>NZ_CP030055.1:0-4800000 GCF_015291645.1 Bradyrhizobium sp. CCBAU 53340
ATGATGACGAACTCGGAACAGGATCGCTGGTCACGCGTGAAGAATCGGCTGCGCTCGAACGTTGGCGAAGACGTCTATACGAGCTGGTTTGCGCGCATGGATCTCGAAGGCGTGCAGGAAGAGAGCGTGCGACTGTCGGTGCCGACGCGCTTCCTGAAGAGCTGGATCCAGGCCCATTATGCCGAGCGCGTGCTGTCATGCTGGCAGGCCGAGATGCCGGAAGTGCATCGCATCGACCTCACCGTCCGCTCCGCGGTGCGCCCGGTGGTGCAGCCGAAGGAAGCGCCCGCGCCGGTCGAGGCGCGCCGTGCGCCCGCCCCCGAGCTGCGCTCGACTGCCACCGCGCCTGTTTCCGCCAATCATGATGCGCTCGGCGGCTCCCCGCTCGATCCGCGCCTGACCTTTGCAAGCTTCGTCGTCGGCCGCTCCAACACGCTGGCCCATGCGGCCGCGCGCCAGGTCGCGGAAGGTCGCCGCGGCGACCCCGTGATGTTCAACCCGCTCTACATCCATGCCGGCGTTGGCCTCGGCAAGACGCATCTGCTCCAGGCCGTGACCTGGGCCGGCAATTCCGGCAACGAGCGCAAGGTGCTCTATCTCACCGCGGAAAAATTCATGTACGGCTTCGTCGCCGCGCTGAAGACGCAGACGGCGCTCGCCTTCAAGGAAGCGCTGCGCGGCATCGACGTGCTCGTGATCGACGATCTCCAGTTCCTGCAGGGCAAGTCGACCCAGGCCGAGTTCTGTCACACGCTGAACGCGCTGATCGATGCCGGCCGCCAGGTCGTGATCGCGGCCGACCGTCCGCCGTCCGATCTCGAGAGCCTGGACGACCGCGTCCGCTCGCGGCTCGCCGGCGGCCTCGTGGTCGAGATGGGCTCGCTCGGCGAGGAGCTGCGCCACGGCATTCTCAAATCGCGCGTCGCGGCGGCCCGCACCCATCATGCGACTTTCGACGTCCCGGAAGAGGTGCTGCATTATCTGGCGCGCGCCATCACCCATAACGGCAGGGATCTCGAAGGCGCGATCAACCGGCTGCTCGCTCACTCAAAGCTGAACAACCAGCCGGTGACGCTGGAGATGGCCGAACGCGAGGTGCGCGACCTGATCCGCCCCTCGGAGCCGAAGCGGATCAAGATCGAGGACATCCAGCGCGTGGTGGCGCGGCAGTATAATGTCAGCCGCTCCGACCTCCTCTCCTCGCGCCGCACCGCCAACGTGGTGCGCCCGCGCCAGGTGGCGATGTACCTCGCCAAGACGCTGACCCTGCGCTCGCTCCCCGAGATCGGCCGCCGCTTCGGTGGCCGCGACCACACCACGGTGCTGCACGCCGTGCGCAAGATCGAGGCCCTGGTGTCCAAGGACAATGCGCTGTCCGAGGAAGTGGAGTCGCTGAAGCGCCAGCTTCAGGAATAAACGCCTAAGGCTTTCCCCCACCACCACCCGCCGTCCCGGCCATGCCAGGACGGCGGGTTTCGTTTGGGCGGGTAAATCGTGGGGAACTGGCTCCCGCTCCCTTGAATCCCGGGGCCATCCGCGCCACCTTGCGCGACCCTGAGGGCTTTGGTCATATCGGCTGGATGATCCGGCCTTCCCAGGGTCTTCGGTGCCGCGGCGCGTTGTCCTCCGCCCGGCTTTTTCCATCTTTGGGGATCGGGCGAGTAGTGCAATGAAGGTTACGGTCGAACGCGCGCAACTCCTGAAATCGCTTGGCCATGTCCACCGCGTGGTCGAGCGCCGCAACACGATTCCGATCCTGGGCAACGTGCTGGTGCGCGCCGAGAACGCGAAATTGTCGCTGAAGGCAACCGACCTCGACCTCGAGGTGACCGAGACGCTGCCGGCGGAAACCGCGACAGCCGGCTCGACCACGGTGCCGGCGCACATGTTCTACGACATCGTGCGCAAGCTGCCTGACGGTTCGCAGATCGTGCTGGAGGCCGACGGTGATCGCGCCGTGCTGGCAATCCGCGCCGGCCGCTCGCGCTTCACGCTGCAGACCCTCCCCGAGAACGATTTTCCTGACCTTGCTGCCGGCGACCTCTCGCATTCGTTCAATCTCGCCGCCAAGGACGTCAAGCGGCTGATCGACCGCACCCAGTTCGCGATCTCGACGGAGGAGACGCGCTATTACCTCAACGGCATCTATCTGCACGCGGCCGGAACCGCGAAGGCCGCGACCTTGCGCGGCGTCGCCACTGACGGCCACCGGCTCGCCCAGCTCGATCTGGTGCAGCCCAAGGGCGCCGAGGGCATGCCCGGCGTGATCGTGCCGCGCAAGACGGTCGGCGAGGTGCAGCGCCTGATCGAGGACACCGATGCCGAGATGACGATCGAGCTGTCGCAGGCCAAGATCCGCTTCACCATCGGCAACGTGGTGCTGACCTCGAAGCTGATCGACGGCACCTTCCCCGATTACGGCCGCGTCATTCCGCAAGGAAACGACAAGGAGCTCGTCGTCGACAAGAAGGACTTTGAGAACGCGGTCGACCGCGTCTCCACCATCTCCAGCGAGCGCGGCCGCGCGGTCAAACTGTCGCTGTCGGCGGGCAAGCTGGTGCTGTCGGTGACCAACCCGGATTCAGGCAGCGCCACCGAAGAGCTCGAGGTCGAGTACGCCTCCGACGCCCTCGATATCGGCTTCAACTCCCGCTATTTGCTCGACATCGCCGCCCAGATCGAAGGCGACGTCGCAGTGCTGAAGCTCGCCGACCCCGGCTCGCCGACGCTGGTGCAGGACAAGGACGACAAGAGCGCGCTGTACGTGCTGATGCCGATGCGGGTGTGAGGGGCTACCGGCCTTCTTCGCACTGATTACATCCGTCATGGCCGGGCTTGTCCCGGCCATCCACGTCTTCAGAGCCAAGAACGTGGGTGCCCGGCACAAGGCCGGGCATGACGTAAAGCGGATTTCCATGACCCCCTCGCGCATTCATCGCCTGACGCTGACGCATTTTCGCAATTACCGGGCGGCGGGGCTCGAGACGGCGGCCGACATGGTGGCGCTGGTCGGGCCGAACGGGGCGGGCAAGACCAATTGCATCGAGGCGATCTCGTTCCTGTCGCCGGGACGGGGCCTGCGGCGCGCCACGCTGGAGGATGTCGCCGACAACCAGGGCGACGGCTCATGGGCCGTGTCCGCGCAGGTCGAGGGCGCGCTGGGGCTCGCCACGCTCGGCACCGGCATCGAGCCGCCGCGCGCGGATGCTGCGGTGAGCCGGCGCTGCCGCATCGACCGCGAACCGGTGAATTCCGCAGCCAGCTTCGGCGACCACATCCGCATGGTGTGGCTGACGCCGGCGATGGACGGGCTATTCATGGGCGCGGCGTCCGAGCGGCGGCGCTTCTTCGATCGCCTGGTGCTCGCCATCGACAGCGAGCATTCCAGCCGCATCAACGCGCTGGAGCGCTCCCTACGTTCGCGCAACCGCCTGCTCGAGACGCGCAATTACGACGACCATTGGTGCGACGCGATCGAGCGCGAGACCGCCGAGCTTGCCGTCGCCGTCGCCGCAACGCGCGGCCAGACCGCGGCGCGGCTCACCGGCATGCTGAATGCGCGCGCGCAGGCGTCCGCGTTTCCCTCAGCGCAAATCGCGCTCGACGGCTGGATGGAGAACGCGCTGCTCGAGGAGACCGCGACCTCGGTCGAGGACCGCTACCGCCAGATCCTGCGCGACAACCGGCCGCGCGATGCCATTGCCGGCCGCACCACCGACGGCCCGCATCTCACCGACCTCCAGGTCGTCTATGCGCCAAAAAGCATGCCGGCGCGCGATGCCTCCACCGGCGAGCAGAAGGCGCTCCTGATCGGCCTCGTGCTGGCGCACGCGACGCTGGTCGCCGAGATGACCGGCATCGTGCCGCTCTTGCTGCTCGACGAGGTCGTCGCCCATCTCGATCCCAACAGGCGCGCCGCGCTGTTCGACGAGCTGCGCAAGCTCGGCGCGCAGGTGTGGCTCACCGGCGCCGATCCTGCTGCATTTGCCGAGATCGGCGCAGGAGGCGAAGTGTTCGACGTCGAGAGCGGACGCGTTTCCGCCCGGCGCTAGCCCGTTTTGTTGAACCCGGCCTATTCGGAACGCGACTAGAACTGTGAGGCCGCACTGGGCGGTGTCGCAGCCGTTGCAGTCGCGCGATCGACACGCGCGATATCCCTGGAGAGAAAGACCATGACGACGGTAAGGCGCGGGACGCAAGTCCCGGCACGATGGCGGCTGTTCGTGTGCGGCATCGCCTTGCTCGCGAGCTGCCTGATCGCGGCCACCGCCAGCGGCTGGGCGCCCCGTCTCCCAATGCTGTTTTCCTCCGAGCTGACGCCGGATCCCGACACCAAGCTGCCGGCGCCGACCCGTTACAGCTACCGCGGCATCCACACCACCGTCGTGCGGGGCGTTGAGACGCCGCTTCGCACGAGGCTTGAAGCGACGGTGCCCGCCGAGCTCGGCAACGTGCTCGCCTTCTACCGCACCGAGCTCGGAAAGCTCGGCTGGCAGGAGCAGCATGATGGCGCAGTGGTCTCCGCCGATCACGTCCAGCTTGCCTTCGTCTCCCCGGTCGGCCCCGGCATGCTGGCGCTCGATCGCAAGGATTCGGGCACCACGGTCGATCTGGTGCAGAAGAACGCATCCGTCGCGACCGACGCCAACGTCATGCCCGAGCCCGGCCAGGCGAAGCTGGTGTTCTCCAATATCAGCGAGACCGAAGCCACGCTCACCATCAATGACCGGACCATCACGCGCGCCGCGGGCACCCATGCGGTGTCGCTGGACCTGCAGCCCGGCAAATATGCCTACGAGGTGGACGTGCCGGGTCATCCAGCCATCGCCCACGTCCTCGACTTTGCCGCCGGTGACACCTGGGAGCTCACGATCGGGCGCGACGGAGAAGCCTGGTCGCCGCTCCTGCTGTACTGAGCGCCTTTGAACCTCCCGAGTTCCATCAGCGACTAGTCGTCTGAGGCGCGAATCCGGGAGTTTTGCCGATGTCGATGATCAAACGCGGGACGCAAGCCCCGGCGCACGGGCTGCTGCTCGCCTGCGGCCTGTTGCTGATGGCGAGCGCCGCAGGCGCGACGCAATTCGACGCCGGCTATATCGACCCTCACACGGTGCCGATGCTGCCAGGCGCGATCCAGGACACCTCCGATCCCTCCCGGGTGCAATATGGTGTGCCGACCGCGGTCGCGGTGACATCGGCCGCCGTGAAGAAAATGCTCATCGCCGAGGGCTGGGTGCCCTACATCCGCCCGCTCGACGAGACCAACAGCAATTTCGTCTTCAAGAAGGGACGGCAGGGACTGTCCGTCTTCTTCACGGAGGGCCTCAGCCGACCCGACCAGTCGTCGGTCTCCTACCGTCCAACCCGCATCTATGCGAATGTCCCGTTCCCCGACGGCGCAATCGATCTCGTGTTCGACGAGACGCGGCCCTATCTCGGCTGCATCGCGCCCAGCGCCCTCGACGCGACGGCGGATTTCTATGCGAAAGAAATGGCCGCGATCGGCTGGCGCAAGCTCACGCCTGAGACGGCGACAAGCTGGCCGAACGCGGACCTGACCGCGTCAGTTCCGAACGGCGTGCGTGCGTTCTACGGCCATGACGATGACGAGAGCAGCGGCTTCTACAAGCAGAAGCCGGTGATGCTGACGCTGACCCGTCGCGACGACGGGCGCACCAATGTCGACATCAGGATCGCGCCGTTCGCGCTGCCCACTGATCTGGAGGCGGGCGATGCGGCCGGCCTGCCGGAGCCGAAGCCATTCAAATCATCCTCGGGCAGGGGCAACGCCCGAACATCAACGCGCGAGCTGATCGTCGCGGCCCTTGCCGACCTGCCCGCAGTGGAGGCCTTCTACCATCGCGAATTTGCAAGCCGGGGCTGGACGGAAGAGGGAAATGCACCGCTCGCCCCCGGCGACGAGATCGCACTGAAATTCTCCTCGCCGGAAGAGAATGGCGTGCTGCATCTTGGCCGCAAATACGATTTCACCATGGTCCATCTGATCGCACAGGTGAAAGAGAGCGTGCTCGCCGCCCGCGCCAAGGCGAAGAAGGACGCCGACGACCAATTCATGAAGGACGCCGAGGCGATGACGAAGCAGGTCCTCGCCGAGGACGCTATCAGGCGCAAGGCGCAGGCCGCCGCGCTGTCCGATGCCCCGCTGCAGGCGCTCGCCGGCAGCAACGCGCCGCTGCCGGTGCCCGAGACCGCACAGGAGGTGGAGTCCGGCAACGGCCGGCTCGAATTCAACTCGACATCGAGCGTGAAGGCGCTGGCCGCCTTCTACCGCGCCTCAATGAAGCCCGCCGGCTGGAAGGAGCAGCCCTCCGTCATCAACCAGCCCAACATGGCGGTGTTGGAATTTTCCAAGGCCGGCAAGTCGATCTCGATGACCTTGATGCAAATGGGCCCGAAGGTGAACGTCAGCGCCAACGGATCCGGCCTGAGGATTGCTGCCGCCAAGCCTGCCTCGCCCAGCCAGCCGGCGAGCAATGATCCTGCTGCAACGCAAGCCAAGGCATCCGCCCCGCTGGAAGCGGATCCGGACTCTGTGCTGCCCGTGCCGAAGCAGCACAGCTCGACCGGGCTTGGCACGGCAAAGCTGCCCGGCATCGAGGTGCCGTTCCGCCGCGAGCTCGAAGCCAGCGTGCCGGCCGAGCTCGGCGAGGTGCTCGCCTTCTATCGCAGCGAGCTGACAAGGCTCGGCTGGCAGGAGAAGCCTGAGGGCGCAGTCACGACCGCTGATCGCGTGCAGCTCGCCTTCGCCTCGCCGCAGGGGCCGGCCGTGTTGAAGCTCGGCCGCGCCAACGGCGAGACGTCGGTCAATCTGGTGCAGAAGAACCCTGAAGCCGCGACCAAAGCGGACATCATGCCCAAGCCGGGTCGGGCCAAGCTGCTGCTTGGCAATATGGGTAACCAGGACGCCGTGCTCACCATCAACAAGCAGACCGTCAAGGTTGCGGCCGGCGCCAGTGGCCCGCAATCGCCGAAAGGTCCGATGCTCGATCTGCCGCCCGGCAAGTATCAATACACGCTGAAAGTCGCGGGGCAGTCGGGGCGCAACGCAACGATCGAGCTCGTCGCGGGCGATGCCTGGGGCCTGATGGTGGGTCCGACCGGCGAGGTGCTGCCGCTGCAGATGTATTGATCGTAGCCCTTGCCTGGATCGGCCGGGTTGAACCTGGCCGATCCGTAGCGCGACTAGTCGTCGAGAGACGGCGGCGACGGCGTCGCAGCCGGTGCATCGCGCGAAAATCGCGACGCACGACATCCCTGGAGAGTGGGCATGACGACGGTAAGGCGCGGGACGAAGGTCCCCGCAAGATGGCTACTGGCATGCGGCCTCGCCCTTCTTGCAGGCTGCTCGCAGGAGCCGCTGACTGCCGCAGATCCCCACGCCGACATGCCGGTGCCGACGCGAGCCAGCCACTCAAGCTTCAGCACCTCGCGCGCGTCCGGCGTCGAAACCCCTTTCCGGGTCGAGCTCAAAGCCCAGGTGCCCGCAGAACTCAACGACGTCCTGGCCTTTTACCGCACAGAGCTCGGAAAGCGCGGCTGGCAGGAAAAGCCGGAAGGCACGATGGTCGCCGCCGATCGCGCGCTGCTCGTCTTCGCTTCCCCGAAGGGACCGGGCACGCTGACGCTCGACCGCGCCAAGGGCGAAACCACGGTCGACCTGGTGCAGCGAAATACCGAGGTCGCGGCCAAGGCCAACTTCCTGCCGACGGCAGGACAAGCCCGGCTGATCTTCGGCTATCTCAGGCCGAACGTGGCTTCGCTTATCATCAATGATCAAACCATTGAGATCGCTGGTGGCGAAAATCATCCCCAAACGCTGGATCTGCCGCCGGGCACATATCGCTACGAGCTGCGCGCATTTGGCCTTCTGCTGCGCGCCGATACCGTCACCCTGGCCGCAGGGGAGGCCTGGGACCTCAGCGACGACAAGAAGCCGTCCCAGATCTACTGAGGCTGCGCTCCCAGCTTCTGCGCACCGTCATGGCCGGGCATGACGACGACCAGTGAACCCCGCCCTGGACGCCCCTGCGCCCCCCGCAAAATCCACGCCTTTGAGGGCTAAAAACGAAGTCTCGAATCGGGCTTTTCGCCAGCCTCGGAATCGGCCTTCGAATGCCTTGAAATCAGGGCCAAAAACCCCATCTACTCAAAGGGTTGCCGGAAGATAGTTTGCGCTAGGCGCAAGCCCTCTTTCGTGGCACAAATAGCTTCCAAATCGGCGCCTTTTGCGCGGCTGATTCGGGCGACATTTCGAAGGCCTCTCATGACAGAACCTGCTCGGCAGCAAGCTGCCGAAAACGAGCCCTCCACCGCGAGCGAATACGGCGCGGAATCGATCCGCGTGCTCAAGGGGCTCGATGCCGTCCGCAAGCGCCCCGGCATGTATATCGGCGACACCGATGATGGCTCGGGCCTGCATCACATGGTGTACGAGGTCGTCGACAACGCCATCGACGAAGCGCTGGCGGGCCACGCCACGCGCGTCGACGTCGTGCTCAATGCCGACAATTCCGTCACCGTGCGCGACGACGGCCGCGGCATTCCTGTCGACATCCACAAGGGCGAAGGCATCTCGGCGGCCGAGGTCATCATGACCCAGCTGCACGCCGGCGGTAAGTTCGACCAGAACTCCTACAAGGTCTCCGGCGGCCTGCACGGCGTCGGCGTCTCCGTCGTCAACGCGCTGTCGAGCAAGCTCGGCCTGCGCATCTGGCGCGACGACAAGGAACATTACATCGAGTTCGCCCATGGCGATGCGGTCGCACCGCTCAAGGTGGTCGGCGATGCGCCGGGCCGGCGCGGCACCGAGGTGACGTTCCTGGCCTCGACCGAGACGTTCAAGAACGTCGAATATGATTTTGCCACGCTCGAGCACCGCCTGCGCGAGCTCGCCTTCCTCAATTCCGGCGTCAACATCATCCTCTCCGACATGCGCCATGCGGTCGAGAAGCGCGAGGAGATGCACTATTCCGGCGGCGTCGAGGAGTTCGTCAAATATCTCGACCGCAACAAGAAGGCCCTGGTGCCGACGCCGATCATGGTGCGGTCGGAAGCCAACGGCATCGGTGTCGAAGCCGCTTTGTGGTGGAATGACAGCTACCACGAGAACGTGCTGTGCTTCACCAACAACATCCCGCAGCGTGACGGCGGCACCCATCTCGCCGGCTTCCGCGGCGCGCTGACGCGCCAGGTCAACGGCTATGCCGAGGCCAATGCGAAGAAGGAAAAGATCGCGCTGACCGGCGACGACTGCCGCGAAGGCCTCACCGCCGTGCTGTCGGTGAAGGTGCCGGACCCGAAGTTTTCGTCGCAGACAAAGGACAAGCTTGTGTCCTCGGAAGTGCGCCCGGTGGTCGAGAACGTCCTCAACGAGGCGCTCCAGGCCTGGTTCGAGGAGCATCCATCCGAGGCCAAGATGATCGTCGGCAAGGTGATCCAGGCCGCCGCCGCCCGCGAAGCTGCGCGCAAGGCGCGCGAGCTGACGCGCAAGAGCCCGCTCTCGGTCTCCTCGCTGCCCGGCAAGCTCGCCGATTGCCAGGAAAAGGATCCGGCCAAATCAGAGCTCTTCATCGTCGAGGGTGATTCGGCAGGCGGCAGCGCCAAGCAGGGCCGCAACCGCGAATTCCAGGCCGTCTTGCCGCTGCGCGGCAAGATCCTCAACGTCGAGCGCGTCCGTCCCGACAAGATGCTGTCGTCGGAACAGATCGGGACGCTGATCACAGCGCTCGGAACCAGTATCGGCGACGAGTTCTCGGTCGAGAAGCTGCGCTATCACAAGATCATCGTGATGACCGACGCCGACGTCGACGGCGCCCACATCCGCACGCTCTTGCTCACCTTCTTCTATCGGCAAATGCGCGACATCATCGACGGCGGCTATCTCTATATCGCCCAGCCGCCGCTCTATAAGGTCTCACGCGGCAAGTCCGAGCAGTACCTGAAGGACGAGCGCGCACTGGAAGACTATTTGATCGACGCCGGCCTCGATGATTGCGTGTACATCCCCGGCACTGGCGGCGACCGCTCCGGGCGCGACCTGCGCGCGCTGGTCGACGATGCCCGCGTGGTCCGCAGCATCCTGCGCAATCTGCACAGCCGCTATAACCGCAAGGTGGTGGAGCAGGCCGCGATTACCGGCGTGCTCAACAAGGAGATCTACGGCGATCCCGAGAAGGCTGCGGCCGCGGCGCAGTACATCGCAGGCCGGCTGGACAACCAGGCCGAGGAGGTCGAGCGCGGCTGGATCGGTCAATTCGTCGAAGGCCAGGGTTTCCTGTTTGAACGCACCGTGCGCGGCGTCAAGGAAGCCGCCGTCATCGACGACGCGCTGCTCGGCTCGGCCGAGGCTCGCAAGCTCGACGAGTACACGACGAGGCTCCAGGACGTCTATGCCCGTTCCGGCAAGCTGCGGCGCAAGGACAGCGAGCACGTGGTGCATGGCCCGGTCGATTTGTTCGAGGCCGTCACCGAAGCCGGCCGCAAGGGCATCACGCTGCAGCGCTATAAAGGTCTCGGCGAGATGAACCCGGAACAGCTCTGGGAGACCACGCTCGACACCGAGGTGCGCTCGCTGCTGCAGGTGAAGGTCAAGGAGGTCGACGAGGCCGACGACATCTTCACCAAGCTGATGGGCGACGTGGTCGAACCGCGCCGCGATTTCATTCAGGAACACTCGCTCAGCGCGACGATCGATATTTGAGGGCGACTGGCTCCTCTGCGTCATGGCCCGGGCTTGTCCCGGCCATCCACGGCTTGCTCCGCGGAACAAAGAACGTGGAAGCCCGGGCATGACGACTGTGGCTACACCGCTTCCTGAACCTCACCCCCGCCAATCGCGACGAAATGGCGTAGGCGGCCCTGGAAGAGGTTCGAACGAATGTTGCCGATTTTAGCTGGACAGAGCCGAATGTACGTGCAGCAGGTCTTCGAAATGGCCGAGCTCTTCGGTTTCGAAACCCGCAACAAATACCGCATTCGCGATGAAAATGGCCGCGATCTACTCTATGCGGCTGAACAGCAAAAGGGGCTTCTCGGCTTCATCGGGCGGCAGGCATTCGGGCATTGGCGTTCCTTTGAGGTGCATTTTTTCGACAACGCGCGACAGCCTGTCATGCGCGGGATTCATCCCTTCCGCTGGTTCTTTCAGTGCCTGGAACTACGTTCGCTCGACGGCCGCCTCATCGGGACCATCGAGCGTCAGTTTTCGATTCTCACCAAGAGCTTCCATGTGCACGATGCGCAGGGAAGAGTGGTGCTCGAGGTCAGTTCGCCATTCTGGCGCGTCTGGACCTTTCCATTCATGCGCGGAGGGCAAGAGCGCGCGCGCGTTGCGAAAAAATGGTCTGGCCTCGGCTCTGAACTGTTCACCGACCGCGACAATTTTCTGGTGGAGTACCTGGAACGCAGTCTGACGGAAGATGAGCGAGCGCTGGTTCTCGCTGCTGCGATCTACATCGATCTCATGTACTTCGAAACCAAAGGCGAGGGCGGCGCCATCAATCTGTTCCGCAATTGAGGCGGCCGCCTCAAGCTCAGGTCGTCATCCTGAGGAGCCCGCGACAGCGGGCGTCTCGAAGGATGGCCGCGGGCGAAAGCCGGGCCTTTCATGGTTCTCCCGGCGACGCGAAGCATCGTCCGGATCGGCGCATTCCGCGCTCCTCACCATGAGGGCCTAATAACGAATTCGGAGCTGGCCTGCACAATTGCTACCGCGCTCAATTCCCTATAGTTTCCGCCCCGAAAGTAGCCCGCCCCACCGCACCAGGACGGAGAGAACCCAGTGGCGCCCATCCAATATATCGTCGAGGGCGGTCACCGGCTCTCGGGCTCGATCGAGCCGGCCGGCAACAAGAATTCGGCGCTGCCGATCATCGCGGCCGCGCTGCTCACCGAGCATCCAGTGACGTTGGAGAACGTGCCGCGGATCCGCGACACCGAGACGCTGGTCGAGCTGGTCCGCTCGGTCGGCGCCTCCGCGGAATGGACCGAGCGCAACACGCTGCACATCCACGCCAAGAGCATCCGCGCCGCCGATCTCGATCCCGAGCTCTGCGTGCGTATCCGCGCCTCGATCCTGCTTGCAGGTCCCCTGCTCGCCCGCTGCGGCGAGGTGATGCTGCCGCCGCCCGGCGGCGACGTCATCGGCCGGCGCCGGCTCGACACCCATGTGCTCGCGCTGGAACAGTTGGGCGCCAAGGTCACCGCGACCGACCGGCTTGAATTCCGCTGCCCCAAGCTCACCGGCGCCGACGTGTTCCTGGACGAGCCGAGCGTCACCGCGACCGAGAACGCGCTGGTCGCGGCCGTCGCCGCCGATGGCGTCACCTATTTGCGCAACGCGGCCTCCGAGCCGCATGTGCAGGACCTCGCCAACTTCCTGGTCGCGCTCGGCGCGAAGATCGAGGGCATCGGCACCAACACGATGATCGTGCATGGACCGGCGACGCTGGGCGAAGCGACCTACCGGATCCAGCCCGACCACATCGAGGTCGGCTCGCTGATCGGGCTTGCCGCCGTGACGCGCTCGCCGCTGCGCATCGTGCGATCAGGTGTCGAGCATCTGCGCTCGATCCGCATGGGTTTTGAGCGGCTCGGCATCGTCTGCCGCGTCGAGGGCGACGACCTGATCGTGCCGTCGAACCAGACGCTGAAGATCCAGGACGATTTCGGCGGCCACGTGCCGAAGCTGGAGGACCAGCCCTGGCCGGCCTTCCCGGCCGATCTGATGTCGATCGCGATTGTCACCGCCACGCAATGCGAGGGCGTGATCCTGATGTTCGAGAAGATGTTCGAATCGCGGATGTTCTTCGTCGACAAGCTGATCGGCATGGGCGCGCGCATCGTGCTGTGCGATCCGCATCGCGCGATCATCGCCGGTCCCAGCCGGCTGCACGGAGCGACGCTGAGCTCGCCCGACATCCGCGCCGGCATGGCGATGTTGCTCGCCGCCATCTGCGGCGAGGGTACCTCCACCATCAACAACGCCGACCAGATCGAGCGCGGCTATGAACGCATCGACGAACGGCTGAACGCGCTGGGTGCGAAGATCCGGCGCGTGCCTGAGCGGAAAGGGTGATTTGCGAGAAATCTCCGCGACGGCAGTCTCGTAGGGTGGGCAAAGCGACTTGTCCGCCGTGGCTCGAAGCTAAGGCGGAAGCGTGCCCACCATCTCTCTCGATCATTGACAGATCGTGGGCACGGCGCAAGTGCGCCTTTGCCCACTCTACGAGACCGATGATGGTCTCGTGCCCCGGACGCAGCGCAGCACGTCAGTGGTGCGCCGCTGAGCCGGGGCCATGCCGCGAACTCGGAGTGCGTGACTCCTGGATCCCGGCTCGCGCTTCGCGCGTCCGGGACACGAGAGGGGCCATGTTTTCGACGTGCGGCTGTGCTATGGACGCCACCATGCTCGACACCGTCCAACCACAACAGCCGGGGCAAACCGGCGCGCAAAGTCATCTCGCGCAGGAATTCGTCGAGACATTGCGGCTGGCCGTGCCGATGATGCTGACGCAGCTCGGGCAGATCGCGATGATCACGAGCGATCTCGCGCTGATCGGGCGGCTCGGCGAGGATTCGGTTGCGGCTGCGGCGCTTGCGCACACCGTGTATTTCGTCAGCTTCACCTTCGGGCTCGGCTTGATGGCTGCGGTGTCCCCGCTGGCCGCGCAGGCGTTCGGTGCCGGCGACGTCAGGCGCATCCGCCGCTCCTTGCGGGTGGGCTTGTGGGTCGCGTTTCTCATTTCGCTGCCGATGATGGCCTCGCCGCTCTATGGCGAGCACATCCTGATGGCGCTCGGACAGGCGCCGAATTCGGCCGCGCTCGCGCAGCGTTATCTGAATGGCCTCGCCTGGGGCATCGCACCGGCGCTCGGCTTCGTCGCGCTGCGCAGCATGATGAGCGCGGTGAACCGGCCGCAGGCGCCGCTGTGGATCACGCTCGCGGCGATCCCTGCGAATTTCGTGCTGGTCTATTGCCTGATCCACGGCCTGTTCGGCCTGCCACAGCTCGGCCTGTTCGGTGCGGGACTTGCGACCACGCTGGTCAATCTCGGCACCTTCATCGCCGCGCTCGCCATTGCAGCCTGGCGCAAGCCGTTCAGCGATTATCATCCGCTGGCGCATCTGTGGCGGATCGACTGGCCCCTGATGCGGCAGCTGATCGTGATCGGCGCACCGATCTCGTTCTCGCTTCTGCTGGAATACGGCCTGTTCTCCTCGGCCGCGCTGCTGATGGGCTTGATCTCGATCACCGCGCTCGCCGCGCACCAGATCGCGCTCCAGGTCACCGCCGTGCTGTTCATGGTCCCGCTCGGCATCGGCATGGCCGCGACGGTGCGGGTCGGCCATGCTTTCGGCCGCGACGACCCGGCCGGCGTCCGGCGCGCGGGCCTCGTCGCGGCCGTGCTCGGCATCGCCTTCGTCGCAGCCCTGACCGTTGCGATCATCCTCGGGCGCTACGAGCTGGGACGGCTGTTCCTCGGCAGCAGCGAGGCCAGCGTGCCGACGGTCGCGCTCGCAGCGACACTGCTCCTGGTCGGCGCGACCTTCTTCATTGCCGACGCGCTCCAGACCATCATGGGCGGCGCCCTGCGCGGCATCAACGACACCAGGATGACGCTGGTGTTCGCGGCCACAGGCTATTGGTGCGTCGGCTTCCCGATCGCCTGGGTGCTCGCCTTCCATGCCGGCCTCGGCGCGGTCGGCGTCTGGACCGGATTGTCGATCGGATCGTTCGTCTATGCCGGACTCTTGATCTTGCGCTTCCGCATGTTGACGCGCAAAATCGCGGGATGACAGGACCCGTTCGCGAAATCCCCCCCGATGTCGACGCCGGCGCGGTGCTGGCAGGCGCGCAGTTCATCGATGCCTTTCAGGCAGAGATCGGCGCAGCACCCCTGACCGCGCGCGAGGCCTGCACCCGAATGGTGCTGCACGGTCCGCGCTGGGTCGATGCGCTGACGCGGCTGCGCAACATCTTGGTGACACCCCTCGGCCTGAAAACATCGGGGGAAGGCGCCTACGCGCCCGGCGGCCTGATCGGCCTGTTTCCGGTGCTGAGCGAGACCCCAGAGCGGCTGATCGCCGGCTTCGATGATTCCCATCTCAACTTCCGCATCGTGGTCGATGTCGCCGGCGAGGCGAGGCTTCGCCACGTCACGCTGACCACTCTGGTGAAAACGAACAATCTGCTCGGACGGACCTACCTCGCGCTCATCACACCGTTCCACAAGCTGGTGGCCCGCAGCATGATGGGATGCATCGTGGCACCGGCGCGATGACGCTGTCCGTCGACCTGTTCTTTTCCTTTCGCAGCCCGTTCAGCTATCTTGCGCTGCCAACGAAGCGTTAGGGTGAACTGAAGAGGCGTCAGCTCCGCTATATTGCCGAAAGCCCGACGGGAAATACCGTCGCGCTTGGCCGGCTGTCGACATGGGTCAACGTGCCGCGGCCGGCTGAGCATCCGCGTTGATCCCGATCAAATGGTGCATCCTGGCGGTTGACTAGCGTCTCCTCCCACAGGGAGCCGCATTCATGCTGCCGTTCACGGCCGAGCAATTCCTTGGCATTTTTGCGAGCTACAACAGGGCCATTTGGCCGGCGCAGGTTTTAGCTTACCTGTTGGGCGGGCTGGCCTTCCTGCTGGTGTTTCACAAGGGCAGGTGGTCCGGTCAAATCGTCGCCGGCACCCTTGCAGCGATGTGGGCATGGACCGGCATCGTCTATCACCTGGTCTTCTTCGCAACGATCAACAAGCTCGCTTACATTTTCGGCGCGCTGTTCGTCGTCCAGGCCGCGGCCTTCATCTACTTCGGCGCGTGCCAGAGGCAGCTGGATGTCAGCTACAACGAGAGGCCGGCAGGATTTATCGGGGTCGTGTTCATATTCTACGCGGCAGCGATCTATCCAATGTTCGGCCTTGAGATGGGGCAGCCTCCAAACGAACTGCCGATGTTCGGGGTCACACCGTGTCCCGTCACTATCTTCAGCTTCGGCATGTTGCTGCTGACAAGACACCCCGTTTCGCGCTGGCTGATTGTGATCCCGTTTCTATGGTCGCTCGTCGGCGGCAGTGCCGCGATTCTTCTCCGCATCCCGCAAGACTGGGCATTGTTGGTGGCCGGAGTCGTCTCCGTCGCACTGCTGGTCAAGCGTGACAGGGAGATGGTCCCTGCCTGATCATCCCACACCGGCTCACTCCGCCACCTTCACCGGCCCATCCGCTGCCGCCTCCGACCATTCGCCAACGACGCGGTCGAGGTCGCAGAGGTTCTGGTGCATCTGCTCCAGCGAGAAGCCGAGCGCGAAGAAGCGCTCCGCGGTGTCGCTCGCGTGGCCGCGGATCAGACCGTCCTGGCGCACCGCCGCCACCGCCTCCGAATAGTGCTGAAGCGCGACGTGAACGGGGTGGATCGGCGGCGCGCCGGCGCCCTCACGCAGGGCTTCGGCCGCGGATTTGAGGAAGCGCAGGATCGCCGCGCTCACCTCTGCCAGGGGACCTGCGAGCCTCACCTGCACCTCGGCCGGCAGCGGCACCACGGTGGCACGGCCGACCATCACGACGTCGTGGCGCAGCCGCAGGATCGTCCGCAACAGCGGGCCGGTGTCGGGGCCGCTCGACAGGCGCGCCGAGCGCTCGCGCTCGGCTTCGGCGCCGATGGTGTTCATGCCCACCATGGCGGTGCCAATGCCGTCCTGAATCCGATGCAGCGCATCGTTGTCGCGGCCGCGCGTCAGGCCGGCGAGCAATTCGTTGAAGGCCTCCGCGATCAGATCGAGCAGTTTCGCCGCACTGGCGCGAATCTGGCGCACGGCGCGCGAGGGCAGCACCACGAAGGAGACCAGCAGCCCCGTCACCGCGCCGACCGAAACCTCGCAGACGCGGTCGATCGCCGAAGCCATTGGATCGGCATGATGCATCGACGGCAGCACCAGCACGATCACCGCCGTCACCGTCGCCGAGCTCAGGTTCGGATAGATCGACGCGATGAAGGCGAGCGGCGCCACGGCCAACACCAGCAGCCCCAGCAGGCCCGCTTCACTGGAATAGGGAATCAGGATGGCGATCGCGCCGCCATAGATGGCGCCGCCGATCGTGCCGAGCATGTAGTCGCGCGTCGCCTTCAGCGAGCGGCCAACGCTCATCTGGGTCACGATGATCGACGTCAGCACGGCCCAGAGCGGCAACAACAGATGCAGCGCGGTGGCGAGCGCATAGGCGCCGGTGGCCGCAACGGTGACCCGGACCGCCAGCCCCAATTGCGTCCTGCGCGACCAGACCCGGTCGAACAGCTCTCTTGCTGAAATCATCATCTCAAGTCCCGGTCAGATCCCATCGCGCCAACCAAAAGCATAGCTGATACCCGCTGCCCCAAGGCCGCTTGAAAGGCAAAATCAGCCCGCCTAACTTGCCGGCCAAAACGAGGAAACACGATGGCCCACGAAACCGCAACGCTCGCCGCCTATGTCGCCAAGCTGAAATTTGCCGATATTCCGGCGGAGGTGCTGGATCGCGCCAAGGTGCTGACGCTGGACTTTCTGGGCAGCGCCATCCGGGCGCGGCGCGAGGCCGAATCCACCCCGTCGCTGCTGAAGATGCTGGAAGCGCTGTCGCTCGACACCAAGGGCGATTCCACCGTGTTCGGCGATTCCAAGACCTGGACGCCGGCCGTGGCGGCGCTACTCAACGGGGCGCTCGGCCATTCCCTCGACTTCGACGACACGCATGCGGATTCCTCGCTGCATCCGAGCGCGCCGGTGGTTCCCGCCGCCTTCGCCGTCGGCGAGATGGTCGGCGCCTCCGGGCGCGATGTGCTGACCGCGATCGTCGCTGGCTACGAGGTCTGCTGCCGGCTCGGCAATGCGCTCGACCCCACCTCGCATTATGCGCGCGGCTTCCACCCGACCGCGACGGCCGGCACCTACGGCTCGGCGGCGGCAGCGGCCAAACTGTTCGGCCTCAACGAGACGCAGATCATCGCCGCCTTCGGCGTCGCCGGCAGCCAGGCCGCCGGCTCGCTGCAATTCCTGATGAACGGTGCCTGGAACAAGCGCTATCAGGTCGGCGCCGCCGCGATGAACGGCGTGATCGCCGCAACGCTCGCCCGCAACGATTTCGTCGGCGCAACCGAATCGATCGAAGGCAAGCACGGCCTGCTCGCCGGCTACACCGACGATCCGCATCCGAGCAAGGCGGTCGCCGACCTCGGCAAGACCTACGAGACCATGAAGATCGGCGTGAAGCCTTATCCGAGCTGCCGCTACACCCATGCCGCGATCGACGCGCTGATCGCCATGCGGCGCGAGCACAATCTGACGCCCGACCAGGTCAAGCGCGTCGAGATCGGCCTGCATCGCAACGGCATCACGCTGACCGGCGATGCCGCGACCAAGCGGCACCCGATCTCGATCGTCGGCGGCCAGTTCTCGATGTTCTTCACCGGCGCGCTCGCGCTCGACCAGGGCTCGTTCGGCTGGGACGATTACAACCGTCTCGGCGATGCCGCGATCGACGCGCTCGCCGACAAATTCGACGTGGTGCAGGACGACCGGCTGGAGATCGGCCGCACGCATCCCTTTGGCGCACGCGTCAGCATCACCACGGAAGACGGTGTGCATGAGCGGCTCTATGCCGATCCGTCCGGCGAGCCGAATTCGTTCCCGGACGCGCAAGCCATGCAGCAGAAGTTCCTGACGCTGGCGCGGCCCGTGCTGAATGCACGGGCCGACAAGTTCGCCGACGCAATCATGACGCTGGAGCGGTTCGATCGCGTGGCACAGGCGACGGAGTTGGGACGGCAGTAGCGGCCTAATTCGCTCCCGCCATCTTCCCCTGCTCTCGCGTGACAGCCACGACATCGCGCACCAGATCGAACACGCCATCCACCTCAGGCGGCCAATTCGGCGAGCGGCCGAGCCGCACGATGACGAGGCGCTCCGAGGGAATGATGATCGTGTACTGCCCGATCGTGCCCTTGGCGAAGAAGGCATCGCGTGGCCAACCGTGGTCGACGCGAAATTTTGCGCCAAAACTGTTGCCTTGGTTGGTCCAGAAGCCAGCGCCAATACCGACCCACCCGTTCGGCGTGGCGGACGCCGAATAGTTCACCCAGCCCTCCGGCAGGATGCGCTTGCCGCCGGCGACGCCGTCATTGAGATAAAGCTGGCCGAAGCGCGCCCAGTCGCGCGCGGATGCCATCATCTCGCCGGAGCCCTCGATCGTGCCTGAAGCGTCGAGCTGGAGCGTGACGTTGTGCATGCCGAGCGGCGCGAACAATTCGCGGCGCGCGAAGGCGAGCGCATCGGCGGGCTTGCCGCCGGCGGCGTTACGGATCAGTTGCGCGAGCATGAGGTAATTTCCGTCGTGATAGTTCCACGCCGTGCCCGGCGCTGTCGCGAGCGGCGCGCGCTCGGCGAAGCTCGCCATATCGTCCTCGGCATATTTCATGGTGTTGACCGGTTCGAGCACGGAGCCAAGCTTGGCCTCCAGCGAGCTTCCGAGCGCGATGCCGGCAGTGTGACGCAACAACTGGTCGACCGTAATGGCATGGCGCGGATCGTCAGGACTTTGCCAGGCGGCGATGGGCGCGGGCCCATCGAGCTTCAACTTGCCTTGGCGCACCAGAATGCCCATCAGCGCTGACATCACCGACTTCGTCATGGAGAAACCGAGCAGCTGCGTTTGCGGCCCGACGCCATCGGCATAGCGCTCGGCGATGATGCGGCCGGCCTTCATGACAACGATCGCGCGGGTGCGGCGGTAGGGCGGCTGCGCGGGCTCGGCAAAGGCGCGGTCGAGCGCGGCTGCCAGGCCCTCGCTTTGCGGCGCGACAAGTCCCGGGCCGGCGATCTCGGGCAGCAATGCGGTCTGCTTGTCGTCGGACGGCAATGCGACATCGGCGATTCCCTGCCCGTGCTCGAGCGTGCAACCGAGCCCGTCGCGGTAGACGGCGTGGCTGCGGCCGATCCCGAACAGGGACACCGTGACATCCTTGCGCGCGCGATCGACCTGAAGATCCATCGCCCAGGTCAGAAGACCCGCACCGGGCATCGCATCGGTGGTGTCAGTGAGGTCACGCCTGACATCGAGGCCGGAGACGAAAATGTCCGAGCAGAGCGTGTGGGCGATGAAGCCGGTGGCAACCTTCGGCACATCGCGGGCTCGCGCCGCCCCGAGCGCGAGGCCGGCACAGGCAATAGTGGTGGTGAGGAGGAGGATCTTGCGGCGACGGGTCACGGGCTTTCTCCGGCTTCGGGGCGTGTGCCGGGGAGCAAGCCGGAGGTGGGCGATGTGTGCTCGCCGGATTTGGAAATCGGCCTCGTCGAAACTGATCAGGACTGGTCGATTTCGGAATTCTTACGTGATTTCAAAGGCCTGAAATCTAGGCCGCGTCGACCTTGAGCCGGCGATATTCCGTCGGCGTCACGCCGGTCACCGCCTTGAAGGCGCGGTTGAACGGGCCGAGCGACTGGAAGCCGGCGTCCATCGCAATGGTAATGACGGGAACCTCTGCCTGGGTGGGATCGGCCAGCGCCGCCTTGGCTTCCTCGATGCGGTGGTTGTTCAGAAACACATTGAAGTTACGATAGCCGAGCCGGTGGTTGATCAGCCGGCGCAGCCGGTATTCCGGGATCTTCAGCCGGGTGGCCAGCACGCCAATGGTGATGTTCTCCTGACGATAGATCCGCTCATCCGCCATCAGCCGCATCAGGGTGTCGATGAGCTTCTGATCGGCAGCATCGTCGGCCGCGGGCTGACTGAAAACAATGGGCGGCGCAGGCTCCACCGCTGCCGGAAACAGATCCGCCCCGTCAACGCGCATCATGGCATAGACGATCGCCGCGACGGTACAGGCGAGCGCGCCGGCATTGATGGTTTCGGCGACAGCGCCGACATGGTCGCCGGCGACGACGATCTGGAGCACCGCGTTCAACCCGCCATAGAGCGCGATGGTGCAAACGATGAAGACGCGAACGCGGCGGCGGCGCTCGACGAGGTCAGCCGGCCAGGAAGCGATCATCTGCCCGACTGCAAGCGCGATGAAACCGAGCACGATCAGATTGACCATCGTCACCGAGAACCGCACATGGCCGCTGGGTGCAATCCAGACGCAGCCTGCGAAGCTGTAGGCCGTCACCAGCGCCCAGATCGCTCCGTGCCACCAGCGCAGGCGAAACTCATCGTCGAACAGGGCGCGCGTAAACAGCCAGAACACCACGATGGTGCCGGTCGACAACGCGATCAGCGGCGCATGCCAGAGCGGAATCCGCGACGTGACATCCAGCGAATAGCTCACCGCATGGGCAACCGATCCCAGCACGAAGGCCGCGCCCAGGCGGGCAGCCAGCACGTTGCGATAATCGTGTAGCAGCGACGCCGCCAGCATCAGCAACAGCGCGACGCTGGCGGCGCGGAAGGCGAGTTCGAGATTGGTCAGCAGCATGCGTCGGTCCGATCGTCCGTGCCGCGAACTTAAGTCAGATCAGATTTCGATTCAATTTCGCCGCCACGAAGCGCGTGTCGTGATCCAGGCATCGGCGGGCTTTCCGAACAGATCAATCTCACGATCCTTCCGCGCGCCGAGCTTGAGCGCCACGCCTTGGGATGCCGCATTCTCGCTTTCGATACAATGCATGATCTCGTCGATCTCAAAACTATCGAACGACCAGTCGATCGACGCGCGCGCCGCCTCCACCGCATAGCCCTTGCCGCGAAACTCCTTGGCGATGCCCCACCCGACCTCGAAGGCCGGCCAGCCCGGCGGACACCAGGGGCCGACCCGGCCGACATATTTGCCAGTTGACTTCTCCTCGACCGCGAACATGCCGAAGCCGTAGAGTGCCCAGTGTCCTGATATCACCGCCGCGTTGCGCCAGCCGGCGATTGCGGTGGTGACAGGCTTGCCGTCGGCTGCAATGAAACGCGCCGTGCCGGGGTCGCTCAACATCGTCGCATTCGGCGCGATGTCGCTGGCGCGCCATGGACGCAGGATAAGACGTTCCGTCTCGATTTGCGGGCCTGAGACCTCAAGCAGCCTGGCGCCAGGCTTGAGCGGCGGAATCATCTGTCTCCTCCCGTTCCCTTTGATGTTCTGCTACGATCATACCAGCAAGGAACAGGAGTTCACCATGAGCTGGCAACCCTCCAACGATCCCGTGCTGGGCGATCCCATGTCCTGCGACGCGCTCGATCTCGTCATCGTGCCGCGCACCCGCGATCTCGGCGACGGATTTGAGGTGCGGCGGGCGCTGCCGCATGGCAAGCGGCAGATGGTCGGCCCCTTCATCTTCTTCGACCATTTCGGCCCGGTGCAGTTCGTCTCCGGCAAGGGCATGGACGTGCGGCCGCATCCGCATATCGGGCTGGCCACCGTCACCTATCTGTTCGACGGGTCCATCATGCATCGCGACAGCGAGGGCAACGTGCAGGAGATCGCGCCCGGTGCGATGAATCTGATGACCGCCGGCCGCGGCATCGCGCATTCCGAGCGCACGCCGGATGCGCAGCGCGCTTCGGGCCAGCAGATGCTCGGCCTGCAGAGCTGGATCGCGCTGCCGGCCGGATCCGAAGAGATCGCGCCGTCGTTCCAGCACTATGCGGCCGGCGATCTGCCAATGATCTCGGAGCGCGATTTTACCGCGCGGGTGATCGCGGGCTCGTCGTTCGGCATCGCCTCGCCCGTCACGATGGTGTCACCCTGGTTCTACACCGAGGTCACGGCCGCCGCCGGCGCGAGCGTGCCGCTCGACCCCGATCATGAGGAACGCGCGATCTATATCGTCGACGGCGAGGTCGAGATCGCAAATGAGCGCTACGAGGGGCCGCGGCTGCTGATTTTCCGCCCTGGCGACCGCATCACCGTGAAGGCGCTCAAGGCCACGCGAATGATGTTTCTCGGCGGCGATGCATTGGAAGGCCCGCGCCACATCTGGTGGAATTTCGTCTCCTCCAGCAAGGAGCGGATCGAGCAGGCCAAGCAGGACTGGAAAACCGGCCGCTTCGCCGCGGTTCCTCAGGAACATGAGTTCATTCCGCTGCCGGAATAAGCTAATCCGGTGTCCGGTCGCGCCATCAGGTGCGGCCGAATATTCTTTCCGAAAGCTGTGCCGATGACCACGATGCTCTCCAGCGACCTGCCCCTGACCAAGATCGGCCGCGGCAAGGTGCGCGATATCTACGCCGTCGACGACGACCGCCTGCTGCTCCTCACCACCGACCGCATCAGCGCCTTCGACGTCGTGATGGCCGAGACCATCCCGATGAAGGGCGCGGTGCTGACCCAGATCAGCGCCTACTGGTTCAACAAGCTCGAAGGCATCGTGCCGCATCACATGATCAGCGCCGACACCGACGAGATCATCGCAGCCGTGCCGGCGTTGAAGCCGCATCGCGCCGAGATTCTCGGCCGCGCCATGCTGTCCCGCCGCACCACCGTCTTCCCGATCGAATGCGTGATCCGCGGCTATCTTTCCGGCTCGGCCTGGAAGGAATATGCGGCGAGCGGGACGCTGGCGGGCGAGAAGCTGAAGGCAGGTCTCGTCGAGAGCGAGAAGCTCGAGCCTTCAATCTTCAGCCCGGCGACCAAGGCCGAGACCGGCCACGACGAGAACATCACCATCGCGAAGATGCGCGAGGTCGTCGGCGACGACGTCGCCTACACGCTCGAAAGCATGACGCGCGCGATCTACACGCTCGGCGAAGAGCTGGCGCGCGAGCAGGGCATCATCATCGCCGACACCAAGTTCGAGTTCGGCCGCGACAAGGACGGCCGCATCATCCTGATCGACGAAGTCATGACGCCGGACTCGTCGCGCTTCTGGGCGGTCGATGCCTACAAGCCCGGCCAGCCGCAGGCGAGCTTCGACAAGCAGCCCTTGCGCGATTATCTCGACGCCGAGCGCCGCGCCGGCCGCTGGAACGGCGACGCCCCGCCGCCGCCACTCCCCGCAACCGTCGTGGACGCAACCAGCAAGCGGTACCTGGAGGCGTATCGGCGGGTGACGGGTCGCGAACTCAAGATCTAGCCCCAGCCGCTGCCGCACACTCCGTCATTGCGAAGAGCTCTTGCGACGAAGCAATCCAGAATCCCTCCGCGGCGACAACCTGGATTGCTTCGCCGCGCTCGCAATGACGTGTGGGGAGCAGTGCGGTGAGTGCCGACATCCGCGGGTGGTTGATCGAAGAGGGTCGCGCGTGCCTCTCAAGCACTACCCGCCAAGCCCTCTGCTGCCGTCCCGGCGCAGGCCGGGACCCATACCGCGAGGTCTCTCGATCGCGTGCAGTGCTGTCCGGAAAACCGCTCCGCACATTTTGCGGACGATGCTCTAAGCCTGGACCGCCTGATCCTCGTCCATGGCGAGCATAAGTTCGGCAACCCGGTTGGCGGAGGCGGTCCATTCTGCAAGCTTGGCGTAGTTGTCCGTGAACCAGTTGAACGCGGTCTGCACGACGACGAAGGCAGCCGAGGCCTGAACCACTTCGCCAAGCGTCATCGCATCGGTCAGGTATTTGGGAAGACACAGCAAGAGACCGATCACCGGCGTGACCAGAAGACTGGTATATGTCACCAGCGTCATCCGCATCAATTGCCAGCAATAGATGCGCCAGATCGCGATCACGGCCTTCAACGCCGACACGACGGCGTGTCGTCCATTCGATCGATCCTCGGAAACGATCTTCCCCTCACCGCTCTCGCGCACATGCGTTCCGATCGCCCGCAGCTCGGCCTCCATGCGCTTGTTCTCCTCGATGACGCGCGTCAGGTGGCCGGCTGTCAACCAGATGCCGAGCGCGAGCAGCGCGGCATACGCGATCACGGCGAGGACGAGATAACCGGGAATCGTGAAGTCCAGGCCGTCGAGACGAACCTGCAAACTGCCGCCGACGGACCATAGCACGCCGATGAACGTGCCGATCGTGAGCAAGGACTGAAGCAGCCCGGTGGCAAGATCGATCGGCAAATCGGTCGCGACCCTGGCGTCATCGGCGATGCGATATTCCGGCGCCTCGTGGTGTCCGGCGAGGCGACCCGACCCGGCAAGGCGAGAACCACCCAGCCAATCGTCGTAGAGGCGGTTGCTCAGCCACTCGCGCCAGGAGCGCTGCAGGGTCATGCGCGCCCACACCGAGAATACGGTCAAGGCGATACTCGCAGCCGCCAGCGGCAGAAACCGCAGCGCCTGGTACAGGAGTGCCGCCTGATCCTTGCGGCCGATGGCGTTGAAGAAGTCCCGATTCCAGAAGTTCAGGCCGTATTGCGTCAGAAGTTGCAGGATCACATTGACGACCAAGCCGAGGACCAGGGCCCATGCGACCCAGGCGGTGGAGCCTCGCCAATACCCTGAAGCACTTTGCCAGAAGCGGCCGAGCAGCCGCTTCTCACCCGGAGCGAAAGAGGTCCTCGTCAGCATTCGCGAGCCGCAATCCTGCGTGTGCACCACCCTATGATGCCGCTCACGCCAAATTACGGCGTCTTGCCCGAGGCCTCTTGACCTGCGTCAAGCGACGCCGGCGGCTACACCCCCGCCATCATCACTCCAACGCTTCGTCATGGTCGAACGGCTGACCTCAGGTAATGGGCCCTGGCCTTCGCCAGGACGACGAAGGAGCGCCTCAGATGAGCTCCGCAGACCAGGGCTCATGACGGATCTCGAACGACTCGCCCTTCCTCGATAGCCGCGCGAAGCCCGGGAAATTCAGGTGCATTCCGGCGACGAGCTCCCCGCTCGCAGACACGCGATCCAGCACCTTCTTTCGGGTCGCTGCGGCCGCCGCCTGATCCACATCGAACGCAATCGTCACGTCCGGCCTCGGCACCTGAATATCCGGATAGTGAACGATGTCGCCCCAGATCAACAGCGACGCACCGCCGTCATCGATTCGATAGCCGCTGTGTCCCGGGGTGTGGCCAGGAAGATGGTCGATCACGATGCCGGGCGCGACTTGCCCTGCGCTGACCGTCCGGCGTCGCGCGCCATAGGCCTCGAAGACGGCACGGGCGGCTTGAAAGAACGGCTTGATCGCATCCGGGGCCAGATTGAGGTTGGCGTCGTCTGTCCAGAACGCGAACTCGGCTTCGTGCATCACGAGCTGGGCGTTCGGAAACAGGGGCGCCGAGGGCAAGACGCCGACGAGACCTCCGATGTGGTCCGGATGAGCATGGGTCAGAAGGATCTGGTCGATGGCGAGCGGGTTGACGTTGGCCGCGGCAAGCGAGGCCTGCAGCCGGCCGCCCCAGCCATTGATGCCGCCGCTACCGCCATCCACCAGGATGGTCCGGCCTCTTCCCTCGATCAGATAGGCGCTGACGGTGATCGCAGATGACGGAGGACGGCTTGCTGCCACCGTCATGCGCATGGCCTCATCAGGTCGCATTCCGGATAGGAGGTCGAACGGCGCAACAACGAAGCCGTCGACGATCCCGGTGACGATGTAGTCGCCGATTTTCCGCCGGTTCAGGCCGGGTGCTTGCCATTGGTTCGAATTGGTCATGCCATCGTCCTTCATTGCACTGCGAGGGTGTCATGCACCATCGCGTCCAGGCTGCTGGCGGTGATCCTCAGCAGTTTCTCCGTCTCGCTGGCGTCGAGCAGCAGCGGCTTTTCGAACAGATAGGACATCTCGACGGCTTCACCGAAGCCGATGCCTTCGAGATCGATCGAGGTGAGGCTAAGCAGCTTCGGATTGTCGATCTTCAGCGCGGCCGCGAATCTTTGCACCAGTTCGCGCACGGACGCCGACTGCGACGGCGCGTGAAAGGCACGGCCCCACTCTCCGGTGTAGCGCGACGCCGCGACCAGCGTCTTCGCGGTGTCCCTGGTGAAGCTCCATGCATGCGCCGCGTCGAGATCGCCGAGGAAAGCGACCGGCTCATTCTTGAGCAGCGATGGCAGTGCCAGCAGCGAGAAATACGTGACCGCGCCTTTGCCCAGATAGTCGCTGGCACGGATCTCGATGGCAGGAACGTTCGATCCCAATGCGCGCTGCCACATGATGTGGCGGGTCGTACCCTTTCGGCTGGTCGGGTCCGGTTCCAGATCCGGAGTGAGAGGGCTCACAGCTCCAGCACCATAGCTGTAGACATTTCCGGCCACGAGCAGTCTCGCCCCAACCTGCTCGGCCGCCTTGACCGTTCCATCCATGATGGGAAAGAAATCGGTCGGCCACCGATGATAGGCCGCCATGGCGCACATGAAGATCGCATCCGCGCCCTTACTGAGCGCGGCCAACTGCGCAGCGTCCGTGGCATCCGACGACACCGTACGCACAGCTCCTGCATCGAGCGACCCGGCGCTCCTGCTCGTGAGGATGACGCTATGTCCCTCCTCCGCCAGAAGGCGCGCGGTTTCGCGCCCGACCGGGCCGGCTCCGACAACCACGTAATGACTCACTTAACCTCCTCGTTCGTCACGAAGCGACAGGTGAGTTCTTTGACGCCTGAACCGTTGAAAATCGCGCACGATGCGCCAAATACCGAGCACGTTCCGCCAAGCCATTCGGGAGCCCGGCCATGCGTGCGAGATCGAGTTCGGCGTCATCATCGGTCGGGAGCATCGCCGCGGCCACCCGAACGGAGTCCGATCCGGTTGCCCTCGAACCGATCGGCGACCACCGGATCATCATCCATCTCACACCCACCATGCGCTCCCGTTGCCTCGCGTCCGGCGAAGCACATTTGCGTCACGCCGGCGATATCGATCTGATCCCCTCGGGCACGACTGCAGGCTTCGTTGCAGAGACGCCCTATCGGTCGCTTCAGATCCGGCTCGCGCCCCGCATGCTTGATCATGCCGCGTCGAAGGCAGGACGATTGACGTCAGTCCGGCTGGGTACGCATCACATGCTGCGAAATGACCGCATTATCCTGCTCGGACAGGCGCTCGAAAGCGACATGAAGGCAGGCTCGCCGAGCGGCCCGCTGTTCGCCGAGAATGTCGGAATGGCCCTGGCGGTCGAGCTGCTTGGACTGGCAGATGATGCGCCGCGCCAAGCCACGCGTCTCTCAGGCGCGCAACTCCAGAGGATCGCCGCCTATGTCGACGAGAACCTGGACCAGCCTCTCACTGTCGACATTCTCTGCCGCGAGGCCGGCGTCAGCAGCTCGCATTTGAGGGCATGGTTCAAGGCGGCCATGGGCATCACCGTGCACCACTACGTCCTGCAACGACGGCTGGAGCACGCACGTCAGTTGCTCCTCCAGGGCGACCGCAAGCTCAGCGACATCGCCCTGGAAGCGGGGTTTTCGCATCAGTCTCACCTGGCCAAGTGGATGCGCCGCGAATTCGGGCGCAGTCCCGGTGAGCTGCGTCGAAGCAAGAACTGATGCTTGCGTGATAGCGTAGCCCGGATGACCAGGGACTACACCCCCGCCATCATCACGTATTTGATCTCGACATATTCTTCCATGCCGTGACGCGAGCCTTCGCGTCCGAGGCCGCTTTCCTTGACGCCGCCGAACGGCGCGACTTCGGTGGTGATGAGGCCGGTGTTGACGCCGACCATGCCCGACTCCAGCGCTTCGGCGACGCGCCAGACGCGGCCGAGATCGCGGGAGTAGAAGTACGACGCCAAGCCAAAGGGCGAGGCGTTGCACATCGCGATGACGTCGGCCTCGTCCTTGAAGCGGATCACCGGAGCGAGCGGGCCGAAGGTTTCCTCCTGCGATACCAGCGAGTCCGGCTTGACGTCGGCAAGCACGGTCGGCTCGAAGAAGGAGCGCCCGAGCTCGCTGCGCTTGCCGCCGGTCACGACCTTGGCGCCGCGCTTGACGGCATCGGCAATGTGACGCTCGACCTTGTCGATCGCCTTCATGTTGATCAGCGGCCCTTGCGTGACGCCGGTCTCGGTGCCGTCGCCGATCTTCATCGCCGCGACCTTCGCCGACAGCTTCTTGACGAACTCGTCGTAGATCCTGTCCTGGGCGTAGATGCGGTTGGCGCAGACGCAGGTCTGGCCCATGTTGCGATATTTCGAGACGATCGCGCCCTCGACTGCAGCATCGATGTCGGCATCGTCGAACACCACGAACGGCGCATTGCCGCCGAGCTCGAGGCCGAGCCGTTTCACGCCGACCGAGGCCTGCTGATAGAGGATCTTGCCGACCGCGGTCGAGCCGGTGAAGCCGACGAAGCGTACCGCCGGATGCTCGCACAGCACCTTGCCGATCGGCGGCGCATCACCGGTGATGATGTTGAGCACGCCCTTGGGAATGCCGGCCTTCTCGGCGAGCACGGCCAGCGCCAGGGCCGAGAGAGGCGTCTCGTTGGCGGGCTTGAGCACCACGGTGCAGCCCGCGGCCAGTGCCGGCGACACCTTGCGCGTGATCATCGAGTTCGGGAAGTTCCACGGCGTGATGGCACCGCAGACGCCGATCGGCTGCTTGATCGCGAGCAACCGCGCATCGGGCCGCTGGGTCGGAATGGTCTCGCCATAGACGCGGCGGGCTTCCTCCGCGAAGAACTCGATATAGGCGGCACCGATGTCGACCTCGCCGAGCGCTTCCGACAGCGGCTTGCCTTGCTCGGAGGTGAGGATCAGCGCGAGGTCTTCACGGTTGGCGATGATCAGCTCGAACCATTTGCGCAGGATGTTGGAGCGCTGCTTGGCGGTGTGCTTGGCCCAGGCGGGGAACGCACGCTGGGCGGCTTCGACCGCCTTGATGGTGTCATCAGCCCCGAGCTGCGGGACCTTTGCGATCTCGACGCCCGTCGCGGGATTGTTCACCGCGAAGACCGGCGTGCCGACCCAGGCGCCATCGATGTAGCAGGCCTCCTTCAGCAGCGCCGGGTCCTTCAACCGGTCACGCAGGGTGGCGGTGGCGTGCTGGGCGCGTGCAGCGGCGGTCGGGGTCATGGCGTTACTCCCTCGGGGGCGATCGGATTCGGCCCGGAATATAGGGACACCAGATGCGCAATGCACCGTCCCGCAACGCACAGCTGATGGGAGTTAAACTGACAGCGGGGTCGTTACGCCGCGCCGCTCATATAGGTCTCGCGGCGGCCGATCATGCGTTCTGCTGCGGCCTTGGCGTCGGCCTTCGAGGAGGTCGCACAGGTGCGGTATTCGAGATCGGGTACGTCGGACGGGTTGCGGCGGCCGAACCAGGATTTCGAGCCGACCGGGAGCTGCGCCAGCGACTGGGCCAGATTGTCGACCGCGCCGAACGAATAGAGCGCGCCTGATCCGGCGATCCGAACCTCGTAAATGCCGGGCGAGATCGGCGCTTCCAGATTGTCGCCCCGTCCGGGACGGGGATAGCGCTTCCATTCGCTCCAGGTCGAAATCATCTTTGAGTCCCCTCGCGGCCGCTGGGACCGCCAAATTTGCTTCAAGTCTTGACGTCAGCCGCCGATCGGGCGGGGAGCTGAACGCCGCAACGCACAAAATGTTTCAAATGCTTCAAACACCTGAAACATATCGCCTGAGTCCATCCAAGGTCACGGGCAGTTGCGGCCATCCACCGCAGATTGTGATGAAGTGTTGCAGATCAGTCGTCCCGCGCGGAGTGCAGACCGTCAAGTCACGACATCGCGACCACAGGATGCATATCGCCACGCTTGCCGCGCGCGACCTGCAGGAGGACAATCCGAACACTTCCAACAATAATCAAACCGGAGGAAACGCTGATGCAAAGCAAAGCCCAGATCGACGAGATTCTGCGCAAGACATGCGATGCCAAGGAGATTCCCGGCGTTGTCGCGATCGCCGCCAGCGGCAGCGAGATTCTGTATCAGGGCGCGTTCGGCAAGCGCGACCTGTCCAAGCCCGATGCGATGACTGCAGATAGCGTGTTCTGGATCGCCTCGATGACGAAGGCGGTAACATCAGCGGGCGCGATGCAGCTGGTCGAGCGGGGCAAGCTGTCGCTCGATGCGCCGATCGGATCGCTGCTGCCCGACCTCGCCAATCCGCAAGTGCTGGAAGGCTTTGACGCCAAGGGCGAGCCAAAACTGCGGCCGGCGAAGAGTGCGATCACGCTGCGCCACCTCATGACCCACACGGCGGGCTTCTGCTACGACATGTGGAACGGCGAATTCGCGCGCTACATGGAAAAAACAGGCACGCCCGGGATCATCACCTGCCTGAACGCCGCGCTGAAGGCCCCCGTGATGACCGATCCTGGCACGCGCTGGGAATACGGCACCAACATCGATTTCGTCGGCAAGGCCGTGGAGGCCGCCAGCGGCAAGCGGCTCGATGCCTACCTGCGCGACCATATGTTCGCGCCGCTCGGCATGAGCGACACCGGCTTCAAGATCAGCGACGACATGCGCAAGCGCCTCGTCGGCATGCATGCCCGCGGCGAGGACGGCCAGCTTGCCGCTATGCCGTTCGAGCTCGAGCAGACCCCGGAATTCCACATGGGTGGCGGTGGCCTCTATTCGACCGCGGGCGACTACATCAAATTTACGCAGATGATCCTGAACAAGGGCCGCGGCAACGGCAACCAGGTGCTGAAGCCAGAAACGATCGCCATGATGGGACAAAACCAGATGGGCGATCTCAACATGACCAAGATGACGACGGCGGCGCCACCTTACACCAACGACGTCGATCTCTACCCGGATCAGGTGAAGAAGTGGGGCCTCAGCTTCATGATCAACACCGCCAAGACCGCGGAGGGGCGCAGCGCCGGCAGCCTCGCCTGGGCAGGCCTCGCCAACACCTATTACTGGATCGATCCGGCACGCGATGTCACCGGCGTGATCCTGATGCAGCTCTTGCCGTTTGCGGATGCGAAATGCCTGCAGGCGTTTGCGGGATTCGAGCGCGGCGTCTATGCCGGGCTCGATGCCGGAAGCGGGCAAAAGGCGGCGTAACCCCTTAGTATGAGGCGCGCAGCATCGCGCGCTCTCCCGGCAAAGGATAACCTCGTGCCCGAAAGCCGTCGGCTTCGGGCACGAGGCGATAAGGTTTGAGGAGACGAACTTGGCGAACGATCTTGCAGGCAAGGCCGACAGCTATGTGTGCGGCATCTCGGACACGCCGCTGCTCGGCGACACCATCGGTCGCAGCCTCGATCACGCGGTGCGGCGCTGGGGTAATCGCGAGGCGCTGGTCTCGCCCAGCCACGGCGTGAGATGGACCTGGACCGAATTCGCCGAACGCGTCGATGCGCTTGCCGCCGGCTTTCTCGCGCTTGGCCTCGAGCGCGGCGAGCGGATCGGGATCTGGTCGCTGAACCGGCCGGAATGGACGCTGACCCAGTTCGCCGCCGCCAAGGCCGGCCTGATCCTGGTGACGATCAATCCCGCCTACCGGCTCAGCGAGCTCGAGTTCGCGCTGAAGAAAGTCGGCTGCGCCGCGATCGTCACCGCGACGGCGTTCAAGACCAGCCAATACATGGAGATGCTCAACACGCTGCTGCCGGAGCTTGCAAGCGCGAGGCCCGGCCAGTTGCGCGCGACGCGGCTGCCGGCCCTGCGAATGGTGATCCAGATCGGCGGTCCTTCAGCGCCAGGCACGATCCCCTTCGAAGAGGTCGCGCGCATGGGCAGAGCGGAGCATCGCGAGCAGCTTGCCGCACTCGGCGCCGCGCTGCAGTTCGACGATCCCGTCAACATCCAGTTCACCAGCGGCACGACCGGCTCGCCCAAGGGTGTGACGCTGACCCACCACAACATCCTCAACAACGGCTATTTCACCGGACGCGCGATGCGCCTGACTGAAGCGGATCGCATCTGCATTCCGGTGCCGCTCTATCATTGCTTCGGCATGGTAATGGGCAACCTCGCCTCCGTCACGCTCGGGGCGACCATGGTCTATCCCGGCGAGGGCTTCGATCCGCTCGCGACGCTGCGCGCGATCGAGCAGGAGAAATGCACGACGCTCTATGGCGTGCCGACCATGTTCATCGCCGAGCTCGATCATCCCGAGTTCAAGACGTTCAACCTGACATCGCTGCGCACCGGTATCATGGCCGGCGCGCCCTGCCCGATCGAGGTGATGAAGCGCGTCAACACCGAAATGAACATGCGCGAGGTCACCATCGCCTATGGCATGACCGAGACCAGCCCGGTCAGCTTCCAGAGCGCCACCGACGATCCGCTCGAGCGGCGCGTCTCCACCGTCGGGCGGATTCACCCGCATGTCGAGGTGAAGGTCGTCGATCTCGAGGGACGGATCGTCAAGCGCGGCGAACGCGGCGAGCTCTGCACCCGCGGCTACAGCGTCATGCTGGGCTATTGGGAGGAGAAGGAAAAGACCGGCGACGTGCTCGACGTCGCCGGCTGGATGCATACTGGCGACCTCGCCACCATCGACGACGAGGGCTATTGCAACATCGTCGGGCGCATCAAGGACCTGGTGATCCGCGGCGGCGAGAACCTCTATCCGCGCGAGATCGAGGAATTCCTTTACCGTCACCCCAAGATCCAGGATGTGCAGATCTTCGGCGTCGCCGATACCCGCTATGGCGAGGAGCTCTGCGCCTGGATCCGCGTCAGGCCGGGTGAGACGCTGACCGCCGAAGAAGTCCGCGCCTTCTGCGACGGTCAGATCGCTCACAACAAGATCCCGCGCTATGTCGAGTTCGTCGACGAATTCCCGATGACCGTGACCGGCAAGATCCAGAAATTCGTGATGCGGGATGCCGTGGAGCAGCGGCTGGGGTTGAAGGCGGCGAAGACGGCGTGAGGTGAGAGCCACCGCGTCGCCACATCGTCATTGCGAGGAGCTCTTGCGACGAAGCAATCCAGAATGCCTCCGCGGAGGAGCTGGATTGCTTCGCTTCGCTCGCAATGACGAGGGGAGAGACGACGACTAAACCGTCAGCCCGCGCTGCTGGGCCAGCTCCCTCAGCGACACCTGGGGACGCGCGCCGATATGCTGGATCACTTCCGCCGCAGCCAGCGCACCGAGCTCGCCGCATTGCTTGTGCGACAGATCGCGCGAAAGGCCGTACAGGAAGCCGGCCGCGAACAGATCGCCGGCACCGGTGGTGTCGACCAGCTGCGTGACCGGCGAGGCCGGCGCTGCGACGGCATCGGTCGGCGTCACCACCACGCAGCCCTTTTCGCTGCGGGTGACCACGCCGAGCTTGACGTCGCTGCGCAGCTGCTTGAGCGCGGTGTCGAAATCGGAGGTCTCGTAGAGCGAGTGCAGCTCGGACTCGTTGGCGAACACGATGTCGGCGATGCCGTCACGCATCAATCCCAGAAATTCATCGCGATAGCGGCCGACGCAGAAGGAATCCGACAGCGTCAACGCCACCTTGCGGCCGGCCTCGTGCGCAACCTTGGAGGCCTTGAGGAAGGCTTCCTTGGCGCCCGGCGGATCCCAGAGATAGCCTTCGAGATAGACGATCTTGGCAGCCGCGATCTCGGCCGGATCGATATCGGCGGGCGACAGATCCTGCGCCGCACCGAGATAGGTGTTCATGGTACGCTCGCCGTCGCCGGTCACCAGGATGTAGGAGCAGCCGGTGGCGGGGCCGTCCTTCGCGGGCGGCGTGTTGAAGGCAACGCCGGCGGCGCGGATGTCATGGACATAGAGCTTGCCGATCTGATCGTCCTTGACCTTGCCGACATAAACGGCACGCGCCCCCAGGCTACCGATGCCGACGATGGTGTTGGCGGCCGATCCCCCCGAGACTTCCGTCGCCGGGCCCATGTCGTTGTAAATGGCCGCGGCCCGTGCCTCGTCGATCAGGGACATGCTGCCCTTGACCATGCCGTGCTTGACCAAAAAGGCTTCATCGGTCCGGACCAGAACGTCGAACAGCGCATTGCCGATGCCGAGAACGTCATATTTCACGTCAGCCATTCACCTTGATCCTGTTTGCCGGATTGCGAACCTTACGGAAATCCGCTTCCTGTCGGCCTCAAATCTGGCCCGCGGCCTATCACGACCCGGGCTTTGCGGGCAAGCAACGGTATTATACACGCGCAATGATCCGCTCCTTCCTGACCGTCTCGACGGGAACACTGGCCTCGCGTCTCCTCGGCTTTGCCCGCGATTCCCTGATCGCGGCGCTGCTCGGCACCGGCGCGGTGGCCGATGCGTTTCTGGCGGCGTTCCAGCTCGTCAATGTGGTGCGCCGACTGCTCAGCGAAGGGGCCCTGAATGCAGCCCTGATCCCGGCCTGGCTGCGCGTCCGGGACCGCGATGGCGCGGAGGCTGCCTCCGCGTTTGCCGGACGCGTGCTCGGCACAGTCAGCGCGGCGCTGATCGCGATCTCGATCGGCATTGCGCTGCTCATGCCGCTGATCATCATGGTCATCGCGCCGGGCTTCGTCGGACGTCCCACGCTTGATCTGGCCGTGCAGAACGCGCGGCTGATGCTGCCTTATCTCGCGTTTGCTGGCCCGGTCACGGTACTGATGGGACTGTTGAACGCGCAAGGGAAATTTGCGCTCACGGCGTTCTCACCATTGCTGTTCAACATCGCTCTGATTGCGGCCATCGCGATGCTGCTCGTCTGGCACGCCGATGCTGGCTTTGCCGCGTGGATGCTGGCCGCCACCGTCGGGATCGCCGGATTGCTGCAACTCGCGATGTTAGCCTCACAGCGAAGCGCGCGTCTGGCGACGCCGTTGCGCGCAAGCCTCGACAAGGGGATGCGCGGCTTCTTTGCCAAGGCGATCCCCGGCATGATCGCAAGCTCGGGCCCGCAATGGCTGATGGTGGCAGGCGCGATCATCGCCTCCGCAACGCCATCCGCCGTATCCTGGCTCTATTTCGCCAACCGCCTGATCGAGCTGCCGCTCGGCATCGTCGGCGTCGCCATGGGCACGGTGCTGGTGCCGGAGTTGACGCGCGCGGTCGGCAACGGCGATCGCGACGCCGTCGCGCACGCGGAATCGCGCGCGCTGGAACTTGCGACCGGACTCGCGTTGCCGGCGACGCTCGGCCTTGCCGTGCTGGCTGAGCCGATCGTGCGACTTTTGTTCGAGCATGGTGCGTTTGGCGCGGAAGACAGCACCGCCACCGCACGCGCGCTGATGTGGCTGGCGCTGGGGTTGCCGGCGCATGTGCTGATCAAGGCGCTGTCGCCGGCCTTCTATGCCCGAAGTGACACGATGACGCCGCTGCTAGCTACGGCCAAAGGGTTTGTGGTCGCGGTCGCCCTCGCCGTCCTGCTCGGGCACTTCTTCGGCGCAAGCGGGATCGCCGCAAGCATCGCGGCCGGGGCATGGAGCAGCGCGCTCGCGCTGCTCCGCAAGGGCAGCCGTGAATTCGGCTTCTCGGTCGACAGCGCCGCCCGCAAGCGGCTGCCGCGGATCGTGCTCGCCGCTGCTGCCATGGGCGCCCTGCTCTTGCTGAGCACGGGCCTGATGCCCACCGAGGCCCATGGCCTGATCCGCTTCATTGTGCTGGGTCTGCAGATCGCGGCCGGGATCGCAATCTATGGCGTGCTCCTGCAAATCCTCGGCGCCGCCTCCTGGCGCGAGGTGGCTGCCGCCCTGAAGCGGCCGGCCTGACCGCGAGGCCCGCGCGGGTCCTATCGAATTGCCCTTGACGGAGCAGCGCCGCTGTTGGAAACGACGGCCGGCGACCTCTCAGGAAAACTGACCATGGCATTCGTTGAACGGGTTTTTTCGGGCGTCCAGCCGACGGGCAATCTGCACCTCGGCAACTATCTCGGCGCGATCGTCAACTTCGTGAAAATGCAGCAAACCCACAACTGCATCTATTGCGTCGTCGACATGCACGCGATCACGCAAGGCGTGGACGTCTGGGGCGGACCGACCGAGCTCGCGCGCGTCACCCGAGAGGTGACGGCAGCGTTCATCGCCAGCGGCATCGATCCGAAGAAGCACATCGTGTTCAACCAGAGTCAGGTCTCGGGCCACGCCGAACTCACCTGGATCTTCAACTGCGTCGCGCGCCTAGGCTGGCTGAACCGCATGACCCAGTTCAAGGAGAAGGCCGGCAAGGATCGCGAGAACGTCTCGGTCGGGCTCTACGACTATCCCGTGCTGATGGCTGCCGACATTCTGCTCTACCGCGCCACCCACGTTCCTGTTGGCGAGGACCAGAAGCAGCATCTCGAACTCTCGCGCGACATCGCCCAGAAGTTCAACAATGATTTCGGCGATTCCATCCGCAGCCACGGCGTCAATGACGGCCTGTTCTTCCCGCTGCCGGAACCTTTCATCACCGGCCCGGCGACGCGCGTGATGTCCTTACGCGACGGCACCAAGAAGATGTCGAAGTCGGATCCATCCGACAATTCGCGCATCAATCTGACCGACGACGCCGACACCATCGCGCAGAAGATCCGCAAGGCGAAGACCGATCCGGAGCCGCTGCCGACGGAAGAGAGGGGCCTGGAAGCGCGCCCCGAAGCCGACAATCTCGTCGGCATCTTCGCCGCACTCTCCGACCGCTCCAAGGCCGACGTGCTCAAGGATTTCGGCGGTGGCCAATTCTCCAGCTTCAAGAACGCGCTGGCGGAACTGTGCGTCACCAAGCTGGCGCCGATCGCCGGCGAAATGAAGCGCCTGGTTGCCGATCCCAGCCATATCGACACCATCCTGAACGATGGTTCCGACCGGGCCCGCGCCATCGCGGACGAGACCATGAAGCTCTCGAAGGACATCGTCGGCTTCATCCGCCGGCGCTGAAGTTTAAGCGCGGCGGGACCGGAGGACCGTCATGCCCGGGCTTGTCCCGGGCATCCACGTTTTGGCCCCAGCCGAAGCGGCATGGATGGCCGGGACAAGCCCGGCCATGACGATGCAGATACATTTCCGTCAACTAACTCGCTGAAATGACAGCGGAACGGCCGTTTCGCCCCTTGATCGTGCGTTCCCCGTCGCCATCTGCTAGGGAAGAGAGCACGCGCCGGCCTTGAACCGGCGACGTCTGGAGAAACCCATGTTCATTCAAACCGAAGCCACCCCCAATCCCGCCACGCTGAAATTCATTCCCGGCCGCGTCGTTTCCGACGGCAGCCCGATGGAATTTTCGAGCCGCGACGCGGCAACGCGTTCGCCGCTCGCCGAGAAGCTGTTCGAGGTCCCCGGCGTCACCGGCGTGTTCTACGGATCCGACTTCATCACCGTGACCAAGACCAGCGGTGAATGGCAGCAGCTCAAGCCCGCGATCCTGGGGGCCATCATGGAGCACTACATGTCCGGCGCGCCGCTGCTCGCCGACGGCGCGGCTGCAAGCGATGTCGAGCTCGACGATGAAGACGAATTCTTCGACGAAGCCGACGCCGAGACGGTCGACATGATCAAGGACCTGATCGAGACGCGGGTGCGGCCGGCGGTCGCCAATGACGGCGGCGACATCACCTTCCGCGGCTTCAAGGACGGCATCGTCTACCTCAATATGAAGGGCGCCTGCTCGGGCTGCCCGTCCTCGACCGCGACGCTCCAGCACGGTATCCAGAACCTGCTCAAGCACTTCGTGCCCGACGTGGTCGAAGTCCGGCCGATGTAAATTGCGCGATCGGCGCACCGATCGTTTCCGTCATGCCCGGGCTTGTCCCGGGCATCCACGTTTTTGGAGCTGCAAAGTCGTGGATGGCCGCGTCAAGCCCGGCCATGACGGCAAGAAGCTTGGGCATCATCCGGTTGGCAATGCTATGATTGCGACATGCTGATCCTTGCCATCGATACCGCGCTGGAAGCATGCGCGGCCGCCGTTCTCGACACCGACGCCGGCGAGCTCCTTGCGCAGGAGCAGCTTCTCATGAAGCGCGGCCACGCCGAGGCGCTGATGCCGATGATCGCGCGCGTGATGCAGTCGGCCAATGCCGCGTTCACGGCACTCGACCGGGTCGCTGTCACCGTCGGTCCCGGCAGCTTCACCGGCCTGCGCGTCGGCATTTCGGCGGCGCGCGGTCTTGCCCTTGCGGCCAAGCGGCCGGCCGTCGGGCTGACGACCTTGTCCGCCTATGCGGCCGCCATCGTCGGCCAGAGCCGGTCGGCGCCGGTGATCTCGGCGATCGATGCGCGGCACGATCACGTCTATTTCCAGATCGTCGGCGGCGACGGCAGCCAGCTGGTGCGGCCGGCCATCGCTCCCATCGACGAGGCGATCGCGGCCTCGCAATTCGGTGCGCCGCATCTGGTCGGCAATGCCGCCAAGATTCTCGCCGAGCGCTGGCCAAAGAATGGACCGCAGCCGGTTTCGGTCGACGCGCAGCCTGCGCCCGACATCAGCTGGGTCGCATGGCTCGGCGCCGCGGCCAATCCCGGCACCAATCCGGCTCGGCCGTTCTATCTGAAGGCGCCCGATGCAAAACCGGCCGCGCTGCCGCCGCTTGCGCACGCCGCCAGCTCATGATGGGCTGGATATCGGAATGGTGGCGGGGCGGTACGGCCGTCGTCGAACCCGCCACTGCGCGCGACGCAGCGCGGCTGGCGCAGCTGCATGGCGCCTCTTTCGCGCGCGGCTGGGGCGAAAGCGAATTCGAAGCCATGCTCAGCGAGCGCAACACGCTCATTCATCGCTTGCGCCTGGGGCGCAAGACGATTGGCTTTGCGGTGTCGCGGATTGGCGCGGACGAAGCCGAGATCCTTTCGGTCGCGGTCGATCCGGCCCATCGCGGCCACGGCCTCTCCCGCACGCTGCTGATGACCCATCTCGGTCACCTCGCCGGACGCGGCGTGCGCACGATATTTCTGGAAGTCGAGGAGAACAACCAGCCGGCACGACGGCTCTACGACCGGGGCGGATTCGTGGTGGTCGGGCGCCGCGAACGCTACTATAAGCAGGCCAACGGGGAACAATTGAACGCACTACTGATGCGACGTGACTTGTCGTAACATCGATGGCAGAGAACGCCCCGTCAGGCGGATACGATATGACCGGACTTAAACCCTCTTCGGCATCCAAGGCGACCGGCATCGAGGCGCGCTGTGCCGCCACCGGCATGCGCATGACCGAGCAGCGCCGCGTCATCGCGCGCGTGCTTGCGGAAGCGGTCGATCATCCCGACGTCGAGGAACTGTACCGGCGCTGCGTCGCGGTCGACGACAAGATCTCGATCTCGACGGTCTATCGTACCGTCAAGCTGTTCGAGGACGCCGGTATCATCGAACGCCATGATTTTCGCGAGGGCCGCGCGCGCTACGAGACGATGCGCGATAGCCACCACGACCACCTCATCAACCTGCGCGACGGCAAGGTGATCGAGTTCACCTCGGAAGAAATCGAGAAGCTCCAGGCCGAGATCGCCCGCAAGCTCGGCTACAAGCTGGTCGACCACCGCCTCGAGCTCTATTGCGTGCCGCTCGACGACGACAAGCCGACGTCTTGAGTCTCGTGCCAATAGACCTCATCATCTTCGATTGCGACGGCGTGCTCGTGGACAGCGAGGTGATCTCCTGCCAGGCACATGCGAATGCGCTGACGCGCCACGGCTATCCGATCACGTCGGAGCAGGTGGCCGAACGCTTCCTTGGCCGTGCGACAAAACAGGCCAATTTCGAGATCGAAACCGAGCTCGGCCGCAAGCTGCCCGAGGCCTATCACGGCGATCTTCAGGACGAGCTGTTTCGCGCGTTCGAAGCCGACCTCGCGGCGATCCGTGGCATCCACGACGTGCTCGACGTCGTGACGCAACGTGTCTGCGTTGCCTCGAGCGGCTCGCATCAGCGCATGCAGGTGAGCCTCGGAACCACCGGCCTCTATGAGCGCCTCGCGCCACACATCTTCTCGTCTTCGCAGGTGGCGAACGGCAAGCCGGCACCAGACCTGTTCCTGTTCGCAGCCAAGCAGATGGGCGTGTCGCCGGAGCGCTGTGTCGTGATCGAGGACAGCCTCGCGGGCATTGCCGGCGCGCGGGCGGCCGGGATGAAGGTGTTCGGCTTTTACGGGGGTAGCCATTGCGGGGCCGGCCATGCCGAGACCCTGCGCCAGGCCGGCGCCGATCTGACCTTCTCGGACATGCATCAATTGCCGGAGCTGGTCCGGCGGGTCGCGGCGGACGCCCTAACGGGCTGAATCCGGCACCAAACCTCGCGATTCCGCACTTCGCCGCCCGGGGATGGCTCTTTTGGCCCCCAATCGCTGGATTTTCGCCCCTCCAGCCTATATTTGAGGGCCGTCCTCCACCTCATCTCCAGGTTCCATGACGCCGCCGCGCAAGCTGCACATCAAATCATATGGCTGCCAGATGAACGTCTACGATGCCCAGCGCATGGTGGACACGCTGGCTCCGGAAGGATTCGTGGAGACGGCGAACCCCGAGGACGCCGACCTCGTCATCCTCAACACCTGCCATATCAGAGAGAAGGCCTCCGAAAAGGTCTATTCCGAGCTCGGGCGCTTACGCGTCGCCAAGGACGAGGCCGCGCGCGAGGGCCGCGCCATGCAGATCGCGGTCGCGGGCTGCGTTGCGCAGGCCGAGGGCGAGGAGATCGTCCGCCGGGCGCCCACCGTCGACGTCGTGGTCGGCCCGCAGAGCTATCATCACCTGCCTGAGCTGTTGAAACGCGCCGGCAACGAAGGCCGCGCGATCGAGACCGAATTTCCCGCGGCAGACAAATTCGGTTTCCTGGCCCAACCGAAGCCCGACGCGATCCGCGCCCGCGGCATTTCCGCTTTCGTCACGGTGCAGGAAGGCTGCGACAAGTTCTGCACCTTCTGCGTGGTGCCGTACACGCGGGGCTCGGAAGTCTCGCGGCCCGTGGCGAAGATCGTCGATGACGTGAAGCGGCTCGCCGACAATGGCGTGCGCGAGCTCACGCTGATCGGCCAGAACGTCAACGCCTATCACGGCGCGGGGCCGGACGGAAAAACCTGGCCGCTTGGCCGGCTGCTCGAACATCTGGCGACGATCCCCGGCATCGCGCGCCTGCGCTATTCGACCAGCCATCCCCGCGACGTCGACGACAGTCTGATCGCGGCCCATCGCGACCTCGATGCCCTGATGCCGTTCGTGCACCTGCCGGTGCAGTCGGGCTCGGACCGGATTCTCGCCGCCATGAACCGGAAACATACCGCCGATGATTATCGCCGGGTCATCGACCGTTTCCGTACCGCTCGCCAAGACATTGCTTTTTCATCGGATTTTATCGTCGGCTTCCCCGGCGAGAGCGAGCAAGATTTTCTCGCCACCCTCGCGCTTGTCACGCAAATCGGCTACGCTGCGGCGTATTCGTTCAAATACTCCGCCCGGCCGGGAACGCCGGCCGCGGACATGCAGGAGACGGTGTCCCCCGCCGAGATGGACCAGCGATTGGAGCGGCTCCAGGACTTGATCGACAGCCAGCAAGCGGTCTTCAACAAGGCTGCGATTGGCTCAACGGTCGACGTGCTGTTCGAACGTCCGGCGCGCAAGGACGGCCAGATCGTCGGCCGCACCGCCTTCCTTCAGCCCGCCCATGTGATGGCCTCGCCCGACATCATCGGCAAGATACTGCCTGTTCGGATCGACAGTCTCGAGCGCTACAGTTTCCTCGGCGAGCTCGCCACGCCACGCGATGCGCGCGAGCCCGCTTTATCATCCATCGCTACCGGAGCCTGAACCCTTGCCAAAAAGCGCATCGGATTCGTCTTCTATCGCTCCCAGCCGCAAATTTGACCGCGACATGCAAGTTCCGCCCGAGACCCAGGTCGTCATCGACTTCGACGACAACCGCGCCGCATCCGCACTGGTCGGCCCTTACGGCCAGAACCTGGCGCAGATCGAGCGCCGGCTCGGCGTCGTCGTGGACTCCAAGGGCAACCACATCACCATCGGCGGCACGCGCGACGGCTGCGACGCGGCGCGCCGGGTGCTGGAGACGCTCTACGCTCACGCCGTGAAGGGGCAGGATGTCGACCAGGGCGAGGTCGAAGGCGCGATCCGCGCGGTGATCGCGCAAGGGTCCCTGTTCGAGTTCGACGCCAAATCGGCGAAGTCCGCCTTCGACAGCATTAACTTGCGCAAGCGCCCGGTGCGCGCGCGCACGGCCGCGCAGGACTCCTACATCCGCGCGCTGAAGCGCCATGAGCTGGTGTTCGGCATCGGCCCCGCCGGTACTGGCAAGACCTGGCTCGCCGTCGCGCATGCCGCGCAATTGTTCGAGCGCAAGGAAGTCGACAAGATCATCCTGTCGCGTCCCGCGGTCGAAGCCGGCGAGCGGCTCGGCTTTTTGCCCGGCGACCTCCGCGAGAAAGTCGATCCTTATCTGCGCCCAATCTACGACGCGCTTTATGACCTCATGGACGCGCGCATCGTCGAGCGCGCGCTGCAGACCGGCGAGATCGAGATCGCGCCGCTCGCCTTCATGCGCGGCCGCACGCTGACCAACGCCGCGATCATCCTCGACGAGGCGCAGAACACGACCTCGATGCAGATGAAGATGTTCCTGACGCGTTTGGGCGAGAACAGCCGCATGATCGTCACGGGCGATCCCTCGCAGATCGATCTGCCGAACGGCCAGACCTCGGGTCTTGCCGAGGCGATGCGTCTGCTCGATGGCGTCGAGGGCATTGCACAAGTTCATTTCAAGGCCGAGGACGTGATCCGCCACGAGCTCGTGGCACGAATCGTCGCCGCCTATGAAGGCTCGCCGCAGCGGCCGCCCGCCGGCAACAAATCCTGACGAGACAACAGCGGGACCCCAAGGGCGCGGACACGGCGCTCTTCGTTCCGAACAAAGCCATGTCGCATTCCAACCTTCCCATCACCGAGGTCCTCGTCGTCGCCGATTGCTGGCAGAGCGAGCCTGACGCCGAAGCCGTGATCCAGCGTGCCGTTGCGGCTGCCGCCGAATCCGTCGACGAAGACGTCGCGGACGCAGAAGTGGCGGTGATGCTGACCGATGATGTCGGCATCCGCACGCTCAACAGCAACTGGCGCGGCCTGGACAAGCCGACCAACGTGCTGTCGTTTCCCGCGCTCCAGCCCGAAGGCGAGTGGAAGCCGGGCGATGCGCCGCGCATGCTCGGCGACATCGCGATCGCCTTTGAGACCATGCGGCGTGAGGCGGACGAGGAACACAAGCCGTTCGACCATCATTTGAGTCATCTCGCGGTGCATGGTTTCCTGCATTTGATCGGCTACGATCACGAGAACGACGACGACGCGGAAGAAATGGAAGCGCTCGAAACCGAGATCCTGGCTCACCTCGGCATCCCCGATCCCTATGCAGACCGCGCGGGGACGCACTGAGATGCCGGATTCAGACCCTATCCACGACAATCCGCGCAACACGGCCAACCTGCCGGCCGTGGTGACGCCCGGCGAAGTCATGCGCCCGACGGCGGAAGGCTGGCTGCTGCGCGCCATCCGCACGCTGTTCGGCTGGAAGGCCGGCTCGGTGCGCGACGATCTCCAGGTCGTGCTCGACGCGTCGACGCCCGACGACACCGGCTTCTCCGCGGTCGAGCGCACCATGCTGCGCAATATCCTCGGCCTGCACGAGCGCCGCATCGCCGACGTCATGGTGCATCGTGCCGACATCATCGCGGTGAAGCGCGACATCCCGCTCGGCGAATTGATGGACCGGTTCGAGCGCGCCGGCCATTCGCGCCTCGTCGTCTACAACGAGACGCTGGACGATCCCGTCGGCATCGTCCACATCCGCGACCTGCTCGCCTTCATGACGGCGCGTGCGCGGGTGTCGGAGGCGACCAAGACCAAGCGCAAGAAGCCGCTGCCGGCCGGGCTCGATCTGAAGGCCGTGGACCTGGCACTGCCGCTGCATGAAGCGCGCATCATCCGCAAGCTGCTCTACGTCCCGCCATCGATGCGGGCGATCGACCTGCTGGCGCAGATGCAGGCGACGCGCATTCACCTGGCGCTGGTCGTCGACGAATATGGCGGCAGCGACGGCCTGGTTTCGCTCGAGGACATCGTCGAGCAGATCGTCGGCGAGATCGACGACGAGCATGACAGCGACGAGCCGCCGTCGATCGTGCGGCTGCCAGACAATGCCTTCATCGCCGACGCCCGCGCCAGCCTCGACGACGTCCGCACCGTGATCGGCGAAGACTTCGTCACCGGCGAGGCCGGCGAGGAGGTGGAGACGCTGGGCGGCTATCTCGTCAGCTTCGTCGGACGGCTGCCGGTGCGCGGCGAGGTGATCTCGGGCCCCGGCACTTACGAGGTCGAGGTGCTCGATGCCGATCCGCGCCGCGTCAAGCGGCTGCGGATCTCGACCCGGAAGGAACGCCCCACACCGCGCACCCAGCGCGAGAGAAGCCGTCGCGAGGCCGCTCCGGACAGCGGCCAGCCGCCGGCCGGTGAAGCGCCGACCCCGCCACCTGCCGACGGGACCGGCCCGCAGTGAGCGTGTTCCAGCGTTTCAAGCAGATTGCACTTGCCATCATCCTGACCTGGGGATGGAAACGCGCGTTGCTGGCGATGGCCTGCGGCGCGCTCTCGGTGCTGGCGCTGGCGCCATTCAACGTCTTTCCGGTGCTGTTCATCACCTTTCCTGTGTTGGTCTGGCTGATCGACGGCGCCGGGGCCGGCCGCTACGGCGGCGTCCCCGCCGCAGCGCTGACCGGCTACTGGTTCGGGCTCGGCTATTTCGTCCCCGGTCTCTACTGGATCGGCTACGCCTTCTTCGTCGACGCCGACGTGTTCGCCTGGCTGACGCCGTTCGCCGTGCTGGGCCTGCCGGCCTATCTCTCGATCTACACGGCGATCGGTTTCGCGCTCGCCCGCCTGCTCTGGACCAAGGATGCCACCCGCATTCTCGCGCTCGCCGCAAGCCTCACGGTGAGCGAATGGTTGCGCGGGCACATGCTCACCGGCTTTCCCTGGAACGCCTTCGGCTATGCGCTCTCGGAGCCGCTGGCGCTGGCGCAGACCTCATCCCTCATCGGTCAGTGGGGCATGACGTTTCTCGCGGTTGCGATCTTCGCGAGCCCGGCGGTGCTGATCGACCGCACCCGCGACCGCAAGCTCGCGTGGCGCGTGCCGGCCGCGGCACTCGCGCTGCTGGTCGTCATGGGCATCTTCGGCGCGATCCGCATGTCGCTGCATCCGACCACCATGGTTGCGGGTGCCAAGCTGCGCCTGATGCAGCCGAACCTCCAGCAGGACCTCAAATTCAACTACTCCGCCAAGGCGGAGGTGATGAAGAAATATCTGGCGCTGTCGGACCGCGCATCCGGGCCGCAATCTTCAGGCGTCGGCGCCGCCACCATCCTGATCTGGCCGGAATCGGCGTTTCCGTTCTTCCTGACCCGCGAAGCCGACGCGATGGCGCAAATCGCCGAGCTGCTGCCCAAGGGCACGGTGCTGATCACCGGCTCGGTCCGCGCTCCCGATCTGCCTCAGGGCACGCCGATCACGCGGGCCTATAATTCGATCTATGTGATCGACCACGACGGCAGCGTGCTCGCCGTCTACGACAAGCTGCACCTGGTTCCGTTCGGCGAATATCTTCCGTACCAGAATCTCATGGAGAAGCTCGGCTTCGAGCAGCTGACGAGGATGCGCGGCGGCTTCATTCCCGGCGAGGTGCGGCACGCGTTACCGGTGCCGGGGGCGCCGCCCGCCCTGCCGCTGATCTGCTACGAGGCGATCTTCCCCGACGAGGTCGGCACGCGCGACCAGCGCCCAGGCTGGATGGTCAATCTCACCAATGACGGCTGGTTCGGCATCTCGACCGGCCCGTACCAGCATCTGGAGCAGGCGCGGATGCGCGCCATCGAGCTCGGACTGCCGCTGGTTCGCTCCGCCAATACCGGCATCTCCGCGGTGATCGATCCGGTGGGGCGCACGGTGGCCAGCCTCGGTTTGGGGATCGAGGGCATTTTGGATGCAAATCTGCCCACCGCAATCCCGCCCACGATCTATGCGAAGGTCGGCGACATCCCCGCAGCCATGCTCGTCGCGCTGGCTGTGATTTTGGCGGTGCGACGCCGCGTTGCCAAACGGCACCCCTGATCTGATCGCGCGGCTGCCAGCGACATTCCAGCGGGGCGGCCGGAAACCTTTGACAACCGTAGTCCCACGGTTGACAGACTGCATGCGGCCTCCCCATTCTGCACCGGCTGCGCAAGACAGCGGTGCATTGCTAAATTTCTCCGCAATGTTTCCCCAATCAGAGTGAAGTTTTGACGTCGCTGTCACCTGAGGCAATACTTTCGATTGCGCCCACGGTGGTGTTTGGAGGGCTGAGGAAATGTCGAAAGCGCCCAACCCTGTTGACAAATATGTCGGCAGTCGCGTGCGCATGCGCCGCATCATGTTGGGCATGAGCCAGGAAAAGCTCGGCGAAGCTTTAGGCCTGACTTTCCAGCAGATTCAGAAATACGAGAAGGGCACGAACCGGGTCGGCGCAAGCCGTATCCAGCAGATTGCCGAGATTCTCCAGGTGCCGGTGTCGTTCCTGTTCGAGGGCGGACCGAGCGGCGTCGCCGGCCCCGACGGCTTCGCCGAAGGCGCATCACCCTCCTATGTCTCGGACTTCCTCGCGACATCAGAAGGGCTCGCGCTCACCAAGGCGTTCACCCGAATCACCGATTCGAAGCTGCGCCGTTCGATCGTCGACCTGGTCGAGCAGATCGCCGCCCGCGAAGGCCCGGACAAGCGCTGACGCGGCGCATCATTCCGATTTGAGACTGAGCCAAATCTGGCCTATGTCGTCATTTGCGGACCGCGCCTTGCGCTGCCTCCGCGGAAGTGATGCGATTCGAAGGCACAGATACGTCCATGGCGAACTCCAATTCGTTCGATAGCCAAACTATTCTCGCTGGCATCCGCCGCTGGGTGGAGATCGAGACACCGACGGAAGTGCCCGAACAGGTCAACAAGCTGACCTCGATGGTTGCCGATCATTATCGCGATCTGCCGGTCACGATCGAACGCATCACCGGCGTCGATGGCTGCGGCGATCATCTCGTGGTGCGTTCGAGCTGGGGCCAGGACCGGCCCGGTATCCTGGTGCTCAGCCATCTCGATACTGTTCACCCCATGGGCTTCATCGCGCGCCTGCCGTTCAAGGTCGAAGGCGACAGCGCGTTCGGTCCCGGCATCTACGACATGAAGGGCGGCGCCTACATCGCCTATCATGCCTTTCGCGAGCTTTGCGCCACGCCCGAGCGTCCGCCGCTCGGCGTCACCCATTTGTTCACCTCCGACGAGGAGATCGGCAGCCCGACCTCGCGCACATTGATCGAGCAGGAAGGCCGCAAGGCCAAATACGTGCTGGTGACGGAACCGGCGCGCGATGGCGGCAAGATCGTCACCGGACGCAAGGGCGTCGGCCGCTTCCAGGTTTTCATCAAGGGCGTGCCCGCGCATGCCGGCTCGCGCCCCGAGGACGGCCGCAGCGCCGTGCGCGAACTCGCCAATGTCATCCAGACGCTGGAAGGGATGAATGACCTGACGCGCGGCGTCACCGTCAATGTCGGCGTGGTGCGCGGCGGCTCGCGCCCCAATGTCACGCCGGAAGAGGCCTATGCCGAAGTCGATCTGCGCGTGCCTGGCTTCAACGATGCGGAAGAATTCGTCGGCAAGATCCTCGGCCTGACGTCGAAGACCGACGGCGTGACCGTCACCGTCACCGGCGAGCTCAATCGTCCGCCCTATGAGAAGGGCAATGCGGGCGCATCGTTGTACGAGCACGCGAAGACGCTCGCTGCCGAGCTCGGCTTCGAGCTGATCGACACCCATACAGGCGGCGGCTCGGACGGCAATTTCACCGCGCCGCATACCGGCACGCTCGACGGGCTCGGCGTCGACGGCAAGGGCGCGCATACCCATTACGAGCAGCTCTACGTCTCCTCGCTCGAGCCGCGCGCGCGGCTGCTCTATCGGCTGTACCAGACGCTGCGATGAGCGAACGCAAATCAGATCCCGATCGCGCGGACAGCGCGCGCGCCTTCTTTGGGCGGCGCAAGGGCCACAAGCTCAGGCAGCATCAGGCCGAGCTGGTCGATCATCTGCTGCCGCATCTTTCGCTCGACATCGCGGCGGAGAGGCCGACAAGCGCTGCGGAGATCTTTGCTCCGCCGGCCGAAGATATGCGTCTCGAGATCGGCTTCGGCGGCGGCGAGCATCTCGCCGCCGAGGCGCAGAACTTTCCGACTACCGGCTTCATCGGCTGCGAGCCCTATGTCAACGGCATGGCCAAGATTCTCGCGCAGATCGAAGCGGCCAATATCGGCAACATTCGCCTGTTCGCGGGCGATGCCGCCGAACTATTGGCCTGGCTGCCTGAAGCCTCGCTGTCGCGGATCGATTTGATTCATCCCGACCCCTGGCCGAAACGGCGGCACTGGAAGCGGCGCTTCGTTCAGGACCGCACGATCGCCGCGATGGCGCGCGTGCTGAAGGCGGGCGGTGAATTCCGCTTCGTCTGCGACATCGACGATTACTGCGCCTGGACGCTGGCCCATCTTGCGCGCGCGCCGGATTTTCAATGGCTGGCCGAACGCGCCGACGATTTCCGCCAGCCCTGGGAGGGCTACACCATGACGCGCTATGGACGAAAAGCCGCGCGCGAAGGACGCAAGGCGGCGTATTTGCGATTCAGACGGACGTAGTCGTCAATGCGAGGAGCGAAGCGACGGAGCAATCCAGACTGCTTCTGCGCAGAGATCTCAGGATTGCTTCGCTTCGCTCGCAATGACGGAGCGCGACGCTAGATCGTCTGCCGGTTGCGCCAGAATTTCACGACGCGCTCGGCGGTCGCCGGCATCAGGCGCGTGAAATTCATCCGCGCCTGCTCGAGATCGGCATCGGCAGGCATGCGATGCGGCCCGTACCACATCAGGATCAGCGCGCGCACCGTGGGCCAGCCGAGATTCAGGACACGGCCGATGATCAGGATCGGATCGTAGCGATCGCCCGAGATCAGGCGATCGAGGATGGAAAGCCTGACGCCGGCCATCGCCGAGAGCGTGGCGACCGATTCCTCGTATTTGTGCGCCTTGGCAAAACCGAGCAATGCGCTCTCGCCGAGATGGCCGTCGCGATGCAGGCCAAGCACCGTGCGTTGCGCGGCCGAGAAATCGCGTCGCGGCCCGGGCGGCAGTGCGGCCTCCTCGATCGCGGCCATCGCGCGCTTGATCTCGAGCTGGCGCGTCGGATTGACCACGGTGGACAGGCGACGCCTGATGACGTCGAGCGTGCCGTCCAGAAGCTTCTTGAGGTGTTCGCCGGAGAGATCCTCGCGCTGGCCGATCTTGAGCGTCAGCACCCCGTCCTGGCTCGCGCGCTTGATCAGCTCCGAATAGCCACCCGGCGAGAAATGCGCCCCGGCATTGCCGGCGGCGCGACGCACCACGTCGCGGTCGCCGCGCTCGACCAGCACGTCGGTGATCTCGGTCGACAGGGTCGGCCGTTCCGTCATCGCCAGCAGGTGGCCCTGGCCCTTCAGCCGGGCGATCTCGACGAGCGCGGCTTCGTCGAGCACCGGCGAGCGGCGCAGCACCGGGCCCGCCACCAGGATCTCGTTTTCGCGGGCGAGCTGGCCCACCAGATGAGGCGGAGCATTGTCCAGCCGCGAGAAGCGCTCGGCGAGATCGACACGCGCGGCAAGCTCCGCATGCGGGACGAGATCGATCAGCAGATTGTCGAAGAGATCGATGAGCTCGGGACGGAGTCTTGAGGCGTCCTGGAAGAACAGCGCAGCAATGGCGCTCGCGATCTCGCCACGACGTCGGGGATCGCCGCGTTTGACGATATCGTCCAGTCCTGGAATGAGCGACGTGGCAACGGTCATGAAACGCAACTCGAATCTGGCACGCCGTGGGCGCGCCATGACTCAAGCCGCCCCACAAGCTCGAAATTTAGGCCCGCTTTGTGAAGGAAGCGTTGCTGCCGGCGCCGCCGGCCAGGGGCGCAAAAAGCCCGCATCCGGCTGCGAGGGGCCTTGTCCGGGCCTTCGGAAAGGGCTATATCAGCGCCAATTCATCTTCTCATACGATCCGCGTAGTGAGAGTGGGCCCGAAAGGACCCGCTCTTTTTTATTACCTGAACGCGGCTTGGCGGAAGATGCGGCCCGACGCCGTCGGGAAAGTTCCGAAGCGGGCTTTGACCTCTTAGCCAAGCGTTAACCATCGAGCGCCTTGACCTCTGATATGACCGAACCGACCGCTGGTTCCACCGATGCCGAATTGCTGGCCGAGCCGAGGCTCGTGGTCGAGCCGGGCGTGGCGGCACGGGTGTCTGCGGTCGCAGCCCCGGTGCTCGAAGGCATGGGTTACCGCCTGGTGCGAATCCGCATTTCCGGGGAGGCCGGCTGCACCGTTCAGATCATGGCCGAGCGGCCGGACGGCTCGATGCAACTCGAGGATTGCGAGGCGATCTCGCGGGCGCTGTCGCCCGTGCTCGACGTCGCCGACCCCATCGATCGCGCCTATCGGCTGGAAATCTCCTCGCCGGGGATCGACCGCCCGCTGGTGCGCCGCTCCGATTTCGAGCGCTATACCGGCCATCTGGTGAAGGTCGAGATGGCCGTCGCCCATGAAGGGCGCAAGCGGTTTCGTGGCATGCTCGGTGCCGTCGAAGGCAACCGCGTGCATCTGCATCGCGACGACGCCAAGGCCGGCGACGATGCCGACGTGCTGCTGACGATGGAAGATATCAGCGAGGCACGGCTGGTGCTGACCGATGAGCTGATCGCCGAATCCATGCGCCGCGGCAAAGCCGAGGAGCGCCAGATGCGCCGGGATCTCGGCCTCGCGCCGCCGCAGGCGCCGCATGCCAAGATCAGCGAAAAGACCACCAAGAACACCAAGCCGACGAAGAAGAAGCCGGCCCCGACCAATACGAAGAAACATCGCCTTGCCGCCGAACGCGCGCGGCGCGGCGAGATCGAGCCTGACGAAGGAGACTAGCCATGGCAGTCAGCGCCAATCGACTTGAATTGCTCCAGATTGCCGACGCCGTCGCGCGCGAGAAATCGATCGATCGCGGCATCGTCATCGCGGCGATGGAAGATGCCATCGCCAAGGCGGCGCGGGCCCGTTACGGCAGCGAGACTGACGTTCACGCCGAGATCGACCCGAAGAAGGGCGAGCTGCGGCTGTCGCGCCACATGCTGGTGGTCGACAAGGTCGAGAACCATTCCAACCAGATCTCGCTGGTCGATGCGCAGCGCGCCAATCCGGGCGCCCAGGTCGGCGACACCATCGCAGACACCCTGCCGCCGCTCGAATACGGCCGCATCGCCGCGCAGTCGGCCAAGCAGGTGATCGTGCAGAAGGTGCGCGAGGCCGAGCGTGACCGGCAATACCAGGAGTTCAAGGACCGCATCGGCGACATCGTCAACGGCGTCGTCAAGCGCGTGGAATATGGCAGCGTGATCGTCGATCTCGGTCGCGGTGAAGCCATCATCCGCCGTGACGAGATGCTGCCGCGCGAAGTGTTCCGCAACGGCGACCGCGTCCGCGCCTACATCTTCGACGTCCGCCGCGAGACCCGCGGTCCGCAGATCTTCCTCTCGCGCACCCATCCGCAGTTCATGGCGAAGCTGTTCGCGCAGGAAGTGCCTGAGATCTATGACGGCATCGTCGAGATCAAGGCGGTGGCCCGCGATCCGGGCTCGCGCGCGAAAATCGGCGTGATTTCCCGCGATTCCTCGGTCGATCCGGTCGGTGCCTGCGTCGGTATGCGCGGCTCGCGCGTGCAGGCCGTGGTGAACGAATTGCAGGGCGAGAAGATCGACATCATTCCCTGGTCGCCCGACATCGCGACCTTCGTGGTCAACGCGCTGGCGCCGGCGGAAGTCTCCAAGGTCGTCATCGACGAAGACCGCGAGCGCATCGAGGTCGTGGTGCCCGACACCAACAACCAGCTCTCGCTGGCGATCGGCCGTCGCGGCCAGAACGTCCGTCTCGCCTCGCAGCTCACCGGCTGGGACATCGACATCCTGACCGAGCAGGAGGAATCGGAGCGCCGCCAGGCCGACTTCGAGAACTCCACCCGCGTCTTCATGGAATCGCTCAATGTCGACGAGGTTGTCGGCCAGTTGCTCGCCTCCGAAGGCTTCACCTCGGTCGAGGAACTCGCGATGGTGGACCTCAAGGAACTCGCCAGCATCGAGGGCTTCGACGAGGAGACCGCGCAGGAACTGCAGAGCCGCGCCCGGGAATATCTCGATCAGCAGGAAGCCGAGATCGAGGCGCGCCGCAAGGAACTCGGCGTCGAGGATGCCGTGAAGGACGTGCCCGGCGTGACCTCGAAGATGCTGGTGAAGTTCGGCGAGAACGACATCAAGACCGTCGAGGACCTCGCCGGCTGCGCCACCGACGATCTGGTCGGCTGGACCGAGCGCAAGGAAGGCGGCGAGCAGACCAAGTTTGCCGGCGCACTCGACGGCCTCGGCATCTCCCGCGACGATGCGGAAGCCATGATCATGCAGGCCCGCGTCAAGGCCGGCTGGATCACCGAAGCTGACCTCGCCAAGCCGGCCGAAGAGGCCGAGGCGATCGCAGATCAGCCGGCTTGATGCGCGTTCAGCAAAAGTGGAGACCGGTTTTGCGTAAAGAACGCGCGACCTGGAAGGCGTAGGAGGATGTTGCCCGGATGCTTGCCAGCGCTGACAGCGAACTTGACCATGGACCGCGGGCCGAAAGGTCCGCGACCATGCGCATGTGCGCGGTTAGCCGCGAGGTCCGGCCGATCGACGAGCTGATCCGCTTCGTCGTCTCGCCCGCCGGCGACCTGGTTCCCGACCTCAAACGCAAGCTGCCCGGACGGGGCATGTGGGTCACGGCGTCGCGACGGGTGGTTGCGGAAGCCCTCCGTCGTCACCAATTTACCAAAGCCTTCAAGCGCGACCTGCGCATTTCCAAGACGCTTCCCGCCGACATCGAGGTGCTCCTGGTTCGGAGCGTGACCGAAGCCCTTGGGATCGCCGCCAAGGCGAGGCAGGTCGTGGCCGGCTTCGGCAAGGTCGAGAGCGCCCTGCGGGAGGGCACGGTCGAGGTCCTGATCCATGCCAGCGACGGGGCCGCGGACGGAATCCGTAAATTGGACACGCTGGCGCGGCAAAATGACGGAAATCGCGGCGATCAGCCGCCGATTCCCGTCGTCACCGCCTTGAAATCTGCAGAATTGGATTTGGCACTCACCCGGTCAAATGTGATACATGCTGCCCTGCTCGCGGGCCCGGCGAGCAAGACATTCCTGTCACGTAGCCAGATGCTGGTCCGATACCGGCTGGCGGACGAAGACAAGACTGCCGAAAAGCACGGCCAGGATTTCTGAAGACAAACGACGACCCGATAGGACGGTGCGGCAACGCACAACACTGATAAATCAGGATTAGGACTGCTGAATGGTTGATACCAAGACCCCTGACGACAAGAAGCTGAGCGTTCCGAGCAAGACGCTATCGCTCAAGCCGCGCGTCGAAACGGGCACAGTGCGCCAGAGCTTCAGCCATGGCCGCAGCAAGCAGGTCGTGGTCGAGAAGCGCGGCAAGCGTCGCATCGACGGCAGCCCTGAGCCGCAGGCGCCGACGGTGGTCGCAAAGCCGGCGCCGGCCGCATCTGCGCCCACACCCTCGCGCTCGTCACCGCCGCCACGCAACGCCGGCTCCGGCGTCGTGCTGCGCACGTTGACCGAGGACGAACGCTCCGCCCGCGCCAGCGCGCTCGCCGACGCCAAGGTTCGCGAAGTCGAAGAGCGCCGCCAGGCCGAGGAAGAGGCCCAGCGCCGCGCCGTCCGCGAAGCCGCCGAACGCGCCGAACGCGAAGCCGCCGAATCCCGCCGCAAGGCCGAGGAAGAGCGTCATCGCCACGAGGAAGAGGCCAAGCGCAAGGCCGAGACCGAAGCCAAGAAGCGTTTTGGCGAAGGCGAGCAGCCGGCAGCCGGCGCGCGTCCCGCCGCAGCGGCGGCCTCGGCTCCCGCGACCAGCGCGCCGCGCCCCGCGCCGACCACGACGCGTCCGGGCGCGACGACGACCGCTCGCCCGGCACCCGCCACGTCGCGGCCGGGTGGCCCCGTGGGTCGCACGCCCGCCGTCGCGGCCGGACCGGACGAGGACGATGGTCCGCGCCAGATCCGTCGCGGCCCCGGTGGCGCCGCGCGCCCTGCCGCAGCCCCCAAGACCACGCACAAGCCCGGTCCGCAGAAGGAGCGCGGCCGCCTGACGGTCGTGACCGCCCTCAACGCCGACGACGTGCGCGAGCGTTCGATCGCCTCGTTCCGCCGCCGCACCCAGCGCCTGAAGGGCCACGCCTCGAACGAGCCGAAGGAAAAGCTCGTCCGCGAGGTGACGATCCCGGAAGCGATCACCATCCAGGAACTCGCCAACCGCATGTCCGAACGCGCGGTCGACGTCATCCGCATGCTGATGAAGCAGGGCGCGATGCACAAGATCACCGACGTGATCGATGCCGACACCGCGCAACTGATTGCCGAAGAGCTCGGCCACACCGTCAAGCGCGTCGCCGCGTCGGACGTTGAAGAAGGCCTGTTCGATCAGGTCGACGATTCCACCGACACCGAGACCCGCTCTCCGGTCGTCACCGTGATGGGCCACGTCGACCACGGCAAGACCTCGCTGCTCGACGCGCTCCGCCATGCCAACGTTGTGTCGGGCGAAGCCGGCGGCATCACCCAGCATATCGGCGCCTATCAGGTGGTATCGCCCGAGAGCGGCAAGAAGATCACCTTCATCGACACGCCCGGCCACGCCGCGTTCACCGCGATGCGCGCCCGCGGCGCCAAGGTCACCGACATCGTCGTGCTGGTGGTCGCGGCCGATGACGGCGTGATGCCGCAGACGGTCGAGGCCATCAACCACGCCAAGGCGGCCCGCGTGCCGATCATCGTTGCCATCAACAAGATCGACAAGCCCGACGCCAAGCCCGAGCGCGTCCGCACCGAGCTGCTTCAGCACGAGGTGCAGGTCGAGTCGTTCGGCGGCGACGTCGTCGACGTCGAGGTGTCCGCCAAGAACAAGACCAATCTCGACAAGCTGCTCGAGATGATCGCGCTCCAGGCCGACATCCTCGAGCTGAAGACCAATTCGGAGCGTCCGGCCGAAGGCACCGTGATCGAAGCCAAGCTCGATCGCGGCCGTGGTCCGGTTGCCACCGTGCTGGTCCAGCGCGGCACGCTGCGGGTCGGTGACATCATCGTCGCCGGCGCCGAGATGGGGCGTGTCCGCGCGCTGATCTCGGATCAGGGCGAGACGGTGCAGGAAGCCGGCCCCTCGGTGCCGGTCGAAGTGCTCGGCTTCAACGGTCCGCCGGAAGCCGGCGATCGTCTCGCCGTGGTCGAGAACGAAGCCCGCGCCCGTCAGGTCACCAGCTATCGCGCGCACCAGAAGCGCGAGAACGCGGCGGCCTCGATCTCCGGCATGCGCGGCTCGCTCGAGCAGATGATGTCGCAGCTGAAGACGGCGGGCCGCAAGGAGTTCCCGCTGATCGTCAAGGCCGACGTGCAGGGCTCGCTGGAAGCGATCCTCGGCTCGCTGGAGAAGCTCGGCACCGACGAAGTCGCAGCCCGCATCCTGCATGCCGGCGTCGGCGGCATCTCGGAATCCGACGTGACGCTCGCGGAAGGTTTCAACGCCGCGATCATCGGCTTCTCGGTTCGTGCCAACAAGGAGGCTGCTGCAGCCGCCAAGCGCAACGGCATCGAGATCCGCTACTACAACATCATCTACGACCTCGTGGACGACGTGAAGAAGGCGATGAGCGGCCTGCTCGCGCCGACCTTGCGCGAAACCATGCTGGGCAATGCCGAGATCCTGGAGATCTTCAACATCTCCAAGGTCGGCAAGGTTGCCGGCTGCCGCGTCACCGACGGCACCGTGGAACGCGGCGCCAATGTGCGCCTGATCCGCGACAACGTCGTCGTGCACGAAGGCAAGCTGTCGACGCTGAAGCGCTTCAAGGATGAAGTGAAGGAAGTCCAGTCCGGTCAGGAATGCGGCATGGCCTTCGAGAACTATCACGACATGCGTGCCGGTGACGTCATCGAGTGTTATCGCGTGGAGACGATCCAGCGCTCCCTGTAAGTCCAAATCTTACCGAAGCGCCCGGATCTATTTGAGCTGAAATTGCGGGAGTGCGATGGCCGGATTTTTTCCGGCCATCCACGCTCCATTCGTTTCAACAGGACAAATGACAATGCTCGTGTCCCAACGCGGGCACGTTGAGGTGATTTTCGACCATGCCGCGCCATCATCAGAAAAAGAGTTCCGCGCCCGGCGGCTCGCAGCGACAGCTGCGTGTCGGCGAGCAGGTTCGCCACGCGATAGCCGATATTCTGGCGCAAGGCAGCGTGCATGATGCGGACCTCGAAGGCCACATCATCACCGTGCCGGAGGTGCGGATGTCGCCCGACCTGAAGCTCGCGACAATCTACGTGATGCCGCTCGGTGGCCGTGACACCGAGCTTGTCCTCACTGCGCTCGACCGCAACAAGAAATTCCTGCGCGGCGAAGTCGCGCGGCGCGTTAACCTGAAATTTGCACCTGATATTCGTTTCCGCGTCGACGAACGATTCGACGAAGCGGAACGGATCGAGAAGCTTTTGCGAACGCCTGCGGTGCAGAAGGATTTGGACAAGGATCTGGACAAGAATCCGGATTCGGATCGGGAAGAAGAGCAATGATGGTGGACCCGGCTCACGGCACGATCGGCAGCGACGAGGCCGATGCGCGCGAGGCGCAGCAAAATAATTTTGCAGATGTCGGCGGCGGTTCTCAGCCGCATCAGGAGGCGCGTCGCGTCAACAACGACCCGCGCGCGGGCAAGCAGAAGGGCAATCAGGTGCGCCGCGACCGGCGCGACGTGCACGGCTGGGTCGTGCTCGACAAGCCGATCGGGATGACCTCGACGCAGGCCGTTGCCGTGCTCAAGCGGCTGTTCAACGCCAAGCGCGCGGGCCATGCCGGCACGCTCGACCCGCTCGCCTCGGGCGGCCTGCCGATCGCGCTGGGCGAAGCCACCAAGACGGTTCCTTTCGTGATGGACGGCCGCAAGCGCTACCGCTTCACCGTGTGCTGGGGCGAGGAACGCGACACCGACGACATCGAGGGCCAGGTCACCGCGACCTCGGACCAGCGCCCGACCCGCGAGGCCATCGAAGCCCTGCTGCCCCGCTTCACCGGGGTGATCGAGCAGGTCCCGCCGCGTTATTCGGCGATCAAGGTCCAGGGCGAGCGGGCCTATGACCTCGCCCGCGACGGCGAGGTCGTGGAACTGGCGCCCCGGCCGGTCGAGATTCACCATTTAACCCTTGTAGATCAACCAGATAACGATCGGGCCGTGTTCGAGGCAGAATGCGGCAAGGGCACCTATGTCCGGGCGCTGGCCCGCGATATGGGCCGGATTCTCGGCACTTACGGCCATATCTGCGCGCTCCGGCGGACCCTGGTCGGCCCATTCAGCGAAAATGACATGATTCCGCTGGATCAGTTGGAGGCTTTGTGCGATAGAGCCGCGTCCGGCGAGGGAAGCCTCGCCGACGCGCTGATGCCCGTTGAGACCGCGCTGGACGACATCCCGGCACTGGCCGTCACTCGGGCTGATGCGGCAAGGCTCCATAGGGGCCAGGCCGTTTTGTTGCGCGGACGGGATGCGCCCACAAGTAGCGGCACAGTCTATGTCACGGTGGCAGGCCGTCTTTTGGCGCTTGCTGAAGTTGGCAATGGCGAAATCATCCCCAAGCGTGTGTTTAACCTGACCGGCTTGACTGCCTCAACCGGTCGCAACGAGAGAAATTGACGATGTCGATTGCCGCAGAACGCAAAGCGGAAGTCATCAAGACGAATGCCACCAAGGCCGGGGATACCGGCTCGCCAGAGGTTCAGGTCGCGATCCTGTCGGAACGCATCAACAACCTCACCAACCATTTCAAGACCCACGTGAAGGACAACCATTCGCGTCGTGGCCTCTTGAAGCTGGTCTCGACCCGCCGCTCGCTCCTCGACTACCTTAAGAAGAAGGACGAGGCGCGATACAAGGCGCTGCTCGAGAAGCACAACATTCGTCGTTAAGAGTTCTTGCGCGCGCCACTGGCGCGCGTTTTAGCGCGTGGTTTCGAGCGAAAGCGCTTATTTCAGGGTTTTTGATCGAGGCTCACGCGTACGTCCGGTGCGGGCCATGACGCTTCGCATCCGGGGGCATGAGGCGAGAAGACCGCGGTTCGGTGTTCGCGCTCGTGCCGACTGACAGTCCAGCAGCAATCCGGCGGCTGGGCGCAACGGGCAAGGTGCCCGTATGACCCGAAAGGATGGACGCCATCCGACATCCAAAAACCATGGCAGGATCGCAGGACGCTGATCGCCCGCTCCGATCAGCGTCCTGCAATCTTGACATGGTTTTTGTTTTTCGAGCCGTCCCTTCTTTCGAGAACCCATGAAAGAAGACCTCTATGTTCAATAAGCATTCAGTCGAGATCGACTGGGGCGGACGCCCTCTCAAGCTCGAAACCGGCAAGATCGCTCGCCAGGCCGACGGCGCCGTCATCGCCACCTATGGCGAGACCGTGGTGCTGGCCACCGTCGTCGCGGCGAAGGCGCCGCGTGAAGGCGTCGACTTCCTGCCGCTGACCGTCGACTACCAGGAAAAGACCTACGCAGCCGGCCGCATCCCCGGCGGCTATTTCAAGCGCGAGGGCCGTCCGACCGAGAAGGAGACGCTGGTCTCCCGCCTGATCGACCGTCCGATCCGTCCGCTGTTCGTCGACGGCTGGCGCAACGAAACCCAGGTGATCGCCACCGTGCTGTCGCACGACATGGAGAACGATCCTGACATCGTCGCTCTCGTGGCCTCCTCGGCTGCGCTGACCCTGTCCGGCGCGCCGTTCAAGGGCCCGATCGGCGCCGCCCGCGTCGGCTTCGCCAATGACGAGTTCATTCTCAACCCGACGCTCGACGAGATGGTCGACACCCAGCTCGACCTCGTCGTCGCCGGCACCGCCGACGCCGTGCTGATGGTGGAATCGGAAGCCAAGGAGCTGAACGAAGACATCATGCTCGGCGCCGTGATGTTCGGTCACCGCCACTTCCAGCCGGTGATCAACGCGATCATCGAGCTCGCCGAGAAGGCCGCCAAGGAGCCGCGCGAAGTCACCGTGATCGACAACGCCGCGCTCGAGAAGGAAATGCTCGGCCTCGTCGAGACGGAGCTGCGCGCCGCCTACGCCATTCCGGTCAAGCAGGATCGCTACGCCGCGGTCGGCAAGGTCAAGGAAAAGGTGATCGCCCACTACTTCCCCGAAGGGCAGGAGCCGAAATACGACAAGCTGCGCGTCGCCGCCGTGTTCAAGGAGCTCGAGGCGAAGATCGTTCGCTGGAACATCCTCGACACCGGCAAGCGCATCGACGGCCGTGACGTCAAGACCGTGCGCAACATCATCGCCGAAGTCGGCGTGCTGCCCCGCGCCCACGGCTCGGCGCTGTTCACCCGCGGCGAGACCCAGGCGATGGTCGTGACCACGCTCGGCACCGGCGAGGACGAGCAGTACATCGACGCGCTGTCGGGAACGTACAAGGAGACGTTCCTGCTGCACTACAACTTCCCTCCCTACTCGGTCGGTGAGACCGGTCGCCTCGGTGGCACCAAGCGTCGCGAGATCGGCCACGGCAAGCTCGCCTGGCGCGCGATCCACCCGGTGCTGCCGCCGCATCACGAGTTCCCCTACACCGTGCGCGTGGTCTCGGAGATCACCGAATCCAACGGCTCCTCGTCGATGGCTTCGGTCTGCGGCGCCTCGCTCGCGCTGATGGACGCCGGCGTGCCGATGAAGCGGCCGACCGCGGGCATCGCGATGGGCCTGATCCTCGAGGACAAGCGCTTCGCGGTTCTCTCGGATATCCTCGGTGACGAGGACCATCTCGGCGACATGGACTTCAAGGTCGCAGGTACCGAAGCGGGCATCACCTCGCTCCAGATGGACATCAAGATCGAGGGCATCACCGAAGAGATCATGAAGGTCGCTCTCGGCCAGGCCAAGGAAGGTCGTATCCACATCCTCGGCGAGATGGCCAAGGCGCTCACCAACGCCCGCGCCGAGCTCGGCGAATACGCGCCGCGCATCGAGACCTTCAAGATCGCCACCGACAAGATCCGCGAAGTGATCGGCACCGGCGGCAAGGTGATCCGCGAGATCGTCGAGAAGACCGGCGCCAAGGTCAACATCGAGGACGACGGCACCGTGAAGGTCGCCTCCAGCGACGGCGAGGCGATGAAGGCCGCGATCAAGTGGATCAAGTCGATCGCGTCCGATCCGGAAGTCGGCCAGATCTATGACGGCACCGTCGTCAAGGTGATGGAGTTCGGCGCCTTCGTGAACTTCTTCGGTTCGAAGGACGGTCTGGTTCACATCAGCCAGCTCGCGGCCAACCGCGTGCAGAAGACCTCCGACGTCGTCAAGGAAGGCGACAAGGTCAAGGTCAAGCTGCTCGGCTTCGACGATCGCGGCAAGACCCGCCTGTCGATGAAGGTGGTCGACCAGACCACCGGCGAAGACCTCGAAGGCAAGGACAAGGGCGGCGAAGGCGAGAAGGCCCCGCGCGAAGCGGCGGGCGAGTAATCGCTTTAAGCCACGTCAGAAACACGAAGGGCGGCCGAGAGGCCGCCCTTTTTGTTTGTCGCTTGCTTCGGGCGATCCGCGCCCCCTCTCCCGCTTGCGGGAGAGGGTTGGGGAGAGGGTGCTTCTGCGACGAAGATCCCCCAAGAGGAGAGAGCCCTCACCCGGATCACTGCGCGATCCGACCTCTCCCGCACGCGGGAGAGGTGGAGCAACACCGCGTCAGGACGCCGCGATGTCGAACCGGTCGAGATTCATCACCTTGGTCCAGGCCTTGGCGAAATCAGCCACGAACTGCTGCTTGGCATCCGACGAGGCATAGACCTCGGCGAAGGCACGGAGCTGCGAGTGCGAGCCGAAGATCAGATCGGCGCGCGTGGCGGTCCACTTCACCGCGTTGGTCTTGCGGTCGCGGCCCTCGTAGGAGCCGTCGGCCGCCGGCGTCCATGCCGTGCTCATGTCGAGCAGGTTGACGACGTAGTCGTTGGAGAGCGTGCCCACCTTGGAGGTGAAAACGCCGTGCTTCGACCCGTTCGCATTGGCGCCGAGCACGCGCAGACCGCCGACCAGCACGGTCAGCTCAGGCCCCGTGAGCTTGAGAAGCTGCGCGCGATCGACGAGCGCCTCTTCCTGCTGCAGGAACTGCTGCTTCTTGCCGACATAGTTGCGGAAGCCATCGGCCCGCGGCTCGAGCGGAGCAAAGGAGGCCGCATCAGTCTGCTCCTGCGAGGCATCCATGCGGCCCGGCGTGAAACCAACCTTGACGTCGACGCCGGCGTCCTTGGCGGCCTTCTCGACCGCGGCTGTGCCACCGAGAACGATCAGGTCGGCTAGCGAGACCTTCTTCGCACCGACGCTGAACTCCTTCTGGATCGCTTCCAGCTTGCCGAGCACCTTGGCGAGCTGGGCCGGCTGGTTGACCTCCCAGTCCTTCTGCGGGGCAAGACGGATGCGCGCACCGTTGGCGCCGCCGCGCTTGTCCGAACCACGGAACGTCGAGGCCGACGCCCACGCGGTCGAGACCAGCTCGGACACCGACAGGCCCGAGGCCAGGATCTTGCTCTTCAGCGCCGCGATGTCCTGATCAGAGACCAGCTCGTGATTCACGGCCGGGATCGGATCCTGCCAGATCAGCGTCTCCTTCGGCACCAGCGGACCGAGATAGCGCTGGATCGGGCCCATGTCGCGATGGGTGAGCTTGAACCAGGCGCGGGCGAATGCGTCCGCGAACTGATCCGGGTTTTCGAGGAAGCGACGCGAGATCTTCTCATAGGCCGGATCGAAGCGCAGCGAGAGATCGGTCGTCAGCATCGTCGGCCGATGCTTCTTCGACTTGTCGAACGGATCAGGAATGATCGCGTCGGCGCCCTTGGCGGTCCACTGGTTCGCGCCGCCCGGGCTCTTCGTCAGCTCCCATTCGTACTTGAACAGGTTCTCGAAGAAGTTGTTGCTCCACTTCGTCGGCGTCGTGGTCCAGGTCACTTCAAGACCGCTGGTGATGGAATCACCGGCAAGACCCGAGGCGTGCTTGCTCTTCCAGCCGAGGCCCTGATCTTCCAGCGCGCCCGCTTCCGGCTCCGGACCAACCAGCGACGGATCGCCCGCGCCATGGGTCTTGCCGAAGGTGTGGCCGCCCGCGATCAGCGCGACGGTCTCTTCGTCGTTCATCGCCATGCGGAAGAAGGTCTCGCGGATGTCCTTGGCCGCGGCGAGCGGATCCGGCTTGCCGTTCGGGCCTTCCGGATTGACGTAGATGAGGCCCATCTGCACGGCGCCGAGCGGCTCGGCGAGCTGGCGTTCGCCGCTGTAGCGCTCATCGCCCAGCCAGGTGCCTTCGGGACCCCAATAGAGCTCTTCCGGCTCCCAGACATCGGCACGACCACCGGCGAAGCCGAACGTCTTGAAGCCCATCGACTCCAGCGCGACGTTGCCGGCGAGCACCATCAGGTCGGCCCAGGAAATCTTGCGGCCATATTTCTGCTTGATCGGCCAGAGCAGCCGGCGCGCCTTGTCGAGGTTGGCGTTGTCGGGCCAGGAGTTGAGCGGAGCAAAACGCTGCTGACCGGCTCCGGCGCCGCCGCGGCCGTCGGTGATGCGATAGGTGCCGGCGCTGTGCCAGGCCATGCGGATCATGAGACCGCCATAGTGACCGAAATCGGCGGGCCACCATTCCTGCGAATCCGTCATCAGGGCGGTGAGGTCCTTGATGACCGCGTTCAGGTCGAGCGTCTTGAATTCCTTGGCGTAATCGAACGCCTCGCCCATCGGATCGGACAGGCTGGAATTCTTGTGCAGCATCTCGATGCTGAGGTTGGTGGGCCACCAGTCGCGGTTCGCTGGCACGCGTTTGCCGCCCGAAAACGGGCACTTCGAAGTGTCGTCCATGAATACCTCCTCTGGTGGCGTCGTACTCGCGCCTTTGACCAGGTGGAATCACTCTAGGCGCCGCCTTCGATCAGGGGAAGTTGACTTTAATGATCGCTGCGATAGGTTTTTCTGATGATCAATCTCACACTGCGCCAGCTCCGCTATTTCGACGCATTGGCGCGCCATGGTCATTTCGGCCGCGCCGCGGAGGCCTGTTCCATCTCGCAGCCGGCGCTGTCGATGCAGATCAAGGAACTGGAGGAAGCGCTGGGCGGGCTGCTGCTCGAGCGCAGCGCCCGGCAGGTCGCGCTGACGCGCTTCGGCGAGGAGCTCGCGCAGCGCGTCCGTGACATCCTGCGTTCGGTCGATGAGCTCGGCGATTTCGCCCGCGCCTCGCAGGACCGGTTTGCCGGGCGGTTGCGCATCGGCATGATCCCGACGATTGCGCCCTATCTGCTGCCCAAGATCACCAAGAATCTGACGCGCATGCACCCGGAGCTCGACATTCGCGTGCGCGAGACGATGACGCCGCGGCTGATCCAGGAGCTGGTCGAGGGCCGGCTCGACACCGCCATCGTGGCGCTGCCGGTATCCGAACCCTCGCTCACCGAGGTCGCCCTGTTCGAGGAGAAATTCCTGCTGGTGCGGCCGGGCACGGATGCGGGCACGCCAGCGCCCTCGCGCGAGATGATGCGCGAGATGCGGCTGTTGCTGCTCGAGGAGGGCCATTGTTTCCGCGACCAGGCGCTGTCGTTCTGCAACATGCAGTCGGCGCCGCCGCGCGAGATGCTGGATGCGAATTCGCTGTCGACGCTGGTGCAGATGGTCAGCGCAGGCATCGGCGTCACGCTGATTCCGGAAATGGCGGTGTCGGTGGAGACGCGATCGGCGTCCGTCTCGCTGTCGCGCTTCCGTGACCCCGAGCCCTCGCGCACCATCGGCATGGTCTGGCGCAAGACCAGCCCGCTGGCGCGGCAGCTGCTGCAAATCTCCGAAGTGGTCTGCCTGTCGGCCGGCAAGGCGCGCCCGCGACAGGCTGCGCGCAGCCAGAAGGTTTGAGGCCGCGGTGTCAGATCCCATCATCCGCCCCGCCCGCACCGACGAATATGACGAGATCGGCCGCGTCTGGATGGAGAGCTGGGTCTCGACCGGCCTCGCCGAGGCCAGCAACTTCCTGCTGGCGAATTTGCGTGCCCGCATCCGGCGCGAGATCGAGGACGGCTGGAGCCTGTTCGTCGCCGACGATCAGGGCGCCATCGCCGCGATGTTGGCGCTGCATCTGCCAAAGCTCTATCTAGATCAGCTCTTCGTCGCGCCCAGCTATCAAGGGCGATCGATCGGTCGGCAACTGCTCGCGTTCACGCGAACTCAATTGCCTGACGAGATAGAACTGCGCTGCGTCCGTGAGAACGAGAAGGCCTGGCGCTGGTACGAGCGCGAGGGATTTGAGTTCGAGCGGGAGGAGATTTCTCCGGTGACCGGCTTCACGATGAAGTGCTACCGGTGGCAGAGACGCTAGGCGCGATCACGCGCGAAGGCGGAGCAAAGCGACATTGACCGACATGTCGCCTCGAACGCTCTCGATCGCCTGGGCGTAGTGCGTTGCTTATCCGAGGAAGACGCGCAATAAATCCGATCTACGCTTCCTGGCAATGAAAGGTTCGCTCCCGTCATGATCAAGCTCTATTGGTCGCCTCGCTCGCGTTCGTTCTCGACGCTCTGGCTGATGGAAGAGAGCGGGCTGCCCTATGAGCGCGTGCTGACCGACATTTCGACGGGCGCGCAGAAGGCGCCGGACTATTTGAAGATCAATCCGATGGGCAAGGTGCCGGCGCTCGCCGACGGCGATGCGGCGCTCGGCGAGGCCGCTGCGATCTGCGCTTATGTCGCCGATCGCTATCCGGAGACGAAGCTGGCGCCTGATGTGACCGACCCGCGTCGCGCACGGTATCTGCAATGGCTGTTCTTCTCGCCGAGCTGTATCGAGCCCGCGATCATCCAGATCTTCACCAAGATCGAGGTGCCGACCTCGACCGCGGCCTGGGGCAGCGCGACGCAGGTGTTCGACGTGCTGGAGGCTGCGCTCGAAAAGGGGCCGTGGATTCTCGGCGAGGAATTTTCCGCAGCCGACATCACGATCGGCGCGGGGCTGAATTTCGCGGTGCGCCTGTTCAAGATGGTGCCGTCGCGCCCGGCCTTCGACGCCTATATCGCGCGCTGCATGGCGCGGCCGGCGTTTCAGCGCGCGGAGAAGATCGCGGCGGGTTGACTATTCCGGGGTCTTCAAATCGTCCGGCCGCGGCATCAGCACGATGTTGTAGCCGGAATCGACATAGTGGATCTCGCCGGTCACGCCGCCCGAGAGATCCGACAGCAGATACAGCGCCGAACCGCCGAGCTCGTCGAGCGTGACGCCGCGGCGCAGCGGCGAATGCTTCTGCATGAACGCGAACATCGCTCGCGCCTCGCCGATGCCGGAGCCGGCGAGCGTGCGGATGGGGCCGGCGGAGATGGCGTTGACGCGGATACCGCGCGGCCCGAAATCGGAGGCGAGATAGCGCACCGAGGCTTCCAGCGCCGCCTTGGCTACACCCATCACGTTGTAATTCGGCATCGAGCGTTCCGAGGCGCCGAAGGTCAGCGTGATCATGCTGCCGCCATCCGTCATCAACTCGGCCGCGCGCTTTGCGACCTCGGTAAAGGAGAAGCAGGAGATCACCATGGTGCGCGAAAAATTCTCGCGGCTGGTGTCGGCGTAGCGGCCCTTCAGCTCGTTCTTGTCGGCAAAGCCGATGGCGTGGATGACGAAGTCGAGTTTGCCCCATTTTTCGCGGAGCACATCGAAGGTCGCATCGACGCTGGCGATGTCCTCGACGTCGCACGGCAGCACCAGCTCGACGCCGAGCTGCTCCGCCAGCGGCTTGACGCGCTTGCCGAGCGCCTCGCCCTGGAAGGTGAAGGCAAGCTCGGCGCCGTGGGCATGCAGCGTCTTCGCCATGCCCCAGGCGATCGAATGATCATTGGCAATGCCCATGATCAGACCGCGCTTGCCCTTCATTAGACCTTCCATTGCAAGACTACCTTCCGCAAAACGTGGATGGCCGGGACAAGCCCGGCCATGACGAGAAATTCAATGGTGTGTCAACGACGCCGTCACACGTCCATCCGGCTGAACACCAGCGTGGCGTTGGTGCCGCCGAAGCCGAACGAGTTCGACAGCACGGTGCCGATTTTGACGTTATCGATGCGCTTGCGTACGATCGGCATGTCGGCGAATACGGGATCGAGTTCCTGGATGTGCGCGCTCTCGCAGATGAAGCCGTTGTTCATCATCAGCAGCGAGTAGATCGCCTCCTGCACGCCGGTCGCGCCCAGCGAGTGGCCGGTCAGCGCCTTGGTCGCCGAGATCGGCGGGCACTTCTCGCCGGTGCCGAACACCTTGCGGAGCGCCTCGATCTCGGGCGGATCGCCCGCCGGCGTTGAGGTGGCATGTGGATTGATGTAGTCGACCTTGGTCTTCACCGTCGACATCGCCATGCGCATGCAGCGCTCGGCGCCTTCGCCCGACGGCGCGACCATGTCGTAGCCGTCAGAGGTCGCGCCATAGCCGACGATCTCGCCATAGATGCGCGCGCCGCGCGCCTTGGCATGCTCGAGCTCTTCCAGGACGAGGACTCCCGCGCCACCGGCGATGACAAAACCGTCACGGTTGACGTCGTAGGGACGCGAGGCGGTGGCAGGCGTGTCGTTGTACTTGGAGGACATCGCGCCCATGGCATCGAACAGCACCGATAGCGACCAGTCGAGCTCCTCGCAGCCGCCGGCGAAGATCACATCCTGCTTGCCGATCTGGATCGTTTCATAGGCATTGCCGACGCAGTGGTTCGACGTCGCGCAGGCCGAGGAGATCGAATAGTTCACGCCCTTGATCTTGAACCAGGTCGCGAGCGTCGCGGAGGCCGTCGACGACATCGCCTTCGGCACTGCAAACGGACCGACGCGCTTCGGCCCCTTGGTGCGGGTGATGTCGGCGGCTTCAACGATGGTGCGCGCCGACGGGCCGCCGGAGCCCATGATGATGCCGGTGCGGATGTTGGAGACTTCGTCGGGCGAGAGACCGGAGTCCTGGATCGCCTGCTCCATCGCGACGTGATTCCACGCCGCGCCCTGACCGAGGAAACGCATCGCGCGCCGGTCGACCACCGTCGAAGGATCGAGCGTCGGCGCACCTTGCACCTGCGAACGGAAGCCGAGCTCGGCATATTTCTCCGCCCGCGAAATGCCCGACTTCGCCTCGTGAAGGCTCGCAAGCACTTCCTGGGTGTTGTTTCCGATCGACGAGACGATACCCATCCCGGTGACCACAACCCGCCTCATGACAGCCTCGCCTAAATCGTTGTCTTCTTGGTGATGCGCGTTAGCCCAGGTTCACGCCCTGCTTGAACAGGCCGACCTTCAGATCCTTGGCGCGATAAATAATCTGGTCGTCGACCGAAAGCCATCCGTCGGCAATGCCGAGCACCAGCTTTGAACGCATCACGCGCTTGATGTCGACGTTGTACACAACCTTGCGGGCCTCGGGCAGCACCTGGCCGCTGAACTTTAATTCGCTGAGGCCAAGCGCTCGGCCGCGACCCTCGCCACCGGTCCAGCCCAGATAGAAGCCGACCATCTGCCACAGCGCATCGAGGCCGAGGCAGCCGGGCATGACGGGGTCGTTCTTGAAGTGGCAGCCGAAGAACCAGAGGTCCGGCTTCACGTCGAGCTCGGCGCGCACCAGCCCCTTGCCGAATTCGCCGCCATGGTCGTTAATTTCCGTGATGCGGTCGAACATGAGCATCGGCGGCAGCGGCAGCTGGGCGTTGCCCGGGCCGAACATCTCGCCGCGGGCACATGCCAGCAGATCTTCGTATTCGTAACCATTGCGCCTGTTGAGCATGCGGAAGCCTCTGTTCTAACCCCGATTGAGCGGCGTTTCTGGCAAAAATGGGCTCCGTTTTCGTTCGGAAAGCAACGCCTTTTGCCTCGTCAGCAGGCGCGAATGCCGAGTGCCCGATGGACCTGCGAACATGGGCTTGAGGACAAGGGCTTGCGACCCTGGCCTCAATGCCCGGCCGCCACATCAGGGCTAAGCGGAACCGCGCGCTCTCTAACACAGGCCTTTTCGGTGGCAAAGCGATCTCATGAAGGTAAAATGACGTGGCCTCAGGCCGGGTTCCTCTGCTAATTAGAACCACTCTAGTTGCGAGAAACTTGCATCTGCATCTACCTGTCCATATATTGCAGGTAGATAGTGTCCACGCGTGCCCAAATTTTGGAAATGAGCGAGAACAACGCGCCCCGTCACGATGAAGACGTCCAAGCGGCCCTTCTGTCCGGCCGCCAGCCGGCCCTGACCGGCTGCCCCTGGCACGACGTCAACGAAATGCTCCAGTCCGCCGGCCTGCGCCCGACACGCCAGCGCATGGCGCTCGGCTGGCTGCTGTTCGGCAAGGGTGCACGCCATCTCACGGCTGAAATGCTCTACGAGGAAGCGACCCTGGCCAAGGTCCCGGTCTCGCTCGCGACCGTCTACAACACGCTGAATCAGCTGACCGATGCCGGCCTGCTGCGTCAGGTCAGCGTCGACGGCACCAAGACCTATTTCGACACCAACGTCACCACCCACCACCATTACTACCTCGAGAACAGCCATGAGCTGGTCGATATCGAGGATCCGCATCTGGCGCTGTCCAAGATGCCGGAGGTGCCGGAGGGGTACGAGATCGCCCGCATCGACATGGTCGTGCGGTTGCGCAAGAAGCGCTGAGATCAGTCCTCAATTGTCAACTTGATCGTCATGGCCGGGCCTGTCCCGGCCATCCACGTTCTTGCACCACGCTAGGAAGTTCGTGGAGCCCGGGACAAGCCCGGGCATGACGACTGGGCTTGCCTCCCTATCAGGCCGTCAGTTCACCTGCTCGTCGGCGTAGACGCCCCAAAGGCGCTCCTGCTGGATCCAGCCGTCAAAACCGTTGCCGGTGACGTGGCACCAGCTGGTGGTGCATTTTTTCACCTGCGTGACGACGCCGGCCTGGAGTTTTGCGGCCACCGCACTGTCGGGATCGGCACGATCGTAGATCGGCGCGAGGTCGTCCTTGTGCTTCATGGTGACCACCGCAGTGCGGCGGCCCGACAGCAGCGAGTGATAGACCCAGCCCTCGGCACCTTCGGAATCGCGCACGCGGCGCCAGTTCTCGAACTCGGCGGTGATTTCGACCGGCAGGCCGGCGCGGGTATAGACCCAGGCCACGTCATTGTCCTTGGTCGGGCCGGCGCGGACGTTCACGTGGTCCGATTTCAGGCTGACATAGCGCGGCACCGGCAGACCGCTGGCGGTCTGGGGGGTGGTGTCCTTGGCCGAATGCGAGGGGCCCACCGAGGCGCTCCACCAGGTGCAAACGAGCGCCATCACCGAACAAAAACGCCCCAACGCCATTAACCCGTCTCCTGTCGAAGGCCCGGCTAAACCGCGCCCCCACCCCAAATTCCAAAACGCTGCCGCACCCCCTGACCCGCCCCACGCGGGATGTTCCATCAGCCTTGGCCCTGGTTCTTGTCTTGGCCCGGCCTTCTGCTAGAGAGGACGGACGCTTGAACAACCAGTTTGCCCCGATTTTCCAGCCGGAAATTGGGGGGAAAGCTTGAAGGAAACGCCGGGGACGACGCGGCAAGGCCAGTGTCGAACAACCGGGTTAATGAGGCCTCAACGGCCGGCCTTTGGCGACAGAGGCGGCCTGCAGCGCCTCATGAGGGCAGGACATGTCGGTGAAGAAGAAGCCCCTCGTCGTCGTGACGCGCAAATTGCCGGACTCGATCGAAACCCGGATGCGCGAGCTGTTCGACGCACGCATCAATCTCGACGACACGCCGATGTCGCCCGAGCAGCTCGCCGAAGCCGCGCGCAGCGCCGACATCCTGGTTCCGACGGTGACCGATCACATCAGCGCCGACATCGTCAACCAGCCGGACTGCAAGCTGAAGCTGATCGCGAATTTCGGCAACGGCGTCGACAATATCGACGTCGCGGCGGCGCATGCCCGCGGCATCACCGTCACCAATACGCCGAAGGTCCTCACCGAAGACACCGCCGACATGACCATGGCGCTGATTCTGGCGGTGCCGCGCCGGATGATCGAAGGCGCCTCGGTGCTGACGGAAGGAAAACCCTGGGCCGGCTGGTCGCCAACCTGGATGCTCGGCCATCGCATCGGCGGCAAGCGCCTCGGCATCATCGGCATGGGCCGCATCGGCCAGGCGGTCGCACGCCGTGCCCGCGCCTTCGGCCTGCAGATCCACTATCACAACCGCCGTCCCGTCGCCCCGAAGATCGCCGAAGAGCTAGGGGCGACCTATTGGGAGAGCCTCGACCAGATGCTGGCGCGGATGGACATCATCTCGGTGAACTGTCCGCACACCCCGGCGACCTATCACCTGCTCTCGGCACGGCGGCTGAAGCTGATCCGCAAGGACGCCTACATCGTCAACACCGCGCGCGGCGAAGTCACCGACGAAGACACGCTGATCAAGCTGATCGAAGGCGGCGAGATCGGCGGCGCCGCCCTCGATGTCTACGAGCACGAGCCCGCGGTCAATCCGAAGCTGGTCCGGCTTGCGAAGGCCGGCAAGGTGATATTGATGCCGCATATGGGCTCGGCCACGATCGAGGGCCGCGTCGAGATGGGCGAGAAGGTCATCATCAACATTCGCACCTTCCTCGACGCCCACAAGCCGCCGGATCGCGTGCTGCCCAGCATGCTGTGAGGATTATTTCGCGCGGGTCTCGCGCTTGCGGCTGTCAGCGACGAAATCGATGAAGGCGCGCAAAGCGGGCGGCGTTTGGCGCCGGCTTGGATAGTACAAGAACGGGCCCGGGAAAGGCTCGCACCAGTCCTCCATCAAACTGACAAGCGCGCCGGATTTTAAGGCATCACCGACATAGCCATCGAGCGTGGCCCAGATGCCGACGCCGTCGAGCGCGGCGCGCATCGCAAGGGCCATATTGGTCGAGATCAGCTTTGCGGGCGGATCGACTTTCACGAGCTGGCCGGCTTTCTCGAACTCCAGATCATGCATGACGCCGCTCGAGTAGCGGGCGCGGATGCAATCATGATCGAGCAGATCCTTCGGATGTTTTGGCCGGCCGCGGCGCGCGACATAGGCAGGCGAAGCGACGACGACATAGCGCTGCGGACCGCTCAGCGGGATCGCGATCATGTCCTGCGCGAGATGTTCGCCATAGCGCACGCCGGCGTCATAGCCCCCACTGACGATGTCAACGAAGCCGCTCTCGGAGATGATTTCGAGATCGACCTGCGGATGCTCGCTGAGAAACGGACCGACCATTGGCGCCAGCACCAGATCCACCGCTGGCGGTGGCGCATTGATGCGTAGGCGACCTGAGGCGACTTCGCGCAAGCCCCGGACCTGATCCAGCGCATCGCCGACATCGCGCAGCGCCGGCGCCACCTTTGAGAGCAGCAGTTCGCCCGCCTCGGTCAGGGCGACGCTGCGGGTGGTGCGGTTCATCAGGCGGACGCCGAGACGCTCCTCGAGGTCCCGCAATCTCTGGCTAAGGCTCGACACCGACACGCGAATTTCAACCGCCGCGCGGCGAAAATTGCGGCTGCGGGCGATCGCCACGAAGGCGTCGAGATCGCGCAAATCGGGATCGGACATTGTTCGATATGATGAACAAGGCATTCCACATTGTCCAGCTTATCGCGGCAATGGAGCAGGCGCATATCAGGCCCGTCACGCGGCACCGTCTGCCGCCTTTTTAGGGAGAGCCATCATGGAACAGCGCAAACTCGGGTCGAGCGGCCCCAATGTCTCCGCCCTCGGCCTCGGTTGCATGGGCATGTCCGAGGTCTATGGGCCCGCCGATCGCGGCGAGGCCATCGCCACGGTTCACGCCGCGCTCGATGCCGGCATCACGCTGCTCGACACCGGCGATTTCTACGCCATGGGCCACAACGAGATGCTGCTGCGCGAGGCGCTGAAAGAAGTGTCGCGCGAAAAAGTGCAGATCAGCGTGAAGTATGGCGCGCTGCGTGGTCCGGCCGGCGACTTCATCGGAATGGACACGCGGCCAGCCGCGACGAAGAACTTCCTCGCCTATTCGCTGCAGCGGCTCGGCACCGACTACATCGACGTCTACCGCCCGGCGCGGCTCGATCCCAACGTGCCGATCGAAGAGACGATCGGTGGTCTCGCCGATCTCGTGAAGGCCGGCTACATCAGGCAGATCGGCCTGTCCGAGGTCCGCTCCGACACCATCCGTCGCGCACACGCCGCGCATCCGATCGTCGATCTCCAGATCGAATACTCGCTGATCGAGCGCGGCATCGAACGCGATATTTTGAAGACCTGCCGCGAGCTCGGCATCGCCATCACCGCCTATGGCGTGCTGGCGCGCGGCCTGATCAGCGGCCATTGGTCGAAGGAGTCAGGCAAGGTCGGCCGTGACTACCGTCTGATGACGCCACGCTTCCAGGGATCGAACCTCGATACGAATCTCGCGCTGGTGGAGCAGCTGCGCGCGATCGCCGGCGAGATCGGCGCAACGCCGGCACAGGTCGCGATCGCATGGGTCGCCGCGCAGGGCAAGGAGATCGTACCGCTGGTCGGCGCCCGCACGCGCAATCGCCTGACCGAAGCGCTCGGCGCGACCAGGGTGACGCTGACACCGGCGCATCTGGCCACGCTGGCAAAAGCCTTCCCGCCGAACGTTGCCGCCGGCACACGCTACGCGGCGGAACAGATGGCGCATCTCGACAGCGAGAAGCCGGCTATGACATAGCCGGCTTCCATCAGGTGCGATGGGCACTGAGATCGATGACCACCGGCCCGTCGCCATTGAGCGGATTGGCCGGATCGCGCGCGTAACGCAACGTCTCGAAGCGCATTGCGCGCGCATCGATCATCAGCAGGCGGCCGACCAAACCCTCGCCGAATCCGACGATCTCGCGGATCGCCTCCAGCGCCATCATCGAGCCCATCACGCCTGCAAGCGCGCCCATGACGCCGGCCTCGGCGCAAGCCGGCACGGTGCCCGGCGGCGGCGCCTCCGGAAACAGACAGCGATAGGTCGGATTGAATTCACCCTGCTCGTTCTTTTCGTGCGCGCGGATGGTGGTGAGCGAGCCGTCGAACGTGCCGAGCGCCGCCGTGATCAGCGGCCGCTTGGCGAAGAAGCAGGCATCGGAGGCCAGATAGCGCGTCGAGAAATTGTCGGAACCATCGAGCACGAGATCGTAATCGCCGATCAGCGAGAGCGCATTGTCGGCATTGAGCCAGGTCGCGTGACCGACGAAGGAGACGTGCGGATTGAGTTCTGCGATCCGCTCGGCTGCGCTCTCGACCTTGTGCCGGCCGATATCGGGCGTCGTATGGATTACCTGGCGCTGCAGATTGGATAACGACACCACGTCGTCATCGACCACACCGAGCGTGCCGACGCCGGCGGCCGCCAGATACATCAGGGCGGGCGCGCCGAGCCCGCCGGCGCCGATCACCAGCACCGAGGCCCGCTTCAGCGCGGCCTGGCCGGGACCACCGACATCGCGCAGCACGATATGGCGGGCATAGCGTTCGAGTTCGTCCGGGCTCAGCATCGTCGTACGTTCCTCTAAAACCTCATGGTGAGGAGGCGCGCAGCGCCGTCTCGAACCATGCAGGCCCCGTTGCGACAGCTCGGCCTTCAAGCTTCGAGACGCCGCTCCGCGGCTCCTCAGGATGAGGGTCAACACCTGAACCACCGCAACATTGTTCGCGACCAACGAGATGTGCTTCAATGGCAGCGCGTTCAATGGGCTGGCTGGATTTGTCATGAGATCGATGCTTGCGGCAACACTGATGTTGGCGTCTGCCACAGGCGCCAGCGCCCAGATGACGGCGCCACAGGTCCCCGGCGCCAGGCCGAAAGTGGTCCAGACTGTTCCGATCAAGCCGCCCGCCGTGCAAACGCCGTCGGAAACGGCCGATGCGGTGGCGCAGGCGGAACGGCTGTCACTGCAGTCCGACCTCGCCTGGGTCGGCGAATATAACGGTGCCATCACCGGCGACGTCAGTTCGCGCATGGTCGATGCCATCAAGGAATACCAGAAGGCCAAGGGCGGCAAGCCGACCGGCGTGCTCAATCCGCAGGAGCGCGCCGCGCTCGCCGAGACCGCACGGCGCAAGCAGGACAGCGTCGGCTGGAAAATCGTAACAGAAATGACCAGCGGCGCGCGGCTCGGCATCCCCTCAAAGCTGGTGCCAAATCAGGCCACCGACGCCAATGGCTCGAAATGGACCTCACCGACCGGAACCGTGCAGGTGGTGCTCAGCCGCCGCAAGGAGGCGAGCCCGACCACAGCGAAACTCGCTGATACGGAGAAGAAGGAGCCAGCCGGGCGCAAGGTGGACTACACCGTGGTGAAGCCCGACTTCTTCGTGCTTTCAGGGTTGCAGGGCCTGAAGAAGTTTTACGTGCGTGGCACGTTCAAGGGCGACGAAGTCCGCATCATGACGATCCTGTATGACCAGGCCATGGAGAACACGGTCGAGCCGGTCGTGATCGCGATGTCGAGCGCGTTCACTGCGTTTCCGGCGGGACCACAAGCGGGGCCGCCGCCGCGCAAGACCGTCGAATATGGCACCGGTGTTGTCGTCAGCGACGATGGCGCGATTCTCACTGACCGCCTCGTCACCGATTCCTGTCTTGCCATCACGATCGGCGGCTATGGCAACGCCGATCGCCTCGCCGAGGACAAGGAGCACGATCTCGCGCTGCTGCATATCTATGGCGCGCGTGGCCTCAAGCCGCTCAGTCTCGCGAGCGGCGCGGCGAAGACGAGCGTCGATGCCGTCGGCATCGCCGATCCCCAAAGCCAGGGCGGCGCGGCCGGCGTGTCGAGCGTCAAGGGTGCGCTGGCACCGGTCACGGCGAGCGACTCTGCCCTGTCGCCGCCACCTGCCGTCGGCTTCTCCGGCGCCCCGGCCATCGACGGCGAGGGCAAATTCGCCGGTATCGCGCTGCTGAAGCCGGCGATGGTTGCCGGACCAGCGACCACTTTAGCGCCGTCACAAGCAGTGATAGTTTCCGCAGAGACAGTGCGCGATTTCCTGAAGGCAAACGCCGTCACCGCGAATGGCACGTCGAGCGATGCGAAGGCCGCCGTCGTTCGCGTGATCTGCGTGCGGAAGTAGCATGTTGCGGCGTCCACTATTCCTCTGCGCTGCAATTTCGACTGCGCTGCTGAGCTTTGCGGCCTGGGCACAATCGCCCGCGCTGCCGACGCCGAAGGTGGAGGAGGTGATGGTGAAGGTGGCGCTGCTGACGCTCAACGACGCCAATCTCACCGGCAACTACAACGTCCTCTATGCGAAAATGGCGCAACCATTTCGCGAACGCTTCTCCGCTGACACGTTGAAGCGGGCGTTCAGGGATTTCTCCGGACATCACATCGATGTCATCGCCGGCATGCCGATCGTGGCGACGGAGGATCCCAGGATCGCCGACAACGGCACGCTGTTGCTGCGCGGCTATTTCGACACGACGCCTTCGCGACTGAGTTACGAGTTGGACTACGCCATGTCGGAAGGTGAATGGAAGTTGATCACGATCGACGTCAAGGTCCGATCAACGCAGACCAATGCGAGCGCAACCGATCTGGTTGCGCGCGCCGCCGCCGATCTCGAAGGCGGCGGTGCGCGAAAATAGCAGACGTCAACTCAGCCTGAACCTGATCCCGCTCTTCGCAAGACCACCCGATATCCCGATCGGCGTCCCGTCCGCGCGCCAGCAGGCGGCGCCGGTCATGGTGCCGTCGTCGTGGAAGGCGATGCCGTTCATGCCGCCGGCGACAGTTGCGACCGGCTGGACCTTGTGACCGAGCGCGGTGAGTCTTGCGCGCACGGCCTCCGGCACGGCCTGCTCGACCTCGAGCGCATTGCCTTCGGTCCATACCCGCGGCGCCTCGACCGCTTCCTGCAGGCTCATGCCATGGTCGATCAGATTGACTAGGGCCTGCATCGCGCTCGGGAAGATGCGCTTGCCCCCGGGCAGGCCCAGCGCATAGCGCAGCTTGCCGTCGCGGAGCGCCATCATCGGCGACATCGAGGTCGTCACGCGCTTGCCCGGCGCCAGCGACAGCGCATGACCCGGACGCGGGTCGAACAGGTTCATGTAATTGTTGGCGATGGCCCCTAAGCCCGGGATCATGATCTTCGCGCCAAACAGATTGTTGATGGTCTGCGTGGTCGCGACCACGTTGCCAAAACTGTCCGCCGCCGTCATGTGCGTGGTGTGCGCACTTTCGAGCTGCGTCACGCCGGCGCCAAAAGCCTGGGCGCGCGCCGGATCGATCGCGCGACGGCGCTCCTCGGCATAGGCCTTCGAGGTCAGCTTCTCCACGGGCACGCCGACATAATCAGGATCGCCGCTGGCCGCGGCGCGATCGGCGAAGGCGATCTTCAGGACCTCGGCGAGGTAATGGATGGTCTCTGACGTGCCGAAGCCGAGACCGCCGATGTCGTAGCCTTCGAGAATGTTCAGCATCTGCGCGATATGCACGCCGGAGGCCGCAGGCGGCGGCGGGCCCAAAATGGTCCACCCGCGATAGTGGGTGCGGATCGGCTGCCGCTCGACGGTCTTGTAGCTGGTGAGGTCGGTGCGACGAATGAAGCCGCCTGATTTCTCCATGTAGTCGACGAAGATGTCGCCGAGTGATCCTTCGTAAAGAGCCTTCTCGCCGTGGTCGGCGATGTAGCGAAGAGTCTTGGCATATTCCGATTGCACCACGCGCTCGCCGACCTTGAGCGGCTCGCCATCAGGCAAATAGATCGCCGCGATCGGCTTGTCCTTGCGCATCTCGGCGGCGCTCTCGCTGATGCATTCGTGCAAGTAAGGCGTCGCCGCATAACCGCGCGCGGCATGCTTGATCGCGGGCTGCATCACGTCGGCGAGGCTCATGGTGCCGAACCTTTGCAGCGTCTCGCACCAGGCTTTCAGCGAGCCCGGCGTTGCGACCGCCTTCGGGCCGTTGAGGTTCTCGTTGCCGATAGTGTCGAACACGTCGTGAGCCGAGCCCGGCTTCGACGTATAGGTGGTGTCGCGCACCGAAGCGGGCACGGTGCTCTGGCCGTCGATGACGCGATGGCTGCCGTCGGCGAGGCGGATATGCGCCATGCCGCCGCCGATGATGCCGACCATCATCGGCTCGACCACGGTCAGCGTGAACAGGGTCGCGATCGCGGCGTCGATCGCGTTGCCGCCGGCGGCCAGCATCTCGGCGCCGGCACTTGATGCGAGCGGATGGTTGCTCACCACCATGCCGCGGCTCGAGACCGCCGGCATCTTCTGACATTCAAAGATCGTTGCCGTTCGGTCGCGCCAGTTTCCACCCATGCCTGATGTCCTTTTTGTTCACGATAGCGAGCACATCACACGCAGGATTACGGGTCCAGTAATGGTACGGATTAGCTGGCATTCCTGATTCTGCCATCATCGTTAGCGTTGATTCGGACATCCGCGGTCCCCTTTGGATCGGGCAGGGCACGTCCTGAGCGAGAAGGGCTCAGCATCGAAGAAGCGATGCACGTTCGCGTGGCGTTTTTCCCGAGACCCAGGCACTCCAAAGGATTGATCTTCAAATGCACACGATCGTACTGGCCACCCAAAAGGGCGGCAGTGGCAAGAGCACGCTCGCCATCGGCCTCGCGCTGGCTGCCAAGCAGGCCGGTTTCACCGTCCGTCTGATCGAGACCGACCCGCAGGGCACCCTCTCCAACTGGGCGCGCCGCCGCAACAACGATGACGTCGTCGTCGAGCCGATCTATCACGCCGCCGATTTCGCGCCGCGGCTGAACATGCTGGCCGACAGCGGTCTGCAGCTCGCGATCGTCGACACCGCCGCCGGCCTTTCCGCCACGACCACCGCTGCGATCCGTCATTCCGATCTCTGCCTGATCCCGGCCCGCCCGAGCGTCGCCGACATCGAGGCGACCGTCTCCACCGTCAGCGTCGCGCGCGCCTGGAAGCGTCCCTACAGCTTCGTGCTGAACCAGACGCCGATCCGCGGCCAGCGCATCGACAACGCCGCCAACAGCCTCGCCGAGGAAGCCGCGCTCGATCTCGTCGAGGTGCTGGCGCGCCCGCTGATCGTGATGCGCAACGACCACCAGGACTCGCTCGCCTCGGGCCTCGCCGTCAGCGAGTTCGCGCCGAACGGCAAGTCGACCGAGGAGGTCCGCGGCCTCTGGCGCTGGATCGAGACCCGTCTCGAGCTCGAGGCCACCAATGTCCTGATCGACCAGGTGATGTCGGCGGCGGACGGCATGCTGCACGCCGCCACCGAGCTTGCCGCGGACGAAACCACCACCCTGGCGTCCTGAGCGGGGCGATCGCTCAAGGCCCGGACGGGCTCTTCGCCATCCGGTGAATGAGCCCCAGCGACGAAGCGATCCGGCCACCAGCCCGGCCGGATTGCTTCGCTTCGCGTTTTCAGGCGAGGGCGAACGCGCCTCCGCCAAAGATCTCCAAAACAACCCCATGCACAGTAGGACCGCGTCCAGCCGCGTTTATCGCTGCGACGGCATGCAGACGTCTGACTTGTCTGGCAAAACGGCTGTTCGCGAGCGACGGCGCTCTATCCCCGTCATTGCGAGCGCAGCGAAGCAATCCAGAGTCTTTCCGCAGAGGGATTCTGGATTGCTTCGCTGCGCTCGCACTGACGTGGTGAGGCCGTCGTCTTCGCCGAGACTCACGCCCGGTCGCGCAGCCAGGCCTCACGCCGCACGATCCATCGCTCGGATTTCGACTGTCCGCCGTGATGCGGCAGCTCAATGAAGCCGACGAACTCAGCGCCGGTCTTCTGCTTGACCCTGCGCGAGGCCGCATTGGTGGCGGCGTTGCAGACGTAGAAATGATCGAGGCCGAGCGTGAGAAAGGCAAAGTCGTTCACCGCAGTGATGGCCTCCGTCATCAAGCCCCTACCCCAATAGGGCTCAGCCAGCCAGAAGCCGCGACTGCCCTTCGCGCCGTCGGCACGGGGACGGAAATGAATGTTTCCGATCGCCCCGCCATCGCTGCCCTTCAACACCAGCACCCAATGGTGGATCTCTTCGCCGGCCGCGATCTTGTCGAGCTGCAAGCGGACGAAGGTCTCCGCGCCATCAGCCGGGTATGGCCAGGGCACTACGGTCGCGAGATGCCGGATGATGTTCCAATTGTCGAAATGCCGCTGGATCGCCGGCGCGTCGAACAGCGCGAGCGGACGCAGGATCAATCGTTCGGTCTCAAGCTGCGGCGTCTGCATGGCCTGCTACTTCTGACATTTCGAACACCAGAAGGTCGAGCGGCCGTTCTGGGTGAAGCGCTTGATCGTGCCGCCGCATCGGGGCGTCGTGCATTTCTCGCCTTCGCGGTCATAGACCTTGAAGGAATGCTGGAAATAACCGAGCTCGCCCGAGGTCTGGCGATGGTCGCGCAATGACGAGCCGCCGGCCTTGATGGCGTCGTTCAGCACGGTGTGGATGGCACCGACCAGTCGCTTGGCGTGATCGGTTGCTTCGCCCTTCTTCGTCGACAGCGTCGCAGCGATCCGCCGTGGCGACAAATGCGAGCGATGCAGGGCTTCGCAGACATAGATGTTGCCGAGGCCGGCGACCACACGCTGATCGAGCAGCGCCGCCTTCAGGCTCGTGGTCTTGCCCGCGCAGGCACTCGCCAGCATCGCTGCGTCGAACTCATTGCCGAGCGGCTCGGGGCCGAGGTCGCGCAGCAGCGGCTCGTCCTCGAGCGCGTTGCGCGCGATCACTTTCATGTAACCGAAGCGGCGCGGATCGTTGAAGACGATGTCGGCACCCGAGGACATCCGAAACAGCACGTGGTCGTGCGCGGAGTCCTTGCCCTTGGGATAGTGAAACTCACCGGGCGCAGCCTCGTTGTCCGGCTTGATGACGCGGAATGAGCCCGACATGCCCAGATGCATCAGCAACACGTCGCCGGAGCCGAGATCAGCCATGAGATATTTTGCCCGGCGGCCGAGCCCCGTGACGATCTGTCCCTGCAGCCGGGCCACGAAATCGGGCTGGAACGGAAAGCGCAAATCGGGCCGGCGGGCCTCCGCGACCACGATTTTCGCACCCTCCATGACGGGCTGAAGACCGCGGCGGACAGTCTCGACTTCGGGCAATTCAGGCATGGTCAGGCATTCACCTTATGAGGGCGGTGTGATAGCGCCATTGCGCCGGCCGCGCTATGGTCGGCGTCGCGGAGTAGAGTAATGGATCGGCCGGGCGAAACCACGCATTTTGGCTTCAAAGACGTTCCCCTGGGGGACAAGCAGACGCTGGTGAACGATGTGTTTCACAGCGTGGCGTCGCGCTATGATTTGATGAACGATTTGATGTCCGGCGGCCTGCACCGGGTCTGGAAGGACATCATGATCACCGCGCTGGATCCGCCGAGGTCCGATCGGCCGTTTGCGCTGCTCGACGTTGCCGGCGGCACCGGGGATATCTCGTTCCGCGCCGCCAAGGCGGCAGGTCCGGGCTTCCATGCCACCGTCTGCGACATCAATTCCGACATGCTGGCGGTGGGCCGCGAGCGGGCCGCCAAGCGCCATCTCGAGAGCCAGGTTGATTTCGTCGAGGGCAATGCCGAAGCGCTCGCCTTCGCCGACCGCAGCTTCGACGCATATACGATCGCTTTCGGCATTCGCAACGTGCCGCGGATCGACCTTGCGCTGCGCGAGGCCTATCGCGTGCTGAGGCCCGGCAGCCGCTTCCTGTGCCTGGAATTCTCCACCGTCGAGATGCCCGGGCTCGACAAGCTCTATGATTTGTTCTCGTTCAAGGTGATCCCGCCGCTCGGCCGCATGGTCACGGGCGATGCCGAATCCTACCAATATCTGGTCGAATCGATCCGCAAGTTTCCGAAGCCCAACGCTTTCGCCGACATGATCCGCGAGGCCGGCTTCTCCCGCGTGAGCTGGCAGACACTGTCCGGCGGCATCGTCGCACTGCATTCGGGCTGGCGTTTGTGATTTCTGCCTTCACCCACATTTCGCGCCTGATCCGCGCCGCGTTCGTGTTTGCCCGCGAGGGCGTGTTCGGCGCCGTCGATCCGAGCCTGGTGCCACCGCCGGGACAGCTCGCGCTGAAGCTGGCGCGCCTCGTCGAGCGTCGCGGCGCCAAGCACGGCCCGCGGATCTCGCGCGCGCTGACGCGGATGGGCCCTGCCTATCTCAAGCTCGGGCAATTCCTGGCGACGCGTCCTGACGTGGTCGGCGTCATCATGGCGCGCGATCTCGAAAGCCTGCAGGACCGCCTGCCGCCGTTCTCGCAGGCCGAAGCGGAAGCTGCGATCACGACGTCGCTGGAGCGACCGCTGACGGACGTGTTCGCAAGCTTCGGACCGCCGGTCGCGGCCGCCTCGATCGCGCAGGTGCATCGCGGCGAGGTGCTGCGCGATGGCATCCGCAGGCCGGTCGCGATCAAGGTACTCAGGCCCAACGTCGCCGCGCGCTTCCGCCGCGACCTCTCCGATTTCTTCTACGTCGCACACAAGGCCGAGGCTTACTCGGCCGAGGCGCGGCGCCTGCGGTTGATCGAAGTCATCAACACCATGTCGCGCTCGGTCGCGATGGAGATGGACCTGCGGCTGGAGGCTGCGGCGCTGTCGGAGATGGCGGAGAACACGGATGGCGATCCTGACTTCCGCGTGCCCACCGTCGACTGGGATCGCACCACGCACAACGTGCTGACGATGGAGTGGATCGACGGCATCGCGCTGAACGATCACAAGCGTCTGGAAGAAGCGCAGGTCGACCTGCCCGATCTCGGCCGCAAGGTGATCCAGAGCTTTCTGCGCCACGCGCTGCGCGACGGCTTCTTCCACGCCGACATGCATCCGGGCAATCTTTTCCTCGACGATGCCGGCCGCCTCGTCGCGGTCGATTTTGGCATCATGGGCCGGCTCGGCATGAAGGAGCGGCGCTTCCTCGCCGAGATCCTGCTCGGCTTCATTACCCGCGATTACCGCCGCGTCGCGGAGGTGCATTTCGAGGCGGGCTACGTGCCTTCGCACCATTCGGTCGAGAATTTCGCGCAAGCCATCCGCGCCATCGGCGAGCCGATTCACAACCGCACCGCCGAGGAGATCTCGATGGCGCGGCTGCTCACGCTGCTGCTCGAGGTCACGGGCCTGTTCGACATGACGACGCGGCCCGAGCTGATCCTGCTGCAGAAGACCATGGTGGTGGTCGAGGGCGTGGCGCGCGGCTTCGATCCCAAGCTCGACATCTGGAAGGTCGCCGATCCCGTCGTGCGCGAATGGATCGAACGCAATCTCGGACCGATCGGCCGGGTGCAGGGTGCGCTGGCCGGTGGCGGCGATCTCGCCAAGGTGCTGATGCGCCTGCCTGACATCGCGCAGCGCTCGGTCGCGGTGCTCGAGCAGCTCGAGACCATGACGCGAGAGGGCATCCGGCTGTCGCCGGAGAGCATCGCCGCGATGGGCCGCAGCGAGGGCCGCAAGAACCGCTGGCGCACCGTGGCGGTCTGGATCATCGCCGTGACCTTCATCGGCATCCTGATCGCGGTCCGGAATCTGTGATTGCACTGCAATCACGTGGATGATAGCATCGCTATCATTCCGTGCTGGAGAGCGTCATGGCAAGCCTGACCATCCGTAAGCTCGACGACGCCGTCAAAACCTATTTGCGGCTGCGCTCGGCCAGGAATCGCCGGTCGGTCGAGGAAGAGGTCCGGGTCATCCTGCGGGAGCTGATCGAGGGCCGCGAAGAGCCGCTGACGCCGTTTGCGGTGCCGCCCGAGGCATCCCCAGCCCCCGCGTCTTCGCGCACCAGCGCCGTCCCTGAGGCCAGCGTCACCCTGATCATCGGCGGCGGCATTGCCGCCTTCAAATCGCTCGACCTGATCCGCAGGCTGAAGGAGCGGCGCATCGAGGTGCGCTGCGTGCTGACCAAGGCGGCCGAGCAATTCGTCACGCCGCTCTCGGTCAGCGCGCTCTCCCATGAGCGCGTCTACAACGATTTGTTCGATCCCCAGAGCGAGTTCGACGCCGGCCATATCCGCCTCGCGCGCGACTGCGATCTGATCGTGGTGGCGCCCGCCACCGCCGATTTGATGGCGAAGATGGCGAACGGCCATGCCGACGATCTCGCCAGCGCGATCCTGCTCGCGACCAATCGAAAAATCCTGCTGGCGCCGGCGATGAATCCGCTGATGTGGAACAACGCCGCGACCCGCCGCAACGTGGCGCAGCTCCAGCGCGACGGCGTGCTGCTGATCGGCCCCAATTCCGGCGAGATGGCCGAAGCGGGCGAAGCCGGCGTCGGCCGCATGTCGGAGGCCATCGAGATCGCCAATGCAGCCGAGAAACTGCTGCGACCGCCGGTGCCGCGCCCGCTCGCGGGCAAGCGCGTGCTGATCACCGCGGGTCCGACGCATGAGCCGATTGATCCGGTGCGCTACATCGCCAATCGTTCTTCGGGCAAGCAGGGCTTTGCCATTGCTGCCGCAGCCCAAGCGGCCGGTGCTGAAGTGATTTTGGTCAGCGGCCCGGTCGATCTCGACGATCCCGCCGGCGTGACGGTGAAACATGTCGAATCAGCGCGGCAGATGCTGGAGCAGGTGCAGGCGGCGCTTCCCGCCGACATCGCGATCTTCGCCGCCGCGGTCGCCGACTGGCGCGTCGCCAATGAAGGCGAGCAGAAGCTGAAGAAGACGGCAGGGAGCAGCATGCCGCCGCTGCAACTGGTCGAGAACCCCGACATCCTCGCCACGATCTCAAAACTCGCCGACAAGCGCCCCCCGCTGGTGATCGGCTTTGCCGCCGAGACCGAGCATCTGATCGACAATGCGAAGTCAAAACTCGCCCGCAAGGGCTGCGACTGGATCGTCGCCAACGACGTCTCGCCCTCGTCAGGCGTGATGGGCGGCGACCGTAATACCGTGCACCTCATCAGCAAGGACGCTGGGAACAACGGCGAGATCTCAGTTGATTCCTGGCCGATCATGACCAAGGAACAGGTCGCCATCGAACTGGTCGCGCATATCGTGAAACGCGTGACGAACAAATCTCTGGAGCCGGCATCTTGAGCAGCAAAGTCACCGTCGAACTGCAACGCCTGCCTCACGCGGACGGCCTGCCGCTGCCGGCCTATCAGACCGCGGAGGCCGCCGGTCTCGATCTGATGGCGGCGGTGCCGGAGGGCGAGCCGATGACCCTCGCATCAGGCCAATATGCGCTAGTGCCGACAGGCCTTGCGATCGCCTTGCCACCGGGACACGAGGCCCAGGTGCGGCCACGCTCCGGGCTTGCCGCCAAGCACGGCGTCACCGTGCTGAACACACCCGGCACTGTTGATGCCGACTACCGCGGCGAGATCAAGGTGATCCTGATCAACCACGGCGCATTGCCCTTCGTGATCAAGCGCGGCGAGCGCATCGCGCAGATGGTGATCGCGCCGGTGCTCCAGGCCACGCTGGTTCCCGTGACGACCTTGTCTTCGACCGATCGCGGCGCCGGCGGTTTTGGATCGACGGGGCGGTAGGCACAATCGGTTGAAGCCAATCGAGTCGATCAACGGCGAGTGCTCTCTCCGTTCCCTCCCCCCTTGTGGGGGAGGGAACGCACCTTCGTTGGAGCGAACAGCGAGTCTCGCCCATATCCACCGCTAACGCGCGACGCCTCCAACCGAAGAATCCGCGGAATTACGTGACGTCGGAACTCCACACCCGGCATTTTTTTTGGGCCACCTTTGCGTTCACGGTCTGGACTCTTACCGGTGGAGTCTCGGTGAGGGTATTGTCGTTTGATTCGCGCACGACGGGGGTCGCAGCGCGTAGATTCGTGCGGTCTTGGGGCAACTATGTCAGGCGTGATCGTGTCGATGCGTCGGACGCTGCTGTCGTGCACATCGTTGGCGCGCAACAGCCTGCTAGGAGGCGCTCTCGCAGCGCTGCTGCCGGCTGAGCCGGCTGATGCCGCCGACCTTGCCGACACACTTTCGATATTGCTGGATTTCAACCGGCAGGAACTGGCGGTGCTGGCCACCGCGCTCGCTTTGCTCGGCTTCACGGTCGTGGCCGCGATCCTGCTGATGCGCACCCGTGTGCGTACCGCAAAGAACGAGGCGGCGCTGCTCGGACGGATCAGGGAACTCCAGCTGCAGGCCGACCGCTTCGGTGCGCTGCTGTTCGCCGAACCGCAGATCCTGATTTCCTGGCCGGCCGGCGATGATCGCGCGCAGATCTCCGGCGACATCTCGATGGTGCTGCCGCGCGATTCGGCACCGCAGCGCGTGCTTGCGTTTGGAACCTGGCTACCGCCGGAACCCGCGCTGCAGATCGATCACGCGGTCGATGGCTTGCGCGAGCGCGGCGACGGCTTCCAGCTCACGCTGACCACCGCCAACGGCCATACGCTGGAGGCGATCGGTCGCGCCATCGGCGGCCAAGCCATCGTCCGGATTCGCGAATTGTCCGGCCTGCGGCGCGATCTGGCCGAAACCAATTTGCGCTACAGGGCGCTATCAGACGAAACCGAGATGCTGCGCGGCTTCGCCACGGCTGCGCCCTGGCCGATCTGGGCCAAGGGCGAGAACGGCGCGCTGAGCTTCGCCAATCCGGCCTATATGCGCGCGACCGAGGCCGCGAGCATCGCCGACGCCCAGGAGCGCAAGCTGGAGCTGCTCGACAGCGCCGATCGCACCGCCATGGAGCGCGGCCTGAAGGACGCCGCGGGCTTCACCTCACGGCTGCCGATCGTGATCGGCGGCGAGCGGCGCATGTACGACGTGCGCGCCGTCAATGTCGGCAACGGCAGTGTCGGTGTCGCGATCGACGCATCCGAGGCGGATGCGCTGAGCGCCGCGCTGGTGCGGATGGCCGAGGCGCATCGCCGCACGCTCGACCAGCTTTCGTCTGGTGTGGCCGTGTTCGACGGCCAGCGCCGGCTCGCCTTCTACAATGATTCCTACCGGCGGCTGTGGGACCTCAACCGCAATTTCCTCGACACCCACCCCGACGATTCCAGCGTGCTAGACCAGCTCCGCGCCGCTCGCAAATTGCAGGAGCAGCCGGACTTCCGCGCCTGGAAGGCCAAGCTGCACGAGGCCTATCGCGCGGTCGAAGCAGCGAAAGACACCTGGTACCTGCCCGACGGCCGCGCGCTCTCCGTCGTCACCACGCCGAATCCCGAAGGCGGCGTCACCTATCTGTTCGACGACGTCACCGAGAGCCTCGAGCTGGCCCGCCGTTTCGACGGCATGATCCGGGTCCAGCGCGAGACGCTGGACAGCCTCGCCGAGGGCGTCGCCGTGTTCGGCAGCAACGGCAAGGCGCAGCTGTTCAATCCGGCTTTCCTGCGGATGTGGAAGCTCTCCAACGATGCCATGCGCGAGGAGCCGCACATCCAGACCGTCGAGGGCTGGTGCCATCAGCTGTTCGACGACGCGGTCGTCTGGCGCCAGATCCGCGAGGCCATCACCTCGATCGAGAACCGCGTCGACGTGCCGCTGAAGCTGGAGCGCAAGGACGGCAGCGTGCTCGACGGCATGATCCGTCCGCTGCATGACGGCGCGACCATGCTGACCTTCCTCGACATCACCGACACCGAGAATGTCGAGCGTGCGCTGCGCGAGCGCAACGAGGCGCTGGAAGCCGCCGACCAGATGAAGGTGGATTTCGTCCACCACGTCTCCTACGAGCTGCGCTCGCCGCTCACCACCATCATCGGCTTCGCGCATTTCCTCAGCGACCCCTCGACCGGACCGCTGACGCCAAAGCAGGCCGAATATCTCGACTACGTCACCAAATCGACCAACGCACTGCTGGCGCTCACCAACAACATCCTGGATCTCGCCACCATCGATGCCGGCGCCATGAAGCTGGAGCTCGGCCCGGTCGATGTCTCCAAAACCATCGAGCTCGCCGCGGAAGGCATCCAGGACCGGCTCGCCACCGACCGCATCCGCCTCAAGGTCGAGATCGCGCCCGATGTCGGCAGCTTCATCGGCGACGAGAAGCGGGTGGTGCAGGTGCTCTATAACCTGCTCGCCAATGCCGTCGGCTTCTCGCCACAGGATTCCACCGTCGGGATCAGCGCACGCCGCACCGAGCACAGCGTGGTCTTTATTGTGACAGATTCCGGACCTGGAATACCCGCCGACATGAAGGACAAGGTGTTCAACTGGTTCGAAAGCCGCTCGCAGGGCTCGCGTCATCGCGGCGCCGGGCTCGGCCTGTCGCTGGTGCGCTCCTTCGTCGAGTTGCATGGCGGCAAGGTGCAGGTGGATTCGGCCGCGGGAAAAGGCACGGTCGTGATCTGCGATTTCCCGACCGACCAGGCGGCGCATCGCGACGCCGCCGAATGACCGAACCCGCCAAACTCTCCGTCGCACTTCACAACGAGGCGGCCACCGCGCAATTGATGGCCGATCTCGCGCTGCTGGTCGGCCCGGGCGATACCATCACGCTGTCAGGCGATCTCGGCGCCGGCAAGACCGCGGCCGCCCGCGCCATGATCCGCTACCTCGCCGGCGACGAGGAGCTGGAAGTGCCGAGCCCGACCTTCACCCTGGTGCAGGGTTACGAGCTGCCGGCCTTTGCGGTGATGCATGCCGACCTCTATCGCGTCGAGGACGAGAGCGAGCTCGAGGAGATCGGACTGTCGCCGCTTCCCGAGGCGACGCTGGTGCTGATCGAATGGCCGGAGCGATCGCCGTCGGCGATGCCTGAAGACCGCATCGACATCGCGCTGACGCATCGGCCGGCGCTGGGATCGAATGCGCGCGCCGCCGACATCACCGGCTACGGCAAGGGCGCCGCGACGGTCGCGCGACTGCAGGCGTTGCGCCAATTCCTCGACGCATCCGGCTACATCGACGCCGGCCGCAGGCGCATGGCCGGCGATGCCTCGACGCGCTCCTATGCGCGACTGATCCGCGACGATGGCATCGTCATCCTGATGAACTCGCCGCAGCGCCCCGATGGCGCCGCGATCTACAACGGAAAATCCTACAGCGCCGCGGTGCATCTCGCCGAGAACATCAAGCCGTTCGTCGCCATCGACGAGGGCCTGCGCGCGGCAGGCGTATCGGCGCCTGCGATCCATCATGTCGATCTCGACCACGGCTTCCTGATCTCGGAGGATTTCGGCAGCGAAGGCGTGATCGAGGGCGATCCGCCGCGGCCGATTCCAGAACGCTATGAGGCCGCGACCGACGTACTGGCCGCACTGCACGGCAGGACGCTTCCGGAGACGCTGCCGCTGGACGGGCAGACCTACACGATTCCTGCTTTCGACACTGAGGCGCTGCTGATCGAGATCGGGTTGATGCCGGAATGGTATCTGCCGGATCGCAACGCGCCGCTGAGCGCTGAGAAGCGCGTGGAATTCTTCGCGATGTGGCGCGAGCTCCTGAAGAAGCCGCTCGCCGCGCCGAAGACCTGGATCATCCGGGACTACCACTCGCCGAATCTGATCTGGCTGGCGGACCGCACCGGCATCGCGCGCATCGGCGTGATCGATTTCCAGGACACCGTGCTCGGACCGCATTCCTATGACGTGGTGTCGCTGCTTCAGGACGCGCGCATCGACGTGCCTGAAGCGCTCGAGCTGACGCTGCTGTCGCGCTACATCAAGGCGCGCCGCATCGAGGATGCGAGCTTCGATCCGGCCGGCTTTGCCGAGCTCTATGCCATCATGTCGGCGCAGCGCAACACGCGCCTGCTCGGCACCTTCGCCCGGCTCAACCGCCGCGACGGCAAGCCGTATTATCTGCGCCACCAGCCGCGGATCTGGACCTATCTCCAGCGTTCGCTCGCGCATCCGGCGCTCGCTCATCTGCGCGACTGGTATCTCGCCAACGTCCCGCCGCCGCGCCCCTGACGAGGGGCTGGTTTACCGGCTGTTAGCCATCGCACCGGTATCCTCGCCCGCGGGCAGCCGGATAAATACGGGCTGGAGCAAGGGCAAATGGCGGTCAAGGCGGACCATCGCGGGAACAGCAGGGTTGTTTTCGAACGTGGGGTACCGGCCCAGATGATGGGTATCGACGGCACCTGGCGGCGCGAATGCACCATGGAGGACGTCTCCGAGAGCGGCGCCAAGCTGACCATCGACGGCTCGGTCGAGGGCCTGCACCTGAAGGAATTCTTTCTGCTGTTGTCGTCGACCGGGTTAGCGTACCGGCGCTGCGAACTGGCCTGGGTGAATGGCGACCAGATCGGCGTCAATTTCCTGAAGGTCGGCGACAAGAAGAAAAAGGCGCGTTCCACAGCCGTTGGGGCATGACAGCAACACACGTCGCACAACCGTCACGGCGGCTGGCTAAGGCGATCAAGACGCGGTGCGGCTGACCGGGGCGCGTGCTAGGGTTGCCGCGACACAGAGATTTTCGGGGTCTGAGAAAGCGCAAGGATGTCCGTCAAACCGACCAAAGCCATGGTGCTCGCCGCAGGATTCGGCCTGCGCATGCGTCCGCTGACGGACAAGATGCCGAAGCCGATGGTGCCGGTGGCCGGCCAGCCGCTGCTCGACCACGTGCTCGACAAGCTCGCAACGGCCGGCGTCACCGATGCGGTCGTCAACGTGCACTATCTGCCCGACCAGATCATCGAGCACACCGCAACGCGCCAGCATCCGCGCGTGATCATTTCGGACGAGCGCGACCAGGTGCTCGGCACCGGCGGCGGCGTGGTCAAGGCGCTGCCGCTGCTCGGCGATGCGCCGTTCTTCCACGTCAATTCCGACACGCTGTGGATCGACGGCGTGCGCTCCAATCTGGCGCGGCTCGCGGAAAATTTCGACCCCGCCAGCATGGACATCCTGCTGCTGATGGCGCCGACCGCGACCAGCATCGGCTATAGCGGCCGCGGCGATTACGGCATGCTGCCCGATGGCGCCTTACGCAAGCGCAAGGAAAAGGAGATCGTGCCGTTCGTCTATGCCGGCGCTGCGATCCTGTCGCCGAAGATCTTTGAAGGCGCGCCGCAGGGCGAGTTCTCGCTGACAAAGATGTTCGACCGTGCCAATGAGCAGGAGCGTCTGTTCGGCCTGCGTCTCGACGGCGTCTGGATGCATGTCGGCACGCCCGACGCTGTGCACGCCGCGGAAGAGGCGTTTCTGGAGAGCGTGGCGTAGGGCCGCTCCAAGCACGGTGCCGTAGGGTGGGCAAAGGCGCCCTGCGCCGTGCCCACCATCTCTCTCCATCGCGAAAAATGCGTGGGCACGCTTCGCTTTGCCCACCCTACGAGACCTGTTCCTGGTCTCGCGAACAGCGGGGACTAACCCTTCCCCACCGATGACCATTTGGGCCCGCCTCCCTATATTGCCTGATCGTTCGAATCAGGCAGCCCATGCGCGTTTTCAGCGTTCCTCTCTCAGTTCCGTTCCTGCGCACCATCGTCGCAAGCCTGGTCGACGGCCGGCTGGTCGCGGGATTCGAGGCGCGCAGGGAACCGGCGCGGCTGGCGGACGCCACGCTGTATCTGCCGACGCGGCGCGCCATGCGCGTGGTCCGCGAGATCTTCCTCGAGGAGATGAAGACAGATGCCGTGGTGCTGCCGCGCATCGTCGCGCTCGGCGACATCGACGAGGACGAGCTCGCCTTCGCCGATGAAGCCGAGCAGTTTTCCGGCGCAACGCCGCTGGAGATTCCGCCGCGGCTCGGCGAGCTCGAACGGCGGCTGACGCTGGCGCAGCTCGTCGCGGCCTGGGCCAAGGGCCCGGTGCTGGCGCCGCTGGTGGTCGGCGGCCCGGCCTCGACGCTGGCGCTGGCCGGCGATCTCGCCCGGCTGATCGACGACATGGTGACGCGCGGCGTCGACTGGAGCGCGCTCGATGGCCTCGTGCCTGATATGCTCGACCGTTACTGGCAGCATTCGCTCGACTTCTTGCGGATCGCGCGCATCGCCTGGCCGAGCCATCTCGCCGAGATCAACCGCATCGAGCCCGCGGCGCGGCGGGATCTGTTGATCGCGGCGGAAGCGAAGCGGCTCACGACGCATCCCCATGGCCCCGTGATCGCGGCCGGCTCGACCGGTTCGATGCCGGCCACCGCAAAATTCCTCCATGCGGTCGCCTCGCTGCCGCATGGCGCCGTGGTGCTGCCCGGTCTCGACACCGATCTCGATGACGATGCCTGGCGCAGCATCGGCGGCAGCAGGGACCTGCTGGGCATCACCGAGAATCCCACCTCGAACCATCCGCAATATGCCATGCATGCGCTGCTGGATCGCTTCGGCATCAAGCGCAGCGATGTCGAGATCCTCCATCCGCCCGCGGAGGGCGGCCGCGATCTGCTGGCGTCGGAATCGATGCGCCCCTCCGCCAAGACGGAAGTCTGGCACGACCGGCTGAAGCAGCCCGAGGTCGCCGCGAAAATCGCAGGCGGCATGAAGAATCTCGCGGTGGTCGAAGCGCCCAACCCGGAAATGGAAGCGCTCGCGATCGCGATTGCCATGCGCGAGGCCCGGCATCTCGGCAAAACGGCGGCGCTGGTGACGCCCGATCGCGCGCTGGCACGGCGGGTGATGGCGGCGCTGACCCGATGGGATCTCGCCTTCGATGATTCCGGCGGCGACGTGCTGATGGAAACCACGGCCGGCGTCTTTGCGCGCCTTGTCGCGGAAGCGGCGACCAGGGGATTGGAGCCGCCGACGCTGCTGGCGATGCTGAAGCATCCGCTGTGCCGGCTCGGCCGGGCGCCCGGCGCCTGGAAGGCCGCGATCGAGGATCTCGAGCTCGCAATCTTGCGCGGCACGCGCCCGCCGCCGGCGACCTTCGGGCTGCTGCGCGAGTTCAACCGCTTTCGCGAGGAGCTGGCAAAGCTGGGACGTGGCGCGATCTCCGCGCTCCACAAGTCCGAGCCGCGCGCGCGACTCGAGGCGGAGGATGTCGATCGCATCCAGGAGCTGATCGAGGCGTTGCAGAAGGCGTTGGCTCCGATCGAGAGTCTCGCGTCATCAAGACCGTTCGACTTCGCCGAGCTCGCGCACCGGCATCGCGAGATCATGATCGAGCTGTCGCGCGACGAGCAAGGCATTCCGCTCGCCTTCGAGGACCGCGAAGGCCTCGCCCTCGCCAGCGCCTTCGACGATCTCCTGCGCGGCGGCACCACCAGCGGCTTGATGGTGACGCTGCCTGACTATGCCGAGACGTTCCAGACCGCGTTCAGCGATCGCGCCGTGCGACGCCGCGACAAGCCGGGCGCGCGCCTGCAGATCTACGGCCCGCTGGAATCGCGCCTGATGCAGGCCGACCGAATCATCATCGGCGGTCTCATCGAAGGCGTCTGGCCGCCGGCGCCGCGGATCGATCCCTGGCTGAGCCGGCCGATGCGGCATGAGCTCGGCCTCGATCTGCCGGAGCGGCGTATCGGCCTCTCCGCGCACGACTTCGCGCAACTGCTGGGCGGTGACGAGCTGATCCTCACCCATTCTGCCAAGGCCGGCGGCGCGCCTGCGGTGGCCTCGCGCTTCCTGCACCGGCTGGAGGCCGTCGCAGGCGACGAGCTCTGGAAGGCGGCTGTTCGTGCCGGCGAAAAATACGTGCAGTTCGCAGGCGCGCTCGACCAGCCGGCCGAGGTCGCGCCGATCAAGCAGCCCGAGCCGCGGCCGCCACGCGCCACGCGGCCGCTGCAAATGTCGGTGACTGCGATCGAGGATTGGCTGCGCGATCCCTACACGATCTACGCAAAATACATTCTGAAGCTCGCTGCGCTCGATCCCGTCGACATGCCGCTGTCGGCCGCCGACCGCGGATCGGCGATCCACGACGCGCTCGGCGAATTCACGGAAGTCTACGCCGCGCATCTGCCCGACGATCCCGCCCGCGTGCTGCACGACATCGGCAAGAAATATTTCGAGCCGCTGATGGAGCGGCCCGAGGCGCGCGCGCTGTGGTGGCCGCGCTTCCAGCGCATCGCGCGCTGGTTCGGCGAATGGGAGACGGCGCGGCGCGACGCGATCGAGGCGATCACCGCGGAGACTTACGGCAAGATCTCCATTCCCCTCGACAACAAGCGCAGCTTTACGCTCTCGGCGCGCGCCGACCGCATCGAGCGGCGCCAGGGTGGCGGCTATGCCATCCTCGACTACAAGACCGGCCAGCCGCCGACCGGCAAGCAGGTCCGCATGGGCCTGTCGCCACAGCTCACGCTGGAAGCCGCGATCCTGCGGGAGGGCGGTTTCCCTGATATCGACGCCGGCGCGTCCGTGAGCCAGCTCGTCTATGTCCGCCTCAGCGGCAACAATCCGCCGGGCGAGGAGCGCATCCTCGAGCTTAAATACAAGCCGGGCGACGAACCGCAGCCGCCGGATACAGCAGCCGCGGAAGCGCGCGCCAAGCTGGAAGCGCTGATCCGCGCCTTCGACGATCCGAACCAGCCCTACACCTCGCTGAACCTGCCGATGTGGACCAACCGCTACGGCGCCTATGACGACCTCGCCCGGATCAAGGAATGGTCCGCAGCCGGCGGCCTGGGGATCGAGGAATGGTGAAGCCGCCCCGCCCCATCCCCGACGAAGTGCGCGCGCGACAGGCGCGCGCGTCGGATCCGACCGCGTCGGCGTTCGTCTCGGCCAATGCCGGCTCGGGCAAGACGCATGTGCTGGTGCAGCGCGTGATCCGCCTCTTGCTGTCGGGCGTGCCGCCGGAAAAGATCCTCTGCATCACCTTCACCAAGGCCGCCGCCGCCAACATGGCCGAGCGCGTGTTCACGACGCTTGGCCATTGGGTAACGCTTGACGACGCCGGGCTCGATGCCGCGATCCGCGCCGTCGGCATCCCGCATCCCGGCGCGAAGCTTCGACGCGAGGCGCGAAAGCTGTTCGCTTGCGCGCTGGAGACGCCCGGCGGCTTGAAGGTGCAGACCATTCACGCGCTCTGCACCCGCCTCCTCCAGCAATTCCCGTTCGAGGCCAATGTGCCGGCGCGGTTCGCCGTGATGGACGACCGCGACCAGACCGACATGATGGAGCGCGCCAATCTGAAGGTGTTTTTGGAGGCCGCGCGCGATCCTGACAGCGTCACCGGCCGCGCGCTGCAGACCGCGATGGCGAACGCCGCCGATGTCACCTTCAAGGAGGTCGTGCGAGAGGCCTGCCTCAGCCGCGACCATTTCATGGCCTGGACCGATGAAGCCGGCAATGCCGGGGCCGCGGCCGAACAAATGGCGGCCGTGCTGGGCGTCGATGCGAGCGAGCGCATCGAGGACGTCGAGACCGAGATCCTCGACGGCCCGTTCCTGCCGCGGTCGCGCTGGGACGATATCGCCTTTGCGCTGGAGGACGGCAGCAAATCCGACAACGACCAGGCGAGCCGGCTCCGCGAGGCCAAGGTGTTTTCCGGCGCGGCGCAGGTCGATGCTTATCTGTCCGTCTTCCTCACCGACGAAAAGCTGCCGCGCAAGGCGGTGCTGACCAAGAAGTTCGGCGAACACAATCCGTCGGTCTCGCGCCTGTTCGAGAATGAAGCGCTACGGATCAGCGGATTGGTCGAGAAACGCCGGGCGGTGACCATGCGCGACCGCACCGCGGCACTGCTGCACATTGCGACCGCCGCTGCCGCGAATTACCGCCGCGAGAAGCAGGAGCGCGGCCTGCTGGATTACGACGACCTCATCGACAAGACGCTGGCGATGCTCGACCGCATCTCATCTGGCTGGGTGCATTACAAGCTCGATCGTGGCGTCGATCACGTGCTGATCGACGAAGCGCAGGACACCAGCCCGCGACAATGGGATATCGTCGCGCACATCATCTCGGAATTCACGGCCGGCGAAGGCGCGCGCGAGGGGCTGAATCGCACGGTCTTCGCCGTCGGCGACGAGAAGCAGTCGATCTTTTCGTTCCAGGGCGCCGCGCCCCACGAGTTCGACGCGCGCCGGCGCGAGCTGCACCGCAAGTTCACCGCGGCCGGGCTGAAGTTCGATCCTGTTGCCTTCACCTATTCGTTCCGCTCGGGTGCGACGATCCTGCACTCGGTCGACCACGTCTTCCGCGACCCCGCGATCTACAAGAGCATCCATTCGGTCGAGATCGGTCATCCCCTGCACAATGCGCTGGCCGATGCCGGCCCCAGCGTGATCGAACTGTGGGATCTGGCCGAGGCAGATGACCGGCAGGAGATCGAGGGCTGGCGCGCGCCATTTGACGGCGTCGCCGTGACCAGCCCCGAGGTCAAGCTCGCCCGCCGCATCCAGGCCGAGATCAAGCGGCTGGTCGAGAGCGGCACGCTGACGGGACACGAGGGCGAGCGACGTCCGCTGCGCTATGGCGACATGCTGATCCTGGTGCGCAGGCGCGGCAATGCGTTCGACGCCGTGATCCAGGCGCTGAAGCACGCCAACGTACCTGTCGCTGGCGCCGACCGGTTGAAGCTGACCGAGCACATCGCGATCATCGATCTGATGAACCTCGCGGATGCGCTGCTGCTGCCGCAGGACGACCTTGCGCTGGCGGTGGCGCTGAAGAGCCCGCTGTTCGGCCTCGATGACGACGATCTGTTTCAGATAGCCCACGACCGCAAGGGTTCGCTGCGCCGCGCCCTCGGCGAGCATGCGGCGGACAGCGAGAAGTTTACGACCGTGCTGCGGCGCCTCGAAGCCTGCGAGATGCGCGCGCGCGAGGAGACGCCGTTCGCATTCTACGCCTGGCTGCTCGGCGGCGATGGGGGTCGCGCGCGCATCCTGCGCCGGCTCGGCCATGAGGCCAATGACGCGCTCGACGAATTCCTGGAACTGGCGCTGAATTGCGAGCGCAAGGCACCCGCCTCGCTGCAGGGCTTCATGGCCTGGCTGCGTTCGGCCGACACCGAGGTGAAGCGCGACATGGAGATCACCCGCGACGAGGTCCGGGTGATGACGGTGCACGGCGCCAAGGGCCTGGAAGCCTCGGTCGTGTTCATGGTCGACACCACGTCGTCGCCCGCCGACTCGCAGCGGGTCCGGTTGATCCACGTGCCGCGCGGCAATGGCGGCGAGGTCGTGGTCTGGGCCGGCCGCAAGGCTGACGATCCCAAGCCGGTCGCCGACGCGCGCAAGGCGATGCTCGAGGAGACCGAGGACGAATATCGCCGCCTGCTCTATGTCGCGATGACGCGCGCGGCCGACCGGCTGATCGTCGGCGGCTGCATGCCCGGCAATATGAGAACGGTGCGCAAGCTGAGCTGGTACGACCTGATCGACACCGGTCTATCAGGCTCGGGCCTCACGAAAGAGACGATCGAGACGCCGCACGGCAAGGTGACCCGATTCGCCCGTCCCGAGGATGTCGCGGCGCTGGGAACGCCTGCGACAAGCGTTGACCAGACCATCACGCTGCCGGACTGGCTGCGGCTGCCGGCGCCGCGCGAGATGATCGAGGACGATGCGGTTCGCCCCTCCGGCCAGCCGGCCGAGGAAGGCCGTTCCGTTCGATCAGGCGAATCGGTGCAGTCGCGCGCGCTGGCTCTGCAACGCGGCACGCTGGTGCACCGGCTGCTGCAATCCCTGCCCGATATCGCCACCGAGCGCCGGCGCGAGGCCGCGCTCGGCTTCATGGCGCGCAACGCCGCGGACTGGACCGAGACCGACCGGACCGCGCTGGCTGACAAGGTGCTCGCCTTGATCGCCGAGCCGCGCTTTGCAGCCGTGTTCGCCGCAGGCAGCCGGGCGGAGGTCGCCATCGTCGGCAAGCTTGATCGGCCGGGGCGGCCGCCGGCACTGGTGTCAGGGCAGATCGACCGGCTGGTCGTTCGCCCCGAGGAGGTTTTGATCGTCGATTTCAAGACCAACCAGGCCGCGCCCAGGAGCGTCGCTGAGGCGCCCACCACCTATGTCCGACAGCTGGCGCTGTACCGGGCGGTGCTGTCGCGGCTTTATCCCCAAAAGCCCATCCGGGCCGTCCTGCTCTGGACCGAGGCCCTTGAATATATGGAGATTTCAGCCCCCGCGCTGGACGCGGCGCTGGCATCCCTTCATCTCAGCGTGAGCGTCCTTGACCCGGCAAGAGGCCGTTCATAGGTTGGGACCATGATCCCGGGCGCGATTCCACGTCGCGCCGATTCTCTTTCAACCGAGTGAGGTACTCCAATGGCCGTTGGCAAGGTTTCCGATACTGATTTCGAAGCCGAAGTGCTCAAGGCGAACGGCCCCGTCGTCGTCGATTTCTGGGCCGAATGGTGCGGCCCCTGCCGCATGATCGCACCCGCGCTCGACGAGATCGCCGGCGCGATGGGCGACAAGGTCAAGATCGTCAAGCTCAATGTCGACGAGAGCCCGAAGACCGCCTCGAAATACGGCGTGATGTCGATTCCGACCCTGATGATCTTCAAGGGCGGCGAGATGGCCTCCCGCCAGGTCGGCGCGGCGCCGAAGGCGAAGCTCCAGCAGTGGATCACCTCCGCGGTCTGATCGACCTCGCGAGCACCAGCGAATTCTGCAACGGCCGGCTCATCGCCGGCCGTTTTATTTTTGGTCGCCCTCATTGCCCTCGACGAGCGCCTGGAACATCGCAACCAGCCGCTTGGTGTCGGGCGCCACCGGCTTGAAGAACGCGGCGTCGGCATCCTCAACAGCAACCACGGCCTTGCGGGCGAGATCACGGCCCATCTTTGTGACCGTGATTGCCTTGGCGCGCGGGTCCTGAGGATGATCGATCCGCTCGACCAACCGCGCCGCCTCCAGCGCGCGCAACACCTGCGACGTGGTCATCGGATCGATGCCGCTGAGTTGAGAGAGCCGCGCCTGGGTCAGCGTTTCCTCCGCGCCGAACCAGGTCGCCGTCGCCAGCAGCACGAACTGGGAATGGGTGAGCTCGTAAGGCTGCAGCGCCACCCGCAACCGGCGCTGCCAGGCATTCGAGATCTTCCAGAGCAGGAAGCCCGGGCTTTCGGCGGGGCCGGACAGCCGGGTCGGAAGCGGTGGCTTGGTCATCGCCTTTCCTCAGCCAGTTTGGTCAGGCTCGCGAGCACCTCGGGGAAATCGGCGGAAACGGCCGGACCAATCTCGGCCGCCTGCGGGCCGTGGGCATCGACGGCGTAAACGATGCGCGTGCGCGCCGGGCCGAGCGGCTCGATGCGATGCGCGACAAGGATGGCGAGATCGCCCACCCGCGTTTCGTCGACGAAGCAGACGTTCTCGCGAACGTCGACCAGCTGCGAGCGCAGCGCCTCCTCGCCCGGCGGCTTCATCGTGAACCAGGTGCCTGATGCAAACGGCCCGTCGATGTCGATCTGCTCGATGCCTGCATTCCAGTTCTTCCAGGCCGGGACATCGCGAAAGATGCTCCAGATCGTCTCCGGGGTTGCCACCGTCTCGATGCTGTATTCGCTCCGCCAGATGTTTTCGTCGCCCATGACAAACCCTCCATTTAATATGTGCGCTTATAATAAGCGCGCATATTAAATCCGTCAAGTCCCGCGATAGGAGCCATTTGGCGGCCTTGGCGTTGAAAGGCACGTGTTGTGTCCAAGAGCGTTCCTCGTGCCCTCCCCTCGCCCAGCAACCCAGCGAAAGCCTGCCACACTGACCGCCATGGAGGCGCGTTCCGTCGATGCCATACCGCGCGGCAAGGAATGGCAGTACGAGCCGAAATGGGACGGCTTCCGCTGCCTGCTGTCGCGCCACGGCAACAACGTTGATCTGCGCTCCAAATCCGGCGAGGACCTCACGCGGTATTTCCCCGAGATCGTCGCCGCTGCGCTGAAGCTGAAGGCGGACCGGTTCACGCTCGACGGTGAGATCGTCGTTCCGCTGGGCAAAGGCTTTTCCTTCGACGCGCTGCTGCAGCGGATTCATCCTGCCGCAAGCCGGGTGAAGAAACTGTCGGAGGAGACGCCGGCGCTCTACCTCGTGTTCGATCTGCTGGCGTCGGCGAGACAGAAGCTGCTTGCGGGCGAGCCGCTTGGCAAGCGACGGCCAGCGCTGGAAGCCTTCGCGAAAGCCAATCTGAAAGGCAGCACGTTCCGTCTCTCGCCGGCGACGATGAGCTACGCCACCGCGAAGAAATGGCTGGCGCAGTCGGGCGGTGGCTCGGACGGCGTCATCGCCAAGCGCGTCGATCTGCCTTATCAGGCCGGAAATCGCGACGGCATGCAGAAGATCAAGAAATTCCGCAGCGCCGATTGCGTGGTCGGTGGCTTCCGCTACGCCACCAACAAGCAGGCCGGCCGCAAAGTCGTCGGCTCGCTGCTGCTCGGGCTTTATGACGACAAGGGCCTGCTGCACCATGTCGGCTTCACCTCTGCAATCAAGTCAGAGCAGAAACCCGATCTGACCGACAGGCTGGAAGCCCTGATCGGCGAGCCGGGCTTCACCGGCAACGCGCCGGGCGGACCGAGCCGCTGGTCGACCGAGCGCTCGGCAAAATGGTGTCCGCTCAAACCGAAGCTGGTGATCGAAGTCTGCTACGACCATTTCAGCGGCGAGCGCTTCCGCCATGGCACCTCGATCCTGCGCTGGCGCCCCGACAAAGCGCCACGGCAATGCAATTTCGAGCAGTTGAAGCAGAAAGTGGCCGATCCGATGAAGCTGCTGAAGTGATATCCGGCTCGTGCCCCGGACGCAGCGCGAAGCGCTGCAGAGCCGGGGCCCAGAGGCCGCAAGCCTGGGTCCCGGCTCAGCGGCGCAGCGCTTCGCGCCGCACCGCGTCCGGGACACGAGCATCCTACTTGATCCACCCCATTGCCAGCGCGTTCGCCAGCTCCGGCTGGTTGTTGCGGCGGGCGAGTGCGGCCATCGCTTCATGGTCATAGGCGATCTGGCGGAACGTCACCTGCCAATCGCCGTCAATCAGTTCGAGGATCGCGTAGCGCGCGTGCGGTGTGCCGGCTTCGACGACATGCGGGAACGGATGGATGTCGCGGTAGCCCGGGCTGCCGACGCTGCCGGGATTGACGATCAGGCGGCCATCGCGCAAGCGCACGGCGCGGGCGAGATGAGTGTGGGCGCAGAGGATCAGCGACTGCGTGATGCCTTCTGCGAACTGCTCGATGCGATCAAGTGGCGACAGCGCGACGGTGCCGTCAGGATGCACGGTGTCGAGCCAGTAGATCTCGTCATCCTTAGGCGTCGCGTGACAGAGGAAGACCTGATCCTGAAACACGCGCGTCATCGGCTGTGCGCGGAGCCAGTCAAGCTGCGTGGCGTTAAGCTGCGCGTGCGCAGGACGGTCCCACGAGCCCATCTTCTCCGGGGGACGATCGAGCAAATAGCGGTCGTGATTGCCGAGCACGTGTACGGCATCGAGCGGCATCAGGATTTCGATGGTGCGGCGCGCATCGAGCGGGCCGCTCAGCATATCGCCGAGATTGACGATGTCGTCGATCCCAAGCGCGCGGATGTCGGTCAGCACCGCCTCCAGCGCGAGATAGTTTCCATGGACGTCGGCAATCGCAGCAAAACGCATCGGGATTCTCTCTCGTGCCCCGGACGCAGCGCAGCGTGAAACGGTGCGCTGCTGAGCCGGGGCCCATCTATGTGGCTCCTGGGTCCCGGCTCTGCGCAGCAACGCTTACGTGTTGCAGCGCGTCCGGGACATGAGACCGACTATGCAGGAGGCGTGCCGTTGAGACCGAGCACGTGGCCGGCGAGATAGAGCGAGCCCGTGATCAGGATGCGCGGCGGCACCTCATAGGCGAGCTTCGATAGTGCACGCAGCGCGGCCTCGATGCTGGGCGCGATCTCGACGCGCATGCCGAGGCTGCGGACGGCATCCGCAAGGCGATCCACCGGCATCGCATTCTCGGTATCGGGGATCGGCACCGCGATGATGTGACGGGTGAGGCCCGCGAAATTGGCCAGAAAGGCCTTCGCATCCTTGTTGGCCATCATGCCTGCAATGACGACCAGCGGCCGCGACACGCGTTCTTCGAGATCGCCGAGCGCGGCGGCGGCGACGCGGCCGCCTTCGGCATTGTGGCCGCCGTCGAGCCAGATCTCTGACCCCTGCGGTCCGAGAGCGAGCAACTCGCCCGAGGTGAGGCGCTGCATCCGCGCCGGCCATTCGGCACCGACGATGCCGGCCTCGAACGCCGCCTGGTTGACCTTGAATGTCGGAATCGCGCGCAATGTCGCAATCGCAAGGCCGGCATTGTCGAACTGGTGGCGGCCGAACAGGCGCGGCGCCGCGAGATCCATCAGGCCGCGCTCGTCGGAATAGACCAGGCGGCCGTGCTCGACATTGACGTGCCAATTTTCGTTCGCGGCAAACAGCGGCGCGCGCATCTGCTTGGCCTGCGCCTCGATCACGGCCATCGCCTCGCCCGTCTGCTCGGCACAAATCAACGGCACGCCGCGCTTGATGATCGCGGCCTTCTCGCCGGCGATCGAGGCCAGCGTGTCGCCGAGGAAATCCATGTGATCCATGCTGACTGGCGTGATCACGCAGGCCGCGGGCGTATCGACCACATTGGTCGAATCAAGCCGGCCGCCGAGGCCGACTTCGAGCAGCACCGCATCGGCAGGATTTTGCGCGAACAGATGGAAGGCGGCCGCGGTCTTCAGCTCGAACACGGTCGCGGGCTCGCCGGCATTGACGCGCTCGACCTCTTCCAGCGCCGCGCGCAATTCGTCATCGGAGACGAGCACACCGCCGCCGACGCGGCCAAGGCGGAAACATTCGTTGATGCGGACGAGATAGGGCGAGGTGTAGGCGTGCACGCGCAGGCCCGCGGCCTCGAGCGTGGCGCGCAAGTACGCCACCGTCGAGCCCTTGCCGTTGGTGCCGGCGACATGGATCACCGGCGGCAGCTTGCGTTCGGGGTGACCAAGCCGCTCAAGCAGGCGGTGCATCCGCTCGAGCCCGAGATCGATGCGCTTCTGATGCAGGGCCGACAGCCGCCCGATCAGTTGATCGAGCGACGCCTTTGAGCTGTCGGGAGATGCGTTCACGCGTGGGGCGCGGCCGGCGCCGTTTCAGCCGCCGAGACGATCTGCGCCGGGGTCGTCACCGGCTGGACCGATTTCGAGGCTCCATCAAGCGCCGGCGCCTTGGTCAGCAGGCGGCACAGCCGCGCCAGGGTCGGACGCAGCTCGTGGCGGTGCACGACCATGTCGACCATGCCGTGCTCTTTCAGATATTCGGCGCGCTGGAAACCTTCAGGCAGCTTTTCGCGAATGGTCTGCTCGATCACGCGCGCACCGGCAAAGCCGATCAGCGCGCCGGGCTCGGCGATCTGAACGTCACCGAGCATCGCGTAGGACGCGGTGACGCCGCCGGTGGTCGGGTTGGTGAGCACGACGATGTAAGGCTGCTTGGCTTCACGCAGCATCTGCACGGCAACGGTGGTGCGCGGCATCTGCATCAGCGACAGAATGCCTTCCTGCATGCGCGCGCCGCCCGAGGCGGCGAACACGATGAAGGGCGACTTCTTCTCGACGGCAAGCTCGAGCCCACGGACGATGGCTTCGCCTGCGGCCATGCCGAGCGAGCCGCCCATGAAGTCGAAGTCCTGCACGGCGACGACGACGCCGGCACCTTCGAGCTTGCCGTAGCCGACCTTGATCGCATCGTTCAGATTGGTGCGCGCCCGCGCATCCTTGATGCGATCGACGTACTTCTTCTCGTCGCGGAACTTGAGCGGATCGGGCGTGACCTCGGGCAGCGCGACATCGAACCAGGTTTCGTTGTCGAAGATCGACTTCAACCGCGCCACCGCGCCCATGCGCATGTGGTAGTTCGAGCCGGGAATGACGAACTGGTTGGCCTCGACGTCCTTGTAGAACACGAGCTGTCCGGAATCCGGGCACTTGATCCACAGGTTCTCCGGCGTCTCCCGCCGCAGCATGTTGCGGATTTTCGGCCGGACCACATTGGTAAGCCAGTTCATGGTTTGCTCCGATGTGCGACCCCGCTGGGGACCGCCTGAAAGGATATATGGCGGCCGGGCCTTTGCCCGGCAAGCCGCCGTGTCGTCCGCGTTAGAGCATGATCCGGAAAAGTGTGAAGCGGTTTTTCCGACAAGATCATGCTCAAACTAGAGAGCTAAAGCGGAATTATGGCCTATTCGGCCGCTTGTTTCGCAGCCTTGACGCCCTGGGCCAGAGCCGCCGTCAGCTCAGCCACGGCGTTAACGGTTTTGGCGGTCGCGCGGCCCTCAGCGTCGAGGCTGTTCTTGAGCGCATCGACCAGGGCCGTGCCGACCACCGAACCATCGGCCTTCTCTGCAATGGCGCGCGCCGCCTCCGGCGTGCGGATGCCAAAACCGACGCAGACCGGCAGCTGGGTGTGCCGCTTGATGCGCGCGACGGCTTCACCGACGGCATTCGCATCCGCTGCCGCCGCACCGGTGATACCGGCGATGGAGACGTAATAGACGAAGCCCGACGTGTTCGAGAGCACCGCAGGCAGGCGCTTGTCGTCGGTGGTCGGGGTCGCCAGACGAATGAAGTTGAGGCCGGCCTTCATCGCGGGCAGGCACAGCTCATCGTCTTCCTCCGGCGGCAAATCGACGATGATCAGGCCGTCGACGCCAGCGCTCTTGGCATCGACGAGGAATTTATCGACACCGTAGATGTAGATCGGATTGTAATAGCCCATCAGCACGATCGGCGTCGCATCGTCGTCCTTGCGGAAGCCACGCACGAGCTCGATCGTCTTCTTCAGCGTCATGCCGGCCTTGAGCGCGCGAAGCCCCGCGGCCTGGATCGACGGGCCGTCGGCCATCGGATCGGTGAAGGGCATGCCGATCTCGATCACATCGGCGCCGGACTTCGGCAGCGCCTTGACGATCTCAAGCGAGGTCGCGGGATCGGGATCACCGGCCATCAGGAAGGTCACGAAGGCCGAGCGGCCCTGCTTCTTCAGCTCGGCAAAGCGGGTATCGATACGCGTGGTCACTTCTTGCCCCTCAGGATGTCGCCGACCTGCGGGACGTCCTTGTCGCCGCGGCCGGAGAGATTGACGACCATCAGGTGGTCTTTCGGCCGCTTCGGCGCGAGCTCCATCACTTTGGCGATGGCGTGCGCGGGCTCGAGCGCGGGAATGATGCCTTCGAGCCTGGAGAGCTGCTGGAACGCGGCAAGCGCCTCGTCATCGGTCGCGGAGAGATAATTGACGCGGCCGACCTCGTGCAGCCAGGAGTGCTCGGGGCCGATGCCGGGATAGTCGAGGCCTGCCGAGATCGAATGCGCGTCCTGGATCTGGCCGTCGGCGTCCATCAAGAGATAGGTGCGATTGCCATGGAGCACGCCGGGACGGCCGCCGGCGATCGAGGCCGCATGCAGCTGCGTGAGCCCGTGACCCGCCGCTTCGACGCCGAAGATTTCGACGCTGGGATCATCGAGGAACGGATGGAACAGGCCCATCGCGTTGGAGCCGCCGCCGATGCAGGCGACCAGCGAATCCGGCAGGCGACCTTCGACCTCCTGCATCTGCGCCCTGGTCTCGTTACCGATGATCGACTGGAAGTCGCGCACCAGCGTCGGATAGGGGTGCGGACCCGCCACCGTGCCGATGCAGTAGAACGTGTTATGCACGTTGGTGACCCAATCGCGCAGCGCCTCGTTCATGGCGTCCTTCAGCGTGCGCGTGCCCGACTGCACCGGGAACACCTTTGCGCCCAGCATCTCCATGCGGATCACGTTGGGCTGCTGCCGCTCGACGTCGACGGCACCCATATAGACCACGCATTCGAGGCCGAAGCGCGCGCACAGCGTCGCCGTGGCAACACCGTGCTGGCCGGCGCCGGTCTCGGCGATGATGCGCTTCTTGCCCATGCGCCGCGCCAGCATGATCTGGCCGAGCACATTGTTCACCTTGTGCGAGCCGGTGTGGTTGAGCTCTTCGCGCTTGAGGTAGATCTTGGCGCCGCCGAGATGCTCGGTGAGGCGTTCGGCGAAATAGAGCGGCGAAGGCCGGCCGACATAGTTCTTCAGATACCCGTTCATCTCGGCCTGGAAGGCCGGATCGGCCTTGGCCGCGGTGTAGGCCTTCTCCAGATCCAGGATCAGCGGCATCAGGGTTTCGGCGACGAAGCGTCCGCCGAAAATGCCGAAATGGCCGCGCTCGTCGGGGCCGCTGCGATAGGAATTTGGTTTGGCGATGTTCATCGAACGCTCAACTCTTGAGTGGCGCGCGCGGCGCGAATGAAGGCCTTGATCATTTCCGGGTCTTTCACACCGGGAGCGCTCTCGACGCCGGAGGACACATCGACGCCGCCGGCGCGGGTGACGCGGAGGGCTTCGGCAACGTTGTCGGCGTGAAGCCCGCCCGAGACCATGAAGGGCAGTTTGAGATCGAGATTTTCGAGCAGGTGCCAGTCGAAGGGTTCGCCCAGGCCACCGGGGCGGGTCGCATCCTTTGGCGCACGCGCATCGAACAGGATGCGGTCGGCGACCGCGGCATAGCCGGGCAGCACGGCGAGATCGGTTGCGGTCGCAACCGGCACGGCCTTCATCACCGGGCGGCCGAACTTCTGCTTGATGTCGCGCAGGCGCGCCACGCTCTCCTGGCCGTGGAGCTGGAAGAGGTCAGGCGACAGCGCATCCATGATGTTGTCGAGCGTGGCATCGTCGGCATCGACCGTGAGCGCCACTTTGAGCGCGCGCTGCTTCACCTGCCGGCCGAGATCGCGCCCGGTCTCCAGCGAGACGTGCCGCGGCGAGGGCGGAAAGAACACGAACCCCACCATGTCGGCGCCCGCGTCGAGCGCCGTTTGAAGCGTCTCGGGCGTGGACAGGCCGCAGATCTTGACGAGCAGGGACATGGTCTCAAAGCAGATGGAGGCCGCAAGTGGCGGCCGGGAAACGGGCTTTTCGGTTGGGGCCGCTTCTACAACGTCGCGCGCTGCTTGTCTCGCCCGATGGGCCCGTAAAGGCCCACCCCGGAGGGAACGGGGAGCCGCTGGGCCTCGGGCTTGGCTGCGGCCGCCTGAGCCCGGAGTCCGGCCGCCTCGACCCGGGCAGCCCGTGCATCGGCCTCATGCCGGCGCGCGGCGCGGCGCCAGTGCCGCTGGCCGAACCAGACGGCGCAGCCGCCGACAATGACGCCCAGGGCGGCCGTCAGGATCAGCAGCAGGAACAACGGAATGTCGCGGGACAGCGCCGGGTCCTTCGCCATGAAGGGATCGAAGGAGACGGTGACGTCATGCCGGTTGGCGGCCGCGAAAGTCACCAGGATCAGGACCAGCGGAGTCACGAACAGCCAGGTCAGAAACTTTCGCATTGCGTGTCGCTCGCCTTGAATCACCTGCCGCCGCATCAAATGGCGGTTCGGCTAAGCCCGGACGACAATAGTCCTAGTAGTCCTAGTCCGGCGCGCCCGGATCCGGATGGTCGCGGTTGAGCCGCTCGCGCATTTCCTTGCCGGTCTTGAAGAACGGAACGCTCTTCTGATCGACCGGGACATGGGCGCCGGTGCGCGGATTGCGGCCGGCGCGGGCGGGGCGATGCTTGACCGAGAAAGCGCCGAAGCCGCGCAGCTCGACGCGGTCGCCGCGCGCGAGTGCCGCGACGATCTCTTCGAGAATCGCGTTCACAATGTTCTCGACATCCCGCTGGTACAGATGCGGGTTGTGCTCGGCGATACGCTGAACAAGTTCGGATTTGATCATCGAGAGATAGGACCCGGAAGCGTGCGGATGACCATTTCCGTGAAAATGCGTTGATCTGTCAAGACGCTAAATGAACGTCGAGCGTCGTGAAAATGCGTGACAAATGCCGAAAAAGCAGGCTGCACGGCTACTCGCCAGACGCGAAAAAGGTCCGGAACTCGCGTTGTTCCGGCCGTTCCGGTCAATTCGAAGCAGCCGGCTGCCACAACGCCAGCATTCCATCCAACCCGGCGCGATCGACCGCCTGCACCATGCCGGTTTGCGCGATTTGATGGGCAATCGAGCCGAATCCAAGCGCTTCCAGCGTCACCGCGGCGGCCGTCTTCAGGAACGGCAGATCGCCAAAACGCGGCTCGAGCTTGTAGTCGCGCACCGAAAGGCCCTTCTTGACGCCCTTCTGCTCCTCGAGCCAGGTCACCGCGGTTTTCTCATCGCCGAGCTGATCGATCAGCTTGAGATCGATCGCCTGGCGGCCGGTGAAGACGCGGCCATCGACGACTTTTTCGAGCTGCGTGTCATCCATGCCACGGCGCTGCTTCACCAGATCCTTGAACCAGGCATAGGAATCCTTCACCAGCGCGTCCAGCGCGGCCCGTGCCTCGGGGCTGGTCGGCTCAAAACCGTTGGGGGCGGCCTTCAGCGGCGTCGACTTCACTTCCTCGACCTTGACGCCGATGGTCTTCAGGAGCTCGGAGACGTTGGGAAACTGGAAGAGGACACCGATCGAGCCGACCAGCGAGCTCTGCTGGGCGATGATGTGGTCGCTCGCAATCGCGGTGATGTAGCCGCCGGAGGCCGCAAGGCCTTCGACCACGACGACCAGCGGCTTCTTGGCCTTCAGGCGGGTCAATGAATCATAGAGCTGCTCGGAGCCGGCGGTGGTGCCGCCGGGCGAGTTGATGTGAACGATCACGGCGGCGGCCTGCGAATTCTCCAGCCGCTCCAGCGAGCGCGTGCGTTCGGCATCGCTGCGGATCAGGCCATCGATCTGCACACGTGCGATCGAGCCTGCGGAGACGAAGCTGCCGCGTGCGCCGGGCGTTGCGATCAGCGCAAAGCCCGCGATCGCGGCGATCGCGATCAGCGCCGCCATCACGCGCCAGAACGTCAGCTTGCGGCGGATCCTGCGGCGATCGACGATGATGTCCGAATCGAGCGACATCGAGATATCTCCAAATGAAAGGCCGCTGGCGTTGTGCAGGTCACGACGTGACCATCAGCTTGTCTGGATACATCAATTGCGGCGCAATTTGAAGAAAGCAAGGCCTCGTAAAGGGCGAGAAAGCTACCAAACACTCACTCGTCCTCCCCGCGAACGCGGGGATCCATAACCACAGGGCGGGATGTGACGCGAGGCGCCCACTCCGAGTCTTCGTCAAACCACTCCCTGTGGGTATGGGTCCCGGATCTGCGCTGACGCTTGTCCGGGACGACAATGGAGTTTGCCGCCGGCAACAAAAAAGCCCCGGCTTGCGCCGGGGCTTCAATGTCAGCGAAAACTCAGCGTTTCGCTTACTTGCTGTCGCGGTTCTTGAGCGCGGTGCCCAGGATGTCGCCGAGCGTCGCACCCGAATCCGAGGAGCCGTACTGCGCGATGGCTTCCTTCTCTTCGGCGACTTCGAGCGCCTTGATCGACACCTGGACCTTGCGGGCCTTCTTGTCGAACTGGATCACGCGGGCATCGACCTTCTCGCCGACGGCGAAGCGTTCGGCACGCTGGTCGTTGCGGTCACGCGCGAGCTCCGAGCGCTTGATGAAGGTCGAGAAGTCGGTGCCGGCGATCTTCACCTCGATACCGCTTTCCTTCACTTCGAGCACTTCGCAGGTCACGACCGCGCCCTTCTTGACATCGCCCGGCTCGGCGAAGGGGTCGCCTTCGAGCTGCTTGATGCCGAGCGAGATACGCTCCTTCTCGACGTCCACATCGAGCACCACGGCCTTCACCATGTCGCCCTTCTTGTAGTTGTCGATCACCTGCTCGCCCGGAAGCTTCCAGTCGAGGTCGGAGAGGTGGACCATGCCGTCGACGTCGCCCTCGAGGCCGAGGAACAGACCGAACTCGGTCTTGTTCTTGACTTCGCCCTCGACCACCGAACCGGTCGGGTGACCTTCGACGAAGACCTCCCACGGGTTGCGCATGGTCTGCTTGAGGCCGAGCGAGATGCGGCGCTTGACGGAATCGACTTCCAGCACCTGCACGTCGACTTCCTGCGAGGTCGACACGATCTTGCCGGGGTGCATGTTCTTCTTGGTCCACGACATCTCGGAGACGTGGATCAGGCCTTCGATGCCCGGCTCGAGCTCGACGAACGCACCGTAGTCGGTGATGTTGGTGACGCGGCCGGTGAAGCGGGCACCCAGCGGGTACTTGGCTTCGATGCCCTGCCACGGATCGTCCAGCAGCTGCTTCATGCCCAGCGAGATGCGGTGCGTCTCGTGGTTGATCTTGATGATCTTGACCTTCACGGTCTGGCCGATCGAGAGCACCTCGGTCGGGTGATTGACGCGGCGCCACGCGATGTCGGTGACGTGCAGCAGGCCGTCGATGCCGCCGAGATCAACGAACGCACCGTAATCGGTGATGTTCTTGACCACGCCGTCGATGACCTGACCCTCTTCGAGGTTCTGCACCAGCTCCTGACGCTGCTCGGCGCGGGTCTCTTCGAGAACCGTGCGGCGGGAGACGACGATGTTGCCGCGGCGCCGGTCCATCTTGAGGATCTGGAACGGCTGCGCGTTGTTCATCAGCGGCGCAACGTCGCGGATCGGACGGATGTCGACCTGCGAACGCGGCAGGAAGGCAACGGCGCCGTCGAGGTCGACGGTGAAGCCGCCCTTGACCTGGTTGAAGATGACGCCCGTGACCTTCTCGTTGTTCTGGAACGCCTTCTCCAGCTTGCCCCAGCTCTCTTCGCGGCGCGCCTTGTCGCGCGACAGCACGGCCTCGCCGAGGGCGTTCTCGATGCGATCGAGGAACACTTCCACCTCGTCGCCAACCTTGATCTCGCTGTCACGGCCGGGGCCGGAAAATTCGCGCAGCGCAACGCGGCCTTCGGTCTTCAGGCCGACGTCGATGACGGCCATGTCCTTTTCAATTGCAACCACCTTGCCCTTGACGACCGAGCTCTCCTGCAGGTTGCCACCAGCGAAGGACTCGTCGAGCATCGCGGCGAAATCGTCACGCGACGGGCTATAGGTATCAGCGGAAGTCGAAGCCATTTGTTCTCCAGTTGCGGATGTCTTGCCGGCCGTTGGGTTCATGGGCGTATCGCGCACGCAGTGTCGGAAGGCCCGCAAGACCTTCGAGCGACCGCTCGCTGCTCCGGCCTCGAGCCGAAACAGCGGAAGCGGGCCGGCAGAGGCCCGCGCGTTCGATACGTGGAAATCGTTGTGTCCGGAGCCTGGATCGCGTCGATCCCAAACAGGGACCGAGAGTATCGACCTCAAAGAGCGGGAGCGGGCACTTCCTCCAATGACGGCTGCGGCTTAACCCCGCGACCGGCCCGCTCGGACAGCCTCGATAATGTCGATGGCGGCCCGGACGCCGCCTTCTATATCCAGTTGGGAGTTATCTAGCAAGTAAGCATCCGCGGCTGGTTTTAAAGGCGCAATCGGCCTGTTCTTGTCCCGTTCGTCGCGCCGGATGATGTCGGCGAGCACGGCCGCCTCGTCCGCCTCCTCGCCTCGCGCCTTGGCCTCCATGGTGCGCCGGCGAGCGCGAACCTTGGGGTCAGCGACGACGAAGATTTTCACGTCGGCATGGGGGCAAATCACGGTTCCAATGTCCCGGCCGTCGAGCACAGCGCCGGGCGGATCGGCGGCAAATTGGCGCTGAAAATTGACCAGGACCTCGCGAACCCTCGGGATCGCAGACACAATGGAGGCGCCCTCGCCAGCCTCCTGGGTCTTCAGGGCGGGATTGCCGAATTTTTCGGGATCGAGCTCCAGGGCGGCCTGCACCGCGGCTGCCTCATCCCTGAGATCATGGCCCGCCTCCATCAGGGCGTAGGCGACCGCGCGATAGATCACGCCGGTATCGAGATGACGATAGCCATAGTGATGGGCGAGGCGCTTGCCCAGCGTGCCCTTTCCCGAAGCCGCGGGTCCGTCGATGGCGATAATCATGAAAACTCGGCCCCAAGCGAACGCATCATCGGAATGAAGTCCGGGAAACTGGTGGCGATGAAGGCAGTGTCGTCGACCGTCACCGGCTGGTCCGAAGCGCAGCCCATCACCAGCGCGGACATCGCGATGCGATGGTCCATATGCGTGGCGACAGTGCCGCCACCGGGGACATGGCCGCGCCCCTCGACGATCAGATCGTCGCCGGACACCTCGACCTTGACGCCGTTGACGCGCAGCATCGCCGCCGTGGCCTCGAGCCGGTCGGATTCCTTGACGCGCAGCTCCTGCAGGCCGCGCATGATGGTGGTGCCTTCGGCGAAGGCGGCCGCCACCGCCAGCACCAGATATTCGTCGATCATCGAGGGCGCGCGCTCCGGCGGCACCTCGACGCCGCGCAGCTTTGAGGCACGTACGCGCAGGCGCGCCATCGGCTCGCCGGCATCGGCGCGGACTTCGCTTTCTTCGATGAAGGCGCCCATTTCACGCAGCGTCGTGAACAGGCCGGTGCGCAGCGGATTGGTCATGACGTCGGAAAGGACGACATCGGAGCCTTCGACGATCAGTGCCGCGACAACAGGAAAAGCCGCTGACGAGGGATCGGCGGGCACGATAACGGTCGCGCCATGCAGCTCGGGCTGGCCGACCAGCGTGATGCGGCGGCCGTGAGCCCCCTCGGCGACCGAGGTGATGTCGGCGCCGAAATGCTTCAGCATCAGCTCGGTGTGGTCGCGGCTGGCCTCGTTCTCGACCACGGTGGTCGTGCCCGGCGCAGCCAGGCCCGCCAGCAGCACAGCCGATTTGATCTGGGCCGAGGCGACCGGGGTCTTGTAGGTGATCGGCAACGGATCGCGCGCGCCCTGGAGGGTCAGCGGCAGGCGGCCGCCCTCGCCGCCGGAGACGACCTTGGCGCCCATCTTTTCGAGCGGATCGAGGATCCGGCGCATCGGGCGGCTGCGCAGCGAGGCGTCGCCATCGAAAACCGCCGAGATCGGGCAGCCGGCGACGGCGCCCATGACCAGCCGGCAGCCGGTGCCGGAGTTGCCGAAATCCAGCGCCGCCTTGGGCTGGGCAAAGCCGCCGACACCCACGCCGTTCACTTTCCAGGCGAAATCGCCGGTCCGCTCGACCTTGGCGCCGAGCGCCTGCATGGATTTGGCGGTGTTGAGGACGTCCTCGCCCTCGAGCAGGCCGGTAATCCGGGTCTCGCCGACCGCCAGCGCGCCCAGGATGAGGGCCCGGTGGGAGATCGACTTGTCCCCGGGCACCCGTACTTTCCCGGTCAGGGGACCGCTTGAGCTCGACTTCAGGGGTGTCGGCTTGTCGGAATGGGGCAAGATTGTGTCCTTGAATGCGCCTCGGAGGCTGGCGGGCACCTACCACATGGTCTCCCCGCCGTCACGAGCATGTCTTTCTCTCGTAATGCGCTATTGACAGCAGGCCGCCAACTAGCCAAGTGAAACACCGCTTTTCAGACATTCCCAGGATTCCTCTGCCGTGGCCAAGTCCGAACTCGGAACCAAACGTATTTGCCCGACCACGGGCAAGAAGTTCTATGACCTCAACAAGAATCCGGTGATCTCGCCCTATACCGGCGAAGTCGTGCCGATCGCTCCGATCGCGCCCGCCCGCGCGACACGCGGGGCCGAGGCCCGCCACGCCGCAGCCGCGGACACGACGCCAGAGCCGGCGGAGTCGGAAGAGTTGGTCTCGCTCGAGGAGGCCGATGCCGAGGAGAACACCGGCAAGGTCAAGGCCGTCGTCCCCGAATCCGAGGACGATATCGAGGTCGACGAGACCCTCGACGACGACGATGACGATGATTCGACCTTCATTGCCGACGAAGAAGAGGGCGATGAGGACGTGACCGACATCATTGGTGATGTCGGAGGTGATGAAGAGACTTGAGATCAGTCCTGATCTGTGAAAAAGGGTGCACCGCGCGAGTCGGAAGGCTCGTCGGTCGGGAGTGATCCCCCAGGATCATCCCAAGGTTAAGGGGCCATAGCTCAGCTGGGAGAGCGCTTGCATGGCATGCAAGAGGTCGGCGGTTCGATCCCGCCTGGCTCCACCACGCTTCGCCCTTCGGGCTACGCGTGGCGCAGCCGCGACGGAGCCTGAAGGGCGAAGCGTGGTGTCCGGCGAAGCCCGAAAGGGCGAAGACGGACTGGTGAGACCCCCACCCTAACGACTGCCCAGACACGAGTCGTCAATGTGGTACGTCTACATCCTCCGCACCATCGAATTTCCGGATCAGGAATACATCGGCGCCACGGAAGATCTGAAGCGGCGGATTCCGGAGCACAACGCAGGCAAATCCGCTCACACCGCCAAGTTCAAACCGTGGAAGCTGGTCTGGTATTGCGCTTTCCCGGACAAGATGAAGGCCTTGGCATTTGAGAAATATCTCAAATCACACTCAGGCCGCGCCTTCTCAAAGAAGCAACTCTACTAACTCCCCCTACCCCCCAATCACCGCATTCAGCCGATCCCGTAGCGCGACGATCTCGTCCTTCATCGCCACCAGCTCCGAGACCGTGCAGTTCGACGCCGCCAGGATCGATTGCGGGACGCTGCGCGCCTTCTCTTTCAGCGCTTGCCCCTGCGCCGTCAGCGCGATCAGCACCTGGCGCTCGTCCTCGCTGCTCCGCGTGCGCTTGACCAGATGCGCGGCCTCCAGCCGCTTCAGCAGCGGCGTCAGCGTGCCGGAGTCCAGAAACAGCTTCTCGCCGATCTCCTTCACCGGCACGTCGTCGCGCTCCCACAGCACCAGCATCACCAGATATTGCGGATAGGTCAGGCCGAGACGGTCCAGCAGCGGCTTGTAGACGCGGTTGAAGGCGTGCGCGGCCGAATAGACCGCGAAGCAGATCTGGTTGTCGAGGCGTTGCGGGTCGAGGGTCGATAATTTCCGGGCCATTGGAGAATCTCTCGGGATTTGCCCCATTCTGGGGCCGGCCGGCCGGACATTCAATTGCGGACAATTAAATGTGAGGCACGCAAATATCAATTGCGCACAATCTAATTGTTTGCGATATAAGCGTCACCCCAACCCGACGACCCCCAAGGGAGACGAAAATGTCCGTGAACGTCCTGTACAAGACCAGCGCAAAGGCCACCGGCGGCCGCGACGGCCATGCTGCGACCCTCGATGGCGCGCTCGATGTCAAGCTCACCACGCCGAAGGAGCTCGGCGGCGGCGGCGGCGCCGGCAACAATCCCGAGCAGCTGTTTGCGGCCGGCTATGCCGCCTGCTTCATCGGCGCGATGAAGTTCGTGGCCTCGCAGGGCGGCCCGAAGGTTCCCACTGACGCCTCCGTGACCTCGACCGTCGGTATCGGCCCGCGCTCGGCCGGCGGCTTCGGACTCGACATTGACCTCGCCGTCTCGCTGCCGGGCCTGTCCCGCGCGGATGCCGAGGCGCTGGTCGAGAAGGCGCACCAGGTGTGCCCGTACTCCAACGCGACGCGCGGCAATGTCGACGTTCGCCTGACGGTCGTCTGATCGGCCGGTGAATTGGCTGGCCCGGGATCCCCCTCGGGCCGGCCGCTTCCGCGAGATTTCCCACGCCGCGGGATTGCGCGGCGACGCATACGCCCCCACGCGGCAAGCCATTGCTGGCGCGCACGAACCTCGCTAGGCCTGTGATCAATATCGATACAGGGGAAGCGAAGGCATGACTGAAGCGGCATTGGGCGCAATGAGCGGACTGCGCGTCATCGATCTCACGCGCGTGCTCGGTGGTCCCTACTGCACCCAGATCCTCGCCGACCATGGCGCCGACGTGATCAAGGTCGAGCCGCCGGCGGGCGACGAGGTGCGTGAATGGAGGCCTCCCTTCCACGAGGACGATGCGGCCTATTTCATCGGCATCAACCGCAACAAGCGCTCGATCGGCCTCGACCTCGCTTCCGAGGGCGGCCGTGTCGTGCTGCTCAAGATGCTGGAGACGGCGGACGTCCTGATCGAGAATTTCAAGCCGGGCACGCTGGAGAAATGGGGCATCGGCAACGAGGTGCTCAGCGAGAAATTCCCGCGCCTCGTGCATTGCCGGATCTGCGGCTTCGGCGCCGACGGCCCACGCGGCGGCAATCCCGGCTATGACGCCATCATCCAGGCCATGACCGGCATGATCGCGGCGACCGGATCGGCCGAGAGTGGCCCGATGCGGATCGGCGTGCCGCTGGTCGACATCACCACCGGCCTTTACGCGGCGATCGGCATCCTGATGGCGCTGTCGGAGCGGCAGCGCTCGGGCAAGGGCCAGTTCCTGGAGACGACGCTGTACGAAACCGGCCTTGCCATCATGCATCCGCACACCGCGAATTATTTCATGCACGGCAAGCCGCCCGGCCTCACCGGCAACGAGCATCCCAACCTCGTGCCTTACGCCATCTTCCCGACCAAGACCGACAACATCTTCATCGGCGTCGGCAATGACGGCACCTTCCGCAAGCTCGCCAAGGAAATCGGCAAGCCCGAGCTCGGCACCGATCCGCGCTTTGCCCGCAACAAGGACCGCATCGCCAATCGCGAGGCGCTGCGCGCAGTGCTTGCCGCGGTGTTCAGCCAGCATGAGGCCGAGCCGCTGTGCAATCGCCTGCTCGCCGCCGGCCTGCCTGCAGGCCCCGTGCAGAAGATCGACCAGGCGCTGACCAACCCGCACACGATCGCCCGCGGCGATGTCATCGAGAAGGACTGGTACAAGGGCGTGGCCTCGCCGATCCGGCTCGACCGCAGCAAGCCGAGCCTGCGTCGGCTGCCGCCGAAGTTCAGCCAGCACTCCCAGGAGGTGCTGGGCGAGTTCGGCTACTCAAAGGCGGAGATCGACGCGATGATCGCCAAGGGCACGGTCTGTGGGCCCGAGCGCAAGCGCTAGGACGCGATCAGAACAAGACCGAGCGGCAGCGCAGGTGCGCTCCCACTCCCGCTTGCGGGAGAGGGTCGGGGAGAGGGTATCTCCACGGCGGGACAATCCCCTAGAGGAGAAAGCCCTCACCCGCGCTACGCGCGACCTCTCCCGCAAGCGGGAGGGGTTTTCGAGCCCGCGGCCCCATCGTCCTGACATCACGCGATTCCGCAGTGCGGCGCGGGCACACATGTGCGCCGCGAACGAAGCAGGCCGCGCGCGCCGCCTCCGCCTATTTGATGGCTTCCCTTTTCCAGCGCTTGCCGCTTTCGTTTCGGCCGCTTACACAGTCATGTGAACGTCATATGGCGCTGCTAGCGCAAGCGCTTCTTTATTGACGGCTGAGGGAGGTTTTCTTGATGGCTCTTCGATTTCTTGGGACAGCTGCCGCTGTTGCACTCACTGTCGGCATGACGGCTTCGCCGGCACTGGCCGTGACCGAAATCCAATGGTGGCACGCGATGACGGGCCCGAACAACGATGTCGTGGTCAAGCTCGCGAACGATTTCAACGCGTCGCAGAGCGACTACAAGATCATCCCCACCTTCAAGGGCAGCTATGCCGATACGCTGAACGCGGGCATCGCGGCGTTTCGCGCCGGCAGCGCGCCGGGCATCATGCAGGTGTTCGAGGTCGGCACCGCGACCATGATGGCAGCCAAGGGCGCCATCAAGCCGGTGTCCGATCTGATGAAGGAGCAGGGCGAGAAGTTCGATCCGCAGTCCTACCTGCCCGCGATCACGGGCTATTACTCTACCGCGAAGGGCGAGATGCTCTCCTTCCCCTTCAACTCGTCGAGCATGGTGATGTGGGTCAACCTCGACGCGCTGAAGAAGGCCGGCATCGAAAACCCGCCCAAGACCTGGCCGGAAGTGTTCGAAGACGCCAAGAAGCTGCACGCGACGAGCCCGACCTGCGGCTTCTCGTCGAGCTGGGTCACTTGGGGCTTCATCGAGCAGTTCTCGGCGTGGCACAACGTCGCGATCGGCTCCAAGGCCAACGGCCTCGACGGTTTCGACACGGTGCTGGACTTCAACAACCCGCTCGAGACCAAGCTGCTCGAGAACCTCGTCGAGCTCCAGAAAGACAAGAGCTACGATTATTCGGGCCGCACCAACACCGGCGAAGGTCGCTTCACCTCCGGTGAATGCGGTCTCTATATGACGTCCTCGGCGTTCTATCCGAACGTCAAGGCCAACGCGAAGTTCAACTATACGGCGGTTGCGATGCCGTACTTCCCGGACGCCAAGGACGCGCCGCAGAACTCCATCATCGGCGGCGCTTCGCTGTGGGTGATGGGAGGCCGGTCGGCCGAGGAATATAAGGGCATCGCGAAGTTCTTCACCTTCCTCTCCGATACCGATCGTCAGGTTTATCTGCATGAAGTCTCGGGATACCTGCCGATCACCAAGGCGGCCTATGAGAAGACCAAGGCGTCGGGTTTCTATGAGAAGAATCCGATCCTCGAAGTGCCGCTGAAGGAGCTCACCAACAAGCCGCCGACCGAGAATTCGCGCGGCCTGCGCTTCGGCGGCATGGTTCAGATGCGCGACGTCTGGTCCGAGGAAATCGAAGCGGCGCTCGCCGGCAAGAAGCCGGCCAAGGCGGCGCTCGATGCCGCGGTCTCGCGCGGCAATCAGATGCTCCGTCAATTCGAGCGGACCGCGACCAAGTAAGGCCGCTTCAATCGTGGCTGCGGCCCTTCCGCAGCCACGATCTCGCACGACACGATCTCTCGAGATGAGGCGGGGGGCTTCATGGAGAACCGGGCCATCTTTTCAGGCAGGCTGCTCGCCTGCCTCCTGGTGTTTCCGCAACTTGCGATTTCGCTGATCTTCTTCTACTGGCCGGCGGCGCAGGCGCTCTGGCAATCCTTTCTGGTGCAGGATGCCTTCGGACTCTCGACCGAGTTCGTGTGGTTCGAGAACTATGTCAATCTGCTGAACACGCCCGAATATTATCAGGCGATCGGCACCACCTTCTTCTTCTCGCTGCTGGTCGTGTTCTTCTCGCTCGCCATTGGCCTTCTGCTCGCCGTGATGGCGAACCGCAACATCGCGGGCGTGCAGATCTATCGCACCTTCCTGATCATCCCCTACGCGGTCGCGCCTGCGGTCGCGAGCGTGCTCTTCATCTTCATGTTCCAGCCGGGCCTTGGCATGATCGCGCGCGCCCTGCAGCGCAACGGCGTCGACTGGAATCCCGTGCTCAACGGCAATCACGCGATGATCCTGATCGTCATCGTCGCCGTCTGGAATCAGATCAGCTACAATTTCCTGTTCTTCCTCGCAGGCCTGCAGGCGATCCCGAGGAGCGTGATCGAGGCCGCCGCGATCGACGGCGCGAGGCCGATGCGGCGGTTCTGGACCATCGTCTTCCCGCTGCTGTCGCCGACGACGTTCTTCCTGATCATCGTCAATATCACCTACGCCTTCTTCAACACGCTCGGCATCATCGACACCGCGACCGAAGGCGGCCCGAACGGCTCCACGGCAACGCTGGTCTACAAGGTGTTTCTGGACGGCAAGGCCGGCTCCGATCTCGGCGGTTCGGCGGCGCAATCGGTGATCCTGATGATCATCGTCATCGTGCTGACCGCGATCCAGTTTCGCTACGTCGAAAAGAAGGTGCACTACTAGCCATGGTCGAGCATCGGCGCTTTGGAAATCTGTTGCCGCACCTCGTGCTGATCGCCGGGGTGATCGTCGTCGCCTTCCCGGTCTATCTCGCGATCATCGCCTCCACCCACGACAATTCCGTCATCGCCAACGGACAGATGCCGCTTTATCCGGGCAGCCACGGGCTCGAGACCTACTGGAACACGATCATGTCCGGCACGGGCAAGACCACCCGTGAGCCCGTCGGCGGCATGTTGCTCTCGAGCTTCATCATGGCGGTCGGCATCGCGGTCGGAAAGATCGCGATCTCCATCATCTCGGCCTACGCCATCGTGTTCTTCAACTTCCCGTTCCGGATGGCGACGTTCTGGACCATCTTCATCACCCTGATGCTGCCGGTCGAGGTGCGCATCTTCCCGACCTACAAGATCACCTCCGACCTGCACATGCTGGATTCCTATTCCGGCCTGATCCTGCCCCTGATCGCCTCCGCAACCGCGACGCTCCTGTTCCGGCAGTTCTTCATGACCGTGCCGAAGGAGCTGGTCGAGGCCTCGAAGATGGACGGCGCCGGCCCGATCCGCTTCTTCTTCGATACGCTGTTGCCGCTCTCGGTCACCAACATCGCCGCCCTGTTCGTGATCCTCTTCATCTACGGCTGGAATCAATATCTGTGGCCGCTCCTGATCACGACGCGCGACGACATGCAGACCATCGTGATCGGCATCAAGAAGATCATCGACGTCAAGGACGCGCTCACCGAATGGTCGGTTGCGATGGCGACGGCGGTGCTCGCCATGCTGCCGCCGGTCGCGGTCGTCGTCCTGATGCAGCGCCTGTTCGTCAAGGGCCTGATCGAAACGGAGAAGTAGGCCGATGGCCAATGTAACGCTGCGCAACGTCCGCAAGGCCTATCCGAACGGTTTCGAGGCGATCAAAGGTGTCGATGTCGACGTCGCCGATGGCCAGTTCTGCGTACTGGTCGGACCAAGCGGCTGCGGCAAGTCCACGCTGCTGCGCATGGTCGCGGGACTCGAGACCATCACTTCGGGCGAGATCGACATCGGCGGACGCATCGTCAACCAGGTCGAGCCCGCCGATCGCGACATCGCGATGGTGTTCCAGAACTACGCGCTCTACCCGCATATGAGCGTCTACAACAACATGGCCTACGGCCTGCGCAATCGCGGCATGAAGGAAGACGAGATCAAGATGCGGGTCGAAGAGGCCGCGCGCGTGCTCGAGCTCGGCACGATGCTGACCCGCAAGCCCGGACAATTGTCCGGCGGCCAACGCCAGCGCGTCGCGATGGGCCGCGCCATCGTGCGCCAGCCGAAGGTCTTCCTGTTCGACGAGCCGCTCTCCAACCTCGACGCCAAGCTCCGCATCGCGATGCGCGTCGAGATCCGCAAATTGCAGCGCCGGCTCAATGTCACCTCGATCTACGTCACCCACGACCAGCTCGAGGCGATGACGCTCGCCGACGTCCTCGTCGTGATGAACGGTGGCCAGGTCGAGCAGATCGGCAATCCGCTTGATATCTACGAGAAGCCGGCGACGACCTTCGTCGCCTCCTTCATCGGTGCGCCGCCGATGAATCTGATGTCGACGCGTGCCGACGAGATCAAATCGCAGCTCGGCGGCAGCGCCGGCGGATCCGGCATCCTCGGCATCCGCCCGGAGGATTTCGTCGTCACCGACCAGACGCCGCCGGGCGGCGTTGCGCTTGGGCTTACCGTGGAAGCGATCGAGCGCGTCGGCGCGGAGACCTTCGTTTACGGCGCGCGGGCGCAGGAAGACCAGCGTGTCGCCGCCACGCCTGGCGAGCTGCCGCCGGGCGAGGTGATCGTCCGCATCCCCGGCACCGAGGCTCCCGCCATCGGCGCGAGGATTCGTGTCGCCGCAGTCCGCGCCAAGCTGCATCTGTTCAGCTCCGACGGCCGCAAGCGAATCGAGGCCTGACGGGTTCCAGCCCTATCGGCGAAAACAACCCCATGCACAGTAGGAGGGGGTCTGTTTTCATTGGGATAATCGCCCGGCAAATCCGACAGTGCCGCGCGAGGGCGGAAGCAGTGAATCCGCAGCCCTCTGCTACGTCCTTGAACCACCAAGGCGATATGCCCATATTGCTGACCAAGGGGTGCCTTGATCGGGCCCCGAAACACCAAAGTCGCTTCGAGAGGACTTTGTAAACTATGTCTCGTGTTCCCACGCTTTCCAGTCCGTTCCTTCTGGGCTTCGACGAAATCGAGCGCGTGCTCGATCGCGTCGTCAAAGGCGCCGACGGTTATCCTCCCTACAATATCGAGAGGTGCGGCCAGGCCGACGGCCAGCCCGAACGTTTGCGCATCACGCTGGCGGTCGCCGGATTCACCCGCGACCAACTCGATGTAACCATTGAGGAAAACCAGCTCGTGATCCGCGGGCGGCAGCAGGACGACAAGACCCGGCAATACATCCATCGCGGCATCGCCGCGCGCCACTTCCAGCGCACTTTCGTGCTGGCGGAGGGGATGCTGGTGCTGGGTGCGGATCTGAAGAACGGGTTGTTGTCGATCGACCTGGCCCGGCCTGAACCGGAGAGGATCGTTAAGACAATCGCTATCAATGAGCACGAATAATGGAACGAGTAGCGGACTCGACCGCTTAGTTTCTGTGAAGGAGTCGAGACCATGAGTGAAGGTCACGTTGTATTCGAACACGAAGCCAGGAACGCCTCGCCCGAGACGCTGGCGAACCTTGGCGAAGGCCACATCGCCTATGTGAAGCAGATCCGCTCCGAGGATGTGCCCGGCCTGTTCCCCGAAGCCCCGAAGATTGCGCCCGGCCTCAAGCTGTTCGCGCTCCACGCCGCCGACGGCACGCCGATCATGCTGACCGACAGCCGCGAAGCCGCGGTCGCCAACGCCTGGAGCAACGAGCTGCAAGCCGTCAGCGTGCACTGAGCGCACGTCGCACGAAGAGAGTTTCAAGCGGGCATTCCTTCAGACGAAGGCATGCCCGTTTTCATTTTGGGCAATGAAGCTTCCACGTCGTCATTGCGAGGAGCTCGCGACAAAATTGCGTAGCAATTTTGCGCTGATGCGACGAAGCAATCCAGAATCCCTCCGCAGAAAGATTCTGGATCGCTTCGCTGCGCTCGCAATGACGGTGTCGAGAGACCTGCACTGGCAATGACCGTAGACATGGTCGCAGCCATGCAACGATTTTCGCCTCACTTCAAAAACCCCAGCCCCTCGCGCGCCGTATCCACGGCCCATTTGTCGGTCGGCGGCAGTGCGAGGACGCTATTGAAATCCGCGCGTGCGCGTTTGGCGTCGGATAGTTTCATGTAGAGGATGCCGCGATTGGCCAGCGCGAGCTGGTTGCCGGGATCGAGCCGGATCGCCTCGTTGAAGTCGGCGAGCGCGCGATCGCTCTCGCCCATGTCGCGAAACACGGAGGCGCGATTGTTGTAGGCGGTCGAATTTCCCGGCTGGAGCCGGATCGCTTCGTCGTAATCGGCAATGGCGCGTTTGTCGTCGCCCTTTCTGTGCCAGGCGAGGGCGCGAGCGAGATAGGCCTTCTCGAACGACGGCATGATCCTGGCGACGTCATCGAGCTCTTGGATGGCGTTGTCGGTGTCGCCCTTTTTCAGCAGAACGACGGAGCGGCAATAGTGGCCGCCGGCACTGCCGGGCTCGAGGCGAACGGCGGTGTTGCAATCGTCGAGAGCCGCGTCGATCTCACCCTTGTCGAAATGGATGGTGCTGCGCAGCTCATAAGGCAATGCTGCGGCGGGATTGCGTTGCATCGCCTCGTTGTAATCGGCCACGGCATGATCGCTGTCGCGCTTCTCTGCGTACGCCTCGCCCCTCTTGATGAAAGCAAGATAGGCTTGCTTGGGATTGCGTTCGATCGCCTCGGTGAAGCCGGCGATGGCGAGATCGAAGTCGCCTTTGCTGTAATATTCGAGCGCGCGCGAAGTGTAGGACGGTCCGTAAGCAGGATCGAGGCGAATGGCCTCGTTGTAGTCGGCCAAGGCGTGATCGCGGTCGCCTTTGGCGGAATGGGCGCGGCCGCGGCAATGATAGGCGCGCCCGAAATTCGGATCGATCCGGATCGCGGCGCTGCAATCCTCTAAGGCGCGATTCCAATCCCGCTTGAGATAATAGGCCTCGCCGCGCTTTTCAAAGGCCGCCGCATTGCTCTGATCGGCGGCGATGATCTCGGTCATCTCCGCGATGGTGCGATCGTTCGACGCGTCGTCGGCGCGGGCCGCGGCGGTGACGGCGAGCGCGACAATGCAAATCAGGCCGAAGAAGCGCCCCGCCGAATCGCAATTCATGGCTCGATATCCCCGCATCGGCCCCGCGCCGTTTGCGGGATGCCTGATCGAGCCGGGCGAGGAGAAATCCTCGCGGATCGCATCACGGCCCGGCTGTGACATTAGTCGCAACCGGCGCAGCTAACGTTCGATCCGGAACGAGAAATCAGGCCGCAGCCGAGACCGGCTACCAGGCGTAGCGGATCGCGGCCTTGCCGGCATAGCTGCGCGTGAGATTGGAGAACTCGCCTTCGAAGCTCGCTGCCGCGGACCAGCCGCTGCTCCACTTCATTTCGGCAGAGGCCGTCGTCAGCGCTGAGTCACTTGCCTGCGCCGCGCCGCCAACAACGAAGCTCGCGGCCGGCAGCGACTGGAAGGTCGCCCCGATGGAGCGGTCCGAATTGAAATCATGGGCCCAGGCGAGACGCCCGCGCAGCGTGAGAATGCCGTCCGTCATCGCGAAAGACTTGTCGGTGCGCAGACCAAGCTCGCTGCGCGGATCGGTGACGCTTTTTGCCCCGTAGGCGAGCGCGAAGTTCGGCGTGCCCGTCACCGCGCTTTCGGCATAGGCCGGCAGATCGAACGTCGTGAACTGTCCCGCGACATAGGGCGTGATTCCGACGCCGCCGATCCAGGGCGCAACAAAACGATAGCCGCTTTCGAGCCGGCCGGAGAAGGCATTCGCCTTGAACTCGGCGCGGAGCTGATCGAGTCCAGCGATAGTTACCGTGCGGTTGGTGGTGATGTCCTGCCAGCCGTAGGCGAGGGCGCCAGTGACATAGGCGGCCTCATTGGTGTGGCGCATGTAGGCGCCGGCCTGGAACAGATCGGAGCGTCCGCCACCGAGATTGTTGACGCTGAAATTGGTGCCGCCGCCGGCAAGCGCAAAGCCCGCGAGCGTATTCGGCGAGATCTGATAATTGGCGCCGACGGCGGTTCCGAAAATGCTGCTGCGCGTGTCGTTCGATCCCGTCAGCGCATTGCCATCGGCGGTCTGCGAGCCGCCGTAGCCCGCCGCCCACACGCTCCAGCGCGGCGCGAAGGGGATCGGCCGCGCCTTGGTGAACATCGCAAACGCATCCTTCGGCGTCCGGCTCGCCGCATAGGCGCTGCTCTCCTCCACATATCCGGGCGTAGAGGTCGCGCCATTGATGGCGTTGCCGCGCCCCGCGTGGGGATCGGTCAGGAAGCCCATGAACTGGGTCATGGCGTTGAACGTGGTCTGCTGCGAGCCGGTCGCACTCTCGCCGGAGGCTTGCGACAGCGCATTGAGCAGAGGATTGCCCGACAGGGCGAAGAGCGCATTGAACGCGGCCGGCAAGGACGCGCCACCGACGAGCGCGTTGTCGATGGCTGTCGCGATTCTCATCTGATTGAGGTTGGCATTGCCAGGCAGAGAGGGCGACAGCAGGCTGGGGTCGAGCATCAGCAGCACGTCATTGCCGACATAGCTCAGCCGCGCGTTACGGGCAAAGTTGTTCGCAATTTCCACACCGGAGTAGGTGCCGCTGACGGTGCCGGCCGTCATGATCGTGTAGCTCGTCGTCGTCGTAACCCATGCCAACGGATCGACGACCACCTTCCCGCCGAGAGTCGCAAGGCCTGTGACGATGGTCTTGTCGGCGCTGCCGCCAGACACCTGCACCAGGTAAGCCGATGCGGCGGTCATTGTCAGGTTGCCGATCGTCAGCGTGCCGATCGAATGACCCGGCGCCAGTGTACCGCCGTTGACGAGGACGGTGCCGAGGATGCCGTTGCCTCCGAGGGTCGCGCCGGCATTGACCGTCAGCAGGGTGGACGTTGCGATCGAGCCGTCCACCGTCAGCGTGCCCGCATCGACCGTGGTCGTGCCGGTATAGGCGCTGACGCCGGACAGGGTCAGAGCACCGGCACCAGTCTTGGTGAGGGAGCCGCCGGTGCCGCCGCCATCACCGCCATCCTGGATGACACCGGAAAACGTGGTGGAGAGATTGTTGCTGCCGACCACGAATTTTTTCGAGCCCAGAAAGACGCTGCCAGTGCCCTCGATCGAGCCGGCCGTGGTGCCGCCGGTCGTGAGATATGAAAGGTCGAGAAAACCAATGCTGGTCAGGATAAACCGTGCAGCTCCTCCGCTGGCGCCGTCCCTTATCCAACTGTAGCCAGTGTTGATGATGGTGGCACTACCGGCCGTGCTTGAGTTCTTGAAAGTTATTCCGCTGAGGATGGTGGCGCTGCCGGCCGTGCTGGTGTCGGAGAAGGTGAAAAGGCCGCTGCTGGTGATGTTGGCGTTGCCGGCCGTGCTGCTGTTGGTAAAATTCAGAATACCGGCGTTGGTGATGCTGGCGTTGCCGGCCGTGCTGCTATCGGCGAAATTCACAGCACCGGGCCAGGTGTTGGTGATGCGGGCGTTGCCAGCCGTACTGCTATTGGTGAAGTTTACAGTGCCGGTGTCGGTGTTGGTGATGCTGGCGTTGCCGGCCGTGCTGCTATTGGTGAAGTTCACAGTACGCGTGTTGATGATGTTGGCACCGCCGGCCGTACTGTTATTGGCGAAGTTCACAGTCCCGCTGTTGGTAATGCTGGCATTGCCGGCTGTGCTGCTGTCGGCGAAGGACACATAGCCGCTGTTGTCAAAGTTGGCGTTGCCGGCCGTGCTGGTGTCCCGGAAATGCACACCCAATCCGTGGGCGGCGGCAGTGTTGATGAAGCTGGCGCTGCCTGCTGTGCTGGAGTTGTCGAACTCAATGTAATAGTCGTTAGTGAAGGTCGCGCTACCACCATTGATGATGATGCCGGCGCCGGTGAAGATCACGCTGGCGCCCGTGATCCACGGGAGGTCGAACGTGTAATTCGACGCTCCAGCATTGAACGTCCAGCCATCGACGAAGTTTGCGCTGAGCAAGCCGAACTGCAGCGTGGTTACCTTGGCCGAGCCGAAGAAGGCGGTGTCGCCATAGCCTGGCGCGCGGTTAGTCCAGTTTGCATCGACAGGATAAAAGTTGTTCCCGAGGCTGGCGAGGCCAGTCCAGGTCGTATCGTCCGCCCTCGCCGCGGTGGCGCCAAGCCATACCCCGGAGAGCAGCGCCGCAGCGGCGCTCGTGCGCGCGAGCGCGGTGCTCGACAGCAAGCTGCGGATTCTCGCGCCTAAGGCAGGCATCAACGAGGGGAGAAAGAGCGGAGCGCGACTCGTCGCCCGAGATCTACCAAGAGTTGCGATCCGGCGCTGCAACTGGACTGAACGAACGACCATACCCGCCCCTTGCGCGTTGACCGGCAAGGTTCCCGCCGGTCAGCCGTCGCTAGCAGGCAATTGTTTGGACAATATTTGAGAGGTTCGAGAGGTGCCCTGTTCGGGCTGCTTGTAGACAAGATCAGCGCGCCGATGCGGCGCGCGTGCAACAGCTCAGGCTGCGACGATTGAACCGATGCTCCTGAGAACAAACGCGGGAATTGCCTGCTCTCCGTGCAGCCTTCTCGCATGCGTGATCAGACCGCGCATGACATTGGCCCGCGCCTGCTCCGAGACGAGGTGACGCGCCGAGGTGAAGTAGAGATATTCGATCGCATTGCTGGCACCGGCCGAGCTGATCGCGGCCAGCGCATCCGCCGATGCCGCCGGCAGTGCCTGGACCGGCGAGGCGACCATCCAGCCGATGGTCAAGCCGATGTCGCGCGGGCAATGCGGACTCTCCCTGGCCGCATCGGCAACGGCGGTGTCCAGCGACGCGCGGTCACCGGATGCCAGCACGGCAATGGACTTCAGGACGCGCATATGCAGATGCAGGTTGGAATCCGGTGTGGCGATCGCGATGCCGCGGTCAAAAAATCCGACAGCTTCGTCGAACCGGCCGCGCGCATAGCGCAATTGCCCCAGGATCGGCAAAGCCGCGGCAAAGTCCGCAGTCCGGGCAAACGCGCGCTCGGCAATGTCCTCCGAAAGATCGAGATGACCCCGATCGATGAAGTAGAGCAGCTTGGCGGCCGTCAACATCAGCAGCGGGTTCGCCTCGATGGCGGGCAGGCACTCCAGGACCGTCGCGTCGATCTCGCTTTCAATGCGGTAGCGCTCTTCCAGGCTGATCACACCGAACGGGCTGGTATGCACAAGGCGCGCGAACAGATGCAGGCACCATTGCAGGGCGATGTCCGCATTGAGCGGATCCTCCTCGCGCGCCCTTTCCAGCCGTTCGCCGCTTGCCAGCCATCCTCGATTTGATGCCGACAGCAGGCTCGACGCCTTGTGAAGGCGCGTCTCGAGCGGCTCGTCCTCGGGGATGCCAAGACCGGTGGACGCGTCGATGAGCCCTTGCGACAGGATCCCGACGATACCATTGGCGACCCTGCCCAATTCGGCCGTGGATGATGCGGCGTCCGTCATGTCGAGCCGGAGCCGGAACGCCTTGGCGATCCGCTTCGACGGCATCTCTCGCAAAGTGGCAGCACAATCCAGATGGTCGTTGCCGGCGAGAAAGCTCATCTGGAGGAGATAGCGCAGCTTGTCGGTGGCGCCGGCGGACCAGTTCTCGGCAACCACCACCTTGCGACCGCCGCCGACGCCAACGGAGATCATGTCACCAAGCTGAGCGAGCAGCGATGAGGTTTGCTGGCTGAAGGGATGTGCCTGCTGTGCGAGGCTCGCCCCGATCACCAGGAACGCATCGATTGGCGCCGCTGGAGATGGCGCGGCGATCCAGACATAGCCCTCGCCATATTGCGTGGCGATGTACCTTGGCGATTTGGCGCTGTCGCCGAGCTTGGTGCGCAACCTGTTCACCAGAAAGTCGATGTTGCGATCGGATATGTCGGACTCGGAGGCGATCTCGTCGAGCAGACGGGCGCGGCGCATGAGGCGATGCGGATTGCGCGTCAGGGCCAGCAGCAGCGCGCGCTCGTTTCTGGTGAACTTGATCGTCTGGCCGTTGCGGCGCGCGAACAGGCACGTCTCGTCGAGGATCAGATCTCCAAAGCGGAGATCCGGCACTTTGCTCACTGCTACCCCCATCAGGCAATCGGTCGCCGGCTGGAGACAGCTACCCTCTCGAACGGCTCCGCCGCAAGTCTTGCTTGGAACGGCACGCGTTCGCTGGCAGGACGGCTTGGTGAGGAGCGTTACGCCGCGGTCGCCGGCGGCAGCGCCAGCACAGAATAGATCGCCTGGGCATCGCGCGAGGCGCGCAGCTTTTTGGCAATGTCCTGATCACGCAGCAGGCGGGCGATGCGGGCGAGCGCCTTCAAGTGATCGGCGCCGGCGCCTTCGGGGGCGAGCAGCAGGAAGACGAGGTCGACCGGCTGGCCGTCCATCGCCTCGAAATCGATCGGGCGATCAAGCCGGGCGAACAGGCCAAAGATCTTTTCCAGCTTGGGCAGCTTGCCGTGGGGAATGGCAACGCCATAGCCGACCGCAGTGGTGCCGAGCTTCTCGCGCTGGAGCAGCACCTCGAACACCGCGCGCTCGTTCTGGCCGGTCAGTTCGGCGGCCTTGGCCGCGAGCTCCTGGAGCGCCTGTTTCTTGCCATTGACCTTCAATGCCGGGAGAATCGCCTCGGGTGCGACCAGATCGGTAATCGGCATGGAGGTGTTCCGAGGTGAATTAAACCGTCAGGTTCCGAAATGGCCGGCTCGCGAGACGCGAGCCCGACCGGCGTCAAGAAGGTGAAGCAGGAGGCGGACTTAGCCCCGTTCCTGATGTGGGGCGCTTCTACTCCAACGCAATCCCGGTGCCAACTCCCGCGTACGGCTTTGCCCCGGTCATTGTTAAGGGCTGTGGTTGATACGGGGTTGCACCCGCGCAGCCCTAGCCCCCGGTTTTGGCGCCCGGCGGGTCGATCCAGCCGACATTGCCGTCGGCCCGGCGGTAGATGATGTTCACCCGGCCCGAGGAGCCATGCTGGAATACCAGGCAGGGCGCCCCGCTGAGGTCAAGTTCCATCACCGCCTCGCTGACCGACAGCTGCTTCAGCGATGTCGTGGACTCCGCGATGATCACCGGGCTGTAGCCGGTGACTTCGTCCTCGTCCTCGCCTTCGCCCGGCGCCTCCAGCACGTAGCTGGTGGCATCGAGGGCCGCGAGGGCGGCGGAGGCGACATGGGCCTTGCGCGCCGAGCGGTCCTTGAGCCGGCTCTTGTAGCGCTTGAGCCGCTTCTCGATCATGATCAGGGCTTGGTCGGCGCTGGCATAGGCGTCCTGCGCGTTCGAATCGGCTTCCAGCGTGATGCCGGAATCCAGATGCAGCGCGCAGTCGGTGCGGAAGCCGAAGCCGTCCTTGCTGAGCGTGATGTGGCCGGAATAATTGCCGTCGAAATATTTGCGAAGGACCTCTTCGGTCCGGTCGGTCACGCGGCCGCGGAGGGCCTCGCCGACGCTAACGCTCTTGCCCGAAATCCGAAGAGTCATGTGATGCCTCGCTTGGTTCAATTGGCCTAGCTTGGATCGGTCGCAGTGGGGGGAGGAGAGTAGCGCGATTTCGCGCCAGCGCAATCAGGCCGGTTCGGTGTTGCGGGAGCGATCGGACATTGCGGTGGAAAGGACGTTACCAAGAGCGCTCTGCTTGTCGCGACGGCGTTGCACCGAGGACGGAATGCGCATGGCTTCGCGGTACTTCGCGACCGTGCGGCGGGCAATATCAATGCCTGAAGCGCGTAACCGTTCCACGATCGTGTCGTCGGACAGGATCGCCGCGGGCTCTTCCGAATCGATCAGCTGCTTGATGTGGTGGCGTACCGCTTCGGCTGAATGCGCCTCGCCGCCATCGGCCGAGGCGATCGAGGCCGTGAAGAAATATTTCAACTCGAATGTGCCGCGATTCGTCGCCATGTATTTGTTGGCGGTGACGCGCGACACCGTGGATTCATGCATCTGGATGGCGTCGGCCACCGCCTTCAGATTCAGCGGCCGCAAATGCGCGACGCCATGGGTGAAGAAGCCGTCCTGCTGGCGCACGATCTCGGTTGCGACCTTCAGGATGGTACGGGCGCGCTGGTCCAGCGCGCGCACCAGCCAGGTCGCGTTCTGCAGCGCGTCGGTGAAATAGGACTTGTCACCGTCCTTGCCGATCTTCTTCGACAGCTCGGAATAGTAGGTCTGGTTGACCAGCACGCGCGGCAGGGTGTCGCTGTTGAGCTCGACATGCCAGCCGCCGTCCGGACCCGGGCGGACATAGACGTCGGGCACCATGGTCTGCAGCCGCGCCGAGCCGAACTTCATGCCGGGCTTGGGATTGAGCCTTCGGATCTCGCCGATCATGTCAGCGATGTCCTCGTCGTCGACGCCGCAGAGCTTGCGCAAGGACGCGATGTCGCGCTTGGCGAGGAGGTCGAGATGCTCGACAAGCGCCTGCATCGCAGGATCGTAGCGGTCGAGCTCGCGCAGCTGGATCGCCAGGCATTCGCTCAAAGATCGCGCGCAGACGCCGGGCGGATCAAATTTTTGCAGCACGGCAAGAACGTCCTCGACGTCCTTTTGCGTTGCGCCAAGACGTTCGGCCGCCTGGCCGAGATCGGGTGGCAGATAGCCGGCCTCGTCGACGAGGTCGATCAGGTACTGCCCGATCATGCGCTGCGCGGCGCCGGTGAAGGCGACCGAGAGCTGCTCGGCAAGATGGTCGCTGAGGGTGGTTTCCGCGGCGACGAAGGCTTCGAGATTGTAGTCCTCGTCACCGGAGGCGCCGCCGCCCCATTCGGTGTAGGTGGTCGGCGCGGCGTCCTGGGCATTGCGCGCGGCCGCCTCGGCCGGCTCCTCGGAGAAGACGTTGTCCAGGCCGGTGTCCAGGGTCTGCTCGATCTCGGCGCGGGTGCCGAGATCCTTGCTCATCCATTCTTCCTGGCCGGGCTCGAAGGCATTGCCGCCAAAGCCGTCGGCGTCGCCCTGACCGTCCCCCTGGCTGCCCGATTCCTCGCCATCCCGGTCGCCGAACTGGGCGGCCTCGGCCGGGGCTTCGCCGCCAGCCTCGTCATTGGCCCGTTCCAGCAGGGGATTGCGCTCGAGTTCCTCCTCCACGAAGGTCGTGAGATCGAGATTGGACAATTGCAGCAGCTTGATCGCCTGCATCAGCTGCGGCGTCATGACCAGCGACTGCGATTGCCGGAACTCTAATCTCTGCGAAAGCGCCATCTAACAAGAACCGTTCCCGAAAATTGGTCCGATTCTTGCTTATCCTAGTCCCGGCCCGATGTACACGTCTTGACGAAACGGAAAAAAGGGCTAGAGGCGGAATTCCTCGCCAAGGTAAAGGCGGCGGACATCGGGATCGGCGACGATCTCGTCCGGGGTCCCCTCGGTGAGGATTTCACCGGCATAGACGATATAGGCGCGATCTGTGAGGCCGAGCGTCTCGCGCACATTGTGGTCGGTGATCAGGACGCCGATGCCACGATTGGTGAGATGGCGGACGAGGTCCTGAATGTCGCCGACCGCGATCGGATCGATGCCCGCGAAGGGCTCATCGAGCAGCATGTAGTTCGGACGCGTCGCGAGCGCGCGCGCGATCTCGACGCGGCGGCGCTCACCACCGGACAGCGCGATCGACGGTGATTTTCTGAGGCGCGTGATGTTGAATTCGTCGAGCAGCGAGTCGAGCTGCTCCTCCCGCTTCTTGCGCGAGGGCTCGACCACTTCGAGCACGGCGCGGATGTTCTGCTCGACGGTGAGGCCGCGGAAGATCGAGGCTTCCTGCGGCAGATAGCCGATGCCGAGCCGTGCGCGCTGATACATCGGCAGCTTGGTGACGTCGTGGCCGTCGAGCTCGATCGCGCCGCGATCGGCCTTGATCAGGCCGGTGATCATGTAGAACACGGTGGTCTTGCCGGCGCCGTTCGGGCCGAGCAGACCGACGGCTTCGCCGCGGCGCACATAGATGCTGACACCCCGCACGACCTGCCGGCTGCCAAAACTCTTTTCCACGCTATGCACAGCCAGGAAGCCTGGCCGCCGCAGCAGCTGCGGTCCGCCCGATCCATTGGTCTTGGAACCGGACTTGGAATCGGATTTGGCTTTGGGAGGCTGCGCCGGGGCCGGCCGCGGCCGCGGCGGCGCCTCGACGCCATAGGGATCCGAGGCCTGCATGGGCTGGTTGCGGGCGATCGGCGGGGCGTCCCTGACAGGGCTCGCCACCAGACTGCCGACGCTGTCACCGAGCGCGGTGATGTCCTGACGGGCAAATCCTGGCCGGCCGCGCTTGGCGGGGCGCCGACGGAACATGCTGAAGAGATCGACCATCCCCGCCTTCTAGCCTTCTACGCTGACCCTGCGCGGTGCTCGCGCGGTCTGCCGCGCCGGCCTGTTCGATTCGCCGACGCAGCATGAATGAAGGGATGTCTCATGCCCAGTGAAACACGCCCGAAAAGCGGCGGACCCCGCTTCGAAAGCCCTGCGCGCTAGATACAGTCTCGTCGCGCAAGCTTCAACCTCGGATCGGCCGCGTCAGAGCCAAGCCGTTGAAGTTCCTTTTGGAATTTACTTTTGCTTGGTCAGGCCGGGCAATTGCAGCGGAGGGGGCGTGGCCGGCTTTCCGGTGCCGGCGGGACCACAATCATCCTTGCCCCCCTGCGGCAGCAGGACCTGAACCCGGCCACTGTCGGACTCGACGCGAGACACGCCGGTCGTCATGTCGACCTTGAGCCGATCGCCGCGCATCACGTTCTTGCATTGGGTCATGACCACCTGGCCCGAGCCGCCGCCGAACATCGTGATGAGGTTGGACTTGGTGTCGAACACGGCGGTCTCGCCTGTGACCACCTGATCCTTCTGGGTGACCACGACATTGCCATGCGCTTCCAGCCGCTTGATCGAGGAGGCGCCGCCCGGCCCCGGCGTCGCCGATTGCATCGGTGCGGCCTTCGCGCCCTTGGCTGGCGCTGCCTGCGGCGCGGCCGGCTTGTCGCTATTGGATTCGTAGAACACCACCAGCGTCTTCGAGGTCATGGTGGTGTCGCCCTGGACGACCTTCACATTGCCGGAGAAGGTCGCCTCCTTCTTCTTGTCGCGCATCTCGAGCGTGGCGGCTTCGATCTGGATCGGCTGATCACGGTTCTGCGTAAAGCCTTGCAAAGCGTTGTTGGGCGCAGTCGCCGAGCTCTGCGCGCGGCCTTCACCGGACGCGATCAAGACAGCAATGGCAAGCGCGGCTGCGCTGACGATGGCCCTGCGCTTGTTGTCGTGGCGCGAGAAAAACCCGATCATGAAAATCACTTTGAGTTCGCAGATTTGTTCTTCTTCGCCGGCGGCGGTGCCGGCTGCTCGGCGGGCGCTGGCTGGACGGCCGGGTCGTCCAGCTTGTCCAGATGCATCACCACATTGCCTTCGAAACGAATGACGTCGCCGCCCTCCGTGATGCGCAGACGGTCGGCGGTGAGCGTGCCGTTGGTCAGCTTGACGTCGACATGCTCGTCCGAGGAGACCGTGCCCTTGTTCATGTCGACGAAGGCCGAGTTCAGCCGCGCCTCGTAGCCGGTCGAGGTGCGCACGAAGACGTCCTTGTGCAAATCGAGCTGCTGCTGCTTGTTGTCGAAGCGGCCGGTGCGGGCATCGAGGAACACGGTCGACTGGTCTTCCATCAGCACTTTCGCACGCAGATCGGCGAGATCGACATGGTCAGGGTCGGTGATGTCCTGCGTCGCGGTCTTGGCCCAGAGCTCGTAGGGCCGCTGGTCCGGCGTGAAGCCCGAGAGGTGCGGCGATTCCATCGTGATCTTGGTGCCTGTCACCACGAGGTTTCCGGAATCGACCTTGATCGGGATCATGGTGAAGGGGTTGAGGAAGGTCGAGATCGCGACCAGCGAGGCCATGGCCAGAACCACCGTCACCGGCACGGCGATGCGTAGAATCCGCACCAGGCGGCTGTGGCGCGCCGCGCTGGCAAACTTCGCCGCAAGCGCGGCGTCGTAGGTGGGATTCTGGGCCGAATTCACCTGGGCTCCTGAGGTGTCGCTCGCCTTGTCCTGATAAAGGCCGCGCCATTGTACCCGGCAGCGCCCGAATGTGCAGCCTTGGACAGGCCGCAGGAAAGTGTCCGAAACGGGGCGGTTGCCCGAGCCTGGTCGCCCCTGACCGGGTCTTTAGTTATTGTTTGAGCATGATCTTTTCGGAAAACCGCCGCACACTTTTCCGGATCATGCTCTAGGAATGCGCGAAAATGTCCTCTTCCTCCCAGCCCTGCAGGTCGAGCAGGGCGCGGGTCGGCAGGAAGTCGAAACAGGCCTTGGCGAGCGCGGTGCGGCCCTCCCGGACCAGCATCGTGTCGAGCCGCTCGCGCAAGGCATGCAGATGCAGCACGTCGGAGGCGGCGTAGGCCAGCTGCGGCTCGGTCAGGCTGTCGGAGCCCCAGTCGCTGGATTGCTGCTGCTTGGAGAGGTCGACATTGAGGACCTCGCGGACGAGGTCCTTGAGGCCGTGGCGATCGGTATAGGTGCGGGTCAGGCGGGAGGCGATCTTGGTGCAGTAGATCGGCCCGGTCATCACGCCGAAGGTCTGGTACAGCACCGCGACGTCGAACCGGGCGAAATGGAAGATCTTGGTGTTGGCCGGATTGGCCAGCAGGGCCTTCAGGTTCGGCGCGTCGGTATGCCCCTTGGGGATCTGGACCACGTCGGCGCTCCCGTCGCCCGGCGAGAGCTGGACCACGCAGAGCCGGTCGCGGTGCGGGTTCAGACCCATGGTCTCGGTGTCGATCGCCACCGCGCCGGTATAGCGGGAGAGATCAGGCAGGTCGCCGCGATGCAGGCGTACGGTCATGGCGTTTCAAAACCTCGGGTCGAATCGGTCGCGTCGGCATCATAGGCCAATCGGATGGTCCGCGATTTAGCCACTAGGGGGGCCCTGCGCAAGCGGCCTCAGATCGCCGCCAGCATGATGCAGACCATCGCCGCCACGGTTAAGCGACTCGCGCCATCCCGGAAGGCGTAGATGATGGGGTCATCGGGCATCTCGCGGCGATGCGCGATCATCAGGGCCCGGCCGAACCAGTAGAGCAGCAGCGGCGCGAGCAGCCAGAGCATCCAGGGGCGGCTGTAGAGCGGCGTCACCGCGGAGGAGGAGACGTAGAGCGCGAACACCGTCACCGCATTCATGGCGCTCGCCGCGGCCATCGCAGCGATGATGTGGAGATCGCTGATGCGGTAGTCGCGGTTGGAGGGATCGGCAAGGCCCTCGCCCTGACGCATGCTGAGCTCGCTGAAGCGCTTGATCAGCGCGAGCGAGGTGAACACGAACAGCGAGAACACCATCAGCCATTCCGACAGCACCACGCCAGCCGCGACGGCGCCGGCAACGATGCGCAAGGAATACAGACCGGCGAGCGTGACGACGTCGACCAGCATCTTGCGCTTGAGCGCGAGCGAATAGGCGATGGTGGTGGCGAGATAGGCGGTGAGCACACCAAGAAACAGCGGCGAGATGCAGAGACTGGCGACCAGCGCGAAGCCCCACAGCGCAGGGATCGCCGACAGCGCCGACGAGATCGGCAAGTCGCCGGCCGCAAGCGCGCGATGGCGCTTGGTCGGGTGCTGACGATCGGCGGCGAGATCGAGCAGATCGTTCATCAGATAGGCGCCCGACGCACAGGCCGAGAACGCCAGGAATGCCAGCAGCGTCGCACCGAGCGTCGCCAAATTCATCTGGTGCGCGGTGATCACGGGCACGAACAGCAGCGTGTTCTTGGCGTATTGATAGACCCGCAGCGCCTTCGCCCAGGTCTTCAGGCTCGCGCGGGTGCGGCTGACGCTGTCGATGCGCTCGATCGATGCGCGATCGAACGGCAGATGATCACTAGCGGCAAGGCTGGCCGAAGTCACCACGCCGTCGAAGCCGAGATACGCGGCGATGCCGGCGGCATGGTCGGCGAAGCGGTCCGCGACCAGAAAGATCCTGGCGCCGCGCGCGCGCGCTGCGAGCGCCTGGTTCAGCACGTCGGCATCGTAGGGCAGGTGGGCATAGTCGAGTTCGGCGCGCGCCAGGACGTCCGTGAGCGCCGCCATGCCGGCGCGTCCGCCGGCGCCGAAGCGGGCCAGCAGGCGGGCAGGGGCAGAGAACAGCGCTTCCATAAGCAGCTCGGAGCGCAGCAGCGCGCCTTCGAGATCGATGACGAGGGTGCGGGCCGGCGCCGGGGCAGAACCCGGCGCGGCCTCACTCCGATCGACCTGCCTGACGGGCTGCTCCATCCGAAAACGCTCTGACTGATCGCAACAGGCCGCCCAATGGGCTGGCCGGATGGCGGAAAAGGACGGCCGCGAGCCTAGGCGGCATTGGCTAAGGGCGGCTTAACCCGACTGGAAGCCGGCCCGCCGCCAAGCTGTTGCAGGGATCCCACAATTCCTCGCGGTCGCGATATACCAGCGGAACTTGATGCACGCGGCGGTGGAAATCGCTCCGATCCACCCTATCTGAGGCCAGCTTCTCATCACGCCTCAGGTGCCATGACAGACCAGACGCTCGCCGCACCGATCGACGATCAGCAGGAACGCCAGCGCGGCTTTACGCGCTATCAGTCGCTTCTCGTGGCGCTGCTCGCATTCGCGCAGTTCACCATCATTCTCGACTTCATCATCATGTCGCCGCTCGGCGCCATCATGATGCCATCGCTCAACATCACGGCCGGACAATTCGGCGTCGCGGTGTCGGCCTATGCCTTCAGTGCGGGATTGTCGGGCATCCTCGCCGCCGGCTTTGCCGACCGGTTCGACCGCAAGCGGCTGCTGCTGTTCTTCTATATCGGCTTCACGCTCGGCACGGCGCTCTGCGCGATCGCGCAGGATTATCATGTGCTGCTGCTCGGCCGCGTCGTGACCGGATTGTTCGGCGGCGTGATCGGCTCGATCGTGCTGGCCATCGTCACCGACCTGTTTCCGCTGCATTTGCGCGGCCGCGTGATGGGTTTCGTCCAGACCGCCTTTGCCGCGAGCCAGGTGCTCGGCGTCCCGGCCGGACTATTCCTCGCCAATCACTGGAACTGGCATGTCTGTTTCGCCGCGATCGTTGGCCTCGCGATCGTGACCATCGCCATCATCGCCTTCGCCATGGAGCCGGTCGACGCGCATTTGAAGCTGAAGCAGGACCGAAACCCGTTCCACCACCTGGTCGCGACCGTGTTGGAGCCGCGCTATACGCTCGCCTTCGCGGTCACGACCTTGCTGGCGACCGGCGGCTACATGCTGATGCCGTACTCAAGCGCCTTCACCGTGAACAATATCGGCATCGACATCGTGAACCTGCCGACGATCTATCTGGTCTCCGGCCTGTTCAGCATCGTCACGGGGCCACTGGTCGGCCGCGCCAGCGACACATTCGGCAAATATCCGACCTTCATGTTCGGCTGCGCCATGACCGTGCTCATGGTGCTGATCTACACCCATCTCGGCCACGTCTCGCTGGTGACCGCGATCACCGTCAACGTGCTGCTGTTCGTCGGCATCTTCTCGCGCATGATCCCGTCGCAGGCGATCATGTCGGCGATCCCCGATCCCACCCAGCGCGGCTCGTTCAGCGCCATCAGCGCCTCGCTGCAGCAGCTCTCCGGCGGCATCGGCTCGGTGCTCGCGGCCGCGATCATCTCGCAGCAAGCGGACGGCTCGCTGCTGCATTTCGAGCGGATCGGCTACGTCGTCGTCACCACCACGATCGTCACGCTGGTGGCGATGTACTTTGTGCAGAAGGGGGTGGCGGCGCGGACGGGGAAGAGCGTCGTCTGAGGGCGAGACCCTCTCGGCGGCGAGTCGATATCGCCGCCCCGCCCAGGAAATCCTCGAGGCCTGTCTTATTGCAGGGCCGAGAAGCTTGTTGGGCTCATGAAAGAGCTCGTGATATTCGCGAGGATTGGCCCGTCGACCTCCGAGGCCGCGGCTGCCTCCAGCCATTCGGGATCTGCTGCGAAGGCATTCCAACGACGCTCCCGCTCCGCGAGCGAGTCCCAGACAAGGATGTAGACGAGATCAAGGTGTGACGGTCCGACCGTGGTCCGCCAAAAGCCAAGCTGGCGAATGCCCAATCGCTCCCAAATCTTCAGTGTCCGCGTTTCAAAGCGCTTCAGCAGTGCCGGCATCCGGTCCGGAAGGGTGCGATAGGTGCGCAACTCGTAGATCATCTGTCGTCCTCGCCTGGTTCAAACCTTGTCCGAGTTACGCCTGTTACGATTGGCATATTTGCCAAACTTGTCGTATTTTCTGCCAATGCTCACACCGGCCTCGGCAATTCCTCGGCATATTGTCTTTGTGGCCTTTGAGGGCTTCCAGGTGCTCGATCTCGCCGGCCCGATGCAGGTGTTCCTTTCGGCGAGCGAACATGCGCGGGATTCCACAACAGGGCTGCCGATCGATTACCGGGTCTCGGTCGTGTCGTCCGGTCCCAACAGGGTACAGGGCTCCTTGTCGCTGGCGATCAATGCCGAGCCTTTGCCGTCCACGTTGATGCCCGGAACGACGGTCATGGTGGTTGGAGGAAAGGGCGTCGGAGCGGCGTCGCGCGATCGCCTTCTGATCGACTGGTTGCGGAGCCACATGGACGAGGCGGAGCGGATCTGCTCCGTCTGCAACGGTGCACTCCTGCTTGCACGGGCCGGGTTGCTTGCGGGCAAGCGAGCAACAACGCATTGGGTCGAGTGCGACAATCTCCAACGGAACTTCCGCGATGTCACGGTCGACCGCGATGCCATCTATGTGCGCGACGGCAAAATCTGGAGTTCCGCAGGGATAAGCGCCGGCATCGACCTCGCCCTTGCGCTCGTCGCTGACGATCACGGTGAAGCAGCCGCCGCAGTCACGGCCAAGTGGATGGTCCTCTACGTCAAGCGACCAGGCAACCAGTCGCAATTCAGCGAATTCATCGAGACCATTGACCCTGACAAAGCGGGAGCCTTTGGGGAGCTGCACCAGTGGATCCTGGGCAATATCAGCCGCGACCTCAGCGTTCCCGAGCTTGCGGCTAAGGCGGGCATGAGCGAGCGGACATTCGCACGCAAATATCGAACGTTGATCGGCGTGCCGCCCGCCGAGACCGTCAAACGGCTTCGTGCCGATACGGCACGTCACTATCTTCGGACCTCGACATTGCCGCTTAAGACGGTTGCGGCCAGGTGCGGCTTCGGATCAGTCGAGCAGATGAATCGGGTTCATCTGAAATTCTACGGTCTGACCTCGCGTACATTACGCGACATCGGATAGCCGGGTGTTGTGCTGCTAACCGGACCACGTGAATGAATCTCGACTCCGGGAAGTCGAGGGGTGTCCGCGTCGTGAAGCTGTAGAACGAGGAGTCGGTATCTTTCGAGGTGGGCCGTTCGATAATTCTTCGCTGCAGATGAGCGATTTCAACCACTTGGGTTGGGGGTGGTGCCCAGGAAAGGACTCGAACCTTCACGGCCGTTAAGCCACTGGCACCTGAAGCCAGCGCGTCTACCAATTCCACCACCTGGGCATGCCGTTTGGGGCACGGAGGCGGTTACTACGGTTCGGTGACGCCGTTGTCAATTCATGGTTCTGGATGCCGATTGCGCAATGCAAACCGGGCCGTTAGAAGCCTGATATCACGCACCTCTTCCGCAGGAACGCAGCCATGGCATCGAATCTGGAAACGCTCGTCACGGTTTTCGGGGGATCGGGCTTTTTGGGCCGGAATGTCGTCCGCGCGCTGTGCCGGCGGGACTACCGCGTCCGCGTCGCGGTGCGGCGGCCGGAACTAGCCGGATACCTCCAGCCCTCGGGCAAGGTCGGCCAGGTCCACACCATCCAGGCCAATCTGCGCTATCCGGCCTCGGTCGAGGCGGCGGTGCGTGATTCGCATGTCGTGATCAACCTGGTCGGCATCCTCACTGAGGGCGGCGCCCAGACCTTCGACGCGGTCCAGGCCAAGGGCGCCGAGACCGTCGCCAAGGCGGCCGCCGCCGTCGGCGCCAGCCTGGTGCACGTCTCGGCGATCGGCGCCGATGCCGAATCGCCCTCGCACTATGCCAGGGCCAAGGCGGCCGGCGAGGCGGCGGCGACGGCTGCGGTGCCGTCGGCCACGATTGTCCGCCCCTCCGTGATGTTCGGCCCCGAGGACCAGTTCACCAACCGCTTTGCGGCCCTGGCCCGGATGTCGCCGGTGCTGCCGCTGATCGGCGGGAGTACCCGGATGCAGCCGGTCTATGTCGGCGACGTCGCCACCGCGATTGCCGATGCCGTCGACGGCAAGGCCAAGGCGGGCGCGACTTACGAGCTCGGCGGGCCGGAAGTGCTGACCATGCGCGAGATCATCGAGGCGATCCTCGAAATCACCGACCGCGAGCGGATGCTGATTCCGCTATCGTTCGGCCTCGCCCGCCTCCAGGCCGCCTTCCTGCAATTCGCCCCGGGCGCGTTCAAGCTGACGCCGGACCAGGTGACGCTGCTCGAGCGCGACAATGTCGTGTCTGATACGGCCAAGGCTGCGGGGCTGACCCTGGAAGGCCTCGGCATCACGCCCGATTCGCTGGAAGCGATCGCCCCGCAATATCTCTGGCGCTTCCGCCCGCAGGGTCAGTTCCAGCGCAAGAGCGCGTGATGTGTTCACCTCTCCCGCTTGCGGGAGAGGTCGCCGCGTAGCGGCGGGTGAGGGCTCTGTCCTCTTGGGGAAATCTCTTTGGGGAGACACCCTCTCCCCAACCCTCCCCCGCAAGCGGGGGAGGGAGCGCACCGATCGCGCGGCGAAGACTGGTGCGCCCCACCAACGCTCAAAACTTCAGCTTCTTGAACAACGCCTCCGGCAGCGTCTTGATGATGAACATCACCAGACGCCATTTTCCGCTGACGTAGATCACATCGATCTTCTTCTCGACGGCATTGAGGATCGCATCGCCGACAACAGGCGCCTCGACGGTGAGGGGGCCGATCAATTTCAGGCCTTCCGTCATCCTGGTGCGAACGAAGCCGGGCTTGACGGTGACGACGTGCACGCCGCCGCGGCTGGTGCGGGCGCGCAGGCCCGACAGGAAAGCGGAGAAGCCTGCTTTCGCCGAGCCATAGACATAGTTCGAGGCGCGGCCGCGATCACCGGCGACGGATGAAACGCCGACGATCGTGCCGCTCCCTCGCGCCAGAAACTTCTCCGCGAACAGGCCGAGGATCAACGCCGGACCCTCGTAGTTCGAGCGCATGATCGTGGTGGCGTGGGCGAGATCGCTCTCGGCGTCTTGCTGCACGCCGAGGAGGCCGACGATCGAGATGACGACATCAGGCAAAGCGGGAAGGCCGGCGACAAAGCCGTCAAAAGACGCGGTGTCGAGCACGTCAAAGGTCCGTGTGCTCGCTTCGATATTGTAGCGCGCGCGCAAATCCGCCGCGTCAGGCTCGAGCGCGGCGACATCGCGGCCGGCGAGGGCGACATCGTATCCCGCCTTGGCAAAGGCGCGCGCTGCGGCGCGGCCGATATCGGAGGAGCCACCGAGCACCAGAACGGATTTGCGTGACGTCACGGCTTGACCTCATCGAACAGGCGCTGTGAAAGTTTCGAACGGATGTTGCAGGCGGGATCGAGCGATCTGCGGATCGCCTTGAAGCGCGACAGCGCGGGATAGCCGGCCTCGAAGGTCGCGCGCGACTGCCTTGCGTCCTTGGCGAGATAGAGCCGGCCGCCGGCGGCAACGACGATGCGATCGATCTCCTCGAGGAAGTTCAGGATGTCGCCCTTGACAGGGAAATCCAGCGCCAGCGTATAGCCAGGCTGCGGAAACGACAGCAGACCGTCGCCGTAACCGAGCTTCTTGAGCACCGCGAGGAACGACGCATCGCCGCGCTTTGCGACGCGCTCGAGGATCTCGCCCAGCACCTCGCGCGCGCCGGCTTCCGGGATCACGCATTGATGCTGCAGGAAGCCGCGTCGTCCATAGATGCGATTCCACTCGTTGATGCTGTCGAGCGGAAAGAAATAGGGATAGAGCGAGACCACATGATCGGCGCCGGCGCGCCGCGCGCCCATGCGGTAGTAGAGCTCGTTGAAGGCGCGGATGCTGTAGCGGTTGAGCGTCATCGACGGCAGGTCGACGGGTACCGTGAGACCCGGCTTCTTGCCGACGGGAAATCGATCGGCCCGTTCGGCAAGCTCGTCGGCGCGCGCGTGCTCACCGAGATAGATCAGCGAGCGACCGAGGTCGCGCCCGCGCGCCGCGCAATCGATCCACGCCACCGAATAGGTCGCGGAATTGCCGGCCTCGAGCGCGCGCATGGCGGCGTCGAGATCGGAGGCGGAGACGACGCGCTCGCGGATCCAGCCGGTCTCGACACGACGCAGCCGCATCGCGGCATCCAGGATCACGCCGGTGAGGCCCATGCCGCCGACGGTCGCGAAGAACGCATCGGAATTTTGCTCGCGCGAGACTTCGATGGTCTCGCCCGCCCCGGTCCGCAGCAGAATGCTGTCGACATAGCGGCCAAAGCCACCCTCGCCATGATGGTTCTTGCCGTGAACGTCCGCAGCGATGGCGCCGCCGACCGAGACGAAGCGCGTGCCGGGAACAACGAAAGGCAGGAAGCCCTGCGGGCCGAAGGTGTCGATCAGGTCCGACAGCAGCACACCGGCCTCGAGACGAATGCGCCCGGTCGCCGGATCGAACGACCTGATCCGGTCGAACCCGGTCATCGCGATGGTCCTGGCAGCGCCGATCGCGGCATCGCCATAGGCACGGCCGTTGCCCCGGGCGACCGAGCCGGCGACGACAGCCGCGTCCACGGCCCCGAACGACCGCGGCCGCAGCACTTCGCTATCGACGACCGGGAAGCGCCCCCAGCCGCTGACTGACGTCATCGTTCAGCTCCGTCCGCGGGCCAGCCCCGCTTTCGGAACCTGCCTAGCGGCCAAAAGCTGATATTGCGTTGAGGCGCGTCAGTGAGTTTTGCGGCAGCAGCGCCGGTGTCCACCTCTCCCCGGCGGGGAGAGGTGAAACAGGAACACTTCCATCGGTGTTGGGGCCCGAGGGTTAACGCCCCAGCGCCAGCGCGATCAGGCCGAGGGTGCCGACGATGACGCGCCACCAGGCGAACACCGCAAAGCCGTGACGGGTGACGTATTCCAGGAACGTCTTCACCACGATGATGGCGGTGATGAACGACACCACGAAACCGATCGCGACGATGCCAATGTGGTCCATCGTCATCTCGGCGCGACTTTTATAGAAGTCGTAAGCGAACGCCCCGATCATGGTGGGGATGGCGAGGAAGAACGAGAACTCCGCCGCCGCGCGCTTGTCCGCGCCCAGAAGCATGGCGGCAACGATGCTGGCACCGGAGCGCGATACGCCCGGAATCATCGCCACGCACTGCGCGATACCGATATAGAGATACGTCAGCAGCGGAAACTTGGTGGCGTCATGCTCGCGCGGCTTGAGATCGAGCCGGTCGATCCAGAGCAGAATGGCGCCGCCGACGATCAGCGTGAAACAGACGACCCAGGGATTGAACAGCACGCTCTTGATGTATTTGCCGGCGATGAGGCCGACGACGACAGCGGGCAGGAACGCAACCAGCACGCCGATCACGAAGCGGCGCGCATAGGCATCGCCCGTGAACATGCCGATCGCGACATCCCACAGCTTCTTGAAGTAGAGCCCGACGATCGCGAGGATCGCACCTAACTGGATCAGAACCGTAAACGAATCCCAGAACGCGCCCTCGCCGAGGCCGAAGAAGCGTTCCGCGAGCAGGAGATGTCCGGTCGAGGACACGGGAAGGAACTCGGTCACACCCTCGATGATGCCGAGGATCACTGCCCGTATTGTATCTGACATATTTACGGTCCATTTCCGCTGGAAAAGCGGGGCTCTTCTCGCCTATTCGCCCCCATGCCGCAATCGCAAAATGCGCCATCGTGCCCTTGCCTCGCGGTTTTGAAGAACTAGTGTGGCGCCGCACAAACATTGATGGATTCTTAAGCACCATCAAATAGTCAAAGGCTTCATGTTTACGCTGTTTCATCATCCGTTCTGTCCGCATTCGCGCTTCATTCGTCTGATCGCGGGCGAATACGGGCTCGAACTGAAGCTGGTCGAGGAACGCAGCTGGGAACGACGCGAGGCATTTCTGCTGCTCAACGCCGCCGGCACGACGCCTGTTCTGGTGGACGACGAACAGCCGCCAATCCCGGGCGGGGCCATCATCGCCGAATATATCGATGAGGCCTACGGCGCCGAGATGGGCCCCAAGCGCCTGATGCCGGAGACAATCGCCGAGCGCGTCGAGGTGCGCCGGCTGATGGGCTGGTTCAACGAAAAGTTCTTCGAGGAGGTCTCGCACCCGCTCGTCACCGAGCGCATCTACAAGCGCTTCATGAGCGAGGACAATGGCGGCGGACCGCCCTCGCCCGACGTGATGCGCGCCGCCAAGGCCAACGTGCGCTATCATCTCGCCTATATCGGCTGGCTGGCGCAGACACGCAATTTCCTCGCCGGCGACCGGCTCACCTACGCGGATCTCGCCGCCGCGGCGCATCTGTCGGCGATCGACTATCTGGGCGACGTGCCATGGAGCGAGGACGACGCGGCAAAGGCGTGGTACGCGCGGGTGAAATCCCGCCCGTCGTTCCGTCCGCTGCTGAGCGAATGGCTGGCGGGCGTGCCGGCGTCGCGGACCTACGTGGACCTGGATTTCTAGCCCGCGCCGTCATGCCCGGGCTTGTCCCGGGCATCCACGTACTTTCTATTTCCTTGAATGCTAAGCAAGAACGTGGATGGCCGGGACAAGCCCGGCCATGACGAGTGTGGATGCATCGGTGACTAAGTCCAGCATCGTCATTGATGAGCTTCGGAACGCGCTGACGCGCGAAGCGCGCGCGCTCGGCTTCGACTGTATCGGCATCACCGAGCCCGGCACGATCGAAAGCGCCGGACACCACTTCCTCGAATTCCTCGCCTCCGGCGGCCATGGCGACATGGACTGGCTCGCGAACCAGCCGGAGCGGCGCGTCGATCCGCGCGGACTGTGGGCCGACGTGCGCAGCGTCATCATGCTCGGCGTCAATTACGGTCCCGACCAGGACCCGCTCGCGATCCTCAAGCAGCGCACACGCGCCGCGATCTCGGTCTATGCGCAGGGCGACGACTATCACGACCTCATCAAGAAACGGCTGAAAGCGCTGGCGCGCTGGCTGGTGGCGGCCGCGCCGTCGGAGGTGAAGGTGTTCGTCGACACCGCCGCAGTGATGGAGAAGCCGCTCGCGCAGGCCGCGCATCTGGGCTGGCAGGGCAAGCACACCAATCTGGTCTCGCGCGAATTCGGCTCATGGCTGTTTCTCGGGGCGATCTACACCACGCTCGATCTGCCGCGCGATGATGCCGAGATCGATCATTGCGGCTCGTGCCAGGCGTGCCTGGACATTTGCCCGACCTCGGCGTTTCCCGCACCCTACAGGCTCGATGCGCGACGCTGCATCTCCTATCTCACCATCGAGAACAAGGGGCCGATCCCGCAAGAGTTTCGCAAAGCCATCGGCAACCGCATCTATGGCTGCGACGATTGTCTCGCGGCCTGCCCCTGGAACAAGTTCGCGCAAGAGGGACGCGAGGCCAAGCTCGCCGCGCGTAATGAATTGCGTGCGCCGAGCCTTGCCGAGCTTTCACGGCTCGATGACGCCGCGTTTCGCGCACTGTTCACGAAGTCGCCGGTGAAGCGGATCGGCCGTGACCGGTTCTTGCGCAATGTGCTGATCGCGATCGGCAATTCAGGTGATGCGGCGCTGGCAGAGGAGGCGCGGCGATTGCTTGAGGACGCAAGCCCGCTGGTGCGTGGAGCCGCGGTGTGGGCGCTGGGGCAGTTGGTGTCGCGGGATGAGTTCGAGGCGATCAAGTCCGCCGCGGCGAGCAACGAGCACGACGAGAGCGTGCGCGAGGAGTGGCAAACCGTTCTGTGGCCCTCATCCTGAGGAGCGCGCCCTAAGCGCACGTCTCGAAGGATAGAGGCCGAGATGCAGCAGCGGGGGCCTGCATCCTTCGAGACGGCGCTTCGCGCTTCCTCAGGATGAGAATCGCAGACCTTGATTTCCCCATCCATTCCCGCAAAGTCGCGCATCATGACAAACATGCCTTTCTTCACCCGCGACGGCGATACATTCCATCCGACGGAAGTGGCCAACGGCCCCTGGGATCCGAAATCGCTGCACGGACGGGTCATTGTCGGTCTGCTCGGCTTCGCCATCGAGGAGCGCCATTCCGGCCCTGAATTCGTGCCGGCTCGGCTGACCGCCGACATGTTCCGGCTGCCGACCATCGACAAGCCGATTCAAGTGACGACGCGGCTGGTGCGCGACGGCATGCGCATCCGCGTGGTGGAGGCGGAGCTCTTCTCCGGCGGCGTCAGCATGGCGCGCGCCTCCTGCCAGCTGCTGCGCCGGACGCAAAATCCTGATGGCAATGTCTGGTCACCGCCGAACTGGGACGTGCCGAAGCCATCGGACATTCCAAAGCCGACCGATCCCCGGCTCGGCATGAACGGCAAATGGACGACGCGCCCCATTGTCGGCCATATGGGCTCGCTCGGGCCACGACGGCTGTGGATGAGCGAGGTCCGCGAGCTCGTTGCGGGCGTGCGGATGACGCCGTTCGTCCATGTTGCCGTGGGCGCCGATTTCGCCAGCCCCTTTGCCAATGCCGGCGACAAGGGGCTTGGCTATATCAACAGCGACGTCACGATCTATCTGCATCGTCTGCCGGTGACGAACTGGATCGGGTTTGACGTGGTGAACCATCAGGCGACCGACGGTGTCGCGATCGGCGAATGCTGGCTCTATGACGAGCAGGGCCCGATCGGCAGCGCGACGGTCGCCGCATTGGCCCAGCGCAAGCCAATGACGAAGGTGCCGCCGCCCTAACCGTCATTCCGGGGCGCGCCACTTGGCGCGAGCTATGGTGCGCAATTGCGCACCTGAGAATCCATACTCCCGATCGTGGTTATGGATTCCGGGCTCGTGCTTCGCACGCCCCGGAATGACAAGGGCGAGAGAGAGCCTACACCAGATGCCGCTTCATCTCCGGTCGCGCCTTCAACTCCGCACCCTGCTTGCCGGCGATCTTCGCAATCCGCTCGGCTGAGAACTTCAGATCGACGAATGCCGGCGCAGTGTTGGCGACCTCGTGATATCCAGCGATCTTGCCGTCCTTCAGCGTCATGATCGCAACGCCCTCGAACATCGCCCGTGCGCCGTTCGCTTCCGGCAGGGTTGATTTGTAGCTGAAGGTGTAACGCGCATAGAGCGTGGTGCCGTCCGAGACGGGATCATGCATGTCCCAACGGAAATCCGTCGCCGTGCGATAGAACCAGTCGTCGATCATCGCCGCGATTTTTGTCCGGCCTTCGAACGCGCCATAGAAGACGTCGTGATAGACACCGTCCTCGGTGAACAGTTCGGCAAAAGCGCGGCCGTTGCGCTGCTCGACGGCATCGCAGAACGCGCGCAGCATGGCTGTGGTGGTCATTGGCGCTTCTCCCAACTTCTTGGTCATGCCCTGCGAAAGCGGGGCATCCAGTACGCCGCGGCCTGTCGATTGAACCACAACTGCCTCAGAGTACTGGATCGCCCGCCTTCGCGGGCGATGACACCGAGTGCTTGGCAATACTTCACCCGATCTCCGCCACGGCGGCAAGAATACGCGCGATATCCTGCGGGCGGGAGAGGCGGTGGTCGCCGTCCTGGATCAGGGTGAGCACGACGTCGTCGGCCGGCAGCCGATGCGTCAGTGCAAACGCGTGCTGCCACGGCACATCCAGGTCCTGGGCGCCTTGCAGGATGCGGACGGGACAGCCGAGATCGATGGCGCTGCCGAGCACGAGATGGTTGCGTCCCTCCTCGATCAGCCTGCGCGTGATCGGATAGGGCGTGCCGTCGCCATATTCGGATGGCCTGAGCCAAAAACCCTTGGTCTCGATGTCTTTCTTCACCTCGGGCGAAAAATTCTTCCACATCAGCTCTTCGGTGAAGTCGGGCGCCGGCGCGATCAGCACGAGGCCCGCCAGTGAGGCCTTACCGGAACGCTTCCTGATCTCGCGCGCGAGCAGCAGCGCCATCCAGCCGCCCATGGAGGAGCCGATCAGGATTTGCGGACCGGTGCAGAAGCGCTCGAACACCGCGACGCTGTCCTCGAGCCAGCTGCCGATGGTTCCGTCGGCGAAATCGCCGCTGGATTCACCATGGCCGGAATAATCGAACCGGACCACGGCACGGCCATGTTCTGCGGCCCAGCCGTCGAGCGCCACCGCCTTGCCGCCCTGCATGTCCGACTTGAAGCCGCCGAGCCAGACGAGACCAGGCCCTTGATGATCAGGCCCTTGCCCGGCACGGTGGCGCACCGCGATCGTGCGCGCCGACGGACCCTCGCCAACATCGATGAAGTCGAGCACGGCATCGGGAATTGCTGAGGTCATGGAACGTTTTCTCTTGCTGTGGGGTTTGAGGTCTCAGGCCGTATCTTCCGCAAGGCAACCCTATATCGGCATTGTCCCTTTGGGACGCTTGCGGAACAGGGACAAGGTGTCTATGTCGAGCACCGTGCCGATGGGCGTGACCAAAATGCCTCGCATTTGAGGGTTTTTCGCTTCTCGCACGGGCGACTTGCTTGCCGGCATCAGTATCTTCCTTCAAAATAGCCGCTTCCTTCCACAGCTTTGGAGAACCACCCATTCGCCGTCCCAATAGAGCCCCGGCCCCTTCCGCAAAAGACGGGCCGCGCATCAATGATGATATTCGCAACGCGCAGATCCAGCTGATCGACCAGAACGGTGACAACAAGGGCACCGTCGAGACGATAGTGGCCGTCCGGATGGCCCAGGAAGCCGGCATGGATCTCGTCGAGATTTCGCCGAATACCAGCCCTCCCGTCTGCAAGATCATGGACTACGGGAAGTATAAGTATTCCGCCCAGAAGAAAGCCGCTGAAGCCCGCAAGCGGCAGAAGACCGTCGAGATCAAGGAGATCAAGCTCCGCCCGATGATCGACGACCATGATTACGACGTGAAGATGCGCGCGATGCTGCGGTTCTTCGAGGAGGGCGACAAGGTCAAGATCACCCTGCGCTATCGCGGCCGCGAAATGGCGCACCAGGAGATCGGCACCAAGCTGCTTGACAAGATCAAGACCGACGTCGCCGAGCTCGCCAAGGTCGAGCAGGACGCCCGGTTCGAAGGTCGTCAGGTCGTCATGGTGCTGGCGCCGCGCTGACACCGGCGCGCTGCAGCCGAAGTTTCAACGGCCCGTCCGGATCTCCGGCGGGCCGTTTTATTTTCAGGTCCGTGTCGCCTGCCAGGTGCCGCTGCACTGGTCGCCGGAGATGATGCCCCTCCAGGAACCCGCCCCGGCTGCACCACCGAGCCGGCCACCGCCGCTGGCGTGGGAGGCACCGACCGACACCTGGACCGCGACGGCGCCGCCGCGATTGACGGTGCCGGAGACCCGGCCGCCGCCGGCGGACGACACCCTGCTGCCCGTCACGGTAAAGGGGACGCTGTAGCCCGAGCTGCAATTGCCGCGCGTGGTTGCGAAGGTCACGTTCCAGACGCCGTCATAGCCGCCGACGCGGGCATCGGCGGTCGACGGGACGACGGCCGCGGCAAGCACGGCCAACAGTGCAAGGTGGCGGGGACAGGCGACGACAGACAAAAGCGATTGGGAAAAATGGGCCATTTGGTCCTGCTCCGGACGGGACGGCGTGAACAAGGGGGTGGCAACTCCCAATAGTCGGCGCGCGGGTTCCACCGGTTCATCGTTGCCATCCGGCCCGTTCTCTGTCATAAGCCCGGCCTTCATCGCCCGGCTGATTTAGGGCTGCCGTGGCGATGTTCGTGCGGGTTTCGCGCTAGTTCGCAGAAACTTGAGCACAATCAACGCTCTAACGAGCATTTTTGACGGCCAGGCCGCCTTCGCGGGCGGTTTTCTTTGGCCATGAGGAGAGCCAAATGCCCAAGCTGAAGACCAAATCGGGCGCTAAAAAGCGCTTCAAGGTGACTGCCACCGGCAAAGTGATGTTCGCCCATCGCGGCAAGCGTCACGGCATGATCAAGCGGACGAAGAAGCAGATCCGTCAGCTGCGCGGCACCTCGGTGCTGTTCAAGACCGACGGCGACAACGTCAAGAAGTACTTCTTGCCGAACGCCTGATCGCGTTCACGATCATTGCCATCTCCGCCGCGTCTTGCGCGGCGATCCGAAAACCAAGTCATCTTCGAAGGATATTTGTCATGTCTCGCGTCAAACGCGGTGTGACCGCCCACGCCAAGCATAAGAAAGTCTACAAGGCCGCCAAGGGCTTCTACGGCCGCCGCAAGAACACCATCCGCGCCGCCAAGCCGGCCGTGGAGAAGGCCCAGCAATACGCCTTCCGTGACCGCAAGCGTAAGAAGCGCACCTTCCGCGCGCTCTGGATCCAGCGTCTCAACGCGGCGGTCCGTCCGTTCGGCTTGACCTACAGCCGATTTATCGACGGTCTCGCCAAGTCGGGCATCACCGTGGACCGCAAGGTGCTGTCGGATCTCGCGATCCACGAGCCCGCGTCGTTCCAGGCGATCGCCGAGAAGGCCAAAGCCGCGCTCGCGGCCTGATAAGGCCTGCGCTAGCGGGCCTTCTGGCCCGCCTTCAGCGCGCGCTCCGAGTAACGCTGGGCGACCTCCGCCCGGCAGAATGCCGTGAACGAGAGATACATGGTACCGGACTTGTTCCGGTACTTGATGTCGCATGCGTGCATCTCGCGCTTGTAGGCCTGTGTCTGCGCGGCACTGAGGCCGGGCTTGAAGTCCGCCTCGCACTTCTTTTCGACGGCGGCGCCGAGCTGGACGTCGCCGCTCGCGGTCAGCTCGCAATCCTTGAACACCTTCATCGCGCTTTCGCAGCTCTTCTGTGCGCTGATGGCATCGACGACCTCGTCCAGTGTCATGGATGTATCCATGCAGACCATGGCACGCGCCGGGCCGGCGACCGACAGAACGATGGCCGCAGCGGCCAGAGAAGCAGCAAGAACGGATTTCGAAAGCATCGCAAAGGTCTCCTCGTATCCTGTCTTGGTGCCGGGTCCCCGCGCGAGGTTCAACCCAGCCGCTCGAGAAGCCGAAAACACCGGCTTTTTGCTTGACGTTACGCCCTTCGGGCGGCGACAACCCAGCCGAATTTGGAGCCAAGGATTTGCCTGTGTCCGACCTCGCAACGCTTGAACCATCCATCCTCGACCAGATCGCCGCCGCCGGCGATGAAGCGGCGCTCGAAGCGGTGCGCGTCGCAGCGCTCGGCAAGAAGGGCTCGATCTCGGCGCTGCTCGCCACGCTCGGCAAGATGTCGCCCGACGAGCGCAAGACGCAAGGCGCGGCGATCAACCAGGCCAAGGACAAGATCACCGAGGCGCTCGCCGCACGGCGCGACGTGCTGAAGTCGGCTGCGCTCGATGCGCGGCTCGCCTCCGAGACCGTCGACGTCACGCTCCCCTTACGCGATGCACAGGCCGAGGCCGGCCGCATCCATCCGCTCAGCCAGGTCTGGGATGAGCTGACCACGATCTTCGCCGACATGGGATTCTCGGTCGCCGAAGGTCCTGACATCGAGACCGACGACTACAACTTCACCAAGCTGAATTTCCCGGAAGGCCATCCGGCGCGCGAGATGCACGACACGTTCTTCTTCCATCCGAAAGAGGACGGCTCGCGCATGCTGCTGCGAACCCACACCTCGCCGGTGCAGGTGCGCACTATGCTGAGCCAGAAGCCGCCGATCCGCGTGATCTGCCCGGGCCGCACCTACCGCATCGATTCGGACGCGACCCACACGCCGCAATTCCACCAGGTCGAAGGCCTCGTCATCGACAAGCATTCGCATCTCGGCCACCTCAAATGGATCCTGCACGAGTTCTGCAAGGCGTTCTTCGAGGTCGACCACATCAACATGCGCTTCCGCCCGTCGTTCTTCCCGTTCACCGAGCCGTCGCTGGAAGTCGACATCCAGTGCCGCCGCGACAAGGGCGAGATCCGCTTCGGCGAGGGCGAGGACTGGCTCGAGATTCTCGGCTGCGGCATGGTGCATCCGAACGTGCTGCGCGCCTGCGGCATCGATCCCGACGAGTACCAGGGCTTTGCCTGGGGCATGGGCATCGACCGCATCGCCATGCTGAAATACGGCATCGCCGATCTGCGCCAGCTGTTCGACAGCGACGTCCGCTGGCTGAGCCATTACGGCTTCAAGCCGCTCGAAGTGCCGACTCTCGCGGGAGGGCTGAGCTCGTGATGGCGCTGCTCGGCCATACGCCGACTCTCTCCGTTCCCTCCCCCCTTGTGGGGGAGGGTCAGGGAGGGGGGTAGCCGCGGATGCCGCACGCAGTTGTGAGCGAGCGTCAGCGCAGCCGGGCGAAGCAACTTCGCCGGACGATGACGCGTGCTGAGACACAGCTGTGGCGCTACCTGAAAGCCAATCGCATGGATGGCGTGGGCATTCGCCGTCAAACGCCGATCGGAAACTACGTCGCCGATTTTGTATGCTTCGCCTCGAAGCTGATCATCGAGATCGATGGCGAGTCACACGACTTTGAAGAGCGGCAAAAGGCCGATCAGCGTCGCGACGCGTTCTTCGCCGCTGAGGGCTTTCAAGTTCTGCGCTTCACCAATGAGCAGGTGATGTCGAATCTAGAGGGAGTTGTTGAGGCAGTCCGCCAAGCGGCTTCTGCCGCCGCCCGCGGCTCACCCCCCTCCCTGACCCTCCCCCACAAGGGGGGAGGGAACACTAACACCGATCAAAGCAATTCAACCGACAAGAGCCGAGGCACACAGCCATGAAATTCACCCTCTCCTGGCTGAAGGATCATCTCGACACCGACGAGCCGCTCGAAAAGCTCGCCGACAAGCTCACCATGATCGGGCTCGAGGTCGAGAACATCGAGGACAAGGCGAAGGCGCTCAAGGCTTTCACCATCGCGAAGGTGATTTCGGCCGAGCAGCATCCGAACGCCGATCGCCTGCGCGTCTGCATGGTCGACACCGGTGACGGCGGTGCGCCGGTGCAGGTGGTGTGCGGGGCGCCGAACGCGCGCGCCGGGCTCGTCAGCGTGTTCTCTCCGCCCGGCACCTACATTCCCGGCAAGGACATCACGCTCGGCGTCGGCACCATCCGCGGCGTCGAGAGCCGCGGCATGCTGTGCTCGGCGGCCGAGCTGCAGATCTCCAACGACCATGACGGCATCATGGAATTGCCGGCGGATGCACCAATCGGCGCCGGATACGCCGAATGGGCCGCGCTCGGCGATCCCGTGATCGAGATCAATCTGACGCCGAACCGGCAGGATTGCACCGGCGTGCACGGCATCGCGCGCGATCTCGCGGCCGCCGACATGGGCAAATTTAGGGATCCCGGGATCAAGCAGATCAAGGGAGAATTCCCTTGCCCGGTGAAGGTCACGGTCGAGGACGCCAATCTGTGCCCCGGCTTTGCGCTGCGCCTCGTGCGCGGGGTCAAGAACGGCCCCTCGCCGGAATGGCTGCAGAAGCGGCTGGCCGCGATCGGACTGCGGCCCATCAACGCGCTGGTCGACATCACCAACTTCATGACCTACGACCGCGCGCGCCCGCTGCACGTGTTCGACGCCAAGAAGGTGAAGGGCAATCTCGTCGTGCGCCGAGGCCGCGACGGCGAGACGCTGCTCGCGCTCGACGGCCGTACCTACAATCTCGATGCTTCGATCTGCGTCATCGCCGATGAGCACGGCGTCGAATCGCTCGCCGGCATCATGGGCGGCGAGGCCTCCGGCTGCGACGAGAACACCACCGATGTGCTGATCGAATCGGCGCTGTGGAACGAGATCAACATCGCCCAGACCGGCCGCAAGCTCGGCATCAATTCGGACGCACGCTACCGCTTCGAACGCGGCGTCGATCCCGCCTTCATGGTGCCGGGGCTGGAGCTCGCGACCAAGCTGGTGATGGAGATATGCGGCGGCACGCCGTCCGAGAACGTGGTGGTCGGCAAGGCCTTCGGCGACGACCGCATCATCGAATTCCCTGTGACCGAGGTGAAGCGTCTGTCCGGCATCGAGGTGCCGATGCCGGAGATGAAGCGCATCCTGAGCCATCTCGGCTTCATGATGGCGGGTGCAGGCCCGGTGGTGAAGGTTGCGGTGCCGTCGTGGCGCATCGATGTGCACGGCAAGGCCGACATCGTCGAGGAGGTCGTCCGCATCTACGGCGTCGACAAGGTGCCGATGACGCCGTTCGAGCGCGGCGAGGACGCGCGCAAATCGGTGCTGACGCCGCTGCAGCTTCGTACCCGCCGTGCGCGGCGCGCTCTGGCGAGCCGCGGCATGGTCGAAGCCGTGACGTGGTCGTTCATCACCAAGCCTGCGGCGCAATTGTTCGGCGGCGGACAGCGCGAGCTCGAAGTGGCCAATCCGATCGCCGCCGATCTCTCCGACATGCGGCCGACGCTGCTGGCGGGCCTGGTCGCGGCCGCGCAGGCCAATGCCGATCGCGGCTATGGCGATGTTGCCCTGTTCGAGGTCGGGCAAGTCTTCAAGGGCGATCGCCCGCAGGATCAGTTCATGGCCGCGAGCGGCTTGCGCCGCGGACTTGCATCCTCGGAAGGTCTCGGCCGGCACTGGACGGGCTCGGCGCAGGCTGACGTGTTCGATGCCAAGGCTGATGCACTGGCCGTGCTGGCTGCAGCCGGCGCACCGATGCAGGCGCTTCAAATCGTCGCCGGCGGTCCTGCATGGCTGCATCCGGGCCGCTCCGGCACGATCCAGATCGGGCCGCAGAACGTGCTCGGATACTTCGGCGAGATGCATCCGCGCGCGCTGGAGGCGCTCGGCGCCGACGGCCCGCTCGTGGTGTTCGAGGTGACGCTCGACCGCATTCCAGAAGCCAAGAAGAAGCCGACCCGCGCCAAGCCGCTGATCGAGCTGTCGGCGTTCCAGCCTGTCTCGCGCGACTTCGCCTTCATCGTCGACCGCACCGTCAAGGCCGGCGACATCGTCCGCGCCGCGCAAGGCGTCGACAAGAAGCTGATCACCGGCGTCAACGTCTTCGACGTCTATGAAGGCAGGGGCATCGACGACGGCAAGAAGTCTGTTGGCATCGCAGTGACGATCCAGCCGCGCGAGAAGACGCTGACCGACCAGGAGATCGAAGCCGTGGCCGCGAAGATCGTGGCGGAGGTCACGAAGAAGACCGGCGGCACCTTGAGGGCGTGATGCCCTGGAATGACAGGGCATGAGTATCACCGACTTCCTCTCGAAGGACGTCAGTCTCTCTATTGCGATGGCGCTCTGCGCCATCGCTTTCGTTTCGGGCACCGCGCGCGGCTTCTCAGGTTTCGGCTCGGCGCTGATCTTCATGCCGCTGGCGAGCAGCGTTGCGGCGCCGCGGCTGGTCGCGGCACTCCTCCTCGTCATCGACTTCGTTGCCGCCGCGCCGCTGCTGCCTGACGCGTGGCGGAAGGCGGATCGCAAGGCCACCGGCGTGATCGTGCTCGGCGCGCTGGTCGGCGTACCCCTCGGAACCTATTTCCGCAGCGTGCTTCAGCCCGTTACCACGCGCTGGATCATCTCCGGTTTCGTCACCGCCCTGCTGCTTCTGCTGCTGTCGGGCTGGCGCTATCGCGGCAAGGACCACCTTTGGCTCTCGGTCGGTATCGGTGGCCTTTCGGGCTTCTGCAGCGGCCTGGCGCAGACCGGCGGGCCGCCGATTGTCGGCTATTGGCTCGGCCGCCCCATCGCACCGATCGTCGCGCGCGCCAATATCCTGCTGTTCTTCGGCGCCTCGGATTCCTTCTCGATGGTCAGCTACGCTACATCAGGCCTGATCTCGCGCGAGTCGCTGCTACTGTCGCTGATCGTTGGTCCCGTTTACGCGATCGGCGTCGGCTTCGGTGCTTCGCTGTTCGGCCGCGCCAGCGAAACGGTGTTTCGCAGAATCTGCTACGCCCTGATCGCGATCGCGGTGATGACGGGGCTGCCGGTGCTGGACAGGGTGTTGCGCTAGGGTCGTCCCGGCGAAGGCCGGGACCCATACCGCGTGATCTGTCGATGTGGCCGGTCAAAGTACCGAACTTCGAGTCTTCGCCAAACCACCATTCGTGGTTATGGGCCCCGGCCTTCGCCGGGACGACGGCGGAGTTTGTTGCGGCTTTGTTGTCTCTGCCCCTACCGCCGCGGCGCACGCCGCCGCTTCGTCGATTGCGTCGGCACGTCGGCCGGCTCGTCCTTCAGCGCACCGATCTTGCGCAGCGCGGCGTCCGCGGCGCGCTCGCCACTGTCCCAGGCGCCGTCGACGGTGCCCCACAGCGTCTCATGCGTGGCTTCGCCGGCGAGGAACACATTGCCGATCGGCTCGGTCAAAATCTTTCGCGAGAGCTGTCCGCCGGGCGAGGCTGCCGACATCGCGCCCATGACATAGGGCGAGGCATTCCAGCGCGTTGCAGCGGTCTTCTGCACCGCGGCAGCCGCCTCGCTGCCGAACAGCTTCGTGATCCACTCCTTGGCGAAGGCCGCCATCGCCTTCTCGCCCTGCTCTGAGAGATCGCGACCGAACGAGCCGCCGACGTCGATCGAGCACAGCGAGGATCCCCCGATATTGGCGTACATCAGCGCGGTACGCGTCCCGTTGCTCTGCTCGATCAGGATGTCGTCGCGCGCGAGGCCGAGCGGGTTGCCCGGCAGTTGCAGCACGATGTGATCGTAAGTGCCGAGCGAGAGCTTTGACGCCGCGTCGAGCGCGCGCTTGGGGATGTCGGGCGCGAACTTGATCGCGCCCGATGTGAGCACGTTGGTCGAGACCGTGATGATGGCGGCACGCGCGGCGATCTTGCCGGCTTGCGTCTCAACGCTGACATCGCGATTGCTCCAGACGATGCGGCTGGCCGGCGTCGACAGCACTGTCGGCACCTGCTCGCCGAGCCTTGTGATCAGCGTGCCCAGACCCTGGCGGCAGGCGATGGGGGAGTTGCGGTCCTGTGCACGCGCCTTATCGATCGCCGACAGCTCCTTCAGATCCTTGCCGGCAAAGCTCGCACCGAGCACGAATTCGGCGGCGCCCGCCCAATCACCGAGATCTTTCGGCAGGACCGAGGCGCAGGACGTATCGAGCTTGCCGCGCGCCGCTTCGTCGACGGCACGGTTGGCGCGCACCAGCGCCGCCAGAAAGTCCTCGGTCTCGCCCGCGCGCGCATTGCGGCGGCCGATGCGCATCTTCTGGCCCGACGGTGCCGGCGACACATCGAGCCCGGCGCTGCGCGCCAGCCGGATCATCGGATTGGTATCGGGATTGTGCATCCAGCGCGCGCCGCGATCGAACGGCACGTCGAAGGTCGAGCTGTCGGTGATGCAGCGCCCACCAATTTGCGACGCCGCCTCCACCACGACGACCTTGCGATTGGCCGCCATGATCCGCCGCGCCGCAGCGATGCCGGCCGCACCCGCACCGATCACGACGATGTCAGCATCGCGCGGCAGGGGCGCGGCGGTTGCGCGCAGGACCGGCGCTGCAGCAAAGACCGCCGACGCCGATAGGAAGCTGCGGCGGGTGATTGTCATGTCATGGTTTCCGGAGACTTGCGACGAACGGGAACAGCCGGCGAACCTTGCCGCATCTGATGTTGCGCAGCAACCATCATGGTGAATCAATCGTGCTTGACCTCACAGAGGCCATGAACCGAATTGCAACGGGTTTCGACCATGATACAGATGGAAAAAAGACGGCCAGAAAGGCCCCCGGGGGAGTTCATGGGGACGGTCCTAGATTCAGTCGGAAAGGTGATAGCCGCCTACCTCTCGAAAGAGGTGCCGGGCTATGAGCCGTTCACACCCAGCGACCCCGAGCATCTGCGCGGCGTGATCCAGCCCGGCGACGTCATGCTGGTCGAGGGCAACAACCGCATCTCCGGCATCATCAAATACCTGACGCAGTCGACCTGGTCGCATGCCGCGCTCTATGTCGGACCGGTCGAGGGCGCGGTCGAGCCCGACGGCGAGCCGCATGTGCTGATCGAGGCCAATATCGGCGAGGGCGTCACCTCCGCGCCGCTGTCGAAATATTTCCCCTATCACACCCGCATCTGCCGTCCGGTCGGACTGTCCTACGAGGACCGCACCACGGTGTGCCGCTATGCGATCAACCGCATCGGTTTCGGCTACGACACCAAGAACATCATCGATCTGATGCGCTTCCTGTTTCCGCTGCCGGTGCCGCAGCGCTGGCGGCGGCGCATGATCGCGCTCGGCTCGGGCGATCCGACCAAGATCATCTGCTCGGCGCTGATCGCGCAGGCCTTCGATGCGGTGCGCTATCCGATCCTGCCGAAGATCACCAAGGCCGGCAGCCGCGCGGCGCGCCGCGAGATCCTGCACATTCGCGACTCCTCGCTCTACATGCCCCGCGACTTCGATATCTCGCCCTATTTCGAAGTGGTCAAACCCACCATCGTGCACGGCTTCGACTACACGGCCTTGCACTGGGCCGACAAGCAAAAGCCGCTCGAGGAGGTAGCGGGCTCGTTCGGTGTGTTTCCAGAAACGTTCCGTGCGCCGCCGCTCGTTCCTGAAGCGATTGACGAAGAAGCGCCGGCTTCGGCTGAGCAAGTGAGCGAGGCGACCGCCGAGACGGTTGAACGCGGCTCCGAACATGTCCCGCTGCTCAAGAGACTCGCGATGTACCGGCCGAGACGCCGAGGACGTGCGCGAGAGCGGGCCGCGTAAGGCCTCCGCTGTCGTCCTGGCGAAAGCCAGGACCCATTACCCCACAAGCAGTTTTGCGAAGACCCTGCGTTCGGTACGACCATCGAGCGCCATCGATAGATTCCGCGGTATGGGTCCTGGCTTTCGCCAGGACGACGCTGGGGGGAAACGGCGCCAGTCACTCTCCACGTCATTGCGAGAGGCTCTTGCGACGAAGCAAGCCAGATTGCCTCTGCCGAGGGACTCAGGATTGCTTCGCTTCGCTCGCAATGAGGGTGCGGCGGCCGCCTTCTCTACCGCTCCGCCCGCCCGATCACCGCCATCAACTCCGCGATCTTCTCGCGCTGGTCGGCCTTGTCGCCGCTGGCGATTGCGTGCTCGACGCAATGGGCGACGTGGTCCTTCAGGATCTCTTCCTCGACCCGGCGCAGCGCGGCGCGCACCGCCGAGATCTGCGTCACGATGTCGATGCAGTAGCGGTCTTCCTCTACCATTTTCTGGAGGCCGCGAACCTGGCCCTCGATCCGGCCAAGACGTTTTCCGACGGATGCCTTGATGTCCTTGCGCATGGGGTCTATATACCCCTACCGGGTATGGGTTGCAAGGGGCCGGAGCAGGATAATGCACGACGAGAACCACACGCATCACAACGACGGCAGCGCGCATCCCGGATGCGGCTGCTCCGCCAAGGCCGCGCCGCCCGCTGCCAAGCCTGCCGCCTCGTCCTGTTGCGGCGGGCACGATGATCACGCCGGCCCTGCGCACCATCACGGCCATGACCATGGCGCCGCCGCGACAAAGGTTCTCGATCCCGTTTGCGGCATGACGGTCGATCCAGCGACGTCGAAGCATCGCTTCGAGCACCACGGCGAGACGTTCCATTTCTGCTCGGCCAGCTGCCGGACCAAGTTCGCCGCCGATCCCGCAAAATACCTCACCAAGGACAAAGCGCCCGAGCCCGCGATGCCCGCGGGCACGATCTACACCTGCCCGATGCATCCGGAGATCCGCCAGGTCGGACCCGGCAGCTGCCCGATCTGCGGCATGGCGCTGGAGCCGGAGGTCGCAAGTCTGGAGACCGGCCCCAACCCGGAGCTCGCCGACATGACGCGGCGATTCTGGATCGGCGGCGCGCTGGCGCTGCCGCCTGTCGTGCTGGAGATGGGCGGCCACCTCGCCGGTCCGCACAATTGGATCGACCCGACTCTCTCGAACTGGATCCAGCTCATCTTTGCCACGCCCGTGGTGGTGTGGGCCGGCTGGCCATTCTTCGTCCGCGGCTGGCAGTCGCTGCTGACGCGCAATCTCAACATGTTCACGCTGATCGCGATGGGCACTGGCGTTGCCTATGTCTACAGCCTGATCGGCACCATCGCGCCGCAGATTTTCCCGGAGACCTTCCGCGGCCATGAGGGCGCAGTCGCCGTCTATTTCGAAGCGGCGGCCGTCATCACTGTGCTGGTGCTGCTCGGCCAGGTGCTGGAGCTGCGCGCCCGCGATGCAACATCCGGGGCGATCAAGGCGCTGCTGCAGCTTGCGCCGAAAACCGCACGGCGCGTCGACACCGATGGCAGCGAGCATGAGGTCGAGATCGATACGCTGCATGCGGGCGACCGCTTGCGCGTTCGGCCCGGCGAGAAAGTGCCTGTTGACGGCGTGATCCTGGAAGGCCGCTCCTCGCTCGATGAGTCCCTCGTGACAGGCGAATCCATGCCCGTCACCAAGGAGACTGGCGCCAAGGTCATCGCCGGCACGCTCAACCAGTCCGGCAGCTTCATCATGCGCGCCGACAAGGTCGGCCGCGAGACGCTGCTGTCGCAGATCGTGCAGATGGTCGCGGACGCACAGCGCTCGCGCGCGCCGATTCAGCGGTTGGCCGATCAGGTCGCGGGCTGGTTCGTGCCATCAGTGATCGCCGTCGCCATCGTTGCCTTCGCCGCCTGGGCCTGGTTTGGGCCGGAACCGCGGCTGGCCTTCGGCCTCGTCGCCGCCGTCAGCGTGCTGATCATCGCCTGTCCCTGTGCGCTGGGTCTTGCGACCCCGATGTCGATCATGGTCGGCGTCGGCCGCGGTGCGCAGGCCGGCGTGCTGATCAAGAACGCCGAAGCGCTGGAGCGGATGGAAAAGATCGACACGCTCGTGGTCGACAAGACAGGCACGCTGACCGAAGGCAAGCCCAAGGTGGTCGCGATCGTCCCGGCATCAGGCTTTGCCGAGGATGACATCCTGCGGCTTGCCGCCAGTGTCGAGCGTGCCAGCGAGCATCCGCTGGCCGACGCGATCATGCGCGCCGCGAAGGGGAAGCAGCTTGCACTCGGCCAGGTCGAAGGATTCGACTCGCCGACGGGCAAGGGTGCCGCCGGCAAGGTCGATGGCAAGACCATCGTGCTCGGCAACGCCAAGTATCTGACGTCGATCGGCATCGACACCAAGACGCTCGATGCGGAGGCCGAGCGCCTGCGTGGCGATGGCGCCACCGTCATCAACATGGCCATCGACGGCGCACTTGCCGGCCTGTTCGCGATCGCCGATCCGGTCAAGGCATCGACCCCTGACGCGTTGAAGGCGCTCGCCGCCGAAGGCATCAAGGTGATCATGCTGACCGGAGACAACCGCACCACGGCGGAGGCCGTCGCGCGCCGGCTCGGCATTGCCGATGTCGAAGCCGAAGTGCTGCCGGATCAGAAGAGCGCGGTGGTGACGAAGCTGCAAAAGGCCGGTCGCAGCGTCGCGATGGCCGGCGACGGCGTCAACGACGCGCCGGCGCTGGCCGCGGCCGAGGTCGGCATCGCCATGGGCACCGGCACGGACGTGGCGATGGAAAGCGCCGGCGTCACCCTTCTGAAGGGCGATCTCACCGGCATCGTGCGGGCGCGAAAACTGTCGCAGGCGACGATGAGCAATATCAGGCAAAACCTGTTCTTCGCCTTCATCTACAACGCCGCCGGCATTCCGATCGCCGCTGGCATCCTCTATCCAACCTTCGGCCTGCTGCTGTCGCCGATCATCGCAGCCGCGGCGATGGCGCTGTCCTCGGTGAGCGTGGTCGGCAATGCGCTGCGGCTGCGCGCAACGCGGCTATGAGGGAGCGGAGCGTTGCGTGCGCTATGGGCAGGTGGTGATGAGTTCGCGGAGGCAACCCCTCATCCGGCGCTTCGCGCCACCTTCTCCCACAAGGGAGAAGGAAGGAAGAAAGAGTCCTACGCCGCCTTCGCTGCACTCCCGCCCGGCAACCCGGCCCGCGCCAGGCCGCCGTAAAGCTGCTCGTTCGGCATTTCCTCGCGCAGGATCTTGCGCACCGCGATCAGCCTCTCGAGATCGATCCCCGTGGCAAAACCCTTGCTCTCGCACAGGAATACGAGATCCTCGAACACGACATTGCCGGTCGCGCCCGGCGCGAAGGGGCAGCCGCCGAGGCCGCCGAGCGAGCCGTCGAGAATGCGGACGCCTTCATCGAGCGCGGCGGCTGCGTTGGCGATGCCCATGCCGCGGGTGTCGTGGAGATGGATGCAGATCGGCTTTTTCCCTGCGAGCTTGACTGCGGCGCGCGATAATTCACCAACCTGTTTCGGCCCGGCATAGCCGACGGTGTCCGCAATCGCGACGAAATCGACCTCGGCTTCGAGGCATTTGTCGACGAGCCGCAGCACCTCTTTCGGGTCGACCGCGCCCGTGATCGAGCAGCCAAGCGCCATCGAGATCGCGGCGTTCACCAGCGGCTTGTGCGCGCTGGCGTCGCGCAGCTCGCAGAGGCGCTTGATGTTGGCGATCGCGGACTCGCGCGACCGGTGCGCATTGGCCTGGCTATGCTCCTCGGTCGCCGACACCACCGAGGCGATCTCGCCGACGCCAGATTCCAGGGCCTCGTTGACGCCGCGCTCGTTGAGCGCAAGCGCAATGCCATGAGCACCCGGCAAGCTCGCCACCGTCGTGATGACGTCGCGAACATCGACGAATTGCGGAAAGGTTTTGGCCGGCAGGAACGAGCCGACCTCGAAATGCCTGACGCCAGCGGCATATTCCTCGCGCACCCAGCGCTGCTTGGCCTCGGTGGACGGAAATTTCTTGACGAGCTGGAGCCCGTCGCGCAGGCCGACTTCGCGCAAGCTGACGCGGTCAGCGGGATAAATCGTCTCGATCCGGCTCATGCGCGCCTCCCAGCGGCTTTTGACGTGACGTCGTTGTTGTCATCGATCTCGGCGCGGACCGCCGAGGTGTCGGCGCCGAGCGGTGCGACCTTCAGGCCTTCGCCGAGGTGGTTGCCGTTCCACTCGATCGGCAGCGTCGGGACATGGAATGGTTTGCCGTCAGCGGCAACATTGGTGACGAGACCACCGGGCCGCAGCACGTGCGGGTCGGTGAGGAGATCCTCGGGCCGGTTGATCGGCGAGAAGCAGATGTTGAGTGCGTCGAGCTTCTGCGACAGCTGCGCCACGTTCTGCTGCCGGATGATCTCAGCCACACGCGGAAGGATCCGTGGCCGCGCCAGGATACGGTCGGTGGTGGTGCGCAAGCTCGGGTCATCGAGAAACTCGCTCAAGCCGAACTCGCGGCAGAACGCCTGCCAGTGGCCCTCGGTCACGACGCCGATGAAAATGCGGCCGTCGCCAGCGGCATCGAAGATGTCGTAGATCGGCCAGGCATGCTCTCGCTCCGGCATCGAGCGCGGCTTGTTGCCGGTCATCTCGTATTCGACCATGTGCTGGGCGACCAGGAACAGGCAATTCTCGAACAGGCCGATGCGGATGTCGGCGCCGTCGCGCTTGCCCCCGCGCTTCTGACAGAGCGCGGCGAGAATCGCGATCACGCCGAACATGCCGCCCATGATGTCGTTGGCGGAGGAGCCGACGCGCTGCGGCTTTTCTTTCGTGCCGGTCATGGCAGCGAGGCCCGACATCATCTGCACGACCTCGTCGAGCGCGGGACGATGCTCATAGGGGCCGGATAGAAAGCCCTTGTGACCGGCAATGATCAGATGCGGATGAATGCGGCGCAGTTCGTCAGCACCAAGGCCCTGCTTCTCGAGCTGGCCGTCGCGAAAATTCTCCAGGAACACGTCGGCCATCTGCAGCAGCCGGTGCATGGTATCGCGGTCTGCAGCCTTCTCGAAGTCCAGGACGACACTGCGCTTGCCGCGGTTGAACAGCGGAAAGAATGCCGTGCCCATGCCGCCGAGGGAGCGGGTCTTGTCGCCGGCGGGCGGCTCGACCTTGATCACCTCGGCGCCCAGCTGCGCGAGGATCATGCCGCAGGTCGGGCCCATCACCATGTGGGTCATCTCGACGACCCGCACGCCTTCGAGCGGCAGTCCGGTCTCAGCCATGCGTCACTCCCTGTCCGTTCGGCAAAAGACTAGGTCTTCACAAGCCTTCTTAAAAATATAATCTGTCGAAGATTGCCTTCGCAGTTCTAGAACGCTGGACCCCCATGGATTCGCGCCAGCTCCGCTATTTCATTGCCGTCTACGAGCAGCGGAACCTGTCGCGCGCGGCGGACCAAGTGAATGTCGCGCAGTCCGCGCTCAGCCATCACATCTCGAATCTGGAGGCCGAGTTCGCAACGCCGCTGTTCGAGCGCAAGTCGCGCGGCATGGACCCGACCGCGGCCGGCGAGCGGCTCTACGAGCACGCCCGCATCATCCTGCGCGCGATGGCGGAGGCCGAGACCGAGGTGCGCGAGGGCGCCCGCGTCATTGCCGGTGAGATCTCGATCGGCATGGCCAATTCCGGCGTCAAGGCGATCGGCGTCGAGCTGATGCGCACGGTGCTGACCAAATATCCCAAACTCAAGCTGTCGCTGACCGAGAGCCTGTCGGGCGCGACGCTGATGCATCTGATGGTCTCCAATGTCGACCTCGCGCTGGTCTACAATCCGCCGTCGGAGAAGGAGCTGATCACGGAAGCCGTGCTGGAAGAGGAGATGTTCCTGGTCGGCATTCCCAAGCTGGTCGGCAAGGGCAAGGCGCCGATCCGCTTCGAGGAGCTGAGCCGGCTGCCGCTGATCCTGTTGCGCTACGGCCTCGGCCTGTCCTCGCGCGCGCTGCTCGACGATCCCGTGCTGCTCAAGCGGCTGGAGGGCGGCGCGATCCTGCACGCCAATTCGATCACCGGCATGACCGGCGCGCTGGTCGAGGGACTTGGCTGCACCATCGCGACAAAGCTGTTCGCGCGGGAGGAACTCGCCGCCGGCCGCCTGGTCGCGCGCCGGGTGATCGATCCAAAGCTGACCCGCACGCTCTATCTCTGCCGCCTGCGCAACCGCCCGATGACTTACGCGATGGAAGAGATGCGGCGGCTGATGCTGTCGCTGATCGCCGAGCAGGTGCGCAGCGGCAGCTGGCAGGCGGAGCTGGCGGGGTGACAGACGACCGCCAACTCCGGCGTCATGGCCGGGCTTGTCCCGGCCATCCACGCCTTGCCACACAGCACGAAAAACGTGGATGCCCGGGACAAGCCCGGGCATGACGACCCCTCTGCCCGCCTTCGAAAATCTCGAACGCTTCCATCGATATGTTCTTCTGGATTTCCGCTCCCGACCCGCCAAACATGGCGCGGTCCGGCAGAGCTTGCGAAACCTCAGAGACGAGCCGCCGGGAACCGCGCGTCGAGCGCGCCACGGGAGGACATCATGAGCGTTGTCGGCATCGACACAGGCTTTGAGCTCGGCGCTGCACCGTCAGGCCCGGACGAGATCTCGCGGCGGCTCGAGGCGATGCCGGCGACAAGCCAGGTCTGGAAGCTGGTCATCCTGCTCTCGCTCGGCGGCTGCTTCGAGATGTATGACCTGTTCCTGACCGGCTACATCGCGCCAGGCCTCAGCCGCAGCGGCCTCTTGAGCACGACGACCCAGGCCTTCTTCGGCTTCTCCGGCATCGGCGCCTTCGTCGCCGCAACCTTTGCCGGCCTGTTCGTCGGCACCTTCTTCCTCGGTTTCCTTGCCGACCGGTTTGGCCGGCGCGCGATCTTCACCTATGCCCTGCTCGCTTACACCACCGCGTCCGTGATCATGGCCTGCCAGACTTCCTCCGGAGGTCTTCTGTTCTGGCGCTTCCTTGCCGGGATCGGCATCGGCGTCGAGGTCATCACCATCGATGCCTACATCACCGAGCTGGTGCCAAGCCGGATCCGCGGACGCGCCTTTGCGGTGAACCAGGCGATCATGTTCATCGCCGTGCCCGTCGTCGCCTTCCTCGCCTGGTGGCTGGTGCCGCTCGCGCCCTACGGCGTCGAAGGCTGGCGCTGGGTAGTGCTGATCGGCGCCGCCGCCAGCATGATCATCTGGGTGCTGCGGCTGTTCCTGCCCGAGAGCCCACTTTGGCTGGCGCGCCACGGCCGCACCGAGGACGCGTTCCGGATCGTCGCAACGCTCGAAGCCAGAGGCGGCAGCGCGGCAGCGGGACCCGCAGCTTCGCTCGCGCGACCGACGGCGCAGGCGACCCGGCAGGTCAGCTTTGGCGATCTGTTCAGGCCGCCCTACCTTTCGCTCGTCGTCCTGTTCATGGTGTTCAACCTCTGCCAGGCCTTCGGCTTCTACGGCTTTGCCAATTGGGTGCCGACGCTGCTGGTGGAGAAGGGCATCACCGTCACCAAGAGCCTGCAATATTCCTTCATCGTCGCCTTCGCCTATCCGATCTCGCCGCTGCTGGCCGCGAGCTTTGCCGACAAGTTGGAACGACGCTGGATCATCGCCGGGGCCTGCATCGCCATCATCGTGTTCGGCCTGGCGTTCGCGCAATTGACCGAGCCCGTACTCTTGATCGTCTGCGGCGTGCTGCTGACGGCGAGCAACACCACGATGTCCTACGCCTATCACGCCTACCAGACCGAGGTGTTTCCGACCCAGATCCGGGCACAGGCATCCGGCCTCGTCTATTCCATGAGCCGGCTCTCCGCGACCTTCTCGGGCTTCATCGTCGCCTACATGCTGAAGGAGGCCGGTGTCATCGGCGTGTTCGGCCTGATCACCGTGGCGATGCTGATCGTGGTGATCGCGATGGCGCTGTTCGGACCTGATGTTCGCGGCAAGGCGCTGGATACGGTCTGATTCTCAACTCCCTCTACGCGTCATTGCGAGGAGCTCTTGCGACGAAGCAATCCAGGATCTTTCCGCTGAGACAGTCTGGATTGCTTCGCTGCGCTCGCAATGACGGAGGAGAGAGCCTCTCCCCGCAAGAACGGGGAGAGGGAGAACATCAGCTCACGCCGCCAGCAGATCCTGCAACGCCGCGCCGTTGGGAACGCCGAGACCGGAGCAGGCATCCCAGCCGGGACCGGCCTTGTACATGCCGTGCAGCGAGCCGGTGATGTCGTTGTTACCGTCCGTGATGTCGCGGAACACGCCATGCGCATGTGAGGCATAGATCAGCGGGTTGATGAAGCCGACCGTCTTGCCGAACTTCCTGGTCGTGGCCTCGTTGATGCGGGCGATCAGGCCGGCCATCAACGGGGCCACTGCACTGGTACCGCCGATCGTGGTCATGACGCCGTTGAGGAAGATCTGATAGCCGGTCGCGGGATCGGCATCGCCGGCGACGTCAGGAACGCCGCGGCCGCTGCGGTGGGCCGGCGATTTCGGCACATGCGCATTGGCCTGATATTTCGGCTCCGCGAACATCACGCTGACGCCGCCGCCGCCGGCGCCGTCCTGCGGACCGCCGTTCCAGACCACCTCCGTGATCTTGCCGTTCGACGCCCTGAGATTGGTGCCGCCGCAGGCGAGCGCAAACGGGCTGGAGGCCGGGAAGTCGGCGTGCGGCTTGCCATCCCACCCGTCAGCCATGTCGGCCGAGCCGTTGTCGCCGGACGCGACACAGACGGTGACGCCCATCGCCGCAGCGTCGCGGATCGCTTCGTTGAGACCGTCGACGAATTGCTGCGAGCTCTCGGGATCCTCCGGTCCGCCCCAGCTGATCGAGATCACCGATGGCTTTCGCGCGGAGTCGTGGACGGCGGCCTTCACGGCGTCGATGAAGCCGTTGGTGGTGTTGGGCGCGAAATAGACCACGATCTTGGCGCCGGGCGCGATCGCGCCGGCCACCTCGATGTCGAGCACGACCTCGCCGTCGGCCTCGGAATGGCCGGGCTTGTTGGCGCCGCCATCAACGCTCGCGGGCGCGATCTGCGGCATCGGGATGCCGGCCTTCTTGAAGAAGGTTTTCAGATCCGACGTCTTGTAACCGGCCCCGGTGGGATGGCCCTTCTGGTCGATGTCGTTGAGCTCGATGATGGCGATGCACTGGCCGGCGCCGGTTTCTCCGCCGGGGAAGTTGTAGAGCTTTGCGATCTCTTCAACGGAGAAGCTGCCGCCCTGCGCCGCGCGTGCGGTCGCTCCCTTGCGCGGCGGCTTGCGCCGGAAATGCGGCTGCGCCACCGGCCGGTTGTCGAGGCCATGCACTCCGACCACGATACCCTCGAGCTCGGCCGGAATCTGCACGTTGCCCTTGCGCATGCGGTAGGTCGCGCCGTCGTGTCTGACCTTGTTGAGCTTGACGCCGAAGGCGGCATTCATCGCCTTCACCGTGCCGGTCAGCTTCACCGTGCGGGAGGCCAGGTGCACGCTCTTGACGTTGAGGTCGTGGTGATGGGCGAAATCGTCGATCTTGGCGACATCGGCCGTATCGGCACCCATCTGCTCGGCGAACTCGGCGCGGGAAAGATATTTCCGCTCGCGCGGTGGTTGTGCACCGAGCGCCATCACTTGTTCGTCGTCGGCACGCTTGGCGCGCAGACGAACGCTGATCTCGATTTCCTGCTTGGGATCAGCCGTGCCGACGACCTTGGCCCCCTTCGGCAATTTCCGGGCGCTGTTCACCAGCGTAACACGCTTGGTCGTGCTTGCCATGACTTCCTCCGTTTGTGATTGGAAGGCGGATTGTCGCGCCTCAACTATAGGTGTAATCTCAACAGAGAATTGGTTCAGATGATTGAGCGATTATTTTCAGAAAAATGCTTATCTGGCAGAGCCAGTGCTCTGCCGCCTCAAATCGGCACGGAATGGGTCAATAGCCACGACCATACCGTGAATAGGTTTTCGATCTAAGATTGTACCCGTCGGCTGATCTGGCCGACCAATGAAAGCTGTTTGTCCAAATCAATTGGCGGAGTACTGCGCAATGCCTGCTGACCGCAAATGGGTTGAGAGAAATCTCGGGTTCGATCCGATCACCACACCGCCGCCGCGCGCGACCTTCACGGTCAAGCGCATCGCGGATGCCGCCGTGAAGAAAACCGCGAAGGTCGCCTCCGAAGATTTCCAGCGCGAGATCATCGATTTCGATTCGGAGGGCACCGAAGGCCGCGAGTTCTTGGCCTTTTCCACCTCGACCGGACTGTCGCGCTTCACCGACATCCCCTGGCCCAAGGGGCTTGCGCCGCAGACGGGGCCCAAGCCGGGCAACGGCAAGGGCCCGCTGCCCCGCGCCGACGTATTGGTGGTGACGTGGACCGTCGACGAAGGCCACGCGACCAGCCGCGTGCTGACGCCGGGCAAGGATTCGCACAATGACTACGTGCCCTATACGCACAATTACGCAACCATCTCGAAGAAGATGCGCAACGGCTGCCCGGCCAAGGAGCTGAAGCGGCTCGGCGCCTTCTGGACCACGACGATCGGCAAGAAGAAGGTCGTGGTGTTCAAATCCGACTCGCACATGTCGCAGGACGGCCCACAGCTGCCGAACATCGACGTCTGGCGTCAGATCATCGCCGAGGTGCAACCGACGCTCGTCATCACCACGGGCACGGCCGGCGGCATCGGCAAAGAGGTCGAGGTCGGCGACGTCATCGTCAGCCCGATCGTGCGCTTCGACTGCCTCTCGAAGTTCAAGAAGCAGCCGTTTGCGCAGGAGCATTTCTCCAGCAAGCCGGCCAAGACGAGCAAGTTTGCGCAGGCCAAGACGCTGTTCAAAGCCAATGCCGGGCAATTGCCGAAGGACAATGCACGGCCGCCAAAGATCTTCGTGGTCAAGCCGAGCGAGCTATCATCGTCCGTGGTGACCACCGATTTCTTCGGCTTCGACACCTCGGACAATCACTTCAAGCTCCAAGGCCTCGGCGACGTCTCCGAGATGGGCGATGCCGTCCTCGGTCTCGTCGCGCAGGAGATGGGCGACAAGGCGCCGCGCTGGCTCGCGATCCGCAACGTTTCCGACCCGCAGATCAAGGCCGAGGGCACGCTGAAGCAGCAGGAACAGATCGCCGCCCAGATCTACAAGGGTTTTGGCCGCTGGAGCACGGTCTGTAGCGCCATCGCCTGCTGGGCAAGCATCGTGGCGGAGCCATAGACCGCATGGCGCGCTAGGTCAGCCTCCCTTGCCGAAGCGCCCCGGGGTGTCTACCTCTCGCTGGTGGTTTCGTGAGAGGTTCCCATGCTGGATGCCGCCGTGAAGGCGCTGTCGCAAATGATGTCGCCGCCAATGCGCTCGATCCTGTGGCGATCGATCGGGCTCGCGCTGGTGCTGATCGTGGTGCTGGCGATCGGGTTGCAGCGGCTGCTGAGCTGGTTTGCGACCTATGGCGAGGTCTGGCTGGAGGGCCTGCTCGGGCCGAGCTGGCATGCGTCGCTGGAAGTGGTCACCTGGATCATCTCGATTGCGGCCGGGTTCGGCGTGGTGCTCGGCAGCGTGTTCCTGATGCCCGCGATCACCTCGCTGGTGGCGAGCTTCTTCGTCGACGACGTCGCCGATATCGTCGAGCGCGAATATTATCCGGCGGAGCGGCCGGGCACCGCGTTGCCGTTCAACCAAGCGATTCTCGAAGGCATCAAGACGGCGCTCTTGACCATCCTGGTCTATCTCGCTGCCTTGCCGCTGGTGTTTCTGGCCGGTGCCGGTTTTCTCATCTTCTTCCTCGCCGCAGCCTGGCTGCTCGGCCGAGAATATTTCGAGCTTGCCGCGATGCGCTTCCGCTCGCCCGAAGATGCCAAGGCGATGCGGCGCGACAACGCCGCGACGATCTTCACCGCCGGCCTCTTCATCGCCGCCTTCGTCTCGATCCCGGTCGTGAACCTGGCAACGCCGATCTTCGGCATGGCCTTCATGGTGCACATGCACAAGCGGCTATCAGGACCGCGTCCAGAGCTGATCGAGCCGGCGCGACAGATGTCCCCGAGAGGATAGAAGCCTCACCCGCCGCAGCGCGATCCTGTTTACACCGTCTTCTCCGGCCACCTGCAGAGATCGTTGATCAGGCAAACCTCGCAGCGCGGCTTGCGCGCGAGACAGGTATAGCGGCCGTGCAGGATCAGCCAATGATGGGCATGCAGCATGAACTCGGCCGGGATCACCTTTTCGAGTCCGAGCTCGACCTCGAGCGGCGTCTTGCCCGGCGCAAGCCCGGTGCGATTGCCAACGCGGAAGACATGTGTATCGACCGCCATGGTGTGCTCGCCGAAGGCCATGTTGAGCACGACATTGGCGGTCTTGCGGCCCGCGCCTGGCAGCGACTCGATCTCGGCGCGCGTGCGCGGCACCTCGCCGCCGAAATCGCTGAGCAGCTTGGCTGACAATGCGATCACGTTCTTGGCCTTGGTGCGATAGAGGCCGATGGTCTTGATGTAGTCGCGCAGGCGTTCTTCGCCGAGATCGAGCATTTTCTGCGGCGTGTCGGCGATCTCGAACAAGGCGCGCGTCGCCTTGTTAACGCCGGCATCGGTCGCCTGTGCCGACAGCACCACGGCGACCAGCAGCGTGAACGGATTGACGTGCTCGAGCTCGCCCTTCGGTTCGGGATTGGCCTTGTGGAAACGGCTGAAGACCTCGCGAATTTCGGCCGGCGTCCAGGGTTTCATGGCCTTGAGCGATTTCTTCGCGGACGCCGATTTTTGAGCGGACGCCTTCGGCTTCGCGCTGGCCGTCTTTGCCTTTTTCTTCGGCACCGCCGCTTTGTGCGGGGCCGGCTTACGGGTGATTTTCGCCATGATCGGGATATACTGAGGGACGATGAGCACAGGCAACGAAATTGAGCGCAAGGATTCTGACGATCCACGCGACGTGCAGATCTTCTCCGCGCTGCTGACGCCGCACCGCTCGCTGAACCGCACCGGCTTCCTTGCCGTGATGCTGTTCCTGAGCCTCGTCAGCTTCGTCACCGGAATCGTCTTCCTGATGAAGGGCGCCTGGCCGGTGCTCGGCTTTTTCGGCCTCGACGTGCTGGTGGTCTGGTGGGCCTTCAAGGTCAATTTCCGCACCGGGCGGGCGCGGGAGGAGATCACTGTCACGACGTCGGAATTGCGCGTGCGGCGCATCAGCCATCACGGCCAGGTCGCCGAATTGACCTTCAATCCGCTCTGGGTCCGGCTCGACATGGAGATCGACGAGGATTTTGGCATCGAGCATCTCTATCTGATCTCGCGCGGCCACCAGATCCAGATCGCAAGGTTCCTCGGCCCGGACGAAAAGGCAAGCTTCTACAAAGGCTTGGTCGAGGCGCTGAACGCCGCCAGGCGCGGCCCGACCTACAACCCGGTGACCTGATCCCGATCGGAAATCGGGTGGTTTCGACGCCTGCCCGCGCCTACATTTCCGGTCATGATGACACTCGCGATACATGACCAGCGCCTGGCCAGGCCAGGCTCACAGAACGCCGCGCTGCGCGACTATGATTCCGTGCGCCGGGCGATCGCCTTCATCTCGGAGAATTGGCGCGCGCAACCGACCATCGAGGCGATGGCGGACGCAGCCGGCGTCACGCCGGACGAGCTGCACCATCTGTTCCGCCGCTGGGCCTCGATCACGCCGAAGGCCTTCATGCAGGCGTTGACGCTCGACCACGCCAAAGGCCTGCTGCGGGACTCCGCCAGCATCCTCGATGCGGCGCTCGATTCAGGACTTTCAGGTCCGGGCCGGTTGCACGATCTCTTCGTCACCCACGAAGCGATGTCGCCGGGCGAATGGAAGAATGGCGGCGCGGGGCTGACCTTGCGCTACGGCTTCCATCCCTCACCGTTCGGCACCGCCATCGTGATCGCGACCGATCGCGGCCTGTCGGGACTCGCCTTCGCCGATCCCGGCGAAGAGAAGGTCGCGCTCGCCGACATGACGCGGCGTTGGCCGAACGCGACCTATGTCGAGGATCACGAAGGCACCGCGCCGCTGGCTGCGCGCATCTTCGACACCAAGCTGTGGCGGCCGGATCAGCCGCTGCGCGTCGTCATGATCGGCACCGATTTCGAGGTGCGGGTGTGGGAGACGCTGTTGAAGATTCCGATGGGCCGCGCGGTGTCCTATTCGGACATCGCCTGCAACATCAACAGCCCGAAGGCCTCGCGTGCCGTCGGTGCAGCCGTCGGCAAGAACCCGGTCTCGTTCGTCGTGCCCTGCCACCGCGCGCTCGGCAAGAGCGGTACGCTCACCGGCTATCACTGGGGCATCACCCGCAAGCAGGCGATGCTGGGCTGGGAGGCCGGGCAGATGGGGATGCAGTAATCGCCACGGACATCGTTGATGGACGTGATCGTCAGCCGATCATGATCGCTCGGGAATAACAGGCAAGACCACGTGCGACGGGTGATCGCGATCCAGATAGATGCTGTTGCGAGCCACGCGGCGCGACAGCCCCTTGGCTTCGGGTGCGCCGGTGTTCGGATTGACGTCGAAGTGGGGAAAATTGCTCGACGAGATGTCGAGCCGGATGCGGTGTCCGCGCTTGAAGAGATTGGCGGTGGGGAAAGCCTCCACCGTCACCGCAACAGGTTCGCCCGGCCGGAGCATCTCGGGCTTCTCCCAGGACTTGCGATAGCGCAGCCGAAGGATGCCGTCGGTCAGGTTCATGGCGAAACCCTGCAGATAATCCTCTGACGGCGGATAGACGTCGATCAGCTTGATGGTGATGTCGGTATCGGGCTGGTCGGACGAAACCCACAGATGTGCCACGATCGGACCGGTGATTTCGATGTCCCGATCCAGCACCGGCGTCTCGAACACCAGCACGTCGGGACGCGCGGCAAGCGGCAGATAAGGCTCGCGCGAGCCGAAGAAGCGCGGTCCTTCGGTCTGGTCAAACGCCCCGCCAACCATCACCGGCGCGCCCGACGTCACCGTGCCACCGATCGTCGGCACCGGATGCGCTGGATCGAAATCGAAGGTCAGCGGCTCGGCTGCGGCTGCAGGCAACTCCGGCGCCAGCCGGCCGTTCTCATGCAAATGATAGGGCGTGTTGCGCGCGTCCGGGATCGGCCAGTCCTTCTCGGTGCGCCAGCGGCCGCCATGATCGAGCCGGCCTGCGGCGTTGCGGCGACCGGAGCCGCCGCCCATGACGAAGATCCGCACCGGCGGTTCTTCGGCCACGCCGTTGGGCTCGCCTTTCAGCCAGGCGTCGAACCAGCGCAACCTCAGGCTCAGATAGTCCGGCGCCAGATTGCGGTCGAGCGTGGCGCCAGGTCCGAAATCGACGTCGCCTGCATAGGTCAGCGAGCGGTCGCCATGCGTCCAGGGGCCGAGGATCAGCCTGACCGGCCCCTTCTTGCGGGCCTTGAGACCGATGTAATTCTCGGTCGCCGTGCGCGGGTAGGGATCATACCAGGCCGACATGTGTACCATCGGCGCGTCGCTGAACTGGTCGTAATAGCCGGCGGCGTGAATGCCGATCTGCTTCCAGTAGTCGTCGAAATTGCCATGTTCCCACTGGTCGTAGACGTAATTCTCGTACTCGGGCGCGGGCGTCAGCGGAGAGTGGCCGCGCTTCCAGGGCATGCGCGCGAACCAGGCCTTGAGGTCGATCGCTTTCATTTCGGCGAGCCGGACCGGATCGTTCTGAACCCCCGGGCTGACGATTCCATTATTGAATCCCCAGGTCACCTGCTTCAGCTCGAAGGCTCCGCCCTGACGAATCCCGCCTTGGTAGGAATTGGAAAAGCCGCCGCTATCGAGAAACATCGCGGCAATGCCTGGCGGGTTGGTGCAGCCGAGCGCGCCTTGGGTGTGGGCCGCGTAGGATAGCCCCATGGTGCCGATCTTGCCGTTGCACCATTGCTGAGCCACGATCCATTTGCAGCAATCGTAGCCGTCGTTTCCGTCGCTCAGATATTTGACGAACTCGCCTTCGGAATCATAGCGTCCGCGGCAGTCCTGATAGATCACGACATAGCCGGTCTTTGCAAAGAATGCCGCGACCTCGGCACGCGATTTCGGCTTCGGCTCCGCGACGGACAGTTCGGATCGACTGACGATATTACGGCCGTAGGGCGTCCGCTCGAGAATGACCGGAAACGGGCCGGGGAGTGGCTTCCCGTTCAGCGCGGGACGGTAGACATCGGTCGCAAGCCTGATGCCGTCGCGCATCGGCACCATGATTTTGGCTTCGAGGATCACCTCGTAGGATTGTGCCGCCTGTCCGGCACCGGCGACCGACATCAAACCAGCGCCAATGCCGAGCTTGGCAACGTCCCGTCGGGAGAGTCCGTTGCAAGCCGAATCCTCTCCCATGGAAACCCGCCCTTTCCGCGCCGCTCCGCGCCTGCTCCGGAAGCGACTACGATGCCAGATCCAGCTTCGATGCCACCGTCGAATCCGCATTGAGGCGATAGATAATCGGTACGCCGGTCGCGAGCTCGCGCTTCAAGATACCTTCGGGCGACAGCTTTTCCAGCACCATGATCAAAGCGCGCAGCGAGTTGCCGTGGGCCGCAACGAGCGTGCGCTTGCCATTGAGCACGCCCGGCAGGATTTCCTGCACGTAGTAGGGCAGCGCGCGCGCCAGCGTGTCCTTCAGGCTTTCGCCGCCGGGCGGCGGCACGTCGTAGGAGCGGCGCCAGACATGCACCTGCTCCTCGCCCCATTTCTTGCGGGCGTCGTCCTTGTTGAGACCGGACAGATCGCCATAGTCGCGCTCGTTCAACGCGAGGTTCTTCGAAGTCGGCAGGCCCTGCTGGCCAAGCTCGGCAAGGATCAGATCGAGCGTGTGCTGCGCGCGCGTCAAGACCGAGGTGAAGGCGACGTCGAACACGAGGCCTTGTGCCTTGAGCTTGCGGCCGGCTTCCTTGGCCTCCTTCACGCCGAGCTCGGTAAGGTCAGGGTCCTTCCAGCCGGTGAACAGATTCTTCAGATTCCATTCGCTCTGGCCGTGCCGCACCAGCACGAGAAGACGTTCGCTCATTGCCCAAATCCGTTGCTTGCTTGGTTCAGATGTCGGTGAGGCCGAGCACGTCGGCCATCGAGTAGTGTCCGGGTTTCTTGCCATGCGCCCACAGCGCCGCCTTCAGCGCGCCATGGGCGAACAGCATGCGATCCTCCGCCTGATGCGACAGCGTCAGACGTTCGAACGGACCGAGGAAGGTGACGCTGTGATCGCCGGCGACGGTCCCGCCGCGCAGCGAGGCAAAGCCGATCGCGCCCGGCTTGCGCGCGCCGGTGATGCCGTCGCGGCCACGTTCCGAATGCGCCTCGTCGAGCGGGATGTCGCGGCCAGCCGCCGCCGCCTGACCCAGCATCAGCGCGGTGCCGGAGGGCGCATCGACCTTCATGCGGTGATGGGATTCGACGATCTCGATGTCAAAGCTCTCGTCGAGCGCCTTGGCGACGCGCTTGACCACCGCGGCCAGCAGATTGACACCCAGGCTCATATTGCCTGACTGCACCACGACCGCACGGTTGGTGACGCTCTTGATCACGGCGTTGTCCGAGGCCGAAAGCCCGGTGGTGCCGATGACATGGACGATGCCGCGCTCGGCTGCGATCGCGACATTGGCAATGGTCGCCGCCGGCACGGTGAAATCGAGGATACCGTCGGCGTCCTTCGACATCGCCCAGAGATCGGCGGACAGCTTGATGCCGTTGGCCGGCAGGCCTGCGAGCACGCCGGCATCCTTGCCGAGCAGCTCCGAGCCAGGCGCCTCCAGGGCACCGGCCAGCACTGCGCCTTTGCTGTCCGCAATTGCCCGCGTCAGCGCGCGGCCCATCCGGCCTCCGGCTCCAGCTACAATCAAGCGCATGTCTGACATGATGTGATCCTCTCAAGGGCCGTTGTAGCGGCGGGATGCAGTTCCGGCAACCGAGGGGGCACAATCGTCATTCCGGGGCGATGCGCAGCATCGAACCCGGAATCTCGAGATTCCGGGTTCGCCTTCGGCGCCCCGGAATGACCGCGCGTTTCAGCCGTCTGCCGGCTGCGGGCCGTCATAGCCCTCGATGATGATGAGGTCGGCAATCGAGTGCGGCTGGCGCACCTTGATGTTGGCCTGGTATTCCGGCGAGTTGTAGCAGGCGATCGCGGCCTGATAGTCCGGGAATTCGATCACGACGTTGCGGGTGCGGCTGCCGCCTTCGACGGTGGTGAACTTGCCGCCGCGGACGACGAAGCGGCCGCCCCATTTCTTGAAGATCGGACCATTGGCGACGGCATAGGGCTTGTAGCCCTCGTCATTGTTCACGTCGACGCGTCCGATCCAGTAGCCTTTGGCCATCGTTCTTCTCCTTTGTTGTCGGTTGCTAGTTGAGCATGATCCGATCGGAAAACCGCTTCGCACTTTTCCGGATCATGCTCTAGCCGAGCGCTTGCGCGATCTCGGCCTGGATGGCGTCAGCCGTCGCCTTCGGGTCCGTAGCTTCCACCACCGGCCGCCCGACGACGAGATAATCCGCCCCCGCGGCAATCGCGCGACCGGGCGTCATGATGCGCTTCTGATCGCCGGTTGCCGAGCCCGCCGGGCGAATACCTGGCGTGACCAGGCTCATCTGGTGGCCGACGATCTTGCGCAAGGCGCCGACCTCCTCGGGCGAGGATACGAGACCGTCGATGCCGAGCACCTGCGCCTGCTGCGCGCGCGCTTCGACCAGCTCGGAGACGCCGAGCCGGAAGCCTGCCGCGTGCAGATCGTCGTCGTTGTAGGAGGTCAGCACGGTGACGGCGAGGAGCTTCAGCTTCGAAGAACCGCGGCCCTCGACGGCGCCCTTCATGGTCTGCGGATAGGCATGCACGGTGAGAAAGGTCGCGCCCAGCCTGGTGATGCTCTCGACGCCTTGTGACACCGTATTGCCGATGTCATGCAGCTTGAGATCGAGAAAGACCTTCTTGCCGCTGTCGGCAAGCTTGGCAACTAGCGGCAAGCCGCCGGCATAAGCGAGGCGATAGCCGATCTTGTAAAAGGTGACGCTGTCGCCGAGCCTTGCGATCATCGCCTCCGCGGCATCAACGCTGGGCAGATCGAGCGCAACGATCAGGCGGTCTTTCGGGGCGATTTCGGCTGGCGTCATGTCACCTCACATCATGCGTTGGGAAATGTCGATCAACTGCCGCACCATCTCCTTTAGCCCGTCGCTGTCGGCCTGGCTCTTGAGCCTGTCCATATCGTCATAGGCCTGGTCGGCAAAAGCGAGCGTGAACTGGCTGGCGATCACATTGGCGTGGCAGGAGGTCAGGATCAGCCGCAGCGCCTGAAGCGCGCGAGCAGCGCCAAGCCGGCTCTGCGAGGCGCCGGCAAGCGCGAAGGCACGGTTGCGAAACACCTCGCCGCGCGCCTCGTGCGGATCCTGCACGCGGCTGACCCAGTCGATCGCATTCTTCAGCAGCGGCGGCACCGAGGCGTTGTATTCGGGCGAGACGATCAGCACGCCGTGATGCGCGCCGATCATGCGCTTGAGATTGATCGCGTGCTTGGGCACGCCCGACTTGGCCTGGAGATCGCCGTCGTAAATCGGCAGCGGAAAATCGGCGAGCGAGATGCGGGTGATTTCGACGCCGGCCCGGGCGAATTCATACGCGGCGACTGCCGCCAGCTTCACATTGTGCGAGCCGGTGCGCAGCGAGCCGGGAATGACCAGGATCTTCGGGGCTGACATTCAATCCAATGCGTTCGGCGAAACGAGCCCGCCGCGCATGGAACGACGACGGCGGAATTAGTCCTTGCGATACACCCAGACGCGGGCCGGCGGAAGGTTCATCCAGATCCGTTCCGAGGCCTCTGTGGACACGCCGGGCAGCGATTTCGGGATCGGCGGCACCACCGCATAGGTGAACTGGACGAAGGGCGCGCCGGGCGCCAGTGCCGTGAAGGCATCGCGGATCAGCCGCAGCCGCGTCAGCATCGGTTTGGTGACCAGCGGCAGGCCGGAGACGACGGCGGAAGCGGGCGCGCTCAGCACGTTCCAGAGCGTGTCGCGCAGGCGATAGGCGTCACCCTGCACCACCTTGGCCTGCGGATAGCGGTCGCGCAGCAGGGCGCAGAAGCCGGGATTGTATTCGACGAGGACGAGACGCTTCTGGTCGACGCCGCGCTCGACCAGAGCCGAGGTGATCGCACCGGTGCCGGGTCCGAGCTCGACCACGGGTGCGTCCGAATCGACATCGACATAATGCGCCATGGTCCGGGCGAGCAGCTTGCCCGACGGCATCACTGCCCCCATGTGCAGCGGCTTTTCGATCCATGACCTGAGAAAACGCACCTCGTCGTCGAGACGGGGCTTCTTCAACGCACGCGCGGACGACGGCAATGGCATGTCTGGACCGGACGGGACGAGACCGCGAGACCGCGGCGTGTCAGAAAATGGTCATAAAGACGTATAGGCCCAAGAGGATACGGTCAAGCCGGGTCAGTTCGCCCGATTACCGAAGAAATCCTTGACCTTGGCGAAGAAGCCCTCGGATTCCGGCTGGGTGTTGCCGGAAGAGAGTTTTTCGAACTCGGCCAGCAATTCCTGCTGTTTCTTGGTGAGGTTCTGCGGGGTCTCGACCACGACCTGGACGTACATGTCGCCCATCTGGCGCGAGCGCAGCACCGGCATACCCTTTGATGCGATGCGGAATCTGCGGGCGGACTGGGTTCCGGCCGGGACTTTCACCTTGGCCTTGCTCTTGTCGATGGTCGGGACCTCGAACTCGCCGCCGAGCGCGGCCGTGACCATCGAGATCGGCACGCGGCAATGCAGGTCGGCGCCGTCGCGCTGGAAGAACTGGTGCTGGGCCAGCGACAGGAAGATGTAGAGGTCGCCGGGCGGGCCGCCGCGGACACCGGCCTCGCCTTCGCCGGCAAGCCTGATCCTGGTGCCGTCCTCGACGCCTTGCGGAATATTGACCGACAGCGTGCGCTCGCGGGTGACGCGGCCCTGACCCGAGCAGGACGGGCAGGCGTCCTCGATCATCTGGCCACGGCCTTGGCAGCCGGGGCAGGTGCGCTCGAGGGTGAAGAAGCCCTGCGACTGCCGCACGCGGCCGGCGCCGCCGCAGGTCGAGCAGGTCTTCGGCTTGGTGCCGGCCTTGGCGCCGATACCCGAGCAGGCCTCGCAGGTGACCGAGACCGGGATCTCGATCTGCGCGGTCTTGCCGCCAAAAGCTTCCTCGAGGGTGATTTCCATGTTGTAGCGCAGATCAGCGCCACGCTCGCGACCGCCGCGGCCGCGCTGCCCGGCCATGCCGAACAGATCTTCGAAAATATCGGAGAAGGAGGAGGCGAAGCCGGCGCCGAAGCCGGCACCACCGCCGCCGGGACCGCCCTGCTCGAACGCGGCATGGCCGAAGCGGTCATACGCTGCGCGCTTGTCCTTGTCCTTCAGGACCTCGTAGGCCTCGTTGATTTCCTTGAACTTGACCTCGCTGGTCTCATCCCCGGGATTGCGATCGGGATGGAATTTCATCGCCAGCTTGCGGAACGACGATTTCAGCTTGCTCTCGTCGGCCGTGCGTTCGACTTCGAGGGTTTCGTAGTAGCAGCGCTTGGTGGACGTGGACATGTCTGACTCAGGTCTTCCGATCGCGATTCAAGTCGGAGCGAAACAACGTCGCCACGCGACGATATAGTCAGCCTTCCGCGTCACGGCAGAGGGCTGCATGGCAGCGTTGAGCATAGCTTTAGGAAATTGATTGATCGTAACGGGCGCACCGCCCGCCTGTCCCGACACGAAAGCCTCCCCCCTGAAGGGGGAGGCCGGGGAAGCGTGTGGGGTCCAAGAAGTCCGCATCATGACCCTCTTGGGGCTTATGCGGACTTCTTGTTGTTCTTGTCGTCATCGACTTCGGTGAATTCCGCGTCGACGACGTCGTCCTTCGCAGCGTCCTTGGCCGCATCGGCCTCGGCCTGCTGCTTGTACATGGCCTCGCCGAGCTTCATCGAAGCCTGGGCCAGCGTGTTGGTCTTGGCCTTGATCGCCTCGGCATCGCTGCCCTTCAGCGCTTCCTTGAGGTCGCTGACGGCATCCTCGATGGCGCGGCGCTCGGTCTCGGAGACCTTCGAGCCGTGCTCGGCCAGTGCCTTCTCCGTGGAGTGCACCAGCGCGTCGGCATGGTTCTTGGCGTCGACCGCCTCGCGGCGCTGCTTGTCGGCCACGGCATTGGCCTCGGCGTCCTTGACCATCTTGTCGATGTCGGCTTCCGACAGACCACCGGAGGCCTGGATGCGGATCTGCTGTTCCTTGCCGGTGGCCTTGTCCTTGGCCGAGACGTTGACGATGCCGTTGGCGTCGATGTCGAAGGTCACCTCGATCTGCGGCATGCCGCGCGGGGCCGGCGGAATGCCCATCAGGTCAAACTGGCCGAGCATCTTGTTGTCGGCCGCCATTTCACGCTCGCCCTGGAAGACGCGGATGGTGACCGCGTTCTGATTGTCCTCGGCGGTCGAGAACACCTGGCTCTTCTTGGTCGGGATCGTGGTGTTGCGGTCGATGATGCGGGTGAACACGCCGCCCAGCGTCTCGATGCCCAGCGACAGCGGGGTCACGTCGAGCAGCAGCACGTCCTTGACGTCGCCCTGAAGCACGCCGGCCTGAATCGCAGCGCCGATCGCTACGACTTCGTCCGGGTTGACGCCCTTGTGCGGCTCCTTGCCGAACAGCTGCTTCACGACTTCCTGGACCTTCGGCATGCGCGACATGCCGCCGACCAGAACGACTTCGCCGATCTCACCGGCGGTGACGCCGGCGTCCTTCAGCGCCTTGCGGCAGGGCTCGACGGTCTTCTGCACGAGGTCGTCGACCAGCGCCTCGAACTTGGCGCGGGTGAGCTTCATGGTCAGATGCTTCGGGCCGGTCTGATCCGCGGTGATGAAGGGCAGGTTGATCTCGGTCTGCGTCGTCGACGACAGCTCGATCTTGGCCTTTTCAGCGGCTTCCTTCAGGCGCTGCAACGCGAGCTTGTCGTTGCGCAGGTTGATGCCCTGCTCCTTCTGGAATTCGTCGGCGAGATAGCCGACGAGGCGCATGTCGAAATCTTCGCCGCCGAGGAAGGTGTCGCCGTTGGTCGACTTCACCTCGAACACGCCGTCGCCGATTTCGAGAATGGAAATATCGAACGTGCCGCCGCCGAGGTCGTACACGGCGATGGTGCCGGCCTTGGTCTTGTCGAGGCCATAGGCGAGCGCAGCCGCGGTCGGCTCGTTGATGATACGCAGCACTTCAAGGCCCGCGATCTTGCCGGCGTCCTTGGTGGCCTGGCGCTGGGCGTCGTTGAAGTAAGCGGGAACGGTGATGACCGCCTGATCGACCTTCTGGCCGAGATGGGCTTCCGCGGTCTCCTTCATCTTCTGCAGGATGAAAGCGGAGACCTGCGAGGGCGAGTAGGTTTGGCCGTCGGCCTCGACCCAGGCGTCGCCGTTGGAAGCCTTCACGATCTTGTACGGAACGAGCTTCTTGTCCTTCTCGACCATGGGGTCGTCGTAACGGCGGCCGATGAGGCGCTTCACTGCGAAGAAGGTGCGCTCGGGATTGGTAACGGCCTGGCGCTTGGCCGGCTGGCCGACGAGGCGCTCGCCGTCATCGGTCACGGCGACGATCGAAGGCGTCGTGCGCATGCCTTCGGAATTCTCGATGACTTTGGCGTTTTTGCCATCCATCACGGCGACGCACGAATTCGTGGTGCCGAGGTCGATCCCAATGACCTTTCCCATGGTCCTGATATCCTTCTTTTTGCGGCAGGTTGGTTGGGCCCAGAAGGCACCCAATCCGAAACCCCCTAAGATCAAACATTCGCGAGATTGCGATGGTTGAGGCTCATATAGGAGGGGGGGAGGGGGCCGCAAGGACCGAACGCAAGTTTCAGCCGTGAAAACATCGGGTTTTGGAAGATCCTATCCGGGCTTCACCGACCTTGCGGGTGAGGAAATATTAACAGGTCCGGGCCTCGGCCCGCCCCGCCATTGGACCAGCCCGCCCTGTTACCGGCGGGCCAAACCCGCTAAAAGGCGCTCCGGCCGGACAGCCTCGTCAAGGGGCTGCTTCGCGCGACAAAGCGGCCCAATGGCCGACCATTGAACGGCCTCAATGTGAACCAATCAGAGTGCCCATGAAGCTGACCCGCCCCCTCGTTGCGCTCGCCGTTCTTATTGTCTCAGCGTTTCCGGCGCTCGCTGCCGATGCCATTTATCCGCCTGGCCTGCGCCTCGGCATGGTGCCGCTGATCGGACTGAACACGGCCAAGACTTTCCCGGGCTTCGAGAGCGAGGATGGCAGTGTCAAGGTGCTGGTCACCGAGCTGCCGCCGGCCGCCTATGGCGAAGTCGTGGCCTCCTTCAATGCAAATCCGGCCGGCAGCAACGGCGTCAAGCCGGACAAGATCGAGACGCCGGCGGGCCTTGCCTATTTCACCACCGAGAGCGGCAAGTCCGGCGAGACCCCGGTGAAGCGCTATTCGATGATCGTGCCGGGCGCCGGCTTCTCCGGCTATGTCGCGGTGCAGGTCCCCGAGAAGGCCTCGAAGATCTACACCGACGAGGCGGTGAAGCAGATGTTTGCGACCGTCGTGACCCGCAAGGAGGTGTCGGCGGAAGAACAGCTCGGGCTGATGCCGTTCAAGATCACCGAGCTCGCAGGCTTCAAGGACGTCCGCACGCTGGTCCCGGGCTCCAGCATCATCCTGGCCGACGGCAACGAGAGCGCAGGCTATGAATCCAAGCCGTTCATGATCCTTGGCCTGATCGGCGCGACCCCGCAGGCCGCCGACGACCGTGCCCGTTTCGCCCAGGAGGCCGCGCTTCAGATTCCCGGCGTGCGCGAATCCCGCGTCACCATGTCCGAGCCAATCCGCATCAACGGCCTGCAGGGCTTCGAGACCCGGATCGATGGCGTCAGCGGCAAGGACAAGACGCCTGTCACCGTGGTGCAGTGGATTCGCTTCTCGGGCGGCGCCGCCTCGCTGCGCATCATCGCCAGCGCGCCGCGTGACCAGTGGTCGGACGCCTTCACCCGCTTCCGCGCCGTTCGCGACGGCATCCAGCCGAAGGGCTAGGACGGTCCCACATACTCCGTGTCGTCCCGGCGACATGAGCTAGCAGCCCAACCTCTCACCAAAACCGGCTGCATTTTCGGGCTTTTGTTCGTACACGAACGGAACTAGGCTTGCCCCCACTGGATCATCTTGAGGGGAGGCTGACGATGCTTGATCGACGACAGATCTTGGCCGCGCTGGGGACCACGGCGCTTGCGAGCCTCGTTCCATCCGTTCTTTTCGCCGCGGCTTCCATCAAGCCGGACGACACTTCCGCGCTGCTCGTGATCGACGTGCAAAACTGCTTCCTGCCGGGCGGCAGTCTCGCGGTGAAGGAAGGCGAGCAGGTCGTGCCTGTCATCAACAAGATCGCGAAAGGTTTCGCGAACGTGGTGATGACGCAGGACTGGCACACGCCCGGCCACGTTTCGTTTGCGTCAGTACACTCCGGCAAGAAGCCGTTCGAGACGATCGATCTGCCCTATGGCAAGCAGGTGCTGTGGCCCGACCATTGCGTGCAGGGCACCGACGGCGCCTCGCTGTCGAAGGACCTCTCGATCCCGCAGGCCGAGCTCATCATCCGCAAGGGCTTTCACAAGGACGTCGACAGCTATTCGGCGTTCCTCGAAGCCGACGGCAAGACAACGACAGGCCTTGCCGCCTATCTGAAGTCGCGCAAGATCAAGCGCGTCTTCGTTGCAGGTCTCGCGACGGATTTCTGTGTTGCCTGGACCGCGCTCGATGCGCGCAAGGCCGGCTTCGAGGTCTATGTCGTGGAAGACGCTTGCCGCGGCATCGACACGCAGGGCTCGCTGGCCAAGGCCTGGGCCGACATGGCCAAGGCCGGCGTGAAGCGGATTCAGTCTGCGGATATCGCGGTCAGCGCGTAAGGCGCGAAAACTGCGCGTCCCTCATCCTGAGGAGCGCGCTACTTAGCGCGCGTCTCGAAGGATGAAAGGCCCCGCTGCTACAGCTCGGCCTTCATAGTTCTCCCGGCGATGCGAAGCATCGTCCGGAGACGGCGCTTCGCGCCTCCTCACCATGAGGGTTGAGAGCTCAGTTCGCTTCGTTGCTGTTCGCAGCGGGCGCGGGCTTCGCGCCGCCCTTGGCGACGCCAACCAGCGCCGGGCGCAGCACGCGCTCGCCGATGGTGTAGCCGGCCTGCATGACCTGGACCACGGTGCCAGCCGGCACAGACGCGTCAGGCACTTCGTACATCGCCTGATGGAAGTTCGGATCGAACTTCTGGCCCTGCGGATCGAGCTTCTTCACGCCGTGCTTTTCCAGCGCGCTGAGTAGCGAGCGCTCGGTGAGTTCGACGCCCTCGATCAGTGCGGTCAGGCCGGGATCGGCCGCCGCCCGCGCTTCAGCCGGAACGGCATCGAGCGCGCGCTGGAGGTTGTCGGCGATCTCGAGCACGTCACGGGCAAAGCCGGTGATGCCGTAAAGCTTGGAGTCGGCGACTTCCTTGGCGGTGCGCTTGCGCAGATTCTCCATCTCGGCCAGCGTCCGCAGCATGCGGTCGCGCGCCTCGGCGGCTTCTTTCTGCAGCAGCTCGACGGAGCCGGGCTCGGGATCGTCGGGCATGATGTAGGGCTTTGACACCACGGGCTCGCCGGTCGTGTCTTCGGGTTGCCGGGTTGGATCGGTCATCGGCTGCTTCTCGAACTCGCTCAGGGGAGGTTTTCTGGCCCGGATATCGTGCTTCGGGCGCTGAAAATCAAGCGCCCGTGATCAGCGCAAATGCCGGTCAGCCCCCCAGAAGGCGGCTAACGATGCGGGCGGCGTAGTCCACCGTCGGGATCACCCGCGCATAATTCAGCCGCGTCGGCCCGATCACGCCCAAAACGCCGACAATGCGGCCGGCGGCATCCCGATAGGGCGAGATGATGGTGGAGGAGCCCGACAGGGAAAACAGCTTGTTCTCGCTGCCGATGAAAATCCGCACGCCTTCGGCGGTTTCGGCGCGGCCCAAGAGGTCGATCACGCCACGCTTGGTCTCGAGATCGTCGAACAGCAGGCGAACGCGCTCCAGATCCTCAAGCGCGTGCAGGTCTTCCAGCAGATTGGCGTGGCCACGGACGATGAGCTGGCGGTCCTCGTTCTCGCCGCCCGACCAGCTGGCAATCCCGGCCGAAATCACCTTTTGCGCCAATTGGTCGAGTTCGGCACGTGCCTCGCCGAGCGCGGTCTCCAGCTCGAGCCGCGCCTCAGCGAGCGTCCGGCCGCGAATCCGCGCGTTGAGGAAATTGCCGGCCTCGGTGATGGCCGAGGAGGGAACCCCCGGCGGCAGCGTCAGCACGCGGTTTTCGACCTGGCCGTCCTCGCCGACCAGGATCACCAGCGCTTTTTCCGGTTCCAGCCGGACGAATTCGATGTGTTTCAGCCGCGCATTGGATTTGGGCGTCAGAACCACGGCTGCGGCGCGCGTGAGGCCGGAGAGCCGGGTCAGCGCCTGATCCAGCGCCGCTTCGACGGATTGGGCGTGGCCGACGGTCGCGAGCTGGCTCTGGATCGACTGCCGTTCGGCCTCGTTGAGGTCGCCGACCTGCATCAGGGCGTCGACGAAGAAACGCAGGCCGAGTTCCGTCGGCAGCCGGCCGGCCGAGGTGTGAGGCGCATAGATCAGGCCGAGCTGTTCCAAATCGGCCATGACATTGCGGACCGAGGCCGGCGACAGCGGCATCGCGATCAGGCGGGAAATGTTGCGCGAGCCGACCGGCTCGCCGGTCGCGAGATAGCTTTCGACAATTTGACGAAAGATGTCGCGGGAACGCTCGTTGAGCTGGGCGAGGCCTGCGCGCGGCGCGATCAGATGGATCGGATCGTGATGGGCCACAGACGGCAACTCCTGTCAGATGCTCATAATTTGTCCATCCAGGACGGTTCTGACAAGCGTGGCGTTTGCGGGGTGGGTATCAGGGGGTGAAAAAGCCTTGCTGCCCACCGTCACCCCCCCTACAAGCACCGCGAACAGCCCTACCCCATGAGTTCTGGAGGATTTCCCATGCGGCCAAGCCGCCGTGCGCCCGACGAATTGCGCCCCGTGACGCTGGAGCGTGGCGTGGTCAAATATGCGGAAGGCTCCTGCCTGGTGAAATTCGGCGACACCCATGTGCTGGTGACCGCCACGCTGGAAGACCGCCTGCCGCCGTGGCTGAAGGGCCAGGGCCGTGGCTGGGTCACCGCCGAGTACGGCATGCTGCCGCGCGCGACCTCCGAACGCACCCGCCGCGAAGCCGCTGCTGGCAAGCAGAGCGGCCGCACCGTCGAGATCCAGCGCCTGATCGGCCGCTCATTGCGCACCATCGTCGATCTCGAAGCGCTCGGCGAACGCCAGATTACGGTCGATTGCGACGTACTCCAGGCCGACGGCGGCACCCGCACGGCCTCGATCACCGGTGCCTGGGTCGCGCTCGCCGACTGCATCAACTGGATGAAGGCGCGCAACATGATCAAGGCCAATGTAATGCGCGACAACGTCGCCGCGATCTCCTGCGGGATCTACAACGGCACGCCAGTGCTGGATCTCGACTATGCCGAGGATTCGGAGGCCGAGACCGACGCCAATTTCGTCATGACCGGCGATGGCCGGATCATCGAGGTGCAGGGCACCGCGGAACGCGAGCCGTTCACGCAGGACGAGTTCCTGAAGTTGATCGCGCTGGCGCAGAAGGGCATCGCGCGTCTGGTGGACTTGCAGAAACTGGCTGTCGCGTAGTCAATAGGCCCATGCACCGCCGAATCACCGGAAAGCTCGTCATCGCGACCCACAATCCCGGCAAGCTCGCCGAGATGAAGGAGCTGCTCGCGCCTCATGGCATCGAGGTGGTGTCGGCCGGTGAGCTTGGCTTGGGCGAGCCCGACGAGACCGGCAACGATTTCCGCAGCAATGCCGCAATCAAGGCGGTCGCGGCGGCGCAGGCGACCGGGCTGCCGTCCTTCGCCGACGATTCCGGCATCGTGGTCGACGCGCTCGACGGCGCGCCCGGCATCTACAGCGCGCGCTGGGCCGGTCCAAACAAAGACTTCGCTGCGGCGATGGCGCAGATCGAACGCCTGTTGCAGGAGCGCGGTGCCATCAAGCCCGACAAGCGCAAAGCTCATTTCGTTTCCGCGCTCTGCGTCGCCTGGCCGGACAATCATCTCGAAGAGGTTGAGGCGCGTGTCGACGGGACATTGGTGTGGCCGCCGCGCGGTACCGCCGGCTTCGGTTACGATCCGATGTTCCTGCCCGACGGTCACAACAGAACCTTCGGCGAGATGGAAAGCATCGAGAAGCACGGCCTGCCGCCGCTCGGCCTCGGCCTGTCGCACCGCGCCCGCGCCTTCGTGAAACTGGCGGAGATCTGCCTTGAGCCGCGCTAATAAGGATGCGTTCGGCGTCTACGTGCACTGGCCGTTCTGCCTGTCGAAGTGCCCGTATTGCGATTTCAACAGCCACGTCCGCCACGCCGCGATCGACGAAGCGCGCTTTGCCTCAGCTTTCGCCCGCGAGATCGCGACGACCGCTGAGCGCGCACCCGGACGCGAGGTCACCTCGATCTTCCTCGGCGGCGGCACGCCGTCGCTGATGCAGCCTTCAACCGTCGGTGCCGTGCTTGATGCCATCGGCAAGCACTGGACCGTCGCCAAGGATGTCGAAGTCACGCTGGAAGCGAACCCGACCAGCGTCGAAGCCACGCGCTTTGCCGGCTATCGCTCCGCCGGCGTCAACCGCGTCTCGCTCGGCGTGCAGGCGCTGGACGATGCCTCGCTGAAAGCGCTGGGCCGCATGCACAGCGCCCGCGAGGCGCTCGACGCCGTCGCCATCGCGCGCCGCTCGTTCGAGCGTTACTCGTTCGATCTGATCTACGCCCGTCCCGACCAGACACCGGCAATGTGGGCGGACGAACTGCGCCACGCCATCGATGAAGCCGCCGAGCATCTGTCGCTCTACCAGCTCACCATCGAGGAAGGCACGCCGTTCTTCGGCCTGCACCAGGCGGGCAAGTTGAAGACGCCCGACGAAGCGGTGGCGCGCGCGCTCTACGACGTGACGCAGGAGACCTGCGACAAGCTTGGTCTGCCCGCCTACGAGATTTCCAACCACGCGCGACGCGGCGCCGAATGCCGGCACAATCTGGTGTACTGGCGCGGCGAGGAATATGCCGGCATCGGTCCCGGCGCGCACGGCCGCCTCGATATCGACGGCATCAGGCATGCGACCGCCACCGAGAAGCGTCCCGAGGCCTGGCTGCTTCGGGTCGAGAGCAACGGCCACGGCGTCGTCACCGACGATCTGCTCAACAGCGAAGAACGTGCCGACGAATTCCTGCTGATGGGACTGCGTTTGGCCGAGGGCATCGACCCCGAGCGCTACGCTGCGCTCGCTGGCCGGCCGCTCGACCCCGGCCGCGTTGCGCTGCTGCGTGAGGAAGGCGCGATCACGGTGGATGCGACGGGGCGGCTACGCGTGACCAGCAGCGGATTCCCGGTATTGGATGCCGTGGTCGCTGATCTCGCGGCGTAGCGCTGTCGTTGGATGAGTTATCGAGCTACGGCAGGCGCGATTCCGCTACACCGCCAGCTGCCGCGACGCGGTCAGTCCCGCCAGCGCTTCGTCCAGCTTCTCGCGATCGAGCGGCTTGATCAAGAACCCGTTCATGCCAGCCTCGAAACAGGCGTAGCGATCTTCCACCAATGTGTTCGCGGTCAGCGCGAGGATTGGCGTGCGATGGTGGCCAGCCACGGCCTCATGGGCACGGATGCGCTTGGTCGCCTCGATGCCGTCGAGTTGCGGCATCTGGATGTCCATCAACACCAGATCATAGGGTGTGCCGGCGGAGCTGGCCGCAAGCCACGATTCCAGCGCAGCCTCACCATGGACGGCGATGACGACGCGGTGGCCGAGCTTGGTCAGGAGCGATCGCATCAAGAGCGCGTTGATCTCGTTGTCTTCGGCGACGAGGATCGAGAGGCTGTCGGCTGACGTCTTGATCACCGCCGGCTCGTCAGGCTCCGGGGCGAGATCGGGCGAGGCGACGTCCGGCGTCAGTGCCAGACGCGCGGCAAGTGAGGCCGCGCGCAGCGGCTTGACCAGGAAGCCGGTGAAGGCTTGCGAGAGCTTTTCATGACGCGAGCTCGGCGTCAGCAGCACGAGACGCTGCGTCGCATGGGCACGGGCAGCTTCGCCCAGGCGATCGGTGATGTCAGGGCCGAGCGCGCGATCGAGCAGCACCGCGTGCCAGGCGCGCTCCGGAAGCAGCGCTTCGGCGACAGTCGCATCCGCGACCAGGCAGGTCTGGGCGCCCCAGCGTTCGAGCCGCCGCGCGATCAGGGACGCTTCGATACCGTCGGCCAAAAGCAGGATCGACTTGCCCGCGAGGTCGGGGCTCGGGAATGTCGTCTGTCCGGCGCTTCCTTGCGAGGGCGCGAGCGGAATCGCGACCTCGAAGGTCGAGCCCTTGCCGGGTTCGCTCTCCAGGGTGATGCGGCCGCCCATGCGTTTGACGATGCGTTCGCTGATGGCGAGACCAAGCCCGGTGCCGCCATAGGTGCGGGCAACGCGATCGTCGGCCTGCTCGAATTCGCGGAAGATCCGCGACTGCGCCTCTTGCGCGATCCCGATGCCGGTGTCGCGGACCAGGAAGCTGATCTCGTTCGGCCAGATGCCGGGCTCGACGATCAGCGCGACACCGCCCGATGCCGTGAACTTGATGGCGTTGCCGGCGAGGTTGAGCAGAACCTGGCGCAGCCGCGCGGCATCGCCGGTGACCTCCAGCGGCAGCCGCTCGTCGACATAGGCTGCGATCTCGAGCTTCCTGGCCTGCGCGCGCGGCGCCAACAACTCGGTGACCTCCTCGATCAAGGTCGAGAGCGCAAAGGGACGCTGGTCGAGATCGAGCTTGCCGGCTTCGATCTTGGAATAATCGAGCAGCTCCTCGATCAGCGCCATCAGCGCTTCACCCGAGGTTTTCACCGCCCTGGCATAGGTCGTCTGCTCGGGTGTCAGCGTGGTGTCGAGCAGGAGGCCGCCCATGCCGATGATGCCGTTCAGGGGATTACGGATCTCGTGCGAGGCCATCGCGAGAAAGCGCGATTTGGCGCGGTTGGCGGCGTCGGCCTGATCGCGGGCATCGGACAGCGCGCGTTCGGACTCGGTGCGGTCGGTGACGTCGCGCCCGACGCTTTGCAATTCGGCGGGCTGGCCGGCATCGTGCCGCACCAGGCCCTCGCGCCAGGCGATCCAGCGCGCCCCGACCGGTGTTGCGATCTTCTGGTCGTGGATGCGCGTCCCATTGCTTTCGCGCGCGCTGTCGCCCTGCTCCAGCACGTCGAAGTCGAACCGCGTGCCGATCAGTGCCCTTCGCGCCTGTCCAGCCAGCGTGCAATAGGCGTCATTGGCGAAGGTGATGCGGCCCTGATGGTCGCGCAGCACGATGAGATCACCCTGCGATTCGAACAGGCTGCGAGCGCGCTCCTCGGCCTCCTTCAGTTCCCAATTGCGATCGATCAGCGCCTCGTTGTGGGCGGCGAGCTTCTTCATCCGCTTGTTGACGAAGCGCAGCCGCATGCTGAGCGTGGCCAGGCCAAGGCAGGCCAGCGCGAACAGGAAGCTCGCGCCGATCGCAAAAGTGTTGGGATCGTAGCCGGAATTTTCCGAGCGGCTGCCGGTGACGAAGCCATAGGCGCCGCCGAACGTCGCCGAGAAGATCATGAAGGAGCGGATCGCGAAGGCGATGCGCGGATGCTGTCGCCTGAAGCGGCGCATGCGCACCTTGATCCGGAACGTCCGACCCATCGCCACCGACCCTGAACTCTTGTGCGAAACCCCACCACCGCCGTTTGCGACGATGTCTTGCCCACCTTGCGAACAGCTTGAAGCTTTAGAGCAGCCTCGAAACAGGGTTAATGAGATGTTAACGGCTCAAGGCATGATCCGGACCCGAAGGGCCGCGTTAGCGCAAAGTGGCAGCGGTTTCCCCTCGCGACAAACGCGGAACGCGTTGGCGCGGAGATCATGCTCAAACGTTAAAGCGAGGCGGCCTGGAGATGGCGGTGGCCGCCACGAGCGCCGACGATCAGCGCCGCGGCCTCCTGCTGCGAGAACGTCTTCGAGCGCACATAGATGCGATAATCGGCCGGGCCTTCGGTGGTGAGATAGACCGTCGGACGGCCACCGCCACCCTGCCTGGAAATCGCGATCAGTTGCGTCGACGGATTGCCCTGGCAGGCGCTCGGTTCGTCGCTCGTGCCGTCATCGACCACGGCAAAGTCGGCCGCGTCGGCGTCGTCCGTGATCTGCACCCGCACGGTTGCCTGCGCGGGATCGTCGGTGAAGGCGATCTGGGTGCCGGCCGTCCAGAACAGGGAGGTGAGCTCGACCGAGGTGTCGCCAATGGCGACGCAGGGATGCGAGACCGATCCGATCTCGCTGCGGGCGAACACCGCAGCCGCCAACAGGGGAACCACCGAGGCCAGGATCTTGAAACGCAACATGACGCTCTACTCGCCGGGCCCGGTACGGGAACTTGTGGGCCTTATGGTTTGCAGAGCGTAAAGGAAACTCGTTACCGCCGGGTTGATGCGCGTTCACTTCACGCCATCTGGCGTACATCCTCCGCGAGTGCCCGGTAGGACAGCGCCTCGGCGAGATGCAGCCGGCCGATCTTCTCAGTGCCATCGAGGTCGGCGAGCGTGCGCGCCACCCGCAGCACCCGGTGATAGCCGCGCGCCGACAGCCGCATGGTCTCGGCGGCATCGCGCAGCAGCTTTTGTCCTTGCGCATCCGGCTTGGCGATATCTTCGAGCACCGCGGCCGGCGCTTCGGCATTGGTGCGGACCTGCGGCATGCCGGCATCCTTGTAGCGCGCGAGCTGGATATCGCGCGCGGCCGCCACGCGCGCGGCGACTTCGGCGGAGCCTTCTGCCGGCGGCGGCAGGATCAGGTCGGCTGCAGTCACGGCCGGGACTTCGATGCGCAGATCGATGCGATCCATCAGCGGGCCGGAGATGCGCGCCTGGTAATCACCGGTGCAGCGATCGACGCGGCCGCGCTTGCAGGCATAGCCGGGCTCGAACGCATTGCCGCAGCGGCAAGGATTCATCGCCGCGACCAGCATGAAGCGCGCCGGATAGGTGACGCGGTGATTGGCGCGCGACACCGAGACCTCGCCGTTCTCCAGCGGCTGGCGCAGCGAATCCAGCACGCGCGGATCGAACTCCGGCAGCTCGTCGAGGAACAGCACACCCTGATGTGCCAGCGAGATCTCGCCGGGCTTTGCGCGCGCGCCGCCGCCGGTGAGCGCGGCCATGCTGGCGGAATGATGCGGTGAGCGGAACGGCCGCCGCGAGGTCAGCGCGCCGCCTTCGATCTCGCCGGCGACGGAGGCGATCATCGAGACCTCGAGCAATTCGCTCGGCGACAGCGGCGGCAGGATCGAGGGCAGGCGGGCCGCCAGCATCGATTTGCCGGCACCGGGCGCGCCGATCATCAGCAGATGATGGCCACCGGCGGCCGCAATCTCCAGCGCGCGCTTGGCGCTTTCCTGGCCCTTGATATCGCGCAGATCGAGCGGCGAGCTTGCGGCTTCATGCACCTTCGGCACCGGCCGCGACAGCACCTGCGTGCCCTTGAAATGGTTGGCGATCTGAATCAGCGAATGCGCGGCGACGATCTGGATATCAGGGCTCGCCCATGCGGCTTCCGAGCCGCAGGCCGCCGGGCAGATCAAGCCCTCCTCGCGCGTGTTGGCACCGATCGCGGCGGGCAAAACACCGGCCACCGGCGCGATCGAACCGTCGAGGCCGAGCTCGCCGAGCACGGTGAAACCGGTCAGCGCGTCCGGCGGAATGGCGCCGATCGCGGCCATCAGCCCGAGCGCGATCGGCAGATCGTAATGGCTGCCTTCCTTCGGCAGGTCGGCGGGCGCAAGATTGACGGTGATCCGCCGCGCGGGTAGCGCCAGTCCGGAGGCAATCAGTGCCGAGCGGACCCGCTCGCGCGCCTCCGACACCGCCTTGTCAGGCAGGCCGACGATGGCAATAGTGAGGACTATTGATCTGTGGAGCCCTCGAAGCAGTTCGAGATCTGCCTGTTCCGGTGGAGTATCGTGCCTGCGAGCAGCCCGAAATTACGGAAAGCGACGTGTTTACTGGCTTAAGCCAAACGAAGTGGGACGAGATATTCGCCGCGGCAGCCGTTTCCGAAGCATTCTATGAGACGGGTCAGTCGGACATTGAGGATGCGATCGAAAAATATCTAAGGCGCCGGAGTGCGTCACGCCACGCCAGAACCAAAATCGACCAAGTCGTCAACGCTAGCGATAAGATCCATGGATTGGTGAAATCGCTGATTCAAGATGATGCCTTCATGTATTCCGGCGCAGTGGCAGAGGAAGACGAGCCGAATTTTCCAACCATCGTAGAAGGTATCGAAGGGCTCCTGAAACTGCGGCGAGAAATGGTGAGAGTTCGGGAAAGGTTTAAACGAGCGCACAAACTTCTCGATGTACCGGAGGAAGGAGCGCTTACTGACTTCGTATGCGACTTGCTGATGATTCAGGCAAATTGGCGTAATCAAGAGCCGCCAACGAGCAGCCGGGAATCCTCCTCGCATCCACGCTTCAGAAACTACGTGTTCATAACTGCTCAGGCTGCCGACAGCTCGGTTAAAGAGAGCGAGACTGAGTTCGCCCTCAACGCAGCGACGCGCTCTTTCAAGATGATAAAATCCCGAAATGCCGATCTTTGGGCTGATCACTGGAAACGAACGCCTGTCAATCGGAAAAAGTAGGGGGGTCTCTCAGGATTTTCGATCGGACCTCCCCCCTCATCCGGTGAAGCGGTGCGAAGGAGTGCGGGCTATCAGATCTTCGTCAAACGAGATCGCGAGTAGAGCCCTTGCCCAAATCGAACGTTCATCCGGCTATACGGCTGGCAACTGCCACAGACGTAAAGAAGCCGTTTCCGAACGGAAACGCACCCGGCGCCCCCTACGAAGTCGTGATGACAACGTCCGAAGGGACGAAGGTGCACCGCTTCGACCCGGACAACTCGAAACGTAACGTCCTGTTCGCTCAGCCGCATCCGTATTTGGACGTCTCGCGGTTGCAGCCGCGATACGAGCGCGATCCTACGTGGCTGTTCTACGCCAAGGAGTTCCTTTCTTCTCGCGCGTTGGCCGTTATCCTCACTTACCCCCCTGACGTGCAGAAGCTGAAGACGCACCTCCTGCGACCGCTGGAATTCCGGGAGCCCTATCACGTGCTCGCGGTGAGCGAGCGAGTAGGGGCGCAAGCCAGTCACGCCGAAGTGCTTCTGTTGGCCCGGCGAGGAGAAGGGCTCATCGATCTCGACCTACGATTCTTGCCCGGCGAGCTACGCCTGCCCGTTCCGGTCGCGAAGCAGATCGCGCCGGAGGCGAAGAGCGCACTGCTTATGTTCAAGCGCAAAGGACGAGTCGAACTGGAATCCGAGCTGATGGACGCTCGGATCAACTTCTTCCGCGCAGACGATTGGGCACCGTGGGAAGAGTAGTCGGCACTCGATCCAGCTTGAGGCTCCGTAACGCTTACTCCACTCGTTTTCAATCTCGCCAGTTCACGAGAATTACCATGCGGTTACAGAGCAATGCCATAGCACCAGAAGACTTACCCGCGCCGCGCCCGAAAGCTTCTGGTCTTGACATCAGCACCTTTGTGGCTCGCATCCAGACAGTAAGCGCCAAATCCACACGGGCGACCCTAGAGCTTGCTGCAATCATCAGCGAAGCGAGAGAGGCGCTGGACCACGCGAGCTTTAGAAAGCTCGGCAGCGCCGTTGGTCTATCTGCGGCTACGCTCAACAAGTTCGTTACGATTCACTCTTCGCGAGATCGCTTCGTTGGACGAGAACGCGCGCTGCCGTGGACGGTCATGTATCAGGTCGCGAAGTTGCCGGATGGACACTACGAGTCATTGGCTGCATCCGGAAAATTCGGTCCCGAGTTGAGCGAGAAGGACGTGAAGAAGTTCGTCCTTCAGCGCGATGCGGCTGCTGACCTCAGCCAATGCGCCTCAGCACAGATGGATTACATCTCGGTCAAGGTGATCTTCCCGGGCCTCACCTCGCTTGAGAGGGAAGACAGCATCCGCAAAAGGATCTTCGGTGCGCTTGAAGACGATCAGGAAATTTCGATCAAGGTCTCGCAGCGAAAAAAGCTCCCGGAGAGAAAGGACCAGCTCCGGACGGCTATCCCCATGGTCCGTAGCGGAGACTAATGATGTTGAAAACAATAGCGCAGATGCACGAGGAGAGACTGAAAGGACTTCAGACTCGGCCGCTCGATGAGGAGGCGACGCGGCTCAGGCTCGAAACAACCTTCGACTTCTGGGCCAGGTGGCTGAGCGTCCTTAAGCCGTTGTCCGGAGGCGATTGCTTCGGCGGCCTTAGCGGAATCTTCGATTCGCGCGGGCGATCTGCGTATGACGAGGTCGCAGCCGGAATCAAATCGATGAAGAACGCGCTGGGAGTGGGGCGCCTGAACTTCAACACGTATTTCATCCTTCGGCATATCTTGGCCGACGCGTGCAAGCGAGCGCTGACCGAATCCGGTGTCGACACCGCGCTTTGCGCCGTGATGGCCTTCGCGACGCTCGAACTCGGAGGTGAGCTCGATCCGTCTTATGGACTTTTCCCGGAACGAAAGTTCCTCTCGGAGCGCGGCTTCAATGACGCGGAGCTTCCCGACAACGATGTCGAAGCCTTTTGGGAGCTGGAGGCGCGGCATGCCAGGCCTGAGTACGACGGGTCTGAATTCAGGGACATTCTCTGGTTAGGGCGATGGGAACAGGTCCTCTCAACGCCCGAGGAGTTCGAGTGTCAATTCCCGGGAGCAAAAGCCAGTCAAGCGAACCTGATTCGGGTGGTGAAGCCCATCTTCGATCGTTTGGAGCCGGTTATGGATAGCTGGGTTCTTCGGAACTTCTTGCTGTGGGTGGAGCCGCTGCTCCGTCACCCCCTGCAAGAACGTCTTTCCGGACGCGTGCCCCCGGCGCAGGCTGCGTGACGTGAGGCGACACCAAGAAAGGGAGCTCGAACGCTCGGGCTCCCTTTCAATGTTCAAGCTCGCTTCGCGCGCGAGGAAAGACCAACAAACCGTCATCGTAGGAAATACGCCCCCTGCGAACAGTCTTGAGGACGTAGTCAGTGGCCCGATCTGGATTGCGGTCTATCGACTGGACGTGTATCCGCTCGATCTGCCTGGCGGCACGGATATACAGACCATGCTTTTCGCGAAAATAATCAGTCAGGCCCTGCTTCAGGCGCGAAGTGGGCGGCAAGAGAAGCAGCCCATGGAAATGGAGGCCCTCATTGTAAGCCGGCTCGTTCCTAGCCACTCGCCTGCGCTTGCTTACGGGTAGGTCAAGCGCTCCCAGCAGCACGGGTAGTTGGTCAGTCGGCGCAGTTCTCGGCTTCCGGTGAACGTCGGTCACTAAGATGGAATACAGCCGAGCAACTTCGTCTCGCATCCTCTGCATCACTGTTTGACTCGGCCCGGTGATGTTGGAGAACATGATTGTCAGCATGTATCCAGACCAGCCAACGTCGAGTCGGTCGGTAACTAACCCGGCGTAACCCGCTAGCCAGTGTTCTGGCCTTTGTATGGCGGTGCCGCCAATGCCGGTGATCTTACCCGATGGCTGGCGAGCCTCCGGATCGTCTGGTTTGGCGATATGAGTGCTTGGACTGGGTTGCTCTGTAGCAATAGTGGACCATATGCGGTCCTCGACGAGGTGCATTTAAAACATCCTATGGAGCAGGAGCGATCGAGTGGCCCATCCAACAAGTATCGGGAGCCTGCGATACATTTAGCGAGCGGGGCATGCTTCCATCGGCCACAGCCGAAAATATTTTGTCGGACGTAACCGACCTTCAATGCTTCGACCGAGGGGATGTGCTTCTCGCCCTCACTTCGTTCGGGCGAGCCTTCGGACCACAGGTAAGTTCGTTTGGTAGCTTTACGAAGCCTATTTTTATGTGCGGTTACGGAGGAGGTCATCACTTTGCCTTGCCGGCAAAATGATCCGTGCGTTTAGCGGCATCGGCATCATCGGACCAGAGGAACCACTCTCGTGGTCGGGGCCGGCAGTGCGGTGAGCCCCGTTACTCCTCTGCTTGTCTGCGCAGGGTCTCGGCAAGACCGGTCCGACGATCGTGCCACCCTTGACGGTCCAAAGCTTTCCCGTCTCTCGTCAGGCTTGGTTTAGCGACCGTTGCCTGCTTGGGTCGTTCATTTCCAGGAGTGGACCGGACGATGAGTCCAGGGCTCCGACCGGTGTCCCAGCCCACCGGGTTTCCGCAAGTACTCTTGCTCAGAGGTCGCGGTTCTAAGCCATGCTGGAATGTCCGATTACTTATCTGCGGACGGTCTTCTTCCCAGCTCCTCAAAACGGTGCGAGTTGTGAGCTAGGGGTTCGAGACACCTGCTGAGTTCATAAGGTGCGCGTCCGCAGTCCAACGGGGAGCAACGGACGGGCTAACTGATAAGCCGCTATCTACAGTCGAAACGGATGAGCAGAAGCGTCAAAATGATCTTTTCGACGAACTGGACGCGCAAGGCCAAGTACGATTGCGAAGGGAATCCGCTGCTCGGGTCCGCAGAAGAGCGGAAGGCATCGATGATCCTGAGGAAGGGAGATACTCGTCTTCGAACAAAACGACACCAAAGAGCCGACAGTGACGACACTGAAACGCATGAGCGATTGATTGAGCGGCGTGGCTGGCGAGCGTTACGTATAGGTAACCCGTCAACGGGCTGGTGCCGTTGGACAACGAAGGAACACGACCGTAGATTCACGGTCTACGACGCGCGTTGGAATCGATATTATCGGGCCGTGCAACCTATCCGATTCGCTTCATCATGCGCCGCCCTCGCTATGGATCCCTTGTCGAGAAAGCGACCCAAGCCGCCGTTGCGGCAATCGAGGTCTACAACAAACCCGGATTCAAGTACCGGGAGGAAACCTTTTCGATCCTGATGCTGAATGCGTGGGAGCTTCTGCTTAAGGCGCGCATCCTCAAGGCTAACCGGAACAAGCTCCGCTCTATCGAGGTATGGGAGCCGAGGATCACGAAGACAGGTAGCGGTAAGAGGCTAGCCCCGAAAAAGAACCGGGCCGGCAACACGATGACTATCGGCGTGCTGCCAGGGGCGAACATCGTGAGGCAGTACGCGCAGGATTCGATTGATGACCACGCTATCGAGAACATCTCGCTCCTGATGGAGATCAGGGACAACGCGATCCACTTCCACAACGTGAGCCGGGACCTGCATAAGAGGGTGCAGGAGGTCGGAGCCGCGGCGCTGCGCAACTTCGCTTTCGCTGCAAGGAAATGGTTTAATTGCGACCTGTCCCAGTATCAGTTCGCGCTGATGCCCGTCGCCTTCGAGACACCGGCTGGAGTCATACAGACGGTCTTCAATGATGACACCAAAGGCGCCGCTGGCAAGCTCGCAAAGCTGTTGGCTGATCAGGAGCGGAAATTCCCCTTCGAGGCTGCTAAGCCCTTCAATGTCGGCGTGGAGGTCGAGCTGAAGTTCGTCCGGAACGCCAACGCGCAGGCGATACCGGTCATCGTCTCCCCCAACGATCCCAATGCCATTCGGGTGACGTTGAGCGAGGAGGACATGCTGAAGCGCTACCCCTGGGACTACCGGACGCTTTGCAAGGCGCTACGGAAGACACCCAACTTCAAAGAGAACGAGAGATTTCATAAGCTGCGCAGACCCCTTGAGGACGATCCGCGGCTTTGTCGCGTTCGTCTCCTCGATCCAAGGAACAAGAAAAGCTCAAAGCAGCGATTTTACAGCCCGGCCATCCTCGACGAGATTGTGAAGCACTATGTTTGAGCGGCTGCGGCGTGATCAAACAATATGTTTCGAGAAATGCGGTCCGTCTTCAGCATGCGTCGGATAAGCGTCCGGACGTTCTTCGCGCCGCGCCAACTCCGAATCGGATGACGCGACTGTGATCATGGGCAAACCGTCCAAGAAGATCTTCGCATGCTTGCCGTTGGTACTAACGCGGTTGCCGATACCGAATCGCGTCTAGCTCGCTGGTCACCGCTTCCTTTTCGGTCACTGGCACATTGCAAGGTGGCCGCCGTCTTCGCGCTCGTTAATGTCGATTTTGGCGTTGTCGACCGTTCGCGCAATCATCTTCCGCAACGTGCTGTCATGGCCCGGTGTCGTTTTCACGAGCAGGGTCCCGGCACCCGTGAAGAACACGTTGATTGAGTGACCAGTCCCTCTTGCTTCCGCGTACGGCGCGCTATCGGCCACGACTGGCGCCGGGATGTCGCGCAAGAGCCGCAAGTCGTAATCACGACCGTCAGTGGTGACCACGGTGCCAGATTCCACGCCAGCAAAACCGGTATTGCGCATGGGCTCCGGAACCGTGCATTTCATGCCCAACAAGTTCAGGAAGCGCAGCACGTCCCCCGGGATTTCTTTCGGGCTCGCGCTGGATACCGTTCGTTGAGGAAGCCCGGCCCCGCAGTCCCCTCCGGTAGCAACCGCGAAGGCAACTTTGTCTGTCAGTGCTATGACGACGGCGCTAGCGCTGCGCGGGAAATAAAGCAGATACAGGCTATTCCTCGGAGTCTCAGCAACTGCTACCAGTGCACCAGCGCTAGCCAGCGCAGCGTTGCTGACTTTGTAAAACATCCCGAACACACCCGCTCTTGCGCCGTCTCCCAAGAACATAGTCCCCTCGCGCATGACCGCTCCGCCGCCGAAATTGCACATCATGCCGTCAGCTTTCGCGGCGGTAGCTGCCCACGTCATGACGGTCATCATGCAAAGCGATATCAGCAGTTTCTTCATTGTGTGGAACCTTTCGAAATTGGTTGCTGATTACCTACACTCCGGTAGGCTCCATAGGTTGTCAGGCAGGAAGTCATCCGTCTCCGTTTTGAGGTAGTCGCGACTCTCATGCTTCGCGACTTTCACCCATACGGACTTGCCCTGCTCGCTTACGTAGTAGGAACGGGGATCCCGCTCGACGTTAGCGATCGCGGTTTCTTCAGAGTCTCGCCAGCCACTACCGTGCATGTGATTTGACGAGCAGCTGTATGCTTTCCCATCGTTGCGGGGGCCGCTATTGACTGTTGACGAAGACGGACTCGCTGTCCTGTGGTTGGTATCTCCAATGCCACTAACGGCCCCTAAGCTGTGTCGCGGGGACGGAAGGCCACCCCCGCCAAGGTGGCCTTTTCCGACTCAGGGTTGAAACGGTGGATGATTCGCGCTGCAGAGTCGAATCCCGGAACCGTCTTACAGTGGATATCGGAGTCGCTCAGTACTCGGTCAAAGCTGCTGCACGACCCTTCGCTGCGCATCTGCATTCTCTTCGATGTATCGCTGTGTGGTCCGCAGGTTGGAGTGTCCGGCTAGGGCTTGAACGTCCCTGAGTGATCCGCCGACGGTGGAAATCTTCCGCGCAGCGCCAGTGATGAAGGTCCTTCGGCCGCTGTGACTGGAGCAGCCGACGAAGCCCAAGTGCCGATACCATCGCTGGAACATGTTCACGATCACTTGCGGTGATGTGCACGCCATTCGCTCAGTGCTGATCACGTAGTTGCCCGTCTCTCTGGTCAGAGTTTGTCGGCACGCGATGAGCGACGCCCTAATTTCGGGATGGATGGGAATTACACGGCCAGACGTTCCTTTGCTCGCATCATCGGTTAGGTGGATGGCATGGCCGACTTGGCCAGTCGCGTCGCTGACCATGCGCCAAGTCAGGTGAGCGATCTCCTTCGCTCTAAGCCCGGCCTTTGTCGAGAGCAGGAAGATCAGCCTGTTCCGCTCCGGGTATCTGGTGGTTGAGAGATAGGCGAGGGTCGCCTCGGCTTGTCCTTTGCTCAACGTCTTTGCTTGCTTCCCCAAGCCCATCTCGTCCTCCAGGCGTCGGTCGACGGCTAACAGGACGCTGGACTGTAATCAGTTCGGATCATTGGTACATGCTTGCGTAGCAGGGCGGCCAGAAGGTCTACTTTCTAACCGGCTTTTTGCGAGCTGTGCTACCCTTTCCGGGGACCCAATTCGGCTACCCCCGCCAGGGCGGCTGTACCCCGGTCCCTGCCACTCACCATGCGGATCGTTAGTCCGATAGGCGGGCGCTTTTTTTACGAGAGCGGGTCGACTTCCTCGTCAGGCTGCGGCTCGCCTTTGGCGACTAACTCTTTCAGGAGTTCCAAATCGTCGTTCTTCAGGCCACCGCCGTACTTTGCCAGAAGCTTCGCATAAAACTGGTGAACGTCGGTATCATCGATGATCCAGCCAACTTGGTTGTTCTGCCCGGGGATTTTAATAAGGCGCTCCACCTGGGCGATGGTGAACTGCTCAAAAGCGTCGAGCTTTCCGATATAGCTATGCGTAGAGGCGAAACTGCCGCTATTGCTCAGGCTGTTGATGGCAAGATCGCTCTCAACCTGACTGGCTATCTTGATGTCAGGGAAACGGTCCTTAAAGAAATCGGAGATCTTCGAGTAGTAATTAATGGACGATTTCTTCTCGGTCTCCCACTCGTCCCGCAGGAATTCATTGAAAGCGCCGTCGGAGAGCTGCGAGCGATAGTCCTTGTCCTCTGACACTAGATATAAGTCCGTACCTTTAGCGATAGTCGCCAACAACGTTTCCCAATTCATGGCATCTCCGAGGCTCTCGTTCTTTCCGGGCGGATTGCCGAGCCGGACGCGCCGCAGCGCGTTCAGATAGTGCTCGTCATCGAACTCGGGCTTGGTCGCCACCTTGAAAAGGCCGGTCACGACCTCGTCGGCCTTGAGCGACATATTCTCGGCATCTTCTTTCATCTTACCAACCAGCTCAGCGTGGAGCTTGTCGGCCTTCTTCAAAGTGCCTCTCAGCTCCTCGTATTCCGAATAGTCTTTCGAGAACGCCGGAAAGGACGCATTGAACTTAGCTTCGCGCAGCTTTTTCATCGCGTCGGATATTTTCGCACCCCGATTGCGCCAGAACTCGTCCCCGACCTGCTTCGGAACTATGAGGCTGATCTCCTTATTCTTCACCAAAGCGACTAGCTTCTTCAGCTCTTCAATGTCCTCACTGGTGAGGTGATAGAAAGAAAGCAGGACGTTTGTGTCGATGAAAAGAGTGATCATGCGCCGACTCGCAAAAGACCGGCGCAGTGAAGAGTACCAGGAGAGCTTTTTCAAGGGCTCATCCGCAGGTTTAGTGCTGAGGGGCCTTGACGCGCCAGGTCTCGACAGAAACGTGGCCATCGCCCCAGCAGGGTTGACGGCAAGCTGGGCATGCCGAGCCGCCGGCCGTATGGCCGCCTTACCCTTCCCATGAGCATCGCCGATCTTATTGCGGAGTAATCCCGGCCCCGCAAAAGTAGCGAGATACGGAAACAATCGCGCTGCGTGCATTTGTGCGGCAAACGGATTACCCTCGGGCTATGGGTCGATTCGCTTTAGTTCAAGCGGACGAGGCGGGGTGTCATCATGAGAACGGCTTGGCGGATATTCGAGCGTTTTGCGCATTGGGTTGGTCTATTCATAGCCATCGTGGCCATCGTAGCGGTGGGCGTGATCATTGGTCGGCCAGCGGAGAAGAGCGGCTACCAGCCAAACTTTGCAAACGTCGAGCAACAGCAAAAGCGACTTGTGGTCTTCTTTGATGGCACCTGGAATAGCGTCGATAGCAACACAAATGTCTGGCGCATGCGGGCGCTGTGCGCGGCCAAGAGCAAGGATGGAAAATCCCAGCTTGTTTACTATTCCGTCGGCGTCAACGGCTTCTTGGGCGGAGTATTCGGCCAAGGTCTCGATGATAACATCCGTCTAGCGTACGAATGGCTTATCGAAAACTACAATGACGGGGATGAAATCTTCATCTTCGGATTTAGCCGAGGGGCCTTCACGGCTAGAAGCTTTGCGGGATTGATCGCCATTAATGGCATTCTGAAAGCTGGAGCGCCGATTGGAGTGGCTGAGTTGTTTGAGCGCTATAAGAAGGGAAACGAAGAGAGCATCTGGGATCTAAGGGACAAGGTAGCGGCTGGGGACACTAGCAAGATAACCCAGCAGGAGAAATGGCTGCTCAAATACTCATTGCCGACAAAGATAAAGGTAGTCGGTGTCTGGGACACAGTAGGATCAGTGGGATTGGCAGCTGGGAATATCCCCGGTGTTAGCCGTTCTTCGTTTGACTATCTGCAAACAGGACTTCGCATCCATATTCTGAATGGTTATCATGCTCTTGCTATTGACGAGCACCGCAAAGATTTCGCCCCAACGCTTTGGGACGTTCATCATAAAGACCCGAAGAATCTTTCGCAGGTCCGCCCCCTATCGGGGGTGGAGCAGCGGTGGTTCGTTGGCGCGCACGCAAATGTCGGGGGAGGCTATGAGACCGATCTACTTGCGCAAGCACCACTGCGTTGGATGATGAAGAAGGCCGAGTCCCAAGGGCTTTCATTCCGTTCCGAAGTGGACCTTGATGGCGATGATATGACAGGAAAAATTGCCGACTCCTATAAGTCATTTGGATCGGGAGTGTATGCTTGGATTTTTCCGCCGCTTTATCGCACCATTGGACAAGAGCCGGACATTCGAGACGACGGAAGCCATGTTAACGTAAACGAGACGATAGACGCCAGCGTGTTTAAGCGATGGCGCTCGGACCCCACGTATCGCCCGGCTAATCTTGTCGAGTGGGCGCAGCGCAAGAAAGTTGATCCGGCTCAATTTCAGACTTCCGTGCGGGCGGACGACCCTAGCGTTGGCGTATCGGACCCATAGCCGACCTGCATCTGAGAGCTTGTTACTTCGACGGCGCGAGCTCAAGTGACGACGTCGGCTACGGACCCCGCCAAAGCGCGTCATCACGACAGACATAGAGAAGATTTCGTAGGAAAGACCATGGCTCACGACAGTCCAGCGCGAAGCTTAAACAGGCTGACAAGCCCAACGGCGGTGAAAGCTGCTATCGCCGAGTGCGATCAATTAGGGCGGGACGCTTTTCGTCGCCTGTATCACTTTAAGCCCGCGCGAGCGTATGCCCTTCATTTCTCGGACGGTGTTTATGACTCAAAAGCCATAGCGGCGGTCGCGTTTGGATATCAGTTTGGAACCGAGCCACTTGCGTGGGATGAATGTAGTGGCGGAAAGGTCAAGGGAAATGCTGCTTGGGCTTTAGATCGACTGGGCTTTCGCGTCATCGGGGTCAAGCACGTGGGGTGGTGGATCGAAGAAGCGGAAGCCGCAGTTGACGCCTATCTGGAGATGCTCGCGCTGCATCAAGCTGGCTTGCCCTTCAAGAAGAAGGACTACCACAGCAAATTGCACTCGCAGAGACCCACTCGCACAGCCAAGGCTTACGAATGGAAGCTACAAAACGTAAGCGCAGTGCTTCAAGAGATGGGGAGGGAATGGCTGCCCGGATACGCGCCGGCTCCGGGTTTCCAGACTCTTCTGCGGTACGTCTTGGAAGATCGCATTGGCCGGGATGTCGATAGCTCGGAAGCAGAGGCGATCCGTGCCGAGTCTCCGAGCAAGCCCCGACTGGTCAAAATCGACTGGGCGCTAAGAGACGCCGAAAATCGAGAACTCGGCAAGGCCGGCGAACGGTACGTCTTCGAGCAAGAGCGGCAAGCGCTGAAGGATGGCAAAAGGCCTGATTTGGCCGCGAAGGTGAAATGGGAGGCGAGTGAGGCGGATGGCCAGGGATACGACATCTCTTCGTTTGATCTTGATGGAAAGTCTATCCACATCGAAGTCAAGACGACAGCGCGTGGCGAGGCCACGCCCTTCTTCGTGTCTAGCAATGAAGTTCGCGTGTCATCCCGACTGAACGAATCGTATCGGCTCTATCGAGTGTACAATTTCCCGGCTTCGCCTGAGATTGCCGTCTATCGGGGAGCGCTTGAGAAATGCCTCGTGCTGAATCCTGCGTCCTATCGCGCGCAACGCAAATGAAGTCGGTTGCCCTCTGGTGAGGGCTGTTCCGTCCGCTCGCGGCGTAGAGGCAGAAATAGACCGTAAGAGCGGGATCAGCGGCTTCTCGGATCTCGCGACGAAGGGTCCTTGCTTGCTGTGCTACCCTTGCCGGGGACCCAATTTCGGCTACCCCCGGGGCTAGGCAGTCGAGCGGCCGGCCGCCGTCATCTGCCACCGCAAGCTTAGGCGGATTTCCGTTGTGACCGCGCCGGCAACTTCTTCGGCGACGCGTCCTTGGGCAACGCTTCCATCGGGCGGCAATATTCGCCGATTTGGTCCTCGCTTATAGTCTTGTTTGATGTATCGACGAAGGGCTCACGGCGGTCTATGCGGCCATGGGTTCGCTCATCTCCCTCCTAGTCGGCATAATCGGATTTTTACTACGGGAAGGCTCGACCTGAGCCGGGGGCATTTACGCCCCGGAGAAGCTTAGTTCGAATTACAGCCGTTACCGCAGCCACCGGCCCCACACCCCCCACCGGTGCCGCAGCCGTCCAGTCGCGCTTGACAAGTCCGTGCATTTGCCAGATCGTTCAGAACGAGCATTTTTTATAGCGGCTCTTTTTGGTTGTTGGGGGCGGCAACCGTGTCAATTGTCTTACGCGCGAAGCGCATGGGCGCAGCTAGCATCGCTGCGACTTTGACGGCTTGTACCGGACTAAACGTTGTCCATGACCCGCAGGGCGTCATGGATCGGCAACAAGTGCAGGGGCTCGTCAAATCAGTCAAATGCGAATTGATTACATATCTCGAAGCAAATCGTCGTCGGAAGACAGACTACTTCGATGTATCTGAGCAGCTGTTCGGCAACGTGATCCTCGATCTGAACGTTGTTGATATCGCGGGCTTTGCGAGCGGAAGCACCAGTATTGACCGTCTTCGCACGGTCAATGATAGCGAAAACTTCACATGGCATTTTGGTCCTACGCTTAATGGGCAGGGGACCTATGACATGATCCTGAGTTTCCTTCTGCCGCAGAATGCGAGGATTAGCTTCGCGGCGACTAAGGACGATTCTGTCCGATGTTACAGCGGCCCACTCAATAGCGACTTCGAGGGCTTGGCGCGCGGTGATTACAGTGACAGTGAGCAATTCGTCCGTATTCGGGTGAATGGTGTGAAGCCGCTTGCCAGTTGGCTTCTCGATCTCGGCAAGGATATGTGGTCTGGCATGGAGGCCGCCAAGCTAGGGGAAACCGCGTATCCGGCTCAAATGGCTTACACCTTCACCGTTCAAGTCACGGCCGGACTTGAAGTGAAATATTCGCTTATAAACCCGATGTGGAACCCCCTTGGCATCGGCGGGGCGGCATCGACGCAACAGACGAATAAACTCCAATTCACACTCAACGGCGCAGATGCATCCCTGGCGTCCGGTGCGAGTACTGGCCTCGCCGCTATTGGTGGTGGGACGCCGCCTTATCAACCACCTCAGCCACCACGGGCTCGCGTACCAACCGCAGCACCGCCGGCCTCAGCACCTCTTGCCGCGCCCTCGGGACAAGAGGCAGCGCCGCCGCAAGCGGCGCCATCAGAAAAGACCGAGCGCCGCACTCGACATCGCCGGCCAGCGTCGGCAGCCCCGCCCAGAGGGATGCCGCAGGGCTATCTGCTTGCGCCAGTCCCGATTATTGCACCACGCCCCGTACATTAATCGCGTAGCATTGGGAGAGACCTGTGCTGAAACGTGTGACCCTTTCGGTTATCCTACTGGCGACACTTGGATCTATTGCGACCGCATGGGCGCATTCGCTCGAGAAGGTCGGCACTGACAACACGGTTCAATGGAAGCCGGAGCGGCTCAACTATCTACCGCTCGATCGTATCCCTCGACCGACACTTGATGTCGGCCATGCCGGGTTAGAGTCGGTCGTTGTGCTTCCCAATCGATGGGCGCAAACTCAAGCTATTCATGTATGCTTCGTGGGCGGTACGCCAGAGTTACGCAACAAGATCATCGGGATCGCCAAGACTTGGCTGCAGTACATCAATCTTAGTCTGGCAGCTGGAAGCGAGAACGGCCCTGATTGCGTCGATCACGACAAAAGCGAAGTGCGCATAGGCTTCTCGGAGCCTGGCTACTGGTCTTACATCGGCACCGACGGCATCGCCACCGAGCTTGTCGACAAAAACCTCACCTCGATGAACTTTGAAGGGTTCGACAAGAACGCGCCGGCAGAGCCTCGCTTCACGGGTATTGTGCTTCATGAATGGGGACACGCCCTTGGTCTACATCATGAACATCAGAGCCCAGCGAGCGGCTGCGACGCCGAATATGATTGGCCGAAATTGTATGCCTACTACAAGAGCAACTATAACTGGGACAAACCGAAGGTCGATGCCAATGTGAAGCAGCTCGCGGCAGACAGATCAGCTTACGACTGGTCCCAGCGGGATCCGGATTCCATCATGATCTATGGCAGCGATCCACAATTTCTAAAGAAGGGCACCCATAGCAAATGTTACTTTCACGACAACAATTCGCTCTCCAAACTTGACATAACGGGCATTCAAAGGACCTATCCAAAGACAGGCGCGGACGCCGCACTAAAATTTCAGTCTGTAACGCTGCCAATTGTTCTCGAGATGCAGATTCCGGACAATCTCCGGTCAGCACTGACGATCCAGCAGTCCCTTACAAAGACGCAGCTAAATCTCAAGGCTCAATAGGACTGACGCGAAGCAGAGCATTGCATCGGGTCCGAATCCCACCGGCCGCAAGGCAGGCTACGCGAGTGCAGCCAAATCGATCATAATCTGAGAGGATCAAGCGGGGCTCGCTTCCTCGTCCGCTGCTTCCCGAGAGCAGACGTTGAACCTTGCATTTGAAGCTTCTGAGAACGCGGGATCAATGGCTCGAAGGATCTCGCAACGAAGGATCATTGATTGCTGTGCTACCCTTTCCGGGGACCCATTTTCGGCTACCCCCGGCCCCCGTTCGGTCCAGCGGCTGGCTGCGACCAAGTCCGTCATCCAGCGTCACCTGGCCTTCACGCCGATTTCCGTTGCGACCTCGCCGGCAACTCCTTCACCGACGCGTCCGTGGCTGGCCCCTTCTTCCCCGCGATTGGCATCAGCATCTCCTTCTGCCCGGCGGACGTCTTCTTCGGCTTCTTGGGCGGCTTGGCGGACTTTGCCGACGCGTTCCGGAAGACCACTGAGACTCGACAGGGTACGCAGCGATCGCCGGATTACCCCCCGGATAGCCAGGACAGCCCGTATTTTCCAAGCCAAGCCGTTGCTGCCGAACTAATGAGCGAAACCAAGCCGGCCCAGAACCAAGAGCGTCCTCGTGCCGCACTTATCGAGCGCAAATAGAGGAAGGCTCCTAGCAGCGGTCCGTAATTCCTCCGGAAGTCTCCGTTGAGCTTGGCTATCTTCGACAGCTCCGGAGAGGTTTCATGTCCATCAGGCACGTGCTGGCTCCCATATCGAGTACCAGCACCCTATCAACCACTGTTTTGCCCGACGGCGCAAGAGATATTTCGGTTTATCGAAATCTGAGTCCCTCGCTTCGAGTCAGGCTCTGACCATCATGGCTGCGAAATGGCGTCTGAGAGGGAACAAAGAGAAAGTTGTGCGAGCGATCGTACCCGTTAGGCGAACCAGGATCTGATGTCGGCCATCAGGGGCAGAGCGGACACGGGGTTACGCTCGCTCCGACCGCTGCTTGTGACCCATTGCAGACTATCCGTGTTCATTCAGTATTGAGCATCTGGCGAACGGATGATTGACGCTCCGGGATCACGCAACCATAAGGGATAATTGGCTAGGGTCGCTTGGGCGAATACGACATGATGATCCATGACGACCCTTGGTTTGCGCTCTATTTCACTTTCCTTGTGTTCATCCACGAACTTGTGCGTGATCCCGGCAAATTCGTGCCTTTCTTCATCGTTCTCACGATGCTCAGCTATATCGGCTTCGAATTCATCCGCGCCTATCGTCGTCGACGCCGATCGGCCGATGACCACAATCAAGAGCCGCCTCGAAGCCAATCTTGATTTCCCCTGTTGGCCCTATGCTGCCTATGTTTAAGTTCGTTCAAGTGTCGGCTGTCGAGTGTAGACCGGAAGCGCTTTGCGGGGAGCCAGACCGCCAATTTTGACCCTTAGCGGAAATTAACGTTGTGCGATCAAGATGACCGACATGCACTCCGAATTGCTTCATCAACAGCCCTATTTGGTCCACACCAACAGAGAACTGGGCCTGATGCTGAGGGGTGCAAAGCCCCTCGCGTATTTTATGGACATCATCGGTCGTGAGCCAGACGTCTGTTTACGGTATTGGCGCATGTTCGATAGGCATGTTGATCTGGGGCGCCTGATAAGGCGCGAGGTATTCGAACCATGCCCTGGCCTGCCGCAACTCAAATACCGAAGGCTATTCTACGCCTTACCGGGCCACGAGTGGCGGATAGATGCCATGCTTGCGCTCCTAAACGAACTCGAAGCGTGGTCCGAAGATCACGAACGGCGCTCTTGTGAATTGCTTGGCTACGAAGGCTGGCAGATTGACTATTGGTTGGCGCACCGTCGCTCGCGTGTGAACGCTTAGTCCCCTTGTGGCCCATCGCGACAAACTCGGTCCGCGCGTCGATGTCGGCGATGAGGGCTAAACCGGACCCGGCATTGACCGGGTCAAACCGACGCCATTGACCCGCTGCGGACATGAGCCCTAGCCGCCATTTCTGTTTCTCGGTACTATTTAAGCGCCAAGAGGGGGGATGCATGAACAGGCGGGATTTTATTGTAGGAATTGCGTTGCTGCCCAACTTCGACCGAGCTAGTGCGCAAGGCCGTGTGCGACGCGTCGGAGCCCTTATTGCGGAGCCAGCGCAGGCTAACTTTCTTGAAGGTCCTCTTAGGGAAAAGGGCTGGACGCTCGGACGGGACCTCCAAATCGACTATCGCATAACGCGCGGCGATACCAATCTCTCACAGGCATATGCCCGTGAGCTGCTCGCGTTGCAGCCTGATGTCCTGTTTGCAATTACCAACACGTCGATGGCCGCGCTGTATGCCGAACACTCTAACGTTCCGATCGTTTTCGCAATGGTAAGCGATCCAGTCGGAATGCGTTACGTCGAGAGCTTCCCGAAGCCTGGCGGTACTGTGACAGGCTTTACGCCATTTGAGCCTTCTCTGGGCGGCAAATGGGTGTCGCTTATCAAGGAAGTGGCATCAAACGTCGAGCACGTGGGCATCATATACAACCCTGAACCGGGCAACAATTCTTCAGCGTTCCGCCAGTCAATTGACGATGTTGCCCGCAAGACGGGCATCGTCTCGATTGAGACGCCGCGCGGCGATAGCTCGGACATTGATCGGCTTATTCGCTACCTCAAGGACAAACCAAACAGCGGTCTCATTTTCTTGCCAGACGCGATTACATTTGTGCGACGTGCCCAGATTGTTGCGCTGGTTGCAGAATGCAAGTTACCCGCAATCTATCCGTTTCGTGCCTTCTGTGATGCAGGAGGCCTCGTGTCGTACGGGGTAATAATCGAGAGGATCATTGCGGGCGCCGCATCATATGTTGACCGGGTTTTACGTGGTGCCAATCCTGCTGAACTCCCGGTTCAGGCGCCAACGGAATTTGAGTTGATCGTGAACCAAAAAGCCGCATGGCAATTCGGCCTGCAACTTCCGCCCACTTTGCTCGCTCGTGCGGACGCCGTGATTGAGTAGTTGACTTCTGCTTATGGCCCTTAGGCGACATGGCGGAGCGCGGACTAGCCGTCCGCTACTTGGTCGAAAGCAGACGTTCACAGGTGAATATTCTGGACAGCGGGGAGGAAATGGCTTGAAGGGTCTCGCAACGAAGGATCTTTGGTTGCTGTGCTATCCTTTCCGGGGACCCATTTTCGGCTACCCCCCGGCCCCGTTCGGTCCATAGCTCGATGTGACGAGACGAGCCTTGCGCCTCACCAGCTCGGGCGACCTGTTATGAAACGCCCGGTCAATGCTGAATTGTAATCGGTCCGAGAAGGGGGCGCTTCTCCGCGGTCTTCAAAACGCCCACCGGTCAGGGACTTGTAGGGACTTATGATAGAAGGGTTATTCTATCATCTGTCGGGATCGCCTCGCAGCCAGAGAATGTCCTGGCACAACTGGCGATGCGGATCGCCCAGGGCACGACCGTCAGCCACGTTCAATTGTGCCTGGTCGAATTAGTTCTCACGAATCCAATCATCGACTGCGATCATGAGGCTACGGCTGCTTGCAATAGCGGGTCTTATCAAATCGGATGTGTTTTGACCATCCAATCTGATCCTTTCACCCTTGTCCGCTTTTGGAATTGCTAGGAATTTTTGCTGCCTGACATACTCGTCATCCGCGACTGCGGCCCTGTGTAGTAGCGCATTCCTTACTGCACTGAGGGCATCCATCGACTTGTTCGCGATCGCGGTCTCGACCCTAGAGGACTTCTCGGAAAACGCTCTCATGTATGCCTCTCTTGCACCAGAGAGACGGGCAAATTCGAAGCGTCTCGCAGAACGCAAAATCGATCCCATGTGCACACGGAGGTCGAAACCGTGTTTGGCGACTACGTTTAGGTCGAGCTTCTTATCTTGATCGCTGGGGTTCTTATCATACTGATTCTTGTCAGCATCTTTTTTTGGCTTTCCATTCAGTGATGCAAGCGTCCTTGGGTGAGCGTTTAGTGCAGCTTCCCATAAATCGGCAAGCATCGTTTCGATAGCGGTCCACGTGCCTGTTATGCAGCCGGATAGCAGGGGAATGAATCCATACGCGCCGATCGGCGTATCGGCAAAGCTGCTCAAGGATCGCGCCGCATTAAGATGATAGTCCAGAACATGACCATCCCAACCTGGAGTCTGGCGTAGCTCTTCGTTTCGATTTCTTTCCTTATCGAGCATTTCCTTAGCGATTAGTGCGGCCTTGATATTCTCATCCTCGGTCAACGTGTTGCCGAGTTGTCCCGTTACCTGAAATTCTGCTAGGTCGTGACATCGTTGCGTAAGTGCCATGGCGGAAACGATCGACGTCGGAAGGGACATCATAAATCGCACGGTCGCTATATTGGCTCTGAAACTCGTTGCAACGCCTTCTAGGGGTGAACCTTCAAGCCTCGGAATGTCCCAATTTTCCTGACCCAAGCGTGCAAGCGCTTCTAGCTTCAAGTCGCGAACGGGAAATTCTGGAACCGGTGGGACCGCCATGACTAAGCATTCCGACGTCGAGCCGAGCACACGCCTTACCCGACACGAGAAAATGGGTAGGCGTTCTTGATGTAGGCGTTAAGAAATTGACCCTTGGATGGAGCCATCATCAGTTGATCATATAACGCGGCATTGACGTTATAATACTGATAAACTGAACCTGAGCTAAACTCGACCTCAAGCGTTTCGGAACCGGCATCGTAACCCAACGAGAGGATATTGGTCGATGCCACGGGCTCTCGCATCATTGGTCGGTCTCCGGCACTTCAGTCTCGTCAACTACAGTTCTTGAGATGTCGATCTGGCGTGCTACTGCGGTAGTGCGTTGAGCTCTCCATGACGCAACGACGCGATCGTATCCTTCTGCGACGCGTCGTTTCCGCCAAGCCTCACTCACAGCGGGATCACGGCTGTTCGGCAACCGGTCTGCTCGAGGAAGGGATATGCGGCATCGCACTGGCAACCTGGCTGCTTCGCCTGCAATAATCGCTTCTCCGGTACGGAGCACGGGGAGAAGGTCCATGAGTCCCGACAAGTTATCGGGTAGCGCGCCCTTTACTCTGGATCGGTCGGCTGGGTTCGAGAGCCTCAAACCAATCAGAGTTCCGCACTGAGAGAGCACCGTTTCATCGATCTCCGCCGGTCGCTGTGACACCAACATGGCCCCAACACCGTATTTGCGACCTTCTTTGGCGATACGTTTTACCATGTCCGCGGCTACGTTGCCGCTCTCGGGCGAAACGTAGCGATGCGCCTCTTCCATAACAACGAGCAACGGCCGGAGAACCCCGCCTTCGGTTTTTTCTCGGCTCCAAAATAGCGCCTCATACGTGATCCGCAGAATGGAGCCAATCAGTCTCACCAACACTGCACTCGGGACGCCTGAGAGGTCGAGAATTGTCAGCGGCTTATCGTGACCGAGCCATCCTTGAAGCAGTGTATCCAAGTCCTGCTCGGTGACTCCTGTGGCGTCCGGCTCCCACGGTCCGGGATGCAGAATAAAGTCGAAACGGCGATCTAACAAACGCGATCGGAGGAGGTTGAGTTGTCGACGAATCCCCTTCGCTGCCTGATTAAGGAACGGTCCCGTATTGCCCATAGCATGCGGCTTGTACTTAGGGGGCTTAAGTGAATCGGGATCGCCTGGGTTCTCCAGCGCCGGTTGATCACGCTGCGGCCCGGTGAATGTCATTGTTTCGAAGTCGACTAGTTCGTACCAAAGCTGTTTGAGGGAGAAGGGGACCGGGCTATCGACGGTCAGGGATTGCGGGTCAAGTCCAGGCAAACCGGCGACAGCAATTCGCCGCTCCTTCAGCTCCTGAATTTTGTCCGTGAAGGCAATCGATTGATTATCTCCGAGGTCGCCCGCTACAAAATCAAGTAACTCACCCGCCTCCAGTGCCCAGAAGGGTACGAAAAGGGGCTGTTCTCCCGGCTGGGGCGTCGCGCTAAAGACCTTGGCGACGTCGGCGAGCGCGGCGGCATATTCGCCGTGTAAGTCTAGGAGAAGAATCCGAGCACCGGATGCTCCACTAGTAGCAATGGGTTGAACGATTGACCGTAGCAGACTTGCAACCGTTGTAGACTTGCCCGAGCCGGTGGAGCCGAGAATTGCGCTGTGACGCGTTACGAGCCCATCGAGCGATAGTCTAACTTCGATATTCTCGGCACTTGAAAGCGTTCCGATCATGATCTGATCATCCTGCGTGCCTCCGTAGATCCTGCGGAGATCTCGTTCGGTAACGAGATGCACAGTATCATCAATGTTCGGATGTTGACTTAGGCCTCGCTCAAATCTCTCTCCGATCGCTTCTCCCGCAAGTTCAACCCGCATCCAGCGTCCAGTCTCGATTTCCGACACTGGAGCGCTCAACGGAGCTGCGGTTGCACCGACCTCGGCTACCACGCCAAAAAGATCTTGGTAGCCAAGCGGTATCCGCACGAAGCTACCGACTTGGCCTACGCGATAAGTATGCCCATCAATGATGGCAAGGCCCGACGCGAGAGACTCGGCAAGTTTCACGGTTACAGATGCGCCCGAAACGGCGCTGACGTGGCCGAGGTACGTGGGGTCCAATCCCTTCATTCTTCCGTCGTGCCGCTTAGTGCACTCTCCGTTTCAATTGTCTCTTTCGGCCTCACCATCTCTGAGGAATGCGACAGTGAACAAAATCGGCAGAAGCTCGTAAAATCACCAAGCAGGAATACTGGTTCGCCGGCGCCCCAACGCTGTCCCCAGAAACTCGCCCGGATTTCGGCCCAGTTCTTTGGCAAATCGCCAGGGCGCCATTTGCCTGAAACCCCACTGATAACTGCACCATCTGCCGCATACACTGACAGATTCGGCCGGTCGAACGCGAGCGCGCGCGCTGCATCCTCTTGCTCTAGATTTTGAAATTGGAACGCGAAAACGGCAGCGTTGGCATTCATCGCGAGAGCTTCATCCAGCACGGCGCAAATATGGGCGTCGCGAAACGAGAAGCCCGCGGTCAAAAGCAGCGTGTCCGGCTGAAGTAGGAAGTGTTTGAGGCGTTCGAATAAAGCTGCGTAGGGCTGCTTCTGGGTTAAATCGTATTTCAGATGATCCGGGTATACGAGTTCGGTACAATCGTATCCGCCTGAGCGCACTACGACCTCGTGATCGACCTTCCAGCCAAGCGATCCGTGAAGCTTCCATAAACGCGACCAACGAGGCGGAAGGTCATTACCAGCCACTGTGACCGGGTCAAAGAAGGGCGCATGCCCGCCAGTAAAGCCGTCGAAATATGGTGTCTTGGCACCCTCAAACGCCTCCTCAAGGAGAAGATCGTAGTTCGTCGTAAAAATCTCTACAGGATGTGGCCGTTGGGTCCCGCTTATCCATGTGACCAACTCATTGTAGGCGCATCGGTCCTTCGGCAATTTCGCGCCTACGACCCCACCTATGGCGCTGCAAACACGTGCGCCGAGCGCCTTGTAACCGGCGCCGTCAAGCCCATTGACTTGTGTTCCACCGATAGCCTCTTGTAGCAAGCGGATGCGAGATAGAATCGATTCTATATTGCCACCCCCCGGCAAACCGGAGCGAATTGCATCCGCCGCAATCCGGTCTTGCCCATCTAGTCCATTGATCACATGAGTGGTGAGTGCATCGACGCCCGGGATGAGCGGCTTTCCTTTAGGATCAATTCTTGAATTGGCGTCGACGCGAATTGACAGCGGGGCGCCAGCGCCAAGCAGCAGTCCAATTCGCTTTCGTCCTTGTGACAAAATCTGTCGCAGATCGGCCATGAACCGATCTGGATTATGAACCGAATCCATATCACCCCCGGAAGCACAGGCCAGCCTACACGGAAATGCAACTAAAGCGATATTCTCCAAATGATTGATAATGTGGGTAAGGCAATGGCTTTTTGAGCCGCGACCGCGGTAGCCACGGACGACTGGCATGTACAGTGCGGTCCAGCGCGTTAGGATCGGGCGGGTTTATCCAACAACGGAGAACCCGCATGCCGATCCTCAAGTCCCTCTCCTTCACCGCGCTGCCCAAGGCTGGCAACGATCCGGTCCAGCTGCGCCGGACCAAGTTCATCACCAAGCTGGAAGAGCAGAAGCTGCTCCTCTCCGACCCCAATCACGTCCGGACCGTCCAACGCTGGACGAAGGTTAATGGGGAGCGCCAGGCAACGACCAAGCAGCAGGCCGTTCGGCCCTGGTGGAAGACCGACGCGAGCGGACAGGTGGTCATGTCCATCAAGTTCGGGTCTAAGCCGATCGAGTTCGAGAAGGGCAAGGCCGGCATCGTGGTCGGCTCCAGGGACAAGCTGTCGGCCGTTATCGATGCCCTGATCGGAGCCGTCCGGGCTGGGGAGCTGGACGAGCACTTCAGCCATGCCGCCAAGACCGGCGGCATCGGTAAGTCCCGCAAAGCTGCCTGACCCCTGCAGTCGGGCTGGGTAGCAGTAGCACTCCCCAGCCCTCTCACCTTTTGTTGCTTTGAATATTGCCCCGCCCGGCCCGCCTAACTCGCCTTTCCGGGTAGTCAAACTTTCCGCCGGACACACGTTGCTTCCGCGAAGGTTCGATCACCCAAGTCCTCCACCGCGTTCGTCCGACCATTGGCAGCACGAAACAAGCCAGAGATGCCGGACGTAGCTTGCTTCCGCGCATGAAAGTCCCAGACGTCTTCTCATCCACCCAGCGGCCGACCTTGGCTGAGATGGTCGTCCGTGTCCCAAAAACGAAAGTTTGCGACGCGAGGGAGTCGTTCGTCGCAGGTGGCTCCATGAGCAGCCTGGACGTGCAACCCAGGTTCGGCCTTGTGGGCCTTGATACAGTGGACGTCATCCGAGCTCGGAGGAAGGCGGAGGTAAGCCAGGGCGGGGCGGGATTAGTCCAATCCCAGCCCAAAGCCCGGTAAGCTGGAAGGGGCCGGAAAGGGTTCAGCCGACTTTCCGGCGGGCACCGGCCCGGGTCGGTTTTTGGAAGAACTCGGCCGGGTCAACGTCCAGGATCTTAGCCAGCTTTTCGACGATCTCCAGGCCGACGTAGGTCACGGCCCGCTCGACCCTGCTTAGGTAGGCCCGGTCCACCCCAGCATCGTTAGCCAACCGCTCCTGGGACAGCTTCCGGTCATGCCGGATGCGCCTGAGGTTGGTCGCGAAAACTTGGCGAAGGTCCATGTACGGACCAGACCAACCTGTGGTTTATTCGCCCACGGCTTTAAAGCCTCAAAAACTTTCGGGTATTTTCCGGGCTCGGGCAAAACGGTGGAGCAGGTAAGTGGGAAAGATCTTAGGCGCTCTGTGCCTTGCGGTGGTTGGTCTCGGCGCTCATGTGGTTTGGTACGCGAATACGCACCATAGCTCAGGCAGGCCCTGGTTAAATTCCGCCGGTCTTTGGTCGTCCGACCTATTTGACTACGCCCCTGACTATTGTAACGCGGCGCCGATTGCTTGGGATTTCTGCGCAAGCGCACTCGAAGCCGGCAAGTATTTCGGGCTTCGCACCAGTTCGAAGGACGTTGTGCGCCGAGGTGGCCTGCTGGATCCGGATTCAGACGAACGCCGGAATATGGAAGGCTCGCGCGCTCCTCAGAAAGCAGTTCGGTAAGGTCGATCTTGGCACTAGCCGTCCCAGTCAGCGTTCATCAGATAAGACCGCGTGCCCGCGCGGTCTCCAACATTTCGGCCTGTTCGGCCTCGATCTCTTCTTCGGTCCTGTAGTCGGGGTCGCCTTCCCGGCGGGTGAAGATCAGCTGCTCGTATTCAAGTGGCGCGTCTTCTTTAGGGTAGACCACCCGAACTCGACCGTTGCGGAAAGCCACTGAGAAATAGCGTCGCTCTTGAAAGCGGCCGTCTCTCATGTACTGGTCCACGTAATATGCTTCCCGATTGTCTGGACTGATGGGCTTATCGGGACGATAGCCGACAAAACCGACTTTTATCTCGCCCATCAAGGTTGTGAGATGCGACGCGACCTTGGCTCTTAGGGTATACGCATCTTGCCCCCGCGCGTGCTGGATGCGTTTGATGAGAGCTTTGATCTCCTCGGTGCTTCTCTGTTGGCGGTTCGCCCCAGCCGCAAGCTCATCCCGATCAACCGACTTCGCACGGATCGCCGATTCGAGCGCAGCTCTGCGAGTCGCTTGCTCGTTCAGTTTCGTCCTGATGAAGTCCATAGCTGCGCCATCATTCAGCAGACTGTAGGTCTTCTCCATCAAGTCCGAGACCGCCCCAAGCTCCCCCTGCAAGGCCTCTATTTCATTCTCTAGGTCGTGAAGCCCGTTCGTCTGCGACGAAGGATCGACTACGCTAGCAAGGTCAATTTCTTCGACAAAACGCAGGAACGAAGTCTCGAAATCCTGATAGCGCCACCGGGTGCTGGGACAACCGAGTCGGCGCTTCGCGCTGTCACACGCAAGATACGCACCGCCCTTTGGCCCATACCCCTTGTTCTCGAACAGAACTTTCGACCCGCAATACGCGCAGCGAGCAAGACCTGAGAACAGATTGCTGTACGCACTGCCCTTGCGGCCCTTACCTGAGATCTTTCGTTGAGCCTTAGCCACCTGAGCCCGATAGAAAAGCTGCTCATCAACGATCGCTGGAAAATAATCTCTCACGGGATCGCCTTTCGGGACCCTTTTGCCACCCTCCCGCACGTGCGGCTGAAATTCGCCGAGCACTGACCGATTCGCTAGAATTTTGGCGATATACGTATGGTGCCAACCATTCGGACTTCCAAAAGTAGGCACGCCCGCTTCATTCAAGCGGCTTGCCTGCTTTTGCAGCCCCACGCCGGAAACGCTGTCTTTGAAAATTTGCTGAACGATTTTGACCCGTTCTGGAATCGCCACGTACCGCGAGCGATCCTCTGCCAGTTTCAGCCAAGCCGGGCACCACTTCGTCATTGGCTTCTGTCTGGCGCCCGCTCGCTTGTTGGCCCAGGCGGCGGAAAGCCTATGGCTCTTCGTAAGCGACTCCTCGTGAGCCCTGCTCATCGTGACCATCGAGACAATGAGGTCTCCGAGGTCCACTTGGCCGGCCCTATAGACCCGCCGATCTACCAAGGTCACGAGATTGATTCCTGCTTGGACGATCCGCAGAAATAGGGATTGCGCCGCTAAGATTTGCTCGCGGCTAAGTCTGTCGAGCGATTCAACGATCAGGTAGGAGCCCGACGCAATCTTCTTGGTTTCTATAGCCTCAAGGAACGATCCGAGGCTCCCCTCGCGCAAATTGTCGCCTCTGAAGGCCGATACCCCGATGTCTTTGTACTCGTCACGCTCTGCGAGCTCGAGGCCATTTTCCTGAGCATAAGCTCGTGATGCCTCCAGCTGTCGCCTACGGCTGTCCCCGTCCAGCTGCGGAGCAGTCGACATGCGAAGATAGGAAAAAGCTCGTGGTTTCAAGATGTTGAAGGCCCGCCTAACACATCGGTGAGGCAGTACCCTACATCAAATTAATAGTAAACACTATTGCAAACGCCGGCAGACCCGGCGCGACCTGCACCTGCACGTCGACCGCGCGGGCCTCGATCCCCTCAAAGGCGACTGTCGAAACCCGCTGAACCATGCTGCCCCCTCGCACAATCAAGGGTAGCAGACCGGGATCGCCCTGACAAGAACAATACAAGAACAAAAGCGAGGGCGGCGCAAGCCCTAACCAAACGTAAACAGGGTGCCGACACTACGCTTCGAATGCGAGCAGCTCTCCTCAGCACATTCCAACGAATGTCCGCTACTCCTACGGCTGCGGGATGGGCCGTGATCTAACGGGTGAAGAATTCAAATGCTTGCAAATCGCCGCAGAAGCGAACGACGGGTGTGCAGCCGGCTGGCCAAGATTCATTTCGGTGCGGGCTCGCTGCCGCGGGACTGCACGATCACGGATATCTCGGACGGTGGCGTGAAGGTCGTGGCGGAGTTTCTGGAAGTGCCGCCGCAGTTCACCATCATCTTCGCTCCCGACTATTCGCGTCAGTGCCGCCTGCGCTGGCGCATCGGCTGCGAGTTCGGTGCGGAATTTACGGACTAAGGGCGCATGATCCGGAAAAGTGTGAAGCGGTTTTCCGAAAAGATCATGCGCAAAATGCAGTTCTGCAGGCCGGCGTCCTTAACCGGACTTTAGCGTTAATCGGCAAAGCATCTCTGATCAGTCCGCCGGCGGTGATCAGAGTATGTCCAAGCGTTCCCCCCTTGCCTCCTCCCCGGCGAGATTCCTGCTTCCCGCGCTCGCGGTGCTTGCCCTCGGTGGCTGCCAGACCACGGGCCTGGAGGACGTCACCGGCGCGCTCGGCGGCAAGCCTGAACCTGTCGCCAGGGCCGACGGCAAGCCGGGCATGGACGCTCTGCGCGAGCGCTATCGCGCCAAGCCGAACGATCCCGCTATCGTCCTCGAATATGGCAAGGCGCTGCGAGAGGGCGGCCAGCGCGCCCAGGCGGTCGCCGTCTTCGAGCAGGCCGTGCTCGCCCATCCCAGCAACAAGGCGCTGCTCGCCGGCTATGGCCGTGCGCTCGCCGACAATGGAAATTTCCAGCAGGCCTTTGACGTGCTGGGCCGCGCGCATACGCCTGAGGATCCCGATTGGCGCATCCTGTCGGCGCAGGGTGCGGCGCTCGACCAGCTCGGCCGCAACGAGGAAGCGCAGCAATATTACGCCGCGGCGCTGAAGATCGTGCCCGACGAGCCGACCGTGCTGTCCAATCTCGGCCTGTCCTATGTGCTGCAAAACAACCTGCCGAAGGCCGAACAGGTGCTCGGCCGCGCCTATCAACGGGATCAGAACAATGCGCGGGTCCGCGCCAATCTCGCGCTGGTGCTGGGATTGCAGGGCCGCCAGGCCGAGGCTGAAATCCTGGTGAAGGCCGATCTGCCGCCGGATCAGGCCGCGGCCAAGATCACGGCGCTGCGCCAGCTGCTATCGAAGAAGCAGCAGGAGCAGCGGGCGGAGAAATAGTCCGCCGCCGCTGTTTGGTGCCTACGACGCCTTGCGATGCGGTGCCGATCCGCGGCCCGATCTGCCCTTCAGCTTCTTCAGGAGCGGCGCCAGCAGCGAGCGCTTCGGCTTGCGCACCTCGCCGCGCCCGGCGAGGCGGTTGGCCATGGTCTGGAACAGCTCGGTGGTGCGATGGCTCTTGGAGACTTCCGCGATCATCTGGCCGTTATTGGCCGCGGTCGAGAACAGCTTTGAATCGAACGGGATCACCGCGAGCGGCTGGCTTTCCATCGTCTTGGCGAACGACTTGACGTCGATCTCGGCCCGCTTGTGCATGCCGACCTGGTTGATGCAGTAGAGCGGCGGCCGATCGTTCGGCCGTGCCGTCTTGAGCACGGTCAGCATGTTCTTGGTGTTGCGCAGATTTGCGAGATCAGGCTCGGCCACGATGACGATGTCGTCGGCATTGACCAGCGCCCGCTTGGTCCAGGCCGACCATTGATGCGGCACGTCGAGCACGATGCACGGCGTCGTCATGCGCAGCGTGTCGAAGATCGCATCGAAGGCTTCCGCGCCGAAATCATAGACGCGATCCAGCGTGGCCGGTGCAGCCAGCAGGCTGAGATGCTCGCTGCATTTGGCGAGCAGGCGCTCCATTAGCGCCGTATCAGGCCTGTCAGGCGACAGCACCGCGTTGGCGATGCCCTGCGCCGGATCCTGGTTGTAGTCGAGGCCGGCGGTGCCGAAGGCGAGGTCGAGATCGATCACGACGGAATCGAGCGCGAGGTCGCGCGCGATGGTCCAGGCCACGTTGTGCGCGACGGTGGAGGCGCCGACGCCGCCCTTGGCGCCGACCACCGCGATGATGCGGCCGGTGATGATGGCTTCGGAGGCCGAGAACAGGCTGCAGATCGAGCGCACCACGTCGATGGTCTCGACCGGTCCGACCACGTAATCGTTGACGCCGCGACGCACCAGCTCGCGGTAGGGCGCGGTGTCGTTGGGATTGCCGATCACCACGACGCGCGTGCCGGGATCGCAGACGCCGGCGAGATCGTCGAGCCCTTCGAGGATGTCGCGCGTGCCGTCGGATTCGATCACGATGACGTTCGGCGTCGGCATCGTGTCATAGACTTCGATCGCAGCGGCGAGACCGCCGCCTTTCGCGGTGAGATGGGCCTTGGCGAGACGGCGGTCCTGGCCGGCGGCGGTCACCGCGGCTAGCGTCTGCTCGGTCTCGCAAAAAGCCTGCACCGAGATGCGGGGAACCGGCGCAATGTGTTCCTCGGGGTGCTGCGGATCGTCCGCCTCTTCGTCGTCGATGCCCGTCATTTGCCTGTTTCGCTGAGTTTGGCCTTGTCAGCCTCGGGATAGGTGGTCGTGGTCGTCATGCCCTTGCGGTAACGATCGAAAGCGATGTCGCGCCGTGCCGTATAGGCCGGCGTCTCCGCGCGCGGCTGCTCGAGATCGGCCGGGTTGTCGATCATGGCCGCGAGGTTGCGCTGGCTGGCGCAGCCGAGATTGAAGTAGGGCTGGTTCTCGTTGTAGCCGGGATCGAGGATCGACGGGCCCATGTCCTCAGGCCACAACCCGCAAGGGCCGGCGACCGCCTTGATCTTGGAATAGCTCAGCCGGATGGTCGGCAGCAGGCCGGGATCCTCGGGGCGATAGGGATGCTGGACGATGGCGCGTGACGGCACGCCGCCGCTGCCGAGCACGGCGCGGATCTCGTGATAGGTCGCGGCAGCCGCGCGTGAATTGGCCGTGTCGATGGGGACGTCGACGACGACGGAGCCGGTGCCTTCGCGCACCCAGTCCTGGGCAATACCCATCACGTCCGCATGCTGCTCGGGCGAGAGGCCGCCCCGCGCCTTGCCGACGAAGATCACGATCGAGCGCTTGCCTTCCTGCACCGCGATCGGGTGGCGCAGGCGGTAGTCGGTCGGCACCGTCTGGGTGGTGACGACGTCACCCGTGGTGTTGCAGGCTCCCAGCATGACGGAGAGTCCCGTCAGCGCGAGCGCGATGCGCAGATTGCGGCGTCGATCGGCGGATGTCTTCGTCATCGCCTGGTCCCCTCTTCCCCGTGTCTTGCCCCGGTCCCCAAACCGCCCGTGTCAGTCGATGATGAAGCCGAAATCCCCGCGATCGCCGTCGATCGGATCGACGCGGCGCGCGATGCCGTAGAGGCGGTTCATGCGCCCGAGCAGCGCCGATTGCGCATCCGAGGAGGGCGCGAAGCCGTCGTCGGGCCGCGACAATTCCTTCTGGGCGACCGCGCGCACCACATAGGGCGTCACGATCACCATCAGCTCGGTCTCGTTGTTGACGTAGTCCTGGCTGCGGAACAGCGCGCCGAGGATCGGCACCTGATCAAGGCCGGGCAGGCCGTTGATCGCCTGCTTGGTCTGCTGCTGGATCAGGCCGGCCATCGCCATCGAGCCGCCCGACGGGATTTCCAGCGTGGTCTCGGCGCGGCGGGTCTGGATCGAGGGGATGGTGATCGAATTGTTGGTGTTGCCGGACACCGCCTGGGTCAACGTGATCGCATTCGTATTCGACAGCTCCGAGACCTCGGTCATCACGCGCAGGCTGATGCGGCCTTCGCTCAGCACGACCGGGGTGAAGTTCAGGGAGATGCCGAACTTCTTGTAGGTGACCTGGGTGGTACAGACATGGGTGACCGGATCGCAGGCATAGCCCCCGGGAATCGGGAATTCGCCGCCGGCGACGAAGGTCGCGGATTCACCCGAGATTGCGGTCAGGCTCGGTTCGGCCAGGGTCCGCATCACGCCCGCGGTCTCCATCGCGCGCATCGTGGCGTTGACCGTCGCCACGCCCTTGGCGAGGCCGGTGACACCGAGGCCGTTGCTGCCGACCAGCGGTCCGCCGCTCGCCGTGAACGGGTTGGAGTTGTTGAAATTCACAACCGCGGTGCCGGCGTTCAGGCTGGCGCTGAGATCGACGCCGAGCTGCTTGATGATGTCGCGGCGGACTTCACCGACAACGACCTTGAGCATCACCTGATCGCGGCCGCGCACGACGATGTTGTTGACGACCTTTTCCGCTCCGCCGACCAGCTTGGCGGCGACGTCGCCGGCCTGCTGTGCCTCGACCGGGCTCGACACCGAGCCCGTCAGCATCACGCTGTCGCCGATGCCTTCGATCTGCACGCCCGGCAGCGCCTGGCGGAGCGCCGCACGCATGCCGTTGAGATCGCGCTTCACGGCGATGTCGTAGGAGGCGACCTGCTGGCCGTCGGCGGTGAAGAACACCACGTTGGTCTGGCCGACCTGGGAGCCGATGATATAGGCGCGCTGCGACGAGCGGATCACGGCGTTGGCGATCTTGGGATCGGCCACCAGCACGTCCTTGACCTCGCGCGGCAGGTCGATGACGACCGACTTGCCGATGCCGAGCGACAGGAAACGCGTTCTGGCCGGCGCGATGGTCGCGACCGGCGACACGCCGAGGTCCGGCGCCTGCATCGGCGCCTGGTCACCGACCGGCGCATCCGCAGCGCGGACGAAATCGGGGGCTGCGACCAGCCCCAGCATCAGCATTGCCCCTGCCCAGAACGAACCAGCGCGCTTCCCCCGAATGCGCAGGCCCGTCCGATATTCCCCGTAGTTCATGCTGTCCCCATCACTTTTGTGACGTTAGTTGTCGCGCCTGCACGCCGTAGCGGATCACGTTCACGCCGCCGGGGCGCTTCAGCGCCTGGTCCTCCGCCGAGCCGTCAACCGCATTGGCGTCGGTGATGCTGCGCAGTGCGAGTGTGAGCGTGCCGCTCTGGCGCGCGCCCGAGAGCGTGGCGACCTGGTCGGGCCGGAGCTCGATCGTCACGGTCTTGCCGATCACGGCCGTCTGGCCGTCCTTTTCCTTCGGCGCCTGGTCGATCGCGAGCACGCGGATGTTGGTCAGGATGACCTCTGACAGGACCAGGTCATTGCCGCCGGTCGGGCCGTTGGTGTTGGCGCCATCGGGGTTCTTCAGGCGGCGCGTCAGCACGATGTCGACGTGGTCGTTCGGCAGGATGAAGCCGCCGGCGGCGGTCTCGGCTGAAATCTCGGTGGACACGGCCCGCATGCCTGATGGCAGGATCGCGGCCATGAAGCCGGAGCCGTCAGCCTTCACCAGCTTCTGCTCGCGGATCGGCTCGCCCTGCATCAAGGGCACGCGCGCGATCGAGCCGGCGATTTGCGTCTGGGCGTCGGGCCTGTTGTCGCGGCGAATAAAGGCGCTGCTGGCCGTCGATTGCGGCCAGGTCTGCCATTGCAGGTCTTCGGCCTTCACGGCCTGGCCGAGCTGGATGTCGGATTTGGCGACCAGCACCTCGACCGTCGGCAGCTTCTCGGCCACCGCGAGTGGGGCTGCGGGCTTGTTGTCGTAGTTGCTCGCCAGATACGCAGCGACGCCGCCGGCGCCCAGCGCGATGACGAGAACGACAATGCGTGCGGTATTCATACGCTTCTACTCTTACGCGAGGCACTCGAACCGCACGTGGCGGGTCCCCCCGCATCGATGAGTAGGGAGTAAAAGTATAAGGGGTGTTGCGAGGCCGAATGTGGGGCCCCGGGACAGCCAGCGTTTTAGGCAGATGGTGAACGTCGCGTTATCTGGTCGGCCAGTGGCCCCGTAGATTCACGCAGACGTCCTCATGCGTTCGTATAAGAACGCAAGCCATCATGGTGAACGGGTGGTTAGTGAAGGACGGAGTGAGGTCGCGCCGGTCATCAAGACTGCGGTGGTCATTCCGTCATCCTGAGGTGCGAGGCTTGCGATGCATGGCATCGCAAGGTGAGCCTCGAAGGATGAACGGCCACCGCTGATGCGCGGAGAGAGCCGGGCCGTCGCCCTTCGAGGGCCGCTGTAGAAGCGGCCACCTCAGGGTGACGGTCATGGTTTGGCGCTTCTGGCTACGAAAACTACTTCGCCCGCTTCTGCTCGATCGTGTCCCAGATCTTCGCCGCAACATCAGGGCCGCCGAGGCGGGCGATGGCGCGGATGCCGGTCGGCGAGGTCACGTTGATCTCGGTGAGGTTGCCATTGATGACATCGATGCCGACGAACAACAGGCCGCGCTCGCGCAGCGCCGGCCCGACCGTGGCGCAGATCTCGCGCTCGCGCGGCGTCAGCTCGGTCTCCTGCGCGGCGCCGCCGCGCACCATGTTGGAGCGGAGATCGTCGGCCGCCGGCACGCGGTTCACGGCGCCGGCGAACTCGCCATTGACCAGGATGATGCGCTTGTCGCCGTGCTTCACCTCAGGGATGAACTGCTGGATCACCCAGGGCTCCCGAAACGTCACCGAGAACATGTCGTACAGCGAGCCGAAATTCATGTCCTGCGGCATCACGCGGAACACCGCGGCGCCGCCATGGCCGTGCAACGGCTTCATGACCACGGCGCCGTATTTGTCGCGGAATGCGTTGATCTCGTCGAGGTCGCGCGAAATCAAGGTCGGCGGCATCAACTGCGGAAAATTCATCACGAACAGTTTTTCCGGCGCATTGCGCACCGAGGCCGGATCGTTGACGACCAGCGTCTTGGGATGGATGCGTTCCAGCAGATGCGTCGAGGTGATATAGGCGAGGTCAAACGGCGGGTCCTGGCGCAGCAGCACCACGTCAAAGCCGTTCAGCGCCTCGCGCCTGGGCTCGCCGAGCGTGAAATGATCGCCGGGCTCGTCGCGCACGGTCAGGAGCTGGACCGGCGCCACGATCTCCTCGCCGACCATCGAGAGCTTGTCGGGCGTGTAATAAGACAGGCCATGGCCGCGCTTTTGCGCCTCCAGCAGCAGCGCAAAGGTGGAATCGCCCTTGATGTTGATGCGGGCGATCGGGTCCATCTGGACGGCAACGTTCAGTTTCATGGTCTGCCTTTCAGGTCGAGGCGTCGAATGCCGCCAACACATGGCGTGGAAGCGAGCGCGGCGCAATCAGCATGGCGTCGAATCGCAATTCGAATTCCGCATGTTCGGGATGCGCTACAAGCCAGCCCTGCGCGGCGTCGATGATGCGCCGCTGCTGGCGCGGCGTCACCGCATAGGCGGCGTCATCGAGGCTGGCGCGCGCCTTGACCTCGACGAAGGCGATCAGGTTGCGGCGTCGCGCCACGAGGTCGATCTCGCCATGCGCCGTGCGGTAGCGTTTGGCGAGGATGCGGTAGCCCTTGGCCATGAGGTAGGCGGCGGCGCGGCTCTCGGCGGAAATGCCGGTGCGGAACGCGGCAACGCGTTCGGGCGAGGCAATTTTCGGTTCCACCGGGAGCCTAGTCTTCGCCATCGCCGCCCCGCAAACCTTTTGCGAGCTCGAGCGCCCGGGCATAGACCTCGCGCCGGGAGCGCCCGGAGAGTGCAACCGCGTGCGCCACGGCATCCTTGACACTGTGCGCGGCAAGCTGTTCGCGCAGCAGATCATCGAGCGCATCGGACGTCAGCGTCTCGGCATCGGCGGCGGGCGGGCCGATCACCAGCACGAACTCGCCGCGCGTTTCCGGCGCATCCGCCTGTCGCGCGAGCTCGGCCAGGGGCGCGCGCCTGACCTCCTCATGCAGCTTGGTCAGTTCGCGGCAGACCGCGGCATCGCGATCACCCATGATCTCGGCGAGATCGGTCAAGGTCGCCTGCATCCGGTTGCCGGATTCGAACATCACCAGCGTGGCGTCGATACGCGCGAGGTCCGTCAGGCGCGACCTCCGCGCCGCCGATTTCGCCGGCAAGAAACCTTCGAAGAAGAAACGGTCGGTCGGCAGCGCCGCGACCGACAGCGCCGCCAGCACCGAGGAAGGACCGGGCAGCGCATGGACGGCGTGGCCGGCAGCACAGACCTCGCGCACCAGCTTGAAGCCGGGGTCGGAGATCAGCGGCGTCCCGGCGTCCGAGACCAGCGCGATCGATCCGCCCGCCGCTAGCGCCTCCAGGATTTTTGGGCGCGCAGCTTCCGCGTTGTGCTCGTGGTACTGCTTGAGCTGCGCCGTGATGGCGTAGCGCTCGGTCAGGCGGCGCGTGATGCGGGTGTCCTCGCAGGCGATGACGTCGACGCCGGCAAGCGTCTGCAGCGCCCGCAGCGTGATATCGCCGAGATTGCCGATGGGGGTTGCGACCAGATGGAGGCCGGGCGCGGCCTTAGGCACCGCAATGCGATGGGCGTCGATGGAGAACCCACGCGAGGCGGCGTCTAGGGCTTCAGGCGTATTTATCGGGGCCGGCTTTGCGCGCATAATGAGTTCAACTTAGGCACGATCCGAAGGGCTGGGAACCGGTCCTCCGAAAAAGATCGTGCTGAGGCCAAGGGGTGAGGCAAGGGTGAAGAAGGACGAGAATGTGATCCAGTAGGGATCACATTCGAGAGGGAATGAAGCGCTCACGCCATATTCGCGGCGGAAACGCCGCCTTGATGCTGCGGTACGGACGGCCGGTGGCTGGCCAGGACGGGAGGAGCGAGGTGCTAAGCGGTCATTATCCTTTTGTTTTGGTTAACTATTTGCCGACAATATGCCTGAATCCGCGGCTTGTGTCGCGGCAAGCGTCAAGAGTGTCGTGACGGGCTGGCAACGGCCGGTCAGAAGAGAAGCTGCCATGCTGGGCCCGCGTGATCCAAAGTCTCCCGTTCCGGGGCCCCGTTTATCCGGGGCGACCCGGCGAAGCGCGCTTGGCCTGCTGCTCGGCACGCCCCTGCTGTCGGCCTGCGCCGGCGTGCAGCAGAGCCTCAGCCAGTTTTCCAACCCGTTCTCCAGCTCCTCGCCGCCGGCCCAACCGGCCGGTCCGCCGCAGCAGGCGACGACCGCGGGCACTGGCGGGGTCAAGGTCGGAGTGATCCTGCCGCTTTCGGCCGCCGGCAACGCCGGTCTCGCCGCGCAATCCATGCGCAACGCCGCCGAGATGGCGCTGGCCGAGTTCCAGAACCCGAACATCCAACTCCTGATCAAGGACGACAATGGCAGCCCGCAGGGCGCGCAAGCCGGCGCGCAGCAGGCGGTCGACGAAGGCGCCGAGATCATTCTGGGGCCGCTGTTCGCGCAGTCCGTGCCGGCGGTGGCGCAGGTCGCGCGCGCTCGCGGCATCTCGGTGATGGCGTTCTCGACCGATTCGAGCATCGCCGGTCGCGGCGTCTATCTCTTGAGCTTCCTGCCGGAGTCCGACGTCAACCGCATTGTCGAATATTCCGCCGGCATCGGAAAGCACTCCGTCGCCGTGCTGGTGCCCGACAATGCCTATGGCAACGTTGTCGAAGCGACCGTGAAATCGGCGGTGCCACGGCGCGGCGGCCGCATCGTCGCGTTCGAGAAATACGGCGCCGACCGCGCCACGCCGGCACGCAACGTCGCGCAAGCGCTCGGCAGCGCGGATGCGCTGTTCATCGCCGATGACGGCGATGCGGTCGTTGCGGTCGCGGATGCGATGACCGTAGCGGGCGCAAACCTGCGCAACATCCAACTGCTCGGCACCGGCCTGTGGGACAATCCGCGCGTCTATGCCAGCCCTGCCCTGCAGGGCGGTCTCTACGCCGCGCCGGATCCGGCAGGTTTTCGTGCTTTCTCCGGCCGCTACCGCACCAAATACGGCGCCGAGCCGATCCGGACCGCGACCCTCGCCTACGATGCGGTCGCCCTCGTTGCCGCGCTTGCGCGCACGCAGGGCACCGCGCGTTTCTCTCCCGACGTGCTCACCAATCCATCGGGTTTCGCCGGCATTGATGGCCTGTTCCGCTTCCGCGCCGACGGCACAAATGAGCGCGGGCTTGCGGTGATGAAGGTGACGACCGGTGGCGGTGTGGCCGTTGCCGGCTCGCCGAAGAGCTTTGGCGCGTAACGAGTTGCCGCCCAAGCGTTCCGCTTCCGGCAATCACTTTGGACAATGCAGATAGTCGGTGGGCTCGGCGCCATGCGCCTTTGCCCACCCGACGACATCACGATTCACAGCCGCCTGAGCGCCACGCTCTCCACGGCATGATCCGCCCCCTTCTTCAGGATCAGCGTCGCGCGGGGGCGGGTGGGTAGAATGTTGTCCTCGAGATTGGCGAGGTTGGTGCGCTCCCAGATCGCGGTGGCGGTGGCGATCGCCTCCTCGTCGGACAGCAACGCGTAGCGGTTGAAATAGGACTTTGGATTGGTGAACGCGGTGTCGCGCAGCGCCAGGAAGCGCTTGATGTACCATTGCCGCAGCGCCTCCTCCTCCGCGTCGATATAGACCGAGAAGTCGAAGAAGTCGGAGACGACGGGCACCGCCTTGCCGTCGCGCGGCAGCTTGCCGGTCTGCAGCACGTTGACGCCCTCGACGATCAGGATGTCGGGCTGGTCGACCTCGGCCCATTCGTTCGGCACGATGTCATAGGTCAGATGCGAATAAACAGGCGAGCGCACATGGCGGCGGCCCGACTTGATATCGGACAGGAAGCTGAGCAGCAGCGGCAGGTCGTAGCTCTCCGGAAAGCCCTTCTTCTGCAGGATGCCTTGCTGCTCGAGCAGCGCCTTCGGATAGAGGAAACCGTCGGTGGTGATCAGCTCGACCTTCGGACGCGGCGACCAGCGCGCCAGCAAGGCCTGGAGCACGCGGGCCGTGGTGGACTTGCCGACCGCGACGGAACCCGCGACCCCGATGATGTAGGGCACCTTGCGGTCCCTGATATTGAGGAATTGGCGCTCGGCGTAATACAGGCGCTGCATCGCATCGACATAGATCGACAGCAGGCGCGACAGCGGAAGGTAGATGTCCTCGACTTCCTTGAGATCGAGGCGATCGTGCAGCGAACGCAGCCGGTCGAACTCGCCCGGCTCCAGCGTCATCGGCGTATCGTCACGCAGCCGCGCCCACTCTTCGCGCGTATAGACGCGGTAGGGGTTATATTGCTGCTCGGGTGCGCGGATATCCATGTCGCCGCCTTCTCCGTTGCGATCTGATCGGCCTGATCTAGCCGCCTTTGCGCGAAGCTTTCTCTTCCAACCCTGACATATTCGTGCGCTTGTCCAGCGCCGCTTCCACCTCTTCCAGCTTTACGCCGCGGGCCTTGAGCAGCACAAGGAAATGGTAGAGCAGGTCGGCACTTTCGGCGATCAGATGCGCGCGATCGTTTTCGACTGCTGCGATTACGGTTTCGACTGCCTCCTCACCGAACTTCTTGGCGCAATGCTCGGCGCCCTTGTCGAGAAGCTTGCGGGTATAGGAGCCCTCGCCACCGGAGGCCGCGCGGGCATCGATGGTCTCGGCGAGGTCGTGGATAGTGAAACGCGGCATACGGAATACTCAGAAACACATCCGGCCAGACAGGCCATTTCCCACCGGCCTGTTTAGCATTTTTATCAACGGGAGTCGTCAGGCATCCATGCGCATGGGCAAGCCCCGCCGCGCCATGTGCTCCTTGGCTTCGCGGATGGTGAATTCCCCGAAATGGAAGATGGAGGCAGCCAGCACGGCGGTGGCGTGCCCGTCGCGGATACCATCGACGAGGTGGTCGAGATTGCCGACGCCGCCCGAGGCGATCACGGGAACGGGAACGCTGTCGGCGATCGCCCGCGTCAGCGGGATGTCAAAACCCTGCCTGGTGCCGTCGCGGTCCATCGAGGTGAGCAGGATTTCGCCAGCCCCGAGCGAGACCACCTCCTGGGCATATTCGATGGCGTCGATGCCGGTCGAGTTGCGCCCGCCATGGGTGAAGATCTCCCAGCGGTCGCCGCCCGGGCGCTTGACCCGCTTGGCGTCGATCGCGACCACGACGCATTGCTCGCCGAACTTTTCGGCGGCTTCCTTGACGAACTCGCGCCGCGACACCGCAGCGCTGTTGATCGAGACCTTGTCCGCGCCGGCGCGCAGCAGTGTCTTGATATCGTTGACCTCGCGCACGCCGCCACCGACGGTGACGGGCATGAAGCAGGCCTCCGCCGTGCGCCTGACGACATCGAGCATGATGCCGCGGTTCTCATGGGTCGCGGTGATGTCGAGAAAGGTCAGCTCGTCGGCGCCGGCGGCGTCGTAGGCAATCGCGGCCTCGACGGGATCGCCGGCATCGCGCAGATCGACGAAGTTGACGCCCTTGACGACCCGGCCGTCCTTGACGTCGAGGCAGGGGATCACACGCACCTTGAACATGTGTCAGCTCCTGCGCGCGTCGCGGATCAGGGTGAGGGCGGCAGCGGGATCGAGCCGGCCGTCATAGAGCGCGCGGCCGGCGATCGCACCGGCGAGCTTTTTCGCGCGCGGCGCCAGCATCGCCTTGACGTCCTCGATCGAGGCGAGACCGCCCGAGGCGATCACCGGGATCGAGATCGCGTCGGCAAGAGCAATGGTCGCATCCAGGTTCAGCCCTTTGAGCAGGCCGTCGCGCGCGATGTCGGTGAAGATGATGGCGGCAACGCCGGCATCCTCGAAGCGCTGTGCGATCTCCAGCACCGTCACCTGCGAGGTCTCGGCCCAGCCTTCGACCGCGACCTTGCCGTCGCGGGCATCGAGGCCAACAGCAACGCGGCCGGGGAATTTTTTCGCCGCGGCTTTCACCAGCTCAGGATCGCGCACCGCCGCGGTGCCGATGATGACGCGGGTGATGCCCTTGTCGAGCCAGGCTTCGACGGTCTTGAGATCGCGAATGCCGCCGCCGAGCTGCACCGGGATCTTGATCGTCTTCAGCATCGCCTCGACGGCCTGCGCATTGACAGGCTTGCCGGCAAAGGCGCCGTCGAGATCGACGACGTGGAGATACTCAAAACCCTGCGCAACGAAGCTCTGCGCTTGAGCTGCGGGATCGAGGTTGAACACGGTGGCGCGCGCCATGTCGCCTTGCTCGAGGCGCACGCACTGGCCGTTCTTGAGATCGATGGCAGGAAAGAGAATCATGTCAGACCTTCTGCCGTCCCGCGCTTGGGGACGGAACTGTCACCTATGCACTCCGTCATTGCGAGAAGCGAAGCGACGAAGCAATCCAGGCTGCCGCCGCGGAAAGATTCTGGATTGCTTCGCTGCGCTCGCAATGACGAGGTGGAAACCGAAGCGACCATCACGGTTTCCATCGCAAAAAGTTCGAGATCAGGGCCAGCCCAAAGCGCTGGCTCTTCTCGGGGTGAAACTGCGTGCCGATGGCGGTGTCCTTGCCGACGATCGCGGTGACGGGACCGCCGTAATCGGCGCGCGCGAGGACATCAGCCTCATTGGCCGCGTTGAGGTGATAGGAGTGCACGAAATAAGCGTGCTGGCCCTTGGGACCGAGCGGCAGCTTGTTCAGCACCGGATGCTCCTGCAGCAGCTCGAGCGTATTCCAGCCCATGTGCGGGATCTTCAGGCTCTCGTCACGCGGCGTGATCTTCTCGACGTCGCCGCCGATCCAGTTCAGGCCTTCGGTGATGACATGCTCCTTGCCGCGGCTCGCCATCAGCTGCATGCCGACGCAGATGCCGAAGAACGGCCGCGCCTTGACACGCACGGCTTCGGTGATCGCCTCGACCATGCCGTTGACGGCATCGAGGCCGCGCCGGCAATCGGCGAAGGCGCCGACACCCGGCAGCACCAGGCGGTCAGCCTCATAGGCTTGATCCGGATCGCTGGTGACGAAGACCTTCTGCGGATTTTCCAGGCTGCGCGCGGCGCGCTCGAACGCCTTGGCGGCGGAATGCAAATTCCCGGAACCGTAATCGATGATGGCGACGCTCATCTTGATGACCCTCCCGGTTCTGGAAACAATCCAATGATGCCGCCGGCCGGAATCGGCGGCGGGTTCGAAAATGGCTGACCCGGCACGCTGCGGGTCGGTGGCGGACCGCCGCGATCGACGGCCCATTGATCGTTGACGATGCCGCGCTGCTTTTCGCTCCAGCGCTCGAAGAAACGCCGCTCGGCGGTGTCGTGGTCGTCGGCGACGACGATGTCGAGCTGCCGCCACTTGCCGCGCGACAGGGTCCAGCGGCGCAGGCTCGAGGCTTCAAAACCCATCAGCAGCGCGACGATGATGTTGGCGAGGAAGATCGAGCGGCGACCGACCCCGAGGCTATGCAGTCCGGCATCGAACGCGGCGAGAAAGATGATCCAGCCGATCAGCGCCAGCCAGAGCCTGTTCCAGGCCAGCCAAAGCGGGCCAAAGATCATCGCCCAGAAATGGAATCCGTCGCGCACGAACACGAACTTGTCGGTCGCGCGCAGATCGGCCCCGCCTGGGGTGGGAGCATGAACTGTGTAGACAGGCATTTTCGATGCCCCGTTCTCGAGAATTGAAGTCAATGCCGGCGGCAGCGCTTGGCCACCGAGACGACAGATATCAGCCGCCAAGCGAGCCCTTGGTGGACGGGATTTCGCCCGCCGCCTTCGGGTCGATCGCGACCGCCGTGCGCAGCGCCCGCGCCAGGCCCTTGAAGCAGGACTCGGCGATATGGTGGCTATTATCGCCATATAGGGTCTCGACGTGGAGAGTCACGCCGGCGTTCATGGCGAAGGCCTGGAACCACTCGCGCACCAGCTCGGTGTCGAACTCACCGATCTTGTCGCGGGGGAAGTCGGCCTTGAACACCAGGAACGGGCGTCCCGAGATGTCGATGACCACGCGCGTCAGCGTCTCGTCCATGGGCATGTGCACGCCGGCATAGCGGGTGATGCCCGCCATGTTGCCGAGCGCCTGCTTGACCGCCTGGCCGAGCGCGATGCCGGTGTCTTCGGTGGTATGGTGATAATCAATGTGCAGGTCGCCCACCGCCTTGACCGTGAGGTCGATGCGGGAATGGCGGGCGAGGAGATCGAGCATATGGTCGAAAAAGCCGATGCCGGTCGCGATATTGGCCACGCCTGATCCATCGAGGTTCACGGAGACCTCGATGTCGGTTTCCTTGGTCTTGCGCTTGATCGTCGCGGTGCGCATTGAAAGCTGGCTTTCGCTTCGTTTTGAGCATGATCTGACCCGGAAAATCGGTACCCACTTTTCCGGATCATGCTCGGGGCCCGAAAACGCCAGTCTCTTAACAGCCAAATGACGCCTTCGCTACTGCGGGAACGGCCGGCCGGGCCTTTACTTCTGCCTATGGTGAGCGAAATTCGGCCCGGAACGGCCCGTTGTGCCCCTGTTGTCGCCTTGCCCCCGACCGCCTAAATCAGGCCGGACAACGAGGATCATTCATGCAGGATTCCCAGAACAGCCCGCCGGTCTGGCACGGCACCACGATCTTGACGGTCCGCAAGGGCGGCAAGGTGGTGGTCGGCGGCGACGGCCAGGTCTCGATCGGCCAGACCGTGATCAAGTCCAACGCCAAAAAGGTCCGGAAACTCGGCAAGGGCGACGTGATCGGCGGCTTTGCCGGCGCCACCGCCGATGCCTTCACCCTGTTTGAGCGGCTGGAGAGCAAGCTCGAGCAATATCCGGGCCAGCTGACCCGGGCGGCCGTGGAGCTTGCCAAGGACTGGCGCACCGACCGCTACCTCCGCCGGCTGGAGGCCATGATGATCGTGGCCGACAAGGACGTCTCCCTGGTGCTGACAGGCACCGGCGACGTGCTCGAGCCCGAGGCCGGCGTGATGGCGATCGGCTCCGGCGGCAATTACGCGTTGGCCGCGGCCCGCGCCCTTGTTGACACCGACAAGGACGCCGAGACCATCGTCCGCCGCTCCCTCGACATCGCCGCCGACATCTGCGTCTACACCAACCGCAACGTCACTATCGAAGCGCTGTCCACCGGTTAGGTCGTGGAGACCGGCTACACCTTCCGCCCCCTGACCACCGCCGATCTGCCGCTGGTCCGGCGGTGGCTGGGCGAAGCCCAGGTATGCCAGTGGTGGGGCGATCCGGATGAACAGTTTGCGCTGGTGAGCGGCGATCTCGACGAACCGGCGATGGACCAGTTCATCGTGTTGGCCGGCAACCGGCCGTTCGGCTATCTTCAATGTTACCGCCTGACCGCCTGGAATACGGGCTTCGGGCCGCAACCCGAGGGCACGCGTGGGATCGACCAGTTCATCGGCGAAAGCGACATGATCGGGCGCGGTCACGGCTCGGCGTTCATCCGCAAATTTGTCGATGAGCAGTTCGGAAACGGCCTGCCGCGCATGGTCACCGATCCTGATCCGCTCAATGCACGTGCCCTGCGGGCCTACGAGAAATCAGGCTTCGTCCGCGACCGCATGGTCGAGACGCCGGATGGGCCTGCGCTGTTGATGGTGCGCGAGCCGTGACGCTGGCCCACAGGCACGAAAGCAAGCTCGAGATCCCGCCGCTCGCCTGGGTCGGTATCGCACTGTTGCTGCTGGCGCTGCAGGCTTCGATCCTGTTTGCGATGGGGCGGGTGCCGATCTGCACCTGCGGCTACGTCAAGCTCTGGCACGGCGTGGTGAACAGCTCGGAGAATTCCCAGCACATCGCCGACTGGTACAGCTTTTCGCACGTGCTGCACGGCTTCCTGTTCTACGGATTGACGTGGCTGTTGCTCTCGGGACGCTTTTCCCTTTTGCAGCTCTCCTGGCCCGCCCGGCTGATCGTCGCCATGCTGATCGAGGGCGCCTGGGAGATCGTCGAGAATTCGCCATTCATCATCGAGCGCTACCGCGCCGGCACGATCTCGCTGGATTATTACGGCGACAGCATCGTCAATTCGGTCTCGGACACGTTGTTCATGGTGCTGGGGTTCCTCACCGCGCGCGTGCTGCCGATATCTGCAACCATCGCACTGGGGCTCGCCTTCGAGATCATGCTGGCGCTGCACATTCGCGACAATCTGACGCTCAATATTCTGATGCTGATTCACCCGGTCGAGGCCGTGAAGCAATGGCAATCCGGTCCGCCGATCATCTGATGACCCAAAAAGCGGCTTGTCCCCGCCGGTTTCCAATCCTAGCTAAGGTGCCATGACAGACTTCTCTCCCCGCGAAATCGTATCCGAACTCGACCGTTTCATCGTCGGCCAGGGCGACGCCAAGCGCGCCGTCTCGATCGCGCTGCGCAACCGCTGGCGCCGGCAGCAGCTCACCGGCTCGCTGCGCGAAGAGGTGCTGCCCAAGAACATCCTGATGATCGGTCCCACCGGCGTCGGCAAAACCGAGATCGCGCGGCGATTGGCAAAGCTCGCCAACGCGCCGTTCCTGAAGGTCGAGGCCACGAAGTTCACCGAGGTCGGCTATGTCGGCCGCGACGTCGAGCAGATCGTGCGCGATCTCGTCGAGGTCGCGATCGCCCAGGTCCGCGAGAAGAAGCGCAAGGACGTGCAGGCGCGGGCCCAGCTCGCCGCCGAGGAGCGCGTGCTCGATGCGCTGGTCGGCGCCAATTCCAGCTCCGCGACCCGGGAATCCTTCCGCAAGAAGCTGCGCGCGGGTGAACTGAACGACAAGGAAATCGAGATCGAGACGCAGTCGTCAGGCGGCGGCATGCCGATGTTCGAGATCCCGGGCATGCCGGGCGCGCAGATGGGCGCGATCTCGATCGGCGACATCTTCGGCAAGCTGGGCGGCCGCAGCAAGACGCGGCGGCTGACGGTGGAAGGCTCGCACGAGATCCTCGTCAACGAGGAATCCGACAAGCTGCTCGACACCGACCAGCTAACGCTGGAGGCGATCAGCGCGGTTGAGAACAACGGCATCGTCTTCCTCGACGAGATCGACAAGATCTGTGCTCGCGAAGGCCGCGCCGCCGGCGACGTCTCGCGCGAGGGCGTGCAGCGCGACCTGCTGCCGCTGATCGAGGGCACCACGGTCTCGACCAAGCATGGCGCGGTCAAGACCGACCACATCCTGTTCATTGCCTCCGGCGCCTTCCACGTCGCCAAGCCGTCCGATCTGCTGCCGGAATTGCAGGGCCGCCTGCCGATCCGCGTCGAATTGCAGGCGCTGACCCGCGACGACATGCGCCGCATCCTGACCGAGCCCGAGGCCTCGCTGATCAAGCAATATGTCGCCTTGATGCAGACCGAAGGCGTCACGCTCGACATCACCGACAGCGCCATCGACGCGCTCGCCGACGTCGCGGTCGCCGTCAACTCCACGGTCGAGAACATTGGCGCGCGCAGGCTCCAGACCGTGATGGAGCGGGTGCTGGACGAGATCTCCTTCACCGCCCCCGACCGCAATGGCGAGACCGTCAGGGTCGACGCCGATTTCGTGCAGAAGCACGTCGGCGACCTCGCCAAGAACGCGGATCTGAGCCGGTTCATTTTGTAATTTCGAGCTGCCGCGCTATCAATCGGTTGTCGTCCCTGCGAAAGCAGGGACCCATAACCACCAGCGGTTATTGTTAGAACAGATAGCGGCTCCAGCTTTGGCTCAAACAGCATTCTGTGGTTATGGGTCCCGGGTCGCGCTTCGCTTGCCCGGGACGACGGCGGAGTTTGATGCGCCGCGGGGGCCAGGTGCCCGCTAACATCCTGAAAAATCCCTGGCGGCTCCTGCTCGCCATCGACGCCGCAATCATCGTCGGCGTGTTCGTCCACAAGATCCAGCTGCCGCCTTACGTCCCCTATATCCACCTGCTCGTCGACTACCATTTCGGCTTCATCAAGCGCGCGCTGATCGGGGCGGTTGTCGCGCTGTTCACCGACAAGGTGCCGGTGTGGCTGGTGTTCGCGCTGGGCGGCGCAACGTGGCTGGTGACGCTTGGACTTTACGCACGTCTATTCCAGAAGACGTTCGGCTTCACTGCGAAGACGCTGCCGCTGTTCGTCTTCATCGCGGGCTCGCCGTTCTTCCTGAAGAACTTCATGCACACGCTCGGCCATTTCGACATCTATGGCTGTGCGCTGGCGATCATCCTGCTGCTGATGCCGGCGGGCTCATTGCTGTTCGTGGCGACGGCGGCGCTGTTCTCGATCATTCTCATCCTGATCCACCACATCCATCTCCTGATGTATGTGCCGACGATCATCACCATTGTCGTCACCAGGCACTATCTCGTCTACGGCTGCAATCGCAGCAACGTCGCCTTCGGCATTGTCGCTTTCGTCATGGTCTCCGCGCTGTTCTTCGCCGCGCAATTCCTGGGAACGATGCCGATCCCGGAAGCGGATTTCGTCGCCTATCTGAAGACAAGGATGGTCGATCCGGCGCGCACCGATCTCTTGCAATTCGCCTACATCTGGTATCAGCCGCTGGCAAAGGAGATTGCGGACACCTGGGCCTGGCTGCCGCACAACAGCCTCGGCCTTCCCGTCTTCGCGCTGCTGATCTGGCTGCACGCGCCGCTGTGGCGTGTCTTCGCAAACCTGATCCGCGCGCTCGCACACGAGACACATCGCCACCTCGTGATCGCGGCGCTGATCGGCGTCAGCCTCGGCTATCTCGTGATGTTCGCGATGGTGTTCGACTATTCGCGCTGGATCTCGAACTGGGCGGTCTGCATGTTCCTGATGCTGCATGCGGTGAAGATGCTGCCGGCGAAGCACGAGACGCCACTGATCCCGGAAGAGGACCGGAAGACCAACATCTTCGGCCTGATCGTCACCCTGATCCCGCGCGTCGGAATCGTGCGGCCGTTCTAATATCTCGCCCGGCGGATCCGCACATAGAGCGCGCCCTCGCCGCCATGGCCGATGCTGGCTTCCTCGAACCCGACCACGAAGGCGCGGAATTCCGGCAGGCTCAGCCATTCCGGCACCTGGCGGCGAAGCACACCGCTTTCGCCGCCGCTGCGGCCCTTGCCGGTGATGACGAGCACGAAGGTCAGGCCGTCGTGATGGGCACGGTGCAGGAAGCCGGTGAGGGCGCGGTGGGCGCGCATCTGGGTCATGCCGTGCAGATCAAGCCGCGCCTCGATCTCGCTACGGCCCCGCGACAGTTTTGTCCGCTCGCGCTTGCCGAGCGGAGCCAGCGGCGGCATCGCCGGTTTTGACGGACGCGGGACCGGGGTGGCGGCCAATGGACGCGGCGACAGCGCGGGCTTTGCAAGATGCGCTGCAGGCGCAGGCTCGGCGCGCGACGCGGCGTGAAGCTTCGCCGCGCGGTGCTTTCGCAGCGGCTTGACCTGTTTTGCGACGAGGTCCCACAGCTCGCGGTCTTCCTCGCTTAAGCCACGACGGCGCGGCGAGGGACGCGGATCCAGCACGGGCGGACGAGACGATCGCTTCATTGCTGGTGGGAACGACTTTTCATGTGCCTGCGCGGTTCGCGGACAGGCTCTATCACAGGACGCGGTGCCGGCAATGGCACCGGCCCGGCAATGGCCACAGTCTCGTCCTTGCTGGGCGCTGGAGCGACCGGTTTGGCTGCGGGCGCTTGCGGAAACAGCTTTGCGATTTTCTCCGACGGCCGCGGATCCGGCACCGGCAGTCGCGCGGCACGCACATTGGGATCGAGGCTCTTCGGCACCAGCATCACGAAATGCATGGGATGGCGCAGCCGGCCCGAGACGCGGCCGGCCTCGGCGCCCGCGCCAAAATAGAGATCGGCGCGCGCAGGGCCGATGATGGCCGAGCCGGTATCCTGCGCGATCATCAGGCGATGGAACGCCGTCTTGGCGCGATCGGACTCGATCGGCAGCTCGCCCTCGATGAAAAACGGCGTGCCGTAGACGTGGAGTGACTTGTCGACTGCGATCGAGCGGCCAGCGGTCAGCGGGATGCCCTGCGCGCCAACGGCCTCGTCCTTGTCGGACAGATTGACCTCGTGGAAGAAGATGTAGGAGCGGTTCTGCCGCCGCAGCTCCTTGGCGCCGTCGGGGTTCTGCGTCATCCACTCTCTGATCTTCTGCATCGACATCTCTTCCTTGGGAATGATGCCGCGCTCGATCAGGACACGTCCGACAGCGGTGTAGGGATAGCCGTTGTAGGAATCGTAGTTGATTCGGATAGTGGCGCCGTCGTCGAACTTGATCCGCGCCGAGCCCTGGATCTGCGCGAACAAGAGATCGGTCGGGTCCTTCAGCCAGGCGATTTCGAGCCCACGGCCGGCGATCTTGCCGTCCTCGATCTCGCCGCGGTCGTAATAGGGCACGAGCTTGCGGCGGCCGATCTTGCGATAGACCGGCCCCTTGTTGGGCAGGCTGACGGAAGCCTGATTGAATCCGCGCACGAACAGGTTGGAGGGGCGGCGATAGACCGGCACGTTATAGACATCGGTCTGCGTGCGCGATCCGTCCAGCACCGGCTCGTAATAGCCGGTGACGAAACCGTCGGGCTCCCCTAGGCGCGAGATGCGCAGCGGCGAAAAGTTGGTCTCGAAGAAGGTCTTTGCGCTCGCATCGTCGATCGGCTCGCGCGATTTGGCGGCGCGACAGGGCTCGGCCAACGAGCCGGCCAGGGCCTTTTGTTCAAGAGCCTTGGGCTCGAGCGCGCCGGTTTGCGCATTGATCGAACGGCAACTGGCGCGGAACGTCTTGTAGGCCGCGAGATGATCGTCCTCGCTCCAGCCTTTCACGTCGGCCCAGGCCAGCGGCAGATATTGCGCGCCGGGTATTTCAAACGGAAGCGGGAGCTGCGGATAGGGCAAAGCCCTCGGCGGTATCGCGGCGACCTCGGGAATGCGATGATGATGGCTGCGGTAATGACGCCGCGCAGCCTCGGCGCCGAGCGAAAACGAAGCCAGCACGACGAGGCCCGCGCAAAGCGCCGTCGCGCCGTTCTTCAGAAGGATCTTAATTCGCGCTTCCGGTGCCAACCAGCTTCCAGTTCGGATCGCGAGAGGTGGTGTCGCGGGCGAAAGTCCAGATATCGGTGATGTCGGCGACCTTGTCGGCGTTGCCGTCGACGATGTTGCCGGCCTTGTCGCGGGTGACCGAGATCATCTGCGAGACGAAGCGCACGGTCAGCTGCGCCGTGCGGTCGCGCAGCTCGGCGCCGACCAGCTCGGCCTTGTCGATCGAGACGAAGCGGGTCTCGGTCTTCTGGTCGTTCTTCTCGCGTTCCCTGATCGCGGAATCAAAGCTCTCATAGACCTCGGACGACAAGAGGTCGCGCAGCGCGCGGCGATCGCCATTGGCAAAGGCCAGCACGATCATCTCATAGGCGCCGCGGGCGCCGGACAGGAAGTGACGCGGATCGAAGGTGGAATCCTTGTCGACGATGGCGTCGAGACCCTGGGCCAGCGCGGTGCCGGGCTCGGTCAGGCCTTTCCAGCGGTCGGAAGGCGGGGTCGGCTCGGCTGTCGGCGCCAGCGGCGGCTGATCGATCACCTTGCCCGGCATGGTCACGACGTTCTTGTCCGGAGCACCGCCGAGCGCATTGCGAGCTGTGCGGTCGAACGGCGGCCGCTCATTGCCAGTCCGCTGTCCCAGCACGCTACGCAGCCGCAGGAAGATAAAGACCGCCAGCGCAAGGAAGATGATGGTGTAGATATCCACGTCGTATCGCTTTCTGGTCTTTACTGAGGTCGTCTTTGAGGTCGCTGCCGGGGAAAATCGATCCGGCCAGTAGACCGTTCCATACCGGAACGGCAAGATGACATCATCATTTTAGGCCCGCGTGTCACGTCCGTCGGATGTAGGCACGAAACTTAGCCCGGCCAATGGCGCCTTTTGGCACAGCATCAAGTGTAGCGCGTTTTATGCTTAAGGGGAAACCCGATCGTGGGCGGAAATCGCGCATCTTCAAGCGTTTAACCTGCGGTTTGGCGTCCGGGGCGGGTCAAACGTCACAGTTGCAGAAAAGGCCGGATCGGCGCTCCGGAGCCGTTCGTCCTTGTGGAATGAGGCGGCCCTATGTTAGCCAACCGCCGCGAAATTCAGCCCCAATCGGGTAAGGAGATACTTTGATGACCAACGGTAACGGCACCCCTCCCGAGGCGGCCCAGGCTCCCCAGCTCAATGTGCTGGCGCAATACACCAAGGATCTCTCGTTCGAAAATCCGAACGCACCGAGCTCGCTGCAGCAGCAGAGCCAGCCGCCCCAGATCAACATCCAGATCAATGTCGGCGCCAACAACCTCAGCGAAACCGAGTTCGAGGTGACGCTGTCGGTCGAGGGCAAGGCCGAGACCGCGGGCAAGGTGATGTTCTCGTTCGAGCTCGCCTATGCCGGCGTGTTCCGCATCGCCAATGTGCCGAAGGAGAACCTGCATCCGCTGGTCATGATCGAATGCCCGCGCCTGCTGTTCCCGTTCGCCCGTGAAATCATCGCAACCGCCGTGCGCGATGGCGGGTTCCCGCCCCTGATGCTGGATCCGGTCGATTTCGTCGGCCTTTACCGCCAGAACATGGAGCGGCAGATGGCCGCCCAGCAGCCGGCCGGTCAGGCCTGACCGGCAAAACTACCCGGCCGGAGGCGCAACTGGAGCGGGCAAGAACTCGTTCCAGATCGCCTTGTCGCCCATCGTTGCAATGAAGGCCCGATGGGCCTCGCGCTCGGCGTCCGACACCCGCGGCGCAAGGGCTACCGGCCGCTGCCGCCGCGGTGCATCGCCGGCGGCATTGACGCGGATCTCCTGGGTTTCCGACGCCAGCAGCAGCTGCGATTGCCGCGCCCCGACCAGATCGACATAGACTTCCGCGAGCAGCTCGGAATCCAGCAACGCGCCATGCTTGGTGCGGTGTGAATTGTCGATCGCGTAGCGTGAGCAGAGATCGTCGAGCCGGTTCGACACGCCGGGATGCTTGCGCCGCGCCAGCAGCAGCGTATCGACCAGGCGCTCGCGCGGGATCGCCGGACGCTTGATCCGGTCAAGCTCGGCATTGATGAAGCTGATGTCGAACGAGGCGTTGTGGATCACGAGCGGCGCATCGCCGATGAATTCCAGGAAAGCGTCGACGATCTCGTGGAACAGCGGCTTGGTCGAGAGAAACTCGGCCGAGAGCCCGTGCACGGCAAAGGCTTCCGCCGGCATGTCCCGTTCGGGGTTGATGTAGACGTGATAGGTCTGTCCAGTCGGCATGCGGTTGAAGATCTCGACGCAGCCGATTTCGACCAGCCGATCGCCGCGCAAGGGATCGAGGCCGGTGGTTTCGGTATCGAGAACGATTTCACGCATGATTTTAAGACGCCGTGCAGGAAGCCGTAAAGGTCGGCGAATCAGCTTCGCCGCTGCGGCATCTTAGCGACCTCGGCCAGGATGTGCGTGATTTGCGCGCGCACCGGCTCAAGTCCGTGTGACGTATCCACCACGAAATCGGCCCGCTTGCGCTTTTCGGCATCGGGCGTCTGCTTGGCGATGATGGCGTCCAGCTTGGCCTCGTCCATTGTTCCCCGCGCCAGCACACGCTCGCGCTGCAGCTCCGGCGAGGTCGAGACCACGACCACGGCATCGACGCGCTTCTCGCCGCCGGTCTCGAACAGCAGCGGAATGTCCAGCACCACGACCGGGGCCTTGGCGGCTTCCGCGTCGGCGAAGAATTTCTGTCGGGACGCACCGAGCATCGGATGGACGATCTGCTCGAGCTGCTTGATCGCGGCGGGATCATGCACCACACGCGCCGACAGCTTTTGGCGGTCGACCTTGCCATTCACAGTGGTGCCGGGGAAGGCGGCCTCGATCGCCGGCGCCGCCTCGCCTTCATAGAGCTGATGGACGGCGGCATCGGCGTCGTAGACCGGCACGCCCGCCTCCGCGAATAATTTCGCGGTGGTGGATTTGCCCATCCCGATCGAGCCTGTCAGTCCGAGAATCCGCATCGGCGCCTAGCCATCTCTCAATCCGTCACATCGCAACTAGCCGCTCGCGCCGCAGGAACGCAAGCAGCGGCAAGAGCGGCAGGCCGAGAATGGTGAAATGATCGCCCTCGATGCGCTCGAACAGATGGATGCCGAGGCCCTCGAGCTGATAGGCGCCGACGCTCCTGGTGACGGCCTCACCAGCGGCGTCGAGATAGACCGAAAGCTCGCCCTCGGACATCTGCCGCATGGTCATGCGGGCGATTGAGACATAATCGAAGACAATCCTGCCGTCATGGGCCACGGCAACGGCGGAATTCAGCTCGTGAGTGCCGCCGGCAAGATCGCGCAATTGCGCCAGTGCCTGGGCGCGGCCCGCAGGCTTGTTGAACAGACGATCGCCTAGCGCCAGCGTCTGGTCAGCGCCGATCACATAGCTGCCGGGACGGAGCGCCGAAACCGCCTTGGCCTTTTCACGGGCCAGCAGCAGACCGATCTCGCGCGGGTTCGAAAGCTTTGACGCAGCCTGGATGCCGCGCTCGTCGATGTCTGCCGCCACAGCTTCGAATTCGAGCCCGGCATTGGCCAGCAGCATTTTGCGCGCGCCGCTCTGCGATGCCAGGATCAACGGAGATGTGCCGCGCCAGAGAGCCATTTATTCGGAGGGCCGGTTGCGCTGGCGATCGCTGTAAAGCTTCATGATCGCCGCAGCGGTTTCCTCGATCGAGCGCCGCGTCACATCGAGCAGCGGCCAGTCGTGCTTGGCGCTCAGCTTGCGCGCAAACGCGACCTCCTCAGTCACCGATTGCTTGTCGGTATAGGTGTCGCTGCCAGATCCGGATTCGGCACCCATCGAGAGCAGGCGGTTCTGACGGATCTGAATCAGGCGTTCCGGCGTCGCGTGCAGGCTCACCACCAGCGGCCGGGTCAGCGTCTCCAATTGCGCCGGCACGGGAATGCCGGGAACCAGCGGCACGTTGGCGGTGCGGATGCCGCGATTGGCGAGATAGATCGACGTCGGCGTTTTCGAGGTACGGGAGACACCGACCAGGACGACGTCGGCTTCCTCGAGCCCTTCGACATGCTGGCCGTCGTCATGGATCATCGTGTAGTTCAACGCGTCGATGCGCTTGAAATATTCAGCATTGAGCACGTGCTGGGCGCCGACGCGGCCCGTCGTCGCCGCGCCGAGATAAGCTTCGAACAATTGCATGACCGGGCCGATGATGGAGAGGCTCGGAACATTGATCGCCTTGCACTTGTCCTCGAGCCTGGAGACCAGATCCTTCTCCAAAAGCGTGAACAGCACGATCCCTGGCGCCTCCTCGATCTCGTCGAGCACGCGATCGAGCTGCTTCTGGCTGCGCACCAGCGGATAGACATGCTCAACCGGCGTGACGTTGGCGTATTGCGCGGCGACGGCGCGTGCGACCGTGATCAGGGTCTCGCCGGTGGAGTCGGAGACGAGGTGCAGATGGAAATAATTGTTCGAGGTCGGCACAAAAACTCTTTGAATTTCGCTGGGGCGGTTTGTGGATTTCTGTGGAGCTTAACCCCTCGGAAAGGGATGCGCGACACCAGGGGCGGGATAAGTGCCGATTTTCTTCACACTGCTGACCGTCAGGACAAGTCCGGCGCCTCAGGCAGACAGAAACGGGATTGCGCGGACAACCCCCTTGATAAGCTGCGGATGAAAACGCGCAAGCCTTTGAGCTCGGATGATTTATCCGGGCAGGCTAGAACCATCAGGGACATGTTGAGCGATGTGAACAAGCGCGCGCGGAGCGGCGGACTTCATTGCGTGAGTCCAATCCACGGTCACTCAGACTCAAACCTTTAAGAATCTAAGATTCTAGATTTGAGGAAGGCGCTACGGACAGATATGTGTGCAGGCGAGACCTTAACGAGTTCTTACTATCCCCAGACCGATCAATGGCTGGGCGCAAAGTCGGGCGGCGGACATGTTTGAAGACGTCTATCTCTGGATCAAGGCGCTGCATGTGATCGCGGTCATCTCCTGGATGGCCGGCATGCTCTATCTGCCCAGGCTGTTCGTTTATCACTGCGAAGCCGAGATCGGCTCGAAGCAGTCCGAAACCTTCAAGGTGATGGAACGCCGCCTGTTCAAGGCGATCATCAATCCCGCCATGATCATCACCTGGCTGGCCGGACTCTACCTCGCCTGGTCCGGCCATTGGTTCAGCTTCGGCTGGCTGCACGTAAAACTGGCAATGGTGCTGGCGATGTCCGCGGTCCACGGCTTTTTTTCCCGCTGGCTCAAGGACTTCGCGGCCGACCGGCGCCCCCACAGCCAGAAATTCTTCCGGATTATCAATGAGGTGCCGACCATCCTGATGATTATCATCGTCATCATGGTGATCGTGAAGCCGTTCTAGGCAGCAATCGTGAACGATCGCTCAGCGCTTCGGCTTGCGGAGTGGAAAGCGATTTTCTATATTATCGATATCCCACCCAACGCAGGCGGATGTGGTTGTGTCTGAGCTTTTCAGAGGCCGGACACCGCATCAGGTTTCAAGCCCCACCGGCACTTAACCTTGCCAGACCTGCGGACCTTACCTTCTCACGTCCGCATTTCAGAGCCTCCTCGCACCCCTCCCAAGGTTACCCCACAGGACCACCCCAATGCGGGAAATCAAACTCGAAGACCTCAAATCCAAAACACCCGCCGAGCTCGTCTCGTTCGCGGAGGAGAATGGGGTCGAGAATGCCAGCACCATGCGCAAGCAGGAGCTGCTGTTCGCCATCCTCAAGCAGCTCGCACTCGCCGAGACCGACATCGTCGGCCAGGGCGTCGTCGAGGTGCTCTCCGACGGCTTCGGCTTCCTCCGCTCGCCCGACGCCAATTATCTGCCGGGCCCGGACGATATCTACGTTTCGCCCTCGCAGATCCGCCGTTTCGGCCTACGCACCGGCGACACCATCGAAGGCCATATTCGCAGCCCGAAAGAGGGCGAGCGCTATTTCGCGCTGCTGAAGGTCAACACGCTCAATTTCGAGGACCCGGAAAAGGCCAAGCACAAGGTCAATTTCGACAACCTCACGCCGCTGTTTCCGAACCAGCGATTCCGGATGGAAATCGACGATCCGACGCGGAAAGACTTGTCTGCAAGGGTGATCGACATCGTCGCCCCGATCGGCAAGGGCCAGCGCGCCTTGATCGTCGCGCCGCCGCGCACGGGTAAGACCGTGCTGATGCAGAACATCGCGCATTCAATCACGCACAATCATCCCGAATGCTATCTGATCGTGCTTCTGATCGACGAGCGTCCGGAAGAAGTCACTGATATGCAGCGCTCGGTGAAGGGCGAGGTCGTGTCCTCGACCTTTGACGAGCCGGCCGTGCGTCACGTTCAGGTCGCCGAGATGGTGATCGAGAAGGCCAAGCGTCTCGTCGAGCACGGCCGCGATGTCGTCATCTTGCTCGATTCGATCACGCGCCTCGGTCGCGCCTACAACACCGTGGTGCCGTCGTCGGGCAAGGTGCTGACCGGCGGTGTCGACGCCAACGCGCTGCAGCGGCCGAAGCGCTTCTTCGGTGCCGCCCGCAACATCGAGGAGGGCGGCTCGCTGACCATCATCGCGACCGCGCTGGTCGATACCGGCAGCCGCATGGACGAGGTCATCTTCGAAGAGTTCAAGGGCACCGGTAACTCCGAACTGATCCTTGACCGCAAGGTCTCGGACAAGCGTACCTTCCCGGCGATCGATATCTCGCGCTCCGGCACCCGCAAGGAGGAGCTCATCACCGATCCGCAGGTGCTCAAGAAGATGTACGTGCTCCGCCGCATCCTGAACCCGATGGGCACCATGGACGCGATCGACTTCCTGCTCGACAAGCTGCGCTCGACCAAGAGCAATTCGGAGTTCTTCGACTCCATGAACACCTGAGTGCAGTGCAACAAGAGATCAGAGGGCGCCTCCGGGCGCCCTTTTCATTTGCAGGCTTTGCTGCGGGGAGAGTGCAGCATGGAAGCCGGTTTTTCGAGCGACATCGATTATCCTTTAATATGTTGATATCTCGACATAATACTTGAAATCTGACGAGCCTCGTTTTTCCCGAATGGCTTGGATTGCAGCAAAAATGCTGCGGATATATTGCGGTGCAATATAGTGTTTGCTGCGGGATTCGTTGCAGCAAAATCCTGCTCCTGGCCGGCAGAAACGAGACGTTTGCCTTTTCGCAGCGAGCCGGACAAATAAGCCATGCATCCGCGAGACCAGACCATCTTTGCGTTGTCGTCCGGCCGGGCGCCGAGCGCCATCGCGATCGTTCGGGTCTCGGGCTCGCAGGCAGCGGCGGTTCTGACCGCGCTTGCGGGCAAGCTGCCGGCACCGCGACAAGCCAGCCGGCGGCTGCTCCGTGACGCGACGGGCCAGCCGATCGACGATGCAGTCGTGCTCTGGTTTCCCGGCCCGACAAGCGCAACGGGCGAAGACGTTGCCGAATTTCACGTCCATGGCGGTCGCGCCGTGCTGGCCGCCCTCTTCGTCGCTATTTCTTTAATTCCGAATTCACGTGCTGCCGAACCCGGTGAGTTCACCCGGCGCGCGTTCGAGAACGGCAAGCTCGATCTCACCGAGGCCGAGGGGCTCGACGATCTCATTCACGCCGACACCGATCGCCAGCGCCGCCAGGCGCTGCGCCAGCTGCAGGGCCTGCTCGGCGATCGCGCGCGCGACTGGCGCGAACGCATCATCGAGGCGTCGGCGCTGATCGAGGCCGGAATCGATTTTTCCGATGAAGGCGATGTGCCCGCGGAATTGCGTGCGCCGGCAGTGAAAGCAATCAGATCGCTGCACGATGAAATCACAAAGGTCCTTGCGGCACAGGGACATTCTGAACGCCTGCGCGAAGGCCTAGTGGTCGCGATCGCCGGCGAGCCGAATGTCGGCAAGTCGACGCTGATGAACCAGCTCGCGCGCCGCGAGGTCGCGATCGTCTCGCCGCACGCCGGCACGACGCGCGACGTCATCGAGGTGCAGCTCGATCTCGATGGCTATCCGGTGACAGTGATCGATACCGCCGGCATTCGCGAAACCGACGATCCGGTCGAGCAGGAAGGTGTGCGCCGGGCGAGGGCACGGGCCGAAGATGCCGACCTCGTGCTTTGGCTGGTGGACGGACACAAGGTCGTCGACCCCGTGGCAATGCGTACCCTGTGGAAGCCGCGCGACAAACTCGATCTGTCCGGGGGGTCGGTCTGGATCGTGCGCAACAAGATCGATCTGACCGAGGCCGTGGGCGATCAGCCCGGAAGCCAGTTTAGGATCTCGGCGAGCCGGGGCGATGGCATTGCGGAGCTGGTCGATGCTCTCGTGAGATTCGCAGCCGAGTTCTTCGGAAGCACTGAGGGCGCATTGGTGACGCGGGCCCGTCAGCGGGAGCTGTTGAGCCGGGCATCGGACAGCTTGCGCCGGAGTCTGGAGCTTGTAGAAGAGGGCGAAGAGCTCGCCGCCGAAGAGCTGCGCGCCGCGGCTTATGCCCTGGGCCGGTTGCTCGGCCGGGTCGACGTCGAGGACGTCCTCGGGGCCATCTTCCAGAAATTCTGCATCGGAAAGTAGCGCTAGTTCTTCAATGTAGAACTAGAGCTTGTTCCGTTTCTTGTGTTTTTCACGTGAAACACTGGAGGTGGGTTCCGCATTGTTTCACGTGAAACGCCCGGAACTCAGCCGCTGTCATTGCGAGGAGCCCTTGCGACGAAGCAATCCAGAATCCTTCCGCGGTCGCATTTCTGGATTGCTTCGCTGCGCTCGCAATGACGGTGTCCGTAGTGGCGGCGTTAATCTATCGGGCGCCTGCTCAGTCGCCAGCGACCGTTTCACGTGAAACACCGGCTGCCAAACCTACTGTGCATGGGGTTGTTTTGCGCAAAGCCGCCCAGCTTCAGCCCAGCCCGTTTCACGTGAAACATCGGTCTTGCCCAGTTTCCACTTCCGGCTTTCCGGCCGCTGAGCTAGAAGTCCCGCCATGCGATCAGAGCGAGAGAGTTTCGACGTCATCGTTATTGGCGGCGGCCACGCCGGCTGTGAGGCCGCGGCTGCTTCTGCCCGGATGGGTGCGACGACCGCTCTGGTGACGCATCGTTTCTCCACCATCGGCGCGATGTCCTGCAATCCGGCCATTGGCGGTCTCGGCAAGGGCCATCTGGTTCGCGAAGTCGATGCCCTTGACGGTCTGATGGGCCGGGTCGGCGATGCCGGGGGCATTCAGTTTCGCGTTCTCAACCGTCGCAAGGGCCCGGCCGTCCGTGGTCCGCGGGCTCAGGCTGACCGGAAGCTGTACGCTGCCGCCATGCAGGCCGCGATCCAGCAGACCGAAGGTCTTTCCGTCATCGAGGGCGAGGCCGCCGAGCTGATTGTGGTCGATGGACGGGTCACCGGACTGCGTCTGGCGGATGGCCAGCAGCTCCGGGCAGGGGCTGTTGTCGTCACCACCGGCACCTTCCTGCGTGGTCTGATCCACCTCGGTGAGAAGAATTGGCCGGCTGGCCGGGTCGGCGAGGCGCCGGCGCTGGGCCTTTCGGCCTCCTTTGAGCGTGCCGGTTTCACGCTCGGACGCCTCAAGACCGGCACGCCGCCGCGTCTGGATGGTTCCACCATCGACTGGTCCGCGGTCGAAATGCAGCCCGGAGACGAGCCGCCGGAGCCGTTCTCGGTCATGACCGAGCGGATCACGACGCCTCAAATCCAGTGCGGCATCACCCGGACCACGTCAGCCACCCATGAGGTTATCAGGGCCAACGTCCATCGCTCCCCGATGTACTCCGGCCAGATCAAGAGCTCCGGACCGCGCTATTGCCCCTCGATCGAGGACAAGATCGTCCGCTTCGGCGATCGCGAGGGTCACCAGATCTTCCTGGAGCCGGAAGGTCTCGACGATACCACCGTCTACCCCAATGGCATCTCTACTTCGCTGCCGGAGGAGATCCAGCTCGCGATCCTCGCCAGCATCCCCGGCCTCGAGCGGGTGAAGATGGTCCGTCCGGGCTACGCCATCGAGTATGATCACATCGACCCCAGGGAGCTGGATCCGACCCTGCAGACCAAGCGGCTGCGCGGTCTGTTCCTGGCCGGACAGATCAACGGCACCACCGGCTATGAGGAGGCTGCCGGTCAGGGCATCGTCGCAGGCCTCAATGCGGCACTCTCCGCCAGCGGTGCGGCCCTGACCGTGTTCGACCGTGCTGACGGCTATCTCGGCGTGATGATCGACGACCTCGTCACCCGTGGGATCAGCGAGCCCTATCGGATGTTCACCTCCAGGGCCGAGTACCGGCTGACCTTGCGGGCGGACAATGCTGATCAGCGGCTGACGGAGAAGGGGATCGCACTGGGCTGCGTCGGCGCTGCCCGGACCCGGCATCATCGCGCCAAGATGGATGTCCTGAACGCCGCCCGGACACTTTCGAAGTCCCTGACCATCACCCCGAACGAGGCGATCAAGCACGGACTGTCCCTGAACCGGGATGGCCAGCGCCGGTCCGCCTTCGAGCTGATGGCTTATCCCGACATCGGCTGGAGCCAGGTCCGCGCCATCTGGCCGGAGTTGTCGGCGATCGATCCTGTGATCGCCACCCATCTCGAGATCGACGCCAAATACGACGTCTATCTCGAGCGTCAGAGTGCGGACGTCCAAGCCTTCCGCCGCGACGAGGGGATGGTGCTGTCGGACGTCGATTACGGCCTGGTCCCGGGTCTCTCGAACGAAGTCCGGGCCAAGCTGGAGAAGGCGCGGCCGTTCACGGTCGGCCAGGCCGGGCGGATCGACGGCATGACGCCGGCAGCGCTTGGCATCCTTGCGGCTTACCTGCGTCGTGAAGCACGAAAGACTTCCAAAGCAATCGCATAGGCGTTTCACGTGAAACAGCGCGGATCCGGCGGGGACAGACCGCTCTCCAGACGGCCCGGAGCAGGTGAGGGCGCCGCGCGTCGATCCGATCCGGCGCCGGCCCAACCGAAATTCGACAAAGCCAGCGCCAACGATCAGGCGCTCGATTCCATCATCGCTGCCGACAAGCGCGCGGCGCTGAGGCTCGCGCCCGTTTCACATGAAACGGAAGTCCGTCTCGACCGCTACATCGCACTGCTGCGGGAGTGGCAGGCCAAGACCAATCTGGTCGCGCCCTCGACCCTGCCTCACCTCTGGACCCGGCACATCGCCGACTCGCTTCAGCTGGTTGATCTCGCACCGACCGCAAGGCGCTGGGCCGATCTCGGCAGTGGCGGCGGCTTTCCCGGCGTCGTCCTCGCCTGCGCCATGGCGGGAAAGCCGGGCGCCAGTGTCCATCTGGTCGAGCGAATCGCCAAGAAGGCCGCGTTTTTGCGCGAAGCTGTTCGCGTCACCACATCTCCGGGAGTCGTACATCTCGCTGAGATCGGGGATAATGTGGATAGAATCACCGGCCCCGTCGATTGCGTCACCGCGCGTGCGCTGGCTCCGCTACATCAACTCATCGGCTTTGCGGAGCCGCTGATGCGCCAGGGCGCAAAGGCGTTGTTTCCCAAGGGTCAAGATGTAGAGGCTGAATTGACCGAAGCCGCTAAATATTGGAATATTCAGCCACAGCTCCACCGAAGCCGGACAGGCGATGGGTGGATCGTCGAGCTGAGTTCGGTTGAGCGGCGCGGGTGAGGCGCTCAGGGGTTGGGTTGGGGAATTTCAATGACCGTGATGGACGAGCCGCAGCAAGAGCAGACCTCTGAAGTCCCGCATGGCCACCCGCGTATCCTCGCGCTGGCGAACCAGAAGGGCGGCGTGGGAAAGACAACCACAGCGATTAACCTCGGTACGGCGCTCGCCGCGATCGGCGAGCGTGTCCTGGTCGTCGATCTCGATCCGCAGGGCAATGCCTCGACCGGCCTGGGCATCGACCGGCGTAACCGTTCCTGCTCGACCTACGACGTGCTGATCGGCGAATCGAGCCTGCGCGAGGCGGTGGTCTCGACCGCGGTACCCCGGCTGCACATCGCGCCCTCGACCATGGATCTCTCCGGCCTCGAGCTCGAGCTCGGCACCACGCAAGGGCGCGCCTTCAAGCTGCGCGATGCGATCGGCGCCCTCAACAACAACGTCTCGCCGGAAGCCGACTACACCTATGTGCTGATCGATTGCCCGCCCTCGCTCAACCTGCTCACCGTGAATGCGATGGCTGCGTCGGATGCGATCCTGGTGCCGCTGCAGTGCGAGTTCTTTGCGCTCGAAGGTCTGTCGCAATTGCTGCAGACGGTGGAGCAGGTGCGCTCGACGCTCAATCCGAACCTGTCGATCCACGGCATCGTGCTGACCATGTTCGACTCGCGCAACAACCTCTCGAACCAGGTCGTCGCCGACGTCCGCCAGTTCATGGGCGAGAAGGTCTACAAGACCATGATCCCGCGCAACGTGCGCATCTCGGAAGCGCCGTCCTACGGCAAGCCGGTGCTGGTCTACGATCTCAAATGCGTCGGCAGCGAAGCCTATTTGCGGCTCGCCACCGAAGTGATCCAGCGCGAGCGCGAGCTGCGCGTCACGCATTGACGGTGCCGTAGGGTGGGCAAAGGCGTCTTCGCCGTGCCCACCGTCTTCCGTGCATGAACAACTGGTGGGCACGCTTGGCTTTGCCCACCCTACGATTCGAAATTCAGTTCTGGAGTGCTTAGCGTGAATCCAAGGGAGCTGGCGATGGCCGACGAAGCGCGTTCGCGACTGGGCCGGGGTCTTGCGAGTCTGATCGGTGACGTCGGCGGCGAGGCCCAGCACGTCGACCGTCCGCGTGCGCAGCGCAAGGTGCCGATCGAATTCATCAAGGCCAATCCGCGCAATCCGCGCCGCACGTTTTCGGATACCGAGCTCAAGGAGCTCTCCGAGTCCATCAAGCAGCACGGCGTGATCCAGCCGATCGTGGTGCGCCCGGTGAAGGGCGCGCAGGACCGCTACGAGATCATTGCCGGCGAGCGGCGCTGGCGCGCCTCGCAGATGGCGGGCTTGCATGAAGTGCCGATCGTGCCGGTCGACATCAGCGACAGCGATGCGCTGGAATTCGCGATCGTCGAGAACGTGCAGCGCGAAGACCTCAACCCGATGGAAGAGGCGCAGGGCTATCACGCGCTCGCCAACGAGTTCAAACGCAGCCAGGACGAAATTGCGAAAGTCGTCGGCAAGAGCCGCAGCCATGTCGCCAACATGATGCGGCTGACCAAGCTGCCGGCCGAAGTGCAGGCCCTCATCGCCACCGGCGAATTGACCGCCGGTCACGCCCGCGCGCTGATCGGCGTGCCCGATCCACTTGCCGCCGCCAAGCGCATCGTCGCCGAAGGTCTCAACGTCCGTCAGACTGAGGCGCTCGCGCATGAGGAGGGCGTGCCGGAGCGCAAGCCGCAAAAGGCCCGCGCCACCGCCGGGGCTAAGGAAAAGGACCCCGATACGATCGATCTCGAGAAGCGCGTCAGTGACGCGCTCGGTCTCAAGGTCACGGTCAATCACCGCGACCCCGGCGGCTCGGTGCAGATCAACTACCGCAACCTCGATCAGCTCGACGAGGTGATGAAGCGGCTGGCCAAGGGCGCGCTGTAGACGCATCAAGTCTTAATCACCGTCACCCTGAGGCGGCCGCTTCTTCAGCGGCCCTCGAAGGGCGACGGCCCGGCTGCATCGGGGCCGTTCATCCTTCGAGGCTCCTCATGGGACGCTTTGCGTCCCATGTCTCGCACCTCAGGATGACGGATTGGACGTCGCGCGCCGTCATTGTGGACGCATCTGCTTCCATCGTCATTGCGAGCGCAGCGAAGCAATCCAGAATCTTTCCACGGAAAGACTCTGGATTGCTTCGTCGCTTGCGCTCCTCGCAATGACGGGAGAGAGCGACGTTGCAAAACCGAGAGAATGCGGGGGACTATCCCCGCCGCCTCGCATTCGCGGCGATTGCCATCAGCGTGCGTTGGGCGATGGCGGCGGCCAGTGTCGATTGCTTGCGGGTGTCGAGCGCGGCGGTTGCGAGCTGCTCGATGACAGCGGCAAGCCGTGCCACGCTGAAATTGCGCAGCGCCGTTTCGACCATGGGTTTTCGTGAAAAATGCAGGCGCGGAAAACCGCCGTCGAGCACTGCGGAGGCCGGTGTGCCGTCGGCGATGGCGAGCGCCGATTTGTGCAGCCACGCGGCCTGGCGCTGCGCGGCGGAGATGATCACGCCGGGATAGGTGCCCGCGATCATGGCCTTGGCGAATTCAGTCTCGACGATGTCGGGCCGACCGGCGAAGGCGCCGTCGACGATCGGATCAAGCTTCAGCTCGGAGGCATCAGCAACGACGGACATCACGTCGTCCAGCGTTATCTCGCCTTTGCCGTGGGCGTAGAGCGTCAGCTTGCGCAGCTCGTTGCGCGAGGCCTGGCGGTCGCCGCCGAGGAACGACATCAGCGCGGCGCGGGCATCCTGCGCGATGCGCAGATTCGCGATGCGGAGCTCGTCCTCCATCAGCTTCGCCAGATCGCGTTCGGTGTCGGGATAACAGCCGATCGCCACGGCGGTCTTGGCTTTCTCGCAGGCCTTGCGCAGCGGCGACTCCGGGCGTAGCTCACCGGCCTCGATCACGATGCGGCAATCCTTCACGCTCATGTCGGCCAGCGTGTCGACGCCGGCAGCGAAGCTGCGCGAGCCGGCGCGGATGCGGATGGCGCGGCGGCCGCCGAACAGCGGCACGGTCATGGCTTCATCGACCAGGCGCGACGGCTCGGCGGAGAGCTCGTCGCCGTCGAGCTTCACCAGTGAGAAGGGATCGTTGGGATCGTCGACGGCGGAGGCAATCAGCGCGTCGGCGCGCTCGCGCACGAGGCCGGCATCGGGACCATAGAGCAGGATGATCGGACGACCCGCATCGGGCCGGGCGAGGAAGGCGTCGATCTCTTTTCCGCGCAGCGCGACCATCGGGCCCAAATGGATCGAGAGTCCGGGCGCGCCCGCCAGGCGCTCCGGAATGACAGATGAGGTCAGGTGCCCGCGGTGAAGAACGCGGCGAGCCTTGTGTTGATGTTCTCGGCGATCTCGTTGGCGGCACGATCCTCGGCGTCACGCACCGCGCGGTTGCGGGCGAAGCGCTGGTAGGAGCCGGGCAGGTCATAGGACACGCGCGAGAACGTGGTGCCGGTCATCACCGATTTGCCCGTCGCAACCTCGATCAGATTGTACTGGCAGTCGATGCCGTAATTCTCGGTGTTCGGCAGGCCGGTATTGGGATCGACGATCAGCGACGTCTTGCTGGAGCTGAAACGGATATCTAGCCGGTGGGTCGGCGGCATGCCCGTCGCCGAACCGTAAAGCTTGAAGGCGAGGGCGTTGCGGACCTCGACGCCGACGCGGGCCTCGCGGGAGGCGTTGGCCTTGTTGATCGGCGGGAGCTCGACCCCCATCAGCTTTTCGCGCAAGCCGGGGGTGCCGTCGGTATGCTCGGCATACATCGGCTGGAAGCAGCCAGCCGTCGTCGCCGCCAAGGCGGCGACCGCGAGCAGGCGGGCTGCGGTGCGGATCCTAGCCGACAACATTCACGATCCTCTTGGGGACGATGATCACCTTGCGGACGGGCTTGCCGTCCAGCACCAGTTTTACAGCATCGAGGGCCAAAGCGGCAGCCTCGATTTCCGGATTCTGGGCCGCTGTTGCAACCGTGACCTCACCCCGTTTCTTGCCGTTGACCTGAACCACCAGGGTCACGGTGTCTTCAACCAGCAAATCGCGTTCGATTTGCGGCCAATTGGCCTCCGAAACCAGCCCGGACTGGCCCAAAACCTGCCAGCACTCCTCGGCCAGATGCGGCATCATCGGGGAGAACAGCTGGACCAGGATCTGGCTGGCTTCCCGGATCGCCCAGGCGAGATCAGCCGACGGCTGGCCGGGGCGCTGGAGCACCTCCGAGAATGTATTGGTGAATTCGCGGATATGGGCGAGGCAGACGTTGAAGTGCAGCCGTTCGACGCCTGTCGTGACCTTGTCGAGCGCGCCGTGGGCGGCCTTGCGCAACAGGAGCGCGTCGTCGCTGAACGAGGCCGGCCGGGCCGCGGGAGCAGCCTTGCCGACATCCGCCGCGTCGTTGACCAGCCGCCACAGCCGCTGCACGAAGCGCGAGGCGCCCTGCACGCGCTCGTCGCTCCAGATCACGTCGCGGTCGGGCGGGGAGTCCGACAGCATGAACCAGCGGGCGACGTCGGCGCCATAGGTCGCGATGATGTCGTCGGGATCGACCGTGTTCTTCTTCGACTTCGACATCTTCTCGATCGGACCGATCGCGACGTCCTCGCCGGTTGCGAGCAGCATCGCGCGGCGTCCGTTGCCGCCGACCTCGATCTTCACCTCGGCCGGCTGCACCCAGCTGCCGTCAGCCTTCTGATAGGTCTCGTGCACCACCATGCCTTGCGTGAACATGCCGGCGAACGGCTCGTCCAATGCGATGTGCCCGGTCGCCTTCATCGCGCGGGTGAAGAAGCGGCTGTAGAGCAGATGCAGGATCGCGTGCTCGACGCCGCCGATATATTGGTCGACCGGCAGCATGCGGTTGGCAACCGCAGGCGTCGTCGGCGCATTCTCGTTCCAGGGATCGGTGAAGCGCGCGAAATACCAGGACGAATCGACGAACGTGTCCATCGTGTCGGTTTCGCGTTGCGCCTTGCCGCCGCATTTGGGGCAGGTGACGTGCTTCCAGGTCGGGTGATGGTCGAGCGCGTTGCCCGGCTTGTCGAAGCTGACGTCCTCCGGCAGCACCACGGGCAACTGGTCGTCCGGCACCGGTACCACGTCGCATTTCGGACAGTGGATGACGGGAATCGGGCAGCCCCAATAGCGCTGGCGCGAAATGCCCCAGTCGCGCAGGCGGAAATTGACCTGGCGCTCGCCGACCGGCGCGTTGCCGCGCAGCTCGCCTTCGAGACGCTTCGCCACCTCTTCCTTCGCCTGCTCGATGGTCATGCCGTCGAGGAAGCGCGAATTGATCATGCGGCCGTCACCGTCATAGGCGGTGTCGGTGATGACGAAGGATTTCGGATCCTGGCCTTCGGGACAGACGACCGGCGTATTGCCGAGACCGTACTTGTTGACGAAGTCGAGGTCGCGCTGGTCGTGCGCGGGGCAGCCGAAGATTGCGCCGGTGCCATATTCCATCAGCACGAAGTTCGCGACATAGACCGGCAGCTTCCAGTTCGGGTCGAACGGATGCACCGCACGGATGCCGGTGTCAAAGCCCTGCTTCTCCGCGGTGTCGATGAGCGACTGCGCCGTGCCGATCTTCTTGATGTCGGCGATGAACTCAGCAAGCTTTGGGTTCTTCGCGGCTGCGGCCTGCGCCAGCGGATGGTCCGCCGAGATCGCCATGAACTTCGCGCCGAACAGCGTGTCCGGGCGCGTCGTGAAAATCTTCAGCTCGCTCTCGCCGGCGGGCGTGGTCGCCGCATCCAGCGCGAAACGGATCAACAGGCCCTCGGAGCGGCCGATCCAGTTGCGCTGCATCAGGCGCACCTTGTCGGGCCAGCGATCGAGCCCATCGAGCGCCGACAGCAATTCCTGCGAGTACTTCGTGATCTTGAAGACCCACTGGCTCATTTCCCGTTGTTCGACAATCGCGCCGGAGCGCCAGCCGCGGCCGTCGATCACCTGCTCGTTGGCGAGCACGGTCATGTCGACCGGATCCCAGTTCAGCTTGCGCTTCTCGCGCTCGGCAAGGCCGGCGGCGAGCATGTCCAGGAACATCTTCTGTTGATGCTTGTAGTAGCTGGGATCGCAGGTCGCGAATTCGCGGCTCCAGTCCAGCGACAGCCCGATCGAGCGGAGCTGCTTCTTCATCGCGGCGATGTTGTCGTAGGTCCAGGCCTTGGGCGCGACCTTGCGCTCGATGGCGGCGTTCTCGGCCGGCAGGCCGAAGGCGTCCCAGCCCATCGGATGCAGCACGTTGAACCCCTTGGCGCGCATGAAGCGGGCCAGCACGTCGCCGAGCGTGTAGTTGCGGACATGGCCGATATGGATGCGCCCCGACGGGTAGGGGAACATCTCGAGCACATAATATTTCGGCCGCGAATCGTCGTTCTTCGAGACGAAGATCGCCTGTTCGTCCCATTGGCGTTGCCAGCGCGGTTCGGCGTCGCGGGCGTTATAGCGTTCGGAGGTCATGGAATCGTTTGCGTTTTCGTGGTTTCGGCGGCCTGAAGAGGCCGGACTAGGCCATAGAAGTCCTCGGGGGGTCAATGGGTTGCCGCAACCGGCGGTGCCTCGCAGGGCTGCCCCGCAAAAGTACGGATGAGGGTATTCGGATCGGATTAAGGGGTCGGTGCGAGGTTGGCCACCAATAGCACCCGCGCCAGGCGATGGAATCCAGTTTCGACGATCCCGATTATGACTATGCCGCGTCCATCGCCGGACGGGCGATGCGAAGCATGGAAGAACAGCGGATTCCGCTGACGCCGACCAATTTCGCGATCTGGTTCCAGTATTACGCGGACGGCCATGACGATCTGCGCAATGCCGTCGACCTTCTGATCGACCACAACCGCCCCTTCGACTCCAGGACCAATCAGGACCTGTTCGAGACGTATATTGCGCCCCATGTGAGCGCCGTCGTGGTCGATACGTCCGAGCGGCTCCATGCCCTGATGGCAGCGGCGAAGGAGTTTCTGGCCACCGCGATCGCCGACAATCGCTCCCAGATGCAGGTGATCAGCGAAGTCGCCGACCAGGGCCAGGCCAGCGTCGATCCAAAGGCGCTGGTTGCCCAGCTCATGAACGAGCTGGCGCGGGCGGCCACAAGGGCGACGCGGCTCGAGGCCGGCTTTGCGGAAAAGACCCGCGAGCTCGACGTCATCAGAGATTCGCTCTCCAAATCCGAGGAGCGGGCGAAGACCGACACGCTGACGGGTCTTGCAAACCGGCGGGCGCTGGACGAATTCCTGCGCAAGGCGCAGGCGACGGCGAATTGGGGCGTGCTGCTGCTCGACATCGACCATTTCAAGACATTCAACGACAATTTCGGCCACGGCGTCGGCGACCAGGTGCTGCGTTTGATGGCCAAGGTGTTGCGCGAAAAGGTCCGCACACAGGATCTGTCGGCCCGCTATGGCGGCGAGGAGCTGATTGCGGTGCTGCCGGATGCCGATCTTGCGGCGTGCATCGATATCGCCGAGCGTATCAGGCGCGCGATCGCGGAGTGCACCATCACGCGACGCTCGACCGGCGAGGTGCTGCCGAACATCACGGTTTCAATCGGTGTGGCGCAATACCGGGTGGGTGAGCCGATCGCCGATTTGATCGAGCGCTGCGATCGCGCGCTCTACCTCGCCAAGGGCGGCGGCCGTAATCGCGTGGTGACGGAGAATGAGCTCGATCGCGCCGACGCTGCGGGCTAGCTTCTTGCGAGCGAGACGATAACGGTGCGCTGCCTCGCCTCGCAAACGGGGCGAGCTAGCTGAAACAGCGGCGCGTGTGCTAGGCGCTGGCCACCATCACCACGGCTGCCGTGCGGCTCTCGATCGCCTGTACGCCGTGCTCGACGACATTGTTGCGGCCGCGATGCTTGGCGGCGTAGAGCGCGGCGTCGGCGGCTTCGATCAGGTCGCCCGGACGCAAGGCCTCGTTGGGCCGCGTCGCCGCGACGCCGATCGACACCGTGACCACCATGTGGGCCGAGGTAATGTGCGGCAGGCAGAGCTGCAGCACGGCCGCACGGACCTGCTCGCCGATCTTCACGGCGCGCATCACGTCGGTGTTCGGCAGCAGCAGGCAGAACTCCTCGCCGCCATAGCGCGCGGCAAAGCCCATCGTGTCGGCGGCGATGCCGGAGAGCGACTCGCCGAGCCGGGTCAGGCAGGAATCGCCTTCGAGATGGCCGTAGGTGTCGTTGAACAGCTTGAAATGATCGACGTCGATCATCAGAAGCGCGAGTTCGCTGCCATATTGCTGCGCGCGCATCCATTCGAAGTCGAGCCGGCTTTGGAAGCCGCGGCGGTTGGCAAGTCCCGACAGCATGTCGATCGAGGCCATCACCGTCAGGCGATCGTTGCTCGCGATCAGCTCGCGCTCGCGTTGGCTGAGCTGGGCGGCCATTGCGTTGAACGCGCGCGCCAGCGGTACGAATTCGGATGGCAGGCTCTTGCGCGCGGCGCGGGCCGACAGATTGCCTTCGCCGAGACGCTTGGCCATGTCGGCGAGCATCTCGATCGGCTTGATCACGAGCTTCTCGGCGGCGATCAGCGCGCCGAGCAGCACGAACACGACGACGAAGGCGAGCTGCAGATAGGCGGTGCGGATGTCGCGGTTCACCGCGGCGGACACCTTGTCCTCGTCGATGCTGGTGATCAGGCGGGAATTGGTGCCTGCGATGCGGATGAAGCTGACGGCGCGCCGCGATCCATCGGCGGCGAGGAACGACAGCGAGCCTTCGTCCTGGTCGGAGCGCAGGGCCATGTCGGCGATCGCAGACATCAGCGGCATGTTGTCGAGGGGACGACCGACCGCGCTGTGCTGGTCGGCGGGCGCGGCCAGCACGGTGCCGGCGCTGTCGACCAGCACCGCCGAGATGCCGGCGCGGCCGCCCAGATTATTCATCACCTTCGACATCCAGTCGAGATTGACGGTTGCGAGCACGACCGCGTCGGCAACGCCGCTGAAGGCGGAGACCGGATAGACCGCCATGACCGTCGGCGACTGCACCGGCCGTGACAGGATGAAGTCGGACAGCACGAAGCGGCCGGTCTCCTGCGCCTGCTGGAAATAGGGCCGGTCGGAGAGGTCGAGGCCGACATACATGTTGTTGGTTGCGCACTGGATGCGGCCGTCCTGGCCGGCGATCAGCAGCGTGCGGATCCAGGGCAGGCTCGTCGGCAGGCTCGCGCGCAGCACGTCGCAGCTCTTGCTGACGCCGCCGGCGGAGGCGCGGATGAAGGCTTCCGATTTCAGGATGGTTTCGACCGAGGAGATCACCTCGCGCTGCGCATCGGCGCTGTGCCGTGCTACAGTGGTGAATTCGGCGGTGGCTTGCGCGATCTGTTTGGTGCGGGCGTCCTCGAGCGAGCGGATGCGCTCGAGCATCAACGGCGCCACCAGAATCACCGCGAGCAATGCAAGCCGGGCCCTGATGCCCAGGACCTGCTTGAGTTTTGCCCGTTTGCGGTTGAAACTGACGTTTGCCATCTGCGCGCTACCCACCCCGCGCGCCAAGGTAAAGCGAAGGGTTCAAAAACCCTTTCTTGAACTTGGTAAAATTGGAACTACCTCCGTTAAGGTCACGGCCCAATCGACATCATGACAGACAACAATGCCGCGCCGGTAACCGGCGATTCACCAAATGCGCTCGCCGCGGTCGAGGCGGAAATCGCGCGTGCCTGCAAGGATGCGCGGCGCGATCGCGCTTCGGTAACGTTGATTGCCGTGTCGAAAGCTTTCGCGGCGGATGCAATTATCCCGGTTATCGACGCCGGACAGCGCGTGTTCGGCGAGAATCGCGTGCAGGAGGCCAAAGGCAAGTGGCCGGCGTTAACCTCCAGATACCCTGACATCGCACTGCATCTGATCGGGCCGTTGCAGTCCAACAAGGCGAAAGAGGCGGTGGCGCTGTTCGATGCCATCCATTCCGTCGACCGTCCGAGCATTTGCCAAGCGTTAGCCAAAGAAATCGAATCCCAGAACAAGCACCCGCAACTTTTCGTCCAGATCAACACTGGCGAGGAGCCGCAGAAGGCGGGCGTGGCGCCCGGCGAGGCCGACGCCTTCCTTGCAAGCTGCCGCGACACTTATGGCCTGACGATATCAGGCCTCATGTGCATCCCGCCAGTGGACGAGCCGCCGGCCGCGCATTTCGCGCTGACCGCGAAGATCGCGGCGCGCAACGGACTGCAGAATCTGTCGATGGGCATGAGCGCCGATTATGCGACCGCCATCATGTTGGGTGCCACGCATGTCCGCGTGGGAAGCGCGATCTTCGGGCATCGGTAGTGCCGTTGGCAGGGACCGTGCGCGGCAACCGCTCTTGAATTCGTCATTGCGAGCGTAGCGAAGCAATCCAGAGTCCCTCCGCGGAAAGATTCTGGATTGCTTCGCTACGCTCGCAATGACGCGTGGAGAGAGATGCACACGGCGGCGCGTGAGGTGCTTACGCGAACCTCACCGACACCTTCCCCAGCACGCCAAAATCCGCGGCAAGATGGTCGCCGGCCTGGATCGGCAGCGGTGGATGGCAGGTGCCTGTGGTCACCACCTGCCCTGCGCGCAGTGTAATGCCAAGCTCGCGCAGTTCGTTGGCGAGCCAGGCGAGTGCGACGCGGGGATCGCCGAGCACGTTCTTGCCGTGACCGATATAACGCTCGCCGCGCAGCGTGATCTGCGGCCGCTCCTCGACGAGATTCATCGCGCGCCAATTCGCCGATGTCGCCGCGCCCAGCACGAACAGATGCGCGCAGGCATTGTCGGCGATTAGCTGCGCCTCGCCGGCACTGGCGAAATCGACGAAGCGCGAATCCGGAATTTCGATGGCGGGATGCAAGGTGTCGACGGCGGCAAGCACTTCATCGACGCCAAAGGGCGAAGGCCGCGGCGCCAGATCGCGTCCCATGCGGAAGCAGAATTCCGGCTCGCCGACGCGCATCGCGTTGCCCTTCATCGACGCGGTGCCGCCATCGGCGATCACGGTGTCGCTCATGATGCGACCGGCCAGCGGTCCTGATACATTGATGTGCTTCTGCCCGGCTTCGCTCGTTGCCGCGATCTTCCAGCCGAACAGCTTGCCGGGCGATTGGTTTTCGAGCACGGCCTGCACGGCGTAACCCTCGGCACGGCTCTGCGGCCGCAAGCGTGCCTCCAGGGCGTCGAGCTTGCTGCCGTTGCGCCAATGTTGGACGAGGACGCGCGAAGCGGCCGTGATCTGATCCTTGTCGAGCATTGACCCTCACCCGATGATGATTTTTGTTCCTGGTCCGATCAGCCGCAGCAGATGTCGCATTGCGGATTTCGTCATGGAGACGCAGCCCGCGGTCGGACCGAAATTGTCGCGCGCCAGATGCAGGAAGACCGCGCTGCCACGGCCGGCGATGCGCGGCCTCGTGTTATGATCGATCTCGATGATGAAGTCATAGAGATGGTCGACGCGCTTGAGCCGGTCGCCGCCCTCGCCCACCCCGCGCCTGATCCACCGGTTGTAGTGGCGATCATCGGGGTCTTCGCACCAGGCGTCCGTGCCAGTGATGATACGCGCCGGCAGAAACGTCTTGGGACGGCTGTGCCTGTCGCCCCGCCACCACAATTGCCGGGGCCGAAAGCTGCCTCTGGGGGTGCCGCCATCGCCCTCGCGCTTGTTGGCCAGAATACCGCCGCGCCCCAGCGCCACCGGAATTGTCAGGCTGCCTGCGGTCAGCCAGCCCCGGCGCGGATTTCCGGCGGCGGCCTTAACGCGGATCGCGGAGAGCGGCCCGGCGGCCCGATTCCTGGTGTAACTAACTGACACAGCTTTGTTTTTCATATGAATGCGCGATGTCGAATTCATTACAGGACATTCATCAAAACGCCCTGCTATTCTGGGTTAGAGTAATTCCGGCTTGTGAATCGGTAACAGCCCACTACTTCAACACGAACAACAATAAAAACAGCGACCCCTAAACTTCCCATCACGGCCAGGTGCGGCATGCATGCGCGCCCGTCCGACCCCAAAAGGATGATCCCCTATGGCCAATGCCCGCAAGATCCTGATCGTGGATGACGATACCGATCTGCGCGATACGTTGGTGGAGCAATTATCGCTACACGAAGAATTTGAAGCCTCCGCCGTTGATACCGGCGCCAAGGGCGCCAGCGCCGCAAAGGCCAACGCCCCCGATCTCGTCCTGATGGATGTCGGGCTCCCCGACACCGATGGCCGTGAAGTGGTCCGCTCCCTGCGCAAGGGTGGCTTCAAGGCGCCGATCATCATGCTGACGGGGCACGACACCGATTCCGACACGATTTTGGGCCTGGAATCCGGGGCCAACGACTATGTCGCAAAGCCCTTCCGCTTCGCCGTTCTGCTGGCCCGCATCCGCGCCCAGCTCCGCCAGCACGAGGCCAGCGAGGACGCGGTGTTCTCGGTCGGCCCCTACTCCTTCCGCCCCGGCTCCAAAATGCTGACCGCGGCCAATGCCCGCAAGGTCCGCCTCACCGAGAAGGAAACCGCGATCCTGCGCTTCCTCTACCGGGCCGGCCAGATGCCGGTCTCGCGCGAGACCCTGCTCCAGGAGGTCTGGGGCTACAATTCCGGCGTCACCACCCATACGCTGGAAACCCACATCTACCGCCTTCGCCAGAAGATCGAGAAGGACGCCGCCAACCCGGAGATCCTGGTCACGGAAGCCGGTGGCTACAAGCTGGTGCCGTGATACGTTCCAGGAACGCGCGATTCGTCGTAAATTAGCGCGTTCCTCGAGCCTCGGACCTGAATGTCAATCGACGATGACGTAGCGCTGCTTGAGCGTGTCCCGACACTGCGCCTGTTGGGAGACGCCTCGTTGCGCATGCTGGCGATCGGCTCCGAGCAGCGCGACTTCGTCCGCGGCGACGTCCTGTTCAATCTCGGTGATGATGCTGACGCCGGCTTCGTGGTCCAGCGTGGCGCCTTTCGCGTCGATGACGGCGCCGGTGCCGAGATGATCGCAGGCCCCGGCACGCTGATCGGCGAGCTCGCGCTGGTCGTGCCGATGAAGCGGCCGTCGGGCGCGGTTGCGCTGGAGCATTCCTCCGTCATCCGCGTCGCGCGCAGCCTGTTCCAGCGCGTGCTCGAAAGCGATCCTGCAGCCGCGGTCCGCCTGCGCGACGAGTTCGCGGTCCGCTCCAGCCAGATCGCCAGTGACATCTTGATCGCCGGCGCGAAGCTCAGCACGTAGGTCCCCGTCGTACTGGCTTTCGATATGGCGACGTCAGATGTCCAGCGTCACCGTCACGGGCACATGGTCCGACGGCCGCTCCCAGCTGCGGGCATCGCGCAGAATCCTGAAATCCTGAACCGCATCCTTCAGCGCGCGCGACACCCAGATGTGGTCGAGGCGCCGGCCGCGATCGCCGACGGTCCAGTCGGCGGAGCGGTAGCTCCACCACGTATAGACCTTTTCCGACATCGGGATGCGGTCGCGCGCGACGTCGACCCATTCGCCGGCCTCGAGCGCCGCCTTCAGCTTCTCGGTTTCAACAGGCGTGTGCGAGACGACTTTCAGAAGCTGCTTGTGCGACCACACGTCGTTCTCGTGCGGCGCGACGTTGAGATCGCCAACCAGGATGTGGCGGTCTTCCCCACGAGGATGCAGCGGCTCGCACGCTTTCATCTCGTCGAGGAAGCGCAGCTTGTGGTCGAATTTTTCGTTGAGCGCGGGATCGGGAATGTCGCCGCCGGCGGGCACGTAGAAATTATGCAGCACCAGCGGCTTTGCGATTGCAGCCTTCTCGCCGAACGACACCGAGATATGGCGCGAATCCACCTTGTCGCAGAAGGTCCTGATATCAGTGGATTCAAACGGAATCTTCGAGACGATAGCGACGCCGTGATAGCCCTTCTGTCCGTTCAGCGCGACGTGCTCGTAACCGAGGCGCTTGAAGCGCTTCAGCGGAAAGGCGTCGTCGATGCACTTGGTCTCCTGCAGACACAGCACGTCCGGCCGCGCGCTCTTGAGAAACTTCGCGACCAGGTCGATGCGCAGCCGCACCGAATTGATGTTCCAGGTTGTCAGGGAAAGACGCATGGGAGCTGCGTCTTAGCAAGCTCTCGTGGGGTGGGCAAAGGCGCAACGCGCCGTACCCACGATCTTTTGGCTGCGAAGGGGAGAACGAACTCTCTCGTGCCCCGGACGCTGCGCGGCACGAAGTGACGCGCTGCAGAGCCGGGGCCCATGTGCGCGGCAATCTGGGTCCCGGCTCTGCGCCGCACCGCTGCGCGCTGCGTCGCGTCCGGGACACCGGACCGACCTATCCCGGCGCCGGGCCGTAATTGGTGAAGTCGATCTTGAACATGCTCGGATCGAGCTTCTTGCCCGCATCGAGATTGTAGACCGCAATCGTGGTGTCGTAGCCCTGCGGGTCGGTGACGGTCCATTGCTTGAGCTGGCCGTCCTTGGCGCCGATCATCAGCAGCAGGCGGCTGGTGCCGACCAGCGCCTGCTTCTCCTCGATGGTGACGCTGATGAAGAGATCGTCTGCGGTGACGTTGACGACGTTGGTATCCTTCATCAGATCGATACGATCCGACAGCAGGAAGCGCAGCGGCGTCTGCGACAGCGGATAGACATCCTGCGTCGCGAGCTTGCGGTCGCGCACCACGACCGACGATCCGTCGGCGATGATGTCGATCGGGCTCGGCGGATCATATTCGAAGCGGACCTTGCCCGGCTTCTGGATGTAGAAATCGCCCTGCGTCTTGCTGCCGTCGGGTCCGACCTGGACGAAATTTCCGACCAGCGTCGACAGCGAGGACAGATAGGCGCTGACCTTGGCGGCCTGCGCCTTCTGCTTGTCGTCGAAGGTCTGGAAGATGCTGCTCGGCACGTTGCGGCGCGGATCGGGAATGACCGGGTTCGGCGGCGCCTGCGTTGCGCCGGTGAACGCCGGTCCGCCCGACGGCGGGGCAGCGTCACGGCCCTTCGGCGCCGGCTTCGGCACGGGCACGTTCTGTGCAAACGCCGCGGCGGTCACCATCGCGGCGGTGACGAGAAGCGCGCCCGCCACGCGCGCACTGCGCGCAGCAAAGGAGGCTGCGAATCGAATGTCCGGATGTCTGGTCAACGCGTCGTCCTGTGTGGCTGGGCGTCGTTTTAGCGTGATTTCGGGCAAAAGCAGAGATCGATTTTGCGTGAGAATATCATTTCGAGGCGATGCGCCTCACATATGGCTGTCTTCTTCCTCGACCAGAATCTCGCGCTTGCCGGCGTGGTTGGCGGGACCGACGATCCCTTCCAGTTCCATGCGCTCCATCAGCGATGCGGCGCGGTTATAGCCGATTTGCAGGCGGCGCTGGATGTAGCTGGTCGAGGCCTTGCGATCGCGTTTGACGATGGCAACGGCCTGCTGGAACAGATCGCCGCCACCATCCGCACCCATGCCGCTGGCGTCGAACACGGCGCCGCCGTCTTCGTCCTCGCTCGGCTCTTCGGCCGTGACCGCTTCCAGATATTCGGGCTGGCCCTGTGTCTTGAGGTGGCGCACCACCTTCTCGACTTCCTCGTCGGAAGCAAATGGTCCGTGCACGCGGCTGATGCGGCCGCCGCCGGCCATGTAGAGCATGTCGCCCTGGCCGAGCAGCTGCTCGGCGCCCATCTCGCCCAGGATGGTGCGGCTGTCGATTTTTGAAGTGACCTGGAAGGCGATGCGGGTCGGGAAGTTCGCCTTGATGGTGCCGGTGATGACGTCCACCGACGGACGCTGTGTCGCCAGAATCACATGCAGGCCGGCAGCGCGCGCCATCTGCGCGAGGCGCTGCACGGCGCCTTCGATATCTTTGCCGGCGACCATCATCAGGTCGGCCATTTCGTCGACGATGATGACGATGTAGGGCAGCGGATCGAGCGAGAGCTTCTCTTCCTCGTAGATCGCCTTGCCGGTCTCCTTGTCGAAGCCGGTATGCACGGTGCGCGTCGGCTCTTCGCCCTTGGCCTTCAATTCGAGCAGGCGCGTGTTGTAGCCGTCGATGTTGCGCACACCGAGCTTGGCCATGTTCTTGTAGCGCTCTTCCATCTCGCGCACGGCCCATTTCAGCGCCACCACCGCCTTCTTCGGGTCGGTCACGACGGGCGTGAGCAGATGGGGAATGCCGTCATAGACGGAGAGTTCGAGCATCTTCGGATCGACCATGATCAGGCGGCACTGGTCGGGCCGCAGCCGGTAGACCAGGCTGAGGATCATGGTGTTGATCGCGACCGATTTGCCCGAGCCGGTGGTACCGGCGATCAGCATGTGCGGGGTGCGGGCAAGGTCGATGATGACGGGGTCGCCGCCGATGGTCTTGCCGAGGCAGAGCGGCAGCTTCGCGACCGTGTCGGTGGCCTCCTTCGCCACCAGCAATTCGCGCAAATAGACCTTTTCGCGATGCGCGTTCGGCAGCTCGATGCCGATGGCGTTGCGGCCGGGCACGACCGCGACGCGCGCCGACAGCGCGCTCATCGAGCGGGCGATATCGTCGGCAAGTCCGATCACGCGCGAGGATTTGATGCCGGGCGCCGGCTCCAGCTCGTACAGCGTGACCACGGGACCGGGATTGGCCTTCACGATCTCGCCGCGCACGCCGAAATCCTGCAGCACGCCTTCGAGCGAGCGCGAATTGGTCTCGAGCTCGGCCTTGCTGAGCGGCTGGCGGTCGCCGGCCTTCGGCGCGGCCAGCATGGAGACGGAGGGAAGATCGAACTTGTCGGAGCCCTTCTTGGCCGCCGCCTTCGGCGCAGCCTTCTTGCGCGATGCGCGCGCGGGCGCCTCTTCTTCTTCCTCTTCCTCCTCTTCTTCTTCCTCTTCGTGCGCGTCCTCGTCGTCCTCGTCGTGGGACTGCGGCGAGATCGGGGGCGCGGCGCGGCCGCCGCCGAGATTGGGCTCCTGCCGGCTGAACGAGACCGCCTTGGCCTTCGGTCCGCTCGAGACCAGCGAGCGATAGGCTGCACCGAGCAGCCAGATCAGCCGCGCTTTCGTGCTCATCAGCGCGTGGAACAACCAGCCCAGCGACACCGAGCCGCGATCGCCCTCCTCGTCGTCGTCGAGCGGCTTGTCGTCGTCCTCGATCTCCGCGAGCTCGTCGTCATGCTGGCGCGCGCCGAGCCCGCAGGCGATCAGGAAGGTCGCGGCCAGCGCGGCGAACAGGATGGCGCCGAGCACGATGCGATAGATCGCGCCGGGCGGCCCGAAGATCACCGCGGGCGCTCGCACCAGCGCATCGCCGACCACCCCGCCGAGCCCGGTCGGTAACGGCCAGGCGCCGCCATGCGGCCAGCAGCTGACAAAACCGGCCGCGATCACCGTGCAGAGAATCCAGCAGCCGAGCCGCAGCGCCTCGCGGTCGAACGGGCGATGAGTCATCATGCGCCAGCCCCACACCGCGACCGTCAGGATCAGCATGATCGCGCCGAGCCCGAGGATCTGCATCGCAAGGTCGGCGCCGATGGCGCCGGCATAGCCGAGAATGTTGCGGATCGGGCGCGAGGTGGCGTGGCTGAGGCTCGGGTCCTGCACCGACCAGGTCATCAGCGCGGCAGACGCGGCGCCCGCCAGCGTGACCAGGCCGAGGCCCGTGAGCTCGCGCATACGCCGCGCCAGGCCCTCACGGATCGAGGGCGGTAGATGGCCGACCAGAGGAATCACACGTTCGATTGCCGACATGCTCATGGGCCCCGCCTAACCCAGAGTTTCGACCAGCCGGTGCAGCGCCTGCGCCGTGGTCTCACTATCCTGCACCAGCGCCAGCCTGATATAGCCGGCACCGGGATTGAAGCCGTCGGGCTGTTGCCGCGCCAGATAGCTGCCGGGCACCACGCGCACGCCTGCTTCCTTGAAGAGTTTCAGCGTCACCGAGACGTCGTCGCCGATTTCCGACGTGTTGAGCCAGACGCAGAAGCCGGCGTCGGGCCGGCGATAGCCGTAACGATTGCCGATGATCTGGTCGGCAAGATCGAACTTGATCCGGTAGAGCCGGCGATTCTCCTCGACATGCGCCTCGTCGCCATAGGCAACGGTCGCGACATGCTGGAGCGGCACCGGCACCTGCGGCGCTGCGATGTTGCGCAGCTCCAGGAACATGCCGATGAATCTCTTGTCGCCGGCGGCGAAGCCGACGCGCAGGCCCGGCAAATTCGAGCGCTTCGACAGCGACTGGAACGCAGCCACGCGGGTGAAATCGGCACCTGCGCATTCGAGCGCGCTGCCCGGTGCCTGGCGCGTATAGATCTCCGAATAGCACTCGTCGCTGAGGATCATGAAGCCATGGCGATCGGCGAGCTGCTTCAACCGGGTGAAGTAATCGCGCGAGGCGACCGAGCCCTGCGGGTTGGCGGGCGAGGCCAGATAGAACGCGACCGTGCGCGCCAGTGTCGCCTCGTCGATGGCGTCGAGATCTGGCAGGAAGCCGTTTTCGACCGTGGTCGGCAGAAAGACCTGCTCGCAGGCCGCGGCGCCGGCACCGGCGCCATAGACCGGGTAGAACGGATTCGGCATCAGGATCGCCGGCTTGCCGGGCCGCGGGCCGACATAGCGTGCAGCCGCGATCGCGGCGAGGAACAGCCCTTCCCGGCTGCCATTGAGCACGAGAATCTCGCTTCGGGGATCGAGCACGCGCGGCAGCTTGAAGCGCGACGACAGCCAGGCGCTCGCTGCGTTCCGGAACGGCTCGGTGCCCTGGTTCATCGGGTAACGGCCGAAATCGGCGATGTGCTTGGCCAGCACCGGGCCGACGAAATCAGGCACCGGATGCTGTGGCTCGCCGACTGCGAGCGAAATCAAAGGCTTGCCGGGCTGATGCGGCGCCAGCAGCTCGTTCAGCCGGACGAAGGGCGAGCGTTCGTTGTTGGAGCTTGCACTGGCCTGCGGCGCACGGGATGAAGCGGTCATGACCATTCTGGGCGCCAGTACTCTCGGAACGGCCGGTCGCGCGCGGGCGCCGGCGGGAAAGCGGTTCAGTTCACCATAGATAGGGCGAGGTTAAGACGCGATTAACCATCGGCCGGCCGGTCCGTCCAGAGCCGGAAAAATGGGGCCGGATAACAACGGGATGGCTGGACCAAACGGCGGGCGCCGGTTCCTTTACCTCTCCCGCTTGCGGGAGAGGTCGGCGCGAAGCGCCGGGTGAGGGCTCTCTCCGCAAAGGGATTGGTCCCGGTGCGGAGACAACCCTCTCCCCAGCCCTCCCCCGCAGGCGGGGGAGGGAGCGCACCTTCAATGCCCCGGCAGCTTCTCGAATGTCTTCATGCCTGACGGGATGGTGTGGAATTCCTGCATGTCGCAGGTGAAGATCGCCATCTGCGGACGGAACTGTGCCGGCTCGTCCAGCGTGCCGACCTTGACGACCGCTGCCGGCAGGCCCGGAACCTTGGTCACCAAATGGGTGCCGCATTCGGCACAAAACTCCCGCGTCACGGCGCGGGCGAGGTCCTTGCGGGTGAACTGCTTGGGTTGTCCGGTGATGTAGGTGAAGCCGTCCGCCGGCATCGCGATGAAGGTGTTGGGGGCGCCGCCCGAGATGTACTGGCACTCGCGGCAGTGACATTGGGCCTGCATCATCGGATCGCCCTCGGCCACATAGCGCACTTCGCCGCAATAGCATCCGCCTTCCAAACGCATGACGACCTCCCGGTTTGTTGTTCGTTGTGGTCGCTATTTCTGAGCCGGCAATCTGGAATGACAATCCTTTTCTCGATCGCACCGCCCAAAAAGAAAGGGGCCCCAGCTTGCGCTGGAGCCCCTCAACGGTCGGGGCATTGCCGGGTATGTGCCCAAACCGTAGGAGTGGACGCGATCCCCGAAGAGATCGCGCCCGGGAGGAGTCGTTACATGTTGTAGGCGCGTTCGGTGTGGTCGGTGATGTCCAGACCTTCACGCTCGCTCTCGACATTGGCGCGGAGGCCAACGATCACATCGACGACCTTGTAGAGGATCGCCGAACCGATGCCCGACCACACCAGCGTGGTGCAGACGGCTTCGATCTGCGAGATCATCTGCGCGGCGAAGTCGTAATCGGCAACCTTGGGCGGGATCGCGGTGTAGTCGATGATGCCAGCACCACCGAGAGCCGGATTGACCAGGATGCCGGTGCCGAGAGCGCCGACGATGCCGCCGATGCAGTGCACGCCGAACACGTCGAGCGAGTCGTCATAGCCGAGCGCGTTCTTCACGACGGTGCAGAAGAACAGGCAGACCACGCCGACCACCAGACCGAGGACGATCGCGCCCATCACGCCGGAGAAGCCGGCGGCAGGGGTGACGGCCACGAGGCCCGCGACGGCGCCGGAGATGACGCCGAGCACCGACGGATGACCCTTCACGATCCACTCCGCGAACATCCACGACAGCGCAGCGGCTGCGGTGGCGACGAAGGAGTTGGTCATGGCGAGCGCAGCGCCGCCGTTGGCTTCGAGGTTGGAGCCGGCGTTGAAGCCGAACCAGCCGACCCAGAGCAGCGAGGCGCCGATCATCGACATGGTCAGCGAGTGCGGAGCCATCAGCTCCTTGCCGTAGCCGGTGCGCTTGCCGATCAGCAGAGCGCCGACGAGACCTGCAATGCCGGCGTTGATGTGCACCACGGTGCCGCCTGCGAAGTCGATAGCGCCCTTCTTGAAGATCCAGCCGGCATCGGCGTTGATCTCGTCGAGCTTGGCCTGAGCCGCGGTCTTCGCCGCACCGTCAGCCGCTGCAGCAAGGGCCTTGGCCGCATCCTGGATCGCGTCCGGGCCGGGCCAGTACCAGACCATGTGCGCGATCGGGAAGTAGATCAGCGTCACCCAGAGCGGGATGAACAGGGCGATCGCCGAGAACTTCATGCGCTCGGCGAAGGCGCCGACGATGAGGGCGGGCGTGATCGCCGCGAAGGTCATCTGGAAGCAGACATAGACCAGCTCCGAGATGTTGGCATCGACCGAGAAGGTCGCAGCCTTCGAGTCGGTGGTGACGCCCATCATGAAGGCCTTGGAGAAGCCGCCGATGAAGTCGGAACCGCCGGTGAAGGCGAGGCTGTAGCCGTACACGGCCCAGATCACGGTGACGACGCAGACGGTGTAGAACACCTGCATCAGGACCGAGAGCATGTTCTTGGAACGAACGAGGCCGCCGTAGAACAGCGCGAGGCCCGGGATCGTCATCAACAGCACGAGGACCGTCGATGTCAGCATCCAGGCGTTATCCCCCTTGTTGACCGTTGGCTCGGCATAGGCTGCGGTCGCAGCGAACAGGCCGACTGCGAGAGCCGCCAGTCCCGCGCCATAGGGACGCTTAAACGTCATTGCATTTACTCCTGATTGAATTTTGGTTGAGCGCGAAATCAAAGGGCCGCGGCGTCGGCCTCGCCGGTGCGGATACGAACCGCATGGTCGAGGTTGATGACGAAGATCTTGCCGTCGCCGATCTGTCCGGTTTTCGCAGCCGACGTGATGGCGTCGATGGTCTTGTCGACCTGCTCGGAGGCGACAGCGACTTCGATCTTGATCTTGGGCAGGAAGCTCACGGCATATTCGGCGCCGCGATAGATTTCCGTATGGCCTTTCTGGCGGCCATATCCCTTGACTTCCGTCACCGTGAGACCGTGAACGCCAATGGCGGTCAGGGCGTCACGGACTTCTTCCAGCTTGAATGGCTTGATAATCGCCATAACAATTTTCATGGGTCCTATCCCCGCTTGGGCCCGGTCCGGACGTGGCCGGGCGTTTCTCGACTGGTTCGCCACGAGGGAGAAAGTTTCACTACGCGGGCACAGCCGGGCCCGTTAGAATCAAATGCCGTGCCAGATCGGGCGCTTTGCCTAACGGACTATGAAAACGGGTGTTTTCGCGTTTGGCTTGTATTGCGGTGCAGTGCGCTATTACGTCGCGCTCAATACGTGGTCAGCCCTGGTTAAAATGAAGGCACGACAGGCTGCCGACACAATGCTGCTTACGTGCCGGGCAGCAAAAAGGTATCCTATTACGGCGGCCCTCAACCTCGCGCGCGCTCCTGCTCACGGGATGCGCGCAAGGCAGCGACCGGATCGAACGGACGAGCTTGGCCAAAGGGGTTTGGGCCAAGGGCCGCGAACGGCGGTCAGGCCGCGTCGCGTTCTGCGAACACCCGGTCGACCAGGCCCCACTCGACCCCCTGCTCCGCGGTCATGAAGTGGTCGCGGTCCAGGGTCCGTTCGACCTCCTCCTCGGTGCGCCCGCAATGCTGCGCATAGAGCCGGATGATGCGCCGCTTGGTTTCCTGCATTTCGTTGGCATGGATCAGGATGTCGGATGCCTGCCCCTGGAAGCCGCCGAGCGGCTGATGCACGTGAAGGCTCGCATTGGGCAGCGCGGCGCGGTGACCGGGCTCGCCGGCCATCAGCAGGAAGGAACCCATCGAGCGCGCCGTGCCCATGCACAGCGTATGCACCGGCGCCTTGATGAATTGCATGGTGTCGTACATCGCGAGCCCGGAGGTGACCACGCCGCCATAGGAGTTGATGTAGAGATTGATCGGACGGTTCGGATTCTCCGCTTCCAGGAACAGGAGTTGCGCGCAGACGAGGCCCGACATCGCGTCATTGACCTCGCCGTTGAGGAAGATGATGCGCTCGCGCAAGAGGCGCGAGTAGATGTCGAAGGATCGTTCGCCGCGGGCGGATTGTTCGACGACCATAGGGACGAGCTGAAGCATGTCGCGCATCGGCGACCTCCCCTTTTCCGGTGATGATGACGTTTGGTTGGTGTCAGGCCGCCGCGCGCATCAGGCAGCAATTGCTGTTGGCCGGCTGCGGCGGTTTTGCGCTGATCTCGCAGGCTTGCTGGATGATGCGAAAGCGCGTGCCGCCCGACACGTTCGGCTCGATCCTGAAGATGACCTCGCTCTCACGATACGGCGGTTCGGAATCGCGCAGCCGGTAGCGCACCTCTTCGCCCGGGATCGATGTTTCAGGCTCGGCGCCCGCAAGGTCGCAATCCGGCAGCCAGCGCTCGCGCAATTCAGGAATGGTCACGGCGCGCCAGACTTTTGTCGGCGGTGCATCGAATTCGAATTCAAGCACCAGCTTTGCATCAGGGCGATCAGGCTTTGCGGCGTCGCTCATCGATCCAGTCCTTATTGATCCATGTCCTTCAGGAGGTCAGCGAGTGCGTCCATGCGCTGCGGCCAATAGGCACGGTAACGCGCAAGCCATGCGCCGATTGCGAGGATTCCGTGCGGATCGACTTCGTAATTGACAAAGCGGCCCTGCCGCTGCTCGCGCACGAGGCCGGCCGCGCGCAGCACGGCGAGATGCTGCGACATCGCCGGCTGGCTGATCTCCAGCCCATCGCGCAAGGCGCTGGCATTGAGGCTGCCGCCAGCGAGCTTCTCAAAGACCTTTCGGCGCGTCGGGTCGGCCAGCGCCTTGAAGATGTCGGCTTCGATCATGTTGACACATAAGCACGTGCTTATGTGTCGCGCAAGCGCTTATTGCAAGGCCTCGCCGTGCTGTGAAATGTCGAGCCCTTCGAGCTCGTGCTCCCGCGAGACGCGCAACGGCACGAACAGGCCGACCAGCTTGAGCAGGAGATAGCTGACGCCCGCGGACCAGACGAAGGTGACGGCGACGCCGTAGAGCTGGATCAGCAATTGCTGCGGATGACCTTCGATCAGGCCCGCCGTGCCGCCGATCGCGCTGGTCGCGAATACGCCGGCGAGCAGCGTGCCGGTCAGCCCGCCGATGCCGTGCACGCCGAACACGTCGAGCGAGTCGTCATAATTGAAGCGGTGCTTCAGCCAGGTGCAGGCCCAGTAGCAAATGACGCCTGCCGCGATGCCGATGACGATGCCGTGCCACGGAGCGACGAAGCCCGAGGCCGGCGTGATGGTGCCAAGGCCGGCGACCGCGCCCGAGATCATGCCGAGCACGGAAGGCTTGCGCCGGGTCGACCATTCGATCGCGCCCCAGGTCAGCGCACCCGAGCATGCCGCCAGATGCGTCGCGATGATCGCCATCACCGCGCGCGAATTGGCTGCGCCCGCCGAACCGCCGTTGAAGCCGAACCAGCCGACCCACAACAGGCCGGTGCCCATCACGGCGAGCGACAGATCGAACGGCGAGAGATTTTCAATGCCGTAGCCGTGACGGCGCCCCATCACCTTCGCCGCGACGAGGCCGCCGGTGCCGGCCGACAGATGCACGACGAGGCCGCCGGCGAAATCCAAGACGCCCATGCTGTTGAGGAAGCCGCCGCCCCACACCCAATGCGCCAGCGGAATGTAGACGAAGATGAACCAGGCAACCGAGAACAGGAGATAGGCGGAGAAGCGCATCCGGTCGGCGACGGAGCCCGCGACCAGTGCCACCGTGATGATGGCGAACGTCATCTGGTACAGCATGAACAGCGCTTCCGGGATCGTCTTCGCGGCCGGGTTGACGCTATCCATGGTCATGCCGGCGAGGAACCAGCGGTCGAGCGAGCCGAGCCACGGGCCATCGCCGACGAAGCACAGCGAATAGCCGAACGCGACCCAGAGAATGGAGATCAGCGTCACTGCGGCAAGGCTCTGCGCCATGGTCGCAAGCACGTTCTTCTTGCGCACCATGCCGGAATAGAACAGCGCGAGTCCGGGGATCGTCATCATCAGCACCAGCGCGGTGGCGACGATCATCCAGGCGGTGTCGGCCGTGTTGATCTCGGAGCTTGCTGCATGCGCCGGCGAGGTCAGAATCGAAAAAAAGGTCGACAAACATCCGACCGGCGCAGCCATCCCGGCTACGCGGCGCAACAATCCTGCCATGTCATTTCCCCCCGGCATCGTGGTGGCTTTGCACGCGATGGCGTCCCGGCCCGGTGCGATAGAAGATGAACCGAAGCGGTTTCGAGCGAAGTGGCTACCGCTTCGCGGAAAGAAAACGCCTCGAGCAGAGTTTCAGAGCGCGTCGCTGTCGGTCTCGCCGGTGCGAATGCGCAGTGCGTGGTCGATCGGCGTGACGAAGATCTTGCCGTCGCCGATCTGCCCGGTGCGGGCGGTCGCGGTGATCACGCTCACGGCCTTGTCGGCGACATCGGAGGCGACCGCGATCTCGATTCGCAGCTTGGGCAGGAAGTTCACGACATATTCCGCACCGCGATAGATCTCGGTGTGACCCTTCTGGCGGCCATAGCCCTTCACCTCGGTCACAGTCATGCCGTGGACGCCGATCGCTGTCAGGGCCTGACGGACCTCATCGAGCTTGAAGGGTTTGATGATCGCGACGACGAGTTTCATGGTCAGGCCTATTCCCCGGGATGCGCCGCGCCGTATGTCCCCGGCGCCGCATCAATCTGGCATCTTTCCGGGCAAATGGCACAAAAAACTTGCACATTGAAGCGGAAAAACGTTTGGCCAAGGGCGGTCATGTGAACGGGCGCCTCTGTACAGGGCATCCGTTCATCCATCACAATGCATTTTTGGCATGGATGCGGTGAACCCGCACCAGCCGAGCGGTACATAAGTATTTTGGGGGACGCGTCATGGCGAGTTGGTTCTATGCATCCGAGGGCAAGCAGCAGGGGCCCTATCCGGAAGGGCAATTCCGCGATCTGATCGCGCAAGGGATCGTGCGCCCCGAAACGCTGGTGTGGACCGAGGGCATGGCCGGCTGGCAGAAGGCCGCCGAAATTCCTGGCTTGATCTCCGGCGGCGGCGCGCCGCCGATCATTCCGGCCGGTGGGCCGCCGATGATGGGTGGCGGTGGCTATACAGGCGGCGGGAGCGCTGCCGGTGGATCGCTGTCGATCGATTTCGGCATCTGGGACTTCACGTGGCGCACGCTCGTTGCGACTTTCGGTTCCGCCTTCGTCATTCCCGCGCCCTGGCTGATCGTATGGTACATCAAGTGGTTGGTGCCCTGCGTTCGGGTGCCCGGACGGCCGAACCTCAGCTTCGAAGGCGGTGCGATGACAATCGTGCCCTGGTTCTTTGGCACCATCGCGCTCTTCGTCGTAGCAGGATTCACCGGCATCCGGTTGCTCAACCTGCTGGCGTTCCTGGCTTACATCGCCATCTACTGGCTTTTCATAAAATGGTTTGTGGCAAACCTCGCGTCGAACGGTCAGCCGCTCGGGCTCAGCTTTTCCGGCACCCCCTGGGCCTTTCTCGGATGGATGGTCCTGTTCTCCGTTTCCGTCATCACCATCATCGGCTGGGCATGGGTCTATGCAGCCTGGATGCGATGGTTCTGTCGCAACATCCAGGGCACGCGGCGTGAGATCGCCTTCGTCGGCAGCGGTCTGGAGATTCTGTGGCGCTCGATCGTGATCGCCATCGTCAGCTCTTTCATCATCCCGATTCCGTGGATGTATCGCTGGAAGCTGCGCTGGCTGGCCTCGCAGACGGTGCTCGCACCGCGCGGCTCGATGTAAGCACGATCCGAATAGTCCCGAGCGCGATTTATCGCGCTTGGGGCGCGATCAGCTCCGCCGCTCGCGCACGGAGCCTTCCTGCGCGACCGAGGCGACCAGCGTGCCGTCAGGCTTGAAGATCGAGCCGCGGGTCAGACCGCGGCCGCCCTGCGCGCTCGGCGAGTCCTGCGAATAAAGCAGCCATTCGTCGGCGCGGAACGGGCGGTGAAACCACATCGCGTGATCGAGGCTCGCCGGCATCATCCGCTTGTCGAACAGCGTGCGGCCATAACGCGCCATGATCGCATCGAGCAGCGAAAAGTCTGACGCATAGGCCAGCGCGCACATGTGCAGCGCCGGATCGTCGGGCAGCTTCGCCGCCGTCTTGATCCAGACATGGATGCGGCCGTCCTCGATCTTCTGGCCGAAGTAACGGCCGAGCTCGACCGGGCGCAGCTCGATCGGACGATCGGACTCGTAATAGCGGCGGATGAATTCAGGCATCTCGCGGAACATCGGCTGCTTCGCCACCTCCTCCGCCGTGAGCTTCTCCGGCGGCGGCACGTCAGGCATCTTGTCCTGGTGGTCGAACGCGCTCTCTTCCTCGGCGTGGAACGACACCATGATCGAGAAGATCGCGTTGCCGTGCTGGATCGCGGTGACGCGGCGCGTCGAATAGCTCTTGCCGTCGCGCAGGCGCTCCACCTGGTAGATGATCGGGATCTGCGGATCGCCCGGCAGGATGAAATAGCAATGCAGCGAGTGCGGCAGCCGGCCCTCGACGGTGCGGCAGGCCGCCACCATCGCCTGTCCGATCACCTGCCCGCCGAACACCCGTTGCCAGCTCGTCTTCGGACTGTTGCCGCGGAACAAATTCACCTCGAGCTGCTCGAGGTCGAGGATCGAAATCAGGTCGATCAGGCTCTTGGACATGACAGCAACTCTCTCAGTCGTCATTCCGGGCTCGCGCTTTGCGCGCCCCGGAATGACACAAGTGGGCGCCGTTCCGCCCTTGTTTCACCGCACTGTTTCGCCCACCTCAAGTCTGCTAGCAAGACCGAGAATTGGCCGGGAATTTTGGCAGGAAAGTCTGGGTATGTCGGTACAGGGTAGTATTGTCATTGGCGGCGGCGCATTTGCGGGCCTGGCGCTCGCGCTGGCACTGCGCCAGGGGCTCGGCCCCGAGATTCCCGTCATCGTCGCCGATCCTGCGCTCAGCACGCGGCCGAGCCGCGATCCCCGCGCGACCGCGATCGTCGCCGCCTGCCGCCGCCTGTTCGAGGCGATCGGCGCCTGGGACGATGTTAGTCGCGAGGCGCAACCGATCCTCGACATGGTCGTCACGGATTCCAAGCTGGAAGATGCCACGCGTCCGACCTTCCTGAATTTCGCCGGCGATGTCGCGCCGGGCGAGCCCTTCGCGCACATGGTCGAGAACCACCGCCTGATCGATGCGCTGGTCGTCCGCGCCGAAGCCGCCGGCATCGATCTTCGCGCCACGACCGTTGCGTCCTACGATGCCAGCGCCGATGGCGTCGACGTCACACTCGGCGATGGCAGCGTCATCGCGGCGAGCCTGCTGGTCGCTGCCGACGGCGCGCGGTCGAAACTGCGCGAGCGCGCCGGCATCGCCACCCATGGCTGGGAGTACGATCAATCCGGCATCGTCGTCACCGTCGGTCACGAGCGCGATCACGAGGGCCGCGCCGAAGAACACTTTTTGCCCGCGGGGCCGTTCGCGATTTTGCCGCTGACCGGCAAGCGCTCCTCACTGGTGTGGACCGAGCGCCGCAGTGAAGCCGCGCGCATCATTGCGCTCAGTGACGAGGCGTTTCACAGCGAACTCGAGCAGCGTTTTGGTTTGCATCTCGGCGAGGTCAAGGCGCTGGACAAGCCGCGCGCCTTCCCGCTGTCCTATTTCGTGGCGCGCTCCTTCGTCGCTGAGCGCCTCGCGCTGGTCGGCGATTCCGCCCATGTCATCCACCCGATCGCGGGGCAAGGCCTCAACATGGGGCTGAAGGATGTCGCCGCTTTGGCCGAGGTCGTGGTCGATGCCGCGCGGCTCGGCATGGATCTCGGCGGCGCCGACGTGCTCGAGCGCTATCAGCGCTGGCGCCGCTTCGATACCATGGCGATGGGCGTTGCCACCAACTCGCTGAACTTCCTGTTCTCGAACGAGTCGACCCTGCTGCGCACCGTCCGCGACATCGGCCTCGGCATCGTCGACCGCACCCCGCCGCTGAAGAACCTCTTCATCCGCCAGGCCGCCGGCCTCACCGGCGAGATCCCGCGGCTGTTGAAGGGCGAGGCGCTGTAGGAAAAGGCGTCGCTGCAAACTGCGCTCGTCGTCCCGGACAAGCGCGCCCCAAGCGCGCGCAGATCCGGGACCCATACGCCGCAGCAAAAGTTTTGCGAAGACTCGGAGTTACCAGCCTCCGCCATAACCACTCCCTGTGGTTATGGATCCCCGCCTTCGCGGAGATGACACCGAGAACGTGGTGCCGCCGCTGCGCCACATCACTCCTCAGTCGATCTTCCTTGCCTCTTCCGGCAACATGATCGGGATGCCGTCGCGGATCGGATAAGCGAGTTTTGCAGACCGCGAGATCAGCTCCTGCTTGCCTGCGTCGAATTCCAGCGGGCCCTTGGTCAGCGGGCAGACAAGGATCTCCAGCAGTTTTGGATCGACGCTGTTTTCGGGGCGTTCAGTCGGCGCGTTCATAGGGGTCTCCGGCGATCGGCTGCGTGTAGCATAGAATAATTCCCTCGCCCATCGCCGTCAGGCCGAGACCATCGTGTGGATCTCGTCGAGCAGTCCCTGGAGCCGCGCCGCCGGCACTGGCGCGGCCGACAGCGCGAAACCGAGAAATGTCCAGTAAAGGATCTGCGCGCGCGCCTGCGCGGCGGCTCTGGAGACGCCGCGTCGTTCCAGCAGCGCTTCGATATAGTCGAGCCGGCGGCGGTCGATGGCGCGGACGGCCGCCTGCGCCGCCGGGTCGAACGCCGCCCAGTTTCGCACGGCGCGCTCCAGGTCGAGCCGGGCGCCAAACGTCCTGCGCAGCAGCGCTTTCAGCGGCTCGTCGCTGCCGGCCTCGACACCGGCGATGATCTCCTCAGCCGCGATGTCCCGCCAGCGCTTCAGCACCGCCGCGTGAAACGCGCCGAGATCGGCGAAATGCCAGTAGAAACTGCCGCGCGAGACGCCCATGGCCCTTGCCAACGGGTCGGCCTTGAGCGCGGTGAAGCCGCCGTTGGTGAGCGCCTTGAGGCCCGCTTTGATCCAGTCATCGGCAGAGAGCTGCTCGGTCATGTCGGGGTCCGAAATCTCCGGCCATACATTAGTGTATTGACAGGCGGCTGACCAGCGTCTATCTCACCATACATATCTGTATGGACAGAATGTCGGAGTGCGTTGATGCGTGATCTCATGCTCCAGGGCGCCGGACTCCTCGCCATTGTCGTGGCGCTGGTCCATGGCTTCCTCGGCGAGGCCAAGGTCTTTCCCCGCGCGACCATCGAGCCGCCGCGGCTGCGCACCCTCATCCGCCTGGTCTGGCAGGCCTCGACCGTGGCCTGGATCGGCTGCGGCGTGCTGCTGATCGCAGCGCCCGGGATGGACTCAGGTGCCGCACGCCGCTGGATCGTCGTCACCATGATCTGCGTGTTCGGCTTCTCCGCGCTCGCCAATGCATGGGCGACGCGTGGCCGGCACTTCGGTTGGATGATGCTCACTGCCGTCGTGGCGATGACGGTGGCTGGCTACTGAATGCCGCACCAAAGGACGCGCAGCGGGACGCGTGAGGCTTAAGGCCGCAGCGCGCGGCCGAACATACATTGCGCGCGGAGCGCACTGACGTTTTGGCGACGGTTAGAATATCTCTAACGCCGCGGCGGTCCGCACCCCGATTGACTTCGCCTCCTCCCTGGCTTCCTTCGACCGCGCTTCGTGCCCACGACAGAGGAGGAGATATCAGTGAAGGTCATTCGCGTTCTTGCCATCGCAGTAACGGCCGGGATCGGCATGGGAATCAACGTGGGATCGACGGCGATGGCCGATGGCTTCAAGGATTGCACCAGGCTCGACAAGGCGTCGTGGAAGCCGGCGGGCGATGCGGAAGCCAAGGCCAAGGCCGCAGGCTATGAAGTGCGTCGCTCCAAGATCGAAGGCTCGTGCTACGAGGTCTATGGCGTCAAGGAAGGCAAACTCTTTGAGCTGTTCTACAGCCCGGAAGATCTCAGCCTGAAACACACGATCGCCAAGTAGGGCATTGGCTCAGGTGGCGGTGTGGGATCTTCCGCTGCGTCTGTGGCACTGGGTCCTCGCAGCGTGCGTCTTGGTGGCATGGTTCACGCCGACCGTCCATGACCGCCTTCATCGCATCGTCGGCTATGCGGTGATCGGGCTCCTCGTCTTTCGCCTGGTCTGGGGCTTCTGCGGCAGCCGCTATTCGCGCTTTCGCATGATTGGCGTCAGGCTTCGCGCCGCGCCGTCTTATCTCTGGAATCTGCGTCGCGGCATCACCGGCCGCTATATCGGGCTCAATCCCGCCGGCACCTTGATGCTGGTGGCGCTGCTGCTGTCGCTCACCATCTCCGCGATCACGGGCGCGCTGTCGGTGACCGTCACCTTCTTCGGCGTCTGGTGGATCGAGGACACCCACGCTTACGCATCGGACGCCGTCATCGTTCTCGTCGTGCTGCATGTCGCGGGCGTCGTGGGGATGAGCATGCTGCAGCGTGAAAACCTGATCCGCGCCATGATCACCGGCCGCAAGCGCATCCGTCGTCATCTTTGAGCGAGCAGGCGGGCTGCAGCTACGGACTCACGCGCTCGTTCGATTCTGTAGAAATTCCAGTCGGATCGTCCGCCCGCATCGGGCACAGGCATCCTTCCTTTCATTATTCTAATTCTAATGTGGAGCTATTCTAGCTTCGTCGTCCCTCGTTCCGCTTTCCAAGGCGGGAATTTGCAGGCTTTTCCTGCGGTCGAATGCCGCAAGCCTTTGGGGGAATGCATGTCATCGTTTCACGGTCTCACGGATCCGGTCGCGCCGGCTTTCGGCGCTCGCCGATACCGGCGCCGATCAGCCCTGCTCGCGGCATCAGCCATCTCGCTTCTGAGTTCTGGCGCGGCTTATGCAGCCGAAGCCGGGACGAACGATGCCCTGCTCAAGAAGCTGGAGAGGATGGAGCAGCGCATCCAGCAGCTCGAATCTGAACTGAAGCAGAAGCAGGATCGCCCGGCAGCCGATGCGGACACAAAGCGGACGGCAAAAACGGCAGCGCTGACGAACGCCAATGCGGCGGCGTCCCCTGCCGACACAAAGGACGCGTCAGCCAAGCCCGCGGACCAAAAAACCGAACCGCAGTCGTCGGACAAACCGGCCAAGCCGAAGTCGAAAGACTTCATGGCCCTGCCGCCGCTGCCGGCGGCGGGAGACAAACCGATCCTTGGTGTTGCGGATTCTCCGGTCCCTGGTCTCAGCATCGGGGCCTATGGCGAGATCAAGTTCGGCACCATGCAAAATCCAGCCGCGGCCGGTCAATGGCAGAAGGGTTTTGACGCGGCGAGGTTCGTTCTGCTGCCGACCTATGCGATCACCCCGAACATCATCTTCAACGCCGAAATCGAGTTCGAGCACGCCGGCGCAGGATTCGACAACGACGACAAGCTGCACGGCACCGCCGAGATCGAGCAGGTCTGGATCGACTTCAAGATCATCGACCAGTTCAACTGGCGTTCGCCGGGCGTCGATCTGGTGCCGTTCGGCTACATCAACCAGCATCACGAACCCACGCAATTCTACAGCGTGAACCGGCCCGAGCTCTACAACAGCATCATTCCGTCGACCTGGAAGGTCCCGTCCACAAGCGTCTACGGGACGATCACCGAAGACCTCAAATACCAGGTCATGATCAGCGCCAGTAACGAGGATTTCGGCGACTCCTTCGACGCCAGGACCGATGCAAAGACCGTCCCCCTTCCCGGCACGGCGTATGCTGCGGGCATCGACGGCGTGAACGCACTCGGATTCTCGCGGCCTCCGCTCGGCGATTTCCAGCAGCTCAACAACGCCACGGCCGTGTCCGGCCGGCTCGACTTCACGCCGACGTTCTGGGCCGGCTTCGCCGGCAGCGTCAGCGCCTATTACTCGCCGAACACGACGCCGCGCGGAGCGCATGACGATTTCGGCAACTTCCTCGGCAGGTCCAGCCTTGCCATGTTCGACGCCGAATTCCGCTACAGGGTGCCCGACACGGGCCTCGAGCTTCGCGGCGAATATGTCCGCGCCCAGTTCGGGCACCCGGAAAATCTGCGCGCCAACAACGACACGGATCCGACCAACAATGTCGGCAAGACGATGTACGGCTATTCCGGCGAGATCGCCTATCATGTGCCGCTCGGCACGGTTCTGAACAGCGAGTGGGAGGCTGTGCCGTTCTACCGTTACACCTACATGAACCTGCAGACGGGCGGCTTCGCCGGCACCGATGCCAATCTGCCGACGGGCCAGGGTCAGCGGCAGTACCACACGGCCGGTTTTGCCGTGTTTCCGTCGCCCAAGGTCGTGCTGAAGGCGACGTATCAGCATGTGATCGACAAGAGCGCGACCGGCGCGCTGTCGGATTCGTTCCTCGGCGGCGTCGGGTTCTTCTTCTGATGCCGATGGGGACGATCCTGCAGGATCTGATCAGGGGACTATGAGTGAGGTGACGATGAGTTGGGTTCGATACACCGTGCCGGCTGCGGCGCTTCTGTCAGCGGCCTCTCCCGCTTATGCCGTTCGGTATCTGTCGATCGAGGAGGCGAAGAAGGAAGCATTTCCGTCCGCGACACAGTTCTCCGAAGTTCAGGCGGGCCGGGTGTGGAAAGCGGAAGCCGGCGGCAAGGTGGTCGGCTTCTTCGTGTTCGACCGGGTCGTCGGCAAGCACCTTTTCATCGACTACGCCGTGGCGCTGACCCCGGCGGGCGCGGTCCACAAGGTCGAGATCCTCGAATACCGGGAATCCTATGGCGGCGACGTCAGGAGCCAGAGCTGGCTCGCCCAGTTTGCCGGCAAGACCAGCAGCAGTGCGCTCAAGATCAACGGCGACATCAGGAACATCGCCGGCGCGACGCTGTCGTCGACCCATATCACCGAGGGCGTGAAACGGATATTGGCGGCCTATGGCAATCGCCTCCGATAGCATCCGCCGCGCACGGCCGCTGCTCGGCACCTTCGTGGAGATCGAGGTTGCGGGCGCTCCCAGATCCGACATGGACGGCGCCATCGATGCCGCATTCGATGCCATTGCACAGGTGCATCGGCTGATGAGCTTTCACGAGCCGGACAGCGATGTCAGCCGGCTCAACCGCGACGCCGGCCTTCACCCCGTGAGCGTTCATGCCTGGACGTTCGAGGTGCTCGCCACCGCCATCGAGCTGCATCGTCGCACCAAGGGGCTGTTTGACGTCACGGTCGCGCCGACGCTGCAGACGCTGGGCCTGTTGCCGCTCCTGAAGGACAAACCGGCGCCGCTTGCTGGGTTTGCCAACGCGATCGAGCTGCTTCCGGACCATCAGGTCCGTTTTCGATCGAGCGATGTGATGATCGACCTTGGCGGCATCGCGAAGGGCTTTGCCGTCGACCGCGCGGTCGCCGCGCTGCGCGATCTCAATATTCCGGGCGGCATGGTGAATGCCGGCGGCGACCTCCGGGCTTTCGGCGTCGAGCCGCGCGTGGTCCACATCCGCGATCCCCGCGATCCCGGCCGATCGGTCTGCCGCATCGACGTGGCCGACGAGGCGCTGGCTTCGACGGCGCGCCGCGTCGAGCTGTTCGACAGCCGCGAGCCCGGTGGCTCGGCGGTGATCGATCCCGCAACCCAGAGGCCGGCGGCCCTGGTCGAGGGCGTCACGATCCGCGCACCGTCCTGCATGATCGCCGATGCCTTGACCAAGATCGTGATGATCGCCGGGACCGACGCGGGCGAGCTGCTCGAATCCTGTCACGCCGGCGCCTTGCTGATCTCGTCAGACGGCGACGTTCAGATCACCTCCGATTGGCATCACCGGGTGCACCTTGCGGCTTAGGACCTCCTATCGCTATCCCCTCTATGCGGCGTTCGCTGCGCTGATTCTGACAGGCGCCGGTTGGCTCGTGGCCGACTGGCGGAAGGACGCCGGTGACGAGATCTGGCAGCAGATTGCCGCCAACATGCTGATGGTCCATGGCGGCGTGGCGATGCTGGCACTGTTGCTGCTCGGGGCCCTCATTCCGCTGCACGTGCAGCGGTCCTGGCGCGGCGGCAAGAATCTCGTCTCCGGATCGGTCATGGCGGCGTTCAATGCCGTGCTGATCGTGACCGCATTCGGTCTCTATTATCTGGGATCGGAAGCGGTGCGGCCCTTCATGAGCTGGATCCATCTGGCGACCGGCTTCTCGTTGGCCGTGATGCTCCCGCTTCATATCTGGCTGGGTCGCCGCCAGCGACGATAACCTCGGGCTCGAGCTTGTCGGGACGCAAACGCGTCGCCCTCAGCCGTGAAATTGAGTTGGCCGTGACAGAGCCACGGGCACGCTTACCCGCATAGTTTCACAGGCCCGTACCATCTTACCCGCGCCATCATCACCTTGGCGTTTTCTACCGGTGACGTTTACCTCGCAATAGGCATGCAACTAGGCCTTGCAAAGGAATTAACGCGTAACAAGTCCGACGGGGTCAATCTTCGCTCGTATTGACGAGGGAGCGATATTGCATGTTCCGCGTTTTTTCCTGCCTGGCGACTGAGCACGATTGGCGGCTCGTTCTGCTCGCTGGCCTGGTTTGCTTCGCGGCAAGCATTGTAGCCGTCAGCATCTTTCATCGCGCCATCGCGTCGCGCGCCAGAACGCGGTTGATGTGGATTGCGATCGCCGGCGCCGCCATCGGTTACGGAATCTGGGCGACGCATTTTGTCGCAATGCTCGCCTACGAGCCGGGCGTCTCGACCGGGTACGGCCTCGTTCTGACAGCGTTGTCACTCGCCGTGGCGATGATCCTGACGTCAGGCGGCTTCGGAGTAGCCGTGAACAATTCCGGCCGCTGGCGCGCAGCTGCTGGTGGCGGCATCATCGGCGCCGGCATCGCAAGCATGCATTATATCGGTATGTGGGCTCTCGAAGTGCCGGGTCACGTGACCTGGTCGCTTGGGCTGGTGCTCGTCTCGATCGGCCTTGGCATGGTCCTAGGCTATGCGGCGCTTGCGGTCGCCATGGGCCGCAAGGACAAGCGGGGGACCTTCGTCGCGGCGCTGCTGCTGACCCTCGCCACCGTGTCGCATCATTTCACGGCCATGGGAGCCGTACAAATCATTCCCGACCCGACGCTGCAAAGCGATACATTATCGCTTTCGCCGGGCTTCCTCGCCGTTGCAATTGCGGGTGTGGCTCTGTCGGTGCTCGGGATGAGCTTCGTCGGCGTCCTGGCGGATCGCCGTCTTGCGAGCAGAACCAGCAGACTCGAGGCAATCATCAGCGAACTTTCGCACGCCAGGCAACAGGTGGAAGATTCGCAACGGCAAATCCAGGATCAGAAATTCAGGCTGGATACGGCCATCAATAACATGGTCGAGGCGTTGTGCATGTTCGATGCGGAGAGGCGACTTGTCGTCAGCAACGAGCGTTATGCCCGGCTCTATCGACTGCCGCCGGAGCTGCTGATAACGGGGACCCCGCATGCTGACATCATCAGGCATCGCGTCATGACCGGCATCCTCAAGAGCGACACCAGCGAGGGCGCCGCGGAGCAATTCCTCGCGAAATTGGCCGCGTTGCCGTTCGATACGGTCTCGAGCAGAATCGATGAGTTCGCGGATGGCCGGTTGATCTGCGTGACGCGACAGCCGATGGCCGGCGGCGGGTGGGTGGCCACGCATCTCGACGTCACCGAGCAGCGCCGGTCCGAGGCCAAGATCGCTCATATGGCGCAACACGATGCGCTGACCGATTTGCCAAATCGCGTGCTGCTCAGGGAGCGGATGGAGCATGCGCTTGCCGTGACGCGCAATGGCGGTCTCAATCTGGCGGTGCTCATGCTCGACCTCGATCGGTTCAAGGAGGTCAACGACACATTGGGGCACCCGGCGGGCGATTCCCTGTTGTGCGCCGTCGCTGCGCGGTTGCACGAATGCACCACGGAAAGCGCGCTGATTGCCCGGCTGGGCGGCGATGAGTTCGCCGTGATCGACTATGTGACCAACCCGGCCGTTGAGGCAGTCGCCCTCGCCGAGAACATCAGAAAGGCGCTTTGCGAACCCTTCGATCTCGACGATCACCGGGTCACGGTGGGTACCAGCATCGGCATTGCCATCGCACCGCGCGATGGGGAGGATTCCGACGTGCTCATGAAGAGCGCAGATCTCGCACTCTATTCGGCCAAGAGCGGTGGACGTGGCGCATTCCGTTTCTTCGAGCCGGAACTCGACCAGCTCATGCAAGTGCGGCGCAACCTCGAACGCGACATGCGGGATGCGCTTGCTAGCGGCGAATTCGAGCTGCATTACCAGCCGTTCGTCAATACCGCGACTGGCGAGATCCGCGGCTTCGAAGCTTTGCTACGCTGGCATCACCCGCTGCGAGGTCTGGTCCTGCCCGGCGACTTCATTCCTCTCGCGGAGGAGACCGGCTTGATCGTGCCGCTGGGAGAATGGATCTTGAGGACGGCATGCAGCGAAGCCGCCAAATGGCCCGCCCATCTCAGGATCGCGATCAACCTATCTCCGGCTCAATTCAGGAGCAAGGAGCTCGTCCCGGTCATTGTCGGCATGCTGGCGAGCTCGGGCGTTGCGCCACACCGACTCGAGCTTGAGGTGACGGAGACGGTCATCATGCACGACAGCGAGGCTGTCTTCGCAACACTTGGCCAACTGCGCGAGCTTGGCGTGCGAATAGCCCTTGACGACTTCGGCACCGGCTATTCATCCTTGAGTTTTCTACAGAGATTCCCGTTCGACAAGATCAAGGTCGACCGCGCCTTCGTCAACGAACTGTCCAGCGCTAGCCCAGACGCACATCATCTCGCGCGAGCGGTCGTTCGCTTTGCGGTCAGCCTCGGCAAGGTGACGACCGCGGAAGGAGCCGAAACGAAGCAGCAGCTTGATATCCTCCGTGAGGAAGGCTGTGCCGAAACGCAAGGCTACTATTTCGGCCGACCGATGCCCGCCTCCGGCGTCGCGAAAATGCTGACGCAAGGCGCAAAGCGAGGCGATAAGGCAGCCGTCCAAGCGGCGTGAACCCTCGCACCTTCACTGCAACGGCGGATCGCCGCTGGTGCGCTTCTTGGCGAGGTCCATCTCGGTCACCGCGATCAGGATCTCGGCGCGGGTCTTCAGGTCAGGCGCTTCCAGCATCGCCTGCTTCTCGGCCGGGCCATAGGGCGACATCATCGCCAGCGCGTTGACCAGCGCCTCGTTGGGTGCGCTCTCGACGCCCTCCCAGTCGACCTTGAGATTATTGGCCTTCAGGAAATCCGCCAGCGCCACCAAGAGGGCCTCGCGGTTGACCGCTTCCTCGCCCATGCGCGCGGTGAAGTCGTCGGCGAAGGCGAAGAAATCGACCTTGCACTGCCGGTAGGCCGTCAGCACCTCGAGCTCCTCCACCACCTTGAAGCGCGCAACCCCGGTGAGCTCGAGGATGTAGCGGCCGTCGCCGGATTCGGCGAGCTGGGTGATGCGGCCGACGCAGCCGACGCGGAACAGCACCGGCTTGTCGGAATTCTTCGGCGAATGCGTCACGTCGGGCTGGATCATGCCGATCAGGCGATGGCCGTCGCGGAAGCTGTCGTCGACCATCTCCAGGTAGCGCGGCTCGAAAATGTTGAGCGGCATCTGGCCGCGCGGCAGCAGCAGCGCGCCCGGCAGCGGAAACACCGGAATGATCTCCGGGAGGTCGGCGGGTCCGCGATATTCGATATTGATCGGCATCTGGTCCCCGCGGCGCTAAAGCATGATCCGGAAAAGTGTGAAGCGGTTTTCCGACAAGATCATGCTCCCGAAATGACCTGCGCTTACGAAAACAGAATCGTCGACAGGCGCTTTCGCCCCTCGACGGTTGCATCATCCGTGCCGCCCCAGGCCTCGAAGAACTGCACCAGCTGCTTGCGGGCGCCGTCGTCGTTCCATTTGCGGTCGCGCTTGACGATCGCAAGCAGCTGCTCGGTGGCGGCCGCCCGGTCGCCCTTCGCGTTCAGCGCGGTGGCAAGGTCGAAGCGAGCCTGATGATCGAGCGGGTTTGCGGCGACTTTCTGTTCCAGCTCGGTGATCGGCCCGAGCGATTCCGCCTGCTCGGCGAGATCGATCGTGGTCTGCACCGCCTTCACGGCGGGATCGTTGCGCTTGGATTCCGGCACCATGGCCAGCGTCTGCTTGGCCTGCTCCATCGCGCCTGACGCGGCGTAGCACTTGGCAAGGCCGGCCAGCGCCGCGATGTTGGTCGCATCGTGCTGGAGGGCCTCGGCATAGATCTGCGCGGCCGCGGCGACATCGCCCTCGGCGAGTACGGCTTCGGCCTCCTGCACGATCTCGGCGACGTTGACCTCGCCGGGTGCGGTGACGCCCTTGGTCAGCTTCTCGATGAAGGCGTTGAGCTGGCTCTCCGGCACCGCGCCCATGAAGCCGTCGGCGGGCTGGCCGTTGACGAACGCGATCACGGCCGGGATCGACTGGATGCCCATCTGGCCCGGGATCGCCGGATGCTGGTCGATGTTCATCTTGACCAGCTTGACCTTGCCCTTGGCGGCCTTGACCGCCTTTTCCAGGATCGGGGTGAGCTGCTTGCAGGGGCCGCACCACTCCGCCCAGAAGTCGATCAGCACCGGCTGGCGCTTCGATTCCTCGATGACGTCCTTCACGAAGGTCTGGGTGGTGGTGTCCTTGATCAGATCGGCCGCAGCCGGGCCCGCTCCGTTACCCTGGTCGATGATCGTCACGGGATCCCCTCGTCTCATGTCTTGGAATGGCGGGTCTTTAGCACGTCGCCATCGCATATGCTTCGTTTCAGGCCCTAAAATTGGGCCGGGACGGCCGAATTTCAATCCATGTCAGCCGATTCGGCAGCTCCGGCCGGTTTTTGGGTCGATTTGACCGTTTCAGGGCTCATATTGGGGCTCCGAAAGCGCATCTATGCCGCCGGTAGCTGTTGCAATCGCCGTCCGCTTTTGGCATACGACAGCCGTTGCCGGCGCGGTCACGCGACCGACGCACAGGATGCGGGTGTAGCTCAGTGGTAGAGCACGACCTTGCCAAGGTCGGGGTCGAGGGTTCGAGCCCCTTCGCCCGCTCCAATTTTTCCCAGAGCATCCAGCTTCATCAGACGGAACCGTGGTTTTCCACGCCGCTGGCGGCTGGCTTGGGTCTGACATGACAATTCTCGTCACAGGCAGCGCCGGCCACCTCGGGGAGGCCATTCTGCGGACGCTCCGGCGCCGCGGCTCGCCTGCGCGCGGGCTCGATCTGAAGCCATCGCCCTTCACCGATGCGGTGGGCTCGATCGTCGATCCCGGCTTTGTCCGGGCGCAGATGTACGGCGTCAGCGCTGTGATCCACACCGCGACGCTGCACAAGCCGCATGTGGCGACCCACAGCAAGCAGGACTTTGTCGACACCAACGTCACCGGCACGCTCAATCTGCTCGAGGCGGCTGATGCCGCCGGCGTGAAGAATTTTGTTTTTACCAGCACCACCAGCGCGTTCGGCTCGCAGCTCCGGCCCGAGGCGAGACAGGCGGCGGTGTGGGTCACCGAGGAGCTACAGTCGGTGCCGAAGAACATCTACGGCAGCACGAAGCTGATGGCGGAGAATCTGTGCGAGCTGTTCTTTCGCGAGCGCGGCCTGCCCGTCGTCGTCTTGCGAACATCGCGCTTCTTTCCGGAGGACGACGACGATCCGGCGATGCGATCGGCCTATTCGCCGGACAACGCGCAGGCCAACGAGCTGCTCTATCGGCGGCTGGATATAGCGGATGCGGTCAGTGCGCATCTGCTCGCCGCAACGCGTGCGGGCGAGATCGGCTTTGGCCGTTACATCGTCTCGGCAACGAGCCCGTTCACGCAATACCATCTTGCGGCGCTGGCGCAGGATGCGGCCGCTGTCGTGCGCGAGCTCTACCCGGATTGCACGCAGCTCTATGCGGCACGCGGCTGGCGGCTCTTCTCCGAAATCGACCGCGTCTATGTCAACGAGCGCGCGCGGCGCGAGCTCGGATGGCATCCCGAATTCGATTTTGCCCATGTGCTGCGCAGCGTTCGGGAGGGCTCTGATTTCCGCAGCACCCTGGCGCGCGAGGTTGGATCGAAGGGCTATCACGACACGCCGTTTGGCGATGGGCCGTATCCTGTCGCCCCGTAATTGCCGCTTTTGTCAATTCGCACGATGATTCAGGCGCCTGACCGGTGTCACCGGGCGGACATGTGCCCGAGCCGTTCTACTGTGCATGGGGTTGTTTTCTCAGGTTTGGATTGGTCGCCCAATTTGCTGCCTGCAAATGAGGCGGCTGTGATGGCGATTCCGCGATGCAGCGAGCGCGCTGCGATCGTCGCTTGCGACGATGCGTGACGATCAGTCTCAATTTTTACGGAGCGCAATCGCAGCGCACGCGGCGCGCTTTTCACCGCTCGCAGATGTGCTAACCTTTTTGCGTCTGCCTCTCGACAGACTCCGAACTTCGCCTACTCGAAAATAGCAAAACAAGAACACGCAGCCATCACGGCTGCCTTAGGGGAGTGACGCGATGAAATCGATGATCCATCGATCCGTGTTGGCGCTTGCAGCCGTGGCCCTTCTTGCCGGGACCAGCGCTGTCAATGCGCAGCAACAGGACAAAAATCGGGCGCTGAAGAAGTACGAATCCGGCACCAAGGAATTCTGGACCCATCCGCCGGATGACTGGTTCCTCGGCGACGAGACCGAGGCGCAGAAGGGCCTCGCGCCGCCCTCGGGCCCGCCGACCGGTGCCTCCGATGCCGAGCTCGCCAACATCGTCAAGAAGGTGAAGCTGCCGCCGGGCTTCAAGATGGAGGTCTACGCGTCAGGCGTGCTGGCTGCGCGTCAGATGGCCTGGGGTGACAAGGGCACGCTGTTCGTCGGTTCGTTCGGCCTCGGCAACGTCTACGCCATCAAGGACAACAACGGGAAGAAAGAGGTCAAGACCATCCTCAAGGGGCTGAACATGCCCACGGGTCTGGCCGTCAAGGACGGTGCGCTTTATGTCATCGCCGTCGACAAGCTGATCCGCTACGACGATATCGAGAACAAGCTCGACAATCCCGGCGAGGGCAAGGTCGTCTATGACGACATGCCGTCCTATGCGGCGCATGGCTGGAAGTACATCGCGGTCGACAAGGATGGCTGGTTCTACATTCCGTTCGGACCGCCCTTCAACGTCGGCATTCCCCCGACCAGCGTCTCGCAGATCCGCCGCGTCGATCCCAAGACCGGCAATGCCGAGATCTGGGCACTCGGCGTTCGCAACTCGGTCGGCGGCGACGTCGATCCGCGCACCGGCAAGTACTGGTTCACGGAGAATGCGCGCGACTGGGTCAGCGATGATCTTCCTAGCGACAAGCTGAACATGATCAGCAAGATCGGCGAGCATTTCGGCTACCCCTACTGCCACCAGGGCGACCTGCCCGATCCGAAGTTTGCGATGGGTCACAAGTGCTCCGAGTTCACGCCACCGGTGCTGAATCTCGGCGCGCATGTCGCTCCGCTCGGCATGAAGTTCTACACCGGCGATCAATTCCCCGCCGAGTACAAGAACAACATCCTGATCGCAGAGCACGGCTCCTGGAATCGCCACAAGTACCAGGGCGCGCGCATCACGCGCGTGATCGTCGGGCCTGACGGCAAGAACGCCAAGCAGATGGATTTCGCTACCGGCTGGATCGAGGGCGACCAGGGCTATCTCGGCCGCCCCGATGACATCATCCTCGCCAAGGACGGCTCGATCCTCGTCGCCGACGACTGGGCCGGCGCGATCTATCGCATCAGCTACAGCAAGAAGTAGCGCGACACGACCACGAGGCTGCGGTGGCTCCGCAAGGCGCCGCAGCCTCTTTCATTTGGAAACCTCACTGTCGTTCCGGATTGCGCGCCACTTGCGCGCAAGTCCGGAACCCATGCCCACGAGCGGGGGTTATGGATTCCGGGCTCGCGCCAAGAGGCTCGCCCCGGAATGACATCTCGACAGATCGGAATTCCCATCATGCGCCGTCAGTTTTCTTCGTACGCAATCGGCGCGCTCCCGCTCGCCGCACTCGCATTCGTCCCGGCCCAGGCCGCCGACAATGCTGCTCTCCAGGAGAAGGCTGCGATCTGTTCCGGCTGTCATGGCGAGAACGGCATCTCGCAGACCGAGAACATTCCCTCGCTGGCCGGCCAGCCCGATCAATTCATCCAGTGGCAGCTCGTGTTCTTCCGCGCCGGCTCGCGCAAGAACGAGCAGATGCAGCCGATCGTCGAGCAAATCACCAACGAGGACGTCCGTAATCTTGGCGCCTATTTCGCGGCGATGGCGCCGCCAAAGCCAGGCGAGGACGGGGATGCGGACCTGTCGAAAAAAGGCGCGCAAGTTGCCGTCGGCCGCCGCTGCGCCTCGTGCCACACGGACAGCTTTGCCGGCACCAAGGCCGTCGCGCGGCTGGCCGGCCAGCGCGAGGAATATCTGGTCAAGGCGCTGCACGACTACAAGGCGGGCCAGCGCGTCGGTGGCGGCGTCGCGGCGATGGCCGACGTCGCCTATCACATGAGCGACGAGGAGATCACCGCCGTCGCGCACTATCTGGCGCATTTCAAATAGGCGAAGGTGCAGCCGCAAACTCTGCTGTCGTCCCGGACAAGCGAAGCGCAGATCCGGGACCCATACGCCGCAGCAACAGTTTGGCGAAGATTAGAAGTTACCAGTCTCGCGCAACGATTAAATCTTGTGACTATGGATCGCGGGCTCGCGCTCCGCGCACCCCGGGATGACGCGAGGCCTCACCCCGCCCGCTGATTCTCATACGCCTTCAGATGCGTGTACGCGATGCGCAGCTTCGGCACCGGCACCTTGGCCGCATCGCCGCGCGCGATGAGGTCGCCGATCACGTGATCGGCTTCGACGGGCAGGCCCGCCTTGATGTCGCGGAACATCGAGGCCGTCATCGGCGAACCCTCGGTGGTGAGGTCGCCCTTCACGCGTTCGAAGAACGGTCCGCCCGGCGGATAGCCCGAGGCGGTGGCGATTTCGCTGGTCTCGTCCAGCATGCCGAGCAGGAAATCCCGGCCGCCGGGCGCGGCGAGGATGTTGCCGACCGAGGTGCGCATCAGGCTGGTCGATGCGGCAAGCGTGGACAGGAACACCCACTTCTCCCACATGTCCTGCATGATGTTCTGGCTGGCCGTGGCACCATTGATGCCGCCCTTGAAGGTCTCGTCGATCGCCTTGATCCGATCCGACGGCCTGCCGTCGCGCTCGCCGTAATTGATCGACTGCATCGGCTGGAGCTGCACCACCTCGCGCTTCTCGTTGAGGGTCGCGGCGATGGCGCAGAGGCCGCCTAGCACGCGCTCCTTGCCGAATTTTGCATCGAGAATGTCGAGATGCTTCATGCCGTTCAGCATCGGAATGATCGCGGTATCACGGCCGACCGCGGCGGCGAACGATTTGATGGCATCGTCGAGATCGAACGCCTTGCAGCTCAGGAGCACGACATCGAACTTGTCCTTGATCGCGCCTGCCTGCACGGTCGGCGGAGCCTTCAAGGTCACATCGCCATTCGGGCTCTTGATGACGAGGCCGGCGCTTGCGAGCTCGCTGGCGCGCTTGGGGCGGACCAGGAAGGTGACGTCGCGGCCGGCCTGCAACAGCCTGCCACCAAAGTAGCCGCCGATGGCGCCGGCGCCGACCACGAGGATACGCATGGGATTGTCCTTGCTGTTCTTCCGTCGTCCTGGCGAAAGCCAGGACGACACCAGAGAGTTAGCGCGTTTACGCCGGATGCGACAATCACTTCTCCAGCACCATTTCCTCGACCTCGCGCAGCTGCTCCTTGCCGAAGAACATCTCGTTACCGACGAAGAAGGTCGGTGAGCCGAACGCGCCGCGGGCGACAGCCTCCTCGGTGTTCTTGATCAGCTTGCCTTTGACCTCCGGCTCCTGCGCGCGGGCGAACAGCTTCTCGGCATCGAGCCCCGAAGACGCTAGCGCCCTGGCCGCGATTTCAGGGTCGTCCATCTTCTTCGGCTCGCGCCACATGTGGTGGAAGGCGGCATCCACGTATTTGTCGAACACGTCCTCGAGCTGCGCCGCGATCGCCGCGCGCATCAGGTTGAGCGTGTTGACGGGAAAGTGTGGATTCCAGACGTAGGGCTCGACGTGGAACCGCTTGATGAAGCGTTCGGTCTCGACCTGCTGGAATTCGCGCTTGTTCTTGATGCCGGCGAGCGTCTCGGCCGGCGACTTGTTGTTGGTGGATTTGAAGATGCCGCCGAGCAGGATCGGAACATATTCGAACTTGACGCCGATCCGCTGTTCGATCGCCGGGATCGCCAGATGGCTGAGATAGGCGTTCGGGCTGCCGAAATCGAACAGGAATTGCGGGGTTGTACGAGTCAAAAGCGTTCTCCCTGACGACACTTTCGCCCATTGTGGCGCAGGGCGCGCCACAGGTCCACCGTTTAATGATGATCATAATATCTTGATGATCAGACCAGACGCCGGATCGCCTGCTTGCGCCACACCAGGAGGTAATAGCCCATCTGCAGGAGGAACATGGCGCAGAACACGATCGGATAGGCGGCCCACACGCCTTGAAGGCCGATCGCGCGGCTGAGGATCACCGCCGACGGCAGTTCGATGGCCACGATGGCTGATATCGACAGCAGCATCGGTGTCAGTGCCACACCGGCGGCGCGCATCGCGCCGGAAAACGTCGTCGCAAGGCCGAACGGCACTGAGCTCCATAAGGCGATGAAGAGTAGCCCCTTCGCCAGATCGAGCACGGCACCGTCGGTGATGAAGATGCCTAGCACGGCGCGCGGCACGAGATAGATCAAGGCCACCAGCCCGCCGGTCAGGACGAGATTGAACGCAAGACCGGTGCGGACGATGCCGTCGAGCCGCGCCCGGTCGCCGCCGCCGACGGCCTGCGCGCCGAGGATCGAGACCGCGATCGAAATCGACATCGCCGTGAACTGCGTGTAGCCCATCACCTGATTGACGGCACCATACGCAGCTGTCGCTTCGGATCCAAAGCTGTTGACGAGGCCGAGCAAGACCAGCTCGGCAATCGCCATCACGACCATACCGACCGCACTGGGTAATCCAATGCCGAGGATTTGCCCGATCACGGCGCGGTTGAGCCTGATATGGCGTAGCAGTGCGATATCAGGCGCGAGCGCGTGCTTCCTCCGCAGGAGATACGCGCCGAGCGCGACCAGCGCCACTGCATTGGAGATCGCAGCCGCCCAGGCCGGGCTGGTGATGCCGAGCGCCGGCAGGCCGAAGGCGCCGTGGATCAGCATCGGTGTCAGGATCAAGCCGATCGTGGTCGACAACGCCAGCGCCAGCAGCGGTGTCACGGCATCACCGACGCCGCGGATCATCGCCGTCACCAGCAGAAAGGTGAAACCGAGCGGCATCGTCAGCAGCATGATGCGCGCATAAGCGCTGGCAGGAGCGAGAATGTCCGCGGGCGTCGCGAGCGCCATCATCAATTGCCGGCTGAAGAGGCCGCCGATCAGCGCCACCGAGATCGAGAGCAGCAGGCCGACCGCGAGCGTCGTGCCAGCGACCATCTTGATCCTGTCGTGCTTGCCCGCGCCAAAGGCCTGGCCGATCAGCACGGTGGCGCCCGTGCTCAGGCCCATGACGAAGGCGAACAGGAAGAAGAACACCGGGAAGAATGTCGAGACTGCCGCGAGTGCGTCAACGCCCATCAGCTGGCCGAGATAGACGTTGCTGACGGTACCGAACAGCGATTGCAGCGCATTGCTCAGCATCAACGGTGCGAGGAAGCGCAGGAAGTGTTTCCAGAGAGGCTTTGGGGCGGACATGGGTTTGCCTTTGATCAGGGCGAGCAAAGCCGTTGCCGCGCGAGGCGCGGCTCGGCCGTTGATGGGTTGAGAGCGAAGCGCCGCGGCTTACGCGCGGTCGCTGTAAGCGAGCTTGACGATGTGGTCGCGGATGTCGGCCGGCCAGTCGGCGATCAGTCCGGTGAAGCGCCGGCGGTCGTCGGCAAACAGCGCGCGCGAGGCTTCCTCGAACTGCGGCAGATTGCCGGCCATGGTCGACATGAAGTGATAGGCCGCATCGCGCGCCTGGCGTTCGCGGTCCTTGTCGCCGCTCGTGCGCCTGGCCTCTTCGACGAGTTTTCGCAGCGCGACCGAGGCGCCGCCCGGTTGCGCATTGAGCCACTCCCAGTGCCGCGGCAGCAGCGTCACTTCGCGCGCGACCACGCCGAGCTTTGGCCGGCCGCGTCCGCGCGGCTCGGTCGGTGGGGCGGTCTCGTCAACCGGCGGCGGGATCAGCTTCGCCAGCCGCGCCAGCACCTCGCGATCCCCGCCGCGCAGATCGAAGTCGATCGATCGGCCCGTGGCGTCTTCGAAGATGATGATCGGCTCGTCAGATCGTGGGGCCACCCGCCTGACGACCAGAGCGACCTCTCCAGCCGGTCCGGACGCGAGGCGTTGCTGGCCCTGGAAGGCGGTGAAAGTCTTATGCATTGAAATCATTGCCATATTGATGACGGTCGAGCTCTTTTATATCCGGGTAAATTGCTGAGGTCAATATACCCGGGTGAAATATCCATCCGGACGGCTCGACATTGTGTTCCTGGACTGGCACCTACGCGGCCGACCGACCACGCCTAGCCCTGAGGATTCCCGCGATGCTGACCGTCCACCACCTCAACAATTCGCGCTCGCAGCGCGTGCTTTGGTTGCTCGAGGAACTGGGCGTGCCTTACGAGATCGTGCGCTATCAGCGTCAGCCCGATATGCGTGCGCCGAAAGAGCTGCGCGCGATTCATCCGCTCGGCAAGTCGCCGGTCATCACCGACAACGGCAACACCATCGCCGAGTCAGGCGCGATCATCGAATATCTGATCGCCACCTACGGCAACGGCCGGCTGATCCCGCCGCCTGGCACCCCGGAGCGGCTGCGCTTCACCTATTGGCTGCACTATGCCGAAGGCTCCGCGATGCAGCCGCTGCTGCTGAAGCTGTTGTTCACCCTGATGCCGAAGCGCGCGCCGGCGCTGCTTCGTCCGCTGGTGCGCAAGGTCTCGAACCAGGCGCTCACTGCGCTGGTCAATCCGCAGCTCAAGCAGCACATGGACTATTGGGAAAGCGAGCTTGCGAAGAGCGAGTGGTTCGCCGGCAGCGAGTTCACCGCCGCCGACATCCAGATGAGCTTTCCGCTCGAGGCAGCGCAGGCGCGCGGTGGGTTAGAGCAGGGCCATCCCAAGGCGATGGCGTTTCTGGAGCGCATCCACGCGCGGCCGGCCTATGCGCGTGCCCTCGAAAAGGGCGGGCCGTACCAGGTGGGGCGGTAAGTTTCCTTACCGCCCGCGGGTGACGCAGCCGATCAGTTCGCGTGCAGCACACGCCCACGCGTCTCCGGCAGCGCGAAGGCGGCGATGAAGAACACTGCGTACGCCACCACCGCGAAGATCGCGATTGCATTCGCGAGCGACGTCGATGCCGATAGCGCACCGACGAGGAACGGAAACAGCGCGCCGATGCCGCGGCCGAAATTGTAGCAAAAGCCCTGGCCTGAGCCGCGCAGCCGTGTCGGAAAGAGTTCTGTCAGGAATGCGCCGACGCCGGAGAAGTAGCCTGAGGCGAAGAAGCCGAGCGGGAAACCGAGCACCCACAGGATCTCGTTGGTCAGCGGCAGCTGCGTGTAGAGCAGCACCACGGCCATCGCGCCGATCGAGAAGATCAGGAACAGGTTGCGCCGCCCGATCCGGTCGGCGAGCCAGGCGCCGGTGAGATAGCCGATGAAGGAGCCGATGATCAGCGTCGAGAGATAGCCGGTGGAGCCGACGATCGACAGATGCCGTTCCTTGGTCAGGAACTGCGGCACCCAGAATGTGACGGCATAGTAGCCGCCCTGGCAGCCGGTCGCCATCAGCGATGCAAGCACTGTGGTCTTCACGATCGGGAATGTGAAGATTTCCCAGATTTTCGGATGACTGCCGGTTTCTGCGTGCCTGGCGCGCGCTTCGGCCGCGATCTCCGGTTCGGTGACGGTGCGGCGGATGTAGAACACCAGGAGGGCAGGCAACGCACCGATCACGAACATCCAGCGCCACGCCGTTTCCGCGGGCATCACTGAGAACAGGATCGCTTGCGACAGCACCGCAAGCCCCCAGCCGATGGCCCAGCCCGATTGCACCGAGCCGACTGCGCGCCCGCGATATTGCGGCCGGATCGCTTCGCCCATCAGCACGGCGCCCGCGGCCCATTCACCGCCGAAGCCAAGACCGAGCACGGCGCGCGCAATCAGGAGCTGTTCGAAATTCTGCACGACGGCGCAGACCAGCGAGAAGAACGAGAACCAGATGATGGTGATCTGAAGCGTCCTGACCCGGCCGATATGGTCGGAGAGATAGCCTCCGAGCCAGCCGCCAATGGCAGAGGCGAGCAGCGTCACCGTGCCTGCAAGTCCTGCGGACGCCGCATCGACCTTCCACAGCGCGATGATCGTGCCGATCACCAGCGGGTAGATCATGAAGTCCATGCCGTCGAGCGCCCAGCCCGCCGCGCACGCCCAGAACGTCCGCCGCTCCGGTGCATTCATGTCGCGATAGAAGGCGAGAAGGCTGGTGTCGTGGATCTCGGCGCGCTCAATGCGCTGGAGCGGATCGGCTGTGGTCATGTGCGTTTCCCCGGCAAATTCTTCTTGGTCGGGCGGTGGTAGCACGCGCGTCGGCCGGCGCAAGCCGGCGCCGATCCTTGCCATGCTGGGGCAGCGTTACTGTCCTGCGGCTTCCGCACCGCGCGTGCGCGGATCGGGCGCGCCGAGGGGACCGTCCGGCGTCACGAGAATCGAATTGGCGGACGTCTGCCCCATCGGCGCGACGATGAGATGGTCCATCGCCTTCAGCTCGAACAGCACGTCGTCGGGAAAGCCGCGCTCGACACGCACCTCGTCCGGCAGCCATTGATGATGCAGCCGCGGCGCGGCCACGGCGGCGGCCACATCCATCCTGTAGTCGAGCACGTTGACGATCACCTGGAGCACGGTCGAGATGATCCGGCTGCCGCCGGGCGAGCCCGTCACCAGCACCGGCTTGCCGTCCTTCAGGACGATGGTCGGCGACATCGAGGACAGCGGCCGTTTGCCGGGCCCGGGCAGATTGGCCTCATAGCCGACCAGACCATAGGCATTGGAGGCGCCGACAGCGGCGGTGAAATCGTCGAGCTCGTTGTTGAGCAACACACCGGTGCCGTCGGCGACGAGGCCGACCCCGTAGCTGAAATTCAGCGTATAGGTGTTGCTGACGGCGTTGCCGCTGCCATCGACGACGGAAAAGTGCGTGGTGTTGCTGCCCTCGTGTGGCGAGGTCGCAGTCGAAACCAGATCCTTTGACGGCGTCGCGCGCTCGGTAGAAATGCCGGCGCGCAGCCTGGCAGCGTAGTCCTTCGCCGTGAGCCTAGCGATCGGCGCGTCGACGAAGGCGGGATCGCCGAGATAGCGCGCACGATCCGCATAGGCGCGCTTCATGGCCTCGATCAGCAGATGCAATGCTGCCGGCGAGCCCTGCTTGATGTCCGCGAGCTGAAAACCTTCGAGAATGTTGAGCGTCTCCAGCAGCACCACGCCGCCGGACGACGGCAGCGGCATTGAGACGATGTCGTAGCCCCGATAGGTGCCGCGCACCGGCGAACGGATCACGGCCTGATAGGTCTTCAGATCGGCCGTCGTCATGATGCCGTCGGCATCGGACACGGCCTTGGCGAGTTTCTCCGCGACCGGGCCTTCGTAGAAGCCGCGTGGTCCCTGCGCAGCGACGCTCGCCAATGTATCGGCGAGATCGCTCTGCACCAGCCTGTCGCCTTCGCCAAGCGGCGTGCCGTCGGGCTTTGCGAAGATCTTCACGGACGATGGCCAGCGCGCGAGCCGCCTGGACCAGCCCGGCAGCGTGTCGGCGATGTCGTCGGTGACGACAAATCCGTCGTGGGCGAGCGCGATCGCAGGTTCGAGCAATTGCGCCAGCGTGAACTTGCCCGAGCCATACTTTTCGAGCGCCAGCGCCAGGCCCGCGACCGTGCCGGGCACGCCGATGCCAAGCCCGGAATCGCGCGACTTGGCCGGATCCGGCTTGCCGTCGGACCCGAGGAAGATCTGCGCCGTGGTCGCCGCCGGCGCGGTCTCGCGATAATCGATCGCAACATCCTCGTTGCGTTCGGCGGAATGGATCACCATGAAGCCGCCGCCGCCGATATTGCCGGCGCGGGGATAGGTCACCGCCATCGCAAAGCCGGTCGCGACGGCGGCATCGACCGCATTGCCGCCACGTCGCAAAATATTGGCGCCGACCTGCGCCGATATTCTTTCCTGCGCCACCACCATGCCATGCTGCGCGGGAACGGCGTGCACCGTGTCGAGCGCGGGCGGAACATAGGCCTGCCGCGCATCCTGCGCGGTTGCCGATGCAAGACCAAACGCCAGAGTGGCGATAAGCGCGAAAAAACGTCGCCGTGTCAAAAATGACGCCATCATCACATTTCCGCCGAGCCCTCGGGCCAATTCAAACGCGTCACTGCAATGCTATACGGTTTGCGCTAAGAGAGACAAAACTGTTCGTGATGAGGACTGCGCGATGACGACGATTGCCCCGGATGCGCGCATGGCCGGCGCTTCGCGGACCTATCCGCCGCGCGCCGCCGTCGTCAGCTGGATCTTCTTCGACTGGGCCGCGCAGCCCTATTTCACGCTGATCACGACCTTCGTGTTCGCGCCCTATTTCGCCACCAGCGTTGCGCCGGATCCCGCAACCGGCCAATCGCTCTGGGGCTTTGCGATGGCAGCAGCTGGCATGGCGATCGCGCTGCTGTCGCCCGTTCTGGGCGCCATCGCGGATGCCTCGGGCCGCCGCAAGCCCTGGATTGCCGCGTTCGGCGCGGTTCTGGTGCTCGCCTCCTGCACGCTATGGATCGGCAAGCCCGGCGATCACGCCATCATTCCGCCGCTGCTCATCGCGGTTGCGCTTGCCAGTGTCGGCGCGGAATTCGCCACCGTGTTCAACAACGCGATGATGCCGACCCTGGTGCCGCCGGAGCGCATCGGCCGGCTCTCCGGCACCGGCTGGGCCACGGGTTACATCGGAGGCATTGTCAGCCTGATCATCGTGCTCGGCTTCCTCGCGGCCAATCCCGAGACCGGCCGCACGCTGCTCGGCTTCACGCCGCTGTTCGGGCTCGATCCCGTCACGCATCAAGGTGACCGCGCCGCCGGACCGCTGACCGGATTGTGGTTCATCGTCTTCGTGACGCCGATGTTCTTGTTCACGCCGGATTATCCGGCGAAACGTCCGGTGCGCGAGGCACTGCACGAGGGCCTCGCCGATCTGAAGCAATCGCTGAAGGATTTGCCGCAGCAGAAATCGCTCGCGGCGTTTCTGCTAGCCAACATGATCTACACCGACGGTCTGGTCTCGCTGTTCGCGTTCGGCGGTATCTATGCCGCCGGCACTTTTGGCTGGCACACGATCCAGATCGGTACGTTCGGCATCATCCTTGCCATCGCCGGCACGTTCGGTGCGTGGCTTGGCGGCAAGCTCGACGACTTGCTCGGACCGAAGCGCGTCATTGCCGGCAGCATGCTGATCCTGCTGCTGTCGGTGGCGGCGATCCTGCTTGTCGACAAGGACAGCGTTCTGTTCGTCAAGGTCGCGCCGCCCGAGCCGGGCGGGCCGCTATTCGCCGCCGCCGCGGAGCGTGCCTATATCGTGCTGGGCTGCCTGATCGGCGCGGCCGGCGGCCCGCTTCAAGCCGCCTCGCGCACGCTGCTGATCCACCTCGCGCCGAAGGATCGCATCGCGCAATATTTTGGCCTGTTTGCGTTGACCGGAAAGGTGACGTCCTTCATCGGACCGCTGCTGATCGGCGTGATCACCGCGGCCACCGCGAGTCAGAAGGCCGGCATGGCCGTGCTGGTGGTGTTTTTCGTCACGGGGTTTGCGCTGCTGATGCGGGTGCGGGAGTAGCCGCAATACACAATCCCATCCCCATCATTGCGAGGAGCGAAGCGACGAAGCAATCCAGACTGCCTCTGCGGAAAGTTTCTGGATTGCTTCGCTTCGCTCGCAATGACGAGTTGATAGATCAGTGCCTGAAGTGCCTTGTCCCAGTGAACACCATGGCGATGCCGTGCTCGTCGGCGGCCTTGATCACCTCGTCATCGCGCATCGAGCCGCCGGGCTGCACCACAGCGGTGGCGCCGGCTTCGATGCAGGCGAGCATGCCGTCGGCGAACGGGAAGAACGCATCCGACGCCACGACCGAGCCCTTGGTCAGCGGCTCGGCGAGCTTCAGCTCGTTCGCCGCATCCTGCGCCTTGCGCGCCGCGATGCGGGCTGAATCGACGCGGCTCATCTGGCCCGCGCCGATGCCGACGGTGGCGAGATCCTTGGCGTAGATGATGGTGTTCGACTTGACGTGCTTTGCGACCCGGAACGCGAACTTCAGGTCGCGCATCTCGGCGTCGGTGGGTGCGCGCTTGGTCACGACCTTGAAGGTCATGTCGTCGACTACGGCGTTGTCGCGGCTCTGCACCAGAAGACCGCCGGCAACGGTCTTGGCGGTGAGGCCCGGCGCTCGCGGATCGGGCAGGCTGCCCGCGAGCAGCAAACGGAGGTTCTTGCGTGCTCCGATGATGGCGATCGCTTCCTCGCTCGCGTCAGGCGCGATGATCACCTCGGTGAAGATCTTGGTGATCTCGCGCGCGGTATCAGCATCGAGCGGGCGGTTCATCGCGATGATGCCGCCGAAGGCGGAGGTGGAATCGCAGGCCAGCGCCTTGCGATAGGCATCGACAAGGTTCGCGCCTTCGGCGACGCCGCAAGGGTTGGCGTGCTTGACGATGACGCAGGCCGCGGTGCGCTTCGCATCGAACTCGCCGATGCATTCATAGGCCGCGTCGGTGTCGTTGATATTGTTGTAGGAAAGCTCCTTGCCCTGCAGCTGCCGTGCGGTCGAGACGCCGGGGCGCTTGTCGGGCGTGGCGTAGAACGCCGCGGTCTGATGCGGGTTCTCGCCGTAGCGCAGCGACTGGATCAGCTTGCCGCCGAACGCGCGGAAATCGGGCGCGTCGATCTCGAGCTGGCGGTTGAACCAGTTCGAGATCGCGGCATCATAGGCCGCGGTGCGCGCATAGGCCTTGGCAGCCAGGCGGCGACGCAATTTCAGCGTGGTCGCGCCGTTGTTGGCGGCAAGCTCGTCGAGCACAGCCTTGTAGTCGTCGGCTTCGACCACGACGGCAACGTCGTCATGGTTCTTCGCAGCAGCGCGGATCATCGCAGGGCCGCCGATGTCGATGTTCTCGATGCAATCCTCGAAGCCCGCGCCTTTGTCGACGGTCGCCTCGAACGGATAGAGATTGACGACGAGCAGATCGATCGGCGCGATGCCGTGTGCCTTCATCGCCTCGGCGTGCTCCTTGTTGTCGCGGATCGCGAGCAGGCCGCCATGCACCTTTGGATGCAGCGTCTTGACGCGGCCGTCCATCATCTCGGGGAAGCCTGTCAGCTCGGAGACGTCCTTCACCTTCAGGCCCGCGGCGGCAATTGCCTTTGCGGTGCCACCGGTCGAGACCAGCTCGACATCATGCGCGGCAAGCGCCTTGGCGAACTCGATCAGGCCTGATTTGTCGGAGACGGAGAGAAGGGCGCGGGTGACGCGGCGGGGACGGTCAGTCATGAGCAAGATCCTCTGTTCAGGGAGTGTCTATGCCCAGGCGCGCGGCGGGTATGTGTCGCGCTTCCCGATGGTGCTCCATCCAAGGTCGCCAGTCGCGCGAACGAGCGCTCGATAGCAGCTTTTGGCGACGCTCTCAACGGGTAGAGCCATTTCCGTTCCGATAGAATCGGAACGGAGCTCTAGCTTCTTGTTTTGACGCGTTTTCTTCACGCGAACCGGTAATCCACTTCGCTCGAAAACGCTATGGATAGGGCCGAATCGCGCCTGTTTACAGCGGAAGTTCCGGCTCCCGGCGGGCGTTGCGGCGTGCATTGGTGACCGCCGGCGAGGCGGTAGACCGGACAAAGCTCCAGCGGATCGAGGGCGCCTGCCGGGCATCCTGGCGGATCACAATCTGGGCAGTGCGGCGTGGGCCGTCATTGCCGGCCAGGAACACGCTGTCCTCGAGATCGACCTTGTCGTCGAGCGCCTCGAAGGTCCAGACGTCGCGGTTCGGCAATACCAGCATGACGCCGCGGGCGTCCGACAGCCGGCTCGCCTTCACCGCGGGATGCAGATGGAAGCGCAGCGCGAAATCGGCGTCAGCGCCCTTGAGCCGCGCGCCTTGGGGCGGTGACAGCGTGTCCTCGCCGTCGATCCGCGCGCCGTCATTGGCGACCATCAGCACGCGGCGATGGATCACGCCGAACTTGGCGAGATAGCCGTCATGCGAGGTCGTCAGCAGCGTGCCGCCCTCGACGACCTCGCGATAGCTCTCCACCTCATGGGGGCCGCTGACGATCGGCGCGCCGTGCAGCAGGCGCTTCATCGCCGACATCTCCACGAACTGGCACGACGAGGTGTCGTGATAGGTCAGGGTCGAATGCGCCGCGGTGCCGCGCGCGAATGGCCGCCAATTGTCGCGGCCGGTGGTCGGCATGCCGCAATTGGTCACGATGCGGCTGGTGCCGGAGGACAGTTCGAACGACAGGCAGCCGGCATGCGCATCGTGGCTGACGCCGGGCGGCGGCGGCGGGCCGGTGTCGATGATCACGGTGGTCGGGCCGGCATCGAGGCGCTGGAAGCCGGTGTGCGGCATGTTCGCCATCGGTGCGCCATGGGCATCGTCATAGGCGAGCAGCGTGGCGAGCAGGTCCGACGGCGTCGCGCTCATGCCGTTGAACAGCGCGAAATTGCCGTCGCCGTGGCGGAAGAAGCGCAGCATCGGCATCATGCGGTCGATCGCATTGAGCAGCGCCGGCGGCGGCGCGATGTTGCGCGCGGCAAAGGTCTGCCGCAGCGGCAACAGGTCGATCAGGAGCTCGATCAACGCACCGGGATTACGCGAGATGTGTCCGCCATCGGGGAGAATCTGCCGCTGCAATTCGTCGGAGAGTTTTTTCGAGGCGCTGCGGATATGGCGCGCCTGGTTGGCAAGGCAGAGCGTCGTGTAGCACAGCGCGATCTGCACCTGGAGCTTCGGCACCCCGTCCGGGATGTTGACCATGGTGAAGCGCAGGAAGCGGATCTCGCGTGCCAGCGCACGCAAGTAGCGGCGGTAGAATTTGTTGTCGGTGTCGTTGAGCACCAAAGGTGCCTGCGACAGCAGCGAAATCACGCGCCGCGCCAGCACGTCGGCGCGGCGGGCGACGGGACGGCGCTTGTTGGCGGGGTTGCTGATCCAGTCCTCGACCAGCGCGCGCGCATTCGCCCGGGTCAGCGCGGTGTCGGCGGCGCGCAGGTGACGCAGCCAGCCGAAGCCGAGCAGCGCGACCTCCCAGTCCTCCGAGGGCGGATCGAGATCGAAGATCGAGCGGCCGTGGCAATTGACGATCTTGCCGGCGAAGACGAAGCGGCCGGCATAGATCTCGGCGGCGCGCGTCGCGTCGGCCGTGCGAAGATCATGCGGCGCGATGATCAGCCGGTCGGTCCGGCCGGGCCAGACTCGCGATAGCGCAACGGAACCGCCGCTCGCGCGCGCGAGCATGTTCCGCGCGAAGCGGTTCATGACCAGCGTCGAGATACGTCTGCGTTGAGCGACCGACACGCCTTGCCTTGAAGGGGGAGAGGATTCCGACGAATCCTTATTAATCCCAAAAACGGCCGTCTGACACCACCTTGAAAGGTCCCGAATCAGTCCAGCGGTAGCAAAATCCGGTGCAAAATCAGGATTTAACGAGCCGGGCCGCGAAAAACCCGTCGAGCCCGCCGAGCTTCGGGTCGGCGTGCGGCAGATGGCTCGGCAAAGTCCGGAGATCGCCCTCTTTGGTGATGATCTCGCTGAGCCCGGAGACCTCGCTGGCCTCGATCGGCACGCGGCGAAGCGCCGGCTCTGCGGCCAGCAAGGTGGCGATGGCCTGCTCGCCCTCTTCCGGTTCCAACGAGCAGGTGCAGTAGACCAGCGTCCCGCCCGGCTTGAGCAGTGAGACGGATTTCTTCAGCAGCCGCTGCTGGAGCACGGTCATCGCGGCGACGTCCGACTCCTGCCGCAACCATGCGACGTCGGGGTGCCGGCGGATCGTCCCGGTCGAGGTGCAGGGTGCGTCGATCAGGACTCCATCGAAGCCCTCTGCCGGCCCCGCCCATTCCACGGCGTCGGCAACGACGGTCTCGGCCTGGAGCGACAGCCGGCTCAGGTTTTCGCGCAGGCGCGCCACCCGGGCGGGCGAGCGGTCGAGCGCGGTGACGCGCGCGCCTGCTAGCACCAGCTGTGCGGTCTTGCCGCCGGGCGCGGCACAGAGATCGGCGATGGATTTGCCCTTGATGTCGCCGAACAGCCGGACCGGCAGCGCGGCAGCGGCGTCCTGCACCCACCATTGTCCTTCGGCGAAACCGGGCAGCATGGTCACCGAGCCGTGCAGCAGCGTGCGGACCGAGCCGGTCGGCAGCACCTCGCCATGCAGCCGGCTCGCCCATTGCGCAGCGTCGGACTTCACGGTCAGGTCGAGCGAAGGTTCGTGGCCGAGCGCGAGCGCTATCTCCCGCGCGGTCGCCTCGCCGTAATGCACGCTCCAGCGCGCCAGCAGCCAGGGCGGCAGGTCGAGCGATTGCGTCGCGACCTCCTCGACCAGCGCCTGGCCCTCGCGCGCGCAGCGGCGCAGCACGGCGTTGACGAGGCCGGCATAGCGTGCGGCGCGCCGGTCGGATTGCACCAGGCGAACCGAGAGATCGACTGCGGCGTGATCGGGCACGTCCATCCAGAGGATCTGGGCGGCGCCGATCAAGAGCGCGCTCTGCGCGCGCGGCGCGTCGGATGGGATGCCCTTGTCGAGAAGGCGCGACAGCAAATGGCCGAGCGTGCCGAGCCGGCGCAGGATGGTTGCGACCAGGCGCCGCATCAGCGCGCGGTCGCGGTCGGCCAGCGTCTTCAGTCCGGGATGGGCGCCGGAGCCGTCGAGCTGGTCGTCGAGCGTGCGGTGCTTGTGCAAGACGCCGTCGACGATGTCGGCAGCGATCCGCCGCGCCGCGAGACCGGGCACTTCGGACGGAGGGGCAAAACGTTGAGACGGCATGCGAAAGTAAGGTTCTGAGCGGGCGGCAGTTCCGCCGCGATGGCGCATGCCTTAACAGGCGCATCTGTGGCATGCGAATATGCCAAATGTAAGAATGGCCTCTGGCGATTTCAGCCCTTGGCTGCCATTTCAGCAATGCGTTATTGGACGTCGCGCAGCCCTCGATCCTGCGCTAGGACACGCGTCGATGAGTAGCCAGCCTCCTGTTCCCGATCGCAAACCCTTGCCGCCCGCCGCCCAGCGCGCGCTGGCTGAAGCCGAGGCACGCCGGCAAGCCGCCGCGGCTCAGGCCGAGGCGGCTCCAAAGGAATTGCAGGGGCCGAAGGGGCCTGAGCCCACGCGCTACGGCGATTGGGAGCGCAAGGGCATCGCCTCCGATTTTTAAGGTTGGACGGCCTGTCTCCGGCGGCTCGACCACCAGCCTCTACAGATAATGGTGCTCCTGCAAATAGCGGATGATGCGCTCGCATCCCTCCTCGGTGGTCATTTCCGAGGTGTCGATCGTGATCTCGGGTGCTTGCGGCGCCTCGTAGGGATGATCGATGCCGGTGAAGGCCGGCAGCTCGCCCGCACGCGCCTTGCGATAGAGCCCTTTGGGATCGCGCCGCTCGCATTCGGCGAGCGGGGTTGCGACATGGATCTCGATGAACTCCCCCGCCTCGACGCGGTGCCGCGCCATCTCGCGTTCGTTGCGGAAGGGCGAGATCAGCGCGACCAGCGCGATCATGCCGGCATCGACGAACAGCGCCGCGATCTCGGCGACGCGCCGGACATTCTCCGTCCTCTCCGCGCTGGAAAAGCCGAGGTCACGGTTGATGCCGTGGCGGAGATTGTCGCCGTCAAGCAACGCCGCGTGACGTCCGAACTCGGCCAACCTGCGGTCGACGAGATCGGCGATCGTCGACTTGCCGGCACCGCTCAGCCCCGTGAACCAGAGCACGCAGGGCCGCTGCTGCTTGAGCCGTGCGCGCAGGGATTTGTCGATGGCGAGCTGTTGCCAGTGAATGTTGGTGGCGCGGCGCAGTGACAGGTCGATCATTCCCGCGGCAGCCGTGCGATGGCTGATCGGGTCGACGAGAATGAAGCTGCCCATCTCGCGGTTGTCGCGATAGGCCTCGAACACCAGGGCGCGGTCGAGGCTGACATGGGCGTAGCCGATCTGGTTGGCATCGAGCGTGGTCGCGCTCTCCTGCGCCATGGTGTCGATGGCAATGCGATACTTGAGCGTCGTGATCACCGCGCCCGATGAGGCGGTGCCGCATTTGAGCACGTAGCGCCGGCCCGGCGCCATGGCCTCGTCGTCGAACCAGACCAGATGCGCCGCCAGCTGATCCGAGACGAGCGGCGCTGCTCCCGACGTCAGCACGTCACCGCGGCTGACGTCGATCTCGTCGGTCAATGTGAGCGTCACCGATTCGCCGGCTGCAGCCCGATCGCGCTCGCCGTCAGGCGTGAGAATGCGCGCGATGTGCGCGCGACGGCCCGACGGCTGCACGGTGACAGCCTCGCCGGTTGCAATCGCCCCGCTGGCGATCCGTCCGCAGAAACCGCGAAAATCCGCATGCGGGCGGTTGACCCATTGCACCGGCAACCGGAACGGCCGTCCCGAGATTCCGCCGGTAACGTCGACCGATTCCAGGTAGGTCGTGACCGTCGGCCCGGTGTACCAGGGCATTCGCGTGCTCGCGACGGCGATGTTGTCGCCGTCTGGCGCCACGACCGGAATGCATTGGACCTGGGAGATACCGAGCTGGCCGGCCAGGGTCAGATATTCGGCCGTGATGGCCGCGAATCTGTCGTCGTCGAAGCCGATCAGATCCATCTTGTTGACGGCGAGCACGACGTGGCAGACGCCGAGCCGCGACAGGATGTGGCAGTGGCGCCGGGTCTGCGTGATCACGCCCTTGCGGGCGTCGACCAGGACCACGGCGAGGTCGGCGTTGGAGGCGCCGGTCGCCATGTTGCGGGTATACTGCGTGTGTCCCGGCGTGTCGGCGACGATGAAGCGGCGCAACTTCGTTGCGAAGAACCGGTAGGCGACGTCGATGGTGATGCCCTGCTCGCGCTCGGCCTGCAAGCCGTCGACCAGCAGCGCGAAATCGAGATCGCCGCCGGTGGTGCCAACCGTCTTGCTCTCCGACGCCAGCGTGTCGAGCTGGTCGTCGAGCAGCGTCTTGGAATCGTAGAGCAGGCGACCGACCAGCGTGCTCTTGCCGTCGTCGACGCTGCCGCAAGTGACGAAACGCAACGTCGGGCGATCGTCCTGGTCGAGCCGTGGCGCATCGGGCGCGGCGATCGTGGGAGCCTCGTGATAGGACATCAGAAGTATCCTTCCGCTTTCTTGCGCTCCATCGACGCGGGGCTGTCGCGGTCGATCATGCGTCCTTGCCGCTCGGAGGTGCGCGAGGCCATCATCTCCCGGACGATCTCCGGCAGCGTTGCCGCCGTCGAGACCGTCGCACCGCTGAGCGGGTAACAGCCGAGGGTACGAAACCTGACGGAGCGCCATCGCGGCTCTTCACCCGCATGCAGCGGCATGCGCTCGTCGTCGACCATGATCAGCGTGCCATCGCGCTCGACCACCGGGCGTCTTGCAGCCAGATAGAGCGGGACGATCGGGATGTTCTCGAGCAGGATGTAGTCCCAGACGTCGAGCTCGGTCCAGTTCGACAGCGGAAACACCCGCATGCTTTCGCCCGGCGCGAGCATCGTGTTGTACAGGCTCCATAGCTCCGGCCGCTGGTTTTTCGGATCCCAGCGATGTGCCGCGCTCCGGTGCGAGAACACGCGCTCCTTGGCGCGCGACTTCTCCTCGTCGCGGCGCGCGCCTCCGATCGCGGCGTCGAAGCCGTGCAGATCCAGCGCCTGCCGCAGGGCCTGTGTCTTCATCACGTCGGTGTAGCGGGCGGAGCCGTGGCAGAACGGCGTGATGCCCTGGCTCAATCCATCGCGGTTGGTGTGGACGATCAGATCGAGACCGAGCTCGCGGGCCCGGCGGTCGCGAAAGGCGATCATATCGCGAAACTTCCAGGTCGTGTCGACATGCAGCAGCGGAAACGGCGGCCTGCCGGGATGAAACGCCTTCATCGCCAGATGCAGCAGCACCGAGGAATCCTTGCCGATCGAGTAGAGCATGACCGGCTTGCGGAACTCGGCCGCCGTCTCGCGCAGGATATGAATGCTTTCTGCTTCGAGGCGGCGGAGATGGCTGGTGGCGCTGCGGCGCATGGTGGCCGCGTCGGGCACATCGTGCGCCGGCGCCGCCTCCATCGTGGGAGCGAGCTGGCCGCTCATGCGGCAGTACCCAGGCAGTCGCCGAACAGGCGCGCGGCGGTGTCGGTGTCCAGCGCGAGATCACGGATGCAGGCCGCGACCGAGGCGCGATACATGTCGTCGATGCCGTAGCGTCCGATGACCTGGAGCTGGGCGTCGCTCAGCGAGGCCGTCTTGCGGCTGCGGTAACGATAGGCCGTGTCGGATCCGTGAAGGCCGACCACGGTGTAGATCTTCGGCTCGCTCAGGAAGGTGACGCCGGACCCCTTCGTTTCAATCTGCCCGCGCTCCTTCCAGTCGGTGACGGCGCCTTCGGTGAAGCGTGCGCCAAGGCCGAGCCGGTCGAACAGCTTTCGCACCGAGCCGGTCGCGTCCTTGCTGGCCTCATAAACATAGTGCGTCACGGGCACGCCGTGCCGTCTTGCATAGCTTTCGACGCGAAGCGCGTTCAGCGACGAGATCACGTAGTTCTGGATCAGGCGATCCTCGGGAACGCGGTCCGACCATTTCTCGTGCCACGAAGCGAGCGAGCTCGCGGGATCGCGATCGAGCATGATCATGTGGAGCTTGTCGGCCGGCCAGCCGGCCTCGATCAGCGGTTGGAGCGGCAGGAACAGGCTTTCGGCGAGCACATAGGGTCCCGCCATTTCCTTGCTGAAGATATGTGGCTGCTCCGCGGCCGTCGGTGCGGCCCAGGGCTCGCCCGCATTTCCAAGCAGCCGATGGCGCAGCACGACCTTTACCGGCTGGAAATAGGAGGGCATGCCGGCGACGCCGAACAGATTGGTGAGCGCGGTCGAGCCCACGCGGCAGCGTCCCCATGCACAGTAGAGCATGGGGAAGTCTTCGGGAGCCCAGTGACGGAGCGTCTCGCCAAGGCAGTCCCTCACCTCCCACATCAATTCGTCCAGCGCGGCAGGCCGGTTCTGGTACTTGCCATCAGGTACAAGCACCATCGTCTCGAGCGAGGGATGGTCGCGGCGCACGAGATCGGCGAGGCGGTCGGTTTCTTCGACTGACGTCAGGATGGTGCTCATCTCAGGACCTTTCGGGTTGAGGATCGAATCGACCACGGACTGGGCGCGGCGCAGGTTGATGTCGACTGCGGCGGCATAGAAGTGCGTGCCCTTGGTGGGGCCGCCGACCGCGTAGACGTTGGGATAGGGATTGCCGTGGCGGTCGCGAACCCGGCTGTCGTCATAGCCGCAGCGAATTCCGCCGAGCGGGTCTAGTGAGATGAGTCCCTGGCGCTGCATGTCCTGGTAGAGCGGGCTGGTGTCCAGTCGGTAGGACGGACCCGTCGCGTCGACGAGATAGTCGACCTCGCGATGGCTGCCGTCGGCGAAGGTCGCGCGAAACCGGCCGCCGATGTCGGTCACATCGCGCAAGCGCGCGTGGGCCGAGAGCCTGCCTGACCGCATCAGGTCGCGGATGCGGATGCCATTCTCCAGCGGCATCGCCGAGCGGTTGCGAAGCCAGCCGGAATTGTAGGCGTCCATGAAGCGCATCTTCTCGGCATCGCTCATTCGGGTCCAGGCCTCGCACATCACGTCGATGATGCTGACGAGGTAGGCGTAGACGCTGGGCTCGCCGGTCTCGGCGCGCGCGACGTTGTGCTCGAGATCATCAAGCGCATCGCCATCGATATTCCGGCAGGACAGATCGCAGCGGATTCCGGTCGTCTCCAGCAGCAGCTCGGAAAGGCGGGCAGCAAAGGCGTCGGCTTCGATGCGCGCGCGGCTGGTCACATAACGATGCAGGGCGTCGCGGAAGTCGTTCGCGATTGCCGGAAACGCCGCCGGCTGCACCGTGGGAAACAGGCCGCTTCTGGAGAAGCAGGCCACCTTGACGGCCTCGTGAGACTTGGCCAGCGCCGCCGCGGTGTCGACCGCGCTGAGGCCGCTTCCGAGGATGCCGACCTCGATGCCGTCGCGATCGGCGAAGGTGAATTGGGCGTAGGGATCGCGGATGTAGTTCGGGCTGGCAGTCAGACCGTAGTGGTCGTCGGGCGCGTTGTGACCGGTGCAGAGGATCAGCACGGACGAGATGTGCGTGATGTTGCGGTCGGTCGTCAGCAAGACATCGCGATCGGGCGAGAATCGCATGCGGACCACTTCGGCATGTTCGACATGGACCGGCAGGCCGACGCTCCGGCATTGCGCGATTGCAGCGAGACGCACGGAATCGAGATAATCCTTGTAGACCATCCGCGGCAGATGCTTGTTGCCGTGGCTGCTGAGGCCGTGGACGCGAAGCCAGCGTAGAAATTCCTCCGCGTCGTTCGGACGGATCGACATCGTTGACGGCTTCATGTTGAGCAGATGGCGGTCGCTCTGGGTGCGATAGGCGACTCCGCCATCGAATCCGGACTTGTCGAACAGCTGGATTCCGCTGATCGCGCCGTTGTCGCACCCCGATGCGGCGAGCTCCGCCAGATGGCGCAAGATCGTGATGCCGGTTGCGCCGCCGCCGACGATGCTGATGATCATCGCTCAATTCTCCCCAGTCTGTCGTGTTTGACCCAGGCGCGAGCGGGGGCTCGGCGTGGGGGCCTCCCAAAGCCGTTGTTGTTCGACGCGTCAGAAAGGTAATTTGCAGCCGGCCTCGTGTCGGCCGCAGGGGATGCGGGCGTCAGGCCGCCCGCACCGTATCGAGGAATTTCGCAACTTCGTTCTTGAGACGACTGCTCTCCGTCGAGAGTGAGCGTGCGGATGCTAGAACCTGGGTCGACGCCGAACCGGTGGCGCTGGCGCCGTGACTGACCTGGGCGATCTTGTCAGCGACTTCGACTGTTCCCTTGGCGGCTTCGCTGACGTTGCGTGCGATTTCCGCCGTCGCGGCGCCCTGCTCTTCGATGGTCGCTGCGATCGTCGTCGAGATGTCCGAGATCTTGGAGATGGTCGCGCCGATCTCCTTGATGGCGCCGACGGAGTCTTCCGTGGCCGACTGCATGCCGGCGATCTGCGCGCTGATTTCGTCGGTCGCTTTCGCGGTCTGGGCCGCCAGCGCCTTGACTTCGCTGGCCACCACCGCGAAGCCGCGGCCGGATTCGCCGGCCCGTGCAGCCTCGATGGTCGCGTTCAGCGCCAGGAGGTTGGTCTGCTCGGCGATCGCTGTGATCAGCTTCACGACGTCGCCGATCCGTCCGGCGGCCTTGAGCAATTCGTTGATGCGCGCATCGGTGCGCTCGGCCTGCGTCACCGCGTCACGCGCGATCCGGCTGGAGTCATGGACTTGCCGGCCGATCTCGACCACCGATGCGCTCATCTCCTCGGCGGCGGACGCCACGGCTCCGACATTGGAAGAAGCTTCCTCGGAAGCCGCGGCCACCATGCCGGAGAGCTGCTCGGTCTCCTCCGCCGTTCCCGACAGCGTGCCGGCGGCGGATTCGAGCTGATGTGAGGCTGAAGAAACCGAGTTGATGATGCCGCCGACCGCATCCTCGAACGCGCCAGCCAGCCGGACCATCTCCTGCTTGCGCCGCGTGGCGGCTGCGGCCTCCTGATCCTTCTGCTCCGCCTCCATCTGCTCGATGCGGATCAGATTGTCCCTGAACGTGCGGGCGGCGCGGGCGTTGTCGCCGACTTCGTCGCCGCGGGCGGTATAGGGAATCTCGACGGCCTTGTTTCCGCCGGCCAGCTGCAGCAGCACCTCGCCGATGCGACGGATCGGCCGGGCGATGCTCAGCACCGAGAACAGCGCCGAGCCGGCCAGCACCAGAATCACGAGGACGCCGACGGCCAGACTGACCCAAGTCGCCTGTTCCAACGCAGTCATCAGTTGGCTCTGCCGCAGGGCCGTGTATTCGTTGTTGGCGGCAACCAGCTTGTCGACGCGCGTTGTGATTTCCCTGGCGGCCGGACGCAGCCGCTCCTCAAGGATGCGTGTCTTGGTCTCCTCTGCCTTCACGGCGGCGCCGGTCGCGGCCTTGTAACGTCCCGCAAGCGCCGCCAGCGCGTCGATCCCCTCCGCCATTTCCTTGTCGGCGGATTGACGCGCCTGCTTCAGGTCGCGGATCAAGGCATCGACACGTGCGACGATACGATCCTTCTGGTCGGCATCGCTCGTTGCCGCGAAGTGCCAATCGGCGGCGCTGACCGCCTTGAAGGCTGCGTCGGCCTCGCGCAACTGGACCTCGATGCCGAGACGGTTCGGAGACGCGGCAAGGGCGGGCGATGCCAGCAACTTTTCGAGTGCCTTGTTCCAGGCATCCTCGATCTGAGTTGCCGCGGCGAATTCGGTGATGGCGATGCCACGGGCTTCGCCGAGATCGTTGCCGGCCTTGAGCGAGGCGTCGAGCTGGACCTTGACCTCGCGACAAAGCTCTTTGGCTTCGGCGCGCTTGGACCTGACCAATGCGGCGTCTATTTCGGTCGTGGCATTGGCAATGGAGTTGTGCAGCACCTGGAGCTGTTGGGCGAGAGCCTCGGCGCTGAAGGCAGATCCGATCTCCCCCACTGCGAGGCGCGCGCGGGTCACTGCGAGTTCGGCGCCCTGGGCATTGGCCTTGTTGGCGGTGTTGATGACCACCAATTCGCTCAGTCCCGCGATTTGCCCGTTTCTGATGAGCTGGTTGCCGAGCATGCCACCGACGAGGAGGACCCCAGCACTTGCCGTCAGTCCGAGCTTTGTACCGATGCGAAACTTGAACGATGGCATATTTACCGCTCCCCCACACGCATACCGAGTACTCCCTTCTAATACTAAACAAGAGCTGAAGATCAAACTCCGTACAACTACAGGAGGTATCGAATGGAGAGCGTTTGGAACAGCGCTCTCCGCATAGGTGCGGTTTTACGGTCAGTCCGGGCCAGGCGAGACGCGGCGCTCGCGCAATCGCCGGTACAGGCCGAAGGGTGGGCCGTGCCTTGCGAGGTTCCCCGACTCAGCCCTAGCGTGAGCTGATGCGTTTCCAGGACCGCCCCAATGTCCATCGGCCGCGATTCGGCGGCTCGCCGTTCCGCCGTCGCTTCTCCGGATTGTTGCCGTGGATTTTCGTGGTCGGGATCGCTGCGGCGATCGTGCTCACCTTCCGGCATGGGGCGAATTGGTCGCTTCGGCATCCGGCCGACGAGCGCACGCAGGATGCCGAGATTATCCTTCAGCAGTCAGGCAATCCCGACGACCGCCTGTCGGTCGATGTCATCCGCACCGTCGACGGCGATACCTTCGTGGCGCGCGTGCATCGGCGCGGTGGGCGCGATCTCGTCGCGCGCGTTCGCCTGCGCGGCATCGATGCACCCGAGATGAAGGCGTCCTGCCAGGACGAACTGGACAAGGCCGAAGCCGCCACCGAGGCGCTGCGCAACCTGCTCGGCCAGGGTGGCGTCACGATCTACAATCTCGGCACGGAAAAATACGGGCGCGTTCTCGCCGATGTCGCCACGAAACGGACCGCCAACGTTTCGGCGGCCATGCTCGCGGGTGGTTACGCGCGCAGCTACAATGGCGGCCATCGCGACGGCTGGTGCACGCGCGGCTGGCGCTTCTGGTAACAAAAAAGCCGCGTCTGATGACGCGGCTCTTTCAATCTCTGCCTTGGTCGCGACGATCAGCGCGTCACGACGACCTTCGTTCCGACCGAGACGCGGCTGTAGAGGTCGGTGATGTCGTCGTTGAGCATGCGGATGCAGCCATAGGAGACGAAGCCGCCGACCGAGCCCGGAACATTGGTGCCATGGATGGCATATTCGCCGCCGGCCAGCGTCATCGCTGCAACGCCCATCGGATTGCGCGGCGAGCCGCCGGGGATGACGTCGGGAAGCTGCGGCTTGTCGCGCTTCACCTCGGCGGGCGGCGACCAGGCCGGATTGCGATACTTGCCGTCGATGCGGGTGGTGCCGGCCCACTGCTTGCCGGACTTGCCGACGCCGACCGGATAGCGGACGGCATGGCCGTCATCGAGGATGAGATAAAGTCGCCGCTCGTTGGTTTTGACCACGATGGTGCCCGGCGAATAGTCGGCCATGTGGGTACCCACCATCTCCGGCCGCGCCTCGGCCGCGGTCGACATCAAGGCGCCTGCCCCGATGGTGGCAGCCAGCGCCAGTGCAATCTTCCTCGACATCAATTTCCCCCAGCCCGAACGGATCGTCCAAATTCATGCAAAAAACCGGCAATCGCCTGCTCGCCCGGACATTCTAACCGCGCCTGTTAACCGGCTGGTTTCCACGCGCGACTGCCAGGGCGAGCCAGCAGGGGGAACAAAGGAAATGTTCAAACCAAAGTAAATGACCTGAAAACAACACTCGGCGGGAAAGATACCGTCGCGCCCGTGCACGCCCTGACAAATGTGTGAGGGGGTGAACGGCGGTTGTCTTAGGCGACGTTGGCGCGAAAAGCAGTCTTGTGTCCCGGACGCGCTGCAGCGTGCAACGCTGCTGCGCGTCCGGGACCCAGCTCTTTCTGCCGCGTGGATCGATGGGCCCCGGCTCTGCAGCGCACCGCTGACTGGACGATGCTTCGCATCGCCAAGGAAGCGCCGCGCTGCGTCCGGGGCACGAGGGCGGCCTTATGCCGACTTCTTGTTTTGCCGGTTCTTGACGAGATCGTCGACCACGGCGGGATCCGCCAGGGTCGAGGTGTCGCCCAGGCTGCCGGGTTCGTCCTCGGCGATCTTGCGCAGGATGCGGCGCATGATCTTGCCTGAGCGGGTCTTGGGCAGGCCGGGCGCGAACTGGATCTGGTCGGGCGAGGCGATCGGGCCGATCTCCTTGCGCACCCAGGTGACGAGCTCTTTTCGCAAATCCTCGGTCGGCTCGATGCCGGCCATCAGGGTGACATAGGCGTAGATGCCCTGGCCCTTGATGTCGTGCGGGAATCCGACCACGGCCGCTTCCGAGACTTTCTCGTGTGCGACCAGCGCGCTCTCGACTTCCGCGGTGCCCATGCGGTGACCGGAGACGTTGATGACGTCGTCGACGCGGCCGGTGATCCAGTAATAACCGTCGGCGTCGCGGCGGCAGCCGTCACCGGTGAAATACTTGCCCTTGTAGGTCGAGAAATACGTCTGCTCGAAGCGGGCGTGATCGCCATAGACCGTGCGCATCTGGCCCGGCCATGAGCGGGTCAAACAGAGATTGCCTGACGTCTCACCCTCCAGAACATTGCCGTCTGCGTCGACGATCTCGGGCGCCACGCCGAAGAACGGCTGCGTCGCCGAGCCGGGCTTCAGCTTGGTCGCGCCGGGCAGCGGTGTGATCAGGATGCCGCCGGTCTCGGTCTGCCACCAGGTGTCGACGATCGGGCAGCGGTCGTCGCCGACGACGCGGTGATACCATTCCCAGGCTTCCGGATTGATGGGCTCGCCGACCGAGCCGAGCAGACGAAGCGAGGCGCGCGAGGTCTTCTTCACGGGTTCATCGCCGCCCTGCATCAATGCGCGGATCGCGGTCGGCGCGGTGTAGAAGATGTTGACCTTGTGCTTGTCGATGACGTTCCAGAAGCGCGAATTGTCAGGGTAATTCGGCACGCCTTCGAACATCAGCGTGGTCGCGCCGTTGGCGAGCGGCCCATACAGAATGTAGCTATGGCCGGTGACCCAGCCGACGTCGGCGGTGCACCAGTAGATGTCGCCATCGTGATAGTCGAAGACGTATTGATGCGTCATCGACGCGAACACGAGATAGCCGGCGGAGGTGTGCAGCACGCCCTTGGGCTGGCCGGTCGAGCCCGACGTGTAGAGGATGAACAGCGGATCCTCGGCGTGCATGTGCTCGACCGGGCATTCGGTCGTCACCATCGCAGCCGCCTCGTGGTACCAGAGGTCGCGCGTCGGGTTCATGTCGATCTTGCCGCCGGTGCGCTTGACCACGATGACCCAATCGACACCGTCGGCCTTGGCGAGCGCCGCGTCGACATTGGCCTTCAACGGCACCTTCTTGCCGCCGCGCAGGCCTTCATCCGCGGTGATGATGACCTTGGACTGGCAGTCGTTGATGCGCTGGGCGAGTGAATCGGGTGAGAAGCCCGCGAACACCACGGAATGGATCGCGCCGATCCGCGCGCAGGCCAGCATCGCATAGGCCGCTTCGGGAATCATCGGCAGATAGATGGTGACGCGGTCGCCCTTCTTGACGTTGCGGGTCCGCAGGATGTTGGCCATCCGGCAGACCTCGTCGTGCAACTCCTTGTAGGTGATGTGCTTGGACTGTGAGGGATCGTCGCCTTCCCAGATGATCGCGGTCTGGTTGCCGCGCTTGGCGAGGTGTCGGTCGATGCAGTTGTGCGCGACGTTGAGGATGCCGTCCTCGAACCATTTGATCGAGATGTTGCCGGGCGCGAATGAAACGTTTTCGATCTTGGTCGGCGCGTGCATCCAGTCGATACGCTTGGCCTGCTCGGCCCAGAAGCCGTTCGGGTCCGCGATCGAGCGGGCGTACATTTCCTTGTACTTGGCTTGGTCGACCCAGGCGCGCTTGGCCCAATCCGCGGGTACGTCGTAGACTTTCTCGGACATATTTTCCCTCCACATACGGCAAGCCAAACGTTGGCGACGCGCAAGCCGACTTCGATCGTTGAACGATTATGCGTCGGGCTAACCGGCCCCGACAAGGATCACAAGCTGGACCTTCGGTGAGCGGCCGACCATGCGGAAAATCAAGCTTCGCGGGCCGGTGTCGCAAATCTGAAACACGCCCGGAAACATCTTTCGGCTCTTTACCGAGATCCTCGGAACAGGCGGGCGCAGGGCGCCCATGCGGTCAAAGAGGTATTTAGAAACCTCTTTTTACTGATTCGGGACTCGCAATGCGGTTCGGAACACCCTAAGTGGCTAAACCGGGTCCCAAGAGACCTTCCGGGCGAGGCTCGGAACAAAAATCAGAACAGCGGCATTGAACGGTAACAGACAGGGCTAAGGCTTAAGACTATGATGGATCAGCAGAATCTCGGGACGATATCGCCCGCTTCGGCCGATCCCGCCGCCATCGCGCTGGCCAAGGCCCTCGGACAATGGCCGAAACCATCAGGTTCCATCCGTCCCAGCCCGAAAAAGGTGTTCGATACCGCGCCTGCGGCGACGGTCGAAGCGCTCGCCAAGGAGCTTGGCCTGCGGCTCGGTGACCAGAACGAGCTGACCATCCGCCGTGTCAGGCGCGGCAAAGGCTATTCCTTCGTTCGTCCCAACGGCGCGCATATCCGCGACGCCCGGACCATCCGCCGGCTGCACGCGATGGCAGTGCCGCCGGCCTATCGCGAGGTGCGCTACTCCGCCGATCCGAGCTCGCATCTGCAGGCGGTGGGCCGCGATGCCGCGGGCCGGCTGCAATATCGCTATCATGCCGATTGGGAGAAGGTCCGCGAGCACCGCAAGGCACATCGCCTGGAAAAGCTCGTCGGCGCGCTGCCCAAGATCCGGCGCAAGGTCTCGGCGTTCCTGTCGGGCGACGAGCCGACGCGCGAGTTTGCGCTCTCGGCGGTGATCGAGCTGATCGCGCGCACCGCGATCCGTCCCGGCAATGAATCCTATGCCCGCCTCAACGGCACCCGCGGCGCGACCACGCTGTTGAAGTCGAACGTGACGCTGGAAGACGATTGCTTCGTGCTGACCTTCAAGGCGAAGGGCGGCAAGGCGGTGCGCAAGGAGTGCGACGCGGCCAAGCTGGTGCGCGCCATCGGCATTTTGCAGAGCGTCCCCGGCAAGCGCATGTTCCAGTACCGCGATGCCTACGGCATCGTGCGCGCCGTCAGCACCACACAGGTGAATGCATTCCTGCGCGAGATCGCCGGCATCAAGATTTCGCTGAAGGATTTCCGCACGCTGATGGCCTCCGCCGTCGTCGTCGAATCGCTGTCGCGGATCACGCCGGCGACCAGCCAGCGCGGCCGCAAGAAGCAGGTGCTGGACGCCATCCGCGCCGCCGCCGACAAGCTCTCCAACACGCCGGCGATCTGCCGCAAGAGCTATGTCCACGACACCATCGTCACGGCCTTCGAAGAAGGCATCCTCGAGCGCTTCGCGGCGACCATGAAGGGCCAGCGCTCGCAGGCAAGGCGCGAGCAGCTGCTGGCGCAGGTGGTGGCGACCGCAGCCGTTTAACCCGCCACATCGCTACATATTGTCGGAAACGCCCTTGTCGGGGCCGGGATCGCGGCCCGCGGCGACATTCGTGAGCCGGCTCAGATAGTGTGCCCAGCCCTTCGCGTGCGCCGCCACCTGTTCCTCGGTCGGCAGCCCGCTATGCGTCATACGCAGCAACGTGCCGCCGTCGCGCTCGATCAGGTCGATCTCGATCAGGCTCGAGCCGGGCGGCACTTCCTGACCGCCCTCCCAGCCGAACGTGTAGGCCAGGCGATGCACCGGCACCACCTCGCGGAAGGCGCCGCGGGCGACGCTGCCACGGGGACCGATACCCTTGAGCAGATAGAGCCCACCGGGATGCGGCTCTGTGGTCGCATCCGAGCCCATCCAGCTCAGGATTTTCTCAGGATCGGTCAAATAGGCGAAGACAGTGGCGCGCGGGGCGGCGATCTGGGTCTCGCGTCGCAATACGAACGGCTCGGTCATTTGCGATCATCCCTCAGGTGATCCTGGGACATGGCGGCGCCAAAGCGGCCCGTCAAGGATTGCTCGTGACAAGAACGGTCCTCCTTCGCCATCATCGGATCATGCAACTCTCCCCGACCCTCGCCTGGCTCGTCGATGCCGCCTCGGAAAGCTCGGGGGCTGATCGCCTGCTTGCGGAACTCGGTGCGCATCTGGTTGCGGACGGCGTGCCGCTTGCGGCAGGTGCCCTGACGCTGGAGGTGCCACACCCGCTGATCGCGAAGCGGACCTGGTTGTGGCGCGCGGACAACGGCCGGGTGATCGAGGCCCTCGGCTTTGCACCTGGCGGGCTGGCGCCCGATCTGCCCGACGATGCCGGCCGCGGCTGGCTGCGCGGCATCGCGGGCGGCGACGTGCATGAAGATGTTGTCGGACGCGATGGGCCGCTGCTCGGCTGGATAGGGCCGCGTCCATTCACGTCAGATGAAATCGAGCAATTGCGCCAGGCCGCGCGCTTTGCAGCGACGCCGCTTGCCGCGCTCGCTGCCCGCGCCACCTTGCGGGCGACGCTGGAGGCCTATCTCGGCAAGCGCAGCGCGGAGCGGGTGCTCGCGGCACCTCTGCGGCGGGACTTAGGTGAGACCATCCAGGCTGCGCTGCTCTATGCCGATCTGCGCGGCTTCACCACCTTGTCGGAAACCAGTCCGCCGGCTGAAATCATCGCCGCACTCGACGCCTGGTTCGATCGCATCGCCGGTGCCGTCCACGCGTTTGGCGGCGAGGTGCTTAAATTCATCGGCGACGGCGTGCTGGCGATCTTTCCGGTGGTCGAGGCGTCGCCACGTCGTGCCTGCGAAGCCGCCCTGCGTGCCGCCGGTGCCGCCGAGGCCGGGATGGCGTATCTCAACGCCGAGCGCGACGCGCAAGGTTTGCCGCCACTGGCGTTCGGCGCTGCTCTTCATCTCGGCGAGATGCTCTGGGGCAATATCGGCGCCGCCAACAGGCTCGATTTCACGGCGATCGGTCCCGCCGTCAATCTCGCCAGCCGGCTCGAAGGCCTGTGCAAGCCGCTCGGCAGGACCGTGCTGGTTTCCGGCGCACTCGCTGCCGAGACGGACATGCCCCTGATCGCGCTCGGCCTGCACAAGCTGCGCGGCATTGCCTCGCCATGCGAGGTCCTCACGCTGCCGGAAACGCCGGGACGAGCGCCTTAGCTCCTACATCCCGCCCATCTTGCAGACGAGCTTCCATTCCTCGGCCGTGACCGGCTGCACCGACAGGCGCGAATATTTTACCAGTGCCATCTCGGCGAGCTTCTTCTCGGCCTTGATCGCGGCCATCGTCACCGGCGTCTTCAGGGGCTTGTCGGCCTTGATGTCGACGCAGACGAATTTTTCGGTCTTGTCGGTCGGATCGAGGTAGGCCTCCTTGATAACCTCCGCGATGCCGACGATCTCCTTGCCCTCATTGGAATGATAGAAGAACGCCTTGTCGCCCTTCTTCATGTTCACGAGGTTCTGGCGCGCAGTGTAATTGCGCACGCCGGTCCAGGCTTCGCCCTTGGCACCCTTCGCGACCTGCTGGTCCCAGGACCACACCGATGGTTCGGATTTCACCAGCCAGTACGCCATGTTCATTCCTCTGCCTTGAAGGGCCGCGTCAAAAGCCCGGAGATCGCCGCGTCGATCGTGCTTCGGCCGCTCAGGATCGAAGCGACCGCCGTTGATACCGGCATCTCGATGTTTTGCGAAGCTGCGAGTTCGATCAGCACCGGCGCGGTGAATTCGCCTTCGGCAAGCTTGCCGGCGGGTGGCTGCTCGCCACGGCCCAATGCGAGCCCCAGCGCGAAATTGCGCGATTGCGGGCTTGCGCAAGTCAGGATCAGGTCGCCAAGACCGGACAGGCCGGCGAGCGTCTCGCTGCGCGCGCCGAGTGTGCGGCCGAGGCGCGTCAGCTCGGCGAAACCGCGCGTCGTCAGCGCAGCCTGAGCGGAGGCGCCGAGCTTGCGTCCGACCGCGATGCCGACTGCGATCGCCAGCACGTTCTTGGCCGCGCCGCCGATCTCGACGCCACGAATATCGGTGGTGTGATAGGGACGGAACGTCGCCGAGCCCAGCGCCTGCACCAGGTCGCTTGCCAAAGCCTCGTCCTTTGCTGCCAAGGTCACTGCCGTCGGCAAGCCGCGCGCGACGTCGTCGGCAAAACTCGGGCCCGACAGGATCGCGGGCTGCGCATGGGGCGCGGCTTCAATGATCACGTCGGTCATGAATTTGTGGGTGCCGTGCTCGATGCCCTTGGCGCAGGCGATGATCGGCACGGGCTTCGTCGCATGCGTGGCCAGCATGTTGACGGCGCCGCGCAGATGCTGCGCCGGAGTTGCGATCAGCAGCATCTCCGCGCGCGACGCCTCCGCAAGATCGCTCGTCACCACGATGTCGGGCGCAAGGCGCACGTCCGGCAGCCGCGGATTGTCACGGGTCGATGCGATCCGCGCCGCATGCTCGGCGTTGCGCGCCCACAGCGTCACGTTCCGTCCCGCTCGCGCGGCCACCATCGCCAGCGCCGTGCCCCAGGCACCCGCGCCGATCACCGCGACGGAGTCGAACGCGGCCATTGTCAGTACCCCGCCCGGGTCTTGCTGTAACCGGCCGGCGCGGTCGCATTCGCGTCGAGCAGCCAGCGCGCACGCGGCTGCGCCTCCATCGTGTCGGTGATGCCGAGCGCGAGGCGTTCGGCACCGGCCCAGGCGATCATCGCGCCGTTGTCGGTGCAGAGCGCGGGCGGCGGCATGATCAGCTGCGTCCCCGCTTGGCTCGCAACATCATATAATGCGCCGCGGATCGCCAGATTGGCGGCGACACCGCCGGCCGCGACCAACGCGCGCGGCGCGCCGAATTGTTCGCGGAACAGTTTCAGGCCGACGCTCAAGCGGTCGGCCGTCGAGTCCAGCACGGCGGCCTGAAAGCTCGCGCAGAGATCGCTGACGTCCTGCGGAGTGATCTCGGCGAGCCGGCTCGCTTCGGTGCGGACTGCCGTCTTCAATCCTGATAGCGAGAAATTGGCGTCGGGACGTCCCTGCATCGGCCGCGGGAACGCAAAGCGCGTGGCATCGCCATTGACCGCCGCGCGCTCGACCTGCGGCCCGCCCGGATAGGGCAACCCCAGCATCTTCGCGACCTTGTCAAAAGCCTCGCCGATCGCGTCGTCGACGGTGGTGCCGAGCCGTACATATTGGCCGACGCCGGTCACCGCGACGATCTGGGTGTGGCCGCCGGAGGCGAGGAACAGACAATAGGGAAATTCGATTCGGTCCGTCAGGCGCGGCGTCAGCGCATGTGCCTCGAGATGGTTGACCGCAACCAGCGGCGTGTCATGCACCATCGCGATCGCCTTTGCGGTGGTGAGCCCAACGATGACGCCGCCGATCAGTCCCGGCCCCGCGGCCGCCGCGACACCGTCGAGCTGGGCGAAGCCGATGCCGGCCTCGCTCATGGCGTGCTCGATGATGCCGTCGAGCAGGTCGACATGGGCGCGCGCGGCGATCTCCGGCACGACGCCGCCGAAGCGGGCGTGCTCCTCCACTTGCGAGCGCACGATATTGGACAGGATCTTGCCGCTGCCGTCAGGCGCGCGCTCGATCACGGCCGCCGCGGTCTCGTCGCAGGTGGTCTCGATGCCCAATACCAGCATTGGCGAATTGTTATCCAATTTGCGCCCTTGCGCACATCCGTAAAGCAGAGTTCTGGTAACGCGGTAGCATTCCAGGGTCGGCTTGCGCAATCGTCACGCGGCGCCTTCCTCGAATGAGTCTCCGCCACGTCGTCCGGGAACACAAGCGATGTCCATTCTTGTCACACGGCCGCATCCCGACAACGAGGCGACGGCGGAAAATCTGCGTGCGCGCGGACATGTGGTGCTGCTTGCGCCGATGCTCAAGTTCGAGCCTGTCCCTTTCCAGGGCGAGAGCGAGACGGGTTATGGCGCCATCATCGTCACGTCGGCCAATGCGATCCGCGCCGTCGTGCCGCAATTGCGCGATCTCGGCTTGCTGGGGTTGCCGTTGTTCGCGGTCGGCGAGCACACGGCGGCGGTGGCGCGCGATGTCGGTTTCACGGACGTGATCGTCGCCGGTGGCGATGCCGCTTCCTTGCGCGACAGGGTGATGCAGGGCGCGCGCGACAAGGTTCTGAAGAAGAAAAGCACCCTGCTTTATCTTGCAGGCGCGGACCTGTCGCGGGATCTCGGTGGCGAGCTTGGCGCGGAAGGCTTCAACGTGGTCACGCAGACCACTTATCGGATGGTCCCGGTCAAGATTCTTCCACGCGAGGTCTGCGAAGGCTTTGCCGCTCATGGCATCGAGGCGGTGTTGCACTACTCCCGGCGCAGCGCGCGAGCCTTCCTGGATGCGGCGCGCGGCGAAGGCGTCGAAATCTCGGCGCTGGCGATTCCGCAATGTTGCCTGTCCGAGACGGTCGCTTCCGTGCTGCGCGATGCCGGAGCGTCGCAGGTTCTGGTGGCCGCGAGCCCGGACGAAAATGCCTTATTCGACGCCTTGGAGCGTGCTTTGCGGACCCGTTTGGCGTAAGAGGACGGGCCGAATCCGACCCGATCGGGCTCGTCTCTGGTATGCAAGTGTGAGGAACCGTCACGATGGCCGACGTCAAGCCTGAAGACGCAGGCAAACCTGAAGACGCTGGAATGCCCCCCGAGCCCGGTCGTGCCAGGCGCACCCCGCCGACCATCGACCTCGAGGCAACCGAAGTCTCCACCCAACCGCAGGATTTGGCGGGCGAGCCGGCCATGCAGGCTTCCACCGGGCAGGCCGCCACCGGGCAGGCCAGTGCTGATGAGGCCACGGACGAGACGGCCAAGGACGAGACGGCAAAGGCCGAGGCGGAGCGCAGCGAGACGCAGGCCGCTGCTGCATCGGCTCCCATTTCCCCCTGGGTCATTGCGCCATTTTCCGGCGCCGTTGCGGCTGCGATCGTGATCGCGGTCGGCTGGGCGCTCGGCTGGCCCGCGGTGCAGGCGCCGCCCGCCGCGCCGCAAGTCAAGAGTGCGGCCGTCGATGCGCTCAGCGGACGCGTCGCTGCGGTCGAAGCCAAAACGGCCAGGCCCGCCGCCGATGCAGCGATGGTCGCGCGGCTCGATGCGCTGGAGAAATCTGTCGGTACCCTGCGCAGCGACATCGCCAATTTGCGCGCACAGTCCGACAAGACCGCGAGCGCATTGAACGATGCGAAATCCACGCCGCGCGATGCGACGGCCTTGCCCGGCCTTGCCGCCCTCAACGACCGCATCTCCCAGCTCGAGCGCGCCAGCACCACCGCCCGCGCCGAACTTGCGCAGCAGGGCGAGAAGATTGCCGACGCCAAGGTGATGGACGACAAGCCGTTGCGCTTTGTGGTCGCCGCCACCCTGCTCGACGTCGCCGTCCGCCATAACGATCCCTATGAGGCGCAGCTCACCGCTGCGCGGTCATTCGCAGCCAAGCCCGAAGCGCTGAAGCCACTCGATGCGTTTGCCTCGTCAGGCATTCCGACCCCGGTTGCGCTATCCCGCGAGCTTCTCAACATCGTGCCAAAGCTATCGCCGCCGCCGGAGGCTCCAGCCGCTGGCGCCGGCATTGTCGAGCGCCTCCAGGCGGGCGCGTCGAAGCTTGTCCGCATCGAGCGCACCGACGGGGTCGGCAATGACCGCGGCGCCATCGTCGCCCGAATCACGGCTGCGGCGCTGCGCAATGATTTCGTCGAGGCGCGGCGCGAGCTGAAGACGCTGCCCGAAGCTGAACGAGCGCCGGCGCAGGCGTGGTTGGACAAGGCGGATGCGAGAGACGCCGCGCTCGCGGCCTCCCGCAAATTCGCCGATGATGCCATGGCGAACCTCGCCAAGCCTGCTCAGTAAGCCTCAATAAGATTCGCGCAACAATCCGCGCGTATAGGGATCGCCATGCTTCGCATCGTCCTCTTCCTCGTTCTGATTGCGCTGGCAGGCGCCGGCGCGGCCTGGGTTGCCGATCAGCCCGGCAATGTCGTGCTGACCTGGGGTGGCTGGCGAGCCTCACCGAGCATTCCGGTGTTCGTGCTTTGCCTCGGCATCTTCGCGGTCCTGATCGTGTTGCTTTGGAGCATCCTGACCGCGATCTGGCGCACGCCGGGGCGGATCCGTCGTCGCCGTCGCGAGAAGCGCCATGCGCGCGGCCGCCACGCCATCACCCACGGCCTGCTCGCGATCGGCCATGGCGACACGGCGCTTGCCCGCCGTCACGCCGAAGCGGCGCGGCGGCATGCTGCCGATGATCCGCTCGCGCTGCTGCTGCATGCCCAATCGGCCCAGCTCGACGGTAATCGCGACGAGGCGCAGCGCGTCTTCCGCGCCATGGCCGAACGCGAGGATACGCGGCTGCTCGGCCTGCGCGGCCTGTTCATCGAGGCCCAGCGCGCCGACGATGCGGTCGGTGCCGTGATGATTGCGGAGGAAGCGATCAAGCTGTCGCCGTCCTCGACCTGGGCCTCGCATGCGGTGCTCGGCTTCCGCTGCGCGCGCGGCGACTGGAGCGGCGCGCTCGCGATCCTCGACTCGAACCTGTCCGCGGGGCTGATCGACAAGCAAGCCTATCGCCGGCAGCGCGGCGTGCTGCTGACGGCGCGTGCGCTGGAGTTGGAGACGATGGACCGCGACGTCGCGCGCGAGAGCGTGATGGAAGCGGTCAAGTTGGCGCCGACGCTGGTGCCGGCCGCCGTGCTTGCCGCGAAATTCGAGAGCGAGGCGCATCAGGTGCGCCGCGCGATGAAGCTGGTGGAAGCCGCCTGGCTCGCCAATCCGCATCCTGATCTTGCCGACGCCTATGCGCATGTGAAGCTCGGCGATGCCGCGCGGCAGCGCCTGCAGCGGGTCGAGACCCTCGCCGCGAAAACGCCGGCGGACAAGCCTGGCCATGTCGAGGGACAGCTCGCGATCGCGCGCGCGGCCATCGATGCCTCCGAGTTCGCCCGCGCGCGCGAGGTGCTCGCGCCTTACGTCAACGATCCGACCCAGCGCGTGGCGCTGCTGATGGCCGAGCTCGAGCGCGCCGAGCATGGCGACGGCGGTCGCGCCCGCGCCTGGACCTTGCGTGCGGTACGCGCCCGTCATGACCCGGCCTGGACCGCGGACGGCTATGTCAGCGACCGCTGGCGTCCGGTCTCCCCAGTCACTGGCCGGCTTGATGCCTTCCAGTGGCAGACGCCGGTGGCGAGCCTGCCCTCCGACAAGGGCACCACGATCGAATCCTCGGCCTTCGAGGAAGCCATGCTCGCCGCCCCGCGGCCGAAGCGGGTGACGGTGGCCAGCGAAGCTCCGGAGGAACCGGTCGTGATCGCGCCTGCGCCCGCGCCCGCTCCGGCCGCGCAGGACAACGTGCCCCCGGCGGCCAAGCAAGAGCCGGTGGCGCCCGCTGAGCCGGCCCCGCCGGCTCCTGAACCCGCCGAATCATCGGCGATGGCGGAAACTCCGGTGTTCCGGACCCGCGCCGACCTCGGCAAGCCTGCCCAGGCGCCGATCCAGGCCGTCATCCCGATCATCCGCGCGCCTGACGATCCCGGCATCGACGACGATGGTCCGAGCGATGAATTTACGGAACAAATCGGCACGCCAAAGGCCCAGGCCGGTGGCTGGCGGGGATTCTGGTCCCGCTGGGGCGCGTGAGGCGCATTTCGCCTGCCGCTTGTCCTTGCCAATTCGGGCCATGCCCGATATCAGGAGCGCGCGTATCGGGGCCGGCATCGCCGGGTCCCGGCAGGGTTCGCCGCAATAGCTCAGTCGGTAGAGCACGTCATTCGTAATGACGGGGTCGGGGGTTCGAATCCCTCTTGCGGCACCAGCCTTCGCAGGCTGCGCCTGCTTCGGCTCGGCAAGCCGCTTCGTAGCGAAGGCTGCCACGCCATAGCCTGAAGGGCGATGGCGGGCTCCCCCATTTTCTCGACTAGTACCGGCCAGCTTCAAGCCTTGTGCCTGCGCTTGCGTGACTTTTCTCACATCATCTCGCGCATCTCCCCCGTAATGTCCCGGTCACGCAACACGGGGAGATTTCACATGCGCAAGATCGTTCTGGTTGCCGCCATGGTTCTGGTCTCGGCCTCTGCACAGGCAGGCGGCGCGCGCAGCCTCTCGCTGGCCACGGCCAATGAAGCGGCCCCGGCTGCGCAAATGGCCGCGCCGACGACTGCAGCTGTGCAAGTAAGCGAAGTTGCCCCTGTCGCTGATGCGCCGAAATATGTCGATCGGCCGCCGGCGGTTTCGACCACAGCGCCCGCCGCGGCAACCACGACCACGTCCGCGCCTGCCGCGACCAGGCCTGCACCGAAGACGGCGAAGGCCGAAAAGCCCCGGCACAAGAAGTGGACCGAAGGTCGCATCATCGCCGAGCTGCACCGCCACGGCATTTACTGGTAAGGGGCGCACAATCTCAAAATGAAAATGGCCGGGCAGAGCCCGGCCATTTTGCTTTTCGAGACCTTCCGCGCTTAGCGCTGAGAGACCGTCTGCACCACGCTGGAGACCGGGCGCGCGTTGGTCGCACTGCTGGACGCCGGCACCTTCAACTCCTTGAGGATGGCTTCGTCATACTCGGGCAGCGAGTCGAACGTGGTCTTGGCCTTGATCTGCACCACCTTGTAGCCGCCGGCCTTGAGGCGCGCGAGCAGCGTCGGCAGCGCTTCGCCGGTGCGCTTCTGGAAGTCGTGCATCAGGATGATGCCCTTGCCGAGCTTGTCGAGCTTGGTCATCACGTTGCTGACGATCTTGTCCGGAGTGTTCTCCTTGCGGAAATCGAAGGAGTCGATGTCGGTCGAGAAGATTCCGAGGTTGCGGCTGCCGAGATAGCTTACGAGTGCCGGGCTCTGCGACAGCTGGGGGAAGCGGAAGAACGGTGACGGATTGGTGCCGAGCGCCCATTTCACCGCGCTGAAACCCTTCTCGATCTCGTCCCTGGCCTGCTGCTCCGTCATCTTCTTGCCGGCAAGATTGACGTGCGACCAGGTGTGCGTGCCCACGGTGTGGCCCTGAGCCAGAACCTGGCGCAAGATTTCAGGATGCCAGCTGGCATGCTTGCCGACCGAGAAGAACAGGCCCTTGGTGCATTCGTCGGCCAATGCCTTCAGCACAGCCGGTGTGTTGTGCGGCCAAGGGCTGTCGTCGAAGGTCAGCACGACCTCCTTGTCGGCGAGGAAATCAAACTGCTTGAACTGCTCGAATCCGAAGCCCGGACCGCCGGTGGTGTCGATCTCGACGACGCGCGAGACGCCCAACGCATCCGGATTGGTGCAGGTCGTGGTCTGCTGAACCGGAACCGGCGCGGGCACTGGGGCCGGAGCGGGCGCGGCGGCTACCGCGGCGGGCTTGGCGGCGATCGTCGCCGTGGTCTCGACGTCATCCCTGGCGGCGAGCTTGGCCGGTGCCGGCAGAGGATCGGCAGCACGGGCGGCTGTTGTCTTGGGGGCGCCCTGATCGGCGCGGGAAGAATAAAAGTACCAACCTCCGGCGATCACGACCGCCGCGAGGACACTGGCCAGCATCAGGCCTAACGCATTACGCATCGCTACTCTTTCCAAATACGCAACCAAACCAGCGGAATTTCCCGCGCGACGAGCCATTAATGCGAAGGAACAGTTAACGTGACACCAACGCGACAGCGGATGCGGAGGAATTTCAGATAGGTGCGCCAAAGTGACCGATGTCACAGAGGGGCGGTCGCACGTGACCATCATCACAGTGGAAACGACCGTGCTGGAGCATCGTAGCTCCCATCAACAACGGGCCCGCGCACCCGCGGTGCCAATGGGAGCTTCAAATGACGAAGTCGGTTTCCGCCAAAATCCGCGACACCAGTCTGGCTCTGGGTTTCGCCGCCATCGTTTCGATCGTCTCGACGACCTCGAGCTTCGCCTTCTCGGCCGAAGCGCAGCAGATGTGCACTGGTGATGCGTTCCGCCTGTGCTCCTCGGAAATTCCCAACATCCCGAAGATCACCGCCTGCATGATGAAGCATCGCTCGGATCTGAGCGCCGGCTGCCGCGCGGTGATGGACAAGGACCTCGCCAAGGGCGCCTCACGCAAGGTCGCTGACGCCCAGGACGGTCAATAAGAGACGGTCAATAAGAGACGGCCAGTAAGAGCGCAGCGATCGCGTTGTTGCCGAACTCCCCTCGCGACGTGCCCCGGCATCAGGCTGGGGCCTCGCAGCGCCACGAGGCCGGCTGTAAACAAAAGCCGTTGCGGCTAAGGGATCGTCGCACTAGCTTCGCCCGCACATCTCAAGGGTACGAGGCATTACGCGATGACCAGATTTCTTTTCATTGTTTCGTTGGTTCTGTGCGCATCGGGCGCGTCCGCGCAGCAGCAGCCTGGCCACGACGCTTGCGCGCGTGACGTCACGCGCTTCTGTCGCGCGGTGATGAACAATGGCGATAGTGCCGTGCTCGCCTGCCTGAAGGAGCACCGCGCTCGTCTCAGCAAGGCCTGCGAAAAGGTGCTGACCGAGCACGGGCAGTAACGTCAACTGCTAGCGGCTGATGGTGCTCCCCGCCGCGGTCGCGACAACAGGCAGCACCTCGGCGCTGGCGCGGTCCGGCGTCTCTTCCTTCCAGCGCACCGAGCCGAACGGCCGCTCCAGCATGCGGCGGATCCGCACTGGCTCGGGGCCGAGATGGAAATCGATCGCCTGCTGATGCAGCGCGCGTTCGGACTGGGTCGAACGGTTGCGCTGGCGCAAGTAATCGAACCAGGTCGGACAGTGATAGCGTTCGGTCCACAATTCCGGATCGGCGATATCGCGCGCGATCGACCAGCCATAGGCGCCGTTGCGCTGGCGGGAGAGCTGCACGTCCTGCATCACATTATGGAAGGCGCGCGCATTGTCTTGGCTGACGCGATATTCGATCTCGACCACCAGCGGTCCGCTGCGCCCCGTCAGCGACAGCTTGACTTCAGGGTCGGCCAGCACCGCGGCATCCTCGTTGCGGGCGCCGACGCGCGGCATCGTGAGCCAGAATCCCAGCAGCGGCGAGACCAGCATCAGGCCGGCGGCCGTCAACAGCGCGACCTCGACGCCGGCATAGTCGGTGAGATGGCCCCAGCCCCAGGCGCCGATCGCGATGCCGCCGGAAATCGAAGCCTGGAATGCGGCGAGCGAGCGTCCGGCGACCCAGCGCGGCGCGGAAAGCTGCACGCCGATATTGAACAGCGCGACCGAGGCCATCCAGACCGCGCCGGCCAGCACCAGCGCGACCGCCGTCAGCACCGGTTCGGTCGAGAGCGCAAGCGCCGCCATCGCGAAGGCCATCGTGATCGTGCAGGCGCGGATCGCCGCCTCGCCGCTCATGCGCTTGCGCAACTCGTGAATGTTGAGCGCGCCGACCACCGCGCCCATGCCGAAGGCGCCGAGCATGATGCCGTAGGTCTGCGCGCCGCCATGCAGCAGATCGCGCGCGACCAGCGGCATCAGCGCCATCACGGCGCCGCCGATCAGGCCCATCACCAGCGTCCGCAGCAGCACGATCTTGATTGGCGGCGAATTGGTGATGTAGCGGAAGCCGGAGACCATGGCGCGGTTGAGCTTTTCCCGCGGCAGGCGCGACGGTTCGGTGGTCCGCCGCCAGAGCAGCAGCACCACCAGCAGCGGCAAATAGAGGATCGCGTTGCAGGCGAATGCCGCGACCGCGCCGGCTGCGGCAACGATGACGCCGCCGACCGCGGGACCGAAGCTGCGCGCGATGTTGTAGCTGATGCCGTTCAGCGCCACCGCCGACGGCAGTGCGTCCGGCGGCACCTGCTCGCTGACCGAGGACTGCCAGGCCGGTCCGAACAGCGCATTGCCGCTGCCGACGACGAAGCAGAAGGCCAGCAAGGATTCCGGAGCGATCAGCTTGAGCCCGGCGAGGATCGTGAGCGCGGACGCGCCGGTCAGCGCGATCATGAGCGCGACGAGCGTCACGATGCGGCGGTCGTACATGTCGGCGATGGCACCGGCCGGCATCGAGATCAGCATGATCGGCAGCATCAGGGCGGTCTGTACCAGTGCCACCTTGTCGGCCGAGGCCGCCATCTGCGTCATCGCCCAGGCCGCGCCCACGCCCTGGATCAGGAGGCCGAGATTGGAGAGCAGGCTGGCGAGCCAGATGCGCCGGAATACGGTGTACCGCAGGGGCGCCGTGATGGCGTCGGCGGAACGTCTCTGGCGGTTGGTCTGCTCGGTCATATCCTCTTCCAAGTCGTCTGGCAGAAATGGCTTCAATGATTCCGGCCTCTTCAGTGATGCCTGCGAAAGTCCTTCGCTGTCCAGTGGTTAGGCCGCTATAAGCGGTGCAAAGACGTGGTTTCATCGGGGAGGAACAGATGACGCTGTCACGACGGACGATCCTGCAAGGTGCGGGTGGCCTGGCTTTCGCGGCTGCGAACTTCCGGATGGAAGCGCTGGCGCAAACGCAGCCTGCAGCCCAGGGCACGGACAAGGGCTCCGAGGTGCCGCCGATCCTGTTCGTCCACGGCAACGGCGATTACGACGCACTCTGGATGACCACGCTGTGGCGGATGGAATCCAACGACATCGCGCACGACCGGATGATGGCGATCAATTTCACCAATCCGACGGCGCGCGCCGACGACACGGTCGAGCAGGCCAACCGCTCCTCGACCGAGGATCAGCGGCGCGAGCTTGCCGCCGCCATCGCCGAACTGAAGCGCCGCACCGGAGCGGCGCGCGTGGCGCTGGTCGGCAATTCGCGCGGCGGCAATTCCATCCGCAACGTCATCAAGAATGGCGGCGCCGGTGATGTCAGTCACGCCGTCCTGTGCGGCACGCCCAATCACGGCGTATTCGCGCTGGATGATATGCTCGGCAGCGAATTCAATGGACGCGGGACCTTCCTGCGCGGCTTGAACGATGGTGACAGCGAGGTGACGCCGGGCGTCGCATTCCTCACATTGCGCAGCGACGGCATGGACAAATATGCGCAGCCCGATGGCCGCTTCATCGGCAGACCGGGCGTGCCGACCAATGTCACCGCTGAAGGACCGGAGCTGAAGGGCGCGACCAATCTCGTGCTCGGCACCATCGATCATCGCGAAACGGCGTATCACCCGCGCGCCTTCCGCGAGATCTACAAGTTCATCGCCGGTGGCGAGCCCGCGCGCATCGCGATCACGCCGGAGCGGACCGTCCGCATCGGCGGATTGGTCACGGGCGCGGTCGACGGCGTGCCGACCAACCGTCCGGTCGCCGGGGCGACAGTTGAAGTTCACCATGTCGACCGCGAGAGCGGTGAGCGCAGGGGCGATGTCGTGCACCGTGCGACGACGGGTGCGGACGGGCGCTGGGGGCCGGCCGAGGTCGATCCCACCTCGGCGCTCGAGATCGTCCTGACCTCGCCCGATGCCCCGACCACGCACTTCTACCGTTCGCCCTTCCCGCGCTCCTCCGACGTGGTGCATTTGCGCGCCGCCCGGCCGTTCATCCCAGCGGACAAGGACGCCGGCGCGGTGCTGATCATGTCGCGCCCGCGCGGCTATTTCGGCCTGCCGCGCGACATCGTTCTATTCGACGGCCGGGAGCCCGCCGACGTTCACCCGGGGGTGCCCACGGATGCGGCAGCAACCCTGCGCCTTTCGGCCAGTGAGGTCGGGCGTAACGTCGTGGCCCAATTCAACGAAGAACGAATTGTGGCACGCGCCTGGCCGGCCTCCGAGAACAGGATTGCGGTTGCCGAACTGACTTACTAGCTATTTGCCTGAGCCAGATCTGCGGGAGAGAGCCATGAACATCGCCGGCGTGCGACGGCCCATCATCCCTCTGACCCCGCCGCGCGCGCCGGACAATCTGTCGTTCTTCGGCCGACTTGCGGTGATCAGGCAGAACATGATCGCCACCTGGGGGCAGCGCGCCTATGAGGAAGAGATCATCCAGGGCCGCTTCCTCCTGCACAAGAGCTTCATCCTGAACCGGCCGGACGCGATCCGGCATGTCCTGCTCAACAATTACGAAAACTACACGCGGACGCCGGCCGGCATCCGCATGCTGCGTCCGGTGCTCGGCGAAGGTCTCCTGCTTGCAGAGGGCCACTCCTGGACATTTCAACGCCGCACGCTGTCGCCCGCGTTCACGCCGCGCGCCACCGCCAACCTCGTCCCTCACATGACCGCGGTGCTCGACGAGACCATCGCGAAACTGGACGCGCGCACTAACGAGCCGGTCGATCTGCGTGAGGTCATGCAGCGGATGACGCTGGAAATCGCCGGGCGCACGATGTTTTCGTTTGGCATGGACCGGCACGGCCCGACCCTGCGCAACTTCGTCATGGAATATGGCGAGCGGCTCGGCCGGGCCTACTTCCTCGACATGGTGCTGCCGGTGTCCTGGCCGACGCCGATGGATCGGGCCCGCGCCCGCTTCCGCACGCGCTGGACCGAATTCGTCGGGATGCTGATTGCCGAGCGGCGCGCGGCGGGCAAGAAGAATGGCGCGCCGCCGCGCGATCTGTTCGACCTCATGGACGAGGCGCGCGATCCCGAAACGGGCAAGGGGTTTTCGGACGAACAGCTCGTCGACGAGGTCGCGACCATGATCCTGGCCGGCCATGAGACCACCGCAACCGCGCTGTTCTGGGCGCTCTACCTGCTTGCGCTCGATCCTGATACCCAGGAGGAGGTCGCCTCCGAGACTCGCGGCGAGCATCTCGACAGCATCGCCGATATCGATCGGCAAAAATTCACACGCGCCGTGATCGACGAGGCCATGCGGCTCTATCCGCCGGCCTTCCTGATTGCACGGGCCGCACGCGACAAGGACATCGTGGCCGGCGCTGCGGTCAGCAAGGGCGACATCATCATGATCGCGCCCTGGCTGCTGCACCGGCACGAGAAGCTGTGGGACCAGCCGAACGCCTTCATCCCAAAACGCTTCATGTCGAAAGAGCCGCCTGACCGTTTCGCTTATCTACCATTCGGCGCCGGCCCGCGTGTCTGCATCGGCGCGCCGTTTGCACAAGCCGAGTCCGTGTTGGCGCTGGCCCGGCTCATCGGTTCGTTCCGCGTCGAGCTGGCCGATAGGATTCCCGTGATCCCGCATGGCGTCGTCACGACCCAGCCGGATCGCTCACCCTTGTTCAGCATCACGCGTCGGTAGCAGGCGATTGCTGGCCGACGGCGTGGTCCAACAGAGATAGAGTTATGCCATGAGCGACATCCAGGCTCAGTTTTCCGTTCTGAAGCAGACGGCCGATCCCGTCGTCGTCGAGGCCATCGCCGAGCTGATCGCCAACGGGCATGATCGCGACCTCAACCGCATCAATGCGCTGGACTTTGCCGATCGTACCGGGCTCGATCAGGAGAAGGTCATTTCCGGATTTCTGCACGCCTCGCGGCTCGGCCTGTTCGACATGAGCTGGAACGTGCTGTGCCCCGGCTGCGGCGGGGTGCTGGGCGCACATACGACGCTGAAATCGCTGAAGCACGAGGACTACAATTGCGCGCTTTGTGCCGCCGGATACGAGGCGTCGGTCGATGAGATGGTTGAAGTGGCCTTTACCGTCAGCCCGCGGGTGCGCCGCATCGGCGCTCACGATCCCGACACACTGCCGATGTGGGAATATACGCGGCAGATGTTCTGGAGCTCCGGCGTCGACATCAACGAGGAGGCTTTTTCGCGCCTGATCAACGACGTGACGTTGGAAGCGTTGGAATTGCCATCAGGCGAGAAGGCGATCCTGTCGCTGAACCTGCCCAGCCAGTTCATCATCGTCTTCGAGCCGGTTACCCATTCCGCCCATTTCCTGGATGTCCGGGGTGATCCGACCAGCGAACGCCAACAGCTCTCGATCATGTTCAACAAGCTGGAGGCGCCGACGGGGACCACAGTGATGCGCCCCGGGCCGTTGCGCCTCACACTGGAAAATCAATCGGGCAATCGCGTGTTGCCCTCGGTCTGGATTGCCGCCGACGCGCTGCACGAGATAATCGGCAAGCGCAAGCCGATCCTGACCGCCAAGAGAATGCTGTCGAACCAGACGTTCCGCGACGTCTTCAAGGCCGACAATCTAAACGTCGATCAGCGATTGAAGATCACGTCACTGACTTTCCTGTTCACCGACCTCAAGGGTTCGACGGCGCTGTACGAGCGGGTCGGCGACCTCAGCGCGTTTGATCTGGTACGCGCGCATTTTCGGGCGATTCTGGAGATCATCGCCGCCGAGAAGGGCGCCGTCGTGAAGACGATCGGCGATGCCGTCATGGCGACCTTCGTCAGGCCCGAACATGCGATTACTGCGGGGCTGCGCATGCGCGCGGCCATGGATGATCTGAACAAGCAGCGCGGCGCCAACGATCTCGTTCTCAAGATCGGCATTCACGAAGGGCCGTGCCTCGCGGTGATGCTCAACGAGCGGCAGGATTATTTCGGCCAGACCGTCAACATCGCCGCGCGCGTGCAAAGCCTGTCGACCGCGCAGGAGATTCACATCACCGGCCCGGTGCTGGACGCGCCAGCGGTTGCCGAGATCCTGCGGGGGCGCGAGATCAGGCCGATCCAGAAGCAGGCGGCGCTCCGCGGCATCGCCGACAAGATGGTGGTGTACGAGATACCGTGAGGGACGGGGGCGATCGCCACAGACTCCGTCATCGCGAGCGCAGCGAAGCAATCCAGGATCTTTCCGCGGTGACAGTCAGGATTGCTTCGCTGCGCTCGCAATGACGATTTGGGGGGCCAAGCCCGGCCACGACGGAGAGATTGCCGAAACGTAATGCGGCGCGCGGAACTGACGCACGTTGCGCCGGTTGAGTTTCCCGCTCATATAATGCTGGTACCGCCGCGCTCCTTGCGGCGTCATCGATTTCGGTAGGACCTTATGCTCGACGGCCTGCGCCAATTCATCGCCGACATTGTTGCTCCCCAAGCCCAGGACCGCACCTTCGGCGACAGCGATTACCGGCTGGCGGCGACCGCGCTGCTGATCCACGTGGTCTCGCTGGACGGTCAGCCGACGCAGGCCGAGCAACGCAAGCTGCACAGCCTGATCGAAAGCCATTTCAAGCTCGATCGGGGCACGGCCGACCGGCTGATCGCGGATGCAACGCAGGTCGAGGGCGAGGCGGTCGACCTCTATCACTTCACCAGCGTCATCATGCGCTCGCTCGATGAAGAGGGCCGCAAGCGCATCGTCCAGATGATGTGGGAGCTGGTCTATGCCGATGGCCAGGTCACCGAGTTCGAGGACAATGTCGTCTGGCGTGCCTCCGATCTCCTCGGGATTTCCCAACGCGACCGCATCGATCTCAAACACGCTGTGGCGGACCGCGCCGGGGCAGAAGTCAGGGACAGCGCTGTCGGCGGCTGAACCATCGTCACGGCGGTATGATCGCCGGTTGTACCAACCACATGACGAAACTTTAATGTAGCGCTCACACGCGTCGGTTCCGGATTCCCCTGAGATTCCGCGGTTTTTTCCGCTTTCCTGCTGCCCGCTCAGGCCCCCATGCCGCCGGTGCCGCTTGCTTGTCGCGCGCGGCCTATGCTCAGTTCCGCTAATTACGGGGCCAAAAAACTTCGATTCAAGAGACTGCAATTGTGACTGAGCGGGTAACGTTGATCACCGGAGCCTCGGCGGGCATTGGCGCGGAGCTGGCGCGTGTGTTTGCCGCAAATGGACACCGTTTGGCGTTGACCGCGCGGCGTGCCGACCGGCTCAAGGCGCTCGCGAATGAGCTCGCCACGACATGCGGTAAGAAGCCGATCGTGATCGCCTGCGATCTTCAGCAGGCCGATGCCGGCGAACGGATCGCCGCCGCGCTCGCCGCCGAAGAGGTCGAGCTCGACAATCTCGTCAACAATGCCGGCTTCGGGGTGTTTGGCGACGCCATCGAGCGCGACCGCGACGAGCAGGTCGGCATCGTCGACGTCAACGTCCGGGCGCTGACCGATCTGTCGCTGCGCTTTGCCGATCAACTCATCAGGAACAAGGGCGGCCTTCTCAATGTCGGCTCAGTCGCGGGCTTCCTGCCGGGTCCCGGCATGGCGGTCTATTACGCGTCCAAGGCCTATGTGATTTCGTTCACGGAGGCGTTGCGCGCGGAGCTCGCGCCACGTGGTGTTCGCGTCACCGTGCTGTGTCCGGGGCCGGTGCCGACCGAATTCCAGGGACGGGCTGGTGTTGGCTCCGGGCATGATACGGCCATGCTCAACGTCTCGGCCGCCGACGTTGCACGGCAGGCCTATCGTGGCCTGATGGCGAACAAACGGGCAGTGCTGCCGGGATTCGGCATCAAGATTGTGCCGTTCGCGCTGCGCTTCTTCCCGCGCGGTTTCATCCTGTCCGCCACCAGCCGGTTCCAGCGGCAGCGGCACTGAAGAAAATCTGCAGCACCCGTAGTGGCCCGGAGCTTGCTTCAGTATCGGGGCTTGTGTGCGCAAACTCACACGATGTTAACCATCGCTTAGCTATGCTGGCGGCTTGAACCGATAGCACTCGCAAAAGGCCATGTCGTTTCGGACGAACAGGTTTGGTGGCGCAGAATTGGTGCCCTTCCCCAGAAGGACGCCGAGCGCGCCCGCCTCCGAATCCCTTCTGCCGGTTCTGATCATCCTGCACCAGGAATCCTCCACGCCCGGCCGTGTTGGCAATGCGCTGCGCGCGCTTGGCCATCGTCTCGACATCCGCAGGCCGCGCTTCGGCGATCTCCTGCCCGATACGCTCGACCGGCATGCCGGCGCCGTGATCTTCGGCGGTCCGATGAGCGCCAATGATCCGGACGATTACATCCGCCGCGAGATCGACTGGATCGAGATTCCGCTTCGCGAGCAGCGGCCGTTCCTCGGCATTTGCCTCGGGGCGCAGATGCTGGCGATGCAGCTCGGCGCGCGTGTCGCGCCGCATCGGGAGGCGCTGACCCAGATCGGCTATTATCCGATTCGCCCGACTGCGGCGGGCCACGCGCTCTGTCCGGACTGGCCGGCGCGGGTCTATCACTGGCATCGCGAAGGGTTTGAGTTGCCGCGAGGTGCCGAACTGCTGGCGGAAGGCGATGATTTTCCGAACCAGGCGTTTCGGACAGGCAATGCCTTCGGCGTGCAGTTTCATCCTGACGTGACTTACGCGATGATGCATTGCTGGACCACGCGCGGCTATGACGGGCTGAGCGCGCCCGGTGCGCGGCAGCGGCATCATCATTTCGCGGACCGCGCCGTCTACGACGCTGCGGAACGCGCCTGGCTCGATCACTTCATCGACGGCTGGCTGGCGCGCCGGCCGGTGCTGGCGCAAGCCGCCGAATAATCGCGTCTCCACGCAAGCCCTCATCCCTGACTATGCTAGGCTCACTGCCAACGAGCGCGCACGAACGCGTGCCGGCCGACAAAGGGAGAGCGCGATGGCCTATGAACACATCCTCTATGAGGTGAGCGACAAGATCGCGACCATCACGCTTAACCGCCCCGACCGCATGAATGCGTGGACGCCGACCATGGAGCGCGACGTGCGCCACGCGATGGAAACCTCAAACGCTGACGACAATGTTCGCGTCATCGTGCTGACCGGCGCGGGCCGGGCGTTCTGTGCCGGCGCCGACATGGACGCGCTGAAGGGGCTCGATCCCGACGACGTCAGGCGCGCCTCGAACCTGCCGCCTTTCGACATGAACCGCCGGCCGGACTGGCAGACGCGCTACGGCTTCTATCCATCGATCGGAAAGCCGGTCATCGCCATGCTCAACGGCGCAACCGCCGGTATCGGCCTCGTCCATGCGCTTTATTGCGATCTGCGCTTTGCCGCCGACAACACCGTGTTCACGACGGCCTTCGCGCGGCGCGGCCTGATTGCCGAGCACGGCATCAGCTGGATGCTGCCGCGCATCGTCGGCCACGCCAACGCGATGGATCTGTTGCTGTCGGCGCGGCGCGTGGGAAGCGAGGAGGCGCTGCGAATCGGGCTGGTGAACCGGCTGTGTCCGCCCGAGAGGCTGCGCGAGGAAACCTACGCCTATGCGCGCGACCTTGCAGATTTCGTCTCGCCGAGCGCGATGGCCGTGATCAAGCGGCAACTCTACGAGGTGCCGTTCCAGACCCTGGCCGAGGCGACCATCGAGGCGAACAGGGAGATGATGGTGGCGCTGAACGGCAGCGATTTCCGCGAGGGGGTTGCGAGCTTCATGGAGAAGCGGGCGCCACGGTTTACGGGAAAGTAGGGGGAATTCGTGGGACGATAAGTCCGTCTTCGCCCTGCGGGCTTCGCCGGACACCACGCTTCGCCCTTCGGGCTCCGTCGTGGCTGCGCCACGCGTAGCCCGGAGGGCGAAGCGTGGTGGAGCCAGGCGGGATCGAACCGCCGACCTCGTCATTGCGAACGACGCGCTCTCCCAGCTGAGCTATGGCCCCTTTGCTGGCCGCTCTGGTAAACGCGGCCGACAACCGGGCGCCATTTAAGTCCCCGCCAAGGTCAAGTCAAGGACGGGTGTAAGGGGGTTTTAGCCGTCCCCGGTACCGACTTCCCTTGTTTGGGCCGGGGGGAACCGATATCTAGCGAAGCCTGTACGCAGGTCCACGGGAGACGAGCCGAATCCATGAAGCCTATCGTCTTTGTGCTGATTCAAATTATCAGCCTTTACAGATATATACTGATCGTTGCGGCGATCTTCTCGTGGTTGATTGCGTTCAACGTCGTCAATACGCGCAACCAATTTGTCGCGGCGGTAGCTGAATTTCTGTATCGCATAACCGAGCCGGTCCTGGCTCCGATCCGGCGACGCCTGCCCTCTTTTGGTGGTTTGGACATCTCGCCGATCATCGTCTTCTTCCTGCTGCTGCTGATCGAATTGTACCTGGAAGGATACGTCCTACCCTACGTTCCATAGGGGCATATGGAACCTTTGCTGGAACCTTGGCGCACCTCCACCACGGGCATCAGCATCGCGTTGCGGGTGACGCCGCGTGGCGGCCGTGACGGTGTCGACGGGATCGAGCAACTCTCCGACGGCCGCAGCGTGCTCAAGGTGCGCGTGCGGGCCGTCGCTGATGGCGGCGAAGCCAATCGTGCGGTGCTGGCGCTGCTGGCGAAATCGCTCCGCGTACCCAAGGCCAGCGTCAGCCTGCTGTCGGGGACGACGTCGCGGCTGAAGCAGGTTGCGATCGAGGGCGATCCGGCACGGCTTATTGAGGCGTTGCGCGAGCTCGCATCAGGCAAATCGAAGGACTAGGGAACTGACATGACGGCCAAGATCATCGACGGAAAAGTCATCGCCGCGGACCTGCGCGCCCGCGTTGCCGAGGAGGTCACCCGCGTCAAGCGCGACCACAATCTGGTGCCTGGCCTTGCCGTGGTTCTGGTCGGTCATGATCCCGCCAGCGAGGTCTATGTCCGCTCGAAGCATAAGCAGACCCAGGCCGCCGGCATGGCGTCGTTCGAGCACAAGCTGCCCGCGGACGTCTCGCAAGCGGATCTGCTGGCACTCGTTGCAAAGCTCAACCGCGATCCCGCGGTGCACGGCATCCTCGTGCAACTGCCGCTACCCAAGGGCCTGGACACCGAAGCCGTGATCAATGCCATCGATCCCGCCAAGGATGTCGACGGCCTGCATCCGAACAATGCCGGGCGGCTTGCCGGCGGCTTCCAGGCGCTGTCGCCCTGCACGCCGCTCGGCTGCATCATTCTGACCAAGAGCGTGCATGCTTCGCTCGAAGGCATGAATGCCATCGTGATCGGCCGCTCCAATCTGGTCGGCCGTCCCTTGGTGCAATTGCTGTTGAACGAGAACGCCACGGTGACGATCGCGCATTCGCGCTCGCGCGACCTGCCCGCGCTCGTGAAGCAGGCCGACCTCGTCTATGCCGCGGTCGGCCGGCCCGAGATGGTGCGTGGCGACTGGCTGAAGCCGGGTGCGACCGTGATTGACGTCGGCATCAACCGCATTCCGCAGGACGACGGCAAGACCCGCCTCGTCGGCGATGTCGCCTATCAGGAAGCGCTTGGCGTTGCCGGTGCGGTGACGCCGGTGCCTGGTGGCGTCGGCCAGATGACCGTCGCCTGCCTGCTGGTGAACACGCTGCGTGCGGCTTGCGCGATCGCAGGCCTGCCGAAGCCGGCGGTGTAGTCAAACCCTCGTGCCCCGGACGCAGCGCAGCGCTTTAGCGGTGCGCAGCTGAGCCGGGGCCCAGTGGTGGCATGGGTCCCAGCTCTGCGTCGCGTCCGGGACACCGATAACTCAGCCCTTCTTTTTCTTCTCGCGCTCGATGCCCTCGAGGATCAGCTTCTGCGCTTCCTCGGGGCCGCCCCAGCGCGTGATCTTCACCCACTTGCCCTTCTCGAGATCCTTGTAGTGCTCGAAGAAGTGCTGGATCTGCTGCAGCGTGATCTCAGGCAGGTCGGAATACGACTTCACCTTGTCGTAGCGCTGCGTCAGTTTCGACGACGGCACCGCCAGAATCTTCTCGTCGCCGCCGGCCTCGTCTTCCATGAACAGTACGCCGACCGGGCGCACGCTCATGACGGCGCCGGGAATGATGGCGCGGGTGTTGACGATCAGCACGTCGCAGGGATCGCCGTCATCGGACAGCGTGTGCGGGATGAAGCCGTAGTTACCGGGGTAACGCATCGGCGTGTAGAGGAAGCGGTCGACCACCAGCGTGCCGGCTTCCTTGTCCATCTCGTATTTGATCGGCTCGCCGCCCACGGGGACTTCGATGATGACGTTGACGTCGTGGGGTACGTTTTTTCCGATCGAGACCGCATCGATACGCATTCAGAAGGCTCCGTTGTTGCCGAGGTTAAATCGCGCCCGGCAGCGATTTTGGCGCTGTCATACGCGGGCTTGGCCCGCCGATCCATGGTGTTTTTGTGAAAAAATGAATCCAACGATCACCGGCCCAAAATGCGGGCGGTATCGACGGATGGGATTTGCTGCCGACTAAAGTTTCAGCAGCTGAATAGATCCGAACCCTAGTTGGTCCAGGCGAAGGCAACCTTGTCGAGCGATTTCGGTCCGAACCGCTCCGAGGAGCGCGCCACCATGCGGCCGCCGAGGGCGCGGTAGAACTCGGTCGCCGGATCGTTGTCCGAAAGCGCCCACACCACCATGCTCTTGAGATTGCTCTGCATGAGATCACGGCGGGCCGCGGCGAACAGGCGCCGGCCGAAGCCGAGGCCCTGAAATTCAGGGCGCAGATACAGCTCGTAGATCTCGCCGTCGAAGTGCAGGCTGCGGGCGCGGTTGCGGCCGTAATTGGCGTAGCCCGCGATCTTGTCGCCGAACACGAGCACACTGACGCGGCTGCCCTTGCGGATCGCGCTGTCCCACCATTGCGGACCGCGGCGGTTGATCAGCTTCTCCAGCTCGGCGCCGGGAATGATGCCCTGATAGGCCGAGCGCCAGGCTTCGTCATGGGTGGACGCCACCGCAGTTGCATCTGCAGCTTTGGCCGGCCGGACCTCGATCAGGGTTGTGCTCATGGACGCGATCAAACCAAGTCGCCGCCCTGGCGGCAAGACCTATCGTTAATTATCGGTTAACCTGTGGACTTTCTGCATCAGTATTTTGACCATGTTGTACCGAAAGAAGACAAGTGGCCAGTTCGAACGGCACCGGCGTGCCGTACATCAGTGCAAAACTGCTTTGCGACAACCAATGAACCGCAATGGCAGCGCAGAAAGTCCGCCCCAAATGATTCGTTCCTACTAATGTGGACATCGCTGTCCGTGCACGCCTTCGGCAATTCATGCGGCTCTTCAACACAGTTGCGCTCCTGCCTTTGCTGACCCTGCTAACCGCGCCGCCTCTGTGCGCACAGGTCACGTTCGGGCCATCGGGCCCGGAAGGAGAGCCGCTTCGCCGCCAGGACTGGCGCGTGCCGTCGCCGGATACCGACATTGCCGCACGCGCGCTGTTGTTTCGCCCCGCAGGCACTGGTCCCTTCCGGCTCGCCGTGATCGCACATGCGTCGACGCAGAACGTGCTCCGTCGCGCGCAAATGCCGCAGCCCGACTATCGCGCGCTGTCCGCGTTTCTGGTCGCGCGCGGTTTTGCCGTGCTGGTGCCGGAGCGGCTCGGCCATGGCGCGACCGGCGGCCGCTATATCGAGGACCAGGGCGGCTGCGACGAAGCGGACTATGTCCGCGCGGGCCGAGCCACCGCCCAAGAGATATTGTTCGCATCAAAATATCTGCAGAAGCAGGATTTTATTCGCAAGGATGCCGCGGTCGTGATCGGCCATTCGGCCGGCGGTTGGGGCGCGCTCGCGCTCGCAAATGGTGATCCGAAAGAAATATCCGCGATCATTGCCTTTGCACCCGGGCGCGGCGGTCACGCCAATGATGAACCGAACAAGATCTGCGCGCCGCATACGCTCCTCGCCGCCGCGGCCGAATTCGGCAAGGCGGCGCGCATTCCCGTCACGTCGCTGGTCGCAGCCAATGACAGCTATTTCTCGCCGGCATTCTCGAAAACTCTGGCGGATGCGTTTCGCAGCGACGGCGGCAAGGACGATCTCCGCACGCTGCCCGCCGTGGGGACCGAGGGCCACTGGATGATCGAGACCGAGGCAGGCGTTCAGGCCGCAACCAGCGAGCTCGCGCGGGCGCTGAACCTGCCCAAGCCCGCAGCGACCAAGAAGCCATGACGCTGTATTTCCTGGTCAAATATCTGCACGTGCTCGGCGCCATCGTCATCCTCGGCACCGGAACCGGCATCGCCTTTTTCATGCTGATGGCGCATCGCACTGACAGCGCCGATTTCATCGCGCGCACGGCGTCGGTGGTGGTGATTGCGGATACGATCTTCACGCTGTCGGCCGTGATCCTGCAACCGGTCACCGGCGGCTTGCTGATGATGCTCTCTGCCACATCGATCACTGAGCGCTGGATTCTGGCCTCGCTCGCGCTCTATGCCGTTGCGGGCATGTTCTGGATTCCCGTCGTCTTCATGCAGATCGAGATGCGCGATCTCGCGCGCAAGGCCGCCGAGCAAGGTGTCGCGCTGCCGGAGCGCTACTTCGTCCTGTTTCGCCGCTGGTTCGCGTTCGGCTTCCCCGGCTTCGGCGCCACGATGCTGATCCTGTGGTTGATGATCGCAAAGCCGTTCTGAGGGAAGTGATGAGCCAGCGAACCATTTTGGTGCTCGGAGCCTCCGGCCTGATCGGCCGCTTCGTCACCGACGATCTGCGCACGCGTGGTTTTCGCGTGGTCGGTCTCGCGCGCAGCCTGCTGCCGGCGCAGAAGACGAGCGCGCTCGATCTTGAGCGACCGATCCTGTCACTCGATGCCGCCGCGCTGGCGCGCCTGCTCAGCGAGCACGCCGTGGATGTCGTCGTGAATTGCCTCGGCGTGCTGCAGGACGGCCCCGGCAGCGACACCAATGCCGTGCATCGCGATTTCGTCGCGCGCCTGCTTCAAGCCATTGCCGGCAGCGGTCGTGCGATCCGGCTGGTGCACATCTCAATTCCCGGCAACGCTGATGCCGATCGTACCGCCTTCGCTACCACCAAGCGCGAGGCGGAGCGGCTGATCGCGGCCTCCGGCATCCCCCACGCCATCCTGCGGCCCGGCTTCGTGGTCGCGCCGTCAGCCTATGGCGGCAGCGCCATGCTGCGCGCGCTCGCCGCCTTCCCATTGGATCTGCCGGCGAAGGAAATGGCGACGCCTTTTCAGCCTGTCGCGGTCGATGATATCTCCGCGACCATCGCCTGGCTTGCCGCGCGCGACGTCGATGATGCCTCCGTCCGGGCCGTGAGCTGGGACCTCATGCAATCCGAACCGATCACGATGGCTGGCGTCATCAAGCAGTTTCGCCTTGCGTTCGGCACGGCCGGATGGCCGCACATCGCAATGCCTGACTTCATGCTCGATCTGGGCGCCAAGATCGGCGATCTCGCCAACAGGCTCGGCTGGATGCCGCCGATGCGCTCCACCGCCATCGCCGAGCTCCGCCGCGGCGTGCGAGGCGATCCCTCGGCGTGGATCGCCGCCACGGGCATCGTGCCCAGGACGCTGATGGAAGCGATCGGGCGCCATCCCGCCACCATCCAGGACGTCTGGTTCGCGCGGCTGTTCCTGATCAAGGCGCTGATCATTGCGAGCCTGGTCGCGTTCTGGCTCGTCTCCGGCTTCATCGCGCTGTTCGTGTCCTACCGCGCTGCCGCTGGTATTTTGACTGCGCACCATTTTCCGCCTTCGCTGGTCGATCCCATCACGACAGGCACCAGCCTGATGGACATGAGCATCGGCGTGCTGATTGCCTTCCGCCGCACCGCCGCGATCGGGCTCGTTGCCGGCATCGTCGCCTCGCTCGGCTACATGTTCGGCGCGGCGATCCTGACGCCAGATCTCTGGATCGAGCCGCTCGGCGCGCTCGTGAAGACAGGTCCGGCAATCGTGCTGATGCTCGTTGCGCTTCTGATGCTGGACAATCGCTGATGGCAAGATGGTCCGACGATGACGTGATCCTGTTCGACGGCGTCTGCATCTTCTGCTCGCGCTGGGTGCGGTTCGTCGCAAAGCGCGATACAGCGAAGCGATTCCGCTTCACGCCGATCCAGTCGGATTATGGTGCGACGCTCGCACGCACCTTCGGCATCGACCCCGATGATCCCGACACCAACGCCGTCGTCCATGGCGGCGAGGCGTTCCTGAAATCAGACGCTGCGCTGACAGTGCTGTCGCATCTCCCCGGCTGGGGCTGGGTGCGTGCGCTGTTCGCGGTGCCGAAGCCGCTGCGAGATTTCGTCTACAGCCTCATCGCCCACAACCGCTACCGCATCTTCGGCAAGTACGATGTGTGCTTCGTGCCGGATGCGGATTTGCGGGCGCGAGTGATTGAGTAGTGCCGCCTCGTCATTGCGAGGGCGAAGCGACGAAGCTATCCAGACTACCGCCGCGGACAGGTTCTGGATCGCTTCGCTGCGCTCGCAATGACGGAGTGTATGGCTACGGCTCGCCTAGAGCCGCCAGCACTTCTCTTGCCGCTCGTTCGCCCGTGTCCCTTGCGCCATGCGCCGTCGTGAAGAAATTCGGCGAGGTCGCTTCGCCCGCGAAGAACAGCCGCCCGTCCACCGGCGCGGCCAGCACGGCGCGGTCGCCGGCACGCCCCGGAAGCGCGTGCGAATAGGAGCCTCGCGCGAACGGATCGCGCCCCCAGCGCGACTCGTAGAGCGGCTTCAGCTTGCGGCGGATGTCATTGCCGAGAAAGCCCGCGATCTCGTCGATGCTGTGCGCGGCGATGGCGCCCTCGCCGGCATCTTCCAGCGCGCGGGCGAAGCTGCCGCCGAAAAAACCTTCGATGCAGGGCTGGCCGAACGGGCGGATGTGATAGGTGCCCATCTCGGTGCGCATCGTGGCGCCGCGCAGGTTTGCTTCCTTGGGAAAGGCTTCGGCGCCGTCGAGTGCCAGCGTCACCTTGTCGTCGATACCGAGCGGCAGGCCGGCGCAGGCATCGACCTTGGCCGGCAGTGGCGGCGAGAAGCGGATCGTCTCATCAGCGATCAGATTGGTCGGCACGGTGACGATCACCTTGTCCGCGGTCAGCGCGCCCAGCGACGTCTCGATGCGGACACGTCTGTCGGAATGGTCGATCAGCGTGACGTTGCAGTTCAGCGCCACCGGGCAGGGCGCACCATAGGCAGCGACCAGCGCGCCATAGCCGCGGCGGACGCGCCAGTTGAGCTCGCTGTCCTCATAGGCGTCCCAGTCGAGCGTCGACATGTTCTTCAGTTCGCAGCCGTTGATATAGGTCGAGATCGCGTCGATCATGGGATTCCAGCGATTGCCTGGCTCCAGGCTTCGGCTCGCAGGCTCGTCCTTGCCCTTCTGCGCGGCCTGCCAGAGCCGCTCGTAGAAGGCGTCCATCGCGCGCATGAAATCGTCGCGCTCGCCTTGCGGAAACGCATTGCCATAGGCGCGCTCACGCCAGGGCGGCAGGTCCTTGTTGAGCTCGAAATCGAGTTTTCGCGCGATCGGAACGAAGGAATTCTTGTCGGCGGAGTGCAGCCAGCCGCAGCCGACATCGAAGATCACCGCAGGTGAGGCCTGCACGGTCCAGGCGCGGCCGCCGAGCCGGCTACGCGCCTCCAGCACGATCATGGAGAGGCTCGAGGCCGCCAGCCCATGCGCCGCGCCGAGGCCGGCGGCACCGGCCCCGATGATGGCGACGTCGACGGAGGAGGGGAAGGACATGGATGGGCTCTAGCACGTCCGCTGGGTGTGCTGAAGCCGGGCAGTTATGCCGTTCTCGTGTCCCGGACGCGGTGCGGCGTGCAACGCCGCTCCGCAGAGCCCGGACCCAAGGTGATGTGCAGGAGGTGAGAACGTCTGGGCCCCGGCTCAGCAGCGCATCACTATCTGCTGCGCTGCGTCCGGGGCACGAGAGAACGGCGGCCTTAAGCCACCGCCTCCTTGGCCTTTTCGGCGCGCTTGCGTTCGTTCGGGTCGAGGTGCTTCTTGCGCAGGCGGATCGACTTCGGCGTGACCTCGACGAGCTCGTCGTCCTCGATATAGGCGAGCGCCTTTTCCAGCGTCATGCGGATCGGCGGGGTCAGGCGCACCGCTTCGTCCTTCGAGGTGGTGCGGATGTTGGTGAGCTGCTTGCCCTTGAGCACGTTGATCTCGAGATCGTTGTCGCGGGTGTGCTCGCCGACGATCATGCCCTTGTAGACCTTCCAGCCCGGCTCGATCATCATCGGGCCGCGGTCTTCCAGCTTGAACATGGCGTAGGCGACCGCTTCGCCCTGGTCGTTGGAGATCAGCACGCCGTTGCGGCGGCCCTGGATCTCACCCTTGTACGGCGCATAGCCGTGGAACAGGCGGTTCATGATCGCGGTGCCGCGGGTGTCGGTGAGCAGCTCGCCCTGATAGCCGATCAGGCCGCGGGTCGGGGCGTAGAACACCAGGCGCTGACGGTTGCCGCCCGAGGGCTTCATCTCGATCAGCTCGGACTTGCGCTCGCTCATCTTCTGCACGACGACGCCGGAATGTTCCTCGTCGACGTCGATGACGACTTCCTCGATCGGCTCCATGGTGGCGCCGGTGGCTTCGTCCTTCTGGAACACGACGCGCGGACGCGACACCGAGAGCTCGAAGCCCTCGCGGCGCATGGTCTCGATCAGGATCGCGAGCTGCAATTCGCCGCGGCCGGAGACTTCCATCGCATCCTTGTCGGCGGATTCGACGACGCGCAGCGCAACGTTACCCTCGGCTTCGCGCAAGAGACGGTCGCGGATCATGCGGCTCGTCACCTTGTCGCCCTCGGTGCCTGCGAGCGGGGAGTTGTTGACGATGAACGACATCGACACGGTCGGCGGATCGATCGGCTGGGCCGGCAGCGGCACCTCGACGGTCGGATCGCAGAAGGTGTCGGCGACGGTGCCCTTGGTGAGGCCCGCAATCGCGACGATGTCGCCGGCTTCGGCTTCATCGAGCGGCGTACGCTCGAGACCGCGGAACGCCAGGATCTTGGTGATGCGCCCGGTCTCGACCAGCTTGCCGTCGGCATGCAGCACCTTGACCTGCTGGTTCGGCTTGAGCACGCCGGACGAGATGCGGCCGGTGATGATGCGGCCGAGATAGGGGTTGGCTTCGAGGATGGTGCCGATCATGCGGAACGGACCTTCCTCGACCTTCGGCGGCGCGACGTGGCGCAGCACCAGATCGAACAACGGCTTCATGCCCTTGTCCTGCGGACCCTCGGGGCTCTCGGCCATCCAGCCCTGCTTGGCTGATCCATAAAGAATCGGGAAGTCGAGCTGCTCCTCGCTGGCGTCGAGCGCCGCGAACAGGTCGAACACCTCGTTTATGACTTCGGTCGGGCGCGCGTCGGGGCGGTCGACCTTGTTGATGACGACGATCGGCTTGAGGCCGACCTTGAGCGCCTTGGAGACCACGAACTTGGTCTGCGGCAGCGGGCCTTCGGCGGCGTCGACCAGCACCAGGGCGCCGTCCACCATGTTCAGGATGCGCTCGACCTCACCGCCGAAATCGGCGTGGCCGGGCGTGTCGACGATGTTGATGCGGGTGTCCTTCCACTGCACCGAGGCCGCCTTGGCCAGAATGGTGATGCCGCGCTCGCGCTCCAGATCGTTGGAGTCCATGGCGCGATCAGTCACCTTCTGGTTCTCGCGGAACGTGCCGGACTGCTGGAGGAGCTTGTCGACGAGGGTCGTCTTGCCGTGGTCGACGTGGGCGATGATGGCGACGTTGCGGAGATTCATGAGTGAGCTTCTTTGCGGTCGGACAATGGGTTAAGCGCGATCTCGCCGGTCAAGCCGGGACCTCTTCGCAGGAACAACGCTGGAAACGTGGAAAACGGGGCCTGCTACGCCCAAAAAGGAAACCCGGCCATATCGACCGGGTAGCCTATGCGTTTGCGCCGCAATATAGGCAAAAAACGCCAAAAAACAATGCGTTCTTTCAGGGTTGGTTGATTGAATTTTGCCCGGGAATCCCCGGGGCTTAGGGGTGGTCCGGGCCAAACCGGCCCTGTCTCGCGAGCCGGCCGTCCCGATCAGCTTGCGTGGCTCTCCGGCTCCTCGGTCGGATAGACCCCGCGCAGCACCTCCTCGAAATGCAGCTTCACGGCGTCGTTGCAGAGACAGGCGCGCAGGCGCAGGCCGTCATGATTGCGGACCAGGATCGAGCCGCGCCGCGTGTCGAGCACGCCTTCGGCCTTGAACGACTGCAGCACGCGGCTGGCATAGCTGCGCCCCACGCCGAGCAAGGTGGCGAGCTGCTCATGCGTCAGCGGCACGCTGCGCTCGTCGCCGGTTCGCTCCATCGCGGCGATGATCCATTTGGCCGTGCGCTGCTCGATCGAATGAATCGCGTTGCAGGCGGTCGACTGGAAGATCTGCGCCAGCATGCAATCGGCGTAGCGCGCGAAGATGTTGCGCAGCGACGGCGAGCGCGCCTTGGCCGCTTCAAGCCTGCCGACGTGAATGCGTGCGAATGGTCCGCCGAACTTCACGCAGATGCGCGTGTAGGCCGGCAGAAATCCTTCGCTAACGATGCCGCCGACGGCGCCTTCGCGGCCGACCAAAATGGTCTCGACGTCGCGGCCGTCCTCATTAGGAACGAGGAACGTCGCGAGCGACGGCCCGCACGGAAAGTGCACGACCTGGACGTCGTCTCCGGGATTGTAGAGCAGATGGCTCGCACCGACGTCGTCAACGGCGACATGGGGTGCGAGCAGCGCATAATCCGCGGCGTTCAAGCGCCGAAGCAGATTGTTGGCCGGGCGGCTCTCGATCTCGCTCGTCTTGCTGATCCGTGCATCCATCGTGAACTCCCCTGTCCTCCCTTCCACACTAGCGAGTTCCGTCCACGGCCTATGTGCACATGTGGACAGACGTCAAAACTGTTCTGTGGTGAGTTTCGTTCCGGGAACCCTCCGATGCGCTGGGCGCAGGCGTCGGCACGAGGCTGTCCTGATCGGTGAAACATGCAGCCCTCGATAGCCAGGATCATGATACCTGCCTCCCCGGACAACTCGGCCGACATCCCTGCCGATGTTCTGATCGTCGAGGACGATCCGATTATCGCGATCGATTTCGAGGATCGGTTGCTCGGATTCGGCGTGAAGAGCGTGCGCACGGTGGGATCAGTCGCGCAGGCGCTGAGCGCGATTGCCTCGCGCGTGCCAGACTTCGCGCTGCTCGACGTCGAGCTCATCCGCGAGAAGAGCTTTGCGATCGCCGAGCGGCTGGCGGCGCTCGACATTCCCTTTGTTTTCGTCACCGGCTATGGCGCGGAGACCGGCATTCCGCCAGAGTTTGGCACACGGCCGCGGCTGCAAAAGCCGTGCAGCAGCGATGCGCTGGAGGCGGCGTTGCAGGCGCGCTGCAGCTAGATCAGCCTCAGGCGAGCTTCGGATCGAGCGTTGTCGACCACAACGCGACGTCGGCACGGTCGCGCAGCGTCACCGTCATCTGGCCGGAGGCGCCGTCGATCTTGACGTGACCGAAGAACTGCATGCCGGCGGACGGCGGAAGGTTCTGCTTGTCGGGGCCGGGCGCCTTGACGAAACGCACCTCGGGTCCAAACGTGTTGTCCATCTCGCCAGGCCCGAACGTTCCCGCATGCAGCGGACCCGACACGAATTCCCAGAACGGCTCGAACTCCTGGAATTGCGCCTTGTCCGGATTGTAATAGTGCGCGGCGGCGTAATGCACGTCGGCGGTCAGCCACACCGTGTTCTTGATCGGCGCCATCTTGATGAAGCGCAGAAGGTCGGCGATCTCGAACTCTCTGCCGCGCACCGGGCCGTCGCCCTGCGCGAAGGCTTCCGACCCCTTCTTGTTCGCGGCATCGTCGTAGACGAGGATGCTGAGCGGCATGTCGGAGGCGATCACCTTCCAGGTCGCGCGCGAATTGAGCAGTTCACGCTTCAGCCAGGCCATCTGCTCCGGCCCGAGGAAGTAACTGGCCGGGCCGTACTCCGTTTCGAGGTTGGCGCCGTTCGGGCCGCGATAGCTGCGCTCGTCGAGCACGAACACGTCGAGATGCGGGCCGTAAGCGATCTTGCGGTAGACCCGGCCCGGCTCAACGATGCTCTCGCGCATCGGATACATCTCGTGGAAGGCGCGGCCCGCTCGTGCGGCGAGCAGCGAGATGTCACGCACTTTGTAGGCAGCAGGCAGATCTTTCGACAGCGACCAGTTGTTGGTCACCTCGTGGTCGTCCCACTGCACGAAAATCGGCACCTCGGCATTGAAGGCGCGGACATTGTCGTCGGTAAAATTGTATTTGTGCGCGGCGCGAAACTCGTCCAGCGTCTCGGCGACCTTGGCCTTCTCGGGGATGGTGACGTTCTTCCAGATCTTGCCGTCGGCAAGCTTGACCTCGGACGGGATCACGCCGTCGGCGTAGATGGTGTCGCCGGAATGCAGGAAGAAGTCCGGGCGGTGCTTGTGCATCGCCGAGAAGGTGAACATGCCGCCGTCATCGGGATTGATACCCCAGCCCTGGCCGGCGACGTCGCCGCCCCAGACGAAGCTGACGTCGCGGCGATCGGCCGGCGCGGTGCGGAAGCGGCCGACCACCGGCTCGCCTTCGATCGCGGTGTGGGAAAGGTCGCGGAAGCGGACGCGATAGAAGATGTCCTGTCCGCCGGGAAGATTCTCCACCAGCATCTTCGCGGTGAAGTCGCTCTCCGGCAGCGCCGCGATCGGCGGCAGCGCGCGGGCGTCCTTGAAGGTATCAGTCGTCGCCACCTCGACCAGCATCTGCGCGGGCCGGTCGGTGCGCGCCCAGACCACGCCGCCGTCGACCGTGACGTCGCCGGACTGCACGCCGTGAGTGACCACAGGCCGGTCGGCCGCGCGCGACAGATGCGGCATCGCGATCGCGCCGAGTGCGCCGGCGCTGGTGGTGAGGAATTTGCGGCGGGAGAATTTGATCTTCATGGCGATGCTCTCGATATCGCGCGGCGCCCGCCAAGGTGGCGGTCGTCAGGATGATGTCCGACGCTATATTGAGACAATGTGACGCGGAAATTACGCGCGGCCGCCTATGCGTTGCCGGCGGCCCGGAATTGCACGCCGGCGCGCTGCAGGTTCTGTGGCAGGCTGGACAGCACCACCTTGCGGTCGGCGACCGCGGCGTGGAACTGGTCGAGCGCGATGTTGAACGCGGTCAGTGCGCCTTCCTCGATGGCGCCGTGATCGTAGCAGCGCAGGGTGTCGCGCAGGATCTCGTCGGCTTCGGTCTGCATCTGATCGAGCTCGTCGGTGGTCTCGCTCTTGCGGGCTGCGACCAGCATGTCGAGCAGCCGTTCCCGCTGATGATTGTTGCTGTTGCGCTCGTCCTTCTTTAGATAGCCCGCGAACCAGGCGCCGAGCGAGCCCATGGCCGAAAGCGCCATCAGGCTCCACCAGATGTAGTCGCTGTACTTGTCGAGGAAGGTCTTTTCCTCGCCGTCGACGAAGGCGGCAGCACCGGGATGCACGGGGATCACGGCATCCTTGTCGGTATCGGGCGTTTCGATCTTCGCGGCCTGCGGAAAGTCGGTCAGCAATTGCTGGCGCACGGCGAAAAGCTGCCGGGTGAAGGCCGCAACCGTGGTCTCGGACAGGCCTTTGCGCGCCACGATGTGATGCGAGAAGCTGATGGTCTTGACCTCGTCCTCGGGTCGATCGGGCGAGCCGCCGTAAGTGCCGGCGGGAATCTCGGAGGATTCATAGACCGGATGGCTCTGCGCGATCGCGTCGGCCCAATCGATCGCGAGGAAGGTCGGCGTGCCGCCATCCTTCGCGGAAGCTGCGATCGCGTCCGCCGTGATCTTGCTGTTGACCGGGCCTGCCGCGAGATAGACGTCGGCCTTCTGCGACTTGATTGCTTCGGTGGCTTCGCTCGCCGGGAATTGCACGATCTCGACCTTGGCGGGATCGACGCCGTATTGCTGGAGGATCACCTTGAGCAGATTGACGTTGGCCTGCGTCTTGCCGACCACGCCGACGCGATGGCCGGCGAGCTGCGCGATCTTGGTGATCTTCGCGCTCTTCTTCTTGCCCTTGCCGGGCGCCGACCACAGCACCACGACGTTCTTGCGCAGCGTCGCGACGGCTTGTGCGTTCTTGGGCACGTCGAGATCGCCGCGGATAATGGCGAGATCGGCCTTGCCCTCGGCGAGCTCATTGGCGCTGGCGATGGCGCCGTCGGTCTGGATCGGGCGCAGCCGCACGGAGCCTTTGCTCTGCGCAAAGGCCTGCGTCAGCGTCTGCACCACCTTGACGTCGTCGCTGTTGGCGGGACCGACCGCGATCTTCAGCACCACCGGCCGCATCGCGAAATAATAGCCGCCCGCCAGCGCGCCGATGATGGCGAGCACCAGCGCCAGAGACACGAGTGCCGTCTTCCGCGCCGCAGATCGCGGCGAAGGCGGAGAGGGCGCTTCGGCCAGGTCGGATGCCCCGGTCATCGATCTCCCAAACAGGCGCTTCAGGCTCAGTTTCATCTTGGCCGGCGATTTACGCCCACAATTGTAGCAAATTTCCTGCCCGACGGGGTTACATCTCCGTCATGGTTAGCGGATCGGCCCAATCCCGCATGAACCGAGGCGTAAGCACGGTGTTAGGGTAAAGTTCCCCTGAACGGAGGTCCATCATGGCAGAACGGCTGACGGCCGAGGCACGCAGGCAGGCGCTGGGCGGTATCCCGGGCTGGACCGAGATCCAGGGGCGCGATGCCATCGGGAAGACCTTTGTCTTCAAGGATTTCAACGAGGCCTTCGGCTTCATGACCCGCGCGGCGCTGGTCGCCGAGAAGATGGATCACCACCCCGAATGGCGCAACGTCTACAAGACGGTGGAAGTGGTGCTGTCGACCCATGATGCCGGCGGCATCACCCGGCTCGACATCGAGCTCGCCACGGCGATGAACGCCATCGCGAAGCTGACGCCCGGCTGACATCTTGCAGGCAGGATGCGCATCCCCATGTTGTGATCAGCACGGGATGCGGCCATCCGCCACGTCCGGCGGGACGGGGAGATTGTCGAACATGGCTGCCGAACACAGCGTTGGCTTCGAGCCAGCCGATCGGCTCGCGGAAGATCGCGAAAGCTTGCGCCGCCGCTTCTGGCGCAAGCTCAAGCGCGTCGCTGCGCATCTGCCATTCACTGAGGATTTGCTCGCTGCCTATTACTGCGCGTTCGACCGGCAGACGCCGCGCCATGTCCAGGCGTCGCTATTGGGCGCGATCGCCTATTTCATCCTGCCGTTCGATTTCATTCCGGACGTGATGCCGGTGCTCGGCTTCACCGATGACGCCGCCATTCTCGCCACCGCCATCCGCATGGTCGCCAGCCACATCACGACGGAGCATCGCGAAGCGGCGCGTGCCGCGCTGAAGCGCGGGGTGGGCGAGGCGGAGGAGAAAGCGGAAGCGGCGTAGCGGGTATCGCCAAACATTCCGCTGTCATCCCCCGCGAAGGCGGGGAATCCAGTACGCCGCAGCTTGTCGATTGAATCACGACCGTCTCGGAGTACTGGATCGCCCGGTCGAGCCGGGCGATGACAATTGAGTATGTGGCGACAGCACTACATCCTCACGGATGCAGGATCACCTTGCCCATGGCCTGGCGTCCCGCCAGCACCTTCAGCGCATCCGCGGTCTGTGCGAGCGGGAAGGTGCGGTCGACATGCGATGAGATCTTGCCTTCCGCAGTCCACTTCACGAGCTTCTCGAGATTGGCGCGGTTCTTGGCGGGGTTGAGCCGGGTCCAGGCACCCCAGAACACGCCGCGGATATCGCAGCCCTTCAACAGTGCAAGGTTCAGCGGCATCTTCGGAATGTCGCCGGCGGCAAAGCCGATCACGAGGAAGCGGCCTTCCCAGGCGATCGAGCGCAGCGCCTGTTCGGCATACGCACCGCCCACTGGATCGAAGATGATGTCGACGCCCTTGCCGTCGGTGAGCTTGCGCAGGCCTTCCTTCAGATCTTCCTTGGCGTAGTTCAGCGTCAGCTCGGCGCCATGCGCCTTGGCAAAGGCGAGCTTCTCGTCCGACGAGGCGCAGGCGATCACCTTCAGGCCCATCAGCTTGCCGAGCTCGCAGGCTGCGAGACCCGTGCCGCCGGCAGCGCCGAGCACAGCGAGCGTCTCACCCGGCTTCGGGCTGGCGCGATCCTCCAGCGCATGCAGCGCCGTGCCGTAGATGATGATGATGCCGGCCGCGCGATCGTAGTCGAGATTGTCGGGGATCTTCACGATTCCTGCCGCCGGCAGCGCGATCTTCTCGCGCGCACCATTGTGGCCGCAGGAGGCGACGACGCGATCGCCGATCTTCAGATCGGTCACGCCGGGACCGATACTCTCGATCACGCCGGCAACTTCCGCGGCCGGCGAGAACGGGAACGGCGGCTTGATCTGGTACTTGCCCTGAATCATCAGGATGTCGAAAAAATTCAGCGCCGCCGCCTTGATCGCGATCACCGCTTCGCCGGGACCAGCGACCGGATCCGGCACATCGGCGAGCACGAGATCGTCGGGCTGGCAATATTGCGAACAGAGAATGGCTTTCATGGCGGCACCTGGACGTTCGGGGTGGAATGAATGTTTGGCCGTTTCTGCCGGATTTAATGCGACCGGACAATCCAGATTCTTTGTCTGAGGAGCGCGCTGGCCTATCCTCGTCATTGCGAGCGCAGCGAAGCAATCCAGAGTCCGTCCCGCGGAAATAGTCTGGATTGCTTCGTCGCTTTGCTCCTCGCAATGACGAAACCCGCGGAGAAAGGGATTCAAACGATGTTTGAAACAGGTCTGCTCAAGGGAAAGCGCATCCTCGTCACCGGCGGCGGCTCCGGGCTTGGCGCTGCGATGGGACGCCGCTTCCTCGCGCTCGGCGCCGAGCTCGTGATCTGCGGGCGCAAGCTCGACCGTCTCGAAGCAACCGCGAGCGAGATGCGCGCTGCGACCAGCGGCAAGGTCACGACCGTGACGTGCGATGTTCGCGATGGTGCCGCGGTCGATGCGATGATGGACACGATCTGGCGCGAGGCGCCGCTCGACATTCTCGTCAACAACGCTGCCGCGACCTTCATCGCGCAAAGTGAGCATCTGTCGTTCCGCGCGGCCGATGCGATTCTGGCGCCGACACTGCATGGCGCGATGTACTGCACGCTCGCCGCCGGCAAGCGCTGGATCGAAGGTGCGCACAATGGCGTCGTGCTCTCGATCCTCTCGACCTCGACCATTACCGGGCGCGCCTTCACCGTCCCTTCCGCGATGGCCAAATCGGCGGTGCTGGCGATGACCAAGAGCCTCGCGGTGGAATGGGGCCCGAAGGGCATCCGCACGGTCGCGATCGCACCGGGACCGTTCCCCACCGCCGGTGCGTCGGGGCAGCTCCGCCCCGAGGGCCGCGACGAAGGTTGGACCACCCACAACCCGCTCGGACGCGTCGGCCAGCATAGCGAGCTGGCCGACCTCGCCAGCTTCCTGGTCTCGGACCGCGCCGGATACATCAACGGTGAGATGGTGGTGATCGACGGCGGCGCCCATTTGCGCAGTTCCGGCGCCGAGGACCTGTTGCAATGGACTGATGCGCAGTGGGCGGAACAGCGCGCCGCGCGGTCCAAAAGCTGACCGTGGCGTCCCGCTAACTACCTTCCCAAACTGGACTTTCCCGGTTATCCCTGCCCGGGGACAAATCGCCGCCGGGCCATCTTCCAGTCACAATATTGAGGGAACCACTCCAGCATGTGGCGGGCGCTCTTTTTGGCTTTGATGACTGGCGTGGCGGCGTGGGGATTGGGTGATTCCGCACGCGCCCAGACGGCGCAACCGGCGTCGAAGGCGGCGGCCAAGCCAGCGGCCAAGACGGCAGCCAAGCCCGAGAGCAAGCAGGCCGCTCCCGCTGCGGCGGTTGCGGGTGGCGCCGAGCCGACGCTGATCGGCCAGTTCGGCACCTGGGGTGCCTATGCGGCGACACCCAACGGCAAGAAGGTCTGCTTTGCGCTGGCGAAGCCCTCGTCGTCGAAGACCAATCCGCCGAACCGGCCGCGCGATCCGGCCTATGCCTTCGTCTCGACCCGGCCGGCCGAGAAGGTGAACAACGAAGTCTCCGTCATGATCGGCTACGCGCTGAAGCCGGGCTCGGAATCGACCGTCGAGGTCGGCGGCGCCTCCTTTGCGATGTATACGCAGGGTGACGGCCTCTGGATCAAGAATGCGGCCGAGGAGGAGCGGATGGTGGAAGCCATGCGCAAATCCGCAGATCTCGTGGTCAAGGGCACCTCGGCCAAGGGCACGGAAACCACCGACACGTTTTCGCTGAAGGGCCTCGCCCAGGCGCTCGACAAGATCGCTCAGGATTGCCGGCATTAAGGCTGCGGGCGAGAAGGTCGCAATCGGCGGTCCCGGTTGCTATATAGAGCCGGTTCCAGATTTTCTTCCGTCATTCCGGGGCGCGCAAAGCGCGAACCCGGAATCTCGAGGTTCCGGGTTCAGCTCTTTGAGCTGCCCCGGAACGACCACAGCAATTAGGCCCATAGATGCAACCGACGATCGAGCCGCGCGACGCAATCCTGGTGGAGAAGACTCCGCTCGAAACCTACGTGCCGCCGGCAAAGCCGTCGCTGATCGGTCTGTCGCGCACCGAGCTCGCCGATCGGCTCGGTGAGATCGGCGTTGCGCCGGCACAGCGCAAGATGCGCGTGCAGCAGCTCTGGCACTGGCTCTATTTCCGCGGCGCCCAGAGTTTTGACGACATGACCTCGATCTCGAAGGGCATTCGCGCCGATCTCGCGCAGCACTTCACGGTGGATCGTCCCGAAGTCGTGGCCGAGCAGATCTCCAATGACGGCACCCGCAAATGGCTGCTGCGGCTGCCGAGCGGCGACAATGTTCAGAAGGCGCATGAAGTCGAGTGCGTCTACATCCCCGAGACCGATCGCGGCACGCTCTGCGTCTCCTCGCAGGTCGGCTGCACGCTGAACTGCTCGTTCTGTCATACCGGCACGCAACGTCTGGTGCGCAACCTTACCGCCGGCGAGATCGTCGGTCAGATCATGGTCGCGCGCGATCGCCTGAACGATTGGGCCGATCGCGAGGACGGCACGCGCCGCGTCACCAACATCGTGATGATGGGCATGGGCGAGCCGCTCTACAATTTCGACGCGGTCCGCGATGCGCTCTTGATCGTCGGCGACAACGAGGGTATCGGCATCTCCCGCCGCCGCATCACGCTGTCGACCTCGGGCGTGGTGCCGAACATCGTGCGCGCCGGCGAGGAGATCGGCGTCATGCTCGCGATCTCGCTGCATGCGGTGCGCGACGAGCTGCGCAACGAGCTGGTGCCGCTCAACCGCAAATATCCGATCAAGGAATTGCTTCAGGCCTGCCGCGACTATCCCGGTGCTTCGAATGCCCGCCGCATCACCTTCGAATATGTGATGCTTAAGGGCGTCAACGATTCGCTCGACGATGCGAAACTGCTGGTGAAGCTGCTCAAGGGCATTCACGCCAAGATCAATCTGATCCCGTTCAATCCCTGGCCCGGCACGGCCTATGAATGCTCGGACTGGGACCAGATCGAAAAGTTCTCCGAATACATTTTCAACGCCGGCTATTCCTCGCCGGTGCGCACCCCGCGCGGCCGCGACATCCTCGCTGCCTGCGGCCAGCTCAAGTCGGAGACGGAGAAGCTGAGCGCGCGCGAACGCCAGGCGCTGCGCGCCATGGCGATGACGGATTGAGTTGATGGGTGCCCGCGCTCTCGCATCCTCGTCATTGCGAGCGCAGCGAAGCAATCCAGAATCTTTCCGCAGCGGCAGTCTGGATTGCTTCGCTGCGCTCGCAATGATGACTACGGTGGCTTTCCCCGCATGTCCCTGATCGGCCGCCTCATCGTCATCTTCATCGGCTTTCTCGCCGCCTGCTTCGTCGGCGGCATGATCGTCGTCGGTGCGCTGCTGTTTCCCGAATTTTCCGATCTTGGCGCCGGTCCGGTCGATCAGGGCACGATCGACATCCTGCTCGGCTTCGGTTTCATCTTCGTCTCGGGATTTGCGCTGGTGCCGGCGGCGGTGATCGTCGCGATCACCGAAGCGCTCTACATCCGCAGTGCGCTCGCCTATGCCGTCGGCGGCGGCCTCGGCGGGCTCGCCTGCTATCTCGGCCTCGTCCCGTTCCACCCTGACACGTTTCAGTTCGAGGGCATCGTGCGTCGGCATCTGGAGATCATGACCGGTGCGGGCATTGTCGCGGGCGTCGTTTATTGGCTGATCGCCGGCCGCAATGCCGGCGCCTGGCGCATCCCGTCGCCCCCGCGCGAACCGCCCCCGCCACTGCCGTCGAATTCGAGGCCGGATGCAAGGTGACTTTCTTACCCTCCCCTGGAGGGGGAGGATGGGTACCTTCCTTGGGGTTTTCATCCCCGTCCCACTCCGCTAAACCGCGCGCCATGAACCGGACTGGACTCTTCATCGCCCTGGCGCTGTGGCTCGTGATCGGCGTCGTTTTCGGCCTCTATCCCGAGCTCGATCTCAAGATCGCCGCGCTGTTCTTCGATCCTGATACCAGGACGTTTCCGCTCAAGCTGAACGGCTGGGCCGGGATCGCGCGTGATGCTGCGATGTGGGTGTCCTGGGCGTTCGTGCTGCCGTCGCTGGTTGCGCTCGTTGTCAAGATGATCAGGCCCGACCGTCCCTTGATGGTGTCGGGCCGCGCGATCGTGTTCCTGCTGGTGACGATCATTCTGTCGGCCGGCATTCTCACCAATCTCACCTTCAAGACCTATTGGGGCCGGCCGCGGCCGGTGGTGGTGACGCAGTTTGCCGGCGATCAGCAGTTCGTGGCGTGGTGGGATCCGCGCGGCGATTGTGCGCGCAATTGCTCGTTCTTCTCGGGCGAAGGCGCGACCGCGTTCTGGACGCTGGCGCCGGCCGCGCTGGCGCCCCCGGCGTGGCGGCCGCTCGCCTATGCCGGCGCGGTGGTGTTCGGGGCCGTGACCAGCGGGCTCCGCATGGCCTTCGGCGGCCATTTCTTCACCGATGTTGCGACCGCCGGCCTCGTCACCTTCCTCGTGATCTGGCTTGCTTATGCGATGATCTACCGCTGGTCGCGGACCCGGTTCTCGGACGGGGCGGTCGATGCCGCCCTGACCCGGCTGAACATGCCTGCCTACCGGCTCCGCAAGCGCCTGTTCGGCCGCAAGACCGGTCCCGCACCCTCGATTTGAGCCATTAAATGGGTGCCGATCCCTGCGAAATTTGATATTCGCGCGGTCAAGTTCGCACCGAAATCAGCCCCTTCAGACCCGATTGGAAGCCCCATGACCACGATCCTGAAAAGCCTGCCCAAGGGTGAGAAAGTCGGCATCGCTTTTTCGGGCGGCCTCGACACCTCAGCGGCGCTGCTCTGGATGAAGCAGAAGGGCGCGCGCTGCTACGCCTATACCGCCAATCTCGGCCAGCCCGATGAGGCCGACTACAACGAGATCCCGCGCAAGGCGGAAGTCTTCGGCGCCGAGAAGGCCGTGCTGGTCGATTGCCGCACGCAGCTGGTTCACGAAGGCATCGCCGCGATCCAGTCCGGCGCCTTCCACATCTCGACCGGCGGCATCACCTATTTCAACACCACCCCGCTGGGACGCGCGGTGACCGGCACGATGCTGGTCGCGGCGATGAAGGAAGACGGCGTCAACATCTGGGGCGACGGTTCGACCTTCAAGGGCAACGACATCGAGCGGTTCTATCGCTACGGCCTTTTGACCAACCCGAGCTTGCGCATCTACAAGCCCTGGCTCGACCAGCAATTCATCGACGAGCTCGGCGGCCGAGCCGAGATGTCGGCGTTCATGACGGCGCAGGGCTTTGCCTACAAGATGAGCGCCGAGAAGGCGTATTCGACCGACAGCAATCTGCTCGGCGCCACGCACGAAGCAAAAGATCTTGAAAGCCTCGACAGCGGCATCAAGATCGTCAACCCGATCATGGGCGTGCCGTTCTGGCGCGACGATTGCGCCGTGAAGGCCGAGAAGGTCGTGGTGCGTTTCGAGGAAGGCCAGCCGGTCGCGCTGAACGGCAAGACCTTCGCCGATCCGGTCGCGCTGTTCCTCGAAGCCAATGCCATCGGCGGCCGTCACGGCCTCGGCATGAGCGACCAGATCGAGAACCGCATCATCGAGGCCAAGAGCCGCGGCATTTACGAGGCGCCGGGCATGGCGCTCCTGCACATCGCCTATGAACGTCTCGTCACCGGCATTCACAACGAGGACACCATCGAGCAGTACCGCATCAGCGGCATGCGGCTCGGACGCCTGCTCTATCAGGGCCGCTGGTTCGACTCGCAGGCCCTGATGCTGCGCGAGACCGCGCAGCGCTGGGTCGCGCGCGCCGTCACCGGCGAGGTCACGCTGGAGCTGCGCCGCGGCAACGACTATTCGATCCTCAACACCGAAAGCCCGAACCTCACCTATGCGCCTGAAAGGCTCAGCATGGAGAAGGTCGAGGACGCCGCCTTTACGCCGGCCGACCGCATCGGCCAGCTCACCATGCGCAACCTCGATATCGCGGATACGCGCACCAAGCTCGGTCTCTATTCGAAGACCGGCCTGCTCTCGGGCAGCGAGGGCTCGCAGATCTTCAAGCTCGAAAGCGACAAGGGCTGATACCTCCGCTCTCGTAGGGTGGGCAAAGGCGCGTTCTTCGCGCGCCGTGCCCACGCTGTGCTTCGGGGAGAGGTGGTGGGCACGGCGCTTGCGCGCCTTTGCCCACCACCCTACGAATGCTGAGGCTCCCGTGTCCCGGACGCGATGCAGCGCGCAGCGGTGCATCGCAGAGCCGGGACCCAGACTCTCTCGACGGTTTCGCTTTTGGCTTCTGGGCCCCGGCTCTGCGGCGCTCCGCGCCGCGTCCGGGGCACGAGAAAAACAAAAATGGCCGGGATTGCTCCCGGCCATTTTCTTTTTGCAGCAGTCTTACTGGCGCTGCGGCGGAGGCGGTGCCGCGTCGGCCTGGCCGCCGTTGAGCAGCGGCGTGATGCGGCGGACGGTGACGCGCCGGTTGATCCGGCTCGGACCGTCGGTCTGCTCCTTCAGGTACTGCTTGCCGTAGCCCTGCGAGGTCAGGTTCTCGGCGGGCACACCGAACTGCTGGGTCAGCAGTTCGGCCGCGGCCTGCGCCCGGCGATCCGACAGCGACAGATTGTCGACGTCGTTGCCGACCGCATCGGTGTGGCCCTCGATCAGGAACACTTCCTGCGGATTGGCCCGGATCGCCTGGTTGATGCCGTCGGCGATCACCTGGAGCCGCGCCGCCTGGTCCGGTGGAATGGTCCAGGATCCCGTCTCGAAGTTGATCGTGTTGACGTCAACGCTCGGCATCGCCATGCGGACGTTCGGCGAGTAGCGGATCTCGTCGAGCGAGTAGCGCCGCTCGATCCGCTGCACCGGCGGAGCCCGCATCGTCTCGTAGATCACATCGGGCGAGGCTTCCTGGGCATCGACGATGTAGCGATCATACGGGATGCTCACGACCGGCGGCGGCACGTCGACGTAGAAGCCGCCGACCGCGCGCGGATCGCGGTAGGTGTTGTCGATGATGATGATCTCGCGCCCGCCGGGGTCCCTGCGGATACGGCGCAGCAGCGACCCATCAGGACCGACCACGGTGATCACCTCGCTGCCGTCAGGACGGATCACGACGGTGCGGGTTTCGCCGCCGACGGTCTCGGTGCGGATGTCGCGGGCGCCGTAGCGGAAGCGATAGAGATCGTTGCCGCGAACATATTCCTGACCACTGGGGTCGCGGATGATGATGCGGTCCGGCTCGGTGTAGATGGTGCGGCCGCCTTCGACGACCTCCTGCCGCTGGTTGCGGTAGTCGGCGATGGTGGCGCCGATCACAGCACCGGCCACGATGCCCGCGCCGAACGCCAGCGGCGTCAGGTCACGCTGCGGCGGACGCGGCGGCGGCGGCAGCGGTGCTGCGACCGTCGGCGCGGCGCGGAAGGCCGGCGCAACCGTCGGCGGCGCGTACTGCGCCTTGTTCGGCGGCGGTGCGGCGGCTGGCGTGGCAGGAACGACCGTCGGTGCCGCAGCGCCGGGCGGCGGTGCCGGAGGACGCGGTGCGGCGCCGGCCTGCGGCGCCGCAGGCGGCGTTCCGCCCTGGCGTGCGGGAGGCGTCGTCACCGTGCCACCGGGCACGGGTGTTGCCCCTGGAGCCGGTGCTCCTGCGGCCGGCGGAGCGCCGGGCCGAGCGGGCGACGTGGTGCCGGGCGCGGGCGTTGCCGTCGGAGCGGGGGTTGTGCCGGGAGCTGTTGTTCCTGGGGCCGGCGGCGTGGCGGGACGACCGGGCGACGTGGTGCTCGGCGTCGGCGTTGTGAACGGCGTGGGTGTGGCTGTCGGCGCCGGACGAACGGCGGGCGCCGGCGATGCCGTCGGGGCCGGTGTTGCCGTCGGCGCTGGCCGTGCACCCGGGGCCGCTGAAGGCGGCGTGATTGCAGGAGGCGGAGGCGTCGGCGTTGCCGTCGGACGCGCCGGTGCCGTCGCGGGCGGCGTCGGCAGCGGGGTTGGTGTGCGCTGCTGCGGAGCCGGCGGTGGTGGTGGCGGAGGCGGCGTTGGTGCGTGCTGCTGCGTCGCCGCTGGCGGAGGCGGCGGGGGCGTTGGCGCATGTTGCTGCGGAGCCGCGGCCGGAGGCGGCGTCGGAGCCTTGGGCGCGGCAGGCGGCGGCGGGGGCGGCGGAGGTGCCTGACGAGTCGCGGGCGGCGGGGGCGGCGGCGTCGGTCGTGACGGCGCGGCAGCCGGCGGAGGTGCGGCGGGCGGATGCGGCGGTGCGGCTGCGGGCGGCGGGGCGGTCGGAGCCTTGGGTGCAGCAGGCGGCGGCGGAGGCGGCGTCGTCGGGCGCGCAGCGGGCGGCGGTCCCTTCGGTTGCTCCTTCGGAGGCTGCTTCGGTTTTCCGTCGTTCTCTGGTGGCTGAGCCTGGGCGACGACGAGTGATGGCGCGCTTTGCGCATGCGATGCGGAGCTTGCGAATTGCATCGCGGTCAGAGCCGTCGTGGCAAGCAGCACGAAACGAAGGTTGGTCATGTGGTTCAACTTCCCCGGAAGGTTCTTTGGACGAAGGCTTGGGTTTATCGACGTATTGGAATGAACGGCCACGCGTTAGGCCGCATTGTGGCGGGCGAAGAGGTCGCGGCCCGATTTATTTCTGCACGCAAATCACGTCACTATGGCGACGTTCATTGCGCATTCAGACGCTTGTTGCAATCGCCTCACATGTGATCACTCGCCTCACATGTGATGCTGCGACGAATTGGCATCCGTCGCAGGATTGGGTGTGGTTGGTCCATCAGGTCCGCGCGATGGAATCTCTTCTGGCATGTGGCCCGGCAATTCGTCGGGCCGTGGTGATTCGCCGGGCTCGCGCACCGGCGGCGTGATCTCGGGTTGCGGATTGCCGGGCGGGATTCCCGGCGGCGGCTCGGTGGGTGTGCCGGGCGTCGATGGTGGAATCTCGGGCGGTTCGATCGGCATCGGCCTCACGGAGATCAGTTGTCCGAAGAACGACAACGATCATGTCGCGCCAATGTTCCCCCTCCCGCCATTCTATTCCGGCGCGTGGCAGACCGCCTCGATGTTGTGGCCATCAGGGTCGAGCACGAAGGCGCCGTAATAGTTCGCGTGATAATGCGGACGAAGGCCGGGCGGCCCGTTGTCGCGGCCGCCCGCCGCGATTGCGGCCTTGTAGAACGCATCGACGGTGGCGCGGTTCTTGGCCGTGATCGCAACATGCACCGGCTTGTTCATCGCGCCTTCGCCGCCGATCCAGAAGTCCGGCTTGCCGTCGGCGCCGAAGCCGGCTGCTGCGGCGTGGCCGGTCTGCTCCGCTGTCACTTCCATGATCAGGCTGTAATCGAGCGGCACCAGGGCCTTGGTGTAGAACGCCTTCGCGGCCTCATAATCGGAGACGGAGAAGCCCAAATGATCGATCATCGCAAACCTCCGTTGGTCGTCTTTGTCAGCGTGACAGGAACGTGTTGCTCCGCGTCTTGCGCGCGATCGCAAAGCCGCGCGCAACCATGTCAGCGATACAATCTTCGCGCCATTCGTTTTGTGACAGATGCTCGATCACGACCGCGCGCGGCCACAGCGACGGTGGCGCGTCGCGGAAGAAGCCGCTCAGCACGCGGTCCTCAAAGCCTTCGACGTCGATCTTGAGCGAATCGACCTGGCGGACGCAGGCCTCGTCGAGGATGCGCGTCAGCCGTAGCGACGGCACCTTGATGGCTTCTGCGCTGGCCGTGCCGGTGACGACGTGGGTGGCGCCGAGATTGCCGCCGCCGCTCTCGATCATCAGCTCGCCGTCGGCATCGCCCGCGGCAGCCTGCACCAGGCGCACCTGCGTCGCCTTCGATGCGGCATGATTGAACGACAGCCGGGCAAAGGTGAGGGGGTGCGGCTCGATCGCGACCACCTTGCCCGACGTTCCGACCTGCCGCGCCATCACCAGCGCGAAGGTGCCGACATTGGCGCCGACGTCGACGAAGGTGCCGCCGTCAGGTGTGTGCTGGCGCAGGAAGTCGAGCTCGTCGATGTTGTAGTCCGGGTTGAACAGCGCGCCGCGCTCGGTCGCGCTGCCCTGGTGATAGAGACGAAACGAGGCGCCCTGATATTGCACGTCGACCGGGCCGCCGCGCAGCAGATTGACCAGCCGCGACATCCAGGGCCGGAACGCGCCGCGCTTCAGCCCCGATCCTTGCGTGAGGCTGATAATCGCGGCCTGCGCTGCGTTCGGCGCAAACGCGCCGAACGGCGCGGACGAAAAGGCATTGTCGGGCGTCAAGCAGGCGGTCCTCGTTGCAGGCGGCGCATGCATAGCCGGTTTTGGTGAGGGCGCCAACGCTCGATCGTCCCGGGCTCACTTCGCGCCCCGGGACGACGGAGAGAATCCTACGCCGCGTTCTTCGCGGCCCGCTTGCGCTGGCGCAGGAAGCGGCCGAGCAGCCTGCGCCGGCCCTTGCGCGGGATCAGGTCGATGTCGCTGACGAGCCTGGCGCCGCCCTTGCGGCGCTCCAGCACGATCTTGCGGCTGTGGAAGGCCTCGAGCTCGACCCGATGCGCGACGCTGACGATGGTGGCCTCTCGCAGCTCGTCGGTGACCATCTTCATCATCTTGTCCTGGCTCTTCTCGTCGAGTGCCGAGGTCGCCTCATCCAGCACCACGATATCAGGGCTGTGCAGCAGCAGCCGCGCGAAGGCGAGGCGCTGCTTCTCGCCGCCCGACAGCGTCTGGTCCCACGGGCCTTCTTCCTCGATCTTCCCCTTGAGATGATCGAGGCCGACCTTCTGCAGGGCCTCGCCGATCTCTTCGACCGTCCAGTCGTCCTCGGCGCCGGGATAGGCGACCGCGCGGCGCAACGATCCTGACGGCACGTAAGGCCGCTGCGGCAGCATGAACAGCCGCCTGTCAGGATGGAAATTGACGCTGCCGCCGCCCCATGGCCAGAGGCCGGCGATGGCGCGCACCAGCGTGCTCTTGCCGGTGCCGGATTCGCCGGCGACCAAGAGCCGCTCGCCCGGCTCGATCACCACCTCGGTCTCGCCGACCACGGCGGTGCCGTCATCGAGCGTGACGGAGAGATCGTGCAGCTCCAGCATCGCTTCGTTGCCGGTCTCGCCGCGCTTGATGCGGCCGAGGCCATCGCCCTGCTCGGCGCGCTCCAGGCCATCGAGCGACATCATCAGCGAAGCGATGCGGTGGGCGCAGGCATTCCAGTCGGCGAGCCTGGGATAATTGTCGACCAGCCAGCCAAATGCGCTCTGCACGATGGTGAAGGCGGAGGCCGCCTGCATCACCTGTCCGAGGCTCATGCTGCCGTCGAGGAATTTTGGCGCGCAGAGCAGCAGCGGCACGACAGGCGCAACGAGGCTCGATCCCTGCGACACCAGCGTTGTGCGCATGTGCTGGCCGGCCAGCCTGGCCCATTGCCGCAGCACGCTGGTGAAATTGCGGTCGATGCCGTCGCGCTCTTCCTGCTCGCCGCCGAGCAGCGCGATGCTCTCGCCGTTCTCGCGCACCCGCGTCAGGGTGTAGCGGAAGTCGGCCTCGGCCTGGTTCTTGTCCTCGGAGACCTGCACGAAGCGTCGGCCGATCATTACGATCGAGCCCGAGGCGATGGCCGCATAAAGCATCGCGGCGACCACGAGGAAGCCGGGAATGCTGATGATCGACCCGCCGAGCTTGATGGTGAGTGCGCCGCCGATGGTCCAGAGCACGACGATGAAGGTCGCGGCCGACAGCAGCGCCGAGGTCACGCCGGCGAGAAAGTCGACCGGCGAGTCCGTGGCGACGCGCAAATCCTCGGCGATCCGGTATTCGGGATTCTGGTGATCGCCGCCGACGAGGTTGAGCTGATAGTAGCGTCCGTTGGCGAGCCAGCGTGTCAGCACGCTGCTCGTGAGCCAGGCCCGCCAGCGCCGCTGGATGCTCATGCGCGCAAACACCTGCGCCACGCCGAGCACGAGGCTGCCGATCGCGAGCGGGAAGAACATGGCCGTGAGATGGAAGACGGTGGTGGCATCGCGCTTCTCGATGGCGTCGAAGATGGCTCTGTTCCAGACATTGATGCCGTATTGGAAGCCGACGGTCAGCACGATCAGCACGACGAGTCCGATCGAGAACGGCCAGGCGAGGCGGTCGCCCTGGCGGCTCCAGAAGCCGCGCGCGCTGATCCAGAAGCGCGTGAGCAGATAATCCTTGCGCGCCTGCTCGGCCTCTTCCGGTGTCAGCTCGGGATCGGGCTCCAGCACTTCCGGGGGCGGCGGGACGACCTCGTCGCCATTCTCGCCGGTGATCTTCACGATGGGCAGCGTCTTGCCCTGCTCACTTGTCCGGACCGGCTTCTGCATGGGGAAGCAACGCAAACCGGTTCCCCCGGGTTCCCAATCCTCACTCGGCGGCGCCGTCGCGGACCCGTTTCACCCGTGCGGCATGATGCAGCACACGCGACAGCTGCTCGATCGAGTAGGGCTTTTGCACCAGCTCGAAACCGGAGACGCCGTTCTGGGACAAAGCGTGGCTATAGCCCGTGGTCAGCACGACAGGGACGCTGATGCAGCGCTCGTGGATCGCCTGCGCCAGATCGAGTCCAGTCATGCCAGGCATGACGACGTCGGAGAACACGACGTCGAAGCGATCGGGATTGGCAACCAGCTCGGCAAGCGCGTCGGTGGCGTTGTCGACCAGCGTGATGCTGTAGCCGAGCTCGGTCAGGCCGTCGGCGGCGAAATTGCCGAGCTCGATATTGTCCTCGACGACCAGCACCGACATGCCGCTGCCGGCGACGGCAGGCGCCGTGGTCGGCGCCTGGCTCCGGGGCAACAGATCAGCCGACACACGCGGCAGATAGAGCGAGAAGGTGCTGCCCTGGCCGACCTCGCTCATCACGGTCACCTCGCCGCCGGATTGCCGGGCGAAGCCGAACACCTGCGACAGGCCAAGGCCGGTGCCCTGGCCGAGCTGCTTGGTGGTGAAGAACGGCTCGAAGATCCGCCCCAATTGCGCAGCGGGAATGCCGATGCCGCTATCGCTGACGGTGATGCAGATGAAACCAGGATCCTTCATGGTCTGGCTGCCCGACCGATGCGCCAGCGTGTCGGGAACGGATGTCGCCGCATGTACCGTGAAGACGATCCGGCCCTTGCCCTGCATGGCGTCGCGCGCGTTGGTCGCCATGTTGATCAGGGCTGTCTCGAACTGGCCGGCGTCGGCGTTGACGAGGCAGGGCTCCGCCGGCAATTGCATGACGATCTCGATCGCAGGCCCGAGCAGCGTGACGAGCATGTCGCGCAGCGATTGCATGCGGTCGCCGACATCGAACACTTCGGGCTTCAGGGTCTGGCGTCGCGCAAAGGCCAGCAGCTGCGAGGTCAGCTTGGCTGCGCGCGCGACCGCTTCGGCGATCGCCGTGATGTAGCGCTGCCGCCGCTCCTCGCTGATTTGCGGCCGATTCAGGAGGTCGACCGAGGCGCGGATCACGGTCAGGAGGTTGTTGAAATCATGCGCGACGCCGCCGGTGAGCTGACCCAGCGCCTCCAGCCGCTGGCTGTGCTTGAGCGCCTCCTCGGCCTCGCGCCGCTTGGCGGCCTCCAGCTGGAGATGCTGGGTGCGCCGGAAGGCGAAGGCGAGCAGGACGAACAGCAGCGCGGTCGCGGGCGCGCCGAACACCAGGTGCTGGCTGATCGTGCCAAGCCAGCGCGAGCGGATCGCCGATGTCTCGAGGCCGGCGCTGACATAGATCGGATATTCGGCGACGCGCCGGTAGCCGATGCGCCGCTCGATTCCGTCCGATGGCCAGGCGATGGTCATCAGCCCATGATCGGGATGCGCGGCAATGGCCCGGCCGACCGCGCTGTTCGGATCCAGCCGGAAGTCGCGATCGAGCCGCGGGAAATGCGCCAGCAGCACCCCGTCGGTGCGGCCCATCGCAAAAAAGCTGCCGGGATCCGTGCCGATCCTGGCATAGAAACTCTCGAAATATTCCGGCAGGACGGACGCCTGGATCACGCCGGTGAAGCTGCCGTCCTCGGACTCGCGGCGGCGGCTGACGCCGAAGAAGCGCGCGCCCTGATACGGCAGGCGCGGCGTCAGCGTGGCGCCGATGAAAGTGCCGATGTTCTGGTCGACATGGGCATAGAAATAGTCGCGGTCGGCAAAGCTCTGATCCGGCGGTGGCGAGACCAGGCTGTTGACCAGCGCCTTTCCGTCCGCATCGAAGATCCAGGCCGATTTGAGCTGCGGCAGCGCGTCGGTGAGCTGCTTCAGGCGGCGGTGCAGCGCAGGTTCCCGTGATCGGATGACGTCGTCGGGAAGGTCGCGCACGACCTCGCTGAGCTCGGCCAGGCTCCGGTCGATGGTCTCGAACACCTTGAGCGCGTGCTCATGCGCGACATCGAGCGTGCGCTCGATCTCCCGGTCGGCGATATCGCGCGTTGAATTGTAGGAAATCGTGGAGGCAATGGCGAACAGCGCAATCGGCAGCGCCAGGGATGCAGCCATCATCCACCGCAGCAGTTTCAGCGAATTGCGTTGCACGCCCTGCACGGTCGCTCCGGTCCCCCGACCGCAGAGCTTACTTGAATCTCACGGGCGGAAGGAAGCGGCTTGTGGCAGGAACCGGAGGTTGTGACCGGTTGATTCGCGCGTGACGCGGGATCGGGCAGGCTCGGCCCGAATGCGCCCGCTGCCAGCACGTCCCGGGCATCCCGGCCCGGGACCGCAGCATGGATGCGGCTAGACCTGGCGCTCCACCATCTTGAGCTTCAGCTCGGCGATGGCTTCGGCCGGATTGAGACCCTTCGGGCAGGCCTTGGCGCAGTTCATGATGGTATGGCAGCGATACAGCCTGAACGGGTCCTCGAGATTGTCGAGCCGCTCGCCGGTGGCCTCGTCGCGCGAATCAGAGACCCAGCGGTTGGCCTGGAGCAGGGCGGCGGGGCCGAGATAGCGGTCGCTGTTCCACCAATAGCTCGGGCACGAGGTCGAGCAGCAGGCGCACAGGATGCACTCGTAGAGGCCGTCGAGCTTCTCGCGGTCCTCGTGGCTCTGGCGCCATTCCTTCTGCGGTGTCGGCGAGGTCGTCTTCAGCCACGGCTCGACGGAAGCGTATTGTGCGTAGAAATTGGTGAGGTCGGGGACGAGGTCCTTCACCACCGGCTGGTGCGGCAGCGGGTTGATCTTCACCGCGCCGTCCTTGACGTCGTGCATCGAGCGGGTGCAGGCCAACGTGTTCTGGCCGTCGATGTTCATGGCGCAGGAGCCGCAGACGCCTTCGCGGCAGGAGCGGCGGAAGGTGAGCGACGGGTCGATGTGGTTCTTGATCCAGATCAGGCCGTCCAGCACCATCGGACCGCAATCGTTGACGTCGACGTAATAGGTGTCGACGCTCGGATTCTTGCCGTCGTCGGGATTCCAGCGGTAGACGCGAAACTCGCGCGTCTCGGTGGCGCCCGCGGGCTTCGGCCAGGTCTTGCCGCCAGTGATCTTCGAGTTCTTCGGAAGTGCGAATTCAACCATTTCGATAAAGCTTTCGCTGTTCGCTCAGTACACGCGCGCTTTCGGCGGGATGTACTGCACGTCGTTGGTCATGGTGTAGTCGTGAACCGGGCGGTACTCGATCTTGACCTTGCCGGTATCGTCCAGCCAGGCCAGCGTGTGCTTCATCCAGTTCTTGTCGTCGCGCTCGGAGTAATCCTCGCGCGCATGGGCGCCGCGGCTCTCGGTGCGATTGGCGGCCGAGTTCATCGTCACCACCGCCTGCGAGATCAGATTGTCGAATTCGAGCGTCTCCACCAGGTCCGAATTCCACACCAGCGAGCGATCGGACACGGCGATGTCGGTGATGCCGCTGTGGACCTTCGCGATCAGGTTCTGACCCTCGCTCAGCACCTCGCCGGTGCGGAACACGGCGCAATTGTTCTGCATCACGTGCTGCATGCCCTCGCGCAGCTTCGCGGTCGGCGTGCCGCCTGAGGCGTAGCGATAATGGTCGAGGCGGCCGAGCGCGAGGTCGGACGAGTTCGCCGGCAGCTCGGGCTGCTTGGCGTTCGGCGTCAGCTTCTCGGCGAGACGGAGCGCGGCGGCGCGGCCGAACACGACGAGGTCGATCAGCGAGTTCGAACCGAGGCGGTTGGCGCCGTGCACCGAGACGCAGGCGGCTTCGCCGATCGCCATCAGGCCCGGGATGACGGCGTTGTCGTCGCCGTCCTTCTTGGTCAGGACTTCACCGTGATAATTCGTCGGGATGCCGCCCATGTTGTAGTGCACGGTCGGCACGATCGGGATCGGCTCGCGCGTCACGTCGACATTGGCGAAGATCTTCGCGGATTCGGAGATGCCCGGCAGGCGCTCGGCGAGCACGGCGGGATCGAGATGGTCGAGATGAAGGAAGATGTGGTCCTTCTTCTTGCCGACGCCGCGGCCTTCGCGGATCTCGATGGTCATCGCGCGCGAGACGACGTCGCGCGAGGCGAGGTCCTTCGCCGACGGCGCATAGCGCTCCATGAAGCGCTCGCCTTCGGAGTTGACGAGATAGCCGCCTTCGCCGCGCGCACCTTCGGTGACGAGACAGCCCGAGCCGTAGATGCCGGTCGGATGGAACTGGACGAACTCCATGTCCTGCAGCGGCAGGCCGGCGCGCAGCACCATGCCGCCGCCGTCGCCGGTGCAGGTATGGGCCGAGGTGCAGGAGGCGTAGGCGCGGCCGTAGCCGCCGGTGGCGAGAATCACGGTCTGGGCGCGGAAGCGGTGCAGCGTGCCGTCGTCGAGCTTGAGCGCGATGACGCCGCGGCAGGTGCCCTGGTCGTCCATGATCAGGTCGATGGCGAAGAATTCGATGAAGAACTCGGCCGCATGGCGCAGCGACTGGCCGTACATCGTGTGCAGCATGGCGTGGCCGGTACGGTCGGCGGCGGCGCAGGTGCGCTGCGCCTGGCCCTTGCCGAAGTCCATGGTCATGCCGCCGAACGGACGCTGATAGATCTTGCCGTCTTCGGTGCGCGAGAACGGCACGCCCCAATGCTCGAGCTCGTAGACCGCGTCGGGCGCATTGCGCACCATGTATTCGATCGCGTCCTGGTCGCCCAGCCAGTCCGACCCCTTCACGGTGTCGTACATGTGCCAGCGCCAGTCGTCCTTGTGCATGTTGCCGAGCGAAGCGGAGATGCCGCCCTGCGCCGCGACCGTGTGCGAGCGGGTCGGAAACACCTTGGTGATGCAGGCGGTGCGTAGGCCGGCCTCGCTGCAACCGACCACGGCGCGCAGGCCCGCGCCGCCGGCGCCGACCACGACGACGTCATAGGTGTGGTCTTCGATCGGATAGGCTTTGCCGTTGGTGGCGGGAGCGCCGTTGCCCGTGCCATTCGTTGTGGTGGCCATGGGTTACACTCCGGATGCGAGCTTCAGGATCGCGTAGGTCGAGGCGAGCGCCACGGCGATCGAGAAGAAGTTGTTGAGCATGATCGAGACGAGCTTCAGCTTCTCGTTGTGGACGTAGTCCTCGATCACGACCTGCATGCCGATCTTCATGTGCCAGGTGCTGGCGACGATGAAGAGCAGCATGATCACCGCGATCGGCAGCGAGCCGAGGATCACCTTGGCGCCGGCCTGGTTGCTGCCGAGCAGCATCATGACGATGACGATCACCGGGATCATCAGCAGCGTCATGGCGACGCCGGTGATGCGCTGCCGCCAGAAATCAGAGGTGCCGGAATGCGCGGCGCCGAGATTGCGGACGCGGCCGAGCGGGGTGCGCATGCTGCGCTTCGGCGTATCTGACGCGCTCATCGTACACCTCCGATCGCGTAGGCGATGATCCAGATCAGGATCGTGAGCACGATGCCGCCGATCAAGGCGGCCCAGGTCAGCGCCTCGCGCTCATTGGCCTTGAAGCCGAAGCCGAGGTCCCACACGAAATGGCGGATACCGCTCAGCATGTGGTGCATCAGCGCCCAGGTGTAGCCGAACACGATGAGCCGGCCGATGATGCTGCCGGTGAAGGCCTGCACATTGGCATAGGCCCCGGCGGAGTTTGACGCCGCTGCGATCAGCCACCAGGCCAGCAGCAGGGTCCCGACGTAAAGCGCGATACCGGTGGCGCGATGGACGATGGACAGCGCCATCGTCAACGTCCAGCGGTAGACTTGCATGTGTGGTGAAAGCGGTCGTTCGATCCGTGCGGTCATGGGGCTTTTGATGTCTGTTGCGGCCCAGCATGGGGCGCGCGGGGATCGCGAAAGGTCGGCTCTATTTACGGAGTCGATTCGGCCTGCGCAATCACCAAATCGCCATGAATCGAACTCGTATTCAGCTCTAGAACGTTGATGAACCAAGCCCAATCAGGGGCTTGGTATACCACAACGATGGCGTGCCGAGAAAAGATCGAACATTAATTCATTTCTTGTGACGCAGTCCGGGCGCATTGAAATTACTATTGGAACGGCTCTAGGCCATCAGCAAGCGGCCTGAGTTCGAACCAGTCAGTTCATGACGCCTGAGCCGGCCCAGTGCGCACACGCGCCGCCTCCTCATTCCGCTCTGCGAACTGATTTTCCGTGTCACGGCGGATATGCGCGACCTGCATTCCACCTCAGACCGCCGCCGCGATGTGTCGACCCTGCCAGTCAGATCGCCTAGAGCTTGCCGCGCAGCCGAATCCGGGCGGACGTCCCGGAGACGCTGCGGCCAATCGCCGGGGCGGATCAGGGGTGATCGCAGGTCTTGATATCAAGGAAATCGTCGAGCTCGCGCTGTTGCTGATCGCAACCGGTGCGCTCTCGGGATTCCTGGCCGGCGTATTCGGCATCGGCGGCGGCGCCATACTCGTGCCGGTGTTCTACGAATGCTTTCGTCTCGCCGGTGTGCCGCTGGAGGTGCGGATGCCGCTCTGCATCGGCACGTCGCTCGCGGTGATCATCCCGACGTCGATCCGATCGTTCCAGGCGCATTACAAACGCGGCGCGGTCGATATGACCATCCTGCGTACATGGTGGCTGCCAATCGTCATCGGCGTCGTCGCCGGCAGCGTGGTCGCGCGCTACGCGCCGGAAAAGCTATTCAAGATCGTGTTCGTCTGTGTCGCCTACTCTGCCGCTGCCCGCCTCATCTTCGCGCGCGAGACCTGGAAGTTCGGAGACGAACTGCCCGCTGGCCCGTTGATGCGAATCTACGGCTTCTGCGTCGGCATCCTCTCGACGCTGATGGGCATCGGCGGCGGCCTGTTCTCTAATCTGTTGATGACGTTCTACGGCCGCCCGATCCATCAGGCGGTGGCGACGTCGTCGGCGCTCGCCGTGCTGATCTCGATCCCCGGCGCGCTCGGCTACATCTATGCGGGCTGGCCCGCGGCGGCGAACTATCCGAGCGTCTCGGCTCTGCAAATCCCGTTCGCACTCGGTTACGTCTCGCTGATCGGTGCCGTGCTGGTGATGCCGATGAGCCTCCTCATCGCGCCGCTCGGCGTCAGAGCCGCGCATGCGATGTCGAAGCGCACGCTGGAAGCGGCGTTCGGGTGCTATTTGTTCATCGTCGGCAGCCGGTTTGTGATGAGCCTGGTGGGCGGGCAGTGACGATCTGAGACCGCGCCACGTACTCCGCCGTCATCGCCCGGCTTGACCGGGCGATCCAGTACTCCGAGACGGTAGTGATAGAATCGAGACGCCGCGGCGTACTGGATGCCCCGGTCAAGCCGGGGCATGACAGCGCGTTGTGTGGATGCTTGTCGTCACAACAACTCGCGACGAGACAACCTACTTCTTCGCGTAAATGTCCTTGTACGTATCGCGCAAAATATTCTTCTGCACCTTGCCCATCGTGTTGCGCGGCAGTTCGTCGACCACGAACACGCGCTTGGGCATCTTGAATTTGGCGAGGCGGCCGTCGAGTGCCTTCAGCACCGAGGCTTCGTTGACATCGGCGCCCTTGTTGCAGACGAGCACTGCAGTGACGCCTTCGCCGAAATCGGCATGGGGTACGCCGATCACGGCGGATTCGACCACGCCCGGCATGGCGTCGATCTCGCTCTCGATTTCCTTGGGGTAGACGTTGAAGCCGCCGGAGATGACGAGATCCTTGCCGCGGCCGAGAATGTGCACGTAGCCCTTGTCGTCGATCTTGCCGAGATCGCCGGTGATGAAGAAGCCGTCGGGCCGGAATTCCGACTTGGTCTTCTCCGGCATGCGCCAATAGCCCTTGAACACGTTCGGGCCCTTGACCTCGATCATGCCGATTTCTTCGCGCGGGAGCTCCTTGCCGGTCTCGGGCTCTGTCACGCGCACGGACACGCCGGGGAGCGGGAAGCCGACCGCGCCGGGCACGCGCTCGCCGTCATAGGGGTTCGACGTGTTCATGTTGGTCTCGGTCATGCCGTAGCGCTCGAGCACGGCATGGCCCGTGCGCGCCGACCATTCGCGATGAGTCTCGGCCAGCAGCGGAGCCGAACCGGAGATGAACAGCCGCATATGCTTGGTGGTCTCGCGCGACAGCGCAGGGTTCTGGAGCAAGCGCGTATAGAACGTCGGCACGCCCATCAGCACGGTAGCGCGCGCCATCAGCTTGATGATGAGATCGGGGTCGAGCTTCGGCAGGAAGATCATCGACGCGCGCGAGAACAGCGTGACGTTGGTCGCCACGAACAGGCCATGGGTATGGTAGATCGGCAGGGCGTGGATCAGCACGTCCTTGTCAGTGAAGCGCCAGTAGCCGACCAGCGAGAGCGAGTTAGACGCGAGATTGTCGTGGGTCAGCATCGCGCCCTTGGAGCGGCCGGTGGTGCCCGAGGTGTAGAGGATGGCGGCGAGATCATCGCTCGCGCGCGGGACCGTCGTGAACTCGGTGCTGGCCTTGCCGGCGGCCTCGGTCAGCGATCCCTTGCCGTCCGCTCCGAGCGTCTCGACCTTGGCCTTCACCTTGGCGGCGATCGGGGTGAGGCCTTCGGCCTTGGAGGGATCGCAGACCACCAGCGACGGCTCGGCATCGCCGATGAAGTAGTCGAGCTCGTTCAGCGTATAGGCGGTGTTGAGCGGCAGATAGACCGCACCGGCCCTGACAGTGCCGAGATACAGCACGATGTTGGCGACGGATTTCTCCACCTGCACCGCGACGCGATCGCCGGGCTTCACGCCGCGCGCGACCAGCACATTCGCCATCTGGCCGGCCCGCGCAATCAGATCGCCATAGCTGATCCGGGCGCCGTCCTGCGTCTCGATTGCAAGCCGCTTGGGATCGTCGAGGCCGTCGAACAGGCGGGAAAACAGGTTGGCGTTGGCTGCGTGGTTCATGCAAGATTTCCTCGACCGCAAGACTGACAAGGCCGGTCAAAACCGAGGGCTGGATTAGCAAAAACCGCCCCGAAGAAGCAACGGAGACAGTTGGCATGGCAAAAAACGGGAAACGCGTGGCGTGGGTCACGGGCGGCGGCAGCGGGATCGGGGAGGCCGGCGCGGAGGCGTTAGCTGCCGACGGCTGGACGGTGGTGGTCTCCGGGCGGCGCAGGGACGCCCTGGATACCGCGGTTGTGAAGATCACCAGGGCGGGCGGATCGGCTGAAGCCATTGCGCTGGACGTGTCGGATGCGGCCGAGGCCCAGAAGGCGGCCGATCAGATCGTCGCGAGGCACGGCCGCATCGACCTGCTCGTGAACAATGCCGGCATCAATGTCCCGAAGCGCAGCTGGAACGACATGGAACTGGACGGCTGGGACAAGCTGGTCCAGGTCAACCTCAACGGCGTGCTCTATTGCATGCGCGCGGTGCTGCCGACGATGCGCAAGCAGCAGGACGGCTCGATCATCAACGTCTCGTCCTGGGCCGGCCGCCACGTCTCGAAGATGCCGGGCCCGGCCTACACCACCACCAAGCATGCGGTGCTGGCGCTGACCCATTCCTTCAACATGGACGAATGCGTCAACGGCTTGCGCGCCTGCTGCCTGATGCCGGGCGAAGTGGCGACACCGATCCTGAAGCTGCGCCCCGTGGTGCCGAGCGAAGAAGAGCAGGCCAAGATGCTGCAGCCCGAAGATCTGGGGCGCACCATCGCGTTCATCGCGAGCATGCCGGCGCGGGTCTGCATCAACGAGCTCCTGATCAGCCCGACGCATAACCGCGGCTTCATCCAGACGCCGAACAACAGGGATTGAGGCGGGCACACTGCCGCAACGGGCACACCGCCGTAGGGTGGGCAAAGGCGCGAAGCGCCGTGCCCACCATCTCTCTCCGCATTTGCGTTTGGTGGGCACGCTGCGCTTTGCCCACCCTACGGCGCCATTTGCTTGGCACGCGGTCGCCACACGGATGCGCCGCCCCATAGTTTCACGCATCACAAAGAATTTTTGTTCGAAACCGCCCCGCAAACCCTCCCGTAGTTCGGTCCAACGACGGCGCTGCTGCTTCACGCCAAGAGGTCGCAAGCACCGTTGTTGCCCCAACGCAAACGCCGGCGAATTGCCGGTCACCATTCAATCGGGAGTTTCTCCATGTCGAAACGCATTGCCTATCTCACTGCTGCTGCCTTCAGCGCGCTGGCCATCACCGCGACCGTCATCGCGCCCGCGCGCGCCGAGGAAAAGACCGTCATGGTCGGCGGCGCCGCGATGTTCCCCTCGAAGAACATCGTCCAGAACGCCGTCAATTCGAAGGATCACACCACGCTGGTTGCGGCGGTGAAGGCGGCCGGCCTGGTGCCGACGCTGGAAGGCAAGGGTCCGTTCACGGTGTTCGCGCCGACCAACGCCGCCTTCGGCAAGCTGCCGGCCGGCACCGTCGACACCCTGGTCAAGCCGGAGAACAAGGCGACCCTGACCAAGATCCTCACCTACCATGTCGTCGCCGGCAAGCTCGAGGCCTCCGACCTCACCGACGGCAAGAAGCTCAAGACTGTCGAGGGTGAGGAACTGACCGTGAAGAAGCAGGACGGCAAGGTCTGGATCGTCGACGCCAAGGGCGGCACCTCGATGGTGACGATCTCTAACGTCAACCAGTCCAACGGCGTGATCCATGTGGTCGACACCGTGCTGATGCCGGCGACGTAACACCACGCATCCCCGTTTCATCCCCCCGGAGGATGCGGCGAAAACGGCGAGCCGGGGTCACCCGGCTCGCTTTTTTGTGACCGCCATAGCCCAAAGGCATCGATTCGATGACCGGCGGGGCGTAACGAAAGCGGAAGCAACGGCGTATAATTATCGACACACGACGTTCAGGACGGAACCATCATGTCGAGCCTCACAGTCTCGGGCGAGCAGGTCAGCGCCATCAAAGCCAAGGTGATTCAGCCGGTCTGGGTCCGCGTCATGCACTGGACCAACGCCGTGGCCATGATCCTGATGATCTTGTCGGGCTGGCAGATCTACAACGCCTCGCCCCTGTTCGGTTTCAGCTTCCCGCGCGAATACACGCTTGGCGGCTGGCTCGGCGGCGGCCTGCTCTGGCATTTTGCGGCGATGTGGCTGTTGATGATCAACGGCCTCGCCTATCTCGTCACGGGTTTTGCGTCCGGCCGCTTCCGGAAAAAGCTGCTGCCGATCACGCCTTCAGGCGTGCTCCGCGACGTCAGGGCGGCGCTGACCTTCAAGCTCGGCCATGACGATCTCACCGTCTACAATTACGTCCAGCGCCTGCTCTATGCCGGCATCATCGTGGTCGGCGTGCTGATCGTGCTGTCGGGCCTCTCGATGTGGAAGCCGGTGCAGCTGCACTGGCTGGTGACACTGTTCGGCGACTATCCGACCGCCCGCTACGTCCACTTCTTCTGCATGGCCGCGATCTGCGCCTTCCTCGTCATTCACGTTCTGCTTGCGCTGCTTGTGCCGAAGAGCCTGCGCGCCATGATCATCGGCCGTTGAGGGAGAACAGATATGGCAAAGCGTTCATTCCTGATCCCCGGCGTCGACAAGCGGCTGCTGATCAAGGACTCCCTCAAGACGATGCCTGATCTAACCCGCCGCCGCTTCATTGCGGGCGGCGCGAGTCTCGGCGCGCTGACGCTGCTCACCGGCTGCGACGTGGTCGATTCGTCCTCGGCCGAGGAAATGCTGAAAAGCGTGTCGAAATTCAACGACGCCGTGCAGGCCTTCATCTTCAACCCCGACGCGCTCGCGCCGACTTTCCCCGAGAGCGCGATTACAAAACCGTTCCCGTTCAACGCCTATTACGATCTCGACGACGCACCCGATGTCGATGGCAGAGATTGGAAGCTCGAGGTGCGCGGCCTGGTCGACAACAAAAAATCGTGGACGTTGGACGAGCTCTACAAGCTGCCGCAGGTCACGCAAATCACCCGCCACATCTGCGTCGAAGGCTGGAGCGCGATCGGCAGCTGGACTGGCACGCCCTTGCGCGATTTCCTGAAACTTATTGGCGCCGACATGCGCGCCAAATACGTCTGGTTCCAGTGCGCCGACAAGGACGGCTACAATTCACCGCTCGACATGCGCACCGCGCTGCATCCGCAGACGCAGATGACGTTCAAATACGCCAACGAGATCCTGCCGCGCGCCTACGGCTTCCCGATGAAGATCCGCGTGCCGACGAAGCTCGGCTTCAAGAACCCGAAATACGTGGTCTCAATGGAAGTCACCAACGACTACAAGGGCGGTTATTGGGAAGACCAGGGGTATAATTCGTTTAGTGGGAGCTGAACTCTCTGTCGTCCCGGCGAAGGCCGGGACCCATAACCACAGGGTCGAGTTTGGCGAAGACTTGCAGTTCGGTACGCCCACCTTTCGCATCGATAGATCACGCGGTATGGGGTCCCGGCCTTCGCCGGGACAACACCGTCTATGCCGAACCTTTCGGCCCCACCTTCCGCTGGCACAGCGCCAGCACCGCACCCAGCGCCAGCAGCGCCGCCGACACATTCAGTGCGTAGCTCAGGCTTCCCAGCGCATCGGTGATCGCGCCGACCACGATCGGGCCCAGCGTCTGGCCGACGCCGAACGAGATCGTCATCGCCGCGATCGCGGTCGGCCACATCTGCGGCGGATAGTTGAAGCGCACGAAGGCGGTGGTCGAGCCGACGACGGCAAAGAAGGCGACGCCGAACACCACGGCCGAGATTCCGAGCCAGGCAGGCGAATGCCCGAGGATCGGCAAGGCCGCGCCGAACGCGTTGGTGCCGAGGATGATCGCGGTGGCAAGCCCGCCGCGGTCGAGCGCGAGCACGCCGCGCCAGGCCCAGGGCGTCACGAACGCGGACAGGCCGATCAGGCCCCAGAACACGGCTTGCGCTGCAGCCCCGCCGCCGCCATCGCGGACATAGGCGATCATGAAGGTCATGTAGGCGATGTAGCCGGCGCCGAACAGGAAGTAGGCGGCGAGATAGATCAGCACGGGAAGCACAGCGAAGCTGGCGTGGCTGCCTTCGGAAAAGCGCGCTGTGCTCTCGATCCGCACCGTAAACAGCGGCACGGTCATTGCGACCGACAGCAGCGTCATCGCCCACCATACGATCCACCACGAGCCCGGGCCGAAATGCTGCAACGTGAACGGGGCGATCAGGCCTGAGGCGAGAATGCCGATGCCGGGCCCGGCATAGAACAGGCTGAGCAGGAAATTGGCCCGCAAGGGCTGCGACTGCGCGATGGTCGCGGCCAGCGCGCCGCCGGCGACGAAGCCGGCGGCGGCCCCGAGGCCGAGCACGAGCCGGGCGAGGCTCAGCGCGATGAAATTCCCTGTCAGCGCGCAGGTGGCGAGCGCGGCGACGCAGGCCACGGTTCCGCCGCGGATCGCCGCCGACCAGCCGACGCGCTGGATCAGCCGGGACGCCGCAAGCGCGCCGACGAGGTAGCCGACGGCGTTGATGGTGTTCATGAAACCGGCCGCCGAGTAGGACCAGCCGAGGTCCTCCCGCATGTCGGGCAGCACCAGCGCATAGGCAAAACGGCCGATGCCGAGCCCGACGGTTGCGGCCAGCGACAGGGTCAGAATCAGCCGCGCGGGATGCGCGACTTGTGGGCGGTCAGGTGCGAGCAAGGGGTACTCCGGCCCCTGTAGTGTGGCAGGCCCCGCTCCCCTTGCACACCCGCGGCGCGGCAATGGTGTCTTGCCAAGCGCGCAACGCCGCTCTAGCACTCCGGCCGAACTGTCATTCCGGGGCGCGCCGCTTGGCGCGAGCCCGGAATCCATACTCCCGATGGTGGTTATGGATTCCGGGCTCGCTCGCTTTGCTCGCGCCCCGGAATGACGAGGATAGGCAAGAAGGAAACTGATATGGCGACCCACAAATTGCTGCTGCTCCCCGGCGACGGTATCGGCCCCGAGGTGATGGGCGAGGTGAAGCGGCTGATCGATTGGCTCAATTCGGCCGGGATCGCCAAATTCGAGACCGATACGGGCCTGGTCGGCGGCTCCGCCTATGACGCCCACAAGGTGTCGATCTCCGAGGGCGACATGGCCAAGGCGCTGGCCGCCGACGCCATCATCTTTGGCGCGGTCGGCGGCCCGAAGTGGGATGCCGTTCCTTACGAAGTGCGCCCCGAAGCCGGCCTGCTGCGCCTGCGCAAGGATCTCGCTTTGTTCGCCAACCTTCGTCCGGCCGTGTGCTATCCGGCGCTGGCGGACGCTTCGAGCCTGAAGCGCGAGGCGGTCGAGGGCCTCGACATCGTCATCGTGCGCGAGCTCACCGGCGGCGTCTATTTCGGCGAGCCCAAGACCATCACCGATCTCGGCAACGGCCAGAAGCGCGCCATCGATACCCAGGTCTACGACACCTATGAGATCGAGCGCATCGGCCGCGTCGCCTTCGAGCTTGCCCGGAAGCGCAAGAACAAGGTGACGTCGATGGAGAAGCGCAACGTCATGAAGTCGGGCGTGCTCTGGAACGAGGTCATGACGGCCGTCCACAAGCGCGAATATCCTGACGTCACGCTCGAGCACCAGCTCGCTGATTCCGGCGGCATGATGCTGGTGAAGTGGCCGAAGCAGTTCGACGTCATCGTCACCGACAATCTGTTCGGCGACATGCTGTCCGACATCGCGGCGATGCTGACCGGCTCGCTCGGCATGCTGCCCTCGGCTTCGCTCGGCGAGGTCGACGTCAAGACCAAGAAGCGCAGGGCGCTGTACGAGCCGGTGCACGGCTCGGCGCCCGACATCGCCGGCAAGGGTCTCGCCAATCCCATCGCGATGATCTCGTCCTTCGGCATGGCGCTGCGCTACTCCTTCGACATGGGCGCGCTCGCCGACAAGGTCGACCAGGCAATCGCCGCCGTGCTGGCCAGCGGTCTTCGCACCGCCGACATCAAGTCGGAAGGCACCACCGCCGCCTCGACCACGCAGATGGGCGAAGCGATCCTGAAGGAATTGCAGAAGCTGCACGCGTAAGCGGGCACAGCTCTTGTAGGGTGGGCAAAGCGCAAGCGTGCCCACGACTTCGTTGCGATTAGAGAGATGGTGGGCACGGCGCGCCGCGCCTTTGCCCACCCTACGGCACCTGTTCTTGGAGCCCGCTTCATGGATACACCCCGCCCCAAGATCGCGGAAACCTTCATCCATGAGACGGTGCGCCAGCGCGAGGCGCAAATCGGGCGTCGCTGCGAGATTCTCGCCCACACACGCATCGAATATGCCTCGCTCGGCGATTACTCCTATCTCGGCGAGCATTGCGACGTCGCCGATGCCGTCATCGGCAAGTTCACCGCCATCGCCAACTCGGTGCGGATCGGCGCGCCCAATCATCCGATGGGCCGGCCATCGCAGCATCGCTTCACCTATGTCCCCGAATATTACGAGGCGAGCGCGAGCCGCGACCGCGACTTCTTCGCGGATCGCCGCGGCGATCGGGTCATCGTCGGCAATGATGTCTGGATCGGTCACGCCGCGATCCTGCTGCCGGGTGTCACCGTCGGCGATGGTGCGGTGATCGGTGCGGGCGCGGTCGTCAGCCGCGATGTCGCGCCTTATACTGTCGTCGTCGGCGTGCCCGCGCGTGCCATCCGCAAGCGCTTCGATGACGCCGTCGCGGCAAGCCTGCAGCGGATTGCCTGGTGGGATTGGCCTGATGAGCTCATCTTCGAGCGCCTCGCCGATTTCCGCTCCGAGGCGATCGAGGAGTTTTGCCGGCGTTATGATCCAGCCGCGAACGCGTAAACAAAAAGGCCGGGCGTGAGCCCGGCCTTTTGATTCGGTCGCATCCGCTCAGTACAGCGGGAAATTCTGCGGATAGCCGCCGACATCGGCCGGGGTCGCCAGCGGCTGACGGTCGATCGGGCGGTTGAGGTTTTCGCGGGCGAAGGACGGATAGCCCACGGCCGGCGGGAAGGCGTAGTCGGTGAACTTGCGGTCGCCCGGATTGACCTCGGTGCCGCCGTCGAGCCAGGAGCGCTTGCTCACGTAGATGCGGGTGCGGCCCTGCTGGTAGACGGCATTGGGGCCGCTCGGACCGTAGACAGGCCGGCCGCGATCGTCATAGCGCTTGGTCCTGGTGTCGGCCGAAGCCGGCGCAGCGAAGGCCACAGCGACAACAGCGCCAGCCGCAAGCCAGGCCGCCAGTTTGGCAGAGAAATTCGAGCTCATCACGTCCCCTTCAGGCGGCAAGCCGCCAGTCGATTTCACCCCATACTAGCCCGTCCGGGGTAGCCGCAACTAGGTCTATTGGGTCACACCAAGGCGGATAATCATGCCCGCCGGCAAAAGTTGCATGCAAACCAGCCACTTGGGCTTGATGCGCCTCAAAGCGTCCCGCGCAATTGCGCGTTCGCGGCGCCCAGCAGCCAATCCGGCGAGCCCTGGGGGTCGCAGGAGCGGCGCTTCAGCTCGGCATGGGCGAACAATTCGGCCAGCTTCGGCTCATTGCCTGAGGTCAGCAGCGTCAGCCGGTTCAACGTGCAGGCAATCGCCGCGCGCCGGGCCGGCATGTTGTCGCCCTGGCAGGAGAAGCCGGAGATCTGCAAGGCGGGCTCCTCGTTGCGCTTGAGGTAAGCCAGGCAGGCCGGCGAGCCCACCGTGGTGTTGACCGGCCGGAATAGGGCGACGGGGCCGAATTTGGTGTCGATCAGGCCGGCCTGCTCCAGCGCAGTTGCCCCGTCCAGACCCATCTGGACGGCAAGGCCCGATGCCGCCGGGCGCGTGACGTCGAATTCATTGCCTTCCCGGTAGATCTCGAGCTCGGCCACGGGCTTGTCGGCGTCGCCGGCCCAGCGCATGACGTCGCGCCGGCCACCCTCGGGGTGCCGGAAGATCGTGTAAGACGCTGTTTTTTCTGATGAATCAAGTCGGCTAAGGGCGAAGGCCGGATGCGAGCGGGAGGCCTCGGCCCAGCCCGGCTTTGCGGCGGGCTCATCATCACGCAGATCCGACAATTGGCCGAGCCCGGCCAGCGCAAGGATGGCAAACAGCGCCAGCACACCCACATAGGCGAACAGGTGCGCCAGGGTGCCGACCACCTCGTCGGCGAAGTTGGCGACCGCCAGATGGATCTGGGTGGGCGATGTGGCCGGGCCGGCCTCAGGCGACTGCATCCACGTCCCTAAGGCATGGTCCAACGTTGTCTTGAGGCCGGTTCTCGCATAGAAGCGCTGCTCTTCCTGTTTAAGCGTCAGCTTCAGGAACGGGCTTTTTCATCGGAGAGTGAACGATGGGTTACAAAGTCGCAGTCGTCGGCGCGACCGGCAATGTCGGACGGGAAATGCTCAACATCCTGGATGAGCGCAAATTTCCCGCGGACGAGGTCGTGGCTTTGGCGTCGCGCCGCAGCGTCGGCGTCGAGGTCTCCTATGGCGACCGCACCCTGAAGGTCAAAGCGCTCGAGCATTACGACTTCTCCGACGTCGACATCTGCCTGATGTCGGCGGGCGGCTCGGTGTCGAAGGAATGGTCGCCGAAGATCGGCGCCGCCGGCGCTGTCGTGATCGACAATTCCTCGGCCTGGCGCATGGACCCTGACGTGCCGCTGATCGTGCCCGAGGTGAATGCGGCCGCGACCGAAGGCTTCAAGAAGAAGAACATCATCGCCAACCCGAACTGCTCGACCGCGCAGCTCGTGGTCGCGCTCAAGCCGCTGCACGACAAGGCAACCATCAAGCGCGTCGTGGTCTCGACCTATCAATCGGTGTCGGGCGCCGGCAAGGACGCGATGGACGAGTTGTTCTCGCAGACCAAGGCCGTCTACACCAATGACGAGCTGGTCGCGAAGAAGTTTCCGAAGCGCATCGCCTTCAACGTCATCCCCCACATCGACGTCTTCATGGAGGACGGCTTCACCAAGGAAGAGTGGAAGATGATGGCGGAGACCAAGAAGATCCTTGATCCCAAGATCAAGCTCACCGCCACCTGCGTGCGCGTGCCCGTGTTCGTCGGCCACTCCGAGGCCGTCAACATCGAGTTCGAGAATCCGATCAGTGCCGATGAAGCGCGCAACATCCTGCGCGTGGCGCCGGGCTGCCTCGTCATCGACAAGCAGGAGCCCGGCGGCTACGCCACGCCTTACGAAGCCGCCGGCGAGGACGCGACCTATATCAGCCGCATCCGCGAGGACGCGACGGTGGAGAACGGTCTTGCGCTGTGGTGCGTGTCCGACAATCTTCGCAAGGGCGCCGCGCTCAACGCGATCCAGATCGCGGAAGTGCTGATCAACCGCAAGCTGATCACCGCGAAGAAGCAGGCGGCGTAACTCCGCTCCGTAGGGTGGGCAAAGGTGCAAAGCGCCGTGCCCACCATCTCTCTCGATCACGAAAAATGCTTGGCACGCTTCCATCTTCGCTCTTCGAGCTACTGCGGACAAGTCGCTTTGCCCACCCTACGGCAGCTGCTTGGTAAGCCGTCGCGTCAAATGAGGTCGTCGTCCCGGACAATCGCGCCCTAAGCGCGCGCAGATCCGGGACCCATACGCCGCAGCAATCGTTTTGCGAAGACTCGGAGTTACCAGCTTCGCACCAAACCACGTCCTGTGGTTATGGATCCCGGATCTGCGCGCGCCTGTAGCGCGCTTGTCCGGGATGACGAGAGAGAAATCGTAAGGTTGGGCAAAGGCGCAGCGCGCCGTGCCCACCATCTCTCCCGATCGCGAAACATGCATGGGCACGCTTCCGCCTTCGCTCTTCGAGCTACGGCGGACAAGTCGCTTTGCCCACCCTATGAGTTCAAGCCAAGCCGCGAGCGCCCTACACCACGCTGCGCGCGCTCCTGAATTCCTTGCTCGCCTTGTCCAGCACGAACAGCGTTCCCTCCGCGACGCCGAAATAGGCGCCGTGCAGCTGCATCTGGCCGCCTTCGACCGCCTTGCGCACGAACGGAAACGTCATCAGGTTTTCGAGGCTGCGGAACACCGCGGCCTTCTCGATCCGCTCGACGAATTGCGCCATGGTCTCGTGGTTGCGCTGTTCGACCACTTCGCCCGGCTTGATGAACATCTGCATCCATTTGCCGATGAAATCGCCCGGCGTCAGCGGCTCGATCTTGTCGACGAAGGCGCGGATGCCGCCGCATTGCGCGTGTCCGAGCACGACGATGTGCTTCACCTTCAGCACCGTCACCGCATATTCCAGCGCCGCCGAGACGCCGTGCGCGTTCTCGTCGGGCTGATAGGTCGGCACCAGATTGGCGATGTTGCGGACGACGAAGAGCTCGCCCGGGCCGACGTCGAAGATCACCTCGGGCGAGACGCGGGAATCGCAGCAGCCGATCACCATCACTTCCGGTGACTGCCCTCTCACCGAGAGTTCGCGGTAGCGGTTCTGCTCGGCCGGCAGCCGCTGGGTGGCGAAGGCCTGGTAGCCTTCCAGCAAATGCTTCGGGAATGTGATCATGGCCTATGCCTAACCATAGAGCGGGGGGCCGAACAAGCCTTTCGAATAGGCAGGCCAAATGCTATCGGCTTCGGCCAGAAGAGCTACGAGGAAACCGGAAGGAACGCTTGCATGACCCGCCCGCGCCGCAGCCATCTGTTCATGCCCGGCTCCAACCCCCGTGCGCTGGAAAAGGCCCGGAACCTGCCGGCCGATGGCCTGATCCTGGACCTCGAGGATTCCGTCGCCCCCGACGCCAAGGCGGCGGCGCGTGACGGCATCGCCGCCGCGATCGCCGCAAAAGGATTCGGCAAGCGCGAGATCCTGATCCGGACCAACGGTCTCGATACCCAATGGTGGGCCGAGGACGTTGCGATGGCCGCCAAGGCCTCGCCGGACGGCATCCTGGTTCCAAAAGTTTCGAGCATCGAGGACCTCCGGACCATCGGCCGCGATCTCGCCGGGCTCGGCGCGGCGCCATCAGTGAAGGTCTGGGCGATGATCGAGACCGCGCGCTCCGTGCTGCATGCCGAGGAGCTGGCCGAGGCCGGTCGCGATCCGAGCACGCGCCTGTCCGGCTTCGTGTTCGGCCCGAACGACATCTCGCGCGAGACGCGGATCAAGATGCTGCCCGGCCGCGCCGCGATGATCCCGATGGTCACCCATTGCATCCTGGCGACGCGCGCCGCCGGTCTCGAGATCCTCGATGGTCCCTACAGCGACATCGCCAACCCCGATGGCTTCGCCACCGAATGCGCGCAAGGCCGCGACCTCGGCTTCGACGGCAAGACGCTGATCCATCCCTCGCAGATCGAAGCCTGCAACGCCATCTTCACCCCACCCGAGGAGGAAGTTGCGCGCGCCCGAAAGATCATCGCGGCGTTCGAGCTGCCGGAAAACGTCTCCCGCGGCGCGATCCGGCTCGATGGGGCGATGGTGGAGCGGCTTCACGCCGACATGGCGCGGCGGACGATCGCAATCGCGGACGCAATCGCGGCGATGGCGAAGGGCTAGCGCGCGTGCGCCGACATGGCGCGGCGCACGATCGCGATCGCGGCGATGGGAAGGGCTGAGGCGTCAACTCGAGAGAGCGAGATCAGCTTTTCGCGCCAGAATTCCAGGCCTTGCTCGCTATGTTCCCGCTCGCGAGACGGCTTTGAGTGCACCGCCCGCTCCGTCGGAGGGGGCGATGGTGCTTTCCCGGAACAGCGTATCGGCAGGCTGCGGCGCCGCCAGTTCCTGGCAATACATCCGATCAATCTTGCGCTGCATGAGCTTGTAGCAGTCGCATGCGATCCTCTCGAGCCGCGCCCGATTGATCTCGACAAACCCGCGCCGCTCGCTCGGGATGGCGCCGGCCTCGCGCAACTTGCTCATCGTCAGTGTCACTGTCGTCCGCCGCACCCCAACCAGTTGCGCCAGCGCCTCTTGCGTCACCGGAAGCAGATCGTCGGGAACGCGGTCGTGAAGCTGCAGGAGCCACCGCGCCATGCGGCCGTCCACCCGGTGCAGCGCATTGCAAGCGGCGACGTGCTGGAGCTGCAAGAGCACGGCGCGGGCGTGGACCTGCACGACATTCCTGATGGCTGCACTTTGCGCATAGGCAGCTCGAAATCTGGCGGCAGAAATCAGCGATGCGGTGCCGGCTATGCGCGCAACCGCGGTCACGGAAGAAAGCGTCGGGCCGAGCACGGAGAACGAGGCCAAGGCACCTTCCCGTCCCATCACGGTGGTCGCGGCCGTTTGCCCGTCCGGCATATCGAGCATGAAGGCGATCGCGCCGCTATGGGGAAAATAAACCGGGTCGAGCTCATCGCCCGATCGCACCAGGATGGCATCGGGTTCGAACGAGACCTTCTGGAAGTGGGGCGTGAGCAAGGCGAGATCCGCGGGCGGCAACGCCGCCAATAGCCGATTTCCGATGGCCGTGCGGGGAACGGTCACGAGGTCCTCGTGCGGACGGGCACCCAATGCACGGCGGCCTCCGTCTTCATTTGCCATTTATCCGAACTCGCCATTGCCCAACGGCAATGATCCAAACAGAGCCAATAGTTCAGATCAAGCACGGACTATTGCGGAGACCTCCAGCGTTCTCGCCGCGCAAACAGTCATACTTATTGAGGCCGTTGTCACCCCGCGAGCTATCTTCAAGGGAGCTCTGCTTCCGCAGCCATCAGCGTGCCGGCAGATGATCGAGGCTTTTCTTGGTGACGGTAACCCTGGCGAGATCGCTGCCGCACGGCCCTACCTGACGTAGAGCGTCCGGAAAATGAAATTTTCGATCAGCGCGGCGCGACGTCCGCGCGTTCGAGCGACTCCAGCGTCGAGGCATTGCCGCAATAGCCGTGATAGTTTTCCGCGGCGGTGCCGTCGGCGAGATCGCGGTCGCACTGTCCCTTGTGATCGCAGAGCGAGCAGACCCGCTCCATGTCGCGGAGCAGCAGCGGCTGCGCGCGGCCCAGGCTTTCCGCGCTGATGCCGAGCTGTTCGAGCATCTTCGGCAGCTCGTCGGCGGAATGCTTGCCGTGGCGGACCAGCTCCTCGAGATCGTCGGGCGCAATCCTGAGATCGCTCGCGATCCGGTCGAAATCGGCGCGATCGAGCTGCCGCATCTCGTTCATCTCGCGGCGATGCTTCACCCAGTTCGCAAAGGACTCGATGAGATCCTGGACGATGGGATAAGGTCTGCTTGCGGTGCTCATGGCGAAGCTCCATTCGGATCGTGCGATAGCAGCAAGACTAGGCAAAATGGTGCAGGGCCGCGTTGCGCTGGATCAAATAGGGAATGGGTTGAAGAGACCGCTCTCGTGTCCCGGACGCGCTGCAGCGTGAAACGCTGCGGTGCAGAGCCGGGACCCATCTCGCCACATGCTGGGCCCCGGCTCAGCAGCGCATCACTACGCGCTGCGCTGCGTCCGGGGCACGAGAGCGTCACGCCGTGGGGAATTATCGAAACCGCTCCGCCGCCCAGGCATAAAGGCTCCCCGGAATCGGCTTCTCGCCACCACGCCCCTTCGGCGAGATGTGCAGGCCGATGATCTCGGGGTTGGTAACGAGGCCGAGATAGCTGGAGGGATCGAAGAACAGCTTTGGCTCGGCATGCACGGCGTAGAACGACTGCTTCGGCAGCGCATTGTGCAATTCGCCGGTGCGACGGGCGAGCGCGGTGAGCGCGGCCGGCCCGTAGATCGCGACACGAATATCGGAGAGACGGTTCGAGCCGCCGCGCAGGCGCCGCATCGCGAAAGTGACGCGGTGGCGCAGTGACAGCCAGTCCGGCGTCAGCTCCTCCTGCTCCATCAGCTCTTCGAAGGCGGTGACGATGCCGTGCCGCGGCGGCAGATAGATCACGGAATTGCCGAGCTGGCGCGGGCGCTCCCAAGCGAAGTAAGGTTTTGCCGGATCGATCTCGACGGGTCTCAGCAGCAGCACGTCGGCATCGAGCCAGAGGCCGAGGCCCTTCGCCATCAGCTTCATGCGGAAGAAATCGCTGAACTGCAGCGTGGTCCAGTCGCGCCAGCTGCCGTCCGGCTGCGGCGGCCGCAGCCGCTCGGAGAAGGCATGCGGCAGGATGGCTTCGGCATCCGCGTTGGCGACACCCGCCGGAAGTCCAGGAATGGTGTCGAAGCTGTAGACCGTGACCTTATGGCCGGCCGCCAATTGCGAGCGCAGACAGGTCTGGCGCAGCGCATCCATCGGGCCATGCCAGAAGGTGACGATCTCGGGAAGCATGGGTGCAGCTATACGGGATGTCGGAGGCAAAGAAAAAGCCCCGGCGCAGATAGCACCGGGGCTTCGAACCTGAATGTCAATCTCAGGCCCAGGCGCGTTCGCGCTTGAGCTTCTCTTCATAGGTGTCGATCGAAGACTTCTTCTCCATCGTGAGACCGATGTCGTCGAGGCCGTTGATCAGGCAATGCTTGCGGAACGGGTCGATCTCGAACTTCACCTTGCCGCCGTCGGGGCCGCGGATCTCCTGGTTGGGCAGGTCGATCGTCAGCGTCGCATTGGCGCCGCGCTCGGCGTCGTCGAACAGCTTGTCGAGGTCTTCTTGGCTGACGCGGATCGGCAGAATGCCGTTCTTGAAGCAGTTGTTGTAGAAAATGTCGCCAAACGAGGTCGAGATCACGCAGCGGATGCCGAAGTCGAGCAGCGCCCAGGGCGCGTGCTCGCGACTCGAGCCGCAGCCGAAATTGTCGCCGGCCACCAGCACCTTCGCGTTGCGATAGGCGGACTGGTTGAGGACGAAATCCGGGTTCTCGCTACCGTCATCCTTGTAGCGCTGCTCGGAGAAGAGCCCCTTGCCAAGGCCGGTGCGCTTGATGGTCTTGAGGTACTGCTTCGGAATGATCATGTCGGTGTCGACATTGATGATCTTCAGCGGCGCTGCGACGCCTTCCAGCTTAGTGAACTTGTCCATCTCTAGGCTTCCCGGTTTGTAGTCAGGGGAGGGCTGTTTAGCCCGGTTGGCACGTAAATCCTAGGCCGGATTCGGCAATCTTGGTCTGTCAGATCTGATCTGTCAGCCATGATCCGTCAGCTTTGCGGAGCCATGCTGTCAGGCACAAAGCCGGTCGGCAGGCCGTCGATGCTCTTCATGTTCTTCAGGCCCCAGTATTTTCGCAAATTATCGACGCCCTGCGCCGTCCAGTAGCGGAGGAGGCTGCCGCGCTCCTGCTTGTAGTCGAACAGGGGCACGCCCATACCGCACGAGGTCTGCACGAGGTCGACCGAGAGGCGGACGATCTGGCGCGCTCCGGTCATGTCCTCGAATCGAGGGGCGAGTTCGGCATATTCGGGCGAACCGCGCATCAGCGATCGCCCCTAGCCGTACAGCCGCAGGATCATCGGTGGCCCGTCGAAAGCGCAGAACATGATGGTCAGGCGCTTGTCATCCGAGGCGCTCAGGTGGGCGCGAGTCTCGCTGCCGCTACCGGTGCAGTCGAGATAGGCGACCTCGTTCTCTCCGAGCACAAGGAACGACGACAGGCCCTTGGGGGAGACGTTGATGCGTCCCTTCGGCGGGGCGCTGGCGACGAAGAAGATCTTCTGCCGCTCGATGAAAGCCCTGTGCTCGGGTTCGATCCCAGCGAATTGCTTGCCCATGTCCGTGCGGTCCTCTCCTCGGCAGGGGAGCCGAGGCAAAAAGGCTAGCACATCTGAGGTACCGGTTTAAGAATACAAGATATGCTGGTATAAAAACCACCATGAAACGACCTGATCTGATCGCCCCGGCTCTCTCGCTCAGCGCGTTCATGCGGGCGCTCCGGGAGCGTCAGTCTCCGGCGGAATTCGGCCTCGCCACGGGACCACGACGACGCACGCCCGGCCTCCGGCGCGAGGAGGTCGCCCAGCTCTGCGGATTGAGCGTCACCTGGTACACCTGGATCGAGCAGGGGCGCGATGTGTCCGTCTCCGCGTCGGCCCTTGCGCGCCTCGCCCGCGGATTGCGCCTGTCACCTGCCGAGCGCGGTTATCTGTTCGAAGTCGCGGGTAAGCGCGATCCCGAGCGGCCGGGCCACAGGGATGATCCGCCCGAGGAGATGCTGGCCTGCGTCGATGCGATCGATGGGCCCGCCTATATCCTCGATCGCACATGGAGTGCGCGCCGCTGGAATGCGAAAGCGTCGCAGTTGTTTGCAGGGTGGCTTGATGATGACGGCGAGAAAAACCTGCTGCGCTACATCTTCGTCAGGCCCGAGGCGCGAAGCCTGATCCTCGACTGGAGTTCTCGCGCGCAGCGCGTCGTCGCCGAGTTCCGTGCCGCGGTGACGGCCTACTCCGACGATCCGGATATTCGCCGGCTCGTGGAGGAACTGAGACTTGGAAGCCCCGACTTTGCACGCTGCTGGGAGACGCAGGGGGTTTTGGCACGCGAGGGCGGCGAACGCGCGTTCAAGCATCCGAGCATGGGACTGCTGCACTATCAGCAGGTGTCGCTGTCGCTCGCGGGCTGGCCCGACTATCGGCTGACGATGCTGCTGCCCGCATCATCGGTGCGCGATTGATGACGTGTTACTCGGCCTGAGCCTCGATCGCTTCCATGTCGTCGTCCGAGAGGCCGAAATGATGGCCGATCTCGTGAATCAGGACATGGCGGACGATATGGCCGAGGCTTTCGTCATGCTCGGCCCAGTAATCCAGGATCGGGCGGCGGTAGAGCCAGACCATGTTGGGCAGCCGCGCCACGTCGCCAAGGCTCTGCTGGGGCAGGCCGACGCCCTGGAACAGGCCGAGCAGGTCGAACTCGCTCTCGCATTCCATCTCGTCGAGCACGTCTTCGGTCGGGAAGTCGTCGACACGGATGATCAGGCCCTCGCACAGTCCGCGAAATTCCGCCGGCAGGCGCTCGAAAATGTCGTGCGCCGTCACTTCCATCTCGGCAAGCGAGGGCGCTTTCAGGTCCGTCCACATGGAGACCTCTTACCGCGGGTTTCGCAGCGATGCATCCGGCTTTATAGGATCGCGCGGAGAGTTGACGTCGCGCGCGAAAACGAGGAGCGTACGGCGCTTCAAGGGGTTGACCGAGCCGGGTGGTGTGAAATGCGGGCAGGAACGGCGGGATTGGTTCTACTGTGCATGGGGTTGTTTTCGCTGGTCGGCGTGAGTGCCCAGGCGGAGACTTCTGGCACTGTCGTCCGTATGGCCCAGGCGGTGTCGCCTGACGACGTCGCGCCGCCGCGGAGGCGGCCCCAGACCCGCCTGCGCGTCACGCCCTATTACAGTCCTGACGGCGTCTATCCGCGCTACAATCCGGGCCCCGATGCGGTGCGCGAGTGCAATGTCGCCTATGTGCAGGAACACAGGCCGAGCGGCACCGTGATCACACCGCATATGAGCTGCTACTGGCGTCGCGGCTGAGCTGAACGTCGAGGTCCACACTCGTCATGGCGAAATGTATTGCTCTTGCTGTTGTTGTCGCGCTCGCAAGCCTGTCTCACGCGTCGGCCGCGCAGAGAGTGACGAAGCTGCCGGATGCCTCCGCGGGGCGCGCAATATTCGATGGGCGGCGGCACGCGCGCTACGATGTTGCGCGATACATTCCGCGGCCTGATCCGCATTATTATGCGCGGCCTGTCTATTATCGTCCCTATCCTTACGGCGTGCCCGCACCGTTCGTGGTCGGCTACGGGCCGTTCTGGTGACGCGGCTTAAGCCACCGGCGCAAATCCCCTCACCAGCAGCACGGTCGCTTGCGCGCCCGCTTTCCGATCGCGCGAGATGTCCAGGTATTCGGGTGAGCTCGAGAAGGCGAGAAATGCGGCCTCGTCGGGAAACGACATCATGACAAGCTTGTCATGCGGCCACGCACCTTCGAGCACGCGGGGATGTTCGTCAGCCGCAAGCAGCTTTCCATTGAATCTCCTGAACACGTCGAAGAACCGCGCCTGATAGCGGTCGTAGGCCGCGCGGTCCGTCATCTTCAACTGCGCAATCGCGTAGACTGTCATCTCCCAAAACTCCCGAAGTCGCGGAACGTCGTTCATTCATGGCGCGTTCACGTCGCTGTCCCTAGTTTAAGCTCGGAGCGACTGCAATGAACAGCGCTGGCGGGATGGCCACGTCGCAATGACGCTGTCCAGATTCAGGGAGACATTCCATGCTGAGGATATCGCGTCCCCGGATAGGCTCGCTGCGCCTGCTCGGGCTTGCCGCTGTTGCTGTTCTGATGGTGTCATCAGGGACCGTGCGCCGCGCTGAAGCGATGACGCCGATCAATCCGACCGCGTTGCCAGCAGCGAAGGCTGCGACCGACGACATGATGATCCAGGTCCGCCATGGTGGCGGCGGTGGTCATGGCGGTGGCGGACATTTCGGCGGCTTCCACGGCGGTGGAGGTCACTTCGGTGGCTTCCACGCCGCGCCGGCGTTCCACGGTGGCGGCATGCGCTACGGCGGCATCCATTATGGCGGCTATCATCGTCACTGGGGTGGCGGCTACTATCGGCCGTATTACGGCTATCGCCACTTCCACCGGCGCTATTATTACGGTGGCTATTATCCCTACTACTCCTACTACCACTATCCGCGCCGCTGCCGGATCATCTGGACCTATTACGGCCCGCGCCGCATCTGCCGCTGGCATTATTGGCATCGCTGGCACTATCCGTACCGCTATTGGTAAGTGCGGTCGAAATGAAAAGGGCGCCCCAACGGCGCCCTTTGTTCATTGTCTGGCTCAGAGCCAGCCCTTCACATTCCACGACGACGGCTTCCACCGCATCAGCGTCTCGATCTTCCACTTCTTGAACATCGCCGGCGGCCAGCGGCTGAGCTTCGAGATCTCCTCGACCTCGGGCTTGGCGACGATGCGCAGCGGCGGTGCGCGCCGCCGGTGCTGGCGGGTCGCATCGCTGATCAGGTCGACATATTCAGGCTTGTTGGCCATGAGGCGTATCCTCGCGAAACCGTCGCGAGGATACAGTGTGATCTAAGCGTTTAACGGCGGTTTGCCGCGTTCGCTCAAATTGCAGAGAGCTCAGCGCCAGTCGCGGACGTCGACGAAGTGACCCGCGATCGCGGCCGCAGCCGCCATCGCCGGAGAGACGAGGTGCGTGCGGCCCTTGAAGCCCTGGCGGCCCTCGAAATTGCGGTTCGAGGTCGAGGCGCAACGCTCTTCCGGCTTCAGCTTGTCCGGGTTCATGGCGAGGCACATCGAGCAACCGGGCTCGCGCCATTCGAAACCGGCCTTGACGAAGATCTTGTCCAGACCCTCAGCCTCCGCCTGCTCCTTCACGATGCCGGAGCCCGGCACGACCATGGCATTGACGCTGGCCGACACCTGCTTGCCTTCCGCGATCTTGGCGGCGGCGCGCAGGTCCTCGATGCGGCCGTTGGTGCAGGAGCCGATGAAGACGCGGTCGAGCTTGATGTCGGTGATCTTCGTTCCCGCCGTCAGGCCCATGTATTTCAGTGCGCGATGCTTGGAGAGGCGCTTGGCCTCGTCAGCGATCTTGTCGGGGTCGGGCACGATGCCGGTCACCGAGATGACGTCCTCAGGGCTGGTGCCCCAGGTCACGATCGGCGGCAGCTTTGCCGCATCGAGGCGCAGCTCGTGGTCGAAATGCGCGCCTTCGTCGGAGCGCAGCTTCTCCCAATAGCGCATCGCCGCATCCCAGGCCGCGCCCTTCGGCGACTTCGGACGATCGCGCAGGAAGTCGTAGGCCTTCTGGTCGGGCGCAACGAGGCCGGCGCGTGCGCCACCTTCGATCGACATGTTGCAGACCGTCATACGGCCTTCCATCGAGAGTGCGCGGATCGCATCGCCGGCATATTCCAGCACGTAGCCGGTGCCGCCGGCGGTGCCGATCTCGCCGATGATGGCGAGGATGATATCCTTGCCGGTCACGCCGTCAGGCAATTTGCCGTCGACGGTGACGCGCATGTTCTTCGCCTTCTTCTGGATCAGCGTCTGCGTCGCCAGCACGTGCTCGACCTCGGAGGTGCCGATGCCGTGCGCGAGCGCGCCGAACGCGCCATGCGTCGAGGTGTGGCTGTCACCGCAGACGATGGTGGTGCCGGGCAGCGTAAAGCCCTGCTCGGGGCCGATGACGTGGACGATGCCTTGGCGCTTGTCGAACTCGTTGTAATATTCGATGCCGAATTCCTTGGCGTTCTCGGCGAGCGCCTTGATCTGCTCGATGCTTTCAGGATCGGGATTCGGCTTGGTGCGGTCGGTGGTCGGCACGTTGTGGTCGACGACGGCGAGCGTTTTCTCGGGCGCGTGAACCTTGCGGCCGGTGGCGCGCAGGCCTTCGAACGCCTGCGGCGAGGTCACTTCGTGCACCAGATGGCGGTCGATATAGAGCAGGCAGGTGCCGTCCTCGGCTTCGTGCACCAGATGGTCGTTCCAGATCTTGTCGTACAGGGTGGTCGGCTTGGACATGAGCGTCAGCTCCGAATGAATGTGTGAAGCGGGTGCGCGGCTTCCGCGCGGGGCAACAAAATCGTCAGCGCAGCTTTTAGGCTGCGCGCGTAAGCTCTGACGTTGCCGAGGTCGCGAAGCGTCCGAAGAACCGGCCAGGCAGCCGCGAGCGATCGTCGATGACGATGCGCTGGGGGCCCACGAAGCTGGTCAGATCTGGAAACATTCTAGAGGCTATATAGCACGCAGCGGTAAAAGCGCGAGAGCTTAGCGGCAGCGTCATTGCGAGGAGCCCTTGCGACGAAGCAATCCAGGACTGTCTCTGCGGAAGACTCTGGATTGCTTCGCGGAGCCCGTCATCGGGCCGCGCTTTGCGCGGACCCGGTGGCTCGCAATGCCGAGGTCGGGGAGGGCTACGGCCAAACAAAAAAGCGCGGAGCCGAGCCCCGCGCTTTCGAAACTTGCCTGGTAGCGGAGCTTACTCGCCGACGGCGGCCTGGCGGTCCTGCTTCTCGACGATGCGGGCCGACTTGCCGCGCAGATTGCGAAGGTAATAGAGCTTGGCGCGACGCACCTTGCCGCGACGCACCACCTTGATCGAGTCGATCATCGGCGACATCACCGGGAACACGCGCTCGACGCCTTCGCCGTAGGAGATCTTGCGAACGGTGAAGCTCTCGTTGAGGCCACCGCCGGAACGGCCGATGCAGACGCCTTCATAGGCCTGCACGCGGGTGCGGTCGCCTTCGACGACCTTCACGTTGACGATCACGGTGTCGCCGGGACCGAATTCCGGAATGTCCTTGCCGGCGGACAGCTTGTCGAATTGCTCTTGCTCGAGCTGCTTGATCAGGTTCATGGGTAAATCTCCATCGGCGCGCCCAGCCTTTAAAACGGGGGCTGCGCGAAATTCGTCTATCCAGCCATTGCGGATGTGGGCGCTCCTATAAGGCAAGCCGGAGCGTTTGTCACCCGTCTGTCTTGTTTTTTGGCGTTTTTTGGCGGCCGGGCCGATTCGGGGCTTTGGGTGGGATTTGGGCCCATAAATCAGGCCGCCGGACCTGCGTCAGGGCCTCGGATTGCGCCCGCCGCCAGGCCGCGACCTTGGCATGATCGCCGGAGGTCAGGATCTCCGGGATCGGAACCCCCTCGAACAGCTGCGGCCGGGTGTATTGGGGGTATTCGAGCAGGCCGTCCGAAAAGCTCTCCTCGGTTCCCGAGGCTTCCTTGCCCATCACACCCGGTAGCAGCCGGACACAGGCGTCAATCAGCGCCATCGCGGCAATCTCGCCCCCTGAGAGCACGTAATCGCCGATCGAGACCTCCTCCAGGTCCCGGGCATCGATCACCCGCTGGTCGATCCCCTCGAACCGCCCGCAGACGATCAGGGGTCCGGGGCCCCGCGCCAACTGTTTCACGCGCGCCTGGGTCAATGGCCGACCCCTGGGGCTCATCAGCAGTTTGGGCCGGTCCGGGTTGATCTCCGCGGCGTCGATCGCGGCGGCCAGAACGTCGGCCCGCAGCACCATGCCCGGTCCGCCGCCGGCCGGGGTGTCGTCGACGCTGCGATGGCGGTCGGTGGCGGAGGCCCTGATATCCCGGGCCTCGATCTGCCAGAGGCCGGAGGCCAGCGCCCGGCCGGCGAGGCTCACGCCAAGCGGTCCCGGAAACATCTCCGGAAACAGCGTCAGCACCGTCGCGCACCAGGGTGAGGGGTTGGTCATTCGATCTCAGTTATCCGTCGTCCCGGACAAGCGCGCCTCAAGCGCGCGCAGATCCGGGACCCATAGCCACCGCAACCAGTTTTGCGATGGCTGGAGCGACCAGCTTAGCCAAAAACCACGCTCTGTGGTTATGGGTCCCCGCCTTCGCGGGGACGACCCGTGGATAGGGCGTCGTCTTTCGCCTCGCCCTCGATCTCCTGCGGCAGCGCGATCACGACGCGGCCGCCTTTGAGATCGACCTCCGGCACCACCGCGTTGGAGAACGGCAGCAGCATCGTCGGGCCCTTGAGGGGCGCGATCTCGATGATGTCGCCGGCGCCGAAATTATGGATCGCAAGCACGCGGCCGAGCGCGTCGCCGTCAGTGGTGACGGCGTCGAGCCCGATCAAATCGGCGTGGTAATATTCGTCCTCGTCGGTCGCGGGCAGTTTGTCGCGTCCGACGTAGAGTTCGATGCCGTTGAGGCGCTCGGCCTCATCGCGGGTCACGACGCCTTTGAACGTTGCGACCAGATGGTCCTTGGCTTCGCGGACCTGCGACAGTTCGAACTGGCGCTTGCCGTCCTTGGAGAGAAGCGGACCGTAGCGCTTCACGGCAAAGGGATCTTCAGTGAAGGTCCACAGTTTGACCGCGCCACGCACACCATGCGCGGCGCCGATCCGCGCGACGCAGATCAGCGCCGACATGGCCTAGCCCTTAAGCCTTCGCGGCGGCTTCGGCCTGCGCCTTGCGCTCCTTGCGCGGCACGGCCTTCTCGGGGTTGTTGCGTGCTTCGCGCTTCTTGACGCCGGCGGCGTCGAGGAAACGCATCACGCGGTCGGACGGCTGCGCGCCCTTGGCGAGCCAGGCCTTGACCTTGTCCATGTCGAGCTTCAGGCGGGTCTCGTTGTCCTTCGGCAGCAGCGGGTTGAAGTAGCCGAGGCGCTCGATGAAACGGCCATCACGCGGAAAGCGCGAATCGGCGACGACGACGTGATAGACGGGACGCTTCTTGGTGCCTGCGCGGGCGAGGCGGATAACGACGGACATTTAGTTCTCCTTCAAAGTACGTTTTGTTCGGTTGATTGGCATTTTCGCGCCGCGCGAGACACTTGCGCCCCTCGCGACGAATTCCTCATTTCTTCTTGCCGGGGAAACCGCCGAGACCCGGCAGCGTCGGCTTGCCGCTCAGCCCGGTCAGTCCAGGCAAATTCGGCAGACCGGTGCGAAGACCGGGCGGCAGATCCTTCGGCAGGCTGGGCAGACCCTGTCCGCCGCCGCTCTGCATCTTCTCCTGCATCGCCTTCATCTCTTCGGGCGAGGGCATCTTCATGCCGCCACCAAAGCCCATCGCCTGCGCGATGCCGGCCAGCGGGCCGCGCTTGCCCGAGCCCATGGCCTTCATCACGTCGGCCATGTTCCGGTGCATCTTCAGCAGCTTGTTGACGTGCTCGACGCTCTGGCCGCTTCCTGCGGCGATACGCTTCTTGCGGCTCGCTTTCAGTAGATCAGGATGGCGGCGCTCGTCGCGCGTCATGGAATCGATGATCGCGACCTGGCGCTTCAAAATCTTGTCGTCGATGCCGGCGGCCGCGATCTGGTTCTTCATCTTGGAGATGCCGGGCATCATGCCCATCAGGCCGCTGATGCCGCCCATATTGGACATCTGCAGCAGCTGCTCGCGCATGTCGTTGAGGTCGAACTGACCTTTGCGCATGCGCTCGGCGGTGCGCGCGGCCTTCTCGGCGTCGATATTGGCGGCGGCGCGCTCGACCAGCGACACCACGTCGCCCATGCCGAGGATGCGGCCGGCGATACGGTCAGGATGGAAGTCTTCCAGCGCGTCGGTCTTTTCGCCGGTGCCGATCAGCTTGATCGGCTTGCCGGTGACGGCGCGCATCGACAGCGCAGCACCGCCGCGGCCATCGCCGTCAACGCGGGTCAGCACGATGCCGGTGAGGCCGACGCGCTGATCGAACGAGCGCGCGAGATTGACGGCGTCCTGGCCGGTGAGTGAGTCCGCAACCAGCAGCACTTCATGCGGGTTGGCGGCCGCTTTGATTGCCGCCGCTTCGGCCATCATCTCTTCGTCGAGCGTGGTGCGGCCGGCGGTGTCGAGCAGCACGATGTCGTAGCCGCCGAGCTTGCCGGCTTCGAGCGCGCGCTTCGCAATCTGCGGCGGCTGCTGGCCCGCCACGATCGGCAGCGTCGGGATGTCGAGGTCGCGGCCGAGCACCGCGAGCTGCTCCATCGCCGCCGGGCGATAGACGTCGAGCGAGGCCATCAGCACCTTGCGCTTGTCGCGCTGGACCAGGCGGCGGGCGAGCTTTGCGGTGGTAGTGGTCTTACCCGAGCCCTGCAGGCCTACCATCATGATCGGCACCGGCGGCACGGAGTTGACGTCGATGGTCTGGCCTTCGGCACCGAGCGTGTTGATCAGCTCGTCATGGACGATCTTGACCACCATCTGGCCTGGCGTGACCGACTTGACGACGGTGGCGCCGATCGCCTGCTCGCGCACGCGCTCGGTGAAGCTGCGCACGACCTCGAGCGCGACGTCGGCCTCCAGCAGCGCGCGGCGCACTTCGCGCATCGCGGCGTCGACGTCCTTTTCGGTCAGCGCACCGCGCCCCGTCAGACGATCGAGAATGCCACCAAGCCGTTCCGACAGATTGTCGAACAATGCCGTTGTCCTGTTGCTGTCCCCGGTGAGGGGCGCGCCGTTACTCTCCGCTGTCATGCCCCGGCTTGACCGGGGCATCCAGTACGCCGCGGCGCCTCGGTTCCAGCCGAGCTGCCTCTGGGATACTGGATCCCCCGCTTTCGCGGGGGATGACTACTTACCTGGGCAAGCGATCTTCCAAACACCTTTGCGCCCGAGGGCGCATCGCGCTGTCGGGCGTTGACCTCCGGCCTCTGGGGCCGGTCGGCGGGTCGAAAAGAAAGCCTTTCCGAGAAAGTGGCGGGGTTAAACGCCGCTGACGGCCAAAAGTCAAGGAAAGTTAGGGCGCTGGGACGCCGTTTCCAGGGTAAGGCCTTGAAATCTGGCGCGTTCCGCCGACGGGTTCCTTTTTCGGCGGGGCCGCCCATATAGCCGGTGATGTCTTACCGCCGCGACCAGCCCTGAGTCCCCGCCGTGCCGATCAACCGCCGCCGCCTGAAAACCTACGACGGACCCGCCTCCGACCATTTCAACGGTCTGCATTTCTTCGATCCGGACGGCGCGCCGCCGAAATCTCTGCGCGAGGTGCTCCGTTGGCAGTTCAGCGGCGGGCGGGAGCGGGCCAAATGGCCGGTGTGGGCCCCGAGCCCTCACGCCGACATCCCGCCGGAGCGTGTCGACGGCGGCAAGGTGCGGCTTTCCTTCGTCGGTCACGCCAGCTGGCTGATCCAAACCGGTGGTCTCAACGTCCTGGTCGATCCGGTCTGGTCCTCGCGGGTCTCGCCGGTCCGCTTTGCCGGGCCGAAGCGGCACAACGATCCCGGCATCGCCTTCGAGAAGCTGCCGAAGGTCGACGTCGTGTTGGTCTCGCACGGGCACTACGATCATCTGGACATCGCAACGCTGTCGCGTCTTGCCAAGAACTTTGCTCCGCGCGTGGTGACGCCGCTCGGCAATGACGTGACGATGCGCCGCGCCGATTCCACCATCAAGGTGGAGGCCTTCGACTGGCACGATCGCGTCGAACTCGGCGGCGGCATCGCCGTGCATCTGGTGCCGACCCGGCACTGGACTGCGCGCGGCATGTTCGACCGCAACAAGGCGCTGTGGGCTAGCTTCGTGCTGGAGACGCCGGCCGGAAAAATCTACGTGGTCTGCGATTCTGGCTATGGCGATGGCCGCCATTTTCGTCGCGTTGCCGAGAAGCATGGGAAGCTGCGCTTGGCGATCCTTCCCATCGGCGCCTACGAGCCGCGCTGGTTCATGCGCGACCAGCACATGAACCCGGAAGATGCGGTGAAGGCGCTGGCTGATTGCGGCGCAGAGCAGGCGCTCGGACATCATCACGGCACGTTCCAGCTGACGGACGAAGCGATTGACGCGCCGGCCAAGGCGCTGGTCGAGGCGCTCGATGCGGCCAAAATACCCCAGGAGCGGTTCATCGCGATGAAGCCCGGGCAGGTGGTGGAGATTTAGCCCAGAGCTGGCGTCATTCTCCGCAGTCGTCCCGGACAAGCGAAGCGCAGCCCACAGGGAGATGTTTGGCGAAGACTCGGAGTGGGAGCATTGCCCCTCACTCCTCCCCGTGGTTATGGATCCCCGCGTTCGCGGGGATGACACCGGTGTTGTGGTGAACGCCGCGCCTCTTAAGGCCTATTGCTCTTTCGCCTTGATCGCCCAGCTTACATTCACCGTCACCGACAGCGTTTCCTCGCCGGGTGCAACGGCCGCGGGCGCGGCCATCGGTGCCGCCGCCATGCGGCCCTTGAACAGCGGCATCGGAGCGCCGCCTTCGGAGACGCTGAGCGGCGCGCCGAGCGTGACGCCGGTGGCCTTGGCGTAGATCTCGGCCTTGCGGCGGGCATCGGCGACCGCCCGCTCACGCGCGTCGTCGAGCAGTTTTGACGCCTGCGTCACCTCGAAGGAGATGTTGCCGATGTCGTTCGCCCCGGCGCCGACCAGCGCGTCGATGATGCCGGCGACCTTGGTCACGTCGTGAATCTTTACGGTGACGCGGTTCGAGGCGCGGAAGCCGACCACGGGCGAGGCGCCGCTCGATCGGTTCGGCGCATATTGCGGCTGAAGCGACAGCCGGGACGTCTGATAATCCTTCTCGGCGATGCCGGCCGCCTTCAGCGCCAGCAGCACCTTGCCCATCGCGGCGTTGTTGGCGTCGGAGGCTTCCTTCGCCGATTTGGCGTCGCTGGCGACGCCAGCATCGATCTGCGCGAGATCGGGCGCGGCCGACATCGTGGCTTCGCCGCTCACCGAGATGGCGGATGGAAATTCATCGGCGAGCGCAGGCGTTGTCAGCAGGAGGACGAAGGCGGCAGTGAGGACGGCGGGCTTGTTCATCTTGCTCACTTCAGCGGTACGAACACATTGATCACGAGCTTGTCCTCGGCCGTCTTGAGCGGATCGGTGAGGTACTCCTCGATGAAGGTGTCCTTGGCTTCCAGCTTCTTGTCGTCGAGGTGATTGGTGATCGCCTCATAAGTGTTGTCCATGTTGTCGTAGGAGCCGCGATGGACGAATTTCAGCGCCTTGCCTTCAGGCGATTTGCCGATGCTCATGTCCTTGGTCAGGTTCTTCGGATCCTGATCGACCGGGATTTCGGCAAGGAACGTGAAGCCGGTATCGTCAGTCGAGGTGTAGACGATCATCGCATTGCCGGCGTGCTTGATGCCCTGCTTGTCCAGCAGTGCGTTCAGCGCCTTGAAGGCGTCGATCAGCGTGTCGAACGCAGAATCCCAATTGGCGGTGCCCTTGACCATCACGACCTTCTTGGCCTCGAGCGTGGTCTCCAGCCCGAAGGGATCGGCGGTCTGCACCGGGGCGGGCGTGGCGGCCGCAGCGGGCGGCGGTGCCGCTGGACTTGGCGAGGCGCTGGCCGCAGGTGAGGGCGATGCCGCCGGCGCGGGCGAAGCGCTCGCGGCCGGGGAGGGCGAGGCCGATGGGGCCGGCGAGGGGCTGGCTGAGGCGGCGGGCGCCGGGCTCGGGGTCTGCGCGAGGGCGCCCGACAGGCCAAGCGACAAGGCCGCGGCCGGGATCAGCGCGACCAGAGCAAGACGACGAAACCCGATCATTCTATTCTCCCCAAGACCTTCAGTATCAAGACCTTCGGTATCAAGGCCTTACGCGCCAAGGCGCAAATCCGGTCGCGCATCCCCGATCGCGCGAACTACGTCGTTCTAACACGCGAGCGCCAAATTCGTCCCATGACAGATGCGTCATGGCAGACGCCCCGGCCCGCGGAGCCAAATCACTGGCCAAGCCGCCAAGGATCGCCATATAAGACGGGCGAAAATCGGGAATTTTCATGAGCGCGCTGGCCAACCACGCATTTGCCAAGATGAACGGCATCGGCAACGAGATCGTCGTTGTCGACATGCGCGATTCCGCAGGGAAGATCACGCCTGATGACGCCCGTGCGGTGGCCTCGGCGGATGGCGGCGTGCCCTACGACCAGCTCATGGTGCTGCAGAAGCCGCGGCTCGACGGCACCGATGCCTTCATCAGCATCTACAACAATGACGGCTCCGAGGCCGGCGCCTGCGGCAACGGCATGCGCTGCGTGGTTCGCCGCATCTTTGAGAAGAGCGGGCAGACCACGGCGACCTTCCAGACGGCGGCTGGCCTGCTCAATGCCTGGCAGGGCCCGGCGCCGGACCTCTACACCGTCGACATGGGCGCGCCCAAGTTTGGCTGGCAGGACATTCCGCTGGCCGAAGAGTTTCGCGACACCCGCTACATCGAATTGCAGATCGGGCCGATCGACAATCCGATCCTGCATTCGCCGTCCGTGGTCAGCATGGGCAATCCGCACGCGATCTTCTGGGTCGACGACGTCAATGCCTACGATCTCGAGCGCTTTGGTCCGCTCCTGGAAAATCACCCGATCTTTCCGGATCGCGCCAACATCACGCTCGCCCATATCGTCGATCGCGAGCACATCACGATGCGCACCTGGGAACGCGGCGCTGGTCTCACCAGGGCCTGCGGTTCGGCGGCCTGTGCGACCGCGGTCGCGGCAGCGCGGTTGAAGCGCACCGAGCGCAAGGTCGAGATGACGCTGCCGGGCGGCAAGCTCGGCATCGAATGGCGCGAGCGCGACGACCACGTGTTGATGACGGGCACGGCGACCTTCGAATATGAAGGCAAGTTCGATCCGGCGCTGTTCGCGCCGGCCGGGTAATGACTGTCGAGGTCGTCACCTTCGGCTGCCGCCTCAACGCCTTCGAGGCCGAGGTGATCCGCGGCAAAGCGGAAGGCGCGGGGCTTTCCGACACCATCGTCATCAACAGCTGCGCCGTCACCAATGAAGCGGTGGCGCAGGCGCGCCAGTCGATCCGCAAGCTGAAGCGCGAGCGGCCCTCGGCGCGCATCGTCGTCACCGGCTGTGCGGCGCAGACGCAAGCCGCGATGTTTGCCGACATGGCCGAGGTCGACCGCGTCGTCGGCAACGACGACAAGATGCGCAGCGAAGCGTGGCAACACACACGCAACGCTTTCGACCTTGGCGCCAGCGAGAAAATCGCCGTCAGCGACATCATGGCGGTCAAGGAGATGGCGCCGCATCTCGTCGACGGCTATGCGAGCGGCCTGCCCCGCGTGTTCGTGCAGGTCCAGAACGGCTGCGATCATCGCTGCACTTTCTGCATCATCCCGTTTGGCCGCGGTAATTCGCGCTCGGTGCCGATGGGCGCTGTGGTCGAACAGGTGCGCAACCTGGTCGAACGCGGCCATGCCGAGATCGTGCTGACTGGCGTCGATCTCACCAGCTACGGCGCCGACCTGCCGGGCGCGCCGAAACTTGGGCTGCTGACCAGGCAGATCCTGCGGCACGTGCCGGAGCTGAAGCGGTTGCGCATCTCCTCGATCGATTCGATCGAGGCGGATAAAGATCTGCTCGACGCTATCGCCGATGATGCGCGGCTGATGCCGCATCTGCATCTGTCGCTGCAATCAGGCGACGACATGATCCTGAAGCGCATGAAGCGGCGGCATTCGCGGCAGGATGCGATCGCGTTCTGCGACCTGGTCCGCCGCCTGCGCCCGGACATCGTGTTCGGCGCCGACATCATCGCGGGCTTCCCGACCGAGACCGAGGAGATGTTTACGCGCTCGCTCGATCTCGTCGAGGAATGCGGCCTGACCTTTCTGCACGTCTTTCCTTATTCCCCGCGCCCGGGCACGCCAGCGGCGCGGATGCCGCAGGTCGCGGGACCCGCGATCAAGGAGCGGGCGAAGCGGTTGCGGGCGGCTGGCGAAGTTGCGTTGCGGCGGCGGCTGCAGGCCGAGATCGGTGCGACACACGAAGTGCTGATCGAGAGCGAGGGGCAGGGCCGCACCGTGCATTATCTGCCGGTGGCGATTGCGGGCGAGCGCGTCGGCAGTGTCGTGCCGCGGACGATCATCGGCTGCGATGGCGAGCGGCTGACCACATACTCTGCTGTCGTCCCGGCGAAGGCCGGGACTCATACCGCGTGATTTATCGATCGCGAACGGTGCTTGTCCCAACGAAGCAGAGCAACTGCGATTCGTCGCCATACTGCTCCTTGTGGTGATGGGTCCCGGCCTTCGCCGGGACGACACCTAATGTGTGGATGCGGAGTGCTTAACTCGCGAGTAGCCTACGACGACCGCACCTGCCAGAATCGCAGTGTCCGCCGCGCATTCTCCGCCGTCATCCGCGCGAAATTGCTCTTCGCGCGATCGACATCTGCCGGCTTCATCGCGCCGGTCGCAAACCGGCTTTCGAGCACGGCGGCGGTGGTCTCCCAGCTGAGTTGGGCCGCCTTGCACGGCACCAGCAGGCCGTCCTCGCGCAGGCTCTGCATCAGCGGACGAATCACCTCGACGGTCGATCCGGACAGCGCCGCCAGCGCGGCGACAGCTTCCTCGTAGCGTCGCTGTCTGGCGAAGTTGAGCAGGGTCGCCTCGTTGAGCTGGCCAGTGGCCTTCAGACCTGCAATCGCCCGTTTGGCGCCTTCGAAATCACGGACGCCCGACATCTCACGCTCGACGCCGACGGTGACGGCTGCGATCGCGCCCTGGATCTCCTCGAACAGATGCGGCGGCGCGCGCGACAGCAATCTGGTGCGAACCGCGTCCGTCGCCGAGCGCAGCAATTGCTGGCGCAGGTTCGACGGCAGATCGACGCGGACGCCGACGCTGATGGCGAGCTCCGGATCGGACTCGGCCTGGCCGACGATGATGGCAAAGCCGTTCCCCGAGACGCGCGCGCCGGGATTAGCGGCGAGGCGGCGGCTGACGCTGGGATAGCGCCGCGCCAGCAGCGCGTCGGTGACGATCTCCTTCAGCCACCAGCGGCCGGCGACCGCGAGCAGATGCGGCTCACCCTTGCTTGATGCGATCTTCACCAGCTCGCCATCGTCGAGCCGCGCGGATTCCTGGAGCACGGGACCGGCGATGCGGATCTCGTCATTGTTAGCGAGGCGGCGGATCACGGAGGGCGGCGCCTGTGCGATCGGCGCGAGCTGGGCGCTGATCTCGGCCAGCGCAACGCGTGCGCCCATGTCGGCGATGGCGCGCAGCTCGATGGTGCCGATCAGGCGCTCGAGCACATCGTCGAACAGCGCGATCTGTTCGTCGTCAAAACTGCCGGCGGAAGACAGGAACAGGTCGGTGACGCGCCGGGCGGTCTCCAGGCCCTTTTCCGGCGAGCCGGTCCGGATCGCGGACTCGACCTCGTCGATGATCGATAGCTGGGCCGTGGACATGACGCGGTGCTCGTCCTGAGCGGATTGACGGAAGCTTGTTCTAAGCAACCGCTATCATGAACGACGAGCACTGAACGTTTCGTAAACCATCGGACTTCTCCTCGTCCTGAGAGCCGGCCAACGGCTCGGCGCAAAGCGCTGCCGCTGCCCCGCCCTCCTCACAAGGATCAGGCGCCGGGCAGGGTTATTCCCCGTTCCAGCCGCAGGCGCGGAGCTTCTCATGCATGTGGGGCGGGGCCGGCGCGACGACGCGGATCGGCTCCTTGTTCCGGGAGATCGGCACCACGATCTCGCGGGAATGCAGATGCAGCTTCGGCTCGCCGAAGCGCGGACCGTTGCCATAAATGTTATCGCCGAAGATCGGCCAGCCGGTCGCCGACGAATGCACCCGCAATTGATGGGTCCGCCCCGTCACCGGTTCCATGGCCAGCCAGGTGAAGCCGTCGCCCCGGCCCATCACCTTCCAGTTGGTGACGGCCTTCTGACCCTCGGGGTCGGGCTTCTGCCACCAGCCGCGCTCGGCATTGAGCCGGCCGAGCGGCATATCGATGGTACCTTCATCCTCAGCGGGGCCGCCCTCGACCACGGTCCAGTAAGTCTTGCCGATCTTGCCGTGCTTGAAGAGGAGGCCGAGCGAGGCGGTCGCCTTGCGGTGGCGGCCGAGCACGAGGCAGCCGGAGGTGTCCTTGTCCAACCGGTGGGCCAGCACCGGCGGCCGCGGCAGGCCGAACCGGAGCGCGTCGAAGGAGTCCTCCAGATTGGGGCCGCCCTTGGGGCCGCGGTGCACCGGCAGGCCTGCCGGCTTGTTGATGACCAGCATCAGGCCGTCGCGGTGGAGCACCCGGCCTAGAATCTCCTCAGCGGTCAATTGGGGAACATCGAGCAATTGCAGGACTTTCGGACAAGACTTTCGTTTGGGAGCCGGAACGGCTAACACACCCCCGCCATGAACGATACCACGTCAGATCCCCCCAAGCTGAGCTGGTGGCGCCGCCTGTCCAACGGGCTGAAGCGGACCTCGTCCTCGCTCGGGACCGCGGTCGCCGACCTCGTCACCAAGCGCAAGCTCGACCGCGCCATGCTCGACGACATCGAGGACGTGCTGCTGCGCGCCGACCTCGGCACCTCAGTCGCGGTGCGGATCGCTGACGCCGTCGGCGCGGGGCGCTATGACAAGGCGATCTCGGCCGACGAGGTCAAGGACGTGGTCGCGACCGAGGTCGAGAAGGTGCTGGCGCCGGTGGCCAAGCCCCTCGAGATCGACGCGGCCAAGAAGCCGTTCGTGATCCTCGTGGTCGGCGTCAACGGTTCCGGCAAGACCACGACGATCGGCAAGCTCTCGCAAAAATTCGCTTCCGAAGGCCGCACGGTGATGCTGGCCGCCGGCGACACGTTTCGTGCAGCCGCGATCGAGCAGCTCAAGGTCTGGGGCGAGCGCACCAAAACGCCGGTCATTGCAGGCGCGCAGGGCTCGGATTCGGCAAGCCTTGCCTTCAACGCGCTCACGGCCGCGAAAGAGCAGGCCATCGACGTGCTGTTGATCGATACCGCCGGTCGCCTGCAGAACAAGGCCGAGCTGATGAACGAGCTCGAGAAGGTCGTGCGCGTCATCCGAAAGGTGGACGCTTCCGCGCCGCACGCGGTGCTACTCGTGCTCGATGCCACCGTCGGCCAGAACGCACTGTCGCAGGTCGAGGCCTTCCACCGCACCGCGGGCGTCACTGGTCTCGTGATGACCAAGCTCGACGGCACCGCGCGCGGCGGCATTCTCGTGGCGCTCGCGGAGAAATTCAAACTGCCGGTGCATTTCATCGGCGTCGGCGAAGGCGTCGACGATCTCGCAGCCTTCACGGCGCGTGATTTCGCCCGCGCCATCGCTGGAATCGAAAGCTAGAGTATGGACAAGACCCAGCCGCATCCGCTGTTCAAGCTTGCGACCGAGCTCGGTCCGCTGCTCGTGTTCTTCTTCGTCAACGCGAAGTTCAATCTGTTCGCCGCGACCGGTGCCTTCATGGTCGCGATCGTGGCGGCGATGATCGCCTCCTATGTGGTGACGCGCCACATTCCGATCATGGCGATCGTGACGGGCGTGATCGTGCTGGTGTTCGGCACGCTGACCCTGGTGCTGCACGACGAGACCTTCATCAAGGTCAAGCCGACCATCATCTACGGCCTGTTCGCCGCGATCCTCGGCGGCGGCCTCTTGTTCGGCCGTTCCTTCATCGCCGTCATGTTCGACCAGATGTTCAATCTCACCCCGCAGGGCTGGCGCATCCTCACGCTGCGCTGGGCGCTGTTCTTCGCCGGCATGGCGGTGCTCAACGAGATCGTCTGGCGCACCCAAAGCACGGACTTCTGGGTGAACTTCAAGGTGTTCGGCGTCACGCCGCTGACCATGATCTTCGCCGTCGCCCAGATGCCGCTGACCAGGCGCTACGGTGTCGAGCCGGTGTCGCTGGAGACCAGCGAAGCCGAGGCGGGGGACGTGAGGAAGGGCTGACGCCGGTTCCGGCCCTGCAGTTCCCGGCCGCGACCAAGCATATTCACGCTAGCGTGCGTTTCGCACGCCTGGGAATCGGATTCTTCACCGCTCCGTAACCGCAAGCTGAGATTGTTCAGCGGTTTACCTTGCCTGAAAGGGTGCAGGCGATAGCCTTTCTCCTCATCCAATCCGCGGATTGAGCCCGTACGCGGAGGGCCCGGTGGTGAGCGCAAAACAGGACCACACCGCTGAACACCTGATTCAGTACGTGCGGCAACTCGCTCCGCAGGTCCGGCGCCGCCTGCTCGCTGAACTCGAACGGCTCCATCTCATCGGCGAGGACATTCCGCATTCCGAGCCGTTGATGGCGGCGCTGCGTGCCGAATTTCGTAACACGGGCCAGAATCATTATCGGGTCGGAAATCCTTCACGCTACTTCTTCGAGCCGCTCGAGCCGGTCCTGGTGGACAGGGCGCCGGAGCAGGCCAATAGCGGTCAGATCGCCCGTGGTTCGCTCGCACCGATCTGGAGCCTCGTGACGGAGCAATTGCTGCGCAGCATGGCCGCCGACTACATCGCCAATGCGACCGATGTCATCTCGGCTGACAGGCAGCACGAGGCGCGGCAGATGGCTCAGGCGTTCCAGAAGAAGGTCGTGATCTCGCTCAACGGCCTGCTTGGGTCTGCCGAGGGCGCCGCCAGCGTTCGCGACGGGTTGATGGCCTATACCAGCTCGCACGCGACATTCGACGACCTCAAGAAGATGCTGCGCTACCTGGACATGCAGCGGGAGCTCGCGGATTTTGGCCGCGCGCTCGCGCCGAAGATTGCCCGGCTGGAGGGCGCCAGCCTTGACAAGGTCCTCAGCCTTTTGACCGCGCTGAAGGCGAGGCGCGCCGATGCCGTGCCGTTCGCGCTCACGATCGTCGCAAAGCGCCTGGAAACCCCTTGGGAGTTGCTGTCCATCGCGACCGTTCCGGCTGACGACCGGACTGCGGCGCGGATCGCGGCATCTCCGTTCGCGATTGCTGTATCGATGGTGATCGATCAGATCGAGGAGAAGCATGTCCTCCTGCTCTTTGCGCTCAGGAACAACCGTCCGGTCCGGGCCAAGGAGATCGTTGGCGAGATCTACCGGATCGAGGAGGCGCTGAGAACTCAGATCGAGCTCAAAGGATCAGGCTGGGCTCAGCAGTTGGATGATTTGATGACAATCGTCCAGGCCGAGATCGACGCCGAGATCAGCACCATCCCGGGCGATCACCGGCACTTGACGCACATTCTGGAATCGCCGCGGCTGCGTCCGGACCATTCCTTCGGCCACAAGGTCGGCCATATGTTCGAGAAGGGCTGGGATGTCGTGGCCAGCCTGCTCGCAGGCAGCACGGACACGACCAATCGTCGCGACAATGTTTCGTAACCTCAGGGCGCCGAGCAGCGAGTTCGCGCCGTGATCAGCTCCCGGCTTTGAGCGCCTTGTCGAGCTGGGGCAAGAGCACGGCTTTGAGATTGTCCGGCGTGATCGGGCCGACCAGCTTGTAGACGATGGTGCCGTCAGGGCCGACGACAAACGTCTCCGGCACGCCATAGACGCCCCACTCGATCGAGGCACGGCCGTTGGCGTCGGCACCGACGCGGCCGAACGGGTTGCCGTAGCGGCCGAGGAAACGGCGAGCGTTGTCGGGCGAATCCTTGTAGTTGATGCCGACGAGCTGGAAGCGCTTGTCCTTGGCGAGTTCGCTCAGGAGCGGCGCCTCGTCGTGGCAGGGCACGCACCAGGACGCCCACACATTGACGAGGCTGACCTTGCCCTTGAACGCGGAAGGGTCGAAGCCCGGCACCGGGACATTGTCGGCTTGCAATCCCTCCAGCGGCGGCAGCGAGGTCTGCGGTGCGGGGTGGCCGATCAGCGCGGAGGGAATTCGCGATGGATCGCCGCTGCCGAGCCGGAACCAGAACAACACGGCAAGTCCAAGAAAGGCGAGCAGCGGCAGCACCATCAGGAAGGTGCGGCGCTGCGGCGGCGCCGGGGTCGATTGATCGCTCATGGTGTGTCCACGGCACTGCGGCCCGAGCGGCGGGTGACGCCGCTGCGATCGAGCTCGCGCAAGCGCTCTGTCTGGTTACGATAGTCGAGCACGACCCAGCCGATCAGGACCGCGACCACGATGGCGGCTGCGACATAGGACGTCACGATGAAGGATGCGTAGGGGCCAAGCGACATCGTCATGCAGCCCCTTTCGACGCGCTTTCCTGACGCGACCCGGCGCCCACCTCGCTCGAAAACGCGACGCGGCTTGCCTGCATCATCTGCAGCGAGCGTACGCGCCGGCGCAAAATCTCGTTACGCATGGCGGCGATGTGAAGCGTGATGAACAGCAGCGTGAATGCAACGGCCATCACCAGCAGCGGAATCAGGAACGATTTGTCGAGCGTCGAGCCGCCCATGCGCATCACCGAGGCCGGCTGGTGCAGCGTGTTCCACCAGTCCACCGAGAATTTGATGATGGGCAGATTGAGCGCGCCGACCAGCGTCAGCACGGCGGCGGCGCGCGCCGCGCGCGAGGGATCTTCCACCGCCCGCCACAGCGCCATCAGGCCGAGATACATCAGGAACAGGATCAGCACCGAGGTCAGCCGCGCATCCCATTCCCAATAGGTGCCCCACATCGGCCGGCCCCACAGCGAGCCCGTGAGCAGTGCAAGGAAGGTGAAGCTGGCGCCGATCGGAGCTGCGGCTTTCGCCGCGACATCGGCGAGCGGATGCCGCCACACCAGCGTGCCGAGCGAGGCCACGCTCATCACGCCCCAGACGAACATCGACAGCCACGCATTCGGCACGTGGATGAACATGATCTTCACGGTCGCGCCCTGCTGATAATCGTCGGGTGCAAGAGCGGATTGATAGAGGCCGATCGCGAGCAGGATGATGGTCGCGGCCGCAAGCCACGGCAACACCCGCGCCGAGAGCGCGAGGAACCTGGTGGGGTTGGCGAGGTCGATCAGCGACATGGTATCCTGATAATCACCCGGGACTGCTCACGCAATCAGCATGAAAGCGCGCAGCGAAAGTTGATCGGGGTCAAGGCGACCGGCCCATTTCAATCCAGTCCATGCTTCAGGCTTGCCGCCGCCGCGAACGGGCCGATCACGAGGCTGACCAGCGACAGGGCGCACAGGATCGAGAACGGTGCGCCGAACGTCATCGGGCCGACGATCACGGCCTGCGAGGCCGCGACCCCGAAAATCAGCACGGGAATCGACAGCGGCAGCACCAGCACCGCCATCAGCAGCCCGCCGCGATGCAGCGTCACCGCCAGTGCGGCGCCGATCATGCCGGTGAAGGTCAGGGCCGGGGTGCCGGCCAGCAGCGTCAGCGCCACCGCGCCGGTTGCGACCATGTCGAGGTTGAGCAAGAGGCCGAGCACGGGGGTTGCGATGATCAGCGGCAGGCCCGCCGCCAGCCAATGCGCCAGCGCCTTGGCCGCGCAGGCCAGCTCCAGCGGCGTGCGGCTCATCGTGATCAAATCGAGCGATCCGTCCTCATGGTCGGCCATGAACAGCCGGTCCAGCGTCAGCAGGCTCGCCAGGAGGGCACCCAGCCACAGGATCGCCGGCCCCAGCCGCGACAGCAGCGCCAGGTCCGGTCCGACGGCGAACGGCATCAGGACGACGACGGTCAGGAAGAACAGCACGCCGATCAGTGCTCCGCCGCCGACGCGGAGCGCGATCTTGATGTCCCGACGGATCAGGGCGGAAAGAGCCGTCATGAGGGGCCCCCCTCGTGCGCCAGGGACGGTGCGCTCCCTCCCCCGCCTGCGGGGGAGGGTCGTGGAGAGGGTGTCTCGACGACGAAGACTCCTCCAGAGGAGAGAACCCTCACCCGGCGCTGCGCGCCGACCTCTCCCGCAAGCGGGAGAGGCAAGGGAGCCCGCGGGGACGGCTGGGCCCCCGGGGGGAGAGCCGAGCCCGGCCGCTTGGAAAGCTGAGGGTCGGTCGGATTCATACCGCGCCTCCGATCCGCAGCTCCCGCGATTCGATACCCAGCGGGCCATGGGTCGCCGCGATGATCAGGCCGCCGCGCGCCAGATGATCCCGCATCAAGCCGCCGAACATCTCCTGCCCGGCGACATCAAGCGCATTGGTCGGCTCGTCCAGCAGCCAGACCGGCCGTCGGACCGTCAGCAGCCGGGCCAGCGACAGCCGCCGGCGCTGGCCGGCGGACAGGAAGCCCGCGGGCAAATGGGTGGCATGGTCGAGCCCGACCGTGGCGAGGCTCTCGGCCGCGTCACAGCGCTGGCCGCCCAGAAATTCAGCCCAGAATGAGAGATTTTCAGCCACGCTGAGCGCCGGCTTCAGGGCATCGCGATGGCCGAGATAGTGGCACTGCTCGGGCAGCGTCATGTCGGCGTCGCCGCCCTCGAGTACGATTGTGCCACCGGCTGGAACGAGCAGCCCGGCGATCAGCCGCAGCAGCGAGGTCTTGCCCGCGCCGTTGCGCCCCACGACCGCCACGGCTTCGCCCGCGACGGCCTGGAAATCGAGCCCGGAAAACACCTCGCGGCCGCCTCGCACGCAGGTGACCCCGCGTCCGGACAGCTGCATCTGGCCTGGTACCGTCACGTTCAAAGCCAGGCCTCAGGAAATCTTAGGGTAGCGCATCAGAATTTTTGGCTCGCGACTTGCTGGGGTTCGATTGTGGCTGTGGCGGCGCGGTTAGAAAGCTTCTATAAGCCCGGAACTACTTGATGCAGCAACTCAACCTGCCCCTGCAAGCGACCCAGCCTGCTTCGCTGACGGTGTTAAAATACCCTGCCGGGTATAACTAACAATTGGGATTTCCTACATGACCTCGCTCGACAGCTTCAAATGCAAAAAGACCCTCAAGGTCGGCGCCAAGACCTATGTCTATTACAGCCTGCCCACGGCCGAGAAGAATGGTCTGAAGGGAATTTCGAAACTTCCCTATTCGATGAAGGTCCTGCTCGAGAACCTGCTGCGCAACGAGGACGGCCGCTCGGTCAAGAAGGAAGACATCGTCGCGGTCTCCAAATGGCTGCGCAAGAAGTCGCTGGAGCATGAGATCGCGTTCCGCCCGGCCCGCGTGCTGATGCAGGATTTCACCGGCGTTCCCGCGGTGGTCGACCTCGCCGCGATGCGCAACGCGATGCAGAGGCTCGGCGGCGATGCCGAGAAGATCAACCCGCTGGTGCCGGTCGACCTCGTCATCGACCACTCCGTGATCGTGAACTTCTTCGGCGACAACAAGGCTTTCGGCAAGAACGTCACCGAGGAGTACAAGCAGAACCAGGAGCGCTACGAGTTCCTGAAGTGGGGCCAGAAGGCGTTCTCGAACTTCTCCGTCGTGCCGCCCGGCACGGGTATCTGCCACCAGGTCAATCTCGAATATCTCGCCCAGACGGTCTGGACCAAGAAGGAGAAGATGACGGTCGGCAAGAAGACCGGCACCTTCGAGGTCGCCTATCCGGATTCGCTGGTCGGCACTGACTCCCACACCACCATGGTCAATGGTCTCGCCGTGCTCGGCTGGGGCGTCGGCGGCATCGAGGCGGAAGCCTGCATGCTCGGCCAGCCGCTGTCGATGCTGCTGCCCAACGTCGTCGGCTTCAAGCTGAAGGGCGCGCTGAAGGAAGGCGTCACCGCGACCGACCTGGTGCTGACCGTCACGCAGATGCTGCGCAAGCTCGGCGTCGTCGGCAAGTTTGTCGAGTTCTTCGGTCCCGGCCTCGACCATCTCTCGGTCGCCGACAAGGCGACGATCGCCAACATGGCCCCCGAATACGGCGCGACCTGCGGCTTCTTCCCGGTCGATGCCGCGGCCCTCGATTATCTCAAGACCTCCGGCCGCGCTTCGGCGCGCGTCGCGCTGGTGCAGGCCTATGCGAAGGCGCAAGGGCTGTTCCGCACCGCCAAGTCGGCCGATCCGGTGTTCACGGAAACGCTGACGCTCGATCTCGGCGATGTCGTGCCCTCGATGGCCGGCCCGAAGCGCCCCGAAGGCCGCATCGCGCTGCCCTCGGTTGCCGAAGGTTTTGGTCTTGCGATGACCAGCGAATACAAGAAGGCCACTGACGGCGCCAAGCGCTTTGCCGTCGACGGCAAGAACTTCGATATCGGCCATGGCGACGTCGTGATCGCCGCGATCACCTCCTGCACCAACACCTCGAATCCGAGCGTGTTGATCGGTGCCGGCCTGCTCGCGCGCAACGCCGCGGCGAAAGGCCTGAAGGCCAAGCCGTGGGTGAAGACCTCGCTCGCCCCGGGCAGCCAGGTGGTCGCCGAATATCTCGCCAATTCCGGTCTCCAGCCCGACCTCGACAAGGTCGGTTTCAACCTGGTCGGCTTCGGCTGCACCACCTGCATCGGCAATTCCGGCCCGCTGCCTGAGGAGATCTCGAAGTCGATCAATGACAACGGCGTCGTCGCGGCCGCCGTGCTCTCCGGCAACCGCAACTTCGAAGGCCGCGTCTCGCCCGACGTGCAGGCGAACTATCTGGCCTCGCCGCCGCTGGTCGTCGCCTACGCGCTCGCCGGCAGCGTCACCAAGAATCTCGCCACCGAGCCGCTCGGCGAAGGCAAGGACGGCAAGCCGGTGTACCTGAAGGACATCTGGCCGACGACGAAGGAGATCAACGCCTTCATGAAGAAGTTCGTGACCGCGTCGATCTTCAAGAAGAAGTATGCCGACGTGTTCAAGGGCGACACCAACTGGCGCAAGATCAAGACCACCGAGAGCGAGACCTATCGCTGGAACATGTCTTCGACCTATGTGCAGAACCCGCCCTATTTCGAAGGCATGAAGAAGGAGCCGGAGCCGGTCACCGACATCGTCGAGGCGCGTATCCTCGCCATGTTCGGCGACAAGATCACCACCGACCACATCTCGCCGGCCGGTTCGATCAAGCTGACCTCGCCCGCCGGCAAATATCTCAGCGAGCACCAGGTGCGCCCCGCCGACTTCAACCAGTACGGCACGCGTCGCGGCAACCATGAAGTCATGATGCGCGGCACCTTCGCCAACATCCGCATCAAGAACTTCATGCTGAAGGGCGCCGACGGCAACATCCCTGAAGGCGGTCTGACCAAGCACTGGCCCGACGGCGAGCAGATGTCGATCTACGACGCCGCGATGAAGTACCAAGAGGAGCAGGTGCCGCTGGTGGTGTTCGCCGGCGCCGAATACGGCAACGGCTCCTCGCGCGACTGGGCCGCGAAGGGTACGCGTCTGCTCGGCGTTCGCGCCGTGATCTGCCAGAGCTTCGAGCGCATCCATCGCTCCAACCTGGTCGGTATGGGCGTGCTGCCGCTGACCTTCGAGGAAGGCACCTCCTGGTCGTCGCTCGGCCTCAAGGGCGACGAGAAGGTCACGCTGCGCGGCCTCGTCGGCGACCTCAAGCCGCGCCAGAAGCTGACCGCGGAGATCGTCTCCAGCGACGGTTCGTTGCAGCGCGTTTCGCTGCTTTGCCGCATCGATACGCTGGACGAGCTCGACTACTACCGGAACGGCGGTATTCTGCACTATGTGCTGCGCAAGCTCGCGGCTTAAGCGCGAATTTGTGAACACTGGCTCACCGCGACGTGAGTAGAAGGTTAAACGAAGGCGGCCTATCAAAAGGCCGCCTTCGTACGTTTTGCGGTATGTTTCAGATGGGCCCGTCCGGGAAATCCCGCCCAGGACGGTTGAATGTACCGCGCCTGTAAGACTACGGTGACCATCAGGCGATAAGATCTGTCCCAACGAGTGACCATGTGTGACGTTCGACATGACTGGAATGATGGCTTCTAATTTCGTTTCGCGCTGGTCCGGGGCACTTTGGTCGGGAGCACTCGGCATCTGCGTGATCGTCGCGGTCATCCGTCCCGCCGAAGCCGATCCCCGCGCAGTGGTCGAACTCTTCACCTCCCAGGGCTGCTCGTCCTGCCCGCCTGCCGACAAGGTCATCGGCGACCTCGCCAAGGATCCCTCGATCATCGCGCTGAGCATGCCGATTGATTATTGGGATTATCTCGGCTGGAAGGACACGCTGGCGGACTCGCGTTTCTCGGCCCGGCAGCGCGCCTATTCACGCATGCGCGGCGACCGCGAGGTCTATACGCCACAGGTCGTGGTCAACGGCGCTACGCATGTGATCGGCAGTGATCGCGCCGGCATCGAAAATGCGATCGGCAAGACCGACATGGGTGCGGGCGTGATGAGCGTGCCGGTGACGATGTCGCTCGCCGGCAAGCAGATCAACGTGTCGGTCGCTGCGAGCAAGGAACCGACGGTCTCGCATGGCGAGGTCTGGATCTGCTCGATCGCGAAATCGGTGCCGATCGAGATCGGCCGCGGCGAGAACCGCGGACAGCAGATCACCTACCACAATGTCGTACGCAATCTGCTCAAGGTCGGTGACTGGAACGGACATCCGGAAAGCTGGACCGTGCCGCTCGAGAATTTGACGTCACGCGATGGCGTCGACGGCGCAGTGGTTTACGTCCAGGACGGCAGCCGCGAGAGGCCCGGTCCGATGCTGGGCGCGGCGTACACGTCGCTGCATTGATTCTCTGACAGTAAGTTTCGCTCGATCTCCTCATGGTGAGGAACGCGCTCTTGCGCGCGTCTCGAACCATGAAAGGCCCGCGCTGTTGCATCCGGGCCTCGATCCTTCGAGACGCCGCGCAAGGAGCGCGGCTCCTCAGGATGAGGGGTGAAAGTCTTCGCGCTGGGATGAGGGAATGCACGGCGGCGGAGACACACCGCCACAAACAAAAAAGGACCAACTCGCGTTGGCCCTCCTTGTCGCGCGTACAGACCCGATCCTGTTCGACCCCGGGGGGCTGGGGGCTGAGGAATCCGGAACCGAAAGGACCGGGTCAACGCACACACGTCTTTTCGCAGTGCAGGGCGGCAGGCGATGGGCGGAAAAGCGGCGATCCTGTGATTCCTGCTAACGATCCCGTGACGGTTTGCCGCTGAGAAGTTCCACCGTGGCGTGTGTCATGATTCGCTGGCCGCCGCCGGGCTGAACCTTGGTCCCCATGTGGCCAACAGCCCCTTGCGGCGGGGAACAGTTGGCGCAATCATGCAGGTGTCATGATCCGCGGTTCCGGGGACGGTCTTTCGCGGAGCCGGTCATGCCGACGATGAGGAGGCGCCCCATGAGTTTGACGTCGGAGGATGCCGATCCGAGCGAGCAGCGCGCAGTGGCGCGCCCCGCCGCTGCGAATACCCAGCCGAACCGGGTGACGTTCAACCGGCTTGAGCTGCACCGAATTCTCAATCTCTACGGCCGTATGGTCGCCGACGGCGAGTGGCGCGACTATGCGATCGACTTCCTGAAAGACCGCGCGGTGTTCTCGGTCTTCCGCCGGGCCTCCGAAGTGCCGATCTACCGTATCGAGAAAGATCCGCGGCTCGCCCGCAAGCAGGGCATGTACAGTGTGATCTCCGCGACCGGCCTGATCCTGCGCCGCGGTCACGAGCTCGAGCGCGTGCTGCTGGTGATCGATCGGAAGCTGGCGGTGGTCTAACCACACGGCCGGTGCCGTAGGGTGGGCAAAGGCGCAAAGCACCGTGCCCACGGTCTCTTAATGATCGCCGAGATTGTGGGCACGCTCCGCTTTGCCCACCCTACGAGACCTATTTCGCCGGCACCGTCCTCGCGCCTTCACCGAGATCCCGCTGCATCATCACCGTGTCGAGCCAGCGACCGAACTTCAGGCCGACATTCGGATGCGTGCCGATCATCTTGAAGCCGCCTCTGGTGTGCACGCCGATCGAGCCGGCATTGGCGGAATCGCCGATGACAGCGATCATCTGGCGGAAGCCGCGCGCCTCGCATTCCTTGATCAGCCGCTCCAGCAGCAATGAGCCGATACCGCGGCGGTGGAAGCTCGGATCGAGATAGATCGAGTTCTCGACCGTGAAGCGGTAGGCCGGGCGCGGCCGGTAGGCGCCGGCATAGGCGTAGCCGGCAATGCTGCCGTCGATCACAGCGACGAAATAGGGATAGCCGCCGTCGACCAGCGCGCGATAACGACGCGTCATCTCGGTGAGATCGGGCGGATCCAGCTCGAATGTCGCCGTGCCCTCGCGGACGGCCTGCTGGTAGATGGCGGTGATGGCGGGGAGGTCGGCCTCAAGCGTAGGCCTGATTTCGGGTGCGGACATGGAGGCAAGATTAGAGTGTCCTCGCGGCGGCTGGAAGAGGCAACGCAGTTTCCACATCGTCATTGCGAGCGCAGCGAAGCAATCCAGAAATGCATCCGCGGAGGGACTCTGGATTGCTTTGCTGCGCTCGCAATGACGGGGAGGGGCTGCGGGCAAACAAAAAACCCCGGCCTTGCGGCCGGGGTTCGTATCCGTTCCCTCGAGGTCTTGCGCTTAGTCGCGCTGGCCGAGGAGCTGCAGCAGCAGCGTGAACAGGTTGATGAAGTTCAAATACAGCGACAGCGCACCTGAGATCGCCGCGCGCTCGGCGATGTCACCGCCGGCCGAAGCATAGCCGTAGATGTACTCGTTCTTCAGCCGCTGCGTATCCCAGGCGGTGAGGCCCGCGAACACCAGCACGCCGACCACCGAGACGATGAACTGCAGCGCGGTGCTGGCCAGGAACAGGTTCACCAGGCTCGCGATGATGATGCCGATGAGGCCCATGAACAGGAACGAGCCCATGCCGCTCATGTCACGCTTGGTGGTGTAGCCGTAGAGGCTCAGCGCACCGAACGTCGCCGCGGTGATGAAGAACACCCGCACGATCGAGTCATGCGTGTAGACCAGGAAGATGGTCGACAGCGAAACGCCCATCAGTGCCGAGAACACCCAGAACAGGATCTGGGCGGTCGAGGGTGCCAGACGGTTGATGCCGGCCGAGATCACGAACACCATGGCGAGCGGCGCCAGCATGAACAGATATTTCAGCGGGCTCACGAACATCGCGTAGCCGAACGGCGTCAGGAACAGCTTGCCGACGCGGACGGCTTCCGGGGTCGGAACGTCAGTCACGGCAGCCATGTAAACGCCGAGCGCGGCAAGGCCGGTGATGGCAAGGCCAATGCTCATGTAATTGTAGATGCGCAGCATGTAGGCGCGCAGACCGGCGTCGACCGTCGCGGCGTCAACACGCCCGGCGGCCCTGCCGAAAGGAGAAGCGTAATTGCGGTCTAGGTCCGACATGGTCGAATTCCCGTTGGTTGTCCGGTCCGGCACAGGGGTTGCCATGCCGCCGGTTCGTCAAATTCTATCTCGGATACCGATGTCTGCCGACATTAATTTTGGCTAACAATCGGGGCTCCGAACCCATCCGATATGTGGGAAACTAACACATTCGCTGCAACCGTCCACGCGCGGCCGAATGTCGCCCTCCACGCGTGTTCCTGACGAGAACCTGACAGGCAGACGTGGTTAATTCGCGGGAATCGCGCGATTTCGGTCCCGCGCTGTCATCCGCTACCTTTTGTCACAAATTCCGCAACACCGTGGCGGGCTTTTTGTTCAACGCCAGCAGCGTGCCGGCGAGCCCGAGCCCGACGGTGACGACCAGGGCGGCTGCCACCACGCCGGCCGCGCTTGCAGCCTGCCAGACGAAGGTCAGCGTCATCAGCCGCGTCACGATCATCCAGGCCGCGATGCTGCCGGCGATCACGCCGAACACCGCGGTGGCGAGCCCGATCAGCAGATATTCGAGCGCATAGGCGCCGAGCAGCCGCAGCCGCGTCGCGCCCAGCGTCTTCAGGATCACCGCATCATAGACGCGGTGGCGATGGCCGGCGGCGAGGGCGCCGCCCAGCACCAGGATCGCGGAGATCAGGGTCACGGCGCTGGCGCCGCGGATCGCGAGCGTGAGATTGGTCACGACCGAGCCGACCGTCTCCATCACCTCGCGCACGCGCACGCTCGTCACCATCGGATAGGCATCCGCCACCTGCTTGATGATCTTGCCGTCGCTAGCAGCATCGCCGCCGGCCTCCGTCAGCGTCGCGATGTGGGTGTGCGGCGCGCCCTTGAAGGCGTTGGGCGAGAACACCAGCACGAAATTGATGCCGAGCCCCTGCCAGTCGATGGTGCGTAGATTGCCGATTCTGGCCGGGATGTCGCGGCCGAGCACGTTGACCACGATCTCGTCGCCGAGCTTGAGGGAGAGGCCGTCGGCGATCTTCTTCTCCATCGAGACCAGCGGCGGGCCGGAATAGTCGGCGCCCCACCATTCGCCCTCGACCACCTTGGAACCCTTCGGCAGCTCGCCGGTATAGGTCAGGCCGCGATCGCTCTGCAGCACCCATTCGGAATCGGTTGTGGGCTTGAGGTCCTCGGCGCGCACCCCGCGCGCGGCGACGATGCGCCCGCGCAGCATCGGCACGTCCTCGACCTTCGCGCCCGGGGCGATCTGGCGGAGATAATCGTCGAAGGGAGCGGCCTGCGTGCTCGGAATGTCGATGAAGTAGAACGACGGCGCGCGGTCGGGCAGCGCGGCAAGAAACTGCCGGCGCAGATTGCCGTCGATCTGGGTGATGGTGACGAGCACGGCGAGGCCCAGCCCCAGCGACAGCACGACCGACGGCGTCAGCGCGCCGGGCCGGTGGATGTTGGCGATCGCCAGCCGCAGCATGGTGAAGCGCGTGCGCGGCAGTCTTCGCGCGATGGCCATCAGCAGGCCGGCAACGCCGCGCAGCACCGCGAACACGACCACCGAGGAGACCACGAACACCGCGGCGATGCGCTTGTCGAAGGATAGGCCGATCACGACCGCAACCAGCAGCGCGACGACGACACCCATGAAGACGAGATAGCCCAGGCGCGGCCGGTGCCATTCCGCCGCGATGGTGTCGCGAAACAGTGCCGCAACCGGCACGTCGTGCACCCGGCCGAGCGGCCACAGGCCGAAGGCGAGCGCGGTCAGGAGACCGTAGACGAGGGACAGCGCCAGCTCGCCCTCATGCACCGCCGGCACCACCGGCAGCGGCAACAGCTTGCCGAACAGGCCGACGATGGCGAACGGCATCGCCGCGCCAAGCGCAAGGCCAATCACCGAGCCGATCGAGGCCAGCAAAACGACCTGCGCAAGATAGATGCCGAAAACATCGCGCCCGGTGGCACCGACGGCCTTGAAGGCCGCGATCACCTCGAGCCGGCGGTCGATATGGCTCTTCACGGCATTGGCGACGCCGACGCCGCCGACCAGGAGTGCGGCGAGGCCGACCAGGGTCAGGAATTGGGTGAAGCGGCTGATGTTGCGCTCGAGTTGCGGCGAGGCATTGGAGCGGCTGCGCACCTCCCAGCCGGCCTCTGGCGCGGCGTTGCGCGCATCCGCGATGAAAGCCTCGGTGGCGCGCTCGCTGTTTGCTGTCTCCGGCAGCTTCACGCGATACACCCAGCGCACCAGGCTGCCGGGCTGGACCAGCCCGGTGGCGCGCAAGGCCGCCTCGCTGATCAGGAAGCGCGGGCCGAAGCCGATGCCGCCGGCGAGCTTGTCGGGCTCGGCCTCGACGCTCGAGCGGATCTGGAAGGTCGCCGAGCCGATGGTGACGCGGTCGCCAACCTTCAACGACAGCCGCGCCAGCAGCGCCGGGTCGGCAGCCGCGCCGAACGCGCCGTCCTTCTCCGCGAGCAGATCGCTCAGCGGCAGCTGTGGTGCCAGCGTCAACTGTCCCAGCATCGGATAGGTGTCGTCGACCGCCTTCATCTCGACCAGCGCCAGCTTGCCCTCGGCCGAGCGCGCCATGCCGCGCAGCGTCGCTGCGGTCGAGACCCTGCCGCGCGAGCGCAGGAAGGCGACCTCTTCGGGTTTTGCCTCGCGCTGGAACAGCACGAAGGACACGTCGCCACCGAGCAGCGTGCGGCCCTCGCGTGCAAGACCATCGGAGAGGCTCGCCGACACCGAGCCGACGCCGGCGATTGCCATGACGCCCAGCGCGATGCAGGCGATGAAGACGTAGAAGCCGCGCAGGCCCCCGCGCAATTCGCGCAAGGCATAGCGCAGCGACAGCGCGACGCCGTTCGGCTTTGCAAACGGTTCGACGGCGATGCTCATGCGTTGGTTGTCTGCGTGTCGATGCGGCCGGAGCGCAGCCGGATCACGCGATCGCAGCGATGCGCGAGCGAGGAATCGTGCGTCACCAGCACCAAGGTCATGCCGCGCTCGGCATGCTTGGTGAACAGCAGGTCGATAATCTGCTTGCCCGTCGCCTCGTCGAGATTGCCGGTCGGTTCATCCGCGACGAGGATAGCGGGATCGGGCGCCAGCGCGCGCGCGAGCGCGACGCGCTGCTGCTCGCCGCCGGAGAGCTGCGTCGGATAATGATGCAGGCGATCGCCGAGCCCGACCGATTGCAGTTCTTCGGCTGCGCGCTTGCTGGCATCAGGGTTGCCGGCGAGCTCGAGCGGCACCGCGACATTCTCCAGTGCCGTCATGGTCGGAATCAGATGGAAGGATTGGAAGACGATGCCGACCTGGCGGCCGCGGAAGCGGGCCAGCGCGTCCTCGTCGAGGGCATTGAAAGGCGTGCCCGACACCACCACCTCTCCGCTATCAGGACGCTCCAGCCCCGCCATCACCATCAGCAGCGTGGATTTGCCCGAGCCTGACGGGCCGATCAGGCCGATCGTCTCGCCCGAGCTGACGCGCAAGCTGATATCCTTGAGGATGTGAACGCGTGCCGCCCCTGACCCCAATGACAGATTGACGTTGGAGATGGCGATGGTGTCCGGCGTCGTGCCGGCGAGCGAAGAGGTTTCGATGCGACTGTCCATGGTCCGGTCATATGGCAACTCCGCACGCGCGGTCGAGAGGCGTTACGGATTGTTCATGCACATAGCCGTGTTGATGCTCGCTTTGATGACGCTCGCGCGTCCGGCCTGGGCGGACGCGGCAAGACCGATCAAGCTTGTCGTCCTCGGTGATTCCTTGAGTGCCGGCCTTGGCCTGCCGGCCCAGGATGCGTTTCCCGCAAAGCTTCAAAAAGCCTTGCAGGCCAAAGGCATAGAGGTTGAGATGACCAATGCTGGGGTGTCGGGCGACACCTCCTCCGGCGGCCGCGACCGGCTCGACTGGTCAGTGCCCGAGGGAACCGAGGGCGTCATCGTCGAGCTCGGTGCCAACGATGCGATGCGCGGCATCGACCCCGACTTGACGCGGGCGGCGTTGACCGACATCGTTCAGCGTCTGAAGGCGCGCAAGATCGCCGTGGTGCTGTGTGGCATGCTGGCGCCGCCGAATTTCGGCGCGGACTATGGCGCGCGCTTCAATTCGATTTATCCGGAACTGGCGAAACAGTTCGACGTCCCGCTCTATCCGTTCTTTCTCGACGGCGTTGCAGCCGACGCGAAGCTCAACCAGGCCGACGGCATTCATCCGACCGCTGAAGGCGTGGACATCGTCGTCGACAAGATGCTGCCCACGGTGGAGGCATTCGTGCGCACGATCGGCGAGCAACGCCGTTGAACAGCAGGCAATGCTAACCCTAACACCCAGGGTTTTCCCGGTGTAGCCTCGGCAACACTTCGCAGAGTCACACAACTGCGATAGGAATCAGGGTACCGGTGATTCGTCGCCGGCTCTAATTTGGATAGGGTCCTTGCTTCGCACGGACTGTACCCAAGCATCGGGAGTGCGAAACGATGCCGCGTCTGTTCACTGGTCTGGAAATTCCGGCCGAGATCGGCCAGTCGCTTTCCAACTTGAGGGGCGGCCTTCCCGGCGCCCGGTGGATCGATCCCGAAAATTATCACGTCACCTTGCGCTTCATCGGCGACATCGATGGCGTCTCCGCCAACGAGATCGCATCGATGCTGTTTCGCGTCGACCGCAAGCCGTTCGAAGTGAAGGTGCAGGGGCTGACGAGTTTTGGCGGCCGCAAACCGAGGGCCGTCGTTGCGACGATTGCGCCGAGCAAGCCGCTGATGGAATTGCAGGCCGAGCTCGAGCGCATGATGCAGCGGATCGGCCTCGATCCGGAGGGACGCAAGTACATCCCGCACGTCACGCTGGCCCGGCTGCACGACGCCTCCGACCGCGACGTCGCCGACTATCTCTCGATCCGCGGCTACTTCCCGAGCAAGGCGTTCATGGCCGAGCGCTTCGTGCTGTTCTCCTCGCGCGCATCGACCGGCGGCGGACCGTATGTCGTCGAGGACGCCTACGAGCTGTGTGAATAGCTCTCGTGCCCCGGACGCTGCGCAGCGGCATAAGCGCGTTTACGCGCGTCTTCGACGCACTATGGCGGTGCGCTGCAGAGCCGGGGCCCATCTCTCAGCGATCGATGTACGAAACAGGGGTCCCGGTTCTGCGCAGCAGCGTTTCACGCTGCAGCGCGCCCGGGACACGGAACGCATAGCGCCCCGCACCAATTGACGGCTTGCAATTTCCGCCGGTCTCTGGCGGTAAAGGGCGATGCTCTCCACTCCGAATTCCTCCTTCAGCGAAGCGTATCAGGCCGAGATCGCCTCCGGCGCGATCGAGGCCGATGCCGCGCAGGCCGAAGTCGCCGAAGCCTATACGGCGCTGGACCTGCGGCTCGCGAACTACAGCCCCAAGCGCAAGCAGGGGCTGCTTGCCCGCCTGTTCAGCAACGACAAGGACGAGGCGCCGCGCGGGCTCTACATCCACGGCGAGGTCGGCCGCGGCAAGACCATGCTGATGGACCTGTTCTTCCAGCACTCGGATGTCGAGCACAAGCGTCGCGCGCATTTCCACGAATTCATGGCCGACGTGCACGAGCGCATCTACGATTATCGCCAGAGCATCGCGCGCGGCCAGATTCCGGACGGCGACGTCATCGCGCTGACCGCGCATGCGATCTTCGAGGAGAGCTGGCTGCTCTGCTTCGACGAATTCCACGTCACCGACATCGCGGACGCGATGATCCTCGGACGTCTGTTCGCAAAATTGTTCGAGCTCGGCACCGTCGTGGTCGCGACCTCCAACGTCGCGCCCGACGATCTCTACAAGGGCGGCCTGAATCGCGCGCTGTTCCTGCCGTTCATCAAGCAGATCACCGACCACATGGACGTGACGCGGCTGGACGCGCGCACCGACTTCCGGCTGGAGAAGCTTCAGGGCGTGCCGATGTGGCTGACGCCGGCGGATGGCGATGCGCAGGCCGCACTCGATCGCGCCTGGGCGAAGATGACCGGCAACGCCAAATGCAAGTCGCGCGACATAAAGATCAAGGGCCGCATCTTGCACGTGCCGTGCTCGGCCCATGGTGTCGCGCGCTTTAGCTTCGCCGATCTCTGCGAGAAGCCACTGGGTGCATCCGACTACCTCAGGCTGGCGCACGACTATCACACCATCCTGGTCGACCATATTCCAGTAATGGACTTCTCCCAGCGCAACGCCGCCAAGCGCTTCATCACGCTGATCGACACGCTCTATGACAATGCCGTGAAGCTGATGGCCTCGGCCGATGCCAATCCGATCTCGCTCTACCTCGCCGCCGAAGGCACCGAGGCGATGGAGTTCAAGCGGACCGCCTCGCGCCTGATCGAGATGAGCTCGGAATCCTATTTGGCGCTGCCTCACGGCCGCAAGGATTCCACTGCCAGCGGCTCCACCAAGGGTCTGGTGGAGACTTAAGTCCTATTTGTCAGCGCTGTCATTCCGGGGCGCGCGGAGCGCGAGCCCGGAATCCATCGTGCCTCGGACTCTTCGCCTGATGGATTCCGGGCCTGCGCCTGTCGGCGCGTCCCGGAATGACAGACGGGGTATGCTGGTTGCTATCGCGCCAAGCCCGACAAATGGGCATCCACCGACTTGAACGGGGGAAGCGAAAGGGATAACCACCCATTCAGTTTTTCCCTCCTCACGTGTCTAAAGGACAGGTTCACATGGCGCGCGACAAGATTGCTTTGATTGGCTCCGGCCAGATCGGCGGAACGCTGGCTCACCTCATCGGCCTGAAAGAGCTGGGCGACGTCGTGATGTTCGACATCGCAGAGGGCGTGCCGCAGGGCAAGGCGCTCGACATCGCGCAGTCTTCGCCGGTCGATGGTTTTGACGCGCATTATACCGGCGCCAACTCCTACGAAGCCCTCGACAACGCCAAGGTCTGCATCGTCACCGCCGGCGTGCCGCGCAAGCCGGGCATGAGCCGCGATGACCTCCTCTCCATCAACCTCAAGGTCATGGAGCAGGTCGGTGCCGGCATCAAGAAGTACGCCCCCGACGCCTTCGTCATCTGCATCACCAATCCGCTCGACGCGATGGTCTGGGCGCTGCAGAAGGCTTCGGGCCTGCCGCACAAGAAGGTCGTCGGCATGGCCGGCGTGCTCGACTCCGCGCGCTTCCGCTACTTCCTGGCTGACGAGTTCAACGTCTCGGTCGAAGACGTCACCGCCTTCGTGCTCGGCGGCCATGGCGACACCATGGTGCCGCTGGTGAAGTACTCGACCGTCGCTGGCATTCCGCTGCCCGACCTCGTCAAGATGGGCTGGACCTCGCAGGCGCGCCTCGACGAGATCGTCGACCGCACCCGCAACGGCGGCGCCGAGATCGTCAACCTGCTGAAGACCGGTTCGGCCTTCTATGCGCCGGCGGCCTCGGCCATCGCAATGGCCGAGAGCTATCTGCGCGACAAGAAGCGCGTCCTACCTTGCGCCGCGTACCTGAACGGCGAGTACAGCGTGAAGGACATGTATGTCGGCGTGCCCGTCGTGATCGGCTCCAAGGGTGTCGAGCGCGTCGTCGAGATCGAACTCGCCGGCAAGGACCGCGAGGCGTTCGACAAGTCGGTCGGCGCGGTGCAGGGCCTGGTCGATGCCTGCAAGAAGATCGCACCCGATCTTCTCGGCCGCTAAGGCACAAACAATTCCGCCGAAGACCGAAACCCGGTCTTCGGCGGTTTCACTTCCGGACCCCTGATGACCGGGGTGGGGTCTGGTCCACGATTTCGATGTCAAAGAATCCGGGTTGCAGTTCCTGTGGTATATGGTATGCCAGCCACAAGACTGAGGTGGGCCCATGGGGTCACCGCCCGCGGGTTCAGGGAGCGACCATATGAATATTCACGAATATCAGGCCAAAGCGCTGCTGGGTGAGTTCGGGGTGCCGATCTCCAAGGGCGTTCCGGTCCTTAAAGCGAGCGACGCGGAAGCCGCCGCCAAGGCGCTGCCGGGTCCGGTCTATGTGGTGAAGAGCCAGATCCATGCCGGCGGCCGTGGCAAGGGCAAGTTCAAGGAAGCCTCGGCCGGCGACAAGGGCGGCGTGCGCATCGCCAAGTCGGCCGCCGAGGTCTCCGAGTTCGCCAAGCAGATGCTCGGCGCCACGCTGGTGACCGTGCAGACCGGCCCGGCCGGCAAGCAGGTCAACCGCCTCTACATCGAGGACGGCTCGGACATCGACAAGGAGTTCTATCTCTCGATCCTGGTCGATCGTGAGACCTCGCGCGTCTCCTTCGTCGTCTCGACCGAAGGTGGCGTCAACATCGAGGACGTCGCGCACAACAGTCCTGAGAAGATCGTGACCTTCTCGGTCGATCCCGCGACCGGCATCATGGGCCATCACGGCCGCACCGTCGCCAATGCGCTGAAGCTCTCCGGCGATCTCGCCAAGCAGGCCGAAAAGCTCACCGCGCAGCTCTATGCTGCCTTCGTCGCCAAGGACATGTCGATGCTGGAGATCAACCCGCTGGTCGTGACCAAGCAGGGTCAGCTCCGCGTGCTCGACGCCAAGGTGTCGTTCGACGACAACGCGCTGTTCCGTCACCCCGACGTGCTCGCGCTGCGCGACGAGACCGAGGAAGACGCCAAGGAAATCGAGGCGTCCAAGTACGACCTCAACTACGTCACCCTCGACGGCAATATCGGCTGCATGGTCAACGGCGCCGGTCTTGCCATGGCGACGATGGACATCATCAAGCTCTACGGCATGGCGCCGGCGAACTTCCTCGACGTTGGCGGCAGCGCTAGCAAGGAGAAGGTCGCGGCCGCGTTCAAGATCATCACCGCCGATCCCAACGTGAAGGGCATCCTGGTGAACATCTTCGGCGGCATCATGAAGTGCGACGTGATCGCCGAGGGCGTCACGGCGGCGGTTCGTGAAGTCGGCCTCAGCGTGCCGCTGGTGGTTCGTCTCGAAGGCACCAATGTCGAGCTCGGCAAGAAGATCATCCGTGAATCCGGCCTGAACGTGGTGCCGGCCGACAATCTCGACGACGCCGCGCAGAAGATCGTGAAGGCCGTCAAGGGAGGCTAACGCCATGGCCCAGGACCATCTCGCCGCATCATCTCCGCTCATCGAGCATACGCGCCTCGCCGCGTTCGCCGGCGAATGGAATGGCGAAGAGGTGGTCTTTCCGTCGCGATGGACGCAAGGCGGACCTGCCACCTCGCACGTCGTCGCGCGCATGGACCTCAACGGATTCTATCTGATCCAGGACAGTGTCCAGATGCGCGACGGCAAGCAGAGCTTCGCCACCCACGGCATCTTCACCTTCGACCGCGACGACCGGACCTACAAATTGTTCTGGTACGACTCGCTCGGCTACACGCCGCCCTCGCCCGCCTCCGGCGGGTGGGTCGGCAACACCCTGACGCTGGTGCGCGGCTCGCTCCGCGGCAATGCGCGCCACGTCTACGAGATCATCGACGACTCCTCCTATTCGTTGAAGATTCAGTTCTCGCCGGATGCGGAAGGCTGGGCCGACGTGCTCACCGGCATCTATCGCCGCATCCACTGACCCTCTCACTCTGTTAGTTTCGCGAAAGCAGACCTCATGTCCATCCTGATCGACAAGAACACCAAGGTCATCTGCCAGGGCTTCACCGGCAAGAACGGCACCTTCCATTCCGAGGCTGCGATTGCTTACGGCACCAAGATGGTCGGCGGCACCTCGCCGGGCAAAGGCGGCTCGACGCATCTGGGCCTTCCGGTGTTCGACACCGTGCGCGAGGCGCGCGAGAAGACCGGCGCCGATGCCTCGGTGATCTACGTGCCGCCGCCGGGCGCAGCGGATGCGATCTGCGAAGCCATCGACGCCGAGATCCCGCTGATCGTCTGCATCACCGAAGGCATTCCCGTCATCGACATGGTGCGCGTGAAGCGTTCGCTCGCCGGATCCAAGTCGCGCCTGATCGGGCCGAACTGCCCGGGCGTCATGACTGCCGGCGAGTGCAAGATCGGCATCATGCCCGCCAACATCTTCAAGACCGGCTCGGTCGGCATCGTCTCCCGCTCGGGCACGCTAACCTATGAAGCCGTGTTCCAGACCTCCCAGGAAGGCCTCGGCCAGACCACTGCGGTCGGCATCGGCGGCGACCCGGTCAAGGGCACCGAGTTCATCGACGTGCTGGAGATGCTGCTGGCCGACCCCAAGACCGAGTCGATCATCATGATCGGCGAGATCGGCGGTTCCGCCGAGGAGGACGCCGCCCAGTTCCTCAAGGACGAGGCCAAGCGCGGCCGCAAGAAGCCGATGGTCGGTTTCATCGCCGGCGTGACCGCACCTCCCGGACGCCGCATGGGCCATGCCGGCGCGATCATTTCGGGCGGCAAGGGTGATGCCGGTTCCAAGACCGAAGCGATGAAATCTGCAGGGATTACAGTGTCCCCGTCGCCCGCTCGCCTCGGCCATACGCTTGCCGAAAAGTTGAAAGGCTAATTCACTTCTTCGTACTTTTCCGGGCGAAGTTTCGCAGCAAATAGGGTAAAGGGTGCCTGTCGCGTCGAGCCCTGTCGGGGAGCTCGGCGCCAGCGCCGTTTGTTATGCGCGAACCGAAATCGCCAGGAACCCAGTATGTCTCGCCAGGACGCGAACGCAGCCTTTGCCCTGTCATCATTTTTGCAGGGCACCAACGCCAGCTACATCGACGAAATCTACGCCCGCTACGAAAAGGACCCCTCCTCGGTCGACGCCGAGTGGCAGGAGTTCTTCAAGAGCCTCAACGACCAGCCGGCTGACGTCCGGAAGAACGCCGAAGGCCCGTCCTGGGAGCGCGACAACTGGCCGCTGACCCCGAAGGACGACCTGACCTCCGCACTCGACGGCAACTGGGCCGAGGTCGAGAAGGCGGTCGGCAGCAAGATCGCCGCGAAGGCACAGGCCAAGGGCGCCGACATCTCCTCCGCCGACTTGCTTCAGGCCACGCGCGACTCCGTCCGCGCCCTGATGCTGATCCGCTCCTACCGCATGCGCGGCCATTTCCACGCCAAGCTCGATCCGCTCGGCATCGAAGCCCAGCGCAACCGCGAAGAGCTCGACCCGCGCACCTACGGCTTCAGCGAAGCCGATTTCGACCGCAAGATCTTCCTCGATCACGTGCTCGGCCTCGAATACGGCAGCTTGCGCGAGATCACCGCGATCTGCGAGCGCACCTACTGCCAGACGCTCGGCGTCGAGTTCATGCATATCAGCAATGCCGCGCAGAAGGCGTGGATCCAGGAGCGCATCGAGGGTCCGGATAAGGAAATCTCCTTCACCCGCGAAGGTCGCCGCGCCATCCTGATGAAGCTGGTCGAGGCCGAAGGCTTCGAGAAATTCTGCGATACCAAGTTCACCGGCACCAAGCGCTTCGGCCTCGACGGCGGTGAATCCCTGATTCCCGCGCTCGAGCAGATCATCAAGCGCGGCGGCAATCTCGGCGTGAAGGAAATCGTGCTGGGCATGCCGCATCGCGGCCGTCTCAACGTGCTAACGCAGGTGATGGGCAAGGCCCACCGCGCACTGTTCCACGAGTTCAAGGGCGGCTCGGCCAATCCTGACGCGGTCGAAGGCTCCGGCGACGTGAAGTACCACCTCGGCGCCTCCTCGGACCGCGAGTTCGACGGCAACCGCATCCATCTGTCGCTGACCGCGAACCCCTCGCATCTCGAGATCGTCGATCCCGTCGTGCTCGGCAAGGTCCGCGCCAAGCAGGACCAGCACGGCGATCCGCCCGACATGCGTATCTCTGTAATGCCGCTGCTCATGCATGGCGATGCGGCCTTTGCGGGTCAGGGCGTCGTTGCCGAGTGCTTCGGCCTGTCGGACCTGAAGGGCTACCGCACCGGCGGCTCGGTGCACTTCATCGTCAACAACCAGATCGGCTTCACCACCTATCCGCGTTATTCCCGTTCTTCGCCTTACCCGTCGGACGTCGCGAAGATGATCGACGCGCCGATCTTCCACGTGAACGGCGACGATCCGGAAGCTGTGGTGTTCGCCGCGAAGGTCGCGACCGAATTCCGGCAGAAGTTCCACAAGCCTGTCGTCATCGACATGTGGTGCTATCGCCGCTACGGCCACAACGAAGGCGACGAGCCGGCGTTCACGCAGCCGGTGATGTACAAGCGGATCGCGGCCCATCCCTCGACCCTCACGCTCTACTCCAAGCGCCTGATCGCTGAAGGCGTGGTCACCGAGGGCGAGGTCGACAAGCTGAAGGCCGACTGGCGCGCCCGACTCGATGCAGAGTTCGAGGCCGGCACCTCCTACAAGCCGAACAAGGCCGACTGGCTCGACGGCAAGTGGGCGGGCTTCAAGATCGCCGACCAGGAAGAGGACGCCCGTCGCGGCGTCACCGGCGTCGATCTTCCTGTTCTCAAGGATATCGGCCGCAAGATCACCAAGGTGCCGGATGGCTTCCGCGTTCACCGCACGATCCAGCGTTTCCTGGAAAACCGCTCCAAGGCGATCGAGAGCGGCAACGGCATCGACTGGGCGACCGGCGAGGCGCTGGCGTTCTGCACGCTGCTGAACGAGAACCACCATGTCCGTCTGTCCGGCCAGGACTGCGAGCGCGGCACCTTCTCGCAGCGCCACTCGGTCCTGATCGACCAGGAAGACGAGAGCCGCTACACGCCGTTCAACCATCTCGGCCACGAGCAGGGCCATTACGAGGTCATCAACTCGCTGCTGTCGGAAGAAGCCGTGCTCGGCTTCGAATACGGCTACTCGCTTGCCGAGCCGAACACGCTGACGCTGTGGGAAGCCCAGTTCGGCGATTTCGCCAACGGCGCGCAGGTCGTGTTCGACCAGTTCATCTCCTCGGGCGAGCGCAAATGGCTGCGCATGTCCGGTCTCGTCTGCCTCTTGCCGCACGGCTATGAGGGGCAGGGACCGGAGCACTCCTCGGCGCGTCTCGAGCGCTACTTGCAGATGAGCGCCGAAGACAACATGCAGGTGGTCTATCCGACCACGCCGGCGAACTACTTCCACGCGCTGCGCCGGCAGCTGCATCGCGAGATCCGCAAGCCGCTGATCATGATGACACCGAAATCGCTACTGCGTCACAAGCGTGCCGTGTCGCGTCTCGAGGAGCTCGCGAAGGGAACGACCTTCCACCGCATCCTGTACGATGACGCCCAGATGCTGCCGAACGAGCCGATCAAGCTCGCTCCGGACGAGAAGATCCGCCGCATCGTGCTCTGTTCGGGCAAGGTCTATTACGACCTCTACGAGGAGCGCGAGAAGCGTGGCATCGACGACATCTATTTGATGCGCGTCGAGCAGCTCTATCCGGTGCCGCTGAAGGCGCTGGTGGCCGAGCTGTCCCGCTTCAAGAAGGCGGAAGTGATCTGGTGTCAGGAAGAGCCCCGCAACATGGGTGCCTGGCACTTCATCGAGCCCTATCTGGAATGGGTGCTGAACCAGGTGAACGGTGCGAGCCGGCGTCCGCGTTATGTCGGCCGCGCCGCTTCCGCCGCGACCGCCACTGGTCTGATGTCCAAGCATCAGGCGCAGCTGAAGGCGTTCCTGGACGAAGCACTGAGCTGAACTTTTCGAACTGCGTCATGCCCCGCTCCAGTGCGCTCTTGCGCACGAGGGCGGGGCATCCAGCAAGACGTGACGTCCTCGTGCATGCGATGCGTCCCGGCTTGATGGGTGGCCTGCTTTTCGCCGGCCGTGACATCGGAATTCCTGTCCGCGACTGCGATCCCTTAAGGAAAAGACCATGACTGAAATTCGTGTGCCGACGCTCGGCGAATCCGTCACCGAGGCCACCATCGGCCGCTGGTTCAAGAAGGCTGGCGACCCGGTCGCCGTCGACGAGCCCTTGGTGGAGCTCGAGACCGACAAGGTCACCATCGAGGTCCCCGCGCCCTCCGCCGGCACGCTGAGCGAGATCATCGCCGCCGATGGCGCCACCGTTGCGGTCGGCGCGCTGCTCGGCCAGATCACCGACGGTGCCGGTGCTGCCAAGCCCGCGGCCGCGCCCGCCAAGCCCGCCGCTGCTCCGGCACCTGCCGCTGCCGCCCCGGCTGCTGCGTCCGCCGCCAAGGCGCCGCCGGCCGATGCGCCGCTCGCGCCGTCCGTGCGCAAGCTCTCCGCCGAGACCGGCATCGATGCCTCGACCGTTCCGGGCTCCGGCAAGGACGGCCGCGTCACCAAGGGCGACATGCTGGCCGCGATCGAGCGTGCGGCTTCCGCGCCGACCCCGGTCAACCAACCCGCCGCCGCCGTGCAGGTCCGTGCGCCATCCCCGGCCGATGACGCCGCCCGCGAAGAGCGCGTCAAGATGACCCGCCTGCGCCAGACCATCGCCCGCCGCCTCAAGGACGTGCAGAACACTGCGGCCATGCTCACGACCTTCAACGAGGTCGACATGACCAACGTCATGGCGCTGCGTGCCCACTACAAGGATGCGTTCGAGAAGAAGCATGGCGCCAAGCTCGGCTTCATGGGCTTCTTCACCAAGGCCGTCGTGCAGGCGCTCAAGGACATCCCGGCCGTCAACGCCGAGATCGACGGCAGCGATCTGATCTACAAGAACTACTATCACATCGGCGTCGCCGTCGGCACCGACAAGGGCCTCGTCGTGCCCGTGGTGCGCGACTGCGACCACAAGTCGATCTCCGACATCGAGAAGGGCATTGCCGATTTCGGTCGCCGCGCTCGTGACGGCCAGCTCAAGATCGACGAGATGCAGGGCGGTACCTTCACCATCACCAATGGCGGTATCTACGGCTCGCTGATGTCGACCCCGATCCTGAACGCGCCGCAGTCCGGCATCCTCGGCATGCACAAGATCCAGGATCGCCCGATGGTCGTCGGCGGCAAGATCGAGGTCCGCCCGATGATGTATCTGGCGCTGTCCTACGATCACCGCGTGATCGACGGCAAGGAAGCCGTCACCTTCCTGGTCCGCGTCAAGGAAAGTCTGGAAGATCCGGCGCGCCTGGTACTCGATCTCTGATTCCTGATGCTTTGAAGACGCCGTCGCCTGCATGGGCGACGGCGTTTGTCGAATGATGGAGGCGGACGTGACCGATAAAGTCGTTGTCATCACCGGCGGCAGCCGCGGCATCGGGCGGGCGACCGCGATTGCGGCGGCCGCGCGCGGCTATCGCGTCGTGGTCGGCTATGCCAGCAACAAGAAGGCTGCCGACGAGGTCGTCAGCCAGATCGAGGCCAGCAACGGCAAGGCCATCGCGGTGAAATGCGATGTCGCGGAAGAGCGGGATATCATCGACCTGTTCAAGCAGGCCGACAAGTTCGGCACGCTGGGCGCCCTCGTCAACAATGGCGGCATCGTCGGCCAGAGCGGCGTGCGCGTCGACGAAATGTCGGCCGAGCGCATCCAGCGCGTGCTGGCGGTCAACGTCACCGGCTCGATCCTCTGCGCGCGCGAAGCGGTGAAGCGGATGTCGACCAAGCACGGCGGCAAGGGCGGCGTCATCGTCAACCTGTCGTCGGTCGCTGCCAAGCTCGGCGCGCCCAACACTTATGTCGACTATGCCGCGTCCAAGGGCGCGGTCGATTCCTTCACCATCGGCCTCGGCTATGAGGTCGCGGCCGAAGGCATCCGCGTCGCCGCGATCCGCCCCGGCCTGATCGACACCGAAATCCACGCCTCGGGCGGCGAGCCCGACCGGCATCATCGCCTGGCCCATATGGTGCCGATGAAGCGCGTCGGCACTGCGGATGAAATTGCCAATGCCATCGTCTGGCTGATGTCGGACGATGCCTCCTACGTCACTTCAGCCATTCTCGATGTGTCCGGCGGACGCTGACGCGCCGCGCGGACGCTGACACATCCTCATCACGCTAAACTTACGGGACTTTCTCTCATGGCTACCTACGATCTCGTCGTCATCGGCACCGGACCTGGCGGTTATGTCTGCGCGGTGCGCGCCAGCCAGCTCGGCATGAAAGTCGCCGTGGTCGAAAAGAACGCAACGCTCGGCGGTACCTGCCTCAATGTCGGCTGCATGCCCTCGAAGGCGCTGCTGCATGCCTCCGAGATGTTCGAGGAAGCCGGGCACTCCTTCGCCAAGATGGGCGTCAGCGTCTCTGCGCCGAAGCTCGATTTGCCCGCGTTGATGAACTTCAAGCAGCAGGGCATCGACGGCAACGTCAAGGGCGTCGAGTTCCTGATGAAGAAGAACAAGGTCGACGTGCTCAAGGGCACCGGCAAGATCTTGGGCACCGGCAAGGTCGAAGTCTCCGCCGACGGCAAGTCGCAGGTGATCGAGACGAAGAACATCGTCATCGCCACCGGCTCCGACATCGCGCGCCTCAAGGGCATCGAGATCGACGAGAAGCGCATCGTGTCCTCGACCGGCGCGCTGTCGCTGGAGAAGGTCCCCGGCAAGCTGCTGATCGTCGGCGCCGGCGTGATCGGCCTCGAGCTCGGCTCGGTGTGGAAGCGGCTCGGCGCCGACGTCGTCGTGGTGGAATTCCTCGACCGCATCCTGCCCGGCATGGACGGCGAAATTGCAAAACAATTCCAGCGCATCCTTGAGAAGCAGGGATTTGCGTTCAAGCTCGGTGCCAAGGTCACTGGCGTTGATACGTCAGGCAAGACGCTGAAGGCGACGGTCGAGCCGGCCGCCGGCGGCGCTGCCGAGACGATCGAGGCCGACGTCGTGCTCGTCTGCATCGGCCGCGTGCCCTACACCGACGGTCTCGGCCTGAAGGAAGCCGGCGTCGCGCTCGATCCGCGCGGCCGCGTGCAGATCGACCCGCATTTCGCCACCAGCCTGAAGGGCGTTTATGCCATCGGCGACGTCGTCGCAGGTCCCATGCTCGCGCACAAGGCCGAGGACGAAGGCGTCGCCGTCGCGGAGGTCATTGCGGGCCAGGCCGGCCACGTGAACTACGACGTGATCCCAGGCGTCGTGTATACCACCCCGGAAGTGTCCTCCGTCGGCAAGACCGAGGAAGAGCTGAAGCAGGCCGGCGTCGCCTATACCGTCGGGAAGTTTCCCTTTACCGCCAACGGCCGCTCCAAGGTCAACCAGACGACTGATGGCTTCGTGAAGATTCTCGCAGATGCGAAGACCGATCGCGTGCTCGGCGTGCACATCATCGGCATCGAGGCCGGCGAAATGATCCATGAGGCCTGCGTTCTCATGGAGTTTGGTGGCAGTGCGGAAGATCTTGCCCGCACCTGCCACGCTCATCCGACGCGCTCCGAGGCCGTCAAGGAAGCCGCGCTTGCAGTCGGCAAGCGGGCCATCCATATGTAGGTCGCGCCCAGCGCCGAATCGGGCGGGAAACACATGCTGCGCCGCCTTCTTCAACCGGTCTGGGTCCTGCTGGCGATCATCTTTCTGATCGAAGCCTGGCTGTGGGACCATCTCGAGCCGATCGTCGCGCGGATTGTCGCGCTGATTCCGCTCGCCCGGTTCAAGGCATGGCTGGCGGAGCGCGTCGATGCACTCTCCCCGGCGATGACGTTGATCGTCTTCGCCGTCCCGATCATCCCGCTGTTTCCGCTCAAGCTGGTCGGCCTGTGGCTGCTCACGCATGAATACTGGACCAGCGCGGTCTTCACGATCCTGTTCGCGAAGATGCTCGGCGTCGGCGTCACCGCCTTCGTGTTCGACGTCACGCGCGACAAGCTGCTGGAGATGCACTGGTTCGAGCGGATCTACGAGCTCGTGCTGAAGCTGCGTGCCAAGGCGACCGAGATCGTCGAGCCGATCAAGCGGCGTATCCGCGAGCTGATCAAGGGCAACGGTGAAGGCTGGTCCGCGCGCACGCTCCGCCTGATCCAGCGCTTCCGCAAGAGCGTGCACGAAGCGCGCTGAGCGCTTTGTCTCTCGCCGTCACCCTGAGGTGCTCGCCCTCTTCGGCGAGCCTCGAAGGGCGACGACCCGGCTGCATCTCGGCCGTTCATCCTTCGAGGCTCCGCCCACGATGCGCTCGCATCGCGGGCCTCGCACCTCAGGATGACGGGTTTAGCGTCGAGTTCGTTGTCGTAACTCTCACCCGTGTAGATGCAGCAGATGCGGCGCCCAGGCGCCGAGCATGGTCATGCCGAGGCCGGCGAGCGTCAAGAGGCCGGCGATCCAGGCGAGTGGCAGCATGCCGGTGATGATCGTCGCCGACGCCAGCACGATGCCGATCTGGAAGGCGGCGGAGGCCAGCTCGAAGTGATGATATTTCGCGGTGGCCTCGTCGCGCTCATGCTCGGCGTGCTTGGCCTTCTCGGCGAGCTGCTCGGTGCCTTCGCCGGTCTCGGGCTCGGAGCGGTAGCGCTGCGCGGTCTTGGTCCAGTCGTCGATCTGCTTCTGCACCGCGGCCTTGGTGGCGTCGTCAACCCCCGACCCCAACGTCAGCTTGCCCTGCTCGGCGGCGGTCTGCACCACGGTGCGGCGGACGCTCTTGGCCTGGAAGAACGCCCAGAGATTGGCGGCCTCGACGTTCTTGCTGATCGATTCGGTCTGGGCGCCCTTGCCGAGCGTCTCGGAGATCGCCAGGAACAGCGCCAGCACGGCAATCAGAAGGGCGATCTTCTTGTTCTCGCCGGACGCGTGCTCGGCATGCTCGGCGTGCTCCATGCTTTCGTGTGCGCTCATCAGTCCCTCCTGTCTCGGTTCCGCAACGATTGACCGAACCGCGCGGCCTGCGCAAGAGGCACGCGCGTGATGACAGCTTCATGTCAGGGAATTCGCGCCGCTTTCAGCGACTCCCTCACTCTTTCAGCGTCTTGGGTGCGCGCTCGCATAGACTTCCAGCAATCGCTCGGAATCGATGCCGGTATACACCTGCGTGGTCGAGAGCGAGGAATGCCCGAGCAATTCCTGGATCGCGCGCAAATCGCCGCCGCGTGACAAGAGATGCGTGGCGAAGGAGTGCCGCAGCGCGTGCGGCGTGGCGCTGTCGGGCAGGCCCAGCGCGCCGCGCAGCCGCTCCATCGCCAGCTGGATGATGCGCGGGCTCAAGGGACCGCCGCGCGCGCCGACGAAGATCGGCCCCTCGGCGGGAAGCGCATGCGGGCACATCGCGACATATTCGTCGATCAGCGCCAGCACGTTCTGCAGCACCGGCACCATGCGCGTCTTGTTGCCCTTGCCTGTCACGACCAGCACGTCGCCTTCGCCTGCTTTCGGCACCTCGCGGCGCTTGAGGCCGAGCGCTTCGGAGATGCGCAGGCCCGAACCATAGAGCAGCGCCATCACCGCGGCGTCGCGTACCAGGATCCAGGTCTCGCGCTCCTCGCCGGCACGCTCGTCGGCGTCGGCAAGGCGTTTCGCGGAGGCCATCGGCAACGGTTTCGGCAGGCTTTTTGCGACCTTCGGCGCGCGGATGGCGGAGAGCGCGCCGACCTTGCCCTTGCCTTCGCGCTCGAGGAAGCGGCCGAACGAGCGCAGGCCCGCCAGCGCGCGCATCAGGGAACGGCCGGCAATCTCGTCGGCGCGGCGCATCGCCATGAAGGCGCGCACATCGGTCGCTTCAAGCGAGGCGAACCGTTCCAGCGTCACGCGCTCGCCCCAATGGCTGCACAGGAAATCCAGACACTGCCGCAAGTCCCGGCCATAGGCCTCCAGCGTCTTCGGCGACAGCCGCCGCTCGGCGCCAAGATGCGACAGCCAGCGCGCCATCTCCTGCGCGATCGAGGGATCGGCGCTGGCAAGCTCGATGTGTGGGGCGGCCGCTTTGCTCATGCGCTCTGGACGGAATGATTCCGCACAGTATATCGCATCACACAGGTTTACTGTTCGCTAAGGTGCCGGCGGCGCGCTAGCCTTCAGGCCCGCAAGGTTCCGATTCTCCGCTCATGGATCATTCGTCGCGCAGCTCGACCGCCCCCGCCAACGCGACCCGCATGGTCGACGTGCTGGTGCCGGTCGCGCTCGACCAGACCTATTCCTACAAGGTGCCGCGGGGCATGGAGCTGAAGGCCGGCGATCTCGTCGGCGTGCCGCTCGGTCCGCGCGAGGTTCTGGCTGTGGTCTGGGGCGAAAACGCCAATCCCGATCCGCGCCTGCACAACCGCCTCAAGGAGGTCAGCGAGAAGCTCGACATTGCGCCCTTGAAACCCGAGCTGCGCTCGGTCGTCGACTGGGTCGCCAATTACACGCTGAGCCCGCGCGGCATGGTGCTGCGCATGTGCCTGCGCATGGGCGAGAACCTCGGCCCCGAGCGCGTGCGTCCCGGCGTGCGGCTAACAGGCGATCCGCCGCGGCGGCTGACGCCGGCGCGGGCGCGCGTGCTCGAGGTGCTGTCGGACCGGCTGCTGCACGGCAAATCCGAGGCGGCCAGGGAGGCCGGCGTCTCTGCCGGTGTGATCGACGGCCTCGTCGACGAAGGCACGCTGACGGTCGAGCCGATGCCGCCGCCGCCCCCGCCACCTAGCCCCGATCCGGAATTCGGCCGGCCGGATTTTTCGCCGTTACAGCGTGCTGGCGTGGATGCGATGCGCGCGCTCGCGGCCAACGGCACTTTTCACGTCGCGCTGCTCGACGGCGTCACAGGCTCCGGCAAGACCGAGGTCTATTTCGAGGCCGTCGCCGAAACCATCCGCCGCGGCAAGCAGGCGCTGATCCTGATGCCGGAGATCGCGCTGACCGGCCAGTTCCTCGATCGCTTCGCGCAACGCTTCGGCGTGCGCCCGATCGAATGGCACTCGGAGCTGACACCGCGCACCCGCGCGCGCAATTGGGCAGCGATCTCCGAAGGCACCGCGCCGGTCGTGGTCGGCGCGCGCTCGGCGCTGTTTCTGCCTTACGCCAATCTCGGCCTCATCGTGGTCGATGAAGAGCACGACCAGGCCTACAAGCAGGACGAGGGCGTGCACTACCACGCCCGCGACATGGCGGTGGTGCGCGCGCATATCGCCAAGATCCCGATCGTGCTGGCCTCGGCGACGCCCTCGGTCGAGTCAGAGGTCAATGCGCGCAAGAACCGCTATCAGCGCGTCGCGCTGCCCTCGCGCTTCGGCGGCCAGCACATGCCGCATATCGAAGCCATCGACCTGCGCCGCGAGCCGCCGGCGCGCGGTCGCTATATCTCGCCGCGCCTGGCTGGCGAGATCAGGGGCGCGATCGAAAAGCGGGAACAGGCGCTGCTGTTCCTCAATCGCCGCGGCTATGCGCCGCTGACGCTGTGCCGTGCCTGCGGCCATCGCTTCGCCTGCACCATCTGCGATGCCTGGCTGGTCGATCATCGCTTTCGCCAGCGCCTCGTTTGTCACCATTGCGGCTTCTCGATGCCGCGCCCGCAGACCTGCCCGCATTGCGCCGCCGAGGAATCGCTGGTGGCCGTCGGCCCCGGCGTCGAGCGCCTGCAGGAGGAGGCGGCCGCGCTATTCCCGGAGGCGCGCACCATGGTGCTGTCGAGCGATCTCATCACCTCGATCGAGACCATGCGGAGCGAACTGGCCGAGATCGCGGAGGGCCGTGTCGACATCATCATCGGCACGCAGCTCGTGGCGAAAGGCCACAATTTCCCGCGGCTCAATCTGGTCGGCGTGGTCGATGCGGATCTCGGTCTTTCCAACGGTGATCCGCGCGCGGCGGAGCGCACCTGGCAATTGCTCAACCAGGTGATCGGCCGCGCCGGCCGCGAGCAGGGCCGTGGCGTCGGCTATCTGCAGACGCACCAGCCCGATCACCCCGTCATGAAGGCGCTGATCGCCTGCGACCGCGAAGCCTTCTACGACAGCGAGATCGAGCTGCGCGAGAAGACGCTGTATCCGCCGTTCGGGCGCCTTGCGAGCCTGATCATCTCGGCGGGCGACCGGCCGAGCGCGGAGGGCCTCGGCCGCAAGCTCGTGGCGCTCGCACCGCGCGACGACCGTGTCGTGGTGCTCGGGCCTGCGGAAGCCCCACTCGCCGTCATCAAGGGCCGCTACCGCTTCCGCATCCTGGTGAAATCGGCGCGCGGCTTTGACCTGTCGGATTATCTGCGCAACTGGCTCGCGGTCTGTCCGAAACCGACCGGCAACCAGAAGCTCGAAGTCGATGTCGATCCGCAGAGCTTTTTGTAGGGGCGCCTCTCTCTCCTCTCGTGCCCCGGACGCGGCGCAGCGCCTCTTCGGCGGTGCGCTGCAGAGCCGGGGCCATGCTGCGCAGGAGTTTGCGGCTTCTGGGTCCCGGCTCTGCGCCGCAACGCTCGCGCGTTGCAGCTTGTCCGGGACACCGGAGCCAAACAAAAAGCCCGCGGTCCCCCAAGACCACGGGCTTGTTTCACGCGCGCATCAAACTGGCTCATGTCCCTGCGGGACGATGATGGAAACTGCGCGTGTGGCTAAGGCGCTTGTCGCGCCGTTAGGAGACGACTTCCGCGGTGACGCGGCCGACGCCGGCACCGGTGAGGCCGATGGCGCGGGCAGCGCCGGTGGAGAGGTCGAGCACGCGGCCGCGCACGAACGGGCCACGGTCATTGATGGTGACGATGACGCTCTGGCCGCCATGAGTCACGCGGACCTTGGTGCCGAACGGCAGGGTCCGGTGCGCCGCGGTCATGGCGTTCTGGTTGAAGCGCGCGCCTGAGGCGGTGCGGCTGCCGGACTCGTTGCCGTAATAGGAAGCCATGCCGGAGAAGCTGTGGCCCGTGCCCGACGACGGCGTCATCGACGCATTGGCGTTGAGCCAACCGGAGGTCGCGTTGGTCTCGTCCTGGGCCTGATGGCGGTGGTGGTGAGAACCCCGGTGGTGATGCCTGGATTTGGCGGAAGCCTCGGTGGCAGTTCCACCGACGAGGAGAGTTGCAGCGACGAATGCGATCGCCGTACGCGGCCGGGTCATCATGCCCAGCGTCTTGAAAGACAGCATTTAGTGGTCCCTACGCTAGTATTGCCACATATGTGGCTAGTGGAGCCCCCATCAGTTTGTGAGCGGGTTGGCGTTTCGATTCCCAATGAGGCATGAATTGGGCAGTATTTCCGGTAGGTGCCCCGATGAAATATCTTGTGACCGGAATCGATAATCAGCCTAAGTTCCGTAATATTTTGCTTTAATGGTTTATTAACTGATCGATTACTTGCGAATACTGTAGAACGAAGTCATCGCTCTACCAGTTTAGAATTCGGTAAGTATTCGACGGGTGCGGCCGGTGCGGCCGGGGTCACGCCTCAGCGAGCCGTGTTCATGGCCGCTATGCGTTCAAGGCAGGAACCAATGTGCATGTGACCGCCGTAACAGTCGTGACAATTCCGTGTCATGGCACCTCGTCGCATCGATCGCAGCAAGGCTGTCGCGCGCTGCGATGAACTTGCGACAGAAGGTCGTGCCTTTAATTTGGCGTCATGTTGCACGTGCGCGCCTGCTATGTTAGCAAAGCCGCGATTTTAACGAGCCCGGCACGTCCCGTGCTGGTCGAAAATCGAAGTCCCGCTTGAATTCCAAGGGCTTGGATCGCTAGGCGCCGCGTTGTGGCGACGGTTTTTCCCTTGCGAATTTGACAGCTAAAAGAGCGCGTCTGTGGCTGCAGAAGATACGTCCGTTTCCGGTGTGTCAGGCCGTTATGCAACGGCCTTGTTTGAACTGGCCCGCGACCAGAAAGTGGTCGACGAGGTCAAGGCTGATCTCGACAAGTTCGAGGCCCTGCTGAACGAAAGCGCTGATCTCAAGCGCCTCGTCCGCAGCCCGGTGTTCGCGGCCGACGCCCAGTCCAAGGCCCTCGCGGCCGTCCTGGACAAGGCGGGCATCGCCGGCATCACTGCCAATTTCCTCAAGGTGCTGACCGCCAACCGCCGCCTGTTCGCGGTGGCCGACGTCATCCGCGCCTATCGCGCCCTCGTCGCCAAGTTCAAGGGCGAGGCGACCGCCGACGTCACGGTGGCGGAAGCGCTTTCGGACAAGAATCTCGACGCCCTCAAGGTTGCCCTGAAGTCGGTGACCGGCAAGGACGTCGCGCTCAACGTGAAGATCGATCCCTCGATCATCGGTGGCCTCGTCGTGAAGCTGGGCAGCCGCATGATCGATAGTTCGCTTCGCACCAAACTCAATTCGATCAAGCACGCGATGAAAGAGGCAGGCTGATGGACATCCGCGCCGCGGAAATTTCCGCGATCCTCAAGGACCAGATCAAGAATTTCGGCCAGGAAGCTGAAGTCTCCGAAGTCGGACAGGTGCTGTCCGTCGGCGACGGTATCGCCCGCGTCTACGGTCTGGACAACGTCCAGGCCGGTGAAATGGTCGAGTTCGAGAACGGCACCCGCGGCATGGCGCTGAACCTCGAAACCGACAACGTCGGTGTCGTTATTTTCGGTGCCGACCGCGAGATCAAGGAAGGCCAGACCGTCAAGCGCACCCGCGCCATCGTGGACGCGCCGGTCGGCAAGGGCCTGCTCGGCCGCGTCGTTGACGCGCTTGGCAATCCGATCGACGGCAAGGGTCCGATCCAGGCCGACAAGCGCATGCGCGTCGACGTCAAGGCGCCCGGCATCATTCCGCGCAAGTCGGTGAGCGAGCCGATGGCGACCGGCCTCAAGGCGATCGACGCCCTGATCCCGATCGGCCGTGGCCAGCGCGAGCTGATCATCGGCGACCGCCAGACCGGCAAGACCGCGATCGCGCTCGACACCATCCTGAACCAGAAGCCGCTCAACGCGCAGCCCGACGAGAACATCAAGCTGTACTGCGTCTACGTCGCGGTCGGCCAGAAGCGTTCGACCGTCGCCCAGTTCGTGAAGGTGCTGGAAGAGCAGGGCGCGCTCGAATATTCGATCGTTGTCGCCGCCACCGCGTCCGATCCGGCGCCGATGCAGTACATCGCGCCCTTCACCGGCTGCACCATGGGCGAGTACTTCCGCGACAACGGCATGCACGCGGTCATCATCTATGACGATCTGTCCAAGCAGGCCGTCGCCTACCGCCAGATGTCGCTGCTGCTGCGCCGTCCGCCGGGCCGCGAAGCCTATCCCGGCGACGTGTTCTATCTGCACTCCCGCCTGCTCGAGCGCGCGGCGAAGCTGAACAAGGACCAGGGCTCGGGCTCGCTGACGGCGCTGCCCGTCATCGAAACCCAGGCCAACGACGTGTCGGCCTACATCCCGACCAACGTCATCTCGATCACCGACGGTCAGATCTTCCTGGAAACCGACCTGTTCTTCCAGGGCATCCGTCCCGCGGTGAACGTCGGTCTGTCGGTGTCGCGCGTGGGTTCGTCGGCGCAGACCAAGGCCACCAAGAAGGTCGCCGGCAAGATCAAGGGCGAGCTCGCGCAGTACCGCGAAATGGCGGCGTTCGCGCAGTTCGGCTCCGACCTCGACGCCTCGACCCAGCGCCTGCTCAACCGCGGTTCGCGCCTGACCGAGCTCTTGAAGCAGCCGCAGTTCTCACCGCTGAAGATGGAAGAGCAGGTCTGCGTGATCTGGGCCGGCACCAACGGCTATCTCGATCCGCTGCCGCTCAACAAGGTGCGCGCGTTCGAGGACGGCCTGCTCTCGCTGCTGCGCGGCAAGCATGTCGACATTCTCAACGCGATCCGCGACAGCCGCGACCTCTCCGACGACTCCGCTGCCAAGCTGAAGTCGGTGGTCGAAGGTTTCGCGAAGAGCTTCGCGTAATCACGAGCTGTCATGGCCGGTTCGCCGGCCATGATCGTTTTCGCGAACGGCACAACAACAAGAAGCATGCCCGGCGCCCGGCCGGGCATTGCGATAGGGACAGGCTAGCGGTCCGACGCTTCAGTCGAACCGCCGGGGTGAACGAAGAATGGCGTCACTTAAAGACATGCGCGTCCGCATCGCCTCCACCAAGGCGACGCAAAAGATCACCAAGGCCATGCAGATGGTCGCGGCCTCGAAGCTGCGCCGCGCGCAGACCGCCGCGGAAGCGGCGCGCCCCTATGCCGACAAGATGAGCGCGGTGATCTCCAACATCGCCAGCGCTGCCGCGGGTTCGCCCGGCGCGCCGACGCTGCTGGCCGGCACCGGCCGCGATCAGGTTCATTTGCTGCTGGTCTGCACCGGCGAACGCGGCCTGTCAGGCGCGTTCAACTCGTCGATCGTGCGTCTGGCCCGCGAGCGCGCGCTGGCGCTGATCGCGCAGGGCAAGGAAGTCAAATTCTTCTGCGTCGGCCGCAAGGGTTACGAGCAGCTCCGCCGCCAGTTCGACAAGCAGATCGTCGAGCATCTCGACCTGCGCAGCGTGCGCCAGCTTGGCTTCGTCAACGCCGAGGACATCGCCAAGAAGGTGCTGGCGCGGTTCGACAACGGCGAGTTCGACGTCTGCACTCTGTTCTACTCGCGCTTCCGTTCGGTGATCGCCCAGATCCCGACCGCCCAGCAGATCATTCCGCTGGTCGTCGAGGAGGCGGCGAGCGCCAACACGACGTCTTACGAATACGAGCCGGAAGAGGACGAGATTCTCACCCGTCTTCTGCCGCGCAATCTCGCGGTCCAGATCTTCCGCGCGCTGCTCGAGAACAACGCCTCGTTCTACGGTGCGCAGATGAGCGCGATGGACAACGCGACGCGCAACGCCGGTGAGATGATCCGCAAGCAGACGCTGGTCTACAACCGCACGCGTCAGGCGCAGATCACCAAGGAACTGATCGAAATCATCTCGGGCGCCGAAGCCGTCTAGCCAGGACGCATCGGTACCCATCAATGCAACATCCCGGTCGATTGACCGTGGCTTACTAGTTCGGATCGAAGGAGACATTCAATGGCAGCCCAGGTCGGTCGCGTCACCCAGGTCATCGGCGCCGTCGTCGACGTGCAGTTCGAAGGCCACCTCCCGGCCATTCTCAACTCGCTCGAGACCAAGAACGGCGGCAACCGCCTGGTGCTCGAAGTCGCCCAGCATCTCGGTGAGTCCACCGTCCGCACCATCGCGATGGACACCACCGAAGGTCTGGTCCGCGGCCAGGAAGTCACCGACACCGGTTCGCCGATCCGCGTTCCCGTCGGCGAAGGCACGCTCGGCCGCATCATCAACGTCATCGGCGAGCCGATCGACGAAGCTGGTCCCGTCAAGACCGATGGCCTGCGCGCGATCCACCAGGAAGCGCCGACCTACACCGACCAGTCGACCGAGGCTGAAATTCTCGTCACCGGCATCAAGGTCGTCGACCTGCTCGCGCCTTACGCCAAGGGCGGCAAGATCGGCCTGTTCGGCGGCGCCGGCGTCGGCAAGACCGTGCTGATTCAGGAGCTGATCAACAACGTCGCGAAGGCGCACGGCGGTTACTCGGTGTTCGCCGGCGTCGGCGAGCGCACCCGCGAGGGCAACGACCTCTATCACGAGTTCATCGAGTCCAAGGTCAACGCCGATCCGAAGAATCCCGATCCGAGCGTGAAGTCGAAATGCGCGTTGGTGTTCGGCCAGATGAACGAGCCCCCGGGCGCCCGCGCCCGCGTCGCGCTCACGGGTCTGACCATCGCCGAAGACTTCCGCGACCAGGGCCAGGACGTGTTGTTCTTCGTCGACAACATCTTCCGCTTCACCCAGGCCGGTTCGGAAGTGTCGGCGCTGCTCGGCCGTATTCCTTCGGCGGTGGGTTATCAGCCGACGCTCGCCACCGACATGGGCGCGCTGCAGGAGCGCATCACCACCACCCAGAAGGGCTCGATCACCTCGGTGCAGGCCATCTACGTTCCGGCCGACGACTTGACCGACCCGGCGCCGGCGACCTCGTTCGCGCATCTTGACGCGACCACCACGCTGTCGCGCTCGATCGCTGAAAAGGGCATCTATCCGGCGGTGGACCCGCTCGACTCGACCTCGCGCATGCTCTCCCCGCTGGTCGTCGGCGAGGAGCATTACGCGGTCGCCCGTCAGGTCCAGCAGGTGCTGCAGCGCTACAAGGCGCTCCAGGACATCATCGCCATTCTCGGCATGGACGAGCTTTCGGAAGAGGACAAGCTGACCGTGGCCCGCGCCCGCAAGGTCGAGCGCTTCATGTCGCAGCCGTTCCACGTCGCCGAAATCTTCACCGGCTCGCCCGGCAAGTTCGTCGACCTCGCCGACACCATCAAGGGCTTCAAGGGCCTGGTGGAAGGCAAGTATGACCACCTGCCGGAAGCCGCCTTCTACATGGTCGGCACCATCGAAGAGGCGGTCGAGAAGGGCAAGAAGCTGGCGGCGGAAGCGGCCTAAGCTAACGACTAGCGAATAGGGAGTAGCCGCAAGCTGCTTCCTCTTTTGCCACTCACCACGCGCAGGTTTGTTATGGCCACCTTCCACTTCGATCTCGTCTCTCCGGAAAAGCTCGCATTCTCGGGCGAAGTCGACCAGGTCGACATTCCCGGCGTCGAGGGTGACTTCGGCGTGCTGGCAGGTCATGCGCCTGTTGTGGCTGCGATCCGCCCGGGCATTCTCACCATCACCACTGCTGGCAAGCACGAGAAGATCATCGTGCTCGGCGGTCTTGCCGAGGTCTCGGAAAAGGGCCTGACCGTCCTCGCCGACGTCGCGACGTCGCTGGCCGAGCTCGATCGCGCCCAGTTCGCCGAGACCATCTCGGAGATGGAAGAAGGGCTGAAGGAGCACGAGGGCGGCGAGCTCGATCAGGCCATCGAGCGGCTCGATCACTACAAGAGCATCCAGCAGCAGCTCAATACCACGGCTATGCACTAAGCCCCGGCGCATTGCTCCGGGGCTCAAGCCTCGAATTCCTGAACAAATTCAGCGCTCGTCACCATCAGTGGCGGGCGCTGAAACTTTGTTGCACCGCGCCGGAGATAGCGGCATTCTGCGGCCGCGAATTTGTTCCGGGGCGGGTTGCAGATGAAACGCAAGATCGCAGCGATTTTCGCAGCCGATATTGCCGGTTACTCGAGACTGGTCGCGGAAGACGAAGAAGAGACGCTGCGGCGTCTGGCGTCCTATCGCTCCGTCGTCGACGATTTCATTGCAAAGGCAAACGGCCGCATCTTCAACACCGCCGGCGATGCCGTGCTCGCGGAATTCCCGAGCGCGGTGGACGCGGTGCGCTGCGCGATCGATATCCAGGAGTCCTTGCGCACCCGCAACATGGCCTATCCGCCGAGCCGGCAGATGTCGTTCCGCATCGGCATCACCATCGGTGACGTGGTCGAGCGCGACGGCGATCTGCTCGGCGACGGCGTCAACATCGCGGCAAGGCTCGAGGGGCTGGCGGAAGTCGGCGGCATCTGCGTCTCCCGCGCCGTGCATGAGCAGGTCGCCAACAAGCTGTCGGTGCAGTTCGCCGATATCGGCGCGCAGGAAGTGAAGAACATCCCGACGCCGGTGCACGCCTATATGGTGGCGATGCGGCGCGAGGACGGCACTTACGCCACGCCGCAGCTGAAGAAAGTCGCCAAGGCGGCGCCGGCGCCGAACTGGATGTGGCCGCTCGTGGTCGGCGTGGTCTCCGTCGTCGCGATCGGTGTCGGCGGCTTCCTCTATTTTGCCAAGCTCGAGACCGGTCAGGTCAAATCCACGGCGGTCGCGCCGCGCCCGGCCGCTGCGGCGTCACCCAGCGCAACGCCCACGATGGCGGCGAAGGCGCCGATGCCCTCGCCGATACCGTCATCGACAGCGACCCAAACGGCTGCGGCGACTACGACCCCAACGCCGTCACCGACCGCTGCGTCCACCGGCAAGATTGTCGTCAGCGCGGTGCCGTTCATCGGCGAGCGCCAACGTGGCTTTCTCAGCAACGAATATGCGACCGCCGGAGATTACAAGGCCTATGCCTTGAACATCGGCGGCTTCTTCGGCTCCGCGCTCAACCAGCCGACCGAAGAGGCCGCGCGCAACGCCGCGGTCGACCAATGCCAGAAGCGCGCGGCTGCCGCGCAATCGCCGCGGCGTTGCGAGCTCTATGCTGTCGGCAACAAGGTGGTCTACAGCCACGGGGAGCCGCCGATGCCGCCGCAACCCTGGTTTCGGCACGACCCCATCACCGAGCGCGCGTTTGTGCCGAAGGATTTTCCGATGGTGCGCGATCAGGCCAGGACCCGGCTCGAAAACCTGTTCGCACCGGCGGCAAAATCACGCTCGGTCGCGCTCGGTCCGGGCGGACAATATTTCATGGCGCTTGGCGCAACCTCGGTCGAAGATGCGGCGCGGCGTTCGCTGGAATCCTGCGGTGCGATCGCGGGCTCAGCCTGCATGACCGTGGTGATCGACGACGTCTTCGTCGTGCCGATTCCGACCCTGCTCAGGGCCAATGGCTTCTTCCACGCGGCGACCAATCCTTCGATCCTGGCCGATGCGCGCGACGAGGTGGCGCGCAAGCTCGGCGATGGCACGGGCTGGAATGCGGTCGCGGTTGGCACCGCAGGCCGTCCGGGTCTCGGCCTGAAGGCGGCCGATGAGCAGACCGCCGTCAACGGCGCCCTGGCCGACTGCGCCAAGCACGACAGCGACTGCCACGTCATCGCAATCGGCCCGTTCACGGTGGGACCGCTCAATTAGCCTAGCGTGATGGGATTAGGCTCGATCGCGACCGCGAGCAGGATGCGCTCCCTCCCTCGCTTGCGGGGGAGGGCTGGGGAGAGGGCGTCTCCGCTGGGCGAGGACCCCCAAGAGGACAGAGCCCTCACCCGGATCGCTTTCGCGATCCGACCTCTCCCGTAAGCGGGAGAGGTGGAACTGAAGCAACCCCCGTTCTACTGTGCATGGGGTTGTTTTGCGTTTTTCATTTGGCGAAGGGCGCGAACGATTGCGCTACCGCGCGATAGACCTCGCGACGGAACGGCACCACGATATCGGCGACGCGGTCGAGGCGCTCCCAGCGCCAGGCATCGAACTCCGCGGGCTGGCCGTTGCGCGGCGTCAGCGGGTCGATCTCATCGTCCTTGCCGGTGAAGCGCAGCGCGAACCATTTCTGGCGCTGGCCGCGGAACTTCGCCAGCCGATGTGTCTGCGGGCCGTCATAGGGCGGGAATTCATAGGTGAACCAGTCGGTCTCGCCGAGGAATTCAGCGCTGACGACGTTGGTTTCCTCCCAGAGCTCGCGCATGGCGGCGTCGCGCAGATTCTCGCCCTCGTCGACGCCGCCTTGCGGCATCTGCCAGTCAAGCCCGGGCAGGATGATCTCGGGGCCGTCGCCCTTGAAGCGGTGGCCGACCAGCACATGGCCGTCGGCATTGAACAGCGCGATGCCCACATTCGGGCGGTAGGGCTTTTCGTTGGTCACGCGAGGCTCTCTCATTGTCAGTCCGGGCGATGGCTTAGCACCGAACCCGGATGACAATTTGAATTAGTCATCCGCGAGCGCCGAAAATTCCTTCACCACGCGCTCATAGACCGGGCGCTTGAAGGGGATGATCAGCGAGGGGAGATTCTTCATCGGCTCCCAGCGCCAGCTGACGAATTCGGCCTTGTGGCCGCCGCCGCCGGGCTTCTCGACATTGATCTCGCTGTCCTTGCCGGTGAAGCGCACCGCGAACCATTTCTGGCGCTGGCCGCGGTAGCGGCCCTTCCAGGCGCGCCCCGCCACCGTGCGGGGGATGTCGTAGATCAGCCAGTCCGGAACCTCGCCGAGCCGCTCGATCGAGCGCACGCTGGTTTCTTCATAGAGCTCGCGCTTGGCGGCTTCCCAATTGTCCTCGCCGGGATCGACGCCGCCTTGCGGCATCTGCCAGACATGGCTGTCGTCGACATGCTCGACGCCGCCGGCGCGGCGGCCGATGAACACCAGGCCTTTTTGATTGATCAGCATCACACCGACGCAGGTTCGGTAGGGCAGATCCTCGTAACGCGCCATTCCGCCAAACCTCTCGCGTACTGCCGGCACCGCTTTTGGGCGCTCCGGCCCGTGGCGTACCAATTCGTTGATTTAGCTGGATTTTGATTTCAGCATCGCGGTTGTCAATGGCACCAGCAGAATACCCCGGTCGCTCAATGTCTTGATCCAGGCTCCGACCCGGTCGATGGAGACGGGCAGCGCAGAGGCGGTGCCGACGGCGACGCCCCGCTCGCGGGCCACCGATTCCAGCTTGTTCAGGGCACGGTCGATCTCGGCCGTGGTCGGCACTGCGTCGAGCGCGATATCCCCCTTGCCGAACGGCACCGCCAGGTTTGCCGCCGCCTGCGATGCGATGCTGCGCGGCGAGGAGCCGTCGTCGAAGAAGCCGAGGCCGCGCTTGGAAGCCTCGCGGATGATCGGCTGCATCGCCGGGTCCGTCGCGATGAAGCGGGCGCCCATGAAATTGGCGATGCCGGCATAGCCCTGCATCCGGCTCAGGTGCCAGTAGAGGCGGTCGGTGTTCTGGTCGGGGGTGAGCGAGGTCAGCAGCGTCTGCGGGCCCGGATCGTTGTCGGGGAAGTCGTAGGGCTCCATCGGGATCTGCAGGAAGATCTCGTGGCGCTGAGCGCGGGCGCGCTCGGCGAGTTTTCCAGGGTCAGAACCATAAGGTGTGAAGGCCAGCGTCACCGCGCCCGGCAGCTTCATGATCGCATCGGTGGTCTTGGCGGCGCCGACGCCGAGCCCGCCGATCACGATCGCCACCACAGGCATTTTCGCGGCCTTGGCGCGGTCAGCCTCGGCGGCGTAGACGTTGAATGGCTTGAGATCGCCCGAGATGATGGGGATCATGCCGTAGCGGGATTTTTCCAGCAGTTTTGGATCAATCCCGGCCATGATGGCCGGCGGCGCGGAAGCCGGCTCGCCCTTGCCGGCAGCATCGCCCGCGCCGATCACCACGTCGTGGCGCTCGCCGGTCGAGCCGTCGATCATGGTGACGGTCTTCTGGTCGCCGGCCTGCTTCGGCGCTTCCTTGGTCGCGTGCTTGCTCTCTTGGGCGGGCTCTGCGCCGTGACCGGCGGCCGGCTTCTCTTCTGCCGCCTTGTCACCGCCTTTGGGATCGCGAATCGCGATCCGCGTCATCGGCTCGCCGCCGAGCGGGTCCTTGTTGAAGATGGCAAAGCCCGCGAAGGTAACCAGGAACAGGCCGAGCATGACGGCCAGCAATTGCATGACGGTGAACGGCAGCCGCAGCCGCCGTTTCCGGCGCGGCTTGTCCTGTCCGAGCGGAGCGCTCAGATCATCGGCCGTTTCAGTCATGCGAGATCCCGAATCACTCACGCCAACGATACCACGCCGAGGTCAAGCGGCGGCAGGCCGGGATAGGCCGGGGGCATCCGAAGTTCCAAGCAAAAGGGCGGCTTCCGGAGCCGCCCTTTCGTCAGATCGCGTGTTGGTCGGGCTTAGTTCGCCGCCTTGGGCTTGTCCGCGGGCGCAGTCTTGTTGTCGCTGCCCGGCGTGGGCGCCGCGGAGGCGCTGTTCTTGATGCCGTGGAGCAGGTCGTCGGCGAGCTTGAGCGCCTTGTCGTCCTTGGCATCCGGCGGGACATAGGACTGCGAGCCGGTCTTCTCGTCGCCGTCGTTCTTGAGGTGACCGCGCAGCGAAGCTTCGCCCTTGGTATCGGTACGCGACTTCAGCTCGTCCGGCACGTCCTGTAGCACTTCGATGTCGGGCACGATGCCCTTGGCCTGGATCGACTTGCCTGACGGCGTGTAATAGCGCGCCGTGGTCAGGCGCAGCGCGCCGTTGCCAGAGCCGAGCGGGATGATGGTCTGCACCGAGCCCTTGCCGAAGGAGCGCGTGCCGACGATGGTCGCGCGCTTGTGGTCCTGCAGCGCGCCAGCGACGATTTCCGAGGCCGAGGCCGAACCGCCGTTGACGAGCACGATGACAGGCTTGCCCTTGGTGAGGTCGCCGGCATGCGCGGTGCGGCGCTGGGTCTCCTCGGCATTGCGGCCGCGGGTCGACACGATCTCGCCCTTCTCCAGGAACGAGTCGGACACGGTGACGGCCTCCTCGAGCAGGCCGCCCGGATTGTTGCGGAGGTCGATGATGTAGCCCTTCAGCTTGTCGCCGATCTGGCCGGAGAGATTCGCGACCTCCTTCTTCAGGCCTTCGGTGGTCTGCTCGTTGAAGGTGGTGATGCGGATATAGGCGATGTCGTCAGCCTCGACGCGTGCGCGCACCGAACGGACGCGAATGTTGTCGCGCACCAGGGTGACGTCGATCGGATTGTCCTGGCCCTTGCGGATGATCTTGAGCTTGATCTTGGTGTTGACGGGGCCGCGCATCTTCTCGACCGCCTGGTTCAGGGTCAGGCCCTGCACCGCCTCGTCGTCGAGATTGGTGATGATGTCGTTGGCCATGACGCCGGCGCGCGAGGCGGGCGTATCGTCGATCGGCGAGACCACCTTGATAAGGCCGTCTTCCATCGTGACCTCGATGCCGAGGCCGCCGAACTCGCCGCGGGTCTGCACCTGCATGTCGCGGAAGCTCTTGGCGTCCATGTAGCTCGAATGCGGATCGAGGCCGGAGAGCATGCCGCTGATGGCGGATTCGATCAGCTTGGTATCGTCGGGCTTCTCGACATAGTCCGAGCGCACGCGCTCGAACACGTCGCCGAACAGATTGAGCTGGCGATAGGTGTCAGCGGTCGCGGCGCGCGCGCTGGAGCCCATGAACACCGCACGCGGCTGCGTCGCGAACAGCGTCAGCGCCGCGCCGGTGGCCGCGCTGAGGAGGATAACTGAAGTCTTGCGCATCATCCGCGAACCTTCTCGCCTTCATTTGCGGCCCACCATGGGCCTGGATCGATTGGAGTGCCGTCTTTCCGGAACTCGACATACAGCACAGGTTGACTCGCGTTCGTGGCGAGAATGGAGGCGACTTGAGATGTCGACCCCATGGTCGCGACCGGCTCCCCCGTGAGCACAAACTGACCGATGTTGACCGAAATGCGCTCCATCCCGGCGATCAGGACATGATACCCGCCCCCGGCGTTGAGGATCAAGAGTTGTCCATAGCTGCGGAACGGGCCGGCATAAACCACCCAGCCGTCGCAGGGCGTCGTGACCTGAGAGCCGGGCTTGGTGGCCAGCGAAATGCCCTTCTGGACCCCGCCGACCCCGTCGGAACCGCCAAAGTCCCTGATCTTGTTACCGTTAACCGGCAGCGGCAGGAGCCCCTTGGCCGACGCGAACAGGATGGCCGGGCTGGTCCGGGAGCGGTCCTTGAACACGGCCGGGCCGGGCTTGGCACTGGCGGCGGCTGCGGCCGCCTTCGCCTCGGCCTGCTTGGCGGCCTCGGCCGCCTTCTCGGCCGCCTTGGCCGCGCTTTGCAGGTCCTGCTCCATCTTGGCGATCAACCCCTGGAGATCGCCGACCTGCTTTGACAGCGTGATGGCACGCGAATTCTCCGCGTCGAGATCCTTCTCGCGCGAGGCCTGCTGGCGCTGCCGCTCGTCGACCAGGGCCGTGAGCCGGGTCTGGTCGTTGCGGATCTTGTCGCGGTCGGAGGCGAGCTGGTCGCGTTCGCTCGCGATGCTCTTGCGCAAGGCCACGAGCTCGCCGAGCTCGCTTGCGATCTTTTCGGCGCGGCCGCGCAATTCCGGCACGACGGCGCCGAGCAGCATCGCGGTGCGCAGCGACTGCAGTGCATCTTCGGGGCGCACCAGCAGCGCCGGCGGCGTCCGCCGTCCGGCGCGCTGCAGGGCGGCCAGCACCTCGACGATGTCGGCACGGCGCGAATCGAGCGAGGTGCGCGCCTCCTGCTCGCGGCCGTTCAGCGTCTTCAGCCGCGCCTCGGCTTCGTCGATCTTGGTCTCGACGGTGCGGACATTGGCGGCGGTGTCGATCAACTGCTGATTGAGCTGGGTGCGATCCTGGCCGAGCGTGGCGATCTCGGCCTTGAGCTTGGCCTGCGCTTCCTCCGCGCTCTTCTGCCTCGCGCGCGCGGCTTCCAGTTCCTGCTCGCGCTGCTTGATCGCGTCGGGAGAGACGGCGGCAGTCTGCGGCGCCGGTGCTGCGGTCTGAGCTTGTGCGGAGCTTACGTAAGCTTGCGCGAGGCTTGCGCCCGAGACGCTCGCCATCAGCAGCAAATTGAGAAACGGCGCTCGCATCTTGTCGGCAAGGTGCTCGTTGTGGCGCGAATCACGCGCGATGATAGGGGTGGCCGGCCAGGATGGTGGCGGCCCGATACAACTGTTCCAGAAGCATGACGCGGACCATTTGATGCGGCCAGGTCGCAGAGCCGAACGCGATCGCGAGTTTGGCCTTACGGCGCAATTCGGGCGAAAGTCCGTCCGCCCCTCCGATCACGAAGATAGTATGCCCGGCGCCCTCGTCGCGCCAGCGCCCCAGATGCCGTGCGAATACGGTGGAATCGAGATTTTGTCCGCGCTCGTCCAGCGCCACCAGGATCGATTTGTCCGGGACATGCGCTGAGATCGCCGCGGCTTCCTCGGTCATTCGCGTCGCGGCGTCGCGCGCGCGGCTTTCCGGAATTTCGTGAATGGTGAGCTCGCGGAATCCGAGCTTGCGGCCGGCTTCGTCGAACCGCTCGAAATAGCGGTCGGCAAGCTCCCGTTCGGGGCCCTGCTTCAGCCGGCCCACCGCAATGACAGCAACACGCATGATATCTTCAGGGTCGCGTTTTCAAGACCGCGCGCAGGTTGCGCGCGCACGACGCTAGCATGCGCGTCAGCCGATTCGAAATCGGCTCAAGTGAGCCTAGATCGCCTTCGCCGCCCCTGGGCCCTGCGTGTACAATCTTTCCAGATTGTAGAACTCGCGGACCTCGGGTCTGAACACGTGCACGATCACATCGCCGGAATCGATCAACACCCAGTCGCAATTGGGCAAGCCCTCGACATGGATGTTCTTGATGCCGTTTTCCTTGAGGCCCTTGGCGACGTTCTCCGCGATCGCACCGACATGCCGGTTCACCCGGCCGGTGGTGACGATCATGTAGTCGGAGTACGCCGATTTGCCGCGAAGGTCGATGGTGACCGTCTCTTCCGCCTTCATATCCTCGAGGCGGGAGAGGATCAGGCTCAGCGTCTTGTCGGCGTCGGGTTGCGCCTTCAAGGCCGCAGCTTTGGTCGATGTTTTACGCGCCGGTTTTGCCTTGGGTAAAACAGACTTGGACAATACAGATGTGGTCAGGGACCATTCCTTTCACTGTATCGCGAACGCCGAATCCAGCGCTCACTGGTTACACTACATCATGTGGGGTTAAGGGTTTCAATATGCCAGAGAGCCCCAATCCCGTACACTTGGCCTCACATCATACCTTTCCAGCTCCCGTCCGGGTTCCGTAGGCCGGTTGAGGACAGGTTCAGCTTCAATCCCGTCAGGAACACCCAGGCCGGCGCCGGCTGGTCGGCGAGCAGCGCTGCCTTATTCTCCGGCAGGCGGTAGCGGGCGAGCGCCTTGGCGGCTGGAGAGGCGAGGGCGCGAAAGCTTTGCGGCGGGCGATCGATGACTGCAATCGGCACTTGGCCGGCGATACGCCGCCAGTCCTGCCAACGATGGAATTGAGCGAGATTGTCGGCGCCCATAATCCAGACAAAGCGCAGGCCCGAGAAGCGGCGGCGCAAGGTGTTGATCGTGTCGATAGTATAGCGGGTCCGAATGACGGATTCGAGACAGCTGACCTCGATCCTGGGATCGTCAGCAACCTCGCGCGCCGCCTGCATGCGCTCGCCGAGCTCATGCAAATGGCCGTTCTCCTTGAGCGGATTGCCCGGGGTGACCAGCCACCAGACGCGATCGAGTTGCAGTCGCTTGAGCGCGAACCGGCTGATGGCGCGATGGGCCTGATGCGGCGGATTGAACGAGCCGCCGAGCAGGCCGATGCGCATGCCCTCCGTATGGGGCGGGACCGCTTGCGCCACGAAACGCGGCACGACGAAGTTGTTGCTCAATGCCCCGCGCCTTGCAACGTTACCTACGGCCGCGTCTGTCCGGTGCCGTGAACGCGATATTTGAAGCTCGTCAACTGCTCGGCGCCGACAGGGCCGCGGGCGTGGAAGCGACCGGTGGCGATGCCGATCTCGGCGCCGAAGCCGAACTCGCCGCCGTCGGCGAACTGCGTCGAGGCGTTGTGCAGCACGATCGCGGAATCGACCTCGCTCAGGAACTTCTTCGCAGCGGCCTCATCCGCGCTCACGATCGCATCGGTGTGGTGCGAGCCATGATCCTGGATATGCGCGATCGCGCCATCGACGCCGTCCACCACCTTCGCTGCGATGATCGCGTCGAGATATTCGGTATCCCAATCGTCTTCGCTGGCAGGTTTTACGCGCGCATCCGTTCCTTGCACCGTTTCGTCGCCGCGCACTTCGCAGCCGGCCTCGATCAGCATCTCGACCAGCGGCTTCAGGTTCTTCGCAGCAGCGGCGCGATCGACCAGCAACGTCTCGGCCGCACCGCAGACGCCGGTGCGGCGCATCTTGGCATTGAGCACGATCGACTTCGCCATGGCGAGATCGGCGCTGGCATCGACATAGACATGGTTGACGCCTTCGAGATGCGCGAACACGGGCACGCGTGCTTCTTGCTCGACGCGCGCGACGAGGCTCTTGCCGCCGCGCGGCACGATCACGTCAATCGAACCGTTCAATCCCGACAGCATCATGCCAACCGCGGCACGGTCGCGCGTCGGCACCAGCGTGATCGCAGCTTCAGGCAGGCCCGCTTCGCGCAGGCCCTGCACCAGGCATTCGTGGATCGCACGGCAGGAGCGGAAACTGTCGGAGCCGCCGCGCAGGATCACGGCATTGCCTGATTTCAAACAGAGGACGCCAGCGTCCGCGGATACGTTCGGCCGGCTCTCGAAGATCACGCCGACGACACCGAGCGGCACGCGCACGCGCTCGATGGTCATGCCGTTCGGCCGCTGCCAGCTTTCGGTGACGATGCCGACGGGATCGGCGATGCCGCGCACGATGGCGATGCCTTCGGCCATGCTCTCGACCCGCGCCGGCGTCAGCGTCAGGCGATCGATGAAGGCGGAGGTCGCATTGCCGGAGGCGCGCGCTTCCGCGACGTCTTCGGCATTGGCGGCGAGGATCGCCGCGGCATTGGCGCGGATCGCCCGCTCCATGGCCTCCAGCGCCCGGTTCTTCTGCTCCGGCGGCGCCAGCGCCAGCACGCGCGCGGCGGCGCGGGCTTTGGCGGCGAGATCGGACATCAGCGCCTGAAGATCGGCATTGCCGTCAACGGCTTTCAGGGGGGCGGCCATAGGAGTTCAACCTTCTGCTAAGGCGGTGTCCTAGCACGGAAATCCCGGTTTTGCGAAGGGCAGGGACGGTATGGCAGGGCTTCAGGAGGAGGGTGCTGGGCTCGGCCGCTGGCCTAGCTTCCAGCGTCATGGCCGGGCTTGACCCGGCCATCCACGTCTTGGCGAGCCCCGAAAGAACGTGGATGCCCGGGACAAGCCCGGGCATGACGGCTCGGGTGCCGTGCGCCTCTTACCCGCCCACCACCAGATCATCGCGGTGGATCATCTCCGAACGGCCGCTGATGCCGAGGATGGTCATCACATCGGGCGATGAACGGCCCTTGATCCGCTCGGCGACCTCGGCGTCATAGGCGATCAGGCCGCGGCCGACCTCGCTGGTGTCGGGGCCGCGGACGATCACGGCATCGCCTCGGGCGAACTGGCCCTCGACCTTGATCACGCCGGCCGGCAGCAGGCTGGCGCCGGCGCGCAGCGCCGTCACCGCGCCGGCGTCGATGGTCAGCGTGCCCTTCGGCTCCAGCGTGCCTGCGATCCAGCGTTTTCGCGAGGTGATGGGATTGGCCGGCGTCAGGAACCAGGTGCAGCGGCCGCCATTGGCGATCGCCTGCAGCGGATGCTCGATCTTGCCTGATGCGATCAGCATATGCGTGCCGCCTGTCGTGGCGATCTTGGCCGCCTCGACCTTGGTGCGCATGCCGCCGCGCGACAGCTCGGACTCGGCATCTCCGGCCACGGCTTCGATCTCCGGGGAGATGCTCTCGACCACCGGAATGAGCTTTGCGTTCGGATTGTTCTTGGGCGGCGCGTCGTAGAGCCCGTCGATGTCGGAGAGCAGCACCAGGAGATCGGCGCTCGCCATGGTGGCGACGCGCGCGGCGAGGCGGTCATTGTCGCCGTAGCGGATCTCGGTGGTGGCGACCGTGTCGTTCTCGTTGATCACGGGGATCGCGCGCCATTCCAGCAGTTTGCCGATGGTGGAGCGCGCGTTGAGATAGCGGCGGCGCTCCTCGGTGTCCTGCAGCGTCACCAGAATCTGGCCGGCGCCGATGTCGTGCGCCCCGAGCACCTCGGACCAGATTCGGGCCAGCGCAATCTGGCCGACGGCGGCGGCGGCCTGACTCTCCTCCAGCTTCAGCGGCCCGCGCGGCAGCTTGAGCCGGCTGCGGCCGAGCGCGATCGAGCCCGAGGACACCACGAGGATATCGCGGCCCTCCTTGTGCAGCTTGGCCATGTCGTCGGCGAGCGCGGCCAGCCACGACGCCCGCACCTCGCCCCTGTCGGAATCGACCAGCAGCGCGGAGCCGACCTTGACGACGATGCGGCGGAATTGACTGAGTTCGGGGCTGGCCATGTGCGTTTGCTTTGGCGCTTGTGACGATTGCTCTGGACACGGCGCAGCCAAGAGCGGCGCCGGTTGAGGCCTGCTTTTGCAGCAGGACGATGGCCGGCGCAAGGCGGGCCGGATGGTAAACGGCGAAGGTCGGCCTTGTCTTGCTCGCCAGGCCGGTTCTAATGCCACCAACCAATAACGGACGGGACGAGGAAACGAATGGATCGCCGCAAATTCATCGCCGGATGTCTCGGTTTGCCGTTGCTGGCGCAGGTCAGTGAGGCAGAAGCGCAGGCCGGGCTGACCAAGATCATCTTCCCGTTTGCGGCGGGCGCGGGCGGCGACACGCTGTGCCGGCTGATCGCGCAGGAAATGGCCCCAGCGCTGCAACGAACCATCGTGGTCGAGAATCGCACCGGCGGCGACGGTCTGATCGGCATCAAGGCGGTGAAGGGCGCGAGCCCCGATGGCAACATGGTGCTGGTGACGACGGGCCCCACCATGTACCTGCTGCCGATGGTGGAGACGACGCCGAGCTTCGACACGGCCAAGGATTTCATGCCGGTGTCGCTGCTGGCGCGGTTCGAATTCGCGCTGGTGGTCGGCCCGGCCATGGATGTCACCGACTTCAAGGGGTTCGTCGCGTGGCTGAAGGCGCATCCGGACAAGGCCTCGTTCGGCGTGCCGAGCAACGGCACCATTCCGCATTTTGCCGGCTCGAAGCTGGAAAAGGATCTCGGCATCCCACTGACGCGCGTGCCTTATCGCGGCAGTGCGCCAATCCTCAACGACATCATTGGCGGCCATATTTCGTTTGGTATCGTGACATTGGCTGATGCGCTGCCGCAGCACCGGGCCAAGAGCGTGAAGATCATCGGAGTCTCGAGCGTTGAACGTTCGCCATTCGCGCCTGATGTCCCGACGCTGAAGGAGAGCGGCATCGATCTCGTTGCGGACGCCTGGTACGGCATGTGGCTCCCCGCCGGCAGCCCGCCGGAATTCGCCAATAAGCTCGGTGCGGCTGCCAGCGCCGCGCTGGCCAAGCCGGAGGTGAAGGAGAAGCTCACGGCGATCGGTCTGATCCCAGTCGGCAGCAATGCGGATGGGCTAACGAAGGAGCTCGCCGCGAACACCGCGTTCTGGCAGCCGATCGTGAAGGCGACGGGATACAAGATCGAGAATTGAAACCGGTTTGCGGGGCAATGACACAGCGGTTACTCGGTGCTGCGCGAGCATTTGCGAGCCATTATCAGATCGTCGTGTGCGACGATCCATTCACGCCCCTCGTTGACGACGAGAACTGGGACGCGGAGAAAACAAAGCGAGGTTTTGCCGGCCTGCCGGCGTTTCGGATGATTGGCACGGAAGCTGATCTCAACGACCATTGGGTTGAACTGGTGTCGAGCGACCGGCCCCCTTCTTCGGATGAGTGGCAGCGGATCACCTGCGTGCATTTCCATTCCGGAAGCGGGCGGATCCACGTCATGTCGGTGATCGATAACGATCCGCCAATTTCTGCGGATATCGAGCGGGGCGATTACGCCGTCTACGCGGCGGCGCAAAATCTCGGGATCGATCAGTCGAGCCTTGGCGAAAGCGGGAAATTCTCGGATGCCGAAATTGCCGAGCGAAGGGATATTGAGTGGTATCGGCTCTTTCTGGTGCCAGGTAAGCCTGAATTTGAAGGACGCGTGGTTGATCGCTAGCTAGCCGTGCGCTCTATCCCCTCATCCCGAGGAGCGCGCTCTTGCGCGCGTCTCGAAGGATGAAAGGCCCGACTGCCAGCAGGGCCTGCATGGTTCGAGACGGCGCTTCGCGCCTCCTCACCATGAGGGTCTTAGAGTTTCGCGCGCTGCGTGATGCCGTCCTTGATTGCGGCGAGCTCTTGCTCATCCCAGATGCCGATCAAGATCCCGCCCTTCACCTGAAGCTGATTATCGGCATAGTTCGCGATCTTCTCGCGGGGCGTCGTGATGTGGTCGTTCGGGTGCAGGGCCCAGTCGAACAGCTCGGCCTGCAAGCGCGCGATGATGCCGGCGCAATCAGGGTCATCGCCGCGATCGACGTATTCCTGCGGATCAGTTTCGAGGTCGTACAGCATCGGGCGGAAGCCGGAGGCGTGGATGTATTTCCAGCGGCCGTCGAACACCATGAACAGGCGGCAGCGCTCGATCGGCTGGTTCAGCTTCAGCCGCACGTCCTGCATGGCGTAGTCGTATTCGGAGAACGCCACCTTGCGCCAATCTGATGGCCTCTCGCCGCGCAGCAGCGGCAGCAGCGAGCGACCCTCGAGGATGTGGCCCGGCACCTTGCCGCCGAAATAATCGACGAAGGTCGGCGCCAGATCGATGCCTTCCACCAGCGCATCGCTGCGCGTGCCGCGCGTGGCGTCGGCTTCTTTCGAGGGATCGATAATGATCAGCGGGATCTTCGCCGACTGCTCGTGGAACAGATCCTTCTCGCCCATCCAATGATCGCCGAGATAGTCGCCATGGTCGGAGGTGAACACGATCATGGTGGTCTCAAGCAGACCGCGCGCCTCCAGAAACTTCATCAGCACGCCCATCTGGTCGTCGATCTGGGTGATCAGGCCCATATAGGTCGGGATCACCTTCTCGCGGGCCTCATCGCGCGCCATGTTGCGGGAGTAGCGCATGTCCATATAGGCGCCGAACACCGGATGCGGATTCTGTCGCTCTCGTTCGGAGCGGATCACCGGGATCATGTCCTCGGTCGAATACATGCTGGCGTAGGGCTCGGGCGCGATGTAGGGCCAGTGCGGCTTGATGTAGGACAGATGCAGGCACCACGGCCGGCCATCGGTCTCGGCCTCGCTGATGAAATCCATCGCGCGCCGCGTCATGTAGGGCGTCTCGGAATGCTCGTCCGGCACGCGCGCGGCCTTGTCGGCGTGCACCAGCAGCCAGCCGTTCTGCAAGCTACCATCTTCGGCGGCGCCCGAATTGGCCCAATGCTCCCACGGGTTCGTCGCTTCAAATCCTTGGCTGCGCAGATATTCGTCGTATTTCGGGCGCGGCCGCCCCGAGGGATGCAGGCCGTCGTCGCGCTCGTAAGGCTCGAAGCCGCATTCGGCGACATGCACGCCGATGACGGATTCCGGCGGGATGCCGAGCGCCTTCATGCCTTCGAGGTCGGGCGCCATGTGAGTCTTGCCGACCAGCACGTTGCGCACGCCGATCTTGTTGAGGTGATCGCCGAGCGTGGGCTCGCCGACCCGCAGCGGCCAGCCGTTCCAGTGCGAGCCGTGCGAGCGCATGTAGCGACCGGTGTAGAACGACATCCGCGACGGGCCGCAGATCGGCGATTGCACATAGGCCTTGGTGAACAGCACGCCACGCTTCGCCATGGCGTCGATGTTGGGTGTCTTCAGCGTGGGATGGCCGGTGCAGCCGAGATAATCATAGCGAAGCTGGTCGCACATGATCCAGAGAACGTTCTTCGCGCGCGCCATGCGTCATCCCTGTCGTTTCTTGATTGTGTGATGCTGCGCTATCGAGGGCGTAATGGCAACACTTGCCGGTGATGCGCGTGCCTGGAGCCATACACTCTGCTGTCGTCCCGGCGAAGGCCGGGACCCATACTCCTCAGAAGAGGTTATGACGCGAGACGGCAATGACCAATCTTCGCCAAATCGCATTCGGTGGTTATGGGTCCCGGCCTTCGCCGGGACGACATCTGAGAGAGCGGAGTTTTACTAAGCCGACCACGGCTCCGCTTCAGCGGCGCTCTTGGCCTTGGCCGAGACCGGGCTCTCGCCGATCACGTCCGCCAGCGCACGCAGCGCTTCCTTCACGCCCTGGCCGGTCGCGCCGGACAGCAGCAGCGGCGTCTTCTTGGCGGCACGCTTCAAGCGGTACTTCTGCTTCTTGAGCTCGTCCGGCTCGACCGCATCGATCTTGTTCAGCGCGACGATCTCGATCTTGTCGGTGAGCTGGCCGCCATAGGCGTCGAGCTCCTTGCGCACCGTCTTGTACGCCTTGCCGGCATGCTCGCAGGTGGCGTCGATCAGATGCAGCAGCACGCGGCAGCGCTCGACATGGCCGAGGAAGCGGTCGCCGAGGCCGGTGCCTTCATGCGCGCCTTCGATCAGGCCGGGAATGTCGGCCAGCACGAATTCGCGGCCATCGGCATTCACGACGCCGAGCTGCGGATGCAGCGTGGTGAAGGGATAGTCGGCGATCTTGGGTCGCGCCGCGCTGACCTTGGAGAGGAAGGTCGATTTGCCGGCATTGGGCATGCCGACGAGACCGGCATCCGCGATCAGCTTCAGCCGCAGCCAGATCCAGCGCTCCTCGCCGGGCTGCCCGGGATTGGCATTGCGCGGCGCGCGGTTGGTCGAGGATTTGAAATGGGCGTTGCCGAAGCCGCCATTGCCGCCCTCGGCGAGCACGAATTTCTCGCCGACCTTGGTGAAGTCGTGGATCAGCGTCTCGCGGTCTTCGTCGAAGATCTGTGTGCCCACGGGGACCTTCAGCACGATGTTCTTGCCGTTGGCGCCGTGGCGGTCCGAGCCCATCCCGTTCTCGCCTTTTTGGGCCTTGAAATGCTGCTGGTAGCGGTAATCGATCAGCGTGTTGAGGCCGTCGGCGACCTCGATGATGACATTGCCGCCGCGACCGCCATTGCCGCCGGAGGGACCGCCGAATTCGATGAACTTCTCGCGGCGGAACGCCACGCAGCCGTTCCCGCCGTCACCGGAGCGGATATAGACCTTTGCTTCGTCGAGGAATTTCATGGGCCATAGGTAGGCCAGCCGGACACGCGCGGCAACCCGGATGACCCCGCAAATCGGCCGAAAAGCTGCGAAATTCGCCCCTTGCTTAACCCGCCGGGCGGCGTCCTCCTACTCGTCGTCCCGGGCGAGCGAAGCGAAGATCCGGGACCCATCACCACAGGGAGAAGTTTGGCGAAGACCGCCCATTGCCATCTTGCGAGACAATGATCGCCTGTGGGTATGAATCCCTCTCCCGTGCGCAATTGCGCACTAGGCGGGGATGACGGTTAGAGCGGGCGGCGCCGGATCAGGAATTTCTGCGTGCCCTCGAGCACCAATTCCTTGCGCTGGTTGAACACGGTGCTGCGAAGCGTCACCGCGCCGGTCGTGCGTCCCGGCACGAGCTCGATGACTTCGAGTGCCGGATAGATCGTGTCGTCGGCGAAAACAGGCTTGAGGAACCGGCTCGACTGCTCGAGGAAGCCGACCAGCGACTCCTCGACCATGAAAGGAAACAGGCCTGCGCCGGGCGCGGTGTGGATCAGGGTCTGGAAACCATGGGCCAGCAGATGCGGCATGCCGCGGCTGCGGCAATATTCCACGTCGTAATGCACCGGATGGGTGTCGCCGCTCGCGGTCTGGAATGCCGCGAACACCGCTGAGGTCTGGGTGCGGCTCGGCAGCACGAAGCGTTCGCCGACGACGAAATCCTCAAACCAGCGTTGCGCGGCGATCATGCGATGCTGGGTCGGATCGAAATCGGTCATATCAATGCTCTCCGTTCGCGCGACGCCTATCGCTACCGCGGCGCGAAGAGTGCGACAATCCGTTCAATTCGGCGGTGGCGGGCTTGTCCCGCGCGTCCACGTCATTAAAACGACCGCAAGCGACACTATTCGCCGGTTTCCTGACGCTCTCTCCCCGTCATTGCGAGGAGCGAAGCGACGAAGCAATCCAGACTATTTCCGCCAAGGCAGGCTGGATTGCTTCACTTCGCTCGCAATGACGGCCTTTCGCAGTCCGCTCAATGCCTCTCTTCAAAAATCTCTCCGCATATGACGACCGTTCGGCACGGCTGGCCGGCATCGGCCTCATGGTGCTGTCGATCTCCATGTTCTCGTTCGGCGATGCCATGGGCAAGTTCCTGGTCGGCACGTATTCGGTGGGACAGCTGCTGTTCCTGCGCGCCTGCGCCGCGCTGCTGCTGTTGTCGCCGATGATCTGGCGGCAGCGTCATCTGTTCCTGCATCTGGAGCGGCCGCGGCTGCAGCTGTTTCGCGTCGTGCTGTCGACGCTGGAGGTCGCCGCCTTCTTTCTCGCGACGGTCTATCTGCCGCTCGCGGACGTCGTCACCTACTACCTTGCAGGTCCGATTTTCGTCACCGCGATGTCGGCCATTTTTCTCGGCGAGAAGGTCGGCTGGCGGCGCTGGACCGCGATCCTGGTCGGCTTCTGCGGCGTCTTGATCGCACTGCGGCCCTCAGTGCAGACGGTGAGCCTGCCGGCGCTGATCGCGCTCGGCGGCAGTCTCTCCTTTGCGACCTTGATGCTGATCACGCGCAGCCTGCGCAAGACGCCCGACATCGTGATGGCATCTTCGCAATTCATCGGCACGTTTTCGCTTGGCGCCGTGCTGTCGGCGTATCACTGGGTGCCGCCGACGTCAGGCAGCCTGGTGTTCTTCGCGCTGGCCGGGCTGATTTCCGTGACCGCGCTGTTCTGCGTCAACCGGTCGCTCAAGCTCGCACCGGCGAGCGTGGTGGTGCCCTACCAATATTCGATGATCGTCTGGGCCGTGATCTTCGGCTTCGTCGTGTTCGGCGATGTGCCGCAGGTGGCCACCATCGTCGGCGCCACGATCATCATCGGCGCGGGATTCTATATATACTTGCGGGAGCGGAATCTCGGCCGCGCAAGTGAAGAGGTGGCACCGCCGGTGTAGCCCGCCGTCGTCCCGGGCTCGCGACTTCGTCGCGCCCCGGGATGACAGTGATTGTGGCGCGCAGCGCGCCCTACCTCATCCTTCTTGCGCTGCTCCAGCTCTTCAGCGACGACCACACCCCGCGCGAGAGGCGGAAGCAGTCGACCGGCGTCGACGAGCCCAGCGCCAGGAAGCGGTGAAGCTGCACGCCGCTCCACTGGAAGCCGCACTTCTCCAGCACGTTGCGCGAGGCCGGATTGGTGACGCGCGCGCCTGCATAGAGATGGTCGTCCTCGAACTCCTCGAAGAAGAAATCGATCGCGCCGCGCGCGGCCTCGGTGGCAAAGCCCTGGCCCCAATGTTCGACGCCAAGCCAGTAGCCGAGCTCGGCATTGTCGGGCTTGGAGCAGTCGATCCCGACCATGCCGACCGGACCGGTGTCGTGCTCGATCAGGAACACGGTCTCGTTGCCGAGCGCCGATTTGGCCCGGATGAATGCGACGGCGTCGTCCTGCGAATAGGGATGGGGGAGGCGGCGGGTGTTCTCCGCGACACGGCGGTCGTTGGCGAGGCGGGCGATGGTCCTGACGTCGGCGAGGGTCGGGCGCCGCAAGGTCAGCCGCTCGGTGGCGACGACGCTGGGTCTCGCCTCGGCTAAGGTCACGCTCGAAAAGTCCTGCAACATGTCCGGCTCCGCTAGAAGTCACTAAGTGAAAGTGAACACGACAAACGAAAGGGGAGGCCGGTTTCCCCGCCTCCCCTGGAGCCTTCGATCTCTCGATCTCTAGGACTCCGCCGGTTCGGTCTGGGACCCGGCGGACTCCAAATTGATCCACCGTCTATTCAGCAGCCTCTGCGAGCGGGAGTACCGCTACGAAGGTGCGGCCGTTGGCTTTGGCCTGGAACTCAACACGACCCTCGATCTTGGCGAACAGAGTGTGGTCGGTGCCCATGCCGACATTAAGGCCGGGATGCCAGGTGGTGCCGCGCTGACGCGCAATGATGTTGCCGGGAATCACGCGCTCCCCGCCGAACACCTTGATGCCAAGGCGCTTGCCCTTTGAATCGCGACCGTTGCGCGATGAACCGCCTGCTTTTTTGTGAGCCATGGCTCGTCTCCGAAATCCTGCGTATCTCTAGATCAATTCCTTGACGGAATCATTTCACAATTTCTCACGCATCAATTCTTGGGAATTGGCGTGATCAAATTATGCGGCGGCTGCTTCTTCTTTCGCGACCTTCGCCTTCTTCGGGCGCGGGCCCTTGGTCGGCTTGGCGTTGTCCGTCAGGATCTCGCTGACGCGCAGCACCGTGATCTCGTCGCGATAGCCGCGCTTGCGGCGCGAATTCTTGCGGCGGCGCTTCTTGAACGCGATGACCTTCGGGCCACGCTTGTGGTCGAGGATCTCGACGGCCACCGACGCACCGGCCACCGTGGGCAGACCCAGCACAGGCGTGTCGCCACCGACCACCAGAACTTCATTCAGCTGCACGATCGAGCCGACTTCGCCTTCGATCTTGCCAACTTCCAGGACATCATCCGGCACGACGCGGTATTGCTTGCCGCCGGTTTTGATGACTGCGAACATCGTTTTTTTCCTTCGTGTTCAATCCCGGCCTCATGACATCAGTCAGGGGCCGGCTTTTTGTCAGTCGCTATGGGTTTATGCGTTTTGTGCGGGCGGGAGTTATCCCTTTGAAAACCCACGCAAAAACAAGCGGCGCGAGAAACGCCCCGCGCCGGTTGTGCGGACTTATAGCCGCCGGACGCGAAGAGTCAAGGAAAAGCGGGCGAAAACGCTCCGGATTTGAAGGATTTGCGCCAATTCCGCGCCGATCAGGAATCTCGCCTCCGCCTAGCAACCAACGGGTTCCCGCCCCGTTGTCCCCGTGATTCTCGCATTCGGGCAAGGGCTTCCATGGCGACGGACGAACTGGTCAAGACAACGGGCATCGCCCAGCACGGGGCGGGCCGCCTGCCCTCGGTCGAGGTCGACAGCTTCAACATCGAAATCAAGGACGAGGAGGGTTTTCTCGGCGACCGCGCCAGCAAGGGAGCGTTTCGCGAGATCCTCGAGGAATGGCGCAAACCCTTACGCAAGAGCGGCGAGGACCCGTTCGGCGACGAGCCGTCCGACAAGATCAGCAAGAAGGCCTTAGACGCCGTGCTGAGCGGCGACGATGCGGAGGCCGCGGCCGTCGTGCACAGCGCGATCGAGGATTTCGCGCAGGAGCTCGCTTACGTGACGCGGCGATTCCTCAAGACCAAGGCCTGGGCCAAGACCGAATGCATCGTGGTCGGCGGCGGATTTCGCGCCTCCAGGCTCGGCGAGATCGCCATTGCGAGGGCCGAGATCATCCTCAAAGCGGAAGGCTTCAAGGTCGATCTGGTGCCGATCCGCTTCGATCCTGATGATGCCGGCCTGATCGGCGCCCTGCACCTCGCGCCATCCTGGATTTTCGAAGCCTATGACAGCATCCTTGCGGTCGATATCGGCGGCACCAACATCCGCTGCGGCATCGTCGAGACGCGCTGGAAGAAGGCGCCGGACTTGTCCAAGGCGGCCGTCTTCAAATCCGATCTGTGGCGCCACGCCGATGACGAGCCGAGCCGCGAGGCCGCGGTGAAGCGGCTGGTCAAGATGCTCGAGGGCCTGATCGAGGACGCCGCAGCGGAAGGGTTCAAGCTCGCACCCTTCATCGGCATCGCCTGTCCCGGCGTGATCAATGCGGACGGCTCGATCGAGAAGGGCGCACAGAATCTGCCGGGCAATTGGGAGAGCAGCAAGTTCAACCTCCCGGCGAGCCTGGTCGAGGCCATCCCCGCCATCGGCGGGCACGACACCGCGATCCTGATGCACAATGACGGCGTGGTTCAGGGCCTCTCCGAGGTGCCGTTCATGCAAGGTATCGATCGCTGGGGCGTGCTCACCATCGGCACCGGCCTTGGCAATGCGCGCTTCACCAATCGCCACAGGGACAATGGCAACGGCAAGGACCGGGATTCTGCGGAGGGAAAGAAGAAAGCCAAGGAAAACAACAAAGAGAACAACAAGAACCACAAGGAGTAACCTTGACTGGTTAGGTTAAGGGACGGATTGCGTTGCGACCCCCCGACCGCACGCTAGGGTGGAACCGTCGTCTCACGCAGGCCGGCGAAGCCGCCCTTCCTGGCCAGCATTTCGATGAGCGGCACGGGACCGCCAGTATTTACCGCGTCTGGCGGTCCCACCCGTTTTCTAAAGCATGATGGAATGAGCTCGCGCCCGGATCGAGGTGCATTCGCTGCGGCCCATCCTTCGAGACGCCCGCTTATCGCGGGCTCCTCAGGATGAGGGACGGAGTGCGCGGCAGCCGTTTCAGCGGGCGCTTATGCTGCTTAGCCTCATCCTGAGGAGACCGCGAAGCGGTCGTCTCGAAGGACGAGGCGCGCCAGCTCCCCGCCGCTCAGCTCCACCCGATGCGCTGAAAGAACGCCGCGATCTCGCTTGCGGCGCGATCCGGATCCTCCCGATGCGGGAAGTGCCCGACATCGGGAAACATCTTGAGATCCAGCTCGGCAAACGTCTCTCCCAGCCGGTCGGTCCATTCATACGGAAACAGCGGATCGTGCTCGGCCCAGCGCACGCAGGTCGGCACCTGGATCGGCTGCAAGCGTGGTGCCTCACCCTTCATCATCGCGATGCGCCCGGCATGCGAGGCCTGATAGTGCGCAAAGCCGCCGGCGAGATTGCCATCCCTGAAATAGGTGTCGCCGAACAGGTCGAGCACGTCGTCGAAGGCGTGCTTGCGATGGGCCCAATTCTTCAGAAAGAGCGCGATATAGAGCCGGCAGCTCTCACGGCTCGCCCCGACCAGCCGAGGCGCCATCTCCATCTGGTGGAAGGACTGGTACCAGATCTGGTTGAGGCGATCCGGCGCCGCCATGCGCGGCCCGATCCCGGGATAGACGAAATCGAACAGGAACAGCCCGGCGAGCCGCTCCGGCGCTTGTCGCGCCAGCGGCTGCATCACCGCGCCCCCGACATCATGGCCGACCACGCCGAATCGCGCGATGCCGAGGCCGTCCATCAGCGCCAGCATGTCGGCCGCATGGCCATCAGGCCCGTAAGGCCCGTCAGGCTTGTCGCTGTCGCCAAAGCCGCGCAAATCGGGCGCGACAAGCGTGAACCGGTCCGAAAGCCTTGAGATCACCGGCTCCCAGGTCAGCCAAAGTTCCGGCCACCCATGCAGCAAAAGCAGCGGTTTTCCGCTGCCGGCGCGAACCACATGGATTTTGGCGCCATTGGCGGAGATCGTGAGGTGCTCCATGGGCAGTTCCTTTCTGTCGGCAAGTCCTCTGGGCATGATGAGATTGGGCTTCATTCGTCGCCAAAAGGCAGGTGCGTTCCCTTCCCCCTTGTGGGGGAGGGAGAGGGGTAGCCCAGAAAAAGGTGCCGATTGTCTCCGACACGGCGAGAACAACCCAAACCGGCCAAACAACCCTCGGATTTTCCCCTTTCGCGCCTTGTCTGGCCCGCCATCCTCGCTTATGAACGCCCCCAACCACAGAGGCCCTGCCTCTATATGGCGCCTTCAGGAGAGGTGGCAGAGTGGTTGAATGCACCGCACTCGAAATGCGGCATAGGTGCAAGCCTATCGGGGGTTCGAATCCCTCCCTCTCCGCCATTAGTCCGCAGCATGCTCGGCAAGGTGTGAACGCGACGGGGGAATGTCCTTTGTCATGCCGATGAAGATCGGACCCCAACCTGAGAAATGGCTCCGAAAGAAAGCCAAGCAGGGAATGCGCGGCTATCCCGTAGGCACGATCGCGTTCTATGGCCCGGACAATCGGCGGGCCTCAAAAGTGGCTGTCTCCTGCATCCGAACTGAAGGAGCGGAGCCCGAATTGCGACGTTGGCTGTCGGAGATCGCGGATGTGCGGACCGATGAGACAGTGCTCGCCGAAATCGCCCTATTTCTAAAGCAGCATTCGGTGCACTCGGTGGTAATGGCAGACGGAATCATCGGCTGTCCGCACGAAGAGGACATTGACTATCCAATGGGAGAGGCTTGCCCATACTGCCCATATTGGAACGAGCGGGACCGGTGGACCGGCGAACTCATCTAGGTCTGCTACGGAGCCTGCGCCCCTCCAGCGCTACGTCCGCCTGTACGCTCCTCGGCAGGTAGTCCTCCGGCGCGCCTCGCTTTCGAAATTTGTCTCGATTGATCAGTTGGCTCGTCGAATGTGGCGGGTGCCGGGCCGGCAGCAGCCGGCTACTGTGCATGGGGTTGTTTTCAACATTTCAAAATGCATGCTGCGCCAGCGGCAACGTCCGCAGGCGCAGGGATGGAGACTGACATGAGGACACAGGTCCTGATCGTGGGCGCCGGCCCGGTCGGATTGACCGCGGCGATGGATCTGGCCTCGCGCGGCATCGAGGTCGTGGTCGCGGAGATCCGCCATGCCGGCGATCCGCCCAGCGTCAAATGCAATCACGTCTCGGCGCGCTCGATGGAGATCTTTCGCCGGCTTGGCGTTGCCGCCAAGCTGCGCGATGCCGGGCTGCCGGCGGACTTCCCGAATGATTGCTCCTATCGCACCACCGCAACCGGCATCGAGCTCTGCCGCATCGACATCCCCTCGCGCGCGCGGCGCTACAGCGCCACCGGCGGCCCCGACACCTGGTGGCCGACGCCGGAGCCGCCGCACCGGATCAACCAGATCTATCTCGAGCCGATCCTGTTCGACCACGCGGCCGCCCAGCCGCGCATCACCATTCTGGCGCGCACGGAAATCACTGACGTCGCGCAGGACGCCGATCATGTGGTCGCGCAGGCGCGCAATCTCGATAGCGGCGAGACGCTTCGCATCGAAGCCGGCTTCGTCATTGGCTGCGACGGCAGCCGCTCGCTGGTCCGCAAGGCGATCGGGGCCAGCCTGTCCGGAACGCCTGTGATCCAGCGCGTGCAATCGACCTTCATCGAAGCGCCGCAGCTCAAGGAGCTGATGGGCGCGCACATCAAGGCCTGGATGGTGCTCTCGCTCAACCCGCGGCGCTCGGGCACGACGGTTGCGATCGACGGCCGCGACCGCTGGCTGATCCACAATCACCTCAAGCCCGACGAGCCGGAGTTCGACTCGGTCGATCGCGACTGGTCGATCCGCGCCATTCTCGGCGTCGACGCAAGCTTCGAATACCGCGTGCTCAGCAAGGAGGATTGGGTCGGGCGCCGGCTGGTGGCCGATCGCTTCCGCGACCGCAGGGTCTTCATCTGCGGCGATGCCGCGCATTTGTGGATGCCCTATGCCGGCTATGGCATGAATGCGGGCATCGCCGACGCCGTCGATCTCTGCTGGCAATTGGCGGCGCATCTGAACGGCTGGGCGGCGGCCGCGATCCTCGATGCCTACGAGGCGGAGCGCCAGCCCATCACCGAGCAGGTGTCGCGCTTTGCGATGGACCATGCGATGAAGATGATGGCGCAGCGCGGCGGCGTCTCCGCCGAGATCGAGGACGACACGCCGCGGGGCCACGCGGCGCGTGCGTCGCTGGCGAAAGCGGCCTATGATCTCAACGTGCAGCAATATTGCTGCGCCGGATTGAACTTCGGCTATTACTACGACGCTTCGCCAATCATTGCCTATGACGGCGAGACGCCGCCGCCTTACGCGATGGGCAGCTTCACGCCCTCCACCGTGCCGGGCGCCCGTGCGCCGCATGTTTTCCTGCGCGACGGACGCTCGCTCTACGACGCATTCGGAGCCGGCTACAATGTGTTGCGGTTCGATCCGGCCGTCGATGTCGCGCCGCTGCTATCCGCTGCGGAAGAGCGCGGCGTGCCGCTCTCGCTGATCGACGTCGCGCCCGACGAAGCGAATGGTGCCTATGCCGAGAAGCTCGTGCTTGTCAGGCCCGATCAGCACATCGCCTGGCGCGGGCAAGCGGCGCCCGAAAATGCGCAAGCGCTGCTGGCTCGTCTCACCGGCGCGGCGGCGTAGGCAACTGATAAAAAGAACCAGGGAGGAGAGCGTGTTTCACGTTGCAAGGCGCCGCATTCTGGCCGTGCTGACGGCTGCGACTTTCGCCGTGCTGCCGCTGCAGGCGGTTGACGCGGCCTATCCGGAGCAGCTGATCAAGATCATCGTGACCTTCCCGCCCGGCGGCAGCGCCGACACCGTCATCCGCGCGCTCGAACCGGTGGTCACGGCCGAGCTCAAGCAGAGCCTCGTGATCGAGAACCGCGCCGGCGCCGGCGGTAATATCGGCATGGCGGCGGTCGCGCAGGCCAAGCCCGACGGTTACACGCTCGGCGTTGCGCCGGCCGGCGCGCTGACGGTGAACCCGCATCTCAATTCGTCGATGCCGTTCGATACTAGGGATCTCGCGCCGATCACGCTGCTTGCGGAGATTCCCTTCGTGCTGGTCTCCTCGGCGAACATTCCCGCGCACAATGTTGCGGAAGCGGTCGCACTCGCCAAGGCAAAGCCCGGCGCGCTGTCGATCGGCCATGGCGGCAATTCGACCGCGATGCATCTGACGGCCGCGCTGTTCACGCAGAAGGCCGGGATCGACATGGAGCTGGTGCCGTATCGCGGGACCGCACCGGCCACCGTCGACGTCCTCGCAGGGCATGTCCCCTTTGCGGTTCTCGATATCCCCGCATCGAGGCAGCTCATCCTTGAGGGCAAGCTCAACGCGATCGGTGTCTCCTCGGGACGGCGCCTCGATTCCCTGCCCAACGTGCCGACCCTGGCCGAGGGCGGCCTTGCGGGTTTCGAAGCGATCGGCTGGTTCGGGCTCGTGGCGCCAGCGGGCACGCCTGCCGAGATCGTCAGCCGGCTGAACGAAGCCTTCACGAAAGCCCTGAAAGACCCTGATGTGGCCGAGAAGATCCGCACCCTCGGCGCCGAGCCCGCGCCGACATCGCCGGATGCGTTCGGCCGCTTCATTCAGAGCGAAAGGACGAAATGGGGCAAGCTGATCAGCGAGGCCGGCATCAAGCCGAATTAGGCCTTCCTCTCAGACTTGCCTGGTCCGACGCAGCCGGGACGGCCAGCCGATCCTGACCAGCGTTTCGTCAGGATCCGACAGCGCGAATTCATACATTCCCCATGGCGTGTCCTCCGGCCCACGCCCATTGACCAGTTCATCCGAAAACTCTCGTGCGAGGTCATCGACGGCTTCGGTGTAGAGATAGAGGCCAAACGGGTTGCGGCCCCTGATCAGCCAGCCTTCGACGGCCTCGGTGAGATGGAGCTGGCCGCCCTTTCCATCGGAGAGGATGCGATAGCTGTCCTCACCGTCCGTCGGCTTGTCGCCGTCCGCGCGCGCAAAACCCAGCCGGGCGTAGAATTTCTCCGAGGCGTCGAGGTCATTGCAGGGGAGGATGGCGGTCAAAGCGTGCGGTGACGACATGCGAATGCCTCTTCATACAAGTGCCTTTTCGTTGAACCGACGATACGCCGGAAATCGAGGGATTATTTTGACGCAAGAGGCCGTCGCTCCCCACATTTGCAGGCAGTTTGCGCGATGATAGATTGGTCTCGCCAGTGGGGAATGTCTGCGTGACTTTGAACCTGCTGCCGGCAGGGGGCGACCTAGCAACATCCCGCCGTCCGGGAGCCAGGTGATTAACGACGATGTTCGACAGGGCCTACCGGCAGCGCTTAGAGGCTGACCTTGCGCAATGGGAATCCGACGGCGTCATCGCGCCGGCGGCCGCCGCCTCGATCCGCAACGCGCTGCCACCGCTCTCGCCGGGTATCAATATCGCGGTAATCGTTGCCATCGTCGGCGGCCTGCTGATTGCGGCTGCCTTCCTGGCTTTCGTCGCGGCGCACTGGACCGAGATTGCGCGGCTGTTGCGCTTCGCGATCCTGCTTGCCGGCATGATCGTTGCCGGCGGTCTCGGAGCCTGGTTCGCCTCGGCCGGCCGTAGCGTTCTCGCCGATCTCTGCGCGAGCATCGGTGCGATCATCTTTGGTGCGGGCATCGCGCTGGTCGGCCAGATGTATCATCTCGGCGACGATTTTGCCGGCGGCATGCTGCTGTGGTCGATCGGCGCGTTCGCCGCGGCATTCCTGACCGGCTCGCGCGGCGCGCTGGCGGTGGGCCTCGCGGCGGCCTGCATCTGGACCTGCATGCGCACCTATGATGCGCCGGATACGCTTCATCTCTCATTCGTGGCGGCCTGGCTCGTCGCTGCCGCGCTTGCGTTCGCGTGGAATTCCCGCGTGGCGGCTCATCTCGTCGCGGTCGCGGCGATCCCATGGTGGATCGCGACCTCGCTTCGCTTCGACTTCGAGGGCGCCCAGCCGTCATTCGTGCTCGCGAACGGCGCGGCCCTCCTTTTCGGCGCGGGGCTCGCGATTGCCGCGGCGCCGTCGCCAAGGGCGATCCGGCTCGGATCCGTCCTGTCGATCTACGGCGCATTTTCGCTCGCCGCCGTTGCTTTCATAGAGGTGACGACGGTCGACGATCTGATCCGCTTTCGGACAGGCACTGTGCCGCCCCAACCGCTATGGGCAATCTTCTGCGGCGCCGCGGGCGTGATCCTCGCGCTGGCCTCTGCCGGAATCACCAGGCGCACCGGCGAATTCCTCGCGGCATGTGCGATCGGCCTCGTTCTGGTCGCGGCGCCGATATGGCCGGCGTCCGCCGCCGGCGACCCATGGTTCGCCTATGCGGCGCTGCTCTGCGCCATGCTCTGCCTCGTCGTCTCCGGGGTGCTCGACGATGTGCGCCCGCGGATTGCCGCCGGCTGGCTCGGCATCGGCGGCGTCATTGCGGGCATCACCTGGGCGGTGAAGGGCTCGCTGCTGCGCCGCTCGGCCTTCCTGGCTGTGGCCGGCATCATCGCCGTGGTGTTTGCGACCGCGCTCAATCGCGCACTGCCGAGGACCGAGCGATGATGAAGCTTGTTGCGTTCTGGCAGCGTATCCCGAAAGCCGTATTGTTCGGGCTTGCCATCCTGCTGCAATGCGCGCTGCTGATGCTGATGGTTGCCGATCGCATGCAGATCCTGCGCGACGGCCGCGAGGTGACCTTGCGGACGCAGCCCGTCGATCCCCGCGATCTCCTGCGCGGCGACTACGTCACGCTCGGCTATGCCATCTCGCAACTGCCGGCAGGCGCGCTCGCCGGTCAGCCCGCTGCCGAGCGCAGTCCCGTCGTGTTCGTCAAGCTCGCGCCTGACGCCAACGGGCTGTACGAGGCCGTTTCGGTGCATGCGGAGCCCGTACCGGTCACGTCCCCGGAAATCCTGATCCGCGGGCGTGTCGTCTATTCCTGCGGCTCAAACAGCCGCACCTTCTGCGACAGGCTGACCATCAGATACGGCCTGGAAAGCTATTTCGTGCCTGAGGGCGAGGGCAGGAAGCTCGAGCAAGCCCGCAACCAGCAGAAGCTGCGCGTCGTCGCCGCCGTGCTCCCCTCCGGCCGCGCCGCGATCAAGCGGTTGCTGCTCGACGGCGAGCCGGTGTATGAGGAGCCGTGGTACTAGCGGCTCGGCTGCGTCCTCAGCGCCCGCCGCAGCACGTCCCACATCCGCGGATCGCTCATATGCGCCACGTTGAAGCGCAGGAAATTTTGCGCGGTCTGCGACACGCTGAAGACATTGCCGGGCGCCAGCACCACGTTCTCTTCCAAGGCGGCGCGCGCAACCGCGGTGGCATCCTGGCCGCCGGCGAGGCGGCACCAGAGGAAGAAGCCACCGCGCGGCATCAGCCAGGGCTCAATTCCCAGTGCTTGCAGCTTGCGCGCCGCGTCGCGCCGGCTACGTGTGAGCTTCTGCCGGAGCTCGTCCATGTGCTTGCGATAGCTGCCGCCGGCCAGCACGTTTGCGATGAGCTCGGTCGCAACCGGGCTCGGGCCGCCAAAGCTGGTCGCGACCTGGAGATCGATGAGATGCTCGACCCAGTCGGCCCTTGCCGCGATGTAGCCGCAGCGCACCGAGGCCGACAGCGTCTTGGAGAAGCTGCCGATCCGGATCACGCGGTTCAATCCATCCAGCGCGGCAAGGCGCGGCGAGCGCTCCGGCTCGAAGTCGCCAAAAATGTCGTCCTCGACAATGGTCAGGTCGTGTGCGGCCGCCGCGATCAAAAGCCGGTGCGCCGTTGGAAGCGCGGGAGTCGCGCCGGTCGGATTGTGCAAGGCTGAATTGGTGATGTAGAGCCGCGGCCGTTCGGCCGCGAGGATCGCTTCGAAATGTGCGACGTCGGGGCCCGACGGCGTGTAGGGCGCACTGACGATCCTGGCCTGATGCGCGCGCAGCAGCGCGCGAAAATTGAAATAGCAGGGATCGTCGACCAGCACGGTGTCGCCGGGGCGGAGCAGGAAGCGGCAGATGAGGTCGGTCGCCTGCGTGCCAGACCCCGTCAGCATCAGCTGGCTGATCGAGGCCTCGATCCCGTCTTCAGCCAGCCGCCCGAGCAAAAGTCTTCGCAGCGTGGGGGAGCCACCCGTGCTTCCGTAATTGGTGAGCACGCTGGCGTCAGCACGGCCAAGCGCGCGCGTGGCGCGGCGCAGGGCCGCCTCCGGCATCCATCCCGGCGGCAGCCAGCCGCAGCCGGGCTTCGGCACGGCTTCGTCGGTATCGAGCGATTGCCTGGACACCCAGAACGGATCGACCGCGCGGTCGCGGCGAGGCTCGACCTCGGTCAATGCAAGCGGCGGCGCGACGGTCGGCGACACATAGAAGCCCGAGCCGCGGCGGGCGCGGATCAGGCCGTCGGCGGCGAGGCGGTCATAGGCCTCGACGACCGTGGATGGCGAAACGCCCATCGTCGCGGCAAGGCTGCGGATCGACGGCAGGCGGTCACCGGGGCCAAGCGCGCGACCGGCGACCTTGGCGCGGATCGCGCTCATCACGTCGATGGTCCGCGTTGCGCCGCGGCCTTTCGATTGCGGTTCGATGTCCAAGGTGTATGGCCTTCCACACCCATACAGTTTTGCCAGATTGTACTGGATTGTGACTGGTCTTGCCACCGGTGACGGCCGAGCATCATGCCTCAAAAAACGGGACGGACATGCAATCTGCTGGCAGCGGCTGGGGCAACGGGCTTCTCGGCGTCATCATCTTCAGCGGCTCGCTGCCGGCGACGCGGGTGGCGGTCGGCGGCTTCTCCGCGCTGTTCCTCACCTCTGCGCGCGCGATCATCGCGGCGCTGATCGGCGCAGCTGTGCTCGGCCTGCTTCGTCAGGCCCGGCCGGAGCGGAGGGATCTTGCCTCGCTCGCCATCGTCTCCGTCGGTGTCGTGGTCGGCTTTCCCCTGCTGACCGCGCTCGCGCTCCAGCACATCACCTCGGCGCATTCGATCGTATTCATCGGGCTGCTGCCGCTGTCGACCGCGATTTTCGCCGTGCTGCGCGGCAGCGAGCGACCGCGCGCGCTGTTCTGGCTGTTCGCGGTGCTCGGCAGTACCACGGTCGCGGGCTTTGCCTTGTCCAATGACGGCTCCGCGTCAGTGACCGGCGATCTCCTGATGGTCGCCGCGATCGTGCTGTGCGGGCTCGGCTATGCCGAGGGCGCCGCATTGTCCCGCCGGATCGGCGGCTGGCAGGTGATCTCCTGGGCGTTGCTGCTGGCGTTGCCGCTGATGCTGCCTGTGGCGATCTGGACCTTGCCGCCGGCATGGAGCGGCGTCGGTGCACCGGCCTGGATCGGGCTGGCCTATGTCTCTGTTTTCAGCATGTTCGTCGGTTTCATCTTTTGGTACCGCGGGCTGGCGATCGGCGGCATCGCGCGCGTCGGCCAGTTGCAGCAGCTGCAGCCGTTCTTCGGGCTCGCGCTGGCGGGTTTGCTGCTGCACGAGCCGATCGCATGGAGCATGATCGCTGCGACCGCACTCGTGGTCGTCTGCGTCTTCTTCGCACGGCGCTATGCGTGAGGCTTTCGCGCCTCACGCCTGATCCATCACCGTCCGCGTCAGCGCGCCCCGCGCAAATTTCTTCAGCGGCATCGGCTTTCCGAACAGGAAGCCCTGCACGAGGTCGAAGCCGAGCTCGTTCGCTGCGACGAGGTCGGCGCGGCTCTCGACACCTTCGGCGGCGGCGCGTGCGCCATAGCCCTGCGCGAGCTCGACGATGTGACGGCACACCATGCGCTTGAGGCGGTCGTTGGCGCTGCCCGTGACGAAGTGGCGGTCGGCCTTCACCTTGATGAAGGGGATCTTGCCGAGGTCCATCAGCGACGGCCAGTTGGCGCCGAGATTGTCGATCGACAGGCCGATATTGTGCAGGCGGACCTCGCGCGCGACCTCGGCGAGGAGATCGAGGTCGCGGATCGCCTCCTCGCTGTCGATCTCGATCGTCAGTCCGCCGAAGGCCGGATGGGTGGGGACGCGGCGGCAGAGGTCGCGCACTGCCTGTGGCTCCTTCAGATACGAGGCCGGCAGGTTGATCGACAGATCGACCGGGCTCTGCCGCTCCAGCAGATAATGCCAGTCCTGCACGGCGCGTTCGATCACGAACTCCGAGAGGTCGCGCAGATGCGGGTCGTGCTCTTCCGGGATGAAATAGGCCGGCGGCACCACGCCCCAGGTCGGATGCCGCATCCGCACCAGGGCCTCGGCGCCGCAGCGGATCAGCGTGCGCGCGTCGATCTTGGGTTGGTACCAGAGCTCGAGCCAGCCGGCATGCAGGGCCTCGCCGACATGCACGGCCGGGCTCGGCACCGGCTCGTCCGGCAGCAGCATCGCGACGCGATCGCGCAGCGTCTCCGCGGCAAAGGGCGTGGTGAGCGGCGGCAGCATCGCGAGGCCATATTCCTCCCCGACCTGCTGCACGGCCTTGACGATGATCGACTCGCGAGCGCCGACGGCCAGGACCTTGCCGTCAAAGGCCTCGCGCACCAGCGTCTCCAGAAATGTGCCGGGCTCGATGCCGTCGGCGGCGACGCCGAACAGGATCAAATCCGGCAGCTCGCCGGCGAGCACGGTCTTGAGCTCGTCGGCGCTGGCACATTCGCTGGTGACGAAGCCAAGATCCTCCAGCACTTCGGCGAGGAATGCGCGCAGATGGCGCTTGCCGTCGGCGACGCATGCGCGCGGCGTTATTTTTCGCCGTCCGAAGGTCTTGGGCCTTCGCTCGGCGAACTCAACAATTTCATCGTTCATCGCAAACCACTCCCGTTCCGCGACCGGTGTTAGCGATGGGAGCAGTTTCAAATAAGGAGGGCTTCAGCCGATTGTTGAATTATCTGGGTAACGTTAAAGCCCCCATCATTTGTAAAATTGTTCGGATCTCGTTCGAGAAGTTTTTACGTCTGGCCGCGCCTTGCGGACGCGCGTGCGACAATCATGCAGTATTTTCCCGGGGGTGCAGTTTGCCGGCGCTCGTAGCCGTGTCCTGTAATTGGACGAGGCTGCGCCGGCTTCGCCCAATTGAATAATGGACGCCCTATTTGCTTGTGGCTTTGTCGTGCTCGGCCATGCCGACCGCCTTGTAGTCGTAGGTCGGATAGAACTCGGTGCGGTACGGACCCCACGCGGTATCCTCGATGATGCGGTTGACTTCGCGCAAGCGCGAGGCCGGCAGTCGCAGCGTGATCACCTGCCCGATGCCCATCATGACGTACCAGCTCACGACCTCCACGCCCGCCGGCGGAAAGGCCTTGCGAAAGCCTTGCCTGTCGAGCTGCGCGTTCAGCTCATCAAGCGGGCGCGACTGGTCGTGCTTGAAGAAGACGGTGAGCAGGACGGCATTGTCGGCGGTCGGCGCTGCATCGCCAGGCCGCGGTGCCGTCTGCGCCGTCGCCACCGAAGGCAGCGCGCACGCGGCCATGAGCCACACCATCATCGTCAACGTCAGTCGGTTCGATCTCATCGCCAATGTCCTTCCAATGTGGCATGCGATGCATCGAAGAGTAGGGGCGTCGGGTTCCCTCCATGAACTCATTTTCGCGCGATGCGCGCATATTACAGCGCCGCGCGTGACGGTTATGCGACAACGCGTCAAGGCGCCGGGCCGACGCGTGTGAAGCACCTCACATCCACGTGGCCGCACGTGCGCTATTGGTCCGAGCAGCCGGTGGGCTGTCAGGAATTGCAGCTATGACGACGCGGCGGATGATCTATTGGTGGTTCAGGGTCGTGATGTCAGGGCGATTTCTCGATCGCTTCCTGTGCCTGCCACACACGCCCGAATAGCGCGGGCCGGCCCTAAGTCGCCCCGATCAATTTGCGAAATGCCGCCGCGCCGTCGTGCACGGCGTCGCGGCCCTTCCAGGCAAGATAGCTCAGCTTGCCGCCCAGCGTGTCCTGGCTGCGCAGCCGTCGCGATCCCAGGATGTGCCCGACATTGGCGGGGAAGCGGCTGACCTCGGCGGACACCAGCGCGGCAATCGCATCCATCAATTGCTGAAGCCGGACGCCCCATTCGCAATTTTCGAGACCGTCGATGCGAACCTTGAGCGCGTATTCGGTGTCGTAGATCTCGGCGAGCAGGTCGCGCGCGACCAGCACGCGGTTGTGCCGGAGCGCAATCCTCAGTGCCAGGCGCTTGTCGTCGAGCCGGTCCAGCACCATGGGAACGACACAGGCGTAAGGCGTAGCGGCGACGTCGGCCGCACTCTTGCTCGGCGCTGCCTTGGTTGCGAGGCGCACGAGCTGCCATGACGTCTTCAGGCGCCGGGCCACCAGCGCCAGGGCAAAGGGCAGCGCCTCGGGATTGGCCTTCTTGAAGGCGTCGAGCTGTGCGGTGATCTGGGCGACCTGGCCGTCATCGAACTTCGTGATCGTCGCGGGCAGCCGCTCGTTGAACTTCGGCAGCGCGGGGCCGGCGCGCAGCACCTGCTGCATCTTCTTGACGTCGTCGAAGGCGGTACGCGAAGCCGTGTATTGCGCGAGCTTGGCGCGCGCGGATTCCGTGCTCTCCGCCGATGCGAGCGTGTTCTCGAGCACCTTGACGACCTTGACCTGGAAGGTCGTCGCGATCTTCAGCACTTCCTTGGGATTGTTGGCGGTGACCTGGTCATTGATCGCCTTGACGTAGTCGCGCGCCATGGTGGGCAGCAGGTCGCGGCAGATCCACTCCCAGATCGGGGTCAGCGTGTTGCGCGAGATCCGCCCCTCATTGGCGTGCTCGGGCGCGCCGTCGATCAGCAGCAGCTCAAGCGGTGCGAAGAAGTAGCGCGACGGATTGGTGGCGCGTGCCTGGGTCGATCCGTCTTTACGAAATTCGGCGCGCAGCTTGGCCTGGATCTCCGCCGAGCCCGGCATGTCGATGCCGCACAGCTCGAGCCGCTCGAGTTCGCTGAGCAGGCAGCTGCGCGACAATGGCGTCAGCTTCTGCAGGAACTCCGATAGCTGGTCGATCTCGTTCATGGCACGCAATCTCTCGCAATGATTCCAGCGGGCCTGTCGGCCCAAAGCATGGAGGCATTTGCGCGCTCTCAATTGTGACAAAGAGAAGCAGGCCGCCGTTAATTTATCCGTAAAATCCGGGACCCCGAGGGGTGGCTGCAGCGGCGATCCTTAATAAGGCATTTGGACGTCTGCCTGTGATTTGGGCGGATTCATCAACCGCTGCATGGTCCGATGCGCATCTGTACAAGCACAAATTGTGCCGACGCCCGTGTTTTTGCACAAAACTGACAAAATACCCGTAGTCTTACGGAGTAGAAAGTTAACCACAGGACGCCCCGGGTTCCGCTAAATGAGTGACATGGAGTCACAGAACGATACGGTCACTGATTCGCGGCCGTCGGAATGGTTCGAAAGCAGCTCGTCTGCGCCCGAAGAGCTCGATTTCGTCCGTCTTAATGCCGCCCGCGCCAAGGCGGCCGACGAAATGGCCGCAGCCATCGCCCGCGAGCTCAATGGCCCCCTGACCGCACTCCTGCTCTACATGGGCGAAATCAAGCATCACAGCGATCAGCTCGCGCCTGTTACGGGCGATCGCGCCTATTTGCAGCAGGTGGTGGAGAACGCGCTGGCGCAGACCGAGCGCGTCTGCGGTCTGGTCAAGCGGCTCGCCGGCCCGCACAAGGGTGGTCTGCCTGCGCCGTCCACGACCGAGGATGCCGAGTTGAAGGCCGGGCGCGTGCTCGCGGCGCCGCGCGAGGCGGGCTCCGAGCTCTCGAGCCTGTCGAGCAAGCGGCTGACCAAGCGCGAGCGTGAAGTGCTGAGGCTGATCAGCGAGGGATTTTCGAACAAGCAGGGCGCGCTGCGGATGCAGATCAGTCCACGCACCTTCGAGAGTCATCGGGCCGAAGCGATGCGCAAGCTCGGCGCGCGCAACACTGCGGACCTCGTCCGCGCGGCGCTGCTGCATTCGATCGATTGAGCCTGCCGTCCGGCGCCGCCTTTGCGGCGGCGCGGTTAGGCCTAGAAATAATCTTCGGCGAAGGGGCGCACGCGCGAAGTCGGCCGGAGCATCTTCGGCTCTTCCTTCGGCGTGTTCGGGATGATGGTGATGGTCCAGCGTGGCGGGATGGTCGATTCCTGCTCCAGCACGGAGCGGACAAAACCCGTCACCGTGGACTCGCCCGCCTTCACCGTTGCCATGCGGCCATTGAACTGCGCGATGCGGAAGCGACGGACCTCTTTCTGATCCCCGGTCTCATAGGTGAACATGGAAACCCTCCTGGTTTCCGGGGACTATCGCCACCTATGATTAGTCATCTCTAAAAATTGCAAACCGTATAAGTACGGCGGGCATTTTGGGGGAGCGCTCAATCCTGCGCTTCCTGCGCTTTTGCGGCGGTAAAGGCCGCGTCCATCTGCTGCAGCAGATCGCTAAATTCGGCGTCGTCGAGCGCGTCGGCGGTACCCTCCAGCCGCAGCGCCAGCGTCGCGAGCCTGATATAGCCGAACGTCCTCGCCGTGCTCTTGAGCGAATGCGCCTCGTGCGCGATCCGGCCGCGATGCTGGCCGAGCGCGAGCGTGCGAAACAGCTGCAGCCGCGCACAAGTCTCGCTCCAGAACACCGCGCGCACTTCGCGGGCGCCGTCCTCGCCGATCTCGCGCACCAGCGCGTCGAACGCACCAGCCTCGCGCAGCGGCTCGTGTGCGAGCTGAGGCGCGGTATCCTGCGTGCCTGGCGTGGCTGCGAATGCGGCGTCGAACATGATTGTCCCGGTCTCCGTTATGCGGCGTCCGGGAAATCTACGCCATTCCGATTGCAGTTCCGGTCACGAGATGCGCGGTGTTTGAGGGCCGAGTGAAGCACTTGCTTTACCATCCGCCGCTCCGTGCGTGCGGTCACGGCCCGAGCAGCCGGTCGTACTGGGCTTTGACGGTGGCGTAGCATTCGCAGGCCGTCTGACGCAGTCCGTCCAGATTGAGAATCTGGATGTGTCCGCGGCTGTAGTGGATGAAATTGGCCTGCTGCAGGGTGTTGGCGACCAGTGACACGCTGTTGCGCCGAGCCCCGATCATCTGCGCCATCGCCTCCTGGGTCAGCAGCAGCCGGTAGTCGCCTGACAGGTCATGGGTGTGCAGCAGGCAGCGCGACAGCCGCGACTCCACCGGATGCGCCGCGTTGCAGCCTGCGGTCTGCTGCACCTGCGCGTAAACCGCCAGCCCGTGCCGCGTCAGCAAGGTCCGCAGGGTGAGGCTCTGTTCGGCCGCGATCCGCAGCCGGTCGAGGTCTATCACGGACGCGACGCCGGGAACCAGCACGACCGCCGTGTTCAGCGCGCAAGCATCGCCCATGGTCGAGAGCGATCCGAGCAGGCTGTCGCGGCCGATCATCGCGACCTGGACATGCTCGCCCTTGGCGAGTTTCACGACCAGCGAGATCACGCCGCGGTGCGGGAAGTAGGCGCGCTTGAGCGTCTCGCCGGTCTCGACCAGAATCGCGTCATGCGGCAGATCGACCGTGCGCAGATGTGCACGGATCAATTCATAATCGTCTGCCGACAGCGCCGACAGGAAACCGTTGGATGGGCGCACCATCGTTTCCAAAGCTGCCTCCCGTCACCTCCGGTGAATGCTCCCGTGATGAAATCATCGTCTTCCGCCGAACAGGTTCCAATATGTTTCGATCGGGATATATTGGCAATTGGTTAAGTGTTACAGGCGCGGTTCGGCAATCACCCGATACCGCTTTGTGTGCACGTCAGCATGCAGTGAGATTCGGCGCGCTTGCATCATTGCTGTCCCGCCAACAGGCGCGCGTGATGGGCCTTCACGGCGGCGTAACAGTCGCAGGAGGTCGCTTCCAGCGCGGGCAGATCGGTAATCTCGATCTGGCCCCGGCTGTAGCGGATGATTCCGGCACGTTGCAGCTCGTGCGCGACAAGCGAGATGGCGTTGCGTCGCACGCCCATCATCTGGGCCAAAGCCTCCTGCGTTAGCGGCAGGATTTCACTGTCCGACAGGTCTCGGGCCCGGAGCAGCCAGCGCGCCAGACGCGCCTCGACCGGGTGCAGCGTATTGCAGAGCAGGGATTGCTGCGCATGTGCAAGCAGCACCTGCTCGTTCCGGATCATCAGGTTGCGGAACGGTATGCTGGCGGCGGCGATGGTTCGAAACACGGTGACGTCAAGCGCAGAGGCGGTTCCTGGGAAGAGCACGACGGCGTCTGACGCCGCCATCCCGTCCGCAAGCGCCGCGCCGCCGCCGACAACGCTGTCGCGGCCGAGCATCGCCACCGCGATGCTCTGTCCTTCCGACAGGCTCACCGTGATCGAAACTGTTCCGTGGTGCGGGAAGTGAACCTGTCGAAGCGTCGAACCTGCCTCGCCCAGGACAGACTCTCTGACCAACTCGATCGTGACGAGATGAGGACGCAACAGAGCAAAGTCTGCTGCGCCGAGCATTTGCAGCAACCGGTTGGGCGGTGGGCCGCTCGCAGTCATACAGAATCCAGCCCGGTTCCATGGAGCTCGGCGCCGCGTATTCGAGATCCAGTTGCGCGACGGTATAAATATATTGTAAAGGTTGTGCAGCTGTCCATATACCCGTTGGAGGGCAGACAGGCCGCCGCATTTGTGGCGGAAATGAGAACCGCGCTGATCCGTGCGCACGCCCGGCCGGGCCAGTGTGCGTCGCCAGCCGGGAAAGCGTGGCAGGGAGCCTCATGAGCCGAAAGCTGGCAACCCACGACAGATATCGCATCTGCCTCTCCTTGGGACATTCGCCGGTCGACGCCTCCTTGTTGCTTCGCCGATTTTCTTTCGCCGTCAGACATTGCTTCGCGCCACTGCGCAACCTCGCCGCAGATCTCGCGTTTATCCCGTTCGCATGTCGCACCATGCCGACCGCGCGTGCGGCCATCACGATTTCAATGCAAGCAAGAGGAGAAAGGCGTGCGCCACGGTTCAATTATTGAATCGCCGAAGCGGGAAATTCAAACGACGACAGAAGGTCTGCGCCATATTCTCGTTGTCGACGACGACCCGATGGTGTCCATGGCCATCGAGATCTATCTCCAGCGCAACAATTTTCGGGTCACGATTGCGGATGGCGGAGAGGCGGGGCTTCGCGCCCTCGAGAACGAACAGTTCGACCTGATGATCATCGACATCTTCATGCCGCACATGCGCGGGTTCGAATCGATCCGGCTCTTTCATGACCGCGCGCCCGCCATTCCGCTGATTGCGATGTCGGGCTATGCCTTCGCCGATCTGAACTCGCCGGCGCCCGACTTCCTGAGGATGGCGCTTGAACTCGGCGCTGCGCGCTGCCTGCGCAAGCCGTTCACGCCGAACGCGCTGCTGGCTGCGATCAGGGACTGTCTCGCCGAGCACCAATCCGCTGCTGCGCGATTGGGTTAGCACTTTGGCGCCGGCGAGGCCCGTAAGGTAAGAGTTTGTTTACCGCGAGCGCGGATTTCGCGGATTTCTTCGAAGCTTCGACGGAAGGTCGCACCCGCGATTCCGATCGTGCGTGATTTGATTCAATTCGCGCGGTCCGTGCATATCCCCCCGACCATTGGCTCGATTTTTTGCGCTGGTCGTGACGCCGTTATCCGCGCGTTTACCTGCCGCGTCTCCGACGTGATGCCGGATGCCGGATTTGCGGAAAACCTTAGCCCCATGCGGCCGAACAGAAATTTCGCTTCAATATCCGTATTAGCACGGAGGATGAAATTAACGGGACCGTGAAATGGGTTGTCTAACGATCTAGGAGCGGACTTCCGCCGATTCCAGGCGCGGGGGCAGGCGACGAGGTCCAGCTCAGTAAGGCGTAGCTCATGGATGATCTGTTGCGGGAGTTTCTGACGGAGACCAGCGAGAGCCTGGACACCGTCGACAATCAGCTGGTGAAGTTCGAGCAGGAGCCGAACAACGCCAAGATCCTGGATAACATCTTCCGCCTGGTCCACACCATCAAGGGTACGTGCGGCTTCCTAGGTTTGCCGCGGCTTGAAGCGCTGGCGCATGCCGGCGAGACGTTGATGGGCAAATTCCGCGACGGCATGCCGGTGACCGGCCAGGCCGTGACGGTGATCCTGTCCTCGATCGACCGCATCAAGGAGATCCTCGCAGGGCTGGAAGCGACCGAAGCCGAGCCCGAGGGCAACGACCGCGATCTCATCGACAAGCTGGAAGCGATGGTCGAGCAGGGCATGGCCGCTATGGCGGCCGGTGCTGCTCCTGTCGCTGACGCTCCGCCGCTGGTGCCGGAAGAACCTGCTGCCGCTCCCGCCAAGGAGATGACCACGGGCTCGCTGGTCGACCAGACCCTGGAGCGCCCCTTGCGTCCGGGCGAAGTCTCGCTCGACGAGCTCGAGCGCGCCTTCCGCGAGACCGCGATCGAAGCCCCGGCGCCTGCGCCCGTTGCCAAGGCCGAAGTGAAGGCCGAGCCCGCGCCGGTCGCGGAAGCCCCGGCCGCTGCCAAGCCGGCCAAGGAGAAGGCCGCGCCGAAGAAGTCGATGGCCGACGAGAGTGCGGTCGAAGGCGACCGCATTGCCAACCAGTCGATCCGCGTCAACGTGGATACGCTGGAGCATCTGATGACCATGGTCTCCGAGCTGGTCTTGACCCGCAATCAGCTCCTGGAGATCTCCCGCCGCAACGAGGACACCGAGTTCAAGGTGCCGTTGCAGCGCCTCTCCAACGTCACCGCCGAGCTGCAGGAAGGCGTCATGAAGACGCGCATGCAGCCGATTGGCAATGCCTGGCAGAAGCTGCCCCGCATCGTCCGCGACCTCTCGAGCGAACTCGGCAAGCAGATCGAGCTGGAGATGCACGGTGCCGACACCGAGCTCGATCGCCAGGTGCTCGACCTGATCAAGGACCCGCTCACCCACATGGTGCGCAACTCCGCCGATCATGGCCTGGAGACGCCGGCCGAGCGGCTGGCTTCCGGCAAGGGCGAGCAGGGCACCATTCGCCTCTCCGCCTATCACGAAGGCGGTCACATCATCATCTGCATCGCCGACAACGGAAGAGGCCTCAACACCGAGAAGATCAAGGCCAAGGCGCTCTCCTCAGGTCTCGTCACCGAGGCTGAGCTGGAGAAGATGAGCGAAGCCCAGATCCACAAGTTCATCTTCGCGCCGGGCTTCTCGACCGCGGCCGCCATCACCTCGGTCTCGGGCCGCGGCGTCGGCATGGACGTGGTGCGTACCAATATCGACCAGATTGGCGGCACCATCGACATCAAGAGCGTCGCCGGCGAAGGCTCCTCCGTCACCATCAAGATCCCGCTGACGCTCGCGATCGTCTCGGCGCTGATCGTGGAAGCCGCCGGCGATCGCTTCGCCATCCCGCAGCTCTCGGTGGTCGAGCTGGTGCGCGCCCGCGCCAACAGCGAGCACCGCATCGAGCGCATCAAGGACACGGCTGTGCTCCGCCTGCGCAACAAGCTATTGCCGCTGATCCACCTGAAGAAGCTGCTCAAGATCGACGACGGCGCGGCGAGCGATCCCGAGAACGGCTTCATCGTGGTCACGCAAGTGGGCAGCCAGACCTTCGGCATCGTGGTCGACGGCGTCTTCCACACCGAAGAAATCGTGGTCAAGCCGATGTCGACGAAACTGCGTCACATCGACATGTTCTCCGGCAACACCATCCTGGGCGATGGTGCCGTGATCATGATCATCGACCCCAACGGCATTGCCAAGGCGCTCGGCGCCGCCGGCTCCTCGGCCCATGACATGGGCGACGACAATGGCGCGCTCCACATCGGCTCTGGCGAGCAGACCACCTCGCTCCTGGTGTTCCGCGCCGGCTCGGCGCAGCCCAAGGCGGTCCCGCTCGGCCTCGTCACCCGCCTCGAAGAGCTCCCCGCCGACAAGATCGAGTTCTCCAACGGCCGCCACATGGTGCAGTATCGCGAGCAGCTGATGCCGCTCGTCTCCATGGAGGGCGTCACCGTTGCGAGCCAGGGCGCCCAGCCGATCCTGGTGTTCGCCGATGACGGCCGCTCCATGGGCCTCGTCGTCGACGAGATCATCGACATCGTCGAGGAACGCCTCAACATCGAGGTCGGCGGCTCGGCCAGCGGCATCCTCGGCTCGGCCGTGATCAAGGGCCAGGCGACCGAGGTGATCGACGTCGGCCACTTCCTCCCGATGGCGTTCGCCGACTGGTTCACCCGCAAGGAGATGAAGCCGTCGATGCACTCGCAGTCGGTGCTGCTGGTCGACGACAGCGCCTTCTTCCGCAACATGCTGGCCCCGGTGCTCAAGGCCGCCGGCTACCGCGTCCGCACCGCGCCGACCGCGCAGGAGGGACTTGCGGCCCTGCGTGCGCAGAGCTTCGACGTGGTGCTGACCGACATCGAGATGCCCGACATGAACGGGTTCGAGTTTGCGGAAGTTATCCGCTCCGACAGCAATCTGGGCTCGATGCCGATCATCGGCCTCTCGGCGCTGGTGTCGCCGGCGGCGATCGAGCGCGGCCGTCAGGCCGGCTTCCACGACTATGTCGCCAAGTTCGACCGTCCCGGCCTGATCGCGGCGCTGAAGGAGCAGACCGCGGGCGCCGCCGGCGCCTCCGAGCTGAGCCGCGCGGCAGCCTGAGCGGGACCTGAGGAGAGATCGCAATGAGCAATAAGAAGACCCAGTCCACCGAAGGCGCCATGGTCGAATACGTCACCGCGATGATCGGCGGCCAGCTGTTCGGCCTGCCGATCTCCCGCGTCCAGGACGTGTTCATGCCCGAGCGCGTCACCCGCGTTCCCTTGTCCTCGCGCGAGATCTCGGGCGTTCTGAACCTGCGCGGCCGCATCGTCACCGTGGTCGACATGCGCGCCCGTCTCGGCCTGCCCAGGGACGAGGACGGCAAGACCCCGATGGCGGTCGGCGTCGACCTTCGCGGTGAATCCTATGGCCTGCTGATCGACCAGATCGGCGAGGTGCTGCGCCTGCCCGAGGACGGCAAGGAAGAGAACCCCGTCAACCTCGACCCCCGCATGGCCAAGCTCGCCGGCGGCGTTCACCGTCTCGACGGCCAGCTCATGGTCGTCCTCGACGTCGATCGCGTCCTCGAGCTCAAAACCGAAGTACAGATGGCTGCCTGAGCTTTCGCAAAAGATATTTAAGCCGGAGAATCCAGATGAAGACCTGTTTGGTGGTTGACGATTCCAGCATCGTTCGCAAGGTCGCGCGCCGTATCGTCGAAGCGCTGGGCTTCCAGGTCATCGAAGCGGAAGACGGCGTCGAAGCGCTGGTCCACTGCAAGAAGGCCATGCCGGAAGCGATTCTGCTCGACTGGAACATGCCGGTCATGGACGGCTTCCAGTTCCTCGGCACGCTGCGCCGAATGCCCGGCGGCGACGAGCCCAAGGTCGTGTTCTGCACCACCGAGAACGGCATCGATCACATCACCAAGGCGATGGGCGGCGGCGCCAACGAGTACATCATGAAGCCGTTCGACAAGGACATCGTGTTGGCGAAGTTCCAAGAAGTCGGGCTGGTCGCGCGCGAAGAAGAGACCGCTGCCTGAAAACATACGTGCCAGTAGCGTCAAGAGGTATCCTGTGAACGCGCCCGACTACGAGTATCTGCGTAAGTTGCTGAAAGAGCGCTCCGGTCTCGACCTGTCCGCCGACAAGCAATATCTGATCGAAAGCCGCCTGCTGCCGCTGGCGCGCAAGGCCGGACTCTCCGGCATCCCCGAACTCGTGCAGAAGCTGCAGGGCGGCTCGAGCGCGCTGATCACCAGCGTGGTCGAAGCCATGACCACGAACGAGACCTTCTTCTTCCGCGACAGGGTCCCGTTCGATCATTTCCGCGACACCATCATGCCTGAGGTGCTCAAGGCCCGCGCCGCCAAGCGCAGCGTGCGAATCTGGTGCGCCGCCGGCTCGACCGGGCAGGAGCCCTATTCGTTGGCGATGACCCTGAAGGAGATGAGCGCGGCGCTCACCGGATGGCGTGTCGAGATCATCGCAACCGACCTCTCGCAGGAGGTGCTCGAGAAGGCCAAGAGCGGCGTCTACAGCCAGTTCGAGGTGCAGCGCGGTCTGCCGATCCAGATGCTGATGAAATATTTCAAGCAGACCGGCGAGACCTGGCAGGTCGTTCCCGAGCTGCGCGCGATGGTCCAGCATCGGCAGCTCAACTTGCTGCAGGATTTCTCGCACCTCGGCACCTTCGACGTCATCTTCTGCCGCAACGTGCTGATCTATTTCGACCAGGAGACTAAGATCAACATCTTCAACCGCCTGGCCAGGCAGATCGAGCCCGACGGATTCCTGGTGCTGGGCGCTGCGGAGACCGTGGTCGGACTGACCGACACGTTCAGGCCGATCGCGGATCGCCGCGGTCTCTACAAGCCGAACGATCCGCGTGCCGCGGCAGCCAAGCCGGCTATCGAGGCGCCGCGGATGGTGGCGATGGCAGGACGGTAGTATGGCCGAGGACGGCAAAGGCGCAGAGCGCGTCACATTCAGTCGAGGCTACGATGTCTGCATCATGGCCATCGACGGAACGTGGCGGCGCGACTGTACGCTCAACGCGATTTCCGACACCGACGCCATCCTCACGGTGGAAGGTTCGATCCAGGGGTTGAACCTGAAGGAGTTCTTCCTGCTGCTGTCGTCCACGGGCCTCGCCTACCGCCGCTGCGAGCTGGTGCGCGTCAACGGCTCCGAGATGGACATCCAGTTCCTGCGCGGCAAGAACCGGAAGAAGCGCGGCCCTGCCGGCGGCCATGATGCGGCGGCGTGATCGCCACGCGCAATGTGCGGCCGTTGCTGGCGCATTGCTTCACATTTTCTGAAAACATCCGAACGAATTGCAGACCCGGCTTTACGCGGCCTAAGCGCGTGCCGTGTATCGATAGCAGGTCGCAATTTCAGGGGCCGGCCATGCCAAGAAGCTCTCTCTCTCCCATCGATGTCGCCGAACGGCGTGCCCTTCAGCTTCTGGTGATTGATGACGACGCCACCCAGCGCAGCCTGATCACGGTCGCCGCCAAGCAGGCCGGCCACGAAGTCGCCGTGGCGCCGTCGGTCGCGGAGGCCATCGAAAAGCTGCGCGGTGCGCGTTTCGACTGCGTGACGCTCGATCTCGTGCTTGAGGATGGCGATGGCATCGACGTGTTGCGCGAGATGGCCGCGGCAAAGTTCTCAGGCTCGGTGATCGTGATCAGCGGCATGGACGGCAAGCGCCGCAGCGCCGCCCGCAGCTTCGCCCGCTCCGTCGGGATCGAGCTTCAGAGCCTGCCGAAGCCGCTGGATCTCGCGGCGCTGCGTATCAGCCTCGCAAATCTCGGCAAGAGGGCGATGGGGCTGCCGACAATCCATACTTGGGGTGGTGTCGCCACCGACGCAATCGTGGAGCGGCACCGCGCCTAAAGGCGCGGAGCTGCCATGCCGTCGGCTGCGGCCCATCGGCCGCGCCGATCCGGGTCTACGCTGGATTGCCGGATTCCGTCAGGTTTTGAAGGGCCTGTCCGAGCTCCGCCCGGCAGGCGTTGAGGGCGGCACTCGCCGCGGCATAGCGGGGCGTGACGTCGTCGAGCACGACAATCTCGGGGGAACCCGAGCTGGCACTCACGATAGCGCTATCGTCCTCAGGCTCCATCGCCGCGTCGATCAGACGCATGCTGATGTCGATACGGGCGATCAGGGAGCGTAGTTCGGCTACGATCAGTTGACGGCTGTCCGTTTCAGCCATCGCGGCGAGCGGGGGTGTGCCTGCGTAATTTAGCATGGATATTCTCCGTCTCCCGCAATAAGGCACCCCCGCGCTACTTGTGCGTTAAGTTCATGTCCCGTACAAATGCGGGTGGGCCGAATCTGCGCCGAAAGCCGTTACATCAGGCGCGGACGCGAGTCCTTCAATGCCGGCGTGGCTTGGCGAATGGACGTGGCACATGGTCGAACAAAGCTCCCGTGGTGAGATCTTCGTGGTCGATGACGACCCTGCTGTTCGCGACACCCTGTCGATGGTGTTGAAGGCGGCGGGCTATGAGGTGATCTGTTTTGCCGACGGCGCAGCACTGCTTTCCGTCGCGCGAAACCGCACCCCGGCCGCGATCCTGCTCGACGTGCATATTCCCGGAAAGTCGGGTCTCGACATTCTGAAGGAGCTGCACGGCGAGGACTATCCGGCCCCGATCTTCATGATCTCCGGGCAAGGCGACATCGCGATGGCGGTGGGCGCCATCAAGAGCGGCGCGCTCGACTTCATCGAGAAGCCATTCCGCGGCAGCGAGATCGTCGGCCGGCTGGACGAGGCGATCGGCGCTTATGCACGCAGGCAGGCGGAGAACGCGTCACCGAAATTCGGCTCGCTGCATTTCCCCGGACGCGAGCCATTGACCCGCCGGGAGCGCGAGGTGCTGGAGCAGTTCGCTGCCGGTGCCTCCAACAAGGAGGCCGGCCGAACCCTCGGCATCAGCCCGCGCACCATCGAGGATCACCGCGCCAACATCATGAAGAAGCTCGGCGCCCGCAATGCCGCCGACCTGATCCGCATCGTGATGACCGCCGCCCAGCGGGCGTCGTAACGCGCGGTTGGTTCTGTCCCGTGCCCTGGACGCAGCGCGTCACGCAGTGATGCGCTGCAGAGCTGGGGCCCATCTCTCCGACTCCACGGGTGACAGTTCTGGGTCCCGGCTCTGCGTCGCAGCGTTGCACGCTGCGCCTTGTCCGGGACACGAGATCGTGTCTCACCCCTGCAGCGCCTTGCGGATGATCCGCGCCAGATCAGATTTGCGATAGGGCTTTGCCAGCAGCAGCACGCCTGAATCCAGCCGGCCGTGATGGATGATCGCGTTCTCGGTGTAGCCTGACGTGTAGACCACCCTGAGATCCGGGCGCGACTTCAGCACCTCGTCGGCGAGCTGCCGCCCGTTCATCTTGCCGGGCATGATCACGTCGGTGAACAGCAGATCGAACGGCTGTCCGGCGGCGACGATCGCCAGCGCTTCCGCCGAGTTGGCGGCCTGCAGGGTGACGTAGCCGAGCGAGTGCAGCTGTGCGAGCACGTACTCGCGCACCAAACGGTCGTCCTCGACCACGAGAATCGTCTCGTGTCCGCCCTCGACCATCGTCGGCGTCACGCCGTCGCCCACGGCCGTGGGCGTCTTGCCCGGCGGCAGATACATCTTGATCGTCGTGCCGTGGCCCTCCTCGCTGTAGATCTTGATGTGGCCCGCGGACTGCTTGATGAATCCGTAGACCATGGAGAGCCCGAGCCCGGTGCCCTTGCCCGGGCCCTTCGAGGTGAAGAAGGGATCGAACACGCGCGCCAGCATGCCCGCGGGAATACCGGTGCCGGTGTCGCTGACCGCAATGAGCACGTAGTGTCCGGGCGGGACATCGTTGGCGCTGGCATAGACCTCGTCGAGATAGGCCGCACCGGTCTCCACGATCAGCTTGCCGCCGCTGGGCATCGCATCGCGTGCGTTGAGCGCGAGGTTGAGGATGGCCGTGGTGAGCTGGTTCGGATCGACGACCGCGACGCAGCTCTCGTCCTCGAACACGGATTCGATCTGGATCTGCTCGCCCAGCGTCGGTCGCAGCAGCTTTGCGGTGTCGATGATCAGCGAGTTGATGTCGATCTCGCGCGGCTGCAGCGGCTGCTTGCGCGCAAAGGCGAGCAGATGCTGGGTCAGCTCGGCACCGCGGCCGGCGGCCTCGTCGATCATCTTCGTGATCGCGGCAAGCCCCGGATCCTTGGCCACCGCGTCGGCCAGGATCTCGATCGTCCCGGTGATGACGGTGAGGATGTTGTTGAAATCGTGTGCCACGCCGCCGGTGAGCTGGCCGACCGCCTCCATCTTCTCGGCATGGCGGATGCGCTCCTCGGAGGCGATCTTGTCGGTGAGGTCGCGGTAGAAGACGTTGAACAGAATGCCCTCGCGTCGCCGCAGCGCCGTGACGCTCAGCTCGGCCTTGAACTCCTTGCCGTCGCGGCGGCGGACCATGAGCTCGCGTCGGCGGTTGAGGCTCCGGCCGTCCGCAGATTCGAGGAAGCGGGCGAGGCCGGCCCAGACCCTTTCGCGCTCGCTCTCCGCGACGATCATGTCGACCGCGTTCTTGCCGAGGGCCTCGTCGCGCCGCCAGCCGAACAGCTCCTCCGCCCGCGAGCTCCAGTTCAGGATGGTGCTGCGATCGTCGGTCTGGACGAAGGCGTCGAGCGCGGTCTCGACGATGTTGCGCGCAAGCTGCTCGCTTTCGCGTAGGGACTCGGCAGCCAGCCGCGCCTCGGTCATGTCGCGTCCGACAAAGAAGTAACGATTGGCCTGATTCGACCAGTTGCCGAGCCAGGACAGCCAGACCTCGTGGCCGTCCTTGTGGCGGCAGCGCGTGTCGGCGAGCTTCGGATGGCCGCCGCGCCGGAGCGCGCGCATCTCCGCGCGGGACTGCTCGAGATGGTCGGGATGGATGAATTCGACACCGCTGTGCCCGATCATCTCGTCGGGCGCGTAACCGAGAATGGTCTGGCTGCTCGGACTGATCTGCGCGATCTCGCCGCGCGAGTTCATGATCATGATCAGATCCTGCGAGGCGTCGAACAGCTGCCGTCGCTCCTCCAGCTGCTGCTGTAGCGCCCGCTCCGCGCGCCGCGCTTCGGTCAGGCTGCGCGCGGACCCGGAGACGCCGATGATCTCGCCCGACGGACCCTTGATCGGCGACAGGCTGAGCGCGATTTCGACCGGCGTGCCGTCCCTGCGCAGCCGGACCGTCTCGAAGCGTTCGATCGGCTCGCCACCCGAGATCCGCGTCAAATAGTCCTTGCCCTGCTCGCGGCGGTCGGGCGGGACGATGATCGAGGTGGGTTTCCCGATCGCTTCATTCGCCTGATATCCATAGAGCCGTTCGGCAGCGGGATTCCAGCCGGTGATGATGGCATCGAGGGATTGCATCACGATCGCATCGTCGGATGATTCCACGGCGGCGCTGAACAGGAGCTCGCGCGTCGCATGATGGCTTCGCGCGGCCTCGGTGCGGCGATGCTCCTCGACCTCGCGTTCGAGCGCAGCTGCTTTCGCGCGCGTTTCTTCGACCATCTGGGCAAAAGCCCGCGCCAGCGCGCCGGTCTCGCCGCTCGCATCGACCGGAATGTCGGCCGGCTGTCCATTGCCGATAGCCTCCACGGCCGCGGTCAGGCGGGTGATCGGACTTGTCAACGAGCGTGCCAGCAGCACTGCGAGCGAGGCCGCGGCGAGGACGGCCAGCACACCGACGAGCAGGGACGTTTTTTGGATGGCCGCGGGCACGAGACTGAACACGGGCGCCGGAATCGTCTCGATGATGGCGACCCAATCCTGGCCCGCGAGCAGTGCCGGCGCGATCGCAGCGCCGCTCGGACGGCCCGATTCATCGGTCATGAGCCGCGTGGATGCTTCCAGAGTGCCGGTCAGGGAGGCGAAATATGGAAAATCCTTGCGCCAGTCATTGGCGCCACCATGTGGCGCGCCGAATTCCCGCGCGCGATCGGGATGGAGGAGATAATCCCCCCGCGAATTCACGACATAAAGCTGTCCTCCAGTAGTCGCGGTAGAGCGGACACTGTCGAGCGCCGGTCGCATGTCGATATTGGCGATGATGATGCCGAAGGGCTTGTCGTCGGATGCAAACAGCGGCATCGCGACGCGCAACGTCGGAACATGCGGAGCCGTCGTTCCTCCCTGGCGGGTGGCAAGCTCGATGGGCGACACATAGATTTCACCGGGCCTGAGCCGTATCGTTTCCTGGAAGTAGGCTCGGTCGCTCTTGCTCTCCAGTTCGCCGTCGGGAATGATCCGTGCTGCGCCGTTCGGCCCGGAGCGATCGACCCGGACCACCTCGCGCTGGTCGTTATCGAGCCCGATGATCCGAAACTGCCCATAAATGGGCTTGGCTTCGATCTCGGCTGCGAGCCGCTCGGCGATACGATCGCGCCATGTTTGCTCCGAGACGCCGTCGGAAGGGTCGATTCCTCCACCGGCATGAGCCCGGATGAGGCCATTGATGGCCGCCGCGGCGCGATAGCCGATCAGGTCGCCGCGCACGCTGGCAACATAGGATTCAAGATTGGCCGCCAACAGGCGCGACTGGGCTCCGACCCGCTCCAGGACGCGCGGGATGACCGCCTGCGTGGTGTTGCGATAACCCAGCCAACCGACTGCACCTACGGTGACCGCCACCAGCAGGGTCATGGCGATGGCCAGGCGTGTGGCGAGCGTTGTTCCGTGCCTCACGGGAACGTTCGCTGGGCTTCCTGCATGATTGCGCCCGTGCCGGCCCAGAGCTGCGGAGGCGCTCCCGTCATCGGCGGCTGGCATTGACATCGGCCCCCTCGGACTCGCCGGCCTTCAGGCAATTGTCGACCGCCGCCAGCAGCGCATCGGCCCGGAACGGTTTCTGCAGGCTTGCGACCGCGCCGAGCTTGGTTGCCATCTTCAGGAAGTCCGGCTCGGCATAGGCATCCGGCGTGATCGAACGGCCGGAAATGACAATGATCGGAATGGCCGGTTGCAGCGCCCGGACATGGCGCATGGTCTCCAGCCCGTCCATGCCGGGCATGAAGATGTCGAGGAACAGCAGGTCGAATGGTCTGCTCTCGAACACCGCCAGCCCCTTGCGGCCATCGCCGGCGACCGTCACGTGATGACCGGCCCGCTCCAGCAGCAGCCGGATCGTGAGCTGTACGGCCGGATCGTCATCCACGATCAGGATGTTGGCCACGTCGACAAATCCTTCCGGGCCGGGTCGGATGCCCCGGCAGCCGCAAATCAAAGCACTCAATACGAAATTGTTGCGCGGATCATGCCCAGGCCGCAAGCACTTCGCGCCTGGCCCGATCGCCTTTTCGAGGCGCGTCAAGGGGGAGGGACCCGGCCGCCCATACGCACGTTCGCGTGCATATCAATCCCGGAACGGAGCCGCCGAACGCTGCGATATCTTTCTCGCCGTAGTTGTACGGGCCCCGGACTTCACGGTGGGTTAAAGGCGGATGACCACAATTGCCGGGAATTTAGCGAATCGTATTTTGCGCAGTGCATTGCCCCCGCTTCGGCTCCCGACGACGTCCGGACCATCAGCCCAATCACCAGTACGAGATCTCTTCATGTTTAAATCGAATGCGAACATGGGAATTCGGACCCGGCTGCTCGGCGGCTTCGCGCTGATCTGCGCGCTACTCGCGGCCACCGTGATCTACACTGTGACCGCCGTCTCGGACATTTCGTCGCGCATCCAGAAGGTCGTGGACCAGCGGGCGCCGGTCGCGATCGCAAGCACCGAGCTCGTCGGTAACCTCTACTCGACACTCTCGACGCTGCGCGGCTATCTTCTGAGCGGCGATACGCAAGGCAAGCACGACCGTGCGGCGGTGTGGAGCGAGCTCGATCGCACGGCGGCCGCGGTCGACCGCATGGCCGAACGGTTTTCGAATCCGCAGAACAAGGCCAATTGGAACGAGGCCAAGGCGCTGATCGCCGAATTCCGCCAGGCCCAGGACAAGGCCGAACTGGCGGCGTTCACGCCGTCGGCGTATCCGGCAAGCGAGCTCCTGGCCAAGGAAGCCGCGCCGTTGATCGCGGCCATGTTCACCGAAATCACCGCGATGATCGACGAGGAGGCGGCGCTGGAGGCGACACCGCAGCGCAAGCACCTGCTCAAGACCTTCGCCGATGTCCGCGGCAATCTCGCCGCGGCCGGATCGCAGTTGCGGCTCTATGTGGCTTCTGGCGAGGCGGCCGACCGCGACAAGTTCGAAAAGCCGCTTGCCACCTTCAGGGCCGCGCTCGCGTCGGTCAGGAGGCAGACGGACCTGCTCACGACCAAGCAGGCGGCCGCCTACCAGGCCATCGTCAAGGCGAACGAAGCCTTCGCGCCGGTGCCGGAGAAAATCGTCAAGATCCGCCAGACGCCGCAATGGAACATGCCGGTCTTCATCCTGTTCACCGAGGCCGCGCCTCGCGCTGCACGAATTCTCGATCTGCTCGACGGCAAGAAAGACGGCGATGGCAAGCGCGCGGGCGGGCTCAAGAGCGATCAGCAGGTGAAGCTCACCGAGGACGGGCGCGGCGTCGCCGAGGAGGTCGAGAAGCTGCTTCGGCTGCAATGGGTTCTGCTCGCCGCGGGGCTCGCTCTCGGGGCCGCGATCGCGATCGTGGTGGCGCGCTCCATCACCCGCCCGATCGTCGAGCTGGTGGCGGACTCCGCGCGGCTCTCCGGCGGCGACACCAGTGTCGAATTCAGGACAGCGCAGCGCGGCGACGAGATCGGGGTCGTCTCGCAGGCCGTGGCCAAGTTTCGCGACAACGTGATCGCGCAGCAGCACGCTGCGGAGGGGCTCGCGCGCGAAGCGGAAGCCCGCGAGGCGGCCAACCGCAACATGGAGAACGCCGTCGAGGAGTTTCGCGTCACCTCGCGCGATCTGCTCACCCTCGTCGGAGAGAATGCCGGCACGATGCGGCAGACCGCGGAGAGCCTCGGCGGCATCGCGAGCCACGCGACGAACCAGGCGGCCTCCGCCGCGTCTACCTCCGAGCAGACCGCCGTCAACGTCCAGACCGTTGCGGCGGCGGCGGAGCAGCTCGCCAGCTCCATTGTCGAGATCGGCCGGCAGATCGAGCTGTCCAACAAGACGGTGCGCTCGGCGGGCGAGGTGACCGCGCGCTCCGAGGCAGAGATCGAAGGCCTCGCGCACGCCGCGCAGAGCATCAGCTCGGTGGTTGACTTGATCCAGGCGATCGCTGCCCAGACCAACTTGCTCGCGCTCAATGCCACGATCGAGGCAGCGCGCGCCGGCGATGCCGGTCGCGGCTTTGCCGTGGTGGCATCCGAGGTCAAGGCGCTGGCCGACCAGACCAGCAACGCGACACAGGAGATCGGCCAGCACATCGCTGCGATCCAGAACTCGACCGGCAGCGCGGTCGCCTCCGTCAAGGAAGTTGCGGTGGCGATGCGCCGGATCGACGAGGTGACCGCCGCGATCTCGAGCGCGGTGGAACAGCAGGGAGCGGCAACGCGGGAGATCTCGCAGAACGTCCAGATGGCGGCCTCGGGGACGCGGACCCTCGCCACCAGCATCGGCAACGTCTCCGGCGCGATCGATGAGACCAACCGGTCGGCCGACCACGTCATGGGCGCGGCGAACCAGGTCTCGGGTGCGGCCGAGCGTCTCGCAGCCGAGGTGCAGAGCTTCTTCGTCAAGCTGCGCAGCGGGCCGATGGACCGGCGCAAGGGCTGCGATCCCGACTATCGCGGACCGGAGCTGCGCGATTGCCGAGACGCCGCCTGACGAAGCGGCTGCGGCGAAACGGACTTGCGGTGAAGCGGGGCGTGGCGGCCGCTAATCGTTGTTCAGCCCCGCAAAACGGTCAGTCGCGCGAATCAACTGATCAAGGATTCCCGGCTCCGAGAAAGCGTGACCTGCACCCTCGATCAGATGAAAGGCTGCATCGGGCCAGGCCTTATGGAGGGAATAGGCATACCGGGCTGGACACGGCATGTCGTAGCGACCATGAACGATCACTCCGGGGATGCCCTTCAGCTTGTGTGCGTCTCGCAAAAGCTGCTCATCTTCGAGCCAGCAGTCGTGCACGAAGTAATGATTTTCAAGGCGGGCGAAGGCGAGAGCGAATTTCGCATCATCGTGCGACACCGCCAATGCGGGATTGGGCAGAAGCGTGATCGTGGAGCCTTCCCAGACACTCCAGGCTCGCGCAGCCTCTAATTGGACGGAAGGCTCGTCGCTGGTGAGACGTTTGCGGTAGGCCCCCACCATGTCGTGTCGCTCGTCCGGCGGGATGGGAGCAAGGAACTGCTCCCAGCGGTCGGGAAAGATCTCGGAGACGCCATACTGATAGTACCATTGGATCTCGGGCCTGGTCACCGTATAGACGCCGCGAAGGATGAGCTCGCTGACCCGCTCCGGATGACTCTCCGCATAGGCGAGGCCGAGGGTCGACCCCCAGGAGCCGCCGAACACCAGCCAGCGCTCGACTCCAATATGCCTGCGCAGGCGCTCGATATCGGCGACCAGGTGCCATGTGGTATTTGCTTCGAGACTGGCATGTGGTGTGGACCGTCCACAGCCACGTTGATCGAAGAGCAGAACATCGTAGTGCTCTGGATTGAACAGCCGTCGATGGTCCGGACTGATGCCGCCACCGGGCCCGCCGTGAAGGAACACAGCCGGCTTGCCGCCCCGCCTGCCGACACGCTCGAAGAAAATTTCGTGACCGTCGCCAACGTCCAGCCGGCCGGTCTCGTAGGGTTCGACGGATGGATACAATTGTCGCAGTGCGCCGCTCATCTGGTCTCCGTCGGTGGCGATGATCTGTCGCGATGAAATTGGAGTTGGAGCTGCGAGCCTCGCTCGCACGCGGCGGTTCGCGACAATCCATCAGCCACGACAATCTGCCAAGTCTGCCTGGTCCGCACAAGCGAAGCAAAGCGGATATTGGGAAGGCCTTGTGGGGACGCGCCCTAGTCGGTGAGATATTCAGGATAGCGGGTCCTGATAGCGTCGAGCTCGCTGAGCGTGCCCGACAGATGCTTGCGCAGATGCTGTTGCGCGGCGTCGGCATCACCGGCCTCGATGGCGCGCACGATCAGCCTGTGGTGACGCAGGATGTTCTGGGCCTTGCCGGGCGAAGGCAAATGCAGCCGACGCAGCCGGTCGATATGTCCGCTGCGGCTGCGCACCAGCGTCCACAGCTCCTGCTTGCCGGCGGCGGCGTAGAGCTGGGCGTGGAAATCATTGTCGGCGGCGATGAAGCTCTCGAAGTCGCCGGCCTTGGCGAATTGCTGCTGGAGAGCGATCGCGTGATCGAGACGGATGACCAGGGCGTTGTCATGCGCCTCCGCAAGCAGCCGGACGATCTCGAGCTCCAGCGCCTGGCGCAGGAAATGCGCCTGCTCGGCGCGGCCGACGTCGACCCGGCTGACCACGGTCGCGTGCTGCGGAAACACGTCGACCAGCCCTTCTTCCTCCAGCCGCATCAGGGCGTCGCGGATCGGCGTCGAGCTGACGCCGAATTGCGCGGCCAGATCGGCACGCGACAGCGGCGCGCCCGGCGGCAGCTCGAGCCCGAGGATCGCATTGCGCAGCCGTTCGAACACCTGCGGCGCGGCCTGCCGGGCGCGGTCGAGCCGCGCAGCGGGGCGGACGGCGGTGGGGGCTGTTTCCATGGCGGCGGCTCCGGCGGGCTTGCCCTTGATGCACTAATGCATTAGTGCATCAAGCGGCCTTCTCGTCAATGGCGGCCGGAGGAAACGAACAACAATGATCAAGCAATTCCAGACGGGCCTTGCGGCCATCGCCCTGATCGCGGCCGCGGCCCTGTCCGCTTCGGCCGCGCAGGCGCAGCAGAAATCCGAGATCGCGCTGTCGCGGCAGCCCGGCATTTTCTACATGCCGAGCCACATCATGGAGAAGCAGAAGCTGATCGAGAAGCACGCGGCTGCGCTCGGCGTGCCCAATGTGACGACCAAATGGGTCACCTTCTCCGGCGGCGGCGCGCAGACCGATGCGCTGCTCGCGGGCGGTGTCGACATCCTTAACACCGGCACCGGCAATCTGCTGCTGCTGTGGGATCGCACCCGCGGCGGCGTGAAGGGCATCGTCGCCACGTCGGCGCAGCCGATGACGCTGATCAGCCGTGACCCCAACATCAAGTCGATCAAGGATTTCGGCCCGGCCGACAAGATCGCGGTGCCGACAGTCAAGGTCTCGACGCAGGCGATCGTCCTGCAGATCGCCGCAGCCGAGGCCTTCGGCGCCGATCAATGGTCGAAGCTCGATGCCAACACCGTGCAGCTCGGTCATCCCGACGCCTATGCCGCGCTCGCCAATCCCAAGCACGAGGTGCACAATCATTTCTCGATCCCGCCCTTCACGTTCCTGGAGCTGAAGAACGTGCCGGGCGCGCATGTCGTGCTGAACTCGCCTGATGTGATGGGTGGCCCGCTCAGCCAGGCGCAGTTCTTCACCACGACCAAATTCGCCGACGCCAATCCAAAGATCATCCAGGCGGTGCGCGATGCCACGAAGGAGGCGCAGGATCTGATCCGCAGCGATACCAAACAGGCTGTCGAGATCTACAAGGAGATCACCGGCGACAAGACCTCGGTGGAGGATTTGCTCGATCTCCTGAAGCAGCCCGGCATGATGGAATGGAATCTCGAGCCGCAGGGCACGATGAAGTTTGCTGCTCATCTGTACAAGACCGGCACGCTGAAGACCCAGCCCAAGGCCTGGACCGACTATTATCTTCCCGTCGCGCACGACCTGAAGGGCAGCTGATGGCGTTGCTCGATGTCAGCGGCGTGACGCTGCGCTACAAGACCTCCAGCGCCGTCGTCACCGCCACGGAGAGAGTTTCGTTCACCGTCGACAAGTCCGACCGCTTCGTGCTGCTCGGCCCGTCCGGCTGCGGCAAGTCGACCCTGCTGAAGGCGGTCGGCGGCTACATGACGCCGAGCGAGGGACGCATGACCATCGGCGATCGTGAGATCCGCGGCCCCGGCGCCGACCGCATGATGATCTTCCAGGAGTTCGACCAGCTCCTGCCCTGGAAGAGCGTGCTCGCCAACGTAATGTTCCCGCTGCTCACGGCGCGAAAGCTGTCACGCAAGGACGCCGAGGCAAAGGCGCGGGCCTATATCGAGAAGGTCGGCCTCACCCGCGTGGTCGATGCCTATCCGCACACGCTCTCCGGAGGCATGAAGCAGCGCGTCGCGATAGCGCGCGGCATGGCGATGGAGCCGGATATTCTCTTGATGGACGAGCCGTTCGCGGCGCTCGACGCGCTGACGCGTCGGACCTGCCAGGACGAGCTGCTCCAGCTCTGGAGCGAGACCAAATTCACCGTGCTGTTCGTGACCCATTCGATTGCCGAGGCGATCCGCATCGGCAACCGCATCCTGCTGCTGTCGCCGCATCCTGGCCGGATCAAGGCGGAGGTGGTCGATGTCGACAAGGTCGGCAACGACGACGGCAGCGCCGGCCGGCTGGAGAAGGAGATCCATGCTCTCCTGTTCGCCGGCGAAGCCACCGCGCATTAGGGGAGCCGCTGATGGGCGAAGCGAGAATTCTGCTGCGTGATGCGCCGGTTGCTGGCAGCGGTGCTGGCGAGGTCGAGCGCAAGCTCAGTGTGCTTGAGCTGCTGTGGAACGACGGCTTCGTCCGCAAGAGCGTCATCATCCTGTTCCTCGCGGCCGTGTGGGAGGCCTACGGCGTCACTCTCGACAATCCCCTGCTGTTCCCGACACTGCACGACACGATTCTGACGCTGGTCGATCGCGTCAAGGACGGCACCATCCCGATGCGGGCCTGGACCTCGCTGAAGGTGCTGTTCATGGGCTATTCGGCCGGCATTGCGCTTGCGGCCATCTTCACCGTGCTCGCCATCTCCACCCGCATCGGCACCGATTTCCTCGAGACCGTCACGGCGATGTTCAATCCGCTGCCGGCGATTGCGCTGCTGCCGTTGGCGCTGATCTGGTTCGGGCTCGGCAATGGCAGTCTCGTCTTCGTGCTGATCCATTCGGTGCTGTGGCCGGTGGCTCTCAACACCCATTCCGGCTTCAAGAGCGTGTCCAACACACTGCGCATGGTTGGGCGCAATTACGGCCTGCGCGGGCTGCCTTATGTCGCGAAAATCCTGATCCCCGCGGCGTTCGGCTCGATCCTCACCGGCCTCAAGATCGGCTGGGCATTTGCCTGGCGTACGCTGATCGCGGCCGAGCTCGTCTTCGGCGTGTCCTCGGGGCAGGGCGGGCTCGGCTGGTTCATCTTCGAGAACCGCAACCTGCTCGACATACCCGCAGTATTCGCGGGCCTCTTGACCGTGATCATCATTGGGCTCTTTGTCGAGAACCTGATCTTCCGCGCCATCGAGCGGAACACGGTCCAGAAATGGGGCACCCAATCATGACCAAGAAGAAAACACCCGACCAACTCCGCAGCGCGCGCTGGTTCGCGCCCGACGATCTCCGCTCGTTCGGCCACCGCTCCCGCGCCATGCAGATGGGTTACGCTCCGGAGGAGTGGAAGGACCGCCCGATCATCGCGATCCTCAACACCTGGTCGGACGCGCAGCCCTGCCACATGCACTTCAAGTCGCGCGTCGACGACGTCAAGCGCGGCATCCTGATGGCTGGCGGCCTGCCGGTGGAATTGCCGGCGCTGTCGCTGTCGGAATCGCTACTAAAGCCGACCACCATGCTCTATCGCAATCTGCTGGCGATGGACGCCGAGGAATTGCTGCGCAGCCATCCCGTCGACGGCGTGGTGCTGATGGGCGGCTGCGACAAGACCACCCCGGCGCTGCTCTTGGGCGCGACCTCGATGAACATCCCGGCGATCTATTTGCCGGCTGGCCCCATGCTGCGCGGCAACTGGAAGGGCAAGACGCTCGGCTCCGGCTCGGACGGCTGGAAATATTGGGACGAGCGGCGTGCCGGAAAGATCTCCGACAAGGACTGGCTCGACATCGAGGCCGGCATCGCCCGCAGCTACGGCACCTGCATGACCATGGGCACGGCCTCGACCATGACCGCGATTGCCGAAGCGATCGGCATGACGTTGCCCGGCGCCTCCTCGATTCCGGCTGCCGATGCCAACCACATCCGCATGGCCAGTGAATGCGGCCGCCGCATCGTCGAGATGGTGTGGGAGGACCTGACGCCGAAGGTGATCCAGACTCGCAAGGCCTTCGAAAACGCGATCGCGGTGGCGATGGCGATGGGCTGCTCGACCAACGCGATCATCCATCTGATCGCACAGGCCCGCCGCGCCGGCCAGGATATCGGCCTCGACGATTTCGAAACGGCAAGCCGCAAGGTGCCCGTGATCGCCAATGTCCGCCCGAGCGGCGATGCCTATCTGATGGAGGATTTCTTCTATGCGGGCGGCCTGCCGGCGCTGATGGGAGAGATCAAGCAGCATCTGCATCTCGATTGCATCACGGTGACAGGCAAGACCCTCGGCGAGAACATCGATGGCGCCGAGGTGCACAATGCCGACGTGATCCGCACCACTGCCAATCCCATCTACAAGGAAGGCGCGCTCGCGGTGCTCAAGGGCAATCTCGCGCCCGATGGCTGCGTGATCAAGCCGTCGGCTTGCGCGCCGCGCTTCCTCAAGCACACCGGGCCCGCACTGGTGTTCGACGACTATCCCGCGATGAAGAAGGCGGTCGACGACCCCAATCTCGATGTCACCGAGGACCACATCCTGATCCTGCGCAATGCGGGGCCGCAAGGTGGCCCGGGCATGCCGGAATGGGGCATGCTGCCGATCCCGACCAAGCTCGTGAAGCAGGGCGTGCGCGACATGGTGCGCATCTCGGACGCGCGCATGAGCGGCACCAGCTACGGCGCCTGCATCCTGCACGTCTCGCCGGAATCTTATATCGGCGGCCCGCTGGCGCTGGTGCAGAACGGCGACCGCATCACGCTCGATGTTGCCGCGCGCACCATCAATCTCGATGTCCCCGAGGCCGAGCTCGCCAAGCGCCGCTCCGCCTGGAAGCAGCCCGAGCGCCGCTTCGAGCGCGGCTATGGCTGGATGTTCACCAAGCACATCAAGCAGGCCAATGACGGCTGCGACTTCGACTTCCTCGAGACCGATTTCGGCGCGCCGATCGGCGAGCCGTCTATCTATTAACACAACTGTCATTCCGGGGCGCCGCGAAGCGGCGAGCCCGGAATCCATAACCACGATCGTGAGTATGGATTCCGGGCTCGCGCCAAGTGGCGCGCCCCGGAATGACGAATGAGAGAGTGAGAACAAGATGACAAAACTCAGCGAAGCCACCCGCAACAAGCTCAAATCCGTCTCCACTGCCACCGTCGCCACCGCTTTGTTCAAGCGCGGCCTGCGCATTCAGATGATCCAGGATGTGCACCCGGTAGGTCTCGACAAGCCAACCATGGTGGGCGAGGCCTTCACGCTGCGCTACATGCCGGCGCGCGAGGATCTCAACACCATCGACGTGTTCAAGGATCGTTCGCATCCGCAGCGCAAGGCCGTTGAGGATTGTCCGCCGGGTGCCGTGCTGGTGATGGACAGCCGCAAGGATGCGCGCGCGGCCTCTGCGGGCGCGATCCTGGTGACGCGTCTGATGAAGCGCGGCGTCGCCGGCGTCGTCACCGATGGCGGCTTTCGCGATTCCGCGGAGATCGCCAAGCTCGGCATTCCCGCCTACCACCATCGCCCGAGCGCGCCGACCAATCTGACGCTGCACCAGGCGATCGAGATCAACGTGCCCATCGGCTGCGGCGATGCTCCGGTGTTTCCCGGTGACGTCATTCTCGGCGATGCCGACGGCGTCGTCGTGATCCCCGCGCATCTCGCCGACGAGATCGCCAACGAGACCTTCGAGATGACCGCGTTCGAGGATTTCGTCACCGAGGAAGTCGGCAAGGGCCGCGGCATCTTCGGCCTCTATCCCGCGACCGATCCGCAGACGCTGACCGATTTTGCGGAATGGCGGAAGAAGAACGGGCGATAGGCCGTTCATCGTGACCAAATCAATTCAAGAAACAGGCCGGTCACATCAAGTGCCGGCCTTTTATCAAGCAGGGAGACTCATATGACTTTCACGCGACGCAACCTCTTGGTCGGCGCGGGCGCGACGGCCGCTTCCACGATTCTTATCCGCGCTGCCGGCGCCCAGTCGTTTCCGTTCACGCCGGCCCAGCGCTATCCGGATCCGGCCGTTCAGATTCTCGATCCCAGCTTCGCAAAGTACCGGCTTTATTCCTCGACGCTGGAGCAGGTCGCGACCGGGCTCCGTTGGGCCGAAGGCCCGGTCTATTTCCCCGACGGCGGTTATCTGCTGTTCTCCGACATTCCCAACAACCGGATCATGAAGTTCGACGAGAAGACCGGGCAGACCAGCGTCTTCCGCGCCAACGCCAACTACGCCAACGGCAATACGCGCGACCGCCAGGGCCGCCTCGTCACCTGCGAGCACTCCGTCACGCGCCGCATCACCCGCACCGAGAAGGACGGCAAGATCACCGTGCTCGCCGACAAGTTCGAGGGCAAGCGGCTGAACGCGCCGAACGACATCGTGGTGAAGTCCGACGACAGCATCTGGTTCACCGATCCGACCTTCGGCATCAACGGCGAGTGGGAGGGCAAGAAGGAGAAGCCGGAGCAGGCCACCACCAACGTCTACCGCATCGCCAAGGACGGCAAGCTCACCGCTGTTCTCACCGATCTCGTCAACCCGAACGGTCTCGCCTTCTCGCCGGACGAGAAGAAGCTCTATGTCGTCGAATGGAAGGGCACGCCCAATCGCAGCATCTGGAGCTACAATGTCGGTGACGACGGTTCGCTCAGCGGCAAGACCAAGCTGATCGACGCCGCCGACCAGGGGTCGCTTGACGGATTTCGCGTCGACCGCGATGGCAATCTCTGGTGCGGTTGGGGCTCGAACGGCGCGTTGCAGTCAGAACCTACTGACGTGGGCGGCCGCAAGGTCTACCAGCTCAAGGGCAGGCCTGAGGATCTCGACGGCGTCATGGTGTTCAATCCCGAAGGCAAGCCGCTCGCCTTCATCAAGCTCCCCGAGCGTTGCGAAAACCTCTGCTTCGGCGGCCCGAAGAACAACCGCCTCTATATGGCCAGCTGCCACTCGATCTACGCGCTCTATGTGGAAGCGCATGGGGCGGTGTGAGTTGGTTGTGGGGACGGGTATTCGCGCTACAACTTCCGCCGTCGTCCCGGGGCGCGCAAAGCGCGAGCCCGGGACCCATAACCAGAGGGAGCAGCTTGGCGAAGACTCGGGGTTAAAGAGTCTTCCCGCGGTATTGCGACCCACGCTCCATCGATAGATCACGCGGTGGGTCCCGGCCTGCGCCGGGACGACGGCTGTGGGTGTGGCTACACCGCCGCCTTCGCCATCCCCGTCGCCCACAGTGCAAACGCGTACACGATCGCGACTTCGTCGAGCCGGTCGAACCGCCCCGAGGCGCCGCCGTGGCCGGCGCCCATGTTGGTACGCAGCAGCACCGGGCCGCCGCCGCTCATGGTGGCGCGCAGGCGCGCGATCCATTTGGCGGGCTCCCAATAGGTGACGCGCGGATCGGTCAAGCCGCCCATCGCAAGGATCGCGGGATACTCCTTCGCCGCGACATTGTCGTAAGGCGAGTAGGACAGGATGGTGCGAAAATCCGTCTCGCTCTCGATCGGGTTGCCCCATTCGGGCCATTCCGGCGGCGTCAGCGGCAGCGTGTTGTCGAGCATGGTGTTGAGCACGTCGACGAACGGCACTTCGGCGACGATGCCGGCGAACAGCTCGCCGGCGCGGTTGGCGACGGCGCCCATCAGCATGCCGCCGGCCGAGCCGCCATGACCGACGATGCGTTTCGCGCTGGTGTATTTCGCATCGATCAGCGCGCGGGCGCTGGCTGAGAAATCGTCGAACGAGTTGGTCTTCTTTTCGCGCTTGCCGTCGAGATACCAGCCCCAGCCCTTGTCGGCGCCGCCGCGGATATGGGCGATGGCATAGACGAAACCGCGATCGACCAATGACAGGCGGTTGGCGTTGAACGAGGCTGGCATCGCCATGCCATAGGAGCCGTAGCCGTAGAGCAGGAGCGGGGCGGTGCCGTCGAGCTTCAGACCGCGGCGATGGAGGATCGACACCGGCACTTCGGCGCCGTCATGCGCCTTCGCCATGATGCGAGTGGTGACGTAGTCGGCAGCGTTATGGCCCGACGGAATCTCCTGGCGCTTGCGAAGCACGCGCGTCCGCTTCGCCATGTCGTAGTCGTAGACTTCCGACGGCGTCGTCATCGACGAATAGGCAAAGCGCAAATTCGTCGTGTCGAATTCGTAGGAGCCCATCGTGTCGAGCGAATAGGCGGCCTCGTCGAAGGCGATCGCATGCTCTTCCTTGGTGGCGAGATCGCGGATCACGATCGACGGCAGCGCGTTGGCGCGCTCCAGCCGCACCAGATGGCCGGCATAGAGATCGAGGTCGATGATGTAGATGCCCGGGCGATACGGGATCAAATCGCGCCAGTTCTTGCGCTCGGGCGCGTCAAGCGGCGCGGTGACGATCTTGAAGTCGATGGCGTCGTCGGCGTTGGTGAGGACGTACAGCTCGTCGCCGCGGTCGGCGAGCGAATATTGCACGCCTTCCTCGCGCGTCGCGACCAGGCGCGGGGGGGCGTCGGGATTGGAAAGATCGATCAGCCGCTGCTCTGACGTCTCGTGGTCGCCGCCGGCGATCACGCAGAAGCGGCCGCTGGTGCTCTCGTGCAGATGGGTGAACCAGCCGGCATCCTGCTCTTCATAAACCAGCGTATCGTCGGCCTGTTTCGTGCCGAGCTTGTGGCGCCACACCTGCATCGGCCGGTGATTGTCGTCCAGCTTCACATAGAAGAAGCTTTTGCCGTCCGCGGCCCAGACCACGCCGCCGTCGGTCTCCTCGACGATGTCGTCGAGATCCTGACCCGTTGCCCAGTCGCGGACGCGGATTGAAAAATACTCGGAGCCCTTGATATCGGCGCTCCAGGCCTGCAGCTTGTGATCGTTCGAGTGCCGGCTTCCGCCGAACTTGAAATATTTGTGGTCCTTGGCCAGCGCATCGCCGTCGAGCACGATCTCGCCTTCGCCGCCATCGCGCGGCATGCGGCCGAACAGCTCGTGCTGGCCGCCTTCGCGAAACCTGCGGAAATAGGCGAACGGCCCGTCGGGCGAGGGCACGCTGGAATCGTCTTCCTTGATCCGGGAGCGCATCTCGCGCACCAGCGTCTTCTGCAAGCCCGCGGTATGGCCGAGCAGACTCTCGGTGTAGCCATTCTCCTCATCGAGATATTTGCGGATATCAGGGTCGAGCACCGCAGGGTTACGCAGCACCTCCTGCCATTTCGCATCCTTCAGCCATGCATAGTCGTCGGTGACGGTAATGCCGTGCCGGGTGAAGGAATACGGCCGCCGCGGGGCGACGGGGGGCTGGGAAGCTGTCTTGGTCTGGGTCACTCGGTCCTCATCTTGATACGTATTCCGTGCGGCGCCGTTGTTACCTCTCCCCGCAAGCGGGGGAGAGGGGGAGATGCACCGTCTTATATCGTCCCGATTCCACGAATTGCCAGCGTTGCTGCTTCAAGTCGCCGGGTTGTTGATCGGTCCCTTCTATGCTTTGAGAGGCGATCATCCCGCCGCCGGTCCAGCCCGATGCTGTTCAACTCCTACCCGTTCATCCTGCTGTTCCTTCCCGCCGCGCTGGCCGGCTATTTTGGGCTGGGGCGGCGCAGCAATGTTGCTCCGGTGATCTGGCTGGCGCTGGCCTCGCTCGCCTTTTACGCCATCGGCAACTGGCAGTTCGTCGCCCTGCTGTTGCTGTCGATCGCCTTCAACTATGGCATCGGTCATCTCCTCATCGTGGCAAAGCTCGGCCCCTCGCAGCGAAAGGCCGCGCTCGCGCTCGGCGTTACCGGCGATCTCCTCGTGCTCGGCATCTTCAAATATGCCGGCTTCGCCGCCGAGAACATCAATGCGCTGGCCGGCACGCACGTCGCGGTCCACATCCTGCTGCCGGTCGGCATCTCCTTCTACACATTCACGCAGATTGCGTTCCTGGTGGATGCGCATCGCGGTCAGGTCGCGGCCTATGCGCTGCCGCATTACGCGCTGTTCGTGACTTATTTTCCGCATCTGATCGCAGGGCCGATCCTCCACCACAAGGACATGATTCCGCAATTCGAGCGCAAGGACACGAAACTTCCCGACCCGCATTTGATCCTGTGCGGCGTCATCATCTTTGCGATCGGCCTGTTCAAGAAGACCTGCCTTGCCGACGGCATCCAGCCGCTGGTCGCGCTCGCATTCGAGGCGCGTTTGCCGAGCTTCGACCAGGCCTGGCTGGGTGCGCTTGCCTACACGTTTCAGCTCTATTTCGACTTTTCCGGCTATTCCGACATGGCGATCGGCATATCGCTGATATTCGGCATCTTCCTGCCGGTCAATTTCAACTCGCCCTACAAGGCCACCAGCATCGTCGAGTTCTGGCGGCGCTGGCACATGACGCTGTCGCAATTCCTGCGCGACTATCTCTACATCCCGCTCGGGGGCAACAGGCGCGGCCGCGTGCTGCGCTATATCAACCTGATGATCACGATGCTGCTCGGCGGGCTCTGGCACGGCGCGGCCTGGACCTTCGTCGTTTGGGGCGCGCTGCACGGCGCGTACCTCTGCATCAACCACGCATTCAACGCTTTGGTGCCTGATGTCCCGGCGATCCTGGCGCGCCCGGCCCGCATCGCCGGCGCGGCGCTGACTTTCCTCAGCGTCGTGGTTGCCTGGGTGTTCTTCCGTGCCGAGAGCGTCACATGGGCGCTGCGGGTTCTTCACGCCATGGCTGATCCCTCGAACGTCGTTCTTGGCCGCGAGGAGATCGCGGCGTTGCTGCTGGTCGCCATCTACGCCGCATTGGTCTGGCTGGCGCCGAACACGCAAGCCATCATGGGATACGATCACGGCAACCGCACGGTCGGCGAAGCGCTGCGAGCGGGGCGCTGGCGTCCGCTGGTTCTCTATGGCGCCTCGCTGGTGCTCGCCTTCGGCATTCTGGGTATCCAGAGCCACAGCGAATTCATTTATTTCCGGTTCTGATGCGCGGCACCTTCACACATTTGAAGCGCCTTCTGCTTGCGAGCCTCGCCTGCGTGCTGGGCGCAGCTGGGCTCACTTATCTCGTCGATCCCCTGGAGCTGTTTCGTCCCTCGCGCGTCGCCTTCTATTCCGACGATACGCGGGTGCAGAATGCCGGGCTGATCCGCAGCCAGACGTTCGACACCGCCTTCATGGGCACCTCGCTCGCCATTCACTTCCGCCAGAGCGACATCGACCGGGTGCTCGGCGTGCACTCGCTCAAGCTAGCGATGACGGGCTCCAATTCGCGCCAGCAGGCTTTTGTCCTGGAGCAGGCGATCGATCACGGCGCCAGGCGCGTGATCTGGGAGATGGACGATTTCATCTTCGTCGATGCGGCCGACATCGAGACGGATCCCTATCTGTCCGTCGATCTCTACCGCCGGACCGTCAAGGGCGTCGCGTCCTATCTGTTCAGTGCGGCAATGGCGAAGGAATCCCTCTTCGTGTTGCTGCGATCGATTCCGCCGCTACGGCAGCCGTTGACGCGCGCTGCCCCCTATCTGCCCGTCAAGTTCGCGCTGTCTGATATTGACGACATCTATGCGTTGCCGCGCGGCTTCGACCTCGCGCGTGACTACAACGCGAAGAAGACGCTCGCCGCCTTCGCCTACATCACCAATCCCGTGCGCAGCCATTTTCTCGGCGAAGGCTACGGGTACGAGGCCATGGTCAGGCATTTCGAGCAGGATGCGGTCAGCCTGATCACGCGCCATCCGGACGTGACGTTCGATATCTACTTCCCGCCCTATTCGATCCTGCAATTCGTGGCGATGCGTGATGCCTCGCCCGAAACGCTAAAGATCGTCACCGATCTCACGGCTGACATTGCGCGGCGACTGACGCAGCTTGCCAACGTACGCCTGCACGATTTCCGCGCGATCAAGGCGGTGACGCACGATCTCAATAACTACGGCGACGTCATCCATCATTCGCCCGAGGTGGATGCGAAGGTGCTGCAGTGGCTGGCGAGTGGGGAATATCGGGTCGATCCGGAAAAGCCGCTGGCGTCGCTGGTTGAGCTGAAGGCGCAGATCGAAGCCTATCGCGTGCCGCAGTAGGAGCGGCAAACTCCGCAGTCGTCCCGGACAAGCGAAGCGCAGATCCGGGACCCATAACCACAGGGAGAAGTTTGGCGAAGACTAGTTGTGAATAGGTTTAGGTGCGGTACTGCGACCACGCCTACTGAGAGATCACGCGGTATTGGGTCCCGGCTTTCGCCGGGACGCCGCGGAGCTTGTGATTCCGCCTACACCGCCACCTGCTCGCCGAGATACGCAACCGCGGCCTCGAGCCCGCCCTTGCCGTGCGGGATTTTCAGCGCATTCAACCCGACCTCGATGACCCCGAGCGTGCCGAGCAGCATCGGTGCGTTGACGTGGCCCATATGGGCGATGCGGAAGGCCTGGCCCGAGAGGTCGCCGATGCCGGTGCCGAGCACGACGCCGCACTTCTCCTTGCAATAACGCTGCAGCAGCGCGGGATCGTGGCCGGTGGTCATGGTCACCGTGGTCACGGTGTTGGAGCGCTCATGCGGTTCGGCGACGTTGAAGCCGAGCACCTGGCCCTCGGTCCAGGCGCCGACCGCGCGGCGGGTGGCTTCGCCGAGCAGAGCATGGCGGCGGAACGCGTTCTCAAGGCCCTCCTCATGCAGGAGATCGATGGCCTGGCGCAGCGCGAACAACAGATGCACCGGCGCGGTGCCGGCATATTTGCGGTAATGCTCGGTGCCTTCGCGCTCGCTCCAGCTCCAATAGGGCGTCGCCATGTTCGCGCGTCTGTGCACTTCGAGGGCGCGTTCGTTGGCGGAGACGAAGCCGAGGCCGGGTGGCGTCATCAGGCCCTTCTGCGAGCCGGACATCGCGACGTCGACACCCCATTTGTCCATCTCGAACGGCATGCAGCCGAGCGAGGCCACGGTGTCGACCATGTAGAGCGCGGGATGGCCGGCGGCCTTGATCGCCTTGCCGATCGCCTCGATGTCGTTCTGCACGCCCGAGGCCGTGTCGACCTGGACGACGACCACGGCCTTGATGGTGTGCTCGGTATCGCGGCGGAGGCGCTCCTCGACCTCATGCGGTCGTACCGCGCGGCGCCAGTCGCCCTTCAGCACCTCGACCTCGGCGCCCATCAGGGCTGCCGCATTGCCCCAGCCGATCGCGAAGCGTCCGCTCTCCAGCACGAGCACCTTGTCGCCGCGCGACAACACGTTGCTCAGCGCCGCTTCCCAGGCACCGTGGCCGTTGGCAATGTAGATGTAGGACTTGCCCTTGGTCGAAAACAGCTTTCCGATGTCCCGGAGCAAGCTCTCGGTCAGGTCGGTCATCTGCTTGGAGTAGATATCGATCGCCGGACGATGCATCGCCTGCAGCACCGCGTCGGGCATCGTGGTGGGCCCGGGGATGGCCAGAAATTCCCGGCCCGCGCGAACGGTCATTGCTGTTGGTCCTTGTTGCTTGAGAACAGGCTGGTGGGTTGCTGATTCATACTTTTACGCGGCGCGCGCCCTTGAGAAAAGCGCGCAAAACGCAGGTCTGGGGCGGCTTTTTGTGTTTTGAGCATGGTCTTGTCGGAAAGCCGCGTCACACCTTTCCGGACCATGCCCTATCTCTTGGTCTCGCGGCAGCCGGCGGCCTCGGCCTCCTCGACCGAGCAGAACCAGCGGGTGCCCTTGCTGATCTTCATCTTGATCTGGGCATACCAGCGGCTGGTTGGCTGGTGATAGATGCATTCACCGGCGCTGTTGACGTTGCCCTTGATGGTGCAATCCGGCGATGGTGCGACCGGCCCCGAGGCCGAGGCGAGCAGCACCGCATGGGCGCCCTCCGGCGGCTTGGTGGCGCCCAGGATCGCGGTCTTCTTGTTGCGCACGCGCCAGTCCCAGGGTGCGATGAAGGCGCCCTGCCACATCCCGGCCTTGGCGTCGCGCGCGGCCGTCTCGTCGGCATCGTAATCGTGGGACATGCGGGTATAGGCCAGCGCCCAGCCGCTGCGCACCAGCCATTTCTGGATGTCCTCGCCGCCGACCTCGCAACGCGCCACGGTGCGGCCGCGCCGATCGATCGAGCGGGCATGGCAGACCCAGTTCTTGCCGTCGGCATATTTGGCGAGCTCGTCGCGCGCGGCGACACCGCAGGTCCAGCGCTCGCTCTTGGTGTTGAGGCAGAGCTGGTCGACTGACGGCGCGTCGATGCCGCCGAGCCGAACCCGCGTGTTGCCGATCAGGACGGAATCGCCGTCGCGGATCTTTGCGGTGCCGGTGATGTCGGCGGCGAGCGCCAGCGACGGCAAGCTGAGCAAAGACAGCGCAATCAGGAATTTTCGCAACATGCCGGTCCGCGTGTGATGAAATCTCGATACAGCCGCGCAATTGTGGTCGGCTTTGGGCCTTCAGGCCAGCATATGCCGAACAGAACGGGTTTCAACTTCCCGTCATTGCGAGGGAGGTCTCGGCTCTCGTGTCCCGGACGCGGTGCGGCGTGTAACGCCGCTCCGCAGAGCCGGGACCCAGAAAATCACGGGCGAATCTCTCGGAGGCATGGGCCCCGGCTCTGCGTCGCATCACTGCGTGCCGCGCCGCGTCCGGGGCACGAGATCTCGGCGACCTCACCCCCGCGCCATCGCCCGCTTCGCCACCGCAAGCCCCATCAGCACGAAGGCCGACGTCACCTCAGGGCCTCCGACCAGGATCCGCGTTGGCGTCTTCATCTTGTTCCATTCATAGGCGCGGAACGGGCCGCGGCGGCCGCCTTCGCCGATGGCGCCGACGATCACGTTCAGCGCGGGCGCGAAGGCGCGTGGGTCGGCGCCGAGATGGCCGAGCGCGATCAGCGCCAGCGCGGCATCGAACACGTTCATCTCGGCGGCTATCAGCTCGCCCTGGACGTAGGACAGCACGCGGTGGCGAATGAAATCGAAATCGCCGGCGGGATCGATCGCGGCCTGAGCTGCCAGCGGCAATGCCAGGAAGGCGGCATAGCAGCGGCCGAAATAGGCGCTGTAGAGTTCCGGCAAATAGTAGATGTGCGAGCGCGGATTGGCGAAGGCGCCGCTCGCAGCCAGGCGCTTCTGGAAGCCGATGATGCGATGCACGGTCGCAAGCCGTGACGGCGTCTCCAGGATCTTCCAGCGCGCCAGATTGCGAAAGCTCACCTCGAGAATGTCGAGATTGAGCGTCGGATCGAGGTCATTGCCATAGGGCCGCTCGCCCCTGAGGTTGTCGATCCAGGTCACAACGCCGCCCTCATAGTCGATGAGGTCGTTGAGCGGCACTGTCACGCGCGGCTCGTTGACGCCGGCCTGCACCTGGTAGCCTGCGTAGAAATCCAACAGCGGCTGGTCGATGATCGGATCGGTGCAGCGGGCCTGCGTCGCCGCGGAGATCGAGCACGCCGTGGTGTCGCAATCAGGCACGTAGATGCCGAAGCCGAGATCCTGCTTGATCTGCGCGAAAAAGCGCGAAAAGCGCGGATGCGGCGCGGGCGCCAGCGCGGTGATGACGTTGAAGCGCCGACCGCCGATGCCTTCGACCTCTTCGCGGCTGATGTTGACGCAGAAATCGACCATGTCGGCGATGGCGCGCTCCGCCGCCGCCTTGTCGGCCGCTGAAGCCAGCCCGGTCTCGACATAGCCGAGCAATGCCTCGATGAAGAACGCATCGTAATAGGCCGAGCGGTGCCGGATCTGCACCGGCTCCCACATCGGCTCGGCGATACCTGTCCAGGGTGGATTGACCACGGCGGCCGCGGGCGAGCGCGCGATGAAGACGCGTGCGAGGTTGAACAGCAGCGACGAGTTCTTGTAACCGCGCGCATTGAGCCCGGTGAGCGCCATGATCAGCTCGCGCCCGCGGACATCAGGGTCGCCGACCAGATTGAACGCGGCATAGGTCGGCAGAAAGCCGTTCTTGCGATACGAGCCGAGCAAATGTTGCGCGCAGTCGCGGATCACGCCGTCGATCTGTGCCGGGGCCGGCATGGCGCCGGCGGACGCGGCCGGCGGCGGCCTGGGATGATCGAGCGCGATGCTGTCGACGAGCTCGGCCACGGGCTGGCCGACCGCAGCCCAGTCGGGCTCGGCATCGTCGCGGGCGCGGACCAACGCCGCGCGCAGCCGGGTCAGCCTCGCCTCGTCGCGCAGCTCGCTCAATCCGGCGCGACGCAGCAGCATCCGCAATGCGGGATTGCCGAGCGCGGTCTTGTAGAATTTGGCGAGGTGCGGATCGCCGCTGGCTTGGCCCGACAATACGGGATCGCAGACGTCGTAAAGGGAGGGGCCGTCTTTCCGCGCCGTCAACGCCCGGCACGCGGCACCTGCGAAATAGTGAAAGCTCATGAAATACCTGGTCGCGGGGGGACTTTTGCGGGGCCAAGTCGGCGACCCATCCTCCGCAAGCCGTTGAAAAAGCTACCCGGATTCGCAGGAAATACAAATGTGACTGATGTCACGGAAATATCGGGCATGAGACCTGCATGGTCTGGCCCCGGAAGGCTACGGGGAAGGCGGAAAATGGCGAAAATGGAGGCGAAAAATATGCATGTAAATCAGTAGGTTAACTCAATTTTTGGCAATCTATTGCCCGCGAGCCTATATCCGGTTAAGGGTTTGTTTGGTGCGGCGCCGCAAATTGCGCGCAATTCGGGGACACATCCCCGGCCGATCCCTCAAACCTAGAGACGCCATCGCGCTACTCAAACAGTGTGCGCGCGCTTGGCAGGTCTTTGGCACTGACAGGAATGAACCGAGATGAATGTAAGGCAGCTCGACATTTCCAAACGCTCGATTGCGCTCGCCGCGGCCCTCATCGGCACGGTGTCGCTGGCGATCGGCGCCCATGCTGCCCTCAACATGCGCGCGCTCGACGCCGCCAAGGCCGTTTCGACCGACCAGGTCACGGGCTCGGTCGGCCAGACCTCGCGCCTGGCGCTCGTTATCGGCAATGGTCACTATCCCGACGCCAGCGCGCCGCTGACGCAGTCGATCAATGACGCCCGCGCGCTGTCCTCCAGCTTGCGCAAGAACGGTTTTGACGTCGACATGGTGGAAGACGCGAGCAAGGATGACATGGTCCGCGCCGTCAACCGCCTGAAGTCCCGCATCAAGCACGACACCACCGTCATGCTGTTCTTCGGCGGCTATGGCGTGCAGGCCGGCCGCGAGAGCTACATGCTGCCGGTCGATGCCGTGATCTGGAAGGAAAGCGACGTCCGCCGCCAGGGCGTCTCGATCGAAGGCGTGCTCGACATGATGAAGCAGCAGGGCGCCAAGGCCAAGCTCGTCGTCGTCGATGCATCCCGCCGCAATCCCTATGAGCGTCGTTTCCGGTCCTATTCGCACGGTCTCGCGCCGATCGGCACGCCTGACAATGCGCTGATTCTTTCGTCCGCTTCGCCCGGCAAGGTCGTCGACGACGGCAAGGGCGAGCACTCGACGCTGGTTAGCGAACTCCTGAACAATCTCAATGGCCAGGGCAGCGCGGAAAGCGTCTTCAACAAGACCCGCGTCGCCATCTCCCGCGCCTCCGAAGGCGATCAGGTCCCGACCGTCTCCTCCTCGCTGCTCGAGGACGTGCAGTTCGACCAGGCCGGCGGCTAGTTTTTTCCGGGGACTTGCGAGCTCTCGTAGGGTGGGCAAAGGCGCAAAGCGCCGTGCCCACCATCTCTCCATGGTTTAATTCGATGGAAGACGTGGGCACGCTTCCGCTTTGCCCACCCTACGGCATGCGTGCGTAAAGCACGTCTGCCTCTCCACCGTCATTGCGAGCGCAGCGAAGCAATCCAGAATCCCTCCGCGGAAGGACGCTGGATTGCTTCGTCGCAAGAGCTCCTCGCAATGACGGGTGTGGCGCGACCTACTTCGCCGCTTCCGCGGCCATCACCGGGCGCACCGGATCGCCTTCGCGCAGCAGCGCGCCGGCGCGAGCGACGACGATGTCGCCTTCGTTGAGGCCGTCGCGGACCTCGATATTGCCGCCCGACATCAGGCCGATCTCGACACGCTTGGTCTCGACGCGATTGCGGCGGATCACCTGCACCACGGTGCCGGCGGATGAATATTGCACGGCGGTGAGCGGCACCGCGACGTTGCAGCTCTGGCCGGTCTTGATCAGCGCGCGTCCGCTTGCGTTGAGCAGCAGCCGCTTCTGCGAGGAGATGCCGATATAGACCATGCCCTGCTGGATGTTCGGCTCGACGGTCGGGCCGATGCGGCGCACCTTGCCGTCGATATCGCCGGCGCCGGCAATGCGCACGGTGGTCGGCTGATTGACCGCGAGCTTTCTGACATCGTTGGTCGCGACCAGTCCGACGAGGTCATATTCGCTGCGCGCGACGATGGTGAACAGCGCCTCTCCCTTGGCCGAGGCGAGGTTGCCGATCTGCGCGGTCGAAGTGGCGATGACGCCGGCCACGGGGGCGGTGACCTGCAGCGTGCCGCCTTCGGGCAGCGCCAGCCGCGCCAGCACCTGGCCGGCCGTCGTGGTCTCGCCGGCTTCGGCCAGCACCTCCGTCACCTTCAGCCCCGGACGCTCGGGCCGCACCGAGGTCTCCTCGCGCGCGATGATCGAGCCGGTGGCCTCGACGATGTCGGAGAAGCAGGACTTTGCTGCCTTCAGCACCGTGACCGCGGGCCCCTTGGGCGCGTCGTCATCGGCGGCGCCGGCCGGATATTGGCCGAAGACGAGCACTCCGGCGATGGCTGCGGGGAATAGGCCTCGAGACAAATGACGCATCGGAAATTCCACGGGATCCACGAGATCAATCGATAGCAGATGGCGGTTCGGCCGGCCATGGGGCGAGACCGCCCAGGGCGGAGGGCGCCGCCGCCGGGGTCGGCAGGAGGGGCTGTTGATTAGTCGCGGGATTGGCGGCGAGGTTCGCCCGCAGCGCTGGTCGAGATCCGGCCGCGCGTCAGTCGCGGCGCCGCTTCTCGCCGAGGATCTGGCCAGTCGACCGGTTGATGAAATGCAGGCGTGTGCAGGCGGGGCACGCCACCGAGACGTGCGTGTTGGTGCCATCGGCCGGCGCGGCGGCAAGCCGGTACTGCACGTTCATGCCGGTCTGCGGGCATCTGAAGATGATCTGGCGGTCCATGCCCTGCAACATGGAGAATCCGGACGCCGCCCGAAACTACGGATGTTTACGTAGGTTCGGGCGCAGTCGCGTTGGCAGACATTCACGGCAGGCTCAGGAACTCCACCCAGTTCGGCTTCTTGCCGGTCGGATAGGATTTCAGCTTGCTGACCGCGCCGCTGGTCTGGTCGATGGCGTAGACCGTCATGCCGTCCGACAGCTCGCCGACGGCGGCGAGGTAGCGGCTGGTGGGGTCGATGTTGAAGCCGCGCGGCTGCTTCTCGGTCGGCACGCTGCCGATCGTGGTCAGCTTGCCTGATGATGCGTCGACCTTGTAGGCGGTGAGCGTGCTGGTGGTGCGCTCCGAGGCATAGAGGAAGCGGCCGTCGGGGGTGATGTGGATGTCGGCGGCCCAAGGTTTTTGACCAGCGTCTTTTCCGTTGAAGCCCTCGGGCAGCGCGGTGGTGCGCTGGATTTCGCTCCAGGCGCCGCTCTTGGCTTCATAGCTGAATGCCGCGACGTCCCCGTTCAGCTCGTGGATGAGATAGACGAACTTGCCGCCCGGATGGAACACGAAGTGCCGCGGGCCTGACTTCTCCGGCGTCTTGATCGCCGGCGGATCGTTCGGTGTCAGCGTGCCGGCAGCGGCGTCGAACGCAAAGCTCAGCACCTGGTCGGAGCCGAGATTGGTCGCGAACACGAAGCGGTTGTCGGGCGAGGGCAGGAAGGCATGCGCGTTCAGCCCGGTCGGGATCACCTGCTTGGGCTCGGCGACGACGCCGTTCGGTGAAAGCGGATTCAGCGCGACCTTGTTGCCGCCATAGGAGGCGCTGAACAGCACCTTGCCGCTGCGGTCGGTTGCGATATTGGCCATGCTGTCGGCGAGCGGCCCGTTGCCGATATGGCTGAGCAAGCCCGTCTTGGGATCAATCGCAAAACTGACGGCAACGAACGGCTGCGAGCGGACGCCGGCGATCAGCACGTGGTGGTCCGGCGTGATTGCGAGCGGTGTCGAGGGGCCCGGCTTGTCGACGCCCGTGAAGGTGGCGGTCTGTACCGGTGTCATCTCGCCGCTCTCGGCGAGCTTGAACACGCTGATGTCGTTGGAGTCGGCATTGCCGACATAGGCGAAGGTTTCGGCCATGCCGGCACGGACTCCGGATGCGAGGGCAAGAGAGCTGACAAGAGCGGTGAACAGTGTGGTGGCGATCGCGGCGCGCGATGCGGGGCGAGTCGGTGTGGTCAAGGGCGTCCTCCTGCCGATATGGCGTTGTCGTTTTGCGGTGGAGGATAGCGGCCCGGGTTCCCCAGCACCAAAATCCAGATGGAATTGATCGATGCTGGAATTGTATCGATGCAGGACCGAACGGAATCTACCGCACTGACGCGGTCAGGTCGCGCGAGGGCAGATGCGGGCCGGCCGCATGGTTGGGCGGACCAAGCACAGTCCAGACGGCGACGGCAACCAGAGCCGAAGTCAGGATGGTCCAGGCGACGAGTTGCTTCCGCATCAGGCCAAATCCGTCCGTCGAAGGTTCGATGCGCTCGGGGCGCGCCAACCATCGTGCACCGCAAAAGGTGGCGGCCCTATGAACTCGTTCACAGCCGAATAAGCGCGCGATCAAATGACGAACCATTGCCGGCCGCGCGCATTGACCCGGCATGCCTCGCGAAAACGACCTCGAAGGTAAGCCCGACATGGGTGGCAAGCACGGCGGCCAGTCCGGCCAGCCCAAGCCGCCGCCGCGTCCGCGCGAAGGCGGGCACGACGAAGATGTCGTGGCAAAGCGCCGCACCGGCAAAGCCAATCAAACCGGTCGCGAGGTCTCGTCGACCAACACCAGAAAGCGCTAAGCTTTGCCTGCTATTGCTTTGGGTCGCAGGCCCCGGCCACGGGAATCTCCAGGGAACGGCAGTCTGCTGTCGTCGTTACCCCGATCCCCCCGGGCGGAGGACGCCACAACGGAGGCTGGCAAAGCGGAGGCTGGAAAGTGTTTTGGATTTATTGGGACACCGCCTGGTCGCTCATCATCAGCGGCATCATGTTCACCACGATCGTTGCGCATCCGGACGCCGAGTTCGTCGAGATCCAGGCCGCCAGGCGGGCGAAATGAGCCAGGCGACCTGACGTCGCCACCGCTCATCGGTCCAAATTGAGTGATCCCGGACGCGCTGCGGGCCGGGCCTGTTTGGTGAACCAAATCTTAGGGGCACGCCGGTATTTTTCTGCATCTTTTTTCGATTCAGAGATCCGGCGCTCCCTATGGCATTGTTCGGCAATCCTTCCATTCGTTCTGTTCTCGGCGCCATCATCGGCGTGCTCGGCCTGTTCCTGGTCGGGCAACTCTCGACCGGGCTGTTTGGCGCCATCGAGCGCAACAGCGCGGCGCAGAAGGTCGAGCGCTACGCCGGCACCGACCAGCAGCTTTTCGCGGCTCTCCTCGGCTTCCGGATCGAGCGCGGCACCTTCCTGTCGGCACTGGTCGCGGAAGAGGCGGCCGATGCCGCTGCCGACGACCGGATCGCCGCCAACCGGCAGTCGTCGGAAGCGGCCTACAAGATCGTGCTCGAACGCCTCGATGGCGTGTCCGATTCCCGCCTTGCCGTCCTTTTGGGCAAGCTCGTTGCACTCCATGATGCGCTGATGCCGCTGCGGACCAAGGCCGAAGCCCTGATCCATCAGCCGAAAGCGGCACGCGACACCAAGGTGGCCGACGACTTCCGGAAGACTGCGCAGGATTATCTCGACGCCATCCTCGCTTTGACCTTCGATCTGGAGAATGCCCTCAAGCTCACGGACCCCGTGGTCGATCACCTGCTGGGCGTGAAGCAATCGGCCTGGGCCGCGCGCAATTTCGGCGGCTTCATCGCGATCCGTCTCGAGGCGGCGGCCGCCGCCGCCAAGCCCTGGACTGCCGCCGACATCGTCGGGGCGGCCGAGGATGCCGGCCGTGCCAAGCAGGCCTGGAGCCAGGTGCAGGATGCGGCCAGCCGCACTGACGCCCCGGCGAGCCTCACCGACGTGATCTCGCGCTCGAAACAGGGCGACGCCGTCGCCATGGTCGAGCGCCAGCAGGGTCTCATCAAGGCGCTGAGCAACAACCAGACCATCGACATCAAGGGCGTGGAGCTTGCCAAGCTCAACACCGCCATCCTCAATTTCTACGTCGAGGCCGGCCAGGCCGCGCTGGCCGAAATGGTCTTTCGCGCCGGTCAGCAGATGACATCGGCGAAATGGAGCCTCCTGTTCAACGGCGCGATGATGCTGGTCGCGCTCGCCATCACGGTGTTCGGCTTCATCCTGGTGAACCGCCGCGTCAGTGCGCCGATCCGCAAGCTGACGCAGGCGATGCGCCGGCTGGCCGAGCGCGACTATGCGATCGAGCTCGCGGGGATCGAGCGTGGCGACGAGATCGGGGAAATGTCGCGCGCGGTGTCGGTGTTCAAGGACAACATGATCGCGGGCGATCGCCTCGCCGAGGAGCAGGCTGCGGAGCAGGGCCGCAAGGAGCGGCGTCAGCTCGCGGTCGAGCGGCTGATCGAGCAGTTCGAGAAGACGGTGACGGAATCGCTGCACACGCTGGCCTCGGCCTCCGGCGAGCTCAACGCCACCGCGCAGTCGATGTCGTCGACCGCCGAGCAGGGCTCGTCCAAGGCGGCCTCGGTCGCGAGCCTGTCGGGCGATGCCTCCTCCAACGTGCAGACGGTTGCGGCGGCCACGGAAGAGCTGTCGGCCTCGATCAGCGAGATCAGCCGCCAGGTCGCCGAATCCTCCAGCATCGCGAGTGCCGCCGCCAGCGAGGCCGATCGCACCAATAGCGAGGTGCAGGCGCTGGCCGATGCCGCCCAGCGCATCGGCGACGTCGTCGCGCTGATCACCGGCATTGCCGAGCAGACCAATCTGCTCGCGCTCAACGCCACCATCGAGGCCGCGCGCGCCGGCGAAGCCGGACGCGGCTTTGCGGTGGTGGCTTCCGAGGTGAAGAACCTCGCCACGCAGACCGCGAAGGCGACCGAAGAAATCACCGGACAGGTCGCTGCGATCCAGGGCGCGACCCATTCCTCGGTAAGCGCAATCCAGTCGATCGGCACCACCATCCAGCGCGTCAACGAGATCGCAGCCGCAATCGCGGCTGCCGTCGAGGAGCAGGGCGCGGCGACGCGCGAGATCGCGCGCAACGTGCAGCAGGCCTCGCAAGGCACCAACGAGGTCTCGCGACACATCTCCGGCGTGTCGCAGGCCGCCGGCGAGACCGGTGCTGCCGCCGGCGAAGTGCTGGACTCCGCCCAGATGCTGGCGCGCCTGTCGGACGACCTCAAGCGCGACGTCGACCGCTTCGTCGGCGATCTCAGGGCGGCGTAAGACGGCGATGGTCCCGTGCCCCCGGACGCAGCGCAGCGTCGCTTCGACGGTGCGCTGCAGAGCCGGGGCCCATGCCGCGGCATTCTGGGTCCCGGTTCAGCAGCGCAACGTTGCACGCTGCGCTGCGCCCGGGACACGAGAGCCCAGCCGACTACTGCACCATCGCGGCCGCAATCTTCTCCGCCGACATCAGCACGGGAAAATTGGTGTTGGCGCACGGCACCACCGGGAAGATCGAGGCGTCGACGACGCGCAGGCCCTGAATGCCTTTGACGCGGCCCTCGGTGTCGACGACCGCCATGGGATCGTCGGCGCGGCCCATCCGGCATGAGCAGGAGGCGTGCCAGACGCCGATGGTGGCCTTGCGCACGAAGGCTTCCAGCGCTTCGTCGTCGTTGATCACGTCATCGAAGGTGAAGCCTTCGACGACGAAATTGTCGATCAGGTAATGGCGCAGCGCCGCAGGTCCATCCATCAGCGTTGCGGCGATCCGGGTCAGGATCTTGTTCTGGGTGTTGACCACGCCGATTTTGCGGACCTTGTCGGTGTAGGCGGCCGGGAACGGCTTGTCCGTCACCTTCTTCACGATGTCGCTCATCTGGATGGCGGCCATCTTGCGGAAGCCGCTCATCAGGCGCTCGAGGTCGCGCCGGTCGGACAAGAGGTTGAACTCGACGATCGGCTCGGCTGAGGGATCGCGCGAAGCAAGCTTGACCTGTCCGGTCTCGGAATAGGTCTTGTTGACGAAGGTGAGCAGCGAGCCGATCTGCGCGCCGACCGCGTGCCAGGCCGACTTGGAAAGTACGACGACGAACATGTCGCCCTTCGGCACGCCTTCAAGTCCTGACGAATAGCGCAGGCCAAGCTGCATGTGCCGCCTGGTGTGCTCGTTCATGCGCGCACCGCGGCGGACAAAGGACGACAGCGAGATCGAGGGATGATCCATCAGGCGCTGGCCGACGCCGGCGAGCCCCATCAGCACCGGAATGCCCAGATCCTTGAGGTGACCGACCGGCCCGATGCCGGCGCGCAAGAGATGCGCCGGCGAGTGAATAGCGCCTGAGGAGAGAATGATCTCGCGTCCGCGGAATTCCTGCTCGCGGCCGTCGATCACAGCCTTCACGCCGACGCATCGCGTGCCCTCGAACAGCAGTTCCCTCACCTGCGTGTTGGTCGAGATGGTGAGATTGGCGCGCTTGCGGGTGTCGCGATCGAGATAGCCCATCGCGGCCGAGACGCGCTGCTCGGCCTGGTTGGAATGCGTCACCGCGAAATAGCCGTCGACGAACTCGCCGTTCTGGTCGGGCAAATATTGATGGCCGGCCTGCTGGAAGGCGTCGGCGAAGGCCTGCGAATGTCGCGTCCAGTGCTCCCTCGGGATGCGGCGCACAGGAATCCGTCCGTCCTTGCCGTGATACGGCCCGTCGAAATCGAGATCACGCTCCACTTTCTTGAAGAAAGGCAGCACGTCGGCCCACGCCCAGCCCTCGGCGCCACGCGATTCCCATTCGTCGTAGTCGGTCGGTGCGCCGCGATTGGCCATCTGGCCGTTGATGGACGAGCCGCCACCGAGCACGCGCGCCTGCTCGTATTTGCGCAAGGGCGGACGCGCTTCATTCGGATTATTGTGGCTGACGACCTGCGTCGTAACCTTGAGCTCGGTCCAGTGAAAGCGCGGATCGAAATAGGCGGTGCCCGGATAGCTGTCCCTGATTTCGGCTGGCTCGTTGCCCGGTGGTGTGTCCTGTCCGGCTTCGCACAGCAGGACCTTGTTGGCACTCCTGGCGGAGAGCCGGTGGGCCAGCACGGACCCTGCCGAGCCGCCGCCCACGATAATGTAGTCGTACACGATTGGCGTTTCCTCTTGTTCTTGTCCCAAGAAAGTAGCGTGGTTTGATCGCGAGGTCACGCCAAAGCCCCTGATGTCGCGTCGCGACGACATCAGGGGCTCGTTGCTGCCATCGTCACGCGGACTTTGTCGCGCTCGCGGCGATCTCGGCCGCGAAATCGCGATAAGAGTGCAGCGGACGACCGAGAATCCTGGTGAGCCGTTCGACGTCGCCAGCCTCGGGGATCATGCCGTCGGTGACATAGCGCTCGGCCATCAGGCGCATCTCGTAGGCCGTCCACTTCGGCATGAAGGTCGCCATGTTCTGCTCGAATCCGCTGGGGTCATCGCCACCATAGACGATCGGGCGGCCGAGCAGGTCCGACCAGATCTTCGCGACGCCTGGACCGGTCAACGTGTCGGGGCCGACCAGATTGATGGTCTGAAGCGGAAGCTTGTCCGAAGCCTGGTCGCGGCGGATCAGTTCGATCGCGGCGACCTCGGCGATGTCGCGGGCATCGACCATGGCGACACCCTTGCTGCCGATCGGCATCGGATAGACGCCATGATTGAGGATCACGTCCTTGATCATCAGCTCGTTGTCGATGAAGTAGCTCGGGCGCAGGATGGTGGCGCTGAAGCCCATCCGCTCGAGCATGCGCTCGGCGCCCGATTTCACCGCGAAGTGCGGCACGTTCACGGCCCCGTCGGCGTCGAACACCGACTGATAGACGACCCGCTCGACACCGGCCTCGCGGGCGATGTTCAGCGTGATGATCGCCTGCGTGAATTCGTCGCCGGTCACGGCGTTCAGCAGGAACAGTGTTCTGACGCCGTCGAACGCGGCGCGCACTGCCTCGATGTCGAGAAGGTCCCCCTTGGCGACCTCGACGCTATCAGGGAATTCGGCCTTCGCGGGGTCACGGGTCAGCACGCGCACCTTGGCGCCGCGCTGGACGAGCTGTTCGACAACATGGCGGCCGACACGGCCGGTGGCGCCGGTCACGAGGATGGTCATGGGGGTCACTCCTTGATGGGGGTTGGAAGACACCCTGCAAATTAGTGATCCACATTTGGACCGATAGGCGCTATTTTTAGACCGCGTGTCTCACTGGTGAAACATATGGATCTGCTTGCGCTTGCTGACTTCAATCTGGTCGCCCGGCACGGCGGGTTTGGCCGGGCCGCGCGGGCCTCGGGGCGGCCGAAGGCAACGCTGTCGCGCCGGGTCTCCGAACTGGAGAGCAGCCTCGATCTGCGCCTGTTCGAGCGCGGGGTCCGCGCATTGAAACTCACGCAGGAAGGGCGGGCGCTCTACGAGCGGACGGGGACGCTGCTCGCCGAACTCGACGAGACGGCGGCAGCGATCGCTTCCGGTGCAGACAGGCCGCGCGGCAGGTTGCGGATCAGCGTGCCGCTGGTGTTCTCGCAGACCGCGATGGGAAAGCTGGCCGCGATCTTTGCGCTGAAATGTCCCGAGGTCCGGCTCGAGGTCACGACGGAAGATCGCTCCGTCGACATGATCGAGGAGGGCTATGATCTGGTGATCCGCGTCAATCCGGATCCGGACGAAAGCCTTGTCGGGCGAATCTTTCTGCGCGATCGGCTGGTGGTGGTGGCGAGCCCGAAGCTTCGTCGTCCCACGGGCGATCTCAAGGTGCCGGCCGTGGTGCGCGGCGCGGGCGACATGACCTCCGTCTGGGCTGTGGTGACTGAAGGCGGAGGCGCGCAGATCGCGATCGAACCCGTGCTTCGCCTGTCATCGCTCATCATGATCCGCGATGCTGTTCGCGCAGGTGTCGGTGCTGCGCGGCTCCCCGTCTCGCTCGTGAGTCGGGATCTCGAAGCCGGCAGGCTGGTGCATTGGGGGAATGTCGACGGACCAGAGATCACTCTCTGGACGCTCTATCCATCACGCCGACTGCTGAGCGCGCGCGTATCAGCGTTCATCGACTGCCTGAAGGAAGCTTTTCCTTCGGGTGCACCCGAGGAGCTCGCAGCATTCGTCGACTGAGCGAAACGATAGCCTATTGCAGAACCTTGGGCATCACGACGACGACGTCGACCTGCTTGTTCAGCACCCGCGAGGCAACGGCGGCGATCAGCGGCGAGTAGCTGTCCTCGATGTCGGCGGCGACGTCCTCGTTCCTGGCGAAGGCGTAGAGCATCGTGCCCTCGATCTCGTCGAAGCGGATGCCCGCGAAGACGTGGTCGAACGTCTCGGCGCCGACGATGCCCGCCATGAACGCCTGAATGGCGTGGTCCTGAACGCGTGTGAGCTTCTTCATGCCGATGAGATATGGCAGCGCCGCGCGAATACAAGATGCGGTCCAAAGTCGCCCGAGGGCGATCGGTTGCTGCGATGATTTCACGTCATGCTGCCCGGCATGAAGCAGCGGATCGTGGCGCGGCCGTTGATGTAATAGGGCCAGACGATGGTGCGGCCGACCCGGTTCGGCTCGGTGATCACGGTGTCATCAGGCACCTCGATCCATTCGCCCTGGATCCGGACCCGGTAATGCCCGCCACGCGTCTCCCAGTCGACATCGTCGAGCGCCGTGCCGTCGGCATCCGCGCAGCATGGGCCGCCGCCCTTGCTCTGCAGGCCCTCGAACCAGCCCTTGAGCGGCGAGTTCGCATAACGGCCGTCGTCGCGTGCCTGCGCGGCAAGGCCGATCACGGCAGCGGCTGCTATCAAAGGGATCATCCGGAAATGCGCGAACGTCATGTCGCCTCGCTCTGTCTGCGCAGACGCGCACGCGCGCAGGCGAAAGCTGCCTGCAAGTGCGCGTGATGCAATGTCGGCTGACGTCCGCCGGTCAGGTTCCGGTCGTCGCAGCAGCGCTATAACCGCAAACTACTCGGTTCGATCCTAATTCTTCTGACGGACGACAGAGGGTCTGAAGGGCGGAGATGGCCTTACGCCGCGGCCGCCTGCTTCGACAGCAATTGCTTCAGCTTCGTCGCCGGCACCGCCGGGCTGAACAGCCAGCCCTGCATCTGGCTGCATCCGAGCTGACGCAGCACTTCGCGCTGGGCTTCTGTCTCGACGCCTTCCGCCGTCGTCGCCATGTGCCGGGCCGCGGCCATGTGCACCACGGCCTGCACGATCGGCGAGGAATCGGCGGGCTCGCCGATGTCGCTGATGAAGCTGCGGTCGATCTTGATCTTGTCGAACGGGAAGCGGTGCAGATAGCTCAGCGACGAATAGCCGGTGCCGAAATCGTCGAGCGCGATGCGCACGCCGAGCTCGCGCAGCTGCTGCAGGATGGTCAGCGCCTCCTCGTCGTCGCGGATCAGCACGGTCTCGGTGATCTCGAGCTCGAGCCGTCCCGGTGCCAGCCCCGATTCGGCGAGCGCCGCGGCGACCTTCAGCGCCAGCGTCCTGGAGCGGAACTGCACCGGCGAGACGTTGACCGCGATGTGGATGTCGCCGGGCCAGGAGGCGGCCTCGAGGCAGGCCTGCCTCAAAACCCATTCGCCGATCTCGCCGATCAGGCCGGTGTCTTCCGCAATTGGAATGAAATCCGCGGGCGAGACCATGCCGCGCTCCGGATGGCGCCAGCGCAGCAGCGCCTCGCAGCCGGTGACGACATTGGCGGAGAGATCGACCAGCGGCTGGTAGTGCACCTCGAACTCGCCGCGGACCAGCGCCTGGCGCAGATCGAGCTCGAGCTGGCGGCGCTGCCGCGCCTTGGCGTCGTATTCGGGCACGAAGATGCGGAAGGTGCCGCGTCCCTCTGACTTCGCGGCGTACATCGCAAGATCGGCCCGCTTGAGCAGGTCATCGATGACGTCGCCATGGTCGGGCGCGATCGCGATGCCGATGCTGGCGTCGGTCGAAATCTCCTGCCCCTTGCAGTCCACCGGCAGGCGCAGCGATGTCAGGATCTGTTCGGCGAGCGCCGTCAGCTCGGCCTGGTCTTTCGTGCCGGCCTTGATGATCGCGAACTCGTCACCGCCGAGCCGCGCCACCAGATCGTTGCCGCTGACGCAGGCGCGCAGGCGGCTTGCGACCTGGCGCAGCAATTCGTCGCCGACCTCGTGGCCGAGCGAATCGTTGACGCCCTTGAATTCGTCGACGTCGATATAGAGGATTGCGAACGGATTGCCGTGGGCGAGCTCCGCCACACGCCGTTCCAGATGTCCGCGCATCAGCACGCGGTTGGGCAGGTCGGTCAGCGCGTCATAATGCGCCATATGCGCGATGCGCTCATCGGCGCGGATGCGCTCGGTGACGTCGTCATGAGTGGCGAGCCAGCCGCCGGCCGCGCTGGGTTGGTTCTTGATTTCGATCAGGCGGCCATCGGAGGTCTCGACGATGCGGCTCTGGGTCAGCCCGACCTGGCTCAGGATCTTGTCGCAATAGGCATCGACGTCGCCCTCGAACGAGCCGGTGTCGGCGCGATGCTGGATCACGTCGCGGAAATCGACGCCGGGTTTCACCACCGCGGTCGAGAGCCCGTACATGTCGATGTAGCGGCGGTTGCAGACGATGAGCCGCTGGTCCTGATCGAACATCAGAAGGCCCTGCGTCATCGTGTTCATCGCGGTGTCGAGCCGCTGCTTCTCCAGCGAGAGGCGATGCGTCACCTGACGGAAGATCAGGAACAGCGTCAGCACGAGCAGGCCGATCGACAGCACGGCCACGGCGACGAAGAATTTGGTCTGGGTGCGCCAGGTGGCGAGCGCCGCGTCCAGCGATTTGGTGGCGACCACGACCAGCGGCTCGCCGGTCAGCAGGCGCGAGGCGACGATCCGGTCCTTGCCGTCGATCGGGCTTGTCAGCTCGGTCGTGACGGAGCCGCGCTCGAATATGGCGATCTGTTCGGGCGAGCCGCCGCGGTAGTTCTGCCCGATCATGGCATCGACATGCGGAACGCGCGCCAGCAACTGGCCGTTCTGGTGATGCATCGCGACCGAGGACTCCTCGTCGAGGCCGATCGAGGCGAAGAAGGATTCGAGCTGCTCCGGCGTAATGGCGCGCGACACCAGGCCGAGGAACTCGCCGTGCGGCCCCGACACGCGCCGCGCGAACACGATTGCCGGACCGGTGCCGAGCCGGCCGGGCACGACCTCGATCTCTTCCTGCAAGGCCGGATCGTTCTTGAGGCGGTTGAAATAGCGGCGATCCGACACCGAGACATCGGCAACGGGCCAGCGCCTCGACGAATTGATCAGCACGCCGCTCGCATCGAACACATTGGCGCCGGCGACGTCGGACCAGCCGCTGGCCTTGGCGCGCAGCACCTCATGCACGGCGAGCGTGCCCATCTCGCTGCGGAACACATCGGCGGATTCGATGCCATGGCTCTCGAGTTCCGCGATGATGCTCTTCTGGAGCACCGCGAAATCCTCGAACTCGCGGTCGAAATGGCGGGCGAGCAGGCGCACCGAGCTTTCCAGGCTGTCGCGGCCGGTCTCGATCGCATTCTGGCGGAAGCGCTCGACGGTGAGCCCGGTGCCGATAGCCATCGCCGCCATCAGCACGAAGCCGCCGACGATCAGCCACGTCTGTGGCGCGCCCCGCCAACGGCGAAGCAGCGCGCGCAGTCGCGCGGTCCATCGGATTGAAGCGCCCATCCCGTCCTCCCCTTAAGAGGCAAGATGCAGCAAAACCGACAAGAGCCCGTTACCATTAAGGGTTAGGGAACTATGAATCGGAACAAAATCAGGGGGTTGGCGCGAGGCGTGAGGGACGCGGCGAAGCGCGGTGATCGCGGGGCCGGTTTCACTCCCGCTTCACTTCCCATTTCAGCGCCTCCGCATTCTCCTTGGCGAAGATCGCAGGCACGTCGAATTTTCCGGTCTGGAGGTCATAGCGGCATTGCCAGCCACCAAGCCCCTTCATGACGGTGTTTTTCGGGTGCTTGTCGTATTCGCCCCCGAGGCCGATCACGAGATAGCGGTTGTTGGGCCAGTCCACGCCGAGCCAGTGATAGGCCTCTTCCGTCCCCTTCAACAGATTGGCCGTGATGTGGAAGTCGAGCTTGGCGAAGTGCTTCGTCTCCGGCCGGCTGTAGAAATAGGCCCAGGCGAGATCGCTGAGCGATTTCTTTGTTGCGCTGACAAAGGTTCCGTTCTCGGCACGATAGAGAAACAGATCCTGCTCGCCCGAGCCGGTCTTCTGCATCCGCACCAGCCATTGCGAGTCCGCGGTGAAGCGGAAACCGGCGCCATAACCCTGCTCCGGCTTCAGCTCGGTCATCTGGTCGCCGCGTCGGGCCCAGACCTGCCATTTGATGTCAAAAGTGCCGGGGTCCTTCGTGTACTGCTCGAGCTTGGTGGCGCCGTCGGGCGAGGTGAAGGCGAGATCGGCATCGTCGGTGAGAACGAACCCGGCCGGCGGGCCGGAGGCGGCAAGCGCGGGGGCGGCGGCAAGCGTCAGGGCGAGCGCCAGCCATGGCGCGGCGCGGTAAAAAGCGGTCATGTGAAATTCCTAAAAAATAGCCGCCAAGAATGGGCTGTGATAAGAATGGGCTTTGATGCGGCCTCGCTGATTTGACGCTGGAAGGGCCAGCTCGGTTCATCCCTTCGACCGTCTTGCTGCCGCAGCCAAAACCGCGCAATTTGCCGGAGTTGATTTGCGCCCCAGAGATTTGATCAAGGCTTGAGGACTGATGATTACCGCATCCAAGGCCTTCATTGCATTCTGTCTGATCGCGGTGGTCGGCACCGTGCTGGTGATCGGCCCGACCGAGCTCCGCCACATGCTGCCGGGTGGGGCGAGCACCGATGCCAAACCCGAGAGCAAGGCTGCGGCGAAGGCCGAGCCTAACGCGCAAGCTCAGGTCGAACCCAAAGCCGAGTCCAAAGTCGAGCCGAAGACTGATCCGAAGCTCGCTGCGGTGGCACAACCCAAACCGTCCGCCTCGCCGGGAACGGCCGGCGCGCCGAAGCCGGAGGCGCTCGCCGAGACCCAGAAGCAGGTCACGGCACTGGCCGATGTCGCGCCGGCGAAGCCGCAACCGTCAGTCACGGAGGCCGGTCCCCGTTTCGACGTCGCGCGCGTCGACGATCACGGCGAGGCCGCGGTGATCGCGGGGCAGGCCGCACCGGGATCGAAGGTGGAGCTGTTGCGCGACGGACAGCCGCTCGACAGCGTGGTGGCCGATGCATCCGGCCAGTTCGTGATGACCCCGCCAAAACTTCCCGCCGGCAGCTATGAGCTGGCGCTGCGCGCCAGGGCGCCCGATGGCACCGTCACGCAATCCAGCCGAACCATGCCGGTGAAAATCGCTGACGCCGCGCCGCCGCCCGCGCCCGCCGCCGTGGCTGCGAAGCAGGAGACGAAGCCTGCCGAAAAGCCGGACGACAAATCCGACGTCGTCGCCTCGCTGCCGGCGCCGCGTCTCGCCGCGACGCCGGAGCGCTCGGCGGTTCGGCCGCGCATGATGGGCGCGCCCAAGCCCAAGTCCATGGCGCGGGTGCCGACGGGTCCGACGGTCGCATCGGCCTCGCCCGCGGATGCCCTCGCTCCTGCGACGACGGAGGCCGGCAGCAGCCGCGTGATTTCCCGTGGCGACAGCCTCTGGGCCTTGAGCCGGCTCGCTTACGGTGACGGCGCCCGCTATGCGGTGATCTTCAACGCCAACCGCGAAAAGATCCACAATCCCAATCTGATCTATCCCGGCCAGACCGTCCTGGTGCCGCAAAAAACGCAGTGACAGTTGCAGCCGAGACGGTGGTCGTTCGTCTCCCTCGCCCCGTTCTTACGTGGAGAGGGCGGGATAGAGGCTCTCTCCTCGAGCGTTGTCTTTCGATAGACCTGTACCCCCTCACCCGGATCGCTTCGCGATCCGACTTCTCCCCGCAAGCGGGGCGAGGTAAAGAGCGGCGCTCGCCGCGATAACGACTCATAGATCTGCGATTCTTTGACCGTCTCGCCGCGGAACAATTGGTTCCCTCGCGAGTCTTCTCCCTGTGACGTGATGCGTGCTTGGCGCTGGAGGAGGGCCAAGAGGTGATCGGCTCGGTGGTCAACCCGGTGGTCATATCGAGATCGCGCATGGGGATCGCGCTTGCCGGCGCGCTGCTGGTGCTTCTGACAATGTTGCTGCCGAATACGGCCAGGGCGCAGTTCGGATTGCGCGGCGGGCCGCTCGGCATTGCACGCTTTGCCGTCGGCCACGTCATCGGCCTGTCCCGGCTGCGCCACGCTCGCATGGCGGTGCGCGGCGGCCGCTATCGCTCGGCTGCACTGAGATCGCAGGATCCGCGCGGTAGCGAGCGCCAGCCCTTCAATCCCTATGTCGTGCGCGCGGCGCTCACGGCGCAGGCTGCGCTGTCGGGCTGGCATGGCGGCCGCAGCCCGCAGGGCTGGTGGCGTCACCCCGACGGCAGCTATGGCTGGGTCGGGCCGCTGTTCTGGCCGTTCGCGCATGACGATCTCACCACCGCGGTGATCTATGGCGATACTACCGGCCTCTCGCTCTACGGCTATGGCGATATCTATGCCGCTCTGTTCGCGCCCTATGCGGCGCCGGAGCTCGCCGCCTACACCGCGCCGCAGGGCCGCCGTGGCCGAAAAGTCCCGTCGGTGGAGACGGTCTGCGACGGCAGCGATACCGGCGGCTTGCCTGTCGACCGCATCGCGAGCGCCGTGCAGCCGAACGAGATGCAGCGCACCGCGCTCGACGAGCTCGCAACCGCCTGGAATGGGGCGCGCGACACCATCCGCGCCTCGTGCCCGGCGCAGGCGCCGGTTACGGCGGCGGAGCGTCTCGGCGTGATGCAGGCCCGTCTGGATGCGATGATCAAGGCCACGGATGCGCTGGCGCAGCCGCTGACAAAATTCATCGACCTCCTCGATGACGGCCAAAAAGCCAAGCTCGACTCGCTGGCAAGGGAGCGCCAGGCGGCGCTTGCGTCCGCCCAGCACAAGAACGCGCAAGGCGCCGCCGCCTGCGATCCCAACTACGATCCCCGCTACGATGTGCAGGCCCAGCGTCAGTACGAGCAGCTCGTGCAGCAGCAATGGCCCGCTGACGACATCGCCTCCACGCTGAAGCTCGACGACACCGGACGCGCCCGCCTCGACGTGCTCCAGGACACCACGCTCCGCACCATGCAGACGCTGAGCTCTTGCCCGATGAAGGCGGAAGCAACCCCGCAGGCCCGCCTCGCCGCCGTCAAGGCGCGGCTCCAGACGATGCTGCAAGCGGTGGCTGGCGTTGCCGACGCACTCGATGATTTCGAGGCCGATCTGAGTGACGAGCAGAAGGCCGGCTTCGAGGCGATCGGGCCGAAGCGGGGGACGTAATCACCCGCACGCCCAGTCGAACTTCATATCCCTGAAGTCGAGCTGGGCGTTGCCGCCGCCGAAATTGTAGCCGCCGAAATATTCCTCGAACTCGATGTAGAACGGGCTCATCTCGGGCACGGACTGGCACGGACGCATCGTGCCGCCGAGATGGTTCGGGGCGTGGTCCCTGGCCCAATCGTGCAGGCGGAAATTGTCGCGGCCCGGCACGCCACCGACATAGTAGTAGAACGGCTGATAGCCTGAGGGCGCAATGCGGCTCGCAGGCCCGTCCTGCGGAGATTTGCCGGCATTGGGGTCATCGGCGCGCGGGGTGAGCGCAATGGCGCGGTTCTCGGCGAGATCGGCGCGCGGTGGAGCTGCGAACATCTTTCTCGCGTGAGGCGCGGCAGCTTCATGGAACGCGCTGGCGCCGCCGACATCGAGCCAGCGCGGCCGATCGGCGGTTGCGAGCGCCAGCGGCGCCGGCGGCGTTGCGAACGCGCCGTCATATTCGGCCTTGGTCAGCAGCAGCGCGGCATAGTCGTAGTCGAGGATGTCGGTCATGCGGGAGAGGCGCGGATGGACGGAGCGCGCCTTCACCGCCTCGCGGATTTCAGGATCGTCGGGCGCGCCGCCGTCATTGTGGTCGGGCGCGGTCGCAAAGAACGACACCGCGACGATGTCCTCGCCATGCACGCGGTAATCGTCCGGCAGCCTCAAGGTGAAGCCGTGCATCAGCGGATAACCGGTGACGGCATCGAGCGGCCATTGCTCGCTGCTGATGCCCGGCGGCAGGCCGTAGACCCAGCCATGGTCGCGCGCGCGATCAGCGGGACGGTCCAGCATCTGCAAATCATACGCACGCGACGGCAAGGCAAATGCCACGTGTCTCTCCCATCCGAAGCTCAGCCTCGTCGTTGAGGCGAGGGTTAGTCGCGGGGAGCAGCGATGTGGTTCGTGCGTGTCCCAACCTTCGCCGGGACGACGGCAACTTGCTGATCCACGTACGTCAGATGTTGGATGAGACATCGCGCAAACGCCGATGATGCCATCATGCCGGTGTTTTGCCCGACGCGTCAAAGGAAATTTCGTAAAATCCGCAATAAATCAAATCTTCGCAATGCCGCCGGAGCCTTGGCTACTGTGCATGGGGTTGTTTTCGACTTTCGTGCCTACGGCTACCCTCGCCGCCGCGCGGTAGCTGCGTCGACGACGTTCTCCACCTCGCCGTGCCAGCCGAGAATCTCCATCGCCAGCACCGGGTGATTGAAGCCCTTGAGCTGGAGATCGTCGAGGGCGCGGGCTTCGACGAAAGGCTCGACCATGCCGTAGACGCGGCGGCTCACCACGATCTGGTTGGGCCGGGCTTCGCTGCAGAGGCGGGAGGCGAGGTTGGTGACGCTGCCGATCGCGGCATATTCCAGCCGCTGCTCGAAGCCGACCTGGCCGAGCGTGGCATAGCCGAGCGCGATGCCGATGCCGAAGCCGAGGCTGTGTCCGCGGTTGCGCCAGCGCTCGGTCAGCGGGCCGATCGTGTCGCGCATCTCCACCGCCATCTTGACGGCGCGCGCGGTGTGGTCCTCGAACTGGATCGGCGCGTTGAACAGGATCATCACGCCGTCGCCGGCATATTTGTCGAGCGTGCCCTCATATTTGAAGATCAGCTTGCCGAGCGCGGCGTGATACTCGCGCAGCACGTTCATCGCCTCTTCCGGCTCGGTCGCTTCCGTGAAGGCGGTAAAGCCGCGCAGATCGCAGAACACCACCGTGACTTCGCGGCGCTGGCTGGTGAGGAGCCCCTCCGGACTGTCCGAGGAGGCGATCAGCTGCGCCACCTGCGGGGCGAGGAAGCGCTCGAGCTTGCGGATGCGCTCGATCTCGCCGAGCTGGGTCGCGACGCGCTCCTCCAGCGACTTGTTCCAGTCCTTCAGCTGCTCGGTCTGCTCGCGCAGCTTGTCGGCCTGGGCGCGCACGGTCTCGTTCGCCGTCTCGAGCGCGTGGCTCTTGTGGTCGACCTCTGTGAACAGGCGGGCGTTGCGCATCGCCAGCACCGCCTGGTTGGCGAAGGTGCGCATCAGGCCGGTGAGGCTGCTCTCGAACGCGCCGCTCGCACGGCGCAGCACCACCAGCGCGCCGAGCGTGCCCTGCTGGTCGACCAGCGGCACCACCAGCACCGCGTGGAAGCCGGCACTGATCGCGGCGTCGCGCAACGGCTGCTCGGCGGCCTGGTCGAGATCGGGAAGCGCGATCGGCTCGCCGCCATGAGCGGCATCGCTCAGGATGTTGTCACCTTCGGCGATCGTGACATGGGCGCCGATGGCCGATCTGTCGACGCCGTTGGCCTCGACCAGGTTGAAACGGCGCTGATCCGCATCATAGCCGTAGATCAGCACCGCGTCGGCGCGACTTATCTCCAGCGCGCGGGCGGCGATGGTCGGCAGCACGGCGTTGAGGTCGAGCGAGGAGGCGACGGCGCGGCCGACCTCCTCCAGCACCTTCAGCTCGTTGATCGACTGCGCGAGGTCGCGGGTACGCTCCTCGACCTTGGTTTCGAGGCCCGTGTAGGTTTCCTGGAGCTGCGCGGCCATGCGGTTGAACTGGCCGGCGAGCTCTTCCAGCTCGTCGGAAGTGTGCACGTCGATGCGGTGGCTGAAGTCGCCCTCGCCGAGCTTGTGCGCACCGTCGCGCAGCGCCGTGATCGGGATGATCATGCGGCGCGCCAGCAGCGTGCCGGCGAGGATCGCCACCATCAGGCCCATGCCGATCAGAAGCGCGACGCGCACGAGCTGGTCGCGGATCGGCGTCAGCGCCTGCATGGTCGGCTGTTCGAACAACACGCTCCAGCCGAGCTTCGGCACGGTGCTCGCGGCCGACAGCACCGCATGGCCGTTGAAGTCGGTGCCTGACGTGTCGGGCCCACGGCCGGGCGCGATCGCGGCCGCGACCTGCGGCAGTGTCGACAGGTCCTTGCCGATTTCGGGTCCCTTCGACGAGGCCGCGAGCACGCGGCCGCGCGCGTCGACCACATAGGCGAAGGCGACCTTGCCGACTTGGGCGTCGGTCAGGAAGTCGGAGAGGAAGCTGAGATCGACCTCGGCCACCGTGACGCCGGCCTTGAATCCGGAATGCGCCACCGAGATCGACATGTACGGCGTGCCGTCGGCGAAATAGGCCGGCGCATAGCTGACCCCGCGGGCGACCGTGTCGATGAAGCGCGCGTCGCGGGAGAGGTCGGCGTTGCTGCCGGTCGTGGTCGACTGGCGCGACACGCGCAAGACCTCGCGGCCGTCGCCGTCGAGCTGGAACAGCTGGGAGACGACCGAGACCTGATGCAACAGCTGGGCATAGCCGGTGCGACGCTTTTCGAGCGTGTCCTGGCTGGCCGCCGTCACCCAGCTGATCTGGCGCTCGAGCTCGGAGACCGACTGCTCCATGCGCCGGGCGACCGCTTGCGCCTTGTCCTCGAGCCCGTCGGTCAGCTGTGTCTTGGTGGCGCGATAGGAGATCCAGGTCTCCATCGCGCCGTTGACGGCGAGCACGAACACGACAAGGCCGACGAGGGAGACGACATATTTGGCGAACAGGCCCTCCCGCAGCAACCAGGTCTTGTCTTTCGCTCCCGCCATCCGGATCCTCTCGCGCCGCGACCGACGCCGACGCTATGGGCCATGCAGGCCCGCATGGCCCTTCTACCACAATTTGGGCCTTTGGACGGGTGAGGGGCGGCTGTGGTTACCCGCCGGGCGCGCCTGGACGGCCGGCAGGGCGGTGAATTGTCGCAGCTGGCGGGCTGCCTCATCCGTTCGGATGAAGAACTGTGTGATGAGGGGGTGTAAGGCTGCACGCGGAGTTCGTCGCCTTGGTCCGCCAATCACCGATTAAAGAGCTGCCGCATCACGTCGTTCATCGGCTGGCTGTCCTGCTGCGGCTCGGGCGGGTCCTGGGTCGGAGGGGCGGGCGAAGCCAGCGGCACCGGCGTGCTCGGTGCGCCGGGCAGGCTGCGGCTGCGGCCGGTGCCGCCTCCGGCACCGTTGCCAGCGCCGCTCGAGAGCCCCTGCTGGATCAGATTGCCGATCGCCTCGCCCAGCTGGCCGCCGAGCAGATTATTCTGCGCCTGTCCCTGCCCTTGCTGCTGGACTTGCGGATTGGTGTTGCCGGCGTTTGGAGCAGTGCCGCCGAGACCAAAACTGTTCAGGATGTTGCTGAGGCCGGCGCCGTCAGGCCCGAACAGGCCCTTGCCCATTTCGCGCAGCTTGGCATAGGCGGCGTCAGGATTGTCGAGCACGCCGGCCATGTCGGGATAGATCCGCGGCTGCGACCAGGCGCCTGTTATCATCACGGGAATGCCGAAGCCGACCGGCTCGGAGGCGCGGCCCTGGCCTTGCGTCGTCATCACCAGTTTCGGCTCGACGCGGAAACCCATCATCTTGGTATCGAGCGCAATGGTGCCGGCGCCGGTGACGCGCACCAGCGGTCCGATCAGGTTCAGATCGGTCGTCACCGCCTGACCCTTGTCGATGCGGAACGACGCCGAGAGCTGCGACAAGTCCGTGTTCTGGGCCTCGCCGTCCTGCCAGCCCGTCAGCGTGCCCGAGGTCAGCGAGCGGATCATCTGCGCGACATTGATGCCGCGGATGGCGCCGTCCTGAAAATTGACGAAAGCCGTGCCCTGCATGTTCGCCATCAGCGTGCGCTGGCTGGTGCCGGCGCTGCGCAGCGCGAGCTTGGCCTGCAGCTTGCCGTCGATCCGGTCGAATTCGGCGAGGCCCTGAAGCAGCGGCAGCGCACGCACGCCGACGAGGTCGGAGTGCATGGCAAAGCTCGGCGCCCCCGTGGTCGCGTCGAGGATGACTTCGCCCGAGACCTGGCCGCCATAGGCGCCGAGATTGGCGGTGCCCGCCTTCAGGATGCCGCCGGCGAGTTTCGCATCGAGCGCCAGCGGCGCAAGACGCGCCTCGCCGATGACGGCTTCGTTGGCGGAGATCCTGAGTTGCGCGTCGACATAATTGAGCCCGGACACGTCGATCGGCGCATCGCTCCAGGGCTGCCCGGGCGCGCCGGGAGGCGATTTCGCCAGCGGGATTGCGAGCCGCTGGAAGTCGAGGTCGACCTTCACAAGCGGCTTGCTCGCGACGTCGACCGAGGCCCAGCCGTTGAAGCTGCCTTCGCCGAGCGTGCCGTTGACGCCGTTGATCATCACGACACTGCCGTTGAGCCGCATTTCGGCGTGACCGGCGAGCTGCGATTTCAGCACGTCGGGCATGTCGATGACGAAATCCATCGGGATGCTCTGTCGCTCGACCGGTGGCGCCGGCGTGGTCGCCTTGATGTCGAACCTGGTCGGATGCTCGCCTATGCGCGCAGTACCGGCGATATTGACCTTGCGATCACGTCCCATGACGGCGTCTGCGTTGATAGCGCTGATGCGGCCCTCGACGCGATCGCGCGGGCGCGAGAATGCGACTTCGCCGTTGCTGATCCTGACGTGGTCGATCGTCGCGCCGTCGGCGTCAAGCGCGAGCGGCTTGGTCGATGCATCGGCGTTCGGCAGGCGCTCGCGCAGCAGCGGCTGATACAGCACCGGATGGGTGACGATGATCTCGCTGATCGCAGGATGACCCGACCAGGCGCTCGCAAGCGACATGTCGGCCTGGACGCTGTCGATCGTCAGGCGCGTAATTCCGCTACGGTCCTTGGGGTCCTGGAGCGTGACGTCGGTCAGCGTGACGTTCAGCGTCGGCCACAGGCTGATCTTGGTGGTGCCGTCGATCGACAGGCGATAGCCGCTCGCCTGCTCGACGCGCGAGGCGATCGTCGCGGTCAGGAACCCCGAGGGAATCCCGATCACCAGCAGGAGGACGATCACGACGATGACGGCGGCCAAAGCTGCGCCGGCGAATTTCACTGCTCTCATGTCGACTTTCCAACGACGGACGAGCGGCGTCGAATCCGGCGGATGACCCGTCCTTTGCGCCTGAGTTTATCCCGGGACGGGAAGCTGCTCCAAGCCGCTAAAAATAGTCAGGAGGTGCTGCAAAGTTATGTGACTTATGACACACTTCTCCGGCGCGGTTTTACGCGATTCTGACGTCGATGCTTCCAAGCGATTTGTCAAAGAAACTGGCCAGGAACTCTGGCCGGAGAAATCCACAAGGACGTTGAAATGAGCAAGCAGGCCGAATTTGCGGTCATTCTGAAAATGAATGCCATGTTCGCCGATCTCGGCGCGGACGAACTCCAGCGGCTGTCCAACCTCTGTCACACCCAGCATCTGGCGAGTGGCGAGGTCCTGTTCCAGAAGGGCGATCCGGGCGACGCACTGTTTGGCGTGCGCCGCGGCCAGGTCCGCATCGAGACCGGCGCCTCCGACGGCAGCCGGCTGACGCTGAACTTCATGGGGCCGGGCGATCTGTTCGGCGAGGTTGCGGTGCTGGACGGCCAGAACCGCACCGCGGACGCGACCGCCGGCGAGACGAGCGAATTGTTCGTGTTGCGGCGCGAAGATTTTCTCGCCTTCCTCGAGCGCGAGCCCAAGGTCGCGATTAAGATCATCGCGCTCTTGTGCCAGCGCATCCGCTGGCAGAGCGAGCGCATGGAGGAATCCATGCTGCAACCGCTGCCGGTGCGGTTGGCACGGCGTCTTTGCGCGCTCGCCGCCGATTTCGGCTCCGAGGTGCACATTTCGCAGGAGCAGCTCGGCGTCTTCGTCGGCGCCGCCCGCGAGAGTGTCAACCGCCAGCTTCAGGCCTGGCGCAAGGAGGCGATCCTCGACCTCCAGCGCGGCCGCATCCTGCTGCGGAACATGACCAAGCTGACGGCGATCGCGCGCAACGAGTAGGAACCCGGCGGTCGCGGCGGGGACTTACTCCGCCGCAGGGTGCACGATGCTCTTCGGCGCAGGCGCTGCGTCCGCCGCCTCGTGACGCTCGCCGCTCTCGGCGTCCTCGCTGTGCACGATCAGTCGCTTGGCGAAGCGCCAGATCAGGGCGCCGAAATCGTCCATCACCATGAACATCGCGGGCACGAACACCAGCGACAGGATGGTCGAGAAGATCAGGCCGCCGATCACCGCGAGTGCCATCGGCGAGCGGAACTCGCCGCCGGCGCCGACCGCGAGCGCGCTCGGCATCATGCCGGCGGCCATCGCGATCGTGGTCATCACGATCGGGCGGGCGCGTTTCATGCCGGCGTCGATCATCGCCTCGTCGCGCGGCTTGCCGGCATTGATGGATTCGATCGCGAATTCCACCAGCATGATCGCGTTCTTGGTGACAATGCCCATCAGCATCAGGATGCCGATCCACACCGGCGTTGTGAGCTGCTTGCCGGTGATGAGCAGCGCGGCGATCGCGCCGCCGATCGAGAGCGGCAGCGAGAACAGGATGGTGATCGGCTGCAGGAAAGTGCCGAACAGCAGCACCAGCACCGCATAGACCATCATCAGGCCGGCCGTGATCGCCGTGGCAAAGCCGTCGGACAGCTCGTTGAGGCTTTCCGCGTCGCCGGAGGGTGAGACCTTCACGCCCTTCGGCAGGCTCTTCATGACGGGCAGCTCGTAGATCTTCTTGGTGGCATCGCCGAGCGCCGCGGAGCCGACGAGATCGGCGGCGACGGTGGCCTGTCGCTCGCGGTCGTAGCGGTTGATGCTGGTCGGGCCCTGGTCGAGCTTGACGTCGGCGATGACCGAGAGCGGCACGCCGCCTTTCTCGCCGTGCTCGCCGAGTGGCACGCGCAGCTGCTCCAGCGTCTTCAGATTGCCGCGCGCGGCGTCCTCGAGCTGCACGCGGATCGGCACCAGGCGGTCGCCGACGTCGAACTTGGCGAGCGCCGGACCGACGTCACCGATGGTGGCGACGCGGATGGTCTGCGACAGGCTTTCGGTCGAGACGCCAAGCCGCGCGGCGAGATCGGCACGCGGCTCGATGCGCAGCTCGGGACGTTCCAGCGAAGTTTCCGAGATGACGTCGGAGATGGTCGGAATCCGCTTCATCTGCGTCGCCAGCTCGCTGGCGACGTTGTTGACGATGTTGGGATCGACGCCGGTCACGACCAGCGAGATCGCGCGCAGGCCGTTCTCGTCCAGGAACCAGAAGCGGATGTCAGGAACGTTCTCCAGCTCCTGGCTGATCGAGAATTCGAGCTCGCGCTGGGTGATGTTGCGGTCGTTCTTGGGCGTGTAGTTGATGATCAGGGCGGCGCGACGGACTTCCTGGGTCCCCGGCGGGACGCGCCCGCCGTCCACGAAGATGCTCTTCACCTCGGGCCGCTTGCGCAGCCGTGCGACGATGTCCTCGGTGACCTTCTCGGTGTAGGCGAGCTGCGTGCCCGGCGGCAGTTCGAGGGCGAGCAGCGAACGGGCGCTGTCCTGCGCCGGCAGGAAGCCCTGCGGCAGCAGCGTGATGCTCCAGATCGAAGCCGCGAAGATCGCAAAGCCGATCAGCACGGTGATGAAATAGTGCTTCACCGACCACGAGACGAGGCCGTGATAGGTCCGCAGGATGCGGCCCGGGGGCGGCTCTTCGTGATGGCCGTGCTTGAGGAAGTAGGCCGCCAGCATCGGCGTCACGAAGCGCGCTGCCAGCAGCGAGAAGAACACCTGCACCGACACCGTGATGCCGAACTGTTTGAAGAACTGTCCGGCGATGCCCGACATGAAGCTCGCGGGCGCGAAGATCGCGATGATGGTCAGCGAGATCGCGATCACAGCGAGGCCGATTTCGTCGGCGGCTTCGAGGGCGGCGCGGTAGGGCGACTTGCCCATGTTCATGTGCCGTACGATGTTCTCGATCTCGACGATGGCGTCGTCGACCAGAATACCCGTCGACAGCGTGATGGCGAGGAAGCTGACGAGATTGAGCGAGAAGCCGAGGATGTCCATCGCCCAGAACGCCGGGAAGATCGACAGCGGCAGCGAGACCGCGGCAATGATGGTGGCGCGCAAATCGCGCAGGAACAGCAGCACGATGACGACGGCGAGGATGGCGCCTTCGAACAGGGTCGAGATCGCCGCTTCGTAATTGCCGTTGGTGTAGTCGACGGAGGTGTCGATCAGCTTCAGATCGACGTCGGGATAGGCCGCCTTGAGTGCGTCGATGCGCTTCTGCACGGCTTCGGCGACCTTCACGTCGCTGGCGCCCTTGGAGCGCTTGATGCCGAGCGCGACCACCGGCTCGCCGTTGAAGCGGGCGAAGGTGCGGCGGTCGGCGATGGTGTCGGTCACGGTGCCGAGATCGTCGAGCCGCACCTCGCCGCCGCCGAACAGCGGGACCATGGTGCCGGTGAGGTCGCTGAGCGTCTTGGCGCCGGCTAGGGTGCGGATCGCCTGGTCGTTCTTGCCGATCTCGGCGCGGCCGCCGGCGACGTCGACATTGGTGCCGCGCAGGCTCTGGCTGACATTGACGGCGGTCAGGCCCATCGCCTGCAGGCGATCAGGGTCGAGCGAGACCAGAATCTCGCGCTCGACACCGCCGATGCGCTCGACCTGGGCGACGCCGCGCACGCCCTGCAGCGCGCGCTTGACCACGTCGTCGACGAAATAAGAGAGCTGCTCCGGCGTCTTGCCGGGCGAGATCGCGGCATAGGTGACGATCGGCAGGCCGATGACGTCGACCCGCTGGATCAAGGGCTCGGTGACGTTCTGCGGCAGGTTCGAGCGCACGCGCGTCACCGCGTCCTTGACGTCGTTGAGCGCGCGGTCGGTGTTGGTCTCCAGCGCGAACTGGATGGTGGTGACCGACACGCCGTCGGTGATCGAGGAGGTGATGTGCCGCACGCCCTCAACGCCGGAGACGGCGTCTTCAACCGTCTTGGTGACCTGGGATTCGAGCTCCGCGGGTGCTGCGCCGAACTGCGCCACCGCGACCGAGATCACAGGAATGTCGGCCGACGGCAGCCGCGTGATCGCGAGCTTGCTGAAGGAGGTCCAGCCGAGGATCAGGAGAATGATCGAAAACACCACCGACGGCAGCGGATTGCGGATCGACCATGCCGAGATATTGAGAGCCATCAGCGTACCCGCGTGCGATCGAGTTCATCGGCGAACATGGTTTTGATCTGGTCGCCGTCATGCAGTGAAGAGCCGGCGTCGGCGACGACGATCTCGCCGACGTCGACGCCTTCCAGGATTTCGGTTTGGCTGTCGGATGTCAGCCCGACGCGCACCCGGCGTGTCTCCACGGTGTTTCCCTTGACCACCTGCACGGTGAGATGGTCGATCGCGGTCTTGGGAACCGCAACCCCGCAGCTTCGCTTGGCATCGATGGAGGCGCGGGCGAATACGCCGACCTTCAGCGAAGGATTGTTGGCGACGCTGATGCGGACGCGGCCGAGCTGCGTGGCGCGGTCGATCTCGGGCGCGACCAGCCGGACCCGGCCGATCAGGTCCGCGGCATCGTCACGGCTGATCCGCACCGTCGCGCCGGTGCTGAGCTTCGGCATATGCACGGCCGGGACCTGCGCATCCAGCTCGATCTCGTTGTTGACGGCGATACGGAACATCGGACCGGCCTGCGGCGAAGCAGGCGCGCCGACGATGGTGCGGACTTCGGTGATGAGGCCCGGCGCAGGTGCCTTCAGCGAGATCGGACCTTGCGGTCCCGGCCGTTGCGGCTGCCCCGGGATCTGCGGCGGCGCCGTCAGGCGGGCCAGTTCCTGATTGTCGGTGACGACAGCCCCTTCGGTCACGAAGAGGTCGGTGACCTTCGATCCCTCCTGGTCGGCCATGACCACGGCCTCGCGCCGCGGCACGAAGAAGCCGGTGACCCGCACGAGGTCGGAGAAGCAGGCATTGGTCGACTTGGTCACGATGACGAGCGCCTCGCCCGGCGTCTCCTTCGCCTCGGGCCGGTGCCGATGCTCGAACCAATAATAGCCGATGCCGAGCGCAACGATGAACGCCACGGTTCCCGCAGGCTTGAGATATTCGGAGATGTTCATCGCCGGATCATCCTGGCCTGGCTCGGGGTTGTCGGGAACGTTTCCCTGAAACGAAGCGGCGTCCCGCAGGGCTGCGGGACGCGCGCCGGGCTTAGGACTTTACACCACATCACGACGTGTCACTGCAAAGGATTACGTCGTGGTCACTTCGATGCGGTGGTCTTGTTTTCCATATTCACGACCTGCACGCGGCGGTTCACCTCCGCCATCGGCCGGCTCGGATCCTTCAGCTTGCTCTTGCCGTAGCCCACGGTGACGAGGTCGGCTGAGGCGATGCTGTACTTCTCGACGAGGTAGCGCTTGATCGAATCCGCGCGGCGTTCCGACAGCTCCTGATTATAGGTTTCGCTGCCGGCGGCGTCGGTGTGGCCGGCGACCACGAAGGTCGAGCCCTTCAGGTCGGGGCTGGTCAGCGCGCGGCCGAGCGCCTGCACGGAAGCGAGCGACTTGGCGCTGATATTGGCCGAGTTGTAGTCGAAGGTGATTTCGAGATCGATGTTCGGCTTGTCCTTGGCGGCGGTGGCGATCTCCTCGCGCTCGGTCGTCGACAATGAGCGCGTGGCGCGGCCGCGGACGGACTGGATCAGCTTGGTTTCCGCCGCGTTCGGCGCCGGATCGGCCTGTGGAGCCATCGAGAGCCCCCGCGTCAGGGGTTTTTTCGGCGGAGCCAGGGCGCGGACGATCTCGTCTTCGGTGACGTTCTTGCTGTTGCCGTCATCACCGGCGAGGGCAGGCGTCAGCGACAGCGCGGCACCGATGGTGATGATGGACAGGATCGCAGTCAGTCCCGTTGCAGCCAATCTCATTGCCAGTCCCTCCTGCGCAGCTGACCTGCGTGGTTCCAAAATTCCTGCAATAGGCCCCCGGAAAGGCCGCCTGCGGCATCCGTCCGTTAGTCTTCTCTGGGGCGCCGGGGGTTCGAGGCGTTCGCTGCTTCAACTCAAAAAAATACTAGCGTACTCCGTAGCTTGCGAACTCCTGAACGATGTTCGGATCCATTGCCTTGGCATTGGCGATGTCCAGCGCCCCCTCCTGGGCCGACCCATTGCGCTGCTTGGCGAGACCGCGGCCATAGAGCGAGGAGGTCAGGCGCGGGTTGATCTTCAGCGCCGCATCGAAATCGGCGATGGCGTTCTTCACCGCCCCGGATTTGAGGTTCACCAGTCCGCGGCTGTCCAGCGCCTCGACGAAATTCGGCGCCAGACGAAGCGCCTCGTTGCAGTCCTTCAGCGCGCCCTGAAGATCGCCGACCACGGTCCGGGTCCAGCAGCGGTTGTTCAGCGCCTCGACGTCCTTCGGATTGATTCGCAACGTGTCGTCGAAATCCTTGATGGCGAGGTTGTAGGCGCCCTTCGTCGCATACACCTGACCTCGCCGGTAATAGGCATTCTTGTCTTCAGGATTGGCGGCGATCTTGGCCGTCAGATCCTTGATGGTGCGATCCTCCGCCAGCGCGGCCGCATTCGGGCCGCCGTCGGCGCTCGGCGCCGGGGCGGGCTCGGCCGGTTTGGCTGGCGGTGGCGGCGGAGGCAGTGCGGCCTCGACTTGCGGCTTCGGCGCCGGCGGTGATGGGGGCGCGGGCGGCGGCGCCGGCGGATTGTTCGAAGCTACGGGTGGTGGCGCCGGCGGGGCGGGCGGAGCCGGAGGCGGATTATTGGCGACCGGAGCCGGCTGCGGTGCGGGAGGCGCCGGTGGCGGCGTCGTCGCGGTCGGGCGCGCGCCACTCGCCCCCGGAATGAACGAGAAATCCTCGGCGAGCGAGGACGAGATCCACGGCACCTGCTCGCCGCGCGAGGCGCGCGTGACGCCCATCTTGGTGCGGTTCAGCGTCTCCTCCGCCATCAGGTCGGGGACGCGGATTTCCTTGAGCAATTCCTGCACGAACAGGCTGTGGTCGCCGCCGGCGTCCGACACCACCGAAGCCAGTGCCGCAGAGTACATCACCAGCGTGCCATTCGGTGCGATGACCGGGGTCAGGCCCGCCGAGAAGCTGCGGAACCGCCGCTCGAACGGATTGCGCCGGGAGGCGTCGATCAGCGCGATCTTGACGCCGGCGCCGCGGGTGTTGAGCTCGCCCAGGATCGCTTCGATGCTGAAGCCGTCGCGCCGCACATCGGACTCGGTCCATATCTGCGCGTCGATCGGGATCATGTAGCTCTGACGCGCCGACTGGATGCCGAATCCGCTGTAGAACAGCAGCGCGACCGAGCCCGGCTTGATCTTGCTGTAGAGCTTGTCGAAGGCGCGGCGCATGCCGTCGCCGGTCAGATTTTCGCCGGTCTCGACCGTAAAACCGTCGCGCTTGAGTTCGTCGGCGACGTCGCGGGCGTCGTTGATCGGTTCTTTCAGCGGGCTGTCGGCGTCAGGATATTTGGCATTGCCGATCACCAGCGCAACGCGGTCGCCCGCCGCAAGCGAGGGAGCGGTCGGGATGAACGAGACGAGCATCGACAGAAGAAAGAGGAAGCGAATTTTCATAATCAGCGCGGTCCAGCCAAAAAGGCGCCGTTCCAGCTTGCGCCGCGGCGACCTTAACTTACGCAAAGTGCATTATCAAACCGGGGAGGAAGGGCGTCAACCGCTTGGATATTCGACATTATCGCGACAATTGACCGCGATGCACCAGGCGGCTGCGAGGGGAATAATTCGGCGGTCACGGTCCTCCCTGGAGGTGTCATGGTTCAAGGTTCGGGACACCATGTTAGGCCGGCACTCGCGACGAAAATGTGATTGGTCTCACATTGCAGCTCCGCATTCGCCGCGGCCTCGGACGTTTGACCTTTGCGGCGGACGGTGGCTTGGTGCACGGAGGTCCATTCAGAAAAAGCAAGAGCCGGGATCAAAGCCATGAGCAAGCCAGAGGGAAACGCCTACGAAATCTACGCGCTGCGCTATGCGACGATGTCGCCGCGCACCCCCAGCATGAATTTCCTGGCGCCCGACCCGCACGACAGTGCGGCGCAGGACCTCGACTACTTCGTTTGGCTGATCCGCGGGCAGGGCCGCGAGATCCTGGTCGATACCGGCTTCAACGCCGAGGAAGCGAGCTTGCGCGCGCGCAAATTGACGCTCAATCCGGTCGATGCGCTGGAGCGTTTTGGCGTCGCCGCGTCCTCTATTCGCGATATCATCGTGACGCATCTGCATTACGACCATGCCGGAAATCTCGATCGCTTTCCGAGCGCGCGCTTCCATCTCCAGGAGCGCGAGATGGCCTACGCGACGGGCCGCTGCATGTGTAATGGATTATTGCGACATCCGTTCACGGTCGAGCACGTCACCCAGATGGTGCGCCACGTCTACGGCGATCGCGTCACCTTCTACTCAGGCGACGGTGAGGTCGCGCCCGGCATCACCGTGCATCGCGTCGGCGGCCATTCCGACGGCCTGCAGGTGGTGAAGGTCGAGACCGCGCGCGGGCCGGTCGTGCTGGCGTCCGACGCCACGCATTACTACGCCAATATCCAGCGCAAGAGCCCGTTCCCGATCGTCTACAATGTCGGCGACATGGCGGTGGGCTGGGAGACGATCGAGCGCCTCGCCGGCCATCCCGATCGCTACATTCCCGGCCACGATCCCATCGTGACGGAGATCTATCCGCGTGCGAGTGACAAGGTCGACGCCTGGGCGCTGCATCTGCCGCCAACGCGGTCGTTTGCGAAATAGGACTTGTCATTCCGGGGCGCGCGTAGCGCGAGCCCAGAATCCATTTATCTATCGACGTAACCGGTGGTGCGATGGATTCCGGACTCGCCGCTTTGCGGCGCCCCGGAATGACGGAGGGGGTCAATATGCCTACTTCGTCTCGCGCCGTGTGCCCTTGGCCGGCTCCTGGGCCGAGAACTGTCGTCTCACCGTTTGGATGGAGGGGCAGTCAAGGGCCAGAAGCAGTCATCACCACTCGTAGCGTACGATGCCCTTACCGGCGTAGGAGGTGACATTCGAGAACTCGCCTTCGAAAGTCGCGCCCGCCGACCAGCCATTGATCCATTTCCATTCGGCTGACGTCGTTGTCAGCACGGAGTCGGCCGCGTGTGTCGCGCCGTTCACGACGAAACTTGCACCCGGTAAGGTCTGGAATGTCGCAAGCAGATTGCGGTCGGGATCGAAGTCATGCGCCCAGGCGAGCCGCCCGCGCAGCGTAAAGATACCGCCCTGAGCCGCGAAGGACTTATCGGTGCGGATGCCAAGTTCGCTCCGGCCATCGGTAACACTTTTTGTATTGTAGCCCAGCGCAAACGTGTTGGCGCCTACGACCGCCTGCTCCATATAAGCAGGCAGGTCGAAGGTGACGAACTGCGCTGCCGCATACGGAGCGATCCCTATCCCGGCGGCGACCGGCGCGACAAAGCGATAGCCACCTTCGATACGCCCGCTCCAGGCATTGGCTTTGAATTGGGCGCGCAGATGATCAAGCCCCGCGACCGACACGATGCGGTCGGTGGTAATGTCCTGCCAGCCATAGGCCAGCGCGCCGGTGATGTAGGCGGCGCCCACGGTGTGATGGACGAAGGCACCGGCCTGGAACAGATTGGAGCGGCCCGAACCGAGATTGTTGACGCTGAAGTTGGTGCCGCCGCCGGCGAGCGCAAAACCCGCGATCGTACGCGGCGAGAGCAGATAGTCGGCGCCAACGGCCGTTCCGAAAAGGCTGCTGCGGGTGTCGTTCGATCCAACCGTCGCGTTGCCGTTCGTGGTCTGCGAGCCGCCAAAGCCCGCCGACCACACGCTCCAACGCCGCTGATAGCCCTTCGTCAGCGACGCCTTGGTGAACACCGCATAGGCATCCCGCTCGGCTGCAAGTCGCTTGCTCGCGGCATAGGCGCTGGCCTGGTCGGTCTCCTCGGCATAGCCGGTCGGCATGGCCACGCCGTTGATGCTGTTGCCCCTTCCCGTGCGAGGATCGGTCAACAGGCTCATAAACTGGCTCATAGCGTCGAACGTGGTCTGCTGCGCGGCGGTCGCGGGTTCGCCGCCGAGTTGCGAAAGCGCTGTATTGAGAGCAGTGCCGCTCTGACCGAACAGGTTGACAAAGCCCGGCGGCAGCGCGCCCCGGCTGTTGACGAAACTATCGATTGCGTTGGCGACGTTTTGCCGATTGCCGGACAACCATTGCTGGGTGCCGAGCGCCGCTGTCAGATTTAGAAAGACGTCGTTAGCGTCATAGCTCAGGCTAGTCCCGAAATTCGTTGGGAGATTGGTGTTAACCGGCCCCGCGAAGGTGCCACTGATGCCTGCAGCGGCGTTAATGATGGTGTATCGTTTCGCCAGATAGGTCCCGGCCGCGAACGTAGCATTGACCGTCGCACCGTTGAGTGTCGCGGTGCCTGTGACACTGGTGCGATCGGCCGCTACAGGCGAAACCTCAACCAGATAGTTCGAAGCAGCCGTGAACGCCAGGCTGCCCTGCACGGTCAGCGTGCCGACGGAATTTCCAGGCGATAACGCACCGCCGTTGATGAAAGTGTTACCAACAACGCCGTTTCCGGCGAGCATTCCACCGACGTTCACCGAAGTCAGAACCGAAGATGCGACTGAGCCGTTCACCATGAGCGTACCGGCATTCACATTGGTTGCCCCGGTATAAGTATTGGTACCTGACAGCGTCAGCGTCCCAGTTCCGACTTTGGTGAGAGATCCACCGACGACAGGATTTCCAGAATTGAGAAATAGCAAGCATTGGGTTCCATTGCCGCAATCGCTCACGTTTCCCTGCACCTCTGTTGACATGTTGTTACTGCCAACAGTTAGAGTGTTTGTCCCAAGGAAATAACTGCCAGTTCCTGAAATCGAGCCAGCAGCAAGATTGTGGTCATTAGCGGAACCTGTCGCTAAAGAGAAATCGATGACCGCGCTGTTTCTGATGGCTGCGTTACCGGCGGTACTCGTCTGGACAAAGTACATAAATCCGTTGTTTGTAATGTTCGCGCCGTCTGCCGTGCTGCCGTTGTGAAATTGTAGACTGCCATTGCTTACGATTGTCGCCGTTCCAGCGCTGCTGACGTCATCGAACTCGAGCGTAGAATTGTTTGTAATTATTGCATTGCCTGCCGTGCTTGTCCCTTGAAACGTGATCGCAACGCCATTGTTTACAATGGTCGCATGGTCCGCCGAACTGTTATCATGGAATTGTACCGTTCCAAGTGTATTGGTTATCTGTGCAGCGCCTGCCGTACTGCTGTCGCGAAACCTGAGATTTGCCTGATCGCCTACTTCGAAGAACGCACTCCCGGCGCTGCTGGCATTCAAAAAAATTGCCTCCGTGTTGTGGCCGAGATTGATGCTCGCGGCTGAACTTGAGCCCGTTATTCCATCGCCTTGAAGAAACAAGGTTGTCGGGTAAAGGACATTGAATACGTAGTTGGGGGCCCCGGCGCCAATTTGGATATTGTTGATGCCCGTATTGCTGGAAAATGAAATGGTTGTTTGGTTTGAGAACGAAAATGTTGCCGTTCCGCTGGGAACCGACGTTGGCGACCAGTTCGTTGGATCATTCCAATTACCGGAGCCCGGATTGGATATCCACGTCGCGTCTTGTGACCACGCCAAATTGGGAAGCGACCACGCCACGGCAATCACCATAGAGGTCATCAGAACTCTAGTGCTTGGTACGCCCCATAAGCACAACAGGTGACAATTCATACGCTCTGCGCCCTCGTCGCGCCTCCATCCATCAAATGAACAGTCGATGCTAGCTCGTCCCAACGGCTCGCGCACCGGCTGTTACGTCGTTTCGATGCTCGTGTAGCAAATGCGCAACATCTGTAGATCAGCCGGTTCGGGTAAATAGAACGACAGGGCGGCCGGCGTGGTGTCAGCGCGTGCCGGCAGGATCGTTACAAGCAACGATATCGCTCGGAGATTTTCGCGCCGCGAGCTCCGGCGGAGAGAAGATCGCCAAATATCCTGTGTCCCCTGCAAGCTGATATGCGGCGACCTCGCGATAGCCGACGGCGGTCAATTCGCAGCGCAAGAGCTCGATTGGCGTGCCATGCTTCGACGTCGGAAGCTCGAGATCGACAATCCCGATCCGCGCACCCCGCTTCAAGGCGGGCACGAGATTATAGAGGAAAGCATAGGGCTGGGCGATCTCGTGATACATGTGCACGAGGATTGCGGCATCCAGCGAGGACGCGGGCAGGCGCGGGTCGTGTGGTTCACCGAGCGCGAATTGCACGTTCGTCAACTTCAGAAGTTCTGTTCGTTTTGCGAGTTCGACGAGATAGTCCCGCGTGACGTCCTGGGCAATGACGGAGCCGGCAGGTCCGACGAGGCGCGAGAGCCTGACCGTGTGGTAGCCGCTGCCTGCTCCGATGTCGCCGACCGTCATACCCGGTTTCAGCTCGAGGGCATTTGCGATCTGGCCGGCCTCATTGAGGGCGTCGCGGCGCTCTTCGGCGGCGCGGCGTGGGCTGACGATCCGTGCAACGGGGCGCTGCGGTGAGGGAAACTCGTTTGCAGCTATCCCGGGGGGAGCGAGATAACCGATGTCAGCGGCGTATGCGCGCGTTGCGGCAAATGCCGCGAGTAGTGCCGCGATATAAGCCAGTGCCTTCACGAGCCTACCCAAGCTTTCTCGCGCGGTCGAGGCTTCTGCGCCTCTCTGCGTGCACGCCCTAATACGCCTGCTTCGCGTCCGCCTCTTCGCTGGTCTGGATCAGGTCGAGGCTCTCCTCGATCTTGCCGAGCAGTGCCGAGAGCTGCTTGCGCTCCTGCGCCGTGAGGCAGGCGAGGATCTCGTCCTCGCGCCGCAGCAATTGCGGGAACAGCTCCTCGTAGAGCGCGCGGCCCTTTTTCGTCAGTTGCAGGCGAAATTCACGGCGGTCGGCTTCGTTCTCGACCCGCTCGATCAGACCGTCATGTAGCAGCGTCGTTACAGCGCGGCTGATGGTGGATTTGTGTGTGCGCGTGCATTGCGAGATGAATTGCGCGCTGCAGGCATCGTTGCGGAAGCCGAGCGTCGCGATCACGCGCCAGGCCGGAATGTCTAGCCCATGCCGCTCCTGATATTCGACCGCGAGCGCGGAGCTGACCTCCGCCGCAAGCCGGTTGAGGCGGAACGGCACGAACTTGAACAGGTCGAGCCGCGACTTTGCTTTCGGCGATGGCTGGTCTGCCTCGCGTGTCTTCAGCGCAGTGTCTGTCGTCCTCGCCAAGGAGAGCGCTCCGATTTCCAGTTGACGGCCGGCCGGCTCCGGTCCAAAATAGTTGCACGTGAGACTATCTAGCAGATCAGTCCTCTCCTGACCAGAGCCGAGGTTAGTGTATGGCTCCCGCCAATATGCAAAAAGCCAAAACCCAGTTCGGCTATCGCCGCCATCAGGACCAGGATCGTCCTGGCCCAAGTCCGGCCGAGCATCCGGTCGTGGTCGTTGGTGCTGGCCCGGTCGGGCTGTCGCTCGCCATCGATCTTGCCCAGCGCGGCCAGCGCGTCGTGCTTCTGGATGATGCCGACCGTATCGGCGAGGGGTCGCGCGCGATTTGTTTCTCGAAGCGCTCGCTGGAATATTGGGATCGGCTCGGCGTTGCTGACCGCATGGTCGACAAGGGCGTGGTGTGGAGCGTCGGTCGCATCTTTCATGGCGAGTCCCAGCTCTATCAGTTCAACCTGCTGCCTGAGGATGGCCATAAGCGGCCGGCCTTCATCAATCTGCAGCAATATTACGCCGAAGCCTATCTGGTCGATCGCATCAGCGATCTGCCGGGGATCGACCTGCGTTGGCGCAACAAGGTGACGGCGCTCGAGCAGCGCAATGATTCCGCGCTGCTGACGATCGAGACGCCCGAAGGCGCCTATCGGCTGCAGGCGCAATATGTCGTCGCCTGCGACGGCGCGCGCTCCTCGCTGCGGCAGATGGTCGGTGCCGAGTTTGCCGGACAGGTGTTCGAGGACCAGTTCCTGATCGCCGACGTCAAGATGACCGCGGAATTTCCGACCGAGCGCTGGTTCTGGTTCGATCCGCCGTTTCATGCCGGGCGTTCGGCGCTGCTGCACCGCCAGCCTGACGACGTCTGGCGCATCGATCTCCAGCTCAACCGCTATGCCGATCCTGTTGTCGAGAAGAAGCCTGAGAATGTGCGACCCCGGATCGCGCGCATGCTCGGCCACGACAAGTTCGAGTTCGAATGGATCTCGCTCTACAAGTTCCAGTGTCGGCGGATGGACCGCTTCATCCATGGCCGCGTGATCTTTGCCGGCGATTCCGCCCATCAGGTCTCGCCGTTCGGCGCGCGCGGAGCGAACTCAGGGCTCGAGGACGCTGAGAATCTCTCCTGGAAGCTGGACCGCGTGCTGCGTGGCACGTCGCCCGCGAGGCTGCTCGACAGCTACCATGTCGAGCGCAGCCTGGCTGCCGACGAGAACATCCGCGAGTCGACCCGCTCGACCGATTTCATGGCGCCGAACTCGCATCAGGAGGCGCGGCTGCGCAAGGCGGTGCTGTCGCTCGCCAAGGAGACCGAGTTCGGCAAGCGCATGGTCAATGGCGGCCGGCTGTCGGTGCCGTGCAGCTACGACTCGCCGCTGTCGTCGCGCGATGCGGAGGTGTGGTGTGGCGGGCCGTCGCCCGGGTGTTCCATGCTAGATGCGCCGGTTGCCACGCGTGCGGGTGACGAAGCCTATTTGACCGACGCGTTCCGCAAGGGTGGAACGGACTTCACCCTGCTGTCGTTCAGCAATGGCGCGGCGATCGATGTGCCCAAAGGCGTGAAGGATATCAGGATCGGCGGCGAGGGCGGGCTCGCCGATCCGCAAGGCCTCGTCGCCAAGCGCTATGATGCCGAGCCGGGCTCGGCCTATCTGCTCAGGCCCGATGGCTATGTCGCCGCGCGCTTCCGCCATCCGACCGCGGCTGCGATAGTGACGGCCCTTGCGCGCGCGGAAGGTTTGAACTGAGGTCCCAGATGCCGCTGTCCACCAGCTCCAACTTCGCGCGGCCCGACGATGCCTTTCGCGCCATCGTCGAGGCGCATCGCGGACTCACCGATGAGCAGAGCGCCGATTTCGACGCGGCGCTGGTGCTGATCCTTGCCAACCATATCGGCGAGATCGACGTGCTGCGAGAGGCGCTCGCGCTGGCGAAACGCCGCATGATCGATGGCCAGCAGCAACAACAGCAACAACAATAACCACCGAGTTGAAGGACGAACTGATGGCGAAGAACTTCGCATCCACCGGCGATCTCTCCGAGAAGAAGATTACCTTCTCCGAGATCGGCACCGACCTCTATGCCTTCACGGCCGAGGGCGACCCAAACACGGCCGTCATCGTCGGCGATGACGGCTGCCTCGTGTTCGACGCGCAGGCGACGCCAGCGATGGCAAACAAGGTGATCGAGCGCGTGCGCAAGGTCACCGACAAGCCGATCAAATATGTCGTGCTGTCGCATTATCATGCGGTGCGCGTGCTCGGCGCCTCCGCCTATCACGCGCAAGGCATCGTCGCCTCGCAGGAGACCTATCGGCTGATCGAGGAGCGGGGCAAGCAGGATTGGGATTCCGAATACGGCCGTTTCCCACGCCTGTTCCAGGACGCGCAGAGCATTCCCGGCCTGACCTGGCCGACGCTGACCTTCGAAGGCGAGATGTCGATTTATCTCGGCAAGCGCGAAGTGCGGCTGATGCAGCTTGGCGCCGGCCACACCTCCGGCGATATCGTCGCCTGGGTGCCGGACGCCGAAGTCATGTTTTCCGGCGACCTCATCGAGTATCACTCGGCCTGCTACTGTGGCGATGCACATTTGCGCGAATGGCCGTTGACGCTGAACGAGATCCGCAACTTCAATCCCAAGGCGATCGCGCCGGGCCGCGGCGATGCGCTGAAGGGCACTGCTACCGTGCGCGAAGCCATCGCGATGACGCGCGACTTCGTCACCTCGCTCTATGGCGCCGCCGAAATCTCGGTCGCCAAGGGCCGCACGCTGAAGGAATCGATGGCGGCGACGCGCGAGGTGATGGATCCGAAGTTCCACAGCTTCGCCATTTACGAGCACTGCCTGCCGTTCAACGTCTCGCGCGCCTATGACGAGGCGTCGGGGATCGACGATCCCGTGATCTGGACCGACAAACGCGACCAGGAAATGTGGGCGGCCCTGCAAGGAGGAGGGTAGTCATGAACATCAGTACCTCGCCTGATCAGATCGTCAGGAGCTCGGCGCAGGTGACGCCGGGCTACATGTCCGGCTTCGGCAACAGTTTCGAGACCGAGGCGCTGCCCGGCGCGCTGCCGATCGGGCGCAACTCGCCGCAGCGCTGCGCTTACGGGCTTTACGCCGAGCAGCTCTCGGGCTCGCCCTTCACCGCGCCGCGCGGCGCCAATGAGCGTTCCTGGCTCTATCGCATCCGCCCTTCGGTGAAGCATTCCGGCCGCTTCGAGAAGGTCGATGCCGGCCTGTGGCGCTCGGCGCCGTGCCACGAATATGATCTGCCGATCGCCCAGCTGCGCTGGGATCCGACGCCGCTGCCGAAGGAGGAGGTCACCTTCCTTCAAGGCGTGCAGACCATGACCACGGCCGGCGATGTCAACACGCAGGCCGGCATGGCCGCGCATGTCTATCTCATCACCAAGTCGATGGTGGACCAGCACTTCTACAATGCCGACGGCGAATTGATGTTCGTGCTGCAGCAAGGAAACTTGCGCCTCGTCACCGAATTCGGCCGCATCGACGCCGAGCCAGGCGAGATCGTGGTGATCCCGCGCGGCGTCAAATTCCGCGTCGAGATCCCGAACGGTCCGGCGCGCGGCTATCTCTGCGAGAACTACGGCGGTGCCTTCACGCTGCCCGAGCGCGGGCCGATCGGCGCCAACTGCCTCGCCAACGCGCGCGACTTCCTGACGCCGGTCGCGAACTATGAGGACAAGGACATCCCGACCGAGCTCTACGTGAAATGGGGCGGCTCGCTGTTCAAGACCAATTTGCCACATTCGCCGATCGATGTCGCCGCCTGGCACGGCAATTACGCGCCCTACAAATACGATCTGCGCACCTTCTCTCCCGTCGGCGCGATCGGCTTCGATCACCCCGATCCATCGATCTTCACGGTGCTGACCTCGCCGTCGGAAACCGCAGGTACCGCGAATATCGACTTCGTGATCTTCCCCGAGCGCTGGATGGTGGCCGATAACACCTTCCGCCCGCCCTGGTATCACATGAACATCATGAGCGAGTTCATGGGCCTGATCTACGGCGTCTACGACGCCAAGCCGCAAGGCTTCGTCCCCGGCGGCATCTCCTTGCACAATTGCATGCTGCCGCACGGCCCCGACCGCGATGCCTTCGAGCACGCCAGCAATGGCGAATTGAAGCCGGTGAAGCTGACCGGCACCATGGCCTTCATGTTCGAAACCCGCTACCCGCAGCGCGTGACAGCGCATGCCGCGAAGTCCTCGACCTTGCAGGACGACTATGCGGATTGTTGGAAGGGCCTCGAGAAGCGGTTTGATCCGAATAGGCCGTAACTTTTCTCGCCGACCATCCTCCGTCATGCCCGGGCTTGTCCCGGGCATCCACGTGTTGAAGCAAAGAAAGATCGTGGATGGCCGGGACGAGCCCGGCCATGACGGTCGCAAGCTCGGAGAGCCATGTGCCCCACTCCAACGACCCCAGCCCCCGCTCCTTCATCGAGGTCGATCCCGCTTCCGACTTCCCGATCCAGAACCTGCCTTACGGCGTGTTCTCGACCGCGGCCAATCCGACGCCGCGGGTCGGCGTGGCGATCGGTAGCTACATCCTCGACCTCTGGGAGCTCGAGCAGGACTCGCGGCTCGATGTCGGCCCGCTCGGCGTGTTCTCCGGACCCTCGCTCAATTCCTTTATGGCACTCGGGCCAACGGTCTGGACGAAGACCCGCGCCAGAATCAGCGAATTGCTGCGTCATGATCATCCTGAGCTGCGCGACAACGAGGAATTACGCAAACAGGCGCTCGTGCCGATGCGCGATGCAAAGCTGCACATGCCGTTCGCGGTCTCCGGCTACACCGACTTCTACTCGTCGAAAGAGCACGCCACCAATGTCGGCGTGATGTTCCGTGGCAAGGACAATGCGCTGCAGCCGAACTGGCTGCACATGCCGATCGCCTATAACGGCCGCGCCTCCACCGTCGTGGTGTCAGGCACCAAAGTGAAGCGGCCGCGCGGGCAGCTGAAGCCGCCGAGCGTGGATGTGCCGAGCTTTGCGCCGTGCAAGCGGCTCGATTTCGAGCTGGAGATGGGCGTGGTGATCGGCCAGCCGTCGCCGATGGGCGGCATGCTCACCGAAGCTCAGGCCGAGGAGATGATCTTCGGCTTCGTGCTGCTCAACGACTGGAGCGCGCGCGACATCCAGCAATGGGAATATGTGCCGCTCGGCCCGTTCCTCGCCAAGGCATTCGCGACCTCGATCAGCCCGTGGGTGGTGACGCGCGAGGCGCTGGAGCCGTTCCGGCTCAACGGGCCGGAGCAGGAGCCGGCGCCGCTGGATTATCTGAAGCAGAGCCGGCCGCAGAACTACGATATCGCGCTCGACGTGTCCTTGCGCGCGGCCGGCGCCAACGCGCCCGCCAGCATCAGCCGCACCAGCTTCAAATACATGTACTGGTCCTCGGTGCAGCAGCTGATGCACCACGCCTCCTCGGGCTGCGCCATGAATGTCGGGGATCTCTTAGGCAGCGGCACCATTTCCGGCCCTGAGAAGAACCAGCGCGGCAGTCTCTTGGAGATCAGCTGGAACGGCACCGAACCGGTCGAGTTGCCTGGCGGCATCAAGCGGTCGTTCCTGGAAGACGGCGACAGTCTCGTGATGCGCGGCTGGTGCCAGGGCAACGGTTATCGCGTCGGTTTCGGCGAGGTCGAAGGCACGATTCTGCCGGCGGAGTAGGCTCCGCCGTTGCCACGACCTCCGTCATTGCGAGGAGCAAAGCGACGAAGCAATCCAGACTGTCAACGCGACGACAGTCTGGATTGCTTCGCTGCGCTCGCAATGACGGCGCGGAGAGAGCCTACCGCCTCTCCGGCGGCACGTCGCGCACCCGCGCGCAATGCGCGGCGACGTCCTCCCGGCTGTACTTCAGATGCACCCGCTTGTCGGACGGCGCCTGCTTGCTCGTGCACACGCCTAGCCGCCATTCCTGCGCCGGCCGGATCGGGCGCGGCGCAAAGCCGCCGCCGCAGTTCGGGCAGACGTTGAAGAGCTTTGTCTCGACGCACTCCGCGCAGAACGTGCATTCGTAGGAGCAGATCCGCGCATTCGTGGCCTCAGGCGGCAGGTCGCAATCGCAATATTCGCAGTTCGGTCGAAGCTGCAGGGCCATGGTCGAATCTCCCGGACTAGCCGGATCATCGCAGAGAGCGCGCGAAGGGCGAATGGCGGAATTCCCTCGATTTCAGCCAGCCTTCAAATCCTTCAGCGGCAGCTTCGAGCTTTCCTTCAGACGATCTAGCACGATCGAGGAGCGCACATGCGCCACGCTCGGATGCGGCATCAGGACGTCATTGACGAGATTGGAGAGCCCCTTGAGGTCGCGCAGCACGGCTTTCAGCACGTAATCGGCATCGCCCGTCAGCGAATAGGCCTCCTGGATCTCGTCGATCCGGTTCACCAGCGCGCGAAACCGCTTTGAATTATCCGGCGAGTGGGTCGCAAGCCCGACCTGGATGAAGGCGATGACGCCGAAGCCGAGCGCCTCGCTGGAGAGATCGGCATGATAGCCCGCGATCACCTTCTCCTCCTCCAGCCGCATCCGCCGCCGCGAGCATTGCGAGGCCGAGAGCCCTGCCAGTTCGGCGAGCTCCTGGTTGGTGAGGCGGCCGTCATCCTGGAGCGCGCCCAGGATCTTGAGGTCGAAGGCATCCACCGGAATCATGCGCATTTTGTCCAATTGGTGCACGGATCGTGCATAGGATAGCAAAAACGCGTCTCGTTTGCACGCCCATTGCGCGCTCCATGAAGGATAGTTCTTGCCAGCAGCAACCGCCAATGGGTCCGTTTCCGCACGATGCACCGCCGGCCACGATCACATCAGACAATCCGATGGGCACCGACGGGTTCGAGTTCGTGGAATATGCGCATCCCGATCCGCAACAGCTGCACGGTCTGTTCAAGCTGATGGGCTATGCGCCCGTCGCGCGCCACCGGACCAAGAAGATCACGGTCTATCGCCAGGGCGACATCAACTATCTCGTCAACGAGGAGTCCGGCACCCACGGCACTGAGTTCGTCGCCGCACACGGTCCGTGTGCGCCGTCGATGGCGTTCCGCGTGGTCGATGCCAAGGCGGCCTATGACCGCGCGATCGCGCTCGGCGCCGAGCCGGCCGATGTGTCCTCCGCGCAGAAGACGCTCGACGTGCCCGCGATCAAGGGCATCGGCGGCAGCCTGCTTTATCTGGTCGATCGCTACGGCGCCAAGGGCTCGGCCTATGAGGCCGAGTTCGAATGGCTGGGCGCGCGCGATCCCAAGCCGGTCGGCGCCGGCCTGTTCTATCTCGATCATCTCACCCACAACGTCCATCGTGGCCGCATGGATGTCTGGGCCGGCTTCTACGAAAAACTCTTCAACTTCCGCCAGATCCGCTTCTTCGACATCGAAGGCCGTGCCTCCGGCCTGTTCTCGCGCGCGCTGACCAGCCCCGACGGCAAGATCCGGATTCCGATCAACGAGGACGCCGGCGATTCCGGCCAGATCGAGGAATATCTGAAGACCTATCGCGGCGAAGGCATCCAGCACATCGCCTGCGGCTGTCGCGATATCTATCGCACGATCGAGGGCCTGCGCGCGGCCGGCTTGCCCTTCATGCCGTCGCCGCCACAGACCTATTTCGAGCGGATCGATGCGCGCCTGCCCGGGCACGGCGAGGACCTCGCGCGCCTGCAGAAGAACGGCATCCTGATCGACGGCGAAGGCGTGGTCGACGGCGGCCAGACCAAGGTGCTGCTGCAGATCTTCTCGGCCAACGCGATCGGCCCGATCTTCTTCGAATTCATCCAGCGCAAGGGCGACGACGGTTTCGGCGAGGGCAATTTCAAGGCCCTGTTCGAGTCGATCGAGGAAGACCAGATCCGCCGCGGGGTGTTGAAGGTGGAGACGGCGGCGTAGGGCTGCTTTCGGCCACACTGCAGCGTCAAACACAATTGTCGTCCCGGACAAGCGAGCGCTGATCCGAGACCCATACCCCCAGGGAGAAGTTGCGGCGCGAACTGGCAACCGCGAGTCTTCGTCAAACCACTTCCTGTGGTTATGGGTCCCGGGCTCGCGCTTCGCGCGCCCCGGGACGACAGCGGAATTTGAGGCGACAGCGTTCGTCTACCGCCCCGCCCACGCCTTCATCACCGCCCCGATCTCCGCCGCTTCCGGCTCGCGCGCCGCGGACGGCGTGCGTGAGAAGCGCGGCGCCGGTGCCGGCTGCTTCACGCCGTGGCGCTCGATGAAGACGTTGCGGGCGACCATGTGCGGATGCGCGGTCGCCTCCGACATGGTCAGAACGGGCGCGAAGCAGATGTCGGTGCCTTCCATGATCCTGCACCAGTCCTCGCGCGTCTTGCTCTTGAACACGGCCTTCAGCTTTTGCTTCAGCGCGGGCCAGGCCTTGGGGTCCATCTGCGCGTCGAAATCGGCATCAGTCAGGCCGGCATGCTGGCGCAGCAGCGCGTAGAACTGTGGCTCGATCGAGCCGATCGAGACGAAATGGCCGCAGGCGCATTCATAGACGCCGTAGAAGTGAGCGCCGCCGTCGAGGAAATTCCGGTTGCGGCCCTCGGTCCAGCGTCCCAGCGTCTTCATGTCGAAGAAGAACGACATGAGTGAGGCCGCGCCGTCGCACATTGCGGCGTCGACCACCTGGCCCTTGCCGGACCTTGAGGCCTCCAACAATGCTGCGAGCACGCCGACGACGAGATAGAGCGCGCCGCCGCCGAAATCGCCGACCAGGTTGAGCGGCGGCACCGGCGCCTCGTCGGTGCCGATGGCGGCCAGCGCGCCGGTGATGGAGATGTAGTTGATGTCATGGCCCGCGGCATTGGCCAGCGGCCCTTCCTGGCCCCAGCCGGTCATCCGGCCATAGACAAGCTTTGGATTGCGCGCGAGCACGACGTCGGGACCGAGCCCGAGCCGCTCCATCACGCCGGGCCGAAAGCCCTCGACCAAAGCGTCGGCGCTGGCGAGCAAATCGAGCACCTGCGCGATCGCCGCCTTGTCCTTGAGGTCGAGTTCGATCAGCTTGCGGCCGCGGCCGGCCACCGACTTCATGCTCTTCTTCGCGCCGACACGGTCAAGCGTGACGACATCGGCGCCCATGTCGGCCAGCATCATGCAGGCGAACGGGCCGGGTCCGATCCCGGCGAATTCGACGACGCGGAAGCCCGCGAGCGGGCCGGAGCTGCGGACGGACGGGTCTTCTGATTTTTCCTGGGCTGCTTTGTCGAGCACGTTGTTGTTTCCTCGGGTCGCGGGCGCGTGCCTGATGTCAGGCCTTCGCCTTCCGACTTTCCTCTCTGGGCGAGTTAATTGGCTGATTAACTCTTCTCGCCTTCACGCCAGCGAGGCAAGCGCTTTTCATGCATGGAGGCATCAAAAAAGCGGCGCGCATTGCTGCGCGCCGCCGAAGAATTGTGTTGAGTCGCTAGAGAAGGATCTTAGCCCGCAGCCGTCACCGCGCGCTGCGCCATCACCTTGACGAGGTTGGCGCGGTACTCCGCCGTGCCGTGGATGTCGGCCAATAGTCCGCTCGCGGGAATGCTGACGCTGTCGAGCGCCGACGGCGACCAGTTCGCCTTCAGCGCGGCTTCGATCGCGCCAACCCGCATCACGCCGCTCTGCGAGGCGCCGGTCGCGGCGACGCGGATCTCGCCAGACTTCGTCTGCGCGACGAAGACGGCGGTCAGCGCGAAGCGCGAGGCCGGATGCCGCATCTTGGCGTAGCCCGCCTTGGCCGGAACCGGGAACGACACGGCGGTGACGATCTCGCCGTCTTCAAGCGCCGTCGTGAACAGGCCCTTGAAGAAATCCTCCGCCGCGATCGACCGCTTGTTGGTCTTCACGGTGGCGCTGAGCGCGAGCAGGGCGGCCGGATAGTCCGCGGCGGGATCGTTGTTGGCGATCGAGCCGCCGATCGTGCCGCGATAGCGCACGGCAGGATCGCCGATCAGCGACGCCATATAGGCGAGCGCGGGGATCGCCTTCTTGGCGACGTCGCTGGTCGCAACGTCGTGGTGCGGCGTGGCGGCCTTGATGGTCAGCGTGTCGCCGGAGGCCTCGACGCCGATCAGCTCCTTAATCCTGGCGAGGTCGATCACGTCGGACGGCCCGGCAAGGCGCTGCTTCATGACCGGCAGCAGCGTCTGGCCGCCGGAGAGGAATTTCGCCTCGCTGCTCTTGCCGAACAGGCTGGCGGCCTCATCCACCGAGGAAGCGCGATGATAAGTGGTCTGGTACATCTTCGGTCCTCCCTCTTTAAGCCGCGTGGATCGTGCGCCACACCCGGTCAGGGGTTGCGGGCATTTCCAGATTGTTCTTGCCGATCGCGTCCGTGATCGCGTTGATCACGGCCGCGGAGGCGCCGATCGCGCCGGCCTCACCGCAACCCTTGATGCCCAAGGGATTGCCCGGGCACAGCGTCGTGGTGTGGGAGAGGTTGAAGGATGGCACGTCGTCGGCGCGCGGCATGGCGTAGTCCATGAACGAGGCCGTGACCGGCTGGCCGTTGGCGTCGTAGACCGCGTGCTCGAGCAGGGCTTGCCCGATGCCTTGAACCAGGCCGCCATGGACCTGGCCCTCGACGATCATCGGGTTGATCAGCCGGCCGAAATCATCGGCCGCGACGAAGTTGACGAAGGAGGTCTTGCCCGTACCGGGGTCGACCTCGAGCTCGCAGATATAGGCGCCGGCCGGGAAGGTGAAGTTGGTCGGGTCGTAGAAGGCGCTTTCCTTCAGGCCCGGCTCCATCCCCTCAGGCAGATTGTGCGCGGTGTAGGCCGCGAGCGCTACCATCGGCAGCGCAATCGCCTTGTCGGTGCCCGTCACCTTGAACTCGCCGTTCTCGATGACGATGTCGGCTTCGGAGGCTTCCAGCGCATGCGCGGCGATCTTCTTGGCCTTGGATTCCATCTTCTCCATGGCCTTCAGGATCGCGGTGAGGCCGACGGCCGCCGAACGCGAGCCGTAGGTGCCCATGCCGAACTGCACCTTGTCGGTGTCGCCATGGACGATCGAGACCTGGCTGATGGGAACGCCGAGGCGATCCGCAACGAGCTGGCAGAACGTCGTCTCGTGGCCCTGGCCGTGGCTGTGCGAGCCCGTGAGGATCTCGATGGTGCCGACCGGATTGACGCGCACCTCCGCGGATTCCCACAGGCCGACGCCGGCACCCAGGCTGCCGACCGCCTTCGACGGCGCGATGCCGCAGGCTTCGATGTAGCAGGACACGCCGATGCCGCGCAGCTTGCCGTCGGCTTTCGCCTTGGCCTTGCGCGCGGGGAAGCCGGCATAGTCGATCGCCTTCATGGCGGCGTCGAGCGAGGCATTAAAGTCGCCGGTGTCATAAGCCATGATCACGGGCGTCTGGTGCGGGAACTGGGTGATGAAGTTGGTCCGGCGAAGCTGCGCCGGATCGACTTTCAATTGCCGCGCCGCCGTCTCCATCAGACGTTCGATCAGATAGCTCGCCTCGGGGCGGCCCGCGCCGCGATAGGCATCGACAGGCGTGGTGTTGGTGTAGACACCGACCACCTCGGCATGGATCGCCGGGATGTTGTACTGGCCCGACAGCAGCGTCGCGTAGAGATAGGTCGGTACCGACGACGAGAACAGCGACATATAGGCGCCGAAATTGGCGTAGGTCTTCACCTTCAGTCCGGTGATCTTGTTGTTGGCGTCGAACGCCATCTCGGCATGGGTGACGTGGTCACGACCATGCGCGTCGGTGAGGAAGGCTTCGGTGCGGTCGCCGGTCCATTTCACGGGACGGCCCACCTTCTTCGAGGCCCACAGCGCCACCATCTCTTCCGGATAGATGAAGATCTTGGAGCCGAAGCCGCCGCCGACGTCGGGGGCGATCACGCGCAGCTTGTGCTCGGGGGCGATGTTGTAGAACGCCGACAGCACGAGGCGGGCGACGTGCGGGTTCTGCGAGGTCGTGTAGAGCGTGAAATGCTCTTCGGCCGCGTCATAATCGGCGATCGCCGCGCGCGGCTCCATCGCGTTCGGGGCGAGGCGGTTGTTGGTGACGTCGAGCTTGACGACATTGGCGGCCTTGGCGAAGGCCGCATCGGTCGCGCCCTCGTCGCCGATCACCCAGTCATAGACCTGGTTGCCGGGCGCTTCGGGGTGAAGCTGCGGCGCGCCTGATTTGATGGCGGCGTGGACGTCGGCGACCGCGGGAAGTTCTTCGTAGTCGACGACGACGGCTTCCGCCGCGTCACGCGCCAGGTTCTTGCTGTCGGCAATCACGACCGCGACGGCCTGACCGACGAAGCGCACCGTCTCCGGCGCCATCGCGGGCCATGCGCCCATCTTCATCGGGCTGCCGTCCTTGGAGGTGATGGCCCAGCCGCAGATCAGGTTGCCGACCTTGTCGTCGACGAGCTGCTGGCCGGTGAGGACTGCGACCACGCCCGGCATTTTCAGCGCAGCGGACGAATCGATCTTCTTCACCTTGGCGTGCGCATGCGGGCTGCGGATGAAATGGGCGTGGGTCATGCCCACCAGTTTGATGTCGTCAACGTACCGGCCCTTGCCGGTAATGAATCGCTTGTCTTCCTTGCGCACGACGCGCGCGCCGATGCCTTCAACACCCATGTCTGGTCCTCCCGACCGGAAATTTCCTTGACCGCGCTTTCCCACGAAAGCAGCGGCGGTGGTTGTTCTTTCGAGGCGAGCCGCTACTCGGCCGCCTGCGAGACCTTCATGCGTCCGGCTGCATCCAGCACGGCCTTGACGATGTTGTGATAGCCGGTGCAGCGGCAGATGTTGCCTTCGAGCTCGTGACGCACGGTCGCCTCGTCGAGCTGGCCGCCGTGGCGCTGCACGATGCCGATGGCCGACATGATCATGCCCGGCGTGCAATAGCCGCACTGCAGGCCGTGATTGTCGCGGAAGGCGGCCTGCATCGGGTGCAGCTCGTCGCCCTTGGCGATGCCTTCGATGGTGGTGACGTTGGCCCCGTCGGCCTGGCCGGCCAGCATGGTGCAGGATTTCACCGCCCTGCCGTCGACGTGCACGACGCAGGCGCCGCACTGGCTGGTGTCACAGCCGACATGGGTTCCGGTGAGGTTGAGGTGATCCCGCAGCAAATGGACCAGCAGCGTGCGGTCCTCGACGTCAACAGCAACGGCCTTGCCGTTCACTGTCAGTTTGACTGTAGACACGGTGTAGTCCTCCCGAATGTTTGTCGTTATTCCAATTAGAGACAGCGCGAACGGAACTTTGCAACTGGGATTTTCGTGGCCATGCGTCATGGAAAGGTCATCGTGGCGGCCGCCGCTGATGCGCGATTCGGTCACAATGTTTCGTGCCGCCGCCGATGTGGCGCGACCTCGCAGAGAGCATTGTAAAAAGATAGAAGCTGCGTCTGTGAGGCCGCGTGCTCGACCTGATCATCGCGCGAAGCGCCTGCCTTGTCGCGTCCTATGTGGCGCCCGGCCGCACGTCGGTTTCTCCCCTGGATGCCTGTTCGTTGCGCAAATAGGAGCACGCGCCCCTGCCGTTGTAATCGCGATCTTGGTAGTAGGCGGCTGCGGATTAAGTCATTGATTTCATTTGCGGCAATGCAGCGATCCTCTGCCGGTACGGTGTCGTTGGGCGAGCCAGGTCAGCCCCGTACTTTCGGATATTGCGATTTCTCAAGGCGGCCGGACCTCAGCAGGACTAGTACTTACTGGCAATTGATCGCAGCCGAGCGCGCCCTTAGGCGAGCCTGACAAGCAACAGCGAAAATGGGGTGGAAGCGATGCAGATGAACGACAGTCAGCGTATTCCGGCGTCCCAGGCCATTGTGTGGGCTGCGCTCAACGACCCGGACATTCTCAGGCGCTGCATTCCCGGCTGCCAATCTCTCGAGATGACGTCGCCGACGGAGATGGTTGCGACAGTGGTGCTGAAGGTCGGCCCGGTGAAGGCGACGTTCAGCGGCAAGGTGACGCTCGCCGATATCGATGCGCCCAACGGCTACCGCATCATCGGCGAAGGTGCCGGCGGCGTTGCGGGTTTTGCCAAGGGCGGCGCGACGGTCAGGCTGGAAGAAGAATCTCCCGGCGTCACCATCCTGCGCTACGAGGCGGACGCGCAGATCGGCGGCAAGCTCGCGCAGCTCGGCTCTCGCCTGATCGATTCGACGTCGCGAAAGCTGGCCGCGAATTTCTTCGAAAGCTTCGCCGCATTGGTAGCGCCATCATCGTGATTGCTGCGCAGCATCACTGATCGCGACGATACAACATCGCCACAAACTCACCTGTCGTCCCGGACAAGCGTAGGGTTATCGCGTTTGAGAGCAGATTCCCTGCGGCGCATCCTTCGAGACGCCCGCCTTTGGCGGGCCCTCAGGATGAGGGCGGAGTGCGTGGCAGTTGTTTTAGCGAGTACCATTGCTGTTTAGCCTCATCCTGAGGAGACCGCGAAGCGGTCGTCTCGAAGGACGAGGCGTGCGCACAGGAAGGCGATGCCGTCGTGCACCGCTTGGTGCGTTTTGCACTGTAGATCTAGGCAAAGACGCAAGCATCGACAACGAGATGCGCGACGAAACTTGCCGGTGATTTGCACTACTACCTTCCGCCTATACTAAGCCAGAAGCGACGATGTTGTAATTCCAAACGATGGTTCGCAGACAAACTGCGCATCGCGAGTGCATCTCGCTCGGGCGCTCAATGCGGCGCGCACAACAACATCGGAGGGAATACATGACCTTTGGAACGAAGGGCTTCTTGGCTGGCATTTCGATGATTGCGATGCTGGCTGCCGCGACATCCACCGTTCGCGCCAACGACTCGGTGATCAAGGCGCAATCCGACCAGAACCAGTGGGCCGTCACCGGTCACGACTACGGCAACACCCGTTTCAGCCCCCTCAAGCAAATCAATACCGAGAACGCCGGCAAGCTGACGCTGGCTTATTCGTTCTCGCTGGCCTCGCTGCGTTCGAACGAGTCCTCGCCGATCGTCGTCGGCAACACGCTCTACGTTTCGAGCTCCTGGGGCCCGAAATATGTCTACGCGCTCGACGCCGCCACGGGGCAGCGCAAATGGACCTATGAGCCCGATATTCCCGACGACGTGCTGCAATTCGCCTGCTGCGACGTGAACAATCGCGGCGTCTCCTATGCCGACGGCAAGATCTTCGTCGGCCGCCTCGACGGCAAGCTGACGGCGCTGGATGCGGCGACCGGCAAGGCGCTGTGGACCTCGAAGGTGGTCGACTACAAGCAGGGCTCGGTCATCACCTCGCCGCCGCTCGTGGTGCGCGACAAGGTCATCACCGGCTTTGGCGGCGGCGAGTACGGCGCCCGCGGCGCGCTGCTGGCCTTCGACATCAACACCGGCAAGCAGGTGTGGCAGACCTACACCGTTCCCAACCCGGATGAGCCCGGCGGCGACAGCTGGAAGGGCGATACCGCCCAGCATGGCGGCGGCGCAGCCTGGCTGGTCGGCTCCTACGATCCGAAGAGCGACACGGTCTATTGGGGCACCAGCAATCCCGGCCCGTGGAACACCGCGGTGCGTTCGACCGGCGACGGCAATTTCGGCAAGCTGACCAATCTCTACACGGCTTCGACCCTCGCGCTCGATCCCAACACCGGCAAGATCAAGTGGCACATCCAGACCACGCCGGCCGATGCATGGGATTATGACGGCGTCAACGAAGCCGTGCTCGCCGACCTCAAGATCGGCGGAAGCACCGTGCCGGCTCTGATGAAGGCGGATCGCAACGGCTACTTCTTCGTCGCCAATCGCGAGACCGGCAAGGTGCTCTCGGCCGAGAAGTACGTCTTCTCGAACTGGGCCAAGAAGTGGGACGTCAACACCATGCGGGCGGAAGAGGATCCGGACAAGCGTCCGGGCCCGAACCATCCGGCCAAGGACATCTGCCCGAACCTGATCGGCGGCAAGAACTGGCAACCGATGTCGTTCAACCCGCAGACCGGCCTCGTCTACATCCCGTCGAACAATGTCTGCATGGACTGGTCGGTCGGCGATGTCTCCTACAAGCGCGGCGTGTTCTATCTCGGCGCCGAATTCCCGACCAAGGAAGGTCCCGGCGGCTTCCTCGGCGAACTCATGGCCTGGGATCCGGTCGCTCAGAAGAAGGTCTGGTCGATCAAGGAAGACCTGCCTTTCAACGGCGGCACGCTGACCACCGGCGGCGGCCTGGTGTTCTCCGGCAACCTTCACGGCGACTTCCGCGCCATCGATGCGAAGAATGGCAAGGTGCTCTGGAGCAGGAATCTCGGCTCCGGCATTGGCGCCGGACCGGTGACCTATGAGGTCGGCGGTAAGCAGTATGTCGCCATCGTCGTCGGTCGCACGGCCTCGATCCCTGCGTTCCTGGGCGATATTGGCAAGAAGATGACGGCCGCTGCGCCCGAGGGCGGTTCTCTCTTCGTGTTCTCCGTCCAGTGACCACTCGCGCGCGTATCCATGAGGTGACGGATACGCGCGCGTTTTTTTAAAGACGAGAGTTGCGGCATCGGCCGATGCCTCGTGCCGCAACGCTTGATCCAAACAATTCCCAACTGCGGGAGATGAGGATGCGCCGGAATCATCTTGGAATCGGCAACAGCCGAAATCGCGCCATCGCCGGACTTGTTGCGTGCGCCGCTGCGATGATCGCTCCCCTCGCTCACGCGGACGAGGTGCAGCCGTTCCGCCTCTGCGCCGATCCTACCAACCTGCCGTTCTCGAGCGACAGCCCCTCGCAGCCGGGGTTCTATGTCGAGATCGGACAGGCGCTGGCGCAGGCGCTCGGCCGTCCCATCGCCTTTGACTGGTACAAATCCTATTTCGGCAAGCGGACCGTGCGCGTCACGCTGCTCGGCAAGCAATGCGACGCCATGATCGGACTGCCGCGCTCCGAGGATTTCATGGGACCGGCCGTGATCTTCTCCAACACCTTCGCAAAGGAGGGTTATGCGCTGGTGGCGGCGAAGGGACAGGCGATCGGCGGCATCGACGGCCTCAAGGGCAAGCGCGTCGCGGTGCAGTTCGCCAGCACGCCGCAAAACCTGCTCGCGAGCCGCGACGATGTCCAGAAGGTGACCGTGCTGTCGCCGGAGGAGGGCATGCAGGCGCTCGAGCAGGGCAAGGTGGACGTCGCCTTCATCTGGGGACCTGTCGCCGGCTGGCTGAACAAGACCAGCTACAATGATCGCTATCAGATTCAGCTGACCGAAGGCGAAGGTCTGTCATGGGATGCCGCCATCGGATTTGCGAAGACGTCGACCGAGCTCCGGGATCGTGTCGATGCCGTCTTGCCGCAGCTTGAGAAGACGATCGGCAAGCTTGCGGTGAAGTACGGCTTGCCGACAGGGCAGCCGGTGCGCTTCGGCGCGGCCCGGGCAGCGCCGGCGGGAACAACGACGGGGACGGGAACGGGGCCCGCCGTGGTGCAGATCGCCAACGTGGTGGCGACCGAGACCAAGGGCGATGCGTCTGCGCCAAATGCGGAGGCCGTCGGGGCAGGCAAGGAGATCTTCAACGGCACCTGCGCGCATTGTCACGGTCCCGACGCGATCCAGAGCGAGCGGAAGATCGACCTCCGGCTCCTGCGTCACCGCTACGGCGACGACATGCGCGACACGTTCTGGAAGACCGTGCATGAAGGCCGGCCGTCCAAGGGCATGCCGGCCTGGAAGGAAGTGTTCACCGACGAACAGTTCGACAGCATCTATTCCTTCTTGCTGACGGTTCAGGCCGAATCGAACGACTGAACGGCCTTGACCTGACGGGAGCGAGAAGATGTGCTAGCGTCGAGGCGGCATCATCCCGGGCGGGGGCAGCATGGATGTGTTGCTTCCGCTCCTGCGGTCGATGCCCGTGCCGTGCAGTCTCGCGCGGTGGAGTCTTGTACGGTGGACTCTTGGGAAGGCGCCATGACCAGCTTCCTGATCATCGATGATCATCCGCTGTTTCGCGAGGCGCTCGGCAATGCGGTGCGTCTGGCCTTGCCGGAGGCGCGGATCCTCGAGGCGATGTCGATCGAGGACGCCCTGCATATCCTCTCGGCCGAACAGGGTATCGACCTCGCGCTGCTCGACCTCTCACTGCCGGATGCGACCGGATTCTCCGGCTTCCTCCGCCTGCGTGAGACCCATCCGCGCCTGCCTGTCGCCATCGTGTCAAGCGAGGAGGACCAGCACGTGGTCCGCGAAGCGCTGGCGCTGGGCGCCGCGGGGTACCTGCCCAAGTCGACCTCCAAGCGCGAACTGGCGCAGTCGATCGAGGGCGTGCTCAGCGGATCGGTGTCGGTGCCGAAGGATTTTGTCGTCGCACCGCACCGACGACGGGCCGATGGCAACAAGGCGCTCGAGGTCAAGTTGCGCGAGCTCACGGGGCAGCAGCTTCGCGTGCTCGACCTGCTGCGTCGCGGTTTTCCGAACCGGCAGATCGCCCAGGAGCTTCGGCTCGCGGAATCCACGGTCAAGGCGCACATCACCGAGATCCTGCGCAAGCTCGGCCTGTTCAGCCGGAACAAGGCAATCGTCGAGATCGGCAAGATGGACCTGCCCGATCCCAAGAGCCGACCCAATGCGCGCGTCGATCGCGGGAGGCCGCAATAATACGGCACGTCGTCTTGACCTGGATCCATTTGACCTAGATCAATCTGGTTCGCTCTGGCTCGGACATGCTTTATATACGTCAGCGCAGGCAACGATCTGGGAATGGTCCAACGTGACACGATTTCTCATTGTCGAAGATCATCCGCTGTTTCGCGAAGCCCTGGAAGGCGCCCTGCAACTGGCGACGCCCGAGGCTGTCATCCTGCAGGCCACCTCGATTGACGGCGCGCTCGGCCTGCTGTCGTCGACAGACGGAATTGACCTCGTCCTTCTCGACCTTTCGATGCCGGGGACGACAGGCCTGTCGGGGATCATCCGCATCAGGAAGGCGTTTCCGCGGATTCCGGTCATCATCGTATCCGGGTACCAGGATCCGCAAATCATCGGCAGCGCATTATCGCTCGGCGTATCCGGCTACATCCTCAAATCCTCTTCGAAACGAGAGCTTGCGCAGGCGATCAGTGAGGTCTTGCGCGGCTCGATCTGCCTGCCGGATGCGTATCGCGGTTTGGCGCGGCCACCGCGGTCCGGAGGCCCCGCCCAGGAGCTGTTGAAGCGCCTGCACGACCTGACGTCGCAGCAATTGCGCGTCCTGGAAATGCTCCAGCGTGGCCTTCAGAACAAGCAGATCGCCTATGAGCTGAAGATTTCGGAGACCACCGTGAAGGTCCACGTCTCCGACATCCTGCGCAAGCTCAACGTGATGAGCCGCACCAAAGCCATCGTCGAAATGTCCAGAATTGATTTCGTGACGCTGGCAGCCGAGGGCTCCGCGTCAAGGCGCGAGTGTGCCCAGTCGGATCAGCCTTGAGGTGAGTCTTCCGCAGCCACGTCGCGCCAACCGAGGTGCTCGTTGGTTAAGACTATCCTTGAGGGATCATTGGCCTGGCGGAATGTAAGATATTACCCCTACTGTGCATGGGGTTGTTTTCGATATCAGCTCAGCAGGAACGACAGCAGCGCCCGCATCTCGGCGGGCTTGATCGGCTTCTTCAGCACCTCGAGGCCGACGAGGCTCGCCTCCTTCGCGGCTTGTTCGGAATAGTCGGCCGTAATGATCATGGCGGGGGTGTCGAGCTTCAGATGCTCCCGGACGTCGGCAATGGCGGACAAGCCGCTCTCGCGGTGATCGAGGTGGAGATCGGCGATGATCGCATCCGGCGCGCCGCCGAGCTCGCTGAGGCGCACCAATGCGTCCGCGGTCGACCGCGTCGTCGCGACGTCGCAGCCCCATCCCTCCAGCAGGGCGGCCATCGCTTCCGCGCCGTTCGGATCGTTCTCGATCAGCAGGATCTTGGCGCCTTCGAGTCCGCCACAGTGCCGCTCCGCGAGTTTGACCTCGTGCACCTCGCCACTGGCTTCGGTGAGGTCGGCTGACGCCAGCTCCAGGGTGAAGGTCGATCCCCGGCCGACCCGCGACGACAGCCGTACCTCGTGTCCCAGCACGGTTGCGAAACGGCGGACGATGGACAGGCCGAGCCCGAAACCAGCCTGGTCGGTGGCGCTCGCTTCGCCGCGCTGGAACTCGCGGAAGATCGCTTCCTGCTGCGCCTTCGCAATTCCCGGCCCGGTGTCGGAGACCTGGATGCAGATGTGGTCGCCTCGCGGCCGGCACCCCATGATGACGCCGCCGCTGCGGGTATAGCGAATCGCATTCGCCAGCAGGTTCTGCAGGATCCTGCGCAGCATCATGGCGTCGGAAAACACCGCGAGCGAGGAAGGACGAATGCGCAAGGAAAGACCTTGCCTCCAGACGGCCGGCTCGAACTCGTTTCGCAGCTGGTCGAACAGGGGGGCGAGCGTAATCGGCCGCACGTCGGGCCGAAGAGCGCCCGCATCGAGCTTTGCGATCTCCAGCAGCGAGCGCAGCAGATCTTCCAGCGTCACCAGCGAGCGGTCGACCTGATCGATAAGAACGCCCGCTTCCTGCGATTCCATCATCTCGGTCAGTGCCGACAGCGTCAGGCGTGCCGCGTTGAGGGGCTGCAACAAATCGTGGGTGACGGAGATCAGCACCGAGGATTTCAGCGAGCTTGCGGCCTCGGCCTGCTGCTTGGCGCGGTAGAGACCCTGATTGGCGCGCTCGACCGAATGCAGCGCCTCGCGCAGCTGATGGGTCCGGTCGCGCACCTTGTGATCGAGCGCGATGGCGGTCTCGAACAATGAAAAGGCGTTGAGCTGCTGGTCCATCGAGCGTTCGACGCGCGACATCAGCGCGGCATTGATCTTCTTCAGCTTCGCGGCTTCGCGCTGGAGCTGCTCGACGGTTTGAGTGTCCTGCCAGCTCTCCGTCACGCCGGGCGCCTTCCGATCGCAACGCCGGTGAAGGTCTGGTTCACGTGCATGGAGCCGAACTGTTCGCCATAGGTGTGGAATCCGACGACGCGGTTCTGCCGGTACAGCTCGGACATGTCGCGCGCGAGCTGATGCTGCTCGGCATCCAGCCGGCGGAGCAGGCATTCGAAACCGATATAGAGCGAGACGTCTCCGATCTGGTCGCGGATCTCGGCGAAGGTCTCGTGCGTCGCACCGACCAGACTTTTCGACGAGGCCGCCGTCAGCACCATGCCCTCGTCGATCGCGCAGAAGAAATGCAGGGAGCCGTCCGGCTCGACCCGCTGGATCGATCGCGCGTAATAGGAGCCGCCGACGCGCACCAGGACCGGATGGGATGCGAAGGAGAACGGGTCGAGCTTGGCGTCCATGATCCCGACCACGCGCGAATATTCCTTGGCCGCCGGCTCGGCATTCAGCTCCCTGACCGTTCGATTTTCGATGTCGGCCTCCGTGACCACCATCTTCTGCGCCCGCGGCTCGAAATTGTCGCATTTGAAGACCCGGAACGGCAGCGACGTGCTCAGGAGGATCAGCAGGGCGGCGTTGGTGTGGGCCTTACCGTCGAAGAACACGAAGGTCCTTTCGAAGCGCATTCCGTCGCCCGCGGACCCGCCGACCACAGGGATGTCGTCGAGCGAGGCATAGAGCGCGGACATCACCGCCTCTTCGCGGCGGCACAGGCCGTCGATCAAGACCAGGCCGAAGGGACTGCCGCGATCGATTTGCGGGCTCGCCCGCAGCAGCTCGTGCCGCAGCTCGCCGCCGATCCTGCGGCCGTCCTCTACCTGGAAGCTGTCGAGGTTGAGAATGGGCCGCACCGCGGCCGAGAAGTCCGCGCGGCTGAAGGCGAGAGCCACGACGCTGTTCTCGTCCCAGCCGTCAGGGGCAAGCTCGCCCGCGGTGGTGCAGCCGCAGACCTGGGTCTCGTCGAATTGCCGGGTGATCTCGGCGACGAAATGATGGGGGTCGTAACGCGGAGAGAGAAAGACCAGGATCAGTGCCAGCTCGTCGGACGGGAGCTGGGCCGCAAGCTCGGCCACGGCTTCATCGACGGTCGCCGCCTTCGATTTGGCAACGGCAACACCAGACGCTCCGTCAAACCGAAACTCGGTTTGCCCCACTCCGCTTCTCCCTCGAGGACTAGCTTGGTCTAACGCCAAGTGCGTGATTATTGCCCGACAAGTGCCGCAAGAATAAGGCGTTTTCCGTTTAGCCGCAACACGCGAGGTCGCCGGGGGCCGCTCTCGCTGCTCGGAGATTCTCCGCTCCAGCATGCAGATCGGAAGAATTTACCGCCCTTTATCGATTGTGCCTTAGTTTTGCGCATCCAGGTCTGGGGGCGGGGCGCCTCCCGATCGCGGCTGAAGACTAAAATGGGGGTTTGGGAATGTCCGGGCGTACCGCGTCGCCATCCAAGCGCAGCATATTTCCGACACTCCGGTTCCGCGCCAAGATCATCCTCGGTTTTGCCGCTGTGCTGGTGATCTCCGCCGGCAGCATGGCGTTTGCCTATTTCGGCTTCGAGCGAGTCTCATCCGGTGTCGGGTCCTATCGCAGCAGCGTCTCGGAGGCCGATCTCGCCCGTAACATCGACCGCGAATTGCTCGCCTACCGGTCGGCTGTCAAATACTTCGTCGTCACCGGCAAGGAAGACGACGCCAAGGCGGCGCTCGACGCCGAAGCCAGTCTGAAAAACGCCATCGAGCAGGCCGTCAAGAGTGCGAAGACAGCGCCTCGGCAGGACAGCCTCAACAAGCTCGCCAAGGAGTTTTCGAATTTTTCCGCGACCTTCGCCAAGGTCCTCAAAGCCAAGCGTGACAGCACGCTGTTGGTGCAGAACCAGCTCTCGCGCCAGGCCAATCTGCTGAAGTACAAGCTCGACGACATCGGTAACAACGCCTCCGACGCCGAGGCGCAGGCGATCGAGTTCGGCACCAAGCAGGTCAATGCCCAGTTCCAGACCGCAAGCGCGGCCGCGACCAATTTCGTGCTGACGTCGGACCAATCGATCGCAAGCAGTGCGCTGGCGCGGCTGAAATTCGTCGAGAACTCGCTCGGCGCGGTCTATTCCATGGACGACAAGATCGTCGCCGGCCTGAAGGACGCCAAGACCATCCTCGCCGCCTATCGCGATGCGCTCGAGAAGCTGATCGCCAACGCCAAGCTGGTCGACGAGCTCGTCACCGAGATGAGCGGCTCGGCCGGTGCGATCCTTCAGGGCGCCTCCGCCATGAAGGCGGATCTGGTTGCCGAGCAGCAGCGGCTGGATTTGGAATCGGAGGCGACCATCGGGAAGACCGAGCAATTGGTGCTGATGCTCGCCGTCGGCGGCACGCTGTTAGGTGCGGTCCTCGCCTTCCTGCTCGGCACCGGCATCTCGCGGCCGATGATTGCGATGTGCAAGGCGATGCGGGAGCTCGCCTCGGGCAATTTCGACGTCGTGCTGCCGGGTCTCGGGCGGAAGGACGAGATCGGCGAGATGGCCGGCGCGGTCGAGGAGTTCAAGGTTCAGGCGATCGCCAAGGCCGAACGCGATGCCGCCGCCAGCGAAGCCCAGAACAAGGAGCAGGCCGCGTCGCGGCGCTCGGAGCTGATCCGCTTTGCCGATGATTTCGAGGCGGCGGTCGGTGCTATCGTGTCGAACGTGTCGGCCTCGGCCGTCCAGCTCGAATCCTCGGCGTCCACGCTGACCCGCACCGCCGAGACCACGCAGACCCTGTCCAGCCAGGTCGCCGGCGTGTCCGAGCAAGCCTCGAACAACATGCAGTCGGTCGCGACCGCGACGGAGGAGCTGTCGGCCTCGGTCGAGGAGATCGGCCGCCAGGTCCGCGACTCCAACCGCATCGCCGAGGCCGCCGTGGTCCAGGCCAAGGAGACCGACGGCCGCATCGGAAAGCTCTCGCACGCCGCCCAGCAGATCGGCGAGGTGGTCAAGCTGATCACGGCGATCGCCGAGCAGACCAATCTCCTGGCGCTGAACGCCACGATCGAGGCGGCGCGCGCGGGTGAAGCCGGCCGCGGCTTTGCGGTCGTCGCGAGCGAGGTTAAGTCTCTGGCGAGCCAGACCGCGAAAGCCACCGACGAGATTTCCTCGCACATTGCGGGCATGCAGGGCGCGACGGCGGAGTCGGTCGTCGCGATCAAGGAGATCGGTGCGACCATCGGCAAGATCTCGTCGATCTCGACCTCGATTGCGAGCGCCGTCGAGCAGCAGGGTGCGGCGACGCAGGAGATCGCCCGCAGCGTTCAGAACGTTGCCCAGGGCACCCAGACCGCGGCGACCGACATTGGCCAGGTCAACCGCGGCGCCGCTGAGACCGGCTCGGCCTCGGAAGAAGTGCTACACTCGGCCAAGACGCTGTCGTCCGAAAGCAGCCGCCTGCGCGCTGAGCTCGACCGCTTCATGGCAAACATCCGGGCGGCTTAACAAGGCTTACGCCGCTCCACATTCCATGGTCGTCCCGGCGAAGGGAGAGAGCGGGCTTTAAATCTCCCGCCTCACCTCGCCGCGGGTTGCGGCGTCACAAATTTACCACAGCTTATTCTTTGCCCCTTACCGTGCATGTGAGTCGGGGAGCGGGCTGCTCTCGGGCTGCGCCTGGTTTTCCGCGAATGGAATGGGGTGGGGCAATGTCCGTCAAGTCGAAGCCGAGCTCTTTGAGGCTCTTCACTTTGCGTTTTAGTGCAAAAATCATTCTCGGCTTTGTGGCGGTGCTCGCCATCCTCGCCGTCAGCATGGCGTTCGCCTATTTCGGCTTCGAGCGAATTGCGGGTGCCGTCGCCTCCTATCGGGCCAGCGTGGCGGAAGCAGACCTGGCGCGAACCATCGATCGCGAATTGATTGGCTATCAGGGGCTGACCCGGGCTTACACGCTGACGGGAGCTGCGGACGATGAGACCGCGGCAAAGGCGGCCGAAGCGAATCTGAAGGCGGCGATTGCGAAGTCGATGTCCGCCACGACAGGCGCAGCGCGCCGCGAGGAGGTCGGCAAGCTGGAAGCCGAGTTCCAGCGCTTCACAAAGGTGTTCAGCGAGATCATCACGCTGACCCGCGAGAACAACAAGATCGCAACCGATGAGCTGAACAGCGTCGGCAACAAGATCCGCTTCAAGTTCGACGACCTCGCTGATACTGCGGCGCTGGCCGGTCTGAACTCGGTCCAGACCACGGCCAAGGACATCACCTCGCAATATCTCGCGGTCTCCACCTCGGTCAGCGCTTTCGTCGCCAAGCCGGAGCCGAAGACGGCCGATGGCGTCGTCGCCCGCATCAAATTCCTGGAGACGTTGCTGGTCTCGATCTACGCCAACGACCAGAAGATCACCGACCGTGTCACCGAGATCGGCAATCTGCTGAAGCAGTATCGTGCGTCCTTTGCGAAGCTGTCGGAGAATGTGAAGGTCATCGTCAAGCTGAACGGCGAGATGACCAAGACGGCTGCGTCCATCCTCAAGCTCTCGGGCGAGTTGCGGTCGGATCTGTCGGCCGATCAGCAGCGTATCGAGGAGAGTGCGAATGTGACGATTGGGGAAACCGAGCGGCTGATGCTGATGCTGGCGCTGGGTGGTCTTGCCGTCGGCGCCGCGCTGGCTCTGATGCTCGGCAATGGCATCTCGCGGCCGATGATTGCGATGTGCAAGGCGATGCGGGAGCTTGCCTCCGGCAATTTCGACGTCGTGCTGCCGGGCCTTGGGCGCAAGGACGAGATCGGCGAGATGGCCGGCGCGGTCGAGGAGTTCAAGGTCCAGGCCGTTGCCAAGGCCGAGCGCGATGCCGCTGCCAGCGAAGCCCAGAACAGGGAGCAGGCGGCAAGTCGCCGCGGCGAGCTGATCCGCTTTGCCGATGATTTTGAAAGCGCTGTTGGTGCGATCGTGTCCAACGTCTCGGCTTCCGCCGTGCAGCTTGAATCCTCAGCGTCCACACTGACCCGCACCGCCGAGACCACGCAGACCCTGTCCAGCCAGGTCGCCGGCGTGTCCGAGCAAGCCTCGAGCAACATGCAGTCGGTTGCGACCGCGACCGAAGAGCTGTCGGCCTCGGTCGAGGAGATCGGCCGCCAGGTCCGCGACTCCAACCGCATTGCCGAGGCCGCAGTGGTGCAGGCCAAGGAGACCGATGGCCGTATCGGAAAGCTCTCGCACGCCGCCCAGCAGATCGGCGAGGTGGTCAAGCTGATCACGGCGATCGCCGAGCAGACCAATCTCCTGGCGCTGAACGCCACGATCGAGGCGGCGCGCGCGGGTGAAGCCGGCCGCGGCTTTGCGGTCGTCGCGAGCGAGGTTAAGTCTCTGGCGAGCCAGACCGCGAAAGCCACCGACGAGATTTCCTCGCACATTGCGGGCATGCAGGGCGCGACGGCGGAGTCGGTCGTCGCGATCAAGGAGATCGGTGCGACCATCGGCAAGATCTCGTCGATCTCGACCTCGATTGCGAGCGCCGTCGAGCAGCAAGGTGCTGCGACCCAGGAGATCGCCCGCAGCGTTCAGAATGTTGCCCAGGGCACCCAGACCGCGGCGACCGATATCGGCCAGGTCAACCGCGGCGCCGCTGAGACCGGTTCGGCCTCGGAAGAGGTGCTACACTCGGCCAAGACGCTGTCGTCCGAAAGCACCCGCCTGCGCGCCGAGCTCGACCGCTTCATGGCGAATATCAGGGCGGCGTAGCGTCCGCCGCGGCTTAGACGCTCCGTTGGCGCCTCATACTCTCTGGTCGCCCTCGCGAAGGCGGGGACCCATAACTCCAGGGAGCAGTTGGGTGCGACAGGGCAACTCCGAGTCTTCGTTCAACCCCGTCCTGTGGTTATGGATCCCGGATCAACGCTTCGCTTGTCCGGGATGACAGCGGAGTAAGGAGTGCGCACCTTACTCCTTCCCAAATGCGCGCCTTAGTTCCACCTTCGCCTTTTCCAGCCGCGTGCGCTGTGTCTTTGGCAACGTCTTGCCGGCGCGGTTGATGTAGAAGGTCAGCATCGACAGCGCGGAGCGATAAGCGCCGCTCTTGCGGCGCGCGCTGTGCTCGGCCGAGCGCTTCAGCGAGGCTGCGATCCGCTTCGGGCTGGTGAGCTTGAAGACACCGCGCTTGAGGTCAAGCGCGTCGCTCTCCTTTGTCACACGCTGCGACCAGCGCTTTGGCGCGGCGCGCTTGTTGCTTTTGCGCGCGATGCTGCGTCGCGCGCTGGTCTTCTTGCGTGCGCCGGTTTTGCGCGAATGTGTCGTCTTTCTGACCTGAGCCATGCGTCAACTCCTTGCGGCTCCAGCGAAAACGGTCGGTATTTGCCGACGTTCCTAAGGGAACCGGCCCTTCGCGCGAGCGTTGTCGCAGGGTGGCAGGCGGAACGCCGCACCCCCAAAAGACCCAGCAACACGATGGAATTGCAGCAGAGCCCAGCGCTGAATTACGGACCTGCGATTTCGGCGGCGGCCGTGACCGATCGCATTGTCGAAACCAGCATTCCCGCGCGGCTCGACGCGCTGCCCTGGAGCGGCTTTCACACCCGCGTCGTGCTGGCGCTCGGCATTACCTGGATCCTTGATGGACTCGAAGTGACGCTCGCCGGCGCGCTCTCGGGCGCGCTGAAGCAGAGCCCGACGCTGCATTTCTCCAATCTCGATCTCGGCGTCGCGAACTCCGCCTATCTTGCGGGCGCCGTGCTCGGCGCGCTCGGATTCGGCTGGCTGACTGACCGCATCGGCCGAAAGAAGCTGTTCTTCATTACGCTGGCGCTCTATCTGTCGGCCACCGCGGCGACCGCTTTGTCGTGGGACATCGCAAGCTACGCGCTGTTTCGCTTCCTGACCGGCGCCGGCATCGGCGGCGAATACACCGCGATCAACTCGACCATACAGGAGCTGGTGCCGGCGCGCTACCGCGGCTGGACCGATCTCGTCATCAACGGCAGCTTCTGGATCGGCGCGGCGATGGGCGCGGTCGCAGCCATCGTGCTGCTCGATCCTGCCTCGGTGGGGCCCGATCTCGGCTGGCGTCTCGCCTATCTCATCGGCGCGACCATCGGCCTCGTCGTGCTGTTGATGCGGATGTGGATCCCGGAAAGCCCGCGCTGGCTGATGATCCATGGCCGCCCCGACCAGGCGCACGAGATCGTCGACGGCATCGAGCGCTCGGTGATCGGGCACGATCAGGAGACAAGCCGCGAGAGTTTCCCCAAGATGCGGCTGAAGATGCGCGATCACACGCCGATCGGCGAGGTCGTGAATACCCTCTTCTCGGCTTATCGTCAGCGTGCGCTGGTCGGCCTCGTGCTGATGGTGGCGCAGGCGTTCTTCTACAACGCGATCTTCTTCACTTTCGCGCTGGTGCTGACCGATTTCTACGGCATCAGCGCCGATCATGTCGGCTGGTATCTGTTGCCGTTCGCCGCCGGCAACTTCCTCGGCCCTTTGCTGCTCGGCCGTCTGTTCGACACCCTCGGCCGCCGCGCCATGATCATGTTCACCTATGGCATCTCCGGGCTGCTGCTGGCGCTTTCGGGCTATCTATTCTCGATCGGCGTGCTGAGCGCGCAGGGGCAGACCATCGCCTGGATGGTGATCTTCTTCTTCGCCTCGCCCGCTGCAAGCGCCGCCTATCTCACAGTGAGCGAGACCTTCCCGCTCGAGGTCCGTGCGCTGGCGATCGCGGTATTCTATGCGGTCGGCACCGGCATCGGCGGCGTCGTCGGTCCTGCGCTGTTCGGCGCGCTCATCGATACGGGGTCACGCGCCAGCGTGTTCGCCGGCTACCTGCTGGGATCCTTCCTGATGATTGCGGCTGCGATCGTGGCGTGGCGCTATGCCATCTCCGCGGAACGAAAATCGCTCGAACAAATCGCGCGGCCGCTCGCTTCCATGGAGTAGACTATGAAATCGGAACTCGCCGAACTGGATCAGAAGCGTCCCATGCTCGATGATGAAGCGCCCGATGCTGTACCGGTGCCACATGCGCTCGTCCCGCATCTCAACGAGACTGCGATCCTGCTCGACATCGACGGCACGCTGCTCGACCTGATGCCGACGCCGCGCGAGGTGTGGGTGCCGCCGGGTCTTTCGGAGACGCTGAACCGGCTGACGGAGCGGACGTCGGGTGCGCTGGCCATGGTCAGCGGTCGCTCGCTCAACGACATCGACCTGATCTTTGCACCCGATGTGTTTCGCGCCGTCGCAGGGCACGGTGCGGAGATGCGCCTCTCGGTAGGAAACGAGGCCGACGACGTCCACGCGCCGCCGATGGACAAGGAGCTGAAGCGGCGGCTGGCCGCGATCGCAAAGCTCAGCCCCGGGATTCTGCTCGAGGACAAGGGCTATTCCCTGGCGCTGCACTATCGCCTCGCACCGCACGCGGAGAAGGCGATCTACGAGGCGGTCTCGCTGATCCGGGCCGATCTGCCCAATGCGCCGATCGAGGTCTTGCCTGGGAAGTTCGTCTGCGAGATCAAGCATTCCGGTTTCACCAAGGCAACCGGCGTACGCCAGCTGATGAATCATGAGCCCTTCAAGGGGCGTCGTCCCATCTTCATCGGCGACGATGTCACCGATGAAACCGTGTTCGCGATCATGCCCGACATGAACGGCCTTTCTTTCTCGGTCGGTCGCCGTGCGATCGGCGTCAACGGCCATTTCGACGCGCCGAACGATGTACGCGCGTTCCTTGCGCGCCTGCTCGACGATACAAGGTTGGAATAAGGCACGGTCACCTCGGAGCCACATTGTCGTCAGCGTCCGCTGCCTGGCCGACGCCAATGATGTTGCGCGAAGCTGACGCCAACGCTCTTTTTCTTGAACGAAATCCCGGGGTTCCCTCTCAAGAAAACTGGTTCCAACGCACGCGCCCGACTTTGGTTTCATTTCGTGGAAATGATGACCGGAACCATATTGATGAACGGCAGTTAAACGGGGTGGAATGAACAGGAGGGGACGACCTGTGAATTTAGTCGTCGTTTCAAATCGAGTTGCGCGCGGTAAACCCAATGAGCCCATGACGGGCGGTCTCGCTGCGGCGTTGCTTCCCGTGGTGGAGCATTCGGGGGCTATCTGGGTGGGCTCCTCCGGCCGCGTGCGCGACGGTCATCAGAAGGAACCTTTCGCAGAGATCGAAGCGCTTGGCTCGGGCGCGATCGCAACGCTGGATCTGCCGGCTGCGCATTACGGCGGCTACTACGAAGGCTTTGCCAATTCGGCGCTGTGGCCGGCATTGCATTCGCGCAGCGATTTGATCCGCGTTTCGCGTGAGGACTATGTCAGCTATCGCGAGGTCAACGCGTTCATGGCGCGTGCCTTGATGCGATTCCGCAAGGCCAAGACGGCGTTCTGGGTGCAGGATTATCATTTCCTCGCGCTCGGCGCTGAGCTGCGCGATCTCGGCGTCGATGATCCCATCGGCTTCTTCCTGCACACGCCTTGGCCGGTCGCTGCGGTGATGCAGGGCGTGCCCAATCATCGCGAGTTGATCACGGCGATGCTGGCTTACGATCTGCTCGGCTTCCAGACGGAGGCGGATTGCCAGAACTTCCTCGGCTATGCCGGCGGCGAACTCGGCCTCATCATCGAGGATGGCATCGTGTTTTCGCAGCACGGCCGCACCCGCTGCGAAGTGTTTCCGATCGGCGTCGACGCAGAGAAGTTTGCGGCCTATGCCGCGAAATCGGCCTCGCATCCCGACGTCTCGCGCCTGCGCCGCAGTCTGAACGGCGAGCGGCTCGCGATTGGCGTCGACCGGCTCGACTATTCCAAGGGTCTGGTCAATCGTATCAGCGCGTTCGACCGGCTCTGGACCGAGCAGCCGCAATTCGCGCGCAGCATCTCGCTGCTCCAGATCGCCAACCCCTCGCGCGGCGGCATCGAGGCCTACGGCAATCTCCAGAACGAGGTCGCGCGCCTCGTCACCGACGTGAACGGCCGCCATGGCGAGGTCGACTGGACGCCGATCCGCTATCTCAACAAGGGTTTTAGCCAGACCGTGCTTGCGGGCCTCTATCGCACCGCGCAGGTCGGCGTGGTGACACCGTTGCACGACGGCATGAATCTCGTCGCCAAGGAGTACGTCGCCGCGCAAAACCCGGCCGATCCCGGCGTGCTGGTGCTGTCGAAATTCGCTGGTGCCGCCAACGAGCTCGACACGGCGCTGCTGGTCAATCCGCATGACATCGACGGCATCGCCCGCGCGATCGCGATTGCCGCCGCGATGCCGCTCACCGAGCGCAAGATGCGCTGGGACGCGATGATGAAGACGCTGCGCGGTCACACCATCCAGCAATGGTCGTCGGATTTCGTCGCCGAGCTGGAGAAGTGCCGCACCGAGAAGGTCGTCGCCGCCCCGCTCGCGGCGCAGCCGCCGCAGGCGTTGCGCTGGCTGAAGTCGGCGATTTCAGGAGTGCGACTGATCTGAGAGGGGCCTATTCCCTCTCCCCGTTCGCTCGGGGGAGGAGCCTCAATAGCAATACGAGACCCCATCCAGGATCGCGCATTGCCGCTTGTTCGGCGCATTCGGATCATCCATCGGCACCACGCCCTTGCCCTGGCCGACGAACACGCCGGGCCCGATATGCACCGAGCTCTTGTTGCCGATGGTCACGCTTTGATGTGGCGTCGAACTGGAGCGCGTCCCGTCCGGCCAGAGGATGGTATCACCCGACAGCACCCCGCGACGGCCGTCGTCGCAGGTCACATCGACGCCCTGGCGCGTGCAGGCCTGGGCCTGGGCGGGCGCGGTAAAGCCGGCGCCAAGGGGCAAAATCAGGCTCAGTGTGGCGATCGTCTTGCGGATGGTCATGGCGTCCCCGGTGATGTTTGGTGTCTTCGGGTGAATCGTCGCGCCAAACCCGTTTCCGGTTCAGCCAATTGCGGCTCCGGACGGCTTCGGTATACGAGAGATTTCCTTTTAAATACAATACGTTGCGGAAAATTCGTCCGATTTCCCAGCGATCCCTTGCAAAATCACCGGCGCCCCTTCAAGAGAGGGCGCTCCGGAGAGATGGCCGAGTGGCTTAAGGCGCACGCTTGGAAAGCGTGTGTGCGGGAAACCGTACCGTGGGTTCGAATCCCACTCTCTCCGCCAGCCCTCAAGATCTGGATTTACAAAAGTTTAGGGCTCGCCGAGGCGCTGTACACATCGGCGTAGTCAATGGCGTCCTATCTATGGCTGCCGGGGGCTTGCTGGTATTTCCAGCTGCGGCCGGGCTTGCTATTAGCTTCCTGCCTCGGCTGGAAGGTCGTGAGGCGGTCTGCCGCCCTGCGAACAGCAATGTGCGCGGGCTTGTGGTGACGAGAACTGATTAGAGACCACGTCGTGACAGGCCGACCGACTCACTTCCTTGCTCAGACGCTCCAGCAAGCCATGCTGGCGTTGCGGGCGAAGCAATTCGGCCAGGCGAAGCAGCTGGCCAGCGAGGTTCTGAAATCGAACCGGACGGACCGCAATGCGGTCCTCATCCTCGCACACGCCCTGATCGGGCAAGATCACGCGGATGAAGCGGTTGGACCGCTGGAACGGGCCGCGCGACGTACCGGGGATGCGGAAATCGAGACTTTGCTTGGCGCGGCACTTTGCGCCGCGAGGCGGCAGGCGGACGGCATCCTTCAGTTGCGCCGAACCGTCGCCCGGCGGCCTTGTTATCTCCCGGCTTTCCAGGAGCTGGCGGGGCAGCTCGCCAAGGCGGGACATCTCGATGAAGCAATCAGCATTATTGAGGAAGGCCTCGCGCTGGCGCCCGATAGCATAGAGCTGACCCTCGATCTCGGACGTTTGTGGATCCAGAACCATGACAGCGCAAGGGCACGCGCGGCGCTGGTGCGCGCACGCGACGCCGCTCCAGGACGGCCGGACGTCTTGACTGAGCTCGGTCGGGTTCTGATCATTGACGGAGACTATTCCAGCGCCGCTGAGGCGTATCGGCATGCACTGGCCCTACGTCCTGACGACCTGCTTTCGCGCGCCAATCTCGCAACATGCCTGCTCGAGATGGGGGACCGCAACCGCGGCGAAGCGGCGCTGCGCTCCATCCTGCGCGGCCGACCCCAGATGCTGGGCCGTGTCGCCTTCACGCTCGCCACAACGTCTCACGGCCGCTTCTTCTTCCGACCGAGCGAGGCCGCGAGCTTCCTGGAGAGAAACGAGAGCTAGACCCTGAACTGCCGTCGGTACAAATCCGGCTCGCGTCGGAGTGTGTCCTGCAACTCATGCATCCGGCGTGTGTCTTCCGCGGTGAAGGCTGACACCTCGCTTGTCCAACTCTCCCGCCTAACAGGAATGCACTGGGCTATCGGCGTTCCCTTCGGAAGCACGCCGTGGAAGTTCGTATCATGCCAGTTCGCGGGAAAATGGATCCAGTTGTCGATGTAACGGTCACAATCGACGATACCGCTGAGCGTCGTGAAAGGCAGGTCGAACCGGTTGATGGGGTGCGTGAAGTAGAGCGCGTAGCCTGCCGGGGCTTCAATCGTCCAGAGATTGTGGAACTTGACAACGAAGCGATCTTCGTCGAACAGCGGCGTGCCCGTAACCTGGCCAGGATCATGGAAGCTAATCGGCGAGCGTGGAAAATTGATCTCGCCTGTCGGCAAGTCGTTGTCCCATGTAATCTGGCCATCCTCCACCCGCAAATCGCAGATCAGCGGAATGAGAAAGCCGCTTGTCATAGCGTCGACGAAGGGTGGACAGCGCTTTACGGTCTGCTCTTCCTGGAGATTTAGCGCGCTGAAGGCCTTTGTCGGCATCGCTTTGAGCCAGCCGGGAAGGCCGAGGCTCGCGGGAACAGGATTCGGCAGCAAACCTTCAAGCGCCCGGGGGCAGCGGAATTTTATTGTCAGCTTATCTTCGGACATCGTGCGAGGTTATCCTCCCTCCTCTTATTGGGCTAGCAAACTCCCACTCTGGAACGAATGATACCAGAGTGCGCGCTGAGCGTCTTGCTTCAAACCTTTGGGCGCAATGGCGATCTCCGCCTCCTCGGCGATGTCTGGTTGTGGCCATCGCGACCTTGCTGCGGTTGCGCAAAGGCGGGCGGTATTAGGTCGAAGCGGACATCGCGAACGGCCTATAAGTACCCGTCTGAAGTTTCGAGTAGTTGAGCTCCGGCCGGCTGCTGCGTTGCTCTCCTGCCGGCGCATTCTGCTTCGGACCCTAAGGCCGGCGGCGTCGACCCTGCTTTTGCTGCCTACACTTTTCGTCGGCGTGAGCGGAGCCCACTCGTTTTAGGGGCGTGCCGCCCCAAGCCGTCGAGGCAACCCTTCGGGCGAGAACGCGCGAGCCGTCTAGTCGCTCCCGCTCCGGCCTCGCGGTTTCCGACCTGGTGACGGCTTTCCCTCGCTCATTGCCAAAGGCAAGGTACGGGAACGGGGTTCGTTACCACTCTCTCCAACGCCAAGGTCCGGGTTCTAGTCCGTTCTAGTCCCCACACTTGTCCAGATCTGCCAGCTCCAGTCCAGATGCTGTCGCTTTCATCACGATAGAGCCGCCGGTCGTCCCACCACTCGTTCCTTCATCCCTTTTGCCGGGCCGGTTGTCCCTCGATCCTTGTCCATCCGAATGACTCGATCATTGTGCCGCTCAACCGGTCGGAAAAATTCCGTCGGTCAAGCGACATCCTGACGAAGATCAACTGCAGGGGCGTGGGGCCAGATGGAAAAGCGATACATCTCCCAAATTGGACGAGGCGCCATGATCGTGCTCGCCACAGTCGTCGCCGCGTATTCCTTGCGATACTACGGCGCGCTGGGAAACGTGTGGGTCAGTATCGATCCAAAGATCAAGGCGGTCATATTGCAGGCGCCACTACCAGCTCTGATCCATATGCTCATCGCCCCTGTCGCATTGACCCTCGGTCCGCTCCAGTTTTACCCGGGGCTACGCGAGCGCCATCCGACGTGGCATCGATGGTCAGGTCGGCTTTACGTCCTGGCGTGCGTGACGGGTGGAGCAGGCGCGTTGGCTACGGCACTGTTTGCTTCGGGCGGATGGGTCGCGGGTCTCGGCTTCGGACTTCTCGCTTTATTGTGGGTCGGAACGACCACGGCTGCCTGGATCTCGGCAGTACGGAGAAAGTTTGAGTGGCACCGGCTGCTCATGCGGTTCAGCTATGCGATGACCTTCGGAGCCGTTGTCCTTCGCTTGCAGATTCCAGTCGGCTATCTGTTGGGCTATGACAGCTACTCCAGCATGTCGCCGGTTCTGGCGTTTACTTCGTGGATACCCAATGTCCTAATCGTCGCGCTGTATTCGATGCAAGAAGCGCGGTGGCGTTCTCAGTCATCGGGGCCTGCGTCCGCTTATGAGCCTACGGTCTAGTCCAATGTTTCCCGGTAGGACCAGACGGCCGCTGCGATCACGCACAGTGTGAACAGCGCGATCGGCCAAAGCTCCGGCGCGATCGTAGTCGCGCCGTTGCCCTTGAGCAGCACGCCGCGCACGATGCGGATGGCATGGGTCGTCGGAAAAATCTCGCCCAGCCATTGCGCCCATCGTGGCATGCCCTGAAACGGAAACATGAACCCGGACAGCATGAAGGACGGCAGCAGTGTGAATTGCGCAAGCTGCTGTGCCTGCATCTGACTCGTGGCGATCGTCGAAAAGGTCAGCCCAAGCGCAAGATTGCTGGCGATGAACAGGCCCAGGGCAAGCAACAGCAGCACGACCGAGCCGCGGATCGGGAGCTGGAACGCGAGCGAGGAGATGACAAGGATCAACAGCGCCTGGACGTAGCCGATAACGACGTAGGGAACGATCTTGGCAATCATGATTTCGATCGGCCGCACGGGCATAGCCATCAGGTTCTCCATCGTGCCGCGCTCGCGCTCCCGTGTGATGGAAAGCGTCGTAATCAGCAGCGTTGACATGGTCAGCACGATGCAGATCAATCCCGGCACGACGTTGAGAACCGTGAGCTGCTCCGGATTGTAGCGGGCGTGCACCACGAACTGGAACGGCGGCGCCGTCGTCGGAGTTTGACGGATCGACGGCAGGTCGCGATTGATGTCGCTGACGACGGCCGAAAGCGCTGCGGTTGCATTGCCGATGGCGGTCGGATCAGTCGCGTCGGCGTCGATCAGGATCTGCGGTTCTTCTCCGCGATCGACTGAACGGTCGAAGTTTGCCGGCACGTTGATCGTGAACAGGGCTTCGCCAGTCGCGAGCGCCCGTTCGGCCTGGGCTTCGGACGAGAACAGCTTGACATCGTAGTAGCCGGTGTTCTGCAGCGCGGTAACGATCGTCCGTTCGTATTTCGACGGCTCGGCGAGCAGGAGCCCGGTCGGCAAATGCTTCGGGTTGGTGTTGATGGCGTATCCGAACAGGAAGAGCTGCATGATCGGCAGCGCGATGATCAGACGCAACGTCATGCGATCCCGCCGCACCTGAATCCATTCCTTGCCCAGCAGGGAATAAAGCCGCTTGAGGGAGAAGTTGCTCATTGAGCCGCCTCCCTGACCGCAAGTTGGTGGATGAAGACATCCTCCAGGCGCGGCTCGGCGTCGTGCCAGTCGAAGGCCGGGAAGGCGCGCGCGGCCTGTTCCAGCGCTGCGCGGTCGACGCCAGCAACCCGCAAGGCACGCCCGAATACTGCGGCGGCTTCGACACCCCTCATGCGCCGGATGCGGCGCGCGACCTCGTCGATGCCTTCGCCCATGGTCTCGAAGACGACAATTCCCGAGCTGCGGACGACGTCATCTGCAGTGCCATGCACCACGATGCGACCGTCCGCGAGATAGACGATGCGGTTGCAGCGTTCGGCTTCGTCCATGTAGTGGGTGGAAACCAGGACCGTCAGGCCTTCGCCGGCCATGTCATGAATGAGGTCCCAGAACTCGCGGCGTGCATTGGCGTCGACACCGGCCGTGGGTTCGTCCAGCAGCAGCAATTTGGGCCGATGCAGCACGCAAGCCGCGAGCGCGAGCCGCTGTTTCCAGCCGCCGGACAAGTATCCGGCGAGCTGGCTCTCGTAGCCCGCAAGGCCCATCCGCTTGATGATGGTATCAACCGCTTGATCGCCGTCAGCCATCTCGTAGACGCCGGCGCCCAGTTCCAGATTCTCCCTGACGGTCAGGTCCTCGTAATAGGAGAATTTCTGGGTCATGTAGCCGGTCTGGCGACGGATGGCCGGTCCGTCCTTGCGGATATCGAGCCCAAGGCAGGTGCCGGCCCCGCTATCTGGAATAAGAAGGCCACACAGCAACCGAATGGTCGTGGTCTTGCCGCTGCCATTGGCCCCGAGGAAACCGCAGATCTCGCCTTGCGCGACCTGGAGCGTCAGCCCGTCGACCACATGGCGCGCGCCAAAACTCTTGTGCAGATCGTGGACATCGATGATGGCGTCGGTCATGGCTGCGCTCCCTCCGCCGCAAGCGAGACCGAGACGGGCTGGCCGGGATTGAACAGCGCTGCTTCTCCAGGGCTCGGCCGCGCCTCGATCAGGTAGACGAGCTTGGCGCGGCTCTCCTCGCTGTAGATCACCGGCGGGGTATATTCGGCCTGCGGCGAGACAAACGAGATGGTCGCAGCGATGCCCGGCCGGCATCCGTCGCAATCGAGCCTGACCGGGTCGCCGCGATGAATGCGCCCGAGCTCGACCTCGGGTACAAAAAAGCGCACGAAAATATTGCCGGGCGGCAATAGCGAGACCACCGGTGCGCCGGCGCCCATGGTTTCGCCGGGACGCGCCAGCACATCGGCCACGCGGCCCGCCACCGGTGAGCTCACGTCGCGCTGCGACAGCCGCCACTCTGCCATTTCGAGCGCGGCCTGGGCCGCTTCGACGCCAGCGCGTTGCGCCTTGATCTCTCCCGCGCGGCCCATCGGTGCGCGGGCCTGCGCCAGCGCCGCCTCCATCGCGGCGACGCGTGCGGTCGCCGACCTGAAGTCCGCCCGACGTTGATCCAGCGTCTGCATCGTGACGGCACCATCCTTGACCAGCGTCAGGGCCCGTTCGAGATCGACCTTGGTGCGCTCAACGGTCGCGCGCGCGTCGGTAAGATTGGCTTCCGCCTGATCGATCTCGGTCGGCTTGCTCTCCGATTCGAGATTGGCGAGTTGGTCCTTGGCTTGCTGGAGTTGCCGCGCAGCCTGGTCGCGCGCTGCGCGATCCGCCGTTTCGTCCTGCGCAAACAGCTTTGTCCCGACCTCGACCTCGCCGCCGCGGACGACGTTCACGGCGGTCAGGAGCCCCTGCTGGGTCGGGCCGATCTTGACGTAATCGGCCTCTGCGTAGCCTTGCCAGGCGGTGCGCGCCGGGGCTCGCGGATAGTAGACGGCGGCAATCCCAATCGCGGCGGCCATCGAGACGACAGCCAATATGATCGTTCGACCGCGCATCGGCATCACTTCGAACTCTTTGCAACGAAACGGATGCGTTGCATTATAGTCCGAAACTGTGATATGGCAAGTCCGGTGGCACGGCTGAGATGACAGAGATCGCAGAATTCAAACGTGGCCCTGGTGGGCGCCCGACGCGCGAGGAAGCCGAACGACGGCTTGGAACCTTGCTGGCAACCGCGATGCGGCTGTTTCTGGAACGCGGTTTCGAGGCGGTATCGGTCGAAGAAATCGCCAAGCAGGCGGGCGTCGCGAAGCGCTTCATTTACGCACGCTATGGCGACAAGGCCGAGCTGTTCATCGCTGCCGTTGAGCAAAGCTTCGTCGGCAGGCTGGAAGATACCTTGCACGGCATCGAGCCGTCGCGCCATGGCGTGGAACGCGGCCTGTATGAATTCGGGCAGAAGCTGATCGCGATGGCGATGCAGCCGGAGGCGATCGCGTTGCATCGTCTTTTCGTCTCGTCTGCGCCGCAATTCCCGGAGGTGGCGAAACGCTTTGTCGAACGCAACCGGGAACGCGCGTTCGCCTTGGTCGGACACGTCCTGCGGTTTTATGCCGACCGCGGCGATATCGAGCTTCGGCAGCCGCAGCTGATGATGGAGCAGTTTTTCATTTCTGTGATCGGCATTCCGCAACGCCTTGCGCTGCTCGGCATGCGCGAGAGCGCCGAGGACGAGGACCAGCGGCTGCGCTTGGCCATCCGCCTGTTCGTCAACGGTTGTCGGCCCTCGGGTAACAAAGCTTAGTTTCCCTGTTTCTGCGCTCTGCACCCGTTTGGCGCTGGCATTGTTGGGGCGACATTCCGAACGTCATACCCCCCGCGTCTCAATTATAGAACCGAGCATCCCATTCCTGGAGCTGGACAGGAATCTGGAAATCCCTTGAGTTTTTCCGCAACCGGATTTGTGCGGAGGGCAAAAGGGTGACGAACGCAGCGCAAGCAAATTCGCAAGCAAGCGTCGGCGAAGGATGCGGCTCCGGCGTCGTCGACATCAAGGCGCGCCCCGGGAGCACGTCCATTGAACGCGCATCGAGATCGGCCTGGATCGCGATCGCGCTCAGTTTCGTCGCGGTGCTGCTCGACGGGCTTGATACCAGTTCGATCGGCGTCGCGGCTCCCGCGATCGCAGTCCACTTCACAGTGCCGCCGGCAGCGCTCACGCCTGCCTTTGTGCTGACGAGCGTCGGCGCGGTTCTCGGCTATCTGGCGTCGGGGCCGCTATCCAGCCGCTGGCAGCCGCGTCCTGTCCTGATCGCAAGCGTGGCGGCGTTCGGCGCCCTCTCGCTGGCAACGCCGCTTGCGAGTTCGGTAGGGCAGCTTGCGGCGCTGCGCCTGATCACGGCGATCGGACTCGGCGTAGCCTTGCCATCGGCGATTGCCATTGCGACGTCGCAATGTCCGCCAAGACTGAAGGAGACGGCTGCCGTCATTGTCGGGACCGGGCTCGCAGCCGGCGGCATCCTGGGCGGTGTGCTGGGCGCGGTCCTGACCGCGCATCTGGGTTGGCAGTCGATCTTCATTATCGGCGGTGCCCTGCCGCTCGCGCTCTCGCTCGTCCTCCAGCTCTGGTTGCCGAGGCCAACCGCCGCGCGCGATCTGGTGCTGGCGAATCAACGCGACATGCGCCCGGGCGGTCTCAGGCTGATCGGAGATCTGCTCGGCACTGGTCCCGCGACGAGGACCATCAGTCTCTGGATATTCTCCTTCCTGATCTTTGCCGACGGTTATGCGCTGGTGTTTTGGCTGCCGACGCTGCTCATCAAGTTCGGTTTCTCGCCTGAATACGCCCAGCTTGGCATCAGCTTCTTCAGCGCCGGCGGGCTGGTCACCAACATCCTTGTGATGCTGCTCGTGAGCCGGCTTCCGATTGCGCGTATCCTGTTGTCGACGGTGGTCCTTGGGGTCATCTCTGCGGCGGGGCTTGCGACGCACGATATGATCCCGGTCGGCGTGTGGTTGCTGATTGCCGGAACGGGCGCGGGTTTGATCTCATGCAGTGTCGGTCAGTCCGCTCTCGCGGTAGCGATCTATCCCGAAGCGCTTCGCACCCATGGGGTCGGCTTCTCGGCTGCCGCCGGCCGCACCGGATCGATCGTTGGGCCCGCAGTCGCAGGCTTGCTGGTCTCGATGGGCGTGGCGCCGAAGGCGATCGTGCTTGCGGCTACAATTCCTGCGCTGCTTGCGATCCTTGCGCTGCTTCCGCACTTGCGGACGGCGACGCGGGCATGATGCAGCGTTGGGTTCGGGAAGAGCGTTGTTGGAGACGGGAATGACTGCTGTGGAGCATGTTGAGCTGGAAACGCCGTTTGGTCGGCTGCGCGGCGCGAGATCGGAGGGCGTGACGGCGTTTCGGAGAGTTCCGTATGCGGAAGCGCCCGTCGGCCGGTTGCGCTTTGAGATGCCGTCAGCGGTGCCGCGTTGGGCAGGTGTTCGCGATGCCATCGCGTCCGGGACGGTTCCTCCGCAAAATCCATCGCGTCTCGATATGGTGATGGGGACCTACGACGTCGAGCAAAGCGAGGATTGTCTCCATCTGGATATCTGGACCAGTCATACGACGGGAGATAACGCGCCGGTCCTGGTCTTCATTCATGGCGGCGCCTTCATGACCGGAGGCGGATCGCTGCCTTGCTACGACGGAGCCATTCTTGCGAAGGAGAACGGTCTCGTCGTCGTCAACGTCTCCTATCGGCTCGGCATTCTCGGCTTCTTCCCGCACCCCGGCCTTGGCGGACTGAACCTCGGCCTGCACGACCAGGTCGCTGCGCTGCGCTGGATCGCGCAGGCCATCGGCGCGTTCGGCGGAGATCCGCAGCGGATCACGGTGATCGGCCAATCGGCCGGCGCGTTCAGCATCGCGGCCTTTGCCGGTACCGAGGCCGGATCGAGTCTGTTTCAACGGGCGATCCTGATGAGTGCGCCTGTCGGCATCAAGCTGCGTACGGTCGAACAGTCGCGACCGGTCGCAAATGCGATCCTCGATGTCCTCGGGATCGCCGCCGACGAGGTCGACAAGCTGCGAACGATCCCGATCGATCGCGCCCTCGAGGGCTTGCGCGCGCTGCAAAGGCGGCCACCGGCGAGCCCGGGAGACATCACGCCGCCCTTCATGCCGGTTCTGGATGATGCGCTCGTGCAATGCGATCCCATCGAATCCATTCGCATGGGCGGAGCGCGCTGGTGCGACATGATGATCGGGGTGACGCGCGAGGAATATGCCGCGTTCTCGATCTCCAATCCCTCGCTCGACGATTTGTCCGAGGAAGCACTGGAGGACTTGATTCGATCCCACGGTGAAGGTGACGCAAGCGCGACGCTGGAAAGGCTGCGTTCCGCACGCGTGCCCGCGACACCTCGCATGCTCCTGGGCGACTTTTACAGCGAGCGGATGTTTACGCGGCAGAGTCTGGAGATCGCCGCTATCCAGTCCAGCCTCGGTCGAAAGGTGTTCACCTATTTGTTCGACTGGCAGGCGCCCGTTCCTGGACTGGGTGCCTGCCATTGTATCGATCTTCCGTTCGTGTTCGGCAATTTCGACGCCTGGCAAGGGGCTGCGATGGTCAAAGGTGCGGACCGGCGCGAGGTGCAGGACCTGAGCCGGCTCTTCAGAGGCTCGATCGCCGCGTTTGCGGCTGCAGGGGACCCGAACGCTCGCGGTCTCCCCCAATGGCCCGCTTACACAGCGGATCAAACGGTCCTGCATTTTGATCGTCGCATCGCCCCATCGCGTTACATCGCCTGACGGGTGATTATCGCGCCAGGAACGGCCGCGAGGCCTCTCAACGCTTGACCGAACTGTGCCCGCGCTTCCTGGAAGCGCGTTGCGATTTGGGCTTTGCGGCCGGCGTCGAACCCGATTGGTGCCGACCATCGGATGACCGCAGCCTGTCCTGAAGAAATTTGGCGAGACCGGTGAGGAATAACTTGCCGGCGACTGTCAGAGACCGGCGCGAGGGATAGAGCGCATAGAATGTCACCGGTGGCGGTGACCAGTCGGGAAGCGGCAGAACGAGCCTGCCATCGAGCAGATCGGCGTCGCACATCGGCATCGGCAGTCGCGCGAGGCCGAGGCCGCGCAGCGCGGCCTGGCGAATGATGTTGAGGTTGTTGGCGGAAAAGGTGAGCTTGAGGTTGATCTCGGTCGTCTCATCGTTCGCGCCGAGCAGCCGCCAACGCGCCATGAAGCCATCGGCGCCCCAGCCGATGCCCCGCAGACCCTCGAGGTCGGCGGGTCTTGTGCATGGGCCGATGCGCGCCATCAAGTCGGGTGCCGCGACCAGCCGGTAAGGCGTTGTCGCGAGTTTCTGGCAGATCAATTCGGAATCCGCCAGATCCTCGCGCACGGGATGGATCGCGAGGTCGTAGTGATCGATCTTCGGGTCGAACGTTCCCTTGGTGTTGTCCAGAGTGAGGCGCACATCCGGATACGTCTCGGCAAACTGGATGGCGAAATCGGTGACCAGAATCTCGGAGAGGACAGCGGGGCAGGAGATGCGCAGCATGCCGGACGGCCGGTTGGTACGGTCCTCGGCGAGCGCCTTGATGGCGACCAGCTCTTCCCTGATCTTCTGGCCGCGCTCGTAGATCGAGAGGCCGATTTCAGTCGGCGAAAAGTTTCGCGGGCCGCGATGGACGAGATGGACGCCGAGCTGGCTTTCGAGGTCACCGATTCTTCTGCTGAGGCTCGACTTCGGAATACCGGTCTTGCGGCTCGCAGCCGACAGGCTGCCGGCCTCGATGATTTCGACAAGGAGCGTCAGGTCATCGACTGTTCCCATAGGTGATCCCCCGCGGAGGCCTCAGACAGGAAGCCCTGTTTCGATGAGACGATCGAAAGCGCTCTTCCGTCATCGGCAGCGCTTCAGCCAAGCGCAGCATCGTTCCAATCCTGGAACGTGACTGTACCGATTGCCGGACTTTTTGTCCCGCGTCCACTGCCTATGCTGTTTCACCGAATTGAACGGGGCGGTTCGAGGGGGAAACGCGCCGGACTGCAACGGTCTGGAGTGTCTTCGACCGAGCGTAGAGAACATTGGAGGGGGAAATGAAGCGTCATATACAGCCGATATTGATCGCACTGGCCTTTGCGTCGTTCGGAAACGCGGCGGCTGTTGCGGAGGATTTGCCTGTCAAGGCCAAACCGTTGCCGTCCAGTCAGCCGTTCTTTTCGTTGATCGATGACCGCGTCACCTTCTCGTATATCCCCAAGGCGACGGATCCCGGCGTGTTCTCCAGGAATCCGGATGGGTCGCTCAACAGCACGACCGCGATGCAGGTCTATTCGTTCACGCATTTCGACATCTGGCGGTACGGCACGAACTTCCTGAACATCTCGATGTTCAAGGCGGACCATAACGATCCCGCCAGCCCCTGCACGAACGCGGGCGTTGTCTTCAATCCAGCCACCGGTGTCGCAACGCCCGCCAATTGCGCGGGTGCACTCGTCTTCACCGGCCAGAGCCGTTCGACATTTGGCTGGAATGAGATTTTCGACACCAAGGCTTTCACGGTCGGTCCGCTCCGCAACATCTCCTTCGAGGTAGGTTTCGACCTGAGCTCGTCGAACTACTATCGGGCCGCGGCCGCGCAGGCCGTCTCGGCCGGTCTGCAATTCCAGTTCGATCTTCCCTATAAGGGCTACGTCAACGTCGCGCCGCTCGCGACCTGGATCTACATGGCGCACATGGGCTTCCTGCAGTGCGGCGGCGGCTTTGCTCCTCCGGTGCCCGGCGTGAGCTGTCTTCCGGACGGCAATCGACGGTATCAGCCGACCTGGGCGATCGAGACGAATTACTACATGGATCTCGGCTTCCTGCCCGTGAGCGTGCGCTATTTCTCCATCAGCGGTCGCGCGCAGTTGCTTGGCGCGCTCGGCCCGGAGAACAGCCCGCTGCCCTATAATCCGCTGCCCGTTGCGGCGCCGGCCAATTCCATGACGAAGGTCTCCCTCAACTCCGAGCCGATCCGTCTGACCTTCGACGCCTCCAAGGCGATGTGGGGGCCGAAATTCTCGCACTATGTCGATGTCTGGGTGGCCTACCGCTACTGGCAGAACAAATACGGTCTCGATCACAATGTCAGCAAGCTCTGCACGACATCGCCGGGAGTGCGCAACAACACCTGCACTGAATCGAGCTTGTACAGCGGCATTACCATGAAGTTCTAGCTTCGCTTGCCGCCAGCAAGTCAATGATGCCGCCTGACGCGCGGCATCATGACAATTCAGGAGACGCCGAGTGGCTGCAGATGCCGAGGTCGCCCTGGTGATGCAAGCTACCGAGGGTCGCGCGCCATGCAGATTCGCACCTGTACAGGGTCGCGCGTCCTTCGTAACTTTCGCCACGTAATGTCAGGAGATGGGACGTGGCGAAGAAGACTGCAAAGAAGAAAAACGTTTCGAACAAGTCTGCGAGGACCTCGGGCAAGAAGAGCCAGGTCCGTAAGGCGGCCGTCGCCAGGACGACAATGCCGCCGGCGCGAAAATCAGCCGGATCGCGCCGCCCCAAGGGGCCGGCCTGGCAATGGTCGGCGGTGGAGACTGCGGCTGCAATCCGCTCCGGCGCAATCTCGGCGGTGGAGACCGTCGAGGCGCATCTGGCGCGAATGCATGCCGTCAATCCCCGGCTAAACGCGGTTGTCGTCGACCTCGGGGAGGAAGCACTGAAGACGGCCCATGCGGCGGACAAGCAGCGCGCCAGGGGCGGTGAACTCGGTCCCCTGCACGGCGTGCCCGTGACCATCAAGGAGAACGTCGACTACGAGGGCCGGCCGAATTTCAACGGCGTTCCCGCCAACAAGCATCTCATCGCGCCGTCGGATTCGCCTGTGGTCCGCAACCTGAAGAAATCCGGCGCGATCGTCATCGGCCTCACCAACACGCCGGAATTCTCGTTTCGCGGCTTCACCGACAATCCGCTGCATGGCCTGACGCTCAATCCCTGGGACCCTGATATTACCTGCGGCGGCTCCTCGGGCGGTGCGGGGTCGGCGGTCGCCGCCGGCATCGGCACGATCGCGCATGGCAATGACATCGGCGGCTCGCTGCGCTGGCCGGCACATTGCAATGGCGTCGCCACCATCAAGCCGACGCAGGGACGTATTCCCGCCTTCAACGCCAGCGCGACGGCGGAGCGGCCGATGCTGGCACATCTGATGTCGGCGCAGGGGCCGCTCGCCCGCCACGTCGCCGACGTCCGGCTGGCGCTTGAAGTCATGAGCCAGCGCGATCCGCGCGATCCCTGGTGGGTCCCTGCGCCGCTGACCGGCCCGAAGCCGAAGGGGCCGATCAAGGTCGCGCTGGCCAAGATTCCGCAAGACATGACGGTCGATCCGGCGGTCAGGGCGGCCCTTCGCCAGGCCGCCGATCATCTCGAGCGTTCCGGCTATCGCGTCAGCGAGGTCGAGGTGCCCGACATCAACGGCGTTTGGCAGACCTGGTGCGACATCATCACCAACGAGACCGTGGTGATGCAGGAAGCCGCCATGCTGGAGGTCACATCCGAGGATTTTCACAAGGCGTGGAGCGGCATGAAGGCCAAGGCCAACGTGCTCGATCTCAAGGCCTGGATGCAGGCGACGGCGGCGCGCAACGGTCACATCCGCGCCTGGCAATTGTTCTTCGAGCAGTACCCGGTGGTGCTGGCGCCGACCACGGTAAAGCCGACGCCGGGTCCGCGCGAGGACACCGTCAGCGCTGCGCGCGTGCAGGAAGTCTTCTGGGGCGAGATCCGCTTCATCTCCGCGATCAACGTGCTGGGCCTGCCCGGCGCCGTTGTCCCCGTGGCCGTGCATGACGGCAAGCCGATCGGCGTGCAGCTGATCGCGGGCCGCTACCGTGAGGATCTCGCGCTGGACGCTGCTGCTGCGATCGAAAAGCGCGTCGGCGTGCTGGCCCACCGGTTGTGGGAAACGATGGTCTGAGGCTGCTCTCGGGGCTCCGCGCGCCGGCGCGAAGCCCCGATGATGCATGGGATCAATTCGTCAGATGCGAGGCGGCGATCGCCTTCTGAAACAACGCATTCAGCGCGTCGCTGATGCTCGAATCGCTGGAGACTTCGTAATAATATCCGGAGGTCGCGCAGGACTGCATCGTGGTCCCGATCGAGCTGCGCCATGGCGCGATGTAGGTGTTGTACCAGCCGTTGTTGGTGATCGCGAGATAGGTCGTGTAGAGCACCGCGATCTTGACGCCGCGCGCCTTGATGGTGTCGCAGATCGTCGTCGTCAGCGGCTCCTGGCATCGTCCTGGCGAGATCACGGTTTTGCTGCAGCTCGAGGGATAGTAGTAGTCGGCAACACCGTCAGAGACGAAGAATAGCCACTTCTGCGGCGAGGAGGAGGAGCCATCGCCGGGCGTGGGGATCGTCGTATTCATCGACGACAGGATGCCGTCGAAGTCGGTGCACATGTCACTGTTGTAGTTGGTGTAGGGGATCGTCATCAGGTCGACGGCGGAAACCGCGGTCTTCACCGAGGACAGGCTCGACGTCAGGGCCGATATCGTGGTCAGTCCGATCGAGCTGCAATCGCTGCCCATGGTGTAGACCGCCATCCGGTACTGGTTGCTGACGAGCTGGCTGGCGGTGGCGGTGTCGGTCAGCGACTGCGTCGCGTCGCGCACCAGGTCGATTCGCATCTTGATCCCGAGATTCTTCGCGATCGAGTAATAGCTGTTGGTCTGGACGGTCTTCTTCGAACTCGAAGTATAGATGTCGTGACAGGCGAAGGCGCAACTGTCGGAGGTGGCGTTCTGCAGCGCTGTCATACCCGTCGTGGTCGCGGCCAGCCCCTGCGACGGCGAGTTGTCGAGCAGCACGTAGAAGTCGATGTAGGCCGGCAGGGAAGCCGCGGCGGTCGAAGTGGCCGAAATTCCCATGGTCTTGTAGCCGAGAATCCCCATGAAGTACGTCGGCACAGTCGCCGTCGCCGTTCCCGTGGCGGTTCGGGTCGTGACGCTGTCGACGACGTTGATGGTTATGGAGCTGGAGCTCATGCCCAGCGCGGACATCTGGCCGTTGAACGTGTTCAGCGCATCGCTCTGCGCTGCCGAGGTGCTCCTGGTGATCTCGCTCTTGGCGGTCGCGACCAGCACGGCGGTGTCGAGCGCAGCGGCGAGCTTCGCTCTTGCCCGCGCAGCCAGGGAATAGTCGACGGCGGCGCCGACGAAGGACAGCAACGGTAGCAGCGCGAGAGCGAAGATGACGGCGATATTGCCACGGCGATCGAAGAAGAAACGCGCGAGCAGGCGATGAGTATTCCCGGTGGTAACGATCAAACGAGCCTATCCTTGAGCGAAAAACAACGCGCAAGTCTAGTCGAATGGAACTTACGCAACGGTTGATCGCGATGTGAGTAAGCGTGTCCCTGCGTTGCTGGCGATGTCGACGCTGCATCGAGAGTCCTATGAAAATAGGTGTTTTGTGCAACAACGTCGCTGATCTCCGTAGAACTCCGGAGGACGATGTTTGGCGCGCCGCATCTGCTCTCGAGTGCGCGGATGCCGCGCTGCGCGATGGTGCATCAACTTGCAGTAAGTAGGACGCGCTGAATGAACTGCGCGATCGTTGTTCTTTCCGCGGAAGATGATGCCCGCCTCTTCCATTGGAAAGCAGAGCGATCGCATTTGCGGTGTCGCCGGGCCAGTGCGTCGAAGCGTCCGCTTCCGGCGCGCTCGTGACGGATTCCAGGCGCAGCGCTGCGGCTTAGCTTTATCCTAAGACGGCGGTTGCTGCGAAAACGCGACCCGACGGTGGACCCACTGTTGTCTCAATGGATGAGGCACGCATCAGCGCAGGGTGAAGGGACCCGCGACCGCCGGTTCGGAGCGGATCAACTCATTAATCCAATTTAACTCAAATTTTGGCCAATTCACCAACAACCATTAGGGTTACTTCCTCGATCTCTAAGCGAATTATTGTCCGCTTTACCGCCCGCCTCTAACAGAGGGACGGCGGACAACGCACATGCCTCGTACAGGCCAATAAGTGCGGCCCGCGTCCCACGCGGAGGTGGTACGATGCGCAACGAGACGATCGCTATTCACGCCGGCTACGAGCCCGAAGCCACCACGCACGCGGTTGCCGTGCCGATCTACCAGACCGCAGCCTACGCCTTCGACAGCGCTGATCATGGCGCAGCGCTCTTCAATCTCGAGGCCGAGGGTTTCCGCTACAGCCGCATCGCCAATCCGACCAGCGCCGTGCTGGAGAAGCGCATCGCCCAGCTCGAAGGCGGCGTCGGCGCACTTGCTGTTGCAACCGGCCAGGCCGCGCTGCATTTCGCTTTCGTCAACGTCGCCGACCACGGCGGCAATATCGTCTCCGTGCCGCAGCTCTACGGCACCACGCACACGCTGCTCTCCCATATCCTGCCGCGGCAGGGCATCACCGGACGCTTTGCCGAGAGCGACGCGCCTGATGCGGTCGCAAGGCTGATCGACGAGAACACCCGCGCGGTGTTCGCCGAGACGATCGGCAATCCCGCCGGCAATGTCTGCGACATCGAGGCGCTGGCGAAGATCGCGCATGTGCATGGGGTGCCGCTGATCGTTGACAATACGGTCGCGACACCCATTCTGCTCAAGCCGTTCGACTACGGCGCCGACATCGCAGTGCATTCGCTGACCAAGTTTTTGGGCGGTCACGGCACCACGCTCGGCGGCGCCATCGTCGATTCCGGAAACTTTCCCTGGGCCAAATACGCCGACCGCTTCCCGGCCTATAACAAGCCGGACGCCTCCTACCACGGCCTCGTCTATGCCGAGCGCTTTGGCCGGACCGCCTATATCGAGCGCGCGCGCAGCGTCTATCAGCGCACCATGGGTTCGGTGCTGTCGCCGTTCAATGCGTTCCTGCTGCTTCAGGGCATCGAGACCGTAGCGCTGCGCATGGAGCGCCACGTCGAGAATGCCCGCAAGGTCGCCGAATTCCTTCGGACCGATCCACGTGTCGCCTGGGTCAACTACACCGGATTTCCGGACAGCCCCTATTATCCGCTGGTCCAGAAATATCTCGACGGCAATGCGTCCTCGCTGTTCACCTTCGGCATCAAAGGCGGCATGGAGGCCGGCAAGACCTTCTATGACGCGCTGAAGCTGATCACGCGTCTCGTCAACATCGGTGACGCCAAGTCGCTGGCCTGCCATCCGGCTTCGACCACGCATCGGCAGATGTCGGCGGAGCAGCAGCGCACAGCCGGCGTGCTGCCGGAGACCATCCGCCTCTCGATCGGTATCGAGCATGCCGCCGATATCATCGAAGACATCGATCAGGCGCTGGAAAAAGCCTGTCCGGCCGCGCGTCTTCAGGCCGCGGAGTAGGCAATCGGACAGATGAGCGTCTTGATCGCCAGGGATCAAGGTATCGCGAGCCCGGCGCTGGTGCCCGCCGAGGGCGACCCCGCGCGCGATCATGCCGGCGCCGAGTTGACCATCGGTCTGATCAATAACATGCCGGATACGGCGCTGAAGGCGACCGAACGGCAGTTCATGAAGCTGCTGCAGGCCGCCGCGGGACCGCGCCGCATCCGCTTCCATTGCTTTTCGCTGCCGTCGGTGAAACGCTCGCCGGAAGCGAAGTGGCATGTGGAGAGCGAATATTCCGATCTCTCCGATCTCAGGCGGCAGTCATTCGACGGGCTGATCGTGACCGGCGCCGAGCCGGTGGCGCCCGAGCTCGATCAGGAACCATACTGGCGCGACCTCACCGAGCTGATCGACTGGGCCAAGGTCAACACCCGCTCGACGATCTGGTCATGTCTCGCTGCCCATGCGGCAGTGCTGCACCTCGACCATGTCGAACGACAGCGCCTTCCGGCCAAATGTCACGGCATCTTCGATTGCGAGGCTGTGAACCGCGATTCGCTGACGCGCGACGCGCCTGCACCGCTCAAGATCTCGCATTCGCGACTGAACGAAGTCACCGAGCGCGATCTCGCGCAAGCGGGTTATCAGGTGCTGACCCGGTCGGCTCGGGCCGGTGTCGACGTCTTCACGCGGCAATATGCCAGTCGCTTCGTGTTCTTCCAGGGTCATCCCGAATATGACGCGCTCTCCCTCCAGCGCGAATATCTGCGCGACATCGGTCGCTACCTCGCGCACGAGCGCGAGGTCTATCCGGCTCTCCCCGTGAGCTATTTTGACGCGGCGACGGAGGAGAAGCTCGCTCGTTTCGAGAAGCGGGCGAGGCACCAGCGTCATCCGGCGCTGACCAACGATCTGCCTGCGCTGACCTTGCGCGCCGATATCGCCGCAGGCACCGCCGCCGCGGCGCTTTTCCGCAATTGGCTGCAACATCTTGGGGCGGATACGGATGCTCCGCTGCTCGCGCGCTAATCGAGAACCCCAGGGTTCCCCGTTAGGATTACCCTGGTGTTAAGCTTGCCTCGGACCACGCGCAAATGTTTCTGTAGAGAAACGTGGAATCACAGGGAATGCACCCTTGCTGCCGGACCTCAACGGACGCTTGAGCAATCGACTGGCCCGGCATTTCCACGCCGCGCCGCATCGCTTGCCGACGCATGCGCCGATGGTCAGCTTTACCTTCGATGATGCGCCGGACAGTGCAGCAGGCGAGGGCGCTGCGCTGTTGGAAGCGCATGACGGGCGCGGCACGTTCTATATCGCCGGCAGCCTGATCGATCAGCCTGGAGACCACTGGCACGGCCTGTCGAACGACGCGATCATTCGGCTGCATCGCGCTGGTCACGAGATCGGTTGCCATACGTTTTCGCATCTGCGCGCAGTCGACCTTGATGAGAGCGCGATGGCGCGCGAGATCGAGCGGAACCGCAGCTATTTTCTTGGCGTCGATTCCTCGATCCGGCTTGAAAATTTCGCCTACCCCTATGGCCTTGCCTCGGTCTGGCGCAAACCGCAGCTCGCGCAAAACTTCCGCTCGTCGCGCGGTATCCTTCCTGGCGTCAACCGCGACGTCATCGATCTCCAGTTCCTGCGCGCCTCGCCGCTGGTCGATTGCGAGATTGATACTGATGGTATCGACCGCTATTTCGACGAGGCCGTCACAAGCGGGGGCTGGCTGATCTTCTATGGCCACGACGTCGTCGATGCGCCCAGCCCCTATGGCTGCACGCCGGCCCTGCTGCGCCACGCGCTGCAGGCGGCGGAGAAGCGCAACATGCCGGTCGTGACGGTCGCCGAAGCCTTGCGCCGGATCGGAGCGTAAGTGTTCTCTTCCTTCTTCCCTTGTGCGAGAAGGTGGCGCGAAGCGCCAGATGAGGGGTATGTCTCTGCAAGACGATCCCTCATCGATTTCCGCGGATAGAAACCCCTCACCCGTCTCGCCGCTGCGCGGCGATCCACCCTCTCCCTCAAGGGAAGAGGGGAAGGCGCCGCTTTGCCCCGCAAACAGTCTTGCCACGCCCGCGCCGCCGTGCGACTGGCGTTGGGACGAATCCAGCAACCCCCGACTCGCCCATGTCCGCCCCCTCCACCGCTCCGCTGCCAGCGCCGGCCGATGGCCGCGACGCGCTGTCGGTGCTGCATTCGGTGTTCGGTCTGCCGGGCTTTCGCGGCGCGCAGGGCGAGATCGTCAGGCACGTCACCGAGGGCGGCAATTGCCTGGTGCTGATGCCGACCGGCGGCGGCAAGTCGCTGTGCTATCAGTTGCCGTCGTTACTGCGCGAAGGCTGTGGCATCGTGGTCTCTCCCCTGATCGCGCTGATGCGCGACCAGGTCGCCGGCCTGATCGAAGCCGGTGTCAACGCCGCCGCGCTGAACTCGTCGCTGTCGTTCCAGGAAGCGTCCGAGATCGAGCGGCGCCTGATCGCGGGCGATCTTGACCTGCTCTATGTCGCGCCGGAACGGCTGGTGACGCCGCGCTGCCTGTTGATGTTGGCGCAGGCCAAGGTGGCGCTGTTTGCGATCGACGAGGCGCATTGCGTCTCGCAATGGGGGCACGACTTCCGTCCGGAATATGTCGGCCTCTCCGTCATCGCCGAGCGCTTTCCCGACGTGCCGCGCATCGCGCTGACTGCGACCGCGGATGAGCTGACGCGGAAAGAGATCGTCCAGCGGCTGCGGCTTGCAGACAGCCCGCAATTCGTCTCCAGCTTCGACCGGCCCAATATACGTTACGAAATTGTCGACAAGCGCAATGCAGTGTCGCAGCTGAAGGAGTTCATCCGGGAGCGCCATACCGGTGATGCCGGCGTGGTCTATTGCCTGTCCCGCAATCGCGTGGAGGAAGTTGCTGCCGCGCTCGACGAAGCCGGCATTACGGCGCTGCCCTATCATGCCGGGCTCGACGGCAGCGTGCGCTCGCGCAACCAGGACCGTTTCCTCAACGAGGACGGCATCGTCATCGTCGCGACCATCGCTTTCGGCATGGGCATCGACAAGCCCGACGTCCGCTTCGTTGCCCATCTCGACCTGCCCAAGAGCATCGAGGCCTATTATCAGGAGACCGGGCGCGCCGGGCGTGACGGCAAGCCGTCGGCCGCCTGGATGGCCTACGGCCTCTCCGACATCGTGCAGCAACGCCGGATGATCGACGAGTCCAGCGGCTCCGACGATTTCAAGCGGGTGTCGATCGGCAAGCTGGATGCGCTGGTTGGCCTCGCCGAGACCGCGCAGTGTCGGCGCAGGCGACTGCTCGCCTATTTCGGCGAGATGGTGACAACAGAGAATTGCGGCAATTGCGACAACTGCCTGACGCCGCCCAAGATGCGCGACGGCAAGGTGCTGGCGCAGAAGCTGCTGTCCTGCGTCTATCGCACCGGACAGCGTTTCGGCGCGATGCACCTGATCGACGTGCTGATCGGCCGCCTGACCGACAAGGTGACGCAGTTCGGCCACGACAAGCTGTCGGTGTTCGGCATCGGGCGCGAGCTCAACGAGAAGCAATGGCGCACCGTGCTACGGCAGCTGGTGGCCATGGGGCATTTGCAGGCCGACAGCGAAGCCTTCGGTGCAATGAAGCTGACCGAGACTGCGCGGAGCGTGCTGCGCGGTGAGACCGAAGTGTGGCTGCGTGAGGAAGCGCCTGGCACGCGCGTCCGCGCAAGTCGTGCCAAGTCGCGCCGCGGCGATCTCGCGCCGGCTGCCAGCGCCCCGCAGGGCGATGTCGATCCCGAATTGCGCGCGCGGCTACGCTCGTGGCGCTCGGATGTGGCGCGCCAGCGCGGCGTGCCGGCCTATGTCGTGCTGCACGATGCCACCATTGACGGCATCGTGCGGGCCTGGCCGACCACGCTCGACGAATTGCGCAATGTCCCCGGGATCGGCGACAAGAAGCTCGAGCACTACGGCGAAGAGCTGTTGCAGATCGTCATGACGCGGTAGGGGGAAGCCCATCTGTCCCATCATCCCGGACAAGCGCGCCTCAGCGCGCGCAGATTCGGGATCCATAACCACAGGTCGATGTGGTTATGGCAGGCTGGTCACCACGAGTTCTTCGCCAAGCGCAATCCTGTGGTTATGGGTCCCGGGTCTGCGCTGCCGCTTGCCCGGGACGACAGCGGTGTATGACGCGGTGAAGCCGGCCTGGCTAGCCGTTCCGGAAGGCGTAACCGTAGCCGTTCAGCGCCGGCGCGCCGCCGAGATGGGCGTAGAGGACCTTTGCGCCCTTCTCGAAATAGCCCTTCTTGGTCAGGTCGATCAGGCCCTGCATCGATTTGCCTTCATAGACAGGGTCGGTGATCATCGCCTCGAGCCGTGCGGTGAGGCGGATCGCTTCCTTGGTCTCTTCCGACGGCACGCCATAGGCGGGGTAGGCGTAGTCCTCGATCAGCACGACATCGTCTGCAACGATGTCCTTGCCGAGCTCGACCAGCTTGGCGGTGTTCTGGGCGATCGAGAGCACCTGCGCCTTGGTCTGTTCAGGGGTGAACGATCCATCGATGCCGATCACCTTTCGCGCGCGACCGTCGGCGGCGAAGCCGACCAGCATGCCGGCATGAGTCGAGCCGGTGACGGTGCAGACGACGATGTAGTCGAACTTGAAGCCGAGCTCTTTCTCCTGCTTGCGCACCTCTTCGGCGAAGCCGACATAACCGAGGCCACCGAATTTGTGCACGGACGCGCCGGCGGGAATAGCGTAAGGCTTGCCGCCCGCAGCCTTCACTTCCTCGACCGCCTGCTCCCAGCTCTTGCGGATGCCGATGTCGAAGCCGTCGTCCACCAGGCGCACATCGGCGCCCATGATGCGCGACAGCATGATGTTGCCGACGCGGTCATAGACGGCGTCCTCGTGCGGCACCCAAGCTTCCTGCACCAGGCGGCACTTCATGCCGATCTTGGCGGCGACGGCGGCGATCATGCGGGTGTGGTTGGACTGCACGCCGCCGATCGACACCAGCGTGTCGGCGTTCGAGGCGATCGCGTCGGGAATGATGTATTCGAGCTTGCGCAGCTTGTTGCCGCCATAGGCGAGGCCGGAATTGCAGTCCTCGCGCTTGGCGTAGATCTCGACATTGCCGCCGAGATGCTTCGACAACCGCTCCAGCTTCTCGATGGGCGTCGGGCCGAAGGTGAGCGGATAGCGCGGAAATTTGTCCAGGTTCATGGGGGCATCCCTGATGGCGTTGCGTCTGGGATATGGCTAGCATTGCGCCGCAAAAAGGTGCTCTCGAATATCGCGCCAATATTGCGCCTTATCTTGCATGAATCGGTAATTTTGCTAGGATTCCTTCCAGTATTCGCCAAATTTACGGAAGCTTCTTTCATGTCCGCTCGGCTCGACCGTGTCGACCTCAAGATGTTGAGATTGCTGCAAAATAACGGCCGGCTCAGCAATGCCGAGCTGGCCGAAACGGTCGCGATCAGCCCTGCCACCTGTCATCGCCGCACCCAGCGCCTGTTCGAGGACGGCTTTATCGCTGCGGTCCGCGCCATGGTGGCGCCGAAGAAGGTGGCCAAGGGCACGCTGGTGATGGTCGGCGTGGTGCTCGACCGCTCGACGCCTGAGAGCTTTGCCATCTTCGAGCAGGCAATCGCCAAGCTGAAATTCGTGCTCGACTGCCACCTCGTCGCCGGCGATTTCGACTATTTCCTGAAGATCCGCGTCGGCGACATGGAGGATTTCAACCGCATCCATGGCGAGCAACTGATCGCGCTGCCCGGTGTCCGCCAGACCCGCACCTTCTTCGTGATGAAGGAAGTCGTGGACAACGCGCCGCTGGAGTTTTGAGCCGCTTCACGATGCCTGTTTGACGACGCCCTCTGCGATCTGCTCACGCCCGGTATCCTCCGGCCGCATCGCGATCACCGCGATCAGCCCAAGGCCGACGCCGATCATGACATAGAAGATTGGCGCCAGAGGAGAGCCGGTGAGAGCAATCAGCCAGGTCACGAAGAACTGGGCAAAGCCGCCGAAGATCAGCACCGCAACGTTGTTGACGATCGCGAGCGCTGTCGAACGGACCCGGATCGGGAACAGCTCGACCAGCGTGGTGCAGTAGACGCCGAGGAAGAACGCACTGAAGAAGCCGATCACGACCTGGCACACCAGGAGCTTTGCGACCGACGGATCGGAGATCACCCAGGCATAGAGCGGATAGAGCGAGACGAAATAGCCGATGAGCGAGGCCAGTAGCAGCGGCTTGCGCGGGTAGCGGTCGGAGACGGCGCCGGCGAGGGGAACGACAACGACCATCACGATCGCTGCGATCATCTGGACCAGAAAGCTCTGCATCAATGGCAGTTTCAAGACCTCCTTGGCATAGGTCACGGTGTAGCCGAAGGTGACGTAGAACGAGACCGCGCTTGCGACCACCATGCCCATTCCGATCAGGAAGTTGCGGCCGGGATGTCTGAGCGCGGCAATGAACTGGTCCTTGTGCACGGTTGCCATGTTGCGTCGGGAAGCTTCGGGTTCGATGACGCTGGCGCGCATGTAGAGCAGGATCGGAACGATCACGAGGCCGACGAAGAACGGTATACGCCAGGCACCGGCCGCGAGCTGCTCCTGCGTGAACGTCAGCGTCAGGATGGCGCCGAGCACTGCGCCCAATACATTTGCCATCAGCTGTCCCGCAATCTGCCAGGAGCCGTAGAGGCCGGTGCGGCCCGGAGGCGCCGCCTCGATCAGATAGGCGGTCGAGGTGCCGAACTCGCCGCCGACGGAAAAGCCCTGGAGCAACCGCGCCAGCAGCACGATCAGCGGCGCGGCGACGCCCGCCGTCGCGTAGGTCGGGGTCAGCGCGAGCAGCGCGACCGAGAGCGCCATGATGCCCATGCCGAGCGTCATCGCGGCCTTCCGCCCCTTGTGATCGCCGAAATAGCCGAGCACGAGCCCGCCGACCGGACGCATGAAGAAGCCCGTGCCGAACAGCGCGGTGGTGAGCAGCAGAGCATTGACCTCGCTGCCCGGTACTTTCGGGTCGACTGGAAAGAACAGGTTCTTGATGACCGGTGTCATCAGCGCGAAGACCGTGAAGTCGTACCATTCCATCGCGTTGCCGGCGATCGCCGCCACAATGGCCTTTCTGTTCCTCTGCATCTCGCGCTTGCCTGTCCGTTTGCTGAATTACCCGGCGTGGTGATGAGCGGCGTCCGCGTCGATCCATTCGTCGCCGATGATCTCGGGCGTGGCGAACGCCTTGAGATTGGCGAAGTGGATCTCCCGGTCTTCGACAAAGAGGCTGCGGACGATGCCGCGCGCGAGTCGGTCGGCTCCCTCGCTGATCGCGGGGATATCGCCGGAAAGCTTTCCGTGGCTCAGCGTCGCCGGATAATTGAAACAGTGGAGTCGCGAGAGCGCCGGGCAGGCGCCCGGCACCTTCTCCTGGAACTGGAACGTGTCGCCGAGATCCGGCGAGCTCTCGAGCTCGGCATTGTCCATGCCCGCCGGCGCCGCAAAGCGATCGCGCCAGAAACGGATGTGGGGCGCGAACTCGGCGAGCTCGGGCCGCAGCGCGAGGTCGACCTTGAAGCCGGTGCCGAAGATGATGAAGTCGGTCGCGTAACGGCCCTTGGGCGTCGTCACGACGAGGTGGTCGCCGTCAACGGCGAGATCCTCGATCGGGCTTGCGAGATGGAAATGCGCCTGCGGATAGGCGGAGACGCGCAGCACGCTCCGGCGCGGCGGCGGCGTCTGCGCGTTCAGCGTGTGATCGAGGAAGCGCCATTTCCAGGCATCGGTGAGACCGGCGAAGCCGTGGACGACACCCTGACTGCCGATGCCGGTGAACTTGTTGATGCGCGGAATGTCGCCGCGACGGATGAAGAGGTCGAGCCGCGCAGCGCCGCTCTCGAGCGCCACCGCCGCATTGTCCATCGCGGATGCGCCCGCGCCGACCACGGCGACGCGCTTGCCGCAAAGACTTTCGAAGCGGATCGCATCGGAGGAATGCGCCCAGAAGCGCCGGTCGATGCGGTTCGCAAGCGGTGGCACGTAGGCGCCGCCAAGGCCGTCGCGCCCCGTCGCCAGCACGACATGGCGCGCCAGGATCTTTCGCGGGCCGTCGCGCCCACTGACATCGAGCTCGAACAATTGGTCCGCTCGCGGATGGATGCGCGCGACCGCGGTCTCGTTGCGAACCGGCAGGTCGAGCACCTTGCGGTACCAGATGAGGTAATCCATCCACATCGTGCGCGGGGCACGATCGAGCGCCTTCCAGGCCTCGCGGCCGTGTTGCGCTTCGTAGAATGCGCGGAAGGTCAGCGCCGGTAGTCCCATCGCCGGCCCGGTCAATTCCTTCGGCGACCGCAGCGTGCGCATCCGCGCGTAGGTAACCCATGGCCCCTCTTCGCCGGCCCGCGCCCGGTCGAGCACGAGATGGTTGTCGACGCCGAGCCGCTTCAGCATGGCTGAGGCGACGAGGCCGGCCATGCCGGCGCCGATGATCACGACGTCGATGACGGTCCTGTCGTCCACCACGCGACGCGGCACCCAGGATTTGGCAGGCAATTCCAGCCAGGAGAGGTCCTGCTTGAGGCGCTGCTCGAGCGCCGCGAGGCCGGCTGGAATTGGCGTCATCGTCGTCATGAATTGGCTTTCTCGAATTCGTCGGCCGCCCCGTCGGGGTCGAGGCTTGCGGCCGCGCCGCTGTGCAGCTTGGCGCCGGGCATCAGCGTCACCGCGGCGCGCAGTGCGCCGTTGACGGCCGCGACCGTCGGCGTCAGCTCGCGTCCGGTCGGAGAGAGTGCGGCAAACAGAAAGGGAATGGCGACGTCGAGACGCCGGGTGACGACGCCTTCCACCGGAAGGCTCGACGTCAGCACCGGTTCGACGATGGCGATGCCGAGCGACTGCTTGGCCATCGCGATGGCCGTCATCGACGAATTGGTGTCGATGACTTCCGCCGGCACCACGGCCACGCGCTCCAGCGCCTCGTCCACCCGGCGGCGAAGCCGGTAGGGGTTGGCCATCGTCAGCAGGCGGCCGCCGCCAATATCCTTCAGGCGGATCACCTTCTTCTTGGCGAGGGGATGATCCATCGCGAGGCATGCGACGCATGGCACTTCGCAGACCCACTGCACGTCGAGGCCGGGATGCTGAACCGGCAGGCTGGCGAGCCCAAAATCCACCGATTGCGACAGCACCGATTGCACGACATTCTCGGCCGAGAGCGCCTGCACATGCACCTGGCTCGGCAACAGCTCCCGCTCCAACGACGCCAGCGCCGCCGGCACGAAGCCCGCCGCCAGCGCCGGAATCGCGGCGAGGCTGAGCACGGGCAGGGCGCCGGCGCCGATCGCATTGGCCCGCTGCCGGATGTGTTTCAGGCCCATCAGGAGCCGCTCGACCTCAGCGTGAAACAGCACGCCCTTCGGCGTCGGGCTGATGCGCGGACCGTTGCGGGAGAACAGGGGATAGCCGACCTCGGCCTCGAGGTCCTGGATCTGCCGTGTGACGACCGGCTGCGAGCGCCCGAGCAGCCGCGCAGCCCCGGTGATGCTGCCGGCCGACATCACCGCCGCGAAGGCTTCGAGAAGCCGGATGTCGATGACGTCACTGTTCATGGCCGGCCTGCCTGCATTATTCGAATATAGAATGAACAATATTTCTTGATGCGCAAGTCGAATTATGAGAGATTTTTGCCATGCCAACGGAACGAGCCCCTTTCCGCGACCAGAACTCGACCGGGCCGGCCTACAGGCGCGGCTGGGTCGACGAGGCGGTGGCGGCAATCGAGGCGGACCAGTGCCGCACTGCGGACACGCATCTGATCCGCCTGATCGTGCCGGCGCTCTCGGGCATCGACATCTACCTGAAGGATGAATCGACCCATCCGACCGGCAGCCTGAAGCATCGGCTGGCGCGCTCGTTGTTTCTCTACGCGCTCTGCAACGGTCATATCCGCGAGGGCACGCCCGTGGTCGAGGCGTCGTCCGGCTCCACGGCGGTGTCGGAAGCCTACTTCGCGCAGATGATCGGCGTGCTGTTCTATGCGGTGATGCCACGCACGACATCGGCGGAGAAGGTCGCTGCGATCGAGCACTATGGCGGCCACTGCCACCTGATCGACGACGGCCGGGCGCTCTATGCCGAGGCGGCCGCGCTCGCCGCGCGGCTGGGCGGTCATTACATGGATCAGTTCACCTTTGCCGAACGCGCGACCGACTGGCGCGGCAACAACAACATCGCCGAGTCGATCTTCACCCAGCTCAAGGGCGAGCTTCATCCCGTGCCGGAATGGATCGTGATGGGCGCCGGGACCGGCGGCACTTCGGCGACGATTGGGCGTTACCTGCGCTACCGGCAATATCCAACGCGGCTCTGCGTCGCCGATGTCGAGCATTCCGCCTTCTTCGATTGCTTTCGCCACCAGGACTGCACGCAAGTCTGCGAGCGGCCGTCCCTGATCGAAGGGGTGGGCCGGCCGCGCTGCGAGCCCTCCTTCGTGCCCGGCGTGGTCGACCGCATGATGAAGATCCCGGACGCCGCGACGATCGCGGCAATGAACGTGTTGTCGCGCCGGCTGCGCCGCCCCGTCGGAGGTTCCACCGGCACCAACTTCCTCGCACTGTGCCGGCTCGCGGCGGAGATGCGACGGGAGCACATGACCGGGTCGCTCGTGACGCTGATCTGCGATTCCGGCGAGCGCTACCGGCAGACCTATTACGAGCCCGCCTGGTTGAATGCGCGCGGCCTCGACCCGGCGCCCGTGGAAGCCGCGCTGTCGTTGTTTCTCGCCACCGGCGAGCCGCCGACGCTCGCGGTCGAAGATGTCGCAAATCCGCAAAGCGCCAGGAGTATTGCGTGACGTTGATCGAAAGCATTGCCGGGGTCGCCGCGGACTCCCGGCTCGGCCAGGCATTGACGACGCGTGCCGAGATCCTGCGCCTGAGCGAAGCCGCGCATGACGCCGTGCTGGTGCCGCGTGAGCCCGGCGGCCTGAGCCACGGTCTGCGGGCCGCGCTCGCGGCGCGGATGTGCCGGCACCTCGACGATGCCGAGCTGACCGCGCATTACGAATCCTATCTGGCGCATTCGAGCGACATAGACCTCGCCGGTCTGGCTCATCCCGGCGGCGTCTGCGGCGATCCCGCACGTGACGCCATGGCGCGTCACGCCGATCTTCTGACGCTCGCGCCACGTAAGGCGATGCGACAGGACATCGATACGTTGAGGCAGGCCGGTATCGGAGATGCCGACATCGTGCGCCTGTCCGAGCTGGCAGCGTTCGTGAATTATCAGTTGCGCGTCGTCGCGGGCCTGAGGCTGCTGAAAGACGGTGAAGTCCGATGAGCGACGTCGTCCACGCCTTCACCACCACCGTCCCGACCTGGTCGCCTTATGTCAAGCCGGTCGAGTTCGCATCGGCAACGCCGGAGCAACTCGCGGCCATGAAGGTGACGCCGTCGAACAAGGGCGTCTCTCCTTACGTGCTCACGCTGGCACACGACCCCGAATCGCTCGCGATACGCTCACCCCTGTTCAATCTGATCATGTACGGCAAGGATGGCCTGTCTCCGGCCGAGCGTGAGCTCGGCGCGCTCAGCGCCTCCGTGGTGAATCATTGCGTCTATTGCGCCGCCGTGCACGCCTCGCGCTTCATCGGCCACTGCGGGCGCCATGATGTCGTCGAGGAGATATTTGCCGGCGAGCGTGAGGCGCAACTCGAAGCACGCCAGCAGGCGCTGTTCGATTTCGCCGCAAAGCTATCGACGACACCAATCGAGGCGTCGGCCGATGAAGAGCTTGCGCTCGCCGAGGCCGGATTGAGCCCGCTCGAGCAACTCGACCTCGTGCTGTCGGCTGCGATCTTCGGCTGGGCCAACCGGCTGATGCACACGCTGGGCGAGCCGCTGGCGCGTCCGGAGTCACCGTAGCTGGCTAGACCGGACGGCCTCCCCACCCGGTCGTCACAGCAACTTCACTTGCCATGCGTTCCGACCCGGGCGACGGTGGCCCCTTCTCAACGAGGAGACCTTCCGTGCGACTTCCCATTCTCGATCCGAAGCAGCTGACCGACGAACAGAAGCCGCTCTATGCCGACATGCAAGCGGGCATCAAGGACCACTTCAAGGGCTTTGTGAACATGCGCGACGACGGCGCGCTGCTCGGTCCCTGGAATCCCTGGATCCGCGAGCCGCGCTTCGGCAAGCCGGTGTGGGAGCTGGTCAAGGCGATCGCGTCGAATCCGCTGCTGCCGGCGCCGGTCCGCGAGGTGGCGATCCTGGTCACCGGCTCGCATTTCCGCTCCGGCTATGAGCTCTATGCCCATGTGCTGGTCGCCGAGCAGCGCGGCCTGTCCGACGAGAAGCTCGCGACCATCGTCGCCGGCCAGCGGCCGGTCGACCTCACCAAGCAGGAGGCGGTCGCCTACGACATGGCGTCTGCGCTGGTCAGCGGCGGGGTGTTGCCCGAATTGACCTGGCGCGCCGCAGTGAAGGAGTTCGGCGAACACGGCGCGGCCGAGTTGTCCTATCTCGTCGGCGTCTATTGCATGGTCTCGGTCACACTCAACACCTTCGACGTTCCGGTGCCGGATTAGACGCCGGTTCGGGATTCACTCCGCCGCCTTGCTTGCCGGCGGCGGAGATGCGAAGGCGATGCAGCGATTGCGGCCTTCGGCCTTGGCCTTGTAGAGCGCCTGGTCGGCCGCGCCCATCAGCGCGTCGATGCCGGACATGCTGACTGTGGCCTCCGCGATGCCGATGCTCGCGGTCAGGCCGAACTGGATTTTGCCGGCCAGGATCTGCGTGCTCATCACGCGCTTGCGGATGCGTTCGGCCACCGTCCTTGCACGCGACAGGCTGGTCTCGGGCAGGAGCACCGCAAATTCTTCGCCGCCGAGGCGGCCGACGATATCCGACTTGCGCTTTCCATCGAGGCACGCAGCCGCAACCGCCTTGATCGCGGCGTCGCCCACCGCGTGGCCATAGCGATCGTTGACGGACTTGAAATGGTCGATGTCGAGCATCAATACCGAGACGGAGCGATAGTAGCGCTGAAAGCGGCTCCATTCCGCATCGAGGCTGTCGAGGAAGTGGCGGCGGTTGTAGAGGCCGGTAAGCGGATCGGTGGTGGCGAGCGTCTCCAGCATCACCGCTTTTTGCGTCAGATCGGTGATGTCGACATAGGTCAGCATGCGGCCGCCATTCGACATGGTGGTGCAATGCGCCCTGATGCGTCTTCCGTCCGGCGTTTCGAGGTCGCGCACGTGATCGCCGGCCTTGACCTCCTCGACGCGCCGTGCAGGAAATTTCGCGAGCTCACTGTTCGGAAGGTTGGGCGCGCTGGCGCGGTGCAGGCGTCGCACCAGCGACGAATAGGCCGGCCGGACCGCAGCCTCCTCTTCGCCGACCTCCCAGAACCGCCGCATCCGCCGGTTCATGAAGGTGGCGTTCAAGTCTGAGTCGAGCAGGAGAACGCCGTCCTGAACATTCTCCAGGGCGTCCCGCAGCAGCTTCAGCTCGTCCGAGGTACGCACAATGTCGGTGACCGGCGTATAGGTCAGCATGCGCCCGCCGTCCGGCAATGGCGTGCATTGGACGCGCACGACGTCGCCATTGGTTTGGCGCACATCGACGGGGATCGGATCGCCAGCCTCGATCACGCGGACACGTTCCATCACATGGGCCTCGAGGTCGGGGTCCGGCACCTCATAGGCCCCGATGTCGCGCCCATGATGAAGCAGCGTGAGAATGGACGGATTGCTGTCGGCGACCTGGTCAGGCAAGTGCCACATCTGGCGAAACGACCGGTTGATGAGGCGCGCCCTGAGATTGGCATCGAGCAGCACGATTCCGGTCGGCACGTGATCAAGGGCTGCGCGCAGCGCCAGCATCTGGGCGCGCATCAGCGCATCGGATGAGCGCCCCTCGTCGCTGGCAGGACGATCGATGGCGTCCGGCTGCTCGAAGGCAACCCCGACCTGACGGTCCGATCGCCAGATCACCCGGCAACTCAGGACATCGCGTCCCTGAAGCCTGAGCTGGAACCGGTCGGGAACGCCGAGGCCGCTCTCCATTTCGAGCGTCGCAGCCTCCTCGGAAAGCCGGCGTACGACGCAGTCGATCGACGACTGGCCGAAATTGAAGAAGATCTTCCCGGCAAGGAACGTTCGTTCCGTGACCAAGCGGGACATTCGCAGCCTCCAGTGCGAAAATACAAAGCAAAAAGCCGAATGAGTGTCGCGCAAGGTTACTTGCGGCAATGTAACGCGTTCGACGTTTTCCGATGAGCAGGATTAACGACTGGTTGACGCGGTGTTTACAAAAGTCCACCGCGCCCCACGGTTAGTTGCGCACGGCGTAAAGCGGCGTCCTCAGCGTCACCTGATAGGACGGCTTCGGCATCCATGCGATTTGCGCGGTGATGCCGAACAGGCGGTTGTCATTGTCGTCCATGCGATCGAGGTCGAGCCGCAGGATCGGTTGGGTGAAGGATTCCGCTAGCGTCCGGCCCGCAAGCTGCGCGCCGCCGAAAGACTGCACTCCGAGGCGGCCGATGAACTTCCAGTTGCTCGGCCATTGGTAATAGCCGCCGGCATAAAGGATCGTGTTCGGCCGGATGCTGGCGAATGGGCTCGCGATCATGGTGTAGGTGTATTGCATGCCGGCAAGCCAGCCGCGCGTCTCGTCCTCGTCGAGCGCGTAGTCGAACTCCAGGATGTTGTTGAACGAGTTGGTCATGCCAGGCTCGTTCGGGACCGACTGCGTCACGGTCGATTGCAACGTGATGGTCGGGATCTTGCCGCCGTTCTGCTGATGGAGATCGGCCTGCATCCCGATGTTCCAGCTGGTGATGTCGAAGGTCGACCAGCCGCCGCCGAGGTCTGTGGTCGAGCCCGACACCCCGCCATAGAGCGAGACGCGATCGCTGACGTCGACAGTCAGCGGCAGGTCGACCGCAATCGATTTCGCAGCCGAAAATCCGTTCGGCAGCGCCGTGCCCCGTCGAGCCGCCAGCGCCTCGAACGCCGCCGACAACGACGTGTTGCCAAAGCCGAGCCCGAGTGTGCCCGCGGGAATCGTGGCATAGATCGTGCGCAGATCGAGGTAGATGTTCGGGACAACAGGCTTTGCCGGCGCTTCCTCATCGGCGGCGAAGGCGGCGCCTGCCGATATCGTCAGGCAAAGCAATCCTGTCGCAACAGCGCGCCAAGCCGTAACATGCAATGGCCTGCGATGTGACAAGTGACAATCCGATGCGTGGCGTGTGACGACAACGGATTACTAGATGGAACGCGTTCGCGGGTGTGGTCAAGTGGGATCCCAGGCGAGGAACGCGATGGATGCGCGCAGTTGCCCTGTCGTGGCCGCACCGGCTTGCTCTCCCGCAAGTGGAGAGGCGAGAATGTGCGTTACTTCTCCACCGCGCGTCTGACCTGCTCGCCGATCTGCGACAGCACAAGCTGCGCCTGCGGCAGGATCGCGCCCATGGCGTGGAAATTGTGAACCATGCCGTCGTGGCAGACGTGCTCGACCACAACGCCCGCGGCGAGCAGCTTGCGGGCATAGGCATTGCCTTCGTCGCGCATCGGGTCGAATTCGGCGGTGTGGATGATCGCGGTCGGCAGGCCGGCGAGCCGTGTCGCGCGCAAGGGCGAGATGCGGGGATCGGCGGCATCCAGTCCTTCGGGCAGGTAGTCGGACAGATCGGCCTCGATCGTGGCGCGGTCGATCAGATGACCTTCGGCGAACGCTTCGCGCGAGGGTGAGACCTCCTCGAAATCGAGCACCGGGCAGATCAGGCATTGCGCGACAATGGACAGGCCAGCGCTCTGCGTCGCCTCCTGGCACACGATCGCGGCCAGCGTGGCTCCGGCAGAATCGCCGCCGATCACCAGCCGTTCGGCATCGATGCCGAGCGTTTCAGCTTCCCGCGCGACCCATTCCGTCGCTGCGATCGCATCATCGACGGCAGCAGGATACTTGTGCTCGGGCGCGAGGCGGTAGTCGACCGACACGACGCGGCAGCCGGTCGCATGCGCCAGCGCCGCCGCGATGCGGTCATGCGTCGCAATGCTGCCGGCCACCAGTCCGCCGCCATGAAAGAACACGAAGCCCGGCACGCGTTCGCCGGCGGAGGCGGGCGAATAGAGGCGGTAGGGCAGCTCTCCGCCCGGACCGGGCAACATGCCGTCGGAGGCCGTCACATCGGGCGCTTCGGCGCGTGCGAACTGCATCAGCTTCGCCAGCGATTGCCGCCGTACCTCGACGCTTGGCCGGGTCCGTGCCTGAGGTGCAGCCGCAGCCACCATGGTCAACAAGCGCTTTGCGAGCGGATCGAGCGGCATGGGAAACTCCGGGACGTGCGCGGCACTATAGCCGGTTTGGTCGCGTTGTTGTCTTATCCTCTGCGGAGGGAGAGGGGTGCTTTGCCGCAGCAAATCGTTTAGAAATTGGGGCAATAGTGCCCGGATATTTTTCGAGGGAGGCCCTGATATGGCCGAGATCAAGAAGCCGATCGAATATTCGCCGAGCTGGACCTTCTTCGAGGGCAAATGGCACGACGGCAATGTTCCGATCATGGGGCCGCGCACGCATGGGGCCTGGCTCGGCTCGGTGGTGTTCGACGGCGCCCGCGCGTTCGAAGGCGTCGCGCCCGATCTCGATCGACACATCGCCCGCGCCAATCAGTCCGCGATCAATTTCGGCCTGAAGCCAGTGGTCGATGCCGGCACCTGGCTCACGCTCGCGAACGAAGGCATTGCGCGCTTCGCCGCGAATGCCGAGCTCTATATCCGTCCAATGTACTGGGCGCAGAACGGGTTGGGCGGCGGCGTGCTGTTTGATCCCGAGACCACCAATTGGTGCCTGTGCATCTACGAGGCGCCGATGCCGAAACCAACGGGCAATGCGATCACGCTGTCGCCGTTCCGCAGGCCCACCGCCGAATGCGCGCCGGTCGATGCGAAAGCGGCCTGTCTCTACCCGAACAATTCGCGCGCCCTTGCCGAAGCCGCCTCGCGCGGCTTCCAGAACGCGCTGATGCTCGACCTGCTCGGCAACGTTGCCGAGTTCGGCAATTCCAACGTGTTCATGGCCAAGGACGGTGTCGTCTTCACGCCGGCGCCGAACGGCACTTTCCTCAACGGGATCACGCGCCAGCGCGTGATCAGCCTGCTCCGCGGCGACGGCGTTGCCGTGGTCGAGACGACCCTGCGCTATCAGGACTTTCTTGCCGCCGACGAGATTTTCTCGACCGGCAATTTTGCCAAGGTCGCGCCGGTGATTCGTATCGACGAGCGGGAGCTACAGCCGGGTCCCTTCTACACCAAGGCGCGCAAGCTCTATTGGGAGTTTGCGCATGCGGTGAAGCTGGCGGCGTAGGCGCGCCCGCCAATCAACCCGCTGTCATCGCCCGCGAAGGCGGGCGATCCAGTATTCCAGAGACGTTGATTGTCGACCGAGAAGCTGAGGCGTACTGGATGCCCCGCCTTCGCGCGGCATGACACCTGCTTCTAACGGCTTCTCCTAAACCGGCTGTACTGAAACGCCTGCGTCGAATGCCACGGCGTCTGATGCAGCTCGCTTCGCGTCTCGACCAGCTCGAAGTCCGGCCCCAACTCCGCCGAAAGGCTCGTGCTGTCGTGCCGCTGCACTGGCAGGCCGCTGCATTTCTCCGGGCCGTCGGGCGCGAACGTCGCGATGATCACTTGGCCGCCTGGCGCGACCGCCGACCGCAGGCGCTCGATGTAGGCGGCTCGGTTGTGCGGATCGGTCAGAAAGTGAAACGCAGCGCGATCGTGCCAGACATCATAGGTCTTCACAGGCCGCCATGTCGTGGCGTCGGCAACGATCCAGTCGACCGTCGAGGCGGCGGTGCCGATTCGCTGCTTCGTTGCGTCGAGCGCGTTGGCGGAGAGGTCCAGCACGGTGAGATTGCGGTATCCGTCCTGCAGGAGCGCGTCCACCAGCCGCGACGCGCCGCCGCCGACGTCGATGATGGCGGCGTCATGATTCGAACTGGCCGCACGAATCATGCCGAGCGAGATCGCTGGGCTTTCCTGAAACCAGCTGACCTCGGTCTCGCCCTTGGTGGCGTAGACGTTCTGCCAGTGCGGGGTGCGGTCGGACATGGAAGCTCCGGCCTTGGCCGGATGGCCGCGCGGCTGACGGCGCCGCGATCAATTGGTCGTTGGCGCGCCCGCCGCATGCGGGCGCGCTGGTGCGTGCGAGAGACTACTCGTCCTTCTTGGACATCCGCTCGAGGCGTTCCTGCATGTCCTTCATCTGCTGGCGCAGATCGTCGATGTTGGTGTCCTTGGGCGCCTCGGCATTCGCGTCGGGCTCAGGCTCCGGAGTCGCCGAGCGTGCCGGCGAGGCGAAGGGCTTGAACATCGAGAAGGTCTGCTGGAACAGCTCCATGTTGCGGCGGACCTGCTCCTCCAGCGGGGCAAAAGGCGTGCCGGACAGCGTATTGGCGATCTGCTTGCGGAACTTCTCCTGCTCCTGGGTCAGGGTCGCGATCGACTGTTCCAGATATTTTGGCACCACCATCTGCATGCTGTCGCCGTAGAAGCGGATCAGCTGGCGCAGGAAGGTGGTCGGCAAGAGGTTCTGGCCGGCCTTGTTCTCCTGCTCGAAAATGATCTGGGCAAGCACGGAGCGGGTGATGTCGTCGCCGGTCTTGGCGTCGTAAACCAGGAAATCTTCGCCGTCCTTGACCATGGCGGCGAGATCTTCGAGCGTCACATAGGTGCTCGTTCCGGTGTTATAGAGCCGGCGGTTCGCGTATTTCTTGATCGTGGTGGGTTGGTCTGATTTCGCCATGGGCTCTCACTTGCAAGCGCGGAGAACAGGAACCTGCAGGGCTATGCCGCAGGGCGGGAAGAGTACGCAACGCAACAAAATAAGCATTTTCAAGGGGCTCACGCTACCGTTTTGTGCGGCACGGTTAATCGCGGAGCAAAATCCTGCTTGCGAAAGCGCCAAGAACGCTATTTTGAATGCGCTGCGGCATGAATTCGGTCCCCGGCCGATTGACATGCCTCAACGACGTTAACAGGATGGCTGACGAGACTGGCGAACGCTTTTCCAGCCCGCCCGCCCCCAATAGAACCTCAAGCCTCAGGAGATGCCCATGTCAGACGATGTCGTCATCGTCAGCGCCGCCCGCACCCCGGTCGGAAGCTTCAACGGAGCCTTCGCGACCCTTCCCGCCCATGATCTCGGTGCCGTCGCCATTAAGGCCGCACTGGAGCGCGGGGGCATCGAGCCCGGCCGGGTCTCGGAAGTCATCATGGGCCAGATCTTGACCGCAGGTCAGGGGCAAAACCCGGCCCGCCAGGCCTCGATCATCGCCGGCATCCCCGTGGACAGCCCGGCCTGGGGTGTCAACCAACTCTGCGGCTCGGGACTGCGCGCGGTCGCGCTCGGCTATCAGGCGCTGGTCAACGGCGATTCCGACATCGTGGTCGCTGGTGGGCAGGAGTCCATGAGCATGGCGCAGCACGCCCAGCACCTGCGCGGCGGCGTCAAGATGGGCAGTCTCGAATTCGTTGACACCATGATCAAGGACGGCCTGTGGGACGCCTTCAACGGCTACCACATGGGCAACACCGCCGAGAACGTGGCCAAGCAATTCCAGATCACCCGCGCCCAGCAGGACGAGTTCGCGGTCGCCTCGCAGAACAAGGCGGAGGCCGCACAGAAGGCCGGCAAGTTCAAGGACGAGATCGTTCCGGTCACCGTCAAGAGCCGCAAGGGTGACGTGGTGATCGACACCGACGAATATCCGCGCCACGGCGCAACCATCGACGCGATGGGCAAGCTTCGGCCGGCCTTCGAGAAGGACGGCACGGTGACGGCCGGCAACGCATCCGGCATCAATGATGGCGCAGCCGCCGTCGTGTTGATGACCGCGAAGCAGGCGGCCAAGGAAGGCAAGAAGCCGCTCGCCCGAATCGTGTCCTGGGCGCATGCCGGCGTCGATCCGAAGATCATGGGTACCGGCCCGATCCCGGCTTCGCGTTTGGCGTTGAAGAAGGCCGGCTGGAACGTCGGCGATCTCGATCTGATCGAGGCCAACGAGGCCTTCGCGGCGCAGGCCTGCGCCGTTAACAAGGACCTCGGCTGGGACACCTCCAAGGTCAACGTCAACGGCGGCGCGATCGCGATCGGCCATCCGATCGGTGCTTCCGGCGCGCGCGTGCTGGTGACGCTGCTGCACGAGATGCAGAAGCGCGATTCGAAGAAGGGCCTCGCCACGCTGTGCATCGGCGGCGGCATGGGTATCGCGATGTGTCTGGCGCGCGACTGAGCTTACACTTGACTGACGGGTGCGCTGCACACGTTGGTGAGTGCGTTGCACGCGATTAAAAAGGCAGCGGTTGCAAATCAAATATTCTTCGCAACCGCGCAAGCCTCGACTAAATACAAACGCCCGGCTGAACGCCGGGCGTTTTGTTCTTGATGTCCGTCAAACCAACCGCATAATCCACCGTTAAAAACGATCACTTCAGAAACGTCCGAAGAGTCCAAGGGAAGGAATACGACATGGCACGTGTTGCATTGGTCACGGGTGGTACGCGCGGCATTGGTGCTGCGATCAGCAAGGCGCTGAAAGCGGCTGGCTACAAGGTCGCGGCGAGTTATGCCGGCAACGATGCGGCGGCGGAGAAGTTCAAGGCCGAGACCGGCATCGCCGTCTACAAATGGGACGTCAGCAGCTTCGATGCCTGCGCCGAGGGCGTGAAGAAGGTCGAAGCCGACCTCGGCCCGATCGAGGTGCTCGTCAACAATGCCGGCATCACCCGCGACACCGCCTTCCACAAGATGACGCTCGAGCAATGGAACGCGGTCATCAGCACCAATCTCGGCTCGCTGTTCAACATGACGCGCCAGGTGATCGAGGGCATGCGCGCGCGCAAGTTCGGCCGCATCATCTCGATCTCGTCGATCAACGGCCAGAAGGGCCAGTTCGGCCAGGTCAATTATTCCGCGGCGAAAGCCGGCGACATCGGCTTCACCAAGGCGCTTGCGCTCGAGAACGCCAAGGGCGGCATCACCGTCAATGCGATCTGCCCGGGTTACATCAACACTGAAATGGTGCAGGCCGTGCCGAAGGACGTCCTGGAGAAGAGCGTGATCCCGCAGATCCCGGCCGCCCGGCTTGGCGAGCCCGAGGAGATCGCGCGGGCGGTCGTGTTCCTGGCGGCCGACGAGGCCGGCTTCATCACGGGATCGACGATGACCATCAATGGCGGCCAGTATCTCGCCTGACGGGGCATCAAGCCTGTAGCGCCAGGCACGACAAGGCGATAGTGAAGACGCAAATGCCCGGCCTCGCGCCGGGCATAAGCGTCCTCGGAAGCCTTTTGATTCATGACCCCGCGCACCGCCACACTGATCGGATTGACCGCGATTCTGATGTGGTCGCTGCTGTCAGTAATGACGGTGGCGACCGGCAAGATTCCGGCGTTCCAGCTCGCGGCCATGACGTTTGCGATCGGCGGTCTCGTTGGGCTCCTGACCTGGATCGGCCGCGGTGATGCCGCGAAAAGCCTGCGCCAGCCGCTGGCCGTGTGGGTCGTCGGCGTCGGCGGTCTGTTCGGCTATCACGCGCTCTATTTCCTCGCATTGCGTTTCGCGCCGCCGGCCGAGGCCGGTCTTCTCAATTACATGTGGCCGCTGCTGATCGTGCTGTTCTCGTCGTTCCTGCCGGGCGAGCGGCTTGCCGTGCATCACATCATCGGCGCCGTGCTTGGCCTGGTGGGCACCGTGCTATTGTTCGCCGGCAATACCTCGGGCTTTGCGCCGGGTGCGGTGCCGGGATTGATCGCGGCCTTCATCGCCGCCTTCGTGTGGGCGACCTATTCGGTGCTGTCGCGGCGGTTGAAGGCCGTTCCGACCGATGCGGTCGCAGGCTTCTGCCTCGCCACATCGGTGCTCGCCGCGCTGATGCATGGTGCGCTGGAAGCCACGGTGTGGCCCGAGACGCTGCTGCAATGGCTCGCCGTGATCGGGCTCGGCATCGGCCCTGTCGGTGCGGCCTTCTACGCCTGGGACATCGGCATGAAGCGCGGCGACATCCGCGTGCTCGGCGCCGCATCTTACGCGACGCCGCTATTGTCGACCGGCTTCCTCATCGCCGCGGGCTTTGCCAAAGCCAGCGCCAACATCGCCATCGCCGCGATCCTGATCGCCGGCGGTGGCCTGATCGCGGCCAAGGACATGGTGCTGCGAAAGCGCTGACGGTCCGACTACGGCTCCCAGCCTTTCGGCGCGAGCTCGAATTTTGCAAACTCGAAGGCCGGCGCCACGGTGCAGCCGACCAGCGTCCACTCGCCTGACGTCTCCGCCATTTGCCAGGCATCCGCCGGCACGATCGCCTGCGGCCGTTCGCCGCTCGCAAGGTCAGTGCCGAGCCGCACCTCGTGCTGGGAGCAGCCGTCGTGGGCGATGCGTAGCGTCAGCGGGCTGCCGGCGTAATAATGCCAGGTCTCGACCGCGTCGATGCGGTGCCAGTGCGAGCGCTCGCCGCGCGCGAGCAGGAAATAGATGAGAGTTGAGCGCGAACGGCCATTGGCGTCCGTGGTCTGGTCGCGAAAGGTCTCGCGGTAGTGCCCGCCTTCGGGATGGGGTCTGAGTTCAAGGCGCGCGATGATCTCGGCTGCGGTCGGCATCGATCCCCGTCAGGACTTGGTCTTCAGCACTTGGTCTTCAGGATTTGATCTTCAGGATTTGTTCTTGCGCTCGCGCAGCTCACCGAAGACTGCGGCGGCATCCGCACCCTTCATGTGTAGCCTGGCTGCGACCGCTGGTTCATCGGCGCGCAGGAACACGTTTGCTCGCTTCTCATCACCAAGCAGTGAGGGAATGGTCGGTTTGTTCTCGGCCCGCAGCTTCGCAACCTCGGCCGCACGCGCCTGCAGCGCCGCATTGTCGGGCTCGACGGTGAGCGCGAACTTGACGTTGGACGCGGTGTATTCGTGGCCGCAATAGAGCTTGAAGTCGTCGGGCAGGGCTCGCAGCTTCAAAAGCGAGTCCCACATCATCGGATAGTTGCCTTCGAACACGCGGCCGCAGCCGATCGAGAACAGCGTATCGGCGGCAAACAGCGTCTTCTCGGTATCGAACACGTAGGAGATGTGGTCGAGCGTGTGGCCTGGTGTCTCCAGCACGCGCCCGAGCAGCGTGCCGATCTTGATCACGTCGCCGTTGGCGACGCGCAAATCGACGTTGGCGATCTTCGTCGTCTTGTCATGGGGCGCGATGACGCGGCAATTGTATTTCTGCTTGAGCTCGGCGACCCCGCCGACATGATCGCCATGATGATGGGTGATCAGGATGTCGGTGAGCTGCCAGCCCTCGCGCTCCAGCGCGTTGATGATCGGACCGGCCTCGGGCGCGTCGATCGAGGCGGTTGCCTTGGTTTCCACATCGTGGATCAGATAACCGAAATTGTCGTTTAAACAGGTGAAAGTACGAATTTCGGCGGCCATGACTTCTCCATCGCGCTCAGCCCCGCCAGACAAATATGGCGTTAACGTTGCGCAGGCAATGCAATATTGGGCGCGCGGCTGCGCCCCGGCGCATGTTACATTGCCGTCATGACCATCGATGTCGTCGACCTCAGAGAATTCTATTCCCGCCGCCTCGGCATCGTGGCGCGGCAGATGATCAATCGCGGCATCAGGGAACGCTGGCCGGGCGCCGAGGGCCAGCGCGTGCTCGGTGTCGGCTACCCGACGCCCTATCTCGGGCTGTTCCGCGAGGACGCGGAGCGCTGCATCGCCTTCATGCCGGCAGCCCAGGGTGTGTTGAAATGGCCGACGGGGCGGCCCGCGCTGGCCGCGCTGGTCGACGAATTCTCACTGCCGCTTCCCGAGGCCGCGGTGGACCGCATCCTGCTGGTCCATGCACTCGAGATGTCGGATGATCCGGCCGCACTGCTGCGTGAGGTCTGGCGGGTGCTGTCGCCGTCCGGCCGCGTCATCGCCGTGATCCCGAACCGGCGCGGGGTATGGACGCGCAGCGACAACACGCCGTTCGGCCACGGTCGTCCCTATTCCCGCTCGCAGATCACCGACCTGTTGCGCCAGACCTGGTTCACGCCGACCGCCTGGGGCGAGGCGTTGTTCATGCCCCCCTACGCGGGACGTTGGGTGCTGAAATCGGCGCAGATGTGGGAGCGCGCCGGAGCGGCGCTGTCGCTGCCGTTCGCGGGCGTCCACATCGTCGAAGCGACCAAGCAGGTCTATCGCGCGATCCCCGCCAAGCGCGAACGGGCGCGGCTGATTCCCTCGTTGAAGCCGGTGCTGGTGCCGTCATCGACGACGGTGACGCGGGCCTGAAAACAAATCGTCCCGGCAAAGCCGGGACGATGCAGTCCATGAAGATCAGATTTGGTGCGGCTTACTCGCCGGGGGCGAGATCGTCGCTGGTCGCGGCCGGAGCTGCCTCGCGCTCGGGGCGCGGGCCGCCATGCGGCCGGCGGCGCCGTCGCGGATAACGCTCGCCACCGCCGCTGTTGCCGCCCTCGAAGCCGCCCGGCGCACCGTTCGTCTGCGGCTGAGCGCCGGTGATGAAGGAGGGCAGGCGATCGACGTTGCCGGCGTCGCCGACGACAGGCTGCGGCTGGTTCTGCGGTTGCGGCTGCTGATGATATTGCGGCTGCGGACGATGGTCGCGTTCGCGATGCTCGCGCGGCTGCTGTTGCTCGCGCTGATAGGGCTGCTGATTGTCGCGGTTGTCGCGCTGCTGATAGTCACGCTGGTGATGATCGCGCTGGCCGTCGCGGTCGCGCATGAACGGCTGCTGCTGTTGCGGTGGCTGCGGCACGAAGCCCGGCTCCTGGCCGAAGGCCGAGAAGTTCTCGCCGTCGTCGTCGCCATCGTCGCTGCTGGTGCTGATGGGCTCGTCACCGCGCGGCTGCTGGTTCTGCCGGAACTGTTCCTGGGCCGCCGCGATCAGGCGGAAATAATGCTCGGCATGCTGGTAGTAGTTTTCGGCGGCAACCGGGTCGCCCGAAGAGCGCGCGTCCCGCGCAAGCTGAAGGTATTTTTCGGCAATGTGCGAGGCCGTGCCGCGGATCTTGATGTCGGGACCGTTCGATTCGTAGACCCGGGTCATCGGGTTCTGGCCGCGGCGGTTGTTGTTATTGTTGTTGTTGTTGCGGTTGCGCATCCGCTGCTTGTTCTGACCGTTTCTCATGTCCTGCCTTTAATTCCAGCCCTAAAGGTTGCACGCATTACTGATTGCTAGGAGTGACCTCATGACAGCGGTTCACAGGCCTCGCGCGCACCGCGCAAGAGCGGGTTGAACCCTGCCAATGTTCGTCGACCGTCGCGTTCAACAAAGACGCGTTCCCCACCCGCCAGCATTCATTGCCAGCGAACCCATTCATATCGCCTGCCGAAACAAGCCCAGCTTTCTTGCGTAAGTCTTCAAGCGCAATATCAGGCTTTCGTTCACGTTGCGGTCGGAGAGCAGCGCAGCTCCACTGGCCATCGCGCTCAACAGGACCTGCGGCTTGGAACCTATAATCAGTAAAGCTCTCGCCCGAGAGCCCGGCTTTCGCCCGTAGGTCTACGGGGCCGGCACCGATGTGTTGACCGGAACGTAGTCGTTCCCACGGGATATTCCAAGAGGTTTTTTAGAGCTCAATCCGGCTTTTATGGGGGCATTTTTCGGGCCGAGACGGCCCTGGGAATGCCCCCCAAGTCGGCCTTGGGCGGCCTCTCGATCGATAACGCGGCGGCTGCCATCAAGGTTTCAATATCTTTCGCCTGGCCCTGTCCGGCCTCGACGACCAGTGCGCCACCGGGCACGAGCCGTTCGGCCGCTTGCGGGATCAGGACGCGGTAGGCGTCGTAGCCGTCATTGCCGCCGTCGAGCGCCAGATGCGGATCGTGCTCGCGCACCTCGATGCTCAGCTTCGGGATTTCCCCGGCGGGAATATAGGGCGGGTTCGACACGATCAGATCGAACGGGCCGTGGAGCGCCGCCGCGTAGGAGCAGGCGACAAAGCCAGCGCGGTCGGCAAGGCCGAGGGCGGCGGCGTTGCCCCTGGCGGTATGAAGCGCGGTCAGGCTGAGATCGGTACCGACGCCAAATGCATCGGGAATCTCGTGCAGCAGCGCGAGCAGGATGGCACCGGATCCGGTGCCGATATCGGCGATGCGCGGGCGCCGTCCCGCGATCGGGCGCTCGCGAAAAATCTCCAGTGCGAGCTCGACCACGGTCTCGGTATCGGGGCGCGGCACCAGCGTCGCCTCGGAGAGGCGAAATGGCAGGCCCCAAAATTCCCGCACGCCGAGAATGCGGGCGACCGGCTCATGCGCGAGCCGTCGCTGCGCATAGCCTTCGAGCCGCGTAGCCTCCTCGGGCGTGAGACGCCGCGTCGCCTGCGTGATCAGGCCAGTCAGATCGAGCCCCAGCGCGGCGCCAACGAGCAGCCGCGCATCAAGGGCCGGCTGTTCGAGGCTGGCCGCTTGCAGCCGCGCCGCAAGCGCGCGCCGCGCGCTCTCGATGCTATGCCCGGAATCGAAACCTGTCGCCAAGGGAGCCATCCTGCCTGGCATCGTGGATAGATCGGCGGCCTTGCTTGCGTCAACGAAAAGGAGCGCGTTTGATCGTGCTTGGCAGCGGAGGAAGGATCGCGTGAGTGCTCAACCGAAGCGGGCGACCGAGCGTAAGGCGTCCGCGACATCCTCGAAGGACGGCGCGATGCGCGAGGCCGACTATGCGGCGCTGGCGCAATTCCGCTACCAGCTCCGCACCTTCCTGGCCTTCAGCGAGACGGCAGCCCAAAACGCGGGATTGACGCCGCAGCAGCATCAGGCGCTGCTGGCGATCAAGGGACTGGCCGATCCCGGCGGCGCCAGCGTCGGCGACATCGCGGGCTTTCTCCTGATCCGGCACCACACCGCCGTCGAGCTTGTCGATCGCATGGCGAAACTGAAGCTGATCGGCCGGGAGGCCGATCCGGAAGATGCGCGCCGCGTCCTGGTCAAGCTGACGGCCAAGGGCGAGCAGAAGCTGCGCTCACTCTCGCGCATCCATTTGGATGAGCTGGGTGCTGCCGCGCCGGCCCTGGCCAAGATCCTGCGATCGTTCAAAGCCAGGGCGCGCTGACGTCCGAAGTTTAGGCCGCGGCTCCCTGCGCGGCAAGCTGGGCGGCCTGGTGCTCGGTGGTGAGCGCATCGGTGAGTTCGCCGAGCGCTTCGCCTGCGATCACCTGCGGCAGCTTGTAGAGCGTCAGGTTGATGCGATGGTCGGTGACGCGTCCTTGCGGAAAATTATAGGTGCGGATGCGCTCGCTGCGGTCGCCGGAACCGACTTTCTCCTTGCGATCGGCCGAGCGCGCGGCTTCCAGTCGCTGCCGCTCGGCATCGTAGATGCGCGAGCGCAGGATGTTCATGGCCGATGCGCGATTCTTGTGCTGCGAGCGGCTGTCCTGCATCATCACCACGATCCCGGTCGGAATGTGGGTGATTCGAATCGCCGATTCCGTCTTGTTGACGTGCTGACCGCCGGCGCCTCCTGCGCGCATGGTCTCGATGCGCAGATCCTCGTTCTTGATGTCGACGTCGACGTCCTCGACCTCGGGCAGCACGGCAACGGTAGCCGCCGACGTGTGGATGCGCCCCTGCGTCTCGGTGTCGGGCACGCGCTGCACGCGGTGCACGCCGGACTCGAACTTCAGCTTGGAGAATGCGCCGCGGCCCTGCACCTCCGCGATGATTTCCTTGTAGCCGCCGACGGTCCCTTCGCTCGCCGAGATCACCTCGACCTTCCAGCCCTGCAAGGCGGCAAAGCGCTCATACATCCGGAACAGATCGCCGGCGAACAGCGAGGCCTCGTCGCCGCCGGTGCCAGCGCGGATTTCCAGCACCACGTTGCGGTCGTCCATGGCGTCCTTGGGCAAGAGCGCGATGCGGATCTTCTGGACCAGTTCCTCGATCCTCGGATTGAGTTCGTCGCGCTCGGCCTCCGCCATGCTGCGCATCTCGGCATCGGTCGCGGGATCGGCGATCAGCGCTTCGGTGTCGGCGAGCTCCTTGACCGCAGACCGATACGTCTTCACGGCCTCGATCAAGGGGGTGATTTCGGCGAGCTCGCGCGTCACCTGCACGTAGCGCTCGGAGGAGAGCTGCCCCAGCGATTCGGCTTCGAGCGAAGCGTGATGCGCGAGCAGAAGGTCCAGTTTGGCTTCGGGGAGTGACGACATGGATTCAGTCTCAAATGGCGGAGGGAAACGAGGCGGCGATGGCGAGCGGCAGGCCCGCTACAACGCCAGGCCTTCGGCCTCGGCAAATTCCGTCAGCTTCTGCCGGATCGAGACGCTGCCGCTCGGCGCATCCAGGAGCGGCCCGAGCATCGCGGCGGCCTTCTTGACGTCGAGGTCGATCACCATCGCCTTGACCGGGCCGAGCGCGGTCGCCGACAACGACAGCGAGCGATAGCCCATCGCGAGCAGCGCGAGCGCGCCGATCGGCTTCGAGGCCATCTCGCCGCAGAGCGACAGCGATTTCTTCGCGGCCTGCGTCTTTTGCGCGATGTCGCGCAGCGCCCGCAGGATCGGCGTCGACATGGTGTCGAAGCGCTCGGAGACCTTGGCGTTGCCGCGGTCGACCGCGAACAGGAACTGGAACAGATCGTTGGAGCCGACCGAGATGAAGTCGACCTTCTTCAGGAGTTCGTCGAGCTGGTAGAGCAGCGCCGGCACCTCGACCATGGTGCCGATGTCGATGCGCTCCGGCAGCGTGTGGCCATGCTGGCGCAGATATGTCAGCTCGCGCTCGACCAGCGCCTTGGCTGAATCGAACTCGGCGACCTCCGAAATCATCGGGAACATGATGCGCAGCGCACGGCCGCCGCCGGCACGCAAGAGCGCGCGGATCTGGCCGCGCAGCAGGCCGGGACGGTCGAGCCCGAGCCGAATCGCGCGCCAGCCGAGCGCGGGATTTTCCTCGATCACCGTCTCCATATAGGGCAGGGCCTTGTCGCCGCCGATGTCGAGGGTGCGGAAGGTCACGGGCTTGGGGCCCGCGGCATCCAGCACGGCGCGGTAGAGGGCGAGCTGGTCGCTGGTGCGCGGCAGGCTCTGGCCGACCATGAATTGCAGCTCGGTGCGGAACAGGCCGATGCCGGCGCTGCCGGTGTCGTCGATATGGGGCAGGTCGATGGCGAGGCCTGCATTGATCAAGAGCTCGACCTTCTCGCCGTCCTTGGTGACGCAGGGCCGGTCGCGCAGCGCCAGATATTGCGCCTGGCGGCGGGCGCGGAAGCGCACCCGCTCGGCATAGGCCGCTTCGATTTCCTGCGAGGGGCGCACATAGATCGCACCCGAGGTGCCGTCGACGATGATGGCATCGCCGGGGTCGGCAATGCCGGGTGCATTCGGCACCTCGCCGACGGCGGGAATGCCGAGCGCGCGCGCCACGATCGAGACGTGGGAATTGGCGGTGCCTTCCTCCAGCACGATGCCGCGCAGGCGCTTGCGGTCGTAGTCGAGCAGCGCCGCCGGGCCCATCGCGCGCGCGATGACGATGGCATTGTCGGGCATCTGCTCGCGCGAGGGCGCGTGGTCCTGGCCGACCAGCTGCCGCATCAGGCGGTAGCCGAGATCTTCGAGATCGTGCAACCGGTCGCGCAAGTAAGGATCGGTCACGCGCAGCATGCGGGCGCGGGTGTCGGACTGGACGCGCTCCACGGCGGCTTCCGCCGTGAGGCCGGTGGCGACCGCCTCGTGCAGCTTGTGCGACCAGCCCTGGTCGTTGGCGAACATGCGATAGGCTTCCAGCACGTCGCGATGCTCGCCGCCCTCGGCGACGTCGCCGCGCTCCAGCATGCGGTCGAGATCCGAGCGCAGCTTGGCGAGCGCGGCGTCGAGCCGCTTGATCTCCTTTGGCAGGTCCTCGGCGATGTAGTCCTTGATGACCACGCGCGGCTCGTGCAGCACGACATGGCCGAGCGCGATGCCTTCCGAGAGGATCGCGCCGGCCTTCTGCGTGGAATGGCGCGCGGCCGGCTCGAGGCCGGGCTGCGCCAGCGCGGACAATTCGCCTGACGCAATCAGCTCCGCCAGCACCATGGCGGTGGTCTGCAGCGCCTCGAGCTCCTCCTCGACATAGGTGCGCTTGGCGCGGTTCTGCACCACCAGCACGCCGAGCGTGTTGCCGGCGCGCAGGATCGGCACGCCGAGGAAGGAATGGTAGATCTCTTCGCCGGTCTCCGGGCGGAACGAGAAGGCCGGGTGGCTTTGGGCGTCGTTCAGATTGAGCGGCGTCGCCTCGCTGGCGACGAGGCCGACCAGGCCTTCATGGGCACTCAGCACGGTATGGTGAACGGCCTCGCGGTTGAGGCCTTCGGTGGCGTAGAGCTCGAGGGTGTTGTCGATGCGCAGCACATAGACCGAGCACACCTCGGCCACCATGTTGGCGGCGATCAGCACCACGATCTTGTCCAGCCGCTCCTGGGCCGAGACCTGCTCCGCCATGGTTTCGCGGAGCCGTCTCAACAAGACGCGGGGACCTCCCGACGCGCTCCGCATGAACCGTCAATCTCCTCCGTCTGCCCGGCCCGGCGATATTGGCCGGCGGCTGGCCCAAAATTCCAGAAAAACAATCAAATTGTTTGTCCGGCGCAGGCGCAAACCCAAATCTTCCTGAGATTTAGGACTTGCGCCGAATCAGCGCCGCCTGAACTGGGACACAGTCTGCGGCAGCCCACCCTGTTCGCCGTATAGCGAATTGAGGCTTGTTTTGCCAAGCAAAACGCCTGCCAAACGCGAAGGTGTTTACACCTTCGCGTTTGCTGCGACCGCTAAGAGAAAATTAGTGCAGGCATGATCCGGAAAAGTGCGAACCGGTTTTCCGGACCGTGCTTGAGCTTCAGGCCTGATCGAGGCCGTAGAGCGTGTGCAGCGTGCGCACCGCAAGCTCGGTATAGGCGGTGTCGATCAAAACCGAGAACTTGATCTCGGAGGTTGTGATGGCCCGGATGTTGATATTCCGTCCGGCGAGGGCCGAAAACGCCTGGGCGGCGACGCCGGCATGGCTGCGCATGCCGCTTCCGATCACCGAGATCTTGGCGACGTCGGTCGCGGTATCCAGCCGTGCATACCCGATCTTGGCCTTGGCGCCGGTAATGGTGTCCTTGGCCCTGACATAGTCGGCGGCCGGCACCGTGAAGGTCAGGTCGGTGGTCTTGCCGTCCTCGGACACGTTCTGAACGATCATGTCGACGTTGATATTGGCCTCCGCCAGCGGGCCGAAGATCGACGCGGCAACGCCGGGCTTGTCCTCGATCTGGCGTACCGAGATCTGGGCCTCGTCCTTCGAAAAGGCGATGCCGGTGACGACGTGATTTTCCATGATCTCCTCCTCGCCGCAGATCAGGGTGCCGGGCGGCTGGTTGGCATGCGGGTCGATATCCTCGGGCTTGTCGAAGCTCGAGCGGACGAAGATCGGCATGTTGTGGACCATGCCGAGTTCCACCGAGCGGACCTGGAGCACCTTGGCGCCCTGGGAGGCCAGTTCCAGCATGTCTTCGAACGCGATCTTGTCGAGCCGCTTGGCCTTCGGCACGATTCGCGGGTCGGTGGTGTAGACGCCGTCGACGTCGGTGTAGATGTCGCAGCGATCGGCCTTGACGGCGGCAGCGACCGCCACGGCGGAGGTGTCGGAGCCGCCGCGGCCGAGCGTGGTGATGCGGCCCGTCCTGGGATCGATGCCCTGGAAGCCGGCGATGACCGCGACCTCCTTGCGATCCTTGAACCGGGAGATGATCTCGCTGCCGTCGATGTCCTCGATCCGGGCCGAGGCATGGGCGTCGCTGGTCTTGATCGGGATCTGCCAGCCCTGCCAGGAGCGGGCCTGGATGCCCATGCTCTGGAGCACGATGGCCAAAAGGCCCGAGGTCACCTGCTCGCCGGAGGCGACGACGGCGTCGTATTCGCGCGCGTCGTGCATCGGCGAGGCCTCGGTGCACCAGGCCACCAGTTCGTTGGTCTTGCCCGACATCGCCGAGACGACCACAGCCACTTCATGGCCGGCGTCGACCTCACGCTTCACATGGCGTGCGACGTTGCGGATGCGTTCGATGTTGGCGACGGACGTGCCGCCGAATTTCATCACGAGACGGCTCATGACGACGCGTGCATTCCCTCTTGAGGATCAGTATGGTGACCCGCGCCGGACGGATGCCCTGGGGGATACCGACCGCGCGTATACAGAGGGGCGGGGCCGGGGGCAAGCGGGTTCCTGCACCGGCCAATCCAGGCAATGGGTTATCAGAGGTTATGGCGCGCTATATTGACGAAATCCTGCAGCCCGGCGAGCGGGTGCTGTATTCGACCAATGCGCACTGGATCTTCTATTTCCCGGCCATTCTGGCCTGGATCGTGGCGATCGCCCTGTTCGCGGTCTCCCGCCAGAGCGACATCTACAGCATCATGATCCTCAGCCTGTTCGGCTCCGGCCTGGTGGCGCTGGCGGCCCTGTACTGGACCGTGAAGGGCTGGTTCCATCGCTTCACCACCGAGACCGACGTCACCAACCTGCGGGTGGTGCACAAGACCGGGTTCATCAAGCGCCGCACCTTCGAAATGGCGCTGGACAAGGTCGAGAGCGTCGACGTCGACCAGACCATACTTGGACGAATTCTCAACTACGGCGACGTGACCATTCGCGGTGTCGGCGAGGGAATCGAGACGATCAAGACTATCGCCTCGCCGCTGGCCTTCCGTAGTTCGATCACCACGCGGTAGGACCGCGCCTGACCATGAGCATGCAGCAAGATACTTCCGCATCACCAAGTCCCCCGCAGGGCTCGACCGTCGACGCCGCCGAGATCGCGAAATTCTCAAAACTCTCGGCCGAGTGGTGGGACCCCAAGGGCAAGATGGCGCCGCTGCACCGGATCAATCCGCTGCGGCTCGGCTATATCCGTGACGCCGCCTGCCGCAAGTTCGAGCGCAACGTGCGCAGCCTCAACTGCCTCGGTGGTCTGCGCGTGCTCGACATCGGCTGCGGCGCCGGCCTGCTCTGCGAGCCGCTCTCGCGCTTGGGCGCGCAGGTCATCGGCGTCGACCCGTCGGCCAGCAACATCGCCGCGGCGAAGCTGCATGCCGCCAAGAGCCATTTGTCGATCGACTATCGCTGCACCACGGTGGAGGAGATCGACCCGCGCGAGCGCTTCGACATCGTGCTGGCGATGGAGGTGGTCGAGCACGTCGTCGATGTCGGCATCTTCCTCAAGCGCTGCGCCTCGATGCTGAAACCGAACGGCCTGATGGTGGTGTCCACGCTCAACCGCAATTGGAAGAGCTTCGCGCTCGCCATCGTCGGCGCCGAATACGTCCTGCGCTGGCTGCCGCGCGGCACCCACGAATGGAACAAGTTCGTCACGCCGGACGAACTGACCAAATATCTCCTCGACAACCGCCTCGTCATCACCGAGCAGACCGGCGTCGTTTACTCCCCCTTCGCCGACAAATGGACGCTCTCGTCCGATATGGACGTGAACTACATGGTGGTGGCGGAAGGGATGGTGTGAGCTGAAGTGAGTGAGGTGCGAGTTCGTGCCCCTCGAACGGTGTCGTCCCTGCGAACGCAGGGACCCATAACCACAGGCCCTGGTTGCTAGCTGAGACAGGGGCCCGAGCATGTACTACGTCTACATCCTCGCCAGCCGCCATCACGGAACGCTCTATATCGGCGTCACTAACTCGCTGCAGAAGCGGCTGGACCAGCACCGCGCCGGCAAAGGCTCGGAGTTCGTCAAGCGATACGGAGTATATCGGCTCGTCTACGCCGAATCCTTCGAGCGGGCGGAAGAGGCGATTGCCTGCGAAAAGCAGCTCAAACGCTGGAAGCGCGATTGGAAGATCGAGTTGATCGAGCGTGACAATCCGGAATGGCGCGATTTGAGCGATCTGCTGGTTTGACTCCCTGGCGCTGCCAAGCAAACGCTGTCGTCCCTGCGAACGCAGGGACCATACCGCGGAATCTATCGGGTGGACGGAAGGTGTTTGATGCGTGGGTTGGCCGCCTTCGCAAAACTGCTCCCTGGGATTATGGGTCCCTGCGTTCGCAGGGACGACAGCTTGCTTGTCGCGAGAGCATCGCACCCATGACGTCCATGTAGTTGACCAGCGAGTCTGTTCCCGTCACCCTCACAAACTGCCTCCCTAACTCCACCCCACCCCATGTTCACCGTCACCAGCCTCTGGATTCCATTCACCGTCGTCGCTGCGCTCGGCCAGGTCGCGCGCAATGCGATGCAGCGGTCGCTGACGAAGCCGCTGGGGACGTGGGGCGCGACCAATATCCGCTTTCTGTTCGGCTTTCCCTTCTCGCTGCTGTTTCTGGGGTTGGTGCTGGTCGCGACCGGCGACCATATCGGCATGCCGCCGTCGGTGTTCTGGCCGTGGCTGCTGTTGGGGGCGCTCAGCCAGATCGTTGCGACCGGCCTGATGCTGCTGGCGATGAACGACCGCTCTTTCGTGGTGACGACGGCCTATCTGAAAACGGAGGCGATCCAGACCGCGATCTTCGGCTTCGTCTTTCTCGGCGATCACCTGACCTGGCTGAAGGTGCTGGCGATCGTGATCGCGACCGTCGGCGTCGTCATCACCGCGCTGCGTCCGGGCGGCGAGAAGAGCTTTGCGGAGATGAAGCCGACCATCACCGGCCTCGTCGCTGCGGCGGCGTTCGCGCTGTCGGCTGTTGGCTTCCGCGGCGCGATCATCAACGTTCCCGGCGTATCCTTCGTGACTGCGGCCTCGTTCACGCTGGTGCTTGGGTTGTTCGTGCAGACGCTGGTGCTGACCATCTATTTGCTGTGGCGTGCGCCAAAGGTGCTTCAATCGATTCTGGGGCTATGGAAGCCGTCTCTGCTCGCCGGCTTCATGGGCGCCTTCGCCTCGCAATTCTGGTTCCTGGCGTTCGCGCTGACGGCCGCTGCCAATGTTCGCACCCTCGCTTTGATCGAGGTGCTGTTCGCGCAGGGCGTGGCGTATTACTCGTTCAAGCAGCCGATCGCGCTTCGCGAGATCATCGGCATCGCGCTGATCGTGGTGGGCGTGGCGGTGCTGGTGGGGGTGTAGCCAAGTCCCTCAACCGCCGTCATGCCCGGGCTTGTCCCGGGCATCCACGTTCTTCGTTGTCACAGGAAGGAAAGGCGTGGATGGCCGGGACAAGCCCGGCCATGACGAAGACAGCAACGCCTAATTCCTGTCTTCCGGCAGTGTCGGCAACGGCGACACTTCGATACCTTCCTCGATCAGCGATTTTGCCTCGTCCGGCGAGGCCTCGCCGTAGATCGGGCGGTGCTCCTTGTCGCCGTAATGCATCGCGCGGGCTTCGGTCGCGAAGCGCTCGCCGACATTGTCGGCGTTCTTGACGATGTGGTCGCGCAGCTCCTTCAGCTTGGCGCGCAGCTCGCGCTCCTGCGCCATCATCAGCGAGGTCGGTCCGGACGGTGCAGCCTCGGGCGCGGTGGCCGCGACAGGCTCTGCCGGCGGCGTTGCACGTCCCTTCTTGCCGACGATGCGCGGCGCCATGATCGCCTTGTCGACCTTGGCCGAGCCGCAGATCGGACAGGTCACGAGCTTGCGCTTCACCTGCGAATCATAGGCCGACGAGCTCTGAAACCAGCTCTCGAACTCGTGGTTGCGGTCGCAGTGAAGCGCGTAGCGGATCATGCCGAGCCCCGCACCAGGTGCAGATGATCCGGCCCGGCCTTTGAATCGGAGACGCCGAAGCGGCGGCCGTGCTGGAGCGAGGGGATCGCGCGGCGCGCCGTCTCGACCTTGGCCGGATCGATCTTGGCCATGATGATGCCGGGCTCGACATCGCCCTCGGCGAGGATCTCGCCCCAGGGGTCGATGATCAGCGAGTGACCATAGGTCTCGCGCTTGTTCTCGTGGGTGCCGGCCTGGGCAGCTGCGAAGATGAAGCAGCCGGTCTCGATCGCACGCGACCGCAGCAGGATGTGCCAGTGCGCTTCGCCGGTCTTGCGGGTGAAGGCCGACGGCACGGTGATGAAAGAGGCGCCGCTTTCGGCGAGCGCGCGGTAGAGCGCCGGGAAGCGCACGTCGTAGCAGATCGTGAGGCCGACGCGGCCCCAGGGCAGGTCGGAGATCACGGCGGTCTCGCCCGGCTGGTAATTGGCGGATTCGCGATAGCTCTCGCCGTCCGGCAGCTCGATGTCGAACATGTGGATCTTGTCGTAGCTCGCGAGCACATCGCCCTCGGGCCCGATCAGGAAGGAGCGGTTGACCGCCTTTTCAGGCGAGAAGCGCAGTGCCAGCGAGCCGACATGGAGGTGGATCTTCAACTCCGCTGCGAGGGCGCGATAGGCCTTCAGCGAAGTGTCGTCCTCCTCGCTCTGGAGATGCTCGAACAGCGCCTTGCGGTTCAGCTGCATCATGTTGCTGACTTCGGGCGTCTGCACATAGTCCGCGCCGTTGGCGGCCGCTTCCCGGATGAGTTTCGTCGCCTGAGCGAGGCTGGGCCCCGGCATCAGGCCGGTGCGCATCTGCACCATGGCGGCGGTGAAGGTCCTGTCCTCGCTCATGAGACCGCCTTGACGCTTTCGAGCAGGCCGTCGAGCTTGCCCTCGCGATCGAGCGCATAAAGATCGTCGCAGCCGCCGACATGGGCTCCGCCGATCCAGATCTGCGGGAAGGTCGAGCCTTGGCCGGCGCGGTCGTACATCTCCTCGCGCCAGGACGGGTTCTTGGCGACGTCGAATTCCGTGAAGGTCGCCTTCTTGCGGGTCAGAAGCGACCTGGCAGCGGAACAATAGCCGCATCCCGGCCTGGTATAGATCTCGACAGCAGCGGTCATGGTATCAAGCGCTCTCATGTCACGAATTTATTGAATTATATGGGGGTTTACCTGATCTCGACAACCCGGGCAAAGACCAGCACGTCGACCTGGGCGGCCTTGGCGCGCAGCAGGGCACGTGCGCAGGCATCCAAAGTGGCACCCGATGTCAGGACATCGTCGACCAGGACGATACGCTGGCCCTGGATTTCGGCCTGACGGTCGGGGGATACCTGGAATGCGCCCTGTACATTGGTGGCGCGCTGGGCCCGCGACAGGCCGATCTGCTGCTTGGTGGCGCGCACCCGGCGCAGCACCTCAGCTCTCACCTTCACCCCGCTCTGGCGCGCGATGATGTGCGCCAGCGCGCCGGACTGGTTGTAGCGCCTCCGCCAGGCCCGCCGCCAATGCAGAGGCACCGGCACCAGCATGTCGGCGCCCGCCAGCAGCTCGCCGCCCGCGCGCGCCATCCAGCGGCCCATGGCGGGCGCCAGATCCGTGCGGTCCTGGTATTTCAGCGCATGCACCAGCGTGCGCGCGACGTCGTCGTAGCGTACGGCCGCGCGCGCCCGCATATAGGCCGGCGGGCTCGCGATGGCCTCCATCGACAGCATGTCGGGGCCGGGGTCGTAGACGAAGGGAATGCCAAGCCGCGGGCAGTAAGGCCGCTCGATGAAGGACAGCTTTGCCCAGCACGTCGCGCACACTCCCTCGCCATCGACTGGTTCGCGGCAGGCCACGCACAAGGTCGGCAGCGCGATGTCGAGCGCGAGTTTTGCCACGCGCGACACGACGTGGCGGCCGACGGTCCACACCGTGCGCAGCGGTGCAGTGATGGAGCGGGAAGGGGCGGCGTCGGCTTCCATGAGGGAAGGGTAGCGCTATGGGGACAACCGCTCAAGCCACGCTCTCGTGCCCCGGACGCGGCGCAGCGCCTCTTTGGCGGTGCGCCGCTGAGCCGGGGCCCATCTCTCCGCATCGTACTGTGTTGCTTTCTGGGTCCCGGCTCAGCGGAGCGTCACTGCGTGCCGCTCTGCGTCCGGGACACGAGAGAGATTGCAATCGCCTGTATGATCGGCGTAACCAGCGGCATGGCTCAGCCTCCGCAAACCCCGCCCGCATTGTTCGATCGTGTCTTGCTGCATGCGCGGCAGCAGCGCGCGCAGACGCAAGATCCGGTCTCTTTCCTGCTCGACCGGGTCGCCGAAGACATGGCCGACCGGCTGGCCGCGGTGATGCGGGAGTTTCACGCGCCGGCCGATCTCTGGACGCCAGGTGAGGGGCTCGCGGGGCTTCGCGCGCGGCTGCCGTCCATTCAACGGATCGCGCTCGATGCTGCAGGTTCGGAAAAATTGCCGTTCGCGCCGGAGAGTCTCGATCTCGTCGTCTCGGCGCTGGCGCTGCAATTCGTCAACGATCTGCCGGGCGTGCTCGCGCAAATCCGTCGCGCGCTGAAGCCGGACGGGTTGCTGCTCGCCGCCATGATCGGTGGCGACAGCCTGACGGAGCTGCGCCAATCCTTTGCCGCAGCGGAAGCTGAATGCGAGGGCGGCGTGTCGCCGCGCGTCGCGCCGTTCGCCGATCTGCGCGACATCGGCGCGCTGTTGCAGCGGGCGGGCTTTGCGCTGCCGGTCACTGACGTCGACCGCGTCGTGGTGCGTTATTCCAGCGCATTCGTCTTGATGCAGGATCTCCGCCGCATGGGCGCGGCCAACGTGCTGATCGAACGGCGCCGCACGCCGAGCCGGCGCGCGACATTGCTGCGCATGGCCGAAATCTACGCCGAGCGCTTCGCCGATGCCGACGGCCGCATCCGTGCGACGTTCGACATCATCTGGCTCTCAGGCTGGGCGCCGCATGCCAGCCAGCAGCAGCCGCTGAAGCCGGGTTCGGCGAAAGCGAGCCTGGCTGAAGCGGTGAAGAAGGCGGGGGAGGGGTGATCTGTGTCCCGGACGCGGTGCGGCACCATAAGCGCGTTTACGCGCGTCTTCGACGCGCCACGGTGACGCTCCGCAGCGCCGGGACCCAGCTCTGTTGCTAACATGGGCCCCGGCTCTGCAGCGCACCGCGGAAGACGCGCTGCGCTGCGTCCGAGGCAAGCAAGCCTCACATCAGCAAATCAATCAAATGCGGGATCAGCGGAATGTCCGCAGGCGGCATCGGGTAGTCGCGCAGCTTGTTGGCGCGGACCCAGGCGAGGGTCTGGCCTTCGCGCGGCGTGACCTGGCCTTCCCAGCGACGGCAGATGTAGAGCGGCATCAACAGATGAAAGGTCTCGTAGCCGTAGCTCGCAAAGGTGAGCGGCGCGAGGCACGGTTCGGCGACGGTGATGCCGAGCTCCTCGTTGAGCTCGCGGATCAGGCTCTGCTCGGGCCGTTCGCCGGGTTCGAGCTTGCCGCCGGGAAATTCCCAGAGGCCAGCCAGCGTCTTGCCTTCGGGGCGCTGCGCGATCAGGACGCGCTTGTCGGTGTCGACGAGCGCGCACGCCACCACCAGGGTCAGTTTCAAATCGGCCATGCGTGATTGTCGTTCGGTGAATATTGTCCGTAACCGTCTGTTAACCTCGTTATGGCCCCCGTTTCTACGGTCTCCATAAGTCATATTTAATCGACGGTTCCTAGGGTGGGAACTCCTAAAAACCCTTCCAGGACCAAGCTATGCGCGCTGCGCTTCGCACTCTCACTCGCCGGTTCGTCCGCGACAACAGCGGCAACATCGCGGTGATCTTTGCAATTGCCTGCGTCCCGCTGATCACCGTGATCGGCTGTGCCATCGACTATTCCCGCGCCACCCAGACGCGGTCCAAGCTGCAGGCCGCGGCCGATGCAGCCAGCGTCGGCTCGATCGCCAAGGCCTCGGCGGCCTTCGCGGCGGCGGGCTCGATGACGTCGGACGGCCCGATTCCCGCCGGGGCGACCGATGCTCAGAACATCTTCGATGCCAACCGCGCCAATTTGACCGGCTACACGCTCAACAGCGTCACGCCGACCGTGGTCAAGAGCGGCTCGACCGTCACCTCGACCGTGACGTACAGCGCCAACATCAACACGATGTTCCTTGGCCTGATCGGCAAGAGCGGGCTGACCGTGACCGGCACGTCGACCTCGACGGTCAACATGCCCCTCTATGTCGATTTCTATCTGCTGCTGGACAATTCACCGTCGATGGGGGTGGCGGCGACACCGACGGACGTCACCAAGATGGTCAACAATACGTCGGACAAATGCGCCTTCGCCTGCCACGATCTCTCGACTTCGAACAATTACTACAATCTCGCCAAGACGCTCGGGGTGACGACGCGGATCGACGTGCTGCGCCAGGCGACCCAGAACCTGATGGACACGGCGGCTGCGACCGAAACCTATTCGAATCAATTCCGCATGGCGATCTACGATTTCGGTGCGTCGTCGGCGACCATCGGCCTGCGAGCATTGTTCTCGCTGTCCTCTAGCCTGTCGAGCGCCAAGTCTGCGGCTGGCGCAATCGACTTGATGGGCGTCTACGGCAACAACGATGCCTACACCGCCGACAAGGATACCCAGTTCAGCAATGTATTCCCGGCGATCAACACGGCGATCTCGTCGCCGGGCGCGGGCACGTCGGCGGCGCCGATGAAGTATCTGTTCTTCGTATCCGACGGCGTTGCCGACGAAAGCAACACCGCCTGCCTCAAGACGATGTACAACTCAACATTCGGCAACATCTCGCCACGTTGCCAGTCGCCGCTCAATCCCGCACTCTGCAAGACGTTGAAGGACCGCGGCGTCAAGGTCGCGGTGCTCTACACCACTTATCTGCAGCTGCCGACCAACACCTGGTACATGGCCTGGATCGACCCGTTCAACAAGGGGCCGTACGGGCCCTCGCCGAACAGCGAGATCGCGCAGAACATGCAGGCTTGCGCCTCGCCCGGGCTCTATTTCGAGGTCAGTCCCACCCAGGGCATCTCGGACGCGATGAACGCGCTGTTCAAGAAGGCCGTCGCCGACGCGCGGATTGCCAGCTGAGACCCGACGCGCGTCGTGCCGGGGGCGAAGCGGCGTATCGCCCCCGAATGACGGCCTGAACTACGACCTGTAATCCCCGTTGATCGCGACATACTCCTTGGTGAGGTCGCAGGTCAGCACGCGGTCGCGGCCCTTGCCGAGGCCGAGCGAGACCTTGATCGCGATCTCCGGGGCCTTCATCGCCTCCGACACCTGCGCTTCGTCATAGGATGGATCGCGCGCGCCGCTCTTGGCGACGCGGATGCCGTTGAAGGAGATCGACAGCTTGTCGCGATCGGCCGGTTCGCCGGCCTTGCCGACCGCCATCACCACGCGGCCCCAATTGGCGTCCTCGCCGGCGATCGCGGTCTTCACCAGCGGCGAGTTGGCGATCGACATCGCGATCTTGCGCGCCGAGGCCTTGGTCTTGGCACCCTCGACGGTGATCTCGACCAGCTTGCGCGCGCCTTCGCCGTCGCGGGCGACCTGCTCGGAGAGATTGGCGAGGATCTGGTTGAACGCCTTGACGAAGGCCTTCAGGCGCGGATCGCTGGCGCGGCTGATCTTCGGTGCACCGTGTTCGGCGGCAGCGCCCGTCGCGAACGCCAGCAGCGTGTCCGAGGTCGAGGTGTCGCCGTCGATCGTGACCGCATTGAAGGTATCCTCGACACCGGCCTTGAGCAGGGCCTGCAGCGCAGCCGGCGCGATCGGGGCGTCGGTGAAGATGAAGGACAGCATCGTCGCCATATCGGGGGCGATCATGCCGGCACCTTTGGCCATGCCGTTGATGGTGACCTTGGCCTTGCCCAGCTTCACGGTCGCGGTCGCAACCTTGGGGAAGGTGTCGGTGGTCATGATCGCTTTCGCTGCGGCGAGGTAATCGCCGGCTTCCGCTGATGCGGCGAGACGGCCGAGCACGCCGTCGAACTTGGTCGCATCCAGCGGCTCGCCGATCACGCCGGTCGAGGCCAGGAAGATCTCGCTCTCGCTGCAGCCGACCGCCTTGGCCGCGATCTTCGCGGTTAGCGCGGTGGAGGCGCGGCCGGTCTTGCCGGTGAAGGCATTGGCATTGCCGGAATTGACCACCAGCGCGCGCGCCTTGCCGCCCTTCAGCTTGGCGCGGCACCATTCCACCGGGGCGGACGGGCACTTCGACTTGGTGAAGACGCCGGCGACCGCAGTGCCCTTGTCCATGATCGCCAGCAGCACGTCGGTGCGGTTCTTGTAGCGGATGCCGGCCTCGGCCGTCGCAAGACGGACGCCCGCGATCACGGGCATATCAGGAACATTCTTCGGGGCGAGCGGGGAGACTGATGAGGACATCGCGGGGGCGCCTTGGTGAGGTCTGGATATGCAGATGCCCGGCCCCTCTTTGCGGGGCCGGGCATCAGGTAGGCTTAAATACTCTTCGCGTCACCGAAGTGACAGCGAATTCTTACTTCTTGGCGGGAGGCGCCATTTTGCTGTCGGCGGGCTTCGCATCGGCAGGCTTCGCATCGGCAGGCTTGGCCGCGTCAGCCGGCTTGGCGTCCTTGGACGCGTCCGCCTGGTCCATGCGCTCGACCTTCGCGTCGGCGCGGAGCTTGGCGACGTAGTCGGCCTGGGCCTTGCGGGTGACGTACTGCTCGATCTGGGCCTTGACCTGCTCGAAGTCGGGCGCCTTGCGGTTGCGCTTTTCCTCGACCTTGATGACATGCCAGCCGAACTGGGACTTCACGGGGTCGGAGATCTTGCCCGGCTCCAGCGCGAATGCGACGGCCGAGAATTCCGGCACCATCTGTTCCTTGGTGAAGAAGCCAAGGTCGCCGCCGTCGGCGGAGCCCGGATCCTTGGACTTCTTCTTGGCGAGTTCGGCGAAATCGGCGCCCTTGTCGAGCTCGGCCTTCACCGCCTTGGCCTCGTCCTCGGTCTCGACCAGGATGTGACGGGCCCGCACTTCCTGCTCGCCGGAGATCTGCTTGGCGGCCTCTTCATAGACCTTCTTCATGGCATCCGGGGTCGTGGCGGCCTTGCCCTCGTTGGCGAGCAGGCTGTCCATCAGCAGGCGGTTGCGGGCGAACGCCATCCGCTTCTTGAACTCGTCGCCATCGGCGACCTTCTTGTCCTCGGCGGCCTTGGCCACGATCTTCATGTCGATCAGGAACGACAGGACGTTCTCGTCCTTGGTCGCCGGATCCATCTGGGCAAGGCTTGGTCCGAGCTCTTCCTCGGCCATGGTGACGTCGCTCTTCTTGATTTCAGCGCCATTGACCTTGGCCAGAACGGGATCGTCGGCCGCCCGGAGCGGGCCCGCGAAGGCCAGGGTCAGCGCCAGGGCGAGGCTGCCAGCCAGGGCGGACGCATGGCGGAAACGCAGGCCGGTGGTTACCGGGAACGAGGTGGTCATGGAAAATCCTTTTGTTGAAGCAGGGGGCTGCTCGAGCGGGGCGGACACTCGCCCAATTCAGGGGGGCTTGGCAACGCGAAAAGTCTGTCAAAATGATGAATTAGCCGCAATGCGCCCGCCGTTGACAAGGCCCTGACCGGGCCATATCTCTGCGCGGTCGCGACCATGGCGATGGCGTTTATTTTGCTGCGTTTTTGGCCGTTGAACCCAAACTAGCCCAATTCCCACCCATATGGCGGATGACCCCCCGATAGTCCGGGCTCTGGCGCCATAAGGCGTCACGGTGAGTTGATTGGCCGGAGGGTGACAACTTCTTGGCTGCAACGCGGTTAAATCGCGAACACAGGAACTAGGCATGATCGGCGCGCTCGCCCGCAAGTTTTTCGGCTCCGCCAACGACCGGCGGGTGAAGGGATATCAGTCCCGCATCAACGCGATCAACGCACTGGAACCGGAGCTCGCCAAACTCTCCGACGAGGCGCTCAAGGCCCGCACCGCCGAGTTCAAGAAGCAGCTCGCCGAGGGCAAGACCCTGGACGACCTCCTGGTCCCGGCCTTCGCCACCGTGCGCGAGGCCGCCAAGCGCACGCTCGGCCAGCGCCATTTCGACGTCCAGCTGATCGGCGGCATGGTGCTGCATGAGGGCGACATCGCCGAGATGAAGACCGGCGAAGGCAAGACGCTGGTCGCAACGCTTGCGGTCTATCTCAACGCGCTCGCCGGCAAGGGCGTCCACGTCGTCACCGTCAACGATTACCTCGCCCGCCGCGACTCCGGCTGGATGGGTCAGATCTACGGCTTCCTCGGCATGACCACGGGCGTGATCGTCCATGGCCTCGACGATGCCGAGCGCAAGGCCGCCTATGCCTGCGACATCACCTACGGCACCAACAACGAATACGGCTTCGACTATCTGCGCGACAACATGAAGTACCGGCTCGAGGACATGGTCCAGCGGCCGCACTTCTTCGCCATCGTCGACGAAGTCGACTCCATCCTGATCGACGAAGCGCGCACGCCGCTGATCATCTCGGGCCCGCTCGACGACCGCTCGGACTTCTACAACACCATCGACTCTTTCCTACCCAAGCTCGACAAGACCGATTACGAGGTCGACGAGAAGCAGCGCACCGTGACGCTGACCGAAGGCGGCATGGAGAAGATCGAGACGCTCTTGCGCGACGCCGGCCAGCTCAAGGGCGAATCGCTCTACGACGTCGAGAACGTCTCCGTCGTGCACCACATCAACCAGGCGCTGCGCGCTCACACGCTGTTCACCCGCGACAAGGACTACATCGTCCGCGACGACGAGGTCGTCATCATCGACGAGTTCACGGGACGCATGATGCCGGGCCGGCGCTATTCGGAAGGCCTGCACCAGGCGCTGGAAGCGAAAGAGCACGTCCAGGTTCAGCCCGAGAACCAGACGCTGGCCTCGATCACCTTCCAGAACTACTTCCGCATGTACGAGAAGCTCGCCGGCATGACCGGTACGGCCGCGACCGAAGCGGACGAGCTGTTCGACATCTACAAGCTCGAGGTCGTGGAGATCCCGACCAATCTGTCGATCGCGCGTCTGGACGAGGACGACGAGGTCTACCGGACCCAGAAGGAAAAATACCAGGCGATCCTCGCCGAGATCGAACGTGCCAACGCCCGGTTGCAGCCGGTGCTGGTCGGCACCGCGTCGATTGAGAAGTCGGAAGTACTCGCCGAGTTCTTGAAGCAGAACGGCTACAAGCAGATCGACTTCGGCAAGGAGAACGCGCTCGACAAGCTCTATGCTGCCGCGCGCGCCGGCAAGCCGGCAAAGCTGTTCGCGGTGCTGAACGCGCGCTTCCACGAGCAGGAAGCCTATATCGTCGCCGAGGCCGGCGTGCCCGGCGCGATCACGATCGCGACCAACATGGCCGGCCGCGGTACCGACATCAAGCTCGGCGGCTCGCTGGAGATGCGCATCCAACAGGAGGCCGCCGGCATCGAGGACGAGGCCGAGAAGGCCAAGAAGATCGAGCAGATCAAGGCCGACATCGCGCATTTCCGCGACATCGTGCTGAAGGCCGAGGAGACCATCGAGGTCGAGCCGGCCAAGGGCTCAAAGCCCGCCAAGACCGTGAACAAGCCGGGTGGCCTCTACATCATCGGCTCGGAGCGGCACGAATCCCGCCGCATCGACAACCAGCTCCGCGGCCGTTCCGGCCGTCAGGGCGATCCCGGCCGCTCGAAGTTCTTCCTGTCGCTGGAAGACGATCTGATGCGCATCTTCGGCTCGGACCGTCTCGACAGCATGCTGCAGCGTCTCGGCCTGCAAGAGGGCGAGGCGATCATCCATCCCTGGATCAACAAGGCGCTCGAGAAGGCGCAGCAGAAGGTCGAAGCCCGCAACTTCGACATCCGCAAGAATTTGCTCAAGTTCGACAACGTCCAGAACGACCAGCGCAAGGTGATCTTCGACCAGCGCGTCGACCTGATGAAAGACGAGAGCGTCGCCGAGACCGTCACCGACATGCGCCACGCCTTCATCGACGATCTCGTCGCCAAGCACGTCCCCGAGCATGCCTATGCCGAGCAATGGGACGTCGCCGGCCTGAAGGACGAATTGAAGCGCGTGCTCGACCTCGACCTGCCGGTCGACGGCTGGGCCAAGGAAGAGGGCATCGCCGACGAGGAGCTGCTCAAGCGCATCGAGACCCGCGCCGACGAGCACATGGCGGCCAAGGTCGCGCAATGGGGCCCCGACGTGATGCGTTACGTCGAGAAGACCATCCTGTTGCAGACGCTCGACCATCTCTGGCGCGAGCATCTGATCATGCTCGACCATCTGCGCCAGGTCATCGGCCTGCGCGGCTATGGCCAGCGCGATCCGCTGCAGGAGTACAAGACTGAGGCCTTCAACCTCTTCCAGGAGATGAGCGCTCATCTGCGCGAGGCCGTCACGGCGCAGCTGATGCGCGTCGAGATCGTCCCGCCGGAGCAGGAAGCCCCGGTGCTGCCGCAGATGGAAGCGCACAAGCTCAACCCGGATACCGGCGAAGACGAAATGGCCATCGCCAGCGTCTCGCTGGCCCCGCAGGCCACCGACGCCGCGCTGCGCGACCCGAAGAATCCCGCCAGCTGGGGCAAGGTCGGCCGCAACGAGGATTGCCCCTGCGGAAGCGGCAAGAAGTTCAAGCACTGCCACGGGCGGTACGCTTAAGGCTTGGATGAGTTTTTGAGGCGCGACGTTGGCGCCTCATTCTCCCCTGTCGTCCCGGCGAACGCCGGGACCCATACCGCGTGGTCTATCGATGGCGCGCAGTCGTCGTATCGCGTGAGACACCGCAACTACTAATCTTCGAAACAATCACACCCTGTGGTTATGGGTCCCGGCGTTCGCCGGGACGACAGTCTTTGTTGAGCTGCATCGCGAGCCTTGCGATACGCGTCAATTCGAGCTGTCGATCAAGCTCTCCAGCAGCCGCTTCAGTTCGCTTGTCGACTTGTCGCCGTAGCTCTCCAGGATGTGCTCTTCCTGGTCCACCGCGAGCGAGTTGAGCTTCTTGCACAACACCTTGCCGCGGTCGGAGATGAACATCAGAACCTTGCGGCGGTCGTTGGGGTCCTGCACGCGATAGACCAGCGTGTCGGAGACCATGCGGTCGATCATCTTGGTCAGCGTCGGATGGTTGAGCAGCACGGCTTCCGCAAGCTCGCCCATCGAATGGCCGTCGCCGTCCGACAGCACTTTCAGGATGCGCCATTGCTCGACGGGAACTCCTTCCTTGCTCAGCCGCAGTTCCAGCTGCCGGTTGATCTCGCGGTTGGCTTGCGCGAGCAGGTAAGCGAGGTGTTCGGTGATGGGAGCGTTCGATTTTGCCACGGCTAAGACTTCGTCTTGACCCAAATGAGTGAATGTCTTGCAATCAATGCTGCATCTATATGCACTTCAATTGTTGAATATTCAATATTTTCAAATTAGGATGATTGCCCAACAAAAGGGCGGATGCCGCGGCCGCCTGCTCAATGTGCTTTCAGGTCTGGTGCCAGACAGGAGTTGGCGTGCACGCGACGGTAAACTTCCCGGCTCACGGCGGTCCGGCGTTGCCGCCGTCCCTGCTGTTCAGGAATCTGTCGTCATCGGCGGCTGACGGTACGTTGTTGCCGAGCGATCACGCGCTCTTCAAGCGGCGTGGCCCGAACAAGCTGCGCATCGGGGGCTTCATCTGCTGCTCCGGCTCGCCCGGGATCTGGGGGCCCTGCGCCACCAATAGCGCGCAGCTCGCGGTCGCCGAGATCAACAAGCGTGGCGGCATTCTCGGCCGCGAAATCGAGCTATCGATCTACGATGCCGGCGGGCCGCTCGACGAGGTGCTGAACCGTGCCGAGCAGGCGATCGCCTTCGACGAGGTCGATCTGATCCTGGGCCTGCACACCAGCGCGGTCCGCGTCGCCCTGCGGGACATCACCACGCGGCATTGCATCCCCTACATCTACACGCCGGTCTATGAAGGCGGCGAGCGCACGCCGGGCGTGATGGCGATCGGCGAGACGCCGCGCTGGCAGAGCCGGCCCTCAATCCACTGGCTCGCCGACGTCAAGAAGGCGCAGCGCTGGTACCTGATCGGCAGCGATTATGTCTGGCCCTGGCAGTCGCACCGGGCCGTGAAGCGCTACATCAAGGAAACCGGCGGCCATGTCGTCGGCGAGGAGTTCGTTCCCTTAGGCGAGGACAATCACGAGCCGCATCTGGCGCGCATCCGCGCCGCGCGGCCCGACGTGGTGCTGATCTCGCTGATCGGCACCGACAGCAGCACCTTCAATCGCGCCTTCGGCGAATGCGGCCTGGGAGCCACCACGCTGCGGCTTGCCGGCGCCATGGACGACACCGTGCTGCTCGGCATCGGCGCCGACAACAGCGAGAACATGTTCTGCGCCTCCGGCTATTTCACCGGCACCGGCACGCGCGCCAATGACGACTTCCAGAGCCGCTATCGCGCGATGTTCGGACCGAATGCGCCGCCGATCGGCTCGGTCGGGCAGTCCAGCTACGAGGGCCTGCGCTTTCTCGAAGCAGTCGCCAACAAGGCCGGCACATTGGCGATCGGGCCGATGCTCAAAGCCGGCCGCAACATCGTCTACAGCGGCGCGCGCGGATCGGTCACCGTTCGCGATGGGCGCGCGCGAATGTCGATGCATCTCGCCGAGGCCGACGGTCTCGACTTCAAGCTGATCAAGCCGATCTGACCCCGCGCGGCAATCCGCCGGGGAGGCTTTTGCAAAATAATACTTGAAAAGGAAAATATTTCCGTTTTGAATGTTTCGGCGAGCTCGCCGGTGCGGTGCGTCGCGCCGGGGCGGCCACGCCCACGTTCGTTTCAAGAAACTTCAGGAGAGCGCCGTGACAGTTGTCCTTCCCACGCCAGCCCAGCTTCGCAGCGTCGCCGAGCAATGCGGCCTTTCGCTGACCGATGACGACGTCGCCTCGTTCCGCGGCCTGATGCAGGGTTCGATCGAGGCCTACAATCTCGTCGCCGCCATGCCCGACGAGGTGCCCGAGGTGAAATACCCGCGCACGCCGGGCTACCGGCCCTCAGCCGAAGAGAACCCCCGCAACGCCTGGTATCGCAAGTCGACGGTGAAGGGCGCCGCCAGCGGCAAGCTCAAGGGCAAGACGGTTGCGCTCAAGGACAACATCATGCTGGCCGGCGTGCCCATGACCAACGGCTCATCGACGCTGGAAGGCTATGTGCCCGATTTCGACGCCACCATCGTCACGCGCATGCTGGATGCCGGCGCCGAGATCAAGGGCAAGGTGCATTGCGAGCATTTCTGCCTGTCCGGTGGCAGCCACACCGGCTCCTACGGGCCGGTGCACAATCCGCACAAGATGGGCTACTCGGCCGGTGGTTCGTCGTCGGGCTCGGGCGTCGTGGTCGCGCTCGGCGAGGTCGACATGGCGATCGGCGGAGATCAGGGCGGCTCGATCCGCATGCCGTCCTCGTTCTGCGGCATCTATGGCATGAAGCCGACCTGGGGCCTCGTGCCCTACACTGGCATCATGCCGATCGAGATCTATGTCGATCATACCGGCCCGATGACCGCGACCGTCGCCGACAACGCGCTGCTGCTCGAAGTGCTCGCCGGCGATGACGGCTACGATCCCCGCATCAAGGCGCCGAAGGTCGAGGAATACACCAAGGCGCTCGGCCAGGGCGTCAAGGGCATGAAGATCGGCATCCTCAAGGAAGGCTTCGAGCAGCCGGGCGCGGAGGCCGCGGTGAATGAAAGCGTGCGCGAAGCGACGAAACGCTTCAAGGATCTCGGCGCCAGCGTCGAGACGGTGTCGATCCCGATGCATCTCCTCGGCGGCGCGATCTGGACCCCCATCGGCACCGAAGGTCTGACCCAGACCATGATGTTTGGCGACGGCTACGGGCTCAGCCGTGGCGATCTCTATTCGACCTCGCTGATGGATTTCCATCGCGGCTGGCGCCGGCAGGCCGACTCGCTGTCCGAGACCACGAAGCTGTTCATGATGCTCGGCACCTACATCAACAACAATTTCGGCCCACGTTTCTATGGCAAGGCGCTCAACATTTCGCGACGGCTCACCGCGGCCTACGACAAGGCCTTTGCGGATTATGACCTGCTGCTGATGCCGACCACGCCGATGAAGGCAACCAAGCTGCCGGAGCCCAATGCCAGCCGCGAAGACTACGTCGCCCGCGCGCTTGAGATGATCTCCAACACCGCGCCGTTCGACATCACCCATCATCCCGCGATGTCGCTGCCCTGCGGCATGGTCGACGGCCTGCCGGTCGGCCTGATGCTGGTCGGCCGCATGTTCGCGGAATCCACCATCTACCGTGCCGCGCACGCCTTCGAGCAGATCGGCGACTGGAAGAAGATGTGAGGGGCGCGCTGGTGCAGGCGGGTTGCAGAGCGAAGTGGATGCCGGTTCGCGTCAAGAAAACGCGTCAAAATAAGAACCAAACGTATGGCTAACGCATTCGTCGCGGCGTTCGAAATCCTGAGCTTTGGCGCGATCATCGTCCTAATCGTGCTGGGGCTCGGGATCATTGCCAGCATGATGGGCATCTTCAACTTCGCGCAGGGCGAGTTCGTCCTGCTCGGGGCCTACATCACCTATCTCGCTTACGCCAAGGGCCTGCCGATCTGGGCCGGCATGGTCGCCGCGCCCTTCCTGGTCGGCGCCCTCGGCTTCGTGCTGGAGGCGCTGATCATCCGCCGCTTCTATGCCGCGCCTGTTGTCGCCATGCTCGGCACCTACGCGCTCGGCCTGATCATCCGCGAATCCGTGCGCGGGCTGATCGGCGGCTTCTATCTCACCGTGCCCGAGCCGATCGGCGGTTCGATCGATATCGGCACCATGCACATCTCGGCGTGGCGCTTCACCATCATTGTCATCACGCTCCTGGTGATGGCGGGCTGCTATCTCTTGCTGTCGCGCACCAGCTTCGGCCTGCGCATGCGCGCCACGCTGGAGAATCCGTCGCTGGCGCGGGCGTCAGGCATTTCCACGCCTCTGATGTACGGCGCCACCTTTGCCTTCGGGTCGGCGTTGGCCGGCCTTGCCGGCGCGCTGATCGTGCCGGTGTTCAGCCTCTATGCCGATCTCGGCATCCGCTTCCTGATCCAGGGCTTTGTCGCCGTGATGGTCGGCGGTGTCGGCTCCTTCATCGGCCCGGTCGCCGGTGCCGGCGTCATCGGCACGCTCAGCGCCGCGCTGCCGTGGATCATGGCGCCGGTGGTTGCCGATGTCCTCGTCTTCGTCCTCGCCATTGCCTTCATCAAATTCCGCCCGCAGGGCCTCGTCGCTGGAAAAGGGGTTTAGTCATATGTTCGATCGTCAGCTCTCTCGCCGCCGCTTTCTGTCCAATTTCGCCTTCGCCTCCGGCGCGGTCGCGACCGGAGTCGGCAGCTGGGTGATCCCGGCACCCTGGGCCAACGCGGCGGAAGCCCCGATCAAGGTCGGTATCGCGACCGATCTCACCGGCCCGATCGCCTATGCCGGCAACGCCGACGCAAACGTTGCCAAAATGGTCATCAAGGAGATCAACAATGCCGGCGGCCTGCTAGGCCGGCCGCTGGAGCTCTATATCGAGGACACCGCCTCGAACGAATCCGTCGCGGTCGGCAACGTGCGCAAGCTGATCCAGCGTGACAAGGTCGACATGGTGCTGGGAGGCATCACCTCGTCGATGCGCAACGCGATCAAGGACCCGATCGTGGCACGCGGCAAGACGCTCTATATCTATCCGCAGCTCTACGAAGGCAAGGAGTGCACGCCCTATCTGTTCTGCACCGGCCCGACGCCCGCGCAGCAATGCGACGAGTTCATTCCCTGGCTGATCAAGAACGGCGGCAAGAAATTCGCGCTGCCGAGCGCCAACTATGTCTGGCCGCACACGCTCAACGTCTACGCCCGCAAGGTGATCGAATCCAACGGCGGTGAGGTCGTGTTCGAGGAATACTATCCGCTCGATCAGATCGACTTCTCCTCGACCGTCAACCGCATCATCTCCAACAAGGTCGACGTCGTCTTCAATACGGTCATCCCGCCCGGCGTCGGCCCGTTCTTCAAGCAGCTCTATGAAGCCGGTTTCCTCAAGAACGGCGGTCGTCTGGCCTGCGTCTACTACGACGAGAACACGCTCAACATCAATCAGGCGAACGAGATCGAGGGCCTTGCGAGCTGCCTCGATTACTTCAAGGTCCTGACCAAGGAGAACCCGTTCGACGCAAAAATCCAGGCGGCCTACGAGAAGGATTTCCCGGGCAACTTCCTGTTCGCCGCCGGCAGTGCCGCGACCGGCACCTATCGCGGCCTCAAGCTGTGGGAAGCCGCCGTGAAGGAAGCCGGCAAGATCGATCGCGAATCGGTCGCCGCCGCGCTCGACCATGCCAAGATCGCCGAAGGTCCCGGTGGACCTGCCGAGATGGTGCCGGGCAAGCGGCACTGCAAGATGAAGATGTACACGGCCGTGGCCAAGGGCGGGAATTACGAGATTGTCGGACGCAGCGACGGTCTCGTCGATCCCAAGGAATGCTAAGATCGCATGTCGAAGTCGATGAGCGCAGTGAAACAGGCGATCTCCGCCGAACTCGACGGGGACACGGACGTCGGAATGACGGAACGCGTAGCGGCGACACAGGCTGTCGCGGGACGTAAAGTCCTGCCGATCGTGGAGGGCGTGGTGCTCGTCGCCGCGCTCATCGCGCCGCTGGTGCTGCAGGACTACCTGACGGTGTTCGCGACGCGCGTGATCATCCTCGCGCTGTTCGCGCTGTCATTTGATCTGGTCTGGGGCTACGCCGGCATCATGAGTTTCGGTCAGGCCCTGTTCTTCGGTTCGGCCGGCTACGGCGTGGCGCTGCTCGCGCGCGACCTCGATATCACCAACATCTTCCTGGTGCTGCCGGCGGGCACGCTGATCGGTCTCGCCGTTTCGCTTCTGCTCGGCGGCTTTCTGCTGCTGGGCCGCCATCCCTCCAGCGTGATCTTTGTCTCGCTCGGCACCTTGACCGGCTCCTATGCCGCCGATCGCCTGGCGCGCGGCTGGTATTATCTCGGCGGCCAGAACGGCATTCCCTCGATCGCGCCGATGACATCGGGCGGTTACGAGTTCTCGGAAGGGCCGGCGTTCTATTATCTCGTGCTTTGCATCCTCGTCGTCGTCTATCTGCTCTGCCGCTTCCTGGTGCGCTCGCAGTTCGGGCTCGCGCTCGCAGGCTTGCGCGAGAACGAGCAGCGCATTGCCTTCTTCGGCTACAAGGCGCAGCATTTGAAAGCGATCATCTTCGCGATCGGCGGTGCCATCGCCGGACTTGCCGGCAGCCTCTATGCCTTCCACGAAGGTTTTGTCTGGCCCAACATGGTCGGCGTCGTCGTCTCGACGCAGGTCGTGCTCTATGTGCTGTTCGGCGGCTCCGGCACGCTGATCGGCGCCGTCATCGGCACGGTGATCGTCGAGGGCGTCAGCTTCTGGCTGTCGGACAACTACCGCGATATCTGGCCGATCATTCTGGGGCTGTTGCTGCTGCTGGTGATCCTGTTCCGGCCGCTCGGCCTGATCAGCTTTGTCCTCGGCGAGCGCGAGCGGGTCGGCAGCTTCGGTGCCAAATCCAGGGAGAAGCGCAATGCCGCTCCTTGAAGCCGCGGACATTTCGAAGATCTTCGGCAAGCTCACTGCGCTCGACGGCGCCGCGCTCACCGTCGGCGAGAACGAGTTTCACGGCCTGATCGGCCCAAACGGCTCCGGCAAGAGCACGCTGATGAAGTGTATCGCCGGCGCGGAAGTTCCGACGCAGGGCAAGGTGAGCTTCGTCAACACCGACATCACCGCGTTCACGCCGACTGAGCGGGCGCGGGCCGGCATGAGCCTGAAGTTCCAGATCACCTCAGTGCTGCCCTCGCTGACGCTCTACGATAACATCCTGCTCGCGCTGCAGGCGCAGTCCTCGCTGCTCGATCTCGTGTTCTCGCGCACGAGGAGCGCGCTGCATGATCAGGTCATGACCATGCTGACGCAATTTCGTCTTGCGAACCGCGCCTTCGATGCGGCCGCCGCGCTGTCGCACGGCCAGCAGCAATGGTTGGAGATCGCGATGGCACTGGCGGGCAAACCAAAACTATTGCTGCTCGACGAGCCGACAGGCGGCATGAGTCTTGAGGAGCGCCGCGTCACCGGCGAGTTGCTCCAGCCGATCAAACAACATTGCTCGCTCGTCATCGTCGAGCACGACCTCGATTTCATCCGCGACATCTGCGATCGTCTGACCGTGCTGGACCAGGGCAAGGTGCTGGCGTCGGGCACGGTATCCGAGATCCAGGCCAACACATCCGTTCAGGAGATCTATCTGCGCCGTGCCTGAATTTTTGGACATCAAGCATCTCGACGCCGGCTATGGCCGCAGCCAGGTCCTGTTCGACGTCAACCTCGGCATCCCCTGGCGTGGCGGCGTCGCCGTGCTCGGGCGTAACGGCGCCGGCAAGACCACGCTGATGAAGACCATCGTCGGCGAGCTGCCGGCGTGGAAGGGCGAGCTCGGCTTCGACGGCCGCGACATCAGCCGTCGCCGGCCGGAGGAGCGCGTCCGCGCCGGCATCGGCTATGTGCCGCAGGAGCACTCGGTGTTCGCGCGCCTGTCGGTGCGCGACAATCTCGCGGTCGGCTCGCTCTTCAACAAGGATGCCACCGCGGTCGATCGCGTGCTGACGATCTTCCCGAAGCTCGGTCAGCGCCTCGACCAGCCCGCCGGCACGCTCTCCGGCGGCGAGCGCAAGATGCTCGCCATCGGCCGCGCCATGCTGGGCGATCCCAAGCTGCTGCTGCTGGACGAGCCGACCGAGGGCGTCTGGATCGGTGTGATCGAGGAGATCACCGAGCGCTTGATCGAGCTGGCGAAGACGATCGCCGTCATCATCGTCGAGCAGCATCTCGATCTCGCGCTCCGCGTCGCCGACTACGCCTACGTGCTCGACCGAGGCCGCGTCGCCCTGCAAGGCGAGGCGGGCGAGGTGAGGGGCAATCCCGAACTGATGCGATATCTGGCGCCGTAGGGATCGGGGCAGCTGCTAGCTTTCAGATTCCTCGTAACGCCCCCGCTGCTAGTCCCGTCATCCTGAGGCGCGAGTGACGCGATGCGGAGCATCGCGCCGGGAGCCTCGAAGGATGCACGGTCGAGCTGGCAGCCGGGCCGTCGCCCTTCGAGGCGCGCCGAAGAGGCGAGCACCTCAGGGTGACGGGGAGAGATTGTCGATCGAGGAGAGTCCTAGGCCCGCCTACTTCACCGCCGAGAACCGGTTGTCGAACGAGCTCGACGAGACCACCGGTGCAGCACCCGCCATTTGCGTATCCTTGCTCCCGGCGTCGGCCTGCGCGTTGCCCGACACCGACGGCTTGAGCGGCGCGCGCGTCTGTGTCTCGGGCTGCTTCGGCTCGGCGGGTTTGGCCGATGCGACGGACTTGGTCTTGGACGCATCATAGCCGGGCACGAACCGCGTCACAGCCGCCTTCAGTCGGGAAGCCGCGGTGGGCGGCGTCGTGGGCGCGGTGGTTGGGGCGACAGATGCGGTTGCTTGCGGCGGCGGCGTGGTCGCGGTCGTGTCCGCCGTGCCAAGGCCCATCTTGCGGCCGAGATTGGAGAAGAAGCCGCCGGACTTTTCGGAGGCTTGCGCCGAAGCGACGCGGGTGTTGGCCGCGGGTGCGGCAACGACAGGCTCTTCCTTCGGCGCGGCGGCGACCGCTTCGAGATTCGGCTTCGGCGGGTTGACGGTGCCGGGGATGGTGCCCGGCGCCTTCGACATCGCCAGCATCTGCAGCGTGGTGCCTTCGGCGCTCTCCGACAGGCCGGTCGAGCCTTCCGGAATCTTCGCGGCGAAGATCTTGTTCATGCCGCCGTCGATGCCGGTGTTCATGCGCGCGACCGGCGTGCCCTTGGCGACGAGCTTGGCGTACTCGGCCTCGTCGCGCTGCTCCTTCTCGCGCACGGCGCTGGCGATGTCCTCGGGGACGATATAGGCGGGGCATTTCGCCGAGGCGTCGAACACGGGATCGCGCTTGGCGTCGGGCGCCTTCGCCGCGTCGAACACGTACTTCTTCTCGCAGAAATCGACCTTCGGCTCCTGCCGCGTCACCTCGAAATGATCATAGCCTTCCTTGATCATCTTCCAGAAGGCCATGTTCGGATTGTTGCGGTGCTTGGCCATGTTCACCGGCGTCATCCGGAAAGGATAGGCCTGGAACTGGAACGCCTTTTGACCGCCGAAGAAGGACTCGCGGCCGAGCGAATAGATCTCCGCGATCTGCTCGTCCGTCATCGCGTAGCAGCCGCGCGAGGAGCAATCGCCGTGCACCATCAGCTGCGAGCCGGTGCGGCCCAGAGCGCGGTCGAACGCGTTGGGGAAGCCGGTGTTGAACGAGAGGTAATAGGCCGACTGCGGATTCATCTGGCTCGGATTGATCGAGTAGAATCCTTCCGGCGCCTGGCGGTCGCCTTCGCGCACCTTCGGACCGAGGTCGCCCGACCAGCGGCAGATCGGATAGGTCTTGAGCAGCGCGAATTGGCCGCTGCGGGTCTGCTTCCAGATTTCGAGCTCGGCTTCCTGCTTGAACAGGCGGATCAGGATCGGCGAATTCAGATCCATGTCCTTTTCGCCCATCGCGGCGACGAGTTTCGGCGGGACCGGCTGGTTGGCCTTGGCATTGGTCGCCAGCGACACCTGATCGGTATCGCAGCCGGCGAGCACAATGCTGGCGGCAAGCGCAACCGAAGCCAAGAGCGCGCGAGCAAGCGAACGAGAATTCAAGATGGACCCCACAACGTGCCGGGCGGAAGCGCGAACCCCGATTTGTGGAGCTTGGCCTGACCGGACAGCCGGACTTTTTCAGACCAAGCCCCAGCGCTTATGCCCTGAAGCCATTGATTAAAATTCTAACCTCCGCCCTTTGAGGTCGCAACCCGACCGGGGATCACGAGCCCGTTGGCGCGGCAGCGTGGTCAACAGAGACTTAAACTGGGCCGGAACTTGGACTTTGCAGCGGAACCAGTACTGAGATCGCCGATTTGGGCAAAAAAAGGGTTAACGCGGGGTTACTACCCTCTCTCTTCACCTCCCCCGCTTGCGGGGGAGGTCGGGAGGGGCTCGCGCCGCATTGGGAGTGTCGCGAGAGGAGACACCCTCTCCCCGACCCTCCCCCGCAGGCGGGGGAGGGAGCACACCGCCGATGCGGACCCGGAATCGGGGCGAATCAGCCCAGCTTCCGGCCGATATCGAGGAATTTCTGCCGGCGCTGCTTGCGGATGGCGTCGCCGTCCATGCCGCGGAGCTCGTCAAAGGCCTTGGCGATGGCGTCCCCGGTGGTGGCGATCATGGCGGCGGGGTCGCGATGGGCGCCGCCGACCGGCTCCTTCAGGATGGCGTCGATCACCCCGAAGCGCAGCATGTCCTGGGCGGTGATCTTCATGTTGTTGGCGGCTTCCTGCGCCTTGGAGCCGTCGCGCCACAGGATGGAGGAGGCGGCTTCCGGCGAGATGACGCTGTAGATTGCGTGCTCCAGCATCAAGACCTTGTTGGCGGTGGTGATGGCGATGGCGCCGCCCGACATGCCCTCGCCGGTGATGATGGCAACGTTCGGCACCGTCAGTGCCATGCAGGCATCGGTCGAGCGCGCGATGGCTTCAGCCTGGCCGCGCTCCTCGGCGCCGATGCCGGGATAGGCGCCGGCGGAATCGGCGAGCGACAGCACCGGCAGGCCGAACCGCTCGGCCATCTCCATCAGCCGCACGCATTTGCGGTAGCCCTCGGGGCGCGCCATGCCGAAATTGTGCTTGATGCGGCTCTCGGTGGAATCGCCCTTTTCCTGGCCCATCACGCAGATGGCCTCGCCGCGGAAGCGGCCGAAGCCCGCGACCAGCGCCTCGTCCTCGCCGAACTTGCGGTCGCCGGCGAGCGGGGTGAATTCGGTGATCAGGCCCTTGATGAAGTCGTTGAAATGCGGCCGTTGCGGGTGCCGCGCGACCAACGTCTTCTGCCACGGCGTCAGGTTCAGATAGAGGTCGGCCAGCGCTTGCGCCGCCTTGTCCTCGATCCGGCCGATCTCCTCGGCGATGTCGGTGCCGGAGGCAGCCAGCGTCCTGAGCTCGTCGACCTTGGAGTCGAGCTCGGCGACGGGCTTTTCGAAGTCGAGATAGCTGCGCATCTGGTCTGGCATCGTTTCAATATAGGGGGACGGGACGACGAGGCGAAGCGGGGTTGGCTTCAGTCAAAGAAGTGTAGCTTCTTCAAGAGGTTGACCTGTGCGCTCCCGGGAGCGCGGCAAATCACTGACAAGGCCCCGGCTCTTTCTGCGGAGATGTGGCGGAAGTCAAGGCGGTTTCGCCCGCCGCCACACGGCGGTGGTTACTTCTCCGCCAGCGGGTGCAGGTCGCGCACCAGGCTCTTCAGCCGCTCCTCGACCACATGGGTGTAGATCTGCGTGGTCGAGATGTCGGTATGGCCGAGCAGGGTCTGCACGATGCGCAAATCGGCGCCGTTGTGCAGAAGGTGGCTGGCAAAGGCGTGCCGCAGCACGTGCGGAGAGACCAGGCGCGCCTGCAGCCCCGAGGCGACCGCGAGCTCCTTGAGGTCGCGGGCAAAATGCTGCCGCGTCAGATGCCCGCTCTCGCCGAACGACGGAAACAGCCATTTGGAGGCGGCGAGGCTGCCCTTCTTCTCGCCTTTCGCGGCTTCCGTCGCGGCGAGATAATCCGCCATCGCTTGGCGCGAGGCCTCGTTCAGCGGCACCAGGCGCTCCTTGTCGCCCTTGCCGCGCACCACGATCATGCGGGCGTCGCGCTTGGCCGCCGAGCGCGGCAGCGACATCAGCTCGGAGACGCGCAGGCCCGTGGCGTAGAGCACCTCGAGCAGGCAATAGAGCCGCAAGGCCCGCAGCCGCTGCGATGGCGAGGCATCCGCCGCCTCGCTCATCTCCTTGGCGCGGCGGAGCATGCGATCGACATCCGAGATCGACAGCACCTTTGGCAGGCCGCGGCCGCGCTTCGGACCGGAGAGGATCGCCGCGGGATCTTCGGTTCGAATGCGCTCGTTGAGCAGAAAGCGGAACAGGTGCCGCATCGCCGACAGCCGCCGCGCGACGCTGGAGGATTTGAAGCCGCGCGCATCGAGATCGGCGAGATAGTCGCGCAGGACTTGTGTCTCGGCGTCCGTAAAGCTGTGGCCGCCGCGGCCGAGAAACTCGGAGAAATCGGTGAGGTCGCGCCTGTAAGCATCGAGCGTGTTGGCGCCGGCGCCCTGTTCCGCCGCGAGCATGTCGAGGAACAGGCCGGTGAGCTTGGCGTCTGAGGGCTTGCTGGCGGGGGATTTGCGCATGCCCGTCAGGCTAGCTCCTATTTCTTGAGAAATTTATCCGGCGGGATCGTCACCGTCATTTCTCGCGGCTTCGGATTGACGAAATTGGCCAGCGCGAACACCACGCCATAGACGATGCCGGCGATCACGGCGACGACCGTCAGGAAGCGGAACAGGCTGGGCATCGGGCAAGGTCTCGGCGAGGGTCTTGAACAGGCAAATTAACCAATGAAATCATCCAACATGTTCGCCGGGTCATAGCAAGAGTCCTCTGGCGAGGGCCCCGAGGGGGTCGTATAGGTGGCCGGGATGCCGCCTTTGGCGGCAGATTGAGCGAGATCCAATGCCCGACGCCGCGCTGCCTGCACAACCGAACCCCGAGGCCGACATCCTGTCGGCGCTGGGGACGCGTTCGATCGTGCTCGTCGGCATGATGGGCGTCGGCAAATCGACCATCGGCCGCCGCATGGCTCTCAGGCTCAAGCTGCCCTTTGTCGATGCCGACACCGAGATCGAGGCCGCGGCCGGCATGACCATACCGGAGATTTTCGAGCGCCACGGCGAGCCGCATTTCCGCGATGGCGAGGCGCGGGTGATCGCGCGCCTGCTGGACGGTGGGCCGGTGGTGCTGGCGACCGGCGGCGGTGCCTATATGCGCGAGGATACCCGCGCCCGCATCGCGGCCAAGGCGATCTCGATCTGGCTCAGGGCGGATCACGACGTCATCATGCGCCGGGTGCGACGCCGCGCCGACCGGCCACTGCTCAAGACCGCCGATCCCGAAGGAACCGTGACGCGCCTGCTCACCGAGCGCGAGCCGATCTACAGCCATGCCGATCTCACCATCGCCTCGCGCGATGTGCCGCACGACAAGATCGTCGAGGAGTGCATCGAGACGCTGCATGCCTATCTCTGCGGTCAACAGACCGCCCAACCACCTGCCGACGTCGCGAGTGCCGTACGATGACCGCGCCTCTGAAACATTCCGATCCTGTCAATGTCGAGGTCGCGCTGGAGAATCGCGCCTACGACATCGTCATCGGCCGCGGCGTGCTGGCCTCGCTCGGCGAGCGGGTCGCGGCGTTGCGCCCCGGCGTGCGCACGGCCATCGTCACCGACCGCACCGTCGCCAAATACTGGCTCGAGCCGACGGAAGCCTCGCTTGCCGCCACCGGCATTCCGACCTCGCGCGTCGTCGTTGAGGAAGGCGAGATTTCGAAAACCTATGCCGGCCTTGAAAAGGTCAGCGAAGCCCTGATCGCCGCCAAGATCGAGCGCAACGATCTCGTCATCGCGCTCGGCGGCGGCGTCGTCGGCGATCTCGCCGGCTTTGCTGCCGCGATCCTGCGCCGCGGCGTCGATTTCGTGCAGGTGCCGACCTCGCTGCTGGCGCAGGTCGATTCATCCGTCGGCGGCAAGACCGGCATCAACTCGCCGCAGGGCAAGAACCTGCTCGGCGCTTTCCACCAGCCGGTGCTCGTCATCGCCGACACCGCCGTGCTCGATACGCTGTCGCCGCGGCAATTCCGCGCCGGCTATGCCGAGGTCGCCAAATATGGCGTGCTCGGCGACGAGGCCTTCTTCACCTGGCTGGAGAAGAACCACGCCGATATCTTCAAGGGCGGCGCCGCTCGCGAGCATGCGATCGCGACCTCCTGCCGCGCCAAGGCCGGCGTGGTCTCGCGCGACGAGCGCGAGACCGGCGAGCGCGCGCTGCTCAATCTCGGCCACACCTTCGGCCACGCGCTGGAAGCCGCGACCGGTTTCTCCGACCGCCTGTTCCACGGTGAGGGCGTCGCCATCGGCATGACGCTCGCGGCGCAATTTTCCGCAAAGCTCGGCATGATCGGCGAGGCCGATGCGGCCCGCGTCGAGCATCACCTCATCGAAGCCGGACTTCCGACGCGCCTGCAGGACATCGCCGGTTTCGCCCAGGAGGGCCTTGCGGATGCCGACGCGCTGATGGCGCTGATGGCGCAGGACAAGAAGGTTAAGCGCGGCAAGCTCACCTTCATTCTGCTGGAAGCCGTGGGGCGCGCAGTCATCGCCAAGGACGTCGAGCCGACGCCGGTGCGCGACTTCCTGAAGGACAAGCTCGCCTGCAAGGCGTGATACGTTGTTGAGTGCTGCATGGACTGGCTCGGCTTCACCATCGTCATCATCTGCCTGCTGGTCTCGGGCTTCTTCGCCGCGAGCGAGACCGCGCTGACCGGCGCCTCGCGCGCCAGCATGCTCAGGCTCTCCAAGCAGGGTAATCGCGACGCCGACGTGGTCTCGCAGCTGCTCGACATGCGCGAGCGCCTGATCGGCGCGCTGCTGCTCGGCAACAACATCGCCAATATCACCGCCTCGGCGCTCGCAACCTCCATCTTCACCGGCTGGTTCGGCGATGTCGGCGTGCTCTATGCCACCGGCGTCATGACGGCGCTGGTCGTGATCTTCGCCGAGGTGCTGCCCAAGACCATCGCCATCAACGCGCCGGACCGTATGGCGCTTGCGGTCGCGCGCCCGATGCGGCTGACCATGTATGTGCTGGGGCCGCTGCTGCGGGTGGTGGAAGTCATCGTGCGTCTGTTGATGCGCGGCTTCGGCCTCGCCGGCGAGCACCAGGCGATCCTGTCGCCGACCGAACGCCTGCGCGGTGCGGTCGACCTGTTGCACCACGAGGGCAAGGTCGAGAAGCAGGACCGCGACATGCTCGGTGGCCTCTTGGATTTGCGCGAGCTCCAGGTCTCCGACGTCATGATCCATCGCACCGAGATGATGATGATCAACGCCGACATGCCGCCGGACGATCTGGTGCGCGAGGTGCTGGCGACCGAATACACCCGCATTCCGCTTTGGCGCGAGAAGCCGGAAAACATCATCGGCGTGCTCCACGCCAAGGACCTCCTCCGCGCGATCCGCGCCTCCGACGGCGACACCTCGCGCATCGACGTCTCCACCATCGCGTTGCCGCCCTGGTTCGTGCCGGAGATGCGGCCGCTAGCCGAGCAGCTCAAGGCGTTCCGCCGCCGCAAGACCCATTTCGCGCTCGTGGTCGACGAGTATGGCGAAGTTGAAGGTCTCGTGACGCTGGAAGACATTCTGGAGGAGATCGTCGGCGACATCTCCGACGAGCACGATGTCGTGGTTGCGGGCGTGCGCGCCCAGCCTGACGGCTCGGTCGTGGTCGACGGCTCCGTGCCGATCCGCGACCTCAACCGCGCCATGGACTGGCGCCTGCCTGATGAAGAGGCAACCACGGTCGCCGGCCTCGTCATTCACGAGGCGCGCTCGATCCCCGACCGCGGCCAGAGCTTTACGTTCCACGGCTTCCGCTTTCGCGTCCTCCGCCGCGAACGCAACCGCATCACCGCACTCCGTATTTCTCCGGTCACGCGCGAGGCGGAGCTGGAAGAGGCGAAGCCGAGAAGGGCCGGGAAATCGTTTTGATTTTCTCTTTACCCTCCCCTGGAGGGGGAGGGTAAGCGAAGGTCACCCTTCCCCCGGCGCCAGCGCGTGGATCGCCAGCGCGTGCACGCCGCCGGAAAGTTCCGCGGCCAGCGCCGCATTTATCATGCGGTGACGGTCGACCCGGCTCTTCCCTTTGAAGGCCTGAGACACGATATAAACACGGAAGTGCGTCTCGCCGCTTGGCCGATGGCCGGCGTGACCCTCATGCAAATGTGACTCGTCGACGACTTGCAGGCTTTCCGGTGTGAAAGCTTCCCGCAACTTGTTGCTGATAGTGTCTTTCATAACCATGAGTGCCATTAAGGGACGCGATCGCACCCCGTCAACTGCATAGGCCGCCCCTTGGGGCGGCCGTTCTAAGAACGCCGAAGTAAAACTTCGGCTACCGGTGGTCAGCTAATTGCAATGTCAAGACTTGAAGGTTTTTGCATTGCGTAGTCAAAGTCAGCCATGCCGATCGATTCATCAAAGTTCTTCGACTCCATCCGCGTCAAGCCGCGCGGCAAGCAGCCGGAAGCGAAGCCGCGCGAGACCGTGGTCGCTTGCGAATGGACCGGCTGCCAGAACAAGGGCAGCCACCGCGCGCCGAAGGGGCGCGAGAATTCGCGCGAGTACTGGCACTTCTGCCTCGACCATGTGCGCGAGTACAACCAGAACTACAATTTCTTCTCCGGCATGAATGCCGAAGCCGTCGCGCGCTATCAGAAGGATGCGCTGACCGGCCATCGCCCGACCTGGAAGATGGGCGCCAATGGCGGCAAGAAGGGTGCGGAAGCCGAGATCGACATGGCGTCCGATCCGTTCAGCATGTTCTCGGAGATCAACGGCCGCGCCAGCTGGCGGAAAGGCCCCGAGGCCGAGCCCAAGGCGGAAACGCGCAAGGTCATGAATGCCGAGCGCAAGGCGCTCCAGGTGATGGGCCTCGGCCCGAACTCGACGCTCGCCGACGTCAAGAGCAAGTACAAGGCGCTGGTCAAGCAGCATCACCCCGACGCCAACGGCGGCGACCGCTCCACCGAGGATCGCCTGATCGAGATCATCAAGGCGTATAATTATCTGAAGACCGTGGTGCGGGAGGCCTGAGGGCTTCTTGCCTCAGTTGTAGCCAAACTCCCGGTGTCGTCCCGGACAAGCGCAGCCTTGGCAACGCGTAGCGTTGTCCAGGGCGGAGCGCAGATCCGGGACCCATACGCCGCAGCAACAGTTTGGCGAAGACAGGCAATGACCAGCTCGCGAAAAAACTGCTGCTGCGGCGTATGGGTCCCGGCCCCCCCGCGCGCAATTGCGCGTTAGGCCGGGACGACAGCAGAGTTTTGGATCCGCTGTCGTGTCTCATCCGGGCGACTTCCTCACCCCTTCGGCATCGCCCCCACATAGGACGAGCTCGGCCGGATCAGTCGTCCCGTCCGCTGCTGCTCGCGTGCATGCGCGGTCCACCCGGCGCTGCGGGCTACCGCGAAGATCGGCGTGAAAGCCTGCCTTGGAATCGCCAGCGCATCGAGCAGGATCGCGGTGAAGAACTCGACATTGGTCTCCAGCGGCCGTTCCGGATTCTTCTTGCGAAGCGCTGCGCGGATATAGGCCTCGACCTCGCCGGCAAAGGGCAGATCGGTGCCGTTGGAGGCGAGTGCCTCGACCGCGGTCTTGAGCACGTCGGCGCGCGGATCGCGCACGCGATAGACGCGGTGACCGAAGCCCATCATCCGCTCACCGCGGGCGAGCGCCGCATCGACCCAGGGCTGGATGCGCTCGCGCGAGCCGATCGCATCCAGCATTTCCAGCACCGGCTCCGGCGCGCCGCCATGCAGCGGGCCCGTGAGCGCACAATAGCCGGCGGTGACGGCCGCGAACAGGTCGGCCTGCGTCGAGGCCACCACGCGCGCGGTGAAAGTCGAGGCGTTCATGCCGTGATCGCTGGCGGTGACGAGATAGGCGTCGAGTGCGGTGACCTCGCGTGCCGCGGGCGAGCGTCCGTGCAGCATGCGAAGTGTATCGGCCGCGTGGCTCATGGTCGGATCAGGCGCGACCGGGTCGAACCCTTTTGTGCGACGGACCAGTGCGCCCGCGATCACTGGAAACGCGCCGACGATGGTCGCCTCGTGCTCCAGCCCGTGCTCGGCGCGTAAGCCTGCCACGGCCGCGCGAAAACCGTCGACGATGCCCATGCCTTGCGTCGCTGCCAGCAGCTGGGGCAGTCGCGCAAAGGCGCGTTCGCGCGCCGCGCCCAGGCTCGCCCGGACATTGGCTTCGCTGAGCGTGGTCTGGCTGGCGCCGTTCCAGAGCCGGGCGGTGACGCCCTCGAAGCTCGACGTGGCGGCCAGTCGGCCGACATGCTCGCCGGCGATGATCAATTCGCCGCGCTCGCCGTCGACATGGCTCAGCACCGTCTCGGCCGCGGGAACGCCGTCCAGCCCGATCTGACTTTTGGTGAGGTGGATGTTCATGGTCCAAATCTCCCTTTGCACTGCACCAGAGGAAATTCGGACGTCTCGACAGATTGATCAATCTTGATTACATAAATCAATATGAAAAATTCTGATGGCCTCTACCTCTCCGCCCGGGAAGCCGCAGCCGAGCTCGCGATCTCACCGGCCACGCTCTACGCCTATGTCAGCCGCGGCCTGATCCGCTCCGAGCCAACGCCGGACTCGCGCAAGAACCGTTATCGCGCCGAGGACGTCCGTGCCCTGAAGGAGCGCCGCGTGCCGTCGCCGGAGCCGCGCGGCTTGCGCAGCTTCGACGCCGATCTGCCCGTCATGGACACCGAGATCTCGACCATCACCGAGGAGGGGGCGATCTATCGCGGCGTCAACTGCGTCGATCTCGCCGAGAACGACACGCTGGAGCACGCCGCGACGCTGCTGTGGGACGTCGCCGACGTCGACCCCTTCGCTCCGGACAACCAGCCAAAAGTCTCCGACGAGATGCGCGCGATTGCGCAAGCTGCGCGGCGCGCGGCGCCGATCGACCGGGCCATCGCCGTGCTTGCGCTGGCAACCAGCGCCGATTCCCGCGCCTTCACCCGCGCCCCCGATGGCCGCGCGCTGGTCGGCGCGCGCATCGTCCGGCTCCTCGTCGCCACGATGCTGAATTCCGAGCCGTCGGCCGAGCCGCTGCATCATCAGATCGCGCGCGCCTGGGCGCCCGATAACAAGCACGCCCCCGATCTGATCCGGCGCCTGCTGGTGTTGCTGGCCGACCATGAACTGAACGCCTCGACCTTCACCGCGCGTTGCGCGGCCTCGACCGGACTCAGTCTTTACGACGCCGTCATCGCCGGACTTGCCGCGCTGAAAGGGCCGAAGCACGGCGGCGCCGGCGTGCTGGCCTCGCAGCTCGTCAAGACGCTGATCGACCGCGACGTCGAGCCGATGGTGCGCGAGCGCGTTGCGCTGGGCGAACGTTTCCCCGGCTTCGGCCATGGCGTCTACAAGCGCGGCGATCCCCGCGCGCAATCGCTGTTGAACGCCCTGGCCCGCGCCGGCGCGCCGCGCAAATTCACCAAAGAGGTGCCGGAGCGGATCGCGGAGGCGACCGGCGAGTTCGTCAACATCGACTATGTCCTCGCCGTGCTCGTCCACGCGTTGCGCCTGCCTGCAGGCAGCGAGCTCGCGCTGTTCGCCATGGCCCGCAGCGTCGGCTGGATCGCGCATGCCAGCGAGCAACTGCAGTTCGGCAAGCTGATCCGGCCGCGGGCAAGATATGTGGGACCGGCGCCGGGGCGGAGGGCGGGAGCGGGCGGCTAGCACAAATGTTTCCGCCGTCGTCGTGGCTTTCGCCAGGACGACGGTTACGCCCGCGGCTTCGCCTCCGCCACCACGCCGTTCTGCCGCCGGCGATAGAGCCAGATGCCGAAGCCGCCGATGATCGCTACCGCCGTCACGGTCAAAATCCACATGTGCTTGTAGGGATGCCCATGGTGCGGCAGCCCGGCATATTGATGTAGGGCCGATACCGCCAGCACGCCCGGCAGCACATGGGCCGGCGCCCAGACCAGGATGGCCGGAATGTTGACCGCGTAGAATTTCGCTGGGGCCATGTCGAGCGCACCGGCGGTCACAGGCACGAAGGCGCGGATCGGCGGCACGAAGCGGGCGAAGAACACGGCCCAGGTGCCGAAGCGGTGGAAGAAGCTCTCGCTCTCCTCGACCACGCGCGGATAATTGGTCAGCGGCCAGGTGTTGAGGATCTTGCGCTGCTGCCGGTGCCCGAGCCAGAAGGCCGAGCCGTCGCCGAGCACGGCGCCGATGGCGGCCGCCAGCAGCACCCATTGCAGTTTCAGGTCCCCGCCGGGAACCAGCGCGCTCAGCGCCAGGATGATGGTCGAGCCGGGGATGACCGACCCCACCACCGGGACCGCCTCGAGCAGCGCCGCCAGGAACAGGGTCAGATAGGCCAGCCACGCATGGACTGAAACGAAGGATATCAGGGGGTCAAGGAAGGACGTCACGTGGTCTCTGTAGCGGGCTGGGGCATTCGGGTTCAGACCCTACATAAGTAAGGACAGCCGCCGAAAGTGCCATCCGCTTGGGCAGGTGGCTATCCGGGGCGAAATTTGGGCGAGATTTGCAGGGCAGCCTTCCCAAAATCGCGTTCCTTGCCTATCTAAATGAAAAGACAACGGAACTTTGATTGGGGCGCGGGCTTCTGCCGGCCGGTCGTCTCTGATAGGTTCGCAGCCGCACCCAGCCGCAGCCAACGTGCAAATAACTGGTCTCGGGACCGCCCGGGGCCTCGGAGGATTGATGACGACCGCCGCCATGTCCAAAGTTGAGGAAGTTTCCGGTTTGCCCGACATGAAGGTGTCGGTGCGCCAGGTGTTCGGGATCGACAGCGATCTCGAAGTGCCGGCCTATTCCGAAGTCGATCCTCACGTCCCTGAAGTCGATTCCGACTACCGTTTCGACCGCGCCACCACGCTCGCCATTCTCGCCGGCTTCGCCAAGAACCGCCGCGTCATGGTCACCGGCTATCACGGCACCGGCAAATCCACCCATATCGAACAGGTCGCCGCCCGCCTGAACTGGCCCTGCGTGCGCGTCAACCTCGACAGCCACATCAGCCGTATCGACCTCGTCGGCAAGGACTCCATCGTGGTCCGCGACGGCAAGCAGGTCACCGAATTCCGTGACGGCATCCTGCCCTGGGCGTTGCAGCACAACGTCGCGCTGGTGTTCGACGAATACGATGCCGGCCGCCCCGACGTGATGTTCGTGATCCAGCGCGTGCTGGAAGTCTCCGGACGCCTGACGCTGCTCGACCAGAACAAGGTCATCAAGCCGCACCCGGCATTCCGCCTGTTTGCGACCGCCAATACGGTCGGTCTCGGCGACACTTCGGGCCTCTATCACGGCACCCAGCAGATCAACCAGGGCCAGATGGACCGCTGGTCGATCGTCACCACGCTGAACTATCTCAGCCACGACGAGGAAGTGGAGATCGTGCTGGCTAAGGCCAAGCACTATCGCACCCCCGAAGGCCGCGACATCGTCAACAAGATGGTGCGCCTTGCCGATCTCACCCGCAACGCCTTCGCCAATGGCGATCTGTCGACGGTGATGAGCCCGCGCACGGTGATCACCTGGGCCGAAAACTCCGATATCTTCGGTGATATCGGCTTCGCCTTCCGCGTCACCTTCCTCAACAAGTGCGACGAGCTCGAGCGTCCCCTGGTCGCCGAGTTCTACCAGCGCTGCTTCAACGCGGAGCTGCCGGAATCGGCGGTCAACGTGGCGCTGAGCTGATATCTCTCGCGGCATGTCGTCACGGCCTTGTGCGCAATTGCGCACTGGAGCCGGGACCCATACCGCGAGGTCTCTCGATGAAGCGACGCTGATAGTTTTCCCTGACGCACCAACCGTCGGTGGCTATGGGTCCCGGCCTTCGCCGGGACGACGGTGAGATCGAGATGAGCACCACCTCCAACTCCAAGTTCCGCAACAGCAAGGAAGCGCCGACCGAGCCGTTCAAGCGCTCGGTGGCGTCCTGCCTGAAGGCGATCGCCAAGTCGCCCGAGCTCGATGTGAGCTTCGCCGCCGAACGCCCGGGCCTCGCGCCGGGCAAGGCGCGGCTGCCCGAGCCGGCGCGGAAGATGACCAAGCGCGATGCGGCGATCGTGCGCGGCCACGCCGATTCCATCGCGCTTAAGATCGCCTGTCACGATCCCAAGGTTCACCGCAAGCTGATGCCCGGCAATCCGCAGGCGCGTGGCGTATTCGAGGCGGTGGAGCAGGCGAGGGTCGAGGCGATCGGCGCGCGCCGCATGGCGGGCGTTGCCAAGAATCTCACCGCGATGCTCGACGACCATTTCCATCGCGGCAAGTTCGACGAGATCACCGACCGCGCCGATGCGCCGCTCGCCGACGCGCTGGCGATGCTGGTGCGCGAGCGCCTCACCGGCATGGCGCCGCCGGCAGCCGCCAAGAAGATGGTCGATCTCTGGCGTCCCATCCTCGAAGACAAGATCGGCAAGCGGCTCGACCGGCTCGACGGCGTGGTCGAGGACCAGACCAAGTTCGGCGACGCCGTGCATGATTTGCTGACCGCGCTCGAACTCGGCGACGAGCGCAGCGCCGACAGCGAGGACAACGACGACAACGACGAGAACCAGGACGGCGACAACGATCAGTCCGGTGCCGAGGGCTCGCCCGATTCCGACGCCGCGCAGGAGATGAGCGCCGACCAGGCGCAGGCTTCAAGCGAGGAGATGAGCGAGAGCGCGATGGAAAGCGCGCAGGCCTCGACCTCCGACACCTTCGACGACGGCGAGCTCGGCGACGACGAGACGCCGGGCGAGGCGACGCGCCCGAACCAGCACGGCAAGAACGAGCCGCGCGGGCCGGAATATCACGCCTTCGCGCCGAAATTCGACGAGGTCATCGCCGCCGAGGACCTCTGCGACCATGACGAGCTGGAGCGCCTGCGCGCCTATCTCGACAAGCAGCTCGCGCATCTTCAAGGAATCGTCGCCCGCCTCGCCAACCGCCTGCAGCGCCGTCTGATGGCGCAGCAGAACCGCGCCTGGGAGTTCGACCTCGAAGAGGGCATCCTCGATCCCGCGCGCCTGTCGCGCGTCGTCACCGATCCCTATCATCCGCTGTCCTTCATGCACGAGAAGGAGGCGACATTCCGCGACACGGTCGTCACGCTGCTGCTCGACAATTCCGGCTCGATGCGTGGGCGGCCGATTACGGTCGCCGCCACCTGCGCCGACATTCTCGCCCGCACGCTGGAGCGTTGCGGCGTCAAGGTCGAGATCCTCGGCTTCACCACGCGGGCCTGGAAGGGCGGGCAATCGCGCGAGGCGTGGCTTGCCGCCGGCAAGCCGGCCAATCCCGGCCGCCTCAACGATCTGCGCCACATCATCTACAAGTCCGCCGACGCCCCCTGGCGCCGTGCGCGGAAAAACCTTGGCCTGATGATGCGCGAGGGCCTCCTCAAGGAGAACATCGACGGCGAGGCGCTGGACTGGGCGCACAAGCGCCTGCTCGGCCGGCCGGAGCAGCGCAAGATCCTGATGATGATCTCGGACGGCGCGCCGGTCGACGATTCCACGCTGTCGGTCAATCCCGGTAATTATCTCGAGCGGCATCTGCGCCACCTCATCGAGGAGATCGAAACCCGCTCGCCGGTCGAGCTGATCGCGATCGGCATCGGCCATGACGTGACGCGCTATTATCGCCGCGCCGTGACGATCGTGGACGCCGAGGAGCTCGGCGGCGCCATCACCGAGAAGCTCGCTGAACTCTTCAGCGAGACCAACACCGCTCCGTCACAGCCGGCCGGTCGCCCGCGACGCAAATTGCATTCGTGAGCACACATCAATCCCGCCGCTCCTTCTTAGGCCACGCGGCGGCGGGATTTTCCACTCTCGCTCTGTCTCGTTCCGCGCTGGCGCAGGCGACGCCCAAGCCGGCGCAGCCAGATCAAAGGCCGGCGCAGCCTGAGCATACCGTCACCGCGCCGGTCAGCATCGAGGTCAATGCGCGGCAGATTCCGTTCTTCCAGCCGCGCGACCGCACGCGCGAGCGCTTCGGCTCGTTGCAATATCGCAGCGGCCTCGTCCTGACCTCGCCGCATCGCGGCTTCGGCGGCCTCTCAGGTTTCCGCTTCCTCGACGACAAGGGCGAGCGCTTCCTCGCGCTGTCGGATCAGGGCACCTGGTTCACCGGCCGCATCCGCTACAGCGGTGGCAAGATGGCCGGGCTCGACGACGTCGAGGCGGCGCCGATCCTGAACAGCGAGGGACGGCCGATCACGGAAAAGCGGCTCTGGTACGACACCGAGTCGCTCGCGCGCGACGGCTCGCTTCTTTATGTCGGGCTCGAACGCGTCAACCAGATCATGCGCTTCGATTTCGCGCGCGGCGGCACCCGCGCCCGCGGCGAGGTGGTGCCGACGCCGCCAGCGATGCGCAAGCTGCCCTACAACAAGGGGCTGGAAGCGCTGGTGTTCGTGCCGAAGGACATGAAGGGCCAGCCGCTCGCGGGCACACTGATCGCAATGTCGGAAGGCGGTATCGACGCCGACGGCAATCTGATCGGCTTCCTGATCGGCGGCCCCTTGCCGGGCCGGTTCAGCATCAAGCGCACCGACGAGCAGTTCATCAGCGATGCCGTGCTGCTGCCCACGGGCGAGATCTTGATTCTCGAGCGCAAATTCTCCTGGTTCACCGGCATCAACATCCGCATCCGGGCAATCCCGCTCAAATCGATCGCGCCGGGCGCGGTGGTCGATGGCCCCGTATTGTTCGAGGCCGATCTTGGCCACGAGGTCGACAACATGGAAGGCATCGACGCCCATGTCACGGCGGAGGGCGAAACCGTGCTGACCATGGTGTCGGACGATAATTTCTCCATGCTCCAGCGCACCCTGCTGCTGCAATTCACGCTGGTGGAGTAATCCTCCGCTGTCGTCCTGGCGAAAGCCAGGACCCATTACCACACGCGCCAGTTTGGCGAAGATTCGTCGTTCGGTACGCCTGCCGTCCGCAATCGAAAGACCTCGCGGTATGGGTCCTGGCTTTCGCCAGGACGACCGTTGAGATGAACTGATGCCTAGCGACGCGCGACCAAGCATCATGCAACTCCGCCGCGTCATCCTCGCGATCGCCATCACGCTGTCCGCCTTGTCCCAGGCGCACGCCACGGTCGAGCACACCTATGAGAAGGGCGAGTACGGCATCGTCGCGGGCGGCTGGGCGCCGAACAAGCACCTCGCCATCGCCGTGCATGGCGAGGGTGAGGGCGCACATGATAAATTCCACGCTTATCTGATGTCGGAGCCCAGCCATGTCAGGCTGGACGTGCTCGATGATATCAGCCACGAGAACAATCTCGACACCGCGCCCGACGCCTATTACGCCAGCTGGTCGCCGAACTCGCACTATGTCGCGGTCGCCTTCCGCACCGAGCGTCACATCATGACGCTGAACATCTATGCGATCGAGGGCATCCACGCGCGGCTGATCGAAACGCCCGACCTGTTTCGCAAGGCGGTCGGCCGCACCGTCGTGGTCAAGTCCGACGGCGACATGCGCACCTCAGTCGCCACCGTGAAATGGCGTGGACCGCGCAGCTACGATCTCAACGACTACCGTCTGTTCGTCGAGAGCGACAGGACGCTGGCCGACAAGCTCGATGATCTCGGCAGCCTGAGCAAGATGGACGACGGCCGCTACACGATCGAGTTCTCCGCCCACGCCACCATCACGCTCGGGCGCAGCAACCGCAACCACATCGGCAAGCTGCGGCGCGGGGTGTTCGAGCAGTAGCGGCCTTTCCTGTCAGATCGTGCCTCAATCGCTCCCGTCGTCCCGGACAAGCGCGCCTTAAGCGCGCGCAGATCCGGGACCCATACGCCGCAGCAAGAGTTTGACGAAGACTCGGAGTGACCTGTCTTCGCTAAACGCCCCCCTGTGGTTATGGGTCCCCGCCTTCGCGGGGACGACGGCGGAAATTGACGCGCCACCACGCGCCAGCCCTCACCCGCAATGCATCCCCGGCGCGCGGCCATGCTCCCCGCGCACCTCGCAATTTGCCGTCCGCCCACTAAACTTCATGCAATTGCTTCCATTCCTCCATTCGCCGGAATCCCCTGCATGAGCGCCCTGTTTTCTCCGATCAAGCTGCGCGGCCTGACCTTGAAGAACCGCGTGGTGGTGTCGCCGATGTGCCAGTATTCGGCCGAGGACGGCGTGCCCACCGACTGGCATTTCACCCACATCAACAATCTTGCGCTGTCGGGCGCGGCGATGTTCTGCATCGAGGCGACGCATGTCGAGGCGATCGGGCGCATCACGCCGGGCTGTCTCGGGCTCTACAGCGATGCCTCTGAAGCCGCGCTGAAGCAGATCCTCACCTCGGTGCGCAAGCATTCACACACCGCGATCGCGATGCAACTCGCTCATGCCGGCCGCAAGGCCTCCAGCGCGCGGCCCTGGGACGGCGGCCAGCTCATTCCAATAAGCGAAGGCGGCTGGCAGACCGTGGCGCCCTCGGCGATCCCGCACAAGGAGGGCGAGGCCGCGCCGCTGGCGCTGGATCGCGCCGGTTTGACGCGCATCCGCGACGCCTTCGTCGATGCCGCCAGGCGCGCGGAGCGCATCGGCATCGACGCCATCGAGCTGCACGGCGCGCACGGCTATCTGCTGCATGAGTTCCTGTCGCCGCTCTCCAACAGGCGCACCGACGAGTATGGCGGTAGCTTGCAAAACCGCATGCGCTTTCCGCTCGAAGTCTACGACGCCGTGCGCGCGGTGTTTCCGGAACACAAGCCGATCGGCATGCGGGTGTCCTCGACCGACTGGGTCGAGGGCGGCTGGGACCTGGCGCAGACCATCGAATTGGCCAGGGCGTTGAAGGCGCGCGGCATCGATTGGATCGATGCCTCCTCCGGCGGCGTCTCGCCGCTGCAGAAGATCGCGCTCGGCCCCGGCTATCAGGTGCGGTTCGCCGACGCCATCAAGCGCGAGACCGGCCTTCCGACCATGGCGGTGGGCCTGATCACGGAAGCCGCGCAGGCCGAAGAGATCGTGGCATCCGGCAAGGCCGACATGGTCGCGCTCGCCCGCGGCATGCTCTACGACCCCCGCTGGGGCTGGCATGCCGCCGCCGAGCTCGGCGGCGAAGTCGAGGCCCCGCCGCAATACTGGCGCTCGCAGCCGGCGACGCAAAAGGCGCTGTTCGGCAAGACCAGTTTCGGCGCGCGCTAACCCTTCACCTCTTCCCGCTTGCGGGGAGAGGGAGTTAAAGAGCGCCTCACGCATCCGTAACTCCCCCTAGCTTCCAACCGTCGCAAAACGGGCCTAACCTCCGGAAAAGCTCAACGGCGCGCGAGGCTCGCAATGCGGTACCGTGTTCGCAAGACTGCCCATGTGCTGGAACGGATCGGCCTTGCGATGGCGGGCGCCGCCTGCGGGCTGTTCGTCGGCGCCTATGTCGGATCGGCGTTCGCCGTGCTCACCACGCAGGGCTTTCTGTTGCTGATGATGCTGCTCGGCGTGGTCGGCTTTTATCTGGGCATCGACACGCCGCAGCTTCCCTTCGACGAGGCCCACAGCCATATCGACGCCGCGGAGCTGCTCAGCTCCGCCGGCACGCTCTGCGCCACGCTGACCGCGCTCGTCTCCGTCGCCGTCATCGTGCTCCGCCTCGAGCCGCACGACGCGCTGACCTGGCTGGTGTTCGTGGCCTGGATCGCCGGCGTCGCCATGCAGATCGTCGCCGGCGCAAAGGCGCGGATGCGGAAGGTGTGAGGGAGCTGTTGTCAGAGAATGATCGCGCCGCATCATCGGTGCGTTCCCTCCCCCCTTGTGGGGGAGGGCTAGGGAGAGGGGTACCACACGACGAGCTTTCGCGAGTCAAGCGAGGCTTGCTTGCGGCCTGTCGCACGTAGCCAACACCGTTTGCTGGGCTACCCCCCTCCCTGACCCTCCCCCACAAGGGGGGAGGGAACAGAGCGAGCGAACCGCGAACTCTTAAGGCCCTAAAACACCACGCCCACCCGCGTGCCGCGCTTCCAGGCGATGCGGCAGCGCTTCCTGGTGTTGACGTGCAATAGCTCGAAGCGATCGGGGATCTTCACCTGCCCGCCGAGATCGACGCAGGCCCCGCCGGGCGAATAGTCGATCAGCGTGCAGGGAATTACCGGCGCACGCGGGTCGGTGATGATCTTGGCCTGGCGGGACACCAGGCCCGCCGGCTTTACGCGGGCAAATCTGCGCGGATATTGCGGCACGTCTCCTCCACTCCGCTGGTCTTTTTCTTGCGGTCGGATTGCCATTCTGCCGGCGAAGGTGATGCGATCACGCTAAAGCGGGCCTGAGAATTTTAATGAAAAGTAGCGGCGATCGGAGAAAGCGGCGGTATCGGGGTGCCCACCCTCCCCTGGAGGGGTCCGGGACGAGCGTAGCTCGCCCGTGGGTCGGCTCACATTGAGCGTAGCGAAATGTGAGACGGGGTGGGGTGACAGTATCTCTGCGTCTGACAGTGCCCGAGAGGAGAGATCACCCCACCCCGCTCGCGCTTCGCGCGATCGACCCTCCCCCTCCAGGGGAGGGTAAGAGGAGCTCACCCCGTGACGATCTCCCCCGCCATCTCGCCCGCCACCTCGCCCGGCGGCACCGGCATCGGCACCGTCACGTAATCCTTCGGCATGTTCACCGGCCGATAGTCCGGCTCCACCGCCATGCGCTTGAGCACGCTTTCATGCACATGAGCGCCTTCGGGGATGACGCGCGGCTCGCAATCGGGGATGTAGAAACCCGCCACCACCTTTCTATCAGGCCATTCCTTGTACTTTGCGCTCTTCGGCAGGAATTCCAGCACGCGCCAGAGTGCATTCATCGAATCGTGCAGGCGCCCCGCCTTGCCGGTATAGGCGGGCTCGACGTATTTGAACGGCGAGTTCTTGCGCTGGACGCCCCAGGCGAGCTGCTTCACCGTGCTGGGGTTGAAGTTCAGCCCCGCCTTGGTCGCCTCCTCGATCATCCAGATCAGCGGATATTTCGACTCCGCGCTTTCCACCTCCGGATAGCCGCCGCCGACGTCGCAATGCACGCCGGCGAACCACACCTGCAGGATGTCCTGCGCCTCCTTCTTGTGATCGGGCACGAAGCGGTTGCTCCAGTACTCCTGCGGCTCCTCATACTCTTTCAGGCGGAACATGCAGCGCCGCTCGTCGATCGCGATCGCCTGGCGGAAGATCTGGACGCTGGGATTGCGCAGCGTGAAGGCCAGCTCTTCCAGGCTCGGCACGTAGAAGAAGCGGTCGCGCCGCGGCACGATCACGCTCGCCACCGTGTCCCAGACGCCGATGAAGTGGATGGTCGGCCAGCGCGACGAGGTGATGCGGGCGAACTGCGCGGCGAGGTCGAAAATGTCCTTCGGCACCGGCCCGTCCTCGTCGAAGCCGCCGTCCTTGAGATCCTCGATGTCGTTGCCGCGCCCGAGCCCGGAATATTGCTTGTAGGCGACAAGGCCGCTCCCAGCGAGGTTCGCCTGCTCCGGCGAGATCAGTCCGACCTTCTGGATCAGCCCCGCCAGCACGCGAACCGTGTAGGCCCCGCGCGAAAAACCGAACAGATAGATCTTGTCGCCGGGCGCATAATGCTCGACCAGGAAGCAATAGGCCGCCAGCACGTTGTCATCGAGCCCGTAGCCGGTGGCGAGCCCCAGCACCAGCTTGATGTTGGACTTCCACCTGTTCCAGGTCGACGGCTCCGTCACCGTGCCGACCCCAGGATCGTAAAACACCATCTGCCGCGGCTGCGTCTTCTCGGTCTTGCGCAGACAGCGATAGAGCTTCAGGACGTTGGAGATGTTCTCCGAAATCTCGTTGCCGGTGCCGTCGCAGCAGATGACGAGGTTTTTCGGGTCGGGTTTGGCTGAGTGCTCCACGGGATGCGCCTCCGGGTGATGCTACCGGGGCGAGTATAGCAAACAAGCGCGACGGCGAGGAGACGGCGGTCTTCTTACCCTCCCCTGGAGGGGGAGGGTCGATCGCGCGCAGCGCGAGCGGGGTGGGGTGATCTCTCCACACGGGCAGTGCTTCCGTGGAGAGACTGTCACCCCACCCCGTCTCACATTCCGCTAGCGCTGCATGTGAGCCGACCCACGGGCGAGCTACGCTCGTCCGGGACCCCTCCAGGGGAGGGTAAGCGCGCGATGCCGCCTCTACTTCTTCTTCCCCGGCCCGAAATCCGGCTGCCACGCCGCGTCCTTGCGGCTTGGTGCCGCCGCGATCACCTTGGCTTTTTCCTTCTTCGGCTTCTTGGCTTCACGATTGCTGCGCTGCTGTCCCTTGGCCATGATTTCGTCTCCTCCAAAAGGTTTCGAATGAACTTGGCTCGACCGATGGCAACATGCATCCCGCGCGGCGCGCGGGCGCATATGAGACGTACGCCTGCATCCCGCCAATAGCGAGAACTAAAACGCCGCGTGCGACGCGGTGACGATAGCGCTGGCTATTGCCGCGCAAGAAGCGCATGGTCGTGATCGCCGGCGTCGGTTTGGGGCCGCTCTCGCAGCAAGGCAGGCGTGCATGACCATCCGGTCGCGGCGGGAAACCGTCACGTTCAGGCATCCGTTCCGCATCCACGGCATCGAGCGCATGCTGCCGGCGGGCGCCTATCAGGTGATCGCCGACGAGGAGACGATCGACGCCGAGACCTTCTCGGCCTGGCGCCGTGTCGGCACGTCGATCATCGTGCCCGTGGAAGGTGTGCTCGGCTCGGTGGAGATGTTGTCGATCCGCGCGATCGATCTTGCGGACGCGATGGCGTCCGACGCTGGAATCGCCAATGACTGACCAGCCCGTCGATCTCGACAAGCATCGCGGCATGGCCGCGCAGAAGGCCACCGATTTGCGCCGCACGCTGGCCGAGGTCGAGAACCATGTCCGTGAGCTGCGCGAGCGCGAGGCCGATCTCGAACACCGCATGATGACGGTGCCATCAGCCTCCTGGCTGGAGGCCGCGGTGAAGGCGCGCTACCTCCTCAACCTCTACGCCGCAAGCCTGCCTGCCGAGGACACCCGCCACCGCGCCCTGGTCACCGCGCTGCTCGACGATTTCGCGAGACTGGGCGGGGATAGCTGAGCGATGGCGCGCGGGCGCATCCCGCGGTGCTCCGAGCGCGGAAAGCAGGTGCACCCGAAAACAGGTGCGTGCATTTGAGAACAGGTGCGCGAATTGAAAACAGGTGTCGTCCTGGCGAACGCCAGGACCCATAGCCACCGAGCTGAGTTGTTGTGGGTGCCAGTAGCCATAGCGTGCTTGAACAATAGTCGACCGGGGTAATCGCGACGAGCGCAGGGCGCTCGCGCGGAGGTCCTGGCGTTCGCCAGGACGACGTCGCGCAATCATCGCGTCGCAAAGCAACCGTAACAGGAGTCCCCCATGCCCCTCACCAGCGGCCGCTTCATCGGCCACGAACAGGACCGCGGCATCGTCCAGTTCTCGATGCAGGACGGGCCGAAGGAAATCCCCTGCGCGATCTCGACCTCCGCCATGGACGATCTCGAACGCGGCCCGCAAACCCGCCCCGACCAGCGCGAAGCCCAGTTCACCCGCCTGCGCGACCGCATCGAAACCCGCGCCGCCAGCAAGTACCGCGCCTGCGAATTCGAAGGCACCCCGCCGGGCATCGTGCTGCGGAGCATTGATTTTCGGGGGTAGGGGGCGGGCCGCTTACGAGGCTGCGAATGCTTCGTGATAAAGCCCGTAGCCGGTGGCGAGCCCCAGCACCAGCTTGATGTTGGCCTTCCACCTGTTCCAGGTCGACGGCTCCGTCACCGTGCCGACCCCGGTATCGCAGGACACCATCCGCCGTGGCTGCGTCTTCTCGGTTTTGCGCAAGGACCGATAGAGCTTCAGGACGTTGGAGATGTTCTCCGAAATCTCGTTGCCGGTGCCGTCACAGCAGACGACGAGGTTTTTTGGGGTGGGGTTGGCCGAGTGCTCCACGGGATGCGCCTCCGGGTGATGCTACCGGGGCGAGTATAGCGGGAAATAGGCAGCAAGTAAGCGCTGCATGCGTTCGCGACCCACATAGCCTCGGCCTTAAATCGACATTTGAACAGTCGGATTCCGACAAACCTCTGCGTTGATTCCAATGTCTGTCGCTGCCCCACAGAGTCTGATGCCGATGCATAGAGGCGGTGGACAATCGTAGATTGCAGTGGCATTAGCGGTGAGGATTGCTAATCAATTTACGTGAGCAAGGAGGCTGTGGGATGGCGATAACATCCGTTTCAGCAGAAAATATTTCTAAGGCGATGGATCGTTTCGACGGAGAACTCCGGGCTACTCCGGTTTGGGCGGGCTGGGAGACTAATCAGGCGCACAGATATGGTATAGAGCACGACGGTAAGCTCTACCCAGTTAAGCAGATCATTTCGATGGCTACCGGGACCCCTTCGGCAAACTTCGGCGGTGGGACCGAGGCTAACAATTACTTGCAGACCCGCGGCTTCAAGGTTGTTCCGCTTCGGGGGGCGGACGCGTCGGGAGTATTTCTTCTCAACGGTGAGGATTCGCTTCTTCCATTGCTGCCTGCCTCTTTTGCTAAGGAAGACGACTTCCAGCGACTGCTGTCCAAATTTCCGCAGCTTCTTGTCGGTGACCAAGTTGACCCACAGAACCCGCGCCGATGGATCTTGGTGGGAAGGGAGCTCTCAATTTCCACTGGTGAGGCTGGAGCTTCGCTCTGGTCGATCGATCACGTATTTCTAGACCAGGATGGCATCCCCACTCTAGTAGAGCTTAAACGGCAAAGTGATAGCCGAATTAGGCGTGAAGTCGTGGGACAGATGTTGGACTATGCAGCGAGCTGCGTCACATACTGGTCCGTCGATACACTCTGGTCAGCACTTGATAGGACCCGCAAAGAAGCTGGACAAACCGTGGAGGCTGCGCTCAACGAACTGCTAGGACCGGAAGGCGACGCCGACGAGTTCTGGCAACGAGTGAAAACGAACCTCCAAGCGAAACGTATCCGGCTGTTGTTTGTGGCCGATTTTATTCCCTTCGAACTCAGGCGAATCGTCGAGTTCCTGAATGAGCAGATGGATGCGGTTGAGGTATTGGCGATCGAACTTAGGCAGTTCGAAAGTGATGAACTCAAGGTGTTAGTACCGCGGGTGTACGGTCAAACCCAAGAGACCGCGACCAAGCGAGGCAGCATCGGTCCACGCTGGGATGAGGGCCGCCTGTTTGACAAGCTCGAGGCGACCGTCGGCGCTAAAGAAATGCAGATTGCAAAGCAAATCTACGAGTGGATGCGAAAGGGTGGGACACGAAACATTATCTTCGGTACCGGTAAAGAGAATGGCTCCGTCTATCCCTCCTTCAAGCCTGGCGGAGTGACCATCAATCCTGTGTACCTTTCGTCTGACGGCAAGGTCTACATTCAGTTTGGCTCATTAGAGAATAAGCCCGTCTTCGGGCCGATTGAAAAACGTCGGGAGTTGATGCGACGTCTGAATGAAATCGAGAACGTTCGCCTAACTGACGCCGATTTGACGAAATATCCGAATGTTCCCCTTAGTATTATCGGAGATGATCCGCTCGGCTCGACGAAGATCATCGCTGCGCTTACCTGGATGGAAGAACAGGTTCAACAATTTTCGGGCTGAATGCGGAGCTGACGACGACTCCGACACCTCAAGGCATCGCGTGGCTAGGCTTTGAACTCGTAGCCGGTGGCGAGCCCAGCACCAGCTTGATGTTGGCTTTCCACCTGTTCCAGGTCGATAGCTCCGTCACGGTGCCGACCCCGGGATCGTAAAACACCATCTGCCGCGGCTGCGTCTTCTCGGTCTTGCGCAGGCAGCGATAGAGCTTCAGGACGTTGGAGATGTTCTCCGAAATCTCGTTGCCGGTGCCGTCACAGCAGATGACGAGGTTTTTAGGGTCGCGGTTGGCCGAGTGCTCCACGGGATGCGCCTCCGGGTGATGCTACCGAGGCGAGTATAGCGGAAAATGGTCCTCAAGTGAGCCAAAATAGCTCTCGTCGAACGTGACGGTGCGGTTGGTATTGTCTTTCACGCTAAATCTCTTGCATGATAGCTTGCGACTTCAAAGCTAATCATCTCGCACTTTAAGAGCCGACCGATGAATGAGCTGTCTCCAGAAGCAAGCAAATTCATTACGAAGCTGTACGACGCGCGAGGTGCAACGCTATTAGCGTTTGCCCAGGTCGAATGGTTTTTAGCCAAGCTGATAGTCGAGGCTGCCAGTTTCGAGCAATATCAAGCCTTGGATCTGTCTTTCTCGCACGACGCTGGCAAGCGAGCGGAGAGGTTGAAAACGATCTTGAATGTCGATGGTCCTTTTAGCCCCTACGCAGATGAGCTACGAACGGAGATCGGCCAAGTCATGAGCTATGAGGAGCTACGCAACTTCTCAGCTCATGGGATGCTTATTCGGCCTGATCCGAATGACACGTCGCTATCATCCCCAATTCATCTTCGTATGTTCCAAATGTTCAAAGGTGGTCAGTTAGTCGAACTAAAGAAAGATACGACTCTCAAGGCATACACGGACGACCAAGAGGCCTTAGCTGCCGCCGCCAATAGATTCATGACGACCGTCAAGGCAATCTGGAAAGACTTGAATTTAAAGGAGTTGGAGGCAAGTTAGGCCGTCCGCCGGAGTATTCATCTTGGCAGAGATCACTCATCTCACAATCGTCGACTCGAAGTGATTACGAAGCCATAGTCTCTGCGGCACCCGTATCATCAGGGTCCTTGCCGAGTATTTTCCGCCGGACCTCGGCGACAATGATTTTCGGAATGTCCATTCCGTCGAATTGATCATTATGCTCTTCGATCCATTTTCTTGCTTGATCTCGATCGAGATTATCCAAAGCGATCTTTTCATGAATCTCTACGGCAGCCATCCGAGAAAGCCCAAGTTCTATCAATGATACGAGAGTCTCAGTAGAAACCCCGAATTCCAAGGCGAGGCCTACGTCCATTTCATTTGAAATCAAATCGCTTCGCCCGATTTCGTGCAAGTGAAGCTTCAGCACCTCCATGTATGCGGAGATATATTTGGGCGCTCTAAATCGAGCGGTCTGCTCGATCAGCTCCATAGTATTTCGAATTAGTTTAGGCAGTTGAAATGGCCGTTTATGCCTCTGGTGATAAGCTATTCGTGCTCTGATGATAGCCGAGAGGGAATAACCCTTGAGCCACTCAAGTACGACGAGGGCGTGTAGCGGAACTAGAGTCGGGGGCTGAAAAGCGGGATATAGATGATCGTTGATGATCCCCATAATCTTGGTCATTCGGTCGTAAGAATCTTTGCTCTCGGGCGGCGCAGGCAGAAGGTCCTCCACGTCATGTGAGGAGGATCTGAAATAGTTCAGTAATTTCTGCATCCCAACAGAGGAGACGCCCGAATGACGGCCCGCTATCGTTGCAGAAAGGGACAAATTTGAAGCGAGATGAGCGAGCAGGCTATCAACAACAGCTATAAACGCTTGATCGTGACGCTTTGTGAACGGGGCGCCTAGAATGGACCCTTCTCGAAGGCGCAGCGCAAGCAGATAAGCACAGACCTGTTCGAGTTGAGAAAATTCGCTCAGATCGCTCGCGCTCCGATCCCATCGTGAGCTGATAAAGTCCAAGAGTTGCTGACCCGAGCGAAATACGTTGTCCGTTTCGCGTTCAATTGGATATCGCCGGCGCTCTGGGACGCCGTCGGGCCAAGCGATGAGGTCGTCGGGATCGACGCAAACTATGTTTCCCTGAAACTCGTTTCCCCAGCGCCCTGCTCTTCCTGCTAGGTTCCAAAAATCGTGCGCCTCCATCGGCTTCCCTACACCCTTGCGTGGTCCACGAACGACAATGGTTCGACACGATAGATTGACGCCTTCGATCAGGGTGGACGTGCAAACGAGAAATCGTATCTTTCCTTTGCGAAATAGTCTTTCGATCTCTTCGCGGAGCAAGGACGGCATATTGCCATAGTGAAACGCGACGCCCTTCCGCGCCAGAGGAGCGAGTTGGTACGATTCATGAACCCCGCGTCGTGCCAGGTCGGCTAAGGCGAGCAATTCTGAATCGTTCTCGTTTGGCGGCCCGTCAATCAATTGGCTTAATAAAAGGGCGATTTCTTCGGCCTCAGCTGCTCCATTTGCGTAAACGAGCGTGCCCCCTTTCGAGCCGATGGAGGCTGCAATCAGCGCAAGCTTCTTTCGAAGGGATGTAGGGCGGGCTTGTAATGTGATTGAGCCAATTTGGAGATGCGCATCCTTCGATTGCCGCAGTTCGAGAGACCATTCCGTAGTTCTTCTTGGGCGCTGCGTCGCCAAAATTACGTTCTGAAGAACAGTTGGAACGTCACTGTCGACGGCTTCTTTTTTTGTACTGGCCGGCGCGTCTTCGAGTAGAGCCTCTGGATTTTGTGTAGCTGGACTAATAAATACTATCTTGATGTTGGCGTTGCTTCGGCTGGCACGCTCTAGCGCATCTTGCAACACGACGCCGCGCAAGCGGTCGCCTACTTTATGTGCTTCATCTGCTACGAGGAGATCTATTCTTACGTCGTCATTGAGGGCGTTTGCTAAGAGATGTAGTCGCTCTTGAGTTAGAACATAGATGAGTTTCTTGCTGGCTTTCGCCGCGTCGGCGTACTTGGTAGCGAGAGGGAGTGAGGTAACATCGACGTCACCAATGGACATGCGCTTGATCAACAAGTTCAGATTGTCATCGATCTCGCTGACCAGCGCGCGTGTGGGTGCTAGATAGACCGCGACGCTGGCGCCTCCGGTCTTCATCTCGTCAATGAGCCATTGCAGGACTAGGAATGTTTTTCCTGATGCTGTCGGAGCAGAAACAGATACCCAGCTCTGCGGGGTGCGCGCCCGATTCCAAAAATTCTGCTGGAAGGGATTGACTTGGAGCCATTCCCCCGAGTGTTCAATCAAAATGGAGTTGTTAAGTTCTCGAGTAAAAGCCTCAAGCCTGGCCGAAGCACCAAGTCGCCCATTTAGATCGGGCTCCACGAGGTGCCGTTGAAGTGCGAGTCTTGCGGCTTGGTAGTTTGATAACTTTTGGAGAAGGATGACACCGGCATCATGCACTTCCGTTGTGTTTGGTAGGCTCACCGCGGCGGTAGCAATTCTGAGAGCTGCCTCAATGAATGTCCTGTCTGCGGATCGAGCGAGTAAGCTTCCAGCCAGGAGAAGGCGCTCCCAATCCAGATGCTCCAGTCTAGCCGACAGGCCGACCTCTGGCGGCAATCCGGTTAACTCGGATGCAACTGTAGCTTTTGTTACAATTTCCAAATCCTCTCGGATCGCTTCCGACAGGAGCCACTGTTGCAGCTCGGGCGGCTTCATTACTTCTTACCCAATGCACTAAGGAAGGCATCTCTGAAGGCGGAGGCAGACGGCATAGGCACGCAGAGAAACTCAATCTCAAAGTTTGCGAGCTTCTCCTTGGAAATTCGATTTCCGATTTGCTTGCTCCATTTTGTGAGAGCTGCTTTGGCGGACGCGGCAATCTCATCCGCGGCAACGGCGGTATCTTCGTTTGGATAGAAGTCGGCGTCGAAGCCCACCAACGCGACTCCGCAATACTGAACGCGGTTCGAGAGGGGGGATGTTTTGTCGAAGTACCGACGAAATGCTCGGGTCAAAGCCTCGTCGTTGAGGTCCGCTTTATCGCTTAGAAGTAGGAGGTCGCGCTCGCGCCCAGCATGTTCTACGTCAGGCTCCAAGAGAAATGGAGACAAGCTGTTGAGGCAGTCTCTTATGGCTTCGGAGGCGTCGCCATAAATTTTGGACTCGCCCCAATATAGCTTGATCACGCCCTCGGGCGTTACACGAGCGTAAACTCCGTCGGCGCCGTGATAGTGCATAGAAGTATCTGTCTTAAGATCCATCTTGCACAGTACTTGGGGCATCTTGAGGAAGCGTTCAGACAGCAGATAGAGCAGCATCTCGCCGCCTTCCCCTGTTTGTGCGAGATGAGTAAATAGGTTGAGCGCCTCGTGATAGAGATGGATTACGGCTCCTGACGAATGGTACTTGGAATCGCGCGCTCGGGCGGCTTGCATCTTATTTTTGGGAATGGCGTAATCGGCGAGCATCGCCCGCATGAATTCTGCCAGCCTCCCAATCTTAATTCGGCCATTGGCGTCCACCGTGAGGCAATGGCAGTGCAATTTGACTTTGCAGTCTTGAAGCGTGACGTCTCGCTCAACGAGGCGCAAATGAACGTCTAATTCGTCCGGATCACCGGCGAGAATTTCCTGCAGTAGTTCCGGTGTAAGGTCGGTCAGCCGTTCGCCCCCCAGCGAATATGTTTGTCACAAACATAGCGGAACGGAATGCGAGCGGACAACTGTTATGCAACTACCAATAGGTCTAACAAAAACGGCCGGATCTTTCGATCCGGCCGCAACGCAAAACGCTACTGGCTAAGCCTACGCCACGCGACGCAACTTAGCCCCCGCCCAACTCAAAAAATCTTAGCTGGCCTTCTTGGCCGGCGCGGTGTCGCCGACCTTCTTCTCGATGGCGCGCTTCAGCTCGACGACGCGGGGCGACAGGGTGTCGGCCTTGGCCTTGAGCAGATAGGCATCGAGGCCGCCATTGTGGTCGACGCTCTTCACCGCGTTGGTGGAGACGCGCAGGCGCACGTTGCGGCCCAGCGCTTCCGAGATGAAGGTCACGTTGACCAGGTTCGGCAGGAAGCGGCGCTTGGTCTTGATGTTGGAGTGGCTGACCTTGTGGCCGACGAGGGGGCCCTTGGCCGTCAGTTCGCAGCGGCGAGACATGGCATAATCCTTAACTCTGAACCCCCAATGATTGCGGCCGCCATTCGGGGCGCCACGGGGGCAAATTCTCTGTCCTTGCAGGGAGCGGGCGGACGTATAGGGGGAGTGGGGCGGGTAGTCAAGGATTTGGGGCGGGGATCGTGCTCCGGAATAGATGTCATCGCCCGCGAAGGCGGGCGATCCAGTATTCCAGAGGCCGGCGTTTGAGAGCCTGATCTTACCACATCCGCCCCGGCGTACTGGATGCCCCGGTCAAGCCGGGGCATGACAGCGGAGCAAGCGGGGGTATGACAGCGGGATGGGTGGGGAGAGGTATCGGAGCCCGGAGCGAGGCCGCGGGCCAATCACCAAAACGGCAATGTTTAAAACGCCTTACCATCACATAAAGGGCGCAATCGCCACTGATGAGTCCAGTGAGTTCCGAGCCTTGGCCGCCTTTATGCATTGCTTACGGCCGCAACAGGCTTAAGTAACAACCGCTCGCTTCCCGATTGGATCGTCTCGTGCACACGTCCCCCCTCATTCCGCCCCGGCCGCGCGCGGCCGGCCGGCTGGCGCTGGCCGCTTTTGGTGGCCTGCTGCTGGTGTGGGCGGCGGAGCCGGCGGCGGCGCAGGGCAAGCTCGAGGCGCAGTATGAGGCGAGCCTGGCCGGCATTCCGGTCGGCCGCGGCGCCTGGAACATCGATATCCAGGACGACGTGTTCTCGGCCGCGGCCTCCGGCGGCACCACCGGCATCCTGAAATCCTTCGCGGGCGGGTCCGGCACCGGCGCCAGCCAAGGGCGCATCGTCAATGGCGCGCTGGTCGCTTCGGCTTACCAGGCCTCCACCACCACCTCGAAGAAGACCGAAGAGATCCACATCACCCTCGACAAGGGCAATGTGAAGGAGTTCGGCATCATTCCCGAGCCACCGGTCGATCCTGATCGCATCGTCGTCACCGAGGCGCATCGCCGCGGCGTGTTCGATCCGATGACGGCCTCGCTGGTGCGGGTGCCTGGAAACGGCGATCCCTTGTCGCCCGAGGCCTGCCACGGCTCAGCGCCCGTGTTCGACGGCCGCATGCGCTACGAACTCAAGCTCGATTTCAAGCGCATGGAGACCGTGAAGGCGGAGAAGGGGTACAAGGGCCCGGTCGTGGTCTGCGCGCTCTATTTCGTGCCCGTCGCCGGCTACATCCCCGACCGCCCCGTGATCAAATACCTCGCCGCCCAGCGCAACATCGAGATCGCGTTCGCGCCGGTCGCGGGCACGCGCATCCTGGTTCCCTTCTGGCTCAAGGTTCCGACGCCGCTGGGCCCGGCGATGCTGGAAGCCACCAGCTTCATCACCACCGCCCAGCCGCCGCGCGTGGCGAAGACGCAGTAGGGCCCGGGGCCACGGAGGCCACGCCCTTCTCTGCCAGACCGTCACCCTGAGGTGGCCGCCCCTTCGGCGGCCCTCGAAGGGCGACAGCCCGCCTGTTCCCGCGAGCGCAACCCAGCCGCCACATCCGGGCCGTGCACCCTTCGAGGCTCCCGGTACGGTGCTTCGCACCGCGCCACTCGCACCTCAGGATGACGGATGGGCGAGATTCGGCTGGAAACCGGTGCCTCTCAGCGACATCAATGACTTACCTACTGTGCATGGGGTTGTTTTCAGGTCATGGCGCAAGGCGCCGCCATTCCCGGAATCCATTTGACTCCCCGGCGATTCTGATTCGACTCCGCGCCGTCCCCAATTTTAAGGAACACGCCACCAAATCGTCGCTTGTACGACGTCACAAAACTTCATCTAGTGCGCACGCAAAACGAGTCCCACGACACCTTGCGTGAACGTAACAGGACTCAACAGGGAGTCAGCGATTCGGCCGCGATTCGTTCTAGAGTCGTTCCGAAGCTTAAGAGATGCGGGAAAAGCGTCGCAAATTGAGACAGTTGCGCGAGGTTTGGGGAAGCGTCACCGCGTCCTCCGTTGTCATGCCCCGGCTTGACCGGGGCATCCAGTACGCCGAGGCCTCTCGGCTCAGCCACGGACGCCTCGGCGTACTAGATCGCCCGGTCAAGCCGGGCGATGACAGTTGTGCGTGTGGTGAGCGCTCGGCATGCCATTGCCCCCATCAGGCCCTGACAATCGCCTCATTAGCCATTACCTAATCACCTAGACATGGCCTTTCCTCCTTCCCCCTTTGCTTCCGAGCGCGCGCCGGGTAGCGGCGTCACTGCGGTGCTCGGGCCGACCAACACCGGCAAGACCCATCTCGCCATCGAACGGATGCTCGCGCATTCCTCAGGGCTGATCGGCCTGCCGCTGCGCCTGCTCGCGCGCGAGGTCTATAACAAGATCGTCGCGCGCGTCGGCCCTGAAGCGGTCGCGCTGGTGACGGGCGAGGAGAAGATCAAGCCGAAGTCGCCGCGCTATTGGGTGTCGACCGTCGAGGCGATGCCGCGCGACCTCGATGTCTCCTTCCTCGCCGTCGACGAGATCCAGATCGCCTCCGACCTCGAGCGCGGCCACGTCTTCACCGACCGCATCCTCAACCGTCGCGGCCGCGACGAGACGTTGCTGCTAGGCGCCGCCACGATGCGCCCGATCATCGAGCGGCTGTTGCCGGGCGTGTCCATGATCACGCGTCCCCGCCTGTCTAGCCTCGAATTCGCCGGCGACCGCAAGATCACGCGCCAGCCGCGCCGCACCGCGATCGTCGCGTTCTCGGCCGACGAGGTCTACGCCATCGCCGAGCTGATTCGCCGCCAGCATGGCGGCGCGGCCGTGGTGCTGGGCTCGCTCTCGCCCCGCACGCGCAATGCGCAGGTCGAGATGTTCCAGAACGGCGACGTCGATTATCTCGTCGCCACCGACGCCGTCGGCATGGGCCTCAATCTCGACGTCGACCACGTCGCCTTTGCGTCCGACCGCAAGTTCGACGGCTATCAGTTCCGCCGCCTGACGCCGGCCGAGTTCGCGCAAGTCGCGGGCCGCGCCGGCCGCGCCACGCGCAACGGCACGTTCGGCACCACGGGCCGCTGCGCCCCCTTCGAGCCCGAGCTCGTGAACGCGCTGCAGAACCACATCTTCGATCCCGTGAAGATGCTGCAATGGCGCAATTCGAAGCTGGATTTCTCCTCCCTCGGTGCGCTCCAGGTCTCGCTGAACCTGGCCCCCGGCCACGACACCTTGACGCGGGCGCCGATCGCCGAAGACATGCGCGTGCTCGACCACGCCGCCCGCGACGTCGAGGTGCGCGATATCGCGCATGGCAAGGCCGCGGTGGAACGGCTGTGGGAGGCTTGCCAGGTCCCCGATTACCGAAAGCTGTCGCCGGCGGCCCATGCCGAGCTGGTGACGACGCTCTACGGCTTCCTGATGCGGAAGGGTTGCATCCCCGATGCCTGGTTTGCCGCCCAGGTCGACCAGTCCGACCGTATCGACGGCGACATCGACACGCTGTCGGCCCGGATCGCACAGATCCGCACCTGGACCTTCGTCGCCAACCGCCCGGACTGGCTGAAAGACCCCGATCGCTGGCAGGGGATCACGCGGGAGGTCGAAAATAAATTGTCGGATGCGCTCCACGAACGCTTGACTGAGCGTTTCGTTGATCGCCGGACCAGTGTATTGATGCGCCGCCTGCGGGAGAACACGAGCTTGAATACGGAAATCGGCAAGACCGGCGAAGTCATCGTCGAAGGCCATGTCATCGGCCGCCTCGACGGCTTCACCTTTGCACCGGATGCGGCGGAAGCCGGCTCCGATGCGAAAGCCTTGCAGGCTGCCGCGCAAGCGGTGCTCGCCGGCGAGATCAACGCGCGCGCCGAAAAACTGGGCAACGCGCCGGACGATCAGTTCGTGCTGACCTCGGAAGGCACCATCCGCTGGACCGGCGATGCCGTGGCGCGGCTGTCCGCCGCAGAGGATGCGCTGCATCCGCGCATTCGCATCATCTCGGACGAGCGCCTGACGGGCGGCCCGCGCGAGAAGGTGCAGGCGCGGCTCGACCTCTGGCTCAAGACGCATATCGAGAAGCTGCTCGGGCCGATGTTCGAGCTGTCGAAGGCCGAGGACGTCACCGGCATTGCCCGCGGCATCGCCTATCAGCTGGTCGAGGCGCTCGGCGTGCTCGAGCGTCCGAAGATCGCGAGCGAGCTGAAGGATCTCGACCAGCCCTCGCGCGCGACCTTGCGCAAATACGGCGTGCGCTTCGGCGCCTATCACATCTATTTCCCCGGCATCCTGAAGCCCGCCGCGCGCGCGCTCGCCGCGCTGTTGTGGGCGCTGAAGCAGGACAATGTCGATCTGTCGGCACTGTCGGGCGCGCAGCATCTGGCCTCATCCGGCCGCACCTCGTTCCCGGTCGACAAGAGCCTGCCGCGCGATGCCTATCGCGTGCTCGGCTACAAGCAGGCCGGCGAGCGCGCCGTGCGCGTCGACATCCTGGAGCGCCTCGCCGATCTGATCCGTCCGGCGCTGGCCTGGCGCGAGAATTCGCCGGGCGAAAAGCCGGCCGGCGCGTTCGATGGCCGCGGCTTCGTGGTGACGCAGGCGATGACGTCGCTCACCGGCTCGGCCGGCGAAGATTTTGCCTCGGTGCTGCGTGCGCTCGGCTATCGCATGGAGAAGCGTGCGCCGCTGCCGCCGAAGCCGGTGGCTGTTGCTGAGACGCCGGCTGCGGAAGCGTCCGCCGAGACGCCCGCGGCCGAAGAGGCCGCAGCGCCCGCGGACGCCGCAATCGAAGCCGTCACCGTCGAAGACGCGCCCGGCATGGAGCAGCCCGATCAGGCAGCGCCCGAAGAGCCTGCGCTCGAAGCCTTGCCTGAAGCGCCGGTCACGCCGGAAGACGCGCCTGGTATCGCGCCGCCGGCCGAAGAAGCTGCTGCGCCCGTCGAGGCTGCTCTTGAAGCCGCTGCTGCCGAAATCGCCGCAGTGGAAGCCGCTGCATCGCCGGATGCTGCCGCGCCCGTCGAAGCCGCGCCGACTGAAGTTACTGCCGCGCCTGCAGAGCCCGAGCTCGTCGAAGTCTGGCGCCCCGGCGGCCGTCACGAGGACCGCAAGCCTCGCCACGAGCGTCATCGTCATCAGCGTCACCACAATCAGCGGCCGCAGGCCGGTGCTGAAGCTGGCGCTACATCCGGTGTAGCGAGCGCCGCGCCCGGCGAAGCCGCCGAAGGCGCGAAGCCGGGTCATCGTCACGGCGGTGGTCATCGCCGCGACCGCGATGCCGGTCGGGATTTCCGCAAGCCGCGCGAAGGCGGCGAGGGCGGTGAGCGCCGCGACGATCGCAATCGCAGCTTCCAAGGTAGAGAACAGGGCAAGGACCGCGACAAGGATCGCGATCGCAACCGCGACAACAAGAAGTTCGGCGGCGATCGTGACCATCGCGGCCGCGATCGCGACAAGGGTCGCGATCGCAGGGATCGCGAGTCCGGTCCGTCGCTGCGTCCCTACGCATCCAGCGCGAATCCGCGCGAGCGCGATCGTCCGGCGGACCCGAACTCGCCGTTCGCAAAGCTCGCCGCGCTGAAAGAGCAACTCGCCGGTCGGAAGGAGTGATCCCACGACCACCGAGCGGCAGCGTTTGGATAAATGGCTGTGGCACGCGCGGGTGGTGAAGGCGCGCACCTCGGCGGCTGAGCTGGTGGAGTCCGGCCACGTCCGTATCAACGGCACCCGCGAAAAATCGCCGGGCCATGCGATCAAGATTGGTGATGTCATCACCGTCGCACTCGATCGTACCGTGCGCGTGCTGAAGGTCACCGGGTTCAACGAGCGCCGCGGCGATGCCGCCTCGGCCCGCGTGCTCTTTGAGGAGCTCGGCGACGTAAAGCGCAATTAATTGCGCTTGGTATTCATTTCTTGGTCGATCAAACGCACAAAGCCGTCATGATCGGGCCTCCCCGACCTTGCGGCGCCGGGCCATCCGCGCTAGGCAAGCCGCGACTTTTAAAAGAGCTTTTCGGAGCGTTGGATGACTTACGTCGTCACTGAAAACTGCATCAAGTGCAAGTACACCGACTGCGTCGAGGTCTGCCCGGTCGATTGTTTCTACGAGGGTGAGAACATGCTGGTCATCCACCCGGATGAGTGCATCGATTGTGGCGTGTGTGAGCCGGAATGCCCTGCCGATGCCATCAAGCCGGACACGGAACCGGGCCTGGAAAAGTGGCTCGAGGTCAATGCCGAATACGCCAAGAGCTGGCCGAACATCACCCAGAAGAAAGAATCACCTGAGGACGCGAAGGAATTCGACGGGATGGAAGGCAAGTTCGCGAAATATTTTTCTCCGAACCCCGGCTCCGGCGACTAATCCGCGCCCAAACTTAACCCTAATACCGTCGTCGCCGCTGAAAACCAGCCCTCAAGACCCCTAAATCATTGATTTTTGCGGGAAATGTGCTATATTGAGCACATTAAGCCGAACCCCGTCAGCCCCGTTGGCCCTTCTGGGTTCCCGTGAAACCAAATGTCGAACAGGGGCGTGGCAGTTTCCGCGCGCAGGCTGTGTCACAGAAAACGCGTAAAAAGAGTACTTCAGCGAGGGCTTCCCATAAGGAGGCCAAAAAAGTCGCCGCGGCCAGCCGTAGCGCATCCAAGGGTCGGACCGCGACTAAGGGGCCGGCTGCAAAGTCCTCGAAGAACAAAAGAAGCGCAATGCCTAACAAGACTGCCAAACCGGCCGCGAAAGCGACCGTTGCCAAGCCTGCTGCTGCAAAGCCCGCTGCTGTTAAGGCTCACGCTGCCAAGCCCGTTGCTCCGAAGGCTCCCGTTGCTGCCGCCCCTGCCAAGGCCCCCGTTGCCGCTGCCAAGCCGGCTGTGAAGCCCGCTGCTGCGCCGAAGGTCGAGGAAAAGAAGGTCGTGACCCAGCGCCAGGGCTTCAAGGCCAACGAATTCGTCGTCTATCCCGCTCACGGCGTCGGCCAGATCCTGGCCATCGAGGAGCAGGAGATCGCCGGCGCGAAGCTCGAGCTGTTCGTCATCAACTTCATCAAGGACAAGATGACGCTGCGCGTTCCGACCGCCAAGGTCGCCAATGTCGGCATGCGCAAGCTGTCCGAGCCGGCGCTGGTCAAGAAGGCGCTCGAGACGCTCAAGGGCCGCGCCCGCGTCAAGCGCACCATGTGGTCGCGCCGTGCCCAGGAATACGAAGCGAAGATCAACTCGGGCGACATCGTCGCGATCGCGGAAGTCGTGCGCGACCTCTATCGCTCGGAGTCGCAGCCGGAGCAGTCCTACTCCGAACGCCAGCTCTATGAAGCGGCGCTCGATCGCCTGTCCCGCGAGATCGCGGTGGTCCAGCACTCGACCGAGACCGAAGCGGTCAAGGAGATCGAGGCCCAGCTCGCCAAGAGCCCGCGTCGCGCCAATGCCAAGGCGGAAGCCGCCGATGGCGAAGCCGAGACGGACGCCGACAGCGATACCGACGATACCGATGGCGACGACACCACCGTCGCCGACGAGGCCGCGTAAGCGTCTCGCCGCGTTGAACGCAACAGATCAAAAGCCCGGCCGTTGGCCGGGCTTTTTGTTTGGGCGCGTGATCCAACGGTGGCCGAGCCTCGCCTTGGTCACGCGCACGGCTGGGTCCAGATCGCGATCGGCCGCTCGAGCCCGCGGATCGCTTGGGGCTCGCGGGCGATCAACGATGCAAATGCTTCGGCTGTGCTACCGAGCTCCAGTTTGGCGCGACTGACGAGATCGTCGCTTGCTACCAGCGCGCAGTCGAGCGTGCGCGTCAGCCCCTCCAGTCGGCTTGCGGCATTGACGGTCGCACCGATCACGGCGAATTCCAGACAGGTGCGCCCGATATCGCCGAGCACCACCGGTCCGTAATGCAGGCCGAAGCTGACGCGCATCGGCGGCTCACCGGATGCCGTTCGCTGCGCGCTCCACCGGTCCGCTGCCGCGATCATGGCCTGGGCACAGCGCAACGCGTTGCTGGCGTCGCGCGGGCCTGAGAAGGGCGTGCCGAATGTCGCCATCAATCCATCGCCGAGATATTTGTCCAGCGTGCCCTCGTGACGGAAAACCTCCTGCTCCATCAATCCGTGAAATTCGCGCAACGTCCGCACCACTTCGTCCGGAGAGCGCACATCGGCAAAGGCGGTGAAGCCGACGATGTCCACGAACAGCACCGCGATGTCCTGGGTGCGCACCTGCTTCAACGGCTCGTCGTGCTTCGATAATTCCGTGACGACATTGGGTGAGAAGTAGCGCGCGAGGTTGCCGCGCTCCCGCTCCACCGCGGCGTGTCTGATCAATAGATCATTGCTGCGGCGAACCGCGAGCGCCAGCGTTATGGCCACGATCAGGAAGACGACGATTTCCTGGATGCGGAGGCCGAAGCCGATCGCAGTGGGTGAGATCAGCGCGAGCAGCCTGTGATCGCTGCTGACCGCCTCTGCAATGCGGGCGGTCAGCGCGGGATCGCGATCAGGTTGCCACCACACCCAGGCCACGCCGATCGCCCAGAGCGCTGCCGTCCATGTTCCGACCGCGACCACGGTTCGCCAGGAATAGGCCAGCGTGGCGCCCGCGAGCAGCACGAAGAAGTAGATGAAGTTGCCGAAATGGTATTGCATCGCCACCGGCCAGTGCGTCGTCCCGAAGGGGTTCGGGACGACAATGACGAATGTGAGCAGCGCCAGATCGCAGAACAGAAGCGCCAATTCCGATCGCGAGACGCCGACCCGTCCGACCCTGACCTGAGCCCAGCCGATCAGTGCGAACAGGGTGAGCAACGCCACGTAATAGAGCTGGTCCCATGCCGGGTTGATGGCAAGCAGCAGGCAGGCGATGACGGCCAGCGCGACATAGCGCGCCCGTACGGCAAGTTGCAGGCCCTCCCGCTTGCCGGCCTCGAGCGCTACCTGCGCAAACTGAACGGTTTCGGTATCACGCTGGCTGCGCGTACGCGACAGCGCGGCGGACGAGCCGAGGCGCTCGACGAGCATTGTCACGGGGCGGTCTCCTCGCTTGGGCCGTTGCAGCACGGCGGCCGTCAGCCACCGCATCGGGCAGTCTAGTGATGCAAGGCCGCGAGGTCATCAGCCCGAGCGAGTGTTTTGTTGCGCACGCGGCGAACCGCTTACTTGACCGGTCGCTTCTCGAGCTTCCGCGCCAACGTGCGCCGATGCATGCCCAGCCGCCTCGCTGCTTCCGAGATGTTGAAATCGGTCTCGATCAGGGTCTGGTGGATGCGCTCCCATTCGAGCGTCTTGATCGAGGTTGGCCGCACGTCCAGCGCGACGTCGGCGTTGCCTTCGGCCTTGTTGAAGGCGGCTTCGATGTCGTCGGTGTTGGAGGGTTTTGCGAGATAGTGGCAGGCACCCAGCTTGATGGCCTCGACTGCCGTCGAGATGCTGGCAAAGCCTGTCAGCACAACGATCAGCATCTCCTCATCGTGGGTATGCAGCAGTTCGACGCAGGCAAGGCCCGAGGCGCCGCCGAGCTTGAGGTCGACCACGGCGTAGCCGAAGGATCTGTCCTCCAGGACCTTCCGGACGTCTTCGATCGATGCGGCGAGCACGACCTCGTAGCCGCGGCGTTCGAACGAGCGCTTCAGGGTGCGCGCAAAACCTTCGTCGTCTTCAACGACGATGAGCGAACGGTCAGGCGTCAAAGCTGTCTCCGATCGCGAGCGTGGCGAGAGGCAGCGTCAGGCGGACGGTAGCACCGCGCTTCCTGTGGTTCTCGGCGGTGACGCTGCCGCCCAGCTTGCGCACCACGTTGACCACCAGGAACAGGCCGAGCCCGCCGCCGGCGCGGTCCTTGCTCGACTGATAGGGTTTGCCGAGCTGCGCCAGCATTTCCGGCGCGAAGCCCGGGCCGCGGTCGCTGATCGAGAGCACCAGATTGTCGCCTTCGCGCTCGGCGAGCAGCTCGACCCACTCGCGCGAGACTTCATAGGCATTGTCGAGCACGTTGAAGATGACCTGCTTCAGCGCGATATCGGAGACGATCGCGACGTCCTCGCCAAAGGTGTTGACGAAATAGAGCGTCCGCGCCGAGCGGGCATCGCGCCACTCCTCGACCAGCGCGGTGACGAAGGCGGTCACCGTCGTCGGCGAGGATCCTTCGCCGCGTGCCTCGCCGGCCGACACCAGAATGCCTGTTACGATACTCTTGCAGCGCTGCAGCGAGGTCTCCATCTCCGTGAGGTCTTCGGCAAGCTCCTGATCGGCGACAAGATCGGGCATGCGGCGCCAGTCGCTGAGGATGACGGAAAGCGAGGCAAGTGGCGTGCCGAGCTCGTGCGCGGCGCCGGAGGCGAGCAGGCCCATGCGGACGATGTGATCCTGCTCGGCGGCGTGCTGGCGCAGAGCCGCCAGATGCGCATCGCGTTGGCGCAAATTCCTGTTAATGCGGGTGACGAACACGACGAGAAGAACAGCGTTGAGCACGAACCCCAGCAGCATGCCCGCGACCGTGAGGCTGTAAGTCTCGCTGATCGGGTTTGGCGGCAGATCGAGCGGGCGGTAGGCCAGCGTCAGCCAGAGGAAGCTCGCGCAACTGAGCGCCACCAGCGACCAGGTCGAGCGTGCATCGAGCAGCACCGCGCCGAGCGTGACCTGCAGCAGGAATAGCGAGGTGAAGGGATTGGTGGCGCCGCCGCTGAGGTAAAGCTGCGCGGTCAGCGCGGCGACGTCGAGCATCAAGGCGACCAGTAGCTCATTGTTGGTGATCGCGGCGCGATGGCGCACCCAGACCAGGCTCGAGACGTTGAGCAATACCAGCGCGCCGATCACCGCGCCCATCCGCTCCAAGGGCAGCGGAATGCCGAGCCCAAAATGCACGCCGCCGATCGTCACGATCTGGCCGACCACGGCGATCCAGCGCAGCTGGATCAGCAGCGCCATGTTCTTGCGGTTGGTCTCGTCGTCGGTGGGGGCAGCGCCGATCAGCTCGCTGCGCGCGTCCGCCTGCGATTGCAGCGTGACGGCCAGCTCGCCCAAATTAGTCCCGTCGTCAGGTCGGTTCGACGATCGTTCCAGCATCTGATCCCGTCCTGCGGGCGGAGGCGTCTGGGCCGCCGGCCGGTTCGTGGACGAAGCCGTTCAAGGCTTTCTTGCGGCGGAACAGCCCGCCGCGGAATGTGACGAAAAGTCTGCCAGCCAGCATGAAAGCCAGGGCAAACCACGTCAGCGCGTAGATCAGGTGGTTATTGGGAAAGCGGACCACGGTCAATCCGCCGATGGGAGCGCCAGCGGATTGTGATCCGGCGTCGGCATCGATGAAGAAGGGCGCCACATTCTGGAGATCGCGGGCCTCCGCAATCGCGGCGACATCCCGCGAATACCAGCGGTTGTGCTGGGGCACGTTGTCCCTGAGGAATCCGCCTTTCGGCTCGGTGATGCGCAAAAGTCCGCTCACCGCGACCGGGCCGTCCGGATTGCCGTCCTGGCGCGTCGATGGGTCGCGCCGCTCCGATGGTACCAAGCCGCGGTTGATCAGGACGGTGGTGCCGTCGCTGCGCAGAAGCGGCGTCAGCACCCAATAGCCGGGGCCTTCCTCGGTGACAGCCTGAACAAGCGTCTCGCGGTCATGCAGGAAGCGGCCGGAGACGCCGACATGCCGGTATTCGTCGCTTGCGGCGGTGATCGCCGGCCACGACGCCCTCGGGGGAATGGGCTGCGCAGGGGCATGAATGCGCTGCTCGACCCGGTCGATCAGCGCCAGCTTCCAGGTGCGGCGCTCGACCTGCCAGACGCCGAGGGACATCAAAACGACGAAAGCGATGAGCGAGAGGACCGTGAGCCACAGGGACGGACGCTCAGCCCTTGTGGGGCTGCGCGGTTCGTTATCCCCAGGTCTCACGGGATCGCTCACTTCATTCCCGTCATCTCGTGGATCGGCATCATGTTGCTGTTGAGGTGGTTCATCACCCACAGCGAACCGGACAGCGCGATCACCACCATCACGATGGTGAAGATCAGCGCCATCATGCTCCAGCCGTTCTCAGACTTCGGGCTCATGTGCAGGAAGTAGATCATGTGCACGACGATCTGCACGATCGCGAATGCCATGATGACGAGCGCGGTGATCTGCTTGCTCGGCAGCGTGCCGCTCATCACCAGCCAGAATGGGATCGCGGTGAGCACCACCGAGAGTACGAAACCGAGCATGTAGCCCGAGAACGTGCTGTGGGCGTGGCCGTCGTCGTGGTGATGGTCGCCTGCGTGCGCGGCGTGGGTATCGGTGCTCATCGCAGAACTCCCAGGAGATAGACGAAGGTGAAGACGCCGATCCAGACCACATCGAGGAAGTGCCAGAACATCGACAGGCACATCAGGCGGCGGCGGTTGGCCTCGATCAGGCCGAAGCGCCAGACCTGCACCATCAGCGTCACCAGCCAGATCAGGCCGCAGGATACGTGCAGGCCGTGGGTGCCGACCAGGGTGAAGAAGGCGGACAGGAAGGCGCTGCGCTGGGGCGTCGCGCCCTCATGGATCATGTGGGCGAACTCGGTGAGCTCGATGCCGATGAAGGCCGCGCCGAACAGGCCGGTGATCAGGAGCCACATCTGCGTCTGCGCGATCTTGTTCTGCTGCATCGTCAGCATGGCAAAACCGTAGGTGATCGACGACAGCAGCAGCATCGAGGTGTTCACCGCGACCAGGTTGAGGTCGAACAAATCCTTCGGTGCGGGCCCGGCGGCGTAGTTGGCGCCGAGCACGCCGAAGGCGGCGAACAGCATCGCGAAGATGAGACAGTCGCTCATCAGGTAGATCCAGAAGCCGAGCGAGGTGCTGTAGCCTTCCGGATGCGGATGTTCGTCGGCGAGATAGAAGACCGGCTCGCCGGTTTGGGTGGGATTGACAGCGACAGTCATTTACTTGGCTCCGGCGAGCAGTTTGGTGCGCGCATCCTCGGCCCGGATGACATCGTCAGCCGGAATGTCGAAGTCGCGGTGATAGTTGAAAGTGTGGCCGATCCCGACGGCGAGCATCGCGATGAAGCTCAACGCGGCCAGCCACCACATGTACCAGATCAGACCAAAACCCATCGCGGTGGCGAAGCCGGCGAGGATGATGCCGGTGCCGGTGCTGCTCGGCATGTGGATCGGCCTGAACCCGGTCAGCGGGCGCTGATAGCCGCGCTTCTTCATGTCCCACCATGCGTCATTGTCGTGAACGACGGGGGTGAAGGCGAAGTTGTAGTCCGGCGGCGGCGAGGACGTTGCCCATTCCAGCGTGCGCGCGTCCCAGAGATCGCCGGTGACGTCCTTGAGCTGCTCGCGCTTGAGGAAGGAGACCGCGAACTGCATCAGCATCGAGAGAATGCCGAGGAAGACGAGGACGGCACCGATTGCGGCGATGACGAACCAGATCTGGAGCGAGGGGTCGTCGAACACGCGCAGGCGGCGGGTCACGCCCATCAAGCCGAGTACGTAGAGCGGCATGAAGGCCATGTAGAAGCCGGTGACCCAGAACCAGAACGACATCTTGCCCCAGAACGGATCGAGCCTGAAGCCGAACGCCTTCGGGAACCAGTAGTTGATGCCGGCGAATGCTCCGAACACCACGCCGCCGATGATCACATTGTGGAAGTGCGCGATCAGGAACAGGCTGTTGTGCAGGACGAAGTCGGCGGGCGGCACCGCGAGCAGCACGCCGGTCATGCCGCCGATCACGAAAGTCAGCATGAAGGCGATCGTCCACATCATCGGCAGCTCGTAGCGGATGCGGCCGCGATACATCGTGAACAGCCAGTTGAACATCTTCGCGCCCGTCGGGATCGAGATGATCATCGTGGTGATGCCGAAGAACGAGTTGACGCTGGCGCCCGAGCCCATCGTGAAGAAGTGGTGCAGCCACACCAGGTACGACAGGATGGTGATGACGACCGTGGCGTAGACCATCGAGGTGTAGCCGAACAGCCGCTTGCCGGAGAAGGTCGAGGTGACCTCCGAGAAGATGCCGAAGGCGGGGAGAACCAGGATGTAGACTTCAGGATGTCCCCAGATCCAGATCAGGTTCACGTACATCATCGGGCTGCCGCCGAAATCGTTCGTGAAGAAGTTGGTGCCGACGTAGCGATCGAGCGAGAGCAGCGCGAGCACGACGGTCAGGACCGGGAAGGAGGCGACGATCAGGATGTTGGTGCAGAGCGAGGTCCAGGTGAACACCGGCATCCGCATCATGGTCATGCCGGGGCAGCGCAGCTTGACGATGGTGCAGATCAGGTTGATGCCCGATAGCGTCGTTCCGACGCCGGCGACCTGCAATCCCCATATGTAATAGTCGACGCCGACGTCTGGACTGTAGCCGATGTTGGACAGCGGCGGATAAGCCAGCCAGCCGGTGCGGGCGAATTCGCCGATGAACAGCGAGAGCATCACCAACACCGCGCCGCCGACCGTCATCCAGAAGCTGAAATTGTTCAGGAACGGGAACGACACGTCGCGGGCGCCGATCTGCAGCGGCACCACGAAGTTCATCAGGCCCGTCACCAGCGGCATCGCCACGAAGAAGATCATGATGACGCCGTGGGCGGTGAAGACCTGATCGTAGTGATGGGCGGGCAGGAAGCCTTCCGAGCCGTTGAATGCCATCGCCTGTTGCGCGCGCATCATGAGGGCATCGGCGAAGCCCCGCAGCAGCATCACGATGCCGAGGATCATGTACATGACGCCGATGCGCTTGTGGTCCACGCTGGTGAACCATTCGCGCCAGAGATAGCCCCAGAGACGGAAGTAGGTCAGGCCGGCGAGCAGCGTGATGCCGCCGAGCGCGACGACCGCGAAGGTGCCGACGAGGATCGGCTCGTGCAGCGGCAGCGAATCGATGCCGAGCCGGCCGAAGATGAGCTTGAGAAGATCAGGAGACATGCGAGCTCTCTTTAGGAGTCTGACTTCAGGGAGTCTGACTTGGGACGTTGTCCGAGGAAGAAGGACGGGGACTTCAGCGGCGCGAAGGTCGGCCGCTTCAGGCCGGCGCCGAGAAGCGGCGCGGTGTCGAGCGGCGCCTTGATCGACGCCGTGGTCTGGCCTTGCGGCGCATCCGGCGTACAGGTGCCGGCGACGAAAACAGGCTCGGGACCGAGGGCGGTGCCGCGGCGGGCGTACTTGTCGTAGGAGAGCGGCAGGGTGTTGTTCAGGCCCTCATGGCCGTTGCCGCCCTTGGCGTCGATCGCCATCATCTCGCTCTGGCACATCTTGCCGGTCTCGACGCACATGTTGAGGATCAGGCGGTAGAGATCGGAGTCGACCGTGCCCCAGCGGCGCACCGGCTCGTTCTCGCTGGGCTTTTCGAGCTGGAGATATTCGCCGCGGCCGAGCGAGCCGCCGGCCGATTTGGCCTGCGCGACCCAGGCGTCAAAGCCCTTGTCGTCGAGGCCCTGGAAGTTGAAGTGCATGCCGGAGAAGCCGGCACCGCTGTAGTTGGCGGAGAAGCCTTTGTAGGTGCCGGCGTGGTTCACGACCGCGTGGAGCTTCGTCTCCATGCCCGGCATCGCATAGATCTGGCCGGCGAGCGCGGGGATGTAGAACGAGTTCATCACCGAGGAGGCGGTGATACGGAAGTTGATCGGACGATCGACGGGAGCCGCCAGATCGTTGACGGTGGCGATGCCGTAGTCCGGATAGATAAAGAGCCACTTCCAATCGAGCGCGACGACATCGACCTCGAGCGGTGCCTTGGACTGGTCGATCGTGCGGTCGGCATGGATGCGGCCGAGCGTGCGATAGGGGTCGAGCAGGTGGGTGCCCATCCAGGTCAGCGCGCCCAGGCAGACGATGATCAAGAGCGGCGCCGACCAGATCACCAGTTCGAGCTTGGTCGAGTGATCCCAATCCGGCTCGTAGCGCGCCGATTTGTTGGACTGGCGGTAGCGCCAGGCGAACAGCACCGTCAGCGCCATCACGGGGACGACGATCAAAAGCATCAGGACGGTGGAGATGATGACGAGGTCGCGCTGTTGCGCTGCGATATCGCCGGCAGGCGCCAGCACGACGTAATTGCAGCCGCTAAGCGCAGCCACCAGAGGTAGCAGCGCCAGGATCTTGAGACGGGACACGGGCCGAGCCTTATGAGAATGAGTTTCCTTTGCGGGGCCAATGGGTAGCTGCGGCGCAGCAATCCGGACATTGGACAATTTGTCCAATGTTGCAGTGCGGGATGGTGGGTCAAACAAGGCCAGATTGCCTGGCGTCCCGCCGGGCGGTCGGCTTTGGTTTTCAGGACGTTAAGGGCACACGCATGGCGACGGCACAGACCCCCGCAATGGCAGACATCCACTCGGGCGAGCATGGCCACGACCAGGCCAGTCCCGGCGAGATCGCCATCGGCGTCATCATCGGCCGCACCTCGGAATTCTTCGACTTCTTCGTCTACGCGATCGCCTCGGTGATCGTGTTCCCGCGCCTCGTGTTTCCGTTCACGAGCGAGCTGACCGGCACCCTCTATTCCTTCATGATCTTCGCGCTGGCCTTCGTTGCCCGGCCGATCGGGACCGTCATTTTCATGACGGTCGACCGCGAATACGGCAAGACGGCCAAGCTGGTCTCGGCGCTGTTCCTGCTCGGCACCGCCACCGTGGCGCTCGCCTTCCTGCCCGGCTATTCCGAGATCGGCGCTGCCGCGATCTGGCTGCTGGCGCTGGCGCGTCTCGCACAGGGTCTGGCCTGGGGCGGCGCCTGGGATGGCATGGCCTCGCTGCTGGCGCTGAACGCGCCGGCCTCGCAGCGTGGCTGGTATGCGATGGTGCCGCAACTCGGTGCACCGCTCGGCCTGATCGTGGCGAGCGCGCTGTTCGCCTATTTCGCCGGCAACCTCTCGGCGGAGGATTTCTTCGACTGGGGCTGGCGCTATCCGTTCTTCGTCGCCTTCGCCATCAACGTCGTGGCGCTGTTCGCGCGCCTGCGCATGGTGACCACAGAGGAATACGCCTCGCTGTTCGAGACTCGCGAATTGCAGCCCTCGCGCATCTCCGACACCGTTGCCCGCGAAGGCCACAACATCATGCTCGGCGCGTTTGCGCCGCTGGCGAGCTTCGCGCTGTTCCACATGGTCACGGTGTTTCCGCTGTCCTGGGTGTTCCTGTTCACCCGCGAAAGCCCGGTGCGCTTCTTGATCATCGAGATCGTCGCCGCCGTGTTCGGCGTCGCCGCGATCGTGGTCTCCGGGATCATCGCCGACCGGGTCGGCCGCAAGTCGCTGCTGATGGGATCGGCGATCGCGATTGCGATCTACAGCGGCTTTGCTCCGCAGCTGCTCGATGCCGGCGCGTTTGGCGAGACCATCTACATGGTGATCGGATTCATCCTGCTCGGCCTCTCCTTCGGCCAGTCCTCGGGCGCCATCGCCTCGAACTTCAAGCAGATGTACCGCTACACGGCTTCTGCCCTGACCTCGGACATGGCCTGGCTGTTCGGCGCCGGCTTCGCGCCGCTGGTCGCGCTGCTGCTCGCGACCAATCTCGGGGTCATCGCCTCGGGTGCCTACCTGCTCTCGGGCGCGTTCTGGACCCTGCTCGCGCTCTGGCTCAGCGGCCAGCGCGAGGCGGGCGACATGGACGCGGGTAAATCTTCGAACTGACGGGAATAAAATTCGGCCGGGACGATCCTGTTTGCTGCCGCAAACAGGAGATCACATGAACGTTCGGTCGAATTCCGTCCTCCCGCGATGCACGATAAGCCTCGCCGCCGTCGCGATTGCGCTTCTGTGCGCAGCCGGGCCCGCCGGCGCGACCGGCAATGCCGCGCGCGGCCAGACGCTCTACAAGGGGTGCGCCGACTGCCACTCGATCAACGAGAACGGCGTCGGTCCGATGCACAAGGGTGTGGTCGGGCGCAAGGCGGGCAGCGTTCCCGGCTATGACTACTCGCCCGATCTGAAGAACTCGGGGATCGTCTGGACCGAGGAAAACCTCGACAAATGGCTGACCGGGCCGCAAGCCATGGTGCCGGAAACCAAGATGTTCTTCGATGTGCCGGACGCGCAGGATCGCGCCGATATCATCGCGTATTTGAAAGAGAAGGCCAAGTAGAGCGGCGGAGCAGATCTCGTAGGGTGGGCAAAGCGAAGCGTGCCCACCATCTGTCGCCATCATTGATGGATCGTGGGCACGGCGCGTTGCGCCTTTGCCCACCCTACGGCACTGTCTTCGTCGTTGAAATCCCAAGTCCGCTCAACGCACGTCAATCCGTCACGATCTTCACGCGGTCGCGCACCTTTACCTGTGCGGTGCGATCGAGGCCGTTCAGTACACGAAATCGCTCGGTGGGATGATCGACGCCGGCCATGCGGTGGGACAGCGATTCCACGGTGTCGCCGGGCTGCACGGTGATGACCTTGATGCGCAGCGGGCGCGCGGCCTGGATCTCTTCGAGTGTCAGGCGGCGGAATGAATTGACGGTCTCGCGTGCATTGCGCTCGCTCTCGGTCGATTTCTGCCGTGTGGCGAAGATGAAGCGATAGACATCGCTGCCGAAGCGCAGCGCATAGACCTTGAACTGCCACTGGTCGCCCTTGGCGGTCGCGGACGCAGCCGGGAAACCGTTGATGCTGAGGTCCTCGGTGGATGCCTTCTCGACACCCTCCATCCAGCCGGAATTGAGATAGTCGCCGAGCGACTGCTCGGCCGGCACGCGCACGACGTCGAAACGCATCGCCTGCGAGCCGCCCTCGCGCACGCCGATCACAGCCTGTGCGGTGTTGTCGAGCGTGAAATTATCGGGCGCTTGGAAGGTGAAGCCGAGCTTCGGATGCAGGAATCTGCGGCCGCGGACAAAGCCTTCGCTTGGGTCCTCGCCATAGACGAGGTTATCGATCGCGGCGAGATAGCTCTCGCGGTCGCGCTCGCCGCCCTCAGGCGCCGTATATTGCCGCGCGATCGTCTGCGCGTTCTGCACTCGTTCGGGCGTTGCCGGATGCGACGACGTGAAATCCTGCGCGCGCGGGTCGAGCGAGTTCTTGCCGGCTTTGAGCTCGGCATTGCGCTCCATCGCCGAGAGGAACCGCGCCGCACCATAGGGATCGAAATGCGCTTTGGCGGAGATGGCGACGCCGATGCCGTCAGCCTCGAATTCCTGGTTGCGCGAAAAGCTCGCCATGGTGAGCTTGGTCTTGGCGAGCGCGAGCGCGGTGAGATCGGGGTCGTTGCTCATGTCGGTGACGACGCGCGTCACGATCGCCGCCTGGCGGGCCTGATCCTCGCGCATCGCGGCGTGCTTGGACAGCACATGCGCCATCTCGTGGCTGAGCACCGAGGACAATTCCGACGTATCGCTCGCAAGCGCAAGCAGCCCGCGCGTGACATAGAGCTGGCCGTTCGGAAGCGCGAAGGCGTTTACCGCGCCAGAATTGAGGATGGTAACCTTGTAGCCCTGGTCGGGGTGATCGGACGCTGCAACCAGCCGGTCGACCGTCTTGCTGACCAGTGATTCGAGCTTGGGGTCGTCATAGGTGCCGCCATAGCTCGCCAGGATGCGCTCGTGTTCCTTCTCCGTGGCGGGGGTCTGGGCGACCGCCGGCTTGGGTTTGGGCATCGCGACGGTCGGTGGGGCCGCAGCGGTCTGGAACCGGCCCATGTCGCCGCAACCGGCCAGCGCGGTACCCAGCGCAAGGCAAAGCACGGCCGGCGCAGCCCGCAGGCGGCGGCCATCACCTCGTCCGTGCCGTTCTAGCACCCCATTCACGTCGCTTAACCCGTGTGCCTGGCCCTTGTTTAGGGCCTTACCCCTGTCGGCTCGCTTGCGCCCAGCAACTCGACTTGTCCCACGAGGCGCACATCGATACGCGGCCCCATCGTCCCCTCAACCCAGCCCCTGACGCGAACTCGCTTATTTTCCAGGGACTTAACGGTCATCCCGGCGCTTTCGAACGCCGGCAGATTGCGCTTTGAAATAGTCGCGGCAAAGCCGCGTGTCCAGCTTCGTCCGAAGTTGAGGTAGGTCATTGCCCCAGCTTGCCGGACCGACAGGACTTTGCCCTCGACCACCATAAAGCGCCCAATCCCGGCCAAAATATCGTCCGGACTTTCCGCGTTTTTTATGGCCGACGGGTCAGCCCAACTGCCCTTTTTTTGGCGCCGTGCCTCGGCCTCCGACGCCATCAGGGCGGTCGCGCAGTCCCTGTCGGCGATCTCGGCCGAGACGAGGGCATCGCCCTGGGCGAGCAGGATGGCCTGCACGGAGGTGTCGCTGTCCCCGATGAACACCAATGCGCCCTGGCGACCGTAGCGATCCGGCGTGTCATCGGTGCCGCGCAAGGTTATCTCGCGACCGGTGAGCAGCGTGGTCAGAGCCTGCTTCGTCGTTGCTGTCGCCTCGATCCCGGTGAGGCGGACTTCGCGGCCATCGTCGAGACGGACGCTGCGCGCATCGACGACCGCGGCGAAGCGACCGTCGCCCTGAGCCTCGAACTGGCACGGTGTCGCGTTCGCCGCGTGACCTGCGACGAGAAATAATCCGACGATGAGTTGAAGCCGTTGCGTCACATGACCCGGAGAGGTTGCGTTTCGCGTTGATGTTAACCCAAGCGCTTTGAGGCGCGAAGAGACTTCCTCGCACTCCGTCATTGCGAGCGCAGCGAAGCAATCCAGAGTATTTCCACGGAGGGATTCTGGATTGCTTCGCTGCGCTCGCAATGACGTGGCGACATCCATACGTCTTTCCGCTTTGCGGAAAACACGTGCGGCAATCGTGCTCTCGTGACGCACCTGCGCTTGCTGCGCTCTTGCGCATGCGGCATGATCGGGAGAATAGCAATAATGAAGCCGCCATCAGAGACAGGCAATCAAGGGAGGTTGATTTCCATGAAGCATATTTTGTCGGGCATTTTTGCCGCAGCGTTTGCCCTCAGCGCGAGCGCCGCGCAGACCCAGGACAAGCCTCCCCTGAAGATCGGCGGCATCCTCGACATGTCGAGCCTTTATGCCGATATCACCGGCCCCGGCAGCGAGACCGCCGCCAAGATGGCGGTGGAAGATTTCGGCGGCGAGGTGCTGGGACGCAAGATCGAGGTGCTGGCGGCTGACCATCAGAACAAGGCTGACCTTGCCGCCAACATCGCGCGCGACATGCTCGACAATCAGGGCGTCGAGATGATCTATGACGTCGCGGCCTCCGCCACCGCGCTCGCCGCGGGTGAGATCGCGAAGGCGCGTAACAAGATCATCATGTTCAACGGTCCGGGCTCGATCCGTCTCTCCAACGAAGCTTGCGGTCCCACCACCATCCACTACGTGTTCGACACTTACGGCCAGGCCAACGTCACCGGCCTTGCGGCCGTGAAGTCGGGTCTCGACACCTGGTTCTTTCTCACCGCCGACTATGCCTTCGGCCAGGACCTGGAGAAGGACACCAGTGCGGTCGTGACCAAGACCGGCGGCAAGGTGCTCGGCAGCGTGCGCCATCCGCTCAACACGTCCGATTTCTCCTCCTTCCTGCTGCAGGCGCAGGCCTCGAAGGCGAAGGTGATCGGGCTTGCCAATGCCGGCGGCGACACCGTCAATGCCATCAAGCAGTCGGCCGAGTTCGGCATCATGAAAGGCGGCCAGAAGGTTTCGCCGCTGCTGGCCTTTGTCACCGACATCGACTCGATCGGGCTTGAGACCGCGCAGGGCTTGCTGCTGGCCGAAGCCTTCTACTGGGATATGAACGACGAGACGCGCGCTTTCTCGAAGCGCTTTCAGGAGCGCGTCAAGCGGCCGCCGACCTCGGCACAGGCCGGCGTCTATTCTTCCGTCACGCATTATCTGAAGGCGGTGAAGGCGGCGGGCACGACCGATGCGGCCGCGGTGATGAAGGTGATGAAGGAGACGCCGATCAACGACTTCTTCGCTCACAACGGCAAGATCCGCGAGGACGGCCGCATGGTGCATGACATGTACCTGTTCGAGGTGAAGAAGCCGTCGGAGTCCAAGGGCCGCTGGGACGACTACAAGCTGCTCGCCACCGTGCCCGGCAGCGAGGCGTTCCAGTCGCTGGAGCAGTCGCGCTGCCCGCTGGTCAAAAAGTAAGCGCCGTCATTGCGAGCGAAGCGAAGCAATCCACAGATGCTTCGGTAGAGGCGGTCTGGATTGCTTCGTCGCTTCGCTCCTCGCAATGACGATGTGGTGATAGCCCGATCAAACAACAACAGAGGAAACGTCCCATGAACGACATGGTCCTGCAAAAGCTCGAAGGCGGGCTGCTCACCATCACCATGAACCGCCCCGAGCGGAAGAACGCGCTCAACCCCGAGATGGTCGCTGGCCTCGTCGAGGCGGCGCGGCGCGCGGCCGACGATCCCGAGGTGCGGGCGGTGTTGTTCAAGGGCGCGGGCGGTTCGTTCTGCGTCGGCGGTGACGTCAAGTCGATGGCCGCCGGCCGCGCACCATTGCCATTCGAACAGAAGCTTGCGAACCTTCGCCGCGGCATGGAGGTCTCGCGCATCCTGCACCAGATGCCGAAACCGGTGGTGGCGCAGCTCGATGGTGCCGCGGCCGGCGCCGGCCTGTCGATGGCGCTGTCCTGCGATCTCCGCATCGCCAGCGAGTCCTGCAAGATCACGACCGCTTTCGCCAAGGTCGGATTCTCCGGCGACTACGGCGGCACCTATTTCCTGACCCAGCTGCTCGGCAGCGCGCGGGCGCGCGAGCTCTATCTGATGTCGCCGGTGCTGACCGCGAAGGAAGCGCATGCGATCGGCATGGTGACCAAGGTCGTGCCCGACGCCGAGATCGACGCTGCCGCGCACGAGGTCGCGCTGTCGCTGGCACAAGGTCCCTCGATCGCGCTCGGCTTCATCAAGCGCAACATCAACAATGCAGAGCATCTGCCCCTCGAGGACTGCTTCGACGGCGAGGCGATCCATCACACCCGCTGTGGCGACACCGACGATCACAAGGAGGCGGCGAAAGCTTTCGTCGAGAAGCGCAAGCCCGCCTTCAGGGGCGCATGATGACGGCGTCCTATATGCGGCTGCGGCAGATTTGTCTCGTCGCACCGCACCTTGAGCCCGTCACCTCCGATATCACCGAGATCATGGGCCTTTCCGTCTGCTATCGCGACGGCAATGTCGCCAAATACGGCCTGGAGAATGCACTGCTGCCGGTCGATACGATCCTGCTGGAGGTCGTCGCGCCGTTCAAGGACGGCACCACCGCTGGCCGCTTCATCGAGAAGACCGGCGGCCGCGGCGGCTACATGGCGATCTTCTGCTGCAATGATCCGGACGAACGCGGCCGCCATGCGAATGCGATGGGCGTGCGCACGGCGAACGTGATCGACCACGCGCCCTATCATGGCGTTCAGCTCCACCCCCGCGACTGCCGCGCCGCCTTCATCGAGTTCAACCACACCGAAGGCAGCGACGACATTCTGGGCGCGTACCCGCCGGCCGGTCCCAACTGGCAAAGCTTCATCCGCAAGGATGTGACGCTGGCGCTCACGGCCGTGGAGATGCAGAGCCCGGATCCTCAGGGACTGGCGGCGCATTGGGGCAAGATCATCGGGGTGGCGCCGAATGACGAGACTGAATTGAAGCTGCCTAATGCGACTTTCCGGTTCGTCAAGGGCGCGAACGAGGTCATGAGCGCGCTGGAGTTTCGGGTCGCTGACGTGGCCCAGGTGCTGCATGCCGCCAAGGCGAAGGGGCTCGCGGTTGCGGGTAACGAGTTTCTGCTCGGCGGGGTGACGTTCCGCGTCAGTTGATTCTCTATTCGTGATCCGTCACCCTGAGGTGCTCGCCTCTTCGGCGAGCCTCGAAGGGCGACGGCCACTAGCCGGGCCGTTCATCCTTCGAGGCTCCCGATGGGCCGCTTTGCGCCCCATCACTCGCACCTCAGGATGACGGGGCGAGAGGCGCGGAACGGCTCTACGAAGAAGGAGACACTCAACATGACGCATCCGCTCGACAGCTTCTTCTCACCCGCAAGCATCGCGCTGATCGGCGCCTCGCGCGATCACGAGAAGATCCCGGGCCGGCTGCTGTCGATGCTTCGCAAGAACGAATATCCCGGGAAGATCTATCCGGTGAACCCGAACTACGCCGATATCGACGGGCTCACCTGTTACAAGTCGATCACTGAGATTGCAGCACCGATCGACCTCGCCGTCATCACCATCCCGGCGCGTGCCGTGTTGCCTGCGCTCGAGCAGTGCGCCGCCGCCGGCTTCAAGAACGCGGTCATCATTTCCTCCGGCTTTGCGGAGGAGGGCGGCGACAGCGCGGTGATGCAGGATGCGATCGCGGCGCTGGCGAAACGCACCGGCATGCGGATTTCCGGGCCGAATGCCGAGGGCTTTTTCAGTCAGGTGCAGCGTGTCGCGGCGACGTTCAGTCCGGCCGTGGATGTCAAGCCGGGCGTGGTCCCGCTTATCGCAACGACACGGCGGATCGGTATTGTCGCGCAGAGCGGCGGCATCGGTTTTGCCTATTACCATCGCGCCAAGGCGCTCGGCATCGCCGTGAGCTACGTCGTCAGTGCGGGCAACGAATCCGATCTCGGCGCTGGCGAGTTTCTGGATTACATGGTGCAGGACGCCTCGACCGACGTGATCCTGCTGTTCATCGAAGGCATCCGCGACGTCGACAAATTCCTGGCCGCTGCGCTGCGCGCCGCCGAGCTCAGGAAGCCGGTCATCGTCACCAAGGTCGGCCGCTCCGGTGCCGGGATGCGCGCGGCTGCCTCGCACACCGCGAACATGGCCGGCTGGTCGGCGGCTTATGACGCGGTGTTCGCGAAATATGGCTTCATCGTCTCCAACGATCTCGACGAGGCGCTGACGATCGCGGCGGTGCTTGTTAGCAATCCCTTGCCGAAAGGCGATCGGGTCGCAGTGGTGACAGTGTCGGGCGGGGCGGGCATCTGGGGTGCGGATGCTGTGGCACTGCAGGGCTTGCGGGTGCCGGAGCTCTCCGAGCCCATCCAGGCGGGAATCAAGGCGTTGATGCCGTCCTACGGCACGGCGCGCAATCCGATTGACGTCACCGCTCAGGGCGTGACGTCAGGCGGCCTGCAGAAGAGCGTCGATCTGCTCACGGTTTCGGGCGAGGTCGATGCGATCCTGGTCGTGCTGTCGCTGTCGAGCGACGTACGCAAGCCGTTCAAGGAAGAAGAGTTGGCGCCGGCGCTGGCAGCGCAGCACAAACCGGTGGTGTTCTATTCCTATACGGTGCCGTCGGATTTCGCGCGGCGCGAGCTTGCAAAATCCGGGGTCGTGGTGTTGTCGGGCCTCACCCATGTCGGCGTCGCGATGCGACGGATCGTCGACTATGCGAAGTTCAGCCTGCCGAAGCCGCCAGACGAGACCCGGCTGCCTGCGCGGGATCTCTCGGCGCATCTGACCTCGCCAGTCCTGTCCGAGACCGATAGCAAGGCTTTGCTTCGTGCAGCCGGCATTGCGCTGCCCGACGAAGTTCTGGTGCCAGAAAAGAGCGAGCTGGACGCGGCTGTCGCCCGCGTCGGCTTTCCGCTGGCGATGAAGATCCAGTCGCCCGATATCGCCCACAAGAGCGAGGTCGGCGGTGTACGTATCAACATCACCACCAAGGGCGAGGTGTTCCTGGCGTTCGAGGCGCTGCTCAACAATGCGCGCAAGCATCGGCCGGAGGCCGCCATTCAGGGCGTGCTGGTTGGGCCGATGGCGAAGAAAGGCGTCGAGATCATCGTGGGCACGATGACGGATCAGACATTCGGGCCGATGGTGATGGTCGGGTTCGGCGGTATCACCACGGAGCTGTTTCGCGACGTTATCTATCGTCCTGCGCCCGTGAGTGCGGATGAAGCCGGCGCGATGCTGGCGGCGCTGAAAGCCGCGCCGCTGCTGATCGGATTTCGCGGAGCGGCGAAAGCGGATGTGTCGGCGCTTGCGCAGTTGATTGCGGATATCTCGCTGCTCGCGGCGCGTCATGCAGGAGAGATCGAGGAGATCGAGCTCAACCCGGTGCTGGTGCACCCGGAAGGGCTTGGTGTGACGATCGTGGATGCGCTGGTGGTGGGGCGGAAATAAGCAAAAACACCTCTGTCATCCCGGGGCGCGAAGCGAACCCGGGATCCATAACCACAGGGAGTGGTTTGGCGACGACTCGGAGTGAACAGCTCGCCCTACCGCATCTCCCTGTGGTTATGGGTCTCCGCCGTCGCGGGGACGACAGGAGAGATCGCCAAGGTGTCGGCCGAACGCGGCCGCGCTCACCGTCCTTTGAAATTCGCCACGCGCCGTTCTTCCGTTGCCTTCACGCCTTCCTTGAAATCTTCCGTGGCGCGCAGGCGGGTCTGCTCGGCGAGTTCGTGATTGGTCGCGGCCATCACGCGGTCGGCGAGGCCGGCGCGCATCGTGGCGCGGGTGGAGAGCAGCCCGAGCGGGGAGCATTCGGCGATCTCGCTTGCGAGCTTCATCGCGGCTGATTTGACCTGATCCTGTGGCACCAGCTCGTTGGCGAGGCCCCATTTATAGGCCTCTTCGCCGGTGACGCGACGGCTGGTGTAGAACATCAGCTCGGCGTTGTTCTTGCCGATCAGCTCGGGGAGCGTCGTCGTCAGGCCGAAGCCGGGGTGAAAGCCGAGCTTGGTAAAATTCGCGGAGAAGCGGGCCTCAGGGCAGGTGACGCGGAAGTCGGCCGACACGGCAAGCCCGAGGCCGCCGCCGATGGCCGCGCCCTGCACGGCGGCGACGATCGGCTTCTTGGCGCGGAAGATGCGCACGGCCTGGATGTAGAGATGGTTGATCGGGCCGAGGCTGTCGGCCGGGTCGCCTTTTGCTCGTTTTTCGGCCTCCTGCGCTTCCTGTGCCTGCCGTGCGGGATCGCCGAAATTGGCGCCGGCGCAGAACGCCTTGCCTTGCGCGGACAACACGGAGGCCCGGATCTCGATGTCGCGGTCGAACTCGTCGAGTGCATCCGCGATCTGGTTGATCAGCGAGATGTCGAAGAAGTTGAGCGGCGGGCGGCGGATCTCGATGCTGCCGACGTGTCCGAGCTTCTCGACGCCGATATCTTTGTAGGTGGTCATATTGCCTCCAATGTCTCAGTAGCGAAGAACCACCTCTCCCAGAGGGAGAGGTCGATTTGCGCCAGCAAATCGGGTGAGGGGATCAGCTCTATCGTGAGACTGTAACCCCTCACCCGGCGCTACGCGCCGACCTCTCCCGCGGGAGAGGTGAACGGAGCGCGAGGCCAGGGTTGCGATCCCATTTAGCGCAGCCCAAGGCCGCGCGCGATGATGCCGCGCAGCACCTCGGTGGTGCCGCCCTGGATGGTAAGTTTCGGTGCGGTCTTGATGGCGAAGTCGAGCTGCCGCTCCAACGTCTCGCGGTTGCTCGCGGTCTCCTCGACGAAGGCGGCGAGATCGCGCACGCGGTGCGGAAGCTGCTGCTCCCAGACGGTGCCGATGTCCTTCACGATCGAGGCCTCGACCACCGGCTCCTTGCCGGCCTGCAGCATGCCTGCGACCGAGACCGACATGCGGCGCATGGTATGGAGCTGTGCGACGAGGCGGCCGATGCCTTCGGCGCTACGCGTATCCGGGTTGGCGCCGACGGCGCGCACGAGCTCGGTCAGCACGTAGTAGGTTTCGAGGAAACGCTCGGGGCCCGAGCGCTCATAGGCAAGTTCCGATGTCGCCTGCTTCCAGGCGCCGTCGACCTCGCCGAGCACGTGATCGTCGGGCACGAAGAAGTCGGTGAACACGACCTCGTTGAACTCGTATTGCCCCGTGATCTGGCCGATCGGGTTCACCTTGATGCCGGGCTGCTTCATCTTGACCAGAAATTGAGTCAGCCCGTGGCGGCGGTTTTCCTTGGTCGGGGGCGAGGTCCGGAAGATCGCGATCATGTAGTCGGCGATGTGGGCCGACGAGGTCCAGATCTTGGTGCCGTTGATGAGATAGCCGCCGTCGGTCTTGGTCGCGCGCGTCTTCGCGGCGAACAGGTCCGAGCCGGAATTCGGCTCGCTCATGCCGATGGCAAAGCAGATCTCGCCGCGGCAGATGCGCGGCAGGATGTCCATCTTGATGTGCTCAGGCGCGTATTTCAGCAGCACCGGGCCGCTCTGGCGGTCGGCGACGAAGAAGCGCCGCGTCGGCGCGTTGGCGACGCGCATCTCTTCGGTCACGACGTAACGTTCGAGGAAGGAACGCTCCTGGCCACCATATTTTTTTGGCCAGGTCATGCCGATCCAGCCGCGCTCGCCGACACGGCGACAGAATTCCGGTACGTCGGTGTCTTCGCGGTTAGGCTTGAACGGGTTGAAGGTGCCGCGAGCCATCTCCTCGGCGAGGAATGCGCGGACTTCCTTGCGCAGTTGCTCGCATTTCTCGGGCAGGCGGATCGGGTCGAAACGAAGCGCTGCGGTCATGTGTTCTCATTCCTTCTCAGCGTGAGGCGACCAGCGGCCACAATTGATCGGCCCCTCTGACAGCGACGAGCTTGCCGAGTTCGACGGCCCAGTAGCTCTCCGAGCCGAAATCGTCACGCCAGGCCAGCGCCCGCAGCGAATAGCGGTGCAGGATGTGCTCGATGGTGAAGCCGATCGCGCCGTGAACCTGATGCGCGATGCCGCCGCCTTTTTCCGCAGCTTCCGCGCACCGGATCTTTGCCGCGGCGGCTTCGAGATAGACCTCGTCGTCGAACTTCTTCGCGTTTGCGATGGCATCGGCGGCAGAAGTCGCGGCGGCGAGAGCGGCCGCGGATTCGCCGGCGAGGCGAGCGAGATTGTGCTGCACCGCCTGGAATTTCGAGATCTTCTTTTCGAAGGCGATGCGCTCGTTGGAATAGCGCACGGAGATGTCGAGCATGGATTCCAGCGCGCCCGCGATCTGCAGGCTGCGCGCGACGCCGCCCATCAGCATCAAGGTGGTCTGGTCGACGCCATCAGGCGCGGCCTTGACGGCGACGGGCTGGGCCTTGTCCAGCGTCACGGTATCGCTGTGGTCATAGCCGACATTGAGCCCGGATTCGATCCGGCCCTTGCTCGCATCGACCAGCGCGATCGAGACGCCGTCCTTGCCATGCGCCAGCACCGCAAAATGCTTCGCCGCCTTGGCAAAAGGCACGCCGCGGCAGCGGCCGGAGAGTGCGCCGTCGGCATCAACAGTGATACGATCCTTTGGAGAGGCCGGCACTACCGTCATCTCGCCTTCGGGCGAGGCGATCCTGGCCTGTGCCAGCAGCCAGCCGGCCAGCATGGTCTCGGCCAAGGGAACCGCGACGGCGAAGCGGCCGGCGGCGTTCAGCAACGCAAAGCCGTCGGCCAGGCTCGCGCCGGAGCCCCCAAGATCGTCCGGCACCCAGGACAAGGGCAAGCCGGCTTCGCTCAGCGCCTGCCACAGCGGCGCCTGCCACGAACCCTTCTTGTCGTTGTTGATGGTTTGCGGATCGGCGAGATCGGCGAAGATTTTTTCCGCGGTCTCGACGACGATATTGTCACTCTCCGCCACAGCGCTCCCCGTGTTTTGCCATTGGCGCGTCCTGCCCAAAGGCCGGCGCGCAGGTTCTTCTTGCGCCCGATGATCTGAAAAAGCCATGGCCCTGACAAGCGTTGATCGCAGGTCAACCTGCGGCGCCGGCATGGGCGATAAGCTAATTCCGCTTAGCGGAGTTTGCTCGATTTGCAGGGCGGAGCAAACTCGCTAAACAGGGCGCCAGCAATTTACAGAGGGAAGGAAATCCGGATGGCCAAGGACAGTTTGTGCGCAATCGTGACGGGGTCCGCATCCGGCCTCGGTGCTGCGACCGCGGAAATTCTCGCGAGCAGCAGAGCGCGGCTCGTCATCAACTATTCCTCGAGCCAGAAGGAAGCGGAAGCCACCGCAGAGCTCTGCCGCAAGGCCGGCGCGGCTGAAGTCCTGGTCGTGCAGGGCGACGTCTCGAAGGATGACGATTGCCGCAGGATTGTTGCGGCCGCGAACGGCTGGGGCAAGCTCGACATCCTCGTCAACAATGCCGGCACCACCAAGCATGTCGCCCATGCCGATCTCGACGGATTGTCGGCGGAGGATTTTCAGCGGGTCTACGCCGTCAACACCATCGGCCCGTTCCAGATGGTGCGCGCGGCGCGCAGCCTGCTCGAGGCCGGGTCGAAGGCGTCGGGGCGGCCGTCCGCCGTGGTGAACGTGTCGTCCGTCGCCGGCCTCAGCGGCGTTGGCTCGTCGATCGCTTACGCCGCCAGCAAAGGCGCGCTCAACACCATGACCCTGTCGCTGTCGCGCGCGCTGGCGCCGCTGATCCGCGTCAACACGGTCTGCCCCGGCTATATCGACACGCCCTGGTTCACCAAAGGCCGCGGCGAGGCCGGTGCCAAGCAGGTGCGCGACAGTGTGATCGCGAAGGTGCCGTTGAAAGTCGCGTCCTCAGCCGAGGACATCGCGCAACTGGTCTGCTTCCTGGCGATGCCGGCCTCCAGCAACATGACCGGCGAGGTCGTGCGCATGGATGCCGGGATGCATTTGATTACGTGAGACCTGACACGCTCTCTCCGCGTCATGGCCGGGCTTGACCCGGCCATCCACGTAAGGCCGCGCGGATCGAAGACGTGGATGCCCGGGTCAAGCCCGGGCATGACGATGAGGAGGTAGCGCGCTCTCGTCGTCGTTAGCGCGTTTGAGCTCTACCCCTTGATCACGCCGCTCGCGACCAGCCGGTGCCAGATGAACAGCACCACCACCGCGCCGATCGTGGCCATGATGAATCCGGCGCCCTGATCAGGGCCGTAATGGCCGATGGCCTGGCCGACGAAGGTGGCCAGAAACGCGCCGGCAATGCCGAGAATGGTGGTGAGGATGAAGCCGCTCGGGTTGTTCGGCCCCGGCGCCAGAAAGCGCGCGATGAGGCCGGCAACGAAGCCGACAATGATGATCCACAACAGGCCGCCCATGCTCATGTCAGTGCTCCCCTTGCCTGATACGCGTCGATTCAGTTGCGGTTAAACTCGTCCCGAGAGCTCGTTCTCGGTCGGCAGCCGCCCGTCCGGCGTCAGATGATCGACCACCTGTGGCAAATACTGGCTGAGACCGGAGAGCAGCTCGTCGCGCGACAGGCCACTCTGCGCGGACAGGCTGTCGATCTGGTCGGCCCCGAGCGCATTGGCGAGATCGCCGGGGGCAATCGGCTTGTTCTCGCCCTTGCCGACCCAGGAGTTCGTGGTGTCCCCGTGGCCGCTCTGCTGCAGCTGGTTGAGCAGATCGCCAAGGCCACCGCTGAGCACGCTGCCGGCGGCACCGCCCGCGAGCAGGCCGCCGAGGCCGCCCTTGAGCACGTCACTCAGACCGCCGCCTGTGCCTGCATTCACCGGCGGAGGTGCGGGGGCCGGTGATGGCTGCGGCGCGGAGCCGGACTGAGGTGCGGTAAAATGCTTGAATGCCTTCCACACGAGCAGGCCGAGGATTGCCATGGTCATCGGCGACATGCCGCCGGAGGATTGTTGCGAGCTCGGGGTGCTCGGGCCGCGGGGACCGTTCTGCATGCCGTTGAGGACGTCGACTAGACCCATGGTGCTCTCCTTTGGCGTTCTCGTCGGCGCGCCCTCGCCGGTGACAAGCCCCGCGGCAAAAACATATGGGGCGCTCATGACGGTTACAAGGCAGATGCGGCCCCGGCTGTGATGGGCAGCCGGTCTCGCCTCTGTTCTTTGCCTCTGCTATCGAAAGCGGGTCGTTGAGGGAGCAATTCAGGTGGTGCGGGATCGATCGATCGTGGTGGCCGGCGCCGGCGCCATCGGCTGTTTTGTCGGAGGCCAGCTGGCGGCCGCCGGTCGTCGTGTCGCCCTTCTGGTGCGACCGCGGGTGAAGACCGAGATCGAGCGGTTCGGCCTGCGGCTCACGGATTTTGACGGCTCCGAGAACAGGCTGGATGCGGGCCGGCTCGCGCTGTCGGAGGATCCTGCCATCTTCCACAGTGCCGGCATCGTGCTGGTGACGGTGAAGAGCGCCGACACGGCCGGTGTCGCGGACCAGATCGGGCAGCACGCGCCGCAGGACGCCGTGATTGTGTCGCTGCAGAATGGTATCGGCAATGTTGCCGTGTTGCAGGAGCGGCTTGGGGGCCGGCGCGTGCTCGCGGGCATGGTGCCGTTCAATGTGGTGGCCATGGGCGAGGGGCGCTTCCACCGTTCGACCTCGGGCGACATCATTGTTGGCGAGGATGCCGACAACACGGCTGCCGCGCTGTCGGTGCCGGGTCTTGCCATGCGCGCCAGCCGCGACATTGCCGGCGTGCAATGGGGCAAGCTGATCATCAATCTGAACAATGCGCTCAGCGCGCTGTCCGACATGCCGCTTGCGGCGCAATTGGCAGACCGCGACTGGCGGAGACTGTTCGCCGACCAGATGGCCGAAGGCCTAGCCGCGCTGAAGGCGGCCGGCATCGCGCCGGTTTCGGCAACGCCGATCCCGCTGAACTGGACGCCGACCTTGCTGAGACTGCCCGACATGATCTTCAACGTGATCCTGGCGCGTACGATGAAGATCGATCCGGAGGCGCGTTCCTCGATGTGGCAGGATCTGAAGCAGGGCCGCAGGACCGAGATCGACTACCTCCAGGGCGCAGTCATCGCTCTGGCCGAGCAAAACAACGTCGCCGTGCCGCTGATGCGCCGCATTGTTGCGCTGATCAAGCAGGCGGAGATCGACAAAAAGGGTCCGCCGGGGCTCTCGCCTCGGCAGATCCGCGGTGCGGCTTGAGAACAAGGGAGAGGCGCAATGAAGCGTTGTTTGATGATCGGACTAGCGCTGGCCGCGCTCTGCGGCGGCGCCACCCTCGCCGAGGCCCGGCCGCCGACCGTCATGAATTCCCCGGGCTATGACGCGCGCCTGCAAGAGAGCCGCAAGGCGCTTGGTAATTCACCGACGGCAACAACACCCGCGACTGCTCCGGTGACGGCACCGAAGCATCGAAAGAAGAAGCAACCACATTGAAGCCGCACCCTCCGCCGTCGTCCCGGACAAGCGTAAGCGCAGATCCGGGACCCATAGCCACAGGAGGAAGTTTGACGAAGACTTGTAGTTGGCAGCTCGTGCCATAACCGCTGCCTGGGGCTATGGGTCCCGGATCAGCGCTCCGCTTCGCCACGCTTGTCCGGGACGACAGCAGAGTGCGTGGCCTTCGCTTACCCCTTCTTCGCCGGCTTGCCCGGCGTCGGGCTGAACAGCTTCTTCAGATCACTCAAGCCTTCCGACAGGCGCGGCCATTCGCAGGAGAACGAGCCCTTGGTGCAGGCGGCGCTCTTCGGTCGCGCGCCGACGGGCTGCTGGACCTTCGGCCGCTCGACCGGAACGGGGACCCGCTCGACCTCGGTTCGCAGCACGACCTGCTGCAGCTGCTGCGCCTGTTGCTCCTGCTGCTCGCGCTGCTGGCGCGCCATGGCCTGGGCCGCTTCGTTGCTGCGGCGCTGATCGGCGAGATAGGCTGTGTAGGATTCGTCGATCTTCTTCTGCTCCTCCGGAGTCGGATTGGGACCTGCGATGTCGAAGGTGCGGTCCTGGAGGAAGTCGTAATAGGTGTAGCCGCCACCCGGCTTGCGCCGGCCGGCGAATTTTGCGTTGCAGTCCGCCAGGGCTGCAGTCTTTTCCGCCTTGGTTGCGGATTTCTCGGCGGCGTCGGCGCATTCCTCGAAGTCGACGGGCGCGCGCTTCCACCATTGCGCATGGGCATGCGACGGGATCAGCAGAAAAATTCCTGCTGCGGCAACAAGAAATGGCGCCGCGCGACGCGATGCAGCTACGTCAGACATTCTACGAGAGCATTCCTTGCAAAACTCAACCCCACCCGACTCGAGCCAGATTTTTGCTCCATTATCGCCAACTTGTCACCCATGGAACCCGGCAATTTCATGACTGGGTTGCTGACATTTTTTGCTTGACGTGGCGCGGTAGTCACAGCCGCGCGAGGTGCGACGCGCTTCGAATTTTATCGATTTGAATGTGAGAGGAAATATTCGTCATGAGGGCGCTGAGCTGCATGGCCGCCTGCGCAATGCCGACGACTATTCCATCTCGGCCCACGCCGCGCAGGTCGCAGCCGGTGATGACGGCAAGAGCAAAGCTCATGCAGCGCGCGCTGAACCGAACGCCTTGAAGGCCCAGCTTTGGCTGTTACACTTCGCCTCGTGAGCGCCTCCCCCTGAGGCGACACCAAGAAGAAGTGGAAACGCCTGATGCTGCTGCCCCTGTCCGATGTGCCGCGCTGGTACGCCGAGCGCAAGCCCGAAGGCACGATCGCCGTCCAGCATGGGCAGGACAAGCTGACCTGGGACCAGCTTGAGCGCGGCGCCAACAGGCGCGCGCGGGCCTTTGCAGCCAAGGGCGTCAGGCCCGGCGATTTCGTCGCGATCGGCTTGCCCAACGGCAACGCATTTTTCGAGACCTCCTTTGCGGTGTGGAAATGCGGTGCGACGCCGACCTCGCTGTCATGGCGGTTGCCGCGCGGCGAAGCCGCGGCTGTGCTAGAGATCCTGAAGCCGGCGCTGGTGGTCGGCGGCGAGCCCGACTGGAATGCGCCGAACCGGTTGCCCGCGGATTTTGTGCCGGATGGATGTTCCGACGAGCAGATCGATCCGCCGGTGGCGCGCTACTGGAAGGCCATGACATCAGGCGGCTCGACCGGCCGCCCAAAGGTGATCCTCGACCACCATCCGGCGGTCATCGACACGGTCGCGCCACTGCCGCTCAACATGCCCTTCGGAGCCTCGCTGCTCAATCCGGGCCCGCTCTATCACAACGCCCCCTTCATTGTGTCGCATTACGCGCTGTTCGGCGGCGGCAAGCTCACCGGCCTCGTCAAGTTCGACGCCGAGGAGACGTTGCGGCAGATCGAGCGCGAGCGCGTGCAATGGGTCAATTTCGTGCCGACGATGATGCATCGGATCTGGGCGCTGCCCGATGACGTTCGCAATTTCTACGACGTGTCGAGCCTGCAGACCGTGTTTCACATGGCAGCCCCCATGCCGCCCTGGCTGAAGGAGAACTGGATCGCCTGGCTTGGGCCGGAGAGGGTCTGGGAGCTCTATGGCGGCACCGAGCGGCAGGGCGCCTGCATCATATCAGGCACCGAATGGCTGACGCACAAGGGTTCGGTCGGCAGGATCGGCGACATGGCGAAGCTCCGCATCATCGGCGAGGACGGCAACGACGTCGCGCCGGGCGAGACCGGCGAGATCTATTTCCTCAACAATGATGGCAAGGATGTCACCTATCACTATCTCGGCGCCGAGCCGAAGCGTCGCACTGATGGCTGGGAATCGCTCGGCGATATCGGCAGGCTCGACGCCGAAGGCTATCTCTATCTCGGCGACCGTCTCGCCGACATGGTGCTGCGCGGCGGCGCCAACATCTATCCGGCCGAGGTCGAAGCTTCAGTCTCCGAATGCCCAGGCGTGCGCTCCTGCGTGGTGGTGGGCCTGCCTGATCCGGAACTGGGCCAGCGCGTGCATGCCATCATCGAGCCGGAGCCCGGCGCCGACCGAAAGGCGATTGCGGATGGCATGGCGGACTTCCTGAAAGACAGACTCAGCCGCTACAAGCATCCCGAGAGCTTCGAGTTCGTCGACGAACCGCCGCGTGACGATTCCGGAAAGGTTCGCCGCACGCTGTTGCGCGACGAGCGCGCGGCGTGGATGAAAGAAGGACGTGCGTTTCGCGTCATTCCGGCGAAGGCGCGGGCGTACGCCGAGTAGGACGTCACAGAAGGACCGAACTTCATGCCGATTGCCATCGCAGCCAGCAGCGTGCCGAAACCGCCTGCCGATATCATCGAGGGTTTCAGGAATGCGCCGAGTGGCGCAAAGCCGAGGGCTACGTGATCGATGGCGCGATCCGCGACGTCGCGGCCTTCGCCGGCGACGCCTTTCCGTGCTTTGCCCGCGCGGTGATCCATCGCGGCCCCTACAAGAACGGTCCCGGCGAGATCAACGTGCCTGTGACAGTCAGCGGCAGCGTGATCTCGCCCGGCGACATCGTGGTGGGCGATGAGGACGGCGTGGTGTCGTTTCCCGCCGCTGGCGCCGCAGCGTTGCTGGAAGCCGTGCGTGTCCAGATCAAGCGCGAAGACGAGACGCTGAAGGCGATCCGGGAGGGGCGCTACCAGGGCGCTTACGGGAAGTGCTGATCGACCGCTTGTTGTTCAGCGAAGGGCTTCCGATTCGGCCCTCGCTTTGATATGTACAGCTCCAGGCAACCTGCCTCATCGGCGGGTTCCGCGGTCCCGTAGCTCAGCCGGATAGAGCGGCGGTTTCCTAAACCGTAGGTCGCATGTTCGAGTCATGCCGGGATCGCCAATTTTCACCTAATCGAGCGATGAAGAGACGCGCAGGGATCACCGGCCAGCCTTGAGTTGGACGTCAGGCCGATCGGCGCTCTTCTGACTGGCGGATGGGGCAGCCGCTCGCTTTCGTCCAGGCCATGTCTGAACTCCCGGCAGGAGCCGTTCGAAGGTGATGAAATGAAGAACAAGCCAGATAAGTATGCTCCGCAACACACTTGCAGCGCGTCCCCCCAAGACGAAAAGCATCTGGTGATCGTTGGCATCAAGTGGGAAGAGTGCCGCGAACCGACCGACCGCAACAGCTTGTGCAAAGGTTGAGAAGCTAAATGGTCGGATGAGCCGACCCTGGTTCCGGGCGATGACCTGCTCCGCTGCATAGACGCCCGAAACTGCCGCCGCCAATGCAGATGCGCGAAACGGCGCGCCCGTCGGTCCATTCGGGTGCGCACTGTCGCCGACGGCGAGAATCGCGGGATGAGATACCGACCTCAAATCGGTTCCGACGACTACGCGATCTTGAGCATCAACCTCCAGCCCCGCCTGCGTCGCAATCGGGGGAGCACGCATTCCTGCCGCCCAGATGCATATGTCGAAAGGAAAGCGCCGCCCGCTGGCGGTATTCACCACATTGCTCTCAATCTCAATGACGCGTTCGTTGTCGACAAGCTCGACGCCCAATCTTGTCAGGTCGCGTCTGACGACGGATTGAACCTTGGCGCTGCTGAAATCGCCAGCGCTCGTGAGGCTCAATAGCGTCACGCTCATGTTGGGCCATGTCGATTTGGCTTCGCCCGCAGCCTCGACGGAAAGCGGTCCGCCGCCAACAGCAAGTACGCGCGCGGAGCATCCAGCAAGTGCATGGAGCGCGGCTCGCAGCGCAGCGGCAGACCGCGGGTCCTCACCCGGATCAAGGCGAAAGGCATGCTGTAGCGCGCCAGGGGCATTGTCGGTGTCGACATGTGAACCCAGCGCGTAGATCAGTTGCTCGAAGGCAATAGTGCGCGGTGAACCGTCCTCTTCGATCGTGACCATGTTCCGCACGGGGTCGAGCGACAGCACGCGGGCGCGTATGAACTGGACGTTGGTGCGGCGCAGATATCTTGAAAGGGACGCGATCCGCGGTTTTACCGGAGCGACCATCGACTCCTGCAGTCGAACACGCTCGACGAACTGCTCACTACCGTTCACCAGTGCAACGCGAAGCCCGAGCCGGCGTCGACCCAGTCGAAGAGCCGCCATCATACCAGCGTATCCAGCCCCCAGAACCACGACATCGTAGACTTCTTGACTTGAACCGAGTGATGGCGACATCGATGACTTCCTCTGCACGCGCACTTTCTGTTTGGAGAAGAGGCTAGGCGTAGCGCGACGCGGCCATGGCGAGCGCTGCGACCGCGAGAAGAGCAGCCGCGCTACGGTAGCCCGTGGCCAATTGCGATCGCGCCCTTGCAGCATCGCCCGAGCACGTCCGCAGCCTCCGCAACGCGTTACGAATGATTGTTATTTGAATGACGAGCGCGACGATTGCCGCCACGGCGCCTGCGCCCAAAAGCTGCTCTGTGGGTCCAAAGGAACCCTCGTGCAACGCTTTCCAAAGGTAAGCACCTGACAGCAATGCCACGGCAGCCGCGCCCAACTGCGGAGTGAACAGTTGCTGACCATCATTCCCCGTCATCCGAGCGCATGCGAAGGTCGAGCCGGCCCAGAACGTGGCAGCGAGAACGTGGAGCGAAATGGCTATAACCAGAACTGGCTGCATAGGGATTCGACCTTTTGCACGAAGCTATTTGGATATACATAATGTATATTGAAATTCAAGAGGCGGAGCGTGCCTAAGCGTGCGTATGTCAGCGTGGCGCGAGCCCAGGCCGCCGCGGCGAAGCGGGACCAGGTCATTCAAGCCGCCGCACGGTTCCTTCGCGAGGAGGACAGCATCACCACCTTTTCGCTCGACGCAGTCGCAAAAGCGGCAAACGTGACGCGCTTGACGGTCTACAACCAATTCGGCTCAAGGCGCGGGCTGCTCGAAGCAGTCTTTGATGACATCGCCCGCCGGGGAGGGCTCGCACGCTTGGAGGACGCCGCTGCCCATTCCGACCCGGAAAAGGGGCTTGAGATGATGGTTCGGATCTTCTGCGAATTTTGGGGCAGCGACCCAGCTGTGGCGCGTCTTCATGACGCCATGGCGATTGATCAGGAGTTTGCCCAAGCACTCGTGGCGCGGAACGAGCGTCGGCGGCCCCTCATTGGAGAATTGATTGCACGAATAGCTGCCGAAGACATGCCGACGACCGCCAAGCGCGACGTTGTCGATCTGATTTACGTCCTTACCAGCTGCGCCACCTTTCGGATGCTCTCGGGAGCGAGATCTGCTGTCGAGATCTGCGCCTTGCTCACAAACGCCACGAAGGCAGCGGTGGCCAAGATCAAGTGAAGGGCATACAAGCCGGCAGGTTGAATCCCGTCGTGAAAATCGACGAGCCAAACCAGCTAAGTCAGTCGCAGTCGACGCTTTCCGATGGAAAATTGTACGCCGTCATTCACCCGGACCTGATGGTCACTGATCGCGGCCGATTTGCTTCGCTGTTGTGAAAATTGCTAACAGAGGCGGCCGGGCTGGAAGTGCACCCTTCAGCCCGGCCCATGTTTGCCTGATCCGGAGACGACGATGCCTTTCGATTTGATCCTGCGCGGCGGGCGTGTGATCGACCCCTCGCAGAAGCTCGACGCCGTGACGGATGTGGCATTTTCGGGCGGCAAGGTCGCCGCCGTCGGCTCAGGGCTCAAGGCGGATCCTGGCACTCAAGTTCGCGACGTCTCGAATCACATCGTGACCCCCGGGCTGATCGATCTCCACACCCATGTCTATTGGGGCGGCACCTCGCTCGGTATCGATGCCGAGGAGTTCTGCCGCACCTCCGGCGTCACCACCTCGGTCGACACCGGCAGCGCCGGCCCCGGAAATTTCGCCGGCTTCCGCAAGCACGTGATCGAGCCGAGCCAGGTCCGCATCCTCGCCTATCTGCACGTCTCCCATGCCGGCATCTTCGGTTTCTCGCACCGGATCATGGTCGGCGAGAGCGAGGAATTGCGGCTGATGAATCCGGTCGAGGCAGCCAAGGTCGCCGATGCCAACCGCGAAGTCATCGTCGGGATCAAGGTGCGCGTCGGGCTGCACTCCTCGGGCACGTCAGGGGCGGTGCCGCTCGATATCGCGCTTCAAGTTGCCGACGAGGTCGGCATGCCCCTGATGGCGCATATCGACCACCCGCCGCCGACCTATGAAGAGGTGCTGGCGCGCCTTCGTCCCGGCGATGTGCTGACGCACGCATTCCGTCCTTTCCCGAATTCGCCGGCGACCGCGCAGGGCACGGTGAAGAAGGCGGTGCTGGACGCGCGCGAGCGTGGCGTGCTGTTCGACATCGGCCACGGCAAGGGCTCGTTCGCGTTCAAGACCGCACGTGCGATGCTCGCCAACGGTTTCTATCCGGACACCATCTCCTCCGATATCCACCAGCTCTGCATCGACGGCCCGGCCTTCGACCAGGTGACGACCATGTCGAAATTCCTCTGCATGGGCGTGTCGCTGCCGGACGTGATCAAGGCGTCGACCGAGAATGCCGCGATGGCACTTCGGCGGCCCGAACTCGGCAGCCTCAAGCCCGGCAGCGTCGGCGATGCCACGCTGATCTCGGTGAAGGAAGGCCAGTTCGACTATGAGGACGTCGTTGGTGAGCACCTGATCGGCGACAAGAAGATCGTTTCCGAAGGTGTCATCATCGGCGGCCGCTGGTGGCACCCGACGTAGCGCTTCGTCATTCGTTTGTGGTCGTCCCGGCCCCCCGTGCGCAATTGCGCACTAGGCCAGGACGACACCGAATGTGTGGTCGAGCCGCTCTCCAAGCGGGTCCAGCACCCTACTCTTTCTTCTCGACATTCCAGAACATCGGCGTCGCCGGGCCGTCGATCACGCCGGTGACCGATTTGCGCCATGCGCTCGGCGCCTGGAACTGGCCAAGCGGAACATAGATGACCTGATCGTAGGCTTCCTTCTGCACCTCGAGCGCGATCTTCTTGCTCTCCTCGGGCGAGGTCGCGCGGGCAAAGGCGTCGCGCAGCTGCTCGAGCTTGGCGTCTTCGGACCAACCGTACCAGCCGCCACTCGTGCCCTTGCCGCCCATCGGGACGTTAACCAGTGGATTCAAGGAGTCGGCCGCGCCCTGGTAGGTGAAGAACATGTTCCAGCCGCCTTCCTTCGGCGACTTCTGGTTGGCGCGGCGAGTGACCACGGTCTGCCAGTCCATCGCCTGAAGGTCGACCTTGAAACCGGCCTCGCGCAACAGCTGCGCGACCACGACCGGCTGCGCCTTCAGCAGGATCTGATCGGTCGGCGCCAGGATCACCACGGGCGTGCCGTCATAGCCGGACTCGGCCAACGCCTTCTTGGCGTCGGCCATGCCGTTGCCCTTGATCAGGGTCTCGCCGCCGGCATCGCTGCCCAGCGGCGTATCGCAGATGAAGAACGCGCCGCACAGCTTGTAGTATTTGGGATTGCCGATCTGCGCGTCGAGCACGTCCTTCTGGTTGATCGCGAGCATCGCGGCGCGGCGGATTTTCACATTGTCGAACGGCGGATGCAGGAAGTTCATTCGGCCGAACGACTGAAAGCCGAACTTGTTCAGGATGGAAACAGTGATGTCCGGATTGGATTCGAGCGCGGGCAGCATATCGAACGGCGGCGTTTCGACGAAATCGACATCGCCGGATTGAAGCGCGTTGAGCGCGGTCTGCGCGTCCGGCATCGTGATCCACTCGACGCGGTCGACTTTGACCACCTTGCCGCCCGATGTCCATTCGGCCGGCTCCTTGCGCGGCACATAGTCGGTGTTCTTTTCATAGACAGCTTTCACGCCAGGCTGGAATTCGGCAGCCACGAACTTGAATGGGCCGGAGCCGATCTGCTCCGGAATCTGCTGGGTGATCGGGGTCTCTGCCAACCGCTTCGGCATCATGAAGGCGACAACGGCCGACGGCTTGGCGATCGTCTCCAGCACGAGGCCATAGGGCTCCTTCAGCCTGAGGACGATCGTTTTGGCATCCGCGGCCTCAATGCCTGCCGTGAAGTCCATCAGCTTGCGCGCCATGCCGTCGACGCTCGCGCCCCAGCGCTTCAGCGAGGCAACGCAATCTTCCGCCGTCACCGGCGCTCCGTCATGCCACTTCAGGCCGCTGCGCAAGGTGAAGGTGTAAGTTAGCTTGTCCGCGGACACTGTCCAGTCCGCCATCTGCGGCCGCACCTTGAAGCTGGAATCGATGCCGACCAGCGTGTCGTAAACCATGTAGCCATGGTCGCGGGTGATGATGGCCGTCGTGAAGCCGGGGTCGGTGACGCGAAGGTCCGACTGCATCACCGCGGTCAGGGTCGTCTTCCCGGTCGCAGCCGATGCAGCCGACGTCCATGCCGCGGTAAGTGCCGATGGTGCGACAGCTGCAAGCTGAAGCAGTTTCCGCCGCGAGACGTGAGCCATTCGCAATTCTCCCGGTGAAAGCGAGACGGGTCGGCGGCTGCCGATGACGGGCAGCGTATGGCGGGGAGCCGCACGTGACAAGCAGGGATGCTTCCGCCGATCTGAATTCGTTGGCGATCGGGCAGGGGCTGTGCCGCCGAGACCGGCGGTGCAGCAATCTTTGAAAGTCGCTTCGCTTTTGACGGATGCGCAAGGCCAGTCGCGTCCCGCCTGCATGACCGCCTTGTCTCGGAGATCCCGCAATGGCGGCTCTTGCGATCCTCCATCGCCTTCGACTGGGGCTTTTCGGACCTCTCCCATTTCGCTCGAGGGTTCAAGCAGCGCTTCGGCTGCCGCCCGCGCGATTGGCGGGTGCGGTGAGGGAGGTGGGTGAGGGGAGGCTTGCGGCAATGCCGCAGCCCCGATCTTCGCCGGGACGACAGTGTTTTTGTGGAAGCCAAACTGCTTCAAACGCCATTCGCTTGAAGCAGAACTACAGTGACCTCGCGATCAAGAGCTTCATGATTTCGTTGGTGCCGCCATAGATCTTCTGGATGCGGGAATCGATGAAGATGCGCGAGATCGGGTATTCCTGCATGTAGCCATAGCCGCCAAACAGCTGGAGGCATTCGTCAGCGGTCTGCACCTGCTTGTCCGAACACCAATATTTCGCCATCGACGCGGTGACGGTGTCGAGGTCCTTCGCCACCAGGCGCTCGATGCACCAGTCGACGAAGACGCGCGCGATCATCGCTTCGGTCTTGCGCTCGGCAAGCGTGAAGGCGGTGTTCTGGAAGTCCATCAGCGGCTTGCCGAACGCTTTCCGCTCCTTGGTGTATTCGGTGGTCAGCCGGACCGCGCGCTCCATCGAGGCGACGGCGCCGACCGCGAGCGCGAGGCGCTCCTGCGGCAATTGCTGCATCAGCTGGACAAAGCCCTGGCCCTCGTCCTTGCCGAGCAGGTTTTCCGGCGGCACGGTGACGTTATCGAAGAACAGTTCCGACGTGTCGGAGGCGTGCAGGCCGATCTTGTCGAGGTTGCGCCCGCGCTTGTAGCCTTCGGCACCCTCGGTCTCGACCACGATCAGTGAGATCCCCTTAGCGCCTGCCTCGCCGGTGCGCGCGACCACGACGACGAGATCGGCGGCCTGGCCGTTGGTAATGAACGTCTTCTGGCCATTGATGACGTAGGAATTGCCCTGCTTCTTCGCGGTGGTCTTGACGGCCTGCAGGTCCGAGCCGGTGCCGGGCTCGGTCATGGCGATTGCGCCGACCATCTCTCCGCTCGCCATCTTCGGCAGCCAGCGCTTCTTCTGCTCCTCAGAGCCGTAATTGAGGATGTAATGGGCGACGATGGCGCTGTGCACGGAGACGCCCGTCGTCAGCTCCGGTACCGTGCTTTCGAGATCGTCCAGCACTGCCGCGTCATAAGCAAAGCTCGCACCCAGCCCGCCATATTCCTCCGGCACGCTCGCGAGCAGTGCGCCCATCTCGCCGAGCCCGCGCCAGGCGAAGCGGTCGACCATCTTCTGCTCGCGCCATTTCTCCGCGTGCGGCGCCAGGTCCTTGGCGAGATACTTCCGGAACTGGTCGCGGAAGACGTCGAGCTCTTCGGTCATCCAGGAGGAGCGGTAGGACATGGCGGCCTCGGTCATTGATGGCGATGTGCCCGCCCAGCCCTGCCACAAGGCCAGATGCGGGCGCAAGCCCGCCGCCTTGCTACGCCTGCCGAAGCCGTCAATGATTGTGTCTTGAGGCTGCGCCTGGACGATGCCCTATCCCGCCTGCGCGGTCTTGCCACCGTCGACGACGAACTGGGCGCCCGTCGTGTAGGGGTGATCATCCGAGGCGAGCACCAGCGCGAAGGCTGCGATCTCCTCCGGCCTCGCCACGCGTTGCATCCCCGGCACATGGCTTTTGGCCCATTGCGCGATGGCGATGTGCCAGGCTGCGTCGGGAAGATTTTCCATGCCGGCAAGCCTGCGGATGAACGGCGTGTCCGTGGTGCCGGGGATCAGGGTGTTGATGCGGATGCCATGCTGGGCATATTCGAGCGCGGCGGCCTGGACCATGCCGACAAGCCCGCGCTTGGCCGCGGAATAGGCCGAGCGCTTCGCCGTCGTGGCGATGGCGTTGGATGACGATGTGACGACGATCGATCCACCCTTCTCCAGCATGTGCGGAATCTGGTACTTCATCGACAGGAACACGCCGCGCAGGTCGGTGTTGATCACGTCGTCGAATTCGGCGGCGCTGTACTGATGCAGCGGCTTTTCGATAGAGATGCCCGCGTTGTTGAAAGCCACGTCGAGCCGGCCATGAAGATCGATCGTCTTGTCGACCAGGGCCTTGACCTCGGCTTCGTTGCGGACGTCGGCCCGGACGAACGCCGCGGTGCCGCCGCCCGCCTTGATCTCGTCTTCCACCTGAGCCCCGCGCTCGACATTGCGGCCGCAGAACACCACCTTGCCGCCTTCGGCGGCGAACATCAGCGCGGCGGCGCGGCCGATGCCGGAGGTACCGCCTGTTACGATGACGACCTTGTCGGTGAAGCGCTGGCGGCCGCTCGGCTTCTGCTGGGGCAGGGCCGCGCCCTGACTGAGCGCCACGCCGCCGACGAGGCCGCTGAGGGCACTCGTCAGCATGCCCAGCACGGCTCCGCCGACCAGATGGCGCCGTTTCATCGGGGAGGTCGCGGTGCTATGCTCCGTTTCGGTCATTTCGAACTCCCGGCTGGTCAATCTAAACAGTGTTAAGATAGATAGACCCCAATCTGAACAGTGTCAAGTTTGCGCATGACGAAACCGATCGCGCCCGCGCGCGCCAAGCCGAGCCGCAAGGTTCCGAAGCCGGAAGCCGGCTATCATCATGGTGAGCTTCAGGAAGCCCTGATCGCGGCGAGCGAAGCCATTCTCGCCGAGCACGGCGCCGAGGGGTTCACCTTGCGCGAGGCCGCCCGCCGCGCCGGCGTGTCCCCGGCCGCGCCGTCGCATCATTTCGGCAATGCACAGGGTCTTTTGACCGAGGTGGCGATCCGCGGCTATGAGGCGCTCGCCGGCGCGCTGCGTGATGCGGCATCCCGCAAGCAGGGCGCGCGCGAACAGCTCCATGCCCAGGGCCTCGCTTATGTCGAATTCGCGCTGAAGCACCCCGGCCGCTTCCAGATGATGTTTGCCAACAAGCGCCTCGTTGCCGACGATCCGCGTCTCGCCCAGGCGAGTAGGGCGGCCGGCCGCGAGTTCGAGATCATCATCGCCGAGCTTGTCGGTGGGACGCCGCGGCAGGCGAAGACCGCGGCTGCGGCGGCCTGGTCCACCGTTCACGGCTTTGCCAAGCTTGCCCTCGAAGACAAATTCGGTTCAGGAAAGAGCGAGGCCGGATACCGCGAGATCATGACGACGCTCAATCACGTCCTGAACTATCTCTGGCCGGTGAATAGCGCGCGGCGCCAAAATGCAGATCGCGGGGTGAATGGGTCATGACGGCCAAGGCGACGGAGCTTAAGCTCGACATCGAACGCATCGGCACGGTCTCCGCGATCCTGATGCAGCCGGACAATGCGCGCGCCTGCTACGTCCTGGCGCACGGCGCCGGGACAGACATGCGGCATGCGTCGATGGAGAAGATTGCGGTGGGCCTCGCAGAGCGAGGCATCGCGACGCTCCGCTTCAATTTTCCCTACACGGAAAGCAAGCAGGGGCGTCCCGACCAGCCGGCGGTCGCACATGCAACCATCCGCGCGGCGGTTAAGGAGGCGGCGCGGCTGTGCCCGGGATTGAAGCTCGTCGCCGGCGGAAAGTCGTTCGGCGGCCGCATGACCTCCCAGGCGCAATCGAAGGCGGCTTTGCCTGGTGTCGGGGGGCTCGCCTTCCTCGGCTTTCCCCTGCATGCCGACAAGAAGCCCTCGACCGAGCGCGCCGAGCATCTCGCGCATGTCGAGATCCCCATGCTGTTCCTGCAAGGCACGCGCGATGGGCTGGCCGATCTCGGCCTGCTCAGGCCGGTCGTTGCAGCGCTCGGGGCGAAGGCGACGCTGCATGAGATCGAAGGCGGCGATCACTCTTTCGCAGTGCTGAAGAAGTCCGGCCGGACCAATGACGAGGCGCTCAGCGAGGTGCTCGACACGCTCGCGACTTGGATTGATCAACTTGCCTGAAGGTCAGGCAGAGTAGAGTCCCTTGTCGCGCGCCTTCTGGATCGCGAGCGCGGCGATCAGGTCGAGCGTCGGCGTCGACAGGCCGGCGGTGCGCGCGAAGGCGGCGGGCGCCTTGACCAGCACGTCGATCTCCATAGCGCGGCCGAGCTCATAGTCCTGCAGCAGGGATGGCTTGTGGTTGGGAGCAGGACCACTTCGCGTGACGCGCTTGACCTCGGGGATGAAGTGCTGGGCGATGTCATTGGCCTCGTTCAGCATGCGCGGGATGACCTCGGCGAAAGCAGGATCGTCGCGCACGCCGCGCGCGGTCTGGCCGGTGAGCAGGCACAGCACCGACAGCGACATGTTGGTCAGCAGCTTTGACCAGATCGCCTCGCGGATCTCCGCGACCGGCGGCGATTCCAGCCGCGCGTCGTTGAAGACGCCGCGGAGTTTTGTGATGCGCTCGCAATTGCGGTCGTCGCATTCGCCGATCAGGAGGCGGTTGCGGTCCGGCGTCAGGTTCTGCACCACGCCCGGCGCGATCACCTCATTGGAGGAGAAGACGACACCACCGACGATGCGCTCTTTCGGGATGCAGGCGCGCAGGCGGCCGCCTGGATCGAGGAACGAAATGTCCGGCGGCGTCGGGTGCCGCGGCGGCAGGCCGATGCCGTACCACCAGGGAATGCCGTTCTGGGCGAACACGATGGCGGTATTGTCTTGCAGCAGCGGCTTGATGCTTGAGACCAGTCCGGTCAGCGCGGTGGCCTTCAGCGTCGAGATCACCACGTCCTGCGGGCCGAGCTGGGCCGGATCGCCAGAGGCGTTCACCTTGGCGGAAACCTCGGAATCGCCGACGCGCAGCTTGAGGCCATTGGCGCGCGCCGCCTCCAGATGCGCGCCCCGCATCACGCATGAGACCTCGTGGCCGGCGCGCGCGAGCCTGACCGCGATATGGCTGCCGACGGCGCCCGTGCCGAAAATGCAGATGCGCATGTCTGTATCCCGTCCCAAGTCCCTGGTGCGATCAGGTACAGCATGACACAAGCCGCCATGCGATGGACGCGACCGCCCCACGCTGGAAAGATATGGATCGGGGTGTGTAGCCTCGGCCATAGTGCGCGCCATCAGAATAACCGGAGGATCGCCGATGACTGCCAGCCCCGTCCTGTGGACCCTTGATGAGCGTGGGGTTGCGACCGTCACGTTGAACCGGCCGGAGGTCAACAACGCCTATGACGGCGCCCTGATCGCGGGCGTGCTCGCCGCCATGGACGAACTGGCTAAGAAGCCGAATCTTCGCGTCGTCGTACTCAAGGGCAATGGCAAGCATTTCCAGGCCGGCGCCGACCTCAAATGGATCAACGGCGTGCGGCCGCAATCGCCTGACGCCAACGAGGCGGCGTCCCGGGCGACGTTCGAGGCCGTGCAGCGGCTCAACACGCTGCCGATCCCGACCGTCGCCCTGGTGCAGGGCGGCTGCTTCGGCGGCGGCACCGGCGTAATCGCGGCCTGCGATGTCGTGATCGCCGCCGACAACGCCCTGTTCTCCATCACCGAGGTGCGCTGGGGCCTGACCGCCGCGATCATCATTCCGCAGCTCTGCGATGCCATTGGTATACGGCAGGTCCGCCGTTACGCGCTGACAGGCGAACGCTTCGGCGCCGAGGACGCCCGCCGCATCGGCCTCGTGCACGAAGTGGTGCCGCTCGCCGATCTCGAAGCCGCGGGCACGAAGGTGGTCGAGCAGCTGCTCGCCAACGGCCCGGAAGCCTTGGCTGAGACCAAGCGGCTGGCGCTGGAAAGTTCGTTCGGCGGGATGGCGGTGGACGACGCGGCGTATACGCGGCTCGTGCAGCTGCATTCGCTCAAGCGCCAGAGCGCGGAAGCGGAGGAGGGGCTGGCCTCGTTCGCCGAGAAGCGGGCGGCGAAGTGGGGCAGCGGGAAGGGCTGAGCGTCAGCAGCCGCGGCAGATGCCGTGGATGCTGCGATAGACGGCCTCGTCGTCCTGCCGCATCTGGCGCAGCGATTCGAGTGTCTTGCTCTCGTCGGTTGCCACCGGCGTAGGCTTGTTGCGCTTCGCTGCTAGCTCTTCCTCCTGCCGCTTGTAACATGCTTCGCGATCAGGCTTGGCCTGGATGAAGCGGCAGTTCTGCTCGATAGCTGCGGCGGGGGCGGTAGAGATCGCGAGGGCGGTCAGGGTGGCGAGAGCGAATTTCAAAAGGTTCGAATCCATGGCTGCCTTTCAATGGCGGCCTTCTCTCAGGTCCGTTCGGCAAGAGCAACCGCGATGTTGAGACACGCGCGCGACCCGGCCTATAGCGACGGCGCGAGCGACGTTTTCAGCAGGGCCAGCAGTGCCTGCACCGCGGCCGCATTGCGTCGGCGTTCGGGAATGGCGGCTTTCACCCACAATTCCGGAATCGGAAACTCGCGCAGCACCGGCTTCAGCGCGCCGTTGTGCAAGGCGTCCGCCACGAGATAGTGCGAGATCAGCGTGATGCCGTTGCCGGCGATCGCGCTGCGCGCCAGCACGTGCCCCTCGTTGGAGGAGAGCAATGGGCTGACCTGGATGCTGATGCGGCCGCGCGGCCCGTCGAAGATCCATTCGGGACCGGTCGGCATGAAGCTGAGGCAGCGATGCTCGACGAGGTCGCGCGGGTGCTTCGGCGTGCCGTGCGTCTTCAAATAGGCCGGCGAGGCGCAGAGCAATCGTTTCAACGGTACCAGTGGCTCGTCGACCACACCGCCGAAGGAGTGCGGGAAGGCGCCGATCGCGATGTCAAAGCCTTCGGTAACAGGATCGACCGGACGGTCGATCAGCACGATATCGAGTTTCAGCCGCGGGTTCTGGGTCTGGAACGCACTGAAGGCATCGGCGAGCCTTGCCACCGTCAGCGAGGTCGGCGCCTTGATGCGGAGATGATCGACGAGGTCGTGGCCTTTCTCGCCCATGCGCGAAAGCAGGTCGGTGGCGTCGGTGACGACGCCGCGGGCGCGATGCACGTAGCGCTGGCCGGCGTCGGTGAGCCGCAATTGCCGGGTCGAGCGATGAAACAGCGGCGTGCCGATTCGCGCCTCGAGCTGCGTGACGCGCTTGGCCACGACCGAGGTCGAGACGTTGAGCTTTCGCGCCGCGGCGGAGAAGCCGGCCGCATCGGCCGTGGCGAGGAATGCCTGCAGGTTCACCAGAATGTCCATCTCGACCTTTCGCGATTCGAGAAAGCTGATCGCATATTTTGGTGGATTGTAGCTCGTCGCGAGTTAATTCATAGTCGTCCCCAAGCAAAGGATTTTTGGGAAGGGACGCGCCATGCGGGCTACGACGATCGAAGAACCAGCGCGCCAGGTGCCGCTTTACGGTGAATATGAAGTCGTCGTGCTCGGCGGGGGCCCCGCTGGCATCGTCGCGGCGGCGTCAGCAGCGCGCGCAGGGCGCAAGACGCTGCTGATCGAGCGTTACGGCTTTCTCGGCGGCATGGGCACCGCGGCCGGCGTCACCAATTTCTGCGGCCTGCATGGCAATGTCTACGGCGAAGCGGTCCGGCTGGTACAGGGCATGGCATCCGATCTGCTGGCGCGGATCGACCGTCTGAACGGCCTGAACGCGCCGCATCTGATCCTCGGCAAGGTTTTTGCGCAGGCCTATGACACCGCGGCCTACAAGATCGCGGCGGACGAATTGCTGGCCAGCCACAAGGTGCACATCCTCTTCCACGCGCTCGGCGCCGGCGTCGTGATGGCCGATGACCGCCGGATCGACGCGCTGATGGTCGAGACCAAGGCCGGCCGGCAGGCGGTGCGCGCGGACATCTTCATCGATTGCTCCGGCGACGGCGACCTCGCGGTTTGGGCCGGTGCGCCGTTCGAAATCGGCGACGAACACGGCCATCCGCTTTACCCATCGATGATGCTCCGTCTCAACGGCATCGATCCCGCAAGGGCGGGCGATGCCTGGCGAACCATCCCGCAGTTGATGGAAGCGGCGACTGCAGCCGGTACCCACAAATTCCCGCGCAAAAGCGCGATCGTGCGGCCGCAGAAATCCGGCATCGAGTGGCGGGTGAATTTTACGCAAGTCGCGCGCGAGGACGGCCACGCCATCAATGGTGTCGAGCCCGACGATCTCACCCGCGGCGAGATCGAGGGCCGCAAGCAGGCGCTCGCCGCCTTCGAGTTTCTCCGCACCGTCCCGGGCTTTGAAAAATCCTACATCGTCGACCTGCCGCCGCAACTTGGCATTCGCGAGACCCGCCGCATCAAGGGCGGCTATCAGCTCAGTGGCAAGGATGTGCTCGGCTGCGCCTCGTTCGAGGACTCCATCGGCGTCAATGGCTGGCCGATCGAGGCTCATGTCCCGGGCGATGTCGTCTTCACCTTCCCGCCGATCCCGGAATCGCGCGGCTATAACGAGCTGCCCTACCGGATGCTGGTGCCCGAAGCCGTCGACAACCTCCTGGTCGCCGGCCGCTGTGCCTCCATGACCCATGAGGGCCAGTCGGCGGCACGGGTGTCCGGTGCCTGTTTCGTGATGGGCGAGGCGGCCGGTTCCGCCGCGGCCCTGGCGCTCTCCGGAAACCGGATCCCGCGTGACATCCCCATTGAAAAATTGCAGGAAACGTTGAAACAACAGGGCGCCTTCATCGGGCGGGATCAGCCCGTGCTAAAGGGCCTGTAACGGACTGCAAAAAAGAGAATTATTGGAGGAAGCGGGATGATCGGGATTGCGCGGGTCGCGGCACTTAGCCTTTTGGCTATGATGGCGATGGGCACGGCTAGAGCCGAGGATGCGCTGAAGGCGAAGGTCGGCGTGCTCCGCCTGTCGTCTTCCGCGCCCGTCTTCATCGCGCAGGACAAGGGCTATTTCCGCGACGCCGGCCTCGACATCGAGCTGAAGTTTTTCGACGCGGCGCAGCCGATCGCGGTCGCGACCACCTCGGGCGACGTCGATTTCGGTGTCACCGCCTTCACCGCGGGCCTCTACAATCTCGCCGGCAAGGGTGTGCTGAAGGTGATCGGCGGCATGAGCCGCGAGAAGGCCGGCTATCCCCTGATCGGCTATTTCGCCAGCAACAATGCCTACGCGGCTGGTCTTAAGACGCCAAAGGATCTTGCCGGCAAGCGCATCGCGATGACGCAGGTCGGCTCATCATTCCACTATTCTCTCGGCCTGCTCGCCGACAAATATGGCTTCAAGCTGTCCGAGGTGAAGATCGTGCCGCTGCAATCGCTGTCGAACGCAGCCGCCGCGCTCAAGGGCGAGACCGTCGATGCCGCGCTGCTGCCGATCTCGACCGCGCGCAAGCTGATGGACGACGGCGGAGCGAAGTTTTTGGGCTGGGTCGGCGACGAGACGCCGTGGCAGCTGGGCGCGGTGTTCGCTTCGCCAAAGACGCTGGCCAACAAGGTGCTGGTGACCAAATTCCTCGGCGTGCTCGCGAAAGCCGATCGCGAATATCACGACGTGATTCTCGCTTCGATGAAGGACGGCAAAGCTCCGATCAACGAGCAGACAAAACCGCTGCTGGAGATCATTGCGAAGTATACGAACCTTCCGGTCGAGCAGGTGGTCGGCAATTGCGCCTATATCGACCCCGACGGCAAGCTCGACGTCAAGAACGTCGACAACCAGATCAAATGGCTGCAGGAGCAGGGCTTTGCCGACAAAGGCTATGATGCGGATGCGATCATCGCCAAGGAATATGTGAAGGCGGATTGATGCGGCGAACAGCACTCTCTCCCCGTCATCCTGAGGTGCTCGCAAAGCGAGCCTCGAAGGATGCATGGCCCGGATGCGGCGAGGCTGTCACCCTTCGAGGCCTCCGCTTCGCTCCGGCGCCTCAGGGTGACGGATCACGATATAGGCCGTGACATGGACCTGATCGCCAACCACATCTCCCACCATTTCGGCGATCTTGCCGTGCTCGACGACGTCTCCTTCACGGTGAGTGCCGGTGAAGTGGTGGCGATCGTGGGTCCCTCCGGCTGTGGCAAGAGCACGTTGCTGTCGATCCTCGGCGGGCTGCTACAGCCGACCTCGGGCGCGCCCGAACTGCGCGGGGCGCCGCCGGCGGACAGTCTCAACCCGCTCACTTTCGTGTTCCAGGATTTTGCGTTGCTGCCCTGGGCGACGGTCGAGCAGAACGTCGAATTTCCGTTGCTGCACACGCAGCTCTCGGCAACGGAACGCCACGCGCTGGTCGAGGATGCGCTGCGCCGTACCGGGTTGACTGATTTCCGCCAGACCTATCCGAAGCAGCTCTCCGGCGGCATGCGCCAGCGCGTCGGCATTTCGCGCGCGCTTGCGGTGAGGCCTGCGATCCTGCTGATGGACGAGCCGCTGTCGGCGCTGGATTCGCAGACGCGCGAGCTCTTGATGGAAGATTTCGTCCGGCTGCTCGCCGATGGCGGCATGGGCGCGGTCTATGTCACGCACAATCTCGAAGAAGCGGCACGGCTTGCCGATCGCATCGTGGTGCTGTCGCGGCGGCCCGGACGGATCCGCGAGGTCGTGACGGTGCCGATGACGCGCGCCGAGCGCGGCGAAGCGGCGGCGCGTGAACAGCTGCTGGCGCTGCAGAACCAGATCTGGTCGCTGATCCGCAACGAGGCGATCGATGCCGAGCGCGAGGTGCAGCATGCTTGATCGCGCCGGGACATCCGCGAAGGACGAAACGACGCGGCGCGTCCGCTTCCGCGGCGCGGGCTTCGTACCCGCCTCGAGCCGATTCGGCGGCTGGATTGCGCTCGCCCTCGTCATCGCGATCTGGCAGGCGGCTGGTAGCGCAAAGCTCGTCAATCCATTGTTCTTGCCGGCCCCATCGGCGATCGTGCGCGCGATCTATGAGCTCGCGATGTCGGGTGCGCTCTGGCAGCATCTCTCGGCCTCGCTGCTGCGCATCGGCGTCGGCTGGCTGCTGGGAACAGTGGCCGGCGTCGTGGTCGGCTTTGCCATCGGCCTGTCGCGACTGGCGCGCAGCGTCGGCATCACCTTCATTTCGGCGCTGTTCCCGATTCCGAAGATCGCGCTGCTGCCGCTCTTGATCCTCTGGCTTGGCATCGGCGAAGAGCCCAAGATCGCGACCATTGCGCTCGGGGTGTTCTTCTCGACCGCGATCTCGGTCTATAGCGGCGTCGACGCGGTGCCGCGCAATCTGATCCGCATGGCGCAGAGCTTCAACGTTCCCTTCGCCACCATCGTGCGCAAGGTGATCTGGCCGGGCGCGCTGCCCGCGATCCTTGCCGGCTTCCGCATCACGGCATCCGTGGCGCTGCTGCTCGTCGTCAGCGCCGAGATGATCGGCGCGCAATACGGCATCGGTGCCTTCGTGCTGCAGGCCGGCAATCTGATGCAGACCGATCAGCTGCTCGCGGGCGTGGTGATCCTGTCGGTGTTCGGGCTTGCGGTGGGAAAGGTGATCGGTTGGCTGGAGACGCGGCTGTTGCACTGGCGGTGAATTGTCGTCCCGGCGCAGGCCGGGACCCACACCGCGTGATCTATCGAGAGATCTCGGTATTCGTACCGACGAACGAATAACTCCAAGTCTTCGCCAAACTACTCCCTGGGGTTATGGGTCCCGGCCTGCGCCGGGACGACAGCGAGTATTTGCCCAGCAGCACACCTCACGCGTTGCCGCGATCCTCGCGGAACAGGTCCAGCTTCTGCTGCACCGGTCGGTCCGAGAAGCTGAACAGCACGGCGTCCTCGTCCGCCTCGTGCGTCACCCATTGCCAGCTCGGCACCACGAACAGGTCGCGCGGCCCCCATTCGAACACGGCATCGCCGATGCGGCTGCGACCGCGTCCTTCAATCGGGCAGAACACCGTCGCATCCGTCGCACGATAGCGTGCAGTTTTAAAACCCTTCGGGAGCAGCTGGATGAACGTCCCGATGGTCGGCATGGCGAAATCGCCGGTCTCGGGATTGCTGAATTTCAGCTTCAACCCGTGACAGGCGTCCCACTCCTGGCTCGTCCTGGCCTTCTCCAGTGCCTCGCGGGTGTGGGCATAGGGATAACTGAAGATCGGTGAGGTCTTGGACGAGCGTTTCACATCGACCGGCAGCAGGTTGTGGCCGTAGCGCGCAAAGCTGTCGCCGGCGGGTTTTGTGATCTTCTGCTGGTCTTCCTTCGAGCCTTCCGCAAAGGAGCAGTCGAAGAACTGCACCAGCGGAATGTCGAGACCATCGAGCCAGAACATCGGCTCATTGGTCTCGTTGGAATGATCGTGCCACGTCATCGAGGGCGTGATGATGAAGTCGCCGGGTTCCATCGCGGTGCGCTCTCCGTCGACCGCAGTATGGGCGCCCCTGCCTTCGAGCACGAAGCGCAGTGCCGACTGACTGTGCCGGTGCGCGGGCGCGACATCGCCTGGCACGACCATCTGCACGCCGGCGTAGAGCGAGGTGGTGATCTTGGACTGGCCGCGCAGGCCCGGGTTCTCCAGCACCAGCACGCGTCGCTCGGCCTCCTTGGCTGTGATGAGCTTGCCGGCTTCCGTCATGTAGTCGCGGATGACGTCGAATTTCCACAGATGCGGCCGGCAGGCGCTCTTCGGCTCCGGCGTGATCAGATCGCTCATCACCGTCCACAGCGCGGTGAGATTCTCGCCGTCGATCTTCCTGTAGAACGCCTCGCGTTCGGGCGTCTTGGTTACGGCTTCCATGGTTGCTGCTCCCGATCGTCTTGTTGATTGACAGTATACTTACAATCTGGGTAGCGTCAACGTCACGAACGACATACAAGACTGTCATTCCGGGGCGCGCCACTCGGCGCGAGCCCGGAATCCATAACCACGATCGGGAGAATGGATTCCGGGCTCTCGCTTCGCGAGCCCCGGAATGACAGAAAGTAAAAGGGAGGATTCCGATGAAGCTGCATGGCTATTTCCGCTCCAGCGCCGCCTACCGCGTGCGAATTGCGCTGAATCTCAAGGGCCTCGGCGCCGAGCATCTGACGCATCATCTTCGCAAGGGCGAGCAATGCGCCCCCAGCTATCTCGCCATCAATCCGCAGGGCCTCGTACCGGCTCTGGAAAACGATACGGGCGCGGTGCTGACCCAGTCAGTCGCCATCATCGAATGGCTCGACGAAACCCACCCCAATCCGCCGCTGCTGCCGAAGGATCCGCTGCGGCGCGCCAAGGTGAGGGCGTTCGCGCTGGCGATCGCCTGCGACACCCATCCCGTGCAGAACCTGAAGGTGCTGGTGCGGCTGCGCGAGCTTGGCCTTGCCGAGGATAAAGTCCAGGAATGGGCGGCGTGGGTCAACCGCGAGGGCCTGTCGGCCTGCGAGACGCTGGTCAAGGATGAGCCGGGGCCGTTCTGCTTTGGCGATGCGCCGACGCTCGCCGATCTCTGTCTGGTGCCGCAACTGGCCAATGCGCGCCGTTTCGGTGTCGATGTCTCGGCCTATCCGCGCCTGCTGGAGGCCGAGGCCGCAGCCAAGGCTTTGGCCGCCTTCGCCGACGCTGCGCCGGAGAAGCAGCCCGATGCCGAGTAAGCCTCTTCCTCCGATCACGATGGAGGCGGTCTATGCCGCGCCGGGTTATCTGTTCCGGCGCATGCAGCAGATTGCGGTCTCGATCTTCATGGAAGAGTGCAAGGCGTTCGATCTCACGCCAGTGCAATATGCGGCGCTGATCGCGATTCACACCCATCCCGGCATCGATGCGACGCGGCTGTCGGCGGTGATCGCTTTCGACCGCTCCACGCTCGGCAGCGTGATCGAGCGGCTCCTGGCCAAGGGCTATGTCGAGCGCAAGCCGGCGCCGGAGGACAAGCGGATCAAGCTGCTCTATTTGACCAAGCCGGGCGCTGCGATCCTGCGCGAGATCATCCCCGCGGTCGAGCGCGCCCAGGCGCGCATGCTGGAGCCGCTGAAGCCCGCCGATCGCAAGGCGTTGCTGGCGCTGATGTCGCAGTTCGTCGATCTCAACAACGAAGCCTCGCGCGTGCCGCTGCGGGCCGAGGATGCGCTGGAGCATCTGGGCAAGGCGGGGTGAGGACGTGACTGGGCGATGCCGTCGCCTCTTGTTCAGCCGTCGTCCCCGCCTTCGCGGGGACGACACCTATCGTGCAGCGCGGCCCTCGCCTCACATCTTCAGCAACGCCTGTCGATCGATCTTCCCGGTCCCCGTCTTCGGCAACTCGTCGATGAAGATCACCTCGCGCGGATATTTGTACGGCAGCAGCTTGCTCTTGACGTAATCCTGCAGACGCCGCGTCGCCTCGCTCTGATCCGTCGTGCGGTTGTTCATCACCACCACTGCTTTTAGCGTCATGCGCCGATCCGGCAGCTCGGCGGCGAACACGGCGCATTCGCGGATCTCGGGATGGTCGGCGAGGCACAGCTCGACTTCGAGCGGGTAGACCCATTGGCCGGAGATCTTGATGAGGTCGTCGGCGCGGCCGCGGAAGAAGTGAAATCCGTCGCTGTCGCGGATGAAGCGGTCGCCGGTGTAGATCCACCCCTCCTCGCGAATGCTCTTGGCGGATTTGTCCGGCCTGTTCCAGTATAGCGGCGTGTTGGAATCGCCGCGCACCCACAAGATGCCTTCCTCGTTGTCGCCGACGTCGCGGCCGTCCTTGTCGCGTAGCGCGACCTCATAGCCGGGTACGCGCAGGCCCGCGGCGCCCAGCTTCTTCCGCTCGGGGCGGTTGGAGAGATAGATGTGCAGCACCTCGGTCGAGCCGAGTCCCTCGACGATTTCGAGCCCCGTGAGCGTCTTCCAGCCGTTGAATACCTCGGCCGAGAGCACTTCGGCGGCGGACAGCGCCATGCGCAGCGACGAGAAGTCCGTCTGTTGCGCGCCCTCGGCCTTGGTCAGCGAGGTGTAGAGTGTCGGCAGGCCGAAGAAGACCGTCGGCTTGTACTGCTCGATCGCGGCAAAGATCGCCGCCGGCTTCGGCTGGCCGGGCAGTAGCAACGTCGCAGCGCCTGAAGCGAACGGGAAGGTGACGGAGTTGCCAAAACCGTAGGCGAAGAAGATCTTCGGCACGGAGAAGCAGATGTCGTCCGGCGTCAGCTTCAGCACGTTCTGCGCAAAGGCGAGCTCGCTATAGGGCATGTCGTGCTGGAGATGCACGATGCCCTTGGGTCGGCCGGTCGATCCGGAGGAATACATCCAGAACGCCATCTCGTTGCGATGCGTCGGCGCTTCGGTCAGTTCGGCCGGAAATGGCGAGAGCCAGTCCGCGGCCGCCACCGCTACCGGCGCGGCGTGATCACCCACCGCGCCATTGACCACGATCAGCGTGCGCAGCTCCGTGTCCTTGCAGGCCTCGGCATTGAAGCGCGCACAGAACTCGGCATCCGCCACCGCAACCGTGGCGCCGGAATCGGCGAGATAGAATTGCAGCAGGTCCGGCGGCGTCAGCGTGTTGATCAACAGCGGCACGAAGCCGGCGCGCACGGCACCAAAGAAGGCGGCAGGATAGGCGGGCGTGTCGTCGAGGAACAGCAGCACGCGGTCGCCGCGCTTCAGCCCGAGGGAAGCGAATCCATTGCCCCAGCGACAAGCTTCCGCACAGAGCTCGGCATAGGTCCGCGAGCCGGCTGGACCGACGAGCGCGAGCTTGTTGCCGCGGCCACGGGCGAGATTGTCGAACAGCACGCGGCTGGCATTGTAGATGTCCGGAATGGCAAAGCCGATCTCGCGTGCCCCCGGACTGTCCGCGGGCACCCGGTCATGGATCTGATTGCTCATGCCCTGGCCTCGCCTGCCGCGTCTCCGCCGTTCTTCTCGGCCTCGTAGCGGGCCATGAAGGCCGGCGACATCGCGCGCAGGCGTGCATCGTCGATGCGGCCGGATCGGGTGATGTAGCTGTAGGCAAAGTCCATCAAGCCGAGCTGCATGTGCTGGGCAAAGTGCTCGTACCAGAACGCGCTGGTGCGCGCGGCATTGACGAGCTTTTGCACCACCGGCTTGCGCGCGGCCTGGTAGCGATGCAGCGCGGTCGACAGATGCGCATCCGATTCCAGCGCCTTGACCAGGGAGATCGCATCCTCGATGGCGAGCCGCGTGCCCGAGCCGATCGAGAAATGCGCCGAGTGCAGGGCGTCGCCGATCAGCACCATGTTCTTGAACGACCAATGCTCGTTCCAGACCCAGGGAAAGTTGCGCCAGATCGACTTGTTGGAGACGAGGCAATGGCCGCCAAGCGTGTCGGCGAACACTTCCTCGCAGACGCCCTTGGACTGCTCGACGTCCTTGTAGGCGAAGCCATAAGCCTGCCAGGTCGCGTGATCGCATTCGACCAGGAAGGTGCTCATGTTCGGCGAGTACCGGTAGTGATGGGCGTTGAAGGCGCCGCGGTCGGTCTTTACGAAAGTCTGCGACAGCGTGTCGAAGCGCTTCGAGGTGCCGTACCAGACGAACTTGTTGGAGGAGTAGGACAGGGAGGTGCCGAAATCCCCCTCATAGGCGCGGCGCACCAGTGAGTTCAAACCATCGGCGGCGACGATCAGGTCGTGGCCATTGAGTTGGTCGATCGCCTGGATCTGGGTGTCGAAGCGCGGGGTGACGCCGACATCGAGCGCGCGCTGCTGCAGGAATCGCAGCAGCTCGAGCCGGCCGATCGAGGAGAAGCCGACACCGTCGATGGCGACGCTGTCGCCATGCAGGTTCAGCGTGATGTTCTCCCAACTCTCCATGTGCGGCGCGATCGCGTCGACCGTCTCGGGGTCGTCGGCGCGCAAGAATTCCAGGGCCTGGTCGGAAAACACAACGCCAAAGCCCCAGGTCGCATCGGCCGGGTTCTGTTCGAACAGGTCGACTTGATCCTCGGGGTGACGCTTCTTCCAGAGATAGGCGAAGTAGAGCCCACCGGGCCCCCCACCGATCACGGCGATTTGCAACGTCTGCCCTCCCGAATTGACAGTATACTTACTATCTCAGGGTAGACTAATAAGCTTCGGCCGCCCGCGCCAGCGGAACTATCGATCAGGCGAGGTGCGCCGCAGCACAGCCGCGGGCACCCGCTTGGCGCATGCCCGATACCGTCAGCCGCGAATCATAGCCAAACCGCGCCCGATTGGCCACACGCGCGTCAGACGCAGCGTTTCACATAGACCCCGTTTACGAGCACCCTGGTGCAGTGGACCACCGGCTTGCGGACCACGACGGCCCCGTTCGGTCCGGCGCAGCCGGCGCGGTAGACACCGCGGGCGCACACGACCGCATTGGCGTCGGACGTCGCGAAGGTCATGGTCGCCGCGAAAGCGAAGAGCGCGGAAGCGATGAGCAGGAATGCACGCATGTCTTTCTCCCGGTCTTGTCGTGATTGAAATCGGCCGTCGGCAAGGGTTAGTCGCAACGGGGGCGCGAAAATTCATTTACGCCCGCCGCAAGATCGATATGCGCCGTCTACCGCGCCGCGAACGGCGCAAGAACGTCCTTGCAGGCGGTCGACAGCGAAGCCGCATTGCTGGCAATGCACTGCACGATGCGACCGCCGCCGGGCGCGATACCGGCGCAGAGTGAGCGGATATCGGCGCCGCAGGCGGAGCGCACGATGAACAGCTCTTCGCGCGGTCGCAGCGGGCGCAGAACGATCACGGCGGGTGCAACCGCCGGAGCGGCCCCAGCAGCCGGTGCGGCACCAGAAGCTGGCGCGGCAGTCGCCGGTGCGCCGCCGCCACCGGCCGCAGCGGTCACCGCCTTCTCGCAAGCCGCCGACAGCTTGGCCTTGTTCTTCTCCAGGCATTCGAGCGCGGGCGCGCCGCCGGGCGGCACGCTGGCGCAGACCTTGGGATAATCGGCGCGGCACGCGCTCTTGACCGCTGCAACCTGCGCACTGCCCGGTTTTGCCGCGGCGGCTTTCGGAGCGGCGCTGGCGGCCGGCTTCGCTGCGGGCTCGGCCGCGGGCGCTGCTTCGGTCTTTGCGGGTTCGGGCTTGGCAGGTTCGGATTTGGCCGGTTCAGATTTGGCTGGGGCCGCTTCGGTCTTTGGCGCCGCAGCAGGCTCGACCGCGCGAACCGCCGTCTGGCATCCCGCCGACAGGCTCGACATGTGGCTCTGCAAACATTGATACGCCTCCACCCCGCCGGGCGTCACGCTCGCGCAGTGCGCCATGAAATCCGAACGGCATGCGGAGCGGATGGCGCTCTTCTGCGCCTCGGTCGGCGCTTGCGCGAATGCGCTTGTTGCAGTTGCGAAGAGTGCGGCGGCGAGCAATGCGTGACGCGCGGATGCATATTTCAATGTGTTGAACATTTGAGTGAATCCCTGCCCTGTCGGTAACGCCGACGCTTTATTAAAAGTGATGCAAACAAATCGTCACGGACGTTGCGGCGTGCGGCGTCCTTGGCCGCCGTCGCCACTACCGCAAGTAGATCATACGCGCGGAATTGCGGCGTAACCAGAGCATGATCCCGAAAACTGCGCAGCGGTTTTCCCTCGCGACACACGCGGAACGCGTTTGCGCGGAGATCATGCTCAAACAAAAACCTGAAGCGCGATGATGACCCATTCCGATCTCATCGCGCTTTAGGTCGTCACAGCCTGATCATCCGCTTGCCGCGGTTCTCGCCGGCGAGCAATCCGATCAGCGCCTTCGGCGTGTTCTGCAATCCGTCGATGATGTCTTCCTGCACCTTCAGCTTGCCGGATTTGACCCAGGCCTGGAGGTCGGCGAGCGCGCGCTGGCTCTCCTTCATGTAGTCCATCACGATGAAGCCCTGCATGACGAGCCGCTTCACCACGATCAGGCCGGGCACGCCGCGCGGGCCGTGCGCCGACGGCGTCCCGTCATATTGCGAGATCGCGCCGCAGCAGGCGATGCGGCCGTAATTGTTCATCTGCGGCAGGCAGGCTTCCAGAATATCGCCGCCGACATTGTCGAAATAGACGTCGATGCCCTTTGGCGCGGCCGCGCGCAGCGCCTTGAACACCGCGCCGTCCTTGTAGTCGACGGCGGCATCGAAGCCGAGTTCGGAGGTCAGCCAGTTGCATTTGTCGGCGCCGCCGGCGATACCGATGACGCGGCATCCCTTGATCTTGGCGATCTGTCCGACGATCGAGCCGACCGAGCCCGCAGCCGCTGAGACCACAACCGTCTCGCCTTCCCTCGGCTTGCCGACCTCGAGCAGGCCGAAATAGGCGGTGAGGCCGGCGATGCCGAACACGCTGAGCAGATGCGTCATCGGCTCCAGCTTCGGCATTTTGGTCAAATGCTTTGCCGGCACTGCTGCAAGCTCCTGCCAGCCGGTGTCACCGAACACGATGTCGCCGGGCGCAAGCCCCTCGGCCTTCGAGCTCACGACCTCGGCGATGGCGCCGCCGGCCATCACGCTGTTGGCCTCGACCGCCGAACGATAGGTCGCGCCATGCATCCAGGCGCGGTTGGCGGCGTCGAGCGAGATGTAGCGCACGCGCAGCAAGGCCTCGCCGTCCTTAGGTTCCGGCACGGCGCTCTCCACCATCTTGAAATGCTCGGGACCAAGCTTGCCGCTGGGTTTTTCCACCAGAAGAATTTGGCGATTGATGTTGGTGATCATGGCATTCTCCCCTTCGTTGCTTGGCGATTATTGATGCAGCTGCCGCAAAGGAAACGTGCAGTCTGCATCGTTGTGCGCTGCACGAAAGCTAGATCGCGGCGTTCCATTGCACAACGGGAACATCCGGCCAACGTGTTCACACGCAAAGCGTGTTGCGTCGCTCCGACATCTGCGACATCATGAAGCGCCGGTGTACGTGGGGGTAAGCAATGTCGAACAGGTTTACGCAATACATTCTGGCGGCGATGGTGCTGGGCATCATCATGGGCTCGGCGATCTATAATTTCCTGCCCGATACCCGCGCCGAGTGGGCTTCCGCCATCAACCTGATCGCCATGATGTTCCTGCGCCTGATCAAGATGATCATCGCGCCGCTGGTGTTCGCGACCCTGGTCGGCGGCATCGCGCATATGGGCTCGGGCGCCAAGCTCGGCCGCATCTTCGCCAAGACCATGGGCTGGTTCATCAGCGCCTCCTTCGTCTCGCTGCTGCTTGGCCTGATCATGGTCAATCTGCTGCAGCCCGGCGCGAATTTCCCGGGCACTCTGCCTGCAGCGGGGCAATCGACCGGCCTGCCGGTCTCGGCCTTCTCGATCGAGAAATTCCTGACCCATCTGATCCCGACCTCGATCGCGGACGCGATGGCGCAGAACGAGATCCTGCAGATCGTGATCTTCGCCGTGTTCTTCTCGGTGGCGATGGGGGCGATGCCCGAGCGCTCCAAGCCGATCCTGGCGCTGATCGACGACGTCAGCCACATCATGCTGAAGGTGACGAGCTATGTGATGCTGTTCGCGCCGCTCGCGGTGTGGGCCGCGATCACCGCGACTGTTGCCAAGAACGGTCTCCTGGTGCTCTGGAAGCTGATCGTGTTCATGGGCGGCTTCTATCTCTCGCTATTCATCCTCTGGGGCATCCTGGTGATCGTCGGCTTCATCGCGATCGGTCCGCGTTACAGCCATCTGTTGCGGTTGATCCGTGAGCCGCTGATGATCGCATTCTCCACCGCGAGCTCGGAAGCGGCTTACCCGAAGACGCTGGAAGGCCTCAACCGCTTCGGCGCTTCGTCGCGAATCTCGAGCTTCGTGCTGCCGCTCGGCTATTCCTTCAACCTCGACGGCACGATGATGTACTGCACCTTCGCCAGTATTTTCATCGCGCAGAGCTACCACATCGACATGCCGCTCGGCACCCAGCTCGCGCTGCTCGCGACCTTGATGATCACCTCGAAGGGCGTCGCCGGCGTGCCGCGCGCCTCCCTCGTCGTGATCGCCTCGACGCTGGCGCAGTTCAACATCCCCGAGGCGGGTCTGTTGATGATCATGGGCATCGACACCTTCCTTGACATGGGTCGTAGCGCCACCAACGTGATCGGCAACACGCTGGCGACCTCGGTCGTGGCGAAGTGGGAAGGCGAGCTTGGCCCCGAGCATGCGATGGGACCGGGCGACGTCGTGCCTGGCGACATGGTGCCGGGCGAGGTGCCTGCGATGGCCGGCCATTGACGGGAGTGCGTCATGCGCCCTTTGACGGCGATTTCGAGCGGCCTGTTGCTGGCAGCGTGCCTGCTGGCAACGGACGCTTTCGCCCAGACCGGCGGCAGCGAAGGGCTCAGCCCGACGCTGTCAGCCATCAAGAACTCGCACACGGTGCGGCTCGGCTACCGCGAGAGCTCGCCGCCCTTCTCCTTCCTTGACCAGGCGAACAGGCCGATCGGCTACAGCCTCGAACTCTGCGAGGCGATCGTCGAGGAGATCGGCGTCGAAGTCGATGATCCCAATCTGAAGATCGACTACGTCAAGGTCACCTCGGACGACCGCATCGACGCGGTGCTCCAGAACAAGATCGATCTCGAATGCGGTTCGACCACGGCCAATTCCGAGCGCGGTAAGCGCGTCGCGTTCTCGCCGCTGATGTTCGTGGCCGGCACCAAGCTGATGGTGCCGAAGGCCTCCAGCGTGCAGTCGCTGACCGATTTGAAGGGCAAGACCATCGTGGTGACGAAGGGCACCACCAACGAGCAGGCCATCCAGGCGGCCGACAAGAAGCTTTCGCTGGGCCTGACCATCGCCGTCGGCGCTGACCACGATCAGTCGTACCAGATGCTGGTCGACGGCAAGGCCGACGCCTTCGCGACCGACGACATTCTGCTCTCGGGCCTGATCGTGCGCCACAAGGCGCAGGACAAGTTCCGCGTCACCGGCGACTACCTGTCCTACGATCCCTACGGCATCATGTTCCGCAAGGGCGAGCCGCAATTGTCGGCCGTGGTCGACCGCGCCTTCCGCAAGCTCGGCTCCAACCACGATCTCGTGCCGCTCTACAACAAATGGTTCATGGCGCGGATGCCGACCGGCGAACGGATGAACGTGCCGATCTCGCTGCAACTGGAAGAAGCCTTCAAGGCGATGGACGATTCCGCCAGCGCGAATAATTAGCGGCGTTTCGCGTAGGGGCAGCAGTGTGAATTCCGTCATCCTGAGGTGCGAGGCCCGCGATGCGAATGCATCACGGGTCTAGCCTCGAAGGATGAACGGCCGCGCTGCTGCCGCCGGGCAGTCGCCCTTCGAGGGCCGCTGAAGAAGCGGCCGCCTCAGGGTGACGGTGATGGATTGGTGCTCGCGGAGGCATCCCCAAACACCCGATCCAGCGCCGCGTCATAGGTCGCCTGCACCAGCTCCGGATGCAGTTTTGCCAGCGCCTCCATCATCACGCCGGAATTGATTTCCAGCACGCGCCAAGTGCCATCCACGCGCATCACGTCGATCGAGGCAAAGCGGATGCCGATGGCACGCGCGGCATCGATGGCGAGCTTCACGCAAGCCGTTCGATTCTCGCCATCCTCCAGCAACACCGGCTTGGCGCCGGCATCCAGATTATGTCGCCAATCGTGGCCACGCTGCTTGCTGTAGACGACGAAGGGCGCATCATCGAGCAGCACCACGCGGACCTCTTCCTCGATCGCGACATAGGGCGAGATCACCAGCCCGGTGCTCATCGAGAAGACCTCGTCCACCGCGTGGTCGAGCTCCGCCTCGGTCGTCACCTTGGACACCGAGCGCCCCGACGTCCCTTCATTCGGCTTCACCACCACGCCTTGCGGATTGTCGCGCAGCAGGCCCAGCATGGCCTCCCGCCAGGCGGCATCGACGACATTCCGGCCCAGCTTAGGGTTGAGGAAGAGGTGATGGGCAATACAGGGCACGCCCGCCATCTCCAGCACCTCGGAGGTCGCCGACTTGTCGTTGGCGAGCCGGTGCGCGATCGCGCTGTTCAGCCCGATGTCGTAGCCGAAGGCGAAGCGGCTGATCTCGCCACGGCGCATCACGATCAGCCAGCCGCCGGCGCGCACCTCCAGCCGGATGCCATGACGTGCACAATAGTGCCGTATCGCCGTTACGAAGATCCGTTCACGAGGGGGCATTGTCGAACCATTTTGCCGGATCGCCGACGAATGTGTCGCGGCTTTGCGACATCCTTAATGACTTTTTCGCGAGGCCCGACGGAAATTAAGTACTGTTCCGTCAGCCATTTGAGCAAAGAAATTGCCGCAACGCGGCATGGAAGAGAAAATCGTTAATTCTTTAGTGTTTTCAAGCCGAAATGCACCTTTGATCGGCGTCAATTGCATGCCGTTTCGGGTTGATTATTGGTCTCAATGGCGTAGATCACACACGCGAAATCCTCCGCCATGGCAATGGTGTCCGCCCCGTTTTCAGGGCCGGGCAGTGCTTTTGCCCGAAAACCGCAAGACATTCGGAATATCGAAAATCATGAGCGCGTTTTACCGAGAGAAGGTCCTGTCCGTCCAGCACTGGACCGACACGTTGTTCAGCTTCCGCGCCACGCGCGATTCAGGCTTCCGCTTCCAGAACGGCCAGTTCGCCATGATCGGCCTCGAGGTCGATGGCCGTCCACTCCTGCGCGCCTACAGCATGGCCAGCGCCAATCACGAGGAAGAGCTCGAATTCTTCTCGATCAAGGTGCAGGACGGTCCGCTGACCTCTCGCCTGCAGAAGATCAAGGAAGGCGACACCATCCTGGTCGGTCGCAAGGCGACCGGCACGCTGATCACCGACAACCTCATCCCCGGCAAGCGGCTGCTCCTGCTCTCGACCGGCACCGGCCTTGCGCCGTTCGCCAGCCTGATCAAGGACCCCGAGGTCTACGAGCAGTTCGAGAGCATCGTTTTGGTGCACGGCTGCCGCCAGGTCTCCGAGCTCGCCTATGGCGAGAAGCTGGTCGCGAATTTGCGCGAGGACGAGCTGTTCGGTGAGCTGCTCGCGGACAAGCTGATCTATTATCCGACCGTGACCCGCGAGCCGTTCCGCAATCGCGGCCGCATCACCGACCTGATCAACTCCGAACAGATCTTCAACGACATCGGACAGTCGCCCCTCGACATCGAGACCGACCGCATCATGATGTGCGGCAGCCCGGCGATGCTCGAAGAGCTGAAGGTGATGTTCGAGGGTCGCGATTTCATTGAGGGCTCCGGCAACAAGCCCGGCCATTTCGTGATCGAGAAGGCGTTCGTCGAGCGCTAAGCGTCGCTCGAAGAAGGTGGCTTAGTCGCGCGCCGCACTCAACTCGTCGTCCCGGACAAGCGCGCCGCAAGCGCGCGCCGATCCGGGGCCCATAGCCACAGGGCGTGGTTATGCGACGCCCCGGTGTGACAGCTCCCCCAGCCTCAAAATTCTGTGGTTATGGATCCCGGGTCTGCGCTTACGCTTGCCAGGGATGACAGCTTGGTTGTGGCGCGGAGTGGCCTCTCCGATCGTGCCCCGTCTGCTGCTCCCGCCCGTCTCTGCTGCAGTGCAGCACCCTAACCTCTCGGCTGATTGATTTATCCCAGCCGAATTCGCTAGCCTGAAACAAGCGCTGCGTCATATCCGTATGACAGGTGCGGGCGTATCGTACCGCCTGATGCTGGCGAGAGGGTGGGAATCGTGGCCGACAACAACAAGACGCAGGAATCACCCAAGCGCCTGCCGCTGGCGGAAGAGGGGATCGCCGAAATCCTGCTGCTGCCGTTCTCGCCGCGCTTCATCGTGCTGACGATGTGCGCGGTCGTCACGGCGCTGCTGGTCGGCATCGGCATCGCCGATCGCAAGATCTTCGACATCCTGCTGGTCCCGATCTGCATCTTCGGCGCCCTGACGCTGCTCGGCGTCCGCGACCTCATGCAGAAGAGTCACGCGGTGTTGCGCAACTACCCGATTGCGGCGCATATCCGCTTCCTGCTCGAAGAGATCCGCCCGGAGATGCGGCAGTATTTCTTCGAGAGCGAGAAGGACGGCATGCCGTTCTCCCGCGATACCCGCGCGGTGGTCTATCAGCGCGCCAAGATGCAGCTCGACAAGCGTCCGTTCGGCACCCAGGAGGACGTCTATCGCGAAGGTTACGAGTGGATGCATCACTCGGTGTCGCCGAAGGCGCATGCCGCGGAGAAGTTTCGCGTCACCGTCGGCGGGCCGGATTGTGCAAAACCCTATTCGGCCTCGGTGTTCAACATCTCGGCGATGAGTTTTGGCGCGCTCAGTCCGAACGCAGTGCGGGCGCTCAACGCCGGCGCCAAGAAGGGCGGCTTTGCCCACGACACGGGCGAGGGCGGCTTCAGCCCCTATCACAAGGAGATGGGCGGCGACATCATCTGGGAGATCGGCTCGGGTTATTTCGGCTGCCGCCATCTCGACGGCTCCTTCGATCCGGAGGCGTTCGCGCGCGTTGCGAGCCAGGATCAGATCAAGATGGTCGAGCTCAAGATCAGCCAGGGTGCCAAGCCCGGCCATGGCGGCGTGCTGCCGGCGGCGAAGGTCTCCGAGGAGATCTCGAAAATCCGCGGCGTGGCGATGGGCGAGGACTGCATCTCGCCGGCCTCGCACCGGGCCTTCTCGACGCCAACAGGCATGATGCAGTTCATCGCCGAGATGCGAAAGCTGTCCGGCGGCAAGCCCGCCGGCTTCAAGCTCTGCATCGGCCATCCCTGGGAGTTTCTGGCGATCTGCAAGGCGATGCTTCAGACCGGCATCTATCCTGACTTCATCGTCGTGGACGGCAACGAGGGCGGCACCGGTGCCGCGCCGCTGGAGTTCATGGACCATCTGGGCATGCCGATGCGCGAAGGCGTCAATTTCGTCCACAACGCGCTGATCGGCATCAACGCGCGCGATCGCATCAAGATCGGCGCGTCAGGCAAGATCGCCACCGCCTTCGACATGGCGCGCGCCATGGCGATCGGCGCCGACTATTGCAATTCGGCGCGCGGCTTCATGTTCTCGCTTGGCTGTATCCAGTCGTTGAGCTGTCACACCGACCGCTGCCCGACCGGGGTCGCGACCCAGGACCCGACGCGGGCGCGCGCGCTCTACGTGCCGCTCAAGATCGATCGCGTGCACAATTATCACCATGCGACGCTGCACTCGCTGACCGAGCTGATCGCCGCGGCAGGCCTGGAGCACCCGCAGGAGCTGCGCCCGATCCACTTCAGCCAGCGGACGTCGACGACCAAGGTGCAGTCCTTCGCGCAGCTCTACCCGGCGCTGCGCCCGGGCGAGCTGCTCGAAGGCACCGAGGATCCGCGGTTCCGAGACGCCTGGCGGATGGCGCGCGCGGAGACGTTCCAGCCGGCGCTGTAGAGTTCTCCGCTTGATAGCCCCCCGCGTCCTATCGCGGCGCAAAATCATCGGGAGCCGATAGCGTTTTAACCTCTGTGTCAGCTTCAGGTGTAAAGTGGTCCAATGGACGAAGAACGGCGTAACAAGGCCAGGCATCGCGTATTGAAGGCTGGAACCATCGAGTTCGGCGGCGGCGCGATCGACTGCACTGTCCGCAATTTCTCCGACACCGGCGCCGCCCTCGACGTCACCAGCCCGGTCGGCATTCCCGAGCATTTCACCCTGAACATCAAGGCGGAGGGTGTGCACCTGCCCTGCACCGTGGTGTGGCGCAAGGAGAAGCGGATCGGGGTGCGGTTCGGGTGACAGTGGTGCGCGTTTGATGCGAGTGCGAGCCTCAAACTAAACTGTCGTCCCGGCGAAGGCCGCGACCCATACCGCGTAATCTATCGAGAGTGCGCAGGTCGCAGTACCGCGCAACTACCAATCTTCGTCATACCCAATTCTGTGGTTATGGGTCCCGGCCTTCGCCGAGACGACGCGTGGAGAGATTGGTGCGCGTGGCACTTTAGCCCGTCTCTACCTCACCCAGCCGCTTCGCCAAGATCTTGTCGATCCTGCGGCCGTCGAGATCGAGCACCTCGATATGCCAGCCGGCAAAATCGAAGGCGTCACCGATATTGGGCAGCGCGTTGAATTGCTGCAGCACCAGACCGGCTACCGTGTTGTAGCGGTGATGCGGCGGCAGCTCGATGCTGAGCAGATCGCCGAACTCATCGACCGGCATCCAGCCCGAGATGAGGAGAGAGTCGTCCGCGCGCCTGACATAGGCCGGCTCCGGCGGGCCTTCCTCGGAGTGGAAGGCGCCGACAATCGATTCCAGAATGTCGGCTGCCGTCACCACGCCCTCGAAGGCGCCGTACTCGTCGTGGACGAGGCCGATATGTACCGGCGCCGCCTTCAGGATCGCGAGCACGTCGCGCGCGTCCGCAGACGCCGGAATGATCGGCGTCTCGCGCACCAATGCACGCAAATCGGGAGTGCGCTCACGCATATAGGCGACAAGCAGATCCTTGGCCTGGAGCACGCCGATCGGCTTGTCGCGGTCGCCGTCGCACACGGGAAAGCGCGAATGCGGACTCTTTGCGATCAGCGTCTGGATCGCTTCCCGGTCGTCGTTGAGATCGATCTCGTCAACCTCGGTGCGCGGTGTCATCACGGCGCCGACCGGTCGGTCGCCAAGCCGCATCACGCCTGCGATCATCTCCCTCTCGCCGGGCTCGAGCACGCCCGCACTTTCGGCTTCATGGACCAGATGATGGATCTCGTCCTCCGACACCTTCTCCTCGGCCTTGCCGCCGCGGCCGAGCAGCGTGAGGATCAGCTTGCCGGAGACGTCGAGCAGAAACACCAGCGGCAGGGAGACGCGCGCCAGCACGTGCATCGCGGGCGCGACCTTGACCGCGATGCTCTCGGGATCGCGCAGCGCCACCTGCTTCGGCACCAGCTCGCCGACGATCAGCGTTGCGTAGGTGATGATGGTGACGACGATGCCGACGCCGACGATGTCGGCAATGCCCGAGGACACGCCGAGCTCGACCAGCCATTGCGTCAGCCGTTGCCCGAGCGTGGCGCCCGAAAATGCGCCCGAGAGCACGCCGACCAGTGTGATGCCGATCTGCACCGTCGAGAGGAATTTTCCGGGATCGGCGGCCAGCATCAGCGCGCGCTCCGCGCCACGCACGCCCTTGGCGGCCAGCAGCGACAGCCGGGCCGGGCGCGACGAGACCACGGCGAGCTCCGACATGGACAAAAGGCCGTTGATGACGATCAGGACGACGACGATGACGAGTTCGACGGAGAGCATTGACGTTCCGGGATAAGCGAGTATGGCCGCGGATCGCAGCACCCGCATTGATATAGGTATTTTGCGAGGAAGTGCCGCTAATCCTGTCGCATCGCCATCGCAAGGGAACCTGGGCTCCGGCGGGAGGGACCCGCGGCGTCCTGACACTCCGCGGAACTACGGACCGTTGCTTAACGGGCTCTTAGTGGCCGCCAGTTAGGTTTTCCGACAATTTGCAGAAGTGTAGTCGGGGACCTGAGGATGCGGATTGGGAAGCTTTTTGCGCTGTCGATGCTGACGGTGACGGTTTTCGCCGTCGTGCTTGGCGCGGAGGTGCTGATACCCCAGACGCGCATCTTCATCGACCGCTCCGACGCGATCAAGAGGGTCGATGCGTTCGGCGCCATCCTGATGGTCAGCCAGCAGGTCGCCGGCCTTCGCGCCCCCTATATTTCCCCCATCTTTCAGGAGGGAGCGGCGACGCAGGCTCAGACCGATGCTGCCACCAAGGCCTCGAAAGCGGCCGAAGCCTCGTTCGAGAGCGCAAGGCGCACCCTCATGGTGCTGGACGACGGCGCGGTGATGGCCGAAAACCTCGACCGTGCCGCACGGCGGCTGAAGGAAGTCTCCACGGCTGCAGATCGTGCGATGAGCGTTCCTCTCGCCACGCGCGACAGCGCAGTCATCAAGGGGTTCCTGCCTGGTGTTGCCGAAGTCATCGCCAACATCGAACCGATCATGAACCGGCTGGAGGGAAAGGTCGTCAATGGCGATTCCTCGCTTGCGGCGCTCCTGAGCCTGGCGCGAACGGCGCAGGATCTCCGCGTCTCGGCCGGAAGCCGCGCCGCTACGTTGTCGCCGGCGCTGAGCGCACGGCGTCCGCTGGTGCCGGCTGAATTTTCGCTGATGGATCGCATGCAAGGGCGTGTGGAGGCCGATCGCGAACGCATCGCGGCCGGCATCGAGCAGCTCGGTCATCCGCCGCGCATCGCCGCCGCGTTCAAGGCGGCGACGGACTCCTACTTTGGAAAAGCCGCGCTCATCGTCGACAAAGAGATGCCCGCGGCGCGCGCCGACGGCAAGTACGACGTCACGGCCGATGAGTTGGCGACCGTGATCGTGCCCGCCATCCAGATGTTCTATGGCGTGCGCGACGCCGCGCTGGCGGAAGCGTCCGAGCGCGCCTCGGCCGCGCGTGATGGTGCGCTGGCGATGCTCGCGCTCGCGGGTGTTGCCGTGCTGGCGCTGCTCGGCACGCTCGGCGGCGTGACCATGATGCTACGCCGCCGCGTTGTGACGCCGCTGGCAAGACTCGCGGACGTGATCGGCACGCTCGCCGCCGGCCAGCACGAGGTCGAGATTCCGGCAACGGGCCGTGACGACGAGATTGGCCAGGTCGCCGGCTCGCTGCAGCATTTCAAGGATTCGCTGCTCGCCCAGAAATCCGCCGATGCAGCGGCCACGATCGAGGCCGAGGCGAAGCTCAAGCGCAGCCAGCGCATGGACCAGATCGCGCGCGAATTCGAGGCCATGATCGGCGACGTCATCAATACCGTGTCGTCGGCGTCCTCGGAACTGGAGGTCTCGGCGGGGACGCTGACGAGCGCCGCCGATCAATCGGAAAAGGTCACTGCGACCGTTGCGGCCGCCTCCGAACAGGCGTCCACCAACGTACAGACCGTCGCCGCGGCGGCGGAGGAAATGGCGTCCTCGGTCGACGAGATCAGCCGCCAGGTCCAGGACTCCGCGCGCATCGCCAACGAGGCGGTGCAGCAGGCGGGGCGGACCAACGATCATGTCGGCGAGCTCGCCAAGGCTGCCGGGCGGATCGGAGACGTCGTCGAGCTCATCAGCCAGATCGCGGGCCAGACCAATCTTCTGGCGTTGAACGCCACCATCGAGGCGGCGCGCGCCGGTGAGGCGGGCCGCGGCTTCGCCGTCGTCGCCTCCGAGGTCAAGGCGCTTGCCGAGCAGACCGCCAAGGCCACCGGCGAGATCAGCCAGCAGATTGCGGGAATCCAGTCGGCGACGGAAGAGTCCGTCGGCGCCATCAAGGCGATCGGCGACACCATCACCCGCATGTCCGAGATTGCCTCTGCGATCGCTTCGGCGGTCGAGGAGCAGGGTGCGGCGACGCGGGAGATTTCCCGCAACGTGCAGCAGGCGGCGCGCGGCACTCAGCAGGTTTCCGCCAGCATCGTCGACGTGCAGCACGGCGCGAGCCAGACCGGATCGGCTTCTGCCAACGTGCTGGCGTCAGCCAAATCGCTGTCCGGCGAAAGCACCCGGCTCAAGGCCGAAGTCGGCAAATTCCTGGACGCGATCCGCGCTGCATAGGGGACCGCGCTCAGAATTCGCCGTGCAGGCGCCCTGAGAAAACCGACACCGGCCCGCGATCGGCGTTGTAGGCGGGATTGACGATGAGCTGATAGTCGGCCGTGAACGTCAGCGCCTTGTTCAATGCGTAGGCGTAATAGGTCTCCAACACGCGCTCCTTCCTGTAGTTGAGCGCGCCGTCGCCGATCAGCGGACCGAGACCGCCGGCCGCAATGAAGTCGCGATGGTCCTGCGACAGGGCGTTGACGGCGCCGGCGATGCCAACGACGTCGTCTGGCCTGCCCCACTTCGTGCCCTTGACCGAGACGCCGCCGGACAGGCTGCGGTCGATGTCGGTGAAGGCCATGATCTCGTTGCGACCGTCGTTCCAGCTCCAGCGGCCGAACACGCCGAAGTCCTCGCTGATGGCCTGTTCGAGATTGAGCGCATAGCCGTATTTGATGCGGCCAGTGCGGGTCTGGGTGATGTCGACGCCGAAGGCGGGGTTGTCCAGCGTCTCGCGATAGCTGCCGGCATAGGCGCTGTTGACGAATCCGAGCGTGCGCAGCTTGCCAGGTTGGCCGAACAGCGAATAGCGCGTCTCGAGCTCCACGACATATTCGCCGCGGCGACCGACATTCATGTCGAAATTGCTCGAGTTGGAGACGGCGCCCATCAGGAAGTAGCCGGCGCGCAGCGCCCATTGCTTCCGGTTGAGCTCGGCGGTGGCGCCATAGTCGAGACCGAGCTTGTCGGCGGCATAGTCGAAGGCGCCCGAGGCCCAGATCGACCAGTTCATGAAATCCTTGCGCGGATCGTGCGCGTAGGAATTGCCGTCGAACACGTCGACGACGGAGAACTTGCCGACCTGCAAGGTCAAGCGCGAGACGTCGACCTTGCTCGCGAGCTGAAGCTGGCCGCTGTCGAGCTGCTCCTGCTCGCCGCCGAAGCCGAAGGTCTGGCGCACGAACAGCCGCGAGGCGTTGAAATGCGGATAGGGGAAGCCGGACTTCTGTGCTTCGCCGTTGGGGAAACCTGCCGCGCCCGTGGTGTTGTTGAAGCCAAAACCCTGGAGCAGCTCCGGATTGAAATAGACCTCGCCGCCGTCCCAGAGACGCGCATTGAGATAGAGCGAGTTGCTCCAGGTCTCCTGCAGATCCGGCGACGTGGTGAGGCTGTTCGGCCCGGTGTAGGGCGCGTTGAAAGACGGATGTCCCTGCGGCAGGAAGGTTGACTGGCCGTGGATTTCCCAGCGGCTCGATTCGGTGTCGGTGACGTCGGACTTCGGATTGTAGGTCGGCACGCCGGGCCAATCGATCTTGCGATTGAGGCCAACCCGCAGGCTCTGGAAATCCATCGACGACGAATACTGGCCGCCCGAAGGGAAGGTGACGTTGGCGTTCTCGAACTTGCTGTAGAGATATTCGAGCCGCGCGCTCCAGTGCGGCGCGAAGGCATATTCGACGCCGCCACCGGCAGTCCAGCCGAAGCGGGTATTCAGCACCTTCTCCTCGTTGCCGCCCGTGGGCGTCGAAAGGAAACGCTCGCCGGTAAACGCTGCGCCGCCGGTCGCATAGAGCAGCCAGTTGCCGGTGGCATAGCCGAGGCGGGCGCGCAGGCTCGCGACATAGTCCCAGCGTTCCTCCGCGCTCGACAGCACGGTCGTCGTCGATGACACGACGTGGTTGGACGGCAGATAGTTTGGAAAGGAGATGTCGCCTTCAACGCCGAGCAGAAGCCCCGAGTTGAGGCGCCAATTGTAGCCGGCCTGAACGCCGCCGGTCGCGCCGGTGAAGACGTTGTTATCGGTTGCAACCAGGGGATCGGTCAGTGTCGCCGAGGACGTGCCACGGGTGACGCCGACATGTGCGCCGATATAGAGACCCGTCCAGTCGTAAACCGCCTTCAGTGCCGGCGCTTTCAGGGGCAGGTCGGCTGCGTCAGCGGCGCCGGGAAGAGCCAGCACGCCCGTGGCGATGACCGCCGCCGCGCGCAGCAAATGGTGTCGGTGACCTCTTAACGTCAAAACTTACGCCCCCACGCGCGATATACCCCGCCGCCCGACATCCCTGCCAATTCGCGGCGCTCCTGTCATCAGGTTCGGTTGGATCGGCCGATCCGGCGAGATGATCGCGATGAGACGCGATGTCGTCCGAAGTCCCTGCATCTATTGCGAAGCTTATTGCAAGTAATTCGCAATAGCAATTAATGCGGGGCATCGCCGAAGATGGTTCGCATCCTTGTGTGACGGGACTGCAACAAATTTCCGTCCTTCAAGAATGGATGACCCCGCCCGGGGGGACAACCGGGCGGGGTCGGGGGCACGACACGGGGTGGATGAGGCGCCCGTGTCGGACGCAGGATCCACGTGAGATCGGCCTCAGAACCTCAGATCAGTAGCAAGTACGGACGTTGCCGATGAACTGGCCGTAGGCGTTGTACTGGGCGACCCAGCCGCAGCGGTGATAGCCGTAGTAATAGGGCTGGTTGCTGGCAGCGATCGCAGTGCCGACGATGGCGGCGGTGGCGATGCCGGCGCCGACACCCCAGCCCCAGCCGAGCGGCTTGGCCTGAGCGGCCGACGTCGTGGAAGCGACGCCAGCGGTGACAGTGAGGGCGGCGAGGGTGACGGCAACAATCTTGGTCTTGATCGACATCTGAAATTCCATCCGGGTTGAGGCGGTCCGTTGTGGTCCGCGTGCCAATTGGACGGAGGCTGGCCAAAACCGGTTCGAACGCGCTCGGAGCAGCCCCGCAGGGCGGCCTTTTCCCGAGCGATTTCAGTTGGATGCAGGCTAGCCAAGCGGGCCCTTGGCCAGTCTGCTCACGTCGAAGTTATCGACCTCGGTCAGCAGCTCGCAAAAGGCGCGGGCGCCCTGATCGATCAGTTGCTCGCCTTTCGCAGCGACCGCGAGCGTCGCATTGCCGACGGCGCCGCTGGCGTTGAGATCCTGCGCCTGCCAGGCAAAGGGTGCGGGGCGCTGCGTCGAGAGCCAGCGATATTGCTTTTCCATCGCGACGCTGCTCGCCGGAAAATCCGCGATCGCATCCTTGCGCACCTGCCCGGGATAGCGCGCCAGCATGATCGAGGTCTCGACCGCACCACCGTGAATGCCGTGACGCACTTCATCTGCCGGGAACAGTTTTTCCGCCGCCGACAGGCGCGACCACGACGTCGTCACCACGAACAGTTTTTGATGCGCGCGAAGATCCTGCGCCACCAGCATCATCGCCGCGCTGTTGCCGCCATGGCTGGTGATGATGACAAGCTTCTTCACGCCGCGTCGCGCGATGTCCTCACCGATGCCGGTCCAGCGCTTCAGCGCCATTTCGGTCGGCAGCGTCTGCGTGCCCGGATAGTCGATATGCTCGGTGGAAATGCCCACGGGTTCAACGGGCAGGAACGTCACCGGGGCGGCCGCGGGCAGCACCTCTCGCGTGCGTGCAAGGTAGGCCTCGGCGATCAGCACGTCGGTCTCAACAGGCAAATGCGGGCCATGCTGCTCGGTCGCGGCCAGCGGCAGCACCGCGATCCAGCGCGATAGGTCCGCGGCAGCGGCATCGGCCCAGCGGATTTCGGACCAGTCGCGGGAAGGCGTCATCGAGGTTTCTTTGCCCGAATTTGTCACGTAGTTTGGGGTATCAGGGGACGCGGGCCCGGCTGGCCAGCGTCCCCTGATATCTTGCGGTTCTATCGCGTTGTTTTCACATCGGCCAGACCAGATCGACGGAGTGCATTCATGAGCCCATCCCATCTGCGGCGCGCGTTGACGGCGGGCTTGCTGGCCACTGTCGTGTCTGTTCTGCCGGCCCGCGCGGAAACCCTGGACAAGGTCACCTTCGGAACCAACTGGGTCGCCGAGGCGGAGCATGGTGGCTTCTTCCAGGCGGTCGCCGACGGCACCTACAAAAAGTACGGCCTCGACGTCACCATCGTCCCCGGCGGTCCGAACGAGAACAACCGGATGCTGCTGATCGCCGGCAAGATCGATTTCTTCATGGCCGCGAACACGCTGATGTCGTTCGACGCGGTCGCCAACAACGTCCCCGTGGTGACGATCGCCGCGGTCTTCCAGAAAGACCCGCAGGTGATGCTGACGCAGCCGGATGCGAAGGTCACCAAGATCGAGGATCTCAAGCCGCTGACGCTGTTCGTCTCCAAGGAGGGCATGACCAGCTATTTCCAGTGGCTGAAGTCCGAATACGGCTTCAGCGAGAAGAACGTGCGGCCCTATAATTTCAATCCGCAGCCCTTCATCGCCAACCCCAAGAGCGCGATGCAGGGCTACGTCACCTCCGAACCCTTCGCCGTCGAGAAAGCAGCCGGCTTCAAGCCCAACGTCATCCTGCTCGCCGATGCCGGCTTCAACACCTATTCGACCTTGATCGAGACCCGCCGTGAGCTGGTCGAGAAGAAGGCGGACCTGGTGCAGCGCTTCGTCGATGCCTCCATGATCGGCTGGTACAATTACATCTACGGCGACAATTCCGCCGGTAATGCCATGATCAAGAAGCTCAATCCTGAAATGACCGACGACCTGCTCGCCTATTCCGTCGCCAAGATGAAGGAATACGGCATCGTCGATTCCGGCGACTCCTTGAAGAACGGCATCGGGGCGATGACCGATGACCGCTATACCTCCTTCTTCAACAAGATGGTGAAGGCCGGCGTCGTGAAGGGCGATCTCGACTTCCGCAAGTCCTACACGCTGCGCTTCGTCAACAAGGGTGTCGGCGTCGAACTGCGTCCCAATAAGCCGTAACACCAGCGTTGATGTCGTCAGCCAAACCTCCATCCACGGTCGAGGCCAGCCTGACGGCGCTCGCCGTCAGCCTGCGCGGCGTGACGAAGGTCTATGACAACGGCGTCGTGGCGCTCGGTCCCTTCGATCTCGCGGTGCGCAAGGGCGAGTTCATCTCGCTGCTCGGCCCCTCCGGCTGCGGCAAGTCGACGGCATTGAGGCTGATTGCGGGGCTCGGCGCAGCGTCATCAGGCACGGTGCGGACGGCTCGTCACGAGGGCGAGGCGCAGCCGGGCCACGGGATCGGATTCGTGTTCCAGGAGCCGACCCTGATGCCCTGGATCAGCGTGCGCGAGAACGTGCGGCTGCCGCTGAAGCTTGGCGGCATCCCGAAGAGCCAAGGGCGGGCGCGGGCCGATGCGGCGCTCGCCAGCGTCGGGCTCGCCGATTTCGCCGACGCCTTTCCGCGTGAGCTGTCCGGCGGCATGAAGATGCGGGTGTCGCTGGCGCGCGCGCTGGTCACCGATCCCGATATCCTGCTGATGGATGAGCCGTTCGCCGCGCTCGACGAGATCACGCGCTTTCGTCTCAACAATGATCTGCTCGCGTTGTGGCGCAGCCTCGGCAAGACCGTCATCTTCGTCACCCATTCGGTGTTCGAATCCGTCTATCTGTCGCAGCGCGTCGTGGTCATGACGGCTCGACCCGGCCGCATCCAGGCCGACATCCGGATCGAGACCGTGGAGCCGCGCGGCGAGGAGTTTCGCACCTCGGCGGCCTATTCCGATTATTGCCGGCGCGTGTCGGCCGCACTGGCGCCGTCTTACTCAGGTCAGTCGACGCTATGAACGGGCAGGCTGTCGTCACCGCAAGACCTTCCGGCGCGCAGCGCGCGCTGCGCTTCATGCTGCCTGTGGTCGTGTTCGCGGCCGGCCTTGCCGCCTGGGAGCTGGTCGTTCGTTTCAGGGAGATTCCGCCTTACGTGCTGCCGGCACCGTCTGTGATTGTCCTGACGCTGATCAAGGACTGGGCGGTGCTGTCGCAATCGCTCGCCACCACGCTGCTGACGACCCTCGAAGGCTTTGTTGCCGCCAGTATCGGCGGCATCGCGCTGGCGCTGCTGTTCAACCAGTCGAAATGGGTCGAATATTCGCTGTTCCCTTATGCCGTCGTGCTCCAGGTGACACCTGTCATCGCGATCGCGCCGCTTCTCCTGATCTATCTGGAGCAGCAGACGGCTGTCGTCGTCTGCGCCTTCATCGTCGCCTTCTTCCCGGTGCTGTCGAACACCACGCTCGGGCTGAACTCCGTCGACCGCAATCTCGCCGGCCTGTTTCAGCTCTACGACGCCTCGCCACAGCAAGCCCTGCGCTTTCTGAAGCTGCCCGCGGCGCTGCCTTATATCCTCGGCGGCCTGCGTATTGCCGGCGGCCTGTCGCTGATCGGCGCGGTCGTGGCTGAGATCGCGGCGGGAACGGCGGGCGCCGGTTCGGGCCTTGCCTACAGGATCGCCGAGTCAGGCTATCGATTGAACATACCCCGCATGTTCGCAGCGCTGCTGCTGCTGTCGCTGGCCGGGATTGTCATCTATGGGGTGCTGGCGCTAATTTCCCACCTCGTTTTACGGCGCTGGCACGAGAGCGCGCTTGGAAAGGAAAACTGATGTCTACCGGTTCGATTTCGTCCGACAAGATCGACCTTTTGATCTATGGGCCGGTGCGGCCGATCCTCGAGAACGGGTTTTCCGATCATTTCGTCGTGCACAAGGCCGAGACGCGCGGCGATCTCGAGCGGCTGACGCCTGCGATCCGCGAGAAGATCCGCGGTGTCGCCGTGACCTATCACACGGTGCGCGCCGACAAGGATTCGCTGTCGCAATTGCCCAAGATCGAGATGGTGGCGAGCTTCGGCGTCGGCTACGACCATATCGACGCCAAATACGCAGCCGAGCACAACATCATCGTCACCAACACGCCTGACGTGCTGACCGAGGAAGTCGCCGACGTCGCGATGGGCCTTCTGATCTCGACTCTGCGCGAGTTCGTCAAGGCCGACCGCTACGTCCGCTCCGGGCTCTGGCAGACCCAGAACTATCCGCTCAGCGTCGGCTCGCTGCGCGACCGCAAGGTCGGCATCGTCGGCATGGGCCGCATCGGTCAGGCGATCGCGCGCCGGCTCGATGCCTCGCTGGTGCCCGTGGTCTACCACTCCCGCAATCCGTCCAAGGACGTCTCCTACAAGCACTATCCTGATTTGATCGAGATGGCGAAGGCGGTGGACACGCTCATGGTGATCGTCCCCGGCGGCGCCAGCACGAACAAGATGATCAATGCCGAGGTGCTGAAGGCGCTCGGTCCGCGCGGCGTTCTCATCAACGTCGCGCGTGGCTCGGTGGTCGACGAGCCCGCGCTGGTCCAGGCGCTGAAATCAGGCACCATCCTCGCTGCCGGCCTCGACGTGTTCGCGGCCGAGCCCAACGTGCCCGATGAGCTCAAATCCATGCAGAACGTCGTGCTGCTGCCGCATATCGGCTCGGCCTCGGTGGTCACGCGCAACGCCATGGACCAGCTCGTGGTCGACAACCTCAAGTCCTGGTTCTCGGGCAAGGCGCCGCTGACGCCGGTTGTCGAGACGCCGTTCAAGGGGCGCTGATGAACATTCTTCGGGTCGTTGCATTCGCCGTCGCGGCCTGGATGGCCGCGATCGGCATCGCGCATGCGCAGGATGCGACGACCTTGAAGAAGGAGATGGTCGGGCAGTGGGAGCTCTCGACCACCGAACGCAGCAAGACCTGCGTCGTCACGATGAAGGGTGACGCGACGGCCCAGGGATTCAAGCTCGAGCTGGAGCCGGCCTGCAGGGCCGCGCTGCCCTTCACCAAGGATATCGTGGCCTGGAGCATCAAGGGCCTCGACATCGTCCGCCTGCAGGATGCGACCGGTGAATCCGTGATCGACTTCACCGAGGTCGAGGCCGGCATCTTCGAAGGCCTGCGGCAGGGCGAGGGCGTCTACATCCTGCAGGACCTCGCCGCCGCCCGCTCGATGGCCAAGTCGATGGACCAGATGATCGGCGACTGGGCGATGGTCCGCGGCAATGGCCAGCCGATCTGCGGATTGACCCTGACCAACACGGAAGCCGACCAGGACAATTTCCAGGTCTTCCTCAAGCCGAAATGCGATGCGGCCATCGCCCAGTTCAACCCGACGCAATGGCGGCTCGAGCGCGGCCAGATCGTCCTGATGTCGAAATCCGGCGAGGTCTGGCAGTTCGAGGCCGACGACAACGCGCAATGGCGGCGGGTTCCCGATACGGCCGATCCACTGATCATGCTCCGCCAATAGACCGCCCGGTTCCAGCAATTTCTCCCGGGCTCGATTTTTTCTGACGTCATGTCGATCCGGCCCCGGCTGGATCGTCATCCCAGTAGCGAGCTGATCGCGGCCGAACCGGCCGCGTCTCGCCCTATCAGGAGTTTTGCATGCGCTTCATGTACATCGTCACCTCCAGCCAGCCGATGAAAGGCCCGACTCCTGCGCTGATGGAGGCTATGCAGAGGATTTCCGAGCGGGAAATCAAGGCCGGCCGGATGATCGACAATGGCGGCTTGATGCCGCTCGCGACCGGCGCGCGGGTGCGGATCATCGACGGCGAGCTGAGCGTCGTCGATGGCCCCTTCATCGAGGCCAAGGAAGTGGTCGGCGGCTACGCCATTTTCGAGCTGCGCGACAAGGCGGAGGCCCTGGCCATGGCCAAGGAGTTCATGCAGCTGCACCTCGATCACATGCCGGGCTGGGACGGCACCTGCGAATTGCGGGCCTTCGCCACGCCGGGCGTCGACGGCGCCTGCGATGTCAATGCCAAGTCAGGCGCAGTCGCCCACGCCTGATGGACAGCGTCGCGCATGACGGTCGGCGGCGATGACGGACGCCGACATCGATCAAGCCATCCGTGCCACGATTTTGGCGACCTGGCGCGTCGCGCAGCCGCGGCTGATCGCGACGCTGTCGCGGATGCTGCGCGACGTGCCGCTTGCGGAAGAGCTGACCCAGGATGCGCTGGTCGCTGCGCTCGAAGCGTGGCCCGGCATCGGCGTGCCCGACAATCCCGGCGCCTGGCTGATGACGACGGCGAGGCGCCGCGCGCTCGATCATCTGCGCCGCGGCAAGATGCTTGGCGACAAGCACGACATGCTGGCGCGGGACCTGTTGCAGGAGCAGGAAACGGTGCCTGATTTCGAGACGGCGCTCGATGATGACATCGGCGATGAGTTGCTGCGGCTGATCTTCACCGCCTGTCATCCGATCCTGTCGCGCGAGGCGCGTACGGCGCTGGCGCTGCGCATGATCTGCGGCTTGACGACGTCCGAGATCGCGCGCGCCTATCTCGTGCCTGAGACCACCATCTCCCAACGCATCGTCCGCGCCAAGCGGACGCTGTCGAATTCCGGTCTCGCCTATGAGACGCCTGCTGGCGAGGCGCTGTCGGAGCGTCTCGCCTCGGTGCTGGAAGTCGTCTACCTCATCTTCAACGAAGGCTATCTCGCTGCACGCGGCGAGGAATGGCTGCGGCCGCAGCTTTGCGACGAGGCGCTGCGCATGGGCCGCGTGCTCGCGGGCCTTGCGCCTGATGAGCCCGAGGTTCACGGCCTCGTCGCCTTGATGGATTTGAATGCCTCGCGGGCCCGCGCGCGCACCGATGCGAATGGTGATCCCATTCTGCTGATGGATCAGGATCGCTCGCTCTGGGATTGGCTGCAGATCCGCAATGGCCTGCGCGCGCTCGGACGTGCCGGCGAGCTCGGCGGCGCCGGCGGGTTTTATGCGCTCCAGGCTGCGATTGCGGCGTGTCACGCCAGAGCAGAGTCGCCAGCAGGCACCGACTGGCGGCGCATTGCGCAGCTTTATGCCGAGCTCGCGCAGCTGGTGCGCTCCCCGGTCATCGAGCTCAATCGCGCGGTCGCGGTCGGGATGGCCTCTGGACCGCAAGCCGGCCTCGACGTGCTGGACGCGGTCGCCGGCGAGCCGGCGCTGGCGGCCTATCATCATCATCAGGCGGTTCGCGGCGACCTTCTGCAAAAGCTCGGCCGGCTCGCGGAGGCGCGGCAGGCGTTCGAAGCCGCCGCGCATCTTGCGACCAACGGGCGCGAACGCGCGCTGATGCAGCGCCGCGCCGCAGCCCTCGACGCTCGGAATATCTAAAGCGGAATGGCTTTAGGTTGAATCGATTGCCGCGAGGTCGGTGCACCTCTCCCGCTTGCGGGAGAGGTCGGCGCAACGCGCCGGGTGAGGGTTCTTTCCTCTTGGGGGTTCTCGATTGCGGAGACACCCTCTCCCCAACCCTCTCCGCAAGCGGGAGAGGGAGCGCACCTCTGTCGTCGCGATCAAACCTCATTTTATCGTGCTTTAGGTCGTCGGCTTGGGCGGCGGCGCGGTGCCTTGCGCCCATTTTTCCAGCTTGCCGAGCACGCCCCAGGCGGTGAGCGCCAGCGAGATGGGAAGCGCGAACTGGCTCAGGCCCGGGACCGCCGAGGCGATCGTTCCGAACAGTCCGGCGAGGCCGCCGGCGTTGGGGCTTGCGGTCACGGCGGAGAGCAGTGCGGTGATGAGCGAGCCCGCGATGCCAAGCGCGGTCTTCTTGCCGTCAAGCATCTTGCCGATGGTTTCGCCGAGCGCGCCGTTGACCTGGCCGAGCACGGGCTTGCTGTCCTTGTTGAGCAGGACGCCGAGCAGGTCGAGCACCGGCTTCAACTGGTCGACGGGCGTGGCGGGACCGGTCGGAGTGGCGGGGCCGGGCATGGGTGTCGTCTTGTTGACGAGAGAGAGCAGCTGTTCGAGCAGATTGATCGGATCGTTGCTGACTGTTGTCGCTCCGCCGGAGGCCGCGCCACCGGAGGGCACGCCTGCTTGGGACGCACCGGCGCCCTGCAGCAATTGTGCGAGGCTTTCAAGGCGCATCAGGATCTGGGACAGATCCACGTTTGGGGTCTGGATCGGTTGCACGCCGGCGCGTGTGATGGCGGCGATCGTGGTCCCGTCGAGCAGGCCGGTGTCCGGGAGCCCGTTCCGCTGCTGAAATGCCGAGACCGCGGCCTTGGTCTTCGGTCCGCTGATGCCGTCTTCGTCGAGCGGCGGATTGGCGCCGAGCTTGTTGAGGGTCTGCTGCATCAGCAGGACCGACGCTGCCGCGTCCTCGTCTGGCTCCGAACGAGGGACGATGGACGGGCTGTCGCCGATCGTGACGGAGGAATCGAGCGCCATCATCGCGTGCAGGATGACCGCGGTGCCAAGCTGGGTATCGACATGGTTAGGGTCGAAGACGTGGTCCGCGACGAATTTGCCTCCTCTCGCTTCGGTCGGTCCATAGAGGGTCGAGCCGCCGTACAGATAGGGCGAATTGACGCCCTTGGCGTGATAGCCGAGGCCGTTGAAGCATTCGAGCCGGTATAGCATGCGCGCGATGCACCAGTCCTGCGCGCCGACGAAGTTCTGGATCCTCAGCGCATCCACGGCGCCGTCGACGAACGAGGCAAACGGGCCGCGGCCTTTCGGGACCAGGCATGTCGCCCGACGCAGCGGCTCGCCGTTGCCGAGATATGTGTCGAAATCGAAATTGGATTCGCGATAGTGGCACAGCGCGACGAAGGGCCAGGGCACGCCGGTCAGTTGTTCGACCTGCTGGTAGGTCGCCTTGCCGTTGATCGCCTTGCGTGCCGTCGCGTTGGCCTCGCCAAGGCGTGAGGGCCGGATCTGGAGATTGGCCCAGTTCTTCTCGTACTCACTCTTCAGGCTCTCGTATGACACCATCTCCCGCTCCCGCGAATTGATAAAATTATCGGTTCGTTGTGAAAATCAGGCGTGAGCTGCGTGCCATCGTCTGCGGGCACGGGCTCTGGGCGTGGTCCGGTAGTAAATGTGGCAGGCCATCGCTACAGCGTGTGTGAAATGGCTTACAGGTGCGACGCGAAAGATTGCGATCAATGGACGCAATATCCGGCAACATGCGCCAGGGCAGCGATCGCTGCGGCGCGTTCCGGAACCGGCCGGTCGGCCGTCCGTTAGCAACAGAGACGGTCAGGTTCAGGAATCCTGCAATGGCCAAGCGCGTCCTCGCGATCGGCATCGAACCCGGCAACGCGGATTACAGCGCGTTCCCGCAGCTCTCGCCGGCGCTCGTGCGCAGCTATATCGAAGCGCAGCTGCTGCGCCTGCGCGGCCTCGGCTACGAGGTCACGAGTTGCCTGATCGATCTCGATGCGGCCGCCGAGGCTGCCGTCACGGCGGCGCTGCGCGAGGAGCGCTTCGACTGCATCGTCATCGGTGCCGGCCTGCGCGAACCGAAGGAGCGGCTGCTGCTGTTCGAGAAGTTGCTCAACCTCGTTCACCGCCTGGCGCCACAGGCCGCGATCTGCTTCAACACGACGCCCGCCGACACCGCGGAATCCGTGCAGCGCTGGATCGAACCGTAGCCGCGGCAAGCGCTTTTTGCTGTAGTGGAGCGGTGATGTTGCATGGTAATTGTCGTGCAACCAAGCCTAGAGTGCCACGTCGCCCGGATTCCCCCGATGTTCAGAGCTGTCGCCATTGTCGTTCTCGCCTTTGCCTTGTCCGCCTGCGATCTGGTGACCGCCGTGAAAGATGGAATGCGGGAAGCCGGGGCGGTGGAAAGTGATCTCGCGCAGTCGACCGGCGTCAGGCCGCATGTTGGCTTCAACTGGTCCAATGGACGCCTGACCTCGGTGACCGTACTGTTTCCGAAGCTCTATGACGCCAAGCCCCTCGCGGACCTTGCCGGCCTCGTGCGGGCGGCGGTGACCAAGGAATTCAAGCAGACGCCCGAGGCGATAGTGCTCTCCTTTACCCTGGACAAAGGGCCCTCGATCTAAACGTCGCCACCGCAGGATGGCAGCCGTCGCGGTAGGCTTCCTCCGGCGCGAGGGGCGGGGACATGCCTGGCTCAAGCGATTATTCTGGCCCGTGATCGTCCCAGGCGCTATGACTGGCCCGATCAGATGGAGGATTCGGAATGCTTCGACGCCTTGGAATTGCAGCGTGTTTCTCGGTTGCGATGGCTATCCCGGTCCATGACGCGATGGCGCAGGATGCGATCGGCGGTGCCATCGTCGGCGGCGTTGGCGGTGCGATCCTCGGCGGCGCCATTGGCGGCAGCCGGGGCGCCGCGGTCGGCGCCATCGTCGGCGCGGGTACGGGCGCCGCGATCGCCGCCGAAGGCGAGCGTCGCCGCTCAGGTTACTACGCCTATCAGCGCGGCTGCTACATGCAGCGTCCCGACGGCTATTATGTCCGCGTCCATCCGCGCTATTGCTACTGAGCTGCCATGCGGCGCGGGCCTGGCCCGCGCAATCAGCTTCGTGCCGCCGGTGCTTCCGGCATGATCTGCCGCAGCGGCTCGGGGGAGATCGATATCTGGCCGGTGAACGGACGGTCGTGCGCCGCGATCAGCAGCACCGAGGTGGCGACGCCGGTCGCGAACAGGCCCATCGCGATCGCCGATCCCAGCCGATTGTCGCAATGAACGAAGCCGATCACCAGCAGTTCGCACAGGGCCTGGAGATAGAGGCACCACCATTTGACTGCATTCACCGAGGCGAGGCTGACGATGATGCGCTGGCGTCGCGCGTCCAGCGCCTGCTGCAGCGCGGCGAGGATCTCGCGCTGCGTGGTCTCCTGCGCCCGGCCCTGGGGCGTCATGGTGACGATGAACTGCAGGGCTTCCGCGAGCGCTGACGGCGTCGCCTTCAGCGAAGCCTCCTGATGCGCCATGTCAGGCCATTCCACCGTGATGGCCTCGCCGACATAGTCACGCACCAGTCCGCGCAGCCTGGCTTCCTGCTCCGCCGGCAGACCGGCGGCAAGCAGCACGGCGCTTCGCAGCGCGCTGGCCTCCCGGCTCACCGCGGCGCCGGCGCGGTCGCTGTCACTCCAGACCTGCGCCGCGGTAAAGGCGACGAAGAGGCCGAAAACGACGCCAAGCACCGGCAGCATGCCCGGCGAGATCGCCTTCAGCGACGCCGCGCGCTCCTTCGTCGCGATCCGCGCGACGGCGACGAACACCGCCGCAGCCAGAAGATAGGTGAACCCGAAGATCACCAGCGCCATCAAGGGCACCGGCAGATTGTGCAACCAATCGCTCATGCTGTTCCTGCTACGTGATTCGTAGATTGAAATCAGCCGCGTCGGGCGCGGGGCGCGCGCCTATTTCGCCAGCAATGTCCCGGGAGCAGGTGCCCTCGCGTGTGACTAGTTGTCGGTAAGCAGAGCAAACCGACGCCGGTCGGTCCGCTCGCGCGCCAGCTGTCCAGCCGCCGCGCAAAGGTCGGGCGCATAGAGCTGGCAATTTTCTCGCTTCGCGATTCCCTGGTCGATCAGATCCAGGAGTCGTGCAGGCGCAATGTCAGGCGAAGCGGCGATGCGTCCGGTGACGACGTGCTTTTCCATTTTCTCGTGATCGGCGTGATTGATGTCGGGATTGCGCCAGCAATTTGCGCACATGATCTTCATGCTCTCCGAGTGGGAATAGATGACGCTATCGCCTTCCAGCTCTTCGCTCATGTCGGCCAATTGCCGTGCCGTCTGCTGCGTGCCCGCGAAATCGAAAAACCGGTAGTTTCGGCGCAGAAGCGTTGCCAGATGGGGGAAGACGGGTATCTGCTGCTCACCATAGGTGTGATAGGTAATGGGAGCGCCATCCATGAGGATCACGTCGCCGTAGTCGACGCCGAGTTTGCGATAGAGCACGCTGCGGACAATGCCATGGCACGGACTTAGCCGTTCGATCCATACCGTCTCCTCATCGCCCGGGTCATCAAGGTCTGCCGCCCGCTCGGCAAGGGGGCGTTCGGCGAGCCTCACCTTGCAGCCAAAATATTCGCCCTCCGGCAATCCAAACCGCCCAAGCTCGATTTTCTGTCCCATCCGCTTCCACACGTCCAAAGCCGTCTCGGCGTTGCCGGCGCCGGTGGCGCAGATTCCAAGGTTCCATTCGTAGCTGTCGATAACCTCCTGCGAGAGACCTACGGCAGCACGATTGGCCGTTACGCCTTCGGCAAATCTGCCGCGCGTCTTGTAGAAGAGCCCCAGATTGTAATGGTACGCGCTCTTGCGCGGATTGATCTCGGTGAGCTTCCGGAGACTACCCTCGGCGATCGTATCCCGCTGGCGTGCCATCATGCGCGCCGCCGTTGCCAGCCCGCGCAATATCTCTTCCTGCTCCGCCTTCCCTTCGTAGGGTCCCGCCAAACGGTCCAGCTTTTCGACCATCGTCCGAAATATTGGATGTGCCGGCGCCGCGGCGTTCAGATCATCGATGTCGCGGACGGCTTCGAGGCATAAGCCGAGTTCCGACAGAATAGCCGTATCGTGATCGTAAGCGTCGGCTATCTCTGAAATCACGTCTGCGGCCTCTTCCCTTGCGAGGCTTCGTTCGCCGACAATCCATGATAGCGCCTTGGCCGCCTCGGTCTGGTGCCGCTGGGCCATTCGAAGCGGTTGTATTTTCTGCGATGCCGCCTGCTGGCGGCCCGCCTGTCCCTCTGCGACGGCGTCTCGTACAATCGCGGCGATCTCGTCGGAAGAGAGAACCGGGCTGGGGCCGTTCAACATGATCGTCTCCGTGCAGGTCCGCCCCGGACTCATTAACGTCGACTTACCACGGGCAAAGCGGAAGCTCCCACCTTGGGCGTGATCGGCAGCTCGTGATCCATTCCGGACGTTTAGCGCTCATCACACAACCAGCATAGCGCATCAGGATCACGGTGCGCATCTGAGACGGCCAAAATCTTCCGGCAATTTTTGATCGAAATCAAAAATGATAAACGCCACCCGCCTAATATGGCCATGCGTAGTCCCCCACTACGCACCAAATGCCCCCACCAGGCCGCTGGCTTCCCCAAGGCCAGCGGCTTTGTATTTAGCCCGCGGGCATGGAAAACACTGGATCTTCAACACAATTGTGATCGCGGCTGGCGTGATCATCGTCGTCCTAGCCGCGATCTTGGTTTTCTAACCTAAGGTCGCCTCAGCAATTGCTTTCTGCGCCGTATGCAAAACACCTCCGGGCAGATACTTGGGCCTGAGCGAATTTACGCTCGATCAAATTCAGCCGGTCGCGGTCTCCATAAACATTGTACGTTGAGGAGGCAAAGCCATGCTGGTGAATAAGCTGGCCGGTCCCGCCGCAAGTGCAAAGAGCCTAGGCAGACCGCCTGGTGAATCTATATCAGCCGCATGCCGCGCAGGCTCGCATGCCCGTTCTTGCCGACAATGATGTGGTCGTGCACGGCAATCCCCAGCGGCTTGGCGATGTCGATGATCGCTTTCGTCATCTGGATGTCGGCCTGCGAAGGCGAGGGATCGCCTGAGGGGTGGTTGTGCACCAGGATCAGCGCGGTCGCTGACAGCTCCAGCGCGCGCTTGATCACCTCGCGCGGATAGACCGGTGTGTGGTCGACGGTGCCGGTCTGCTGCACCTCGTCGGCGATGAGCTGGTTGCGCTTGTCGAGGAACAGCAGGCGGAACTGCTCCTTGTCGGCGAAGGCCATGCTGGTGCGGCAATAGGCGATCACCTCGTTCCAGGACGACAGCGCGTTGCGGCTGTTGACCTCGCCCTTGGCGACGCGGTGCGCGGCGGCCGCAATCAGCTTGAGCTGGTTGATCGCGGCCTCGCCGACACCGTCGATCTCGCGTAGGCGCGCCACCGGCGCGTGGACGACCTCGGCGAACGAGCCGAAGGCTTTGATCAGCGTCTTCGCCAGCGGCTTGGTGTCGCGCCGCGGCAGCGCCGGAAACAGCGCCATCTCCAAGAGCTCGTAATCGCTGAGCGCGTCCGCGCCGGCGCTGTAGAAGCGCTCGCGCAGCCGCTCGCGATGGCCGAGATAATGCGGCGTGTCGTCGGCCTTGCTGTTGTCGGCATCAGGCTTGGCGGGCATCGCCGGACAGCATTGCCGGGGATCGCCGCTTTTGCAACCGTCAATTGCGGCGGGCCGGGCAGCAATCAGCGCTGTGGTTTCGGTTCGCGTCGCACCGGCGGTGGCAGCGTGACCGCAATCACGCCAGCGATGATGAGCGCCATCGCGGCCAGAATCGACCAGGTAAAGCGCTCGCCGAGCAGGGTGGTGCCGAGCATCACCGCGAATCCCGCCCGCAGATAACTCCCGCTGGTGGTGCCGAGTGGCCCGAGTGTACGGATCAGCCGGAAATAGATCGCCATCGCGAGCGCGGTGCAGACGATCGCGAGCGCAACGACAGCCGCGATCGCCTCCGCCGGTGGCAGCGCCAGCCGCCATGGTCGCTCGAGGATAGCGGCCGCAGGCAGCATCAGGATTGCGGCGCAGCTCATCGCGCCTGCGGCCGTGACGATTGCAGGGAGCTTGACGAAGCGTTGTCCCCATATCGGCGCGATTGCGTAACAAAGGCTCGCGCCGAGCACGGCCGCCTGCGCCAGCGGCGCGGCCGTGCCGATGCCGGACAGCGCATCGATACCGACGGTCACGGCAACCCCTGCGAGGCCGAGACCGACGCCGGCGATCTTCCGGCCGCTGATGGCCTGTCGTCCGCGCCCGGTCACCAGGGCGATCGCGAGCACGAACATCGGTGGTGTCGCATTGAGCACGCCGGCAAGGCCGCTGGTGATATGGGCTTCGCCCCAACTGATCAGGGTGAATGGCAGCGCGCATTGCAGCAGCCCTTGCACGAAGAAGGCGGCCCAGACCGATCCCTGGCGCGGAAGGGAATATCCCTGGGCATTCGCGATGAAGAGGAGGAGACCTGCCGCGAGCGTCACGCGCATCGCCACCATCGTAAATGGCGGAACCGAGGAAATTGCCACCTTGATCAGCGTGAACGAGCTGCCCCAGATCAGCGACAGCAGCAGCAAGAGAGCAATCTCGCGGACTGGGGTGGTCCGCTCCAATATTCCCTGCTCGGCCTGTGCGCTCATGCGATGTGCTCCCGGATTTGCCAGCACCATGATCCGGAAGCGCCGCCGCGGGCTGGCCGAATTCGGACCTCATCGTCCGATCGAGTCCGATTTCAGCTACTCCGCGGGCCTGATCGAAATTATTGTCGCGGCATGACGACGGCCCCGGCGCAACGGCAAATGCTGCCACCGCATCTCGACTGGGAGACCTGCGACCGGGCGCGGCTGGCACGGGCCCGCGCGTTCGATGGCCTGTTCTTCTCTGGCGTTCGGTCGACGCGGATTTATTGCCGCCCGGTCTGTCCGGTTCGTCCCGCGCGCTCGGAGAACGTCACCTTCTACCCGACGGCCGCCGCCGCCGAGCGCGCCGGCTTTCGCCCATGCCTGCGCTGCCGGCCGGAAACCGCGCCGGGCTCGCCGGCCTGGCTGGGCACGGCCACCACCGTGGCGCGCGGGATGCGGCTGATCGAGGGCGGCTTTCTGGATCGAGCCACCATGGCAGAGCTCGCCGAGGCTCTTGGCATCGGGCCGCGCCACCTGCTGCGCCTGTTCCTGCGCCATGCCGGCGCCAGTCCGAGCGAGATTGCTGCGACCCGGCGCGTGCAGGAAGCCAAGCGCCTGATCGACCAGACCGACATGACCCTCGCGGAAATCGCCTTCGCCGCCGGCTTTGGCAGCGTGCGCCGTTTCAACGACGCATTTGCCGCGACCTACAAGCGGCCGCCGTCATCGTTCCGCCGGCGGCGATAGGCCAGGCGACAAGATCACCCGATCTGCTTCTCGCCGTGCCGCTCCGACAGCGTGAAGATCTCGACACCCGTCGCAGTCACGCCGACCGAGTGCTCGAACTGTGCCGACAGCGAGCGGTCGCGGGTCACCGCGGTCCAGCCATCGGACAGGATCTTCACATGCGGCTTGCCGAGATTGATCATCGGCTCGATGGTGAAGAACATGCCGGGCTTGAGCTGCACGCCTTCGCCGGGCCGGCCGATATGGATGATGTTCGGCTCGTCGTGGAACATGCGCCCGAGGCCATGGCCGCAGAAATCGCGCACCACGCTCATGCCCTGCGGCTCGACGAAGCTCTGGATGGCGTGGCCGATGTCGCCGGTGGTGGCGCCGGGCTTCACCGCGGCGATGCCGCGCATCATCGCTTCATAGGTCACCTCGATCAGCCGCTCGGCCTTGCGCGCGATCGGGCCGATCGCATACATCCGGCTGGAATCGCCGTACCAGCCGTCGACGATGAAGGTCACGTCGATGTTGACGATGTCGCCTTCCTTCAGCGGCCGGTCGCCCGGCATGCCGTGGCAGACCACGTGGTTGAGCGAGGTGCAGGTCGAGTAGCGATAGCCGCGATACATCAGCGTCGCCGGATAGGCGCCATGGCTGAAGGCGAAGTTGCGGACGAATTCGTCGATGCGGTCGGTCGGCACGCCGGGGCCGACGATGTCGGTGAGCTCGTCGAGGCACTTTGCGACCAAAGCACCCGCCTTGCGCATGCCGGCAAAGGCGGCCGGCCCATGCAGCTTGATCTGTCCGGTCTTGCGCAGGGAGGTATCGGTGGCTTCGACGTAGCTCATGCGGATATTGTCTCTGGGCTTGAGAGCCCGGTTTCGGTGTGGGCGGAAAGGCTTGATTTCAGGCCCTAATTTAGTGATTGCCGGCCCCCGTGCAAGCTTGGCCGGAGCGTTTTCGAGCGAAGTGGATAGCGGTTCGCGTGAAGAAAACGCGTCAAAAACAAGAGTCCTCCCCGCCAGACGCCCGAAAGCGGCTCAATTCGGGACTTCTACGGTGGTTTCGACCGGCAGCGCACCGCCGCGGATGCGGATTTCGCGGACGGGATAGGGAACCCGGATGCCCTCGCGCTTGAAAGCGTCCCACAGCGCCAGCATCACGTCGCTCTTGACGTTGTCCATGCCGTCGGGGTCCGCAAGCCAGAAGGTCAGCGAGAACTTCATGCCGGCTTCGGCGAACTCGGTCAGGATGCAGTTCGGCGGCTTGGCCTTCTGGGCTCGCGGATGGGTGGCTGCGGTGTCGATCGCGAGCTTGCAGACCAGCTTTGGGTCGGCGTCGTAATTGGTGCCGAAGGGAATCTTCACCAGCGTGTTCTTGTCGGTATAGGTCCAGTTGACGACCTTCTGCGTCACCAGATCCTCGTTCGGCACCAGGAATTCGCGGCCGTCGCCGGCGGCGACCGAAATATAGCGCGTCTTCATCGCGCTGATGCGGCCGGTGTTGTCGCCGATGGTGACGAGGTCGCCGGGCTTCACCGATTTGTCGGCGAGCAGGATGATGCCGGAGATGAAATTGGCGACGATCTTCTGCAGGCCGATACCGATACCGACGCCGACCGCGCCGGAGAACACCGCAAGCGCGGACAGATCGATGCCGACAGTGCCGAGCGCAATGACAATTGCGACGGCAAGGAGCCCGATGCGGATGATCTTGATCAGCAGCACCTGGACCGACGGCGTCAGATCGGTGGTCGAATTGATCTTGCTCTCGGCGAAATTGCTGGCGATGTTGGTGAGCCAGAGCGCGAAGATCAGCAGCGCGCCGGCCTTCAGCACCAAAAGCGGCGTCAGCCGGAGGCCGCCGAGCACGATGGCGTAGGAATCGAGCAAATCGACCGTGGCCTCGAGCTGGCCGAGAATGGACAGCGCAGCGACGAACCAGGCCGCAACCGACACCAGCCTGACGAAGAAGGCATTGCGCAGCACCGAGGTCAGCAGCCGGATCGCGAGCCAGGCGAGGCCGAGCTTGGCGGCGACCATCAAGAGATAGCTGCGGCTCGGCCAGGTCGCGTGATACATCACCAGGCGGAAGACGATCACGAGCAGGGTGAAGACCGCCGTCGAGCCGCTGGCGACCATCACCCGGGCGAAGTGCCGAAGCGGCAGCGGCCAGCGCATCGCGACCGACGTCATGTCGACGCGGTTGCGAATTGTGGCCTCCGCGGCATAGGCGATCCCGGCCGCCGTCAGGATGAGGCCGAATTGCAGGTAGAACCAGGGCGAGGCGATTTCCGCCCCGACGCTGCGCGCGGTGGTCTGCACGAACTCCATGATGTCTTTGAGGTCCATGTCCATCGGGAGGGTCTCGTCGCAGGCGGGAGGGATGATTCGAAAGCGCCGCAGAATCCCACAAAGGACGCGGCCGGGCCATCGATACACCGCGAAGTGAAGCGCGTTAAGGCCGCAAAATACGGGCAGATTGCCGCGAGGAGCGAAAATGGGTTGGCGCGCCGGGGCGGCGACGATAAGGATGCAATTCCAGCGATTTGTACCCGGAAGGTGGATGGCCTCCCTCGACTCCTTCAGCATCGCCATTCTGCTCGGCGCCGTCCTGGTGATGGCCGGTATCCTGTCGAGCCTGCTCGCGTTGCGCTTCGGGGCGCCGTTGCTGCTGGTCTTCCTTGCGATCGGTATGCTGGCGGGTGATGCAGGTCCCGGCCAGCTGCAGTTCAACGACGTCGGCACCACCTATCTGGTCGGCTCGGTGGCGCTCGCGCTGATCCTGTTCGACGGCGGGCTGAAGACGCGCTTTGCCAGCATCCGCACCGTGCTCGCGCCCTCATTGATGCTGGCGACCGTCGGCGTGCTCTTGACGGCGCTGATCACGGCGCCATTCGCGAAATTCGCGCTCGACCTCAACTGGACGGAGTCGCTTTTGGTCGGGGCGGTGGTCGCCTCGACCGACGCGGCTGCCGTGTTCCTCTTGGTGCACACCCAGGGCCTGCGCCTGCGCCCGCGCGTCGGTGCGACGCTGGAAGCGGAATCCGGCACCAACGATCCCTTCGCGATCTTCCTGACCCTGATGCTGGTCGAATACATCTCGCTGGGCTCCAGCACGCCAGGCCATGTGGTGATGGAGTTCGTCCAGGAGGCGGTGCTGGGCGCCGTCGTCGGCGTGATCGGCGGACGCCTCGTCGTCATCGGACTCAACAAGGTCGCGCTGCCGCAAGGCCTGCACGCGCCGTTCGTCACCACGGCCGCGCTCGTGATCTTCGGTGGCTCGCAGATCATGCATGCGTCCGGCTTCCTCGCCGTCTATCTCGCCGGCATCATCATCGGCAACCGGCCGACGCGCGCGCATAATTCGGTGGTGGCGTTCCTGGACGCCGCGACCTGGCTGGCGCAGATCGTGATGTTCGTGCTGCTGGGCCTGTTGGTGTCGCCGAGCCGGCTCGGCTCCAGCGTGCTGCCGGCGATCGCAGTCGCCTTCGTCCTGATGCTGGTGGCCCGGCCGATCGCCGTATTCGTGTGCCTCGCCCCATTCCGCTTCAACTGGCGCGAAAAGATATTCATCGCCTGGACCGGCCTGCGCGGCGCCGTCGCGATCTTCCTGGCGTCGATCCCGATGCTGGTCGGCCTGTCGAAGGCCTATCTCTATTTCGACGTCGCCTTCGTCGTGGTCATCATTTCGCTGCTGCTGCAAGGCTGGACGCTGGCGCCCGCTGCGCGCAAGCTGCACGTGGCGCTGCCGCGCGCCGAGCGCGGCCCGCGCCGGGTCGAGCTGGATCTGCCCGGCCAGCTCGAACAGCAGCTGGTCGGCTATCCGGTCCGGCCGAAGAGCCTCTATTTCCGCCGCGGCCTGATTCCGTCCTGGTCCAAGCCGACGCTGGTGATCCGCAACGAGCACATCCTGACGCCTGTGGAAGCCGAGCCGGTCGCGCCCGGCGACTATATCTACCTGCTGGCGCCGCCTGAGAAGGCCGAGGCGCTCGACCGCTTCTTCGTCGACATGCAGCCGAGCACGGCGCCGGATCCGCACCTGCTCGGCGACTTCATGGTCTCAGGCGAGCACACGCTCGCCGAGCTCGCCGAGATCTACGGCGTGAGGGTGAGCGAGGACGAGGGCAAGCTGACGCTCGCCGATTATTTCGACGTCCATCTCGACCGCGCGCCGAAGGAAGGCGCCGAGCTCGCGCTTGATACGATCGTGCTCGTCGCGCGCAGCATTTCCGGCGGCCGCGTCAACGTCGTCGGCCTGCGTCTGCCGGAAGACGACGAAACGCCTGCGCCGCTGACGCGGCGGCAGGCGCTGCGGAAGAAGCTCGCGGAGATATGGACCTCGGTGGCGGGAGTTTAGGTGCTCGCCTGTTTCCTCAATGTCGTCCTGGCGGAAGCCAGGACCCATTACCACAGTCGGTAGTTTGGTCGGCGAAACTAGCCAAAAATTCGTCATTGCGAGGAGCTCTTGCGACGAAGCAATCCATACCGTCTCCGCGGGTGCATTTCTGGATTGCTTCGCTGCGCTCGCAATGACGGTGTTTGCCGATGCATCTTGCCCAATCGACGACATCGTTACGCATGGGAACGGAACACGGATTGACGACCGCCACCAAATCGCCGCAACCGCCGAAGATTTGCGCGGTTTCGTGACTCCCGGTTCCGGAACGTGTCGCGGCGTTGTCCGTTCTAGCCGCGTAATGGTCAACGCATCTGACAGGAGCAACCCATGCGCAAACTCATCCTGCCCGCCATCGTCGCGATCGGCCTCGGAGCCGCGGCGCCGGCGCTGGCCTATGACACGGGCGACCAGATCTCGATGCAGGCCGCGATCGATGTCGCCACCGATATCGGCGTCATGACCATTTCGCACACCGAGTTCGCCGGCGACGAATGGCAGATCGAGGGCCGCGACAGTCGTGGCCGCTGGATGGAGGTCGACGTCGACGCCCGCACCGGCGACGTGCGCAACGTCGATCGCGGCTGGTAGCTCTAGCCCGTCATTGCGAGGAGCCCGCGACAAAATTGCGAAGCAATTTTGCGCTGGTGCGACGAAGCAATCCAGGATCTTTCCGCCGGAGCACTCTGGATTGCTTCGCTGCGCTCGCAATGACGGGAAAGGCTAGGTCAGCACCTTCACCCCGCCGAACGACGTCACGCGGCCCTGCCTCAGCATCACGATCTGCGTGGCGAGCTGGCGCAGCTCGGCGACATCGTGACTGACATAGACCATGGGGACATTGGCTTCGTCGCGCAGCCGCACCAGGTACGGCAAAATCTCGAGCTTGCGGGCCTCGTCGAGCGCGCCGAGCGGCTCGTCGAGCAGCAGCAAACGTGGCTTCGACAGCAGCGCGCGGCCGAGCGCGACCCGCTGGCGCTCGCCGCCGGACAGTTTTCCGGGTCGGCGATCGAGCAGAGCGCCGATATCGAGCAGCTCGACGACGCGCTTGTGCTGGGCCGCATCGCGCGCGAGGCGGTTCATCCGCCTGCCATAGTCGAGATTCTGTGCGACGTTGAGATGCGGAAACAGCCGCGCGTCCTGGAAGACATAGCCGATGCGGCGGCGCCAGGTCGGCACGTGAATGCCTCTTTCTGTGTCGTCGACCGTCTCGCCGTCGATGACGATGGTGCCACGGTCGGGCCGCAGCAGGCCCGCGATCATGTTGATCAGTGAGGTCTTGCCGGCGCCGGATGCGCCGAACAGGCCGGTGACGCGGCCTTCGCTGGCGAAGGTTGCGTGCAGCGAAAACTCGCCAAGCTGCTTTTCGACGTCGACGCGCAGCATGGTCAGTTCCCGTGCAGTCGCGCTGTGGCGCGGCGGGCGAACCATTCGGCGGCGATGAGTGCGCCGAGCGCGAGCACGATCGAGACGATCACGAGCCGCTCCGCGGCGGCGTCGCCATCAGGCGTCTGGATCAGCGAATAGATCGCGGAGGAGATCGTCTGGGTCTCGCCGGGAATGTTGGAGACGAAGGTGATGGTGGCGCCGAACTCGCCGATCGCCTTGGCAAAGCCGAGCACCATGCCGGCGAGCACGCCGGGCAGCGCCAGCGGCAGCGTCACCGTGAAGAACACTTTGAACGGCGCGGCGCCAAGCGTCTCGGCGGCCTGCTCGAGCTTACGGTCGATTGCCTCGATCGACAGCCGCATCGGCCGCACCAGCAGCGGAAACGACATCACGCCGCAGGCGAGCGCGGCTCCGGTCCAGCGGAAGGCAAACACAATGCCGAGATGATCGGCGAGGAAGCCACCGACCAGGCCGCGTCGGCCGAAGGTGAGGAGCAGGAGATAGCCGGTGACAACGGGCGGCAGCACCAGCGGCAGGTGCACGACGGCGTCGAGCACCGACTTGCCCCAAAAATCCTTGCGGGCAAGCAGCCACGCCAGCGCAACGCCGAACGGCGTTGCCACCAGCGTCGCGACGACGGCGACCCTGAGCGAGAGCAGGATCGCCGTCCATTCGGCAGGAGAGATGTCGAGCACGAAAAAAATCAGGTTGTCGGGCTGATCAGGAATTTGAAGCCGTATTTTTCCAGAATGGCTTTGGCGGCCGAAGTGCGCAGGAAGGCGAGATAGCCGTTGGTCTCGGGCTTTGCGGTCGTCGTCGCTGCCACCGGATAGATGATCGCCGGATGCGAATCCGCGGGGAAGGTACCGACGATCTTCACGCCGGGCTCGACCTTGGCGTCGGTGGAATAGACGATGCCGAGGTTGGCTTCACCACGCGCAACCAGCGTCAGCGCCGCGCGGACGCTTTCGGCCATGGCGAATTTCGGCTCGGCAGCCTGCCAGGCCCCGAGCTTCTCGAGCGCGGCCTTGGCGTATTTGCCAACCGGCACCGACTTCACATCGCCGGTCGCGATCCTGCCGTCGCCGGCGAGTTTTGCGAGATCGAAGCCCTGCGCGATGGTGACGTTGTCGACCTTGGAATCCTTCGGCGCGATCAGCACGATGCTGTTGCCGAGCAGGTTGACCCTGGAAGGCTCGTTGATGGTCTTCTTGGAGAGGGCGTAGTCCATCCAGTCGGTGTCGGCGGAGACGAACACGTCGGCCGGCGCGCCTTGCTCGATCTGCTTTGCCAGAACCGAGCTCGCGGCATAGCTGACGCTGAACTTGATGCCGGTTTTGGCCGTATAGGCGGCGTCGATCTCGTCGAGCGCGTTCTTCATCGACGCTGCGGCGAAGACCGTGATGGTCTTGTCCTCGGCGGCAACCGGCGACAGGCTCGTGGCTGCGAGCATGACGAAGGCGGTGAAAAGTCCGGCAAGTCGATACATGGATGGCGCTCCGTGCGAGCCCGCGCGCGTCGTCGCACGCGCAAATCTGGCGTTAACTGGATGGGCAGTGCGACGGGCGGAAGCGCTGTTCCACGTGTCCCGCAACGGCTTACGGCCGGCGAGGATATCGCAGCTCCCGAAGATAGCAGGCTGGGGCCGGAGGTCAAAGGCGGCCTATTGGGCCGGCAGGATCGAAATCGACAGCGAATTGTCCCTGGCGCCGCTGATCTGGAGCACGAAGGGCTTGTCCGAGAGCTCGTATTTCATGGTCTTGCGGATGCCGTCGCAATCGGTCGCGCCGCTGAAGGCCACCGGCTTGAGGAAATGGCCGTCCTGAACCAGATCGACCCAGGCACCCGAGGACAGGCTGATCGTGTAGAGCCCGGCCTTCGCCGTCTTGATGCTGGTGAAGCCGGCAAAGGTGCCGTCCTTCGGCGCGCGCTCGGGCGGCGAGGGCAGTTTTGCCTCGGCAGGCGCGACCAGCCCGAGCGTGATCGCTGTCGACGGCACCGCGGCCTGCTCGGCTCCCGAGGCGAGCCTGGCACGTTCGGGCGCAGTCAGCGCGGCGCGGTCGCGCTCGATCGGCCATTTGAACTTGTCGCAGCCGCTGGGCTCCTCGGCGGCCAGAACTGAGGTCGCATTGATCGAGAGCACGGCAAGAAGAACGAAGACGCGCATATGAAATCTCATCGTTGGCCCGCGAGGGAAGCGGGCGTGCCGTCTGGTTTTGTTGGAGGCGGGATGCGCATTCCCGAAATGCCGAGGGCTTACGGCCGCGCCGGCGGGGCGGATATTAGCGCATTTGGATCGTGCGTACCAACCAACTCCTCGTCATCCCGGACAAGCGCAGCGAAGCGGAGCGCCGATCCGGGATCCATAACCACAGGGAGAAGTTTGGCGAAGACTCGGAGTGGCCATCTCGCGCCACACGACGTCTCGGGAGTATGGGTCCCGGATCTGCGCGCGCTTGGGGCGCGCTTGTCCGGGACGACAGCGGCGGGTGAGGCGGCAGCAGCAACTCTCTCCGTCATCCCGGCGCGCGCGCAGCGCGAGCCCGGGATCCATAACCACAGGATCGTGTTTGGCGAAGATTCGGAGTTGCCATCTCGCACCACACGACGTCCTGGGAGTATGGGTCCCGGGCTCGCTTCGCGCCCCGGGACGACGACGGTGGGTAGGCGACAGCGTGCCCCACACGCCCCTACGGCTTCGCATCCGGTGCGCGCAGCACGGCTTTGCAGGCCGCCGGCATCTGCGCCAGCGTCATCGGCGGTTTCGGCTTCGGCGGCTCCGGCGGCGGCTTGGGATGCAGCACGCCCTCACTGAACCAATAAGCAAAGTCGGAGGGCTTACAGCCTTCGTCCTCGGATTGCGACGGCTGGCCCTTGCATTCGCCTGATCCCGCCGGGCAGCGCATGCGGATGTGGAAGTGATAGTCGTGGCCCCACCACGGCCGGATCTTCGACAGCCAGGAGCGGTCGCCCGTGGCCTCGCGGCACAGCGCCTTCTTGATCGCGGGATTGACGAAGATGCGCTGCACCGCCGGCTCCTGCGCGGCGTCGCGCAGCACCAGCACATGGCCAGGGGTGAACACCTTCGGATCGATGTCGAGCCGGTCCGGGCGCACCATCATCACCGCCGACATTTCCTCGCGTTCCTCGCGCGAGAGGCGATGGTCCGGCATCGGCGTCAGCCAGATGTCGGCATCTAACCCGATCTGATGGCTGGCATGGCCGGACAAAGCGGGCCCGCCGCGCGGCTGGCCGATGTCGCCGACCAGAATGCCCGGCCAGTTCGCATCCTTGTGCGCCTTGGCAGCCAGGCGCTTGATCAATGCGATCATGTCGGGATGGCCGTAATTGCGGTTGCGCGACAGCCGCATCACCTGCCAGCTGTCGCCGTTGACCGGCATCTGCTGGGCGCCGCCGATGCATCCCTTCACATAGGAGCCGATCACGCGCGCCGGCCCTTTCGAGGGCAGCAGCTTGCGCGCGAACAGCTCCTTGGCGCCGAGCTTGGGATCGTTGGGGTTGGCGAGCGGCGGCAGCGGTTTCGGATTCACGCTGCCCTTGTCCTGGGCCAGCGCGCTGCCGGCGGCCAGGAGCGTCATGACGAGCAGGAGAGGGACGATGCGGCAGGGACTCATGCTGTTGCTCTTATATCCCATCGCGGAGCCGATGCCGCACGGCTGCGACGCGTCCAACACGACATTTAATAGTTCCAACCGGATCATCCTATAGTCGCATATGGCCGGCCGTTCTTTAACGAGGCGATAACTCTATCCTGGATTGACCAAAAATCGTGCGCGGAACGAGATGCGCCTGCCGCCTGCATACAAGCCGGCTGCGTTCCGGAATTGATTCAGGGAGACTGCGCGTTTTTGTATCTGCTCTCGCGCCGATCGCGACGTGGCGTCAGGTTCGGCGCGCCGATCGGCGCTTCTCGCGCCTCGCAAACAGGCAAATCCGCCCGGCTCGCAAGCGGCAGCCCGGTCACGCCGCCGGCCAGGATTACTTTTCTTTCAGACACTTGGAGCAAGACTTGCGGCCGCTGGGTGCGGCTAGGGCGTGTGAAGTTGAGTTCGGGGTCCAAAGAAACAAGAAAGCGAAAGCGCACCGCGCTTGCCGGAGGCGGCCGACAGCACGGCAAGCCGCGATTCGCGCGCGCGCCTCATTCGCTCGCCCGACGCGACCTGCTCGTGCAAAGCCGTGCGGAAGCCGAGGCGGCCATCGCGGACGCGCGCAAATCGCATGAGCGGCTGCGCCAGGCCGTCGACCTCTTGCCGCAGGGCATCGTGATTCTGGATCCCGAAGGCCGTTACGTCCTCTGGAACAAGCAGTATTCCGAGATCTACAGCAAGACCGCCGATCTGTTTCAGGAGGGCGCGCGGCTCGAAGACACGCTGCGCGTCGGCGTTGCCCGCGGCGACTATCCGGAGGCCGCCGGCCACGAGGACGAATGGATCGCCGCGCGGCTGAAGAAGCTCTACGAGCCCGGCAAGCGCCACGAGCAGACGCTGTCCGACGGCCGTGTCATCCTGATCGAGGAACGCCGCACCGATGATGGCGGCGTCGTGGGCCTCCGTGTCGACATCACCGAATTGAAGCAGCGCGAGGCCTCGTTCCGCCTGCTGTTCGACGGCAATCCCGTTCCCATGATCGTCTGCGCGCGCGACGACGAGCGCATCCTCGCCGTCAACGACTCCGCGATCGCGCATTACGGCTATGGCCGCGCCGAGTTCGAGAAGCTGACGATCCGCTCTTTGCAGGCCTTCGACAGCGAGCCGCCGTGGACCGGCGATCGTTCGAGCGATGAGCAGGCCGGCCGCACCTGGAAGCACGTCAAGGCCGACGGCGCCCTGATCGATCTGGCGATCTATTCCCGCGAGTTGACCTATGCTGAGCGGCCCGCCGTGCTGCTTGCGCTGATGGACATCACCGAACGCAAGCGCGCCGAGGCGAGGCTTGCCTTCATGGCCCAGCATGACGGCCTGACGGGGCTGCCGAACCGCAATCTGCTGCGCCAGACCATGGACGAGATGCTGCTGCACACCCGCCGCAGCGCCGAGAAGGTCGCGGTGCTGATGCTCGGGCTCGACAACTTCAAGTCGGTCAACGACACGCTGGGACATGCGGTCGGCGACAAGCTGCTGCGCGGCGTCGCCAAGCGGCTGCGTTCCACCTTGCGCGAGGAAGACGCGCTGGCGCGGCTCAATTCGGACGAGTTTGCGATCGTGCAGAGCGGTCTGACGCGCCCCGAGGACGCGGTGATGTTGGCCAAGCGCCTCCTGGAAGCGCTCGCCGATCCCTATCTGCTCGACGGTCATTCCGTGGTGATCCGCGCTTCGATCGGCATCGCGATGGCGCCGGGCGACGGCGATGAGGCCGAAAAGCTGCTCAAGAGCGCCGACATGGCGCTGTCGCGCGCCAAAGCGGACGCCCGCGGCAGCTTCGCCTTCTTCGAGGCCGCGTTAGACGCAAAAGCGCAAAGCCGCCGCAAGATCGAAGTCGAGCTGCGCGACGCGATCCAGAACGAGGTGCTGCGGCCCTACTACCAGCCGCTGATCGATCTCCAGAGCGGTCGCATCACCGGTTTCGAGGCGCTGGTGCGCTGGCCGCATGCCGAGCGCGGCATGGTCTCGCCCGCCGAGTTCATCCCGGTCGCGGAAGACACCGGCCTGATCAATCCGCTCGGCGGCCTGATGCTGCGCCGGGCGTGCCTGGATGCCGCGAGCTGGCCCGACGACGTCCGCGTCGCCGTCAATTTGTCGCCGCTGCAGTTCCGCAGTGGCAATCTGCTGTCGATGGTGACGGATGCGCTGAAGCATTCCGGCCTGGCGCCGCGCCGGCTCGAGCTCGAGATCACAGAGACGCTGCTCTTGGAGAAGAGCGCCCAGGTGCTGGCGACGCTGCATGCGCTGCGCGCGCTCGGCGTGCGCATCTCGATGGACGATTTCGGCACCGGCTATTCCAGCCTCAGCTATTTGCGCAGCTTCCCGTTCGACAAAATCAAGATCGACCAGTCCTTCGTGCGCGATCTCGGCGCCAACCGCGAAGCCCAGGCGATCATCCGCTCCATCGTCAGCCTCGGCAAAGGCCTCGGGGTCATCATCACCGCCGAGGGTGTCGAGACCGAGGCCGAGCTGAGCTGCCTCCGCGCCGAGGGCTGCGACGAGGGCCAGGGGTTTCTGTTCAGCAAGGCCCGGCCGAACGCCGAGATCATCAGCCTCCTGGCCGCACAGCGCGGCATCGATGGCGCGGATGACGAGGACGCCGCCCTGGTGGCGTGAGGTGTTGTTCACCTCTCCGACAAAATCGCCTTCCCGATATCCTCAAAATGCGTATCGCGTGCCTGGATCTGCTGGGTGATGGCGTGCATGTCACGAAACCGTCGCTCGAACGGATTGCTGCGAAATACGGCCGTGGCGCCGGCCATGCGATAGGCGGTGTCGACCACCTCCGCCGATTGCTGGATGGTCCAGGTCGCGGCGAGCCTGACAGCGCTGCGATGCGCCGGGCTAAAGACGCCTGTCGCTGAGAGGTCGCGCCACATCGCCTGCGCGGTCGCGTAGAGATAGGCCCGCGCGGCGCGCAGGTCGCCTTCGGTGCGGCCGATCAGCCCCTGAACCGCCTGGTTGTCGCGCATCGCGCTCGCCGCCAATGACTGATGCTTGGCGCGCGCCAGCGCGATCGCCGCATCCAGCGTCGCGCGCGCGACGCCGAGCGAGACCGCGGCAAAGCCGAGACTGTAGGTCGAGCCGGTCGGAAGCCGGTAGAGCGGCCCCGGCTCGCGCAGGGCGTCCGGCACATCGCGGAGCGCGGCGAAGCGATCGGGGATGAAGAGGTCTTTCACCTCGTAGGAATTGGTGCCGGTGCCGGCGAGGCCAATCGCCTGCCAGACGTCGTGCATCACGGCACGCGCAAGCGGAAACAGGAGGGTGCGCAGCTCCGGCGACCCATCGGCATTTTTGCGCGGCGTGCCGTCGGCATCGACGATGCGGACATGCGCGCCCAGCCAGCTTGCCTGCGGCGAGCCCGAGGCAAAATCCCATCGCCCGGTGACGCGGTAGCCGCCCTCCACCGCGCGCGCCTCATGCGCCACCGCGCCCCAGGCCAAGATGCCGGGCGCAGTGTTGAAGATCTCGTTCGCGGTGTCGTGGTCGAGCGCAGCTGCGATCATCGCGCAGACACTGTTTTGGCCGAGGCACCAGGCCGTGGACGCATCGGCGTTCGCGATCTCCTCCAGCATCTGCATGAAGGTCTCGGGCGGCGCTTCCGATCCGCCGAGGGATTGGGGCAACAACGCGCGGTAGAGCCCGTTCTCGATCAGCGCACCCACGACATCGGGCGTCAGCCGCCGCGTCCGCTCGATCTCGTCAGCCTTATCAGCAATCAGCGGCGCGATGGCCCGCGCCCGCGCGACGAGATCGACTCCGACAGTTCCGTCCATATCAGCGTTTCCTCGCCCATTCTGCCGTGAGCGGTGAAACGCGATCGTGGTCTATTTCGCGGTAGCGATCAAGTTGCCGCTAGGAGGCGTTGAGCGTCCAGCGCCGGCTATCCCGCGTCTTGGTGCCGCCAGGACTGACATCCAGACTGTTCTGCCTGAGCCGCGGCTCCGTGCCTGCGAGCAGCCGCCCGATGTTGGCGCGATGGCGAACGATCACGTAGAGCGCGCCTGCGATCACCAGCAGCCGATAGGGCAAAGGACTCGGAAAGCCGCAGACGAGGATGATCGCCGTCAGCGCCGCCAGCATCGAGCTGAGCGAGACGATCCGCCCGATCACCAGCACGGTGCCGAAGACCGCTGCCGCACCCAGGCCCACCGGCCACGACATCGCCAGCAGCACGCCGAGCCCCGTCGCCGCCGATTTGCCGCCGGTGAAATTCAGCCAGATCGAGCGGCCATGGCCCAGCAGCGCGGCAATGCCGGCGAGCATACGGCCCATGGCACCCACATTTGCAGATCAGTCGCCGTCGGCGGTGTCGGAGATAGCTCGCCATACAGCCAGGGACAGAACCAGCGGGCAACGAAGATGGCGGCGGCGCCCTTGAGCACGTCGGCGATCAGCACGGCCAGGGCCGGCCATTTGCCGAGGGTCCGCAACACGTTCGTTGCCCCCGTGGATTTCGAGCCATGCTCGCGAATGTCGAAGCGTCTCAGCAGCTTTCCCGCCAGGTAGCCCGAGGGGATCGAGCCGAGCAGATAGACGATCACCAATCCAGCCGCGCCGGCCATCCAGAACGCCATGGTCTTCCTTCCAACTCTGTCCAGTATGTTGCAGCCCCGTTCTATCGCCGACGTCGTCCAACCGCCATGGGGTTGGCGGTCCGCCCGTCGCTTATGCATGTCATGCATAATCATATTTTGACCTGACATTGGATTTTCGTCAGGTGTGCCGGCACGTTCCCGCAAGAAGCCTATTCCTTTCCCGGGAACGCGATATGTCCGAGATTGAGCAAGCAGAACGTCCATCCGATCCTGATATGACGCGGCGGCACCTGATGTCACTGGCGGCAACGGCCACAGGCGCGATCGGATCGGCTATGCTGGACTTGCCCGCTCGCGCCGAGGAGAAAACGACGGTGTCCACCGATCAGATCGAAAAACTGCTGCCGGGCTTTCGTCGCAGCCGCATCAAGACATCAGGCGCGGAGATCAACACCTTCGTGAAGGGCGAGGGCCCGCCGCTGCTGCTTCTGCACGGCCATCCGCAAACACTGGTGTGCTGGCACAAGGTCGCGCCAAAACTTGCCGAGCGCTTCACGGTCGTGCTCACCGATCTCAGGGGCTACGGCGATTCCAGCAAGCCCGACGGCGGCAAGGACAGCATAAATTATTCCAAGCGCGAGATGGCGCGCGACCAGGTCGAGGTCATGCGCGCGCTCGGCTTCGAGCAGTTCTCCGCGGCAGGGCACGACCGCGGCGGACGTGTCCTGCATCGCCTGCTGCTGGATCATCCCGCGGTCGTGACCAGGGCTGCGGTGCTCGACATCGCGCCGACGGCGACGATGTACGCCAAGGTGACCAAGGATTTCGCCATGCGCTACATGTGGTGGTTCTTCCTGAGCCAGCCGGCGCCGCTTCCGGAAACCCTGATCGGCAACAATCTCGACTTCTATCTGCAGACGCACATCAACAAGCAGAACAAGACGCCTGATGCGATCGATCCGATCGCGCTGGAGGAATACCGCCGCTGCTACACGCGCGAGACGCTGCACGCCGTCTGCGAGGATTATCGCGCCGCCGCCGGCATCGACCTGGTTCACGACGCGGCCGATGCGGACAAGCGGATCGGTTGCCCTCTGCTCGTGCTCTGGGGCGAAAAAGGCGTCGTCGGATCGAGCTACGATGTGCGCGAGACCTGGCGTGAGAAGGCCACGGACGTCCGCGGCGAGAGCCTGCCTTGCGGACACTACCTGCCCGAGGAGGCGCCGGAACTCGTGATCGACAGGCTCGGCGGATTCTTCACGTGATTCCGGGCGACCTGATCGGTCCGAAGGCGATTCCTGGGTCGCCGAAACCCCCGCATTGAACCCGTCCGGCCTCCAGCCGCACCAACACCGCGTACGTCCCTGAGATCAGCGACGAGGAACGCGCGATGAAGGTCCTGAAGGCATCGATCTGTGTTGCGGTCGCCGCGCTGGCGCTGAGCCTGTCGCTCGGTGCGCTGTCTTATGCGGCAGAGGATGAGGCGGGCACGCTCACCCAGCAGATGAAAGAACTCTATCGGGCCGGCAAATATGCCGAAGCGCTGCCGCTCGCCCAGAAGGCCCTCGCCCTTCGCGAGAAGGAGTTCGGCACCGAAGACGCCATGGTCGCGATGCCGCTCAATGATCTGGGCACGATCCACTACAATCTGGGCCAGTACCCGGTCGCCGAACTGCTGTACAAGCGGGCGCTGGCGATCAGGGAGAAGACGCTCGGTCCTGATGCCACCGAAGTCGCAACCGTGCTGAACAATCTGGGCGAGCTCTACCGCGTGGAGGAGCATTACGCCGAAGCGGAGCCGCTGCTCAAGCGCTCGATCGCCATTCGGGAGAAAGCGCTCGGTCGGAGCGATCCTTCCATCGTGATGGCCCTGAGCAACCTTGCTGCCGTCTACAGCAATCAGGGACGCTACGACCAGTCGGAGCCGTTGTTCAAACGGGGACTCACCATTCTTCAGAAGGCGAACGGCCCGGACGATCCCGAAGCCACGGTGTTGATGAGCAATCTCGCCGATGCCTACATGCATCGGCATCGCTACGCGGATGCCGAGCGGCTGCTCAAGCGATCGATCGCGGTGACGGAGAAGGCCTACGGCCCCGACCATCCCGACATTGCCCAGGCGCAGAACAATCTGGCGACGCTCTATGCCCGTCAGGGGCGCAATGCCGATGCCGAGCTTCTGTACAGGCAGTCGGTGGTCACCTACGAGAAGACGCTCGGTCCCGACCATCCGGATCTCGTCGACGTCCTCGACAATCTCGCCGCGTTCTACAAGGACCAGGGTCGCTACGCCGATGCCCAGCAGCTGTTCAAACGGTCGGCGGCCATTCGCGCCAAAGCGCGGCCGATCTGAGCCGCAATGCGCATCTTCCTTGCTGCCATGATCCTCGTTGCCGTCACGGCGAATGCGTCGCCGAGCGCGGCCAGTGATTGGCAGTATGGTTGCCGAGGCGTGCTGCCCAGCGGCGATGCGCCGGTCATCATCTTCAATCGCTCTTCGCTCATCATGCTGCCGAAGGCCTGGGTCGGCGGATCGCTGCTGGGTTCGGTCAACGATCAGCTGCTGAGCTCGAGCTTCCGCGCCAGCGACAACAATTCGGGCCTGGTTCCGACCATGGTGTTCGCGCGCGACGATCATCCCGACGAAAAGCTGACCCTGACCGAGACGTCGTCGAAAGTGATTTCGGATGTTCACCGACCGGCCGGCAGCCAGCCGCGCTCCGAGCAGATCACCACCTACCGCAAGGTCTACCGGTGGGTCAGCGACGGCATCTATCGAGGTCCCTACGAGATCAAGATGGACTGCGTCAATTACGAGCTCTCGGCGCCGCACCGATAGCTTGCCAAGCCGCCTTGCCAAGTCGCATCTGATCTTGCGGTCATGCGTCCGCGGCCGCGCGGGCGGCCAACGAATTCACCGACAATTCTCAAAGTTTTTTGCGGATCGGCGGCCTAACCATGTCGGCACAGGCCGGTCTCGATCGTCCTTGGGGGGACATCGCCCGGATGCGCTGGACATTGGCCCCGCAGACATGAAGTGATGCCACCTCGAAGCGTTAAGATTGAACTGGAGCAAGACCCATGAGGATTACCGTCGAAACCAGCGTCGCAGCCCCGATCGACCAGGTCTGGCGCGCCTATACGACCCCCGCGGACATCGTGAAGTGGAACGCCGCGTCGGACGACTGGCATACGACCAAGGCGACGGTCGACCTGCGGGAAGGCGGCCTGTTTTCGTCGCGCATGGAGGCCAAGGACGGCAGCATGGGCTTTGACTTCGCCGGGACCTACACGACCATCGTCGAGCACAAGCTGATCGAATATGCGTTCGGCCCTCGCAAGGCCGAGGTCGAGTTCGTGCCCGGATCGAAAGGCGTCACCGTCCGCGTCGTCTTTGATGGCGAAGAGACCCACTCGGTCGAGCAGCAGCGCGGCGGCTGGCAGGCGATCCTCGACAGCTTTGCGCGCTACGTCGAAGCGAAGCAGAAGGCGTCGTAAAGGGCGTCGAGAGCAGGTCCCGCGGATGTCGTTCGCGCGCGGGCCGAGCGAGACGGATCGCTCGGCCCGCAACTTGCTCTTGATGAGATCTGATCAGATCAGATCGCTCTTATGCGGCTTTCACCAGCACATCAGTCAACCAATCCGGCTGGGAGATCATGACCGAGTGGCCGGACGTCGTGTTTTCGAGGACGGTCCAGGAACTGTCCGACCTGCATTCCGCGGCCGCCTTGTCCAGGGCGGCCAACTGGAATTTTGGCAACCGGATGTAGGTCTTCTTCGCGACCTTTTCGCGAGCGCCCGATAGCTTCACCGGCTGGAGCCATGTGCCGATCGGTTGCGGTGTCACCTTTGACAGCACCCAGGCAACGTCTTGCGGATCGCTAAAGGCCGTCGGCGGGAGTGCTTTGGGCGCCGGACGGCTGATCGCGCCGTCCTCGATCGGGAAGGGAACGAGGTCTCGGAACGCCTGGCCGTCGGCGGGTTTGACTGCATCAACCCAGACGATCGCAGACACGCGGCTTCCGATCCGCTCGAGAGCGCCCGATGCGGGACATCCGGCATAGGAATGGGCGACGAGGCAAATGTCTTTCAGGTCTTCCCATTCGACGAGATTGGCGATGTCCGTGATGTGCGTGTCGAGATTGATCTCTTTGCTGAGAAGGTGCGAACGCTCCGCCAGTCCCGAGAGCGTAAACGCATAGACTTTATGGCCCTGCTTTTCGAGCCTCTCGGTGACGCGGTGCCAGCACCATGCGCCGTAGAAGGCGCCGCCGATAAGAACGAAGGTCTTCCGTGCGGACTGGGCACGGGCATCGTCGATGCCGAATGAAGTTGCCGAGGCCGCGCCCACTCCGGCCGCGAGACCGCCGATCATTCTGCGGCGCGTGACACCTGATAAAGTCATGAAATCCCTCCTGCGCAAAAAATGGGTTCAAATAAGAGTGCGATAGTTTAATCGCCAAAATCGAATTGGTGGAAGACAGGTTCGGCAGGCTTCGAGGGAGATTTTGGTCCGGCTCCCGACCCGGCGGTGATTGCCAGCGCGTGCTCATGCGCCGAGCCTTTCATTGCGGCTGACGTCTCCGCAAAGAAACGGCTAACCACGTTTTGAGGGCCGCATGGGCGAGGGCATGGGAAGTTAAATCAACCAGTGATAGCGTGTGTTTCCCGGGATCAACCAAGGGGAACCTGTCGTGCCTGGAATGACCAAGCCTCGCTCTTGGTTTCTGTCTGTCGCAGTGTGGATCGGGCTTGTCGGAGCTTTCGTCGCTTTGTTTGCGTTCACGTCAGGCAGCGGATTGCCATACTGGTTGGTGAGCCTTGTTGTCTCCTGGTTACCGTTCATTGTGCTCGTGGGTTTCTGGCTGTGGTTCTCGCGCAAGTACGGACGCACCGCATCCGGAGCGAGTTGGGTCGATCTCTACGAGCAGCAGGTCGCCGAATCCCAACGTACGAATGCATTGTTGGAGAGGATCGCAGCGGCTCTTGAGAAGCCCTCTGCAGGTTAGCTCAGCCATGGGTGCATCGCTGGGAGGAAGGATGCGCTCAAGAATTTTCGCGCGCATCTGGCTGGTTGTCCTGGCACTTGCGGCGGCCGATGCCGTCAGCCGGCCGGCGGCAGCCGACGACCAACAGGATTGCTTGCACGGGTCGAAGGAAGCCGCTCGATCGACCATCGCCGCCTGTACCCGCGCGATCGAAAGCGGCGACTACGATGACCAAAGCCTGTCCAATTTGTATCATGCGCGCGGCTACTCCTGGTCTTTGACAGACCTCGCCAATCGCGATGACCGCGCTTTGAACGATTACAGCGAGGCGATCCGGCGCGAACCCAAAGCTGTCAGCTCATTGCTGAACCGCTCGCATATCTACAACCAGCGGCATGACTACGCCCGGGCGATCGCGGACGTGAACCGGGCGTTCGAAGGCGACCTGTCGGACTATGGAAAGCGGGTCGGATACAGTGAGCGCGGCTATGCCTATCAGGCCAAGGGCGACAACGACCGTGCCATCGCAGACTATACTGACAGCCTCGGGCTGAATGCGGACAACTACGTCGCCCTCACTTACCGAGGCAACGCCTACTTCGCCAAAGGCGATCTTGATCGCGCCATCGCCGACTACGACCATGTGATCGCGCTCTATCCGAACTATGCGGTCGGTTACTACAACCGCTGCCTCGCCTACAGGGAAAAGGGAGACCTTGATCGCGTCATCGCCGACTGCAGCCAGGCGATCGCGCTCTATCCGCAATACAGGGACGCCTACTACTCTCGCAGCTACGCCTATCAGGCCAAGGGCGACCTCGACCGCGCCATCGCCGATTACGATCAGATGATCGCGCTCGATCCGAACGATAGCGACGCCCATAGCGGTCGTGCCTCCGCGTACCTGTCCAGGGGCGATCTTCGCCGCGCCGCCGCGGACGTCGGTCCGGAGCCGGTGCTATCTTTTCTCGTCGCCATTGGCTTTGGCGTGGCAGCCTGGTTGTGTTTCCGAGGCACGCGTGCGGGCGGGCGGCGGTCCGGGCGGACGATGATCGAGATGTGCGAGCAGCAGATCGCCGATATCAAGCGCCGGAACGCCGTCCTGGAGAAGGTCGCCGCGGCGTTGGAGAAGCGTTCGTCGGCTTAGCATCCACGGCAGATACCGCTGATCTTGCGATCGATCATGGCATCTTCCTGATCGAGGAAATCCTGCGGTCCCATGGTTGTTGGTGGCACGTCGGCCGCGTGCGGCTGGCGGTGACCGACCGGGGCCGTCCAGGGCTTTGTGGTCGTTTCCTTGCCGGCCGCCGATGGATGGAAGGATTGCGCCGACGCGGCGCCGATTGTCGCTACGAGTGCGAACACGACCAGGAGCTTCGAGGTGATCATCGCGGTCTCCAAATGGCATCCGCGCGAGATGCGCGGCTCTGACATTCAGATTTGCGCCGGAGAGCTGTTATTCCGCGCCTGGCGGAGGCGTGATGCCGCCGTGATCCTGCCTTGCGGAGCGGCCTGGTCAGACCGGTACCTTGCGCCCGATCAGGCCGAATACGATCATGACGAGGCTGATGCCGCCGACGGCGCCGGAGACCTCTCCGACCGTGCGCATCAGGGCGACGGGGTCATTGGACCACAGCGTCATGTCGCGCATCGACAGGAAGAACAGCACGGCCAGCACCAGCAGCACCGTGCCCACCGCAATCAATCGCCAGTTCCGTTGTCGCATGACAGATGCTCCCCCGTATCGCCCGTGGACAGGCGTGTCGTTTCTCTGCAGGGGGATAGTGTCGCCGAGGCCGGATCGGGTTCAATCGGAGCGAGCCCTATCCCCGTCGTCCTGAGGTGCTCGCCTCTTCGGCGAGCCTCGAAGGACGATGGCCCTGCTGCCTGATCATGGCCGTTCATCCTTCGAGGCTCCGCCCACGATGCTTCGCATCGTGGGCCTCGCACCTCAGGATGACGGATCGACGATGAACGACGCGAGGGCAAGGGCTGCCTTGCGTGGGGCGATCTCAAGCTCCGGCATTTTGACTCTTTCTTCCAGGCCGTGATTGGCGGATGTCGGCATCTTCGTTTACGATTCGGGCGGTCCAGATTTCGAAAGGCGAGAGAATGCAAACCATCGGCCTGCTCGGCGGCATGAGCTGGGAGAGCACCGCGCTGTATTACAAGCTCATCAACGAGCGCGTCCGCGATCGGCTGGGCAAGCTGCATTCGGCCCCGCTGTTGATGTATTCCTACGATTTCCAGGACATCAAGGAGATGCAATATGCCGGCCGCTGGGCGGAGGCGGCGGCGAGCCTTGCGAAAACGGCCGAGCTGCTCGAAAGCGCAGGGGCCCGCGCCATCGTGCTGTGCACGAACACGATGCACAAGCTGGCGCCCGAGATCACAGCGAAGCTGACCGTTCCCTTCATTCACATCGGCGACGCGACGGCAGAGCGCATCCGGGCCAGGGGATATCGGCGGGTCGGGCTGCTCGGCACCATCTTCACGATGGAAGAAGACTTCTACATCGACCGGCTGCGCGCCCATGATCTCGATGTCCTCATTCCGTCCGCCAGCGAGCGGGCCGATGTCAATCGCATCATCTATGACGAGCTGTGCCGCGGCGTCGTCGCCGATGCGTCGCGCCGTCGCTACCAGGAGGTGATGGCCGCGCTGGTCGCCCGAGGCGCGGAGTGCATCATCCTCGGCTGCACCGAAATCACGATGCTGGTCGGGGCTGCCGATACCTCGGTCGAGACGTTCGACACCACGGCCATTCACGCCGAGACGGCGGCCGATTTTGCCATCGGGTGAGTTCGGCTGTCGCTGGACCATCGCCATCCGAAGCCGGGTTCCGCGGCTCCGCGGCGCTCCGGATGACCTATGAACCGTCGGGTCATTGAAGCGGCGTCATGATGGCAGCGAGACTATCCGGGTTTGCCCGGGGGACAGCGTGATTGAGTTCCGTGGAAGCGGCTTGCTATCATGCCTCTCACATTCGAGCGGACCACAGCGGCTCAAGCGGAAATGGGCACCGCCCGCCAGAAGGTTCGGTCGATTTTGTTGGGTCTATCGCGGGGACAATGACGGACATCGCTTTCGAGCACATCATCGATCGCATCCACGAGGCTGCGACCGTTCCGGAGCTCTGGCCGGAGGTTCTGGAAGCCATCGCGCATGCCGTAGGCGCATATGGCATGGTCATGATCACCTCGGACACCGACCCGTGGGCTGGCGTCTGGAATGGTGTTGTGACGTCGCCGTCGATCAGTGAGGCGTTCTCGGCGTTCATGCGTGAGGGTATCTCCAGCCGTACCGAGACCACACCCAGGCTTCTGGCGCTCGATCACCCCGGCTTCGTCAGCGAACAGGATGTCTTTTCGCTGGAAGAATGGGAGCGTGATCCATATCGGGTGGAGTGGAACAAGAAATGGGGCTTCGAGCACGCCTGCGCGACTGCGGTCCATAGCCCCTCCGGTGAGCTCATTGTCTTTCACATGGAAAGACTGGCAGGCCGGCCTGCCTTTTCACGGCAGGATCTTGATTTCCTCGACCGCTTTCGTCCCCATCTCGCACGGGCGGCGCTGCTGTCGACCCGTTGGCGCCTCGCCCGGATGCGGGCGGCGACCGAGGCGTTGGCGCTGGTCGGCCTGCCGGCCCTCGCCATCGCGGGGTCCGGACGGGTCGTGGCGGCGAACGCCCTGATCGAAGGCATGACGGATGTCCTGCGGTGGTTGCCGAAGGACCGGCTTGCCATCAGGGACGGCGCAGCCGACGCGCTGCTGCGCACCGGCCTGGCTCAGCTCGGATCGCCTGAAGCGCCCGTGTGTTCCTTCGCGGCGCGCCGGGCAAGCGACCAGGATCGGGTGGTATTTCATCTCGTTTCGATGCCGGGCGAAGCGCGCGATCTGTTCAATGGGGCGGTCGGCCTCCTGATTGTGACGCCCGTGACCGCCTCCCAGGCGCCAAGCCTTGCGCTCATTCGTGGCCTGTTCGATCTCACCCCAAGCGAGGCCCGCGTTGCGCGTGGCATCGCGCAGGGACAGACGATCGGCGACATCGCGGCGCATCACGGGCTGAGCCGCGAAACGATCCGCACGCAGATCAAGGCCGTCCTCGCCAAGACGGGAACGCGAAACCAGAAGAGCGCAGCTGCGCTCTTCGGTGCGATCCCCAGGTTACCCCTCAACGATTGACGCCGGCAAGAATCCGGCCGGATCGGATTAACCTTGGCTATGCGTCGGCGCCTCTTCACCCAAAGGGGTGAAGACACGGGCATGCCGTCCGGGGTCAACTCCGTCGATAAGTCTGACGAGAAGCCGCAGGGATGGTGGGACCGGAGTTTCCGATTTTCGAAATGACGTTGGCGCAGCGCAGGCGACGAGCATGGGCTTGGAGCGTCTGCACCAGCCAGGGCGTGGTGGTGATGCAGGGCCGGGAACGAAGCCGACCTGCCGCAAAGTACCACGCCGAAAGAGCGCTCTTCCTGCTGCTGCTGACCGCCCCCTACCGGTCGCGACTTCCGGCGTAGCGAGGCCCTCATCGAGGCCGCGCCGGAGCCTGAATCGAGATCAGAGATTGCCAGCCGCCCGGTCGTCGGGAAATGTGTCCTGGTCGGCGCCGGCCGGCCGCAGACATCCTTCGTCGTGTGGCGCGAGATCATTTCCACCGTGCCATGGGAATTCCGAAGCCGCCGCTGCAGGCGCCCGTTGAACTCAGGCAAGAGCGGGAGCACCGCATCCTCGTAGGCTCTGAAGTCCGCAACGCCCTCTGCCGGAATTCGGGCGATGAGCGCAAAAGTGACGGGGATGGTTTAATGGGACATCGTCGGCTGCAGGCTGCATCACCGCTATGATGCCATCATACCCCTGTTTTGCCCGACGGATCAAGCGATTTTCGTAAAAATCGAAAAAGCGTAGCGCCGCCAATACGCCGGCTACTGTGCATGGGGTTGTTTTCGAGATTTGCGTCGTCCGGCTCCGAAAATCCCGGGCCGGACCCCGACCGGCCTCAGCTGTCGACCTTCAGTGCGGCAATGAAGGCTTCCTGCGGGATGTCGACCTTGCCGAACTGCCGCATCTTCTTCTTGCCTTCCTTCTGCTTCTCCAGAAGTTTTCGCTTACGCGTGATGTCGCCGCCGTAGCACTTGGCGGTGACGTCCTTGCGCAGCGCGCGCACGGTCTCGCGCGCGATCACCTTGCCGCCGATCGCCGCCTGGATCGGGATCTGGAACATGTGCGGCGGGATCAGCTCCTTCATCTTCTCGACCATGGCGCGGCCGCGCCCTTCCGCGCGGGTGCGGTGGACCAGCATCGAGAGCGCATCGACCGGCTCGGCGTTGACCAGGATCTGCATCTTGACGAGATCGGCCGGCTTGTAGTCGGTGAGATGATAGTCGAACGAGGCGTAGCCCTTGGAGACCGACTTCAGGCGGTCGTAGAAGTCGAACACGACCTCGTTGAGCGGCAGGTCGTATTTCACCATGGCGCGGGAGCCGACATAGGTCAGCTCCTTCTGCGAGCCGCGGCGGTCCTGGCACAGCTTCAGCACGCTGCCGAGATATTCGTCGGGCGTCATGATCGTCGCCTCGATCCAGGGCTCCTGGATCTCCTCGATCTTCACCACGTCAGGCATGTCGACGGGATTGTGGATCTCGAGCTCGGTGCCGTCGGTGAGCTTCATCTTGTAGATGACGCTCGGCGCGGTCGCGATCAGGTTGAGGTCGAACTCGCGCGACAGCCGCTCCTGGATGATCTCGAGGTGGAGCAGGCCGAGGAAGCCGCAGCGAAAGCCGAAGCCGAGTGCGGCCGAGGTCTCCATCTCGAAGGAGAAGCTGGCGTCGTTCAGCCGCAGCTTGCCCATCGCGGCGCGCAGCGTCTCGAAGTCGTCGGCGTCGACAGGGAACAGGCCGCAGAACACCACGGGGATCGCCGGCTTGAAGCCCGGCAGCATCTCGGTGACGGGCTTTCGGTCGTCGGTGATGGTGTCGCCGACGCGGGTGTCGGCCACTTCCTTGATCGCGGCGGTGATGAAGCCGATCTCGCCGGGGCCGAGTTCGTCGACCTGCTGCATCTTCGGCGTGAAGAAGCCGACGCGCTCGACGTCGTAGGCGGCGCCCGTGCCCATCATGCGCACGCGCTGGCCCTTCTTCATGACGCCGTCGACGATGCGCACCAGCACGACGACGCCGAGATAGACGTCGTACCAGCTGTCGACCAGCAGCGCCTTCAGCGTCGCGTCGCGATCGCCCTTCGGCGGCGGCAGGCGGGTGACGATGGCTTCGAGCACATCAGGGATGCCGAGGCCGGTCTTGGCCGAGATCATTACCGCGTCGGAAGCGTCGATGCCGATGACGTCCTCGATCTGCTGCTTGACCTTCTCCGGCTCGGCGGCCGGCAGGTCGACCTTGTTCAGGACCGGGACGATCTCGTGATTGTTGTCGAGCGCCTGGTAGACATTGGCGAGCGTCTGCGCTTCCACGCCCTGGCTGGCGTCCACCACCAGCAGGGAACCCTCGCACGCCGCCAGCGACCGCGACACCTCGTAGGCGAAGTCGACATGGCCGGGCGTGTCCATCAGGTTGAAGATGTAATCCTTGCCGTCCTTGGCGCGGTACTGGAGCCGCACCGTCTGCGCCTTGATGGTGATGCCGCGCTCGCGCTCGATGTCCATGGAATCGAGCACCTGCTCCTTGCCCGCCATTTCGCGGTCGGAGAGGCCGCCCGTCATCTGGATCAGGCGATCGGCCAGCGTCGATTTGCCATGGTCGATGTGGGCGACGATGGAGAAATTGCGGATGTTGGAAATGGGGACGGTCGTCATGGGCGCGGGATACCACTCACATCCCCGTGCGGCAACCATATTGCTGTATTTTCAGGGCCTTTCTTCACGCCAAGCTGATTCCACCTGATGCCAAAACGCGCTACGCAGGCGCCATGTCAACGACCTCGATCCCCTCCGCCCGCGCGCGCGTGAAAAACCGGGTGAGCTTCAACCGCTTCCGGGCCTGGCTGGTCGCCTACGCGACCGACCCCTCCGCCCGGCTCTGGCTGGTGATCCAGCTCGCTATCCTGCATGCGGTGATCTGGACCTTCATCCTGATCAATCTCAAGGCAGCGCAGGATGTTCACATGGACGTCGCAGAGGCCTGGGGCTGGGGCCAGAAATTCCTCTGGGGCTACGGCAAGCACCCGCCGCTGTCGGGCTGGATCGCGGGCCTCTGGTTCAAGCTGTTCCCGGCGACGGACTGGGCGACCTATGCGCTGGCGATGACGACCGTCGGCGTCGGCATGGTGATCTGCTGGCTGGTGGCGATGCGCGTCGTCGACCCCAGGCGCGCGTTCCTGGTCGTGGTGATGGTCGCGCTCTATCCGATCTTCAATTTCAAGGGGTTCAAGTACAACCCCGATCTGCTTCAGCTCGTCACTCTGCCGTTGGTCGTGCTGGCTTATCTCAACGCGTTCGAGAAGCGGAGCTGGCAGTCGGGCGTCTGGCTCGGGCTTGCCGGCGCGCTGGCGCTGATGACCAAATATTGGGTGCTGACCATGATCGGCGCCATCGGCCTTGCCGCGCTGATCCATCCGGAGCGGATGCGATTCCTGCTGTCGCCGGCGCCATGGGTTGCGATCGCGACGATGGTCGTGGCGATGATCCCGCACATCATCTGGCTCGCGGACGCGCATTTCGTGCCGCTGACCTATGCCGGCGACACCTACAGCCTCGAGGATGCCGGTCTCGTGCATCAGCTCGCGGCCGGCTATGCCCTGCATAATTTTGCGCTGCTGGCGCTGCCGGTGGCGCTTGCCGGGCTCGCAATGGCGCTGGTGCCGCCGTGGGCGACGCTGCTGATGCGCGCGCCCTCGCGCATCGTCACGCGGGCCTGGGCGCGCGGCGTCAATCCCGGTGTCAATGTTTCGCAGGCGCTGAACATCTGGATCATCCAGATCATCGTTGCGGTCGGCCCGCCGCTCGGCGCGCTTGTCTTCAGCGTCTACTTGAAGACCGACTGGGGCATCTCGCTGTTCTTCCTGGTGCCGCTGGCGCTGGTCGCGATCCCCACGCTGCGGGTACAGAGCGCGGTGTTGTTCAACATCACCGCGATCTGGCTCGTGCTCAGCGTCGCGACGCTCATCGCCTCGCCCTGGATCGCCGCGCGCGAGATGGCGGCGAACAGGGACAACACGGCGACCTATGGCGCCCGCTCGGAGCTCGCGCGCGAGCTGACGCAAGCCTGGCATTCGCGCTTCGCCTCGCGCTGGGCGATCGTCGCCGGCACCATGGAGTCGATCCAGCCGATGGTGTTCTACAGTCCCGACCATCCGGTTGCGTTCATCCCGAACGAAGCCTGGAGCTCGGGGCTGACGTCACTCGATGAGGTCAAGAAGGACGGCTTCATCGGCGTGTTCGATCCGACCGACGGCCGTTTGCCCGCGTTCGAAAAATGGGTGTCGGAGATCGCGCCGAACGCCGAGCGCATGGTGATGACGACGCGCCGCTTCACTCACGGCAAGGCCGGCCCGTCAATGACGTGGAATATCTACATCGCCCCGCCGGCGAAGTGAGACTGCCGTTCCGGGGTGCTAAACCCCTTCCTCGTTGAACTTGCTTTCAACGAGCTCGGTGATCGCCACAAGCGCAGCTTCCGCATCCGCACCGGCGGCCGCGACCGTGATCGTGGTGCCGGGGCCTGCAGCTAACATCATCAGGCCCATGATCGAGGTGCCGCCGACGGTCTCGCCGCCGCGCGTCACCCACACCTGCGCGTTGAAGCGCTCGACCGCCTGGACGAATTTCGCCGAGGCGCGCGCATGCAGGCCGCGCTTGTTGATGATCAGGAGCTCCTTGGAGATCGCGCCCGCGGGCACGCCAGTCCCGGCTTGTGGCGCGTCGTCACTCATTTGCCGGCGAGCACTCGGCTGGCGATGGTGACGTATTTGCGTCCGGCTTCCTGTGCCATCGCGATCGCGTCGGGCAGCGGACGCTCTTCGCGCACCTTGGCGAGCTTCACCAGCATGGGCAGGTTGATGCCCGCGAGCACTTCGACCTTGGGTCTGCTCATGCAGGAAATCGCAAGGTTCGACGGCGTGCCGCCGAACATGTCGGTGAGAATCGCAACGCCGTCGCCGGAATCGACGCGGTTAACCGCCTCGATGATGTCGCTTCGGCAGAGATCGGAATCATCTTCGGCCCCGATCGTAATCGCTTCGATTTGCTTTTGTGGGCCCATGACGTGTTCAAGCGCTGCCTTGAATTCGTCGGCAAGGCGCCCGTGGGTCACAAGTACTAGACCAATCATCGGAAAACTCCCGCGGGCGCTTTTGGTGCACCGCACGAACGCGCCACTTTGACCATCCAGAGCCCCCGCGCAAGAGGGGATGTTGCGTATCTCCCTGAATCTAGACGGATGGATGAGGGGAGCTGCGCCGGTCTATTCGGTCGCGAGTGTGGGGTTCATATGGTTACCATTTCCCTTCAAACAATCGGCCGAAGGGTTAGGGGAAGGTTAACTCTTGGTAGTGGTCAAGGCCGCGACAACCAATGGGAGCGGCGAATGGCCCCGGCCGACGGGGATTCGCGGTATTTCGACACCAAAAATGGCTGTTTTCAGCGATTCCGGCGCCGGCAGGCGTTCGGCGTCGTCGGCGTCCAGATCGACCACGAGGCCGACCGCCGCATGCTCCACGAAGTCGCATCGGCGGATTCCAAGCCCGCGAATCTCGATTAGTCCCGCCAGGGCGGGAGCTGGGCGAACCACAATTTCATGGCCGAGTGTCGCCAGATGGACACGGTCGTCGCCGACCAGAACGGCGCTGTCGACCACCCCTGACCGGCCCGCGATGATCAAATCGAAGGCAAGCCGCGACTTGCCGGCGCCCGAAGGCCCGCGGATCAGCACCCCCAGGGACCCGACCTTGACCGCGGAGGCGTGAACGCTCGGCCCGCCGTCGTTCAGACTGCCTTGGCTCATAGCGCCGGCAGCCTCACCACAAAGCGTGCGCCCGCGACCGTCGGCGCCCCGTCTTCGTCCGCGGGGCCGGCGCGGTTCTCGGCCCAGATGCGTCCGCCATGGGCGTCCACGATCTGCTTGGAGATCGAGAGCCCAAGGCCGGAATTCTGGCCAAAGCCCTGATGCGGCCGGTCGGTGTAGAAGCGCTCGAAGATGCGCTCCAGCGCGTCGTCGCGAATGCCGGGGCCGTCGTCGTCGACCACGATCTCGATCTCGCCGCGAACACGGCGGCAGATCAGCCGCACCTTGCTGCCTGCTTCCGAAAACGACTGCGCGTTGGAGAGCAGGTTGGAGACCACCTGCCCGAGCCGCGAATCATGACCGCTGACCGAGAACGTGTCGGTCGGGCCGCGGCCCTCGAAGCGCGCCTCGACGGCGACGTCGTGGCCAAGCTTGGTTTCATTGGCGACGGCGACCAGCGTGCCGAGCAGGCGCCTGAGATCGACCGGGATCGCATCCTGCCGCTGCAATTCGGCGTCGAGGCGGCTTGCGTCGGAAATGTCCGAGATCAGCCGGTCGAGCCGCTTGACGTCATGCTCGATCACCTCGAGCAGGCGGGCGCGGCTGTTCTCGTTGCGCGCCAGCGGCATCGTCTCGACCGCGGAGCGCAGCGAGGTCAGCGGGTTTTTCAGCTCGTGGGCGACGTCGGCAGCGAACATCTCGATCGCCTCGATCCGCTTGTAGAGCGCACTGGTCATGTCGCGCAGCGCGCCGGAGAGATGGCCGATCTCGTCGCGGCGGCGGGTGAAGTCGGGGATCTCGACGCGGGTCTTGATGCGGCGCCGGACCCGCTCGGCGCTGTCGGCAAGCCGGCGCACCGGGCCAGCGATGGTGCTCGCAAGCAGCAGCGACAGCATGATCATGACGGCGGCCGCGACGCCGCCGACCTTGAGGATCGCCAGACGCTCGGCCGTGACCATCTGGTCGATTTCGTCGCCCTGGGTCGACAGCATCAATGCGCCGTGGATGGCACGCGCACGCTGCACGGGGACCGCCACCGAGACGATCACCTCGCCGCGCGTATCAATCCGCACCATCGAGCGCTTCTGGCCTTGGAGCGCATCGGCCACCTCGACATAGCCCTTGCCGTTCTCGCGCCCGAGTTCGCGATAGAGCGGCAGGTCGCCGCGGTTCAGATAGGTCCGCACCGGGACCATCATGCGTTCGACGAGGCCCGGCTTTTGGGACAGCGGCGGCAGCGGAAAGCCCCGCACGCTATCGAGATCACGGCTGTCGAGCAGCACGCTCCCGTTGGGATCGAAAATCCGCGCACGGGTCTTGGTCGGCGAGATCAGCGTGCTCAACACCGGCGCAACGCGCTCGGGATTGATCGGAAAATCCAGCGAATCATCCATCCCGCCGTAGCTCTCGCCCAGCTTCAGGTCGAGCAGCCGCTCGGGATCGACGGTGATCGCGTTGGTCTGCACCGTCGCCGATGCGCCGATGGCGCCGGCGATGATCTCGGCCTGCACCAGCAGGCTCTGTGCACGCGCGTCGATCAGGCCGGCGCGGAACTGCGACAGATAGAGGATGCTCGCGACCAGCGCGACGAGGCCGGCAAGGTTGAGCGAGACGATGCGGCGGGTCAGGCTCGAGAATGACAGCGCGAAGAAGAACTGGCCGGCGCGCTTGAGCCAGTTCAGCGGCCCCCAGCCTTTCGCAACCGGCTTGTCCTCATGGTCCGGGGCGCCGTGGGATAAGATCTCCTCGGCGTTCGAACTCGGATCAGGCTGCGTTCGGTCAAGCAATGCTCACGCCCGCGTTAGGACAGCTCGTTGCGACGGTCCCCGCATCCTAGAGCATGCCCGGTTCTGATGGAATCAGAACCGGCGCAGCCCTCATCTGTCGTGAAGGCGCGTGCGCCTCAGGCTTCCTTGAAGCGGTAGCCGACGCCGTAGAGCGTCTCGATCATCTCGAACTCGTTGTCGACCACCTTGAACTTCTTGCGCAGCCGCTTGATGTGGCTGTCGATGGTGCGGTCGTCGACATAGACCTGGTCGTCATAGGCGGCATCCATCAGCGCGTTGCGGCTCTTGACCACGCCGGGCCGGGTCGCCAGCGCCTGCAGGATCAGGAATTCGGTGACGGTCAGCGTCACCGGCTCGTTCTTCCAGGTGCAGGTATGCCGTTCCGGATCCATGCGCAGTAGGCCGCGATCGAGCGCCTTGGCGTCGTTCTCTTTCGGCGCGACGGTCGGATCCTTCGGCGCCGAGCGGCGCAGCACCGCCTTGACGCGTTCGACCAGGAGACGTTGCGAGAACGGTTTGCGGATAAAGTCGTCGGCGCCCATCTTGAGGCCGAACAGCTCGTCGATCTCTTCGTCCTTGGAGGTCAGGAAGATCACCGGCAGGTCGGACTTCTGGCGGAGCCGGCGCAGCGTCTCCATGCCGTCCATGCGCGGCATCTTAATGTCGAGGATGGCGAGATCAGGCTGGGTGGTGCGAAAACCGTCCAGCGCGGAGGCGCCGTCGGTATAAGTCATGATGCGATAGCCTTCGGCTTCCAGCGCGATCGAGACGGATGTGAGAATGTTGCGGTCGTCGTCGACCAAAGCGATTGTGGGCATGAGCCTCTCTGCTTTCTGCTTTCCGTTTGGGTCGTGGCTTAAACGGCGAGCAATCCAGTGATGCGCCGCATACATGGGTGCCGAATTTGGCGTTCGAACCTTGTCACCGAGCAATGCAAGCAGGGCTGAAGTGTGACCAAGTTCCACGAAACACGGCGGATTCGCCGCATGTCGACCCATAACCGGGCTCGGGTTTACCCGAAAAAAGGCCCGCCTTGCAACCACCCGAACCGAGAAAGCCCATGCAACCGACCCCCGATTTTACCCCCCAGAAGCTGGCCAAATCGCTGCTCAGGCGGTCGCGGCAGGGGGCGCTCGCAACCCTGATGCCTGATAGTGGCGCCCCCTATTGTTCCCTGGTCAATCTGGCCAGCCATCCCGACGGTTCGCCGATCCTGTTGATCTCGCGATTGGCTGTTCATACCAAGAATATCCTCGCAGACAGTCGGGTCTCCCTGATGCTGGACGAGCGCGCCGCGGGAGACCCCCTGGAAGGCGCCCGGATCATGCTGTCCGGCCGGGCCGAACTGGCCGAAGACGAGAAAGATCTGCTCCAGTGGCGGTATCTCAATGCCCACCCGTCGGCGGCGGCCTTTGTCTCGTTCAAGGACTTTTCTTTTTTTCGGATCCGGCCAACGGGAACCCATCTGGTGGCTGGCTTTGGCCGAATCATCGATCTCAGGCCGGAGCAGTTCCTGACGGACCTTGCTGGCGCGGAGGACCTGCTGGCGGCGGAGGAGGGGGCGGTCGAGCATATGAATGCCGATCATCGCGACGCCATGGGTCTTTACGCAACGAAGCTTCTGGGGGCGGCCGCGGGCGACTGGCGCTGCACCGGCTGCGATCCTGAAGGCCTCGACATGCAGGATGGCCAGACTGCGCTGCGACTGGTTTTTCCGGAGCGGGTCACCGATGGCATGTCACTGCGCAAAATGCTGGTCCGCCTGGCGGGCGAAGCGCGCGCCAAGCCGGACTAGAAGAGACGGACTGGGCACATTGAACGCTGCCCCCCATCGCTGCGACCCAAGCTCATGTTCGGTGAGGTTGGCAGCGAGGGTTCATGACAAATCGTCGTTCGGCATGGGTCGCAGGCCTGGCGCTCGCGATCACCGCATCGCTTGTCACGCCCGGCTTTGCCCAGAAGGGCGATCTCGCGGCCCAGAGTGCGCGGATCAATGGGCTCAGAACAGCCGGGAAATATGCGGAAGCGCTGCCTTTGGCGCAGGCCATGGTGGCCTCACTCGAGAACACCGGCAACAACCGCGATCTTGCCGCCGCGCTCAACAACCTCGCGCAGATCTATGCCGACCAGGGACACGACGATCAGGCCGAACCGGTCTACAAGCGCGCCATCGCGCTGATGGAGAAGGGGACCGGCCTCGACAGCGTCGAGATCGCGCCCGTGCTGAACAACCTCGCCGCGCTCGATCAGCGGCAGGGCCGTTTCACCGAGGCCGAACCGCTGTTCAAGCGTGCGCTGGCCGTCCGCGAAAAGGCGCTGTCGCGCGAGCATCCCGATGTCGGCCAGTCCCTGAACAATCTCGCGACGCTCTATGTGAAGCAGGAGCATTTCGCGGAGGCCGAGCCGCTGTTCCAGCGCGCGCTTGCGATCTTCCAGAAGGTCGGCGGTCCCGAGCACCCGGCGGTCGCGACGCTGCTGAACAATCTCGGCCAGCTCTGTCGTGACCTCAACCGCGACGGCGATGCCGAAGCGCCGATCAAGCGCTCGCTTGCGATCCGTGAAAAGGTGCTGGGACCCGATCATCCCGATGTCGCGCGGTCCCTCAACAATCTCGCCGGCCTCTACGAGCACCAGCAGCGCTATGCCGATGCCGAGCCGCTGTATCGCCGCGCGCTCGCCATCCGCGAACGTGCGCTTGGGCCTGATCATCCCGACGTCGCGACATCGACCAGCAATCTCGCTTATTTCCTCTATGTGTCGGGACGAACCGCGGACGCGTTGCCGCTTGCCGAAAAGACGCTTGCGAACAATCGCGCGCAGCTGCGTGTGGTGCTGCCGATCCTGTATGCGGCGCGCCAGCAATCGCTGCTGCCTGATGACAAGGCGCTGGACCAGGCGCTCGCTGCGATCCAGCGCGGCACGCAATCCTCCGCCGCATCGGCCGTGAACAAGCTCGCGGTGCGGCTTGCTGCCGGCAGCGACCGGCTCGCCGAGCTGGTGCGCAAGGACCAGGATCTTGCGGCCGAATCCGAGGCGCTCGACAAGGCGATCATCACGGCCGTGTCGAAATCATCGGCGCAACGCAACGTCGGCTCCGAGCAGCGCAGTCGCGCACGGATCGCAGCCATTGCAAACGAGCGCACCGGCTTGCAGAAGACGCTCGCGGTCGAATTTCCCGACTACGCCTCGCTCTCCAATCCGCTGCCGCTGACGGTCAATGACGTCCAGCCGCTGCTGTCGGCCGATGAAGCGATGGTGCTCTATTCCGTCGTCGACAAGCGCAGCTATGTCATCGCGATCACGCGGGAGAGCGCCGTCTGGAAGGAAATCCCGCTTGGCGCGGACGCGCTGGCACAGAAGGTCACGTCTTTCCGCAGAGGTCTCGATGTCGGCAGGGTGCGCGATGGCTCCGGCAAATCGGGTCTGTTCGACCTCGCTCTCGCCAATGAGCTCTATGTCACGCTGCTCGGGCCGGTCGAGGCGCTGACCAAGGACAAGCGCAGCCTTCTCTTGGTGCCGTCAGGCGCGCTGACCGCACTGCCGTTTCATCTGCTCGTCACGGAGCCGCCGCAAGCTGCGATCCCTGATACGCTCGAGGGCTATCGCAGCGCCGCCTGGCTGCTGCGGCGCCAGGCTGTCTCGGTGCTGCCGTCGGTGGTCAGCCTGAAATCGCTGCGCGCCTTTGCGCGCAAGGACGAGGGCGTCAAGCCGATGACCGGCTTTGGCGATCCCGTATTCAATCCCGCCGAGGGCGGTGCTTCCGACCGTCGCGCCGCAGGCGGCAAGGTTGCTTCACGCAGCATCGCGACGATTGCCTATACCGACTTCTGGCGCGGCGCAGGCGTCGATCGCGCGCGGCTTGCGCAGGCGTTGCCGCAGCTTCCGGATACGGCGGACGAGTTGAACGCCGTGGCGAAAGATGTCGGTGCTGCCGAGGGTGACATCCATCTCGGCCGCGACGCCAGCGAGGCGACGCTCAAGCGTGCACCGCTTGCTCAATACAGTATCGTTTACTTTGCGACCCACGGTCTCGTCGCCGGCGATATCAAGGGTGTGGGCGAGCCCTCGCTCGCGCTGTCCATTCCCGACCAGCCCTCGGAGCTCGACGACGGTTTGCTCACGGCGAGCGAGGTCGCGCAGCTCAAGCTCAATGCAGATTGGGTCGTGCTGTCGGCCTGCAACACGATCGCCGGCGACAAGCCTGGCGCCGAGGCCTTGTCGGGACTTGCGCGCGCCTTCTTCTATGCTGGGGCTCGGGCGCTGCTGGTCTCGCATTGGGCGGTGGATTCCGACGCTGCCACACGCTTGACCACTTCGACTTTCGATCTGCTCAAAAACGAACCAAACATCGGCAGAGCCGAAGCTCTGCGTCGCGCGATGCTAGCGTATGTTGATGACCCGTCGTCGCCCCGCAACGCCTACCCTGCAATGTGGGGACCGTTCGCGCTCATTGGCGAAGGCGCGCGACGATAAAGCGGCGCAACATTTGTGCGTCGCAAAACACTCGGTAACGCTGAAACAGGCATTTGGTTGCGCGATCATTCGTGATTTTTGTATCAAGCCGCTCAAGGCTGACATGCGCGACGTTTGGCGCGGTCCTTGAATAAACCAATTCCTGCGGGATCAGCTTGGCAACGCCAGCGTTCACCATTATTAGGTCGTCCAGCCGAGGCCGGACGGCCTATAATTCACGGTGACCGCGATGGCGACTGAGCTAGGTCGCACTGTGTGTCGCGGGTTCTAGGAGGATTTTTCGTGAAAGAGACGGGCGTGCGCAACGGTGCCTTCGGCGCCGACAAATTCGGCTTAAAGAATCTCAAACAGGTTCACTGGAACCTCGGCGCGCCGCAGCTCTATCAATACTCGCTCGCTGCGGGCGAGGCGGTGCTGTCCGCCGACGGCGCACTCTGCGCCGACACGGGCGAGTTCACGGGCCGCAGTCCGAAAGACAAGTTCACGGTGCGTGACGCCACCACCGACAAGAAGATGTGGTGGGCCGGCAACCAGTCGATCACCTCCGAGCAGTTCGAAACTCTGTATCAGGACTTCCTCAAGCACGCCGAAGGCAAGAGCCTGTTCGCACAGGACCTCTATGGCGGCGCCGATCCGGCCTACCGGATCAAGACCCGCGTCTTCACCGAGCTGGCCTGGCACTCGCTGTTCATCCGCACACTGCTGATTCGCCCCGAGGCGATCGAGCTGTCGACCTTCGTGCCCGAGCTCACCATCATCGACATGCCGAGCTTCCGCGCCGATCCGAAGCGCCATGGCTGCAAGTCGGAGAACGTCGTCGCGATCGACTTCGCCCGCAAGATCGTGCTGATCGGCGGCTCCTACTACGCCGGCGAGATGAAGAAGTCGGTCTTCACCACGCTCAACTACTATCTGCCCGAGCGCGGCGTGATGCCGATGCATTGCTCGGCCAATGTCGGCGCCAAGGGTGACACCGCGATCTTCTTCGGACTGTCGGGCACCGGCAAGACCACGCTGTCGGCCGATCCGAATCGCACCCTGATCGGCGACGATGAGCACGGCTGGGGTCCGAACGGCGTGTTCAATTTCGAAGGCGGCTGCTATGCCAAGTGCATCAAGCTGTCGCAGGAGGCCGAGCCGCAGATCTATGCCGCCTCGACCCGCTTCGGCGCGGTGCTGGAGAATTGCGTGCTCGACGAAGACACCCGCATCGTCGACTTTGACGACGGCTCCAAGACCGAGAACACGCGCTCGGCCTATCCGCTCGATTTCATCCCGAACGCTTCGCGCAGCGGCCGCGCGCCGCAGCCGAAGAACGTGGTGATGCTCGCCGCCGACGCCTTCGGCGTGCTGCCGCCGATCGCCAAGCTGTCGCCGGCGCAGGCGATGTATCACTTCCTCTCCGGCTACACCGCCAAGGTCGCCGGCACCGAGCGCGGGCTCGGCAATGAGCCGCAGCCAGAATTCTCGACCTGCTTCGGCTCGCCGTTTCTGCCGCTCGACCCGAGCGTCTACGGCAACATGCTGCGCGACCTCATTGCCCAGCACAATGTCGACTGCTGGCTGGTCAACACCGGCTGGACCGGCGGCAAGTACGGCGTCGGCTCGCGCATGCCGATCAAGGTGACGCGCGCCTTGCTCACCGCTGCGCTCGACGGAAGCTTGCGCAATGTCGAATTCCGCACCGACAAATATTTCGGCTTCGCGGTCCCGACCGCGCTGCCGGGCGTGCCGAGCGAGATCCTCAATCCGGTCAATACCTGGAAGGACAAGGACGAGTTCGACAAGACCGCACGTGGTCTGGTCGGCATGTTCCAGAAGAACTTCGCCAAGTTCGAGGCCCAGGTGGATGCAGAGGTGCGTGCGGCGGCGCCGGACGTGAAGCTCGCGGCGGAGTAATTTCCAAATCGCTTGGAATGCAAAAGGGCGGCCGCAAGGCTGCCCTTTTGTTTGTGGCCATGTGCGCGAACCACATTCTCGGTGTCGTCCCGGCGAAGGCCGGGACCCATACCGCGTGATCTATCGAGGGCGCGTAGTGCACGTACCGGTGAAGAAGAGATCACTGCAAGTCTTCGCCAAACGACGCCCTATGGTTATGGGTCCCGGCCTGCGCCGGGACGGCGTCGAGACAGTTGCACCTACGCCTTGAAATACGCGATCTGCGTCGTCGTCGCGAGCAGTCTGCCGTTCGGCGACCACAGCTCGGCGTTCTGGTCGGCGTAGCTCTTGTGCATGATTTTCGAATCGGCCGTCGCCAGCACGCGGGTGATGTCTTCAGCCGCGAGTTCCTCACCGTCGGTGTGGAAATAGGTGGTCAGCGACACCGTGCCGAACGGCACCAGCTCGCGCCGGACGTGGAAGATGCGGCCAAAGAAGGCGTCCGACATCGACATCAGCGACAGCATGTCGAGCTTGCGCGGTTCGCGATCGCTGATCCAGAGTTTTGAATAGGTGCTGGCGAGTGCGGCCTGCGGCCGCCCGATCCGCATCTCGCCCTCGACGAAGCGGAATTCATACTGGTTGGCCCAGGACGCCTTGATCTTCGGGAATGGCAGCGTCTCTTCGAATGGCTTTGCATCCGGCGCTTTTGCCGCTCGATGCTCCCAGGATGGCCGCCGCTCGGCGAACACGGCGGTGGCAAGCGTTGCGACCTCGCCGCCGCCTTGGCTGAGTTCGACGCTCCAGTGCTGGCTGGATCGGTTGGCCTTCACCAGGCGGATGTCGAGATCGAACGGACCCTTGGCGATCGGCGCGCAGTAATTGACGGTCAGCGCCAGCGGATCGCCGGAGGCTTGCGGATGCTCGATCAGCGCGCGGAGGATGGTCGCGGCAGTCGCGCCCCCGAATGGACCGACGAAGGCCCAGTAATCGTCGCTGGTGTGTCCCTGCCAACGCGAGTCGCCGGCGGTGATACGGGTGGCGTCGTCGAAGGGATGCGCGAGCTTGGCGTGCATTGTCATGTCCGGCGTTCAATGACGGACGTCATATCACATCCGCCGCCGGCTTGTGCAATTACCTCTGGGGTAGGGATCTCATGCTGCGGAAAAATCAGCTCGCCGTGTCGCGCAGCTTCTCGGCCTCCTGGAACGGAGGCGTGATCGGGTTCACCGGCACGTTCCAGATTTCCTCGGCATATTCGCGGATGGTGCGGTCGGACGAGAACCACGCCATGCGCGCGACGTTGAGGATGGAGGCTCTCGTCCAGGCCGGCGCGACCAGCCAGCGCGCATCGACCGCGCGCTGCGCCTCGTAATAGGAATCGAAATCGGCGCTGACCATATAATGATCGAGATAGCGCAGCGCATGCGCGATCGATTCGAAGCGGCCGGGATCGCCGGGCGAGAACTCGCCGACGCCGATCGCGTTGATGGCGCGCTGGAGCTTCGGTGAATTGCGGATCACGTCGGAGGCATCTAAGCCCTGCTTGCGCCGGATCATCACATCGCCGGCCTCCATGCCGAAGATCGCGATGTTCTCCGCGCCGACCTGGTCGCGGATCTCGATATTGGCGCCGTCGAGCGTACCGATGGTGATGGCGCCGTTGAGTGCCAGCTTCATGTTGCCGGTGCCGGAGGCCTCCATGCCGGCGGTCGAGATCTGCTCGGACAGGTCGGCGGCGGGAATGATCACCTCCGCCAGGCTGACATTGTAGTCCGGCAGGAACACGACCTTCAGCTTGCCGCCGATGGCGGGATCGTTGTTGACGATTTCGGCGACGTCGTTGATCAGCTTGATGATCAGTTTTGCGTATTTGTAGCTCGCCGCCGCCTTGCCCGCGAAGATCTTCACCCGCGGCACCCAGTTGCCATCCGGATCGTCCTTGATCGACTGATACAGCGCGACCGTCTCGATGATGTTGAGCAGCTGGCGCTTGTATTCGTGGATGCGCTTGATCTGCACGTCGAACAATGCGGTCGGATCGACCTTGATGCCGAGCCGCTCGCCGATCAGGCGCGCAAGCGCGGTCTTGTTGTGCAGCTTGACGCTGCGGAACTTCTTCTGGAATTCGACGTCGCTGGCGCGCGCCTCGATCTGCGAGAGCAGGGTCGGGTCGTCGAGCACGGCATCGCCGCAGGTCTCGCGCAACAGCTCGGTCAGCTTCGGGTTCGCCAGCATCAGCCAGCGGCGGAAGGTGATGCCGTTGGTCTTGTTGGTGATGCGGCCGGGATAGAGATGGTTGAGGTCGTGGAACACGGTCTCGCGCATCAAATCCGAATGCATCGCCGAGACGCCGTTGATGCGGTGCGAGCCGACGAAGGCGAGCTGGCCCATGCGGACGCGGCGTCCGCTCTTCTCGTCGATCAGCGAGACCGAGGCGCGGAAGTCGATGTCGCCGGGCGCGCGTGCTTCAGCCAGGGCCAGATGCTGGACGTTGATACGGTAGATGATCTCGAGATGCCGCGGCAACAGTCGCTCGAACAGCTCGACCGGCCAGGTCTCCAGCGCTTCGGGCAGCAGCGTATGATTGGTGTAGGAGAGGGTGGCGACCGTGATCTTCCAGGCCTCGTCCCAGCGGAAGTTGTGGAGATCGACGAGGATGCGCATCAGCTCGGTGACGGCGAGGCTCGGATGGGTGTCGTTGAGCTGCACCGCGACCTTGGACGACAGGCTGCGGAGCTGGCCGTCCGACGACAGATGCCGTTTGACCAGGTCCTGTAGCGAGGCCGAGACGAAGAAATATTCCTGCCGCAGCCGCAGTTCGCGGCCCGCCGGGCTCTCATCGTTCGGGTAGAGGAATTTGCAGATCGCTTCCGCGCGCGCCTGCTCGGCGCTGGCGCTGACATAGTCGCCCATGTTGAAAGCGTCGAGCTTGAGCGGATCGGGCGAGCGCGCCGACCACAGCCGCAGCGCGTTGACGTGCTGGCCACGCCAGCCGACGATCGGCGTGTCATAGGCGATCGCCTGCACCGTTTCGCCCGGATGCCAGATCGCGCGGTCGCGGCCTCTGTCGTCAACATGCTCGACGCCGCCGCCGAAATTGACGTCGTAGATCACTTCCGGCCGCTGCAATTCCCAGGGGTTGCCGAAGCCGAGCCACTCGTCCGGATATTCCTGCTGCCAGCCCTGATTGATGATCTGGCGGAACAGGCCGTAATCGTAGCGGATGCCATAGCCGATCGCGGGGATCGACAGCGTGGCCATGCTCTCCATGAAGCAGGCGGCGAGCCGCCCGAGGCCGCCATTGCCGAGCGCGGCGTCCGGCTCGCATTTGCGCAGCTCGGGCAGCGAGACACCGAGATCGCCGAGCGCGACCTCGAAGATCTTGAGTAGGCCCATGTTGTTGAGCGCATCGGTGAAGAGGCGGCCGATCAGGAATTCGAGCGAAAGATAATAGACGCGCTTGCGGCCTGCGTCGTAGCTGCGCTTCTCGGCCGAAAGCCAGCGATGCACGATGCGGTCGCGCAGCGCCAGCGCCGCGGCCTGGTACCAGTCGTGCCTGGTCGCCATGCCCGCGTCCTTGCCGATGGCAAGGCGCAGCTTCGCCAGGATCGCGCCCTTGATCTCCGCCAGCGCGAGCTCGTCGATCGGCTGACCGGGGGCGGGGAAATTTGGCTGGAACGATTGATCTTGCAAGGCCGTCACTTCCTGGTCGACAGAAACACCACTAAACCCTACGCGTCTTGCCCCTGCACCGGAACCATCGCTGGCGCGGCCGTGCACTGCGCTGGCGTAAAATTATGCAAGGAATGGGCCGGTTTGGGAACCCGGAGCAGCACGGAGGAACGCTGATTTGGTGCTAGAGTGGGCGCAGATTCAGCCATCAGTGTGGAGGAGACGCCCCATGAAACCTCTGATGAGACTGCTGATCGAAATCGCGACCGCAGCGCTTCTCGTCATCTGCATCGCCACCTCGAGCGCCGCCTTCGCCGCCGGCAAGCGCAGCGCCGATGGCCTCAGCTGCGCCGTCTCGCTCCCGCAAAACGCAACGCCAGCGCAACGCTGCGCCGCCATCAAGCGCCAATGCGGCGGCAAGTTCTACGCGAGTGCGTGCGGGGACAAGCTGATGTCGGCGGTGAATTGAGGCGTTGGACGAAGCGAAACTGTCGCCCCATTGTCGTCCTGGCGAAAGCCAGGACCCATTACCCCGACTGTCAGATGAGGCCCGACTGATCATTCCAGTCAGGATTTTCTCGCTCGATCAACTTGATCTTCCAATCGCGTTTCCAGAATTTCAGCTGCTTCTCGCGCGCAATGGCTTCCTGCGGTGTCGCAAATGCCAAGGCGGAAGACCTTGTACTTCTGCACGAACTTGGAACCGCGACCCGAACGGTGCAGGTCAATCCGCGCGCGGATGTTATTGTGATGGCGGCTCGCCAGAATATAGACGTAGTAGCTGCCTGCGCTCATGGGTGCGGCTCAAGCTCGCAAGAGCAACGCTGACCGGGGTAATGGGTCCTGGCTTTCGCCAGGACGACGGCTTTTAGCAACCAGCTGTTCAGCATCAGAACAAATTAAGAACACTTTAGCAAGTCTTTGATATATCATTGTGATTCGGCGCATTGCCGACACAATATCTAGGGTCTGTCAGACGTTGCGAGGACTACATGTCCACCATTGCCTTCGATCAATTTGCTCTCACCCGGATCGCCGATTTCGCACGGTCGCTGTCGCGGTTGCATCAGGCGGCGCGGCGCTATGCCGTCGACGATGACCAGTTTGATCGCGAGTTCAACGCGGTGTGCCAGTCGATCTGGGGCTACACGATCGACGACATTAGCGACGATCTGTTCACGGCCGCAGATCATCACTTCCTGGACACGCTGGACGAAGCGCATGCGCGGATCTTTGCGGCCGAGCAGGGTTATGACCTTGTCAGCGAGACTGGCATGCTGACCGACTGGTGGGGCTTCTGCTGGATGATTCTCGCCGAGAAGCGCGGCCTGCTCACGGCGGAAAACCGCGCTGCCGCGCGCGCGGCGATCGAGGAGAAATATCTGGCCGCGCCGAATGTGATCGGGGTGATTATCGGGCGGTAGCGCCGCGACCTCCGTCATTGCGAGGAGCTCTTGCGACGAAGCAATCGAGAGTGCCGCCGCAGAAGCATTTCTGGATTGCTTCGCTACGCTCGCAATGACGGCGTGGAGGGCCTTAATCCAGCCCCGCCCGCTTCGCCGATTTCGCCGGCGACTTCGGTGCCGTTACGTCAGGCAGTGTCTCGCGCACGATCTCGGCGGACGGCGCATCGGCCGCCACCGTGTCCGCGCGAACTGGGGCCACCCTCATCTCGCCGAGCCGGGCGCGGACCTGCGCGGTGAGGCCGGGATAGGAAGCGACGGGCGTGAACTCCGCGGTCTGCTCCTGGCCAAGCCGGACGCCGGTATAGGCGACCAGGCCGTCAGTGGTGGCAATGACGTCGCCGGCCTTCAGCGACGAGTCGAGGGCCAAATCGACCGGAGCGAGGCCGGCCGGCTCGCGGCCGTTGCAGGTGCAATCCGCGCGCAGCGCCTTGCGATAGGCGAACGCGTTCTCGCTGTCGGCGTAGCGCTCACCGGTCTGCGAATAGGCGCCGTCGATCGAGGAGCCGAAATAGACCTTGGTCGTGCTGGCAGGACAGAAGGCCTGACACATCTGCGCCGGCGAGGCGAGGCCGCGCATCAGCGGAAAATATTTGCCGTCACAGCTGCGCACGCAGAACGCCGGGCCAGAGCCGCCGGCCGCCGCCGAGCGCGTCGGCGGCACATATTGCGGCTGGACGGCCGGGTTCTGCTGACCGGTGAAGGGATCGGCATAGGAGTTCGCCTGCTGCGGCACGTCGCGTTGAGGCCGCTGCTGCATTCCGCCGAAGAAGAAGTCGAACAGGCCTTCGGCTGAAACCGGGGCCGGGGCGGCAAGCAGCGGGCTTGCGAGAATGGCGGCCAAAAGCATCGCGCGACGCCGCGCATGGGATACAATCGTACGCAACGCTTACTCCACCCGACGCTACTGAAGCGGCCGCGACCATCAGGTCTCAGCACATGATTCACCATAGAGCGGGATGGTAAATGAGCGGTTGAGGGGGCGCCTCGGGCCGCTATGCCTTCAGGAATTCCGAGGCCTTGTACAGCGAGCGGAACGGCAGGCCGGCCGCGCCGAACGTGTCGGTGGCGCCTTCCTCGCGATCGACCATGGTCAGCACCAGCACCACTTCAGCGCCGGTTTCGCGCACGGATTCCACCGCCTTCATCGCCGAGCCGCCGGTCGTGGTGACGTCCTCGACGATCACGACGCGCTTGCCGGCGAGCGTTTCGCCTTTCGGCAGGCCTTCGATCGCGAGCCTGGCGCCGTGCTCCTTCGGCTTCTTGCGCACGAAGAAGGCCGCGATCGGATGGCCCTTGATCCAGGAGATCTGCGCCAGCGCGCCGGCGAGCGGTACCGCGCCCATTTCGAGGCCGCCGATGAAATCGAGATTATCGTCCTTCAGCGCCTCGTAGGTCAGCTCGGCGAGCAGGGTCGCGCCTTCGGGGTCGAGCATGGTCGGCTTGAGGTTGAAATAGAAATCGCTCTTGCGGCCCGACGCGAGCGTCACCTCACCGCGGCCGAAGGAGCGGCGACGGATGATTTCGAACAGGCGGGCTCGGGAGGCAGATTTCGACACGGTGGTCCCTCGAACAGGGTTTTGAGAGGTGGCGGAATTTATCCGCGACAGCGGCGACATTCCAGAGGGGGCGTCCCCAGTCAACAGGGATCGGCCATCCCGGTCCGCCGGTTGTGGCGGCACAACCTTCTGGAGTAGGTGGAGGCCCGATATCGTGGGCAAGAAACTGGGCAAGAAACTGGGCAAGGAAACAGGCAAATGACCATCGAGCTGCACACCTGGAACACGCCGAACGGCCGCAAAATCTCGGTCGCCCTTGAGGAAATGGGGCTGCCCTACAAAGTGGTTCCGGTGAACATCACCAACGGCGAGCAAATGGCGCCGGCGTTCCTCAAGCTTTCCCCCAATAACAAGATCCCCGCGATCGTCGATCCCGAGGGGCCGGACGGCAAGCCGGTCAGTGTCTTCGAATCCGGCGCGATTCTGCTCTATCTCGGCGAAAAGACCGGCAAATTCCTGCCGAAATCGCTCGCAGGCCGCATCCCCGTCTACGAATGGCTGATGTGGCAGATGGGCGGTTTCGGCCCGATGCCCGGCCAGGTGCATCATTTCATTGCACTCGAGAACGAGCAGGACCGTGCCTACGGGCTCAAGCGCTTCATGGCGGAGACCCGCCGGCTTTACGGCGTGCTGGACCGTCGCCTGGACGGCCGGGACTTTGTCGCCGGCGATCTCTCGATCGCCGATTTCGCCATCCTGGGCTGGGCCTGGCGCCACCCTCGCCACAAGGTTGATCTCGCCGACTTCCCCAACGTCAAGCGCTGGTATGAGGCGCTGATGGCCCGCCCCGCGGTGAAGCGCGGCATGGAGGCGAAGCTGGATTGATTTTCGCTTTTACCCTCCCCTGGAGGGGGAGGGTCGATCGCGCGCAGCGCGAGCGGGGTGGGATGATCTCTCCACTCGGGCACCGCTTCGGTGGAGAGACTGTCACCCCACCCCGCTACGCATTCCGCTTCGCTCCATGCGCAGCGACCCTCCCCCTCCAGGGGAGGGTGAAGAAAGAATCTCACACCTTCTTCGCTTCCACCGCCATCCGCACGGCAAGCCCGGCCAGCACGGTGCCCATCAGCCAGCGCTGCACCAGCATCCAGCTCGGCCGGCTTGCCAGGAACAGCGCGATCGATCCGGCGGCGAGCGCGATCATCGCATTGACGCTGACGCTGATTGCGATCTGGATCGCGCCCAGTGCCACCGACTGCGTCAGCACGCTACCGGCGGCGGGATCGATGAACTGCGGCAGCAGCGCCAGATATAGCATCGCGATCTTCGGATTGAGCAGGTTGGTGACGAAGCCCATCGCGAACAATTTGCGCGGGCTGTCGATCGCGAGCTTCTTGACCTGAAACGGCGAGCGTCCGCCCGGCTTCACCGCCTGCCAGGCCAGCCACAACAGATAACCGGCGCCGGCAAAGCGCAGCGCGTCATAGGCAAAGGGGATGGCGAGCAGCAGCGCCGTGATGCCGAACGCCGCACACAGCATGTAGAATACAAAGCCCAGCGCGACGCCGCCGAGCGAGACGATGCCGGCCGCCGGTCCCTGCGTGATCGAGCGCGAGATCAGATAGATCATGTTCGGTCCTGGCGTGAGCACGAGACCAAGGCAGACGAGAGCAAAGCCGAGCAGGGCGGAGGTGTGGGGCATGGCTGAACCGGTGCAGGAGATGCACCGGTTCTAATGTGCGCGGCGCGGCGCCGCCATCGCGCAATTGCACGGAGGACAATTCATTTGACGCTACACGTCAGCTTGCGCGGTGCCGATGAACGCCGCGAAACGCTCGATTGCCAAACGCAAAGGCTCGGCCAGGGCAGGATCGGCGGCGATGCTGTGCTCGTCCCAGGCGCCGCCCAGCAGCGGCAGCGTCACGCAGGCCTCCGTGGCGAGCCGTGCCGACATCGTCTCCAGCGTCAGCGTCAGGGCCGCCAGCCCGTGTGTCGCGCGCGGTGACGTGTTGATCAGAGCGACGGGCTTGTCTGGAAATTCGTGGCTGCCGACGAGCCAGTCGAGCGCGTTCTTCAGCACGCCTGCGACGCCGCGGGCATATTCGGGGCTCGAGATCAGGAGGCCGTCGACGCTGCCGATCAGGTGGCGCATCACCCCGACCGCTGCAGGCACATCATCGCCATCGAGATCCGGATTGAAGAAAGGCAGATCCGCAATTCCCTCGAACAGGATCACCTCGACGCCAGCGGGCGCGAGCCGAGCGGCTGCGCGCAAGACCGCGGTATTGCTCGAACCTGCGCGCAGGCTGCCGGAGATGGCGGCGATCTTCATGGGGTGGCCGTCAGTGCGCCTCGTCCCAGTTCTTGGCCGCACGCGCGTCGACGTGCAGTGGGACCGACAACAGCACGGCCGGGAACGGCGCGTCCTGCATCACGTGCTGCACGACGGGAAGCGTCTTCTCGACCTCGGCATCCGGTACCTCGAAGATCAGTTCGTCGTGCACCTGAAGCAGCATCTGTGCCGAGAGCTTCTTTTCGGTAAGCGCATCCTCCACTCGCGTCATGGCGCGGCGGATGATGTCCGCGGCGGTGCCCTGAAGCCTCGCATTGATCGCGGCGCGTTCGTTGAAGGCGCGCACCGAGGCGTTGGATGCTTTGATGTCAGGATAGTGGCACTTGCGGCCGAACAGCGTGGTGACGTAGCCGTGGCTCCGGCAGAAATCGCGCGTCTCGTCCATATAGGCGCGGATGCCGGGGAAGCGCTCGAAGTATTTCTTGATGTAGGCCGAGGCCTCCTCGCGGGCGATGCCGAGCTGGTTGGCGAGGCCGAACGCCGAGATGCCGTAGATGATGCCGAAATTGATCGCCTTGGCGCGGCGGCGAATCTCGCTCGGCATGCCCTTGATCGGTACGCCGAACATTTCCGATGCGGTCATCGCGTGAATGTCGAGGCCGTCGCGGAACGCCTGCTTCAACACGGGGATGTCCGCGATCTCCGCCAGCAGCCGCAGCTCGATCTGCGAATAGTCCGCGGAGACCAGCTTATGGCCTGGTGTCGCGATGAAGGCGCGGCGGATTTTTCGGCCGTCCTCGGTACGAACAGGAATGTTCTGCAGGTTCGGCTCGTTCGACGACAGCCGGCCCGTGGTGGTCGCGGCCAGGGCGTAGGTCGTGTGCACGCGATGGGTCTGCGGATTGACATAGGTCGGCAGCGCGTCGGTGTAGGTCGATTTCAGCTTCGAGACCTGCCGCCACTCCAGAATCTTGCGCGGAAAATCGTGACCCTGCTCGGCGAGCTCGTCGAGCACCTGCGCGGTGGTCGACCACGCGCCGGTCTTGGTCTTGGTACCTCCAGGCAAGCCCATCTTGCCGAACAGGATGTCGCCGATCTGCTTGGGGCTGCCGACGTTGACCGGCTCGCCGGCGATCTGCTGGATCTCGGCCTCGACGCGTGCGGCGGTCTGGGCGAAATCACCTGACAGCCGCGACAGCACCTGGCGGTCGATCGAGATGCCACGCCGCTCCATGCGCGCAAGCACGGAGACCAGCGGCCGCTCCAGCGTCTCGTAGACCGTCGTCATGTGTTCTGCGACGAGGCGCGGTTTCAGCACGCGCCACACCCGCAGGGCGATGTCGGCGCTCTCAGCCGACAGCGGCGCCGCCTTGTCGATCGGCACCTGGTCGAAGGTGATCTTGCCCTTGCCGCTGCCGAGCAGCTCGTTCTCCTTCAGCATGGCATGGCCGAACCAGCGCTCGGCAAGCGATTCGATTGCATGTGAGCCGCGGCCGGCATCGAGCACGTAGGAGATCAGCAGCGCATCGTCGATGTTGCGCAAAGTGATGCCGTGCTGCGTCAGCATGACGGCAGCGAACTTGATGTCGAAACCGATCTTGAGAATTCCTGATGATTCCAGCACGGGACGCAGCGCGTTGATTGCGTCGGCGTGCTTGACCTGATCCGGCGCGAGACCGGCGTCGAACAGACCGGCACCGCCGCCGGACTGCTTGTGCGCCAGCGGGACGTAGCAGGCCTCGTTCGGCGCCAGCGCCAATGCAATACCGCAGAGATCGGCCTGCATCGGATCGATGGAACTGGCCTTGATCTCGATCGCGACATGGCCGGCATCATGGATGCGTGCGATGAAGGCGTTGAGTTCCTTCAGCGACTTGATTGCCTGATACTTGGCTCGGTCGACCGGAAGCTTGCGCAGCGCTTCCTCGCGTGCAGCGGCGAGCGAGATCGGTGCGCCCTTGGGGCTCGCAGCCTTGTCCTCCTTGCCAGCCGATGCGTTGCGCTCGCCCGGTCGGGGCTGCGGCACCGTGCCGATCCCCGGCGTCGGCGCGACATCGGAGGGCGGCAGCGGCGAGAACACGCTGGCGCCGCTGGCATAGCCGGGATCGGCGTCGACATTGGAAGGATCGATCTGCGAATAATCGGCGACACGCCGCGTCAGCGTGGTGAATTCCATCGCCTTCAGGAAGGCGATCAGCTTGCGCGCATCGGGCTCGTGGACGGCGAGGTCGTCGAGCGGCACCTCGAGACCGACCTTGTCATCGAGCAGGACGAGCTGCCGCGAGATGCGCGCCTTCTCGGCGTTTTCGAGCAAGGCTTCGCGGCGCTTCGGCTGCTTGATCTCGGTGGCGCGGAACAGGAGCTGTTCGAGGTCGCCATATTCGACGATCAGCTGCGCCGCGGTCTTGATGCCGATGCCGGGCACGCCGGGCACGTTGTCGGTGGAATCGCCGGCCAGCGCCTGCACCTCGACGACCTTCTCCGGCGGCACGCCGAACTTCTCGATCACCTCGGGGATGCCGATGCGGCGATCCTTCATGGTGTCGTACATCGTGATCTTGTCGTTCACGAGCTGCATCAGATCCTTGTCGGAGGACACGATGGTCGTGGTGGCGCCGCGTTCGCTCGCCTGCCGCGCATAGGTGGCGATGAGATCGTCGGCCTCGAAGCCGGTCTGTTCCAGGCAGGGCAGGTCGAAGGCGCGCACGGCTTCGCGGATCAGGGCGAATTGCGGAATCAGATCATCGGGTGCCGGCGGCCGGTGTGCCTTGTACTCGGGATAGATCTTGTTGCGGAAGGTCACTTCCGACTTGTCGAACACGATGGCCAGATGCGTCGGCCGATTGTCCGCGGGCATGTCGCGGAGCAGCTTCCACAGCATGTTGCAGAAGCCGAGCACGGCATTGACCTGCAGACCGTCGGATTTGCGGTTCAGCGGCGGCAGCGCGTGATAGGCGCGGAAGATGTAGCCGGAACCATCGACCAGGAAGATATGGTCGCCTTTTCCAGCCGCCTTGGCTGCAACCGGTTTGGCAGCAGCTGTCGCAGCAGCGGGCTTGGTGTCGGCTTTGGCTGAGGTCTTCGGGGATGTCTTGGGGGAGCTCTTGGGCATGGCCGCAATGTATGAATTTTTGCGGCAAAAGACAGCCTCGACAGGGCGCAAATTTGCCGACTCACACAGACAAATCAAGGCATCGGCAAAGGCCGCCAGATCAGGCCAGGCAGCCCTCGATGAAACTCGCCACCGCGCGCACCGCCGGCGTGCGGCGCAGGTCGCGATGGACGACCAGCCAGATTTCGCGCCCGACCGGGCGTCCGCCGATGTCATGCCGCTCGAGCCGCGGATCGGCATCGCCAAGGAATCTTGGCAACGCCGCCAGCCCAATTCCTGTCCTGGCGGCCGCTGCCTGGTTCTCCAGATCATTGGTGCGCAGCACGATCTCGCGCGATCCGGCAAAGCGCCTTAGCCAGCGCTGTTGGGGAGCTTCATCCATGCTGGCATCGTAGGCGATGAAGGCGAAGGCGTGTGGATGTGTTGCCCTCAGATATTCGGGCGAGCCGTAGAGAGCGAACTCGAAATAGCCGATCTTGCGGGCGATCAGCCCCGGCTCCGTCGGGCGGGACAGGCGAAGCGCCAGATCGGCCTCGCGTCGATTGAGTGAAGCCGTACGCTTCTCGCCGATCAGCTTGATCGTGATGCCAGGGTGCTGTTGTCGCAGCCGGATCAGCTTCGGCGCGATCAGAAGATTGGCGAGCGAAGGTGGCGCGCTGATCGCGATCTCGCCGCCGACCTCCGATTTCGAGGCTTGCGCGGCGCGCTCAACCGCAAATGACGTCTCCGCCATCGGTGCACCGGTCTTGGCGATGCGCTTGCCGTCCTCGGTGAGCTCATAGCTGCGCGGCCTGCGGTCCACGAGCTTCAGCGACATCGATGCCTCCAGCGCGGCGACCCGGCGGGCTACGGTCACGTGATCGACATTGAGGCTCCGTGCCGCGGCTGACAGGCTGCCCTCGCGTGCGAGCGCCAGAAAATGCTGCAGGTCGGTCCAGTCCATTGTGCGAAATCTCACATCACAAGCTCAATTATGGACAGTTTCGCAGATTCTCGGATCGATCCATAGTTCCTTCGATCGTCGAGAGGACGCCGCAACATGGCCGTGATGATGAGAGTGAAGGCGCCGGGCGGCGTAGACCAGCTCGAACTGGCAAGCGCCGATCTGCCGCCGCCCGGCCGCGGGGAGGTCCGGCTGCGGCAAACCGCGATCGGCGTCAATTTCATCGACATCTACCAGCGCCTCGGCCTCTACGCCCTCCCTCCCGAGCGAATTCCCGGCGTCGAGGCCGTCGGCGTCGTTGCGGCATTGGGTAGCGAGGTCACCGGTCTCGAGGTCGGGGATCGTGTCGCTTATGCGGGCACGCCGGTCGGCGCCTACGCGTCCGAGCGCAACATGCCCGCCTGGCGATGCGTGAAGATTCCAGCCGGTCTACCGGACGAGCTCGTCGCCGCAGCGTTCGTCAAGGGCATTACAGCAGACATGCTGCTTGGTCGCGTGTTTCCAGTCGGTCGCGGGACGAGTGTTCTCGTCCATAGCGCCGCGGGAGGGCTCGGGCAGCTATTGACGCGCTGGGCGAGTGCGCGCGGCGCGGTGGTGATCGGAACCGTGGGTTCGCCAGCGAAAGTCGACATCGCCCGTGCCGCCGGCGCGCGCCATGTGATCGTCGGGCGGGACGCCGATTTTGCCGCGGCCGTCGCTGATTTCACCACCGGAGCCGGCGTCGATGTCGCCTATGACGGCGTCGGCGGGACGACCTTGCAGAAGACTTTCGGCTGCGTGCGGCCATTCGGCGTCGTGGCGAGCATTGGACAATCGGCCGGGCCGATTCCGTCCGTCGAGGTCAACGAACTCGGGCCGCGGCGCAGCCTCATGTTGGCGCGTCCGAGTGTCATGGCCCACATGAACGATGCCAGTGCGTATCGGGCTTCTGCCGAACGGGTGCTTGCCGCGATGGCAGAGGGCGTGCTCACGGTGATCGGCAAAGCCTACAGCCTGCAGGACGCGGCGCTGGCGCAAGCCGATCTGGAAGCCGGGCGTACGACGGGAGCTCTCTATCTGCGACCCTGATCGGCCTATTCCGCGGCCTGCAGCACCGGGCCTGCCTTTTTCGGGGCGATCCAGAATGTGTCCGGTCGCTCGAACAGGAAGTCGGCGTGCAGCAGCAAGGCGGCCCGCCAGATCGCGAGCGATCCGAGCACGCCGACGACGGTCACGATCAGCGACACCGTGCCGATGTCGGAGATGATGCTCGCGCGCAGCAGCAGTGTGCGCGTTGCGGCCATCGGCAGGAAGAATGCGAGATATATCACGATCGAATGCTCGCCGCAGAAGCGGAGAAAGTTGCACCAATGCGCGCGTGCGAGCAGCGTCCCGATGGTGATGATCGCGCACGCGCCGGCAAAACCGAGCATGAGCGAGACGATTTTCCATTCGCTGGCGCCGAGCGCGACGAGGCCGGCATTCGTGATCGCCCAGGTCGCGAGCGCGGCGAGCGCCAGGGCAGGATGATGGCGCGCGCGATCCGACAGCGCGAACACGTAAGGCGCAAACAGATAGCCCGAATAGAAATAGACGAAGCGTGCGCAGAACTCGTCGATCACGGTCCAGCCGGTCGTGATGCGCGCCGTCTCCAAGGCGGCCGCCGCGAACCAGATCGCAAGCGGCGGGAATTTGCGTGTCAGTTTTGTGACGACGAAGAAGACCGGCAGCAGGTAGATGAACCAGAGCGTGCCGAAGGGTTCGACGAAGGATTCGAGATACAGCACACCCACATCGCGCCAGCCGGTTTCAGCGGCAAACGCCGGGGCCTTGAAGCCGAACTGGATTGTCACCCAGACGACATAAAAATAGGCGAAATGCACCACCTTGCGGTCGAGATAGGTTCGCCAGTCCCGATCGATCACCAGCGGCAGGAACAGGCCAGAAATCAGGAAGAAATCCGGCATCCGGAACGGTTTTGCGAAAGCCACCAGGACATGCATGAAGCCGGTCTCACCGGCGGCGAGCTCGACGCCCAGAACCGAATGCATCATCACGACCATGACGATGCAGATGCCCTTGGCATAGTCGACCCAGTCGACGCGCGCGGCAGCTGAGGCTTTGGGGAACCTTTCGCTCGCGGCTGATGTGCCTGATCGTGCCATGTGTCTCGTTTCGAGGCGTGTTCCGCCCGGTTCTGTGTGGGCGTGGGGCAGTGTGGCGCCCAGTGGTTTCCGACTTCTTTACCGGTACAAATCGCGTGCCGGTTTCTGAGCGCGGGCTCTTCCTTCCCGACGGGAAAATGCTAAACCGCCCCCGGATTGGGGCTTTGTTAACCAAGCTGAAACAGGGATTTTCATGCGCATCACGATGATCGGCACGGGTTACGTGGGACTGGTGTCCGGGGCCTGCTTTGCTGATTTCGGCCACGACGTGGTTTGTGTCGACAAGGACGAGAGGAAGATCGCGGCGCTTCATCGCGGTGAAATCCCGATCTACGAACCGGGCCTCGACGAGCTGGTCGCAACCAACGTCAAGGCCAAGCGCCTGAGCTTCACCACTGATCTGTCGCAGCCGGTTGCGGATGCCGATGCCGTGTTCATCGCCGTCGGCACGCCCTCGCGCCGCGGCGACGGCCATGCCGATCTCTCCTATGTGTACGCCGCCGCGAAGGAGATCGCGCAATCGTTGTCGGGCTTCACCGTGGTGGTGACGAAGTCGACCGTGCCTGTCGGCACCGGCGACGAGGTCGAGCGCATCATCCGCGAGACCAATCCGAAGGCGGACGTCGTGGTCGCCTCCAATCCGGAGTTCCTGCGCGAGGGCGCGGCGATCCGCGACTTCAAATTCCCCGACCGCGTCGTGGTCGGCACCTCCGACGAGCGCGGCCGCAAGGTGATGGGCGACATCTACCGCCCGTTGTCGCTGAATCAGGCGCCGCTGATGTTCACCGCGCGTCGCACCGCCGAGATGATCAAATACGCCGCGAATGCGTTCCTGGCGACCAAGATCACCTTCATCAACGAGATCGCGGATCTCTCCGAGAAGGTCGGCGCCAACGTGCAGGAGGTCGCGCGCGGCATTGGCCTGGATAACCGCATCGGTACCAAGTTCCTGCACGCCGGTCCCGGCTTCGGCGGCTCCTGTTTCCCCAAGGACACCAAAGCGCTGATCAAGATCGCGCAGGACTACGACGTCTCCTTGCGCATCGTCGAATCCGTGCTGGCGGTCAACGAGAACCGCAAGCGCGCGATGGCGCGCAAAGTGAGCCAGGCGCTCGGCGGCTCCTTGCGCGGCAAGACCATCGCGGTGCTCGGCCTCACCTTCAAGCCCGACACCGACGACATGCGCGATGCGCCATCGATCCCGCTGGTCACAGGTCTCCTCGACATGGGCGCGAAGGTAAAGGCGTTCGACCCGGTCGGCATGGAGCAGGCCAAGAGCGAGTTGCCAAACATCACCTATTGCGAGGATGCCTATTCCTGCGCGCAAGGCGCCGACGCGATGGTCGTCGTCACCGAATGGGTGCAGTTCCGTGGCCTCGACCTCGACCGGTTGAAGGCGACCATGGCGCAGCCCGTCGTCGTCGATCTTCGCAACATCTACAGCCCCGACGACATGGCCGCGGCCGGCTTCACCTATGAGAGCGTCGGACGCCCGTCCGTGCAGGGCTGACGATCCTTCATCGCGCATAATTCCGTCATGGCCGGGCTTGTCCCGGCCATCCACGTCTGTTTTCTAGGCGCGTCAGATAACGTGGATGCCCGGGACAAGCCCGGGCATGACGAACGGATAGATTTTTGCCCCGCACTTTCGACACGCCCCTCCCGATCGATGCCGTGCTCGACGATTTGTCGCGCACGCTGGATCAGCACAACGCAGCCGTGCTGGTCGCCCCTCCGGGCGCCGGCAAGACCACGCGCGTGCCACTGGCGCTGCTCGATGCGCCCTGGGCTCAAGGCAAAAAGATCATCGTGCTGGAGCCGCGCCGCATCGCGGCGCGCGCCAGCGCGGACCGCATGGCCAAATCGCTGGACGAGCGGGCAGGAGAGACCGTCGGCTACCGCGTCCGCTTCGGCTCGAAGATCTCGCGGGCCACACGCATCGAGGTCGTGACCGAAGGTATTTTCACCCGCCAGATCCTCGATGATCCCGAGCTGTCAGGCACTGCCGCCATCCTGTTCGACGAATTCCACGAGCGCTCGCTCGATGCTGACCTGGGGCTGGCGCTGGCGCGCGACGCGCAGCTCGGTCTGCGTGAGGATCTGCGCATCCTGGTGATGTCGGCGACGCTCGATGGCGCCCGTGTCGCAAAGCTGCTGGGGGCGGCGCCCGTCGTCGAGAGCGAGGGCCGCGCCTTTCCGGTCGAAACCCGCTATCTCGGCCGCAAGGCGGATGCGCCGATCGAGCGGCAGATGGCGGATGCGATCGCATCCGCGCTCCGCGCCGACAGCGGCTCGGTGCTGGCCTTTCTGCCGGGCGCGGCCGAAATCCGCCGTACCCAGACTTTCCTGGCCGAGCGCGTTCAGGATGCCAGTATCGAGATCGTACCGCTGTTCGGCGCGCTCGACGCCGCCGTGCAGGATCGCGCCATTTCTCCCGCGCCCAAGGGCATGCGCAAGGTCGTGCTCGCGACCTCGATCGCGGAGACCTCGCTGACGATCGAGGGTGTGCGCATCGTAGTCGATTCCGGTCTCGCCCGCGTACCGCGCTACGAGCCGGACATCGGCCTGACGCGGCTCGAGACCGTGCGCGCTGCGCGTGCCGCAGTCGATCAGCGCCGCGGCCGTGCCGGCCGCACCGAGCCCGGCGTGTGCTATCGGCTCTGGGACGAGCCGCAGACGGCGTCGCTCGCGCCCTACACCCAACCTGAGATCCTGAGCGCCGACCTGTCCTCGCTGGTGCTCGATCTCGCGCAATGGGGCGTCGCCGACCCCTCAGCGCTGTCGTTTCTTGATCCCCCGCCCGCGCCGGCATGGAAGGAAGCCAAAAGCCTGCTCTCCGAGCTCAACGCCCTCGATCGCGACGGCCGTATCACAGCGGAGGGCAAGAGCCTGCGCGCGCTGGCGCTGCCGCCGCGGCTGGCGCGCATGATCGTGGATTCGCATCGCGTCGGCTGCGGCGAAGACGCGGCCGAGATCGCGGCCATCCTGACCGAGCGCGGACTTGGCGGCGACAGCGCCGATCTCGAGCACCGGCGCGACCAGTTTCGCCGCGACCGCTCGCCGCGGGCGGCCAGCGCGCGCGATCTGGCGCGCCGCTGGGCCTCGCAGGTGGCCGCGTCGGAGAAGGCGGGGCCGCAGGAAGATCTCTCGACCGGCCTAATGCTCGCCTATGCGTTCCCGGATCGTGTCGCGCGCAACCGCGGCAATGGTAGTTTCGTGCTTGCCAACGGCCGCGGCGCCGCGGTGGAGCAGACCTCGTCGCTCGCCCGCGCACCCTACATCGCCATCGGCGAAATGACCGGAACGGCTGCGAGCGGTCGCATCCTGCTCGCCGCGCAAATCGCCGAAGACGACATCGAGCGGCACTTCGCCGAGCATATCGAGAGCGTCGACGAAATCTCTTTTGATCGCGGTGCGATGGCATTGCGCGCTCGGCGCAAGCGCGTGCTGCATGCGATCACGCTGTCCGAGACGACGCTTGCCGTGTCGCCCTCGGAGGACACTGCGCGCATCTTCGCCGACGGGTTGATCGCCGCGGGCCTCGATCGGCTGCCCTGGTCGAAGGCCGCAAAACAATGGCGCGACCGCGTGATGTTCTTGCGCAAAGCCGAGGGCGAGAGCTGGCCCGATCTCTCCGACAATGGACTGATCGCGCGGCGCGACGATTGGCTGGTGCCTGTTCTCTACGACAAGATTGCGCTGAAGGACGTCTCCGCCGGCGATCTCTCCGATGCGCTGATGGCGCTGCTGCCATGGGAGATGCGCGCACGACTGGATCGCGAGGCACCGACGCATTTCGAGGCGCCGACGGGAAGCGCGCTCGCGATCGACTACGAGGCCGAACAGGGGCCGACCATCGCCGTCAGGCTCCAGGAATTGTTCGGCCTCAACACCCATCCGTCGATCGCGGCCGGCAAGGTGCCGCTGGTGCTGGAATTGCTGTCGCCGGCGCAGCGCCCGGTCCAGGTGACGCGCGATCTGCCCGGATTCTGGCGCGGCAGCTATGCGGCGGTGCGTTCGGACCTGCGCGGCCGGTATCCGCGCCATCCCTGGCCGGACGATCCGGCCAGCGCCGCACCGACCCGCCGGGCGAAGCCGCGCGGGACGTGAGGCCGCATTAACCGTCCGCTCATCCTTTTCGTCAAAATAACAACGGCTCTGCCGCGGCCTCGCTCGCGGACCGGCTTGCCGCGTGTTGAAATCGGGCTTTCCGGCTCGAAAGTGGTGTGATGCGTAACATTATGATCTTCGCGGCCATCATGATCGGCCTCGGTACATTCATGGCAGAGATGGCGGACAAGATGAGCTCCGCGTCGGCCACGTCGGCTCCGCGTATGACGGTTGCGGTCGCGACCACGGCGCCGGCCGGCGGCCGCAGCCTCAACATCCCCCGCGACAGCCGTGGTCACTTCCAGACCGAAGGCCGCATCGACGGTCAGCGCATCGGCTTCATGGTCGACACCGGCGCATCGGTGGTGGCGCTGAACGAGACCTCGGCCGCGCGCTTCGGCCTGCGCCCCTCGCGCAGCGAATACAACGCCACCGTCACGACCGCGAACGGCACCATCAAGGCCGCGCGCACCCGCATCGCCATGCTCGACGTCGGGGGCCTCGTGGTGCGCGACGTCGATGCCATGGTGCTGCCGGACGCCGCGCTGTCGGAGAACCTGCTCGGCCTGTCCTTCCTGTCCCGTCTGAAGCGGTTCGAATACGCCAACGGCCAGATGGTGCTGGAGCAGTAGGCCGCCGTTCGCGCCCGCCGCGGCCCCTTTATTTCAGATCATTTTTTCGGGCGACCGTCGCGGTCACGTTTCCCTGTTGCCAAACTGCCGCAATTATCGGCCATAGGTCGTCATTCCCGCCTTCCGCTCCGGCCCGGCATTCGCTAAGGCTGCATCAATTCCTGCCTTCTTCACGAGACCGTCTCAATGTTTCCCAAGCCGAAATCCGTCCTGCTGCCCAACACCTACGCTTTCGAATCCGAGCCGATGGTGAAGCCCACGGGTTTTCGCGAATACGACGCGCGCTGGTTGTTCCAGAAGGAAATCAACCTCATGGGCGTGCAGGCGCTCGGCATGGGCCTCGGCGCGCTGATCGCCGAGCTCGGCGTCAAGCAGGAGATCGTCACCGGTCACGACTTCCGCGGCTACTCGGCCTCGATCAAATACGCGCTGATCTCCGGCCTGATGGCTGCGGGCTGCAAGGTGCACGACATCGGCCTTGCGGTGACGCCGATGGCCTATTTCGCGCAGTTCGATCTCGATGTGCCCTGCGTCGCCATGGTCACGGCTTCGCATAACGACAATGGCTGGACCGGCGTGAAGATGGGTGCCAACCGTCCGCTGACCTTCGGTCCCGACGAGATGACGCGGCTGAAGGAGATCGTGCTGGGCGCCGCGTTCAAGAATAAGGCCGGCGGCTCCTACCAGTTCCACGAGAACTATCCGGCGCGCTACATCGCCGATCTCACGGGCCGCCCGAAGCTGACGCGCAAGCTGAAAGTAGTCGCGGCCTGCGGCAACGGCACCGCCGGCGCATTCGCACCGCAGGTGCTGGAGGCGATCGGCTGCGAGGTGATTCCGCTCGACACCGAGCTCGACCACACCTTCCCGAAATACAATCCGAACCCTGAGGACATGGAGATGCTGCACGCGATCCGCGACGCGGTGCTGCATCACAACGCCGATGTCGGCCTTGGCTTCGATGGCGACGGCGACCGTTGCGGCGTCGTCGACAACACCGGCGAGGAGATCTTTGCCGACAAGGTCGGCGTGATGCTGGCGCGCGACATGTCGGCGATCCAGAAGGACGCCCAGTTCATCGTCGACGTGAAGTCGACGGGCCTGTTCATCACCGATCCGGTCCTGCAGAAGCAGGGCGCCAAGACCGCCTATTGGAAGACCGGCCATTCCTACATGAAGCGCCGCACCAACGAAACCGGCGCGCTCGCCGGCTTCGAGAAATCAGGCCATTTCTTCTTCAACAAGCCCTACGGCCGCGGCTATGACGACGGCCTGGTCTCGGCGCTCGCGATCTGCGACATGCTCGACCGTGCGCCCGGCAAGTCGATGGCCGACCTCAAGAACGCGCTGCCGAAGACCTGGTCGTCGCCGACCATGTCGCCGCATTGCGCCGACGAGGTCAAATACGGCGTCATCGACAAGGTGGTGAAGCACTTCGAAGGCTTGCAGGCCAAGGGCGCCAAGATCGGGGGGCAGGCGATCCGCGATCTCGTCACCGTCAATGGCGTGCGCGTCACGGTCGAGGACGGCAGCTGGGGCCTGGTGCGCGCCTCCTCGAATAAGCCCGAGCTCGTGGTCGTGGTCGAGAGCCCGGTATCCGAGCAGCGCATGCACGACATGTTCGAGATGGTGAACAGCGTGCTGCGCACGCATCCCGAAGTCGGCGAATACAATCAGAAGATCTGAGCGCTTGCGAGCGCTCAGCCACCCGGTGGGCCGAACAGCGCGCGCAGTTTCGCGCTCGTGCCGCGGGCCTTCCAGACATCGGCAAGCATCGCGATCCACTCGCCAAGTGCAATCCGGATCGGGTTGAACGACGGCACGCCGCCGACGAGACCGAAGCGGAGTGGCTGGTCTTTGGGTCGCTCGGCAAAGCTGCCGAACAGACGGTCGAACACGATCAGGATGCCGCCATAGTTCTTGTCGAGGCAGGGCTCGTTGCAGGCATGATGCACGCGATGGTGCCTCGGCGTGTTGAGCACCCATTCGAGCGCGCCGAGATTTAGTGCAAAGCCGCTGTGGATGAAGAACTGGTAGAACAGGTTGATCCCCAGCATCGCCACGATCGCGAGCGGATGAAAGCCGATCAGCGCCAGCGGCAAGAAGAACAGGAAATTCCCCGAGATGTTGCCGGTCCAGCCGAGCCGGATCGCCGCCGTCAAATTCAGCCGCGTCGTCGAGTGATGCACCGCATGCGTCGCCCACATCCAGCGGATTCGATGCGAGGCACGATGTTGCCAATAGTAGAGAAATTCGCTGCCGAGGAATAAGCCTGCGAGTGCGGGCAGGCTGGTTGGTGCGAAGTCGAACAAGCGATGCTCGTACGAAAATGCGAATGGCACGGCAAGAAAGCCCGCCCCCAGCGCGCGGAGCAGCTTCTGCCCGAGCGCGACGCCGAATGACGCGACGCTTTCGCGCCAGTCATGGGTGTCGCGATGGGCGAGCCGGCCGATGCCGTATTCGAGCAGCATCAAGCCGATCGCCGTGGCCAGGATCGCGCGCCGGAGCGTCGGATCGAGGAGTGATGCATATCCCACGGCTTCCTCCTATTTCGGCGCGGCGCCGGCGCTGACGGCGCTGTTCCTGAGCGCCTGCGCGCGAGGCAGAGCCTGTGCGCAGGTCGAGGTGAGCTGACCGGCGTGAGATTGCAGACAGGCAAGGATGCGCCCGCCGCCCGGCGCGACCTTGTTGCAAAGGCTGTCATAGTCGGCGCGGCAGGCCTGCATGACCGCTCGCGCTTCGCTGCGCATCTGCGGGGACGTCTGGATCTGTGCGCGTGCGGGCGGAGCGGCGGCAACGCCGAGGGCGATGATGGTTGCTGCCTGCGGCAGCGCAATCAGGCGGACGATCGATGACACAGTGCTGATCCTTCTCTGGTCTGACGCGATGAACCGCCGCCGCGCGGGGCTGTCGCGGCGGCGGCTTTGCCCGCTGCTCAGCGCGAGATCGTGCCGGTGCGGGTGTAGGTGTTGCCGGCCGGGCCGGTGCGGGTGATGCTGCGCGTGCAGCTGCCGTTGCCGCAGCTTCCGGTCGCATTGATGCTGGAGGTGCCGCGCGGGCCGTTCACCGTCGCCGACCGTGTCCAAGCACGGGCGTCTGCGGCGGCGGCTACCGACAAGGCGCCGATGACGAGGGAGGTGAAGAAGAGCTTGTTCATGGTCGTCGTCTCCGTGTGGGGCTGCCGTGAGCGGGAGCCGTGGTGGAGAGACTGGGACTGCGGCGTCTACGCCGCTTTGCCGGGTGGAAACGACTGTTATGGCTTTGTCGGCGCCGTGTAACACTATGTAACAACGCCTGTGCTGCCCTTGCGCAGTGCGTGCCATCGGCCACAATGCGGCCATGAGCGCGCAAGCAGCCACGATTCTCATGGTGGAGGACGATCTCGAGATCAGCCGCCTCGTCGCCGATTTCATGCGGCGCGAGGGCTTCGAGGTCGCCTGCGTCGCGGACGGCAAGGCGATGGATGCGATGCTCCAGCGCCTGCGGCCCGATCTCGTGATCCTCGATCTGATGCTGCCGGGCGAGGATGGGCTGTCGATCTGTCGCCGCTTGCGCGCCGACGACTCCCTGCCGATCCTGATGCTTACCGCCAAGAGCGATGAGATCGATCGCGTGGTCGGCCTCGAGATGGGGGCTGACGATTATCTCGCAAAACCGTTCGGGCCCCGCGAACTGCTGGCCCGCGTTCGCGCCATCCTGCGCCGTGCCAACGGCACGCCGGCAAAGCCGCTGGTCCGGCGCTTCGCCTTCGATCGCTTTGTCATCGACCTCGATGCGCGCAGCGTCGAGACGATCGAGGCCGAGACACCGGAGCTGCAATTGACCAGTGCCGAGTTCGACCTGCTCGGCTGCTTCGTGCAGCGGCCGCGCCGCGTGCTGACGCGCGACCAGATCCTCGATTGGACGCGTGGTCGCTCGGCCGAGCCGTTCGACCGCACGGTGGACATGCTGATCTCGCGGCTGCGCCGCAAGCTCGACGGTGCCAGCCCGGGCTCCAATCTGATCACGACGGTGCGCAATGGCGGTTATCTGTTCACCGCGACCGTCAAGCAGGTGTCGTGATGCTGCGCGTGACGCTCGCCGCCCGGCTGGCGCTGATCGGACTGGCCGGATTTGCAGTGGGGATCACCGTCGTCCTGGCGGTCTTCTACCGCACCACGGTGCACGAGAACGAGCTGACGCGGCCCTCGCCTGCGCGGCTCGAGGCCCTGGCAACGCTGCTCGAGCGCACGAGAGGTGACTCGCGGCAGGCTGTGCTCGACGCGGTGTCGTCGCCGCAATTCATGGCTCGGATCGTGCCCGGAGCCGCGCCGGCCAGCGGCGAGACGCCGCCGCAGCAGGCGCAGTTGCGCGAGATCTATGCGGCCGGCCTTGCCGGCCGCCCCGTGGAGATCGTGCCGCCGCCGGATCATCGCGCCAGCCGGCTGTTTCCTCGTATCGCGCGCCTGATGGCCAACGCTGCCGAATTCCGCATCGGTCTGCGCGGCGGCGAACTGTTGGTCATCGACGCCTATACCCGTCTGCCGGTGACCCCGTTCGGCCTGCCCGTCGGCTTCGGTGCCGGCTTGTTCGGTTCGATCGTGGCGCTGCTGGCGCTGCTCGTCATGCAGCGCGAGACGCGGCCATTGGCACAGCTCGCCGCCGCGGTCGATCGCGTCGACCTGTCGGCCGATCCGCCGAAACTGCCGGACGCCCGCCGCAGCGCGCCGGAAATCCGCGCCGTTATCGCCGCCTTCAACCGCCTGCAGGAGCGGCTTGCCGAGATGCTGCGCGCACGCATGACGCTGGTCGGCGGCATCGCCCATGACGTCAGGACCTTTGCGACCCGGCTGCGGCTGCGGGTCGAGCACATCCCCGACGATGCCGAACGGCAGCGGGCGGTGGCCGATATCGACGACATGATCCGGCTGCTCGACGACGCGCTGCTGTCGGCACGGGCGGGCGCCGGCGGCCTGTCGCAGGAAATGGTCGAACTGACCGTGCTGATTGCCGTCGAGGTGCACGACCGCCACGCTCAGGGCAAGCCGGTCGATCTGATCACGGATGAGCGTGCGCGCAACGTGGTCGTGCTCGGCGACCGGCTGGCGCTACGGCGGATCCTCGCCAACATCATCGACAACGCACTCGCCTATGGCCACGCCGCGCATGTGCGCGCATCGCTGAAGGATGGCGCGGTGATCGTGGCGATCGACGATGATGGGCCGGGCATTCCCGCCGACCAGCGGCAGGCCGTGCTGGAGCCATTCCATCGCCTGGAGCAATCGCGCAATCGCGCCACCGGCGGCGCCGGTCTCGGCCTTGCCGTGGTGCGCAGCCTGGTCGAGGCCCATGGTGGAACGATCGACATCGCCGCCGCTCCCGGCGGAGGCACGCGGGTCAATGTCGTGCTGCCGGTGTTTCGGCCGGCGTGAAGCGTCAGGCCGCGACCACGGCCGGGATCGGCAGCGCGGTGACCGACTTGATCTTCTCCATCGCGAAGCGCGAGGTGACGTTCTTCAGCGGCACGGCGGCAATCAGCTTCTTGTAGAACACGTCGTAGGCCTGCATGTCGGCGACGACGACACGCAGCATGTAATCGACATCGCCGGCCATGCGGTAGAATTCCATCACCTCGGGCATGGCGCTGACCGCCTCGGCGAATTTCTTCAGCCAGGCGTCGGAGTGGTCGGAACTCTCCACCGAGACGAATACGGAGATGCCGAGCCCGATCTTGTTCTGATCGACCAGCGCCACCCGCTTCAGGATCACGCCGTCAGCCTCCAGGCGCTGGATGCGCTTCCAGCAAGGGGTCGAGGACAGCCCGACGCGGTCGCCGATTTCGGCGACGGAGAGGGAGGCGTCCTCCTGCAGTACCATCAGGATCTTGCGGTCGATGGCGTCGAGGCGGCGGCTGGTCTCGGGGATCTGGACTGCGGCGTCGGTCATTTAAAGAACTTTGTTCCATTTCATGGGCTGATTTCCCTGATATAGAGAAAATCATTCTATAGCAAGACCATAATCTCAGCGTCCCCTCGGAATGGCTCTAACGCCTGTTCTGCAAAAACGCTTCAACTTCAATACGTTGCGGCGCGGCCAAGCCGCCGCCATGGCGGGTGCATTTCAAAGCCGCGGCCGCGGCGGCGAATCGCAGCGCCTCGCGTAGGCCTCCGCCTTCGGCGAGCCGAAGCGTGAAGGCGCCATGGAAGACGTCGCCGGCGCCCAGCGTATCCGCAGCCTCGACCGGAAAGGCCGGCGTCTCCTCCAGCCGGCCCGCCTCGTTCAACCATATCGTGCCCTCAGGGCCGCGCGTGGCGGCGAGGAAAGCCGGCGTGAGTTTGGCGAGCCGCCTCAAGGCCTCGCCGTCCTCAGTGATGCCAGCGGTCTCCTGCACCTGCTCGCTGGCAAACAGCAGATGCGAGGCTGAAGTGAGCAGGTCGTCGGTCAGCGCCATCGCGCGATCGACGCCGACGATGACAGGAATGCCGCGCCGGCGCGCCTCGGTGCAAAGATCGATGCAAAAGGCGCCGCAGCGGCTCTCGACGAGGACAGCCTGGCAATCGGCGAGCAGCTCATCTGCATCTGATAGCTTCACGCTCCACAGCGCAGGATCGCGATAAATGGTCAGCGTTCGTTCGCCCGTGGCGTCGATGATGATCGCTGAGACGGGGGTGGCCGCGCCCGGTATGCGCACGATGTGCGACGTCTCGATGCCCTCGGCAGCCATCCGTTCGAGGATGAAGCCGCTCGATGTCTCCAGTACATCGCCCAACGGCCCCGCAAATGCGACGCGGCCGCCGAGTCGTGCCATCGCGATCGCGGCATTGAGCGCGTTGCCGCCGCAGATCTCGGCGAGATGCGTGGCGTTGGCCTTGCTGCCGCGCTCCGGCACGGTCTCCACCCGGAAGGTGAGGTCGCGCACGGGGATGCCGATGCACAGGATGCGCGGCGCGATCGCAGGGTGCGCCATCGGCCGCCTCAGCTCTTGTCGTGCACCCAGCGGCCAAGCAGGTGATGGGCGATCGCAAACGGATGAGGTCCGGCTAACCCGTCCGGATGGGTCCGTTTCAGCATCAACGCCGCCTCATCGCGCGTGAACCAGCGTGCGTCCTCCAGCTCGGAATGGTCGACCACGATGTCCTCGTTCAGCGCCCGCGCGCTGCAGCCGATCATCAGCGACGACGGATAGGGCCAGGGCTGCGTCATGTAGTACCGCACGTCAGTGCAGCGAATGCCCGATTCCTCCAGGATTTCGCGGCGTACCGCGTCCTCGATGGTCTCGGCGGCCTCGACGAAGCCGGCCAGGCACGAAAACATGCCCGGCGGAAATTGCTTCTGTCGGCCGAGCAGGCATTTTTCGCCCGATGCCACCAGCATGATCACGACGGGATCGGTGCGCGGAAAGTGCTCGGCCTTGCAGGCCGGGCAGTCGCGCTTCCAGCCGCCTTCCTTCATCGCGCTGCGGGTGCCGCAATTGGCACAATAGCCGTGGCGCTGGTGCCAGCCGACCATCGACTTCGCCATCGCGATTGCCGAGAGCTCCTCGGGCGGAATCGCGCCCTGCATTGCCATGCCGCGCAGTTCGGTGACGGTGTAGTCCTCGCGTCCAACAAGCTTTTCGGCCGCAGCCTGTGCGAGACCCATGCCGAAGATCGCCGCGCCGTCGCGCAGGCCCAGAAAGATGGTTCCGGGATTGGCGCCGCATTTCAGCGCTTCGTCGATCGAGAGCAGGGCGCGCACCTTGTCGCCGTCGCGCTTCACCAGCAGGGAATCGCGGTAGACCACATAGGCGCGCGACGACGATTTCTGCTCCATCGCGAACAGTTTTTCGTCGTCACGGCGCAGATGCGCGGCGCGGTCGAGGATGTTGGTGACGAAGGCCGGTTGTCCCAGTGGAAACGAGTCGAATGCTGACATTTCTTGTTCTTTCAACCCAACCAGATCTTTCGGCGAAGCGCGCTGATGAAATTCTGAACCTCGGCTGCGTCATGCGCCAAGGGCGGCATGACGCCCCAGACCGGCCGCGGCCAGGCGGCGTCACTGGTACGGCGTGCGATGATGTGAACGTGAAGCTGCGGCACGAGATTGCCGAGCGCTGCGACATTGAGCTTGTCGCATTTGGTGATCTCCTTCAGCGCGCGTGAGACGCGGGAGATCTCGGTCATCAATTGCGCCTGCTGCACCTCGTCGAGATCGATGATCTCGACCGCATCAGGGCGCCGCGGCACCAGCAGCAGCCAAGGATAATGCGCATCCTTGATGACCAGCACCTTCGACAGGGGCAGATCGCCGATATCGATGGTGTCCTCTTTCAGGCGGGAGTGCAGCGACCAGGCGGGTTCGGGCATGGAGGTTTCCGGATGGCCCGGCGGGGCGGGCGTGATTGGCGCCGACCATACGATAGGGAGTCCCTGAGGGGAAGGATGGCGCCCCCGCTGTCATCGCATACGCGGTCGTCGTCCCGGACAAGCGCGCCCCAAGCGCGCGCCGATCCGGGACCCATAGCCACAGGGAGTAGTTATGGCGTGAGCTGCCAACTCCGAATCTTCGCCAAACTCAATCCTGTGGCTATGGGTCCCGGGTCTGCGCTGTCGCTTGCCCGGGACGACAGCTGAGTTTGTCGCACCGGCCGGTGACTACGCCTCCGCCAGCACCCGCGCATTGGCGCGGATCGAGGCTTCGCTGACGCGGATTCCGAGGCCCGGACCATCGGGCACGACAACGTGACCCGCACGATTCGCCACGCGCTCTTCCAGCACGTCCTCGGTCAGCACGTGGTGCGGCATGTAGAATTCACAGCCGAGCGAGATGCCGGGCGTCGCCGCGATCAGCTGCGTTCCCGCGGCTAGCCCAATGCCGCCCTCCCACAGCGTGCCGCCATAGCCGGGCAGGCCGGCGATGTCGGCGATCGCCATGATCGCCTGCGCCTCGAACAGGCCGCCGGCCTTCATCAGCTTGATCGAAACCGCGTCCGCCGCCTCGCGACGCACCACCTCCATCATGTCGCGGCGGTCGAAGCAGCTTTCGTCGGCAAGCACAGGCGTTTCCAGCGCCGCGGTGAGCTGCGCCATCACGTCGAGGAACTTGCGGGGCACCGGCTGCTCGATGAAGGTCGGCGCAAATTCTTCGACATCGCGCAGGATCTTGATCGCGCCGAACGGCGCCAGCGCCTGGTTGTAGTCGACGCGCAGATCGACCTTGTCGCTGAACTCCTTCCGGATCGCTTCGAGATGATCGAGATCCTCGCGATGCGGCTTCACGCCGGTCTTGACCTTGTAGATGGCGTTGCCTTCCGGAACCATCTTTCGCATGCGCTCGAGATCGGCGGCGAAATCGGGATCGGCAATCGAGAAGGAAAGGGGGATGGTGTCGCGCACGCGGCCACCGAGCAGGTCGGCGACCGAGAGCCCTGATGCTTTGCCGACGATGTCGAGCAGCGCCATCTCGATCGCGACTTTTGCTTCGGCGTGCCCGACCAGCGCGCGCTCGAGCTCCGCCATCAGCGCGCGGATACGGCGCACGGATTTGCCGAGCAGGATCGGCCTTAAGTAAATATCGAGCGCGGCGAACGCGGCCTCAGGCGTGCCCGTGAACACCTCCCACGGCGCCGCCTCGCCCCAGCCGACGATGCCGTCACTCGAGGTGAGTTCGAGCAGCACGCGCTTCACCGTGCCCTTGACGTTGCCGACGCCCTGCAGGCGCGCCATCTTGATCGGGCTCTCGATCAGGAACAGCCTGATGCGTGCGATGGTTGCTTCGCTCATGTCAGGCCTCCATTGACGTGCCAGACCTGGCCGGTGACGTAGGATGCTTTGGGAGATGCCAGGAAGGCAATGATCTCGGCAACTTCCTCCGGCCGTCCGCGGCGGCGCATCGGGATCAGCGCTTCGGTTGCGGCGATTTGCTCGGGAGACAGCCGGCTCTCGCTCGGCTTGTCCTTGACGATGAGGCCCGGTGCCACCGCGTTGACGGTGATGCCGTCCGTCGCGAGCTCGACTGCGGTGAGCCGCACCAGCGTTTCGAGCGCGGAGCGGCTTGCGGCCGTGGCTGCGAACGGTGCGAATTCGGGCCGGATTGCGTGCGCCACGAAAGAAGACACCGCGACGATCCGCGCATCCTGTCCGGCCCGCAGCAGCGGCAGCGCGGCCGCGACCATCCGCGTGAACGCGAGCGCCGATTCGTCCATCGCCTGCCGGAACTGATCCGCCGGCGTGCCGATCGCGCTGCCGCGGCGGGCGTGGCCGCCGACGAGAACCAGTCCATCGAGTCGACCGAAGGCCGATTGCACGGCGGCGATCGCGTCGGCGACGGCCGCTTCCTCAGCGAGGTCGCCGCGGCATTGCCCGACATAGGCGCCGCGTTCCTCCGCTTCCTCCATTGCCTCATCGAGGCCCACCCAGTTCGACCGCGTGTGCAGCAGGAGACCTACGCCAGGTGCCGCTAGTCGTCTCGCTGTGGCGCGACCGATGCCGCTGGCGGCGCCCGTCACGAGATAGACGCGATCGATAGGAGTTTGTCCTGCTTCGGGAAGAAGTACCTGGCTCATCACGATGCCGGTGTGGCCGGCGGCAGCGCGCCGGTGCGGTGGAAATGGCTGAGGAAGGCGCGCGTCGCGGCTTCCCCGGGATTGTCGATCACCTGCCGCGCCGGACCTTCCTCGACGACGACGCCGTCGCGCATGAAGATCAGGCGGTCGGCGACCTCGCGGGCAAAGGCGATCTCATGGGTGACGATCACCATGGTCATGCCTTCGGACGCCAGGCGTTGCATGACGTTGAGCACTTCACCGACGAGCTCGGGATCGAGCGCAGAGGTCGCCTCGTCGAACAGCATCACGTCAGGCTCCATCGCGAGCGCACGCGCGATCGCGACGCGCTGCTTCTGGCCGCCGGAGAGCGTTGCCGGATATTGATCGGCCTTTTCGGCGAGCCCGACCTTGGCGAGCTGCGCGCGCGCGAGCTTTTCGGCGTCCGCCTTGGTCATGCGCCGCACGGTGACCGGCCCCTCCATGACGTTCTGCAGCGTCGTCATGTGCGGGAACAGATTGAAGTGCTGGAACACCATTCCGGTGGTGGCGCGGAACTTTGCGAGTGTCTTCACATCAGGCAGTTTTGAGCCCTCGTCGAACGCAAAGCGCGTGTCGCCGACGCGCACGCTACCACCGTCGGGTACGACCAGGAGGTTGATGCAGCGAAGCAGCGTCGACTTGCCCGAGCCCGACGGGCCGATCAGTGCCACGACGCCGCCCTTGGCGACGTCGAGATTGATGTTCTTGAGGACCTCGTTGCTGCCAAAGCTCTTGCGCAGGCTGCGGATCTCGATTTTTGACGTCTCGCTCATTCGCTCACCGCCAGTCGCTTCTCGCCGCGCCGGACGAGGATGGTGAGCGGAATCAGGATCGCCGCATAGGCGACCGCAACCGCGGTGTAGGTCTCCAGCGGCCGGTAGCTGTCATGCGCCGCGACCTGGCTTTGATAGACGAGATCAGGCACCGCCAGCACCGAGACCAGCGAGGTGTTCTTGAACTGGATGATCGACTGGTTCATCAGCGCCGGGATCATGCGCTTGATCGCCTGCGGCAGCACGATGCGCCGCATGCTCTGGCCTGGTGTCATGCCGAGCGCGGCGCCGGCTTCGGACTGACCCTTGTCGATCGAGATGATGCCGCCGCGGATGATCTCCGAATAGAACGAGCCGCCATAGAGCGAGAGCGCCAGCGCGGACGCCGTGATCGGCGTCATCTCGACGCCGGCGAGGATCGGCAGCGCATAATAGAACCAGATCAGCTGCACCAGGATCGGCGTGCAGCGGAATGCCTCGATGAAGGTGAGGGCGAGGAGCCGCACCGGCTTGAAGCGCGACAGGCTGCCGAACGCCCCGAACAGGCCGAACACGAGGCCGAGCGCCACGATCACGACGGTGAAGCCGACGGTGACGCCGAGCCCGTTGAGAAAGAGCCAGCGATAGCTCCAGAGGATGCCGAAGTCCCACTGATACATGCGTGTTCTACTCGTACCCCACGTCGAAACTTGTCATCATGCCCGGGCTTGTCCCCTGCATCCACGTTCTTGGAGCCGCGGGTCAGGCGTGGATGGCCGGGGCAAGCCCGGCCATGACGTTGCGGATGCTGAGGTGCTCACCACACCTTACAACGAAACGCCCGGCGGAATGTCCGCCTCCGTCACGCCCACCAGCTCCATGTTGGTGATGATGGCGTTGCGGATGAAGCCGAGGCCCTTGTTGAAGTCGATCCAGGTGTTGACGTAGTCGCGAAAGGTCTTGTCGGTCTCGCGGCGGAAGCCGGCATTCGAGGTCGTCGCGAAAATCGGCGTCGGCAGCACGAACTGGCCGAGCGAGGGGTTCTTCTTCAGCACGGTCAGCGACAGCATGGTGATCAGGCACTGCGCGTCGACGCGGCCGGTCTGGAGCGCGGCGGTGGCATCATCAGCGGTCTTCAGCCGGGTGATCTGCGCCTTCGGCGTCAGGCGGCTGACGACCTGGTCGTGCGAGGAGCCCTGGTCGACCGCAATCTTGATGTCGGGCGAGTTCAGCTCGGCCCAGCTCTTCGGCTTGAAGTCCTTCTTGCAGAGGATGCCGAAGGCGTTGTTGAAGACCGGCACCGAGAAGTCGATCACCAGCGCGCGCTTCGGGGTCGGATTCAGGCCGAAGAAGATGTCGATCTTGTTGGATTGCAGGTCGAGCACCGAATTGCCCCAGGTGGTTTCGGTGATCTCCAGCTCGGCCTCCATGTCGTCGGCGAGGCCTTTCGCAATGTCGATGTAAAAGCCCTTCCATTGGCCGCTGGCGAGATCCTTCATGTAATAGGGCGCGCCGCCGCCGACCGCGCCGATCCGCATCTTCTTGGTGCGGCGGATGCGGGCAAAGGTCGATTCGTTGGGATCGGCAGCCTGGGCCACGGCCGGGGAGGCCAGCGCGCCCGCGGCGGCTGCGCTGATGGCGCCAAGCCCGACAATCGATGCAACATCACGACGTGTAACCATTGGGATCAATCGCTTTTCTGGTTGGAAGGGTTCCGGCAGCGTTCTTATCAAGGCAGCCCGGACGACGAAAGCACAGCCTATCGGCTGGGCAGGCCCGGAATTGCCCGGATGCTGGGCAAGATCAAGCTCTTCAAGCCGATACCCGCTTGCTTTCCGCTCCCTTTGGCCCCAAATAGGGACCGGGAGATTGGCGGTGGACGAGCCACTCGCCAACCGGGTCAGGTCCGGAAGGAAGCAGCCCTAACGAGGTCCGGATCGGGTCGCTCGTCAGTCTCCTACCTGTTTTTTCGAGCGAATTGCGCCGGCGGGCTTCCCGCCAGCGCGCTCCTGTCCGCAAAAGCCAGCCGAGAGACATTCCATTGCGGATTGACCGATGACCGACGCTGGCGCCCCTCAAAATCCTGACAGCGCCGGCCCGGCCGGCAACGCGCCCTACCGGGTGCTGGCGCGCAAATACCGCCCCTCGAGCTTCGACGATCTGATCGGCCAGGAGGCCGTGGTCCGCACCGTCTCCAATGCGTTCGAGACCGGGCGTATTCCGCAGGCCTGGATCCTCACCGGCGTCCGTGGTGTCGGCAAGACCACCACTGCGCGCATCCTCGCCCGGGCGCTCAACTACGAGATGCCGGACGGCTCGGTGAAAGGCCCGACCATCCACATGCCGACCTTGGGCGTGCATTGCCAGGCGATCATGGAAAGCCGGCACATGGACGTGCTGGAGATGGACGCGGCCTCGCATACCGGCGTCGACGACGTCCGCCAGATCAACGACAGCGTGCGCTATGCGCCGGCCAGCGCTCGCTACAAGGTCTACATCATCGACGAAGTCCACATGCTGTCGACGGCGGCGTTCAACGCCTTCCTGAAGACGCTGGAGGAGCCGCCGGAGCACGCCAAGTTCGTGTTCGCGACGACCGAGATCCGCAAGGTTCCGGTCACGGTGTTGTCGCGCTGCCAGCGATTTGACCTGCGCCGCGTCGAGGCCGACGTCCTGATGAAGCACCTCGCCAATATCGCGGCCAAGGAGAGCGTCGAGATCGAGCCCGAGGCGCTCGGCATTATCGCCCGCGCCGCGGAAGGCTCGGTGCGCGATTCGCTGTCGCTGCTGGACCAGGCGATCGCGCATGCGGCGGGCCAGGTGAAGGCGGATGCGGTCAGGCAGATGCTCGGCCTTGCTGACCGGACCCGCGTCATTGATCTGTTCGATTCGCTGGCGCGCGGTGACATTGCAGCGGCCTTCAAGGAGTTCCGCGACCAGTACGATGTCGGAGCCGATCCCATCGTCGTGCTCTCGGACCTTGCGGAGTTCGTCAATTTCGTCACCCGCGTGAAGATCGTACCGGCGACCGCCGACAATGTCGCCTATGGCGAGACCGAGCGCGTCCGCGCGAAGGAGTTCGCCTCGAAGATCTCGATGCGCGTGCTGTCGCGGATGTGGCAGATGCTGCTCAAGGGCATCACCGAGGTGCAGGCGGCGACGCGGCCCGCGGCAGCTGCCGAGATGGTGCTGGTGCGCATCGCCTATGTCGCCGATTTGCCGACGCCGGACGAAGCCATCCGGATGCTGGAGCAGAACGGCGGCGGCTCGCCGGTCGTGAGTAGCGGAAGTAGCGCCCGCAGCAGCGCGCCGGCTGCGCCGACGGCGTCCGCGGTGCCGGTCGCGTCAGCCGCGCCCGTTCGCATGCCGACCTCATCGCCCTCAGCGTTTGGCGGCGGTGCCCGGCCGCAGATGGCGGCGCCCGCGCCGGATCCGCAAGGGGCTGCGCCCCAGCTGCGCGTCACCAGCTTCACCCAGCTCGTTGCGCTCGCCGGGCAGAAGCGCGACCTCATGACCAAGAGCGCGCTCGAAGGCGACATGCGGCTCGTCCGTTTCGAGGAGGGCCGGCTCGAAATCGCGCTCGAGCCGAACGCCGCCAAGACCATGATCACCGAGCTCGCGAAAAAATTCGAGCTGTGGACCGGCCGGCGCTGGACCGTGATCGTTTCCAACGAGCAGGGCCAGCCGACGCTGCGCTCGATGAATCAGGCCGCCAAGCAGGAACATGCGCGCACGGCGGAAGCTGATCCGCGCGTGCAGGAGGTGCTGGCGCGCTTCCCCGGTGCGAAGGTCGTCGAGGTCCGCAAGCTTGCCCCCGAGACGCCGGAATCCGATATTAACGCCGACTATGGCTCTGATGATCCGATCGACGGTTCCGAAGCCGACGACGATCTCTGAGCCACTCTTTCCAAGGACGAACACCCATGGCTGATTTTCTCGGCATGATGAAGCAGGCAGCGCAGCTGCAATCCAAGATGCAGGAGATGCAGGAGCAGCTCGGCAATGTGGAGGTCGAGGGCATCTCCGGCGGCGGTCTCGTCGCCGTGCGCATGACCGCGAAGATGGACGTCAAGGGCGTCAAGATCGATCCCTCGCTGATGAAGGCCGAAGAGCGCGAGGTGCTGGAAGACCTGCTCGTCACCGCGCTCAGTGATGCCCGCCGCAAGGCGGAGGCCGCAATGCAGGAGAAGATGCAGTCGCTGACCGGCGGACTCGGCCTGCCGCCGGGGCTGTTCGGCCAGTAAGATGGGCGCGGTTGCAGGTCCCGAAATCGAGCGGCTGGTCCAGCTTCTCGCACGGCTGCCGGGTTTGGGCCCGCGCTCCGCGCGGCGCGCGGCGCTGCATCTGATCAAGAAGCGCGAAGCGCTGATGATGCCGCTGTCGTCGGCCTTGCAGGTCGCGCTGGACAAGGTCCAGGTCTGCAAGACCTGCGGCAATATCGACACGCAAAATCCCTGCACCGTCTGCACCGATCCGAAGCGCGACCCCGCGATCATCGTCGTCGTCGCCGACGTCGCCGATCTCTGGGCGCTGGAGCGGGCCAACGCGACGCAAGGCCGCTATCACGTGCTCGGCGCGACATTGTCGCCGCTCGACGGCGTCGGTCCGCAGGACCTCACCATCGACGCACTGGTCGCCCGTGCCCATGCACCCGAGGTGCACGAGATCATCCTGGCGCTGAATGCCACAGTCGACGGCCAGACCACGGCGCATTACATCACCGACCTGCTTCAGGACGCCAACGTCAAGGTCACCCGGCTCGCGCACGGTGTGCCTGTCGGCGGTGAGCTTGATTATCTCGACGAGGGCACGCTATCGGCCGCGATGCGGCAGCGGACCCTGTTCTAGAGCGTTTTCGAGCGAAGTGGATACCGGTTCGCGTGAAGAAAACGCGTCAAAACAAGAACTTCCATCCAGACTTCACGGAACGGACGACATGACGAAACTTTTCGCCACACGCTTCGCTTTGGTCGCGACGATGCTGCTGCTGGTGACGCCGGCCATCGCCGCGCAGCAGGACGACGAGGCGCCGCCGCCCGCGAAGCCCGGCAAGCCGATCAGCGCCGGCGAGGTGCTCTCGGGCGAGCTGAACGCCATGAAGATCCGCGACGTCAAGAACGCCGGCAAGCGTGTTGCGATGTACCAGATCACCTCCGAGCCGCGCCGCCTGCCGGCGCCGAACGGGCTGTGCGATCTCGAGACCGGACCCGAGACCTTCCAGCTCGTCACCTCCAGCGACGCGCAGGCCTCGCAGCTGAAATCGTTCGTCGGCAAGGAGATCTCGGTGAAGGTGGACGAGATCGCCTGCGCCAGCGATCCCGGCCAGATGAGCGAGGCCGTGGTAACGAAGTGGAGCTTGGTGAAGAAGTAAGGGGCGGCAGGCGAGGTGCCGTAGGGAAAGCGAAGCGTGCCCACGCACTGTTGACGACCGGGAGAAATGGTGGGCACGGCGCGTCGCGCCTTTGCCCACCCTACGGCATTGCGGCTGCGGCGCGTGCTCGCCCTAAACTCGCACCGGCCCCAGCGCCTCGAAATGTCCGCGCTTCTGCAGCCAGGTCAGCAGCACCAGGCTCGGGATCGCCACCAGCACGCAGATCACGAAGAACAGCGGCCAGCCGGTCGCGTGTGCGACATAGCCTGCGCCGGCCGAAAGATAGGTCCGCCCCACCGCGGCGAGCGCGGTCAGCAGCGCGTATTGCGTCGCGGTGTGCAGCGGGTTCTGGCACAGCGCGGAGAGATAGGCGACGAAGATCACAGTGCCGATGGCGCTGGTAAAATTCTCGGCGCAGATCGCGAGCGCCAGCGCCCATTGATTGGTGCCGACCACAGCGAGCCAGGAGAAGGTGAGATTCGCCAGCGCCTGCGCCATGCCGCCGATCCAGAGCGATGCCGCCAGCGAATAACGCCGCGCGACAAAGCCGCCGGCAAAGCCGCCGATCAGCGTCGCAGCGAGGCCAACGCCCTTCACGATCGCCGCATAGTCATTACGGGTGAAGCCGAGGTCGATCACGAACGGTGCCGTCATCGTGCCGGAGAACGCGTCGGTGAACTTGAACAGCACGACGAAGGCAAGCGCGGCAATCGCGTCCTTGCGCGACAGGAATTCCGAGAAGGCGCCGATCGTCGCCTGCAGCACGCGCGTGAACGCGGTCTCGTCGTGCGTCGCTGCTTCCGCCCGTACGGACTGCTCGGGCTCGGTCGCGACCAGTGCCGTAATGGTCCCGATCAGGACCATCGCCGCCATCACCACATAGCCCCACATCCAGGCCGACGGGCGGGCAATGCCGCTGCTCTCGAAGCCGGAGACGATGAACAGCGCGCCCGCGGTCGAAACCAGCATGCCGATGCGATAGGCCGCGACATAGGAGGCCATGCCAGCCGCCTGCTCGCTTTCCGGCAGGCTCTCGACGCGGAAGGCGTCGACCACGATGTCCTGCGTCGACGACGTCATGGCGACGAGGAGAGCGGCAAGAGCCACGAAGAAGATCGAGCGTCCCGGATCGGTAACCGCGAGCAGCAGGATGGCAACGATCAGCAGCAGTTGCGAGAACAACAGCCAGCCACGGCGGCGGCCGAAGGCACGGGTGAACGCCGGCACGTGCAGTGCGTCGACGAGCGGCGCCCAGAGGAATTTCAGCGTGTAGGGCGTACCGACCAGCGCGAACTTTCCAATGGTCTCGAGATCAACGCCGGCCTCCCGCAGCCACACCAGCAGCGTCGAGCCCGACAGCGCCAGAGGCAGCCCGGAGGAGAAGCCGAGGAACAGCACGATCAGCACCCGCGGCTGCAGGTAGACAGCGAGACTGTCACGCCAGGAGGTCGAAGGGGCCTCGGGGGCGCCGGAAGAAGTCGCGTCGGGTGCGGTCATGGGGAGGTGTTAGCAGATTCTGGCCGTGATGCCTCGGCCACAAATACCGTCATGCCCGGGCTTGTCCCGGGCATCCACGTTCCTCGTGCCGTTGAAAAGACCGTGGATGGCCGGGACAAGCCCGGCCATGACGGCTGAGAACTACTCCCCCGCCTGGAGCTTCCGCGGAAACAGCTCGCCCGCACCCGTCGCCACCAGCCGCGGGCCCTCGGGCGCATCGGTCTTGCTGAAATCGAGCTCCTCGATCCGGCCCGCCCGCTTCTCGATCTTGTCGGCGGAGATCAGGATCTGGCGGACGTCCTCGTTGGCGTCGGCGAAGTGCTTCTGCAATTTCAGCACGCGGTCGCGCAGACGGCCGAGATCGTCGCCAAGCTTGATCACTTCGGTCTGGATCTGGTCGGCGGCATCGCGCATGCGCGCGTCCTTCATGATCTGCTGCATCACCTGGATCGCCAGCATCAGAAGCGAGGGTGATACCAGCACGACGCGGGCCCGATAGGCCTTCTGGATCACGTCGTCGAAACCGTCATGGATCTCGGCGTAGACCGATTCCGATGGCACGAACATCAGCGCCATCTCCTGGGTCTCGCCGGTGACGAGGTATTTTTCCGCGATGTCGCTGACATGCTTCATCACGTCGCCGCGTAGCCGCTGCGTGGCGAGGCGCTTCTCTTCGTCGGTGCGGGCATCGTGCAGCGCGGTCATCGCCTCCAGCGGGAATTTCGCGTCGATGCAGAGCGGGCGCTGGTCGGGCAGGAACACCACGCAATCGGGCCGCTTGCCGGTCGAAAGCGTGAACTGGAATTCGTAGGACCCCTTCGGCAGGCCGTCCTGGACGATCGCCTCCATCCGCGCTTGTCCAAACGCGCCGCGCGACTGCTTGTTGGCGAGCACGTCGCGCAAGGTCGTCACCTGCGTGGTGAGGTCAGTCAGGTTCTTGTGCGCGCTGTCGATGATGCCGAGCCGCTCGTGCAGCGCGCGCAGGCTCTCCATGGTGTTGCGGGTCGAATGTTCCATGGACTGGCCGACCCGGTGGGTCACCGAATCCAGCCGCTCGTTCACCGCCCGCGCCATCTCGGCCTGGCGCCCGGCGAGCGTCTGGGTCATGGCGTCGACCCGGCCGGAGGCCTCGCTCTGCGCGTGCAGCACCTGGGCGAGGCGCTCTTCCAGCTCGTCGGCCCGGATCGCGCTCGCCATCGCGAGTTCCGCGCCCCGCCGCCCGGACCTGGCGATCACCACGGCAATCACCACCAGCAGGATGAGTACGAGGGCGCCGAAGCCGATCAGCACATCGATTCCGCGCACCGGCCAGTCGCCCAGCATGAAAATGATCTCGTTCATGGCTGCCCTTCTAGCCGATTCGCAGCCCAGAGCGAACGAAGAGAGAACGGTGGGGCTAACGGCCCCCTCATTTTTATGGTTAACGAAAGCTGAAGTTTTATGGTTAGCGAACCGTTAACGTGTTCCCGGCCGCATTGACCGCTTGTCGCGCGCGGCTTAAATCGCCCGCCATGGCCCTCAGAGAAATCATCATCCTGCCCGACAAGCAGCTGCGCCTCGTCTCCAAGCCGATCGAGAAGGTCACGTCGGAGATCCGCAAGCTTGCCGACGACATGTTCGAAACCATGTACGACGCGCCCGGCATTGGCCTCGCTGCGATCCAGATCGCGCAGCCGCTGCGGCTGATCACCATGGACCTCGCCAAGCCCAACCAGGACGGCGAGACCAAGCCGGAGCCGCGTGTTTTCATCAACCCCGAGATCCTCAGCTCGTCCGAAGAGCTTTCGGTCTACGAGGAAGGTTGCCTCTCGATCCCCGAATATTACGAGGAGGTCGAGCGCCCGGCGAAGGTGCGGGTGCGCTTCACCGATCTCGACGGCAAGGTGCACGAGGAGGACGCCGAAGGCCTCTACGCCACCTGCATCCAGCACGAGATCGACCATCTCAACGGCGTGCTGTTCGTCGACTATCTCTCAAAGCTCAAGCGCGACCGCGTCATCAAGAAGTTCGAGAAAGCCGCCAAGCGCGCGGGGGAGTAGAGCCCGGCTCTCACACGTCGTCATGGCCGGGCTTGACCCGGCCATCCACGCCTTGCTTGCTTTGTCACCAAGACCGTGGATGCCCGGGACAAGCCCGGGCATGACGGAGAACCAGAACTCTCACCGAACGCAGCCACATGCCCCTCCGCCTGATCTTCATGGGCACGCCCGATTTCTCCGTGCCGACGCTGCTCGAGCTCGTCGCGCATGGCCACGAGATCGTGGCCGTCTACACCCGCGCGCCGAAGCCGGGCGGCCGGCGCGGGCTGCAGATGCAGCCGACCCCGGTCGAGGAAGCTGCGCGAAAACTCGGCGTGCCTGTGCTGACGCCGAAGACGCTGAAGACGCAGGAAGCGCTTGCCGAATTCGGTGCCTTTGAGGCCGATGCCGCAGTCGTCGTCGCCTATGGCATGATCCTGCCGCAGGCGATCCTCGATGCGCCGAAGCTCGGCTGCTACAACCTTCACGCTTCGCTGCTGCCGCGCTGGCGCGGTGCCGCGCCGATCAACCGCGCGATCATGGCCGGCGATGCCGAGAGCGGCGTCATGGTGATGAAGATGGATGTCGGCCTGGATACCGGCGACGTCGCCATGGCCGAGCGTCTTGCCATCACGGACAACATGACCGCGGCCGATCTGCACGATCGCCTCTCCCGTCTCGGTGCCGACCTGATGGTGCGCGCGATGGCGGCGCTCGACCGCGGCGGGCTGCAGCTGAAGAAGCAGAGCGAGGACGGCGTCACCTACGCTGCCAAGATCGACAAGGCCGAGGCGCGGATCGACTGGAGCAAGCCTGCGCACGCGGTGCTGCGCCATATCCACGGTCTTTCGCCGTTTCCCGGTGCCTGGACCGAACTCTCAGGCGTCAACGAAAATGCGCGCGTCAAAATCCTGCGCTGTGAGCTTGCGAAGGGATCGGGAGAGCCGGGCACGGTGCTGGATCATCAGCTCACTATCGCGTGCGGCGAGGGCGCCATACGCATTCTCGAGCTTCAGCGCGAAGGCAAGGCGCGGATGCCGGCCACTGACTTCCTGCGCGGCGTGAAGGTTGAGCCGCCGATGCGGCTGGTCTGATGCCCCGCTACAAGCTCACCATCGAATATGACGGCGCGCCGTTCTTCGGCTGGCAGATCCAGGACACGCTGCCGTCGGTGCAGGGCGCGTTGGAAGCAGCCGTGAAGGCGATGACCGGTGCCGATTTGCGCGTGCACGGCGCCGGCCGCACCGATGCCGGTGTGCATGCGCGCGGCCAGGTCGCGCATGTCGATGTCGAGAAGCAGTTTCCACCTGGACGCTTTCGCGATGGGTTGAACGCGCATCTGCGCCCGCATCCGATCGCGGTGCTCGAGGCCGAGATCGTGCCCGATACGTTCGAGGCGCGCTTCTCGGCGGTGAAACGCCACTACCGCTACCGCGTCATCAACACCCGCGCCAATCTCGCGCTCGACGTCGGCCACGCCTGGCGCGTGCCGCGCCGGCTCGATGCCGACGCCATGCATGCCGCCGCTCAGCGCCTGCTCGGCAAGCATGATTTCACGACCTTTCGCGACACCGAGTGCCAGGCCAAGTCGCCGGAGAAGACGCTCGATCAGCTCGACGTCACGCGCGACGGCCGCGAGATCATCATCGTCACCTCGGCGCGCTCGTTCCTGCACAGCCAGGTGCGCTCGATGGTGGGATCGCTGGTCTGGGTCGGCGAGGGACGCTGGACCGCGGACGATCTCTCCGCAGCGCTCGCCGCCCGCAACCGCGCCGCCTGCGGCATCGTCGCGCCGCCGGAAGGGCTGTATCTGATAAAGGTGGATTATTGAGGTACGTGTGCGCGTCGAAAGCGCGCTCTCGCCACACACTTGGTGTCATGCCCCGGCTTGACCGGGGCATCCAGTACGCCGCGGCCTCTCGGTTCTATCACAATCGTTTCGGAGTACTGGATCGCCCGGTCAAGCCGGGCGATGACAGCGGAATGCTTGGCGAAGACTGCGCCCTACCCAAAATACCGCGTCAGTATCCCGCGATACACCTTGGTCAGCTTCTCCAGATCCGTCACCGGCACGCGCTCGTTGATCTGGTGCATGGTCTGGCCGACCAGGCCGAATTCGATCACTGGGCAATAGCTCGAGATGAAACGGGCATCCGAGGTGCCGCCTGAGGTCGACAGCTCAGGCTTGCGGCCCGTCACCTCTTCGATCGCCGACACCGCAAGGTCAGTGAACGGGCCCGGCTTGGTCACGAATACGTTGGAGTTCGATGGCTCCCAGACGATGCGGGCCTTGATGCGGTTGCCGCAGGCTTTGGCGAGGCGCGCCTCGACCAGCTCGCGCAAGGATGCTTGCGTATGGTTGTCGTTGTAGCGGATGTTGAATCTGGCGCGGGCCTCGCCGGGGATGACGTTGAACGCCTTGTTGCCGACGTCGACCGAGACGAATTCCAGATTGGAGGCCTGGAACTGCGCGCTGCCGTTGTCGAGCGGCTCGTCCGAGATCGCCACGATCAACCGCGAAATATCCGGCACGGGGTTGGCCGCGCGGTGCGGATAGGCCACATGGCCTTGCACGCCGTCGACGACGAGCGTGCCCGATTGCGAGCCGCGGCGGCCGACCTTGATGGTGTCGCCGAGGGTCTCGACATTGGAGGGCTCGCCGAGAACGCAATGGTCGAACTGCTCGCCGCGCTCCGCGGCCCATTTCAACAGCTTGATGGTGCCGTTGATCGAGACGTCTTCCTCGTCACCGGTGATCAGGAACGAGATCGAGCCGGTCCCGTCCGCGCGCGGTTTGCCGCCGTTGGCGGCGAGATGCTCCAGCACGGCGGCGACCGAGCAGGCGATGCCGCCCTTCATGTCGACCGCGCCGCGGCCGTGCAGGAAGCCGTCCTTGACCTCGCCCGAGAACGCGCCGACGCTCCAGGCGCTCTCGTCGCCGGGCGGCACCACGTCGGTGTGGCCGGCAAAGGTGATGTGCGGGCCGTCGGTGCCGATCCGCGCATAGAGATTGTCGACGTCGGCGGTGCCGTCCTCGCTGAAGGTCACGCGGTGGCAAGTGAAGCCGGCCGCGCTCAGCGCCTTCTCGAGCACGCCGAGCGCACCGGCGTCTTCAGGGGTTACTGACGGGCAGCGGATGAGGTCGCGGGCAATGGAGAGAGCATCGGTCATGAGCCCCGCTTAACATGCATGCCGCCGGGTGGGCTAGCGCTGGGCGGCACGAATTCGAGCTCGCGGCTCTAGTCCCAACTTTTCGCAGGAGGCGTGGCCGATGCCGAACTGTCCTCGATCTCGAGGAGCGGATCAGGACCGAACCGGTTGTGGCCCGAGGTGCCGGGCCGGCAGAACATTTCGACGAGGCCCCATAGCCACAGGAGCGCGGCGGTCAGGGTGAAGGGAAGCATCCAGGAGGAGTTAGGCAGCAGGTCCGAGAACTGGCTGAACAGGCCGGGCATGAAGAAGAACGGAACGATCCACCAGCCGCTCCTGTCGCGATCATGCAATCGTTTGATCGCCGTCGCGAGATAGATCCAGAAGAACAACGCCATGCCCGACGCTTTGAGGATCGAGGTCGCCAGATCGGCGGCCAGCGAGTGGGAGGCGCGGGGATCGACCAGTTTGAAGAGGTCGTCGAGACCGAAGTCGAAATCGAGCTCGATGCCGAGCTTTAAGGTGGACCTCGTCCCTCCGAGAATTCCGATGATCTGACCGGCGATCTCCAGCAAGCCCGCCAGCAGCGCGACGATCAACAGCGCCTGCCACAGCAAAGCGCGGTTGATGCGGCCGTCGAAACGGAAGAGATACCAGGTCCAGTCCATGCGAAAGGCTCCGGGCGGGAGGCGCCGCCCGAAGATTGGTCGCGATGGAGGGAGGGTGGGTTCGATCGGGCTATCCGACCGACCCGTCATCCTGAGGCGCGCGCTCGGCGGCGCGTCTGCGCCGTCGAGCAAGCCTCGAAGGATGAGCGGCCGAGATGCAGCCGCAGCCGGGCCGTCGCCCTTCGAGGGCCGCCGAAGAGGCGGCCACCTCAGGGTGACGGTGAGGACGTCTGGTTCGTGGTCTTAATCCCGCAGCAGCTCGTTGATGCTGGTCTTCGACCGCGTGCGCTCGTCGACGCGCTTGACGATCACGGCGCAGGCGGTGCTCGGGCCGATCTGGCCGTTCTTCATCGGCTTGCCGGGCAGCGCGCCGGGCACCACCACCGAATATTCCGGCACCTCGCCCATGAAGATTTCGCCGGTCTCGCGGTCGACGATCTTGGTCGAGGCGCCCAGGAACACGCCCATCGCCAGCACCGCGCCCTTGCGCACGATGACACCTTCGGCGACCTCGGAACGTGCGCCGATGAAGCAATCGTCCTCGATGATCACGGGCTCGGCCTGCAGCGGCTCGAGCACGCCGCCGATGCCGGCGCCGCCGGAGATGTGGACGCGCTTGCCAATCTGCGCGCAGGAGCCGACGGTGGCCCAGGTGTCGACCATGGTGCTTTCATCGACATAGGCGCCGAGATTGACGAAGGACGGCATCAGCACGACGTTCTTGGCGATGAAGGCCGAGCGGCGCACCACGGCGCCCGGCACGGCGCGGAAGCCGGCGTCGCGAAAACGGTTCGGGCCCCAGCCTTCGAATTTCGAGGGCACCTTGTCCCACCAGTTGGCCTGGCCAGGTCCGCCGGGAATGACGTCCATGTCGTTGAGGCGGAAGGAGAGCAGCACGGCCTTCTTCAGCCACTGATTGACCTTCCACTTGCCGTCAGCGCCGCGCTCGGCAACGCGCGCCTCGCCCTTGTCCAGAATCTCCAGCGACTGGTTCACGGCGTCGCGGACCTCGCCCTTGGTCGAGGTCGAGATGCCGTCACGCGCCTCGAAAGCGCTGTTGATGGTGGATTCCAGGGCGGACAGGGACATCGGGATTTCCTCTTCGGATCAGGGAATTTTGCTGGATTGGGGCGCTTTTTCGGGATTTGGGCTAGGGGAGTCAAGCTTGGTTCGCTGTCATCACCCGCGAAAGCGGGTGATCCAGTACGCCGCGGCGGTCGTGATAAATCGAGATGGCGGTGATTACTGGATACCCCGCCTTCGCGGGGTATGACGGCTATCTAGGGTGCGACAACCCGGCCAAAAACCCCGCCAGATCGTCCGTGACGTGATCGACGTGAGCGGCGTCGCGCCCTTCCAGTTCCCAGTCCTCGCGCACCACTTCCCTTGTGCCATCGGGCACCACCAGCACCGTAGTCATGCCGAGCTCGTGCGGAACGGTGAGGTTGCGCGCGAGGTCTTCGAACATGGCGGCGCGGGTGGGATCGACCGAATGGTCCGAGAGGAATTTGCGATAGGTCTGCGGCGCCGGCTTCGGCTCGAATTCGGCGGCGATGATGTCGAATACGCCGTCGAAATGCGTGGCCAGGCCAAGCCGCGCCAGTACCGCATCGACATGGTCGACCGAGCCGTTGGTCAGGATCAGCTTGCGTCCCGGCAGCTTTGTGATGGCAGCGCCGAGCGCCGGGTTCGGCTCGAGCGGCGAATGATCGATCTTGTGCACGTAAGCGAGATAGTCGTCGGCGTGCACGCCATGCAGGGTCATCATACCGCGCATGGTGGTGCCGAAGCGCCGGTAATAATCCTTCTGGATGTTGCGTGCTTCTGCGGGCGTCACGTTCAGCCAGTTGCACACGAACTCGCCGATCCTGGCGTCGACCTGCTGCCACAGGTTGACGTGATGCGGATAGAGCGTGTTGTCGAGATCGAACACCCAGGTGTCGACGTGGGCGAAGGCGCGGGGTTGGGTCATTTCAATACTCTATCTTCTACACGCAAACGTCGCCCATTCTCCGCTGTCGTCCCGGACAAGCGAAGCGCAGATCTGGGACCCATAACCCCAGGGAGGGGTTTTGCGAAGACGCGTAGTTGGCATCGCGCGCCATAACTCGGTCCTGTGGTAATGGGTCCCCACCTTCGCGGGGACGACACCGGTGTTTGTGGGCGCCACCATCACGGCAACGCAAACCGCAGTGTCTTGCCACCGCTCGACATGTCCACCGCGCCAAATCCCGTCGCAGCAAATCCGCGGGCACCGCAATCGGTCTGCTCATTGGTCTCGAACTTGGTTTCGCGCGTGCAGAGCTGCTTATCGCCGCCCCAGTTCAGCGGCTTGTCCTTCAGCTTGATGGCGCGGTTGTCGCTATCGACGGCTTCCGCGAAGCTGAAGATCTGCTTTGGCTGGCCGGTCACATCGGGATGCAGGCAGGTCTTGGGATCGATGCGATACCAGCCGCGGCTGGTCACCGATTTGCCGTCGTCGGTCGCGACCGCCGCCATCACCTTGTGCGGCGTGTCGTTGCACCAGGTGAGCCCGGTCGTGGACGGCGTCTGCGCCGCTTCGACCATGGTCTTGAAAAAAGTCGGCGAGTTGGCCGCGTCGGAGGAAAGCCCCCGGCTCTTCAGGAAAGCAGCGAGGGCGGCTTGCGTCTTCGGTCCGTCGACGCCATCGATCGCGCCGACGTCGTAGCCTGCAATCACCAGCAGCCGCTGGATGCCGGCGAGCCGCGCCTGCTCGTCGTCATATTCGGAATCCTCGGCGAGATAGGCGACGAGATTGCCGTCGTCGCCTTGCGTCGGCATGATCTGGGTAAAGGGAGCCTGCGTCTGGCCGCTGCGGCACTGCCGCGCGGCCGCGATGACGAAATTGTCCCGTGCCACGCACAGCATATCGTTGCCGTTCTGCGGGATCGGCGAGGAGCCGTAGACGCCGAGCGCACGGGCGTTGAGCAGGATTCGGTCGGCGGTGAGCGTGCCCTGCACCACCACGCGGCAGCTGGCCGGATCGATCCTGAACCAGCCGCGCGTCGCGGTCGCCGCCTTGTCATCGATGCCGATCGCGGCCTCGACGACATAGGACATGCGGTTGCAGATCTTCAGATCAGCGAAGGCCGGCGCGGAGGAGAAGAAGAACGAGACGACCGCGGCCGGTAGCGTCATCAGGAAGCGGGTGAGGGGAGAGCGGTGATGTCCCCGAGCCCTCAATTCGTCATGCCCGGCCTTGTGCCGGGCATCCACGTTCTTGGTGTTGGACAAAAGGCCATGGATGGCCGGGACAAGCCCGGCCATGACGGCTTTCTTTGTCCGCTCCTGCCTCACTTGTGGATCAGCGTTCCCGTGCCCTGGTTGGTGAAGAGCTCGAGCAGCACCGCGTGCTGCATCTTGCCGTCGATGATGACGACACCCTCGACGCCCTGCTCCAGCGCGTAGATGCAGGTCTCGACCTTCGGGATCATGCCGCCGGAAATGGTGCCGTCGGCGATCAGTTTGCGGGCGTCCTTCACCGACAGCTGCGGGATCAGCTTCTTCGACTTGTCGAGCACGCCAGGCACGTCGGTGAGCAGCAGCAGGCGTTTTGCCTTCAGCGCGCCAGCGACAGCGCCCGCAAAAGTGTCGGCATTGATGTTCAGCGTCTGGCCCTCTTTCGAGGTCGCGAGCGGCGCCAGCACCGGGATCAGCTCATAGCCGATCAGCTGGTTGAGCAGCGTCAGATCGACCTTCTCGGGGTCGCCGACGAAGCCGAGATCGATTGCCTTCTCGATGTTCGAGTCCGGATCGATGATGGTGCGCGTCGTCTTCGACGCCTTCACCATATTGCCATCCTTGCCGGAGAGCCCCACGGCCTTGCCGCCGGCCTCGTTGATGTAGCCGACGATCTGCTTGTTGACGGAGCCGGCGAGCACCATCTCGACGATTTCGATGGTCGCGGCATCGGTGATGCGCAGGCCGGCTGCGAATTCCGAGACGATGCCGAGGCGCTTGAGCATGGTCGCGATCTGCGGCCCGCCGCCATGCACCACGACAGGATTGATCGCGGTCTGCTCGAGCAGCACGATGTCGCGGGCAAAATTCTTCGCCGTCTCCTCATCGCCCATGGCATGGCCGCCATATTTGATGACGATGGTTTCTTCGTCGTACTGCTGCATGTGCGGCAGCGCTTCGGACAGGATGCGGGCCTGGTCGAGCGGGGAGATTTCGGTCATGAGGCGGATCTCGCTGGCGGGACTAACGCGGGTTCGCGTTCTATCCGATTGGCGGGCGAGGCGCAAAGTGGTGTTCGCTCTTACCCTCCCCTGGAGGGGGAGGGTCGGTCGCGCGAAGCGCGAGCGGGGTGGGGTGATCTCTCCACTCGGGCACCGCTTCTGCGGAACGACTGTCACCCCACCCCGCTACGCATTTCGCTTCGCTGCATGCGTAGCGACCCTCCCCCTCCAGGGGAGGGTAAGATGGAGCGTCACGTCTTCGCCACCATCGCCGCCAGCGTCAGCGCCAGCCAGCCCAAGATCATCACCGTTCCGCCTGATGGTGCCGCCATCGGAAACAGTGAATGCCCCGCATATTGCCGCAAGCTGAGGTCGCCCGCGAACAGCGCAGCGCCGATCACGAAGCCGAACGCGGCGATCAGGCCTATTCCGCCGTGCAGAAGGCCGCGCGCGAGCAAGGCTGCCACCGCCAATATGGCAGTTGCATGAAACAGCAGCATGGCGCTTGCGGAGGCAAGCCGGCTGGCGTCGGTGCCGTGGGCTGCGGCCGCGGCCAGCGCGACGCCGGCGGCGCCCATCAAGCCAGCGAGTGCAATCAGCAGGCGCGTCATTGCGCGCTCCGCTCTTCCAGCAGCTTGGCCATGGCGGCGCGCAGCTCGACCATGCCGGTCGACGAGCGCGACGAGGTCGCGATCACGTTCGGGAATGCGGCCGGATGCTTGGCGAGCGCGGCTTCCGTCTCGGTGATGCGCGATTGCAGCTCGGAAGCCTTCACCTGGTCGGCCTTGGTCAGCACGATCTGGTAGCTGACGGCCGAGCGGTCGAGCGTCTTCAGCACTTCGAGATCGACATCCTTGAGGCCATGGCGTGCATCGATCAGCACGTAGACGCGCGCGAGCGAGGCGCGTCCCAGCAGGAATGTGTGGATCAGCTCGGTCCAGGACGCGACCTGGCTCTTCGGCGCCTTGGCATAGCCATAGCCGGGCATGTCGACGAGGCGGAGGTCGGTCTTTCCGGGGACCTCGAAGAAGATCAGCTCCTGGGTGCGGCCCGGCGTGTGCGAGGTGCGCGCCAGCGCATTACGGCCCGTCAGCGCATTGATCAGACTCGACTTGCCGACGTTGGAGCGGCCGGCAAAGGCGATCTCCGGTCCCGCCATCGGCGGCAGCGTCTGGATCGAGGGCGAGGCCCAGATGAACTGCCAGTCGCGGGCGAACAGCTTGCGCCCGGCTTCGATCAGCTTCGCATCTTTGTCGTCGGTCTTGTCGTTCATCCGACCGGTCTATCCTCTCGTTATGGCCGGGCAAAAGCGCGAAGCGCGTCTTCCCATTGAAATGTCCCGGCCATCCACGCCTGTCCGCAAGGCGCCCTCCTAAACGTGGATGCCCGGGACGAGCCCGGGCATGACGACGTAGAGGCAGTTGCGCTCGCAATGACGGCTACGTCGCCTTCCTTGCGAACGTTGACTTGAGATTGTCGAACAGCTCCACCTTCACGCCGTTGCGGCGCATGATGAAGCTCTGCTGGATCACGGAGAGCGTGTTGTTCCAGGCCCAGTAGATCACGAGGCCCGCCGGGAAGCCCGCCAGCATGAAGGTGAAGATCAGCGGCATCCAGTTGAAGATGATCTGCTGCGTCGGATCCGGCGGTGTCGGATTCAGCTTCATCTGGAACCACATCGTGATGCCCATGATGATCGGCCAGATGCCGAGCGCCAGATAGTGGCCGAACACCGGGACCGTGGTCGGATCGAACGGAATCAGGCCGAACAGCGTGAACAGATTGGTCGGATCGGGCGCCGAGAGGTCCTTGATCCAGCCGATGAATGGCGCGTGCCGCATCTCGATGGTGACGAACAGCACCTTGTAGAGCGAGAAGAACACCGGGATCTGGATCACCACGGGAAGACAGCCGGCAACCGGATTGATCTTCTCCTTGCGGTAGATCTCCATCATCTCCTGCTGCTGCTTCACCTTGTCGTCGGGGTAGCGCTCCTTCAGCGCCTGCAGCTGCGGCTGGATCGACTTCATCTTCGCCATCGAGGCGTAGGACTTGTTGGCCAGCGGGAAGAACAACAGCTTCACGATCACCGTCACGAGCAGGATCGAGACGCCGAAATTGCCGAAGAAGCGGTAGAAGAAGTCGAGGCCGAGGAACATCGGCTTGGTGATGAAGTAGAACCAGCCCCAATCGATCAAGAGATCGAAATGGTTGAGGCCGAGCTCCTTGTTGTAGCCGCCGAGCCCGGCGAACGGGAACACGCCGACGACGCTGGCTTCCTTGGCGCCGGCGAACAGCCGCGCATTCGCGGTTGCGCTGCCGCCGATCGCGACGGTGACGGGGTCGAGCAGATAGTCGGTCTGGTAGGTGTGGACATTGCCGGCGAGGTTCGAGGAGAACTTCGCCTGAAGCTGCGCACCGGTGTCGGGCAGCAGCGCCGAAGCCCAGTACTTGTCGGTCATGCCGAGCCAGCCATTGGTGGCCTTGAAGTCGACCTGCTTGGCTTCGTCGATCTTCTTGTAGGCGTATTCCTGCAAGCCGCGCTCGCCGAGATAGCCGATCAGGCCCTCATGCAGGATGTAATAGCCGGAGACGTGCGGCGTGCCGTGGCGGGAGATCAGCGCGTAGGGGTAGAGCGTAACAGGCGCGTTGCCGACATTGCTCACATCGTCCTTGACGGTGAAGAGATAGTGATCGTCGACTGAAATTGTGCGGCGGAAGCTGAGGCCCTCGCCGTTGTCCCATTTGAGCACCACCGGGGTCGTCGGCGTCAGGCTGCCGCTGCCGTCCTGCTGCCAGACGGTTTGGGCGTCAGGCATCTTCGACGTCACGCCCGTCGCCGCCACCCAGCCGAACTCGGCGTAATAGGGTTCTGCCGTGCCCGAGGGCGAATAGAGGATGATCGGCGGCGATTTAGGGTCGACCGTCTCGCGGAATTGCAGCAGCGCGAGGTCGTCGATGCGGCCGCCCTTCAGCGCGATGCTGCCGGCGAGGCGCGGGGTGTCGATCTTCACGCGCGGGCTCGCGGCGATCGCGGCATCGCGGCTGACGGTCGGCTGGACCTGCTGGTTCGCGCCCGGTGCGGTGGTGGGCGTCGTCGTCCCGGCCTGCGGCGTAGCGCCCGGCGTTGCCGAGGCCGTCGGTTGCGGATTGGCCTTTTGCAGCTCGGCCTGCGCCTGCTGCTGGGCGCGCTGCTTCTCCATCGCCGGTACATTGTAGAAGTACTGCCAGGCGATCAGCACCAGGCCGGACAGAATGACGGCGAGGATGGTATTGCGATTGTCGGTCATCACTATGGTCTCGTCATCAATCCGGTTTGCGGCTGGCGGCGGGGCCGGGCCTTGGATTTGGCCCGCGTCCCTTGTCAGATCCTTTGGCCGTATGCCGCACGGGCTTCGTGAACGCTATGCGCAGATCGTCGAGCATGGTCGTGAAGTCGCGCGAGAGCGCGTCCCTGCGGCCGACCAGCACATAATCATGATGGGGTTGCATCGACACCGTATCGAGCCGCTTCACCAATTCGCGAAGCCGGCGCCGGATGCGATTGCGTTCGGGGGCGTTGCCGTTCTTTTTGGTAACGGTGAAGCCGATCCTGACAGGACCAAGGTCGTCGCGACGACGGCTTTGCAGGACGAACGCGGGACTGTTCACCCGCGCGCCATTGGCAACGGCGAGGAAATCCGCTCGCTGCCTCAGCCGATCCATGATGAAATCCCGGAAAAGGGGGTCCGGCTCAGGCGCTCAGACGCTTGCGGCCGCGGGCGCGGCGGGCGGCGAGAACCTTGCGGCCGCCGGCAGTGGCGAGACGGGCACGGAAACCGTGACGGCGCTTGCGCACCAGTTTGCTGGGTTGATAAGTCCGCTTCACGGGTTTTTCTCCGCTGACCGGGCAATTTGCCTGTAGAATTGATGGTAAAGTCCCGAAGTTGCGGCTCAAAACGGGCCGTTTCCGGCCCCAGAAGAGCCGCTCCCGGTGTCGCACCGGGTCATCGCGGACAATTTGCGCGGCTTATAAGGGAGCCTCTTGTTTTCGTCAACGCCGCAGGACCGCGCAGTTCCGCTGAATATCGCTGCTTCTTTGGGGTTTTTAACCCTTGAGGTGGCGGATGGCGATATCAGCGCCTACATCCCACCTCGGCAGATTAGCGATCCGTAATTTGACCACCCCCAGGGGCGGGTCGCATCCTCCATCAGCCAAGCGTTATCAGAAGGCCAGCAGGGGCGAACCTCGTGGCAACGACCGACCTCCAGCAGCCGACCCAGACTTCGGATCAGGGCCTGAGTCAGGACCTGGATCAAGCGCTGGATCGCGATTTGGATCAGCCGGACCAGCCGGCGGCCCGGACGCGCGGGCCGGGCGGGCTTGGGCTATCAGGCAAGCTTTTGCTGCTGACCGTCCCCCTGGTGATGATCGCAGCCGTCCTGCTCTACGTCCCCGCGATCGCCAACTTCTGGGTCAACCGGCTCAACGACCGCGTCGCCGCCGCAAATACGGCAGCCCTGGTGCTCGATGCGGCGCCGCTCGGCATGGTGCCGGATTCGCTGTCGCGCCAGATCCTGAAAAGCATCAATGCGCGCGCGGTCGCGATCAAGATGGGCCAGCAGCGCCGCCTGCTCGCCAGCGACAATCTGCCCGCGACGATCGAGCACGACATCGACCTGCGCGACATGACGGTGTGGCAGGCCATCACCGGCTCATTCCAGATGATGCTGGAGACCGGCAACCAGCCGATCCGCATCGTCGGCCCCGGCGTCGGCAATGCCCAGTTCATCGAGATCGTGACCGACGATCTGCCGCTGCGGCAGTCGATGTACCGCTTCTCGCGCAATGTCGTGGTGGTCGCGCTGATCATCGGCATTTTGACCGCCGGTCTCGTCTATCTTGCGCTCCATTATCTGTTCGTGCGGCCGATGCGGCGGCTGACCGCGAGCCTGGTCGGCTTCCACGAGAACCCTGAAAGCTCGGCGCGGATCATCGTGCCGAGCCAGCGTAGCGACGAAATCGGCGTTGCCGAGCGCGAATTGTCCGACATGCAGCGCGACCTGATGTCGATGCTGCATCAAAAGAGCCGGCTTGCCGCGCTGGGCCTCGCCGTCTCGAAGATCAATCACGATCTGCGCAATTTGCTGGCCTCGGCCCAGCTGCTGTCGGATCAGCTCGCCAGCGTGCCCGATCCCAGGGTGCAGCGCTTTGCACCGAAGCTCGTGCGTTCGCTCGAGCGCGCCATCGCCTTCTGCCAGTCGACGCTGTCCTACGGCCGCGCCCAGGAGGCCGCGCCCGATCGCCGCATGATGCTGATCGAGCCTGTCGTGCTCGAGGTGCGGGAGACTGCGGGTCTTGCCAATGATGCCACGATCGCCTGGGTTGCCGCGATCGAGCGCGGTCTTTCGGTCGATGCCGATCCCGACCAGCTGTTCCGCGTGCTGCTCAACCTCGTGCGCAACGCCGCCCAGGCGCTGGAAAGCCATGCCTCCGGCGATGGCGGCCCGCAGCAGATCCGGATCACCGGTAAACGCGAAGGCGCGGTCGCGATCCTGGAGGTCTCGGATACCGGCCCCGGCGTGCCCCAGAAGACGCGGGAGCACCTGTTCGAGGCGTTCCAGACCTCCGGCCGCCCCGGCGGCAGCGGGCTCGGCCTTGCCATCGCAGCCGAGCTGGTGCGCGCCCATGGCGGCGACATCCACCTGGTCGAAGGCACCATCGGCGCCACCTTCCGGATCGTCATTCCCGACCGCCCCGTGGAACTCCTCTCCATCCGCAACGAGCGACAGCGGGCCTAGTCGGCCAAAGGCCGATATTTCCGGTGCCCTTGCCTACCCACCATTCGTCATTCCGGGGCGCGCGTAGCGCGAGCCCGGAATTCCATAACCACCAGCTGGGGTTATGGATTCCGGGCCTGTCCCTTCGGCCATCCCGGAATGACGGAAAACCGTCATCCCTCTGCAAAATCTCCCCATCCCGGACCTTGCCAACGCCGCCAAGAGCGGATAGTCAGAGCGCTCTTTCGCACCCCCTCCGGCGCTGTCCGGAAGGCTGCGTGCGGGCCTCGCCCGCACTATCAGCGAAAAACGCGCCCGTAGCTCAGCTGGATAGAGCATCAGACTACGAATCTGAGGGTCGGACGTTCGAATCGTTCCGGGCGCGCCATTTCGGTACACGCGATTGACGCCGAAACTTGCCGTTCTTCCGATGTAAGGTGTCGACTTGCATCCGGTGATCGCGCCTCACGCTCTCATTGCATTGCGATGACGAGCGAAGTGCTGTCATCGCCGCACCTTCACCGAAGCACGCCCCGTCAGTGGCTTTGCAGGATGGTCCAGCAGCGGTCAAAGCGGTCGGTGGCGAGGTCCTGCTTGCGGGCACATAGGTAGAGTCGTCCTGCGTCACCCCACTCCATGCCCGCTTCGACGTCGCTGTCGATCTGCAGCACGAGTTGCCAGTTGTCGGCGAACTCAGGCCCATCCCCGGCGTGCCCCGCGCACGCCGCTTCGACGGGCTCCTGGATGGACAAGGCGACGCCACCCACCTGGTGAATCCCAGCATTGCCATCAGGGCCAAAGACTTCCGGATACCGAGCGTAAAGGGCGTCCCAGAACTGCTGATAGGCGTCACGTTGCGCGACCGACCAGCCAGGCCAGTCGAACCGCGCGATCGACGAGACCGGCGGAGGCAAGAGCCATGCTGTCGGGCGCAAGCTACGCGGTTTGAAGGCGTAGCCTCTTGGCATCAATTCCCTTGCTGCCGGCTCATCGAATTCCTTCGGAAAGGGCTTCCGCTGCAGCTGCTCGCCCGGTCGCCGCGTGAAGATAGTCCGCGCCCGCGCCTGATCCTCCTCTTCTCCCCACGGCCAATCGAAAGGATCGCAGAAGAACAGCAGCCGCCCAGCGGAGGGGAAGCCGTCCAGGGCGCAGACAGAATGAAGCTCCGCAAAGTCGATTTGGGCGACGAAGCTCAGCGGCCATTCGCGATTGCGGATTTCGCTTTCGACTTGGCCGGAATGCTCCAGCCGTGCCGCCCGATGGCGGCGTCCGCTGATAATTCGACCCGGCATCGAGCCAGCCTCGCGCTTGGGCGTGAAGGCCGGTCGGAAAGGCCAATCCACATCTGGCGGCATGTCGGGCTGGCCGCCGAGCCGGCTCGCACCTGTTGGTGCCCCTTCCTCGATGGGTCCGGGAACGAGGACAATGCACCGCCTCGCCATTTGAGCGAGTCTTGGAGCCCATTCGTTCAAACCCGCATGGCGCAGCGCAGCTTCCAGCTCGGCTTCGTTGGCCCAGACCGGCAACTCCGCTGCGGCGGCATGCTGCTTGGTCCCCGCCATGTCCTTTGCATGCCTCCGAACCATCAGTGGTTCGAAGATCCGCGTCGCTTGCGACACAAGCCCCAGCAGAATGGCGGAAAAGACCAAGACGCTGCCCAAGGCTCCGATGTCCCCAACGATCCACTCCAAGGCGAAGACGGCTGCGACCGCGGCGGCCATGCAGCCGACGACGTAGATCATCAGGAGCGCGATAAAGAAGGACAAGCGCACGGCTCGCGACCTCCGAAGGGAAAGAGCGCTTCGCCTCGCTGCACAGGGATTGTGGTATTTTCAAAGCTGATGCAATCCGCGGATGGCGCGGAAAGGTTCATCTTGAGCCGGGTGCCGCGTGCACACGGCACCACAGGCGGTGTCATTGCGACCAGGCGATGCCGCGCTTTGCGGCTCAGGGGATCAATGCTTGCGGGGCCGCGGAAGCGGGCGTGATCCGGCCATCGATTGCCGACATCCGCGAGGCATCGAGTTGCGTGATCCGGTTCTGGAGCCGTGCGGCTTCTCCAGACAGCCAGTGAAACTCGGCGCACATATCCACCAACTCGGCTTGCTCCGACTTGTTGATGGTGTGCTTTGCGCGATGCTCGCACTCGTCGGCCTTCATCCGGAACAACTCGATCGCCCTGATCATTGCTCTCTCCCGCCCGTCGAATTCAAAAGCTTCGTTCATGGGCACCGACATGCAATTCGGTGATGCTCCCGGCCGGAAAAACACGGGACGTGCCGGTTAACGAATGCGTAAGGCTCTCCGGTGGCCACATCGCCAGAATGACGGTTGCGAGCCGCGCATTCTTTGTCGGAGATCAAGTGCACGGGCGAAAGGCACCATAGTTTGTGTCCAGACAAAGACCAGTCTGGCGTCACGGCTTAGGGTGTTTCCGGTCGAACGGCGATGTCGTCCATGACGACGCCTGCGGAGGCATCGCGCCGGTGACGCCGGTCGCAGCTCGTTGCCGCCAAGACGGAGATCGTCATGTTGGAGAAATTCGGAAGCATCGCCGTGATTCTCGCGGCCGCCCTGGCGTTCGTCGGATCCTCCCCGACGCTTGCCGACCACACCGACGTCGTCGTCAGCCAGGCCTGGAGCCGCGCCACGCCGAAGGGCGCGAAAGTCGCGGGTGGCTACCTCACCATCGAAAATCGCGGCACCGTGCCGGACCGTCTTCTTTCGGCCTCCAGCCCGGCCGCCGCCTCGGTCGAGATCCATCAGATCACGATGCAGGACGGCGTCATGATGATGCGCCCGCTCGAGCAGGGTCTGACGATTCCGCCGGACCAGATCGTCACGCTGGCGCCGGGCGGCACCACATCATGTTCATCGGACTGACCGCGCCCTTCGAGGAGGGGCAGCGCATCCCGGTCTCTCTCAACTTCCAGCGTTCAGGAACGATCGAGGCGACATTCGAGGTCGGCAGCATCAGTGCCAAGGGTCCCAGGCTCCAGATCGCCGCGACGGAGGCCGCACAGCCGGCGTTGCCCCCGGCGCCGAAGACGAATGCTGCTGCGGCTCCTCAATCGGCCAACGAGCCGTTCTTCACACACATCTGCGGCACGCGCGTGATGGCCGATGTCACCGTCACGCCCGGCCGCAGCGGACCCGTCGAAGTTCTTGTCCAGCTTTACGATGGCGACGAACAGCCGCTGAATGTCGATGCGCTGTCGGTGACGCTGGCCAATCCCGACAGGAACATCGCACCGGTGACGGCATCAGCGACGCGGATCGCGGCCGACAAATGGCGCGTCAGCATGATCACCGCAGTGAGCGGCAAGTGGTCGCTGGCGCTCGGCATCGACATGAAGAAGGACGACCGCATCGATATCGCCGCGCCGATCCTCATCGAGTAATACAGATTGTCGGAAACGATTTGATGCCCGGCTAGCTGGCGCTTTGGCCGCTTTCGAACCACCGATCGATCTGAACGCTCCAGGTTTCGATCATCTGGCTGAATGCATCGTCAGTCAGATTGGCGAGGTCGATCTTCCTAGACGACTTCGACCGTTGCCGCGTCGAATTGGGTGCCGGCGTCGCGGTGGCGCGCGAGCACCTCGCCTGATAGCTCCGAGACCTCGTTCTGCGCGGTACTGTCCAGCATCGCGCGGACGCGCTGGCTTGAAGCCTTCAGCAGCGCCGGATCGAGCTTGCCGGAATCCACGCCGTTGAGGATCGACCGGGCGAGGAAGCGGGCGCGCTCGGTGTCGGTCAGATGCGAGCAGATCATCAGCATGTCGTTGCCGGCCGCCATGAAGCGCGCACCGGAGTCCGGCGCGTCGAGCCGGCCCGCCATCGCGCGCATGCCGACGTCGTCGGACACGATCACGCCGTCGAACTTCATCGCTTCGCGCAGCAGCCCTTGCGTGATCGTGCGCGACAGCGTGACGGGATCGTTGGGATCGAGCTTCCGGTACAGGATGTGCGAGGTCATCATCATCCCGATGCCGCCGGCGATCGCGGCGGCAAACGGCTTGAGCTCGCGCGCCTTGATCTGCTCGAGGTCGAGATCGAGCACCGGCAGTTCGTGATGCGAATCCACCTGGGTGTCGCCATGCCCCGGGAAATGCTTGCCGCAGGCCCGCACGCCCTGGCGCTCCATCGCCCTGGCGAAGGGCAGCATCGATTTGATGACATCATCGGCGGTGCGGCCGAAGGCGCGCTCGCCGATGACGGGATTGGCGGGATTGCTGTGAATGTCCAGCACCGGCGCAAAATTCAGGTTGCAGCCGAGCGAGGCGAGCTCGACGCCCATGGCCTCGCCGACTTGTTCCGCGGTCGAAGCCCATCGCGCCGCGTAGGAAAAACGCGTGATCGGCGCCGGCGTGCGGCAGACGCGCCCGCCTTCGTGATCGATGGCGATGAATTGCTTGTCGCGCTGCGAGGCATCGCGGATCGCGGCGATCAGGTCCCGATGGATCGACAGCCAGTCCCGATAGGGCAGGTCGTGACGGAAATTGCTCTTGTAGAGGATGACGCCGGCAGGCCTGAGATCGCGCAGCAAGGCACGGTCGCGATCGTCGAGAACGCTGGTCGGCTTCAGGCCAATGAAGAAATGGTCGCCAACCGTTGCAAGAAGGGAATCGCTCATCTGCCGGAACCGCCACAGATTGTCAGGGTTGATTGAGATGGAGCCGGACGCAACGCGAACTCTCGGCTCCTGCGCGAGCCAGCGCGGCTCGCATTGTGGCAATATATTTCAAATTTCCTTAACAAAATCAATATTCAAATCGCTGGTCGACGCCTGGCGCCGACCAGCCGTAATGGTGATCGCCTTCGCCTACGCTGCAGCCAGCTGTGGCTGCACCGGCCGCCGGCCGATCATCAGCGACAACACGGCCGCCACGATCCCGGTTGCGCCGGCGATCATGAAGGCCTGCAGGTAATCGCCCTGCGACGAGCGCATGAAGCCGGCGAAGAACGCGGCGCACGCTGCGCCGAGTTGATGGCCCGCAACCACCCAGCCGAAGATCAGCGGCGCGTTCTTGTCGCCGAAGGCTTCGTTGGCGATGCGCACGGTCGGCGGCACGGTGGCGATCCAGTCGAGGCCGTAGAACACCGCGAAGACCGACAGGCTGACGAAAGAGAAGTCGGAGTAGGGCAGGTAGATCAGCGACAGCCCGCGCAGGCCGTAATAGAAGAACAAGAGCTTGCGCGGATCGAAACGGTCGGTGAGCCAGCCCGACAGCGTGGTGCCGAACAGGTCGAAGAACCCCATCAGCGCCAAGAGGCTGGCCGCCTGCACCTCGAAGATGCCGTGGTCGCCGCAGAACGCGATCAGATGCGTGCCGACGAGGCCGTTGGTGGTGAAGCCGCAGATGAAGAAGGTCGCGAACAGGAACCAGAAGGTCTGCGTCTTCGCTGCGCGGATGAGGTTGTCGATCGCCGCAACGAACGGATTGCCCTGCGCGGGCGCGGCGGGCTGACCCTCATGCGTGCTGCCATAGGAGCGCAGGCCGATCGCTGAGGGGCGCTCTGGCACCAGAAAATACACCAGCGGGATCAGCGCCGCGCAGCAGGCGGCGACCGTCAGCACCACCGGCTTCCAGCCACCCCATTCGACCAGCGATGCGAGGCCCGGCATGAAGATCAGCGTGCCGGTCGCGGTGCTCGCGGTCAAAAGTCCCATGACGAGGCCGCGATTGGTGGTGAACCAGCGATTGACGATGGTGGCGCCAAGCACGTTGGCGACTGCGCCCGAGCCGATGCCTGAGAGCAGTCCCCAGCTCATGAACAATTGCCATGGCGCGGTCATGAAATAGCTCATGGCCGTCGAGACCGACATCAGCATGAGCGCGCCGAGCACCGTGCGGCGGATGCCGAAGCGCTGCATCACGGCCGCGGCGAAGGGACCCGCGAGGCCGTAGAGGAAAATGCCGATGGCCGCCGACGACGAGATCACGCCGACGTCCCAGCCGAACGCTTTCTGCAGCGGCAGCATCAAGACGCCCGGCGTCGCGCGCAGACCCGCGGAGGACAGCAGCGCCAGGAAAATCACGGCAACGACGACGAAGGCGTAGTTCTGGCCGAACGGCCGCCGAGAGGCGGTGGAGGATTGAACGGAGGCAGGTTGAACGGAGGATGGGGGCATGTTACTTACCGGTACGTATTGGGGTGCGGTATTAGTACGTACCGGTCAGTAACATTGTCAAGCCTGTCCTGGAGGCATCGGAGCCAGATGACGAAAAAAGCCGAAAAACCCGCAGACGCGCCGCTCCGGGCCGCCGACCGCATCCGCGCCTCCGCCAGCGAGCTGTTCTACCGCGAGGGCATTCGCGCCGTCGGGGTCGACGAGGTGGTCGATCGCGCCGGGGTGACAAAACCGAGCCTCTATCGCAGCTTCGCCTCAAAGGACGATCTCGCCGCCGCCTATTTGCGCGACTACGATCTGAGCTTCTGGGAAAATTTCGAGCGCCCCGGCGGCAAGAGCTACGGCAATGCGCGCGACCATGTGCTCGCCTATATCGGCCAGCTGGCGCCGCGCGCAGTGGCCAAGGGCTATCGCGGCTGCGGCCTCAGCAATGCCGCGGTGGAATATCCCGCGCGCGACAATCCCGCGCGCCAAGTCGCCGAAGCGCACAAGAAAGTGTTCCGCAAGCGCTTGCGCGAACTTGCGACCCAGATGGGCGCGCGTCAGCCGAATGTGCTCGGCGATGCGCTTCTGCTGCTGATCGAAGGCATCTACGTCACCGGCCAGCAGTCCGAAGACGGCCCCGCGCAGTCGGCGCTCGCGGCGGCGAAGCTGCTGATCGATGCGAGCGTGAAGGCGGGGTAGGGGATCGCGGCCAGCGATCAGGCCCCATCGGCGCGGGTGTCAACTGCGCTTGATGGACTGGATCAGGTCCCAGCGGTTGCCGTAGAGGTCCTCGAAAACCGCCACGACGCCGTAGGCCTCATGTCGTGGCGTCTCGACGAAGTGCACGCCGGCCGCGATCATGCGCGCATGATCGCGCTCGAAGTCATCCGTTTCCAGGAACAGGAACACGCGCCCTCCGGTCTGCTCGCCAATGCGCGCCGTCTGCTTCGGGCCGTCCGCGCGCGCCAGCAGCAATCCAGAGCCTGTATGGCCGCGCGGCCGCACAACCACCCAGCGTTTCCCGCCACCGAGCGGCGTGTCCTCGCAAAGCTCGAAATTCAGAGCGCGCGCGAAGAAGCCGATGGCTTCGTCATAATCCGCGACCAGGAGACTGACGAGGGATAGTTGCTGATTCATCGTGCAATCCGGCTGGTGGGGCAGGCTCGCCGCCGGGAGGACAAGCATAGCATGACATGGGCCTGGCTGTGCGATCGCCGGACGTCGCGGAGCTCCATTTGCAGGAACTTCCACTTTTTCCCGACGTTAGACCGGCGGCGCGCCCATGCGGCCGGCTCGTGTGATGAAGAACTTTTCCAACGCAGCGTTTTCCCCCGAGGTGATCGAGCTCATGACCACCGCCCTGGACGCTGCGGTCGCGACCTTGCCTGAGCCTGTGCATTCCGCGCACGTCTCAGCGCTCGCCGAATCCATCCTGCGCACGGCTGGTGCGGGCGAGCGTGAAGTGGCGACCTTGCAGAGGATTGCCTTGCTGGAGCTGCAACTGGCGCCACGCAACTGATGAGGCCGACATGAAGATGATAGCCGCAATTGTCATCGTGCTCGCCGCCTCGCCGGTTCCTGCCCAGGCTGCCAACTGGACCACCTATCGCATTCCCGAATCCGGAACGTCGGTCGATATTCCCACTTCAATCTTTACCGAAGAGGCCGGAAAGCCCGACGGATACGGCCAGAAATTTCGGACGTCAGACGGCGTCGCCGATCTCACCGTGCAGACGGTTCCCCGGCAACAGGGAATCTCGCCCGCCGCGTTTCTCGCCGCCAAGCAGCCGCCGTCGGGGATCGTCTACAAGCGGATCGCATCAGACTTCTTCGTCGTCTCCAGCGTCAAGCGCGACAAGATCTGGTATGACCGCTGCAACTTCACGAGCCGTTACGTGCATTGCGTTCTGATCAATTATCCCGCGGACGAGAAGCGGCAATGGGACGGCGTCGTCACGCGCATCAGCCACAGCCTGAGTGGCGGCTGAACCGGGGTGCGAGAAAAAGAGCTGCCCGACCGGATCGGGCAGCAGGTCGTGAGGACCAAACTCTTTGCGCGGCCCTACCGAGCCGTCGTTGATGTGGTTGACATGCTCGGCTTCGAACCAGGCACGTGCGACATGGTCTTCGTTGTCGAGCCTACTTCTTCGCCGGCCTTCACCTGCGTGCGAGTGTGCGAACGGCTGAACGTGCCGCCCTCATGCGCTTGCGCGCGGGCGTTGGAATTCAGCACCGGGCCATTGCCCTTGTTCATGCTGACGCCGGTCCGGGCCTTGCCGCTCGCGGCGGCGGCGCTTCCACCAGCCGCGATCGACGAGCCCGTGCTGCCAGTTCCCGAGGTCGACGTGCCGCCGGTGCCGACGGTGGAGGCGGAGGTGCCGCCCGCGGCGGCCGAGCCGCCCGATCCGCCGGTGATACTGGTCTGCGCAAGCAGCGGTGAAGTGGCGGCAAGCAGCAGCGCGACCGCCGAGGCCGTAATGAGCGTTCTCATGTTGCATTCCTCTGTTCAGGGTGACGAGGTCGAGATCGTGCAGCCGTTGACGGTGATGGTGCTGGCGCTCGTGGAGCCAGGGCCGCCCGCCGTCGATGACGAGCTCGAGACGTTGCCGCCGCCGGCCTGGACATGCACCGACGATCCGCCGGCCGTGCTCGAGCTCGACAGCGAACCGCTTGATGCCGTCGAGCCGGTCGTGCCCGAGCTCGACGAGCCGAGCGCGGTGATGCTGCCGTCGGCATGTTTTTCGACCGTGACCTTGCAGGTTTCGCCGGAGGCCGTCTTGCCGGTTTTTTCCGTGGTTTCAGCGAGAGCACTGCTGCTCGCCAATGCCAATGCCGCAATCGCAATGATCGATTTGTTCATGGCAGTTCTCCTCCAACACGGACGAAGGAGCGGCATCGCTGCCGCTCCGTGAATCAAGGAATCAATCCTTGTCCTTCTTCATCTCGTCCTTGTGGTGGCCCTTGCCTTTTTCGAGGCCCATCTCGCTGGCGTGGCTACCGGACTTGCCGGCGTCGTCCATGTCGGAGGATTTCGACGAGCCGGACCGACCGACAGTCGAGCCGCCGGCCGCGGAGCCGCCGGTGCCGACGCTGGACGAGCTCTTGCCGCTGCCCGCGGACGAACCGCCGGTGCCGAGCGTGGAGGCCGAGCCGCTGCCCGAGCCGCTGCCGGCCGCGGAGCCGCCGGTGCCCACAGTCGAGCTGCTGGTGCCGCCGCCCGCCGACGAGCCGCCGGTGCCGAGCGTCGACGCCGAACCCGAGCCGCTGCCACCTGCCGACGAGCCGCCGGTCCCGACGGTCGAGCTGCTGGTGCCGCCGCCGGCGGACGAGCCGCCGGTGCCGACGGTCGAGCTCGATTGTGCGACAGCGAGCGCCGTGCCAGCCAGCAGAGCGGCCGCAGCCGCGGAAAGCTTCAATATCCTCATTGTCCTCTCCTCCAGTTCCCAAAATCGCCAAATCAGGCTCGGGATAAATTAGCAATCGCGCAAACGTTCCTGTGCGGTTCGAGGATCACAGCGGATCTCTCGCGCTACATCATCGCGTCTATTCATCAGCTGTTCATATGTGGCGCGCGCGTTTTGTGCCGATGCGCATCGGTGCCGACGTTCAATTGCCGGCAATCACAAAGATCGCTCAGGAGGAGAGGCGATCAGCTCACATCGTGCACGTAGCGCATGCCGATCGCGAGCCGGTTCCAGAGATTGATCATGCCGACGAGGATGGTGAGATCGGTGATCTCCTTGTCGGTAAAGTGTGCTTCCAATTCGTCGTAGTCGGTATCCGGCGCGCGCGTCGCGGCGACGTTGGTGAGCGCCTCGGTCCAGGCCAGTGCGGCGCGTTCGGCCTGCGAATAGAGCGGCGATTCACGCCAGGCATCGAGAAGGTAGAGGCGCTGCTCGCTCTCGCCGTGCTTGCGCGCATCCTTAGCGTGCACATCGAGACAATAGGCGCAGCCATTGATCTGGGAGGCGCGCATCTTCACGAGCTCGATCATACCTCTCGGCAGCCCGGATTTGAGGATGTAGGCCTCGACCGCGCGCAGCGCCGCATAGCCCTCGGGCGCGACTTGCGCGGGTAACAATCGGTCGGCATGCATGTCTCTGTTCTCTTGATCGCTGAGTTAGCGCCAGCCCAGCGCCGGCGCGACGTGCGTCAGGATCGCCTCGATCGCATGCGCGCAATAGGCGACGCCGAGCTGGTTCGGAATCGTCAGCAACAGCGTGTCGGCCTCGGCGATCGCCTCGTCCTGCCTGAGCTGTTCGATCAGCACGTCGGGCTCGGCGGCATAGGAGCGCCCGAAGATCGCCCGCGTCTGGGGATCGATGAAGCCGATCTGGTCCTGGCCTTCGCCGCCGCGGCCGAAATAGGCGCGGTCGCGATCGTCCATCAGCGCAAAGATGCTGCGACTGACCGACACGCGAGGCTCGCGGGTATGGCCGGCCTCCTTCCACGCCGCACGGTAGGCGCGAATTTGCGCGGCCTGCTGCACGTGAAAGGCCTCGCCGGTTTCGTCGTTCTTCAGTGTCGAGCTCTGCAAATTCATGCCGAGCTTGGCCGCCCACACCGCGGTGGCGTTCGAGCCGGCGCCCCACCAGATACGTTCGCGCAAACCTGTCGAATGCGGTTCGAGTCGCAGCATCCCCGGCGGGTTCGGAAACATCGGCTGCGGATTGGGCTCGGCAAAACCTTCGCCGCGCAGCAGATCGAGGAACACTTCCGCATGGCGGCGGCCCATATCGGCATCGCTCTGGCCCTCGGCCGGCCGATAGCCGAAATAACGCCAGCCATCGATCACCTGCTCGGGCGAGCCGCGGCTGATGCCGAGTTGCAGCCGTCCGCCGGCGATGAGATCGGCCGAGCCTGCGTCTTCCACCATGTAGAGCGGGTTCTCGTAGCGCATGTCGATCACGGCGGTGCCGATCTCGATCTTGCTGGTCTTTGCGCCGACCGCGGCGAGCAGCGGGAAGGGCGAGGCCAGCTGCCGCGCGAAATGATGCACGCGATAATAGGCGCCGTCGGCGCCGAGTTGCTCCGCCGCCACCGCCAGCTCGATCGATTGCAGCAGCGTGTCGCCGGCCGAGCGCGTCTGCGATTGCGGCGAGGGTGTCCAGTGTCCGAAGGACAGAAATCCGATCTTCTTCATGCGCCCCAAGGTAAGCGCGACCACGGGAATTTGCGATAGGCCGCCCGAGAAGAATGACCACTTGATCGGACCACGCGACCTCACATAGACTGCCCTCAGCGGGATCAAGCAGACTCCCGACGAGACTTCGGTCCAAGCTCTGCGCAGCACGCAACACGTGGAGCTTGCGCATGAATACCGAAAGACACCCCTCATCCCGACCCACCGTCGCCATCCTCTCCCGGGGAGATGCTGTCGCCCGTCGCGACGCCACCTCGAAACAAGGCCGCTTCGTCGATGTCTTCGAGGCGCTCGCCGCCGTCGGCATCGAAGCTCACCCGGCGATTTATGATGAGAGCTTCGCAGGAGCCGTCCGCGAGCAGCTGCTCGCCGTGGATGGCGTGCTGGTCTGGGTCAACCCGATTCAGGACGGCCGAAACCGTGCCGGTCTCGACGCCCTGCTTCGCGATGTCGCCGCGCAAGGCGTATGGGTCAGCGCCCATCCTGATGTCATCCTCAAGATGGGCACGAAGGAAGTTCTCTATCGGACCCGTGCGATGGGCTGGGGCTCGGACACGGCGCTGTATCAGACCCTTGATGCGATGCGGGCCGAGCTGCCGGCGCGCCTTGCCGCCGGACCGCGTGTGATCAAACGCAGCCGGGGCAATGGCGGTCAGGGCGTCTGGAAGGTCGAGCAGCTGCCGGCCTCGCCCCTGCTGAAAGTGCTGGACGCGACCAAGGAGGTATCAGAGCAATTGACACTGGACGATTTCGTGCGGCGCTGCGCGGAGTATTTCGAGAACGGCAATGTGATCGATCAGGCGTTCCAGCCGCGCCTCGGTGACGGCGTGATGCGCTGCTACATGGCGGGCGATCGCTGCGCCGGCTTCGGCCATCACAAGGTCAAGGCCCTCGTCGAGTCGCCGGAGGCGCGTTCGCAAGCCGGACCGCGGCTCTACACGTCGAACGCAGATCCGCGCTTCCAGCGGCTGCGCCGGTTGATGGAGGACGAGTGGACGCCACAGCTGATCTCGCTGCTGGACATCGCGCGCGGTGACTTGCCCGCGATCTGGGACGCCGACTTCATGCTCGGCCCGGTTCAGGCCGACGGCAGCGACAGCTACGTGCTCGGCGAGATCAATGTCAGCTCGGTGCATCCCTATCCGCAGGAAGCGCCGGCGGAGATCGCGAGGTGCGTCGCCGAACGGCTGCAGCGTTAGGCTTTGACGTATGCTGACGGTCAGTGGACTCAAGCGCTTGCACCTCTGCGTGTCGTTCGAGTTGAAGGGCGGCGAGTGCGTCGCCCTGCAGGGGCCTTCCGGAGCAGGAAAGACCTTGCTGCTCCGCTCCATCGCGGATCTCGATCCCAACGAAGGAGCGGTCAAGCTGGACGGACAGCTCCGGGAAACGATGCCCGCTCCGGCCTGGCGAAAGCAGGTGACCTACCTCGCTGCCGAGCCCGGCTGGTGGGCCGAGACGGTGCAGGACCACTTCACGAGCTGGGATGATGCTCTGCCGCTGCTCGAACGCTTGCGGCTGCCGGACACCTGCGGTCCGTGGCCGATCCAAAGACTCTCGACGGGCGAGAGACAGCGATTGGCGCTGGTGCGCGCGCTCGTGCTGCAATCGCGCGTGCTCCTGCTGGACGAGCCGACCTCGGCCCTCGACACGGCATCGGCCGCGGCCGTGGAATCCCTGATCGCCGACCGGGTCTCGGAGGGAACGAGCGTGATCTGGACCACGCATGACGATGCCCAGGCCCGGAGGGTCGGGTCGCGGGTTCTGCTGATGAACAGCGGCGGCGGGATCGAGGAATGTCTGACGTGACGTACATCCACCTGGCCTACGGCGACCTGATCCTGCCCGCGCTCCTCGTCGTGATGGACGGGGTTCTCTCGCTTGCCCTTCACCTCAAGCTCGAAAGGCAACTGGCCGTCGCCACTATCAGGATGGTGATCCAGCTCGTGCTGGTCGGATACGTCCTGACGTTCCTGTTTGCCGCTGTCTCGCCGCTCTGGACCGCGCTCGCCGCCTTCATCATGGTCCTGTTCGCATCGCGCGAGATCGTCGCGCGGCAGAAGCGGCGGCTTCCCGGCATGTGGAGCTACGGCCTGGGCGCCACATGCACGCTGCTCGCCGCCGGGACCGTCACGATGTTCGCGCTGCTGACGGAGCTGCGCCCGGATCCCTGGTATCACCCGCGCTATGCGCTGCCGCTGCTGGGCATGATCCTCGGCAACACCATGACGGGGATCAGCCTCGGACTGGACGTCCTGATCAACGGTCTCGTGCGCGAACGAAGTGCCATCGAAGCGTGCCTCGCACTCGGCGGCACCCGCTATCAGGCCGTGCTGCCGGTCGTACGCGACGCGCTGCGCAGCGGCTTCACGCCGATCATGAACAGCATGGCGGCGATCGGCCTTGTGTCCTTGCCGGGAATGATGACCGGCCAGATTCTCGCCGGGGTCGCGCCGGTCGACGCGGCAAAATATCAGCTGTTGATCATGTTCCTGATCGCGGGCGGAACGGGATTGGGAACGCTGGCCGCCGTGCTCGGCGGCGCACGGCTATTGACCGACCACCGCCACCGGCTGCGCCTCGATCGCATTTCAAGCGGGGCGGCGGCTTGAGCGTTGCCCGTTCCGGCGCTCTTCTCGACGTGGCCGACGCGAAGACAAAGCTCGAATTTTACGAGTTTGAGCAATCGAAATGTGACCGACACCAGGCCCGATCCCCGCCATTAAAGTCGCCTTAATCACCGCGCTGCAGTCTCCGGCAGCAGTCCTGAAATCAGACTATGGCTTATGATTTTATGAGCATGACATGGGTCGAGCGCCAGGTCCGCAACACGAGCTTGCGTCAGCTCGGCGCATGCCTTCTGCTGTTCCACTTTGCGGCTTTCCACACGCTGGACAACGCGCAGCGTCTCGGCAGCTACGCCAGAGGTGTCGCCGCGATGTCGCAAGACCAGCTGCGCGCGGTGACGAGTGTTTCGCAACTGTCGCACGACTGGGTCGCGCTGCAGGCCGACAAGGTCGTTTCGACCGGCGTCTACTCCCGCCAGAAATATGACCAGGCGATCTTCTCCGTTGCGCAGCTCGGGGACCGCTTGCTCTTGATCAAGGCGGATCCGACTCGCGTTCTCGACGCGAGCGCGCTGAGCGGCGGTCTGGTGGCCGCCGACATGCAGACAATCGACCTGATCAGCCGCCTCGCCACGCGAAGTGGCGATGCCGGTGCGGTGTTCCTCCCTGTCATGCTCGACACCGAGAAATACACCTCCCCCGCCATGGCCGCCGTGCTGTTCTTATTCGCGGTACCCCTGGTGCTCGTTGTCTTGATCGGCAGGCGGGCGCTGCCGCGATTGAGCGTGCCATCATCGCATCCCGATTTGCGTGCCGTCCGCGGCCAGTCCGCCGATGCGTTGGACATGCTCAGCGCGCGGCTGCAGCACGACGTCGTGACAGCCAGATCTGCCTTGAAGCTTCGCGGCCAGGTGCGGGTGACCGACACGCACGTGTTGCAAAGAGGCTGGTTCAGGTTCCGGCTGATGCCGCTGTCGGACATGCTCTATGCCTACAGCATGACGACGACGACACTGATGTTCGGCGTGATACCGACCCACCGCTCGCATTCGCTGATGTTTTACTTCTCCAACCAGAAGATGCGGGCGCCTGTCCGGAAGGCGCAGACTGCCGAGGTCATGCAGCACTTGGCGAGAGTGGCGCCGTGGGTGTTGCTCGGCCACGCACGTGAACTCGACAGAGCGTACAAGAAAGACAGGTCCAGGCTCATTGAGCTCGTCGCGGCGCGCCGCAGGCTGGTCGCAGCCGGCCAGTCATGAGCGAGGCTATATTCCGGGCGGCTGTTCGTTCCCTTGGCCGGCGAGCGATGACCGCTTTCTGGTGAGGAGCCGACTGGCGCCCCGGCCGATCTTCGGTTTTTGACCTATAGCCGACCCCGCGAGCGCTTTCCGCCAGGGGTCGCTCGCGACCCAAAGCGGGACACGTCCGAGTGGCGAGGCGGAAAATCTGCTGTCATTCACCACATTTAAACCTTAACATTCTACGAAGGGGACCCACCACAGGCGGCAGGACCATGCGAACAGCCTTCGTACAGAAGCCATCCGTGGCCTTCGGGCTATGAAGGTTTGGCAGACAGGCTGCATCGCGGCTGTCATCGCGTCCGTCGGACTTTGTCTGGCCGCCTCTAACAGGCCGGCCGCGACGGTGCCGGATGTCGTGCCGCAAGCGGCAGCGTCCATGGCGGCTCCCGCGGTCGTGGCGGCTCCTGCGGTCACGGTGACGCCTGCCTTGTACGCCGAGGCATCCGCCAGGCTTGCGACAGCGCTTCGGGCAGAAAGAGCCGAGCTTGGCGCGGTGACGTCAGCAGATTCCGCCCCGTTGAGCGCCGGACCCAAAATCGCCGATGAACCCGTGGCGCCGAAATTGGCGTCGTTGGAACCGGGTATCGTCCAGCCGCTGCCGGCAGAACGCGATGAGTCCAACGATGCGCCGAAAGCGGCGCCGGCGCAGGATTTCCGTTATCTGGTCTATTACGTCTGGTCCGAACTGCCGCCTGCCGAGAAACCGGCGGAGATCGTCTTGCGTGCGTTCAAGGACATTCCGCTCGGAACGCCGGCCGAAGAGATCAAGCGCGCTGCCGAGGCGTTTGGTCTCGATGTCAATTTCATGATGGCGGTTGCCAAGATCGAATCCGGTTTCAACCCCAATCAACGCACCGGATCGTATATCGGCCTGTTTCAGCTGAGCCAATACGAGTTCGGCAAGTTCGGCTTCGGGCAGATTCGCAATCCGCGGGACAACGCCGTTGCGGCCGCCTACAAGATCATTACCGAAGGCGTCCAGTTCGGGTGGATCACGCACCGGACGCCTGATATGAGCGACCTTTACCTGATCCATCAGCAGGGTTGGGAAGGCGCCGCCGAGCACATCAGCCAGCCCGCGCGCTCCGCCTGGAAATCCATGTGCGCCACCAGCGAAGGCAAGGAGAAGGGCGAGCGGTGGTGCAAACGCGCGATCTGGGGCAATGCACTGCCGGCGTTCAAGCGCACCTGGAAATCGGTGGACAACGTCACGTCAGAGGCGTTCGTCGCCATGTGGCGCAGCCGGGTCGCCGAATTCTACACGAAATATGTGGCGACCGCCGCTGCCGCGGCGAACCAGTAACTCGGTCGTCGCCAGGGCCCTGCCACGCTCCCCACCGCTGGTCAAAACGACGCTGTTGACCCGGAGCGGTCGCGGCGGAGCTTATGTTGATGAGGGACATCCGCCGCCATTCCCGGTGGTGCGAAAATCAGTCTTCGCGACTGGCCAGCCTGCGGTAAACCACAAGATCGTCAAAGGTGGGTGCTTCGCCGCGCCGGACCTTGGAATCGATGTCGGGTCCGAGGACGAGCGACGTGCCGAGCCCGGCATAGATGTATCGCGTGCCGAACGCCTTCTTCAGCGCTGCAAATGTCGGTTCGCCCGTGCAGTGTCCGGGCGCAATGTTCTCGACCTTGAATTTGTCTTTGAGCGCGGTCACGATCTTCTCAATGACGTCGTCCGCGGCAACAACAAGGTGGAAGCCCCCAGCAATGAGATGGATCCTAGGGTTGATCGCCGTTGCTGCCTCTACAATGCGTTCGATTCCCGGATGCGAACAGCCGACGACAAGAACAAGGCCATCCGGCGTATTCACTGCGAGCGAGAGTTCTTTGAGTTCCTTTGTGCCGGGAAGATCGGAAACGAGCGCGATCAAAGTGATACCGGGTGCGATCTCCGTCGTCTGATCGATCAGTTCGAACTTGGCATTGGGCCATGCGGCGCCGAACTCCATGATTTTCGGCGGTTTGCCGCCAAAATATCGCATCTCGTCAGGCAGGGAATCGTCCTTGCGATAGAAGGTGGATGGAAGCGACGAACCGTAGATCCCGAATCCTTCTTTGGGCGCGTAGATCTTGACGCTCGGATTCACACTCAGCACATAGCTCAGTCCAGCCATGTGATCGGAATGCCGATGGGAGAGAACCACAAAGTCAAGGGTGGTAAGATCGACTCCCTTTGCCTTGACATTCTTCCCGAAGATCTCCGCGTTGTCTCCGGTATCAAACAGAATGCGTTTTCCTGCGACCTCCACCAGCGCGGAGAAACCCCAGTCCTTTGTCATTTCAGGGTCGGCGCCAAACGCGTCATAGAGGATCGTAATCTTGCCGTTCGGCTCGGCCGCAATAGTCGCGCAAGGACTCGCTACTATGGCGCAGGTGACGGCGGCGGCGATGAAGCTCCATTTTCCGAATGTCATGGATGTGTCTCCTTTTCGGTTGGACTTCCGCTGAAACACTGAGTTGGCGCAGTCCGAATTGACGGCCGGTGCTGCGGTGGTGGGCCACCGGGACAGTCGTGGACTATCGTTTATGCTCGGATTCTGTCGTCGGATCCGCAAGAGGCATTTTTTGCACCCGGAGCTTGAACCTTTCGCCGCCTCAATAGCCGTTCGCCGAATTGTTCCGAAATCGAGCTTCGGAGCGCGCCACCTTGGTCCGCTTCTGGCCCATCGCTACCGCCGACTTGGTAGCCTCACACGCCCGGTCGCAGGGACAGACCGGAAGTCTCCAGCCGGCCGCTACGCCGACGCTCTCGACCCGAAGCCGACTTTGGTCAGCTTGTCCGCGCTTCCGCGGCCGCGGCTCAGGAGGGGCGTCCGGGTTGATTAACGCGCATCTCGGTCGCCCATTCCGTCAGGCACTGTTCGGCATACCGCAGGCCTTTATTGACCCGCTCGAAGCGGTCCCGTCCAGCATCGCTTTCGGGGCCTAGCGCCAAGGGCTTCAACGATGTATTGCCCAGCCGTCAGGACACCCTTGCTTACCTCGTCAAGTGCAAGGATGGGTTTCGCTGGCGCTCTATCCATCATGCGAGCTGACCTGGATCAAGCACGCTGCAAAGCGGCCGATTACCATTAGCTACGATGTGATGGCACGGCGACGGAGCGCGGCGAATGAGGCGTATTGCAATCATTCAGGGCCACCCGGATGCAAGTGGCAATCACCTGTTGAACGCGATGGCTGATGCCTATGCGGAAGCCGCAATGTCGTCAGGACATGAGGTCCGGCGCATCGAGGTCGCAAAGCTCGCTTTTTCGCTGTTGCGTACGCAGTCGGAGTTTGAAACCGGCGAGCTACCGCCGTCTCTTGTGCAGTCCCGGGAGGACATGCGCTGGGCGGAGCACTGGGTGTTTTTATTCCCGCTCTGGCATGGAACGATGCCGGCGCTGTTCAAAGGTTTTCTAGAGCAAATCTTCCGGCCAGGCTTCGCCATGGAATACAGGGAGAAACAATTCCCAAGGCGCCTGCTTGCCGGGCGTTCGGCCCGCATTGTCGTGACGATGGGTATGCCCGTGCTGCTCTATCGCTGGTACTTCGGGGCCTTTGGCGTGCGCTGTTTCGAGCGCAGCATGTTGAGCTTCGCTGGAATCAAGCCGATCCGCGAGAGTCTCTATGGACTGACATTTGCGGATGAGCATCAGCGCGCGCGCTGGATCGAAGACATGCGCGGATACGGCCGATACGGCAACTGAACGGCGGACACTTCTCGTTCTACCCACCGTAACACGATCGGGTTCGGCGCACGCTCTCGTCTTGATTTGCCTCAACCTCGCCTCGCTCACTTTTGTCATTGTCTCGATGCTGCGGGCGAACGTGAGGTTGACCATGGACGATATGTCAAGGCGCAAGATTCAGGCATTGCTCGATCAGCACCGCACCATGCGTATCGCGACGCTGCGTCCGGACGGCTGGCCCCAGGTGACGACCGTGGGCTACGCCAATGACGGCCTTGCGATCTATTTCCTGTGCGGGAAAGACAGCCAAAAAGCATCCAATCTTGCTCGCGACAATCGCGCCTCTCTCGCGATCGACGAGGACGCGGCGCAGGTCATGGAAATCACCGGGCTGTCCATGGCAGTGCGGGCTGAAGTCGTGAACGATCCGGTCGAAGGCGAAAAAGCGCTGAGCTTGCTGTTCCAGAGATATCCGGAACAGAAATCCATGCCGGGTCCGCTGCCGACGCCCGAAGATGTTCGCATCTTTCGGCTGACGCCAACCGTGATCTCCGTGCTCGACTACTCCAAGGGATTTGGCCATACCGATCTCGTCACCTGTTGAACGCAGCTTCCATCCGGCGGCATCCCTGTGCCGCCGCCGACGATTGGCCATGAACCTCGTCGGATGATTGCAGCTCAGGCCGCGTGTGGTCTCATCAGCGAAGTCGCGGATCTGCCGGCGGCAGTGTCGTCCCACCGGTCGGATGCCGCCTTCTTGTCCATGCTGGGTGGTTGACCGTACAAGCGGGTGTATTCGCGGCTGAACCGCGAGGCGCTTGCATACCCGACCTGGAAGGCAACCTGGCTCAAGGTCTCCCCCTTCAGGATCAGGCGGCGTGCCTCGATCAACCTGAGATGCTAACGTCAACCGGTTTCGGCATGCCCGATGCGCAAGGCTTTCTGCGATGTGTCGACAGGCACGGACAGACCGCGCCCGGAATGCGGCTGCTAAGCAACGCGGGGGGACCGGTGTTCTGCACAGCGGCGATCAGCGGTCGGTCACTGCGCCGCAGCAGCAGCCTTGTTCGACGTCGCAACAGCTGCCACCGCCTCAGCCAAAGCCTCAGCCGACGCCGCTGACCTCGCACCAGTCCGCTTGACGCTCAGGTGGAAACGGCCATTCGCGCGCTCACCTTGTCGATGATCGCCGGATCTCGCAGCACGGTCGGAGGCGCCATCAGATGATTGACCTCGGTCAGCAAACGATGCACGCCGGAATCCTCGATGGCGAGGCGCATCAGCGCGCCGCTGAACTGCATGCGCTTTGCGAAGTCCGCAGGGCGCGCGCCGCGGGTCTTGTCGTACATGAAGTCGCTCTCCGCCAACGACCATGGCGCGGCCAGAACACTCTGGATAGCTTCGAAGAATGCGCCCGCCAGACCCTCGAGAGGAGCGGCCGTGCCGACCCGCTCGTTCAGCAGCCGCCGGAGCACACCGACCTCCTGCGCGGCCACCGTCATCCCCTGTCCGTACGCCGGATTGAACCGGCAAATGACGTCGCCGATCGGAAGCAGCCCCTGTGGGAAGGCGGTCAGCGCCTCGAAGCGTCGACGCCGACTGCTGGGAAAGGCAAAGCGGTGAATGGCCCCGAGCGGGATCGCATCCTTGAGAGCGTCATAGATGGTCGAGGTGCGGAATGTCTTGGCAAAGGCGATGAACCCGGGCAGGTCTTCCGGCGGACCGTCGTTGTGCATTCCGTTCAAAGTCACCTGCCAGCTCCCGTTCTCGCACGGGAAAACGAAACCGCCACGACCACTTGCCGGAGCCGGGCGATGAATGACGCCGCGCCAGGAGCGCGACGCATTCTCTGAAAGCCGGAACAGGCCCGTTCCGTAGACGATGTCGACGCCGATATCCATTTCATCAGGACGGGGAATACCGCAGGCATCGAGCGACTCCAGCGTCATGTTGCCGCGCGAGGACGCATCGACGATGAGATCGGCGGTGATCTCCCTGGCAGTGCCGGCCTGCTCGTAAGTCAGCCCGGTGACGCGCTGACCGTCGGAGAGTTGAAGCTTCGTGACCCGGCACTGCGGTTGCAGATCGATGTTGACTTGCTTTGAAGTCAACGACCGCACGACGAACTCGAGCAGGGGCCTCGTCATGCACAAGGTATCGAATCCGAAATCCCGCTGTGGCCATGGATCGATCCCTGGCGTCTCGATCAGGATGTCGACTGCGGTCCTGGCCCGAACGGCGCCTGCAAGCTCGAGCTCACGCTCCAACTCGGGATACAAGCTGAGGAGCTCCAGGAGCCCCGCCTTGAGAAGAACATGGGCCTGCCGGCAATGCGGCGTCCCCACGCGCGGTTCGGCGCGATCGGCAAACGCATCGCGTTCCAGTACGGTGACTTTTACGAAATGGGATGACAGCAGTTTTGCCGTCGCGAGGCCGCCGATGCCTGCTCCAATGACAATGGCATGCGTGCCCAACAATTTGGACATTGCAATCTCCACTAAAAATAAGCACGGCGCCCGCGCTTTCGTGCGGAGCCGGACAATGATCGACAATATGCTCTCAGGTTGATGCACCTTCCCGACAATGTCAATCGGAGCGAGCCGCCGGGAGACGATCTCATCGCAAGGACGCCCAATCAGGCGTATCCGTTCGGAAAGCGCGCCGGCTATCCCAGGGTATGTCGAGCCGATAAGGTGCGTCTCCAGGCCTCGCGCGCCGTCCGGCCGTCATTTCCAAGGAAGGATGTGTTCGATGACGATTGTTCTTGTTCACGGAAACCCCGAGACCGCGGCCATATGGGATGATCTGGTGCCACATCTTCGTAGCGGCGAGGTCGTTCGCTTGTCGCCGCCCGGGTTCGGCTCCCCAATACCTGCGGAGTTCGCGTGCACCACCGATGCTTATCGGGACTGGCTCGCCGGGGAATTGACCAGACTTCCGCAACCCATCGATCTGATAGGCCACGATTGGGGCGGCGGCCACGTCTTGCGAATCGCGATGGAGCGCTCGGACCTGATCCGGTCGTGGAGCAGCGACATTCTGGGATGCTTCGATCCTGATTATGTCTGGCATGACCTCGCGCAGGTCTGGCAGACGGAGCAGGTGGGTGAGCAGGCACTTGCGGAAATGGCGAATGTGCCTGCGCAGGCGCGTATCGAGCGCTTCGTCAGCCTCGGCATGACGCCGGCGATCGCAGCTCGGGTGGTCGCGGGGCGAAATGAGGGTCTGGGCCGGGCCATCCTGACCCTGTACCGATCAGCTGCTCAGCCCGTCATGCGCGACCTTGGACGTGGATTGCACAATGCCGCTGCGAAGCCGGGCCTAGCCGTCATTGCAACGGAGGATGGATATTGTGGCGGCGAGACGCTGGCGCGCCGTTCCGCCGAACGCGCCGGCGCAAAGGTCGCGATTCTGAACGCTGGCCACTGGTGGATGTGCCAGCAACCGAAACAGGCAGCAGACGCGATTAATGCGTTCGTGACGAGCTTGAGCTGACGGCCATTCTCGTTGGGGCAGTCATCCTCGAACGGACCAAAGGCGCCGCTTGATCCCGCATGCCGCGACGATGACATCATGCACCTGTTTTGCCCGACGAGTCAAATCGATTTGCGGTTTTCAGAAATTTCTGACAACAAGCCCAATCGCGATAATTGCTTGCCCGCGCTGCAGGCCGTTGATTTCGCTAGGCCCGGCTACTGTGCATGGGGTTGTTTCGCGCTTTGCGGGGTAGCCATGATGGCTTCAGGCGAGATCCGACTTTCGCCCGCTACTTCATCACCCGCAGACCCTTGGTCGTGAACTTCTGCGTCCTGCCGCCTGATCGAACGGGGCGCCTGGTGCCGGCGGCCTTGCCGGTGCCGGGCGGCTGGTGCGCCGGCACCAGCTGGTGAGGCTGCGAGCCGATCAGGTCGCGGCGGCCCATCTCGATCAGGGCTTCGCGCAGCACCGGCCAGTTGTCGGGGTCGTGATAGCGCAGGAACGCCTTGTGCAGGCGGCGCTGGCGCAGGCCCTTGATCGCTTCGACCTTGTCACTGCCGCCGTGGCGCACGCCGCGCAGCGGATTGACGCCGGTGTGGTACATCGCGGTGGCGGTCGCCATCGGCGAGGGCAGGAAGGTCTGCACTTGATCCGCGCGATAGCGGTTCTTCTTCAGCCACAGCGCGAGGTTCATCATGTCCTCGTCGGTCGTGCCCGGATGCGCCGCAATGAAATAGGGGATCAGATAATATTTCTTGCCGGCGCGTTCGGCCGCTTCGTCGAACATCCGCTTGAACTTGTTGTAGGCGCCGATGCCCGGTTTCATCATCTTGTCGAGCGGGCCGCGCTCGGTATGTTCAGGGGCGATCTTCAGATAGCCGCCAACGTGGTGGGTGACGAGCTCCTTGATGTATTCGGGGCTCTCGACCGCGAGGTCGTAGCGCACGCCCGAGGCGACCATCACCTTCTTGATGCCCTTGGTCTCGCGCACCTTGCGATAGAGCCGGATGAGATCGTCATGCGAGGTGTTGAGGTTCGGGCAGATCTCCGGGAAGACGCAGGACGGCCGCCGGCACGCGGCCTCGACCTTCGGATCCTTGCACGCCATCCGGTACATGTTGGCGGTGGGGCCGCCGATGTCGGAGATTACGCCGGTGAAGCCCGGCGTCTTGTCGCGGATCTTCTCGATCTCGCGCAGGATCGATCCCTCGGAGCGGTTCTGGATGATGCGGCCCTCGTGCTCGGTGATCGAGCAGAAGGTGCAGCCGCCGAAGCAGCCGCGCATGATCGTCACCGAGAACTTGATCATGTCCCAGGCGGGAATCTTGGCATCGCCATAGGACGGATGCGGCGCGCGGGCGTAGGGCAGGTCGTAGACCGCGTCCATCTCCTCTGATGTCAGCGGGATCGGCGGCGGGTTGAGCCAGAGATCGCGGTCGCCGTGGCGCTGCACCAGCGGCCGCGCATTGCCGGGATTGCTCTCCCGGTGCAGCACGCGCGAGGCGCGGGCATAGGCTTCCTTGTCCTGCTCGACCTGCTCCAGCGCCGGCAGGCGGATCACGGTCGCACCCTTCTGGCGCGTTGCGCCCTCGTCGGCGGAATCGAGATCGTCGGCGTGCAGCTCGGCATAGTCTTCAGGCACGCGGCGGAACAGTGCGACGCCCCTGATGTCATCGAGCTCGCGCGGTGCTTCGCCGGCGGCGAGCCGCTGCGCCACTTCGACGACGGCGCGCTCGGCATTGCCGTAGAGCAGCAGGTCGGCCTTGGCGTCGGCCAGCACCGAGCGGCGCACCTTGTCGGACCAGTAATCGTAATGCGCGATCCGGCGCAGCGAGGCCTCGATGCCTCCGAGCACGATCGGCACGTCCTTGAACGCCTCGCGGCAGCGCTGGGCGTAGACGATGGTGCAGCGGTCCGGCCGCTTGCCGCCTTCGCCGCCGGCCGTGTAAGCGTCGTCGCTGCGGATGCGGCGGTCCGCGGTGTAGCGGTTCACCATGGAATCCATGTTGCCGCCGGTGACGCCGAAGAACACCCTTGGCTTGCCTAACGCCCTAAACGGCTCGGCCGAATGCCAGTCCGGCTGCGCGATGATGCCGACCCGGAAACCCTGCGCCTCGAGCAGCCGGCCGATGATGGCCATGCCGAAGCTCGGATGGTCGACATAGGCGTCCCCGGTCACCAGCACGATGTCGCATTCGTCCCAGCCGAGCGCGTCCATCTCGGCGCGGCTCATGGGAAGGAAGGGCGCGGGCTGGCGCGGGCGCGCGCTCGCCATCAGGGGCTTTGCGGCGGTGATGATCTGGGTGTCCATGGGGGCAAGGGATAAGACTCTGGCCCCCCGAATTCAACCGGCGGGAGCGTGAAAGATGCCGGTTCCGTGGCCGTTTGGGCGCATTAACCCTTCGCCAGCGCCCGCCGGAGCTCGCCGCCGTGGCCGGCTCGCCGCAGTGCCCTCAGTTATGTGATGCCATCCACAGACCGGCCGGCCGCGCTTTGCCCATCCTCCCGTCAGTTTCAAGGGAGAGACCCATGTTCTTTCTGATCGACGCATTGCTGGCTCTGACGATCCTGTTTTTCCTCTTTCTGCCGATCTGCGATCGCAGGACGGTGCGGATGCGGCTCCGCATGCTCTGCGCATTGCTGGCGCTGTTCTCGGTCTCCGCCACGCATACGCATGTTGCCCCGGTGCAGCTCGCGGGTCTTGTCGCCACGCATTGAGTGGTCCCGCCAGCGGTTCATTCATAGGAACCATCTGCCTTCCCTCACATTCTGACCTAAGGGATCGTGGCGGGCCCGGCGTGCGCGCGCCCGTGCCCAGGATCTGCCTCGATATTCGCCTCGGGCGATGGGGGAACTGTGAGTACAGTCATAGAGAACTTGCTGTCGCGTAAGCAGAAGCTTGTCGAACAGCTCGACAAGGCGCAGTCGGTCGAGGACCGCGACAAAATTGAGCACCAGCTCGAACAGATCAACACCGCGCTGGATTTTCTGGACAGGCCGGGATCGAAGGGCGGGGAATAGAACCGCTCAATTCGCCGCCGGCGTCTCGACCTTCAAGGCCTTGGCGTAGACCACGCCCGAATTGGTGATGTGCGTCGTCATCGCCGCTTCAAACGCCGCGAAATCCCCGCGTGCGAACAGATCGCGCAGCTTGCGGTGCTCGTCGAATGACGAGCGGGTGCGCACGTCGATCGGCGAGGTGAGGTTGGTGCGCAGCGCGGCGACGCGCCCCGAGACGAGCTGATAGGATTCGACGAGATAGCGATTGCCGCAATGCGCGAACAGGCCCTCGTGAAAGGCGGCGTCGGCGCGGCCATAGGCGATGTTGTCCTTGGCCTCGACCGCCGGCTCCATCGCCGCGATCGCCTCGTTCAGCGTCGCGACGGCACCCATGCGGTCGTGGCGAAAGGCGAGCTCCGCGGCCTTTGGTTCGAGCGCGATGCGGAAGGTGCAGAGCGCCTCGATGTCCTCGGCGCTCGGCGTGAATACAAAACTGCCGACTTGTGGCCGGATCACCACCAGCCCCTGTGCCTGCAGCTGGCCCATCGCCTCGCGTACCGGCGTGCGGCTGACGCCGAAGGAATTGGCCACCATCTCCTCCGCGATGGCGGCGCCGAGCGCGAACTCGCCGTCGATGATCGCCTGCCGCAACCGCAGCATCACCCGCTGTGACAGCGATTTCGGCGCATCGAGCTTGAGCGATCGCATTGGGCGCTCTCAGATGACCTTGCCGGGGTTGAGCAGATGATCAGGATCGAGCGCGGCCTTCAGCGTCCGCATCAAGGCGATCTCCGCCTCGCTGCGGGCGTGTCCAAGCCATCTCTTCTTCAACGTGCCGATGCCGTGCTCGGCGGAGACGCTGCCGCCCATGTCGCGCACGAGGCCGTAGATGATCTCGTCCATCTCTTCCTTCGGCTGTTGCTCGACCGGAAGCCCTGTGACCCAGGACACGAGATGCAGATTGCCATCGCCGATATGGCCGTAATAGACGCTCTCGCAGCCCTTGATGCCGTCAGCGAGCGCCGCCTTGCAGCGCGTGGCGAACTCGTCCATCCGCGCCACCGCTAATCCAATGTCGTAGGAGATGTGCGGTCCCAGCACCTGGCCGAACTCCGCGCAGATGTCGCGCACGCGCCAGAACGCTTGCGTCTGCGCCAGCGATTGTGCCACCGCGGCGTCGACCAGCAGCCCGCGCTCCATCAGTTCTTCGAGCCAGGCCTGGAAGCGCGGCGCATCGACGCTCTCGTCGGTGCCCTGCGCTTCGACCAGCACGTAGAGGCCCCGGCCGGCGGCGACCGGCGGCTTGACGCCGGCGCGATTCGTGATCACGTCCCAATAGTCCGGCCACATCACCTCGAACGCCGACAGCAGAGGGCCGAGCCCGCTGCGCGCGGCGCCGAGCAATTCGATCACCGCGGCATAGTTCTTCAGCGCGCAGAGCGCGGCCATGGTCGAACGCGGCTTCGGGAATAGTTTCAGCGCCACGCGGGTGATGATGCCGAGCGTGCCTTCCGAGCCGATGAAGAGGTGCTTGAGATCATAGCCGGCATTGTTCTTCATCAGCTTGTTGAGGCTCGTGATGATGGTGCCGTCGGGCAGCACCACTTCGAGACCGAGCACCAGCTCGCGGGTCATGCCGTAGCGGATCACGCGATTGCCGCCGGCATTGGTCGAGAGATTGCCGCCGATGGCGCAGGACCCGCGCGAGCCGAGGTCGAGCGGAAAGAAGAAGCCGGCCTCATCGGCTGCTTTCTGAATCGTCTCCAGCGGCGTGCCTGCTTTCACCGTCATCGTCATCGAGGCGGGATCGATCTCTTCGATGCCGCTCATGCGCTCCAGCGAGATCGCGACCCAGCCGGCTTCGGGCGCGGCGCCGCGACACAGTCCGGTCAATCCGCCCTGCGGCACGAAGGGCAGGCGTGCCTGGCGGCAGGTCGCAATCGCATCGGCGACGCCCTGCGCGTTCCGCGGGCGGATCACTGCCAGTGGCGTCTGCGGAAGGCTCGCGCTCCAGTCGTTGCAATTGCGTGCGGGCACGTCGCCGTCGGTCAGAACGGCCGCGTCACCGAGCTTGTCGCGCAGCGCTGCGAGCAATGCGTCGGGCGGTGCGACGGGCGTCACCATGTCCATGAGAGACCTCTTGCAGATCTGGCCGGGGCGGGCGCCCGAGGCGGGCCCCTTCCGGTGGGGAATTGCATCCTTCTTGTATGTAAGGTACAAGATAAAAAGTAAAGCAAAAACAAGGCTCCGATCGCCCTCGAAGATCGTTATGGATCAGGGACTTATTCGGGCCGCAACAATGGATAGTGCTATGACGGAGGCAATTCGCGGGTTCTGGGTGGCGTCGGCGACGCCGTTGGCGATGGATGGCAGCGTGGACGCCGCCAAGCTTGCCGCTCATGCCAAGAGTCTCTTCGGCAAGGGCGTGGACGGCGTCGTGCTGTTCGGCACCACCGGCGAGGGCACCTCCTTCAACGTCACCGAACGCATCGCCACCATCGAAGCCGTGCTCAAGGCCGGCGTACCGGCGGAGCGCATCGGCATCGGCGGCGGCTTTCCCGCCATCAGCGACAGCATCGCGCTGACGCGCGCCGTGCTCGGCCTCGGTCTGCGGCACGTGCTGGTTCTGCCGCCCTATTTCGATCGCAGCGTCACGCCCGCCGGTATCGAAGACGCGTTCGCCGCGATTATCGACGCTGTCGCCGACGATCGTCTACGTGCCTATCTCTATCACATCCCGCAGATCTCGGGCGTCGCGATCCCGACAAGCGTTGCCGCGAACCTGCGCAAGCTTTACGGCAAGGTGGTTGCGGGTCTCAAGGACTCCAGCGGCGACTTCAAGCAGTTCCAGGCATTCCGTGCCGCCGCGCCCGAGCTCGCCATTACCGTCGGCAACGAAACCGACATCGCGCGCGCGATCGCTGGCGGCGGCGCCGGCACCATTTGCGGCATGGCCAACATCGCGCCGGAGCTGGTCAAGGCGATGATCGACGGCAAGGATGTCGAAGCGCGCATGCAGGCTGCGGTCGACATCGTGGTGAAATCGCCATCCTTTCTCCCGACGCTGAAGGCCATTCTCGCCGCGCAGACCGGCGATGCCGGCTGGCTGCGCGTGCGGCCGCCACTGCGTGCATTGTCAGACGGTGCTGCCCTCAAGGCAAAGCTCGACGAGCTGACCAGCCCCGCGATCGCCTGAGATCCCAGCAATGCTGCGACACGTCGCCGCGAATTCGCGCGCGGCGTGTCGCGATGGCCATTCGACGCTGGTCTCAGTCTAGAACGATTCAACACTAGAGCTATTCAAGTCCACCCACGGTTCTCTTCATTCGCAGCCGCTGCTAGATGCGCTCGCGTCAATGCTGTGATTTGGAAGTGAATCGAAAGTGCGTGCCTCTGTGGATGGCCTTCGCGTCAGCGGTCATCGAATTCGCGCCGGCAAGTGCCGCGCAAGCCTTCTCATCGGAGCGGCCGTGCTGCTCGCCGAATACCCGTCCAGCACGACCGTCGCGGAAGCGCAAACGGCGCTGCCGCCGGTGAACGTAGATGCCCCGACGCAGCGGCCGAAGCCGTCGCGCGCGTCGCTGCCGTCGCAGCGACGGACACAGGCGGTTGTACGCCGTAGCCCAACGGCTGCTCCACCTGCGTCCCCGACATTGTCCGAACGTGCTGCGGCAGACGCTGCCGCACAACAGGCCGCCAAGCTCGGCTATCGCGCGATGCCAAGCGCGAGCACGCTGCGTTCGGGCGCATCGCCGCTCGATACGTCGCAATCCGTCAACGTCGTGCCAGCACAAGTCCTGAAGGATCAGTTGCCGCGCAACATCGACGATGCGCTGGTCAACATCAGCGGCGTCACCCAGACCAACACGCTCGCCGGCACCCAGGACGCGGTGATCCGCCGTGGCTTCGGTGACAATCGCGACGGCTCGATCATGCGCAACGGCATGCCGTTGGTGCAGGGGCGCAGCCTCAACGCGGCCGTCGACAGTGTCGAGGTGCTGAAGGGGCCGGCCTCGCTGCTCTACGGCATCATGGATCCCGGCGGAATCGTCAACACGATCAGCAAGCGTCCGGAGCTCTACCGGCACGGCTCGGTCACGCTGCTTGGATCGACCTACGCCAACAACCGCAACGGTGCCGACGGCACGCTCGACGTCACCGGTCCGATCGGCAACAGTGGTCTTGCCTATCGCTTCATCGGTTACGGCGTCAGCGAGGATTACTGGCGCAATTTCGGCCGCCATCGTGAAATGCTGATGAACCCATCGCTCGCCTGGTATGGCGAGACCACGACGGTCCAGCTCACCTATGAGCATCGCGAGTTCATCACTCCGTTCGATCGCGGCACCGCTTTCGTCAAAGGCGCGCCGCTGGCGATCCCTGCGACGCGCCGGCTCGACGAGCCCTTCAACAACATGTGGGGCACGTCCGACCTGGTGCAGGGCTCGATCGAGCAGAAGCTCGACGACACCTGGAAGGTCACGGCGGCCTACAGCTACAACACCGAAACCTACAGCGCCAACCAGCTCCGCATCACCGGCGTCAATGCCGCGACCGGCGTCGAGACCCGCAGCAATGACGGCACCCAGAACTCGCTGAGCAACGCCAGCTACGGCACCTCCTATGTGCAGGGCGACGTGTGGGCTGGCGGCTTCCGCAACGAGATCCTGTTCGGCGGCGAGGCGCTGTATCGCACCATCGATCGCCGCGATCTGATCCGCCAAGCGACGCCGAGCTTCAATTTCTACAATCCCGTCTACGGGCTGGTCACACCGGGTACGACCGTTTCGGCTGTCGATAGCGAGCAGACCGACAAGCTCGGCACGCGTGGCTTCTTCGCCCAGGACACGTTGCATCTGACCAACTGGCTATCCGTGGTGGCCGGCCTGCGCTGGATGCAATACGAGCAACTCGCCGGAAAGGGCCGGCCTGTCTTCATCACCAACACCAACCTGGCCGGTGACAAGGTGCTGCCGCTTGGTGGCGTCATCATCAAGTTGAACGAAGAGCTCTCCTATTACGTGAGTTATACGCAATCGCTGAAGCCGACTTCGACCATTGCGGCGTTCACCGGTGCTCCGGCCGGCTTCGTCGTCGACTCCACCATCGCGCCCGAAGAGGGAACGCAGTGGGAGACCGGCCTGAAATTCGACGTCAACAAGCGTCTGTCGGGCACTGTGGCGGTCTACGACATCCAGAAGAAAAACGTGCTGGTGGTCGATGACCTCGGCGGCGGCAACAAGGCAGCGCGTACCTCGGGCGCTGCGCGGTCGCGCGGTGTCGAGCTGGACGTCACCGGCAGGCTGACGGATGAATGGAGCATGATCGTCAGCTACGGCTATACCGACGCGCGCCTGATCAACGATCCCCTCGTCGGCGACGCAAAACTGCTGAACGTCGCAATGAATACGGCATCGCTCTATCTCGTCTACGATTTCGGCGACCGGCTGCCAGGGCGCCTGCGGCTTGGCGGCGGCGCGCATTATGTCGGTGATCGGCCGGGCGACTCCGCCAACACCTTCTTCCTGCCGGCCTACACCGTTGCCGACATCTTCGCGACCTACGACACCAGGATCGACAAGGTGCCTGTCACCTATCAGTTCAACGTCAAGAATCTGTTCGACAAGGTCTACTACACCTCCACCACGGGGAGCGCGCTGAACGTCGCGATGGGCGATGGCCGTCGCATCTCGCTGTCGGCGACGGTGAAGTTCTAGCCATGGCGATACGACGACAGGGCGAGAAGGGCGCGCCGATGCACAGGCTCGGGCCCGTAATCAAGGCTGCACTGCTCCAGCTCCATTCCATCGCTGGCCTCGCGCTGGTCCTGCCGCTCTGCCTGATCGCACTGACTGGCTCGATCATGAGCTTTGAGGACGAGATCGTCGACCATCTGAATGCCGGCATCATGCAGATCGCGCCACGAGCGATGCCGGCGCTGCTGCCTGACGAACTGATCTCGCGCCTGAAGACCGTGCCGGATGCCGGCAAGGTCGCGGCCATCACGCTGTCGAGTGACCCGTCCGCCGCCGTGCACATCCGCTTTGCGCGTGACGATCAGGGTGTGCGGCCGTCATCGTTCTATGTCGATCCCTATGACGGCAGCGTTCTGGGCGTTCCGCGCGGCGAGGACTTCTTTGCGACGGTACGCCGGCTGCATCGCTGGCTATTGATCCCGGGCGATGCCAAGGGTTGGGGACGCCAGATTACCGGCGGTGTCGCGCTGGGCCTGATCGTGATGGTAGTCTCGGGCCTCGTGCTGCGCTGGCCGCGTCGGGCAAGCAGCGTGAAGATGTGGCTGAAACCAAATTTGGGCCTCCGTGGCCGTGGCTTGCACCGTTCGCTGCACGCCGTCATCGGCACTTGGGTGCTGCCGATCTATCTGGTGATGACACTGACCGGGCTCTGGTATTCGTTCGAATGGTACAAGGACGGCGTCGTTTGGCTGCTGCCGCGCCCGCATGTGGCGGCCGCGAGGATGCAGTCCAGGCAGCGTCCAGCCGAGCGTCCCGAATTTGCGCAGAAAGTCGGCTTCGACCGCGCCTGGTCGACCCTCCAGCGTGAGGAGAGCGACGGATTCGCCAAGGTTCAGCTGACGCTACCGGTGGGCGCCGGCACGGTGATGCGGATCCGGTCGTGGCCGAAGGACTCCACGCTCGAAAGCATGCGCGACGAATTCCGCATCGATGCCGCTACCGGCCAGCTGATCTCCGCGGAACGCTATGCCGACAAGACCTTGGGCGAGAAAGCCATCGTAGGCGTGCTCGACATCCATCGCGGCGCGATCCTGGGCTGGCCCGGCAAGCTTGCATTCATGATCGCCGCGGCGCTGATGCCGCTGTTTGCGATCACCGGCGTGCTCCTGTACCTGTCGCGCCGCAGGCTGCGGCCATCACACCAGCGCGCAGCGCTCGGCGATGATGCCGCCGATCGCGCGGGCGAACGGCAACTCGCAGCCTTGGGCGATGCCGAGGGTGAGCTCGACGGCGTTGAGCTGCGGCAGGTCCACTAGATCGCTCGCGTGCTGCAGCGATTTGCGCATCCCGAGCTTGACCGGCAGTGCCGCATAACCGAGCCCGGCTTTGACGGCGCCGACCAACGCAGAGAGGCTGCGCGCCTCGCAGGCGATGCTCCATTCGCGCCCCATCAAGCGCAGGCTGCGCAGCGCTTCGACGCGATAGGCGCAGCCTTCCGCAAAGGCCACTAACGGAAGCCGTGGTCGGCCATACCCTGCTGGAGCGCGCCCGTGGCCGCGTGCTTGGACCGACCGTGAAGGACGCCGAGCTGGTCGCCCATGCGCGGGACATGATCGTCCTGAACGAGCGCGCGGTTGCGGCGATGCGGCAGTGCTGGCGGTCGGACCGCTTCGAACCTCGTCCCGGCGATCTGGTACAAACTCCTGGATGGTTCCGGGAGATGATGATGTCGCTAAACCGACGCCCGCTGAAAGGCACGATCTGCGTTGCCGTGCTTCTCGGCCTGTTCGAGACGCCGATCCGTGCAGAGCCTGTCTGCAAGGAGCCGGACATGGGGTCGAAGGAGGCCCCGATGCTCTCGCCGCCCACGTTGAATGTGGTGACGGGAGCAGGGCGGCTGCAATTCTACTCGGCGCCGAACGCCGACTGCTCGATGAAGGGAATCTTCGTCATCCCCAAAGATGAGCTGATCGCCTACGCCCGAACCGACGATGGCTGGTCATCGGTGATGTATATGAATCCGAGAACGACAGACAGCGTATCCGGCTGGGTGAGGTCGGAACGATTGAAGCAAACCGGAACCGTTGGGCCGAAGCAATGACGGTCTGAGCGCAGAGTGGCTAGCCAACGCCGCCGCAATGGTCCAAAAGCGTCCGGATCCATCGGCGCAACAGGGCCTTCAAGGCACGCTTTCCTATGACCATTCCCGGCGTAACTCCGGCCGACATTCGCCGCGCGCTGCTCTTGCGCGACGAGATCGCGCTGCTCGATCTCAGGTTTGAGGCGGCCTTCGCCACCGGCCATCCATTGTTCGCGGCCAATATGGCCGTGGACCGGGTCGCGATCGAGGCTGCGGTGCGGCTGCCGCGCAAGGACGTGCCAATCGTGCTCTATGACGATGGCGAGGGACTGGTCGCTGATGGTGCCGAGCGCCTTGCCTCGCTCGGCTACACCAACGTCTGCGCGCTCGACGGTGGACTGAAGGCCTGGCGCGCGGCGGGCTATGAGGTGTTCGAGGACGTCAACTCGTATTCCAAGGCCTTCGGTGAGCTGGTCGAGGCGCGCCGTCACACGCCGTCGTTCAGCGCCGACGAAGTGGCAAAGCTGATCGCGGACAGGGCCAATATCGCTATCCTCGACGTTCGCCGTTTCGACGAATATGCGACCATGAACATTCCGGGCTCGGTCAGCGTGCCCGGTGCCGAACTGGTGCTGCGGGCCGGGCAGGCGGCGCCCGATCCTGAAACCACCATCATCGTCAATTGTGCCGGCCGCACCCGTTCGATCATCGGCACTCAGTCGCTGATCAATGCCGGCGTGCCCAACAAGGTGCGAGCGCTGCGCAACGGCACGATCGGCTGGACGCTGGCGCGCCACACGCTCGATCACGGCGCCGACAGGCGTGGCGCGATCGGGTCGTTCGAGGCCGGCCCGGCCAATGCCCGCGATGTCGCCTATCGCGCCGGCGTTCGCCACATCGGCGCGAGCGAGATGTCGGCCCTGGTCGCGGAGACCGGTCGTACGCTCTATCGCTTCGACGTGCGCGATGCCGAGGAATATGCCGCCGGTCATCTCCCCGGCTTCCGCCACTATCCCGGCGGCCAGCTCGTGCAGGAGACCGACATGGCAGCTCCAGTGCGCGGCGCGCGCATTCTCTTGACCGACGACAGGGGCGTGCGCGCCGATATGACGGCGTCCTGGCTCGCGCAAATGGGCTGGGAGGTCTATGTGCTCGAAGGCGGCTATGGCGGCACACTCGAGGTCGGCCCGCCGCTGGTGCTGCCGAAGCCCGACCCGGCGCATCGCTACCGCCGGCCCTATGAGGGCACTGATGTTGCGGAGAAGGCGATGCAGGCCTATCTCGACTGGGAATACGGCCTGGTCGAGCAGCTCCGCCGCGACGGCACGCACGGGTTCTACGTGATCTGACTACCGTCAAGTCAGGATATCCCCGTATCCAAACCCTATTGTGCTGCACGGCGTCCGCGGTCTAAGAGCTGCGACAAAGCCGCCATTCATGGAGATTGTATGCCAGCCCCAGGCCAAAGCCCTGAGCGGAGCGCGAAGGCGCTGCTGCTTGAAGGTGTCAACGACAGCGCCGTGGATCTGTTCAGGAGCGCGGGCTTCACCAATGTCGAGCGCCTGACCAAGGCGCTGGACGGCGAGGCGCTGCGTCAGGCGCTCAAGGGCGTCTCGCTGCTCGGCATCCGCTCCCGCACCCAGATCACCGACGAAGTGCTGCAAGCTGCCGACGGGCTGCTCGCGATCGGCTGCTTCAGCGTCGGCACCAACCAGGTCGACCTCCTGGCAGCGCGCAAGCGCGGCATTCCGGTGTTCAACGCGCCGTTCTCCAACACGCGTAGCGTCGCCGAGCTCGTGATCGGCGAGATCGTGATGCTGCTGCGGCAGATCTTTCCGCGCTCGGTCTCGGCCCATGAGGGCGGCTGGGACAAATCCGCAGCCGGCAGCCGCGAGGTACGCGGCCGCACTCTCGGCATCGTCGGTTACGGCAATATCGGCTCGCAGCTCTCGACCCTTGCAGAGGCCATGGGCATGCGGGTGATCTATTACGATCGCACCGACAAGCTCCGCCACGGCAACACCGAGCCGGTCGAGAAGCTGGAAGAGCTGCTGGCGCAGAGCGACGTCGTCAGCCTGCATGTGCCGGAGACGCCGGAGACCGCGGGCATGATCGGCGAGAAGGAGCTGCGCACGATGAAGCCGGGCTCGTTCTTCATCAACAACAGCCGCGGCACCGTTGTCGATCTCGGCGCGCTCGCGGGCGCGTTGCGCGACGGTCACATCGCGGGTGCGGCGATCGACGTGTTCCCGGTCGAGCCGTCGTCGAATTCGGAACGCTTCAAGAGCCCGGTGCAGGGCCTCGCCAATGTCATCCTCACCCCGCATATCGGTGGCTCCACGGAAGAGGCGCAGGAGCGCATCGGCGGCGAGGTGGCGCGCAAGCTCGTCGACTATTTCATTACGGGATCGACGATGGGCGCGGTGAATTTCCCGGAGGTGCAGCTGCACTTGCGTCCCTCCGGCGCGCGCTTCAGCCATGTTCATCGCAATGTGCCGGGCATGCTGCGCCGGCTCAACGAGGTCTTCCTCGAGCGCGACATCAACATCGCCGCGCAATATCTGGAGACGTCAGGCGACCTCGGCTACGTCGTGCTTGATGCCGATCTCGGCGGCCAGGATTCCGGCGCGCTGCTGGCGCAGATCCGCGGCCTCGAAGGCACCGTCGGCGCGCGGCTGGTGTTCGAGCACTAGCGCTTTGTTGACGGCAGGCGGAAGGTCGCATTGAATACGGCCTCCTGTCGGATTGAACCAGAACAGAAAATCTCGGGGTGGAAACGATGGCGCGATCGAATGCGATGTTGTGCGCGTGGCTCGTGGTGACGGCGGCGCTGGGAGGGACCGGCGCGTCCGCGGCGACATTGGCGGAGGATGCGGACACTGCCTGCAAGGGTCTCGTCGGCGGCGCCGATGCCGTCAAGATCGATTCCGCTGTGTTGCAATCGCCGTCGCAACTGGTCGTCGCCGAACGCGGCCCGACGCCGTCGGGGCGCATCACGCCGGCCAATCCCGCCTTCTGCAAGGTGCTCGGTCACATCGATCCCGTCGATCCCAAGGCGCCGCCGGTCAAATTTGAAGTCAATCTGCCCGTCGAGTGGAACGGGCGCTCGGTGCAATATGGCGGCGGCGGTTTCAACGGCGTGCTGATCACTGGCCTCGGCCTGCCGCCGGCCTATCCCTTCGGCAAGCCGTCGCCGCTTGCGCGCGGCTTCGTCACTTACGGCACCGATTCCGGCCACGAGTCCAAACCGGGCGAGCCGCCGCAGCTGTTCGCCTTGAATGACGAAGCGTTCGAGAATTTCGCCCACCGTGCCTATAAGAAGGTGCGCGACGCCGCGGTCGTGCTGATGCAGCGCGCCTACGGCAAGCAGCCCGAGAAGATGTACTTCATGGGTTCGTCCGAAGGCGGCCGCGAAGCCCTGACCATGGCACAGCGCTATCCCGACGATTTCGACGGGATCTTTGCGCGCGTGCCCGTTATCAACTGGGTCGGCCTGCAGCATGCAGGGACCCGCTCCGGTCTTGTCACCATGGGCGAAGGCTGGATCAATCCGGCGCAGGTCAAGCTGGTCGGCGATGCGGTGCGGGCGGCCTGCGACAAGGCCGACGGGGCCGACGATGCGCTGGTGCAGGATCCCGTCGGCTGCAAGGCGTCGTTCAAGGTCGAGACGTTGCGCTGCGCCGACGGCAAGAGCGGCGACCAATGCCTCACCGACGCGCAGATCAAGGCCGTGAACACGCTGCACGCAACCTATAAGTTCCCGTTCACGCTCGCCAACGGTCTCGACGACTATCCGGGCTGGGGCGTGTCGGGCGAGGACACGCCGGCGGCCGGCCCGACCGGCGGCTGGATGGCGTGGTGGCTCGGCACCGCGCCACCGGCGCAGCCGCCTGCCCGCAACAATGGCATTGCCTGGATCTATGGCGCCGGCGGCATTCAATACGTGTTCGCGCGCGATCCCAAGCTCGACGTCACCACCTACAAGGTGGAGGACCACAAGGCGCGGCTGCTCGAGGTCTCGGCGCTCATGGATTCGACCGATCCCGATCTCAGCCGTTTCCGCGCCCGTGGTGGCCGGCTGATCATGCTCGAGCACATGGCCGACTACGCGCAGAGTCCGTATGCCGGTATCCGCTATTTCGAGAGCGTGGAGCGCAAGCTCGGCAAGGCCGAGACCGCCGAGTTCGCGCGGCTCTACACCGCACCCGGCGCCGACCATACCGGCTCCGGCGCACCCGGCAATGTCGACATGCTGAGCGTGCTGGTCGACTGGGTCGAGAAGGGCAAGGCGCCCGGAGATCTCGAAGTCGCCGAACAAAAGGTCGAGGCGCCGTCATTCGCGGTGACGCGCGCGATGCCGCTGTGCCGCTGGCCGGCTTGGCCGCACTACAAGAGCGGCCCGGTGACGGAGGCGGCGAGTTTTAGCTGCGCGCCGTAAGCTTTTGGCTTTCGCCTCTCCCCGCGCGGGGACAGGAAGAGTCTAATGCGCGCCACCGCCACCCGCCGCCTTCACCCGCCGCGTCAGCAGCACCGCGATCGCGGCGAGCACCAGCACGGCGCCGATCACGGCAAAGGTGTCGGAATAGCCCATAACCAGCGCCTGGCGCTTGACGGCCTTGCCGAGCGCGATGATCGCCTGTTCGCGGGCGGCGTTGGGGTCGGGCACGCCGTGGGCCATGAAGTAGTCCGTCATCTGCGCGATACGGGCGCGCACCTCCTCACGGCCGAGCGTGACCGACTGGCCGATGATGTTGGAATGGAACTGCTCGCGCTTGGTGATGATGGTCGCGAGCGTCGCCGTGCCGATCGCGCCGCCGAGATTGCGGAACATGTTGCTGATGCCGGAGGCCGCGGCCGCATCCTGTGGCGCGATGCCGCCTGTCAGCACGGAGGTCAGCGGCGTCAGCACCATGGCCTGTCCCACAGCGCGCACGATGTTCGGGATCCAGAGCTGGTCGCCGGCATAGTCCGGTGACATCGCTGTGTTCATGAAGCAGCTATAGGCGAAGATCAGGAGGCCGGTGATGGCGATGTAGCGCGTGTCGAAGCGCTGCATCAGTTTCGGGATCAGCGGGATCAGCACCAGCTGCGGCAGGCCGGTCCAGGCCAGCACATTGCCGATCTGCTCGGCGTTGTAGCCCTGGGCCTGGCCGAGATAGGCCGGCAGGATATAGACCGAGCCGAACAGGGCGAAGCCGACCATGGTCATCGCGATCGTGCCGAAGCCGAAATTGCGCTGGGTCAAGAGGCGGAGCCGGATCAGCGGCTTCTCGATCGTGAGCTCGATTGCGACGAACAGCGTGAGGCTGACGGCCGCGATGACCGCGAGCTTGACGATGAGGGGCGAGGAGAACCAGTCGTCCTTGTTGCCTTCCTCGAGCACGGCCTGCAGGGCCGACAGCCCGATCGCCATGGTGATGATGCCGGCCCAGTCGCCTTCCCTCAGAAGGCCAAGCTGCATCTTCTGCCGCTCCAGCGTCAGATACAGCGCGGCCACCATCACCGCGGTCGGGAGCACGTTGACGAAGAAGATCGTGCGCCAGCCATAGGTCTCGGTGAGATAGCCGCCGATGGTCGGGCCGATCGCGGGGGCGAAGGTGACGGACAGCGCGAAGATCGCAAGACCGACCGGTTGTTGCGGCTTCGGCAGCTTGGTCAGCACCAGCGTGAATGCCATCGGGATGAGGACCCCGCCGGCAAAGCCCTGCAGGCCGCGCATCGCGATCATCGACGGCAGGTCGTGGGTGAAGGCGCAGGCGACGGAGAAGGCGGCGAACAGCGTCGCGCTCGCGAGCATGTAACGGCGGAACGTGAACACGCGGCTCAAATAGTCGGTCAGCGGAATCACGATGATCTCGCCGATCAGATAAGACGTCGAGATCCAGGAGCCGTTGTCGACGCCGGTGCCGATGCCGCCCTCGACGTTGAGCAGCGATGCGTTGGTGATCTGGATGTTCAGGATCGCCATGAACGAGCCGATCATGGCGGCGAGCACGGCGATCCAGGTCGCGAGGTTGGCGCGATTGGGGTCGCTGATCGGTCGATCAGACGTCGCGGCCGATATGGCTTGCGTCGACAATGAGAGGCTGTTTGACATGGCACGACCCTCCGGAAACGAGCTTGGCCTTGGGCGTGTCGGCCGCGTTCGCGGTCGGCGCGGTCGAACGTGTTGCGATCGTCGGGATCACGGACATGCCGGGCCGCAGCGCGATCGCGGGTCCACGCTCGGCATCGAGCGCGATCTTGACGGGGATGCGCTGCACCACCTTGGTGAAATTGCCGGTGGCGTTGTCGGGCGGCAGCAGTGCGAATTCCTGGCCGCTGGCGGGCGCGATGGAATCGACGTGGCCGTGCACGATTTTGCCCGGAAACATGTCGACCTCGATATCGACGGCCTGGCCGGACCTGACGTGAGTGAGCTGCGTTTCCTTGAAATTGGCGACGACATAGGCACCCTCGGCCGGCACGATCGACATCAGCTGCGTGCCCGCTTGCACGAACTGGCCGACCCGCAAGGAGCGATTTCCGACCACGCCGTCGATCGGAGAGACGACGGTGGTGTAGCCGAGGTTCAGCTCGGCCTGGTGTTGCACGGCTTCCGCGCGGGCAGCAGTGGCCCTGGCTTGCACGATCTCCGCCTTGAGAAGGTCGATTTGCTTGAGAGCCGATGCGAGATTGGCGGTATCGCGTTCGAGCGTCGCCTGTGCAGTGGCAATGCGTGATTGCGCCTGTTGCGCGTTCTGCACGCTGCCGGAGCCAGTCGCGGCGAGATCGGTGTAACGCTTGTTGTCCTGTGCGGCGAAGGTGAGGTTGGCCTGATCGACGTCGAGCGTGGCATGCGCCGCCTTGATCACCGCCTGCTGCACCTCGATCTGCGCTTCCTTGCTGGCGATGGTGGCGTTCGCCGCCAGCACATCGGCCTTGGCCTGGTCGAGTGCGACCTTGAAGTCGCGATCGTCGATCCGGGCCAGCACCTGGCCGGCCTTCACATGCTCGTTATCGGCGACCAGAACGCCGTTGAGATAGCCGCTGACCTTCGGCGCGATGGTGGTGTTGTCCGCCTTCACATAGGCGTCGTCGGTCGAGACGAGATACTGGCCGACGGTCCAGTAATCGTAGCCGTACCAGCTCGCGCCGGCCAGCGCGACGGCCGCTGCGCCCATCAGCAACAGCTTGCGAAGATTGAGCTTTTTACGGACGGCGACGGCTGATGGGCCGGGCAGGACACCCTCCAGGGCGGTCGCGGGAAGGGCGGTCTGGGCGGCGGAAGATGGGGTGGTGTGAACGGTCATGGCCGGCTCCCCTGAATTAGGAAACTTGACGATTTCCAAAATGAGATTAGCTTTGGAATTGTCAATGGAATGACAGGCATCATTTAAAGACATGGCTCAGGCAAGACCGTCAGAAGAGAGGCGCCCGCGCGGCCGGCCGCCGGTGCGCAGCGACGAGGAGACGACGCGAATTGTCCTCGACGCTGCGCGCCATGCGTTTGCCGTCGAAGGCTACGCTGCGACCAGCACCGAAGAGCTGGCGCGCTGCGCCGGCATTTCGACGAAGACGCTCTATCGCCTGTTCCCGGGCAAGGCGGCGCTGTTCGAGGCCATGTGCGCCGACAGGCTCGAGCGGCTGCTCTCTGCCGTCGATCTTCAGGCCAGCGATGACGTCGACATCGAAACGGGCCTGCGCGCCGCGCTGATGGCCTGCGCCGATCTCGCGCTCGATCCCGAGGTCGTGGCGTTGCAACGCATGGTGCTGCAGCAGTCCACCACGTTTCCCGAGCTCGCGGCAAACTTCTATCACAACGGCATTGCCCGTACGGCCAAGGCGCTTGCCGGCTGGCTGCGCCTTCAGGTCAAGCGCAAGCGCATCGTCCTCGGCGACGCGGAAGAAGTCGCCGGCATGCTGATCGGCATGGTCGCATCGGCGCCGCAGCGCGCGGCGATCTATGGCGGCGCACCTCTGCCGTCACGCAAGCAGATCGAGCGTCGCGTGGAGACCTGCGCGGTCTTGTTCCTCGACGGTTGTCGCGTCAAATCGCCCTAGCAGGCCGGCCTTTGACAAGCCGGTCCATCTCGGATAGATATTTCGCATGCGAAATAAAGAGTCCGCAGCGCGGCACCATCGCCTGATCTATCTGCTGAACGTCGCGCAACGCCGCCTGCAGCGCTGGATGGCGGCGCAGCCCCAGAATGAGGTGACGCCGGCGCAGGCGGGGCTGCTGTTCATCCTCGGGAAGCAGGACGGCGTTCTCATGGGCGAGGCCGGGGCGGCGCTCGATATGGGTCCGGCCGGGATATCCGGCTTGGTCGATCGCAGCGCCGCGGCGAAACTGGTCGAGCGGCGTGCCGACCGCGAGGACGGCCGCGCCTGGCGCGTGTGGCTGACGCCGAAGGGCCGCAACGTGCTGGCGCAGGCGAAGAGCGACGCGGCTGCGGTCAATGCCGCGCTGACGGAAGGATTTACCAGCGCCGAGATCGACATCGTCGCGCGCTGGCTGACGAGCATTCAAGACAAGTTTCCAAGAGACATCACAAGAGATCCAGAGGAATAAGAGGAGACACTCATGACCGAGCATGTGCGGCTTGAAAGCAATGGCGGAATTCTCACGATCACGCTGGCGCGTCCCGACAAGAAGAACGCGCTGACGGATGCGATGTATGGCAAGCTCGCCGACACCATCGAATCCGCCGAGTTCGATCCGTCCGCGCGCGTATTGCTGATCCGCGGCGAGGGCGACATGTTCACCGCCGGCAACGACGTCGGCGAGTTCGCGGCCGTGGCGAGCGGCAAGTCCGAAGGCAGCCGCAACGTCGGCCGCTTCATCCAGTCGCTGGCGCGCTGTACCCAACCGCTGGTTGCGGCCGTGCAGGGCCGTGCCGTCGGCGTCGGCACCACGATGCTGCTGCATTGCGATCTCGTCGTGCTCGCCGAGAATACTCAGTTGTCGACGCCCTTTGTCAGCCTCGCGCTGGTGCCGGAGGCCGCCTCGAGCCTGCTGATGCCCGCACGTATCGGCTATGCCCGCGCCTATGAGATGTTTGCGCTGGGCGAGACCGTGCCGGCCAAGGCTGCGCTGGAATGGGGGCTTGCCAACCGCGTGGTGCCGCTCGACCGGCTCGATGCCGAGGCCCTCACACTTGCCCAGCGCCTGGCCCGACAGCCGGCCGGCGCGCTGACCGCGACCAAGAAGCTGATGCGCAATGGCGAGGCGCTGGTCGCCCAGATGTTGGAGGAAGGTGAGCAATTCGCGCAGCGCTTGCGCACGGCCGAGGCGCGCGAGGCATTCACGGCATTTGCCGAGCGGCGCCCGCCCGACTTCACGAAGGTTTCGTGACGCTTGGAAGGCAGCTTAAGGTTTTCGCAGATCGGGAATTCCCTGCATTTGACCAAAACCTTAACGGAACTTTGGCATGTAGCGGTGCAGGGTTGCCTCTCTTGGAAGAGTAGGCCCTTGTCCCCATGGCAATGTTTAAGAAATCGGTAAGTTCGCTTCTCCTGGTGTTGATGGCCCTGCTGGCGGCCGGTGCGCTCGCCAGCACGGCGATCCAGATGATCGGGGCCTTCGGCCGGTACAGCGACAGTCTCGAGACCGCGCGGCTTGCTGCCGCCGACAAGGCAATCTTCCATGGCGTCCTGTCCCTGCGTAACAATCGCGGCGACGCTCAGAGTGCGCTGCTCGGCGACGACGATGCCCGTCCAAAGCTTGCCGAGGCCGAGAAGGCGGAGCAGGGTGGCTATGATCGCGTCACCGCCGCGATGGCCAGCGTCAACTTCGCCCGCCGCGATGAGCTTGCGAGCACGCTGAAGCAGCGCTGGGGCGAGGCGGCGCCGCAATTCCAGTTGTTCTACGACGAAGCCAAGCGTCCGCGTGCCGAACGCAAGATCGAGCGGACCAATTCCTGGTACGATGCCGTCACCAAGGTCATCGATGCGGCGAACCTCGCCTCCACCGCTGTGTCGAACCGCGCCTGGATGGACGATCCCTTCATTGCCCGCATGATCCAGGTCCGCCGTCTCGCCTGGCAGGTGCGCGACCGCTACGGAATCCATTGTTCGGCCTTGCGCTCGAACGTCAACAGCAGCAAGCCGCTGGACGACAATCAGAAGCGCACGCTGGCGCAATGGGACGGCACCATCAATTCCGGCTGGTCCGGCATGGACGAACTGTTGGCCTCGCCCGACGTGGCCGCAGAGCTGATCACCGCCGCCAAGGAGGCGCGCACCAAAACGACCGGTGTTCTCAAGCAGATCGGGGATATCACCAAGAATTTTGACGGCAGCGGCAAGCCGGCGATGGCCGCCTCGGATTGGAACGCGCTGTGCCAGTCGCCGTTCGCGCCTATCGTCGCCGTCGCGAACAAGGCCCTGGACCAGTCGATCGCGCGGGCGGAAACGGTGCAGGCGAAGGCGCTGACCAATCTCATGCTGCAATCGCTGGCCTTCCTAGCGGCGCTCGCGGTGACGCTCGCTGGCGTCTACGTCGTGCGCAATCGCCTCATGCGTCCGGTGCGCGCCATCCTGGACGCGATCGCCCGTATGAGCGCCCGCGACTATGTGACGCCGGTCCCGCAATCCCGATATCCCGACGAGTTCGGCACCATGGCGGCCGCGCTCGAAAGCCTGCGTGAGAGCGCGGCCACCGCGGAACGCCTTGGTCAGGAACGCGAATCGCAGCAGGCGCTGCAACTCGCCCGCTCCGGCAGCGTGGATGCCGCCTGCCGCAGCTTTGACGATACGGTGCAGGCCGTGATCCAGAGCGTCGCCGCGTCGGCGAAGGAGCTCGATGCCACCGCGACCGACGTGCGCTCGCTGGTGTCGGAATCGAGCAGCCAGACCGCAGCGGTCTCGTCCGCTGCCGAGCAGGCCACCAACAATCTCGAGACCATCGCGGCCGCGACCGAAGAACTCTCGGCCTCCGTCGGCGAGATTTCCGCGCAGGTGCAGGCCAGCGCCCGCGAGGCGCGCGAGGCCGTGACGCAGGCCGAGCAGACCAATGCCACGGTCGAGATCCTCGACCAGACTGCAAGCCGCATCAGCGAAGTCGTGAAGATGATCCATGCCATCGCCGGTCAAACCAATCTGCTCGCGCTGAACGCCACCATCGAAGCAGCCCGCGCGGGAGAGGCCGGCCGCGGCTTTGCCGTGGTCGCGGGAGAGGTCAAGAGCCTCGCCTCGCAGACCGCAACCGCGACCGAAGAAATCTCGCGCCAGGTCGAGGAGATCCAGGGGGCGACCGGCCAGGCGGTTGCCGCCATCCGTTCGATCGGCGGTGCCATCGGCGGCATCGACGAGAAGATGACCGCGATCGCGGCTGCCGTCGAACAGCAGCGTGCCGCCACCACCGAGATCTCCCGTAATTTCCAGCAGGCCGCCCAGGGCACCCGCGAGGTCACCGACACGATCGGCAGCGTCGCCAAGCTCAACCAGGAGACCGGCAATGCCGGCACGGTGCTGTTCCAGTCCGTGACCAAGATGTCTGCCGACGCCGATCGCCTCCGCGTCGCGGTCGAGGGCTTCCTCGGTGCGGTGAAGTCCGCCTAAACCCTCAGTCCCTGTTCCACGCACGCGCATTGGCATTGCGGCGCGTGCGTGCGCCCTGTAAATGGTAGCGGTACCATGGCCCGCAGGTGCAGCAAAACCAGCGGCAGGACGACAGGGAGATAATTCGATGCCGGTCACCCCCAACAAGGCCCAGCGCCCCTATCGCGGCGTGTTCCCGGTCGCGCCCACCATCTTCGACGAACGCGGAGAGCTCGATCTCGAGGGCCAGCGCCGTTGCATCGATTTCATGATCGATGCCGGCTCCAACGGCATCTGCATCCTCGCCAACTTTTCCGAGCAGTTCGTGCTGACCGATGCCGAGCGCGAAACGGTGATGCATGCGGTGCTGGAGCACGTCGCCGGCCGCGTGCCCGTCATCGTCACCACCACCCATTTCAGTTCGGCCGTCTGCGCGGCGCGCAGCCAGCAGGCCGAGGCCGCCGGCGCCGCCATGGTCATGGTGATGCCGCCCTATCACGGCGCGACCTTCCGCGTGCCTGAAAAGGGCATCGTCGAGTTCTTCAAGGTGCTCTCGGGCGCGATCAACATTCCGGTCATGATCCAGGACGCGCCTGTCGCGGGCACACCGCTCTCGGTTGAGCTGCTGGCGCGCCTGGCGCGCGACTTCGCCAACATCCGCTATTTCAAGATCGAGGTTGCAGGGGCGGCGTCAAAACTCCGCAGCCTGATCGAGGCTGGCGGCAAGGATATCGAGGGTCCCTGGGACGGCGAGGAGGCGATCACGCTGCTCGCCGATCTCGATGCCGGTGCGACCGGCGCCATGACCGGCGGCGGCTATCCCGACGGCATCCGTCAGATCATCGATCCCTATTTCGCCGGCGATCGCGAGAAGGCGAAGGCCGCCTATGAACGCTGGCTGCCGCTGATCAACTACGAGAACCGCCAATGCGGTCTGATCGCCTGCAAGGCGATGATGCAGGCTGGCGGTATCATCAAGTCGGATGCGGTCCGTCATCCGTTGCAGCCGCTGCATCCGGCGACGCGGGCGGGGCTGTTGGAACTCGCCAAGGAGCGCGACGCGTTGGCGCTGCGGTGGGGGAAGTAGAGTTACGCACGCAGCAGAGAGAGCTCACCACATCGTTGCCGCCGCCCGCTCCGGCCAGAGGCGGTCATACTCCGCGCCGCCGACCTTGTTCTGGCTCATCTCGGCGAGGATCTGGCCGGGCGTCGGCAGCGTTTTCGGATCGATGCGCTTGTCGGGATTCCAGAGGTCGGCGCGAACGATGGCGCGGGCGCACTGGAAGTAGATCTCGTCCACGTTCATCACCATGACGCTGCGCGGCGCCTTGCCTTCGACCTTGAACGAAGCGAGCAGGTCCGGGGCGACCGACAGATGCGCGCGGCCGTTGGCGCGGACCGCATTGCCGGAGCCGGGGATCAGGAACATCAGCGACACGCGCGGGTCGCGCACGATGTTGCGCAAGGAATCGATCCGGTTGTTGCCGCGCCGATCCGGCAGCATCAATGTCTTGGGATCGTGGATGCGGACGAAGCCCGGGAGATCGCCGCGCGGCGAGCAATCGATGCCTTCAGGACCGATCGTGGCCAGCGCCGCGAACGGCGCTTTCTCGATGAAGGCGCGGTAGAGCGGCGTGACGTGGTCGGCGACCTTCACGGTCGAGGCGTCGTTGGTGGCGCCGTAGATGGCTTCCAGCTGTTCGACCGTCTCAATCACCGACATTCCAATCTCCTTATTGTGCCGGTTACTCGCGCCAGCATTCGTTCCTGATCACGCGCACGAGCTGGCGACTGTGATAGTCCGCGCTTCCGGCATTGAGGATGGTGACATCGGCACTGCCCGAGGCGTCATCGACGCTACGCGCGAGCCGCTCGGCGATATTGCCGTCGCTGTGACGGGCGCGGGCGGCGAGCCGTTGTGCCAACACGTCCGGCGGCGCCGTGATCGCGACCACGACGACGTTGGCATAGGCTTGGCGCAGCGCGGCAACCACCGTGCGTGAGACATTGGCGACGACGGCCCGCCCGGCACGGATGTCATCGTTGATCTGCCGCGGCAGGGCATAGAAATGCCCATGTGCGTCCCAATGCACGGCAAAATCGCCCTGGTCGCGCGCGCGGGCGAATTCGTCGGCGCTCACCGCGATGTTGTCCTCGTCAGCAGACGAGGCCCGCGTCACGATGCGGCGCGGAAACACGACATCCGGGTCGCCGGCGCACGTCGCCTGCGCGAGTCGCAGCAGCGTATCCTTGCCCGCGCCGCTCGGGCCGACCACGAGCACGAGCCGGCCGGGACCGATCGCACCCGCCTTGTGCTGTGCTATGGTCCTAGCCTCGCTCATGCGACGCGGTGCCCTTCGCGCCAGACGCTGCGCACCACCGGAACGCTGCCCGCGACATGCACGCGGATCAGATCAGCTCGCTTGCCGATTGCAATCTCGCCGCGGTCGGTGAGGCCGACCGCATCGGCCGGCGCCTTGGTGACGGTGCGAACGGCCGCCGGCAGGCTGATCGACGGCGCATGCTCGGGCAATTGCAGCGCGCCCATCAAGAGGCTCGACGGGATGTAGTCCGACGACAGGATGTCGAGCAGACCTTCGCGGGCGAGATCGATCGCGGCAATGTTGCCGGAATGCGAGCCGCCGCGCACGACGTTGGGCGCACCCATCAAAATGTCGATGCCGGCCTGATGCAGGCCGCGCGCGGCCTCGATCGTGGTCGGGAATTCCGCCACTGCGACGCCGTCACGCACGGCGTCCGCAACGTTCTCCTCCGTGGTGTCGTCATGGCTCGCCAGCGGAATCTTGTAATCATGCGCCAGCGCCACGATCTCGCGCATGTTCGCCGCAGCGTATCTCTTCTGATAGTCGAAGCGCCTTGCGAACAGCTCGTCGAGCTCGGCATCGGTCATGCCGCCGCCCTTGCCGCGATAATAGTCGCGCAGCTTCACTTCGTCGCGAAACTGGCGCTGGCCGGGCGTGTGGTCCATCAGCGACATCAGCTTGACATCGGGGCGGTCGATCAGCTCCCTGGCTTCCTCGACCACGCTCGGCATCGGGATCTCGCAGCGCAGATGCAGGAAGTGATCGGCGCGCAGCAGGTTCGCCTCGCGCGCGGTGGTGATCGCGGCGGCGAGCACGCCGGCACGGCCGTCAACCTCCTCGGCACCGTCCTCGCGCCAGACCCGGAGCGAGTCGAACACGGTGGTGATGCCTGAGGTCGCGAGCTGGCCGTCATAGGAGATGACGGCCGCGACCGGATTCCAGAACACCTTTGGGCGCGGCACATAATGCGCTTCGAGATGGTCGGTGTGGAGCTCGATCAGGCCGGGCATGATGAGGTCGCCGCCGGCATCCTCGGCGCCCGCCGGCGCAGTCCCATCGCCGATCTCGGCAATCCGTCCATCGGCAAGAGCGAGCCAGCCTTGCTCGATCACCCGGTCAGCCAGCACGATCCTGGCGTTGGCGATGACGGTATCCTTCGGCTTCATATCCCTCTTCCTTCAGGCCGCGGCGGCAAAGCTGGTGACGTCGACGATACGGTCGGCAATCAAATGGCGTATTTCGTCGTCATGGACAATGGCGACCATGGCGACGCCCTGGCGCTTCTTCTCGGCCACCAGCTCGACCACCACAGCGCGGTTGGCGGCATCGAGCGAGGCGGTCGGCTCGTCCAGCAGCAGGATCGGCAGGTCCGAGATGAAGCCGCGCGCGATGTTGACGCGCTGCTGCTCGCCGCCGGAGAAGGTCGCAGGCGGCAGCTGCCAGAGCCTCTGGGGGATGTTGAGACGATGCAGGAGCGCGCCAGCGCGGGCCTGCGCGTCGGCCCGGCTCATGCCGTTCACGATCAAGGGTTCGGCGACGACGTCGATGGTCGCAACCCGCGGCACCGCCCGCAGGAACTGGCTGACATAGCCGATGGTGGCGCGGCGGATGTTGAGGACCTGCCGCGGTTCGGCGGTGGCGAGATCGATCGTCTCGCCGCGATGGCTGATTCCGATGCGGCCGGAGTCGCAGCGGTAGTTGCCGAAGATCATCTTCAGGATCGACGATTTGCCGGCGCCTGATGGCCCCGACAGCACGACGCACTCGCCGGGCTGCACCTGAAAGGTCACGCCGCGCACGACAGGCAGTTCGATGCCGCCTTGCAGATGCATCGTAAATGTCTTGGAGGCGTCGGCGATGTCGATCATGGCGGTCATAGCAGAACTCATGGCGGCAGAATCGAGGAGACGAGGAGCTGGGTATAGGGCTCGCGCGGATCGTCCAGCACCTGGTCGGTGAGACCTGTTTCGATGACGCGGCCGCCCTTCATCACCATCACGCGATGCGACAAGAGGCGCGCCACCGCGAGATCGTGGGTGACGATGACGACGGCGAGATGTAATTCGGCGACGAGATTGCGCAGGAGATCGAGCAGGCGGGCCTGGACTGAAACATCGAGCCCGCCGGTCGGCTCGTCCATGAACACCAGGCGGGGCCCGGTGACGAGGTTGCGCGCGATCTGGAGGCGCTGACGCATGCCGCCCGAATAGGTGCGCGGTGCATCGTCGATGCGTGCGACGTCGATCTCGACGCGTGCGAGCCAGTCGGAGGCAGACTCGCGAATGCGGCCGTAATGATTCCAGCCGACCGCCATCAGCCGCTCGCCGACATTGGCGCCGGCCGAAACCGCCATGCGCAGGCCCTGTGCGGGATCCTGGTGCACAAAGCCCCAATCGGTGCGGAACAAGAGGCGCCGCTCGGCCTTGCCGAGCGCGGCGAGATCGCGGGTGACGCCATCGCGCATCCGGTAGGACACGTGCCCGCCGCTCGCGGCGAGCTGGCCCGAGAGCATTTGCAGCAATGTCGACTTGCCGGAGCCGGATTCGCCGACGATCGCCAGCACTTCGCCCGGATAGAGCGCAAACGACACATCACGGCACGCCGCAATGCGGCCGAACGACTTGCTGAGTGACGTTGCGACCAGCAGCGGCTCATCGTTCTCGACCAGAGTCTGATCAGCCATTCGAGGCCTCCTGCACCTTGTCCTTGTAGGGCGCAGCGCTCAGGGCACCGTGATGGCCAGCGGCCCGACGTCCCTCGCAATAATCGGTATCCGAGCAGACGAACATGCGGCTGCCCTTGTCGTCGGTGACGATCTCGTCGAGGTAGGAATTTTCGGCGCCGCACAGGGCGCAGGGCGCGTTGAAACGGTAGGGCTCGAACGGGTGATCCTCGAAATCGAGCGACACCACGTGCGTATACGGCGGGATCGCATAGATGCGCTTCTCGCGGCCGGCGCCGAACAATTGCAATGCCGGGCAATTGTCCATCTTGGGATTGTCGAATTTCGGCGTCGGCGACGGGTCCATCACATAGCGCGCGTTGACCTTCACCGGATAGGCGTAGGCGGTCGCGATATGGCCGAAGCGGGCGATGTCTTCATAGAGCTTCACATGCATCAGACCGTATTCGGCGAGCGCGTGCATGCGCCGCGTCTCGGTCTCGCGCGGTTCGAGGAAGCGTAAAGGTTCCGGAATCGGCACCTGATAGACCAACACCTGATTTGCGTGCAGCGAGGTCTCGGGGATGCGGTGGCGCGTCTGGATCACGGTCGCCTCGTCGGTCGACGTCGTCGTCGCGACGCCGGCGGTCTTGGCGAAGAATTTGCGGATCGAGATCGCGTTGGTGGTGTCGTCCGAGCCCTGATCGATCACCTTCAGCACGTCCCTAGGGCCAAGGATCGCGGCGGTCACTTGCACGCCGCCGGTGCCCCAGCCATAGGGCATCGGCATTTCGCGGCTGGCGAACGGGACCTGATAGCCGGGGATCGCGATCGCCTTCAGGATCGCGCGGCGGATCATTCGCTTGGTCTGTTCGTCCAAATAGGCGAAGTTGTAGGCGGGCGCGTTCATTCCGCGGCCTCCTTCATGGCATCGGGCGCGTTGGCATCAGGAGAGCCCTCGGCAAATTCCTTGCGCAGCTTGCGCAAGAGGCCGAGCTCGGACTGGAAGTCGACATAATGCGGCAGCTTCAGATGCTCGACAAAGCCGGTCGCCTGGACGTTGTCCGAATGCGACAACACGAATTCTTCATCTTGCGCCGGGGCGAGGACCTCTTCGCCGAGCTCGCGGGCACGCAGCGCGCGATCCACCAGCGCCATCGACATGGTCTTGCGTTCGCTCTGGCCGAAAGCGAGGCCATAGCCACGCGTGAAGCACGGCGCTTCCGTCGCCGATCCCTTGAACTGGTTGACCATCTGGCACTCGGTCAGCTCGATCGACCCGAGCGGCACGGCGAAGCCGACGTCTTCGGCTGTGAATTCCACCTCGACCTCGCCGAAGCGGATCTCGCCGGCGAAGGGATGGTTGCGGCCATAGCCGCGCTGGATGGAGTAGCCCATCGCGAGCAGGAAACCCTCGTCGCCACGCGCGAGGTTTTGCAGGCGCAGGTCGCGGTCCGCTGGAAAGTTCAGCGGCTCGCGGGTGAGATCGCCGACGCTGCTGCCGTCTTCGGCCTGCGGCGATGATTCGATCAGCCCGTCGCGGCCGAGAATGTCGGTCACACGCGGCGTCGGCGCGGTGGAAGCTTCGGCCACGGCCGGCGCTTCCGGCACAAAGCCCTGGGCGAGCGAGGGATCGAGCAGGCGATGGGTATAGTCGAAGGTGGGCCCGAGGATCTGGCCACCGGGAATGTCCTTGAAGGTCGACGACACCCGCCGCTGCACCCGCATCGCGCCGGTGTCGACCGGCTCGCTGGCGCCGAAGCGCGGCAGGGTGGCGCGGAAGGCGCGAACCAGGAAAATCGCCTCGATCAGGTCGCCGCGCGCCTGCTTGATCGCGAGCGCCGCAAGCTCGCGGTCATAAAGCGAACCTTCGCTCATGACGCGGTCGACGGCGAGCCCAAGCTGCTCCGAGATCTGGTCGAGCGAGACTTCCGCAACGCCTTGATCGCCGCGGCGGGCATTGGCGAGCAGGCGATGCGCGTTCTCGATGGCGCGTTCGCCGCCTTTGACTGCGACATACATGCCTCTAGCCTCCCTTGCTCATGACGCGCGTGGTGCGCGGGATCGCCACGACGGCATCATCGGCGACCAGAACCACGTCGATGCCACGCGGGAACAGCGTCTCGTTGAAACGCAGCTGTTCGAACAGGTCGAAGGGCTTGAATGAAGCCTGCAGCGTCGCGACCCCGTCGATGCCGGGGCCGCGGAGCTCGAAGTTCTTCCCGAACTCCAGGCTCTCGACCTGAATGATGACGGTGGTCGAACGGTCAGGATATTCGTTGGTGCCGAGCGCGAAACGCTCGAGATTGGGCAGCAGCACGCCGTCGCTGATCAGCGCGAAGGCCGCGATCGAGGAATCTTGCACCACCGGCGCGCCGGTGTGGAATTTGAGCCACTTCAGGACGTCAGTGCTCTCAGCCATGCGCGCATCGAGCCAGAGCGGCGTGTCGTGATCGAACAGCGTCAACGCGATTGCAGCGGTGCCGCGCATCATTGGGCCCGCGGTTCCCGCCATCGGCACGATGCGCTGGACCGCGCCGGGTCGCGCCATCGCGTCCATCACCGAGCGAAAGGTCGATTGCGCCGACAACACCTTGTCGGCGAATCCCGGCGGCAGTTCCGCAATCGTTGTCATGGCCTCACCCTTCACCGCGCACCATGGTGTAGAAATCAACCTTCGTCGCAGCCGTTTCTTCGGCCTGTTGCTTGCGCCTGACCATAAGCTGCTCGCGCAACGGTGCGATTACGTCGCGCTCGACGGCAGCACTAAATTCACGTGACTGCACCAGCGCGTCGCACAGCGCGATCAGCCGCGCCTTCTCGCCATCACGCCCGAGCGTGTAGCCGAAGCCGACCTCGCCGCTCGCAAGCCGCACCGCTGCGCGCGACACCGTGGCTTCGCCGAGATTGAAAGGCGCGCCGTCGCCGCCGATCCGCCCGCGCAGCATCACCAGGCCATTTTCCGGTTCGCGCAGATCCTGATGGCCGGGCAAGGGAACGTTGCGGAGACGGGCGGCGATCTCGCCCGCCTCCGCGTGCGCCAGCACGGCCATGGCGGCCTGACGCTGGGCTTGCTGGGTGTTGTGCTGGGTCACCGAATCCACCGAATTTTTCTGCCGAACTTGTCGAATCCAAGTTGTCTATGATACTAGACAACTTGATACGGGAGCGCCATGACTGTTTCGTGACAAAGATGTGATTTCCGGGCTAGGCTGGCCGCCGACATGAGCATGCAGGACACCGCCTCTTCAGGCGTCGCGCTGTGGCGCCTCGTTGCCGACGGCATCGAGCGCGGCATCGCCGATGGCCGTTTTGCCGCTGGCGACAAATTGCCGGGCGAGATGGAGATCGCCGAAACCTATCGCGTCAACAGGCATACCGTGCGCCGCGCGCTGGCAGCCCTTGCCGAGCGCGGCATCGTGCGCGCCGAGCGCGGCAGCGGAACCTATGTCGAGGCCCAGAAGCTCGCCTATCCCTTGCGTTCGCGCACGCGCTTCTCGGAGATCGTCGGCGCCGAAGGCCGCGAGCCGCATGGCCGGCTGATCGAGGCGTCAGACGATGTCGCAACCCGCGAGCTTGCACGCGAACTGGGACTGAAGACCGGTGCGCCGCTGGTGCGCATCGAGGCGATCCGCCTCGCCGACCGCACGCCGATCTGCGTCTCCACCACCTGGCTATCGGCGGAGCGGTTTCCGGGCGCCGGCACGGTGTTTTCAGCCACGCGCTCGATGACGAAGATGCTCGAGCATTACGAGATCCGGGACTACCGCCGCGGTGCGACCAGGATCACCGCCGGCATCGTCGATGCGACCGATGCCGCGCGGCTCGACCTGCCGCTCGGGCGGCCGATCCTGGTGGTCGATGCGACGGATCTCGATCTCGAAGGCAAGCCGCTGGTGACCAAGCATTCGCGCTTTGCGGCGGAGCGGGTGGAGTTCTTGGTGGAGCCGTAGACCGCTCTACGAATCCGGTCTCGTAGGGTGGGCAAAGGCGCACTTGCGCCGTGCCCACCACCTGTCCATGAGTCGCAAGAAGTGGTGGGCACGCTTTCGCTTTGCCCACCCTACGGCACCTGTGATCAGGCCACCGCCCGCCTTCCAATGATCGCAAACCGCAGTTTGCCCGAGATGAAATCGATCGCGGCGACGGCGACCAGGATCATCAGGATCAGGAACGAGACCCTCTGCCATTCCAGCACGCGGATCTGCTCGGCGAGCTGGAGGCCGATGCCGCCGGCGCCGACGATGCCGATGATCGTGGCTGACCGCGTATTGGATTCGATGAAATACAGCACCTGGCCTGCGATGACGGGGAGCACCTGCGGCATCAGGCCGAAGCGGATCTCGTGCAGCGCGCTGCCGCCGGAGGCCCGGATGCCCTCGACCTGCTTCTGGTCGGCGCCCTCGATCGCCTCCGAGAACAGTTTTCCGAAGGCGCCGAAATCCGACACCGCGATCGCGAGCACGCCGGCGAAGGGGCCGAGCCCGACGACGTTGATCCAGACCAGCGCCCAGATCAGCGTGTCGACGCCGCGGATCGAATCCAGGAATCGCCGCACCGGGAAGCGGACGATGCCCGGCACAATATTGCGGGCCGCCAGCAGGCTGACCGGCAGCGCGAGCAGAGCGGCCAGCGTGGTGCCGAGCAGCGCGATCGACAGCGTCTCGCCCAGCGCCTGCAGATAGAGCGGCAGCGACGAGCCGGGATCGGGCGGCATCATCATCATGCTGATCCAGCCGAGCTGGCTCAGCCCCGAGATGAAACGCGACGGCGAGAAGTCGAGATCGACCAGGCCGAACACGAAGATCGCAAAAGCGGCGACGAGCATCGCCGGCGTCGCCAGGCGTGCCGAAGCCGGGCGGCTGAAGACATCGGGGTAGCGGGCGCGGAGCGCCGCGGTGTCGACGTCCTGCGGCTTGCTCAATTCCGCGCCTCCTTGCCGAACAGGCGGGCGCGCACCCAGCCGGTCGTGATGTCGATCAGGAAGACCGTGATGATGATGGTCACGAGGATGGCGCTGACGTCGGAGTAGTAGAACTTGCGGATCGCGACGATCAGCTCCTGTCCGATGCCGCCGGCACCGACAAAGCCCATCACCGAGGCCTCGCGCACGTTGATCTCGAAGCGCAGAAGGGCGTAGCTGGCATAGCCTGCCGAGACCTGCGGCAGGATCGCAAAGCGCATGCAGGAGATCCAGCTCGCGCCTGTCGAGCGGATGCCGTCGACCGGTTTCATGTCCGCGTTCTCGACGAACTCGGAAAACAGCTTGCCGAGGGCGCCGGTGGAGTGGATCGCGATCGCGAGCACGCCCGCCACCGGACCGAGGCCGAAGGCCATGACGAAGATCAGCGCGAACACGATGCCGGGCACCGTGCGGGCGAATTCAAGCAGCCGGCGTACCGCAAACCGCAGCCAGGGCGCCGGCGAGGTATTCTCCGCGGCGAAGAAATTGAGCGCAAAAGCGAGCACCGCGCCGATCAGCGTGCCGACATAGGAGATCAGCAGCGTCTCACCGAGCAGCTTCAGCCATTTGCGCAAGCCCCAGAACCATTCGCCGAAATCGGTCCAGACCCGCAGGCCGCTGTCGAGCGTGAGGATGCGGTCGAAATAGCTGATGAAATTGCCGAAATAGGTGAAGAAGGTGCGCAGATTCACTTCGGCGCCGATCGAGGCCACGATCAGTGCGGCGACGAAGACGGCGAAGCCCGCCAAGAGGCGCAAGCGCTTGCGCGCGACCACCTTGCGATAGGCGGCGTTGAGGGCAGCAAGTTGCTGCTCTGGGAGAATCGAAACCGCAAGCGTCATGAGTTCAGCGGGAAGGATCCATCAAGAAAAGGAGCCGGGTCCGTCGACCCGGCTCCAGTACGTCGTCCCAGCGAAATCAGGACGCCTTCTTACGCAGATTGTCGACGAATTTGATCAGCTCGATGGTCTTGTTGTAATCGTCGTTGGCGATCGGCTCCCACGGCTTGTTCTTGCCGTCGGAGAGCTTGTTGTAGGCATCGGGATCCTTCTTTGCCGCGTCCAGGAACGCCTGCTTGATCGCAGCCTTCATGTCGTCAGGCAGATTGCTGAGATAAGCATAGGGCGAGTTGATGATGAGGTCGGACTTCACGATGATGCGGAAGTCTTCCTTCTTCATCGGCGTACCGTCGGCCGACTTCACCATGCCCTTGTTGAGCATGCGGGTGAGGTTGGAATCGTCGTCCGCGTTCCACCAGTTGGCGGCGACGTCGACGGTGCCCTGGGCCAGCGCCAGCACGGCATTCTCGTGGCTGCCGGTGAACACGACCTTGGAGAAGAAGGAATCGGGATCGATGGCGAGCTGGTTCAGCTTGTAGCGTGGCATGTTGTTGCCGGACGTCGAATTCGGATCAACAAGCCCGAGATTCTTGCCCTTGAGGTCCTCGATCTTCTGGTAGGGCGACTTCGCCAGCACGTAGAACACCGAATAGTATCCCTTCGAGCCGTCGGAATTGACGTCGATCGCAAACGCATCGGTCTTCACACCGGTGAGCCGGGCGCGCGAGAACGACGCCGGACCATAATAGGCGACCTGGATGTTGCCGGCACGCTGGCCCTCGATGACGGCGGCGTAGTCATTGGCCACACGCAGCGTCACCTTCACCCCGAGCTCCTTCGAGAGATAGTTGACGAACGGCGTCCAGCGCTCGGTCACGCCCGAGCCGTTCTCAGCCGGGACCACGGCGAAGGTGATCTCCGGATATTTCGTCTTCCAGTCTTCGGCGGAAGCGGATCCGGCAAAGGTCAGCGCGGCGGCGCCGGCGAGAATGAGTCTGCGAGTGATCATATTAGCCCTCTTCCCAGGTTGAGATCGGTTGAAGCGAAAGTAACGATGCGCAGCGGCTCAGGCCGCGGCGGCCGTTCCGAGTGCCGGGACGCCCTCGGGCGCCGGAGCAGGCGTGCCGCCCATGACGTCGGCGGCTTCAAGATCGTAGAGCTCGCGCGCGACGAGGTCGGTCAGCGCCGACGGCGCGCCGTCGAACACCACGCGGCCCGCCGCCATGCCGATCAGGCGGTCGCAATAGCTGCGCGCCAGGTCGAGCGAATGCAGATTGCAGAGCACGGTGATGCCGAAATGCTTGTTGATGCGCAGCAGCGCATCCATCACGATCTTGGTGTTGCGCGGATCGAGCGAGGCGATCGGCTCGTCGGCGAGGATGATGTCGGGCTGCTGCACCAGCGCCCGCGCGATTGCGACGCGTTGCTGCTGGCCGCCGGAGAGCTGGTCGGCGCGCTGCGCAGCAAGTGCGGCGATGTCGAACTGTTCGAGCGCCGACATCGCCAGCGCCTTGTCCTGCTCGGGCCACACTTGCGACAGCGAGCGCCAGGCCGGCATGGTGGCAAGACGGCCCATCAGCACGTTGGTCAACACGTCGAGCCGGCCGACCAAATTGAACTGCTGGAAGATCATCGCCGAGCGCGCCCGCCACTGCCGCAGCTCCTTGCCGCGTAGTGCGGTGACGTCGAGGCCGTCGAACAGGATGCGGCCCTGCGTCGGCGCCACCAGTCGATTGATGGTTCGCAGCAAAGTCGACTTGCCGGCGCCGGAGCGCCCGATCACGCCGACGAAGCTGCCGGGGGAGATTTGAAACGAAGCGTCGTCCACCGCAGCTTTTGCGCCGAAGCGGCACGTCAGACCTTCAACCACCAGCATGCAGGGCTCCAGAGTAGCTGGAGCCCACCGCTATCCCCGGCCCTTAACACTTGTGTGACATGCGCAATGCGGTGCGGCGATCCTACACACCTCATCCCCTGTCATCGCATCGTCATGACGATGTCATCGAGCCGCTCGAAGAGATGCGTCCGCCCTCGAATTCCCGGATGCAACATGGCCAAGGTGCTATCGGTCGAGCCGACCATCGATCCTTCGGCGAAGCTGCGCGAGACCAGGCTCGGCGCCTACACCGAGGTCGGCGCCCGCACGATCTTGCACGAAGTCGCGATGGGCGACTATTCCTATGTCGTCAACGACGCGCAGATCACCTACGCCACCATCGGGAAGTTCTGCTCGATCGCGGCGATGACGCGGATCAATCCCGGCAATCATCCGATGCATCGTGCCACGCAGGCGCATTTCACTTACCGTTCAAGTGCCTACTTTCCGGGCGAAAGCGATGACACCGATTTCTTCGACTGGCGGCGCCGGCATCACGTCCATATCGGCCATGACGTCTGGATCGGCCACGGCGCGATCGTGCTGCCGGGACGCAACATCGGCACCGGCGCGGTCATTGCGGCGGGCGCCATCGTCACCAAGGACGTGCCGGCCTATACCATCGTCGCCGGCAATCCCGCGCGGATCGTGCGGCGGCGGTTCTCGGAAGAGATTGCCGGACGGCTGGCCAAGCTGGCATGGTGGGACTGGGATCACGACAAATTGCGCGACGCGCTGCCCAATTTCCGCACGCTCGCAATTGAAGATTTCCTGTCGGCATACGAAGCAGGGAATCCTTCCTGTGCGAGCAAACAAAGCGCGGTCGCGTGACAGACATTTTCATCGAGGGTGGCCGGACCCTGGTCGGCTCCGAGTTCACTGAGACTTCAGTCGCGGTTTCCGGAACCGACATTGTGCAGATCGACGCGCCTCGCGGCCGCGCGCGGCTGGCGATCGATGCTCGCAATTTGCTGGTGCTGCCCGGCATCGTCGACCTGCACGGCGACGCCTTCGAGCGGCAGATGATGCCGCGCGCCAGCGTCGATTTCCCGATCGACGTCGCGCTCGCCGACACCGACCGCCAGGTCATCAGCAACGGCATCACCACGGTGTTCCACGCCACGACCTGGTCGTGGGAGCCGGGCTTGCGCAGCGGCGACAATGCAAGGCGCCTGCTCGAGGCGATCGAGCGCCAGCGTCCGCACTTCGCCGCCGATACGCGCTTTCACCTGCGGCACGAGACCTACAATCTCGATGCCGAGGCCGAGATCGGACAGTGGCTCGCCGAGGGGCGCGTCGATCTGTTCGCGTTCAACGACCACATGGACGGGGTCGTCGCCGACATCTCCAATCCCCGCAAGCGCAACCGCATGGTGGAGCGCACGGGGTTGTCGAGCGAAGCGTTCGACAGGCTCGTCGCGAATATCGTCGCGCGCGCGGCCGACGTTCCGGCCTCGATCAGTCGGCTCGCGGCGGCAGCCCGCGCGGCCGGAGTGCGGATGCTCTCGCATGACGACGCGACGCCGGCGATGCGAAAGTCGTTTCGTGCCATGGGCGTGCGGCTTGCCGAGTTTCCGGTCAACGAGGAAACGGCGCGCGAGGCCGCGGCTGCTGGCGATGCCATCGTCTACGGCGCACCCAACGTCGTGCGCGGAGGCAGCCATACCGGCTGGACCAAGGCCTCGGACATGATCGCCAAGGGGCTCTGCTCGGTGCTGGCCTCGGACTATTATTATCCGGCACCGCTGCTCGCTGCCTTTCGCCTTGCCGCCGACGGCGTACTGCCGCTGACAGCAGCCTGGACATTGATCTCGGCGGGCCCTGCGCAAGCGACCGGCCTGACCGATCGCGGCACGCTCGCAGCAGGTCATCGCGCCGACATCCTGCTCGTCGACGTCAGCATCCCGCTGCGGCCGCGGCTGGTCGCGGTGATCGCGGCCGGCAAGCTCGTGCATCTGACCGATGCAACGCGGCTGCTCGGCACGGCGGCGGCGCCGCGCGAGACTGTCGTTGCGGCATAAATTGGTTATGCTCGCGTCATGACAGGTTTTCCCCGCTACGCGATCTATTTCGCCGCCGGCGCCGACAATGCGCTCTCCCGCTTCGGCGCTGAGTTGCTTGGCTACGATTCCTATACCGGCGCCGAGGTTTCGTTTCCGCAGGATGCGCTGAATGTCGCGCCTGATTGGCCCGACGTCGCCGCCGATCCCCGCAAATACGGCTTTCACGGCACGCTGAAGGCGCCGATGGCGCTGGCATCAGGCAGGACGGAAGCCGAACTCATGGCGGCTTGTGCAGCATTCGCCGGCAAGGAGCGGCCGATCCCGGTGATCCGGCCGGTCGTCGATGCCATTAGCGGCTTCATCGCCGTTATTCCAGCTGAGCCGGTGTCCGAACTCCAGCAACTGGCTGCCGATTCCGTTCGCGATTTCGACGCCTTCCGTCCGCCGCTGACGGTGGAAGACCGCGCGCGCCGCAAGCCCGAAAAGCTCACCGAGCGGCAGCGCGACTATCTCGATCGCTGGGGCTATCCTTATGTGATGGAAGAGTTTCGCTTCCACATGACCCTGACGGGCCGGCTCGATGCGGACCGGCGCGGGCCGATCCTGGAGATGTTGCGGGACAGGTTTGCGGGGCTGAAGCTCGAGAGGCTGGCGATCGATCGCATCGCGCTGTTCAAGCAGGATGATGCGAAGACACATTTCCGCATCATCGGCGAGTGGACGCTGGCGCAATCTTCGTAGGGCTGGCAAAGGCGCGCTTGCGCCGTGAGGGGGGCCGCAGGCGCCAAGCTCTAATTGAACGCCATCCCGCCACTCAGCGCGATCGTCTGCCCGGTCATGTAGGCGTTGTCGACCAGCAGCATAACAGCCTTTGCCACCTCGTCCGCCGTGCCGAAGCGGCCGAGCGGGATGCGACTGACGAGTTGCGGCTGGCTGCCCATCATGTCGGTCGCGATCAGCGACGGTGCCACGGCATTGACGGTGATGCCTTCCTTCACCAGCCGCGCCGCATAGCCGCGCGTGAGGCCCTCCATGCCGGCCTTGGAGGCATTGTAGTGCGGGCCGATCGAGCCGGCGCCGCGTGCGGCGCCTGAGGAGATGTTGACGATGCGGCCCCACTTGCGCGCGCGCATCGACGGCAGCACCGCCTGCGTGCACAGGAACGCGGATTTCAGGTTGACCAGGATGGTGCGGTCGAAATCGTCCTCGGTGAGATTGTCGACGCCGCGCGTGATGGCGATGCCGGCATTGTTGACGAGGATGTCGATCGGCCCGAGCCCGGCCGTGACGCGTTCGACCATGCCGGCCACGGCGTCCCGCCGAGATACGTCGGCGGGGGCGACAATGGCGCGTCCGCCCTGCTGTGCGATCTCGCCCGCCAGCTTCTCGGCCTGCCCGACCTGCTCGCGGCAGTTGATTGCCACCGCTGCGCCCGACGCGGCGAGGGCGCGACAGACCGCGGCGCCAATTCCGCGCGAGCCACCGGTAACGAGCGCCACGCGCCCCTTCAGATCGTCGGCCATATTCGCCCTCCTCCTTCTGCTCTGCCGGGGCGGGAGTTTACCATGCCGGCTGCGCAGAGCTGTTGAACTCATCGCGAGATGAAACGAGCTTGATGCCGCGACATGAGAGCCGATCACCAGCGCAACCGCGGCGGCATGCGCGTTTGCCCGCCGCGGCGCTGTTTCTCGGCGGGCACCGGCGCCCGCCCCCTATCAACTTCGGCGGCGCGCTCTGGTGCGGGCCGCCTTCTTGGCGGCGGCCGAGCGGACCTTGGCGCCTTTGGTCTGGCTCGCCTTCCGTGCGGCGGCCGAGCGCGAGGCTGCGCTTCGGCGGCTCGCGGCACCCTTGGCCTGCTTCGACAGCGCGCTTCGCGACGCGGTCGAACGCGGCTCCTTCTTCAGGACGCCTTCCACGGCCCGCGATACGCGCGGCCGGCGCTTCGGGGTGCGTTTGCCCTGGCCGACCTCATAGGCATATTTGGCGCTGCGCCGCGTCGCTTTCTTGGTGCGCCCCTTGCGCGGCGGCGGAAGGTCGACGCCGGCGCGCCGCGCCTCGGACAAGCCGATGGCGATGGCCTGCTTCGTCGAGCGCGCGCCGTGCTTGCCTTTCCTGATCTTGTCGATCTCGTCCTTGACGAATTCGCCGGCCTGGGTGCTGGCCGATTTGCCCGCGCGTCTGTCCTGCTTGGCTTTGCGAATGATGTTCTGTCTTGGCATGGGTCGAGTTCCCTCTTAGTCGCAGGGATGTCCGACCGCAACGCGCGGGTGCGAAGATTGATCCTATCAGCCCTTCAACGCCGCGAGCAGTTCGTCGGGCCGCTCGGCCATGATCATGTGGCCAGCGCCCGGTACGACAACGGTCTTCGCATGTGGAATCGCGCTCGCAAGCGTCTTGCCGGCCTTCGCCGGCGTCATCATGTCCCGTTCGCCGAGGATCAGTGTCGTTGGCACCTTCACGCTCGCAGCCGCAGTCAGCGCATTCGCGTAGGCATTACAGGCCGACAAATCCCGGAACAGCACGCCCGGCTCGCAAGCCTTCAGCACGGCCTGCGCGCCGCCATGCATCCACAGACCCGGTGCGAGGCTGCCGCCGAGCTCGGCGTTGAAGCCGAGACCCCAGATCGAGACCATGTCGAGCGCGTCCTGCGAGTTGGCTTCGGCGGCCTTCAACAGATCCGGGCCGACCGTCATGGTTGCAGCGGTGCCGATCAGGCTCAGCGCCGAGACCTTGTTGGGGTGACGCGCGGCAGTCTCCAGCGAGATCAGCGATCCCATGGAATGGCCGATCAGATGCGCCTTGGCAGCTCCGGCTGCACCGAGCAGCGCCGCAGTCCAGTCAGCCATCTCGGCGATGCTCGCGAGCGACGGCCCGGACGAGCGGCCGTGACCGGGCAGGTCAGGAGCCAGCACGCCAAAACCGTGATGCGCGAACCAGCGCGTGTGCAGTGCCCAGGTCGAATGATCGAAGCCGGCGCCGTGGAGGAAGACGACTGTGGGCAGCGACTTGTCGAACTCGCGGCCGCCGGTTGCGGCAAAGATCTCGGCGCCGTTGACGGAAAGCTTCATCGTGTCAAACCTTCTGCGAGATGCGCAGCGCCTGCGCGAGATCGTCGATGATGTCGGAGGCGGTCTCGATGCCGACCGACAGCCGCACCAGCTCCTCGCCGATGCCGGCGGCCTTCAGTTGCTCGGCGTCCATCTGCTGATGCGTGGTCGAGGCGGGGTGGATCACCAGCGTCTTGGCATCGCCGACATTGGCGAGATGGCTGATCATGCGCAGGGACTCGATGAACTTGCGCCCCGCGGGCCGGCCGCCCTTGATGCCGAAGGAGATGATCGAGCCGGCGCCACGCGGCAGCAGTGTCTTGGCGAGCTGATAGTCCGTGTGGTCCTCGAGCGAGGGATGCAGCACCCAGTCGACGGCCTTGTTGGACTTGAGCGCCTCCAGCACGAGATGCGTGTTCTGCATGTGCCGATCCATACGCACACCGAGCGTCTCCACCCCCTGTAGCAGCTGGAACGCGTTGGTCGGCGATAGACACGCGCCGAAATCCCGCAGGCCCTCGGTCCGCGCGCGCATGATGAAGGCCGCGGTGCCGAACTGCTCGTCGAAGACGATGCCGTGATAGCCGCCATAGGGTTCGGTCAGCACGCCAAATTTGCCGGACGCCCGCCAGTCGAAGCGGCCGCCATCGATGATGGCGCCGCCGATCGCGATGCCGTGGCCGCCGATCCATTTGGTCGCCGAATGCATCACGATGTCGGCGCCGAGCTCGATCGGCCGGCTGAGATAGGGCGTAGCAAAAGTGTTGTCGATCAAGAGCGGGATCTTCGCCTCATGCGCGATTCCCGCGACCTTGGGGATATCGAGCACCTCGAGCCCGGGGTTGCCGATGGTCTCGCCGATCACCAGCTTCGTGTTCGGCCCGATCGCCTTCCGGAATGCGTCGTGATCGCGCGGCTTCACGAAGGTCGTGGTGATGCCGAAGCGTGGCAGCGTATGGGCCAAGAGATTGATGGTGCCGCCGTAGAGCGAGCTCGACGCCACGATGTGGTCGCCGGCATTGAGCAGCGTCGCGATGGCCAGATGCAGCGCGGCCATGCCGCTCGCAGTGCAGATCGCGCCAATGCCGCCTTCCAGCGCCGCGAGCCGCTCTTCCAGCACGCCGGTGGTCGGATTGGAGATGCGCGTATAGATGTGGCCGGCGCGCTCGAGGTTGAACAGCGCCGCCGCATGGTCGGAATCCTGGAATACGTAGGACGTGGTCTGGTAGATCGGCACCGCACGGGCGCCGGTCACGGGATCCGGATGCTGGCCCGCATGCAGGCTCAGGGTCTCGAAGGCGGGTGGTTTGGGCGCGGGCATGCGTGGCCTCAAAGGTCGGTCGGCGATGGCGGCCCTTGTGCCATAAAAACGAGGGGCACGTCAGCCCATTGACAGTTCACAAGAGGTCGTCATGCCCGGGCTTGTCCCGGGCATCCACGTTCTTCGTGCGGTTGGGATAGGCGTGGATGGCCGGGACAAGCCCGGCCATGACGCTGTGGCGACTTCAGCACGCCCAACGCTGAGCTCGAGCGTTTGGTTCTGCCGAAAAGCGATACTAACCTCGAATAGCCTGTTCAATGATCCGCGTCTCCCGCAGCAAGATCTCCGCAACCTCCTGCTCGCGGCGCGGGCCGAGCCTCGTTCGAACGGCGGAGACGGTCATCGCCGCCGCCGGCCGCCCGTCCGGCGTCTTGATCCAGGTCGAGATCGATTTGGTGCCATGGACGAGGCCGATCTCCCGCATGCCGTATCCACGCCGCCGTGCCGCGGTCACCTGTCCGAGCACGGTCGCGGCATCGGTACGATAGGTCTCGAACCTTTTCTCATTCGCCGCGACGAGCTTTCGTGCATCCAGCGCCGGCAGCGCAGCGAGGATGGCAACGCCTGCGCTGGAGACACCGAGCGGGCGGCGCGCGCCGACCTCGATCGACAGCACCTGGATCGGATAGGCGCCGATCCTGCGGTCGACGCACAGCGTGTCGTTGCCGGTTCGCACCGTCAAAAACAGCGTATCGCCGATCTCGGCGGAGGCGCGCCGCAGCGAAGGGTCCGCGGCGACTAGCAGCGGCGAGGGCCGGGGACGCGCAAGCGCCAACTCCGGCACCTGGTTGCCGATCGCGTAGCGGCCGGTCCGATCGTGCCGCTCGACGATGCCTTCCTCGATCAGCACGTGAACGATGCGGTGCACGGTCGGGCGCGTGAGACCGGTCGCCTGCACGACCTCGGCCAATGGCACACCGTCCTCGCGGCCGGCGGCAAGAATACGCAGCACCGACAGTGCGCGGCGGATCGCCTGGGCGCCTTGCCGCGGTTCCGCTGCACCGCGCACGGGTCTTGGGGAATTGACCTTGTCCATATTGTGGACAAGAACCGCACAATTCGGTCGACAGGTAAAGCCCGGAAGCGACAGATAGCGTCCCATCTGGAGGCGCTGCCGGTGGCGCCGGAGAGCAACAAGAATAAGGGGGCGGCCGGATCTGCCTTTCGGGAGGTTGGGATGAGATCGCTCTGGATAGCAGTGGTCGCGCTGGCCGCGACGCTGGCAGGGCCAGCATCTGGCCAGCAATGGCCGGCGCGCAGCGTCAAGCTGATCGTGCCTTATCCCGCCGGCGGCAATGTCGACAGTGCCGCGCGCATCGTCGCCGACAAGCTCCAGGAAAAGCTCGGCCAGCCCTTCATCATCGAGAACAAGGCCGGCGCCGGTGGCATGATCGCGGGCGAGGCCTTCGCGAAATCGGCGCAGGACGGTTACACGCTGTTCGTCGGCGCCAACGGACCGGTGCTGTTCGCGCCCGAGATCAACAAGCGCGACGCCTACAACTGGAAAAAAGACTTCCTGCCGATCTCGACCATCTCAATGACGCCGCTGGTGCTCGAGGTGCATCCGTCTGTGCCGGCCAACACCTTCAAGGAGTTCATCGACCTCGCCAAGCGCGAGCCCGGCAAGCTGACCATGGCCTCGCCCGGTCCCGGCACCACCAATCATCTGCTCAGCGAGCTGATGCAGTCGAGCCTCGATCTGCAATGGGTCACGGTGCACTACCGCGGCAATGCGCCTGCCATCAACGATCTGCTCGGCGGCCAGGTGCAGTTCGCCTTCGACCAACTCACGGTCAGCCTTCAGCACATCAAGGCCGGCCTGTTCCGCGCGCTCGCCGTCACCAGCCCGCACCGGCTGAAATCGCTGCCCGACGTGCCGACCTTCGCCGAGCTCGGCTACAAGGACTTCGACGGCCAGACCTTCACCGGCCTGTTCGCGCCCGCAGGCACGCCGGCAGCCATCGTGGACAAGTTGCACGAGACGCTGACAGCGATTCTCAAAGACCCCGGTGTGATCGACAAATTCGAAAAACTCGGCGGCGAAGCCGTCGCGATGACGCCGGACGAGTTCAAGGCCTATCTCGAGCGCGAGGACGCCAAGTGGATTCCGATCGTGCGCAAAGCCAACATCAGGGCTGACTGAGCGATGCGGATCGACCCCACCGAGCTGGGCGCAGAACGCATCTACCGGCTGATGACCGGCATCGTGGTGCCGCGGCCGATCGCCTGGGTGACGAGCCAGTCGCGCTCGGGCGTGCTCAATCTCGCGCCGTTCAGCGCCTTCACCTTTGTCTCGCAGAAGCCGCCGATGCTCGCCATCAGCGTCGGCCGCAAGGGCGCCGACTACAAGGATACCGCGCACAACATCCTCGACATCGAGGAATATGTCATCCACATCGCCGATACGCCGCTGATGTCGGCGGTGCATGACAGCTCGGTCGAGCATCCGCCCGAAATCAGCGAGGTCGAGCATCTCGGGCTGGAAACGCTGCCCTGTGAGCGAATCATGGTGCCGCGCCTGGCGGCAGCGCCCGTCGCGATGGAGTGCCGCTTTCGTCAGTGCCTCGAATTCGGCGACGCCAGGAGCCGGCTGATCGTCGGCGAGGTCGTGATGTTCCACATCCGCGACGGCCTCGTGAATGACGGCAAGGTCGAGACCAAAGCACTCGACCCGATCGCCCGCATCGGCGGTCCGCGTTACGCCCGCCTCGGCGAGATCGTGACGCTGAATACCGTGTTCCAGACTCCCAAGTCGACCGATTGAACGCGCGGATCGCGCGGAGCTGAATTCCCATTGGAGAGAGCGATGCGATTGTTGAGCTATCTGATCGACGGAGAGCCACACTACGGCGCGGCCGTCGCAGGCGGCGTGATCGATCTGACCAGACGGATCGGTCGCAACTATTCCGACGTCAAGGCGCTGATTGCGGCCAACGCACTCGCCGATGCGCAGAAGGCAGTCACCGGGCAGAAGCCGGACTACCCGCTGGAAAACCTCGTCCTGTTGCCGCCGGTGCTGGCGCCGGAAAAGCTGTGGTGCATCGGCGTCAATTACGCCGAGCGCAACGCCGAATATAAGGACAATTCGGACCTGCCCAAATATCCGAGCCTGTTCGTGCGCAGCATGTCGTCGATGACGGGCTCGGGTCAACCGCTGGAGAAACCCAAAGTCTCTGACCAACTCGACTATGAGGGCGAGCTCGTCATCGTGATCGGCCAGGGTGGCCGTCACATCAAGCGCGAAGAAGCCTTCGCGCACATCTTCGGCATGACGCTGTGCAACGAAGGCACGATCCGCGACTGGCTGCGCCACGGCAAGTTCAACGTCACGCAAGGCAAGAATTTCGATCGCTCCGGCAGCATCGGCCCGTGGATCGTCACCGCGGACGAGCTCGATCCGCGCGGGCCCCATGACATCGTCACGCGCGTCAATGGCGAGGTGCGACAGCAGGACACGACCGAGCGGTTGATGTTCCCGTTCGATTTCCTGATCTCCTACCTCTCGACCTTCGCGACCCTGAAGCCCGGCGACATGATCGTGACGGGCACGCCGACCGGGGCGGGGGCGCGCTTCGATCCGCCGCGCTGGCTGAAGGTCGGCGACGTCGTCGAGGTCGAGTCGAGCCGTATCGGCGTGTTGCGCAATACCGTCGCCGCGGAGCAGTAGATCATGCTCGACGCCGCCACGATCGAACGCCTCGCCGCGCGCCTCGATGAAGCCGAGCGCATCAAGGCGCTGATCCCGATGTTCTCGAAGGATTATCCAGGCTTCACGATCGAGGACGCCTACGCGGTCCAGCGCGCCTGGACAAAACTCCAGCTCGGCCGCGGCCGTGTCATCAAGGGCCACAAGATCGGCCTCACGTCGAAAGCAATGCAGAATGCCGTCGGCATCTCCGAGCCCGATTATGGCGTATTGTTCGCCGACATGTTCTACGCGGACGCAACGCCGATCCCGTACGACCGCTTCCATGCCCCGCGGATCGAGGTCGAGCTCGCCTTCGTGCTGAAGGCGCCGCTGCGCGGACCCGATTGCACCATCTTCGACGTGCTCAACGCCACCGACTACGTCACGCCCGCGCTGGAGATCCTGGAGACGCGGATGCACCGCGTCGATCCCGAGACGGGCAAGACCCGCAAGGTGATGGACACGATCTCGGACAACGCGGCCAATGCCGCGCTGGTGCTCGGCGGCCGGCCGTTCCGGCCCATGGACGCCGATCTGCGCTGGATCGGCGCGCTGCTGTTCCGCAACGGCGAGGTCGAGGAGACCGGGCTTGCGGCCGGCGTGCTTAACCATCCCGCCAACGGCATCGCCTGGCTCGCCAATCGCCTCGCGCCGCATGACGAGCACCTCAAAGCCGGCGAGGTGGTGCTGGCGGGCTCGTTCACCCGTCCGGTCGACATCAGGCGCGGGGATACCTTTCATGCCGACTACGACGCGTTCGGTTCGGTGTCGTGCCAGTTCGTCTGAACCAATAAAGAGAAAGGGAGCGCATCATGTCACGCCGCAAGAGCATCCATATCGGCGGCTTCAAGCATGCCAATCCGATCCCGAACGCCTGCCGCATCGGCAATCTCGTGATGTCAGGCGTCATCCTCGGCCGCGACGCGGCCGGCGCGATGCCGGAGAGCCTGGATGCGCAATGCGCCAACATGTTCGCCCATATGAAGGCGACGGTGGAGGCCGCCGGCGGCACCACAGATGACGTCATCAAGATGACGGTCTGGCTAAAGGACCGCAGCAATCGCGGCCCCGTCAACGTCGAATGGCTGAAGATGTTTCCGGACGAGCATTCGCGCCCGGCGCGGCACGCGCTGCCGATGGACGCCATGGACGGCGGCGCGCTGGTGCAGTGCGATTTCACCGCCGTGATCGACTGAGGGAGTTTTGCGCATGCCGACCTATCTGCCGTTCGATCCGAATCCGCGCCGTCCGATCAAGCCGCCGCCGCCGAAGACGATCGACAGCCAGTTTCACGTGCTCGGGCCGATCGACAAATATCCGGAGCGCCCGGGAGCTGCCTATCGAATGCCATCAGCGACCTGGGAAGCGGCGCTGCGCATGCACAAGGCGCTCGGCATCGAGCGTGGCATCATCGTGCAGACCACGACGTATGGCGCGGACCATTCCGTCGTGCTCGACGGGCTCAAAGCGATGGGGCCGAACTATCGCGGCTGCGCCAACGCGCTGGTGTTCGCGGAGGCAAGCGATTCCTATCTCGCCACGCTGCACGACGCCGGCGTGCGCGGTGCGCGCTTCAGCTTCCGCCAGGAGCTCGGCGCGGTGCTGTCGGATACCGATTTCGCCCGCGCCATCGCGCGCATCCGCGAGCTCGGCTGGTACGTCAAGATCCAGCCGGAGAAGGACGGCATCATGTCGAGCGTCGCCAAGTACGAGAACCTCGACGTGCCCGTGCTGATCGACCACATGGCGCGTCCGGTGCCTTCGAACGGCAAGGACGATCCCAACCTGCGCAAGATGGTGGAGCTGCTCAAGAAGGGCAATTTCTGGGTCATGCTCTCGCTCGGCGAGAAGACCTCGCAGGCCGGCCCGCCCTATGACGACGTCATTCCGATCGCGCGCACCTATATCGAGTCCGCCATCGACCGCTGCGTCTGGGCCTCTGACTGGCCGCATCCGGTTTCCGTCAAGCAGCCGCCGAACGACGCCGATTTGCTTGAATTGATGTACCGCTACGCCCCTGACCAGGCCGAGCTGGAGAAGATCCTGGTGCACAATCCGGCGAAGCTGTTCGGGTTTCCGGACTGAACGGAGAACCTAGGGCACCGAAGCTTCCACAGCGTCATGGCCGGGCTTGTCCCGGCCATCCACGTACGTGTCACCCAGCGGCACAAAGAACGTGGATGCCCGGGCCAAGCCCGGGCATGACGACACCTCGTGAATAGGGCCACCGGTGCTCACGCCGCCAGCCGATCCCGCACCTCGGCTGCGATCTCGAACGAGCGCAGCCGCGCGGCGTGATCGTAGATCAGGGCCGTGGTCATCAGTTCGTCCACCGCGGTGTCGGCGATCAGCGCTTTCAACTTCTCTTCGATCACCGCGGGCGAGCCGACGGCGGAGCAGGCCAGCGACTGCGCCACGCCGGCTTTCTCGGCCGGCGACCACAGCGCGTCCATGTCGTCGACCGGCGGCGGCAGCTGGCCGGGCGTGCCGCGGCGCAAATTGATGAACTGCTGCTGCAGCGAGGTGAACAGGCGCTGCGCCTCGACATCGCTGTCGGCGGCGAACAAATTGACGCCGATCATCGCATAGGGCTTGTCCAGCTGCACCGATGGCTCGAACCGCGCGCGATATTCGCGCAGCGCCGGCATCATCATCTGCGGCGCGAAATGCGAGGCGAACGCGAAGGGCAGCCCCAGCATGGCGGCGAGCTGCGCGCCGAACATGCTGGAGCCGAGGATCCACAGCGGCACGTTCGTCCCCATGCCCGGCACGGCGCGGATGGCCTGGTTCGGCTTGATGTCGCCGAGCAGCGCCTGCAATTCCAGCACGTCATGCGGGAAGTTTTCGGCGGCCGTCGCAAGGTCGCGCCGCATCGCCCGCGCGGTGAGCTGGTCGGTGCCCGGCGCGCGTCCGAGCCCGAGATCGATCCGTCCGGGATAGAGCGCCTCCAGCGTGCCGAACTGCTCGGCGATCACCAGCGGCGAATGGTTCGGCAGCATCACCCCGCCGGAGCCGACGCGGATCGTCCTTGTCCCGCCGGCGACATGTCCGATCACCACCGACGTTGCTGCGCTCGCAATGCCCGTCATGTTATGATGCTCGGCCAGCCAGAACCGCTTGAAGCCCCAGGCCTCCGCATGCTGGGCGAGATCGAGAGAGTTGCGGAAGGCTTGCGCGGCGTCGGAGCCTTGACGAATGGGTGCGAGGTCGAGGATCGAGAAGGGGATCACGGGCGAGTACCGATGGGGAGCATGAGATGAGCGCTGGGACAGCACATGTAGTATTCGTCCAATGGAATGTTAGTGGGCTGCATGCAAATCGCGCCGTTCATGCTGGTGTACCGCCGATTGCTATGATCAAATCGCTCCGGGCTACCGCGAGACGGTCAAATGAGGCGGCGGGATTTTCTGGGCTCATTGGGAATTGCGGCCATATCGCCACGGATGGCGTTTGCCCAACGGCGCGTTCCCGTCGTGGGCTTTGTTGGATTTGCCACTCCAGAGATCGACAACGCCACGCTCATTCCCTTTCGCAAGGCGATGGCCGGGCTCGGTTATGTCGAGGGCCGCGACGTTGTCATCGATGCACGCTCGACCGGAGGGGATGTTTCGCGCGGCCTGATGCTGATTGATGAGCTCGTGGCAAAACGCGTGGATGTGCTGCTCTCGCCAGGGCCCGCCGCGGCGCGCGCCATCGTGAAGAAGACCGATATTCCCGTTGTTGCCGTGGCGCTACCTGCTGTGCAAAGCGACCCGGAATTGTTTCAGAGCCTCGCTCGGCCCGGCGGTAGTCTCACCGGCTTCGCTGCGTTCGGCGAAGAGATGTCAGCCAAGCGCATCGAGATGATCCGGGAGATCGTCCCCACGCTCAAGACAATTGGCGTATTGAACAACGCCACGGATCCGACTTTCAACGCCTGGGGTGCGCAAACCATGCTGGAAGCACGGCGCGCCGGCGTTGAGCCGGTGCAACTTGGCCTCACGAATGCTTCGCCGGCTGCGGTCGCCGAGCAATTCAATTTGCTTTCGGGCGCTGGTGGCAGTGCCGTGATCGTCATTCGCGATTACATGACCGCCGCAATGCAGAATGAGATCTGTCGCATTGGCATCGAAACGAAGATCGCCGTCATCGGTCAGCAGAGCGAATTTGCCCGCGCTGGCGCACTGTTCAGCTATGGCGCCGACATAGGCGACCTGTTTCGTCGCGCTGCGGCGTATGTCGATTTGATTCTCAAAGGGCAAAAACCGGCAGATATGCCGATTCAACTCCCAACGAAATTCGAGCTGGCCGTAAATCTCAAAACCGCGCGTGTGCTCGGGCTGACGATTCCGCCCACCATACTCGTGCTGGCGGATGAGGTGATCGAGTGAGCGCTGGCGGGTGGAGCGCGTTCGAGGGGATGAGGTCCAATGTCACCACGTAGGAGGGGCCGAGCGCAGCAAAACCCATCATGCATGGTCATCGAACGACGCTTCGATGGGGGCCGCCTTCGCCCTTCGAGCAGCAGCAGACAAGCCAGCGAGGCTGGCCTGCATTCGCGTTCACAACCCTGTTATTGCGACCCGTTCCGCCCTTTGCCTCAACTGGGCGTCTGACGCGCGTTGTTGTATCCTCCATGTAAGCCACCGTCGCCAGGAGGACCTGACATGACCTCTGTCGTACTCAGCCGCCGCAACCTCCTCATTGCCGGTGGTTCCGTCCTTGCATTCGGGGTTTCGGCCGCCGGCACCTCAGGTCTCTTGCTGCCGGCGCGCGCGGAAGGTCTTGCGCCAACCGAGTCGATGACGGGCGGCGCGAACAATTATCGCAAGGGGGCGCCGATCGTGGAGCGGATCGGCAAGGGCGGCTTCTGGATGAGCGGCACCGTGCGCCGCGCCGGCGACGGCGCGCCGCTCGCCGGGCAGCGCATCCAGATCTGGGCGCACACGGTCGAAGGTCAGGAGCACGAGCCGCAGAGTCACGGCGCCACGCTGACCGACAAGGATGGCACGTTCCGGCTCGAGATGCCGCAGATCATTCCGATCTTCGGCCAGCCGCATGGCCACCTCGCTTATGACAGCGGTGAGTTCAAGACCGTGTTCCTGCGGCCGATCATGCGCAGCGCAAAGGACACCAGCCTCGAGGCGCATTTCGTGCTTCAGCCGGCCTGACCGCGTTGCAGGGGCAAGGGCAGCTGAGAGGGTGGAGATCCCTGGTCTGGACCGCCCTTGCTCTGGCCATCGGCGTGCCGATCGCGCTCGCAGCAGGGAGCGAGCAGCTGGCATGGCGCGGTCCGGTCTACATCCTCGCCGGCTTTGCCGGCATCGTCGCCCTCGCTCTCGTGCTGGTCCAGCCGCTGCTGATTGGTGGCGTTTTGCCTGGACTATCGGCCTATCGCAGCAGGCGCGTCCATCACTGGATCGGCGGCGCGTTGGCCTTCTCGGTGGTGATCCACGTCGCCGGTCTCTGGTTCACCAGCCCGCCCGATATGATCGACGCGCTCACCTTCTCCTCGCCGACGCCGTTCTCTCCCTTTGGCGTGATCGCCATGTGGGCGATCTTCGCCGTTGCGATTCTGGCGAGCTTGCGCCGCCGGCTGGGCCTGCGGCTGCGAACCTGGCGCATGGTCCATATCCCGCTCGCGATCGTCATCGTTGTCGGAGGCGTGGTGCATTGCCTGCTGATCGAGGGCACGATGGAGACCATCTCGAAGGCGGTGCTGTGCGCGGCTGTGCTTGCAGCAACCGTGAAGGTCATGGCCGATCTCTGGCGAAAGCGGATGGTGCAGGCCGAGAGGGCGTAGGATGGCTCGGACTCATCCTGCGGGCCGATTGCCGCTGATGGCGACGCCAGATATGCTTGCGCCATGACCGCCAGCGCCCCCGACCTGAAAGCGTTCCTGCTCGCGACGCCGTTCTTCGGCGGCCTGTCGGATGCCAGCCTCGAGCTCCTGATCTCGATGCTGGTCGAGTGCCGCTTCGACGCCGGGACGACCGTCGTCGCCGAAGGCGAACCGGGCCGCTCGATGTTCATCGTCAAGTCGGGCCGGCTAGCAGTGAGCAAACGGACCCATGAGGGGAACGCCATCCCGCTTTCCGCTCTGGAGCCCGGCGATTTTTTTGGCGAGATGACGCTGATCGAAATGCAGAACCGGTCGGCCACCGTGGTCGCGGAGAACCCGACGGTGCTCTACGAGCTGACGGCGCAAAAGCTCTACGCCTGCTACAAGGCCGATATCCGCGCCTATGTGATCGTCCTGCAGAACATCAATCGCGAGCTGTGCCGGCGGCTGCGCCGGGCGGACGAGCGCGTCGCGGGGCATCAGGCGCGCGATGAAGACACCGCTGCGAAATGAATGCGCGTGCAATTCCCGAGCTCGTGATCTTCGATTCTGACGGCGTCTTGGTCGACAGCGAGGTCATCGCACTGACTGCCTTCGCCCGGATCGCAGCCGAGGAAGGCGTGACGATCGGCGTTGAGGACGCCGTACGGTCCTTCCGAGGGGTCAAGATGACGGATTGCGTGCGCGAGGTCGAGCGCCGGCTCGGCCGCGGCGTCCGGGATTCCTTCGTCGCCGACGTGCGACAGGCCACCGCGCTGGCCTTTGAGGCCGAGCTGAGGCCTGTCGACGGCATTCATGCCGCGCTGGCTGAAATCACCATTCCCGTTTGCGTGGCGTCGAACGGGCCGATGTCGAAACTGACGCATGCGCTCGGATTGACTGAGCTTCTCGGTCACTTCGAGGGCCGCATCTTCAGCGCCTACGAGGTCGGTTCGTGGAAGCCGGATCCCGGCCTGTTCCTGCATGCGGCGCAAACGATGGGCGCGCAGCCCTCGGCCTGCGTCGTCATCGAGGACTCGCTGTCTGGAGCCCGCGCAGCCAGGGCCGCAGGAATGAAGGTCCTGGGTTTTGCCGGAGGTCATCCTGATAGCGCGCAGGAGCTGGCGGCGATCTGCGACGGGGTCTTTCACCGGATGGGCGACCTGCCGGCGTTGCTGGCTGGTCCCTTGGAGAGAGCGTAGCCGCGCAGGGTGGGTCTTGCCACCTTGCGCGCCGGCTCGACACCGCTACAGCAGCGCCAACGAGTGCAGCGAATTTCGATGAAGGCCGAAGGCAACGAGGCCAGACAGAAGCAACGCAGTCCCAGTCACGATCAGGCAAAACGCAAACACTATCGAAGCCCCGAGTTCGTCTTGAATGCCCAGGACGATAATAGATAAAATTTTACCGACAATCGAAAGGAAGAATTAACCTTACCCGGCCGCGCTCGACAGTGGCGTTCCCGCGTCAGCTGAATTCCAGAACGTTGCGGACATATGCGACTACGCTGGTCGTGGGTTAGATCGCCGCTACAGACGGCGCGTGAAAGAGGTCGTGTCGATGAGGTTCGCTTGCGCCGTTCTGTTTCTGGTGCTGACGCAGTCCGCAAATGCGCAGCAGGATGCCCCGAAGATCACGCTGGCCTGCAATGGGACGAGTAGGTCTACGGCTACAACAGAGCTGAAACTCGACCCAGTCACCAATATCTACATCGACGTGAACGTAGCTGATCAAACGGTCTCGTTCCTTGATAACCAAATACCGATCACGACTACTACGCTTCTGTTCGTCGGGTTCAGTAGCCCGCATGCGGGGGGAAATCCGATCATCTCTGGCCGGATTGACCGGATCACCAGGAGTGTCGAGATCGACTGGAAGTACGACGATGTCAGCAACGATACACACTGGGAGCTTGCGTGTCGTCCCTATCCCATTCGGCTTAACTGAGGCGCTGCCGGGGACAGGCGGACCTCAAGATCAGCGAGCTAGCAGAAACACGGTTCGACTGTCGTCGACCTTGCTTCGCTTTAGCAAGCAAAGCAGCGCCTGGGTTCATAGGTGTGGCTGATGATTTGGCCTGTCGGGCAAAACACCCGCCCTTCCGCCAAACCCCGTCAACCCCTCTCCGCAAAAAGATTCTACTTTACCGAAATTCGGTTTTGCGGCATTCTCTCGCCATCCCGGCCCGAAGGAGAGGGGCGATCGTACGTCGTCACGAACGTGGGCCCGGGGAAGCGGTGGACGCGGCAGCGCCGGCGCGGATGTGAGGGCAGGGCGGGCAGAGGATTGAGCCGAACCCCGTGAGCCCGGCACAAGCCGTGTCGTACGAACGGCGCCTACGCGTACGGCAAAATCGTGTGGTCCTGGCCGTCGTCGCTACGGTCAAGCACTTGCGGAGGCGGCACTGGCGTCAACCGGCGCGGTGTCGGTGAATTCCGCAGGAGTGACGGAGGCAAATGGAATTCGTCTCCGGGGAGAGCACGGCATAAGCCGTCCGACCACCGCGCAGGGAAGGCCGAGTGTTCGGCGTCAACTGTATGCTGCTGTGCGGTTTCCTTGCGCTACACATTCGCGCAGCGGACCGCGGGTGCACGTCGGCACCCGGTCTTCCCTGCGCCCTCTCCCAAGGAGGCGGGCAACGAAAGACGAGCAAAACTCGGGCGTTTCGTGCCGCGAGAATGCCTGCTCATGCTTACTTTCGAAGATGAGAAATGGTGCTGCCAGACAGGATTGAACTGTCGACCTCTCCATTACCAATGGAGTGCTCTACCACTGAGCTACGGCAGCATGTGCTGGGATCAGAATCGGCCGCCCGAGGGGCCTACCAAGCGGGCCGATATCTGCCACAGGCCTCCCCGCTGTGCAAGCTTGCAAGACCTGCCGAAACGAGAAAATCGGGGCGATATCGGGGTTATTACGGTTGTTTTGGCCGGAAACGATCGACTTTCGGCCGATTTCGGTTCCGATCCCCGCCAACTGGCCAGTTGGCCGGTGCGGCGGATTCGACCCATTTTGAGTTTTGCACGATCGGGACCATTAGGGGCCTCTTGAGCTGCCGCATTGTCTGGGCATGTTATCGCCGAACTGGATGGACTCGTGATGGCTGACGAGAGCGACAAGACCACTGGACAAGCGAGGCCCTCGCGTGACGACCGGCTGAAATCGGCGCTGCGCGAGAATCTGAAGCGGCGCAAGGCGCAGGCGCGCGAACGCGCCGCAAGCGGCGACCCCTCGCAAGTTGACGATGGGCCTAGATGAGGGGGCCGCCGGCAAGACCTGAGCCTGAAATCGAGCGGCTGGACATTTTTGGAGTGCATGCAGTGACCACGGGGCAAGACGAATCATACCGAACCGATCGCGACGTGCAGATGGCGCGATTCACCCGCCCCGAGCAGACGTTTCCGGCGCTGACGTCAGCCGAGATCGAGCGCATCAGGAATTTCGGCGAGCTCCGCACTTATAAAGACGGCGAGCTGCTGTTCGAGACCGGCAAGCCGGGGCCGGGCATGTTCGTCGTGCTCAAGGGCCATGTCGCCATCACCCAGCGCGATGGCCTCGGCAATGTCACCCCCTTGATCGACCAGGGGCCGGGGCAATTCCTGGCCGAGCTCGGCCAGCTGTCCGGCCGCCCGGCGCTGGTCGATGGCCGCGCCGAAGGCGATGTCGAAACGCTGCTGTTGCCGCCCGAGCGGCTGCGCGCGCTGCTGGTCGCCGAGGCCGAGCTCGGCGAGCGCATCATGCGCGCGCTGATCCTGCGCCGGGTCAATCTGCTCCAGGCCGGCGTCGGCGGTATCGTGCTGATCGGTCCCTCGCATTCGGCCGGCGTGGTGCGCTTGCAGGGCTTTCTCACCCGCAATGGCCAGCCGCATCATCTGCTCGATCCCGACAAGGATCGCGACGCCGCCGAATTGATCGCGCGCTATTCGCCGAAGCCTGAGGATTGGCCGCTGGTGGTTGCCGCCAGCGGCGAGGTGCTGCGCAACCCCGGCGAGACCGAGCTTGCGCGCGCGATCGGCATGATCGGCGGCCCGCGCAACGATCGTATCTACGACGTCGCAATCGTCGGCTGCGGCCCGGCAGGGCTCGCGACCGCCGTGTACGCGGCCTCCGAAGGGCTATCGGTCGCTGTGCTCGATACCAGAGCCTTTGGCGGCCAGGCCGGCGCCAGCGCGCGCATCGAAAACTATCTGGGCTTTCCGACCGGCATTTCCGGCCTGGCGCTTACGGCGCGCGCGTTCAACCAGGCGCAGAAGTTCGGCGCCGACATCATGATCCCCGTCACGGTGAAGTCGCTCGATTGCGCGCGCAAGGACGGCGCGTTCGCAGTGACGCTCGAGGGCAGCGATCCCTTGCGCTCGCGTTCGGTGGTGGTGGCAAGCGGCGCGCGCTATCGCCGTCCTGATATCGCCAACCTCGACAAGTTCGAGGGCCGCGGCGTCTGGTACTGGGCGTCTCCGGTCGAGGCGAAGCTGTGTGCCGGCGAGGAGGTGGCGCTGGTCGGCGCCGGCAATTCGGCGGGGCAGGCGGCGGTGTTCCTGTCGGGGCATGCGAAGAAAGTCTTGATGATCATCCGCGGCGGCGGCCTCGGCGCCAGCATGTCGCGCTATCTCATCGAGCGCATCGAAGCGACGCCGAACATCGAGCTCCTGTTCAACACCGAGATCACGGCGCTCGAAGGCGACGAGGCCGCGCTGCTGCGGCGGATCCGCTGGAAGAGCCGGCTGTCGGATGACGAGGATTCCGCCGACGTCAAGAACCTGTTCTTGTTCGTCGGCGCCGATCCCGCCACCGGCTGGCTCGATGGCTGCGGCGTGACGCTCGATCGCGGCGGCTTCGTCGTGACAGGCGCGCAGTCCGAGCTGAACCAGGGCAGGCCGGTGGCGCCGCTCGAGACCTCCGTGCCCGGCGTCTACGCCGTCGGCGACGTCCGCTCCGGCTCGGTCAAGCGCGTCGGCGGCGCCATCGGCGAAGGCGCCCAAGTCGTCGCCTCCCTGCACGGCTATCTCGGCGACGCCGCAAAACCGACGCTTTAGAGCTCAAGAAGATTAGTCAAGCAGAAGACAAGCAGACGGCAAGCCGATTATGGCTTGCCATCGCACGTCCGGATGCAGACTATCTCCTCATCCTGAGGAGCCGCGATAGCGGCGTCTCGAAGGATCGAGGCCCGACTGCCAAAGCCGGGCCTGCATGGTTCGAGACGGCGCTTGCGCGCCTCCTCACCATGAGGAGCTACAAACAAAACGCCTAACGGGAGGACTCAATGGCCGAACTCGTCGTGCTCTACAAGACGCCCAAGGATGCTGCCGCCTTCGACAAGCACTATGCCGAGACCCACATTCCGCTCGCCAAGAAACTCCCCGGCCTGAAGAAATATGCCGTCAGCACCGGCGCCGTCGGCTCGCCCGCAGGTCCCTCGGGCATTCACCTCGTCGCCATTCTCACCTTCGACAGCGTGGGCGACATCCAGAAGGCCTTCGGCAGCGAAGCCGGCAAGGCGGCCGCCGGTGACGTGCCGAAATTCGCCAGCGGCGGCGCCGACCTTTTGATCTTCGACACCAAGGAAGTGTGAGGCCTTGATCTCGTAGCCCGGATGGAGCGCAGCGTAATCCGGGACAGTATCCCTAGGGGGCAAGAGCCCCGGATTGCGCTACGCTCCATCCGGGCTACACCACAAACTGCCGCTGTCTGTGACAGCGCTGCAAAAAATTCAGTCATGCGCTTTCGACTCGCGCGAATAGGCATGGCTGCACGCGCATGTGTGATGCGAGTGCAGGTGGTAATCCGGTGAGGGGCGTATTATCAATCTCCCGATCTCAACACAGAGAGTAGGAGAGATGCCATGGTTCTCGGGATGAGCCTGCAAGCCTTCACACTGGTCCATGTCGTCATCAGCCTGATTGGCATCGCCACCGGCCTCATCGTGATGTTCGGCCTGCTCGGCTCGAAGCCGATGCCGGGTCTCACCGCGATCTTCCTGCTGTTCACGATTCTGACCAACGCGACGGGCTTCCTGTTCCCGTTCAAGGAGCTGCTGCCCTCCTACATCATCGCCGCCATCTCGCTGGTGCTGCTCGCGATCGCCTGCGTCGCGCTGTACGGCATGAAGCTGAGGGGCGCCTGGCGCTCGATCTATGTCGTGACCGCGATGATCTCTCTCTACTTCAACGTCTTCGTGCTGATCATCCAGTCGTTCCTGAAGATCCCGGCGCTGGCCGCGCTCGCGCCCGCCGTGCCGCCGGCGCCGCCGTCCGGGCCGGTGTTCGCCGTGGTGCAGGGCATCGTTCTGGTGTTCTTCGTGCTGGTGACCATCGGTGCCTGGCGCCGCTACAAGCCGATGGCGTTTGCCTGATCGTTTCCGACTAAAGGAGTCCCCCATGCCTACCATCACTACCAAAGACGGCGTCGAGATCTTCTACAAGGATTGGGGCTCGGGCCAGCCGATCGTGTTCAGCCATGGCTGGCCGCTGTCATCGGACGATTGGGACGCGCAGATGATGTTCTTCGTCACCCGCGGCTATCGCGTCATCGCCCATGACCGCCGCGGTCATGGCCGCTCGGCGCAGGTCGCCGATGGCCACGACATGGATCACTATGCCGACGATCTCGCCGCGCTGACCGCGCATCTCGATCTCAAAAGCGCCCTCCATGTCGGTCATTCCACCGGCGGCGGCGAGGTCGTGCACTACATTGCGCGCCACGGCGAGTCGCGCGTGGCGAAGGCGGCGATCATCGCAGCGGTGCCGCCGCTGATGGTGAAGACGGAGGCCAATCCCGGCGGTCTGCCGAAGAGCGTGTTCGACGGCTTCCAGGCCGCGCTCGCCGCCGGCCGCTCGGCCTTCTACCGCGACATCGCCGCCGGCCCGTTCTACGGCTACAACCGTCCCGGCGCCAAACCGTCGGAAGCGGTGATCCAGAACTGGTGGCGCCAGGGCATGATGGGTGGCGCGAAGGCGCATTACGACGGCATCGTCGCGTTCTCGCAGACCGACTTCACCGAGGATCTGAAGAAGATCAACGTGCCCGTGCTGGTGATGCATGGCGACGACGACCAGGTCGTGCCTTACGCGGATTCCGCGCCATTGTCGGCCAAGCTGCTCAAGAACGGCACGCTGAAAACCTACAAGGGCTTTCCGCATGGCATGCCGACCACGGAAGCCGAGACCATCAACGCGGACCTGCTGGCGTTCTTCAAGGCATGAGGCGCGACCTCACTGCTTGTGAGTGAGGATGGGATGTCTCAGCGACGCTGACCGGTGTATCCTTCGAGCTCGCGGCCTGTATCGGCCGCGAGCTTTTGGATACTTCAGCGCCAGCGTGCGTTGAGTCCCGTCCGGGTCCCACGAGGAGAAGTGTCGGTGATGTCTCCCCAGCTCAAACTGATCGCCCTCGATTCTGACGATCTCGCCGTGATCTCGACCCATGTGCAGGATGCCCGCGTCCAGCCCTCCGACATCATCTGGCGGCAGGGCGAGAAGCGCCTCGTGGTCGGCATGAGCCGGCTGGATTGGGAGCAGACGCTGGACGGTGAGACCGAACCGCGCCGGCTGGTCGCAGCGCTCCGCTTCGACCGCGTGCTTGCCTGCAAATCACGCAACATCGACTTGGAAGCGCCGGACAAGGTTCTGGACCTCGTCGGCATCGAGTTTCATCCCCAGGGCGGCCGCGACGAGGAGCCCGGCGGCAGCGCGTTGTTGCTGTTTGCCCATGGCGGCGCGATCCGCCTCGACGTCGAATGCCTGGAATGCCAGCTGACCGACCTGGGGACGGACGAGCTCGGGACGGGCGTTGGGACGGAGGGGGAGGGATGAGGCGGCCTGTATACCGGCGTCCCCGGCTCAGACCCCCGGGCCGGGACGGTCGTTTCCAAGGTTGGCGGCCGAGGGTTGACGCAGCTTCCCCGCCGCGCCATTGAGCAGGGGGGCCGGTAAGCCAGACTGCGCCCCCTAAAACCAGCAGAAGCCAAGCCCAAATGCCCGTTCGTCTCGACCGCAGCAGCGCCGATTTTGACCAGCAATTCGCGGCCTTCCTCGCCGCCAAGCGCGAGGTCTCGGCCGACGTCGAAGCCGCCGCGCGCGCCATCGTCGACGACGTGGCCAAGCGTGGCGATGCTGCCCTGCTCGAGGCGACGGCAAAGTTCGACCGCTTGAGGCTGGATGCATCCCGCCTGCGCGTCACGGCCGCCGAGATCGATACTGCGGTCAAGGCCTGCGATGCCGTGACGCTGGATGCACTCAAGCTCGCGCGCGACCGCATCGAGACATACCATCGCCGCCAGTTGCCGACGGACGAGCGCTTCACCGATCCGCTCGGCGTCGAGCTCGGCTGGCGTTACAGCGCAATCGAATCGGCCGGCCTCTACGTGCCCGGCGGCACCGCAGCCTATCCGTCCTCGGTGCTGATGAACGCGGTGCCGGCGAAGGTCGCGGGCGTCTCGCGCCTCGTGATGGTGGTGCCGTCGCCCGACGGCAAGCTCAATCCGCTGGTGCTGACCGCCGCCTCGCTCGGCGGCGTCACCGAGATCTACCGCGTCGGCGGTGCGCAGGCCGTTGCCGCACTCGCCTATGGCACCGCGACGATCGCGCCGGTCGCCAAGATCGTCGGACCCGGCAATGCCTTTGTCGCCGCCGCCAAGCGGCTGGTGTTCGGCAAGGTCGGCATCGACATGATCGCTGGGCCCTCCGAGGTGCTGGTGATTGCCGACGACACCGGCAATGCCGACTGGATCGCGGCCGACCTGCTGGCGCAGGCCGAGCACGACGCCAGCGCGCAGTCGATCCTGATCACCGATTCCGCGCGGCTCGCCGCCGACGTCGAGAAGGCCGTCGAAGTGCAGCTGAGGACTCTGCCGCGTGCTGCGATTGCCGGCAAGTCGTGGGCCGATTTCGGCGCCATCATCATGGTGAAGTCTCTCACTGAGGCCATTCCGCTTGCGGACGCGATCGCCGCCGAGCATCTCGAGATCATGACCAGTGATCCCGACGCGCTCGCTGCAAAGATCCGCAACGCCGGTGCCGTGTTTCTCGGCGCGCATACGCCGGAGGCGATCGGCGACTATGTCGGCGGCTCCAATCACGTGCTGCCGACGGCGCGCTCGGCGCGCTTCTCCTCAGGGCTCGGCGTCGCCGATTTCATGAAGCGGACCTCGATCCTGAAATGCGGCCCGGATCAGCTGCGCGCGCTGGGCCCGGCCGCGATGACGCTTGGACAGGCGGAAGGGCTGGACGCTCATTCGCGCTCGATTGGATTGCGCCTCAATCTGTCATGACAAAGCCGCCCGAACAGGACGACTCGCAGAATCGCATCGTCGCGGTCACCCTCGACGAAGACTCGATCGGCCGTTCCGGGCCCGACATCGAGCATGAGCGCGCGATCGCGATCTACGACCTGATCGAGCAGAATCTGTTCGCGCCGGAAGGGGCGGAGGGGAAGGGCCCGTTCACGCTGCATATCGGCATCAGTGGCAACCGCCTGATGTTCGACATCCGCCAAGAGGACGGCACGCCCGTGGTCGCGCATCTCTTGTCGCTGACGCCGTTCCGACGGATCGTGAAGGACTATTTCATGATCTGCGACAGCTACTACCAGGCGATCCGCACCGCGACCCCGGACAAGATCGAGGCCATCGACATGGGCCGCCGCGGCATCCATGACGAGGGATCGCGCACGCTGCAGGAGCGGCTGAAGGGCAAGGTGCGGGTCGATTTCGAGACGTCGCGCCGGCTGTTCACGCTCATTACCGTTCTTCATTGGAAGGGTTAAACGCGGATGGCTGCGCCCCCACGCGCACGCGATCCGCAATCGGTGCTGTTCGCCTGCGCGATGAACAGCGTGCGCTCGCCGATGGCCGAGAGCCTCTTGCAGCACATGTTTCCGCAAGGCCTCTATGTGAAGTCGGCCGGCGCCAGGAAGGGCGAGCTCGATCCCTTCGCCGTCGCCGTGATGGCCGAGCTCGGCCAGGACATCTCCGCCCACAAGCCGCAGACCTTCGAGGAGCTGGAGGACTGGGAGGGGTTGAATTTCGACCTCATCATCACGCTCTCGCCCGAGGCGCACCACAAGGCGCTGGAGCTGACCCGCACGCTCGCAGCCGATGTCGAATACTGGCCGACGCAGGATCCCACCACCATCGAAGGCAGCCGCGACCAGAAGCTCGCCGCCTATCGCGAGGTCTGCGACCAGCTCTTGATGCGCATCCGCCGGCGGTTCGCCAAGGTGGGCGCGGCGAGCGGGTAGGCATGGGGCTCCCGTAACACCCGCGTCACAGACCAAGGGCACACGCATGTGGACACCCTCGAATCAGCAAAGTCCGGGTTCCCGGGTTGTGAAATCAGGCCCCGTCCGATAGGTTCCGCGCGCAATTCACCCCCTGCCTCATCTTCCCAAAAATCACCTGATGCTCGGCCGCCCCAAATTCGTTCTTGCCTCCGGTTCGCCGCGGCGCCTGTCGCTGCTCAACCAGGCCGGCATCGACCCCGATGCGCTCCGGCCGGCCGACGTCGACGAGACGCCGCGGCGGGGTGAGCTGCCGCGCGCTTGCGCCAACAGGCTCGCGCGCGCCAAGGCCGATGCGGCGCTCAAATCGGTGCAGCTGGATGACGAGCTGCGCGGCGCCTTCATCCTGTCCGCCGACACCGTGGTGGCAGTCGGCCGCCGCATCCTGCCCAAGGCGAACCTGGTGGACGAGGCCGCGCAGTGCCTGCGGCTGCTGTCGGGGCGCAACCACCGCGTCTACACCGCGATCTGCCTGGTGACGCCGCGCGAGGCCTTCCGCCAGCGCCTGGTCGAGACGCGCGTCCGCTTCAAGCGCCTCTCGGAGGACGACATCCAGGCCTATATCGGCTCCGGCGAATGGCGCGGCAAAGCCGGCGGCTACGCGGTGCAGGGCATTGCCGGCTCGTTCGTGGTGAAGATGGTCGGGTCCTACACCAACGTGGTCGGGCTGCCGCTGTACGAGACCACGACGCTGCTGGGCGGCGAAGGCTTTCCGATTCGCTTCGGCTGGCTCAACGCCACCGCGGTCTGACAAAATCCCGAAAACAACCCCATGCACAGTAGAAGCGGCCGGCGGGGTGCATGCCCTTCTTCAGGAGGAACCCGTTTGCCGAGAGGCTCTTGACCCTCGTCAGCTCGTGTAGACTGCATGCCACCATGGACGACCAAGTCAAAAAAACCACCGGGCCCCTCAAAACCTGCCCGATCTGCGGCAAGCCGCAGGCGCAGGCGACCCGCCCGTTCTGCTCCTCGCGCTGCCGCGACGTCGATCTGAACCGCTGGCTGAAGGGCTCCTACGTCATCCCCGGCCGCGACGATGAGGTGGATGATGTCGAATAATCAAGCAATATCAGTCGCTTGAAGTGATGGCCGGGATGCCGCGCGCGAGCCGCAGCAAACCTGCCTCACCTTTTACACAGCCGGGCCGGGCCCCGCGCAGCCGAAGGCGAAGCGTGGGTAGACAGGCCGCTGCGAGCCCACTATAAACCGCCCGCTCGATGGGCTTTGGCCCCTCTCTTGGAGCACGCCCAGGTAGCTCAGTTGGTAGAGCATGCGACTGAAAATCGCAGTGTCGGTGGTTCGATTCCGCCCCTGGGCACCATCCAGCTCAGTGTTGCCGTAACAGGGATCGCACGATCGATCCTTCCACGATGCCGATCGCTCGACCTCGATGTGGTCCGCCACGGGGCGACTTTAAGTTGCGCCTTGTTGTCTCCCGGCAACAGCCAGCGCCGCCGAATCCGGCTATTTTCTCTGGTCTGAGAGGGAGCCGAGATGAAGAAGCTGCTGCTGGGTGCCGTTGTTGTTGCTGCCTTGAATTTTGCCGGTCCGGCCTCCGCCGCCGACCTGGCGGCGCGCCCCTACACCAAGGCGCTGCCGATGCCGGTGGCCGCCGTGTATGACTGGACCGGATTCTACATCGGCGCCAACGGCGGCTGGGGATCGAGCCGCAAGTGCTGGGACTTCACCACCCCGGCCGGCGTCTTCGTCGCCGCCGAGGGCTGCCATGATGCAACCGGCGCCGTTGCCGGCGGCCAGATTGGCTATCGCTGGCAGGCCAGCAACTGGGTGTTCGGCGTGGAAGCCCAGGGCGACTGGGCGGATCTCAAGGGCTCCAACACCAGCTTGGCGTTTCCTCCCTTCGTCAACGCTTCGCGCATCGACGCCTTTGGCCTCTTCACCGGACAACTCGGCTACGCCTGGAACAATGTGCTGGTCTACGTGAAGGGCGGCGCCGCCGTGACGGCCGACCGGTTTCATGTCGACAGCTCGGTTGGCGGCGTGCTGGCGGCCACTGCCAGCAACGATACCCGCTGGGGAGGCACTGTTGGCGCCGGCTTCGAATTCGGCTTCGCGCCGGGGTGGTCGGCCGCAATCGAATATGATCGCCTCTTCATGCAGGATCGCCTGGTCACGTTCACGGACACGACCGGGGCTTTCTTTGCCACAGACCGGATTCACCAGGACGTCGATCTCGTGACGGCACGAATCAACTATCGCTTCGGCGGCCCGGTCGTCGCCAGATATTGAGCGATCGCGAAGCTGGGAAAGAAGGGGCCGGCTCGTCGCCGGCCTTTTTTGTGGGAGAGCGAAGATGGCGCCATCGGTGGATCTTGCGGCCCTGGCGATTGACGATTTCACACCGCATCTTGGCGCGACCTTCGACCTGCACACCGCGGACGGTCGCATTGCACTGCGGCTTGTCCGCGCCGATCGGGCTGGCGTGAGCGGACGCCGCGGCGGCGCTTTCTCGCTGTTGTTCGCGAGTTCGCAGGGACCCTGGCTGCCGCAGGCGATCTACCTCGTCGAACACGAGGCGGTCGGCACCATGGAGCTCTTCCTGGTCCCTATCGGGCCGATCAAGGAAGGCAACGGCTATCAGGCGGTGTTCGCGTAGTCGAGGGACGGCGGCGCAGTCCAGCGCATCAGGTCGTAGACGCCCTTGTCTTGCTGGGTGCTGAAGCCCAGCCGGCGATAGAGCGCCATCGCCGGATTTTGCTTCTCGACGTGGATTTCGACGTCACGTCCGGCACTGGCGGCCTCATCGAGGAGGTCGCGCAGCAGCGCTTCGCCGAGGCCGCGGCCGCGATGGTCCGGCAACAGCGCGATGTCGATGATGCAATGCCGGTCCGGCAGCCGCTCAAGATACAGCCGGCCGATATCCGCGGCGCTGCGCATGATGATTAGCCAGTCCGCATCAGGATGATTTTGCTGATAATGCACATGTTGGGCCCGGAACTGCATGTCCAGGAACGCAGCCTTCTCGGCATCGCTCCAGGGGACCGGCGCCAGCTCGTCGATGCGGGTTGACGCATAGATGCGTGCCAGCAGAGGCAGATCGGCGTCGGTGACCCGCCGGAACGTCAGGCCGGCTTCGGCCGCACGTCTCCAATCCGGCAACTCTGCCACCTCCGACGCTCAGCCGCGCGGTGGGAAGATGCCCTGGAGGGCGATGATGTAGGTGAGCGCCAGGAACGGCTGCAGGTTGTTGTGCGGCAGCGAACCGCCGGTCAGCGATAGCGTCTGCGGATGCATCGTGACGAGATTGGTCGACACGTTCGATTGATAGTTGGTGCCCGCCTTGGATTTCGCGAGAAACTCCGTTGGAGCCGGCTGCTTGAGTTCGCCCACCTCGGTAGAGCCCTGGATCAAGTGGTTGTGGATCGGCATTTCCGACGTGAGCAGGGTGACGTTGGGGGCGCCGGCGCTCTCGCCGATAAACCGATCGGTCAGGCCCGGGCCCTGCCCCTGGCCGATCGGCACGGAGGCCTGCAGATTGGGCAGAGCGAAGGTCGATTTGCCGTCGCCGCCATACATCGTGCCGAGCAGTGAGAACAGCGCCGTGTTCTGCGAGATCGGCATCAGCTGACCGTTGCACTGCGCCCAACCGGTGGGCGCGAAGCTACCGGCGAAAATCCTGATCTCGGCGAGGAACGGATCCGACATGGATGAACTCTCAGGTTTGCGAGGGGAAGATGCCGTTCAGCGAAATGATGAAGTTGATGCACAGGAAAGGCATCATGTTCTCGTGCGGCTGGTTGCCGCCGGCAACCTGGATAGCGCCTGCCGTCAGCGAAGGACCGGCGACGTCGATGACATAGGATTCAATCGTCGGCGAGGTCGCCATGATGTTGCCGTTCGGGCTCGGATTGGTCGCGGCGGCGGTGGAGGCCGCGAAGTTGTGATTGTGGATTGGTATCGTCTGCGTCGTCAGCGTGACGCTCTCGACGCCGCTCTGTTCGCCGATGACGTAGTTCTGGGTGATCAGGGGCCCCTGGCCCTGATGAATCGGAACGCGCCCACGCAGGTCGGGCAGCGCGAACGTGTTCTGCCCATCGCCCCCATAGGTGGTGCCGATCAGATTGAACAGCGCTTCATTGTCCGAAATCGGCAGTAGCGAGCCATCGCAGAGGTTCCAGCCGAGCGGGGCAAAATTGCCGCCGAACATCCTGATCTCGCCGATGAAGGGATTGCTCATGGCAGGTCTCTAATTCTGGGACGGGAAAATGCCCTGCAGGGCGATGATGAAATTGACGACAAGGAACGGCTGCCGGTTCTCGTGCGGCTGGCCGCCTCCGTTATTGGAGATCGTGCTGGGGGCGAGCGTTGTGGTGCTGGCAAAGGCTCCGTAGGGCTTGCCGACCTCCTGCGCGAGGATGTTGTTCTGCACGGTATTCTTGTCGCCCTGCGTGTCGGACGCGTTGACGATGTGGTTGTGCGTCGGCATTTCGTTCAGGACCAGCGTATGAAATTCCTCGCCGCCGATCTGGCCAGGAATGAATCCCGAGCCCTGATGCATCGCCGCGCGTCCCCGCAGATCCGGCAGAGCAAAGTTGGTCTGGCCATTGCCGCCATACGTCGTGCCGAGCACCGAGAACAGCGCCTGGTTCTGATTGATCGGCAGCAGCTGCCCGTTGCAGAACGCCCAGCCCTTTGGCGGGAAATTCCAGGAAATGAGTTTGACTTCACCGAGGAAAGGCTCACCCACGCTCACCTCCTGATATTCGCGTGTACTATTTTAAGTTTATAAAATTAGATTGTGCTCGTCGACCATATTCTGCAGCTCAGATGGAAACTTCTTCATTGGACAATCGCGCGATCGGGCGAATTGATGGACCGCGCGGTTGTACAAATAAAAACTACACGTCAGGTCAGCAGACCGAAATGGAATGGCGCGAGATGGAAGAAGTCCGGAAGGTTGAGCGCGCTGACGGGATGCGTCTCGGGACTAACGATGACATCGGCGTGTTGCAGCGCAGGTGATCCGCTTGCCGGGTTGGAGAAGACAAACAGGTCGCCACCCTGATGGGTATCGCCGATGGGCGTTCCTCCCGGGCCGGGCAGCGTCGGTGCGACGCTGGGCTGGAAATGGTTGGCCGCGAACCATGCGAAGGAGAACGAATCGGCGTTGTGCAGCGCTGCTTGCAGGGCGGCGAGCCCGGCGCTCCACGCTGGCGCGCTCGACACCGGCGTCGACGTTGTCGGTGCAGGAATGTGAGGCTCCGAGAATACGAAGTTATGGCCACCATTGTCGCTGACGAAACTGTTGCTGTTTTGCGAGGTCGTCGGCTGTAGGGGCGTCGCTTGCGCCACGTCGGCCGGGGTGACCAGCCGGCGCTCACCAGTGTCAAGGTTGAGGTTCATCACCCCGTCCAGGCTGGTGTCGGGCAGGCCGAGCACGTGGCCGAGCTCGTGCTCGAGCACGGTGAGCAGATCGATATGGCTCGCCGCGTCGCCGCTGGTCGCGACCAGGTCGTTCGGCGCGGCGGTCGAGTGGTACTCGCTGTTGTCTGATGGCGTGGGATCGACGTACCAGCCCCAGCCCGCCGCATTGACATCGATCGTGATGCCCTTGGCGCCGGTGTTGGCGAGATAGCCGGAGTCCGGCAGGTCGGCGATCGACAGCTTGGTGTTCTCGAGCTGGGCGATCTGCGCCGCTGATGCACCGGCATCGGCCCAATGCTGGATCGCCGCCACCAGGACCGGGGCCAGCGCATTCATGGTGAGGTCCGTACCGCCGTCATGGCCCTGGCCGTGCAGCGCCATCTGCGGCGTTGCCGGTGGCGTCGGTGGCGCCGCATGGTTGAAGGATACGTTGGTATCGACCCGCATTGTGCTGCCGATCGAGTTGCTGGCGGTCAGGCCGTTGTCGGACGCGAGCGTCGCGGCGTTGGCCTGCGTCACATTGACCGGATCGGTGCCGGCGGGTGCTCCGCCGACGCGCGCGGTCGTAATCGTGCCGGTGCCATCGGCATTCGTGAAGGAGTTGCCGGACAGCAGCAGGTTGATGGCGCTGTTGCCGGCCGTGTTGGAATCGAGCACGGTCAAGCCACGGTAATCGAGAATGTCGCGGATCGTGTTGCCCGTCACGGTGGCATTGAGGATGCTCGCCGAGTCCTGCGTGCCGACCGCGTTGGTGATCGCAATGCCGTCGGCGCCGTTGCCGTCGCCGCCAAGGCTCTGGATGATGTTGTTGGTGATGCTCACCGTCATCGTGCCGCTGGCAGCCTCGTCATGGATGTCGAAGCCGCTGCCGATCTGGACGCCGGAATCCTGCACGCCCTGGATGCCGACGGTATTGTTGTTGAGGAATCCGGTCACGGTGCCGGTGCCGAAGTGATTGGCCGCGATGCCGACCGCGCGGCTGTTGGTCAGCGTATTGTCGTTGACGTCGAAATTCAGCGACGCCGAGCCGGTCTGGGTCAGCGTGATGCCGGAATCGTTGCTGTCGAACGTGTTCTTGCCGCCGGCGGTGCCGTCGCCGAGATGGACGTTCAGCGTGCCGTCGTCGACCGAGCCGGCAAAGCCGGTCGCGGTGAAGTTGGCCGGGGTCAAGATATTGCCGCTGAAGGTGTTGTTCGTCGCATGCACGGTTGCGGTCGGTGATCCTGCGATGCCGCCGGTGGCCAGGTCGATCTGGAATTGGTCGCCGGCATGGGTCGAGCCACCGTTGTTGGAGAAGGTGCTGTTGGTCACCACCAGGTCGGTCAGCGTGCCGCCGGTGTTCTTGATGAACACGTTGTGGACGTAGGAATTGCTGACCGTGAGGTTGTTGAAAGTGGTGGCGTGGCTGGCGTTGCCGGTCAGCTCGTAGAGATAGATGTTGCCTTCGCCGTCGTTGGCGGTCGAGTTGCCGTTGCCCGAGACGGTGTCGCCGTTCAGCGCGAGGCCGTTGATCGTGTTGCCGAGGATACCATCGCCCTGACCATTCTTGATGTTCATGTTGCTGAGGCTGACATCCTGGGTGGAGGTCAGGCTCACGCCATCGCCGGTCGAGTTCTGGATCGTGCCGCCCGAGCCGGCAGTGGTGCCGACGCCGGTCACCGCGAGGTGGCCGCTGGTGCCGGTGTTGTTGAGCACGATGCCGTTCACGGCGCCGTCGGACGAGATGTCATGGAAGGTGACGTTGCTCGAACCGATCGTGGTGTTGGTAATGTTGAGCGCGGTACCGGTCGTGGTCGTCAGGTGGTTGGTGCCGGTGACATTAAGCGTGCCGCCGCCGGTCGCGGTGAAGGCGTTCGACGTGCCGGTCGACAGGCCGATGCCGCCACTGAAGCTCATCGTGGCGCCGGTGTTGTTCGTCAGCGAGATGCCGGTGCCGCTGCTGCTGATCGTGCCGGTGAAGCTCTGCGTGCCACCGGTCATACTGGAGATCGAGAGGGTCGAGCCGGTATTGTCTGAAATCGTGCCGTCGTCGGTGAAGTTCAACGTGCCGGATGACAGCGACACGTCGGAGCCGGAGGCGCCTGAGATCGCGCCGCCATGGGCGTGGAAGGTGCCGCTGGCGCCGTTGATGACGATGCCGTTGGAGCCGCCGCTCGAGGTGAGGGAGCTGAAGTCGTAAGTCAGCGCGTTGCCGGAGCCGGTGATGCTGATCGCGCCGCCGCTGCCGGTGTTGTTGATGACACCCGATTTGACGTTATCGATCGTCGAGGTGCCGACATTGGTGCCCGACAGCGAGAAGGTCGAGCTTGAGCCGAAATCCACGCCCTGGATGTTGTTGCCGCTGGCAAGGATGACGCCGCCGTCGATCACGGCATTGGCGCCGCTGGCCGACACCAGCGTGACCGTGCCGGCGCCGCCGCCGCCGTCGGGCACGACGAGGCCGGCGCTCTGGCTGATCAGCTGCTCGTTGTTCTCGAGCTGTAGGCCGCCGGCCGGTGCGGTGTAGTGGCTGGACGAGGTCTCCAGGAAGATGGTGTCGCCAGTGCCATCGACGCCGCCGGCGCCGTTGAAGTGCGAGAGGTTGTTGAACGGATTTTCCGACGAGCCGTCACCATCGGTCGCCGCATCGGCGTTGACGTACCAGACCTTCGGCGTGGTGACGTTGATGGTGATCGTGCCGGTTCCGAGGCCGACGCCCGAAGCGCCGGCGTTCTGGTCCGAGACCTGGTAGGTGAAGGAATCCGAGCCGGTGTAGCCGACCGGCGGCTTGTAGATGAAGTCGCCGTCCGACTGCATGGTGACGGAGCCGCCATGCGCGGTCGCGATGTTGCCGGCGACCACGATCAGCGGTCCGGGACCGTCGACGTCGCTGGCGCCGCTGAGCAGGCTGGCGGTGATGGTCTTGTTCGGACCGGTGGTGCTCGGCGCGCCGTCGGTCGGGTCGTTGACCACGAGGTCGGTATTGCCGGTCGCGCTGTTGACGCCGTTGAACGTGAAATTGCTTGCGACCGGCGCATCGTTGACGCCGTTGACGGTGACGTGAAGCGTCGCCGTCGAGGTGTCGCCGGCCTGATCGCCGTGCAGCGTATAGGGAACGTCGAACGTCGCGGCCTCGCCGTCCTTCAGATGCTGGAAGTCGGAGCCGAGATTGACCACGATCTGGTTTGAGCCGTTGACACTGACCGCGATATCGGTGACGTCGATGTTCTCGCCCGCGGGCCCAACCACGTTCGTGACGGTGCCGGTCGTGATGTTGTTCGGCGCGCCATGGTCGGGATCGAGCGTGTCGTTGGTGAGCACGGTGAAGGCATGACCGGACTGGTCTTCGGTCATGGTTCCGGAATCATCGACCGCGACCGGCACGTCGTTGACGCCGTCCACGGTGACGACCAGATTGGCAGACGAGGTTTCGCCGGTATCGCCGGTCAGCGTGTAGGGTACCGTGATGGTGGCGTGCTCGCCGACCGCCAGCTGCTGGAAGTGCGCGTTGTTCAGCGTCACCTGCACCTGGTTCGCAACGATCGAGGCGGTCGCGTCTGTGTTGGCGAAGGTCTCGCCGGCCGGACCGGTGACGGTGATGCCCGCCGGCCCAAGCGTGATGACGTTCGAGGCGGTGGAATCCGGATCCTGGCTATCGTTGGCGATGACGTTGAAGGAGGTCGGCGCATCGTCCTCGGTCATCGTACCGGTGTCTGCGACGGCCACCGGCAGATCGTCCGCACCATGGATGGTGAAGGTGATCGTTGCGTTGTCCTGCAGGCCGCCGGTGTCCTGGATCGTGTAATTGAACTTGTCCTGGATCGTATTGGCCGACGTATGCAGCGCCTGCACCTGCGCGTCGTTCTGATTGACGGTGTAGGTGTAGGAGCCGTCGCCGTTGAGATGCAGGGTGCCGTGACTTCCGATCAAATCCTGGCCGACCGTACCGGTACCGGTGGATGCACCTTCGGAGCCGGTATGGACCGCGACGACGGTCAGTGCGGTGCTCGGATCCTCCGCGTCTGTGTCCTGGAGGGCGCCGGCCGAGCCGGTGCCGAGGATGACGTTGCCCGACGGATTGAAGCCGGCAACCGAATTGTTGGCGCCGCCCGCTTCCGTGGCCGAGAGCGAATCGTCATTGGCGACGGGCGGCGTATTCTGAAGGACGTTGATGGTGAAGGTCTGCTGGCTGGTCAGCGTGCCGTCGCTGGCCTGAACCGTGACGTCGAAGGTCGGGCTGCCGGCGTTGTAGGGAATCTTGGTGGAATCGGCGACCTTCACCTGGCCGGTCGACGCATCGACAGTGAAGCCGCCGCCGGAGGTGTCGCCGACCAGCGAATAGGTCACCGCCGGTCCGTTGACGTCGATCGAGGATGCGGTCACGCCGGTATAGGTGCCGACCGGGGCATTCATCGAGACCTGATTGACGGCGCCGTCGCTGTCGACCGGGGTCGTTGGCGCGACGTCGGTGACGGCGATCGTGAAGCTCTGCGAACTGATATCCGTGCCGTCGCTGGCGGTCGCGGTCACGGTGTAGCTGTGGCCTGCGCCCGAGGTCTCGAAATCGATCTTGGTGGAATCGGCAACGGTGACGACGCCGGTGGTCGCGTTGATGGTGAAGCCGCCGCCGGAGGTGTCGCCGGTCAGGCTGTAGGTCACGGCCGGGCCGTTGACGTCGGTTGCGGACGCGGTGACGCCGACGGTCGAGCCGTTGGCCGCACCTTCCGCGATCGTGTTGGTCGCCGCATCGGCGTCGACCGGGGTCGTCGGCGGGACGTCGCTGACATTGATGGTGAAGGTCTGCGAGCTCGTCAGCGTGCCGTCGCTGGCCTGCGCAGTGACGGTGTAGCTGTGGCCTGCGCCCGAGGATTCGAAATCGATCTTGGTGGGATCAGCGACGGTGATGACGCCGGTGACGCCATTGATGGTGAAGCCGCCGCCCGAGGTGTCGCTGGTCAGCGAGTAGGCCAGGCCGGTGACGCCCGAGCCGTTGACGTCGCTTGAGGCGACGGTGATGCCAACGGTCGAGCCGGCGGCAGCGCCTTCCGCGACCGAGTTGGCGGTGGCGTCGTTGTCGATCGGAACCGACGGGGCGACGTCCGTCACCGCGATGCTGATGGTTTCCGAATTGGTCAACGTGCCATCGGAAGACTGCACGGTGATGGAATAGGCGTGACTCGGCGCGCTCTCGAAATCGATCTTGGTCGAGTCGGCGACGGTGACGACGCCGGTGGCGGCATTGATGGTGAAGCCGCCGCCCGAGGTATCGCCCGTCAGCGAGTAGGTCACGGCCGGGCCGTTGACGTCGGTGGAGATGGCGGTGACGCCGACGGTCGAGCCGTTGGCTGCACCTTCCGTGACCGTGTTGGCCGCGGGATCGTTGTCGCTCGGCGGCGTGGGCGCGACGTCATCGACGGCGATCGTGAAGCTGCTCGAGGTGGTCGTGGCGCCGTTCACCGCCTGCACGGTGACGCCATAGCTGTGGCCTGCGCCGCTGGTCTCGAAGTCGATCTTGGTCGGATCGGCGACCGTGACGACGCCGGTCGCGGAATTGATCGTGAAACCGCCGCCCGAAGTATCGCCGATCAGCGAATAGGTCGTGGCCGGGCCGTTCGGATCGATCGCGGACGCGGTGATGCCGACGGCGGTGCCTGCCGCGGCGCCTTCCGAAACGTGATTGGCCGCGGCATTGGTGTCGGTCGGCGCGCCGATCGTGACGTCGTCGACCCCGATGGTGAAGGTCTGCGAGCTCGTCAGCGTGCCGTCGCTGGCCTGGATCGTGACCGAATAGGCGTGGCCTGGCGCGCTCTCATAGTCGATCTTGGTTCCGTCAGCGACGCTGACCACGCCGGTGTGAGGGTCGACCTTGAAACCGCCGCCGGAGGTATCGCCGGTGATTGCAAACGTGACGGCTCCGCCGTTGATGTCGGTGGAAGAAGCCGTGATGCCGACGAGGGTGTTGATCGCAGCGCCTTCCGCAACGTGGTTGGCGGCGGCATTGCTGTCGACCGGCGTCGACGGCGCGACGTCCGTCACGTGAATGGTGAACGACTGGGTCGAGGTGAGGAATCCGTCGGAGGCCTTCACGCTGATGGTATAGGCATGACCGGGCGCGCTCTCGAAGTCGATCTTGGTTGGATCGTTGACCGTGACCACGCCGGTCGCGGCGTTAATCTTGAATCCGCCCCCTGAATTGTCGCCGACCAACGAATAGGTGACGGGACCGATCGCGCTCGTCGCCGATGCAGTGATGCCGACGGGGGTGTTCGCGACCGCGCCTTCGGCAACGCTGTTCGCTCCGGCGTTGGCGTCGATTGGCGTTGATATTGAATCGTGCACCGGCGGCCAGGGCGTGCCGGGCGGGCAGCCGAGATACAGCGCCTTCAGGCCGTAGGTCGCCGCGAACGTCGATGCCGCATCGTCGAGAACGATGTTGCCGTACGAATCCAGGATGAGGGGCGGTCGGGTGAGGCCACCGGAGGTGTAGGCCGGAATGGTCGTCATGAAAAACTCCTGCAACCGGCGTTGCGCCGATTACTCGCTACGCTGGTCTGACGAGGATGTTTATGAGCTGGATTACACGCTGAAATTGATCGTCACTCGAAGCTACGTCGGTCGAGCGGGACCGGCGTCGATCGGGCCGACGCGCGTGGTGCGATGAAAGTGCTGGATCAGAAAGCGGATGGTCGGCGGAATCGAGATCGGCCGTCATTGCGCGAACGCCTCACACACAGAGAATCGACGCCGCGGCCGGGAGCAAAAACAAGGTTCAATAATAAAGCGGCGACCAAGAAAATTAACGCTTTGGCAACCAAGACGTTTAGTGAGGCTGCAACCAGGAGTCAATGTGGCGAAAATGTTCTCTCGCTACGCTTGGTAGCAGCCTTAACGTGGCTGCTGTCTTCGCGGTCTGAAGCTAGCCGCAGCTGGTCCAGAGTAATATGTCATTGAGATATCGCTATAATTTCTGAAGCGATCGGCTCGGGCCGTCACCGCTGATACTTCGCCATGTCCTCGTCGGCGTAGCTGCGGATTGCGCCTGAAAATTCGCCTTCGAACGTTCCAGCCGAGGACCTGCTGTTCAGCCATCACTTTCTCTACCGACGCCGTGACGAGCGCCGCGTCAGTGGCTTGGTTGCGCCATTCTAGACGTCCGCATTTTTGACCGAAATGCGTTGGCCGTTCCGGCGTTGCTCTTTGTCGTCCGCACCCCATCGGCTTCCTGGCGATGCTTTTGACAAAAATAACCGTGCACCCTGTTTGCGCGCCAGCATGCGGGAATTCTGCCGTGCGCGGCGAGCGTCATCGGCGCGCCCGATTGCCGCAAGAATGTCGCCCTCGAGGCTGAGCAGCGCGGCGTCGTACCAGTGCTCGCCCAGTTCGTCGGCAAGGGCGCGGGCCTCCGCGACATGCTGCATGGCCCGGTCGTGCCGCGCGGCCATGTGGTCGATCTCGGCCTGGAGCGCGATCAGATAGGGTAACAGCCAGCGCGCGCCGGTTCGGCGGTAACGCTCGATGCCGTTGCTGATCATCGCTGCCGCATCGGATTGGTCGGCACGCGCGGCATGCCATGCGAGATGGCAATCGGCGACCGCGCCCCAATAGGCAAACGAATTGCCGCGACAAAGATCCGCCAACTCCTGCGCAATCACGAGATTGTCCCGGTCGTTGCCATCGAGCCAGGAGGTGCGGGTGCACGAGCTGAGCGCGAAGCCCATCGCGGCGGTATTTCCCGAGTTGCGGGCCATGTCGATGGCCTTGCGCATCAGGGCGCGGGAGGCCTCGCGCTCGCCCCTGAGCACTTCGAACAGGGCTTCGTAGACGAGCTTGCCGAGGATGACGAAGAAGTTCACGGGGGTCACCGCCTCCTCGCCATCGGCGCGGCCGACGCGGCGGGGGATCGCCCGGTCGAACAATTCGCCCGCGACGGCGAGCTTGCCCTGGTGCATCCGGACGATCGCGGCCCCGATCAGCCAGGAGTCGCGGCCGCCTCGCTGCGACCGTTCGCAGACCCGCAACGCCTCGTCATAGTCGGCCCGCACCAGATGCTCGCGATAGAGCGCGTCTTCCACATTGGCCAGACGCTGCTCGAGGTTGAGCACACGGCAAAGCGTCTCGGCGCGACGATAGGCCCCTGAGGTCTGCGGATCGGTATAGCCGCGCTGTGCCACCAGCGCGCTGACGATCCCGAGCTGACAGTCGAGCTCGAGCTCGTCGCGCTCGGTCAGCGGCGGCAGGCGCCGCAAGGTGCTGAGCGCCACGCGAAACTGCGACACCGCCTCCTTCAAGGCCGAGGCGGCGAGCGCACGCTCGCCCGCGACGGCGGCCTTTCGCACCTCGTCGGCCAGCTCCTCGTCCAGACGCACACCCCAGCCGGCGACGGCGGGCTTGTCCGGCTTGCGGCGCGGAGCCGGGACGACCGGCTTCGTCGCGGCCTCGCCGTCGGTGCCTGCGGCCAGCTCGCGTAGCTCGCTCGGCGGATATCCAAAGCGGGCGCGGAAGCGTCGGCTGAAATGGGCTGCATTGGTGAACCCCGACGACAATGCGACCGTCTCGACGCTGCGGTCTGCGAGCTCTGCATCGCGCAACTGACGATAGGCTTCGTCGAGCCGCAGCTCGATCAGCCGCTTGGAGAAGGTGGTGCCGACGCCTTGCAGCAGGCGTTCGACGTAGCGGGGCGAGATGCCCAGCGCCGCGGCGGCCTCGGACACCGACATCGATGGGTCGCGAAAATTGGATTCGAGGTAGGCCTCCACGGCGTCGAGCCGCATCTCCAGCAAGGTGAGGTTGACGTTCTTGTCGAGATCGCCGGGCCAGCGTGTCAGCGCCAGCAGCAGCAGGTCCTGGATATGGCGCGCTATCAGCGCAGCGGCTTCCGGCGAGCGCTTGGTGCCGGCCTCCTTCTCGATGGCGACGAGATAGCGGCGCAACAGCACCAGTCCCTCGGCGTCGCGCGCGATCCCTCGCGCGACGGCGCGTTCGGCATTCATCTCGGAGATGTCGAGGCCATCGCAGGACAGCGACAGGAGCGAGACGCGAAATGCCGAGCTGCAATCGATCCGGCTCGGCTCCCAGCTGCGCAGCAAGACGGCCTCGCCGGATTTGAGCTGCTGGGTCACGCCGCCCCGCGAGACCGACACGCCACCGCCATGCGAGATGACGACCGCGTAGCGCTTGCCCGCCGGCGCATTCGGCTGACACAGGATGGCGCCGGCCCCGAGGTCGCAGCGAACGACGCTCAGGTCGCCATGAACGAGGACAGGCTTGACCGAGGTTCGCGATTTCGAGGGGGTCGACGCTTCAAACTGAAGGTCAATGGCAACCGCGCCGCCCAGATCACCCTTCCAGGCCTGCGGCGCCTGCAGCGTCATGCGTGCCGATCTCGATCGAAAATGATGTCTTCGTGCTGAAAACGCACCCGGAAAAATATTTCGTTGTGCGCTTACAGTCAAGGACAACTGCGGCGTGTGCCGCTCTCATGAGGTGCGGACCGATGCCTGCTCGCCGAAACCCGGCCATGGCCGGCCGAGGGCCGGGCGATTTTGAAATGCGGAACCCGTCAGAGGATTATGTGACATGGCGAACACGGCGCGCATCCCGGTCCTCGGCGAACAGGTGAAGAGCCAGCGCCGAAAACCCGCCCAGCGTCGCGCCTGTGCCCGTGCCCCGGATTCCGGGAATGAACCCGCCCGAATTATCTCTCGGCTGGGACAGTGGCCCCGTGACGGGAGCGGCGCTTATCAGCCAGCTTGTTCGGAATTGTTTCGCAAGATTTTCGGAGGGGTTGCGAAGTCTTGTTTCCCACGCAGACAGGGTGAACGCGGATGCCATCTCCGAACTGCAAGAGGGAGGCACTTTAGTCCAAGCCGCCATTCCCTCTAGTCCAAGACCAATGCGACGCGAGAGATTACCAGTCCGACGCGCCGACATTGAAACGGGGGTCGATGCATTTTGCGCCAGCATCGACCCGAACTTGTGACGGCGCTGTAACAAGCCGGACGAAGCGAGCCGAGCGGCCTTGCGCGCGTTGCTGCGCGCGAACGCACGACTGTGTTCGTCTTCATGTTGGAAAGCCGGGTCGCAAATGACTGCTGACGACATCGACCTGAAGCCCACGCGGTTTACGACAGACGCGCTGCCGGATGGCAGGAGGAATGCATGAAGACGATCACTCTGCTCACGCCGGGCACCGCGGCAGATAACGCCTACAACGTTCAACTCGATGATATCTCGGTCGACGGTCGGGATATGGCTTACGAGATAATTAATGCGGAGACCGTGGGGGGACTCAGCGTTCAAGCCCCCACATCTTACGCGGAGGACTTGCAGACCGGCTCGACGCAAGCGGTGGCAAGCTCGACTTTCGGCTCTACCACCAGCGATACGATCTGGCTGAACAACCTGTCGCAAGACGGCCGATTCGACCTCTACGAAGATATTCTCGGTCCCAACCCGGATGGAACAAGTACCACCAGTCTCAATCTTTTCGATCGGACGACCGGGACCACACGCGTCGTGTTTTCCGGAAAGTCCGAACCGTTCTCCGTAAATTTCGGCCGCGAAGGTTTGATCGTGTCCGACGCCAAGCTTGCGGCTGACGACCAATCCGTATTCTTCACCAGTTCGATGCCGGAACTCGTAGCCACGGCGGCGATAAGAAAAAAACATCGGCATCCCGGTCAGGATGTGAAGCGCGCCGTTGACAACGCGCCGCGATTGTCCGTCGATGGTCGACGCAGAAACGTCCATCACGATCGCCAGTTAATTTCATTGGCGATCGCATGCGCAGTTTGACATCAATTGACTCACGATTTTTGAGATCACCAATGGCTATTGGCTTGAGAGTTCTATCCGCGCGATCGGAAGAGACGAGCGGCACCGCAACGCTTCAGGTCCTGGTCATCTTTTGCGGTGCCGGCTTGTTGATCTCGCTGCTGCTCGCCATGGCGGGCTGGATCTGAACTCGGGCGCGGACCGGCGCGGCAATTTCGCTGCGTCGGAGATGAGTGGCAATTTCAGAAGAGTGTTTGCACATGATCGATACAAGCCAGATCGAGATCCAATTTCCTCCCCATGACGGTGTCTTCTCGGCATCGAGGGACGGCCGCTACGTATCGAATCATGTGCTCACGGCGCCGGATGACACGCACGTCGGCACGCTCTCCGTACTTAATAGGTAGACGGGGACGACGATGGTCGCCTCAGCGCCTGAAAAGGCTTCCATGGCATTGTCGCGGACGCGACGCATCCGACGGTGCGAGTGCCACAGCGAACTTCAGGGGAATTGCATGAAGACGATCGCTGGCGTCGCCGCGGATTCCAGCGCGGCCGCCTCGGCTCAAGCCGTCACAGCTGAAGGCTTTGCCACTCCGGATGGCAGGAGGAATGCATGAGGAACTTCGTTCTCGAGCCTAACACCGGCAATTTCGCACTCTATGATCTCTCGGACGACGGGCGTTATTTGCTCCTTGCCTCAGGTACGAACCTCTACGTTATCGATTCACAGACGGGCGCAACACAAACTGTCGCGAGCGTTCCGAGCGGCACCAGCGCTCAATTCGGGCAAGCTGACCTCTCACAAGATGAGCGATATGTCGTCTACCGCACCGAGGTGACTACTCAAACGGACATCTTCACGGCTCCGGTCAGCACATGGTCCATCAACGTCACCGATCGGACGACGGGGCTCAGCCGCGTGGTGTATTCCGACACGGACAACGGCAAATTGCCAATAGGCGGCTTCGAGATCGACCAGGCGGTGATGTCGCCTGACGATCAGTCGGTGTATTTCGTAAGCAATTTTCCGGATGTCACCGGCGCTCACATTGTGGATCAGCTCTCCGATGTTCCGCTTAACGTGTTCAAACTGGATCTCCAGACAAATGCGATCCAGGCGGTCCTCCCGCAGAACCTCGAAGAGATCCCCAATCTTACCGTGTCGCCCGGAGGGAAGTATCTCGTTGTTGCAGCGAGCGGCAGCACCCAGCTCGTCAATATTGCCACCGGCAACGTCGACCTCGTGCTGCCGGGCCAGTTTGCACCATCCGTGTCGGCCGACGGTCGCTTCGCTGTCTTTGATACCGACCAGTCGCTCGTGCCCCAGGATACCAACGGCGTCCACGACGTCTATCTGACGGACCTCACCACCGGCGCAATAACGCTAGTTTCCCAAACGGCTGCAGGGGTGGTCGGCAATGGCGTTAGTGATGCCTACGAGAACACGCCGCAGATCTCTGCCGATGGCAGCGAGGTCCTGTTCGAGACCACGGCGTCGAATATCAGTCCGGGAGCGACGGCTGGGGCTCCGCACCTCATGCTGTGGGAACGCGGGACCGGCTATCTGAATGACATCACGACCATCATTGACAATGGGACTCTAGTCGATAGCTACCGCCTCTCAGCCGACGGCCACACGATTGCGCTCGAGACCTCGAAGAGTCTCGTCTCCGCTGACACCAACACCGATCCCGATACCTACCTGATCCACATCACGCGTCCCGTTCTGACCATCGATGCGGTCAACGGTGACGGCTTCGTCAACGGCGCGAACGGCGACTTCGTCACGATCTCCGGCACGTCCGATGCCTACGGCCAGACCGTCGACATCACCGCGGCGGGCAAGCACGTTTCGGCGGTGGTGCAAGCCGACGGCACCTGGAGCACCAGCATCTTCGCCCAAGGCCTTGGTGACGGGGGCTACGACATTCACACGCTCGTCAGCGATGGTTTGACCGCAACCGCGGACGGCGGCTTTACCATCGACCGCACGCCGCCCCAGCTCACGCTCACGTCGGTGTCCGGCGATAACTACATCAATGCGGCCGAACTTACGCATGCGGCGATCAACGGCACGGTTCTGATCGCCGACCCCGCGGGCCCGGGCTCGGTCGCAGGCCAGCTTCAGATCAAGATCGACAACGGTCCAAGCTTTGACTTTGCCACGCAGGCGAGCGCTACGGCCGATCCGCAGACCTACTCTCACGACATCAGCGCGTTGGGGCTCTCCGACGGCGCCCATACCGTCACGGTGACGGCGATCGACGAGGCCGGCAACAAGACGGTGGTGACCCAGCCGGTCATCATCGACACCACGCCGCCGCAGATCGCCATCACGTCGGTCTCGGGCGACGACGTCGTCAACAGCAGCGAGATCAAGACCGAGCAGGGCGTGCATGGCACGTGCGATGAAATCGGCGCGACCGTCGATGTGCTGATCGATGGCGTCGAGGCGGGGCAGGCCGTGGTGCAGGCGGATGGGTCGTGGCTGACGACCGTCAGCTTCGCCGGCACGGCCACGGGCACACACGACGTCACCGCGAAGGTCTTGGACGAGGCCGGCAATCCGGGCCGGGCCGACGCCAGCGTGTACGTCGACACGGGGGTTGCCGTGACGCAATTGTCGGCCGGGCCGACCGGAGCACAGGGCGGCGGGCAGGGCGTGCTGTTTCCGGAGCTGTCGGCGGACGGCACCAAGCTGGTCTTCACCGGGCTCAATTTCAACCTGATGTCGATCGCGACCGGCTCCGACGGCGCGCAGGTCTACATCAAGGATCTCACGACCGGCGCGATCTCGTTCGCGACGCCCGATCCCGGCCAGAATGCCGAATTCGGCGCGATCTCGCCGGACGGACGCTACGTCGAATTCGTCACCAATGCCGGTCTCGATCCGGTCCATCAGTCGTTCGGCGACCCCGCGCCGGGGCTGTATTTCACCTACACCAAAGATCTGACCACCGGCACCGTCTATACGCATATTCAGGTCGACGACGGGGCCGACGGCACTGACCCCGATACGCTCCATCCGGGGATCACCGGCGGCTACCTTGGTCTAGGGAACTACCCGGACGACACGCCCATCGCCAAGCTGCCGGTTTTTCCGCTCGCGATCACGAACGGCGGCTATGCCCTCGAGCTCGTGTCCCAGCTCACCGGGGACCAAGTCGCACAGCCGGTCGACTTGACCACGGAGATCAGGGAGAGCTTCAACCAATCCAATCTCAGTGCCGATGGCACGCCATTCTTTGCTTCGGGCAATTATCTGGGTCCGGACGCATCACCTCCCGCTCCCTACTACTTTCAACAGGAATATGCCCCGCAGATATCCGCGGACCACTCGGTCGGGGCGTTCGAAGCGCTCTTCTATCCCGAGCAGGTGGACAACTCGACCTATCCACCCCCGGTAACGGTAGGCCCCCCCACGATCCCGGAGATCTACGCGGGTCCGCTGTTGTTCGACGGCTTTGATAATCCCATTTCGTATCCTCTTGCCTCGTCGTACGCCGACGGCACGCCGATGCCGTTCGGTGCGATCGATCCGGCACTGTCGGCGGACGGCAAGTTCGTCGCGTTCTGGTCCTGGGACAACAACGACAAGCCCGAAGTTTACGTCAAGAACCTGACGACGGGCGCACTCAACATCGCCTCCTCGGATGCGCACGGCACTGCCGGCGTCGACAATGCGTCGGGCACCTTCAACGCCGGCTTCAATTCCATCGCAATCTCCGCCGACGGCCGCTACGTCGCCTTCACCAGCGACGCGATTCTGACGGCGGACGATTCCGGCACCGGCGCCGACCTGTTCGTGAAGGACATGCAGACCGGCGCGATCCAGCGCGTCCCGCTTCCTGCCGGCACGTTCGCGAACGATCTTTCGGCGCAGCTCACGATGACCGCGGACGGACAGTATATCGCGTTCACCACCACCGCCGGCCTTGCAGCGATGGACAGCAACCATGTGGCCGACGTGTACGGCGTATCGCTGGCCTCGCTCGGCGCGACGCCGCCGCAGATCGCGATCGATACGGTGGCGGGCGACAACCGCATCAACGCTTCGGAGTTGTCGAACCACCTTCTCGTCTCCGGCACATCAGATGCGATCGGACAGACCGTGACGCTGTACGTCGATGGCGGCTTCCTGCCCGGCGTCGTGGTCGGCGCCGGCGGCACCTGGTCCACCACGATCGACACCAACGGCCTGGTCGACGGCGTGCATCAGTTGCGCGCGACGGTGACTGCCACCAATGGCGCGACCAACACCGCCGGCGATCTCGTCACGGTCGACACGGTTGCGCCCACCGTCACGCTCTCCGCGGACAAGACGCAGCTCGCCCCCGGCGAGACCGCGACCATCACGGCAAGCTTCAGCGAAGGCATCGGCAATCTCGCGAGCGACAATTTCTTTGCCGCCACCGGCGGCACCGTGAGCCAGGTCCAGTTCGCGAACGATCACACTGTGACTGCCCTGTTCACGCCGAACGCCGGCGCCACGACATTCAGCGTTTCGGCAAACGCCGGCACTGCGTTTGACTTCGCCGGCAACGCCAACCTCGCCGGCAACGCGATCGTGCTCGACATTGCGTCGCCCAATAACGCCGCGCCGGTCTTGTCGGCCGTTTCGACGCCAAGCCCTGTGGCCGAATCGGCGAATGCGAGCGCGCAAGCCGTGACCGTCAACGGCACGCTGACCGTACTGGACGCCGACGCCGGCGACACGCTGACCGCTGGTGTGGCCGGCCCCGCGACGATCACGTTCAATGGCCTCGCGTTGCCCGCGCAGTTCGCGGAGCAGGTCGCGGCCCTGACGGCGAGCGGCGCCTTGATTTTCGGTGGGCCGATCACTGCCACGGGCGCGGCCCAGACCATCACCTGGAGCTACGCGCCTGCCGCGACGAATCTCGAATTCCTGTCGGACACCGACACGCTCACCATCACGACACCGGTCAAGATCGACGACGGAACGGCCGACAGCGTGACTGAGAACGTCGTGGTCACCATCACCGGGGTGAACGATGCACCGACGGTGACGGGACCTGATACGGCCAGCGGGACGACCGGAAGCGCGATCGCGCTCGCCGGGCTCTCGGTGTTCGACCCGGAGGTGGCGGCCGGCAGCCAAACCCTGAGGGTGGACGTGCATAGCGCTACCGGCGCGCTTGCGGTGGATCCGGCCAGCGGCGCGACGGTGACGCCGGACCCACGCGATAGCAGCATCACCATCGACGGCACGCTGGCCCAGATCAACGCGGCGCTGGCGAGTCTCACGTTCACGAACCCGTCGATCGGGACGTTCGACGTTGTCGTGCAGGCCCGCGACAGCGTCGGCGCGTTGTCGACGGCGCAGCACATCACGGTGACGACGACGGATACCCCGCCGACGGTGACCGCACCGGCTGAAGCCAGCGGTGTCGTTGGAACGAAGATCGCGTTTTCCGGGCTGTCGGTGTTCGACCCGGAGGCGGCGGTGGGCCAGTCCGTGACCGTGGACGTGCAGAGCAATACCGGCACGTTTGCGGTGGATCCGGCCAGCGGCGCGACGGTGACGCCCGATGTACGTGATAACGGCATCACCATCGGCGGCACGCTGGACCAGATCAACGCGGCGCTGGCGAGCCTCACGGTGACGAGCCCGACGACCGGTACGTTCGATGTTGCAGTGGTGGCCCGAGACAGTTTGAACGTGTCGTCGGCGCCGCAGCATATCGCAGTGACGACGACGGCGGATACCGCGCCGACGGTGACCGCACCGACTGAGGCCAGCGGTGTGGTTGGAACTAGGATCGCGCTTGCCGGGCTGTCGGTGTTCGACCCGGAGGCGGCGGTGGGCCAGGCCGTGACCGTCGACGTGCAAAGCGCCGGGGCGCTTGCGGTGGATCCGGCCAGCGGCGCGACGGTGACGCCGGACCTGCGTGGTAGCGGGATCACCATCGGCGGCACGCTGGACCAGATCAACGCGGCGCTAGCGAGCCTCACCGTCACGAACCCGACGATCGGTACGTTCGATGTCGCCGTGGTAGCCCAGGACAGTGTGAATGTGTCGTCGGTGGTGCAGCATATCGCGGTGACGACGACGGCGGATACCGCGCCGACGGTGACGGCACCGACTTCGGCCAGCGGAATGGCCGGGGTACCGATCGGGTTTACCGGACTGTCGGTGTTTGATCCGGAGGCGGCGGTGGGCCAAGCCGTGACCGTGGACGTGCGGAGCAATACCGGCACCTTTGCGGTGGCCGAGCTCAGCGGCGCGACGGTGACGCCGGACCTACGTGGTGACGGGATCACCATCGGCGGCACGCTGGACCAGATCAACGCGGCGCTGGCAAGCCTTACCGTCACGAATCCGACGGTCGGCACGTTCGATGTCAGCGTGGTGGCCCGGGACAGTGTGAACGTGTCGTCGGCGGTGCAGCATATCGCGGTGACGACGACGCCCGCCCCTCTGGTGATACCCGCGGGCTCGACGTTCACGGTCGCGGTCGGAGAGACGCTTCAGGCGCTTTCGCTCACTGTCGGCGTCGGTGCCACCCTCGACGTCTCTGGCGCGCTCTCGATCCAGAACGGTAGCCTCAGCGGCGCCGTCTTGAACAGCGACACGATCAAGGTGGCGCTGGGTGCCACGTTCTCCGACGACCTGCAGAACCTCGCCGGAGCGTCCTTCACCAATGACGGCACGACGGCCGACACGGTCGCGCTCAATGCCGGCACCATCACCAACACGGCAACAGGTGTCTGGACCGGTGACGTCGTCGCCGGCGCCAACGGCACGGGCGGCGACATCATCAACCAGGGCGCTTGGAACGGCGCCGCCAACAACGATGGCGGCACGATCGAGAACGCCGGCACGTGGACCGGCGCCATCATCGACACGGCTGGCACGTTCACGAACACCGGCAGAGTCGATGGATCGATCACAATTGGCGTCGGGGCTACCCTCCAGAACGGCGTTGGCGGCACGAACGGCTCGCTCGGCACGGCCACGATCACGGACAACGGCACGCTGGTCGTCGACCGCTCCGACGCCTTCACGCTCGCCGAACCGATCTCCGGAAGCGGCGCCCTGACAGTTGCGGGTACGGGCATCCTCGCGTTGTCGGCCATCGACACCTACACCGGCGCCACGAAGATAATGACGGGCAGCACGTTGGAACTCGCCGCCGGAGCCTCGATCTCGGCGTCCGCGGTCGTTGCCGACCAGGGAACGCTCGTCATCGACGCGCTGGCCGGCCCGACGGCACTCACGGACCTGACCGGAGCAGGCACCGTCACACTCGGCCCGACCAGCCTGCAAATCACCAACTACTCGAGCGTCTTCACAGGCACCATCTTGGCCAACGGAGGACAGAGCCTCGCCTTATCCGGCTCCAACATCGACCTGTCGGGCGCCTCCGTGGCGGGGGACGGATGGTCAACCGCACAGGTCGCGATCTCGAGCCTCGCTGGCAATATCACCGGCTCCAATGTGAACGATTACATCAGCTACAAGGCCGATGGTCTCACGCATGCGATCAACGGCGGCGGCGGCACCAATACGCTCGTGTTGAGCGGGAAGCTAGCCGATTACGCCGTCAGCGATGTCGTCGATGCCACGCACTTCACGCTCACGGACGGCGTCGCTGGACGCGACGGCACGGACCAGCTGAGCAACATCGGATTTCTCGTGTTCAACGGCGACGGCGGACGGGTCGTCGCCGCGGCTGACCTCATTCCTACGGTCTCGATCACCGGAGGGACGGTCGAAGAAGGCGATGCCGGCACGACGATCCTGAGCTTCACAGTCACCCGTACCGGCGGGACGGGCGCGTTCGACGTATCGTATGCGACCTCCGATGGTAACTTCGTCGCCGACTTCGTCGGTCCCGTCCCAGCGTTCGATGCGACCGTCGCCGACAACGACTACATCGCAAAATCGGGAACACTGCATTTCGCCGATGGTGTGAACACGCAAACGATCGATATCGCGGTCGTCGGCGATACCAAAGTCGAGAAGGACGAGATCTTTTACGTTACCTTGTCCAATCCTACCAATGGCGCAGCGCTCGCTCCCACCACCTTCGATAGCGCATTTAATCCGCTCGATGGTGGCGCGATCGGCACCGGTGTCATCGCCAACGACGACGTGCCACTGCAGCCAGCGGGCACGATCAGCATCACCGGCGGGACGGTGACGGAAGGAGACCTGGGCACGACGAAGGTGGTCACCTTCACGGTGACCCGTACCGGCGGCACCGGTGCTGCATTCGACGTTTCATACGCGACGTTCGACGGGGGAAGCAGCAAGATCATCGCCGATGCGATTGGCGGGAACCCCGGCAATTTCGCCACTGTAGCCAACAACGACTACATAGCGAAATCAGGCACACTGCATTTTGACGCGGGCGTGAACACCCAGACCATCGATGTCACCGTCGTCGGCGACGACACTTTCGAGAAGGACGAGGTGTTCGGCGTCAGCCTATCCAATCCGACCAGCGCCGCCGTTCTCGCCGATTCCGGCAATCCCCTCCTGCCTGCCGGCACTGCGGACGGGGTCATCCTTAACGATGACCAAGCCGCCGGCACAATCTCGATTTCGGGCGGCTCGGTCGTCGAGGGTGGTGATGGCTCGACCAAGACCTTGACCTTCACGGTCACCCGCGCCGGAGGCACCGGCGCGTTCGACCTATCCTATGGGACCGTCGACGGCGGCCTCCCGTATCTCGCCGCTCAGGAGATATTCAACGATGAGGAGGCAATCGCCGGCATCCAACTTCCTGGCGAACCCACGCCTTCCTCCATCGCCGGCAAAGACTACGTCGCGACGTCCGGAACGCTGCATTTCGCGAAAGGGGTCAACACGCAAACTATCGAGGTGACCGTCATCGGCAATGGCATCGTTGAGCCTGACAAGATCGTCGGCATTGCGTTGTCCAATCCAACGGGCGGCGCCGTGCTGGCTGACACAGTCATCCCCAGCAACCTCGTCACGACCACCTCGGCAGATCCAACTTTCACAGCCACCTTCGCGCCCGGGATCGCCGACGGCACAATCGTCAATGACGATGGGCCGATCGTGATCCCCAGCGGCACAACCCTCTCCATCGGGGCCGGAGACACGCTTCAAGTGCAATCGCTCACCGTCGCCCCCGGCGCGCAATTGCAGATCGCCGGCACAGTTTCGGTACAGGACGGCGGCGTCAGCGGCACGGTCGTCAACGATGGCATCGTCAATGTGCTGCCTGGTGCCAGCTTCTCCGACGATCTGCAGAACCTCGCCGGGTCTTCCTTCACCAACGACGGCGCGACCGCCGACACGGTCGCGCTCAATGCCGGCACCATCACCAACGCGGCAACAGGCGTCTGGACCGGCGACGTCGCCGCCGGCGCCAACGGCGTGGGCGGTGACATCATCAACCAGGGCGTCTGGACCGGCACCGCCCACAATGATGGCGGCACGATCGAGAACGCCGGCACCTGGAAAGGGACCATTATCGATACGGCGGGAACGTTCACGAATACCGGCAGTATCGACGGATCGATCACCATTGGCGCCGCCGCCACCCTTGCGCTGAAGGGGACCGGCTCACTCACGAACGCCTCTCCGGTCACGGACGGCGGCACGCTCGACATTTCCGGACTCACGGCAACGAGCACAGATATTATCGACCTCGCCGGGTCCGGCGGCGTGACCCTCGGTGCGAAGGTCCTGTCGCTCGACGACGAGGTGAGCCATTTCACCGGAACCTTCACGGGTGGTGCCGGATCCGGTCTCCAAGTCTCGGGAGCTAATATCGACCTCTCGGCTGCGCATTTCACCGGCTGGAACGCGGGCCAGACCGTCTCGCTGACCGGCACCGGCAACGCAGCCACGCTGATCGGCTCCGTCGTCGACGACCAAATCGCCATTCAGACCGGCGATGGCATTCATGATCTTACGCACACGATCGATGGCGGCGGCGGCACGAACACGCTTGAGCTCAGTGGCAAGATTTCCGATTACGCGCTGAGCAACATCATCGATGCCGGGCATTTCACCATCACCGATCACGTCGCCGGGCGCGATGGCGTCGACGTGCTCAGCAACATCCAGTTCTTTCGATTTGACGGCGATGGTGGCGGGCTTGTCGTCGCGGCGGACTTGCTTGCGGCACCTGCCGTGACCGCCGCACTGACACATGACACCGGCACGCCGGGCGATGGCACGACCAGCGATCCGACCGTGCATGGTGGCGGCGCCGCGAATGCCACCGTCACCTTTACCATCGACGGGATTCCAGTCGTCGCGACCGCGACGGCCGGCGCTGATGGAAGTTGGAGTTTCAAGCCGACCGGCCTCGCCGATGGTCTTCATACCCTCGTCGCGCAAGAGATCAATAGCGCCGGCAAGGTCGGGAACGCGACTGTCACATTCACGCTCGACTCTTACGCATCCGTGCCGGGACTGGCCTTGGCAGTCGACAGCGGCGTCGCCGGCGACAAGGTGACGAACGTCGGCATCGTCGATGTCACCGGCCTCGAGCCCGGCGCCAGCTGGCGTTATTCGACCGATGGTGGCGCGACGTACCACGTTGGCACGGGCACGAGCGTCTCGCTCACCGGAGATGGTCTCAAGACATTGCTCGTCGACCAGACCGACGCGGCAGGTAACACTTCGGCCGATGCGAGCTTCAGCTTCACCCTCGACACCACGACGTCGGATTCCATCACGACCGCAAGTGCGACCGTCACGAATCCGATGGAGACCATTCAAGGCACCGGCGAGGTTGGCGCCAGCATCCAGCTTCATGACGGCAGCAACGACCTCGGCGGGCCCGTCACGGTCGATGCGAGCGGTCACTGGGCCGACACGGTCACCTTGATTGGCTCCGGTAATCACGTCGTCACGGCGCTGGCGACTGATCTTGCAGGCAACAGCGCGCAGAGCAACGCCATCACGCTCTCGCTCGGCAGCACCAATGTGATCGACCAGCCGGGCGAATGGGTCGTCTTTGGCACACCGAATTCCGACCAGATCATCGTCCATGCCGACAATGTCTTCGTGAACGCCGAGGGCGGTGACGATATTATCACGATTGCACCGGATGCCGGGCAGGGCTTCTTCCATATGATCGAGGGAGGCAGCGGCAACGATACGCTTGATCTGTCACGCATCACGGACGATGTTTCAATCGATCTCGGTCTCGGATGGGGTGGCGACACATTCACGCCTGGCCTCGGGTTGACCAGCGACGCATTCGCGTTCCGGCACACGCCCCAGACCGGCCAGCTCCTGCTCAGCGGTATCGAGAACGTGACGGGAGGTTCCGGCAACGACACGCTCATCGGCAGCAATGCGTCGAACGTCCTCAACGGCGGTGCCGGCGCCGACACGATACGAGGTGGCAATGGCAATGACACCCTGATCGGCGGCAGCGGGAACGACATTCTGAGCGGGAGCGGAGGCGATGACGTCTTCGTTTTCCGGCCCGGCTTCGGTCACGACCGGATCGTCTCACCTGCGGGCGGGGTCGACTTCCAGGTCGGCACGGCAGCGCACCACGATACTCTCGATCTGCGCGGCCTTGGATTTGCCAACGTGCAGGATGTGCTCAATCACACCGATCCAGGTGCCAATGCCGTCATCCATGTTGGCACCGACGACATCACGCTGGTCGGCGTCACCAAGGTTCAGCTTCAGATGCACAGCTTCGACTTCATGATCTCATGAACCGCGGTTTGAGATGCGGGAGCGCTTTTATGCCGCCAGGTCCAGGATCTATCCCAGCCTCTTCCGCTGGCTCAGATATCGCAGCGCGAGCTTGATGAAATTGTGCACCACCATCGATGTCTCGTCCTGTCTGAACACCAGGAACACGTCTGCGGCGGGCGGTGAGGGGCGGATTGGACGAAACGCGATGTCGGCTGTCGTGAAACGCGCGATCGATTGCGGCACGAGCGCGACGCCGAAGCCGGCCGCGATCAGGCTCGGGATCGACTGCGCATCGACGACCTGCTGGGATACCTTTGGCAGGAAGCCGGCATCGACGCAGCAGGTCTGTACATAGCGCGCGAAATCAGAGCTGTCGGGATCGAGCACGACGTGGTCTTCCGACGCCAGTTCGGAAAGCGCAACGCGCTTGCGTTTCGCCAAAGGGTGGTTGCGGGCCACGGCGAGGACGACCTCTTCCCGCCATGCCAGTCTGCTGACGAGGTCGCGTTCGGTGGGGACGCCACGAATGAGCGAGATATTGGTGGTACGGTTGAGCAGGGCCGCGATCTGCAGCGCCGGCGCCTGCTCGTGCACCGTCATCCTGACCAATGGCGCCACCTCCCGGTAGGCCGCAAGCAGCTCCGCAAGCCGGCCGCGCAGGATGGAGCCGGTCGCACCGAGATCCAGTGTTCCGATCAGGCCGGCGCCGATCGAGCGCACCTCGTCTTCCGCTGACTTGACCTGTTGCAGGATGGCGCGGCCGCGCAGCAGCATCGCTTCACCGGCCTGGGTCAGCTCGACCTTGCGGCTGGTCCTGTAGAGCAGCTGGGTGCCGAGCTCTGCCTCGAGGGCCTGGATATGCTGGCTGAGCGGCGGCTGCGAGATGTTCAGCCGCCGGGCGGCGAGGGTGAAGCTGCGCTCCTCGGCCACGGCAATGAAATACCTGAGCTGGCGAAGGTCCATAGCGAAAACCTATCAATCGTGTCGTTCTATATATTGGACTTGATGTCGCGCCTGGTCAACGAATGACCGATCGAGCCTCCGTCCGCCCTGCAAAGCGTCGGCCAGCTCTGCACGCAGCGGCCTCATGCCGCTGCCAACGACAACAACGGCGAAAGGCTCAAGCCGCCGATCAAGCTAGACAGATACAAGCCCAGCGAGCGAGGAAAGCCATGCCCAGGATCTTCAAGTCACTCTTCTTCCAGGTCGTCGTCGCGCTCGCGCTCGGCATTGCGCTCGGCATGGCCTATCCCGATACGGCCTTGCAGATGAAGCCGCTCGGCGACGGCTTCATCAAGCTGATCAAGATGCTGGTACCCGTCATCGTGTTCTGCGTCGTGGTGCAGGGAATTTCGGCGGCCGGAGACCTTTCGAAGGTCGGAAGGGTCGGCATCCGCGCGCTGCTCTATTTCGAGATCGTCACGTCAGTCGCCCTGGTGTTCGGCATCGCGCTGGCCTACTATTTCCAGCCCGGTGCCGGAATGAACATCAACCCGGCGACGCTCGACGCCAAGGCGCTGAGCGGATTCAGCCAGACCGCAGCTCAGGTCGCCGGCGGCGGCGTTTCCGAGTTCCTGATGAAGCTCATCCCCGGAACGATCGTCGGCGCGTTCAGCTCCGGCGATGTCCTGCAGGTCTTGATCGTCTCGATCATGTTCGGCTGTGCGGTGTCACTGTGCGGCGAGCGCGCAAGGCCGGTCGTCGATTTCGTCGAGCGGGTCAACGAGATCATCTTCAAGATGATGAACTTCGTCGTCCGGCTCGCCCCGATCGGCGTCTTCGGCGCGATCGCGTTCACCGTCGGCAAGTACGGCATCGGTTCGCTCAAGCAGCTCGGCGGCCTGGTTGGCCTGTTCTATCTGGCTGTGGTCCTGTTCGTGGTGGTCGTCCTCGGAGCGATCATGCGGCTGTCCGGCTTCAGCCTGTTCAAGCTGCTCGCGTACTTGCGCGAAGAGCTGATGATCGTGCTCGGCACCGCCGCGGGCGACAGCGTGCTGCCGCAGACCATGCGCAAGCTCGAATTGCTTGGAATCAAGCGGTCGACTGTCGGACTCGTCATCCCGACCGGTTATTCGTTCAACCTGGATGCGTTCTCAATCTACCTGACCCTGGCAGCCGTCTTCATTGCGCAGGCGACCAACACGCCGCTGGCCATGGGGGACCTGCTGGCGATCCTCGGCGTCGCGTTGCTCACCTCCAAGGGCGCCCATGGCGTCCCGGGCTCGGCCATCGTCGTCCTCGCCGCCACGCTGTCGGCAATCCCGGCCATCCCGGCGATCGGCCTCGTTCTGATCTTGTCGGTGGACTGGTTCATCGGTATTGCTCGTGCGCTCGGCAATTACGTCGGAAACTGCGTTGCGACGGTGGTCGTCGCCTCATGGGAAGGCGACCTTGATCGCGCCAAGGCGCATCGTATCCTGAACGGCGAGATGGTTCCGTCGGGCGAGACCCTGCAGGCCGAACCTGATGGCGCGGCTGCTCCCGTCGCGGGTTTGCAGACGCTGTAAGCGCGGACGCCTTTGAGGTTGGTGAATGGCGACACTTTCGATCGAGCCCCTGACGAAGCAGGCGTTCGCTCCGTTCGGCGAAGTCATCGAAACGGAGGGGGTGGCCCCCCTGTCGATCAACCAGGGCTATGCGAGGCGCTTCAACGACCTCGCCAATATCGACGTCGCCGCGGAGGGCGGACAGACCAACATCAGCTGGTTTGTCGCCTCCTTGCGTCCTGTGCCCATCGCCATTCGCCTGATGGAGCGCCATCCGCTCGGCAGCCAGTTGTTCATGCCGCTCGACGGGGCCGACTGGCTGGTCGTCGTTTGCGCAGATCCGCGCAAACCAGAGAGCTATCGGGCGTTCGCGGCGACGGGGCATCAGGGCGTGAACTACGCGCGAAATTGCTGGCACCATCCGCTCTTGGTGCTCAAGGACGCAAGCCCGTTCCTGGTCGTCGACCGCAAGGGGAACGGGAACAATCTCGAAGAATACTGGCTTGACGAGACCGTGCAGCTCGATCTCATGCCGGAAAGCCACGAGGTCTGACGATGTCATCGCGCACCTATCACGTCCCGCAGGGCGGCCTGCCGCCGCAGACGGATCTCCTTAGCGGCCGCGCGGTCTTTACGACCGCGTACGCCGTTATTCCGAGCAGCGTGCAACGCGATATCGTCGTCAGTTATTTGCCGCACTGGGACAATACGCGCGTCTGGGTGCTGGCGCGGCCGCTCTCCGGCTTCGCCGAGACGTTCTCCCACTATCTGATGGAGATCGCGCCGGCAGGAGGAAGCGACATCCCCGAGCCCGAAAAGGACGCGGAGGGAGCGCTGTTCGTCGTGGGCGGGCATGTCACTCTCAAGCTGGCGGGCAAGGAAGCCGAGCTGAGGAGCGGCGGCTTTGCCTATGTGCCGCCGGGTTGCGCGTGGAGCCTTCGCAATCGCGGCCCGGGCCCGGCCCAGCTTCACTGGATCCGCAAGCTGTACCAGCGCGTGCCGGGTTTGGCCGACCCCGAACCGATCGTGGCCAACGAAGACTCGATTGCGCCGGTGCCGATGCCTGATACGGACGGGCGGTGGGCCACCACGCGCTTCGTCGATCCCGCCGACCTCAGGCACGACATGCACGTTACCATCGTGACGTTCGAGCCGGGGGGAACGATCCCCTTCATGGAGACGCACGTCATGGAGCACGGGCTGTACGTGCTCGAAGGCAAGGCGGTCTACCGCCTCAATCGCGATTGGGTGGAGGTCGAGGCCGGCGACTATATGTGGCTGCGCGCGTTCTGCCCGCAGGCCTGCTACGCGGGAGGTCCCGGCCGATTTCGCTATCTGCTCTACAAGGACGTCAACAGGCACATGAATCTGCGGCAAGGGGCGCCGCTGATCTAGTCTTGCCGCGCGATCCAACTGCGCAGGCCGCCGATGGTGCGGAATCCGTCGGCGGCATAGCAGCGGATCGACGGAAAGGCGCCTTGCATCATCTCGGCCAGCGCATGTCCCGGGCCGAGGTCCAGCACGCGATCGACGCCTTGCTCTGCAAGAGCCTCCAGCGTCGCAGCCCAGTCGATCGGGCGTGCGACCTGGCCGGCGAGCGTCGCCGTCGCATCGGATGCACAGAAGATGCGCTCGCCGCCATCTCCGGCGAGGAGGATCCGCTGAGCTGCAATGGGCGCGTGCGTGCTCGCCGCGAACGCCTGTTGCAGGGGCTTGCAGGCCGCTTCGAGCCGTGACGTGTGCGAGGCGATCCTGACGGCGAGAAGTCCGGCCCGCGCGGCGCCCTGCGTTGTCGCCTCATGGCAGAGACCGATGACATCCCGTTCCGTGCCGCCGACCACATAGAGAAGATCGGGATTCCTGATCGCGATCTCGCAGCGATGCTTCGCAAGCAGCTGGCCGAGCGTGGTCCGATCGAGCCCGCGGACATAGCCGAGCCGGCTGTCCGGACCGGCCGCGCGGTCCATCAACCGGGCGCGGACATCGGTCAGTCGCAGGGCTTCGTCGGCGGTCCATAGTCCCGCGATGCTCCAGGCCGCCATCTCGCCAACGCTATAACCCGTGACCACGGTCTCCTTAGTCAGCAGATCGGCAATGCAGGCGTGGATCGCGAGGGCCGATGTGACGGTCAAGATCTGGCTGACGCGGTTGGCGGACAGCACGTCCGCGTTCCGCGTCCTCACGAACTCTCGCGGGTCTTCCCCGAGACGGGCCGTTGTGGCAGCGAAAACCGGCTCGGCAGCCGGCTGGCCGGCGACAAGATCAAAAATCTGGTCCGAGAGCGTGCCTTGTCCGCCGCAGAGCAGTGCCAGCATCAGGGCCCCATCCGATCGACGAACAGGGTCATGGCGAGCAGATCTGCCGAGCCGCCCGGGCTGAGGTTGCGGGCGACGAATGCCTGGTGAATATCGGCGGCGCGCTTGCGCCATCCCGAAGAGCCGACGCCTCCGGCGGCAAGGAATGCAGACGCGCTATCTTGCGCGAACCGCAATCCCTCGGCTCCGCCCCGGTGCAGCAGATTGGTGTCGGCGACTTCGGCCATCAACGCCATGCAGGTTTGAACGCGGACCGCTTCGTCATCGTCGGGCACGAGCGTCCGTGCCGCATGCAGCGCGGGAAGGGCGATGTCATAGACGGAGGGGAAACCGCAAGCGGCTTCCGCCCTGGCGCCGCCGGCGCCATAGCGGCGCGCAGCCACCGCGCCATGGCTGCGCAGCGAGATCGGGCCGTCGAGGATGGCCTCGCCCCATCGTTGCGACACCAATTCGCCGAGCGGCTTGCGGATGCCGAGCGCGCTGCGATAGCCGGCCGCGGCGCAGAGCAGGCCCAGCCCGAAGATCGCGCCGCGATGCGTGTTTACGCCCGAGGTCGCCGCCAGCATCGCGCGCTCGGCCGAAACCCCGATCGCGCGTAACCGGTCCATGCCGGCGCCCACGGCGCCTGCGGCGGCGAGCTCGTGGAAGAACGGTGCCAGCGTGTCGGCGCTTCGGCACAGCAGTTTGGCATCCATATCGCGATGTGCGCCGTTGTCGACATGGCTCACGAGCCCGGGCTTCGGATAGGTCTCGACTTCGCGCTTCAGGCAGAGCGAAGCGAGATGACCGAGCTGCTCCGCACGCAGCGCTCGTTGCGGCAGCGCTTGCCATCTCAGCGCAAGGTTCATGACACCGCACCCGACAGAAAAGCGGCGCGCGTCGTGCTCGCGACACCGGCCGGACCTTTCACAAGCACTTCGTCCTCGTCATGGCCGGTCAGCTCGCGCCATTGCACGCCCCCGGCGGGACCCATGATCTCGCCGTCCAGCCGCATCGGTGCCTGCTTGGCAATCGCGGCAATGTCGGACGGCAGGCTCTTTGCTTGCGTCACTGATGACAGCGGCCAGAGCAGATCGAGATCCGAGCTCTCGGAAAGATAGGGAAGGCCGGTGAGATGCTGCCAGGCCAGACTGCCGAAGGTGCGCGTCTCCGGCAGAAGCGCAAGCAAGAGGTCGATGGTCGCGCGCCAGTGCGCAGGCGCCGCGGCGGCGGCATCGGCCAGCAGGGGCGGCGGAGCGGATGCGACGATATCAGCGGCGGCGAGCGAGATGGCGATGCGCCGTTTGCCATGGCTTGGAGGAAGCGGCAGACCGAGCGGAACGCGGCCGGCGGTATCGCTGCAGGCCGGCCGGCGGACGATGAGGGGACGTCCCGCATGTACCCAGCCCGCGACGATCGGCTCGCTGGCAAGCTCGGGATAGCGATCCATCACCGCGGCCCATCCGGCCGTCGAGGCCTTTACCATGCTGTGGCGTGCGAGAGCTTCAGCCATGTTGCGATCCCCGATGCGCCGCGAGCGCAGCAACGCGATCGGCGATCTCGGCAGCTTTGCGCCTGCCGCCGCGTTCGGCGCCGAGCCGGCTGCGATCATCCCGTCCGTGCGACCGTTGCAGGACGGCCGCAAGCTGCGGCGCCAGCGGTGCGCTGTCGTCCCAGACGGCATGAACGCCGCCCGTCAGCACCATGTTGTCGAGCCCGGGCGCGAACACGGGCGTCGCTTCGGCCTTGGCCTCCAGCACATCGATCGGCAGCTTGGTGACCCGTGCCATCGACGGCAGGTCCATCACCGCGGGATGGGCGCCGGGCAGCGCCACCAGCGTGCCGGTGGCGAGCGCGGTGGCGATGAACGCGCCGGCGGCGCTACCGCCATAGAGCAGGCCGACGGTGCGATGGCCCTCGGCCTCCGCCAGCAGCAGCGCCTTGGCGAGATGCGACAGATATTCGCTGAGGCCGAGCAGCTCGTCGCGCTTGCTCATGCGCTGGCTGGCGGAATCCACCAGGAACAGAATCGGCGCCCGATCCTCGGACTTGACGATGTTGATCACGCGTCTCGCGAGCACGATCGCCTCGTCGGCGCCAAGCGGCTGTCCCCCGATGATGCCGAGCACGTGGATAGGTCCGCCGTCGGGCAGCATCGCCCGTCCCGCGATCATCGCGCCTGATGTGTCGATCTTGCGCCCGTTCGGAAACAGGCTGGCCAGGATGTCATCGCGCGTCATCGGCGTTCTCCCTGTCGTTGGCGGCGCGGAGGAACGCGGCGGTCGGAAGTGCGGGAATCTCGGTCGGATCGCCGATGCCGAGCGCCTGCCAGATCTCGACCGCATCTTCGGCCTCGCCAAAGCGCTGCAATCGCCGCTCCAGCCGCGCCTGCTCGGCTTCGAGCACCGCCACATCAAATCGCCTGGTGGTCCCAAGTGCCTCGATCGCAGCTTGCCGAAACGCCAGCGCCTCGTCGTCGACGAACATGTCGGCGCCGCCGATCAAATAGCGGTGCTTGCCGCCCATGGTGCGCCAGACCAGGGCGCGATCGCGCGAGTCGAATTCCTCGATGCCCTTGTTGGTCTCGATCACTTCGGGGCCGCTGACGCTGAGCCGGCCCTGTTCGGAGACAACAAGGCGCGAGCAGGTGCCAGCGATCAGGCTGCCCCCGCCATAGCAGCCGGCACGCCCGCCGATCAGGCCGACGACGTTGACGCCGGCGCAGCGCGCCTCGATCACGGCGCGCATGATTTCCGCGATCGCGAGCTCGCCGGCATTGGCTTCCTGCAGCCGCACGCCGCCGGTATCGAACAGGATCACCACGTCTTGCTTGAGCGCGCGGGCGGCGCGCAACAGGCCGGTGAGCTTGGCGCCGTGGACTTCGCCGAAAGCGCCGCCCATGAAGCGTCCTTCCTGCGCAGCGACGAGCAGCGGCGCGCCGTCCAGGCGGCCACGTCCGACCACGATGCCGTCGTCGAACTGCTCGGGCAGATCGAAGATCGACAGATGCGGGCTGATCTCGCGCAGCTCGGGGCCGATGAATTCAGAGAAGCTGCCGGCATCGAGCAGCGCGTCGATGCGCTGCCGGGCGCTCGCCTCGTACCAGCTCAGCGAGACGGCATTGGCTGTGACGGCTGTCATTGCTCCGGCTCCTCGATCTTGCGGACGCCCTGGGCAAGCCGCAGCGCCACCGTGTCGGGCCGGGCGCCACCGTCATTGACGGAGATGCGCAAGCCCCCGGCAGAGCGGCGGGCGACGAAGTCGCGGACCACGGCGTCCCACACCGTACCGAAGCCATGGGCCGCCGTTGCGATGTCGATGGTGCAGATGTCAGGCGGAAGGCCGCGTTCCAGCAGCACTTCGAGATTGCCGGAGGCGACCACGCCGACGATGGCCTGCGCGCGGGTGCCGCCGGCGGATCTGGTTGCAGTCAGTCTGAAGCTGAGCTTTTCCATGCAAAACGCCTCACCAGTTGCGGAAACGGCTCGGCGGGCGGTAGAGGCCGCCGGAGGCCAGCATGAGGTCCTTGATCGAGCGGGCCGCCAGCAGATTGCGGTCGGCGTCGAGCGGATCGATGCCGAGATCCTCGGGGCGCTGGATCACGCCGCGTTGCCGGAGCTGCTCGACCAGTTTCGTATCGCGGGCACGACCGATGTCGGTGTAGCCGGCCACGCCGCGGATGGCCTGCTCGCGCTCGTCCTTGCTGCGGCACATCAGGAGGTTGGCGATGCCTTCCTCGGTGACGATGTGGGTGACGTCGTCGGAGTAGACCATCACCGGCGCCAGATCGAGGTCGAGCTTGTGCGCCAGATCGAGCGCATCGAGCCGCTCGACGAACAAAGGCGTGTTGCGCTCGCCGAAGGTCTCGCCGATCTGCACCACCAGCTTGCGGCCGCGGCGCAGTGCCGCCTTGGAGTCGGGATCGGCTTCGGCGCCGGCCTTGAGCCAGGGTTCGCTCGGGTGACGGCGGCCGCGCGGATCGGAGCCCATGTTGGGCGCGCCGCCGAATCCGGCGATCCTGCTGGTCGTCACCGTCGAGCTGTGGCCTTCGAGATCGATCTGCAGCGTCGATCCGATGAACATGTCGCAGGCATAGAGCCCCGCGGTCTGGCAGAAGGCGCGGTTGGAGCGCAGCGAGCCGTCGGGCCCGGTGAAGAAGATGTCGGAGCGCGCCGCGACGTAATCCTCCATGCCGACTTCTGAGCCGAAGCAATGGATCTGCTCGACCCAGCCGGATTCGATTGCCGGAATCATCGTCGGATGCGGGTTGAGCGCAAAGTGCGTGCAGACCTTGCCCTTGAGCCCGAGCTTCTCGCCATAGGTCGGCAACAACAGCTCGATCGCGGCGGTGTTGAAGCCGATGCCGTGGTTGAGCCGGCGCACGCCATAGGGCGCGTAGATGCCCTTGATGGCCAGCATCGCCGTCAGGATCTGGGTCTCGGTGATGGCGGCGGGATCGCGGGTGAAGAGCGGCTCGACATAAAAGGGCCGGCCGGCCTCGACCACGAAATGCACGAGGTCGCCGGGAATGTCGACGCGCGGCACCCTGTCGACGATCTCGGTGACCTGCGCCACGACGAGACCGTTCTTGTAGCTGGTCGCCTCGACGACGGTCGGCGTGTCCTCGGTGTTCGGTCCCGTATAGAGATTGCCGTCCCTGTCGGCGCTGACCGCCGCGATCAGCGCGACGTTCGGCGTGAGATCGATGAAGTAGCGCGCGAACAGCTCGAGATAGGTATGGACGGCCCCGAGCTCGATCTTGCCGCCGAACAGCATGCGCGCGATGCGCGCCGATTGCGGGCCCGAATAGGAGAAGTCGAGCCGCCGCGCGATGCCCTTCTCGAAGATGTCGAGATGCGCGGGCAGCACCACGCCTGATTGCACCATGTGCAGGTCATGGGCATCCCGGGGGTCGAGGCTGGCGAGCGCCGAGGCGAGGATATCGGCCTGCTTCTGATTGTCGCCTTCGAGGCACACCCGCTCGCCTGACCGGATCACCGCCTTCAGAAACGGGCCGAGGTTCGGGATCGGGACGACCTTTCCCTTGGCGTGCTGTCGGCCGGCCGCCAGGCGCTCACCGAGGGCGGCCTTTTGCATACCCCAACCGCTCATTTTGGCTCCTTGGCATGCGGGAACTGGCTTTGATGGCGTTTAATGTATGCGTATTGCCTCGTTATGTCAATTAGTGTATACGTAACGCCATAAGCGATGGATATTCGCATACACAGGAGGGAATTTATGATGCGAATGCATACAGAGCGCCCACATCCGGGGGATCGCGCCCCGCTCGCGCAGGGGAGGCGCCTGTGACCATTTCCGGCGTCGCGCTGCTTGCGATCTGCACGCTGCTTGGAGGTCTGCTTGGAGACCTGCTCGGCGTCATCCTCGGTGTGAAGGCCAATGTCGGCGGGGTCGGCATTGCCATGATTTTTCTGATCGCGGCCCGGCTGTGGCTGGTGCGGCACGGCCTGCTCAGCCACGGGCTCAAGACCGGCGTCGAGTTCTGGGGCAGCTTCTACATTCCCATCGTGGTCGCGATGGCCGCGCAGCAGAACGTCGTCGCCGCGGCAAAGGGCGGCCCGATCGTCGTCATTGCCGGTGCTGGTGCGGTCGCGGTGTGTTTCGCGATGGTGGCCCTGATCGGCCGGCTCAGTGGCCGCGTCGAGACGATGGACGAGATCGAGGCCCGAGAGGCGATCGAGGCGAGCGTGCCGCACTTCAAGTCCGGGAGGATCGGATGACCATGATATCCCACGTTCTCGCAGCAAATGCGCTGATCACCGCGTTCGCCGCCGTCGGCATCCTGATGTGGATCTCCGGCGCGATCTCGAAATATCTCACCTTTGGACGCATCCACGGCTCGGCGATCGCGATCATGCTGGGTCTCGTGCTGGCCTTTTTCGGCGGCATCGCCACCGGTGGCGAGAAGGGCGTGGCCGACCTTCCGGCGCTGACCGGGATCGCCCTGATGGGCGGCGCGATGCTGCGGGACTTCGCCATCGTCGCCACCGCCTTCGAGGTCGATGTCGTCCATGCGCGCAAAGCCGGATTGATCGGTGCGGTCGCGCTCGGACTGGGAACGGTCGTCCCGTTCATCCTCGGCGTGTTTGTCGCCGCGGCGTTTGGCTACACCGATGCGATCTCGCTGACCACGATCGGTGCCGGCGCGGTCACCTATATCGTCGGACCGGTGACGGGGGCTGCGATCGGGGCATCCTCACCGGTTATTGCGCTCTCGATCGCGACCGGTGTATTCAAGGCGGTGATCGTGATGATCGGCACGCCTTTTGTGGCCAACATGATCGGCCTCAACAATCCGCGCAGCGCGATGGTGTTTGGCGGCTTGATGGGAACGGTCAGCGGCGTGTCCGGAGGGCTGGCGGCGACCGATCGGCGCCTGGTGCCTTACGGCGCATTGACCGCGACGTTTCACACGGGCCTCGGATGCCTGGTCGCACCGTCCATCCTCTACTTCACGGTGCGCGCAATCATAGGAAGCTGAATGGCGGGTCTGTTCAAAGTCGCAACCGAAGCCGAAGAAGATGGCGGGCTTCTCTCCGATCGCATCCGCAATGCGCTCACGGACGAGATTGCCTCCGGCGCGCTCGTCGCCGGTTCGGCTCTGGAAGAGCAGCAGCTTGCCGATCGCTTCGGCGCGTCCCGCACGCCGGTGCGGGAGGCGCTGCGGCAGCTCGTGGTCAGCGGGCTGGTCGAGGTCCGGGGCCGTCGTGGGGTCGTGGTGGCGCGGATGACGCCCGAGCGCATCATGGACATGTTCGAGACCAGCGCAGAGGTGGAGGCCATGTGCGTCCGCCTCGCGACCTTTCGCATGACGCCGCTTGAGCGCAGCCATCTGATCGAGCTTCACGAGAGCTCGCTGGCGATGGTCGAGGCCAACGACGTCGACGCCTATGATGCGTTCAACCGGACCTTCCACGAATGCATCTACAGCGCCACGCACAACTCGTTCATGGCCGAGCAGGCCCAGGACGTCCGTGCGCGGCTCAGCGCCTTTCGCCGCACCCAGTTGCGGCAGGGTGATCGTATCCGCAAGTCCCGCGACGAGCACGATGCCATCATGCAGGCGATCGCCGAAGGCGACGGCGATACGGCCTCGCGCCGGATGCGCGCCCATATGCTGAACGCCGCCGCGGCGCTGCGGCGCTATATCGACGATCGCGTGCGCCCCGTCGAGCCCGACGACGTCTAGCGCCGGGCGACGACGGATGCGCGTCACACCGGGAACGTCAGTGACTTCGCGAGCCTGACCAGATCGACCTGACGGCGGCTCCCTGTCTTCTCGAACACATGAAGCAGATGGGTCTTCACTGTGGCGACGGACACGCCGAGCAGATCTGAGATGGCGTCGCGCGTGTGTCCCTCGCAGATGAGCTCGAAGATGCGGATCTCGGCCGGCGTCAAATCGTAGAGCTGGTTCAGGGCAATGTGGGACATCTGCGGCGGCCCGGACGCCGACGTTACGAACAGAGCCGCGGCGGCGCGCTGGATGAGGCCAGCGCGCATCCGGCCGCGCTGCAGCGGCAGGACGTGGATGACGAGCGGATCGCCGCTGGCGCGAAGGATCGGGATGCCGATGCCCTTCTGGCCCAGTGCGGCCTCGTCCTTTGCCGCCTGTGCGATCGCCGATTGCAACGAGTTGGTCGTCTTTACGGATTGGACCGCAATTCGGCCCTGTCGGACCACGATCGGATCTTCGGCCGCAAGCATTGCCGTCGCAGCGGCGTTGCTATGGACAATCTTTGCATCCTCGTCAGCGAGCACGACGCCGACGGTCAGAGCCTCCACCGTCGCGGAGAATGTCGCGGCTTCCACCGCCTTCAAGTCGAACAGATTGCTGATGGTCACGGCGCGGCGGATGTGGGGCGTCAGCAGCCGTAATCCGCCGAGCTGAGCATCGTCGATGGGGCCGGCCGATTCATGCTGGCTGAAGATCGCGTTGCCGACCATCGCCCGGTCGCGAACGAGGCCGACGGCCACGGCGTCGAACAGGCCTTTGGGCAGAGCCCATTCGCGGTAATAGCGATTACCGGCGATGATGTCCTTCCGCACGGCCTGGGATTGAACGATCGGCTCTCCGAGCGGGTATTGCTGGATGCGCGCGGCGCCGCCCCAGAGTTCGATGATATCAGGCCCATAGCCGATGGCGTTTTGGGCCATCTCGGCCAGGTTGGATCCGGAGACCGCATTGACGAGGGCCTTCCGATTCGTGAGGCTGGCGGCCGAGAGCGCGCCGGTGGCAAAGCCGAGCCGAGCGCAAATTCCCTCCAGGACGTCGGTCCAGCGTTCGGGGGCGATGACACAATCGTAGATATCACCAATGAGATCAGAGAATTCTTCGATCGAAACCTGCTGCATTCCAACCGCTCATTTGGACGCAATTCCGAACGAACTGCGTCACTTCAAAGTCATTCCGGGCCGACGATCATCCGTCCGATCGCGGATGTGACTGCCCGACAAACAGGGCCTTAATGAGCCAAAGTCTTATCATCGTGACCCCGTGACACAATGAGCCACCGAGCGCAGGCGGTGGTCTGTGCCTGAGTAAAATGGTGGCAGATGCAAAGCTGCGTATACAGATCGATTCGTATTGCAGGCTTTCGCGATACCCCTCGCACTCCTGTGCCGCCCAAGCGGCCGGCATCAGCTCATGGCTTGATCCTGGCAAAGCTGACGACGCCGAGCCCTTTGTCGACCGAGCGGTCGAATACGGTGAAGTAGTTGTTCATCAGCGGCAGCCCGAGAATCGACGGGCCCTTTTCGGGGCCGAGGGCCAGCGAGGCGTGGCCGGCTTTCGGCGCGTTGGTCTGCCAATAGGTTTGCGGCGTGACCTCCAGGATGACGTCGCTGCCGAGCGCGCCTTCCAGCACGAAGGTCAACACCGGCCAGTCTTTCAGCTTGAGCTTGCTCATCGGCAGGTAGCCTGCGTGAATCTCATCCTCGAAGCCGAGGGATTTGAACCGGGCGAGGACCTCCTTGAACACCGGCCTGTCGAGATAGATTGCCGTGGTGCCGCTGTCGACGATGGCATTGGACGGATCGTGGCTGGCCTTGGTCGGCGGGAAGGCTTGGACAGGCGCGGTCTTTCCGACCCTGACCGACTTCAGATTGACATTGTAGTAGGTGTCGTGAACCACGCGCGCGACCTGGAAGGCGCCGTCGTAGAGATCCGTTTGCTCCTCGCCGCCGCCGAAGATGAGAAATCCATTGTTCAGCGAATCCGTCGCGGGCTTCACCGTCGCCTTGTTGACCGCGGATCGCAATGTGTAGAACGCGAACTTGTTGGCGACCAGGCCCGCGGCCTCCAGTTGCGAGAAATACGGCTCGATATAGGCGCGGTGGCCTTTCTGAATCTGGTTGTAGGTGTAGCGGGGTGGAATGGTCCGCCCCGGCATCGTGTAGGCGTCGTTGAGCCTGCTGTAGGCAAGACCGAGGATGCCGCCATGCGACTTCCCGAACATCTCCTCGGTCGCGTGATACGCGACGGCCGTATGGACCTTGGACAGGACGAGGGGATGAGCGGAGTTGACGGTGATATCGGTCAGCACGATGCCGCCGACCCAGCGGCTGCGATCTTCGTAGGAAACCTCCTGGCCGATGTTGGTGAGCTTGGCTGCGCTGTCCTTGGTCGGGTCGTAGAAATGGCCATCCACCGCCAACGTGCTGCTGCCGGTATCGAGAAGCACGTCGATCTCGATCTTCTTGCTGCCGACATAGATCTTGCCGCTGTAGTCGCCGTCGTTGAGGACGTTGGTGATGGGCATCCGCACGGTGGTTGGAGAGATTCTTCCGCCGAGCGCAGCTGCAGCGCTGTGGATCGGGTGCGTCAATTGCGGAGCGATCAGCGCCTTTGGCAGGTTGGCTTTCCTCGTGGCTTTGGCCATCACGCACCTCTCTGATCAAATATTGCGGCGTTGCCGCGCGCTGTCGGGTTGAGGCGGAATTCTCAGGGGTTGCTGGCGGTCGCTCCACAGTCGGGCAGGAAGCTGCCGAGCGTCAGATGGTTCGTATGAATTGCGAGATCAAAATCGATAGTCCAAATGCCGTCGAGACAGGGATTGCGACCCGCCGGAAAGCGGGCTGCAACGTATGACCGGTCCCAAGGCAGGGTTCAGCATAAGGCGAGAATCTGCGCGACGCAACGTCAGCGCGATTACTCTAGCGCCCGGCCTTCGCGAGATTCGCCAGGCTCGCCGCCAGCTCGTCACTTCGGAACGGCTTTGTCAGCCGCGACAGCTCCGGCGAGATGCCTTCGTTGTTGGCGTAGCCTGATACGACGAGGATCTGGAGCTCGGGAATCTGGTCGCGCAGCGTCAGCCCAAGGTCCGTGCCGCTCATGCCGGGCATCAGATGGTCCGTGACCAGCAGGTTCGGCCGCAGGCCATCCTTGACGCGCTGAAGCGCATCCTCCGCCGAACCTGTTTCGACGACCCTGTAGCCGAGCTCGCTCAGCATCTCGGCGGTGCTCATGCGCGCCAGCGGTTCGTCGTCCACCAGCAGTGCGGTGCCGGCGGGCAGCGGTCGCGGTTTTGCCTGCGAGGCGGTATCGATCGTGCCCGCGGCCGTGTGGCTGACCGGCAGCCACAATTCGACTGTGGTGCCTGCTCCCACCGTGCTCTTGATCGTCAGCGCCCCGCCGAGCTGTGACGCCAGGCCGTGGACCATCGAAAGACCAAGTCCGGTGCCTTGTCCGATCCCCTTGGTCGAGAAGAATGGCTCGACGGCGTGAGCCAGCGTCTCTTCGTTCATGCCGATGCCGGTATCCGCAACCGAGATACAGACATAGGTGCCCGGCGCCAAATCTGAGCCGTGGGCGTGCTCGATTGTCCTCGTCTTGGCCGAGATACGCAACTTGCCGCCGTCGGGCATCGCATCACGCGCGTTCACGCTGAGGTTCAGGATTGCCATCTCGATCTGGTTGGGATCGGCCATGGCCTCTGGCAGCCCTTCCGGTGTGTCCACCGTCACCTGGATCTGCGGGCCGGTCGTGCTGGAGATCAGCTCGCCCATGTCGGTGACGAGCCGGCCGATATTGACGGGAACAGCCTGAAGCGGCTGCCTGCGCGCGAAAGCAAGCAGGCGCTGCACCAGCGTCTTGGCGCGTTCGGCCGCCTGCGCGGCGCCCGCGATCAGGCGGCGTTCGCGCTCGCCGCCGATGCCCCTGCGCTGGAACAGGTCGAGCAGGCCGACGATCGGCGTCAGCAGATTGTTGAAATCATGCGCGACGCCGCCGGTGAGCTGGCCCATTGCCTCCATCTTCTGTGCATGACGCAGCGCTTCCTCGGCCTGCGCCAATCGCGCCTGCTCCTCGAGGCGATCCGTCACGTCCGTCCCGGTCACGAATGCGCCGATCCTCGCACCGTCGGGAGTACGCAGCGCCTCGAACTTCATCTCGTGGACGCGGCGGTCGAACCTGATATCGCCGAATTGATCGATGCTGGTGAAAGCTTCGCCCGCAAGTGCGCGCCCCCAGATCGCCGTTGTAGCGAGATGCTCGGGCCGGTCTGCCAGGAATTCGTGCAGGGAATCGCCGACCTTCGGCCGCTTGCCGTAGATGCGCTGGTAGGCGTCGGCGCAGGAGGCGTTGATGGCAAGCCAGCGATAGTCGAGATCGAGCGCCTGGATCTGGCCGTCGGTGGTTTCCACGATGGTGGCGAGCAAATGCCGCTCGGCGGTGCGTTCGGCGACACGCTGCTCGAGCGTGGCATTGAGCTCCCTGTAGCGCGCCTCGCTCGCCCGCAGCTGGGCCTCACCCAGCACGCGTTCACTGGTCTCGGAGACAATGCAGAGCACGCCACCGACAGAGCCGTCATCGTCAGCGATCGCCGAATAGGAGACGTCCCAGTAGCTCGTCTCGCCATAGCCATGGCGCTCGACATAGAAGGGACGATCCTTTGCCGCGAAGGTCTTTCTCGTTTGGCGCACGCCCGACAGGAGCGGCTCGAGATCATCCCACAGCTCGCCCCAGTTCTCGATCGCGGGCCGGCCGAGGGCGCGGGGGTGATTGGCGCCGATACCGGGAGCGTAGGCATCGTTGTAGAGTGCGACGTATTCAGGGCCCCAGAACAGCACGATCTGGGCCTGTGCGGCCAGCAGCATGCTGACCGTCGTCTTGAGGGCCTGGGACCATTGGCGGGGAGGGCCGAGCGGCGAGGCTGACCAGTCGAGGGCACGCATCATCGTACCCAGCTCACCTCCCTCGGAGAGGAAGCCGACATCAGTTGACTGCCGAGCAGCTTTCTCCGACAGCACCGGACCCCCTCGCGACGCGTGACCTGGGCGTCCTTGCCCATTCGAGCCCGGATTTCAGGGACTCGTACAAGCTCTCGTAACGCGCGGGCAGCCTTGCGGTTCCATCGGTGGGGTTTGGCGTTACCCTCGTGCTATTGCTGCCGCGCGACGGGCCGCAACTGTTCTATGGCTTGCGCCATCACATCGCACGCTGGAAGAAGATATCATTTGAGGCGCGGTTACGGAGAATTTGCATGAAGCCCTATGTCATCTGCCTGATGCATTCGAGCCTCGACGGCCGCACCCATCCGAGCCGCTGGCGCCCGAAGGGCGCCGGCACCGACTGGTTCGAGAAGATCCATGACGAGCTCGGCGGCGATGCCTGGGTGATCGGCCGCGTCACCGGCTCGGAGTTCGCCAAGGGCAAGCCCTATCCTGAGACGGCGAACGAGAAGTTACCGCGCGAAAACTGGTTTGTGCGGCGCGATGCCAAAAGCTACGGCGTCGTGCTCGACGCGCACGGCAAGATCGGTTGGGGCCGCTCCGACATCGGCGGCGATCCCATCGTCGTGGTGCTGACTGAGAGCGTGCCGGATTCGCATCTCGCCGGCCTGCGCGGCGAAGGCGTATCCTACGTCTTTGCCGGCAAGACCGAGATCGACCTTGCACTGACGGTCGAGATCCTCAACCGCGAGCTTGGCGTGAAGCGCCTGCTGGTGGAGGGCGGCGGGGTCGCGAACGGCGCGTTCCTGCGCGCCGGCCTGATCGACGAATTCAACCTGATCCTCAGCCCCGCCATCGACGGCGCCAAGGGGGCGCCCTTCGTGTTCGATTCGACCGAGGCCGATAGCGACAAGCGCGCGCCGCTCGCGACGATGACGCTGGAGAGCACGCGCGACCTCGGCGGCGGCGTCCTGCTGCTGCGCTATCTGATCCGGAACGATGTGGCGCCGCAGTAGCGACCTGCATGTCCGATCAGCCAGAACATATCGTCATCGTCGGCGCAGGAGCGGCCGGCCTGATGGCGGCCCGCGAGCTTGCGCGCGCCGGCAAACGCGTGACGATCCTGGAGGCGCGCGACCGCTGCGGCGGGCGCATCCATCCGCTGCCGGCGTCGGAGTTCGGCTACCCCGCCGATGGCGGCGCCGAGTTCGTTCACGGCGAGGCGCCAATCACGCGCAGCCTCGCGCGCGAGGCCGGACTGTCCGTGCCGGCGATCGGCGGCACGCTATGGAGTTTTGACGGCACGGAGTTTTCGCGGGAGAGCCCGCGCGATCCTTATGACGAGAGGCTTCATGCAGCACTGAGGGATCTGACTGAAGACCTCACGGTCGCCGACTTCTTGCGCCGTCATTTCGGCGGGCCGGAATTCGCCGGCCTGCGCCACGCCGTCGAGCGCATGGTCGAGGGCTATGATGCGGCCGATCCCGAGCGCGCCTCGACGCTGGCACTGCGCGACGAATGGATGAATGACGGACATGCGATACAGGTGCGCATCGACGGCGGTTATGGCGGCCTAATCGAATATCTCGCGGTCGCGTGCCGCAAGTCCGGCGCTGCGCTTCACCTCGGTGCCGTGGTCACGGCGATCGAGGAGAGTGGGGGCAAGGTTGTTGTGCGCTGCGCCGGCGGCGAGTTGCAGATTTGCGATCGCGTGATCCTCACTGTGCCGCTGCCGTTGCTGCGCGAGATCGCGCTGCCAACAGCCACGCGCGCGAAGGCCGCGGCCGCCGACGACATCGGCTTCGGCAGCGTCATCAAGATCCTGCTGCGGTTCACGCGGCCATGGTGGCGCGAGCGGCGCGAAGAGCTTGCCGACATGATCTTTCTGCTGTCGGACGAGACGATTCCGGTGTGGTGGACGCGATATCCGGACCAGCATCCCGTGCTCACCGGATGGTTCGGCGGGCCGCGAACGGCAGAGCTGTCGCATCTTGATTCACAAGGGCTGATTGACGCCGGGCTCGATTCGCTCGCCGCAATCTTCAGCATTGCGCGCGAGGAGATTGCGCGGGACGTCGTGGCGGCGGCAGCCGCCAATTGGGCGCATGATCGCTTCGCGCGCGGCGCCTATTCCTGGGCGACGCCGCGGACGCGCGCGGCGCAGGAGAGGCTTGCGCGCGCCGACGGACCGGTGCTGTTCTCCGGCGAAGCGCTCTATCGCGGCCGCGACATGGGAACGGTCGAGGCCGCGCTCGCCAGCGGGCTGGAGACGGCAGGCTTGATCTTGCGGGGATAGGGAAGAAGGCCCGCTTCTTCGCGGGCCCCTCGTCTCACCAGCGGTTGCCGCCGAAGCTGAAGGTCACGCCGGGACCGCCGCCGCCGTAATAGCCGTAGGGTCCGCCGCCATAGTAGCCATGATGCCGCGGATAATAGCCATGACTGCGATAGTGCGGCCGAAGGTAGCCATGATGGTGCGGGCGCCAGTGGTGATGGCGGTGGCCGTGATAGCCATGCCTGTGCTGCGCGCTGATGTCGGTCGATTGGCTGATTTGCACGTTCGGCTTGGCCTTTCCGCCGGCCGCGTTGGCTGCCGACGCGCTGAGCGCAGCGGCACCGATAGCCATCGCGACAAAGAGATACTTCATGTCATCACTCCAGTTGAGATGTCGAGTGACAACAGATGGGCATCTGTCGCGTTCCGGCGAGAGCGGGCGTCGAAACGACGCAGACGATCAAGCGCAATCGTGCTGAGGTCTATTGTCGCATCGCTGCAAGCGATGTGATCACTTCGTTCGCCGTCACGATGCGGGCGAATTCGCCGTTCAGATTCGACAGCGTCATCGCGTGAATGTCCTCGGCCGAATGCGTATCGCCGTCGGGGCCTGTGCGGTCGAATGTCCAGGTCGCGTCGCGCACGAGGTGAGCATCGAAGCCGAGATTGCCGGCCATCCGCGTCGTCGTCTCCACGCAATGATTGGTGGTCGCGCCGCAGATCACGAGCGTGGCGATGTTACCTGCCCGCAATCGCGCCTCGAGGTCGGTGCCGATGAAGGCGCTGTTGACGCGTTTCACGATCACGGGCTCGCCGGCCTCTTCGCGCGCTTCGTCTTTGACGGCATAACCGGGACGCCCGGGCTGGAACGTCGAGTTCGGCTTGGTGCCTTCGTGGCGGATGTGAAAGATCGGCGCGCCGCTCGCCCTGAACGCTGCGAGCAGATCGACGATGCGCGCCACCGCATCCGGATTGTTGCGCCGCTTGCCCGCCGCTTCCCATTCGTCGAATGCGCGCTGGACGTCGACGACGACGAGGGCGGGGAGGGGATGGGGCATGACGAGGGATTCCAATTTGGTCGGATATGAGCGGCGACTGCGGAGCCGGGCAAGGCCGATTTTCCCTCGTTTCGGGACGGCCTTATGGATGCGGAGCGGGAAAGCCGTGGCGCTCGGACAGCGCAGTGAGGATGGCATCCTTGTCGGCGATGAAGGCGCGGCCGTGATGGCTGCCGGTCTGGTGCGGCGACGTTGCCCCGTCCGCCAGGACCAGCAGCGGCAGCCACTGGTTCTCCGCGCCGACGAGTTCGATCACGGCCTGTCGCGGCTTCAGCCAGGCGATGCGTTCGACGTCGAGCTTCTCGGCCAGCGCCGGAAACGAGGCGAGCACGCCCTCGATCAGCGCGCAATGCCAGCAATAGAAGCGTTGGCCCGGATAGGCCGGGTCCTCGAACCCGGGGCGCAGCAGAAAAAGGCGGTCGCGCGTCATGGATTGCTCCGAAGCAAACGGTCGCCTGCGGAATTATAATGCAGCGATGGTCGGATGCTACCCCTTTGCTCGCAGGCCGAGGCGTGTCTGCGTCGCAACATGCGATGATTTCCGTAATTCTACGGTTGCCTTGATGCAAATTCCCGCGAGACGTTGGAACCAAAGCTTAAGGCGAGGCAGCCTAGGCTTCCGACGAGACGCTGGGAGCTTCCCAAGCTGTTCGTCACTGAAAGGACTGTCCGGAGGCACCGGGCAGTGAGTTCATGCCGGGTTTCGAGCCGCTGCCAAAAGACGGCGATGTAGCGTCGTCCGCTCACGTTTCAGATCGCGGGCATCCCCTGATGCGGGCGGTAGATGCCGCGCGCCGCGTTGGAGCGAGCGTGTGGCGCAGTGTGCCGTTGCAACTTGCAGTGTTTTTTCTGCCGTTGGTGTGGATCAGTTATTTCGCGATCACTGCCTCGGAAAAAACGGAGGCGTTGCAACAGGCGCGGTCGCACGGCGACAGCGTTGCAAAATTATTCCAGGAGAATACCGAACGGATCTTCGAGCGGGTCGATCAATCGTTGTCGATCGTGCGAACGCTTTATGCGCAGGATCCCGCCGGCTTCAACCTGAGGTCTTGGGGCGACAGGGCGCATCTTGCGAGCGGCGATGTCGTCCAGTTCTCGCTGATTGGTCTCGACGGTTACATGCTCGCCACCACCTCGGGCTATTCCGGTCCGCCGCTCTATCTTGGCGATCGCGAGCACTTCATCGAAACGCTCCGACAAGCCCACGATAGGCTCTATGTCGCCAAGCCGGTCTTCGGCCGGGCCTCCAACAAGTGGACGATCCAGCTCGCTCGCAAGCTGCTGGACAAGAGCCAAGCCCCCATGGGCGTCATCGTCGGCTCGATCAGCGTCGACATGGTCGGCAATTTCTACGAGACCGCCAAGCTCGGCGCCGGAGGCACGCTCATTCTCCGTAATACGAATTACGTCGTGCTTGCCGCACGCGGCGTGGACCAGAACGGATTCGTCGGGCAAGTCGCTGACGAACGCTCCCAAAGCCGGCTCTCGAACCCCGCTGGTCAGTACTGGAGCGAGGGCCGCACGGACCGTAGCAACAGGTTGATCACCGTGCGGAGATCCTCGCTCTTCCCGCTGATCTTCACCGTCGGTATCGCCGAGCAGGAAATCTATGCACATTATGAGTCCAGAAGGGATATCTATCTGGGCGGCGCGCTCATCCTGACCCTGGTGATCGTGGTCGCGACGACGCTGCACTGGCGAAGGCAGCTGGCTCTCGACCGGGCCCAGTTCGAATTGCGCGATTCGCTGGGCAAGTTCGAGGATGCGTTGCGCAACCTGCCGCAGGGGTTGAGCATGTTCGATGGCCATGATCGGCTGATCGCGTTCAATCGTCAGTGGCTCGATATGTACGGCATTTCACCCGACGATATCCGGCTCGGGATGACTTTCCACGAGGTGTTCGCCCATCAGAGGGCCGTGTCGGATCTCGACGGATATCTGAGCGATCTGAAGCGCCGGCTTATCGCGTCGGAACAGACGTCGAATACGCTGACCTTCCCCAACGGCCGGATCGTCCAAATTTCCTACGGTCGGCGCCAGGACGGCGGCTGGGTCGCGACGCATCAGGACATCACGGAGCGCAAAGCGTCCGAGGACCGGATCGAGAAGCTCGCCCACTATGACAGCCTGACAGGACTCGCAAACCGCAACCTGTTCAAGGAACGAATCGACGAGGCGCTGGCGAGGCACCGGCGGATGAAAACGCCTTTCGCCGTGCTTCTGTGCGACCTGGACAAGTTCAAGTCGGTCAACGATGCTCTCGGTCATCAGTGCGGCGATGCGCTGCTCAGACAGGTTGCCGGCCGGATCAAGGCCGAAATACGCGAAGTCGATACCGCTGCGCGAATGGGAGGCGACGAATTCGCGCTGATCGTGATGCCAGGCCGGGGCTCGCTCCGGGACGGCACGTCCATCCTCGCGGACCGGCTCGTCAAGGCGCTTGCCGCCCCTTACGACATCGATGGCCATCCGATCGTGATCGGATGCAGCATCGGGGTCGCATTGGTGCCCGAGCATGGGGCGCGAATCGACGAAATTCTCCGCAACGCCGACCTTGCCCTGTACAAGTCGAAGAATGCGGGCCGCAATTGCTTCAACGTCTATTCGCCGCACCTGACGGTGGAGGCCGACCAGCGCAGTCTCCTCGAAATCGAATTGCGTGAAGCAATCTGGCGAGAAGAGATAGAGGTCTTCTACCAGCCGGTGGTCGAGCTCGCCACGGGCCGAACGGTTTCGGTCGAGGCGCTCGCACGTTGGCGCCACCCGGCCCGAGGGTTCGTCCCGCCGGCAGAATTCATTCCGATCGCCGAAGAGGCCGGGCTGATCGTCGAGCTTGGAAACCTCGTGCTGGCGAAGGCGTGCCGCGATGCCATGAAAATGCCTGACGACGTCAAGATCGCCGTCAATCTGTCGGCGGTCCAGTTCACCAAGAGCAATCTCATCGACGTCGTGAAGTTCGCGCTCGCCGAGAGCGGGCTTCCCGAACGCCGGCTGGAGCTTGAAATCACCGAGAGCGTGTTCCTGGCTGATAGCGCCGAGAATCTGAAGACGCTTCGGAGCCTGAAAGCTCTCGGCGTGTCGATCGCGCTCGACGATTTCGGCGTCGGCTATTCGTCGTTGTCATACTTGACCGACTTTCCGTTCGACAAGGTCAAAGTCGACAAGGCGTTCATGGATCGGATCGATCGGCCGGAGACGCGTGCTGTGCTGGGATCGATCGTTCAGCTCGTGCGGACCCTCAACCTCGCGATAGTCGCCGAAGGAGTCGAAACCCAGCAGCAGGTCGACGAAATAGGGGCGCTCGGCATTCCCCTTGGCCAAGGTTATTTCTTTCGCAAGCCGGTGCCGCTCGCCGATATCGTCTCGCCATCGTCGGCGGCGCCCAAGTGGCAGGCGGTCGCCTAGCGAGCCGGCCGGTTGCGCGGTCACGGCTTGGCGTCTTGCTCAGGATCAATCTCGCCGGAGATCGGTTGGCATAGTTTGCGATCCGGTGGATTCCGGGGAATTCCGTCATGGCAGATCAGATCCCACAGGCGCAAGGCAAGCCCGGCACGCTCGCCGACGTGATGACGCTGCCGGAGCTGCTGCGCTGGCGTGTCGGCGCGACACCGGCAGCGGAAGCCTATCGGCATTTCGACGCGTCGACGGGACGCTGGATCAGCCAGTCCTGGCAGGAGATCAACGCCGAAATCGAGATCTGGCGCCGGGCGCTCGCCGCCGAAGGCCTCGCGCCCGGCGAGCGCGTCGCGATCCTGATGCCGAACGGCACGGCGCATGTCGCGATGGACCAGGCGGCGTTGTCGCGAGGCCTCGTGCCGGTGCCGATGCATGCGATCGACAACCCCGACAGCATCGCCTACATCCTCGCCGATTCCGGCGCCCAATTCCTGTTCGTCGACACACTGGAGCGTTGGCAGGCGATCATTGCGACCGGCGAGCCATTCGACCGTCTCAGGCGCATCATCTGCGCGGATACGAGCGGATCAGCGGCAGCGGATTCGCGTGTCGTGGCGCTCGATCGCTGGCTCGCCGCCGCGCCAGGTGCGACCACGCCGATGGCGGACGTCGCGGTGAAACCGGACGATCTCGCCGCCATCGTCTACACCTCCGGAACGACGGGGCGGCCGAAGGGCGTGATGCTGTCGCATGCCAACGTTGTCGCCAACGTGAAGGCGATCGCGCAGCGCATCGCGGCCGCGCCGGATGACGTCTTTCTGTCCTTTCTGCCGCTCTCGCACACGTTCGAGCGCACCGGCGGCTACTACTATCCGATCGCGGCTGGCGCCTGCGTGGCCTATGCGCGCTCGGTGCCGCTGCTGTCGGAGGATTTGAAGCATATCCGGCCGACGGTGCTCGTTTCGGTGCCGCGGATCTATGAGCGCATCTCGGCGCTGATCGTGCAGCACCGCGCCGCGGCCGGAGGCGTCGAGCGCGCGCTGCTCGACCTCACGCTCGCCGTTGGTAATAGGCGTTTCGATGCGCGGCAGAGGCGCGGTGAGCCGTCGTTGCTCGATCGTCTTGTCTGGCCGCTGCTCAAGCGCCTCGTCGCCGACAAGGTGCTGGCTCAGCTTGGCGGACGCCTGCGGGTCGCCGTCTCCGGCGGCGCCCCGATCGCAGAGCCGGTGATCCGCCTGTTTCTCGCGCTCGGGCTCGACATCCTCCAGGGCTACGGCATGACGGAGACTTCGCCCGTGGTCTCCGTCAACACCATCGAGGACAACGATCCGCGTTCGGTCGGTCATGTCCTTGACGGTGTCGAGGTCAGGCTGGGCGAAAACGATGAGCTACTCGTCCGCGGGCCAAGCGTCATGCTGGGTTACTGGAACAAGCCCGAAGAGACGCGGCGCGTGAAGGAGGCTGACGGCTGGCTGCACACCGGCGATCAGGCGCGCATCGAGAATGGCCGCATCACCATCACCGGACGCCTCAAGGACATCCTGGTCACCTCGACGGGCGAGAAGATCGCGCCGGTGGATCTGGAGACCGCGATCCTGGCCGATCCCCTGTTCGAGCAGGCGCTGGTGGTCGGCGAGCAGCGCCCCTTCCTCGCGGCGCTGGTCGTGCTAGACACCAAAGCCTGGGTCCAGGAGAAGGAGCGGCTCGCGGCCAGCGGCCAGCAAGGCGGTGCGGCCGAGCGCGCCGCCCTGCTCGCAAGAATCGCTGCGGCCGTGAAGGCCTATCCGTCCTACGCGACGCCGCGCGCGGTATGGTGGACGCTGGATCCCTGGACCATTGGCGCGGGGCTGCTGACGCCGACGTTGAAGAACAAGCGTCCGGCGCTCGAACGGCGCTTCGCCGCCGAGATCGAGCAGATCTACGCGAAGAAGCCTCCAGCGACGCACGAGTCGCGTGGCCAATAGCGGAATCTCCCGAAAATTCGGCCTCAAATCAACGTGATGCTGCAGCGGGCCGCGCTTGATCCAGCGCAACTTCGGCCGCCGCCCACCGATGCAATGTCGTGCCGAAAACTGGACTGCAATCGAGGCGAGGCATGAAGGCATATTTCATCGGCGGTGGCATCGGATCGCTCGCGGGCGCGGCGTTTCTCATTCGTGACGCGAAGCTTTCGGGGCGCGACATCATGATCTACGAGGCGCAGCCGCTGCTCGGCGGCAGCCTCGATGGCGCGTTGCTCGCGAATGGCGCCTATTCACTGCGCGGCGGGCGCATGCTCACCACCGACCATTACGAATGCACCTGGGACCTGCTGTCGAGCATCCCCTCGCTCGAGCATCCCGGGCTCAGCGTGCGCGAGGAGACCGTCGCCTTCAATCTGGAGAACCCGGCACATTCGCAGGCGCGCCTGGTCGACCGCAACCGTTTCAAGCTCGACGTCTCGCACATGGGCTTCTCCGCCCGTGACCGGCTCGAGCTGTTGCGGCTCACTGAGGCCTCGGAGGAGACGCTGGGCGCCAGCCGCATCACTGACTGGCTGTCGCCTGGATTCTTCGAGTCCAATTTCTGGTACATGTGGCAGACCACCTTTGCCTTCCAGCCCTGGCACAGCGCGGTCGAGCTGAAGCGCTATCTGCATCGCTTCATGAACGAGTTTCCGCGCATCGAGACGCTCGGCGGTGTCAAGCGCACCGTCTACAATCAGTATGACGCGATCGTGCGGCCGCTCGAGGACTGGCTGAAGCGGCAGGGCGTGCAGTTCGTGCGGGGAACGCGCGTCACCGACATGGCATTCGAGCAAGAGGCCGAGAAGCTGCGGGTGCGCCAGCTCGTGCTCGACCGCGATGGCCGCACCGCCAACGTCCGCCTCGAGGACGGCGACGTCGTGTTCTTCCAGAACGGCTCGATGACGGATGCCTCCAGCCTGGGCACGATGACCGAGCCTGCGCCGCACCTGACCAAGGCGGACAGCCAGGGCTGGGCGCTCTGGGAGACGATCGCCAGGGGACGTCCCGAATTCGGCAATCCGTCGGCGTTCAATAGCTCAATCCCCGAATCCTATTGGCTGTCCTTCACCGTGACCTGCCGCGATCCGCGCTTCTTCAATCAGATGGAGGCGTTCTCCGGCAACAAGGCCGGCACCGGCGGGCTCGTGACGTTCAAGGATTCCAACTGGCTGATGTCGGTCGTGCTCTATCACCAGCCGCATTTCGCCGGCCAGCCGAACAACGTCCAGGTGTTCTGGGGCTACGCGCTGCATCCGGACCGCGTCGGCAATTTCGTCGCCAAGCCGATGTCGGATTGCGGCGGCGCCGAGATCCTGAGGGAACTCTGCGGCCATCTGAATTTCGATCGCGCCGTGTTCGAGGATGCGGTCTGCATTCCTTGCCGCATGCCCTACATCACCAGCATGTTCATGCCACGCAGCATCACGGACCGGCCGTTGCCGGTGCCGGCGAATTCGGTGAACCTCGCTTTCGTCAGCCAGTTCGTCGAGATTCCCGACGACGTCGTCTTCACCGTCGAATATTCGGTCCGCGCGGCGCAGACGGCGGTCTATCAACTGATGAAGATCGACCGCCCGATGCCGGCCGTGACCCGCCACGACAAGTCCCTTGCCGTGATCTTCGCGACGCTGGAGAAGGCGTTCGTGTGATTGCGCTTACTTGAACGGATCCTGGATCGAGGGCGACGATTGCCTGATGCGGCGCACGCTCACCGGCGTGCCGTCGGAGACGAACAGAAGTTCGTACGTCCGGCCCTCGTTGTCGGTCGCCAAGCAGGTGACGTCCTTCACCTTCTTGGCGGCGAAATTGCCGGTCTGGCGGCACACGCCTGTGGAGGTCTGCTCCGCCGGTACTGGAAGGCCGTCGACCTTGGGCCGGTCCTTGGAGTTGAGCAGCATGCGGTCGATCGGCAGCTCGTAGGAATTGTCGTCGGCCCGCTTGCCGTTCTCGCCGGAGAACGAGATGACGTGGTTCTCGTCGCTGGGGTCGTCGACGGCGACGGCGAAATTGACCCGGCCCTTGTCGCCATGGGCGTAAGCCACCGTCTTGCAGGCAAAGGTGCGTCCCGCGACCTTCAGCGTCTTGCAGTGGCCGGACATCAGCGACAGCAGGTCGATGAAGGAATGCTGCTGGGCCGGCGGATTGTTGACCGGGATCGTGGTGGAAGACTCGGCAAAACAAGGGCTTGCGAGAGAGACGAGGATCGCAGCCAGGACCGGTCGGCGAAGGCGCATCGTCAGGCTCATGTGCCAGGGGGCCACGAAAGGGCAGGAGCTCCGCCCACCAACTACCGAATCGCAAATTGGTTGCGATCCCGTTCGTCTGGCCACACCCGCCTGGAATACCACCGTGCCACACCCATCGGCGATTCGCCCCGATCCGTCCCGGCGGGCACTTGCCGTCAGGCGGATGTTTTTTTCGTGGCAGAGGCCTCACGCCGCCTGCTTCATGGTCCGCGCAAAGGCCGGATAAGTCTCTGCCAGTTCGTCGAAAACCCGGCCACGCAGCAGCGCCAGCGTCGCGGCATCGGGCCGCGGCGTCTCGCGGATAATTTCAGGCTCCTGATAGGTGAAGCCCGTGTTCTCCCTGATGTCGCCTGGCGTGAAGGGCGGGTGCACGGAGCGAAGTGAAAAGCCGCCGGCCTCGCGGTCGAAGTCGAACAGCGCCATGTTGGTCAGGAGCGCATAGGGGCCGCCACGGCGCGGCACCTCCGGCGTGATGGCGCGGGCGCTGACGAAATCGACCTTGGGCACGAATACGCGCGGCGAATGCTCTTCGCGAAACAGGATGACGCGCGGAATGAGATGATAAAGATAGGCCGAGCCGAACGAGCCGGGCCAGCGCACGTCGGTCTTTGGATAGTCGCCGGTACCGACCAGGTTGATGTTGCCCTGCCCGTCGATCTGGCCGCCGCCGAGGAAGAAGGCATCGACGCGGCCCTGCGCGGCGCAGTCGAACAGCTCGATTCCGCCATTGGTGAAGAAGTTGTGCGCCTGCGATCCCAGGATCGAGATGCGTACAGGCGGCTTGCCGTCGCGCTCGTTGCGGGCGCGCAGCAGCATGGCGCCGGCCGCTGGGATCGGTGACGAGGCGCCGACCGCGACGTGACGGATGCCCTCGAGCAGATCGGCGATGGTCGCGATGAGGATTTCGCGCCGCTCGTGATCGGACGACATCAGGCCACCTGCTTGCGATGCGTCAGGAAGGTGGAGAGATAGGCGCGAAAGCCATCCTCGCTGCGCGCCATCGCCGCATAACGCGCGATCTCGGCCTCGTCGGCCGGATATTCGTCCCACAGGGCCAGTGGCCAGGCCCCGCGCTCGGCGACCGCGATGGCGTCGACATAGAGCGAGGGCAGTACGCCGGCGGCGGAATCCTCCGTCTCCAGCAGATTACGGTCGACGATGCGTTCGACTGTGACCAACGTCTTCCTGGCCGCATAGGCCAGGGTGGCGAGCTCGCGGAAGCGGCCGATTCGCACGTTTCCGGCGCGATCGGCCTCCGGCGCGTGGAACAGCGCAATGTTGGGCGTGATGGCGGGCACCACGACGACCTTGCGCGCCTCGCCCACCGGACTGTCGATCACCTTCCAGTCGGGGCGCACATTGAGCAGGTCGCTGCCGATGATGCCGGCGATCGGCATGAAGGGCACGCCGTGCTGCGCTGCCATCAGGCCGGCGTGAATCGCGGGGCAGGTGGCATCGCGCAAGGTCACCGAGCCCGCCCGCACCGCAGCACCGAAACGCGGCGCGCCGCCGGCTTCGCCGAGCGAGATGGCGCTGGTCTCGAGTGTCTTGACCGCGCCGGCGCCGATCAGGAGATCGGCCTGCAAGCCGCTGATGGGGACGCAGATCAGGTGAAGATTGTCGATCCCGGCTTCGAGGATGGCAGCGGTCGCGGCCATCGCGACGCCGGAGCGATCGACCGGAACGGCCAGCGATTGGCCAGGGGCAACGCGCGCAGCCAGCGCCTCCAGCGCAACGATCTCGGTCATGGCGTCCTCCGGTATGTTTTCTCCATCCTGCCTCAAGCCATCGCCGCCTGCCAGCGCGTATCGCGCAGGGAGGGGCGGCGGTGGAGGCGGGCGTCGAGCAGTTTGCGGGCGCGCGGCAGCTCGCCGCTGCGGATCAGCGCGAGGAGGAACGTGTCCTCGATCAGCTCGCGCTGGGCGTGGCTGCCGCCGATGCGCACGACATCGGCAAGGACGGGCGCGAGCGTTCGCGCGCAAGCCGCGTAATCCTCATCCGCAAACGCCGCCAGCGCGCGGCAGATCGCCGGCACCACGGCACCGGCCGGCAGCTTGCCTTCGGCGAGGCGCTGCTCGATGGCCGCAAGCCGCGTGGCCAGCGCCTCGCGATTCTGCGTCGCGGCTGCGAACAGCGCCATGTGGACGTCGGCGAAGGGCAGGCTCGATTTCGGGAAGAGCTTTTGCGCGGTGGCGTCGGCCTCGACCCAGAGCGCCTTCGGCACCGCATGACCATAGGCCGACAGGCGCCAGAGCAGCGACGCGCTGTCAGTGATGACGTTGAGCGGCGGCGCCTGGGTCGCGGAGGGCTGCAGCACGTCGGCATAGATTGCGAGCGCCCGTGCAGCATCGCCGTGCTCGAGCGCGCCGAGTGCCTGGTGCCAGAGGATATGGCCGTGCAGGATGCCCGCGCGGTCATAGGTCGGAATCCATTCCTCGACGAGACGGTCGGCGTCCTCGATCGAGCCATCCTCGAACATCGCATGCAGCACGGCGTGCGCGGCATGGGCGTTGGCCCGGCGCAGATCGAAGCCGCGTTCGGTGACTTTCCGGCCGTGCGCAACGTCGCCATTCTCCGTCATTGCCCAGCCGGACATGGTGAGAAACCACCAGTCCTCGCCATAATGATGCCCAACGCGCTCGCAGAGCTCATGCCGGGCGCGGTCGTGATCGGCCATGCCGGAGAAGGCGAACAGGCCGAATGCGCCGAGCGGCAGTGACAGCACCACAGCGTCGCGCGGCCACGCGTCGATATGCCTGAGCATCGCAGCGACCGCCTCGGGCCCGCGGCCCTCGATCGCAAGCGCCAGCGTCTCGACATGCGAACGCTCGCGTTCGGTGCCGCGCCTTGCGACGAGCTCGCGCGCCAGGGCCGCCTTGCTCCGTGCAAGATCGCCCTGCTGGTAGAACGCATGCACGCGGGCGCGGGCGATGTGGGCTAGCGCGAAATCCGGATCGGCTGCGATCGCGCGTTCCAGCGTCTCTGCCGTGCCGGTCCACCCCGCGAGCATCAGGTCGATGCCTTCCCGATAGGCGGATGCCGCCTGATCGGAGGTGGTGGAGAGCGGCAGGCCGTAGCGGTCTTCAAGCGCCATCGTTTTCTCCCGCTCTCACGCTGTCCGCGCGCGACGTCCTTCGATCGGGTAAGCCGGGTCGTTGTAGCCAGGCGTCGAGGGATGACCCGGCACGACCAAGCGGTCGATCAGCGCCTCATCCTCCGCAGTGAAACGGTAGTTGAGCGCGCTGACATAGCCGTCCCATTGCTCTTCGGTGCGCGGGCCCGCGACGATCGAGGAGACGAAGGCTGAGTTGAGCACCCAGGCCACCGCGAACTGGCCGGCGGTGATGCCGTTCTTCTCGGCGTGAGCCTTGATCTCCTGCGCGAGCTGCAAGGACTCCGGCCGCCACTCGGTTTGCATCATCCTGACGTCGTTGCGGCCGGCGCGCGTCTCCTTGTCCGGGGCCGCATCGGGCTTGTACTTGCCGGTGAGCACGCCGCGCGCCAGCGGGCTGTAGGGCACGACGCCGAGGCCGTAATAGGAGCAGGCCGGAAAATGCTCGACCTCGGGCATGCGGTTCATCGCATTGTAATAGGGCTGGCTCGCCACGGGACGGTCGATGCCGAACCGGTCGCAGATGTTGCAGATCTCGGCGACGCGCCAGGCGCGGTAGTTGGAGACGCCGAAATAGCGGATCTTGCCGACGCGGATCAGATCACCCATCGCGCGCACCGTCTCCTCCAGCGGCGTCGCATGGTCTTCCTTGTGCAGATAATAGATGTCGATGTGATCGGTGCCGAGCCGCGTCAAGCTCTCGTCGGCCGCCTGCAGCACCCACCGACGCGACAGCCCGACGCGATTGGGGTCGTCGCCCATGGGGTTGGCGAGCTTTGTCGCAAGCACCCAGGCGTGACGATTGCTCGCGATCGCGCGTCCGACGACCTCTTCGGAGCCGCCTTTCGAATAGGCGTCAGCCGTGTCGATGAAGTTGATGCCGGCATCATGTGCCTTCGCGATGATCCGCCTTGATGCCGCCTCATCCGTCGGGCCGCCGAACATCATGGTGCCCAGACAAATCGGCGACACTTTTAGGCCGCTGCGGCCGAGTTGGCGGTATTGCATGGGCTGTTTCCTCGGAGCTTCGTTGTAGAGCACCATAACCGTCCGCCCCCGTCATTGCGAGCGCAGCGAAGCAATCCAGCAATGCTGCTTCCACTCGTCCTCCCGGACAAGCGAAGCGCAGATCCGGGACCCATACGCCGCAGCAATAGTTTTGCGAAGACTCGGAGTTACCAGCCCTGTGTCACAACTACTCCCTGTGGCTATGGGGCCGGCCTTCGCCGGGACGACGACTGAGTGTGTGGCGCGCGGCGGTCGCAGCCTGACAACCGACCTACCCCGGCCCCTTCAAGATCTTGAACACGCCATTGGCCATCACGATGCAGCGATCATCCACAGTCACTTCGGTGCTCATGAAGATCAGGCTGCGCGTCGAGCGCACCACGCGAGGGCGGGAGATCAGGATGTCGCCGATCTGGCCGGCCTCGACGAAATGGGTGTCGAGCTGGACCGTCGCCATATATTCCTTGCCCGAGACGTAGCGGGCGGTCATGCCGCAGGTGCGGTCGGCGAAGGTCATCATCACGCCGCCCTGGACCATGCCGCGGCGGTTGTGATGCTTGTCCTCGGTCGCGAGTGCGAATTCGTACTGGCCGCCGACCTTGCGCTCCCACAACGGGCCGACCAGGTGCATGAAACCTGTCGTCTCCAGGATGGTCCAGCCGTCCGATTTGAGCTTTGCGGCGGTCTTGCTGGTCATCGCTCGGTCCATCCTTGCAACGCGATCTCTCCTCGTTTCATCAGATGCGGTCATGGTGTAGTCAAGCATCATGAGACCTTTCGGCGATGCCACCAGACGGAATATCGCAGAGGCCTGCGCTTCATTCGCGCGGCTGCCTGATGCGGCCGAGCCGTCGGCGCTGAAGCGTGCCGCGGTGGTGCTGGCGCTGACCGCATCCCATGATCGCGACGACACGGCGTTTCTGCTGACGAGGCGCGCGGCGAGCTTGCGCTCGCATCGTGGTCAATGGGCATTGCCGGGTGGCCGCTGCGATACCGGCGAGACGCCGGTTGAGGCGGCGTTGCGCGAGCTCGACGAAGAGCTTGCGCTCAGGCTGCCGGCCGACTCCGTGCTCGGCCTGCTGGATGATTATCCGACGCGCTCCGGCTATCTGATCACGCCGGTCGTGGTCTGGGCCGCGAACGGTGCTGTGATCACGCCGAACCCGGATGAGGTCGCCTCCGTTCACCGCATCGCGCTCGACACGATCGAGCGTGACGACGCCTTCGACTTCACCGCGATCCCCGAAAGCAGCCGCCGCGTGATCCGCTTCCATCACCAGATGAGCCTGATCCACGCACCGACCGCGGCACTGATTTACCAGTTCCGCGAGGTCCTCGCGGGCCGGCAGACCCGCGTAACGGACCTGGAACAGCCGGTTTTTGCCTGGAAATGATGGTAAACGGCGCGTTAACGTGACGGTTACCGGATGCCTGCTAAGAGGGCGGCATGCATCACTCGATTCGAACACATCTGGCGCTGGTTCCACTCGCGCTCGCCCTGCTCGTCTCCGCTGCGCGTGGCGGCGAGTCCGATACGCTGCCGCCAGTCGTCAGCAATGCCAACGCCCAGTTCTTGTCGCAGTTCTTTGCGCAAGGCGGGGGCGCATCGCCGGCGGTGCTCGAATATCGGCGCAAGCTGAAAGAATATCTGGAAATCCGCGGCGCCTTCGACCAGGAGGCCGGCGCCTATTGGAGCCAGGTTACGGAGAAGCGGAAAGGCCGCAATGCCAAGCGGCGCAGCGGGCAGCAGATCACGCTCGACGATTACGTGCTGGAGCAGCCGCCGGTTTATACCGGGCCGAAGCGGCCGGTGAACCCGGAGCCGGAGGAAACACCGGAGCGTCCGCCCCGCAAGCCATTGCCGACGGCCTCCGATCTCCTGCGCGCCGCGCAGGATCTCTACCAATTCACGCCGCAGCGCCCGACGAGCGAGGTCGAATTCAAGCGCGCCTATGCGCGCTATGCGCTTGCCTCCGGACTCACACGCGAGCAGGCGGTGCGCGTCTATTCGTTCGAGACCGGCGGCACCGGCAATTACGACGTTCAGGCGGGCATCGAGCATGGCGGCAAGCGCGCGATCTCGACCGCGATGGGCTACAACCAGCTGCTCACCACCAACAGCGTCGAGCTGCTGGCCGAGCAGGGCCACGAGTTCATACGCTCGCTGTCCGACAAGGTGGCTCGCACCTCGGGGCCGGCGCGCCAGTCGCTCGAGCACAAGCTTGCCGTGCTGAAGAAAATGGTGGCCCATGCGAAGTCGGTGCCCGACACCTGGTCGGAGCACGAGAAGATCGGCGACAGTGCGCAGGGCTGGGCCATGCACGCGATGGTGCTCGATGTCGACATCGGGCCGATGCTGCAAACCCACAAGCTCTTGACCTCGGTGCTGTTCGCCCGCGCCAAGGGCTACACCCGCCCGCTCACCGCGGCCGAGCTCGAGATGATGAATCTCACCGGCGACGGCACCGGCCTCGACATGGTGACGATGCCGCAGGCGATGCGCGAGCAGGTGCCGACCTCGAACTTCTTCCAGCGCAGCGGCTACGAGCGCAACCCGGTCGCGATCCGTCACAACACGGTGGCGAAGCTGCTGGCGGTGACGGATGATCGGATGGACTCGAACAGCAGCAAGCCCGGCGCGAGGGAGTTGGCGGCGGCGTTCTGACGAGCTGCCGTAGGGTGGGCAAAGCGAAAGCGTGCCCACCATTTCTCGCTTACGATGCGACAGATCGTGGGCACGGCGCTTCGCGCCTTTGCCCACCCTACGGCACCTTCGTTTGCGGAGAAAGCCTGCCCTACTGATCCGGGCCAAACTTGAACCGGCCGTCGCCTTCGAGATATTGCCCACTGCGCATGTAGAGCTGGCCATTCTGGCCGATGAAGAACAGCGTGCCCTTGGGCACCTTCTTGGCGCCTTTCAGCAGTTCGCCGGCGTTGCTGGTGCCCATCTTGTAAGAGAAGGTCTTGCCTTCCTTGTCATAGGCATAGCCGGTGTCCGGCTTGAGCTCCCACGGCGTTGCCGCGGTTTGCGCGCATGCGGGCGCGGTGAGTGCGCCGAGCGCAGCCGCAATTGCAAATGTCTTGATTGAAAATGCCATTCATCCATCCTCCCCATTGTCGGGGTGCCCGTTTGAACAAATCACGAACGATGCGCCCGGGTCAATCTGCGATGACGCCGCAGCGCATCACGTCTTGCCCAGCAGTTTGTGATTTTCCCTTCGTCCCCTCGCGACTATGTTCCGCTTTCAGTCTAGAACGCAACACGACAAAGATATGGGTGGGGATGATTCGAATGCGCCTTGTCATTAAATTTTGCGGAATTGCTGCGGTGTCGCTGACAGCGCTGGCGCCGGCCGCCCGGGCCGATGACTTCCAGCTCAGCCACAACCAGCGGATTTCGTGCAGCCGCGGCCTTGCCCCGGGCAAGCTCAATACCGCGACCTGCAAGTCTTACACCTATCTCTTCAACACCAAGACCTCCGAGTATTTCCGCTGCCAGGTCTCGCTGGCGCTGACTCGCGACAACAAGGAAGTCATCAACGTCCAGACCGACGGCGGCTGCACCAAGAGGCCGCGCATCTTCGAGACCGACGGTCACTATGATTTCGACGCGACCGAGACCGAGCCGCCGAACACCAACTCGTTCTTCGGCCCGGGCGGTTACTCGATCTGGGCAGCTGACATGACAGCGCAGAAGATCCGCGGCTGCATCACCATCTCTTCCGGCCTCGGCTCCGACATCTCCAAGTGCCTGGACATGACTTTCCAGTAAGGGCGTGCCGCTGAAGGCCTTCTAGCGGGACGAGGCGCATGCCGGCGACGGCTGCGCCACGTCGTCGCACTCGGCGAGTTCCCTGAAAATGAAGGCAAAACGGCCGTTTACCGCAGCCCTGTTTTGTCTTTTGGATGGGTTGACCCGCCTCCCTCATCCGGCCAATTTCGCCGCCGGTTTGGGGAGAATAACAACCATGAAACGGACGATTTTCGGCGCGGCCGCGGCTCTTGCTCTGGCGGCCTCAGCGCCTTGCGCGCATGCGCAATCCTTCATCAACGTACTGACCGGCGGCACCTCCGGCGTCTATTATCCACTCGGGGTCGCGATCGGGAAGATTTACGGCGACAAGATTCCGAACGTGAAGACGCAGGTGCAGGCCACCAAGGCGTCGGTCGAAAATCTCATTCTGCTGCAGCAGGGCCGCGGCGAGCTGGCGTTTACGCTGGGCGACTCCCTGAAGGCCGCCTGGGATGGCGACGAGGAAGCCGGCTTCAAGACCAAGCTCGACAAGCTCAGGACCATCGGCGCGATCTATCCGAATTACATCCAGATCGTCGCGACCGCCGAGAGCGGAATCAAGACGCTGGCTGACCTCAAGGGCAAGAGCCTCTCGGTCGGCGCGCCGAAGTCGGGCACCGAGCTGAATTCGCGCGCGATCCTCACCGCAGCCGGCATGACCTACAAGGATCTCGGCAAGGTCGAATATCTGCCGTTCGCTGAATCCGTCGACCTCATGAAGAACCGCCAGTTGGGGGCGACGCTGCAATCGGCCGGCCTTGGCGTTGCCTCGCTCAAGGATCTCTCGACCTCGGCCCCGATCACAGTGGTGGCCGTGCCGAAGGAGACCGTCGACAAGATCGGCCCGCCCTTCATTTCGGCGATCATCCCGGCCAACACCTATACCGGCCAGGACAAGGACGTGCCGACTGCGGCCGTGGTCAACTACCTCGTTACTTCCTCGGCCGTGTCGGACGATCTTGCCTATCAAATGACAAAACTGGTCTACGAGTCGCTGCCCGAGCTCGCCAACGCGCACGCAGCCGGCAAGGAGATCAAGCTCGAGACGGCGGCCAATGGCAGCCCGGTTCCGCTGCACCCCGGCGCGATCCGCTATTACAAGGAAAAAGGGCTGATCAAGTAAAGGTCGGCTCACGCCGCTATGCGTCATGGCCGGGCTTGTCCCGGCCATCCACGTTCTAAGGTTCGGTGAGAAAGATCGTGGATGCCCGGGACAAGCCCGGGCATGACGGCGCGGTTGGACCGTGCCAATGCTACATGCGCTCGAACATTGGGGATGGGTTGGAATGCTGGAAAAGACAGAGGGCACCGACGCGGCGCCGATCAAGGTCGAGTTCGACAATTTCGAGCACGGTTTCCCGGAAGGCTTTGGTCCCGGCTGGTGGGGGCATCTCGCCTACTGGATCGGCATCGCCTTTGCGACCTTCCAGCTCTACGTCGCGGCCTTCAACTATCTGCCGAGCCAGGTGGTGCGCGGCGTTCATGTCGGCTTCCTGATCCTGCTCACTTTCGGCCTGATCGCCAATTTCACCGCCAGGAGCGCTGCCGGCCGCGCGCTCGGCTGGCTGATCGGCGGCGCCGGCTTCTTCTGCGGGCTCTATCAATGGATCTTCTATGCCGATCTGATCGCGCGCGATGGCGATCCCACCCGGCTCGATCTCGCGGTCGGCACGCTGCTCGCAGTGCTGATCTTCGAGGGCACACGGCGCCTGATGGGCGCAGCGCTGCCGCTGATGTGCGGCGCATGCTTGCTCTACTGGTTCTTCGGCCAGTACCTGCCGTCGCCGTTGAACCATCGTGGCTATGATTTCGACCAGATCGTCACGCATTTGTCCTACGGCACGGAAGGCTTCTACGGCGTGCCGATCTACGTCTCGGCGACCTACATCTTCCTGTTCATCCTGTTCGGCTCGTTCCTGGAGCGCGCCGGCATGATCCAGCTTTTCACCGATGTGTCGCTCGGTCTGTTCGGCCGCACCCGCGGCGGACCTGCCAAGGTTGCCGTGTTTGCCTCCGGCATGATGGGCACGATCTCCGGCTCGGGCGTCGCCAACGTCGTCACCGTCGGTCAGTTCACCATTCCGCTCATGATCAGGTTCGGCTACCGCCGCGCGTTTGCCGCGGGTGTCGAGGCAACGGCTTCGATGGGCGGGCAGATCATGCCGCCGGTGATGGGCGCGGTCGCCTTCATCATGGCCGAGACGCTCGGCGTCCAGTATTCGGAGATCGTCAAGGCGGCCGCGATTCCGGCGGTGCTCTATTTCGCCTCGGCGTTCTGGATGGTGCATCTGGAGGCCGGCAAGCACGGCCTGACCGGCATGAAGCGCTCGGAGACTCCCAGCGCCTGGAAGGCGCTGGTCAATGGCTGGTATCTCGTGCTGCCGCTCGCCGCGCTTGTCTACATGCTGTTCGAGGGTTTCACGCCGCTTTATGCCGGCAGCATGGGTCTCGCGCTGACGGTGGCGCTCATTCTTGGCGCCAGCATCACGGCCGGCGCGTCATCCATGGTGATCCGGACGATCTTCTGGGTCGGGCTTGCGCTGGTCGTGGCCGCGCTGTCGCGCGACGGTCTCCAGATCGTGCCGGTTGCGAGCGTCGTGGTTGGCCTGATCGTGATCACCGCCTTCGTTCGTGGCGGGACGGCGGCACTTCGCTCCTGCCGGGATTCGCTTGCGGAAAGCGCAAAGTCTGCGATCACCGTCGGCATGGCCTGCGCCATCGTCGGCGTCATCATCGGCATGATGTCGCAGACCGGCGTCGGCACCATCTTTGGCAGCTGGGTGATCGGGCTCGGCGAGAAAAGCCTGTTCCTGGCGCTGATCATGACCATGCTGCTGTCGATCCTACTCGGCACCGGTATCCCGACCATTCCGACCTACATCATCACGGCCGCGCTCGCTGCCCCTGCGCTGGCGAAGCTCGGTGTGCCCTTGATCGCGAGCCACATGTTCGCGTTCTACTACGGCATCATGGCCGACCTCTCGCCGCCGGTGGCGCTGGCCGCGCTGGCGGCCGCGCCGATCGCCAAGGAGAATCCGGACAAGATCGGCTGGGAGGCGATGCGCATCGCGCTTGCCGGCTACGTCATCCCGTTCATCTTCGTCTATTCGCCGGCGCTGATGTTGCAGGCCGGCGATCCCATGGCGGCTAAGCTCGGCTTCTACGGCGCGGTGGCGCTCGCGACCTTCAAGGCGCTGGTGGCGATCGCGCTGTTCGGTATGGTCGCGATCGGCTTCCTGTTCACGCGGCTGTCGCTGCTTGAACGCATCGTCGCGCTCGGCGCCGCGTTCTGCCTGCTCGGCGATTTCCCGTTCAGCGACACCGTAGGCTTCGTGCTCTCGGCTGCGCTGGTGATGTGGCAGTGGCGGCAGCGTCCGCCTGTAACGGTTGAGGCGGCGTGAGCCTCTGCTTCGCAACGGCCGGCGGCGTCAAGGCGCTGGCGCTTACCGCCTTCACGCTTGCATGGACGCATTCGATCGCGAAGGTCGAATGGCAGGAGGACTGGCGGGTCACGCCTGCGGGGCTTGAACTGGTGCAGGCCCGCGTCAAGGGCACCGGCCCCGGCATGGAGCCGCCACCCGAGGCGCGACTGATCGACGGCTGGTTTCAGTGGCAGCCGCAGCGTGCGCCGATGCCGGAGGTCGTGCTCGGCAATTCCGGCGCGGCGGGGGAATGGCGGCTATGCCATGACGGGACGTGCCGGACGCTTTCGGAGATTGTCGGCCATCCCATCGGTGCTAACGTGACCAAGATGAGCATCTGCGACGAACAGCAGAAATAAAGGAGACGTGCGATGGACCGGCTCAAGGGCAAGGTTGCGATGGTGGTGGGCGCCGGTTCGATCGGACCCGGCTGGGGTAACGGCAAGGCGACGGCGGTGACCTTCGCGCGCGAGGGCGCGCAAGTCTTCTGCGTCGATCGCAACGGCGCCGCGGCCGGAGAGACTGCGAAGATCATCACCGGCGAAGGCGGCGCCGCCACCGCGTTCACCGCCGATGTGTCGCGGCCTGCCGAGATCGAGGCGATGGTCGCGGCGTGCCTGAAGTCCTACGGCCGCATCGACGTGCTCGACAATAATGTCGGCATCGCCGAGATGGGCAGCGTCGTCGAGGTCACCGAGGAGAGCTGGGACCGCGTCTTCAGCGTCAATCTCAAGAGCGCCTATTTCGCCATGAAGCACGTCATTCCCGTCATGGTGAAGCAGGGCGGCGGCTCGATCATCAATATCTCCTCGATCGCGTCGATCCGCCACATGGGCATCTCCTACGTCACCTACGGCACCTCGAAGGCGGCGATGAACCAGATGACGCGGACCACGGCGATCGAGTTCGCGAAGCATCATGTGCGGGTGAACGCCATCCTGCCCGGCCTGATGAAGACGCCGATGGTCGAGCATTCCGCCGGCCTCGCCAACAGCTATGCCAAGGGCGATGTCGAGGCGATGTGGCGCGCCCGCGATGCGCAGGTGCCGATGGGCCACATGGGCGATGCCTTCGACGTCGCCAACGCCGCGCTGTTTCTGGCGTCGGACGAGTCGAAATATGTCACGGGGATCGAACTCGTGGTCGACGGCGGGATCACCTGCAAGGCGGGGGCTTAGGTGCCTCTCCGTATGCCGCTGTCGTCCCGGGGCGCGCAAAGCGCGAACCCGGGACCCATAACCACAGGGAGCGGTTGTCTTGCCAAGAGGTGACTCCGAGTCTTCGTAACCGCATCTTCCTGTGGTTATGGGTCCCGGATCTGCGCTGCGCTTGTCCGGGACGACGGCAGTGACTACTGCGCCAGCGCCAATATCCCACCGGCAAACGAATGCCACGCCGCCGTCTCGCTGATCGGCCAGTTCAGCACCTTCAACGTCACCAGCGCGAGCGTGCCGGTGATGTAGACCGGATGCACGCGGCCCTCGACGCGCCAGTCACGCACCATGGCGACGACGAGCAGGAGCGAGGCGACCACCGCCGGGGCGATCGTCACCGGTACCGGTGGCGGGCCGGGCGGCCCGGGAGGGGCAAGAAACGTCAGGAACCAGCGAGCGATCGCGGCATCGAGGATCGAAACTGCGGCGAGCAGTATCAGACGCTTGTGAATGTCGGGCCGACGCGTGTTTATGATGGCGAGCACAAATGTCACGGCGAAGAACGCGATGCCGCTCATCGGCACGATCGAGAAGGCTATGCCGGCGTCCTTCTGCCCAAGCGCGGCGGAATGCTGCATCACATGCACCGAGGCGAGGAAGCCGAAGATCGTCATTGCGGTCGCAAGCGAGACGCCGACGATGCCGAACGAGCGGTGGTTGACCACGCGGCCGGAGGCCGCGAGCCAGGTCTGGACCACGAAATACAGAGACCAGGTGAAGAACAACAATCCGTGAAAATGGATCACCGGGCTTGCAGAGAACGTCCGGTTGGCAAGCGGCACAAAGTAGGTCGGTGCAAAGCCGAGAAATGCGGTGGCCGTACAGGCCAGCGCCATATGGAAATAAAAATATCGTGCAGGCGACGCATCACGCGCGCGGACACGACGGTCGTCGATCAAGGTTGTCATCTGGAATGAGTCTGGGCTCGGCGCGTTTGGTTCAATGCGCCGCCTCCCGGCCTGGCGCGCAAAACAGCGCGGTGCGGGGACGACGTCAGCCCCCCGCGCTCAATTCCGCCCGATCCAGCTCCTCCTCCAGCCGGTGAAACGCGTCGTCGCCGATCACCTCGGTGGCGCGGAGACCGAAGATCGATCTGCGCGCGGCCGCGATGGCGCGGCGGCGCAGGGGATCGGCGGGCAGTTCGCCGTTGGCGATGCCGCCATGCGGGTCGTCGTCGGCCTGCATCAGGATCGCGCGATATTCGAGCCTGAGGATTTCGGCCTCCTCCGACGGATCGTCCTCGATCGCGTCGAGTGCGGCGCGATAGGCAATCGTGCGTGCGCGCGCGACCTCGATGCCGACAGGGTCGTCGTCCTTGAGGCCGAAGGCAAGGATCAGCGGCCGCAGCGTCAATCCCTGGATGACCAGCGAGCCCAGCACGACCGCAAAGGCGATGAAGACGATGAAGTCGCGATGGGGAAAGTTCTCCGGCAGTGCGAAGGCGGTCGCGAGCGTGACGAGGCCGCGCATGCCGCACCAGGAGATGATGAGGCCGCCCTTGGGGGAGGCGACGGTGTTAGGATCTTTCGGATGATAGATTCCCTGCGAAACCAGCACACGCAACGTCGTGCGGTAGAACGTCACCCAGAGCAGCCGTACAAGCACCACCGTGAGCAGGATCCAGGCCGCCGCGACGCAATATTCCCAGCGCACGTCGGCATCGAGCCGCGTCCAGATCGGCCGCATCTGCATGCCGATCAGCATGAAGGCGAGCACGTTGAGAACAAATACGGTGGTTTCCCACACCGCGTAGGACGGCACCCGCAGCCGCGCCGGCACGCGCTCGCTCGCGGTGCGGGCGATGGCGATGGCGTAGACGACGATGGTCAGGATGCCGGACAGGCCGAGATGCTCGGCGCCGATCCAGATCATGAAGGTGGTGGCGAACTGGACGATGATCGCGCTCGGCGCTTCCGTCACGCGCCCCATGATGGGCGGGATTAGGCGCGCCGCGGCAAGACCGGCGATGACGCTGCCGAACAGCGCCAGCGCCATGGTCGGCGCGACCTGGCTCCAGCTCAGATGCTCCGTAACGACGGCGCCGACGGCGATACGATAGATCAGCAGTGCGCTGGCATCGTTGAGCAGGCTCTCGCCCTCCAGCACCTTCACCATGCGATAGGGCAGCTTGACCTGACTCAGGATCGCAACGGCAGCTGCCGCATCCGGCGGCGCGACGATGGCGCCGAGCGCGACCGCCGCGGCCCAGGGCATGTCAGGCATCAGCCGATGCGCGACATAGGCGACGCCGGCCGTGGTCAGGCCGACCGCGGCCACGACCAGGGTCGAGACCGGAACCCAGTTGTCGCGGAGATCGCGCAGCGAGGTGTCGAAGGCGGCGTCCAGCAGGACTGGTGCGACAAACAGCGCCAACGCAAGGTCGGGCTCGAGCGTCCAGGACGGGCTGTTTGGCACGAAGGCGATCAACGCGCCGCCGATGGCAAGAAACGTCGGGTAGGGCACCTTGATCCGCCGCGCCAGCGCCGATAATGCAACGGCGCCCAGCAGAAGTACGATGGTCCATTCGAATGTCGACAAATTGGTCCCCGAAACCGAATTGAGCGGTGCCACAAGCTAGCACCAATCCGGCCGTATGATGGATAGTATGGCCTTTAGGCAAGGCTTTCCGACTGCAACGAGCATGCGTTCTGAAAAACTCATTCAATTGTCAGCCGCGCTGATGCTTGCGGCACTCTGGCCCGGCCCGGCCAAGGCTGCGACCGGTGGCGAGCCCGCCGCCGTCGTGCAGGTCGATATCGCGACATGCCTGGCCGCAGTCACGGCCGATGACATGGACAAAGCGGGTCCGGCCTGCGCGGCCGTCATCGACAACGAGAAGACCGCAAAGCCCGACCTGATCAAGGCGCTGGTCGCGCGCGGCGCGCTCTATGCGCGGCATGACCAGATCGACCGCGCCATCGCCGACGACAGCCGCGCCCTGCTGCTCGATCCGACGCTCGCCGACGTCTTCAATGCGCGCGGCGAGCTCTGGCTGAAGAAGGGCGACAGGCCGAAGGCAGTGCAGGATTTCGGCGCCGCCCTCCGGATCGATCCGAACCACGAGAAGGCGAAAGCCAATCACAGAGCGATGGCGCGCGAGCTCGAGCGGATCGGCGCGCAGATGGCGGTCGCCGGCAAGCCGAGCTTCAATTGTGCCAGCGCACGCCGCGTCGTCGAGAAGGCGATCTGCCGAAATCGCGAGCTCGCCGATCTCGACCGCGAAATCTATGCCGCCAATGCGCGCGTGATCCAGGAAGCGCGCAGTGCGGACGAAGCAAAGAAGCTCCAGCGCGAGCAGGACGATTTCATAGCGCGCCGCAATGCCGGGTTTGGCAAGCCGGGATATGATTTGAAGAAAGCGATGCAGGACCGGCTGCAAAAGTTGAACGGGGTGGATGGGTATTGAGGTTCTTCGCCGCCCCGAGCTGTCGTCATGGCGAGGACGAGCCGGGCCATCACGATGTGGACAGACCGATTTTGAACCCGTCCTTCGCCCGCCGCGACAATGGGAAAACCTGATGTCACGGAGGGCTTCGGCATGCGCACGTATTCTCCCGCGCCAATATCCAAGGTCTCGCTGCGTCTCTTCCTGCTAGGCGCAGCGATCAGCCTCGCTCTGGCGGCGCCTGCCTCTGCCGCCGTCGATTGCGCGACCGGCAGCAAAGCCGCCCCGGCGGAACTGATCTCCGCGTGCGGCACCATCATCGACCAGCCCTCGAATCCAACCGCCGACCGCGTCGCGGCGCTGCTGGTTCGGGCCGATGCCAATGCGCGCACCTCGGGCGGTCTCACGCAGGCGCTGCGGGATATCGACCGTGCCATTGCGCTCGATGGCAAGAATGCCCGCGCCTGGCGCCTGCGCGGCGACCTGCTGCGCGAGGCAGGCGGCGATCTCAACCGCGCCACCTCTGATCTCAGCAAGGCGATCGAGCTCGATCCGCAGGATGCGGAAGCTTATGAGCTGCGCGGCGTGGCCTATACCAATCAGCGCCGCCTCGATCGCGCGATTGCCGATTACGACCAGGCGATCAAGCTGAAGCCGGACTACGCCCAGGCCTGGTCCGATCGCGGCGCGACCTATTACCTGAACGGCGACAATGACAAGGCGGTCGCCGATCTCAGCCAGGCCTTGCTGCTCGATCCGAACCGGGCGCGCAGCTACACCAATCGTGGCGCCGCCTACAAGAAGCTCGGCCAGCTCGACAAGTCGGTCGCCGACGACAGCGAGGCGATCAGGCTCGATCCGAAGGTAGCGGAATATTACGACAATCGCGGGCTGTCTTATGCCGCGATGAAGGAGTACGACAAGGCGATCGCCGATTACGACCAGGCGCTGCGGCTGGCGCCGAAGCCGAACTTCTTCACCAACCGCGGCGATTCCTACCAGTTCAAGGGCGAGTTCGGCGCAGCGCTCAGCGATTATGAGGCTGCGCTAAAGCTCGATCCCGACTTCGCGAAGACCTACAACAACCGCGCCGTGCTCTACTCCAAGATGGGCGATCGCAAGAAGGCGCTGGCCGATTACGAGACAGCGCTGCGGCTCGATCCCGGCAACACCAACGCCGCGGACGGCCGCCGGACCATGCTGGCGGAGATCGCGAAATTCGGCGCCGCGGCGCCACAGCCGCTGGCTGCGAATTCCGGCAACGGCCCGTCATTCGATTGTGCCTACGCCAAGCGCGAGGTCGAGAAGGTGATCTGCGCCGATCCGCAATTGGGCGCGCTCGACCGCCAGCTCGCCGAAGCTTATGAGCGCGTGCTGAAATCGATGAACCGGCGCGCGGCCGCGGATCTGCGCAGATCCCAGCACGATTTCCTCGCGACCCGCGACGCCAGCTTCCGCCGCCCCGGCTACGACCTGAAAAAGGTCATGCAGGACCGGCTGCAGCGGTTGAATGCGATGGCGGGGTAGTTGCTCTTCGCCTCTCCCCGCATGCGGGAAGAGGGGGAGGACACCATCCTTTATCCTTTTCAGCTTGAACCGCGGCCCGTTCCCGGGAAAATACCCCTCAAACACGGCCGGCATTTGATCCCCGTCATGGCGGGACTGACGTCCTTCCGTCAGGTCAAGGCAAGGCCATCGAAGGGAATGGGAGCGCGGAAATGAACGTCCAGGAGAAGAGTCTCTACCACGAGGTCCATGCGCGCTCGCTGGCCGATCCGGAAGGGTTCTGGGCCGAGGCGGCCAAGGAGATCGACTGGATCGAGCCGCCCAAGAAGATCTTCGACCCCGCCCAGGGCGTCTACGGCCGCTGGTTCGCCGGCGGTGTCGTCAACACCTGCTACAACGCCCTCGACCGCCATGTCGAACGCGGCCGCGCCGACCAGGTCGCGCTGATCCACGATTCGCCGCTGACCAATTCGGTCACCAAATTCACCTATGCCGAGCTGCTGGCCGAGGTGCAGGCGCTCGGCGCCATCATGCAGGATTTCGGCGTCGCCAAGGGCGATCGCGTCATCCTCTATATGCCGATGGTGCTGGAGGCCGTAGTCGCCATGCTCGCCTGCGCGCGCATCGGCGCGGTGCATTCCGTGGTGTTCGGCGGCTTTGCTGCGAAGGAACTGGCCACCCGCATCGACGACGCGCAGCCGAAACTCGTTCTCTCCGCGAGCTGTGGCATCGAGCCGGGCCGCATCGTGCAGTACAAGCCGCTGCTCGATGAGGCGATCAAACTGGCCTCCGCGAAGCCGAAGGCCTGCATCGTGCTGCAACGTCCGCAGCTGACTTGCGACCTCACGCCGAAGCGCGACTATGATTGGGCAAGCCTGCGCCGCAAGGCGATGAACGAGGGCAAGAAGGCGGCTTGTGTGCCGGTCGCTGCGACCGATCCGCTCTACATCCTCTACACGTCGGGCACGACAGGCATTCCCAAGGGCGTCGTGCGCGACAATGGCGGGCACCTGGTTGCCGTGAAATGGTCGATGTTCAACCTCTATGGCATCAAGCCGGGCGAGGTCTGGTGGTGCGGCTCCGACATCGGCTGGGTGGTCGGTCACAGCTACATCGTCTACGGCCCGCTGCTGCACGGTGCGACCTCGATCATGTATGAGGGCAAGCCGGTCGGCACGCCCGATGCCGGCGCGTTCTGGCGTGTGATCTCGGAGCATAAGGCCGTGGCCTTGTTCACCGCCCCGACCGCGTTCCGCGCGATCCGCAAAGAGGATCCGGAAGGCAAGTTCATCCGGCAATATGACCTGTCGAAATTCCGCACGCTGTTCCTCGCCGGCGAGCGCGCCGATCCGCCGACGGTGGAATGGGCGGAGCAGCAGCTGAAGGTGCCGGTCATCGACCATTGGTGGCAGACCGAGACCGGCTGGTGCATTGCCGGCAATCCAGTGGGCTTGGGGTTGCTGCCGGTCAAGCACGGCTCTCCGACGGTGCCGATGCCGGGCTACCAGGTCGATGTCGTCGATGAGGCCGCCAAGCCGGTCGGTCCCAACACCATGGGCTCGATCGTCATCAAGCTGCCGATGCCGCCCGGATGCCTGCCGACGCTGTGGAATCAGGACGATCGCTTCAGCGAAGCGTATTTGAGCGAATTCCCCGGCTACTACAAAACATCGGACGCCGGCTACAAGGATGAGGACGGTTATGTCTTCGTCATGGGCCGCACCGATGACATCATCAACGTCGCCGGCCATCGCCTGTCCACCGGCGGCATGGAGGAGATCCTGGCCTCGCATCCCGATGTCGCCGAATGCGCCGTACTCGGTGTCAAGGATGCGATCAAGGGCGAGGTGCCCTGCGGCTTCCTGGTGCTGAAGGCCGGCGTGAAACGGCCACCCGCCGAGATCGAGAAGGAGATCATTGCGCTGGTGCGCGACAAGCTCGGCCCCGTCGCCGCCTTCAAGCTCGCCATCACCGTCGGCCGCCTGCCCAAGACCCGCTCCGGAAAGATCCTGCGTGGCACCATCAAGAAGATTGCAGACGGCGAGACCTGGTCCATGCCGGCCACGATCGAGGATCCCAAAGTGCTGGACGAGATCGGGGATGCGCTGAAGGGCAGAGTGTGACGGTCAGTTGGGGCTTGAATAGGCCGCATTTTTCGGCTCAACCCTCATTCTGAGGAGCGAATTTCGCCTGCTGCGCGGGCTCCTCGCCTTGAGGATGAGAGACCTGCCATGAATGCCAAGCCGTTCCTTGCCGTTGTTGTTGCGGGTCTCGTTCTCTCTGCCTGCTCGGCGCGCTACCAGACGCCGACCGCGATGGGCGGTGACAACGACGATGCGGTGTGCCAGAGCCGCGGCTATGTGCAGGGCTCGCCGGAATACGTGGCCTGCCGCAAGGACCGCGACGTGCAACGTAGCGCCGCCACCGCCCGCGCTGATCGCCGCCAGCGCGATCTGGGCGAGTACATGCTGAACCATCCCGAGCGGCCCTGACACCGGCGGAATTATGCTGCACGACTTGTCGCCCCGCCACGTGACACATCTGCAACGCCGTGGCCAAATCGCGCCGCGTTGGTCCTGATTTGATCGACGTCAAATCCTCAGCCATCGCCTTTCTGCTCTGACGCTGATGTCGCGCAACGAAGCGCGGTTTTGGCTGAAGGGGATTGAAATGCAGCGAACGACAAGAAACTTGACGCGGCTCGTAACGGCGGGCGCGCTACTCATGGGGACTTTTGCCTCGGTGCACGCGGCCGATTTGCCCGTTTACACGAAGGCGCCGCCGCCGGCCGAAAGTTTCAATCCCTGGATGGTGCGTCTGCGCGTGCTCGGCGTATTGCCGGATGCCGGCGGTTCGACCGTCAATGTCGCTGGCGTGCCGTCGCTGTCGTCGCCGAATTCCGGCCTCTCGATCAGCAATCAGGTCGTGCCCGAGTTCGACATCAGCTACTTCTTCACGAAGAACATTGCGGCTGAGCTGATCCTTGGCGTGACCAGGCATTCGATCAGCGGTACCGGCTCGCTTGCGAACCTGCCAATCGGAAAGACCACGCTGCTGCCGCCGACGCTGACGCTGCAATATCACTTCGACAATTTCGGCGCGTTCAAGCCCTATATCGGCGCCGGCGTGAACTACACGGTGTTCTTCAACAACTCGGCCGCCAACACGCCCGCTGCCATCGTCGGGCCGCCCGCGATCGTTGCGACCACCACGGCCCTGCATGTCAGCAACGCCTTCGGCGGCGCCGTGCAGTTCGGCTTCGACTACATGCTCGACCGGCACTGGGGTCTCAACGTCGACGTGAAGAAGCTTTGGCTGCGGCCGGACTACACCGCAACCGTGAGCGGACTGCCCGTCACCGGCACGGCGCATATCGATCCCTGGCTGGTCGGCGGCGGCGTGACCTACAAGTTCTGACGATTTCGCGGCGCCGGGTGGGACCCGGCGCCGCGGCCTCATGTCTTCGATCGGATATCGGGAGACCATCCCGGCGGCACGGCATCGTCGCAACCAGCGAGCAGAGATTCCGCTATCCCGCGTGCACCGTTCGCGGATGCCGCTCGTGCAATAGCTTCGCCAATGCGTCGCGATCGCCGGGGCGGTCTTTGACGGCAATGTCGAACAGCGCTTCCTGGATATCCCGGGGCATCAGCCGCGCCGGGAAAGCTCTAGTTCGAAAACCAAAACGCGGCGGATTGCTCCGCCGCGTTTTGCGTTTGGATAACGAAAAGGAGGAGAGAGGCCTACTCCTCCTCTTCCTCGTGCTTCTTGCCGCCGAGGGTCTTCAGCTTGGCGAACACGGCGTCGACATTGAGGTCGTCGCTCGACTTCTCCGACGGCTCGTACTCGTCCTTCTTGGTGGTCTCGGAGGCCGGCAGCAGGGTCGCGCCGCCATAGTTTGCATCGATCGGCTTTTCCTTGGCCGCGCGTGCCACTTCGAAATCGAGCTCGATCTGCGAGCAGAGGCCGAGGGTCACAGGATCGATCGGCGTCAGCTGGGACGTGTTCCAGTGGGTGCGATCGCGCACGCTCGCGATCGTGCTCTTGGTGGTGCCGACCAGGCGCATGACCTGCGCGTCCTTGAGCTCCGGATGGCTGCGCAGCAGCCAGAGGATGGCGCTGGGGCGCTCGTGACGACGCGACACCGGGGTGTAGCGCGGACCCTTGCGCTTGGGCTGGGGCGGCAGCACCACCTTGCTCTCCTGGAGACGGAGCCGGTAGTCCGGGTTCTTCTCGCCCTTCTCGATCTCTTCGCGGGTCAGCTGGCCGTTGGAAAGGGGATCCATGCCCTTGATGCCCTGAGCGGCGTCGCCGTCGGCGATCGCCCGCACCTCGAGGGGATGCATCTTGGTGAAATCGGCGACCTGGTCGAAGGTCAGCGCAGTGTTGTCGAGCAGCCAGACGGCGGTCGCCTTGGGCATCAGAGGTGCGTTGCTCATGGCAAATCTCCTTTGTGCTTCGCCCACCCCTCAGGAGGCGAAACCGGTGGTCATCAGCGATGACAGGGAATTCGCGCTATATAAGCCCGGAGGGGGTAGCCACGCAATGGTTCTGCTATAGATAGTGCCTTGACAGCGCCCGAAAGGGGGCCCAATTCCCTCTGAAGTCGCTGTGAAGTCCAAGCAGACCGTTTTTAGCCCCTTTCCACCCATCGACCGCCCCCGCCAGAAGGCGAAACGGGTGATTCGGTCCCGAGATCGCTCAATGTCAGCCAAACCAGACCTCAAGATCGTGCTTTGTTCTCCCCGCGGCTTCTGCGCCGGCGTGGTTCGGGCGATCGACACCGTGGAACGGGCACTCGATAAGTACGGCGCCCCGGTCTATGTTCGCCATGAGATTGTGCACAACAAATACGTCGTCGACGGGTTGAAGAAGAAAGGCGCCATCTTCGTCGAGGAGCTCGCGGAGATCCCGGACAACACCACGGCGCCCGTGGTGTTCTCGGCCCATGGCGTGCCGAAGTCGGTTCCCGCCGACGCCCAGTCCCGCAATCTGTTCTCGCTGGATGCGACCTGCCCGCTGGTGACCAAGGTGCACCGCGAGGCCGCGATCCACTTCAAGCGCGGCCGCGAGATCTTCCTGATCGGCCATTCGCATCATCCCGAAGTGGTCGGCACGCTCGGCCAGCTGCCGGCCGGCGCGGTCACCCTGATCGAGACCGCCGAGGATGCCAAGACCATCAATCCGAAGGACCCCGACAATCTCGCCTTCGTGACCCAGACCACGCTGTCGATCGACGACACCGCCGAGATCGTGGCGCTGCTCAAGGAGCGCTTCCCGAACATCAACGGCCCGCACAAGGAAGACATCTGCTACGCCACCACCAACCGCCAGCTCGCGGTGAAGAAGGTGGCGCCGGTGGTCGACGCCCTGATCGTGGTCGGTGCTCCCAATTCGTCGAACTCGCAGCGCCTGCGCGAGGTCGCCGAGCGCGAGGGCTGCAAGATCGCGGTGCTGGCGCAGCGCGCCGCCGACATCGACTGGGACAAGTTCGGCAACATCACCAGCCTTGGTATCACCGCGGGCGCATCCGCGCCGGAAGTGATCGTCGAGGAGATCATGGACGCGTTCGCCGAGCGCTATACGCTCCATGTGGAGACGGTCTCGGCCGCGGAAGAGAACGAGTTCTTCCCGCTGCCGCGTCAGGTGCGCCCCGAAGCTGCCGCCGAGTAGTCTTGCATGGCGGTCTACACCGACGTTGCCGCCGACGAGCTTGCGGATTTCCTGAAGCAGTACGATCTCGGCGAATTGCTCTCCTACAAGGGCATCGCCGAGGGCGTCGAGAACACCAACTTCCTGCTGCACACCAGCCAAGGATCGTTCATCCTCACGCTCTATGAGAAGCGCGTGGCGAAGAACGATCTGCCGTTCTTCCTCGCGCTGATGACGCATCTGGCCGAGCACGGCGTGAGCTGCCCGCTGCCGGTGAAGGCGAAAGACGGCGAGGCGCTGCACGAGCTGCAGGGACGGCCCGCTGCGATCATCACCTTTCTCGAGGGCATCTGGCCGCGCAAGCCGAACGCTGTGCATTGTGCCGGCGTCGGCGAGGGGCTGGCGAGGATGCATCTGGCTGGCGCGAACTTTACGATCAAGCGCGCCAACGCGCTGTCGGTCGCGGGCTGGCGGCCGCTGTTCAATGCGGCGGCGGATCGTGCCGACGAAGTGCAGCCGGGCCTGCGCGCGTTTCTTTCGGCCGAGCTCGATTATCTCTCCGGCGGGGTCTGGCCGACCAATCTGCCCGAGGGCGTGATCCACGCCGACCTCTTCAACGACAACGTCTTCTTCCTCGGCGACAAGCTCTCGGGCATCATCGACTTCACCTTCGCCTGCAACGACATGCTGGCCTATGACGTTGCGATCTGCCTGAACGCCTGGTGCTTCGAGCCGGACCATTCCTTCAACGTCACCAAGGCGCGCGCCTTCCTGAACGCCTACGGGCGGGTGAGAAAGCTGTCCGAGGCGGAAGAGGCCGCGCTGCCGCTGCTCGCACGCGGGGCTGCGATCCGCTTCCTGCTGACGCGGCTGGTCGACTGGCTCAACGTGCCCCCGGGCGCGCTGGTGAAGCCGAAGGATCCCCTCGAATATGTCCGCAAGCTGCGCTTCCATCAGAGCGTTTCCAGCGCGCGCGATTACGGGCTGATGCCGTCAGGACTGGTCGCGTGAGCGAGCTTCCCAATGTCACGATCTTCACCGACGGCGCCTGCTCCGGGAATCCCGGGCCTGGCGGCTGGGGCGCGATCCTGAAGTTCGGCGACAAGGAAAAAGAGCTGAACGGCGGCGAGCGCCACACCACCAACAACCAGATGGAATTGATGGCGGCGATCTCGGCGCTCGAAGCGCTGAAGAAGCCGTGCACCGTCGATCTCTACACCGACAGCCAATATGTCCGTCAGGGCATCACCGGCTGGATCCACGGCTGGAAGCGCAATGGCTGGCGCACCGCCGACAAGAAGCCGGTCAAGAACGTCGAGCTATGGCAGCGCCTCGATGCCGCGCTGAAGGCGCACGAGGTCCGCTGGCACTGGGTCAAGGGCCACGCCGGCCATCCCGAGAACGAGCGCGCCGATCAGCTTGCGCGGGACGGGATTGTGAAGGCGAGATTGCAGCAGCGTTTGGCGGAGTAGGTCTTCCCAGTCGTCATGGCCGGGCTTGACCCGGCCATCCGCGCCTTACTGCGCACGACCAAGAACGTGGATGCCCGTGACAAGCCCGGGCATAACGTCATCCTTGGGAAGAGAGGGGCTAAAGCTCAGAGCTGCCCCAGCAGCGTATCGCCGCCCGACACCTCGACCTTGCCGGGCATCGCCTCGAGGTTCAGCTTCTTGACCACACCGTCCTCGACCAGCATCGAATAGCGCTTGGAGCGGATGCCGAGGCCGTTGCCGGAGGCGTCCAGTTCCATGCCGATCGACTTGGCGAAGTCGGCATTGCCGTCGGCGAGGAAGATCGCCTCGTCGCGCTGGTCGGTGTCGCGCTTCCAGGCGTTCATGACGAAAGCGTCGTTGACCGAGACGATCGCGATGGTGTCGACGCCCTTGTCCTTCATCGCGTAGGCATTGAGGAAGATGCTCGGCAGATGCATCTTGTGGCAGGTGCCGGTGTAGGCGCCGGGCACCGCGAACAGCGCCACTTTCTTGCCCTTGAAGATATCGTCGGTGGTCTTCACCTGCGGACCTTCCGCCGTCATCACGCGGAATTTCGTCTCGGGCAGCTTGTCGCCAACTTGGATTGCCATCGTCAGTCTCCCTGAAAATCGGTCCCGCTTTTTAGACCGTGCGGCCGGACTGCACAATATTGCCGGCGGAAGAAGCTGAGCGGCAGGCGGCCCTTCACCGTTATGTCATCAGCCGGCAAAACCGCCGCCGTCGAGGAAGGCCTGCTCCGCCTCGGTGGTCTTGCGGCCGAGCAGGCGGTTGCGGTGAGGGAAGCGGCCGAACCGCTGGATGATGTCGGCGTGCTCCCGGGCGTATTTCAGGTTTTCGGCGTTGTCGATGCTTTCGAACAGCGCGACGCAGTGCAGCTGGTCGGGCATATGCTCGGAATGCATGAAGGGCAGATAGAGGAATTCGAGCAGGAGGGGATCGACCCTGCGATCCGTGCCCCGCGCGATGGCGCGGCGGGCGACGTCGCGCGCCAGCGCGTCGCTGGCAAAGGCCTGTGGCGTGCCGCGGAACATGTTGCGGGGAAACTGGTCGAGCACGATGACGAGCGCGAGCGCGCCGTCATCGCTGTCTTCCCATGCGGCCAGCTCGCCTGCAGCGGCCTGCTGCCACAGCGCGAGAAAGCGGTGCCGGACTTCCGCATCGAAAGCGTCGTTGCGCTTGTACCAGGCGTCGCGGCCGGCCTCGCGCCAGAAGGCGAGAATGCCTGCTGGCGCGATATTGCCGATGTCAGTCATGAGGCAAACGCAACCTTACGCCGCCTGGGCCTTCTTCTCGTCGCGCAGCTCGCGGCGCAGGATCTTGCCGACATTGGTCTTGGGCAGGTCGGTGCGGAATTCGATGTGCTTGGGCACCTTGTAGCCGGTGAGCTGCTCGTGACAGAACTTGATCACGTCCTCGGCCGTGAGGTTGGGATCCTTCTTGACGACAAAGGCTTTCACCGCCTCGCCTGATTTGGCATCGGGGATGCCGATCACGGCGCATTCCAGCACGCCCGGATGGCTCGCGATCACTTCCTCGATCTCGTTCGGATAGACGTTGAAGCCGGAGACCAGGATCATGTCCTTCTTGCGATCCACGATCTTGGTGTAGCCCTTCTCGTCCATCACGCCGATGTCGCCGGTGCGGAAATAGCCGTCGGGCGTCATCACCTTCGCCGTCTCTTCCGGCCTGTTCCAATAGCCCGACATCACCTGCGGGCCCTTGGCGCAGATCTCACCGGCCTGGCCGAGTGGCAGCTCGTTGCCGTCGTCGTCGCGGATCGAGATCCAGGTCGAAGGCACGGGGATGCCGATCGTGCCCGTGAACTCCGTTGCCGTCGCCGGATTGCAGGTCAGCGTCGGTGAGGTCTCGGACAGGCCGTAGCCTTCGGCGATGAAGCAGCCGGTGATCGCTTTCCATTGATCGGCCACGGGGCGCTGCACCGCCATGCCGCCGCCGTTGGAGATCTTCAACTTCGAGAAGTCGAGCTTCTTGAAATCAGGATGGTGCATCAGGCCGTTGTAGAGCGTGTTCACGGCCGGGAAGCTGTTGACCTGGTACTTCGCGAGCTCCTTGACGAAGCCCGCGATATCGCGCGGGTTCGGGATCAAGAGATTGCAGCCGCCGGCGCGCACTGCGAGCAGGTAGCAGGCCGTCAGCGCGAAGATGTGATAGAGCGGCAGCGCGCAGACGATCATGAGCTGCTCGACATGCGGCGGCGCGTTGAGCGCTGGCTGCAGCCAGGCGTCGTTCTGCAGCACGTTGGCGACGATGTTGCGGTGGAGCAGGGTGGCGCCCTTGGAGACGCCGGTGGTGCCGCCGGTATATTGCAGGAACGCGACGTCGCCCGGCGACAGCTTCGGCTTGTTGAAGGTCTGGCCGCGACCGGCCGCGAGCGCATCGTTGAACGACACCGAGCCCGGCAGCGCGAAGGCCGGCACCATCTTCTTGATCCGGCGGACGACCAGATTGACGATCACGCCCTTGAAGCCGAGCAGATCGCCCATGCTGGCGACGATGACGTGCTTGACCGGCGTCTTGGCGATCACCTGTTCGACGGTGTGAGCGAAGTTCTCCAGCACGATGACAGCCTCGGCGCCGGAATCCTTGAGCTGATGCTCGAGCTCGCGCGGGGTATAGAGCGGGTTGACGTTGACGACGGCAAAGCCGGCGCGCAGCACCGCGGCGGTCGCGACCGGATATTGCAGCACGTTCGGCATCATGATCGCGACGCGGGCGCCGCGCTGCAGGCCGCGGCCCTGCAGATAGGCGGCGAGCGCCAGCGACATCTGGTCGAGGTCGCGATAGCTGATCGCCTTGTCCATGCAGATGAACGCCTTGCGGTCGGCGAACTTGGCGAAGCTCTCCTCCAGCAGGTCGACCAGCGATGCGTATTGCGTCGGCTCGATATCAGCGGGTACGCCGGGCGGATATTGCTTGAGCCAGATGCGCTCCATGGAAACTCCCCTCTCTCAACTTCAGAGCCCGTTGTGTCTCGGGCTGCCTCATTGCCGCCAGTATCGAGCCTGCCGGAACGGCTGGCAAGCGGTCGAGGCTTAGGGCAAAGGCCGGGGAGAGGCTACTGGAATCGTCGCAAATGGCTGCCGCAGGTGCGAAGTGCGGTCGCGACCTAACGGCTTCAGCCCGCTAACCCTAGCTGTTGTTGGGCGCGGGCTTCGCAGGTTTGGTGGCCGCCTTGGGTTTGGCGGGCTTGGCCGCCTGATCTCCGCTCGCCGGCTTCTCCGCTGGCTTGGCCGCTGCATGCTTGATCGCCGCCGGCTTGGCCGCAGTCTTGGCATCGCTCTTTGCATCGCCCTTGGCCGCGGCGTCGGGTTTGGCAGCCGCCGGCTTCGCCGCCGCCGTCTTGGCGGCAGTCTTGGCGTCATTCTTGGTATCAGTCTTGGCGTCGCTGCCGGTATCGGGCTTCTTGGCGACGCGCGACTTCTTGCCATGCGCCTTCGGCGGATTCTGCTGGTCGGTGTCGGCTGCGACGGCCGCAACCAGGGCAGCGCCGGTGCGGGTCGGGCCAGTGTAGACCAGCACGGGATCTGCGGCCGCAGGCGCCGAGGCCATCAGTTCGGAGGCCTTCATCAAAGGCGGCTGGAGGCCGGCCGTGAAGAACGTCACCTGGGCCTCGCCACCGGTCGCGGAGGCCGATCCGCCAGTGCCGCCATTGGTCGCGATCAACGCATCGTCGTCGTCGCTGGCCGGACGCTTGCGGTGACCGCCACACATTTCCTCGCGCAAATTGGGCGGCGAGGCATCGACCGGCACGAGGTTTTCGACGGTGCCGAGCGATGGGCGCAACCACGACAGATTGTCCTGGCCGAAGCCGCGCTCCAGGAGCTGCGCCGCCTTCACCGCGCGCGCGGTGCCGGAATTGGCGCCGAGCACCACGGCGATCAGCCGGCGGCCGTTGCGCGTGGCCGAGGCCACGAGGTTGTAGCCGGAGGCGCAGATGAAGCCGGTCTTGAAACCGTCGGCGCCGGGATAGCGGCCGATCAGCTTGTTGAAGTTCGGCGTGATGCGCTTGCCGAAGCGGATCGCCGGGATGTGGACGAAATATTCGTATTCCGGCAGGTCGCGCAGGAACGAGCGCGCGAGAATGCCGAGGTCGCGTGCCGATGTGATCTGGCCGTCGGCCGGCAGGCCGTTCGGATTGACGTAGCTCGTCTGCGTCATGCCGAGCCGCTTCGCGGTGTCGTTCATCATGGCGGAGAAGCCGTCGATCGAGCCGCCGACGCCTTCCGCCAGCACCACGGCCATGTCGTTCGCCGACTTGACCATCATCATCTTCAGCGCGTTGTCGACGGTCAGCTGCGTTCCCGGACGGAACCCCATCTTCGACGGCGATTGCGAGGCAGCCATCGGCGATACCGTGACCAGCGTGTCGAGCGTGATCTTGCCGTCCTTCACCGCCTTCAGCGTCACATAGGCGGTCATGATCTTGGTGACCGAGGCGGGATACCAGGGAATGGTGGCGTTCTCCGCCTGCAGAACCTTGCCGCTGTCGGCTTCGATCAGCAGCAGCGCTTCGGCATTGGCGAAACGCGGCACCACAAGCGCACCGACGGCGAGCGTCGCAGCGAGCAGATTGAACAGGGATTTGCGAAGCAGCGGGCGAAAGGCGTGCACTATCCGATTCCGGTCCTTGGAGAGCAGCCAGTTCCGGACGGCTCTCGTGATCTGATGTTCGGTTTTGAAATCCAGCGCCGCCGCTTGCGGCGTCGCAAACCTATACCGGCTTGTGCGTCGAGAATAGGGGCTTCGCCGGGGTATTCCGCAATGAAATAGGCTGAATTTCGACGGTGCTACGAGGACTTGGCGGCAGAGGCCGCGGCCTCGGCGGTACCCACAGCTATCGGGGCACTCGCCTGTTTTTGTTCCTGCACCATGAACTGGGCTCTGGCGAGCTCGGCAAAATGGCCGCCTTTGGCGACGAGTTCATCGAAAGTTCCGCTTTCGATCACGCGCCCGTTCTCGAATACCAGGATCCGCGTGGCGTTGCGGATGGTGGAGAGGCGGTGGGCGATCACAAAGGTGGTTCGGCCCTTCATCACTTCATCGAGAGCGGCATTCACCTTGGCCTCGGTGACGGCATCGAGCGCGCTGGTCGCCTCGTCCAGGATCAGGATCGGCGGGTCCTTCAAGAGCGCTCGTGCGATCGACAACCGCTGCCGTTCCCCGCCCGAGAGCATGCGGCCGCGCTCGCCGGCATTGGTCGCAAAGCCGCCGCTGCGCTCGATGAATTCGAGCGCCTGCGCGCGCTCGGCGGCCTTGCGCATCTCGGCTTCGGTCGCGTCCGGCTTGCCGACGCGAAGATTCTCCTCGATCGAGCGGTTGAACAGCAGAGCTTCCTGGAACACCACGCCGATGTTCCGCCGCAACGAGGTCAGCGTCACGCCGCGCACGTCCATGCCATCGATCTTGATGAAGCCGGATTGCGGATCGAAGGCGCGGTGCAACAGCGCAATCGCCGTCGACTTGCCGGCGCCGGTCGGGCCGACCAGCGCGATGGTCTGGCCGGGCAGCGCGGTGAAGGAGAGGTCTTCGATCGCCGGCCGCTTGCCGTCATAGGAAAAGGTGACGTCGTTGAATTCGACGAGGCCGGAGAGGCGCCCCGCATCGATCGCGTCGGGCCGGTCGTGCACCGCGGGCACGGCATCGAGCACGCCGAAGAACTCGCGCAGGCGCGGCGCTTCCATGAACACGTTGTTGATGAAGCTCACCACCTGCTCGAGCTTCTGGATCAGCAGCGTCGCGAAGCTCACGAACATCACGATCTCGCCGACCGATGTCAGGCCCTGGTCGTGCAGCGCGATGCCGAGCGTGAAGATCGCGAGCACCGTGATGGTGGTGGAGGCGCGCGTGATGACGGTGACCAGCGCCCACCAGGACAGCACCGGCATCTGCGCTGCGAGCAGCTCGTCGGCGACCGAGCGCAGTCCCTTCACCTCGGATTCGACACGGACGAAGCTCTGCACCAGTGCGACATTGCCGAGCGCGTCGGAGGCCCGCGCTGAGAGCTCGCTGTAATGCTCCTCGACCTCCATCTGCATGCCGAAGGTCTTGCGCACGACAAAAGTCGTCAGTGCGGTGAAGACGACGCAGAGCACGAACAGCAGGATCGCCAGCCGCCAGTTCAGATAGAGCGACAGCGGCAGCAGCACCACCACCGACAGGATCGCGGCAAAATGCTCGCGGAAGAAGCCCAGCCAGAGCCGCCACAGCGCATCTGTGCCGTTGAGCATCACCTTCATCAGCCGGCCCGAATGGGTGCCGGAATGGAAGGTCAGCGGCAGCTGCAGGATGTGCTCGAAATAGCTGGTCAGCACGGCCTGGCGCTGGCGGTGGGAGAGCCGGTCGGCCTGCAGCGCCACCAGCGCGCTGCAGGCGATGGTGAACAGTCCGAACGCCACCCAGGCCACCAGGAACGGCCAGGCCGAGTTGGAGCCCGCTACCGTCTTGCCCGAGAGCACGTCGACGATCCGGCCGAACAGCACAGGTTCTGCGAACTGCGAGCCCGCGAGCAGGAGATTGGCGACCGCGAGCAGCCAGCCGAGCCGCGCCTCCTTGCCGAGCAGCTCGAGAACACGGGTGTAGAGGCGGAGAATGGACATACGGGCGAAGAACTCGGGCGGGTCACGGAGCCGATATTCTAAGCAGGGATTGGCCGCGAGATACAGCGGAAGCTAACGGTTTTGCTCAATTGATGAGCCGGCTTTCGCGGGAGGTACTTGCGACGGGGGGTGACCACGATGGTAAAGCCGTAGGCCTCACAGCCATAGTCGGCATAGCGCAGCACGGCGAGATCGTCGGCTGGTGCGCGGTTGAACAGCACCAGCACCGTCTTGATCGATGGCGCATCGGACTTGTCGCGAAACGAATGAGCGCGTTGATGTCGACGAGAGCGAGCTCGCTGTCGCCTGCGGCGACGCGCGCAAATGCGTCCGCGACTCGGCCGCACGGACTAGCTTGCAACAAGCGTCGCGAATGCGATCGAGAGAGCCATGGGCGCGCCGGTTCCGCATCGCATGGCTGTGCAGCGCCGGCTGCACGCCAGTCTCAACGTATCAACCTGAACGGCGGATGAGCGGTGGTTGCGTCATGATCACGCAACCCCGTTCAGCTTCTGTTGGGGTTGGGGAACCCAACATGGATGCGGGTGTTTGAAAGACATGAGCCTGTCTCGAGGCACCGTTGAAGGTCCCAAGGAGGGTCCAAGTCATGTTTGACCGAATTTCGAAGTTCACCGGCCGCAAGGCCGTGCTCGCCACTGCCGCGGTGCTGGCGCTGACCACCGTCGCCCCCACCGCATCGTTCGCGGGCGGCCGCCACTGGCACGGCGGCGGTGCAGCCTTTGCCGGCGCGGCCATTGCCGGCGCCATCGGCACCGGCCTTGCGATCGCCGCGACCCGCGATGCCTACGCCTACGACGTCGGTCCCGGCTATTATGGCGGTCCCGCCTACTATAGCGGCCCCGCCTACTATGGTGACGGCCCCTATTATGGTCCGGGCCCGAACTACCAGTATCAGCGTTACGGCGGCACGGCTCCGTCGGAGCTTTGCGGCCAGGGCCACTACACGAACTGCTACTAGCTCTACTCGCTTTGGTGACGGACGATTGACCACAACGGGTCGTCGCGCTTGCCGCGGCGGCCTGTTTTGCCTTTTATTGTCGGGCGTTAACGCGCTCGCCATTGGTTTAGAGTAATTTTCAGAGCCATGAGTGATTCGCTTGAGCGGCTATATCTGGCTGTGCTCGCGGCCAGGGATCTTGATCCGGCAACATCGCGTACCGCCCGGCTGTTTCAGCGCGGGCCCTCCAAAATGGCCAAGAAGCTGGCGGAAGAGGCGATCGAGGTCGTGATCGACGCGGTCAACGGTGACACCGAGGCCGTGGTCCGGGAAAGTGCCGATCTGCTCTACAATCTCACAGTGCTCTGGGCCTCGGCCGGCGTGCGTCCGGAAGACGTCTGGCGCGAGATGTCGCGGCGCGAGGACATGCTGGGCATTGCCGAAAAGTTGCCGAAGTCGTCGATGAAGCTGCCCAAAGTGGCATCACCTCGCATCTCGGCGAGGCGGCCAATTGTCGCGCTCGAAGGCCGCGCAGCGCGCAAACGGCACTAAAGCGCGATTGAACCGTCATCGCGCTTTAGGTTGTTGTTTGAGCGTGATCTTTTCGGAAAACCGCTCACACTTTGCGCTAACGCGGCCCTTCGGGTCCAGATCACGCTAACCGTCACAAAACTGGCGATGGACAAATCCGTCCCATGGTGCTTCATCGCGGCGCCATGCTGAAACGTATCTACGACTGGTGCATCGACGCCGCTCACAAGCCCTACGCGCTCTGGATCATGGGTGCCGTGGCTTTCGCAGAAAGCTCCTTCTTTCCCGTTCCCCCGGACGTGATGCTGATCCCGATGTCGCTGGCGCGCCCGCAGCGCGCCTGGGTCTATGCGGCGGTCTGCACTGCGACCTCGGTGCTGGGCGGGCTGCTCGGCTACGCTATAGGGGCGCTGCTCTATGACTCGGTCGGCCAGTGGCTGATCCACCTCTATGGTCTCGGCGGCAAGATCGATGCGTTTCGCGAATCTTACGCTACGTACGGCGCCCTCATCATTATCGGTAAGGGCGCCACGCCCATCCCATATAAGCTCATTACAATTGCCTCGGGATTCGCTGGTTACAATATCTGGCTATTTGTGTTGTGTTCGATCATCGCCCGCGGCATTCGATTTTTCCTCGCCGCGATCCTGCTCAACCGTTATGGCGATTGGATCCGCGAGCGGATCGAGCGGCATCTCGGCCTGTGGGTGGCGCTCGGTGCCGCCGTGCTTGTGTTGGGCTTCGTGGTGGCGATCAAGCTGATCTAGGATTCGGATGGGCCGCGCTTTGACGCCGCGCCAGCTTCGGCTACGGTTGCCCGCATGATGGTTCGATCCGGCAATTCGGCCGTGCGACTCGGGACGCTGATGTCAGCAGTGTTGCTCCTGCTCGGTGCGGCCGAGACCGGATGGCCGCAATCCGCGCCGCCGACCCCTGGTCTCCGGGAGCAGGGACCCCAGGTCGCGCCGCCGCCCCCGCCGTCGAGCCCGGCGTCAGGCGAGGACGATCGCGGGCTGATCCACGGATTGAGCAACCTGTTCGACAAGGTGCCCTCGTTCCTGCCGCCGATCAAAAGTCCCAGCGAGACCCTCGATGATCTGTCGCGGCTGGCCAAACCCTCGGCCATGGTCTCGGGACGCGTGGCTTGCCCGGTCTCTTCGAACGGTGCGCCCGACTGCAAGCCCGCCGCCGACCAGCTCTGCCAGAGCAAGGGCTACAAGGAAGGCAAGAGCCTCAATACCGACTCCGCCGAGAAGTGCTCGGCCAAGGTTCTCATTCCCGGCAGGCAACGCAAACCGGATGATTGCCGCACCGATACCGTCGTCACCAGCGCGCTGTGCCAGAACTAGGGACGTCGCGCGAGCAGCAAGGAGCGCCCATGAGCCGCTACGAGCAGGACTTCCTCGGACAGCGTGAGATCGCCGACGACATCTACTACGGCGTCCAGACCATCCGTGGAAAGGAGAACTTCCACATCACCGGCATTCCGATGAACCAGGAGCCTTACTTCGTGAAGGCGTTGGGTTACGTGAAGAAGGCCGCGGCGATGGCCAACCGCGATCTCGGCGCGATCGATGCCAAGGTCGCCGATGCGATCATCCTCGGTTGCGATCGCGTCATTGCCGGCGACATGATGGAGCAATTCGTCACCGACTTCATCCAGGGCGGCGCCGGCACCTCGACCAACATGAACGCCAATGAGGTGATCGCCAACCTCGCGCTGGAATCGCTCGGCTTCGCCAAGGGCGACTATCAGCATGTCAGTCCCAACGACCACGTCAATTACGGCCAGTCGACCAACGACACCTATCCGAGCGCGTTTCGCCTCGCCCTGATCCTGCGGCTCGAAAGCTACATGACGGCGCTGCGCCAGCTCCAGGAAGCCTTCTTCGCCAAGGGCCGCGAGTTCGACCGTGTGCTGAAGATGGGCCGCACGCATCTCCAGGACGCGGTCCCGATGTCGCTCGGCGCCGAATTCAAGGGATGGGGTACCACCATCGGCGAGGAGGTCGACCGCATCTCGGAAGCGCGTGCGCTGCTGCGCGAAATCAATCTCGGCGCTACCGCGATCGGCACCTCCGTGACGGCCGCGGTCGGCTATCCAAAACTCGCAGTCCGGCACTTGAGCGCACTTACCGGCGTCGACTTCATCCTCGCCGGCGATCTGGTCGAAGCGACGTCGGACACCGGCGCTTATGTGCAGCTCTCCGGCGTGCTCAAGCGCACCGCGAGCAAGCTGACCAAAATCTGCAACGACATCCGCCTGCTCGCTTCGGGCCCGCGCGCCGGCTTCAATGAGATCAATCTGCCGCAATTGCAGCCGGGCTCATCGATCATGCCGGGCAAGGTCAATCCCGTGATCCCCGAGGTCGTCAACCAGACCAGCTTCCTTGTCATCGGCCTCGACACCACGGTGACGCTGGCGGCCAGTGCCGGCCAGCTCCAGCTCAACGTGATGGAGCCGGTGATCTCGTTCGCGCTGTTCTTCTCGATCCGCACCATGGAACGTGCGGTCAACAGCCTGCGCGAGAATTGCGTCGTCGGCATCACCGCCAACGAGGACCACACTCGCAACATGGTGCTGAACTCGCTCGGCATCGTGACCGTGCTGAAGCCGCTGCTCGGCTACAAGCAATGCGCCGAAATCGCGCGCGAGGGCTACAAGAGCGGCAAGTCGCTGCACCAGATCGTCGTGACCGAACGCAAGCTGCTGACGCAGGAGAAATGGGACGAGATGTTCTCGTTCGAGCGGCTGATCAATCCGGATTTGATCGGGTAGTTCTTTGTAATCCGCAGCTCTTCCCGTCATTGCGAGGAGCTCGCGACAAAATTGCGTAGCAATTTTGCGCTGATGCGACGAAGCAATCCATGGTCTTTCCGCAGAGACAGTCTGGATTGCTTCGCTTCGCTCGCAATGACGACGGGGGCAGGCGGCCGGGGCGGAATTCCGCGCGTTGGAATTGCGGCTACGCCATCCGCGACGGCGCCACAACGCAATACTTGACAGTGGAAAGATTGCCTTGTTGGTATGGCTCCCAACCTCTCATGCGTCTGCCAACAAAAGGATCGCTCCGCAATGTCCATGCCTGCTCTGTTCAAGGGACGCCTGTCGATCCCCGTGATCGGTTCGCCGCTCTTCATCATCTCGGTGCCCGACCTCGTGATCGCACAATGCAAGGCGGGCGTGGTCGGCTCGTTTCCGGCGCTGAATGCCCGGCCGCCGGAGCTGCTCGACGAATGGCTGGCGCGGATCACTGAGGAGCTTGCGGCCTATGACCGCGCGCATCCCGAGCGTCCGTCGGCGCCATTCGCGGTCAACCAGATCGTGCACAAGTCGAACAACCGGCTCGACCACGACATGCAGCTCTGCGCCAAGTACAAGGTGCCGATGATCATCTCTTCGCTTGGCGCGCGCGAAGAGCTCAATCAGGCCGTTCACGGCTGGGGTGGCATCGTCTTCCACGACGTGATCAATCAAAAGTTTGCCCACAAGGCGATCGAGAAGGGCGCCGACGGCCTGATCCTGGTTGCGGCCGGCGCCGGCGGCCATGCCGGCACCATCTCGCCGCTCGCTTTCGTCGCCGAGACGCGCAAATGGTTTGACGGTCCGATCGCGCTGTCGGGCGCCATCGGCAACGGCAAGGCGATCCGCGCCGCGCGCATCCTCGGCGCCGACTTCGCCTATATCGGCTCGGCCTTCATTGCGACCAAGGAAGCCAATGCGGTCGACAAGTACAAGGAGATGATCGCAGGCTCCACGGCCGACGACATCGTCTATTCCAATCTCTTCACCGGCGTGCACGGCAATTATCTGAAGCCGTCGATCCTCGCCGCCGGCATGGATCCGGAGAACCTGCCGACGTCCGATCCGTCCAAGATGAATTTCGGCACCGACGCCTCCGGCGAGCGCGCCAAACCGAAGGCCTGGAAGGAGATCTGGGGAAGCGGCCAGGGCATCGGCAGCGTCGAGGGCATCGTCCCCGCGGCCGAACTGATCGCGCGCTTCAAGAAGGAATACGACGAAGCGATCGATCCGCCGCTCTAACCGCTCTTGCGTCCCGGACGCGCTGCAGCGTGCAACGCTGCTGCGCAGAGCCGGGACCCAGCGCTGCCGCAAATGGACCCCGGCTCTGCAGCGCACCGCTTGCGCGCTGCGCTGCGTCCGGGGAACGCCAGTTGAGATATCGAACTAGCATGAGTGCCATCTACCGCGTCGACGGCAACAGCGTCGTCACCAGCCCGAATGCTGCCGGTCCCTGGGACCGGCGCATGCAGCACGGCTCGGCGCCATCAGCGCTGGTGACGTGGGCGGCGGAGCGGATTCCAACGCCCGTGCCGATGAACGTCGCACGCGTCACCATCGATTTGATGCGCCCGGTGCCGGTGGCGTCTCTCACCATCGAGACCGAAGTGCTGCGCGAGGGCCGCAAGATCCAGCTCTGCGAGATCAAGCTCTTCGCGGATGGTGTTCAGGTCGTCAGCGCCACCGTGCTCAAGATCAAGCAACAGTCGCAGCCCTTGCCCGATGAGGTCAGGGACTTGCCGGTCACGCTGCCGCCGCCCGAGGACTCGCTGGTCGAGGACGGCCACGGCGCGACCAGTCCGTTCGCGGGCATGGTCTCGATGCGCGCCGCGCGCGGCCGCTTCGGCCAGGCCGGGGCCGGCGCGATCTGGTTTCGACTCGACCATCCGCTTGTCGAGGGCGAGGCGGTCTCGCAGGCGATGCGCGCCGTGGTCGCCGCCGATTTCTCCAACGGCACCGCCTCGACACTCGACTTCCGCAGCTGGACCTACATCAACGCCGACCTCTCGGTGAGCCTCGCGCGCCAGCCGGTCGGCGATTGGATCCTGCTCGACGGCGAATCCTGGATTGGTCCTGACGGTGCGGGTCTTGCGATGTCGCGCCTAGCCGATCGGCAGGGCTATTTCGGCCGCGCTGTCCAGAGCCTGGTGATCGAGAAGCGGTGAACGTGACGGCAAACGCCGCGATGATTGTTGCCGATTGAACGGCAGGCTTCCGCCGCCGCGGAAGGGATGCCTCGCATCCTGCCAGTTCAGAATCCGTAGAAGATCTTGATCTCCCACAGCACCACGACGATAGCCGTGATCAACGTGACCGCGGCGACTGCACTTTCCAGGGAAGCGACTCTCATGTCCCACTCCGCTTCCCAGCCCCGTCAGCGGTCTAGTTGATTCCCCGATTCGCAGGCAATCGCACAGGCCGCGCGCGCACGCACTCCGCGGCGCATTGTGGTGCCGGGGCCACAATGGCCCCGTAAAATCCCGGGTGAAAACCCTGTTTCTTCCCGGGATTTCGCGCGATGCGTGTAATCCGAACCTGCCGATGCAATCAGGAAGACTTACCCCACCATCCGGTCCCGGCCGCTCCAGAAGCCCGCACGCAGCACCTTCTTGTCGACCTTGCCGACGCCGGTCATCGGCAACTGCTTGATGAACTGGATCTGCTTCGGCGCATGCGCCGAGCCTTTTCGCGACTTCACCAGATTGATCAGCTCGTCCGGATCGGGTCTTGTGCCCTCGCGCGGCACGACGATGGCGGTGACGGCCTCGCCCCATTTCTCGTCGGGAATGCCGACGACCGCGACCATCGCGACATCGGCGTGCTCCGACAGGACGTCTTCGACCTCGCGCGGAAAGATGTTGAAGCCGCCGGTGACGATCATGTCCTTCTTGCGGTCGAGAATGAACATGTAGCCGCGCTCGTCCCGGCGCGCGATGTCGCCGGTGTGGACCCAGCCGTTCTTCAGCGTCTCCGCGGTGATATCAGGCCGCTTCCAGTATTCCGCCATCACATGCGGCGCACGCACGCAGATCTCGCCGGGATCGCCCGTCTTCACCTCCTGGTCGTTGTCGTCGAGAATTTTGACCTCGCAGGCCGCGATCGGAAAGCCGCAGGAGAGAAACAGCTCCGGCGTCTTGGGATCGTGATCCCTCTTGCGCAAGACCGAGACCGGATAGCATTCGGTCTGGCCGTAAAGCTGCGAGAACACCGGGCCGATGCGCTCGATGCCCTCGATCAAACGAGCCGGCGACATCGCGGAGGCGCCGTAGAGCACGAGCTCGAGCGATGAGAGGTCGGTCTTGGCAAGCGCGGGATGATCGAGCAGCACGTAGATCATCGTCGGCACGAACAGCGTGAAATTGATGCGCTCGCGCGCGATCGTCGTCAGCACGGCCTCGGGATCGAAACCTTTCAGCATGTGCACGGTGCCACCGCGCATCAGGGTCGGCAGCACCTTGGTGCCCGCGACGTGGCTGATCGGGGCGACCGTGAGATAGCGCGCGGCGTCGGGGATCTCGAAATCGGCGAGGATCGCGCCGGCAGCTCCGGCGTTTTCGCGATGGTAACGCAACGCGCCCTTGGCCTTGCCGGTGGTACCGCCGGTGTAGTTCAGCGTGGAGAGATCGTCGAGGCTTGCGAGGCACTGCGCGCTGGCATGTCCTGCGCCCTCGATCGCCGCCAGTAGATCGACGCCATAGTCGGCCGGTCCCATCGTAAAGACCGCCTTGAGCCGCGTTGCTTTCGCGGCGAGCTCGCCGCCGCGATCGCGAAAGGCGGCCACATCGACCACCAGCACTTCGGCTTCCGAATCCTCGAGCTGAAAGAGCTGGTCCGTCTCCGACCCCAGCGGATGCAGCCAGGTAATGCAGCATCGCGACAACTGCGCGGCAACACCGGCGCACCAGGTATCGGCACGGTTCGCTGTCAGGAACGCCATGCGCGCACCGCGCTGCAAGCCGAGCCGCACGAACACGCCCTGAATGCGTCCAATCAGATCGATGGTGCCCTGATAGCTCAGCGATCCGCCGGGCCACGCGAAAGCCGTGCGGCCGGGATAACGCGCCAGCGCCCGTAGCGTCTGCGCACAAGTCGGGGACGATGCGTGGAGCGGATCGGACATATGTTTCCTCGTTGCTTTGTCATCGGCTTCTCACGTGCCAATGTTGCCGATGACGCTAGCACAGGGAATGCGGGATGGAACGGCAAAGCCCGCGGAAGGAGGCATGGTTGATATCCGATCGACTGCAACGCTTCAGCGATCGCCTCGCTCTGCCCTTGATCGCTGCCCCGATGTTTCTGGTGTCGGGCGTCGAGCTCATGGTCGCCGCGTGCCGCAATGGCGTGATCGGCAGTTTCCCCACCGTGAATTGCCGCAGCACGGAACAGCTCGATCAATGGTTCACCGAGATCGCAATACGGTTGCGGCAGCATGGGGATCAGACCGGCCGCAAGGCTGCGCCGCTTTGTCCGAATTTGATCGTGCATCGCTCCAACGCGCGGCTGGAGCAGGATCTCGCCGTGCTGCTCAAGCACAAGCCGGAGATCGTCATCACCTCGGTCGGTTCGCCCGCGCCGGTGTTGAGGCCGTTGCATGATGCCGGCAGCCTGGTGCTGGCGGATGTCGCCTCGATCCGGCACGCCGAGCGCGCGGCGGAGGCGGGCGCTGACGGGCTGGTGCTGCTCACCGCGGGCGCGGGCGGTCAGACCGGCTGGCTCAATCCGTTTGCTTTCGTCCGCGCGGTGCGCGCGTTTTACGATGGCATCATCGCCCTCGCCGGCGGCATCAGCGACGGCCGCGCGCTGCATGCGGCTGAAGTGCTCGGCTGCGATCTCGGCTACATGGGCACGAAGTTCATCGCCACGCGCGAGAGCATGGCGGACGAGCGGCACAAGCAGATGCTGGTCGAGAGCAGCGCCGACGACATCCTGCTCACCACCGCCTTCACCGGATTGCAGACCAGCATGCTGAAACCGTCGATCGTTGCCGCTGGGCTCGATCCCGACAACCTGCCGGCGCGCGGCGCGATCGACATCGGCAAGGACATCGACGTCACCGCGCGCGAGAGCAGGCCGAAGCGCTGGCGCGATATCTGGAGCGGGGGACATTCGACATCGGGCGTCAGCGGCGTGATCGCGGTTGATGACCTCGTGGCGCGAACGGTCGCGGAGTACCGCGAGGCGGGTGGCCGCTGACGTTCCGCGGTGCCCAGCACGGTTAATCCCGCATGGCTCGGCGCCCCCTCACTTAACGGCAGATTAACCATCGCCCGCCAAGAATTCCCCTCACGGCCGCCAATCAGGACGAGAGGGACAGGCGATGGATTTCGATTTTCTCAACCGCAAGACATCAGCCACGCTGGATGAAATCCGCGTCCGCGTCGCCCACGCGCTGGCCCGTCACCCGCTCTGCCGCAATGTCCGCTTCGACATCGTCGGCGTCTCCCGCACCCGCCGGGGCGGCAACTGGACGGTGACGCTACAGTCGGTCGAGCCGCGCGCGGTCTGGGAGGCCTCCGAGATTGTCGCCGACATCCAGGATGCCTACGATCTGACAGTAGCTGCCTGATTTCACTGGGTATTTTGACTTTGTCGCCGCAACCTTGGTGATTGTCGCCGCAAAGGCACACTCAAGCCTTAATTCGTGCCCTTTTCCCGGGCATCTCTAACAACATCGTGAAGCGGTTCTTCCGGAGAGACGTTTGTCCAGAGCCATCACCATCACCGTGCTGACCTGCTTCCTCGTCCTCGGTGCCGCCACCACCGCCATTCTTGGCCGCGACAGCGTGCCCAGCGCCAGCGCCGAGATGATCACCCAGGCCGCGCCCAAGCCGCTCGCCGCCAACCGTGCTGCCAAGGCCGACCGCTTGGTTCCGACGCTGGCGCTAGCCTCGGCCGCGATTGAGCCGGTTCAGGTGCCGGCCGACAAGCTGTCACAGGCCCCGGTGCTCATCGAGCCCCTTCGTCAGGCTTTTGCCGCGGCCACACCGTCCGATTTCCCAATGCCGAAGGCCGTGGAGACCAAGGCCGTCGAAACCAAGTCTGGCGAGACGAAGGTTGCGTCCTTGGAGACGCCAGCTCCCGCAGAAACCACCGCCGCCGTCGAAGCTCCGGCAAAGCCGAAGGTCGTCGCCAAGCCGCAGCCGCAAAAGACCTACTCCCTGCTCTCCGACGTGCAGATCGCCGGCATCCGGGATCGCCTGAAATTGTCGTCGTCGCAGGAATATTACTGGCCCTCGGTCGAGACCGCCTTGCGCAACGTCGTCAAGAAGATCTCGGCCAACAAGCTCTCCAATCCGAACGGGCCGAACGTGCAGATCGATCCGAATTGCGATGAGGTCCAGCAGCTGAAGTCGGCCGCGATGCCGTTGCTGTTCCAGCTGCGTGACGACCAGAAGGAAGAAGTGCGCAAGCTTGCTCGCATCATCGGGCTCGAGAAGGTCGCGCAGCAGATCTGAGACGACGTTCCCTGCCGGGAACCGTTTTGAATCAGGAACATCCGGCAATCCCACCGCGTTGCTCGCTTCAAACACGGAGTGGGCCAATGCGCGTCTCGACAGCTTATTTCGTCGGCGCCGGAACGATCGTCGTCGCCATTGCCATTGGCCTTGGTGGTGGCATCGTCGCCGGCAACATCATGAATCCAATCGCGCCCAAGCAGGGGCCCGATACCAGCAGGATGGCGCAACGCAATGAGGCCGCTGCGCCGGCCGCGACGAATGCGCCCTCGGAGCGCGTGCAATATCTCTCGGGATCACAGGCATTCAGCGCGATGATTGCCGCACCGGCTCAGGCGCAGAATGAAGCCAAAGTCGACTCCAAGCCCGACTCGGGGACGGCGCAGGCCAATGCTGAGCCGTCGGCGCCGCCACCTCCGCAGGCAGCGGCTGTTGAGCCATCCAAGCCAACGCCATCGCCTCCGTCTCCGGCAAAGCCGGTCGAACAGCAGGCTTCCACAGAACCGGCATCCTCTCCCGACAATGCTTATGCCAAGGCCAGGGATTCTGACCTGAAGCGCGCCGCGTCCGAGCGGCGGCGGGCCGAGCGGCACGAGCGCTGGGCCGAGCGCCACCGCTATGATCAGCGCGATGCACGCGGCGGGCGCGATCAAACCAACTGGGATGACGTCGCGCGCAACATCCGCGAAGATTCCAGCGGACGCGACTATGCCAGCCGGCCGCGCAGCGGCTTCCCGCAAATCCGGCTGTTTGGCTCCGACGATGATGATTAGCGCCCGACGCCGCCGCGCACGCGATCGTGAGCGGCGGTTCGTTTTGTGGCAGCGCTTGCCTCAATTTTCAACTTCCGGATGATCGCAGTGCGAGTCATGATTGACGCAGCCAGCCAGAGGCCGCGTCATGGGAGTAGCGCTGCTAGCTTGGGGACGCTTCTTCGGTCCGCACGGCGAACGCGTCACCGTGCCGGCGCCGGTCGACGGACGCGGCGCGCCCTGGCTGCTCGATTTCCTGACCACCCATGCTCGCGCGCTGCGCAATGTCGGCTTTACCGCAATCCAGCTGCCGCCGACGTCGAAGGCGCAAGGCGGCGCGGGGCCTGGTTGTGACGGCTACGGCGTGTTCGATCCGCGCGACATCGGCAGCAAGAACCAGCAAGGCTTTGTCGCCACGCGCTACGGCGCCAAATCGTCGCTGACGCGCCTGGTCGCGGTCGCGCATGCCTGCGACATCGACGTCTATCTCGATCTCGTGCTGCATCAGCGCAGCGGCGAGAATGGCGGACCCGGCGTGTTTCGCTATCTCGGCGCGGACGGGCAGACGCTGAATGGACGGCACGCAACCTCGCCAGGCTGGTTTCGCGGCGTGCCGCCGGACGATCTGCCCGATGATGATGTGCCGAGCCCGCCCAACGATTTTCCTTTCGGCCGCGAACTGTCCTATCAGCGCTGCCGTCCGCCGCGCGTCACGATCGAGGATGCGCTCGACTTCGGCGAATGGGTGTTCCGCACCACGGGCGCGGACGGGGCGCGTTTCGACGACGTCAAGGGCACCTGGGCGCCCTTCGTGCACGAGTTCATGACCCATGGCGTGATGGCCTCGAAATTCTTCTACTCGGAGTATTTCGACGGCAATCGCGCCATCCTCAACGGTTGGGCGACGCAACCGCCGCTCAGCGGCCGGTCGCTCGTTGCCGACTTCCCGATGCATTGGGCGTTGCAGGCCGCCTGCGACGGCGGCAACGCGCGCGTGCTCGACGGCGCCGGCTATACGAGCTGGCGTCCGGATCTCACCTGCACCTTCGTCGACAATCCTGACACCGATACTTCACCGGGCCAGCAGGTCATCAGCAACAAGCTGCTCGCCTACGCCTTCCTGCTGTCAATCGAGGGCTACCCCTTCGTCTACGGTAAGGACTATTTCCCGCCGAGCGTCTGGCCCGGCGCTTACGGGCTGAAGCCGTGGATCGACAATCTAATCTGGATCCACGAGCATCTGGCGAACGGGCCGACCAGTGGTCGATTCGTGGACGACAAGGTGATCGTGCTCAACAGGACCGGCGCGCCCGGCCTGCTGACCGCGCTGAACTTCGACACCATGAACGCGCGCGCGATCAGCTGCCAGACCGCGTTCGGCGCCCATGTGCAGCTGCACGACTACACCGGCCATCATCCCGATATCTCAACCGATGAAAACGGCGTTGCGACCTTCACGATTCCGAGCAACGCCTTCAGCAAGGGACAGAGCTATCTGTGCTTCTCGCGCGCCGGCCTCAATCTCGCGTCGATCCGGCATCCGCGCCACACCACGCAGACGATCTTTGGCGCGGCGGATCTCGACACGCTGCCGGCGACCAATGCCGAGACCGAGGCGGCGCGGATCTGGATCGAGCAGGGCAGCAAGATCACCCTCCAGATCAGCCTCGATCGCCAGGGCCTATCGGCGGACGGCTCGCTCAAGGTGACAGTCACCGATGCGCAGGGGCACGGCGTGCTCGAGACCGTGTGCCGCGGCGATCATGTCGGCGCGGAAGCAGCGGTCGGCGCGGGCGGCGAACATCATATTCGCGTGGCGGGCCAACAGTTGCCGGCGCACGGCGCGACATTTTCGATCGATGTTACCTACCTTGCCCCACAAATCATTTGAGAGGGTCCCATGTCGTTGCATCTGTTGTGGACTTCCGCCGACAGTCTGATTGTCGCCTTCGCGCTCGCATTCATCATGCCGCAGCGTCACGTCCTGCCGCTCGCGCTGATGTTCGGCCTCTGCGACGGGCTCGGTTCGGCACTCGGAGCCAGCGCGCCGCTCGCAGGCGGTCTTGCCGCGGTTCTGCTGATGGCGTGTGGCGCGACACTACTGTTGTGGCGATCCATCGCGCAACGTCTGCTCGACGCGCCGGGCTGGCTCTATGTGCTGCCGCCGCTGCTGGCGATCGACAATGTCGTGTTGCGCACGCCTGATGCGCCGCTCCTCGCGGCGCTGTCGAGCGCGATCATGGCCGGGCTCGGCTTCGGCTGCGGAGCCGCCGTGCTGAACTGGTGGCGCGCAGGCCTGCACGACGAACGACCGCTGGCCGGCGTTTGCCTGATCGCGACCGGTAGCTTGCTCGTCTGGGGAGCCTGACCATGGCCGCCTCCGTCACCACCCGCAGCTACGATCTCGCCAGGACCGGCACGAACAACGCAGAGACGGTGCTGACCGCAACCGCGGTGCGCGCCAAGGGAATCGTAAAACTCTTCGGCATCCCCATTCCCGACGATCCCCGGCTCGAGGCGCAGCCGCTCGCGGTCGGCGGCGTCCGCACGGCCGACGGCAAGAGCCGCGACCTGATCTTCCAGGCCACCATGGGCAATTGGGTCTACGCTTTCGATGCGGTAACGGGCGAAAAAATCTGGGCGACAAATCTCGGCCGTCCCATCGTCGGAACGCCCGCCATCGATGGTCACATGACCAACGTCAATTGGGGAATCCTCTCGACCCCCGTGATCGACGAGGCCGCCGGCATTCTCTATGCGTGCGCCTGGATCAGCGACGACGGCAGCGTGGCCAAGGCCCAGCATTTTCTCGCAGCCTTGCGGATCAGCGACGGCTCGAAGGCGCACGATCTCCTCAATCTGGAGGGCGCGGTCTACACCCCGCCGGGCGGATTGCCGGTGCAGAAATTCGTCTCGATCCAGCGCAAGCAACGCAGCGCGCTGACGCTGACGCAGAACCACGTGCTGATTCCCTTCGGCACGGTCAGGGAGACGTCGGCGGCGGCGCGGGGCTGGCTAATCGCGGTCGACGTTCATGCCTGGCATCTTGCGGCCGCGTGGTGCTCCACCGTGACGGGCTCGGGCGGCGGGCTATGGCAGAGCGGGGCCGGCCCCGCCATTGCCCCTGATGGTTCGATCTATGTCATCACCGGCAACGGCGCGTTCTCGCCGCAGCATGGCGATTTCGGCGAGAGCGTGGTGCGGCTGGCGCTGCACACCGGCGCTCACGCGCATTTCGAGGTGCTGTCGTGGTGGTCGCCGTGGACGGACGCCAACCGTGTCGGCGCTGCCGCCGCGGCCGCGGTTGAAGACGATGACGACGACGCGCACGCGCTGCCGTCGAACGTCTCGCTAACCGCGGTGATCGGCCATGCCAAGCGCATGGGAATGGCGCTCACGCCGCTTCATGCGCGGGAGACGGCGCATGTGGCGGTGACGTCAGGGCCCGACGTCATGGATGCGGAGATTGCGCCGGTGGTGGCACGACATTTGGCCGGGATGAAGGAATCGGCCTGGAGCGACCAGGATTTCGGATCGGGTGGTCCGGTCCATGTCGCATCGGCCCAGGCCGTGCTTGCGGCCGGCAAGGACGGCATTCTCTACACCGCCAACGCCGCGGCGCTCGGCGATACCCAGCAGGCTGACCTGTCGGCCGGTCACTTCGCTGCCAATTATGGCAAGCTCAAGATGCCGCCGATCCTCTATACGTATTTCGATCCCGCCGTGCCGCCGGCGCCGGCATCGCCGACGCAATTGAATCTGTTTCCGGGCGGTGCGACGCGGCATCTGCACGGAACGCCGCTGCTGTTCTCGTCCGCCACGCATGGGGTGATGCATATTGTCGGTGGTGAGAATAGTGCGCTCAGGGCCTGGTCGATCGCTCCAGACGGGACCTCGACCTATCTTGCCGGATCCAATGAGATCGCTTCGCCGCAATCGCCGCGGCCGTCAGGCGGCATGCCCGGCTGGAGCATCACACTCGCGGCCAATAACGGCGCTGACGCCATCGTCGTTGCGATGGTGCCTTACAAGGACAGCAACATGATGCTGAGCCCCGGCCGCTTCCTGGTCTATGACGCGCAGAATTTCGCGACCAATCCTGATGGCTCGAAGCGGATGCAGGTGATCTGGGACAGCGAGAATTGGGGCCCGGAGCACGCCTTCATGCATCCGAAGTTCAACCGTCCGATCGTCTGGAAAGGCCGGATCTATCGCCCGACCTATAACGGACAGCTCGACGTCTATGGGCTGACGAATTAGCGAGATCTCTGCGCGTCCACAATCGTCGGATGGGCAAAGGCGCAAAAGCGCCGTGCCCACCAAACAGAAGTGATGGGCACGCTGTCGCTTTGCCCACCCCACGATACTAGATCGGTCAGCAGCACGCGCGGCGCGCCGGCGGCCAGCGCGCTGCGGGCCTCACCCAGCGTGCCGGCCGTGCGCGCCTCGTAGCCAGCTTTTACCAGCGCATCCTGAAGGCGCCAGCAGGTCGGAGCGTCGTCTTCGACGAGGAGGATGGTGATGGCCTCACCGGTCTCGCCCTGGTCCGTCATGATTATGGTCCCGGCCGCGTGTCCCCCGCGGCGCGCGCGCCACTCTAGCCGCGGCCATACGCGCGACACCCATAATCATGGGGGCGGGGGCGCTGGCAACCGCTGGACTCGGATCGTCGCCGTTCCGCTGTTGTTTTTGTAGAACTGGACGCGCCGGCCCTGGACCGGAACGAGCCAGCGCGGCGCATGCCGCGTCGACATCAGGCGCGGGAAGATCTGGACGGCGTCGTTGACGTAGAAGAACAGCTCGCCGGCCTCCGGCGCCTCGAACTCCGCGACGAACAGCTCGGACAATCCCTGCCTGTGCCAGAGCGCGCGCGCCGCCGGCAGCGCGGCTTGCGGGATCGGCTCGAAATCCCCGAACGGTTTCCACACGCGGTTCAATTCGCTGCCCGGCGTCTTGAACTCCGCTGAGTCCTCGACATGAACAGGGTAGTTGTCCTTGCTGTCGTCCTCATAGTCCGGCACCGTCGCGTTGACCCGCCGCGGCAGGTCGCTCGCCGGCAACCCGTTGATGGCTTGCAGCGGCAGATCGTACGATCCGCGTGCGCCGATCCGCACGATCGGCTGGAACCAGTCGGCGCCCTGGAGCCGCAGGATGGGAACGGCGAGGCGATGGGTCGGATCCGGCGGGGTCCTGAATCCGTTCAGGCCGGTCATGATGGTGCGGTCGAACCACGGATCGGCCATCTCGATCCAGACGCGGTATTTGCGGCCCTTCTCGACCGCGAGGCGGCTGGCCCAGCAGAAATCGCTGACGTCGAACAATTCGCCGCCGCGCGCCGTCGCCGGCGTGTCGCCGACAGCTTGCGTCGATGCGCTGCTCTTGCAGAAATCGCCGACGCCCGCGCGCCAGTCGAAATAGCCGCGGGACAGGAGCAGCAGACCGGAGCCGAAAATGGCGGCGAGGAAAATCGCAGGCATCAGGACGTTGGTGAAGGCCATGCGCACCGGCCAGGCATGCAATCGCATCCAGCGGCCGATTGCGAGCAGCCAGCCGGATTTGCTGACCCGCTTTCGCGATGCCATCCGGTCGGGGCGGTACCAGGCGAGGCGAGCGCGCTCCTGAATGCTGTCGCGCAGCGCCGCATTCCTGTTCCAGGCGATCAGGATGATGAGGACGAGGACTGTGGTCAGGAAGGGATAGTAGAGCGCAATGGCAAGCCACGGCGCCGTGTAGGATGGCAGCACGCTCGCGAGCAGATCGGCGAACGGCTTGACGACGGTGCTCGTGCCGTTGTCGATCGCAGTGATCCATTTGAGCAGGGCGGTATCTTCGAGCCCGTGCGCCTTGGACGATCCTACGACGGTGCGTGCGATCCAGGGCCATGCGGCGAAGACGATGAGCGCGATCACCAGCGAGAAATAGGCCACGCGGCGCCACCACACGGTGTCGAGGACCTGCCGCGCCATCTCGGGATTTGGCGGGCTCATCGCCATGAACGCGTCGGCTTCGGCTGCCTTGCGACCATCGCCTTCCCGCTTCGCATAGGCGGACCGCATGGCCTTGCGCGTCTCGTCCCGCGTCAGCGGCAGCACCTGTCCGTCCGGCAGCAGCACCCTCGCACTGGCCGGCAGCATCAGGGGAGCGTAATTGTCGCATCCGTGCAGCATGCGTTCGACCACGCCGAAGTGCACCACCGGCGCCCCGCCATCCTCGGCGCGGTCATGGATCGGCCGCGGGCCGTAGCGATACAGCACGCCGGCGCCGCTGCGTGAATCGTGCATCGGCCCGATGGCCGACTGGTACTCGCGGAAATGCTCGATCGTGCCGTCCTGGAAACGGAGCTGGCTGCCGAGTTGCTCGGCCATCCACACCAGCGGCACGAAAGACAAGGTGGATTCCGGATAGCCGCCGCCGATATCGGAATGCACGCCCGCGAACCACACTTCCTTGACGATCTGCCCCTTGGCAAGGTCGGCCTGGTCGATGCGTAGCGGATGAAAGGTGGTGCGTTCGTCGTCAAGCGCCAGCGCATGGCAGGCGTGCTTCACCTTGTCGGAGAGCCGGTAGTTTCTGAACGAGATCGGCCAGATCGCCCAGTCGATCGCGACACGGAGCTCCTCGACCGGTACGCCGAACGCCTCGACGGTGTCGAACAGGCCGAGGAATTCGATCTTGATGTCCTTGCGGCCGTCCATGGCCTCGCGAACCTTCGCGTAGGAGCGATGTCGGAAGACGAGGTCATAAAGATAGATCAGGACGTCGCGGATCCAGCGCACGATCCAGATCGTCGGCAGGCTGCGATAACCGACCGACTCCTTGCGATACTCACGCCAGGCGGCCATCGTATTGCGCTGCATCTCCGCATGCGACACCGCGACCTTGTCGATCACCGCCGGCACCAGCCCCTGGCTCGCGATCAATGCCGCCAGCGTGCGCGCGGTGAAGGCGCCGCGGCTGAAGCCGAAGATGTAGATCTCGTCGCCGGGTCGCCAGTTCCAGCACAGGAAGCGATAGAGCTTGCGAACGTTCGCCGGCACGCCGATGCCGGTGGCGCCATCGAGCGCGGCGAGCGGCGCCCAGCCGGCGGTGCCGACGCCCTTGATGTAGTAGGCGATCTGGTCGGGCTGGGTGTGGTCGAGCGCCTCGTAGAGTCGCCAGACGCTGGATTCCTGGGTCGTGAAGGCGTTGCCGGTGCCGTCGGCGAACAGCACCAGCTTGCGCCCTTTCGGCGCGCCGGCCGCAGTCGCGTCGGAAACTGGATCGTCGTGCGTATGGTCCGGCCTTGCAGGACCGTCATGCAACGCCCCGTCCTGGTGCGTCATGGACCCCTCCCGAAATGCAGTTGAGGATGCTTCAAGCCCCGCTCGGCCGGCATCCCAAAAATTCAATCAGTGGTTTCGCGATGAAGTAACGGATGTATTTCGCCCATGATCACGCTCAAGTAGCAATGAGGATCGCGCCGTCCCGCTCCGGCTGACTATGATCTGCACCACAATCGGCGAAAAAAATGCCCGGGTATGCCCGGGCATTCTCCTGTTTGTGAAGCGGCCGCGATTGCGAAGCGCGGTCGTCCGGCCCTATTTTCCGTTGCCGCGGCGGGCGCCGCCCCGCGAAGGCCGCATCAGCGACAATCGCGTTTGCCTGCGGCTTCAACGATCTCTCATGTTTCAACCGCTGCTTTCGCCGCAGGTTCGGGCTGACGCCGACCGCGGCGCGGGGGGAAGTGAGGGATCGCGCCTACGACGCTTCTACGCGCGGCGGCGGATAGCGCCGCGCCAGCATCGACAGCGGCAGGCGCCGCTCGTCAGCCGACAGCTCCCGCCAGGCCAGCACCAGCGGCCGCTTCCAGTCGCCGACGCCGAAATCCATCGACTCCCATTTCTGCGGCTCGGGCCCCTCCAGGCCGCGGACCCAGACGAAGTAGCGGGGCAGGTCGCCGGCATCCGTTTCGGTCGTGGGTCTCCTGGCCATCACATGCTCACTGCATCGACACGTATCCGCCCCAGGATATAGGTACTGGCCCGGCAAAGTCGAACGCGTCGCTGGTGGTCGAGGCCCGAAGGATATGAACGTGACTGTGACCGGCAGCTGGGGTGATGGCTCCGAGGTGATGAAGCGGCTGACCGGCTCCTGGTCGTTCGACAGGCTGATCGAGGGGCAGGGGAGCATGCAGGGTCTTGCGACCTTCACGCCGTCAGGCCCGGACGGCCTGGCCTATCGCGAACAAGGACGATTGAAGCTCCTGACCGGCACAGAACTCGAGGCTGAGCGCGAGTACGTCTTCCACGGGCACGGCCGCGGATTCGACGTCTTCTTCAAGGAGGCCCCGCCGCGGCTCTTCCACACGGTCGAACTGGTTGCGTCCGACGACGGCGCCTTGAACGGGAGCGCCGACCATCTGTGTGGTTTCGACCGTTATCAGTCGACCTACACCTTCCGCCCCGAAGGCAGCTTTGTCATTCGCCACGCCGTGTCAGGTCCGCGCAAGGACTACACGATGGTCACGACTTATAGGCGGAAGGCGTGAGGCCTGCTGTCGCTTCGCGATGCCCCGAATTTTTTCCGCCGACGCCGATGAGTCTCCGGGGTGCCGAGGGTCTCTATGAGCGATGACGGTGGCCAAACCGGCCTCCGCACCGAACTCGAGATGAAAAGGACTCGTCATGCTCCTCGAAAACAAGACAGCGGTCGTTTACGGCGCCGGCGGGGCCATCGGCGGCGCCGTGGCGCGGACATTCGCCCGCGAAGGGGCCAAAGTCTTCCTCTCCGGCCGCACGCTCGGCAAGGTCGAGCGCGTGGCCAAGGAGATTGTCGCAGCAGGCGGAACAGCAACGGCCTTTCAGGTCGACGCTCTGGACGAAGAGGCCGTGGAAAGCCACGTGGCCGCGGTCTTCAAGTCCAGCGGGCGGCTAGATGTGTCTTTCAACGCCATCACGCCGATCCCGCAGCCAGGGACCCAGGGGATCCCGATTGCCCAGCTGTCGGTCGACAGCTTCACCGCGCCGATCACCGCCTACATGCGATCGCACTTCCTGACGGCGCGAGCGGCGGCACGGCGAATGGCCGAGCAAGGCTCCGGTGTGCTGCTGATGCACACCCCTGAACCCGCACGGCTCGGTGCGGCTCTGGTCGGAGGGATGGGTCCCGCCTGGGCGGCGATGGAAGCCTTGAACCGCAACCTGTCCGCCGAATTCGGTGCGAGAGGTATTCGCGCGATCTGCCTGCGTTCGACCGGCATGCCGGAGACGGAGACAATCGAGGTCGTCTTCGGGCTGCATGCCAACGCGATGGGCATCCCGCGCGAGCAGTTTCTGGGCTTCATCGAGAGCCTCACGCATCGCAAGCGCTCGAGCAACATCTGCGAGGTGGCGGACATGGCGGCCTTCCTGGTCTCCGATCGGGGCAGCGGCATGACCGGAACTGTGGCGAACCTGACCGGCGGGTTGATCGTCGATTGAGCGCGTTCTGCTGCCGGCGATCAGCGACGCCAGGTTTGTGGAGACACTTAAGAGAGAGAAGCCATGAGCTACGAAAAGATCTTCGAATACGATCTCGACATCATCAGTGTGACTGAATACGGCGTGAACATGCAGGCCGTGTTAGCGGGGCAACAGAATGTGCCGCTGCACGGCGCTCAATTCGACGTTGCGCTCGCGGGACCGATCAAAGGCCGTATGACGGGCACGATGCGAGGCATCGACTATTTGCGTGTCCGTGCCGATGGCCGCAGGGAGCTCGATCTCCGCGCGACCATCGAGACCGAGGATGGCAGTCGGATCGCGTTTTCCGCCGACGGCGTCGGGACCCCGCGCGACGGTGAGCCGATCGTCGACCTGGCTGTGAAGATCGACCTCACCACGGCCGCCGCGGCCTATGCCTGGGTCAACGCACGACCGGCCTGGGGCGCGGGCTACGCGAACCTGGCTACAGGCAAGATCCACATCGACGCGTATCTGCATTGAGATTGGGGCGCGCTTGGGAGATTTGAGCCATGTTGTCGGAAAACGGATTGCTGCAGGGCAAGCGGGTGGTCGTCCTTGGCGCCAGCCGGGGCGTCGGCCGCGAGATCGTACGGCGTGCTGCGGACGAAGGTGCGCATGTCCTGGCGGTCGCCAGGCAGGCGCGCGGTCTCTCCTATCTCGCAAAGGAAATGCGCGTCGACACGCTGGCGCTGGACGCCGCTTCGGAAGCCGCGCCGCAGGAGGTCTTCGCCAGGACGAGGCCCGATCTGCTGGTGATCTGCGGCGGGGCCACCCCGCCAGTCCGTCCGATCCCCGAGCTCACCTGGGCCGAATTCGGCGTGAATTGGGAAGTCGACACCAAGATGGCCTTCCTGTTCTGCCGCGAGGCGCTCAACTTGCCGCTTGCGCCGGGCTCGGTCGTGGTGATCATCTCCAGCGGGGCCGGCCTCGGCGGGTCGCCGATCTCGGGCGGCTACGCTGGCGCCAAGCGCATGCAGATGTTCATTGCCAAATACTGTCAGGCCGAATCCGATCGCCGCGAGCTCGGCATCCGTTTCGTCGCGCTCGTCCCCTCCCGTGTCATGCCGGAGACGGAGCTCGGGCAGGCCGCCGTGACCGGCTACGCCCGCTACCTCGGCATTCCCCAGCAGAAGTTCCTCGAGAACATGGGCGCGCGCCAGTCGCCCGCTGATGTCGCCGAGGCGGTGCTCGTAGCCGCGGTCAAGCCGCCGGCTGAGGCAGGGGCGATCTTCACCGTTTCGGCCAATGGCGTCGCCGCGGCAAACTGAGGGAAGAGCGGGACTGCAGCAATTCAATGGTGCCGCCAAATGGTATCGTCATGAGAGACAGGACGTCGGTCGGTTCTCCAAACGTTGCGCCGCCGAGCCGAGCGGACTTCGCCCGCGTGGCCGAAGCGCATCGCCGTGCGCTCAAGCTGCATTGCTATCGCATGCTGGGATCGCTTCACGAGGCCGAGGACGCGGTCCAGGAGACCATGCTGCGGGCCTGGCGGGGCTTCGACGACTTCGAGGCGCGCGCCTCGATCAAGAACTGGTTCTACCGGATCGCGACGAACGTCGCGCTCAATATGGCGCGCCGTTCGAAGCACGGCCGGACGATGCCCGACCAGCTGGGAGGCCCGTCGACCCAGAGGCCGCAGGGGCGGCCGGATGCGGAAACGCTGTGGATCGAGCCCTATCCCGACGCCGAGCTCGAGAGCCTGCCGGATCCAGCCGGAGGGCCTGACGCCCGCTACGAGCTGCGCGAGTCTGTCCGTTTCGCGTTCATCACCGCCATCCAGCAACTGCCGCCGCGCCAGCGCGCCGTGCTGCTGCTGGCCGACGTCTTGGGCTGGTCAGCGATCGAGGTCGCCGCTGTGCTCGACGCCTCGGTGGCCTCGGTGAACAGCGCCCTGCAACGGGCGCGGGCCAAGCTGGTCACGCTCGACCGTGACGTTCGGCAGGCCCCGACCGCCGATGAACATCAGCGAAGCCTGCTGGAGCGCTACGTGCTGGCTTGGGAAAGCGCCGACCTGGAGCGGTTCGTTTCGCTGCTGAAGGAAGACGCCGTCTATTCGATGCCTCCCTGGCGAGAGTGGTATCGGGGCCGTTCTTCGATCGCGGATTTCTTCCGGGCCGTCTGGCCCGCTTATCGCGGTTTCAGGCTGGTGACTGTCGGCGCAAACCTGCAGCCGGCATTCGCCCTCTACTCCCTCGGCGCGGAAAGGCGCTGGAATGCCCACTCCATCCAGCTCCTGGCGCTGGACAAGGAGCGGATCGCGGCGATGACGATGTTCATGCAGCCGCTCGCCCAGAAGCTTTTCACTGCGTTCCGGCTGCCGGCGGTGCTGGAGCCCTGACCCGGCTCATTGAGCCGCCTCGCATGGGCCTCCTCCTCGGACGACTTCTGGATGGCAATCCTCGACTGGGCGTTTGATTCTGCTCAAGCGACGATGCCGGTTTCGGGAGAGAGTGACGTCCGTGTAGCTATGGAACCAAGCCATGTCGTTTGAGCGGGTCCTGCGATGGGGCCTGGTTGCGATTGCAATCGCAGGATTGACCGCGGGTATTCTCGCGCGGGTGGCGGGCCGGCCTGATCTTGCGGATCTTGCGTGGAAACTCGGCACCGCGCCCGTGATCGGCGGACTGGCGGTCTCGATCGTCAGAGATCTTCTGAGCGGTCGCTTCGGAGTGGACGCGATTGCGCTGCTGTCGATGATCGCGGCGTTGGCGCTCGGCCAGCCGCTTGCTGGCGTCGTGGTTGCGCTGATGTATTCCGGCGGCAACGTGCTGGAGGATATCGCGATCGCCCGGGCGGAGCGTGACCTGCGCTCCCTGGTCGATCGCGCACCGCGGCAGGCACACCGCAAAGGCAACGGGGGGATCGAGGAAGTCCCGATCGAGGCAGTGTCGGTGGGTGAAGAGCTGCTTGTCAGGGCGGGCGAGATCGTGCCGGTCGACGGTATCGTTGGCTCGGCCTCGGCCACCATCGACGAGTCCGCGGTTAGCGGCGAACCCATTCCGGTCGAGAAGACACGCGGCAGCGCAGTGCTTTCCGGTTCGTTGAACGCGGGCGAGACCTTCGAATTGACCGTGACCGCGCCGGCCGGCGAGAGCACCTACGCCGGCATCGTGCGGATGGTGACGGCAGCCCAAACGGCGAAGGCTCCCTTTGTGCGGATGGCCGATCGTTTTGCGCTGATCCTTCTACCGGTGACGCTCGCGGTCGCCTTCCTTGCATGGTGGATTTCCGGTGATTTGACGCGCAGCCTTGCTGTGCTGGTGGCGGCGACACCTTGCCCCCTGATCCTGGCTGCACCAGTCGCCTTCATCGCCGGGGTGGCGCGCGCGGCCCGGCGCGGCATCCTCGCCAAGGGTGGAGGGGCGCTGGAAGCGCTGGCTCGCGCGCACACGGTGCTGTTTGACAAGACCGGCACCCTGACCGTCGGAGGGGCACGGTTGCTTTCTGTCGAGGTCGCTCCCGGGGAAGATCCAGACGAGGTCCTCAAGCTTGCGGCATCGCTCGAGCAGGCCTCGCATCACGTGCTTGCCAAGACTGTCGTCGCTGCAGCCCTCGATCGCCACCTCAAGCTGAAAGCGCCCGAACAAGTCAAGGAAACCATGGGCACCGGCTTGAGCGGCCTGGTCGAGGGACGAAGGGTCATTGCGGGCTCGCGAGAGCTGCTTCGCGCGCATGCCGAATTGTTGCCTTGGGAGCTGCGGGCGATCCGGCGCGCTTCATGGCGCTCGGCCCTGATCGTCTTCGTCGCCGTGGACGGCCGTCCGATCGGCGCGCTGCTGCTGGCCGACGAGTTGCGGGCTGATACGCCGCGAGCGATCCGGCTGCTGCGCGATGCCGGCATCGCGCGAATGGTGATGGTCACGGGCGATCGCGCCGCGGCAGCGCAGGCGATAGGTGCAGCGCTCGACCTCGACGCCGTGCTGGCCGACCGCGTTCCTTCAGACAAGGTCGAGGCAGTCCGCGCGGAACAGCGGCTGCATCCGACCATCATGGTCGGCGATGGCATCAATGACGCCCCGGCACTGGCCGTGGCCGATATCGGGGTCGCGCTCGGCGCGCGCGGCGCGACCGCGTCGTCCGAGGCCGCAGATGTGGTGATCTTGGCCGACCGGCTCGATCGCGTCGGCGAGGCGATCATGATTGCGCAGCGAGCACGACGCATCGCCCTGCAAAGCATTGTTGTCGGCATGGGGTTGTCGTTGGTGGCAATGGTCGCTGCAACCGTTGGCTGGCTCGATCCCGTGCCCGCGGCCATCGTCCAGGAGATCATCGACGTTGCGGTCATTCTGAACGCATTGCGGGCGCTTACTCCGGCCCTTGCCAGGGGCGGCGCACGCATCAGCGCGGAGCAGGGGCTGGCATTGCATCACGATCATCTGGCCCTCTTCAAGGACCTCGACCGGGTGCGCAGGATCGTCGATGCATTGGATGATGCGACGCCCGAATCCGCTGCGGCGCTGATAATGGAGGCCCAGCGCCTTGTTCAGAGCAGCGTCGTGATGCATGAGCGCGAGGACGAGGACAGCGTCTATCCGAAGCTTGCGGAGGTGCTCCGCGAACGCCACGGCCTCTCTGCCATGAGCCGCGCCCATCGGGAGATTCTGCACCTGACAAGGCTGCTCGATCGGATTGTGGAGGATCTGCCGTCGGAGAAGGTCGATCGCTATCTTGTCCGGGATGCCCAACGGGTGATCGAGGCGATCGAAACGCTGGTGCGCATGCACACCGCTCAGGAGGAGGACATTTACGAAGCCGTAGCGGCTCAGACGGCAGCTTGAGTTCGCCATTCACGCGACGGCCCTGAAGCAAAGCAGGGCTACGGCCGTCTCAATTCCATTGTTCGGGATAACGAAATTCGTTGGGGAGCCTGAAATGCTGTTGTGCTGCGACGGTCCGTCTTCGCCAAGTGGCTTCGCCGGACACGCTTCGCCCCTTCGGCTTCGCATGGCCGCGCCACGCGAAGCCCGTACGGGCGAAGCGTGGTGCCCCTGGCCGGAATCGAACCAGCACTCCTTGCGGAACTCGATTTTGAGTCGAGCGCGTCTACCAGTTCCGCCACAGGGGCCCTCGGTCGGCCCCTCCGGAAGGAGGGCGTCGCGAAGCCGGCGGACTATAGCCATGGGAAAGGCGGGGTCAACCCGCGCCAAAGTGATCCCCGCCGTTCTCGACAGGCGCTTGGGCCGGGGTTAGAGGCTTAAATCCAAGCCCCTAGCCGGAGAAGGCCGCCGTGACGACCCAGAGTGCCGCAATACAAGCGTTTCGCCCCGCAGTCGGCGGCCCCGCGTTGACTGCCTCGCTGGCCGTTACCCTGATCGCGGCGGCCACGATCGCGGGCGCCTGGTTCTTCCAGTTGGTCCTGGAGATCCTGCCCTGTCCGCTCTGCCTCGAGCAGCGCTACGCCTATTATCTCGCGATCCCGCTCGGGGCGCTCACCGCGCTGGCGGCACGGAGCGGCGCGCCGCGGCCGCTGCTGCTGGCGGGGCTGGCGATCCTCGCTTTGGCAACCCTCGCCAATGCGGGTCTCGGCACTTACCATTCCGGTGTCGAATGGGGGTTCTGGAAGGGACCGACCGACTGCTCTGGCCCGGTCGTCAATCTCGGCAATGCCGGCGATCTGTTGTCGCGGCTCGACACCGTCAAGGTCGTGCGCTGCGACGAGGTGCAGTGGCGCTTCCTCGGCCTCTCGCTCGCCGGCTACAACGTGCTGATCTCGCTGCTGATGGCTGCGATCGCCGCCTGGGGCTTTGTGCGGACGGCGCAGCGAGCATGATCCGGACCCGGCGGGCCGCGTTAGCGCAAAGTGTGAAGCGGTTTTCCCTCACGACAAACGCGGAACGCGTTTGCGCGGAGATCATGCTCAAACAAAGAGCCTAGATCGCGCTCGCGCCTTCGTGCTGGAAGCCGAGATAGCTCGCCGCCACCCGCTCGTTCGCCGCGATGTCGCTGGCCTTGCCGCTCAGCACGAACTCGCCGAGCTCCATCACATAGGCATGGTCCGCGATCTTGAGCGCGGCCTGCGCGTTCTGCTCGACCAGCAGCACGGAGACGCCGCTGGCCTTGAGCTCGGTGACGATGCGGAAAATGTCGGCGACGATGATCGGCGCAAGGCCGAGGCTCGGCTCGTCCAGCATCAAGAGCTTTGGTTCGCCCATCAGCGCGCGGCCCATCGCGAGCATCTGCTGCTCGCCGCCGGACAGGGTGCCGGCGAGCTGCTTGCGCCGCTCCTTGAGGCGCGGAAACAGCGTGTAGATCCGCTCGATCGAGACTTTGGCCCGGCTCTTCTCGATGCGGAAGGCGCCGAGCTCGAGATTGTCCTCGACATTCATGGTCACGAACAATTCGCGGTGCTCAGGGACCAGGCCCAGGCCCATCGCGACGCGGTCCTCGATGTCGAGCCGTGCCAGGTCCTGGCCGGCAAAGGTGACGCGGCCCTTCAGAGGCAAAACGCCCATGATGGCCGAGAGCAGAGTGGTCTTGCCGGCGCCGTTGGCGCCGACGATGGTGACGATCTCGTTCGCGCCGACCTCGAGAGAGACCGAGCGCACGGCCTCGACCTTGCCATAGGCGACATGCGCGTCGGTGACTGACAACAGCGCGCTCATGCCGCCACTCCGAGATAGGCCTTGATCACTTCGGGATTGGTCTTGATGGTGGTGGGCGTGCCCTCCGCGATCTTGGTGCCGAAATCGAGCACCACGATGCGGTCGGCGAGGTTCATCACGAAGCCCATGTCGTGCTCGACCAGCAGCACGCTCATGCCGCCGTCGCGCAGGTCGCGCAGCAGCTTTGCGAGCTGCTGCTTCTCCATGTGGCGCAGGCCCGCGGCCGGCTCGTCGAGCAGCAGCAGCAGCGGATCGACGCAGAGCGCACGCGCGATCTCGACGATGCGCTGCTGGCCGAGCGACAGGCTGCCTGCGAGCTGATGCATCTGTTCGGCAAGCCCAACACGCTCGATCTGGCGGGCGGCTTCCGCAAGCAGCTTTGCTTCATCGGCGCGGTCGAGCCGCAGCATCGAGGCGAGTGGCCCGGAACGGCCGCGCAGATGCGCGCCGATCGCGACATTCTCCAGCACCGTCATGTCGGGGACGAGCTTGACGTGCTGGAAGGTCCTGCTGATGCCGAGCTTGACGATCTCCTGCGGTGGCGCGCGGTCGACCTTTCTGCCGAGCACCGAGATCGAGCCTGACGTTGCCGACAGCACGCCGGTGATCAGGTTGAAGGTGGTGCTCTTGCCGGCCCCGTTCGGTCCGATCAGGGCGACGATCTCGCGGGCCTGGACGTCGAAGGAAACGTTGTTGACCGCGACCACCCCGCCGAACTGTTTTCGCGCTTTTTCGACCTGGAGCAGAATGTCGGACTGGCCGGGCGAGCGCGAGCGCGCCTCGAGTTTCAGCGCGGTGTCCGGCTTCCGGCCGCCCGACCTTTCGGGCAGGAACGACATCAGCCAGGGCCAGACGCCGCCGGGCGCGAGTTGGAGCAGGGCTACCAGCATGATGCCGAACACGATGGTCTCGACCTGGCCGGAGCCTGGCAGGATCAGCGGTAGATAGCTTTGCAGCACCTCTTTCAGGATCACGACGATCGCCGCACCCAGCACGCCGCCCCAGACATAGCCGGCGCCGCCGACCACTGCGATGAAGAGATATTCGATACCGGCATGGGCGCCGAACGGCGTCGGCGTCACTGCGCGCTGCAGATGGGCGTAGAGCCAGCCGGAGAGGCCGGCGAGCACGGCCGCGTGGATGAACACCAGAAGCTTGGCGCGCGGCGTGTGCACGCCGAATGCCTCGGCCGCGACATGGCCGCGTCTGAGCGCGCGGATGGCGCGGCCGGTGCGGGAGTCCAGGAGGTTCATGGTGAGCAGCGCCGAGACGAGGACGGCGACCCAGATCGCGTAGTAGATCGAGCCGGGCGAGAGCATCCTGAACGTGCCGACCGACAGCGGCGGGATCGCCGAGATGCCGTCGTTACGCCCGAGGAACTCCAGCTTGCTGAAGAGGTAGAACAGCCCGAGCCCCCAGGCGAGCGTGCCGAGGGGAAGATAATGGCCGGACAGGCGGACCGTGATCAGTCCGAGCAGGACCGCGAGCAAGCCGCTGACCACCAGCGACAGCGGCAGCGTCAGCCACGGCGACAGGCCGTAGGCCGTCGTCAGCACCGCGGTGGTGTAGGCGCCGAAGCCGACGAAGGCGGCCTGGCCGAACGAGGTGAGGCCGCCGACGCCGGTCAGCAGCACGAGGCCCATCGCGACCAGCGCGGCGAGGCCGATATTGTCGAGCAGCACGATCCAGAACGGCGGCATGCCCGGAATGAACGGGATCGCCGCCATCAAAGCTGCGAAGACGAGGATGGGAAGCCGGCTCTGCATCTTGGCCTCAGTCCTTCTCTTCTTCGACCGCGGGCGCGGCCAGCGAGCGTAGCAGCAGCACGGGGATCAGGAGCATGAACACGATCACCTCCTTGTAGTTGGAGGCATAGAAGGACGAGAACGCCTCGACGATACCGACGAACACGGCGGCGACAGCGGTCAGGGGGTAGCTGACGAGGCCGCCGACGATCGCGGCGACGAAGCCTTTCAGGCCGATCAGGAAGCCCGAGTCATAATAGAGCGTCGTGATCGGCACGATCATGATGCCCGAGAGCGCGCCGATGACGGACGCCAGCAGGAAGGCGATCTGCCCCGACAGCGTGGTGCGGATGCCGGCAAGCCGCGCGCCCAGGCGGTTGACGGCGGTGGCGCGCAGCGCCTTGCCGTAAAGCGTCAGGCCGAAGAACAACCAGAGCCCGACGATGAAGGCGATGGTGATGCCGTAGACGGTGAGGCTCTGGCCGGTGAAGCGCAGCGAGCCCGCGGTGAAGGCGCCCGACAGCACCGCCGGTCCGCGCTGGCCCTCGGCGCCGAAGAACAACAGGCCGAGGCCCTGCAGCGCCAGATGGGTACCGACCGAGGCGATCAGCAGCACCAACACCGAGGTGTGCGCCAGCGGCTGGAACGCGATGCGGTAGAGATAGAGGCCGATCATCGCGACGATCGCCAGCGACAGTGCGATGCAGACCGCGACGGGCGGCTTCTGGGCAGCGAAATAGATCGTCAGTGCCAGCACGATGGCCGGTAGCACGATGTTGGCGAGGACGCTGCGGACGATCAGCCGGCCATGCAGCGCCTTGCGGGCCACGAACAGGTCGAAGGCGCAGGCGGTGATGCCCATGGCCAGCGCCAGCTTGGCCGTGCCCGGCATCTGGCCCGAGGCCAGCGAGGCATAGGTCAGCGCGCCATAGGTGACGAATTCGCCCTGGGGAATGAGGATGACGCGGGTGACGGCGAACACCAGCACCAGCGCCAGGCCGAGCAGCGCATAGATCGCGCCATTGGTGATGCCGTCCTGCAGCAGGAACAGCATGATGGTGGTGTTCAAGACCGGACGCTCCCCCTCAAGATCGAGGACCGGTCTCCGCGATTGCGGTGGATGGTCCCCACACAGCCATTGAAATACGCTGACGATATTTGATATGGTCCATAACAATTATCGAATATAACTTCAAGGGTGGGGGATGACCCGCTCCAAATTTAGCGGGATTACGAGCACGAGGCGATGACCGTTTCCAAAACCGCTGAAAAGTCCTCCGAAAAGGCTGGTGACGCAGCCAAGGGCCGCAAGGACGCTTCCGAAGGCCTGCCCGACGCCCTCCAGCTCGGCGAGCTCTCGGAGCAGCTCGGCTACGTCCTGAAGCGGGCGCAGCTCAAGGTGTTCGAGAATTTCCTGCGCTGCATGGCCTCGCTCCAGCTGACGCCGGCGCAGTTCTCGGTGCTGCTGCTGGTCGAGAAGAACCCGGGCCGTAACCAGACCGAGATCGCCTCTACCCTCGGCATCCTCAGGCCGAATTTCGTCGCCATGCTCGACAATCTCGAGAGCCGCGACCTCTGCGCCCGGATCCGTTCCACCAATGACCGCCGCTCGCACATTCTGGTTTTGACCGACAAGGGCAAGGCCGTGCTTTCGAGGGCGAAAAAGCTCGTCGCCACCAAGCACGAGTCGCGATTGAACGAGCTGCTCGGCCAGGCCAACCGCGAAGCCCTGATCGAGATGCTGTCGAAGATCGCGAACGACTTTTGAGGCGGACAATCATTCTGGGCTGCGCGCGAGTGCGACCCCGGAATCCCGCGCCGCATTGGTACGGTCGTCACGCCCGGGCTTGACCAGGTTTTGTCCCGGCATCCTCGTCGCTCCGCTCACTCCGTGCCACACGAACAACGACGGGCCTGACGAGCGTGATGGCGGAATGCGGGGGGGCGTGCGCTCCGAGGATGCCGATCGCAATGATGCGCTGCAAATACAAAATGATGCTTGAAGCATCATTTTGTATCATTTAAGCTTGGCAAATCAATCACCGTAATTGCCACGGAGATCCTGCCCCGTGATCACCGCCGCGCAGCTTCGGGCCGCCCGAGCCTTGCTTGGGATCGACCAGCGCGAACTTGCGCAGCGCAGTTCGCTGTCGCTGCCGACGATCCAGCGCATGGAGGCCTCCGAAGGGCTGATCCGCGGCAATGTCGATTCCCTGATGAAGCTGGTCGAGGCACTGTCGGTTGCGGGCATCGAGCTGATCGCCGAGGGTGCGGCGTCGAGCGCCGGGGGCCGCGGTGTGCGGCTGAAGTCCCCACCCCCGAGTGCGGGCAGGCTGTAGCGATGACGACGCGCGCGCAGATCATGATCCGGGAGCGGCCATGATCGCGATGGCGCTATGGTCAGTGGCGGCTCTGCTGGCGCTGGCGCCGGCCGGAATAGCGCTGTCGATGCGTCCGCGCGGCTCGGTCGTGCTCTATGGCGCCTGCCTCGTCATCACTGCGGCGCTCTGCGCCACCGCGCTCCTTCATTTGCTCGATCCCGCCCATCCCGTGTTGAGCGCAACACTGCCGATCGGTCTGCCCTGGCTCGGTGCCCATTTCCGGCTCGATGCGCTGTCCGCCTTCTTCCTCGTCGTCGTCAATCTCGGCGGCGCCGCCGCGAGCCTGTTCGCGCTCGGTTACGGCCAGCACGAGGACGCCCCCGGCCGCGTGCTGCCGTTCTATCCTGCCTATCTCGCAGCGATGAACGTCGTCGTGCTTGCAAACGATGCCTTCAGCTTCCTGGTCGCCTGGGAATTCATGTCGCTGACCTCCTGGGCGCTGGTGGTGTCGCATCACCGGGAAGCCGAGAATGTCCGCGCCGGCTACGTCTATCTTCTGATGGCGAGTTTCGGCACGCTGGCGCTGCTGCTCGCCTTCGGCCTGCTCGCGAGCGGCGCCGGTTACGATTTCGATGCGATCCGAGCCTCGCATCCTTCCGCTGCGCTGACCGGCATGGTGATGATCCTCGTGCTGCTGGGCGCCGGCTCCAAGGCCGGCTTGGTGCCGCTGCATGCCTGGCTGCCGCTCGCCCATCCGGCTGCACCCAGCCATGTCTCCGGCCTCATGAGCGGCGTCATGACCAAGGTCGCCGTCTACGGCTTCGTGCGCATCGTGTTTGATCTTCTGCCCGAACCGGTGTGGTGGTGGAGCATGGTGCTGCTGCTGGTGGGCGGTCCGACGGCGACACTGGGCGTGCTCTATGCGCTGATGCAGCGCGATATCAAGCGCGTGCTCGCCTATTCGACGATAGAGAACATCGGCATCATCTTCACCGGCCTCGGGCTGGCGCTGGCTTTCAAGGCGCAAGGGCTCGACTGGGTGGCGGCGCTGGCTTTCACGGCGGCGATGCTGCACGTCTTCAATCATGCGCTGTTCAAGAGCCTGTTGTTCTTTGGCGCCGGCGCGGTGCTGGGAGCAACCGGCGAGCGCGACATGGAGAAGCTCGGCGGGCTGATCCATCGCATGCCGAAGACGGCGTTCGCGGTGCTGGTCGGCTGCGTCGCGATCTCGGCACTGCCGCCGTTCAACGGCTTCGTTTCGGAATGGCTGACCTTCCAGGCGATTTTGCTGTCACCGCAACTGCCCTCCTGGGGCCTCAAGCTGGCGATTCCGGCGGTCGGCGGTCTGCTGGCGCTCGCGGCCGCCTTTGCCGCGGCCTGCTTCGTCAAGCTCTATGGCATCAGCTTCCTCGGCCGGCCGCGTTCGGATGTCGCCGCGTCAGCGCATGAGACCGACCGTTTTTCGCTGACCGCGATGCTCCTGCTCGCCGCCTTCTGCCTCATTGCCGGCATCCTGCCCGGGCTGCTCATCGACGCGCTAGCGCCGGTGAGCAAGGACATGGTCGGTAACGTCATGCCACATCAGGTCGGATTGCAGTGGCTCACCATCGTGCCGATCGCGGAAAGCCGCAGCTCCTATAACGGCCTTCTGGTGTTCGTGTTCGCAGCACTCTGCGGCACGGCGGCGGCGTCGGCCATTCACCGTCTCGCCTCCGACCGCTTGCGCCGCGCACCGGCCTGGGATTGCGGCTATCCTGATCCAAACCCGGCGATCCAGTACTCGGCCTCCAGCTTCTCGCAGCCGATCCGCCGCGTGTTCGGCAGCGTCATCTTTGCCGCGCGCGAGATCGGCGAGATGCCGCCGCCGTCCTCGCCGCGCCCTGCGCGGCTCCGGGTCGAACTGCACGATTTGATCTGGGATATGCTGTACGCGCCGATCGCGAAGGTCGTCGGCTTTGCGACGGACCGCATCAATATCCTCCAGTTTCTCACCATCCGCCGCTACCTGACGCTGGTCTTCGTGGCGCTGATCGTGCTGCTGTTGGTGGTGGCACTATGAATGCGCTGCGCGACATCCTCTCCCAGGGCGCCCAGATGTTGCTGGTGTTGGGCCTAGCGCCGCTGCTGACGGGGTTCGTGCGCAAGGTGAAGGCGCGGCTGCTGCGCCGGCGCGGGCCGCCACTGCTCCAGCCCTATCGCGACCTCATTCGCCTGATGCGCAAGGACGTCGTGCTCGCGGACAATGCATCATGGCTGTTCCGCGTCATTCCCTATCTGATGTTCGCAGGAACCTGGGTCGCGGTCTCGTTGGTGCCGACTTTCGGCAACGGGCTCCTGTTCTCCTGGACCGCCGATCTCATCGCCATCATTGCGCTGCTCGGCAGCGCCCGTTTCTTCCAGGCGCTCGCCGGCATGGATGTCGGCACCGCCTTCGGCGGCATCGGCTCCAGCCGCGAGGTCATGATCGCCTCCCTCGCCGAGCCCGCGATGCTGATCACGGTGTTCTCGGTTGCGATGATCGCCGGCTCTACACAGCTCGCCTACGTGGCCGAGTTCATGGGCTCGGACGCTGTCGGCCTGCGCGTGTCGCTGGGCATGGCGTTCGTGGCATTGACCATCGTGGCGCTGGCCGAAAATGCCCGTATCCCCGTCGACAACCCCGCCACTCATCTCGAGCTCACCATGGTGCACGAGGCCATGGTGCTGGAATATTCGGGGCGACATCTCGCGCTGATCGATCTGTCGTCGCAGCTCAAGCTCCTTCTCTACGTATCGCTGATCGCCTGCGTGTTCCTGCCATGGGGGATGGCGAGTGCGGACGCGAGCGTTGCCAGGATGGTCTTCGGCGCACTGCTCTATGTCGGCAAGCTGACGGTCCTTGGCTTCTTGCTCGCCGTGTTCGAAACCGCAATCGCCAAGATGCGCGTGTTCCGGATTCCCGAGTTCCTGGGCGCGGCGCTGATGCTGGCATTGCTCGCCACCCTGTTGCGGTTCGTGTCGGGGAGCCTCTGACAGATGAGCAGCCTGCAATTCGACATCGCCCACTTGCTCGCCGGCTCCCTCGTGCTGGCGAGCTTCATGATGCTCTACCAGGACCGGCTCTACGCGCTGCTCAACGTCTATGCGCTGCATGCCGGCGTGCTGGCGCTGTCGGTGGCGTGGCAGGCCTATGTGCAGCAAGCGCCGCATCTCTATCTCACGGCGCTGATCGCGCTGGTGTTCAAGGCCATCATCATTCCGGTGGCGCTGCACCGGATCATCAAGCGGCTCGGCATCCACCGTGAGATCGAGAACGTGATCGGGATCGGGCTGACCATGATGGCCGGCATCGGTCTCGTCGCGCTGTCGATGGTGGTGATGCTGCGGGTGACGCCGGGCGCCGACGCGCTCGCACGCGAGGACCTTGCCTTCGCGCTGTCGGTGGTGCTGCTGGGGCTCCTGATCATGGTGACGCGGCGCAACGCCGTGAGTCAGGTCGTCGGCTTCATGTCGCTGGAGAATGGGCTGGTGCTGGCGGCGACCGGTGCAAAGGGCATGCCGCTGGTGGTCGAGATCAGCGTCGCCTTCTCGGTGCTGATCGCTTTCATCGTGATCGGCATCTTCCTGTTCCGCATCCGCGAGCGCTTTGACAGCGTGGACGTTCAGGCGCTCGATCGTTTTCGTGGAGAGCGGCGATGAGCATCGACGTCCTCAGCGCCATCCTCGTGATCCCGGCCGTCTCGGCGGCGCTGCTGGCGATCTTGCCGGGCTATAGGCAAACGGCGAAGCTGAATGTGGTGGCGGCACTCGCGACCTTCCTGACCTCGCTTTCGCTGTTCGTGGTCGAGCCGGTGTCAGGGCAGTATCTGCTGGTGGACGACCTCAACAAGGTCTTCATCGTGTTGACCACCTTCGTGAGCTTCACCACATCGGTATTCAGCGCGAGCTATATCCAGCACGAGATCGAGATCGGGCGCCTGACGCCGGCGTTCCTGCGCTTTTATCACGCAATGTATCAGACGCTGATGTTCGCGATGAACCTCGCGCTCGTCGCCAACAATATCGGCCTGATGTGGGTCGCAGTTGAAGTGGCGACGCTGACGACCGTGCTGATGGTCGGCATCTACCGCACCCACGAGGCGCTGGAAGCAGCCTGGAAATATTTCATTCTCGGCAGCGTCGGCATCGCGCTGGCGCTGTTCGGGACCATCCTGGTCTATATGGCGGCGCGCCCCGTGGTCGGCGAGGGGCTCGACGGCATGGTGTGGACGGTGCTGGTGAAGCACGCCGCACAGTTCGACCCGGCACTGCTCAACGTCGCCTTCGTCTTCCTCCTGCTCGGCTACGGCACCAAGGTCGGCCTCGCGCCCCTGCACGCTTGGCTGCCGGACGCCCATGCGGAGGGCCCGACGCCGATCTCGGCGGTGCTCTCCGGCCTCCTGCTCAACGTCGCGCTCTATGCGCTCCTGCGCTTCAAGATGATGCTCGCGGTCAATCTCGCGGCCATTGCGCCGGGGCCGTTGATGGCGACGATGGGCCTGATCTCGGTGATCTTCGCTTCGCTGATGCTCTACCGCCGCCGCGACATCAAGCGCATGTTCGCCTATTCCTCGATCGAGCACATGGGCATCATCGTCTTCGCCTTCGGCATGGGCGGGCCGCTGGCGAATTTTGCCGGCCTCCTCCACATGACCATGCATTCGCTGACCAAGTCGGCGATCTTCTTCGCCGTCGGCCACATCGCCCAGGTCAAGGGCACCCAGAAGATCGCCGACATCGGGGGACTTACGATGACCAATCCCGTGCTCGGCTGGGGATTGATGCTCGGCGTCGTCGCCATCGTCGGGTTGCCCCCGCTTGGCATCTTCATGAGCGAGTTCCTGGTGGTGAGCTCGACCTTCTCGCACGCGCCCTGGCTGACGGTCATCCTGGTGCTCGGCATCATCATCGCGCTCGGTGGCCTCCTGCTGCGCGTCGGCTCTGTGATGTTCGGCGAACCCAAGGGACCGACTGCGCCGGCGGAGGCGTCCTATGTGCCAATGTTCACGCATCTTGCGCTGGTGCTGATGGCCGGCATCTATCTGCCGCCGGGGCTGGTCGCCGGCTTTCAGAACGTCGCAAAGCTCCTAGGGTAGCGATGGGCATCCTCGACAGCATCCCCCATGTTCATGCGGTGCCGTCGCACCGGCCCTGGCCGCGCGCAGTCGTGACGGAGGTGGGCTGGCAGGCGGCGATCGATCGACTGGTCGAGGGAGGCCTCACACTGCTCGGCTTCTGGGGCGAGCCGACCGCAGTGCATATGGCAATGCTCGATGGCGGCTCGGCCGAGATCGCGGTCGTCACCTACGAGTGTACGGCCGGCGCATTTCCGAGCGTCGCCAGCCGTCATCCGCCCGCGCTTCGGCTGGAACGGACGATCCATGATCTGTTCGGGCTTGTTCCAGATGGCGCTGACGATCTGCGGCCAGATTTGCGGCCAGATTTGCGGCCATGGCTCGATCACCATGCCTGGGGCCAATCCTATCCGCTCTCCGGCCGCAACGCATCGCGCGACGTGCGGCCATACCAGTTCCTTCCGGCCGAGGGCGAGGCGTTGCACCAGGTCGCGGTCGGCCCCGTACATGCCGGGATCATCGAGCCCGGCCATTTCCGCTTCACCGCCAATGGCGAGCATGTGGTGCGGCTGGAGCAGTGGCTCGGCTACACCCACAAGGGCATCGAGCAGCTGATGCAGGGCGCTGACCTCGAGGCCGCGGCAAAGCTCGCCAACCGTACCTCCGGCGACAGCGCGGTGGCCTACGCCTTCGCCTTTGCCCGGGCGGCGGAAGCGGCGCTCGACATCCAGGTGCCGCGGCGCGCGAATCATTTGCGGGCGCTGATGGCGGAACTGGAACGGCTCGCCAATCATTTCGGCGACATTGGAGCGATCTGCAACGATGCGTCATTCGCGCTGATGCATGCCCAGACGGGCATCTTGCGCGAGCGGACCCTGCGCGCTGCGGATGCGGCGTTCGGCCATCGGCTGATGATGGACGTCGTCGTGCCCGGTGGCGTGGCGCGCGACATCGCAGCGGACGGTCTCATGGCGTTGCGAACGCTGCTTGCGGAAATCAACAAGGTATTCCCGCGCCTGATCGAGCTCTACGACAACACCGCATCCTTGCAGGACCGCACCGTCACCACGGGCATCGTGAAGGCGGACTATGCGCGGCAGTTCGGCGCCGGCGGCTATGTCGGCCGCGCCTCGGGCCGCGGCTTCGATGCACGCCGCACACTTGCTTACGCGCCCTACGATGAATTGTCGTTCGAGGTGCCGGTGCTGGATACCGGCGATGTCAACGCGCGGGTCTGGATCCGAATCCGCGAGGTCGAGCAGAGCGTTGGACTGATCGCACAGATTCTCGACCTGATGGAGCCGGGCGAGATCAGGACCGCGCCGGCGGCGGGGCGCGGCGGATGTGAAGGTCTGGCGCTGACGGAAGCGTTCCGCGGCGACGTTCTGGCGTGGCTGCGGCTCGATGGCGAGTTGCGCGTCGAACGCTGCCACCTGCGCGATGCGTCGTGGTTCCAGTGGCCGCTGCTGGAAACCGCGATCGAGGGCAACATCATCGCCGACTTCCCGCTCTGCAATAAGTCGTTCAACTGTTCCTATTCGGGCGCGGACCTCTAAGCCATGCGCAAGACCCTGCTCGAAAGCCTCACCCATGGTTCGCTGACGGAGCCGGCGCCGGCGCCGGACGATTCGGCGCTGGCCGAGCTTGCCGCGAAAGTCGATCGCGCCGCCCAGGCCAGGCTTGGGCGTTCTCTTGCCATTCGCGAGGTCGATGCCGGGTCCTGCAACGGCTGCGAACTGGAGATCCACGCGCTGTCCAACGCCTTCTACGACGTCGAACGTTTCGGCCTGCGCTTCGTCGCCTCGCCACGCCATGCCGACGTGCTGCTGGTCACAGGTCCCGTGACGAAGAACATGCGACAGGCGCTGGAGCGGACCTACAACGCGACACCCGATCCGAAATGGGTCGTCGCGGTCGGCGGCTGCGCGATCGACGGCGGCATTTTCAGAGGCAGCTACGCCTGCGTCGGCGGCGTATCCGAGACCGTTCCGGTGGATCTGCACATCAAGGGCTGCCCGCCGTCGCCGACGGACCTGTTGAAGGGCCTGCTCGCGCTGCTGGAGCACGTCAGCGGCAAGCGGTAAGCCGCGCCGACACACTCCGTCATTGCGGAATGACGCGAATGTCTTGGCAGGATGATTGGAGGCGATTACGCTGCGGCGAACCGGTCACGCAGCACGGGGATGTCGGCGGAGAGGAAACGGCGCTCGATCTCGTCCGCGGGCAGGGGGCGGCTAAACAGATAGCCCTGCATCTCCGAGCAACCCTCCGCCGCGACGCGGTCGAGCTGCTCGCGCGTCTCGACGCCTTCGGCGGTCGCCGTCATTCCCATCCCGTTCGCGAGCGCCGTGATCGCCCGCACGATGTTGAGCGAACCGGCATCGGTCGCGACGTCGCGCACGAAAGAACGGTCGATCTTGATCTTGTCGAACGGGAAACATTGCAGGTAGGTCAGCGACGAGTAGCCGGTGCCGAAATCGTCCATCGCGATCCGGACTCCGAGCTCGCGCAGCCTGTGCAGGATCGCCAGCGTCCCTTCCTTGTCCTGCAACAGGACGCTCTCGGTGATCTCGATCTCGAGCCGGTTGGCCTCCAGCCCGGCGGCGGCGAGCGCGCCGACGATCACCTCGGCGAGGCCGGCATAGCGGAACTGCACCGCGGAAATGTTGACGGCGACATGAAGGTGCTTGGGCCAGCGGCTCGCGGTCCTGCACGCCTGCCGGATGACCCATTCGCCGATCGGCACGATCAGGCCGATTTCCTCCGCGAGCGGAATGAAGCTGCCCGGCGCCATCAGCCCGTGCTGCGGATGCCGCCAGCGGATCAGGGCCTCGAAGCCGCTGATCTCGCCGTTCTGGCTCCTCACCAGCGGCTGGTAGTGCAGCTCGAATTCGCCGCCGACGAGCGCCTTGCGCAGATCGAGCTCGAGCGCGCGGCGGTTTTGCACCTGCTCGTCCATGGCGGGTTCGAACAGGCGGTACGTGCCCCTGCCGTCGCTCTTGGCCCGGTAAAGCGCAAGGTCCGCATTGCGCAGCAACTGCTCTGACGTCGCGCCGTCGGCCGGCGCAATGGCGATGCCGATGCTCGCGCCCGCGATGGTCTGCCCGTCGTCGATCTCGAAGGGGGCCGCCATCTGCACGATGATCCGCTGCGCGAGAACGCGTGCCTCGTCTGCGCCCTCGATCGGGGTCTGCAGCACGACGAATTCGTCGCCCCCCATCCGGGCGATCGTATCGCCCGGACGGGCGAGACGGCGCAGGCGCTCGGCGACGCCTTTGAGCAGGGCGTCGCCGGCATGATGGCCGAGCGTATCGTTGACCGATTTGAACTTGTCGAGGTCGATGTGATGCACGGCGAACGCCTGCCCCGACGCAAACGCCTGCGCGAGCCGCTGGTTGAGCAGGGTGCGATTGCCAAGGTCGGTCAGCGCGTCGTGATGCGCCATATATGCGATTCTGAGCTCGGCCTGGCGCTGCTCGGTGATGTCTTCGTGGGTTGCCACCCAGCCGAGATCCGGCATCGGGCGATGGCGCACCTTGAAGGTGCGTCCGTTGCGCATCTCGATGATGCTGTCGACGGGCTCGGCCGAGACGACGACGCCGGTTCGCCACTTCATGTATTCGTCCCGCGTCATCGCGGGCACGCTGCCGGCCTCGAAGCGCATGTCGACGATGTCCGACAGCGGCGTGCCGGGGCGGACGCGCTCGGGCGGCAGCCCGTACATGTCGATGAAGTCCCTGTTGCACACGATCAGCCGGTGGCTTGCGTCGAAGAAGCACAGCCCGTGCGGCATGTTGTTGATTGCGATGTCGAACTGCATGTTGCGCTGTTGCAGCCGCGCGCTGAGCTCCTCGCGCTCGGTGATGTCCTCGTGGGTGGCCATGCCGCCGCCATCCGGCAGGGGAAGGACGGTGTAGGCGATGATCCGACCGTCCGCGAATTCCTGCACGGTTCGTTCGCTGACGACCATGCCCTCGGTCCGGGAGCGGATATAGGCATCGGCTTCGCCGCGGATCTTCAGCCCAAGCTTGAGACGATGCTCGATCAGGTCACTGACCGGCGTGCCCGCTTGCACCTGCTCCGGCGAAAGCCCGTACATGTCCGCGTAGCGGCGGTTGCAGTAGACGACCTCGCGGTTCCCGTTGAAGAGGATGATGCCGAGCCGGAGGCTGTTGACGGCCTGGTCGAGCAGCCCGCCAAGGACGAGCGGGTCGAGGCTTCCGACCAGCCTGGCACGATCGTCCATGAGTCCTGCCCTCCTCAAGCGCGGCGCCATTAGAGCAGAGTCAGGTGAACGATCGCCATGATCTGCCCCTTGCGCGGGCAGCTTGCTGGAGTTGCAACGAATTTCGCGTTAAGAAATCCGTCGTCATGCGGCCGAAGAGGCCTCCGTAAACCCCGCGTTAAGCATATGCGGGACGTCTGAGGGATCACGGACGCAGCGCACGCTCCGCCCGCCTCAATCCACCAAGATCACCCTGATGTCGTTCACATTGGTCAGGGTCGGGCCGGGTTGGAGCAGATCGCCCGTCGCCTCGAAGAACGACGTCGCGTCATTGTTCTCCAGATAGGCCTGCGGCGCGAGCCCCTGGGCCTTCATCTTGGCGAAGGTCACGGCGTCGATCAGCGCGCCGGCGGGGTCGGTGGGATGGCCGGCGCCGCCGTCGGCGCCGTCGGTATCGCCGGCTAGCGCCGAGATATCTTGCGTGTCCTTCAACAGAGAGGCGAGCGCCAGCGCGTATTCCTGGTTGGGGCCGCCGCGGCCATTGCCGCGCACCGTCACGGTAAGCTCCCCGCCGGAGAGGATCGCGACGCGCCTGCCTTGCGCGCGGGCCTGGAGCGCCAGCCTGGCGTGATCGGCGGCGACCTCGCGCGCCTCGCCTTCGAGATCGGCGCCGAGATCGATGGTCTCGTAACCGGCGTCCTTGGCGCGTTTCACTGCGGCCTCGAGCGACTGCTTCGGGCGCGCGATCAGTTCGAACGAGGCGCGTGCGAAGGCGGCATCATCGGGCTTGCAGCTTTCATTGGCGGGATCGTCGAGCGCGGAGGCTACGGCGTCGTCGATGGCGAGCTTGTATTTCGCCACGATCGCGCGTGCATCGGCAAGCGTGGTCGGATCGGGCACGGTCGGACCCGAGGCGATCGCGGAAGCGTCGTCATGCGGCACGTCGGAGATCGCGAGCGTCACGATCTCGGCGGCATTCTTGCCGGCGCGCGCCAGCCGTCCGCCCTTGATGCGCGACAGATGCTTGCGCACGGTGTTCATCTCGCCGATCGGCGCGCCCGAGCGCAGCAGGGCCTTGTTCACCGCTTGCTTCTGCGCAAAGCTGATCCCGTTCACCGGCGCGATCCAGTTCGCCGAGCCGCCGCCGGTGAGCAGCACCAGCAGCAGGTCGTCAGGTCCGGCCTCGCTGGCGAGCGCCAGCGTGTCGGCCGCGCCCTTGAGGCCAGCCTCATCGGGCACGGGATGGCCGGCCTCGACGATTCGGATGCGGCGCGTCAGCACGCCGTAGCCGTGGCGCGTGGTGGCGATGCCGACAAGCCGTTCCGGCGCAAGCTTGAGCGTGTCGAGATAGTGCCGCTCCGCGGCGGCGGCCATCGCGGCGGCGCCCTTGCCTGCGGCAAGGCAGATCACGCGTCCCCTGGGCACGGGACGCAAGTGCGGCGCCAGGATCGTGCTGGGATGGGCGGCGGCAACGGCGGCGTCGTAGAGCGCGCGGAGCAGGGGGCGTCGGTCGGTCATGACGATGGCCTTCAGCAGACTTTTGGGCAGACTAAAGCTGTGGCGAGAACCTCGCCATTCCCTTGCCTAGCGCATCGGGGACCAAAGGGTAAGCAGGCATTACCATCATTCGATTGTGCAATCGCGTGATGATAATCGGCCACAAGCAAAGCCCCCTGCGATCATCTCGCAGGGGGCTCGTTATCGTCTCATATGAAGGTTAGCGTCTTCGAAGTTGATCCCGGTTTGCGTCAAGCAAAGGCGTCAAAACAAGAAGCTAGCCGCCGGCGTCGGCGCTGATCACGTCGCCGAACAGTTCCCAGCGCTCGCCCTTGAACTTCTCGAGCTGGAGCTGGCTGATCGGCGCGAAGTCGTTCGGGCCGGTGTTGATCTTGATGCCAGGCAGCAGCGCCTCGGTGCGGAAGTCCTTCATGCTGGCTGCCTGCTTCATGATGTTCTCGCGGGTGAGATCATCGCCGCACTGCTTCAGCACGTGGACCAGCGTCTGTGCCACCGCAAAGCCGACGATGGTGCCCTTGTCGAGCTTGTCGCCCTCCGGGAAGTATTTGTCCATGAAGGCCATGAACTCCTTCATGCCGGCATCGTTTTTCCATTCCGGATCGGACACGTCCTTGAGATAGTCGGCCGAGATGATGTCCTGGCCGTTCTCAAAGCCGGCGGGCTTCATCACGCTGCCGACGGAGGCGGAGACGTTGTTGAGGAAGTGAAGCGGCTTCCAGCCGATCTCGGCGTTCTTCTTGATCGCCTGCGCGGCGAATTTCGGCGTCGTGATGTTCATGAAGACATCGGCACCGGTCGACTTCAGCTTGACGATGTGGTTGTCGACCGTCGGCTCGGAGGTTTCATAGCTCTCCTCCGCAACGATCATCGAGGATGCCTTGGATCCGAGCCCGTCCTTGAGGCCCTTCAGATAGTCCTTGCCGTAATCGTCATTCTGGTAGAGCACGGCGATCTTGGCGTCTGGCTTGTTCTTGAGCAGCCATTTCGCATAGATCTGCGTCTCGCTCTGATAGTTGGGCTGCCAGCCCATGGTCCAGGGGAAGTTCTGCGGGTCGTTCCATTTGGTGGCGCCGGTGGCGACGAACAGCTGCGGCACCTTTTTCGAGTTCATGTATTTGTGGATCGCCGAGTTCGGCGGCGTGCCGAGCGAATTGAAGATGAACAGCACCTCGTCGCTCTCGACCAGCTTGCGCGCCTGCTCGACCGTCTTCGGCGGTGAGTAGGCGTCGTCGTAGGAAATGAAGTTGATCTTGCGGCCGTTGATGCCGCCTTCGTCGTTGATCTTCTTGAAATAGGCGGCTTCGGTTCGCCCGATGATGCCGTAGGCGGAGGCCGGTCCGCTGTAGGGCATGATGTTGCCGATCTTGATCTCGGTATCGGTCGCGCCGGTATCGTATTTCTTCTGGGCAAGAACCGATGTGGTCGAGGCCGCGAACAGCGTGAGCGCAAGGGACGCAGCCGCAAATTTGCTGGTGACAGCAGGCATTCCAATCTCCCTGATTTTTTCTTGGTGTGTGTGCGCCCTTTTTCTTTTGAGAGTTTTTGGTGACGCGCCGGCGATTGAATACGATTTGGCGGCTCCCTTCAAGAAAAAGCCCCTGCGACCAAGTCGCAGGGGCTGCTGCTTTAGTAGTCAGGTTCGGCTCTCACACGCCGATAGCCGGCGCCTCCTCCTATTGCGGAGGCGTAGCCTCCCGTTAACCACTGACGTCGCCGCTGATCACGTCACCAAACAGCTCCCAGGTGACTCCCTTGAACCGCATGAGTTGCAGCTGCGAAATGGGGGCAAAATCGGTCGGGCTGGTGTTGATCTGGACGCCCGGCAACAGGCCGCCGACCGTGGCATTCTTGACGTTGGCCGCCTGCTTCATGATGTTCGCGCGCGTCAGGTCGTCGCCGCATTGCTTGAGCACCTGGACCAGGCTCTGGGACACCGCGTAGCCGTACATGACGTTGGCGTCGGTGCGATTGGCCTCGGGGTAATACTTGTCCAGGAACGCGTTCCAGGCCTTCACGTCGTCGGTGTTCTTCCATTGCGGGTCGGTCGGATCCTTGATGTAGGCCGACGAGATGATGCCCTGCGAGGCCTCCATCCCAGCCGGCTTGATCGTGGCGCCGATCGAGGAAGAGACGTTGTTGAGGAAGTGGGTCGGTTTCCATTCGATCTCGGCGATCTTCTTGATGGCCTGGGCCGCGAACTTCGGAATCGACGCGTCGAAGAAAACGTCGGCGCCGGAGGCCTTCAGCTTGAGGATGTGCGAATCGATGGTCGGCTCGGTCGTCTCGTAGCTCTCCTCCGCGACGATCATCGAGGCGGCCTTGGCGCCAAGCCCGTCCTTCAGGCCCTTGAGGTAGTCCTTGCCGTAATCGTCGTTCTGATAGAGCACCGCGATCTTGGCGTTGGGCATGTTCTGCAAGATGTACTTCGCGTAGATGCGCGCTTCGCTCTGGTAGTTGGGCTGCCAGCCCATGGTCCACGGGAATTCCTTGGGGTCGTTCCACTTGGTAGCGCCGGTGGCCACGAAGAGCTGCGGCACCTTCTTCGTGTTCATGTATTTGTGGATCGCCGAGTTCGGCGGCGTGCCGAGCGAGTTGAAGATGAACAGCACCTCGTCGCTCTCGACCAGCTTGCGGGCCTGCTCGACCGTCTTCGGCGGCGAGTAGCCGTCGTCATACGAGATGAAATTGATCTTGCGGCCGTTGATGCCGCCTTCGGCGTTGACCTTGTCGAAGTAGGCGGCTTCCGTCTTGCCGATCACGCTGTAGGAGGACGCGGGCCCGCTGTAGGGCATGATGTTGCCGATCTTGATCTCGGTATCGGTCGCACCGGTGTCGTATTTCTTCTGGGCGAGTGCCGCCGTAGACAGCGTGACGGCGAGTGCCAGGGTAGCCGAAAAGGCTCCCCTCCGCATGCGGATGGAATCCATGTGCTGATCTCCTTGGATCCGTTGAATGTGTCGCTGCTTGCTGATCGGGAGCTCGTTGGTGGCTCCGGGCAACATTCAATGCCCTTCCCACATCGCCAGCAAGGAAAGGACCCGTGAGAAGGCCGCGCCGAGGATTTATCTTTAGTCGAATGGTCGCGGGCGGTGTCGAAGGCGCCGGGATGTTGTTGTCAGGCGTGTCGAGCCAGGGCGACGGTAACGGAGCCGCGGCGTGCTCGCGTCTTGCTTTGCAGCAAGTCTTTCAGGCGACGCCGAATTCCCTGCCGAACCGAAACTTTGGTGTGGCCCGGGAGGAAGTTAGTGAAAGTTGCGTGGACTGCGCGTGTCGATCTATGCTTGCGAGGCGCAGGATGCTAGCGGCCAAGATCACTCGAGATGATATCGCCGAACAATTCCCAGGCCTTGCCCTTGAACCGCATCATCTGGAGCTGCTCGATCGGCGCGAAATTGTCGGCTGCGGTGTTGATCTTGATGCCGGGCAGCAGCGTATCGGGCACGAAATCCTTCAATGAGGCGGCCTGCTTCATGACGTTCTCGCGCGTGAGGTCGTCGCCGCACATCTGCAGCACCTTCACCATGGTCTGTGCGGCCGCATAGCCGAACACCACGCCGGCATCGAGCTTGTTGGCCTTGGCATCGTATTGCGCAATGAAATTGTAGAACTTCTTCATGCCGTCATCGGCGTTCCATTCCGGGTCGGAGCCGTCCTTGATGTAGCTGGCCGACAGGATGCCTTGCGAGATCTCGAAGCCCGCCGGCTCGATCACGCCGCCGACCGAGGCCGAGACGTTGGAGATGATGTGGAGGGGGTGCCAGTTGATCTCGGCCGCCTTCTTGATCGCTTGCGCAGCGAATTTCGGCGTGGTGATGCTGATGAAGACGTCGACGGCGGCGGCCTTCAGCTTGACCACATGTTCGTCGACCGCAGGCTCCGAGGTGTCGTAAGGCTCCTCCAGCACGATCATCGAGGCCTTGGGCCCGAGCCCGTCCTTCAGGCCCTTCAGATAGTCCTTGCCGAAATCGTCGTTCTGGAAGAGCACGCCGATCTTCGCGTCGGGCTTCTCCTTCATGATGTACTTGGCATAGATCCTGGCCTCGCTGGCGTAGCTCGGCTGCCAGCCCATGGTCCAGGGATATTGCTTGGGGTCGTTCCACTTCGAGGCGCCGCTTGCCACGAACAATTGCGGCACCTTCTTCTCGTTCATGTATTTGCGGATGGCGCCGTTGGTGGAGGTGCCGAGCGAGCCGAAGATCAGGAGCACGTTGTCGCTCTCGACCAGCTTACGCGCCTGCTCCACCGTCTTGGGCGGCGAATAAGCGTCATCATACGAGATGAACTTGATCTTGCGGCCGTTGATGCCGCCGTCGGCATTGACCTTGTTGAAATAGGCCTCCTCGGCCCTGCCGATCACGGCATAGGCGGAGGCCGGGCCGCTATAGGGCATGATGTTGCCGATCTTGATCTCGGTGTCGGAGGCGCCGCTGTCGTAGCTCTTCTGCGCCAGCGCGGGATTGCTTATCGCAGTGCACAACGCGAATGCAGCCGAAAGCGCCGCAACCTGAAATCGAACGACCGCCATTGCTCTCCCACCTCACCTGGATCGGCGTCGCATTGAACAAGATTGATCCATGACGTCAACAAAAAGCCCCCGCGATCGTCCGCGGGGGCCTTGTCAATTTGGACTATTGCGACGACGCGCTATTCCGGAGCGATGTCGCCGCTCAGGATGTCGCCGAACTGTTCCCATTTCTCGCCCTTGAAACGCTGCATCTGCAGCTGGCTGATCGGGGCGAAGTCGTTCGGACCGGTGTTGATCTTGATACCGGGCAGGAGAGTGTCCGGCTCGAAATCCTTCAGGCTGGCGGCCTGCTTCATCAGGTTGGCACGGGTCAGGTCGTCGCCGCACATCTCCAGCGCCTTGACCAGCGTCTGTGCGGCGCCGTAGCCGTAGACGATGCTGGCGTCGGTCTTGTCGGCGCCGGGCATGTACTTGTCGAGGAACTCGGACCACTTCTTCATGCCGGGATCGTCGTTCCAGCGCGGATCGGCGCCGTCCTTGGCATACGCCGCCGACAGCACGCCCTGAGCGGCCTCGAAGCCGGCCGGCTTCATCACGCTGCCGACCGAGGCCGATACGTTGGTGATGATCTCGAGCGGCTTCCAGCCGAGCTCGGCGGTCTTCTTGATGGTCTGGGCGCCGAACTTCGGCGTCGTGTAGATCACGAGCACGTCGGGATTGGCGGCCTTGATCTTGACGATGTGGCCGTCGATCGACGGCTCGGAGACCTCGTAGCTCTCTTCCATGATGATCATGGAAGACGCCTTGGCGCCAAGGCCGTCCTTGGTGCCCTTGAGGTAGTCTTTGCCGAAATCGTCGTTCTGGTAGAGGATCGCGATCTTGGCGTCGGGCCTCTCCTTCAGCAGCCATTTCGCATAGATCTGCGCTTCGCTCTGGTAGGAGGGCTGCCAGCCCATGGTCCAGGGGAAGCCCTTCGGGTCGTTCCATTTGGTGGCGCCGGTGGCGACGAATAGCTGCGGGATCTTCTTGGCGTTCAGGTACTTCTGGATCGCGCTATTGGACGGCGTGCCGAGCGGGTTGAACACGGCGAGCACCTCGTCGCTCTCGACCAGCTTGCGGACCTGCTCGACTGCCTTGGGCGGCGAATAGCCGTCGTCATAGGTGACGTAGACGATCTTGCGGCCGTTAATGCCGCCCTTGTCGTTGATCATCTTGATATAGGCTTCTTCGGTCTTGCCGATGATGCCGTAGGCCGACGCCGGGCCGCTGTACGGCATGATGTTGCCGATCTTGATCTCGGTATCGGATGCGCCGGTGTCGTATTTCTTTTGGGCGAAGGCGGCGCTGGAGGCGAGCGTGGCGACCGCCGTTGCGAGTGCGGCGGTTCGTAGTGTTCTTCCGAAAAGCAATTGGGTCTCCTTGGTTGAAGCAACAGTCTTGGTGATAGGGTCAGTTTCGTCTGAGCCGTCCGGCGAATTGCTGGCCCAGGATCGCGACCTGCCTTGCGCCATGCGGTACGAGGTAGATCACGAGGAACAGCAGCACGCCGAACACGGCGCCGGAGAGGCCCTTGGAAATGCCCTCGGCGATATTAGGCACGAAGATGATGAAGGCGGCACCGACGATCGAGCCCGGGAGCCAGCCGACGCCGCCGACGACCATGCCGAGGAACAGCTGGATCGAGAGCGTGATGGTGAAGCTGTCGGGCGCGACGAACTGCACCGCGATGGCGCTGAGGCCGCCGGCAACGCCGGTGATGCCGGCGGAGACGCCGAATGCGAGCGTCTTGTACAGCGCGACATTGACGCCCATGGCGGAGGCCGCGATCTCATTGTCGCGGATCGCCATGAAGGCGCGGCCTGAGCGGGAGCGCAAGAGGTTGACCGAAAAGATGTAGATCGCGAGCACGACGACGAGCGTGAAGTAATAGAGCCACATGTCCTGCGACATCTTCAGCCCGAACGGCGCGTCCGGCTTGGTGACGACGAGGCCCTGCACGCCGCCGGTCCATGGCTCGAGGAAGTTCAGCTTGAGCAGCTGCGGCATCGCGGTGGCGAGCGCGAAGGTCGCGAGCGCGAGATAAACGCCGGAGAGCCGCAGCGCCGGCTGGCCGAACAGGAAGCCTACGCCGAAGCAGAGCACGCCCGCGACCGGCAGGCAGAGGAAATAGGGAACGTTGAACTGCTCCATCATCACGGCGGTGATGTAGGCACCGATGCCGTAGAACGCGCTCTGGCCGAGCGAGAACTGGCCGCTTCCGCCGGTCAGGATGTTGAGCGCCAGCACCGCGAGGCCCAGATAGAGCAGCTGGGTCAGCTGGAAGATCACGAAATTCTTCGCGAACACCGGCACGACAAGGAGAAGCAGCAGCACCACCACCGAGGTGCCTGTGCCCAGCGTCATGGCCCGCTTCGGCACGGCCTCGACGGCAGGGGCTTCCGTGACGACGTCTTCGACAGCGCTCATGATCAAACTCGCTTGACGATGTGCCGGCCGAACAGACCAGCGGGTTTGACGACCAGGACGGAGATGATCAGCGCGAGCGCGATCGGGAGTTTCAGCTCATTGCCGACGCCGGGGATGTAGGTGCCGGCGAGGTTCTCGAAGATGCCGACCAGGAAGCCGCCGACCACGGCGCCGAACGGGCTGGTCAATCCGCCGAGCACGGCCGCGGCGAAGCCGTAGAGTAAGACACCGCCCATCATGTTGGGCTCGAGGAACACGACCGGGGCGATCAGCATGCCGGCAATGGCACCGATCGCGGAGGCCATGCCCCAGCCGAGCGCGATCATCCAGCTTGTATTGATGCCGACGAGACGGGCCGATTCAGGCAGCGAGGCGGCGGCCCGCATCGCAAGTCCGATCCGGGTGTACTGGAAGAAGAAGAACAGGCCGATCAAGAGCAGCACGGTGACGCCGATCATGCCCGCCTGGTGGGTCGAGATGAGCTGGCTGCCGAGGAACGGCGAGGAGCCGAACGGGGTCGGATATTGCTTGATGGTGAAGTCCCAGATCAGGCCGGCGGAGGAATTGATGATCGAAAACAGCGCGATGAAGCCTGCGACATTGGTCAGGATCGGCGCCTTGGCGAGCGGCTTGAACAGAACGCGCTCGATCACGATGCCGCCGACGAAGGCGAACGCCAGCGTGATCACGAAGGCGCCCCAATACGGCACGCCCCACTGCATCAGCTGCCAGGACACGAAGGTCGAGAACATCGCCATCTCGCCTTGCGCGAAGTTGAGATGGTCGATCGCCTGGTAGATCATGACCACGGCGAGCGCCATGCAGGCGTAGATCGCGCCGGTCGCAATGCCGGCCAGGACCTGGTTGGTAAACAGCTCCATCGTGCCGGCTCCTCAGTAACCCAGGTAGGATTTGCGGATTTCTTCGTTGTTCGCGATGTCCTTGGCATTGCCCGACATCACGATGCGGCCGGTCTCGATCACATAGGCCTGGTCAGCGAGCTCGAGCGCGAGCTGGGCGTTCTGCTCGACCACCAGGATCGACACCTTGTCCTCGCGGTTGATCTTGCCGAGGATGCCGAACAGGTCGCGGACCACGAGTGGCGCGAGGCCGAAGGACGGCTCGTCCAGCAGCATCAGGCGCGGGCGGAGCATCAAGGCGCGCGCCACCGCGAGCATCTGCTGCTCGCCGCCCGAGAGCGTGCCGGCCTGCTGGGTGTGGCGCTGCTTCAGGACCGGAAAATACGCATACATGCGCTCGATGTCGGAGACGATGCCGGCATTATCCTTGCGGGTGATGGCCCCGAGCTGGAGATTCTCTTCCACCGTCATGGTGGTGAAGGTGCCGCGGCCCTGCGGCACATGGGCGATGCCGAAGCGCACGATGCTCTCGGTCGAGCGGTTGTTCAGCGGCTTGCCGTCGAACTCGATGCCGCCGGTGGAGCGCACCATGTTGCAGATCGCCCGCAGCGTCGTGGTCTTGCCGGCGCCGTTGGCCCCGAGCAGCGTCGTCAGCGAGCCCTCGCTGAGCGAGAAGGAGAGGCCATGAAGCGCTTGGACCTGGCCGTAATAGGCGCGCAGGTCCTTGACGTTGAGCAGCGTCGTCATTGGTCCTTGCTCCCGAGATAGGCCTTGATGACGTCGGGGTCCGCCTGCACCTGGGCGGGCGTGCCTTCCGCGAGCTTCTTGCCGAAATTCAGCGCGACGACGTGGTCGGCGATCGACATCACAAGGCCCATGTGATGCTCGACCAGCAGCACCGTCATGTGGCGTTCGTTCCGGATTTTGCGGATGAGATCGCCGAGGACGTAGACCTCTTCATGGTTGAGGCCGCCGGCGGGCTCGTCGAGCAGCAGGATCTTCGGATCGGCCGCGAGCGCCCGCGCCAATTCGACGCGCTTCTGCGTGCCGAAGGGCAGGCCGGACACTGTGCTGTGGGCAACGTCCTCGAGATCGAGATAGGCGAGGATCTCGTGCACCTTCTTGTTCACGCTGCTTTCGCTGCGGCGAATCCAGGCGAGACGCAGCGAGTCGCTGATGATGTCGGAAGAGGTGCGCGCATGCGTGCCGACGCGGACATTGTCCATCACCGAGAGGTTCGGAAACAGCGCCACGTTCTGGAAGGTGCGGCCGATGCCGATCTCGGCGATGCGGTGCGGCGGGCGCGACAGAATGCTGACGCCTTCCATCAGGATGTCGCCTGATGACGGCTGGTAGAGGCGGGAGAGGCAGTTGAAGAGCGTGGTCTTGCCGGCGCCGTTCGGGCCGATCAGTCCGAGGATGGCACCCTTATGCATGTCAAAGGACACGCCATTGAGCGCAACGATGCCGCCGAACACGACGCTGACGTCGCGAACCGCGAGCAGAGGCGATGTCCCCTGCGCGAGCTGTGCCTGCGTCATCTCGTCTCGCCCACACCAATCAGTGGGCGAAGGGGCGATGCGAACCGCTCCCTGGAATGACAAAGGCTATCTGAATCCCTCGGCCACACGCGCAACTTTTCCTCCTGGTTTCAGCTTTTTGCCGATTTCTTTTTTGGATTGCGGCATCAGACCCCCAAGTGCCGCTTCGATGTTCCTTACCATCGCCAGCAAGCGCGGTCCAATGTCGTTGATCAAACGCTCTTCCGTGAAACGGAATGCGGGTGCACCGCAATTGAATGCGTAAGGTCCGGTGCCGTCGTTGAGCTTGAGCGCGACGCCGGCAGCGCCGATGTCGTCATGCCAGTCGCCGACGGATATCGCGAAACCGTATTTCGCGACCGTCTCGCCGGAACGTTCCAGTCCATCGCGCATCTTGGGCCAGCGGCTGCCGTAATGTTCCCGGAGAATGCGCGTGACTTCGGCACGGTCCTCGTCGTTGAGCGCCCAGAAATAGGCGCGACCCATCGCGCTGGTTGCAATCGGCACGCGGGAGCCGACGTCCAGTTGAACGCCGACCGTCTCGCTGCCGCGGCTTTGCCCGAAATAGATCATGCTGTGGCGGTCGCGGCCGCCGATCGCGACGGCCCCGCCGGTCGCGCGCATCACTTCCTCGCGAAACGGCTCGGACAAATGCCGAACGCCGAGATTGGATAGCGCTGCGTAACCGAGTGCCATCGCGGCCGGTGCGAGCTGATACTTCTCGAAGCGGGGAACCGGCGTCAGGTAACCAAGCTTCGTCAGCGTATAGGTCAGCCGCGAAACGGTCGGCTTGGGCAGGTTGGTGCGCGCCGCGATTTCCTGGTTGCCGAGAAGTCCGTCGCTGGGTTGGAATGCGCGCAATACATCTAGTCCGCGGGAAAGCGCGACGACAAAATTCCGATCGGTCGCAGTCTTCTTTCCTGTACGCTTCATCCCTGATCTGCTTCTTGCGCGGAGTCGTTGACAACGTCCGTGCTTCAAAATAACCCTGCCGTCAAGATGCGGAATTAAATTCCGCACCGCGAAATCGAATAAAAGTAAATCCCCACCAAGGAGGGAAACCGTGAGCGAAGTGGTCAAGCTTGAGCGTCATGATGAAGTCGGGATCGTCACGGTCGACAGCCCTCCGGTCAACGCGCTGAGCGCCGCGGTCCGCGGCGGCATTCTGGAGTGCATCAAGGCCGCGGTCGCCGACCCTGCCATCAAGGGCATCGTGCTGACCTGCGCCGGCCGCACCTTCATTGCCGGCGCCGACATCACCGAATTCGGCAAGCCGCCGAAGGCGCCCGCGCTCAACGACGTGCTGTCCGAGATCGAGAATTCGCCCAAGCCCGTGGTTGCCGCCATCCACGGCACCGCGCTTGGCGGCGGCCTCGAGGTCGCGCTCGCCTGTCATTTCCGCGTGGCGGTGAAAGAGGCCAGGCTCGGCCTGCCCGAGGTGAAGCTTGGCCTGCTGCCGGGGGCCGGCGGCACCCAGCGCCTGCCGCGTGCGGTCGGCCCTGAGCTCGCGGTCAAGATGATCGTCGGCGGTGATCCCATCGGTGCTGCTGAAGCGCTGAAGAGCGGCCTGATCGAGGAGATCATCGAGGGGCCGGCATCGGGTGGCGAAGCCTTCGTCCGCAAGCTGCTGGCCGAGAAACGCCCGCTGCGCCGCCTGCGCGACGACGATTCCAAGATCGCGGCGGCCAAGGCCGACCGCTCGATCTTCACCAACGCGGTCGCCGCCATGACCAAGAAGTCGCGCGGCCTGGAAGCCCCGTTCGCCGCGGCCGATGCCGTCGGCTATGCGATCGATTTCCCATTCGACGAAGGTCTGAAGAAGGAGCGCGAGGGCTTCCTCAAGCTCGTCGCCAGCGACCAGTCCAAGGCGCAGCGTTATGCCTTCTTCGCCGAGCGCGAGGCCAACAAGATCGCGGGCGTGCCTGAAGGCACCAAGTCCCGCCCGGTCAACCGCGTGGCCATTCTCGGCGCCGGCACCATGGGCGGCGGCATTGCGATGTCGTTTGCAAACGCGGGCGTTCCCGTCACCCTGATCGAGACGGGTGAAGAGCAGCTCAAGCGCGGCTTGGGCATCATGCAGAAGAACTGGGAAGCGACCGCAGCGCGCGGTGGCATTCCGGCGGATGCGCCGGCCAAGCGCATGGCGCTGATCAACGGCGTCGTCGGGATCGAAAATGTCGGCGATGCCGACCTCGTCATCGAAGCGGTGTTCGAGACCATGGCGGTGAAGAAGGAAGTGTTCGGCAAGCTCGACCAATATGCCAAGCCGGGCGCCGTGCTCGCTTCCAACACCTCGTACCTCAACATCGACGAGATCGCGAAGGCGACCAAGCGTCCGCAGGACGTGCTCGGCATGCACTTCTTCTCGCCGGCCAACGTCATGAAGCTGTGCGAGATCGTGCGCGCCGACAAGACCGCGCCGGATGCCCTCGTCACGGCTGTGACGATCGCGCGCAAAATTGCAAAAGTGCCGGCTGTGGTCGGCGTCTGCGACGGCTTTGTCGGCAACCGCATGCTGGCCCAGCGCGGCAAGCAGTCGGAGAAGCTGTTGTTCGAAGGCGCGCTGCCGCAGCAGGTCGACGCTGTCGTCACAAAATTCGGCATGCCGATGGGCCCGTTCGCGATGGGCGACCTCGCCGGCCTCGACATCGGCTGGCGCTCGCGCAAGGACCGCGGCATCAAGTCGGAGATTGCGGATGCGCTCTGCGAAGCAGGCCGCTTCGGTCAGAAGACCGGCAAGGGCTACTACAAGTATGAAGCCGGCTCGCGCGCGCCGATGCCCGATCCCGAGGTCGAGAAGCTGATCGACGAGACGCTGCTGCGCCTCGGCCGCAAGAAGCGGATCGTCAGTGACGACGAGATCCTCGAGCGCATGATGTACCCGATGATCAACGAGGGCGCGAAGATCCTCGAAGAGGGCATCGCGGCGCGTCCCTCCGACATCGACGTGGTCTGGCTCTATGGCTATGGCTGGCCGATCTACCGCGGCGGCCCGATGTTCTGGGCCGACAGCGTCGGCCTCAAGCACATCGCCGATCGTCTCTCCTACTACGCCAAGGAGACCAACGACCCCAGCCTCGAGCCCGCGCCGTTGCTGAAGAAGCTGGCTGCCGAAGGCAAGACCTTCGCCTCGCTTGCCGCGGCGTCGAAGGCGGCTTGATGGCCGCTTCATCTCAACCCTCGTCATTCCGGGCTCGCGACTTCGTCGCGCCCCGGAATGACGGTCTTCGTTAGTTGCTGGCTTAAGCAATCAAGAGAATGACCCATCCCGGCGAACAGTTTTATCCTGAGGGCGTGCATTGGGACGACACCATCGTCCAGGGTACGCTGCCTGACCTGCTTTCGACCGCTGCCGCAAATTACGGCCCGCGCACCGCGCTCGAATTTCGCGATCGCCCGATCACCTACACCGAGCTCGCCGCCATGGCCGAGCGCGCGGCCGCTGCGTTCCTCCGCGCCGGCTGCGGCAAGGGCACGTCGGTCGCGCTATTCCTCGGCAACACGCCTGACCATCCCGTCAATTTCTTCGGCGCGCTGAAGGCAGGCGCCCGCGTTGCGCATCTGTCGCCGCTCGACGGCGAAATCGCGCTGACGCACAAGGTGTCCGATTCCGGCTCGCGCCTGCTGGTCACCTCCAACCTTGCGGCGTTGCTGCCGACCGCGCTGAAGCTCCTGGAGAAGGGGCTGATCGATCGCCTCGTCGTCTGTGAGGACGACGATTGGGGCAAGGTCGGCACGCCGCAGGTGGCGATTCCGGATGATCCGCGCATCATCACCTTCAAGGCCTTCGTCGAGGGCGCGCCGCTGCCGGCAGAGTGGCCGGCCGTGGCGGTCGATGACGTCGCGCTGCTGCAATATACCGGCGGCACCACCGGCCTGCCGAAAGGCGCCATGCTGACGCACGGCAACCTGACCTCGGCCGTGTCGATCTATGACGTCTGGGGCAAGCCGGCCCGTGCCGCGCGCGGCGACGTGGTCGAGCGCGTGATCTGCGTGCTGCCGCTGTTCCACATCTTTGCGCTCACCGTGGTGCTGCTGTCGTCGTTCCGCCGCGGCAATCTGATCTCGCTGCACCAGCGCTTCGACGTCGAGGCGGTGATGCGCGACATCGAGGTCAAGCGCGCGACCTATTTCCCGGGCGTACCGACGATGTGGATCGCGATCGCCGCGCTGCCCAATCTCGACAAGCGCGACTTCTCCTCGCTCAATGCCATTGGCTCCGGCGGCGCGCCGCTGCCGGTCGAGGTCGCAAGGTTCTTTGAGAGCAAGGTCGGCAAGAAGCTCAGGAGCGGCTGGGGCATGACCGAAACCTGCTCGCCCGGTACCGGCCATCCGCCTGCAGGTCCCGACAAGCCGGGCTCGATCGGCCTGATGCTGCCGGGCGTCGAGCTCGACGTCGTCTCGCTCGACGACCCGACCAAGGTTCTGCCGCCGGGCGAAGTCGGCGAAATCCGCATCAAGGGCCCGAACGTCACCAAGGGGTACTGGAACAAGCCGGCGGGATCCGCGGAGGCCTTCATCGACGGCCGCTTCCTCACCGGCGATATCGGTTATGTCGACAGCGACGGCTATTTCTTCCTGGTCGACCGCAAGAAGGACATGATCATCTCCGGTGGCTTCAACGTCTATCCGCAGATGATCGAGCAGGCGATCTACACGGTTCCGGGCGTGCACGAGGTGATCGTGCTCGGCATCCCCGACCAGTACCGCGGCGAGGCCGCCAAGGCCTTCATCAAGCTGAAGCCTGACGCCAAGCCGTTTTCGCTCGACGAGCTGCGGGCGCAGCTCGCCGGGAAGGTCGGCAAGCACGAAATGCCGGCCGCGGTCGAGTTCGTCGACGACCTGCCGCGCACGCCGGTCGGGAAGCTGTCGCGCCACGAATTGCGCCAGCAGCAGAAACCATCACAATCCACCCAAACTGCATCAGGAGGTCGCTCTTGACCGACGCCGTCATCGTTTCCACCGCCCGCACGCCGATCGGCAAGGCCTATCGCGGCATGCTCAACGCCACCGAGGGCGCCACGCTGCTGGGCCACGCGATTGGTGAGGCCGTCGCGCGCGCAAAAGTCGATCCGAAGGAGATCGAGGATGTCGTGATGGGTGCAGCACTCCAGCAGGGCGCAACCGGCGGCAACATCGCGCGCAAGGCGCTGCTCCGCGCGGGCCTGCCCGTCACCGTCGCCGGCACCACGATCGACCGGCAATGCGCCTCGGGCCTGCAGGCCATCGCGCTCGCCGCGCGCTCGGTGATCTTCGACGGCGTCGAGGTCGCGGTCGGCGGCGGCGGCGAGTCGATCTCGCTCGTGCAGAACGACAAGATGAACGGCTTCCACGCCCAGGACCCGGCGCTGCTCAAGATCAAGGGCGAGGTCTACATGCCCATGATCGACACCGCCGAGGTCGTCGCCAAGCGCTATGGCATCTCGCGCGAACGCCAGGACGAATATTCGCTGGAGAGCCAGCGCCGCACCGCCGCGGCCCAGCAGGGCGGCAAGTTCAAGGACGAACTCGCGCCGATCACGACGCAGATGGCTGTGACCGACAAGGCGACCGGCGCTGTCTCGATGAAGGAAGTGACGCTGTCGCAGGACGAAGGTCCGCGCCCCGAAACCACGGCTGAAGGCCTTGCCGGCCTCAAGCCGGTGCGCGGCGAGGGTTTCTCCGTCACCGCCGGCAATGCCAGCCAGCTCTCCGACGGCGCCAGCGCCTCGGTGATCATGAGCGACAAGGAAGCGGCGAAGCGCGGCCTCAACCCGCTCGGCATCTTCCGCGGCTTCGTCTCCGCCGGCTGCGAGCCTGACGAGATGGGTATCGGCCCTGTTTTCGCCGTGCCGCGCCTGCTCAAGCGTCATGGCCTCACCGTCGACGACATCGGCCTCTGGGAGCTCAACGAAGCCTTCGCGGTGCAGGTGCTGTATTGCCGCGACAAGCTCGGCATCGACCCCGAGAAGATCAACGTCAATGGCGGCGCGATTGCGGTCGGCCATCCCTACGGCATGTCGGGGGCGCGCCTGACCGGCCACGCTTTGATCGAGGGCCGCCGCCGCAAGGCCAAGTACGCGGTCGTCACCATGTGCGTCGGCGGCGGCATGGGCGCTGCCGGGCTGTTTGAGATTTTGCAGTAATTCAGAGGAGGATCCGATGGATCTCGCATTCACGAAGGAAGAGCAGGCGTTTCGCGAGGAAGTGCGGTCATTCTTCCGCGACAACGTGCCGCCGGATACGCGGCGCAAGCTGGTCGAGGGCCGTCATCTCACCAAGGACGAGATGGTGACGTGGTGGCGCATCCTCAACAAGAAGGGCTGGGGCGTCAGCCACTGGCCGAAGCAGTATGGCGGCACGGGCTGGACCAGCGTGCAGCACTACATCTTCAACGAGGAGCTGCAGTCCTATCCGGCGCCGCAGCCGCTCGCCTTCGGCGTCAGCATGGTCGGCCCCGTGATCTACACCTTCGGCAATGAAGAGCAGAAGAAGAGGTACCTGCCGCGCATCGCCAACGTCGACGATTGGTGGTGCCAGGGCTTCTCCGAGCCGGGCTCGGGTTCGGACCTCGCTTCGCTCAAGACCAAGGCCGAGCGCAAGGGCGACAAGTGGATCATCAACGGCCAGAAGACCTGGACCACGCTGGCCCAGCACGCCGACATGATCTTCTGTCTCTGCCGCACCGACAACAATGCGAAGAAGCAGATGGGCATTTCCTTCATCGTGTTCCCGATGAAGTCGAAGGGCGTCACCGTGCGCCCGATCCAGACCATCGACGGCGGCCATGAGGTCAACGAAGTGTTCTTCGACGACGTCGAGGTGCCCGTCGAGAACCTGATCGGCGAGGAGAACAAGGGCTGGGACTACGCCAAATTCCTGCTCGGCAATGAGCGCACCGGCATCGCCCGGGTCGGCGTCTCCAAGGAGCGGCTGCGCCGTATCCGCGACCTCGCCGGCAAGGTCGAATCCGGCGGCAAGCCGATCATCCAGGACGCCGCCTTCCGCGAAAAGCTCGCCGCCTGCGAGATCGAGCTGAAGGCGCTCGAACTGACGCAGCTGCGCGTCGTCGCCGACGAAGGTAAGCACGGCAAGGGCAAGCCCAATCCGGCCTCCTCGGTGCTGAAGATCAAGGGCTCCGAGATCCAACAGACCACCACCGAGCTGCTCATGGAAGTGATCGGCCCGTTCGCCGCGCCCTACGACGTGCACGGCGACGACGGCTCCAACGAAGCCATGGACTGGACCGCCCAGATCGCGCCGAGCTATTTCAACAACCGCAAGGTCTCGATCTACGGCGGCTCCAACGAGATCCAGCGCAACATCATCGCCAAGGCGGTGCTGGGGCTTTGATCTCCTCCTCCCTCTCCCCGTTCTTGCGGGGGGAGGGTTGGGGTGAGGGGCCTCTCTCCGCACAGAGACTTGTTAGTTTGAGGAAACAGAAATGGATTTTGACCTGACCGAGGAGCAGCGGCTCCTGAAGGACAGCATCGACGGCCTGCTGACCGACTCCTACGATTTCGAGCAGCGCAAGAAGTACATGAAGGAGAAGGGCGGCTGGAGCAAAGCCGTCTGGGGCAAGCTCGCCGAGCAGGGCCTGCTCGGTCTGCCGTTCGCGGAGGCCGATGGCGGCTTCGGCGGCGGCGGTGTCGAGACCATGATCGTGATGGAAGCGCTCGGCAAGGCGCTGGTGCTGGAGCCGTATCTCGCCACGGTCGTGATCGGCGGCGGCTTCCTGCGGCACGCAGGCACTGACGCGCAGAAGGCTGCGCATGTGCCCGGGATCGTCGACGGCAGCAAGACGCTCGCCTTCGCCCAGCTCGAGAAGAACTCGCGCTACGACCTGTTCGATGTCGCCACGACGGCGAAGAAGAAAGGCGACGGCTGGGTCATCGACGGCGAAAAGTTTGTCGTGCTCAACGGCGAGAACGCCGACACGCTTCTCGTCACCGCGCGCACCAAGGGCGGCCGCCGCGACACGACCGGCATCGGCGTGTTTTTGGTTCCGGCCGATGCCAAGGGCGTCACCAAGAAGTCCTACCCGACCCAGGACGGCCTGCACGCCGCCGACATCACCTTCACCGGCGTCGAGGTCGGCAGCGACGCTGCGATCGGCAACCCCGAGGATAGCCTCGCCCTGATCGAGCGCGTGGTGGACGAAGCCCGCGTTGCGCTCTGCGCCGAAGCGGTCGGCCTGATGGACGAGTCGCTCAAGACCACGGTCGAGTACATCAAGACGCGCAAGCAGTTCGGCGTCGCGATCGGCTCGTTCCAGTCGCTGCAGCACCGCGCCTCCGACATGTTCGTCGCGGCCGAGCAGGCGCGCTCGATGTCGATGTTCGCGACCATGGCGAACGATTTCGAGAACGCCAAGGAGCGCAGCAATGCCATTGCCGCGGCCAAGGTGCAGATCGGCAAGTCGCTGAAGTTCGTCGGCCAGCAGTCGATCCAGCTCCACGGCGGCATCGGCATGACCATGGAGGCGAAGATCGGTCACTACTTCAAGCGCCTGACCATGATCGAGAACACGTTTGGCGACACCGACTACCACCAGCGTCGCGTTGCGGATGCGGGTGGGTTGATCTAACTCGAACGAGACCACACGAAGACTGTCATCCCCCGCGAAAGCGGGGGATCCAGTACGCCGCCAGCCTCTCGATTCCAGCCGCGCCGTCTCTGGAATACTGGATCGCCCGGTCAAGCCGGGCGATGACACCGAACTAGCGGCATCAGCGGAGCAACAACAATGAAAAACACCCCGTTCGATCTCACCGGCAAGGTCGCCGTCGTCACCGGCTCCAGCCGCGGCATCGGCCGCTCCTCCGCCGAATTGCTGGCCAAGTTAGGGGCCAAGGTCGTGGTCTCATCGCGGAAAGCGGAAGCCTGCGAGGAAGTCGCCGACGGCATCAATGCCTCGGGCGGCGATGCCACCGTCATCCCCTGCAATATCGCGCGCAAGAACGAGGTCGAGGCGCTGATATCAGGCGCCACGAAGCACTACGGGAAGATCGACATCCTCGTCTGCAACGCGGCCGTGAATCCCTATTACGGCCCGCTGCTCGACATCACGGACGAAGCCTTCGACAAGATCATGGGCTCGAACGTCAAGAGCAACATCTGGCTCTCCGCGCTCGCGATCCCGCAGATGGCGGAGCGCGGCAAGGGCTCGGTCGTCATCATCTCCTCGATCGGAGGCCTGCGCGGCTCGACCGTGATCGGCGCCTACGGCATCTCCAAGGCCGCCGACTTCGCGCTGTGCCGCTCGCTCGCCGGCGAATGGGGCCCGAAAGGCGTCCGCGTCAACTGCATCGCACCGGGCCTCGTCAAGACCGATTTCGCCCGCGCGCTGTGGGAAGACGAAGCCATGCTGAAGCGCCGGACCGCCGCTGCGCCGCATCGGCGAACCGGACGAGATCGCCGGCGCCGTCGCCTATCTCGCCTCGGATGCCTCGAGCTTCATGACCGGACAGACCATCGTCATCGACGGCGGCGTCACCACGGCGGCACCATAGCCGTCGCTCCTCCGCTACCGGCCGCGCTCGGCCAGGGCGCCCTCGATGGCGCGCACGACCAGCAGGGCCGATCGCTCGTCGAGATGCACGCCGTCGGCCCAGCGCAGTTCGTTCAGCGGCGGATCGATCGGCAGCCAGCGCGTGCGATCCGCGAAGGCCGCGTGGATGATCGCCTTGCTCATCCTGACCGAGCGGGTGTCCTCGATCTCCTGCGCGAAGGGAATCTCGAGCAGGAAGGCGCGTGATCCTCGCCGTTCGATGTCGTCGATGAGCTCCCCGATGCGGGCCACATTCGCCTGCGCGGGTGCGGTCGGGTCCTCTTCATTCATCTGATTCACGGCCCGGTCGAGATAGACCTTGTTGTCGAATGTGCTCGGCGGCCCGCTGAGCAGACGCTCCCGCTCGGCGCGCGCCTGGGCAGGATTGGGCGGCGTGTGATTCCACGCTTCATAGGCGGCGACCGCGGTTCGCACCGGGCGCAGCACCAGTGCCTCGGTCCGTGCGCCACCCGAGAATTTGGCGATCAAGGTCTCGTCGGGCAAACGCGTGAGAACATTGCTCTCGATGAGCACGATCTTCGGCAGGCTTGTCTGCCTTGTGATGATGTCCAGGCTGGTCACGGAAGAGCCGCCGGCCAGTGCAAGATTGCGCACCCCGGGACGCGAGAAATATTCCTCCTTGAGCCGCCAGGCGACCGAGCTGCCGACCAGCACGAGGTCGGGCACGGGCTCCCTGACATAGCGGTTGAGCGTGACGATGGTGCCGTCACGGGTCGTGACGGTCGGCTGCTGCAGTGCGGAACCGAACCGCGCGGTGGCAAGGCAGGCCAGCAGCAGCACGGCGGCGGCGCCTGCGCATTTGATCAGCCATGGAAGCCCGGATACCTGCTGCATGGTCAGAACTGGAAATAGATGAAGGCCGCGTCGGGGCCGGCCTCGACATAGGCCAGCGCCGCCAGCGCGCCGTAGAGATACGGCTCCCATCGTCGCAATCTGCCGTCGAACAGTGCGCCGATGCCGAGATGCTGGATCAGCACGGGCAGGGCGTAGAGCAGTGCCATGTTCCGGAACAGCTTTGTCGGATTTGGATTGTCCGTCGGCGAGAACATCCCTGCGAGATAGCCGACCGCGTGATCGAAGTTCGGCAGCTTGAAGAAGATCCAGAGCATCGTCACGCAGAAGAACACCACGCCCATGCGGGCGACCCGCACGACCGGGCTGGCTTCGCCCAGCACTTTCAGGAATGGCCGCTCGATGACGAGCAGCAGGCCGTGCAGCATGCCCCACAAGGCGTAGCTCAAGCTCGCCCCGTGCCAGAGCCCGCCGAGCGTCATCACGATCATCAGATTGAGGCAGGTGCGGACCGGCCCCTTTCTGTTGCCCCCGAGCGGGATGTAGAGATAGGTCCTGAGCCAGGTGGACAGCGAGATGTGCCAGCGCGTCCAGAACTCGGAGAACGACACCGAGATGTAGGGCAGGTTGAAGTTTATGGGCAAGCGGTAGCCGAACAGCAAAGCGAGGCCGAGCGCGATCGCCGAATAGCCGAAGAAGTCGGCGTAGATCTGGTAGCTGTACAGGAACACGAGCAGCCAGCGGTCCGGCGTCGCCACCGTCTCATAGAGCGGATAGTCCATGTAGGACGTCATCTCGTTGAGATTGTTCGCCACGTAGAGCTTGAAGAAGAAGCCGGTGAGGATCCACTTGGCGGCCTCGACGAAATCGACGTCGGCGAGCCGCTTGGGTCCGATCTGCGGCATGAACTGGCCCGCGCGCGTGATCGGTCCCGAGACCAGCTGCGGGAAGAAGATGATGTAGAGGAAAACGTCGCGCAAGCGAGGTGGCTGCTTCTCCCGCGTCAGGTCGACCAGCAGGCTGATATTGTGGAACACGAAGAACGAAATGCCGATCGGCAGCGGCAGCCGCAGCAGCACATCCAGCGGCGCGACACCGGTCGGGTGAAGCGCGGCGGGGTCGATGAACAGCAGCTTGTATTTGAAGAACGCCAGCAGCGCGAGATTGAAGACGATGCCGATGGGCATGAAGACTGCGCGGTTGTCGAAGGCCAGCACCAGGCAGAGATAGGTCCCGAGCACGGCAAGCAGCAGCAGCGGCAGCAGCTCCGGCTGGCCGGAGCCGTAGAACACCAGGCTTGCGAGCACCAGCAGCTGGACCTGGAAGCGGCGCAACGGCGGCCAATAATAGGCGCCGAACACGACCACGACGAAGATGCCGAACTGAAGGGAAGTGAATGTCATGCCGCCCCGATTGACCCGATCCGGCATGTACCATCTTCGCTCGCACCGTCCTAGCCTTCGGGATGAGCTGCTGCAAAGATTGCCATTGTAAAAGGTGCCCAGCGGAGCTTCTCTTACCCTCCCCTGGAAGGGGAGGGTCGGATCGTGTTGCGCATGGAGCAACGCGAGCCGGGGTGGGGTGAAGCCAAGCAAATGGTCTCGACGTCGATCCGCCGCGCCGCCGCAAAGAGGCTGAGAGCCGACACGACGCCACATGAGCGCAAGCTCTGGCGAGCTCTCAAAGACCTTCCGATTGAAGGATCGCATTTTCGCCGGCAAGCGCCGATCGGGCCCTATGTCGTTGATTTCTTCTGTCCTGCGAAGGGTCTTATCATCGAGCTCGATGGTGGACATCACAATGAGGATGATACGGCCGAACGAGATCGTGCACGGCAGAGCTGGCTCGAGAACGAAGGCTATCGAGTCATCCGATTCTGGAACTCGGAGGTCACAGCCGACCTGACCGCCGTCCTCGAACGCATCTATGTTGAACTGTACGGATCGCGCGAGGCCGAACACGCACCGTTGAAGCATCGCCGAACCTAGCGACCCGGGCGCTCTTCTCTTACCCTCCCCTGGAGGGGGAGGGTCGGCTCACATTGAGCGCAGCGAAATGTGAGACGGGGTGGGGTGACGGTCTCTCCACATCCGATACTGCCCGTGTTGAGAGATCACCCCACCCCGCTCGCGCTGCGCGCGATCGACCCTCCCCCTCCAGGGGAGGGTAAGGAGCGCGCCCCGCATCCCACCTTGACCTTCTGCCTCCAATCCGCTCCCTTTGGCGCGACACAATGACCCATCCAGGGGCAACGCCAAGGTAAGCTTCCATGTCTTTCGTCCTCGCCATCGACCAGGGCACCACCTCCTCGCGCGCGATCGTGTTTCGCAGCGACATCTCCATCGCGGCGAAGGCGCAAGCCGAGTTTCCGCAGCATTTTCCTGCCTCGGGCTGGGTCGAGCACGAGCCGGAGGACATCTGGACCTCGACCGTGATGGTCTGCCGCGAGGCGATCGAGCAGGCCGGCATCACGGCAAAGGACATCGCCGCGATCGGCATCACCAACCAGCGCGAGACCACCGTGGTGTGGGACCGCGCCACGGGGCAGGCCGTGCACCGCGCCATCGTCTGGCAGGACCGTCGCACCGCGGACATCTGCGCCAAGTTAAAGCATGAAGGCCGCGAACCTCTGATCTCGCAGAAGACCGGCCTGATCATCGATCCCTATTTCTCCGGCACCAAGGTCGCCTGGATTCTCGACCACGTCCCCGGTGCGCGGGCGCGTGCCGCGCGCGGCGAGCTGATGTTCGGTACCGTCGATTGCTATCTGCTCTGGCGCCTGACCGGCGGCAAGGTGCACGCCACCGACGCCACCAACGCCTCGCGCACGCTGCTGTTCAACATCCACACCGGCCAGTGGGACGACGAGCTCCTGGAGATCATCGGCGTGCCGCGTTCGATGCTTCCGGAGGTGAAGGATTCCTCCGCCCGCTTCGGCGAAAGCACGCCCGATTTGTTCGGCGGCGCGATTGCGATCTCGGGCATCGCCGGCGACCAGCAGGCCGCAACCATTGGGCAAGCCTGCTTCCGCCCGGGCATGATGAAGTCCACCTACGGCACCGGCTGCTTCGCCCTGCTCAACACCGGCACCACGCCGGTCGTCTCCAAGAACAAGCTGCTCACCACCATCGCCTATCAGCTCGACGGCAAACGCACCTACGCGCTCGAAGGCTCGATCTTCGTTGCAGGTTCCGCCGTGCAATGGCTGCGCGATGGCCTTGGCATCATCAAGCACGCGGCCGAGACCGGCCCGCTCGCGGACCAGTCGGACTCCATGCAGAGCGTCTATCTCGTGCCGGCCTTTGTCGGCATGGGTGCGCCCTACTGGAATCCGCGGGTGCGCGGCGCGCTGTTCGGTCTCACCCGCAACACGGGACCTGCCGAACTTGCGCATGCCGCGCTCGAAAGCGTCTGCTACCAGACTTTCGATCTCTGGGCCGCGATGCGCGCGGACTGGCCGAGCTCGGAAGTAGCAAGCGTCGTGCTGCGCGTCGATGGCGGCATGACGGCGTCAGACTGGACCATGCAGCGCCTCGCCGATCTGCTCGATGCTCCGGTCGATCGCCCCGTGATCCAGGAGACGACGGCATTGGGCGCCGCCTATCTCGCCGGCCTCAATGCGGGCGTCTATCCCGAGCCGACCAAATTCGCCGACAATTGGCGGCTCGAGCACCGCTTCAAGCCGAACATGAGCGATGCCACGCGTGATCGCAAGCTCGCTGGCTGGGCGCGCGCGGTGAAGGGTGTGCTGGCGAGCGACGAGGGGGAAGGGTAGCGCGCGACTCTCTCCGAGTCGTCCCGGCCTTCGCCGGGACGACGATGCTGTCTATGCCGCCAAAGAGAGGCCTACGTCGCTCGCTCAAATAACATCAGGGGAGACCAACAATGAACACGGATTTCAACCGCGTCCTCCACAAGCTCGGCAGCGCCGCGATCTGCGCCGCGCTGCTCGCTTCACCTGCCATCGCACGCGACAAACCGAACCCGCTTCTCAGCGCGCGGCAAACCAAGACGGACGTCGCTGGTCTCAACGCGCCCGCCCAGATTCTGGTTGATGTCTGGGGCATCCCGCACATCTATGCCGCCAACGAGCACGACCTGTTCTTCATGCAGGGTTTCAACGCCGCGCGCGATCGGCTCTGGCAGATCGATCTCTGGCGCAAGCGCGGCCTTGGCCTGCTCGCAAAGGATTTCGGCCCGGCCTATGCCGAGCAGGACAAGGCGCTCCGCCTGTTCCTCTATCGCGGCGATATGACGACGGAGTGGGCGTCCTACGGCCCCAAGGCGAAGACCTATGCGGAGGCCTTCGTCGCCGGCGTCAACGCCTATGTCGCAGACGTGCGCGCCGGAAAGCGTCCCCTGCCGATCGAGTTCAGGATCGCCGGCACCATGCCGGACCCCTGGACGGCCGATGATGTCGTTCGCATCCGCAGCCACGGCCTGACGCGCAACGTCGCCTCCGAGGTGAAGCGCTCGCTGGTTGCCTGCGCTGCCGGCCTCGAGGCTGACCGCTTCCGCGTCAAGCTCGAGCCGGCCTGGACGACGAAGGTGCCCGACGGTCTCGACCCCTGCAGCGTGCCGAAGGCCGTGCTCGCGCCCTACGATCTCGCAACGCGCCCCGTGGCCTTTGCCGCCCCGAAGGACCAGAAGGCCGCGCTCGCGCACGATCCCGACAAATACCTCACCGAAGCCGATCAGCAGCGCGACACGATCGGGTCCAACAATTGGGTGATCGCGGCCTCGCGCACCGCGACGGGCCGTCCCATCCTCGCCAATGATCCGCATCGCGAGCACAGCGTGCCCTCGCTGCGCTACATCGTCGGGCTGAACGCGCCCGGCCTCTCCGTGATCGGCGCCGGCGAGCCGGCGCTGCCAGGCATCTCGATCGGCCATAACGGCACCATCGCCTTCGGCCTCACCATCTTCAATGTCGACCAGGAGGACCTCTACGTCTACGAGCTCAATCCTGACAATCCCAACCAGTATCGCTACGGCAATGGCTGGGAAGACATGCGCATCGTTCACGAGAAAGAAGAGGTGAAAGGCGAGGCTGATCGCGACCTCGAGCTGAAGTTCACGCGCCACGGGCCCGTGATCTTGGTCGACGACGCGAACAAGCGCGCCTTCGCCGTGCGCTCGATCTGGTTCGAGCCCGGCACCTCGGCCTATTTCGGCTCCTCGGATTACATGACCGCGAAGGACTGGAACGGTTTCCTCGGCGCGATGCGGCGGTGGGGCGCGCCGTCGGAGAACCAGGTCTATGCCGACACCAAGGGCAATATCGGCTGGGTCGCCGCCGGCAAGACGCCGCGCCGCGTTGGCTATGACGGCCTGATGCCGGTGCCCGGCGACGGCCGCTACGAATGGCAGGGCTTTCTCACGCTCGACGAGCTGCCGAAATCCTATCAGCCCAAGCAGGGCTTTATCGCCACCGCTAACCAGATGAACTTGCCGGCCGATTATCCCGTCGCCGAGCGTAAGGTCGGCTTCGAATGGGCCGACAGCGCCCGTTGGCAGCGCATCACCGAAGTGCTCGCCGCCAACGCCAAGGTTTCGCTGGCCGACGCCATGGAGCTGCAGAACGACGACACAGCGATGCTGGGGCGCCGGCTGGTCAAGCTGCTGCAGCCGCTGTCCTCCGACGATGCCAATGTGAAGAAGGGTCTCGATCTGCTCAAGCCGTGGGACGCGCGCGATGCAGCCGATAGCGCGGCGGCCGCCGTGTTCGAAGTCTGGATCGCCAACCATCTCGGCCCAAGGCTCTTGAAGACCACGGCGCCCAAGGCCGTCGCTCTGATCGCACCCGAGGCGTCCAGCATTTCGGCGCTCGTCGCCGCGCTGGAAGCGCCGGATGCCTCGTTCGGGGCCGATCCCGCCGTTACGCGCGACCAGATCCTGCGCGATAGCCTCGGTGCGGCGGTGGCCGATGTCACCGGCAAGCTCGGTCCTGATGCGTCGATGTGGCGCTGGGGCCGGCTGCATGTCGCAAAGTTCAATCACGCGCTGATGCCGCTCGCCGACAAGGCGACAGAGACGCAATTATCGGTCGGTCCGCTCGCCTTCGGCGGCGCCGCCAACGTGCCGCGCGCCGCCACCTATCGCCGCGCGGACTACCAGCTGCTCTCGGGCGCCTCGTTTCGCATGGTGCTCGACGTCGGCAATTGGGATGCGAGCCGCACCATCAACACACCAGGCCAATCCGGCGATCCCTTCAGCGGCCACTACCGCGATCTCGCGCCGCTCTGGGCGACGGGACAATATGTGCCGCTGCTCTACAGCCGCAGCGCGGTGGAAGTCGCGACCGCGGAAGCGATCACGCTGACGCCGCGGTGAAAGACGGTACATCCATAAGCACACTGTCGTCCCGGCGAAGGCCGGGACCCATACTCCGCAGCAGAAGTTGGGAGCGGGACTCGTCGTTTCAGCCGTCGCAAAACAATCTACACTCGTGGGTATGGGTCCTGGCTTTCGCCAGGACGACACGGAGTGTGTGGTCGGCGTCAAGCTTCAAAGAGACACATCCCCATGATCCTCCCCGACGGCTATTCCGACATTCCCGCCGGCAAGATCGCCGCCGTTGTCACGCATCTGGAGATGACCACGCCGCCCCCGCGCCGTGACGATCCGCCGGGCGCATGGTCGCTGCGTAAGGTCGATACGCCCGCGCCTGCCTGGTACCGCGATCTGTTCCGCCGCGTCGGCGAGGAATGGCTGTGGTTTTCGCGGGCACGCATGAACGACACCGAGCTCGCCGCGATCATCCACGCCGCAGGCATCGAGATTTACGCGCTGGTCGTGGACAGCCGCGACGAAGGCCTGCTTGAGCTCGATTTCCGCGAGCCTGGCCAATGCGAGCTGGTCTATTTCGGCGTCACCGCCGGCTTGATCGGCACCGGCGCCGCCCGCTTCCTGATGAACCGCGCGCTGGAGATTGCATGGTCGCGCGACGTGCACCGCGTCTGGGTGCACACCTGCACGCTCGATCATCCCTCCGCGCTCGCATTCTATCAGCGCTCCGGCTTCCGCCCGTTCCGCCGTCAGATCGAGGTGGCCGATGATCCGCGCCTCGATGGCACGCTGCCGCGCGATGCGGCGAAGCATGTGCCGATTATTGAATAGCGATGACGGAGTGTGGCTGTCACCGTCCCGCTAGCCATCGAAATTCACCGCCGTCGTATTTGCCCCGCAGACCAACACCGCAATGCGCTCACCGGGCGATGGACGATAGCCTCCGGACAGCACCGCGGCAAAGGCAGCCGCGCCGCCGGGTTCAGTGACCAGCCGCAGGCGCGACCACAGCGCGTTCTGCGCCTGCCGGATCGCATCGTCGCTGACCAGGACGACGCGCTCGACATGGGCACGCGCCATCGGAAACATCAATTCGCCGACACGCCGCGGCGCGAGGCTGTCGGCGGCGAGGCCGCCGGCCGGCGCGTCGACCGGAGCGCCCGCTGCGAAGGCGCTGTGCAGGGTCGGCGAGAGCTCTGGCTCGACGGCAATGATGCGGGTCCTGCCGGCGAACCACGCGGCGATGCCGCCGATCAGCCCGCCGCCGCCGACGGCAACCAGCAGCGTGTCGATATCAGGCGCGTCGTGCTCCAGCTCGAGGCCAACGCTGCCCTGGCCGAGCAGGGTTTCGGCCTGGTCGTAAGCGTGCACGGCCATGGCGCCGGTCCGCGCGACATGGGCTTCGCTGGCTGCCAGCGCATCGGCGTAGCGGTTGCCCGCGATCACGAGCTCGGCGTCGTAGCCTCTGATCCGCCCGGCCTTGGCGGGCGAGGTGATATCAGGAACGAAAATCGTGGCGGGAATTTTGAGCCGCTGCGCCGCATAGGCGACCGCCGCGCCGTGATTGCCGCCGGAAGCGGCAACGACACCGGCTTGCGGCACTTGCCGCAGCAGCAGATTGGCAAATGCGCCCCGCGCCTTGAACGATCCGGAATGCTGCAGCAGCTCGAGCTTGAAGGTGACGGGCGCGGCCGGCAGGCCGAAATCGGCGAGATCGGCTTTCAGCAGCGGGGTGCGCCGGATATGCGGGCGAATGACGGCTTCGGTCGCCGCGATCCGCTCTCGGGTGATCTCTGATGTCGCTGTCATGATGGCGTCCTTGATAGCGCATCCGGGCGACGTTGTCGCGGGGCCGTTGCATCCGGCGCAATGCTCCATTTCCAACATCGTTCTTGCATCGCGCCGCTCGTGTCGTGGAAACTGATCGGCCCTGCCTTGTCCAACGCCAGAGAAGAGCGAGAACCATGTTCCTGATCGGCCAATATGATTCCCCCTTCGTCCGCCGCGTCGCGATAGCGCTGCGGCTCTACGGCCTCGCTTTCGAGCACAAGCCTTGGTCGACCTTCGGCGATGCCGACAAGATCGCGCCGTATAACCCGCTGCGCCGCGTGCCGACCCTGGTGCTCGACGACGGCGAGGCGCTGATCGAGAGCACGATCATCCTGGATTATCTCGACGAGCGCGTCGGGCCTGACAAGGCGATGCTGCCACGGAGCGGCGCCGATCGTCGGAAGCATCTGCGCATCTGCGCACTCGCCACCGGCCTCGGCGACAAGGCGGTCAGCCTGCTCTATGAGCGCGTGCTGCGGAAGGAGCAGCTTGCGTTATGGGTCGAGCGCTGCCAGGCGCAAATCAGCGATGTGCTGAAGGTGCTGGAAGCCGAGCGCGCCAAGGTGACGACGCCGTACTGGCTGGGGGATCGCATCGGCCATGCCGACGTGGCCGTCGCCTGCGTCGTCCGCTTCACCCGCGAGGCGCATCCACAGCTGTTCGATGCCGCGCGCTATCCGGCGCTCGCGGCCCACGCCGAACGCTGCGAAGCGTTGGCGCCGTTCCAGGAGATCGTGCAGCCGCTGGCGCCGCCGAAGGGGTGAGTGTCGCAACGACAATCGTGTAGCGCATAGCGCGCAACTGCTCCTCCAAAGTCGTCCCGGCGAAGGCCGGGACCCATACGCCGCAGCACGAATTTGACGAAGACTCGGAGTGACCAGCCTTCGCAAAACCACTCCCTGTGGTTATGGGTCCCGGCTTTCGCCGGGACGACGTCGAGGGTGAGGTGCGTTCTCAGATCTCTCGACGATAGCCGGGCCAGTGACGCGACCCGCGATCCTGCCTTGATACAGGTGTTTTGCCCGACGGAGCAAGGCAATTTTCGGTAAAACAAAAAATACCTAGAGGTTTCAACCCCATCCCTACTGTGCATGGGGTTGTTTTCGCGTTTCGCGTCCGGCGGACCTACCCCGCGCCTGCGCGCTTCTTCTGCCAGACCAGATGCACCGCGCAGGTGCAGCCGGGCGGGTGCGAGGCGAGGTCCTTCGACGTCTCGTCGTTCGCGGGCGTTGCGGCAAAGGCCTTGTCGGTCGCCTGCTGCGACGGGATGTAGTTCAGCACCGGCGCGAGCCAGCGCTCGGCTTCCGCGACCGTCATGCCCTTGCGCGCGGCATAGTCCTCGACCTGGTCGCGCTCGATCTTGCCGACGCCGAAATAATAGCTCTCGGGGCTGGCGAAATAGAGCCCTGACACCGACGAGCCCGGCCACATCGCAAAGCTCTCGGTCAGCTTCACGCCGGCGGTGGCTTCCGCATCGAGCAGTTCGAACAGCGTCGCCTTCTCGGTATGATCCGGCTGGGCGGGATAGCCGGGCGCGGGGCGGATGCCCTGATATTTCTCCAGGATCAACTCGTCGTTGGAGAGCGCCTCGTCAGGCGCATAGGCCCAGAACTCGCGGCGGACGCGAGCATGCATGCGCTCGGCGAAGGCTTCGGCCAGACGATCGGCCAGCGCCTTGCACAGGATCGAGGAGTAGTCGTCATTGGCCATCTTGAAGCGGTCGGCGACGGCATCCTCGCCGATACCGGCGGTGACGACGAAGCCGCCGACATAGTCCGGCACGCCTGAAGGTGCGACGAAGTCTGACAGCGCCGCGTTGAACCGGCCCTCGCGCTTCTCGAGCTGCTGGCGCAGCGTGTGCAGGGTCGCGATGCTCCTGGTCCTGTTCTCGTCGGCATAGAGCACAATGTCGTCGCCTTGCGCGTTCGCCGGCCAGAAGCCGATCGTGGCGCGCGCCCGGAACCACTTTTCCTTGACGATGGTGTCGAGCATCTTGCGCGCATCGTCATAGAGCGAGCGCGCGACCTCGCCGACCTTCTCGTCCTTGAGAATCGCGGGGAAGCGGCCGGCGAGCTCCCAGGTCTGGAAGAACGGCGTCCAGTCGATATAGGGCACCAGCTCGGCGAGATCGTAATCGTCGAAGCTCTTGATGCCGAGGAAGGTCGGCTTCACCGGCTTGTTCGCCGCGAAGTCGACCGGCACGCGGTTGGCGCGCGCATCGGCCAGCTTCAGGCGCTTCTTGTCCGCCTGCGCCCGCAGATGCGCCTCCGAAATCTTGGCGTATTCGGCGCGCACCTCGGCCGCATAGGCTTCGCGCTTCTCAGGGCTCAGCAGCGAGGAGGCGACGCCGACCGCGCGGCTGGCGTCGTTGACGTGGACCACGGGCCCGGCGCGATAGCTCGGGTCGATCTTGACGGCGGTATGCACACGGCTGGTCGTCGCACCGCCGATCAAGAGTGGCAGCTTGAGACCTTCGCGCTGCAATTCGCCGGCGAAGAACGCCATCTCGTCGAGCGAGGGCGTGATCAGGCCGGAGAGACCGACGATGTCGGCCTTCTCCGCCTTCACGGTTTCGACGATTTTTGCAGCGGGCACCATCACGCCGAGGTCGATCACCTCGAAATTGTTGCACTGGAGTACGATGCCGACGATGTTCTTGCCGATGTCGTGGACGTCGCCCTTCACGGTCGCGAGCACGATCTTGCCGGCCGAAGACGATCCCTCGGTGCCGATGCCGCTGGCGAGGTTGCGCGCCTTCTCCTCCTCCATGAACGGCATGAGGTAGGCAACGGCCTGCTTCATCACGCGCGCCGACTTCACCACCTGCGGCAGGAACATCTTGCCGTCGCCGAAGAGATCGCCGACCACGTTCATGCCGGCCATCAGCGGGCCCTCGATCACGTCGAGCGGCCGCGAGGAATTCTTGCGGGCCTCCTCGGTGTCCTGCTCGATGAATTCGGTGATGCCGTGCACCAGCGAATGCGACAGCCGCTTCTCCACCGGCCATTCGCGCCAGGCGAGATCCGCCTCCTTGGATTCGGTCTTCTTGCCGCGGAATTTCTCGGCGAGCGCCAGCAGCCGTTCGGATGCGCCCGCGTCGCGGTTGAGGACGACGTCCTCGCAAGTTTGCCGCAACTCCGGATCGATGTCGTCATACACGATCATCTGCCCGGCATTGACGATGCCCATGTCCATGCCGGCCTTGATGGCATGATACAGGAACACCGAGTGCATGGCCTCGCGCACCGGCTCGTTGCCGCGGAACGAGAACGAGAGGTTGGAGACGCCGCCGGAGATATGCGCGCCCGGCAGGTTCTGCCGGATCCACCGCGTCGCCTCGATGAAGTCGACGCCGTAATTATTGTGCTCCTCGATGCCGGTCGCGATCGCGAAGATATTCGGATCGAAGATGATGTCCTCGGGCGGGAAGCCGACCTTGTTCACCAGGATGTCGTAGGCGCGCTTGCAGATCTCGGTCTTGCGCGCGAACGTGTCGGCCTGGCCGACCTCGTCGAACGCCATCACGACGACGGCCGCGCCATGACGGCGGGCGATCTTGGCCTCAAAGATGAACTTGTCCTCGCCTTCCTTCATCGAGATCGAATTGACGACCGGCTTGCCCTGCACGCATTTCAGGCCGGCTTCGATCACCGAGAACTTCGACGAGTCGACCATGACAGGGACGCGAGCGATGTCGGGCTCGGCGGCGACGAGGTTGAGGAAGGTCACCATCGCGGCTTCCGAGTCGAGAAGCCCTTCGTCCATGTTGACGTCGATGATCTGCGCGCCGTTCTCGACCTGGTCGCGCGCGACCTGCAGCGCGGCGGTGTAGTCGCCTGATGTGATCAGCTTGCGGAAACGGGCGGAGCCCGTGACGTTGGTGCGCTCGCCGACGTTCACGAACGGAATCGCATCGGTCAGCACGAACGGCTCAAGGCCCGAGAGTCGCAACTTCGGTGCGATCTCGGGCACGACCCGAGGCTTGTGCGGAGCGACGGCGGCGGCGATCGCCGCGATATGGTCCGGCGTGGTGCCGCAGCAGCCGCCGACGATGTTGACGAGCCCGTCGCGGGCGAATTCGCCGACGAGGCGCGCCATGTATGCCGGCGTCTCGTCATACTGGCCGAATTCATTGGGCAGGCCGGCGTTCGGATAGGCGCAGACCAGCGTATCGGCGACGCGGCCGATATCGGCGATATGCGCGCGCAGATCTTCGGCGCCGAGCGCGCAGTTGAAGCCGATGGTGACGGGCTTGGCATGCCGCACCGAATTCCAGAAGGCTTCCGGCATCTGGCCCGACAGCAGGCGGCCGGATTTGTCGGTGATGGTGCCCGACACCATCACGGGCATGTCGATGCCGAGCTCTTCGGTGATCTCGGCGATCGCATAGAGCGCCGCCTTGGCGTTCAGCGTATCGAAGATGGTTTCGACCAGCAGCAGGTCGACGCCGCCCTCGATCAGGCCGCGGATCTGCTCGCCATAGGATTTGCGCAAATCATCGAAGGTGACAGCGCGGTAGCCTGGATTGGCGACGTCAGGCGAGATCGAGGCGGTGCGGTTGGTCGGACCGATGGCCCCCGCGACGAAGCGCGGCTTGCCGTCCTCAGCTTCGACGCGGCGGGCAGCGTTCCCCGCGAGGCGGGCGCCTTCGCGCGCCATCTCAAGGACGATGTCGGTGAGGTCGTAATCGGCCTGCGCGATCGAGGTGGTCGAGAAGGTGTTGGTCGCGACGATGTCGGCGCCGGCGCGCAAATAGGCGGCGTGGATGTCCTCGATCGCCTGCGGCTGGGTCAGGATCAAGAGGTCGTTGTTGCCACGCAGATCGCGATGAAAATTCTTGAAGCGCTCGCCGCGGAAGGCGGCTTCGTCAAACTGCAGGTTCTGGATCATCGTGCCCATGGCGCCGTCGAGCACGAGGATGCGCTCGCGCGCGGCGTTGATCAGGGCTGTTCGCTTGGGCGAGGGAGATACGGTCATGGTGCGTTACGCCGCCTTCTGCGCGCTCTTGGCGCGAATGCCGAGCAAATGGCTGATCGCGAACACGAGATCGGCGCGGTTCATGGTGTAGAAATGGAAAGTGTCGACGCCATGCTTGGCGAGCTTCTGCACCTGGCCGGCGGCGACGGCCGCGGCGACCAGCTTGCGCGTCTCGGCATCGTTGTCGAGGCCGTCGAACTTCGCGGCGAACCAGTCCGGCACGGTGGTGCCGGCGCGGGTGACGAAATTGCGCGCCTGCTTGAAATTGTGCATAGGCATGATGCCCGGCACGACCGGAATGTCGATGCCGCGCGCGCGGACCCGGTCGAGATAGCGGAAGTAGAAGTCGTTATCGAAGAAGACTTGCGTGATCGCGCGCGTCGCGCCGGCGTCGACTTTTGCTTTCAGCGTGTCGATATCGGCGTCGAAGTCGCGCGCCTCCGGGTGCTTCTCGGGATAGGCCGAGACTGAGACCTCGATATCCGCGTGCCGCTTCTTGATCCCCGCGACGAGGTCCGCGGAGCTCTGGTAGCCGTCGGGATGGCTGGAGTAGGGCGTTCCGATGCCGCCGGCGGGATCGCCGCGCAAGGCCACGATGTGGCGAACGCCGACCTCGTGATAGCGGTCGACGATCTCGTCGATCTCGCCGCGCGAGGCACCGACGCAGGTCAGATGTGCGGCCGGCAGCAGCGCGGTCTCCTTCAGGATGCGCGCGATGGTCGAGTGGGTGCGCTCGCGGGTCGAACCGCCCGCGCCATAGGTCACCGACACGAATTTCGGGTCGAGCGGGGCGAGCCGGTTGATGGTCTCCCAGAGATTCCGCTCCATCTCCTCCGTCTTGGGCGGAAAGAACTCGAAGGAAATCGCAGGCCGCTTCAGGTGCCCGTCGGCTGCCGCAGGCGTCGTCGTCTCAGTCATGGCACCACTCACTCGGGGGCTGGCCAGCGGTCTGGCGGCCGGATCTAGCTTGGAGGGGCCAAGATAGGGCAAAGCTGGATTTCTCGACAGCCCATCATGAATGGGAAGTGGCCCACTTACAGTAAAAACATGTCGATTATTGCGGCGCAAATGTCTTGAGTGGGAAGATTTGGCCTTTATCTAATTATATAATGATATTAATATGATATACAAAAATCGGTCGTCGATGGTGGCTCATTTTACATGTGGGCAAGATGAATTTGATGTTACGTTCAATCTAACCGTCCCAACACTTTGCGTTGCCGACCACGCGGCCTCTCGGCCCGCACACGCCAGACCTGCACTGTCGGCCCATTGCCGCCGCGCCCGCCTCCACTACCTTAACCAGCCATGATCCCGCTCTCAGTCCTCGACCTTTCCGTCGTCACCACAGGTACAAGGCCGGCCGTTGCGCTCCGCAACAGCATCGATCTGGCGCGCCATGTCGATGGGCTCGGCTATGTCCGCTACTGGCTCGCCGAGCACCACAACCTTGCCTCGGTGGCGAGCCCGGCGCCCGACGTGATGATCGGGCAGATCGCGGCAGTGACGCAGCATATCCGCGTCGGCTCCGGCGGAGTGATGCTGCCCAACCACGCCCCGCTGGTCGTGGCGGAGCGCTTCAAGATGCTGGAGGCGTTGTTTCCGGGGCGGATCGACCTTGGACTTGGCCGCGCGCCCGGCACTGATGGTGCCACGGCCTATGCGCTGCGCAGCCGGCTCGATCGCCGCGAGGGCGACGATTTCCTGGAGCGGCTGCACGAGCTGATCCTGTGGGAGACCCGCGAATTCCCCGCAGGGCACCCCTACCACAACGTCGTCGCGATGCCCGACGACACCAAGCTGCCGCCGATCTGGCTGCTCGGCTCCAGCGACTATTCCTCGGAGCTCGCTGCACAGGTCGGCATGGGCTTCGCGTTCGCCCATCATTTCGCGTCCCATGATGCGATCGATGCGATGGTGCATTATCGCAATCGCTTCCAGTCCTCGGCCTGGCGTGCGAGCCCGCATGCGATCCTTGCGGTCGCCGTCATCGCGGCGGATCGCGATGAGGAGGCCGAAAAGCTCGCGACATCCTTCGACCTCAACCGCCTGCGCCGCGACCGCGGCCAATATCTACCGCTGCCGAGCGTCGAGGAGGCGCTGGCTTATCCCTATACGGAGGCCGAGCGCGTCTCGATCGCACGCAACCGCTCGCGCCTGTTCGTCGGCAATCCAGCGACGTTGCAGAAGAAGCTGCAGCCGCTGATCGATGCGAGCAAGCCGGATGAGTTGATGGTGATCACCGCCGTGTACGACCACGAGGCGCGGAAGAAGTCATATTCGCTGCTGGCCGAGGCGTTCGGGCTGAAGAGCGCGGCCTAGGCAACTCTCGTGCCCCGGACGCGGCGCAGCGTGAAACGATGCGCTCCAGAGCCGGGGCCCATCGCGCATCTGGGTATCGCTGCCCCTGGGTCCCGGCTCGCGCTTCGCGCGTCCGGGACAAGAAGCTAATCCTGCGTCTCGCTGAACGTCGCCCGGAACGGGTGGCCGGGATAGACGCCGACGATGCGGAATTCGCGTGAGAAGAATTTCAGCTCCTCGATCGCAAACGCCAGGCCCTTGTCTTCGGGGTGGCCGTCGACATCCGCGTAGAACTGGGTGGCGAAGAAATTGCCGTCGACCATGTAGCTTTCGAGCTTGGTCATATTGACGCCGTTGGTGGCAAAGCCGCCGAGCGCCTTGTAGAGCGCGGCGGGCAGGTTGCGCACGCGGAAAACAAAAGTCGTGACCAGCGGGCCCGAGCCTTGCGGGGCCCATTTCGGCTCGCGCGCCAGCACCACGAAGCGCGTGGTGTTGTGGGACTCGTCCTCGATGTCCTCGGCGAGAATGTCGAGGCCGTAGATCTTTGCGGCGAGGCGCGAGGCGATCGCGGCGACGGTCTTGTCGTTGCGCTCGGAGATGTCGCGGGCGCTGCCGGCGGTGTCGGCGTGCACGATGGGCTTGATGCCGAGCTTGCGGATGACGCGGCGGCACTGGCCGAGCGCATGCACATGGCTCTCGACGGACTTGATGTCTTCGAGCTTGGTGCCCTTGATCGCCATCAGCTGATGCCGGACCGGCAAGAACCATTCGCCGATGATGAAGAGGCCGGAGGCCGGCAAGAGATGATGGATGTCGGCGACGCGCCCGGCGACCGAGTTCTCGATCGGGATCATGCCGAGATCGGCCTCGCCCGAGGAGATTGCCGACAGCGCGTCCTCGAAGGTGGCGCAGGGCATCGGCTCGGCGTCGGGATAGGCCTCGACGATGGCGATGTGGGAATTGGCGCCAGGTTCGCCCTGGAATGCGATCTTCATCTTGCTCATGACGGGCCTTGTAGCAGCGGCTCAGGATTTGGAAAGGATGCCGCGGGCGGTCTCGAGGTCCGCCGGCGTGTCGACCCCGCGGGGCACGGTGTCGACGATGGTGAAGTCGATCCGCATCCCGGCCTCCAGCGCGCGGAGCTGCTCGAGCTTCTCCTGCAATTCCAGCGGCGAGGGCGGCAGCGAAACGTAGCGCTCCAGCGCGGCGCGGCGATAGGCGTAGAGGCCGATATGGTGGTAGCGCGGTCCGTCGCCGCTCGGCGCGGTGGCGCGGGTGAAATAAAGTGCGCGCATCCGGCGGCCGCCGAGCGAGGTTCCGATCGCCTTGACGACGCTCGGGGCGAGGTCCTCCTCCTCGGTGTGGATCTGCGAGGCCAGCGTGGCGATGTCCACGGCCGGGTCCTCCAGCGGCGGCAGCACCTCGCGAATATTGTCGACCGTGATGGTCGGGAAATCCCCCTGCAGATTGACCACGATCTCCGCCTTGCCGTCCGGATCGAGCTTCTGCATGGCCTCATGAATGCGGTCGGACCCGGACGGATGCGTGGCGCGGGTCATCACGGCCTCGCCGCCATGGGCTGTCACGACCGACGCGATCTCGTCGGTATCGGTTGCCACCGCAACCCGGCCGATGCCGGCGGCCTCGGCGCGCCGCATCACGTGCACGATCATCGGCAGGCCCGCGATATCGGCGAGCGGCTTGCCGGGCAGGCGGGTGGCGGCCATGCGGGCGGGGATCAGCACCAGGATGCGGGGGTCGATCATATGTTTAAGAGCCTGGAAACGGGACGTTTTCCGCGTCGAGAAATCGGGCGGGGACGGGCCGACAGAAGGGTCGCTTATACGGGTTGCCAGACCCCGGGCAAACCGATATCTCAATGGCAAAACTCGGGGAAACAATCAGGAACGTTTTTGATTCTCCCGAGGCTCGTCCTGGCGGCCGCCCGGCCGCTTTTTCCTTCTTGCGGTGTGGGGCCTGGCCGGAAATGGACTCTTTCGAACTCAACAAGATTCTCGGTGCCGTGCTTGGCACCTGTCTCATCCTGCTGGTGACGAGCTTCACCGCCAATGCGCTGTTTACGCCCAAGATGCCGGAAAAGCCGGGCTTCGAGATCGCCGTGAAGGAAGAAGCCGGCGAGAAGGGTGGCGCGGGCGCCGCGGCTGCCGCCGCCGAGCCGATCGAAAAGCTGCTCCAGACCGCCTCCGTCGAGAAGGGCGCTGCCGCCGCCAAGAAGTGCGGCGCCTGCCACACCTTCGAGAAGGGTGGCCCGAACCGCGTCGGTCCGAACCTCTACGGCATCGTTGGCGATCACGTCGGTGAAGGCCGCGGTGGCTTCAACTTCTCGGCTGGCATGAAGAGCAAGGGCGGCACCTGGGACTTCGATGCGCTCAACAAGTTCATCACCAATCCGAAGGCTGCCGTTCCCGGCACCGCGATGGGCTTCGCCGGTATTCCGAAGGACAGCGAGCGCGCCGACGTCATCGCTTATCTGAACAGCCTCTCCGACAGCCCGAAGCCGCTGCCCACCGCAGCGAAATAAGGCTTATCGGCAAATCATCTTGAATATGCGGCCAGGCCTCAAAGCCTGGCCGTTTCCGTATTCGGGCCTCGCGGCGTTGTTATCGGGGCGTTTGGCCGCATCTGACAGGCCGGCCGGCCTTTCAAGATGAGGAAAAAGCAACATATTCCGTCGAAACCTCGCCTATATTGGGAACTTAAAGGAGTAGCCTCCTTCAAGACAGGACTATTGATTTGGCCATTACCCGACGCGATCTCCTGCTCACCGGCGCGGCCGTCGCTGCGCTTCCTGCTTTCGGTTCAGCGGCGGGTGTTCCCGTCGTCGGCGCGGCAGAGGCGCAAGTGGCCGGAGAGCCGCCCTGGCGCCACGCGCTGTCGCTGTTCGGAAAGGTCAAGTATCCCGCCGACTTCAAGCGCTATGACTACGTCAATCCGGACGCGCCGAAGGGCGGTGTCGCGCGCCAGATCGCGGTTGGAACCTTCGACAATCTCAACATCGTCGTCTCAGGCGTGAAGGGCCAGGTCGCAGGTGCGGTCGCCTTCATCTACGAATCCCTTACGACGCCCTCGCTCGACGAAGTCTCGACTGAATATGGCGCGCTGGCCGAGGCCGTCAGCTATCCGGACGATTTTTCTTTCGTCATCTATCGTTTGCGGCCTGAGGCCAAATGGCACGACGGCAAGCCGGTTACCGCGGATGACGTGATCTTCTCGCTCGATTCCTTCAAAAAGCATCATCCGATGTACTCGGCCTACTACAGCCATGTGGTCCGGGCCGAGAAGGTTGACGAGCGAGAGGTGAAATTCGTCTTCGACGCGCCGGGCAACCGCGAGCTGCCGCAGATCGTCGGGCAGCTCATCGTCCTGCCCAAGCATTGGTGGGAGGGAACGGACGCGCAGGGCCGCAAGCGCGATGTCTCGGCGACAACGCTCGAAATGCCGCTGGGCTCCGGTCCTTACAGGGTCAAGGACTTCGTTGCCGGACGGTCGATCGCGCTGGAGCGCGTCAAGGATTATTGGGGCCGCGACCTCGCCGCCAATGTTGGCCGAAACAATTTCGACGAGCTGCGTTACGAGTATTTCCGCGATGCCACCGTCGCGATCGAGGCCTTCAAGGCCGATCAGGTTGATTGGCGCACCGAGAACAGCGCGAAGAACTGGGCCACTGCCTACGATTTCCCGGCCGTGGCCGAAAAGCGCGTGATCCTCGAGGAGTTCGCCAATCGCAGCTCGGGCGTGATGCAAGCCTTTGTGCCGAACCTGCGGCGTGCCAAGTTCAGCGATCCGCGCGTGCGCCGCGCGCTGAACTGCGCGTTCGACTTCGAGGAGATGAACAAGCAGCTCTTCTATGGTCAGTACAAGCGCGTCAGCAGCTATTTCGACGGCCTCGACGAACTCATGGCGACGGGATTGCCGCAGGGGAAAGAGCTCGAAATCCTTGAGACGGTTCGCGCCCAGGTCCCCCCTGAAGTCTTCACGACGCCTTACAGCAATCCGGTCGGCGGCACTCCGGAAGCCGTGCGCGACAATCTCCGCGAGGCCCTGCGCCTGTTCAAGGAGGCCGGCTACGAGGTGCGCGACCGCAAGCTGATCGACGTCAAGAGCGGCACCCAGTTCTCGATTGAATTGCTGAACCAGGATCCGAGCTTCGAACGGGTCACGTTATTCTACAAGCCGTCGCTGGAACGGCTCGGCATCGCCGTCAGCGTGCGGACGGTCGATCCGACCCAATACGAGAACAGGACACGCGAGTGGGATTTCGACATCGTCACCAACTCCTGGGGCGAATCGCAGTCGCCGGGGAACGAGCAGCGCGAGTTCTGGTCGTCGAAAACAGCTGACATCGCCGGGTCCCGCAACCTTGCCGGCATCAAGAATCCGGCCATCGACAAGCTGATCGAGCGGCTGATCTACGCCACCGATCGCGAGGATCTCGTCGCCGCAACCAAGGCGCTCGACCGTGTGCTGCTGTGGAATCACTACGTCGTGCCGCAATGGAATTATCCGAAGGTGCGCACCGCGCGCTGGGATCGCTTCGGCCGGCCGGCGGAGCTGCCCAGATACGGTCAGTCGGGCTTCCCGTTCATCTGGTGGTATGACGCGGACAAGGCGGCACGGATCGCAAAGAAGTCGTGAAGGACATTTCCCGCATGGCGCAGCTCTCACGCCGGCATGTGCTGGTCCTCGGTGTCGGCGGCGCGCTTGGTGCCGCCGCACTCCGCAAGGTCGGAGCGTCGGAGGCGGTGGCCGAGGCCCACGGCATGTCGGCTTTCGGCGATCTCAAATATCCCGCCGATTTCCAACATTTCGACTACGTCAATCCCGGCGCGCCGAAGGGCGGCGCGTTCTCGTTGATCCCCTCCGTGCGGGCCTACAACCAGTCCTATTTCACGTTCTCCTCGCTCAACGCCTACATCATGAAGGGCGAAGGTGCGCAGGGCATGGACATGACCTTCGCAAGCCTGATGGCGCGGGCCAATGACGAGCCCGACGCGATGTACGGACTTGCCGCGAAGGCGGTCCGGATATCGCCGGACAAGCTGACCTATACCTTCACGATGCGTCCCGAAGCCCGTTTCCACGACGGCACGAAGCTCACGGCTCATGATGTCGCCTTCTCGCTCAATGCGCTGAAGGAGAAAGGGCATCCGCTGATCGTGGTGCAGCTGCGCGATTTCGTGAAGGCCGAGGTGGTCGACGACGCCACCGTGGTCGTCACCTTCGCGCCCAACCGCGCACGCGACGTGCCGCTCTACGTCGCAAGCCTGCCGATCTTCTCCAAGGCGTATTACGCCTCGCGCGCCTTCGACGAATCGACGCTCGATACGCCGCTGGGCTCCGGCCCCTACAAGGTCGGCAAGTTCGAGGTCAACCGCTATATCGAATACGATCGCGTCAAGGACTGGTGGGGTGCCGATCTGCCGGTCTGCCGCGGCAGCTACAATTTCGATACGGTGCGCTACGAATTCTACCGCGACCGCGACGTTGCCTTCGAAGGCTTCACCGGCAAGAACTATCTGTTCCGCGAGGAGCTCACATCGCGCATCTGGGCCACGCGTTACGATTTCGCGGCGGTGAAGGACGGTCGCGTCAAGCAGGAGCAGCTGCCGGACGAGACCCCGTCGGGCGCGCAGGGCTGGTTCATCAATATGCGCCGCGGCAAATTCAGGGATTCGCGCGTGCGCGAGGCGCTGATCTATGCTTTCGATTTCGAGTGGACCAACAAGTCGATCATGTACGGCGCCTACGCGCGGACGCGCTCGCCGTTCCAGAACTCCGACATGATGGTGTCGGGCCCGCCTTCGCCCGAAGAGCTCGCATTGCTGGAGCCGTTCCGTGGCAAGGTGCCCGACGAAGTGTTCGGCCAGCCTTTCGTGCCCCCGGTGTCAGACGGCTCGGGACAGGACCGCAGTCTGCTGCGCAAGGCGAGCGAGCTGCTCAACGACGCCGGCTACGTCATCAAGGACCGCAAGCGGGTTCTGCCTGGTGGCGAGCCCTTCACGATCGAGTTCCTGAACGACGAACCGTCGCTCCAGCCGCATCACGCGCCGTACTTGAAGAACCTCGCAACGCTCGGCATCGACGCCACGTTCCGCCTGGTGGATGCCGTGCAATACCGGGCGCGCCTCGAGGATTTCGACTTCGACATGACGATCGAACGCTTCTCGATGTCGGCGACACCAGGCGATGCGATGCGCGCGTTCTTCTCCTCGCAGGCAGCCGGCACCAAGGGCTCGTACAATCTCGCCGGCATTACCGATCCGGTCATTGATGCGCTGATTGACAAGATCATCGCTGCACAAACCCGGGTGGAGCTGACCACGGCGTGCCGGGCGTTCGACCGCGTGTTCCGGGCCGGGCGCTATTGGGTGCCGCAATGGTACGCGAACTTCCATCGCGTCGCCTATTGGGACCAGTTCAGCCATCCCGACAAGCCGCCTAAATATGCGCAAGGCGTCGGAGCGCCGGAGAACTGGTGGTACGAGGCGGCCAAGGCCGTCAAGCTCGAGCAGGCGAAGTAATCATGAGCGCCTATATCGCCCGCCGCCTCCTCCTGATGATTCCGACGCTGCTCGGAATTCTCTTCGTATCCTTCGTCGTCGTGCAATTCGCGCCGGGCGGCCCGGTCGAGCGCGTCATCGCTCAGCTTTCGGGGGCCGACACCGGTGGCACCTCGCGCATTTCGGGCGGCAGCGATTTTGCGCAGCGCGCGCCGGGGCAGTTGGGGGCCGGCGCAGAAGCCATCAATTCGAAATATCGCGGCGCGCAGGGCCTCGACCCCGATTTCATCAAGAAGCTGGAGGTGCAGTTCGGTTTCGACAAGCCGGCCCCGGAACGCTTCGCCTTGATGGTGTGGAATTTCGCCCGTTTCGATTTCGGCAAGAGCTATTTCCGCGATGTCAGCGTGCTCCAGTTGATGAAGGAGAAGCTGCCGGTCTCGATCTCGCTCGGGCTGTGGCTGACCCTGCTCACCTATCTGATCTCGATCCCGCTCGGCATCCGCAAGGCGGTCAAGGACGGCACGCGCTTCGATATCTGGACGTCGGCGGTCATCATCGTCGGCTACGCGATCCCGGGCTTTCTGTTCGCCATCCTCCTCATCATCCTGTTCGCCGGCGGTTCCTTCCTCAACTGGTTTCCGCTGCGCGGCCTGACCTCGGACGGCTGGTCGCAATTTCCCTGGTACTGGAAGATCATCGACTATTTCTGGCACATCACGCTGCCGCTGTTGTCGATGGCGCTGGGCGCCTTCGCGACCATGACGCTGCTGACCAAGAATTCGTTCCTGGACGAGATCCGCAAGCAATACGTCATGACCGCGCGCGCCAAGGGGTGCAGCGAAAGGCAGGTGCTGTACGGCCACGTGTTCCGTAACGCGATGCTGATCGTGGTGGCCGGTTTCCCCGGCGCCTTCGTTCATGCCTTCATCTCCGGCTCGCTGCTGATCGAGACGATCTTTTCTCTCGATGGGCTCGGTCTGCTCGGCTTCGAGAGCGTGCTCAATCGCGACTATCCCGTGGTGTTCGGCACGCTCTACATCTATGCGCTGATCGGCCTCGTGATGAATCTGATCTCGGACCTGACCTACATGTGGATCGATCCCCGGATCGATTTCGCGGCGCGGGAGGTCTGATGACGCTGACCGCCCCGACCCCGATCGAAACCACCACGGGATCGCCGCTCGGCACCACTGCGCCGATTACGCGCAAGCCGTTCGCGCCGTCGCCGCTGAACAGGCGGCGCTGGCAGAACTTCAAGGCGAACCGGCGCGGCTACTGGTCGTTCTGGATATTCATCCTCCTGTTCGTGGTGTCGCTGTTCGCCGAGTTGATCGCCAACGACCGGCCGTACCTGATCAAATACGACGGCCATCTCTACTGGCCCGCCTTCGTCACCTATTCGGAGACCACCTTCGGCGGGGATTTCGAAACCGCGGCCGACTATCGCGACCCGTATCTGCAGAAGCTGATCAAGGACAAGGGCGGCAGCATCCTTTGGCCGCTGATCCGCTATTCCTTCGACACTCACAATCTCGATCTGCCGACGCCGGCGCCCTCGCCGCCGACCTGGCTGCTGACGGAGAAGCAGTGCCAGCCCGTTGTGGAGAAGAAGGGGCTGAAAAGCTGCCGCGATCTCGAATACAACTGGCTCGGGACCGACGATCAGGGGCGCGATGTGGTCGCGCGATTGATCTACGGCTTCCGTATCTCGGTGCTGTTCGGTCTCTGCCTCACCGTCGTGTCCTCGATCGTCGGCGTCGCCGCGGGCGGAGTCCAGGGCTATTTCGGCGGCTGGGTCGATCTCACCTTCCAGCGCTTCATCGAGATCTGGGGCGCGATTCCCTATCTCTACCTGCTTCTCATCATTTCATCGGTGCTGGTCCCGGGCTTCTTCGTCCTGCTCGGCATCATGCTGCTGTTTTCCTGGGTGTCTCTCGTCGGCGTCGTCCGCGCCGAGTTCCTGCGCGGGCGCAATTTCGAGTACATCCAGGCCGCGCGCGCGCTGGGCGTGTCGAACAAGGTCATCATGTTCCGGCACCTGTTGCCGAACGCCATGGTCGCGACCATGACCTTCCTGCCGTTCATCATCTCCTCGTCGGTGATGACGCTGACGGCACTGGACTTCCTCGGTTTCGGCCTGCCGCCGGGCTCGCCTTCGCTCGGCGAGCTGCTCTCGCAGGCCAAGGCCAACGTGCAGGCGCCCTGGCTCGGCTTCACCGGCTTCTTCTCGGTCGCGATCATGCTGTCGCTGCTGATCTTCATCGGCGAAGCCGTGCGCGATGCCTTCGATCCGCGCAAGACGTTCAAGTGAGGGCGTGATGGACGCGATCAACCAGCCCCTGCTTGCCGTTCGCGACCTTTCGGTGGCTTTCCACCAGGGCGGCGCCACCACGCTCGCGGTCGACAAGGTCTCGTTCCAGATCAAGCGCGGCGAGTGCGTCGCGTTGGTCGGCGAGTCCGGCTCCGGCAAGTCGGTCAGCGCGCTGTCGATCCTGAAGTTGCTGCCCTATCCGAATGCCTCGCATCCCTCGGGCAGCATCCGCTTCAAGGGCCAGGAACTGATCGATCGGTCGGAGCGAGAGATGCGGGAGATCCGCGGCAGCGACATCTCCATCATCTTCCAGGAGCCGATGACCTCGCTCAATCCGCTGCACACCATCGAGGCGCAGATCGGCGAGATCATCCAGCTGCACAATCCGACCAGCAATGCGCAGGCGCGCAGGCGGACGCTGGAATTGCTGACCCAGGTCGGCATTCCCGAGCCGGAGACCCGGCTGAAGAGCTATCCGCACCAGCTCTCCGGCGGCCAGCGCCAGCGCGTGATGATCGCGATGGCGCTCGCCAACGAGCCGGACCTGCTGATCGCGGACGAGCCGACCACGGCGCTCGACGTCACCGTGCAGGCGCAGATCCTGGCGCTGCTCGCCGAGATCCGTTCGCGCCTCGGCATGAGCCTGCTCTTCATCACCCACGATCTCGGCATCGTGCGCCGCATCGCCGACACTGTCTGCGTCATGAAGGGCGGCGAGATCGTCGAGCAGGGTCCGGTCGAGCAGGTCTTCAAGGCTCCGAAGCATCCCTATACGCGCGATCTGCTGGCGGCGGAGCCCAAGCCGGATCCGGCGCCGCCGCAGCCGAATGCGTCGGTGGTGATGGCGACCAACGATCTGAAAGTGTGGTTTCCGATCAAGCGCGGCCTGCTGCGCAAGACGGTCGGTCACATCAAGGCGGTCGACGGCGTCAGCGTTGCCGTGCGCAAGGGCGAGACGCTGGGCGTCGTCGGCGAATCCGGCTCGGGCAAGACAACGCTCGGCCTGGCCTTGCTGCGCTTGATCTCCTCGAACGGGCGCATCGTGTTCCTTGGCAAAGACATCCAGGGCCTGCGCTTCAAGGAGATGCGTCCCTATCGCCGCGACATGCAGATCGTGTTCCAGGATCCGTTCGGCTCGCTCTCACCGCGCCTGTCGGTCGCCGACATCATCGCCGAAGGTCTCTCCGTGCATCAGCCGAACCTGACGCGCGAGGAACGCGAGGCGCGTGTCGTCAAGGCACTCGAGGATGTCGGGCTCAAGCCGGATACCCGCTACCGCTACCCGCACGAGTTCTCCGGCGGCCAGCGCCAGCGCATCTCGATCGCGCGCGCGGTGGTGCTGGAGCCTGACTTCGTCGTGCTGGACGAACCGACCAGTGCGCTCGACATGCTGTTCCAGGCGCAGATGGTCGATCTGTTGCGCGAGCTGCAGCGCAAGCGCGACCTCACCTACATGTTCATCTCGCACGATCTGCGCGTCGTCGCCTCGCTCGCCAGTCATCTCATCGTGATGCGCGGCGGCAAGGTGGTCGAGGAAGGCCAGGCCGCGGAGCTGTTCAAGAACCCGAAGACGGATTACACCCGTGCGCTGTTCGCGGCGGCCTTCCGCCTGGAGACGGCGGGCAACGGCTCGGTGGCGACCTGATTCCGGCCGACTTGGGTGTTGAGCCGATCCGCTCTCAGTGCTAAGTTTCAACGGCATCATTCCCGTTAGGGCTGATGAAGCAGGTGGGTTACCAGGCTTACGGACTGCCGCCTGCGACATGGAAATTGGAATACTTTAGCCATAGGCCCCGCCTCCGGACGCATTTTAAGTCGGCCGGGGAATGTTCATTGGACGTCATTTCCCTCCGTTCTTCCCATTGACTCGGAGGCGGGCTTTTTCTGTCCAACGCTTTAGAAAAAGTCATTCGCCATGTCTTTTTTCAGAAGCCGAGCCCTGTGCGCGGCAGGCCATGACCATTCAAGCGCAAGGCGAGCTTGTGTCCTTGCTTCCATACTCTGGGCCGCCTGCGCCGTCCCCTTCGCGAGCACCGCGTCTGCTCAATGCGCAGCCCGCGATGTGTTGCAGAACCAGCTGAAGTTCAAGACGCGCCCGGCCCCGGCGTCCCAACAGCCGATCAGCTCCGCTCGCGAGGTTGCGACATGGAAGACGATCACGATAGGGACCTTCGTCGACCCTCTTGCGCTGCGCAACGAGCTCGATAGCAGGGGCTGCAATGTCGGTGGTCAGGCCGCTGAAATCCTGGCCCGGCCGTCGTTCACGACCAGCCCTCGCACGGCAAATGTGGAGCTTGTCGATCTGTCGCCAGCCCAGCTCGGGTTTACGTTCGGCACCGTGACCTTGGCGAGCGTTTACGCACGCGCCCGGCAGCTTGGCTTTGAACTTGCTGCGGCCGAAGTCGGCCCGCAATTGCGTATCCAGTATCTGGACCAGCCCATCGGCGAATTTCTCATCATCGGAATGGAGCCGATCAAGACATGGGGCGGCGAGCCAATCATTCTCAATGTGGCAAATGGCGGCGCCGGATTGATCCTGATCGGCCAGGATGGTCGGGCCGACGCAGATGTCCCCGTGACATCTCGTTTCATTTTCGCGCGATCCCCTCAGCCGGCAGCCAGTGCCGAGCTGACCGGATCCGTCGCGGCATTTCTGCCGCCGTGATCGAAGCGATTGCCGCTATCGAGGCGAAATTTGGCATCGTAAACGCGCAAACGATCGCTCTCGGTTTGACATGATCCAGCGAGGACGGAGCACCCTCTTTCAGGCGATGTCGGATGTTGACCCATCGGCGAATGGCGACACGTGCCATCGAAGTCCGCTTAGCGGGCCGCATCGGATCCCATTTGTTCTGCCAATGGCCATCAGCGATGCGGTGTAGCTGTCCACTGAGGTCCGCTTGGGATCGCGGGCGGACCAGATTGACTGAAGTTTCTTCGCGTTTTGCCCCCAAGCCGACCTGGACTACCAATCCTGTTTCGTCTGCTTTGACCGAAACCGGACTTTGACTTCTGGCAATTTTAACTCTTATCGGCCATCAATGTATCTCAGACGTTGAATTTGAGTAAACTCTCGCGCGCCTATGCTGACGCGCTTCAGAATCTTTGTCGGGAGACCGTTGATGGCTCAAGAAAGTTCGAGGCCGCGCATCGGCGAAGGCCGCATCGGCAGTTCTCTCTGCGCCGCGATCGGCGTGCTCAGCGTCGCTGCGGTGCTATGCCTGCGCTACCCCGCTTTTCTCACGACGCCTGAGCTGCGCGTCCATTACGACGTCGAGCTGCTCCGCCTCACCCTCGCGATCGCCATGGTCGTCGGTGCCTGGCTCGGCGTCATCGGAATCGTGCTTGGTGGCCCGCGGGTGCCCGCGACGATCGGCCTCAGCGGGCTTTTCCTCGCCACGCTGCTCGGCGGGCCCTACGTGCCGACACCGGATTTTCTCCAGCCGCGCTTCTATCTCGGCCTCGACTGGCTGGTGCTCGATCTGTTCTTCACCGGCGCAGCCTTCGTGCTGCTCGAGTGGGTCTTCCCCCGGGTGCGGCCGGAGCAGGGGCCGCTCAGCCCCGGCTGGAAGCTCGATCTCGCTTATTTCGGCGTCAACCACCTGCTGATCGGCATCTTCCTGGTGGTCTCGACACATTTTGCCCATGACTATTTCGCCTGGGCGATCAGCCCGTCACTGCAGGCGCATGTCGTGGCCCTGCCGGCGATCGTCCGCTTCGTGCTGGTGATCCTGGCGGCCGATGCAGTCGAATACGTCTCCCACCGCGCCTACCACGAGGTGCCGTGGTTGTGGCGAATCCATGCGGTCCATCATTCGCCCGAACACATGGACTGGCTCTCGGGATCGCGCCTCCATTTCTTCGAGCCATTGGCGACGCGCGCCCTGGTGCTGGTGCCGATCGTCCTGCTCGGCTTCCCGCAGGACACGATCTTCGCCTATCTCATTTTCATCTCTGTGCAATCGGTGCTGATCCATTCAAACATCAAGATGGATGTCGGCTGGCTGCGCTACGTGATCGTGACGCCGCAATTCCATCACTGGCACCACGCATCGGACGCCGAGGCCATCGACAAGAACTACGGGGCACACACGCCGCTGTTCGATATGCTGGGCAGAACCTGGCATCTGCCCAAAGACCGCTGGCCGGTCAAATACGGTACGGTGAAGCCGATCCCCGGCGGCATGCTCGGCCAGTTCGTGCACCCCTTCGTCGGGCCGGTGAAGGAATTCCTCGAACATCGCAACCCATGAAGCGTCCCGCCTTACTTGCGCCAAAAGCGGCCCTCGCCGGAGCGTCGCCTTTTGTCCCGATGATGGCGAGGCAAATCTCCATTGTGGGCGGGAGGCCCTCGCCTTCTGTTGCCCCAAAAAGGTGAGGGCCGAAACGTCGAATGATGCCTATCTGACGAAGCTGAGATACGATGCCAGTGCTTCGATCTCGTTCGGGCCGAGCGAGCGCGCAACGATGGGCATCGGCGTTCCCATGCCCGAATGATAACCCTGGCCCCACTGCTCGAGCCGCGCCTTGACGTAGAAATAGGCAAGGCCGCCGAGACGGGGAATCTCACGCACGCCCTCGGCGTTCGGGCCGTGACAGGCATAACAGGACGCGATGTTGGCTTCGGGAATGCCGTCCATATAGATGGCCTTGCCCTTCGCCATCAGATTGGCGTCGCCGTCATTGGCGGGCCTTGGCGGAATGGTTGCGAAGTAGGCCGCGAGATCGCGCGCATCGCGGGAATCGAGTGCGGCGACGGCGCCCCACATGTATTGTCTCGAGAAGGGATTGTCCCGGCTGTGGTCGCGAAAGCTCCGCATCTGGCTTTCGAGATAGGCCGGCCGCTGCCCGGCCAGTCTTGGTGCCACCGTGTATCCTTGCGCCGACGTCCCGTGACACCAGGTGCAGTTGCGGACGTTGGCCCCGTCCCACGCCATCGCGGGGCCGATGCAGGCCAGCATTGCGAGCAGCGCTGTCTTCAGTCCGATGCGCTTCATGACCTCTCGTCCCTGCGCAAGGTGGTTCGCCCGCTCTCTATGTCCGGCCTTGCGCCCCTCATTGCATGTAGCTCACATAGGCAGCCACGGCCTCGACCTGCGATCGCGACAGATTGTGCGCCGTCGGTGCCATGATCGCGGAGGTATCGACCGCCGATCCCTGACCGCGCTCCTTCGCCCAACCGGTGAGCTGACCCACGGTGTATTCGTAAAGTTGGCCGGCCAGCCGCGGAATCTCGTTCTGCCCCTTGCCGTCGCTGCCATGGCAGGCGGCGCATGCCGGCACGTTCGATTCGGGAAGGCCTTCCTCGTAGATGCGCTTGCCGGTCGCCGACGATCCCCTCGGCGCGCCGCCGATCGGCTTGGGATCGAGATTCTTCAGATGCGTCGCAAGCGCCTCGATCATCCCAGGGCTCAGCACGTGAGCGACATTGGCCATGACGGGATTGGTGCGCCGGCGCTCGATGAAGGCGCGAAGCTGGTTCTCGAGATATTGCGGCTGCTGTCCCGCCAGCCGCGGCATCGGAAACCAGCCGCGATAGCCTTGCGCCGACAATCCGTGGCAAGTCTTGCAATATACGATCTTGGCCTCGAAGCCACCCCTTTCCTGCGCGTGAGATGTGACGGAGCAGACCACGGTCAGGGCCATGGCGCACAGCACCGCATGCAAGCGACCAACGCGCCGCAACGATGTCCGCCTTGGTCCAAAGGCCGCGAGCATCTATTGACCCGCCCACATGTGGAAGTTCACCCCGACCTTCACGACCTGGATCGACTGCCTGACGCTCACCGGCCCCTGGAAGACGTTGGCTTGATCGGCGAAGGTCGAGGTCCGGGTGCCGAACCCGTAGTAGTCGTATTCGAGATTGGCCGACCAGTGACGGTCGAAGGCCCAGTCGACGCCCGCGCCGGCGGTCCAGCCCCAGCGGTCCTCCAGCCCCCTGAAATCGAACGGCAGGCCGGTGAACGTGCCGCTGACCTCGTATTTGTCACCGGCCATCGCCGCGCCGGCCTTGCCATAGAGCAGGACATTATCGAACGCATAGCCGATGCGGCCGGTCACGCTGGTAAGAAACTCGGTTTTCGCGTCCACAATCGCGGTCTCGCCGGGATTACCGAGCGGGAGGGCGACAGACCTGTTGCTCCGCAGCGTTGCACCGGCTGCATCGCCCTGAATGCCGATGACGACCGAAGAGGAAGCAAACTGATAGTCGCAGCCGCCCTGGCCGCCAATGACGGCACCACGCGGCGAGGGGCTGACCGTGGTGACACCAACCGTGGAGCCGAGACCATTGAAAGAATCCTGCACGAGCTGCACGGGATCAGTGATGTCCTTCTTCGCAAAGCCCGCGCCAACATGGATGCCGATATAGCAGCCCGTCCAGTTGAAGGGCGCCGCGACTGGAAGCGGAGCCTTCACGGCCAGATCGGCGGCAGACGCCGATCCTGCCAGCGCGACTGCGAAGGCTGCGAGATGAGCGGCAAGCAGTTTCTTCATCTGACAATCTCCTTTGCGGCGCGGCCTACAGGGCGAACCATGCGTGCAGGAACAGGGTGTTGTTGTCATGGGCGCCGACCGTGGTGCCGTTGAACTTGTTGTAGAAGGTGTATTGCAGTCCGATGCGGGCGTTGAACCATGGCCAACCGATCATCTTGCTGGCCCCGAACGGGATGTAGGCGATCTCGGCCGTCCAGCCGTTGGTGTCGGGGGTCAATGCCTGGCCGGTGACGGGGTCGGGCCCAAAGAGAAGCAAGTCGGACGTGCCCCAGACGTTGAAATACTGCCCGGTGAGAACGACACGGTTGTCGGCACCCAGCGCCAGCGAGGCCTGCAGCTTCATGCTGTTGAGCTGATTGGTCGGATTGGACGCAATGCCGAGAGCAGCGAAGCTCGCATCGAGGCGCTGGAACTCGCGGATGTAGCTGCCACGCAGGGTCAGCCAATAATCGTCGCCCTGATATTGATATTGCGCGTCGAAGCCGACGTCCGTGAATTTGTCCGATACCGGCAACACCGCAGTCGAACCCGATGCGAACGTCGTGTCGAACCACGGATGCACGTCGAAGAACCCTCCGAACGTGCCGACCATCAGCGTGTGCCGTCCCCAATGCGGCTCGATCGCCGCCCGCCAATAGGGTGCCACGCCGCCGAGCTGACCCGGAGTATCGAACGGATTCGCTCCGAGCGCATTCAGCGCGTGGAAGCCGATCGACTTGTATCCGGTGACTTCCAGGTAGAGCAGGTCGTTGATCATCGTATAGAGGCCGACACCGCCGACATGCGCCGCAAAGGTGCCCTCAAGCGTCGTGCCGGGGGGGCCTGCGGCCAGCGTCGATGCTGCGTAGGGGAATCCCCAGGCTGGTGTGGTGTTCCACAAATCCTGAACGGTCGGATTGTTGTTGGCGGTCACGCCGAAGACGAAATCGAATGGCCCAACGCTCGCCGTGTTGGCATAGCGGACGTCGGTATTGTCCCATCCCCAGCTGTGGATGAACTGGTCCGCCGGCGTGCCTGAGAACGACGACAGCGGGGTCGCACCGGCATATGTGTACTGGGCGAACGCGCCGATGTGATCCGTGATCGCGCCGCCCCAGAACACGCTGACGGGAGAGGCCACGATATTGTCATTTGTCCTGAACGGCTCCGTTGGATCCGGAATGGTCGGTCCCTGGGTGCGCGTGTACCCTTCGATCGCCATGAACGAGATCGGCGGCACCCACTCCTTGCGGTCAGCATCGGCCTGCGATTCCTGCGGCAACGCCTTCACGTAGCCGCGGAGCTTGTCGAGTTCGGCGCGAGCCGCGCGCCCTCCCTCGGACGAGAATGGTGTAGTGCGAAACTGGCCGCCACCGGCGGTGTAGCCGAGCAATTTGAACCGGCGTCCATAAGGAGTCAGTGCGGGAAAGTCGGTGTGACATGTGCCGCAAGGTTGGCCCGTCTGGCGTGCGAAGCTCGGCAAGGCCTGCGCCGGCCTGGTCGAGCCGATCGTCAATGCGGCTGTTGAGAGAGCCGCTAACGCGAGTGCGGCGAAAAGCCACCTGCCATTGCTCGCGATGACATTGTAACCGTAGCCCCACATAGCGCTTGTCCCGTTGCGCTTTGTTAACTTGGGATATTGCGAACCGCTTCCATTATGAAGTAGGCCAGCACGCCGACGTTTCGCCAAGCGACATTCGCTGCGCGTTAGCAGTTTTCAAATCTCGCGAGACATTTCAGCAACGTCAGATGCATACGCTTGTAGGAAGCGCTTGCATAAGGCAACAGATTACCGCGGAGGTTGGCATTAAATTACCGCACCTCGCGCTTTTGAAAAAATCATCGCCACGCTCGACGAAAATCAACTGGACCAAAGCTCGTTGCCGCGCGTAGCGTGCGCTCATCAAAGCGGGGGCGCTCATGAATCTGCAATCATTTGTGCGGATGGCGGCCACGATCGTCGTCACCTCGATGTCGACGATCGCGCAGGCGCAAGATAAAGGCGCGCAAATACCGGCGCACGACCTCAGGGCAAAGACGGACTATTGCAAGACTTGCCATGGCATCGACGCGCAAGGTTTTCGCGGATCGTACCCAATGCCGCGACTGGCGGGGCAGCAGCCGGAATACATCGAAAATCAATTGAAGGCCTTCGTCGAGCACCGTCGCAGCAACCCCGTGATGTTCAACGTGGCCCATGTACTCAGCCCGGCGATGCTGGCGGCGCTGACCACGGAATTCAAAAACCTGAATCCAAAGCCGCTGGGCGGGGCACCGAAGGCGGATGCTGCCGAAGGGAAGAAGATTTACGAGGAGGGCGTTCCGGACGCCAATGTGCCGCCCTGCGCATCCTGTCATGGCCCCGAAGCCAAGGGCGATGGGCAGTTTCCCCGCCTCGCGAGCCAGCTCTACGACTACGTGATCAGAAAGCTGACGAACTGGGACAAGGAGCGTGGGCAAGACAAGGCCAATCCCGACAGTTCAGCGATCATGCAGCCGATTGCTCACGAGTTGACGCCGGCGCAGATCAAATCTGTGGCGGCCTATGTCAGCCGACTAGAGTAGTTCAACGCACTGCAACTTGCTGGCGCTTGCAAGGCCCTCTGGCCACGGCGGCTTCAATGTCGTCTTCCGGAGTGAGACCGGCCGACGCTTTTCAGCGATTTATAGCCGCTTGATGGCGACAACCTCGCTGCCCGCCTGCTTGATCCGCGCAATGGCCGGCTCGATTGGCTCGATCACCGTCGCCATGTGATGCGCGTTGGCATGAACCATGGTGCTGGCATCGCGCACGATCGCGACGTGGCCCTTCCAGAAGATCAGATCGCCGCGCAGCAAGCTGCTCCGCTCATGCGGATCCAGCGCGCGGCCGAGGCCGGCCTGCTGCATATCGCTGTCGCGCGGGCAGCCGGTGCCTGATGATGTCAGCGAGACCTGGACAAGGCCGGAGCAATCGATGCCGAGGCTGCTCTTGCCGCCCCAGAGATAGGGCGTGCCTACAAAACGCTCGGCGACCGCGACGAAATCAGGTTCGCAATGATCGAGCGGCGAAAGATGGGTCTTCGGCACGAACGTGCCCTCGCGCGTGACGACGAACATGCCATCTTCGCGCACGATCGCGAGCTTCGATCCCAGCACGAGCGTGTCGGTTGGCGGCAGCTTGATCGAGGGGCCGGGGAAGGCAAGCGTCCGCAGCGCGCTGACCTTGTGGGTGGGCGCGACCACAGGCTTCATCAGCGCCGACTCCGGCAGCCAGCCGACATAGCCGTCGGAGCCAAGCTGGCCCCAGACCCAGCCCTCGCCGTTGCGGTCGTAAACCGTCACGCGCTCGCCGCGCAGCGCTTCCGTCATCAGCATCGCGTTCGATGACGGCTGCTCGCGGACCGGTGCGATGGGGGCGATCACCTCGAACTCCTCGCCGGTGACGAAGCGTTCGGCCTGCACCTTGCCTTCGAGATATTTCGCGGCGAGATCGCCGCGCGCCGGTGTCAGCCTGATATCATGCATAGCGCTCGCTCAGCACCTTGTAGATCGCGCGGGCAGCCTGGCATTCGCCGCCCTCGGGCCGCGCCGGCTTGGCCGACGGCGTCCAGCCGAAAATATCCACGTGAAGCCAGCTCTTGGCCTGCTCGACGAAGCGTTGCAGGAACAGCGCGCAGGTGATCGAGCCGGCAAAGCCGCCTGACGGTGCGTTGGTGATGGTGGCGGTCTTGGAGTCCAGCCAGGCATCGTAAGGCGGCCACAGCGGCATGCGCCACAAGGGATCGTTCTCCTGCACCGCGCAGCGCGCGACGTCGGCGGCCAGCGTCTCATCATTGGTGTAAAAGGGCGGTAAATCCGGCCCCAGCGCGACGCGCGCGGCGCCGGTCAGGGTGCCGAGATCGATCAGCAGCTCGGGCTTCTCCTCATCGGCCAGCGCCAGCGCGTCGGCGAGCACCAGCCGTCCCTCCGCATCGGTGTTGCCGATCTCGACCGTGATGCCCTTGCGGGAGGTGAAGATATCCAGCGGGCGGAAGGCATTGCCGGAAACGGCGTTCTCCACCGCCGGGATCAGCACGCGCAGCCGCACCTTCAGCTTGGCATCCATCACCATGCGCGCCAACGCCAGCACGTTGGCGGCGCCGCCCATGTCCTTCTTCATGATCAGCATGCCGCTCGACGGCTTCAGATCGAGCCCGCCGGTGTCGAAGCAGACGCCTTTGCCGACCAGCGTCACCTTGGGATGGGAGGAATCACCCCAGCCGATGTCGATCAGCCGCGGCGCGCGATCCGAGGCCATGCCGACGGCGTGGATCAGCGGAAAGTTCGTCTTCAGATTGTCGCCGATGGTGCAGGCATAGCTGGCGCCGAATTCGGCCGCGAGCCCCTGCGCGGCCGTGGCCAGCTCCTCCGGTCCCATGTCATTGGACGGCGTGTTGATGAGGTCGCGCGCCAGCATCGCGGCTTCGGCCATGCGGTTGATCTCGACCGGATCGACGCCGTCAGGCGGCACCAGCCGGACGTCGGGGCGGTCGGCCTTGCGGTAGCGGGCGAAGCGATAGCAGCCCAGCGCGAAGGCGAGCGCCGCCAGCCGTGCATCGTGCGGTGCATTGGCAAAGCGATACGTGCCAGCCGGCAGCAGGCCGGGCAGGGCGCCGGGCCGGAACGGATCGCGCGACTTCGCGCCGTCGTCCTCGAGGCCGAACAGCACCTGTGCGATCGCGCCGTCGGACGCGGGCAGCGCGAGATAGCCGCCCGCCTTGGCGGTGAAGGCGCTCGCAATGGCGAACTGACGCTGCGCCGGCGGCAGCGTCTCGCGCACGGCCTCCCAGCTCGATTTGGTGACGAAGAAGATCGGAATGGCGGTGGTGGACGTCTCGAACACGGAAGGCATTGGCGGGTCCGCAAGGTCATTCGGCTGAAGCAGACTTCGCAGAGTTTCGCCACCTCTGCAATCGGCTTTGCTGTCACCGCTCAGTGAGCCGCTACTCGCAGAGAAGCAGCCATGCTAGGTTCCGGCAGCGGTGGCCGAGCGGAGTGTCCGTGCCCAGAGAACGCCGGTGACCGAAGACGACGCGTGCCGGGAGGATGAGCAATGGAAATTGTGTGGAGCGTGGTCACATTCGCCGGCCAGGCCATCGAGGCGGTCTTTGGCTATGTCGAGCATCACCACTGGGTCTTCGCGTTCCTCGCCGGTGGCTATGTGTTCTATCTCCATGATCGTTCGGTTCACGCGCGGTTCGACGCGCTCGACAAGCGCCTCGACGAAATCCGCAAGCGCCTTGCCATCGAATACTGATCGGGCTCAGCGAAACCAGCCACAGCCGGTGCCCGTATCTCCGTTGAGAACTGCCGTTCACGAGGGCGCCGCCGCGGGGCTTTGACTAGCGCTGCGGTTGTGGCATTATTGACGAATATTTTTAGATTGTGCGCCGCGTCTCTGCACGTATCGAGCGCAGGAACGCTTGAAGTTACGCTGTTGAAGTTCGGCTGATACCGATCCGGTCGACACCCGACAGAACTCTTCGTCGAAAGCATTTCTCTCAATCGTTTGGGCGACGCAGCATTGGCAATGAGCGGCGCAAAATGGATAGATCGTTCGTCGTTGCGCAGATCTCCGACCTGCATCTGGACGGGTCAGGCCGGCTGCTCGCGGCCATCGAGACCCTCACAACCGCGCTGCGCGAGCGGATGGCGGCCTACGCGGATGTGCCCGACCGCATCCTGCTGATCACCTGCGACATCGTGAACGATCCGACTCCGCCTGCGCTCGACGAAGCGCTCGGGACAATCGCCTCTCTCCGGCAGACCGGCCTGTTCACCGACATCCAGGCCGTGGCCGGCAACCATGACGCCAAGCGTCCGAGCCAGCGCGGTGGGCGCCACGACGTCTACGATTATCTGCATCTGCCGAGGAGCTCGAAGAGCGTCTATTACCGTAAGGCCGGTCTCGACCTGGTGCTGCTCGACTCCAACAAAGCGAGCCTGACCACGCTTGCCAGCGGCGACATCGACGATCGGGCCTACAACGCCCTGGTCGCGCAGTCCGCCCGTCTGAGCGTCGAGCTTGTAGGCAGCATCGGCTCCGCGGCTCGCGCCGAATATTCCGAGCCTGCGGAAAACCTCGTGCGTGTGCTGGCGCTGCATCATCATCCGCTGCCGCAGGCAACCGGCGAGGGCAAGCGGTTTCTCGGAGTTCCGGACGAGCCGCTGATGTATCTTGCTGCGCCCGCGACCTTGCTCGAAGCGGCCACCTCGCTCAACGTCAACCTGGTCCTGCACGGGCACCGGCATGTCGAGGGGCTCACCCGCTATTCAATTCCGGATCCCCGTGCACTCCGGAGCGGCGGCGAGGATTTCTGGCGCACGATCTACGTGCTGTCCTGCCCGTCCTCCACCGGCCAGGGCGGTGACGATGCCGGCTTCAACATCATCCATTTTGGCCCCATGCCCGAAGGCGAACCGGCCGACTATCGGTTCACGATCGCCCGCTATTCGCGGCCGCGCAATGATGGCGGCTTCAGGTCGCTCGATTCGAATCTGCCTGACGGCCTCATCAGGCTTCCGGTGGGGCGAGATCTGTCCCGCGATCCCGCCATTCAGTCGGCGATCGAGATCGCCTCATGCGCGACGTTGAAACGCGATCAGGTTGTGGCGCTCGCCCATCGGCTGTTGTCGCGCCCGGCCTTCTACGGCGATGGCGGACAGAGCTGGTCGGACAGGCTCTACGTCTATCTCGTCACCTGCCATGCCTGGGCCGATCTCGAGGGCAGGCTCGCAAGGTCGGCGTCGCAGGCCGAGGTGGCGGCGCTGGCGGAGGTGAGGGCGCTGCTGCACCGGCTGATCGAACAAGCCGCCGACATGCTCGGCATCGACTGCGCCACGCTCGACGAGCTCCGCGCCGACCGCCTGGTCAATCGTGACGACCTCTCGCGTCGATGGCCGACGCTGCCGCGCGAGGCCGTCGAGGTTGAGGCGAGGGCGCAACAGCACTTGCAGTTGCTGCGAGAGCTGAATGATCAGGTGAGGCTGCTCGGCCTCGACCTCTGCCTCGGCGGCGGGATGCCGCCGCAAGAGCGCGGCTCCCGGCGTTAACCGGCCATTAGGGTTAACAGTCTATTGCTGGCGCGTTCGGCTCGATCAATTGGCTCGAGAGTCAAAGCGTCATGCGTCAACGGTTCCGTCCCGCCCGGCTTCTTGCTTCCGCCTCGCTGATCGCACTGGTGGCAGCGAGCCTCGGCGGCTGCACGGCGATGTCAAAGCTCTCCGACGTCACCGGCTCGATCGGATCGAAGGCCGATACCGCCCCAGTCGATCCGGCGCGTGCCGTCGAGGTCTATGGCGAGCGCCATCGCGCCAATCCCCGGGATCCGGACGCGGCACTGGCCTATGGCCAGGCCTTACGTGCCAACGGCCAGCACGCCCAGGCCGCCGCCGTGCTCGAACAGGCGACCATCGCCAATCCCGGCAACAAGCCGCTGCTGGCCCAATATGGCCGTGCGCTCGCCGACGCCGGCAATTTCCAGCAGGCCTTCGACGTGCTGTCGAGGGCGCATTCGCCCGACAATCCGGACTGGCGCCTGCTCTCGGTGCAGGGCACCTGCCTCGACCAGATGGGCCGCCACGACGAGGCCCGCGCCTATTACGCAAGTGCGCTGAAGATCGCGCCAGGCGATCCCGGCGTGCTCTCCAATCTCGGCCTGTCCTACATGCTGTCGCGTGATCTGCCCAAGGCGGAAGAGACGCTGCGGCAGGCCTACGCCTCGCCGCGCGCGAGCTCCCGGGTGCGGCAGAATCTCGGCCTCGTGGTCGGCCTCCAGGGCCGCTTCGCCGAAGCCGAGACCATCGTGAAGGGGGACCTGCCGCCCGATCAAGCTGCAGCCAACGTCGCCTATCTCAAGGACATGCTGAACCGCAACGATGGCCCGCGCGGCGCACCGAAGCGGACGCCGGTCGCCTCGCTCAGCCGGTCCGACTGATCCAATTTCATCCGATCATTCGGACGCTTGCTGCGATCCACGTGGCGCCGGGCCGGCCATGGCCGGCTACTGTGCATGGGGTTGTTTTCGTTTCTTTGTCCGGCCTCAGTGCAGCTCGGAGATCTTGATGCCGGTCGGTCCGAGAATGACGACGAACAGCACCGGCAGGAAGAACAGGATCATCGGCACCGTCAGCTTCGGCGGCAGCGCCGCGGCCTTCTTCTCGGCCTCGTTCATGCGCATGTCGCGATTTTCCTGCGCCATGACGCGCAGCGATTGGCCGAGCGGGGTGCCGTAGCGTTCCGCCTGCTGCAGCGCCAGACACACCGATTTGACGCCTTCGAGCCCGGTGCGCTTCGCCAGGTTCTCATAGGCCACCTTGCGGTCCTGCAAATAGGACAGCTCGGCGGTGGTCAGGGTGAACTCCTCCGACAGCGCGATCGACTGTCCGACGATTTCGGTCGCGACCTTGCGGAACGCCATTTCCACCGACATGCCGGATTCGATGCAGATCAGCAGCAGGTCGAGCGCGTCGGGAAAGGCGCGCTTGATCGAGAGCTGGCGCTTGGAGATCGCGTTCTTCAGGAACAGCATCGGCGCCTGGAGGCCGAGATAGGCCGCGCCGACGCAGATGCCGATCTTGATCGGCATCGGCCGGTCCATATGGGCGATCAGGAACACGTAGACGACCGAGCCGACGAACAGCACCAGCGGGGCCACCATGCGGGCGAACAGGAACGTGACGTAGGGCGCCTGGCCGCGATAGCCCGCCATGATGAGCTTGTCGCGCGCAGCTTCCTGCGCCAGCCATTTGGTGAGGTTGAAGTCCTCGACGACCTTGGAGACGAGCTGCTTGGGCGTCTGGCGCAGCGAGACCTTCTCGCTCTTGTTGAGGCGGTCGCGCTCGCGCTGGCGGATCCGCTCGCGCTCGCTGGCCACCGCCTTCATGCGCTTGGAGAGGCCCTCGCCGGCGAACAGCGGCATCACCAGCGTATAGACGGTGGCGCTGGCGGCGATGGCCGCAAGCAGCATGGTCATGAAGTGGGCGTCATGCAGTTTCGTAACGAGGAACTCGACCATGCAGCACCGTCAGAAATCGAAGTTGATCATCTTCTTCATCACCATGATGCCGATCGACATCCAGACGACGCAGCCGACCAGCATGAGCTGGCCGGTGGGATGGGTCCACAGCAGGGAGATGTAGCCTGGGGTCGTGAGGTAGACGAGGAACATCACGATCGGCGGCAGCGAGCCGATGATGCCGGCCGAAGCCTTGGCTTCCATCGACATCGCCTGGATCTTTTCCTTCATCTTCTTGCGATCGCGCAGCACCTTGGAGAGGTTGCCCAGCGCTTCGGAGAGATTGCCGCCCGATTTCTGCTGGATCGACACCACGATGCCGAAGAAATTGGCCTCCGGCAGCGGCATCCGCTCGTAGAGGCGCGAGCAGGCCTCGCCGAGCGGCATGCCGATCGCCTGCGTCTCGATGATGGCCAGGAATTCGCTGCGCAGCGGCTCCGGCGCGTCGGCCGCGACGACCTTGATGGATTCGAACAGCGGCAGACCGGCCTTGATGCCGCGCACGATGACGTCCACGGCATCGGGCAGCGCTGCCAGGAACTTGTTCTCGCGACGCTTCTTCAGGAAGCCCAGGGCCCAGCGCGGCAGGCCGAAGCCGCCGGCAAAGGCAAGGCCGGCCGCACCAAGCAGACCTCCGCCGCCGAACAGCGTGACGAAGAAGAACACGCCGGCGACGACGCCGGAGGCGATCCAGAACTTCTGCGGCGTCCAGTCGAGCCCGGCCTGGGACAGGCGCACCGTGAGCGGCACGTTCTTTTCCTGCGTCCGCCGAGCTTCGAGATCCTTCAGCGAGGTCTCGACTTGCTCGCGGCGCGACCGCTGGGACTTCTCGGCCTGGCGGGCCGTGGGCGCTTCGGCGCGCGCGATCGATGCGCGGCGGCTTTCGGCTTTCCGTTCGCCCGACAGCATCGGATAGAGGAAGACCCAGGCGATGCCGCCGACGGCAGCGGTGGCAAGGAAGGCGAGGGCGAGGATCTGAATGTTCATGGCTGCGCCGCCCTGCTCACGTCGCCGGTGCCGATTCGGCGGCGTCGAGCGCGGCCGCAAGACGTTTCTCTTCGCCGTAATAGCGCGCGCGTTCCCAGAATTTCGGGCGGCCGATGCCGGTCGAGCGGTGCTTGCCGATGATCTTGCCGTTGGCGTCCTCGCCGACCAGATCGTAGAGGAAGATGTCCTGGGTGATGATGGTGTCACCTTCCATCCCCATCACCTCGGTGATGTGGGTGATGCGGCGCGAGCCGTCGCGCAGACGTGCGGCCTGGACGATGACGTCGATCGAGGCGCAGATCATCTCGCGAATCGTTCGCGAAGGAAGCGAAAAACCGCCCATCGTGATCATGGATTCGCAGCGCGACAGCGCTTCGCGGGGGTTGTTGGCGTGCAGCGTTCCCATCGAGCCGTCGTGGCCGGTGTTCATGGCCTGGAGCAGGTCGAATGCCTCCGGGCCGCGGACTTCGCCGACGATGATGCGTTCGGGACGCATACGCAGGCAGTTGCGCACCAGTTCGCGCATCGTGACCTGACCTTCGCCCTCGATGTTCGGCGGGCGGGTTTCAAGGCGCACCACATGGGGCTGTTGCAGCTGGAGCTCGGCCGCGTCCTCGCAGGTGATGACGCGCTCGTCGTGCTCGATATAGTTGGTCAGGCAGTTGAGCAGGGTGGTCTTGCCTGAGCCGGTACCGCCGGAGATCAGCACGTTGCAGCGGACGCGCCCGATGATCTGGAGGATCTCCGCGCCCTCAGGCGAGATCGCGCCGAACTTGACCAGCTGATCCAGTGTCAGCTTGTCCTTCTTGAACTTACGAATGGTGAGGGCGGGGCCGTCGATCGCGAGCGGCGGCACGATGGCGTTGACGCGGGAGCCGTCGGCAAGGCGCGCGTCGCAGATCGGCGAGGATTCGTCGACGCGCCGGCCGACCTGGCTGACGATGCGCTGGCAGATATTGAGGAGCTGCTGGTTGTCGCGGAAGCGGATACCGGTGCGCTGGATCTTGCCGCTGACTTCGATGAAGACCGTGCCAGCCCCGTTCACCATGATGTCGGCGATGTCGTCGCGCGCCAGCAGCGGCTCGAGCGGGCCGTAGCCGAGCACGTCGTTGCAGATGTCGTCGAGCAGTTCTTCCTGCTCGGCGATCGACATCACGATGTTCTTGATCGCGATGATCTCGTTGACGATGTCGCGGATCTCTTCGCGCGCGGATTCGGAGTCCAGCTTGGCGAGCTGGGCGAGGTCGATCGCCTCGATCAGCGCGCCGAAGATGGTCGCCTTGACCTCGTAATAATTGTCCGAGCGGCGGTTTTCCATCACCGGCGGGGGCCGGGAGGGAGCGAGCGGCGGGGACGCGACTACCGGCGGGGGCGGCGCGCGCGACACCGTCGGCGCCGGAGCCGGGGCAGGCTCTGGCGACACGGCGCCGGGCTTGGGAGCCCGAAAGTCGGTGTCTGTTCCGCTACGCTTACCGAACACTTAACAACTCCATGCGGCGGCTTATTTTCCCCGCAACTTCTCAATCAGCGGTGAAAGCAAGGACGACTTTTGTTTCTTCGTCTCGCTCCGGCCGGTCAGGCGCTGGGCGATCTGGAGGAACATCTCGATCGACTTATGGTTCGCGGAGATCTCCGCGATCATCTGGCCGTTGTTCGCCGCCGCGCCGAAGATCTGCGGCTCGAACGGGATCGAGACCACGGGCTGGCTCTCGATCGCCTTGGCGAATTCGGCTGCCGCGATCTCCGGCCGCTTGGGGATGCCGACCTGGTTCAGGCAGTACAGCGGCGGGCGGTCATTGGGGCGCGCGGCCTTCAAGAGATCGAACAGGTTCTTGGTGTTGCGCAGATTGGCAAGATCCGGCGCCGCCACGATCAGGATGTCGTCGGCGCCGATCAAGGCGCGCTTGGTCCAGCCCGACCATTGATGCGGGACGTCGAGCACGATGCAGGGCATGGTCGCGCGCAGCGTGTCGAACACCGCATCGAAGGCATCGGTGCCGAAATCATAGACCCGGTCGAGCGTCGCCGGCGCCGCCAGCAGGCTCAGATGATCGGTACATTTCGACAGCAGGCGGTCGATGAAGGCGGTGTCGACGCGATCGGGCGAGAACACGGCGTCCGCGATGCCCTGCGGCGGGTCCTGGTTGTAGTCGAGCCCGGCGGTGCCGAAGGCGAGATCGAGATCGGCGACCACGGCGTCCATCGCGAGGTCCCGCGCAATCGCCCAGGCGACGTTGTGGGAAATGGTGGAGGCGCCGACGCCGCCCTTGGCACCGACCACGGCGATGATTCGGCCGACCGCCTTGGCTTCGGGCGCCGAGAACAGGTTGCAGATCGAGCGCACGACGTCGATCGCGCCGACCGGCGCGAGCACGTAGTCGCTGACGCCGCGGCGCACCAGCTCGCGATAGAGCATGACGTCGTTGATGCGGCCGATCACGATCACCCGGGTACCGGCATCGCAGACGGTGGCGAGTTGGTCGAGCCCGGTCAACAGATCATTGCGGGCGTCGCTCTCGAGCACGATCACATTGGGGGTGGGGGCAGACCGATAGGCCTCGATCGCGGCGGTCATGCCGCCCATCTGGATCTTCAGGTGCGCCTTGCCCAGACGGCGATCCTCGCCGGCCGATTGCACGGCGGCAGCGGTTTCGACGGTCTCGCAGAAGGCCTGGACCGACACGCGCGGCGCGGGCGCAATATGCTCCTCCACCGGCGGCGGGGAGGCCTCCGGCTGCTCTTCCTGAGTCTGGCGCGCGTAGCTGATCATTTGCCGGTGTCGCTGAGTTTGGCCTTGTCGGCCTCGGGATAGGTCGTGGTGGTCGTCATCCCCTTGCGGTATTTCTCGAAGGCGGTCATGCGCCGCGGCGTGTAGGAGGGAGTCTCAGACCGCGGCTGCTCGAGGTCCGACGGATTGTCGACCATGGCCGCCATGTTGCGCTGATAGGAGCAGCCGAAATTGTAGTATTCCTTGTTCTCGAACCAGCTCTTGTTCTTGATCGAGGGGCCGAGATCCTCCGGCCACAGGCCGCAGGGGCCGGCGACCGCGGCGATCCTGGAATAGGTCAGCCGGATCGGCGGCAGGAAGCGCTTGTCTTCCGGCTGGTAGGGGCGGGCGACGATGCCGCGCGGGGGAACGCCCGCGGCCGCCAGCATCGCCTGGATCTCGCGCATCGATTCCGCAACCGGACGCGCATTGGGCGTTCCCGATGGCACGTCGATATGGATGGCGCCGGTGCCCTCGTGCAGCCAGGTCGAGGCCAGACCCATCACGTCGGCGCGCTGGGCGGCGGTGAGGCCGCCGCGAGCGTGGCCGACGAACACGACGATCGAGCGGTTCTGCTCCTCGATCGCGATCGGGTGACGCTGCTTGTAATCGTCCGGAATGGTCGCGGTGGCCACCTCGTCGTGCTGGCAACCGCCGAGCGCGAGCGCGATACCGACAAGCGCACCACCGAGGCCGGCGGCGCGGTAGCGGGTCTGGGGTCGTGTTGTGATCATACTTAAGTCCCCGTTCCGCGTCAGTCGGTGATGAAGCCATAGGTGCCGCGATAGTTCTTTGCCGGCTCTGTCCGGCCCGGCACGCCATAGATGCGGTTGACGTTGCCGATCAGTTGGGCCTGCGGATCCGCAGGCGCCGCGAAGCCGTCATCCGGCCGCGACAGGTCCTTTGGCGCCGCTGCGCGCACGACGTAGGGCGTCACGATCACGACCAACTCGGTCGTGTTGTTGACGAAGTCGCGGCTGCGGAACAGCGTGCCGAGGATCGGCAGCTGCATAAGGCCGGGCAAGCCGCTGATCGCCTGCTTGGTCTGCTCCTGGATCAGGCCGGCCATCGCCATCGCGCCGCCGGAGGGAATTTCCAGCGAGGTCTCGGCGCGGCGGGTCTTGATCGAGGGCACGGTCAGCGAGTTGACCGTGCCTGCGGTCACGGCCTGCGACAACGTGATTGCATTGTCGTTGGACAGCTCCGACACCTCGGTCATCACCCGCAGGCTGATCTTGCCTTCGGTCAGCACCACCGGCGTGAAGTTGAGCGAGATGCCGAACTTCTTGAAGCTGATCTGGGTGGTACAGACGTGGGTCGTCGGATCGCAGGCATAGCCCGCCGGCACCGGGAATTCGCCGCCGGCGATGAACGTCGCCGATTCGCCGGAGATCGCGGTCAGGTTCGGCTCGGCCAGCGTGCGCACCACGCCCGCGGTCTCCATCGCGCGCAGGGTCGCCTGCACCGACGGCGTCGCGCCGAACTTGGTGGTCAGATTGTTGCCGTCGACGAGGTTGCGGCCGAAGGCGGTGAACGGGTTCGAGTTGGTGAAGCTCACCACCGAAGTGCCGTAATTGAGGTTCGCCGACAGATCGATGCCGAGCTGCTTGACGATATTGCGCGCGACTTCCGCGACCGTAACCTTCAGCATGACCTGGTCGCGGCCGCGCACCACGATCGAGTTCACCACCTTGTCGGCGCCGCCGGCAAGGCGGGCGGCGAGATCGTTGGCCTGCTGCGCTTCGACCGGATTGGCCGCCGTGCCGCTCAGGACGACACCGTCGCCGAGGCCGTCGATCTGGATGTCGGAATTGGGCAGGATCTGCTTCAGCGCCGCACGCACGCCATTGAGGTCGCGCTTGACCGCGATGTCATAGGCGGCGATCTGCTGGCCCGCGGAATCGAAGAACACGATGTTGGTCTGACCGACCGAGGCGCCGATGATGTAGGCGCGCTGCGACGAGCGGACCACGGCATTGGCGATCTTGGGATCGGCGACGAGGACGTCCTTGATGTCGCGCGGCAGGTCGATCACGATCGACTTGCCGATGCCGAGCGAAAGGAAACGCGCGTTCATCTGGCCGTCGGCCGCGACCGGCGCCGCGGGACGGTAATCTGCTGCGATCACGGGCGTCAGCGCGGGGTTGAGCGTCAGCGTGAGCGCGGCCGAAAACGACAGGGCGCGAACCACCGTGGTCCGCATCGTCGCCAGATCTGCCCTGCATTTCATGTCGACTGTCCTCATTGTGCCTTCGCCGCCTGACTTTGAACGCCGTAGCGGATGATCGAAACGCCATCGCGCTTCTGCGCGGAATCATCGGGCGTGATCTCGCTCATCTTGACGTCGGCGATGCTACGCAGCGCCAGCGACAGCGTTCCGGCCTGGCGGCCCGAAGACAGCGTCTGGGTCTGTGCGGGATTGAGCTCCAGGGTCACGGTCTTGCCGATCACCGAATTCTGGCCGTCCTTCTCCTTCGGCGCTTGGTCGATCGCCAGCACGCGGACATTGGAGAGGAGAATCTCGGACTTGACGATGTCCGTGGCACCTGGACTCTGGTCCGGGTTCTTGAGGCGGCGCGTGAGGATCACGTCGACGCGGTCGTTCGGCAAGATGAAGCCGCCGGCGCCGGTTTCCGGCGAGATTTCGGTGGAGATGGCGCGCATGCCTGATGGCAGGATCGCGGCCATGAAGCCGGAGCCGTCAGCCTTGACCAGCTTCTGGTCGCGGATCGGCTCACCCTGGATAAAGGGCGCGCGCGCAATCGAGCCGGTGACCTGGGTCGCGCCGTCGGGGCGCTCGCTGCGGCGAATGAAGGTGGCGCTGGCGGTCGCAGTCGGCCAGGTCTGCCACTGCACGTCTTCCGGCTTCACGGTCTGACCGAGACCGATGTCGTTCTTGGCGACCAGAACGTCGGTGGTGGGAAGCTGCGCGACCGGAGCCGCTGGAGGCGGCGCAGAGTCCGAGCTGCTCGCCAGATACGCGGCGATACCGCCGGCGCAGATGGCGACCGCCAGGACGACTATGCGTGCCCTATTCATACGCTTCACTTTCCACAGAACGCCGCGACGCTGCCGCCGCCGTAATCGGCAGTTGACCAGCTATTCGTCAAAGCATGGTTAATGAGGCGTATCTAAATCGGCTTAACGCCGGGTTTATCCGGGGCGTTCAACGCAGTGCGAGGTGAGCGAGGTCGATCGCCTTCACCCATTCGGTCTCGGGGTAGACCAGCAATGCGCCAAGCGCGAGCGCGATGCCGTAGGGAATGCCGGTCTGCTTGTCGTGCAACCGGGCCAGCCAGGCCTGGCCGGCAAGTCCGTAAGGCAACGGCCATTGCCGGAACTGGAGCAGGAGCAGCGTCAAGGCGCCGCCGAACAGCGATGCGTAGAGCAGGAAGTCCATCAATTGGGCGAAGCCGAACCACAGCGCCACGGACGCCGCGACCTTGGCGTCGCCGCCGCCCATCCAGCCCATCGCAAAGCAGGTGAAGGCCACAACGAGAAGCAGCGCCCCGGCGCCGACATGGCTCAACATGTCGTAAGGTGCCATGCCACCGGCAAGGGCGAGCACGAAGAAACCTGCGACCAGCGCCAGCGACACGCGGTTCGAGATCGTCATTGTGAAGAGATCGCTGGCGGCCGCGAATGCCATCAGGGCCGGGAAGAGCAGAAGGCGCGCGAGGTCAAGGATCATGGGCTGCGTCTTTGAGGCCTTAGGTCTGTTGCCGGATCAGGGCGTCGGCGCATGCTAGCAGGCAGTGCTAAACAAACCGAAAATGGCCGCGACGGAACCGGCAATCCGGCCCTACTGGCTCACCACATGCTGGCGATGCGCATCGCGAGCGTGATCATGGCGAGCAGCAGCGCAAGGCAGACCCAATAGGCCGACGCGTCGAGGCGTGCCGTCCCGGCCTCGTTCGCCGCAAGTGCGGCATCGGTCCTGTGCTTACGCAACGTCACTGGAACTCGCACACTGCAGAAAAACAAAGGCCCCGGAGGTCCGGGGCTTTTGCCGTCGTTTGTCGGCCGGCTTACTTCAGCGAGGAGCTGATCGAGCCGAACTTGGTGTTCAGCGTGGTGCCGAGGTTGTTGACGACGGTGATGATGGCCAGCGCGATGCCGGCGGCGATCAGGCCGTATTCGATGGCGGTGGCGCCGGATTCATCCTTGGCGAAACGCGCAATCAGGTTCTTCATGAACTAAACTCCATCTGGTTGAGGTCGCCACGTTCGGCGCTGACTTGACGCCACGACCATGTGAGCCGAGCTCTTTCGGTGGGGTTAATTCGATCGATCAAACCCGCGATCTGCGCGATGGTTTTGGCCAGAGTGAATTTCGCCTTAAGGACGCCCTTCGCAATTCGTTCCAGTTCCGAACGCGCCATCAACTTCACCCTCCCTTAAATTTCACGGAGTAGGCGTAGGTCAGACCAGCAGCCCTGAAGAGAAGCGATGATGTCGAGCCTGCCTGTGCAAGTCGCCCTGATGCTGGGCGAGACCATCGAGAAGGTGGTCCCTGTCACTTTCGTGCTCGCGGTCGTGTTCACGGTGCTCGAGCATTTCTGGGCCTGCAATCCCGGTCCGTCGTGGTGGCGCAAGCGCGAGATCGTGACCGACATCTGCTACTGGTTCTTCGTTCCGGTGTTCGCGCGCACCATGCGGATCGGACTGCTGATCGTGACCGCCGGCATCGTCTTCAACATCCACGATGCCGACGAGCTGATCGCCTTCTACGACAACGGCCACGGTCCGCTGTCGCAACTGCCGCTCTGGGTGCAGGGCATGCTGTTCCTGGTGCTGTCCGACTTCATGCTGTACTGGCTGCACCGGCTGTTTCACGGCGGCGAGTTCTGGAAATATCATGCGATCCATCACTCCTCGGAGGAGATCAGCTGGATCTCGGCGGCCCGCTTCCATCCGGTGAACCTGATGCTCGGTACGATCGGCGTTGACGTCGTGCTGCTGATGGCCGGCATTTCGCCGAATGTGATGATCTGGATCGGTCCGTTCACGACCTTCCACTCGGCTTTCGTGCACGCGAACCTGAACTGGAGCTTCGGGCCGTTCCGATATGTCCTGGCGACGCCGGTGTTCCACCGCTGGCACCACACGTCGCTCGAAGAGGGCGGCGACACCAATTTCGCCGGCACCTTCCCGATCTGGGATGTGCTGTTCGGGACCTTCCGTATGCCGGCAGGAGAACTGCCGCAGGATTACGGCAAGGACGAAGCGACCATGCCAAAGGAATTCCCCGGCCAGCTTGCCTATCCGTTCCGCCACCAGGGCCTCGGGCGATAAAACGCCGGTCCGTTAGAACAATAGCCGGCGAGTTTGCGGAACGTTCACGAATTACAGGCAGGTTAACCGGGTCGGGCGCCGGCTCCGCTTCCTGAACGATTCTGCCGGCTTGTGACGTCCCGGGGTAAGAGTATGCGTAAAGAGTTTCTGCGCCGTCATGCGCGCATCTGCCTGCTAGCTACGGCCGCCATGCTGGCTTCGCCGGCCATTGGCCTTGCCGAGCCCACCGTCGATACCATCGCCGTCAATGTCGACCAGGCCAAGCTCGTAAGGCTGCCCGGCAAGGTGGCGACGATCGTGGTCGGCAATCCGCTGATCGCCGACGTCACGCTTCAGCCCGGCGGGATGATCGTCGTGACCGGCAAAGGCTACGGCGCCACCAACTTCATTGCGCTGGATCGCGGCGGCGAGATCCTGGTCGACCGGCAGATCCAGGTCGAAGGCCCGAGCGACCGGCTGGTCACCGTCTATCGCGGGGTCGAGCGGGAATCCTATAGCTGCATGCCGCTCTGCCAGCGCCGCGTCACGCTCGGCGACAGCGATCAATACTTCAACAACACGATGAGTCAGGCCGGTACGCTGAGCAGCAACGCCAGCGGCAGCGCCAGCGCGACGCCCGCCAAGACGAACTAACAGGACCAACCGAGAGGCCAACGGGCGGGACCATCCGGTCCCGCGCGACATTGTCGTGTGCAGCCGGTTTGCCCGTCCTCCTGCGTCCGCGGGCCTGCGTGGTTAACTCGTTCTTAACGACTCGGCCCGGCCGGTCCGCATTGTCTGAAACACTTAAACAATCAGTTTCCGGTACTGGTCATGACAAAATGATCGTCGCCGCTGGGGAAATTGACGCGATGCCATCGCCTGCGCCTTCGAGGTTCACGCTCCGCACTGCATTGCTGCGGTTTCGCGCAAATCGCCGCGGATCCGCGGCGGTCGAGTTCGCGCTGGTCGCGCCGATCTTCTTCGCACTGTTGTTTGCCATCATCGAGACGGCGCTGGTGTTCTTCTCGGGTCAGGTGCTCGAGACCATCACGCAGAATTCCGCGCGCGTGGTGCTGACCGGCCAGGCACAGTCGGGTTCGGTGGTCGCCTGCGCGGTGGGCGGCGCGGCCACGCCTTGCACACAAGCGACGTTCAAGAGCTACGTCTGCAGCCAGATCCCGGCCCTGTTTGACTGCAACAGCCTGTACGTCGACGTCACCAGTTTCTCGTCCTTCTCGGCGGTGACGCTGCCCACCCATCTCGATGCAGCCTGCAACTTCGACACCAACATGAGCTACAACGCCGGCAACGCCGGCGACATCGTCGTGGTCCGGCTGTTCTACCAATGGCCGCTGTTCGTGACCGGGCTCGGCTACAACATCGGCTGCGGCAGCACCAACAAGCGGCTGCTGGTGGCCACGGCCGCATTCAAGAACGAGCCTTATTGAGGCCAACGGATCGGGCGGAGCGATGCGGAAGATTGCGAAATTCTGGCGGGCGAGCCGTCTCGCAGCGTATGAATTCCTGGCCGATGGCAGGGGGCTCGCGGCGACCGAGTTCGCGGTGATCGTGCCGATGATGCTGGTGATGTTCTTCGGCACGGTCGAGTTCTCTTCGGCGGTCGCGATCGATCGCAAGGTGACGCTGATGGCGCGGACGCTGTCGGACCTGACCTCGCAGTCGACGTCGGTCGCCGACACCGACATGACCAATTTCTTCGCGGCCTCGACCGCGATCATGACGCCTTATTCCGCCACGCCGGTGCTGGCGACGATCTCCGAACTCTATGTGGATTCGACCCAGACGGCGCATGTTCAGTGGAGCAAGGGGGCGGCGCCGCGGGCCCAGGCGTCGACGGTCTCGATTCCCACGACGCTCGCCATCGCCGGTACCTATCTGATCTTCAGCGAGGTCAGCTACGCCTACACGCCTTCGGTCGGCTACGTGCTCAAGAACTCGATCACGCTGAGCGACGTCGCCTATACCCGCCCGCGCCAATCGTCCTGCGTCTATTACAGCCCGGCCACAGCCTGCACGACCTACTGAGCGGGTCCGCGCTTCAGGCATGAAAAAAGGCCGTGCATCCGCACGGCCTTTTCCGTTGTTCGGTACGCTCGCACTGATCCGTGTGCGCGCCGGTGAGGCGCGCGCCGGATATCAGCCTGCGTCGCGGAGGTTGTCGGCAGCCGACTTGCCGGACCGGCGATCGGCGACGATCTCGTAGGAGATCTTCTGGCCTTCGCGCAGCGAGCCGAGGCCGGCACGCTCGACGGCGCTGATGTGAACGAACACGTCCTTGCCGCCGTCATCGGGCTGGATGAAGCCATAGCCCTTGGTCGCGTTAAACCACTTCACGGTTCCCATGCTCACGGGGGTAGTCCCTTCTCAGATACACAATGTAAGAGCCCGCTTGCGCAGGCCGGTTAGATCGAATTTTTGGAAGGGTCGTCAGCGTGTCTGAACCGGCTGTACCGGTGGATGCTAATGTCGTCCGGCCGAAAATCGATGGACCGATTTTATTGGAAATAAGGCACCAAAACAATCCTGACGCGCACGATTTTTTGATCCGCCGTGATATCCACGGCGGATCAGCATACAGGTCAGCATTTTATTGCCGCGCTTGCGCGCGGGCGAGCCGTTAACGGCGACGGAACTGGCCACCGCGCTGTCCGGGACGCGGCGGTCCACCCGCCGCGCTGGGACGTTCGTCCTTGTGGCGGAAAATCAGCCGGCCCTTTTCGAGGTCGTAGGGCGACATTTCCACCGTCACGCGATCTCCCGCCAGCGTCTTGATGCGGTTCTTCTTCATCTTGCCGGCGGTGTAGGCGACGATCTCGTGCCCGGCGTCGAGCTGCACGCGGTAGCGCGCGTCGGGGAGGATTTCGGTGACCAGTCCTTCGAACTGGATCAGCTCTTCCTTAGCCATGAATTTCTCCAGGTCGTGGACGGCTAGTGCGAATGGGGTTTGCGGTTCGGGTGGCCGTTCGGCCGACTCTCACGGCGCAAAAAGGCCACGCCTTGTATCCCATCAGGCGCTCCCGCGCTATGCGCGGAACGCTGTTCCGGGCGGTCGTTTGCCGATGAGTGCATCTTACCACCGGCGCGGCGGCGGCGAGAGCCCTTCGAGCCGTTGCCGGGCCGCCCGTCCACATGCCTTCCGTCTGCATGTCTGGGGTCGCCGTGGCGGCCTTCGCCCTGCTTGCCGGCGCTGTGGTGGCGTCCGTCGCCATGACGTTCATCGCCGCGCCGTCCGTCACCGTGCCGTGCGCCCTGCGGGCGTTGGCCAGGACGGCCGCCCGGCCGGCCCTGCCGTTGCTGCGGCGGGGGAGCGCCCGCATCGCGGCGGCCGGCATCGGTGCGCAGATCCTCGCGCGGCAGCGCCACGCGGATCAGTTTCTCGATGTCGCGGAGATAGCTGAGTTCCTCTCCGCCGGCGACCAGCGAGATCGCGGTGCCGTCTGCGCCGGCGCGCGCGGTGCGGCCGATGCGATGCACATAGGTCTCGGGCACGTTGGGCAGGTCGAAATTGATGACGTGGGTGATGCCGTCGACATCGATGCCGCGGGCGGCGATGTCGGTGGCGACCAGGGTGCGGATCTCGCCGGAGCGGAACTGCGCCAGCGTCCGCTCGCGATGGTTCTGCGACTTGTTGCCGTGGATGGCGCTGGCGGGGATGCCGGCGCGCTCGAGCGTCTTCACCACCTTGTCGGCACCATGCTTGGTACGGGTGAAAACAAGGGCCCGGTTGATCGGCTCGTCCTTCAGGAGCTTGGTCAGGAAGGCGGGCTTGGCCGTGAAGTCGACCTGGATGATGCGCTGGTTGATGCGCTCGGCGGTCGAGGACACCGGGGTCACCGCCACGCGGGCGGGATCACGCAGCATCGAATCCGCGAGCTCGGCGATGTCCTTGGGCATGGTGGCCGAGAAGAACAGCGTCTGCCGCTTGATCGGGAGTTTCGCGACGATTTTGCGGATGTCGTTGATGAAGCCCATGTCAAGCATGCGGTCGGCCTCGTCGAGCACGAGGAATTCGACGCTGGAAAGCTTCAATCCGTTGCTCTGCACGAGGTCGAGCAGGCGGCCGGGGGTGGCGACCAGCACGTCGACGCCCTGCATCAGGGCGCGGACCTGGCGTCCCATCGGCACGCCGCCGATGGCGAGCGTCGAGGACAGGCGGATGTGGCGGCCATAGGCATTGAAGCTGTCGAGGATCTGTCCCGACAGTTCGCGGGTCGGCGACAGCACCAGGACGCGGGCGGTCTTGGGCTGAGGCTTGACGCGGTTCTCGAGCAACCGATGCAGGATCGGCAGGGCGAAGGATGCGGTCTTGCCGGTGCCGGTCTGGGCGATGCCGACGACGTCGCGGCCGGTCAGCGCGGTGGGAATCGTCTGGGCCTGGATGGGGGTGGGGGTGACGTAATTCTCTTCGGCAAGAGCACGTGCGATGGGTTCGGCGAGGCCGAAGTCCTGAAACGAAGTCAAAAGATGGGTTCTTTCCATGTCAAATGCGGGCGGCCGACGCAGACGGCGTGGCGCGCGCAAAAGGGTGTCGAGAAGACACCTGCGTGTTTGGGGTGTCGGATGGCTTGGGAGATATGGGGCAAGCCAGAGGCCCGTACGGGCTTAAGAACACGCGGCTCGCAACGACCGCTCGATTCGCAAGCGATCTCGTCACTCATATGGAACATTGACGGGGCGCTTTCAAGGCGGGCGTTTCACCGGGGGTCGATTGCGGTAGAAAAATAGTTATGCCGGAAATTTAGACAGTGGCGACATTTTGCTCATAAAATGAGCTGTCTGCTGAACAAGCATACATTTTTATTGCCTGAATTTTGGGCGAGCGATCTGCGGCAATACTTCGATTGAGACGAGATCACCTAGATTTATCAATCGCTTGGCGGGTGCTCAGCCCATGGCATGGTTCTTGCGATTCCGTTAATCGCAGGCGGCCGTGGGGCCGTTTCGCAGCGTCTTTTCACGTCTGCGTCAGGGAGATGATACATCCATGCCTACCAAACCCATTCACGACATAGCGGCGTCATTCAGCCGCCGCGGCGTGCTCGCCGCGACCGCCGGACTGATGCTCGGTCTGGCATCCATTTCCGGCGCCAAGGCCGCGGACGACACCATCAAGGTCGGCGTCCTGCACTCCCTCTCCGGCACCATGGCCATCAGCGAAACCACGCTGAAGGACACCATCCTTTTCCTGATCGACGAGCAGAACAAGAAGGGCGGCGTGCTCGGCAAGAAGCTCGAGGCTGTCGTCGTCGATCCCGCCTCGAACTGGCCGCTGTTCGCCGAGAAGGCGCGCGAGCTGATCACCAAGGACAAGGTCTCGGTCGTGTTCGGCTGCTGGACCTCGGTGTCGCGCAAGTCGGTGCTCCCGGTGTTCAAGGAGCTCAACAACATCCTGTTCTACCCCGTGCAGTACGAGGGTGAGGAATCCGAGCGCAACGTGTTCTACACCGGCGCCGCGCCGAACCAGCAGGCGATCCCGGCCGTCGACTATCTCATGAAGGAAGAGAAGGTGAAGCGCTGGGTGCTCGCGGGCACCGACTACGTCTATCCGCGCACCACCAACAAGATCCTGGAAGCCTATTTGAAGTCGAAGGGTGTCGCCCAGGAAGACATCATGATCAACTACACGCCGTTCGGTCACTCCGATTGGCAGACGATCGTGGCCGACATCAAGAAGTTCGGCTCGGCCGGCAAGAAGACCGCGGTGGTCTCGACCATCAACGGCGACGCCAACGTTCCCTTCTACAAGGAGCTCGGCAACCAGGGCATCAAGGCCAAGGACATCCCGGTGGTCGCGTTCTCGGTGGGTGAGGAAGAACTCGCCGGCATCGACACCAAGCCGCTGGTCGGCCATCTCGCCGCCTGGAACTACTTCGAGTCGATCAAGACCCCGGCGAACGAGAAGTTCATCAAGGACTGGCAGGCCTACACCAAGAACCCGAAGCGAACGACCAACGACCCGATGGAAGCCCACGTGATCGGCTTCAACATGTGGATCAAGGCCGTCGAGAAGGTGAAGTCGACCGATCCGGACAAGGTGATCGACGCGCTTCCCGGCATCGAGGCGCCGAACCTGACCGGTGGCGTGTCGAAGATGCTGCCGAACCACCACATCACCAAGCCGGTGTTCATCGGCGAGATCAAGGGCAACGGCCAGTTCGACGTGGTCTGGAAGACCCCGGGCCTCGTGGCGGGCGACGCCTGGTCGAAGGAGCTCGAGGGCTCCAAGGACCTGATCGGCGACTGGGTCGGCAAGAAGTGCGGCAACTTCAACACCAAGACCAACAAGTGCCTCGGCTCCGGCTCCTGAACCGGATCTGACATTCGACTGCACGACGGGAGAAGACGGCTATTCCGCCGTCTTCTCCCCACTTCTGCCGGGGTGATCCAAAGTGCCAACCAATCTATCCGCTCGTCTCTGTAGCTTTGTCCTTTCGCTGTTCCTGATCGCGTTCGCGCTGCCGGCCTTTGCCGGTCCGTTTGAAGATGCGGTCGCCAAATTCGCCAACGACGATTACTCCGATACGGAAGAAGCGATCGGCGTGGTCGCAAGCAGCGGCAACAAGCTCGCTTTCCCGATCATCAACGCGCTCCAGGACGGCCGCCTGATGGCCGATCCCGACAGCAAGAAGGTTTACGTCACCGGGACCGACGGCAAGTCGATCGATGCCGCGACCGGCGAGGCTGTCGCCAGCGTGCCTGACAGCGCCAGCGCCGTTCGACTCAACAACCGCCTGCGCCGCAGCGTCGATGCCGCGCTCGGCAGCCTGACGCTGCAGTCGCCGGATCTCGGCGCGCGGCTCCAGGCCGCTCAATCCGTCTTCAAGTCGCATGAGGAGACCGCGCTCGAGGCGGTCGAAAGCGCGCTCGCCAAGGAAACCAATAGATCGGCCAAGACCGCGCTCGGAGAAGCGCGCGCGGCGATCCTGCTGTTCAAGTCCGACGCCACCGAGGTGCAGAAGCTCGAGGCTGTCGCCACCATCAAGGCGCGCGGCGACCAGGAGGCGCTGGCGCTGCTCTCCGACATCGGCACCGACCAGCCGGCGTCCGTTGCGAAGGCCGCGACCAGCGCGATCGGCTCGATCCAGAACACGCTGGCGGTCTGGTCCACGGTGCAGAATGCCTGGTACGGCCTGTCGCTCGGCTCGGTGCTGCTGCTCGCGGCGATCGGCCTTGCCATCACCTTCGGCGTGATGGGCGTCATCAACATGGCCCATGGCGAGATGGTGATGATCGGGGCCTACACCACCTTCGTGGTGCAGGAGGTGATCCGCACCCGCTACCCCGCCCTGTTCGACTATTCGCTGCTGATCGCCGTGCCGCTGGCCTTTCTCGTCGCCGGCGCGATCGGCGTGTTGATCGAGCGCAGCATCATCCGCTTCCTCTACGGCCGGCCGCTGGAGACGCTGCTCGCGACCTGGGGCCTGTCGCTGGTGCTGCAGCAGGCGGTCCGCACCATGTTCGGCCCGACCAACCGCGAGGTCGGCAACCCCTCCTGGATGAGCGGTGCGTTCGAGCTCGGCCAGATCACCATCACCTATAACCGGCTCTGGATCCTCTGCTTCACGCTGGCGGTGTTCGTGATCCTGCTCGCGATGCTGCGCTACACCGCCCTTGGCCTCGAGATGCGCGCCGTGACGCAGAACCGCCGCATGGCGGCCTCGATGGGCATCGCCACCTCGCGCGTCGATGCGCTCACCTTCGGGCTCGGCTCGGGCATTGCCGGCATCGCCGGCGTGGCGCTGTCGCAGATCGACAATGTCAGTCCCAACCTCGGCCAGAGCTACATCATCGACAGCTTTATGGTCGTGGTGTTCGGCGGCGTGGGCAATCTATGGGGGACCCTCGTCGGCGCCTTCACGCTCGGCATCGCCAACAAGTTCCTGGAGCCGGTCGCCGGCGCCGTGCTCGGCAAGATCGCGATCCTGGTCCTGATCATCCTGTTCATTCAAAAGCGGCCGCGCGGACTGTTCGCGCTCAAGGGCCGTGCGGTGGAAGCATGACCCCTCACATGCTGACGCGATCGCTGGACCGCGGCGCGGCGATCTTCCTGATGATCGTCGCGGCCTGCGGCATCCTCATCCCGCTCTCCAACCTGCTGCTGCCGGCGGGCTCGTTCCTGCAGGTGCCGACCTATCTGGTCGCGCTCTGGGGCAAATATGTCTGCTACGCCATCCTCGCGCTGTCGATCGACCTGATCTGGGGCTATTGCGGCATCCTCTCGCTCGGCCACGGCGCCTTCTTCGCGCTCGGCGGCTACGCCATGGGCATGTACCTGATGCGGCAGATCGGCTCCCGCGGTGTCTACGGCAATCCCATCCTGCCCGACTTCATGGTGTTCCTGAACTACTCGAAGCTGCCCTGGACCTGGTACGGCTTCGACATGTTCTGGTTCGCCGCGCTGATGGTGCTGCTCGTGCCGGGCCTGCTCGCGTTCTGCTTCGGCTGGCTCGCCTTCCGCTCCCGTGTCACCGGCGTGTATCTGTCGATCATTACCCAAGCGATGACCTATGCGCTGCTGCTCGCTTTCTTCCGCAACGACTTTGGATTTGGCGGCAACAATGGCCTCACCGACTTCAAGGATATCCTGGGCTTCAACGTCCAGGCCGAAGGCACCCGCGCCGCGCTGTTCGCGCTGAGCTGCCTGGCGCTGATCTTCAGCTTCCTGATCTGCCGCGCGGTCGTGTCTTCCAAGCTCGGCAAGGTGTTGATCGCGATCCGCGATGCGGAATCGCGCAGCCGCTTCCTCGGCTACCGCGTCGAATCCTACAAGCTGTTCGTGTTCACGCTGTCGGCCTGTATGGCGGGCGTTGCCGGCGCGCTCTATGTGCCGCAGGTCGGCATCATCAACCCATCCGAATTCGCGCCGGGCAATTCGATCGAAGCGGTGATCTGGGTCGCGGTCGGCGGTCGCGGCACGCTGATCGGTGCGGCGCTCGGTGCCATCGTCGTCAACTACGCCAAGACCTTCTTCACCTCGGGCGTGCTGGCACCGTACTGGCTGTTCATGCTGGGCGCGCTGTTCATCCTGGTGACGCTGCTGCTGCCGAAAGGCATCGTCGGCACCTTCAATGCCTGGCGGGAACAGTCGAAAGAGAAGCGCTCTGCTTCAGCCACCGCAAGTGCAGCGGCCGAAGACGGTGTCACCCAACCCAAGATGGCGGAGGAGCGGTCATGAACGTCATGGATACCCGTGCGACCTCCGCGATGCTCTATCTCGACGGCGTGCACGTCTCGTTCGATGGCTTCCATGCCATCAACAATCTGTCGCTGACGCTCGCGCCCGGCGAGATGCGCGCGATCATCGGCCCGAACGGCGCCGGCAAGACCACGATGATGGACATCATCACCGGCAAGACCAAGCCGGATGAAGGCGCCGTGCTGTTCGACGGCGTCACCGACCTGACGCGGCTCGACGAGACCCGCATCGCCGAGCTCGGCATCGGCCGCAAATTCCAGAAGCCGACGGTGTTCGAGAGCCAGACCGTGCAGGACAATCTCCTGCTCGCGCTCAATGTCGATCACTCGGTCCGCGGCACGCTGTTCTGGCGCGGCAGCAGGGCGGAGTCCGAGCGCATCGACAAGGTGCTGGAGACGATCCGTCTCACCGACGCCCGCAACCGCCTCGCGGGCAGCCTCAGCCACGGCCAGAAGCAATGGCTCGAGATCGGCATGCTGCTGGCGCAGGATCCGAAACTGCTTCTCGTTGACGAGCCCGTCGCCGGCATGACCGACGTCGAGACGCATCTCACCGCCGAGCTGCTGAAAGAGATCAACAAGACCCATACGGTCATGGTGGTCGAGCACGACATGACGTTCGTGCGCGAGCTCGGGGTCAAGGTCACCTGCCTGCATGAAGGCACCGTGCTCGCCGAGGGAACCATCGACCAGGTCTCGTCCAACGAGCGGGTCATCGAAGTCTATCTGGGACGCTGAGCGATGCTTGAGGTCAAGGACATCAATCTGTTCTACGGCGCGGCGCAGGCACTGCGCGGCGTCTCGATCGCGGCCGAGCCGGGCAAGGTGACCTGCGTGCTCGGGCGCAACGGCGTCGGCAAGACCTCGCTCTTGCGTGCCATGGTCGGGCAATATCCGATCTCCTCGGGCGCAATCGTGTTCGACGGCAGCGACATCACCGGCCTCAAGCCCTATGAGCGGGCGCGCAAGGGCATCGGCTTCGTGCCGCAGGGCCGCGAGATATTCCCGCTTCTCACTGTCGAGGAAAACCTCAAGACCGGCTTCGGCCCGCTCAAGCGCCAGGACAAGAACATTCCGGACGACGTGTTCTCGTTGTTTCCGGTGCTGCAATCCATGCTCGGCCGGCGCGGCGGCGATCTCTCCGGCGGCCAGCAGCAGCAGCTCGCGATCGGGCGTGCGCTGGTGATGCGGCCGAAGCTGCTGCTGCTCGACGAGCCGACCGAAGGCATCCAGCCTTCGATCATCAAGGACATCGGACGGGCCATCTCCTACTTGCGCAACCTCGGCAACATCGCCATCGTGCTGGTCGAACAATATCTCGACTTTGCCTGCGAACTCGGCGACAGCTTTGCGGTGATGGATCGCGGGGCGGTGAAGTTCACCTGCGACCGCTCCAATCTCGACCCAAGCGAGATCAGCCGCCAGATGGCGCTGTAAGCCGGGACATTGTAGGCTTGTGAAATCCTGCCGCGGCCGGCTAGGGGAGACGGATGCGCAGCGACGCCCAGGTGACTTCCTTGGCAACATCTTCGGTGTTCGAAGCCAATCGCGCGCGCGGCGCCGTCAGCTTCGACGTGCACGCCCGTGATGGTGTGACGCGACGGGGCGCCTTGCATGAATCCGGCTCGCTCCGTGTGCGCTTTCCCTCGCCGGAGGATGATGGCCTGTCCGGCGTGTTCGTCAACACGGCCGGAGGCGTTGCCGGCGGCGATCGTTTCGACATCGAGATCTCGGCCGCGGGCGCTGCGCGTTTGACGCTGACCACGGCTGCTGCCGAAAAGGTCTACCGCGCGCCGGGAGCGGCGGCGCAGCTCAATATTTCCTTGAAGGCCGCTGCCGGCGCGCATTTGTCCTGGCTGCCTCAGGAGACGATCCTGTTCGATCGCGCGCGGGTGCATCGCCGCTTCGACATCGAGCTGGATGAGGCCGCCTCGCTGCTGTTGTGCGAGATCGTCGTATTCGGCCGCACGGCCATGGGCGAGCGTGTGGAGCAGGGCGAATTCGTCGACCGCTGGCGGCTGCGTCGTGGCGGCCGGCTCGTCTTTGCCGAGACCGTCCGGCTCGATGGCCATATCGGCGCAAAACTGGCGCGGCCGGCGGCCGCCAAGGGCGGGGCCGCGATCGGCACGGCGCTGATCGTGCCTGGTGACGAGGTGTTGGTCGAGCGCATCCGTGAGGCATCGGAATCTTTCGCCGGCGAGGTCGGGATTTCAGCCTGGAACGGCTTTGCAATGGCGCGGTTCTGTGCCCAAGATGCGGCACGTTTGCGTGCCGACATGATGGCCGTGCTGGCGCGCACCGGCGCCGCGCTGCCCCGGCTGTGGCTGAACTGATCGATTGATTGACGTGTTGAACGGAAGAGATTTCGTATGAACCTGTCTCCCCGCGAAAAGGACAAGCTTCTGATCTCGATGGCGGCCATCGTGGCCCGTCGCAGGCTGGACCGCGGTGTCAAGCTCAACCATCCCGAGGCGGTCGCGATCATCTCCGACTTCATCCTCGAGGGCGCGCGTGACGGCCGTACCGTCGCCGAGCTGATGCAATCGGGCGCGCAGGTGCTCACCCGCGACCAGGTGATGCCCGGCATCCCCGAGATGATCCACGACATCCAGGTCGAGGCGACGTTTCCCGACGGCACCAAGCTCGTCACCGTGCACGAACCGATCCGATAGGAGAGCGACATGATTCCCGGCGAACTCTTCATCCAGGACGGCGAGATCGAGCTCAATGCCGGCCGCAAGACCGTGACGCTGACGGTCGCCAACACCGGCGACCGCCCGATCCAGGTCGGCTCGCACTATCATTTCTTCGAGACCAACCCGGCGCTGAAATTCGACCGCAAGAAGTCCCGCGGCATGCGCCTCGACATCGCCGCCGGCACCGCGGTCCGCTTCGAGCCCGGCCAGACCCGCGACGTGCAGCTCGTCGCGCTCGCGGGCAAGAAGACCATCTACGGTTTTCGTGGCGACGTAATGGGGAAGCTGTGATCCTTCAGGAACGAAGCATGCGACGGCATGGTTGAGAGCGAAATGGAGGCCACCGCCATGCTCTCGCCGATACGTCTTGTCTCTGAAGCTGCCGAGCTCGCCGCGCGCCGCCACAACGGCATGGCGCGCAAGGGGCGCGGCAACGAACCCTACATCAATCACCTCGCCGAGGTTGCGAACCTGCTCGCGACCGCGACCGACGGCGCCGATGCCGAGCTGGTCGCGGCCGGCTGGCTGCACGATGCAATCGAGGACACCGACACCACACGCGAAGAGCTTGCGCAGACCTTCTCGGAGCGCGTCGCGTCCCTGGTCGTCGAATGCACCGACGACATGAGCTTGCCGAAGACCGAGCGGCGACGGAGGCAGATCGAGGACGCTCCGCACAAATCTCCCGGCGCAAAGCTGATCAAGATCGCCGACAAGATCAGCAATATCGGCGCCCGCATTCATTCTGATCCGTCCACTGAAGAGCGCGACGACCTCGCCGACTACAGCGGCTGGGCCGAGCGGGTCGTCGCGGGGTGCCGCGGCGGCAATGCATGGCTCGATACGAAATTCGATGATGCCGTGAAAGCAGCGAAGGCTTTGCTGTGAGCAGCCAACAGTTCAATCGCAAACGGGGCTTGTGATGTCCGTCAAGATGAAGCGTTCCGTCTATGCCGATATGTTCGGCCCGACCACCGGCGACAGGGTTCGGCTCGCCGACACCGATCTCATCATCGAAGTGGAGAAGGATTTCACCACCTATGGCGAAGAGGTGAAGTTCGGCGGCGGCAAGGTGATCCGTGACGGCATGGGGCAATCGCAGGTCACCAACAAGCAGGGCGCGGCCGACACCGTCATCACCAATGCGCTGATTGTCGACCACTGGGGTATCGTGAAGGCTGACGTCGCCATCAAGGACGGCATGATCTCGGCGATCGGCAAGGCCGGCAATCCCGACATCCAGCCGGGCGTCACCATCATCATCGGCCCCGGCACCGACGTGATCGCGGGCGAAGGCAAGATCCTCACCGCCGGCGGCTTCGACAGCCACATCCATTTCATCTGCCCCCAACAGATCGAACACGCGTTGATGTCAGGCGTCACCTCGATGCTGGGTGGCGGTACCGGTCCGTCGCACGGCACTTTCGCCACCACCTGCACGCCCGGCCCCTGGCACATCGCGCGGATGATCCAGTCGTTCGATGCTTTCCCGGTCAATCTCGGCATCTCAGGCAAGGGCAATGCATCGCGCCCGGCGGCGCTGGTCGAGATGATCAAGGCCGGCGCCTGCGCGCTGAAGCTGCACGAGGATTGGGGCACGACGCCGGCTGCGATCGACAATTGCCTCTCGGTCGCCGATGACCACGACATTCAGGTCATGCTGCATTCCGATACGCTGAACGAATCCGGCTTCGTCGAAGACACCATCAAGGCCTTCAAGGGCCGCACCATCCATGCCTTCCATACCGAGGGTGCCGGCGGCGGCCACGCCCCCGACATCATCAAGGTCGCGGGCCTGAAGAATGTGCTGCCGTCCTCGACCAATCCGACGCGCCCCTTCACCCGCAACACCATCGACGAGCATCTCGACATGCTGATGGTGTGCCACCATCTCGATCCCTCGATCGCGGAAGATCTGGCCTTCGCCGAAAGCCGCATCCGCAAGGAGACCATTGCGGCCGAGGATATCCTGCACGATCTCGGCGCGCTCTCGATGATGTCCTCGGATTCGCAAGCCATGGGCCGTCTCGGCGAGGTGATCATCCGCACCTGGCAGACCGCCGACAAGATGAAGAAGCAGCGCGGCTCGCTGCCGCAGGACAAGGGCAAGGACAGCGACAATTTCCGCGTCAAGCGCTACATCGCGAAATACACCATCAACCCTGCGATCGCGCACGGCGTGTCCAAGCTGATCGGCTCGGTCGAGAAGGGCAAGCTCGCCGATCTCGTGCTGTGGTCGCCGGCCTTCTTCGGCGTCAAGCCGGATTGCATCATCAAGGGCGGCACCATCGTCGCAGCGCCCATGGGCGACCCCAACGCCTCGATCCCGACGCCGCAGCCGGTGCACTACCAACCGATGTTCGGCGCCTTCGGCAAGGCGCGCACCGCGTCGTCCGTGGTGTTCACTTCGAAGGCCGCGGTAACCGGCGGGCTGGCGCGCAAGCTCGGCATCGACAAGAAGCTCTATGCGGTCCAGAACACCCGCAGCAAGATCTCCAAGAAGAGCATGATCCACAACGACGCGACGCCCAACATCGAGGTCGATCCGGAGACCTACGAGGTGCGCGCCGACGGCGAGCTTCTGACCTGTCCGCCCGCCGAGGTGCTGCCGATGGCCCAGCGATATTTCATGTACTGAAATAGCGCCTCAACGCATGTCCCCGGTGCATGCCGGTTGCATGTCTTGGGACGGCTTTTCCGGTTTTGCGTTCGATCCCGGCTGGTCTAATGTCCCGGCCGGAATTGAACCCTTGAGAAGAAAAGCCGGGAGGATTTCTCGTGATCTACGTCGTTGCCACCCTGACCATCAAGCCCGAGACGCGTGCCGAATTCATTGCAGCCGCGACCGCCTGCATCAAGGAGACGCGGAAAGAGCCCGGTAATATCGCCTACGACCTGCACGAAAGCGTCACCGATCCCGCCAAGATGGTGTTCGTCGAGCAGTGGGAGAACATGGAGGCGTTGGGGCCGCATCGCGCTGCCGAGCACATGAAGACGTTCGGTCGGGTCGCCGTAAAGTGCTTCACGGCGCCGCCGAAGATCGAATACATCACGCCCGAGAAGGTCGAGACGAGGTAACAGCGCATGATCCGGGCAACGCAGGTCAGGGGACAGCACCGTTTCACGGAAACGCCGGCGGATACGGTCGTGCTCGATTTCGACGATCGGCACCGCCGCCGCATGGCGATGACGGGGACACGGGGTCTCGAATTCCTGCTTGATCTGGAGAACGCCGTCGCGCTGCGCGGCGGCGATGCGCTGGTGCTGGAGGACGGAAGGCTGGTCGAGGTGGTGGCCGCGCCCGAGCCGCTGCTGGAGATCCGCGGCCGCGACCCGCATCACCTGGTCCGCGTGGCCTGGCACCTCGGCAACCGCCATCTGCCGACACAGCTGATGACCAAAGCCTTGCGCATCCGCCGCGATCACGTCATCGAAGCGATGGTGAAGGGGCTTGGCGCGAAGGTGATCGAGATCGAGGCGCCGTTCGATCCCGAAGGCGGCGCCTATGCCGAGGCCGGGCATGCGCATGGCCATGATGACCATGCGCACCACGCTCATGGGCACCACGACCCCCACGATCACGGTCATCACGACCATGGCCATGACCATCATCATGATCATGCCGCGCATGACCATGGCCATGATCACCACCATCACCACGACGAACATTGCGATCATCCCGATCATCACCACGGCCACACGCATGGTCATGACCACAAATGAGCAGGTCGGTGCCGGCGACCTCGTCGAGCGCGAGGCGGCGGCGCTGTACCGGCTGATGACGTGGCTGTCGCCGGCATTTCCCGTCGGCGGCTTCTCCTATTCCAGCGGCATCGAATGGGCGGTCGAAGCGGGTGATATCACTGATGTCGCGACGTTGGCCGACTGGCTCGACGCGATGCTCGGCGACGGCTCGGGCTTTTGCGATGCGACGTTTCTGGTGCAGGCCTATCGCGCCGCCGAGGCCGGCGAGGATGCCGCGCTCGGCGATATCGCCGAGCTCGCCGCCGCCTTCGTGCCGTCGCGCGAGCGGCAGCTCGAGACGACCTCGCAGGGCCGCGCCTTCATCGACATCACCCGTGCCGCGTGGGATGCGAACGGCCTGGATGCCATGGTTGCGGCATGCCGTACGCCATTGGTCTATCCCGTTGCCGTCGGCGTCGTCGCCGCAATGCACGCGGTGCCGTTGGCCCCGACGCTGCACGCCTTCCTGCATGCGCTGGTCTCGAACTGGATCTCGGCGGCGAGCCGGCTCATTCCGCTCGGCCAGACCGACAGCCAGCGCGTGCTGGTGAAGCTGGAAGCCGCCGCCGCCGTCACAGCCAATCGGGCGCTGAATGCGACGCTGGACGATCTCGGCAGCGCGACCTTTCGCGCCGATCTCGCCAGCCTCAGGCACGAGACGCAATATACGCGGCTATTCAGGTCATGAGGCGCGATCTTGCCACGGTGTCGTCCCGGCGAAGGCCGGGACCTATAACCACAAATGTGCGTGGTTATGGAAGGATGAAGCCACAGCCTGTCTCATCAACTGAGTTCGGTGGCTATGGGTCCCGGCTTTCGCCGGGACGACGTTAGGAAAGAGCGAACGACATGTCGAAATCTCACGGCCCCTTGCGTGTCGGCGTCGGCGGTCCCGTTGGATCGGGCAAGACCGCGCTGATGGACCTGCTCTGCAAGACCATGCGGGAGCGCTACGACATCGCCGCGATTACCAACGACATCTACACCAAGTGGGATGCGGAATTCCTCGTGCGTTCCGGCTCGCTGACGCCGGACCGCATCGCCGGCGTCGAGACCGGCGGTTGCCCGCACACAGCGATCCGCGAGGACGCTTCGATGAATCTCGCCGCCGTTGCGGACATGCGGGCCAAATTCCCCGGGCTCGACCTGGTGCTGATCGAATCCGGCGGCGACAATCTCGCGGCCACTTTTTCCCCGGAGCTTGCCGACCTCACCATCTATGTGATCGACGTTGCCGCCGGCGACAAGATTCCGTCCAAGGGCGGCCCCGGCATCACACGGTCCGACCTCCTGGTCATCAACAAGATCGACCTCGCGCCCCATGTCGGGGCGTCCCTCGAGAAGATGAACACCGACGCTAAACGCATGCGCGGCGAACGCCCCTTCGTCATGACCAACCTGAAGAAAAGCGAGGGGCTCGACCGTATCGTCGGCTTCATCGAGACCAAAGGTGGGCTGAAACGAGCGGATTGAAGCGGGCAAGCTGACGGCCCGCGGCGACATGGCGCAGGCGTTTTCCGCCGTTAACCTCTGAGGCAAAAGCGCGTCGGCGGAACAAATTTCGGACATAGCGATTATCTACCTCCGGTGCCTGGAGCAAAGCCGTTATCGGCCAGACGATCGGCCGGGCTGATTAAGCTTTTTGGGCGACCCAAGTTGCGTGCAAATGCCTCCTCCGTCATTATCTCTGGTACTGGGCTCCACCCTGTTTCGGTCCATGGCCGTTCGAGCGGCGTTGATATGCTCCGTGTTTATTGCCGACCTCCTGCTTCCGCCTGAGTAGTCGCGTGGTCCGGCTGGGTTTCATCATCGGCTTCATCGCTCTGCTCGGAGCCTTGCTCTCCGGGCTCGCGGCGTATCGCGTCCACGACCAGGAGCTGGCGCTGGACCGGATTGCGCTGGCGCGCGCGATCGACGTTCATGCGAGCCTGGTCCAGGACAGATCGACCGAGCGCGAGCTGCTGGCGCGTGTCGCCTCAGGCCTGTTCCGCGCGCCGTCGGTGCTGAAGCCGAACATGCTGGAGCCGCTGCGTTCGGCCATCTACGCCTTCAAGACCGACTTCGTAGTGGCCGGCTGGGTCGCGCGGCTGCAGCCGAACGAGCTCGCCGCGGCACAGAACGCCATTGCGGCGGCCGGCTTCCCGAAGCCGCAGATCCGGGATTTCAGCGACAAGCCGATCGACCCGGCCAGCCTGACCCATCCGATCGACGTGCTGATGGATCTCGAGCCGCGTAGCGACGAGACCAAGGCGCTGCCGGGCAGTAGCTACGACAACGACCCGGTTCGCAGTGCAATGCTGACGCGGGCCAGGATCGAGAAGCGGTCAATTGCCTCCGACCCGGTGCCGCTGCTGCGCGGGAACGGGCCGATCGGCGTCATCGTGGCGGCTCCGGTCATTCCCGAGGGCGCCACCGAGCCGGCCGGCTTCATCACGTTTTCCTATGAGCTCGCCACGCTGATGCTGACCAATGACGATCTGTCATTGTTCTCCGTGGCGCTCAAGGATCCGCGCAAGGAGGGCAGCGAGCTCGTTGCCAACGACCAGGGCGTGGTTTCGACCCGCATGACGTCGCCGGACGGGCCGGCCCCATCGGCGACGCGCACGGTGAGTTTCGGCGGTCGCGACTGGCAGCTCGGCTATTACGCCAAGACCAATTCGGCGCGGCGCGCGGAGCAGACCGCGATCATCGTGGCGGCGATCGGCTTCGCGATCACCGCGATGGTGTGCGGCCTGTTCGGCTACGTCGCCTACAACAATCTCAGGCTCAGCCGCGAAATCCAGGTGCGGATCGGCTTCGAGCGGCGATTGACCGCGGTCATCGACGAGCTGAATCATCGCGTGAAGAACATCCTCGCGGTAATCCAGTCGATCGTGACCCGCACGCTGCGCCATGGCTCCGACATCGATGTCGCGCGCGAGCTCCTGATCGGCCGCATCCACGCCATGTCGAACGTGGTGTCGCTGCTCAGCGAGAGTCAGTGGCAGGGCGTCAAGCTGAAGGGCCTGTTCGAAGCGCGTGCCATTCCGCATGCCGATCGCATCGCCGTCAGCGGGCCTGACATCGCCGTCAGCGCGCGTGCGGCGCAGAGCCTGTCGCTGCTGTTCTTCGAGCTCGCCTCGCACTCGGACGAAGGCCTGTCGCTGGTCGGCAAGCATCCGCACATCACCGCAAACTGGACGGTGACGGGCGAAGCGGGTGAGGAGGTTTTCCAGTTCCGCTGGGAGGAGTTCAACACCAGCGAGGCGACGCGCCGGCCGGATTCAGATTTCGGCCTGATCCTGCTCGACCGTGTCGCGCCCGAAGCGCTCGGCGGCACAGCCAAGCGCTACTTCACCGACGTCTCCTATGTCTACGAGCTGATAGCGCCGATGGAAACGGTCGTCGACATGACCGAACGCGACCGCACCGACAAGATCTCGGCGCCGGTGCGGCCGGCGAAGTAGAGTCCGCGCCTCCCCATCAGGCCGAGGTTGGTCGTGCGGCGACTGCCGTCATCTCGAGTTTGACGCCAGGACCGAGATCGGCCACGCCGACGGCAGCACGCGCAGGCAGATGAGCTTCCGCGAAGTGCGCCTTCCAGGCCGCATTGAACGCAGCCTTCTCGCTCAGGTCAGTCATGAAGATGGTCACCTGCAAGACGTTGGCCATGTCGGATCCGAGAGTCTTCAGGAGTTGCGACAACTGGCCAAGCACATCGTTGGCCTGGCCGGACATGTCGCGGCTGGTGTCCTCGGGGACAATTCCGCCGATATAGAGCACACCTGCATGCTCGACGACTTCATGGAGCAAGCCTTCGTATGGCAAGATGCGTTTGATCATGATGAGACGGATGCTCCTGTAGGACTCGAAATGAGATTTCCGCGCATTGCGCGTCTGCTTTAGCCCTTCGGCCGCAGCACCAGGTCGACCAGGCTGCGCGCATAGGCCGGCGTGATCGGCGCGATGCCGAACACGTAGCGATAGAACAGGCTGCCATAGATGGCGTCGTAGAGATCCTCCGCCGGGCCTTCGGCCTGGATGCTGCCGTCGCGCTGGCCGGTCGCGATCATATCCACCAGCGCGTCGCGGCGAAATTGCAGATAGCGGGCATAGAACAGTTCGGCGGAGCCGGTCTTGGAGATGCATTCGGAGATGACGGCAAGCTGCACCTTGCCGAACTCGCCTTGCAGGGCTTCGGCATAGGCCGCGGCATGGCGGCGCGCGCGCGCTGCGGGCGTGCCCGCGCTCACGGGTGGCAGCGGCAGCATTTGTGCGGCGTGGTGGAGAAAGGCGTCGATCAGCAGCGCCTCCCGCGACGGCCACCATTTGTAGATCGTCATCTTGGAGACGTTGGAATGGCGCGCGACCGCATCGATCGTGGTTGCGCCAAGGCCGGTCGTGGCCATCAGCGCATAGGCGCTTTCGAGAATGGCATGGGTGGTCTCGACCGAGCGCGGCCGGCCGCGCCGGGGTGCGCCCTCGGCTGCATCAGACGTGCTTTTCGCTATGACCAAGCCGGTCTCCTTGCGCAGAGGCTGCCATTCCCGCGTGACCGCCGCCTCGTCCCGCATAGCGTAGCGGCGGCCGGCAGCCTAGCGAAATCGCGCGACTAGGCCCGCTGCCGCAGGGCCGCCGGCTCGTCCTGCCGCTTCGACCAGGAGATATAATAGGCCACGGCGGTCATCGCCGCGAAACCGGCAAGGCTCACCCCGATCTGTATCACGACCAGGTTGGCGCCTGTGATCAGGATGAGATGGCCGGCGAAGGACAAGAATACGCCGATGCAGAACACGGCGAGCCATTCCTCGCCGCATTTGATCACCATCTGGAGCGGCTTCCATTGCAGCCCCGGATGCTCCGCGGGGATGAGATGGGTTGCGATAAAGGCGAGCGCGAGGAAATGGAGCACGCGATAGGGCGCGAGATTTTCCTTGTCGGCCGGCGTGATGCCGTTGAGCACCACATCAGGCAGATAGGCCGACAGTGCAGGCGAGTGGCGCATCAAGGTGATGGCCATCGCCGCGACGAGATAGGCGCCCGCGAGAACGCGCAGCCAGGGCAGGTTGTGCAAGCCGCGGCCCGAAGCGCCGGTAACGGCGAACCAGCCGCCCAATACCATCAGCATCTGCCAGCAGAACGGATTGAACGTCCAATCCTGGTCAGGATAAGCGTGGAAATTCCAACCGAACCAGCGCGCGGCGAGATACAGCGCGACTGATGCGCCCAGCGTCAGGTTCGGGTGCCGCAGCAGACCCCACAAGGCGAACGGGAAGAACGCCATCAGCGGAATCATCAGCTGCAGGAGGTCGAGGTTGAGCGGCTGTTCCTGGAGCACCAATCCCTGGACCAGGATGCGCAGCGGGTGCTCGAGAATTCCCGAGATGTTGTATTCCTCGATGATCTCGGGTGCCATCGATTGCGAGGCGACATAGGCGATGGCGTCGATATAGATCACGAACAGCACGACGTAGGCGGCATAGAGCCGCCAGACGCGGCGGAAGATGCGGGTCGCCGCGACGACATAGCCGCGCTCCAGCGACATCCTGCCGTAAATGATGGCGACGCCGTAGCCCACCACGAACACGAACAGATCGGCCGCGCCGCTGAAGCCGAAATTGCGCAGCGTCAGCAGATTGACGACGTTGTTCGGGACGTGGTCGACGAAGACCGACCAATTGGCAATGCCGAGCGTCAGATAGAGCCTGGCGTCGTGTTGAAATGCGGCAAGGTTCGCCTTGACGGACGGTTTCATCGCGGAAATTGACTTCTGGAATCAGGGGCGATGCTTTTAGCGGCAACTGCATGCCTATCCGAGTAGCGATTGCGTGAGAAGGGTGGATTGACCGCGCCTGGTGAAAAATTGCGCTGTATCGGGCCATCGAAATCCGACCGGCCTGCTCGCCCGGCCGGCAGCGCAACTTTCCTAACGTGCCTCGTCCTTACTCGGCCGGCTCGGCCGCCGCCTCATCCGTCGCGCCAGCGCGGCTTGCGAGGATTCCGAGCGCGACGCCGCCGATCGCCAGGATCGGCAACAACCGTTTGACGCCGATGGCGCGGACGATCTGCAGGCCTGTTGCGATCAGCATGGGATCCGCGAGCATGCTGGGTGCCGCTTTCGCGGCGCGCTCGGCGGCGATGCGCGCGCGTGTCCGCATCTCCCGCTTGTAACCCCAATAGGTCCCTGCGGCGGCGAGCGTCAGCAGGAAGAAGATGCCGGCGCCGGCGAGGCAGGCCTGCACGGGGCCGTATTTTTCCAGCACCGAGATGAACGCCGCCGCGCAAAGGAAGCATGTGGTGACGAACAGCGCAAAGGCCGCACCGGCAGCAAGCGACGTCAGCCGGATTGTCGTGCCTGTCGATGCGCTGATGCCGTCGATGATGCGCTGAAACACGGTCTTGCTCCCTAGCGGCGCCAGGCGAAGCCGATCAGGAAGCCGATGCCGAGTGCGACGCCGACGGTCGCGAGCGGCCGCTGCGTGATTGCGTCTTCCAGCGTCTCCTCGAGCGAGCCGTAGGCATCCTGCGCAGCATCCATCATGGCGCTGCCGCGCTCCGAGAAGTCGTCGAGCGTTGAATCCACGTTGTCCCGCGCCTGCCGGTAGCCACGTCGGGCCTGCTTGCCCGTGGCATTGGCGAACGTGTTGAGCGCGTCGGTGATCTGGTCGGTGAGGGCGGCGATATCGCTTTTCACGGCTGCTACATCCTTCTCGAGGCGTTCTGCGGTGGCTTTGTCGATCCAGTCTCGCATCCCGGCTTCGCCATTGGTCATTGACATCAAGGGGCTCCAAAACTGTCGGCCGCGGAGATAGCCGGAAAACGTTTCGTCTTCGGGGAAGTTCCGTTCGCGGCCGCCGTTACGCCTGCGGAAGCTGCGGCGTATCCTCCGGCAACAGATGCTCCTTCAGGATCAACCCGACGATCAGCAGCGGAGACGACAGGAAGGCGCCCATTGGCCCCCACAGCCAGGTCCAGAAGGCCAGCGCGATGAATACGGCCAGCGCATTCAGCGCCAGCCTGCGGCCGATGATGGTCGGTGTGACAAAGTGCCCTTCCATGAACGTGATGCCGCCGAAGGCGATCGCCGCGGCCAGGCCGCCGCCGATGGTCGGGAACGCCACGACCCCGATGACGGCCAGAATGAGGAACATCGCGACCGGCCCGATGATCGGGATGAAGTTCAGCGTTGCGGCGAGGGCGCCGAGGCCGGCCGGATTGGGCATGCCCGTGATTGCGCAAACGACACCGGCGGCTACGCCGACGCCGATATTGATGACGGTGACCGTCAGCAGATAATTGCCGAGATGGACCTCGATCTCGTTCAGGATCCGCAGCGTGCGCAGCCTCGCATCGCGCTCGCTGAACGTCATGATCAGCGCGCGCCGCAGGTCGCGCCAGCTCGCGATGAACAGGATCAGGGTGGCGAAGAACAGCAGGAATTCGGCAAAGGTCGGCGACAGGAATTCCAGCGTCGGTTGCACCCATTCGATCTTGGGGAGCGGGACACTCGGCAGCTGCTCCGAGCCGCCGACCATGGTCTGGAGCTCTTGCCACAGCGCCAGAGGGCGATCGAAAACGTGCATCTTGTCCTTGAGCTGTCCGGCAAGCTCCGGCAGACGTGAGCTCCAGGCCATCACCGGCGAGGCAATAAGTGCGAAGATGAACGCGACGACCGCACTCACCGTGATCACGATGAGCACGGCGCCGAGGGCTCGCGGCACCCCTCGCTTTTCAAGGAAGGTCGCTGCCGGCGACAGCATGGTGCCGGCGACGACGGCCATCACGACAGGCAGGAAGAACGCTTTGGCGACATAGAGCACGGCGACGACGGCGATCAGGAGCAGGCCGGCGAGGGCAAAGGCAACGAATTCGGTGCGTCGGATCACCGGCGGCAGCTCGATGTGGCTGTCAGGAAGCGGAGTGCCCTCGTCGGTGCTGGAAATCAGTCGCTCACTGGGAAGGACGCGCACAATATCTCTCCCGCACGGAAGCTCTTCCGCGCGCCCATTGATGACGGAAAAACGCGCGGCGGACGTCAGGGTTCCATCGCGGCTTCGTGAAGTTGCGGTCGCTTGACTGTGACTCGGCTGCCGCACGCAGCAGCGGAACTTGAGTCGGCATCGCTGCGTTGACGGCACAGCAGCATCACCCAGATGCACACATCAACGGGGCGCCACATGACAAAGTTCTCCGTCGTCCGTCGCAGCTTCTCGCCGCGCGCCGTCAGCGCTTGTGTATTCGCGACAGCCTTGCTGGCAGTGCCGTGCGCGGCTCAGGCCCAAACGCTCGGCTATGTGCCGATGCAGCCGCAGGCCTATCAGCAGGACCAGACCTACTCGCAGGGTTACACCGGCGAAGCGCCACAGACGGAAGATGAGGATGCGGTGCTGCCCGATCGCCTTCGCCGGCAGATCGTGAGCTTCGACCGCAACGAGCCGGCCGGCACCATCGTCATCGATACCGCCAACACCTATCTCTATTACGTGCTCGGTAACGGGCGCGCGATGCGCTATGGCGTCGGCGTCGGCCGCGAGGGATTTACCTGGTCGGGCGTGCAGAGCATCAGCCGCAAGGCGGAATGGCCGGATTGGCACCCGCCGGCAGAGATGATCGCGCGCCAGCCCTATCTGCCGCGCTTCGTGGCCGGGGGGCCCGGCAATCCGCTGGGTGCGCGCGCGATGTATCTCGGCTCAAGCGAATACCGCATCCACGGCACCAACGATCCCACCACGATCGGCAAGTTCGTTTCCTCCGGCTGCATCCGCCTCACCAATGAGGACGTGACCGATCTGTTCAGCCGCGTCAGCCTCGGCGCCAAGGTCGTGGTGCTGCCGAAGAATGCGCCGCTGATGGCGCGCGGCGGCGACAAGGGCGGTGATAGCTGGCGCAAGCGGCCGGCGGTGACGACGCTGCCTTCGGGACGCCAGGCGCTGAACATCCCGGCGTCGTCGGTAGACTAGCGAGTTGAGTGAGGTCACATGATGAGACGTTCGATCAGCAAGCTGGCTTGTGGAACGGTCGCGTTCGCAGCGATCGCTTCCCTTGGCCTCGCGCTGACGCCTTCGGCACATGCCGAGGATTTCTTCTCCGCGCTTTTCGGCGGCTTCCGCATGCGGCCGCCGCCGGAAATCCGGATGCCGTTCCCGAGCGATGACATGCCGCGCTACGACGCGCCGCGCCAGCGCGCGTCCTATGGCGGCGGCGCGGCCTATTGCGTGCGTGGCTGCGACGGCCGCTATTTCCCGGCCCAGGGCACGGATGCCGAGAGCAAGGCGCAGTCCTGCAAGAGCTTCTGCCCGGCGTCGGAGACCTCGCTGGTCTATGGCAGCAACATCGACGATGCCGCGACCGACAGCGGGAAGTCCTATTCCGATCTGCCGAACGCCTACCGCTATCGCACCGAGATTGTCTCCGGCTGTACCTGTAACGGCAAGGACTCGGTCGGCCTTGCTTCGGTCAAGGCCGAGGACGATCCGACCTTGCGCAGAGGCGATATCGTTGCAGGGCGCGATGGCCTCGTCGTCGCCAATCGCAACGCCAACGATGGCCGCGGTGTCGCGATGAACTTTTCGCCATTGCCGGAGTCGATGCGAGCCAAATTCCGCCAGCTGCCGGTGGTGGCGAAGGAGTAGGGAGCCTTACGCCGCGCTGGTCTGGATCCCGAGCAGGTCGGACGCGCTTTTCACGTTGTCGGCGGCAGCTGCAGTCCGGGGCGATAATTCCATCATAAAATGCAAGAGGTTGCGTGGGCGGAACCGGCGCGCGAGACAGGCGTTAGGACCTCGTAAGCAATTTGCCTGAAGGGGGCTCTCCCGATGCTGGTCGGCGTACTCGTCACCTTTCTCGTCGTCATTCTCGTGCTTTATCTCATCAACATGCTGCCGATGGACGGTCGCGCCAAGCAGATCGCGCGCGTCATTGTCATCATCATCGGCATCGTGTCGCTGCTGAAATATCTCGCTGTGTTCTAGTGAAGCGCAGCGACCATCCCGGATGTCGCTTCGTTCACCCGGCCTGCTGCTCCCAAACGAAAAGCCCCGGCCCGAGCCGGGGCTTGATACCGCGCTAGTGTAGTGACTTCAGCCAGTCGTCGACGTCCTGGCGCACCTGATCCTTGGCTTTGCCGTAACGTTCCTGGAGCCGACCTTCGAGCTGCTCGCGGCGGCCCTCGATCAATCGGAGGTCGTCGTCGGTGAGCTTGCCCCATTTCTCCTTGGCTGAACCCTTGAACTGCTTCCAGTTTCCCTCGATCCGATTCCAGTCCATGATCATCTCCCATGGGTTGGTGGCCGGACAACGCGACGAATGCGCAGCCGTTCCGCAGGAGGGCGCGACGTTTCGTCCGAAAAAAAAAGCCCCGGCTCGCGTCGGGGCTTTTGACATTCAGGTGATCTCGCTCAGCCGAGCGCCTTGGCCTCGCGGCGGCGCGCGGTGAGGATGTATTCGGTGTAGCCGTTCGGCTGCTCGCGGCCCTTGAAGATGAGGTCGCAGGCGGCCTTGAAGGCGACGCCGTCGAAGGCGGGTGCCATCGGCTTGTAGATGGCATCGCCCGCGTTCTGTTTGTCGACGACGACGGCCATGCGCTTGAGCGATTCCATCACCTGCGCCTCGGTGATCACGCCCTGATGCAGCCAGTTGGCGAGATGCTGGCTGGAAATGCGCAAGGTGGCGCGGTCTTCCATCAGGCCGACATCATGAATGTCAGGCACCTTGGAGCAGCCGACGCCCTGGTCGATCCAGCGCACGACGTAACCGAGAATGCCCTGGCAGTTGTTGTCGATCTCCTGCTTGACGTCATCAGGCGCCCAGTTCGACTTCGACACCGGAATGGTGAGGATGTCGGACAGCTTGGCGCGCGGACCGCCCTTGGTCAGCTCCTGCTGGCGCGCGATCACATTGACCTGGTGATAGTGCAGGGCGTGCAGCGTGGCTGCGGTCGGCGAAGGGACCCAAGCCGTGGTGGCGCCGGCCTGCGGATGGGCGAGCTTCTGCGCCAGCATGTCCGCCATTTTGTCGGGCGCGGCCCACATGCCCTTGCCGATCTGGGCATGGCCGGGCAGACCGTCGATCAGGCCCATGTCGACGTTCCAGTCCTCATAGGCCTTGATCCAGGCCTGCGCCTTCATCTCGTTCTTGCGGATCATGGGACCCGCTTCCATCGAGGTGTGGATCTCGTCGCCGGTGCGGTCGAGGAAGCCGGTGTTGATGAACATGATGCGCTTGGAGGCGCGCTGGATGCAGGCCTTGAGGTTGACGGTGGTGCGCCGCTCCTCGTCCATGATGCCGACCTTGAGCGTGTCCTCCGGCAAGCCCAGCATCTTCTCGACGCGGTCGAAGATCTCGCAGGTGAACGAGACCTCGTCCGGGCCATGCATCTTCGGCTTGACGATATAGGCCGAGCCCGTGCGGCTGTTCTTGACCTTGGAGCTGCCCTTGAGGTCATGAATGGCAAGCAGGCCGGAGACGGCGGCATCGAGCAGGCCTTCCGGCACTTCCTCGCCCTTCTCGTCCAGTACCGCGTCGGTGAACATGTGGTGACCGCAATTGCGCATCAGCAGCAGGCTGCGGCCATGCAGCTTCACTTCGCCCTTGCCATCAGGGGTCTTGTAGCTGCGATCGGCATTGAGCGAACGGGTCAGCGTCTTGCCGCCCTTCTCGAAATCGGCCGAGAGCGTGCCGTTCATCAGGCCGAGCGTGTTGCGGTAGACCAGCACCTTGTCCTCGGCGTCGACCGCGGCGACCGAGTCTTCCATGTCGAGGATGGTGGAGACCGCAGCCTCCATGATCATGTCGGCGACGCCGGCCGGATCGTCCTTGCCGATGGCGCTGCTGCGGTTGATCGTCACCTCGACATGCAGGCCGTTGTTGACGAGCAGCACCGCCGACGGCGCAGCCGCATCGCCCTGGAAGCCGGCGAATTGCGCGGCATTCTTCAGCGCGGTGGCGTTGCCGCTCTTCAGCTTCACCGCAAGCTGGCCCGCGACCACGCTATAGGCGGTGACGTCGGTGTGGCTGCCGGTCGCCAGCGGCACGGCGGTATCGAGGAACGCCTTGGCCTTGGCGATCACCTTGTCGCCGCGCGCCTTGTTGTAGCCCTTGCCGCTCTCGGAAGGATCATGCGGGATGGCGTCGGTGCCGTAGAAGGCGTCATAGAGCGAGCCCCAGCGCGCATTCGCCGCGTTCAGCGCATAGCGTGCGTTGGTGAGCGGCACCACCAGCTGTGGGCCGCAGATCTTGCCGATCTCCTCGTCGACATTGGCGGTCTCGACCTTCTGCGTCACCGGCTCCGGGACGAGATAGCCGATCTCCTTCAGGAAGGCGGTATAGGCGTCGAGGTCGAACGCCTTGCCCTTGTGGGCCCGGTGCCACTCGTCGATCTTGGCCTGAAGCTGATCGCGGAAGGCGAGCAGCGACCGGTTCTTCGGCCCCAATTCCTTGATGATGGCGGCGACCCCGGCCCAGAACGCATCCGGCGCGATCCCCGTTTTGGGGGCGGCTTCCTTGGCGATGAAATCGAAAAGGACGGGGGCGATCTTCAATCCGTGGGCGTCGACGCGTTTCATGATGGGCTTTCTTGTTGGAAATGGCTGTTTTTGGCTGCTTTTGACCCGCCAGCAGCAAAATGCGCCCATAGGGGGCGGCTTTCGGGGGTCTATTAGCCCCAAAATCGGGGCGGTGAGAAGACCCCCAGGGGGTTGTCAAAATGTCAAGGAGATGTGGGGGAGCGCCCGGGTCTATCGCCCGAAATGGAGCATATGTTGCCGCGGCCACCAATCTGTCACCGTCACCCTGAGGTGGCCGCTTCTTCAGCGGCCCTCGAAGGGCGACGGCCCGGCTCGGTGGCGAGCATCGGGGCCGTACATCCTTCGAGGCTTCCCATGCGCCGCTCCGCGTCGCTTGGGAAGCACCTCAGGATGACGGGACTTCTTGCGTTGTCCGAGCCAGGACGACACCGGTGATGTGGCGCAGAGTGTGCGCTCTCGAATAAAGCGCCCGCCTCAAATATTCGCGGCGAGGTCCACGACTTCGTCGAACAGCACGCCAGTCGCCTTCAGCATCTGCTCGATCTCGTCCGCCGCATCAGCAACCGTCCGCGTCGACGTGTCGATTACAAGCTCGGCGGCTTGTGGCGCTTCGTAGTCGTTGCCGATGCCGGTGAACGACGCCAGTGAGCCCGCGCGGGCCTTTTTGTAATGGCCCTTGGGATCACGCTCCTCGCAGACTTCCGCCGGCGTCGCGACGTGGATCTCGCGGAACGCGGTGTCGGCGATGCGGCGCGCGGTGGCACGGTCTTCGCGCGCGGGCGACACCGCGGCGACGATGGCGATATGGCCGTTGCGCGCAAGATGCGTCGCGACCTCGGCCAGCCTGCGGATGTTCTCGCTGCGATCGGCGGCGGAAAAGCCGAGATCGCTGTTGAGCCCGGCGCGCAGCGTGTCGCCGTCGAGCAGGATCGGCGAGCCGCCATTGGTGAAGAGACGCCGCTCCAGCGCCTTCGCCAGCGTCGACTTGCCGGAGGCGGGCAGGCCGGTGAGCCAGACCACGGCGCCGTTGTGGCGATAGCGCGCGGAGCGCTCGTCGGGACGCAGTGCCGATTCCACCGGCACGATGTCGACGGGCACGGCGCGCTGGCCGGCATCCACCGACAGCACGAGGCCGCCGCCGGCGATGCGCCCGGAGACCTCGATCACGAGACGGCCGGTGCGCGGGTTCTCGGTGTAGGGATCGGTTGCGATCGGATTGGACAGGGAGATGTCGATCTCGCCGACATGGTTGCGGCCGATCGCCTTGTTCTCGCTGCTCGAGAGCTCGCCGGGGTCGACCGCCTTCTCGATGGCGACGACCGTGGCGCGGCTCTCCTTCGGGCCGCAGCGCACCAAGAGTTGATCGCCCTTGGCGAGCGGCTTGTCGTGCAGCCAGAAGATGCGCGCGCGCAGCCGCCGCGTCTCGCGGGGCGCGGCGCTCGCATGCGCGATGATGTCGCCGCGCTCGATGAACAATTCACGGTCGAGCGTGATGCCGACCGAGCGGCCGGCTCCTTGCCGGCTCGCGATCGGCGTCACCGGCCAGCTCTCGACCGACTTGATCCTGGCGATCTTGCCCGCGGGCATGATGACGATCTCGTCACCGGCAATGAGGCTGCCGGATTCGATGCGGCCGGCGACGATGCGGCGGTCGTCGAACTTGTAGATCGCCTGCACCGGCAGGCGCAGCGCCAGCGCTTCCAGCGGCCGTGCCGGCTCGAGCCGATCGAGCGCCTCGACCACGGTCGGACCCTTGTACCAGCCGATGCGGTCCGTGCGTTCCGCAACGCCGTCGCCATCGCGCGCGGAGATCGGGATCACGGCCGTCGGCATCACGCCGAGGCCATTGAGATGTGCCGAAATCTCGTCGCTGATCTCCTTGAAGCGATCGGCACTGAAGTCGACGCGGTCCATCTTGTTGACGACGACAGCGACCTGCTTCACGCCGAGGAGGTGCAGGAGATAGCCGTGTCGCCTGGTCTGGTCGCGCACGCCTTCCAGCGCGTCGATGATCAGCACCGCGCCGTCGGCCTGCGAAGCGCCGGTGATCATGTTGCGCAGGAATTCGGCATGGCCGGGCGCGTCGATCAGCACAATGTCGCGCGAATTGGTGCGGAAGCGGATCTGCGTGGTGTCGATGGTGATGCCCTGGTCGCGCTCGGTCTGGAGCGCGTCGAGCAGGAACGACCATTCGAACGGCATGCCGCGCCGCGCGCTGACGGCTTTCAGCATTTCGAGCTTGCCGTCGGGCAGGCTGCCGGTCTCGTGCAGGAGGCGGCCGACCAGCGTCGACTTGCCGTGATCGACATGGCCGACGATGACGATGCGGACCTGGGGACGCGTGGTGCCGTTCGGCGTGGCAGGCGAAGTGGGGGTGACGAGCATGTTCATGACCGCGATGCGTCCTTGATCAGAGATAACCGGCGACGCGGAGGCGCTCGAAAGCGTCCTCGGTCTCGTGGTCGAGCGCGCGGCCGGCGCGCTCCGGCACCTTGGTCTGCTCGAGCTCGATCAGGATCTCTTCGATGGTCGATGCGGTGGAGTTCACGGGGTTGGTGATGTCCTGATCGCCCAGCGAGCGATAGCGCTTGCCGTCCTTCGCCAGGTACAGCGGAATGATCGGGATGTTCTCGCGCTTGGTGTAGGCCCAGATGTCGGCCTCGGTCCAATGCAGGATCGGGTGAATGCGCAAGTGGGCGCCCTGCGGCGGCGATGCGTTGAAATGGTCCCAGAATTCGGGCGGCTGGTCGCGCACGTCCCAATTGCCTTCGAGACCGCGCGGCGAGAACACGCGTTCCTTGGCGCGGGTGGCTTCCTCATCGCGACGGATGCCGGCGATCAGGCCGTCAAAACCGTATTTGGCGAGTGCCATCTTCAGGCCTTCGGTCTTGCGCGCAGCGGAACGGGCCGCCGGCGGCAGCGTCGGGTCGACGGCATCGATGGGCGGGCAGGGCTCGACGCGCAGGTCGAGATCCCACTCCTTTCCGTAATGATCGCGGAAGCGATACATCTCCGGAAACTTCTTGCCGGTATCGACATGGAGCGCCGGGAACGGCATGCGGCCGAAGAACGCCTTGCGCGCCAGCCAGATCATGACGTTGGAGTCCTTGCCGAGCGACCATAGCAGGGCAATCTTCTTCAAGCGCGCAAACGCCTCGCGAAAGATGTAGATGCTCTGGGCCTCGAGCTGGTCGAGATGGTCCATGCTGGGCGCAACGTCTGCAGAAAATTCTTGCGAGCCCGAGCGTCCGACGGGGGCCGGGCTGCTCACGCCGGCAAGTGCGGAATCGTCCTTGAGAAGATGCATCTCTGCCACTTTGCGTTTGGAGGCGAAAATTCTATAGTTGCAGTGCGGAAGAGAAGAAAAAATTTTCTCTTTGCGCACTCGAAACGACACATATATAGAAAATAATTCCAGTCAACCCCGAATTGGGGGAAGCGAGTATCGTATGCGGTTCTTGCCGGTATTCCTCGATCTCAAGGCCGGTCCGGTGGTCCTCATCGGCGCGGGTGAGTTGTTGCGCGCCAAGCTGCGTGTCCTCGCCGCCGCCGGCGCGCGCATCCGCGTGCACGCGATCGACGGCAACCATGAGCTCGGCCTGAGCGCCGAGGACGCGGCGCGTATCGAGATCGCGACAGGCGATCCGCTCACGGCTGATCTTGCCGGTGTCATCGCGATCGTCTGCGCGGGGGCAGGCGACGTCGGCGTGGCGATGTCGGCGCGGGCCAAGTCGCTCGGTCTGCCCGTCAACGTCATGGACGATCTCGAGCATTCCAGCTTCATCTTCCCGGCGATCGTTGATCGCGGCGATGTCGTGGTCGCAATCGGCACCGGCGGCACGTCGCCGGTGGTGGCGCGGCGTGTGCGCGAGAAGATCGAGGCACTGCTGCCGGCGCGCGTCGGCGAGCTTGCCGAGTTCATCGGCGGCTTCCGCAAGTCCATCAACGAGCGCATTGCCGAGTTTCCGCTGCGCCGCCGCTTCTGGGAGCGCGTCATCGACGGCCCGATCGGCGCGGCCGTGCTCGCAGGCCGCAAAGCTGATGCGCGCGCGGCGCTGAACGCTATTTCCGATCCGTCCGATTTTGCGCGCGCCGACAAGCCGGAAGGCTCGGTTGCGCTGGTTGGCGCCGGCCCGGGCGATCCTGATCTTCTCACCATCAAGGCGCTGCGCGCCTTGCAGGATGCCGACATCGTCTTCCATGACGAACTGGTCTCGGACGAGATTCTCGATCGCATCCGTCGCGATACGACGCGCGTTCCGGTCGGCCGCCGTGTCGGCAAGCCCGGCATCGGCCAGGACGCCATCAACACGCGCATGATCGCGGCCGCGCAAGCCGGTCAACGCGTGGTGCGGCTGAAGGGCGGCGATCCCTTCGTGTTCGGCCGCGGCGGCGAAGAGGTGGAAGCCCTGCGCGCGGCGGGTGTTGCCTATTCGATCATTCCCGGCATTACCGCCGGACTCGGCGGCGCTGCCGAGTTCGAGGTGCCGCTCACCTACCGTCATGAAGCCACCCGCATCACCTTTCTCACCGCGCACAAGGCGCGCGATGCAGAGACCGTCGACTGGTCGACGCTGACCGACACCAAAATGACCGTTGTTGTTTACATGGGCATGACCGCCGCACCTGCCGTGCGCGCGGGCCTGTTCGCCGCCGGCCGCTCGCCGGAGACGCCGGTCGGCGTGTTCGCCCGCGTCACGCGGCCGGATGCGCAAGGCGCGGTCGGCATGCTGCGCGACCTGCCCGAGCTGGTGCGGCAGACCAATGGCGGTCCCGCCATCCTCATCATCGGTGACGTGGTCCGGCATGCCGGGTCACTTCATCGCCAATCCCCAAAGCAAATCATCTCTGACCTATTGGATGCAGCCGAATGACCTCCCCGCTCGAACAGAAGAAGATCAAGATCGCCGGCCCCTCGGTCGTGACCGCCAACCGAACCTGGGACGGCATCGTGGTGTACCGCACCGCCGCCAAGAGCTGGTCCGCGGATCTCTTGGAAGCCGCGATCGTGCGCAACTCCGACGAGGCCAAGGCGTTGCTTGCGGAATCCGTCGCCGATGACGTCGGCGCGATCGGTCCCTATATCGCTCCTGTGCAGGTCGGCGACGACGGCAAGATCGAACCCGGCAATCTGCGCGAACAGATCCGCCGCACCGGTGTGACCATCGGTCAGTCGGCCCAGGTTTAAGGCATTCGCTGATGTACGCTTACGACGAAATCGACCGCACGCTCGTCAACGAGCGCGTCTCGGAGTTCCGCGACCAGGTGAAGCGCCGGCTCTCGGGCGAGCTCACCGAGGACGAGTTCAAGATCCTGCGCCTGCAGAACGGCGTCTATCTGCAACTGCACGCCTACATGTTCCGCGTCGCGATCCCCTACGGCACGCTGGCGACGAACCAGCTGCGGGCGCTGGCCCATGTCGCGCGCAAATACGACCGCGGCTATGGCCATTTCACCACGCGGCAGAACATCCAGTTCAACTGGATCAAGCTCGCCGAGCTGCCGGACGCGCTGGAAGACCTCGCCAAGGTCGGCATCCACGCGATGCAGACCTCCGGCAACAACATGCGCAACGTCACCTCGGACCAGTGGGCCGGTGTCGCACCCGGCGAGATCGAGGATCCGCGCATCTGGTCGGAGCTGATCCGGCAGCACACCACGCTGCATCCGGAATTCTCGTTCCTGCCGCGCAAGTTCAAGATCGCGATCACCGCGTCGGACCATGACCGCGCCGCGATCAAGATCCACGACATCGGACTGAGGCTGATCAAGAACGAGAAGGGCGAGACCGGTTTCGAGGTGCTGGTCGGCGGCGGTCTCGGCCGCACGCCGTTCATCGCCAAGACCATCAAGCACTTCGTGCATGGCCGCGATATCCTCAGCTATATCGAGGCGATCTTGCGCGTCTACAACCAGTACGGACGTCGCGACAACATCTACAAGGCGCGCATCAAGATCCTGGTGCACGAGCTCGGTATCGAGAAATTCTCGCGCGAGGTCGAGGAGGAGTGGCAGCACATCCGCAACTCCTCGCTCCAGATCGACGACGAGGTGATCGAGGACATCCGCTCGCGCTTCACCTATCCTGCCTACGAGAAGCTGCCGCACATGCCGGACGAGCTGCGCCAGGCCGCGGCTGACCCTGACTTCGAGGCGTGGCGCAAGAACTCGGTGGCCCCGCACAAGGTGCAGGGCTATTCCATCGTCACCATCTCGTTGAAGCCGATCGGAAAGCCTCCGGGCGATGCCACTGCCGAGCAGATGGATGCGCTGGCCGATCTCGCCGACAAATATTCCTTCGGCGAGATCCGCGTCGGCCACGAGCAGAACCTGGCGCTGCCTCACGTTGCCAAGCGCGACTTGCCGGCGCTGTGGAAGGCGCTCGACAAGCTCGGTCTCGCGACGCCCAACGTCAACCTGATCTCCGACATCATTGCTTGCCCCGGGCTCGACTATTGCTCGCTGGCCAATGCACGTTCGATCCCGATCGCGCAGGAGCTGACGCGGCGCTTCGCCAACCACGAGCTGGCGAACCTGATCGGCCGTCTGCACATCAACATCTCCGGCTGCATCAATGCCTGCGGCCACCACCATGTCGGCCATATCGGCATTCTCGGCGTCGAGAAGAACGGCGAGGAGGTCTATCAGATCACCATCGGCGGCCGCGCCGACGAGAATGCTGCGCTCGGTACCCTGATCGGTCCCGGCGTCAAGTTCGACGAAGTCGCCGACGTCATCGAGGACGTCGTGGAAGCCTATCTCGCGCTGCGCGAGCGGCCCGAAGAGCTGTTCATGGATACCGTGAAGCGCCTCGGCGTCGAACCCTTCAAGGAGCGTGTCTATGCCACTCGTTAACGGCGGAAAAATCGTCGACGACAGCTTTGCCAAGCTGGCCGTCGATACGCCGCTGCCCGCGAGCGGCGACATCCTAGTGCCGGCCGAGCGTTTCATCGGTGAGGCGGATACGCTGCTCAAGCGCGTCGGCAAGGTCGGCGTGATCTGGCCGAACAACCGCGACATCGACGAGCTCGTGCCCTATCTCGGCAAGGTCGCCGCCGTTGCCCTGGTGTTCCCGACCTTTCGCGACGGACGCGCCTACAGCCAGGCACGGCTGCTACGCGAGCGTTACAATTATCGCGGCGAATTGCGCGCGACGGGCCAGATCCTGCGCGACCAGTTCGTGTTCATGCTGCGCGCAGGCTTCGACTCCTTCGAGGTCAAGAAGCAGGCCGATGCGGAAGCCTTCATGCAGACCGCCAAACGCTATTCGGTGTTCTACCAGCCGACCGGCGACGGCCGCATCACCGCGCTGCACCGGCGCATGCAGCTGCGTCATTCCGAAGGTGTCGGCACATGAACGCCATCGCACCCCAGGTCTCATCCCAGGTCTCGACCGTTTCTGCGCTGCCTTCCGCGGCTGAGCTGGACCGGAGATTGCGCGATGCCTCTCCTGCGGAGGTCATCGCCGCGGCGCTGAAAGCGGTCGGGCGCGACAAGCTCGCGCTGGTGTCGTCCTTCGGCACGGAATCGGCGACGCTGCTCAAGGTGATGGCCGATGTCGATCCGGCGATCCCCGTGATCTTCCTCGACACCGGCTGGCTGTTCGAGGAGACGCTGGCCTATCGCGATACGCTGATTGCGACACTTGGCCTGAAGGACGTTCGCTCGATCAAGCCGGCGGAAGAAGCGCTGACGCGCGAGGACCCCGATCGTGAACTGTGGTTCTCCGATCCCGATGCCTGCTGCCGGATCCGCAAGGTCGAGCCGCTGGCGCGGGCGCTCAAGCCGTTCTCGGCCTGGCTCAACGGCCGCAAGCGCTTTCAGGGCAATGCGCGCGCCGACATTCCGGTGGTGGAAGACGATGGCGCACGGTTGAAATTCAATCCGTTTGCCAATGTCTCGCGCGAGGAACTCGAAGCGATTTTCGTCCGCGCCAAACTGCCGCGCCATCCCCTTGCTGCGTCCGGTTTTCGCTCCGTTGGGTGCATGCCTTGCACCAGCCGAACGGCCGAAGGCGAGGATGAGCGCGCGGGTCGCTGGCGCGGTCGCGCCAAGACGGAATGCGGCATCCACACGATGAAGACTTCGTAGCACGGCCGCGCCAAGCCTTGAGGCCAATGCCCCTCGCGACGGGGAACTGGGCGCCACGCGACACGACCTGCCTTAGTGCCCCTGAAATCCGGATCTTTCCCGGGGGCACCCAAGCCGCCCGATCGGGTCGAATTTTCCTCAAAATTCACCTTTCAGCCACGGTTGGTATGCAACAACGGCCCCACATTTGGGGGCCCCTATCCATGCGCGCTGCGGCCGCGATCCTTCTCACTTTGCTTCTCGCAGGCTGCGCCGGCAATGAAGCGCCGATCCAGCAGCCGTCGATGTATGCCGACATGTCGGTCCCGGGCGCCAAGCTTGATGCGCCGGCCGCCGCGATCATGATCTCGCAATATCGCCAGAACAACGGTCTCGGCGCCGTCGAGGTCGACCCCGAACTGATGCGGCTTGCCGAATCCCAGTCCGGCGCCATGGCCGCCGCCAACAAGATGGACCATGACGTCCGCGCGCCCCTGGGCAAGCGGCTCAATGCCGGCGGCTACCCCGCAACCGTCGCGGTCGAGAACATCTCGGCCGGCTATCACACGCTGGCGGAAGCGTTTTCCGGCTGGCGCGACTCGCCTCCGCACCGCGCCAACATGCTGAAGAGCGGTGTCACAAAATTAGGCATCGCGGCGAGCTATGCTCCGGGCACCAAATACAAGGTGTTCTGGACCATGATCCTGGCCTCGACCGATCCCCGATAAGCCAGACTTGATCCCGGGTGCATTGACGTCGCGACAGACTGTCGCCACGGTGGCTCGCCTTTTGCTATTGTTCCCGAATGACAGATCATAGTCCGGAAGTCGCAACAGTCCCCGCGAAGGCGCAGCGCGTCCTGGTTCTCCAGGGCGGCGGCGCGCTCGGCTCCTATCAAGCCGGCGCCTATCAGGCGCTGTGTCATTTCGACTTCGAGCCCGAATGGGTTGCCGGCATCTCGATCGGCGCGGTCAATGCCGCCATCATCGCCGGCAATGAGGGCCACATCCGCGTCAAGCGGCTAAAGGAATTCTGGGAGATGGTCTCCGCGCCGGTGCCGTGGAAGCCGATCGGCAAGAGCGACCACAGCCGCGAGCTGTTCAATTCCACCAGCGCCGCACTGATTGCGACCTTCGGCGTGCCCGGCTTCTTCACGCCGCGCGTCCCGCCCGCGCCGCTCTGGCCGCCGGGCAGTCCGCAGGCCGAGAGCTATTACGACACCGCGCCGCTGAAGAAGACGCTGGAGCGCCTCGTCGACTTCGATCGCATCAACGATCTGAAGACGCGGCTTTCGGTCGGCGCCGTCGGCGTCACCTCCGGCAACTTCAAATATTTCGACAATTACGAGTTCAAGAAGCTCGGCAAGAAGATCGGTCCCGAGCACATCATGGCGTCGGGCGCGCTGCCGCCGGGCTTTCCGTCGGTCGTGATCGACGGCGAGCATTATTGGGACGGCGGCATCGCCTCCAACACGCCGCTCGACTTCGTGCTCGATGCCGAGGTCGATCGCGACATGCTGATCTTCCAGGTCGATTTGTTCAGCGCCCGCGGCGACCTGCCGAATTCGCTGCTCGAGGCTACCGAGCGCGAGAAGGACATCCGCTTCTCCAGCCGCACGCGGATGAACACCGACAAGAACAGGCAGTTGCACAACGCCCGCAGGGCGGCGCGCGAACTGATTGCCAAATTGCCCGATTATCTCAAGAACGACCCGTCCGTCGAGTTCCTCGCGAAGGTCTCTCGTGAGAGCACGGTCACCGTGGTGCACCTGATCTACCGCAGCAAGAACTACGAATCCTCGTCCAAGGATTACGACTTCTCGCATGTCGCCATGGTCGAGCATTGGGAAAGCGGCGTGCGCGACGTGCACCTGTCGATGCGACACAAGGATTGGCTCGAGCGGCCGCAATCCGGCGAGACCATGGTGACCTACGATCTTACGGGGGACGTCACCGCGCCCCCGCCAAAAAGGAGCGAATAATTATGGGTACTCTGTCAGGCAAGAACGCCGTCGTAACCGGTTCGACCAGCGGCATCGGGCTCGCCTACGCGCGCGCCTTCGCCGGCGCCGGCGCCAACGTCGTCATCAACGGCTTCGGCTCGCCCGAGGACATTGAGAAGGAGCGCGCCAAGATCGAGTCCGATTTCGGCGTGAAGGCGGTCTATTCGCCCGCCGACATGACCAAGCCCGCCGAGATCGCCGGCATGATCGCGCTCGGCGAGAAGACCTTCGGCTCGGTCGACGTCCTCGTCAACAATGCCGGCATCCAGTTCGTCTCGCCGGTCGAGGAATTCCCGGTCGAGAAGTGGGACCAGATCATCGCGATCAACCTGTCCTCGGCCTTCCACGGCATCCGCGCTGCCGTGCCCGGCATGAAGAAGAAGGGCTGGGGCCGCATCATCAACACGGCTTCGGCGCACTCGCTGGTGGCCTCGCCCTTCAAGTCGGCCTATGTCTCGGCCAAGCACGGCATCGCCGGCCTGACCAAGACCGTGGCGCTGGAGGTTGCGACCCACAAGATCACCTGCAACTGCATCAGCCCCGGCTATGTCTGGACGCCGCTGGTGGAGAAGCAGATCCCGGACACGATGAAGGCCCGCAACCTGACGCGCGAGCAGGTCATCAACGACGTGCTGCTCGATGCCCAGCCGACCAAGGAGTTCGTGACCTCGGAGCAGGTCGCCGCGCTCGCGTTGTTCCTGTGCAGCGACGATGCCGCGCAGATCACCGGCACCAACCTGTCGATCGACGGCGGCTGGACCGCGGAGTAACGGCCTGGACGCCGTAGGGTGGGCAAAGGCGCGTCAGCGCCGTGCCCACCATCTTTCTCTCATCGAAACAGGTGGTGGGCACGCTTTCGCTTTGCCCACCCTACGACACCGAGAACGCGGCGACAGCTAGCGCCTCAATGGCTCCAGGCCAGCGCCGTCACGATCGCGGATTGCAGGTTCAGTTCCGCGAACATGATCTTGCCGGCGACCATGACGAGGACGCTGGCAAGCGCCACGCGCAGCACCGTCTCCGGCACGCGGGTCGCGCTATAGCTGCCGACGATGATGCCCGGCAGCGAGCCCAGCAGCAGCACGCCCATCAGGGCCCAGTCGACGTCGCCGAGCATCCAGTGACCGATGCCGGCCACCAGCGTCAGCGGCACTGCGTGGGCGATATCGGAACCGACGATGGTCGCCATCGGCAGGCGGGGATAGAGCAGCAGCAGCACGGTGACGCCGACGGCACCGGCGCCGACCGACGAAATCGAAACCAGCACGCCAAGCACGATGCCGGTGATGACAGTCGCGATCGTCGTGGTTCGTTCGTCGACCTGCTCCATACGCCGGCGATAGCGCTCCATGATCGACTTGCGGAAGATCAGCGATGTCGCGGTCAGGATCAGCGCAAAGCACAGCACCAGATTGACCAGGTTGCGCTCGGCATCGCTCTTGAGATCGAGCTTCCACAGCACCAGCAGCGTCAGCGCGCTGGCGGGGATGCTGCCGCAGGCAAGTCGCAGGACCGCCGGCCAATGGATGCTGCGCGACCAGCCGTGCATCACGCTGCCACCGGTCTTGGTGGCCGCCGCATAAAGCAGGTCGGTGCCGACGGCGGTGGTTGGGTGGATACCGAACAGCAGGATCAGGAGCGGCGTCATCAACGAGCCGCCTCCCACGCCGGTCAGGCCGACAAGCAGGCCGACGCCGAAACCCGAAGCAACGTAGAGCGGATCAATCATGGCCGGGAGAATCTAGGTTTATCTCGTCAGTTGGGCAATACGACGTAGAATAAACTTTCCCCGCGATGCAACCTGTTGGACAGAATAAGAAAAATTATGCTGCGGAGTGGCCGCGCAGAGAGGTTTCGCCTGTTTCGTATGCCGATCTGGAAACAGTCATCCCCGGAACAATGCAGAGGTGGGCGTGCATCGTACCTATTTACCAAATGCGAGCACGTGCAGCCCCAGCCGCTGGCGCACGATCCAGAACAGCAGCACGGTCTCGAAGGTCAGCGAGATCGAGGTCGCGGCCGCGGCGCCGCGGCCGCCGAAGCGCGGCACCAGCGCGATGCAGAGCACGACGTTCATGACGAACGCCAGCGCATAGGCGAGCGCGCAGATCTTCTGCTGGCCCAGCATGTTGAGAAGCCGCTCCACGGGCCCGATCGCGGCGCGCACCACGAGGCCAATAGCGGCGATGAACATGATGTCGTAGCCGACCACGAACTGCGGCCCGAACAGCCACAGCAGCGGCTTGCCGAGCGCGAGCAGCGCGGCGGTCGCGGCCAGCGACGGCCAGAACGTCCAGACGATGGCGTGCGCGACATAGGCCGACAGGCGCGCCTTGTCGCCGAGCGCGTTGTATTCGGCAAAACGATGCGCCGTCGTCGCCGACATCGCGTAGTGGATGAACGACACCAGCGCCAACGTCTTCACCACCGCGAAATAGACGCCGACCTCGTCGGAAGGACGGAATTGCTGCAGCACCAGCACGTCGGCATAGGACAACAGCAGGTAAAAGCTCTCGACCAACAGGATCGGCAGCGAGACCGCGAGCCAGCCACTGATGTCATAGGTCTTGGGGCCCGGCGCGATGTGACCGGCGAGCTTGCGGTTCAGCACCACCATCTGCCCGGTCATCGCGATCCACACGGCCCCTGCGCTTGCCACCATCGCCGCGACCGCGCCGAGATGATAGCCGAGCAGGAAGGCGGTCGCCGTAATGCCGATGATCAGCGCCTGGCGGATGATGAATTGCGGCATCAGGCCGAGTTGCATCCAGTCGTGCGAGCGTGCGATGCCGTCCTGGGTATTGGCGACGACGAAGGCGGGCAGCGTCATGCATCCGATATAGAGCGGCAGTTCCTCGGCCGGATTGATCCAGGGCGACAGCAGCTTGACGATGCCCGCAAGCGCGAGCGACACCAGCGCGGAGACGGCGAAGGTCAGCCAGCGGCTGCCGGACAGGAAGCCGCGCAACAGCGCGTGATCGCCGCTGGCGCGATATTCCGGAATGATCTTTTGCGCGGAAGCGGAGATGCCGAAATCCATCATGCTGCCGAGCAGCAGGACCCAGGTCCAGACATAGACATAGATGCCGTAGTCGGACGTGCCCATCCAGCGCGCCAGCAGCACCTGCGAGACATAGGCGAGGCCTGCACTGATGACGCGGATGATGAAGATGGTGCCGGCGAGCCGCCGCGTCAGCGATGCTTCACTCGAGCCGCCGGTCAGCCTGGCGCGCAGCCGCGCGATCAGCCCGGCCGGTCCGGTCGTTGCGGGTTCTGCATCCATCACGGCCAATTCGAGATCCCCAAGGGCGCATCCCGCATGCTGCGGCAGGCCTGGGAATTAGCAACCATTCGTTAAGATTCGGTTGGATGGGGCGTGTTGCCGCGCCAACCCCGCTGTCATCCCCGCGAACGCGGAAATCCATAACCACAGGGAGAAGTTGGGGTGCGAGCTGCCAACTCCGAATCTTCGCAAAACTGTTGCTGCGGCGTATGGGTCCCGGATCGGCGCTCCGCTTGTCCGGGACGACGGCGGAAAATGACGCGCCAGCAGCGCACCTCACTCCAAGTTCGCATTGAACTCGTACGATTTATCAGGCCCGACCAGCGTGAACTTCAGCGCAGCGCCATCGGGCTTCGCGCCCGGGGGCAATCCGTCGAGCTCGAAGGTAAATCGCTTCACGCCGGGCGGGCTGTCCTCGACCGGATTAGGAATGGGCAAGGACCATTCGGGCGTCGGCCCCTCGACGAACAGATTCACCTTGCTGTTCTCGGGCACGACAACGTCGACCACCACGTTCTTGGGGCCGTCGCGCCTGACATCGCGGATGGTCAGTGGATTGGGATCGCCGATATTGGCCGGCTTCGGCACGGTGTCGAGCGCGGTGCGCAGATTGGCGTCTTCGGTCGAGGCGACGTTGTTGAAGCCGAGCTCGACATTAGCCTCGACGGGAATGCAGAGCTTTTCGCACACGGCATAGTTGATCTCGGCACGCAACGTCACCGGCTTGTCGGCGGCCTTGGCGACGATACGCAAGGGCAGCACGATCTGGTCGTGATAGCCGATCGAATGGCCGCCTGCGCCGTCGTCGAACTTCTGCGGTGCCGGCCACATCACGGTGACCGCTTCGACATTGTCCGACTTGGAGAAGTCGAACCGCGGCGGAACGCCGGAATCGCCCGGCGTGCGCCAGTAGGTCTTCCAGCCGGGCTGAAGCTGGACGGCAATACCGCCGAGCAGCACCGCCCCGCTGCGCGATCCCGCCAGCAGCCGCACCGCGGAATGTCCGTCGCGCTGCCACGGTGAGGCATCGTCAGCATGGGCTACCGTCGCCACCGACGACGCAAGCAGGGTTGTCGCGACGGCAATCGCCGCATGCAGGGGAACTCTTGTCAGCATGGCACGTCTTTACAGGGTCACCCCAGGGCAAACCATTGAATTGCTTGTGATGGATGCACTTGATTCAACTGCCGGCAAGCCTTGATTTGACAGCCGCGCGGCCCGACATCAGGATAAGAATTGAAACCGGAGTGCTTCAGCGATGGCTCCCACAGGCAAAAGAACGGGCGAAAGCACCCGCAGCGCGGGCCCGGCGCTCCCCAGTTCGGCCGGTTATCTCGACGGCCGGCTCCTGATCGCGATGCCGGTGATGGGCGACGAGCGCTTCGAACGCTCGGTGATCTATCTCTGTGCGCATTCGGCCGAGGGGGCGATGGGCATCATCGTCAATCACCCGGCCGGCAGCATCGATTTTCCCGAGCTCCTGGAGCAGCTCGGCATCGTCAAGAAGGGCGAGCACATCAAGCTGCCGGAGAACGCCGAAAGCATGAAAGTGCTGCGCGGCGGTCCGGTCGACACCGGGCGCGGCTTCGTGCTGCATTCCAGCGATTTCTACATCGAGAACGCGACCTTGCGGATCGACGACGGCGTCTGCCTCACCGCGACCGTCGACATCCTGCGGGCGATCGCCAACGGTTCCGGACCCAAGCACGCCATTCTCGCGCTTGGTTATGCCGGATGGGCGCCGGGCCAGCTCGAGACCGAGATCCAGAGCAATGGCTGGCTGCATTGCGACGCGGATGCGGATCTGATCTTCGGCGACGACGTCGACGAGAAATATGGCCGCGCCTTGCGCAAGATCGGCATCGATCCCGGCATGCTGTCGAACGAGGCCGGGCACGCGTAGTTGCTCCACCCTCTGCTGTCGTCCCGGACAAGCGGAGCTTCTGGCAATGCGTAGCGTTGTCCAGAACGGAGCGCCGATCCGTGACCCGTAACCACAGGATGAAGTTGGAGGCAGGCTGGTCACCACGAGTCTTCGCCAAACCACTCCATGTGGTTATGGGTCCCGGATCGGCGCGCGCCTAAGGGCGCGCTTGTCCGGGACGACAGCGGCATGTGACGCGCCTTCCGCTACTCCGCCGCCTGCTGCTGCACCGTCGGCTCGGTGCCCGCAACCGTCGCGCGGCGCATATCGCGGGGCTGGGACTGGTCGTAGCGGCGGACGCGGTGCATGGTCTGGCGGTTGTCCCACATCACGAGATCATGCAGCTTCCATTTGTGGACGTAGACGAACTCGGCTTGCGTCGCATGCTCGTTCAGATCGCGCAGCAACAGCCGTCCCTCCGGCATGCTCATGCCGACGACCTTGCCGGCATGCGATGACAGATACAGCGACTTGCGGCGATGCACGGGATGGGTCCGCACCAGCCGCTGCAGCACCGGCTTGAACATCGCCTTCTCTTCGTCGGTATACTCGGTGAAGCCGAGCGAGCCCCGCGAATACATCAGCGAGTGCTCGCAGATGAGGTCGTCGATCTCGGTCTTGGTCTCGTCGTCGAGTGCGTCATAGGCCGCGCGCATGTCGGCGAATTCGGTGTTGCCGCCCTTCGGATTCACCACTCGCGCCGACAGCAGCGAGAATTTTGCCGGGATCGGGCGAAACGAGCTGTCGGAGTGCCACAGGCAATTGCCGAGGTTGAACAGATGGGTGCGACTGTCCTTGGCGAGCGGCTTGCCGTCCTTGCCGAGATTGGAGACGTCGTTGAGGCCGGACTGCAGGCGGTAGTCCTTTTCCTTCGTCACCGTGCCGCCACGTGCATCTTCGCGCCGACCGAAGTTCAGCGCAAAGGCCATCTGCTGCTCGTCGGTGATGTCCTGATCGTGGAAGACGAGCACCGCATATTTGTCCATGGCGGACTCGATCTCGCGGGCCTGATCCGGTGTGAGAGGCATTCGCAGGTCGAGGCCGGACACCTCGCCGACAAAATGCTTCTGAAGCTGCCGGATGGCGATCGTCATGGCGCATCTCCCCGAAGACGAGCGGTTGTTCCGCCCTTGTCGATGAAAAAGCTACTCCCGCATGGGTGGTTGTCAACGCTTCGCCTGCATGGCTCTTACGCGTTCCGCGCCATCAGCCCGCCGTCGACCGGGATCACCGCGCCGGTGAGGAAGGACGCCGCCGGCAGGCACAGGCTCAGCGTCATATGCGCGACTTCCTCGGGGTCGCCGTAGCGCAGAAGCGCGGTGCGCCGCTTGGCATAGATGGTCTTGTGCTCCTCGGCGATGCGCTCGGTAATGGCGGTGCGGATCGGGCCCGGGCAGATGCAGTTGACGGTGATGCCCTCGCGGCCGAGCTCGACGGCGAGCGAGCGCGTCAGGCTCGCGACGCCGCCTTTCGCGGCGGAGTAGGGGCTGTGCAACGCGGTGGCGCCGAGGGCCTCGGTCGAGGCGATGTTGACGATGCGCGGCGACTTCGACTTGCGCAAGTGAGGCAATGCGGCACGGATGATGCGCGGATGCGCCGTCAGCATCACGGCGATGCCCCTGGCCCACGCGTCCTCGTAAGCCTCATCGTCGATCGCAACCCGCACGGAGATGCCGGCATTGTTGACGACCGCATCGAGCCCGCCGAAATGCGCCGCGACATCATTGACCACGCGCTTGATTTCACCGCCGTCGGCGACGTCGAGCTTCCATGCCTTCGCCGTACCGCCGCTCGCTGCGATCTCCTTGGCGACGGCATGCGCGCCTTGCTCGTCGTAGTCGGTCGCCGCGACGTTCGCGCCCTCGGCGGCGAACACGCGCGCGGTGGCGCGTCCCATGCCGCTTGCCGCGCCGGTGACGAGAACGGTCAGGCCCTTCACGGAGCGGCTGAGCTCTTTGAATTCGGACATGGTGTTTCCTCGTGTCTCTTGTTTCTTGTTGTGAGATGGACAAGGCTGGCATCGATCCGCAGACAGGTCAAACAAGCAAAACAAAAGGGGAGGCCGCGATGGCGAACGAGCTCGATTTCACAGACAGGCAGGTGCTGGTGGTCGGCGGTTCCAGCGGAATCGGCAACGGCATCGCGCAGGCCTTTCGCGCGAGAGGCGCCAGCGTCGCGGTGTGCGGCACGCGCGCGCGTGCTGCGGACTATTCCGCGGCGGAAGGCTCCGATCTCACCGGTCTTGCCTACGCGCAGCTCGACGTCAGCAACACGAGCGCGATCGAAGCGTTCAAGCCGGCGTTCGAGAAGCTCGACATCCTGGTGCTCGCGCAGGGCGCGGTGATCTATCGCCGCGGCGAGTTCGAGATGGCGGGCTTCCGCAAGGTGGTCGAGGTCAATCTGATGAGCCTGATGGCATGCGCGACGCGGTTTCATTCCATGTTGCGGGATTCGAATGGCGCGCTGATCGTGGTGTCCTCGACCGCGGCCTATCATTCCACCATGGGCAATCCCGCCTATAACGCCTCGAAGACCGGCGCGGTCGGATTGACGCGGACGCTGGGCGAGGCCTGGGCTGAGGACGGCATTCGCGTCAACGGCATCGCGCCGGGGCTCGTCGATACCAAGATGACGAAGGTGACGACCGACAATCCCAAGCGGCTCGAAGGCGCGCTCGCGCGCATTCCGCTGCGGCGATTGGGCACGCCGGCCGACATGGCGGGCGCAGCGCTGTTCCTGGCCTCGCCGCTGTCCTCGTACATTATTGGACAGACGCTCGTGGTCGATGGCGGCCTCATTCTCTAGGCCAAACTCTGAGCGGCCGTTGGAACTGCGCTCCTCCTGATCGGTTACTTGGGCAGACCCCCGAGGAGGAGCATCATGGACAAGGACAGGATCGTCGGATCGGCCAAGGAATATGCTGGACGCGCAGAAGGCGCAGTCGGCGATCTCGCAGGCGATGCGCAGACGCAGGCGTCGGGCAAGGCGCGCGAAGCTGCCGGCACGGTGCAGAATCTCTACGGCCAGGCCAAGGACGCTGTGCGCGATGCCGCGGACACCGCGACGAGCTACGCCAAGGACGCCTATGAGAACAGCGGCGACACGCTTCGCGATGGATCGCAGGCGCTGTCGAAGAAGGTGCAGGACAATCCGCTCGGCGCGCTGCTGGTTGCCGGCGGCATCGGCTTTGCGCTTGCGCTGTTGATGTCACGTCCCGCGCGCCGCCCGCCGCCGCGCTGGCGCTATTACGGCTGAGCCGTTCCCCAGCGTTCTCTGTGCCCCGGACGCAGCGCAGCACGCAGTGATGCGCTGCTGAGCCGGGGCCCATTCTTTTTGAACGGTGTGAGAGGGCTGGGTCCCGGCTCTGCGCAGCAGCATTGCACGCTGCAGCGCGTGCGGGACACGCGATCGCTTACCGCACCACTTCCGCCGAACGTCCGACATTGCCCGGCGGCCGCGGGATCGCGGGGTTCGGATTCGGGTTGCGGGGCCCGGGCGCCAGTTGACGCGGTGCCGGCTGCGGTGAGCCGAAGCCGAAGAAATCGCGCAACGACGGCGTGGCCTGGGCCGGCTGCTGTGGCGCCGGCCTCTTTGGCGCGGGCGGCTTGGGCAGCGCGATCGCGGCGGCCGGCGTTCCGGGCGCACCGGGAGCCACAGTGCCACCGTCAGGCGTCGTCGCCGCAACGGGCGTATCGCCCTTGGCCTGTTCGCGACCGACTTCGCGACGTGGCCAGGAATAATCATCGGCACGGCCCGCGGGAGCGGCCAGCGGCTCGCCCTTCACCAGCGTCCGGGCTGCGAGCGCATCGACGGCGGCGGGGCGCGTGCCCGGTCCACCCAGCAATTGATCGGTCGAGATCGAGGCCGCAACCAGCGGCACGATCGGGCCGGCGAGCGGTCGCGGCGCGGGCTTGCCGGGTTCGGCGCTGGTATCAGGCGTCGCCGGCTCGCTTGGCAGCGCGATCGGACCGGAGCGCCCTGCGAGCAGGCGCGTGATCTCGCGTTCGACGTAATGCGCGAGTTTTCGCGCGCCGGGCTTGGTGAAGTAGACGCCGTCAGCGCTGCGCAGCTGGCGGATCTGGCCTTCGAAGTCCGGGCCCTTCTGCAGGAAGCGGCCGGATTCGTCGACAAAGCCGTCCCAGACGTCGACATAGGTGATGCCGGCCTTGGCCGCACCCTCGCGATAGAGCGAATCCAGGAACAGCATGTCCGCGGTGCCCTTGGGTCCGCGGATCGCGGGCAGGCCGACCCAGAGCACCGGCACGCCCTTGGCCTTGAGGACGCCCGCGAGCTCCTCGATCTTCTTGCCGTAGAGCTCGACCCAGCGATCGTCGCGGAATTCGTAGACGCCATTTGGATTGCGTGCCGCCTTTTCGGGCGCGGCTGCGGGCGTGTCCGCGTTGTCGGCGTCGTCCTGCGGCAGGTCGGTATCAACGGGCTTGACGTCCGGCTTGGCGGCCGTGTCGGGCTTGGCCTCGCCGGGCTTGCCTTGCGGCTTGGCGCGCGCGCCCTTGTCGTTCTTCTTGTCCTTGTCCTTATCCGCCGGCTTGTCGGCGACCGGCTCGCGGATCGCGACGCGGTCGTTGAGGCCGAGCATCACGACGATGACGTCGGGCTTCTCGCTCTCCAGAATGCCCTTCGCGGCCGCCGCCCAATCGGAGGGCTCGCCCTTGGGCTGGTACTTGATCAGGCCGGAGGTGGTCCGGTGCTTGCGGATCACGCCCATGTCGGGCTGTTCGGTGTAGGCGTCCTCGAGGCCATAGGCGAGCCAGTCGGCCATGGCGTCGCCGATCACCAGCACGTTCTTGTCGGGGATGGTGTCGCGCTTGGCCGGTGCCGGCGCGCGCGAAAAATCCTGGCGCGGCGCCTGCGGCTGCTGCTGCTGGAACGGCGCGAAGAAATCGCCGCCGAACCAGCCACCGCCGCTGCGCGGCGGCGGGGCCGCGCGCTGCGGCGGGCCGCCGAAGCCGGGGAAGTTGAAGAAGCCCTGCGCCGAAGCGGAGCCCGCGACCGAAACCAGGATCGCAAGCGCCGTCCCCAGCGCGATCAGCGGGCCGGTCTCGGTCAGCGCCTTGAAAAAGGATTTGGGCTTCGACATGCGATCTCGGGCGCGCGCAACGGGGTCTGGAGATAGATCGTTATAATAACGGAATCGGGCGCCAAACGGGCAAATTCTCTTGTAGATTCCTGAGGGAATGCACCGCCGATCGGCCAAAATCGCCGCTCAGGGTTACTTTCGGGCCGTTTTTACCGCCCGCGCAGCCGGTCCAGCACGTCGGAGGTGGCAAATCCGTCGGCAGGGAGCCCGATCGAGACCTGGTAGTTGCGCAGCGCGTCCCGGGTCTGGCCGCCGAACTGGCCGTCCGGGGTGCCCTTGTAGAAGCCGCGCTGGGCCAAAAGCTGCTGAAGTTCCAGCCGCTCGTTCCTCGACAATTCCCGCTCCTGCCGCGGCCAAGGCTGCACGAAGGGCTGCCCCCCGCGCAGGCGGTCGGCGAAATGGCCGATCGCCATCGCATAGGCCTCGGCCGGATTATATTTCATGATGACCCGGAAATTCTGCAGCATCAGGAAGCCCGGTCCCTGCGCGCCGGCAGGCGCCAGCAGATAGGCCTTTTCCGCCGGATGTGGGAAGGGCTGGCTTGTGGCCCGCTTGAGGCCGAGCTTCTCCCACTGCGCGATCGTCATCATCTTGGCGCGGTCGGCCAGCATGTAGTTGAAGCCCTGCGGCACCACGACCTCAAAGCCCCAGCTCTGGCCGCTCTGCCAGCCGTCCTTCTTGAGATTGTTGGCGGTGGAGGCGATCAGGTCGGTCGGATTGTCGACGACGTCGCGGCGGCCATCGCCGTCGCCGTCCACGGCAAAGCGCTTGAACGCGGTCGGCATGAACTGGGTCGGGCCGAAGGCGCCGGCCCAGGAGCCGCGCATCTGCTCAGGGCGCAGATCGCCGCGGTTGAGGATCTCCAGCGCCGAGAGAAACTCATCCCTGAAATAGGCCTGGCGGCGGCCGATGCAGGCGAGCGTCGCGGTCGATTGCAGCACGCTGCGGTCGCCCATCTGCGTCGAATAATTTGACTCGATGCCCCAGATCGCGGCGACGATATAGCGGTCGACGCCATAGGCCTTTTCGGTGGCGTCGAACTGCGCCTTGTATTTGGCGAGGACTTCCTTGCCCTTGGCGAGGCGGTTGTCGTTCACGAGGATGTCGAGATAGTCCCAGATCGACTTGGTGAACTCGGGCTGCGAATCCATCAGGTCCATGATGCGCAGGTCGGGCGTGAGGCCTGCGGTGAAGCGCTGGAAGTTCTCCTGCGTGATGCCGCGCCGTGCGGCATCGGGCCACATCCCGGCAACACAATTGTCAAAATTGGCAGCCGCCTCGCGGATCGCAGCCGCCGTCATCAGCGGATGGCCGGAGGCACCGTCCTCGCCGCTCCAGGGTTGCGCGCCGCCGGGAGCGGGTGCGGGTTGCGAGGGAGCCGGGTCCGCGCCGGAGAAAATACCGCCGAACAGTTTTGACAGGCCGTTCTGCCCTGGCTGTCCCTGGGCCTGCGCGGACGCAGGGAACAGCAGCGCGGCCGCAACCATTGTTGCGCCGGCCAGAGATCCACCGCGTCTTGCCCGTCTTGCCAGCAGTCCTGCCACTGATTGCCTCATATCCACCCGTCCGGCCAAAAATCAGCCATCAGGAGGCCTCGTTACGGTTGCCAATATCTTAACAAGGAGGAATTTTTGCAGGTCGCCTTTTTCGCAAATTCTCGGACACTGAGCCCTACATCCGCCTTTGTTAGCGGCTGCAAAGCGGCTAGCAAGATGCATTGCTTCCTTCACCTGCGCCCCCAAGGTATTCGATCGCTCACATGAAAATCCGCAAAGCTGTATTCCCCGTCGCCGGCCTCGGGACCCGCGTTTTGCCCGCCACCAAGGCGATGCCGAAGGAAATGCTCACCATCGTCGACAAGCCGCTGATCCAGTACGTCTATGACGAGGCGAGGGAAGCCGGCATCGAGCACTTCATCTTCGTCACCGGCCGCAACAAGAACGTCATCGAAGATCATTTCGACCGGATGTTCGAGCTCGACACCACGCTCGCTGCGCGCGGCAAGAAGGCCGAGCAGGAAATCCTGGCGCAGAACCAGCCGGAAGCCGGTGCCGTCAGCTTCACCCGCCAGCAGGCGCCGCTCGGGCTTGGCCACGCGGTCTGGTGCGCGCGCGACATCGTCGGCAACGAGCCGTTCGCAGTGGTGCTGCCCGACGAGCTCGTGCTCAATTCGCCCGGCTGCCTGAAGCAGATGATCGAGACGGCATCGTCGCTCGGCGAGAAATCCAATCTGATCGCGGTCGAGGCGGTGCCTGACCATCTCACTCATCAATACGGCATCTGCGGCGTCGGAAAGCGCACCGGCAAGATGTTCGAGGTCGACGGCATGGTCGAGAAGCCGGCCAAGGGCACCGCGCCCTCCAACCTCTCGATCACCGGCCGCTACATCCTGCAGCCGGAGATCTTCAAGATCCTGGAGACCCAGGAGCGCGGCGCCGGCGGCGAGATCCAGCTCACCGACGCCATGATCGGCCTCGCCAAATCGCAGAAATTCTACGGCGTCGAGTTCGAGGGCGAGCGCCATGATTGCGGCTCCAAGCCCGGCTTCCTCCGCGCCAACATCGCCTACGCGCTGAAGCGCCCCGAGCTACGCGAGGGGCTGATCGCGGAAATGAAGAAGTATCTGGGGCAGTAGGCGCACGGCTTCGCAACACTCAGGTGTCGTCCCGGCGAAGGCCGGGACCCATACCGCGTTATCCATCGATTGCGGTCAGTAGTCGTACCGAACGACGAGTCTTCGCCAAACCCAGTCCAGTGGTTATGGGTCCCGGCCTTCGCCGGGACGACACCGACGGCGTGGTGGATTGCTTCCGCCCAATTGAACTTGGTATCGCGGCCTCACGCCACCAGCGACAGCCTCGGCAGGCTCGCCACCACCGACTGGTTGCGGCCGCCGGCTTTCGCGGCATAGAGCGCCTTGTCGGCGGCGGCGACCAGGATTGCCCAGTCCATGCCGGCGGTGGGCGCGAGGCTGGCGATGCCGCAGGAGACGGTCGATCCCGTCCCGCCGTCGGACCAGCCCTGTACCTTGGCGCGGATCAGTTCGGCGATCTTGAAGGCGTCGGCGGCCGAGGTGTTCGGCAGCAGCACGGCGAACTCCTCGCCACCATAGCGTGCGGCGCAGTCGCCGGCGCGGCGGACCGAATCCGAGATGCAGATGGCGATGCCGACCAGCACCTGGTCGCCGGCCTGGTGGCCGAACGTGTCGTTATAGGCCTTGAAATGATCGGCATCGATCATCACGAGCGCGATTTGCGCCTTCTCGCGCATGGCGCGCCGCCATTCGATGTCGATGACGGAATCGAACTTGCGGCGGTTGCGCAAGCCGGTGAGCGCGTCCGTCGTCGCCATCTCCTCGAGCTTGTTCTCGGCATCGGCGCGGCGGCCGATCTCGCGGGCGAGCACCAGGGTCGATGCCAGCACGAACAGGATCAGCGCCAGCACCACCGCGCCGATGCGATAGGCTTCCTTCTGCCAGAGCTCGAACACGGCACTGAGCGGCTTGCCCGCCACGACAAACAGCGGACCGGAGCCGCTGCTGCGCACGTAGAGACGTGGCGTGACGTCGATCGGTCCCTTTCCGGCGAAGGATCCGCCGGCCTTGAGATTGTCGGGCTTCCACTCCGGCCGCGTTCCGAGGTTCTTGCCGATGATGTCGAGGTCGAACGGCCGCCGCATCATGATGGTGCGGTCACGCTTGAGCACCGTGATGGTGTCCTCGGGGTCGAGGCTCAGCCGCTCGAACAGTTCGTGGAAATAGCTGAAGCGGATCGAGCCGGCGACCACGCCCAGGAAGCCGCCGTCGGTGTCGCTGATGCGCCGGCTCAGCACGATCGAATAGGCGCCGCGGAACAGCATCGGCCGGCTGATGTACAGGCCGACGTCGGGATTGTCGCGGTGGATCCGGAAATACTCCTCGTCGGCGCGGTTCTCCGCCTGCGGATCGAGCGTGGAGGCGTCGATGGTGAGCCTGCCGTCGGCATCGAACACCTGGATGGCGCCGAAATGCCGCGCCGTGGTCGCGTGATCGAACAGGATGAGCTGGCGGACCGGCTTCGAGACCGTGGCGATCTCGGGCAGCAGCATGTTGTTGACGACCGCCTTCAGCGACAAATCGTAGATCTCGATATTGCGGCTGATGTCGGCGTCGATGGAGGTGGCCAGGTTTTCCAGCGTCTGGCGGGCGAGCGCTTCCTCGCCGCGGCGCATGTCGAGCATGACGTTGACGCAAATGGCGGAAAAGCCGATCACCGTCACGACGGACGAGATGATCAGCAGCTTCGCCGAAATGCGCCACGGCCGGCGGGCCGTGACCTCGCGCCATCCAGACAGCATCGGTTGCTCCCGACATGATTGGATGCGCCTGAAATCTTGCATAGTGTTTAAGCCGCGACGGCGCTGTCGCAATGAGTTAAGATTTGGTTTCCGCCGATCACGCTTTTGGGCAGATCAGGACGCGGACAAAGGTGAGGACGGCGGTGAACGATTACGACGCGCTACGTGACTACCTGCTGCGGCAGAAGCAGATGGAATTCGTGCTGAGCTTTGAGCAGATCGAGGAGATCATCGGCGCGGCCCTGCCGCGCGCGGCGAACCGTGCCTCATGGTGGGACAGCCTGCGCAGCCCCGACATCCAGATGCCGCAACGCGAAGCCTGCCTCGCCGCAGGCTTCGTGGCGACACGGATGCCCGATGGCGCGAGCGTGCGGTTCACCAAGCGGAAGAACGACCGGCGGCGTTAGCGCGGCGGCGAAGCTGCCGACCTCAAGGTTGACGTAACGCGCCAAAATCTCTCCCCGTCATCCTGAGGTGCTCGTCCTGCAACGCAGGACGAGCCTCGAAGGGCGACGGCCCGGCAGCATCCCGGCCGCTCATCCTTCGAGGCTCGCCAAGCGCCGCTTCGCGTCGCATGGCTCACGCCTCAGGATGACGGTTTGATATTGCGCGAGAGTCGAAAGATCAGCTCGCCGCTTCCAGCCGCACTTCCGTCAGAAGCCGCATGGCGGCATCGGCATCCATCGGCTCGCCGAAGGCAAAGCCCTGCGCGTATTCGCAGCCCAATTGATAGAGCTCGACCGCGTCGGAATCGGTCTCGGCGCCTTCCGCCACCACGTCCATGCCGAGATCATGCGCGAGCGCGATGATCGATTTGAGGATCACCGGCCGCGTGCCGCGATTGGTGGTGCGAACGAAGGACTGGTCGATCTTGATGGTGTCGAAGGGGAAGCGCTGCAGATAGGCCAGCGAGGAATGGCCGGTGCCGAAATCGTCGAGCGAGAGGCCAGTGCCGAGCTCGCGAATGCGTGTCAGCATTTGCGCGGCATGCTCCGGATTCTCCATCACCAGCGATTCCGTCAGTTCCAGCTTCAGCGTGCCGCGCGCCACCGAGGATCGTGACAGCACGGTTCGGATATCGTGGATCAAATCGTGGCGCAGCAGCTGCCGCGAGGAGACGTTGACGGATGCGAAGATCGGCTCGCGCGAGCGCATCGCGCGCTGCCAGATCGAGAGCTGCTTTGCGGTCTGGTCGAGCACGAACATGCCGAGGTCGACGATCAGGCCGGTCTCTTCGGCGATGGTGATGAATTCCGACGGCGCCATGCGGCCGAGCTTCGGATGATCCCAGCGCGCCAACGCCTCGAAGCCAGCGACCGAACGGTCCTCCAGCCGGACGATCGGCTGGTACAGGATGGTGAGCTCCTGCCGCTCGATGGCGCGGCGCAGCTCGCTCTCCAGCGTCAGGCGATCGGTTTTTCGCGCGCGCATTGCGGGTTTATACACATCGATGCGATCGCCGCCGATGCGCTTGGAATGATACATCGCAAGCTCGGCGTCTTTGATGATCTCGTCCGTGAGCTGGGTTTGCGGATCGGAAAGCGCCATGCCGATCGAGGCGGTCAGGAAGATCTCGCGGTCGTTGAAGGCGATCGGCGCGCGGATGGTCTTGCGGATGGTCTCGGCGAAATTGGTGATCCGCGCCGGGTCCTGCTCCGAGAGCAGGATCAGGCCGAACTGGTCGCCGGCAAGCCGCGCCAGCGTGTCCTGCGGCTTCAGGATGCGGGTGAGGCGGCGGGCCAGCGTCAGCAGGATGGAATCGCCGACCGCGATGCCGACGGAATCGTTGACCTGCTTGAAACGGTCGAGGTCGATCACCATCAGCGTCGGCCGCAGCGTCGGCATCGATTTGGCGAAATGCGCGACGGCGCCGAGCCGGTCCATGAACAGCTTGCGGTTGGGCAGGCCGGTGAGGTTGTCATGCACGGAATCGTGCAGCAGGCGTTCCTCGGCGTTGCGCAGCTCAGTGACGTCGGTGAGCGTGCCGACCACGCGCGAGACCTCGCCGTCGGAGCCGACCACCGGGCGCGCCTTCAGCGCAAACCACATGAAATGGCCGTCCGGCGTGCGCAGGCGGAAATCCTGCACCAGCCGGCCGCGGCGCTGGTCGAGCACGCTGTCGAGCGCGGCGCGGAAGCGGTCCTGGTCGAGCGGGTGCAGCACTTCCAGCCAGGAGGCCGCCGGGCCCTCCAGCGCGCCACGCTTGAGACCGAGCAGGGCCTCGGTCTCGGGGCTGGTGAACACTTTGTCGGCGGAGACATCCCAGTCCCAGATCAGATCGCCGGAGCCGGCGAGCGCCAGCGCGCGCCGCTCGATGTCGGAGACGACGCCGGTGGTGGCGCCGCCGCCGGCGAAGGCGTGCTGCATGACGGTGAAGCCGATCAACATCACGATCAGCACGAGGCCGCCGAGCAGGGCCGGGCCGACGATGTCGTTGGTGACGGAGCCTGCGACCGTCATGCCGGCTGCGACCACCCAGACCACGAGGAGGAACCAGGTCGGGATCAGCAGCACCGCGCGGTCGAAGCCGTGGGTGGAGAGATAGACGATCAGCGCGAAGCCGGCGAAGGCGATCAGCACCAGCGAGATGCGCGCGATGCCGGAGGCGACAGCCGGGTCGAACAGGGCGAGCGCGACCAGCGAGCCGAGGAAGGCGAGCCAGCCCACCGTGATGTGGGAATAGCGCACATGCCATCGACTGAGGTTGAGATAGGCGAACAGGAACACCAGCAGTGTCGCCGCCAGGATCGCCTCACCCGCCGCGCGCCAGATGCGCTCGGCGTTGTTCGACATGTCGAGCACCTTGCCCCAGAAACCGAAATCGACGCCGATATAGACCAGCACCGCCCAGGCCAGCGCCGCGGCCGCCGGGAACATGATGCTGCCCTTCACCACGAACAGGATGGTGAGAACCAGCGCCAGAAGTCCGGAGATGCCGATCACGATGCCCTGGTACAGCGTGAACGAGTTGACCTTGTCCTTGTAGGCCTCCGGCTCCCACAGATAGAGCTGCGGCAGCTTGTCGGTGCGCAGTTCCGCCACGAAAGTGACGACGGCGCCGGGGTCGAGCGTGACCCGGAAGACGTCGGCGGTCGCGCTCTCCTGGCGATCCGGCCGGTCGCCAATGGACGGCGTGATGGTCGCGATGCGCGACAGCCCGAGGTCGGGCCACAACAGGCCTGAGGATACGATGCGGTAGTGCGGGGCGACGATCAGGCGGTCGAGCTGGTCGTCGGTGTTGTTGGCGAGCGCGAACACCGCCCAGTTCTGGCCGCCCTCGCGCGCACGCACCTCGATGCGGCGAACGATGCCGTCGGTGCCGGGCGCGGTGGAGACCTGGATACGGTCGGAGTCGCTGCGCTGATGCTCGAGCACGCCGGTGAGGTCGATCGCGGGCGCGTCGCCGCGGACGCTGACAGCGTCAAGCGCGCGCGCGGGACTCGCGGCGACAAGAATCATGAGGCCCAGCGCGATGGGCGCGAGGCACCTGATCAGACGCAAGGTCAGTTCTCCGCGTTCGACGCAAACTCTGAGTGCAAGAGCAGTACGTAAGGCTGGCACGTAAAGGCGATTTCAGACCGGACGGAAGTGGTTCGGCATTTCGCGATAGATGCCACGAAAGCGAGGAAAATCAAAGGGTTTCCGCCCGGTTTGATGGGCCAGCGGCCTAGACCTCCAACACAATTTTGCCAATATGTGCTGAGGTCTCCATGCGCCGGTGTGCGTCGGCGGCCTTTTCCAGCGGGAAAGAGCTGTCCATCAGCGGTTTGACCCGGCCCTCGCGCAACAGCGGCATCACTTTCGCCTCGATCGCCGCGACCATCGCCGCCTTGTCCGCATTACTACGGGGCCGCAAGGTCGAGCCGGTATGGGTCAACCGCTTCACCATCACCTTGGCGATGTTGGCGGTGATCTTGGGCCCGTTGAGGGTCGCGATCTGCACGATGCGGCCGTCGACGGCGGCGGCATCATAATTGCGATCGACATAGTCGCCGGCGACCATGTCGAGGATCAGATTGACGCCGACCTTGTCGGTTTCTTCCTTCACCACCGCGACGAAGTCTTCGGTCTTGTAGTTGATGGCGCGGTCGGCCCCGAGCTTGAGGCAGGCATCGACCTTGTCTTGCGAGCCGACGGTGACGAACACCTTTGCGCCGAACGCCTTCGCGAGCTGGATCGCCATGGTGCCGATGCCGGAGGAGCCGCCATGGATCAGCAGCGTCTCGCCGGCCTTCAGGCCGCCGCGCTCGAACACATTGTGCCAGACCGTCATCAGGGTTTCCGGCAGTGCGCCGGCTTCCTTGATCGAGAGCGCCGGCGGCACGCTCATCGCCTGGGCGTCCTGGGCGATGCAGTACTGCGCATAGCCGCCGCCGGCGACGAGCGACATGACCTTGTCGCCGATCTTGTGCCGCTTGGCGTTGCTGCCGACGGCGACGACTTCGCCTGCGATCTCGAGGCCGGGCAGGTCGCTGGCGCCGGGCGGCGGCGGATAGGCGCCGGAGCGCTGCGCCACGTCGGGCCGGTTGACGCCGGCGGCCTGCACCCTGACCAGGATCTCGTCGGGACCGGGCTGCGGAACGGGACGTTGTTCCGGCACCAGCACCTCCGGTCCGCCGGGCTTGGAGATGGCGACCACGGTCATTTGCGCGGGCAGCTTGTCCATGATGTGTCCTTGAGCAAAAGTGCGAGGGGGAACGAGGCCTTTGATTAGCCAGCGTGGTCCGGGCTGGCAACCACCTCAACCGTGTGGTCCGGTCCGCGGACGAGAGGAGGAAACGACAATGCCGATGGAAGACGACGATCGCCCGCGCAAGAAGGTCACCCACGAGATCGGACAGGATCTCTCACTGTTGTCGGTCGAGGAGCTGACCGAGCGCATCGCCCTGCTGAACACCGAGATCGTCCGCCTGGAAGAAGCCGCCACCAAAAAGCGCGCCTCGCGCGATGCGGCGAACAGTTTTTTCAAGTCGTAGTAGCCACAAGCTCTCGTGTCCCGGACGCGGCGCAGCGCATAGCGCTGCTGCGCAGAGCCGGGACCGATGCCTCTCCACACACATCGGCCAAAGAGCTAGGCCCCGGCTCAGCAGTGCACCGCTGCGCGCTACACTGCGTCCGGGGCACGAGACTCCACTCGGCCAGTGACCGACATGGCTAACGAACCCTCAAAGAATTTGTTCGTTTACGCACCATTAAGCTTTCGAGTTTATGACTGGAACTGTCCTCGTTTGGACACCGAGTGGCTCCTGTCCACTCTGTTTGACGCCTCCCTGTTATCAACTTTCAAAGCCGCCGGTCTCCGGCGGCTCTTTTTTTGCCGCCAAAGACGTCGCGTTCCGGTTGAATTCCCGGGAATGACCCGCGGAAACCATATCCGCTGTTGTCGCTGGACTCCGCGGGTCGCCCGCGCAATGATTTGTTCATCATAAGCCGGCGCCAAAGCCGGACAGGTAAACAGTTGCGTAAGGGGCGTTAACCATGGAACGTTTGCAGGCCGAAGGCGCTCTCGTTCAACTCAGCGAGCGGTTCACCAATTCTGCGGCGTTCGGCGCGCTGTTCCGCGAAGGCATGGATCTCGTCGAAGAGACCGCCGCCTATCTCGACGGTGCCGGCCGGACCGAGGCCAAGGCGCTCGACCGTGCCGTCAGCCTCACCTATGCGACCGAAAGCATGCGCCTCACCACGCGCCTGATGCAGCTCGCCTCGTGGCTGTTGCTGCACCGTGCGGTGAAGGAGGGCGAGATGACGCTGGTCCAGGCCAACCGCGAAAAGACCAAGGTCAAGCTCACCGCCGCCGATCCTGGCCCCGCCGACACCATCGAGAAGCTGCCGAGCCAGCTCCAGGATTTGATCCACCGCTCGATGAGCCTGCAGACCCGCGTGCGCCGGCTCGACACCTCGATCCACACCCTGCCGGCCGATCACATTGCGATCGGCAATCCGCTGGTGCCCCATCTCAACGCGCTGAAGGCGGCGTTCGAGGGGTAAGGTCGATTACCGTCCTTGACGTCGAACCGTCACCCTGAGGTGGCCGCTTCTTCAGCGGCCCTCGAAGGGCGACGGCCCGGCTGCATCTCGGCCGTTCATCCTTCGAGGCTCCCGATGGGGCGCTGAGCGCCCCATCACTCGCACCTCAGGATGACGGAGTTGAATGATGGGACGGTCCCCCAAAACAAAAACGCCCCCGGCTCTCCGGGGGCGTTTTTCGTCTCCAGCCTTGCAGGCCGGATCAATCCTTCTTGAGGAAGCCCGAGAACTTCTTCTGGAAGCGCGAGACGCGGCCGCCACGGTCCATGATCTGGGCGTTGCCGCCGGTCCAGGCCGGGTGCGACTTCGGGTCGATGTCGAGGTTCAACGTGTCGCCTTCCTTGCCCCAGGTGGAGCGGGTCAGGTACTCGGTTCCGTCGGTCATGACGACCTTAATCGTATGATAATTCGGATGAATTTCGGCTTTCATGGCAATTCCTAGGGCGCCCGGCGCCCGGCTTGAGTGACTATCGAATGACGGATTTGGCCGGCTCTATACCTCACGGGCCCCCTTAAAACAAGCCATTGCGGGGACAGGAGAACCGGGCCGTCCCCTAAGGGACTTACCGGATTTGCCACTACCCTTGCACCGGCCTATGTGGAGCTAACTCCTCTTCTTGGGTCCGATCTCATGAGCGCAGTGGAACGGCTTGACGACCAGTACCTCGACAAGGGCCAAGCTGCCCCCGCGGAAGCCCCCTCCATCGAAGCCGAGCTGATCGAGCAGCCCGCCAAGGGTCGCGCGAAGCTTCGGCCGCTGATGGCGCTTGCGCCCTATGTGAGCCGCTATCGCGGCCGGGCGGCGCTCGCCTTCGTCGCACTGACGGTCGCGGCGCTGACCACGCTCCTGGTGCCGGTCGCAGTGCGCCGGATGATCGATTTCGGCCTGACGCCCGAGGGCATCGAGCTGATCAACAGCTATTTCTCGGTGATGATCGCGGTGGTCGGCGTGCTCGCGCTGGCAAGCGCGTCGCGCTATTACCTCGTGATGACGATCGGCGAGCGCATCGTCGCCGATCTCAGGCGCGACGTGTTTGCGCATCTGCTCTCGCTGTCGCCTTCCTTCTTCGATTCCGCACGCAGCGGCGAATTGGTGTCGCGCCTCACCGCGGACACCACGCAAATCAAATCCGCAGTCGGTGCGTCCGTGTCGATCGCGCTGCGCAATCTGATGATGTTTTTTGGCGCGGCGGCGATGATGGTGATTACGAGCCCGCGTCTCTCGGGCTTCGTGCTGCTGGCAATCCCGCTGATCGTGCTGCCGCTGGTCGCCTTCGGCCGCTGGGTGCGGCGGCTGTCGCGCAATGCGCAGGACACGCTGGCCGATGCGTCCGCCTATGCCGGCGAGCTAGTTGGCGCGATCCGCACCGTGCAGGCCTATACCAGCGAAGGGCTGGCTGCGAAGCGCTTCGGCGGCGAGGTCGAAGACGCCTATGAGGCCGCACGCACCTCGACCCAAGCCCGCGCGGTTCTCACCGCCATCGTCATCTTCATCGTGTTCGCAAGCGTGGTCGGCATCCTCTGGATCGGCTCGCACGACGTGCTGACAGGCACGATCACGCCGGGCCGGCTCGGCCAGTTCGTGCTCTATGCGGCCTTTGCGGCCGCCGGCCTCGGCCAGCTCAGCGAGGTATGGGGCGAGGTGTCGGCGGCATCGGGCGCTGCCGAACGGCTGTTCGAGATCCTGCACGTCAAGCCGGAGATCGCGGCGCCCGCATCGCCGCGCGCGCTGCCGGTACCGGCGCGCGGCGAGGTCGGCTTCGATCACGTCAGCTTTGCCTATCCCGCGCGGCCCGATGTCAATGTGCTCGATGCTATTTCATTCGCGGTGCGGCCCGGCGAGAAGGTCGCGATCGTCGGTCCCTCCGGCGCCGGCAAGAGCACGATCTTCCATCTGTTGCTGCGCTTCTACGATCCGAAGGCCGGCGCGATCTCGCTCGACGGCGTGCCGGTGAAGTCTGCCGATCCGCGCGACTTCCGCTCCCGCATCGCTTTGGTGCCACAGGAATCCAACGTGTTCGCCGCAAGCGCGCGCGAGAACATCCGCTTTGGCCGGCCCGATGCCAGTGATGCCGAGGTCGAGCGGGCGGCCGAGCTCGCGCACGCCGCCGAGTTCATCCGCCGCCTGCCCGAAGGTTTCGACACCCCGCTCGGTGAGCGTGGCGTGACATTGTCCGGCGGCCAGCGCCAGCGCATCGCGATCGCGCGCGCCATCCTGCGCGATGCGCCGCTCTTGCTGCTCGATGAGGCGACTTCCGCGCTCGATGCCGAAAGCGAGACGCTGGTGCAGACCGCGCTGGAAGAGCTGATGAGCCACCGCACCACGCTGGTGATCGCGCACCGCCTCGCCACCGTTCTCTCCTGCGACCGCATCCTGGTGATGGACCAGGGCAGGATCGTCGAGCAGGGCACGCATGCCGAGCTCGTCGCGGCGAACGGGCTTTACGCACGGCTGGCGAGGTTGCAGTTCGAGGGAGCATGAGACCGCTTCCCGCCGTCTGAACTGTGTCAGTGGTGCAGTCGCAAGTTTTTGGCGATCGTCACGGAAATGTTCGAAGACGCGAACGTTGACGCATTGGGCAGGGCGCAATGGAGGACAGCCCATGCGGTCACATGTCGTCGCAATACTTGCCGTGCTTCCGCTCATCTCGACACCTGCTGCCGCTCAGCAGCAAACCGGCGCGACCCCTCAGGCCGGGGTAAATCAGAACCTGCAAACCGAAGCGGACAAGGGCATTAAAACCCGCAATTCCGGTGAATCTGGCTATGTTGCAAACCAGGACAAGCCTGGCGCGGCTTCTCACGCACCAGGAGAGTCCAACACGGTTGGGGCAGCGCGTGAGAGCACCCCTTCCAACGGTAGCTCCAACCTGAATAGTTCGCAGGCAGACTACAACGCCTCGCTCAACGACGGCTCGGCGCCGAAAAAATAGCGAGCCTGGGAACCGGACGAGCTTGCGGCGGGAAGATGGCGCTCACGGGCACTTCGGCGAGCCCATCGGCACGTTCGGAAACGGCCAGTTCTTCCAGCTGCCGCCCTCGCCGATACAGGCAGCGCCACCGCTCGGAGGTGGGCTGCCGGTTGGGACGGAGTTGCTCGTCGGCGCAGGTGCATTCGCCGTCTTGGTCGGCGGCACGAGGTGCTGGTCGACATAGACAGTCGATGCGTAGCCGGCGACGATGACCGCCAGAAACACCGAAGACCCCTTGGCCAGGTCGCTCAACCGCATCGATCATCTCCCACCATTGCTGCGTCCGGTGATCACGCTTAGCAGGCCCTGCCAGGACTTTCCGTGACTGAAGTCACGGCCGCCACGCCATCTTCAGCACCGGTCGTCCCGAGGTCGGGTTCATGTCTTCGCCGGCATGGGCAAAGCCGTTGCGCTCGTAGAAGCGGATGGCGCGGACATTGTCCTTGTTGACCAGCAGCGTGACGCCCGATGGTGACAGGCGTTTTGCTTCGTCGACCAGCAGACGTGCTGCATCCGAACCCCAATGATTGGGATCGACCACGAGTTGGTCGAGATAACCGTCAGCATCGATGGTTACGAAACCAGTGAGTGCGCCGTCTTGTTCCGAGACCACGATCTGGGCCTTCGGCACCAGATCCTTGCGCCAGCGCTCGCGCCACCAGGCCAGGCGCGCGGCAAAATCGATCTGCGGATAGGCTTGTTGCCAGGTGCGATGCCAGAGATCGATCGCCCCCGCTTCGTCGGCGGCCTCGTAGGGGCGGAGGTGGAGCGTGCTCATTCTATGAAGTCCGTCATGCCCGGGCTTGTCCCGGGCATCCACGAGAAGCCGCGAACACGGAAGCAAAGACGTGGATGGCCGGGACAAGCCCGGCCATGACGGTGGGGTGAGCATCGCGCGATCCCCACCACTACCGCTCCGTCAGCTTCAGCTCGATGCGGCGATTGCGCTTGTAGGCATCCTCGGTGTTGCCGGTGTCGAGCGGCTGGAATTCGCCGAAGCCGGCGGCGACCAGACGCTGCGCCGGTACGCCGAGCGAGATCAGATATTGCACCACCGAGATCGCGCGCGCCGCGGACAGGTCCCAGTTCGACTTGAAGTTCGGGCCGTTCACCGGGCGCACGTCGGTGTGACCGTCGACGCGCAGCACCCAGGCGATCTCGGTCGGGATCTTCTTGTCGAGCTCGATCAGCGCGGCCGCGACGGTGTCGAGCTCGGCGCGACCTTCCGGCAGCAGCGTTGCCTGTCCGGTGTCGAAGAACACTTCGGATTGGAACACGAAGCGGTCGCCGACCACGCGGATGTCAGGACGGTTGCCGAGAATGGCGCGCAGGCGGCCGAAGAATTCGGAGCGGTAACGCGACAGTTCCTGCACGCGCTGCGCCAGCGCGACGTTGAGGCGTGAGCCGAGATCGGCAATGCGGTTCTGCGATTCCTTGTCTTTCTTCTCTGAAGCGTCGAGCGCTTCCTCCAACGCCGCGAGTTGCCGGCGTAGCGCGCTGATCTGCTGGTTCAGCACCTCGATCTGCGCCAGCGCCCGCGCCGAGACGGCCTTCTCGGAATCCAGCGCCTTGCCGAGCTCGGCGGTCTTGCCCTGCGCGTCGTTGCCGGCATTGGCGAGACCTTCATAAAGGCCCTTCATGCGGTCGCGCTCGGTCTCGGCCGAGGCGAGGCCCGCCTTCAACTGCGAGACCTGGTCGTCGAGCGAGAGCTTGCCGAGCTTCTCCAGCGAGAGCAGCTCGGTGAGCTGGGCGATCTTGGCATTGAGCTGCTCCAGCGCCTTGTCCTTGCCTGTCACCTCCTGCGACAGGAAGAACTGCACGACCAGGAACACCGACAGCAAGAACACGATCGATAGCACCAGCGTCGACAGCGCGTCGACGAATCCGGGCCAGTAGTTGAAGGCGCCTTCGCTGCGGCGGCCGCGGGCTAGAGCCATTTAGTTCTCCGCTTTCTGCTCTTGTGTCCCGGACGCGCTGCAGCGTGCAACGCTGCTGCGCAGAGCCGACCCATCTCTCACTCAGAAGGTGCTAGGCCCCGGCTCAGCGACGCACCGCTTCGCGCTGCATCGCGTCCGGGGCACGAGACCCTTGTTTCGTCCTTAACTCTTCTCGGGCTGCCGCGCGATGCGCTCCAGCAGGCGGCGGATCTCGCGGTTCTGCTCGCCCTGGCCGTCGGCCCATTCACGGATCATCTGCTGCTCGGTGCGCATATGCGAGACGAGCGCCTGGATGGCTTCGGCAAGGCTCGCCATCGCCGCCGTGGTGCCGCGGCTGGCGCTGCCTTCTTCCAGCACGGAGCGCAATCGCTCGACGGCGGCCTGAAGCTCGCCGCTGGCAACCCCGCCGCCACTGCTTGCGACCGCGGCGACCTCGCCGCTGCCATATTCGCGCACGGTGGTGGCGAGCCAGTCCTCCAGGTCGGTGTAGAAGCGGTTCTGCGCCTGGCTCGATTGCAGATCGAGGAAGCCGAGGATCAGCGAGCCGGCGAGGCCGAACAGCGAGCTCGAGAACGAGATGCCCATGCCGCCGAGCGGGGCGGCGAGCCCCTCCTTCAGCGTGTCGAACAGCGCACCGGCATCGCCGCCGACCTTGAGCCCGTCGATCACCTTGCCGACCGAGCCGACCGTCTCGATCAGGCCCCAGAAGGTGCCGAGCAGGCCGAGGAAGACGAGCAGGCCGGTCATGTAGCGCGAGATGTCGCGGGCTTCATCCAGGCGGGTCGCGATCGAATCGAGCAGGTGCCGCATCGTGGTCTGGGTGATGGACATCCGCCCGGTGCGCTCGCCGCCCAGGATCATCGCCATCGGCGCCAGCAGCTTGGGGTGCCGGGCCGGCACGAGGCCCGGGTCCGCGATGCGGAAATTGTTGACCCAGGACACCTCAGGATAGAGCCGGATCACCTGGCGGAAGGCCAGCACGATGCCGATGAACAGCACCGCCCCGATCAGGGCGTTGAGCCCCGGATTGGCGAAGAAGGCCTGGATGATCTGCTTGTAGAGCACCACGCCCACCAGGGCGCACAGCACCAGGAAGACCAGCATCCGCACCAGGAAGACGCTGGGCGAGGACAGTTTCGTGTATTCGATGTCGATGGTGGAGCGGGGCGAGGCGCCAGACGGCATGGCGGGTGTCATCCGTTACGAAAGCTTGCTTGCCTCCGCACTATGGCACAGGCCCGGCTCAAAAAAAGCGCCGGATGTGCGGATTTCGGGAAGGAAGCGGGAACCCAAAGCTGAAACCGGGCTTTGATACGGACATAGGCTGCAAAACTTCGGCATCTCGCGGGTCGGGCTCGGTTTTTTGCACGGCATCGTGCTTGCTCCGTACGGCGGGACCTGACCAGGGGAGGGGCTGCGTGAGCGTCGTTTCCGCGATCATGGGGACTGCCGAACGCGTGCCCTTGCCCGATGTGGTGGTCCGCGCCGCGATCCAGCGCCTCTGCTCCCGCACGGCAACCCGCCTCGCCGCGCATGATGCGGCCGACGATGCCGCCTTCGCCGGGCGGATGATGCTGAGATCGATCGCCGAGCACGCGGACGCCGCCAATACCCAGCACTACGAAGTGCCGTCAGCCTTCTTCCCGCAGGTGCTGGGACCGAACCGGAAATACTCCTCCTGCTTCTACAGGACCGACGCGACGACCCTCCAGGAGGCCGAGGAGGAAGCGCTGCGTCAGACCATCGAGCATGCCGGCCTCGCCGACGGCCAGACCATCCTTGAGCTCGGCTGCGGCTGGGGCGCCCTGTCGCTGCGGATGGCGCGGCAGTTTCCGCATGCGAAGGTGACGGCAGTGTCGAACTCGCAAGGCCAGCGCGCCTATATCGAAGAGATGGCGCGGAGACGCGGTCTGCCGAACTTGTGCGCCGTTACCGCCGACATGAACGTGTTCGCGCCGGACGGCCAGTTCGACCGCATCGTCTCGGTCGAGATGTTCGAGCGCATGATGAACTGGCGCAAGCTGATGACGCGCGCGCGTTCATGGCTCGCCCCCGAGGGGCGCTTCTTCATGCACATCTTCACCCATCGCGTCGGCTCCTATGTGTTCGACCGCGCCAATCGCGAAGACTGGATCGCACAGCATTTCTTCACCGGGGGCGTAATGCCGAGCCATCAGCTCATCCGGCAATATGCCGACATTTTCCAGGTCGAGAAGGAATGGCGCTGGAGCGGCACGCATTATCAGCGCACGGCCATGGACTGGCTCGCCAATTTCGACGCGCATCGCGATGCGATCGAAGCTTCCTTGTGCGATGTCTATGGCGACGAGACGCAACTGTGGATGCGGCGCTGGCGCTGGTTCTTCCTCGCGACCGCAGGCCTGTTCGGCTACGCCGACGGAACGGAGTGGGGCGTCAGCCACTATCGGATGAAGGCGGCCGATTGATCAGCCTGAGCAGCCTTGCGAGTTCGCGGCTTTGCCGACTTGCACACCGTCACCCTGAGGTGGCCGCTCCTTCAGCGGCCCTCGAAGGGCGACGGCCCGGCTGCATCTCGGCCATTCATCCTTCGGGGCTCTGCGCGCGTTGCTTCGCATCGCGCGCCTCGCACCTCCAGCGACAATGGCGTAGCCGTTGCGCGGGGATGACAGGTCAAAAATCTACGGACCGCTGACCAATTGCGATGTTCTGTCGCAGCGCGCGACGATGAAAACCCGACTCACAATCCGGTGAGTCCAAAAAATCGGCCTGAACTCAGCGCGATAGCTGCTGTGACATTGAGCCGCCTGCGCCATGCGTTGCGCCGCAGCAGCTCCATTCTATTTTGATCGCATCGGCCGCGCAGAAATCGTCCAGGACGGGCGTTGCGCGAAGCTTGATCAGTTTCAACAATTTTGGGGCACCCCACTTCATGTCAGGACTTCGAGCGCGATCGGCATGCGTTGCAATGATGCTCGCGGCCCTTGCGCCGCTGCTTGTTGCTTGCGACGAATCCTCCTCCGCCGTCTCCGCCGCACAACCTATCGAACCCGATGTCAGCATCGTCACGGTCAAGCCGCAACCGCGCGCCGTGGTGCGCGAACTGCCGGGCCGGATCTCGCCGACGCGCGTCGCCGAAGTACGCCCGCGCGTCTCAGGCATCGTGGTCGAGCGTTTGTTCCGCCAGGGCAGCGAGGTGAAGGCAGGTGATCCGCTCTATCGGATCGATCCGCGTCCGTTCGAGGTCGAGGTGATGGCGGGTGAGGCCGGGCTTGCCAAGGCCGAGGCCGCCTTGATGCAGGCGCAGCAGCAGGCGCGCCGCATCGCGACGCTGACCAGCCAGCGCGCCGCGCCCGAATCCGAGAACGAAAAGACCATCGCCGCCGAGCGCCAGGCTCAGGCCGAGGTCGAGGGCCGCAAGGCCGATCTCGCGCGCGCCAAGCTCAATCTCGATTATGCGACCGTACGCGCGCCAATCGACGGCGTGGTTGGCGCTGCCCTTGTCAGCGAGGGTGCGCTCGTCGTGCAGAACGAGACCAATCTTGCCACCGTGCAGCAGCTCGATCCCATCTATGCCGACTTCACCCAGTCGGTGACTGAGCTCAATCAGCTCCGCCGCGCCTTCGAAAGCGGCGACCTCGATCGCATCGAGTCCGATGCCGTCAAGGTGCGCCTCGTGCTCGACGACAACACGATCTATGGGCTCGACGGCAAGCTGCTGTTCTCCGATGCCAAGGTCGACGCCCATACCGGCCAGGTCACCTTGCGCGGCGAGTTCCGCAATCCCAAGCGCGAGCTGCTGCCGGGGATGTATGTGCGCGTCCGCCTCGACCAGGGTCTCGACAGCGATGCGATCGCGGTGCCGCAGCAGGCGGTACAGCGCAATGGCGGCGGTGGCAGCGAGGTGTTCGTCGTCAAGGACGACAATCGCATCGCGGTGCAGCCCATCCGCACCGGCTCGGTGCAGGACGGCATCTGGTTCGTCACCGACGGCCTGAAGGCCGGCGACAAGGTCGTGGTCGAAGGTTTCCAGAAGTTCGCCGCCGGCGACAAGGTCAAGCCGCAATCCTGGTCGGAGGCCGAGGCGAACGCCGACAACAGGCACGCCCTCAAGGTCACGCGGTAACTGATCATGCCGAGCTTCTTCATCGACAGGCCGATCTTCGCCTGGGTCGTGGCGCTGTTCATCTGTCTGATCGGCGCGATCTCGATCCCGCTGTTGCCGATCGCGCAATATCCGATCATCGCGCCGCCCTCGATCTCGATCTCGACGAGCTATCCCGGCGCCTCGCCGGAGAATCTCTACAACAGCGTCACGCGGCTGATCGAGGAGGAGCTCAACGGCGCCTCCGGCATCCTCAATTTCGAATCGACCAGCGACTCGCTCGGCCAGGTCGAGATTACAGCCAACTTCCAGCCGGGCACCGACACCAGCGCGGCCTCGGTGGAGGTGCAGAACCGCATCAAGCGCGTCGAGGCGCGGCTGCCGCGCGCGGTGATCCAGCAGGGCATTTTAATCGAGGAAGCCTCCAGCGCGGTGCTTCAGATCATCACGCTGAACTCGACCGACGGCAGCCTCGATGAGGTCGGCCTCGGTGACTTCATGATCCGCAACGTGCTCGGCGAGATCCGCCGCATCCCCGGCGTCGGTCGCGCCACGCTCTATTCGACCGAGCGCAGTCTTCGCGTCTGGGTCGATCCGGCCAAACTGGTCGGCTATGGACTGACCGCCGACGACGTCAACAAGGCCATATCAGCGCAGAACGCGCAGGTCGCCTCGGGCAGCATCGGCGCCGAGCCGTCGACCGCGAGCCAGCGCACCTCAGCGCTGGTGCTTGTCAAGGGCCAGCTCTCCTCGCCCGATGAATTCGGCGCCATCATCCTGCGCGCCAACGCTGACGGTTCGACCGTGCGCCTGCGCGACGTCGCGCGCATCGAGGTCGGCGGCCTCAGCTACCAGTTCAACACGCGCTTGAACGGCAAGCCGACCGCGGGCCTCTCCGTGCTGATGTCGCCGACCGGCAACGCGCTGGCAACGGCGAGCGCGGTCGAAGCGAAGATGAAGGAGCTGTCGCGCTTCTTCCCGGCCAACATCTCCTACGAAATCCCTTACAACATCACGCCCGTGGTCGAAGCCTCGATCAAGAAGGTGCTGTCGACGCTGCTCGAGGCCGTGGTGCTGGTGTTCGTGGTGATGTTCCTGTTCCTGCAGAACATCCGCTACACCATCATCCCGACCATCGTGGTGCCGGTGGCGCTGCTGGGGGCTTGTACCACGCTGCTGCTCGCCGGTTATTCCATCAACATGCTCAGCATGTTCGGCATGGTGCTGGCGGTCGGTATCCTCGTCGACGACGCCATCGTCGTGGTCGAGAACGTCGAGCGCATCATGGCCGAGGAAGGCCTGTCGCCGAAGGAAGCGACGCGCAAGGCGATGTCGCAGATCACCAGTGCCATCATCGGCATCACCCTGGTGCTGATGGCGGTGTTCGTGCCGATGGCATTCTTCCCGGGCTCGGTCGGCATCATCTATCGCCAGTTCTCGGTGACCATGGTCGCGGCGATCGGCTTCTCGGCCTTCCTGGCACTGTCGCTGACCCCGGCCCTGTGCGCGACCCTGCTCAAGCCTGTCGCGGCCGGTCACGGCCACGCCAGGCGCGGCGTGTTCGGCTGGTTCAACCGTATGCTCGAGGGCGGCAAGGAGGGTTATTCGCGCACGGTCGGCTTCTCGCTCAAGCGTACCGGTCGCCTGATGATGGTCTATGCCGCGCTGCTGGTCGGCTTGTCCTGGGCCTTCGTCAGCCTGCCCGGCGGCTTCCTGCCCGTCGACGACCAGGGCTTCGTCACCACCGACGTGCAGACGCCGTCAGACTCCTCTTACGGCCGCACCGAGGCCGTGATCGAGAAGGTGGAAAAATATCTGGCGCAGCGGCCTGGTGTCGATAACGTCACCTTCCTCACCGGCTTCAGCTTCTCCGGCCAGGGCATGAACACCGCGCAGGCCTTCATCACGTTGAAGGACTGGTCGGAACGCGGGCCGAAGGACTCAGCGGCCGCGATCGTCAGCGACATCAACCGCGACCTGTCCTCCTCGATCCGCGACGCAAAGATCTCGGCGCTGCAGCCGCCGCCAATCGACAATCTCGGCAATTCCTCCGGCTTCTCGTTCCGCCTCCAGGATCGCGGCCAGAAGGGCTATCCGGCCCTGATGCGCGCCGCCGACCAGATGATCGCGGAGGCCAATGCGAGCCCGGTGCTGCAGAAGGTCTATATCGAAGGCCTGCCCGAGGCGGGCGTCGTCAATCTCGTGATCGACCGCGAGAAGGCCGGCGCCTTCGGCGTCACCTTCGAGGACATCAACAACACGATCTCGACCAATCTCGGCTCGAACTACATCAACGACTTCCCGAACCGCGGGCGCATGCAGCGCGTCGTGGTGCAGGCCGACAGCCGCGATCGCATGAAGACCGAGGACATCCTCAACTACAACGTCAAGAACAGCCGTGGTCAGCTGGTGCCGTTCTCCTCCTTCGCGACGGTCGAATGGTCGCGCGGCCCAACCCAGATCGCCGGCTTCAACTATTACCCTGCCGTGCGCATTTCGGGCGAAGCAAAGTCCGGCTTCACCTCGGGCGATGCGATCGCCGAGATGGAGAAGCTCGCGGGCAAGCTGCCGCGCGGTTTCGGTTACGAATGGACCGGCCAGTCGCTCCAGGAAAAGCTGTCGGGCTCGCAGGCGCCTTTCCTGCTCGCGCTGTCCGTGTTTGTGGTGTTCCTGTGTCTCGCCGCACTTTACGAGAGCTGGACCATCCCGCTCGCGGTGCTGCTCACCGTGCCGCTCGGCATCGTCGGCGCGGTCGTTGCGGCTACGCTGCGCGGCCTGCCCAACGACGTCTATTTCACCGTGGGCCTCATCACCATCATCGGCCTCGCCGCCAAGGACGCGATCCTGATCATCGAGTTCGCCAAGGATCTGCGGAAAGAGGGCAAGCCGCTGGTCGAAGCGACCATCGAAGCCTGCCGCCTGCGCTTCCGCCCGATCCTGATGACAGGCCTTGCCTTCATCTGCGGCGTGCTGCCCATGGCGATCGCCCACGGCGCCGGCGGTGCCAGCCAGCAGGCGCTCGGCAGCGTCGTGATGGGTGGAATGATCGCGGTCGTGATCCTGGCGCTGCTGATGGTGCCGGTATTCTTCGTCTCGGTGCAGCGCGTGCTGGCGGGGGATAGGGAGCCGAAGGCTGTGAAGGACAGCGAGGCGTATGGTCCGCCGGCGCCGGTGAAGCCATAGGGCACATTGTCATTCCGGGCTCGCGCCAAGAGGCGCGCCCCGGAATGACGAGCGGAGCTTGCCTTCCCAGGTTCGTCGATCCAGACTGCATCCCTGGATTGAAACCACGTGTGTTCGCACTGCGCTGCGAATGCGTACCCGCCGATTGAGAGCAGCTGATGCGTCCGACCGACATTGCGATCTCGAACTATCGCTCTATCAGGCGGCTCTCCCTACCCATCCATCCGCTCTCCGTCTTCGTCGGCGAGAACGGCGTCGGCAAATCCAATCTCTACAAATCCCTGTCGCTGTTGCGCGATGCGGCGACCGGACGGATCACGCGCACGATTGCCGAGGAGGGCGGACTGAATTCGGTCTGCTGGTCAGGCATCCGCAAACGTGGCGAGGATGGACGACTGCGGTTGTCGGCCAGATTCGATCGCCTGAAATATTCCATCGAGATCGGATTTCCTGGTCCCGCCGAGGCAGCGTTTGCTGGCGAGCCGATGATCAAGGAAGAAAGTATCGAGGCGACCGAGGGCAAGCGAACGGTGCTGCTGATGGAGCGGAAGAATTCGCTCGTCAGCATCCGCAGCGACAGCGGCGCATGGACCAGCCACAAGGACGCGGTGCTGCCGTCCGAGACGGCGCTCGCAGGCTTTTCCGATGGCAGGCAATGCCCCGAGATCGATCTGATCAGAAGCGCGATGCTGGGCTGGCGCTTCTATCACGACTTTCGCACCGATCCGGCGTCACCGATCCGAAAGCCTTGCCTTGCGATCACGACGCCCTCGCTCAGTGCCGATGGCAGCGATCTGGCTGCGGCCCTGGCGACGCTCTATGCCATCAGGGAAGACGCAACCGACTTGCAGGACGCGATCCAGGATGCATTCCCGGGCGCTGAGCTCCGCGCATGGGAGCAAAACGGGCTGTGTGAATTCGATCTGCAACTCGAGGACATGCCGCGTCCGTTCGGGGCTCATGAACTGTCCGACGGGACGCTGAAGTACATTTGCCTGCTCGCGGTGTTCATGGGCTATCGGCTGCCGCCCTTCATCGCGCTGAACGAGCCCGAGGCCAGCCTGCATCCCTCGCTGCTGGCGCCATTGGCCCGGCTGATCGCCAAGGCATCGCGCCGCGCCGACATCTGGATCGTCACCCACTCGGAACAGTTGATGGAAGCCTTGCGAAGCGAGAGCTCGGTCCCGCTTCGCCGGGTGATCAAGTCGAAAGGTGCCACGATGATCGAGGGCTTGACCCTGGGCGGAGAATATCGCGACGACGAGCCCGACGATGACGAGTCTTAGTCGCTGCAGATCGAGCCGCCCTGCGACTACGCCGGCTTCCGCAAAATCTTCACCAGCTCCCCGTGCACGAACTCATTGCCGCACACGACGTCGCCCGTGACGAGCGCATCGCCGGGCGTGTTGATGTCGCTCACCGTACCGCCGGCTTCGCGCACCATCAGCATGCCGGCGGCGATGTCCCAGGGTTGCAGGTTGCGCTCCCAGTAGCCGTCGAGGCGGCCGGCGGCGACGAAGGCGAGGTCGAGCGAGGCGGCGCCGAAGCGGCGGAGCCCTGCGACGCGGTCCTGGATCGCGGTCATCTCGCGGCGGAATTCCTCGTGGTCGCCACGGCCGATATGGGGCAGGCCGCAGGCCACCACGCATTCGTTGAGCTGGCGGCGGCCGGCCACCCGCAGGCGCTGGTCGTTGAGAAAGGCGCCCTTGCCGCGCTCTGAGATATAGAGCTCGTCATTGGCGGGATTGTAGATCACGCCGGCGATCACCGTGCCCTCGCGGGACAGGCCGATCGAGATCGCAAATTGCGGAATGCCGTGCAGGAAGTTGGTGGTGCCGTCGAGCGGATCGACGATCCAGGTATGGCTCTTGTCGGTGCCCTCGCGCATTCCGCCCTCTTCGCCGATGAAGCCGTAGCCGGGCCGGGCCTTGGAGAGATCCTGGTAGAGGATCTCCTCGGCGCGCTTGTCGGCGAGCGAGACGAAATTCGCCGGCCCCTTCAGCGAGACCTGCAGATGCTCGATCTCGCCGAGATCGCGCTTGAGGCTGCGGCCGGCGCGCCGCGCGGCCTTGACCATGACATTGATAGTGGCGGAATACAGCATGAGATCAGTCTTTGATGGGGAAGGGGCGCGAAAGGGCGCCATTTGAGGGGGATTGGGTGCCCCGCGAGGGGCCAAACGTCAAGTCATTCGAGCCATTTGGCGTCAGGTCATTTGTTCCCGAGCCATTTCTTGGCGGCGGCCTCCGCCTTGGCGCGATCCTCGGCGGGCAGATCGGCCAGCTGCTTGTCGAGCTCCGGATCGCCCTTGCCGGCGGTTTTCGCCACCAGGTGCCATTTGAAGCCCTCGACCTTGTCCACGGGCGCGCCCATGCCGTTGATCAGCACCCAGGCGAGGCGGTTCTGCGCGATCGCGCTGCCCTGGCGGGATGCCTTGCGCAGCAACGCGACGGCCGCCGGCTGGTTCTTTGGCGTGCCGGTGCCGTTGAACATCGCGATGGCATATTCGACCTCGGCATCGACATTGTCGGCGAGCGAAGCCGCCTGGAGCAGCCGCACCGATCGTTCGGGGTCCTTCGGCACCCCGGTGCCCTCCTTGTAGAACGTTGCGAGCGCATATTGCGCCTCGGGCAGCCCGGCATCGGCTGCCTGGCGCAGCAGCTCGGCGGAGCGCTTGACGTCCTGCGGCAGGGTCTGGCCATCGAGATAAAGCAGAGCGAGGTTATAGGCCGCCTTGGGCTCGCCGAGCTTGGCGGCGGAGGCCATCAGCTTGACCGCCTCGCCCTTGTCGACCGGGCCGCCGCGACCGGCGATGCGCATCATGGCGAGCGCGAACATCGCCTCGCGGTCGCCGGCATCGGAGGCGCGCTTGTACCACTCGACCGCCTTGGCGTAGTCGCGCCGGATGCCCATGGCGTTGGAATAGAGCTCGCCCAGCATGGTCATGGCCTTGGCATCGCCGGTCTTGGCGCGCTCGCTGGCGAGGTCGAAGGCGGTCTTGTACAGACCGCGTTGATAGGCGCCGAACACCAGGTCGACGTTGGAATTGTCGGTCGCCGGCGCGGGGATCACGGTCGCCGGCAGCGTCGGGCTCGGCGAGGCCGACGGCTTGGGCGCCGGCTCCTTCTTCTTGGTGATCGTGTGTGGCGCGACCTTGGGCTTGTCCCTGGGCGGCTCCTTGGCCTTCTTGTCGGGCGCAGGGCTCGGGATCGTGGCCGGCGGCGTGATCTGGAGCTGCGCGACTGCGGGCGTCGCCAGCAGCAGCGTGGTCAGGAGGGTGATGCGCGGAAGCGTCATGTCGGGCGCTAGCTCTGACCTGCCGCAGCAGCCGCGAAGCCTTTCTTGATCGCGGCGTCGGCCTCGATCAGCGCGGCCTTGGGCCCGCGTGGATCGGCCCAGATGAAATCCCCGACCAGGACGAAATCGGCGCCGCTGGCGGCGAAGTCATGGGCTTCCTCGAACGAGGTGGCGAAGCCGACACAAGGCGGCTCGAACAGCTCGGCCCACCAGTCGAGCCGCTCGGCAATGGCTTGTGCCGACGGCCGCTGGCCGTTCGCATCGGGCTCGCCGAACAGCAGATAGTCCGCGCCGATCTCGCCCGCATCCATCGAATGGTGCCGCGTCGTCAGTCCGCCCACGCCGGCGATGCGGTCGGGCTTGAGCGAGGGCATCGCCTCTTTCAGTGCGGCGATGCCCGGCAGATGCGCGCCGTCGGCCCCGCCCCGCGCGACCAGCTCGGGATGGCCGTCGACGAGCAGGGCTGCGCCGGCGTTCTGCACGACCGGCGCCAGTGCCTTGATCCGCGAGATCATGGTGCGCTGGTCGGTCTCCTTCAGCCGCAGCAGCACGGCCGCGACATCGGCGGCCGCGAGCAGGTCAGGCAATGCGGCGAGGAGCGAAGCGGGATCATCGACGACAGGCGTCGCGAGATAGAGACGCGGCGCCGGGCGCGGCGGAGGCGGTTTGTTCGACAAGATCTAGGCTGCCTTCTTTTCCAGGCTGCTTTGCCATTCGCCCCTGGAGGCGAGGCCGTTCATGCGGGCGCGATGACTGAATGCGTTCTGTCCGGCCATAACATTCTCGGGCTTGCCCGACCACGCCTTCTGCGGCGCGGCCTGCAGCGCGCGGCCGTAGGAGAAGGTCAGTCCCCAGGGCAGCGGACCGAGCTTGTGCATGGCGTTGAGATGCGCGGTCGCCTCCTCGTCCGACTGCCCGCCGGAGAGAAAGGCGATGCCGGGCACCGCCGCCGGCACGCAGGCCTTGAGCAGGCGGATCGTCTTCTCCGCGACCTCCTCGACGGAGGCCTGCTTTGCGCATTTCTTGCCCGAGATCGCCATGTTCGGCTTCAGCACCATGCCTTCGAGTGCGACGCGCTGCACCCGCAACTCCTGGAACGTCTTGTTGAGGATGCGGCTCGTGACGTCATAGCAGTGATCGATATCGTGGTCGCCGTCCATCAGGACCTCCGGCTCGACGATCGGCACGATCTGCGCGGCCTGGCACAGCGCGGCGTAGCGCGCCAGCGCGTGCGCGTTGACGCTGATCGCGGTCATCGAGGGAATCCCGCTGCCGATGTCGATCACCGCGCGCCATTTGGCGAAGCGCGCCCCGCGCTCGTAATATTTCTTCAGCCGCTCGGCGAGCTTGTCCAGCCCGACGGTGACTGTTTCACCAGGGCACATCGGCAGGGCCTGTGTGCCCTCGTCGACCTTGATGCCGGGAATGGCGCCGCTCTGTTCGATCAGCTTGACCAGCGGCGTGCCGTCCTTGGCATCCTGCCAGATCGTCTCGTCATAGAGGATCACGCCGGAGATGTACCGGCTCATCGCTTCCTTCGACCGAAACAGCATCTCGCGATAGTCGCGGCGGTTCGTTTCCGTCGATTCCACGCCGATCGCGTCGAACCGCTTCTTGATGGTGCCGGAGGATTCGTCGGCGGCAAGGATGCCCTTGCCAGGTGCGACCATGGCGGTCGCGACCTTGTTGAGCTCAGTCAGATTCATCGAGAGGTCCTCCCAAAACGATTCTGCCCTTGCCCATGAAAATAGACCGTTCTCGGGCAATTGCCGAGACAACGTTGGTCGCAGGGTAAAACCGTTCTCCGTCATTCCGGGATGCGCCGAAAGGCGCAGGCCCGGAATCCATAACCCCAGGCTGTGGTTATGGATTCCGGGCCCACGCGGAGCCTGTCATCGGGCCGCGCATTCGCGCGGACCCGTTGGCGTGTCCCGGAATGACCCGGGAATAGGGTTGAGAGGCTTACGCCACCTTCGGGTCGAGCTCGCCCTTGGCGTAGCGCTTGGCCATCTCGGCGGGGGTCAGGACCTTCTTGAACTTGGAGGCCTGGCCTGCGGTGTTGAACTCCTGGAGCCGCTGCTTGCACAGCTTGGTCATGGCTTCCATCGCCGGCTTCAAATACTTGCGCGGATCGAACTCTTCCGGGTGATCCTTCAGCACTTTGCGGATCTGGCCGGTCATGGCCATGCGGTTGTCGGTGTCGATGTTGATCTTGCGCACGCCGTTCTTGATGCCGCGCTGGATCTCGGCAACCGGCACGCCCCAGGTCGGCTTCATCTTGCCGCCATAGGTGTTGATGATGTCCTGCAGGTCCTGCGGCACCGAGGAGGAGCCGTGCATCACCAGATGCGTGTTCGGCAGCTTGCGGTGGATCTCCTCGATCACGTTCATGGCGAGGATGTCGCCGTCGGGCTTGCGAGTGAACTTGTAGGCGCCGTGCGAGGTCCCCATCGCGATCGCGAGCGCGTCGACCTTGGTCTCCTGGACGAACTTCACGGCCTCGTCCGGATTGGTCAGGAGCTGGTCGTGGGAGAGCTTGCCTTCGGCACCGTGGCCGTCTTCCTTGTCGCCCATGCCTGTCTCGAGCGAGCCGAGCACCCCTAACTCGCCCTCGACCGAGATGCCGCCGAGATGGGCCATGTCGGTCACGGTCTTGGTGACGCCGACATTGTAGGTCCAGTCGCCGGGGGTCTTGCCGTCGGCCTTGAGCGAGCCGTCCATCATGACCGAGGTGAAGCCGGCCTGGATCGCGGTCATGCAGGTCGCGGCCTCGTTGCCGTGGTCGAGATGCACGCAGACCGGGATGTGCGGATAGATCTCCGTCACCGCGTCCATCATGTGCTTGAGCATGACGTCGTTGGCGTAGGAGCGCGCACCGCGCGAGGCCTGGATGATGACGGGCGCGTCGACCTGGTTGGCCGCGTCCATGATCGCCAGTGCCTGCTCCATGTTGTTGATGTTGAAGGCCGGTACGCCGTAATCGTTCTCAGCCGCATGGTCGAGCAATTGACGCAACGTGATCCGAGCCATGTGTCTTCTTCTCCGTTTGGGCCTGCAGGGCCGCTTGCTTTTCCGACGAATTACTTGACGCGCAGAACTTCAACGCCGGGCAGGGGCTTGCCTTCCATCCATTCGAGGAATGCGCCACCGGCGGTCGAGACATAGGTGAATTGAGCGGCCACATGGGCCTGGTTGAGGGCCGCGACGGTATCACCACCGCCCGCGATCGAGATCAGCTTCTTGGCCTTGGTGCGTTCGGCGGCGTGCTTGGCGGCCGCAACCGTGCCACGGTCGAACGGCTGCATCTCGAACGCCCCTAACGGTCCGTTCCAGACCAGTGTTGCCGCATCGTCGATCGCGGCCTGGACGCGCACGATCGATTGCGGGCCGACGTCGAGGATCATGCCGTCGGCCGGGATCGCATCGAGGCCATAGGCATGCGACGGCGCATTCGCGGCGAAGTGATAAGCGACAGTCGCGTCAACGGGGAGGATGATGGCGCAATTGGCGGCCTCCGCCTTTTCCATGATGCGCAGCGCGGTGGGCGCGAGATCCTTCTCGGCCAGCGACTTGCCGACCGCAACGCCCTGGGCGTGCAGGAAGGTGTTGGCCATGCCGCCGCCGATCACGAGCGCGTCGACCTTGGTGACGAGGTTTTCCAGCAGGTCGATCTTGGTCGAGACCTTGGCGCCGCCGATGATGGCGATCACAGGCTTGGTCGGCGAACCCAGCGCCTTCTCCAGCGCATCGAGCTCGGCCTGCATGGTGCGGCCGGCATAGGCGGGCAGCTTGTGACCGAGACCCTCGGTCGAGGCGTGGGCGCGGTGCGCCGCCGAGAAGGCGTCGCTGACCCAGATGTCGCCGAGCTTTGCCAGCTCCGCGACGAAGGCCGGATCGTTCTTCTCTTCCTCTTTGTGGAAGCGGGTGTTTTCCAGACAAAGGATGTCGCCATCCCTCAGCGCCGCGACGGCCTTGGCCGCGGGTTCGCCGATGCAATCATCGGCGAAGGCGACCGGCTTGTTCACGACCTTCGACAGCGCTTCCGCGACGGGCTTGAGCGACTCCTTGGGGTCGCGCCCCTTCGGCCGGCCGAAATGCGCGAGCAGGATGACCTTGCCGCCCTTGTCGGAGATTTCGGTGATGGTCGGCGCGACGCGCTCGAGCCGCGTCGCGTCGGTAACGCGGCCATTGTCCATGGGCACGTTGAGATCGACGCGCAGCAGCACGCGCTTGCCCTTCACGTCGACGTCGTCGAGGGTGCGGAATTTGTTGGTCATGTTCGGCTCTCTTGTCCCGGGCGCGCTGCGGCACGAAGTGCCGCTGCGCAGAACCGGGACCCAGGATGTGACGGGTCCCGCGGTCGAATGGGTCCCGGCTCTGCGACGCAGCGTTTCACGCTGCATCGCGTCCGGGACACGAGACCTACGGTCTTAGATCACCTTCGCCATCGCGACGGCGGTGTCCGCCATGCGATTGGAGAAGCCCCACTCGTTGTCGTACCAGGACATCACGCGCACCAGCGTGCCGTTCTGCACCTTGGTCTGGTCCTCGTGGAAGGTCGAGGAGTGCGGATCGTGGTTGAAGTCGATCGAGACGTTCGGCGCGCTGGTGTAGCCGAGGATGCCCTTGAGCTGCTGCTCGCTGGCGCGCTTCATCGCCGCGTTGATTTCCTTGGCGTCGGTGGCGCGCTTGGCGACGATCTTGAGGTCGACCACCGAGACGTTCGGGGTCGGCACGCGGATCGCAACGCCGTCGAGCTTGCCCTTCAACTCCGGCAGCACCAGGCCGATCGCCTTCGCAGCACCGGTCGAGGTCGGGATCATCGACATCGCAGCCGCGCGGCCGCGGTAGAGATCCTTGTGCAGCGTGTCCAGCGTCGGCTGGTCGCCGGTATAGGCGTGGATCGTGGTCATGAAGCCGGTCTCGATGCCGACGAGATCGTTCAGCACCTTGGCAACCGGCGCGAGGCAGTTGGTGGTGCAGGAACCGTTGGAGACGACCAGGTGATCCTTGGTCAGGGTCTCGTGGTTGACGCCGTAGACGATGGTGGCGTCGGCGCCATCGGCGGGCGCGGAGACCAGCACGCGCTTGGCGCCGGCGGTCAGATGCGCGGAGGCCTTCTCCTTCGCAGTGAAGATGCCGGTGCATTCCAGCGCGATATCGACGCCGAGATCCTTCCACGGCAGCTTCGAGGGATCGCGCTCGGCGGTCACCTTGATCTTGCCGTTGCCGAGGCTTATCGAGTCGCCGTCGACGGTCACGGTGCCGGGGAAGCGGCCATGGACGCTGTCGTAACGGAGGAGATGAGCATTGGTCTCGACCGGGCCGAGATCGTTGATGCCGACAACCTCGATGTCCTTGCGGCCGGACTCAGCGATAGCCCGCAGCACGTTGCGGCCAATGCGGCCAAAACCGTTAATTCCGACGCGGACTGCCATGTTTCGTCTCCTTCTGACCGTTTCGTGACGGCTGTTCAATAACCCCATCGTCCCGCACAGCGCGCGCTTTGCGCGCCTGCGAGGGTTTTTTAGAGGCGGACGCCCGGTTCGGCCGGGCGGTGCTTGATCATATGAGGAGTTACGTAGTCCTTTTTTTTGGCAAGCTCAACTCTCAGGAAACGCGCTTCAGGACGGCGTTAACCGCAGCCTCGGCGGTAATGCCGAAATGCTGGAAGATCTTGTTGAGCGGCGCGCTGGCGCCGAAGGAGTGCATGCCTACGAATTCGCCATCCTGGCCGATCACGGCGTCCCAGCCCCAGCGCACAGCGGCCTCGATCGCGACCTTGATCGGCGCGTTGCCGATGATCGCATCGCGGCGTTCCTTTGGTTGCGCTAACAAGAGCTCGAGCGAGGGCACCGAGACCACCCGCGTCGGAATGCCGCGTTCAGCGAGCTGCTTCTGGGCGGCCACGGCCATCTCGACCTCGGAACCGGACGCGAACAGCGTCGCCTTGGCTTCGCCCTGTGCCGGAACCAGCTCGTAGGCGCCATGCTGGCACGGATTGTCGTTCGGCGCTGTGGTGCGGAGCTGCGGCAGGTTCTGCCGCGTCAGTGCCAGCACGGTCGGGCCGTCGACGCGGTTGAGCGCGAGCTCCCAGCACTCGGCAACCTCCATCGCGTCGCAGGGCCGGAACACGCGCATGTTCGGGATGGCGCGCAGCGCTGCGAGATGCTCGACCGGCTGATGGGTCGGACCGTCTTCGCCGAGGCCGATGGAGTCATGCGTCATCACGTAGACGACGCCCGCGCCCATCAACGCGGCGAGGCGCATCGCGGGACGCGCATAGTCGGTGAAGACCAGGAAGGTTGCGCCGTTCGGTGCGAAGCCGCCATGCAGGAAAATGCCGTTCATCGCGGCGGCCATGCCGTGCTCGCGGATGCCGTAATGAATGAAGCGGCCCTTCGGCGTCTTGGCGGAGAAGGCAGTCGCCGACTTCGCCTTGTTGTTGTTGGAGCCGGTGAGGTCGGCCGAGCCTGCGAGGAATTCCATCGGCATCGCGCCGGCGATCACCTCGATCACCGCTTCCGACGACTTGCGGGTCGCAGCCGTCATCGGCTTCTCGAGCAGCTCCTTCTTGTACGCGCGCACCGCCTTGGCGAGCGACGCCGGACGCTCGTGGCGCAGGCGGCGCTCGAACTCGGCGCGCTTGCGGCTGCCGAGCTCGCCGAGCCGCGCTTCCCATTCCTGGCGAGCCGTGGCGCCGCGGCTGCCGGCCGCGCGCCAGGCCTTCAGCACGTCATCGGGCACCGAGAACGGCTCGAGCGAGATACCGAGATTTTCCTTGGCGGCCTTGAGCTCGTCGGCGCCGAGCGCTTCGCCATGCGCCTTCGCGGTGCCGGCCTTGTGCGGCGCGCCGAAGCCGATGGTGGTGCGGCAGGCGATCAGCGTCGGCTTGTTGGATTTTTGCGCGCGGGTGATCGCAGCGGCAATGGCGGCCTGGTCATGACCGTCGATCTTCTCGGCGGCCCACCCCGCCGACTTGAAGCGCTTCACCTGGTCGACCGAGTCGGCGATCGAGGTCGGACCGTCGATCGAGATGCCGTTGTCGTCGTAGAGCACGATCAGCTTGCCGAGTTTCCAGTGCCCGGCCATCGCGATCGCTTCCTGCGACACGCCTTCCATCAGGTCGCCGTCGGAGGCGAGCACGTAGGTATGATGGTCGACGATCTTCTTGCCGAATTCGGCGGCGAGCATCTTCTCGGCGAGCGCCATGCCGACTGCGGTCGAGATGCCCTGGCCGAGCGGGCCGGTGGTGGTCTCGATGCCCTTGGTGTGGAAGTTCTCGGGGTGGCCGGGGGTCAGCGAGCCGAGCTGACGGAAGTTCTTGAGCTGGTCCAGCGTCATCGCGGCGTTGCCGGTCAAGTACAGCAGCGAATAGAGCAGCATCGAGCCGTGGCCGGCGGAGAGCACGAAGCGGTCGCGGTCCGGCCAATCGGTGACGGCGGCGTCGAATTTCAGGAACCGCGTGAACAGCACCGTGGCGATGTCGGCGGCGCCCATCGGCAGGCCGGGATGGCCCGACTTCGCCTTCTCGACAGCGTCCATCGAGAGGCCGCGGATAGCGTTGGCCATGCGGTTGTGGTCGACCTGCGTCATGTCTAAAATCCGTCTGAAATGAGGCGCTTGGGGGCGGGTCGCCCGCGCGGAAAGGAGCCTTTCGGCCACTGAAGGACGGGGCTGGGATAGCACCTCGGTTCCGGGAGTCCAAGGCAATCAAACGCGCCACGGCGCGAAAAGCTGCTTATCGGTGCATAGTTTCGCGGCGGCGTTGCGATTCGCTAGCTTGCCACGTAAATTTCTGCTTCTAACCGCTTGCCGAACCGAGTCTTTTGCCGGGCGGCAAGCCCCGTAAGGCCACGGGCATAGCCCACAGGGTTCCGCCGCTGACTGCATGAACGATCGCGTATCCAAAAGCGCTGCCATGACGGAGTCCTCCGCCGTCGAGATCGAGATCGCGACCCGCAGACTCACGGCGGCACTCGACGCGCTCGAAAGCGCGGTGGAGCGGCGGCGCGATGCCGATCGCGACGAGAACGAGCTCGCGACGCGAATCCAGGCGCTGGGTGCGGACCGTTCGCGGCTTGCCGATGAGCTCGACGGCGCGCTGGTGAAGGCGCGCAAGCTCGAGCGCACCAACCGCGAGATCTCCGATCGGCTGGATTCCGCCATCGTCACGATACGCTCGGTGCTCGATACCGGAGAGGACGGATGAGCCACATCAACGTCACCATCAACGCGCGGCAATACCGCATGGCTTGCGAGGAGGGCCAGGAGGTGCGGCTGCTCAAGCTCGCCGAAACCCTGGAGACACGCATTCAGTCGTTGCGCGGAAAATTCGGCGAGATCGGCGATGCGCGCCTCACCGTGATGGCCGCGCTGACCGTCTGCGACGAACTGGTCGACACCAGCAATCGCGTCCGGACGCTGGAGCAGGAGCTGACGGAGCTCCGGGATTTCCGCAACGCCGCCGTCGAGCGCGCCCGCATGACCCAGACCGCCGTCGTCAACGCACTGAACGCCGCCGCCGAACGCATCGAGAAGTCGACCCAGGTGCTGAACCGCACCGTCGGGAATGGAATCGCGATCGGGTGATAGTGGTCAGAACGAAGGGTCGCGAGCCGGCGCCGAAGGTGCCCACCTCTCCCGGAGGGAGAGGTCGGATCGCATCGTAAGATGCGATCCGGGTGAGGCCTTAAGGTCCCTCTGCCTGCCGCGCCCCCTCACCCGGATTGCTCTGGACGATGCTTCGCATCGCCAGCTGCAATCCGACCTCTCCCCGCTGGGGAGAGGTGGGCACCGAGGCCGCCGCGAGAGGCTGGCGATTCGTCAGCATCGTTGTTACATTGCGCAAGCGAGGCTGCGACGCGCGTCAGGAGCCATATATCCCCGGGGCCTTATCGATCCTTTAGGGAACTGTCCCTGGCCGGGCCCGTGGGCCCGGACATATGGTGCCCACCTACTTTCGTAGGGAACTCCGGGATCGAGTGCTTCAACGGCGTACGCGGCTTCGCACTGTTTCTTCGCTTCTGGTTCGTGCCTGTCGAATTGCGTCCCCGACACGCTTGCGGTTCAGGTGTCATGCCCCGGCTGACCGGGGCATCCAGTACGCCGCGGCGTTGAGGCTCTAGCACTGGCGTCTCTGCAATACTGGATCACTCGCCTTCGCGGGTGATGACGGCAGACAACTCTGCCTCGGGACCAACGCACATGACCAACAGCAAATCCGAACTCCGTGCCAAAGCCCTCGCGGCGCGCGACGCGCTGAGCGAGAAGAAGCGCGTCGCCGCTGCGGCAAAACTCGCCAAGCGCGGGCTGCCGTTCAAGCTGCTGCCGGGCAGCATCGTCTCCGGCTATTCGCCGATCCGCAGCGAGATCGACCCGATGCCGCTGATGAAGAAGCTCGCCGAGGAGGGCGCAAAGCTGGCGCTGCCCTGCGTCACCGCGCGGGGCCAGTCGCTGATCTTCCGCCTCTTCCATCCGGACGACCGCCTGATGCTCGGCCCGCTCGGCATTCCCGAGCCGTCGCCCGCGGCCGCTGAGGTGATCCCCGACATCATGCTGACGCCGCTTGCAGCGTTCGACCGTCTCGGCCATCGCATCGGCTATGGTGCCGGTCATTACGATTTCACCTTCGCGCATCTGCGCAAGGCCAAGCACATCGTCGGCATTGGACTGGCTTTTGCGGCGCAGGAGATCAAGGCGGTTCCGGCACTATCGCACGACGTGGCGCTGGATTATGTGCTAACGGAATCGGACGTATTCGATTTCCGGAGTTCTGAAGTTGCGCATTCTCTTCGTGGGTGATGTCGTCGGCCGCAGCGGGCGCAATGCCATCGCCGAATACCTGCCCGGCATGGTCAAGGATTGGTCGCTCGATTTCGTCGTCGTCAACGGCGAGAACTCGGCGGGCGGTTTCGGCATCACCGAAGCGATCTATCAGGAGTTTCTCGACGCCGGCGCCGATGCGGTGACGCTTGGCAATCACTCCTGGGACCAGCGCGAAGCGCTGGTCTTCATCGAGCGCGCCGAGCGCCTGGTGCGGCCGACGAATTATCCGCGTGGTACGCCCGGCCGCGGCGCGGCTCTGGTCGAGACCAAGAACGGCAAGCATGCCCTCGTCGTCAATGCGCTCGGGCGCGTCTTCATGACCCCGTTCGACGATCCCTTCGCCGCGCTCGAGCGCGAACTGGGGGCCTGTCCGCTCGGCGTTGCCGCCGATGCCATCGTCGTCGATTTCCATTGCGAGGCGAGCAGCGAGAAGCAGGGCGTCGGCTTCTTCTGCGACGGCCGCGCCAGCCTCGTCGTCGGCACGCACACCCACGTGCCGACCGCCGACCACCAGATCCTGTCGGGCGGCACCGCCTACATGACCGACGCCGGCATGACCGGCGACTACGACTCCATCATCGGCATGCAGAAGGAAGAGCCGCTGCGCCGCTTCACCTCGGGGATTCCGTCAGGCCGCTTCGAGCCGGCGCCCGGTGTGGCAACACTCAGCGGAGTGGCGGTGGAGACGGACGATGCGACAGGCCTCGCGCTCAAGATCGCACCGGTGCGCGTCGGTGGACGGCTGGAGCCAGCGACGCCGAAGTTCTGGTTGAGCTGAAGAACGGCGCCACAAACTCGGTGTCATCCCCGCGAACGCGGGGATCCATAACCACAGGGAGTCGTTGTTGCGCGAAGCCGGTCACTCCGAGCCTTCGCAAAACTATTGCTGCGGCGTATGGGTCCCGGATCTGCGCTTCGCTTGTCCGGGACGACAAGTGTCTTAGGGTGGGCAAAGGCGCACTTGCGCCGTGCCCACCATCTCTCTGCACGTAAATCGAAATGCGTGGGCACGCTTTGCTTTGCCCACCGTACGATACTGAACGTGCGGAGAGAGGCCCCTCATCCGGCGCCATGGCCGAAGCTGCGCTGCGTGCGTAGCGATTTCGGAATAATAGCATTATGCGCCTGTTTTGCCCGACGCGTCAAGTGTTCATCGGCGCCAGGGGCGTGACGAAGCGCTAAGCCGTTGATCCCGCACACCCCGGCTACTGTGCATGGGGTTGTTTTCGAGATTTGAATCAGCCCTGCCGGAATCCCATCCGGAACGCGCCCCAGTGCTTGCCGCGGACCATGATCGGCGAGGACAAATCCTTCATCAGCACGAACTGCCCGCCGCCCATGTCGCGGCGATAGGTCTGCAGCAGGAACGGTTTTGTGTTGGCCGCGACCTTCTTCACCGTTCGATCGTTGAACAGGCGGCGGTTGCGGCAATTGGCGTTGTTCCAGACCGGGTCCTTGCCTTGCGGCAGGCGGTAGTTCGGATTGTGGGTCGGCAGATAGCCGCTCCTCGCCCAGGCGACGCAATAGACGATGCGCGGATCCGATTTCTGGATCGGGTCCTGGATCGCGGGCAGCACACGGTCGGTGAATTCGACGTAATTGGTGAGGTACTGCTTCGGATCGGTGCCCGCGATCTCGCGGTAGTTCTCGTCCAGGAGCTTGTCGAGCGTGATCTCGCCGCGATCGATGGCGGCTTCGAATTCGGCCGAAATCCGCTTGGCCGTCTCGACCACGACGCGGATCAGCGGCGTGTCCGACGTCTCGACGCCGCTGTCGGCGATCAGCGCGATCAGGCCTTCGGAGGTGTCGAGCAGCTTCGCCACCCGCTCGTCGGCGTGCTTGAGATCGCGCGAGGAGAGATCGACGCCCTTGGCGAGCTCGCTGAGCTCGTTGATGACGGTGTCGCAATGGCCGAGATTGGAGGTTGCAGCGCGCGTGACGTTGTCGATCTCCGCCTCGACCGAAGCAAAGCCCTGCTGGACGCGTGAGATGATGCCGGAGATCGCTTGCGCGCCTTCACCCGCGGTCTTCGCCCGCTGCGAAGCGTCGCTGCTCTCGCCGATCAGGCCTTCGATCTGGCCGTCGAGATCGCGCACGGTGTCGGAGATCTGGTGGGTGGCCTGGCGCGTCGCCTCCGCGAGATTCTTGACCTCGCTCGCGACCACCGCAAAGCCGCGTCCGGCATTGCCGGCGCGCGCGGCTTCGATGGTTGCGTTCAGGGCAAGCAGATTGGTCTGCTTGGCGATCGCCTCGATCGAGCCGGAGACCTTGGCCACCTGCGCCAGCGCGGAGCCGACGGCGCCAAGCCGCGCCTCGATCCGCTCGACGGCCGCGACGAGCTCGGAGATGTGGCTGACCGCGGTATCGACTGCGCTGCGCGACTGCGCGATCTCGCCGACCGCCGCCGACGTGGTCGATTGCACCGCCTGCGAGGCGTTGGCGATGTCGTGGTTGGCCGAGACCATGGTCTCGGCGGTCTTCTGGAGATGGTGGAACCGTTCCGACTGGTTGGCGACGCGGTGTGCGACTTCCTGGACGTTGCCGGCAATGTCGGCGAGCTCGACGCCGAGGCCGCCGATGCGGTCGGCAAGCTGGTCGATCAGCCGTTCGGCGAGAGTCCGGTTGGAGCCGGTGTCCAGGACTGCAAGTTGTGCGACGGACATATCAGATGAGTCCTCCAGTCAGAGCCGCTCGCCGGCCCCCCGCGGCATTCCCAGTCCGATTTCGAGTTTAGAGGATGATTCGCGGCCGCCGTCTTGCCTGAGCGTGCACTACAGCTTGTAAGCCGTGCGGAATCCGCCCCAGTGCCGGCCCTGCACGCGGATCGGGACGTCGATCTCGCGCATCATCACGGTGTTGCCGTTGCCCATGTCGCGCGCGTAGCTCTGGACCAGGTACGAGCGCAGGTTGCGGGCGGCAGCGAGCCCCGCCGGATCGTTGAAGATTCGCCGGTTGCGGCTGTTGGCCATGTTCCAGCCGGGGTCGCCCGGTCGTTGCGGATGCGAATAGATCTTGTTGTGGACCGGCAGGAAGCCGTTGCGGTCGACCATGGCGCAGAATGCCATGCGTGGGTCCCTGGCGAGAAAGGCCTCCTGGAACGGCGGCAGGGCGCGGTCGGCCCAATCAAGATATTTCGTGCGGTATTGCTGCGGATCGGTGCCGGCGATCTCGACGTAGTCGGTGTCGAAGAGGTCGTTGATCCCGACCTCGCCGCGGGCGACCGCCTGCTCGAATAGCCGGGTCAGCGCATTGCCCGCCTCCATCGCGCGGGTCACGAACTCGGTGTTCTCCTCGTGGATCGACCAGAGCTTGTCTTCGATCTTCTCGCGCAGCGCGGCATCGGGACTGACGAATTGGGTGCGGGCGCCGGCTTTGGCCTGCTCGATCACGCGCAGGCGGCAGGCGCCGACGTCTTCGAGGCTGCCCTCGACGATCGCCTGCGGCGCGAGCCGGCTTGCGTCCGCTCCGCCGATCAAGACGCCGTCCATCGCGATCTCGTAGACCGGCAACACGCCGCGCGCGCTCTCGAATTTGAGATGGCAGGGCAGCCGCTCGGTCTTGCGGCGATCGTCGTGCTCGCTCTGCTTGAGCAGCACCGCGCAACGCGATTTCAGCTTCTGCGCGAAGGTCGTCACCGCCTTGCCGGCGCTGGCGACGTCCTCGCCGTGGATCTCGGCGGCCTTGGTCGCGGCGTCGATCTCGGCCGCGCTCTCGCCGACCGAGCTGATGAATTCCGATGCGCTGGCGGCATTGCCGGAGACTTCGCTGGTGGTGGCGTTCTGTTCGGCCACCGCGCCGTTGACGGTATCGAACACCGGGCGGATCGCCTCGATCGCCTGCGAAATCCGGTGCACCGCGTCGGCGGAGCCGGCGGCGTCGCGCTGGAGCGCGTCGATCTTTTTGGTGATCTCCTCGGTCGCGCTCTGGGTCTGCACCGCGAGCGCCTTGACCTCGGTGGCGACGACCGCAAAGCCCCTGCCGGCCTCGCCCGCGCGCGCGGCCTCGATGGTGGAGTTGAGCGCGAGCAGGGTGGTCTGCCGCGCGATCTGGGCGATCAGGTTGACGACGTTGCCGATCGCCGCGGAGGATTCGCGCAGGCGGTCGACATTGGCGCGGGCCTCCTGGGCCGCTTCGCTGGCCTGGTCGGCGAGCTTGCCCGCTTCGCGGACCTGAGCGCCGATGCCTTGCGCGGACTGGGTGAACTTGTCGGCGGCATGGGCAAAGCTGGAGGCGTTCGACTGCGCCGCGTTGGTTCGCCCGGTCAGCGCGTCGGTGCGATGGCGGATGTCCGCCAGCGTTGCCGCGGTCGCCTCGGCGCCGCCCGCCACCGAATTGGCCGCGCGTTCGAGCTGGCGGATCATCGCACCGAGCTCGAGTTCCAGCAGCTCCAGGATTTCCCGGGCCGAATCGGCGTCAGGGGCCGGAGCGGGCTCGGAAGGGGCCGCCGGCTGCGCAGCCGCAGCCTGAGGGGCCGCCGCAGGCGCGGCCGTTTCCGGCAGACGCTTCCGAAATAATGCAAACGCCATCGGGTCACTCTTGTCGGGGAAGACGGGTCGACGCTATTTTCTCAGCCCGGAATGAAGTCACGGTTAACGGTGCCTGACATCTAGGCATGGGCCACTACAGTGATACCCTGTGGCGGCAAAGACCTCTTTCATTCCGGTGGGGTGGCGGCCTATAACGCCGCGCTTTCCTCGCTCGCTGGCGGACTACTCCAAAGAGACCAAGAGACCACGCATGGCCGGACATTCCCAATTCAAGAACATCATGCACCGCAAGGGGCGGCAGGATGCCCAGAAGTCGAAGCTGTTCGGCAAGCTGGCGCGGGAAATCACTGTCGCGGCCAAGCTCGGTACGCCTGACCCCGCCATGAACCCCCGCCTGCGCGCCGCCGTGATCGCCGCGCGGCAGGAGAACATGCCGAAGGACAATATCGAGCGCGCCATCAAGAAGGCGCTCGGCAACGATGGCGAGAACTATGACGAGATCCGCTACGAGGGCTACGGCCCGGGCGGCGTTGCCGTCATCGTCGAGGCGCTGACCGACAACCGCAACCGCGCCGCCTCCGACATCCGCTCCTTCTTCACCAAATCCGGCGGCAATCTCGGCGAAACCGGCTCGGTCTCCTTCATGTTCGACCGCACCGGCGTCATCGAATACGACCGCAGTGTCGCCGATGACGACGCGGTGCTCGATGCCGCGATCGAGGCCGGCGCAGACGACGTCGTCTCGGGTGAAGGCGGCCACGAAATCTACGCCTCGACCGAAAGCTATCGCGACGTCGCCAAGGCGCTGGAAGCCAAGTTCGGCGAGCCGCGCAAGGCCGCGCTGATCTGGAAACCGCAGAACACGGTCGCGGTCGATGACGAGACCGGCGAGAAGCTCTTGAAGCTGATGGACCTGCTCAACGAGCATGACGACGTCCAGCAGGTCTACGCCAATTTCGAGGTATCGGACGCCCTGATGGCGAAGATGGGCGGGTAGGGGCGCCGGACCGCCTTTCCCCGGGGACTTCTGTTCTGTTTCTGTTTCGCTATCATGGGGCAACCGCTATCACTGGCCCATGACCGCGCTCCCGATTCGCCAACCCGTTCGTATCATCGGCATCGACCCCGGCCTGCGCCGCACCGGCTGGGGCGTGATCGAGGCCGACGGCAACCGCCTGATCTACGTCGCCTGCGGTTCGGTGGAACCGCCGGACGATCTGCCGCTGTCGAGCCGGCTATTGGCGATCCATGAGGGGCTCGCGGCCATTCTCTCCAACCATCAGCCGATGGAAGCCGCGGTCGAGCAGACTTTTGTGAACAAGGACGGTGTCGCCACGCTGAAGCTCGGCCAGGCCCGTGGCGTCGCCATGCTGGCGCCCGCAATGTTCGGCATCTCGGTCGCCGAATACGCGCCGAACCAGGTCAAGAAGACCGTGGTCGGCGCTGGCCACGCCGACAAGCAGCAGATCGCGATGATGCTGAAGATCTTGCTGCCGAAAGCCGAGCCGCCGTCGGCAGACGCCGCGGACGCGCTGGCCATTGCCATCACCCACGCTCATCACCGCCAGAGCACGGCGCTGCGGCTGAAGGTGGCCGGGTTATGATCGGCAAGCTCAAGGGTCTGATCGATTCCTATGGCGAGGATTATGTCGTCCTCGACGTTGGCGGCGTCGGCTATCAAGTGCACTGTTCCGCCCGCACGCTGCAACATCTTCCCGCGCCGGGCGAAGCCGCCGTATTGTCGATCGAGACCTATGTCCGCGAGGATCAGATCAAACTGTTCGGCTTCCGCACCGATCAGGAGCGCGAATGGTTTCGTCTGCTCCAGACCGTGCAGGGCGTCGGCGCCAAGGTCGCGCTCGCGGTGCTCGGCACGCTGGTGCCGGCCGATCTCGCCAACGCGATTGCATTGCGCGACAAGGCCGCGGTGGCGCGCACGCCCGGTGTTGGCCCGAAGGTCGCCGAACGCATCGTCACCGAGCTGAAGGACAAGGCGCCGGCCTTCGCCAATGTCGATCCGGCCGTCGTGCATCTCGCCGGCGCCGTCGACGATCAGCGCGCGCCGCGGCCTGTAGCGGATGCGATTTCGGCGCTGGTCAATCTCGGTTACGGCCAGCCACAAGCGGCCGCAGCGATTGCAACGGCGTCTCGGAATGCCGGTGAAAATGCGGAGACCGCGCAGCTCATTCGTCTCGGCTTGAAGGAGCTCTCGAAGTGAGCGCAGCAATGCTCAATCTCGTAGGGTGGGCAAAGCGGAGCGTGCCCACCACCTTTGGATTGATCGGAGACATGGCGGGCACGGCGCGAAGGGCGCCTTTGCCCACCCTACGAGGAGTTCGCTAGGTGAGCGATCCCAAGGCCAACCGCATGGTCTCGCCCGAGCGCCGCAGCGACGATGTCGGCGATACCGCGTTGCGTCCGCAATCGCTGTCCGATTTCGTCGGCCAGCAGCAGGCGCGCAAGAATCTCTCGATCTTCATCGAGGCGGCGCGCAAGCGCGGCGAGGCGCTGGATCATGTGCTGTTCGTCGGCCCGCCCGGTCTTGGCAAAACCACGCTGGCGCAGATCGTGGCCAAGGAACTTGGCGTCGGCTTTCGCGCCACGTCGGGTCCAGTGATCGCCAAGGCCGGCGATCTCGCTGCGCTGCTGACCAATCTCGAGGAGCGGGACGTGCTCTTCATCGACGAGATCCATCGCCTCAGCCCTGCTGTGGAAGAAGTGCTCTATCCTGCGATGGAGGACTTTCAGCTCGACCTCATCATTGGCGAAGGCCCGGCGGCGCGCTCGGTCAAGATCGAGCTGTCGAAATTCACCCTCGTCGGCGCCACCACACGCGCCGGCCTGCTCACCAATCCGTTGCGCGACCGCTTCGGCATTCCGATTCGCCTCAACTTCTATACGATTGAAGAGTTGGAGAGCATCGTCACACGTGGTGCGCGCGTGCTCAATGTCGGCATGAGCGCCGACGGCGCCAACGAGATCGCACGCCGCGCCCGCGGCACGCCGCGTATCGCCGGCCGCCTGTTGCGTCGTGTGCGCGATTTCGCCTCCGCTGCCAATGCCGATAAGATCGACCGCAAGATCGCCGACCATGCGCTCAGCGCGCTGGAGGTCGACGCCGCCGGCCTCGACGCTATGGATCGCCGCTACCTCACGACGATCGCAACGAACTACGGCGGCGGCCCTGTCGGCGTCGAGACGATGGCCGCGGCGCTGTCCGAGCCGCGCGATGCGATCGAAGACATCATCGAGCCTTATCTGATCCAGTGCGGCTATCTCCAGCGCACGCCGCGCGGCCGCCTGCTGACCTCGCATGCCTTCCGCCATCTCGGCATCGCCGAACCGTCGCGCGATGCGGCGGCGCAGTTCGGGCTGTTCGGCACCGAAGATGACGATGACTAGCCCGCGCGAACTTCAGTTGGCATGAACTTCTGGTAATGTTTGGCAGGCGTCTGCACGGCGATGCAGATGATCTGCACGAACGCACCCCAATTCCGCTCCAATCGGATATCATCAAGAAGCCGCATCACCATCGGGCTTCCATGATTACACGTCGTCATCTCATCCGTTCCATCGGCGGTCTCTCCGCGCTCGGCGTCTCGACTGCGGCTTATGGTGTCGGCGTCGAGCCGGTGTTGCGGCTCCGGGTCACCCGCTATCACCCGACCCCACGGCAATGGCCTGCGGATTTTCCATTGAAGATCGCCGTGATCGCCGACATCCATGCCTGCGATCCCTGGATGTCGCTGGATCGGATCGAGGCGATCGTCGACCACGCCAATGCGCTCAAGCCTGACATCATCGTGCTGCTCGGCGATTATGTCGCCGGCCTTCACCAGGTCACGCGGATCATTCCGGCGAATGAATGGGCCAGGGTGTTGGCCGGCCTCAAGGCGCCGCTCGGCGTCCATGCCGTGATGGGCAATCACGACTATTGGGACGACAGGACCGTGCAGCAGGCCGGGTACGGGCCGACCATCGCGCATCGCGCGCTGGAGGCGGCCGGCATTCCGGTCTACGAGAACGACGTCGTTCGCCTCAGCAAGGATGGCCGCTCGTTCTGGCTCGCCGGCCTCGGCGATCAGCTTGCCTTTCTGCCGGCGCGACGCTCCCGGAGCACGGGTCGCTTCGGCGCCGACGATCTCAATGCGACGCTCGCCAAGGTTACGGACGATGCTCCGGTGATCCTGCTCGCGCACGAGCCCAACATTGCGCCGCGCGTGCCCGCTCGCGTCGCGTTGCAATTGTCCGGCCACACCCATGGCGGCCAGATCCGGCTGCTCGGTTGGTCGCCGGCCGTTTCGCGGCAACAGGGCCTCCGGCTCGCCTACGGTCACTTCCGCCTGAAGTGCGACGTCATCGTCTCCGGCGGGCTCGGTTGCAGCATCATTCCGGTCCGCGTCGGCGTGCCTCCGGAGATCGTCGAGGTCAATTTGGGACGGGCCCCAGTGCTAACTCTGTCCTAGCCGTGCTTGCGCGGCCGGCCGTTTTTGCGCACAACGGGCTGGTAGTGACAAGCGAAGAGGCTCGCGACGTGACAGCTCATCTCGACGGCGAGATCCGCGACGGCCGCCATCATATGCAGGTCCGCGTCTACTACGAGGACACGGATTTCTCCGGCATCGTCTATCACGCCAATTATCTGCGCTACATGGAGCGCGGGCGCACCAATCATCTGCGGCTGATGGGCGCTGAACAGCAGGCGCTGTTCGACCAGCCCGAGACCGAAGGCGCCGGCTTTGCCTTTGTCGTTCGCTCGATGCATCTGGACTTCCTCAAGCCCGCGCGGATGGACGACGTGCTCGACGTCGTGACTTGGCCGGTGGCGGTGAAGGGCGCCTCCATCATGCTGGCGCAGGAGGTGCGGCGCGGTGAGGATGTGCTTGTGAAGGCCGAGGTGCGCGTTGCCTTCATCAGCGGCGGCCGCGCGCAGCCGATTCCGAAATCGATCCGCACGCTGATGAAAGCCGATCTGATTTCGTGATTGGCTGATAGGGGTTCGCCTCTCGACTCCATCGCGTGCGGGTATAGATTGCGGCTCCGCCAACCGATGAGGCCCCCATGTCGCGCCCGCCGCTTCCGCCTTTCACTCGTGAGACCGCCGCGCAGAAGGCGCGCATGGCCGAGGACGCCTGGAATTCGCGCGATCCGGTGCGCGTCTCGCTTGCCTATACCGAGGACAGCCGCTGGCGTAACCGCTCGGAAGTATTCCAGGGTCGCGAGGCCATCGTCGCCTTCCTTACCCGCAAATGGGAGAAGGAGCAGGACTATCGCCTGATCAAGGATCTCTGGGCCTTCGACGAGAACCGCATCGCAGTGCGCTTCCAGTACGAATGGCACGACGCCAGCGGCCAGTGGTATCGCTCCTACGGCAACGAGCAGTGGGAGTTCGACGAGCACGGCCTGATGCGGCGGCGCGAGGCTTCGATCAACGATATCGCGATTGCGGAGAAGGATCGCCGGTTTCACTGGCCGGCGCCCGGGCCGCGGCCGGCGGATGTGCCGGGGTTGGGGACGGATCCGTTCTGAGATGCCCTCTCCCTCTCCCCGTTCTTACAGGGAGAGGGCTGGGGTGAGGGGCAGCTTCGGCAAAAATGGTGGCAGCGAGACTCGCGGGGAGTCCCCCCTCACACGGATTGCTTCGCAATCCGACCTCTCCCCGCAAGCGGGGCGAGGTGAAGTCAGCGCTTCGCCAGGAATCTTGTGATCGCCCCACCCAGCTTCGCGCTGTCCATCGGCTCTGCTAGCGAAGCCTTCGCCGTCGCCACGACATCATCCGGCGCCTTGCCGTCGCGCAGTTCGCAGCAGACTTGCGCGAACCCAACGTCGAACTCCGGGTGCGGCTGCACCGTCAGCGTCGCGCCATTGGCGTAGAGCAGGCCGGCATGCGGGGTGAATTCGGATGAGAGGATCGTCAGCGCATCACTAGGCGCCTCGATCACCTGATCCTGATGCGAGCAGGCGATCGCAACAGCTTCGCCGTCAACGACACCGTTCTCGGGTAGCACCTGATAGACGTGCCGGCCGATGCCCCAGCCCTTGTCGGACTTGCGCACGGTGCCGCCGAGCGCCTGCGCGATCAACTGATGGCCGAAGCAGACACCGACCATCGGCGTCTTGTTGGCGTAGGCGCTGCGGACGAAATCTTCCAGCGGCGCGATCCAGTCGAGCCCGTCATAGACGCCGGCAGCAGCGCCGGTGATCAGCACCGCTTCCAGCTTGGTCGGATCTGGCAGCGCATCGCCGTTCGGGATGCTGACGACATCGACCTCGGCGGTCGGATCCTCGGCGCGGACCATGCGCTCGAACATGTCCGGAAAGGAGCCATGCTGCTCGCGATATTTTGGCGGGACCTGTCCGGTCTCGATGATGGTGATGCGTGCCATATGCCCCTCAGGTCAAAGGTAAGCTCAGTCGCTTCCTGTCCCATCTTGCTGGTGTGACGCTGTCCGTGCCAGAAGCGCGCTCTCCTTGCGGATTTCGCCGAGAAAGGCCTTTGCCAGACGCGACAGCGGTTCGGCCTCCGACCATAGCATATAGGCGACCGCGCGCGTCGTCGGTGTGAACGGCCGGACCACGAGGCCCTGTCCGCCGTTCTGCCGCGGTGAGAAGGGATCGACAACGGCCGCGCCGACGCCGGCGGCCGCCAGCACGCAGGCCGTGTTGCAATAGCGCACCTCGACGCTCGGCTGGAACGGCGCGCCGGCGCGCGCAAAGCTCTCGCGCACGGCTTCGCCGAGCCGCGTGCCGCGTTCGAGCCCGATGAAGGGCAGGCCGGAGAGATCAGAGGCCGAGATGACGTGCTTGCCTGCGAGCGGATGCTGCGGCGGCAGCACGCACACCATCTCGCCGGTGTGCACCACTTCATGCGCGATGCCAGGGTGATGCGTCAGGCCGAGGGCGAAGCCGAGCTCGGCAACATGGCTGAGCACGCCTTCGATGATGCCTTCGTAGCGCCGCACGTCGAAGAACACGCGTGTCTCCGGGCGGCGGCGCAGGAAGCCCGACAGCGCAGTGGGAATAATGCTGTAGGCGAGCGGCGGCGTCGCTACGATTGCAAGATGCCCGGCGCGATTTTCGCGCAGATCGCGCACGCGGTTCTCGAGCTTGGCATGCAGCGTGAAGATCGCCTCGCTTTCCTTGTAGAGCGCCATCGCCTCCGCAGTCGGAAACAGCCGGTTGTTGACGCGCTCGAACAAGGCAAAGCCCGCCTGCGCTTCCATCGTCTTCAACGCGTTGCTGACCGCCGGCTGCGACAGCGCCAACTCGTCGGCCGCCGCCACCGTAGTGCGATGGCGGATGACGGCACGCAGGATCTCGAGCTGGCGCAGGTTCATATCACTGCCATTTATACTCTCGGCCAAAAGATCATAGCACGATGAATTGCTTTTGCAGCCTCGCTTGCGCCTAATGCCCCGGGATTTGCACGCTGGATCAATGGGTTCACTAGCCCATTGAGGCAGCATTGCGCACAGATTGGAGGCAGTCTTGGTTCGTGTCCTTCGCGCCGCCGCCGCCCAGATGGGGCCGACGCAAAAAGCCGATACGCGCGAGCACACGCTGTCGCGGATGCTGACCATGCTGGAGGAAGCGGCGAACCGTGGCGCCAGCCTCGTGGTGTTTCCGGAACTCGCCTTCACCACCTTCTTTCCGCGCTGGCTGCTCGAAGGCAATGCGCTCGATCAGTACTTCGAGCGCGGCATGCCGAACCCGGCCGTGGCAAAACTGTTCGACCGCGCGCGGGCGCTCCGCGTCGGCTTCTATGTCGGCTATGCCGAGCTGACGCCCGAGGGGCGCCGCTACAATTGCGCCATCCTGGTCGATCGCGACGGCGAGATTCTCGGCCGTTATCGCAAGGTGCATCTGCCCGGCTCGGTCGAGCCGCGCCAGGGCGCGCGTTACCAGCAGCTCGAGAAGCGCTATTTCGAATATGGCGATCTCGGCTTTCCGGCCTTCCGTGCCGGCTCGGCCTGGGCGCATGCGATCATGGGCATGATGATCTGCAACGATCGCCGCTGGCCGGAATCCTGGCGCGTGCTTGGCCTGCAAGGTGTCGAGCTCGTCTGCATCGGCTACAATTCGGCGGCCTATGATCCCAATGGCGGCACCAGCGAAGACGCATCCTTGCGTACCTTCCATTCGACGCTGGTGACGCAGGCCAATGCCTACATGAACGCCACCTGGGCGATCTCGGTGGCGAAAGCCGGCGACGAGGACGGCTCAGGTCTGATCGGCGGCTCCTGCATCGTCGATCCCAACGGCCGCATCGTCGCGCAGGCCGCGACGCTGACCGACGAGGTGATCGTCGCCGACATCGATCTCGATCTCTGCCGCCAAGGCAAGGACAAGATGTTCAACTTCGCCGCTCACCGGCGGCCGGAACAATACCGGGTGATCACCGAACGCGCCGGCGTCATCGAACCGGCCGTCCTCGACGCGGACTGAGCAAATGGCACGACGCTGGCAAAAGATCGGCGAAGGATAGGGTTGAAGGAGCTGACATGACACGCCTCTCGCTTTCCCTCGGTTTCGCAGCGCTGGCTGCCGTGACGTCCGCGCGAGCGGCCGAGCTTCCAGCTGACATCAAGCAGGCGGGAGCGCTCAAGCTCACGGTCAACTCCACCTACGCGCCGATGGAATATCGCGATCCTGCCAGCAACGAGCTGGTCGGGCTCGACATCGATCTGGCCAATGAGCTTGCCAAGCGGCTCGGCGGCCTCAAGATCGTCTGGAGCGAGACGCCGTTCGCGGAGCTGATCCCCTCGCTCCAGACCAAGCGCGCCGACTTCATCATCTCCGGCATCTCCGACCGCGCCTCGCGGCGCGAGACCGCCGATTTCGTCGACTATCTGACAACAGGACCGCAGTTCTTCGTGATGGCGGAGAGCGACGCCAAGGCCGCGACCGATCTCTGCGGCAAGAAGGTCGGCACCACCCGCAGCACCAGCTTCCCGGTCGAGATCGACAAGTGGAGCAAGCAGAATTGCGAGGCGGCCGGCAGGCCGGCGATCCAGTATGTGCCCGGCGAGAACTCGATCGACGTGCGCAACCAGCTCAAGCAGGGCCGCATCGACGCGGCCGTGCAGGGTAGCGAGACGCTGCCTTATGCGCAGACGCAGGAGCCGGGCAAATACCGCATCGTCGGCGAGGCTTTTGCCAAAGGCTATCAGGGCCTCATGTTCCGCAAGGACGATGCGGCGCTCCGTGAGGTCGTGACGGAGAAGCTCACGGCGATGATCGCTGATGGTTCCTACAAGGCGCTGCTCGACAAATGGGGCCTTGGCGCGAATGCGGTGGCCCAGCCCATGCTGAACGCGGCGCCGCAATGAAGCCGACGCCGGCACTCGCGGAAGGTTTCCCCGATCTGTCGGGAATGCGGATCGCACGCGAGCCGCACTGGTTTCGCTGGATCAGCGCGGCCCTGATCGTCCTCGTGCTGGCGGCAATTTCGCGGGCCTTCGCCAATGGCCAGATCGAGTGGTCCTATGTCAGCCGCTTCCTGACGGCAAAAGTCATTCTCGAAGGCATCGTCAACACCATGGTGATGGCAGTGCTGGCGATGGCGCTCGGCATCTTTCTGGGCATCGTCGTGGCGATCATGCGGCTGTCGCCCAATCCGGTATTGAAGACGGTGGCCGCCGGCTACACCTGGCTATTCCGCGGCACGCCGCTGATCCTGCAATTGCTGCTGTGGTTCAACCTCGCGCTGGTGTTTCCGACCATCGGTATTCCCGGCCTGTGGAGCGGGCGTGCCGTCGACGTCATGACGCCGTTCCTCGCAGCACTGCTCGGGCTCGGCATCAACCAGGGCGCCTATACGTCGGAGGTGATGCGTGCCGGCATGCTCTCGGTCGACGTCGGGCAATATGAGGCGGCGCAGGCGATCGGCATGGGGTGGCTGCGTGCGCTACGCCGGATCATCTTGCCGCAAGCGATGCGCGTGGTGATCCCGCCGCTCGGCAACGAGTTCATCGGCATGGTGAAGGCGACCTCGCTCGCGAGCGTGATTCAGTATCCGGAAGTGCTGCACAACGCCGAGAACATCTATTACGCCAATTCCCGCGTTATCGAGCTGCTGATCGTTGCCGGGCTCTGGTACCTGCTCGTCGTCTCGATCCTGACGCCGCTCCAGATGCTGCTCGAACGCCGTTTTGCACGCGGCACCATGCGGCTCGCGCAATGACGAAGCCCCTCGTCGCGATCCGCTCCGTAGCTAAGAGTTTTGGAGAGTTCCAGGCTCTCAAGAACGTCTCGCTCGACGTCTGGCCGGGCGAGGTGATGTGTCTGATCGGCGCCTCCGGCTCGGGCAAGACCACGCTGCTCCGTTGCATCAACCAGCTCGCCACGATCGACGCCGGCGGCATCTGGCTTGACGGTGAGCTGCTGGGCGTGCGCGAGCAGGGCGGGATGCTGTATCGCCTCAGCGAACGCGAGATCGGCCGCCAGCGGCTGAAGACCGGCATGGTATTCCAGCGCTTCAATTTGTTTCCGCACAAGACGGCGCTGGAAAACATCACCGAGGGGCCGACCCAGGTGCAGGGCCGCAAGCTGGATGAGGTGCGTGCGGAGGCGCTGGAGCTTCTGCGGCGCGTCGGGCTGTCGGCCAAGGCGGATTCGTATCCGGCGCAGCTCTCCGGCGGCCAGCAGCAGCGCGTCGCCATTGCGCGCACGCTCGCGATGAAACCGATGCTGATGCTGTTCGACGAGCCGACCAGCGCGCTCGATCCGGAGCTCGTCGGCGAGGTGCTCGCCGTCATGAAGGAGCTAGCGAAGAGCGGCATGACTATGATGGTGGTGACGCACGAGCTCGGCTTTGCCCGCGAGGTCGCCGACCGCGTCGTCTACATGGACCAGGGCGCGATCGTCGAGCAGGGCCGCGCTACGGACGTCCTAGGCTCACCGCGCGAAGAGCGCACCAAGGCATTTCTTTCGGCTGTGATCTGACATGGGGGCGAGATGATGAAAAGAGTTTTGGTTGCAGCGGCGCTATTCGGCGCCATGACCGTATCGGCCTTGGCGGTCGGGCTGCCGCCTGACATCGCCAAGCGCGGCAGTCTCAAGGTGGCGCTGGTGCCGAACTATCCGCCGATGGAGTTCCGCGATCCGGCTACCAACGCGTTGTCGGGATTCGACGTCGATCTTGGCGAGGCGCTCGGGCGCAAGCTCGGCGTCAAGATCGAATGGACCGAGACCAGTTTCGCCGAATTCATGCCGTCGATTTCGACGGGCCGGGTGGATGCCATCCTGTCCGGTTTCACCGATTATGCGAGCCGGCACGACATCGCCTCCTTCGTCGATTATCTCCGCAGCGGTCCAAAATTCTTTGTCCAGCAGTCCCGTGCGGTGGAGTTCAAGGATATGGCGGCGCTGTGCGGCAAGAAAGTCGGCGCGAGCCGCCGCACCATGTTTCCGGCCGAGATCGACAAATGGAGCCAGAGGAATTGCGCTCGCAATCCGATCCAGTTCGTCGGCACCGACGGCTCGGCCGACGCGCGCACGCAGCTCAAGCAGGGCCGTGTCGACGCCGCCGTGCAGGGCAACGAGACGCTGCCCTATCTGATGGATCTCGAGCCGAACGCCTATGCGCCGGTCGGTGATGCCTTCGCAACGCAGTTCACGGGCATCGCGCTGCCGGTCAAGGAAAAGGCGTTGCAGCAGGCGATCGCCGAGGCGATCGATGCGCTGATCGCGGACGGCACCTATCGTACGCTGCTGGCGAAATGGAAATTGAGCGACAACGGAATAGAAAAGGCGACCATCAATGCTGGACAGTAAGGCACTCCAGAGCATTCCGCTCACCCCAGCCAACACCGCGGATCCCGCGCCGGACTATCCTTGGCCGAAGCCGTACACATCGGCGATGTTCCTGTCGTTCGACGTCGACGCGGAGACCGCGTGGACCAGCAAGGACGCGCTGCATGCGCAGCGGCTCATCACCATGAGCTATGGCGGTTATGAGGCGCGGGTCGGCACGCCGAAATTGCTCGAGTTGCTTGACCAGCTCGATCTCAAGGCGACCTTCTTCGTCACCGGCTGGTCGGTCGACGCGCATCCGGCGATGGCGGAATCGATTCTCAAGGCTGGTCACGAGATCGGCCATCACGGCTATCACCACCTGCTGCCGGACCCAGCCGATCCCTGGATCGAGGAGGAGCTGGAGCGTGGCTTCGAGGCGCTGAAGCGCCGGCTTGGCGTCACGCCGACCGGCTATCGCGCGCCTTACGGCGAGTTCACCGAAGAGCTGCGCGTCGCGCTGGTGCGCCACGGCATCGTCTACACTTCCTCGTTCCGCGACGACGTCAGGCCCTATCGCCATCGCCTCGCCGACGGCAAGCCCGGCACGATCGAGCTGCCGGTCACCGCGAGCTATGACGATTGGATGCACGGCCTCTCCGCCCGCTTCAGCCCGCGCTCGATCTTCCCCAAGGAGCATGTGCTTTCGATCTGGAAGGACGAACTGGATGAGGTGCGCGACTGGGGCGCGATGGTGACGACCGTGCTGCATCCGCAATGCAGCGGCCGCCCGATGCGGCTGCGCCTGCTGCGCGAGTTTCTGACCTACGCAAAGTCATGTCCTGATGTCTGGATCACCACCGGCGAGAAGATCGCGGAAAACTTCCTGCGCCACGAGGCCGCCAACCGTTGAGAAGTGCCAGCGAGCCATGCCATGACCCGTCACCGCATCCTTGTCATCAACCCCAACTCATCGGCGTCGGTGACGGCGGCGATCGACGACGCGGTCGCGCCGCTCCGGATATCAGGCGGGCCTGACATCGAGGTGGTCGGACTTGCCGAGGGGCCGCCGAGCATCAGCTCGCAACGCGATTCCGACGGCGTTGTGATGCCGCTGGTGAACCGTGTCTCGCGCGAGGATGCGGATGCCTTCGTGCTCGCCTGCTTCAGCGATCCCGGCCTGCATGCGCTGCGCGAGGCCGTCGGCGGCCGCCCCGTGATGGGCATTGCCGAATGCGGCATTTTTCGCGCCCTGATGCTGGGCGAACGGTTCGGCATCATCGCGCTGTCGCCGTCGAGCATCCGCCGTCAGCAGCGGATGGCACGGGTGATGGGCGTCGATAGCCGCTATGCCGGAAGTTGGTCGGTCGGCGCCAGCGCGGCCGAGACGGCGAGTGTCGATATCCGCGGGCGGTTGATCGAAGCCGGCCGGGCGCTGGTCACCCAATATCGCGCCGATGTCGTGGTGATGGGCTGTGCGGGGATGGCCTCGCACCGCGCCGCGATTGCGGAGGCGATCGGCGTGCCCGTGGTCGAGCCGGCACAGCAGGCGGTCGCTGTCGCGATCGGTGCGGTCTTGTTGAATAGGTAAGATCTCGTCAGGAGCCTTTTGTAATGCCGATCTCCCGCCGCTCGCTCCTCAAGGCCGCCGCAGTGGTGCCGGTGCTTTCGATGCCGGGCATTGTGCGTGCGGAATCGCAGTCGACGCTGCGCTTCATCCCGGTCATCGATCTCGCCTTCGTCGACCCCATCTACTCGACCGCGCAGGTGTCGCGAAACCATGGCTTCATGGTCTACGACACGCTCTATGGCATGAGCTCCTCGCTCCAGGTCTCGCCGCAGATGCTGTCGGGCCACGTCATCTCCGGCGACCAGCTCCGATGGGACCTCTCGCTTCGTGACGGCCTGTTCTGGCATGACGGCCACCGGGTGCTCGCCCGTGACTGCGTCGCCAGCATCCGCCGCTGGGCGGCGCGCGACGGCTTTGGCGGCGAGCTGATGGGGGCGACTGCCGAGCTCTCGGCCGCAGATGACCGCACCATCCGCTTCCGTCTCAAGCGTCCGTTCCCGCTGCTGCCGCAGGCCCTCGGCAAGGCCGCGATCAATGCCTGCTTCATGATGCCGGAGCGGCTCGCAAGCCAGGATCCGTTCAAGCCGCTGACCGAAGTCGTCGGCAGTGGCCCGTTCCGCTATCTCGCCGACGAGCGCGTGCAGGGCGCGCGCAACGCCTATGCCAGATTCGATCGCTACCAGCCGCGCGCCGACGGCAAGCCGGATTGGACCGCGGGTCCGAAGATCGTGCATTACGACCGCGTGGTCTGGACCACCACGCCCGACGCCGGCACCGGCGTCGCCGCGCTTCAGACCGGCGAGCAGGACTGGCAGGAGACCACGCCGCACGATCTGTTGCCGATCATCAAGGCCGCCGGCGACATCGAGACGCGCATCCTCGATCCCCGAGGCTATGCCTGCATGCTGCGCCTCAATCATCTGCAGCCGCCATTCGACAATCCAGCGATCCGCCGTACGCTGCTCGGCGCGATCGACCAGTCCGCCTTCATGACCGCGGTCGCCGGCACCGATCCGGCCTTCCAGGTCTCGCCGATCGGCTATTTCGCCCCGGGGACGCCGATGGCGAGCGACGTCGGCCTCGACGTGTTCCGTGGTCCGCGCAACTACGACAAGGTCAAAGCTGACCTCAAGGCCGCCGGCTATAATGGCGAGAAGATCGTGCTGCTCGTCCCTACCAACTCGCTGGCACAGAAGCCGCTCGGCGAGATCGCGGTGGACAGCTTGCGCAAGGCCGGCATGAACGTCGAATATGCGGGGCTCGATTTTGCGGTCGTGTTGCAGCGCCAGCTCAAGAAGGATCCGATCGGGCAGGGCGGCTGGAGCGCGGCGGTCGGCAATTGGCAGGGCATCGACTGGCTCAATCCGGCCGGCAACACCAACATCCGCGGCGAGGGCAAGGTGGCGGGCTGGTATGCGAGCGAGAAGATGGGCCCGTTGCGCAGCCAGTGGCTGGCGGCCTCCGATCTCGCCGAGCAGCAGCGCATCTGCCGCGAAATCCAGGCCGTCGCCTTCGAGGAAATTCCCTATATTCCGATCGGCCTGTACAAGCAGCCGACCGCCTATCGCAAGGACATCACCGGCATTCTCGACGGCACCGCCGTCTTCTGGAACGTGCGCCCCGCATGAGCACTACAGCAATCTTCGGCAGCTATGTGCTGTCACGCAAGGATGGCTCGCAGGATGTCTTGCGCGACCATTGGGTTCTGGTCGAAGGCAAAAAGATCGCGGCAATCACGCGCGACAAGCCCAGCGCGGATCAGGTGTACGATCGGCCCGGCCGCTTCGTGCTGCCGGGCCTCTTGAACCTGCACAATCACTGCTTCTCGGAAGCGGTGGCGCGCAGCCACAGCGAGGATGGCAACGGCCGCAAGAACAATCAGAGCATCGTCTACACGGTGCTGTTGCCGCTCACCAAACGCGGCGCTGAAATCCTGTCGGCGGAGGAGCGCCTCGCGGTGGCGCGGCTCGGCATCCTCCAGCTTCTGAAGGGTGGCGCCACCACGGTGATGGAGCCGTTCCGCAATTCGATCCCCGAGATGTTCGACGCGGCGGAAGAGATGGGCATCCGCTTCTACGGTGCGCCCTATCTGTTCTCGACGTCGGACGCCAAGGCTGGCCCCGATGGTGTGGTCCGCTATTCCGGCGACGATGGCGCCGCCGACATGGCGACATGGGATGCGCTCTATCAGCGCTGGAACAATCGTGGCGATGGCCGCCTCTCACTTGCGATGAGCCCGCACGCCACCGACACTTGCGGCCCCGATCTGCTGAAAGCCTGCGCCATGCGTGCACGCGAGCTCGGCGTTCCCATCACGACGCACATGGCGCAGAGCCGCGCCGAGGTCGAGACCATCGGCAGGCGCTATGATGGCCGCACGCCGGCGGAGTATCTCGACTGGCTCGGCCTGCTTGCACCCGACCTCATGGCGGCGCATTGCATGTTCAGCAGCGACGACGACCTCAAATTGATGGCGGCGCGTGGCATGACCGTGCTGAACTGCCCGCGCGTGTTCGCGCGCGCCGGTGTCACCGCTGCTTTCAGCCGCTTCGCGGAGCACGGCGTGCGCACCGTGGTCGGCACCGACGGATACAACATGGACCTGCTCGGCGAGCTCAATGCGGCCTCGCTCATTTCCAAGATCACTTCAGCGCGCGCCGATGTCGCCAACTCGCCCGAGCTGATCGAAGCGAACACTGCGGTCGCCGCCGACGTCATCAAGCGGCCGGACCTTGGCCGGATCGAGCCCGGCGCCACCGCCGATCTCACCGTGGTCGATCTCAACCATCCGCATCTCCAGCCGCTGTTCGATCCGCGCCGCGCGCTGATCGCGCTCGCCAACCGCGCCAATATCGATCAGGTCATGGTCGATGGCCGCGTGCTGGTCGATGAGGGCCGCTATCCCGGCGCCGATGAGGCCGCGATCACGGCCGCAGGCGCGGCCGCGATCGGCAAGATCTGGGACCTGCCGGAGGCGCAGGCCGCGTTCAACGGCTAGCTCTCGAACTCCGCGAGCGATTTGCGCATGGTCTCGACCAGATCGAGCGCCACCGGCGAAGGGCTGCGCTGCGCCGGAAACACCGCGGAGAACTCGAAGTCGATGCGCGGCAGGAAGCGACGCACGACGACCCCGCGGGTGGAGAATTCCTGCGCGGTGAAGGGATCGCAGATCGCAACGCCAAGCCCCGACGACACCAGACCGCACATGATTTCGGACAGTGCGGTCTCAACCCGCAGCACGCGGCGGACGTCGTGGCGATGGAAGATCTGGTCGACAAGGTGTCGGCTCGACGATCCCGCTGACAGCGAGATGAACGTCTCGCCCTCGAAGTCGCGCGGCTCCAGCACTTGCTTTTCCGCGAGCCGATGACCGGTCGGCAGCACCGCGACGCGGGCCGGTGCCGGCAACTTCATGCTGGGCAGGCCGGAATGCGCGATCGGCACCTCGGCAAAGCCGACGTCGCACTGATTGTTCAGCACCCAGTCCACCACGATCGGCGAGATCACGCCGAAGAACGCGAGGTTGAGGTTCGGCCGCTCCTTCAGGAAGTGGCCCGTCAGCCGCGGCAAGTATCCGTTCGACAGCGCCGGCAGGGCCGCGATCCGCAGCGAGCCGGTACGGCGGCCGCGGATTTCTTCCGCCGCCGCGGTGATGCGTTCGAGGCCAATGAAGGAGCGCTCCACTTCCGTGTAGAGCGCCATGGCCGCTGCGGTCGGCACCAGGCCGGTGCCGCGCCGCTCGAACAGCTCCATCTTCAACAGCGCCTGCAGGTCGCGCAGCAACCGGCTGACCGCCGGCTGGGTCACCGCCATCAGCGTCGCCGCTTCGGTGACGCTGCCGGTCAGCATCATCGCCCGGAAGGCCTCCACCTGCCGCGAATTGATCCGCGCCATCGCAAATCCCAATCATAACATTTATGCATGTAGAGGGTGCCATTATTCATTGGACGATGGAAGCCGAGGTCTGCAATCTTTTTCATCAGAGCTGGAGACAGACCGCTTTTTCGGCAGATTGGGGCTCAAGACACCCCAAATCGCGCCAAAACCCGTCGAGCAGGGGCCGGAGTCCTGCTTCCGAGGGGTCGGCGCGGAAGGAAATGCGGCAACGCGCTTCGGCCGGAGATTTGTCGGCACGTCACCTCATTCCGGTATTGGAGATCGGTCCACATGAAGACTTTCCGCCTTCTGACCGCAGTCAGCATCGCAGCGCTCATCGCCGTCCCGACGGCCGTCTCGGGCCAGCAGAAAACCCTCTATGTCGCCGGCTACGGCGGCTCGTTCGAGAAGACCATCCGCGACGAGGTGATCCCGACCTTCGAGAAGGAAAATAACGTCAAGGTCGAATACGTCGCGGGCAACTCCACCGACACGCTGGCCAAGCTCCAGGCGCAGAAAGGCAATCAGCAGATCGACGTCGCCATCGTCGACGACGGCCCGATGTATCAGGCGATCCAGCTCGGCTTCTGCGGCAAGCTCGACGGCCTGCCGGCCGCCGATCTCTACGACACCGCGCGCTTCAAGGATGATCGCGCCGTCGCGATCGGCATCGTCGCCACCGGCCTGATGTACAACACCAAAGTGTTCAAGGAGAAAGGTTGGGCGCCCCCGACCTCGTGGAACGACCTGAAGGACACCAAATACGCCAAGCAGCTCGTGATCCCGCCGATCAACAATACCTATGGTCTCGAAGCGCTGGTGATGCTGTCGAAAATGAATGGCGGCGGCGAGTCCAATGTCGATTCCGGCTTCAAGATCTTCAAGGACGAGATCAATCCGAACGTGCTCGCTTATGAGCCGTCGCCTGGCAAGATGACCGAGCTGTTTCAGTCCGGCCAGGCCGTGATCGCGGTGTGGGGCACCGGCCGCGTGCAGAGCTTTGCCAACACCGGCTTCCCCGTCGACTTCGTCTATCCGAAGGAAGGCGCGGCGACCTTGCTGACGACGGCCTGTCCGATCGCCAAGCCGAACGCCTCGCCGCTGGCGTCCAGCTTCGTGAAGATGTTGCTCGATCCAAAAATCCAGCTCGTGATGCTGAAGGACTACGGCTACGGCCCGGTGTTGAAATCGCTGAAGGTGCCGCCGGAGTTCGGCAAGATGGCGCCGATCGGCGAGCGGGCGGCCAAGCTCTATAATCCTGACTGGACGGTCATCAACGAGAAGCGCGAGGAGTGGACCAAGCGCTGGAATCGCGAGGTCGAGCGCTGATCTGATCGTCCGGAACGGAGACAGCGTATGGCCTATCTCGAGCTCGATCGGGTCTCAAAGCAGTTCGGTGCGATGACTGTGGTCGACGACTTCAGTCTCGCCGTGGGCAAGGGGGAGTTCATCTCCTTCCTCGGCCCCTCCGGTTGCGGCAAGACCACGACGTTGCAGATGATCGCAGGCTTCCTTGATCCCACGCGCGGCGCGATCCGCCTGGAGGGCAAGGACCTCACCGCAATCCATCCGGCCACGCGTGGCCTCGGGATCGTGTTCCAGAGCTATGCGCTGTTTCCGCACATGACCGCGGCGGAGAACGTCGCCTTCGGCCTCGAGATGCGCAATGTGCCGCGCGCTGACAGGGCCGAACGCGTTCGCGCCGCGCTCGCGATGGTCGGGCTCGCCGGTTACGAGGACCGCCATCCGCGCCGCATGTCCGGTGGACAGCAGCAGCGCGTGGCGCTGGCGCGGGCGCTGGTGATCAAGCCGAGCGTGCTGCTGCTCGACGAGCCCTTGTCCAACCTCGACGCCAAGCTGCGCGAGGAGATGCAGATCGAGCTGCGCCAGATCCAGCGCACCATCGGCACCACCACCATCCTGGTCACCCATGACCAGAACGAGGCGATGTCGCTGTCCGACCGCATCGTGGTGATGAGTCAGGGCAAGATCGAGCAGATCGGCACGCCGCAAGAAACTTATGAGAAGCCGGCCTCGGCCTTCGTCTCGCAGTTCTTGGGCAAGACCAACGATTTCTCCGGAACGATCGATCGAACCGAAACACCGGCACGCATCGTCGCCGGTTCGTGGAGTGGGCCGGCGCCCGCCGGCCTGAACGGTGCAGTCACGGTCAGCATTCGCCCCGAACGCATTGGCTTCGGCGATGCCGGCCTCAGCGCAAAGATCGTCACCCGCATCTTCCAGGGCAATCACTGGCTATTCCAGTGCGACAGCGAATGCGGCCCGGCGATCGTGATCCGCCAGAACGACGGCATGACACAACCAGCCGAAGGTGACGTGGTCCACCTCAGCTGGCGTCCCGAGGACATGAGCGTCCGCGCGAGGGGCGCATGAGCATGGCCGCGGAGGAACGCAGCGCGCGTGCGCCATGGGCGCTGACGGCGCCCGCCTTGATGCTGTTCGTCGGCGTGCTGCTGATTCCGCTAGCCATGACCGTGATGCTGTCGTTCCACGACTGGGGCCAGTACAAGGGTATCGAACCCGTCTTCATCCTGAAGAACTGGAGGGAGATCGCGACCGATCCCTATTACGCCGAGATGTTCTGGCGGACCTTTCGCATCGCGATCATGACCACGCTGCTCACCGCTCTGCTAGGCGCGCCCGAGGCCTACATCCTCAACCGCATGAGCGGCCGCTGGAAGAGCTTTTTCCTGCTGGTCATTCTCGGCCCGCTGTTGATCTCCGTGGTGGCGCGCACGCTCGGCTGGGCGCTGCTGTTCGGCGGCAACAACGGCCTCGTCAACAAGCTCCTGATGTCGCTTGGCGTGATCCGTTTCCCCATTCCCTTCATGTTCACCGAAACAGGCATGATTGTCGCGCTCGCACATGTGATGATGCCGTTCATGGTGCTGTCGGTGTGGGCGGCGCTGCAGCGGCTCGATCCGCAGATCGAGAATGCCGCGATGTCGCTCGGCGCCGGCCCTGTTACCATCATCCGCCGCATCATCGTGCCGCAGATCATGCCCGGCGTGCTGTCGGGCGCGATCATCGTGTTCTCGCTCTCGGCCAGCGCCTTCGCGACGCCAGCGATCATCGGCGGTCGCCGGCTCAAGGTCGCGGCGACGCTGGCCTATGACGAATTCCTCAACACGCTGAACTGGCCGCTCGGCGCGGCGGTCGCGACGCTGCTGCTGGTCGCGCTGGTGCTGATCGTGGTCGGCAGCAACGCGCTGATCGAGCGCCGCTATGCGGAGGTGTTCCGATGAGACGGAACGGCCCGCTCGCGCTGATCTTCCACACCATCTTCGTCATCGTCATGGTGGCGCCGATCCTGGTGGTCTGCCTCGTCGCCTTCACGCCCGAAGGCTTCCTGTCGCTGCCGACCAACGGTTTTTCGCTGCGCTGGTTCAGGACGATTGCGCAATATCCCGAATTCATCCATGCGTTCTGGGTGAGCCTCGGGCTCGGCGCGCTGTCCTCGTTCGTGGCGCTGCTGTTCGCGGTGCCTGCGGCACTCGCGATCGCGCGCTACCGCTTCCGTGGTCGCGATGCGCTGGCGGCGCTGTTCCTGTCACCACTGATGATCCCGCATGTCGTGCTCGGCATCGCCTTCCTGCGCTTCTTCACCTCGGCTGGCCTCGGCGGCAGTCTTGCGGCGCTGATCATCGCCCACGTCATCATCGTCTTTCCGTTCGCACTGCGGCTGACGCTGGCAGCGGCGACCGGCATGGACCGCACGGTCGAGATGGCCGCGGTCTCGCTCGGCGCCGGCGGTTGGACGCTGTTTCGCCGCGTGACGCTGCCGCTGATCCTGCCCGGCGTCATCAGCGGCTGGGCGCTCGCTTTCATCCAGTCCTTTGACGATCTCACCATGACCGTCTTTCTCGCGGCACCCGGCACGGAGACGTTGCCGGTGCGGATGTTCCTTTATATCCAGGACAACATCGATCCGCTCGTGACCTCGGTCTCGGCCTGCGTGATCGCTGTCACCATGACCGCCCTCATTCTGCTCGACCGCTTCTACGGGCTCGACCGCGTGCTCGCCGGCAAGGGCGATGCCGGGCGATAGGAGAACCCATGTCTAGAGAATACGACGTCGCCGTGATGGGCGGCGGATTGCTCGGCTCCGCCATTGCCTGGGGCCTCGGCCGGCTCGGCAAGGCCGTGGCCGTGCTCGACGAAGGCGACATCACCAAGCGCGCTTCGCGTGCGAATTTCGCGCTGGTCTGGGTGCAGAGCAAAGGGCTTGGTATGCCCGCTTATACCGTCTGGACCGTGCGGGCCTCGCAGGCGTGGGGCCGCCTGGCCTCCGAACTGAAGCAGCAGACAGGTCTCGATGTCGCGCTTCAGCAGAACGGCGGCTTTCACCTCACGCTCGGCGAGGACGAATTCGGCCAGCGCACCGAGCTCGTCAAGCGCATGCACAACCAGACGGGCGCGGCCGACTATAAGATGGAGATGCTGCGGCCCTCCGAGATCAAGAACGCGCTGCCGCTGATCGGGCCCGAGGTCTCCGGCGGCAGCTATTGTCCGCTCGACGGCCACGTCAATTCGCTGCGCACGTTCCGCGCCTTCCACACCGGCTTCAAGGCGTTCGGCATCGATTATTTTCCGGAGCGCCCGGTTTCGGCGATCAGCAAGAGCGGCGGCGAATTCCGCCTGGCCACGCCGAAAGGCGAGCTGCGTGCCGCCAAAATCGTGCTCGCGGCCGGCAACGCCAACCAGACGCTGGCGCCGATGGTCGGTCTCCATGCACCGATGGGCCCGACCCGTGGCCAGGTCGTGGTGACCGAACGCACGGTGCCGTTCCTGCCGCATCCGCTGACCACGATCCGCCAGACCGACGAGGGCACGGTGATGATCGGCGACAGCAAGGAAGATGAGCTCGACGACCGCACGCTGAAGCCTTCGATCAGCGGCGTGATGGCCGATCGCGCGCAGCGCATGTTCCCGCATCTGTCGCGGCTCAATGTTATCAGGAGCTGGTCTGGCATCCGCGTCATGCCGCAGGACGGCTTTCCGATCTACGACCAGTCGGAGACGCATCCCGGCGCCTTCGTCGCCTGCTGCCATTCCGGCGTGACGCTCGCCTCCAACCACGCCTTCGAGGTTGCGCGCATGGTGGCGCAGGGCGCGCTCGAGCCTGAGTTGGTCGGCGCATTCTCCGCGAGCCGCTTCGGCGGTGCGGGCGCGGCGAACAACAGCGGCTACTAAAGATATTTAAGGAGCCACGAGGCATCCATGTTTAGACGATCCGAACAGGACAAACGTCCGCAAGTGCAGATCTTCGTCGACGGCGTCGCCGTCGCGGCACGCCAGGGCGACACCGTTTCCGCTGCGCTGCTGGCCTCCGGTCGGGACGTGCGGCGTTCCACGGCAGTCAGCGGCGCACCACGCCTGCCCTATTGCATGATGGGCGTGTGCTTCGACTGCCTCGTCACCATCGACGGCGTCGGCAACCGCCAGGGCTGCCTCGTGCCGGTCGCCGAGGGCATGCAGATCGAAATCCAGAAGGGCAAGCGGGAGATCGGACGATGAGCGTGGCTCCCAAGCGCGAAGATTACGACGTCGTGGTGATCGGCGCAGGGCCCGCCGGCCTTGCTGCCGCGGCGACGTCGGCCGAAGCAGGTCTTACGACGCTGCTGCTCGACGAGAACATCGGCCCCGGCGGCCAGGTGTTCCGCGCCATTTCCTCGACGCCGGTGACCGATCGCAACCAGCTCGGTGCCGACTATTGGGTTGGTGCCGATCTCGTGCAGGCGCTGCGCGCGAGCAATGCCGAGGTCATCCACCGCGCCACGGTCTGGAGCCTCGACCGCAATCTCGACATCGCCGTCTCGATCGGCGGCGCGTCCGCCTTCGTCAAGGCCAGGCGCGTGATCCTGGCGACCGGCGCGCTGGAGCGGCCGTTCCCGATTCCCGGCTGGACGCTGCCGGGCGTGATGACCGCAGGCGCCGCGCAGACGATGTTGAAATCGTCGGCGCTGGTGCCTGACGGCCGCACCGTGATCGCGGGGCAGGGGCCGCTGCTCTGGCTGCTGGCCGCGCAGATCCTGCGTCTCGGCGGCCGTATTGATCGCATCCTCGACACCACCGAGCGCGGCAACTATTTCGCGGCATTGCCGCACGCGTTCGCGTTCCTCACCTCGCCCTATTTCATGAAGGGCCTGTCGATGATGCGCGAAGTGAAGGCCAAGGTTCAGGTCGTCTCCGGCGTGACCGAGCTTGCGGCGTCCGGTGACGGCCAGCTTGCAAGCGTGAGCTATGTCGCCGGTGGCAAGCGCGAGACCATTGCTGTCGATCTGTTGCTCCTGCATCAGGGCGTCGTGCCCAACGTCAATCTGGCGATGTCTGCTAGCATCGAGCATCGTTGGGACGAGCTGCAATTGTGCTGGTCGCCGGTGCTGGACGCGAGCGGCAATTCGTCGGTCGCGGGCATCGCGATCGCCGGTGACGGCGCCGGCATTGGCGGCGCGAATGCGGCCGTGGTTCGTGGCCGAATAGCTGCTCGTGCTGCAGTCGAAGCGCTGGCGCCTGCGGTTGTCGCAAAGCTGCCCGCAATGGCGACGCTTCGCACCGATCTCGCCAAGGCCGAGCGCGGCCGCCTCTTCCTTGACACGCTGTTCCGCCCCGCGCCGCAGTTCCGCATTCCCTCGGGCGATACCATCGTCTGTCGCTGCGAAGAGGTCACCGCGAAGGATGTGCTCGATTCCGTCGCGATCGGCGCGACCGGGCCTAACCAGCTCAAGGCCTACCGCCGCACCGGCATGGGCCCGTGCCAGGGCCGGCTCTGCGGTCTCACCGTGACCGAGCTGATGGCGCAAGCGCGCGGCAAGACCCCGCAGGAGATCGGCTATTACCGGCTGCGCGCACCGGTGAAACCGATTACGCTCGCCGAGCTCGCCGCCGTTCCGAAAACGGAAGAAGACGTCAAGGCGGTGGTGCGCGGATGACGATAAACGTGGATGCAATCGTCATTGGCGGCGGCATCCATGGATGCTCGACGACGCTGCATCTCTGCCTTGCCGGCCTGAAGCCGGTGCTGATCGAGAAGGACTATGCCGGCCGGCACGCCTCCGGCGTCAACGCGGGCGGTGTCCGCCAGCTCGCGCGGCACGTTCCCGAGATTCCGCTGTCGATCCGCTCGATGGGAATCTGGGAGAAGATTTCAGACCTTCTCGACGATGATTGCAGCTTCGAGAGCCATGGCCAGGTTCTGGTCGCGGAGAACGAGGAGGAGCTTGCGGTTTGCCGCGCGCGCGTGGCTGAACTCAACGCGCTCGGCTTTACCCATGAGGAGCTGATCGACGCCGCTGAGCTGCGGCGGCTGGTGCCTGCGGTGGCCGAGACCTGCCCCGGCGGCGTGGTGTCGCGCCGCGACGGCGCCGCCAATCCGGCGCAGACGACGACGGCGTTCCGCCGCAAGGCCGAGCAGTTGGGCGCGACCGTGCGCGAGGGCGTGGCTGCCAGCAACATCCGCTACGGCGATGGCCTTTGGTATGTCGATGTCGGAGCGGACAGTTATGCGGCGCCGGTGCTCGTCAACGCCGCCGGCGCCTGGGCCGGCAAGATCGCCGCTGATCTCGGCGAGCCGGTGCCGGTCGAGACCGTGGCGCCGATGCTGATGATCACCTCGCGCGTGCCGCATTTCATCGACCCCGTCGTGATCCTGCGCGGACGAAAGCTCTCCTTCAAGCAGTTCAAGAACGGCACCGTGCTGATCGGCGGCGGCCATCTGGCGACGCCCTATCAGGATCGCAACGAGACGGTGTTGGACTGGAAGAGCCTCGCGATCAGCGCCCGTACCGTGTTCGAGCTGTTCCCGGTGATGCGCAGCGCCACGATCGTCCGTGCCTGGGCCGGCATCGAGGCCAAGATGAAGGACGACATCCCCGTGTTTGGCCCCAGCAGCCGCCACAAGGGGCTCTATCACCAGTTCGGTTTCTCGCTGCACGGCTTCCAGCTCGGCCCCGGCGCCGGCGCCGTGATGGCGGAGCTGATCGTCAATGGCGGCACCCAGACCCGAATCAGCGATCTCGGCATCGAGCGCTTCCATCCTTCCGCGCGCTGAAGCGCTTCTTCGCTCATTCCGACTTGGCGAACATCTCGACCAGGGTCTCGCGCAGCCAGCGCTGCGCCGGCACGGTGTCGTTGCGCTGGTGCCAGAACAGGCTGACGATGCGCGCCGGCGCTTTGAGCGGCAGCGGCATCGCATGCAGGAACGGCGCGTGGCGCGACTGCGAACGGAGATCGCTCGGCAGCACGGCGATCAGATCGGTCTGGCGCACGATCTCATAGGCAGCGCTGTAATGATTGACGGTTGCGACCAGATTGCGCGACAGCCCGCGCGAGGCGAGGAAGAGATCGTAAGTCGGCAGGCGCTTCCCGGCCAAGGTCACGTCGACATGCCCCGCGTTCAGGAATGTGCGCGTGCTCAGCCGCTTCTGGGCCGCGAGCGGGTGGCCCCGCCGCATGAAGCAGGCGTAGTCGACGGTCCAGAGCGAGCGTGAGCGAATGGCCGTCGGTTGTTGCGCCTCGTTGACATAGACGCTCAGCACGCAATCGACCCGATTGCCCTCGAGCTGATCGGCGATCTCCAGGATGGTGTTGGGCACGGTGTGGACCCGTGCCTTGGGTGCGACCTCGCCGAGATGGTTCAGCAAATTCGGCATCACCAGCGAGGCGACATAATCCGACATCGACAGGGTGAACTCGGTCTGCGCGCGGGCGGGATCGAACACCTGTTCGTCGAGCGCGCTGCGGACGTTTTCCAGCGCCTCGCCGATCGGCTCCCAGAGAACGACGGCGCGCTGGGTCGGGCGGATCCCGGTGCCTGACCGCACGAACAGGGGATCGCCGAGCGCATCACGCAGGCGGGCGAGCGCGTTGCTGACGGCGGGCTGAGTCATCGTCAGCGCGCTCGCCGCGCGCGTGACGCTGCCCTCGGTCATCAACGCCTCGAAGACTTTCAGCAGGTTGAGGTCGAGCGCGCGGAAGGACAAGAACATTCACCACGGTGATGTACTAGATCATCATTATAAATTATGACGATAACGTCATTCTGTCTATGATTTCCTCCCGAACGACAAGCGGGTGCCGGCCCGCGGGGATCGAGGGGGATATTCATGTCGATGATATCGGCGCGCATCGAGCGCCTTCCGTTTGCACGCTTCCACACGCATCTGTTGCTGATGGGTGGGCTCGGCTACATGTTCGACGCGATGGACGCGGCGGTGCTGGCCTTCATTCTGCCGGTGCTGCGCACCGCGTGGAATCTGTCGAGCGTCCAGATCGGCGTGCTCGGCAGCAGCACCTATATCGGCTTCCTGTTCGGCGCCCTGTTCGCCGGCATGCTCGGTGATCTCATTGGCCGCCGCGCCGTGATGATGTCGGCACTGGCGCTGTATTGCGCGGCCTCCATCGTCAGCGCGACGGTCGATACCTGGCCGGCGTTCTTCGTCGCCCGCATCGTGGCCGGAATGGGCACCGGCGCGGAGAGCGCGATCATTGCGCCCTATCTTGCGGAGTTCGTGGCACGGCGCTTCCGCGGCAGTTTCACCGGCTCGCTGGCCGGCTTCTTCTCCTTCGGCTTCGTCGCCGCGGCCTTGCTTGGCTACTTCATCGTGCCCTCGTATGACAACGGCTGGCGCATTGTGCTGGTGATCACGGCGGTGCCTGTTGTCATGCTGCTGTGGTGGCGACGCGCTCTGCCGGAATCGCCGCGCTGGCTTGAGAGCCGCGGACGGGAGAAGGAAGCCGAAGCCGTGCTCGACCGCATCGAGGCGGTCTTTGTGCGTGAGGGCCGTGTCCTGCCGCCGCCGGTGGTCGAAGTTGTCCCTCCCGCCGGGACCAGTGGAACGCTGCTGGCCAATTTCGCGGCGCTTCTGGCAGCGCGCCAGGCCCGCATCACCATCATGACCTGGATCATGTGGCTTGCGATCACCTTCAGCTATTACTCCTTCTTCGTCTGGATCCCCGGCCTGCTGGTCCAGAACGGCATGAGCATCACCAAGAGCTTCGGCTATTCGATCGCGATCTACTGCGCGCAGATCCCGGGCTATTTCAGCGCCGCCTATTTCAACGAGCGCATCGGCCGGCAGGCGACGATTGCGACCTACATGGTGCTCGGCGGCGTCAGCGCGCTCGGCCTTGCCTTCGCGCAGACGGACCAGCACATCATGGTGGCGGGCATTCTGCTGTCGCTGTTCATGAACGGCACCTATGCCGGCGTCTATGCCTACACCGCCGAAGTGTTCCCGACCCCGATCAGAACCACAGGTGCCGGGCTTGCATCGGCGATCGGCCGCATCGGCGCGATCGTTTCGCCGATCCTGGTCGGCTATCTCTATCCCAATTTCGGCTTCGCCGGCGTGTTCGGCGTCACCACCACCGTGCTGCTGCTGGGGGCGGTCACCGTCGTCCTGATGGGCGTGCCGACGCGCGGCCGCTCGCTGGAAGAAATCGCGGCGGGTGAAACCGCATGAGACGGACCAGACGCCCGGCCGATCCGCTGCTCTGCGCCGTTGCGGCGGCACAGGACAGGGCGGATCAGCCGGGGGCGCTCTTTGCGGCGCTGGATGAAGCCCTGAAGTCGGCGATCGGGCACAAGCTGTTCACGATCCTGACCTACGACGGCGATACCTGCGAAGCCGCGCGGGTCTATTCCAATCGGCCGGGTCCATACCCCACCGGCGGGCGCAAGCGCCTCGCGCCGGGACCGTGGACAGAAGCCGTGCTCGATTCCGGCCAAGCCTATATCGGCCGGACGCAGGACGATCTGCGCACCGTGTTCCCCGATCATGAACTGATCGCTTCGCTTGACTGCGCCAGCGTGCTCAACATGCCGGTGCGCTGGCGGGGCCGAACGTTCGGCTCGCTCAATCTGCTTCACGAAGCCGGCTGGTACGACGAGGACGACGTCGCCGCGTGTCTCCCGTTCGCCCAGCTCGCGCTGCCGGCGCTGCTTCCGATTGCCTGACAGAGGACATCTCCATGCCCAGCACTCTCTTCAAGAACGCCGCGCTGCTTGATCCGCTCCAGCCCGAATTGCTGACCGGCCACGACGTGCTGGTGGAGGATACCGTGATCAAGGAGGTCTCGGACCGTCCGATCCAGGCCAATGCAGATCGGACGATCGATCTCAAGGGCAAGACGTTGATGCCCGGCCTGATCGACCTGCACGTCCATACCATCGCCATCGAGCTCAACCTGGCGGCGCAGGCGAAAATGCCAAACGTCCTGGTGACGCTGCGTTCGACGCTGATTCTCAAGGGCATGCTGCGGCGAGGTTTTACGACCGTCCGCGATGCCGGCGGCGCCGGCCACGCGATGAAGCAGGCCATCGAGACCGGCCTGGCTGATGGTCCGCGTCTGTTCGTCTCGGGCCGTGCACTCAGTCAGACCGGCGGACATGGCGACGGCCGGGCCCGCTCGGACTATCTGGCCAGCGATTCCGTCTGTCCCTGCTGCGTGCGCGTCGGCGCGCTGGCGCGCGTTGCCGACGGCGTTGATGGCGTGCGCAAGGCGGTCCGCGAGGAGCTGCAGATGGGTGCCGACCAGATCAAGATCATGGCGTCCGGTGGCGTCGCCTCTCCGACCGATCCGGTCGGCGCCTTCGGCTACTCCGAGGACGAGATCCGCGCCATCGTCGACGAGGCGCAAGGGCGGCAGACCTATGTGCTCGCCCATGCCTACACCGCGGCTGCGATTGCGCGCGCTGTTCGCTGTGGCGTCCGTACCATCGAGCACGGCAATCTCATCGACGAGCCGACGGCGCGCCTGATGGCCGAGAAGGGCGCCTATGTGGTGCCGACGCTTGTCACCTATGAAGCCTTGGCCAATGAGGGCGCGCAATACGGCCTGCCGCCGGAGAGCGTCGCCAAGATCGCCGACGTCCGCGATGCCGGCCTGCGCTCGCTCGAGATCTATCGCAAGGCCGGGGTGAAGATGGGGTACGGCAGCGATCTGCTCGGCCCGTCGCAGCGCCTCCAGAGCGAAGAGTTCCGCATCCGCGCCGAAATCCAGGGCGCGCGCGAGGTCATCGCCAGCGCGACCGTGATCGGAGCCGAGGTGCTCGGCATGGAGGGCAAGCTCGGCCGGATTGTGCCCGACGCGCTCGCGGATCTGCTCGTGGTCGACGGCAATCCGCTTCGCGACGTTAGCTGCCTGCTCGGCCAGGGCGAGCACATTCCGCTGGTGATGAAGGCGGGGAAGGTTCAGTTCGACAGGCTGGCGGCGTAGCCGCTGGCCTCGCCGGCAGCATGCCTTGATCTTGCCGCCCGGCCGGATTATGAGCGAGGCTCTCATCAAGGATATCGGTAGCCATGGATTTCACCCCGATCGCAACGCCCATCCGCATTGCTCACGGGGAATTCCATGCCTGCTTCCATCATCCTATCGCGCTTGTCGCTGTCCACACCTGACGGCCGCTCTCTCCTTTCCAGCATCGATCTGACCTTCCGCGCGGAACGCGCCGGCCTCGTCGGCCGCAACGGCGTCGGCAAGACAACTCTGCTTGCCGCGATCACCGGCGAGCATGTTCCGCAGTCGGGGCACGCGATTGTCGACGGATCCGTCGGACTCCTGCGCCAGGACGCTCAACTTCGTCCGGATGCGACGGTCGTCGACCTCTTCGGCGCGCGCGATGCTCTGAACGCGCTCCGCCGTGCCGAGCGCGGCGAAGCTTCGGCAGATGATGTTGCCGAGGTCGACTGGACCCTCGAGACGCGGCTCGCGTCCGCTCTTGCCCGGGTTGGTTTCGATGTCGCGCCCGACGCCGCATTGGACCGCTTATCGGGTGGGCAGGTGACGCGCGTTCGTCTGGCGGCACTGCTCTTTACGGAACCAGACTTTCTGCTGCTGGATGAGCCCACCAACAATCTCGATCGGAACGGTCGTCTCGCCATCATCGATCTGCTCGCAAGCTGGCGCGGAGGCGCGATTGTGGTGAGCCATGACCGGGCCCTGCTCGAGACCATGGACGCCATCGTCGAGCTGACCTCGCTCGGGGCCACGCGCTATGGCGGCAATTGGAGCAGCTATCATGCGCAGAAGGCCGTCGAGCTTGCCGCCGTCAGGCACGACCTCGCGCATGCCGAGAAGCATCTTTCCGAGATCGACGGCAAGGCGCAGGAGGCCGCCGAACGCAAGGCCCGCAAGGACAGCGGCGGCAGGAAGAAGCGCGCCAAAGGCGACATGCCGCGGATTCTGGCTGGCGCACGCCGGGACCGCAGCGAAGACAGCGGCGGCAGGACCGCGCAGATTACCGAGCGGCGACGCGCGGAGGCGCTTGATGCGGTCGACGCCGCGCGCCGGCGCATCGAGATCCTTCAGCCGCTGTCGGTGAAACTAGCCTCGACCCAGCTGCCGGTGGGGAGGGAGGTGGTGTCGATTGACCGCGCCAGTGCGGGCTATCGGCCGGAGCGACCCGTGTTGCGCGATGTATCGCTCACCATCGTCGGTCCGGAGCGCGTCGCGATTGTCGGGCCCAATGGCTCCGGCAAGACGACGCTGCTGAAACTCATTGCGGGCAAGTTGCGCCCGTTCGCCGGCAGCGTGCGGGTCAGGCCGGACTTCGCGCTGTTCGACCAGAAGGTCAGCCTGCTCGATCCCGCGATCTCGATCTTCGACAACTTTGGGCGCCTCAATCCAAGAGCCGGCGTGAATGAATGCCGTGCCGCCCTGGCGCGCTTCATGTTTCGCGCCGATGCGGCCTTGCAAGAGGTCGGCAGCTTGAGCGGCGGCCAGCTGTTTCGCGCGGGCCTTGCCTGCGTGCTGGGCGGAGCGACGCCGCCGTCCCTGCTGATCCTGGACGAGCCGACCAATCATCTGGATCTCGAGTCCATCGCAGCCGTCGAAGCGGGCTTGAGCGCCTATGACGGCGCGCTGCTCGTCGTCAGCCATGACGAGACGTTCCTGCAGGCGATCGGGATCACGCGGCGGCTCGACCTTGGCGACGTCGATCGATTGTTCGGTTTGGCTGAACAATGATGCCGACCGGCGGCTGATTATCTTTCGTCGGAGAAAGGGCAAATCCTCCCGTGTCATCCGCAGGCAGCGGCCGGCAATCACGGAGAACGCAATGTCCAACGCAAACAAGAAAGTCGCCATCGTCACCGGAGGCTCGCGCGGCATCGGCGCGGCGATCGCCGAACGGCTTGCCGGCGACGGCTTTGCCGTCGTCATCAATTATGCCGGCAATGCCGCTGAAGCGGAGGCGTTGGCCGGAAAGATCGCGCAGGCCGGCGGCCGGGCCATCACCGCGCAAGCCGATGTCAGCAACCCGGGCGCCGTGGCGCGGATGTTCGATGTGGCCGAGAGCGCGTTCGGCGGCGTCGACGTGCTCGTCAACAATGCCGGCGTCATGCGGCTCGCGGCGCTCGCGGATGCCGACGATGGTGCCTTCGACAGCCAGATCGCGATCAATCTGAAGGGTAGCTTCAACACGCTGCGCGAGGCGGCGCGGCGGCTGCGCAATGGCGGCCGCATCGTCAATCTGTCGTCGAGCCAGGCCGGCATCCTGTCTCCGACCTACGGCATTTATGCCGCGACCAAGGCGGCGGTCGAAGCCTTGACGCATGTGCTGGCCAAGGAGCTGCGCGGGCGCAATATCACCGTGAATGCGGTGGCACCTGGACCGACTGCCACAAAACTGTTCTTGGATGGCAAGTCGAAGGAGTTGGTCGACCACCTCGCCAAGCTCGCGCCGCTGGAGCGGCTTGGCGAGCCCGAGGACGTCGCTGCCGCAGTTGCGTTCCTTGCAGGTTCTGATGGTGGCTGGATCAATGGGCAGGTGCTGCGCGCCAATGGCGGGATCATCTGATCCCGCCGCCTGTTCCGGATAAGGCTCAAATACCCGACGCTCTGCCCCCAGCGCGTCGGGTAGAAAGAATGAGTATCAATCGGTGATCCCAACGCCATCGTTGTGACGCGTGCCTCACCGATTTACCACTCCGGGAAACTACCGCAATGGAACCGGCTGCGACTGCCTTCGATCTCCAAGGCGCGCCTCTACGCTGTTCCGCCAGGCTCCAGCGCTTCGCCCATCTCCAGCGGATGTGCCATGGTCTCATGCAGCGCGTCGCGATCGAGCTCTCCTTCCGAGATGCTGATGACGACGCAGGCGACGCCGTTGCCGATCAAGTTGGTCAGCGCCCGGCACTCGCTCATGAACTTGTCGATGCCGACCAGGATCGCGATCGACTGGATCGGAATGTCAGGCACGATCGAGAGCGTCGCTGCGAGCGTGATGAAGCCGGCGCCGGTCACGCCAGAGGCACCCTTCGAAGTGATCATGGCGATGCCCAGAATGCCGAGTTCCTGCCAGATCGTCAGATGCGTATTGGTCGCCTGCGCCAGGAACAGCGTTGCCAGCGTCATGTAGATGTTGGTGCCGTCAAGGTTGAAGCTGTAGCCGGTCGGAACAACGAGACCGACAACGGAACGCGAGGCGCCGAGATGCTCCATCTTCTGGATCATTTGCGGCAGCACCGTTTCCGACGATGAGGTCCCGAGCACGATCAAGAGCTCGTCCTTGATATAGGCGATGAAGCGCAGGATCGAGAAGCCGGCCAGCCGCGCGATCGAACCCAGCACGATCAGCACGAACAGGATGCTGGTGAGATAGAACGTGCCGATCAGGGCGGCGAGGTTGAGCAGCGAGCCGAGGCCGTAGGCGCCCACGGTGAACGCCATGGCGCCGAACGCACCGATCGGCGCTACGCGCACGATGATGCGAATGATGCCGAAGAACATCTTTGCGGCCTTATCGACCGCCTCCGCGATCGGCTCGCCCGCCCCGCCGAGGAACGCGATGGCGAATCCGGAGAGGATCGAAACCAGCAGTACCTGCAGCAGGTCGCCGCGTGCAATCGCACCGAAATAGCTGTCGGGGATGATTCCCATCAGGTGAGCGACAATGCCGTCCTCCTTGGCCTTGGTGACATAGGTCGCCACCGACTTCGGATCGATCGTGGCAGGGTCGATGTTGAAGCCGTGCCCAGGCTGCAGCACCTCGCCGACCAGGAGGCCGACCGCCAGCGCCACGGTCGAGACCGACTCGAAATAGATCAGCGACTTCAGTCCGACCCGGCCGACCCGCTTGAGGTCGCCCATCGAGGAGATGCCGTGCACCACGGTGCAAAAGATCACCGACGCGATCATCATCTTGATCAGTGCAATGAAGCCGTCGCCGAGCGGCTTCAAGGCCTTGCCGAGATCTGGATAGAAATAGCCGATCAGGACCCCGAGTGCGATCGCGATCAGCACCTGGACGTAGAGGATCTTGTACCAGGGCTGGTGCCGGCGGCGAATGGCTGGCTGGATTGCGATCTGTGTCATAGAATGAGTCTCGGAACGCGTTGATCTTGTGACTTACATTGTGACTTACATCATGTGTTGACCGCAGCATAAGCAACAATCACATTTTGGTCTGTTTGCACGCGATCAATCGCTGCACCGCAATGGGGGGAACATGTCGAACGCAACCGGCGCGAACGAGCAGACGGAGAGCTATTTTCCGCGTTGGACGCTCAAGACCTCGGGCGTCATCATGCCTGAGGAACGGCTGTCATGGGGCCAAACCATCATCTCCGGTCTCCAGCATTGCGTCGCCATGTCTGGCTCGACGATCATCGCGCCGCTCCTGATGGGCTTCGATCCCAATGTGGCGGTGCTGTTCTCCGGCATCGGCACGCTGATCTTCTTCGTCATCGTCGCCGGGCGCGTGCCGAGCTACCTCGGTTCGAGCTTCGCATTCATCGCCGTCGTCCTCGCCGCCACCGGCTATGCCGGGCACGGGCCGAACCCGAACATCTCGGTTGCGCTCGGCGGCATCGTCGGCGCCGGCGTGCTGTACGGCGTGATCGCGCTGATCGTGATGTGGTCAGGCATCGGCTGGGTCGAGCGCTTGATGCCGCCGGCGGTCACCGGCGCCGTGGTCGCCGCGATCGGTCTCAACCTCGCGCCCGTCGCGGTCAAGGCGGTGAGCGCCAATGCGTTCGACACCTGGATCGGGCTTGCGACCGTTCTGATGATCGGCGTGGTCGCTGTTGGCGCGCCCGGTCTGTGGCGCCGCCTGCCGATCATCCTGGGGGCGATCGGCGGATATCTTCTGTACCTGCTGTTTGCGAACGGGCTCGGCTTCGGCAAGCCGATCGACTTCGCGCAACTTTCGGCGGCGCCATGGTTCGGCCTGCCGAACTTCACCACGCCGACATTCCACGCCGATGCCATCTTCCTGATCGCGCCGGTTGCGGTCATCCTCGTTGCCGAGAACCTCGGTCACATCAAGGCCGTCGGCGCCATGACGGGGCGAAGCCTCGATGCCTATCTCGGTCGTGCTCTGTTCGCCGACAGCCTCGCGACGATCGTGGCCGCCTGCGGCGGCGGCACCGGCGTCACCACCTATGCCGAGAACATCGGCGTCATGGCAGCGACGAAGGTGTACTCGACCCTGCTGTTCGCCTTCGCCGCCACGGTGTCGATCCTGCTCGGCTTCTCGCCGAAATTCGGCGCGCTGATCCTGTCGATCCCGGGGCCCGTCATCGGCGGCCTGTCGATCGTGCTGTTCGGATTGATCGCGGCGATGGCGGGCCGGATCTGGGTCGAGAACAAGGTCGACTTCGCCAATCCGGCGAACCTGATCACCGTCGCGGTCGCGCTGACCGCGGGCGCCGGCGATCTCACGCTCAAGTTCGGCGCGTTCACGATCGGCGGAATCGGCACCGCGACCTTCGGCGCGATTATCCTGTATCAGATTCTGACCTCGTCGATCGCGCGCCGCGCAGAATGAATCCCAGCAATGCGCTGACGGGATGGAACAAAATCCAGGTTCCATCCATGATGAGGGATTCCGGAGAAAACTCATGCCACAGACCGATCTCTCGACCGCCTTTCCTTCACGACTCGTTGGGCGACACGCACTGGTGACAGGCGCTCCACAGGGCATCGGGCGCGCCGTCGCCGTTCGGCTTGCTCAGGAAGGCGCGACGGTTGCCATCAATTATATCGGTCCTGCCGAGAAGGCCGAGGAGACGCTCGCGCTCGCGCGCACGGCATCGAGCGACCGCGGCCACGGCAGGCTCGATCATTTCATCGTTCATGCCGATATCGGGGTCGAACAGGACATCGCCGCGATGTTCGAGACGGTCCTGGCGCGCTGGAAGCGCCTCGACTGCCTCGTCAACAACGCCGGCTTTCAGCAGGAATCGGCGAGCGAGGCGCTCGACGTCGACACCTATCGCCGCATCATCGACGTTAATCTCAATGGCGCGGTGCTCTGCGCGCAGAAGGCGCTGGCGCATTTCGTCGCGCGCGGCGGAGGTGGCAGCATCATCAACTGTTCCAGCGTCCACCAGATCATTCCAAAGCCTGGCTATCTCGCCTACTCGATCAGCAAGGGGGCCATGGCCAATCTCACGCGCACGCTGGCGCTCGAATTCGCGGGCCGCGGGATTCGCGTCAACGCGGTCGGCCCCGGCGCAATCGATACGCCGATCAACGCAGCCTGGACTGGCGATCCCGACAAGCGCGGAGTTGTCACCAGTCACATTCCCATGGGCCGCGTCGGCACCCCGGAAGAAATCGCCGCCGTGTTCGCCTTCCTCGCCTCGGATGATGCCAGCTACATCACCGGGCAGACCATCTATGCCTGTGGTGGCCTGACGCTGTTCCCCGAGTTCCGCGAGAACTGGGCGAGCTGATTGCTGGCGAGGCAGTCTCGCAAGATTCGAAAACCAAGGCCCGGCGCCGCGCAGTCGGGCCTTCTCAACCAAACGGTTGATGTGCGATCCGGACTCCTGTCTCACAGTCCTTGTGGTCCATTACTGTGTTTTTCGAAGGCGCAAATGCCCTGCATGCCGTTTGGAATGATGAAAGTTGGCCGTGAGCTCTGAAGCCGCTTTGCTGTCAGAGCTGATCGGCCTCGTCTACGACGCCGCGCTCGATCCTGCCCTCTGGCCGCGCGCTCTCGCGCAAGCCTGCCTGTTCGTCGGCGGCTCCTCCGGAAGCCTGTTTTGGCACGACGCGGCCACGGAGCAATCCGCCGCGCTCCATATGTTCAACGAGGATCCGCACTACACGAAGCTCTACTTCGAAAAATATCTGCCTCTCAATCCGTGTTTTCCAGCCGGCGCATTCATCGAGGCCGGTCTCGTCTGGGGATCCACCGACCTCATTCCTTTCGAGGAAATCGTGGAAACGCGCTTCTATACAGAATGGATGAAGCCGCAGGGCATCATCGATGCTCTCGGGGCGAACCTGGAGAAAAGTGCGACGAGTGCCTCGGTTCTCGCCGTCCGCATGCACGAGAAGGACGGCCTCGCCGATTCCGAGGATCGCCGCCGGCTCGGACTGATCGTCCCGCATTTCCAGCGCGCCGTCTCAATCGGACGATTGTTCGACCAGAGCAAAGCGGTGCAGCTGATTCTGACCCAGGTGCTCGACAATGTGTCGGCTGCGGTCTTCCTGGTTGGTCCCGGCGCCCGCATCGCCTTTGCCAATGCGCCGGGGCGCCTCATGCTGGATGAAAGCACAATTCTAACCCAACGGAACGCAGCGTTGGCCGCAACGGCGCCCGAAGCGCAACGTGCGCTCCGCGATGCGCTTCTCGCCGCCGAGCGTGGTCACAGCGCGGTCGGCGGAGGCGGTCCGATTCTGATCTCGACGCCGCTCGGTCGCTGGTTCGCCAATGTACTGCCGCTGACTTCGGGCGACCGGCAGCGCACCGGCGAATTGTATTCGGCCGTTGCCGCGGTCTTCATCAACAAGTCCTCGCCCGCCAGTCCGCCGCCGCTGGAGGCGCTCGCCAAGCTCTACAAGCTCACCGCGAGCGAAATCCGGGTGGTCGATGCCGTGATGAAGGTGAGCGGGGTGAAGGCACTCGCAGAGCTGCTCGGGCTGACACAGGCCACCATCAAGACCCACCTCCACAACGTCTTCCGCAAGACCGGCACCGCGCGGCAGAGCGAACTCGTCAAGCTGATCGGCGGCTTCGAGCCGCTGGCGCGGGAGTGATCTGGCAAAATGCCATGATGCAGACTACATCTGCGCCATGGCAAACCCTCCGGCGGCAAACTCCGCGCTCCAGGATTTCATCGGCCGGCACGAAAAGCTGTTCGTGCTGACCGGTGCCGGCTGCAGCACGAATTCCGGCATTCCCGACTATCGCGACAGCCACGGCAACTGGAAGCGGACCCAGCCTGTCAATTTCCAGGCCTTCATGTCGGAAGAGCCTACGCGCCAGCGTTATTGGGCGCGCAGCCTGATCGGCTGGCGGCGGTTCGGACAGGCCCGGCCGAACGATGCGCATCACGCGCTCGCCCGGCTCGAAGCCAACGGCCGCTGCGAGATGCTGCTGACCCAGAATGTCGATCGCCTGCATCAATCCGCGGGCCACCGGCAGGTCATCGACCTGCACGGGCGGCTCGACCTCGTTCGCTGCATGGGCTGCGGCCGCAAGACGCCGCGGAGCGAATTCCAGCATGCGCTTGGCCGCGCCAATTCGGAATGGCTGACGCTCGACGCTGCGGATGCGCCCGATGGCGATGCTGATCTGGACCATGCGGATTTCTCGTCGTTCAGGGTGCCGCCTTGCGAAGCCTGCGGCGGCATCCTCAAACCTGACGTTGTATTTTTCGGCGAGAACGTCCCGCGCGACGTGGTCGCCGTCGCGCAAGACCATCTGTCGCAGGCCGACGCCATGCTGATCGTTGGCTCGTCGCTGATGGTCTATTCCGGCTTTCGCTTTGTTCAGGCCGCGGCGCAGCGCAACATTCCGATCGCCGCGGTCAATCTCGGACGCACCCGCGCAGACGATCTCCTGACGCTGAAGGTCGAGGAGCGCTGCGAAGCAGCACTTGCATTCCTGCTCTGATCTGCCCCCAGGCGATCATGTCTTGCCTATTGCATAGGTGCCACGCAGAATAGCCTGGTACAGCATGTCAGCATGCGCGATGGCATGGAAATTGCTGCGTTTTCGTCCTGGGACTTGACGATCAGCCGGAGAATTTTGGAATGCTTGAAGGAGCCGAGGTGCGGCTTGCCGTCGATATCGGTGGCACGTTCACCGACATCGTGCTGGACGTGGGCGAAGTGCGCAAAACGCGCAAGGTGCTGACGACGCCACAGCGGCCCGAACAGGCGGTGCTCGACGGCATGCGCCTCATTCTCACCGACGCGCGCGCGCATATCAGCGACATCGACGTCTTCATTCACGGCACGACGCTCGCGACCAACGCCATCATCGAGCGCCGCGGTGCCAGGACCGCGCTGATTGCGACGGACGGCTTTCGCGACGTGCTCGATATCGGCACCGAGAGCCGTTACGACCAGTATGATCTCGCGATCGACAAGCCGAAGCCGTTGGCGCCGCGCGGCCTCCGCTTCACCGTGCCCGAGCGCATCGACGCCCATGGTGCCGTTCGGCTCCCGCTGGACGAGGCCGCCGTGCGCGCGCTCGCGCCGAAATTGCGCGAGTTGAAGGTCGAGAGTGTCGCGATCGCCTTCCTGCACTCCTATGCCAATCCGGAGCACGAGCGCCGCGCGGCTGCGGTCATAGCGGAGGAGATGCCCGGCATTTCCGTGACGATATCCTCCGCGGTATGCCCCGAGATCCGCGAATATGAACGGACCTCGACGGCCGTCGCCAACGCCTATGTCCAGCCGCTGATCGACGGCTATCTCGCACGCATGGCGGATGCCTTGCAGGTCGAGCAGTTTCGCGGCGCCATCTATCTCGTCACCTCAGGCGGCGGCGTCACCTCGATCGAGACGGCGCGCCGCTTTCCGGTGCGCCTCGTCGAATCCGGCCCCGCCGGCGGCGCCATTTTCGCGGCGCAGATCGCGGCGCGCCTCGGCGAGAGCAAGGTGCTTTCTTTCGACATGGGTGGCACCACGGCAAAGATCTGCCTGATCGAAAAATACCAGCCCGAGACCTCGCGCGTGTTCGAGGTTGATCGCGCGGCGCGCTTCCTGAAGGGCTCGGGCCTGCCGGTGCGCATTCCCGTGATCGAGATGGTCGAGATCGGCGCCGGTGGCGGCTCGATCGCCCATGTCGACGCCATGAAGCGCGTCACTGTCGGCCCCGAGAGCGCCTCGTCGGAGCCGGGCCCCGCCTGTTATGGTCGGGGCGGCCAGCGTCCAGCCGTGACGGATGCCGACGTCGCGCTCGGCATGATCGATCCCGATGCCTTTGCCGGCGGCACGATCAAGCTTGATCCGGAGCTCTCGAAGCAGGCGCTGCTGAGCAGTGTCGGTGTGCCGCTGGGCCTGTCGGCGGAGACCGCCGCCTACGCCGTGCACGAAGTCGTTTGCGAGAACATGGCGAGCGCGGCGCGCGTGCATGCGGTCGAGCGCGGCGCCGTGGTCGGCCAGCATACGCTGATCGCATTCGGCGGGGCCGCGCCGTTGCATGCCGCGCGCGTCGCCGAGAAGATCGGCGTCTCCCGGGTGATCGTGCCGTCGAATGCCGGCGTCGGCTCGGCGGTTGGATTCCTGGCAGCTCCGATCGCCTATGAGCTGGTCCGCAGCCGTCATGTGCGGCTCGACGATTTCGACACGGATGCGGTTTCCGACCTGCTTCAGGAGATGGCGACCGAGGCGCGTGCGCTGGTCGAGCCCGGTGCGGCCGGTGCGCCGGTGCGCGAGCGTCGCGCGGCCTTCATGCGCTATGTCGGCCAGGGCCATGAGATCACGGTAGAGCTGCCGAACCGGGCGCTGACATCGGCTGATCTGGCAGGTCTTCGCCAGAAGTTCGAGGCCGATTATTCGGCGATGTTCGAGCGGCCGATCCCGGGCGCGGCGATCGAGGTGCTGAGCTGGTCGGTGCTCGCGACCACCGAAGCGCGCAATCCTCCCGCTGTCGCGGCCGTCCCGCGCAAGCCGGCGGCCAAGGCGTCGGGCAGCCGAAAGTTCTTCGACGGACGGGCCGGCGAGGTGATCGAGATCCCGCTCTATCGCCGCGAGGACATGGCGCCGGGCGCGACGATCGCCGGCCCCGCCGTGATTGCGGAGGACGAAACCTCCACTTTCGTCTCCACCAGTTTTGACGCCCATATCGACGGTGCCGGCAGCATCGTCATGGAACGGAAGGCGGCTTGATCATGAGCAAGGCAAATGGCGCGAGCCTGATCGACCTTCAGATCATGTGGCACCGGCTGATCGCCGTGGTCGAGGAGCAGGCGCAGGTGCTTTTGCGCACCGCCTTCAGCCCGATCGTGCGCGAATGCGGCGACCTCTCGGCCGGCGTGTTCGACCTCAGGGGGCGCATGCTGGCGCAGGCGGTGACCGGCACGCCCGGTCACGTCAACTCGATGGCGGAATCGGTCAAGCATTTCATCGACCATTTCCCGATCGCGACGATGAAGGAGGGCGATGCCTACATCACCAACGATCCCTGGATGGGCACTGGCCATCTCAACGACTTCGTCGTCACCACGCCCTGCTTCAAGGACGGCAAGGTCGTCGCGCTGTTCTCCTGCACCAGTCACTTGATGGACATCGGGGGCATCGGCTTCGGCCCCGATGCCACCGACGTGTTCATGGAGGGGCTCTACATCCCCATGCTGAAGCTGATCGACCAGGGCGTCGTCAACGAGACGCTGATGGCGATGATCCGCACCAACACGCGGCTGCCGATCGATACCGAAGGCGACACCTATTCGCTGGCGGGCTGCAACGACGTCGGCTGTGAGCGCCTGGTCGAGATGATGACCGAGTTCGGCATCGATACGCTGGACGAGCTCGGCGACTACATCTGCGACCGCTCGCGTGAGGCGGTGCTCGCCGAGATCGCCAAACTGCCGAAGGGCAGCTGGCGCAACACCATGGTGGTCGACGGCTACGATGCGCCGGTGACGCTGGCCGCAACACTGACGATCTCGGATCAAGGCATCCACGTCGATTTCGACGGCACCTCCGCCGCTTCGAAATTCGGCATCAACGTGCCCTTGTCCTACACCACGGCCTACACCGTGTTCGGCCTCGGCTGTGTCGTCGCCTCGCAAATCCCCAACAATGCCGGCTCGCTGTCGCCGCTGACGGTGTCGGCGCCGGTTGGTGCCATCCTCAACGCTCCAAAGCCGGCGCCTGTGGCGTCGCGTCACATCATCGGCCAGATGTTGCCCGACGTCGTGTTTGGCTGCCTGCGCCAGATCATCCCCGAGCGCGTGCCGGCGGAGGGCACCTCGTGCCTGTGGAATCTCAACGTCCGCGGCCGGACGCGCAGCGGCGTTGGCGGCAATTACGGGTTCTCGATGGCGGTCACCAGCAATGGCGGCACCGGTGCGCGCTTCGGCAAAGACGGGCTGTCGGCGACCGCCTATCCCAGCGGCGTGCGCGGCACGCCGGTGGAGATCGCGGAAACACAAACGCCGTTAATTTTCTGGCGCAAGGAGTTGCGTCCGGATTCCGGCGGAGCAGGGCGCACCCGCGGCGGCCTCGGTCAGATCATCGAGGTCGGCAGCGGGGTCGATGCTCCCTTCGACATTCTGGCGGCGTTCGATCGCATCGATCACCCGCCGCGCGGCCGCGACGGCGGCCGTGATGGCGAGGCCGGTTATGTCGGTCTGAAGTCCGGTAAGAAGCTGCGCGGCAAAGGCTTCCAGCAGGTGCCGCCGGATGACCGGCTGGTGGTGCTGACACCGGGTGGCGCCGGCATCGGCGATCCCGCGACGCGCGAGCGTGCGGCGGTCAAGGACGACGTCGAGAGCGGCCTGGTGTCCGCTGACAATGCAGTTGCAGTTTACGGGTATGCGCGATGACGCATCAGGCGTTGCGCGCCTAGCAAACGGAGGGGTCAATGATCACGCGCAGGAATTTCACCGCGGGTGCAGCCACGCTGCTTGCCGCCGGTCACATCTCGACCCGCGCGCGAGCCGCGACGGTGAGCTGGGACATGTCGACGGTGTGGCCCGACGGCAATTTCCATACCCAGAACGCGATGGCCTTCGCCGACGAGGTCAAGAAGCAGAGCGGCGGCGCGGTAAACATCACCGTGAAGGCGGGCGGGCAGCTCGGCTTCAAGGGCCCCGAGCATCTCCGCGCCGTGCGCGACGGTCTCGTGCCGCTCGCCGATGTCCTCAACATCCAGCAGGTCGGCGACGAGCCCTTCATGGGCGTCGAGAGTATCCCGTTCCTCTGCGGCTCGATGGACGAGTTGAAGGTGCTGCACAAATATGTGCGACCCGAATACGAGAAGGTCGCCGCGCGCAACAACCAGAAGATCCTCTACATCGTGCCGTGGCCGACGCAGTATCTCCATCTCAAGGTCAAGGTCGCCGACGTCGAGGGCCTGAAGAACATCAAGATCCGCGTGCCCGACAAGAACGCCGTCGACATGCTGGCCGTGGTCGGCATGGCGCCGGTGATGATCCCCTGGGGCGAGACCATTCCGGCGCTGGCCTCCGGCGCAGTCGCCGGCGTCTCCACCTCGGCGGTGTCGGGCGTCGACGGCAAGTTCTGGGAATTCCTGAAATACATCTACCCGACCAACCATGTCTGGTCGTCGCAGATGCTCACCGTTAATCTCGACTCCTGGAAGGCGCTGAGCAGCGACCAGCAGAAGCTCGTCGCCGATATCGCAGCGAAGATGGAGCCGGGCTTCTGGACCAACTCGCTCAAGGCCGACGTCGACAGTCTCAACCGCCTCAAGGAGGGCGGCATGGAGGTGGTGCCGGTCTCGGACGCGATGATGGCCGAGATCAGAGCCAAGACCGCTCCGCAGCTCGATGCCTTTCTCAAGCGCGTGCCGGCGGCCGACAAGCCGGTGCGTGCCTATCTCGCCGAAATGAAGCGCGGCTGAGGGTGATGTCGTGGTGAGCGTCTCGCCCGAAGCTCCGCAGAGCCTCAACGCAGCGGCGCCGGCGCCGCTGCGCCTCCTGCTCGACGGTATCGATCGTCTCGGCCGGCTCGACGGCTGGATCGGCGGCGGCTGTCTGTTGACGCTGACGCTGCTAATGCTGTGCGAGGTCGCAACCCGTTTCCTCTCGAACTTCCTGCCATTCTTCCCGCCGACGATCTCGATCGCCTGGGAATATTCCTCCTACCTGATGGCGGCGTCGTTCACGTTCGGAGCCGCCATGACGTTGCGCGTCGGCGGCCACATCCGCGTCGTGCTGTTGCTCAAGAACGTGCCGCCGCCGCTGCAGCGCGCGATCGAGATCCTCTCGGCGGTGGCCGGATTTGCCTTCATGGCCTTCCTGACATCATCGATGGCGAAGTTTGCCTACGGCGCCTATACGCGCGGCCAGGTTTCGACCTCGAGCGACACACCGCTGTGGTTTCCGGAAGCCGTCGTTACCTTCGGCATGCTGCTGCTCACGCTTCAGTTCCTGGCGCGTGCGATTCAGGCCGTGCTCGGCCTGCCGCTGGAGGATCACCGCATGAAGGCCTCCCCCGTCGAATGATTGCGCCAGCTCCCGGATACCGGATCTCATGACCATCGAAGTCGTCGCTCTCTTCGCGATCCTGTTTGCGCTTCTGGCGTGTGGCGTCTGGATCGGTCTCACGCTGGCGCTCACCGCGACGCTCTTGCTCGCGATGTTCCGCTCGATCCCGCTCGACAAGCTGTTGCCGCAATACGCCTGGAACATCCTGACCACGCAGGAGCTGCTGGCGCTGCCGCTGTTCATCCTGATGGGCGAGTTGCTGTTCCGCACCCGCCTGTCGCGCTCGCTATTCCAGGGGCTCGCGCCCTGGGCCGGACTTCTGCCGGGCCGCCTGCTGCATGTGAACGTGATCGGCTGCACCATCTTCGCCGCGATCTCCGGCTCGTCGGCTGCGACCACCCAGGTGATCGGCCGCATGTCGCTCAATGAGCTCCTGCGCCGCGGCTATTCGCGCGACATCGCTATCGGCTCGCTCGCCGGCGCCGGTACGCTCGGCTTCCTGATTCCGCCGTCCAACATCATGATCATCTATGGTGTGCTCGGCGACGTCTCGATTCTGAAGCTATTCACTGCCGGCGTGCTGCCCGGCCTGCTGCTGGCCGCCACCTTCATGGGCTGGGTCATGCTGCACACGACGCTCAAGCCCGCGATGGTGCCGGAGACCGAGGCCAGACTCTCGCAGGTGCCATGGGGCGAGCGTTTCGCCGCGCTGAAGGATCTTGCACCGGCGCTGTTCCTGATCGCCTGCGTGCTCGGCTCGATGTATGGCGGGCTCGCGACGCCGTCGGAGGCCGCGGCCGTCGGCGTGCTCGGTGCCGGGCTCGTCGCCTGGGCGCAAGGCTCGATGTCGCAGCAGGTGATGCGCGACGTGCTGATCGGCTCGGTCGTCACCTGCTCGATGATCGCTCTAATCGTGCTCGGGGCCTCGATCCTCGGCAATGCCGCGGCCTTCCTCGGCATCCCTCAGGCGGTGGCCGCCTTCGTCAAGGGGCTCGGCCTGTCGCCCTTCATGCTGATCGTGGTGCTGGTCATCTTCTATCTCATCCTCGGCTGCTTCCTCGACGGCTTCTCCATGATCGTGATGACGCTGCCGATCGTGCTGCCGATCGTGAAGGGCGCCGGCTTCGACGAGATCTGGTTCGGCATCTTCCTCGTGCTCGCGGTCGAGATGGCGCAGATCACCCCGCCGGTCGGCTTCAACCTGTTCGTGATCCAGGGCCTGACCGAAGACGGCCTCGGCTACATCGCGCGCGTCACCATGCCTTATCTGATCATCATGGTCGGCTTCGTGCTGCTGCTGACGCTCTGGCCCGGCATCGTCACCATCCTACCGCGTGTGCTGTACGGGTAGGTTTGCACCGTCCCGGCGGGCAGCCGGGACGGTGTCTCAATTTGCGAAGCTTACGCCGCCGCCTTCCGCCGCGACTGCTCGGCCTTGTACAGCTCGAATTCCTCCGCGATCGCCTTCGCGATCGAGGGCCGCTGGCGCAGGCGCTCGTAATAGGCCTTCAGGTTCGGCCACTTTGCGAGCTCGATCGGCGGCGTCGCCATGGTCCAGTTGATGACCGTGACGAGATAGGCATCGGCCACGCTGAAATGGTCGAGCAGGAACTCGCGTCCCTTCAGGTAATTGTCGAGATAGTCGAGCCGCGACAGGTTCTTCTCCAGCGCATAGGCCTTGGTCTCCTGCGGAGCCTTGCGGTCGAGCACGGGGATGAACAGGCCCTTGTGCAGCTCGGTGCCGATGAAGCAGAGCCATTGGTGCAGCCGCGTGCGCTCGATGCCCTGGGTGGCGCCGAGCCCGGATTGCGGAAAGCGGTCCGCGACATATTGCAGGATCGCGGCATTCTCGGTCAGCACCACGCCCTCGTCGGTGCGCAGCGTCGGCACCAGACCGATCGGGTTCACGGCGCGGAAGTCGGAGCCGTCCTTCAGGACCGTCTTGGTCGGGGAATCGACTTCGAGATAGGTCGCATCAGCGCCGGCTTCATAAAGCGCAACGCGCGTTGCCATGGAGCAGGCGAGCGGCGAGAAATAAAGATCCATCATGGGCCTCCTTGGGCAAGTCCTCTTGTGAGTGTCGCTCAACCTGGCCAGATTGATTTTTGTACTGTCTTGCATAATATGGGGCGGGTCAAGGATTAATTTGCGATATGGTACAAAAATCGAAGCTGCCAGCTGCTGCCAAAGAATCCGAGCACCGCGGTGAGCCCAAGCACCGTGGTGAGCCAAAGCGCCGCGGCCGGCCGCGCACCTACGAGCCCGATGTCGCACTCGGCAAGGCACTCGACTTGTTCCGCAGGCAAGGCTTCGCCGCGACCTCGCTCGACGATCTCAGTGAAGCGACCGGCATGAATCGTCCGAGCCTCTACGGCGCCTTCGGCGACAAGCGCGAGCTCTACATCAAGAGCTATCAGCGCTATCGTGACGACGCGCGGGCATCGATGGCCGAGATCTTTCGTCAGGAGATGCCGGTGCGCCAGCGGCTGGAGCGCATCTTTGCTTCCGCGCTGAACATCTATCTCTCGGGCGAGACCGGCCCGCGCGGCTGCTTCACGGTGGTGACGGCAGCGTCGGAAGCGGTCGCCGATCCCGAGATTCGCGCCATGGTGCTCGATGGATTGACCGAGCTCGACAAGGCCTTTGCCAACTGCTTCCGCCGTGCCAAGGAGCAGGGCGAGTTGCCGGCAAGCGCCGATCCGGCCGCGCTGGCCCAACTCGCTTCCGCAACCGTGCACTCGATCGCGATCCGCTCGCGCGCGCGCGTCTCGCGCAAGGAGCTGGAGGGAATCGTGAAGGGCGCGATCGATGTGATGGTGGGGGGGAAGGGGTAGCTGGCGCCGCCGACGGGCCTGATAACTCTCTGCCTTCGCCGGGACGACGCTGAGTTTGTAGCACGGTCCCGCGTCCCACTACGCTGCGCGGATTTGCGCCAGGAAACGGTCCACCTCGTCGCGCAGGCGTTGCGACTGTTTTGACAGTTCGACCGCCGAGACCAGCACCTCTTCCGCGGCCGTCCCGGTCGCCGCGATGCCGTCGGTGACGCCTGCAATGTTCTGCGAGACCTCGCCGGTGCGTGCGGCGGCCTGCTGGACGTTCTGCGCGATCTCCTGCGTCGCCGTGCCCTGCTGACCGACGGCCGCCGAAATCGCCGCGGAAATCTCGTCGACCTGCTGAATTGTGGCGCAGATCGACTGGATGCCAGCCACTGCGCCTGATGTCTCGCCCTGGACGGCCGTCACCTGCGCGCCGATCTCTTCCGTCGCCTTGGCGGTTTGGGTCGCGAGCGCCTTCACCTCGGAGGCGACCACAGCAAAACCGCGGCCGGCCTCGCCCGCGCGCGCCGCCTCGATCGTCGCATTCAATGCCAGCAGGTTGGTCTGGCCGGCGATTCCGTTGATGAAGGCGACGACGTCGCCGATCTTTTGCGCGGCATCCGCTAGGCTCTGCACCCGCGTGTTCGATTGCCGCCCGTCGCTTGCGGCCTTGCCGACCACTTCGGTCGCATGCGCGAGGCGACGGCTGATCTCGGTCATCGACGAGGACAATTCTTCGGCCGCCGCCGCGACCGTCTGCACATTCTCGGAGGCCAGTGCCGAGGCCGATGAGACCGCGCGGGTCTGATTGCGCGACTGTTCGACGATGGCGGACATCGAGCGCGCGGTGTGTTCCATCTCGACCGCAGCCGAAGACACCGTGGTGACGACGTCGCGGATCGATGCCTCGAAATTGTCGGCGAGGGCAGCAAAAGCGCGGCGCTTCTCGGCCTCGGATTGCACCTTGGCCTCGAGCTGATCGGCCTGGAGCTTATCGAAGTTGACGGCGTTGTCGCGGAACACCGCGACCGCCTTCACCATCGCGCCGACCTCATCATCCGCTTTGCTTTCGGGAACGGTGACGTCGAGCCGGCCGTCGGCAAGCTCGCGCATCACGTTCGTGATGGAGAGGATCGGCCGCGAGATGCTGCGGGCGATGAGGTAGCCGACGATAGCGGCGAGGATCAGACCGAGGGCGGCGATGCCGATTGCGAGCATCCAAGCGCGGTCGGCGGCAGCCACGTAGTCGGCATTGTCCATCACCAGCTCGACGGCGCCGAGCGGTCTTCCGGAGAAGTCCTTGATGGGCCCGAGCAGCGCGGCGACCGGTGTCGAGTCGAGCTTGGCCTGTCGCACCGTAAAATCACCGCTCGCGGCGCGGCCGTAATCGGCGGCCTCGAAGAAGCTCTTGCCCTTCAATGTGCCGGCAAACAACTTGAAGCCCGCGCCGTCGGCGAGATGGAAGGCAATGTCGACATGACGGTTGGCCTTGAAATCGTCGAGGAAGGACTGGCCGAAGGTCAGGCCGAATTCCACTGTACCGAGATGCTTACCTCCTTGCGCGATCGGCACCACGCCGCGGATGCCGAGCCCGGCGACGCCGCCTTCGAGGCCGACGACCACCTTGTGGTCCTGGTTGGCGTCGACGACGGTCTTGCGGAAGCTCGAGAGGTCGTCACCGAACTTCGCCGGCTGGTGCACGCGCAGGAAGGACGTCGCTGGCGGCGTATGGAACTGGAACTGCTCGACGCCGTACTCCGACTTGGTGGCGGCGAACACCGGCACGAACAGGCGCGCCAGGGTCTCGCGATCCTGCTTGGCCATCGCCTCCTGCGTCGCCGGCATCGCGGCCACGACCGTGCTCATGGCGGCGGCGCGGTGGGACTCTTCGGCGATTCGCGACAGCAGCGCATCATAATGACTGCGCAGTTCCCGCTGATCGGCGCGGTCGATGATTCCCGCGATGATCCACATGGCGCCGAGTACGGCAATCAGTGCGGTTGCTGCCGCCGTCACCGCCAGCGCCACCGTGATCCGCATCCTGAGGCCGAGGCTCGTCCGCATATCCGACTCGTTCGTTGAGCGTTGATTAACAACGCTTATCAACTCCTCGCTAAAAGAGGGTGAACGGGATACCGGCGGAAGGCGGATTGTGCTGGGCAGGAGACGCACGGCGGGACACGGCGTCGTCCCGGCGAAAGCCGGGACGGCGCCGCGGGCGGAGTGACCCGCGCCTAGTACCCTCTCTTCCGATCCACCACATTCTCCAGCTCGCCGCCCGCCTCGAACGTTGCGATCTGTTCGGCGACATAGGCCGAGATCGCGTCCGCGTCGGTGTCGGCGGAGTTGTGCGGGGTCAGCAGCACCTTGGGATGGGTCCAGAAGCGGCTGTCCGCCGGCTGCGGCTCCTGCACGAAGACGTCGAGCGAGGCGGCACCCAGCGTGCCATCGTCGAGACAGGCGAGGACATCGGCTTCGTTCTGCAAGGCCCCGCGGCCGGCATTGATTAGCACGGGAGCGCCGAGCGGGCTCTTGCGGTTGAGCTTGGCGAAGACGTCGCGGTTGAGAATGCCGTTTGTATCAGGCGTCAGCGGCAGCAGCGACACCAGGATGTCGGTCTTGCGCAGGAATGCATCGAGTCCGGCTGCGCCATGGAAGCACTCGATGCCGTCGACGGTGCGCGGGCTGCGGCTCCAGCCGACGACGTGGAAGCCGAAGCACCGCAGCGCCTCGGCCGCATCCGCTCCCAACGTGCCGAGCCCCATCATTCCGACCGTCACCGCGCTTGCTGGCCACTGATATTTCGGCTCCCAGCGTTTGTCGCGCTGACATTGCCGCAGGTACAGTTCCTGGCGGTGGTGCATCAGCACGTGCAGCACGACATATTCGGTCATGCGACGGGTGAGATCGGGCACCGCGACGCGCACCAGCGGCACATCGGGAAGGCTTTTGTCCGCCATCAATGCATCGACGCCGGCACCCAGATTGAAGATCGCGCGCAGATTCGGGAACGTCTTGAGATCGCCCGGCGCGGGCTTCCACACCGCGGCATAGTGCACCTTTGCCGGATCGAGCCCGGAATCGGGCAACAGCACCACGGGCCGACCGTCGCAGACCGCATCGAACCGGGCCTTCCAGCGCTCCGGCAGCCAATTCTGCTGCGTGCTGTTGATCAGGACGGCCAGTGTGCCTTTGCTCATTCGAAATGCCTCGTCAGGTTCCGCTTTTGAAGGCCCTCCTTGGCACGATCTGCCGGATTTTTCTCGCAAATTATTTCCGCAACCCTGTCGGGGCGGGGCATAGTGGATCGTCTTCAAAACAAGCGCTCCCGGAAGGTACTGCCCATGCTTTATGCGATCCTTTGCTATCATGACGAAGACTTCGTCGGCTCCTGGAGCAAGGACCAGGACGAGGCCGTGATGAAGAAGCTCGCCGTGGTGCAGGAGAAACTCACCAGCCAAGGCCGGCTCGGACCAGTGGCCCGGCTGCTGCCGACCACTGCGGCGGCGACCTTGCGCAAGGAGGACCCGCCGCTGGTGCTGGACGGCCCCTATGCCGAGACCAAGGAGCAGCTGCTCGGCTTCTATATCGTCGACTGCAAGAATCTCGACGATGCGCTCGACGTCGCGCGCGACCTTGGCGCTGCCAATCCCGGCGGTGCTTATGAGGTGCGCCCTGTTGGCGTGTTCAGGCCCGGAGGAATTTCGGCGTGAGCGACACTGATACCGCCTGGATCGAGACCGCGCTGACCTCGGCGCGTCCGCAGGCGGTCGGCGCATTGCTGCGCTATTTCCGCGATCTCGATACCGCCGAGGAGGCATTCCAGAATGCCTGCCTGCGCGCGCTCAAGACCTGGCGGGAGAATGGGCCGCCGCGCGATCCCGCGGCCTGGCTCATCATGGTCGGCCGCAACGTCGCGATCGACGAAGTGCGCCGCAACCGCAAACAGCAGCCGCTGCCGGAGGACGACCAGGCGATCTCCGATCTTGACGACGCGGAAGGCGCGCTGGCCGAGCGGCTCGACGGCTCACACTATCGCGACGACATTTTGCGGCTGATGTTCATCTGCTGCCACCCGCAACTGCCGGCGACGCAGCAGATCGCGCTGGCGCTGCGCATCGTCTCAGGTCTCACCGTGAAGCAGATCGCGCGCGCTTTCCTGGTGTCGGAGGCCGCGATGGAGCAGCGCATCACCCGCGCCAAGGCCAAGGTCGCCGAAGCCGGGACGCCGTTCGAGACGCCCGGTGCGATCGAGCGCTCCGAACGGCTCGCCGGCGTCGCCGCGATGATCTATTTGATCTTCAATGAGGGCTATTCGGCGAGTGGCGATACCGCTGAGCTTCGCAAGCCGCTGTGCGAGGAGGCGATCCGGCTGGCACGGCTGCTGTTGCGCCTGTTCCAGAGCGAGCCGGAGATCATGGGGCTCACGGCGCTGATCCTGTTGCAACATGCGCGCAGCGCCGCGCGCTTTGCCGAAGACGGTTCGCTGATCCTGCTCGACGACCAGGATCGCTCACTGTGGAACCGCACCATGATCGCGGAAGGTCTGGCGCTGATCGACAAGGCGATGCGCCACCGTCGCAGCGGTCCCTATCAGATCCAGGCCGCGATCGCCGCGCTGCATGCGCGCGCCGCGACGCCTGATGAGACCGACTGGACCCAGATCGACCTGCTCTACGGTGCGCTGGAGCTGGCGCAGCCTTCGCCGGTGGTGACGCTCAACCGGGCGGTCGCGGTGGCCAAGGTGCGCGGGCCCCAGGCCGCGCTCGACCTGATCGAGCCGCTGGCGCCGAAGCTTGCCAATTACTTCCATTTCTATGGCGTGCGCGGCGCCTTTCTGATGCAGCTCGGCCGGAGCGACGAAGCCCGCGTCGCCTTCGACCGCGCCATCGCACTCGCCAACACCTCCGCGGAGGCCGCCCACATCCGCATGCATCTTGATCGCCTGATCCGGGACAGCCAGCCGAAGGGCGGCAGCGCCCGGCAGGGTGCCAAGGCGAAGTGACGGCGTAGCGCCTGAGGTCTGGCCCTTCGGCCCCCCGGAATGACAAGGCAATCGCATACGGATTGCACGAGGATTGTCCGCGGGCTTGCTCCGCCTCTCCCGCTTGCGGGAGAGGCCGTCACGCTCGCAGAGCGTGGCGGGTGAGGGTTCTTTCCTCTTGGGGAGTGTCCCGTTGTGGAGACACCCTCTCCCCCAACCCTCTCCCGCAAGCCGGAGAGGGAGCCTAGTGCCGATGCTGCTGCATTGTGCAACCATATGTGATCGCCCCCGGGAAGGACGAGCAAAAAAATCCATTTCCAGTTTGTCGGCCACCGCCGCTCCCCTTCGTCTTAATTTCGGATCAAGGGAGCCATTCATGCTGAAAGCCATTACCATTATCGCTGTCGTCCTCGCGATCGGGATCGCGGGTATCCTCGCTTTCGCCCTCACCAAGCCGGACACATTCCGTGTCGAGCGTTCGCTCGCGCTAAAGGCGCCGGCCGATGCGATCTATCCGCTGGTCGCCGATTTCCACTTCTGGACCAGCTGGTCACCTTATGAAAACCGGGACCCCGCGATGAAGCGCAGCTACGGTGGAACCGCGTCAGGGAAGGGCGCAACTTATGCCTGGGACGGCAACAACAATGTCGGCGCCGGCCATATGGAGATCCTCGAGGCGAACGCCTCATCGAAGCTTCGCATCAAGCTCGATTTCGAGCGTCCCTTCGAGGGGCACAATACCGCCGAGTTCACTTTTGTGCCGCAAGGCGATGCTACGCTGGTCACATGGGCGATGTACGGCCCGGCGCCCTTCATGTCCAAGCTGATGCAGGTCTTCATCAACATGGACACCATGATCGGCAAGGACTTCGAGGTCGGGCTCGCCAGCCTGAAGAAGCTCACCGAGAAGTAACGCCGGCTGCCGTCCAAAGAACTGTACGCATACGGTCAGGGAAACGAAGAGGAGAGAAACGATGCTCAGTACCTATCTGTTCTATCAGGACACCTGCGAAGCGGCGTTCAACTATTACGCCAAGGTTCTCGGCGGCAAGATCGACGCCTTGATGCGCCTCTCGGACGCGCCGGCATCGGACATGCCTCCCGGGCCGCCCGGCCGGGAGAAGACGATCATGCATGCGCGGATGACGTTGCCTGGCGGGGGCGTGCTGATGGCCTCCGACACGCCGGCGGAGCATTTTCACAAGCCGCAGGGCTTTTCGATATCGATTACGGTCATGGACCCTGCTGAGGCCGAGCGCAAATTCAATGCACTCGCCGACGGCGGCACGGTCACCATGCCGTTCACCAAGACGTTCTGGGCCAAGGGCTTTGGCATGTGCGTCGACAAGTTCGGCATTCCTTGGATGGTGAACTGCCCCGCCGAAGGCATGTAAGTGCCACGCCGTTGTGGCTTCCTCTCTCCGTTCTCGTGAGAGAGGGAGCTCTTCAGCGGATCGATCCGGTCGTGTCCTCGCTCGGTGGCTGCGCCACGCAGCTGCGGCAGATCACGAGTTTCGATCCGAGCTGCCTGTCGTTCTCGGCTTCGATCTCGTCGTGGACGGCCCACCATGCGTCGGAATAGGGGCGCAGCTTGGTCAGCACCCTTTGCCGTTCCAGATTGGGATCAGTTTCCGGCGCAGGTTGATTGGCAAGGTGACGTCTTGTGGCCGCAGGACGATTGGGATCCTGACCGAGTCCATCCCACGCAATCGGGCGACGCTCAGCCGCCGGTGCGCTGGCGCATCCCGCGAGCGCTGCGCAAAAACTGAGCAAGACGAGAATGTGTCGAGCCATCTAGGGTCTGCCAAGCGGTACGCCACGCGAATCTGCGTGGGAATCATTGCATCGCGACGCTTACCTGGGACTTGAGGGAAAACGACGTCGTCAGCATGGCCGAAAGGAGATTCGTGCACGTGAGTCATGCTGCGAGAACAGCGCGAGCAGCTTCATGACACGGCGCGGACCGCATCGCACAACAACTGGCGCAAGATTAGGCTGTGCACTTCGCGGCAGAATCGCTAACTATATTCACAATAGCTACAAATTAGGGTGGGCGTACTTGGAAGGGAGCGACCGATGGCGGCGGCGCTACAAATCAATTTTGCTCTGTGGGGAATGCTGATCTGCGCGAGCGTAAAGCTCGCGCCAGTGATCGAGATTCTTCTCTATTAGGAGCAGAGCCAGCTGACGACGGCTGTGGCTACCTGTGCGAGCACATAGAGCCAGCCGAACGTTGCGACTGCGCTTGTGATCAGGAACGCCAGGGTGAAGACTTGATCGTTCGGTCTACGTAAAGGTGACGGCTCGGCTTGCGAACCGGCGTCTGCGTCGGTGCTGATGCTGGTCATGAATGCTCCCCGCGGACATCGCTGTCACCGTGTTCATCTATGACAAGTCAACCTTGGCTTTAGTGTGACGTAGCTCACGCGGAGCTTGCCGACGCAACGCGGGCGTTCATCAGCTGATCAACAGTGCAAATCAGCATGAAGCTCATGCCCATGATGGCGATCATGGGAATCGCAAGGTTGCGCCGTCGCGCGCGTCGCCGCGGCTGTTGCCTTCGCGACATCTGGATGACGTGCGGCGCCGACTCGAATGGTGCAAGCGACACCTTGGCGTCCGAGCCGATGTACTTCACGTACAGCTCGAGCAGCCGCAATTCGGACGTCAGGTCGATCAGGCCTTCGCGGTCACGCCGCGTCAGCTCCTCGAATTCGAGGGTTTCTTCCGAGCTCAGCGGGCCCAGGACGATCCGTCCCTGATCCGACAGGCGGTAGCGAAAATCGATGGACTCCATATGCGTCCCATTTGAAAATGATCGATCTTGAAAACGCGGAACGTCATAGTCCGCGGCCGCTGCTGCGATGTGACGGTTGCGCAGTGATCGCGATGCGCGGCCGGCCAGCATCATCATAAGCATCGGGGAACAGCTGGAAATCGCGTAAATTGTGCATGCATTGCGACGCCGTTGAGCGGATTTCGCGCTCCGAAGGCCGCAATTGCGGGGAGTTGCCTAATCGTCGGACAGCACAGGATTCATTGCAGTCACACCGCCGCTCGCGGTCGAACGGTCATCGACAGCGCGGATAGATCGCGGCGAGGTCGCGCCCCTTCAACAGCAGCAATCGCGAGGTGAGGCCGCCGCGGTGACTGATCCAGTCGCGGACCGGGCCGGGATAGGCCTGGAGCACGGCTTCGGACGCTTCCGGCTCGGCATAGAAGCGTCCGCGCCGGTCGACCGAGCGCGCGGCATGGAAGCCGAGCACGGCGCGCTTGGTGACGCAGATGCGCTCGCCCGGCACGATGCTGAGCACCAGGGTGCAGGCCGACAGGCAGGGACCGTCGATCACCACGCGCTCGCCGCTCGCGCGCACCTTCTCGAACAGATCGAGGAACGGCCCGACCTGGCCGCCGGGACTCTGGATGATGCGGATCTCGGCGTGGGCCGGCACAGAGCCGAGCAGGGCGGCTGCAAGCGCAACAGCTTTGAGGATAACGCTTCGCATGGTGCACTCCACACACTCGATCCTGCAGGGTGGGCACAGCGTAGCCCGCCCACCCTTCGCACCGTTAGTCCCGAATGATGGGCACGGCGCGTCGCGCCTTTGCCCACCCTACAAGGTTTCTAGCCGTTCCGCCGTTCGCCGCGCAGTGTCGGCAGGCCGATGCCCGCCGCATCGAAGCCGCCATCGACGGCCAAAATTTGGCCGGTGATATAGCTCGCGCGCTCCGAGCACAGGAAGAAGATCGCCTCCGCCAGTTCCTCCTCCAGGCCGTAGCGGTTCAGTGGGATCGCGTCGTGATAGTCGGCGCGGATCTCCCTGGTGTGCACCTGTTTCGCCATCGCGGTGTCGACCGGCCCCGGCGCGACCGCGTTGACGCGGATGTTGAGCGAGGCGAGTTCGACCGCGAGCTGCTTGGTGAGATGCGCGAGCCCCGCCTTGCTGGTGCCGTAGGCCGAACGCAGCGTCGAGGCGCGCACCGCCGAGATCGAGGTGATGTTGACGATGGCGCCGCCATCGGCCTCGCGCATCAGCGGCACGGCCGCCTTGCTGCACAGGAAAGCGCCGGTGAGATTGACCTCGAGCACGCGGCGCCAGTCGGTGTCCGACGTCTCCATCAGCGGCGCGAACACCGCAATGCCGGCATTGTTGACCAGGGCATCGAGCCGGCCGAAGCGCTGCTCGACCGCCGTCATTGCGGCGCCAACCGCGGTCGCGTCCGAGACATCGCAGGTGAGTGCCAGCGTATCGTCGCTCCTGCCTATGCCGGCGACGGCCTTGGCGAGTAGTTCGCCCTCGATGTCGAGCAGCGCCACGCGCCAACCCTCGGCCAGGAATTTTTGGGCGGTCGCAAGCCCGATGCCGCGCGCGGCTCCGGTGACGAGGGCGGTCTTTTGCGGGGCTTGCGGCATGGGCGGATCTGTCCTGTGTCGAAGAGAGGCGCGTGAGCGCGCGCTCCTTTTACTGCGCTTTGGCGCCGGTGAGGAAGGGCCATGTTGATCGAGCCGCTCCGTCATTGCGAGCGCAGCGAAGCAATCCAGAGTCATTCTGCGCAGAGATTCTGGATTGCTTCGCTGCGCTCGCAATGACGCTGTGGAGACAGCGAGCGCTTAGGATGATGGGGGATAGCGAAAAAGCGAGCGCCTTACGCCAGCTCCGCCGCGGCGCGCTGCATGTTGGCCGACATGTCCGCGGTCACCGCGCTCTGCTCCTCGACCGCGGCGGCGGTCGAGGCGATGAATTCGTTGACGCCGGCGATCGCGGCCTTGATCGCGGTCAGGGAGCTCGCGACGTCGCCCGAGATCACGTTCAGCGCGTCGATTTCGGAGGTGATCGTGTCGGTCGCCTGCTTGGCCTGATTGGCGAGGTTCTTCACCTCAGAGGCAACCACCGCGAAACCGCGGCCGGCTTCGCCCGCACGGGCCGATTCGATCGTGGCGTTGAGCGCGAGCAGATTGATCTGGCTGGTAATGCCCGAAATCATCTCGACGATGCCGCTCATCGCCTGCGCCGCCGCAGCCAGTTTCTGCGCCTGGCCGTCCGCGGACTCGACCCGCGTCGTCGCCATCTTGGAAGTCTCGCGCGACTTCGCCATGGTCTCTGAGATCTCGCGGATCGACGTGCTCATCTCTTCGCTACCGGCAGCGACCGCGTCGATCAGCCCGCGCGCATTGTCGGCCTTCTTGCGGCCGATCGCCTGCGCCGTGATGTCGGTGGCGTATTTCACCACCTTGTAGGGTTTTCCGTTGAGGTCGAAGATCGGATTGTAGGACGCCTGGATCCAGATCTCGCGGCCGCCCTTGGCGATGCGTTTGTACTCGGCGGCTTGGTATTCACCGCGGTTGAGGGTTTCCCAGAACTGGCGGTACGCGGATGAATTCTTCTCGTTGGGCTCGACAAACATGGAATGGTGCTGGCCCTTGATCTCGGCCAGCGAATAACCCATCGCTTTCAGGAAATTCTGGTTCGCGGTGCGGATCGTGCCGTCCATGTTGAACTCGATCACCGCCTGTGATTTCTGGATCGCGGCGAGCTGGCCGTCACTATCGGCGGCCTTCATCTTCTGCGCGGTGATGTCGGTCGCGAACTTGACCACCTTGAACGGCCTGCCGGTCTCGTCGAGGATCGGATTGTAGCTGGCGAGAATCCAGATCTCGCGGCCGCCCTTGGCGATCCGCTTGAATTCGGCAGCCTCGAATTCGCCGCGGTTCAGCTTGGCCCAGAGCGCGCCATAGGCCGCGCTGGCGCGGTCCTCCGGCGTCACGAACATGCTGTGGTGCTTGCCCTTGATCTCGTCGAGCGAATAGCCCATCGCGCCGAGGAAATTCTCGTTGGCGGTGATGATGGTGCCGTCTGTCTGGAACTCGATCACGGCTTGGGCGCGGTTGATCGCGGCGATCTTGCCGGCATCCTCCATGGTCTCGATCTTGGATGCCGTGATGTCGGTGGCGAACTTGATGAACGAGACCACCTTGCCGTTCTCGTCGCGCAGCGGTGCGTAGGAGGCGTGGACCCAGACTTCCTTGCCGTTCTTGCCGAACCGCTTGTACTGCGTGGTCTGGAACTCGCCGCGGTTAAGGCTGGCCCAGAAATCACGGTAGCGGGCGCTCTCGCGCTCGGTCGGGCTGACGAAGATGCTGTGGTGCTTGCCTTTGATCTCGGCGAGCGAATAGCCGCTCATCTTCAGCAGGTTTTCGTTGGCATCGAGAATGGTGCCGTCGAGACCGAACTCGATCACCGCCTGCGACCGATCGAGCGCCTCGACTTCTGCGACCGCGTGCCTGACCTTCTTGCTTTGAAAATTGAACACGATTGCCCCGCAACGTTCACCAACGCGAATCGGCAGATTGCATACCGTTCGCCATGTTCCGAAAAGTTGCATGCGCTTCTTGAGCAATTGTAAACACTTGCAATGACCCGCATCGGGCTCCGCAGTGGTCCGCGCTGCGGCCATGTCCTTCAGCATGCACATGTTCCCGATTCATATGCACGGCGGGATTCATTGGCCGGCACGTATTTATACGGGACCCCATTTGCATTATTTTGCGCGGCGTGTTGACGCAGCGCGCCCCTCGGAGCGGCGCTTCCGCGGTCACCTCCTCCATGCGCCGCGCCGGTTCCGCGCCATGACGACCGAAACAATTTTCTCGGGCCGTGTCGGCCTTGTCGCAGCTCGTTCGTCTTAGAAGTAAGCGCGGGTCAGAAGGCCCGCTTTAGTGAGGAACCGCATGCGATTCATGATGTTGATGATCCCGCTCGGCTACGAGACCGCGCCGGCGGACGTGCAACTCGATCCCGAACGCGTCGCCGCGATGATGCGCTACAACGAGGCGCTGAAGGATGCCGGCGTGCTGATCACGCTCGACGGCCTGCATCCGCCGTCGATGGGTGTCCGCGTGTCGTTCGCAACCGGCACCCCTGTCGTGACCGACGGTCCCTTTGCCGAATCCAAGGAAGTGCTGGGCGGCTATTGGATGATCGAGGTCGGCTCGCGCGAGGAGGCGATTGCCTGGGCGAAGCAGTGCCCGGCCTCCGCCAATGAAGTCATCGAGATCCGCCAGGTGCAGGAAATGTCCGACTTTCCGCCTGACGTGCAGGCCGCCGCCGCCGGCTTTGAAAACCTGAAGGGCTAGCCGTCGCGAAGACTTCGCGGCTTCGTCCATCCATCAACAAGGGAGCAAACCGATGAGCAACGATACCTATCTCGCTGTCTTCCTCGGCAGCAAGACCAGTCCGAAAATGGCTGCGTGGAATGCGCTGTCCGACGCCGAGCGCAAGGCGAAGGAGATGGAGGGCATGGCGGCCTGGAAGGGCTGGGTCGAGAAGCATCAGGGCGCGATCCAGGCGATGGGCGGCCCGCTCGGCAAGACCAAGAAGGTCGACAACAAGGGCATCACCGACATCGCCAACGAGATGGGCGCCTTCACCGTGGTCCGGGCCGCGTCCCACGAGGCCGCCGCGAAAATGTTCGAGAACCACCCGCATTTCGCGATCTTCCCCGGCGAACGCATCGAGATCATGCCGGTGCTGCCGATCCCGGGCGGCTAGGGCCGATCGTCGTTCCGGGGCGGTCCGCAAGACCGAACCCGAAAATCTCGCCCCGGAATGACGGTGAGGGGACTAGTGACCTTCACGCACAGCTCATGTAAAAGTCGTTCACATGAGCTGGCGCAAGGAGCAGCGCCGCGCCGAGCGCGGCTATCACCACGGCAATCTGAAGGAAGCACTTCTGCAGGCCGCTCTCGGGCTGATTGCCGAGAAGGGGGCGGCCGGCTTCACCTTTGCCGATGCCGCGCGCATGGCCGGGGTCAGCGCGGCGGCGCCTTACCGGCATTTTCGCGATCGCGACGAGCTGCTGTCGTCGATCGCCCAGCGCGGCTTCGAGCAGTTCGAGGCGCGATTGACCGCGGCCTGGGACGACGGGCGCCCCGATACCCTCACCGCCTTCGAGCGCGTCGGCCGGGCCTATCTCGCCTTCGCCCGCGAGGAGCCCGCCTTCTACAACGCGATGTTCGAATCAGGCCTGCCGGTCGATGCCAATCCTGCGCTGCAGGCGGCGAGCGAACGCGCCTTCAACATCATCCGCGCTGCCGCAGAACGGCTCGCTGCGCTGGCGCCGCCCGGCATGCCGCGCCCGCCGGCGATGATGATGGCGCTGCACATCTGGTCGATGTCGCATGGCGTCGCCTCGCTGTTCTCCCGCGGCGATGCCGCGCGACGCAAGCTGCCGATGTCGCCGGACGAACTGCTCGAGGCCGAGGTGCTGATCTATCTGCGCGGCCTCGGCTTCCCCACCGACCGCCGTCCCGCAGGCAAGGGCGCCGAGCCGCCGCCGGTGCCGCCGGAGGCGTCCTCCGGTTCGGGCGTGCCGCCCGGCGGACCCTGGGGCAAGCCGAAATAAAGTTGCGCAAATAATCACGCGGGCTTGTCAGGCCGCCAGCTTGACAAAATCGCGGGATGGTCTAGCTATGTAAATGTTATTTACATTCACAACGGCGCTGATGCCGTGATGGAGAAGGGAAATGGCCTACACCGCTGATGTCAATCGCTGGCGCGGCCCCTCGGATCAATACCAACAGTACGAGCGGCCCCACATGCTCGATACGCCCTGGCACCCTGGCTGGATCGCCGTGACCATTCTCGGCTTCATCATCTGGTGGCCGATCGGACTCGCCCTTCTCTTTTTCACACTCGGGAGCAGAAGAATGTCGTGCTGGAGCAACTCGGATCGCTGGCAGAACAAGATGGAGCGGATGCAGTACAAGATGGACCGCATGCGCGACCGCATGGAGCGCCGTGGCTTCGGCGGCTTTGGCTTCGGTCCGCCGTCGTCCGGCAACCGCGCCTTCGACGAATACCGCACTGAGACGCTGCGCCGTCTCGAGGAAGAGCAGGTCGAGTTCAAGAACTTCCTCGACCGTCTGCGCCACGCCAAGGACAAGGAAGAGTTCGACCAGTTCATGGCTCAGCACAAGACGCGGCCGACCCCGCCGCCGACCGACCAGCAGCAAGGCTGATCTGAAGGCTGACACCTTTCAAAGCCTTCAGGCGCATGCCCCCAAAGTCCTGATGGCTCCGAGCCGCCCGCCCGCGCATCCCGCAGGCGGGCGGTTTGGTTTTTTGAATGACGTCGTCATGGCTTGGATAAGCGCGGACCATGACAGTGCGCTATGCGAGCTTGTCCCCGAACCGCAACACGGTTTGCCGACACCAAAGCCCATGGACCTCACCACCCGCCTGTTGCTCGGCGTGACCGCCGTCGCGGTCCTGACCTGTATGAGCTTCGTCTACGGCAGCTGCGCCGGTGATCCCGATTGCCATTTCCGGACCTGCGGCCGTCAGCTCTGCGGTGTCGTCTACAGCCATCCACAAGACCGCGCTGCGCGATAGAACCCGATCCGTGCGAGGCGCGACCAAGTCGTGACAGCGCCCCCCGCGCCAGCGGATCTGATCATGACCGAAGCCGAACGCCAGCAGATCGATAAGCGCATCGCGCTGTTGGAGCGCGCCAGCTCTTTGTTCAATCGGTTCGGGGGCTTTATTCCCGTGGCGATCGCATTCCTCAATCGATGGCCGACCAAGGTCGAGCTCTATCCGCACTGGCAAGTCGGCGAATCCTGGAAGTTCTTTCTGGCCAGCTTTCTCTATTTTCTCGCCAGCCTTGCGCTCGACCGCGCGATCACTTTCGCGAAAGCGGGCCTCGATCCATGATCCTGCTCCGCGATTTCGCGCTGTTCGTCCTTCCCGCTTTCGTTGCGGCAGGCGGCTGGCTTTATGCGCTCAGCCTGCGCAGGCAGTTTCGGCCGGACCGCGAGCTTCAGCGCACTGTCGCGAGCTGCGCGCGGACCGAAGCCAGGAAGTGCTCGTAGGCGTGGTCCACAATCTCGTTGAGTGATCGCGTTCGCGCGAAGATCGCCCTGGCTTCGTTAAGAAACTCGTCGCGGGTCGGTATCTTCGGCAAATGCAGATGCGTGAGCGCGTCGACGCCATCATGCGCGCGATTCAGGATGTCATGCAGTGTCGGCAGTTGCAGCTGGGCGAGATCAGCCCGGTGCAGCGCCGACGAGATCGCATGCGCCAGGGCATGAGCGTCGAAGCGGCTGGCAAGCTCGCGAGCGGCGCGATTGATGACGCGCGCGCCGAGCGGCTGCTCGTTGCGCAGCACCAGCTCGGGCGGTGCCTTCATGCTCCAGACGATCCCGAACCAGGACAGGACCTTCAGGGCGTAATAGGTCAGGTCGATCTCCCACCAGCGAAAGCCCTGTCGCACGCTGCTCTGATAGGCGTGGTGGTTGTTGTGCCAGCCCTCACCCAAGGTGAGCAGCGCCAGCAGCCAGTTGTTGCGGGAATCGTCGCCCGTCACGTAGCGCTTGCGCCCATGCACATGGGCGAGCGAATTGATGCAGAAGGTCGCGTGATACAGCAGCACGGTGCTCCACAGGAATCCGACCACGAGGCCGGGCCATCCCGCACCGACGAAGCAGAGCACCGCAAGCACGACCGCCGGCAGCAGTTCGAGCCGATGCAGCCACATCAACTCGGGATAGACAGTGAGGTCGCCGACTTTCACCAGCTCGGTCGCGTCGTGCCGCCGGTCGAAAATCCAGCCGACATGGCTGTAGAGGAAGCCGCGGTGCCGCGGTGAATGCACGTCGTTCTCGGTATCGGAATGCAGATGATGATGCCGATGCTTGGCCGCCCACCACAACACGCTCTTCTGCGCGCTGCTTTGCGCAAGAAAGGCCAGGATGAATTGAAACATCCGGCCGGTCGCAAACGCCTTGTGGGAGAAATAGCGGTGGTAGCCGGCCCCGATCGCGAACATGCGCAGGACATACAGCGACACGCAGATCGCGACGGACTGCCAGGTGATTCCCGACCAGATCGCTGCAACGCAGCCGAGATGGACCAGCAGGAACGGCACGACGGAGGGATACATGATGTCGTCGTGCTGGTCGTCGGCGGGGGCGTTGGGCATTCAGCGTGACCTTGGATCAAAGGGGACTTGGAGTTTGTTCAGAAGCGCCCAGAGCGCCGCGTACGAAAAACCCGCGGTTGGCAGGCCACCGCGGGGCTTGCGAGGTGTTTGCGGATACATTCCGGGCAGGCTGCGTGGCGGATTGATTGCCGCTCACTGGACGCGGATTGTCCGTGCGGACCGAGCCGTTCGTGTACGCAGTCGTCGACCGAAACTCGACCGACTATAGGGTTCCAGGTATTTGGTACGCAAGCTCGTAGTCCCACGGAGGGCGGCGTGCGTCCCTGCGACGCAGGCCTTGCGTGCTGCTGTCGGCCCTGTCCGATCGCGACCTGAACGGACCGATTCCGCAGGGAATTGGCTTGCTCGATCCTGACAGGGTTGCGCCGAGGCGACAAATCCCGGTGCAGGTTGACGTGTATCAACCCGTCTCCACGGCTATGGCGATGTAGTTGGCTAGGCACATGCGGGGAGCATGACGATGGCGAACGCAAGGGTACTCGTGGTCTATTATTCCTGGACCGGTACAACGCGCAAAATTGCCCAATCGATCACGGCTGCGCTGTCCTGTGACTGCGAAGAGATCGTCGAGGTGGGCAGCCGGCGCGGGGTGTTCGGCTATCTGCGATCGGTGATCGAAGCGCGACGTCATATTCCCTCGCGCATCGTCGCTGCAGTCAGGGACCCATCGCTCTACGATCTCGTTGTGATCGGGACGCCGGTCTGGGCTTGGTCGCTCTCTTCGCCCACGCGAGCGTACCTGCTTGCAAACAAGCCGAGACTTCCTGCCGTGGCGTTCTTTTGCACGCTTGGAGGAGCCGGCAGTGACCAGGCTTTTGCCCAGATGCGAGAGCTCGTGGGCAAGAACCCCGTCGATTGTCTCTCGGTCACGGCCCGTGACACGGCGTCGGCCAACGACGCGCCGCGCGTCGCAACATTCGTTGCAGCCTTGCAGCGGGCGCTTGAGGCAAGGCGGACCAGCGCGGTGACGAACGCGGCCTGATTGGTCTGCCCGGCAGCAGGGCTTGAAATCCGGGTTCCGGTGGGGCGGCGGGTTCTCATGCCTTGGCTTCGGGCCCGGGATCCCAGACCGACTTCTCGGCCAAATCCCTTGGCCTTATTGCCTTTTCCGCAGCCAAATTCGTCCTCGGTAACCCGGCATTAACTATCACCGGGCTCTGGTAATTATGGACAATCGCGCCCGGAGCTGTTGTCGAGGCCCTTAGTTTTGACATCTTGGCAGGGAATGCAGGCGGCGGCTTTGGACAGGCCCCCTGTACCCCAGAAAGACAAGGCTTTGAGCGGGCTTGCCGGCCGCGCCGGTTCTGGCGCGGCTATTGGGGAACCGGCCATTTGGCTAGCCGGGGCATTAGGTAACGATCGCCTTGAGAGGAACTTGCTGATGAATCCGGCCGACGTGGCTCAGTCTGCCCTTCCGGTTGCCGCCTCCGCCGACGTGTCGCTGATCGCGCTGTTCTGGCAGGCTCACTGGATCGTGAAATGCGTCATGCTGGGCCTGCTGTCGTGCTCGGTCTGGGTCTGGGCCATCGCGATCGACAAGATCTTCCTCTATGCCCGCACCCGCCGCTCGATGGACCGGTTCGAGCAGGCATTCTGGTCCGGCGAGTCGATCGAGGAGCTCTATCGCACGCTCTCGGCCAAGCCGACCCATTCCATGGCGGCCTGTTTTGTCGCCGCGATGCGCGAATGGAAGCGTTCCTTCGAGAGCCACGCCCGCTCGGTCGCAGGGCTGCAGATGCGCATCGACAAGGTCATGAACGTCTCGATCGCCCGCGAGGTCGAGCGGCTGGAGCGCCGGCTGCTGGTGCTCGCCACCGTCGGCTCGGCCGGCCCCTTCGTCGGCCTGTTCGGCACGGTCTGGGGCATCATGTCGAGCTTCCAGTCGATCGCCGCCTCCAAAAATACCTCTTTGGCGGTGGTGGCGCCCGGTATCGCGGAGGCGCTGTTTGCGACCGCGGTCGGCCTTATCGCCGCCATTCCTGCCACTATTTTCTATAATAAGTTCACGTCCGAGGTGAACCGGCAGGCCCAGCGGCTCGAGGGCTTCGCGGATGAATTTTCAGCCATCCTGTCCCGCCAGATCGACGAACGGGGCTGACGGACGGCATGGATAGTGTGAAGGCGAGATTGGGCACCAAGCCATGGGCATGAACCTAGGCAGTTCGTCCGGAGGCGGCGGGCGCCGCAGCCGGCGCAAGCCGGTCATGGCCGAGATCAACGTCACGCCGATGGTCGACGTGATGCTGGTGCTGCTCATCATCTTCATGGTGTCGGCGCCGCTGCTGACCGTCGGCGTGCCGCTCGATCTGCCGCAGACCCAGGCCAAGAGCCTCGATCAGAGCGACCAGAAACCCATCCAGATGTCGGTCGACATCAAGGGCAAGGTGTTCATTAACGACCAGGAGATCGCGATCGACGATCTGGTCCCGAAGCTGAAGGCGATCACGGACGCGCGCGGCGGGCTCGAGGAACGCATTTATCTCCGCGCCGACAAGAAGGCGGATTACGGCACCGTGGCCCAGGTGATGGGCCGGCTGTCGGGCGCGGGCTTCAAGAAGCTGGCGCTCGTCACCGAAGCGGATCAGGGGTCTTAGGCCAGTGAAGGTGAAGGTCGACAAGACACTGGTTGCGTCGATTGCCCTCCACGTCCTCGTGCTGGGATGGGGCCTGCTCACCTTTAGCAGCAAGGCATACATCGCGCAGGAGTCGCTTCCGGTCGACATCATCTCCAGCGATCAGCTCGCGCGGATCATGTCGGGGCAGAAGACCGGCGACAAGAAGGAGCCGAAGCCAAAGGTCGAGAAGATCGCCGAGGCAAAGCCCGAGGAAGATGCCGTCGGCAAGGTCACCGAGAAGAAAGAGCTGATCAAGACCAATTCGACCCCCGACACGCCGCCCAAGCCCGTCGAAAAGCCGGTCGAGAAGAAGCCCGATCCGCCCAAGCCGGTCGCCGAGACCAAGCCGAAGGAAGAGCCGAAGCCGCAGGAAAAGAAGCCTGACCCGGCCAAGGAAGATCCGATCGCCGAGCTTCAGAAGAAGCTGGAGACCAAGAAGCCGCCGCCCAAGCCCGTGGAGCAGAAGGTCGCCGCGGTGCAGCCGCAGCCGAAGCCCAAGGAGCGCACCTTCGACCCCGCGCAGATTGCCCGTGACCTCGACAAGCGGGCTGCCACCCGGCACGAGCTGACGGGGGCAGCGCTGAATGCATCCGCCTCATTGGGCTCGACATCAGGGACGGCCGCAAGCAACGTTGCGACCTGGCAGGGAGCTTTTGTTGCAGCTGTCAAGCACTGCTTCAATTTCCCTTACGATGCTCAGGACAAGGATCAGTTTGCCGCCGACATCGACATACAGATGCGTCCCGATGGCACGCTCGCTTCAGTGCCTGTGATCGTCGCCGTACGAGGACCGTCTCGGACAATTGCAAATGCGATGGCGGAGAGTGCCAAGCGTGCTATCCAAGAGTGTCAGGCCTACGCATTCTTGCCCAAGGCCCAGTACGATACTTGGAAAACGATTGCGCTGACTTTCGATATGAAAGATCAGCAGTAGATGAGACGTAAATTGACTCAGGTGCACAAGATGCCATTTCTGACGCGACGTGGGTTCATCGCGGCCGCGGGATCGACAGTCACTCTGCTGGCCGGACGCGCCGCAATCGCGCAGGGGCGGATTCAAGTCGGTCCCGGCGGATTCCAGCCCATCTCGATCGCCATCACCAATTTCGTGCCGGGCTCGCCCGCCGACGGCGATGTCAGCAATGGCGTCACGCAGGTCATCACCAACAATCTGAAGCGCTCGGGCCTGTTTGCCCCAATCGACCAGGCTGCCTTCATCGAGCGCATCAGCAACATCGACGTCGCGCCGCAATTCCAGAACTGGAAGACGCTCAACGCGCAGGCCCTCGTCACCGGCCGCATGACGCGGCAGCCGGACGGTCGCCTCAAAGCCGAATTCCGCCTGTGGGACGTCCTGTCCGGCCAGCAGCTCGCCGGCCAGCAATATTTCACCTCGCCGGAATATTGGCGCCGGATCGCCCACATCATCTCCGACCAGATCTACGAGCAGATGACCGGCGAGAAGGGCTATTTCGACAGCCGCGTGGTGTTCGTCGACGAGACCGGGCCGAAGGAGCGGCGCGTCAAGCGGCTCGCCATGATGGACCAGGACGGCGCCAATGTGCGCTATCTCACCCGCGGCTCCGACCTCGTGCTGACGCCGCGCTTCTCGCCGAACTCGCAAGAAATCACCTACATGGAGTTCGGGCAGGGCGATCCGAAGGTCTATCTCTTCAACATTGAGACCGGCCAGCGCGAGATCGTCGGCAACTTCCCGGGCATGACCTTCGCGCCGCGCTTCTCGCCGGACGGCCAGCGCGTCATCATGAGCCTGCAGCAGGGCGGCAATTCCAACCTGTTCGTGATGGACCTTCGCTCGCGCTCGACCACGCGCCTCACCGATACGCCGGCAATCGACACGTCTCCGTCCTACTCGCCTGATGGCACCCGCATCTGCTTCGAATCCGATCGCGGCGGCCGGTCGCAGATCTATGTCATGGCGGCAGGCGGCGGACAGGCGCAGCGCATCTCCTTCTCCAAGGATGACAACAACGCGACCTATTCGACGCCGGTATGGTCGCCGAAGGGCGACTACATCGCCTTCACCCGGCAGGGCGGCGGGCAGTTCTCGATCGGCGTCATGAAGCCCGACGGCACCGGCGAGCGGCTCCTCACCTCTGGCTATCACAATGAAGGCCCGACCTTTTCGCCGAACGGCCGCGTGCTGATGTTCTTCCGCGATCCCGGCGGCAACGCCGGGCCGTCGCTGTACTCGGTCGACATCTCCGGTCGCAACGAGCTGAAGGTGCCGACGCCGGGCTTCGCTTCCGATCCGGCGTGGTCGCCGCTGTTGTCCGCCACCGCGGGCCAATAGGCCGAATTTCGATCGCGCGTTGGCAACGCGCGATCTTTCGAAAAAGAATCGCCGATTTTTCGGGTTTCCGTGCGCGCGGCAAGCTTTCCTTTACCTTGCGCCCGGCAAGGCTTGCCTAGTTGCTTGATATTTCAGCAGAAATAGTTTCGCTATTGCCGAAAAACAACTCGACTTTAACGATGTTCCCTCAGAAAGGCTTCATCTGATGTGGGTAAAAGTACGCGCCGAACAGGACGCGCGTACAAACGAAGATGCAGTTCGCAAGCCAGACCGGAAAATCCGATCGAGGACAGGCCGCGCCCACGGCGGCGGCGGCGCTGAATGATTCTCTGTTCGAAGCGCCTGCTCCGCTGTTTGCGGGAATCGTCTTCGTCGCCATCGGGGCGGCCATCACCGCGCTGAGGACCGGACAGATTCTGACCTGGTCGACGGTGGCGCTGATCATCCTGGCCGGAGCGCTCCGCCTGTTCGACATGCTGCGCTTCCTGCCTCGCAAATCGAGCCTGAGCGCGCAGGACGCCGATCTCTGGCAGAGGCGCTACCTGATCGGGGCGCTGATCCAGGCCGCTGCCATTGGAATATGGTGCGGCCTGGCACTTGTGAGCACCGACGACGCCGTCGTCCACATGATCGCTCTGTCCATCACCACGGGGATCGTCGGTGGAGGCGCGGGACGAGCCTACGGGCGGCCGTCGATCTACTGGCTGCAGGCCGGCCTCATGTTCGCTCCCGCGGTCATCGCGCTGGCGTCGCATGGGACGCCCTACTACATCGCAATGTCGATCGTGAGCGCCGCGTTCCTGCTTGCGATCATGCAACTCTCGGCCAATCTGCACAGAATATTCATGCGGGCGGTCCTGGCGGGTGAACGCGAAGCGGCGCTTGCCGGCCAGTTCGACACGGCCCTGAACAACATGCCGCACGGCCTGTGCATGTTCCGCGTCGACAGGCAGCTTGCAGTGATGAATCACCGGTTCAGCGAGATGCTGAGCCTGCCCGACGAGCTCATTCGCCGCGGCATCAGCGCGCGTGATGTCCTGGGCGCGTGCGTCAGCTCCGGCTCGATCTCGGCTGCGAGCGCCGAGATGATCATCGCAGCGATCGAGAGCGCGCTGGCGAGGGAAATCGTCACCGTCGATCCCGATCAGGAGCGAAACCGGTCATTGTCCTGGACCGTCCAGCCGATGGCCGACGGAGGCGCGGTGGTGCTGCTCGAGGACGTGACCGAGCGGCGCAATGCCGAGGCCAAGATCACGCATCTTGCCCGCTATGATGAACTGACGGCGCTGCCCAATCGCGTCCATTTCCGCAACGAGATCGAATCCCTGCTCGCGGCCTCGAACCATGCCGAACGGCTCTCCGCCTTGCTGTTCGTCGACCTCGACCAGTTCAAGCAGGTCAACGACACGCTCGGCCATCCCTGCGGCGACCGGCTGCTCTGCGCGGTCGCCAACCGCCTGCGCGAGATGCTGCGGCCGGAGGATTTCGTCGCCCGCTTCGGCGGCGACGAGTTCGTCGTATTCCAGCAGAACATCAATTCGCCCGAGGACGCCGCGAGCCTCGCCCGCCGCATCGTCGAGCGCCTGAGCGAGCGCTACCGCATCGACAATCATCTGGTCGAGATCGGCGCCAGCATCGGCATCGCGCTGACCTCGCCGGATAGCGCCAGCGCCGACATCCTGCTCAAGAACGCCGACATGGCGCTATACCGGGCCAAGGCCGACGGCCGCGGCACGTTCTGCTTCTTCCGCGACGAGATGGCGGCGACCGTCGAGGCGCGCCGCATCCTCGAGCTCGACCTGCGCAAGGCGCTGGCCAACGAGGAGTTCGAGCTGTTCTATCAGCCGCTGGTCAATCTGAAGTCCGGCAAGATCACCACCTGCGAGGCGCTGCTGCGCTGGAACCATCCGGTGCGCGGCACGGTCTCGCCGATCGACATCATCCCCGTCGCCGAGGACATGGGCCTGATCGTCGACCTCGGCCGCTGGATCCTGCGCCGTGCCTGCATGGAATGCATGAAGTGGCCGGAGGCCGTCAGCGTCGCCGTCAACTTCTCGCCGCAGCAATTCCACCAGCGCGACGTGCTGAGCGAGATCCGCTACGCGCTCGAAGTGTCGGGCCTGCCGGCGCATCGCCTCGAGATCGAAATCACCGAGTCCTCGCTGCTGCGCAACACCCAGCTCACCCACGACATCCTGTCGCAACTGCACGCGCTCGGCGTGCGCATTTCGCTGGATGATTTCGGCACCGGCTATTCCAGCCTCAGCTATCTGCACAACTTCCCGATGCAGAAGGTCAAGATCGACCGCTCCTTCCTCGAAGGCATCGACACCGACCGGCCGCTGACGCTGCTCCGCGGCGTGGCGCGGCTGTCCGCCGATCTCGGCATGTCGGTCGTGGTCGAGGGCATCGAGACCAACGAGCAGCTCGAGCTGATCAGCGCCGACGGCACCGTCTCGGAAGGGCAGGGCTATCTGTTCAGCCGGCCCGTTCCAGCCGTCCGCATCCGTCAGCTGCTCGACGCCTCCCATGGTCGCCACCTCGGCGAGCCTCAGGTCGTCTCGATCTCCTCGCGATCGTTCCGCTAGAGGATGAAATTACGCACTTCTTCCTGGAAAATTGGTGCGCCCGGATCCTGCGATAGCAGCATGTGATTTTGACCGGGCAGGGCAACGAACCGGGCCCCCGGAATTTCCGCTGCCATATCCCGGCCCAAAGAGATTGGAACCCTGCGGTCGTCTCGAACATGCATCACGAGCGTAGGGACCTTGATGTCCTTGAGCAGGGGGCGCACGTCGAAATTGGCTACCGTTTCGAGGTAACGTACTGCAGACTCCGCCGAGGCGCTGAGGCGTTGGAGTTCATTGAAGGCATCGACCTGCTCTTTTGTGGCGGTCGGCAACATCGAGGATGTAAAGAGCTGGCGGAAGGTCGGCTCATCCGCACCCCAACCCAGCTTCATCAGTGTTTTCATTGCTGCGAATCGCTCCCGATCGGCGGCCGAAAGATTTGGATTCTTGTTGGCGCCGACGGCAAACCCGCCGTACAGGATCAAGTGCGACACGCGCTCGGGATGGCGGACCGCAAAGGCAATCGACACGGCGCAGCCCTGCGAGAACCCCAGAAGCGGAAACCGGTCGAGGCCGGCCGCATCCGCCACGCATTCCATGTCCTTGACCCATGCATCGAGCGAGAGCTCGCCGACATCCCAATCCGAAAGGCCGTTGCCACGGGCATCGTACCGGACCAGCGTGAATGACGAAGCAAGCCCGAGCAGGAAGTCCCGGTAGAGCGGAAACTCCCAGTCGTGCTCGAGATGTCCGAGCCAATGCGCCGATCTCAATAATCCTGGTCCGCTTCCAACCTTCGCATAGGCCAACCGTACGCCGTCCGTGGCCCTGCAATAGCGGATTTCCTGCTTGAGATTGGCCGCCGACAGCACGCGCGCGGCCGGAGAGCCGTGCTTGTCCAGATCGATAGCGTAGACCTCGATCGGTCGGGTGATGTTCTTGAGGTTCTGCCGGCCCAGCTCGCGGAACGAGAGCTTCAGCTTGCCGTCGATCTGATCAAGGACCTGACGGGAAATGCAGATGCCGCCGCGCATCGCCATGCCTTCGAGACGTGCGGCTACGTTGACGCCGTCTCCGAAGATATCGCCTTCGTCCTCGATGATGTCCCCGACATTGATCCCCACACGGAATTCGATGCGCCGGTCAGGAGGGACTCTTGCATTCCTGCCGACCATCCCGCGCTGCACTTCGACCGCACATTGCACCGCTTCGACGGCGCTCGAAAATTCCACGAGCATTCCGTCGCCGGTCGTCTTGATAAGCCGTCCGCGATGCGACTTGAGTTTGTGGTCGACCAGCTCCCGGCGATGCGCCTTCAATCCGGCAAGAGTGCCTTCCTCGTCATCACCCATGAGCCGTGAATAGCCGGCTACGTCCGCCGCCAGGATTGCCGCCAGCCTACGCTCGACGCGTGCGTGAACCACGAATGTGTCCCCCGTGACTGCGCTCGAGCAAATCATATGCAGTGAACCTGCGCCAGGGAAAGCCCGCCGTTAGCCGCGGTCTGGCGTATCCGCCTCGCACTTGCGCGGATGGCAGGTGGCCGTGCATCGGCAGTGAGAAAGGGCGATGTTCGCAAATCGCCCCGGGGTTACTCATCCGCCTCCCGGCCGTTTGGTCGATCTCCGAGACGCAACGTTTGCAGCGCGGCATCCGCCAAGCGCTTCATCCGGTGCGCCGATCGTGATACGGTCATCCATATTCAGGTGCCGTCTGAAGGCAACAAAGCGATGAGGCAGTGACCATGCTGTTCCGCTCGTCCTGGTCCACATCCCGGATCGACCAGTTCGCCACCGCCAATGCCGACCTGCTCATCCTGATCGGCCGGATCCTGCTGGCATGGGTCTTCGTTGGAAGCGCATACGGCGCATTGACCAACTTCGCCGGCTCGGTCGGCTATTTTCGCTCGCTGAACGTTCCCGTGCCTCAGCTGTTCACGGCAATCGCCGTCGCATTGGAAGTCGTGATGTCGGTCGGTTTGATACTCGGCCTTGGCACGCGCTACTGCGCCGTTCTGGTCTGCCTGTTCGTGCTGTCGGCGACTGCGATCGCGCATCGCTACTGGGAATATCCCGCCGGTGCACAACAGATTGGGCAGTACAACAATTTCCTGAAGAACGTCTCGATCATCGGAGGCGCGCTATTGGTCCTCGTCACCGGAGCAGGCCGTTTCTCCCTCGATCGCAAGCTGGCACGCTAGCCTTGCTCACAGCTGCTCGGTCGGGCTAACCGCGCCTGGTTCGCTCGTCCTGCCGCAAGCGATTTGCGCGCAGGGCTGTCGTTGCGGCAGCTGCCAAAGCAGCGCGTTTGAGGTCGCGACTTGAAGTCACTTCATCCGGTATCTGAAAGCAGCTTCGACCAGATGGCCGAGGAGCTTTGCGGCAGGCTTCAAGTGCTCGCCCACGATCCTGAACAGGATCATCAGCCATGTCGCGAGCGCTGCACACCACAGCAGGCTTTCCAATGCTTCGGGCATGAAGGCCCCCTTTAAAATACTTGCTTGAAATACCCCCAGTGTCGCCGAACGGGACCGGCGCGACAAGTCCTCCTAAAACGGGCAAGTCGCTGAAATACTCGGAGCGGCCGCTCGCTTGGCGTGTCGCGTCGAAGAGCGCAGCGTCTGGATGTAAGCGATCAGGCGAGGATGCGGGGCGCCGCCATCGCCTTGTCACCCGAGTTCGGCGTACCCGTAGGCTCGATCAGCAGAATGTGCACTTCGCCGCGCGCCACGGGCCGGTGCTCAACTCCCTTGGGCACGACATAGACCTCGCCGGGGCTCAGCGTGACCGTGCGATCCCGCAGCTCGATGTCGAGCGTCCCCTTGAGCACAAGAAAGAAGTCGTCGGTGTCGTCGTGCTTATGCCAGTGAAATGGCCCCTCGAGCTTGGCCACCATGATGTCGTTGTTGTTGTAGGTCGCAATCGTGCGCGGCGAGAAACGGTCAGCGAACGTTGCGAGCTTCTCGGCGAGATTTGCGGGACCTTCCATGGCGTGTCCTTCTCCTCGGCCAACTGCTTTTGAACTGAGACGACCACGGCAAGATGGGAGGTCAGGCTGATGTCCGCAAGGACGGGCAGTTGTCGGCCGCGCCTTGCCGCGGCCTCCTGCGCCCAGACGTTGGCAAGTCTGCGGTACTTCGCTGCGCTTCTCCGGGTTTTTGCGGGGGTCGATCCTTAACCCTAACGGTTCGAACCCTTTGCAATCCTGTTAAGGAGTCATTAATCTCTTCCACACTCGCGGAAGTTGCTCGCGAGTTTGGGAGTAGCAGATGGAGTCTAGAGCCGAACCGCGAGCGCCGTTTGAAGCGCGGGGCGCAGGGTTGTTCGATCGGCTCGACTATCGCCTTATCGAAACTCCCGAAGATCGTGATGCGGTCTACGCGATGCGCTACAGGGCGTACTTGCACGGCGGGCTGATTAACCCGTCGGCGTCCCAGCGCATTGTCGACAGTTACGACGACGCGCCCAACGCCTGGATTTTCGGGATCTATCTCGACGGAGAGCTCTGCAGCTCTCTGCGCCTTCACGTCCTGACGTCCGAGTTGCGGATGTCCTACACCAGCGAATTGTTCGGCGACGTGCTTCACCCGCGCCTTGATCGCGGTGAGGTTCTGGTCGATCCGGCGCGTTTCGCTGCGGAGCCGGACAAGAGCCAGCGCTTTCCCGAACTGCCTTATCTGACGCTGCGGCTCGCTTATCTGGCCTGCGACCATTTCAATGCCGATCTCGGACTTGCGATGGTGCGGACGGATCACCAGGCGTTCTATCGCCGCATCTTCCTGCACGAGACCCTCACCGAGCCGCGTCCGTTCCCGGGCTGGCACTCGCGGAAGGTGGTCCTGATGGCCTCCGATTTCTCCACGCTCCGGGAGCGGGTCCTGACGCGCTTTCCCATCATGCGCTCGAGCGCGTTCGAGCGACGGATGCTGTTCGAGCGCCCCGCCCAGACCCAAATGGTGTCCCGGCCGGTGCTGGTGTCGCGCGCTGCGTCCGCTGCCACCCTGGTCTGAGCCGCGCCACGTCCGCCCCTTGCCCGGATGCGGCCTCAGGCCTCGGCAAGCGCCGCTCGACGCCCCCGGAAAAGTCCGCAATTGTGACGGGATGGGGCGTTTTTGCCCGTCAACGCCGCTTGCCTTCACCCTCGCGCCACATTTACAACCCATTAACCATGATGGGTGCTTTTCGCTGGTTGGGGGCATTTGACCGGCTGAGGCAAGGTTCCGATAAGGTTGACGGAACGTTCGCTTAACCAACCCCCTGTAGACCGGACAGCAGTGGACGAACGTGAGCGTGGAGGCTCCGGAATGACTAATCCTATGCGTATCCTCCAGGGATTGAAGCTGGCTGCAGTGGTTGCCATCGCGCTGTCGATGGGGGCGTGTGCCAAGACCAATGCAGGTCTGGACGCCAATGCGAGTGCGGCGACCCCGGGCAGCCAGCAAGATTTCGTGGTGAACGTGGGCGACCGCGTGTTCTTCGAGAGCGACCAGACCGATCTGACCCCCCAGGCGATCGTGACCCTGGAGAAGCAGGCGCAGTGGCTGCAGACCTATCCGCGCTACTCCTTCACCATCGAAGGCCACGCCGACGAGCGCGGCACCCGCGAGTACAACATCGCGCTCGGCGCCCGCAGAGCCCAGTCGGTGCGCTCGTTCCTCGCCTCGCGCGGCATCGACCCGAACCGCATGCGCACGATCTCCTACGGCAAGGAGCGCCCCGTGGCGGTGTGTAACGATATCTCCTGCTGGTCGCAGAACCGTCGCGCTGTGACCGTGCTGAACGCGAGCTCCTGACGCTTCAGTCAGCCGCCGTTCATGTTTGGAATCCGATGATGCCGGCGCCCTCACGGGCGCCGGTTTCGTTTCAGCGATCTGTGACCTAAAACCTCTTGGTGGCAGTCACAGTTTTGGCGTACTCCCCTTCAATGTGTGGCGCGTCGCATGTTCCGTCGCAGGCCATTTCGCTTTTGTCGTCAGGGCAAGATGTCATCCAGATTTAAGGTCTTTACCGGCACCGTGGCCATCGCCGCGCTGCTCGCTTTGTGCACGCCTGTCTTCGCGCAGACCGATGATGATCCGGAGATGCGGATCGAGCGGCTGGAGAACCAGCTGCGCCAGCTCACCGGCCAGAACGAGGAGCTGCAATATCGCAACCGCCAGCTCGAGGACCGCATCCGCCAGCTCGAAGGCGGCGCGCAAGGGGCAGCGCCCGGCCAGGCGCCGGCCCAGCCCAATGTCGCGGCCGTGCCGCCGGCCCAGGTTGCGCCAGCCTATCGCCAGCAGCCGCAGGCCGTGCAGCCGGGCTACGAGCAGCCGCAGGTCGCTTCGCCGGCGCCGATCGTGCAGGAGCAGCCCGGCCCCGGTGCCCCCGGCAGCCGCCGCCGCGGCGATGCGTTCGATCCGAACCAGAATCCGAATGCGCCCGGCGCGCCGCGCGCCCTCGGCGGCGGCCAGCAGCCGCTCGATCTCAGCGCCAATGGCGGCCGCTATCCGCAGGCCGCAGCGCCGCCCCAGCAGGTCTATCCGCAGGCTCAGCCCGGCTATCCGCCAGCCCAGCAGGGCTATCCTGCGCAGGGCAATGGTCCGGCGCTCGCAACGCTGCCGCCCTCGGCGACGCCGCGCGACGAGTTCGACCTCGGCATCGGCTACATGCAGCGCAAGGACTACGCGCTAGCCGAGCAGACCATGAAGAATTTTGCGGCGAAATATCCCAACGACCCGCTGCTCGGCGATGCGCAATACTGGCTCGGCGAAAGCTATTTCCAGCGCCAGCAATATCGCGATTCCGCCGAAGCCTTCCTCGCGGTCACCACCAAATACGACAAATCGGCCAAGGCGCCGGATGCGCTGCTGCGGCTCGGCCAGTCGCTCGCCGCGCTGAAGGAGAAGGAGGCCGCCTGCGCCGCCTTCGGCGAGGTCGGCCGCAAATATCCGCGCGCCTCGGCTGGCGTCAAAGCCGCCGTCGACCGCGAGCAGAAGCGGGTGAAGTGCTGATCTGCTGCGGCGATCGCTGACAAGACGGATGGGGCCGCGCTAAAGTGCCGCCCGCCATCCCGCTGGGCCGCGTCATGTCAGACGACGACAATGCTCCGATTTCCGCGCGTGCGGCAAAGCAGCTCTTTGCCGAGCTGAGACACGCGCCCGCGCTGGTGCTCGCGGTCTCCGGCGGGCCGGACTCGGTCGCGCTGATGTGGCTCGCAGCGCGCTGGCGCCGCAGCCTTGCCCGCGGCCCGCAGCTCACCGTCGTCACCGTCGATCATGGCCTGCGCAAGGAGGCCGCGCGCGAGGCGCGCGAGGTCAAGCGGCTCGCGACCGAGCTTGGCTTGACGCACCGGACGCTGCGCTGGCGCGGCGCAAAGCCGACAAGAGGTTTGCCCGCCGCGGCGCGCGAGGCCCGCTATCGCCTGCTGGCGCAAGCCGCGCGCTCCGTCGGCGCAAGCCATGTGCTGACGGCGCACACGCGCGACGACCAGGCCGAGACGGTGCTGATGCGGCTGTTCCGCGGCAGCGGCATCGCCGGGCTGTCGGCGATGGCGCGGCTGTCGCGGCGCGATGGCCTCGTGCTGGCGCGTCCGCTGCTCGATGTCCCGAAATCGCAGCTCATCGCGACGCTGAAGCGGGCCAGGATCGGCTTTGCCGAGGATCCCACCAACCGCGACGCGGCCTACACGCGGCCGCGGCTTCGCGCGCTGTTGCCGCAGCTCGCGAGCGAAGGCGGCGATGCCCGCACGCTGGTGCGGCTCTCGGCGCGGCTCGCCCGGGCGAACGCGGCGATCGAGATCCTGAGCGACGGCGCCGAGCGCTTCCTGCGTTTGCGCGATCGCGGCCAACAGCCGCAACCCGGCGTTCGCAGCTTCGAGGCTAGCGCCTTCGCCAGCCTGCCCGAAGAAGTCCGGCTGCGGCTCCTGCTGCGAGCCATCGACGCGCTAGGCCACGAAGGGCCGGCGGAACTCGGCAAGGCCGAGACCCTGCTGGCCACGCTCGATCAAGCTATGAATCAGACCCTCACCGCGAGCCCCCGCGCAGCCGCAAATGGCCGCGCCATCCTGAAGCAGACCCTTGCGGGAGCCTTGATCAGCCTTGCCGGGGGGCGTATCCACATCGCGCCTGCGCCAGTCCGGCGCTCCCAAGGGAGCCGGAAGGGCGGATGAGGGCGGATCATGACACCGGCCGTTTCCGCGCGCCATTGTCAGGACACCTTAACCAGGCAGGAAAAACCCCGGTTAGGTCGCCATTATTTCAGCGGGAATCGCCCTAAGATGGGCTAAATAGTCCCATCTCGTTCCCTTGGCAGCGAGCGGGGCGGCACCTAAATTGTATGCGTCTAACGATGAGGATTCCTTGGGGATTTCCTCGTAGAGCCCAAGGATGAGGCCGCGATCCGCGCGACCACGAAGGAAGATCGATGAACGCCAATCTGCGCAATTTCGCCCTCTGGGTCATCATTGTTTTGCTGCTGTTGGCGTTGTTCACGCTCTTCCAGAATCCGGGCCAGCGGGCCTCCTCGCAGGACATCGCCTTCTCCCAGCTGCTGAGCGAAGTTGACCGCGGCAATGTGCGCGACGTCGTGATCCAGGGGCCCGATATCCACGGCACCTTCACCAACGGCTCGAGCTTCCAGACCTACGCGCCGAACGACCCGACGCTGGTGAAGCGCCTCTATGACAGCAAGGTGCAGATCACCGCGAAGCCGCCCGGCGACAACGTGCCGTGGTTCGTCTCGCTGCTGGTCTCCTGGCTGCCCTTCATCGCGCTGATCGGCGTCTGGATCTTCCTGTCCAGGCAGATGCAGGGCGGCGCCGGCAAGGCGATGGGCTTTGGCAAGTCGCGTGCGAAGATGCTCACCGAGGCGCATGGCCGCGTCACCTTCGAGGACGTCGCCGGTGTCGACGAGGCCAAGCAGGACCTGCAGGAGATCGTCGAATTCTTGCGCGACCCCGGCAAATTCCAGCGCCTCGGCGGCCGCATTCCGCGCGGCGTGCTGCTGGTCGGCCCTCCCGGCACCGGTAAGACCCTGATCGCGCGCGCGGTCGCGGGCGAAGCCAACGTGCCGTTCTTCACCATTTCGGGTTCGGACTTCGTCGAAATGTTCGTCGGCGTCGGCGCCTCCCGTGTCCGCGACATGTTCGAGCAGGCCAAGAAGAACGCGCCCTGCATCATCTTCATCGACGAAATCGACGCGGTCGGTCGTCATCGCGGCGCCGGTCTCGGCGGCGGCAATGACGAGCGCGAGCAGACGCTGAACCAGTTGCTGGTCGAGATGGACGGCTTCGAGGCGAACGAGGGTGTGATCCTGATCGCCGCGACCAACCGTCCCGACGTGCTCGATCCCGCCCTGCTGCGTCCCGGCCGCTTCGACCGTCAGGTCGTGGTGCCAAATCCGGACGTCGTCGGCCGCGAGCAGATCCTCAAGGTGCATGTCCGCAAGGTTCCGCTGGCTCCCGATATCAACCTCAAGACCATCGCGCGCGGCACCCCGGGCTTCTCCGGCGCCGACCTGATGAACCTCGTCAACGAAGCCGCGCTCACCGCTGCCCGCCGCAACAAGCGCATGGTGACGCAGGCCGAGTTCGAGGAAGCCAAGGACAAGGTGATGATGGGCGCCGAGCGCAAGTCGCTCGTCATGACCGAGGAAGAGAAGCTGCTGACGGCCTATCACGAGGGCGGCCACGCCATCGTCGGCCTCAACGTGCCCGCGACCGATCCGATCCACAAGGCAACCATCATTCCGCGCGGCCGTGCACTCGGCATGGTCATGCAGCTCCCGGAGCGCGACAAGCTGTCGATGTCCCTGGAGCAGATGACCTCGCGCCTCGCCATCATGATGGGCGGCCGCGTCGCCGAAGAGCTGATCTTCGGTCGCGAGAAGGTGACCTCGGGTGCCGCCTCCGACATCGAGCAGGCCACCCGCCTTGCCCGCATGATGGTGACGCGCTGGGGCCTGTCGGAAGAGCTCGGCACGGTGTCCTACGGCGAGAACCAGGACGAAGTGTTCCTGGGCATGTCGGTGTCGCGCACGCAGAACGCCTCTGAAGCGACCGTCCAGAAGATCGACTCCGAGATCAAGCGCCTGGTCGAGGAAGGCTACAAGGAAGCAACCCGCATCCTGACCGAGAAGCACGCCGACCTCGAAGCCCTCGCTAAGGGCCTGCTCGAGTTCGAGACGCTGACCGGCGACGAGATCGTCGATCTGCTCAAGGGCAAGAAGCCGAACCGCGAGTCCGTGCTCGAGCCGGCCACGCCGCGCGCCTCCGCCGTGCCCCCGGCCGGCAAGTCGCCGCGTCCGCGGCCCGATGCGGATCCCGGCCTGGAGCCGCAGCCGCAGGCGTAACGGTCACCTGCCATGGCCGGATATTCCGGCAAACCTGTTGTGCAGAAGCTCGGCATCAAGCCGGGCTTTTGTATTTTCGTGGACGGGCTTGCGATTGCCTATGACGACGTCGTCGGCGAATTGCCCGACGGCGTGCGGATCGCAAAGGCCGCCAAGCCTCCGCTCGACATGGTGCATGTGTTCGCAGCCGAGGCCAAAGGCCTCGCTGCAAAGCTGCGCAGCTACCGCAACGCGATCGCGCCCGACGGGATGATCTGGGCATCGTGGCCGAAGAAGGCGTCCGGCATCACGACCGATGTCACCGAAGCGCTGGTGCGCGAAACCGCGCTGGCGAACGGCCTCGTCGACATCAAGATCTGCGCCGTCAACGACATCTGGTCCGGCCTCAAGCTCGTGATCCCCGTGAAGGATCGGGCGAAAGCCGCGAGATAACGGCGGTCCCCCGTCATTGCGAGCGCAGCGAAGCAATCCATAAATGCGTCCGCGGAAAGGCTCTGGATTGCTTCGCTGCGCTCGCAATGACGTCGTGGATGCACTTGCGCTCGCAACAAAGGCAGTCTCGTAGGGTGGGCAAAGGCGCTCTTGCGCCGTTCCCACAATACGATCTGGTGCCCCGGACGCTACAGAGCGGGGCCCATGTCTCCGCATCCCGCGTGTCGCTTCCCGGGTCCCGGCTCTGCGCCGCAACGTTGCACGTTGCAGCGCGTCCGGGACACGGAGTTTCCGTTACTTCGACGCATCTCGTCGCTCCAGAAACCGCAGCACATCCTCATTGAACTGCTCGGGATCCTGCAGGAACGAGAAGTGACTGACCGCCGGCTGGATCAGGAGGCCGGCGCCGGGAATGTTCGCGGCCATGAACTCGGTGTTGTCGCGCTTGATCGCCTCGTCATGGTCGCCATCGACGATCCAGGTCGGGACCTTGATCGCGGCGAGATCCGTGGCCGTCCATTTCGGCTGGCTCTCCCACATCTTGGTAATCTCGGCGACGAAGCCCTGATATTCGGTCGGCGTTGGCGAGAGGCGCTTGTACTCATCGCCGGCCCGCGCGATGTAGGCGTTGAAGACGTCGCTCGAGGCGATATCCGCAACGCCCGACGGATCCGAGTTCGCCGCGAAGGCGAACAGCCTGCTGACCCGCTCCGGGTGCTTCATGGCGATGTCGAGGCCGATGATCGCCCCGTCGCTCCAGCCCACGATCGCGGCCTTTTTGATCTTGAGATGATCGAGCAGGGCGACCACGTCGGAAGCCATCAGGTCGTAGCCATAAGGCTCCTGATTGCGGCTGCTGCGGCCATGGCCGCGGCTGTCCATGACGATGACCTGATAGTGCCGCTGCAGCGCGCGGACCTGATGGCCCCAGTAGTTGGAATTGGCGAGACCGCCATGCAGCAGGACCACCGGTTCGCCGTGGCCGAACACGGCGTACCAGACCTTGATGCCGTTGACGGGCGCGAAGCCGCTCTGCACCGCTTTGGGCAAGGTCGGCGTCGGCGGCAGGTTCATCCACCGCGGCGCCGCATGCGCCGCACCGAGTGAGACCATCACGAGAAATGCGACGACGACATTGCGAAGCGGCATGGTATGCTTTCCTGTTCGACCACGGACCATTAGCGCATGACAAAGGCATAAGGTTGGACAAGCCGCCGCGTTCCGGCGATGCCTTGCTCAGGAGGCGAGACGAAGCCAGACGTCGCGGCTCGCCAGCGTCCCATCGGGCGTGGCGATCTCCATGTCCACGACATGCAGGGAGCCTGGCTCGTCTCCGTAGATGTATTTGAGGTGCCATATCAGCCCCAGGTCCGGCGTGATGACGAAGTCGTCGAGCCCATCGGTTATCGCCCGAACGGCCTCGCGGTGCGTCAGCGGCGCCGAAAACATCGCATCGATCAGATTGGCGAGGCTCATGCCTTCGACCAGCATCATCCGCGCGATGTCGTCACCATGGACGTGGCGGAGCGCTGAGACGATGACGGCGATGGCGTCCGGATTCTTCATGACACGGTCTGCGTCGGGGCCATTTGCCTCGCCCCGATCCGGCTGCATTGAACTGCGTCAGACGCCAGGAGACAAGTCTGCTTGACGGGTCGTCCTCACTTCCCCGGTGCCGAGGCCTGCTGATCGTCCCGTACATCGTCCCGCACATGGACCACCGCGATCTTGTCGGCATAGGCTCGCTTCCAGCCCTTGATTTGATCCAGCATCTGTGCCGCCGGAGAATCAACCGTGAGCAGGGTCGCGTCGATCTTGTTCTCGTCGAGCATGCGCAACAGGCCTGACACATCGCGGCCGTCTTCGGCTGCGAAATAGTCCATCAGGAATTTTTCGCCGTAGAGCTCCGACCGCCCGTCGACGAACGGGTTGAGGTCGCGAACGATGAGATAGCCGCCGAAACCGTAGGAATTGAAGATGCGCGCGGCCTTGCGCTCGATCAGCGCGTCGACCGCGGCAACCGGCGTCTGCGCCGTGGAGAATTGGAAGGCATGACGGCCGGCAAAAGTCGCGGTCGCGCTTGCAGTCGCGAGCATGATCGCGGTCGCGGCCAAGGCGGCCGGGGCGCCAGGCGCCATCCGCAGGCCACGCGGCGCATCCGCGGCGGGCCTGATCCAGCCGCTCAACGGCTGCGCCAGCACCAACGGGACGAGCACGCCGAAGGTCTCGATGCTGCGGACATGCGCCAGCGCCATCCAGGTGGTGCTGAGAATCAGCAGCACCCGCGGCGGTGACAGCGACAGGCCGCGCGTCAGCGCAAGGCCGAGCAGTCCGAGCAGCGCGCCCGCGAACGGGCTGAAGGAACTGAAATCGGCCGGCCGCCATTCGGCGATGACGGAGAACGACTTGCCGAGGCTGAGGATGCGCGCCGCGCCGAGCAGGGTGTCGATGCCATAGGGCGTGCAACAGCTCGCAGCGAGCGCGCCAAGGCCGAACGCGGCCCATTGCATCGCGAGCGTCAGCCGGTGCGCCGGCGCGGCGCGCCAGAGCGCTTCAAGGCCGATCGTGCCGATCAAGGCAAGCCCGAGCACGAAGCCGCCGTGAAGATTGGCCCATAGCGCCATCAGCGGCAGCAGCAGGAAGGACGGCGCGCGGCCACGGTCGGCCGCTCCCATCAGGGCCGCGCTCCAGGCGACCATGACCGGCAGCGCCAGCACATGCGGACGGGCCAGCAGATGCGGCGCGGCGAGCGTCATCGCCAGCAGGCAGAACACCAGCGCGTAAGGCAGATCGAGATGCCGTTGCAGGAAGGTCAGCAGCAATGCCATCGCGATTGCGATCGCAGCGGCGGTGAGCACGACCGGCCCGGCCCAGCCCCACCAGGCAAAGGTCGTCGCGAACAGCACTTGCGACAGCCAGGAGGTCGAGAGCCAGACCTCGCCCTGGCGCGTCAGGGAGTAAAAGTCGGTCCAGGGCACCGCGCGATGATCGAGGATCCATTGGCCGACCTTGATCTGCCAGAGTGTATCAGGGTCGTGCAGCAGGCTGTCGCCGCTCACCAGCAGCAGCAGGAAAGCGGCGGCCGCGACGCAGAGCGGCGCCAGATTGCGCTGGGGCCGCGTGACCGCAAGACTGGCGGCGATGGTCATGAGGCGATGCTCAAGGTTTGGCCGGCGCCGCCGCGCCGGCCTGATCATCGCGCACATGGATCACCGCGATGTTGTCGCCATAGAGCCGCTTCCAGCCCTTGATGTGATCGAGCACCTGGGCGGCGGGACTGTCGGCGACCAGCAGGGTGGCATCGATCTTGTACTCTTCGAGCAGCCGCGTCAGGTTGTCGAGCTTCTTGACTTCGATCGCCTTGAAGAAGTCCATCACGAACTTCTCGCCGTAGAGCTCGGCGCGGCCGTCGACGAAGACAGGAATGTCGCGCGAGATCAGATAGCCGCCGAACTGGTAGGCGTTGAAGATGCGCTGCGCCTTGCGCTGCTGGAGCAGGTCGACCGCGGCCACTGGCGTCTGGTCCATCGTGAAGGTGAAGCGGTGATGCGACATGTAGATCGAGGTCGAGGTCCAGGCCGCGGCTGCGATCATCAGCGCCCCCATCGCCGTGACGTAGCGCGCAGCCGCGCTCTCGGTGCCATCGGCGAGTTGCGGCAGCGGTGAGTTCTCGCCGAGCGGCTTAGCCAGCGCCAGCGGCACCAGGAAGGCAAAGGCCTCGATGCTCCTGACATGGGTGAGCCCCATCCAGGTGAACAGCAGGATCAGCAGGATGCGCGGCGGCGACAGCGTCAGACCGCGAAACAGCCCGATCGCGATGAGGCCGAGGATCGCGCCTTCGAAGGCGGAGAAGGAGGCGAAATTCGCCGGCATCCATTCCGAGATGACCGACAGCAGCTCGCCGAGATTGAGGATGTTCGTCGCGCCCAGCAGCGTGCGCCAGCCATAGGGCGTCACGCAGGCCGCCAGCATCGCGGCGACGCCGAACAGGAACCAGCGCGCGAGCAGCCGGATCTGCTTGTCGGACTCGAGCGTCCAGATCGCTTCAATGGCCATCGGGCCGATCAGCGCGAGGCCGAGCACGAAGCCGCCATGCAAATTCGCCCACAGCGACATCAGCGGCAGCCAGGCCCAGGATGGCGTCACCTTGCGATCGGCCGCATTCATCAGCACGCCGACCCACGCGATCATCACCGGCAGCGCCAGCATGTGCGGCCGCGCCAGGATATGGTGCAGCGACAGCACGACGGCCAGCATCGCGAACAGCACCGAGCGCGGAATTTCGAGGTGGGCGTCGAGCAGGTAGACGAAGATCGCCGCTGATGCGGCGATCGCGAACGCGGTGAGGATCACCGGCCCGGCCCAGCCCCACTGCGTATAGGAAACCGCGAACAGAATCTGCGACAGCCAGGAGGTCGAGATCCACGGCTCGCCGGGGCGCGTGAAGGAATAGAAGTCGGTATAGGGCAGGGCCTGATGATCGAGAATCCACTGACCGATCTTGATCTGCCAGAACGAGTCGGAGTCCTGAAGCAGCGTGTCGCCGATCATAAGGAAGAAGAGGTAGGCGCCCGCGCCGACACACAACGGCACCAGTGCGCGGGCGCGGCTCTGCATCGCGACGCTGTTGGTGAAGGAAAGGGACATGCCGCCTCGTCTTGTTCTTGAGTGTGTTGGCCGAGCGGGCGGCATTGGACCATGGCGGTCATAACTTCCAGTAAATCGGCGGATCCTGAGCGTCTGGCGCGGCTCTGTATCGGCGCAATTTAACCGATTGTTTTCAATTTCGGTTTACCATCGGCGAATACACGCAAACAGTTCCGTGTTTAAGCAGTCGAGTTAACTGCGGCGCAATTCTTTACCCGTAGGTTCGGTTCCATGGTCGGGCGGCGCTGGGAAGCCGAAAAGACCAGACCACTTGAAGCCACGTGTACCCTTTGGGAGCAGTTTATGAAGAACCTCGTTTCGCGTTTCGTGAAGGATGAATCCGGCGCCACCGCCATTGAATACGGCCTGATCGCCGCCGGCATCGCGCTGGCCATCATCACCGTCGTCAACAACCTCGGCACCACGCTGAACACCAAGTTCGGCTCGATCTCGTCCAGCCTCAAGTAAGCTGAGACGAATCCAGAGTTCAGAGAGCCCCGTCCTCGGACGGGGCTCTCTTCGTTTTGGGCGCGGGATCATCGGCATACGCGCCTATCGTCCCGTCACCCCGCGCAATGGCGAAGCCATTGTCGCTGGAGGTGCCCGCCTCTTCGGCGAGCCTCGATGGGCGACGGGATCGAAAAGCGCATTGTTGAACGAGTCGCGACCAAACGGCGAGCTCTCGTAGGGTGGGCAAAGCGAAGCGTGCCCACGACTTGTCACCATGAACGGAGGTGCTGGTGGCCACGACGCCACGCGCCTTCGCCTGCTGACGCTTTTCGTTTGACGAGATGAAAACGACAGCTGGCCAGCCGGACTTCGGTCCGTAGATTCAATCAATCTGCCTCGTTGCCGCCCGTTCCGGAAATTGCCATTCTCCGATCGGCTCCTTGCAACGGAAGGCTATCAATCCCGTGAAAAACTCCATCCCCGCGCTGCTGCCGCGCGGCGAAGGTCACCAGTTTCTGCTCTACGGCGACTCCTGTTCGGGCGTTCCCGGCGCATTGCACGAAAAAACCTTCGGCGCGGTCAACGCAGTCGTTCAGCGCCTGAGCCCGCAGCCTGAATTCATTGTCTTCCCGGGTGATGAAATCATCGGCCTGACGCCGGATGAGGACGCGCTGCGCGCGCAGTGGCGATATTGGTTCGAAATGGAAATGGCATGGCTCGACCGTGCAACCATCCCGATGTGGCACACGACCGGCAACCACACGACCTACGATGTGATGAGCGAGACGGTGTTTCGCGCTGTCCTGGACCTGCCGGATAACGGGCCGCCCGGACAGTCCGGCCTGTCATACTTCGTGCGGCGCGGCGACCTCCTGATGGTGTTCGTCAACACGCTCTGGAGCGGCCTTGGTGGCGAGGGACATGTCGAGATCGGATGGCTCGAAGCGACGCTGAAAGCACATCGCGATGTCAGGCACAAGCTCGTCATCGGCCATCACCCGGTCTTCCCGGTCAACGGTTTTTCCGGCGCTTATCAACGCGAGATCGGCCCCGAATATGCAGGCCCGTTCTGGAACATCCTGGTGAACGAAAACGTGCTGGCCTACGTGTGCAGTCACATCCTGGCCTTCGACGTGCAGGCGCACAGCGGCGTCCTTCAAATCTGCACCGCAGGAGCTGGAACGGCGCACAGGATGCCGGAAGGAGTCGAATACCTCCATTGCATCCAGGCGGCGCTTGACGCGCACGGCCTACGCTATCAGGTGCTCGACAGCGACGGTGCGGTACGCGAGCGGCTGGAATGGCCGATCGCCAATCCTGATCCCGCGCAGTGGATGGAGCTGCCGCGCGGAGACGCGGATGCGCCCCTCAGCGGACATTTGCCGAGTGGACGCAGCATCGAGCTGAGACTGACAGGGCAGAGCGCGACGAGCGATGCAGCCGCGGCGCAGACGATCTTCACGGCTTTCGCACCCGGTTCGATTGCCCCGTTCTGGCTTGGACTTCGTGGCCCTGCGCAAACCCTCACAGTGATCGTCGGCCGCGATCCCGGCCGCAGTCCGGCCTATTGGTTCGGACCTGATCTGGCCGCGGGCGCTCCATTCGATATTCATGTCGCGATCTATCCGGATATGGGACCTGGCGGTCTGCTCTACCGTCACCACGACAATGGCCGTTGGTCGTCTTTCAACGCGGCGACAGCGCGCGGGGTGGAACGGCTGTCGTGGCCCCACCGCTGGGCGGTTGGTCATGCACAGGGCGGTCCCGATGACCGCCCTTTCAAAGGTGCCGCGCTGAGTGTTCAGATGGCGCAGATGCAGCGTTGAATTGGATGGCGCGTCGGATGGTCCTATCGCGCTGTTATTCTGCGAGGCTGGGCTGCCAGACTGCTGACGTAGCGGGCGCTGGCCCCGCCGCGCGGCTCATCCACACCAGATAAGCCTTCGCGGCCCAGATCGAGCCCGCCGCCAGCGCAACACCGGCAGCGACGTCGATGATGTAATGCGCGCCGATCACAGGCGTGGCCGCGATCATCAGCAGGTTGAGCGCAGTGGCGATGCCGCCGATGCGCCGCACCGGCCACAGCGCCCACATGTAGAGCACGGCGGACGCGGCGTGAAAGCTCGGAAACGAGACGATGCCGGACAGGAAGAACAGCCGCAGCTCGTGCAGGCTGCCGTCGCGCAGCGCCAGGATGTCGCGCAACTGGCCGGCGTAGACTGCGGTGTTGATGTCGGGGAGCTGAGCGGCCGGCAATTGCAGTCCGTAATAGGTGCCGATCGCGGGCACCAGCGCCGAGATCGCGATGGTGATCGCGAGCGCAAGGCTCATCGCCAGCATGAACAATTGCAGCCGCACGTAACGCGCGGTCAGCGCCAGCACGACGGGGATGAAGAGCAGCGGCCATTTGATCAGGCCGTAGCCGCGCGCGAGGATGTCGCCGAGCCAGGGATGATCGTTGACGAAGCGCGCAATCGGCTCGGGATCGAGGCCGAGCGCGCGATCGATCGCGAGCAGCGCCTGGTCCTGCAGCGGCCAGCCCATCTTGCCGGCGACGTAGCTGAGCGGCCCGACGATGGCGCAGGTGATGATGACCTGGCCGATCGTGCCGAGCGAGAAGATCAGCTTGGGATCGGCGCGATCGCCCTTGGCGATGCGATGACGATAGGCGATGGCGACGAAGCACGCGGCGATGGCGAGCGTGATGCCGTAGGCGACCGGCTCGAGCCTGAGGCCGGTGACATCGAGGCCGAGCGCCAGCAGGCCGCCCATGGTCGCGATGGGAAGCCAGTTCAGATGGTAGAGCTGCCAGGCGGTCTTGGCGTCCGTGTCGACCATGCTGCACCGGATTTGGATCGCAGCCACAGTCGCGGAGCGGCTTTAAGACCGCGGTAACAATCGTGGTTAGCCATTTGCCAATTGATGCGCTGCAATTGAGCGATTGCAGCCCAGCCTTCACGTGTGACGCACCACGCATTTGCTTCTTGTCATCCCCCCTGAATAGTTGTTCAGTCCTTGCGGGGCGATTTGCCGTGAAATCGGTGACGAAGCGTTCGGCCGCGGGCATGCGGCAGGCGTGTGGGACAGGAAGCGCGCCATGGTTTATCGGCGGACGCATCAAGTGGTTAAGCGCCTTGCGGCGCGGCGCAGCGCCATCCTGGCGGCGGCAAGGGAAGCCGCAGCCGAAGGCGGCATGGCGGCGGTGCAGATCGCGCCGGTCGCCGTCAGGGCCAATGTGGCGGCCGGCACCGTGTACCGCTACTTCCCCTCCAAGGCCGAGCTGATCTCCGAACTGATCTCCGAGGTCTCGCGCGACGAGCTCGCGGCCATCCGGCGGGCGGCCGATGCCGCCCCGGGCCCGTCCTCGGCGCTGGCGGCGGCCGTGACCACGGTGGCCGTCCATACCCTGTCGCAGCGCAGGCTGGCCTGGGGCATCCTGGCCGAGCCTGTCGACGTCGATGTCAGCGCCTCCCGCCTGGCGAGCCGTCGTGAGATCGCCGGCGAGATCGCAGGCCGGATCGATGCCGCCGTGCGCGCCGGCCATCTGCCGGCGCAGGACACTGCGCTCGCGGCGACCGCTCTGCTCGGCGCGCTGCATGAGGCGCTGGTCGGGCCGCTCGCGCCCGACAATCTCGAAGATCCCGTCAAGATGCGTGATGCGGTGCAAACCGTGACGCTGCTGGCGCTGCGCGCCGTCGGCGTCATGGACGCCCGCGCCCGTGGCCTCGTGGTGCAGCAGACCTTGCTGCCGACGACCAAGGCGCTGGTCGGGGCTTAGCATTTGTCGCCTGATCGCGCTCGGGCAGCTGTCTGAGCACGTCTTTTCGCAAAGCCTAAGCACAGCAGCCGGTTTCTGCCGGCTACTGTGCATGGGGCTTTTTTCGCGTTTTGTGTTGGCGGGGGCTCGCCGCCTCACATATTCGCGTCGCCCTCGGGGCCGACGGAGGCGATGCGCACCATGTTGGTGGTGCCGGGAATGCCGAGCGGCACGCCGGCGACGATGATCACGCGCTGGCCGGCGCGGACAAAGCCGTCGCGGAAGGCAATCTGGCCGGCGCGGTTCACCATGTCGTCCTGGTCGCGCGCGTCCTCCGCCACCACGCAATGCACACCCCAGACCGCGGCGAGCCGGCGTCCGGCGGTGATGTTCGGCGTGATCGCCACGATCGGCGGCTTCGGCCGCTCGCGCGCCACGCGCGTCGCGGTCGAGCCGGATGAGGTCCAGCAGATCAAAGCGGGCAGATCGAGCGTCTCGGCGATCTGCCGGGCGGCATCCGCGATGGCATCGCCCGCGGTGGATTCCGGCGCGGGGCGCTGCGCCGTGATCACCGACCGGTAGGTCGGGTCGCGCTCGACCTCCTCGCCGATGCGGTTCATGGTCGAGACCGCCTCGACCGGGAATTTGCCGGCCGCCGATTCCGCCGACAGCATGATGGCGTCGGCGCCCTCATAGACGGCGGTGGCGACGTCGGAGACTTCGGCGCGGGTCGGCACCGGCGACTGGATCATCGATTCCAGCATCTGGGTTGCGATCACCACCGGCTTGCCGGCGCGGCGCGCCATGCGCGTCATCTGCTTCTGCAGGCTCGGCACGCGCTCGAGCGGCAGTTCGACGCCGAGGTCGCCGCGCGCCACCATCAGCGCGTCGGAGGCGTCGATGATGTCGGCGAGGCGATCGATCGCCTGCGGCTTCTCGATCTTGGCCATGACCGCGGCGCGGCCGCGAATCATCTTCTTGGCTTCGAGCACGTCGTCGGCGCGCTGCACGAAGGACAGCGCGATCCAGTCGACGCCGGTGACGAGGGCCGCTTCGAGGTCGGCGCGGTCCTTCGGCGTCATCGCCGAGACCGGCAGGTCGGTGTCGGGCAGGCTGACGCCCTTGCGGTCGCTCATCTTGCCGCCGACCACGACGCGCGTCACCGCATGCTCCTTGGAGGTCTCCTCCGCGATCAGCCGCACCTTGCCGTCGTCGAGCAGCAGCGCGTGGCCCGGCCTGAGCGCGGCAAGGATCTCGGGGTGAGGAAGCTGGACGCGGTTGGCATCGCCCGGCGTCTTGTCGGAATCGAGCGTGAAGGTCTGGCCGTTCTGGAGCTGGACCGAGCCTTCGGCGAAGGCGCCGAGCCTGAGCTTGGGGCCCTGAAGATCGACCAGGATGCCGATCGGGCGGCCGTAGCTGCTCTCGACATTGCGGATCGTCGCCACCAGCTCGCGCATCTTGTCATGCGGCGTGTGGCTCATGTTGATGCGGAATACGTCGGCGCCAGCCTCGAACAGGCGGCGGATCATCGCAAGGTCCGACGAGGCAGGTCCGAGGGTCGCGAGAATCTTGATACGGCGAAGACGCCTCATGGCTTATTTCCAGGCGGGGGCGAGGGCGGGGCGGCGGCCGGTGGCAGGCCGGGCGAGCCCGGGGGCGTAGCACCGGGCGGGTTATTGGGCAAACCCGGAACGCCACCACCAGGGCCAACAGGGCCGGGCATTCCGGGGACACGCGGTTGGGCGGCGGGTTGCTCGTTGGCGTCGGTGAGCTGCACCGTCCAGGCCCGCTGCTCGCCGGTATCGACCTCGAAATAGCCGGTCCGGTCATAGCCGCGCGCCAGGCAGTCCTCGGTGCCGCGGATGGTGAATTCCTTGTCGCGCGAACACATGAAGGCCTGCCCCGACCATTCGCCGCCGCGGTCATAGTCGATCGCGTAGATGTAATAATAACGGGCGACCAGCGTTCCCCGCAGCAGGGTCTCGCAGGACCGGGATGAGATGTTCCACCAGCCTTCGGTGGTCCAGCCATCGGCGTCCTTGTAGCCGAGCGCGATGCCGACCCGGCTCGAGGTGTTGTTGCAAAGCCGGAAATCGGCCGAGGCCGGGCTGGTCCAGAGGCACAACAGGCCAACCACCAGCACCGGGACCAACCGGGCGAGCAGGCGAAGGGGGAAGCGGGGAGATTCGGCGATCATTGTCGCGGAACGTATACCAGATGATTGACGATTTGGCGTAGGGCAGGGGAACGCCCATATGCCGGCTCAGCGGCCGTTTGCGCTGCGATATGGCAAAATCTGTGACAGGACCCCACCTGATCCCGTAAGGGTGACCACCATCGAGGTCACAGCCGAGAGGTCCAGCCATGGCAATCGACGACAAAACCAGAACGGAGCTCGAGGCGGCCGCCTTCCGGCGCCTGGTCGATCATCTGAAGACGCGGACCGACGTCCAGAACATCGACCTGATGAATCTGGCCGGCTTCTGCCGCAACTGCCTGTCGAACTGGCTCAAGGATGCCGCGGACGCGCAAGGGGTACCCTTGAGCAAGGACGAGAGCCGGGAGGCCGTCTACGGCATGCCCTACGAGGCCTGGAAGGCGAAGTACCAGGGCACGGCGAGCCCCGGGCAGCTCGAGGCGATGAAGAAGGTCCATCCCCACAATCATTAAGGGGAGGAGTCCGGCGCGCGGCTTGAGTCGCACCACACAACATCTTTCTTTGTCCCGTCGCAGGAAGATGTGGGCGCGCTGTGGACGAGCGCGATGCTTGCTTGAACGCGAACGGTGCCAACCCTAAGGGTCTAGCCAGCACGCGCGGTGAGGATGCCGGCGTCACCTCGTTTTGCCAGTTCCATTGGGAGTACCAAGATGGCCACCTCCGCCGCCGTCCGCGACGACGAGCCCGCGACGAAATTTGCCAAGGACCAGCTCAAATCCATCATCGAGCGCATCGAGCGGCTGGAGGAAGAGAAGAAGGCGATCTCCGACGACATCCGCGACGTCTATGCCGAGAGCAAGGGCAACGGCTACGACGTCAAGGCGCTGCGCACCATCGTGCGCCTGCGCAAGCAGGACCCCAACGAGCGCGCCGAGGCCGAGACGATCCTCGAGACCTACATGCAGGCGCTGGGGATGATCTGAGGCATTTGCGCCTCGGACTTCGCGCGGGCTACAAATCGCGGCTGTTGCACTTCGTTTGTGAACGGAAACGTCGGTGACCGCACCGCCCCTGTCGCGTGAGGTGATCAGTGCCTTCGGCGCTCTTCCAGCGCCGATCGGCACGCGGTTGCTCCAGGTGCGCGACCTGATTTTTGCGATCGCGGCGGCGGATGACAATGTCGGCCGTCTCACCGAGACGCTGAAATGGGGCGAGCCTGCGTACCTGACCGATGAGACGGGCAGTGGCTCGACCATCCGGCTTGGCCGCCTCAAGGACTCCGACCACGCCGCCATTCTGTTCAACTGCAAGACAACGCTCGTCGACACGTTCCGCGAGCGGTTTCACGATCAGTTCGAATACCGGCAGACCCGGGCGCTGTTGCTGCCGGTGGCCGGCAAACTGCCGAAGCAGGCGCTATCAGTCTGCCTGTCGCTGGCGCTGACCTATCATCTGGATCGGCGGGGAAAGAAGGCGCGCTAGGCGATCAGCTTTAGCGCAGCGCGGCCGTGCGCATGACGAACGACGTCGTCTCGATCTTCGTGGTCGCGCTGCCCGAGAAACTGTCGCAGGACAGGCCCTGCATCGGATCGTCGGTGAAGCCCATTGCGACCACCGCCTGCGGCTTGACGAAATAGGTGCGCATCGCGGCCATATCGAGCTCGCCCATCAGCGTGACCGACATCGCGCGGCTGGCGCTCGGCGACAGCATCACGATCTTGAGCCAGATACTCTCGCTCTTGGCCGCGGAGAGCCGGGTTGCCGTTGCGATCATGCCATCCGTGCCTTTGCCGACGACCGTGTTGATCTCGGTGGCCGGTGCGGCGTTGCGGGCCGTGGATGCCGGGCGCGCGCCGCGCGGGATCGGCGCGGAAGCGGCGACGACGTTGGCGCGATCGACCGGAGAGGCCGCCGGCGCGAAAGCCAGCGCCTGAAGGGCTGACTTGGAGACGCTTGCGGTCGGTTGCGGATCGGTGGCTGCGGCTAGTGCCTGACGTGCTTTCAACGCTGCGATCTGGGCAGGCGTTGCCTGCTGCGGCGTCGCCGGCACATCGTCCCAGAAGCCGCGGGCATTGATGATGTCGGCGGGGGTCTCGGGCTTGCCGGCGGCCGGCTTGTCAGCCACGGGCGCCGGCTTCGGCTTGGGCAGCACAACAGGCTGCGCGTCGGCGGAGGCGAGTTGGAGCGCCGAGGCGATCTGCGGCTTGGCCCGCGGTGTCGGTACCGGGTCCGCCGGCTTGACTGCGGCAGCGACCACGGTGGGCATGACAGGCTTGGCGGCCGGGGCCGGCGCGCCCTCGTCATCCTCGTCACTGCTGGCAGCTGCAGGAGCCGACTTGCCCTTGAACAGGGCGGCGAAGAAGCCCGGCTTGCTGGCGCCGTCATCGCCATCGCCACGGCGCTCGATCTCGGCCTTGGCGAGCTCATAACCCTTCAGCGGCACGCCGTCGCTCGGCACATGCACCGTTTTTCCGTCCGGGAAGACGCGCACAAGCTGGTCATGTGTCATGCGCGGCCAGTGCCGGACGCTGCCGGTGTCGAGATGCACGAAGGGCGAGCCGGAGGTCGGGTAGAAGCCGACGCCGCCGCGCTGGAGGCGGAGGCCGGCGAAGCGGATCTGCTCCAGCGGCACACCCGGAATGTAGAAATCCATTGCATGGCCCAGCATGTGCTGGCTGAAGCGCGCCACGCCCGTATGGGCGGAACGGCGGCGAAGCATGGCGTTGGTGGCGGGGGAGCGGTAGGAGGAGATGATCTGGATCGGCTGCTTGCCGTCGACGTCGCGATAGACTTCCCAGAGGATGTCGAAGAGGTGACGGTCCATCACCGTCTCGTCCTGGGTGCGCCAGTCGCGCAGGAAGTGATTGAGTGTCTTGAGCGCGGCCTCGTCGTAGCGGCCATCGCGCTTGAAGGTGACGGTGAGGTCTTCGCCGGAATGGGTGTGATGGAAGGAGAGCGTCTTGGTTTCGTTCAGCGCCGCGGCGTTATGAACCGAACCGGCAGCCGCAAGCAGCACCAGCGAGGCGAGGCCGATCCGAGATCCGACCTTCACGCCCGCATGGGACAACGACAACGCAGCGAATTGGCGTGCGAAACCAGCCAGCACGTATGAGCCCACCCAGTCGACGAGCGTTCAAAATGGACTCTCCCGCCAACCCCGTTAGCGCGCGAAAGAGGATGAACGCTTTCTTAAAGCGAGAAGGTTAATTCGACGTTGACCTTCCCGCCCCCAAAACCAAGTCAGACTACAATCCTAAACGGTTGACTGTGGCAAAAAAACGCCGCCTGGCCGGAACTCGGGAGGAGAATGGTTAACGTGAAACGACCCCATCCATGGGACGGGGTCGCTGATTTCATTGAAGAATTTTAGAGGCTGAGGGACTGCTCTGGGCTCAGCGGGTAAACACCCGCTGCGGCCGACGGCCGACCGGAGCCGGCGGCGGGGTCGGGGCCCCTCCACCGAACAGCCGCTCGAAGAAGTTCAGACCGGACGAGCCACCATTGTTGGCCACGGCCAGGCCGGGCGGCAGCGTCGTGGCCGGGCGCGAATAGCTCGGCTGCGAATGCGCCACGACCATCTCGAGGTCCTTGCCGCGGCTGTTCTTCAGGATGTTGATCATGGTCGCGTCGCGGCCGTAGACGTCCTTGCGGAACTGCAGCTTGCCGCCATCGTCCACGAACGCGGTCTGGTAGGTGATGTTGACCGGGATCGGGGTGGGGAATTTCAGGTCGATCTCACCCGAGCCGTACATGCCGCGCACGCGCTCCGGGGTGTAGTGCTCGTTGGGCATGGCGATGTTGAGCAGCACGGAAGCGTACTGATCCGGATATTGCACGCGCATGCAGCCATGGCTGAACGCACGCTCGTCCTTGGCGAACAGGTACTTGTCCGGCGTGTCGTGCTGATAGACCAGGAATTTGTTCGGGAAGTTGAAGCGGATCCGGCCGAGAGCGTTGGCTTCGCCCGGTGGCTGCGAGATGTGCACCGAGCCGTCGCGGTTCTGCTCGAGCTTCAGGCCCATGCGCTGAAGCACGGTCGGGTCCTGCTGCAGCGCCGGCAGATATTCGCCATAGACGATCGACGGCGGCACGTTCCAGGTCGGGTTGACCGTGATGTACTTCATCGTCTCGGTCAGCAGCGGTGTGGCGTGCTGGCCCGGCTTGCCGGTGACGACGCGTGTGGTCCAGACCTGCTGGCCGCGCTGCATCACCTTCAGAGTGTAGTCGGGAATGTTGAGGATGACATAGGCATCGCCGAGCGAGGGCACGCCGAGGTCGCGCGGCAGCCAGCGCCAGCGCTCCATGTTCACCAGCACGGTGTCGATCTGCCTGTCGCGCTTCGGGCTGTTCAGCGCCTTCACGGTCTGCGCGTCGAGGACGCCGGTCGCCTTCATCTCCGCGCCGTCCTGGAATTTGCGCACGGCTTCGGCGACCGTGGCGTCGTAGTGGTCGTCGCTGGCGTTCTCGGTGATACCGAGCTTGGCACGAAGCTGCGGCACGCGCGGATCCTGCACGACGATCTCAGCCTGCTTCTTGCCCTTGGCAGGCGTGTATTTCAGCGTCGGGCCGTCGGTGATCTCGATCACCGGGCCGTCGCCCTGGCCGCGGAGCTTGGCGAGTTGCGCCTTCAGCTCCTTGTAGAGCTTCTGCGGCGGGTTGTAGCTGTCGAGCGCGGCGGAGGCGTCGGCCGCCGTCGTGACCTTGGTCAGCACCTCGTTCGGATCGACCGGATGCTCGGGATAGAGGATGTCGGCGCTGACTTGCGACCAGTGCATGCGGCCGCTCTGCGCCTGGCGCGCATAGTCGAACATGCTGGCGGTGAGCTTGAGCTCGGCGTCGGCGAGCGCGTCGGGCGTCGTTGCGGCGGCGAAGTCGGGCACCGGATAGTCGGCGGGGTTGAGACCGTCGGAGGCCGCATCCTTCAGCCGCGCGATCACGCCCTTGGCCGCGGCGGTCAGGCTGCCGGCTTGTGTCCAGACCGGTGCGAAATCACGGGCGCCGTAGAACTTCTCGGCGGCGGCACGTTCGTTCTTGCGATCGAAATGGTGCGAGGTCTTGGCGCCGAGGATGTCCTTGATCTTGTCGGCGACCGGCTGGTCGGCGGCGGGCACGTTGCTCGCGGCCTTCAATGGCTCGGCAGCGGCCGGGGTTGCGGCTGCCGCCGGTGCAGCGGGGGCGGCTGCTGGCGCGGCTGCGGTGTCCGCCTTTGCCGGCTCGGATTTGGCGGGCTCGGTCTTCGCGGGTTCGGTGGTGGCCGTTTCGCTCTTCGGTGTGTCAGCCGCGGGCGTGGTGGCGACGTCGGACGGCTTGGTCTCGACCTTGTCAGGGGCCGGGACGGCCTCGGCCTTCACAGGCTCTTTGGCCGCATCCTTCGGGGCGTCCTGAAGCGTGGCGGTGGTGTCGAGCTTGATGTCGGAGGCGGTCGGGGGCGGGACGTTTGCAGGCTCGGGGCGCGGGATCGCGGCTTCGATCGCGAGCTCGGCGGCGCTGCTGCGCGCCTGATCCTGTGCCAGCGCCGAGCCGGCCGATACCGTGAGGAAGGTCGCTGCGACCGCCGCCAAAACGCGGTCAAATCCTGCACGGTGGTTCAAACAGTCACGCATTGTGTCGCACCCCTTGGGTGAACTGTCCCTCGTGGAACAGCTTTCGTTATCGTCTAATTGAGCTTCGGCTAAATCGTGCCGGCCTCTCGGAAGTCGCACGCCTGCACGCAACGATTCATACGCAGACGATATACAGGCCCCGTTTTTGCAGCTAGCGCTAGCCCGGGAAACTCACGACAAACTGACTTCAAGACGACCCGTTTTGCAACGGATTGTGCTCCTTCAACACGCGCTTTTCCCAGTGTCTGTCACTTCCAAGTCACGGTTTGGCTCGACGCCGAATTTTGCCGTAATTCAACGGCTTGCGGGCGCATCGCCGCCTCCGCGCGACCCTCCATTCGCATGAGGTTCAGTGCGTCTCCTCGCCGCTTTTCCCGCCATGGCCGGGAACTCCGGCTTCGTCGAGTTTGCGATAGAGCGTGGACCTGCCGATCTTGAGTCGACGCGCCACCTCCGACATCTGTCCGCGGTAATGCGAGATCGCGAAGCGGATGATCTCGTTCTCCATCTCATCGAGCGGGCGGACGTCGCCGGTGGCGGTCAGCATCGAAAGGGAGCCCACTTGGGGCAGTGGCGCGATCGGTATCTCGTTACCTGAAATCACCGACGGCGCTGCGATCGGCTCAATCATCAGCGGCGCGGTCGGAATCTCCGCAGCGGTGTGCGGATGCGACGCCAGCAGCGGGAAATCGTCGAGACCAAGCTGGTCGCCCTCGCTCATCACCACGGCGCGGTAGACTGCGTTTTCGAGCTGGCGGATGTTGCCGGGCCAGTCGAGCTGGGCGAGATGCGCCACGGCCTCGCCAGTGACGCCGGAGATCGCGCGATTTTCCTCGGCGGCAAAACGCGCCAGGAAATGCCTGAGGAGATGCGGGATGTCCTCGCGACGGGCCCTGAGCGAGGGGATCGTCAGCGGCAGCACGTGCAGGCGATAGAACAGGTCTTCGCGGAAATGGCCCTGCTTGACCCGCTCCAGCAGCTTGCGATTGGTCGCGGAGATGATGCGGACGTCGACCTTGACGGGCTTGCGGCCGCCGACGGCCTCGACTGCGCCCTCCTGCAGTGCGCGCAAGAGCTTGACCTGTGCGGTCAGCGGCAGCTCGCTGACCTCGTCCAGAAACAGCGTGCCGCCGTGGGCTTCGAGAAATTTGCCGGTGTGCCGCTCGGTCGCGCCGGTGAACGCGCCCTTCTCGTGGCCAAACAGAATTGACTCGACGAGGTTGTCGGGGATCGCGCCGCAATTGACCGCGACGAAGGGTTTGGCCTTGCGTTCGCCGCTGCCATGGATGGCGCGCGCGAACATCTCCTTGCCGACGCCGGACTCGCCCTCGATCAGCACGGGAATCGAGGAATTGGCGGCCTTCTGCGCCGCGCGCATCACGCCCGCCATGGCCTCGGCACGCGTGATGATGTCGGAGAAGGTCAGCCGTCCCTCGCGACTGTGGCGGATGCGCTGCAATTCGCCCTTGAGCGCGGAGGCGTTGAGCGCGTTGCGAAGCGAGACCTGGAGCCGCTCCATGCCGACCGGCTTGACCACGAAATCGGCTGCGCCGGCGCGCATCGCCGAGATGACGTTGTCGATGCCGCCATGGGCGGTCTGCACGATGACGGGCACGCTGAGGCCGGCTTCGCGGATCTTCGCCAGCACGCCCATGCCGTCGAGGCCAGGCATGACCAGATCGAGAATGACGCCGTCGATTGCAGGCGCGTCGGGGGCGGTGAGGGCTGATATCGCGGCGTCGCCGGACTCGACGACGATCGTCTCATAGCCGCATTTCTGCACCATGTTCTCGACCAGCCGGCGGGCTACGGCGTCGTCGTCGGCGATCAAAATACTGGCAGCCATGGTGTTCCCCGCACGCTACTACTATCTGTCTCGAATCGGGGCACTCTGGCCGAAGCCGATTAACGCACGCTTAAACCTTGCTGCCCCAGTCCGCCGTCGCGATTGTTGAACACAGGTTTCCCACACAATGAATTCGCGCTCCAAGCCCGCTCTCAAAAAGCCCGCCGCCAAGAAGTCCGCCGTCAAGAAATCCGCCGCCAAAGCAAAGTCCTCCAAGCCTGAGAGCAAGACCGGCAAGCTTCCGGAGTGGAACCTGGCCGATCTCTATTCCGGGATCGATGCGCCGGACGTGGCGCGCGACCTCGAAAAGATGGATGCCGATTGCGTCGCGTTCGAGACCGACTACAAGGGCAAGCTCGCGACAGGCACAGCAAACGAAGATGGCGGAAAATGGCTCGCGGAAGCGGTGCGCCGCTATGAGGCGATCGACGATCTCGCCGGCCGTCTCGGCTCCTATGCCGGCCTCGTCCACGCCGGCGACAGCGTGGACCCTGCGATTTCAAAGTTTTACGGCGACGTCTCAGAGCGGCTGACGGCGGCGTCGACGCATTTGCTATTCTTCGCGCTCGAGCTCAACCGCATCGATGACGATGTTTTGACCCGCGCGATGCAGGCCCCCGAGCTCGCGCACTACCGCCCGTGGATCGAGGACCTGCGCAAGGAGAAGCCGTATCAGCTCGACGACAAGCTCGAGCAGCTGTTCCTGGAGAAGGCGCAGACCGGCTATTCCGCCTTCAACCGGCTGTTCGACCAGACCATCTCGGGCCTGCGCTTCAAGGTCGGCGCCAAGGAGCTTGCCATCGAGCCGACGCTGAACTTCCTGCAAGACCGCGATGGCGCCAAGCGCAAGGCTGCGGCGGAAGCGCTGGCAAAAACCTTCAAGGCCAATGAGCGCACCTTTGCGTTGATCACCAACACCCTCGCCAAGGACAAGGACATCTCCGATCGCTGGCGCGGTTTCAAGGATGTCGCGGATTCGCGCCATCTGAACAACCGCGTCGAGCGCGAGGTGGTGGATGCGCTGGTCGCTTCCGTGCGCGCAGCCTATCCGAAACTGTCGCATCGCTACTATGCGCTGAAGGCGAAGTGGTTCGGCAAGAAGCGGCTCGCTTATTGGGATCGCAACGCGCCGCTGCCGTTCGCGGCGACCGATGTCATCGGCTGGCCCGATGCGCGCAACATGGTGTTGACGGCCTATCGCGGCTTCTCGCCAAAAATGGCCGATATCGCCGAGCGCTTCTTCACCGACCGGTGGATCGATGCTCCGGTGCGTCCGGGCAAGGCGCCGGGTGCCTTCTCGCATCCGACCACGCCGTCGGCGCACCCTTATGTGCTGATGAACTACCAGGGCAAGCCGCGCGACGTGATGACGCTCGCGCATGAGCTCGGTCATGGCGTGCACCAGGTGCTCGCGGCCAAGAACGGCGCGCTGATGGCGCCGACGCCGCTGACGCTGGCGGAGACCGCGAGCGTGTTCGGCGAGATGCTCACCTTCAAGCGACTCCTTGCCCAGACCAAGAATGCAAAACAGCGCCAGGCGCTGCTCGCCGGCAAGGTCGAGGACATGATCAACACCGTGGTGCGGCAAATCGCGTTCTATTCGTTCGAGCGCGCGGTCCATACCGAGCGCAAGAACGGCGAGCTGACTGCGACGCGGCTCGGCGAGCTCTGGCTGTCGGTGCAGGGCGAGAGCTTAGGTCCGGCGATCGAGATCAAGGCGGGCTACGAGAACTATTGGATGTACATCCCGCACTTCATCCATTCGCCGTTCTACGTCTACGCCTATGCGTTCGGCGATTGCCTGGTGAACTCGCTCTACGCGGTCTACGAGAATGCGGCCGAAGGTTTCGCCGAGCGCTATCTCGACATGCTCGCCGCCGGCGGCACCAAGCACTATTCGGAGCTGCTGCGGCCGTTCGGGCTCGATGCCAAGGACCCGAAGTTCTGGGATGGGGGCTTGAGCGTCATCGCCGGGATGATCGACGAGCTGGAGGCGATAGGCTGAAGGGCGCGAATGCCTGGATTTCGGGCAGGGACGGTTGGCGGCATCTGTTGAACCGCGGTTCAGCAAAGCAAATTCCGCGCGCCGGATCCGCGATAATCGGGATTCCAAATGAGCCTATTTGCTGGAAAACCGCGCCTTCGCGCCGTTGCCCTGCCCGAAGGTTTAAGGTATCCCAGCCGAGGAATTCGACTTTCGACTGGGGACATCCATGGCAGATCATAGCGAAGTTGCGTACAGCACCGCCGACGGCAACGACTACGTTGCTCACGAGCAGACCTACGAGGGCTTCATCAAGCTGGTGAAGTACGGCACGGCTTCGGTCGCGCTGATCGTGATTCTGATGGCGATCTTCCTCACCTAAATCGACCTTGGCGGCTGCCTTCATCTGCGGCGGCAGCTGCCCACAAAATTTGCAAACAAGCCGGTTCTAAAGCCGGTATGCACCGTTGCGGGAGTAACGCTACTTTTTTGTGCGTGCGCTGTCCCGCGCCGCCGGAGGACCTATGAAGATCGCCGTTGCCAAGGAAATTGATCCGTCGGAGCCGCGTGTCGCCGCTTCGCCCGATACGGTGAAGAAGTTCAAAGCGCTCGGCGCCGAGATCGCCGTTGAGCCGGGCGCAGGCATCAAATCGGGCCTGCCGGATTCCGAGTTCACGGCGGTGGGCGCCACCGTCAGCGCCGACGCGCTGAAGGATGCCGACATCATCATCAAGGTGAAGCGTCCCGAGGCCTCCGAGCTTTCGCAATACAAACGCGGCGCGCTGGTCATCGCCATCATGGATCCCTACGGCAACGAGGCCGCGCTGAAGGCGATGGCCGATGCCGGCGTTTCCGCCTTCGCGATGGAACTGATGCCGCGCATCACCCGCGCGCAGGTGATGGACGTGCTGTCCTCGCAGGCGAACCTTGCCGGCTACCGCGCCGTGATCGAGGGCGCTGAGGCCTTCGGCCGCGCCTTCCCGATGATGATGACCGCGGCCGGCACCGTGCCTGCCGCAAAAGTGTTCGTGATGGGTGTCGGCGTCGCCGGCCTGCAGGCGATCGCGACCGCGCGCCGTCTCGGCGCTATCGTCACCGCGACCGACGTGCGGCCTGCGACGAAGGAGCAGGTGGAATCGCTCGGTGCAAAGTTCCTCGCCGTCGAGGACGAGGAGTTCAAGAACGCGCAGACCGCCGGCGGCTACGCCAAGGAAATGTCGAAAGAGTACCAGGCCAAGCAGGCCGCGCTCACCGCCGAGCACATCAAGAAGCAGGACATCGTCATCACCACCGCGCTGATCCCGGGCCGGCCCGCGCCGAAGCTGGTCTCTGGCGAGATGGTCAGGTCGATGAAGCCGGGCTCGGTGCTGGTCGATCTCGCCGTCGAGCGCGGCGGCAATGTCGAGGGCGCCAAGGCCGGCGAGGTCGTCGAGACAGATGGCATCAAGATCGTCGGCTACACCAATGTCGCGGGCCGCGTCGCGGCCTCGGCCTCCAGCCTGTATGCCCGCAACCTGTTCTCCTTCATCGAGACCATGGTCGACAAGAAAGAGAAGAAGCTCGCCGTCAACTGGGACGACGAGCTCGTCAAGGCCACCGCGCTGACCAAGGACGGCGCCGTGATTCACCCGAACTTCCAGCCGAAGGTTTAAGGAGACCCGTCATGGAGCATGCTGCACAGGTCGTCGACCCCTTCATCTTCCGGCTGTCGATCTTCGTCCTCGCCGTCTTCGTCGGTTATTTCGTGGTGTGGTCGGTGACACCGGCGCTGCATACGCCGCTGATGAGCGTCACCAATGCGATCTCTTCGGTGATCGTGGTCGGCGCGCTGCTTGCCGGCGGCGTCGCCAACGTATCGAGCGGTTCGGGCTGGGCGCGCGCGTTCGGTTTCGTCGCGCTGATCTTTGCCTGCATCAACATCTTCGGCGGCTTCCTTGTCACCCAGCGCATGCTGGCGATGTACAAGAAGAAGTCGAAGTAAGCGGCCACCTCGGGCTGATGGGATCAATGGGGACCTGAGATGAGCGCCAATCTCTCTGCATTCTTGTATCTTGTGGCGGGGGTGCTGTTCATCCTGTCGCTGCGCGGGCTGTCGAGCCCGGCTTCGTCGCGCCAGGGCAATTTGCTCGGCATGATCGGCATGGCGATCGCGGTTGCGACGACGCTTGCCAACCATCCGCCGGCGGACGGCCTCGCCTGGCTGCTCGTCATCGTCGGCATCGCCATCGGTGCGGCGATCGGTGCCGTCATCGCCCGCCGCGTGCCGATGACGTCGATGCCGGAACTGGTGGCTGCCTTCCACTCGCTGGTCGGCATGGCCGCGGTGCTGGTTGCGGCCGGTGCATTCTATGCGCCTGAGGCCTTCGACATCGGCACGCCCGGCAACATCCACACCCAGAGCCTGGTCGAAATGTCGCTCGGCGTCGCCATCGGCGCCCTGACCTTCACCGGCTCGGTGATCGCGTTCCTGAAACTGTCGGCCCGCATGAGCGGTGCGCCGATCATTCTGCCGGCGCGGCACGTGATCAACATAGCGCTCGCGGTTGCGCTGGTCGCCTGCATCGTCGGGCTCGTCGCCACCGGCAGCCCGATGTTCTTCTGGCTCAATGTCATCCTGGCGCTCGCGCTCGGCGTGCTCATGATCGTCCCGATCGGCGGCGCCGACATGCCGGTCGTGATCTCGATGTTGAACTCCTACTCCGGCTGGGCCGCGGCGGGCATCGGCTTCACGCTAGGCAATTCGGCGCTGATCATCACCGGCGCGCTGGTGGGCTCGTCGGGCGCGATCCTGTCCTACATCATGTGCCACGCGATGAACCGGTCCTTCATCTCGGTCATCCTCGGCGGCTTCGGCGGCGAGACCGCGGCGGCCGGCGGCGGAGCAGGCGGCGAGCAGAAGCCGGCCAAGCTCGGCTCGGCTGACGACGCGGCCTTCATCATGAAGAATGCCTCCAAGGTCATCATCGTGCCCGGCTACGGCATGGCGGTGGCGCAGGCCCAGCACGCGCTGCGCGAAATGGCCGACATGCTGAAGAAGGAAGGCGTCGAGGTGAAATACGCCATTCACCCGGTCGCGGGCCGCATGCCCGGCCACATGAATGTGCTGCTCGCCGAGGCCAACGTGCCCTATGACGAGGTGTTCGAGCTCGAGGACATCAACTCGGAGTTCGCGCAGGCCGACATCGCCTTCGTGATCGGCGCCAACGACGTCACCAACCCGGCGGCCGAAGAGGACAAGACCTCGCCGATCTACGGCATGCCGGTGCTGCAGGTCTGGAAGGCCGGCACGGTGATGTTCATCAAGCGCTCGCTGGCGTCGGGTTACGCCGGCATCGACAATCCGCTGTTCTACCGCGACAACACCATGATGCTGCTCGGCGACGCCAAGAAGGTGACCGAGAACATCGTCAAGGCGATGTAGCCCTGCGAGGGACTGTGGCCCTGAACAAGGAGTGGCACCGGTCCCATCGCATGCCGACGAAGGCGACGCGCGAGCAGCGCGTCGCCTGGCACGCCGCCCACGCCGCAGCGTGCGGCTGCCGCGAGATTCCCTTGAGCATCCGGCCCGACGTGCACAAATTGCTCAAGAGCCGTCGCAAGCCCTGAGCTCTGCAATGACGGGGCTGCGATGACATTCCTCAAATGGATCGCCATCATCCTCGCGGCCGGCTATTGCGCCGGGCTCGTCCTGCTGTTCGCAAAGCAGCGCAGCCTCCTGTTTCCGATCCCGACCACGGAGCGCACCGCGCCTGCGGCCGCGGGATTTCCGCAAGCCGAAGAGCACGTCCTGACAACGTCCGATGGCGAGAAGGTCATCGTCTGGCACGTGCCGCCGAAGCCCGGCCGGGCCGTGGTGCTGTACTTTCACGGCAACGGCGATTTTCTCGCAGGGCTCGCCGGGCGCTTCAAGGCGATCACGGCTGATGGCACCGGGCTCGTCGCGCTGTCCTATCGCGGTTATGCGGGCTCCAGCGGCGCGCCGAGCGAGGACGGCCTGCTGCGCGACGGTGCGGCCGCGTATTCATTCGCGGCGGAACGCTACGACGCCCAGCGCATCGTCGTCTGGGGGTTCTCGCTCGGCACCGGCGTTGCCGTTGCGATCGCGTCCGAACATCCGATCCGGAAGCTGATCCTCGAAGCCCCCTATACGTCGATCGCCGACGTCGCGGCCGCGCATTTCCGCTTCGTGCCGGTCCGCCTCCTGATCCGGGACCCGCTCCACTCCGACCAGCGCATCGCGCGTGTCGCAGTGCCGCTGCTGGTCGTTCACGGTGCGCAGGATCAGACTATCCCGATTGCGTTCGGCGAGAAGCTGTTCGCGCTCGCGCACGACCCGAAGCAGTTCGTGCGGATTTCTGCGGGCGGGCATGACGATCTCGGTAATTTGGGCATGATCGAGATCGCGCGAGGCTTCATCAACGGCTCCTGAGGGCTGACGGGCGCGATCTTCTCGCGCATAATCGGTCGGCCCAATGAAGGAATCGCCTGCATGAGCGCACACGGACCGATGCCGCGGTCGTCCTGGATCTTCCCCGCCCTGGCGGTGCTTCTGTTCCTGATCGTTGCCGTGACCGGCTACGGCTTCACCCTGTCGGCCGGCGGCGGCCTGTTCGCAATCGTCCTGCTGGTGATCCTGTTCGGCACCGTATTCGCGGCCGTGCATCATTCCGAGGTGATCGCGGAGCGGATCGGCGAGCCGTTCGGTACGCTGCTGCTCACGCTCGCGGTGACCATCATCGAGGTCGCGCTGATCACCACGATCATGCTGGGCGACAAGCCGGCGCCGGAGCTTGCGCGCGACACCGTGTTTGCGGTGGTCATGATCGTCTGCAACGGCCTCGTCGGCCTCTGCGTCTTCATCGGCGGGCTGCGCTACCGCGAGCAGGGCTTTCAGGTCTCCGGCGCCAACGTCTATCTCAGCGTGCTGATTGCGCTCGCGACGCTGACGCTGATCATGCCCAACTACACGCTGACGACGCCGGGGCCGGTCTATTCGACGCTTCAGCTCGGCGTCGTCGACCTCGTGACCATCGTGCTCTATGGCGTGTTCCTCTACACGCAGATGGTGCTGCACAAGGATTACTTCGTTCACGAGCAAGCTGAGGGTGAGAGCGGCGGGACCCATTTGTCGGGCAAGATGCTGGCGCTGAGCACCGCGCTGCTGCTGATCTCGCTCCTGGCCGTCGTGCTGCTTGCCAAGAAATTCTCGCTGGTGGTGGACGCGGTCGCCGACAGGATCGGTGCTCCGCCGGCGTTCGCGGGCCTCCTGGTCGCGCTGCTGATCCTGATGCCGGAAGGCGTCTCCGCGATCGCCGCGGCCCGCAAGAACGACCTCCAGAAGAGCATCAATCTGGCGCTGGGGTCCTCGCTCGCCACCATTGGCCTCACTATCCCGGCGGTCGGACTTGCCACCTATGTGATCGACCGGCCGCTGGTGCTGGGGCTCAATCCCCAGAACACCGCGCTACTGTTCCTGACATTCTTCCTGAGCATGCTGACCTTCGGCACGGGCAGGACCAACGTCCTGTTCGGGCTGGTTCATATGGTGGTATTTGCCGTCTACGCGTTCATGGTGTTCGTGCCCTGAGCCGATCCCCCTGAAGAGAGGTTCCGATGCTTGCCGCCCAGTCCGAGGTTCAGGTCGACAACGACGATGTCCGGGTGACCGAATGGCGGCTCGCCCCGGGCAGCGCCACGGGGCATCACACCCATGGGATGGACTACGTGATCGTTCCCGTGGTTGCCGGCGAAATGACCATCGTGGCGCCGGGCGGCGAGCGTTCCAAGGCGCAGCTCGCGGCCGGAAAATCCTACTTCCGCAAGGCCGGCGTTCAACACGACGTACTTAACGAAACCTCAACCGAGATCGTGTTCCTTGAGATTGAGCTGAAGCCGTAAGGCACGCGTAAACTTTGCCATCGATCCGTCGCAGTTGATCCCTTACAATGCCCCAAAGTTCCCGCATCAGATCGCGCGGGGAGTGGCCGAGAAATGCTGAAATACCTCGCTAAAATCTCGATGGATATTTTCCCCTCGGTGCTCGCGACGATCATCGGGGCGTACATCGTTAATCATTACATCAACGCCAAGCCAGCGGCGGATACGCCGGCGGCGGTGGTGGCGCCTGCCGGTGCCGGCAAGAAGCCCGCCGATGTGGCCAACCTCCCGGGCCCCGGCGTGAAGGCCAAGGGCGTCTCCGAGAAGAGCATTTCCGAGAAGAGCGCGGCGGACAAGCCGGCGGTCGAGAAACCCGCCGAGACCAAGGCTGCGGACGTGGCTCCCGGCGAGACCGCTCCGCACGGCCGTAGCCCGGCGCATGAGAAGTCGGTTGCCAAGTCTTCCCCGGTCACGCCCACTCCGGCGGCGTCCCCGGCCGCGCCGGTGGTCGAGGCCAATTCGGCGCCGGCCGCGACCCCCGATGCCAACGACCTGGCGCGGGCGGCGATCGAGCGCCTGCGCAAGTCCCCTGAAGGCAAGGCCGCCGAGAAGGCTGCGGAGGCCAAATCGTCGGAAACCAAGCCCGCCGAGGCCAAGGCAGCCGAGCGGACGCCGGAGCCTGCCGTGCAGGAAGCGTCCCGGATACCGGAAGCCCCCCGAACGGTGACTGCTGTGCCGTCGACGGTGCGTCCGTTGCCGCCGCCGATCAATGTGTCGACGCCGTCGCCCGAGGCCTATGGCAATGGCCCGTCGCAGTCCAATCCGCCTTACACGGCCTCGGTTGGTAACGACGACCCGAATCGGCTGACGCCGCCGGCCGATATTCCCGTGCCGATGATCGCACCGCCGCTCGACCTGCGTGCCGATGCCGGCGCGGCCGCTCCACGGCCCAAGACCAATGTTGCCGACGAAATGCTGTCGGGCATGAAGTCGATGTTCCACGCGGTTCTGCCGAAGGGCGCCACCCCCGATTAATGGGGCGCCTGCGCTCTCGTCGAGCGTTGTCGAGCGGACGCGGATCCCGTTCGCGCAACCGAAAGCGCCGCCAATCCAAGCTTGAGAAGACCAGTCAGCCGCCGACGCGGGCGAGGCCGCTGCGGGCGGCGTCATCGCGTGGGCGCAACGCGACGGCCTTGTTGTAGGACGCAGCCGCCTTGGTCTTGTCGCCCAGCCGCTCATAGGCCTGTCCGCGCGTCGTCCAGATCTGGGCGTTGTGGGGGTCGGCCTCGGAGGCCTCGTCGAGATCGGCCGCCGCCTCCTTGACCTTGCCGATGGCGAGATAGCTGACAGCGCGGCCGAGCAATGGCTCCGCCTTCTGCGGATTGAGGCCGTTCGCGGCACCGAAATCGGCGATCGCGAAGTCGTGCTCATTGTTGCCCTGGTAGAGCAGGGCGCGGCCGTAGAGCGCCTGCGCATTATAGGGATCGAGCGCGACGGCGCGGTTGAACTCGTCAAGCGCCGCCTGGGTCTCGCCTGACTTGGCCAGGTCTTGCGCTTTTGCCGTGTGGGTCTGGGCCTCAGCAACGTTGGCGGCGCTGACTGCGCTGTCTGGAGCGGCAGCCGCCTTGGGCGCTTCCTGCGGCTTGTCCTTCTCCGGCATCAGCGAGCCCAGATCGAAGGAGCAGCCGCACAATGCGATCCCCATCAGGGTCAGCGCAACCGGCTGACGCCAGATCCGGCGTAGCCGCGCCAAGCCGGGCTTGGGGAAAGGGGAGGCCATCTACGGTTCGCTCGCGCTAGAGCATGATCCGGAAAAGTGTGCAGGGGATTTCCCTCGCGACAAATGCAGAATGCGTTTGCGCGGAGATCATGCTCGAACAACAACCTAAAGCGCGATGACAAATAATCCTAATCTCATCGCGCTTTAACGCCGCATCTGTCGTGCCCGGTCCCAGAAAGGCACCGCTCACAAAAGAATAACGCGGGCCAGGAGCCCGCGTTATCGAAAACTCAATCCTGCAATATCGGCAATCTCAGCGCGGTCCGCGCGGACCTGCACCGGCGCCGCCACGGCCACCACGCTCGCCACCGGGGCCAGCACCGAACACCGGCTTCGGCTTCATCGGCAGCAGGCCTTCGCGCTGCAGCTTCTTGCGGGCCAGCTTGCGCGCACGGCGCACGGCTTCGGCCTTTTCACGAGCCTTCTTCTCGGAGGGCTTCTCGTAGTGACCGCGGAGCTTCATCTCGCGGAAAATGCCTTCGCGCTGCATCTTCTTCTTCAGCGCCTTGAGGGCTTGGTCGACATTGTTATCGCGAACGAGAACCTGCACGCGGCATCCTCTTCAGTGGATCGGATTTGAATTCTGGTAAGTCAAAGGGGATGGCGAAACGCGCAAGCCCTTAACCTTGAGCGCGCGGATGTATCAGACAAAACCCGGGATGTCCACCTGCCAAGCGGGTTTTCGGGCCAAGTTCAGCCATTAAATGCGGCGAAAATGCTCTCGTGCGGCCCTGATTTGGGAGATTTGGCGCCAATATGGGGCCGCAGCGGACATAGTTCCGAAAATCTTTGAAATCAGGGGAGACGCCACATGGACATGAAGAAATATGCTGCCGAGGCCATCGGCACGTTCTGGCTCACATTCGCAGGCTGCGGCAGCGCGGTCATCGCCGCCGGTTTTCCGCAGGTCGGCATCGGCCTGGTGGGCGTGTCCCTGGCCTTTGGCCTCAGCGTCGTCACCATGGCCTATGCGATCGGCCATATCTCGGGCTGCCACCTCAACCCGGCCGTCACGGTCGGCCTTGCCGCGGGCGGGCGGTTTCCCGCGGGCCAGATCCTGCCTTACGTGATTGCGCAGGTCTGCGGCGCCATCGTTGCGGCCGAGCTGCTCTTTGTGATCGCGAGCGGCGCGCCCGGGTTCGACGTCACCAAGGGCTTTGCCTCCAACGGCTATGATGTGCATTCGCCTGGCCAGTACAGCATGGTCGCCTGCTTCGTCACCGAGGTCGTGATGACCATGATGTTCCTGTTCGTCATCATGGGCGCGACCCACGGCCGCGCGCCCGCGGGTTTCGCGCCGCTCGCGATCGGACTTGCGCTGGTGATGATCCATCTCGTCAGCATCCCCGTCACCAACACGTCGGTGAACCCGGCGCGCAGCACGGGCCCCGCACTGTTCGTCGGCGGCTGGGCGCTGTCGCAGCTCTGGCTGTTCTGGATCGCACCGCTGATCGGCGGCGCGCTGGGCGGGGTGATCTATCGCTGGCTCAGCGAGGAGCCCGCGGGCGTCGTCGCGGGCGTGAAGACGGCGTAGCTGACAGGCGGGATCGCAGCACGAAGCTGCGGTCCCGCTACTTGAACTTCGGCGGCCTGACCTCGGTGACGTGGCCCATCTTGCGGCCGGGGCGCGGGGCGCCTTTGCCGTAGATGTGGACGGTCGCGCCCGGCACGCTCAGCCACTGCTCGTAATCGTAGATCTCGTCGCCGATCAGATTGGTCATGGTGACGATCTCGCCGTGGCGCACCGGCTTGGCGAGCGACCAGCCGGCGATGGCGCGGATGTGCTGCTCGAACTGGGAGACGGACGCGCCGTCGAGCGTCCAGTGTCCGGAATTGTGCACGCGCGGAGCGATCTCGTTGACCAGCACCTTCGATCCGCCGCCGTTGGCGAGGACGAACATCTCAACCGCGAGCACGCCGACATAGTCGAGCGCGGTTGCGATCTTGCCGGCGATGCTGCGCGCCTCTTCGGCTAGCGCGTCTGGAATCGGCGCGGGCGCGCGGGAGATCTTCAGAATGTGGTCGCGGTGCTCGTTCTCGGTGACGTCGAAGCACTCGACCTGGCCTGTGGCCGAACGCGCGGCGATCACGGAGATCTCGCGCTCGTACGGAATGAAGGCTTCCAGGATCGCCGATTTGGTGGCGAGGCTGGTCCACACTTTCGCGATGTCGTCGCCCTCGCGGATGATGGCCTGGCCCTTGCCGTCATAGCCGAAGCGGCGGGTCTTCAGCACCGCGGGAAGGCCGATCCTGACGATCGCCTCGCGCAGCGATGCGACTGACGTCACGTCCGCATAGGCTGCGGTGCCGATGCCGAGCCGGGTGACAAAATCCTTCTCCGCGAGCCGGTCCTGGGTGGTCTCGAGGATCTTGCGGTTGGGCAGAACCGGGCGGCGCGCGTCAAGCACCATGGCGGCTGCGGCCGGCACGTTCTCGAATTCGTAGGTGATGACGTCGACGTCGTGGGCGAATAATTCGAGCGCCTCGACGTCGGCATATTCGGCACAGGTCGCGTTCAGCACGACGTCGAAGGCCGGCGAATCCGGATCGGGGGAGAACACCTGGCAGCGCAGGCCGAGCCGTGCGGCGGCCATGGCCAGCATCCGACCGAGTTGTCCGCCGCCGAGGATTCCGATGGTGTCGCCGGGCTTCAGCTTCACCTGCTTTGCGTCAGTCACGCCTTGTCCTCCGGGCGCTCGGCAACGGCCTCGGTCTGCGCCTTGCGCCAGGCGGCGAGGCGCTCGGACAGCGCGGGATCGGACAGGGCCAGCACGGCCGCCGCCAGCAGCGCCGCATTGATCGCGCCGGCCTTGCCGATCGCGAGCGTGCCGACCGGAATGCCGGCAGGCATCTGTACGATCGAATAGAGCGAATCGATGCCCTTCAGCGTCCTGGACTCGACGGGCACGCCGAACACCGGCAGTTCCGTCAGCGCCGCGGCCATGCCGGGCAGGTGCGCAGCGCCACCGGCGCCGGCGATGATGACCTTGAAGCCCTCGGCCTTGGCGCCCTTGGCGAAGGCAAACAGCCGGTCGGGGGTGCGGTGGGCCGAAACGATGCGGGTGTCGGTGGCAACGCCGAGGGCGGCAAGCGTGTCGGCGGCGTGCCGCATCGTCTCCCAGTCCGACTGGCTTCCCATGATGATGGCGATCGGCGCGGTCATGACGTCAATTGTGCTCGGAAAACAGGAAGATAGGCCAGATTAACGGTTCCGGCCGGCGGCTCGCAAGGCGGTGGCAAGGAGAAGGGAATGCACTATCCTGTCTTGGTGAATCCCCGCAAGCCTTCATTGAGCAGGATGCCCATGAAGAAACCAAAAAGGGCGACCGCTGCGAAGGCCAAAAAGGGCCGGAAGGCCAGCGGGAGCCGAACGAAAACTGCACCCAAGCCGGCCGCGGCGCCGCCCCGCGGGTCCGTCGCCCGAGTCGCCAAGACCGCCAGCAAGGACAGCAGCAAGGCGACCATCCGTGGCCTGCGGACCAAGCTCACGAAGGCGCTGCGACGCATCGCCGAGCTCGAGGCGGCAGCCGACACCGATTTCCTGCTGGATATACCCAACCGGCGCGGGTTCGAGCGCGAGCTCCAGCGCGCCGTCGCCTATATGAAGCGCTACCGCGCCAGCGGCGCGCTGATCGTGCTCGACGTCGACCGGCTGAAGCCGATCAACGATGCCTTCGGCCATGCCGCCGGCGACGAGGTGCTGAAGGCGATCGCCGCGACACTGACGCGGCAGATTCGCGCCTCCGACGTGGTCGGCCGTCTCGGTGGCGACGAGTTTGCCCTGCTGCTCTGGAATCTCAGCGAGACCGACGCAAAGGCGAAGGCCGCCATCTTCGAGCAGGCGATCGACGAATTGTCGTTTGTCTTTCGCGGCCAGCATGTGACGGCGGGCGCGTCTGCCGGTGTTGCGCTGCTCGGCGCGCAGTCCGATCCTGTACGCGCACTGGAGGAGGCTGATGCCGCCATGTATGTGCGCAAGGCGCATCGGCGGCACGAGCCGCGGATCAGGCTCGTGAGCAGCTAACTTTACAGCGTGGCCAGATCTTCCGGCACGTTGCCGAATTTGCGCAGCAGCGTGGCGTCACCGAATTCGCCGGTCATGGGATCGCCGCTACGGCTGAACGCGACCGCGCCGATATGGCCGGCACCGTGCGCCAGAGCCTCGGCGCGCCGCAGCGCGGCCGTTGAGCTCTGGCATTCCTCCGCGGCGCCCGCGACAGGCGATCCGTCGGCATCGATCAGGAAGGGCATTGCAACGTAGTAGGTCACGTCGGACATGGCGTTGCTCCTGTAATACTCAGGCGGCGCTGCTCTTGCCCCGCATCTTGCTGAGTGATGCCTCGGGAATGCAGCCGGCCGAAATCGCCGCCTGCAATTCTTCCAGCTCGGCTTCCAGATATTCGTTGGCCATGATCAGCGCCTTGATGGTGCTGCGCAGATTGCCGTCGCACATCGCAATCGCCTGGTCGCAGGCCTGTTCATAGTGGCTGTTGTCGAGAAGGGCTGGGACTGACATTTGCGGTGTCCTTGCGGGTTGTTCTTGGACGTTTCCTGGGCGTCGGGGTGGACTTATGTTCTTCTTTTGTTCTTTTTGAGTCAAGCGGATTCATCGCGGCGATCCGCAACCGCTGTGGGTCAGGCGATGATGTCGGGCGTGATCTGGTCTTCGATGAAGGCGATACGGTCGCGCAACAACAGCTTGCGTTTCTTCAATCGCTGCAGCCGCAACAGGTCGGGGGCGGGCGATTGATGCAGTGCATCGATCGCCGCATCGAGATCTCGGTGTTCCTGCTGCAACCGGGTGAGCTCGGCTTCGAGCTCACGCTCGTCTTCATGGGTCATGTCTGCGGTGGCCGAAAACCGATAGGCTTGAGATTAAGGCTGTGGATGCCCTGTGGAAATTATCGTCCTTGCGCGGCGTGATCGCAAGCGATCTGCGACCTTCGCGCACCGCTCCCTCGCAAGATATTTCAACGATTCGCGAGCGCGTGGCGCAAGCGCATTGATATCATGGAATTTTCGCCGAGTGGTTCCTTACTCACGGTTCGTTACATATGATTTTTCAAAAATGACGGTGCGACGACGGATACATATCGACAGAACGAATCGGTGATGTACACTTCGCTGTCCGGATCGAATCCAAGGTTCACCCCTGCCGAGGAGGTTTCGAATGACAATTCAGGCACATCTGGTTGAATTGGAACGGAAGCACAAAACTCTCGAAAACGAATTGCACGAAGCTCTCGTGCACCTTTCAACAGACGACCTGCAAATTGTTGAGTTGAAGCGCCGCAAGTTGATGGTCAAGGACCAGATCGAACGACTGAAGCAAACCGGCGACACGCTTCACTAGTAACCCCCGTAACAGCGTAGAGTTTGATCATATCCTTTCAGGCAGGGATGGGAGCTTTTGCGCTCATCCCTGGCTGTCAGATGTACACTGCGCGATCATCATTGCGCGGTGGAGGATCTCTATTCGGGCGCGTCTTCCTGACGCGAACCGGCATCCGCTTCGCTCGAAAGCGGCGCTAGATTTCTGCGAGCTCAGCAACGTGGTCCGCGATCGCGAGTGAGGATGTCAGTCCCGGCGATTCGATACCGAACAGATTGACCAGACCCGCGACGCCATGGTCGCGTGGACCCTGCATCAGAAAATCCTGCGTGGCGACTGCGGGCGGCACGATCTTCGGGCGGATGCCCGAATAGCTCGGCATCAGCGCGCCGTCGGGCAGCGTCGGCCAGTATTTGCGGATCGCCGGATAGAAGCGCTCGGCGCGTGACGGATCGACTTCGTAGTCGATCGTCTCGATCCATTCGACGTCGGGGCCGAAGCGCGCCTGGCCTGCCATGTCCAGCGTCAGATGCACCCCTAGCCCGCCGGGCTCGGGCACGGGATAGATCAGGCGCGAGAACGGCGCGCGCGCATTGCAGCTGAAATAATTGCCCTTGGCGAGATAGGCCGGCGGAATCCGGTCGATCGGCATGCCGTCGATGTGGCGTGCCACGGTCGTGGCCGAAAGCCCGGCGGCGTTGACGAGCAGGTCGCATTGCAGCGTCATCGGCGCTTCGCCGCCGGCTTCGATCTCGATCACGCCGGCCTCCGCCTTGGCGCGGATCAGCGGCGTGTGAAACGCGAAGGCCGCGCCCGCTTCCTCAGCTTCGCCGCGCAGCGAGAGCATGTAGGCATGGCTGTCGATGATGCCTGTCGACGGTGACAGCAGCGCGGCGTCGCAGGCCAGTGCCGGCTCCAGCGCACGCGCGGCCTCGCCGGAGAGCAACTGCATGTCGAGCACGCCATTGGCCTCGGCGTGCGCCTTGATCGATTGCAGCTTCTCGGTTTCCTTCGGATTGGTCGCGACGATCAGCTTGCCGCAGTTCTTGTGTGGGATGCCGCGCTCGCCGCAGTAGCGGTAAAGCGCATGCTTGCCGCTGACGCACATGCGCGCCATCCAGCTTCCGGCCCGGTAGTAGATCCCGGCATGGATCACCTCGCTGTTGCGCGAGGAGGTGACGGTGCCGATGGCCTCGGCCTCTTCGAGCACGATCACCTCGCGTCCCGCCTGGGCGAGCTTCCGGGCCACCGCGAGCCCGACGACGCCGGCTCCGATGACGACGCAGTCGACCCTATCCATGGTTTTGCAGAAGTCCCGCTGAAGGGGCCGATGGCGCCGGGTTGCCTGGAAAACGTGCTACGCGGCCGATTTCCGTTAAGGAAGCATTTATCATGTCAGGGCAATTGCCGTATTTCACGTCACATTTTTCTGTTGGACGTACAGGCGTTTACCCGATCCAAACCCGTGAAGCCAGACAATCCGCAGTTGAAATCGCGGGTGGCTGATGGCTGAGAAGAACTGGCACGAAGGCAGCATGCTTCCGATTGCTGTGCAGGCCGTCGTGTGCCTGACCAGCGCGGTCGCGCCTTCGCGCGCCTATGCGGACGGCCTCACGCCGCCGAGCCATCTTGGCGATATCGATCCCAATCTGATCTGGGAAGCCCTGATCGGGGGCGTTGCCGTCTGTGCGTTCCTGGTCGCCATCGCGCTGTGGATCCATTCCGCGCTGCGCCGGAGCAAGCGGGCACAGTTGCGCCGCAACGCGTTCATCTCCTCCGCCATGAACAATCTGAACCAGGGCGTGGTGATGACGGATGCGCAGCGGCGCATCATCTTCTGCAACGACCGCTATCTCGAGATCTACGGGCTGGCGCGCTCGGACCTGTGGACCGGCATGACCGGCTATGACATCCTCGGCCTGCGGCGCAAGCGCGGGGTCCTCGGCGTCTCCGATGACGACTTCTACGAGAAGGCGGCAAGTCCCAACGGCCTGATCACCGAACTGCCCGACGGTCGCGCCATCCTGGTCAAATATTTCGTGCTGCCCAATGGCGGGTCGGTGGCGTCCCATCTCGACGTCAGCGAGCAGCGCGCGCTGTCACGGCAGCTCGCCTCGACCAAGCAATTCCTGGAAACGGTGCTGGACAACGTGCCGGCCTGCGTCGCCGCAAAGAACATCGAGGACGGCCGCTACATCTTTGCCAACAGCGCCTATGAGCGCTTCTGGGGCTTTTCGCGGGACCAGGTCGTCGGAAAGAACGCGCGCGAGCTGTTCTCGTCCGATTCCGCCTCCTCCATCGAGGCGACCGACAGCGCCGCGCTTGCGGCGCCCGATGGTCAATATCGCAACGAGTTCGAGGTCGAGCGCAGCTCGGGACGACGCCGGGTTGCCTCGATCCGCATCGTGGTCCGCAACGAGAGCGACAAGCCGCAATTCCTGCTGATCGTGTTCGAGGACATTACCGATCGGCAATCGCTGTCGATGGAGCTGGAGAGCACCAAGAAGTTCCTTGAGCTCGTGGTCGACAACATTCCGGTCGCGTTGATCGTGGAGCAGGTCAAGGACGGCCGCTACCTGCTCGCCAACCGCAGCGCCGAGACGATTCTGAACCGCCGGCGCGAGGAAGCCACCGGCCTGACAGCCTCCGACATCTTCAATGCCAAGGAAGCCAAGCTGATCATCGCGCGCGACGAGGCCGCGATCAAGAAGCGCGGGGTGATCACCGAGGAGCATCCGATCTCCACCAAGGACGGCCTGCGCCTGTTCCTGACCCGGCGTGCCACGGTGCTCAACGACGCCGGCGAGCCGCAATATCTGATCAAGACCCACGAGGACGTCACCAATCGCCGGCAGACCGAGTCGCGCATGGCGCACATGGCCTACCATGATGGACTCACTGACCTGCCGAACCGGGCCGCGTTCCTTCAGGCACTGAACCAGATGATTGAGGCCTGCGAGGGGACTGACGAGGAATTCGCCGTTCTTTGCGTCGATCTCGACGGCCTCAAGGAGGTCAACGACGTGTTCGGCCATGCGCTTGGCGACAAGCTGCTGGTCGAGGTGGCCCAGCGGCTCCAGGACACCGCACGCGGCGGCCTCGTGGCGCGTCTGTCCGGTGACGAATTCGGCCTGATCATCGACGGCAAGCAGCCCGACATGGGCCTTGCGCTGGCGCAGCAGCTTGGCGAGGCACTGGCGCCGGAATTCCACATCGACGGCCGCGCCGTCCGCGCCGGCATCACCACCGGCATGTCGATCTTCCCGCATAATGGCCCCGACGGTGCCGCGCTGCTCGCCAATGCCGGCGCCGCCCTGTTCCGCGCCAAGCAGAAGTCGCGCGGAACGATCAGCCTCTACCAGCCCGAGATGGACCAGCAGATCCGCGACCGCCGCGTGCTGCACCAGGACCTCTCGATGGCGATCAAGAATGGCGAGCTCTCGCTTGCTTTCCAGCCGCAGGGTATCGCGCGCAACAGCGTCGCCGAGAGCGAGATCATCGGCTTCGAGGCCCTGGCGCGCTGGCAGCATCCGGTGCGCGGCCAGGTCTCGCCGGCCGAATTCATCCCGATCGCGGAGGAAAGCGGCCTGATCGTCGAGATGGGCGAGTGGATCCTGCGCGAGGCCTGCCGCGAGGCGGCGTCGTGGCCGAAGCCGCTCCAGGTCGCGGTCAATTTGTCGCCGGCGCAGTTCATGCACGGCGACGTGGTCGGTCTCGTCCATTCGATCCTGATCGAGACCGGACTTGCGCCCGGCCGGCTCGAGCTCGAAATCACCGAGGGCGTCCTCATCGAGGACTTCGATCGCGGTCTGGCGCTGTTGCGCCGGCTCAAGGCGCTCGGCGTGCGCATCTCGATGGATGATTTCGGCAGCGGCTATTCCTCGCTGAGCTATCTGCAGGCGTTCCCGTTCGACAAGATCAAGATCGACCGCGCCTTCATCATCAATCTCGGCCGCAACCCGCAATCGGCCGCGATCGTCCGCGCCGTGATCGATCTCGGCCACGGCCTCGAAATGTCGATCATCGCCGAGGGCGTCGAGACGGTCGACCAGCTCACCTTCCTCGCTCGCGAAGGCTGCGACGGTGTGCAGGGCTATCTGCTCGGCAAGCCGCTGCCGATCGGGCAATATGCCGGCCTCGTCGGCCGCGCCGAGGCCATGGAGCTTGCGCTCAAGACCGGTTAATGAAGAGGGCACTTCGCTCGCTTCGACGGTTTCATGGCAGATTACGACCTCGCGATCATCGGCGGCGGCCTGAACGGTGTCAGCCTTGCGCGCGATGCGGCCGGGCGCGGTCTGCGGGTCATTCTCATCGAGCAGGGCGATCTGGCTGCTGCGGCCTCATCGGCGACGCCACGATTGATCCATGGCGATCTGTCGGTGCTGGAGCGGCGCGGCTTCCGGCGGGTGCGCCGGGCGCTGGCCGAGCGGCGGACCTGGCTCCGGATCGCGCCGCATCTGGTGCGGCCGATGCGCTTCGTGATCCCCGCCCATTCCGACGAGCGTCCGCCGTGGCTGCTGCGCGCGGGGCTATATGTCTATGACGCACTGACGAGCCGGGGCGGCTTGCCGGCATCGGCCACGCTCGACATCACGCATCATCCGGTCGGCAATGCGCTGAAACGCCCGTTCGGCATCGCCTTTGAATATGCCGATTGTGTCGTCGACGATTCGCGCCTGGTGGTGCTCACGGCGCTGGATGCCGCCGAGCGTGGCGCCGCGATCCGGACCGGGGCGCGCTGCGTGCGCGCCGACCGGACCGACATCTGGCGCCTCGCGCTGGTCGATCGCGGCCATCGCCGGGTGATCACGGCGCGTGCGCTGGCCAATGCCACCGGCGGCTGGACGTCGATGGTCGCAGAGACCGTGTTGCGGCAACCGCAACCGGCCCTGGCCGCCATGCAGATGAGCCAGATCATCGTGCCCAGGCTGTTCGATTCCGACAACGTCTATGTGTTCCAGAACCATGACGGTCGACTTATTTTTGCCAGCCCGTTCGAGCGCGACTTCACCCTGATCGGCACTGTCACGCATGAATTTACCGGTGATCCCGCTGTTGTTGCGATGCCCGGCGCCGATGTCAGCTATCTCTGCGAGGCGGCAAGCCGTTATTTCCGCGAGCGCGTCGCTCCGACCGACGTGGTGCGCACGGTATCCGGCGTCAATCTGACGCCCGCGTCCGCGCGGCGACGCGACGGGACGACGTTGTTCCACGCGCGCCGGCGCAAGGCACCACTGCTGACGATGTTCGGCGGCGATGTCACGACCTCGCGCTTTCGCGCCGAGCGGGCGGTGACGCGGCTGACGCCGTTCTACCCGATGTCGCGGCCATGGACTTCAGGCGCGGCACTGCCCGGTGGCGATTTCGCCTGGGATCGTTTCGAGACCGAAGTTGATCTTGCGTGCCACCGCTGGCGCTTTCTCTCCGAATCACAGGCCCGGCGCCTGGTTGCGGCCTATGGCTCGCGATTGCCGGCCGTATTGGGCGAGGCGAAGACTCGCGACGAGCTCGGTCCCGCTTTCGGTCCCGACCTGACCGGTGCCGAGGTCCGCTATCTCATGGCAAGCGAATGGGCGCGCTTCCCCGAGGACATCCTGTGGCGCCGCTCCAAGCTCGGCCTGACCATGCCCGCGGCGGACCGCGATGCGCTGGCAGCGTTCATGGCGGATCCGTCTCGAACCGGTTGAGCAAAGGCCGATCCGCCGCTAGCGTGCGGCGGCATTGGGGTTGGCAGGGACCATGATTGACGAGTTGCCGAGAGCGGATGCCGGGGAGAAAACGGCCGGAGATGCGTATCCGGCCGCGGGTGCGCCCTTGCTGCGCATCGAGAGCGTGGCCAAGACGTTCGGAACCTTCCGTGCCGTGGACGGCGTGTCGCTCGACATCAAGGCAGGCGAGTTCTTCGCGCTGCTGGGGCCGAGCGGCTGCGGCAAGACCACGCTGCTGCGCATGCTTGCCGGCTTCGAGGCGCCGGATGAAGGTCGCATCCTGCTCGGCGGCAAGGATATCGCGCAGGCGCTGCCGCACGAGCGGCCCATCAACATGATGTTCCAGAACTACGCGCTGTTTCCGCATCTGTCGGTGCGCGACAACATCGCCTTCGGCCTCAAGCGCGCCGGCATGGCGCGCGCCGAGATCGCAACGCGTGTTGCCGAGATGGTCGCGCTGGTGAAGCTCGAGGGGCTGGAGAAACGTAAACCGGATCAGCTCTCCGGCGGCCAGCGCCAGCGTGTCGCGCTGGCCCGCGCGCTGGCGCGCCGGCCGCAATTGCTGCTGCTCGACGAGCCGCTCGCAGCCCTCGACAAGAAGCTGCGCGAGAGCACGCAAGGAGAGCTCATGGAGCTGCAGCGCCGGCTCGGCATGACCTTCATCATCGTCACCCACGACCAGGAAGAGGCGATGACGATGGCTGATAGAATCGGCGTGATGAAATCGGGCAAGCTCGCCCAGGTCGCTGGCCCCCGCGACCTTTATGAAGCGCCGCGGTCGCGCTGGGTCGCGGAGTTCGTCGGCGACATCAATCTGTTCGACGCCGAGTCCAAATTGCGCGACGGCCATCGCCTAATCATTGGCACGCGTGATGCGGGCACGCTGGTGGTGGCCGAGCCGCGCCAGCCCGTCGGCGAGAGCAGATTTTCGGTCGCGATCCGCCCCGAGAAGGTCAAGCTGTCGCGTCGTGGTCCCGCAAGTGAGGCCGGTCATGAAACCGCGATCAACCAGCTCGACGGCGTGATCGCCGACATCTGCTATCTCGGCGGCACCACCACCTACAAGGTGAGGCTCGATACGGGCGGAATGGTGCAGGCCTCGGTCGCCAACAGCGCGCGCCTCGACGTCGATGCCTACAGCCTGAACCAGCAAATCGTCGCCTGGTTCACGCCCGACGATTGCATGGTGCTGCCGTCATGAGCGCGCGCCGGATATTTGCGCGACCGGCGCGCTTTGCCGCGATCGCGCCCTATGTCTGGATGGTGCTGTTCTTCCTGGTGCCGTTTGGCTTCGTGCTGAAGATCAGCCTGTCGCAGACCGCGATCGCGCAGCCGCCCTACGAGCCGGTGTTCGACCTGACGGCGGGCTGGTCGGCGATCCGGGCGGCCTTTGCCGCGCTCTCGATCGACAATTTCAGGCTGCTCGCCTCCGACGACATCTATGTGTTCGCCTATCTGCGCAGCCTGACCGTTGCCGTGACGGCGACCGCTCTGTTGCTGCTGATCGGCTATCCCATTGCTTATGGCATGGCGCGGCTGCCGAAGCGCTGGCAGGCGGTGGCGATGGTGCTGGTGATCGTGCCGTTCTGGACCTCGTTCCTGATCCGCATCTATGCCTGGATCAACATCCTCCAGCATGACGGCCTGCTCAATCAGATCCTGCTGGCGCTGCATCTGGTCAGCGCGCCGGTGGTGTGGCTCTCCACCGACACCGCGATGTATATCGGCATCGTCTATTCCTATCTGCCGTTCATGATCCTGCCGCTCTATGCCACGCTCGCCAAGATGGAGCCGGCGCTGGAGGAAGCGGCCGGCGATCTCGGCGCGCCGCCGTGGCAGGTGTTTTGGCTCGTCACCTTCCCGCTATCGCTGCCGGGCGTCGGCGCCGGCGTGCTGCTCTGCTTCATCCCGATCGTTGGCGAGTTCGTGATCCCGGATCTTCTCGCCGGCTCCAACTCGCTGATGATCGGCCAGACGCTGTGGCTGGAATTCTTCACCAACAAGGACTGGCCGGTTGCCTCCGCTGCGGCGATCATCCTGCTTGTGGTGCTGCTGCTGCCGCTTCTGCTCTATGAGCGACTGCAGCGGCGGCAGCTGGAGGAGGGGTGAGATGCGCAAAATCTCCCGCCTGTCCCGCTTCAACATTGCCTCGCTCACGCTGGGGCTGGCCTTCCTCTACTTGCCGATTCTCATTCTCGTCATCTACTCCTTCAACGCCTCGCGGCTGGTGACGGTGTGGGGCGGCTGGTCGCTGCGCTGGTATCACGAGTTCTTCGCTGACCGCGCCATGATCGAGGCGTCCTGGATGAGCCTGCGGGTCGCGGTCTCATCCGCGACCATCGCCACGCTGACCGGCACGCTGGCGGCGGTGGCACTGTCGCGCGGGGAGCGCTTTCGCGGCCGCACGCTGTTCTCCGGCATGCTCTATGCGCCGCTGGTGATGCCGGAGGTGATCACGGGATTGTCGCTGCTGTTGCTGTTCGTCGCGCTGAATGCCGAGCGCGGCTTCTGGACGGTGACGATCGCCCACACCACGCTGACGATGTGCTTCGTGGCCGTCGTCGTGCAGTCGCGCCTCGGCTCGCTCGACCGGTCGCTGGAGGAGGCTGCGATGGATCTCGGCTGCGCGCCCGTCCGCGCCTTCCTGTCGGTGACGCTGCCGCTGATCGCGCCTGCGATCGTCGCCGGATGGATGCTCGCCTTCACGCTCTCGCTCGACGACCTCGTGATCGCGAGCTTCACCACGGGACCAGGCTCGGCAACCCTGCCGATCCGGATCTATTCCGAGGTGAGGCTCGGCGTGAAACCGGAGATCAACGCGATCTGTACGCTGGTGATCGCCCTGATCGCGGTCGTCATCGTCATCGCCTCGCTCGCTTCAAAGCTGTCAAGCTCGCAAGGCGAGAGCGCGGCGCCGTTGTAAGTCGGAGGCCATTATGACATTTGCTTACCAGATTCTGATCCACACCCCCTTCTGGGTCTGGGCGTTGCTTGCCTATCTGGTCTGGCAGGGAATCAAGGCGATGCAGCCGCGCAAGGCGCCGATCTGGCGTGCGTTGATCGTCCCCGTCGTTTTCGTCGTCTGGGGCGTTTCGAGGATCGGTTTCGGACATCAGGACAGCCAATGGCCGCTCGTCGCATGGGTTGTCGCGGCGCTCGTTCTGCTGCCGCTCGGGGGGCTGACACCACGTCCGTTCGATGTCGATCACAAGACGGGAGAGATTATCCGTCCAGGCAGCGCGTTCGCCCTGATTCGCAATCTCGCCGTGTTCACCCTGCAGTACGCGGTAGGCGTGATCTCCGCTATCGATGCCGGCGATCGAGCCCTCGCAATCATCGTCGGCCGCGCCATCTCGGGCGCGACCGCCGGCTACTTCTTCGGCTCGATGATCGCGCTGCTGCTCGCCTATCGCAGGAAGCGCGCCGAGGATGTTTAGGACTTCACCGCACCTGCCGTCAGCCCGCCCACCATGTAGCGGCGGAAGGCGTAATAGACTGCGGCCGGCGGCAGCGCATAGATGAAGCCCGTGGTCATAAGCAGCTCCCACGGCGAATCGTCCGCGGAGAGGAAGTTGCCGAGCGCTACGGGCAGCGTGATGTCCTGATCGTTCGAAAGCAGCAGGAACGCGTAAAGATATTCGTTCCAGGCGAGCAGCACCGCGTAAGTGCCGATCGCGACCAGCGACGGCATCATCAACGGCAGATAGACCAACCGGAAGATCTGCAACGTGGTGGCGCCGTCCATCACGGCGGCCTCATCCAGCTCGACCGGCAGCTTGTCGGAGGCCTGCTTCAGCACCCAGATCGCGTAAGGCGAGGCAATCGTCACCATGGCGAGGATCAGCGACCAATGATTGTTGAGCAGACCGTAATTGCCCATGGTGCGGTACATCGGCACGGCAAGGAATGCCGCGGGGATGAAATAGGTGAACAGCGCGAGATTCAACACTACGCGTCCGCCCGGCACCTTCAGCCGCGAGATCGAGAACGCCGCGGCCGTGGCGACGACCAGTGTCAGCGCGCCAACGGCGGCCGCAATCACCACCGAATTCCAGAACTGCACATAGAAGTCACGCAGGAAATAGTGCTGCTGTTTGAACACGATTTCGAAGTTGTGCAGCGTCGGATGGTCCGGCCACAGCTTGCCCGAGAACGCGTCTTCCTTCGGCGAGATCGCGAACAGGAACATGTGATAGATCGGAATCATCGTCCACAGGAAGACGGGAATGCCGATCAGCAGCAGCCGCGCTTCGGTCGCGACGTCGCGCCAGGAAAATTCACTTACGCCGGGAAGCTTCATCGCGACAACCGTTTCATCATGAAGTACACGAGCGGCAGGACGAACGGCATCGCGCAGACGATGGAGGCCATCGCGAGCGAGAGCTGGTCGAGCCGCAAATAGCGGATGCCGAGTGTCGACAGCACATGTGTGAGGTCGGCCGGGCCACCGCCGGTGAGCAGATAGACGCTGTTGAAGTCGCCGAGCGTCCAGATCATCGAGAGCAGCGTGCAGGTCACGTAGAGTGTCTGCATCGACGGCCAGGTGATGAAGCGGAATTTCTGCCACCAGCTGGCGCCGTCGACCTCGGCGGCCTCGAACAGATCATGCGGGATCGCAAGGCGGCCGGTGATCAGGATCAGCGTCCAGAACGGCAGCGACTTCCAGATGTGCACGGCGATCGCCATGGTCAGCGCGATGGTCGGGTCGTTCAGCCAGTTCGGGCCGTCGTCACCGGTGAAAGTGAAGATGAAATGGTTCACCATGCCCCATTCGGGGTTGAGCATGAACCGCACCGACAGGATGGTCGGAATCGACGGCACCGCCCAGGGCAGGATGAAGATCACCGACAACCATTTGATCCAGGTGCGCTGCTGGGCGAAGAAGCCGGACAGGACCAGCGCGATCAACATCTTGATGTTGATGCCGATGACCAGGAAGATCAGCGTGTTGATTGCGGCACGCGCGAACACGGGGTCGTTGTAAAGCTCGACATAGCTCGCCGGATGGCGCGCCAGCCACAGGCCGTAGCTGACGGGATAGACGACGAAAGCGAGGAACACGAGCAAGTAGGGCGCGAGCAGCACGATGCCCCAGACCTGCGCCGGGGTCAGCCGCGACGACAAGGGTGGCGCGGGGACTGCTTGATCACCAGAGAGCGTAATCGCCATTCTTTTCGGACTCTTCAAAGAGAAGCCGGCCGCAAAGCGCGGCCGGTGTTGTTCTTATACCTCTCCCCGCCGAGCGGGGAGAGGGAGGGATAGAACTTAGCCTGCGACTTGCTTGATGCGGGCGATCATCTCGTCGACGGCCTTGTCGACCGGGATCTTCTCGCTGACCACCCGGTTCATCGCCTTGGCAAACACGTTCTCGTTGTTCAGGATCGTGAACTTGTAGTTCTTGGTGAAGTCGAACGGAATCGTGCCACCGGTGAACTGCGTGTAGGCTGCCTTGCGGTGCTTGTCGGCCTGCCAGAACGGGCTTTGCTGACTCGCCTTCGTGACCGGGAACCAGCGTCCGAGTCCTCCTTCGACATAGGGCTTCAGGTTCTCTTCCTGCATCAGGAACTTGATGAACTCCTTGCCTTCCGCCTTGTTCTTGGAGGCCGAGAAGATCACACCCGTCTTGACGTCGGAGCGGTACTTCATCGGCGTGCCGTCCGGCTTGTTGGGGAATCCGGTGGTGATGATGTCCTGCTCATAGGCCTTCTTGCCCGCGTCGCGCTGCTCTTGCGTGAGTGCCGGATTGATCGAGTCCTCATACCATTTCGCCGGAATCGAGATCGTAAAGTTGTGAGTCATCACGATCGTCTTGTTATGGAAGGCGACGTTGTTGTCGGGGTCCTTCCAGGTGGTCGAAGAGGGCGGCGTACAGCCCCTGGTGTAGATGTCCGTGTAATCCTTGAGCGCATGGATCAGGCCGTCGCGGACCTTGGGATCGTCGACCGTGATCTTGCCGTCGTCGTCGACCAACTTGACGTTATAGGCGTCCATGAAAGTGTAGAACGACTGGAATGCGTCGGTGGACTCCACACCCATCGGCTGTCCGATCGCGTAGAGGCGCTGGCCAGTCGCCTTGCGGATGCCCGGCTGGACCTTGTCGCACCAGAACGACCAGTAGTCATTCCATTTGGTCGGGATGTCGCTCTGCTTGAAGCCGGCCTTCTCCAGCATGTCGTTCCAGATGTTGACATGCATGGTCTGCTGCTTGAGCGGGAAGCCGTAATAGCCCTTCTTCTTGGTTTGGTCGTTGTAGAGGAGGGCCGTCTCCAACGTGTTCGGTGCAAACGCGTCCTTCATGGGCAGCAGAATGTCGGAGAGGTCTTCGAGCTTGCCTTCGAACGCCCACTTGCCGGCCGCTTGCACGTCATATGTGTCGGAGTAGGCGACGTCAGGCACCGTGCCTGAATCCAGTGCTGCGACGGTCTTCGGAATCATGTCCTGAACCGCATATTGCGACAGTTCGACCTTGATGCCACTCTTGTCTTCGAACTTCTTGATCGCTGCGAGCAGCGCGTCATCCTCGGATTTGTAAAAACCCTTCACCCACCAGACCGTGATCGTCTTCTGCTGCGCAAAAGCGGGTGCGGCGGCTGCAAACAGTCCGACCGCAGCGACCGCCAATGAAACTGCGCCAATAACCTTGGATCTCACGTTTTTCTCCCTCAAACGGCCGGTGTTTTTAACCGGTCGTATAAAACACTAGCGCATGGCGGAAGTCCGATCTAGCGCCATCTTGTCAGACCAATGTCGTGGGGACAGGGCTCGCACAAATGCTTAACGCGCGCATCGATCCAATCGCCGCATCAATTCGCGGCAATCAATTCGCCCCGTGAGGTGCGGCTTCGGCCTGACGCACCTGGACGGATTGATCCGAGGAACTCCGCTTCGAGCGGGAATTGCCTGCCCGGCACTCTGCCGCGGCTGTCAGCGTTTCCGCCTCACGCCCGCCGAAGCTGTGTTCGAACTTGCCTCGGCGGATCGGGAGCGCGGCTTGCCTTGTCCGTTGGTCGGGGAAGGAGAGCGCCATGCCTCCAGCAGCATCTTGAGGAATTGGCTGGAATGAGGGGATAGCGTCGCCCCGCGCCTGCGTACGATGCCGATCGTCCGCGACACTTCCGGCTCGGTCAAGCTGACGGTGTGAATGATCGGATGGCCGGCGGCAGGCGTTGCCAGCCTCGGCAGCACGGCGATGCCGAGGCCCGCTTCGACCAGACCAAGCGAGCCGGAGAGGTGAGCGACTTCGTAGGACCAGTTCAGCTGCAGGCCGTGTCGCGCCAGCGCATTGTCGATCAACGCGCGATTGCCACTGTTGCGACCGACGGTGATGACCCGGTGCGGCGCGATCTCCCGCCAGCTCACCTGTTTGCGGGAAGCCAGCGGATGGTCATGACGGCAAGCCAGCACGAAAGGATCCTCGACCAGTTTCTCGAATTCGATCTCGGCATGCGAAGCTCCAATGAAATTGATGCCGAAGTCGACTTCTCCGCGCGCAACCGCTTCCAGTCCTTCGTTGGCACCGATGTCCAGAATCCGGATGCGAATGCGCGGATACGCTTCGGCAAACCGGCCGATCGCACGCGGCAGGAAGTAGAACACCGCGGTCGGGACCGCGGCCACCGAGACCAGGCCTGAACTTCGCGCGCCGATATCGTGGATGGCCAGCACCGAGGTCTCGAACTCGTCGATGAGGCGCCGCACTTTCGGCAGCAAGTCGCGGCCGGTCATGGTGAGATTGACGTGGCGTGTCGACCGCTCGAGCAACGGTGCGCCGAGACTTTCCTCCAGCTTCTGAATGCGGCGGCTGAGCGCAGGCTGCGACAGGTTCACCGCCTTGGCGGTCCGGACAAAGCTGCCCGTCTCTGCGACGGTGATGAACGCCTTGAGGTCGAGCAGTTCTGCGTTCATGGCGGGGCTCCATTATTTCGATAATTGAAACATTACATCAGATATTTGCATTTCACAAAAGAGTTGGGAGGGTGGATGTTCCGGTGCGGGCGAAGATGTCGCCGAACGGAACAGCGCCATGAACGATCAAATTGCCATTCCCTGTGTGGTCATGCGCGGGGGTACCTCGCGTGGGCCGTTTTTCCTGGCCCGCGATCTTCCGGCCGACCCCAGGATGCGCGATGAGCTCCTATTGTCGGTGATGGGAGGCGGGCACGATCTTGGAATCGATGGAATCGGTGGCGGCAATGCCGTCATCAACAAGGTCGCGATCGTCGGACCCGCATCAGTACCGAACGCCGATGTCGACTACCTGTTTGCCCAGGTCCGTGTCCGCGAAGGGATCGTCGACACCTCGCCAAACTGCGGAAACATGCTGGCGGCCGTGGGACCGTTCGCAATCGAAGCCGGCCTGGTCGCCGCGACCGCCGATCGCACCCATGTGCGCATCCACAATGTCAACACCGGCAAGCTGATTGATGCCACGGTTGCCACTCCCGGCGGGCGGGTGACTTACGAGGGTGAGGCGCGGATCGACGGCGTGCCGGGAACGGCCGCGCCCATCGAGCTGTCCTTTCCCAACGCGGCCGGCGCGCGCACCGGTCGCCTGCTGCCGACGGGACGACCGGTCGACCGTATCGATGGGATCGAGGTGACCTGCATCGACGCGGCGATGCCGGTCATGCTGATCCGCGCGGCGGATCTGGGATGGACCGGCCGCGAGGCGCCATCGGATTTCGTCGACAGCGGCTTCCGCGCGCGTCTCGAAAGCCTGCGCGTCGAGGCCGGACGCCTGATGGGTTTTCCAGATGCCGCGAACATGGTGATCCCGAAGCCGGTTCTGATTGCCTCTGCCGGCGAGGCGACGTTGAACGTCAGATACTTCATGCCGCACGAGTGCCACAGCGCGCTGGCGGTGACCGGCGCCGTCGCGATTGCAACCGCGTGCCTCACGCCCGGAACCATCGCCGCAGAGATGGTTGGACCCCTGGCGCCGCCGGTGCCGATCACGCTCGCCCATCCCTCCGGCCAGCTCGTGGTTCGGCTGGAGCCCGGGCCGGTCGCCCGGGTGCAGCGGACAGCCCGGCGGATCTTCGAGGGCCAGGTCTTCGCGCGCCGGTCGCACGTGACCCACTCGGTCCTGGCGGCCTGACGTCCGCCGCCTCCGCAGCCATCAAGAAAATCAGAGTCATAAAATCAGAGTCATGGGAGAAGCGAGAATGCACAGGGAAGCGCGGGTTGGAGACGAGACCGCCCAGGCGCGGAAGCCGTTCTACCGGATCCTCTACGTCCAGGTCCTGATCGGCCTCATGCTGGGCGTCGTCACGGGCCATGTCTGGCCCGAATTCGGCGCCGCGCTGAAGCCCTTCGGAGACGGCTTCGTCAAGCTGGTCAAGATGATGATCGCACCGATCGTGTTCTGCACCATCGTCAGCGGCATCAACAGCATCAGCGATTCCCGCGAGGTCGGTCGCACGCTGGTGAAATCCATGGCGCTGTTCTATCTGCTGACCGTGCTCGCCCTGCTGGCCGGGCTGATGGCTGTTTCGTTGATCCAGCCGGGCGTAGGCATGCATGTTTCAGTCAGTACGCTGGATCCGTCGGTGGCTGCGAAGTTCACCAAGCAGGCGGCTGCGACCGGATTTGCGGACTTCATGCTCCACATCATCCCGCATTCGTTTTTCGGAGCGTTCGCGGACGGCGAAGTGCTGCCGGTCCTGCTGGTCTCCATCCTGATCGCCTTTGGCCTCAGCCGTGCCGGTGACGGCGGCGCCGCGGTGACCAAGGCAATCGCCTCGTTCTCGCACGTGCTGTTTGTGTCCTTCGGCTTTGTCATGAAGCTCGCGCCGCTCGGGGCCTTCGGCGCCATGGCGTTCACGGTGGGACGCTACGGCGTCCGCTCGATTGGCTCGCTCGGACTGCTGATCCTGACCTTCTACGTCGCTTGCTCCGTCTTCGTGGTCGTGGTGCTCGGGACTTTGGCACGGCTGAACGGCTTCAGCCTGTGGAGGACCATCCGCTACTTCAGGGAAGAATTGCTGATCGTGCTCGGCACGTCCTCGTCGGAGCCGGCGTTGCCCGGCGCGCTGCGCAAGCTGGAGCAGCTCGGATGCCGGAAAGGCGTGTCGGGACTCGTGCTGCCGATGGGCTACTCGTTCAATCTGGACGGCAGCGCCATCTATCTCACCCTGGCTTCCATCTTCATCGCGCAGGCTTGCGACATTCACCTGTCATGGGGGCAGATCGCGGCAATGCTCGGACTGATGCTGCTGACGTCCAAAGGGGCGGCCGGCGTCACCGGCAGCGGCTTCGTCGCGCTTGTCGCGACCCTGTCCGTCATGCCGGATCTGCCCGTGACCGGCGTGGCGCTGCTGGTCGGCATCGACCGCTTCATGTCGGAAGCGCGGGCCCTGACCAGCATGATCAGCAACTGTGTCGCGGCCATAGCCGTTTCGCTGTGGGAGAATGCCTGTGACCGCGAGGTGTTGGCGCGCGAACTGGGGCAGGGCGAAACCTCGACCGGAACGAAAATCGGCGAGGGGACGGTGCGTGAGGACAAGAGCTGGCTCGCGACCACGCGATCGGCAGCTTAGTTGGACTTCGCGCCCTCTTTGGCGTTCTCGGCCGTCGGCGATTCAGCCGATGGCGGTCGCTTTCCGCCGCCGGTGATGCGCTGCTTCAGCAGGTCGAGGAAGGGAGATGCGGCAGGCGAATGCCGGATCAGGGCCTCGGGATCGGGGAAGATCAGCGGATCGTCCCAGGGACCCTGCACCATGAAGGGCAATTGAAAGCCTGACGTCGTGTTGAGACTCGCCACGCCCTTCATGTCGTATTCGCGCGTCGGCACCGAGGCGGTGCCGGTCAGCGTGATCTTCGCCGAAGGCCCCTCGATGCGGATGTCCTCGGCGGTGGCGATGCCGTCGGCGAATTTCACCGCAATGGTGAGGTTGTCATAGGGCGTCGTGCCGTTGCGGAAATTGCCGCCGCCGGACAGCGGCCGGCGTTCGAGCCGCTTCAAGAGCTGCTCGGCGTTGAAGCCCGAGATCGCGCCGTCATGCCCGGTCACCGTTGCGGTGCCGTCGAGCGACTGCATCAGGCCGAACGGGCTCGAGCCGGAGGCGACAAGGGACACGCTGATATTGCCGCGGCCGGACAGCTTGTTGAGGCCGAACAGCTCGGTGGCACAGGCCTGGAGGTCGACGTCGGTGAACTGGAATTGCGCCTTGATGTCGGCGACGGTGTCGGAGCGCGCAATGCCGAACGAGCCCTTCGCGATGCCGCCATAGACCTGGGCCTCGCCGACCGAGAGCGCCAGCGTGCCGTTGCGCAAATTGGCGCCGATCGCGGTGCGGCCGAGCTTGGTCGGGCCGACCGTCAGCCTGGCTGCGGACAGGCGCATGTCGAGGTCGGTGGTGGAGAGGCCATTGAGGTCGAACAGCTGCCTGTTCCAGTCGCGCGCGCCGCTCGCGAGCAGGCGGAAGGTCGAGATGTAGGGCGTGAAGTCGAGCGCATCGGCGGCGAGCGTCGCCTGCAGCGTCTGCCGGCCGTTATTGGCATAGGTCATCACGCCCTCGGCGGCGTTGCCGTCGAGCTCGACATTGACGTTGGTGAGCGCGATCGAGGCGCCCACGACATTGGCGCGCGCCTTCAGCGTGAAGCGGCCGAAGCCGCCGCTGCCGGGCTGCGGCTGCCCGGTCCAGCGCAGCGCGTTGCGCAAGGATGGGCTGTCGATCGTGAGGGTGCCTTCCATCATCGGGCTGGTGCGGTTGGCGACGCTGCCGTCAAAGGCAAGCTTGAGCGGCGCGCTCGCGATCCGCGCCTTCAGCCCGGAACGGTCGCCCGACAGGGCGGCGACGAAGTCGGCAAAGCCTATCGAGCCGTCGACGCGCTCGCCGCGCCAGTCGAACTGGCCGGTCGCGGCGAAGGAGCGCGAGATCGAGGGCCAGGCCAGCGACAGGTCGATGTCCTCGAACTTCTCGGTGGCGTGCGTGGCGGCGTCCTCGTAATTGAGCACGCCGTCCTGGATCCTGATCTCGGAGAACGAGACCTGGTTGTCGGCGCCGGGCTTCATCGTCCGCGCGATGGTCTGGATGAAGGGCGTCCAGTTGCTCTCGCCATCCGGCTTCAGGCTGACATGGATGTGCGGCCGCAGCAGCGTCAGGTCGGCGATCTCGAACCGTTGCAGCAGCAGGGGCAGGAGGCGGAGATTGGCGGTAAGCACGTCGACATGGAGCGCGGGGTCGCTGGTGCCGCCGCCCTTGAGGCCAACGTCATGGAAGGAAATATAGCTTGCCGGCAGCACGGAAATGTCGATGCTGCCCGCGACATTGAGCTCGAGCCCGGTGACGTCGCGGATCTGCGCTTCCACCGCCTTGCGCAGCGCGTCGCGGTTGATGAGCCAGGAAGTCGCGATCAGGGCGATCAGCGCGACGCCGAGCAGCGCCGCGATCGGCGTCCCGAGGCGCTTCATTCCTTGGGCCATGGTCAATGGCATGTCCTGATCGGGTTGGTCGTTGGAGCCAGAGGGCGGGCCGGGAAACCTGCGCGCCCCACGCCCAAGCCTTTGTTAGGTTACAAGTCTTGTTACGTTAAGTGCCGCAACTTGATGGGTTTTCTTGTCGCTTTCAAGGCCGCGGACGGGTCTGCCCACGGCGTGGGCAGCTTCTAGCACCGGCGCTCGGAGCGGAGAACCCCGTATCATTGACGGCTTCGGACGATTTCGCCTAATAATCGCCGCCAATAGGGCGCGACGCCTTCAGGCCGCAGCTTCAGTTGAGGTTTTTTGCATGAACAAGGTCTATCCCGACGCCAAGTCGGCTCTTGAGGGCGTTCTCAGGGACAACATGATGATCATGTCGGGAGGCTTCGGCCTCTGCGGCATCGCCGAGGCGCTGTCGGATGCGATCCGCGACTCCGGCGTGAAGGGGCTGACGGTCGTCTCCAACAATGCCGGCGTCGACGGTATCGGCCTCTCCCGCCTGCTTGAAACCCGGCAGATCAAGAAGATGATCTCGTCCTATGTCGGCGAGAACAAGCTGTTCGCCCAGCAATTCCTCGCCGGCGAGCTGGAACTGGAATTCAACCCGCAGGGCACCCTGGCGGAGCGCATCCGCGCCGGCGGCGCTGGCATCCCGGCCTTCTACACCAAGACCGGCGTCGGCACGCTGATTGCCGAAGGCAAGGAAGTGAAGGAGTTCGACGGCGAGAAGTATCTGATGGAGCGCGGCCTGTTCGCCGACCTCGCCATCGTGCATGCCTGGAAGGGCGACACCGCCGGCAACCTGATCTACCGCAAGACTGCGCGCAACTTTAACCCGATGATGGCGACCGCCGCCAAGATCACGGTGGCCGAGGTCGAGCATCTGGTTCCGGCCGGTGAACTCAATCCTGATCACATCCACACGCCCGGCATCTTCGTGAAGCGTATCATCGAGGTCGGCACGGCCAAGAAGCGCATCGAATTCCGCAACACCCGTCCGCGCTCAGCGAGTGCGCCGGCGGCCGGCACTGGAGTTGAAGTCTGATGGCCTGGACCCGTGAACAGATGGCTGCGCGCGCCGCGAAGGAATTGCGTGACGGCTACTACGTCAATCTCGGCATCGGCATCCCGACGCTGGTCTCGAACTACATCCCCGACGGCATGGATGTCAGCCTCCAGAGCGAGAACGGCATGCTCGGCATGGGCCCGTTCCCCTTTGAGGGCGAAGAGGACGCCGACCTGATCAACGCCGGCAAGCAGACCGTGAGCGAGTTGCCCTCGACCTCGTATTTCTCGAGCGCCGATTCGTTCGGCATGATCCGCGGCGGCCACATGGATCTGTCGATCCTCGGTGCCATGCAGGTGGCCCAGAACGGCGATCTCGCCAACTGGATGATTCCCGGCAAGATGGTCAAGGGCATGGGCGGCGCGATGGACCTCGTCGCCGGCGTCAAGCGCGTCGTCGTGGTGATGGAGCATTCCGCCAAGGACGGTGCCAAGCTGTTGAAGAAGTGCAACCTGCCGCTGACCGGCGAGCGCGTCGTCGATATGGTCGTCACCGATCTTGCCGTCTTCACTATCGACAAGCATGGCAACGGTGGCATGGCGCTGATCGAGCTCGCCGACGGCGTCACGCTCGACGAGGTCAAGGCCAAGACCGAGGCCGAATTCCGCGTCGCGCTGAAGAACACGTAAGGTCGCGATTACGAACGATCAGGATGGCCGGGCTTCGTCCCGGCCATTTTTGTTTGGCGCCCTGCAAGTCGTGAGGCAGCAGGTCGCTTCCACATCCCCGGTCTCGTCCTGACCTGGTACGCAATTGCGCACTAGGCCAGTACGACATTGGAGAGGCCCGAGCGCGCTCCCGGTGCCATCGGTCAAGATCGTACAGGCCACACCTTGCTCCACCGTGCCGACACGCTCGCCATCCACGACCGTTCCTCCCGCACCAGGCGGAAGCCGAGATTGGCGGGCGGTACGCCCTGCGCGCAGCCGCCAGCGCGGGCGTCGCGGATGAAGTCGGTGACATAGGCGCGGTGCGCGCCTTCGGCGACGCGCACGCCGCAATTCACCGTGGGCCGGGCGGCGCTGCCTGATGCGTCGACACGCGAGCGCACGAAGCAGGTTGAGGTCCACTCCCAGACATTGCCGGCGAGATCGGAGACGCCGCGCTCGTTCAAGCCGAACTTGCCGAACGGATAAGCCGTGGTGTCGGAGAGATCGCGCTCGGATTCGCGCTCGTAGCGGCTGATCCAGCGCTTCGCCGGATCATTCGCGTCGACCGGCACGCCGTCATCCTTGAACCGGGAGCCCGCGGCGAACGCCCATTCCGTATCGCTCGGCAGGCGGTAATGATGGCCGGTCTTGCGCGACAGCCAGTCCGCATAGGCCTGCGCATCGTGCCAGTTCACCTGCACGACGGGACGATCGGGTGCGATCGCCGCGTCGCGATCGAGCGCGTGGCACCCGCCGTCCTGGACGCAAAGCTGGTAGTCGGCCGAGGAGACCTGCTCGCGCATGATGTGAAGCGGGTGCGTGAACTGCAACGCACGTAGCGGTGCCTCGGCCTGCTGCCCGGCCCGCGTGAAGTCGCCGGCCTCGCGATAAGCGAAGCTGCCCGCGGCGATCTCGACGATCGCAGGCTCGCCCAGCGTGCCGCGCGTCGTCATCTCGGAAACCAGCGGTGCGACAGCCAGCGGTCCTGCGAAGCCGGCGGCGCAGGCCAGTGCCAGTTTGAGCTTGAATGCAATCAGCATGGTCGTCCCCCGAAAGAAGAAGGGGCCGGTCGTCGCCGGCCCCTTCTCACCTCTAGTTGGTGTTGGCGGGCGGTATTTCTGCAGGCGCCTTCACCTGGGTCATCAGATCGTCGTTCCACTTGCCTTCGACCTTGAAGTGCGCGGTAGCGCCGAGGTCGGCGGCTTCGATCAGATTATGCGTGACATACGCGTAGATGCCGGGCTGCAGGAACTTGTACATCGCAGCTCCCGCCGAGCCGCCGCGGATGAACCAGGTCTCGAGTCCGGTTTCCGGCGGGTTGGAGAACTTGCCGGTCTCCCAGACATAGTCGCCATGGCCGCCGATCAGATGCGGACGGCTGTCGCGGTTGGCCTGCGAATGCACGATCAGCACGTTCTCGCCGACATTGGCGGTCAGCGCATTCTTGCCGGTGAGTGCGCCGACCTTGCCGTTGAACACGACATGGGTGGGGGTCAGCTTCTTCATGACCTCTTCGGTGTCGGTGAAGGCTTCGCCCGGCGAGTCGTAGGACTTGAAATTGCCCTTCTCGTCGCGCGGCACGTACATGTCCTGCTCGCCGATATAGTAGATCTTGTCGTATTTCAGCGCGTGGCCCTTGCCGTCGTTGAGGCCGTCACGCGGCAGCACCATCACGGCGCCGTTCATGCCGGAGACGACGTGCCAAGGGATCATCGGGCCGCCCGGCGCGCAGTGATAGACGAATACGCCGGTCCGCGTCGCCTTCCAGCGCAGCACGACCTGCTCGCCGGGATTGATCAGGGTGAGCGCGCCGCCCCCGAGTGCGCCGGTCGCGGCATGGAAGTCGATGTTGTGCGGCATCGTGTTGGTCGCGGGATTGACCAGCGTCACTTCGACGTAGTCACCCTCATGCGCGACCATCAGCGGACCAGGCATGGAGCCGTTGAAGGTCATGGCCTGGAACGTGGTGCCCTTCTCGTCGATCACGACCTTCTTCTCCTGGATCGTGAGCGTGAACTCGAGGATCTTGGGACCCTGCTTGGTCGCCTGTTCGTGCGCATGCACGAAGGGCGGCGCGACCAGCTCGACCTTCTGGCGCGGCAACTTGAGATCCTCGGCCGCGAAGGCGGGCACTGCCAGCATCAAGGCGGTCGCGGCGGCACTGATCAATGCGGCTCTGCGGGTGAACATCGGAAGCATCCTTCATCTGAAATGGTTTTGATGACGGATGCAGTGTGCGCCTGTTGCGGCAAGAGTGTTTGCGCTGCGACAAGCTTTTGCCGGATTCGCCTCCGGTAAACTCCCTAAGGGTTGCCGAAGGATCGGAGGTACGAAAGGCGCGACGGCAAGTCACGCAACACGAGTCGCGCCATCAGCCGCGTCAACGGCAAATCATTCGCATGTTCAGTTGCGTTCGATCGTGAATGATCCGTCGCGTCGATCAGAGAAAGTCGATCGCGACCCAGACTGCAAGCGAGAGTCCGGCGAGCACGGTGGCCCCAACGGCCAGCACGCGCATGAGTTTGCCTGCGCCGGTGGCTGGCGCGACGGGAACGGGACGAAAGTCATCGAAGCGCGGGATATGGCCGCGAATATCGGCAAGCCAGAGAATGAGATCGAGCGCGAACGGCGCCATGGCCTATCTCCCAAGGGGGCGATGATCAAACATTACCATGGGCCCAATCCGGCGCTCGGACTTTGAGCAAGCGCAAGGTCATCATGCGGGAAACGGGTAATCTAATGCCATCCGGATTCCGCCGCGACCGTCAGCGGCATCAATTTACGAATGGGTAAGACATGAGGATCGATCTCGCAGCCAACTATGGCGAGGAGCGTCTGCCGCGCTACACGAGCTATCCCACCGCTCCGCATTTTTCGCCGGCCATCGGCGCCGAGACCTATGCGCGCTGGCTGTCCGAGCTTCCCGGCGACGTCAGTGCGTCGCTTTATCTGCACGTGCCGTTCTGCCGCGAGATGTGCTGGTATTGCGGCTGCCATACCCAGATCGTCCGCCGTGACGGACTGATTGCGGGATATCAGCGGACGCTGTGTAGCGAGATCGCGCAGGTCGCCGAGACCATCGGTCGCCGTATCAAGGTCGAGCACATCCATTTCGGCGGCGGCACGCCGACGATCATGGCGCCGGATGCTTTTGCCGAGCTGATGGCGACGATGCGCCGTGCCTTCTTCGTGCTGCCCTCGGCTGAGATTGCGGTCGAGATCGACCCGCGGACTCTGACTGCAGAGATGGTCGAGGCCATGCGGCTCTCCGGCGTCAACCGCGCAAGCCTCGGGGTGCAGAGTTTCGATCCCACCGTGCAACGCGCGATCAATCGCGTGCAGAGCTATGAGCAGACCGCTTCCGTCGTCGACATGCTCCGCAATGCCGGGATCAAGGGACTCAATTTCGACCTGATCTACGGCCTGCCGCATCAGACCATTGCGTCCTGTCTGGACACGGTGCGGCGTTCGCTCGCGCTCGCGCCGGCCCGCTTCTCGGTGTTCGGCTACGCGCATGTGCCTGATTTCAAGAAGCATCAGCGCATGATCCATGAGAGTCATCTGCCTGATAGCCTCGCGCGACACGACCAGGCCTGCGCCATCGCCAACGCGCTGAAGGAGGCCGGTTATGTCCAGATCGGCCTCGACCATTTCGCGCGTCCCGATGATGCCATGGCCGTGGCCTTCGAGCAGGGGACGCTGCGGCGCAATTTCCAGGGCTACACCACCGACCAGGGCGAGGTGCTGCTTGGCTTCGGTGCCAGCGCGATCGGGCATCTGCCGCAGGGCTACGTTCAGAACGCGGTGCAGATCGGCGCTTATCAGCACAGCATCGCGGATGGCCGGTTCGCCACGGCGAAGGGCTATCGGCTCACCGACGACGACCGGCTGCGCGCCGACATCATCGAGCGGATCATGTGCGAGTTCGGTGTCAATCTCGGCGACATCTGCGCCCGCCATGGCGTAGAGCCGGAGGCGATGTTGCGGTCGGCCCCGCGGCTGAAGTCACTGATCTCCGACGGAGTGGTGAGATTGGAGGGCGACCGTATTGCGGTTGCGAACGACTCGCGCTTCCTGGTCCGCAGCGTCGCCGCCGCGTTCGATGCGCATCTGGATCCTGGAAAGCAGTTGCATAGCCGGGCGGTGTAATTCACCTCGCGCCGCGCGCCGAGAAGCAGCGATCAGCTTGCGCTTCAACAAAGAAAATCCGGCCACCTCCGCTATCTTCAATTCGGAACGGAGTTGTCCATGCCTTTCCGATCTGACGATTTGGTCGACGACATCATGCGTACGGCGCCGCACACGATCCGCGTGTTCCTCGCCTTCAAGATGGCCTGTGTTGGCTGTCCGATCGCAACCTTCCACACCGTAGACGACGCCTGCCGCGAGCATGGCATCGACCGCGACAAATTCCTGTCTGCGCTGGGCGATTGCGTGCCGGCATGAGGGGAATCGGAATCTGCGCGGGGGGCGCGCGGATTCCCGGGTGAGGGAGTGCTTTCGCCGCAAGCGAAAGCGCCCTCACTCCTAATTTTTGTGTTCGCCTCTCCCCGTAAGAACGGGGAGAGGGAGCGGATAGCTACGCCGCGCCGCCGTCCGGGCTTCGCTCGGCCAGCACGACGATCCGGTGCGGTTCGCGCAGGATGATGCGCTGACGGCCGCTCTCGACAAGCCCCTGGCCCTCCCAGCCGCTGAGGATGCGGCTCACCGTGTGCAACGTGGTGCCGGTCATCTGGGCAATGTCCTGGCGGCTGATCGGGAAGTCGATCTCGACGCCGTGCTCCAGCTTCTTGCCGGATTGGTTGGCGAGCCGCAGCAGCGCATGCGCAACGCGCTGCTCGACCTGCTGGGTCGACATTTCCAGGATGCGGGTATGGCTCTCCTGCAGCCGCTTGCCGACGGTCTGCATCGTATTCGCCGCGAGCGCGGGAAACCGTTCGATCAGCCGCGGCCAAGCCGAGGTCGGCCAAATCAGCACCACGCTGTCATCGACCGCCATGGCGGTCGCCGGGTAACGCGCGGCGCCGATCGCCATCGCGAGCCCGAAAGTCTCGCCGGGCGCGACATAGCGCACCACGATCTGCTCGCCGGTCGGCGTGGTCTTGGCCGCGCGGACATGGCCGTGCAGCAGCAGGAAGAAGGACTGCGCGTCCGCGCCCTGCTCGAAGATGGCGGTGTTCTTGGGATACCGCACTGAACGGGCCTCGCGCAGGATCTCGTCGAGATCGTCAGGCTTGACGCCTGAGAACAGCGGCAAATGCGCAACCAGCGATGTGTCGACCTTGGCCATTCTGCCTCCTTGGCATCAGGGAGTGTGATGGCACCTGCAATCGCCCTGCAGTTTGCGATAGCGCAAAATCAGCGAGGCGGACGGCAGTATTTTTCCAGACAACAACTTGAGTTCACAGGAGTTGCCCTATGGCTGGTGCCCGATCCCGTAATTTTGCGGGCTGGCCGTTGTTTGCGAACAGTTTCCGGCCCTTCTTCCTGTTCGCTGCGATCCAGGCCGGGCTGTCGATACTGGTCTGGCTGCCGATGTTCTATGGCGAGCTGTCGGTGACGTCGGCCTTCGCCCCGCGGGACTGGCATGTCCACGAGATGCTCTATGGTTTCCTGCCCGCGGTGATCACGGGCTTCTTGTTCACGGCGATCCCGAACTGGACCGGGCGGCTGCCGATCCAGGGCGGGTCACTTGGGGCACTGCTGGTGGTCTGGCTCGCAGGGCGTGTCGCAGTGGCACTGTCCGCCGAGATCGGCTGGGCGGTCGCGCTTGTCGTCGACGCCGCCTTCCTGGCGCTGGTCGTCGCGGCCGCAACCCGCGAGATCATCGCGGGCAGCAACTGGCGCAATTTGCCGGTGGTGGTGCTCGTGCTCTTGCTGCTGTCAGGCAATGTCGCCTTCCATCTTGAAGCACATTATGAAGGCGCGGCCGATGTCGGCATTCGCGTCGGGATCAGCGTGGTCGTGCTGCTGATCTCGCTGATCGGCGGCCGCATCATCCCGAGCTTCACCCGCAATTGGCTGGTCAAGTTCAACACCGGCCGCTTGCCGGTGCCGTTCGGACGCTTTGATGGCGCGGTGATCGGATTGAGCGCGCTCGCGCTGATCGGGTGGATCGTGGAACCGCTGAACATGATCACCGGCACCGTCATGGCGCTGGTCGGCGCATTGCACCTCGTGCGGCTTGCGCGCTGGGCCGGTGACCGCACCGCGGGCGAGCGGCTGCTGCTGATCCTTCACGTCGGTTACGTCTTCGTGCCATCAGGCTTCCTGCTGAACGCCCTGGCCGGCTTCGGCGTGCTGCCGCCGAGCGCCGGCATTCACGCCTGGATGACGGGGGCGGCTGGTATCATGACGCTTGCTGTCATGACGCGCGCAAGCCTCGGCCATACCGGGCAGGCGTTGACGGCCTCACCCGTCACGCAAGGCATCTACGCTGCGATCATCGTCGCCGCGCTGGCGCGGGTCTCCGCGGTGCTGCTGCCCGCTCATAGCGATGTGCTCTTGCATATCGCGGCCTGTGGCTGGATCGTCGCGTTCCTCGGCTTTGCCGCCGCGTTCGGCCCGCTGCTTGCCGGCAATCCCCGGCGCGCGCTCGCCATCATGGGCGTGGCGGCCCCGGCACGTTGAAATTTCTTGCCGGCGTAACAAACGTCGTGGTCGATCCGAAACTATCTTTCGAGCTGCGTCTGCTGTTAGCTTGGCGCGGAAAAGCGATTGAGGAATGGATCGAAAATGATCGGCGAAGTCGTTGTGATTGGCGGTCTAAAGCTGCGGGATGGCGTTCCGCTTGAGGAGTATGATCGACTGGGCGAGCGCATGTACGATATTGTCAGCGCCATGCCAGGCTTTCAGTCGGTTAAGTCATTCAAGGCCGAGGATGGCGAGGAGCTGACCGTGTTTCGTTTTGCGTCGGAGGGCGCACTCGAGGCTTGGCGTACGCATCCGGAACACATCGAGGCGATGAAGCGCGGGCATGCCGAATTCTATGCCAGCGGCCTCTTGCAGATTTGCAAGGTTATCCGCGAAGTCGGTCCCTTCGAGCACGCCTAATTTGAGTGTGAGCTAGGCCGCGCTGGCCGACGATGCGCCGGCGGGTTGCGCCAGCGGGCGCGCGCCTTTGCGCCAATCGGTGATGGTGCAGCCGAAGCGGCCGCGAAACCAGCGGGCCATGGCGCTCTGCGCGGAAAAGCCGAGCTGTGCGGCGATATCCGCCAGCGGCCGGCCGGGGTCCCCGATCAGCTGGATCACGAGATCGGCGCGCTGCGCGTCAAGGATGGCCGAGAAGCTGGTGCCCGATGCGGCCAAATGCCGGTGGATGGTGCGGCGGGTGCAGGCGAGATGCTCGGCCACGCGCTCGACGGTGCAGTCGCCGGTCGCGAGCAGGCTGCGCACGACCTCGTCGACCTTCTCGTCCCAGCTTGCCGGCCGGGTTTCGATCGCCTCGATGCGCTTGCGCAAGTAGCTCGCGATCAGGGGATGCGCGCTTGGAATCCGCCGCTCCATGTCGTGCGCCGACAGCAGGATCGCATCCTCCTCCGCGTTGAAGATCACGCGGCAGCCGAAGAAGTCGCGGTAGCGCTTGCGGTCGTGCGGAGGCGGGTAGCGCAGGTGAACTTGCTGCGGCCGCCAATCGCTGCCGAACAGTGACTGGATGATACGGTGGACGCTGCCCAGCGCCATGTCGATCGACTGGCGCGACGCGGTCGGTCGCCGCCCCCGCAGATGCAATCTGACCGCCACGGTCTGCCTGTCCCTGACGATCTCGAGCTTCATGCCGTCATGATAGACATGGATGAAGCGAGAGAACGCTTCGATGGCCTCGCCAACCGTCGCCTGTTCGCGCACGATTAGGCCGACCGCACCGAAATTGGTGAGCCCGCCACGCTCGGCGAGGCGCAGGCCGAAATCGTCGACACCGGATTCCTCCGCCGACATTTCGAGCAAGCGACGCAGACTTGCAACGGCGATGGGGGTGTCAGGCTCGTCGAGCACGGCCAGCGGTAGCCGCGTCTTGCGCATCATCTGCTTGGGGTCGAGCCCGACCGACCGGGCGACCTCCGGGTAGTAGCTCAGGCCTGCGCTGCGAATGAGGTCGGTCATGCGACCAGTTCCTGTCGGCCATTCCCGCAGATGTCCCGAAATGTAAAGCTTCTGTCCCGATCCGTCAAATCCGGGAACAGGACGGAACATACATAAGGGACAGCGACGCACCGGCGGGAATGCCGTGGGCATGACGGCGCAGCAGGGCGGTGGGCCCCGCAGCCGTCTCGTATCATTTGACCAAGACATTGCTGGATCGGGATTATGCCGGGGAACACGTTTTCCAAGGGCGAGGTATTCGTCATCGACACTGACGCTGCCTGCCGCGAAGAACTGTCCAGTGCGCTTCAACAGAGCGCCTATGACGTGATTTGCTTTGCCGACAGCGCATCGCTTCTATCGGAGGCAAAGGCGAGGATGCCGGCCTGCGTGCTGCTGGAGATGCCGCCGGATCGCTCCGCCCTCGACATGCTCAGGCGTCTGCGCGAGGCGAATTGCATGGCGCCGGTGCTGGTGACCTCGGCGAACGGCAGCATCGCCATGGCGGTCGACGCGATCAAGAGCGGCGCGGCGGACTTCATCGAGAAGCCGTTCCGCACCCACGACATCATCGGCCGGATCGACGCTGCGATCGACGAATACATCCAGCCCGACTCGAGCCGGCAGCGCTGGCTGCCCGGTTGCGCCCCCCTGACCTTGCGCGAAGGTGACGTGCTGGCGCATCTCGTTGCTGGCCGGACCAACAAGGAGATCGCCCGGCGGATGCATCTGAGCGCGCGCACGGTCGAGGGCTATCGCGCCAGCATCCTGAAGAAGGCTGGTGCCAAGAACGTGACCGATCTGCTCCGCCGCATCTTCGGCCAGGGCTCGCCCACGCAGGTCTGACGATCTCCGCCGGGGGGACGGCGCGTTCCACGGCCATGGTGCCGCCGCAGCTGCGCCCCACGGAAACCCCAATCGAACCAGTTCCTTCCCTGCCGCGTCTCACCACGATGGCGTGGCATGTTTTCGCGCGTCCGGCTGGCGGCGCGGCGATATCGGCAGGGAGAAATTTGATGCGCATGATCGCAAGATGTCTGGCGACGACGAGCCTGGTCCTGATGACCGCAACGCTCGCTTCGCCCTCATGGGCCGCCGATGTGGATGCCACATCGGCTATCGACGCCGTCACCGTCTATCCTGATGGCGCCACCGTCACCCGCGTGATTGCGATCGACCTGGCCTCCGGGGACTCGACGCTGGTTGCCAAGGATTTTCCGCTCTCGCTCGACCCATCCTCGCTCCGCGTCGAGGGCGAAGCGACTGCGAAACTCACCATCGGCACGATCGATGCGCGGCCGCCCCGCGCAGCGGCGCCGGTCAATCTGCCCGAGCTCGACAAGCGTATCGAGGCGCTCAACGACGAGCGCGCCGACCTGCAGGGCACGATCGATGCCGCGTCCTCCAGGCGCAAATTCGCGGAGCGCTTTGCCGAAGCATCTCCCGCCGGCCTTGGCGAGAAGGGCGAAGCGCGCCCGATCACCGAATGGCGCGCGGCGTTCACCGCCGTGGCGGAGGAAGTCGCGGCCGCCGACACTGCGATCCGCGATGCGACGCGAAAGCAGCGCGAGATCGATCGCCAGATCGCGCAGCTCGAGGCCGACCGATCCGCCAAGCCGCCAAGCAAGCTCGAGGTGCGCATCGACGTCGCCTCGGCCGCCGCGACGAAGGCGACGCTGCGGGTCACCTACACGGTGCGCAACGCGCGCTGGCTGCCGCTCTATGACGCCCGGCTCGACACCGGCGCCAAAGATCGCAAGCCGCAGCTCGAACTGGTCCGCCGTGCGGAAGTAACGCAGTCGACCGGCGAGGACTGGTCGAATGTCGCGCTCGGCGTTTCCACGGTCCGTATCGCCCGTGGCGGCAGCGCGCCAGAGCTCGGCTCGCTGGTCGCGCAATATCCGCAGGTGCCGAAGCCGTTGGCGGCGAGCTCGATGCCGGACAGCGCGCGCTTGCGCTCCGCGCTGGCGCCTGCCCCGGAGCCTTCGCTAGCCGATAAGGTCCAGCGGTTCAAATTTGGCCCAGGAACGACCTTCGCCGAGCTGGAGGCAACCCCCGAGATCGGTGACTTCCAGGCGACTTTCAAGATTCCCGGCCGCGTCAGTCTCGGCGCCGCCGAGGGCGCCAAGAGCCTGCGCATCGCCTCCATGAGCGTGCCGGCTGATCTTGCGGTGCGCGCCGCACCGGTGCAGGACCCCACCGCCTTCCTCGAAGCCAGCTTCAAGCAGACCGACGACACGGCGCTTTTGCCGGGCAAGGTCGCGATCTATCGTGACGGCGTTTTTGTCGGCCGCGGCAAGCTCTCGGCCTCGGCCAAGGACGATATCGTGCGGCTCGGCTTCGGCGCCGACGACAAGGTCAAGGTCGAGCGCGCGGTGCTCAAGCGCAACGAAGGTTCGGCCGGCCTCTTGGTCACGACGTCGAAGACCGACGAGCGCGCGTTCAAGACCACCGTGCGCAACGGTCATGATTTCCCGATTCACGTCGCGATCGAGGATCAGCTGCCGGTCAGCGAAAACGAGGACATCATCGTCGAGATGCTGCCCGCGACCACGCCCCCCACGGCAAAGGACATCCGCGACAAGCGTGGTGTGCTGGAATGGTCGTTCGATGCCAAGCCCGGCGAGGTCAAGGACATCAACTTCGCCTGGCGTGTCCGCTGGCCCAAGGACAAGAGCATGGTGATCGTGCCGTCGGGCTAGATTGCAAGCCACGACAGCGGTTCACTCCCTCTCCCGCTTGCGGGAGAGGGTTGGGGTTGAGGGCTTTCTCCTCTGGGAGAGCCTTCGTCGTCGAGACACCCTCTCCCGACCCTCCCCCGCAAGCGGGGAGGGGAAGGAGAGGAGCGCGGTTACTCCTTCACCGCGCCAGTCAGCGATGACACGTAATAGTCCACGAACAGCGAATAGAAGATCGCAACCGGCAGCGAGCCGAGCAGCGATCCCGCCATCAACGCGCCCCATTGGTAGACGTCGCCGGTGACGAGCTCGGTCAGGATCGCGACCGGCACGGTCTTGTTGGCGCCGCTCTGGATGAAGGCGAGCGCGTAGATGAACTCGTTCCAGGACAGCGTGAAGGAGAAGATGCCGGCCGAGATCAGGCCGGGCACCGCGAGCGGCAGCGTGATCCGCCGCAGGATCTGCAGGCGCGTGGCGCCGTCGACCAATGCGCATTCCTCGAGCTCATAGGGGATCGACTTGAAATAGCCGATCAGGAGCCAGGTGCAGAACGGCACCAGGAAGGTCGGATAGACCAGGATCAGCGCCATCGGCGAGTCGAACAGGCCGAACTGCACCACCACGGTCGCGAGCGGGATGAACAGGATCGACGGTGGCACGAGATAGGCGAGATAAATGCCAAGGCCGACATAGGGACTGCCGCGGAAGCGCAGGCGCTCGATCGCGTAGGCGGCAAGCGTGCTCGCGATCAGCGACAGCGTGGTCGCCCCGATCGCGACCAGCATCGTGGTCCACAGCCAGCGCGGATAGGCGGTCTCGAACAGGAGGTGCTTGATATGCGCCAGCGTCGGCGAGGAAATCCAGAACGGGTTGTGCTCCTTATAGTTCATCAGCTCCGCGTTCGGCTTGAACGAGGTGATCGCCATCCAATAGAACGGAAACAGCAGGATCAGCACAAAGCAGCCAAGCGGCAGATAGATCATCATCAGCCGCCGCAGCCCGGAATCCCAGGCCATGGTGTCGGGGGCTGCTTTCGCGTCGACTGAGACTTGCGCGACCGTATCAGTCATTGGCTTCTCCCTGCTGCCATTTGCGGCGCGCCAAGCCGAAATAGGAGAACAGCGTCGCGAACACCAGGAACGGGATCATCGACACCGCGATCGCCGCGCCTTCTCCGAGCTCGCCGCCGGCGATGCCGCGCTGGAACGCCAGCGTTGCCAGCAAATGCGTCGAATTGCCCGGCCCGCCGCGGGTGATGGCGTAAACCAGCTGGAAGTCGGTAAAGGTGAAGATGATCGAGAACGTCATGACGATGGCGAGGATCGGCATCATCATCGGGAAGGTGATGTAGCGGAAGCGCTGCCAGGCGCTGGCGCCGTCGAGCATCGCGGCCTCGTAGAGCGAGGGCGAGATGGTCTGCAGGCCTGCCAGCAGCGAGATCGCGACGAAAGGAATGCCGCGCCAGATGTTGGCGGCGATCAGCGAGAACCGCGCCGGCCAAGGCGAGCCGAGGAAGTCGACATTGCTCGACTTCCAATGCAGCACGTCGACCAGCAAATAGGAGATGATCGAGAACTGCGGATCGTAGATCCACCAGAACGCCAGCGCCGAAAGCACCGTCGGCACGATCCAGGGCAGCAGGATGATCGCGCGCAGCACGCTCTTGAACGGAAAATGGTTGTTGAGCAGCAGCGCCAGCCAGAAGCCGAGCGCGAACTTTCCGAAGGTCGCTATGCCCGTGTAGACCACGCTGTAGAACACCGCGTTCCACCACAGCGAATCGGTGAGCAGATACTGGAAATTCTCGAGGCCAATGAACTCGCCCTTCCGCCCGATCGTGGTGTCGGTGAAGGCGAGCCAGATGCCGAGCCCGAGCGGATAGGTCAGGAACACCGCAAGCAGCCCGAGCGCGGGCGCGAGGCACATCGCGACCAGGAAGGGCTTGTAGTCGAACAGGCGAACGAGCCAGTTCGGTTGTCGCTGTGCCAGCGCGGGAGAGGAGAGGGTCGTCACGGACATCAGGGCTTTGGCCTCCTCTTGAAAGTCGCTCCACCGTCATTGCGAGGAGCGGAGCGACGAAGCAATCCAGGCTGTCGCCGCGTAGACGGACTGGATTGCTTCGCTCCGCTCGCAATGACGGCGGCGCTGTCAGTGCTTACTTCTGCCGCCGGAAATACCGCTTGCAGCGCTGCTCGGCTTCCGCGGCCGCGGCCTCGGGCGTGGCCGCGCCGGTCGCAACGGAGGCGAACATCTGGATCAGCACGTAGTCGGCGCTGACGGCACCGGTCGCCGTCGAGATCGGACCGGCATAGCCGTCGTAATAGGTGCTGTTCATCGTATCCTTGAAGATCGCGACCTTGGGATCACCTTTCCACACGGCGGCCTCCGCGTAGGCGGCGAGCGGCTGCGCCCAATAGCCGGAATTGGCATTGAGCCACGGCTCGTACTGGTCCTTCTCCAGCATGTACTGCAGGAACGCCTTTGCGGCGTTGGGATACTGGCTGTGCTTGAACACCATGGCGTTCAGCGTCAGGCCCGCCATCGGCGAGACCTTGGCGACGCCCTTCGGCAGCAATTGATGTTCGCTGTCGTCGGCGATGGCCTTGGTCGCGGGATCGTTCTTCAGCGAAAAATACAGCGAGACGCCGTTGGCGGTCAGCGAGATCTCCTGCGCGGAATAGGCGCGGTTGTTGCTGACGTCGTTCCACGACGTCGTGCCGGCGATGAAGGTCGGGTAGAGCTGCTTGACCCAGTTCAGCGCGGCAATGGTCTCCTTGCTGTTGATGGTGACGTTGCCATCCGGATCGAGCAGGGCCGCGTTGTGCGACCACAGCGCCCAGCTCGCAAAGCCGTTGCCGTCACCCTTGGCGTTGCCGAGCGCGAAGCCGGCGGGCTTGCCGGCCTTCTGCAGCTTCTGGCAGAGGTCGAGAATGCCGGCATGGTCTTCCGGCACCTTGTCGAAGCCGACCGATTGCAGGATCGATTTGCGGTAGATCAGGGGGCCAGCGGACGCGCCGAACGGCAGGCCGATCCAGGTGTCGCTCTTGTTCTTCTTGCCGTAGCGCTGCGCCAGCGGCAGCCAGCCGCCGTAGCGCTTGCCGACATAGTCGGCGACGTCGGTCAGCTCGATCAGCTTGTCGATATAGATGTGCGGCGCATCGGAGAAGCCGATGATGATGTCGGGGCCGGCTCCGGAATTGGCGGTCACGGCGGTCTGCTGGTTGATATCCTCCCAGCCGACGAAGTCGACCTTGACCTCGACGCCGGTCTCCTTGGTGAACTTCGCCGCATTGGCGCGGAACACGTCCTCGTCGGCCTGGACGAAGCGGACCGGCCGCAGCATGCGCAGGCTTGCGCCCTTTTCGATCTCGCGTTTGGGCGCCGGGACGTCGGCGGCTTTGATGTTTGAAGTTTGCGCTGCAGCACCAGTGGCGGCGAACGTCGCAGCAGACAGGCCCAGCGCCAAGGCATCACGACGTGTGATGTCATTCCTCATCAGTTCCTCCCTATGATGTCTCCCTTCCCGGCGTTGATCGCCGGTGAAGGGCCGTTTCGGTCTTTCGGCGCGCGATTTGCGGCCTGCCGCCTTAGCTGTTCGGGCCGCGATCCATGCCGACGGGTTGCCAGCGGCGGAGCGCGGTGTCTTGCAGCACCGACGGGTTGACGCAGCTTACCGGCCACATGCCCTGAAGCACCAGTGACAATTCGTAGCCCACCCGGCGCTTGCGCGCCTCGTCGAACCGTGCCGAGGCCGAGGCGACATGGGCGGTCAGGGTCACGTTCTCCATGCCGAGCAGCGGGTTGTTGTGCGAGGGCGGTTCCTTCTCCAGCACATCGAGCGCGGCATGCGCGATCCAGCCCTCCTGCAGCGCCTTGATCAGGCTTTCCTCGTCGACGGTGGCGCCACGCCCGGTGTTGATGAAGATCGAGCCCTTCTTCATCTGCCGAAAGTGTTTCTCGGTGAGCATGTGATGCACTTCGGGCCGGGCGGGAGCGTGCATCGAGACGAAGTCGGATTGCGACAGCACTTCGTTCAGCGTCGCCGGAATGACGCCGTGGTCCCACATCAAGGTTTCCTGGATGAAGGGATCGTATGCCATCATGCGCAGGCCGAAGGGAGCTGCGCGCTTCGCAACCGCGCGCGCGACGCGGCCGAACGAGACGAATCCGAGCGTCTGTCCCATCAGTCGCGGAATCTTGAGCAGCGCCGGCCGGCCCTCGGCCCAGCGTCCGGTGCGCACCATCTTGTCCTGCTCGACCAGGCGGCGGAAGCCTGACAGCAGCAGCATCATGGCGTGGTCGGCGACCTCCTCGATGAAGGTGTCGGGGATGTTGGTGACGGGAATGCCACGCGCGGTCGCCGCCTTGACGTCGACGCTGTCGACGCCGACCGAGCCGAGCGTGATGACCTTGCAGCTCTGCAAGCTGTCGATGATGGTCTTGGTGATCGGGATGCCCTTGGCGTAGATCGCGTCGGCATTCTTCGCGGCGGCGATGAACTCGGCCTCGTTGGCCGGCGCCTCGACGATCTCGGCATCGATCGGATCGAGCGCCTCGCGCTCGTAGGAATAGTCGCTGCCGGCGACCGTGAAGCTCGCGCCCTTCGGCGTCACCACCCTGTATTTCGGCATGTCCTGCTCCCGATTTGTTTTGTCGGTTCTTGTTGCGGGCCCGGCCTTCTGGCGGGCCTTTGCGTCTTTTACGCGAAATCGGTGCGGTCGCGTACAATTCACGGTTGCCGGTGCGGTGATTTATTTGCCGGGCTTGGGAGCAGCGTCCGGGCTTCTACGGAGGCATGTAAGGAACTTGCTAAGGGGTCCGACAATAAAAGTTGATCCAAATCAAAAGGCCTGCGCTGCCACCTGAGGAGCCCATCGTGAAGTTGAGCAACCTGAAGATCGCCCCGAAGCTTGGCATCCTTGTCGGGGTCACGCTGCTTGGCCTGTGCATCTCCGGAGTCCTGGCCGGTTACCTGATGAAGCGCGCCATGATCGATGCGCGCATCGATCAGACCAAGGCGATCGTCGATCTCGCCCGCAACTATGCGGCTGCGCTGAAGAAGCGTGTCGACGCCGGTGAGCTGACGAAGGATGCGGCCATGGCCGAGCTTCGTCGCTACGGCAATGCGATGACCTACGATAACGGCTCGGGCTATCTGTTCGGCACGTCTTACGACGGTATCACCCAGCTCGCGCCCGATCCGAAGCAGATCGGGATGAACCGCATGGACGTCGTGACCAATGGTCGCAAGCTCTCGGTCGAGCTGATGGAAGGCGTCAAGGCCAACGGTTCGATCCTGCTGTACTACGAATATGTGAAGCCCGGTCAGGAAACGCCGATCCGCAAGATCGGCTACGCGGTGGCCGTTCCCGGCTTCGACATGTATCTCGGCACCGGCGCCTATCTCGAGGACATCGATGCCAAGATGAGCCCGGTCTACTGGCTGCTCGGCCTTGCCATGCTCGGCATCGTCATCGTCGCCGGCAGCGTCGCCTGGATGATCGGCCGCAGCATCAGCCGTCCGCTGGCGCTGCTCGGCACGCGCATGAAGGATCTCGCCGAGGGCAAGCTTGACGGCGACATCCCCGGCGTCGGCCGCGGTGACGAGGTCGGCGCGATGGCGTCGACCGTCCAGATCTTCAAGGACAACGCGGTCCGCATCCGCGAGATCGAGAAGAGCGAGCTGGACGCCAAGGATCGGGCCGCGACGGACCGTCGCCGCGCGATGGAAGATATCGCCAACGACTTCGAACGCAGCGTCAACGGCATCGTCCGCTCGGTCTCCTCGGCTGCGGCCGGCATGCAGTCGACCGCGCAGTCGATGACCGCGACCGCCAGCGATGCCTCCTCGCGCGCGGCAACGGTCGGCGCGGCCTCGCAAAAGGCCTCCGGCAATGTCGGCACGGTTGCGGCGGCCGCGGAAGAGCTGTCGAGCTCGGTTGCGGAAATCTCCCGCCAGGTGACGCGTTCGACCGAGGTCGCGGGCCGTGCCGTCAGCGATGCCGAACGCACCAACGCCACGGTGCAGGAGCTTTCGACCGGCGCCGAGAAGATCGGCGAGGTGGTCAAGCTCATTCATTCGATCGCGGCGCAGACCAATCTGCTCGCGCTCAACGCCACCATCGAGGCGGCGCGCGCCGGTGAATCCGGCCGCGGCTTCGCCGTCGTCGCCTCCGAGGTCAAGGCGCTGGCCAACCAGACCGCCAAGGCGACCGAGGAAATCTCCGCGCAAGTGGCGGCGATGCAAACCTCGACCAGCGACGCGGTCGCCGCGATCGGCGGCATCACCCAGACCATCGCCGAGATGAGCGAGATCACCGCCGGCATCTCGGCCTCGATCGAGCAGCAGGGCGAAGCGACGCGCGAGATTGCGCGCAACATCCAGTCGGTCGCGGCCGGCTCGAGCGAGATCAATGCCCATATCGGCAGCGTCACCTCGGCCGCGGAAGCGACCGGCACGGCGGCCGGCGACGTGCTGACCAACGCCCGCGAGCTGGACCACCAGTCCGGCGCGCTGCGCAGCGCGGTGGACGGCTTCCTCGCCAAGGTCCGCGCGGCGTAAGACGGGTCCGTGCCCCGGGCGCAGCGCAGCACATAGTGATGCGTTGCTGAACCGGGGCCCATGCTGGCGGCATTCTGGGTCCCGGCTCTGCGTCGCGTCATTTCATGCCGCGCCGCGTTCCGGGACAAGAGAGCGTCCTACTGCTTCTCGATCCCGGCGTCCCGGATCAGCCGCTCCCACAGCACCAGTTGCTCGTTCACGAATGTGCCGAGCTGTTCCGGCGTGCCCGAAAACGCATCCATGCCGAGGGTGGCAAGCTGGGTCTTGATCTCCGGCTTCTCGACGATCTTGCGGATCTCGGTGTCGAGCCGCGTGACGATCTCCCTGGGCAGGCCGGCTGGTCCGAAGTAGCCCTGCTATGGCCGGCCTCCTGCATCGAGGGCAGGTTCGGCACCAGCGGCGAGCGGTCCTTGGTGGTGACGGCGAGCGCCCGCAGCGCGTTGCCGTTGACGTGGGGCAGGCCGGTCAGAATGTCCACGAACATCATGGAGACGCGTCTGCCCATGACGTCGTTGAGCGCCGGCGGTTGGCGTGGAAGCTAGCCGGTCCACGTTGGATTCGGAAGGAGCTCTCGTGCCCCGGGCGCAGCACGTAGTGGTGCGCTGCGCCCGGGACACGAGAGCAGTGCGTCCGCGATACGGAATTACTTCACCGCCGAGCCCTGGCGCGAGGCGATGACGACGCCGGCGAGCACCAGCGCGTAGCCGATCAGGTGGAACGGCTGCAGCTTTTCGCCGAGCAGCAGGATCGCCATCGCCGAGCCGAACACCGGCACCAGGTGGAAGAAGGGCGCGGCGCGGTTCGGCCCGATCAGCGCGACGCCGCGATTGAAGAAGAGATAGGCGAGCGTGGACGGGAAGATCAGGATGTAGCCGAGCGTCATCAGCGTCACGGCGTCGAACTGGATGACATTGCCCTGCCAAGCCTCCCAGACCGCCGCCGGCAGCAGGATCGTGGCGCCGCAGCAGGTGGTGAAGGACAGGAACGACAGCTGGTGGATTTTCGGCCGGCGCGGGATGAAGGCGGAGTAGAGCCCGAACGCCACCAGCGAGGAGGCGAACATGATGTCGCCCCGGTTGAACGAGATGCCGGCCAGCGCCGCGAGATCGCCGCGCAGAATGATGACCAGCACGCCGATCAGCGAGATCGCGATGCCGCCAAGCTGGCCGCCGGTCAGTCGCACGCCGAACAGCACCAGAGACCACAGCGCCACGAACAGGGGACCTGCTGACTGGATCAGCAGCGCGTTCAGCGCCTCGGTATATTGCATCGCCCAGTAGGAGATCGCGTTGTTGAAGGCAAAGCCGACCAGCGACAGGAACAGCATCAGGGGCAGGCTTTTGCGCAAGGCTGGCCAGTCGCGCTTCAGATGTGGCCATGAAAACGGCAGCAGAATCAGGAATACGCCGAACCAGCGGATCGTGGTCACCGTCAACGGCGGCACATGCGCGCCGACATGGCGCGCGATCACGATGTTGCCGGCCCAGAACAGCGAGCTCAGGCTGAGCAGCAGATAAGGCTGGTTGTTGAGCCAGCTGGCCGGGTTCGAGGCAGGTGGCGCGGGCGAAGCAATCGTCATTGGCGTCGATTGCGAGCTTGCGCCGGATCGCCCTCGTGGCACAAGTCACGCCGCCGCAATGCTACAATGCAGGCAAGACCCGAGGAGGTGCCTTTGGCGGTCAATATGTTGAACATTCAGGGGCTCGAAGCGCTCGAGCCGCATGCGCCGGTGGTGATGCTCAACCTGATGCGCTTTCACCCGCACTCGCTCGACGGCGATGGTTCGGGGTGGGATGCTTATCTTCGTTACAGTGCGATCACCGTGCCAATGATCAAAGCGCGTGGCGGCACCTTGCTGTGGACCGGTGAGGCCAAGGCGGTCGCGCTTGGACCTTACGATGGCAACGCGTGGGACTTCGTCGCGCTGGTCTATTATCCCTCGGTCGCAGCTTTCCTGGACATGATGACGTCGGAGACCTACGAGACGCGGGCCGATCCGCATCGCATCAACGGCTGTGCCGAGCACGTCATCATCGCGTTGAACGAAGCCTACAGCAAGTTCAGGACGACATAAGGCGCGCTCTTCCTGCTCCCGCGGGGAGAGAAGGAAGAGCTGAGCGCGAGACGCCTGGTCTCAGTGCCCGGGGTCGCCCTTTTTGGGCTGTTTCATCGGTTTCGGTTTGGATTTCTTGCCCGAGGTGCCGTCCGAGGTCCGCGGCATGTTGGGCGGTTCAGGCTGCGGGTTGAGGGCAAGCTGGATGGCCTGGGCCGTGGTCGTGCTGGTCGCGTCGTGTCCGGCCTGGTTGGACGCGGTTGAAGGCAGGATCGAGAGCAGAAGCAGCACAGCAGTCGTGGTCAGAACTCTGGGCATGGTGTCTCTCCGTGATATCGAAGCTCCGTCAATATGAACGTCATGTACGGCAGCCACGATAGCAAAGGCCGCGTCCGGCCGGAAGGGATTGCCCCGGTCAGCTCGTCTGCTTCCTTGACGCCACGAATACGCCCGACAGAACCAGCGCGAAGCCGATGAGGTGGAAGGCCTGCGGGCGCTCGCCCAGGAAGACCATCGCCATGATCGAGCCGAACACCGGCACGACGTGGAAGAACGGCGCGGCGCGGTTGGCGCCGATCAGCCTGACGCCGCGGTTGAAGCAGAGATAGGCCAGCGTCGAGGGAAACACCGCGACATAGAACAAAGTGAGCAGGTTCGGCCCGTCCAGCTTCATGACGGGGCGCGCCGATATTTCCCAGATCTCCAGCGGAATGAGGCAGGCGGCCCCGGCGCCGAAGGTGAAGGCGAGGAACGACAGGCCGTGGATCGGCGGCCGCTTCAAGGTCAGCACCGAATAGAGCGCGAAGATGATCAGTGCGACGATGAAGATCAGGTCGCCCTTGTTGAAGGCGATGTTCGACAGCGTGGTGACATCGCCGTGCAGAAGGATGATCAGCACGCCGCACATCGAGAGCAATACGCCGAAGGCCTGCGCCGCGGTGAGACTGACACCGAGGATGACCAGCGACCACAGCGCCACGACCAGGGGCGCGGCCGACTGCAGCAACAGGGTGTTGAGCGCCTGGGTATGCTCCAGCGCCCAATATTGCAGGGTGTTGAAGGCGCCGATGCCGGTGATCGACAGCGCGACCATCAGGCCAAGCTTGCTGCGGATCGCGGACCAGTCCTGGGCAAGATGCTTCCAGGCGAATGGCAGCACCAGCAGGAAGGCGAAGAACCAGCGCAGGAAGGACAGCGTCACCGGTGGGATATGGCCGGCGGCAAGGCGCCCCACGACGGCATTGCCGGCCCAGCACAGCGCGGTGATGCTGAGCAGGAGGTAAGGCTGGTTGGCAATCCAGTGCTGGCCGGACGCTTCGGCGCTCGAGGTGTGGCCGGTGGCGGACATTGTGGTTGTTGTGGCCCCGCTTGCAGTGCGCAAGGCCACCAGCCCGGCTCTGTCCGGGCCGGTCGAAACCCGGCTCCATTCAAAGACACCGAAATGCGGCCGATATCAATGCCGCGAGGCGCATCGCCATCATGCGCCGCACGACGTGGCGGAACTTCTCGAAGCCGTCGGCGCAAAGTGTGGCACGGCTTCCGAGCGCATTGCCGCGCGTGCGGCCCATCCGCCTCCGAGAATCGCTCCGGTGAAGCCTCCGCCGCCCGTGAAGGCCGAGGCGAGATAGACGCCGTCGATGGCCGTCACGGGCATCGGCATGAAGCCGCGCGACTGCGGTGCGAAGCCGTAGACTGCGCCACCCGGCGTGTTGAGATAGTGCGCAAACGTTTCGGACGTGGACATCTCGCGCTGCACGACAGCGCCGGCGATGCCGGGATATTGGCGATCGAGATCGGCAATGATGAGATCCATCCAGCGTTCCTTGCGGGAGCGCTTGGCGTCGGCAGAAAGGCCGGTCCAGTTCGCGAGCCGGTCGACCCCGACGAGTGCGCCGAGATGAGGCGGCCGCTTGTTCAGGCCGGAATCGATCTGATCATAGGCGACGAAGCCATAGGGGGTGAGACGTGCCGGCGGATCCTCGCCCAACAGTGCGGCCGCCTCGCAGAATCCCGACAGGCGCGTCAGCCATGGCGGCAGTACGCTGGTCGAGTAGTGCCTGACACCGAAATCGCGGGACGGGCGATCGAGCCCGATCGCAATGCTCCACAGCGAGATCGAGGGGCGTCGGCTGTCGTAGCGCGACATGAACGCCGCGCGTTTGTCTTGCGGCAGCATCGACGCCAGCACGGAGGGGGCCGCGTTGCCCAGCACGATAGGCGCCAGCTCTTCGCGCATATCGTCGCTTCCTGGCGCGCGATGACGCACACCGCGAGCGCGGTTGCCGTCGAGGAGAATGGCCTCGACCTCGCGTCCTGCCTCCACCGCCCCGCCCGCATCGCGAATGATTGCCACCAGGCGATCGCTGAGCGCCTGCGATCCGCCGCGGACATAATGTCCGCCGCCAACGAGATAAGAGGCCTGCGGAATCGCAAATTGGATAAAGGGCATGGTGTCGGGATCGTCGGTGTAATAGCCGAGGTTCGAAGCGAGCGCGAGCTTGACCGCCTCGTTGTCGCCGAACAGGCGCGCGAGCACCTCGCTCAAGGTCGTGTGACGGTCGCGGATCAGCGGCCACAAGCGCCACGGCAGAGTGGGCGCGTTCCAGAGCCACCAATGGCGATCGTCCTGATGCTCGCTCATCAACGCCACCGCCCGGCGGACCGCATCGATGCGTTCGAAATATTGCGCGATGCCGCGGCTCTGCGCTGGAAACTGCGATTTCGCCGCAGCCGCTGCGGCGTCGAGACCGTGCGGCATCACGAAGGGTCGCTCGAACAGAGGGCTGCGCACCTCATGCAGCGCGCCGACATCGACGAACGGCAAATCGCGATCGATGCCGAGCGCGCGCAGGATCGTTAGCTTGGGATCGAAGGCGTCCAGGCCGTCGATCTCGTGAAGCGACGCTTCGATCGAGAGCTGGCCATGACGATAGATTGTGGCGGCCCCGCCGAAGCTCTGGTTGCGCTCGAGCACCAGCACCCTGTGGCCGGCGCGGGCGAGCAGCGCTGCAGCGGTCAGGCCACCGAGGCCGGATCCGATCGCGATGGCGTCGAAGCTGCGTGTCATCCCGGGGGACCTCGCTGGAGCATCGAGGCAAGCGCCTGGCCTCTACAGGTCTGGATTGATCGCAATCCATACTAGGAGAACGCGGTGGCGGGGGCCGTTGACCTGCATCAAGCGCAGCCGACGGGGATTCATGCCGGTCAGACGAGCGCTTAAATATCGCGGTGGCAACCCCTCAACGCCTGCGTCCCGCGCGGGTCGCGAACGGCTTCAACAGCTCGGCGCAGGCGAGATAGGCGACGACGAGAAGCGCGATGCCGGCCATCATGATCGGCGGCGGCGCGACGAAGCCGAACCAGGCGCCGAGCGGCGTGAACGGCAGCACCATCGCGACGAGTAGCGCGACCAGCGAGGAGGCGGCGAGCACGGGATCCGGCCAGTTGCGCCACGGCCGGCCGTTGGTGCGGATGACGAAGATGACCAGAATCTGCGTCGCCATGGATTCGACGAACCAGGCGGTGCGAAACTCCTCCGGCGAGGCCTTGAACAGGTACAGCAGCGCGCCGAAGGTCAGAAAGTCGAACATCGACGACAGCGGCCCCATGATTGCGGCGAAGCGCGCCAGCCGCGACATGCTCCACACCTGCGGCCGCGCCGTCGCCCGGGCGGAGACGCGGTCGAAGGGGATGCCGAGCTCGGAGAGGTCGTAGAGCAGGTTGTTGAGCAGGATCTGCGTCGGCAGCATCGGCAGGAACGGCAGCGCGATCGAGGCCACCGCCATCGACAGCATGTTGCCGAAATTCGAGCTTGCGCCCATGCGGACATATTTGAGGATGTTGGCGAAGGTGCGCCGGCCTTCCTCGACGCCGTCGGCGACGACTTCGAGATCCGAGGCAAGCAGGATCATGTCGGCGGCGGCCTGCGCCACGCCCGTGGCGCCGTCAACCGACAGCCCGACATCGGCGAGCTTCAGGGCCGGCGCGTCGTTGATGCCGTCGCCGAGAAAACCGACCACCTCGCCGCGGGCCTGCAGCGCCTTCACGATCCGCGACTTCTGGTCCGGTGCGAGCCGGCCGAATGCGTCGACCGAGCGCACCTGAACGGCGAGCGCCTCGTCGCTGAGCTCGGCGACATCGGCCCCCGACAGGACGCGCGCAGGATTGAGTCCGACCAAGCCCGCGAGCCGCTGCACCACCACGGGGTCGTCGCCCGACAGGATCTTCAGGCTTATGCCGCTCGCCGCCAGCCGGGCGATTGCAGCCGCGGCCGTCGGCTTCGGCGGGTCGGCGAAGGCGCAGAAACCTGCGAAGACGAGGCCGGTTTCGTCGTCCGTCTCCACATCGCGCAGCTCGCCGCTCCAGGCCCGCGAGGCGATGGCGACAGTGCGCAGGCCTCCGGTCGCAAGCTCGTGCACACGGGCCATCGCCGCTTCGCGCGCAGCCTCGTCCATCGCGCATAATGCGAGCACCGCTTCCGGCGCGCCCTTGACGATCAGCAGCGGGCCTTCGGGACCGGTTGCGAGCACCGATCCAAGCCGGCGTGAGAAGTCGAAGGCCTGTCGTCCGGCCAGCGTCCAGCCCTGGGCGGCGTCCGGCCGGCCGGCGATGAGCGCGGCATCGAGCGCGCCGCGGTCGCCGCCGAGCGAGGCCGCGATGGCGCCGAGCTGCGCGGCTCGGACGTCGTCCTTGCCTGCGGCATCGAGGCTTTTCGCAAGCGTGATCTCGGCCGAGGTCAGCGTGCCCGTCTTGTCCGTGCACAGCACGGTCATGGCGCCGAGGTCGTGGATCGCGGCAAGCCGCTTCACGATCACCTTGCGCCCGGCCATGCGCAGCGCGCCGCGCGACAGCGTCACCGTGGTGATCATCGGCAGCAGTTCCGGCGTTAACCCGACCGCGAGCGCGACGGCGAAGAGCAGGGAATCGAGCACCGGGCGGCCGAACACGACGCGGACAGTGAGCACGACCAGCACCAGCGCGAGCGTTGCGCGCGCGATGACGAGGCCAAACTCGCGCAAATCGCGCTCGAAGGGCGAGGGCGCCTGCGTCTCCGCAAGAGCGGAGGCCGCGGCCCCGAACACGGTGTCGCGCCCGGTCCTGACGACGAGCGCGATCGCCTCGCCGGTCTGCGCCACCGCGCCGCGGAACAGCGCGTTCGAGGTGTCGTTGGGGTCGGTGGCGTTGCCGGCACGTTTCGGCACCGGATAAGGCTCGCCGGTGAGTGCCGCCTCTCCGGCCGTGAACGCCGTGCTCTCCAGAACCAGCGCATCGGCCGGGATGATGTCGCCGGAGCGGACGCGCAGGAGATCGCCGGGCACCACCCTGTCGACGTCGATCTCGACAAAGGCGCCGTCGCGCCTTACCTCGGCCTTCAGGGCCACCGAGCGGCGGAGAATTTCGGCGGCGCGGACCGCCTGACCTTCCTGGATGGTGTCGAGCCCGATCGAGAGCGCGAGGATCAGCACGATGATCAGCCCGCCAATGTCGTCTCCGGTCAGCATCGAGACGATGCCCGCCACCAGCAGGATCAGCGACAGCGGCTCCAGCAGCCGGCGCAGGATCGCGCGCATCGCGCCCTCGATGCGCGCTGGTGCATCGCTGTTCGGCCCGAAGCGGTTGAAGCGTTTGGCGGCCTCGGCCGCAGTCAGGCCGGTCTGGCCACAGCCGAGCCTGTTGCAGAGTTCAAGGGGGGACAGGCGCCAGAACTTGGTGTCGGCATGAGTTGGACTTTCCAGCAAGCGAAGCTCCCGGTTTCTGGACGTCTAGCGGCGGCAGATGCCCCTAAATTCGGCGTAACCTCTTGACCTAGAACAAGCTCGATTTCCGACCGCAGGTTAGCGTCGCGACGAATGAACCGGGCGATGCCGGATCCATGGGATCGGGATTCAGCTGCCGGTGCGCGTTGCGGGACGATGTCATGGTCGAGCAAGCTATCGTCCTGACACGGCACAGGCGATGGTTTTCCGTCGCCACGCTGTGGTCGGGACTTCTCAGTCACAAATGGTTCATCCTCGCGGTGACGGTCCTGCTCGGGCTCGGCATCTGGCAGGGCGTGCGGGTGCTGCTCGGGCCCGCTGTTGTCGTGGACCAGGTCAAGCTCGGCCGTCTCGTCGAGACCGTCGTCGCAAGCGGCCATGTCGAAACGCCTTACCGCGTCGAGATCGGCAGCCAGATCACCGGCACGGTGGAGGACGTGCTGGTCCAGGAGGGTGAAAAGGTCACCAAGGGCCAGCCTTTGATCTCGCTGGAATCCCGCGAATTGAGAGCGACCATGGTGCAGGCGCAGGGCGCGGTGGCGCAGGCGGAGGCACGCATCAAGCAGCTCGACGAACTGACGCTGCCATCTGCCAGGGAGGCGTTGACCCAGGCGCAGGCGACGCTGCTCAACGCCCAGCAGACCTATGACCGGACCGCCCAGCTCGAACGCAACGGCTACGCGACACGGGCCGCACTCGATGATGCCCAGAAGACTCTCGACGTCGCGCGCGCGGCGATGCGCTCGGCACAATTCCAGGTCTATACCGCCAGCCCCGGCGGCAGCGACTATGTGATGGCGCAGACCCAGGCCAACCAGGCGCGCGCCAATCTCGACACCGCGGAGTCCCGGCTCGGCTATGCGACCATCACGGCGCCCCGCGACGGTGTCCTGATCTCGCGCAGTGTCGAGCGCGGCACCGTCGTGCAGCCCGGCAAGGCCCTGCTGGTGCTTGCGCCGGCCGGCGACCTGCAACTGGTGTTGCAGATCGACGAGCGCAATCTCGGCAAGATCTCGCTGGGGCAGAAGGCGCTTTCTTCTGCCGACGCCTATCCGGACCGGCGTTTCCCGGCCACCATTACCTATATCAATCCCGGCGTCGATATTTCGCGCGCCTCGGTCGAGGTCAAGCTGACGGTCGCCGATCCGCCGGATTATCTGCGCCAGGACATGACCGTCTCGGTCGATGTCGAGGTCGCCGCACGCGACAATGCGCTGATCCTGCCGCTACGCTCGGTGCACGAGGTCCTGTCGGGAAAGCCCTGGGTGCTCGGCATCAAGGACGGACGCGCCAGTCAGCGGCCGGTGAAGATCGGGCTGCACGGCAACAGCCAAGTCGAGATCACCGACGGTCTTGCGGCCGGTGACGTTGCGATCCCGCAGAGTTCCGGCGTTCTGACCGGCCAGCGCCTGCGGCCCGTGCTGCAATGAACCGCTGGCTGCCGATCGAATGGACCATGGCGGTGCGCTTCCTGCGCGAAGGCCGGCTCCAGACCATCTTCATCATCGGCGGCATCTCGATCGGCGTCGGCGTCATCGTCTTCATGTCGGCGATGCTCGCCGGGCTTCAGGCGAACTTCATCAAGCGTGTCTTGACCTCGCAGCCGCAAATCCAGTTGCTCTCGCCGGATCAGATCGCGCGCCCGCTGCGCAATGCCGCAGGCGAGGTCGAGGACGCGGTGGTGCAGCGTCCGAGCCAGCGGGTGATCTCGATCGATCAATGGCCGAAGATCAGGGCGCAGATGCAGGCGATGCCCGAGGTGGTCACGGTCTCGCCGACGATCCTGGGCTCGGTGCTCGCGGTGCGCGGCGATGCCAGCCGTTCGGTGAACCTGTCGGGTGTCGAGCCGGACTCCTATTTCAGGATCGTCAGGATTCCCGACTACATCGTCGCCGGCGAACCGCGCCTGACCAGCGAAGACATCATCATCGGCACCGAGCTTGCGAAGGATCTCGGCGCGACCGTCGGCGACAAGCTCAACGTTCGCGCCGCGTCCGGCGCAACGCGCGTGCTCACGATCTCGGGCATCGTCGATCTCGGCAACAAGGGCGTCAACCAGCGCGTCTGCTACGCCGCGCTCCGGACCGCGCAGTCGCTGCTCGGCATGATCGGCGGCATCACCACGATCGATATCACGGTCGGTGACATCTATGCGGCCGAGGACATCGCCCAGCGCATCCAGGCCGCCAATGTGGTCGAGGCCGACAGCTGGATCAGGACCAACGCGCAATTCTTCACCGCGGTGCAGGCCCAGCAGAATACCAACACCCTGATCCGCCTCTTTGTCGGTCTTTCCGTGGCGTTCGGCATCGCGGCCGTGCTCATCGTCTCGGTGATCCAGCGCTCCAAGGACATCGGGATCCTGCGTGCGATGGGGACCTCGCGCGGCCAGATCCTGCGCGTGTTCCTGGTTCAGGGCGGCCTGCTCGGCTTCGTCGGCTCGCTGTTCGGCGCGGCCATGGGCGCGTTTGCGCTGGTCTATTGGCATTCGGTGGCCCGCCAGGCCGACGGCACCGAATTGTTTCCACTGATCCTGGAACGATCCCTGTTCATCTATACGGCCTTGCTTGCCACCGGCACCGGCATCCTGGCTGCGATGGCGCCGGCGGTTCGCGCGGCAAAACTCGATCCGGTGGTGGCGATCCGTGGCTGACGCGATCCTGAAGCTCGAACGGGTATGCAAGGCCTATAATGTCGGCCTGCCGACCGAGACCGAGGTGCTGCACGACATCGATCTCGAGCTCGACCACGGCGAGTTTCTCGCTTTGATTGGCCCATCGGGCTCCGGCAAGAGCACGCTGCTCAACATCGTGGGCCTGCTCGATCGCCCGACCTCGGGCCGGCTCTCGATCAAGGGCCACGACACCGCTGCGCTCGGCGATGCCGAGATCACCCGCCTGCGCGGCCACACCATCGGGTTCGTCTTCCAATATCACCTGCTGATCTCGGCGTTCACGGCGCGGGAGAACGTCATGATGCCGATGCTGGTCGATCGCGGCTTTCCGGGCGCGGAGATCGAGGCGCGGGCGGATCGGCTGCTGGCGCAGGTGGGATTGGAGAAATTCGCCGGCAACCTCGCCAACAACATGTCGGGTGGCCAGCAGCAGCGGGTGGCGGTGGCGCGCGCGCTCGCCATGGGTCCGGACCTCGTGCTGGCGGACGAGCCGACCGGCAATCTCGACACCAAATCGGCCGATGCCGTGTTCGAGCTGATGCGGCGGGTCAACCGCGACAGTGGAACGAGCTTCCTGCTCGTCACCCACAATATGGAGCTGGCGCGGCGCTGCGACCGCATCATCGAGGTGATCGACGGCCGCATCCGATCCTAAGGTCTAAGGAACGGCAGGCGAGGGGATTTTTAGGGGATATCAAGGGCTTGTATCGGGCATTGGGTCCTCAAAAAGCCCCGTTCTTGCTTGCCTAGAGAGGCTGCTTCCTTTATCCGGTTGGCTGCCTTGCTACGACCGGCCCTGGGGCCGGGAATTGGGCTGGGCGCGCAGGCATGATCCCGGACAAGCGGGTCCCGGTTTTCCGTTTGGATCGTGCCTTTTACAGAGAATTCTTCGAAGGATTACCCGCGAATGGCCAATGTTGTCGTCGTCGGCGCCCAGTGGGGCGACGAAGGAAAGGGCAAGATCGTCGACTGGTTGTCGGAGCAGGCGGACATCGTCGTCCGTTTCCAGGGCGGCCATAACGCCGGCCATACGCTGGTGATCAACGGCGCGACCTACAAGCTGGCGCTGCTGCCCTCCGGCGTGCTGCGCGACCAGAAGCTGTCGGTGATCGGCAATGGCGTGGTGTTCGATCCCGCCGCCTTCCTCGACGAGGTGACCAAGCTGCGCTCGCAGGGTGTTGCGGTCTCGCCGGACAATCTGCGCGTCGCCGAGAACGTCACCCTGATCTTGCCGCTGCACCGTGAGCTCGATGCCTTGCGCGAGTCCTCGAATGCGGCGACCGCGATCGGCACCACCCGCCGCGGCATCGGACCTGCCTATGAGGACAAGGTCGGCCGCCGCGCCATCCGCCTGATGGACCTTGCCGACCTCGACACCCTGCCGCACAAGATCGACCGGCTGCTGGCGCACCACAATGCCTTGCGCCGTGGTCTCAATTTGCCGGAGTTCGACGGCAAGGAGATCCTGAAGGAACTGAGCGCGCTGGCGCCGCAGCTTTTGCCCTATGCCGAGACCGTATGGCGGCTGCTCGACATCGAGCGGCGCGCCGGCAAGCGCATGCTGTTCGAGGGCGCGCAAGGCGCGCTGCTCGACGTCGATCACGGCACCTATCCCTACGTCACGTCGTCCAACACGGTGGCGGCGCAGGCCGCGACCGGTGCCGGCCTCGGACCCGGCGCGGTCGGTTATGTGCTGGGTCTGTGCAAGGCCTACACGACCCGCGTCGGCCAGGGCCCGTTCCCGACCGAGCAGGACAACGAGATCGGCCGCAAGATCGGCGAGCGCGGCCGCGAGTTCGGCACCAATACCGGCCGTCCCCGCCGCTGCGGCTGGTTCGATGCCGTGCTGGTTCGCCAGGCGGTCCGCACCTGCGGCATCAATGGCCTCGCGCTGACCAAGCTCGACATCCTCGACGGCTTCGACACGATCGAGGTCTGCACCGGCTACAAGCTCGACGGCAAGGAGATCGACCATTTCCCGGCGGGTGAGGGCGCCCAGGCCCGGGTCGAGCCGATCTACGAGACCATCGAGGGCTGGAAGGAGCCGACCGCCAACGCCCGGTCCTGGGCCCAGTTGCCGGCCCAGGCGATCAAATATGTCCGGCGGATCGAGGAACTGGTGGGGTGCCCGGTCGCGCTGCTTTCCACCAGCCCCGAACGCGAGGATACTATCCTGGTGCAAAATCCGTTTGAGGCTTAACGATCTCTTACCAGGACGCGGGTATAGTTGAGTAGAAATGGCTGATTACTATCCGCTGATCGCCCGCGCTATTGCCGCCCTGGACCCCAACGCTCCCGGCGAAAGCCGGCGCGCGCTCTATGAACGGGCGCGCACGGCCCTGATCGCGCAGCTGCGCAGCGTGCAGCCGCCGCTCTCCGAATCCGAGATCACCCGCGAACGGCTGTCGCTGGAAGAGGCCGTCCGCAAGGTCGAATCGGAGGCCGCCCAGCGTGCCCGCGAGGCCTCGCGCCCCGGTGGCGGCGCCCGCGCCGGAGGCGGCAGCGGCGATGCGTTCCGAAGGGCCAGCGCCCGTGCGGCCGAGAACAATCCGTCTGCATCGGCTCAGCCGGCCGGGCCGCCCCGGGCCCGTCCCGCCGCGCCGCCGCCCCGCAACGATCGTCCATCGCCTGGCGGTGACGACCAGGGCGATGCCCCGCGTCCGCCGCGCGCCCCGCGTTTCGACGCGCCGCGCCAGCCTGCTGCTCCCGAGCCGCCGGCCGGGCGCGATCGCTCGCCGCCGCGCCGCCCGTCCGATGGTGGACCGCCGCCGCCGCTGCCGCCGTCACCCGGCGTGCGCGGCTTCCGTGACATCACCGCCGACGTCAACGATCTCGGCGGCGCCGCCGCGCAGGCCAATCGCGCCGCGCGCCGCACCTACGCCAACGTGCCCTCGCCCTCCCCGGAATTCGACCGGCTCGAGCCGAGCCTGGAAAACCGCGCGGCTGAAGCCGAGGTGCCTTATTCCTATGACGAGTCGATGGAAGAGGCCGAGCGCTACTCGCCGCAGCCGCCGTCGCAGCGTCCGCGCATCGCGCCCAATCGCGACGCCAAGAAGCGCGCCCGCACCGGCTCCATCTTCCCGTTCAAGAGCGCGATCGCCATCGGCATCGTGCTGATCCTGATCGGTGCCGGCCTGCTGTGGGGCAAGCAGCTGGTCCAGACCGCGACCAATCTGCTCAAGCCATCGCCCACCCAGGTGGTGGAGGCGCCGAAGGACACCTCGCAGCCGCAGCCCAAGCCGAAGATTCCGGATCGTGTCGGCCAGCCCTCGAGCGACCAGCCGGCTCTGCCGGTCACGCAGAAGGTCGTGCTCTATGACGAGGATCCGTCCGATCCGAAGGGCAAGCAATATGTCGGTTCGGTGGTGTGGCGGCTCGAGCCGATTAAGGCGTCGGGCAACCAGAAGGCCGATGTCGCCGTGCGCGCCGACATTGAGATCCCCGACCGCAAGTTCAAGATGACGATGTCGTTCCGCCGCAACACCGATTCGTCGCTGCCGGCGAGCCATACGGCGGAGCTGACCTTCATCCTGCCGCCGGATTTCCCGGGCGGCAGCGTCTCCAACGTGCCGGGCATCCTGATGAAGTCGAACGAGCAGGCACGCGGCACGCCGCTCGCAGGCCTGGCGGTCAAGGTCACCGACGGCTTCTTCCTGGTCGGTCTCTCCAACGTCGACGCCGACCGCAGCCGCAACGTCCAGCTCCTGAAGGAGCGCTCGTGGTTCGACGTGCCGCTGGTCTACGCCAACCAGCGCCGCGCCATCATCGCCATCGAGAAGGGCGCCCCCGGCGAGCGCGCCTTCAACGACGCCTTCGCGCAGTGGGGCGACTGAGCCTCCATCTCTGACTGAGCGACGTGCTCCCTCGCCATAGCCGCGAGCTATGGCGGTCCGGCATTTATTTCGATGCCGCCGCTCCCACCCGTGTGGCAATGCGGATCACCCGCAGAAAACGCGGGCAAGCAAAACAAAATAAATGGGAGAGCGCCGGTGAAGCCCCAAAACCTTCTCATCCTGATGTCGGACGAGCACAACGCGCGGATGATGGGCTGCGCGGGTGATGCCCTGGCGCAGACGCCCAATCTCGATGCGCTCGCCGCGCGTGGCACCCGCTTCACCGACGCCTATACGACCTGCCCGATCTGCGTGCCGGCGCGCGCGAGCTTTGCCACCGGCCGCTACATCCACGACATCGGCTATTGGGACAATTCGATCGCCTATGACGGTCGTGTGCCGAGCTGGGGTCACCGCATGCAGCAGGCCGGGGTGCGGGTCGAATCGATCGGCAAGCTGCACTATCGCAGCGGCGAGGATCCCTCCGGCTTCGATCGCCAGCACATTCCGATGCACATCACCGGCGGCGTCGGCATGATCCAGCTGTCGATCCGCAAGCAGTTTCCCGATTTCGTGCCGCCGCCGCGTCGCCGCGCGGCGATCGCCGAAAGCGCCGGCCCCGGCGAGAGCGAATATACCCGCTATGATCGCCGTGTCGCCGACATCGCCGTGGATTGGCTGCGTGATGCCGCGACCTCGGAAACACCCTGGGTGCTATTCGTCAGCTTCGTCACGCCGCATTATCCGCTGGTTGCGCCGAAAGAGTTCTTTGATCTCTATCCGGTCGAGCGGATGCCGGAGGCGAAGTTCGGGCCGGGCTCCGGTTATCAGCCGCATCCGTGGCTTGCTGACCTCACCGCCGGTGGCCCGCCCAGGCCGGAAGACCAGCGCGTTGCCTACGCCGCCTATCTCGGCCTCATCAGCTTCATGGACGCGCAAGTCGGCCGCGTGCTGGGCGCGCTCGATGCCGCGGGCCTGCGCGACACCACGCGCATCATCTACACGTCGGATCACGGCGAGAATGCCGGGGCGCGCGGCATCTGGGGCAAATCCAATCATTATCAGGAGGCGGTCGCCGTTCCCATGATCGTGGCGGGGCCGAACGTTCCGGCCGGAAAGCTGTCGGCGACCCCGGCCTCGCTCGCCGATGCCTATCCTTCCGTGCTCGACTGCGCCGGCCTGCCTGCGGAAGCCGGCATACCGGGCCGCTCGCTGTTCGAGCTTGCGACGAAGACCGACGATCGCGACCGCATCGTGTTCAGCGAATATCACGCCGCAGCCTCGCCCTCGGCGTCCTACATGATCCGCAAGGGCCGCTTCAAATTCATCTACTATGTCCGCTTCGCGCCGGAGCTGTTCGATCTCGAGGCCGATCCGGCGGAGAGCGAGAACCTCGCCGCACGGCCTGAATATGCGGCAACCGTCCGCGAACTGGAGGCCGAGCTCCGCCGCATCCTCGACCCCGAAGAACAGGATCGCCGCGCCAACGAGGCGCAGCGGCTCCTGATCGAGAGCAAAGGCGGCCCGGACGCCGTCATGGCCAATCTGCCGACCAAGAAGCTCTACACGCCGGTGCCGCCCGAACTGCTGTCGTAAGCGAATACGGAGCGCAAGATGAGCAACGTCTCCTCCGTATCCGCAGCGGCCGTCGAGAGCAGCGGCGCGCTCATTCGCAACCGCTGGGTTCGCATCCTCGGCGTTTCTTTCGTGATGTATGTGCTGGCCCATGTCGACCGTGTGAACCTGTCGATGGCGGCACCTTACGTCCGCGAGGAGCTGTCGCTGTCGCCGGCAAGTCTCGGCTTTGCCACCGGCCTGTTCTTCTGGGGCTACATCGTCCTGCAGATCCCGGCCGGCCGCCTGGCCTCGACCTGGAGCCCGAAACGGGTGCTGCTGTGCCTGCTCTTGCTGTGGAGCTCGGCCTCGTTGACCACCGCCTTCGTCCACACCCAGACCGAGCTCAGCATCAATCGCTTCGCGCTGGGACTATCCGAAGGCGGCGTGCTGACCTGCACATTGGTGCTGATCCGCAACTGGTTCACCCGGGCCGAACGTGCCCGGGCCAACGCGCTGTTTCTGCTCAGCCTGCCGATCGGCCCGATGATCGCAAGCCCGATCTCCGGACTGATCCTGTCCTATGCGGATTGGCGCTGGATGTTCGTGATCGAGGCGGTGCCTGGTTTCTTCTGGGCGCTGGTCTGGGCCTGGGCAATCGACGATCGCCCGCAGGATGCAAGCTGGCTCACCGAGGATGAGCGCGTGCGGCTCGTCCGGCAACTGGCGGAGGAGGATGATGCGACGGTGCGTATCACCGGCCACTGGCTGTCGACGCTCTGGCATCCGAGCGTGCTGCTGCTGGCGCTCTATAATTTCTTCGCACTGATGGCCGAGTGGGGCGTCAATTTCTGGTTTCCGACGGTGCTCAAGGAAACCGGCCTGCCGATCGGCGTGGTCGGGCTGCTGGCCGCATTGCCGCCGGCGCTCGGGATCGCGCTGATGATCGGCATGGCTGCCAGCTCCGATCGCCTCCGCGAGCGCAAATGGCACATGATTGGCACCACCGCGCTGTCCGGCCTGCCGCTGCTGGCCATGCAGTTCACCGGCGGCGGCGCGATGTGGACCGTGCTCTGCCTGTCGCTGGCAATCGCGATCTTTCTCGGCCGCTTCGGGCCGTTCTGGACCTTGCCCGGCGAGGTGCTGCCCCCGACGGTGATCGGCGTCGGTATCGGCCTGATCAACGGCGCCGGCAATCTCGGCGGGACGGTCGGTCCCTATTTCTTCGGCGTGGTGAAGACGCAGACCGGCACGTTCACACTGGCGCTCGCCGCGGCCGGAATCTCGCTGGTGCTGAGCGCGTTGATCGCCGTGCCGATCAGGGCAAGACGCGCGCCGTGATGTCGGGGCCGGCTCGTCGCACGTGACCGGCTCTGTTATAGATTTCGGGATGGAGCTTCGACATCTCGAACAGATCGTCGCGGTCTGCCGCTCCGGCAGTTTCAGCGGCGCAGCCAAGGCACTCGGCATCGCACAGCCGACGCTCAGCAAGAGCATCAGCCGCTTGGAGGCCAAGCTCGGCGTCAAGCTGTTCGAGCGCACCAACGCCAATGCGCGGCCAACGGTCTATGCGCAGTTCGTCGCCGACCACGCCGCGACCCTGCTCCAGAACGTCACGGCGCTCAGCCATGAGCTCGAGCAGATGGCCAAGGGCGAAGCCGGGCTGTTGCGTATCGGGGTCGGACCCGCAACGCGGCTGCGTCCGCTGCCGCAATTGATTCGCAAGGCGACGGAGGCCTTCCCGCAGCTTCAAATCGTCACCCGTTATGCCGGGCCGAATCTGATGATGCGGGCGCTGCGTGCAGGAACGTTCGATGTCGTGTTCTGTCACCGCGAGATCGCAGCGTCGCAGGCCGACCTGATCCGGATCAAGATTTTTGAGGATCGCTACGTCGTCGTGGCGCGGCGCGATCATCCGGCCTGCCAGGGCACGCCGCTGTCGGCGCAGGAATTTTCCGGGCTGCCGCTGGCAAGCGCCGGGATCACGCCGGACTTCGGCGCCTGGCTGGGCGAGCCCGGCGACCACCGGCAGCGCAAGCTCGAGGCGTTCCTGTCCGACGACTATGACCTGATCAAGCAGGTGGCGCTGATGCCGGGCTATGTCGCGCGCGGCCCGCGCTTCGTGTTCGAGCAGGAGCTGGCGCGTGGCGATCTCGTGGAAATCCCGCTCGAGCGGGATTTCCAGTATGAGTGCTGGATGCTGACGACCAGCGCGCTGTGGCGCTCGCCGATCGTCAAGGCCGTGGCGCGCCTGGCGAAATGACCGCTACTGCGCGGCGGCTTCGCGCTTGCGGGCGGCCGTGGCGGCGGCGTGCTCGCGGTCCATCACGGCGCGGCAGCCGGGGCTGACCTGCGACCTGTTGCGGACCATGCAGGCGGTGATGCGCGGGATGTCGGGGATTTCACTGGAGCACAGCCGCATCGCATCGCCCGAGCACATCTGCTGCGCTTCGGGCGAGAAGGCGAGGCCGGGCGATGTCTGGAGGGTGATGGCGGCGGTGGCGAAGGCCAGCAGCGAAGCGATGGTCTGGTAGCGTGTCATGAAGAACGGATCCCCGAGTTCCGTGGGTTGAACCACTTTGTTTTGGGGCGCCGCACGCGGTTTGACCTGCCGCATGTCACAACCTTCACGCCGGGAACTCAGTCCCGCATGTGGTCGCTCGATCTCTTGATGTTCGAATCGGAAAGTGCTGCGCCGCCCGATTCGAGTATGCGCCAAAGTCGCCAAGCTTCAATGGGAGATGCGAAGGAATTCGCAGCTGTTGCGCGAGCGTCACGCAAAATGGCGGCGCGAGCTCACATGCCGTGGCTCGCGAACACCTTGCTGCATGACCTCGACAGCTTGGCGCGGTTGGCCTGCAGGCAGCCTTGCACCGCCCCGTCATTGCCGAGATCCTTGCGGCACAGCCGCGAGGCATCGCGCGAGCAGGCGTTCTGCTCCTGCGGTGTGCCCATATGGCCCTGCGCAAAGGCGGGTGCGTTCGACAGGCCGCCGAGGGCCGTGAGGGTGATCGTCGCCAGCAACAACAGTTTACGAGACATCGGCGGCTCCAGATCTGACAGGTGAATTTCAGGTCCTGTCTGAACTCGTCGCCTTGCCACTTGTTCCCCCAAAGGCGCCCGTAGCCGCTATCCAAGGTTCCCGCTGCGCTGCTATAAAAGCCGCTGAGGATGAGGAGTCATCGATGAAGCGCTATCTAGTGTTTGCACTCGTTGGCCCGTTCGTGGGCGGCTTCCTGTTGTTGCTGACGACGACCTACCAGTCCGGCTATTGGACGCAGACCAATCTTGGCGAGGTCGGCAAGCTGTTCGTCGTGTTCTTCAAGACGCTGCAATACAGCTATCTGTTCGGCTTCCTGCCGTCGCTGATGATCGGCGCGGTCGATGACATCCTGATCCATGTCAGGCGGATCCGGCCAGGCTTGCGCATGCTGCTGGTCGGCCTGGTCGCCTTCATCCTCGCCGCGTTCACCTACGGCTCGCGCGGGGCGGATTCGGGTGCGGTGCAGTTCGTCCTGTATGGCCTCGTCGGCTTCGTGCCGTCGGTGCTCTCATCCTGGTTCGTGCACCATTATGTCGAGGAGCCGCAACCGGCGGCAGCGACGAGCTGAGCGCGCGACCTTTGGACTCGAGGCAGCAACCTCTGCTGCGCCCGTGCGTTTGCTGATGGCATGACCATGACCGACGACGACATTCTCACGCCACGCAGGTCCCGTTCCGGAACGCATTCGCGTGCCGACTTTTCGGGCCGCGAGGCGCGTGGACCGATCATCGACCAGGACGGCCAAGAAATCCGCCCTGAGCAGATCCGTTCCGAAACCCTGGAGCAGGGGTTTCGAGAGTTTCGCTTCGAATTCGGGCAAGGCAGCCCGTTCGGCAATCTGACAAGGGAGCAGCGGATCCTCAGGCTCGAGGCGATCGCAAAACTGCTCGATGTCGCCTTCATCCTGCCCGGCACCAATATCCGCTATGGCATCGACGGGCTGATCGGCCTGATCCCCGTCATCGGCGACATCATCACCACCGCGATCTCGCTGTGGCTGGTACGCGAGGCCCGCGCGCTGGGCGCGCCCTGGTACATCACCGCGCGCATGCTCGGCAATGTCGCGATCGACGGCGTGGTCGGCATGGTGCCGCTCGCGGGCGATGCCTTCGACGTCATGTTTCGCGCCAACATGCGCAACGTGCGCCTGTTGCGCCGCTGGCTCGACAAGCAGCCGCGGATGTAGCTCTTCGCCCGTCCTGCCTTCCTCTACGTGTCCCGGACAAGGTGCGGCGCGTCAGCGCTGCGCCGCAGAGCGGGACCCAGAAACCACCGGGGATGTCGACGCGTGGCCCCGGCTCTGCAGCGCACCGCTGTAGGAGCGCTGCCATAGCGCGTCGTAGACGCGCGTAAACGTGCTGATGGCGTCCGGGGCACGAAAGTCGTCGCCTCGCTTCCGTAAGCGGGAGAACCAGAAACGCAAAAAGCGCGACAGCCTTTCGGCCGTCGCGCTTCCTGCGCACATCGGACTTTGCGAAAAACTTACGCCGCGTCGGCGTCGGTCTCTGCGGCCGGCGCCGGCTTGGGGCGGCGCGGCAGCGGGAAGGCTTCGCTCTCATAGAGGGAGCGGATGCCGTTCTGATCGAAACGAGCTTCCTCGACCTGGAGATACGCGCCGTTCAGCGAATCCGTCGGCAACTGCTCCATCGCGAACTGCACGGCCTCGGCCGCGGTGCCGAACCGGCGATAGGTGAAGCCGGCACGCTTCTTCTTGCGGATGGCAGCGGGGAAGAGCTCGGCGGAAGTATTGAAGTTGAACGGACGCAGTGGACGCATGGTCAAAGACCTCGTGATCTTCTCTGGGGCTTTAAGCGCGTGGGGTTTGGGAGGGCAGGGGCCGCGATGGAGCGGGCCCGCCGCATGTCATTTTCGCCCCCTAATATAGGCTGTTTTGACAGAAATGCGACCCCTGCGATGGGAGATGATGAATCCGCGCATGGCAGCCCCGCAGGGGCTATAATCCAAGTAATTTCAATAGCTTATATGGTTTACAATTTGCCAAGAAGCAGCAGGACGATCAGCACCACGAGCACGACGCCGCCGATCCCCATGCCGGAATGGCCCATGCCGTAGCCATAGCCGCCGATCCGGCCGGACATGCCGCCCAGCAGATAAATGATCACCAGGATGATCAGGATGGTCCCGAGTGACATGGCATCCCTCCCTGGCGGCCGCCGGATAAGGCTCACGGCGCGCCGCCATAGAAGAAAAGCATATCGCGGCGCCGGGTTCCATGGCGGAACCAGGCGCCGCGTCATCTTATTTCGGCTCGAGCTTCAGCGCTGCCGAATTGATGCAGTAGCGCAGGCCGGTCGGCCCCGGTCCGTCCGGGAAGACATGGCCGAGATGGCCGCTGCATTTGGAGCAGAGCACCTCGGTGCGGATCATGCCGTGGCTGCTGTCCCGCTCCTCGTCGATATGGCTCTCGACGGCAGGCGCGGTGAAGCTCGGCCAGCCGCAGCCGGAATCGAACTTGGCATCGGATTCGAACAGCACGTTGCCGCAGCCGGCGCAGACATAGGTGCCGGCACGGTGATCGTGCTCATACTCGCCCGTGAAGGGACGCTCGGTCGCCTTCTCGCGCAGCACCGCGTATTGCATCGGCGTCAGCTCGCGCCGCCACTGGTCTTCGCTCTTGACGACTTTGTCGGTGGTTTTCGTCTTGGTGTCGGGCATGGGTCTCCCGTTTTTCTGATGGTCTTGCGATCAGTTGGTGGCTTTGCTGGCACTCACCAGCGTCGGCTTCTCGATGTAGTTATCCGCGAACAGCTTTTTCAGGTTCTCGACCTTCGGGATGTCGTTATAGGCGATGTAGGGCTGGTTCGGGTGCAGCGTCAGATAGTCCTGGTGATAGGCCTCGGCCGGATAAAACGCCTCCAGCGCACTGATCTTGGTCACGATCGGCTTGCTGAACACCTTGGCGCCGTCGAGCTGGGCGATATAGGCCTCGGCGATCTTCTTCTGCTCGTCAGACGTGGTGAAGATGGCCGAGCGATATTGCGTGCCGGTGTCCGGTCCCTGGCGGTTGAGCTGGGTCGGATCGTGCGCCACCGAGAAGTAGATCTGGAGGATCTTGCCGTAGGAGATCTTCTTCGGGTCGAACTTGATCTCGACCGACTCGGCGTGGCCGGTGCGGCCGGTCGAGACGGTCTGGTAGTCGGCGGTCGCCTTGGTGCCGCCGGCATAGCCGGAGACGGCGTTGACGACACCGGCGGTGTGCTGGAATACGCCCTGCACGCCCCAGAAGCATCCGCCGGCGACAACAGCAGTCTGGATCCCGCTCGCGGGGCTTGCGTCCATCGCAGGGGCGGGGATCACGACGGCGTCTTCTGCGGCCCGGGTCGGGGCGGCAAAGCCCAGCGACAAGGCGGCGGTGGCGGCGAGCAGGGACAGGACGGAGCGGCGCATGGCGGATCCTCTTTCGGAAGGCCTGACAGTCTAGGGCGGTTGAGGGCGGGCGAACAGCCTGCCCGGCGATTTCGGACATTTCAGATACGGACCGACCGGGCGATTGTTACGGCCGGGGCGACACGAGTCCGTGAAAAAGCCGCGCCCCGCAGCCCGGCTTGGCGGGATAGGGAACTCCGGCTAGATGAACCGGCGCGATCGCCGTTCCGACTCAAAAATGTGGTGGCTGGAGCTGATCTGACAACATGCTGCGCCTCGTCCCCCTGATCTCGGTCGTGCTCCTCGCCGGCGTCGCGATCGCTGCGGCCGAGCCGCAAGCCGGCGACGATCTCGCCATTTGCCGCGACCGTCAGGCCGAGACCCAGGCGCGGGTGACGGCCTGCGAGAATCTGCTCAACGCCGACCGCGTCACCGGCAAGGACAAGTCGCTGGCGCTCGTCGTTCACGGCAACGCGCTGATCGGCAAGCACAACTACGACAGCGCCATCGAGGCCCTGTCCTCGGCCATCGAGCTCGATCCGGACAATATCGGCGCCATCAATGTGCGCGGCGTCGCCCACGAGCACAAGGGCGAGGACGATCTCGCAATGGCCGACTACAATCTCGCCATCCAGAAGCGGTCGAATTTCGGCTTCGCGTACAACAACCGCGGAACGATCCAGCTGCGCCGGGGCGCGCTGCAAAGTGCGCTCGACGATTTCAACCTGTCGATCAAGTACACGCCCAAATTCCTGTTCGGCTGGACCAACCGCGCCCGCGTGCGCACCCTGATGAAGGACTATGACGGCGCGATCGCCGATTTCGCGGAGGCCGAGAAGATCGATCCGACCGCGCAGCAGATCGCCAGCAATCGCTGCATCACCTATGGCCTGATGGGCAAGTTCGACCAGGCCCTGGCCGATTGCAACGGCCTGATCGAGAAGCAGCCCGGCAATGTCTACGCGATCAACAATCGCGCCGACGTCTACGTCCTGAAGGGCGATTTCGACGGCGCGCTGAAGGACTACAATGCGGCGGTCGAGCTGAACCCGAACAGCATCCGCGCGCATTCCGGCCGTGGCCAGCTCTACGAGCGCAAGAAGGATCTGGCCCAGGCCCGCGCCGACTATCGCGCCGCGGCCTATTCGCTGACGAAGTTCGACGAGCCCGACGTCGCCCGCGCCCGCGCCATCGCGCAGGAGCGGCTCGCCGCGCTGACGCCGCAAGTGCCCGTGGGCGCGCCCGGCGGGCGCCGCGTTGCGCTGGTGATCGGCAATGGGGCCTACAAGAATGTCCATGCCTTGCCCAATCCGCCACGCGACTCGAAGCTGATTGCGCGCGTGTTGAAAGATGTCGGCTTCCAGACCGTGATCGCGGCCAGCGATCTCACCCGCGACAAGTTCTTCGATGCGCTGAAGGCTTTCGCCGACGAGGCGGAGAAGGCCGACTGGGCGGTGGTCTATTATGCCGGCCACGGTTTCGAGATCGGCGGGGTGAATTATCTCGTCCCAATCGACGCCAAGCTTGCCGTCGACCGCGATGCCGAGACCCAGGCGGTCGCGCTGGAGCAGGTGATCGCAGCGGTGGGCGCTGCGAAAAAAGTCCGTCTGGTGATCCTGGATGCCTGCCGCGACAATCCATTCGCGCCGGGCATGCAGCACACGCTGTCGCTGAAGCTGGTCGAGAAGGGCTTTTCCAACATCGAGCCCGGCGCCGGTTTCATGGTGGTCTACGCCGCCAAGCACGGCGAGACCGCGATCGACGGCGACAATGGCGCCGACAGCCCGTTCTCCACCGCGCTCGCCCGCGAGATCAGGGTGCCGAAGGTCGAGATCCGAAAGCTGTTCGACATCGTTCGCGACGACGTCTGGTCCGCGACCAGGCACGTGCAGCAGCCGTTCACCTACGGCTCGCCGCCGGGGAGAGAGGATTTTTATTTTGTCGCGGGGAAGTGAGGGCGGCGTGCGGGGTGCGATGTTAGCGTCTCACATTCAGTTGTCGTCCCGGCGAAGGCCGGGACCCATACCCCCAGGTAGGAGTGCGGGGCAAAGCTGGCAACTCCGAGTCTTCGCAAAACGATCGCTGCGGCGTATGGGTCCCGGATCTGCGCTTCGCTTGTCCGGGACGACGAGCGGGGATTGACGCCGCGGCGATACCAAAGCATCGCGCTTACACCACGATACTCAACCGTTTCGCCGCGCGCGTGATGCCCGTGTACAGCCACCGCTGCCGCGACTCCTGAAACGCAAAGCTCTCGTCGAACAGCACGACGTCGTCCCATTGCGAGCCCTGCGACTTGTGCACGGTCAGCACGTAGCCGTAGTCGAACTCGTCATAAGGCTTGCGCTGCTCCCAGGCGATCTGCTCGACGCCACCTTCGAAGCAGTCGGCGCGCACCGAGACCTTCGTCACCTTGTGCCCGAAATCCTCGTCCGGCGACAGCCGCATCGAGAGGATGCGCGATTTCGAGCGCGAGGCGTTGCGTGACTTGACGCGCCACAGGCCGCCATTGAACAGGCCCTTCTTGCGGTTGTTGCGCAGGCACACCAGCTTGTCGCCGGCGACCGGAAACACGTCCTCGATGTTCTGGCGCTGGCGCACCCGCATGTTGTAGGCGCGGCGGGTGTTGTTGCGGCCGACCAGGACCTGGTCGGCGCCCATGACGCGATCAGGATCGAGTTCTTTCCGCGACACCACCTCGCTCTCGCCGTAGCGGCCGATGTCGAGCTCGCGCCCCTCGCGCACGTCCATCGACATCCGCACGATCGGATCGTCTTGGGCCTGGCGGTGCACCTCGGTCAGCATCGCGTCCGGCTCTGAATTGGTGAAGAAGCCGCCGCCCTGGATCGGCGGCAGCTGCGCGGGATCGCCCAGCACCAGCAGCGGGCAGTCGAATGACATCAGGTCGCGCCCCAGTTCGGCGTCGACCATCGAGCATTCGTCGATCACGATCAGCTTGGCCTTGGAGGCCGGCGCATCGTCCCACAATTCGAAGCTCGGCTGCTCCTCGCCGGATTCCCGGGCGCGGTAGATCAGCGAATGGATGGTGGAGGCTTCGTCGCAACCCTTGTTGCGCATGACGAGCGCGGCCTTGCCGGTGAATGCCGCAAACTTCACCTCGCCGTCGACGCCTTCGGCGATGTGCCGCGCCAGCGTGGTCTTGCCGGTGCCGGCAAAGCCGAACAGGCGGAAAATCGGCGGCGTGCCGTTCCGGCCGGGCTTGGCCTTGAGCCAGTCGCCGACGGCCTTGAGAGCGGCATCCTGATGCGGAGTGAAAGTGGCCATATCTGTCTTGAGGAGGGACGGAATCGGGGCGATTCGTCGCTCCTCAAGGTAACCATTCGACCCACCCTTTCAAGGCAGATGAGCGCTCGAGGATCGATGTGGGCCACCTCTCCGATCCGCGTCCTTCCGCCGTCCCTGCCGGCCTCGTCGGCGCTGAAATGAAGGTCGGGTAAAGGCCTGCGTTGATTGATGCAATTTCGTGCAGCGACGATGCAGGGCTTCATCGTTTCTCGAGCGTCGGCGCGATGCCTGGTTGATCTAGCGCAAGGTGATCTCGACGGCACGAACCTATGTTCCGCAGCGGTGACAATGGCGTCGACCGAGATGCGCCCGAAGGGGCGCATCTCCTGGACAATTCCTGAAGCGGGTCTGCCCGCGGGGATTCGGATATGCCGAGACCAATGTCACGACGCTCGCTCTTCTCCGCCGTTCTGCCTTTTTCATCCGGCCGCGACGCGCTTGTGCCGCGCATGGAGGATGCGCGCCCCGAACAGGTGGCGACCGTCTCCAGTGCGAGCGCCTGCGTCGAAAGACATGGCGTGGTCTGTCGCCGGTGCGTCGAGGCTTGTGAGCATTCCGCCATCCGCATTCTCGCGCGCGAGAAGCTGGGCGCCGTGATCGATGCTGCAGCCTGCACGGGCTGCGGCGATTGCATCCCGGTCTGCCCGGTCGAAGCCATCGCGCTCGCGCCGCGCGATCGAATTGCGCTCGTATCCGAACTTGCAAACCTGGTCGTGCAAAATGGCTGAAGCCACCAACATCTGCGGCGTTGCCGTCTATCTCGCACCGGACAGAGCGAGCGATCTGATGGACCGGATCCTGGCGCTGCCCGGCGTCGAGCTGGAAGCTGCATCCGGCGAAAACAGGCTTGCTTTGACCGTCGTCGACACCGCGGCCTCGCTCGCGATCGACCAGATCGCGGCCATGCATCGCCTGCCCGGTGTCGTCGCCGCCTCCCTGATCTTTCACGCATTCGATGCGCCCGACGACGAGAGCGCTGTCGAGACCGCGGCGGCCGCATGCTGCGGCGGCCTCTGCCAGGAGTCCGGCGCGCACGCGCGCGCTTCCGCAATTTGAGATTCGTTGAGCCGGAGAGACCGACGATGGTGACGAAACTGACGAACAAGAATGAAGCCACGGCGAGCCGCCGCGATGCGCTGAAGGCGGCCGCCGCGGTCGCCGCCGCCTCGACGATCGGCGTGACGCTGCCGGGTGTGGTGGCCGCGCAGCCCGGCAAGACCGACGGCATCCGCTGGGACAAGGGCGTGTGCCGCTTCTGCGGCACCGGTTGCGGCGTCATCGTCGGCACCAAGAACGGCAAGGTCGTGGCGACGCAGGGCGATCCCGATGCGCCGGTCAATCGCGGCCTCAATTGCATCAAGGGCTATTTCCTGTCGAAGATCATGTACGGCGAGGACCGGCTGACCCAGCCGATGCTGCGCATGAAGAACGGCAAGTTCGACAAGAACGGCGAGTTCACGCCGATCTCCTGGGACGAGGCCTTCAGGCTCATGGCCGAGAAGTGGAAGGCGGCGTTGAAGGCCGGCGGTCCCTCGACCATCGGCATGTTCGGCTCGGGCCAGTGGACGATCTGGGAAGGCTATGCCGCAGCCAAGCTGCACAAGGCCGGCTTCCGCACCAACAACCTCGATCCGAACGCGCGCCACTGCATGGCCTCGGCCGTCACCGGCTTCATGCGCACCTTCGGCATCGACGAGCCGATGGGCTGTTACGACGACATCGAGCAGGCCGACGCCTTCGTGCTGTGGGGCTCGAACATGGCGGAGATGCATCCGATCCTGTGGTCGCGCCTGACCGACCGCCGCCTCACCCACGAGGGATGCGAGGTCCACGTGCTTTCCACCTTCGAGCATCGCTCGTTCGAGCTTGCCGACAATCCGCTGGTGTTCACGCCGCAGAGCGATCTGGCGATCCTCAACTACATCCAGAACTACATCGTCAATTCCGGCGCTGTTAACAAGGACTTCGTCGAGAAGCACGTCGAGTTCGCCTCCACCGTGACCGACATCGGCTACGGGCTGCGTCCGACCCATGCGCTCGAGGTCAAGGCGGTCAACGCCGCGCACAAGGCCGGCAAGGACGGCGCGCTCGATCCGGCCGGCTTCAAGGACAAGATCGGCTTCGAGGAATACAAGAAGCTGCTCGAGCCCTACACGCTCGACTACGCCAACAAGATGTCGGGCGTGCCGAAGGAGAATCTGGAGCGGCTCGCCAAGCTCTACGCCGATCCGAAGAAGAAGGTCGTCTCGTACTGGACGATGGGCTTCAACCAGCATGCGCGCGGCACGTGGGTCAACAACATGATCTACAACGTGCACCTCTTGGTCGGTAAGATCTCCGAACCCGGCAACGGCCCGTTCTCGCTGACCGGCCAGCCCTCGGCCTGCGGCACCGCGCGCGAGGTCGGCACGTTCGCGCATCGCCTGCCGGCCGATCTGGTCGTCACCAACCCGAAGCATCGCGAGACGGCCGAGAAGCTGTGGCAGCTGCCCGAAGGCACCATCCCGGCCAACATCGGCTACCACGCCGTGCTGCAGAACCGGATGCTGAAGGACGGCAAGCTGAACGCCTATTGGGTTCAGTGCAACAACAACATGCAGACCGGCGCCAACATGAACGAGGAGGGCTATCCCGGCTACCGCAATCCGGCCGCCTTCGTCGTCGTCTCCGATCCCTATCCGACCGTGACCACGCTGGCCGCGGACCTCATCCTGCCGACCGCGATGTGGATGGAGAAGGAAGGCGCCTATGGCAACGCCGAGCGCCGCACCCAGTTCTGGCGCCAGCAGGTGAAGGCGCCGGGCGAAGCCCGGTCCGATCTCTGGCAGCTGATCGAGTTCTCGAAATACTTCAAGGTCGAGGAGGTCTGGCCCGAGGAACTGATCGCGAAGAAGCCGGAGGTTCGCGGCAAGACGCTTTACGACGTGCTCTACGCCAACGGCGAGGTGAACAAGTTTCCGATCACCGAATGCCAGAAGGGTTTTGACAATTCCGAGAGCGCGGCGTTCGGCTTCTATGTGCAGAAGGGCCTGTTCGAGGAATACGCGAAATTCGGCCGCGGCCATGGCCACGATCTCGCGGATTTCGAGCAGTATCACCAGGCGCGCGGCCTGCGCTGGCCTGTGGTCAACAACAAGGAGACGCTCTGGCGCTTCCGCGAGGGCTACGATCCCTACGTCAAGCCGGGCGAGGGCGTCTCGTTCTACGGCAAGCCGGACAACAAGGCGCGCATCATCTTCTGCCCGTTCGAGCCGGCGGCCGAAACGCCCGACAAGGATTTTGACCTGTGGCTGTGCACCGGCCGCGTGCTGGAGCACTGGCATTCCGGCTCGATGACGCGCCGCGTGCCGGAGCTGCACCGTGCGGTGCCCGCGGCGACGCTGTTCATGCATCCGGACGATGCGGCCGAGCGCAAGCTCTTGCGCGGCCAGCCGGTGAAGATCCAGACGCGGCGCGGCGAGGTGGTCACGCGGGTCGAGACCAAGGGCCGCAACAAGCCGCCGCGCGGCCTCGTCTACTTCCCCTTCTTCGATGAGAACCAGCTCGCCAATCAGCTCACGCTGGATGCGACCTGCCCGATCTCGAAGGAGACCGACTACAAGAAATGCGCCTGCCGCGTGACGTCGGCTTAAACCCTCGATGGACGAGCCATGTCGGATTCGAGCTCAAGCATCCCGCGTGATCCGCGGCGCCGCAAGGCGCTGCAGGACATGACACGCTTCGGCGGCGGCGCAGCCGTCGCCGCGACGATGCTGACCGGATTCGGCGTGTCGTCGCGGGCTAGACCTGCGCAGGCGCTGCGGCCGCCGGGGGCGCTGCCCGAGAAGGATTTCCTGGCGGCCTGCGTCCGCTGCGGCCTTTGCGTCCGCGATTGTCCCTATGACACGCTGAAGCTGTCGGATTGGGCGGACGGTCTGGCTCTGGGCACGCCCTTCTTCCAGGCGCGCAACGTGCCATGCGAGATGTGCGACACCATTCCCTGCGTCAAGGCCTGCCCGACGGGCGCGCTCGATCATGCGCTCACGGACATCGCCAAGGCCAAGATGGGCGTCGCCGTCATCACCAGCCGCGAGACCTGTCTCAACCTGCAGGGCCTGCGCTGCGACGTCTGCTATCGGGTGTGTCCGGCGATCGACAAGGCGATCACGCTCGAGCTTTCGCATAACGCGCGCACCACCAAGCATGCGATCTTCGAGCCGGTCATCCACGCCGAGTACTGCACCGGCTGCGGCAAATGCGAGAAATCGTGCGTGCTGACCGAGGCCGCAATCAAGGTGCTGCCGCTCGAGATCGCCGCGCTGAAGCAGGACGAGCACTACAAGCGCGGCTGGGAAGAGAAGTCCAAGGCAGGCGGAGCCCTGGTCGATGCGCCGCTCAAGCTGCCGGTGCGCAGGCCCGAGGGAGGCGCGCCATGACGGCAAACGCCAGGCCCTACGTCGAAGCGCGCGCGGCGAAGGGGCTTTGGGCCGCCTCGCGCTTTCTCGTGCTGCGGCGGACCAGCCAGCTGTTCTTCCTCGCGCTGTTCCTGTCCGGGCCGCTGCTCGGCATCTGGATTGCCAAGGGCACGCTGGCCTCGTCGATGACGCTCGGCACGCTGCCCTTGACCGATCCGTTCGTTTTCCTGCAATCGCTGGCGGCACGGCATTGGCCGGAAGGCCTTTCGGCGATCGGCGCGGCCATCGTGCTCGCCTCCTATCTGCTGTTCGGCGGCCGCACCTATTGCTCCTGGGTCTGTCCCGTCAATCCGGTGACGGATCTCGCCGCCTGGCTGCGGCGGCGGCTGGGCATCACCGTCACGGCCAAGGTCCGCTCGAACCTCAGACTCTATTTTGTGGGCGCGGTGCTGGCGGCCTCCGCATTGTCGGGCTCGATCGCCTGGGAGCTGATCAACCCGGTGACGGCGCTGCATCGCGCGCTGGTCTTCGGCCTCTGGTTCGGTGCCGGTGGCACGGTGGCGATCTTCATTTTCGATCTCCTGGTCGTCAAGCACGGCTGGTGCGGGCATCTTTGCCCGATCGGCGCGTTCTACGGCCAGATCGGCAAGGTCGCGCTGCTGCGCATCACCGCCGACAACCGCGCCGCCTGCAACGACTGCATGGATTGCTTTGCGGTCTGCCCCGAGCCGCATGTCATCAGCCCGGCGCTCAACGGCGAGCGCACCGGTGCGACGCCTGTCATCACCGCGGGCGACTGCACACTCTGCGGCGCCTGCATCGATGTCTGCTCCAAGCAGGTCTTCCATCTCGGTCTGCGCGGCCGCAATGCCGTGCGGCCGGAATCTTCCACGACCGCGCTGCCGCCAGCGGCCCGCGTCTTCTCTTCCCCGCCGGCCGTCCTTGAAAGGGACCTCCCATGACGTTTGTTCGACTGATTCCGTTGCTCGCGGCCACGGCCGTCGTTCTTGCCATTCCGTTTGCCGTGTCGGGCCCGCTTGCGCAGGAAGCCAAGCCGGTGAAGGCCTTGCGCGAAGCGCCCTTGACCGAGCTGTCGGCGCCGCCCGACGTGACCAAGCAGTCCGTGCCGGCCGGCGGCTTCGATCGCGCCTATCGTCAGCAGCCGCCGCTGATCCCGCACAAGATCGACGGCTATCAGATCACCACCCAGAACAATGCGTGCATGGGCTGCCATGACTGGCCCGGCAATACCCGCGTCAACGCGCCGAAGATCTCGGAAACTCACTATGTCGACCGCCAGGGCGTGCGGCTCGATAAGGTCGCAGGCACCCGCTATTTCTGCCAGCAATGCCACGTGCCGCAGGCCGACGCGAAGCCGCTGGTCGGCAACATCTTCCAGAACGCGACGCAGGCGAAGTGAGGCTGATATGCAGGACAGCAGCACTCCCGCCGCAATCGCAGCAGCGCAGCCGGGGCGCCTCAAGCGGCTGTGGCGCTGGTTCTTCTCGCCGACGGCCCGCTATGCCTGGGGGCTGATCGTCATCGTCGCCTTCGCCGCCGGCGTCGTGTTCTGGGGCGGCTTCAACTGGGCGATGGAGATGACGAACAACGAGCAGTTCTGCACCTCCTGTCACGAGATGAAGGAGAACGTGTACCTCGAATACCGCAACACGATTCACTACTCCAACCGCACCGGCGTCCGCGCCAGCTGTCCGGATTGCCACGTGCCCCACGAATGGGGACACAAGGTCGTCCGCAAGATTCAGGCCTCGAACGAGGTGCTGCACAAGATCCTCGGCACCATCGGCACGCCGGAGAAGTTCAACGCGCACCGCATCGAGCTGGCCCGAAGCGTCTGGCGCGGCATGAAGACGACCGACTCGCGCGAGTGCCGCAACTGCCACAAGTTCGACCACATGGAGTACGCGGCGCAGGAGCCTCGCGCCTCCAAGCTGCACCAGACGGCGTTCGCACAGGGCAAGACCTGCATCGATTGCCACCAGGGCATCGCGCACAAGCTGCCGCCCAGGGCACAGGAGGAGTATCGCGACATGCTCGACCATATCGACGAGGTTGGCCCCGTGCAGCGCCTGATCGACTTCCTGCAGGATGCCGACGTCGCCAAGGCGAAGGCGGCAAGGTGATGGAGATGCTTGCACAAGGTCGCGACGCGACGGACGCCGCCGCCGGGCATTCCGCCGCCCTCTGCGTTGCCCTGGTCTATGATTCCAGCGCCGACCTGAACCGGTGGTTCGCCGGCCTCGTTGCCGAGCTGCGCCGTTCGGGCAAGGCGCTGGCCGGGTTGATCCAGGAGGACGTGCCCCAGGCGGGCCGGTCGCGCTGCGACATGGTTCTGCACGAGCTCGCCACCGGGCGGGCGATGTCGATCTCCGAGGATCTCGGCGCGGGCGCGATCTCCTGCCGCCTGTCGACGCCGCGGCTGCTTGAGGCGGCGCAACTGGTCGAGGCCCAGCTCGCTGATGCCGAAATCGTCTTTCTCAACAAGTTCGGCAAGGCCGAGGCGGAAGGCGGCGGGCTGCGCGACTTGATTGCGCATGGCATCGAGTCCGGCAAGAGCCTCGTGATCGGCATTCCCCGCGTCAACCTGAAGGCCTGGAGCGAGTTCTGCGGCGAGTTCTTCAGGACGGTCGAGGCGACGCTGGAGCCGCGCCCGGAGGCGATTGCCGCGCTTGCGGCTCTGCTTGGTCAGCCTCCGGTCGACGGCGAGCATCTGCACGTGATCTGACGTTGCATCCAGCTCCGCTTCTTCCATGCCGCGGAATTGGCGGCGGGTGGACAGGATCGCGTCGCTCAATAGAATACCCGCAACAAGACAGTGCGGGAGAGCGACGCCATGAAGTTCGGCATCTTCTACGAGCTGCAATTGCCCCGTCCCTGGGTGGCGGGCGACGAGCTCGCCCTCTACCAGAATGCGCTCTCGCAGATGGAGCTCGCCGATCAGCTCGGCTACGACCACGCCTGGGTGGTCGAGCATCACTTCCTCGAGGAATATTCGCACTCGCCGTCGCCGGAATCGTTCCTCGCCGCGGCGAGCCAGCGCACCAGGAACATCCGGCTCGGCCACGGCATCCTCCAACTCACGACGAACCATCCGGCGCGCGTCGCCGAGCGCGTCGCGGTGCTCGATCTGCTCAGCGACGGCCGCTGCGAATTCGGCATGGGCGAGAGCGCCTCCATCACCGAGCTGACGCCGTTCGGCCGCGACATGGAAACCAAGAAGGAGGTGTTCGAGGAAGCGGTTGCCGCGATCTTCCCGATGTTCAAGGACGCAGGCGCCGAGCACCACGGCAAGTATTTCGACATCCCCTTGCGCAACGTCGTGCCGAAGCCGGTGCAGAATCCGCATCCGCCGCTGTGGATGGCTTGCTCGCAATTGCCGACCATCGAGCGCGCCGGCCGCCACGGCTTTGGTGCGCTCGGCTTCCAGTTCGTCAGCGCCGATGCCGCGCATGCCTGGGTGCATGCCTATTACAACGCGATGACCAAGCGGCTCGCCAAGCTCGCCGATTACGAGATCAACCCCAACATGGCGCTGGTCTCGTTCTTCATGTGCGCGAAGACGGACGAGGAGGCGCGCGCCCGCGCCGACGGCGCCACCTTCTTCCAGTTCGCGCTGCGCTTCTACGGCGCCTCGCAGAACCGCCAGCGTCCCGCGCCCTACACCGTCAACATGTGGGACGAGTACAACAAATGGAAGCGCGACAACCCGGAGGCGCAGGAGGCGGCGCTGCGCGGCGGCCTGATCGGCTCGCCCGAAACCATCCGCAGGAAACTGAAGCGCTTCCAGTCGTCGCATATCGACCAGGTCATCTTGCTGAACCAGGCCGGCAAGAACAGCCACGAGCACATCTGCGAATCGCTCGAACTGTTCGGCCGCGAGGTGATGCCGGAGTTCCAGAACGATCCGGAACAGGCCGCCTGGAAGCAGGGCGTGATGAGCGGCGAGATCCAGCTGGAAGAGATCGACACACAGGCGTTCACCGACCGCTACGGCAAGCTCGCGATCAATGTCGCGCCGGCGAAGGCGGCTGCGGGGTAGACCACTTGCTTTTTTTTGGGGGAGACATGGGCCCCGGCTCGGCAGCGCACCGCACCGGACGATGCTTCGCATCGCCGGAGCGCTGCGCTGCGTCCGGGGCACGAATCCGGTGAGGCGCGTGTCCCGGACGCGCTGCAGCGTGTAACGCTGCTGCGCAGAGCCGGGACCCGGAAGCGGCAACAGCCGGCGTTGCCGACTTTCAGTAGAAGCTCCTCGCTGTTATTCTCCGTCAAAACATATCAGGCGGAGGACTTCCATGCGGCCCCACGCGATGGCCTCAACTCCAGCGGCCGGCGATGTCACGCCCGCGGTGCTCGCTATCGGCCGCCCTGATTTCCGGGACATCCTCATCGACACGCTGCGCCGGCAGGCCGGTGTCGGCCATTGCATGGTGTTCGCGCTCACGCGCGCCGGCGCTGCGAGCTGTTTGCTCGATGCGGGCAACATCCCGACCGGCGCCGATCTCGGCGCGGCCTATGCCGGGCAATTCCACGAATCTGATCCCAATCGCGATGCGCTGTTCGAAGGCGAGGGCGGTGCGCCGATCATGCTGCCCTCGTTCACGCCGCGCATGTACAGTGCGCGCTACCGGAAAATCTTCTTCAACGATTCCGATATCGTCGACAAATGCGCCACCGCGATCTGGACCGGCGACACCTGCTTCTACGTCAATTTCTACCGCATCACGTCGCAGGGCCGTTTTGGCGATGCCGAGCGTTCGCGGCTTCAGACCATTGCGCCGGCGATTGGCGCCAGCGTCGCGCGTCATTTCCAGCAGGCGGCCACCGCGGCGCCCGACCAGAACCTCGCCAAATTGTTCGCGACGCGCGCGCCACTCTCCGTGCTGACGCCGCGTGAGCAGGAGGTCTGCCGGCACATCCTGCTCGGGCTAAGCTCCGAGGCGATCTCGCAAGCGCTCGGCATCAGCCTGCATTCGATCCTGACCTACCGCAAGCGCGCCTATCAGCGGCTCGGCATTTCCGCGCAGAACGAATTGTTCGGAATCGTGCTGCGCTTGATTGCGGGGCCATGTGATCTGAACTGAGACCGCACTTCGTCTTGGAACCGTTCGACAAGACTGCTATCGAAGACTCCCTATCCTGTTCTGGTCTCCGGAGACGCGGAGATGGCAGTCATTTGGAAAGCTCGAGCAGGAGATCAGCGTTCTCTCGCGACCCCTGATGTCTGCGGAAGGGGTGGCTTGCGTTCGGGGAGCTTCTTCTTCGGAGGCGCCGGCAACAAGCCTTCCCTGATGGCTTGCTTCCTGGCGAGCTTGCGGGCCCGCCGAATGGCCTCGGACTTCTCGCGCGTCTTTCTCTCGGAAGGTTTCTCATAGGCGCGCCGCTGCTTCATTTCGCGGAACACGCCTTCCCGCTGCATCTTCTTCTTCAGAACACGAAGCGCCTGATCGACATTGTTGTCGCGGACGAGAACCTGCATTGAAACTCCTGGCTGGGCTGCGAAACGGGGCGATCCTGCACGCAGCCGATAGCGCAGGAGACTCGATGAATGGGAGAACGGGAGCCACCGCGCATGTCTTCGCCGGCCTCGAACGAGCAGGTATGCGCGTTACGGCGATGCGGTTCAGTGGGAACGACGTGACCACCCGCACGCGGTCAAGTCAATCGATAAAGGCCTTGGCGCGTGTCGGCGTCTCATCTGGAACTGCGCCCGTCAGCGCCAAAACCGCGGGGTCTGAAAACAAATTGGCCGCCTTCCTTGTAAAAGCGCAAATGTCGTATATATTGACGTCATTCGATTAGCCGCTGTGCCTTGTTGATCGCGCCTGCGGGCTCCTTTTCCAAAGACATCGACGAAGTTGAAACGACCGCGTGATTGTCACGCGGCACGCGCTTGCGCGCTTTGGAGAAGAGAATGACGACAGGGACCGTGAAGTGGTTTAACGGCCAAAAGGGCTTCGGATTCATCCAGCCGGACGATGGCGGCAACGATGTGTTCGTTCACATCAGCGCGGTGGAACGCGCCGGACTTTCGGGTCTCGCCGAGGGCCAGAAGGTCAATTTCGAAGCCAAGACCGACAAGATGCGGGGCAAAGTCAGCGCAGAGAATCTCTCGCTGGCCTGATCTCGTAGCGCCGTTTCACGGATGTACTGAAACGGCAGTGATGCCCGCTCGATCCCCGGATTGAGCGGGTTTTGCCCGTTGCACGAGAGGGTGAAGGATGAGCGCGAAATCGACAGTACCGTCGCCCGAAGCAATTGCGCGCTCTCAACGTCAGCGCTTGGCTGCCGAAGAGGGCGCACGCGCCATCGCCGATGTCGCACGCCAAGCCGTCGAGGTTCGCAAGAACATGGCACGACTGCGTGAGTTGCGCGAGGCCAAGGAAGCGGCTGATGCCGTTGTTGCGGAAGCCTTGCCGGCGTCGCCGCTCAAGAGGCGTGCAAGGAAGTCGCAGCAATAACCCAGTTTATCGATCGTCCCAAGCCGGAGTGCTGATCGTGCCCAGAGCGAAGTCGGACGGCGGTGGAACCATCACCTTTACTCTCGCACTCGGAGCCGCGCGACAGATATGCAGACTTACGACGACGTTTCAGACCGACAAGCAGGCCTTCAACTATCTCCGCAAATATCGCACTGAATTCGAGCGGATCGCGCGGGCGCGGCTCGCTTCCGGAGAGCTTGAAGACGGGGTCATCGCTCTCTCCATGCTCTAGATCGAGGCCAGGTGACGCGAGGCTATTTTGAAGAGTCCCTTGCGCGGGCTTCCCGTGCCAGACGCTCCGCCTTCAGACGTTCGCGATTTTCCTGAAAGGATTGCTCCGCTTTCGCGTAGTCGGTCAGTGGCTTGGCTTTGCTGGTCGCCTTGAAAGCTTTGTTGGCGTCCCGCAAGTGACGGGCATTCGCTTCGTTCCTGATCATTTTTCCCTCCACGTGCTCCACTATCCTCCATTTGACCGCCGGCATCGTCGCGACCCGCGCCCGGTTGGTTGAAATCGTCCTGTTGACGAGCACGAGCTTTCGTCGCTTGCCCTTGCGCAGCTGCTGCTCGATCGAATTCAGAATGATGTCTGCGGCCTTCGCCGCACCTCTCAGCTCGCCGGATCTCTCCGGAAAGCTCCAGGCGATGTCGAACGACGCTTCCAGCGCGCTGGCTTCCAGCGCGCTGACAGATGTCATGGTTGTCAACTCTGCTGCCTCACGCCTGTTCCCCACTCTCATGGCACGGACGCGCAGCCCCGGGGCCGGTCTGCATCTACAGCAACGCCGGCGGCGGCTTGATCTGACTTTGATGCCAACAGCTGTGTTCAGGATGGCGGCTGCAATCCAGGCGACGTCAGCCACTTGTTGACCTCGCCGGCAACGTCAAGCTGTCGCGCTTTTTGCAACAGCTCCGTTCGGCGGATACCAACGGGCATTTCCCTGGCCTGTTGGCGCAAGCTTATCGCCTCTTGCGCCAGGCGGTATTCGAATGTGTTCGATTGCTCTGGGGATCGTCGAGTCGACATGCACATGCTCCGCTGGGGGTTGAGCGGGAGCGCGATTTGCGTTCACACCACCGATAGATGCTAAGGGCCGCTCGATGGTCGCAAGACTGTGCGCCGTTATCTGCCGGATAGCGAGCGCTTTGTTCTGGTTCCCGGCAGGAACCATCTGCCATTGCCGATGTCTGCCGGCAACAATGGGAAGGGCGCCGATCGGCATCGTGCCGCAGCCCGGCCGACATTGCTGACGATCCTAGGCTTCGAAGAAGCCTGCCAATTCATGGGCGGTTTGCGCCGGAAACTCTTCAGGGAAGAAGTGACCACCCGCGACGGCATGTCCGGCCACGGTCTCGCACCATCCGCGCCAGATCGCCAATGGACCGCCTTCTCCAACATACCACTTCGCCAGGCCGCCGCCGCGGCTCCAAAGCGCCAGCGTCGGGCAGACAATCTTCTTCCCGGCATCGCGATCGGCGGCATCGTGATCGCGGTCGAGCGTTGCTGCCGCACGGTATTCTTCGCATATCGCATGGAGATGTTCGCGATCTCTCAGCATTGCCGCGTAGCTTGCGCGAACCGCTGGCGGGAAGATCGAAGACGGTGAGCCCCAGCCGGAGAGCGCGCCTTGAATAACGGCATCTGCCGCGACGCCGATCATGTCTTCCGGCAGTGGAGCGGGTTGAGCAAGCAAGCTCCACGGCCAGAAGCTCAACGCAAGGCGAACATCGGCCCGGTCCCACGCATCCGCGGTCGGGATGATATCGAGAACGGCAAGCTTTCGAACGATTGACGGACAATCGAGCGCCATTCGATACGCAACGCGTCCTCCGCGGTCATGCCCAGCCACCATGAAGCGGTCATGACCAAGCCTCTTCATGAGCTTGACCATATCGTCAGCCATCGCACGCTTTGCGTAAGGGCGATGATCAGGGTCCGACGCCGGAGTGCCGCTCTGCCCATACCCGCGAAGATCGGCGCAGACGACCGTAAATCGTTGCGCCAGAATTGGCGCAATATCCCGCCACGTCAAATGGGTTTCCGGGAAACCGTGCAACAGGAGTAGCGGCGGACCATCCCCTGCGATCCTTGCGAAGATTGGCGCCGCTTCAAGGTCTACCAGACGGGATTCAAAGCCGACGAACATGGAGCGCCTCCTTGTTCAGGTCATGCGTCTTGTTCGATCCAACCGGCCGGATTGTTACCGGAACCGACACGGATGGTTCTGAGACTGTCCCAATCGAAGGGGACAGACGACAGTTCCTGAAGGCGCTAGCATCTGGCAGGATCCAGCAAAGCAGGATTCAGCAAAAGGGAGCCTAGCTTGAGCACCGCGCCGCGCATCGACATCGACCCTGCCGCGTTATGGGCCGACCCCTATCCGATGCTCGCGAAAATGCGCAAAGAGGCGCCGATCGCCTTCGTGCCGCAGCTCGGCTCGACGCTGCTGACGAGCCGCGACGACATCTCCATCTCCGAGAAACAGATCGACGTGTTCTCCTCGCACCAGCCTGCCGGCCTGATGAACCGGCTGATGGGCCACAACATGATGCGCAAGGACGGCGAGGCGCATCAGGTCGAGCGCCGTGCGATGTTTCCGACGGTATCGCCGAAGACCGTGAAAGCGCACTGGACCGCGCTGTTCCAGGCCCATGCCGACCGCATCATCGACGCGATCGAGCCCGGGGCGCGGATCGATTTCATGCGCGATTTCGCGCTGCCGTTCTCCGGCGAGTGTCTGAAGTCGATCACCGGCCTCACCAATATCGGCTTTGCCGACATGGATGCGTGGTCGCAAGGCATGATCGAGGGCATCGCCAATTACGGTGGCGATCCCGCCATCGAGGCGCGTTGCCACGCGGCGACGTCGGGCATCGATGCTGCGATCGACGATATCCTGCCGGTGATGCGCAAGCATCCCGACCAGAGTATCCTCGGCGTGCTCCTCGCCTCCGGCATGCCGATGGAGAGCGTGCGCGCCAACGTCAAGCTCGCGATCTCGGGCGGCCAGAACGAGCCGCGCAAGGCGATCGCCGGCACGGTGTGGGCGCTGCTGACGCATCCCGCGCAGCTCGATCTCGTGCGCAAGGGAGAGGTGAGCTGGCTGCAGGCGTTCGAAGAATATGCCCGCTGGATCTCGCCGATCGGCATGTCGCCGCGGCGGATCGCAAAGCCGTGGACGATCCGCGATGTCGCGTTCGAGACGGACGAGCGCGTGTTCCTGATGTTCGGTTCGGCCAATCGCGACGAGAAACATTTCGAGCGCGCCGACCAGTTCGACGTGCGACGCGATACCTCGAAGAGCGTCGCCTTCGGCGCCGGCCCGCATTTCTGCGCCGGCGCCTTCGCCTCGCGCGCCATGATCGCTGACGTCGCGCTGCCGACCGTATTCGCGCGCGCCGAAAAGTTGGAGATCGCAGAAGACGAGAAAGTGCGGATCGGCGGCTGGGCGTTCCGCGGGCTGCTCAACCTGCCCATCAGATGGCTGCACTGACAGGCAAGAGCCTGGTCCGTCCTATGGCGTATGGTGCCTTCCTGCCACTGTTTTGCCCGACGCGTCAACCGGATTTCGAAAAATAAGAAATTGCTCTTCCGGTGGAAGACGTTGGCTACTGTGCATGGGGTTGTTTTCGCAAGCGGCGGGCCGCGCATGCGTGGCTCGACCGGGCTTACCGGCTTCGAGGCCGGATCCTGACCCATCTTTTATCGGCGGATGATCGTACCTAAATAGACGGGGACCCCGTTTCGGGGAGGATGCCATGAATGTAGTGCCCCGCGATCTCATGACCCAAATTCCCGTCTCGTCTGCCGATTTCCGCGGCGCCATGCGCCACCTCACCGGCGGGGTCAGCATTATCACCGCCGGGCGGGGCAAGGACATCACCGGCATGACGGTCACCTCGGTGACGTCGCTGTCGGTCGATCCGCCGACGCTTCTGGTCAGCATCAACCGCGATGCCTCGTCCTTCCCGCTGATCAGGCGCTACGCCGCCTTCGGCGTGAACATCCTGGCGGCCGATCAGCGCGATGTCGCCGAGCGCTTTGCCGGCATGGCTGGCCTGAAGGGGGCCGACCGGTTTGCCGGCAGCCAATGGGTCACGTCTGCCTCCGGCGTTCCGCTGCTGGTCGGCGCCTTGTCCGCGGTCGATTGCGAGGTCGAGGAGATCGTCGAGCGCCACTCGCACGGCATTGTCATCGGCCGTGTCAGGACCATCAAGAACTCGGTGCGTACCGCGGCGCTCGCCTACTGGCACGGCCAGTATGTGGCAGTCGACCAGAACGAGGACGCAGCAAGGCTCGCCGAGGTCAGCCTTCCCGCGCGCAGCCTTCGCGGCGTGTGATCGCCGCAAAGCGAGGCCGCGCAGGCTGGCCTTTTTTCCACCGCCGCTCTAGAAGCGCCGTGAGCTGTCCCGCCGGGACGGCAACGGAGCGGAACGAATGAAGCGCGTCGGGACCTGGGCCTTCTACGCCGTCAGCGCGCTGGCGATCGCGTATCTTGTGCTCTATGCCTATGCGATGTTCCGCGGCCAGCCGTTCGTGCCGGGCGATCCCATCCACATTTTCCGCAAGCCGGACGCGCCGAGTTATTCGTAGAGCTCGGGAGGTCTCGTAGGGTGGGCAAAGCGGAGCGTGCCCACGCATTCTCGCGATCGAGAGAGATGGTGGGCACGGCGCTTCGCACCTTTGCCCACCCTACGACACCGTCAGCGTGGCACCATCATCCCTTCAAAATCGCCAGTGCCAGCGCCTGCGCGCGCGGCACGATGCTGTCGAGCTCGAGATATTCCTCCGGCGAATGCGCGAGCCCGCCGACCGGCCCGACGCCGCAGATGGTCGGCGTCCCCACCGCGGCGGTGAAGCCGGAATCGGCGCAGCCGCCGGAGAACTCGCCCTGCAGCGTGGTGAGGCCGGCCTGCCTGGCGGCGGCCTGATATCCTTCGAACAGCGCCTTCGAGCTCTCGCTCTGCACCACAGGCACGAACTCGCCCTTGATGGTCAGCGTCGCGCTGGTGCCGGGCACATAGGGCGTTGCGATGATGCGCTCGATTTCGGCCATGACAGTGGCGCGATCCCTGGGATCGACATAGCGCATGTCGATCTGGCCCTCGGCGTAAGGCGCCGTCGTGTTGACCGACTGGCCGCCCGAGATCAGGCCGACATTGAGCGTGATGCCCTTGGTGAGGTCGGTCAGCGCGTGGATCTGGATGATCTTGTGCGCGAGCTCGCCGATCGCGCTGATACCGGCGGCGAAGTTGGCGCCGGAATGCGCGGCCTTCCCGGTAATGGCCATATGCATGAAGATGCCGCCCTTGCGGCTGGTGACGACATTGCCCGTGGGGCGGCCCGGCTCGGAATTGAACACGGCGCGCGCCGAGCGGCCCTCGCGCTCGATCACCGGCCGCGACGAAGGCGAGCCGATCTCCTCGTCCGAGGTGATCAGCAGCTTGATCGGATGCGAGTTGCCGCCGAATTTGTGGAAGGCGGTGGCGACGAAGATGTTCATGACGACGCCGGCCTTCATGTCGGCGACGCCGGGTCCGTAGGCGCGGTTGTCGCGAATCGTGAACGGGCGCTTCCCGGCCTCGCCCTTGCCGAACACGGTGTCGCGATGCCCCATCAACAGCACCGGCTTTTCGTTGCTGCCGGGCTTGGCCACGTCGGCGTGGATCGCATCGCCAAAGGTGTCATTGGCCTCGCGCCGGAACGGAATTCCATGCTCGGCAAAATGCCGCTCGAACCGCGCACCGACCGCGTCGACGCCCGCTTTGTCATAGGACCCGGAATCGATGTTCACGACGTCGCGCAACAGATCGATCATCGCCTGCCGCTGCGACGCCAGCCAGTCCGTGATTTGAGCTTCCGACATAAGGTTCCTCGCGTGGTTCTCGCGACCGTTATAGGGCCTGGCGTCGCGGCGACCTAGTCGCCGGATGCGGTGCGGCCATGTGTTCGCTCTGTCACCCTGAGGTGCCCGCGAAGCGGGCCTCGAAGGGCGACGGGTCTGGCACTGGCGCGCATGAAAAATGCCCGGGACCAAGCCCGGGCATTCACATCGTCAACAGTAGCCAGAAGCCCTACGCCCCCATCATCCGCGGATATTCACCCGGCGTGCCCGCCGGTGTGATCGGGATGCCGCCGTCGGCATATTCGTTGAGCTTGTTGCGCAGCGTGCGGATCGAGATGCCGAGGATGTTGGCGGCATGGGTCCGGTTGCCGAGGCAGTGCTTGAGCGTCTCCAGGATCAGGTCCCGCTCGACATCGGCGACGGTGCGCCCGACGAGTGCGCGCGTCACCTGCTCGGCGGCCATGGTGGCGTGCGCCACGGCCGGTGGGGTCTTGGCAAGGTCGAGGCGGTCGCCGTCGGGGGTGAGGATCGCATCGGGGCCGATCTCGTCGCCCTGCGCCATCAGCACCGCGCGGTGCATGGTGTTTTCGAGCTCGCGGACGTTGCCCTGCCAGCGGTTGGCGGACAGCACGCGTTTGGCTTCGGCCGAGATGGGACGCAGCGGCACGCCGTTGGCCTCGGCATATTTCTTCACGAAATGCTGGGCGAGCTCCATGATGTCGGCGGGACGCTCGCGCAGCGGCGGAATCTTCAAATTCACGACGTTGAGGCGGAACAGCAGGTCCTCGCGGAAGGTGCCTTCGCGCACGGCATCCGCCAGGTTGCGGTTCGAGGTCGCGATGATGCGGATGTCAACCGGCACCGGCTTGGTGCCGCCGACGCGATCGATCACGCGCTCCTGGATGGCGCGCAGCAGTTTCGATTGCAGACGGACGTCCATCTCGGAGATTTCGTCCAGCAGCAGCGTGCCGCCGGTCGCCTCCTCGAACTTGCCGATGCGGCGGGCGACCGCGCCGGTGAAGGCGCCCTTCTCATGGCCGAACAGCTCGGATTCCAGGAGATGCTCGGGGATCGCGGCGCAGTTGATCGAGATGAACGGACGCTTGGCGCGGGCCGAGCGAGTGTGGACGTAGCGCGCCAGCACCTCCTTGCCCGTGCCGGATTCGCCGGTGATCATCACCGAGGCATCCGAGCCTGCGATCTGCTGGGCGAGCTTGATGACGCGCGCCATGGCGTCGTCGCGATAGACCAGCTCGCGGGAATCGTTGGCGACGGCGGCCAGCACCGCGGCGATCAGCTCCGGCTCCGGCGGCAGCGGGATGTATTCCTTGGCGCCGGCGTGGATCGCGGCGACCGCGGCGCGAGCGTCGTTGGTAATGCCGCAGGCGACGATCGGGGCGTGGATGTGCTCGGCCTCGAGCCGCATCACGAGGTCGCGGATGTCGAGGGCGACGTCGACCAGCAGGAGGTCGGCGCCCTTGCCGCCGCGCAGCACGCGCATCGCCTGCTCGTGATCCTCGGCATGGGTCACGGTGGCGCCGTTGTCCATCGCGATCTTGGTAGCGGTGGTGAGCTGGCCCTTCAATGTGCCAACGATGAGAAGCCGCATGTCAGTCTCCTGTCCGTCTGTTTGCGCTGGCGCGCATCATTCTCCAAGCGAGCGCTAGCCGCGTTCCGTCTTGATGATTTCCGTCATGGTCACGCCGAGCTTGTCCTCGACCAGGACGACCTCGCCGCGGGCGACCAGCTTGTTGTTGACATAGATGTCGATGGCCTCGCCGACGCGGCGGTCGAGCTCGAGCACGGTGCCGGGTCCGAGCTTCAAGAGCTCGCCGACATCCATCTTGGACCGGCCGAGCACCGCCGACACCTGCACCGGCACGTCGAAGACGGCCTCGAGGTCGGCGGCAACGCGCGCGGCATATTCGTCCTCGTTGTAGCCGACATCGGTGCCGCCGGGCGGCAGCGGGCCGTTGAGGTCGGGCAGCGGGACCTGTCCGTCGGTGTCGCTCATGGCTTAGTTCCCCTTGCGGGACGCGATATAGCGTCCGACCATGTCGTCGATTTTGGCCGCGATGGCGCTGCGCTCCAGCACGACGCCGCCATCGGCCCACTCGATCCGGCAATCGCCGGTGGCAATTTCGGGCTCGGCCAGGATCACCAGTCGCCCCTCGAAGCCGCTCTGCTTGGCGAGCCGCTCGATCTTCTCGCGGGCGCTCTCGTAGAGCGAATCGTTGATGCGGACGACGAGATGCGGCGTCGCGACCAGGTGCGAGAAGCAATCCTTGACCAGCGCCATGATCTCGCCGAGCGGCTCGGCAGCGACCAGATCGGCGCACAGCTTTCGCGCCACCGCGACGGCGACGTCGACCGCTTCGGTCTCCATCTTGCTCTCGATGTTGCCGATGCCCGCGGCAATGCCCCGGATCGCGATGTTGATCTCTTCCATGGCGAGCGCGACGCGGCGGTCGCTCTCGGCCTTGGCCTCGTGCTGGCCCGCGGCAAAGCCGTCCTGATAGGCGCGCGCTTCGGCCTCCGCGACCTTCTGCGCGATCTCGGCCGCGGTCGCGGCCTTCTCGCGCGTCCGGTCGGGTGCGGCGAAGTCGGTATCGAACAGGAATTTGGCCGGAGCGCCCATCAGTACACCAGTTCGTCGTCAGCGCGGTTCTTGGTCAGCATGATCTCGCCCTTGGCGGCGAGGTCCTTGGCGAGGTTGACCAGCAGAGCCTGGGCCTCGTCGACATCGCGCAGCCGCACCGGACCCATCGCCGCCATGTCGTCCTGCAGCATTTTTGCGGCGCGCGAGGACATGTTGCCGAAGAAGAAGTTGCGGACGTCCTCGTTGGCACTCTTCAGCGCCACGCCGAGCTTGTCCTTGTCGACGTTGCGCATCAAGGTCTGGGCCGAGCCGGAGTCGAGCTTGACGAGGTCGTCGAAGGTGAACATCAGCGCCTTGATGCGCTCGGCCGATTCCCGGTTGTCTTCTTCGAGCGAGGTGATGAAGCGGGTTTCGGTCTGGCGGTCGAAGTTGTTGAAGATTTCCGCCATCACCTCGTGGGCGTCGCGGCGGCGGGTCTGCGACAGGTTCGACATGAATTCGGTGCGCAGCGTCTTCTCCACGCTCTCGATCACCTCCTTCTGCACGGCTTCCATCTTCAGCATGCGGTTGACGACGTCGAGCGCGAGATCTTCGGGGAAGATGCCGAGCACGCGTGCGGCATGTTCCGGCTTCAGCTTCGACAGCACCACGGCGATGGTCTGCGGATATTCGTTCTTGAGGTAGTTGGCGAGGACCTCTTCCTGCACGTTGGAGAGTTTTTCCCACATGTTGCGCCCCGCGGGGCCGCGGATCTCGTCCATGATGCCGTTGACGCGCTCCGGCGGCAGGTACTGCTGGAGCAGGCGTTCGGTGGCGTCGAAATTGCCCATCAGCGCGCCCGAGGCGGACATGCGCGAGACGAATTCGAGCAGCATGTCCTCGACGGTGTCGACCTCGACGGTGCCGAGGGTGGACATTTCCAGCGAGAGCTGACGCACCTCGTCGTCGTCGAGCAGGCCCCAGATCTTGCCGCCATACTGCTCGCCGAGTGCCAGCATCAGGATCGCGGCGCGGCGCGGGCCGGTCAGTTGCTCGGTGCCCCTCCCATCCTTGGACCGGTTGCCGGCGCGCTGGCCGAGCGTCGAGATCACGCTGGTGATGTCGTTCGAGTTGGCGTTTTGCAGGGAAGCGGCCATGTCAGTTCACTCGATCATTTCGTGGGTTCGGTCAGCCACTGACGGATGATGGCGACGGTTTCGTTGGGGTTGCGCTCGGCGAGCTCGCCGACGCGATGAACGGATTGGGCGTGGACCTGGCCCTGGATGGTGGCGACGTCGATTGCGCTGGCGGCGCCGCTTGGCAAGAGCGCCTGGCCGCCGGCCGGCGCGGCCTCTTCGGAAGCCGCAGGGCCGGCGAGGACGCCGCTGATGGCGGCTGCGACTTCGTCAGAGGCGAGAATGCGCTTCACCAGCGGGCGGATCACCATGAACATGACGACCAGGCCGAGCAGCATCATCACGCCGAGCTCGACGAAATACATGATGTCGTCCTTGGTGAACTGCAGCGAGCCAAGAAAGCCGGAGGGCTCGGTGATCGGGGCGGTGGAGGGCGCGTCGGCGAAGCGCAGATTGACGACCTCGACCTGGTCGCCGCGCTTCTGGTCGAAGCCGATTGCCGAGCGCACCAGGGTGGCGATGCGATCGAGCTGTTCCTTGCTGCGGTCGGTGTAGGCGAGCTCGCCCTTGTCGTTCTTGGTGTAGATGCCGTCGACCAGCACCGCGACCGAGATGCGGTTGACCCGGCCGGCCTCGGTCACCTCGGTCTTGGTGGTGCGGGAGATCTCGTAATTGTTGGTCTCTTCGGTCTTCTTGCTCTGGTCCTTCGCCGGCAGGCCGTTGTTCTGCTGGTTGCCGGGCAGCTCGTTGTTGACCGTGACCTGACCGTTGTTGTCGGTGGTGAGGCTGCTCTCTTCCCGGGTCTGGGTCGAACGCAGCACGCGACCTTCGGGATCGAACTTGTCCGAGGTCTGGGTGATCTTGTTGAAGTCGAAATCGGCGGAGAGCTGGACGCGGGCGCGGCCGGAGCCGACCACGGAGGAGACGATGTCCTCGACCTCCTTGCGCAGCCGCTTTTCGAAGGCGATGCGCCGGTCGTCGCCTGCGGCCTGCTCCGGATCGGTCTGGGCGCCGTCGGCGAGCAGCTGGCCGGCCTCATCCACGATCGAGACGCGCTGCGGCTTCAGCCCGTTGACCGCGGAGGCGACGAGGTGGCGGATGGCGCGGATCTGCTGGGCTTCGAGCGAGCCGCGGACCCGCACCACGATCGAGGCCGACGGCTCCGGCGCCTCGCGCGCGAACAGCGGGCGCTCGGGCAGCACGAGATGGACGCGGGCGGCCTGGATCCGGTCGATGGCGCGGATGGTGCGGGCGAGCTCGCCCTCCAGCGCGCGCAAGTGATTGATGTTCTGGACGAAAGAGGTGGTGCCGAGTGCGTCCGACTTGTCGAAGACCTCGTAGCCGACGCCGCCGCCCTTGGGCAGGCCGCCTTCGGCGAGCTTCATCCGCAAGCGGGTGACCTTGTCCTTCGGCACCATGATGATGGAGCCTTCATTGCGCAGCTCGAACTGGATGCCTTGGCGTTCCAGATCCTTGATAATGCTGGAGGAATCTTCGACGCTGAGGTCGGTGAACAGCGTCGTCATTTGCGGCGTGGTGACCCGCATGATGACGAAGGCAAAGAAGCCGATGAGCGCGGCGGTGACCGCGATCATCGCCCCGAAGCGGGCGGCGCCGATACCTTTTAAAAAGTCCGCAAGACCTTGCAAGTAACCGCCTCGACAGATTCGGCCCGCATTTCAGGACGGCCGAGTGGGCAATTATTGCCTAGGTGATGGTTTCGATATGGTTAACGAAGGTTAAGAGCTCGGACAAAAGTAGCGACATGACAAAAATCGGCCTCGCGGGGCGGGGCCGATTTTCGTCAAAAGCAGCAGATTTCCGGATTGCTTACTGGCGATATTGCTGGATGCGGGTGGTGCGAAGACCCGCCAGACCATGCTGGTCAATGGAAAACTGCCAGGAGAGGAATTCGTCGACCGTCAGGGTATAACGGCTGCAGGCCTCCTCGAGGGAGAGAAGTCCACCGCGAACTGCGGCGACGACTTCGGCCTTGCGGCGGATGACCCAGCGTTTGGTGCCGGGTGCGGGCAGATCTGCAATCGTCAGCGGACTGCCGTCCGGCCCGATGACGTATTTTACCCTCGGGCGATGGGGTTCTGTCATGGCGTACTCACAAACTCTCAACCACTGAACTCACGCCGTAACCCTACGCGTGGCGGCTTAAAAATCCGCTAAGCCTAAGGCTTCAATACAATTCTCGTTGAATCCGGCTGGGACGAAAGCGGCCCGGCGGCTGAAAGCGCAATTTCAGCGAGCCGAGCGGGGTCTGCGTAAATACTTTGCTAAGGAATGAGGCGGGCGTTGACGTCGCGAGGGCCTCAATTGTCGTCCTGGCGAAAGTCAGGACCCATTACCCCAGGGAGTAGTTTGGCGAAGACTCGGGGTTACCTCTTCGCCTCAAATGACGTTCGGTGGTTTTGGGTCCTGGCGTTCGCCAGGACGATACCGAGTAGGTCGCAGCGGAATCGCCCTCAATCAATTGCTGCTGGTCGCCACAATGCTCTTCACCTGGCTCAGCGTGTAGCTGTTGCCGTCAATCGAGAGCAGCGGCGGCGATTGGGTCAGGTCGACCGACGACACCACGCCCTGCACCTGCGCTGCGATGCCGACATTGTTGCCCGCGACGTCTTTGCCGGTCGCCGTGATCGTGTACTTGCCATCAGGCCATTGCGTGCCGTCATTGCCCTGGCCGTTCCAGGTGAAGGGAACATCCGAGGCGGCGCCGGCGGTATATTTGCCGGTGAACACGGTCTGGCCGCTGGAATTGGCGATGGAGATGTCCACGGTCGCGTCGCTCGGCACGTTGAGGTGCCAGGTCGCCGACGAGTTCTTCATGGTTGCGGTGGTGCCGTCGACCACAGCGGTCTTGCCGACGAACCCGAGCGCCTGGGTCGCCTGCGTGGTCTGCTGCAGGGTGACGAGCTGGGACAGCGAATCGTTGGTCTTGAGCTGCTGTTCGACGCCAGCGAACTGCACCAACTGCTGCGTGAACTGGTTGGTGTCGAGCGGATCGAGCGGGTTCTGGTTCTGTAGCTGCGTGGTCAGCAGCGTCAGGAAGGTCTGGAAGTTGCCGGCGAGCGTCGCGCCCGTGGACGAGCTCAGGCTCGAGCTTGACGAGGACGACGATGACGAGGTCGGCGTCGTACCGGAGACGACTGATGGCGCGGTGGCGGCATTCGTGGTGGTCATGGCCTGATACTCCTCACACTCTGATATCGACGCCGCTGCTCGAGCCGAGCATGCGGCCATAGCTGCGGCTGACGGGCGCGCTTGCGGCCTGATCGTCCTCGCTGATGATCAGGCGGCGGGCATTGCCGGAATTGTCGTTGTTCTGGCCGGCGTTCTGGCCTGACGAATTCTGGTCGCGCAGGCTGAAGGAGAGTCCGTTGCTGCCGGTCTTGAGGCCGGCATTGTCGAGCGCGCGCTGCAATTGCGGCGCATCCTGCCTCAGCATCGACAGAGTCTCCGGCTTCTCGACGGTGAGATGCGAGGTGACCTGCCCGTTGCGGTCGACATTGATGCGCACGTCGATGCGGCCGAGATCGGCCGGGTCGAGGCTGATGTCGAACCGGGTTTTTCCGGCGCGCGCGGCGGCCGCGATCTCGATCGGAATGCCGCTGATCGGCACCGCGTTGGGGTTCGCCGCGGTCGCGGTCAGCGTTGCCGTCGAGGCGGTCGCGGCCGAGGTCGTATTCGTTAGCGGCGCCTGCACGGCGCTGGCGGCCTGCGCGCTGGTGTCGGTCGTTGCGCCGGCGAGGCCTTGCGTATCGGCATGCACGTGCGTCGTCGGCGCGGCCGGCGCCGCGTCAGCGGTGCGATCGGTTGCGGTCTTCGCATCGGCAGTGGTCGTGTCAGCCTGCGACTTTGCGGCTTGCGGATGCGCGGCGGCGCCCGCCGCGGTCGCGGGATTTTGCGCAGGTGTCGCGGTCTGCGCGCTCTTGCCGGCGTCCTGGCCTATATTGGAGACGTCGGTCTGACCTTGCGCTGTTACGGCCGCCTTGAACGAGGTCTTCGGCGTGCCCTGATCGACCGCGGTGATCTGCGCGGCCTTCGCCGTGACATCGGTTGCGGTGGCGTCGGTGTTCGCAACAGCCACCTCGGTGAGCGCGGCCTTTGCGTCGGTGGTGCTGGCCACGCCGGTCTTGGCAGTCTTGCCGGTCGCATCCGCCTTGATGCCGACGATCTGCGCCGCGGTCGAAGCGCTGGCGGCGATGCCGGCGGCTGCGATCGTCAGCGGCGAGGAGGTGGCGTTGGCAGCAGCCTGGTTCGCCACAGCATTCGGGTCGACTGGCACCGCGGGCGCGGCAACAGGTACGGTGGTCGGAACGGGCGTTGCCGCCGGCGTCGCAGCGGCTTGAGCGGCAGCCGCGGCATCCACGGCTGCGGCGAGGCCGTCGGTGGCGTTGTCGGTCTTGTCGCTCTTGGTGCTGTCGGACTTGTCGCCCGACTTGGCGGCCGAGGCGTCAGTCTTGTCGTTAGGTTTGCCGTCGGTCTTGGCCGGAGCGGCCGGCGTGTCGCTCGTGGCTGTCGTCGCGGTATCCGGGCCGTCGCTCGCCTTGCTCCGCGAGGACTGGTCGGTCGAGGAGCTGTCCCGCGCGCTCTTGTCGGACGAGGACGAGGCGGAATCGCTTCGCCGCGGCGCGGGTTCCTGGGTCGAGGACGGGGCGCTGTTGCTGATGGCCTGGGTGTTGCTGTCGACCAGATCGCCGAAGGAGGAGCTGGGCGTCTGGTCCTTGGTCTGCGACCGGGCAGGTTTCTGCTGCGCGCTGGAGACTTGCGCACTAGCCGCTACGTCTGACGTGACACCAACCACGGGCGACCCCTTGAAAACATCTTCGGACCAAGAGGTTAGCAAGGAGCGGGCCAGAGTCGTCTTGAGCTATTTTATACAGCAAAATCAATGTCTTGATGGGGTGCGGTTGATGCTGCGGGGCTTCCCAAAACCCCATCATTTCTGCCGCCCCGGCAAGAATTGCCCCTCGCTCACCGCCCGCCCGATTGCTTCACCGGAATGCCACCTATATTAAAGGGTGCTCTCAGCCGCTTTCGACCGGGCAAGCCGTGCCCTTCGGGAACCTCGGTTCCCGGGGAGCGCCGATGTCCCGGTCAAAGGCGAAGGAAAATCGCGGATCGCCGCACGCCGTCACAACCGCTTTAGGCCCATGCTCAACAGTCTGGATCTCGAAGGCCGTCCTGAGGATACCAGGGTCGTCGTTGCCATGTCGGGCGGCGTCGATTCCTCGACCACGGCTGCGCTGCTCAAGGCGGAAGGCTACGACGTCGTCGGCATCACGCTGCAGCTCTACGACCACGGCGCGGCCACCCACCGCAAGGGCGCCTGCTGCGCCGGCCAGGACATCCACGATGCCCGCGACGTCGCCGCCAAGCTCGGCATTCCCCATTACGTGCTCGATTACGAGGATCGCTTTCGCGAGTCCGTCATCGATGTCTTCGCCGACTCCTACGCGCTCGGCGAGACGCCGGTGCCCTGCATCGAGTGCAACCGCAGCGTCAAGTTCCGCGACCTGTTGAAGACTGCGCGCGAGCTCGGTGCGCAGGCGCTCGCCACCGGCCATTACGTCGCCTCGCGCCGTCAGGGCGACGGCTCGCGCGCGCTGGTCTGCGCGGCCGACGCCGATCGCGACCAGAGCTATTTCCTGTTCGCGACGACGCAGGAACAGCTCGACTTCCTGCGCTTCCCGCTCGGCGACATGACCAAGCCCGAGACGCGCGAGCTCGCGCGCCGCTTCGGTCTCTCGGTCGCCGACAAGCACGACAGCCAGGACATCTGCTTCGTGCCGACGGGTCGCTACACCGACATCGTGACGCGCCTGCGTCCAAACGCGATGGACCCCGGCGACATCGTCGATCTCGACGGCCGCGTGCTCGGCCAGCATCACGGCATCGCCAATTTCACCGTCGGCCAGCGTCGTGGTCTCGGCATCGCCGCGAGTGCGCCGCTGTTCGTGGTGCGGCTGGATGCCGCCAACCGCCGTGTCGTGGTCGGCCCGCGCGATGCGCTGAAGATGCACCGCATCGCCTTGCGTGACGTCAACTGGATCGGCGGCGGCGATATCGACCGCGCCATCGGAGGCGGCCTCGAGCTGTTCGTGCGCGTGCGCTCGACCCGCGCGCCGCAGCCGGCGTGGCTGCGCGGCGCAAACGGCCACTACGAGGTCGAGCTCGTCGCCGGCGAAGAGGGCGTCTCGCCGGGACAAGCCTGCGTGTTCTACGACGCAGCCAGCGGGCAGGCGCGCGTGCTCGGCGGCGGCTTCATCCAGAGCGCTGCTGCGAAGGTCGCTACGAGCACGACGAGGCCGCTCGTCGAGGCGGTCCGCGGCTAAAGAATTTCCGGGGCAGGGGGCATGGCAGCAGACATCTCGCGGGCCGGGGTCGAGAAGGCCTATGGCCGCTGGGCGCCGGTCTATGATCTCGTGTTCGGCAAGGTGTTCGATGCCGGCCGGCAGTCGACCATCGCCGAGGCCGATCGCATCGGCGGCCGTATTCTCGACGTCGGCGTCGGCACCGGGCTTTCGCTGTCCGATTACTCGCGCACCACGAAGATCTGCGGCGTCGACATTTCCGAGCCGATGCTGCGCAAGGCGCAACAACGCGTGCGTGCGCTTCGCCTCTCCAATGTCGAAGTGCTCTCGGTGATGGACGCGAAGAATCTCGCCTTTCCCGACGGTGCTTTCGATGCGGTGGTCGCGCAATATGTCATCACCGCGGTGCCAGATCCCGAAGGCACGCTCGATGAGTTCGTGCGCGTGCTGAGGCCGGGCGGCGAGCTGATCCTGGTCAACCACATCGGCGCCGAGAGTGGCCCGCGAAAGCTGTTCGAGCTGGCCTTCGCGCCGATCGCCCGCCGCCTCGGCTGGCGCCCGGAATTCCCGTGGGATCGCCTCGTCAACTGGGCCGCCAGGCACGGCGGCGTCACGCTCGCCGAGCGCCGCCCCATGCCGCCGATGGGTCACTTCTCGCTGATCCGCTACCACAAATCGTAATGTTCAGCGGTGGGAACAGCGCGCGGGCTCCGCGCGTTTCCTTCCCATGCGCACGACATCAAACCTCATTTTTGCGGGCCTCGTGATCGCAGCCTCTGCGCCAGCGATCGCGCAGGCCCCGCCCGCCCCGGCGACGCCGCCGCAAGCGACCGCGCCGCCATCCCCGCAACACGCAGCCGCCGACTGCGCCCCGCAGGACCGCCCGAACCGCGCCACCGCGCCGGACGGCACCACCACCGGGCAATCGAGGGAACTGCTTGGCGACAAGCTGGCCAAATCCGACGGCGTGCTCTGCCCGCCCGCAGGCGTCGACCCCGAAATGCACGCCCCTGCGCCGAGCACGGACGGCAAAATGCCCGTGATCCCGCCCCCCGGCAGCCCCGGCGGCGACCCCAATGTGAAGCCGAAATAGGGTGTTTCGGCGCAAGTGTGCTTCCTCGCCTCTCCCCGCCTGCGCGGAGAGGCCGGACTCTGCGCAACAGCGCCCGGGTGAGGGGGACTCTCCACGAGTCTGGTGTGAGAAAGCGCCTGATTCCGATGCCAAAATCACTCTATGGGCTCAAGCGACCTTAGCTTGACTTCCCACCGCCCCCTTCCTTATATGCCGCGCGTTCGCGAGATCGGCCGTTTCGGCCTCCGCGATCCCTGTGGCGGGGTAGCTCAGCTGGTTAGAGCACGGGAATCATAATCCTGGGGTCGGGGGTTCGAGTCCCTCCCCCGCTACCAATTCTGCGATTTTGCACTCCAAACTGTGGTTTGCTGCGATTTTCCGCGCAGTACGCCCGTTCCGGTGTACCCAGCCGTTACCAACGGGATCCGAAAAGTTTGCGAGGCAGCGTAGTCCTTGCGTGCGGAATCGAGCCCGGGGTGCGGCGCTGCCCCAGGCGGCAATGGGTGTCTTGTGCCGGATTTCACCGACTTGGACTCTATGCCTGCTCTAGCCACCTGCGCTGACGAGCAGTGGATCGGCTGACATGACGAGCTTCAGGCTCCGCAGCGAAAAGGTCGATCGGGTGTGCCTGATGCCCTGAATCCGGTAGAGCTTCTCACGTAGAAAGCGCTCGTAGTGCGTGGTGTCGGCGACCGCAACCTTGACCAGATAGTCATAGTCGCCGGTGACGAGGTTGGCTTCGATCACCTCCGGGATCTTGGCAAGGGAATCGCCAAACCGCGCGAGCACCTTGTCGTCGTGCTTGTCGAGTGTGACTTCGATGAAGACGATATCCTTCAGGCCGATGGCGGCGTGATCGATGACGGCCGCGTAGTGTTTGATCACACCGATCTCCTCCAGGCGTCTGACCCGCGACCAGCATGGGGAAGATGACAGCCCGACGCGATCGGCCAGTTCGTTGATCGTCAGCCGTCCTTCGTTACGAAGAATCGAAAGGATCTTTCGGTCGATCAGGTCGAGCTGCGCCTTGGTTCGCGCTTTCGTGCTGGAAGACGATTTCATCGAAAATCTCCGAAATGGCAGATGATCCTTCTGCAATCTGACATTCTTGCACAAAAGATCGGGAGAATCACCTGATCACCCGGCAGTAGAGTCCTGGCGAGGAGATCAGCCCATGCCTGCTTCGGCGCACCGCGCTTCATCTGTCGTCTTCAGGGCCTTCGCAACGGACTCGCTCGCTGCGGCATCGCAACTTCTGACCGATGTGCAGCGGTTCGGCTTGCAGATGGTCGAATTCCGCATGACGGTTGATGTGGAAGGAGGCGCGGCCATCGACTTCGGCATCGACGGAACGCCGGGCCGTGATCACGCGGTTCTCTGCTCCCGCTTCGCGCGGCATCCCGCGCTTCGTTCGGTCGAGATCGTCGGGGGATCTCCGACCGGAACCGACGGCACGGCATCATGAATGTCCTGCCTCTCGGTTTGCATATTCCCGAGCCGCAGCCTTGCTTCGGCCGCGCCGATGTCAGCGGCTCGCATCTTTCGGATGCGGGACGGGTGCCTCGCCCGGCGGTCGATGTCGAGGCGCGTGAGATCCGTCATCTCGCCTATGATCTGATCCGGGTGCTGGATGGCGATGGCCGTGCGGTCGGTCCGTGGTCAGGCGCATGCACCGCCGATCAACTCCGCTCGGGCCTGCGTGCGATGCTCAAGACAAGAGCTTACGACGCCCGCATGACCATGATGCAGCGGCAGCGCAAGACGTCCTTCTACATGCAGTGCACCGGAGAAGAGGCGATCGCGTGCGGCTCTCTGACGGCACTGCAGGCGGGGGACATGAACTTCCCGACCTACCGCCAGCAGGGGCTGCTCATCGCGCAGGACTGGCCGGTGGTCGACATGATGTGCCAGGTCCTGTCGAACGAAAAGGACCGTATGAAAGGCCGCCAGCTTCCGGTGTTCTATTCGGCGCGCGAGGCGGGCTTCTTCTCCATTTCCGGCAATCTCGCTACCCAATATGTGCAGGCTGTCGGCTGGGCAATGGCATCGGCGATGCGCGGCGAGGGGCGTGTCGCTGCCGCATGGATCGGCGAGGGAGCCACCGCCGAGAATGACTTTCATGCCGCGCTGGTGTTCGCCTCGGTATATCGCCCGCCAGTCATTCTCAATGTCGTCAACAATCAGTGGGCGATCTCGACAGCTCAATCCGTCGCCGGCGGGGAGGGAGCCACCTTTGCAGCCCGGGCGCTGGGCTACGGCATTCCCGCGCTCCGGGTCGATGGAAACGACTATCTCGCGGTTCACGCCGCCGCTTGTTGGGCGGTGGAGCGGGCTCGCCGGAATTTCGGGCCGACCCTGATCGAGTGGGTGACCTATCGGGCCGCGCCGCATTCGACCTCCGACGATCCCTCAAAATATCGCGCGCAGGAAGACCAGGCGGCCTGGCCGCTCGGCGATCCCATTGAGCGGCTCAAGGACCATCTGATCGGGCGTGGAGCCTGGAGCGAGCCGCGCCATGTGCAGCTCAAGGCCGAGCTCGACGAGGAGATCGCCGTCGCGGCGAAGGAAGCGCAGAGCTACGGGACCCTCATGGAGGGAACAAAATGCAGCCCGGCCTCGATGTTCGACGATGTCTACAAGCAGATGCCAACCCATTTGCGCGAACAGCGCCAGGAGCTCGGTTTTTGACATGCCGTCCTTGACGATGATCGAAGCGGTGCGCGACGCCATGGACGTGATGATGGCGCGTGACGACCGCGTCGTCGCATTCGGCCAGGATGTCGGCCGCTTCGGCGGCGTCTTTCGCTGCACGGACGGGCTGCAAGGCAAATACGGAGCATCACGCTGTTTCGACACGCCGATCTCCGAAAGCGGCATTGTCGGCATCGCCGTCGGCATGGGCGCGTATGGGCTGAGGCCGGTCGCCGAGATCCAGTTCGCCGACTATATGTATCCGGCCTACGACCAGATCGTCTCGGAGGCGGCGCGTCTGCGATTTCGTTCGGCCGGCGAATTCAGCGCGCCCATCGTGGTGCGCATGCCCTGCGGCGGCGGCATCTTCGGAGCGCAGACGCATAGCCAGAGTCCGGAGGCGTTGTTCACCCACGTGGCGGGGTTGAAGACGGTCATTCCATCGAATCCGTATGATGCGAAAGGCCTGCTCATCGCCGCCATCGAGGACGACGATCCCGTCGTGTTTCTCGAGCCGAAGCGGATCTACAATGGCCCGTTCGATGGGCACCATGATCGGCCGATCGTGCCCTGGTCGAAGCACGAGCTGAGCGAAACTCCGCAAGGCCATTACACCGTGCCGATCGGCGAAGCCGTGGTCCGCAGGGAAGGAAGTGAGGTATCCGTCCTTGCGTACGGCACCATGGTCCACGTCGCCGAAGCGGCGCGCCGATCGGTCGGCATCGACGCCGAGATCATCGATCTCAGGTCCCTCGTCCCGCTCGACATCGACACCATCGTGCGATCGGTGACCAAGACCGGGCGCTGTCTCATTGTGCACGAAGCGACCCGCACGTCGGGCTTCGGCGCCGAACTCTCCGCGCTGGTCCAGGAACGCTGCTTCTATCACCTCGAAACGCCGGTGGTTCGGGTCACCGGATGGGACACGCCTTACCCGCACGCGCAGGAGTGGGACTATTTTCCGGGACCGAATCGCGTCGGCCGCGCGCTCATGCGGTTGATGGAGGCCTGAAGATGCCTGTCGAACTGGTCAAGCTCCCCGATGTGGGAGAGGGCGTGGCGGAGGCGGAGATCGTCGAATGGCACGTCGCGGTAGGTATGGCGGTCCAGGAGGACCAGATCCTCGCTGCCGTGATGACCGACAAGGCGACCGTCGAGATCCCCTCACCAAGAGCCGGCGTGGTCGTTGAGTTGGGTGCAGAGCTTGGCGCCCGTCTCGCCGTAGGCAGTCCGCTGGTCGGGATCAAGTTTGGCTCCGATGCTCAAGAGCCGGACCAGATTGCGCGGCCCGATGGTCATGCTGGAACAGGCGAGAGCCGCATCGATCCGCAAGTCAGGCCAACGATCGACGAGGGACGTGATCGTGCTCCTCGACCACACAGCGAGAATTGCGGTCCTGCGGCGAATGGCGAGCCGAGATTGGAGCCGGTGCGGCCCGTCGCATCGCCCGCCGTCAGGGCCCGGGCGCGCGAGGCGGGGGTCGATCTCCGCCTGGTCTCAGGCTCCGGGCCCGCTGGCAGGATCACGCATGATGATCTCGTCAGCCATCTGCGAGGCCGATCCAAGGTGCCGATCAAGGCGCCGATCGAGCAATGCGATGACAAGATCGACCCGATCAAGGTCATTGGTCTGCGCCGCAGGATCGCGGAGAGAATGGCGGAAGCGACCAGGCGTGTGGCGCATTTCTCGTATGTCGAGGAAATCGACGTCACGGATCTCGAGGCGTTGCGCCAGCAATTGAATACGGGATTTGCCGACACGCGGCCGAAATTGACCGTCCTGCCCTTTGTCGTTGCGGCACTTGCTCGCGCGGTCCGCGAGTTTCCCCAGGTCAACGGAACCTACGACGACGACAACGAGGTCATCGTCCGGCACAGCGCCGTGCATGTCGGCATTGCCACACAAACGGCGTCGGGCCTGATGGTGCCCGTGCTCTTTCACGCCGAAGCGCGTGATCCCTGGAGCTGCGCGGAAGAGATCAGGCGGCTGGCTACCGCCGCACGTGACGGTACCGTGCTGCGCCAAGAATTGAGCGGCTCGACCATCACCGTCACCAGCCTCGGTGATCTCGGCGGCATCGCGACCACGCCCGTCGTCAATCGGCCGGAGCTCGCAATCATCGGCGTCAACAGAATGATGATCCGCCCTTTATGGCGGGGCACACAATTCGTGCCCCGCTGGATGATGAACCTGTCGTCCTCATTCGATCATCGCATCATCGACGGTTATGAGGCCGCGCAATTCATTCGGCGCATGAAGGAATTGCTTGAAGCACCGGCCCTTCTTCTGGTTGGAAACTGAGATGCAGGAGCACGTCGCGGAGGTCGTAATCATCGGCGGAGGGCCGGGCGGCTATGTCGCGGCGATCCGTGCCGGGCAGTTGGGCCTGCGAACCGTCCTGATCGAAAGAGCCGCCTTGGGTGGGACCTGCCTGAATGTCGGCTGCATCCCTTCCAAGGCGCTGATCCACGCCGCGGATGCGTTTCATGCTGCGACGCGTCAGCGCGAATCGTCGCCGTTCGGCCTCAGGGTCAAGGACGTCGAATTGGATTTCGCGCGCACCATCGCGTGGAAGGACTCGATCGTGACGCGGCTGGCGGGCGGCGTTGCGGGGTTGCTGAAGAAAAGCGGCGTGTCCGTGATCTCCGGCCAGGCCGAAATTCTGGACGGCAAGACCGTCAGGATCGAAACCGCCGACGCGACAGCGCGGGTTCGGGCCAGGCATCTCGTTCTCGCGACAGGCTCGTCGCCACAAGCCGTAACGACCCTGCCGTTCGGCGGCAACGTCATTTCGTCGACCGAGGCGCTTTCGCTTCGGGAGCGACCCAAACGGCTTGTCGTTGTCGGGGGCGGCTACATCGGCCTCGAACTCGGCATTGCCTTTGCAAAGCTGGGATCGGAAGTGACCGTGGTCGAATCCGACGAACGCATCCTGCCGAGATGGGATGCGGCCTTGACGCGTCCCGTGGCGAGAAGGCTCGAAGACCTGAATGTGAGCGTCATCACCTCGGCGCATGCGCGAGGATTGACACGCGGTGGCGAGTGCCTCCTGGTCCAGCAGCGCGGACATGGGTCGCGCGAGTTGGCGGCGGACAAGTTTCTCGTCGCCGTCGGCCGCGAACCTTGCACGAAAGGTTTCGGGCTGGAGCGTTTGGACCTCGCGATGGAAGGGAAATTCGTCAAGATCAACGCGCGCTGCGAGACGTCCATGTCGAACGTCTGGGCAATCGGCGATCTCACGGGGGAACCGATGCTGGCGCACCGCGCCATGGCGCAGGGCGTGATGGTGGCGGAGATCATTGCGGGACACCGCCGCTCCTTCGATGCCCTCGCTATCCCGTCCGTCTGCTTCACGGATCCCGAACTGGTCTGCGTGGGATATTCGCCGGAGCAGGCCAAGGCGGAGGGCCTCGATATCAAGGTCGCGACATTCCCCTTCGCCGCCAATGGTCGGGCCCTGACGCAGATGGATGATGAAGGTTTTGTGCGGATCGTTGCGCGGTCCGATGATCACCTCGTCATAGGAGGGCAGGCGGTCGGGGCCGGAGTGTCGGAATTGACGTCGTCGCTCGCGCTTGCCATTGAAATGGGGGCCGTGCTCGAGGATCTCGCCAGAACCATCGGCGCCCATCCGACAAGGAGCGAGGCGATCCACGAGGCGGCGTTTGGTGCGTTGGGTCAGGGCTTGCATATCTGATGGGAACAAATCAAACGTGATGGAAACGCCCTGCATCGTGTGCAGCGCGATCAACTCTGGAGCGCATCGTGTCGAAATCTGAATTGGTATACCGCAACTACATCTCCGGCCGCTGGGTCGATGCGGCCGACGGCCGGCGTTTCGAACTACTGGATCCCTCCGACGGTTCGCATCTTGCCGAACTTGCCCGTGGCAGCAGCGAGGACGTCGATCGCGCGGTGCAGGCAGCAAGGGCATCGCTGGCCGGTGAGTGGGGCCGCATGTCGGCGACCGATCGCGGTCGTATCCTGCATCGGATCGGCGAGGCCGTTTTGAAGAACGTCCATCTGCTGGCCGAACTTGAGGCACGCGATGTCGGCAAGCCTCTCAAGCAAGCGCGGGCCGACGTCGAGGCGCTGGCGCGTTACTTCGAATTCTACGGCGCTGCCGCCGACAAGGTTCATGGCGATACCATCCCCTATCGATCGGGATTCACGGCGATCACGCTTCATGAACCGCACGGCGTGACCGCCCATATCATTCCTTGGAACTATCCAATGCAGATCATCGGGCGCAGCCTCGGTGCGGCGCTCGCGATGGGCAACGCCACCGTCGTGAAGCCGGCGGAGGAAGCCTGCCTCACGGTGCTGGAGTTTACTCGCATCGCGGAGGAGGCGGGATTGCCACCTGGCGCGCTCAATGTCGTCACCGGGACCGGCGAGGAGGCCGGCGCGGCCTTGTCCGGCCATCCCGGCATCAATCACATTTCATTCACGGGCTCGGTGAGGACGGGTGCTCTGGTGCAGGCGGCGGCCGCGCGCAACGCGGTTCCGGTTACGCTGGAGCTCGGCGGCAAATCGCCACAACTGGTCTTTGCGGATGCCGATCTCGATCGGGCGCTGCCGTTCCTGGTGATGGCGGGTATTCAGAACGCGGGCCAGACCTGCTCCGCCTCGTCGCGAATCCTGGTCGAGCGGTCGATCTATGAAGAGGTGGCCGCACGCATGGCCGACGCCTATCGGAAGCTCAAAGTCGGGCCGGCGCTGGCCGATCTTGATGTCGGTCCCGTGGTCTCCCGTCGTCAGAAGGATATCGTCGAAGGCTACATCGGCCTGGCCGAGCGTGGCGATGCGCGTCTCGCCGCGCAAGGGAGCATCGTGCCCGATGCGCCTGCCGGCGGCGCTTACGTGACGCCGACGCTGATCCGCGACGTCCCGGCCAGCCATCGCCTGGCACAGGAGGAAATCTTCGGACCGGTTCAGGTGATGATGCCCTTCGACGACGAGCGGCAGGCGATCGATCTGGCGAATGGCACGCCCTTTGGACTTGTCTGCGGTATCTGGACGCTCGATGGCGCGCGGCAATTCCGCCTGGCACGCAGCATTCAGTCGGGACAGGTCTTCATCAACAATTACGGCGCAGGCGGCGGAATCGAGTTGCCGTTCGGCGGCGTCAAGCGCTCGGGCCATGGCCGCGAGAAGGGCTTTGAAGCCCTTTACGGCTTTGCAACGACCAAAACCATCTCAATCTATCACGGCTGACGGCCACGAAGTGCCGGCGGCAAGCACGCCGCCGGCCTTCACATGCCGAGCTCGCCGTCAATTGTGGTCAACCAACCTCGCACAGAGAACATCAGTGATCTCCTGCGAGCCGGCCGTCCCGCCGATATCCCGGCTCAACGCCGATCGATCGGCAAGTGCATGCATTACGGCCGCCTCGATACGACGGGCCGTCTCGATCAATCTCGAATCGGCATGACGCCGGCCAAGCCAGTTCAGCATGAGCGCGGCAGCCAGCACGGTTCCGTAGGGATTGGCGACCCCTTTGCCGGCGATGTCGGGAGCCGACCCGTGGGATGCCTGAAAGAAGCCGTGACCGTCACCCAGTTCGGCGGATGGTGACATGCCCATGCCGCCGATGGTCGCCGCGCCAAGATCGGAGATGATGTCCCCGAACATGTTCTCGGTGACGATGACGTCGTAATGCGAGGGCCGATTGATCAGGTGGACGGTCATGGCGTCGATCAAGACGTGCTCGGTCTCGACGTCAGGATATTGTGCTGCGATCTCGTCGAACACGCTGCGGAAGAAGGCGTAGCTGCGGAGCACATTGGCCTTGTCGCAACAGGTGAGACGACGGCGTCCGTCACGCGGAGCCCCGTCTCGCGAGCGCGCGAGTTCGAAAGCGAACCGCACGATCCGCTCGATGCCCTTGCGGGTCTGCACAAGCGGATCAACGGCGATCTCGCCGCGAAGCAGCGTTCCGGCGCCGCGCGCGGCGTAGAGTCCTTCACTGTTCTCGCGCACTATGACGTAGTCGATGGAATCCGGCCCCGCCCCGCGCAGCGGCGATCGTACGCCCGGCAGCAGCTTGATCGGCCGGACATTGGCGTAGAGGTCGAGCTTCGAGCGCAGCGTCAAGGTAAAATCGAGCCCTGCTTCGGTGCCGTCAGGGTGCACCACGCCGGGCATCCCGGCCGCGCCGTGCAGGACGGCATCGGCGGCGCGACACGCCTCGAATGTCTCCTTGGGAAACGACTCGCCGGTTTCCAGGAAGTGCTGGGCGCCGGCGGGATATTCGCTAAAGCGAAGGGGCGTGCTTTCGCCGAACGCCGCTTCCAACACCCGGAGGGTTGCCTTGCCGACCTCCGGTCCAATGCCGTCCCCGTGGACGACGCAGATGTCGTACGTCGCTTTCATGACAAATGTCTCGCGTCAGATGCAGCGGCCGCCGTCGACCTCCATGGCGACGCCTGTGATCATGCTTGCCTCATCGGAGCACAGGAAAGCTGCGGCGTTGCCCATGTCCTCCGGCGTGGAGAAGCGGCCGATGGGAATTGTCGACAGGAACTTGGCGCGGATCTCCGGCGTGTCCTGCCCCATGAAGGTCTTCAAGAGCGGCGTTTCGCCGGCCACGGGATTGATGGCGTTGACGCGGATGCCGAACGGCGCAAGCTCCACGGCCATCGCGCGCGTGGCCGTGATGACCCAGCCTTTTGACGCATTGTACCAGGTCAGATTCGGCCGCGGACTGACACCGCCGGTGGAGGCTACATTCAATATGGCGCCACGCTTCTGCTGCTTGAAATGCGGAACGATAATCTTGGCGCCGTAGTAGATGGACTTCATGTTGACGTGCGCGATCCGATCGAACACTTCGTCCGTCACGGTTTCGAGCGGTTGCGGCGTGTGACCGACGCCGGCATTGTTGACGAGGATATCGAGCCCTCCGAAGGTGCGATGGGCTTTTTCTACGACGGCCATAAAACCGGATTCCGTGGAGATGTCTGCAACCGCAGCGATCGCTTGACCGCGCAACGAGCCTGCCACGCGCTCTGCGGCCGCTTCGTCGCGATCGGCGACGACGACCCGGGCGCCTTCCACCGCGAATTTGCGGACGATGCCCTCGCCGAAGCCTGAACCGCCGCCTGTCACGATCGCGATCTTGTCTGTCAGTCTCATGGCGTCCTCCGTTGTTGGATGTTGTCGAGATTGGCCGGCCACCGCGGAGCACAGCAGTGCATCACCCGCGCGGGTGCGAGAACTGGGTGGTCTTGCAGGCGGACGGGTGAAGGAGAGGGGGCGTTGCGATCAGGGCGAGCCGTCGAGAATGCCGACGCTCTGAGTGGTGGCGCCGTGCCTGTCGCCCCACACACCGCGCGACCTTTCGAGATGGCGTCGAATGGTTGCTTCGGCCCCGCTGCGATCCTGTTCCGAGATGTAGTCGAGCAGCTTGAAATGCTCGCCTGCGGACTGCCTGAGAAAGTCGCGCGGCGAATCGCCGCTCACGAAGCCCTGCAATCGTACCCGATCTCGGAGCGTCTCGACCATCTTGGTGAGATAGTGATTGCCGAGCGTGGCGATCAGATGGACGTGGAATTTGAGATCCGTATCGAGAAAGGCGATCAGGTCGCCGGTGTCTGCCGTCTCTCGGGTAGCTTCGGCCAATTGATAGAGCTCTCGGAGCTGTCGCTCCGAGAGACCGTCCTGGGCGATGTCGCCGACACTCGGCACTTCCAGCAGCAGCCGGACGGCGAAGATGTCGTTGAGCTCGTTAAGAGAGAGGGACACCACGCGGAAGCCGCGGTTACGCTCGGCTTCGAGCAGCCCTTCGCGCTCGAGATCGAGCAGCGCTTCCCGCACCGGAGTTGCGGAGACACCGAGGTCGGCCGCCAACCTCGGCACTGAATAGAGCTGATCCGGCCGCATCTGTCCGGTGATGACCAGCCCGCGGATCACCTGTCGGGCCTGCTCTCGCAAGCTAGGCGCCGAAACCAGCCCCGCCGAACTCTTTTGCGACGTTTCCATAGGGATCTCCTATCACGCTGGGCGGTCGATCTGCAATATAAAATGTGATGTGTGATATGTTACCTGTTGACGATCGAAGTGTGATGTGTGATATTTTACTCAACAACGACATCAGGGAGGTATTCTCAAGTGGCCATAGATCGCATTCTCATGATCGTTTCCGACACCGTTCGCACCGACATGCTCGGCTACAACGGCGGTCATGTCCGCACACCGAATCTCGACCGGCTTGCCGCCAAGTCGATGGTGTTCGATCGCTATTATGCGTCTAGCTTTCCGACGGTCCCCGCCCGCTACGACTACCTCACCGGCAAGCCCGCGTTCGCCGGCGTCGGTTGGGGAGCCTTGCCGCGCTCCGACCGCTCGATCGCGACCGCATTGACGGAGGTGGGCTATACCACGCTCGGAGTGGTGGACACGCCGTTCTATCAGGTCAACGGCTACTCTTACGATCGCGGCTTCAACTTCTTCTACGACATGAAGTCCCAGCTTCTGGGAACGCCGCACTACAGCTCCTATAGCGCTCCCAACAAGACCAAGCGTCAGGGCGAAGGCAAGCTGCCGCAATGGCCGATCACCGGCAAGGTGAAACCCGATCCCCGCACTGGCGAGATGGATTGCCCGGCGCCGCTCACCATGGTGCAGGCGGCAAGGTGCCTTGAGGAAATCTACGCGGATAAATTCTTCGCGCTGGTCGACACCTGGGATCCGCACGAGCCCTGGGATCCGCCGGCCTATTACACTCGCCACTACCTTCCCGATTACGCTGGCGAGCGTGTGCATCCGCCCTACGGCGACTGCAAGAAGCATGGCATGACCGATCGTGACATAGCCGTGGGGCGCGCGCTCTATAGCGGCGAGCTCGAGCTCGTCGATCGCTGGATCGGGCATCTGCTCGATCAGGTTGCCTATCTCGGCATAGAGGATTCAACTGCCATCATCTTTGCCTCCGACCACGGCTTCCTGCTTGGCGAGCACGGGCTGATGGGCAAGATGGTTCGCCGCGCGCCCGGCGAGGCGACATGGATGCGTTCGCCGCTCTACGAAGAGATCGTCAAGGTACCGTTGTTGATCCATGTGCCCGGCGCCAAACCTGGTCGAACCAGCAAGCTTGCCTGTGCGCTCGATCTCGCGCCGACGATCTGCGATATGGCCGGCTTGCAACGTCTCCCCGAAATGCAGGGCCATTCGCTGCTGCCCGCTGCAAGAGGTGAGGCCTTCGAAGGGCGCGACCATGTCCTGACCGCCCTTCCGCTCGCCAATCCCGGCGATACCGTCGAAGTAGTCGACGATCTCATGCGGACGGTCGTCGAGTGGCAGCCCGTCACCATCACCACGCAAGACTGGTCGCTGCTCTACGCCACCCCGAGCGAGCCGATCGAGCTCTACGATCTGCGCACTGATCCCAAACAGACGACGAACGTTGCGGCCAAGCATCCCGACGTCATCGCGAAGTTGCTGGAGTTCTACGCCGAGGACCTGCGCCGTGCCGGAGTCGCGAAGAAGTACAGCGATCCACGTCTCATCGGCTCCCTCAAGGCCGCGTCCTAGGTCTCCCCTGCCTTGCGGGATTCCACGCAAGGCCGGAAATCCCGCTCAGATCGGTGGAGAGAGACATGAAGGCCAGCATTACGCGAAGGCAATTCCTCGGCTCCACCGGCGTAGGGCTCGTCGCCCTTGGATACGGCGCCGGTGCGGCGGTCGCTTCGGACGAAGCGCCGACCCCAACGCGGGGTGGCGTGCTGACCATTGGTCAGGATGAGAATCCGATCGGGCTCGACCCGCACAAGACGGCAGCATTTTCGACCGGCAATATCGTCGAACACGTCTATACCTGCCTGCTGAGGTGGGATGCGACGGCAAGTCGCGTCGAGCCCGATCTTGCCGTCGCATGGGAAAATCCGGATCCGCAGACCTTTGTCTTCCATCTGCGTGACGGCGTCAAATTCCACGATGGAAACGCCCTCACGAGCGACGACGTCAAGTTCACATTCCAGCGTCTGGTCGATCCCGCGACGCGCTCACCTTGGGTGTCGATTTTCTCGGTTGTCAGCGCGATCGACACTCCAGATCCGCGGACGGTGGTCTTTCGCTTGGCCCATCCGTTCTCTCCGTTCCTCAATTATCTCGCCACGATCAAATACACCGCGATCGTCAGCCGCGAGGACGTCATGCGCCGTGGCGATCTCGTCCAAGGCGGCGTCGGCACAGGACCGTTTATGCTGGAGGACTTCCAGCCGAATTCGCTGGTGCGGCTGAAGCGCAACCCGAGCTATTACGAGCCGGGATTGCCCTATCTCGATGGCCTCGACTTTCGCATCATCCCCGATGAGGGCAGCCGCATGGCGGCTCTTCGGGCAGGCAGCGCGCAATTGACCTGGTTTAGTCGTCCCGATTCGGCCGCCCAGCTGCGCGACGTGACAGACATCGTAGCGCCTGAACCGGAATCCTATTCGCGATTGCTGCTGCTCGAGTTCGATCAGCGCCGTCCGCCCTTCAACGATGTCCGCGTTCGCCGTGCCTTCAGCATGGCGCTGAACCGGGAATTGATCGTCAAGGTGGTCTGGCGTGGCCGCGCCGGCCTATCGGCTGCGCTGCCACCGATACAGGCGCCTTTCGCGGTTCCGAGCGGCGAGGTGCCCGGCTTGCCCTACGCCAAGGAAGACGTTGCCGCGGCCAAGGCGCTCATGGCCGAGGCCGGCCACGCCGCCGGCTTCGACACCGTATTTGCCGTCTCGCCGGCGAACTATGGTGACGTTCAGATTGCCCAAATCATGCAGCAGATGGTCGGGCGCATCGGCATCAGGATCAAGATCCTGCAGAAGGAGTGGAGCAATCTCGTCACCGACTTCCAGTCGACGGAATCTCCGATCTCGATGGCGGGTTTGGTTTGGGGGCCCGACCCCGACACCAACATTTCGATACGGCTGGATTCCCACTCCACGGTCAATCCGGGCAAGACGGCCGATCCCGTGCTGGACGATCTGCTCGCCAAGGCTCGGCGGAGCGGGGATGAGGCCGAACGAACCAAGCTCTATCGCGAGGTTCAGCAACGCATCGCCGACATGGCCTACGTCATCACGCCCTGTGCCGCTGCGATACGGTGGGAGATGTGGTCGACGAAACTGCAAGGCTACCGCGCCGTGCCATCGGCGCAGCGTGTATATCTGCGGCAGGCTTGGCTGAAATAGCCCGAAACGGACCGGGTCGAATGGAGTAGTCGATGTTGAGATATGCCGCGGCGCGCATCGCTTACACAGTGCCGGTGCTCATCGGCGTTTCGCTGATGAGCTTCGCGGTCATCCATTTGATTCCCGGTGACATCGTGAGCGTGCTGGCGGGCCCGACGGTTGCGCCCGATTCGGAGGCTGCTCAGAACATCCGTCACGCCCTTCATCTCGATCAGTCACTGCCGCTCCAGTACGGCCTTTGGCTGATCGGCGCGCTTCACGGCGACTTCGGTAATTCGCTGGTGATGGGACTGCCGGTCGGCCCACAGATCGCCTCACATCTTCCGGTCACGCTGATCCTGACCGCCATGTCACTCGTCATCGCGATCCTGATTGGCTTGCCCGGGGGGGTCATCGCGGCGAGAAGCCGTGGGCGCTGGCCGGATCTCGCCATTCGCGGTGTTGCGCTGCTCGGCCTCTCGACCCCGCCGTTTTTCGTCGGCGTGGCCGCTGTGTTGCTGCTCTCGATCTACCTGCCGTCATTCAAGACCCTTGGTGCGGTCGACCTGCATCGCGATCCGCTCGGCGGGCTCCAAACCTTGCTGCTGCCGGCCTTCGTCCTTTCGCTGGCGTCGGCCACGACCATCATGCGCTACACGCGCGCCGCCATGCTGGAAGTGCTGGCGGAACCCTATATGGCGACGGCACGCGCCAAGGGTGCCGGCCGTGTTCGCGTGTTGATCAAGCACGGACTTCGCAATGCCCTGTTGCCGGTGGTGACCGCGGTCGGCGTGTCCGCCGCGCACCTCATTGCCGGCGCGGTCGTCGTCGAGCAGGTCTTTGGCCTACCCGGTGTCGGCCAGTTGATGCTCAACGCCATCTACCACCGCGACTATACACAGGTTCAGGCTACGGTGCTCGTGGTTACCACGCTCGTGGTCCTAATCAACGTCGTCATCGATCTCAGCTACTACGTGCTCGATCCGAGGATTCAGCAACATGGCTGACGCGCATCCGACGATCATCGAGGTGCCGAACCAATCGGGTGCGCCGAGCGAGCCGGCGATCGGCGGCGAACTCGGTCTGGTTTCCCTCCGTTTCCGGCTTCGCCTGAACCTGCCGCTCGCAGTCGGTGCCGCAATTGTTTTGCTGTCGGTCGGTCTCGCGTTAACCGCGCCCTGGCTGACCTCGCATGATCCTCTGGAGATCGCCGACGCGTCGCTCTCCGCGCCCTCGAGCCAATACCTGCTCGGGACTGATCAACTTGGACGCGACGTCCTCACACGTATCCTTTACGCGGCCCGCAGCTCGCTTGCCGCATCCTGCCTGAGCGCCGCGCTGGCATTTGCATCGGGCACGATGATCGGCCTCCTCGCCGGATACTCGAGCGGGCTGGTCGATGCCTGCCTGATGCGCATCCTCGATGTGCTGCAGGCCTTTCCCGCATTGCTGCTGGCGATTGCACTCGTGGCCGTGCTCGGCCCGAACCTGCCCAATCTGGTGTTCACCATGGGTTTGCTGTTCATGCCGCGTTTCGCTCGTGTTGCGCGCGCCTCGACGCTGTCGGTGCGGGAGCGGGATTATATCGCCGCGGCCATCGGCCTTGGCGTGTCCCGCGTGCGGATCTTGTACCGGCACGTGCTGCCCAATATTGCCGCGCCGTTGATCGTCGAAGCGTCGCTGACGGTGACGCTCGCGATTCTGACCGAGGCTTCGCTGTCGTTTCTCGGGCTCGGCGTGCAGCCGCCCGATCCGACCTGGGGCGGTATGATCGCTGAATCCACATCGGTGATGGCGCTCGCGCCATGGCTCGCCCTCAGTCCGGGATTGGCAATCGTATTCGTCGTGGTCGGCTTCACGCTGATGGGCGATGGCCTGCGCGATGCGCTGGATCCGAGGAGCTGACCAAGTCATGAACAAGCGTGAGACCGTGTTTCCGACCGATCTTCACTGGGCCCCCGCCTGGCAAATCCGAGACGCGATCATAGAGCGTCGGTTGTCGGCAACGGAGGTGACGCGCCACTTCATCGCCCGTGTTGCCGCGTTCGATCCGGCAATTCATTCGTTCATCACGGTGGCGGAGAAACAGGCGCTGGCCCAGGCGGAGGCGATCGATCAGCAGATCCAGCGTGGTGAAAGTGTGGGCTCATTGGCCGGCGTACCGGTCTCGATCAAGGACCAGTTTTGGACCAGGGGTATTCGGACGACAGGCGGATCGCGCGTCTACGCTGATCACGTGCCGGAACAGGATTCGCTTCACGTTGCCCGCCTCAAGGAAGCCGGCGCCATCATCATCGGCAAGACGAACACGCCGGAATTCGGCACGTTCTGGAGAACGGTGAATCGGGTCGCAAAGGAATGCCTCAATCCCTGGGACTCGAAACGCACGTCCGGTGGCTCCAGCGGGGGCGCAGCGGCGAGTGTCGCCGCAGGGCTCGGACCTCTTGCGCTTGGCAGCGATTCCGGCGGCTCGATCCGTTTGCCGTCGGCTATGTGCGGCGTGCTCGGTATGTTACCGAGCAATGGACGAGTACCGAGTCACGGCTGCTTCGGCAGTAGCACGCTATTCCTTTCAGGTGTGGGACCGATCGCGCGCGATGTGCGCGACGCTGCGACTTTCCTACAACTGGTGGCGCGGCCTTCGTCGGCCGATCCCCTGTGTCGGACTGACGAGGCGCCGGATTATCTCGCGAGCCTCGACGTCGGCGTCGCCGGATTACGGCTGGGATGGTGGGAAATCAAAGGCATCAGCGATCTAGTGGAGGCGGATGTAGTTGCTGCAACCGGGAAGGCGGCGCTCGGCCTCGAATCGCTCGGCGCGCGGTTCAACGATCCGGTCGTACTCGATACCACCGGCCTCGACGAGGCGTGGAAGGTGCTCGATTTCGTCGATCGCTATGCGGCACTCGGGGAAAAGCTTTACGCGGAAGCTGCCCTTCGCCGCAAACTGTCGCCTTATGCCCGCACTCGCTTCGCCGAGGCCAAGAGGGCAACCGCCGTCCAGTATTCGCGTGCCGTCCTTCGCCGTGCTGAATTCATCCGCGCCGTCGAAAAAGCGTTCGAGACGTGTGACGTCTTGCTGGCACCGACCGTCGGATATGTCGCGCCGGTGATCAAATCAGTTGGTCCAACGGAACGCATCCCGGCACTCGTTGCCTACACGCTGGCCGTCAATGTCGCCGGCTGTACGGCGGCGTCGATTCCCTGTGGTGTCGTCAGAGGAATGCCCATCGGTCTCCAGGTGATTGCGCCGCCGAACCAGGAGGCGCTCGTGCTGCGGGTCTGCCGGGCTTTCGAACTCGCCTGGCCCTGGGCCCAGCGAAGGCCGAGACCTTGACGGAGAAGCGCGCGATGCTTGAATGGCAAAACGTTCTCAGTCTTCTGGTCCGGCAGCGGCCCCCTGCTTCAGACCGGCCGACCGGAAGCGCCGCCGGATATGGCTGCTTGCCCGAAAACAACAACCGCGGTTTGGCCCGTACCGAAGATTGGCCGAATTTGGCGAGTGAGGATCCCCGGCTCTGGACGATTTCAACCGAGTTTCTTGTCGAGGCCGGGGCAGCCGAATGCACTCGAGTGGATCGGAGATGACCATGTCGCTGTTGCGGGTCGAGAATCTCCGGACCTATTTCGACACGCGATCCGGAGTGATGAAGGCCGTCGACGGCGTTGATCTCGAGGTTCGCGAGGGCACGACGCTTGGGATCGTCGGCGAATCCGGTAGCGGCAAGAGCGTCACCGCGCTCTCGATCATGCGCCTGATCGAGAAGCCGGGACGCATTCTGTCAGGCAGCCACATCTATTTTGAAGGTGAGGATCTCGCCGCGGTCTCCGAACGGGAGCTCGAGAGGGTCCGGGGAAATCGCGTGTCGATGGTGTTTCAGGAACCAATGACCTCGCTCAACCCGGTCTATACGGTCGGCAATCAGATCGTCGAAGCCATCAGGCTGCATCGTCGCGTGAGCGTTCGCGAGGCGCGCGAGCGTGCAATCGAGCTGCTGGAGCTCGTAGGAATTCCCTCGCCCGAGCGTCGTATCGATGCCTTTCCGCACCAGATGTCGGGGGGAATGCGGCAGCGCGTCATGATAGCGATGGCGCTCGCCTGCGAGCCCAAGCTCTTGATCGCCGATGAGCCGACGACTGCGCTCGACGTCACCATTCAGGCGCAGATTCTCGAACTGCTCCGGCAATTGCGCGACAAGCTGGCGATGGCGGTGATCCTGATCACCCACGATCTCGGCGTGGTCGCCGAGATGTGCGATGACGTTGCGGTGATGTATGCGGGCGAGGTGGTGGAGCGGGGCTCCGTCGACGCCGTCTTCCGCACCCCCCAACACCCCTATACCGAGGCATTGCTGAGGTCGATTCCTCTGTTGGGAATGACGCAGGCCGAGCCGCTGAACGTGATCCCCGGTATGGTTCCGAGCGCGCTCCAATGGCCGGTGGGCTGCCGGTTTGCGGCGCGTTGCAGCCACGCGTTCGACCGTTGCCACCGCGAAGCACCGGAGTTGGTCGCGACCAGCTCGGGATATGCAGCCTGCTGGCTGCGCGGAAATGCACCGGGTAGCGCCCAACGGGGAGCAGCCAGCAATGCATGAGCCGTTGTTGAATGCCCGTGGTGTTAAAAAACATTTCCCGATCCGGGGTGGGGTATTGGGACGCAACGTCGTCCATGCGCGGGCTGTTGACGGCATAGACTTGAGCGTCGACCCTGGCGAGACGCTTGGCCTGGTCGGCGAATCCGGCAGCGGCAAATCCACACTCGGACGGATTCTGGTAGGGCTGATGAGGCCGAGCGCCGGAGAGCTGTCGTTCAACGGCACGAAGATGGCCGGTCTGGACGGAGCGGAGCTGCGGCGCTCGCGGCGTCAAATGCAGTTCATCTTTCAGGATCCGAGCGGATCTCTCGATCCCCGCATGAAGATCCACGAGATCATTGGGGAGGGCCTCGATGCCCAGCGCGTCGAGCGTCCCGCGCGTGACAGGCTGATCGCCGAAATGCTCGACAGGGTGGGGCTGCGGCGGGAGGCCGCGCAACGCTATCCTCATGAGCTGTCAGGTGGCCAGCGTCAACGTGTCGGAATTGCACGGGCGCTCGTGCTTCGACCGAGACTCGTGGTTGCCGACGAGCCGGTGTCCGCGCTCGACGTCTCGATTCAATCGCAGGTGCTGAACCTGCTCGTGGAGCTCAAGCGCGAGCTGCGCCTGACCTACGTCTTCGTCTCGCACAATCTCGCGGCCGTCAGCTATGTCAGCGACCGCATCGCGGTGATGTATCTCGGCAAACTTGTCGAACTCACATCTGCCGAACGGCTCTGTCGTGCGCCCCTGCATCCCTATACCCAAGCACTATTGTCGGCAGTGCCGGAGCCGATTCCCGGCCGCCGGCGACAGACCGTCATCTTGCGGGGAGACATTCCCAATCCGATCCAGCCACCCTCCGGGTGCCGCTTTCGAACGCGTTGTCCGCTGGCACAGCCGATTTGCGCAGAAAAAGAGCCGCAGCTGGTCCCGAGGTTGATTGGCGTCGCAAATCATCTCGTTGCCTGCCATTTCGCGTGACCGGCTCTGTCACTGGTGCTTCATACCGAGCGTAGAACATCGCGTTCGTCCCACTGCAAGACAGGCGACAACGGCTGTCGCAGCTAGTTTCGTGATGTCACCGTGGTCATCGCGCTCCTGTTCCAAGACTTGGGCGATCGGCGCTGGCTAGCCTCTATCATTGTGAGCATCACGCATCTTGCGGGGCGGCTGCGCCGGAGATGCGTCGCCGTGCCGGCAGGAAGAAGCCCGCAATCGCGCCGGCCAGCGAGAGCGTTGCGGCGAGGCTCATCGCCGCAGCAAATCCGCTCTCGAAATGCGCGGCCGAATCGACCGCACCGTTGGCCGAGAAGCTTGCCACCAGCGCGGCGATGCCGAACATGCCGCCGAGGAAGCGGCCCATGTTGAAGACGCCGGACGCCTTACCCATTTCGGTCACCGCGACCGAGCTCAGGATGGCGTTTTGCGCTGCTGGCATCGCCATCGAGACGCCGACGCCGGCCAGCACCAGCGGCGCGACCAACGCGGAGTAGGGAACCGCGGCGCTCACGATCTCGGCGATCCAGCCGAGGCCGATCGCCTGCATCAGCAATCCCATCACTACCAGCGGCCGCTCGCCGAGCCTGTTGACGACTGCGCCGGCTACCGGGGCGGTGACGAACAGCGTCGCTGTCCACGGCAGCAGGCGCAGTCCGGCGCCGAAGGCGTCGAAGCCCAGCGTGATCTGCAGAAACTGCGGCAGTAAGAACAATACGCCGTACATCGCGGCATAGAACAGCACGCTTGCCGACATGCCGGAGGCGAGGGCGCGCGATGCAAACAGCCGCATCGGCACCATCGGCGCGGCCACGCGCAGCTCCCAGAACACGAAGCCGGCTGCGAACACCAGGCCTGACATCAGCGTGGCGGTTACTTCGCCGCTCGCCCACCCCACAGCGTTGCCGCGCAACAGGCTCCAGACCAGCGCGAGCGCCGCAAGCGCCACGAGCGACAGTCCTGGGATGTCCAATGCGGCGGCCGGTCCGAAGCTTTCGCGCAGCCGTGCCAGCACCAGGGCGATCGCCATCAGGCCGATCGGTAGGTTGATCCAGAACACCCAGCGCCAGCCGAAATGTTCGGTGATGAAGCCGCCGATGGCGGGGCCTATGATCAGCGCGCATCCGGTGATGCCGCTGAAGATGCCGAGCGCGCGGGCGCGCTCCTCTCGGCCGAACGTGCCGCTCAGGATCGCCATCGCGAGCGGCATCACGAGCGCGGCGCCGGCGCCTTGCAGCGCGCGGGCGGCGATCAGTGCGGTGGCATTGCCTGCCAGCGCGCAGGCCACTGACGCAACGACGAACAGGGCGATCCCGGTCGCAAACATGCGGCGGCGCCCGAAGCGGTCGCCGAGCGCGGCGCCGGTCAAGAGCAGCACGGCGAAGGTCAGGTTGAAAGCGTTGACGGTCCATTGCAGCGTCTCGACCGGACTGCCAAATTCGGTACGGATGGCCGCGAATGCCGTCGTGACGATCATGGCGTCCAGCGCCATCATGAAGGATGCCAGCGCGGTGACGCCAAGCACCCAGCTCTTCTCGGCGCGATTGGTCGGGGTCTGCATTGCCCTCTCTCCTTTTGCGGCGCCGTCCTGTCGCGGCGCACTCTGCGGGCTAGACGAGGCCGACGGGGCAAAGGGTGCGCCCGGAAATAATTTTTTGCGGGCCGAATCCTTTGGCGGCCGGCGAACGTCCTTGGGGGTGACGCGGCCATTGACACGAGCTTGAGCCGGGAAAATCGGAGCGCCGGCTTTCCGGCAAGGTCATGACAAAGTGGACGATGCTGCGACGAGCAACCAGGTGAATAGCTGAGGAGCGCGCGATGCGACGGACGTTGATCAGATACAAGGCCAAGCCGGAGCTGGCCGACAAGAACGCCGAGCTGGTCTCGGCCGTGTTTGCGGAATTGAAGGCCGCCAGCCCCGATGGCGTTCGCTATCTGACGCTGCGGCTGGAGGACGATACCTTCATCCATTTCGTCGAGGCTGCGGCCGAAGACGGCTCGAGCCCGATCCCGAAGCTCAAAGCGTTTCAAGCGTTCCAGGACGGCATCCGCGACCGCTGTGCGGAGCCGCCGCTGGTTCGTGATGTGAGAATCGTCGGCAACTACCGTATGCTGGACGAGTCCTGAACAGGCGAGGCGGAGGAACAATGGCGCCAGACCCACTGGCCACCATCGATATCGAGGCCGTGCTGGCGGGGATGCGACCGAGGCTGCATCGCTATTGCGCCCGCATGGTCGGTTCGGTCATCGACGGTGAGGACGTGCTGCAGGATGCGCTGATCAAGGCGATGGAAGCGCTGCAATCGGCCACGCCCGTCGTCGTCCACCCGGAGGGCTGGTTGTTCCGCATCGCGCACAACACCGCGCTGGATTTCCTGCGCCGCCGCAACCGGCAGGAGGCGCTTCATTTGGCTGAGGAGGTGGAGGTGATTGCCGACCAGCTCGATGACGTGGCAAGGCGCCAGATCGCCGCGACCAGCCTGCGTACCTTCATGCGGCTGCCGGTAGCGCAGCGGTCCAGCGTGATCCTGATGGACGTGCTGGGCTGCTCGCTTGCCGAGGTCTGCGACATCATGGATTTCAGCCTGCCGGCGGTGAAGGCCGCGCTGCATCGTGGGCGCACGCAGCTGCGTGAGTTCGCCGAGGAGCCGGACGACGCGCCGCAACCGGGCCTCTCGGAAGCCGACCGCGCGCGGCTCAACGCCTATGTCGGCCATTTCAATGCGCGCGACTTCGACGCCATCCGCGCCATGATCGCCGATGACGTCAGGCTCGAGCTCGTCAATCGCACCAGGTTGAAAGGCAAGGCCGAGGTGTCGAAATACTTCGGCAATTACGCGAAGGTCAGCGACTGGCACCTGGTGGCCGGACAGGTGGAGGGACGTCCGGCGATCCTGGTGTTCGATCCCAACGAGCCGAACGGGCCGCCGAAATATTTCATGCTGCTCAAATGGTCCGCCGACAAGCTCGCCACCATCAGGGATTTTCGTCACGCGGCCTACGTGATCGATGGTGCGGAGTGCGTGGTGGATAGAGGGTGATCGTCAGCTTCGATACCAGCTCGCCAAATTCCAGGTGGTGACATCCCACCCGGAGATGTCGGTCATGAGGCCATTGACGGCGCCACCGACGATGTAGCGTGACAGCAGCGGCAGGAACACGTTGGCCTCGCAGAAGATCTCGTTGACCTTGATCAGCAGCGCGGCGCGCTTGACCGGGTCGAGCTCATTCTGCGCGGTCTTGTAGGCCTTATCGACCTCCGGGTCGGACCAGCGCGAGACGTTGCGGCCGAGCCATTTGTTGTCCTTGCTTGCGATTTCCCAGGAGACGCATTGGTTCAGGAACCGCTCCGGGTCGGGCTGCGGCTGCGTCGCGTTGTACATCTCCATGTCGCAATAGAATTTCGTGTAGGTGTCGGGATTGCCGGCGTCCGACGAGAAGAACACCGATGCGGTGACCGATTTGAGCTCGAGCTCGATGCCGGCCTTCTGGCAGGCCTGCTTGATGATGGCCTGCGTCTTCTGACGCGGCGCGTTGGTCGAGGTCTGGAACACGTATTTCAGCTGCTTGCCGTCCTTCGCGCGGATGCCGTCGGGGCCGATCTTCCAGCCGGCCTCGTCGAGGATCTTGTTCGCCTTCTCGATGTTGAACTCGTATTTCAGCCTGCCCGATTTGAACTGCGGGGGCTGGTTGACGAAGCTCGCCGTGGCGATTGCGGCGCGGCCGTAGATGAACTTCTGGATCCCGTCGCGGTCGATCAGCAGGTTGAGCGCCCGGCGGACGGCCGGATCGGACAGTGTCGGGTGTTTTGTCCTGGCGTTGGATCGTTCGCCGTCGACCTCGGTCCAGGGGTCCGTGGTGTTGAGGATGATGAACTCGATGCCGCCGGCGGTCGTGTACTCGACCTTGCCTTTGCCACCAGTCTCCATGCGCTTGAGGATCTCGTCCTCGACCAGCAGATTCCAGGCATAGTCGTATTCGCCTGTTTGCAGCACGGCGCGCGCCGCGGAGACCGCATCGCCGCCGCCCTTGATCTCGAATGTATCGAAATAGGGCTGGTTCTTGACGTGATAGTCGGGATTGCGTTCGGCCCGGAGCAAATCGCCCGGCTTGAACTCGACGAATTTGTAGGGTCCGGTACCGACCGGCTTCAGATTGCCTGGCGCGTCGCGCGATTTCGCACCAGCAAAGTCGCCGAAATGATGCTTTGGCAGGATCTGGCCGACCGCGCCGATGAAGGGATCGGCCCAGAAGGGGGTTGGGGCCTTGAAGACCACCTTGACGGTGTGGTCGTCGATCTTCTCGACAATGATGTCCTTGTAGGATCCCGTGGTGTAGGCGGCCGTGGCGAGATCAGCGGCATAGGTCCAAGTGAAGACGACGTCGTCGGCGGTGAAGGGCTTGCCGTCATGCCATCTCACGCCCTGCTTCAGCTTCCAGATCACGCTGGTGCCGTCAGCAGAGAGACCGCCATTCGCCTTGGTCGGGACTTCGGCGGCGAGGCAGGGGATGAGATTGCCCTCCTTGTCCCAGCCGGCAAGCGGCTCGAAGAAGATGCGCGAGGCGACCTGATCCTTGGTGCCGAGCGCGAAATGCGGATTGAGCAAGGTGGGGGCTTGCCAGACCAGCATCTTGAGCGGACCGCCGCCGCCGGCCTTGGTTGGCTTGTAGGGGAGGGTGGCGTCGGCCATCGCGACGTCGTTCCAGAGCAGGATCTGGCTCGCAACCGGCGCTGTGATCCCGACCGCGGCCATGGTCTGGATGAACGAGCGCCGCGACAGCGTGCCCTGCTTAACCCCCGCGATGAACTCGCGGATGTCGTTTTCGTCCATCAGATGACCTCCACCTGCCACAAGAACAGTCGTCACCGGCCGCCCATCATGTTGCATCGGGCACGAGGCGGCAATGCCGACGATGGTGGAGAGTCCTGCGGCGAAATGGCGGGTGCGGGACAACGAGCGCAACTCCCTCCCCGTCATCCTTCGAGGCTCCGCTCGCGATGCATGCGCATCGCAAGCCTCGCACCTCAGGATGACGGGTCGCTGGAACGCAACGATGAGGCTTGAACTCCGCCACCAAGGGCTGCGATCTGCGGGATGCCGCCATGCGCGCAGGTTCCGGGCATCGGTAATCCGTTGCCCTGCGCGCGCGGCCCTCATTATATTGGCGCGATGATTGTGACCGGAGCTGCCTGCTCGGCGCTCCGTGATTGAGGGCCACGCGATGGACGATACAATTGGCTTTCCCGACCCCGGCCTGGATTTGTCTGACGGATTCAAGCCGCACACCTCGCATTGGGGCGTTTTTTCCGCGCGCAATGGCGAGTCCGGGCTCGAGGTAAGGGCCTATGCGGGCGATCCGGATCCGAACGGCATCATCGACAATTTTCCGGGTGCGTTGCGCCATCAGGCGCGCATCGCCCAACCGGCCATCCGGCGTGGCTGGCTCGAGCGCGGGCCCGGTCCCGATGACAGGCGCGGCCGCGACGAATTCGTCTCCGTCAGCTGGGAGAAGGCGCTCGATCTGCTCGGCGACGAGCTGGCACGCATCCGCGACACGCGCGGCCCCGGCGCGGTGTTCGGCGGCTCCTATGGCTGGTCGAGCGCAGGCCGCCTGCATCACGCGCAGAGCCAGGTCCACCGCTTCCTCAACATCGCCATGGGCGGCTATGTCCGCTCGGTGAACTCCTATTCGTCCGGCGCGTCCTCGGTGCTGCTGCCGCAGATCCTGGCGGGCTATGAGGACATCACCAAGCGCAACGTCACCTGGCAGCAGATCGCTGAAAAGACCGAGATCGTGCTCGCATTCGGCGGCATGGCGCTGAAGAATTCGATGGTGGCCGGCGGCTCCATCAGCAAGCATGTCGAACGCGGCGCTATGCAAGCGGCGCGCAAGCGCGGCTGCGAGTTCATCCTGATGAGCCCGCTGCGCGAGGACTTGCCGGTGGAAGCCGGTGCCGAATGGATGACATGCATCCCGGGCACCGACACCGCGCTGATGCTCGGCATGGTCCACACGCTGGTCAGCGAAGATTTGCACGACCAGGCTTTCCTCGATCGCTACACCGAGGGCTGGCCGGTGTTCCTGCGCTATCTCACCGGCGAGAGCGACGGGCAAGCCAAGGACGCCGCATGGGCTGCCGCGATCTGCGGCATCGACGCTGATGCGATCCGCAAGCTGGCGCGGCGCCTTGTCGGCAAGCGCGCGCTCATTACCATCTCGCATTCGCTGCAGCGCGCCGAGCATGGCGAGCAGCCGGTGTGGATGGGCATGGTGCTGGCGGCGGCACTCGGCCAGATCGGTCTTGCCGGCGGCGGTTATGCCTATTCGCTGGGCGCGATCGGCTATTACGGCCGCCGCGTCAACGACCTGCCTGGACCGACGCTGGGGCAGGGGCGCAACGGCGTCCGTGATTTCATCCCGGTGGCGCGAATCGCCGACATGCTGCTCAACCCTGGAAGCACCTATCGCTACAATGGCGAGACGCGCACCTATCCTGACATCCGACTGGTCTACTGGGCCGGCGGCAATCCCTTCCATCACCACCAGGACATCAACCGCCTGCGCAAGGCCTTTGCTAAGGTCGACACGCTGGTCGTGCACGAGCTCGCCTGGACCGCGACCGCCCGCCACGCCGACATCGTGCTGCCCTCGACCATGACGCTCGAGCGCGAGGACATCGGCTACTCCAGCAACGATCCCCTGATGGTCGCGATGCACCGCATCGCCGAGCCGTTCGGGCTCGCCCGCGACGACTACGAGATTTTTGCCGATCTCGCCGATCGCCTCGGCGCCCGCGAGCCCTTCACGGAGGGGCGCACTTCGCGGCAATGGCTGGAGCATCTCTACGAGCCGGTTCGCGCCTCGCTCGCCAAGCGCGGCCTGGAGGCCCCGAGCTTCGAGGAATTCTGGAAGCGCGGCAGCCTGGTGGTGCCGCAGCAGCCCGACGATGGCGGCCGCTTGCGCAGTTTCCGCGAAGATCCGGTCGCGCATCCGCTGCCGACGCCGAGCGGGCGCATCGAGATCTATTCCGCGAAGATCGCCGGCCATGGGGACGCGGATTGTCCGGGCCATCCGGTCTGGCTCGAGAAGAGCGACATGCCCAAACCCGGCGCGCCGTGCTTCCTCGTCGCCAATCAGCCGGTGACGCGGCTGCACAGCCAGCTCGATTTCGGCGGACATTCGCTGGGCGCAAAACATCGCGGCCGTGAGGTCGCGCGGATGAATCCGCGTGATGCTGATCCGCGGGGCATCAAGGACTGCGACATCATTCGCCTGTTCAACCAGCGTGGCGCCTGCCTCGCGGCGGTGCATGTCACCGACGACATTGCGCCCGGCGTCGTGCAACTGCCGACTGGCGCCTGGTACGATCCGATGGACCCGGAGGACGATGCGCCGCTCTGCGTTCACGGCAATCCGAACGTGCTCACCCGCGACATCGGCACCTCGTCCTTTGCGCAGGGCTGCACCGGGCAACTCACTACGGTGGAGGTGGAGAAGTTTACCGGCAACCTGCCGCCGATCCGGGCGTTTGATCCGGTGTAGCCACGCATGGCAGCCGGACGTGCGAGCGCGTCAGCGCTCGTTCGCGATTGTCACCGCAGCGTCCACCGCATTCTCCAGGATCTCGTCAGACAATGTCTTGTCGTTGACCGCGCGCGCCAATTGCAGCGCGCCGACCATAGTCGAATAGACCGTGATCGCCTTGCGCCGTCGCTCGTCTGCGGTACCGTGCCTGATTTGCTCCGCCATCAGCGCGACGATGTCGGAGACCTTGCCGGTAAAGGCATCGCGCGTTGCCTTGGGATGCCGCGCGATCTCGGCGACCAGCGCAGCGGTCGGGCAGCCGGTGCCGGCGCGATCGCGGTGTCGCGCTGAGAGATAGTCGCGGATCACGGTTTCGACCGCGACGCCATTCTCGAGATTGGCCTTGTGCCGCTCCTCGCGCCGGGTGAGTGCATCCAAGAGCACCTCCCGCACCAAATCCTCCTTGGAGGCGAAGTGGGTGTAGAAGGCGCCGTTGGTGAGACCGGCCTCCGACATGATGCCGGCGAGCCCGACCGCGGCGATCCCGCTCTCGCGGAACTGCGCCGAGGCGACATCGAGGATGTGCCGGCGGGTCTCGTCCTTGTGTCCTTTTTCGTAGCGCATGGCCTCAACTCCCTCCCGGTGCCCAGCCTGAATTTCATGGCCACGACATCGTGAGCGATTTGCTATTGCATTACGATCATAATAATACATTATGACCATAATTCAATAGCTGCCGCGGCAGCCTCGGAACAGAACAGGATCTCAGGAATGTCAGTCGAGGACGTCGCCGCACCGCCTTTGTCGGCAATAGAGGCTCCGGCGCGCAGCGCGGCCGCGCCTCGTCCGGCAGCGACGTCCGCCGACCAGCGGCGCGCCGCGCTTCTGACCGCGCCGATCCTGCCGACGCTGCTCAGGCTCGCGGCGCCGACGGTGACGGTGCTGGTGGCGCAGACCGCGGTGAACGTCGCCGAAGCCTATTATGTCGGCTATCTCGGCACCGATGCGTTGGCGGGTGCCGCGCTGGTGTTCCCGATCTTCATGCTGATGACCATGATGTCGAATGGCGGGTTCGGCTCCGGCGTCGCCTCATCGGTGGCACGCGCAGTCGGCGCCGGTCGCCGCGACGATGCGGATGCGGCGCTATTCCACGCCATCGTGCTTGCGATCATTGCGGGCGGGCTGTTCACGCTTGGGGTGCACTTCGGCGGCACGGCGCTGTTCCGTACGCTAGGCGGCCGCGACGGCGCGCTCGATGCAGCCGTCACCTATTCCAGCTATCTGTTCGCCGGCGCCATTCCAGCGTGGATCGTCAACCTCCAGGCCGCGGCGCTGCGCGGCTCCGGCAACGTCAAGGTGCCGGCGCTGGTGACGCTGATCGGCGCCATCGTGACCATTCCCGTCTCGCCGCTGCTGATCTTCGGCTTCGGCCCCGTCCCAAGTCTCGGCATTGGCGGCGCCGGCATTGCTTTCGGCCTGTATTACGGCGCAGCGATGCTGTTCCTGCTGCGCCACATGTCTACAGGCGCGTCCGGCCTGAGGCTGCACATCGTGCCGCTGCGCGCAAAGATCTTCGGCGACATGCTCAAGGTCGGCATCCCCACCGCGTTCAATGCCGTGCTGACCAACCTCACCGTCATCCTCGTCACCGGCGCAGTCGGCCTGTTCGGCACCTCGGCGCTCGCCGGCTACGGCATCGCCTCGCGGCTCGACTACATCATGATCCCGCTGCTGTTCGGGATCAGCACGGCAACGCTGACCATGGTCGGCGTCAACATGGGCGCGGGCCAGACCGCGCGGGCGCAGCGGATCGGCTGGGTCAGCGGCGCCGCCGGCATGATCATGACCGGCTCGATCGGGCTGCTGGTTGCGATCTTTCCGACCGCCTGGCTGCATCTATTCAGCCACGACGCCGGCGTCGTGAGCGAAGGCATGACTTACCTGCGCATCGTGGCGCCGGCCTATGCGGCGCTTGGGTTCGGCTTCGTCTCGTCGTTCGCAGTCCAGGGCACCGGCCGCGCGCTGGGCCCGCTTGCCGGCTCCATCGTGCGCATCCTGATCGCGGCTGGCGGCGGCTGGATCGCAGTCGCAAGCTTCGGGGCCGGAATGACCGGGCTCGCCACCATGGTCACCATATCGCTCGCCGCCTATGCGGCGATCTGCACGCTGATCATGCTGTCGCCGTCGACTTGGCGCGCCGAGCCGCGGGCCTGACTGATCAGCGGATGCTGGTCACGCCCACGGCCAGAACAGACAGCAGCAGCACGTTGGTCAACAACTGCAACGCGGTTTTCGGCTGCGCCATCCAGCACGAGACCTTCTCGGCGAAGCCGAGATGAGCGTCGAGGAATACCGGCTCGGTGGTGTGCCGGAAGAAACGCGGGAACTTCGGCCCAAGCCACGGCACCGCCAGGCCGTGGAATATCGAGGCGATCGCGACGAAGATCGCGGCGCCATAGCGCTCGCCGACGATCTCGGAGGCGCCCATCAGCTTCACCGTGAGCACGGCGCCGGCATAGATCGGCAACCCCTGGCACAGCGCATAGAGCAGGAAACCTTCGAGCCGGTTCAGCGCGGCAAACTTTGGAGCGGCGAGGGCGGTCATGGCGGATCTCCTTGGGTCTGTTGCCGCCATTCTCGCGTTCCCGGTCCGCGCGCGCCGTGATACATCTCACGCTGGCCGCCAAAGCCGTTCGTTTCGCGTTTGGTAGCGCTGAGAGAAACGTTGCCCGCCGCCGGCGGCAAATATGAATTTCCATTTCATTGATTTCGTCCGGCGGAGAAGCGAATACGGTTCCAATTGTTGTCGCTGAGTCCATGGAGACCAAGATGTCGTTTCGTCCCGCCCTGATCCTCGCAACCGTGCTCGCCGCCTGGTCGGCCGCAGCGAGCGCCGAGACCATCAAGATCGGCGTGACGCCGGGTCCGCATGCGCAGATTCTGGAGGCCGTGAAGCCGATCGCCGCCAAGCAGGGCCTCGACATCCACCTCATCGAATTCTCGGACTACGTGGTGCCGAATGCGGCGCTCGATGCCGGCGAGATCCAGGCCAATTCGTTTCAGAATCAGCCTTACCTGGACAACCAGAAGGCCGACCGCGGCTACAAGATCGAGTCGGTCGCGCTTACCGTGAATTTTCCGATCGGCGTCTATTCGAAGAAGCACAAGGCCTTCGCCGACATTCCCGAGGGCGGCAAGGTCTCGATCCCCAACGATCCGACCAATGGCGGCCGCGTCCTGCTGCTGCTGCGCGACAAGGGCGTGATCAAGCTGAAGGACGGCGTCGGCTTCAAGCCGACCGTGCTCGACATCAGCGAGAATCCGAAGAAGCTGAAATTCATCGAGGTCGATGCTGCGCAGGCGCCGCGCGCGCTCGACGACGTCGACGCAGCCGCGATCAACACCAATTATGCAACCCAGGCAGGCCTCGATCCGGTCAAGGATCCGATCCTGCGCGAGGACCCCAAGGGCCCCTACGTGAACCTGATCGCGGTGCGCAGCGCCGACAAGGACAAGCCCTGGGTCAAGACCCTGGTCGACAGCTACCACACGCCCGAGGTGAAGGAGTTCGTCCTCACCAAGTTCAAGGGCGCGGTGCTGCCGAGCTGGTAGGCAGCCTGCCCAGCCAAAGTTCTGCGTGGGAGACCGATCCCGGCGGGCAGCCTTGCACATTGCCCGCTTGTCTCCAGCTTCAGCAACCGACATCATCGGGGCCCATCCTCGCCCGACAGGGGTCGTATGAAACGCCTTGCAAATCTGAAACGCCTGGGATTCTTCACGCGCCTGCTCGATGAGGCCCCGCCGGCCGAGCGCTACCGCAATGCCGCCGAGCAGATCGTGCGCGCCGAGAAGGCCGGCCTCGATTCGGCGTGGATCGCGCAGCACCACTTTCACGAGCGCGAGGGCGGCCTGCCGTCGCCCTTCGCCTTCCTCGGCTATGTCGCGGCCCAGACCTCGCGCATCCGCCTCGGCACCGGCATTGTCACTCTGCCGCTGGAGAGCGCGGTGCGGGTGGCGGAGGACGCAGCTGTGCTCGATCTGCTCTGCAACGGCCGGTTCGAGCTCGGCGTCGGCACTGGCGGCAATCCGTCGGCCTTCGCTGCCTTCGGCCTTGACGGCACCCAGCGCAACGAGATCTTTGCGCGCAATCTGGAGGTGGTCCGCAAGGCGCTGACCGGCAGGCCGCTCGAGGGCGGCGACACGCTCTACCCGCAGCGGCCGCAGCTGGACAAGCGGATCTGGCAGGCGACCTTTTCGGTGGCGGGCGGCGCCCGCGCCGGCAAGGCCGGCGACGGTCTCTTGCTCTCGCGCACCCAGCCGCGGGCCAAGGACGCGCCAAACGCGACACTGGCCGAAATCCAGAACCCGATCATCGATGCTTATCTCGCCGCGCTGCCGCCGGGCGCCGAGCCTCGCATCATGGCCTCGCGCAGCGTGTTTGTCGCCGACGATCATCGCGAAGCGATACGGCTTGCCGATATCGGGCTGCGGCGCGCGCTGCCGCAATTCATGAAGAGCGGGCACCTTCCCCCGGGCGAGACGCTGGAGCAGATGATCACGGCGTTCGACACCCATGTCGGCGGCGCTGACGAAGTGATCGCCTCGCTGCGCACGGATGCGACGCTGGAGCGGATCACTGATCTGGTGTTCCAGGTCCATTCGGTGGATGCGCCGCACCCCTTTGTGCTGCGCTCGATCGAGCTGGTGGCGGACAAGGTCGCGCCGGCGCTGGGCTGGGCCCGGACGGCGCCCGAAGTGGCCCTCGCGGGCTAGTCGGGATTTGATGGATTGCACGAGGCATTATGATGAGTACGCCTGACATCATCGACACGCTTGCCGGCATCAAGCCGGGATCGGCGCTGGACGCCATTCGCGGAAAGCGCCTGCAAGCGCGCGAAAACGCGGAGAAGAGCTATCTCTCGCTGTTCGAGCCGATCGATGCCGGTGATTTTTCGCTGCTCGAACGCGCGGCAGTCGCGGCCTTCGTGATCGGGCTCCATGGCGAGTCCCCCGTTGCGGCCTTCTATCGCGACAAGCTTGCCGCGACCGCCGGCGGCGCGGTTCTGGTTAAGGCGATCGACGCCGAGATCGCGCGGGGCAAGACTTCGGGCCCCTATGGCTCGTTTCCGGCAGGCCCGCTGTCGGTCGAGAATACGGCAGGCCTGATTTATCGCGTGGACGCGGCGGGCAAGTCAGCCCTTGGTCCTCGCCTCGTTGCGGCGCTCGAGCATGCGCATCTTCTGGTGTTCCGGCCGCGTGATGCGGCATCCAGCGACGTGAAGGCGCTGCTCGGCGCCGGCTGGTCGACCACGGGCATCGTCACCTTCTCCCAACTCGTCGCGTTCCTGTCGTTCCAGGTGCGGGTCGTCAGCGGCTTGCGCACGCTTGCCGCCGCGACCGCATAAGAGGAGGCCGCCATCATGAGCGCAACCGTCAATCCGCCCGTCGTCTTCACCCAGGATGAGCTCGGCTGGGTCTCCTGGATCGAGCCGCTGCCCGAGGCCGAGCTGACCGAGCGGCATTTCAATGGGCTGGTCGAGCGCGCCCGCGCCAAGTCGGAATATTTCCGCCTGCTGGTGCGCGACCCCGAGGTGCTGGAGGCCCGCACCAAGACCGACAAGGACATCTTCTATAACGTCGCCGACGGCCTCCCGCGCGCCGAGCGCGAACTCGCCGCGGCTGCGACCTCCCGCTACAATGGCTGCATCTATTGCGCCTCGGTGCATGCGCGCTTTGCCAGCACCTATTCCAAGCGCCGCGAGGATGTGCAGAAGCTGCTCGATGAAGGCGTCAAGGCCGATCTCGGCGAACGCTGGAACGCCGTGGTCAAGGCCTCGGTCGCGCTGGCATCGACGCCAATCGCGTTCGGCCCGGACAATATTAAGGAGCTGCGCCGCGCGGGCCTCGACGACGCCGAGATCGTCGACGTCATCAACGGCGCCTCGTTCTTCAACTGGGCGAACCGGCTGATGCTGTCGCTCGGTGAGCCCTCGAAATAGGCGGTCTCACCGGCACAAAACTTGCTGCTTGTTATCAACACCTGAGTGGATGGAGCCGTGCATGAGCAACATCAATCGCCGAATCCTGGTCAAGGGCTCGCTCGCCATGATGGCGGGCGCGGCCTTCTCCCGCAGCGCCTTCGCCGACGCCGATCCGATCATGCTCGGCGTCAGCGGTCCGCTCACGGGGCCGAACGCACAATATGGCACGCAATGGAAGCAGGGCTTTGATCTCGCGCTCGACGAGATCACGGCCGCGGGCGGCATCAACGGCCGCAAGCTCGCCTATCAATTCGAGGACAGCCAGAGCGACCCGCGGCAATCGGTCGCGATCGCGCAGAAATTCGTCTCCGATCCCAAGATCGTGCTGGAGCTCGGCGACTTCTCCAGCCCCGCGTCGATGGCGGCCTCGCCGATCTATCAGCGCGGCGGCCTCGTGCAGTTCGGCTTCACCAATTCGCATCCCGACTTCACCAAGGGCGGCGACTTCATGTGGAGCACCTCGGTCAGCCAGGCCGACGAGCAACCGCTGCTGGCGCGCTATGCGGTGAAGAAGCTCGGCCTGAAGAAGCTTGCGGTGCTGCATCTCAACACCGATTGGGGCCGCACCAGCCGCGACTATTTCAACAGCGCCGCCAAGGAATATGGCGCGGAGATCGTCGTCACCGAAGGCTATATCGCCGAGGAGCGCGACTTCCGCTCCACGCTGGTGCGGGTGCGCGACGCCAATCCGGATGGCCTAGTCCTGATCTCCTATTATTCCGACGGTGCGCTGATCGCGCGCCAGGCGCGGCAGGTCGGGCTCAAGCAGGTGATCTGCGCCGCGAGCTCGGTCTATTCGCCGAAGTTCATCGAGCTTGGTGGTGATGCCGTCGAGGACGTCCATGTCGGCACGCGCTACTTTCCGGAAGATCCGCGGCCCGAGGTGCAGAACTTCATCGCCGGCTTCAAGAAGAAGTATAACGGACAGGAGCCGGATGCTTTCAACGCCTACGCCTACGACGCCATGAACATGGCCGCGGCCGTGCTGAAGATCGGTGGCACCGATCGCAAGGCGATCCGCGATGCCTTCGCCAAGGTGAAGGATGTCCCGAGCGTGATCTTCGGCACCGCGACGTTCGACGTCGCCACCCGCCGCGTCAAGGGTGCGATGAACGCCGAACTCGTCGTGCGCAACGGTCGCTTCGCGGTGTGGGACGGCAAGCCCACCTGATCTCTTGGCCGGGAGCTCTCGCTCCGGCCGTCTCCCTTCATTAGGAACCTTGTGTGTCTTCCTGGCTCGACTACACCATCAACGGGCTGATCGTCGGTAACGTCTACGCCCTCGTTGCAGTCGGGCTCGCGCTGATCTTCGGCGTTAGCCGGCTGATCAACTTTGCGCAGGGTTCGATCTACCTCGTCGGCGCCTATATCGGCTGGGTCGCGGTGGTGCAGCTGCATACGCCGCTGCCGCTCACCATCATCTTCGTTGCGGTGGTGGCGGCACTGGTCGGGCTGATCATCGAGCGGTTCGGCTTGCGGCCGCTGCAGAACTCCGTGCGCATCGCGCCGCTGCTGGCGACGATCGGCATCAGCTTCGTGCTCGACCAGCTGGTGATGCTGACCTTCTCGCCCAATCCGCGCGCGCTGCCGAGCCAGCTGCCTGACGTCCGCTACCAAATCGGCGGCGGCACCATCGGCCCGCTGGATCTCTTGATCGCCGGCGTCGGCATTTCCAGCGCGCTGCTGCTGTTCGTGTTCCTGCGCTATACCAAGCTCGGCTGGGCGGTGCGCGCCGCCTCGCAGGACCGCGACGCCGCGATGCAGATGGGTGTCGATGTCAACCGCGTCAATCAGGCGGTGTTCGGCATCGCGGCCGCGCTCGGTGGTGTCTCCGGCATGCTGGTCGGCATGTACTACAACCAGATCGACACCGCGATGAGCCTGCAGGCGACGCTGAAGGGCGTCGTCGCCGAGGTCGTCGGCGGTGCCGGCAATGTGCCCGGCGCTGTCATCGGCAGCATGCTGCTTGGCCTCGTCGAGAGCTACGGCGTCGCCGTATTCGGCACCAGCTACCGCAACCTGTTCGCCTTCCTGCTGCTGGTGGTCGTGCTGGTGCTGCGGCCGAACGGGCTGTTTGCCAGCGCCCGGCAGGCGCCGCCGGAGCCGCTCACCGGCACCTTCATTGCGCCGAGCCGCCCGGTGCGCATTCCGCGCTGGGCCCTGGCTGTCGCGGTCGCCGCGTTCGCGATCCTGCCGCTGCTGCCGGTGTCGTTCTACGTGCTTCAGACCCTGATCAACGCCTGGCTGCTCGGTATGCTCGCGCTGAGCCTGACGCTGGTCGCCGGCACGATCGGGCAAGTCTCGCTCGGACACGCCGCGCTGCTTGCGATCGGTGCCTATACCTCCGCGCTGCTGTCGCTGACATTGAATGTACCTGTCGGCCTTGCCATCATTGCTGGCGGTCTGATGAGCGCAGCCCTCGGCACCATCCTGATCTCGCCGTCGTTTCGGCTGCGCGGGCATTACGTCTCGATCGCGACGCTCGCGATCGGCGAGATCGTGTCGCTGGTGATTCTGAACTGGGAGAGCGTCACGCGCGGCCCCATCGGCATTTCCGGCATCCCGCCGCTGTCGCTGTTCGGCTACGAGCTGATCAGCCCGACCTCGATTTACTGGTTCAGCTTTGCCGTGATGGTCGTGCTGGCGCTGCTGCAGGCGCGTCTGCTCGGCTCGCATCTCGGTCGCAGTTTTCGCGCGATCCGCGACGACGATATCGCCGCGCGCGCCTATGGGCTCAGCCTGAACCGCTACAAGTCGCTCGCCTTCATCTTCGGCGGGTTTGCGGCCGGAGTCAGCGGCGGCATCGCCGCGCATCTCTATTCCTACATCAATCACGAAACCTTCAACACGCAGCAATCGATCCTAGCGCTGACGGTCGTGATCCTCGGCGGGCTCGGCAATGTCGTCGGCGCGATTCTCGGCGCGGTCGCGCTGGTCGGTTTGCCCGAAGTCTTCCGGATCGCGGCGGAGTACCGTATCCTGATCTACGGCATCGTGCTGCTGCTGCTGGTGCGGTTCAGGCCCCAGGGCCTGTTGGGGACGATCTGATGGCGGAGGCAGATGCACCGCTGTTGTCCCTGTGCGGGCTGACGCGCCGCTTCGGCGGCCTGACGGCTGTCGATGGTATCGATCTCGATCTCGCCAAGGGTGGGCTCGTCAGCATCATCGGCCCGAACGGTGCCGGCAAGACCACACTGTTCAATCTCGTGACCGGTCTCGATCGCCCGGATGCGGGCGAGGTTCGTTTCGAGGGACGGGACATCACCGGGCTTTCGCCGGAGCGGCTCGCCGCGCAGGGCATCGCGCGCACGTTCCAGCTTGGCCGCGTCTTCGGGAATCTCAGCGTGATGGACAACGTCCTCATTGGTGCCCACACGCGGCTGCGTGCCGTGAAGCCGGCCGTGCCTGTGATCGGCCCGCTGCTGGAACTGGGCCTGGCGCTGCTGCGGCCTGCCAGCGTGAAAGCCGAGGAAGAGCGGCTGCGCGAAGAAGTCAAAAGCATTCTCGCCCGCTTCGGCGAGCGGCTGCTGCCGCGGATCGATCAGCCGGCCTATAGCCTGTCCTACGCCAACCGCCGACGCGTCGAGATCGCCCGCGCGCTCGCGCTGAAGCCGCGGCTGTTGCTGCTGGATGAACCGACCGCCGGCATGAACCCGAGCGAGACCGCGGAGATGCAGGCGCTGGTCGCCGAATTGAAAGCCGAAGGGCTGACCATTCTCCTGATCGAGCACAAGCTGGAGATGGTGATGCAGCTATCCGATCGCGTCATCGTCATGGATGAAGGCAAGAAGATCGCTGAAGGGCCGGGCGATCAAGTGCGCAATGATCCCAAGGTGATCGAGGCCTATCTCGGCCACGGACTATCAGGGACGACGGAGCAGGAGAGCGCGGCATGACCACGAGCGCGCCCGAAGCGCTGCTGGCGCTGACTGATGTCAACACGTTCTACGGCCAGGCCCAGGTGCATTTCGACCTGTCCATCAAAGTCAATCGCGGCCATATCGTCTGCCTGCTCGGCGGCAATGCCAGCGGCAAGTCGACAACGATGAAGATCATCCTCGGCCTGGTGAAGCCGCGCTCGGGCGAGGTGACGTTCGACGGCGCCTCGCTGATCGGCCTCACCACGCCGCAGATCGTTCGCCGCGGCATCGCCTCGGTACCGGAGGCGCGGCGGCTGTTCGCGGATATGAGCGTCCGCGAGAACATTTTGATGGGCGCCTTCGTGCGCAACGACCGCGAGGCGGTGGCACAGGATCTCGACAAGATGCTGACGCTGTTCCCGAAGCTGGGTCAGCGGCTGACGCAGCGGGCCGGTTCGCTCTCCGGCGGCGAGCAGCAGATGGTCGCGATGGCGCGCGCGCTGATGAGCCGACCCAAGATGATCGTGATGGACGAACCGACCATGGGCCTGTCGCCGCTCTATGTCGACCGCGTGCTGGAACTGATCCGCACCATCAACCAGGAGGGCGTCTCGGTCTTCATGGTCGAGCAGAACGCCAGCCTCGCGCTCGAGATCGCGCACGAGGCCTACGTCCTCCAGACCGGCAGGATCGTGCTGTCGGGCCCGGCCCGGACGCTGAAGGAAGACCCCCGCGTGCGCGACGCCTATCTCGGTGGCTCGGAGGCCGCGTAAGGCACTGCTTTTCCCACATTGTCATGGCCGGGCTTGACCCGGCCATCTATGCCTTAGTTTTGCCGCTCCGAGGACGTGGATGCCCGGGACAAGCCCGGGCATGACGACCTCATTCGGGCTGGTCAGTATGACCATCCTGTGAAAATATCAAACCGTTGTGTGCAATGGGCGTGCGGCGGAATGCGTGTCGTGACGAGATGGTCTGTGCGGGCGATCGAGCCCGGAATGGTGCTGCTGTTCGGCGGGCTCCTCGCCGCCAACATCGCCGCATGGGCCTGGGCCTTTGCGGCGTTCGGCGACCGGACCGCAGTGATGGCGACTGCGCTGCTCGCCTGGGTGTTCGGCCTGCGCCATGCCGTCGATGCCGACCACATCGCCGCCATAGACAACGTCGTGCGCAAGCTGATGCAGACGGGCGATGCGCCGCGCAGCGTCGGCCTCTATTTCGCGCTCGGCCATTCCAGCGTGGTCGTCGTCGCGAGCACGCTGCTCGCACTCGGCGTGGTCAGCCTCGGCGGCGACAGCTTGCTGAGGGATATCGGCAGCCTGATCGGCACCTCGGTGTCGGCGCTGTTCCTGCTCGCGATTGCGGCGATCAATCTGGCGATTTTCGCCGGCCTGTGGCGGACGTTTCGCGCCGCGCGCGAGCAGGGCGTTCATGACGCCGCCGGGCTCGATGCGCTGCTCGGCCATCGCGGCTTTCTCGCGCGCCTGCTCGGCCCGATGTTCCGCCTGGTGACAAAGCCCTGGCACATGTTTCCGCTCGGATTGCTGTTCGGCCTCGGTTTCGACACCGCGACCGAGATCGGCCTGCTCAGCATCTCCGCCACCGAAGCGGCACGCGGTGCCTCGCTGGCCGACATCCTGGTCTTCCCCGCGCTGTTCGCGTCGGGCATGGCGCTGGTCGATACCGCCGACTCCGCGCTGATGGTCAGCGCCTATCGCTGGGCCTTCGTCGATCCCATGCGCAAGCTCTGGTACAACCTCACCATCACCGGCGCGTCCGTCGCGGTCGCGCTGTTCATCGGCGGCATCGAGGCGCTTGGCCTGATCTCCGATCGGCTTGGACTTGACGGCGGCGTGTGGGCGCTCGTCGACGCTCTCAATGAATCGCTCGCCAGTGTCGGTTTCGCGGTGATCTCGCTGTTCGCGATCGCCTGGCTGGTCTCGAGCCTGCTTTATCGCCGCATGTTCGCGGCGGCGTGACGGCGTTAGGCCGACGCCGCGCTTGGCATTTGCTCGGCCGGCTGATCGTCGCCGTTGGGATCGCCCGGCGCGGTCGCCCAGGCCAATTCCACCAGCGTCACGATCCGGCGCCCGCCGCCGTCGAGCTGGACCACGATCAGGCCTTGCTCTTCCATATAGCCGAGCAGCCGCTGCGCCCGGCGCAGCGAATGCGAGCCGTAGGCGCGGGCGATGGCGATGTCGCCGGGACATGGCCAGCCTTCCTTGGCCGCGCGCGCGATCATCATGAACACGCCCTGCATGTCGTCGGGCAGGATCGAAGCGCGCAGCGTCACTTCCTGCCATGCGTCGTCCTCGGCGATGTCAGTGCCGAGCCCTGCGCGTGCGTGTGTCAGCATGCGGCGGAATTCGCTCAAGTCGGGCACCGATGCACCGAGGCCTTCGATGCGGCAGCGAACCACGAACTCCTGATAGAGCACGCCGATGGCGCGGAAGCCGGCATCGGGTGCGGCCAGCACGGCCCGCAACGTGCGATCGACCCGCTCGCGCCGCTCCGCAAGCTCCTCGGCGTTGACCGGCTCTTTGACCACTTCGGAGCTGATCTCGGGCGCCGCCGCCTTGGCGGCACGTAGCTGCTCGAGCAGATCAGGCGCCGGCCGGCGCTGCGGCCGGCTGGCATCAGGCGGCGGTGCCGCCAGAATGACCGCGCGTGCATCTTCAAGCGTGGCCTCCGGCAACGGCATCAGCCGCGGCGTCGAATTGCGCGGGCTGGTGTCGGTCGGGCCGATGTTCAGCCGTAACGGACGGCGTGACAGCGCCGGTCCCAGCGCCATGAATTGCCCGCGTTCAAGATCGCGAAAGGCTTCCGCCTGCCGCCGCTCCATGCCGAGCAGATCGGCGGCGCGCGCCATGTCGATGTCGAGGAAGGTCCGGCCCATCAGGAAATTCGAGGCTTCGGCCGCGACGTTCTTGGCGAGCTTTGCCAGCCGCTGCGTCGCGATGATGCCGGCGAGCCCGCGCTTGCGGCCGCGGCACATCAGATTGGTCATGGCGCCGAGCGACAGTTTTCGCGCTTCGTCCGATACCTCGCCGGCAACCGCCGGCGCAAACAGCTGAGCCTCGTCGACCATCACCAGCATCGGGTACCAATGGTCGCGCTCGACGTCGAACATGCCACCGAGGAAGGCCGCCGCGCGCCGCATCTGGTTCTCGGCATCCAGCCCTTCGAGATTGAGCACGGTGGAAACCCGATGCAGCCGCGCACGTTCGCCAGCCACTTGCAGCCCGCGCTCGGTGTGGTCCTCGGCATCGATCACGAGATGGCCGAAGCGTTCGGCCAGCGTGACGAAATCGCCCTCGGGGTCGATGATGGCCTGTTGCACCCAGGGCGCGCTCTGCTCCAGGAGGCGCCGCAGCAGATGCGACTTGCCGGAGCCGGAATTGCCTTGCACCAGGAGCCGGGTCGCCAAGAGTTCCTCGAGGTCCATGGCCGCCGCGGCGCCCGCCGTGGTCAGCCCCATCTCGATCGCAACCGTCATGTCCCCGACTCAAGTCCCCGTCATCAGCGGCAAGGGACTTATCAATCGAAGCGGGATGCGTCGAGCAAAACAGGACGAATCATGCCCGGTTGCCCACGGCCGATTTCAGCCAAGATTCGAACCAAGATTCGAAAGCCGTAGAAGTGCGGGCCGGTAGGGGCCTGCGGTCGTCGTCCTCGTTCCCGGGAATCGCGCAGGAGCCGAATTCCTGCCTGATCCGTTCGATCTCGGCGATGCGCTCGTGCAGCCGCTGCAAATGCTCGGCCGATGTCGCTCGCCAGAATCTGAAAGCATCCGCGGTCAGCGGCAGGAATGCCGTTCCCGACAGTGTCGGTTCGGGGACGATGGTGCGTCCGAGCAACAGGAACCTGTTCTTGCCGGAGACGACGAGGGTCGCATAGCCACGATTGCCGATTCGCCTGATCCCATGATTTCCGGGCGGAGCGCCGGGCGACACGTTTGCGTGATGGGAGCTGTACGGCTATCCGTCAGCGCAGCGCGACATTGACGCCGATCTGCCCGCCATAGGCTACAACCGCCTCATGCTCGGTCAGCTCAACGAAGCGATGGCCGAATTCCTCGACGCCGGCCGCATCGTGCCGGACTCGCGTGGCGAGCGCTGCTCGACCGAGCTTTCCGGCCGAACTTGCGCCGCGTCAATGTCGGAGACGCTTGTACGCGGCATCCTCTCCGAGGCAGGGCGAGGATTTGCATGGTCAGCCGACGAGGTTTCATGGCGGGAGTTGCCTGTGCGGCCGTGCTGCGGCCGCAGCCGTCGCACGCCGCCGCGGCCATGACATATGAGGAGGCGGTGCGCACCACCTGGGCGCCGCTCCGCGCCGAAGGCGGCATCGGTGAAATCGTCCGTTACGCGACGCTGGCTGCCAACAGCCACAACACCCAGCCCTGGCGCTTCACTTTGGGGCCGCGAAGCATCGCCATCGCGCCTGACGTCGCGCGTCGTTGTCCCGCGGTCGATCCGAACGATCATCATGTCTTCGTCAGCCTTGGCTGCGCGGCCGAGAACCTGACGCATGCGGCCCTCGCCTTGGGGCTTCGGCCGGCGCTGCGCTTCGAAGCCGACACGATCAAGGCCGATTTCGAGAACGCTTCGGCGGAACGATCGCCGCTGCTGGCCGCGATCCCGCACCGGCAGTCGACGCGCGCGGTCTACGACGGCAAGCCTGTCGCGAACGATCTGCTGCGCGAGCTCGAGCAGGCAGGCCGCGGCGAAGGCGTCGCAATCCTCCTCATCACCGACCCCAAGCAGATGGCGGCGATCACGGACTACGTGGTCGAGGGCAACACGACGCAGATGCGTGACACCAGGTTCATGGACGAACTCAAGGCCTGGATGCGCTTCAGCGAGCGGGAAGCGGTCGCGACGATGGACGGCCTGTTCTCGCGTGCGTCGGGCAATCCGGCCTTGCCGCGATGGCTGGCGCAACCGCTGCTGCCGTTCGTGTTCACCGAACGCGGCGAGAATGACAAATATTGCGCCTGCATCGAAAGCTCGGCGGGCCTTGCGGTGTTCGTTGCCGAGCATGACGACGCGGCCATTGGGTCGAGGTGGGCCGCGCCTGCCAGCGCTTTGCGTTGCAGGCGACGGCGCGCGGACTGAAATATGCCTTCGTCAACCAGCCGGTCGAAGTGCCGCGCCTTCGCCGCCAGCTGGCCGCCTATCTCGATCTCGGTTCGCGCCGGCCCGATCTCGTGGTGCGTTTCGGCGCCGGGCCGGAGCTGCCGAAGTCCTTGCGCCGGCCCGTCGCTCAGGTGATTGCGTGAGGCGCAGCGCTGCGGCGCTGCCCCGTCACTGCGCGCCCGACCCGCCTTGGACGATCTTCTCGTTCAGCTTCTGGTCCACGGTCTCGACGGTGCGATCGATCTCGGCATTGGGCACGCCGAGCTGATGCGAGATCAGCTTCACCAACAGGTCGACGCGCTCGATGAAGGGGGCGCCGCTCGCCACCGCGCGCGCCGCCGACGAGGGCTTCAGCAGGCTTTCGGCGGCCTTGGCGTATTTCGCAAACGGCACCTGGTCCTCCGGATCGGCGCCGAGGCGGCGGGCGATGGCGTCGACATGGTCGTAGATCGTCTGCGAGCGCTTGAGGTCGCCGTGAACGGCGTCGCGGATCGACTGCGGCTCGTGCGGCGTGATGCAGCGGTAATTGCCGGTGAGCAGCATCGACCATTTCGCCAGCGGCACGAACAGGGAATCGAACACCTTCAGCTTCACCGGCACGTCCTTGCCGTCGAGCGTGACCGCGTCGATGTCGGCCTCCAGCTCGCGCAGCACCTTGTTGTGCTTCTCGTCGGCGAAGACCGAGGCCTTGAAGTTGGTGGGCAGGCCGACATGCAGCACGTTCGCGGCTTCTTCCGGCGGACGGAAGGCCTGCGGATCGGGCGAGCACAGCGTCACCAGCCCCGGCTCGAACCGCTCCCACACCTGCGCATTGGTGTAAGCCTCTTCGAGATCCATGTCTGATAGCGCCGGGATGCGCTTGAGATAAGGCAGCGGCGGCATGTTCATAATCGACAGGCACGGCAGCCTCGCCGCGGCGATCTTGACCATCAGCATGCGGACCGTGTGGTTGGTGTATTGCGGCTCCTGCATCGCCAGGCCGACCATGTCGTAGCGGGACACGTCGACATTCTGCGGTGTCACCGCATCCAACTTGCCGGGCAGGTCGCGCGAGAAGATCGCGCGGTGCACGGCCTCGTCCCGCAGCTTGATGCGCACCTCGGTACCGTCGCGGTTAATCAGCTCTGCGGTCTTGGCGCGGCAGACCAGGGTCACGTTGTGCCCGGCCATCAACAGCTTGGTGCCCAGCAGGGAGCCGTAGGAAGCCCCCAGAATCAATATGTTACGCGCCATGCTTCGTCCCCTGGAAGTGTCATGTGATTGTTGCGCCCGGAAGCCATAGCCCGAGGGCGGGTTGGCGGCATGTAAAGCGAACCGCGCCAGAATGGCAACTGGGATAATGCATACAAGGAACGGCCGATATTCCGTCGCCCGGGCGCAGCGCAAGTCAACGGCGAAACACCGCGACGTGGCGTCAAGTGGCCTTCGTAAAAGTATTCCGCTTTACCGAAATTCGGAATTAGCGTATGTGTCGCTCATCCCGGCTCATCCTTGAGGGGCGATCGTACGTCGTCACTGATCGCGAGCCGGGCTTGCGGTGGACGCGGCAGCGTCGGCGCGAGAGGTGCGGGCAGGGCGGGTAGTCCCTGTGAGCCCGAAACCGCGTGCGGACGAGCGGCGCTGTTCAATTCGTCTCGCCAACATTCTTCGGGCATGCGTGCACGCGGCCGAAAGACTCTGTGGCTTCAGGCGAATATGCGTACGGCAAAACCGTGTGGTCCTGGCCGTCGTCGCTACGGTCAAGCTGTCGCGGAGGTGTCAGCGAGCCCAACCGGGCGGACGGCATCGTCAATTCGCGAAGCGAGGGAGGCCAGAGGGAATTCGGCTCCCGGGAGAGCGCGGCATAAGCCGTCAACCCATCGCGCAGGGAAGGCCGAGTGATTGGCACCACCTGTATGCTGCTGTGCGGTCTCTTTGCGCTACATCTTCGCGCAGCAGACCGCGGGTGCGAGGTCAGCACCCGGTCTTCCCTGCGCCCTCTTGGACAAGAGGGTGGAGAGATCAAGCAAAGCTCGGGCGAATGCGCCGCGAGGTCGAGAAGGTGTGCCTGCGCCTACCCACTCGCCGTCATCGCCCGCCTTGTGCGCACCTGCGCACTGGGGCGGGCGATCCAGTATTCCAGAGGGGTTACGATCGAGCCGAGAAGCCGCGGCGTACTGGCTTCCCCGCTTTCGCGGGGAATGACAGTGTCATTTGGAGAACCGAATTGTCGCCTCATACTCCGTCATTGCGAGCGCAGCGAAGCAATCCAGAATCCCTCCGCGGAACGACTCTGGATTGCTTCGCTGCGCTCGCAATGACGATGGAGGGCAACGTGAGACCCGGCTCTAACGCCCCGCGGCCTCACCCCTGGCTTGCCACGCGCACGCGATCGAAATGCTCCTCGATCCTGGAGCGGTCGCGGGTGCGCTCGAAGCTGGTGCAGAGCAGCTCCGTCTCGTCGAGCGAGACGGGGGCGCGGTACAACCGGCACATGAACTCGGCGGTGCTGCGTCCCTTGCCTGAGCCGGGGCTGCGCTCGGCCAGGAACATGCAATCGCGGCAGATGCTGGCATCGAGCCGCTGATGGGCTGCATCGAGATGATTGAGAACCTCGCGGAGCGAGTCGCGCAACCTGACGCATTCCTCGGCGCCGAGCGAATTCACCGCATTGACCACGTGATTGATCGGATCATGCTGGCTCAGGCATTTCTCGCCCTGCGGGGTGACGTGCAGGACGACAGAGCGCTTGTCCTCCTGCGACGGCTTGCGCACCAGGAAGGACTTGCTCTCCAGCGTCTTCACGATCTGCGATGCGGTCGCTCTTGTCGCGCCGATGAAGCCGGCGAGCGCCGATGGCGTGCGCGAGAAGCGATTGGCGCGGCCGAGAAACCGCAGCGCCATCCATTCCCGATCGCGCAATCCGTGCTGATTGCCTTCGAAATACCAGGCTCTGGCTGCCTGAACCAGCAGCTCGACTGCTTCCCGTGCCAACGGCATGAATTCCTACCTCGCCCTGCGCGAGAAACGGTGCGGCCGATGGCATGCAAACCGCAGAGTCGTCGAACGTGAGCCCGAGCTGCCGTCACTGCCGGACGATGGATCGGAGTTGTTCAACCGAAGCCCCTGAGTTCAAGTTACACGCAGACGTTTCTTATGTTCCACCGAAAACGATGAATGAGCTTCTCAACAAAATCAAGTCAAGACACTCATGGAGGACGCACGTCGTTGCGGACGAAAGTAACGTTCAAGACAATCTCACTCCTTCAGAACACATGATGGTGAATGAATACGCAGTCAACAGGCGAGATGCACGTAGTTCTACGCCCGCTTGATTGCACCGTTGTCACACGTCGTTGATGCAAAGCTGATCGAAGCTTGTGCACTTCGGGCGGTGTGAGCACGAAAGTCATCCACAACTTCCGCGATCTGCTTCCGGAATGGCCAAGAAGGCGTCAGGGGAATTCGGAGGAATTGCACGCGCCGGTTGTTGCGTTGTTGCGCGCGGCGTGCCGCCTGCACATCGTTTGCCTAATCCGCCGATCGCGCTCATTCAAGCGGTGGAGATCGGCGCGGCAAAGCTCACCGGCGAACAGTCGCCTATGCAGTTTGTGCCACGACATGCGTGCATCGAGGGCAACATGCACGGATTCGATTCGCGCTCGCGGCGAGCTGCTTGGCCGCTACTCGCCCTTGAGCATGTCCCGCAGTTCGCGGAACGGATCGGCGCTCGGTGGCGCCGAAGCGTCCTGCCGCATCGCGTTGTAGATGCGCGGCACCATGTCGATCGCCTGGTCGAGCCCCGAATCACGGCCCGGCTGGTATCCGCCCATCAGGCGGAGGTCGCTTGTGTCCTCGTATTTGGCGATCAGGGTGCGCAATTTGCTCACCAGTTCGCGCTCTTCGGGGTCCCAGACGTTGTGGGCGAGGCGGGAGACCGAGGCCAGCACGTCCACGGCGGGATAGCGCGCCTGGTCGGCGATGTGCCGGGAGAGCACGATGTGCCCGTCCAGCGTGCTGCGGATGGTGTCGGCGATCGGCTCATTGTGATCGTCGCCGTCGACCAGCACGGAGAAGATGCCGGTGATGGTCCCGGATCCCTCCTCGCCGGGCCCGGCGCGCTCCAGGAGGCGCGGCAGATCGGTGAAGACCGTTGGGGCATAGCCGCGCGCGACAGCGGGCTCGCCGGCGGCGAGTGCGACCTCGCGGGCGGCGTGGGCGAAACGGGTGATCGAATCGACCACCAGCAGCACCGATTCGCCGCGGTCACGGAAATATTCGGCCATGGCCATTGCCGTCTTCGGCGCAAGACGCCGCATCATCGGGCTTTCGTCACCCGTCGAGACGATGGTGACGGCGCGGTTGCGGTCGTTGCCGAGCACGTCCTCTATGAATTCGCGCACCTCGCGGCCGCGCTCGCCGACCAGCGCCAGCACCACGGTGTCGAAGCCCTGGCTGCGGGCGAGCATCGCCAGCAGTGTCGATTTGCCGACACCGGAGCCGGCGAAGATGCCGACACGCTGGCCGGCGCAGATCGGGGCAAACAGGTCGATGACACGCACGCCGGTGCGCAGCGGCTTGTGGACGCGCGCCCGCTTCATCGCCGGCGGCGCCTCCGCCTCGGCCGAGACCGCCCGCGATCCCGGGGTGAGAGGGCCCATTCCGTCCAGCGGCGCGCCGAGCGCATTGATGACGCGACCCTTCCAGCTCGGATCCGGCGCGAACGACAAGGCCGGCATGCGGTAGGCGACCGAGCCGAGCCCGCCGCCGAATTGCCGATCAAACGGCTTGGCGATGATGCCGTCGCTGTCGATCCGCACCACTTCGCCGATCTGGGGTTTGCCGCCGGTATTGACGCCGATCAGCTCGCCCAGCTTGACCGAGCGCGACAGGCCGGAAACGCGGAAATGCGTCGGTGCGATCTCGGAGATCGCACCGCTGATGCTGGCCAGCGGCGTGCTCTGGTGAAGTTCGAGCAGCGCCCACTCGAGTTGCCGGAGAGCGTTCAAGGAAATCGTCCACCCATGTTACGCGCGAGGCGCAGTCTACTTGCTGGGGTCGCCCAGCGTCTGGATTGCGTTCCGGAGCGTGCTCTCGGTGCCGTCGATCAGCGAGTTGGTGCTGTCGAAGGCGCGCGAGGCCGCCATCAGCTTCGTCAACTCCATCATCGGATTGGCGCTGGAGCCCTCGACATAACCCTGCTTGAAGCCGTCCCGGCTGAAATCGGCGATGGCGGTGGCGGGCCGGTCGGGCGTGACTCCGGAATTGCCGTAACGTTCGAGATTGGCGTCCGCGGGAATGTTGAACAGTCCGATGGTGCCGATCTCGTTGTTGTCCTGGGTGATCGCGCCGCTGCGCGAGATCGAGACCGGTCCGCCGTTCGGGTCGAGCGTGAGCGGTGCGCCGCCGGAATCGATGACGGGAAAGCCCGACACCGTCTGAAGATCGCCGTTGGGGGCGATCTGGAGCCGGCCGTCGCGGGTATAGACCGTGCCGTTGGGGCCGGCGAAGGCGATAAAGCCCTGTCCGACCACGGCGACGTCGAGCGGATTGCCGGTCTCGGTGACGTTGCCGGCTTCGCGCGAGATGATGTTCTCGCCGGGCGAGGAGAACGCGACCGGGGTGGCGGCGGCCTTGGAGAGCACCGTCTCGAATTTCACGACGTCGGTGCGGAAACCCGACGTGTTGACGTTGGCGACGTTGTTGGCGATCGTCTGAAGACGCTTTTCAAGCGCGACCTGCGCCGACAATCCCACATAAAGAGCCGATTGCATGGCTTACCTGTTGAACCTGATGTTCTGAAGTGTCGTGAGCGTGCCGGTGTCCAGGCTCGCGGTCGACGTCGATGCGCCGGTAATCAGCACCAGCGCGGGGTTGGTCGAGGGGTCGCTCTGGGCCTGGGTTGCGTCCCACATCGCAGCGAAACGCTGCACGAACCTGGTGACCTTGGTCGGGTCCTGGAAATCCGTGAGATTGATCTTGTCGGTGATCATCTTGGCCTGCATGTCGATATCGGACGAGCTGATCGTCGGCGACCAGCCCATCGCGGTTTGCACTACCTGGGTCAGGGCCTTGTCGGCGAGGATCTGGTAGGGGCTCTTGATCGAGGAGGCTTTGCGCGTGAAATACAGCGCCAGCCGCAGGCCCTCGTTCTGGTCGCCGGCGTTCTGCTCCAATGTCTGGGTGGCATATTGGCTGGCCGTGCCGGTCGTGGCCGCGGCGCTCTGGGTCGCATTGGCGCCGAGTGCCGCGAAATTGAAGGCGGCGGCGAACTCCCGGTAGCGGGCGTCGGTCAACTTGTTGGCGAAGCTATTCGAGCTCGCGATACCCTCGGTCAGCACCTTCCGCATGAACGCCTTGGCGTAGATCATGTCGTCGAGGCCGTAGGCCTTCATCGCATAGGAATAGAGCCTGTAGTTATTGAGGAAGTCGTCGATACTCTTCACCTTGCCGATATTGGCGAGGTAGTAGGCGGTATCTCGGCTGACGTCGGGCTGCTGCTCGACCTGAGTGAGCGACCTGCTCATGTCCGTAGTCAGTCTGGTGTAGTCCGCGATGGTGGAAAGCATGGCACGCGTCCCTTTTGCCGCCGTTGCGACATCGTCCCAAATTGCCGCCAATTGCTTGCGCGGGGCTGGCCTTGCCGAAGCCAGCTTCGCGCAAGGCTCGCCGACTAGGTATTCCCGGTGGGATCGGCGATGGAGTGGCGGGTTGCTCAGTTTCGTGGGGGTTTTCATCACGGTAGTGGCGCTGCTCGGCGGATTTGCCGCCATGGGCGGGCACCTGGCCGTCCTGATGCAGCCGTGGGAATTCGTGATCATCATGGGCACCGCGGTCGGCACCTTCATCGTGGCCAATCCGTGGAAAACGGTCGTGGATACCGGGGTTGCGTGCATGCAGGCCATCACCGGCGCGGTGCCGGGAGAGCGCTATTATCTCGATCTGCTTGGTGCGCTTCACGCCCTGATGCGCGAGCTGCGCGGCAAGGGCCGCAACGAGGTCGAGGCGCATATCGACGATCCCTCGTCCTCGGAGATTTTCAAGGCGTTTCCGAGCGTGCTCGGGGATCCGGCGCTGCTCCAGTTCATCTGCGACTATGTCCGCCTCATCATCATGGGCAATGCGCGCACGCACGAGATCGAGGCGCTGATGGATGAGGAGATCCATACCATCGTGAAGAGCAAGCTGACGCCCTACCATGCGCTGGTGACGGTGTCCGAGGCGCTGCCGGCGCTCGGTATCGTCGCCGCCGTGCTCGGTGTCATCAAGGCCATGGGCGCGCTCGATCAGTCGCCGAAGCTGCTGGGCGGCTTCATCGGCGCGGCGCTGGTCGGCACTTTCGCCGGCATCTTCCTGTCCTACGGCATCATTTCGCCCTTCGCGCTGAAGATCAAGATGACGCGCGAGAAGAAGTGCCGGCCCTACATCATCGTCAAGCAGACGCTGCTGGCGTTCATGAACGGCGCCATGCCGCAGATCGCCGTCGAGCACGGCCGCAAGATGATCGCGAGCGGCGAGCGGCCGTCGATCGACGTCGTCGAGAACGAGACGATCGCGGGTCCTAAGGTCGTCGTGACCGATGCTGAACCCAAGGCTGCACGCGCATGACGATGGAAGACGTCGAGGTCGATCAGCGGAAGCAGTTGCCGAACTATCTGCTGGACGCCGCCGGCATTTCGATCGAACGCATGCCGATGCTCAATGTGATCTTCGATCGCATGGCAGCATCGTGCACGGACAGCCTGCAGCCGTTGGCTGGCACGCCCTGCTACTTCTCGGTCAACGGCATCACCAACGACCGCGTCGGCGACATCATCAAGGACTACGAGGGCAACGCGGTCGCCGCCGTGCTCTATGCCGAGCAGTGGGACTCCCGCGTCATCATCGTGCTCGACCGGGACTTCGTGTTCACCATGGTGGAGGCGATGTTCGGCTCCGACGGCGCCGAGCCGCCGCTCGACGTCGAGCGCGCGTTCTCGAACATCGAGATCCGCCTGGTCCAGGCGCTGTTCGAGCGTTTCGCCAAGGCACTTCAGACCGCCTTCGTCGGCACGTCCAACGTCACCTTCCGGGTCGAGCGGGTCGAGACCGCCATGGCATCGCTGGCGATCGGGCGCAGCGGCAACATGTCGATCTGTGCCAACATCATGTTGCAGGCGCTCTATCGCGGCGGGCAGATGTTCCTGATCATTCCGCACTCTGCGCTCAATCCGCTTCGGCAGAAGCTTACTCACGTCGTCGTCAGCGAAGGCGGCGCTGCCGATCCGCGCTGGCGCGAGCAGATGGAGAGCGAGGTCCATCGCACCGAGGTGACGTTGAGCGCAGTGCTCGACGAGAAGATGATAACCCTCGATGACGTCGTGAAGTTCAAGGTGGGGCAGGTCCTGGAGCTCGAGGCCACGCCGCGCACGCTGGCGCGGCTCGAGAGCAACAACCAGGTGCTGTTCTGGTGTCAGATCGGCCAGCTCGATGGCTACTACGCCATGCAGGTGGCAGATCCCGTCGATCAGAAGCGGGAGTTCGTCGATGATATCCTATCTCGTTGATGCGGTGCTGCTGATCGCGCTCGCCTTCACCAGCATGCGGGTGACCCGGATGCACCGCGAGCTGGCGCGGCTGCGCAGCTATCAGGGCGAGTTCTCGACCATCGTCCACGAGACCGCGGGCGCGTTCGACACGGTGATCACGGCGGCGCACGATTCCACTGCAAATCTGGGTCGGCTCGCCAACGTGCTGAGCGCGAAGATCGACCAGGCCCATGAAGCGATTGCCGCACTCGATGCGCGCAGCGGGCTCCAGGCTGCTGCGACCGCGAATGGTGCCGAGGCCAACAAGCATTAGAGCCGGGCCGGCTGAAGAGACAGACCGGAACGTTGCGGCGCTCCGGGGGCGGAAATACCAAGAGGCGATACCAAATGGCGCAATCCTTCGACTACGAGTCTGCAACCGCATCCGACGATGCCGAGACCTCTCCGCTGGAGCGGCTGGCCGAGATCGCTGCGCGCACCGCGGAAGAAACCGGCAAGTTCGCCAATGTCGATGCCATCCTGCGCATTCCCGTCACCATGCAGGTGGTGCTGGGATCGGCGACGATTCCGGTTGCGAATTTGATGAAGCTCGGCCGCGGCGCCGTGGTTCCGCTCGATCACCGGGTTGGCGAGCCCGTGGATGTCGTGGTCAACGGCCGCGTCGTTGCTCGCGGCGAAGTCGTCGTCGTGGAAGAGGACAATTCGCGCTTCGGTGTCTCGCTCACCGAGATCGTCGGACCGCTGGGGCAGGGTGATTCCTGACCATGGCGGCACAGGTCGGCGTCGCTCCCGTCAAGCAGCGAGGCGTTGCCGCGCTGGGCGGAACAGAAAAGGTCGCAGCGCTCCTGCTGGCGATGGGCCGTCAGGCCGCCGCGAGCGTGCTTGCGCAGTTCGAGCCCCAGGATATCCGCATCGTCACCAAGGCCGCGGCCGAGCTGCGGCCGATCACGGCGCAGGAACTGGAAGGGATCGTCGAGGAGTTTGCCCAGCAGTTCTCGATGGGCGCGAATATCCTCGGAACCATCGGCGGCCTCGAGGCGGTGCTGGGCGACGTGCTGCCTGCCGACCAGGTCACGGCGATCATGTCGGACTTGCTTGGCAATTCAAGCCGGTCGGTGTGGGATCGCGTCTCGTCGGTGTCGGAAAACTCGCTGGCGACCTACCTCTCGAAGGAGCATCCGCAGACGGCGGCGCTGATCCTGTCCAAGGTCAAGCCGTCCTGCGCGGCCAAGGTGATGAGCCAGCTGCCCTCGAGCCTGCGCAACGAGCTGATGCGGCGCGTGCTCAGCCTCAAGCCGATCGTCGACGACGCGATGAAGGTTCTCGAGAAGACGCTGCACGAGGACCTGACGCTCAACTTCGCCCGCAACCTCGGCGCCGATACCTACGCCCGTGTCGCCGACATCATCAACAAGATGGAGCGCGGCCATATCGAGGACATGCTGAAGAGCCTGTCGGAGAAGCGGCCGAAGTCGGCCGAAGTGCTGAAGGAGCTGCTGTTCACCTTCGACGACGTCGTCAACCTGACGCCGAAGGCGCGCACCATGATCTTCGATCAGGTGCCGACCGATCGCATCGTCGTGGCGCTGAAGGGGACCGACAGGCAATTCCGCGAGCTGATCCTGTCCTCGGTCGCCTCGCGCGTCCGTCGCGTCGTCGAACACGAGCTCGCGATCGGCGAGCCTTCGAACCAGCGCGACGTGCTGGAGGCGCGCCGCGTGATCACCGATCTCGCACTCGACCTCGCCGAGAAGGGTGAAATCGAGCTCAACCCCGACCAGGAGGATGAGCTGGTCTTCCGCTGACCGCTGAACGGGCATGGCAGAGACATCCGACCAGGAGAGCAAAACAGAAGAGCCGACCGAGAAGAAAGTCCGCGATGCGCTCGAACAGGGCAAGATTCCGGTCTCTCGGGAGGCGTCGATGTTCGCGTCCATGGCGGCGCTGATGGTGATTCAGGCGTTCCTGATCGGGCAGGGCGTGCAGCAGCTGACGCCGACATTGATGGGCTTCCTCGACGATCCCGGTGGCTTTCGCCTCAGGACCGCGGCGGACGCGCAGAACCTTCTCACCGTCGTGGGCCTCGAAGCCTTGCGGTTCCTGGTCCCCCTCGTCGTGATCCTGGCGGTGTTCGGGCTCGCAGCCTCGCTGTTGCAAAATGCGCCGCGGCTCGTGTTGGACCGCATCATGCCGGATTTCTCCCGCATCTCGCCGGCCAGCGGCTGGAGCCGCATCTTCGGAACGCAGGGTCTCGTGGAGTTCGCCAAATCGCTGTTCAAGCTCGCCTCGGTGACGTCAGTCGTCTGCTTCGTGCTGCGATCGTCGGAAGCGAGGGCATTCGAGGCGATGTATACCGATCCGGTCGCGCTGCCGGAGATGATCCTCACCATCGCGATGCGGATCGTGTCGGCAATCTGCATCGCGACGATTGTGCTGGTCGCAATCGATCTTGCCTGGGCGCGCTTCCACTGGCGGCGTGAGCTGCGCATGACCAAGCAGGAGATCAAGGACGAGCACAAGCAGGCCGAGGGCGATCCCCTGGTCAAGGCGCGCCTGCGGTCGCTGGCGCGCGACCGTTCGCGCCAGCGCATGATCGCTTCCGCCGCACGGGCGACGCTGGTGATCGCCAATCCGACGCATTTCGCGATCGCGCTGCGCTATCAGCGCGAGGAGAATCCGGCTCCGCTCGTGGTCGCCAAGGGCATGGATCTGGTTGCGCTGAAAATCCGCGAGGTCGCCGAGCAGAACAAGATTCCGGTGATCGAAAACAAGGCGCTCGCCCGCGCGCTCTACGAGGCGGTGCAGGTCGACCAGGTGATTCCGGCCGAGTTCTTCCGTCCTGTCGCCGAGATTATCTACTTCTTGCAGTCGAAGCAGTCGCCTCGGCCCGAGAAGGTCCAGTAGATTTCCGAGGATGGTGCTTCGCGCAACAGCTTGACGAAAGCTTAACGCCCTACGGTCCTTTCCAATGAACCATAATGGGGCCGTCGTGGGACCGCTTTATCTCTTCGAACTCGCATCGTCGCAAGCGCGCTGGCTGGAGCTTCGTCAGTCGACCATCGCCACCAACGTCGCCAATGCCAATACGCCAGGATTCAAGGCGCGCGACGTGGAGCCCTTCAACAGGGTGCTCGATGGAATGCCGGTCAGACTTGCGACGACGTCGCCCGCGCATATGCAGCTGTCTCCGGCCGAAACCGATACGCGCGCGACCGCAAAGAAGGACAGCTGGGACGTCGTCCACTCCGGGAACTCGGTCAGCCTCGAGCAGGAGATGATCAAGGGCAGCGACGTCAACCGCGACTATTCGATGAATTCGGCGATCGTGCGCTCGTTCAACCGCATGATCCTGAGCAGTGCGAAGACCTGAGGTGAACTAACATGCTGGACGCTCTATCGGCTTCATTGACGGTCGCAAGTTCCGGGCTCGAAGCGCAATCGACCCGCATGCGCGTCGTCTCGGAGAATCTCGCGAACGCAAGCTCGACCGGACGCACTGCGGGTGCGAATCCTTATCAGCGCAAGACGATCACCTTCGATGCCGCATTGGATCGTGCCTCGGGTACCCAGCTGGCGAAGGTCAAGGAGATCGGGGTCGACACCACGCCGTATCGTGTCGAGTACGATCCGGGCCATCCCGCCGCGGACAAGGCCGGCTATGTCAAGATGCCCAACGTCAACATGATGATCGAGATGGCGGACATGCGGGAAGTCAATCGCTCCTATGAAGCCAATCTTCAGGTCGTGAAGCAGGTGCGGTCGATGCTCGGTATGACCATCGATCTGCTGAGGGGCTGACAATGCTTGAGGCGATTTCATCCACCGCGATCACCGCGGGACAGGCGGCGTCCCGTGCGACCGAAACACAGTCGATTGCACCGACGGCGACGTCCGCGGTCCAGTCCACCGACGATCTTGGCTTCGATTCCGTGATGAAGCAGGTGACCACGGACGCGATCGGAACGTTGAAGGCCGGCGAGGCGGCGTCGATCTCGGCAATGCAGGGCAAGGAATCGACGCGCAAGGTCGTCGAAGCGCTGATGTCAGCCGAGCAGGCCCTGCAGACGGCGGTCGCGGTCCGCGACAAGGTCGTGCAGGCCTATCAAGAAGTCGTTCGCATGTCGATTTGATCCGAGGGAGTGACCTTAAGTGAAATCGCTCGCCATTGCCGCGACGGGCATGAATGCCCAGCAGACCAACATCGAAGTCATCGCGAACAACATCGCCAACATCAACACGACGTCGTTCAAGCGCGCGCGTGCGGAATTCACCGATCTGTTCTACCAGATGGACCGCATGCAGGGCGTCTCGAATGTCAACGGCTCCTCGCCGATCCCGGAAGGCGCCAATCTCGGCCTCGGCGTCAAGTCCGCCGCGATCCGCAAGCTGCACATTCAGGGCGCGCTCACCCAGACCGGCAACCCTTATGACTTGGCGATCAACGGCCGCGGCTGGTTCCAGGTGCTTGGTCCCAACAACGAGGTGCAATACACCCGCGCCGGCTCGTTCAACACCAATGCCAACGGCCAACTGGTGACGATGGACGGCTACTTGCTGGACCCCAACATCACGGTCCCGCAGGGAACGGTGCAGGTCACTGTCAACCAGACCGGTCAGGTGTTCGCCAAGCTGGACACGGAAGTCAATCCGCGGCAGATCGGCCAGCTGAACCTTGCCAATTTCGCCAATGAAGCGGGCCTCGAGCCGCTGGGCAGCAATCTGTATCGCGAGACCACCGCCTCAGGCACGCCGGTCGTCGGCCTGCCCGGCGATGCCGGCTACGGCAAGATCAACCAGCATTATCTCGAGGCCTCGAACGTCGATCCCGTCAAGGAGATCACCGAGTTGATCTCGGCGCAGCGAGCTTACGAGATGAATGCCAAGGTCATCCAGGCGTCGGATGAAATGGCGCAGACGGTATCGAAGAATCTCAGTCGCTAGTCCCGGTGTGTCGATGTTGAACAGGGTGAGCCTGATCGCGCGCGGCTTGGCCGCTGCGCTGCTGGTTCTCGTCTCCGCGCGGCTCGCCGTGGCGGACGAGCGACGACTTCCTGTGCCGGCGGTCGCGATTCGCGCCGGCGAGCTGATCAAGGACGACATGATCACCGAGCGCTCTTTCGCGCCGAACGTGCTCGGCGTCGCCCTGTTCGTCGAAGGGCGTCAGGTCTTGGTCGGACGCATGGCGCGGCGGGCGCTGCTGCCGGGGCAACCGATCCCGACCAATTCGGTGGAGGATCCCTGGACCATCGCCCGTGGCGCCACGGTCAAGGTCGTGGTCGAGGATTCGGGTCTGTCGATCGTGACCTACGGCGCCGCGATGCAATCGGGCGCGCCAGGCTCCCTCATCACCGTGCGGAACACCGACACGGGCGTGATCATCCGGGCCATTGTCCAGCCGGACGGCACCGTCAAGGTCGCGGACGGGTCATGACCAGATTCCTGCTTGCGCTCGCCCTGATTGTTTCCGCCGCCAGTGCTCAGGCCGCGGTCCGCATCAAGGACATCGCTGATATCAAGGGCCTGCGCGAAAACCAGATCGTGGGCTACGGTCTCGTCATCGGCCTCAATGGCACCGGCGACACCCTGCGCAACGCGCCGTTCACGGAACAGTCGCTCCAGTCGATGCTCGAAAACATGGGCATCAATGTCCGGAACGAGACGACCAGTACAACCAATCCGGCGCGGCCGACCACTCTGCGCACGCGCAACGTCGCGGCCGTGATGGTGACTGCGGACCTGCTGCCGTCGATCGGGCCGGGCGAACGGATGGACGTGACGGTGTCGTCGCTCGGAGATGCGACGTCACTGCTCGGTGGCACGCTGGTGATGACGTCGCTACGCGCCGCCGACGGTGCGGTCTACGCGGTGGCGCAGGGCGCCGTCACGGTCGCCGGTTACAGCGTTGGGGGCCAGGCCCAGAACCTCAGCCAGGGAACGCCGACGGCGGGTCGCATTCCGAACGGTGCGCTGGTCGAGCGCGAGGTGCAGGGAAGTCTCCATGAGATGGAATATCTGGTGCTGGAGCTGAAAAACCCCGACTTCGTTACCGCGACGCGAATCCTCGACGCCGTCAATCGCTATGCCGGCGGGCGCTATCGCGCCCAGATCGCCTTCGAGCGCGACTACCGGACGATAGTGCTGTCGAAGCCGCGCTATGTCGGGCCGGTGCGATTTCTCGCCGAGATCGGCGAACTGACCGTCGAGCCCGACACGCCGGCGCGGGTGGTGATCAATGAACGCACCGGCACGGTGGTGATCGGACGCGACGTGCGGATCTCGACCGTTGCCGTCACACACGGAAATCTGACGGTCCGCGTCACCGAATTGCCCGTGGTGTCGCAGCCGGCGCCGTTCTCGCAAGGCCAGACGGTCGTCGTGCCGCAGACCGTGGTCGAGGCCAACGAGGCCGGCTCGCAGGTGGCGATCCTGAGCGGCGTCGATCTCCAGCGCCTGGTGCGAGGGCTCAATCAGATCGGACTGAAGCCATCAGGCATCATCGCGATCCTCCAGGCGATCAAGACGGCCGGCGCGCTGCAGGCCGAAGTCATCGTGCAATGATGCATAAGCGTCGTGCAAGCTTGGTCGCTCAATGCTCTGGTCTCGACCGAGAATCGTACGCGGCCCGATGCTGAAGCTGGATCACAAAGCGCAACTTCTACTCCTGGCCGCGTTGTTCGCGCTCGCGAGCGGCTCGCCCGTGCTGGCGCTGGACGAGCCGAAGCCGTCAAAGCCGCTCAATTTGCTTTCCTTCGCCCGCGCGCGTGCGCCTGGGCCGCAGAAACCGCACGGATCGACGGCACCGGCATCAAGCGAAAACATACGAGCGACGGCCTGGGTGGCCGAAGAGCCTGGCCCCGCGACGACCGGTGCGGTGCCGACGTCGGCTGCGCCTCCGCCGGCACCCGCACCTGTGCCGCCGCGTCCGGCGAAGCCCGGCAGCGTGACCGCCCCGCCGAAGCCGGCGCCGGCTCAGGGGGGCGCGCCTGCGGACAACGAAGTCGCGCTGTTCTGTAGCAACGTGGCCGACCCCGCCGTCGATGCCAGGCTCGCCTGGCAGCTGAAAGAATTGGAAAAGGCCGAGAGCCAGCTGCGCGATCGGATCGCCGAAGTCGAGGCCAAGCGGGCCGAATATGAGAAATGGATGGCGCTTCGCGACGATTTCCTGAAGAAGGCCGAGGCGAGCGTCGTCGAGATCTATTCGCGCATGAAGCCGGACGCGGCCGCGACCCAGATCGCCGGCATGGCCGATGAGACCGCCGCTGCGGTGCTTGCAAAGCTCAGCCCGAGGAGTTCCAGCGCGATCTTCAATGAGATGGAGACGTCGCGTGCGGCCCATCTCGCCGATCTGCTCGGCGGAATGCGTCGCGTAGACGACGGAAAGACCAAGTAGATGAAGCAGCCGATCCTCATCCTGTCGCTCGTGCTTCTTGCCGGATGCTCCCATGACCCGGCCGAGATCCTGACCGGCCCGCAGGTGTCGCCGGTCGGTAGCGGCCTGAGATCGCAGGCCGCTCCGATTCCCGTGACGCCGCGCGTCCGAACCCCCGTGAGCTATCGGTCGACCTGGGACGACGGCACCGATCTCTACCGCGACCCGCGCGCCTGTCGCACCGGTGACGTCGTGACGGTGATCATCTCGATGCAGGACAAGGCAAAGCTCGACAACAAGACCGATCGCTCGCGCGATTCGCAGATCAAGTTCGGGCTCGACTGGCTGATGAACGTCGCCGGATGGAGCGACGCCGGCCAGGCCAACGCCAACCTCTCGACCAACAGCCAGATCAAGGGCAACGGCCAGATCGATCGCGCAGAGGACATCAAACTTTCGATCGCCGCCGTCGTCACCGACGTGTTGCCGAACGGAAACATGATGATCAGCGGTTCACAGGAATTCAAGGTCAATACCGAGATGCGCGTGCTCAATGTCGGCGGCATCGTACGTCCACGCGACATCTCGCGCGGCAACACGATCTCCTACGAGAAGATCGCCGAGGCGCGCGTGTCGTATGGCGGTCGGGGAAATCTGTCTGACGTGCAGCAGCCTGGATGGGGACATCGGATCTATGATGCCGTGGCACCGTTCTGAAGCTCGCGCGTCGCGGGAGCAGGGGGCGTCATGCGCCTGATTGCCGCCATCGTCGTGCTGACCCTGGTCGCGATCGGGGCGGGTGCGCTTGCGGGCTTGCACCTGTTCGCCGCAGCCGAACGCGTCGCCGACGCGAAGAAGGGCGCTACCCCGCCGCCGATTGCGTCGAGCTATACCGGCAGCGCCCGGCTTCGGAAGCTGTCGCCGATCGTGACCAATCTCGCGGCGCCGGCCAACAACTGGGCCCGGGTCGAGGCCTCCATGGTGATCGACAGCATGAGCGACGAGGATGCCGGCATCCTCGCCGCCCATATCAGCGAGGACATCGTCACCTACTTGCGTTCAGCCTCGGTCACGCAGTTCGAAGGGACGCGCGGGCTTCAGCATCTGCGCGACGACCTGTCCGAACGCGCCAGCATCCGCTCGTCCGGCAAGGTCCGCGAATTGATCATTGAGACGTTGGTGATCCAGTGAAATTGAGAGTCCTGCTGCTCGCGTTGCTGTTGGTCGTGCTGCCCGAAGTGGCGTTCGCCCAGATCCCGGACCTCAATTCGCTGCTGCCGCCGGGCAACGGCTCGACCAGCGGCCGCATCATTCAGCTGATGGCGCTGCTGACGGTGCTGTCCGTCGCGCCGGGGCTGCTCATCATGGTGACGAGCTTCACCCGCTTCGCCGTCGCGCTGTCTTTTCTTCGCGCCGGCCTCGGTCTGCAGACGACGCCTCCGAACCTGGTGCTGATCAGCCTCGCACTGTTCATGACCTTCTACGTCATGGCCCCGACCTTCGATCGCGCCTGGGAAACCGGCGTGCAGCCGCTGATGAAGAACGAGATCTCGGAGGAAGAGGCCTATCTGAAGATCAGCGATCCGTTTCGAGAGTTCATGCTGGCGCATGTCCGCGACAAGGATCTGCAAACGTTCGAGTCGCTTGCTGCGGAAAGCTTCCGCAAGAAGCTCGACGACAAGCGTATCGACATGCGCATCATCATCCCGGCCTTCATGATCTCCGAGCTCCGGCGTTCGTTCGAAATCGGATTCCTCATCATCCTGCCGTTCCTCGTCATCGACATGATCGTGGCGACGCTGACCATGTCGATGGGCATGATGATGATGCCGCCCTCGATCCTCGCGCTGCCGTTCAAGGTGCTGTTCTTCGTGCTGATCGACGGCTGGAATCTGCTTGCCTCCGGGCTGGTCCGCTCGTTCTCGTAAAGCGCGATCATCGACCTAACGGTTGGTTAAGGTTAGCAAGCCGTAACATTAACCATATGATTTTGTTGAAGAACTCAATTCCGTCTTAATCCGGAAGCAAGATTCGACGTGCTAGCAATGCGGCACGGCGGGTTGGACCCTACCCACATCAGTCCAAAGGCATGATGCCGCCCCTCCGTACCGGTGAAAGCCCGGTATGTCCCCTCGTGAAAATGTAACGCGTACATAAAGGGACATTCGCAATGTCAAGCCTGCTTACGAACTCGACCGCAATGACCGCCCTCCAGACCTTGCGGTCTGTGAGCTCGCAACTCGCTACCACGCAGACCCGCATCTCGACCGGCCAGCGCGTCTCGACCGCGTCGGACAACGCCGCCTATTGGTCGATCGCAACCTCGATGCGCGCTGACAACGCCGCGCTCTCCGCCGTCTCCGACTCGCTCGGTCTGTCGGCCGCGACCGTCGACACTGAATACACCGCTCTGACCTCGGTTGTCGGTGACAGCAACGGTGGTCTGACCAAGCTGCAGTCGCTGCTGGTCGAAGCCAAGACCGCAGGTATCGACCGAACCAAGATCCAGGCGGACGTCACCCAGATCCAGCAGCAGATGCAGGCGACCGCGTCCGCGGCGACCTTCAACGGCGTGAACTGGCTCAGCACGACGACGGCCACCCCGACGACGGTTGACCTTGTGTCGTCGTACTCCCGCGTCGGCGGCACGCCGACCACCGGCGCCATCACCCTGACCGTTGCCAACTACTCGCTCTATACCTCGTCCACCAGCGGTATCCTGGACAAGGTGAGCGGCGGTGCGTCGGTCAACACGATCGACATCTCTACGCTGACCGACTCGGCAGCCGACCAGACCACGCTCGATGGTTACATCGCGCAGGTCACCGGTGCGATCAACTCGGTGGCTTCGGCCGCCGCGAACCTCGGCGCCGTCAAGAACCGTATCTCGACCAACACGGACTTCGTGAAGTCGCTGATGGACTCGGTGAGCCGCGGTATCGGCCAGCTCGTCGACGCCGACATGAACCAGGAGTCGACTCGTCTGTCGGCCCTCCAGGTCCAGCAGCAGCTCGGCGTGCAGGCGCTCTCGATCGCCAACAGCAGCAGCCAGAGCATCCTGTCGCTGTTCCGCTAAGTCTGGCGACAATCTGAGGGGGCCGCGCTTCTCGCAAAGCGCGGCCCTTTCGTTTGATGCCCCGTCCTGCGCTCGCAGCAACTTTGGTTTCCCTGTTGCGGCGGGGACACAGAGCCACAAGCCTCGCACAAGCTTCGAGCGCTACGATCGCCGTACGACAGGTTGGGCCCTAACCGGATATCCGCAGCCCAAAGGCATGACGCCGCCCTGTCGTACCGGTGCAAGTCCGGTATGTCCCCAAACAACTCGATCTTCAAAGGGACATCAAAATGGGTTCTAGCCTTCTCACTAACTCCGCCGCTATGACCGCGCTGCAGACGCTGCGCAACGTCAGCTCCAGCCTGCAGACCACGGAAAACCGCATCTCGACCGGCCAGCGCGTCGCCACCGCGTCGGATAACGCTGCCTACTGGTCGATCGCAACTTCGATGCGCGCCGACAACGCCGCGCTCTCCGCCGTCTCCGACTCGCTCGGTCTGTCGGCTGCGACCGTCGACACCGAATACACTGCTCTCACCGCGGTCGTCGGCGACAGCACCGGCGGCCTGACCAAGCTGCAGGCGCTGCTGGTCGAAGCCAAGACCGCCGGCATCGACCGCACCAAGATCCAGGCCGACATCACCCAGATCCAGCAGCAGATGAAGGGCACCGCCAATGCGGCGACCTTCAACGGCGTGAACTGGCTGAGCACGACGACGGCCACGCCCGCGACCTTCGACCTGGTGTCGTCGTTCTCGCGCGTCGGCGGCACGCCGACCATCGGCTCGATCACGCTGACGATCTCGAACTACTCGCTCTATACCTCGTCCACCAGCGGCATCCTGGACACGGTGAGCGGCGGTGCATCGGTCGACACGATCAGCATCAGCACGCTGACCGACTCGGCGGCCGACCAGACCACGCTGGATGGCTACATTCAGCAGGTCACGACCGCGATCAACTCGGTGGCTTCGGCCGCCGCCGATCTCGGCGCCGTCAAGAACCGCATTGCGACCAACACCGACTTCGTCAAGACCCTGATGGATTCGGTGAACCGCGGTGTCGGTCAGCTCGTCGACGCCGACATGAACGCGGAATCCACCCGCCTTCAGGCGCTGCAAACCCAGCAGCAGCTCGGTGTTCAGGCGCTCTCGATCGCCAACCAGAACAGCCAGAGCATCCTCTCGCTGTTCCGCTAGGCTTGAAAACGATCTGAGGGAGCCGCGCTTCTCGCGAAGCGCGGCTCTTTTCGTTTCGGCGTGAATTGTCGCGCCAAGTTCTCGGCTCAGCGCCCCGGACTGGCTCACCCGCCTGTCGTGCGGTCACAGAGCCACAAGCTTCGCGCAAACTTCGCGTGCTATCGCCGCCGTTACGTCAGGTTGAGCGCGTATTTCCGCAGCTCAAAGGCATGATGCCGCCCTGTCGTACCGGTGCAAGCCCGGTATGTCCCAAAATTTCAATTCGTTTTCAAGGGGACGTCAAACATGAGTTCTAGCCTTCTCACCAATTCCGCAGCGATGACCGCGCTGCAGACCCTGCGCAACGTCAGCTCGAGCCTGCAGACCACGGAAAACCGGATCTCGACCGGCCAACGCGTCGCTACCGCATCGGACAACGCTGCTTACTGGTCGATAGCAACCTCGATGCGCGCCGACAACGCCGCACTCTCCGCCGTCTCCGACTCGCTCGGTCTGTCGGCTGCGACCGTCGACACCGAATATACCGCTCTCACCGCGGTTGTGGGCGACAGCACCGGCGGCCTCACCAAGCTGCAGTCGCTGCTGGTCGAAGCCAAGACCGCGGGTATCGACCGCACCAAGATCCAGGCCGACATCACCCAGATCCAGCAGCAGATGAAGGGCACCGCCGCGGCCGCGACCTTCAACGGCGTGAACTGGCTGAGCACGACGACGGCCACGCCCGCGACCTTCGACCTGGTGTCGTCGTTCTCGCGCGTCGGTGGCACGCCCACCATCGGCTCCATCACGCTGACGATCTCGAACTATTCGCTTTACACCTCGTCTACCAGCGGCATTCTGGACAAGGTGAGCGGCGGTGCCTCGGTCGATACGATCAGCATCAGCACGCTGACTGACTCGGCAGCTGACCAGACCACGCTGGATGGTTACATCACACAGGTCACTGCGGCGATCAACTCGGTAGCTTCGGCCGCCGCCGACCTCGGCGCCGTCAAGAACCGCCTCGCGACCAACACCGACTTCGTCAAGACCCTGATGGATTCGGTGTCCCGCGGCGTGGGCCAGCTCGTCGACGCCGACATGAACGCGGAATCGACCCGCCTGCAGGCGCTGCAGACCCAGCAACAGCTCGGCGTCCAGGCGCTCTCGATCGCCAACCAGAACAGCCAGAGCATCCTCTCGCTGTTCAAGTAGGCCTTCGGCTTCGAGCAGACCGTGCTTCCCCCGGGGAGCACGGTCCCGCCGTGATCGGCGGACGTCACGGCACATGATGCGCCCGCCATCGATTTTCCGACGCCAGACCTCGTGCAAGCTGTTTGTAGCCGATCGCGCGCTTGCGCGTTCGATCGTCCGCCCGTCGTTGTCGCATTGTCGGCGTCACTCCGAGTACTTGTAAAATTGCAACGCCTCGACCGCGAAGCGACGCATTCGCATTTTCGCGCAACCTTCAGACAAGGTTGGCAGCGGAGTGTCCTCACCATTCGCATTGGTACGAGGTCATATGCTCAGTCGCGCGCAGCTACAGCAGCTGCTCAACAATCTGCTGGAACTTGGGCCGCGACGTCTGATGGCCTTGGGATTGATCGGCTTCGCCGTTCTCGTCACCGTGGTCGGGGGCGCCTATTATCTGAGCCGGCCGGAATTCGAATCCCTCTATACCGGCCTGACCCGTGAGGACGTCACGCGCATCGGCGCGGCGCTGCGCGAGCAGAACATCGCCTTCGACATCAATGCGGCCGGTGACGCCGTTTCCGTTCGTCCGAGCCAGACGAGTCAGGCCCGGATGCTGCTGGCCGAGAAGGGGCTGCCGACCAGCGCCAATTCCGGCTACGAGCTGTTCGACAAGATCGGATCGCTTGGGCTGACCTCCTTCATGCAGGAAGTCACCAAGCTTCGCGCCCTCGAGGGCGAGATCGCGCGCACCGTTCAGCTGATGAAGGGCGTCAAGGCAGCGCGGGTGCACATCGTAATGCCGGTGCGTGGCTCGTTCCGCTCGACGCAGCAGCCGCCCTCGGCGTCGGTCGTGCTGCGCACCGATGGTGCGATCGAGGCGCGCACGGCGCAATCGATCCGCCATCTCGTCGCGGCCGCCATTCCCGGCATGACGCGCGACAAGGTCACCGTGCTCGATGCCGACGGCTCGATGCTGCTGGCCGAGGAGGACGAAGCCAGCGCCGCGCCGACCAAGATGGCGAACCTTCAGAAGACCGTCGGCGGCATGGTGCAGGAGAATATCCGCAAGGCGCTGACGCCCTATCTGGGCCTGGACAATTTCGAGGTCAGCGTGGCGCCGCAGCTCTCGACCGACAAGCGCCAGATCAACGAGACCGTCTACGATCCGGAAGCCCGCGCCGAGCGCTCCGTCCGCAATGTCCGCGAAAACGAGAAGTCATCGAACGCCGACCGCTCGACGCCGACCACCGTGCAGCAGAACCTGCCGGATCAGCAGGTCAATGCCGGCGGCACCAAGAATTCCAGCGAAGACAAGACGCGCCGCGAGGACGTCACCAATTTCGAGGTCTCGTCCAAGACCACGACGACGGTGAGCGACGGTTACACGGTCAAGAAGCTGTTCATCGCCGTGCTGGTCAATCGCGCGCGGCTCATCGCCGATCTCGGCGACAAGACCAATCAGGCCATCGTCGACAGCAAGCTCGCCGAAATCAGCCAGCTCGCAGCCACCGCCGGCGGGCTGGACAAGGCGCGCGGCGACCAGATCCAGGTGACCGCGGTCGACTTCGTCGAGGGCTCGCGCGATCTCGCGCCGGTGCCGCCGATCAGCTTCGTCGAGATGATGAACAAACAGCTCGGCAGCGTCATCAACGCGGTGACGATCCTGGCCGTCGCCTCGATGCTGGTCTGGTTCGGGCTTCGACCTGCGGTCAACGGCATCCTGACCCATCGTGCGGCGCAGGAGCAGACCGAAGCGGCGGAGGCCGCCGAGCTCGAAGCTGTCTCGGCTCTTGCCCTGGCCGAGAGCGAGGACCCCGAGCTCAACCTCGTCGAGGACCTCGAAGGCAAGATGCAGCGGACGCCGCAGAAGCGGCTGGAGCAGATCGTTCGCCTCGATCAGATGCAGGCGGCAGCAATCCTTAAAGACTGGATGCGACGCGAGGAGGCGGCATGAACGCGGCAATCGGAAAACTCCTGACGCAATTCGACGCCAACGGCCGGGCCAAGTCACCTCCACCCCCGCCGCCGAAGATTCAGGACGTTCTGGCAAGGAAGGAAATCCGGCGCGAGCCCCAATCGCAGCCGCAACCTCAAGCGCAGCGTCAGGAGCGTCCGGCCCAAGCGCAGCCGCAACTTCAGCCGCCGCCCGCACAGGAGGCGGCCCCCGTCAATCTCCTCGAAGACGCCTATCGGCGCGGCCATACCGCAGGTCTCGCGGAAGGCGAGGCCAAGCTTGCCGAGGAGCGGGTTCGCAGCGCGATCCGGCTCGGCGAAGAGCGGGCCAAATGGTCCGACCAGCAGGCGGTCGCGATCGTCAACGGCTTTGATGCCGCCTGCCGCGAGATCGAGAGCAACATCGCCAGCTCCGTGGCCCGGATCCTGCTGCCGTTCCTCGCCGAGGCGGTTCGCGACAAGGCGATCGGATCCCTGGTCGAGCAGATCTCGGCGTTGACCTCCAATTCTCCGGTGCCGGCGTTCCGTGTCACCGGCCCGAGCGAGCTCATCGATCTCGTCAGGACGCAACTCAATCTCGCCGGCCGCACCGGCGTCGAATACCAGTCCGCCGACACCGTCGAGGTTCGTGTCCTTGCCGATCAGACGGCGATCGAGACGCAGATCTCGACCTGGATGGACCGGCTGAAAGAAGCGCGTCGGTAATCGCGCCATGGAAGAGGTCAAGCACGAGCTCGTCATCATCCGCAGGCGAGGCGCCTTCGAGGACGAGAAGGCGCATGGCGGCGTCTGGAAGATTGCCTACGCGGACTTCATGACCGCGATGATGGCGTTCTTCCTGGTGATGTGGCTGCTCAACGCCCTCAACCAGGACCAGAAGCAGGTGGTCGCGAGCTACTTCAACCCGATCAAGCTTGCGGAGAACGCGCCCGCGCCGAAAGGCCTGAAGGATCTCACCAAGAAGGAGCCGACGACGTTCGACGGCCAGGACGGCAAGCGGCAGCCCGCGGGGCCGAACGAGGAGCGCCGCGGCGACTCGCCGACGGCCGAGAAGCCGCCGTTCTATGAGGAGAAGGTTCTGTTTCGCGATCCCTACGCGACGCTCGCCGAAATTGCAGCCAGCTCCAACCAGGCCTCGGGTCAGCGGCGCGCCGGTGCGCTGACGTCTGCGGAAGAAGACGGCCTCAAGGGTGGCGATGCCTATCGTGATCCGTTCGATCCCGGCTATTGGAAGCTCGCGCCCGAGGCCTCGAAGGAAGCCGACCGGATCATGGACGGCGAGCCGAAGCCGAATGCATCCGCGCGCGACAACCCAGCCGCTACCAATCAGGGCGACCCGCGCCGCGGCACGACCGATGACACGGGCGGCAGCGTCGCCCCCGACGCCCCGGCGTCGTCCACGAGCTTGTCGCCGCTGTTGCCGCCGGGACCGGCGCCATCATCGTCTGCGCGCGACAACAGCGTCCAGCCGAATACGCAGGCCAACCTTCAGGCCAGTGCCGCGCTTCAGGCGCGTCCCGCCGATGCTCCGAAGGAATCCGAGCCGCGCGATGCGGCCCAGACCCAGCAGCCGACCATCAAGCAGCTTCAGTCTGCGATTGCCGATGCCCTGTCGGATATCAAGGCCGGCGCCGGACCGGTGGCTGAAGTTCGTCAGGTCGAAGAGGGTCTGCTGGTCAGCCTGACCGACGATGCGAGCTTCGGCATGTTCGCGGTCGGCTCCGCCGAGCCGCGACCGGAGCTCGTCCGCGTCATCGACAAGATCGGCCCGCTGCTCGCGAAGCGCCGCGGCATGATCATCGTGCGCGGTCACACTGACAATCGTCCCTACAAATCGGACGCCTACGACAATTGGCGGCTGTCTACGGCGCGCGCGCAAATGGCCTACTACATGCTGGTGCGCTCCGGCATCGATGCGCTGCGGATCGAGCATGTCGAAGGCTATGCCGACCGCCGACCGAAACTGCCCAACGATCCGGCGGCACCGCAAAATCGGCGGATCGAGATCCTGATCCGGGAGAAACGCCCTTGATCAGGCCGCTCCTCCGCGCCGCGCTGCTGATGGTGCTTTCGCTTGCGGCGACACGCGCATCTGCTGAAGCTGCGCCGCCGTCCGGCGAACCGTATGAGCTCGTCCGGGCATTGCAGGCGGTGCAGGATGGCATCGCCAGTGGCGACACCGCGGCGCATGGCAGCCATATCGCGCTGATCCGGCAGATCGGCGAGAAGTTTCTCGCCGCCGATCCCGGCGTGTGGAGCAATCCGCAGAATGGCCAGGCGGTTGTGATCTATCTGCTATCAGGGGGTGCTCCGCAGATCGTCCGCAAGCTGCCGCGCGACAAGATCAATGTCGACGCCAAGCTGTTCGATGGTGCGCTCGCTTACGTCGAGGGACGGCAGGACGAGGCGAGAGACCTGCTCAAGGACATCAAGCCGCGCACAATTTCGTCCGGCATGGGCGGGCAGGTCGCGCTGGTCCAGGGCGCGCTGTTCGCACGCTCCGAGTCATCGTTCGCGATCGAGCGCCTCGATGACGCGCGCCTGCTGCTGCCTGGCACGCTCGTCGAAGAGGCGGCGCTGCGCCGCGAGGTCCTGCTGGTCGGGCAAGCCGAGGATTTCGACAAGTTCGAGTTCCTGACGCTGGCCTATATCCGCCACTACCGCAGTTCGATCTATGCCGGTGATTTCTGGCAGCGCTTTTCCACGGGCCTGACGCAATCGAGCCTGGCGCTGGATGATCGCCGCTTTGCGCGGATCGCGGCGCTGCTGGAACAGGTCGATCGCGCCAGCCGCCTCAAGCTCTATCTGGTGATCGCGCGCGGCGCACTGATCCGTGGCAAGCTCACCGTCGTCAGGCTCGCAGGCGAGCGGGCTCTGACGCTCAGCGCCGATGCCACGGCGGATCGCGAGCGCGCCCATTTGTATCGTGGTGCGTCTCGTGCACTGACCGACGAGTATGACGGCGGCTTGGCCGAGTTGAAGGCGCTCGACCGCTCGAAGCTGTCGGAACGCGACGTCCAGCTCCTCAACGCAACCCTCCAGCTCGCGCTCGACGTCCGCAAGCCGATCGCCGGCGCGCCGACCGATAAGCCTCCGCCCACGCCGGCGCGGATCGATCTTGCGTCGTCCGACGCAATGCTCGCGCGGGCAAAGACGCAGCTCGACGAACTGGAGCCGCTCACCAAGGATCGTCGTCCATGACCAAACTGAGTGGAACCACCGGACAGCTTTTCTCAGGCCTGGCCGAAAGCCTGACGCGCGGGGTGTCTCGCTCGACAAAGGGCGCGGCAACGACGGGCGGGAAAACCGTCGACGATTCCTCGTTCCACGATCTGCTCCACACCGTCTCGAACATGGCGAAGCGGGCATTGGACGATCAGGGCGCCGACACGACTGCGAAGGCCGCTTCGGTGCGCCCCCGCCTGGCTCCGCTGAGCGAGCGCGCAACGAAGGATGAGTCGGTGCGGGAGCGCGCCGAGGAGACCAGGTCGTCGGGCAAGGACCCGGTCGACCAATCCGCGAAAGCGGATGTCCCGATCAGATTGAGCGTTCCGACGGTCGTGGGTCAGGAGCTCGCCGCCGCGCCTGCCATGTCGTTGCAGGCGCCGCAGCCGTCAAGCGACAAGGAGATGTCGGCTCGTGACGAGCGGCCGATGGCAACAAAGCGTAACGTCCAAAGCGTGGCAAGCACCGCGACGGCAGATGCCGCGCGATCCGCCGCTCCGCAGTCGACCGTCGCGCGTTCAGCGACCGATGCATCGGGTCCGCGCCCGCAGCCTCCGGCCGTGCAGGGCGCGGCGATAGCCCAGGCTATGCCGCAGGGAAGTGACGTTCAGCCGAAGGCCATGCCCGTCACACCCGGCTTCGAAGTCGTCACGGCGAATGTCGAGCGCGCGGCCAAGGCCGCGGGCCGGGACGCGCTGCCGGAAACGATCAAGGTCACGGTGCTTCAGCAGGAAACGCATCTGCCTCCCGTTGCGCAGTTCAGCGCGACCCAGCAAGTCGCGAACGCCGTGGTATCCGAGCTCAAGAGCTCAGCCGCGCCGACTGCATCCACCGCGACCGACCTCGTGGGCGCCCCGAGCAACTCTCCGGATCAGCCGCTCAAAATCCTCACCGTCAATCTCGAGCCGCCGTCGCTCGGCAATGTCACCATGCGCCTTCGTCTGGTCGGAAACGAGGTCTCGGTTCAGCTGGCCGCCGAGCGCAAGGACACCAGCACGATGCTGGATCAGCAGCGCGACCAGATCCGCGACCTGATGCAGTCGGTAGGCTACGTAGCCGACGTTGCGCCGGTGCAGCACGGCTCGCTCGACGGATTCCAGTCCGGATCCGGCCAGTCGCAGCCGCAGCTCTCCGGCCAGCAACAGCAATCATCCCAATCTCAAGGCGCGTTCGGCGGCGCCGGCACGTCGTCCGGTCAGTCGGATGGCGGGACTAGGCAAGCCCGGCAGGAACAACAGCCCAACCAGGAGGCACGCCATGACCAGGACGTGGCGCCGCATACTCGTCGCGGCTCTGTTTATCTGTAGTGCCGGCGCTGCCGCGGCGGCGACGACCGACACGACGGGCCCCTGCGAGCGCGAGATGGCGCGCGCCTCGCAGCAGCACGGAATTCCGCTCGGCATTCTCTATGCCGTCGGCCTCACCGAGACCGGCCGGCGCGGTGCACTCTATCCTTACGCGCTCGGCGCCGAAGGACAGACCGTGTTCGCCAAGGACGTGGACGATGCGATGGCGAATTTCGAGGCGATGCGAGCCAAGGGTATCAAGCTGATCGATCTCGGCTGCATGCAGATCAACCACTATTTCCACGGCGACAAGTTCGCGTCGGTGCGCGCGATGTTCGATCCGGCAAAGAACGTCGACTACGCCGCGCGTTTCCTGAAAGAGCTGAAGCAGCGCGAGGGAAGCTGGACCATGGCGGTCGCGCGCTACAATGCCGGTCCCAGCAATCAACCGGCGCAGAAGCGGTACGTCTGCCACATCGTGGCGCATCTCGTTTCCAGCGGCTTCGGCGCATGGACCGACAAGGCGCGCTCGTTCTGCCAACCGAAGACGACGTGAAATGACGAAGCACGACATGAAGTTGTGTATCGCCGCGAACCATCAGCCCCGCGCAAGCAAGACCCCCCATTGTAATTCCAATCTGCGAAAGGAGCCCACTACATGAGCCTGTATGGTGTTATGCGCACCGGCGTTTCCGGGATGAATGCGCAATCCAACAAGCTGTCGACGGTCTCGGACAACATCGCGAACGTCAACACGGTCGGCTACAAGCGGGCTTCGACGGAATTCTCCTCACTGATCCTGAAGAGCGGCTCCGGCAATTACGATTCCGGCGCGGTCGAGACCACGGTCCGCTACGCCATCACCGATCCCGGTAACCTCCAGTTCACGACCTCGACGACGGACCTTGCGGTCCAGGGCAACGGCTTCTTCGTGGTGCAGGACGCCAACGGCAACAACTTCCTCACGCGTGCCGGCTCGTTCGTGCCTGACAGCACCGGCAATCTCGTCAACACCGCCGGCTTCCAGTTGATGGGCTATAACATCCAGAATGGCGCCGCACCCAGTGTTGCTGCCAACGGCTTCGGCGGCCTCCAGGTGATCAACGTCAACAAGATGGCGTTGCAGGCCGCGCCGTCGACCTTGGCCACCGTTGCTGCCAATCTGGATCCGAGCGCCGCGATCGTTGCTGCGCCCGCCGCGGCGGCTGGTCCAGGAAACTACACGTCGAAGACGTCGATGGTGACCTACGACAACATCGGCAATCCGGTGACGCTCGACGTCTACGCCGCCAAGACCGCCGCGAACACCTGGGACATCGAGGTCTACAACGGCGCAGCCGCGCTGACGAGCGGTCCCTCTGCCGCGACCACGTTCAAGTTCGACGTGAGTTCGACCGGAAAAGGCAAGCTGGACCTTGTGGGTCCGCCGCCGAGCGCGACGTCGCTCACGGTCGCCATTCCCGGCGGATCTGGCACGTTCAAGATCGACATGTCGGCCATGACGCAGGTCGCCTCGAGCTTCGACTTCAAGGCGACCGTCGACGGCAATGCACCGTCCGCCGTCGACAAGGTCAACATCGACAGCAAGGGCGTGGTCACCGCGGTGCTCAAGAACGGCACCCAGTTGCCGAGCTTCCAGATCGCGCTCGCGACAGTGCCGAGCCCGGACCATCTGACGCCCGAGGTTGGCAACGTCTATTCGCCAAACCTGGATTCCGGAAACGTGCAGGTGGGCCTCGCCGGCCAGGGTGGTCTCGGAACCATTCAGTCGGGCGCGTTGGAAGACTCCAACGTCGATCTCGCGAACGAATTGACCTCGATGATCGAGGCCCAGCGCGGCTTCACCGCGAATTCGAAATCGTTCCAGACCGGCGCCGATCTACTCGACGTCGTTGTCAACCTGAAGCGCTGAGTCTCTCAGCGCCGATTCCGGGCAAGAGAACGTTCAAGAGCACGCCATGTCCATTACCTCGGCCCTCGACTCCGCCCGCTCCTCGCTCATGGCGTCGGGCATCCAGTCGTCGACCATTTCGCGCAACATCGCCGGAGCCAGTACAGCCGGCTATTCGCGCAAGATCGCCGTGCTGGACAATCTTCCCGGTGCCGGCGTCTATGTGGCGGCGATCCAGCGGGCCGCTTCGTCAGGCCTCTACAGCAACGTCCTGACCGCGACCTCCGCTGCTGCCACGCAGAGCGCGATCTATGACGGTCTTCAGAAGATCGCCTCTGCCACGGTGGACGATCCGCAGCTCGACCAGTCGCCCACGGCGCAGCTGAATGCGCTGAAGCAGGCGTTGCAGCAATATGCCAACGCGCCTGACAACACCACGTTGGCGCAGGCAGCCGTCACGTCCGCGAAGGACATGGCGACCGCGCTCAACCAGGCAACCCAGACCGTGCAGTCGGTCCGCGAGGGCGCGGATGCCGACATCAATATCTCGGTCCAGAACATCAACCAGCTGCTCTCCCAGTTTCAGGCCGTCAATACGGCGATCGTGAAGGGGACGATCGCCGGCGACGATGTGACCGATTATCTCGACCAGCGCGACAGTATCGTTTCGAAGCTGTCCCAGGAGGTCGGCGTCACGATGTCGATCCGCACCAACGGCGATGCCGCGCTCTACACCGACAGCGGCGTGGTGTTGTTCGACAAGACGGCGCGGACGGTGAGCTTCGCCCCGACCACCTCCTACTCGGCGAGCATCTCGGGTAACGCGGTCTTTATCGACGGCGTACCCGTGACCGGCGCCAATTCGGTGATGCCGATCAAGTCCGGCAAGCTCGCCGGTCTCGCCCAATTGCGCGACAACGACACGGTCACCTATCAGAGTCAGCTCGACGAAATCGCTCGCGGCCTGATCAATGCCTTCAAGGAAAGCGATCAATCGGGCGCGGCGCTGCCCGACGTTCCCGGGCTTTTCACCTACCCCGGCGCGCCGGCAATGCCGGCAAGCGCGACGGTCTCGGTGGGACTGGCCGGAACAATTTCTGTTGCTGCATCGGTCGATCCGAAGCTGGGCGGCAACCCAAATCTGCTGCGCGACGGCGCGATCAGCGGCAACGTCGCCTACAAATACAATACCGCCGGCAACGGCGGCTATTCGGTTCGGCTTCAGCAGCTCATCGGCAATATGGATGCGTCGCAGCCGTTCGACGCGACCACGCAAGGCAAGCCGAACGGCAGCCTGATCGACTATGCGTCGTCGTCGACGAGCTGGATCGAGAACCAACGCAAGACCGCCAACGACAACTCGCAGTACCAGAACACGCTGCTCACCCGCAGCACGACGGCGCTGTCGAACGTCAACGGCGTCAACATGGACGACGAGATGTCATTGATGCTCCAGGTCGAGCGCACCTATTCGGCATCGTCGAAGATCATCACGACCGTCGACCAGATGTTGCAGAGCCTGCTGGCAGCCGTGGGGAATTAAGTCATGATGAGCGCAAACTACATTTCCACCCTGATGCTGTCCTCGTCATTGAGGTACTCGATCACGAACAATCAGGCCGCGCTGAGCAAGGCGTCGACGGAGGCGACCACCGGCCGCTTCGCCGATGTCGGCCTCGAACTCGGAGCCACGACGGGCGGCGACGTCACCCTGCGGGCGGACCTGAGCTTCGCCGATCAGCTGGTCGATACCAACGGGCTCGTCGCGGGACGCCTGGACGTGACCCAGGACCGCATCACCCAGCTCAGCTCGACCGCGACGGACTTTCTCAAGGACCTGATCGCGGCCCGCAGCACCGACGGCGGCGGACGGATCATCCTGCCGCCCGCGTCCTCCAACCTGCAGGATCTGATCGGCGCGCTGAACATTTCCTACAACGGCTCGTACCTGTTCTCGGGCATCAATACGCAGACCCAGCCGATCACGGCTTACACAGCCGGCTCGGCCAGCAAGAACCAGGTCGATAGTGATTTCCTTTCGACTTTCGGCTTCTCGCAATCCTCGGCTAGCGTGAGCAGCATTACTCCGGCCCAGATGCAGACGTTCCTCAACACCAGCTTCGATGCGGAGTTCACAAGCCCGGCCTGGAACGCCAACTGGTCGTCGGCCACCGACCAGGTCATGCAGAGTCGCATCTCCACGACCGAGATTGCCGATACGTCAGTGAGCGCCAACCAGATCGGCTTCCGCAAGCTGGCCGAGGCCTACACCATGATGGCCGATCTCGGCAACGCGAACCTCAATCAATCGACGTTCCAGGTCGTGGTGGACAAGGCCATAGGCCTCGTCGGCAGCGCGATCACCGACCTCGCGACGCTCGGCGGCGACGTCGGCACGGTTCAGCAGCGGATCACCACCGCGACCGACAAGCTCAAGACCCAGAAGGACATCCTGAACAATCAGATCGTCGGCATGGAGAAGGTCGATTCGGCGGAAGCGGCGACACGCGTCAATGCACTGCAGACCCAGATCCAGACGGCGCTCGCGCTCACCTCCCAGCTCCAGAAGATCAGCCTCATCAACTATCTCTGAGCCTTTTCATTTTCCTGCTAATTCCTGCGCAGAGTTGTCCGGATGACGTTTGAAGCCTATGAGACGGTCGTTGAAGATAGTGGTTACGAGGCGCGGGGGCGCGAGCGTCAAGCGCTCAGTCTCGGTATCGACCGGCTGGAGCGGCTCCAGAAGGAGCAGCGCTTCAATATGGAGGATCAGGTCCAGAGCCTGCTCTATGTCCGGCGGCTGTGGACCATCTTCATCGAGGATCTTGCGCATCCCGAGAACGGGCTGCCCGAGCAGCTGCGCGCCGACATCATCTCGATCGGCTTGTGGGTGGTCAAGGAAGCGGATCGCCTGCGCGAAGAAAAGTCGAACGACGTGATGCAACTCGTCGAAATCAACCGCCTGATCCGAGACGCGCTTTAATGAAGATCTCCTTGCGGGCCGGCGAACGGGTCTACATCAACGGCGCGGTGCTGCGCGTGGACCGCAAGGTCTCGCTCGAGCTCGTCAATGACGTGATGTTCCTGCTCGAAGGGCAGGTGATGCAGGCCTCCGATGCCACTACGGCGATGCGCCAGCTCTATTTCATCGTCCAGCTGATGCTGATGAACCCGACGGATATCGCTGCCGCCGCCTCGCTCTATGCGCAGCATCACGCCGCGCTGCTCGCGGTGTGTGAGAACCGCGAGATGCTGGACGGGCTCGCCGCGATCGACGAGATGGTCGGCGGGACCCGCTATTTCGAGGCGCTCAAGCGGATCCGGGCGCTGTTTCCCCTGGAGCAGGCGATCCTGGCCGGCGCCACCACGGAATCCCCAATCAAGGCTGCCTGACAGCGGAGAGCTACATGAACGTCACCAGCGCGACCGATAGCACGAGCACCAGTTCGACCAGCTCGAGTTCGTCTACGTCGGGCACGTCGAGCACGGGCGTCGACTACAATACCTTCCTCCAGCTTCTCATCGCCGAGATGAAGAACCAGGATCCGACCAATCCGATGGATACGTCGCAATATATGAGCCAGTTCGCGCAGCTGTCGTCGGTCGAGCAGGCGATGCAGACCAATACGAAGCTGGATTCGCTGCTGTCGTCCCAGTCGTTGTCGCAGGCGGACGGGCTGATCGGAAAGACCGTCAGCTTCGCCGATTCGACCGGAGCGACCTTCACCGGCAAGGTCGCGTCGATCTCCATCAACAACAACGGGTCCGTCGCGACACTCCAGGACGGCACCAAGGTTGCGGTCGGCCCTGGCCTCACGATCAGCGGCTAACCATGAACGAGCGGGATGCCCTCGACATCGTCCAGGCGGCGATCTGGACCATTCTCGTCGCCTGCGGACCCGCGGTCGGCGCGGCGATGCTGGTCGGCATCGCCATTGCGCTGATCCAGGCCCTGACCCAGATCCAGGAAGCGACGCTGACCTTCGTTCCGAAGATCATCGTGATCCTCGTCGTCGTGGCCATCTCCGGCTCCTTCATCGGAGCGCACCTCTCCACTTTCACCGAGATGGTCTATTCGCGGATCGAGCACGGCTTCTGATCTGCCGGCATGGCCGGCCACCACCCTCGCGTAAGCTTTGCCGGGCAGATTGCGGGGCGGACCCTGCTGCCGGTGACCTATGGCCGATACGTTAGCTGCTAGCCTGCCGAACCCGCGACGCTTCGGCGCGGATGCCTTCTTCGCAGGCGGTATCGTGACCATGCTCACGATCCTGTTCCTGCCGATTCCTCCTGTATTGATCGACCTCGGCCTTGCCGTTTCGATCGCGCTGTCGGCCCTGATCCTGATGGTCGCACTGTGGATCCAGCGGCCGCTCGACTTCTCGGCTTTCCCGACCGTGCTCCTGATCGCGACGATCTTGCGGCTCGCGCTGAACATCGCGACCACCCGCCTGATCCTGTCACGCGGCGGGGAGGGCGAGCAGGCTGCAGGCCATGTGGTCGCAGGTTTCTCGAAATTCGTCATGGGCGGCGACTTCGTCATCGGCCTGATCATCTTCGCAATCCTGGTCACGGTGAACTTCGTCGTGATCACCAAGGGCGCAACGCGTATTGCGGAAGTCGGCGCCCGCTTCACCCTGGACGCCATCCCCGGCAAGCAGATGGCGATCGACGCGGATCTTTCCGCGGGTCTGATCGACGACAAGGAGGCACAGCGCCGGCGCCGCGAGCTCGAGGAAGAGAGCGCGTTCTTCGGTGCGATGGACGGCGCCTCGAAGTTCGTCCGCGGTGACGCCATTGCCGGCCTGATCATCACGGCGATCAACATTTTCGGCGGCATCATCATCGGCGTCACCCATCACGGGCTGACCTTGTCGCGCGCCGCCGACGTCTACACCAAGCTCTCCGTCGGCGACGGTCTGGTGTCGCAGATGCCGGCGCTGATCGTGTCGCTGTCTGCGGGTCTTCTGGTCTCCAAGGGCGGCACCAGGGGGTCGGCGGAGCAGGCGGTGCTGCGTCAGCTCGGCGGCTATCCGCGCGCGGTGTCGGCTGCGTCCTTGATGATGTTCGTGCTTGCCTTGATGCCGGGTCTGCCGATGCCGCCATTCGTGCTCCTGGGCGGCGTCATGGCGTTCGTCGGCTATTCGCTGCCGAGGCGGCAGGCGGCCGCGAAGCAGAAGGAAGATGCACGCAAGGCCGAAGAGCGCGCGCAGAGCGAGGCCAAGGAATCCGTCAAGGAATCGCTCAAGACCGCCGAGATCGAGCTGTCGCTGGGCAGCCATCTGTCGGTTCACCTGCTCGGTTCGCGCAACGAGCTCGCGCACCGCGTCAGCAAGATCCGCAAGAAGTTCGCCAAGCAGTACGGCTTCGTCGTTCCCGAGATCAAGCTGTCCGACAATCTGTCGATCGACCCGAAGGGATACCAGATCCGGATTCACGATACCCGTGTCGCTCATGGCGAACTCAGGATCGGCGAGATCATGGTGCTGGTGGACAAGGACGGCAAGCCGGACGTGCCGGGCGATGAGGTGATCGAACCCGCCTTCGGCATGAAGGCACTGTGGGTGACGGAAGCCTTCGTCGACGAAGTCCGGCGGCAGGGCTGCAAGCCGGTCGACAATCTGTCGGTCCTGCTCACGCATCTGAGCGAAGTGCTGAGGGCGAACCTGTCGCAGCTGCTCTCCTACAAGGACATGCGCGGACTGCTTGACCGGCTCGAGCCCGAGTACAAGCGCCTGGTCGACGATCTCTGCCCGTCGCAGATCTCCTATTCCGGCCTATTGGCGATCCTGAAGATCCTGCTGGCTGAGCGGGTATCGATCCGGAACCTGCATCTGATCCTGGAAGCGATTGCCGAGATTGCGCCTCACGTGCGTCGTTCCGAGCAGGTCGCCGAGCATGTGCGCATGCGCCTGGCCCAGCAGATCTGCGGCGATCTCTCCGACAACGGCGTGCTCAACGTCCTTCGTCTCGGCAACCGCTGGGATCTTGCGTTCCACCAGAGCCTGAAACGCGACGGCAAGGGCGACGTCGTCGAGTTCGATGCCGATCCGCGGCTGATCGAGCAGTTCGCGACCGAAGCGAGTGCCGCGATCCGGAAGTTCACGGAAGACGGCACCAGCGTGGTGCTGGCGGTGACCCCGGAAGCGCGCCCCTATGTCCGCATGATTCTGGAGCGCGTGTTTCCGACACTGCCGGTGCTGTCGCATGTGGAGGTCGCCCGCAGCGCGGAGATCCGGGCACTCGGAGGCATCTCGTGATCGCAGGGCTCACCGACAACGTGCTCGCCACGTTCATCGTGTTCTGCCGTATCGGCGCCTGCCTGATGCTCGTGCCCGGCTATTCCAGCGTGAACGTTCCGCCGCAGATCCGCCTGTTCGTCGCCCTGGTCACGACGTTCGCACTGACGCCAATCCTGCTCTCGCTCCTGAAGCCCCTCGTGGACGGCGCATCGCCCTTGACGCTGGCGCTCCTGATCGGCACTGAGCTCCTGGTCGGCAGCGTCATCGGTCTCGGCGGGCGCGTCTTCTTCCTCGCGCTCCAGACCATGCTCGCCGTGATGGCAAGCGCAATCGGGCTCAGCAGCATCCCGGGTACGCCGGTGGGCGACACCGATCCGGCGCCGCCCGTGGTGCCGCTGATCATGGCCGCCGTCACCACGCTGTTCTTCCTGACCGATCAGCACTGGCAGGTTCTGCACGGGTTGATGAACTCCTACGACGTCTGGCATCCTGGCGAGAAGCTGAGCGGCGAGATGGCGCTGAACCAGCTCGTCAGCCGCCTTACCGACGCGTTCGTGCTGACGCTGCGGATTACGAGCCCCTTCATCGTCTATTCGGTCGTCGTCAATTTTTCGGTTGGTCTCATCAACAAGCTGACGCCGGCCATACCGGTCTATTTCGTCTCGGTGCCGTTCGTCCTGTTCGGTGGCTTCCTGCTGCTCTACCTCACCAGCGACGAGTTGCTGACGCAGTTCATGCTCGGCCTGTCGTCATGGCTGGCGGGGTGACGATGATGACATCCCGGGCGGACAAGCTCAGTCGAATCGTCTCGCTGGTAAAGCTCCAGCTTCGGCTGGCCGAATGGCAGCTCGTGCAACTGCGCCAGCAGGAGCAGGCCATGCAGGAAGAGCAGGCGTGGCTGGTAGGGACTCTGAACGAGGCAAGACCGCCAGCGGGATCGTCGAGCGAGTCGATCGCGCGGCGGCTCAACAGAACGAGCGTCGGCGTGCGCCTCGTGCAGGAGCGCGCTTCGATGCAGCATGACAAGGTCCGCGCGGAGAACCGGCGCGTAAAGCAGCTCGAGGAAGTCGCAAAGGCGGCGCTCGCCGATAAGCTGCGTCAGGCCGAGCAGCGATCGCTTGAGGAAATCACGGGGACCCATGCCGCCATGCGTGACCTGATGCCGCGGCCAGCCAGCCGGAACAAGACATGATTGTAACTGCGACGTCCGACCTCGTCCTCGACGTTCTCGACGCCGCCGATCCGGTAGCGCAGCGGACGGCGACGGCAAAGCTCGAGGCGCTGAGATCGTCGGATGCCGATTTTGCTGCGACGATGGACGCTGCGGCCAGCAAGGCGGCTGATCAATCTTCCGCAGGTGCGGCCGAGGCGCAATCGGGTGTGGTGAACGGGCCGCCAGTGCAGGTGATCAAGAAGCCCGGTCCCGACGAGGTCTATCGCAAGTTCGAAGCGTTCATCCTCCAGACCTTCGTCGAGACGATGTTGCCGAAGGAGTCCGAGGAAGTATTCGGCAAGGGCACCGCCGGCGGCATCTGGAAATCGATGCTGGCCGAGCAGCTCGGCAATCAGCTGGCGAAGGGCAAGGGGATCGGAATTGCCAAGCAGCTCGCGTCCGCACATCCGGCAGGGCCGGATATGACGGGGAAGGCGGGTGATGGATCTCGGAATGGGTGACGAAGGTTGAGGGGTGAATTTGCTATGCAGGTAGAACAGAGCGCGACGGCTCCGGCGATGGAGCAGCCGGTCATGGATACAGAGGCGATGACGGAAGCTGCGCCGGGCGATGCTCTGTTGCCGGCGTTGCTGCTCGATATCGGCGCCGTCATGATCACCGACGACGCTGAAGCAGCAAGATTGGAGGCGACGCGATCCGAGGAGATCAGCGGCCTGCTGGCTGCAATTCGTCGGCTCGAAGGCATCGTGGAGGAAGAGACCACTGCACTCGCGATGGGACAGAAGGTCGACTTCGACGATTTCAGCGCCCGGAAGAGCCGCAGCATGCTGGAATTCGTCCGCCTGATGCGCGCACGGATGCATCTCGGCGTCGAGACCGAGATCACCGAGGAAATTCAGCGGCTGCGTGAGAAGCTGGAGCGAAACCGCTCCCTCCTTGAAATGCACTACGATGCGGTGCGCGAGGTCGCGACCATCATTGTCAAGGCGATCAAGGATGCCGAATCGGACGGCACCTACACGGGTCGCGCAGCGCGGGACGGAAAATGATCAAGCTCGTTCTGGCCGGTCTCTGGGTCTGCATCCTCACCGCGGGCACGAGCTATGGCGTGGCCTACTGGAAAGAGAACGGCACCCTATTGTCCGGGAAGGACGAATATCTCGATGGGCTGCAATATCAGAAGACGCGGGCGCTGAGTGTGCCCATGGTCGAGAGCGGCGCGGTTCAGGGCTATATCGTCGCGCGTTTCGTCTACACCGTGGAGGCGAAGACGATGCACCAGCTCACCGTGCCGCCCGAGCCGTTCGTCGTGGACGAAGCCTTTCGCCGGATCTACGCGGACGAGCGCCTCGATTTCAGGAAGCTCGCCCGCTACGACCTCTCCGTCCTGACTGCCGCGATCAAGCAGCGCGTCAACGAGCGGATGCAGGCCGACATCGTCCAGGACGTGCTGGTCGAGGACTTCAACTACGTCTCCAAGGAAGAATTCCAGCAGAAGCCGTAACGCGCCGGGCGGCGAGACGGCATCGGCATAACCGACATTCTGACGTCGAAATCAAATCGGCCTCTAACGGGATCTCCCCGCAGAGGCCGACGCTCGTTTTGTAAACCGTGGCTCAAGCGCCTCAGTTGCCGGCCGGGTATGCCGCCGGCGCGGCATGGGCCCGATTCAGCAGGATGCCGACCTCATCGAGATCCTGCATCGGCTCGTCGATTGCTTCGTTGGCGGGGATGTTGAGCCGGTAGCCGACGTAGCGCCGTGCCACGATGGCGTCGAAGCCGAGGCGGTCGCGGAGCTTCTTGCGCAGCTTGCTGACGTGACTCTCGATCACGCTCTCGTCGAACGTGGATTCGAAGATGCCGTAGACCGCGTTGAAGATCTGCGTCTTGGTGATCCACTTGCCGTGATTGCTGACCATATATTCGAGAATGCGCAGCTCGCGGCGGGGCAAGGTGAGGGCATGGCCCGCGATCTCGGGGTCACGGCCGTTGAAGAAGACCTGGATCCTGGTCTCGCAAGGCCTGGGCAGCTCGCCGACCCGGCGGCGCGCGATCGCGGCCGTTCGGGCCAGGATCTCACGCAGGTGGATCGGCACGTGGACGACGTCGTCGACGCCGGATTCAAACAGCTCCAGCGTGTTCTTGAGCATCTTCTGGCCGCTCATCGCGATGATCGGGGCCGCTGAGCGCTTGCGCATCGCCCGTGGCAAACTTCCGCGGGCATCGCAATCCCCCAGAAGGAAGGCATCAACGGCTGCCAAGTCCGATTCGTTGGCGGATTGCAGCCAGTCCCAGAATTCTCCGGAGGTGAAGCCGATCGACGATACGCCTTCGCGAACGAGCCCTCCTACGTAGCTGTTCGTGACGCTCTCGCGATCATCAACGATTATATACATCAGTCAGTCGCCCCTGTTTCGCACTTGCAGCGGCCGGGAGGTTTATTGTGATGCCCCGGCTCGCAGCCATGCTGTTTGACGATATTCCCTCCCGCGAACCGTTTTTACGTTTCGATATTCGCGGGCAGCCCTACGCCTTCAGTGCCTGCGTGAGCAGGCCTGTTACTTCGACTCGATACTGAACGCTTACTGCGTGAAGCCCGGCCGGTGCCTTACGGATCACCTTGCGGGGCGGGTTGAGAAAGCGACTTGGTACAGTTGCGTCACGTTGCTCATCGCGTTCGAACACTACTGAACTCAGTCGATCTCCTCGCCAACGGGCGAGAATCACTTGCTGTACACCGTAACAATTGCCGAATTCCGATCAAGCGTGCGAAACAAAGCGTTTGCTACGTGTGCTTGATGCTGTTGGTTTGTTTCCGGTTGTTTCTTTGTATTTCAGAGCGCACCAGTTGATTTGAAATTCGAACTAGTTTCGCACCGTGGTGGTTGTAAAGTTCCACATGTCCGTACAAACACAGCTATTTTGGGTAGTGTCGCCGAACCGTCACAGTGAGGGGTTTTCAACCCCGAATTGACTCTCCTGGGTGCGCACCCGCCTGCGACAATTCGACTCACATATGGCGGCGAGACTCCAGTTTGGCAAAATCTTGGCGAGTGTGTGTCTTTCGAGTCGCACTTTTGCCTCTTGCATGACTCCTCGGACCCCCGACGCATCACGCGTGACGAAGAATTTTCGACGCGCACGTTTCAGGCAAGCTTCGCCAACTAGGTTCGTTCGACAGATCGATACGAACGGAGCATTTTCAAATGTCGTCCGACGGAAAAGCGCGTCCCGCAGAAGCTGCGGATGCGTCCCCCGCGGTGAAGCCCACTCCGGAAGCGCGCGACACGAAGCTCAATAACAATGCGCGCTCCGCCAAGCCCGCGATGAGCGCGAAGCCCGCATCAGCGTCGAGCGACGAAGCTGCAGCGAAGGAAGCGCTCGAGGGATTGAAGCGTATCCGTGCCAAGGCACGCCTGGACAAGATGGCGATACCGAAGCCTGCGCCGACGGTGATCAAGCCGGCGGTGATCGTGGCCAAGCCGCCGCCGCCACGCCCGACCTGGGTCGCGCCGCTCGCGACGCTGGCGGTTGCTGCCATCCTCGTGGTTTGCGCCTGTACCGGCGTCATTGCCTATCTCACCACGCAGCCGAGCCAGACCAATGTTGCGGCCAATGCCGAGATCAGGAATCTGCGCGACACGGTCGCCCAGCTGCGCAAGCAATTGTCGGGCGTATCCGAGAACCTCGATGGTCTGCGCACGGCGGTCGATCAGTCGAGCAAAGCGACCAGCGATCGCTTCGGCCGCTTTGCCGAGAATCTGGACCGCATCGAGCGGGTGAGCTCGTCGTCGACGGCGAAGCTCGACAGGCTGGCCCAGGCCCAGGTCCAGCCGCCGGCTCCCGTGGCCGCGCAGGCGGTGTCGCCATCGCCGGCCATGCCGATGATGGCCTCGGTCACCGCGCCCGAGACCACGGGCTCGGTGTCCCCGATCGAACGCAGCTCTGCACCACGAAAGGTGGTCAAGGGCTGGTCAGTCCGCCAGGCCTATGAGGGTGTCGCGATTCTTCAGGGACCGAGCGGTGTCGTCGAGGCCGTGCTCGGCCAGCAGGTTCCGAGCCTCGGCCGAGTCGAAGAGATCAGGTACGAGAACGGCCGTCTGGTCGTCGACATCAGCGGCGGCGGCGTCGTCTATTCCGCGCGCAGGTGAGCGGCCGGCAATTCTATTGGCGGTGATGCTCGAAGCTGGTGCATAGCAGGTCGATCTCCGCCTCCGCGATCGGCGCGCGAAACAGCCGGCAGGTGAACTCGACCGTGGTCCGGTTCTCGGAGCTGGTGCGGTCCTCGCGGAGGAAGATGCATCGCCTGCAGACGTCGGTATGGTGCCGCTGCTCGGCGGCCTCCGCCTGATCGAGGACGTGTCGCAAGGTGTCGCGAAAACCGATCTTGCTGTCCTCATTGAGAACGGCAATGGCATCCACGAGGCCGCTTACGGGATCGCGCGCCAGAAACTTCTTGCCCTGCTGCGTCACGCTCAGCATCACCGAACGCTTGTCCTTGGCGGAGCGCTTCCGTTCCAGATAGCCAAGACGCTCGAGCTCGCCGATGATGAAGGAGGCGGTGCCACGCGTGGTGCCGACATAGCTCGCCAGCGCCGAAGGCGTCCGGGAGAAGCGATTGGCGCGGGAGAGGAATCGCAGTGCCATCCACTCACGGTCGCGCATGCCGTGCTTGGTGCCTTCGAACCACAGGATCCGCGCAACCTGTCCCAATAACTCAATTGTTTCACGAGCCAAATTCATATCGATGCCAGATCGGATAAAGGTCTATTCAATTGAGCCCTTGGGTGCGAAATCGCTGCGCATCGGAATGAAGCTGTCGAGCATTGCCTCGCTCGAAGCAGAAGCGATTGCCGCGCTTGAAGACGCTTCTCCGTCCTGGAGATGGAACATTCGGCAGTGGAACTAGAGCGTCACGACGAAAGTTCGAGTAAATATGACGGCTCAACTGATCTGAAAATTTCAGTCAAATGGCGCGAGCTCGCGTCGTTTGGCGGGCGATGTGCAGTCTCCGGGCAACATGATGTGTCGACGCGGCCACGATCGGGCCTGTTTGTTGCGGCGGAACGCTTCGAATTACGAGAAACCGCGCAGATCATGTCACACATGCTGGTGGGTACGCAGCGAGAGAACCCCTTTTTTCGGTTAATGGATGTTGCGACGCAGCGCGGCGAGGCGGTTAAATCAAGCACAGGTTCAGGTCAGGGAGAGTGTCGTTGGGAAACGAGCAAGCCGAACCGTTCAGCGTCAAACGCGCAGCACTGGCCGCCACCGTCGGCAACATGCTCGAGTTCTACGACTTCATCACCTACAGCTTCTTCGCGATCCAGATCGGCCACACCTTCTTTCCGACCGGAAGCGAGTACGGGAGCCTGATGCTGTCGCTGGCGACGTTCGGAGCCGGCTTCGTGACGCGGCCAATCGGCGGCATCGTGCTCGGCATCTACTCCGACCGGATCGGCCGGCGGCCAGCGATGCTGCTGAGCTTTGCCTTGATGGGCGCTGCAATCCTGACCATTACGTTCACGCCGTCGTACAATTCGATCGGCCTTGCGGCGCCGATCATCGTGATCGCGGCCCGCATGGTGCAGGGTTTTGCGCTCGGCGGCGAAGTCGGACCGACCACGGCCTATCTCATCGAGATCGCGCCGCCCGAGCATCGAGCGCTGGTGGTGGCATGGCAGCCTGCGAGCCAGGAAATCGCTGCGACGACCGGGGCGCTCGTGGGCGTCATTCTCAGCAAGATCATGGCGCCGGAGATGCTGGACCTCTATGGCTGGCGCGTGGCGTTTCTGATCGGCGCGGTTTGTCTGCCGTTCGGTGTCTGGATGCGCCGGACCTTGCCGGAGACGATCCCGCAGGCTGAAGCCGGCGTCACAGTGGAAGAAAGCACGAGTCATCTCTCCCTGGCCCGTCGCCACACCGGGCTGATCGTGCTGGCGCTGATGATTCTGGCCAGCGGCACCATCTCGACCTATGTGACGCAATACATGACGACCTATGCGCAGAACACGTTGCATGTCTCCTCGACATTGGCCTTTGCCGTCTCGCTGGTCAGCAACGGCATCCAGTTTGCCGGCGCGCTGGTCGGCGGCTGGCTCGCCGATCGTCTCGGCCGCAAGCCGGTGATGGTCTGGCCGCAGCTCGCGATGCTGCTGCTGACCTATCCGGTCTTCCTCTGGATCGTTCATGCACCCGGCATGCTGTCGCTGCTGGCCGGCTTCGGCGTGCTCTCCGTCATTGGCTCGCTGCCCTTCACCGCGTTCTACGCGACGTTCACCGAGGCATTGCCCCAGAACATCCGCGGTGGCGTATTCGCCACCGTCTACGCGGTTGCCATCGCGAGCTTCGGCGGTACCGCGCAGCTCGTGGTGACATGGTTGCTCCATGTCACGGGCGATCCGCTGGCGCCGGCCTGGTACCTGCTGCTCGCGGCGGTCGTTGGACTGGCCGCGATGAGTCTGATGCCGGAAACTGCGCCGGTGAAACGGCGTAGGCGTCGGGTCTGAAGGGCCCTGCGCTCGCACGCTGGTGATTTGCGTTTCGCCGGCAATTATTGGCGAATGCGCCGCCTGAAGGATCAGGACAAGACGCCGGGGCGAGGCATCAGAAGGATCAACCGATGAGTATCGACACCACCTTCACGTCCGACGTCGTAGGGCTGATCAAGCCGCCCCCGGTATCGCGCCGCGGGTTTATGAGTGCGACCGCGGCCGTCGCCGCCGGCTATACGCTTGCGGCAGGTCCCGTCCGCGCCGAGGTGATCACCACCGACACCAGTGGCCTTCAGGCGGGCGATGCCAAGATCAAGGTCGGTTCCGAAGAGATGCCGGCCTATTTCGCGCGCCCCGCGGGCAACGCCAAGGCGCCGGTGATCATCGTGGCAATGGAGATCTTCGGCCTGCACGAATACATCAAGGATGTGACGCGGCGCCTCGCCAAGCTCGGCGCCTTCGCCGTCGCGCCAGACTATTATTTCCGCAAGGGCGCCGATCTCACCAAGATCACCGAGATCAAGGACCTGCTGCAGATCGTCGATGCCAAGCCTGATGCCGAGCTGCTCTCCGATCTGGACGCGACGGTGGCCTGGGCAGGATCGCAAGGCGGCGATACCACGAAGCTCGGTATCATCGGCTTCTGCCGCGGCGGGCGTACCGTCTGGGAATATGCCGCGCATAGCGGCACGCTCAAGGCCGGCGTCGCCTTCTATGGTCCGCCGGTCGATTCGCCCAATCCGCTGTGGCCGAAGAGCCCGATGCAGCTCGCGCCCGAAATGAAGGCCCCGGTGCTCGGCCTCTATGGCGGCGCCGACACCGGCATTCCGGTCGCGCAGGTCAAGCGGCTCAAGGCGGCGCTCGAGCAGAACAAGAAGACCGCCGAGTTCAAGATCTATCCGGAAGCGCCGCACGGCTTCCATGCCGACTATCGCAGCAGCTATCGCAAGGACGCCGCGGAAGATGGCTGGAAGCAGGCGCAGGCCTGGTTCAAGAAATATGGCGTGTTGAGCTGACGTTGGACATCAAGGGGCGGCTGATCGACCGCCCTTTGTCTTAAGGCGAAAGCTTCGCCTCTCCCGCGCGCCGCAGCGCATCGAGGCCGTGCCGATAGGTCGGATAGGCCAGCGTGACGCCGAGTTCTCGCTTCAGTCGCGCGTTGGAGACGCGGGCGCTGCTGGCATAGAAGCTGCGCGCCATCGTCGACATCTCGGCGGTCGCGAAGGCTTCTTCGGCCGGCGGCGCAATGCCCATCAGCTGCGCGGCATAGCTGATCACGTCCTGCGGCGGCGCGGGCTCGTCGTCGCAGACGTTCCAGGTGCCGCCCCCGCCATGGTTGATCGCGGCCATGATCGCGCTCGCGATGTCGTCGACATGAATGCGGTTGAAGACCTGGCCGGGCTTGATGATGCGGCGTGCGGTACCGCTGCGTAGCGTCACCAGCGCGTTGCGGCCGGGGCCGTAGATGCCGGCAAGCCGCAGGATCGCGATATTGCCACGGGCCGTGTCGGTCCAGGCCTGCTCTGCCGCGACCCGCAGCCGCGCGCGGTCGAGGGAAGATTGCGGCGGCGTGCTCTCGTCGACCCATCCGCCGGCGTGATCGCCGTAGACGCCGATGGTGGAGAGATAGACCACCTTGCGGCGACCGGCGGCCACCACATCGCCGAGCGCTGCGAGTGCGGGATCTCCGCTGCTGCCCGGTGGGATCGATATCAGGAGGACGTCAGCGTCGCTGATGCGCTGGACCGTCGCGCCGGCCGGACGGCTGTCGGAAAGGCCATGCAGCTCGATCCCGGCAAGATCATCCCGCTTGGCGGGATCGCGGACCGTGCCGGCGATATGCGAGAAGCTGCCGCCGAACCTGCGGACGAAATGCCGGGCGCTATAACCGAGGCCGAGGATGAAGAGCCGCATGCGTCTGCCGTGCCGGGTTCGAGTTCCAGATCGCGCGAAGCCCGCGCGTCCTCGCTCATAAGAGATTTTTGGGGCCGGCAAAAGATATTGCGATTTTACTCGCCGGCCGCTGCAGGCGATGGTCGCTCGTGACAGGGAGGCGTCGACCATGCAGGCAGAAACGATCGCGCCAGCGGATGCGGCGGAGCTGATCCGAAACGCTGCCGCGCTGATCTTCGATGTCGACGGCACCCTGGCCGAGACGGAGGAGCTGCATCGGCGCGCTTTCAACCTCGCCTTCGCCCGTCACGGTCTCGACTGGCAGTGGGACCGTGCCGTCTACAAGGACCTGCTGCGGGTGACCGGCGGCAAGGAGCGCATTCGTGCCTACCACACCAGGCAATGGATCGCGCCGCCCTTGTCGGACGCTGATATCGCCGAACTGCACAGCATCAAGACCGCACACTACGCCGAGCTGGTCGAGACCGGTTGCTGCGCCTTGCGGCCCGGCGTGGCGGAACTGCTCACGGCGGCAAAGGCGCGCGGCCAGCGGCTTGCGATCGCGACCACCACTTCGCACGGCAATATCGAGGCGCTGCTGTCGCGGGCGCTGGGAGCACAATGGGCCGCGGCTTTCGACGCGATCGTGGCCGGCGATGATGTCAGGGACAAGAAGCCGGCACCCGACGTCTATCTCGAGATCCTGGCGCGGCTGAAGCTTCAACCGTCCGACTGCGTCGCGATCGAGGATTCCGCCAACGGGCTGGTCGCGGCCTCGCGGGCCAGCATTCCCGTGCTCATCACCCGCAGCATGTACTTCCGCGATGATGACTTCCGGGACGCCCGGTTCGTGCTGGATGACCTGTCGGACCTCGCCATCGAACCGAAAATCTCAAAACAACCCCATGCACAGTAGAGCGCCGTCGCGGTCAGTGCACCCGGTGGCTCGCTCTATCGTCCTCAGCCTGCTCGACAATCTGTGCAATCGGGCTCGACTGGTGGTGCACCAGGCGCCAGTCGTCGCCGACGCGGCGAAAATGGTTGGCGGCGGCGAGCGCGGTGCCGTCGACGATCTCGATGCAAAGCACGCGGGCACTGTCGCCGTCGACGATCGCCTGCGGCTCGGCGCAGACGATCTGCGGTCGTTCCGGGTTCTGCAGGATGTCGCGCCAGCTTCCGATCACCGTGGCATGGCCGACGATCGCAGGCCAGCCGGGATGAATGCAGGAAATGGCGTCGTCATCCGCCCACATCCGTTTCATGCCGTCAAAATCGCCCGTCGAAAAGGCGGCGTAGAAAGCTGCGTTCGCGGCGATGACCTTGCTGTCCTTTGCCATGCCTCTCGGGTGGGGCAACGGCAGGCAAAAATCAAGCGCGACTTCAGTCCGACTTTGAACGCAGTGCAGCATCGCTGCCCACTTTCTGGTCACGCCGAAACCAGCGTCTCCACCGCGCGCCGCGCCCCGTCCTTGTAGAGACGTCCGAGCGCCGCAGTCACGGCCTCGCGCAGGCGCGGATCGGCACCGAGCGGCCCGAACACCTTGGTCACGCCGAGCAATGCGGGCGCGAGCCGTTCCGCGACTGGGCCGGCCTCACGCGCCAGGCTTGCGAACTCGCCTGCGAGGGGATCGCGCACGTCGATCGCGCGACCCTGCTCGTCGAGCGCGGTGACGTAGCGCATCCAGCCGGCCACCGCGAGCGCATGCGTCGCGATCGGCAGGCCCCTGGCGAGGCGATCCTGCATCGCGCCGAGCAGGCGTTGCGGCAGCTTTTGCGAGCCGTCCATCGCGATCTGCCAGGTGCGATGATGCAGCGCCGGATTGGCGAAGCGCTCGAGCAGCGAGGCGCGATAGGCGGCAAGGTCGGTGCCTGATGGCATCGTCAGCGTTACCGCGGCTTCTTCCATCACCTGCGCGGCGAGGCGCGCGAAATGCGGATCGACCATCGTGTCGGCGATGGTCTTGTAGCCGGCGAGATAGCCGAGATAGGCGAGCGCCGAATGGCTGGCGTTGAGCAGCCGCAGCTTCATCAGCTCGAACGGCTTGACGTCGGTGACGAGTTCAACGCCCGCGGCCGCGAGATCCGGGCGGCCCGCGCAGAAGCGATCCTCGACCACCCATTGCGTGAATGGCTCGGTCATCACAGGCCAGGCGTCGCGCATCCCGAGCGCTGCAGCGACCGCTTCACGGTCTGCATCCGTTGTCTCAGGCACGATGCGGTCGACCATGGTGCAGGGGAAGGCGACGACATCGGCGATCCACTTGCCGAGGTCCTTCGAGCGAAGCGCGGCGAACTGCGTCACGATCCGCTGCACGGTGTGGCCGTTGGCGGCGAGATTGTCGCAGCACAGCACGGTGAAAGGTTGAAGGCCAAGCGCCCGCCGACGTGCCAGCGCCGCCACGATGAAGCCCGGTGCCGAGCGCGGCGCGTCAAGATTGTTCAGGTCGTGCACGACGTCAGCATGCCGCTCGTCGAGATCGCCGGTCTGCGGCGTGTGGCAATAGCCCTTCTCGGTGACCGTGAGCGAGACGATGCGAATGGCACGATCGGCCATCCGCTCGACCAGCGCAGCCGGCTTCTCGCGGGCGACGACACTGTCGAGCAGTGCGCCGATGACGCGATGCTCGGTGCCTTCGGCGGCGCGCACGGCGACGGTGTAAAGGTGATCCTGCGGGGCGAGGGCGTCACGCGTCGCGGGGCTGCGCAGGCTCGCGCCGACAATGCCCCAGGAACTGGCCGATGACGTGGATCCCGCCGCAAGGCAATCATCGACGACGACAGCCTGATGGGCGCGGTGAAACGCGCCAAGACCGAGATGCACGATGCCTGGAGTGACGCGCGAACGGTCATAGGCCGGGCGGCGGATGCGAGGCGCCAGCCGGTCGAGATTGGCGCTCATAAGGCGCATGGACGTCTCCCTCTGCTTTGCCGCTGCTTGACATGGCGGCCATATCAGGTCAATGCTCCGGTCAATTGGTAAGACCAATTTTCCAAAATTGGCGGGCCGCCGGGCTGGAAAGCCGTCTTGGCGCGACCCTTTCGGGGAGGCCAGCGTGCCGCTGGAAGCTGTGGAGGCGAGACGGCTCTATCGCCAGGTCGCCGATCAATTGCGAAGCCTGATCGACAGCGGCGAGTACGCGGTCGGCAGCCGTTTGCCGACCGAGCGCGAGCTCGCCGATCAGCTCAAGGTCTCGCGGCCGACGGTGCGCGAAGCCCTGATCGCGCTCGAGGTGGAGGGGCGCGTCCGCATCCGCGTCGGGTCCGGCATCTATGTGACCGAGCCTGCCGACGCCACGCCGGTTCCTTCAGCCGTCATCGAAGGTCCGTTCGAGCTGCTGCGTGCCCGCGAATTCCTGGAAAGCGCCATTGCCGAGCAGGCCGCGCGGGTGGCGACCAAGGATGACATCGCCCGCATCGACGCGGCCCTCGACGCGATGGAGAATGTCGAACATCCCGGCGAGGCCTCGATGGTCCATGATCGCGCTTTCCATGTCGCGATCGCCGGCTGTCTCGGCAATGCCGTGCTGGTGCGCGTGGTCGGCGAGCTGTTCGATCAGCGCCTCAATCCCTATTTCGCGCAGCTTGCACATTATTTCGAGAATCCGGGCACTTGGCGTACTGCGCTCGACGAGCATCGGGCCGTGCGCGACGCCATTGCGGCGCGCCGGCCAATGACCGCTCACGACGCCATGCGCGACCACCTTGCGCATTCGCAGGAGCGCTTTGCGCAGAACTTTGGCGCTGAGACAGGCGCAGGGGCGCCGGTGGCGCGATCCGCGGCCGCGCCGGCGAAACCAAAGCGAGCGTCAAACAAAGCCGCCAAGAGCAGCGGCGGCCGACGACGATGAGATTGGGCGACCCGCCCCGATTCCAGGGCGGGTGAACAAGAAGCAGACTTAGTCAGTGGAGGATATTCAGTGTTGAAGAAAACGACGATGGTTCTGGCGATGTCGGTCGCCGCAATGTTTGCGACCACCGGGGCCGGCATGGCGCAGACCAAGCTGAAATGGGCCCATGTCTACGAGACCTCGGAGCCGTTCCACACCGCATCGGTGTGGGCCGCGCAGGAGATCGGCAAGCGCACCAACGGGCGCTACCAGATCGACGTCTATCCGGCCTCGCAGCTCGGCAAGGAAGCCGACATCAACCAGGGGCTCTCGCTCGGCTCGGTCGATATCATCATCTCCGGCTCGAGCTTCGCGGCCAAGAGCTTCCCGCCGATCGGCGTGACTTATTATCCCTACACCTTCCGCGACGCCGATCATCTGCTGGCCTACACCAAGAGCGACATCTTCAAGGAGCTCGCCAAGGGCTATGAAGAGAAGAGCGGCCACCACATCGTCGCGGTGACCTATTACGGCGTGCGCCAGACCTCGTCGAACAAGCCGATCAAGACCTGCGCCGACATGAAGGGCCTGAAGATGCGCGTGCCCGACGTGCCGGCCTACCTTGCGATGCCGCGCGCCTGCGGCGCCAACACCGCGCCGATCGCGTTCGCCGAAGTCTATCTCGCACTCCAGAACGGCACGGTCGAGGCACAGGAGAACCCGCTGACCACGATCGAGGCCAAGAAGTTCTACGAGGTGCAGAAGCACATCGTGCTGACCGGCCATATCGTCGACCACCTCAATACGGTGATCGCGGGCGCGCTCTGGAAGAAGCTCAGCGACGAGGACAAGAAGATCTTCACCGACGTCGCTCAGGAAGCCGCGGCCAAGGCGACCGAGGAGATCAAGCAGAACGAGGCCAAGCTAGTCGCCTTCTTCAAGGAGAAGGGCCTGACCGTGACCGAGGTCGACAAGAACGAATTCCGCGACGCCGTTCTCAAGAACGTTCCGTTCGAGACCTTCGGCTATCGCAAAGCCGACTGGGAGCGGATCCAGGCGGTGAAATAAGCAAGATCCTCGTGGTGAGGAGCGCGGAACGCGCGTCTCGAACCATGAAGGCCCGGGTGTCGCTCAGGCGTCGCCCGGGGCCATCCTTCGAGACGCTTGCTTTGCAAGCTCCTCAGGATGAGGAGCGGAGTTCGCAGAACTAGGTCGTCGTCCGGGATCGGCTCTTCCAGCCACCCCGGACCGACGATGGAACGGTTTGAGGGAGTAACACCATGTCGACCGCCGAAATACACCGGCAGATCACCGGGGAGGAGATCGCCCATACCTTCGAGGAGGAGGCGACGCCGAAGGTCGATCTCGGCATCTACGCCTTCGAGGATTGGGTGGCGCTGGCGATCTTCTGGGTGATGGCGCTCGCCGTCTTCCTCCAGTTCTTCACCCGCTACGTGCTCAACGACAGCTACGCCTGGACCGAGGAGATCGCGACCTACTGCCTGATCGGCGTGGTCTTCATCGGTGCCTCGATGTGCGTGCGGCTGTCGCGGCACATCCAGGTCGATCTGATCTACCGCTATCTGCCTGGTGTCGTCGCGCGCACGCTGTCCACATTGATCGACCTGATCCGGATCGTCTTCTTCGGCTACGCCATCAAGCTGGTCTGGGTCTACATCCAGATCATTGGCGATGAGTCCATGACCACGATCAACTTTCCCAAGAACTACGTCTATTACGCGGTGCTGGCAGGCTTCGTGCTGATGTTCGCGCGCTCGCTGCAGGTCGCCCTGCAGCATCTGCGGCAGGGCTATTCGATCCTCGAACGCCCCGGCGCCTACGACGGTTTTGAAGGGTAATCTCATGCTGCTGTTGCTTGGCGGTTTTCTCATCCTGATGCTGCTCGGCGTTCCCGTGGCGATTGCCATGGCCGCGTCCTCGCTGCTCTACATCCTGGTCAGCGGCGTGACGCCCGACGTCACGCTCGCGCAGCGCATGATCGCGGGCGTCGAGAGCTTTCCGCTGCTCGCCGTGCCGTTCTTCATCCTGGCCGGCAATCTCATGAACATCGCCGGCGTCACCGGACGCATCTACAAATTCGCGGTCGCGCTTGTGGGGTGGATGCGCGGCGGTCTCGGCCACGTCAACATCATCGGTTCCGTGATCTTCTCCGGCATGTCCGGCACCGCGATCGCGGATGCCGCCGGTCTCGGCACCATCGAGATCAAGGCGATGAAGGACCACGGCTACACCACCGAGTTCTCGGTCGGCGTCACCGCGGCCTCGGCCACGCTCGGGCCGATCATTCCGCCGTCGCTGCCCTTCGTGATCTACGGCATGATGGCCAACGTCTCGATCGGTGCGCTGTTCTTGGGCGGCGTCATTCCCGGCATCGTCATGACGCTGCTGATGATGGCCACCGTCACCTATTTCGCGCACCGGAACAAATGGGGCAGCGATACGCCGTTCTCCTGGTCGCAGCTCGGCTCGGCCGGCCTCGAAATCGTCATCGTGTTCTCGTTCCCGCTGGCGATCTGGCTGATGGTGCTGGCCGGGATGTCGACCAACCTGGCCGTCGTCATCGGGCTCGGCGCGCTGCTCGCGATCGACTGGTACTTCGACTTCTCGGCGGTGATGGCGCTGATGGCGCCCGTCATCCTGATCGGCGGCATGACGCTCGGCTGGTTCACGCCGACCGAAGCCGCCGTCGCGGCGGTGATCTGGTCGCTGTTTCTCGGCCTCGTGCGCTACCGCACCATGACCTTGAAGACCGTGGCGAAGGCGACCTTCGACACCATCGAGACCACAGCCTCGGTCCTCTTCATCGTCACCGCAGCCTCGATCTTCGCCTGGCTGCTGACGGTGTCGCAGGCGGCCCAGCTGCTCTCGGACTGGATGCTCAGCATCACCCACAACAAATGGGTGTTCCTGGCGCTCGCCAACGTGTTGATCCTGTTCGTCGGCTGCTTCATCGACACCACGGCCGCGATCACCATTCTGGTGCCGATCCTGCTGCCGATCGTGCTCAAGCTCGGGATCGACCCGATCCATTTCGGCTTGATCATGACGCTGAACCTGATGATCGGCCTGTTGCACCCGCCGCTCGGCATGGTGCTGTTCGTGCTCGCGCGCGTGGCAAAGCTCTCGGTCGAGCGAACGACGGTGGCGATCCTGCCTTGGCTGGTGCCGCTGCTGCTCGCGTTGATCGCGATCACCTACATTCCCGACCTGACCCTCTGGCTGCCGAAATACATGGGACTCTCCAAATGACCTCGACCTTTCTCGCCGCAACGCTGTTCGGGCCCGAAGATCTGCGCATGGTGGAGCATCCGCTTCCCAAGCTCACCGAGGGCATGGTCCGCATCCGCTTCGGTGCCGGCGGCATCTGCGGCTCGGACATGCACTACTTCCGTCACGCCCGGACCGGCGACTTCGTGGTGAAGTCGCCGCTGGTGCTTGGTCATGAGATCTCGGGCGAGGTCGTGGAGATCGCGGGCTCCGCGGCGAGCCTGAAGATCGGCGACCGCGTCGCTGTCAATCCGTCGCGCTGGTGCGGCCATTGCGGCGCCTGCCGTGAGGGCCGGCAGAACCTCTGCGAGAACATCTACTTCATGGGCTCGGCGTCGAAGACGCCGCACATGCAGGGCGGCTTTGCGAACTATTTCGACGCGGTGCCCGCGCAGTGCGTCAAGATTCCCGATCATGTCTCCTACCAGGCCGCTGCGCTGGCCGAGCCGCTCGCGGTCTGCCTGCACGCGGTGGCACGTGCCGGCAACATCGAGGGCAAGCGCGGCATCATCTTCGGTGCCGGCCCGATCGGGCTGCTGACCATGCTGGCCGCGCGTCGCGCCGGGATGGCGGACATTACGGTGGCCGACATCGCGCCGGCGCCGCTCGCCTTCGCGACACGGCTCGGCGCCTCGCATGTCGAGAACGTGTCCAGCGGCGAAGAGGGCCTGAAAGCGCAGGCCGCCGCGCGCCCCTACGATGTTGCGTTCGAGGTCTCGGGCACGGCTGCGGGTCTTGCCAGTGCGATCGGGATCGTGCGGCGCGGCGGCGTGGTGGTGCAGATCGGCAATCTGCCGGGCGGCCAAATTCCGACGCCGTCGAACGCGGTGATGGCCAAGGAGATCGACCTGCGCGGCTCGTTCCGCTTCGGCCTCGAATTCATGACGGCGGTGGAACTGATCGGCGCCGGCAGCGTCGACGTGCTGTCGCTGGTCACCGCCGAGCGGCCGCTGTCGACCGCGCCGGATGCGCTGCGGCTGGCGCTCGACCGCTCGCAGAGCGTCAAGGTCGTGCTGACCGCAAATTGACTTTTGTTTGACGCGTTTTCTTCACGCGAACCGGTATCTACTTCGCTCGAAAACGCTTTGGGAGAGAGCCCATGATGCTCGAAGGGTGGCGCTGGTACGGGCCCGATGATCCTGTCTCGCTCGACGATGTCCGCCAGGCCGGGGCGACGGACATTGTCTCGGCGTTGCATCAGGTGCCGATCGGGGAGGCCTGGACGCGCAAGGCGGTCGAGGAACGCAAGAACTTCATCGAGAACGGCCAGCCGGGCCGCTCGCAATTGACTTGGTCGGTGGTGGAATCGATTCCGATCCCCGACGACGTCAAGCGTCTCGGGGGCCAGGCAACGAAGTCCATCGAGGCGTGGATCGCGAGCCTGGAGGCCGTCGCCGCCTCCGGCATCAAGATCATCTGCTACAACTTCATGCCTGTGGTCGACTGGTGCCGCACTGACCTTGAATGGGAGCTGCCGAACGGCGCCCGCGCCATGCGCTTCGACCAGGATCGCTTTGCGGCATTCGAGCTGCATATTCTGAAGCGGCCGGCCGCGGTTCAGGAATACTCGCCTGAGCAGCAGGCGCGTGCGAAAGCGCTGTTCGAGAAGATGAGCCAGGCCGACATCGACTATCTCGTCATGGTGATCGCCAGTGCGCTGCCGGGCTCGACCACCGAGCCGATGACGATCCCGCAATTCCGCGACCGGCTGGAGACTTATCGCGACATCACGCCAAAAATCCTGCGGCGGCATCTGGCTGAATTTCTCGCGCGCGCGACGCCGGTTGCCGAGCAGCTCGGCGTGTCGCTGACGCTGCATCCGGACGACCCGCCGCGACCCCTGTTCGGCCTGCCGCGCATTGCCTCTTCGGCCGACGACTATCAGGCGCTGTTCGATGCCGTGCCGTCGAAGGCCAACGGCATCTGCCTGTGCACCGGCTCGCTCGGCGTGCGGCCTGAGAATAATCTGCCCGAAATGGCCGAACGTTTCGGCCCGCGCATTGCCTTTGCGCATCTGCGCGCCACCAAGCGCGAGGCCGATGGCTTGTCCTTCCACGAGTCCGACCATCTCGACGGCGACGTCGACATGGTCGCGGTGCTCAAGGCGCTGCTGAAGGAGAACGCGCGGCGGTCACCGGACAACAGGATCGTGTTCCGCCCCGATCACGGGCACCGCATGCTGGACGATCTCGCCGCCACCAAGCGCACCAATCCCGGCTACACCGCAATCGGCCGCCTGCGCGGCCTTGCGGAGCTGCGCGGTGCGATCAGGGCGATCGGGCATCGGTGAGGGGGACAAAGCTCCATCCACGTCGTCATTGCGAGGAGCCGTTGTGACGAAGCAATGACCCGGAGGCTTGTCGCAGGTATGACCGTCACCCTGAGGTGCGCGCCCTGGGGCGCAGCGCGCCGCAGGGCGAGTCTCGAAGGGCGACGGCCCGGCTGGAGCAATTCGGCCGTTCATCCTTCGAGGCTCCCAGCGCGATGCTGTGCGCATCGCGCCGTTCGCGCCTCAGGATGACGGAGCTGCTAGTTTCGCTAGTTCGCCCGCTTCTTCCCCAGCCACGCCAATATCATCTCCACGATCTGCGTCCGGCTCCTCGCCAGCACCTTGGGCTCGCTGAGATCGCGGTCGAACAGGGCGCCGAACGTGTGCCGGTTGGCGACGCGGAAGAAGCAGTAGGAGGAGATCGCCAGATGCAGATCGATGGCGTCGACGTCGTCGCGGAAAACGCCTTCGCTGCGGCCGCGCTTGAGGAGACGATCGAGCGTCGCGATCACGCTGGCGTTGAGCTGGCGCAGCTGCTGGTTCTGCTTCAGGTGCTTGCCATGGTGGATGTTCTCGATTGAGACGAGGCGGATGAAATTCGGATTGCGCTCGTCGTGGTCGAAGGTCGCCTCGATCAGCCGGCGCAGGCCCTCGCGCGCGTCGCAGCTTGCGATATCGAGCTGGTCCTCCAGCGCGCGGATGCTGCGATAGGCCTCCTCCAGCACCGCGAGGTAGAGCTGCTCCTTGCCGCCGAAATAATAATAGATCATCCGCTTCGACGTGCGCGTCCGCGCCGCGATGGCATCGACCCGGGCGCCGGAATAGCCCTCCGAGGCGAATTCGGCCATCGCCACTTCGAGGATGTCGCGCTTGGTGCGCTCGGGGTCGTTGGTGCGCTTCGATGGTGGCGGCATGCGCTTGAGCATCACAATTTCTCCCGCCAGCCTCTATGGATCACCTTGAAGGTGAAGGCAAATTTCGCCCAATCCGACAACTTTTTGAACCCGCCTTGCATAAACGTACTAGTTCGTACATTATGGGCTGAAGCCAAGGTCGCGGCAACCAAAAGCAAGAAGCGCGGGCGCCGGCCGGACGGACAGGGCGCGGGACGCGACCGATCTCGCACACGGGGAGGATTATTGATGAGCTCGATCTCAACTGCATCGCTGCACGCGCCATCCAGCGCGGACGTTTCGCAAAGCAAGCTGCCCAAGCGCGCCGCGCTGGTCAGCTTCGTCGGCAGTATGCTGGAATACTACGATTTCTTCATCTACGGCACCGCGGCGGCGCTGATCTTTCCAAAAGTGTTCTTCGCCAATGTCGATCCCGGCACCGCGACGCTGCTGGCGCTGCTGTCGTTCGGCATCGGCTATATCGCGCGGCCCGTCGGCGCCGTGATCCTCGGCCATTTCGGCGACCGCATCGGCCGCAAGACGGTGCTGCTGTTCACGCTGGTGGTGATGGGCTTCTCGACGCTGGCGATCGGCCTGTTGCCCGATGCCAAGACGATCGGCAATGCCGCGCCCATCATCCTGACGCTGCTGCGCCTGTTGCAGGGCCTGTCGGCGGCCGGCGAGCAGAGCGGGGCGAACTCGCTGACGCTGGAGCATTCCGCCAATTCCAACCGCGCCTTCTTCACGAGCTGGACGCTGAGCGGCACCCAGGCCGGTGCGATCCTGGCGACGCTGGTGTTCATTCCCGTCGCCAGCATGCCGGAAGACCAATTGCTGAGCTGGGGCTGGCGCATTCCGTTCCTGCTCTCGGCGCTGGTGCTGCTGGTCGCCTATCTGGTGCGCCGAACCATGCCGGAAACGCCTGTGTTCGAGGACATCAAGGACAAGGCGCAGGTGGCGCGCTTCCCCGTCATCGCGCTGCTGCGTGACTATTGGCCGGACGTGCTGCGCGTCATCGTCTGCGCGCTGATCGCGACCGTCAGCACGCTGACCGCGGTGTTCGCGCTCGGCTATGCTACCAGCAAGTTCGGCGTCGCGCGTCCGACCATGCTGTGGGCCGGCGTGCTTGGCAATGTCGTGGCGCTGTTCGCGCAGCCGCTCTGGGCCTTGCTCGCCGACAGGATCGGCCGCAAGCCGGTGTTCATCGGCGGCGTGCTCGGCTGCGCCGTGCTGCTGTTCCCTTACTTCATGCTGGTGACGTCGGGCAGCACGCCCGCGATCTTCGCCGCCGCGATCGGCCTCTACATCATCTACTCGGCGCCGAACGCGATCTGGCCGTCGTTCTATGCGGAGATGTTCGAAGCGCGCGTGCGCTATTCCGGCACCGCGATCGGCACCCAGCTCGGCTTCCTTGCCGCCGGCTTCACGCCGCTGGTGAGCGCGAGCCTGGTCGGCGAAGGCCCGACCGGCTGGATCCCGGTTGCGATCTTCGTCGCGGGCTGCTGCGTCGCCTCGGCCGCGGCCGCAATGACCGCGCGCGAAACCCACAAGGTCGACATCGCCGATCTCGGCAAGCGCCGCGCATAAGCGCAGGACGGGATGAGGATCGATGCTGACCAACGCTGTTCCAACCACGCTCGGCCCCATTGTCGGGGCCGAGCAGGGGCACATCCGCGCCTTCAAGGGCGTGCCCTTCGCGACCGCGCGGCGCTTCGCCAGGGCGACGCCGCCGCCTGCGTGGACGGAGCCGCGTCGCTGCACGGAGTACGGCGCCTATGCGCAGCAGCCCGGGCATCTCGATCAGGCGGAGGACTCCTGTCTCAGCCTCAACATCTGGATGCCTGATGGAGCCGATCGTCCGCTGCCGGTGCTGTTCTTCATCCATGGCGGCGCCTTCGTCACCGGCGGCGGCGCCGACTATGACGGCGCATTCCTCGCCGCGCCTGGCCCGGCCGTCATCGTCACCATCAACTACCGGCTCGGCCCGCTCGGCTTCCTGCAACTGCATCGTCACGGACTAGCCGAGGCCAACAATCTGGCGATCTCGGATTCGCTAGCCGCGCTCGACTGGGTCCACGCCAACATCGCCAATTTCGGCGGCGATCCCCAGAAGGTGACGCTGGCGGGCCAATCGGCCGGTGCGTCCCTGGTGATCGCGCTCGCGACGCTGCCGCAGGCGAAAGGCAAGTTCGCTCGCGCGCTGGCGCTGAGCGCGCCGGGTCGCAACATCATGAGCGCCGATCATGCCGACATCGTCGCGCGCCGTGTGCTGGCCGAGCTCGAACTTGAGAATGATGCGAGCGCAATCGCATCGGTGCCGCTGACAAAGCTCTTTGCAGCTGTCGAGCGTGTCGGCCGCAGGATCGCCGACGAAACGGATTCAGGCACCGTGTTCGGGCCGGTGCTCGACGGCAGCGTAATCCCGCGCGAGCCGCGCGATGCCTTCGCCGATGGAAGCTTGCGCGACATACCGCTCTGGCTCGGCTCCTGCCGTGACGAGATGGCGATGTTTTTGAAGAGCACGCCGCCGGCGGCGATGATCCGCACCACCGAGCGCAATTTGCGCACAGCTTTCGGCGATGCCGGCTGGGAGCGGTTGCTGGCCTATTATCGCGGTTCGGCGCGCCTCGACGAGGATCCCTATGAGGCGCTGCTGTCCGATGCATTCTGGCATCGCCCGATGGCTGATCTGGCGCGAAGCCACGCGGCAGCGGGCGGCGCGGTGTGGCTCAGCCGATTCGACCATCGCCCGGCGCTGGAGCCGTTCCTGTCGCAGGGGCCGACGCATGGCGCCGACAATGCCTGCCTCTGGGCGCACCTGCCTGACTTCATCGACCGCCCGATCCTGAAGCGCAAGGGCGGTCCGATGACGCGAGCCGACATCGACGTCGCGGCGCGGTTTCAGATCAGCCTGCTGCGGTTCGTGACATCAGGGGTGCCCGACGTTGCGGAAGCCTGGCCACGGTTTGAACCGGCCAAGGAGCCGCTGGCCATCTTCGGCCAGCCGTTTCGCATTGTGTCCCTCAAGGAAGGCGCGCGCTTCCGCATCTGGGCGGAACTGGGCGCGTGAGACTGGGCGATCGGTGCGCCAAGCCGGCACCTGTAATCTGCTTCACAGGCGGATGCGCCGATCTGCGCTAGATGAAGTCAGGCCCCGCGTCCGCGCGGCCGGCTTCGGAGCTGGCGATGATTGCTGCACTGGCAAGAGCAATATCCCGCGCGACGGGATCCAATGTCGATGTCGAAACTCTGAAGATCCTCGTGATCTTCTCGGGCGCGGGCCTCCTGGTCTCGCTCGTCGCAGCGATGTTCTACGGACAGGCGCTCAACGCGGCATTGTTCTGAGCGCCCTGCAATCCGTCAGGCCACCGAATCCCTGGAGCGGCTCCGGTTATCAGGCGCGAGCGGGGGTGCGTGCTTCAGCGGAGCAACTTCGCGTGGCGCGGCCTCGCTGCTTGAGGCGTGCGCGACCGGCGTGAGGTCGGTGTCGCGCCATGCGACGAACCAGATCAACAAGCCGAGGACCGCGAGCGCGGCGCCGACGGGACCGGTCGAGGTCCAGCCGAGCCCCTGGCGAATGGCAAGGCCGCCGAGGAAGGGGCCGAGCGCATTGGCGGTGTTGAACGCCGAATGGTTGAGCGCGGCGGCGAGCGCCTGCGCGTCTCCCGCGACATCCATCAGCCGCGTCTGCAAGATGGCACCGAGCGCGACGCTGGCGCCGATCGCAAAGATGTCGATCGCGAGCAGCCAGCGATTGCCGGCGACAAGCGGAAACGCCAGCAGCGCCACGGTGGCAAACACCAGGATGCCGCCCGCCGTCGGCATCAAGGCGCGATCGGCGAAGCGCGGCACGAACAGATTGCCGAGCGTGGCGCCGATGCCGAAGATCGCCAGGAAGAATGGAATGACCTCGGTGCTGACCTTGGTGACCTCGATCAACGTCGTCGCCAGATAGGTGTAGACGGCGAACATGCCGCCGAAGCCGATGGCGCTGATCGCGAGCGTGGTCCAGACCCGGCGGCTTTTGAGCGCGCCGAGCTCGCGCAGCGGATCCGACCGGCCGGCCTGGTCGCGCGGCGCGAACAGCGCGCACAGCAACACGGTGAGGAGCGCCAGCACCGACACGAGACCGAAGCTCGCGCGCCAGCCGAGCGCCTGGCCGATCAGATTGGCCAAGGGCACGCCGATGATGGTGGCGACGGTCAGACCCAGCATCACCTGGCCGACCGCCTGCGAGCGGCGATGTTGCGGAACGAGCGAGGCCGCCACCAGCGCAGCGATGCCGAAATAGGCGCCGTGGGGCAGGCCCGAGAGGAAGCGGGCCGCGACCATCGAGCCGAAGCTCGGTGCCAGCGCGGTGAGGGCGTTGCCGAGCGCGAACACGGCCATCAGCGCCAGGAGCTGCGTGCGCCGCGCGAATTTCGCGCCGAGCACGGCGATCAGCGGCGCGCCCAGCACCACGCCGAGCGCGTAGGCGCTGATCGCGTGTCCGGCCGTCGGCTCGTCGATATGAAGATCGGCCGCGAAGAACGGCAGCAGGCTCATCGATGCGAATTCGGTGGTCCCGATCGCAAAGCCGCCCATCGCGAGCGAGAACAGGACGATGGCGAGACGAGGGGGCGCTGAATGGCGAGGTGAGGTCGCGTGAGGCGAGGTCGTCATGTGTCCTGCATGGGTGACGGCAACGGGAACCAGCCCAGCGAACGTCGCCATCCCTGCAGTCTTTGTCTCACCTACTTAACCGCGCGCCTGTCAGCGTCAACGGCGGAACGATCACAAAGACCGATCGCATATCAGCATCCCGGTCTGTACGGGACATCTCAGCGGATCCATCAGAACTGCACCTCGCCCGGAATGTCCTCGGCGCTGAGGCCAACGGTTTGATAGGCCTTCAGCAGCCATTCGCGGGTCTGGCCGAGCGACCGGTTGTAGTCGGCCCAGGCGCTGAGGAAATCCTTGTAGCGACGATCGGCTTCGGCGCGGATGCCGAGATTGGTCGGCAGCGTCAGCAGCGGCCGCGGGATCGCGAGCTCGCCAAGCGTCGGATTCTTCTTCAGCGTGAAGATCGACAGCACCGCCAGCGAGACGTTGCAATCGGCGCGGCCGGTCGCCACCGCGAGGATCGCCTCGTCGCGGGTCTTGAAGCCGAGGATGTCAGCCTTCGGGCAATAACGGCGCGCGATGGTCTCGTGCGTCGAGCCGATGTCGACGGCGATCTTGACCTCGGGCTTGTTGAGCTCGGCCCAGGCCTGCGGCTTGGCAAAGCCCTTCTTGGTGATGACGGTGAAGGAGTGCACCAGGATCGGCGTCGAGAAGTCGATCACGAGCGAACGCTCGGGCGTCGGGTTCACGGCGAAGGCGAGGTCGACCTTGTCGGCTTGCAGATCGAGGATCTGGTTGCCCCAGGTCGATTCCAGCATCTCGACCTTGGCGCCGAGCTTGCCAGCGATGTCGTTCGCCATGTCGATGCAGGCGCCCGACCATTGATTGGTGGCGAGGTCCTTGTGGAAATAGGGATCCTGGCCGGCGATGACAGCGATGCGCAGCACGCCGCTCTTCTTGATGCGATCGAGCGTGGAAGTTGGCGCGGTGTCGGCCTTGGCCGATGTGGTTGCGGCCATAGCGGCGCCCGCCAGTGCCACGGTGGTGAGTGCATCCCTGCGGTTCATGGTCAGTAACTCCCTGTCGGCTGCGGCCCGCCGACTATTTCTGTATTCAGGACATAATGCAATATGGTATTGCGGCATTGCCGGGGATTTGAGCGATGAGGCAGGTTGGAGCCTAGTCCGTTGGCAAAGCGAGAGAAAACTCCGTGAAGCCGGGCCGGATATGGGACCGGCCGGGCGGGTGCTTGGAATTGAGAGGAGAGAGTCCGTGCGTGCTGTTTTCGTCGATGCCAACGACACCCTGGCCGCGGTCACCGAGAAGCTGCTGGGCGCGGCGAAACTGCCCGTCGACATCAACCGCAATCCTTCGATCAAGCCTGACGATCTTCCCGGCCTGCTCGGCGATGCCGAGATCATGATCGTCGACCACACCGCGGTGCCATCAGGCGTTGCGGCGAAGTGTGCCAAGCTGAAGCATGTCGTTTTCCTCGGCACCGGCGCGCGCAGCTACATGAATCCGGAAGAGCTTAGCGAGCGCGGCATCACAGTCCACACCATCAAGGGTTATGGCGATACGGCCGTGGCCGAATGCGCGATCGCGCTGATGTGGGCGTCTGCCAAAGGCTTTGGCGAGATGGATCGCGGCATGCGCGAGGGCAACTGGCTGCGCCGCGATGCCGTGCAGCTCACCGGCAAGACGCTCGGTCTGATCGGCTTCGGCGGCATCGCCGCGGAAGCTGCACGCATGGCGGCCGGCTGCGGCATGAAGGTGATCGCATGGAACAGGACGCCGAAGACGCATCCGGGCGTCGAATTCGTATCGCTGGAGAAGTTGCTGGCGGACAGCCATGTCGTCTCGCTGCATCTGTTGCTCAACGACGAGACCAAGGGCTTTCTGTCCCGCGAGCGCATCGCGCAGATGCGCAAGGGCAGCATTTTGATCAACACCGCGCGCGGCGCCATCGTCAACGAAGACGCGATGCTGGAGGCGCTGCGCTCGGGCCACATTGCCCATGCCGGGCTCGACGTCTTCACCATCGAGCCGCTCCCGGCAGGTCATGCCCTCACAAAGCTGCCAAACGTGACGCTGTCGGCGCATTCGGCGTTCCGCACGCCCGAGGCGAGCGACAGTCTCATCGGCGCCGCACTCGATCACTGCCGCCGCATCATCGCCACCGGGAAGTAAAGCATGAACAGGAGTGGTCGCGATGGCTTCACCTCTCCCCAGCGGGGAGAGGTCGAATTGCATCTGGCGATGCAAAGCATCGTCCAGTGCAATTCGGGTGAGGGGTCGCAGCGAAAACTGTAACCCCTCACCCGGATCGCATCTTTGCGATGCGATCCGACCTCTCCCTATGGGAGAGGTAAACCAAACCCATTCCGCGCAATAAGGACATCCCATGACCGACATCGCCCGCATCGACCAGAACGCCCGCCGCAGCCGCGCTTCCGTGTTCGGCGACCTCGTTTTCCTCGCTGGCCAAGTGGCTGACACCAAGAGCGCTGACATCACCCAGCAGACCAAAGAGGCGCTGGCGAAAGTCGACGACATGCTGGCGCGCGCCGGGACCGACAAGTCGCGCCTGCTCAGCGTTCAGGTCTGGCTCAAGACCATGGACGATTTCGACGCCATGAATGCGATTTATGACGCCTGGGTCGTGCCCGGCAACGCGCCGTGCCGTGCCTGCGGCAAGGTCGAGCTCGCCGATCCCGCCTACCGCATCGAGGTGATCGCAATTGCCGCGCGGCGCTGACATGCGCGCCGATGCCCTCTGCACTGCCAGCATCGGTCTTGCACCTGATGTGCGCCTGTCCTACGCCACCAGGAGCAAAAACACATTCGCTAAAGCCGTCAGGGAGCTGTCATGACCATCAGAAACACCCGCACCGGGGGCCAGATCCTGATCGATCAGCTGGTCGCGCAAGGCGTCGAGCGCGTCACCTGCGTGCCGGGCGAGAGCTATCTGGCGGCACTCGATGCGCTGCATGACAGCCCGATCGACGTCGTGATCTGCCGCGCCGAAGGCGGCGCCGCGATGATGGCGGAAGCCTATGGCAAGCTCACGGGGCGGCCGGGTGTCTGCTTCGTCACTCGCGGTCCCGGCGCTACCAATGCCAGCCATGGCGTCCACATCGCGATGCAGGACTCCACGCCGATGATCCTGTTCGTCGGCCAGGTCGATACCGGCATGCTTGGCCGCGAGGCGTTCCAGGAGCTCGACTACAAGGCGGTGTTCGGCTCGATGGCGAAATGGGCGGTCGAGATCGATCGCCCGGACCGCATTCCCGAGCTGGTCGCGCGCGCCTTCCGCGTCGCCATGCAGGGCCGCCCCGGTCCCGTCGTGATCGCGTTGCCCGAGAACATGCTGACCGAGACCGCCGCCGTTGCCGATGCCATGCGCATCGAGCCGGCGGTGAGCTGGCCGGCGCCCGCTGATATCGAGCGCGTCGGTGCGCTGCTTGCCAGCGCCAAGGCGCCGCTGGTCATTCTCGGTGGCTCGCGCTGGACCGATGATGCCACCAAGAGCATCGCACGCTTTGCCGAGTGGTTCGACCTGCCGGTCGCGACCTCGTTCCGCCGGGCGTCGCTGATCGATGCCGATCATTCGCATTACGCCGGCGATCTCGGCATCGGGCCGAGCCCGAGCCTGAAGGCGCGCATCGACAATGCCGATGTCATCCTTCTCATCGGCGGCCGCATGTCGGAAATGCCATCCTCGTCCTACACGCTGCTCGACATTCCCTCGCCGAAGCAAAAGCTGATCCATGTGCATCCAGGCTCGGAAGAGCTCGGCCGCGTCTATCAGCCCGAGCTGGCGATCCAGGCGACGCCCGCTTCATTCGCCGCCGCCGTTGAAAATCTGAAGCCCTCAGGCGCAGTAGCCTGGAAGGGCGAAGCCGCCAAGGCGCACGCCGATTATCTCGCCTGGACCGAGAAGGCGCGCGAGCTGCCGGGCGCGTTCCAGTATGGCCAGGTCATGACCTGGCTGCGCGACCGGCTGCCGAAAGATGCGATCGTCTGCAACGGCGCCGGCAACTACGCCGGCTGGATCCATCGTCATCACCGCTTCCACAGCTTCGCCTCGCAGCTCGCGCCGACCTCGGGCTCGATGGGCTATGGCGTGCCGGCGGGGGTGCTGGCCAAGCGGCAATTTCCTGATCGTGTCGTCGTCGCGTTTGCCGGCGACGGCTGCTTCCTGATGAATGGCCAGGAATTCGCGACTGCCGTGCAGTATGATGCGCCGCTGGTCGTGATCGTCGTCGACAATTCGCAATACGGCACCATCCGCATGCACCAGGAGCGCGACTATCCCGGTCGCGTGGTCGGCACCCAGCTCAAGAATCCGGATTTTGCGATGTACGCGAAAGCCTTCGGCGGCCATGGCGAGCGTGTCGAGCGCACCGAAGAATTCGCACCGGCATTCGAGCGGGCGCTCGCCTCAGGCAAGCCGTCGATCCTCCATTGCATCATCGATCCGCGCGCGATCTCGGTCGGCAAGGATTTTACCCCGGCGGTGAAGGCGTAAGCGATGCCGGAGAACCGCCACGTCGCCATCATCGGAGCCGGCGCGGTCGGGGTGATCAGCGCTATCGAGGCGCTGCGCGAGGGCCATCGCGTCACGCTGATCGACGCGGGCGAGCCCGGTGGCGAGCAGGCGGCGAGCTACGGCAATGCCGGCTGGCTCTCCTCGCATTCAGTGATCCCGCCGGCCGAGCCGGGCGTCTGGAAGAAGGTGCCGGGCTATCTGATGGATCCGCTCGGCCCGCTTGCGATCCGCTGGTCTTATCTGCCGAAGGCGCTGCCCTGGCTGGTCAAATATCTGCTGTCGGGCTGGACCGAGGCGCGCGTGGAGAAGACCGCTTTCGCGCTGCGCGATCTCCTGAAGGACGCGCCGCTCTTGCACCGGAAGCTCGCAGAAGAGGCTGGTGTCCCCGAGCTGATCGAGCGCAACGGCGTGATGCACGTGTTTCCGTCGCGCGGCAATTTCGACAACGATCTCGGCTGGCGCCTGCGCAAGAAGGTCGGGGTCGCATGGATGGAGCTGAACGCCGACGAGATGCGTCAGCGCGAGCCGGACCTGCATCCGCGCTACACCTTTGGTGTGGTGGTGGAGGAGGCCGGCCGTTGCCGCGATCCCGGCGCGTATGTTGCGGCCCTTGCACAGCACGCGCTGGCGAGCGGCGCGAAGCTGGTCCATGCCAGGGCGACCGGTCTGAGGTTGAACGGCAACAAGCTCGTGGCCGTTCTCACCGACACTGGTGAAATTCCTTGCGATGCCGCGGTGGTCGCTGCGGGTGCACGTTCGAAGCAGCTCACCGCATCTGTCGGCGATCCCTTGCCGCTCGAAACCGAGCGCGGCTATCACGTCATGATCGAGAACCCTGAAACAGGTCCGCGCAGCTCGATGATGGCCTCCGACGCCAAGATGGTGGTGAACTGGACCAACAAGGGCCTGCGCGCCGCCGGTACGGTCGAGATCGCGGGCCTTGAGGCCGCGCCGAACTGGAAGCGCGCCGAGATTTTGCGCGACCATCTCTTCAGCATGTTCCCGAAACTGCCGAGGGACATTCCGGCCTCGCGCATCAAGACATGGTTCGGTCACCGGCCGAGCATGCCCGATGGGCGTCCCTGCATCGGCTATTCGCGCGCCTCGCGCGACATCGTCTATGCGTTCGGCCATGGTCATGTCGGCCTGGTCGGATCGGCCCGCACCGGCCGTCTCGTCGCGCAGCTCCTGAGCGACAAGCGGCCTGAAATTCCGCTCGCGCCGTTCGCACCCAATCGCTTCCTCTGAGATCGCACCATGACCATTCCAGCGAATTCGTCCTCTCGCATCGCCCGCGGCGGCAAGGCCATCTATGGCGCGCCGCTCGGCATCCTGATGCTGGAAGCGCGCTTTCCGCGCATTCCCGGCGACATGGGCAATGGCACGACCTGGCCGTTTCCAGTGCTCTATCACGTGGTGAGCGGTGCATCGCCCGAGAAGGTGGTGCTGAACGGCGCGGCCGGCCTGCTGCCAGATTTCATCGATGCGGCGAAGGACCTGGTGCGGCTCGGGGCGGAGGCCATTACCACCAATTGCGGATTCCTCTCGCTGTTTCAGAAAGAGATCGCGGCCGCTGTCGGCGTGCCCGTTGCGACCTCGTCGCTGATGCAGGTGCCGTGGGTGCAGGCGACCTTGCCGCCCGGCAAGCGCGTCGGTCTCGTGACGGTATCGGGTTCAACCCTGACGCCGGCCCATCTCGAAGGTGCCGGCGTGCCGCTCGATACGCCACTGGTCGGCACCGAGCACGGCAAGGAATTTTTTCGTGTGCTGATCAAGGCCGAGAAGGACGACATGGATGTGGCCCAGGCCGAGCGCGACGTGGTCGAGGCGGGCAAGGAGCTGGTTGCCAAGAACCCCGATGTCGGGGCCATCGTGCTCGAATGCACCAACATGCCGCCTTACGCGGCGGCGTTGCAGGCCGAAGTCGGGTTGCCGGTCTACGACATCTATTCCATGATCACCTGGTTTCATGCTGGACTGCGCCCGCGCGTGTTTGCGTGAATCCGGCTGTCGCAAGCTCTTCACAACCTCTGCTCTCGTTTGCATTGCAATCGCACCTGCAGCCCCGATATATTGGGCTGTGTTCGGGCATGAATGCTGATGATGAGCAACGTGGAACTGGCCTCCGATAGTATCGTCGATCGCGTCTATGAGCAGCTCAAGGCGATGGCCGTGAGCTATGAGTTCAAGCCGGGCGAACGGCTCAACGAAGGCGAGCTGGCCAAGCGCCTCGGCGTCAGCCGCACGCCGCTGCGCGAAGCGCTCAACCGTCTCAACACCGAGGGCTTCCTGCGCTTCACGCCGGGCAAAGGCTTCTTTTGCCGCGAGCTCGACGCGCACGAGATCTTCGATCTCTACGAATTGCGCAAGTCGATCGAGGTCGCCTCGGTCCGCCTCGCCATCAAGCGCGCCAGGGACGAGGACATCGACGCGCTCCTGAAATTCCTCGAAGCCACCGGCCCCGATCCGGGCGACCGCACATCGGTGGAGCTGGTCGAGCTCGACGAGACCTTCCACGAACGCCTGATGGCGATGTCGAACAATGCCGAGATGCTGCGCGTGCTGCGCAACGTCAACGCCCGCATCCGCTTCGTGCGCTGGATCGACATGGACAGCATCAACCGCTCCAACACGCAAGCAGAGCATCGCGCGGTAATTGAAGGTCTGAAAGCGCGCGACGAGGCGACCTGCATCTCGGTGCTGGAAAAGCACATCGACCGCCGCCTCGATCGCATCACCTCCGCGATCAAGGAAGGCTACGCGCAGATCTATATGCCGGCGGCGGCGAGATCGGCGACGAATTGAGTTCTCTTCCTGTCGCTGCGATGACAGCATCGTAGGGTGGGCAAAGCGAAGCGTGCCCACCACCTGATCGTGGGCACGGCGCAAGTGCGCCTTTGCCCACCCTACGATTTCGGACTCGCAGAGAGATACTTTTCACCAGCTATACAATCCTTCAATATCTGCTCGTGCCAGACGGTCAGAGCCTTCGCGCGCAAACATCGCTAGTTTGCCGCTCGAGTTTCACGGAGACGTCTGGTGCACAGCCCCAAGCCCAATTTGAAGCCCAATCCCGACATCGACTGGCCGAGCGAGCTCTATCGCATCCTCAAGGCCGCCGACGTCCGGCAGATGTCCTACGTCCCCGACGCAGGCCACAGCCAGCTGATCCGCATGCTCTCCGCCGATGCTGACGTCACCACCAACGTGCTGACGACCGAGGAGGAGGGCATCGCGATTGCCGCGGGCGCCTGGCTCGGCGGCCAGCGCAGCGTACTCTTGATGCAATCGAGCGGCGTCGGCAATTGCATCAACATGCTGTCGCTGGCTGCGATCGGCCGCTTCCCGCTTCTCATGCTGGTGACGATGCGCGGCGAATGGGCCGAGTTCAATCCTTGGCAGGTGCCGATGAGCCGCGCGACACAGCCCTCTCTTGAGGCGATCGGCCTGAAGGTGATGCGCGCGGAGACGGCGGAGGATCTGGTCGAGACCGTCGAAGCCGCAGCCTCACTCGCCTACGAGTCCGACCAGCAGATCGCGGTCCTGATCGGGCAGCGCCTGATCGGCAAGAAGAAGTGGTGATGTTAATGTCCGTTCCCTCCCAGCTCGATCGCCGGGCCGCCGTTGCGGCTCTTCTCAAGGACCGCAACAACATGCTGGTCGTCTCCGGCCTGGGTTCGCCGACCTACGATCTGCATTCCATCGGAGATCACGACGGCAATTTCTATCTCTGGGGTGCCATGGGCGGCGCCGCGCTGATCGGTCTTGGTCTCGCGCAGGCCCAGCCGGGCAAGCGCGTTATCGCCCTGACCGGCGATGGCGAGCAGCTGATGGGACTCGGCGGCATCGCCACCATCGGTGTTGCGCGACCTGGGAATCTCGACATCGTCGTGATCGACAACCAGCATTTTGGCGAGACCGGGATGCAGGCGAGCCACACCGGCCGCGGTGTCGATCTCACCGCGATTGCCACGGCTTGCGGCTTCGCTACAACCGGAACCGTGCGGACGCTCGAGGAGGTGCAACGTCTGGCATCTGATATCGCCAAGCCGGCCGACGGCCCACGGCTGTTTGTCATCAAGGTCAGGGCTGAAAATCCGCCGCGCTCGCTGCCCTCGCGCGATGCCGTCTTTATCAAGAACCGGTTCCGTGCTCATCTCGGTTTCGCGGCGGCTTGAACCGGGGTTTCATCCGGGATAGCTCGCTGCCTGAGCAGCTATTCTGGAGTGAGACCCATGAAACTATCCGGCAAGGTCGCCTCCATCACAGGCGCGGCACGCGGCATCGGCAAGGCCTGTGCAAAACGATTCCTCGATGACGGCGTCAAGGTCGTCATCTCGGATGTCGATGCCGAAGGTCTCGCCGCGACGGCCGCCGAGCTGGGCCGGCCCGATGCGCTGCGAACCGTGGTCGGCAATGTCGCCAAGCGCGCCGACGTCGATCAGCTCGTCGCGACCGCCGTGAAGGAGTTCGGTCGGCTCGACATCATGGTCAACAATGCCGGCGTCGCGCGCAACCGGGACATCCTCGAGATTACGGAAGCGGAATTCGACGAGATCATCGGCATCAATTTGAAGGGCGCTTTCTTCGGCGTCCAGGCCGCGGCGAAGCAGATGATTGCGCGGGGCGGCGGCGGGGTCATCATCAACATGTCCTCGGTGAACGCGCTGCTGGCGATCCCGGCGCTTGCGACTTACGCGATGTCCAAGGGCGGCATGAAGCAGCTGACGTCGGTCGCGGCCGTCGCGCTCGCCCCGCACAACATCCGCGTCGTCGCGGTTGGGCCCGGCACGATTTTGACCGACATGGTGGCGTCCTCGATCTACACCTCCGAGGATGCGCGGAAAACCGTGATGTCGCGCACCCCGGCCGGGCGCGGCGGCGAACCGAGCGAGGTGGCCTCGGTCGTGGCGTTCCTTGCCAGCGACGATGCGTCCTACATCACCGGGCAGACCATATATCCGGACGGCGGCCGGCTGGTCCTGAACTACACGGTGCCGGTGAAGGAGAAGTAGGCGGCTCCGTTCTCGCTGTCATCGCCCGCGAAGGCGGGCGATCCAGTACGCCGAGACAGCGATGATAGGGCCGATGGGCCCGCGGCATACTGGATGCCCCGCCTGCGCGGGGCATGACAGTGGCTGTTGTGTCAGGCTGCGAAGGCTCACTCCGCCGCCGCCGTCACCCCATAGCCCAGCCGCTTCGAGATCCCACCCGCGCAATCGCGCAGGGCATGCGCGATCGGGCTGTCCCACCGCGCGTCGAACGTGCCTTCCGGTCCCATCGCGGTAATGACCAGCGCGACGTGGCCGGAATGGTCGAACACCGGCGCCGAGAACGCATTGACGCCGGGCAGGGGATCGCCGAGTGCGCGGGCGAGGCCGTGCTTGCGGACCTCGGTGAGCATCTCCGCGACCTTCGCGCCTTTCACGGCTCGCTTCGGATTGTAGCCGACGCCGAGGCGATCGAGCCCGCTTTCGAGCGCGGCGTTGATGGTCTTTTCCGGCAGGAACGCCGCAAACGCGCGGCCCGTGGCGGTCTCCAAGAGGGCCATCACCGAGCCGGCGCGCATCACGATATGGACCGGTTGGCCCGGCTCTTCCAGCTGCACCACGGTCGGGCCATGCGTGCCCCAGACCGCGAGCGAGACCGCATGGCCGATCTGGCTTGCGAGCGCGGCGATCTTCGGCTGCGCGATGCGCACGCCCGAGAGGCGGCGCAGGCTGATCAGGCCGAGCTCCAGCGCGAGCGCGCCGATCTCGTACCGGCCGGTGGTCTCGTCCTGCTCGATCAGGCCGATCCGGGAGAAACTTGCGAGATACGGATGCGCCTTGGCCGGCGTCATGCCGGCCTCGCGGGCGAGATCGCGCAGCATCATCGGCTCGCCGGTTTTTGCGAGCGCGCGGAGCAATTCTCCGCCGACCTCGATCGACTGAATGCCGCGGCTTTCTTTCTTCATGCGCCTCCTGGCGTTTCGCTCAGGCCGCGTCGCGCTTGGCAGCGTTATCGGCGAGATGACGACCGGCAATGTAGCCGAAGGTCAGCGCCGGCCCAAGCGTGATGCCGGCGCCGGGATAATTGCCGCCCATGATGCTCGCCATGTCGTTGCCGGCGGCATAGAGCCCGGGAATCACCCGGCCCTCGGCGTCGAGCGCGCGCGCATTCTGGTCGGTGACGATGCCGGCATAGGTGCCGAGATCGCCGACCACCATCTTGATGGCGTAGAACGGCCCGTTCTCGATCGGCGCGATGCAGGGGTTCGGCCCGTGCATGGCGTCGCCCTGGTAGCGGTTATAGGCCTTTGAGCCCTTGCCGAAGGCGGCGTCGTGACCGAGCGGCGCGGTCTCGTTGAACTGCCTGACGGTCTCCGTGAACGCCTTGGCGTCGATGCCGGCCTTCGCCGCAAGCGCCTCCAACGTGTCGCCGCACATGAGATAGCCGGTTTGCAAGTGATGACCCAGCGGCATCGGAAAGGGCGGCACGCAGCCGAGGCCATATTTGCGCAGCGTCCTGTGATCGCAGACGAGGAAGGATGCGATCTCCCCGCCGGGCTTGGCCGCCTTGACCATGGCCTGGACGAAGTCGTGATAGGAATTGCCCTCATTGGCAAAGCGCTTGCCGTCGCGCATCACCGCGATCACGCCGGGTTTGGCGCGGTCGATGAAATGCGGCATCACGCCCTTCGAGCCGTCCTTGCGCGTTGTCAACGACACCGGCACCCAGGCCGCCGCGTTCGGCAGCCGATCCTCGACATGCCCACCGGCGCTCTCGGCGAGGCGCAGGCCGTCGCCGGTATTGCCGGTCGGGCCGGGCGAGAAATGCTCATTGCCGGTCGGCGCGTGCGGAAACATCTTCTTGCGACGTTCGACATCGTGCGGAAAACCGCCGCAGGCGAGCACGACGCCCTGTCTCGCGCGAACACGGATGTTGCGACCCTCACGCGAGACGATCGCGCCTGTCACCGCTCCGTTCTCGACCGTCAGCTCGCGGACAGGCGAGGACAGCCACATCGGAATCTTCAGGTCTTGCGCCGACTTTGCGAGGCGTCCCGCCAGCGCATTGCCGTTGGTCAGCGTCATGCCGCGGCCATAGCGCAGCACGTCCATCAGATGCCGCGATAGTCGTTTTGCAACATAGACCGCCGAGGTCAGCGACTTCGTCACGCGCATGAAGTGGATGATCTCCTTGCCGGAGCCGAGCATCATGCCGAACACGGTGAGCTCGGGCAGCGGCATGCCGAGCGTCTTGATGAGGTCGCCAAGCTCGCGGCCGTCGAACGGGCGCGTCACCATGGAGCGGCCGCCCTGGGCGCCGCCCGGCGCTTCGGCGTGATAGTCCGGGAACACCAGCGGCATGTCGAAGCGCAGGGATGTCTTGGTGGTGAAGAAATCGACCGCCTCGGGCCCGGCCGACAGGAACGCATCGACGCGCGCCGCGTCGAAATTGTTACCGGCCTCGTGCCGCAAATAGGTGCGGGCCTGATCCGGCGTCTCCGCGATGCCGTAGGCTTTCGCCAGCGAGGTGCCGGGAATCCACAGCCAGCCGCCGGAGCGGGCGGTGGTGCCGCCAAAGCGCGGCTCCTTCTCGACGATCAGCACGTCGAGGCCGCGATATCTCGCGGTGATCGCGGCCGACATGCCGGAGCAACCCGATCCGGCCACGAGCACATCGCACTCGTAGGTTTCGCTTGCGCTATGCTCGCTGCCGGTCATGTCTCACCTCACTTCTTTAGGAGTGGGCACTTGGATTCGGAGACCGGACGGAAGGCGTCCTCGCCCTTCACGGTCTTGATGATGTCAAGATAATCCCAAGGCTCCTTGGACTGCTCGGGCGACTTCACCTTGGCGAGGTACATGTCGCGGATGACGCGGCCGTCCTCGCGCAACTTGCCGCCGTGAACAAAAGTATCCTCGATCGGTAGCTCGCGCATCTTGGCCATCACCTTGGCGGGATCGTCGGTGCCGGCGGCCTTGATGCCTTTGAGGTAATGCAGAACGGAGCCATAGACGCCGGTATGGATCATGGTCGGCATCACATTGGTGCGCTCGAAAAATTTCTTCGACCAGGCGCGGGTGGCCTCGTCCATGTTCCAGTACGAGGCCGTGGTCATGTAGGTGCCCTGCGCGGCCTTGAGCCCGATCGCGTGCACGTCGGTGTCGAACATCAACAGGCCGACGAGCTTCTGGCCGCCCTGGACCAGGCCGAACTCTCCGGACTGCTTGATGGCGTTGTCGGTGTCCTGGCCGGCATTGGCGAAGGCGACCACGTCAGCTTTCGAGCTCTGCGCCTGCAGCGCAAACGACGAAAAATCCGCGGTGTTGGTCGGATGCTTGACGCCGCCGAGCACCTTGCCGCCCAATTCGTTGATGAAGCGGGTGGCGTCCTTCTCGAGTTGCTGGCCGAAGGCATAGTCCGCAGTGATGAAGTACCAGGATTTGCCGCCTTCCTTGATCACGGCGGACGCCGTCACCTTGGACAGCGCGTACGTGTCGTAGGTGAAGTGCACGGTGTTCGGGCTGCACAGCTCGTCGGTCAAGGAGCTCGCGCCGGGGCCGGAGAGCAGGGCGATCTTGTTGCGCTCGCGCACCATGTTGTGCACGGCGATCGCGATGCCGGAATTGGGGATGTCGACGACGGCATCGACCTTACCGTTGTCGAACCAGCCGCGCACGATATTGACGCCGACGTCGGTCTTCATCTGGTGGTCGGCGCTGATGATCTCGATCGGCTTGCCGAGCACGGTCGGCCCGAATTCCTCCACCGCCATCTTGGCCGCTTCGACCGAGCCCGGCCCGGAATTGTCGCGGCCCCAACTCGACAGATCCGTCAGCACGCCGATCCGCACCACGTCGTCGGAGACTTGCGCATTTGCGACGGTGGTCATGGCAGTCGACATCATGGCCGCGAGCATGGCGCAGGCCAAAAGCCCTCTCATCGAAGTTTCCTCTCTTTTTGGGCCGCTTGGCGCGGCCGGTAGTTCTCCGGCTAAATTAGATATTAGCAAATAAATTTGTCAATGGCGAATTGCGTCTTCTGTCGAATCCCCACGCGTGTCCCGGACGCGCTGCAACGCCCCTTAGCGTTGCAGCGCAGAGCCGGGACCCATGCCGCAACGAGTGCTCGCGGACGTATGGGCCCCGGCTCGGCAGCGCATCACTTCGTGCCGCGCAGCGTCCGGGGCACGAGAGCGAACAAACACTCTCACAAGTTGCAACCCTCGCCACAATTGGCCATGATGCCCACTGGAATATGGGGCGGATGGCAATGACTGCAGCAATGGGGATCTCCGGCGAAACGGAGAGATCGGCGACGGCGCATGTGGTGTGGGCGAGTGCGCTCGGCACCGCGATCGAGTGGTACGACTTCCTGATCTACGGCACGGCCGCCGCGCTCGTGCTGAACAAGCTGTTCTTCCCGAGCTTCGATCCCTTCGTCGGCACGTTCGCGGCATTCTCGACCTATGCGGTCGGCTTCGTCGCGCGGCCGATCGGCGGCGCCATCATCGGGCATTACGGCGACCGGCTTGGACGCAAGACGATGCTGGTCGCGACCATGATCGCGATGGGCCTCGGCACGTTCCTGATCGGCTGCCTGCCGACCTACGGCCAGATCGGCGTGTGGGCCCCGATCCTGCTCGTGTTGCTGCGCTTCGTGCAGGGCATCGGTCTCGGCGGCGAATGGAGCGGTGCGGTGGTCATGGTGGTCGAGCACGCCGGTAACAGGCGCGGCTTCTACGGCAGCTTGGTGCAGATCGGCTTTCCCGTCGGCGTTGCGGCCTCGACCGGCATTTTCGGCTTGATGACGCAACTGCCCGAGGCGGACTTCCTGAGCTGGGGGTGGCGCGTGCCGTTCTGGATCAGCATTCTGCTGGTCGGCGTCGGCTTCATCGTGCGGCTGCGGCTCGCCGAGACGCCGCATTTCAAGGACGTGGTCGAGCGCAAGGAGGTACTGGCGCAGCCGGTGTGGGACGTATTGCGGCGCGACTGGCGCAGCTTTCTGCTTGCCGTCGGCATTACGGTATCGGAAGTCGGGCTCGCCTATCTCCTCACCGTCTTCATCGTGGTCTATGCCACGACCAAGCTCGGGCTGTCGCGCCAGGTGATCCTCAATGCGGTGGTCTACGCCGCGATCGTCGAGTTCGCGACGTTGCCGCTCGCCGGCTGGCTGTCCGATATCTTCGGCCGCAAGGCGCTCTATCTCGCCGGCGGCGTGTTCTCGGTGGCGCTGGCATTTCCGCTGTTCTGGTTCCTCGACACAAGAGAGCCGGTCCTGATCACGCTTGCGCTCGTCGTCACCATGACGCTGACGCATGGGCTGCTGTTCGGACCCAAAGCCGCGTTCATGCCCGAGCTGTTCCGCACCCAGGTGCGCTATAGCGGTGCCTCGCTCGGCGCCAATGTCGCAGCTGCGCTCAGCGGCGGTTTCTCGCCGCTGATCGCAACCGCGCTGCTCGCCTCGGCCGGCACTTACTGGCCGGTGTCGCTCTACATCATCGCGCTGTCGATCATCACCATCATCGCGACGCTGATGAGCCCGGAGACGGCGCGCGACACTCTGAAGTCGTGAGAGTCCCTACCGGCAGGCGGGATTCGCCGCATCCGGAAATACCAGGAAGGTGATGGTCGCCGGCGCAAGTCGGATTGCGCCGGCGGATGCTATGCGTGGCGCGAGCGGTGGCAATTTGTCGTCGGCGCCCAGCGCAAGCATCCTGCCATTCAATTGCACAGTCGTGCCCTGGAGCTGTGCGGCATGCAGCGTGTATCGTTCGCCTGATGCTGGCAGCCTCACGGCGCGTGACCTGCGCCGCGACGCGTTGATCGCAAGCACGGACACCGCACCGCGCCCGCCCGGATGGCAATGCGCATAGAGATGCAGGTCGGGCGCGGTGGCCGCGCCGGCGTCGAGCACGATCGGTCCCATCAGCCGGTGCCAGAGCAGCGCGGCCCAGTAGTTCGGCCGAGGCCGGAACGTGCCTTCGTCGAGCAGGCCATAGTCACTGGCGGCGAGCGTGTTGTGCATCACCACCTGGACGCCGACCCTTGCCAGCCGGCCCAGCTGGTCGAGATAGCGGAACGTGTCGAGAAACGTCTTGTCCCCGCGGTTGCCGCCGCAGGCTGCATCCGCCGTTTCCGTCAGCCAGATCGGCTTGCCCGGCTCGAAAGCGTCGCGCATGGCGCGGTAGGTCGCGAGCGCGGTGTCGGTGCGTGCCAGCCATTCCTCGGAGAGTGCCTGCGACGGATCATTGCGGCCGCCGCAGCGCGGCGAGACCGCGTTGTAATGATGATACGAGAAGCGATCGACGCCGGGACCTGACGCGGCCAGCAGGTCGCGCGTGGTGATACCGGTCGGCGATGGCGAGGGCGCATCGCCGACCGAGCCGGGGCCGACGATCAGCGTGTCCGGCGCAGCGCGGCGCATCCATTCGCGAAAGACCTTGATGTCGCGGCCATAGGCCTTCGCATCGTATCCCGGCGGAGCGCCGTTCGTTGCCGCAAGCGTCGGCTCGTTCATGAATTCGGCAGCGGCGATGCGGCCGTCCAGCGAGCGCGTGAAATCGACGAGGCGTTGCGCCTGATCCGGCTTCCACACGCCATCAGCGTCGCGGCTGCCGAGACTGACCGCGAAGGAGGTGACGATCGCGGCATCGGCCGCGCGCGCAAAGTCGATCACGCCCCGCCACTGCGCGCGGGTCAATACGGCGTTGTATCCGGTCGGTGGTTTCGCCGGTGGGGTCTCGGCATCGGCAAAGAACGTCGCGTTGGCCCAGGTGCCGCTGATGCGAACATAGGCCGGCGACAGCGCGGCTGCGAGCATGCGCAGACGTTGGTTGGAAAGATCGATCTGGGCTCTCAAGCTGTAGCGATCGTGTTGATTGAACGGGCGGTCCGCATGCGGATAAGGTTTCCAGAACCGCCCGCCGGTCACTTCCACCATCTCGATATTGTAGGACTGGAAGCGCGCATCGACCGTGCCGATCGTCTTTAGCCCGGCGGGCGCAATCGCTACGTCGCCGGCGTACGCTGCGCTCGCCGCCGCCACGACGGGGCTGGCCAGCAAGATGCGCCGCCAAAGCGGCCGGGGAAACGGCGCGGGCCGGGCCGCCGTCACCTGGTCCTAGCCGCCGAAGAGGCGGCTTTTCCAACCGGCCGTCCCTTGCGCACCGAACCCCAGAAGTTCTCGGCCGCTCGCGTCATGCGGGCGCGCGTGCGGAACAGCGAGACGTTGATCGGAATGTCCCATTCCGTGCCGCCGGCGCGCAGCAATCGGCCATTGTCGAGATCGGCGCGGACGAGGCTCATCGGCGCCCATGTCACGCCGCGCCCTTCGCGCGCCATGTCGATCAGCAGCATGACCGGCGCCGCGAAGCCGGGCGTGAGCCAGGCCGGTGGATCCTTGACTACCAGGAACGATGTGACGAGCCGTCCCACGCCCGAGCCCGGATGATAGGCGAGATAGGGCAGCGGCGCACCGGATGCGCCGGGAAGGGCGTAGCGAGGCTGCGCGCTCTTGCTGCGGCGTCCGCCGCGGCCCGGCCTTGCCGCCGGCGCGCTGATCGGAATCAGCGTGTCGGTGGCCAGATCGATGCGCTGGAAGCGGTCCATGTCGAGCCGGCTCACCAGTGACGGATGGTAATGCGCCAGCATGAAGTGCGCCTGCGCATCCAGCAGCAGCTTCTCGCATCCGGCGAAATTCGACGCGACGAGCTGGACGGCCGAGCCGGCGCGCGCGCCGTCCGAGTTGCGGATCCATTGCGGAAAGAAGGTCTGCGACAGGGAATGCGTGGCTACAAATGTGAGGGTCTCGGCCCTCAGCCGCGCCACCTCGAGCGCTTCTTCGCGACCGAGCAGAACCCGGCGCAGCACGTCTTCAGCGACGGGACGAAAGGTCTCGCCTGCGGCCGTCAACGTGATGGTGTGGGTCGAGCGTTCGAACAGCTGTGTGCCCAACCAGTCCTCGAGCGACTTGATGCGGCGGCTCAGCGCCGGCTGGGTCACATGCCGTCGCTCGGCGGCGCGGGAGAACCCGCCCTCCTCGGCGATGGCAAGGAAGTCCTCCAGCCAGATCAGGTCCATAATGACGTTTTGTCCTCAAATCATACCGATACGGCATTAGCCCCTGAGAGGCCGCTGGTCCAATGTAAACGCCATCACACGACAAGAAGAAAGCACCATCGACGCATGGCGCGATGAGGGCATTGGAGGAAAGCAAATTGCAGATCGCCGCAACCCCGCTGTCCGAGCCCCTATCGGGCACGGTTTCCGCACGCCGCCGCAAGCCGTTCTGGCGCGAGCAATATGTCCTGGTGGTTGCCGGCGCCGCGCTTGGTGCGGTGTTGGGCGCTCTGTTTCCGAACTTTGCGGTGGAGCTCAAGCCGCTCGGCGACGTCTTCATATCCCTGATCAAGATGACGATCGCGCCGCTGATCTTCCTGGTGGTCGTTACCGGCATCGCGCAGGTCGGCGACATGAAGGCGGTTGGGCGCATCGGGATCAAGGCCTTTGCCTATTTCGAGGTGGTGACGACGATCTGCCTCTTGATCAGCTTCGTCGTGGTGCGTTGGGTGCAGCCTGGTGCGGGCGTGGCCCATGCCACCGCACAACAGGCCGAAGCAGTCGCACGCTATCAGCAAGCCCCTGTCGGTTCGCTGTCGGCCTACATCCAGCACATTGTTCCCGAGAGTTTCGTCGGCGCGTTCGCAGCCGGCGATGTGCTTCAGGTCCTCGTGCTCGCATTGCTGTGCGGCATCGGCCTGTTGCTGCTCGGCGACAAGGCCGCGCCGCTGCGGACTGGCCTCGAGCGTGTGACCGAGCTCGTCTTCAGCGTCGTTCACGTCGTTGTGGCGCTGGCGCCGATCGGCGCGTTCGGAGCCATGGCGTTCACGGTGGCGAAGTTCGGCGCCGCGACGCTCTATGCGCTGGCGATGCTGGTCGGCACGGCCTGGGCGATGATGGCGTTCTTCATCTTCATCATTCTCGGAACGATCTGCCGCCTGGTCGGCATTCGTCTGGTGGATCTCTTGCGCCTCTTGCGTACCGAGCTGCTTGTGGTGCTCGGAACCTCTTCGTCAGAGACCGCAATTCCCGGGATGATGGAGAAGCTGCCGAAGGCGGGTGTCGGTCATGCCGTCGCCGGCCTCGTCATTCCCTCTGGCTATTCCTTCAACCTCGACGGCGTCGCGCTGACGCTGCCGCTCTCGACGATCTTCGTCGCCCAGGTCTACGGCGTCGAGCTCTCGGCTGCGCAGCAACTCAGCCTGTTCGTGGTGATGCTGTTCACCAGCAAGGGCGCGGCCGGTGTCACCGGCGGCGCGTTCGCAGCGCTTGCCGCGACCGTGGTCGCCGCCGGTCTTCCGGCCGAAGGGCTGGCCCTGCTGCTTGGCATCGACCGCTTCATGTCGCTGGCCCGCGCCATCACCAACACCATCGGCAACGCGGTCGCCTCGATCGTGGTCGCCAAATGGGACGGCGAATTCAATCGCGAGGACTGGGCTCAGTCCGCCGAATACATCCAGCAAGCGAAGTAAAGATCCAAGGTTTTCACTATGGCCACCAACAGCAATGAACTGCCCGTCATCGCGCTGACCCCGGGCGACTGCACCGGCATCGGCCCCGAACAGATCGCGCGCATCCTCTCCGACGATCGCCTCGCCGACGTTGCGCGCCTCGTCGTGGTCGGCGATGCCCGCGTGCTCGACATGGGCATGGAACACGCCGGCGTGAAGCTGAAGGTCGAACGCATCGCCTCGCCGAAGGCCGCCAGATGGGGCCGCGACGCGGTGCAGCTCGTCGATTTGGGCAATATCGATCCCGCCAAATTTCCGCTCGGCAAGGCCAGTGCCGAATCCGGCCGGCTGACCGGCGAGACGCTGTCGCGCGCGATCAATTTCTCCAGGGACGGCGAAGTCGATGCCATCACCTTCGCCCCGCTCAACAAGCGCGCGATGTTCGACGGCGGCTGGAAGTTCCCCGACGAGCACAAGATGTTCGCGAGCCTGCTCGGCCACACCAGCTACTTCTCCGAGATGAACGTGCTCGACGGGCAGTGGATGTCGCGCGTGACGGGGCATCAGTCGCTGCGCGAGGCGCTCGACGATATCAATCCGGAGAGCATCACCGATGCGATCACGCTGGTCGATCGCATGATGAAGCGAGCGGGCGTCGCCAAGCCGCGCATCGCCGTCGCCGCCCTCAATCCGCATGCCGGCGAGAACGGCCTGTTCGGCCGCGACGAGATCGAGATGATCCGGCCCACCGTCGAGGCCGTCGCCAAGACGGGCGTCGCCTGTACCGGGCCTTATCCCGCCGACACCGTCTATATCCGCGCTTTCGCCGGCGAGTTCGACAGTGTAGTCGCGATGTATCACGACCAGGGCCAGATCGCGACCAAGCTGCGCGGCTTCAACCGCGGCGTCACGGTCACCGCTGGGCTCGAGACCGTGTTCACGACACCGTCGCACGGCACGGCGTTCGATATCACAGGTCAAGGCGTCGCCAATACCGGTGCGCTGGAGAGCGCGGTCCGCCTTGCCGCCAAGCTGGTGTCGATCAAGGTCAAGGAGGCCGTCTATGCGCATTGATCGCAGGACCCTGCTCCAGGCGGCGGCCGCGCTTCCGCTCGCCACTGTCGGCAGCGACGTTGCCTTTGCACAGGCCCCGGCCGCAACGCCCGCCGTGGCTCCGCCGAAGGACGTCACCCGCGCGCTGGCGCACTATCTCGTCACGGCGCAATACGATGAACTGCCGGCGAACGTGCGCAAACAGGGTGTGCGCACGCTCCTGAACTGGGTCGGTGTCGCCATCGGTGGCTCGCATCACGAGACGGTCGATATCGCTGTCTCCGCGCTAGGACCGTTCTCCGGCCCGCAGCAGGCCTCGCTGTTCGGGCGGCGCGAGCGGTTCGACATCATGAATGCCGCCTTCATCAACGGCGTGTCGAGCCACATCTTCGACTATGACGACACCCACCTGAAGACGATCATCCATCCCGCGGGGCCCGTCGCTTCCGCCATCCTCGCCCTGTCAGAGATGCAGCCGGTTTCCGGCAAGGAGTTCCTGAATGCGCTGGTGCTCGGCGTCGAGACCGAGTGCCGGATCGGCAATGCCGTCTATCCCAATCATTTCGACGTTGGTTGGCACATCACCGGAACGGCCGGCGTATTCGGCTCCGCGGCCGCCGTCGGCAAGCTGCTCAAGCTGAACGAGCAACAGATGGTCTGGGCGCTGGGCCTCGCCGCCTGTGGGCTTGCGCGAGTCCTTCGGCTCAATGAACAAGAGCTTCAATCCGGGACGCGCGGCAAGCAACGGCATCTTCGCCGCGATGCTGGCGTCGAAGAATTTCACGTCCTCCGACAGCATGATCGAGGCCAAGCGCGGCTGGGCCAATACGGTCAGCACCAAGCAGGATTTCACGGAAATCACCACCGATCTCGGCAAGCGATATGAAGCGGAGTTGAATACCTATAAGCCGTTCGCTTGCGGAATCGTGCTGCATCCGGCGATCGATGCCGCGATCCAGCTGCGCAACGAGAACAAGCTCGCCGCAGACCAGATCGACCATGTCGAGCTCAAGGTCCACCCGCTGGTGCTGGAGCTCACCGGCAAGAAGACGCCGCAGCGCGGCCTCGAAGGCAAGTTCAGCATCTACCACGCAGTCGCGGTCGCCATCGTCGAAGGCGCCGGCGGCGAGAAGCAGTTCAGCGATCGCGCCGTGACTGATCCCGCCATTGTCGCGTTGCGGGCGAAGGTCAATCCGGTGATCACGCCGGGCATCAAGCCGGAGCAGGTCGATCTCACCATCGTGCTCAAGGACGGCCGCAGGCTCAACCGCTACATCGAGCATGCGATCGGCAGCCTCGAGGTGCCGATGACCGACAAGCAGCTCGAGACGAAGTTCTCCGACCTTGCCGACGGCATCATTCCGGCAGGGACGGTTCGGCGCGTGATGGACGCCTGCTGGGGCGTCGAGGCGCTACCGAATGCGGCGGAGATCGCAAAGATGTCGGTCGCGGCCTGATCGAGGGAGAGAAGCATGCCGACACGCCGCCATTTCCTGCAATCCGCCGGTTCGGTTGCTGCTCTCGCGGCCACCGGCGGTCGTCCGGCTCTCGCGGCAGGCCCGGGCGTGACGGAGCGGCTCGCCCGCTACATGGTTGCCGCGCGGGATCAGGAGTTGCCCGAGCAGGTGCTGCGTGAATGCAAGCACCGCATCCTCGACACGTTCGGCGCGATGATATCGGGCTCTTGGATGAAGCCGGGCGAGACGGCGCTGAAATATGTGCGCACGCTCGGCGGCGAGGCCCAGGCCTCCGTGGTCGGCTCCGACCTCCGCACCACGGCGGTCAACGCCGCATTGGCGAACGCGATGTGCGCCCATGCCGACGAGACCGACGATTTCGAGCCGGTCACCAAGGCGCATCCAGGATGTTCGGTGGTGCCGGCCGCGCTCGCGATCGGCGAGCGTGAGCATCGCAGCGGACAGGATGTCATTCGCGCGGTCGCGCTCGGCTACGATCTGACCTGCCGCCTGCTGATGGCGCTGGGCCCGGATCTCGTGCGCGGCACGCACCGGAGCGCCGAGGGAACGTCGTCGACTTTCGGCGCGCTCGGCGCGGCTGCCTCGCTGGCGCGGCTCGACGAGAAGGGGATGCGTTACGCGATCTCCTATTCGGCGCAGCAGGTCTCCGGCCTGTGGAGCTGGGTCAAGGACCACGATCATATCGAGAAGGCCTTCGACTTTGCCGGCATGGGCGCCCGCAACGGCGTCATGGCCGTCGACATGGTGCTCAACGGCCTGACCGGCGTCAACGACGTGCTCGACGGCACTCATAACCTCTTCATCGCGCTCTCGACCGATCCGAAGCCGGAAGAGATGGTGAAGGATCTCGGCAAGCTGTTCTATGTCACGGAAACCGCGATCAAGACCTTCTCGGTCGGCTATCCCATCCAGTCTCCGCTGGACGCCATGCTGACGCTGCGCAGGCAGCACAGCCTGACGCCAGATAACGTCCGTAGCATCCTGGTCAAGCTGCCGACCGACGCGATGGGGATCGTCGGCGAGAGTGCGATGCCTGACGTCAATTGCCAGCATCTCGTCGCGGTCGCGCTGGTCAAGGGCGCGGTGTCGTTCAACGACAGCCATGATGTGGCGCTGATGCATGATGCGAAGATCCTGGAGCAGCGTGCCAAAGTGACGCTGGCCGGTGACAAGGCATTGATGGACCCGGCAGCGCCGCGCGGGGCTGTCGTCGAGGTGACATTGGCCGATGGCAAGAAGGTCGAGCACTTCACGAAGTACCCGCCGGGCACCAAGGAGAATCCGCTGAGCACGGACGCCGTCGCGGCAAAGACGCGGGATCTGATCGCGCCGGTACTCGGGAGCGACAGAGCCGAGAGGCTGATCGATCAGATGAGAAATCTCGAGCAGCTCGACGATATCGGCAAGCTGAGGCCACTGCTAACGGCGTGATTGATCGCTTGTTGTTCAACTGCGCCACGACTTAAGGCCTAGCGGATGGCCCATTGGCCGGATGCAGGTTTGGCTCTAAGAACGACTGGAGGAAACGAATGCCCGAGCAAGGGAACAGGACATGACAAAGACCACGCGACGAAATGTGCTCACGGCCGCGGCCGCAATGACGGCAACGAGCCTTGCGGATGCTGCTCCAGCAGCAGCGCAGGCCGGGCCCAAGCCGATCTTCGCGGTGCCGATGGTCACGATTCCGATCGTCGGCGAGACCAGTGTGTTCCAGGTCCGCCGCATCTACTGCATCGGGCGCAACTATGCCGCGCACGCGATCGAGCGCGGCTCGGATCCGAACCGTGAGCCACCGTTCTTCTTCCAGAAGCCGACCGACGCGATCCAGAATGTCGCGATCGGCGAGGTCGCCGACCATCCCTATCCATCGCTGACCAAGAACTATCATCACGAGGTCGAGTGGTCGCGGCGCTGAAATCCGGCGGCACCAACATCCCGGCCGAGAAAGCGCTCGATCATGTCTACGGCTACGCGCTCGGTCTCGACATGACCCGGCGCGATCTGCAGAACGGCATGGCCGCGGAGAAGAAGCCCTGGGAGATCGGCAAGAGTTTTGACCACGCCGCGGTGCTCGGTCCGATCCACCCCGCGAGCAAGACCGGCCATTTCGAGAAGAGCGCCATCTCGCTCGCGGTGAACGGCACCGTGCGGCAGAGCTCGGATCTCAGCAAGATGATCTGGAGCGTCGCCGAGCAGATCGCCAAGTTGTCGGAAGCGTTCGAGCTCAAGGCCGGCGACATCATCTATTCCGGCACGCCGGAGAATGTCGGTCCGGTGGTGAAGGGCGACGTGCTGCTGTGCAAGCTCGATGGCTTGCCGGATATGTCGATCAAGATCGTCTAGCTCTTGCTTCTTCCCGCCTGCGGGGAGAAGTGCGGATTGTGTTGCGCTGACGGCCTCCGCTGGAACCCGGATTGACGGCGGAGGCCTTTGAATTGCCTGAGTTCCATCGGCTGCTGCCTCGTGTTCGGCATCGAACAAACCTCAAGCGGCCATATTTCAGTAAGAGTGATCTCCGGTGAGGGAGGCGCTCTGATGAAGAAAGTTTTGATCACTGCCATCGTGATGCTGGCCGGCGTGCCTGCAAGCGCCGTTGCGCAGGAGCGCGCGGGCTCCGCGGCGTTAGGCGCCGTGTCCGGCGCGATCGTGCTGGGGCCGGTCGGTGCCGTTGCGGGCGCAGTGATCGGCTATACCGCCGGTCCTTCAATCGCACGGTCATGGGGCGTCGGAGGTTCGCGTTCGGCAAGACACCGGCAGCCACGTCGTGAGGCGTACGGAGCTACCGCCAACCGTGTTCCGCCGCGCACGCGCGAGGCGATGGAGGCCAACGGTCAGATGAGCGCGGCCAGCAATCCGCCGGTCCAAGCCGCTCCCGCGGTACAACCGGCTCAGGTTGCGCCTGCGGCGCCAGCGGAGACCGCGATGCCCCCCGTTCAGGGATTCGACTGAGACGACCCTGGGCTGCGGCGGTCTTCGGCCGCAGCCGGTCCACCGTCCGCGCGATCAGCGCGGCGACCATTCTAGAGCTGGCCCAGAATTTTCTTCGCGGCGCGAAGATGCGGCTTGTCGATCATCTGGCCGTCGAGCCGCAGCGTGCCGGAATTCGGATTGCTCGTGAAGGCCGCGATCACCTTCTCCGCCCAGATGCGCTCGGCATCGGTCGGCGCGAATGCCGCGTTGACGATGTCGACATGCTTGGGATGGATCAGCGCCTTCGCCGAAAAGCCGTCGCGGCGCGCCGCGCGGGTCTCCTGCTCGAGGCCGGCGAGGTTGTCGATGTCGGTATAGACGGTGTCGATCGGCGCGACTTCGGCCGCCGCCGCCGCCATCAGGCAGAGATCGCGCGCCAGGCGATAGGGACTGTGGAATACGCCGCCTGAGGCCTTCTCGGTCGCGCCGAGCGAGGCCGATAGATCCTCCGCACCCCACATCAGGCCGCCAAGGCGAGGGGAACAGCCCTTGTAGCTGCCGAGCCCGAAGATCGAGCTGGCCGTCTCCGTCGCGACGCAAACGATGCGTGTCACGCCTGTTGTGATGCCGGATGCAGCTTCCAGCGCTTCGAGCCAGGTCGCGACCTGGCGCACGTCATCGCCTCCTTGCGATTTCGGCAGCACGATGCCGTCGGGCTTGCCCGGCATCACCGCGGCAAGATCAGTCAGCGTCATGCCGGTGTCGAGCGCATTGACACGGACATAGAGCTGGTGCGGGCCGGGGCGGCTCTTCAGCATCGCCAGCGTCAGGGTGCGCGCCTCGGGCTTCTTGTCGGTGACGACGGAGTCTTCGAGGTCGATGATCAGCGCGTCGGCCTTGCCTTCGCTGGCCTTGTCGAATTTGCGCGGGGAATCGCCCGGCACGAACAACATCGAGCGCATCAGACCGGCCTCTTGTGCATCATCGCCATGCGTCGGCATTTGCCGACGATCTCGTCGTTCTGGTTCAGGGCGTGATGCTCGAACTCGACGATGCCCGCTCTCGGGCGCGATTTGGATTCTCTCAAGGAAAGCACCTTCGTCGTCGCCCGCAAGGTGTCGCCATGGAAGACCGGTTTTGGAAAAGTCACGTCGGTCATGCCGAGATTGGCAACAGTTGTGCCCATGGTCGTATCATAGACCGTCATGCCGATCATGATGCCGAGGGTATAAAGGCTGTTGAAAATGCGCTGGCCGAACTCGGTCTTCTCAGCGAAATGCGCGTCGATATGCAGCGGCTGCGGGTTGAGCGTCAGCAGGCTGAATAGGGTGTTGTCCATTTCCGTGACGGTTCGGGTCAGCGGATGCCTGAACTCCTGGCCCACGGAGAAGTCTTCGAAATAGAGTCCGGCCATCGCGGTTTCCCTCCTTGCGAAATAACGGTGCGCATAGCTTTGCGCCGCATGACGCCATGCATGTTAGACACAGTTGATAGACAAATTCACGTATCTGTATTCGGTTTTTCGAGCTAAAGAACGAAAAGCGAAGGCATGTCGGGGCGCGGCAAGCGGCCATGGCCTTTGCGGGGAACGCGATCGGGAGATGGCGCAGTCGCGGCTCCCAACGAGGAGACCAAGAACATGGATTTCGCGCTCACCGATCAGCAGGAAGCCATTCGCGACGCCATCGCCAAGATATGCGAAGGCTTTCCCGACGCCTATTGGCTGAAGAAGGATCACGACGGCGGCTTCCCGCACGACTTCCACAAGGCGCTGGCCGATGCCGGCTGGCTCGGCATCTGCGTTCCGGAAGAATATGGTGGCTCGGGCCTCGGTATCACCGAAGCGGCGATCATGATGCGCACCATCGCCGAGTCAGGTGCCGGCATGTCCGGCGCCTCCGCGGTGCATATCAACGTGTTCGGTCTCAACCCCGTCGTCGTGTTCGGCACCGAAGAGCAGCGCAAGCGCATGCTGCCGCCGATGGTCGAGGGTCGCGAGAAGGCGTGCTTCGCCGTCACCGAACCCAACACCGGGCTCAATACCACCCAGCTCAAGACCCGCGCGGTCGCCAAGAACGACCGCTACATCGTCAATGGCCAGAAGGTGTGGATCTCGACCGCGCAGGTCGCGCACAAGATCCTGCTGCTGGCACGCACCACGCCGCTGGAGGAGGTGCGCTCGCCGACCCACGGCCTTAGCCTGTTCTACACCGACTTCGATCGCAACAAGATCAAGGTCCACGAGATCGAGAAAATGGGCCGCAAGATCGTCGATTCCAACGAGCTGTTCTTCGAGGATTTTGAGATCCCGATGGAGGACCGCATCGGCGAAGAGGGCAAGGGGTTTCAGTACATCCTCGAAGGCATGAATCCCGAGCGCATCCTGATCGCGGCCGAAGCTGTCGGCCTCGGCAAGCTCGCGCTGTCGCGCGCGACCGAATACGCCAAGACGCGCGTCGTGTTCAATCGTCCGATCGGCAAAAATCAAGGCATCCAGCATCCACTTGCGGTGAACTGGATCGAGCTCGAAGCGGCCTGGCTGATGGTGATGCAGGCGGCTTGGCAATACGACAAGGGCTTGCCCTGCGGCGCAGGCGCGAATGCCGCGAAGTATTTCGCAGGCGAAGCCGGCTACCATGCTTGCGAACAGGCGGTGATGACCCACGGCGGTTTCGGCTACGCCAAGGAGTTTCACGTCGAGCGTTACTTGCGGGAGGTCCTGATCCCGCGCATCGCGCCGGTCAGCCCGCAACTCGCGCTCAGCTTCATCGCGGAAAAGGTGCTGGGGCTCGCCAAATCGTACTAGAAACACGTCGTACGAGAGGACACCAGGCGCTAGCTCAGCTCGGCCGCGATCCGCTCCATCGCCATGGTGCGGAGCTTTGCGCGCTGGATCTTGACGCCATTGGCGCTGTCGGTGACGGGGAAGGCGTCCACGACATAGATCCGTGCCGGCACCTTGTAGCCGGCCAGCCGCTCGCGCAGGCGTGCCGTCAGCACCTCCAGACGCGGCGAGGTGCCTGCCGGAATGACGAAGGCGACGCAGCGCGCCTGACCCTTCAGATCGACCGCGACGACCTGGGCATCGGCAACGCCGGCGCAGGATTTGAGCTCGTCCTCGATCTCGCCGGGCGCAACCAGGAAGCCGCCGAGCCGCATGGCATCACCCGCGCGGGTCTCATAGACGAAGGCGCCGTCGCCGCGGAGCCGTCCGATGTCGCCGGTGCGGAAGAAGCCGTCCGGAGTGATCGCATCGCGCGTTGCCTCGGCGTTGTTGAAATAGCCGAGGAAGCGTGAGGGCGCGCTGATCTCGATCTCGCCGGAGACGCCATCAGCCGCGAGCTCACCGGTCTCGGTGTTGCGCACGCGGACTTTCGCCGCTGGTGACATCGGCCAGCCGCCGCCCTCGATGCGATCGGCGAAGGCGTCGCTGGCGCGGGCGATCGAGAACAGCGCCTGCACCTCGCTGGAGCCGTAGAGGCCAAACAGCGGCAGGCCGTGTGTCTCTGCCTCCGCAGCCAGCTCGCGCCATCCGGGCTGAAAGGCGGCAAAGCCACAGACTTCGAGATGCGGGAACGGCCGCGGTGCGTCGGCGAGAGCGAGGATGCGGCGGAACATCTCGTCGGAGCCGAAGGCGTGCGTGATCCTGTGGTCGCCGAGGATCTTCAGCGCCGGTGCCGGCTCGAAGGCGTCGAGCACATGCACGGTCGCGCCAGCCGCGATGAAGCCGAGCAGGCTCGTCATGCCAAAGGTGCCGCAGAATGGCAGCATGGCCAGCAGCGCGTGACGCTGCGGGGAAAGCTGGAGCGCCTTGGCGACAGATTGGGCATGGGTTGCGAGCGTCCGCTGCGAATGCGCGACCAGTTTTGGTCCTTTGGTCGTGCCCGATGTGGTGTAGAGCAGCACGGGCAGATCGACATCATCCCGGATCCGAGCCGGCGGACAGGGCTGGTCGAATGCGTCGAACCGAACGCAGGGCCATTGCGCGGGGACCGCGTCCGCACCGATCACGGCGAGCGTTTGCAGCGCGGGGACATCGTCCCTGGCAATGTCGGCGAGAATGGCAGCGAAATCGATCGAGCGGAACGCCGCTTCGGTCACCAGCAGCTTCGCGCCTGACAGTTTCAGGAGATGCGCGACCTCCGCGCTACGATAGCGCGTATTGACGGCGGCGACGATCGCGCCCAGCCTAGCGGCGGCAATCAGCAGCGCGATCCATTCGATCCGGTTGACCAGCCAGACCGCGACAACGTCGCCCTTGCCGATATCCTGCGCGGCAAGCCAGGCCGTGGTCTGCTCGACCTTCTCGGCAAACTCCGCGCGTGAGATGGGCGTGCCATCGAACACGAAAGCGGGATCGGCTGATGTCCCCGATCCGATCAGCGACTGCAGTGAAACAGTGTCGGCGTGCATGGCAACCGGAGTAGCCCGATCGCGCAAACCTGTCTACTTGGTGCCGAACATCCGGTCGCCGGCATCGCCGAGGCCTGGCACGATGTAGCCGTGGTCGTTGAGCCGCTCGTCGATCGCGGCGGTCCAGATCGGCACGTCAGGATGCTCGCTTTGGAACTGCGCGATGCCCTCGGGGGCCGACAGCAGACAGACGAAGCGGATGTCGCGGGCGCCGCGGTCCTTGAGCAGCGACGCGCCGGCGCAGGCCGAGTTGCCGGTCGCCAGCATCGGGTCCATCAGGATCACGGTGCGGTCGGACAGGTCCTGCGGCGCCTTGAAGTAATATTCCACGGCCTGCAAGGTCTCGGGGTCGCGGTAGAGCCCGATATGGGCGATGCGGGCAGAGGGCATCAGCGCCAGCATGCCGTCCAGGAAGCCGACGCCGGCGCGCAGGATCGGCGCCAGCGTGAGCTTCTTGCCGGCGATCTTTGGCGCCTGCATCGGCGAAATCGGCGTCTCGATCTCGACCAGCTCCAGCGGCAGGTCGCGCGTCACTTCATAGCCGAGCAGCATCCCGATCTCGTTCAGGATCTCGCGAAAGCTCTTGGTCGAGCGGTCCTTCTCCCGCATCAGGGAAAGCTTGTGCTGGACCAGGGGATGGGCGACGACGTTCACGCTGCTTGTGCTCATAGAGCCGATCTAACACGGTTCCGTGAAACTGCGCCAGATCGGCCGGGCGTTTTCCGCAAGGAGCGGGGTGGCCTGGCCGGGCATCGCAACTGCCGTTCGTGCCCGGTTGCTCGCCTCGTAGGCAGCCATGGTCAATTCGCGGTCGATCGCGTTGCGCATGGCGTCCATCGCCGGCTGGCGCAGCCGCTGTTTTGCAGTCGCATGCGACGGCTTGTGGATGGCCCGAAGCGCTGCGATGGTCGCCTCGAGCTCGCCATCGATCGCCTGCGGCGCAACCACGCGATCGAGAAACCCGGCGGTCAGCGCCTCGTCCGGCTCGTACATCTCGCCGAGCACCGCGGTACGGCTGAGCCAGGCCGGATGCAGGCGGCTGCGTGCAAGCTCGATGGCGAAGCTGGGCGGTGCGATGCCGATTGCGACCTCGTTCAGCCCCATCCGATGCGGTCCGCGCGCACCCAGCCTGACGTCGCAGGCGAGCAGCAAGAATGTCCCCATCGGAAAGGCGTGCCCTTCCATTACGCCGATGGTCGGATGCGGAAACGACAGCAGCCGCAGCGCCAGCTCGGCGCCGGCCCGGACCATGTCGAGACTCCTGGCGGCATCGCCCGCGGCGAACAGTTTCAGGTCGAAGCCGGCGGAGAAGATGCCCGGTCGCGCCGAACGCAGCACCGCGATCTCGGCTTCCTTCTCGGCGCGGTCGAACGCGGCTGCGATTTTGTCTAGCATCGTCGTGGACATCACATTGAGCTTGCCGTCGTCGAGTACGACCTGCGCCACGCCGTCCCTCAGTTCGTAAGTCACTCCGTTCGCCATTTGCCGCTCCTTGTCGTCATTGCAGGCTTGACTGTCGGAAGCTGATGTAGACCAATCAATATAATTGTTGCCTGGAGGAAAGCCCCATGCCGGCCGTGCCAAAACACCGCCAGCCCATCATCAACGCCGCGGTGACGCTATTCCGCCGCCAGGGATTTGCCCGCACCGGCCTCAACGACATCGTCGACGTCAGCGGTGCGCCAAAGGGCTCGCTCTACCATTACTTTCCCGATGGAAAGTCCTCGATTGCGGTGGCCGCGGTCGAGGAAGCCGGCCGCCGCGTGGCCGAAACGGTGGCAAGGCTCGCCGGCGAGTACGGCTCGACCGCCGAGCTGCTGCGCGCACATGCGCGGCTGCTGGCAGGATGGATGCAGGGCTCCGGCTTTCGCAACGGCTGTCCGATCACGACCGTCCTGCTCGAGCTTGCGCCGCGCGAGCGTGCCGTTGCGGAGGCCGGCCGCAAGGCCTATGCGGCGCGCATCGCGCTGCTTCGCGACAAGCTGGTTGCGGATGGGTTCACCAGGCCGCGCGCGGAAACGCTCGCCGTGCTCTGCACGTCGGCGCTCCAGGGGGCGCTGATCCAGGCCCGTGTCGAGCGCAGCGGCCGGCCGATCGAGATAACGGCGGCGGAGCTGGCGCGGTTCATCGAAGCGGAAGCGGCGAGGTGAGGGAGCTACAACTTTAGAGTTTCGGCGTTCGCTCAGCTGAAATTCTCGCAAGACGCCGGCTCATAGAGCGGCTCTGCCGCGGGGCGCACATTGGGAACGCTCGGCCGCGGCATTTCAACGGCCCGCGCCTGGACTTCCACGAACGCGGACAGCAGCGCGATCGCGAGGTCGCCATGGCAACCTTCGACGGCCGCGTCCAGCCAGTCCGGAAGCTCGCGTTCACGCGACAGCGCGCAATGCCACTCGCCTTCGTCGTAGGCGATGCGGCGGACGTGCCACAGCGGCAGTTCGAGCTCCATCAGCGCCAGCGCTGCATCGGCCCAGGCCTCCGCATCGATCAGGCGCATGAGGCGCGCGGTGCGCTCGGACTGTCCGAGCGCGGCAGTGCGGCGGCAGGCCTTGTCGATGATCTCGAGCATCAAGGGCCGGGTCATGCCTTGCGCATGGCGCAGGCGGTCGCCGAGCGAGGAGGGATCGTCATGAGGGAGCGTGGCGGACATTCAGCCTCCGGCGTCGGTCAGTCGGCCGGCCTCTTCAGGGTGGCGGGAACGCCATTTGAAAACGAGAGGGGAAGGGGATGGGAGATATAGGAATCTCATAAAGACGGGGAAGGGTGCGATCGTGCACCAACCTCAGCTGTCATTCCCGCGAACGCGGGGATCCATAACCACAGGGAGATGTTGTCGAGCCAAATCAGTAACCGCGAGTCATCGCCAAACTCCTCCCTGTGGCTATGGGTCCCGGATCTGCGCTTCGCTTGTCCGGGACGACGGCGGAGGTTGCCTCGCGAGCCGTGCCCAACCGCATGCCTCCGCCCTTTATGAAATTCCTATAACTTCGTCAGAGCCCTCGTCTCGAAAACCTATGCCCGGGAATGGCATCTCAGCGCGGTCAAAAGTCCCGGCTGGCCTGCGGAAATGCGTTGCGCTTCCTTCTGCGAGCTCTGGCCGGGTCCCCGAGAACGTGTTGCTCCCGATAGAGGGACGCAACGAGGAGCATCTCCATGATGGACATTCTGATGCTGGCGCTGGGCTTTGGCTTCTTTGCCCTGGCGATCGGCTACACCTACGTCTGCGAACGGCTGTAACGGAGCGAACCATGATCTTCGATTATGCGATCGCCGGCGCCGTCTCGTTCGGTCTCCTGGTCTACCTCACCTATGCGCTGCTGCGGCCGGAGCGGTTCTGAGCCGCGCTTGCCGCTTGTCGAATTGCTGCTGGCGCTGTTGCGCCGGGCACCAAGTCTGAAGGGTTGATTCCATGACCATGATCGGTTGGCTCCAGATCATTCTATTCTGCGTCATCATCGTTGCGCTGACAAAGCCGCTCGGCTGGTACTTGACGCGCGTGTTCAATGGGGAGAAGACATTTCTCTCGCCGGTGCTGCGCCCGATCGAGGCCGGCATCTACTGGATCTCAGGCGTCGACGAGAAGCGCGAGCAGCATTGGCTGACCTACACGGTCGCCATGCTGCTGTTCCATGTCGGTGGCTTCCTGATCATCTACGGCGTGATGCGCTTGCAGGCCGTGCTGCCCTTCAATCCGGCCGGGCAGACGGCGGTCGCCGAAGATCTCTCGTTCAATACGGCGATCTCCTTCATCACCAACACCAACTGGCAGAACTACGGTGGCGAGAGCACGATCTCCTATCTGGTGCAGATGGTCGGCCTGACGCACCAGAACTTCCTCTCGGCCGCGACCGGCATCGCGCTTGCCGTGGCGCTGATCCGCGGCTTCTCGCGCGCTTCAGTGCGCACGGTCGGCAATTTCTGGGTCGATGTTGTCAGATGTACGCTCTACGTGCTGCTGCCGATCTGCATCGTCTATACGTTGTTCCTGGTCTGGCAGGGCATGCCGCAGACCCTCAGCGACTATGTCGAGGCCACGACGCTCGAGGGTGCCAAGCAGACCATCGCGGTTGGCCCGGTCGCCTCGCAGGTGGCGATCAAGATGCTCGGCACCAACGGCGGCGGCTTCTTCAATGCCAACGCGGCGCATCCGTTCGAGAACCCGACCGCACTGTCGAACTTCGTGCAGATGCTGTCGATCTTCGCGCTGGGCGCTGCGCTGACCAACGTGTTCGGCCGCATGGTCGGCAGCCAGCGCCAGGGCTGGGCGATCCTCGCCGTGATGGGCGTGCTGTTCGTCGCCGGCGTCGCCGTGACCTATTGGGCGGAAGCCAATGGCACCTCGACGCTGCAGGCGCTTGGACTTGCCGGTGGCAATATGGAGGGCAAGGAAGTTCGCTTCGGCATCGTCGCCTCCTCGCTGTTCGCCGTGATCACGACGGCCGCCTCCTGCGGCGCGGTCAACGCCATGCATGACAGCTTTACCGCGCTCGGCGGCATGATCCCGCTGATCAACATCGAGCTCGGCGAAATCATCGTCGGCGGCGTCGGCGCCGGCATGTACGGCATGCTGCTGTTCGTCATTCTGGCGATCTTCGTCGCCGGCCTGATGGTCGGCCGCACGCCGGAATATGTCGGCAAGAAGATCGAGGCGTGCGAGGTCAAGATGGCGATGCTGGCCATCCTGGTGCTGCCGCTGATGATCTTGGGCTGGACAGCGGTCGGCGTGGTCTATCCGCCTGCGGTCGCCTCGATGGCGAATGCCGGGCCGCACGGCTTCACCGAGGTGCTCTACGCCTACACCTCGGGGGCCGGCAACAACGGATCGGCCTTCGCGGGCCTCACCGGCAACACCTTCTTCTACAACCTGACGCTGGCTAGCGCGATGTTTGTCGGCCGCTTCTTCATGATCGTTCCGGCCATGGCGATCGCGGGCTCGCTTGCGCAGAAGAAATCGATCCCGCCGTCGATGGGCACGTTCCCGACCACGGGCGGGCTGTTCGTCGGCCTCGTCGTCGGCGTGATCCTGATCATGGGTGGCCTGACCTTCTTCCCGGCACTCGCGCTCGGCCCGATCGTCGAACATCTGGCGATGAACGCAGGCCAGCTGTTCTGACTGAACCTCTTCTGATTGTCTGGAGTGACCTCCATGGATACGATGAAACAGCAAAAGCGCGCGCCGATGTCGGCAATGCTCGATCCCAGAATCGTGCTGCCCGCGATCCGCGCCTCCTTCGCCAAGCTCGATCCGCGGCTGATGGTGAAGAACCCCGTGATGTTCGTGGTCGAGGTCGTGGCCGCGCTCACCACCGTGATCTTCCTACGTGACGTCGTCACCGGCGGTGCCAGTCTCGGCTTCACCTTCCAGATCATTATCTGGCTCTGGTTCACGGTGCTGTTCGCCAATTTCGCCGAGGCGGTGGCCGAGGGCCGCGGCAAGGCGCAGGCGGATTCGCTGCGCAAGACCCGCACCGAAAGCCAGGCCAAGCTCCTGAATGGGGCAGGCCAGGACTTCAAGCTGGTGCCGGGCACGAGCCTGAAGGTCGGCGACATCGTGTTGGTCGAGGCCGGCGACACCATCCCCTCCGACGGCGAGGTGATCGAGGGCGTGGCCTCCGTCAACGAGGCCGCCATCACCGGCGAATCCGCACCCGTAATCCGCGAATCCGGCGGTGACCGTTCGGCGGTCACGGGCGGCACGCAGGTGCTGTCCGACTGGATCCGCGTCCGCATCACCGCCGCCCAGGGCTCGACCTTCATCGACCGCATGATCAAGCTGGTCGAGGGCGCCGAGCGGGCGAAGACGCCGAACGAGATCGCGCTCAACATCCTGCTCGCCGGCCTCACCATCATCTTCGTGTTCGCCACCGTCACCATCCCGAGCTATGCGGCCTATGCCGGCGGCTCGATCTCGATCATCGTGCTGGTCGCGCTGTTCGTGACGCTGATCCCGACCACCATCGGTGCGCTGCTCTCGGCGATCGGCATTGCCGGCATGGATCGCCTGGTGCGCTTCAACGTGCTGGCGATGTCCGGCCGCGCGGTCGAGGCGGCCGGTGACGTCGACACGCTGCTGCTCGACAAGACCGGCACCATCACGCTCGGCAACCGCCAGGCAACGGCATTCCGCCCCGTGCGCGGGGTGACCGAACACGAACTGGCAGATGCGGCCCAGCTCGCCTCGCTCGCCGACGAGACGCCGGAGGGCCGCTCCATCGTCGTGCTCGCCAAGGAAAAGTACGGCATCCGCAGCCGCGACATGGCCGAGCTGGGCGCGACCTTCATTCCGTTCACGGCGCAGACCCGCATGAGTGGCGTCGATGCCGGCGGTTCGTCGGTGCGCAAGGGCGCGGTCGATGCCATGTTGAACTATGTGGGCGGTGGGGCACCGCTGGCCGTGGCCTCCGGCAATACCGCGCGCGCCATTCAGCCTGCCGCGCTCTCGGAGATCGGCCGCGAGATCCAGGCCATTGCCGATGAAGTGTCGAAGTCCGGCGGCACGCCGCTGGCGGTTGCCAAGGACGGCAAGCTGCTCGGCATCATCCAGCTCAAGGACATCGTCAAGGGCGGCATCCGCGAGCGCTTTGCCGAGCTGCGCCGCATGGGCATTCGTACCATCATGATCACAGGCGACAACCCGATGACCGCTGCCGCGATCGCAGCGGAAGCCGGCGTCGACGACTTCCTGGCTCAGGCAACGCCCGAGGACAAGCTCAAGCTGATCCGCGACGAGCAGGCCAAGGGCAAGCTGGTCGCCATGTGCGGCGACGGCACCAACGACGCGCCGGCGCTCGCCCAGGCCGACGTCGGTGTCGCCATGAACACCGGTACGCAAGCGGCCCGCGAGGCCGGCAACATGGTCGACCTCGATTCCAACCCGACCAAATTGATTGAGGTGGTCGAGATCGGCAAGCAGCTGTTGATGACGCGGGGTGCGCTGACGACGTTCTCGATCGCCAACGACGTCGCCAAGTATTTCGCGATCATCCCGGCGATGTTCCTGGCATTCTACCCGCAGCTCAACGTGCTGAACGTCATGAACCTGTCGAGCCCGCAAAGTGCCATCCTGTCGGCGATCATCTTCAACGCGCTCATCATCATCGGCTTGATCCCGCTGGCGCTGAAGGGCGTCGCCTATCGCGCCGTCGGTGCTGGTGCGCTGCTTCGGCGCAACCTCTTGATCTACGGCCTCGGCGGCATCGTCATTCCCTTCATCGGCATCAAGGCGATCGACCTCGTCGTTGTCGCCCTGCACCTGGCTTAAGTCCGTCATTGCGAGCGAAGCGAAGCAATCCAGAAATGTTTCTACAATTGACGGCCTGGATTGCTTCGTCGCTTCGCTCCTCGCAATGACGGAAAATCGGAGAAAACACATGCTGAGAGAAATCCGCCCCGCCATCGTCCTGTTGCTGGTGCTCACCGCCATCACGGGCCTGGCCTACCCGCTCGCCATGACCGGTCTTGCCGGCGCGATCTTTCCCGCCAAGGCGCAAGGCAGTCTGATCGAGCACGACGGCAAGGTGGTTGGCTCCGCCCTGATCGGCCAGGAATTTAGGGGCGACAAATATTTCCACGGCCGCCCCTCGGCGACGCTGGCGCCGGACCCCAATGATTCGAGCAAGACGGTTGCGGCGCCCTACAACGCGGCCAATTCGGGCGGCTCCAATCTCGGCCCGACCAGCAAGGCGCTGGCCGACCGGCTGAAGGAGGATGTGGACAAGCTGAAGGCTGAGAACCCGAGCGCCGCCATTCCGGTCGACCTGGTCACGACCTCGGCGAGCGGCCTCGACCCCGATATTTCGCCTGAGGCCGCGGAATTTCAGGTGCCGCGCGTCGCCAAGGCGCGCATTATGCCGGAAGCTTCGCTAAAGCAACTCGTCGCCGCCAACACCGAGGGCCGCTGGCTCGGCCTGCTCGGCGAACCCAGGGTTAACGTTCTGGCGCTGAATCTCGCGCTGGATCGTGCGTCCGCGAAGTAGCGTCTAGGCCCGCAATATCAGGATGATTATATTGGCCTGATGGTTCAGCAGCGCCGCGATCCCGAACAACGTCCATCGCCCGAGGCGCTGCTGGAAGCCGCGCGCCGGGAAGAGAGTGCGAGCGGCAAGCTGAAGATCTTCGTCGGCGCCGCCCCGGGCGTCGGCAAGACCTATGAGATGCTGCAGAGCGCCCATGCCAGGCGCAAGGCCGGCATCGACGTCGTGGTCGGCTTCGTCGAGACTCATGGCCGCGCCGAGACCGAAGCGCTGGTGCGGGGGCTCGAGGTCGTCCCGCGCAAGCGGCTCGACTACCGCGGCCAGATCGTCGAGGAGATGGACCTCGATGCCGTGATCGCGCGGCGGCCGCAAATCGCGCTGGTGGACGAGCTCGCCCACACCAACGCCGCCGGCAGCCGCCATCCCAAACGCTATCTCGACGTCGAGGAGCTGCTCTCCCACGGCATCGACGTCTACACCGCCGTCAACATCCAGCACATCGAGAGCCTGAACGACGTCGTCGCCCAGATTACCCATGTGCGGGTGCGCGAAACCGTGCCTGATTCGATCTTCGACCGCGCCGACGCGATCGAGCTGATCGACCTCACGCCGGACGATTTGATCCAGCGTCTGCGGGAAGGCAAGGTCTACGTCCCCAAGCACGCCGAGCGGGCGCTGGAGCATTATTTCTCGCCGGGCAATCTGACCGCGCTGCGCGAGCTCGCGCTGCGCCGCACGGCCGAACGGGTCGACGAGCAACTGCTCACCCACATGCAGGCCAATGCCATCGCCGGCCCCTGGGCGGCGGGCGAGCGCATCCTGGTCTGCGTCAGCGAAGATCCGCGCGCGGCGGGGCTCGTGCGCTACACCAAGCGGCTGGCCGATCGGCTGCACGCGCCGTTCACCGCGATCTCGATCGAGACGCGGCGCGCGCTGCAGCTCTCGGACGAGGAGCGCGACGGGCTTGCCGACACGCTGCGGCTTGCGGAGTCGCTCGGCGGCGAGGCGCTGACCATTCCGGCCGTCGGCCGCCGCATTGCCGACGACGTCATCAATTTCGCCCAAGGCAACAACGTCACCCAGATCGTGATCGGTAAGTCGACGCGATCGCGCTGGTTCGAGATGACGCGCGGCTCCGTCGTGCATGATCTGGTGCGGCGCGCCGGCAATATCAGCGTTCATGTGATACCGGGCGACGAGTTGCCGAGCGAGGCGGTGCCGAAGACGGCCGTGCAGACCGCGGCGAGGTCCGAGCCGTTCAATCCGCTGCCCTATCTGAAATCGCTCGGCATCGTGCTGATCGGTCTCGGTGCCGCCGAGCTGCTGCAGCCGCGGTTCGGCATCGAGAACGTGGACCTTGTGCTGCTCACTGCAGTGGTTGCGGTCGCGGTGCGCTACGGCTTGTGGCCGTCGTTGCTTGCGAGCTTAGCCGCCTCGCTCGCCTACAATTTCTTCTTCCTGCCGCCGGTCTACACCTTCACCATCACGGATCCGACCAACGTCGCGGCGTTCTTCTTCTTCATGCTGATCGCGATCCTGGTCTCCAATGTGGCTGCCCGCGTGCGCACGCAGGCCGACACCGCGATCGGACGCATCCGTACCACCGAGCAGCTCTATGCGTTCAGTCGCAAGCTTGCCGGCACCGCCACGCTCGACGACGTGCTGTGGGCCTCGGCCTATCAGATCGCGCTGATGCTGAAGGTCCGCGTCGTGCTGCTGTTACCGGAGGACGGACTTTTGACGGTGAAGTCAGGCTATCCGCCGGAGGACCAGCTCGACCAGGCCGATCTGGCGGCGGCCAACTGGGCCTGGAGCAATGACCGCTCCGCTGGCCGAGGTGCCGATACGCTGCCGGGCGCCAAGCGGCTGTTTCTGCCGATGCGGACCGGGCGCGGGCCGATCGGCGTGATCGGTATCGACAACGACCGCACCGGCCCGCTGCTGACACCGGACCAGCGCCGGCTGCTGGACGCGCTTGTGGATCAGGGCGCGCTCGCGATCGAGCGCGTGCTGCTGGTCGAGGACATGGACCGGGTCAAGCGCACGGTGGAATCCGAGCGGCTGCGCGCGGCGCTGCTCACCTCGATCTCGCATGATCTCAAGACGCCGCTCGCCTCCGTGTTGGGCGCGGCCTCGACCATGCGCGATCTCGCCGGCGCGCTGTCCGACACCGAGAAGCGCGATCTGCTCGCGACCGTGATCGACGAGTCCGAGCGGCTCAATCGCTTCATCGCCAATCTGCTCGACATGACCAAGCTGGAATCCGGCGCCATCGTTCCCAACACCGCGCTGCACGATCTCAGTGAGATCGTCGGCAGCGCGCTGCGGCGGGCCTCGAAGATCCTCACCGCGCACAAGGTCGAGTTGGTCCTGGCCGCGGACTTGCCGATGCTCGAGCTCGATGCCGTGCTGTTCGAGCAGGTGCTGTTCAACCTGCTCGACAACGCCGCAAAATATTCTCCGCCCGAGACCACGATCGCGATCAGGAGCCGGCGTGAGCGTGATCAGGTGGCACTGGAAGTCGTCGACGAAGGCGCAGGCATTCCGCCCGACGAGCTCGAAAGCGTTTTCGACAAGTTCTATCGCGTGCAGAAGGGCGATCATGTTCGTCCCGGCACCGGGCTCGGGCTTGCCATCTCCCGTGGCTTCATCGAGGCGATGCGCGGCACGATCTCGGCCGCCAACCGCAGCGACCGGAGCGGCGCGATCCTCACCATCCGTCTGCCCGTCCCCGCGCAGACCCACGCATTGGATACCGCCGCATGAGTGCCGCCCCGATCAAGGTTTTGGTGATCGACGACGAGCCGCCAATCCGCAAATTGCTGCGGATGGGCTTGTCGACGCAAGGCTACGAGATTCTGGAGGCCTCGAACGGCAAGGTCGCGCTGGAGAAGCTCACTGAAGGGCCGGCACTGATCATCCTCGATCTCGGCCTGCCCGACATCCAGGGCCACGAGCTGCTGCGCACCATCCGCGCCCGTAATGAGAGCGTGCCGATCGTGGTGCTGTCGAGCCGCGGCGACGAGGCCGGCAAGGTGCAGGCGCTCGATCTCGGCGCAGATGATTATCTGACCAAGCCGTTCGGCATGGATGAGCTTCTGGCGCGCCTGCGCGCGGCGCTGCGGCATCAGCTGCAGGTGCAAGGCGAGCGTCCAGTGTTCCGCACCGGCGATCTCTCAGTCGATCTGGTGCGCCGCATCGTCAAGCTCGGCGAGCGCGAGGTCAAGCTGTCGCCCAAGGAATACGACCTGTTGCGCGTGCTGGTGCAGCATGCCGGCAAGGTGCTGACCCACAGATTCCTGCTCAAGGAGCTCTGGGACGAACTGACCGACGCGCAGTACTTGCGCGTCTATGTCCGCCAGCTCCGTCAGAAGATCGAAGCCGATCCGGAGCGGCCGCACTATGTGCTGACCGAGACGGGGATCGGGTATCGGCTGAAGGCGGGAGATTGACGCTCTGTTGGGACGCGATTCTGCTTCCACATCGTCATTGCTTCGCGGCGCTCGCAATGACGGAGCAAATCAACCCGCCTTCCGATGCCGCGCGGTGGACCGGTGCGTCTTCTTGGTAGCCTGCCGCCGCCCCGTGGCCCGCCTTGCATGCGATTTCGTCGCGGTCTTCTTCCCGCCGCCACGTCCCTTCAAGCTCTGCTTCAGCGCATCCATCAGGCTGACGACGTTGCTCGGGCGTTCCTCCGGCTCGGGCAGCTCGATCTTCTTGCCGCTCGCCTTCCGTTTCACCAGCGCCTTCAGGGCGTTCTCGTATTCGTCTTTGAACTTGCTCGGATCAAAATGCGCCGCCTTGGTGTGCAGGATGTGACCGGCCAGCTCGACCATGTCCTTGGTGATCTTCGGGCTCTTGATGTCGTCGAAGAACTGGTCCTCTTCGCGCAGCTCGTAGGGAAAGCGCAGCGTGGTGCCGAGCAGGCCCTTGCCGAGCGGCTCGATCGCGATGATGTGCTCGCGATTGGTCAGCACGATTTTTGCGAGCGCGACGCGGTCCTGGTCCTTCATGGCGTCGCGGATCACGGCAAAGGCGTCGATCGCCGCCTTGCCTTCGGGCGCGATGTAATAGGGATGGTTGAGATAGCGCTGATCGATCTCCTCGCTCGGCACGAAGCTTTCGATATCGATGGTGTGGTTGCTCTCGATCTGGACGGCCTCGAGCTCTTCCGGCTCGACATCGACATATTTGCCCTTGGAGAGCTCGTAGCCGCGGCCCTTCTGGTCGCTCTCGACGACATCGCCGGTCTCCGAATCCACCATCTGCTGCTTGAGGCGGTTGCCGGTCTCCCGGTTGATCAGATGAAACCGGGTCTTCTCGGCCGCCGTGGTCGCGGGGTAGAGCACGACCGGACAGCTGACCAGCGACAGTTTCAACGTTCCCTTCCAATAGGCGCGCGGAGCCATTTCATTCTCCAGTGATTTCAAGGCGTTTTGGAACCCCAACCGCGCCATTGGGTTTTGGTTCCGGGTGGGACTTTTGCCGTGATAGGCTTCAACGCGATCAGAGGATGTGGGACCCGTCGTGCTGCAAAAACTCTCCACCTACCGAAAGAAACGTGATTTCGAGAAAACGCCCGAACCGTCGGGCAAGACCGCGGTGGCGCCATCAAAGCAGCGGCGCTTCGTGATCCAGAAACACGATGCGACACGGCTGCATTACGACTTCCGCCTCGAATTCGACGGCGTCTTCAAATCCTGGGCGGTGACGAAGGGACCCTCGCTTGATCCGCACGACAAGCGGCTGGCGGTCGAGGTCGAGGACCATCCGCTCGATTATGGCGATTTCGAAGGAACGATCCCCGAGGGACAGTATGGCGGCGGCACGGTGATGCTGTGGGACCGCGGCACCTGGGAATCCGACGATCCCGAAGCCGGCTTCAAAAAGGGCGACCTCAAGTTCACCCTGCATGGTGACAAGCTGCATGGCAGCTGGGTGCTGGTGCGGATGCGCAACCGCGGCGGCGAAAAGCGCACCAACTGGCTACTGATCAAGCATCGTGACGAGTATGCCAGCGAGGACGAAGATATATTGGCGGAGGACAAGTCCGTCGCTTCCGGCCGCGCGATGGATCAGATCGCCGGCGGCAAGGGGCGGGCGCCAAAGCCGTTCATGCTGGCGAAGGGCACGGGCAAGGCCGATGCTGTCTGGCAATCCAATCGCGCCGAGGAGACCAAAGGACGCACCGTCAAGCCGGCACCGCGCGCGGCGTTGAAGCGCGGCAAGGCCGCGAAGAAGGCTACGACCGCGACGACGGCCAAAAAGGTCTCGGAGATGCCGGACTTCGTCGCGCCGCAGCTCTGCACGCCGGTGGAACGGCCGCCCGCCGCCGATGGCTGGTGCCACGAGATCAAGTTCGACGGTTATCGCGTCCAGCTCCGCGTCGAGGACGGCGAAGCGACGTTGAAGACACGCAAGGGCCTCGACTGGACCGACAAGTTCGCGTCGATCGCAAAGGAAGCGAGCGAATTACCGGACGTCATGGTCGACGGCGAGATCGTCGCTCTCGACCGCAACGGTGCGCCGAACTTTTCCTCGCTGCAGGCCGCGTTGTCGGACGGCAAGGATGAAGATCTGATCTTTTTTGCCTTCGACCTGCTGTTCGCCGACGGCCTGGACTTTCGCCGTCTGCCGCTTGGCGAGCGCAAGGAGCGCCTGAAGAAATTGCTGGCGGCGCGCCGGAAGAAGACGAGCCAGATCCGCTATGTCGAGCATTTCGAGAGCGGCGGCGATGCAGTGCTGCAATCGGCCTGCAAGCTGGAGCTCGAGGGCGTGGTGTCGAAGAAGCTCGACGCGCCGTATCGGTCGGGACGTACCGAGAGCTGGACCAAGGCGAAATGCCGGGCGGGACATGAGGTCGTGATCGGGGGCTACAAGACCACCAATGGAAAGTTCCGATCGCTGATGGCGGGCGTGCATCGCGGCGATCACCTCGCCTTCGTCGGGATGGTCGGGACAGGATTTGGGGCCGATAAGATCAAGCGCATCATGCCGTCGCTGAAGGCCATGGAGGCCAAGGAAAGCCCGTTCGGCGGCAAGAATGCGCCGAAGAAGGCGCGCGAGGTGCACTGGCTGAAGCCCGAGCTCGTCGCCGAGATCGAGTTCGCCGGCTTTACGGCTGACGGCAATATCCGCCAAGCCGCCTTCAAGGGCCTGCGGCAGGACAAGCCGGCCGAGGAAGTCGAGGCGGAAACGCCCGTGGATACGGAACTGGCAAAGCCTTCGGCGAGGAAGCGCGCCGCACCGAAAGCGGCCAAGCCGAACAATGCCGGCACCGCCGAAGTGATGGGTGTCGTCATCTCCAAGCCGGACAAGGAGCTGTGGCCCGACGGCGGTGACGGCGAGGGCGTGACGAAGCTCGATCTCGCACGCTATCTCGAGGTCGTCGGCCCCTGGATGATCGAACATCTCAAGGGCCGCCCCTGTTCGATCTTGCGCGCACCTGACGGCATCGGCGGTGAGAAGTTCTTCCAGCGGCACGCCATGCAGGGCACCTCGAACCTGCTGGAGCTGGCCAGGGTTTCCGGCGATCGCAAGCCCTATTTGCAGATCGACCGCGTCGAAGGCCTCGCCGCGGTCGCGCAGATCGGCGGCGTTGAGCTGCATCCCTGGAATTGCGCGCCTGACGCCTATGACACGCCGGGACGGCTGGTGTTCGATCTCGACCCCGCGCCTGATGTCAAATTTACCGAGGTCGTCGAAGCGGCGAAGGAGGTGCGGCAGCGGCTGACCGACATCGACATGGAGAGCTTTTGCAAGACCACCGGCGGCAAGGGCATCCACGTGGTGGTGCCGCTGCTCTACGGCGCGCGCGACAAGGTGAGCTGGAAGGAAGCCAAGGCGTTCGCGCAAGGCGTCTGCCAGTGGATGGCCAACGAGGATCCCGAACGTTATCTGCTCAACATGTCCAAGAAGCTGCGCAACGGAAAGATATTCCTCGACTATCTGCGCAACGATCGTATGTCGACCGCCGTCGCGCCGCTGTCGCCGCGCGCACGCGCCGGCGCCACGGTATCGATGCCGCTGACCTGGGCGCAGGTGAAGAGCGACCTCGATCCGAAGAAATACACGGTGCGGACGGTGCCGGGGCTGCTGGCGCGATCGAAGGCGTGGGATGGCTATGATGACGCGGCCGCGTCGATCAAGTCGGCGATCAAGAAGCTGGCCGGGAAGGTGAGGTAGGTCGGTGCGGCGGGCTCAACTCTCGTAGGGTGGGCAAAGCGAAGCGTGCCCACCATCTCTTTGTTGCAGCGAAGATAAGGTGGGCACGGCGCAAGAGCGCCTTTGCCCACCCTACAAGATCTCGTGCTAGATCCGTCCCATCAGCAGCAATATCAGCAGAATGACGATGACGAGCCCTAGGCCGCCGCCGCCGTAATAGCCGGTGCCGTAGAACGGGCCGCCGCCGATACCACTGAAGCCGCCAAGCAGCGCGATGACCAAAATGATCAGAATGATCGTACCGATAGACATGCGAATCTCCTCCAGCCCTTCGTAGAAAGGGTTGTCTGCACGTGCCCCGTTGTGCGGGGGCAACTTGCCTTATGTTCTAAAGTTCCGGATTTGAACCGGGCGCCATCTCGCAACTTGCATGGAACCTTGGCGCGTCCCGCCGGCATGATTATGTGAGGATCAGTCACGACGGGGCAGAGATCATGTCAGCACCGCTAGTTGTTTCCATTTCGCATCGGCTCGGCCGCGAGGAGGCGGTCCGCCGGCTCAAGACCGGGCTTGGCCGTGCGGCGGTCAGTATCCCTGTGATGCAGGTCGAGGAAGAGCGCTGGAGCGGCGATACCATGAACTTCCGCATCCGCGCGCTCGGACAGATCGCGAGCGGGCAGGTCGACGTCGCCGACGACCACGTCAAGGTCGAGGTGGTGCTGCCGTGGTTGTTGCAGCGCTTTGCCGAGATGGCGCAGGCGACCATTCGCAAGCGCGGACAATTGCTGCTGACCAAGGATGGGGGCAAGTAGGTTTCAGGTACTCACGCGCTGCCGCGGCCTCATGGTGCTCGCCGTGCGCGCCTCGAGGACGGCAGCCGGAAAGTCACGAAAGGCCTGCGCCACCGGCAATTCGCCATTCACGAGGTCCGGCGCGCTGTAGCCGGTGATGTCGACGGTTGCATCAAAACCCTCGAGCGCAGGCCATTCCCGCCCCGCCTGTGTGAAGGGGGCGAACCGGCATCCGACCACCACGATTGCCGCGGCGCGGCCATGTCGGCGCGCGAAGGCGATGACATGGTCGGCGTGGGCACCACGGACCTCGAGCGGCTGGTAGTCGCCCTGTGCAAAGACGTCGGCGAGGCGGTTGCGCAACTTGAGGAGATGTCGCGTCCAGGCCAGCTTGAGCTGACCATCCGGCCAGCTCTTGATCAGTTCACTCCAATGCGGTGTATCCAGGGACGCCAGCGCGGCCTTCCGTGCAGCAAAATCCACGGCGCGGCGGTTGTCGGGATCGACCAGCGACAGGTCCCAGTATTCGGTGCCCTGGTAAAAATCGGATACGCCCGGCAGCGTCGCCTTGAGCGTGAGCTGACTCAGCGAGTTCAGCGCACCGAGCAGCGCGACGCGGCGGGCCAGGGTCTGGAGCGCCTGCAAGAATTCGCCTGACAGCGCGGGATCGAGGATCTTGGCGATGAAGCTCGTGACGCCGTTCTCATACGCTTGATGCGGATTGAGCCAGCTGGTCTCTTCCTTGCCCTCGCGCGCCGCCTTGAGCGCATAGGCCTGAATGCGCTCGACGAAGCCGGCATCCGGCCCCGCAAGCGGCAATGCGCCGAGCAGGGTCTGGTAGAGCATGTACTCGAACGTCGCCGATGGCGCGCGCAGATGGCCGTGCAGCGATAGGTGCGGCGCGTTCAGCACCTTCCAGCGCGCGACTGCGCTGGTCCATTCGCCCGGCAGTTCGCTTAGCGCCGCGATCCGCACCCGGGCGTCCTCGCCGCGCTTGGTGTCATGGGTGGCCGTCGCCGTCATTCCCAGTGGCCATTCCTTGGCCCGGGCCCGCATCGCCTCGTGGAAGGCGGCAATGGAAAGGCCCTTGCTCGCGGGATCGCCGCCGACCTCGTTCAAGGCGAGCAGACTGTGGAATTGATAGAACGCGGTGTCCTCCAGCGACTTCGCCATGACAGGCCCGGTGAATTGTTGCACCTTCAGCGCAAAACGGCGCACGCGCGGCGCGCTGTGCGGTGGACGGCCGGGCCTGAGCAGGTCCATGGTGAGAGCATCGCGCAGGAAGTCGAAAATGCCCTCGTCGGCCGCGAACCATTCGGCGCGGGCGCGCGCGATGGTGTCGTCGATCAGCTTGCGGTCATCGGCGGTCGGGCCGCTATGCGTCAGATAGGTGCGGTAGACCGGGAAGTGCAGCACGTACAATTCCAGCGCCTGCCGCAGGCTGTCTGCGGAGAAGTCGCGGGTCGAGTAGTGGCCATTGGCAATTCGCGCCAGCAGCCGCGTCAACACAGTAAATTCGCTGGTCAGGAGCGTTTCCAGCACGCGGCGTTTGGCGTCCTTGACGTAAGGCGCGAGCCGTGGCGGCCGGTTGCTGATCTGCCGCCAGGTCTCGTCCAGCGCCTCAAGTCCCTTGGCGTCGACTAGGACCTGGGTGATGACGTTCATCCATTCATAGCCGGTGGTGCCCTGAACGCCGGCGAAGTGCGGCAGCCGCTCGTGCTCGCACAGGATCTTCTCGATCACCGTGTAGAACGGCTTTGTGTTGCCTTGCGCGTCGCGCACCAGCCGGCGCAGCCGCTGGCAATATTGCGCGGGATCGCGCAGGCCGTCGATGTGATCGAGGCGGATGCCTTGCAGCCTGCCGTCGGCAACGAGCTGTTTCACCAGCCGGTGCGTGGCGGCAAAGGTGCTCGCGTCCTCGACGCGCAGGCCCGCAAGCCCATTGACGTCGAAGAAACGGCGATAGTTGATGTCGCTGGAGGCCAGCCGCCAATGGCCGAGCTTGTAGTTCTGCCGCTCCAAGAGATGATGCAGCGCCAGCGTCTGCGCCGGGCGATCCTTGGCTGCGCGATAGGCGGCAAGGCCGTGGATGATGATGTCGGCGCTGCCCGTGATCTCCATCAGCTCGGCCTTGAAGCTCGGAGCTTCCTTGCGGTTCGGCCGCCGCAGGCCGGTGTAGCGCGTGGCGAGCGAGAGCAGGCGCTTGCCGGCGACCGTATCTGCGGCGTCGGCCTCCTTCACGATCATCCGCAGGATCTCGCCATAACGCTCCGGCGCGATGGGCAGGCGATGCTCGAAATACCAGGCGGAAAAGCTGCCTTCGCCTGCGTCGTAGCGCAGCTCGATGTCGCCGCGCTCGAGCGCCTCGCCATAGGAGACGCCGAGGATCGGCAGCAGTACGCCCCCGCGGGCCCGATAGGCCAGCTGGTCCCAGTCGATGTCGAAGGAGACGGCATGCGGCGAGGCCTGGCCCCATTCCAGCACATCGAGCCACCAGGGATTGTCGGCGAAGTGCACGCCGACATGGTTGGGCACGAAATCGATGATCAGTCCGAGGTCGTGCTTGGTCAGCGCCTCGCTCAGCCGCGCAAAACCCGCCTCGCCACCGAGCTCTGGATTGAATTGGCTGTGATCGACGGTGTCGTAGCCATGCGTGGAGCCCTTGCGGGCCTTCATCACCGGCGAGGCATAGAGATGCGTGATGCCGAGCGCCTTCAGATAGGGCACGATAGAAGCGGCCTTGTCGAAGTCGAAATCGGCCGTGAGCTGAAGCCGATATGTCGCGAGTGGAATCGCGGAAGGCATATCAACCTCCGAGATGCCAGACCACAGACCATGGTGGAAGCCGATCGGCCGCGCTGCCCCAGATCGGCGCGCCGGCCTTGTTGCCGGAATACGCGATGTCCTTGTCGGAGAGATTGGCGACCAGGCGCAGCGTGGCGCCGTCGCCCATGTGCCAGTGCGCCGTGAGCAGTCCGTTGTCAACTGCCTCGGCATCGCCGAAGCGCGCGCCCTTCAACCGCGGCATGATCTCCTTGCGGCGAAGGGCGAGGAGCTCTCGCACCAATCCAAGCCGCGCTTCCTGCTGCGGCGAGCGGCCGGTCCAGTCGAGCACGGCCGATTGCGGCGTTGCCGGATCGAGCGGATCCGGCACCTCGTCACCGAATTTCGCATACGCCCAGGCATATTCCTGCTTGCGGCCCTTGCGCACGGCATCCGCGAGCCCGCCCTGGAAATCGCAGAAGAACGGGAAGGGGACCTGCGAGCCCCATTCCTCGCCTTGAAACAGCATCGGCACCATCGGCGCGAGCAGCGTCACCGCGAGCGCGGCCTCGATCGCTCTCGGCGATGCCAGGCTCTCGAGCCGGTCGCCCAGCGGACGGTTGCCGATCTGGTCGTGATTTTGCAGGAAGTTGACGAAGGTGGCCGGCGGCAGCGCGCCGCTCGCCTCGCCACGCGGCTTCTTGCCCCAGAATTCCGAGATCTCGCCCTGGTAGACGAAGCCGGACGCGAGCGCGCGGGCCAGATCCATGCGCGGGGTCTGGTAGTCGGCATAATATCCGGCGTGCTCGCCGGTCAGCATCACATGCCAGACATGGTGATAGTCGTCGTTCCACTGCGCACGATATTTACCGCCCGGCGGCTCCTGCGCGGCGTCGAGCAGGCTGGCGCGATTGTCGCCGTTCTCCAGCACGAGATGGATGCGGCGGCCCGTGACCCTGGCGAGCTCGCCGGTGGCGACGCTGAGGTCCTGCAGCATCGACTGCTCGCCGGGGATCGCCATGATGTGGTTGGCGGCATCGAGCCGCAAGCCGTCGAAGCGGTAGTCGGTGAGCCAGGACAGTGCGTTCTCGACCGCGAAGGCGCGGACCTGCGGCACGCGATAATCGATCGCGCTGCCCCAGGGCGTATGCGCGTCGGTGAAAAAGCTTGGCGCATAACGGCCGAGATAGTTTCCTTCAGGACCGAAATGATTGTAGACGACGTCCAGAAACACCATCAGCCCGCGCAGATGGGCCTCGTCGATCAGCGTCTTCAGATCTTCCGGGCGGCCATAGGCGCTGTCGGGCGCGTACCACAGCACGCCGTCATAGCCCCAGCCGCAGCGGCCCGCGAAATCGGCGAGCGGCATCAGCTCCAGCGCCGTGATACCGGTCGCAACGAGATGATCGAGCTTGTCGATCATGGCACGGTAGCTGCCTTCGCGCGTGAAGGTGCCGACATGCGTCTCGACCAGCACCGTCTCTTCCCACGGGCGGCCGCGCCAATCTTTCGCGCGCCATGCGAAGCCGTCGTGATCGATCACCTCGCTCGGGCCGAACACGTCCTCGGGCTGGAATGCGGACGCCGGATCGGGCACGTCGATCTCGTCATCGATCCTGAACTTGTAGGGGCTGCCGACGGGCAGGCCGCCGATCTCGGCGACATACCAGCCATCCTGTCGGCGCTGCATGGCATGTCGTCGGTCGAGCAGGAGATCGACACGGCGTGCGCCCGGCGCCCACAGTCGGAACGACACGCCGTCCTTGGTCGGCTTCGCCCCGAAGGATGGTCTCATAACGCCCCCGCGAAGGCGAGCACGGAGCGCGGCGGCGCCTTGCTGTCGCTTCCGGGCAGGAAATCAATGCTGTTCAGCTTGGCATCCGTCGTGTTCAGGATTTGCTGCCAGCTCTTGTATTCGGTCATTTTGGGCAATTTGAATGCGATTTCTTCGGGGGCGGCGTTCAATACGATAAAGATCGCCGCCCGGCCCGGTTCCATCGGACCCATCACATAAGAGAGGAACCGCCCATCCGGGAATGTCCAGTCGCTCTCGGTCATCTCGTTGCCTTCGGGCGTCAGCCACAGCGCGCCGTAGGAGATGCCGTCCTTGGGCCGGCCGTCGAGCCAGCGATGGCTGCGAAGCTGCGAGAAGCGATGGCGAATGTCGGTGAGACCGGCGACGAAATCGACCATGTCGTCGTCGTCCTTGCCAAGATTGTCCCAGCCGACCCAACCGACCTCGTTGTCCTGGCAATAGGCGTTGTTGTTGCCGGATTGCGTGTTGCCGACCTCGTCGCCGGCGAGGATCAGCGGAACGCCCTGCGCCAGCATCAGGCAGGCCAGCGCGTTCTTGCGCAGCTGCCGCCGCAGCGCCAGGATATTCGGATCGTCGGTCGGGCCCTCGACGCCGCAATTGTTGCTGTGGTTGTCGTTGGAGCCGTCGCGATTGTCCTCGCCGTTGGCCTCGTTGTGCTTCTCGTTGTAGCTGAAGAGGTCGGCCAGCGTGAACCCGTCATGGACGGTGATGTGGTTGATGCTGGCGCGCGGCCGCCGGCCGTCATGATTGAACAGGTCCGAGGACGCCGTCATGCGGCTGGAGATGTCGCCGATCAGGCTGCCTTCGCCGCTCCAGTAGCGGCGCATGGCGCTGCGATAGCGATCGTTCCACTCCGACCATTGCGATGGGAAGGCGCCGACCTGGTAGCCGCCGAGGCCAAGGTCCCACGGCTCGGCGACGAGCTTGACGGTGGCGAGCACAGGGTCCTGGCGGATCGCGGTGAGGAATGAGATGCCGCGATCAAAACCATTGGGCCCGCGCGCGAGCGTGGTGGCAAGGTCGAAGCGAAAACCATCGACATGGCAGACCTCGACCCAGTAGCGCAGGCTATCCATCACCATCTGCAGCACGCGCGGATGGGTCAGGTTCACCGAGGAGCCGCAGCCGGTGAAGTCGTCGTAATAGCGCGGGTTCTCGCGGTTCAGCCAGTAATAGGAGGCATTGTCGATGCCGCGATAGCACAGCGTCGGGCCGAGATGGTTGCCTTCGGCGGTGTGGTTGTAGACGACATCTAGCATCACTTCGATGCCGGCATCGTGCAGGCGCGCCACCGTGGTGCGGAAGGAATCCAGCGCGTTGTCCTGGGCATAGCGCTGCTCCGGCGCGAAGAAGGACAGCGTGTTGTAGCCCCAGTAATTGGCGAGCTTCTTCTCCACCAGGATGCGGTCGTCGACGAAGCTGTGGATCGGCAGCAGTTCGACGGTCGTGACGCCGAGCTTCTTCAAATGTTCGATCATCGCCGGCGACGACAGGCCGCCATAGGTGCCGCGCAGATTTGGCGGCACGTCGTCACGCTTCTGCGTCAGGCCCTTGACGTGGGCCTCGTAGATGATGGTGTCTTCCCAGGGGATGTTGGGCCGGATCTCGCGCCGGCCCCAGTTGAAGGTCTCGTCGACCACGACGGCCTTGGGCATGCCGCGCGCATTGTCGCGCCGGTCGAACGACAAATCCTCGCGTGCCGAGCCGGTGCGATAGGCGAAATGCGCATCGCTCCAGACCAGCCGCCCGGCAAGGCGCTTGGCGTAGGGATCGAGCAGCAGCTTGTTGGCGTTGAAGCGGTGACCGTGCTCGGGCTCATAGGGGCCGTGCACGCGATAGCCGTAGAGCTGGCCAGGCGAGACGTCGTTGAGATAGCCATGCCAGACATCTTCGGTACGTTCAGGCAGCTCGATGCGCTCGAGCTCGCGTCGGCCTTGCGTGTCGAACAGGCAGAGCTCGACCTTCTGCGCATGGGCTGAGAACAGCGCGAAGTTGGTGCCGCGTCCGTCCCAGCTTGCCCCGAGACGCGCGGGCGATCCAGCAGTCAGACGCATCGGTCAGCTTTCCGGAACGAGGAAGATCGCGGCGAGTGGCGGAATGGTGAGGCGGAGCTCGGGCGCCTTGCCGTCAACGGTCTGAACCTCGCCGATGTTCCCGACATTGGTGCCGCCATAATGGGCGGAGTCCGAGTTGAACACCTCTTTCCACTTGCCGGCGAAGGGCACGCGCACACGGTAATTGCGATAGACGTTGGGCGAGAAGTTGATGACCACGAGACACCGCGCGTGCTCGTCAAAGCCCTTGCGCAGCCAGGCGAACACGTTGCGGTTGGCATCGTCAGTGATCAGCCATTCGAAGCCGGCCTGGTCGCAATCCATCTGGTGCAGCGCCGGCACCGCGCGATAGAGCCGGTTGAGGTCGCGGACCAGCGCCTGGACGCCGGAATGGTATTTGTATTCAAGCAGGTGCCAGTCGAGCGACTGGTCGTGATTCCATTCGCGGCTCTGTGCGATCTCGCCGCCCATGAACAACAGCTTCTTGCCGGGATGGCCGAACATGAAGCTGTAATAGGCGCGCAAATTCGCAAAGCGCTGCCACTCATCGCCGGGCATGCGGCCGAAGATCGAGCGCTTGCCGTGAACGACCTCGTCATGCGACAGCGGCAGGATGAAGTTTTCAGAGAAAGCGTAGTGCAGGCCGAACAGGATTTCGCCGTGGTGATATTTGCGGTGGATCGGATCCTTGCTGATGTAGTTCAGCGTGTCGTGCATCCAGCCCATGTTCCACTTGTAACCGAAGCCGAGCCCGCCGAATTCGACCGGGCGCGAGACCTGCGGCCACGCTGTGGATTCTTCCGCCGCCGTGGTTGCCTGCGGGAAGCGAGCAAACAATTCGGTGTTGAAACGGCGCAGGAAGTTGATCGCCTCGATATTCTCGCGGCCGCCATACTGGTTCGGAACCCAGGCGCCAGGCGGGCGGCTGTAGTCGAGATAGAGCATGGACGCAACCGCATCGACGCGCAGGCCGTCGATCGCGTAGCGCTCCAACCAGAACAGCGCGTTCGACACCAGGAAGTTGGTCACTTCGGTGCGGCCGTAATTGTAGATCAGCGTACCCCAGTCGAGATGGCGGCCCTGCAGCGGATTGGCATGCTCGTACAGCGCAGTGCCGTCGAAGCTGCCGAGCCCGTGCGGATCGTCGGGGAAATGACCGGGCACCCAGTCGAGCAGCACGCCGATGCCCTCGCGATGGCAGGCGTCGACCAGCGCGGCAAAATCCTCAGGTCCGCCGAACCGGCTGGTCGGCGCATAGAGCCCGGTCGGCTGATAACCCCAGGAGCCGTCGAACGGATGCTCGCTCACGGGCAGGAATTCGAGATGCGTAAAACCCATGTCGCGGGCATAGGCCGGCAATTGCTCGGCGAGCTCGCGATAGGTCAGCCATTCATTGCCGTCCTTGCGTCGCCACGAGCCGAGATGGACCTCGTAGATCGACATCGGCGCCGACAGCGCGTTGATGCCGTCAGGGGCCGGCCGCGGCCGCGGCAAATGCGCCTCGTCGAACACGATCGACGCAGTCTTCGGCCGAACTTCGCTCGCGAACGCCATGGGATCGGATTTCAGCGGCAGCAGATGGCCGTGCGGCCCGATGATCTCGAATTTGTAATGGTCGCCCGCCTTGGCGTTCGGGATGAACAATTCCCAATAGCCGGCGCCGCGCACCCGCATCGGGTGCCGCCGCCCGTCCCAGAAATTGAAATCGCCGACCACGGACACGCGCCGCGCGTTCGGCGCCAGCACGACGAAGCCGATGCCGTCGATGCCTTCCAGCCGCATCGGGTGCGCACCGAGCTTGTCGTAGAGACGCTGATGGGTGCCTTCGCCGAGCAAATAGAGGTCGAAATCGGTCAGGATCGGCGGAAAGCGATAGGCGTCCTCGAACTCGACGACATTGTCACCGAATTTGGCGCGAAGCTGGTAGTGCCTGGAGCCGTTGGGCAGGGCGCCGATGAACAGGCCTGACGCGTGGACGCGATCGAGCCTCGCCACCTCGCCGTGCTCACCGACGGCCTCGACATTGGAGGCCTCTGGCAGGAAGGCGCGCACCACGCTTCTACCGCCCTCGGGATGCATCCCGAGATAGTGGAAGGGGTCGGAGTGGCGGCCCTCGATGATGGCGTAGGCTTCGGCTGGCAGTTTAGGCATGGGCTTCGCTCCCGGCGCTGGACAGAATGCGAAGCAGGCCGGTCAGCGGCGCATGGAGCCCCTCCGGCCGGTGGGACAGCTCGTACTCTACCTCGTCGAACGCTTGATCAAGCAGGAAAAACCTTAACATGCTTTCCGCTGAATGTTTCCTTCCCGGCCAGAGCCGCCGGTCGGTCACGGCGTCATGATAGGCGGACAGGAAGGTCCGGGTGGCGCGGTCACGCCATTCGTCGAGCGCGGCTGTCAGCCGGCCGTGCTCGTCGTTCCCCCCTGAGATCGCCCGGTTCAGCGCCGCGTTAACCGAAAGATCAATCGAGCGGACCAGGCCCGCGACGTCGCGCGCGGCCGGCAGCCTGCGCCGCTTGTCGGCGAGGGCAAGATGCGGATGGCCGTCGAAATCGATGATGAAGATGTCGTCCTTCACGATCAGAGTTTGCCCGAGGCGGAAGTCGCCATGATGACGGATGTTCAACCCGCCGATGTCGGATGGCAAGAGCGCATTGATGTGGTCCGGCAAGGTCGCGCGCATCGCGACAAGCTGGTCGATCAGAGGCCGGTCGCTCTCGCGCAGGCCGTCCCGGCTCTCGGCCAGCCGGTCGAAGACTCGTTCCGCCCGTCCCTTGAGGTCGGACGCCCATTTCTTGACGTCGGCAGGAGCGATCGGCTCGGGGGCAAGCTCGGCAGATGTTGCGGCGGCGAGCGCCACGTGCAACTCGGCGAGCCGACGGCCGGTCTGCGCCATGAAGTGCAGATAAGGCGCCTGCTCCTGGGTCTCGCGATGCGATTCGCCCGGCGGCAGCACCCGCTGCTCGTCGATATAGCGATCGAGATAGCCCGTGGTGACGATCCAGCCGTCGCCCTGGTTTTCGACATAGGCATGCAGAACGCCGAGCGCGCTGCAGGCTTCGCCCTCGATCAGCTCGACGCTGCCGAGCAGTGCCGGCGTATTGGGGAAGCGCGCGACCTCGGTGAGATAGTGGCCGATCTCGACCTCCGGATTGGCACCGCTTTCGAGCCGGCGGTAAATCTTGGCGACATATTGGTTGTCGACCAGCGCGGTGCTGTTCGACTGCTCGATCGCACGGATGCGCGCAGGCTCCTTGACGGTGTATTCGGCGAACCGGCTGGTCGCCTTGAACTCCAGCCGCAGATTGTTCTCGTCCACCACCAGGTTCTGCGACAGGCCTCGCAGCAGCAGTCCGATGAAGATCTGGTCGGTCGCGACGTCGAGCAGCGTGCCTTCGCGTGCGCCCTGGCGAACGGCGGCGAGCGCCTTCGGGTTGAAGCGCTCGCGGTCGAAGCGGACCCACTCGATCTGCATCGGCAGCACGTAGCGCGTCGTGACGTCGTCATGCGCCGTCTCGAAGAACGCGATCCACGGCCTGTTGTCGCCGATGTCGCTGAACGGTACGGCCGAGGTCAGCGTCGCCTTGATGTGCTTGGGATTGTGCTCGGGATACCAGCGCGTCCGTGACAAGAATCCCGGCAGCACGTCGCGCTCGAACACGCTGCGCTCGCGGGCGAGCGAGACCCAATTCGAGTTCACCGGCACCACCAGCGTCTCGAATTCCGGCACCGCGCGCGGGATCACCGGCTCGGATTTGTCGCGCTCCTGGAGCTGGAACCAGTAGAAGCCGTAGGGCCCGAGCGTGATCATGTAGGGCAGTTCGCCGATCGCCGGGAAGCGGGTGCGGCCGAGCATCTCCTGCGGGATGCGGTCCTTCCACGGCGACAGATCGAGCTCGGTCGCCTGCGCCGCGCGCGAGAGGTTGGCGACGCAGAGGATCACCTCGTCGCGATATTGCCGGACATAGGCCAGCACCGCGCGGTTTGCCGGGCGGATGAAGGTCATGGTGCCGCGGCCGAAAGCCAGCGTCGACTTGCGCACCGAGATCAGGCGCTTGGTGGCGCTGAGCAGCGAAGACAGGCTGCGCGACTGGGCCTCCACATTGACGGACTCATAGCCGTAGACGGGATCCATGATCAGCGGCGCGTAGAGGCGGGCGGGATCGCAACGCGAGAAGCCGCCATTGCGATCCGGGCTCCACTGCATCGGCGTGCGCACGCCGTTGCGGTCGCCGAGATAGATGTTGTCGCCCATGCCGATCTCGTCGCCGTAATAGATGATCGGCGTGCCGGGGAATGACAGCAGCAGCGAGTTCATCAGCTCGATCTTGCGCCGGTCATTGTCCATCAACGGCGCGAGGCGCCGGCGGATGCCGACATTGATGCGGGCGCGGGGATCATTGGCGTAGGTGGTCCAGAGATAGTCGCGCTCGACGTCGGTGACCATCTCCAGCGTCAGCTCGTCATGGTTGCGCAGGAATAGCGCCCATTGGCAGCTCGCGGGGATATCGGGCGTCTGGCGCAGGATGTCGGTGATCGGGAAACGGTCTTCCTGCGCGATTGCCATGTAGATGCGCGGCATCAGCGGGAAGTGGTAGGCCATGTGGCATTCGTCGCCGCGGCCGAAATATTCCTGCACGTCTTCAGGCCATTGATTGGCCTCGGCGAGCAGGAGCTTTCCCTTGGAATAGGCATCCAGCTCCTGGCGCAGGCGCTTGATGATCGCATGCGTCTCGGGGAGATTCTCGTTCGAGGTGCCTTCGCGCTCGCAGAGATAGGGAATGGCGTCGAGCCGGAAGCCGTCGACACCGGCGTCGAGCCAGCGCTTCATCACCTGGATGATGGCACTGACGACGCGCGGATTGTCGAAATTCAGGTCGGGCTGGTGCGAGAAGAAGCGGTGCCAGTAGAATGCGCCGGCCTCGGGATCCCAGGTCCAGTTCGACTTCTCGGTGTCGGTGAAAATGATCCGCGTGCCCTGGTATTTCTGGTCGGTGTCGCTCCAGACATACCAATTGCGGGCGCTGGAACCGGCCGGGCTGCGGCGCGCGCGCTTGAACCATTTGTGCTGGTCCGAGGTGTGGTTGACGACGAGCTCGGTGATGACGCGCAAGCCGCGCTTTTGCGCCTCCTGGATGAAGCGCTTGAAGTCCTTCATCGTCCCGAAATCGGGATTGACCGCGCCGTAATCGCCGATGTCGTAACCGTCGTCGCGGCCCGGCGATGGATAGAACGGCAGCAGCCACAGCGCGGTGACGCCGAGGTCCTGGAGATAAGGCAGCTTCTCGGTCAGTCCGGCGAAATCGCCGATGCCGTCATTGTTGCTGTCGGCAAAGGCCTTGACGTGGAGCTGGTAGATGATGGCGTCCTTGTACCAGAACTCATCCACGATCTCGGCAGCCTCGGCCTTCTTGGTGTCGACGGAAGACAGTACATTCATGGCGTGATCCTTACGCCAGGCAGCGGAATAGCAGCGCCGGATCGCGGTCGGGATCGATACGCAACCTGATCCCGCCCCATTCGATGCGGGACTGTTCGCCTGTCACGAGATTTTCGAGCGAGGTGACGTGGCGGCGTTCGCCGCCGACGTCGATGGTGAGGTCGCCGAGCGACAACCAGAATTCTCGCACGTGGCGCGAGAGGGCGATGGCCGCGACAATGATGTTGGCTGGTTCGGTTGTCTCCTTCACGAAAGCGATCGTCTCGCCGTCCTCGATGGCGAGAAAGCGACGCAAATTTGTCGTTTGCTGGAGTGCGGCGTTGTCGTTGCGGATGCGATTGAGCGCGGCAATGTAGGTCTTGATGTTGCCGGGCTTTTCCCAATCGCGCTGCCTGATCTGGTACTTCTCGGAATCCAGATATTCTTCGCGGCCGGGGATGGCCTCGTGCTCGAGCAGCTCAAAGCCGCTATAGAGGCCGTAATTCCCTGATAGCATCGCGGCCAGCGCGACGCGCGATTTGAACATCCAGGCTTCGCCGCCCTGGAGATGATAGGGTAGCAGATCAAGCGTGTTGACGAACAGGTTCGCCCGATAGAAGTCCCGCTCCGGATAGCGCGAGAGCTCGCCGAGATATTGCTCCAGCTCCCACTTCAAGGTGCGCCAGGGGAAATAGCTGAAGGATTGTGCGAAGCCGAGCTTGGCGAGGCCCTTCATCAGCTTCGGTCGTGCAAAGGTCTTGGAGAACAGGATCACCTCGGGATGCCGCTGCCTGATGTCGCGGATCAGCCACTCCCAGAACGGAAGCGGTGCGGTGTCGTGATTGTCGATCGCAAAGATGGTGACACCGTGGTCGATCCAGAACAGCATGGCATCTCGGAAGGCGTTCCACAGCCCGATCCGGTCGACCGAGGCGAAATCGGGGATGACGATATCCGAATAGGGGCCGTCCGCCGTCCGCACCGAACGATCCGGACGCCATTTGAACCATTCAGGATGCTGCGCCAGCCAGGGATGATCCGGCGAGCATTGCACGGCGAAATCGAGCGCGATCTCGAGGTCGTATTCGAGGCAGGTCGCGACCAGCGCGCGGAAATCCTCGATGGTGCCGAGCTCGGGATGCAGCGCATCGTGGCCGCCCTCGGCCGAGCCGATCGCATAGGGCGAGCCGGGCTCGCCTTCGGTCGCGACCGCCGTGTTGTTGCGGCCCTTCCGGCGGGTGCGGCCGATCGGGTGGATCGGCGTGAAATACAGGACATCAAAGCCCATTGCGGCGATATCGGGTACACGCGCGATGCAGTCGCGGAGCGTGCCGTGCTGGCCGGCAACCGCGCTCTGGCTGCGCGGCATCATTTGATACCAGGCACCGAAGCGCGCTTTGTCGCGGTCGATAACAAGCGGGAAGAGCGGCGAGCGGGTCAGGTCGGGGCGCGCCTGGCTCTCGGCCATGGCCTCGCTCAGCTCAGTCGCCAGCAGCGGCGTGACATCTCCGCTGCCGAGATAGTCCTCGCATTGCCTGACGATCACGGTCGCGGCGTCCTGTCGCGCGCCATGCGCCTTGGTCAACAGGCCGGCGCCCTCGATGGCATCGAGCGTGATGTCGCCGCCGTTGAGCTGCTTGCGCTCGACGCCGTGGCGCCAGGTGGCAAATTCGTCGGTCCAGGCTTCGATGGCATAAACATATTGACCTGCTTCGGTCGGCACGAACGTGCCCGACCAGCGGTCATCGCCATGGTGGGTCATGGTCTCGCGCCGCCACTCGCGCTCCTGCTCGCCGCGCCAGATCAGCGCGGCACTGATTGTGGCATCGCCGCCGCGATAGATGTCGGCCCACACGTCGACCGGCTCGCCCGCAATGCGCTTCACGGCGAAGCGGCCGCCATCGATCGAGGGATAGACGTCTTCGATCAGGAAAGCGCTGCCTGAAGCGGCACTCTCGACAGTTTGAATTGTCTTGTTCACGGTGATGCCATTGACAAGAAAGCAGGGGCCCGTTTCCCTTGTCGGGAACCTACGCTTGGTACCACTATAGAAAGCCGCTTGTGTGTCATTGGTTCCCTTGGGAACGGCAGGTGCGGTTTGTGAGTTAAGTGCGACTAACCTCTTCCGCGACCACGTTAAAATCGATGCCACCGGCCGACTGATGGCCTGCAAGCTGCGTGCCGAATGGACCTTTTAGCTCAAGCCCGGATCAAGGGCGTTCAATCCGAATTCGTCGATGCCCTCGGAAAGCTGCGGGTCACCGCGCCCGAGGCGCTCAAATCCATCCTCGATGCCCTGCCGGAAAAGCGGGTCTATCGCTTCGTCAGCGGGCCGGTCGTGGTGCGCGCGCTCGGCAATCCCCGCACGGAGCTCGCTTCCATTGGCGCCGCACCGCTGCACTGGAAGATCATCGGCAGGGGCCAATTCGGCGGCAAACCCGACGTGATTGCGCAAGGCAATACGCGCGAGCCTGTGATCGCCTGGCCCGCCGGCTTGCCGCTCGGCTACCACCGGCTGACATTGACCGATGCCGGAGGTGCAAGCGAAGAGGTGCCGATGATCGTGGCGCCCGAACGGGCCTTCGGCGGCGATTTCGACCGCGGCTGGCTGCTGGCCGTGCAGCTCTACAGCGTCCGCTCGGACCGCAATTGGGGGATCGGGGATTTCACCGATCTGGCCGGTCTGGTCCGGCTCGCAAAACAGCTGGGCGCTGACGGTGTCGGGCTCAATCCGCTGCACGTCCTGTTCGATGACCAGCCGGGCGATTGCAGTCCTTATTCGCCCAACAGCCGGCTGTTTCTCAATCCGCTCTATATTGACGTCGAGGCCATCCCGGAATATTCGGCCGACCTCGTCCCGGACGCGGCCGCGACCGCCGCGCGGCTGCGCGAAGGGGATCGTGTCCCGTATGTCGACATGGCGGCGCTGAAATGGCTCGGCCTGCGCGCCGCCTTTGACAGTTTCGTAAAAAGCGCGAGCGGCGTCCGCCGCAACCAGTTTGATGCATTTCGCGCAGAGCAGGGGCCATTATTGTCCCGCTTCGCCTGCTTCGAGGTGCTGCGCCATCGGTTCGCCGCGCCGTGGTGGGAATGGCCAGCGGCGTGGCGGCAACCGGACGATGCCAAATGTGCCCAATTGCACAACGGTCCCGACAAGCGCGAGATCGAGTTCGTCGAATTCGCGCAATGGACCGCTGACGCGCAATTGCACGCGGCCAAGGAGCTGTCTGCCCAGCTCGGCATGCGCGTCGGCCTCTATCTCGACGTCGCCGTCGGCGTGCAGTCCAACGGCTTCGATGCCTGGAACGAGCAGACGGCGATCTCCCGCCACCTCGCGGTCGGCGCGCCGCCCGATGTCCTCAACACGGTCGGGCAGGATTGGGGCCTCGCCGGCTTCAACGCGGGCGGCCTGGAAGCGCAATCCTTCGTGCCGTTCGCCGACATGCTGGCGGCCTCGATGCGCCATGCCGGCGCTATCAGGCTCGATCACGTGCTGGGCCTGAAGCGGCTTTATCTGGTGCCGCGCGGCTTCAAGCCCGACAACGGCGCCTATGTGCAGATGCCGCTCGAAGCACTGCTCGCTGCGGTCGTCCGCGAGAGCGTCACCCACAAATGCATCGTGATCGGCGAAGACCTCGGCACCGTACCGGAAGGTTTTCGCGAGACCATGCAGGATTTCGGCATCTGGTCCTACCTCGTCATGATGTTCGAGCGCGACGATGCCGGCCATTTCCGCAATGTCGATCATTACCGCCCGAACGCGCTGGTCACGCTGAATACGCACGACCTCTGCACCTATGCGGGCTGGCGCTCGTTCAGCGATCTCAGGATGAAGCGTTCGCTCGGGCTCGATCCCGGCGAGGACGACCAGGCGCGCTGGAATGCGCTCGGCGGGCTCGACGCGATCTTGCGCCAGAACGGCATTAACGCCAACGATCTCTATTCGGTGCTCAATTTCCTGTCGCGTACGCCGTCGCGGCTGCTCGCGGTGTCGATGGAGGACCTGCTTGGCGTGATCGACCAGCCCAACATTCCCGGCACGATCGACGAGCATCCGAACTGGCGCCAGCGCCTGCCTGTGGCGCTCGACAAGATCGCCGCAAAGGTCGATCTGGCGGCCCTGAAGGCCGCGACGCGGGAACGTTCGTTGCACGGCGGGAGTTGATACACCGGGATTTTCAAGGCTCGGAAGGCATTGTCGGAGAAAATCGAGGACTATGCGCTGATCGGCGACTGCGAGACGGTGGCGCTGGTCGGGCGCAACGGCTCGATCGACTGGCTGTGCTGGCCGGCCTTCGATTCCGATGCCTGTTTTGCCGCCCTCCTCGGGACCAACAGGAACGGCCGCTGGCTGATCGCGCCGAGTGAGGACGCTACTGCGATCTCGCGCCGTTATCTCGGCGATACCCTGATCCTCGAAACGCGCTTCGAGACGGAAGGCGGCACTGTCGCGCTAGTCGATTTCATGCCGCCGCGCGGTAAGGCCTCCGACGTCGTGCGGCTGGTGCGTGGCCTCTCGGGCACCGTGAAGATGCGGATGGAGCTCGTGATCCGTTTCGGCTTCGGGGTCGACATTCCCTGGGTGCGGCGGATTGATCATTCGCTGCTGGCGGTCGCCGGGCAAGACATGACGGTGCTGCGCACCCCGGTCGAGACGCGCGGCGAGGATCTAACGACGGTTTCCGACTTCGAGGTTCACGCCGGCGAGACCGTGCCGTTCGTGCTGACCTATGGTCCTTCGCATCTCGATCCGCCCCAGGCGATCGACCCCGACCTCGCGCTTCAGGAGACCGAAAAATTCTGGAAGGAATGGTCCAGCCGTTCCACGCATGACGGCGAATATCGCGATCTCATCATGCGCTCGCTGATCACGCTGAAGGCGCTGACGTTCGGTCCCACCGGCGGCATCGTCGCCGCACCGACCACGTCGTTGCCGGAAAAGCTCGGCGGCGCCAGAAATTGGGATTACCGCTTCTGCTGGCTGCGCGATGCCACCTTCACGCTGCTGGCGCTGATGAACTCGGGCTATACCGAAGAAGCTTCGGCCTGGCACAATTGGCTCTTGCGCGCCGCGGCCGGCTCGCCCGCCAACATGCAGATCATGTACGGCATCTGGGGCCAGCGGCGGCTGCTGGAATGGGAAGCGGGCTGGCTCGACGGCTATGAGGGCGCCCGGCCGGTGCGCGTCGGCAACGCCGCGCATGCGCAGCTTCAGCTCGACGTCTACGGCGAATTGATCGACGCCTTCCACCAGTCGCGCATGGCCAAACTGAAGCTCGACGACGAGGCGACCTGGGCGCTGGAATGCGCAGTGCTCAAGCATCTCGCCGAGGTCTGGGACCAGCCCGATCACGGCATCTGGGAGCGGCGTGGCCAGCCCCGGCACTACGTCTTCTCCAAGGTCATGACCTGGGTCGCCTTCGACCGGGCGATCAAGAGTGCCGAGACCTTCGGCTTCAAGGCGCCGCTGTTGCACTGGCGCACGCTGCGCGAAGCGATTCATCGCGACGTCTGCTACAGGGGCTTTGATGCCGAGGAGGGCGCCTTCGTCGAGTCCTACGGCTCGAAGCTGCTCGATGCCAGCGTGCTGCTGCTGCCGGGGGTCGGCTTTTTGCCCGCGGACGATCCGCGCGTCCGCGGCACAATTGCCGCCGTCGAGAAGCATATAATGCGCGACGGCTTCGTGCTGCGGCACGATCCGCGCGAGGTCTCCGGGGAGAGGCAGCCCATCGAGGGCGCGTTTCTGGCTTGCACCTTGTGGCTCGCCGACGCCTACGTGCTGTCGGGCAATCTCGACCAGGCGCAGGTCTTGTTCGACCGCGTGGTCGGCGTCGCTAACGATGTCGGGCTGCTGGCCGAGGAATATGATTCAGGCGCCCGGCGCCAGACCGGAAACTTCCCGCAGGCGCTGACCCACATCGCCCTGATCAACACCGCGCATAATCTTTCAGCGGCGAGGCAGAAGAGCGAGAAGCCGGCGATGCAGCGCTCGAAGTAACGATGCTGGTCGCTAGATCCCCAGCCATTCCAGGCCGCCGGGGAGTTCGCTGACTGCAAAATCCACCTGTAACACGCGGCGATGCATCGGGTTGGTGGCAGCGTTCGATGCATGGAGAATGGGCGTGGCATAGAGCCAGATGTCGCCGAGGGCGGCCAGGCACACGACCGTGCCGCAACGCCGGACGACGTCCCGCAGCCCGTCTTCCGGAATCCGCCCAAGCTTATGGGATCCGGGTGCGATTAATAGCGGTGCGTTGCCGGCAGGGACCGGATCGATATGAATCCGCAGGGTCACCATGCCCGACAGCAGGGCAAAGGGCGGCTCGACATGCTGCATGCCGTCCTTGACGCTCCAGGTCTCGAAGCCTTCAACGGCGACACGTTCTTTCACAGCGATGGTTCGATCCTGATGCCAGCCCAGCGCCCAGTTCGTTGCCGTCGTCTTGTCGAAGAGGATGGCCCGGACCGGTCGGCAACCGTCGCCGAGCACCGACGCGGCGCAGCTTCCGATACCTCCGCTCGCGGCAAGAAAGGGCGCGAGACCCTCGATGCCTCTCAGCCTCAGCCCCGCGTGATCGGGTGGCAGATGGGACAGGATCGAATTGAGGTGGTGCAATTGATCGGAGGTCAGCGCTTGCCGGAATAGCTGCGCGCCGTCGCTTAGGAAAGTCAGCTGTTCAAGTTCCAAGGTCGCGTACCCGATGGTCGATCGCTCAACCCGCCCCATTCCGCGTCAGGATCATCTCCATCGCCTCGGCAAAACCGTCCTGCTCGTTGGTCGCGGTGACGTGGGTGGCCTGGTCCTTGACGTTGTCGGTGGCGTTGCCCATGGCGATCGAGGTGCCGCTCACGCGGAACATCGCGAGGTCGTTCTGCATGTCGCCGATGGTGGCGACCGCGTCCAGGGAAATGCCGAGGCGCCTGGCCATGGCCTGCACGAAGGTGCCCTTGTTGAAGCCGGGCGGGGTGATGTCGAGATAATAGGTCTGCGAGCGGACCGCGGTGGCCTCATTGCCGAGCGCCTGCTGCATCGCCTTCTCGCATCGCTCGAGCCCGGCAGCATCGGCGCTGGCACCGACGATCTTGCAGGCGCTGGCAAGGTAGGGCGAAAAATCCGTCACAAAGGTCGGGTCGGAACGGATCGTGTGCTGCTCATGCGCGACATATTTGCCGCTGGGGTTATCGATCAGCCATTTGTCGGTGGTGAAGAGCCAGATGTCGGCGTCGAATTCCCGGAGGATCTGCAGGCTTCGCTCCGCCGCACCTTTCGGGATCAGATGCTGCTCGACCGGATTCATCTCGGGATCGACGATCGAGGAGCCGTTGAACGGGCCGACCGGCAGCCAGAGCGCCAGCGGTTCGATCAGGAAACGCATGCCGATCGCGGGGCGGCTGGAGGTGATGGTGAAGCCGATGCCGCCCTGGTGCAGCCGCTGCACCGCGCGCCTCGCACGGTCCGTCAGCGTCTTGTCCTTGGTGAGCAACGTGCCGTCGACGTCGGAAACGACCAGTGAGATTTTCGTCATGGCAGGACCCTGATGGCAGTACCTTGGGGTTAAACGGCCTTGCTCTTGCCGCCGTCGATCTTCAGCTGCCGCACGATGCCATCCACGATCGCCTCGACCGATTCGTCGATCGAGGCCGTGATGACGTGCTCGCTCGCCTCGGGCGGCTCCAGCGTGTTGAACTGGCTGGTCAGGAGGCCCGGCGGCATGAAATGGCCCTTGCGGTGCGCCAGCCGGTCGGCGATCAGCTCCTGCGTGCCCTTGAGGAAGATGAAACGGACGTCGTCGCGTCCGCGCAGCAGCACGTCGCGATAGGTGTGCTTGAGCGCCGAGCAGGCGATGATGATCTGCTCGCCCTTGTTGCAGACCCGCGAGATCTCGTCGGCGATGGCGTTGAGCCAGGGCCAGCGGTCCTCGTCGGTGAGCGGATGGCCGGCCCTCATCTTCTCGACATTGCTTGCGGGGTGAAAGCTGTCGCCATCCTCGAATCGCCAGCCAAGGCGTTCCCCAAGTGCTGCTGCAATCGTGCTCTTGCCCGAGCCCGAGACGCCCATCACGATCAACGCACAAGGTGCTTTAACGCGGCCCACGAATTCCCTCCGGAAGCGCGGCCCTGTCGACCAGCCAGACGGTCTCACCATTCGAGCGCGCGCGTAACGCAGGCAGAGTCTCGCCATTGAACAGGCGCGTCAAGATCGGCTGCTTGTCATGCCCTGATATCTCGAACAGCATCTCGCGGCACGAGGCCAGCGTGGGAAGCGTCAGCGAGACGCGCGGCACGAAGGGCGCCACATTGGCCTTGGGCACGCCGACGACCCAGCGCGCGGTTTCCTCGATCTCGGGATAGCCGGGAAACAGCGAGGCGGTGTGGCCGTCCGGGCCGGCGCCCATCAGGACGAGATCGAACAGCGGCCGCGCGGGATCGAGGCTGTCAGACCCGTAGAAGGCCCGCAGCTCGCGCGCATAGGCCTCGGCGCCCTGGTCCGGCGTTTTGGCCGTGGTCGGGATCGGATGGATATGGCCTGGTGGCGCGTTGCGGTCGAGAAAGATCGCCCGTGCGACCGCCATGTTGTTGAGGGGATCGCTGTCGGGAACGAAACGTTCGTCACCGATGAACCAGTGCACGCGATCCCAGGGAATCTTCCCGCGCCAGGCCTCGCTGCCGAGCAGCTGATAGAGCTTCTTCGGGCTCGACCCGCCGGTGAGGCAGATCGCGATGCGGCCGGGATTGGCTGAAATGCGCGCCATCACCCGCTCGGCTGCGGCTTGCGCCAGCGCCTCGGCGTCTGCGACGACGATCAGCTTCGGCTCTGCGGCCGCCGCCATCACGAAAACTTCCGCCAGCTGCGGCCGTCGCGCCGCAGCAGCTCATCGGCGCAGGCCGGGCCGTCGCTGCCGGCTCCATAGGTCTCGATGCCGTCGCTGCCTGCGGTCTTCCAGGCGTCGAGGAAGGGCTGCACCGCCGCCCAGCCGGCTTCGATGCCGTCGGCGCGCTGGAACAGGATGTTGTCGCCGATCATGCAGTCGTAGATCAGCGTTTCGTAGCCGGTGGAAGGATCGGCGCGGAAATAGTCGCCATACCTGAACTTCATCTCGACGCCGTCGATCGTGATGCTCGGTCCCGGGATCTTGGCGTTGAACTGAAGCTCGATGGTCTCGGTCGGCGCGATGCCGATGGTCAGGAAGTTTTGCGACAGCCGATCGACCGTCGTGCCCGAGAACATCGACAGCGGCGCCTGCTTGAACTTGATCGCCACTTCCGTGCGCTTGTGGCCTAGCGCCTTGCCGGTGCGCAAATAGAACGGCACGCCGGCCCAGCGCCAATTGTCGATCATCAATTTCAGCGCGACGAAGGTCTCGGTGGTGCTGCCGGGCTTGACGTCCTCGGTCTTGCGGTAGTCGGGGATCTCGTCGTCGCCGACGCGGCCGGCGAGATATTGTGCGCGCACCGAGTTTCGCAGCGCTTCCTCGTGGTTCGGCTGCTGGATCGAGGTGAGTACCTCGGCCTTCTCGGAGCGCACCGAATGGGCGTCGAAGCGCGCCGGCGGCTCCATCGCAACCAGTGACATCAGCTGGAACAGATGGTTCGGCACCATGTCGCGCAGCGCGCCGGTGGCGTCATAGAAGCCGCCGCGATGGCCGACGCCGAGCTTTTCCTCGACCGTGATCTGGATGTGGTCGATATGGTTGCGATTCCAGATCGGCTCGAACATGCCATTGGCGAAGCGCAGCACCAGGATGTTCTGCACCGTCTCCTTGCCGAGATAATGATCGATCCGGTAGATCTGGTGCTCGTCCATGATCTTGAGCAGCTCGGCATTCAGCGCCTTGGCCGAGGCAAGGTCGGTGCCGAACGGCTTTTCGATCACCAGCCGCCGCCAGGCACCGTTCTCCCTCATCATGCCGGTGCGGCCGAGCTCGCGCGCGGTCGGTGCGAACGCGGCGGGCGGGGTTGCCAGATAGAACAGGCGGTTGCCGCCGGTGTCCTGCGCGCATTCCAGCGAATCCAGATGCTCGCGCAAGCGGTCGAAGGAGGGCGGGTCCTTTGCGTCGGCTTCGACGAAGGTCACGCATTCCAGCAGCCGCGTCGCGATGTCGTCGTCCACCGGCCGCGTCGCGAATTGCTTGAGGCCCTTCAACAGGCTGTCGCGCAGTTCGTCGTCCGACTGGCCCCTGCGGGCCACGCCGACGACGCAGAATTTTTCCGGCAGCAGATGCTCGGCGGCCAGATTGTACAGCGAGGGCATCACCAGGCGATGGGTGAGATCGCCGGTGACACCAAAAATGACGAAGGCGCAGTTTTCCGGCTTGCGTTTTTCTTGCGGGTCTTTTGTCACGAGCGATCGGCCTTCGCTTTGGGAAGTTCTTATTTGGGCTTCGAAGCGTCCGGCTGCTTCGGCTCCTTGTGGCCGCCGAACCCCGCGCGCATCGCGGAGAGAATTTTTTCGGCGAAGGTGTGTTTCTTGCGGGAACGGAATCGTGTGTAGAGCGCCGCGGTCAGGACTTCGGCCGGCACGGCCTCGTCGATGGCGGCATTCACGGTCCAGCGCCCCTCGCCGGAATCCTCCACGAAACCGGAATATTCCGAAAGCTGCGGGCTGTCGGCGAGCGCGGTCGAGGTGAGGTCGAGCAGCCAGGACGGGATCACGCTGCCGCGTCGCCAGACTTCGGCGATGTCGGCAAGATCGAAATCGTAGCGATGATCGGCGGGCAGGGCGTCGATGTTGGCGTTCTTGAGGATATCGAAGCCTTCGGCATAGGCCTGCATCAGGCCGTACTCGATGCCGTTGTGGATCATCTTGACGAAATGCCCCGCGCCGACGGGACCGGCATGGATATAGCCCTGCTCGATCCGGGGATCGCGGCCCTCGCGTCCCTCGGTGCGCGGAATGTCGCCTGCGCCGGGCGCAAGGGCGGCGAAGATCGGATCGAGCCGGTCGACCACCTGCTTCTCGCCGCCGATCATCATGCAATAGCCGCGGTCGAGACCCCAGACGCCGCCTGAGGTGCCGACATCGACATAGTGGATGCCGCGCGCCTTCAGCGCCTTCCCGCGGCGGACGTCGTCCTGCCAGAAGGTGTTGCCGCCGTCGATGATGACGTCGCCGTCCTGCATCACGCCCGCGATCGTCTCGATCGTCGCTTCCGTGATGCGCCCCGCGGGCAGCATCACCCAGGCCGTGCGCGGCCGCTCCAGCTTCGAGATGAACTCTTCCAGCGTTGCCGAGCCGACTGCGCCGTCGGCGGCAAGGCCGGCGACGGCCTTGGCGTCCTTGTCATAGACCACGGTGGAATGGCCGTGGCGCATCAGCCGGCGAACGATGTTGCCGCCCATCCGGCCGAGGCCGATCATGCCGAGTTGCATGTGCGAGATCCCTTAATTCAGTGCGTCGTTCAGCGCGGCATTGAGCGCCGCGAGACCTTTCTTGAGCGGGCCTTTCAGGTGCACCCGAAGCGCGCGCCGGCCGCGCTCGGTGAGCACGTCGAAATCGCCGCGCGCTTGCGCCGCCTTGATCACGCCGAAGCTGGCCTTCTGGCCCGGCACCGGAAGATCCTTGGCGTCGTCGGCGGTGATCTGAAGGAACACGCCGCTGTCGGGCCCGCCCTTGTAGGCCTGGCCGGTCGAGTGCAGGAAGCGCGGGCCGAACTCGGCGGCAGTCGCCAGATGCCGTTTCTCGAGGACGGCGGTCCGCATCTGCTGCAGCGCTTCGATGTTGGCCTTGTCGCGCGCGATATAGCCGAGCAGGGCGAAATAGTCGCCGCGTCGCGAGCGCGTGATGTGTGCCTTCAGCCAGGAGGTGAGGTCGCCATTGGCGCCCATCGTGCGGAGCGCAGCGGCGTTGTGGTCGTCGGTGTAGAGATCGAACTCCTTGGTGCTCACGACCGGCTCTTCGGCCGGCAGCGCGCCGGTCTTCTCAAACGCCGACGTCAGCTCGCGGGTCTTGATCTTGGCTGCTTCCACGTCCGGCTGGTCGAACGGGTTGATGCCGAGGATCGCGCCCGCAACCGCGGTTGCCATCTCGAAGCGGAAGAATTCCTGGCCGAGATGGTCGATCGACTTCATCACGATGCGCACCACCGGATGGCCAGCCGCTTCGATCCCGGCGAGCGCCGAGTCATGGGCGGCATCGGTTTCGCCCTCGGTGCGGATGTCGATGAAAAAGCGGTCATTGCCGTAAGCCGCGGACTCGCCGAGCGGCTCGCCGGCGATCGGGATCAGGCCCTTGCCCTCCTTGCCGGTCGATTCCGCGATCAACTGCTCGGCCCAGGCGCCGAAATCGGCGATCTTCTTCGACGAAAGTATCGTCACCTTGTCACGGCCTTCGAGGCCGGCGAGGCCCATGGCGAGACCAAGCTGGACGCCCGGGTTCTCGGCTGGCGGCACGTCCGGTCCGCAGGAGCGGGCCATCGCCAGCGCATGGTTGAGGAAAGTCCTGACGTCGATGCCGGCCGTGGCCGCCGGCACGAGGCCGAACGGCGACAGCACGGAATAGCGGCCGCCGATCGAGGGCTCGCCATGGAAGATGCGGGCATAGTTCAGCTTCTTGGCCGCCTTCTCCAGCGAGGAGCCGGGATCGGTCACCGCGATGAAGCGGAAGCCGGTCCTGGCCTTGGGGCCGAGGGCCTGCGCGACGCGCTCGTGGAAATAGTCCTTCATCGCATTCGGCTCGGTGGTGCCGCCGGACTTGCTGGAGACGATGAACACGGTGTTGGCGATGTCGATCTTGGCTTCCATCGCCCGCACCTCTGCCGGGTCGGTAGAGTCGAGCACATGCAGCTTCGGAAAGCCCGGCTTCCGCGCAAAGGTCTCGGCCAGCACCTCTGGCCCGAGGCTCGATCCGCCCATGCCGAGCACGACGGCGTCGGAGAACTTCTGGCCCTTCACGCGGCTGGCGTAATCCTCGTAGTCGGCGACATCGGCCTTGGCGGCGCTGTCGAGCCAGCCGAGCCATTTGTCCTCATCCGTCCCGGTCCAGACCGACTTGTCGCGCTGCCAGAGCCTGCGGATCTTGGCCGATGCGCGCCACTCCTCGGTGCTCTTGGCCACGGCCTTGCCGAGCCCGTCGCCGAGCGAAAGCTGCTGGCGGTCGATCGCGGGCCCGAGCACGGTCGCGCGCTTGTGGGCGACGGCGCCATAGAGCTTGTCGGCGGCATCCGCGAACTGCTTGACGCCGTCCTTGACGAGCTCCTCGGTGATCGCATCGAGCGAGACGCCGGAGCGCTCCAGCTCCTCCAGCACGCGCCTGGCATCCTCGACATTCTCTTCCAGGCTATCGCGCAGCTTGCCATGGTCGCGGAACGCATCGAGCGTCGCCGGCGGCACGGTGTTGATGGTGTCGGGGCCGATCAGCTCCTCGACATAGAGCACGTCGCTGTAGTCCTTGTTCTTGGTGCCGGTCGAGGCCCACAGCATGCGCTGCGGCTTGGCGCCCTTGGCGGCGAGCTTCTCCCAGCGGGGACCCGAGAACAGCCGCTTGTAATCCTGGTAGGCGACCTTGGCGTTGGCGATCGCGACCTTGCCCTTCAGCGCGGCGAGCCGCTCCTTCTCGCTGGGGTCGTTGGCTCGCGCGATCTTCTCGTCGAGCTGCTTGTCGACCATGGTGTCGATGCGGCTGACGAAGAAGCTGGCCACGCTCGCGACATGGGAGGGATCGCCGCCGCCGGCGACGTACTTTTCGAGGCCGGCGAGATAGGCCTCGGCGACCTCCAGATAGACTGCCCTCGAGAACAGCAGCGTGATGTTGATGCTGATGCCGTCGCCGATCAGTGTTTCGATGGCCGGCAGGCCCTCTGGCGTCGCCGGCACCTTGACCATCAGGTTCTTGCGGCCAACGTCCTTCCAGAGCCGCCGCGCCTCGGCGACCGTGCCTGACGTGTCCATCGCAAGATAGGGCGAGACTTCGAGGCTGACATAGCCGTCGCCGCCCTTGAGTCGGTCATAGATCGGGCGGAGCACGTCGGCCGCTGCCTGGATGTCGTCGACCGCGACCGCCTCGAACAGGTCGGCCACGGTCCGGTCGCCGCGCTTCAGCGCCTTGCCGATCGGAGCGTCGTATTCGTCCGAGCTGCCGATCGCCTTCTCGAAGATCGACGGATTGGAGGTGACGCCCTTGACGCCGTCGGTGTCGATCAGCCGCTTCAGGTCGCCCTTGGCGATGAAGCCGCGGGCCAGGAAGTCCAGCCAGACAGCTTGGCCGTGCTTTTCCAGTTCTTTGACGGGATTCATGATGATTATTTATCTCCAAGCCTTCGGGCGAGGGGTTTCCGCCCCGGTCCTGACGCGCTATCCTGTAGCTAACATGCTCCCGGGAGGGAACCAATCCAGGACATAGGCGTCATACTCCTAGTGTAACTCCGTCGCGATCATGGCGATCCAGGCGGCAATTGTGGTTTTGCGTAATAAAAATTTTGGCTGACATTGTTCGGCTGGGGTCTTGTTGCGTGAGCTCGATCTGTCGCGTCACGGAGTGTCGTCAGCGGATATCGATCCGTCTGATTGTCATTGGCTCGGTCGCGAATGGCCATGCTGGGGGAAAGCATGCACGCACGTCCTGATGGCGTTACCATCGCTGCCAACCGGCAATCGATTGCGCCGGGCGTCTGTATCGACGCATCCCATGACCTCGAAATCGGTCAATGCGTCATGCGCCTGCGGCTGCTGGTCGCGGCCGGCTTTGTGATGACGCTGCTGAGCGCGAGCCTTGTTTTCAAATCAAGTCTTGCCTTCGACTGGTGGGGCGACATCGGCAGCTACGATACGACGATGGGCTATCTCGGTGTTGCGCTGTTTGGCCCCGTCACCTCCTGGCTGATCTGGATCCTGCCGGCCGAACGCGGGCCGGTCGTGATCGTCACCCCCTACGGCATCCGCGACTTGCGGATGGGCAATGAATTTCTGCCGTGGGACTCCATTGCGGATGTCTCGGCTGAGGATGTCAGGGGGCACAAGGCGGTTGTGCTGACGCCGACGCCCGCCTTGCAGCGGCAGCTCTCCTACATCCATGGCTCGGCACATGGCACGTCGAATGAACGGATTGTTATCCGTTCGGAGGGATTGGCGACCGATTTTGACACGCTGCTGAGCGCTTGCCGCGACTGTCATGCCGCAAGCCACCGGGCCGCTGTCAGCCAGGCCACCGCATTGCAGCAGGAAGATGAATACACGGCGCAATCCGTCGTCCTGCAAGCGCCATAAGTTTGCCGCCGCAGATCGTCATGTTGCAGTGCCGGAGGGAGGTGTCTCCGGTATCGCCCGGATGTGGCGAGCGAGTGACAATTTCTGGAAATGAGCGAAGATAGACCGAGATTCGCTCAAATTACAGGCAAGTGCCTGTTCGTAATTCACGGAGTGCCTACCTTGTGCGTTGCGTCGCGTCAGCACCAGGGTGTCCAATGATCGTCATGTGCTCACGCTGATTCGAGAAGCGGCCTGAGGAACGGTCTAGTAACTGCTTTCGTTTCAGCTTGTAGCGGAACTCACGCGGAGAGGGATCATGTACAACGATTCTCTATTCAACGCTTTCGCTCGGTCGTTCGAGGCGAGAAGCCAGCACGACATGTCGATGGCGGAATATCTGGAATCGTGTCGAAGCGATCCCATGAAATACGCGAACGCGGCCGAACGACTGCTAGCTGCCATCGGTGACCCCCAGACGATTGACACGGCCAAGGATACCCGCCTTGGCCGTATTTTTTTGAACCGCACCATCCGTATCTATCCGGCCTTTGCCGGCTTCTACGGCATGGAAGAGACTATCGAGCGCATCGTCGGCTTCTTCCGTCACGCGGCGCAGGGTCTCGAAGAGCGCAAGCAGATTCTCTATCTGCTCGGCCCGGTCGGCGGCGGCAAATCCTCGCTTGCCGAGCGGCTCAAGTCGCTGATGGAAGTGCAGCCGATCTACGTGCTCAAGGCCGGCGATGAACTCTCGCCGGTGTTCGAGAGCCCGCTCAGCCTGTTCGATCCTGATCATCTCGGGCCGATGCTGGAGGAGAAGTACGGCATTCCGCGCCGGCGGCTCACCGGCCTGATGAGCCCGTGGTGCTATAAGCGGCTGGAAGCCTTCGGCGGCGACATTTCTCAGTTCAGGGTCGCGAAAATCCAGCCGTCGCGGCTGCGCCAGATTGCAATCTCCAAGACGGAGCCCGGCGACGAGAACAACCAGGACATCTCCTCGCTGGTCGGCAAGGTAGATATCCGCAAGCTCGAGACCTATGCGCAGAACGATCCTGATGCCTACAGCTATTCCGGCGGTCTCAATCGCGCCAACCAGGGCATCTTGGAATTCGTCGAGATGTTCAAGGCGCCGATCAAGATGCTGCACCCGCTGCTGACTGCAACGCAGGAGGGTAATTACATCGGCACCGAGAATATCGGCGCGATCCCCTTCACCGGCGTCATTCTCGCGCACTCCAACGAAGCGGAGTGGGCGAGCTTCAAGGCCAACAAGAACAACGAAGCCTTCATCGACCGCATCTGCGTCATCAAGGTGCCCTACTGCCTGCGGGTCACCGAGGAGCAGAAGATCTACGAGAAGCTGATCCAGGGCTCCGAGCTCGCCTCCGCGCCTTGCGCGCCGTCGACGCTGGAGACGCTGGCGCGCTTCTCGGTGATGTCGCGCCTGCGCAAGCACGAGAACTCCACCCTGTTCGCCAAGATGCGGGTCTATGACGGCGAGAGCCTGAAGGAATCCGATCCGAAGGCGCGCAGCGTCCAGGAATATCGCGATGCCGCCGGGGTCGACGAGGGCATGGACGGCGTGTCCACCCGCTTCGCCTTCAAGATCCTGGCTGCGACCTTCAACCACGATCCGCAGGAAGTCGCCGCCGATGCCGTGCATCTGATGTACGCGCTGGAGCAGTCGATCCGCAGGGAGCAGCTGCCCGAGGAAGTCGAGAAGCGCTATCTCGAATTCATCAAGGCCGAGCTGGCGCCGCGCTATGCCGAGTTCATCGGCAACGAGATCCAGAAGGCGTATCTCGAATCCTACTCGGATTACGGCCAGAACCTGTTCGACCGCTACGTCGACTACGCCGATGCCTGGATCGAGGACCAGGACTTCAAGGATCCCGACACCGGCCAGCTGCTCGATCGCGAGCTTTTGAACCAGGAGCTGACGAAAATCGAGAAGCCGGCGGGCATCGCCAACCCCAAGGACTTCCGCAACGAAGTCGTCAAATTCTCGTTACGCTCCCGGGCCCAGAACGGCGGCAAGAATCCGACCTGGACCTCCTACGAGAAGATTCGCGATGTGATCGAAAAGCGGATATTCTCTCAGGTCGAGGACCTGCTTCCGGTCATCTCGTTCGGTTCGAAGAAGGACGGCGAGACGGAGAAGAAGCACGGCGAGTTCGTGGCACGCATGGTGGAGCGCGGCTACACCGAGCGTCAGGTTCGCCGACTGGTCGAATGGTACATGCGCGTGAAGCAAGCCGGTTGAGGCGGATGAGAAAGTGGCCATTCACATTATTGACAGGCGCCTGAATCCAGGCGGCAAGAGTCTTGAGAACCGCCAGCGGTTCTTGCGTCGGGCCAAATCCCTGGTGCAGGGCGCCGTCAAGAAGACCTCGCAGGAACGCGATATCAAGGACGTCCTGGAGGGTGGTGAGGTCACGATCCCGCTCGACGGCATGCACGAGCCGCGGTTCCGCCGTGAAGGCGGAACGCGCGACATGGTGCTGCCCGGCAACAAGAAGTTCATCGAGGGCGACTATCTCCAGCGCCAGGGCCAGGGCAGCGCCAAGGATTCTGGTCCCGGCGAAGGCGACAGCGAGGACGCCTTCCGCTTCGTGCTCTCCCGCGACGAGTTCGTCGATCTCTTCCTCGACGATCTCGAATTGCCTGACCTCGCCAAGCGCAAGATCGCGCAGACCGAGAGCGAAGGCATCCAGCGCGCGGGCTACACCACGTCGGGTTCGCCCGCCAATATCTCGGTCAGCCGCACCGTGAAGCTGGCGCTCGCCCGCCGCATCGCGCTCAAGCGTCCCAGCAAGGACGAGATCGACGAGCTGGAAGCCGAGATTGCTGCCTGCACCGACGAGGACGAACGCGTCGAGCTCATCGCCCGGCTCGAGAAGCTGAAGGCGAAGACCAAGCGCATTCCCTTCATCGATCCGCTCGACATCCGCTACCGCCGCTACGAGAAAGTGCCGCGGCCGGTCGCACAGGCCGTGATGTTCTGCCTGATGGACGTCTCGGGCTCGATGTCCGAGCACATGAAGGATCTGGCCAAACGCTTCTACATGCTGCTCTACGTGTTCCTGAAGCGGCGCTACAAGCATGTCGAGATCGTCTTCATCCGCCACACCGACCGTGCCGAGGAGGTCGACGAGCAGACCTTCTTCTATGGACCGGCCTCCGGCGGCACGCTGGTCTCCAGCGCGCTGCAGGCGATGCACGAGATCGTGCGCGCGCGCTTCAATCCGTCGGATTGGAATATCTACGCCGCGCAAGCCTCCGACGGCGACAATTCCTATTCCGACGGCGAGCTCACCGGCCTGCTGCTGACCGAAAAGATCCTGCCGGTCTGTCAGTTCTTCGCCTATCTCGAGGTCGGCGAGTCCGGTGGCAGTGCCTTCGATCTCTCCGATTCCTCGCTCTGGACTCTCTACGAGCGCCTGCGCAACTCTGGCGCACCGCTCTCGATGCGCAAGGTCAGCGAGCGCAGCGAGATCTTTCCGGTGTTCCACGATCTGTTCCAGCGCCGCGAAACTGCCCAGGAGAAAGCCGCTCCATGACGGAACGCTTGTTCGAAGGCGCCGATTGGGATTTCCACACCTTGCAGCGCATCACCGATGCCTGCGAGGAGGTGGCGCTGAAGGATCTCGGGCTCGACGTCTACCCGAACCAGATCGAAGTCATCACCGCCGAGCAGATGCTGGATGCTTATTCGTCGGTCGGCATGCCGCTGTTCTACAAGCACTGGTCGTTCGGCAAGCATTTCGCCTTCCACGAGGCGTCCTACCGCAAGGGCCTGATGGGCCTTGCCTATGAGATCGTGATCAACTCCTCGCCTTGCATCTCCTATCTCATGGAGGAGAACACGGCGACGATGCAGACGCTGGTGATCGCGCACGCCGCCTTCGGCCACAACCACTTCTTCAAGAACAATTATCTGTTCAAGCAGTGGACCGACGCGGAAGGGATTCTCGACTATCTGGATTTCGCCAAGAACTACGTCATGCAGTGCGAGGAGCGCTACGGCCGTATCGAGGTCGAGCGCACGCTGGACGCGGCGCATGCGCTGATGTCGCACGGCATCGACCGCTATCCCGGCAAGAAGCAGCTCGATCTGCGCGAGGAGGAGAAGCGGGCCGGGCGCCGCCGTCAGCATGAGGAGGAAGTCTTCAACGACCTCTGGCGCACCGTGCCCAAGGGCGCCTCGAAAGCTCGGACCGCGATCTCCCTCGAACGGCGCCGCAAGCTGCTCGGCCTGCCGCAGGAAAACCTGCTTTACTTCCTGGAAAAGAGCGCCCCGCGGCTGGCGCCCTGGCAGCGCGAGCTGCTGCGCATCGTCCGCCACATCGCGCAATATTTCTATCCGCAGAGCCAGACCAAGGTGATGAACGAGGGGACGGCGACCTACGTCCACTATCGCATCATGAGCAAGCTGCATCAGCAGGGCCGCATCACCGACGGCAATTTCCTCGAATTCCTGGGATCGCACACCAACGTGGTGTTCCAGCCCGAATTCGACGATCCGCGCTACTCCGGCTTCAATCCCTATGCGCTGGGCTTTGCCGTGATGCAGGACATCGAGCGCATCGTCACCAATCCGGAAGATGAAGACCGCGAGTGGTTCCCCGACATCGCCGGCAAGGGCGACGTGATGGGCGTGCTGCGCGACGTCTGGGCCAATTACCGCGACGAGAGCTTCATCGGCCAGTTCTTGAGTCCGAAGCTGATGCGCCACTTCCGCATGTTCCATCTCCACGACGATCCCGAGGAGCGTGCCGGCATCCGGGTCGACGCCATCCACGACGAGCGCGGCTTCCGCCGCGTCCGCCGCGAGCTCGCGCGGCAACATGATGTCGGCTTCATCGACGCAAATATCGAGGTGGTCGACGTCGATCTCTCCGGCGATCGCCGGCTGATCCTGCATCACCGCGTCATCAAGGGTTCGCAGCTCAACGAGACCGACGCCAAGCGGGTGCTGCAGCATCTGGCCGATCTCTGGACCTACGACGTCGCGCTGATCGAGGTCGATGCCAACGACAAGGTGCTGCGCGAATACGTCGTCAGCCCGCGTCCGATCCCGGCGGCGGTGGCCTGAGGCGGGCGTCTTCCGCTTAAAGATGGGCCCTCACTAGTGCGCCGAAAAAGGTGCGTTCCCTCCCCCACTACGGGGGAGGGAACAGAGAGGGCACCGCCGCCGGCTGAACGCGATCTTCAGCTCATCACGCCTTCTTCTTCACCGGCTTCTTCTTCGCCTTGGACGCATTCAGCTCCACCGCTGCGCGGATCAGCGCCTTCAACGCCTTCTCGTTGATCTTTTCGGCCTCGCTGATATCGATCGCGCGCCGCACATTGCCGTCGAGGCTGGAGTTGAACAGGCCGGCCGGGTCATCCAGCGCCGCGCCCTTGGCAAAGGTCAGTTTCACCACTTCCTTGTAAGTCTCGCCGGTGCAGATGATGCCGTCGTGCTCCCACACGGGAACGCCGCGCCATTTCCATTCCTCGACGACCTCGGGATCGGTCTCCTTGATCAGCGCGCGGACGCGCTTGAGCGTCTCGCCGCGCCAGTCGCCGAGCTCCTTGATCCGGCCGTCGATCAGCTTCGAGGGCGACGGACCGTCCGTTTCCTTCTTTGCGGTCACGGCCTTCTTCATAAGCGCGCCTCGCTGCTGCGGCCAAGATACGGCAGCGCGAACAGATAGAGCCCGGTCGCGAGCAGGGGGATCAGCGGCACGAAGGCCAGGAGGCCAATCCATGTCGCTTGGATCTGCATGGTCAGCGCAACGATGTTGGCGATGACGGCAAGCGTGAAAGCAATCGACAGCCAGCGATGGATCTGCCTGATCCACATGTTCGAGCTCATTCAGGTCTCCTGTGAAAATGTCGGGATTGAACGCCGGTGGCCGGGCTATTCCGCCCGCGCCAGCAGCTCGTCCAGCTTGGTGAAGAACTGCTTCCAGCCGGCATGCGCGCCGCCATAAGCCTGCTTCTGGCTGGGACGGAAGCCCGCCTGCTCGACGCGCAGATGCGTGCCTGATCCTTGCGGGGTCAGCGTGAAGGTCACCACGCTCTTGAGGTCGTAGGCCGGGTCTTCATGCGTGAAATTCCAGGTGTAGGCGAGGGTGCGCTGCGGCTCGATGGCGAGTACCTCGCAATCCAGCACGCCGCCCCATTCGCCGCGGAGATTGAAGCGGTGGCCGACATCAGGCTTGAAGTCGTTCTTCATCAGCCATTCCTCGATCAGATGCGGCTGCGTCAGCGCGCGCCACAGCCTGTCAGGCGGATAGGCAAATTCGCGCTCGATGATCACGGAGCGTGTTTCGGTCGCAGCCTCAGTCATTGGTCCATCCTCTTCAGGAGATCATCGAGCGCATCGAGCCGGTTCTGCCAGAAGCCGGCCATCTGGCTGGTCCAGTCGATCAGCGGATTGAGCGCACCGGGCTGCGCGCTGTAATGGGTCTGGCGTCCTTCATGGCGGTCGCGCACCAGGCCCGCCTGCTTCAGCGCGCCGAGATGCTTCGAGACCGCCGGCTGGGAAACGCCCGATAGCGCCGTCAGTGCCCCGACCGTCTGCTCGCCCCCGCGGCACAGCCGCTCGAAGATCGCCCGCCGCGTCGGGTCGGCGAGCGTCCTGAACAGGAGGTCGTGGGCGGCGGACATGGAAGATCCATAACTCGGAGGTTATGGATTAATTCATAACCGCAGGGTTATAGGTCTGTCAAGAGCGGCAGGGGGAAATGACGGTGGCTCGCGCAGCCCTCTTTCCCGTCATTGCGAGCGAAGCGAAGCAATCCAGAGCGTCGCAGCGGAGGGATTCTGGATTGCTTCGCTGCGCTCGCAATGACAGGGAGCGCGGCGCTCCTACGGCCGCAAATACAGATACCCCTGCGACTGCAGCTCGGCGAGGCGGACCACGCCGCCCTTCTCGGCGCTCACGAAGCCCGGCAGCAATTCCCGCAGCGTGATGTTTTGCGCCTTCATCGTGTTGCCGCAGGCGGCGAGCTCGACGCCGTCCTTGGAGAAGTCACCGACGCGCTTGCCGACGTCGGGGCTTGCCTGCGCCGAATGAAACGCCTTCAGCGCCGGCCCGTGGATCACCAGCGCGAGCGTGACATGGTCGGGGCCGCCGACGCCGTCGATGTGGTTCTGGATGTTGCCGAGCACGAAATTGACCTTGTCGGCGTCGCTGAGGTGATAGACGACCTTCAGCTTGCTCGATGGCGTGGTTTCGGTCGCAGCCTTGGCGCGCGAGGCGGCAAAGGCTGTGCCCAGGGCCGAGACGGTGCTCCACAAGATGTTCCGGCGGTTCATGGCGATCTCCTTGCGACCAAGCCCCATCTCGCAGGAGACATATCACTTGTGGCGCAGCGCGGCGAGTTCCTTGCGGTCGGTCACGAGCGCGGCGCACTCGCTGTTGTCGGCCCTGTCGAGCCTGAAAATCCCGTCGTCGCTGCCGGCGACCAGCGATCGCTCGGCCTCGTCATCGGGCTTGTTGTGCAGCCAGACCCTGACGCTATCGAGCCGCACGATGGTGGATTTGTCGTCTTTCGACAGCGCGATGCCGATGCCGCCGCCCTCGCAATCGACGCCGCAGCCAAGCCGCACTTCGTTGCCGTCCTTGGTGAACACCGTGTGGTGACAGGACCCGCTGGAGTCGAAATCGCCGCTGCGGTGGCGATAGCGGAAGCCGAGCCGGAAGGAGCTGTGCAGCTGCTTGTCCTCGCCGTCGGTCTCGGCCGAGACCAGCAGCTCCATCGAGGCGACCTTCTGCTTCGGATGCCGCGCCAGATGCTCGGCATCGTAGCGGCGGACGAAGCAGGCATAGGCCGTCTTGCCCGCATACATCCGCGCGTTGAATGTCTCGACTTCGGTCTTGCTGGCCTCGCGGGGGTCGTCGGCGTCCTCAGCGCGTGCAGCGCCCACGAAGGCCAGCAGGGCAAGCGGAAGGACAAGAGCAAGCTTCATGATCACACCGGACACGTCTGCCATTGACGGCCCGCATCAGGACGGTCGGGCCGACTGGCGATTAGTCGCAGGCCGCGCGCCGTGCGTTCAAGTGCGAATGCCTCGCACTCCCGTGGGCAGCTTCGCGCAAGGTTCCAGGCTTACCCCCTTGGAGGGAGGGGGTGTGGATGGACCCCGGGTTGCTGCAAATGGCTGGAGGCGATTGAAAAATGTCCGAAAGTCAGACCTTGCCCAATCTTGCGATCGGCTATTCCCGCGCCCGGCTGCTGATGTTGTTCGGCGGTAGCTTGTTGCTGACGCTGCTCTGCGCCGGACTCGTATTCAGCTGGCAGGAAGGCACCAGCGTCACCTCCTTCCTGGTCGCCGCCTGCTATATCGGCGCGGTGTTTTTCGGTCTCACCACCTGCAGGATGCTCTGGCGGCTGGTCACCGCCAAGCAGCCGCTGCTCTTCATCAGCCGTGTCGGTATTCGCGACACCAGGCTCGCCGGCGAGACCATCGCCTGGAGCGCCGTGCGAAAGATCTTCCCATGGGAGCAGCGCGGGCAGAAGTTCGTGGTGCTCAAGGTCGATCCCCTCATCGCCCAGCGATTCTCCAGGGGTTTTGCGACGCAGGCCCTGACGCTGCTGAACAAGGCGCTTGGCACCGACAGCGTGATCGTCAATGCCGGCGGCCTGACCATGGCCACCGAAACATTGCTCGAGACCTGCCAGCAATATTGGGGGGCCGGACGGCCCGCCCCTGTCGACGAAGCCGTGCCGGCGTCTGAAGCTCAGCCCGAGCCGGTCAGCTGAGATTTGGGTTCAGTGTTAGCCCTGTCCTCGATGCCGTAGGGTGGGCAAAGGCGCAACGCGCCGTGCCCACGATCTCTCACGCGATTGATGGAGGGGGTGGGCACGGCGCAAGCGCGCCTTTGCCCACCCTACAGATGCGTCACGTCGGACGTGTCACCGCAAACTGGCGTTGATCTTGTCCAGCACCGCCGAGCCCGGGCACAGCGTATCCGCTTCAAGCGTGTTGAGCGGTGTCTCGACCGTGTTGAGATGGGCGTGCAGATCGTCCGCATCGGGATCGACATAGAGCAGCCCGGTGACGATCTGGCCCTTGGCGGCGTGCTTGGCGAGGAAGGTCTGGGCGCCGAGCCGGTCGTGCGGATCGTAGTCGGCGTCGATCTTGCGCAGCGCTATCTTGCTGCCGTCGTGCTGCTCGACCACCTGCACGGTACCGGGCGCGTAATCGACCGCGATCGGATCGCGGCCGACCAGCACGTCGAGCCGGTTCACCGCGTCATTGTGCTCGCGGACATAGTCGAAGCTCTTGGTCGATCCGGCGTGGTTGTTGAAGGCGATGCAGGGGCTGATGACGTCGATGAAGGACGCGCCCTTGTGGCCGATCGCGGCCGCGATCAGCGGCACCAGCTGATTCTTGTCGCCGGAGAACGAGCGCGCCACGAAGGTGGCGCCGAGTTGCAACGCGATCGCGACGAGGTCGATGGCGTTGTCGGTGTTGGTGACGCCCTTCTTGCTCTTCGAGCCGCGGTCGGCGGTTGCCGAGAATTGGCCCTTGGTCAGGCCGTAGACGCCGTTGTTCTCCACGATATAGGTCATGTTGACGCCGCGCCGGATCGAATGCGCGAACTGGCCAAAACCGATCGAGGCGGAATCGCCGTCGCCCGAGACGCCGAGATAGATCAGGTCGCGGTTGGCGAGGTTCGCGCCGGTCAGCACGGATGGCATGCGGCCGTGCACGGAGTTGAAGCCGTGCGAATTGCCGAGGAAGTAGTCCGGCGTCTTCGACGAGCAGCCGATGCCGGAGATCTTTGCGACACGGTGCGGCTCGATCGAGAGCTCGTAGCAGGCCTCGATGATCGAGGCCGTGATCGAGTCATGGCCGCAGCCGGCGCATAGCGTCGAGATCTTGCCCTCGTAGTCGCGATGCGTGTAGCCGAGCTCGTTCTTCTTGAGCCCCGGATGATGAAACTTCGGCTTGGCAATATAGGTCATGACACGGCCTTGCGGAGCGGGGTCACCTTGAGGTGATCCTGGTGGTCGCCAATGGCTTTTGCAATGAAGCGGGCGGTGATCGGGGTGCCGTCATAATGCACGATCGGCACGAGGCGGACCGGATCGATGCCGTTCTCGTTGACGATGAGCTGACGGAGCTGGCTGTCGCGGTTCTGCTCGACCACATAGACGAAGTCGTGCTCGGCGAGGAAGCTGGCGACGCTGGAGTGGAACGGGAAGGCGCGAATGCGCAGGCGATCGAGCTGGTGCCCGCGTGCTTCCAATAGTCCGATCGCCTCGTCCATCGCCGGCGAGGTCGAGCCGAAATAGATCACGCCATATTTGGTCGGCCGTTCCGCATTGGCCTGCAGCGGCCGCGGCACGAGGTCCTGCGCGGTCTCGAACTTGCGCACGAGCCGCTGCATGTTGTCAGCATAGACAGTGCCTTCCTCGGAATAACGCGCATAGCGGTCGCGCGAGGTGCCGCGCGTGAAGTAGGAGCCCTTGGTCGGATGCGTGCCGGGATAGGTGCGGTAGGGGATGCCGTCGCCGTCGACATCGAGATAGCGGCCGAAGTCGCGGCCTTCCTCCAGCATCTCCGCAGTCATCACCTTGCCGCGGTCATATTGCTTGGCGTCGTCCCACTTCAGGGGCCGGCAGAGCCGGTGGTTCATGCCGATGTCGAGATCGAGCATCAGGAAGATCGTGGTCTGCAGACGCTCGGCGAGGTCGAACGCGGCGGCCGCGAACTCGAACGCCTCGGCCGGATCTTCGGGGAACAGCAGCACATGCTTGGTGTCGCCATGCGAGGCATAGGCGCAGGCGATGATGTCGCATTGCTGGGTGCGGGTCGGCATGCCCGTCGAGGGGCCGGCACGCTGGATGTTCATGATCACGGCCGGGATCTCGGCAAAGTAAGAAAGGCCGATGAACTCGGTCATCAGCGAGATGCCGGGCCCCGAGGTCGCTGTGAAGGCGCGCGCGCCGTTCCAGGAGGCGCCGATGACGATGCCGATCGAAGCCAGTTCGTCCTCGCCCTGTACGATCGCGTACTTGGCTTTGCCGGTTTCCGGATCGTGCCGGTACTTCTTGCAATGGGCGGTGAAAGCTTCGGCCACCGACGAGGACGGCGTGATCGGATACCAGGCACACACCGTGGCGCCGCCATAGACGGCGCCAAGCGCGGCAGCGCTGTTGCCCTCGATGAAGATGCGGTCGCCGACCTTGTCAGATTTCTTCACCCTGAGACCGATCGGGCATTTCAAATTCTGCAGTGCCCAGTCGCGGCCGAGATGCAGCGCGTGGACGTTGGAGGAGAGCAGCTTCTCCTTGCCCTTGTACTGCTCGCTGATCAGCTGCTCGATCAGCTTCGGGTCCATCTCGAGCAGCGCACTGAGCGCGCCGAGATAGATGATGTTCTTGAACAGCTGGCGCTGGCGCGGATCGGTGTAGGTCGAGTTGGTGATCGCGGTCAGCGGCACGCCGATCACGGTGATGTCGTCGCGGAATTTGGTCGACGGCATCGGCTTGGTGGAATCGTAGAACAGATAGCCGCCGGGCTCGATGCCGGCGACGTCCTTGTCCCAGGTCTGCGGGTTCATCGCCACCATCATGTCGACGCCGCCGCGGGCGCCGAGATGGCCGTCTTCCGTCACCCGCACCTCATACCAGGTCGGCAGGCCCTGGATGTTGGAGGGGAAGATGTTGCGCGGGGAGACCGGCACGCCATGGCGCAGGATCGCGCGTGCGAACATCTCGTTCGCGCTGGCCGAGCCCGAGCCATTGACGTTGGCGAAGCGGACGACGAAGTCGTTTACGCTGCTGATCGGCTTTTTGTCGGACATGTCGAACCTGCGTGAGTCATCTCGATGAAATATTTCTGCATGTCCCAGGCCCCGGTGGGACAACGCTCGGCGCACAGCCCGCAATGCAGGCAGACGTCCTCGTCCTTGACCATGACGCGTCCGGTCTTGAGATCGGACGAGACGTAGAGATCCTGATCCGGGTGCGGCGAGGGCGCCTTAAGGCGCGTGCGCAGGTCGCTTTCCTCACCATTGCCGGTGAAGGTGATGCAATCCATCGGGCAGATGTCGGCGCAGGCATCGCATTCGATGCAGAGCGAGGTCGAGAACACGGTCTGGACGTCGCAGTTCAGGCAGCGATGGGCCTCGCCGAGCGCGAGCTTGACGTCATAGCCGAGCTCGACCTCGGTCTTGATGTCCTTCAGCGCGACCACCTTGTCGCGATGCGGCACCTTGAAGCGCTTGTCGATGGAGATGTCGTTGTCATAGCTCCATTCGTGGATGCCCATCTTTTGCGAGGAGACCTGCACCTCAGGCAGTGGCCGCTCGGTGATGTCCTCGCCGGAGAGCAGCTTGTGGATCGACAACGCGGCATCGTGGCCGTGCGCGACCGCCCAGATGATGTTCTTCGGGCCGAATGCGGCATCGCCGCCGAAGAACACTTTCGGGTTGGTCGAGACAAAGGTCTTCGGGTCGACCTTGGGCATGTGCCATTTGTCGAACTCGATGCCGCAATCCTGCTCGATCCAGGGGAAGGCATTCTCCTGGCCGACCGCGACCAGCACGTCGTCGCACGGAATGGTCTGATCGGGATCGCCCGAGGGCACCAGATTGCGGCGGCCTTTTGCGTCGTATTCGGCTTTGACGTGCTGGAAGGTGACGCCGATCAGCTTGCCGGCGACGTGCTTGAAGGCCACCGGAACCATGTAGTTGAGGATCGGGATATCCTCGTGGATGGCGTCTTCCTTCTCCCAGGGCGAGGCCTTCATCTCCTCGAAGCCGGAGCGCACCACCACCGTGACTTTCTCGCCGCCGAGGCGGCGCGCGGTGCGGCAGCAATCCATCGCGGTGTTGCCGCCGCCGAGCACGATCACGCGCTTGCCGATCTTGTCGGTGTGCCCGAACGAAACCGAGGAGAGCCAGTCAATTCCGATATGGATGTTGGCAGCGGCTTCCTTGCGGCCGGGAATGTCGAGCTCGCGGCCGCGCGGCGCGCCGGAGCCGACGAAGATCGCGTCGTATTTCTCGGCGAGCAGCGCCTTCATGCTCTCGATGCGATGGCCGCCCTTGAATTCGACGCCGAGACCCAGGATGTAGCCGGTCTCCTCGTCGATCACCGAATTGGGCAGGCGGAATTTGGGGATCTGCGTCCGCATCATGCCGCCGGCTTCGGGATCGCCGTCGAACACGGTGCAGTGATAGCCGAGCGGCGCAAGATCACGCGCCACCGTCAGCGAGGCCGGACCGCCGCCGACGAATGCGACGCGCTTGCCGTTCTTCGCGGTCGGCTTCGGCAGCCGTTGCTTAATGTCGTCCTTGAAGTCGGCCGCGACGCGCTTCAAGCGGCAGATCGCTACCGGCGTCTCCTCGACGCGGCCGCGGCGGCACGCCGGCTCGCAAGGACGATCGCAGGTGCGTCCCAGGATTCCGGGAAACACGTTCGATTTCCAATTGATCATGTAGGCGTCGCTGTAGCGGCCTTGTGCGATCAGTCGGATGTATTCGGGAACCGGGGTGTGCGCAGGACAGGCCCACTGGCAATCGACCACTTTGTGAAAGTAGTCGGGGGCCGCGATATCGGTCGGTTTCATTCCTACCCTCGTCCGCGCAGGCTCAAAGACCTGGCGGCCTCTTCTTGAGCTTGTCCACGCTTAACGCGCGGCGATCTGGTTTCTGAATGACGTCATTGGGTTAGCTTATTAGAACCGTCCCGGAGTACAACGGCAAATTTTCGTGCGTCCCCGCTTTCATGGGAGCCAAGCGCGCACAGCATTAACAGCCGCACGCACTCATGCGGCAGTGCAGCATGAGCTCTCCGCGCGTCGAAGATCTCGTGCCCCGGACGCAGCGCAGCGCCTCTTCGGTGGTGCTCTGCAGAGCCGGGGCCCATGCATCAGCAAGTGCGTGGCCTGCTGGGCCCCGGCACTGCGCAGCAACGCTTGCGCGTTGCGGCGCGTCGGGGACACGAGAGCAACGCGCTTCAGCTGCTCGCGATATCGCTCTTCGCCAGATCCCACATCAGGCTGTAGGTGCCGACGGAAACGGGAGGCGGAAATGGCGCCGCGGCGGGGCCGGTAAAGCGTTCGGCGATGACGGCCGAGACCGCACCGACGCGGATGCCGTCGATCAGCACGAACCAGTCGCGTGCGCCTTCGTTGCGCACGGCCGGAATTTCAGGCGTTGCGCCGGACAATTCCGATTCGCTCTCGAGCAGATGCATCGAGATGATGCCTTCGCATGTCTCCGGCGCCAGCTTTTCTTGCAGTGCATCACGCCATGCGCTCGCATTGTCTGGATGAGGCCGTAACCGCACGAGCCCGAGCGCGGCCCCGCGGCCGCTCCCCTTGCTGATGGTGATGCGCGCGACCACGCGCAGCATGTCCTTGAAGCGCGCCATGGTCCGCCGCGACCAATCGGTCGGATTGGCAAGCCGCGCCCGGTAGGCGGGACTGTCGAGCACGGCGAGCGTCGCGGTCGAATAGAGGCAGAGATATTTGGGATTGGCGGCGTGCGCGACATAGCGTCGTGCTTCGAGAAAGCCTTCGATCGCGACGCGTTCTTCGAGATGTTCGCGATCGTACCAGTGGTTGAAATCGGCCTCATCTGAAGCGTCGATGTTCATCGACGTCAGCAGCATGCCCTTCCCGGCAAGCGGCATTTTCTTGTCCTTGTTTCGCGCTAGCGCGCGGCCTTTGACGCAAGATCCGCGATCGACCTCATCACCGCGTCCCGCACGCCGGCATCATAGAGCGAATGGCCGGCCTCTTCCACGATCCTGACCTCGGAACCCGGCCACACTTTCGCGAGCCGTGCGGATGTCTCAGGCGGGCACAACAGGTCGTAGCGGCCTTGCACGATAATGCCGGGGATGTCTTTCAGCCTGGCAGCATTTCGCAACAACTGCTCTTCGCCCATGAAGGAGTTGTTGGCGAAATAATGCGCCTCCATGAACGGCGTCGCCGGCAGCGTGCGCCAGACGTTGAGCGAGGCAAGATCAAGTCGCGTCTTGGCCGCCTTGTGCTCCGACAGCGCGCGCTCGGTGTCATGCCAGGCACGCGAGGCCGGACCATGTATAGCGGGATCGGCATCGAGAATACGGCGATAATAGGCTTGCACCGGTCGCGCGCGCTCCTCCGGCGGCAGCACGCTGAGAAAATCCTCGTGCAAGGCCGGGTAGAATTGCGCCAGTCGCGCGGTAAAGGCGGTCTCGACTTCTCCCTGCGTGCCCAGAAACGTCGCGCGCAGCGCAATGCCGGAGACGCGCTCGGGATGGGCCTCTGCATAGGCCAGCGCCAGCGTCGCGCCCCAGGAGCCGCCCACTACGATCCAGCGTGTGATGCCGAACTTTTCGCGGATCTTCTCCATGTCGGCGATCAGATGCGCCGTGGTGTTGTGCTCGCGCGAGCCCTTCGGCCGGCTGCGGCCGCAGCCACGCTGGTCGAACAGCACCGCGTGCATGCGCTCGGGATCAAACAGCCGGCGATGATCAGGCTGGCAGCCGCTGCCGGGGCCGCCGTGCAGATAGATCGCGGGAATGCCGCCTTCGCGGCCGACGCTTTCGACATGGAGCTCGTGGCCGTCGCCGACATCAAGCATATCGGAGGTCAGCGGCGCGAAGGGATCGGCGCGCCTGGCGGCGGTACCTGCGTCGGCGTCAGGCCCCATTCTCGGATTCCAGGGTGCCACCGGCGAAGTTGCGGTAGAGGAAGCGGTTGGTCTCGCCTTCGGCCTCGGTTTCCGCCTGCTTGAAGATGGTCTCGTGCAGCGGCGACAGCGCGCAGGCCGGATCGGTGTTGGCGGCATCGCCTGTCAGCGCAAAGGCCTGGCAGCGGCAGCCGCCGAAATCGATCTCGCGGAACTCGCAGGTCTTGCACGGCTCTTTCATCCAGCCGGTGCCGCGATAACGGTTGAAGGCCTCGGAGTTCTGCCAGATCCAGGCGATCGAATGGTTGGAACGCACCGACAAGAAGTCGAGTCCGGTGATGCTCTCGGCGGCGTGGCAGGGCAGCACCTTGCCGGCGGGGGAGATGTTGAAGAACTGCCGGCCCCAGCCGCCCATGCACTTCTTCGGCCGCTGCGCGTAATAATCAGGCACGACGTAGTCGATCGCGAGCGTGCCCTTCAGCCGCTCGCGCGCTTCTTCGACGAGGCGGGTGCACTCATCGAGTTGCGCCACCGTCGGCATCAGCGCGGCGCGGTTCTTCAGCGCCCAGCCGTAATACTGCACATTGGCGACCTCGAGCCGGTCGGCGTCGAGATCGATGGACATCTGGATGATGTCGGGGAGCTGATGCAAATTCTGCCGGTGCATCACCGCATTCACGGTGAGCGGCAAGTCGAGCTCGCGCGTCCATTTGGCGACCTCGAGCTTCTTGCGATGGCCGCCCTTGTAGCCGGCGACGCGATCGGCAAGGCCTTCCTCGATGCCCTGGAAGGAGATCTGCACATGGCAGAGCCCGGCATCGGCAAGCTCGCCGAGCTTCTCGCGCGTCAGCAGCACGGCCGAAGTGATGAGGTTGGTGTAGAGCCCGACGTCGCTGGCATGCTTGACCAGCTCGACCAGGTCTTTCCGCGCGGTCGGCTCGCCGCCGGAGAAATGCACCTGCAGCACGCCGATCTCGGCGAGCTCGCTCAGAACCTTCTTCCATTCGTCGGTGGTCAGCTCCTTGCCCGAGCGATCGAGCTCGACGGGATTGGAGCAATAGGGGCATTGCAGCGGGCAGCGATGCGTGATTTCCAGCAGCACCGCAAGCGGAATGCCGAAGGTCTCAGCCGTCGAGCGCTGCTTCTCCAGCACCGCAAGGCTATCGCTGGCGTCGGGCGGGATGGTCGGGAGCACATCGCTCATGGCGTCTTCTCCCTGATCTCGGTCAAAAAACCCTTGTCAGCGAGATCCTGCAGCATGGCGATGACATCGGTCAGGATTGCCTCGCGCGGCGCGGCGTATTTCGCCGCCAATTGATCGGCGACCTCGCCGACATTGCGCTTGCCGTCGCAGAGCTGCAAGACCTCGACCGCGATCTCGTCCGGCGCCAGCACCCGTTCCGGCGCCAGGATCACCCAGACCTTGCGCGTCTCGTCATATTTCAGCTTGGCATGCCGCGGCAGCACGGGGCGGCTTGCCTCGCTGACGCTGATGTTCCGCGGCCCGGCCATGGCTTGGTCCTCTTAACCCGCCTTGGGCACGAACGCGCCCGGCGGAATGTTGCCTTCGACATAGGCATGATAGAGCGCGTCGAGCTGCACCCACAACACGTTGGTCTTGAAGATCAGCGCATTGCAGACGGAAGCGCGCTCCTCCGGCGTCCGGGCATGCGTCCTGACATAGTCGAGCGCGAAATTGGCATCGCGCGGCGCCTGTGTCAGGCGGCGCTTGAAGTAGCTCATGATGTCGGGATTGACGAAGTCGTAGTGCTGCAACATGCCGGCGATGCGCTCTTCGTGGATGCTCGGCGCGAACAGCTCCGTGAGCGAGGAGGCGATCGCCTCCAGCGGGCTCTTCTCGCGGCAATAGTGCACATAGGCTTCGACCGCAAAACGCGTTGCCGGCAGGATTCCCTCGGTCGATTCCACATAGGCCGTGTCGAGCCCCAGGCCTTCGGTCAATTTGATCCAGCGCTCGATGCCGCCCTCTGAGCCGACGTCGCCGTCATGATCCTCGATGCGGTGGCGCCATTCCAGGCGCGTGGCGCGGTCGCGGAAGCGCGAGATCACGACCGCGTCCTTGATCGGGATGGTGCTCTGGTAATAATAGCGGTTCAGCGCCCAGGCCTGCACCTGGCCCTTGTTCAGCTTGCCGCCGTGCAGCAGCTTATGGAACGGATGCAGGCTGTGATAGCGCGTCGCGCCGATATGGCGCAGCGTGGCCTCCAGCTCCTCGGCCGAGTTGAGCCTGATATCCTTGCCGATCGAGAGCGCAGTCATTCCCGTCATGGATACAGCAGTCACAGCACGATCTCCGTTCCGTCGGCGGGAATCTGCCACCCCGCTTGTTCAGCAGTCTTGCGTTCAGCCGAGGCAGGCAGCAGCGCCGGGTTCGAGTTGTTGATATGAAGAAATATCTTTCTTCCGATCGAGAGATCGGCGAGCCGCGCAATCGCGCCGTCGTCGCCGGACATCGCGACATGGCCCATGCTCTTGCCGGTTTTGTGGCCGAGCCCGGCCTTGATCATCTCGTCGTCCCGCCACACCGTGCCGTCGAAGAACACCAGTGCGGCGCCGTCGATCTCGGCCTTGAGCGCGTCGGTCACCTCGGCGCAGGCGGCGATGAAATAGAAATACTTGCCGGTCGCCTTGTCGGTGATCTTCAGGCCCAGCGTATCACCCTCGCCATTCTCGCCGCCGGGATGCGCCTTGCCTTCCAGGTACCAGGCCGATTTTCCCGGCACCGCGAAGGCCAGCACCTCGAGGCCTGAGCGTGCACCGTCGGCCAGCCGCGGCTCGAACGGCTCACTGATTGCGATCGGCTGCCGCTTGACGTTCTTCTCGTTCAGCACGTTGAAGATGCTGTTGCTGGCCAGGATCGCCAGCACCTTCTCATGCGCATAAACCGTGAAGGGCGAGCCCTCGCGCATCGACAGCAGGCCAGCGACCGCATCCACTTCGCTGTTGGTCAGGATCACGCCTGCAACAGGCGTATGACGCAGCGCCCCGGCCTTGGGATGCAACTGCGGCGTGGCATTCAATTGCTGGCGCAGATCCGGGGAGGCATTGATCAGGAACCAGTGCTCGCCGTCGCCGCTAAAGGCGACTGAGGCCTGGGTTCGATACAACTCATGGCCGTGGCTACGTGCGGCCCGGCAGCCCTCGCAACCGCAGTTCCATTGCGGGACTCCGCCGCCGGCCCCGGCGCCCAGGACGACGACGCGAAGCATGATCCGTCTCCTGGAAGCAACGTCGCGAGGTGGATCTCAAGTCCACAAGGTTCGGTCCGACACAATCTCCATCATTCGGAAACCGATCGTGACCGAAAGATCCACCTGCGCAGAACGCTTAACTGCCGACCGCTTACTTGCGGGTGGCGCTCACATACATGTTGATTTCCATGCCGCAGGGCACTTCGACGATCTTGGGGGCTTTCCAGGCCATTTTGGCTCTCCATTTCGCGACTTCGGACGTTTCCGCCCGGGGTTAAATTACTGCCGGCGTTAAAGTTCGCCAGTGAAATTTTCCCGAGCACGAGCATACTGCGCCGCGAAACATGGGCGGGGAACAGTACTTTCTGGTGATACGGCTCTGCGCGTGGCGCATTCGGTCGCGAACCCTGTCCTGATAAAGCAGTTGTGAGTGCACTGCAGCTTTCAATCCGGTACAGGCGCCTCTAGCTGGATCTCATGATGCCCAAATATTTCTTCAACACGCGTATCGGCGATGAATTGATCGTGGACCCCGAAGGCGAGGATCTGCGCAATCCCGATCGTGCCTGGGAGGTTGCCCGCCAGATGATCCTGGAGGTGGTGAAGTCCGAAGGCGCCCAGCCGGCCCTGCTCGAGGCCGTCATCGAGGTGACCGACGTCGAGGGCGAGATCGTGCTGGAGTTTCCCTTCACCGAGGCGCTGCTGGACATGCCGGACCAGTCGGCGACGCGGCATTAGGGGCCCGAACTCTCTCCCCGTCATTGCGAGCGCAGCGAAGCAATGTAGAATCCCCTCCGCGGCGGCAGTCTGGATTGCTTCGCTGCGCTCGCAATGACGGGAAGGTTTCCCCTGCGAAATCCGCATGGCTTTGCCGCGTTCCCGGCGCTAAAAGACGCCGGTCACACGGAGCACGTCATGCAAGATCTCTGGCGCCTGTCGGCCGCCGACCTCGCCACTCTCGTCAAATCCAGGAAGGTGTCGGTCAAAGAGGCGGCCAAGGCCGGCCTCGAGCGCCTGGATGCTGTCAATCCCAGGCTCAACGCCGTGATCGACCACCGGCCGGAGGACGTGCTCAAGCAGGCTGACGCGGTCGATGCCGCCATTGCCAGGGGCGAGGACCCCGGCGTGCTCGCCGGCGTCCCCGTCACCATCAAGGCCAATGTCGACCAGGCGGGCTTTGCCACCACCAACGGCCTCAAGCTCCAGCGCGATCTGATCGCACGCGAGGACAATCCTGTCGTCGCCAATTTCCGCAAAGCGGGCGCCATTCTGCTCGGGCGCACCAATTGCCCGGCCTTCTCCTATCGCTGGTTCACCACCAACCTCGTCCATGGCGACACCAAGAACCCGCGCGATGCTTCGCTGACCCCGGGCGGCTCGTCCGGCGGCGCCGGCTCGGCAGTCGCGGCCGGGATCGGCGCCATCGCCCACGGCACCGATATCGCCGGCTCGATCCGCTATCCCGCCTATGCTTGCGGCGTGCACGGCCTGCGCCCGACGCTCGGCCGCATCCCGGCTTTCAATCCGGCGCTCCCGGAGCGCCCGATCGGCCCGCAGATCATGGCCGTCTCGGGCCCCTTGGCCCGCACCGTCAACGACTTGCGCATCTCGCTCGCGGCGATGTCGGCGCGCGACGTGCGTGATCCCTGGTATGTGCCGGTGCCGCTGGAAGGCCCCGCGCGCGAGAAGCGCGCCGCGATCTGCCTCAATCCGGATGGCCTTGCCACCACAGCTGAGGTGAAGGCCGCCGTGACCGACGCCGGCAAGCGCCTCGAGCGCGCGGGCTGGACCGTCGACATGATCGAGAACACCCCGCCGATGCGCGAAGCCGTCGAATGGCAGCGCAAGCTCTGGCTCGGCGATGGCTTCGAGGCGCAGCTCGCAATGGCCGAGCGCGAGGGCGATCCCGGCGCGCTGGCCTGCCTCAACGGCAACCGCTCCAAGGTCACGCCGATGGACCAGGCGAATTACGCGCAGGCGCTGACCCGTCGCGCCACGCTGACGCGCGAATGGATGCTGTTCTTCGAAAAATACGCCGTGGTGCTGACGCCGGTTTCCGGCGAGCTGCCGTTCCCCGATCATCTCGACCGCAAGGATTCGGCCTCCTTCGAGCGCGTCTGGGAAGCGCAGATGCCGCAGATCGCGACACCCTTCATGGGCCTGCCGGGCCTCGTGGTCTCCACCGGTCTCGTCGGCAAGAGTCCGGTCGGCGTGCAGATCGTCTCCGGCCGCTATCGCGAGGATCTCTGCCTGCTCGCCGGCGAAGCGATCGAGGCGGGCGGCGTGCCGCCATCGCCGATCGATCCCGTGGGTTAGCGATGTCTGAGATTTACGATTTCAAGGCCAATTCGCTTGCAGGCGAAGAGGTCGCCCTGCGCCGCTTCGAAGGGCAGGTGCTCTTGATCGTCAACACCGCGAGCAAATGCGGCTTCACGCCGCAATATCGCGGCCTTGAGGATCTGCACCGCGACCTGTCGCCGCGCGGCTTCTCCGTGCTCGGCTTTCCTTGCAATCAGTTCGGCGCGCAGGAGCCGGGGCAGGCAGCTGAGATCCAGGCGTTCTGCTCCACCAATTACGACGTCACCTTCCCGCTGTTTGAGAAGATCGACGTCAATGGGCCGAAGGCCCATCCGCTGTACGAGTACCTGAAACGCCAGCAATCCGGCCTGCTTGGTTCCTCCATCAAATGGAATTTCACCAAATTCCTGGTGGACCGTGCCGGCAAGGTAATCGCGCGCTACGCGCCGACCGCACGGCCCGAAGGGCTGCGCAATCAAATTGAGACCCTGTTATGAGCGAGACATCAATGAGCGACGAATTTCCTGATCGACTGTCGGTCGACCCCAACAGCCCCTATTACAACGCGGACATCCTGTCGCGCGACGTCGGCATCCGCTTCAAGGGCATCGAGAAGACCAATGTCGAAGAGTACTGCATCAGCGAAGGCTGGGTCCGCGTCACCGCCGGCAACGCCAAGGATCGCTACGGCAATCCGCTGACCATCAAGGTGCATGGGCCAGTGGAGCCGTATTTTAGGGACAAGAAGTAAGCGCGTCGCACCTAAATGTTTCCCCGTCACCCTGAGGTGCTCGCCTCTTCGGCGAGCCTCGAAGGATGACGGGGAGGCAGGCGAAGTTGCTCCCGATTACCGAAGGCTGAACACCATGTCCGTCCGCATCGTCGACGTCCGCGAGATCACCAAGCCGATCTCATCGCCGATCCGCAACGCCTATATCGACTTCACCAAGATGACGACGAGCCTCGTTGCCGTCGTCACCGATGTGGTTCGCGATGGCAAGCGCGTCGTCGGCTACGGCTTCAACTCCAACGGCCGCTACGGGCAGAGCGGCCTGATCCGCGAACGCTTCGCCTCGCGCATTCTCGAAGCCGATCCGAAGAAGCTTCTGAACGAGGCCGGCGACAATCTCGACCCTGACAAGGTCTGGGGTGCGATGATGACCAACGAGAAGCCCGGTGGCCACGGTGAGCGCTCGGTCGCGGTCGGCACCATCGACATGGCGGTGTGGGACGCGGTCGCCAAGATCGCAGGCAAGCCGCTGTTTCGCCTGCTCGCCGAACGCCATGGCCGGCCGGCCAATCCGCGCGTCTTCGTCTATGCCGCCGGTGGCTATTATTATCCGGGCAAGGGGCTCTCGATGCTGCGCGGCGAGATGCGCGGTTATCTCGATCGCGGCTACAACGTCGTGAAGATGAAGATCGGCGGTGCTGATATCGACGAGGATCGCATCCGCATCGAGGCGGTGCTGGAAGAGATTGGCCAGGACGCGCAGCTCGCGGTCGACGCCAACGGCCGCTTCAATTTGGAGACCGGCATCGCCTACGCCAAGATGCTGCGGGACTATCCGCTGTTCTGGTACGAAGAGGTCGGCGATCCTCTTGACTACGCGCTGCAGGCCGCGCTCGCCGAATTCTATCCGGGCCCGATGGCGACAGGCGAGAACCTGTTCAGCCACCAGGACGCCCGCAATCTGATCCGCTACGGCGGCATGCGCCCCGACCGCGACTGGCTGCAATTCGACTGCGCGCTGTCCTATGGCCTCTGCGAATACCAGCGCACGCTCGAAGTGCTGAAGACCTACGGTTGGTCCCCCAGCCGCTGCATCCCGCACGGCGGCCACCAGATGTCACTGAACATCGCGGCGGGCCTGGGTCTCGGCGGCAACGAAAGCTACCCCGACCTGTTCCAGCCCTATGGCGGCTTCCCCGACGGCGTCCGCGTCGAGAACGGCCACATCACCATGCCCGATCTCCCCGGCATCGGCTTCGAAGGCAAGTCCGATCTCTACAAGGAGATGAAGGCGCTGGCGGAGTAGGGAGGCGACGGCGTCTCCAACAACTCGGTGTCATCCCCGCGCATGCGGGGATCCATAACCCCAGGGAGGAGTTACGGCGCGAGCTGGTCACTCCGAGTCTTCGCCAAATCCAATCCTGCGGCTATGGGTCCCGGATCTGCGCTTCGCTTGTCCGGGACGACAGTTGAGTTCGCACGGCCACCTCTGCCACCGCCATTGGCTGCCGCACCCCATACATCAACGACCGCCACAGCCATTCGAGCGGGCCGTAGCGGTAGCGGCGCAGCCACCAGGCGCTGAACAGCACCTGTGCGATGTAGACGACGATGCCGATGGCGAGGGCCGCGGTGATGCCGAGCCGCCCGAACAAGCCAAGGCCGTAGCCGTAAAAGATCCAGCCGAAGATGACGGATTGCGCGACGTAATTGGTGAAGGCCATTCGTCCCAACGGCGCGGCCCAGCCGAGCAGCTTCTTGCCGCGCTCGAAGCTGGCGATGCCGAGGATGGCGGCGCCGTAGCCCAGCGCCAGCAGGATGGTGCCGAGTGGCTCGCTGCCGCCGTAAAGCAGGCCTGCGCCGAGAGCGACCGCAGGGAGCGCGATGACGAACAGGCCGCGTATATTTTGCACAATGCCGCTGCGCCAGGCCAGCGCGCCCAGGAGAAACAGCCCGATCGTGCGCAGGAAGACGAATGCGTGCAGGGAGGCGATGAGGGGAATTTCGCGCAAGCGAAACGCCAGCACGTCGAGGAAGCCGCCGGTCGCATAGATGCGATTGGCATCCAGCACATCCCGCCAGATTACGCTCCTCGAGGGAAACAATCCCTCCGGCGGAAAGTCCTGTATGGCCAGATACAGCGTCAGGGATGCCAGCGCGGCGAGAGCGATCAGCCAGCGCGAACCAAACAGCAATGGCAGCACGATGAATCCAGCCAGCGCATATTCGGTGAGGATGTCGCCGTTCCAGATCAGGCACAGGTGAATGATGCCGAACAGCAGCAGCGCGGCGAGCCGGCGCACGAGCAGAACGGCGCGGCGCCCGCTCTTGGCAAGGCGGTCGAACTGAATGGCAAGGCCCGCGCCGAACAGTAGCGAAAACAGCGCGAACGCCTTGAGCTCGATCGCCTGCGTCAGGATCGTCTCAACAGTGTGATCGATTGGCGAGGTGAGCGTCTTCGGCCCCAGAAACTGCTCGAAGATCGAAACGCGAAATTCCATCACGACGTTGATGGCCATGACGCCGAACAGGGCTATGCCCCTGAGCACGTCGATGGTCTCAATGCGATCCGAGGGATTTGTCGGCCGGGGAGATGCTGCGCTATCGGAAGTCATTGTGATCTGAATTCCAATAGCGCCCTGGCGACTTCTCGTCCGCCTGCTACGACAGCCTCATATCCAGCAGCCGTCGCCCTTCGCCCTTCAGCAGCTTCTTCACCGCGCTCGAGGCCACCACTTCGCCGTCATTGGCATAGGCTTCGTGGTTCTTCTCGATGTCGTCGAGGCGGTAGAGGTAGTTCACCATAACGCCGGCGGATTCGCGCAGGCCCTTGGGCGAGAGGTCGCCGAGCCAGTTGATGCGCTCCAGCCGTGCGCCGTTGCCGAGATGGAAGCGGGCGACGGAGTCGATCAGGCGGCCCTTCGACGTGCGCGCCTTCAGGAAGTAGTGCGCGGCGAGCGGCTCGATCACGGCGCGCAGCTGCGTCGTCGTCTCCGGGTTCTCATACCATTTGGGATCGTCGAGGCGCTTGAGGATCTCGCGGTCCTCGTCCGACAGCGGCAAATCCTTGTCCTGCTTGATCCATGGCATGAAGCCCGGCACCGGCGACAGCGTCACGAAGGTGTCGAGCTTCGGCGTCTCGCGACGTAGCTCCTCGACCACCTGCTTGATCAGGAAGCTGCCGAAGGAGATGCCGCCGAGGCCACGTTGGGTATTCGAGATCGAATAAAAGACGGCGGTGCGCGCCTTCTCGATCGGAAGATGCTGGCGATCGACCGCGAGCAGCGGCGCGATCGCGCCGGGAATGGTCTCGGTCAGCGCCACCTCGACGAAGATCAGGGGTTCGTCCACCATCGCCGGATGGAAGAACGCGTAACAGCGGCGGTCGACCGGATCGATGCGGCGGCGCAGATCGTCCCAGTCGCTGATCTCGTGCACAGCCTCATAGCGGATGATCTTTTCGAGGATGTTGGCCGGGGTCGACCAGTCAATCCGGCGCAGCACGAGAAACCCCCTGTTGAACCACGAAGAAAGAAGATGCGAGACGTCGCGGTCGAGCGCGGCGAGGTCGGTGTGTCCGTTCATCATGCCGAGCAGATCGGCACGCATGGCGACGAGATCGCCGGTGCCGCCGGGCGCGCGGTTGAGGCGGCGGATCAGCTCCTGCCGCCGCGGTTCCGAGGCGAAATGCAGTGCGCTCGCATCCTCGTCGCTCGGCTGGGTGCGCCACTTTTCGATCGCCTTGGTCAGGCGCTCACGATCCGGGCCGAAATCGCGCACCAGCCCTTCGAAGAAGGCGCGGCGCCCTGCCGCATCCAACTCCTGGTAGATGTCGAGCACCTCACGCGCCATGGCGGTGCCCGAGGCTTCGCCGCGGCCCGACAGCAGCGCGCCGCAGAGCGCGATCAGCCCGTCGGCATCCTGCTTGGCATCGGTGGAATCCCCCCGGCGCAGCAGCGTGCGGCCGCGTTCGGAAATTGTGGCGAGCAGGTCGGAGAAGAAGGCATTGGCCATCTGGGCTTTTCGAATCCGGGTTTGTGCGGTGCGGAAGCTTACACGGGATTTAGGCGGAAGCCGATCACAATCAAGCAGGGGAATTTTGTATCTTTCGTGGTGTGCCATGCATCCCCGAAGGCGCTGTCATGCCCCGCGAAGGCGGGGCATCCAGCACGCCGCGGCTGCTCGGTTCTAGCCGTGCCGTCTCGCAGTACTGGATCGCCCGGTCGAGCCGGGCGATGACACCGCGTGTGTGGCAAACTCCGTCGGCGTCCGCCCGGTCACCTGGCGGAACGCGGCCGAGAATGCCGGCACGCTGGCGTAGCCGAGTTGCGTCGCGAGCTGCTTCACCGAGACGTTCGCATCCGTGGACAGTTTCTGGATCGCAGCGGCGATCCGCGCGCGCTGGCACCAGCTCTTGAAGCTCAGCTGCGTCTCCGTCGAGAACAGCCGCGACAGCGTGCGCGCGGAGGTGCCGACCTCGCGTGCCAGCGTGTCGATGTCGTGCAGGCCGGTGGGATCGTCGAGCACGATCATCGCGGCGCGCCGGCAGCGCGGCTCGTGCGGCAGCGGCACGAAGGTCGCGGAATCCTCGGCCTGGTGCAATTCCAGCATCACCAGGCGCACCAGCAGTTCGGTGCGCTCCTCGGTATTGCGCGCGTCGAACAAAGCCAGGATCGCCTGGTTGAGCAGCGGCGACACCCGCACCACGAACTCCCGGGTCAGTCCCTCGTAACGCTTTTCGCGCTTCAGCCAGGCGAGGTCGAAATAGAGCGTGCGCATCTCGATGTCGGCGAGCAGGTCGATGGCGTGTTCCAGCCCGGCCGGCACCCAGACCGCGCGGTCCGGCGGCACCAGCCAGCGCCCGCCTGGCGTCGTCACCTGCATCGTGCCCTTCGCCGCATAAATCAGCTGCGACTCGCGGTGCATGTGCAGATCGATCCGCATGCCCTTGGGATAGTCGCGCGCGACCAGGTGCACGCCCGCGGTGGAGCGATGATTACCCTGGACCTCCCGGAGGATTGGCGTTTCGACGACAGTCATTGGCAGCATTCCGTCATGCCCATGACATATAACTCATTCCGGAGCAGGAGAGGATTCCGAATGAATAGCCCCGTCAGGGTCATCAGTTTCGTCAACGCAGGCCATTTCATCGACCATTATTCGATGCTGATCTTCGCCGCCGCCGTGATCATCATGGGGCCGGCGCTCGGCATGGCCTATTCGGAACTGCTTCCCTATGCGACCCCCGGCTTCATCGCCTTCGGCGCCGGCTCGCTGCTGACCGGCTGGTTAGGGGACCGCTGGAGCCGCCGCCACATGATGCTGATCTTCTTCATCGGCATCGGCGCCTCCATGATCTCGGTCGGCTTCGTGCAGACGCCGCTCCAACTCGGCGGCGCGCTGCTTGCGATCGGCGTGTTCGCCTCGATCTACCACCCTGTCGGGACCGCGATGATCGTGTCCTATGCCGAGAGGCTCGGCCGCGAGATGGGCATCAACGGTGTCTGGGGCAATCTCGGGGTTGCCTCCTCGGCGCTGGTCACTGGCGTGATCGGCCAATATCTCGGCTGGCGCTTTGCCTTCATCATCCCCGGCATCGTCACCATCCTGATCGGCCTCGCCTTCGCGATGTCGGTCGTGCACGAGGACCGCAAGGGCTCCAAGCAGGCGGCGGCGCAGGCGCGCGTCGCCAAGCAAGACATGTGGCGCGTGGTGCTGTCGCTGCTGATCGTCGTGATTGCGATCTCGACGACCTTCAACGCCGTCACCGTTGCGCTGCCAAAGCTGTTCGCGGAGCGGCTCGCGGATCTCACCAAGAGTCCCGCGCTGCTCGGGGTCATCGCCGCCTGCGTCTATGTGTTCGGCGCGATGACGCAGTACACAATCGGCCGGCTGCTCGACCGTTACTCGCTGAAGACGGTGGCGCTGCCGCTGTCCTTCATGCTGGCGCCGTTCCTGTATCTCGCCGCGAGCCTGTCGAATCTGCCGCTGATCCTGGTCTCGATCGGCATCGTCATGGGCGCGTTCGGACAGGTCACGGTGAACGACGCCATGGTCGGCAAATACACCAGCGAGGAATGGCGCTCGCGCGCCTACGCGGTCCGCTATTTCATCGGCTTCACCGCGGCGGGCGCCTCGGTCGGCCTCGTCGCCTGGCTCTACGAGCAGGGCGGCTTCGTCACCATGCTGCACGCCTTCGCCGGCTTGTGCCTGCTCGCGATCGCCGCGGCGATCATCCTGCCGCGCGAGATCCGCACGCCGGTGGCGGCGTGAGGCCGCGCTTCTATGGAAGCTGGTCGATCCGGTTCAGGATGCGCGATTGCCAGGACTGAAGGTTCGGGTCGTTCAAACGGGCTTTCGCTTGCTCGCGGACTTCGGCGGTCGGAGACTTCCGCGGCGGAGCAAACTGCCGCTCGAGTTGCTTTTCGAGAAGCGAGGTTACTTCGGCGTTCATCGGAACGAACATCAGCTCGATCATGACTTCGTCCGCGAAGTCTCGTTCATCGAGGTTGATGTCCGTGATTGCCTTCAAACCCAATTCGATCCGCATGGGGTCGCGGGTCGCAAACAGCCGAAGGATATGGTCCTTCAGTAGCTGAGTTTGCGGCCGGGCTGCATTTACAGCGATCTGTAACCAGCTCCACCGCGCGGAGTGGAACGTATCCGCATCGAGAGTGTCCTTGAGATCGAAATACTTCTCGATTCCGGTCAGCACCTCGTCGTACGGAAATGGGTTGACGGGCGCCCTGAGCGGACCGACGTCCGTTCCCACGGCGTTCGTTAGGAAGGACATCCGATCGATTGGAGTTCCAACGGCGATTGAAGGCAACTGCTTCCAAAACGGGAAGCGGTATACCTTGCTTTCAAGGCTGCCTTCGATGCGCCGCGCCAGGAGACGGTCCTGGCCGTCGATCCGTTCAAAAGTCTCGTACATTGTGCCCGTAAATCCTTGCGGCATACCTGGCGTGATCTGCCCATTGGGATTTCTCGACCACACGATTCGCAGGAGAAGGCCGTCTCCGAGATTGACGATCGTCTTTTGCGTCGCGCATTTGCCGGGAAAACCGCGCAGCAGGAATTGGAGGGCGAGTTTGGCATTGTCTTTGGCCAGGCATGTGGGCCCCTCGGCCTGCTCATAGACCGCCCATGTGCTATCCCTGCGATCGGTGCTCTTGAGCGCAAGTGTATAGGCTGAAGTGGCCAACACGTTGATGCAGGCCTGGTCGCACAACCGTCCATTGTTGAAGTCATCGACGGCGAGAAGCGTATGATCCGCATGCAGCGGCTCGGCCTTCTCGGGGACCAGCTTGGCGATGATGGCTCTCTTCTGCGCGACGAACTCGTCCTCTTGCGCTACCGACCGGGCGTGGAAGCCATACGTCATCGCGATAGACAGGATAGGGCCGAGCGCCAGGCCAAAGCGCGCCGTTGCGAAGCCATAAAACATGACGGCGACGAAGGGCGCGGCAAAAATCAGAAAACTAACAAGCAGCGCGGGCGGCAAGATGATGAGCCAGCCGAAGAAATCGCCATGTGCGGCGACATATCCCCACTCAGCCCGGAGCACGATGGCGAGAACGGCAGCGGAGATGGCGGCCTCGCCCGCAAACTTGATCACCGATAACCATCGACGCATTCAGGGAGCACTCTCGACCGGATCCTGCCGCTAGTCTGGAGGACACTTGGCTAAGTCGAGCTTAATGCTCGTCTGAAGATTGCTTCGGATGATTAATGCAGCCTGGCGGGGAATTGCCGAATTTCGTGGCGGATTTGCTTGAATCGGTGCGCGCCTGCTTTCATTCCGCTCTAGGCGACTTCCCGCACCGCCTCCTGCGGCACCGTCAGGCACGATCTGACGCAGGCCTGTGCGAGAAGGTCGGTCGGATCCAGCAAGGCCGCGCCGATATCGCTGTCGAGCGCGGCGAGGGCGAGGGGGATTTCCGTGCAGGCCATGGCGATGTGCGAGCAGCCCCTGGCCGCGAGCGCCTCTGCTTCCCGGCCGAGGATGCCGGCCGCTTCATCCGTGTGTCCCGCCTTCACCAGTCGGATCGCGCGCATGACCTCGGCTTGCGCCTTCGCGTCAGGCACCACGCAGGTATAGCCGCGTTCGGTGAGGCGCTGCTGGTAGATGCCGGCGCGGACCGTGCCATCGGTGGCAAGCAGGCCGATGGTCGGGCTTGTCTGCTGCCGGGGAAGCGCGTCGGCAACGGCGTCGACGATGTGGATGATCGGCACCGGCGTCTCGCCCTGCAGCGCGCCGTGCCAATGGTGGGCTGTGTTGCAGGGGATGGCGATCCGGGTCGCGCCCGACAGCTCGAGCCGGCGCAGGGCATTCAGCATGGCGGGGAGGGGATCCGGGCCCTGGCCGAGAATGGCGGCGGTGCGGTCGGGCACATCAGTCGCCGAGCACACCACCATCTGGATGTGGTCCTGGTCGCAGGATGCGGGGGTGTTCCTGACGATCTTGCCCATGAAATCCACGGTCGCCATCGGGCCCATGCCGCCCAGAATGCCAAGCATCTTTGTCTCCTTGTTGGAGCCACGATGCATGGTTGCATCAGGCAAATCCAATGCCCGTTCAGAACGGCATATGCGGCTTCTACATAGTTTTGGGCGCGGCCGATTGTGCGGCGTTCCAGACCTTTTCCACGATCGGGCGGGTTCGCCGCGCGCTGCGATAGAGCCGGACTTCCAGGGGAATCTCCGGTCCGACGATGGCGAGGGTGCCCTCGTCCAGCTCCCGGGCCACGAGGCTGCGCGGCAGCCACGCCAGCCCATAGCCTTCCAGCGCCATGAACTTCAGCCCCTCGGCCATGGCGTTCTCGTTGGTGTGGGTCACGTGCGCCGGCGGCGAGCCGGCCTGGGCCTGCGCGAACGTGGCGACCCGCCCGAGAAATGAATTCGAGGCGTAGCTCAGCAGGGGCAACGAAGCCGTGTCGTCTCCTGCCAACGTCGCGCTGCGGACGGCGACGAAACTGTCCATGCCGACGACGATGTGGGGATAGAGCTCCGGCTCGAGCAGGATCGGCACGTTGGCATGGTGGAAGGTGAGCAGGAAATCATAGCTGCCTTCGACCAGCGCCTGCAGGCAACTGTGGAAATCGTCGGGCAGCAACCGGCTGCCGATTGGCCCGACATCCTTTTCGATGGCCCGGAACCAGCGCGGAAAGAAATGAAGTGACAGCGTGTGCAGCGCAGCGATCGAGACGACCTGCGTGCTCGGCCGCTTGCTCGCCTGCAGCGCGAGACGACTCGCATGGAGCATGCGAACCGTCTCTTCCGCAGTCTCCAGGAATTCGCGTCCCTCGGCGGTCAGCGTCGTCGGGTAGCTGCTGCGGTCAACGAGGGACACACCGAGCCAGAGTTCCAGCGCCTGGATCCTGCGGCTGAACGCGGATTGCGTCACGTGCCGCTCGTCCGCCGCGCGCGAGAAGCTGCGGGTTCGCGCCAGGCTGAGAAAATCCTCCAGCCATTTCAATTCCATCGTGTCTGCTCCGGGAGAGACTCGGTCAGGAAGATGCCCTGATCTTTCGCGGAAATCTATGCATAATCGGAATAAAGCTTGCCAGCATAACATTGGACGCCGCTCCATCGTCAGGCGCATGCATCCCGCCGCAATGCCAAGCCTTAGCGCGACAATCCTCAGCGCGAGGCTCACGGCCACTGTCTCCGGACAACGGAGCTGACCAGCGGGAGATGAGATGCGGACGGAACATGATCTGCTTGGCGAGCGCGACGTGCCCCGTGATGCCTATTACGGCATCCACACGCTGCGCGCCGTCGAGAACTTTCCGATCTCTGGGATCGCGATCTCGGCCTATCCCGAGCTGATCGGCGCACTCGCCGCCATCAAGCAGGCGGCGGCGCTGTCCAACATGGAGCTCGGCCTGCTCGACCAGCGTCGCGGGCGGGCCATCGTCGCGGCCTGCGAGGAATTGCGCGCCGGCCGGCTTCACGACCAGTTCGTCGTCGACGTCATCCAGGGCGGCGCCGGCACCTCCACCAACATGAACGCCAACGAGGTGATCGCGAACCGGGCCTTGGAGATTCTCGGCCATGCCCGGGGCGAATACGCCGCGCTGCATCCGAACGAGCACGTCAATATGAGCCAGAGCACCAACGACGTGTACCCCACGGCGTTGAAGATCGCGACCTCTCATGGCTTGCAGAATCTGGTGAAGGCGATGGAGGTCCTGCGCCTCGCTTTCGCCGGCAAGGCCGAGGCGTTCAAGGATGTCCTGAAGATGGGCCGGACCCAGTTGCAGGACGCGGTGCCGATGACGCTGGGGCAGGAGTTCAACACCTATGCCGTCATGATCGGCGAGGATCAGGAGCGCCTGCGCGAAGCAGGCCTGCTGATCCACGAGATCAACATGGGCGCAACCGCCATCGGCACCGGCATCAACGCGCATCCGGATTATGCGCGCCTCGTCTGCCGCTATCTGAATGCGATCACGGGATTGCCGCTGGTGACCGCGCCCGATCTGGTCGAGGCGACGCAGGATTGCGGCGCCTTCGTTCAGATCTCCGGCGTGCTGAAGCGCGTCGCGGTCAAGATCTCCAAGATCTGCAACGACCTGCGGCTGCTCTCGAGCGGGCCGCGGGCCGGGTTCGGCGAGATCAATTTGCCGGCGGTCCAGGCCGGCTCCTCGATCATGCCCGGCAAGGTCAATCCGGTCATCCCCGAGGTCGTCAACCAGGTCGCCTTCGAAGTGATCGGCAACGACGTCACCGTGACGATGGCCGCCGAAGCCGGCCAGTTGCAGCTCAATGCGTTCGAGCCGATCATCGCGCACAGCCTGTTCAAGAGCGTCAGCCATCTCAGCCAGGCCTGCCTGACGCTGGAGCGGAGCTGCGTCGCGGGCATCACTGCCAACCGCGATCGCCTGCGCGCCGATGTCGAGAACTCGATCGGCCTCGTCACCGCACTCAATCCGTATATCGGTTACGCGGCCGCGACGGCGGTCGCCGTGGAGGCTCATGCGTCCGGCCGCGGCGTTGCCGAGCTCGTGCGCGAGCGTGGGCTGCTCACCGAGGCGACGCTCGCGGCGATCCTGAAGCCGGAGATGCTGACGCGGCCGCAAAGTCTTGCTGCTGCGGACCAGGACGGCCGCCAGCCACAGCCAGTCAGCTGAAACGATCAGAACAAAATGGGTGCCTAAGGGAGGTAATGGATAATGACGATCAATGCCGACAATTCGCCTGTGCGATCCAATCGCCTGACCAATGCTCTGGTGGTCAGCCTGCTGCTGGGGATCCTGGCGGGCTATGCCTGTCATGAGCTGGCACCGACGCCGGAGACGGCGAAGACCATCGCCGGCTATTTCTCGATTCTGACCGACGTGTTCCTGCGCATGATCAAGATGATCATTGCACCGCTCGTCTTCGCCACCATCGTCTCAGGGATTACCAGCCTCGGCTCCGAAGGCGGCGCGGTCGGCCGCATTGCCGCCAGATCCATGGGCTGGTTCATCTCGGCCTCGCTGGTCTCTCTCGGCCTCGGCATGGTCTTTGCGAACCTGTTCGCGCCGGGGCACGGCCTGCAGCTGCCGCTGCCCAGTGCCGATGCCACCAACACCCTGCAGACCACCGGCTTCAATCTGAAGGACTTCATCACCCACGTGTTTCCGACCAGCATCGCCCAGGCGATGTCGACGAACGAGATCCTGCAGATCCTGGTCTTCGCGGTGTTCTTCGGGCTGGCGCTCAGCAGGCTGAAGACGAGCCATGCCAGGACCATCGCGGCGTCGATCGACGAGCTGGTCCACATCATGCTGCAGATCACGAACTTCGTGATGAAGTTCGCGCCGCTCGGCGTGTTCGCGGCCATTGCGGCCGTGATCACCACGCAGGGGCTTGGCGTTCTCGTGACCTACGGCAAGTTCATCGCGACCTTCTATTTCAGCCTCGCGGTGCTCTGGAGCGTCCTCGTTCTCGTCGGCTTGCTGGCCCTTGGCCGGCCCGTCCTCGATCTCCTCGGCCTGTTGCGCCAGCCGATGCTGCTGGCCTTCTCGACCGCGAGCAGCGAGGCGGCATACCCCAAGATGATCGAGCAACTGACGAAGTTCGGCGTCAGCGAGCGCATCTCGGGCTTCGTGCTGCCGCTGGGCTATTCGTTCAACCTGGACGGCTCGATGATGTACCAGGCTTTCGCGGCCCTGTTCATCGCCCAGGCCTACGGCATTGAGCTGAGCTTCACGCAGCAGCTCGTCATGCTGCTGGTGATGATGGTCACCAGCAAGGGCATCGCCGGCGTGCCGCGCGCCGGGCTCGTGGTCGTGGCCGCGACCCTGCCGATGTTCAACCTGCCGGTGGGCGGCATGCTTCTCGTCATGGGCATCGACCAGTTCCTGGACATGGGCCGCACCATGACCAACGTCATCGGCAACGGCATTGCCACCGCCGCTGTGGCCAGGTGGGAAGACCAGCGTGGCTTGATCGAAGAGGCCTCTTCCGAGGCAGCCGCGCCGGCCGTTGCCGTCGTGGGTGTGGCGGGCGGATAGCCTGCCAGGGCGTGTACGCATAGATCCGCGATGTCCGCTTATTGCCCAGCAGTGGCGCAAGAGCGGACATCGTACGAGGTCCGGGAAGGGACCAACAGGCGACGTTCGGAACGAAAGGGCGTCAACCGAGGCGGCATTATTGAATCACGAAGAGCAGCGAGACCGCGGTCGTTTAGGGTGGCGCTCATTGTTTTAGCGCAGCACGCGCGGTCTTGATGTAGTCCATGCATTCGGGCCAATCTTCCTCTGTCACTTCGTTTTCGGCACCGCTAAGCGCCTTGCGCAAGGTTGCTTTCACGGGAGCGGGATGTTTCTTCCCGAGCTCCGCCTTGATCATCTCAAGACCCTTCTGACAATCGGATTTGCTGTCCGCCAGGGCCGCGGTCGCGGTAAACATCACGGCTGCCGATGCGACTAACAAGATTGAACGCAGCATGTCTTCTCCTCCATTGCCTTTTGCTTGTTCGGCGGGCCAGGCTCGAAAAAGTCGGCCCCGTCAGGCTACGATCCTTACCGAGTTCTGTTCCGTCGGGCCGCGTGCTTCCTCCGCTCGGCAGATGTTTCGACCAATTAAAGCTCTCTCCTCGGAACCAACTGCATCGGCAGCCCCTTTTCGGGGCGTAACGTAACGCGCTGAACGGGCCAGACCTCGGCGTGCGGCAGCAGCCGCATTTCGAAGCGGCGGGTCAAGACAGCAAGAACGATTGCAGCTTCCTGCAGAGCAAAGGACGAACCGATACAAGTCCGAGGCCCGATCCCGAAGGGCAGATAGGCAAAACGTGAAATTCCGCCGCGATTCTCCGGTAAGAAACGTGAGGGGTCGAATGCATCGGGGTGGCTCCACAGCGCGCGGTGTCGATGAAGAACATACGGCGCTATCACGATCAGGGAGCCTGGCTTGACCGGCATATCACCCAGCACGTCAGCCTCCACCGCAGCCCGGCTGAGTGCGGCGATCGGTGGGTAGAGGCGGAGCGCTTCTTCTATGACTGCCTTTGTCACGACCAGCCGGTCGACGAGGTCGTCCCCCGGCTTCGATAATTCCCGCTCGGCCTCCTCCAGGACTCGCGAGCGCCAATCGGGCACCTGCGAAAGCAAGAATATCGACCAAGCAAGCGTGTTGGCCGTGGTCTCATGCCCCGCCGAAAGAAAGGTGAGGATGTTCGAGCGAACCTCCATCCGTGAGAGCTGCCGTCCGGTCGAAGGATCCAGCGAACGCAACAGCAAGGTCAAAAGATCGTCCGGCTCATCGTTTGCGGCGGCGGCCGCAAGCCTTTGGACTCTCCGATGGATGATCGTATCGATCACCCCTTCGAAATAAATCATCGTGCGGCGCAAGCGGCGATGACCAGGGCGTGGCACGAATTTGGGTACACCGAGCAGGTCCAGCGCCCCGATGCGGCCGATCGTGCTGAAATACGCATTCATCGCCAGGCGAAATTCCTCGAAGTCGCCGCCGATGCCGTCGGAGAAGATGGTAAGTGCGAGCACGTTCAAGGTGACCAAGGCCATCTCGGCGGCGACGTCTACGACGGCGCCGTCTCCTAGTCCTGTCCATCGCGCGGCGAGTTCATTCGCAGCCGCTATCATCGCCGTCGCGAAAGAGCTGACGGTTCGGCGAGCGAATACAGGGGCCAGTATTCGTCGTTGAAGCTCCCAACGCTCTCCTTCGACGCTCAGCAAACCATCGGACAGTCCGGATGCGAGAATGCGGCGTTGGATCGTATCTTTCCGATAGTTCTTCGCATTGTCCATCAGCACGCGCTTGATGGCCTGCGGATGGTGAACCAGAAATGCATCGACGAACGGCAGGCGAATTTTGGCTATTGGCTCTTGAAAAAAATCCGCACTCCAGCATTCAAGCGGGCTTCGCCTCAGTTTGATCAATAGCTCGAGAAATCCCAACCGGCTTGGCGGAGGGCGCGGGGCAGGTGGGCAATAATACAATTCGTCGCGGCGCAACATCAGCATGGGCCCGGAAAAAACGACCCAAAATTGAACCTTACCGGAACGGGAATAAGTGGCAATTGGTTCCCTTCCCCATCGATCAGGCGCTCATCTCCGTTCCGCCCTTTGCGACGGATCGCAATCTCAATTCGGTCTCATGCAGCAATGTTCTGATTTTCGCTCTGGTAACAAGCGGCGGTCGAGGTAAGCACGCCCCCGAGTCCGGTTCGCCGCCGATAGCCGACGCCCTGGTGGCCTCAGGCTTGCCAAGCCACAACTCGACTGTCCCATGATGTTCAGTACTCCCGGCGCTCTAATCCGCAATTGGATCGGCAGCCGGGAGCATTGGTGGGGCTGGTAAGACAAGCGATGTCATGTTCGCTCTTGAGTGACAACCCCCAAAACTTCAAACTCCGGTAGTTGTACGGAATCCATTTTCGGAACGGGGTGTTCTACAAAAAGAACACCGGAGAGATTTGAAAACCGATTATTACTTTATCCGGGATTGCCGCAGTCGGGGCTGGAACCACGCTGCGGCTTTTCCTGTTAGGCAAGTTCACTACAGCTACAGACACGTTCCTCAGCCGCAGCTTCAGCTGTGTCCGCTGCGGACCTCGACACGGACATGGACCGCGCTCTGCCCGGTCGCCCATGCGCTCGGGCGTCACTAGACTTAGAGCCAATTGGCGTAGGCGCGAACGTCGATCATCGGCACAGTTGTCATCGTCTGTCGCCTTGCGATCAGTTCGAACAGAAACGCGGCGGCCGCTGGTCGCCTTCTCGTCATGGGCATCGACCAGCTCCTGGACATGGGGCGAACCATCACCAACGTCATCGGCAACGGCATTGCCAGCCGCCGTGGCCAGGTGGGAAGACAAGCGTGGACTGATTGAAGAGAGATCGTCAGAGGAGGCGGTGTCGGCAGTGGCCGTCGCCGCTGCCTAAAGCGCGATGACGATTCATCCTGATCTCATCGCGCTTGAGGGCGCGTACTCATAAATCTACGATGTCCGCTCATACCCCAACAGCGGCGCAAAAGCGGACATTGTCCGAGATCCGAGAGGGGCCAGAAGCGACAAAGCTGTTCAAACATCTCATCGGCCCGTACGAGTACAGAACACGACATCTGTAGAGCGGAGACAGACATTCCACTTGTGGTTTATGACCAGCTGGATATCCTCGATGCGGCCAAAAAGGGGTTCTTTGCGTAACCCGCATTTTGCTTAAGTCTTTCCTTTTGTGTTGCTCACGAGCTCCGCGCCCGCGCAAAGCTGCCCCTTCGGATAGCGATAGCCAATCCCAGGAGTGAACGCACGATGCAAAACAAATACCTATGTTTGGTCCTCGCGATGCTTGGCCCCACGCTCGCGTGGCTTTCGCCCAATGCTGCTTCGGCGTTCGAAGATGTCAATATGGGGACAACAATCACGGTCGAGGGCGGACATATTGTGGCGCATTGGGCCACAACGGGCTTCGATCACTACAATATCCGCTGGTCGGCGAATGGCGGGCGCGAAACGCAAGTCGAGCGCGATGGTGACAAGACCTTTGTTTACCTGACCCCTTACCAGTCTGGCGTCGTCTATTCGATTTCCGTTCAAGGCTGCGAGAAGAACTTTGCGAGCAGCTCGAAATGCACGAGCTGGGAGGCAGCATCATGCGGCAACCCGCGCAGTCCATGCGCTGGCCCGATTCCGCTGCCGATCAAAAGCCGCGGCGGGCTCTGCCTCGACGTCGATGCGCCGAACCAGCATGTGAATGGAGCGCGCGTGCAGGTGTGGACCTGCAACGGCTCGGACCAGCAACTCTGGACGATCAATGGCGGGCGCATCGTCAGCCTTGCCGGAAAGTGCCTCGATGCAAATCTGGCGGAGATCCACAACAACGGCGGCAAAATACAGGTTTGGGATTGCAATAATAGCGCGCAGCAGAACTGGCGGCAGGAAGGGCTGGAACTGCGCAATGGTGGCGGCAAGTGTCTCGACGTCAATGCACCGATGCTGCATCAGGATGGCGGCATCGTGCAGCTTTGGGACTGCAACCACACGATCCAGCAAAGCTGGAGCCAACCGGGGTTGTTGTAGAACCGTATCTGCGGCCGGGCGACCAGAGCAAGGCCCCGGGATATGTCCCGGGGGTCAGGTAGGCGATCGCATATGGCAATTTGCGCGAGCTGAGTGCACGCCTCGTCCTACGAGACGACCGCGGAGCCTGTCATCGGGCCGCGCTTTGCGCGGACCCGGTGGCGGTCTTCTCAGGATGAGGCTAAGCAGCATCGGTGCTCGTCAAAAAATGGGGCCGCACACTCCGTCCTCATCCTGAGACGCCCGCCGACGGCGGGCGTCTCGAAGGATGGCCGCAGGGGAGTCTCTCCTAGATGCGATTGCCCCAGGGGGCCCCGGGGCTCAGCGCCAGCCGCGCCGGCGGGCGATGACGTCCTGGAGTGATCATGACGCGATCGCCCGCTCTACGCTCAACGTTTCGGGGTGCGGCCGCGGATGTGGTCAAAGCCTTGCTTGATTGCGGCGAAGCGTGCTTCGACGAACGGCTCGAATTCGGTGTCGGTTAAGATATACGGCCAGTCGTTCTCGACGCCTTCGCGGACGAGTTCACCGACATAAAGGGGATCGATGCCCTGAGAGACGCGTTCCCGGATCATGTTGATCTGCTCGGCACGCGGGCCCGACGTCGGCGGGGCAGGGATCGCCCCCTCGAAGCGCTTGGGGAGGTTGCGTCCTGAGTTCATGATCTGAGTGCGGATGAACCCGGGACACAGCACGGATACGCCGATGCCGCGCGGGGCGAGTTCAAGCCGCAGGCCCTCAGACAGCGCAACCACACCATATTTTGAAACGTTGTATGCATTGCTCGCCCCTGAAATCAGGCCGGCGATCGAGGCTGTGGAGACGATATGTCCACCCTCGCCATGCTGCTCGATCAACGGCCCGAAGATCTCGATCCCCCAAATGGTCGCCATCAGGTTGACGCCCAGGGTCCAATTCCACGACGCCTCGGTCCAGGCGCCATAGGGCCCGCCGCCGCCGACGCCCGCATTGTTGACCAGGATATGCACCTTGCCATAGCGGGCGGTCGTGGCTTCAGCGGCCGCCACGAGTTCGGCTTTGATTGAGACGTCGGCTTTCACGCCCTCGACATCGACGTTGGTGAGCCTCAGTTGCTTGAGCGCCGCGGACAGGGCCTCTTCTTCAATATCGCAAAGCATGACTTTCGCCCCCGCCTGGGCGAAAGCGGTCGCGATCCCCAGGCCAATGCCTGACGCTGCACCGGTTACGAACGCCGTCTTTCCAGCGAGTTCTTTCACGCGCATTCTCCTTCGGCCAGCCGAGACTCTTGCACCAAAACGTCAGGTTGTACCCGGCCGGCATATGATCGTACTTTCAAGCGATTTGGAAGCCTGCCGGATGTCCGCGTCTGGCCCTCGCGTCAATTTGCTGGGCCGACAAGGGTGGCCACTATCGGAAGCGCGGCGGACGTGGTCAATTCATGAGCACACGTCCCATTTCCTATTTGTCGCTCTACGGTGACAGCGCACTCAATTGACCCACTTGGCAAACGCGGGCCCAAGCTGTTCGCCGAGTAGGACGATTGACTATGCGAGTTCCAGCACATCGGCCACCGGACGGCGCGGCTTCTGCGGCCAGTTTCCCGCACGCACCGGCCCCATGGACAACAGCATGACCGGCACTTCGTCCTCGGCCAGTCCGAACTCGCGGTGCACTGCTTCGGCATCGAAACCGATCATCGGCGTCGAACCCAGGCCCAGCGAGTGGGCCGCGTAGATCATCGCCGCCGCGCCGAAGGTGCCGGAGCGTACTGCTTCGTCGCGTTGGCGCTGTGGGTGCTCCATATACAGATCGCGTGCGGGAATTTCCCAATCCGGCACCATCTTCGCCGGCATAATGCCCGCTTCCACCAACGGTGCCAGGCGCTCTGGTATTACGCTGGTATCGGCCAACTGGCCGCAGACGATAAAGGTAACGGCTGCTTCGGTGATCGCGGGCTGATCCCAGGCAAGCGGACGCAACCGAGCCTTGGCTTCAGGCGTGCGTACCGCGATGAAGCGCCAGTTCTGCAGGTGGAAGGACGTCGGCGCGGTGGTGCCGATTCGCACCAACTCGCGGATTTGGTCGTCGCTCAAGGTGGCAGCGGGATCGTAGTACTTGGCGGCGCTGCGGCTCAGGATGGATTCGACGACTGCATTGGTCATGGTGATTCCGTCGCTCGTGGGGATTCCGTCGGCCATGGTGATTCCTGTGGGTGAAGGGATAGGTCGAAGTACGGGCGTGTTTTCATTGCATGGGTGCGAGCCAGCCGGCTGCGTGGATCAAAGGGGCGTGCCTCGCTCAGGGACGAACGCGGATGATCGTCTTCCCACTGATCCGCTTGGTCGGATTGAGAGCGGCGACGGCATCGTCGAGGATCGCCACGGTGCCGATATTCGTCCGCAGTCGTCCGTCACGCACCCGCTGGACGATCTCACTCAGCTGGGCGCGATCAGACTCGACGACGAAGTCGACTGCCAGGCCGTCGGCGGGCCGCGCCTCGCATGGCCCAACGACGCACACCAGCGCTCCTCCGGCTCGAACCAGCCGCGCGGATCGCTTCCCGATGTCGCCGCCGATAAGATCGAACACCAAATCGACGCCGCCGACGTCTTCCAAAGCGTCGTTCTCGAGGTCGACGAATTCCTGCGCGCCGAAGTCGAGCGCCTTCTGACGGTCGGCGGCGCGTCCGGTGCCGATGAGGTAGGCGCCGGACTCGCGTGCGAGCTGGATCACCATCGAACCGACTGCGCCAGCCGCGCCGTGCACCAGGACGCTCTGCCCCGCCCGAAGGCGGCCGTGCTGGAACAGTCCCTGCCATGCGGTGAGGCCCGAGATTGGCAGACTCGCGCCCACCGTGAAGTCGACGTCGCCCGGGAGCGGCGCGAGGTTGCGTGCCTCTATGGCCACATACTCCGCCAGGGTGCCGTCGCGATACCAGTCGGCGAGGCCGAACACTCGCTGTCCCACCGACAGCCCCGTCGTTCCGTAGCCGAGAGCGGTGACAACTCCGGCGAGCTCGTGCCCAGGGATCGACGGCGTTCGATCCCGGTCGAGGCGATCGGTCCAGGTCGAGGGCCACTCCAGCTCAGTCCCGACGAATCCCGACGCATGAACCTGAACGACGACGTCGTTGATCGCTGCCTGCGGCTTGGGCCGCTCCGCCAGCTTCATCCCGGCCTTTCCCGCAGCCTGGTTCGTTACCACAATTGCCTTCATGGTCATTCTCCTCGGTCAATTGTCGCTTTGGCGGAAGCAAGCGGCCTTCAGGCGCTTACGGTCTGCATCTGTATCGCATCAGGCTTCTGCAGGCAGAGCACCACCAACAGCGCCCCGCCGTTTGCCCAGTAATACCAGGCATCGAGACCGGCAAAGCCGAGGACAAACGGCACCGTCACGAAGATGATGCCGACGAGAGCATCAACCGCGACATGAAATGAGAACGGGATAATCCGGACGACGCCCGTCCTGTGATTGGTAAAGAACGTCAGAATGACCGCTGCCACGCCGGTGGCGACCGCGATCCATTTTGCCGAAGGATTTGAACCGCCGAGTCCGAGCACGAAGGGCAAGGCGATCAAGCTCGCGGCAACAGGATAGTCCAGGTAAGCGTGCATCGTCCTGGTGACGAACCTGGGATCGAAGCGGGTCGAGGGATGGGTGGCTTGCTGAGTAACTTGCACGATCGACTCCTTGGTTTGAGTGGCGCTGTTCGCAACGCAACTCACCTAGGATCGCGCAGGAGGCTGGAGCAAGACACGCGAAGAAAGTACGGACTGTCTGCAAGACAGTTGGGACGATGTGCAAATCTATGACGATTCAAGATCACGACTATCGGTCGGAGGAATTCCAAAACGTTGGGAAAATGCACGCGCAAAGGCGGCCGCCGACTGGTATCCGGCCTGAGCTGCAACTTCCTTCACGCTTGCTTTGGAGCTGCTGAGCCTGGCCAAAGCCTTCTGCAATCTCCATTCCGTGACATAAGCCATGGGCGCAACACCGACGAGTTCCGTAAACCGCTCCGCGAAGCGGCTTCTCGACATGCCGCTTGCTTTTGCGAGAGTTTCGACCGTCCATTGATCGCCAGGCGTTTTGTGCACCAGTTCAAGAGAGCGACCGATATGACGATCCGTCATCGCGGTCATGACGTTGGCCAGGGGCGGATGACGTTCGACGCTTGCCCGCACAGCCTCGATAAAGAAAACTTCCGACAGACGCGCGATCGAAGCGGCGGCACCGACCTCGTCACTCAGTGCTCGCCGCGCAACCAGGCGCAGTGACTCGTCAAGCAGCGGGTAGCGATCGCGGTCGGCCTGGGTTATCACGATAACCTCGGGCAATGCGCCAAGCAGCGGATGATCGGCGCCTTGCGAAAAGCCCAGATGACCACAGACCATTTGCGTCGTGGCTTGAGGGTCACTCTTGCCAATCACAAACGCGCCCCTGCCGTCGTAACCCGATTCCTGGATCACGCGTTCCAGCGGTGCCGGCGCCCGGCCGAAACGATCGGCAAGGACGTGGCCCCGACCACGGGGAATCAATACGACATCGCCCGCTTCAAGAACGATATTGCTGCCGGACGGGAGGCTCACATGGCAGCGCCCCTGGATCACAAAATGGAACCGGGCGGCCTGCTCATATTCTGGAACGGTAATGGCCCAGGGCGGCGAATAGTCAGTCCGGAAGTAAAGCGTTCCTTTGAGCCTGATGGTCTCGAAGACATCACTCAAAATGTCGAACATACGGGCCATCTCGTCCAGCTACAGACCCCGCGCCCGCGTTGCATGATAGCAGACTTCGCCTCGCATGTCGCCGACGGGTCAAAGGCTGCCTTCGGCGGCTCCGGCGTGGCTTTCCGCTCGGGCCCTCGGAAGCGGACCGTGGAAGGCCAGGTGGTGAGGTCAGCCCCGGACCATGAGCCGCTATGAGCAATCGCAACGACCAAACACCACTCGCGTGGACCCGGACCGCACTCGGTGCGCTTGATACTCTTACGGCAAACTCTGCAAAACCTGTTGAAACGTTCGGAGTGCTTCGCTTTGACGCGGCGTTCCTTCGTCCTTTCTGCACACTCCCTCGAGTGCTCCCTTGATGCCGCCGCTCACGCAGTCGAGTTCGTGCTCGCCCAGAACCTCGCTCTTCGCGTTGATTGCATCAGTCACCACGTGTCTCCTTTGGTTGGCGCGATCATCCGACGCTGATGCGACGACATTTGTCATCACCGCTCTCGCCGGTATGTGACAGCCATCACAGAATGTCTTATTTAAACGCGGTGCTCGCCCATAAGCAGCAGACCTCAGCCGCAGCTTTAGCTGTGTCGCTACGGACCTCGCTCGGACATGGACCGCGCGTGCCGCCCGGTCAGGTCGGCTATCGGTCAAAATCAGCAATACTCTGATTGATCCGAAAATCTCTCTTAGGCCGCAAAAGCCGACGTCTGCGTCTTTATGAGTATGCGCCCGAGCCGGCTCATTCCCAAAGGCGCTATGCGCCTCGCTTGAAAGCCTCGGCAGATGGCCATGGCCCGATTTTGGCTCGGGTCGCGCGAAGCACAGCCGTAGCATTTCACCCCGGTCTTTGATGCAAGACGCGACTAGCCGATGCAAATTTCGCATAACATTTCGCCTGTGGCGTTGCGCTCGGCGTCCTCAGTGAAAGTCCTCGTCAAGCTTTCGATTGCAAGCTTCAGCATTCATTGCAGCGACAAGGGATTTCGCATGAAGAAGATCAAGATCGCGTGGCGGCTCGGCATGCTCACGCTCGGCAGCGTGCTCGCGATGATGGTTCTCGTTGGCGTGTCCCTGGTCCAGCTGCGCGATCAGATGGAGGCCGAAAGGACGCGGGCGCTGCGCGGCGCCGTGGACGCGGTCGCATCGCAGATCGCGGCCTATCAGCAGGATGTGCAGTCAGGCCACATGAGCCGCGACGACATGATTGCGAAGATCAGGGAGATCGTCGCGAAGTCGCGCTATGACGGCGGCAATTACTTCTTTGTCTACGATTGGGACGGGCTCAATCTCGCCGATGGCGGCACGCCTGAAAATGTCGGGAAGAACCTGATCGACAAGGGCGATGTCAACGGACACCTGTTCCGGCGCGAGATCGTCGAGCTTGCACATAGCGTCGGTACCGGAACCGTCACCTACTACTTTCCCCGCAGCGGCCAGCCGGAGCCGCTGCGCAAAAGGGCCTTCGTCAGGGCGCTTCCGGACCTGAAATTGATGGTCATCAGCGGCATGTATGTCGACGATCTCGACGCCTCGTTCAGGGGCGCGGCGCTGCGGCTCGGCGGTCTCGCCCTGCTGGTCGTGCTCATGAGCGTGGCGTTTGCGGTTCTGATCGCGGGAACGATCTCCCGGCCGCTGCGTCGCCTCGAGGGCCGTCTGCGCGAGATCGTAGCGGGTGAGATCGAGGGAGACATTCCAGGGTTGGACCGCCGGGACGAGATTGGCGCAATGGCCGCGGCGGTCGCCGTCTTGCGTGATCATTCGGCCGATCGATTGTCGCTCCAGGCCTCGCAGGCGAAGCTCAAGATGCAGGCGGAAAACGAGCTGAAAGACGTTCTTGCGCGGGCGACCTCGTCCTTCGAGGAAACGGTCGTCGGCTCGGTGGACGAGGTCGTTGCGGTGGCCGGTCATATTGCCGACGCGATCCAGGAGCTGGAGCGGTTCAACGCCGACAATTTGTTGTGCAGCCGTACGGCGTCGACGTCCGCAGGCGACATCGCCGGCAGCGTGCAGACCATGGCCGCCGGGGTCGAGCAACTCGATGCCTCCACCCGCAACATCAATGGTCGCGCCCAGGAAGCGAGCCAGGTGGCCGATATCGCCAGCAACCGCGCGACACAGGCCGGATTGATGGTCGAGAGCATGGTGCAAGCCGCGACAAGAATAGGAAGCGTCGTGGAATTGATCAGCGATATCGCCGGCCAGACCAACCTGCTGGCGCTCAATGCGACCATCGAGGCCGCCAGGGCAGGTGAAGCGGGGCGGGGATTCGCGGTGGTGGCCGCGGAGGTCAAGACGCTTGCGACGCAGACCGCGCGGGCGACGGAGGACATTTCCTCCCAGGTGCTCGGCATCCAGTCGGCGACGCAGGCGGCGGCCGGCGAGATCGCCGCGATCGTTGATGTCATCAGGGATATCAGGGAGCAGAGCGCGACCATTGCCAAAGAGGTTCAGGAACAGAGCGGCGCCACCAGCGACATCAATCGCGCGGCGAGGTGTGCCGCGGAAGGGGCCGAGCATCTGCAGAAATCGGTCGAGGACGTTTGTTCGAAGGCCGTCGTGGGTCAGTCGATTGCGCAAGGCGCGGGCACCCGCGCAGAGGCGCTGCGAAGCAGATTCGGCGATTTGAACGACGCGGCGCTGGGATTCGTGCGGCGGCTCCAGGCTCTCCAGTCGGCGGCGTAGAATTTCGCCAACCGCGCACCGGCCGATGATGTCATTCTACCGGTGTCTTGCCCGACGGAGCAAGCTGATTCGGTAAAAGCGAATAACGCGAGCTTTTTCAGCTCCCTCCTCTACTGTGCATGGGGTTGTTTTCAAGTTTCACCTTGAACCGGCCGTGAGAGACGGGAACCCGCTCCACCTCCCGCAAGTTCTATCCCTGTGGTCCGGCAACTTGCCGGATCGCCAACGGGGGAAGACACCTGCATGCAGTGGAGCCTGCTCCGACCGGTCGGCCTCGTCCCTGCGGCGCTCGTCCTCACCACTATGGCCGCCAGCGCCGAAGGCGGCAAATCGGCCGGCCCTTCCGAATTCCTGCTGGTGGCGCAGATCGTGCTGCTGATCGCGGTGGGGCGCGGCCTCGGCGAGCTCATGCAGCGGATCGGCCAGCCCTCGGTGATCGGCGAACTGCTTGCCGGCATCCTGCTCGGGCCGTCGCTGTTCGGCTGGCTCTGGCCCGAGGCGCAAGCCGCGATCTTCCCGAAAACACCCGAGCAGAAGGCGATGCTCGACGGCATCGCGCAGTTCGGCATCCTGCTGCTGCTGTTGCTCACCGGCATGGAGACCGACCTCAAGCTGGTCAGGAGGATCGGCAAGGCCGCGATCGCGATCTCGATCGCCGGCATCCTGGTGCCCTTCGCCTGCGGCTTTGTGCTCGGCGAATTCCTGCCCGATGCGCTGTTGCCCAAGCAGGAGCAGCGGCTGGTGGCGTCGTTGTTCATGGGCACGGCGCTGTCGATCTCCTCGGTGAAGATCGTCGCCGTGGTCGTGCGCGAGATGAACTTCATGCGCCGCAATGTCGGCCAGATCATCGTCGCGACGGCCGTGATCGACGACACCATCGGCTGGATCATCATCGCCGTCATCTTCAGCCTCGCCTCGCAGGGCGCGCTGGATCTCGCCTCGGTGGCGCAGGCGCTGGTGGGCACGTTAGCCTTCCTTGCGGTCAGCTTCACCATCGGCCGCCGCCTGGTGTTCCAGCTCATTCGTTGGGCCAATGACAACCTCGTCAGCGCGGCGGCTGTCATCACGGTGATCCTGCTGTTGATGGGCGTCATGGCGCTGATCACCCATGCGATCGGCGTCCACACCGTGCTCGGCGCCTTCGTCGCCGGCATCCTGGTCGGGGAGTCCCCGATCCTGACCCGGCAGATCGACGAGCGCTTGCGGGGGCTGATCTCGAGCTTCTTCATGCCGGTGTTTTTCGGCCTTGCTGGTCTCAGCACCGATCTGTCAGTGCTGCGCGATCCGAGCCTTCTGATGCTTACGGCCCTGCTCGTCGTGATCGCCAGCGTTGGCAAGTTCGGCGGCGCCTTTGTCGGCGGCACGATCGGCGGGCTGAGCACGCGGGAATCTCTGGCGCTGGCGAGCGGCATGAATGCGCGCGGCTCGACCGAGGTCATCATCGCCACCATCGGCCTTTCTATCGGCGTGCTCAGCCAGGTCATGTTCACGATGATTGTGACCATGGCGATCGTGACCACGATGGCGATGCCGCCGATGCTGCGCGCGGCGCTGGCAAGGCTGCCGATGAACCAGGAGGAGAAGGAGCGGCTGGAGCGTGAGGAATTCGAGAAGCGCGGCTTCGTCGCCAATCTCGAACGCCCCTTGCTGGCCGTGGACGAAAGCGTCAACGCGACCTTTGCTTCCCACCTCATCGGCCTGATCGCCGGCATGCGCGGCCTGCCGATCACAGTGCTGCACATCGGCAAGCGCGCCGGGGAGCAGGAGAAGATCCGCGACGAGGAAGAGAGCCACGAAGCCGTCGTGAAGAAAGCGGCCGAGACCGTCTCCGCCAATGGTGACGGTGAGGTCGGCAGCGTCGATGTCGTTACCCGCGCCAGGCGCGCCGAGCTCGGCGAGACCATCGCTGAGGAGGCGCGCAAGGGTTTTGATCTGCTCGTCGTCGGCGTCGACAGGGCCGCCGCCGCCAAGGATCGTTTCGACCAGAGGATCGAGGATATCGCCGCAAAGTTCGAGGGACCGCTCGCGATCGTGGCGGCCAAGGGCAAGCATCTGAAGCAGCCGATGCCGGACGGACTGAACATCCTCGTTCCGGTCTCCGGCAGCGGTGTCTCCAAGCGCGGCGCCGAGGTCGCGGTGGCGCTGACGCAGGCCGGGTCAGGCTCGCTGCGCGTGATCTATGTGGCAACGACGCGGGACAAGGGCGCACAGCGCGGCGCCTCCCGCGGCCTCGGTCAGGAAGCAGGCATCCTGAAGGACGCCAGCGATCTCGCCGCCCGCTACGACGTCGACATCACCACCACGCTGCGTGTGAACCGGGCGCCGGAGGCTGCGATCCTGCGCGAGATCGACACCACCGACGTCGATCTCGTGGTCATGGGCGTCGACCGCATCCAGGCCGATCATCTCTCTTTCGGCGGCGTCGCCGATGCCGTGCTCAGGCAGTCGAAGGTCTCGGTGCTCCTGGTGTCGAGCGGCGAGGCGCGTCAGGCGCCCGCGGAAAAGGCCTAGCAGGCAACAGCCCCATCGGCTCCGAGCATCGGGCCCGACGACCGCGACCGGAGACGGCGCGGTCACTCCCGCCGATTCGCTAACTTCGCCTTCTCGCGGATCTCTGCCAGCGTCGGAAGCGGCTCTTCGCGCGTGCCGATCCGCTCCGCCTGCACGCCGCGAACCTTGGCGGCTTTGAGTGCGGCCAGCAGCTTGTCGGTGACGAAGATCGATGCGGGATGCCACCTCGGACGCCAGATCTGCGTATCGCCTATCGCCGCGAGGTCGACGTGCTTCGGGCCCATCATGCGATTGATGTAGCCCTCACGCAGCCAGTATTCCTCCGCGCTCATCGGGTCGCTGCGCTTTTGATGCAGCGTTTTCTCGACTTCTTTTGGATCCGGCGGCTGCATTCGCATCGCGGCGTAGTCGAAACAGTCAATGCGCTTGAGCAAGTTGCATAAGTGCCATTCGCCCGGCACTGTTGCGCCGTCCTCCCACTGCAGGGTGAAGGGACGGAATTCGCTCTCCCCGGGGGCGTCCCGCTCCAGCACCGATTTCATTCCGGCGCTGACCACCGGCGTGTCAGCACCAGTCAAGATCAATGCCGGAATCTGCTTGCGCGGCTTGCAGAGCAGGCGTGCCTCGGTGGGAAGAGGCTTGTCGTACCAGCGCTCGACCGCCGCGAAATCGACCGACGCCGTCAGCGCCACGTTCCAGCCGGCCACGTCCATCACCACCCGCGTGCCGAATGGCCATGCTGGCGTGATCTCGTAAACCCGTGGGGGCGCTTTCGCCATCGCCGATACGCTCCTAGACCGCGGCAGGCATAGTGGCCTGCAACACCGGCAGCCCTTTGACACAACATGAGACAACGTGGTGGAACGGCTGAGCGGTCGAAGGGATGTGGCCCGGCGCAGCGTCGAGCACCAACGCGTATGGCGCGTTCTGGTTCGCCTTCCAGACGAATTTTGTAACGCTCCCAAGCGGCGCAGATGTGACGATTTTATTTTGTCGCGCGCACTGCGAGAGGTCGTAGTGAGGACGGACGGTCGACGTCAATCCTGGGTCCAGCTAGGACTTCACCTCCGCGACCGCTTTCGCCTTCGGCGCCTTCTTCGAAGCGCGCCAGTTCTCAAACCGCTGCACCACCACGAAGAACGCGGGCACGAACAGCACCGCCAGACAGGTCGAGGCCAGCATCCCCGAGAACACGGTGATGCCGATCGATTTGCGCGCGCTGGCGCCGGCGCCGGTCGCGAGCACCAGCGGCACCACGCCGAGGATAAAGGCGAACGAAGTCATCAGGATCGGGCGGAAACGTGCGCGTGCCGCCTCGATCGCCGATTCCAGGATCGGCTTGCCGTCGCGGCCGTGCAGCTCGAGCCCGACCTCGACGATTAGGATGGCGTTCTTGGCCGACAGCGCGATCAGGAGGATCAGGCCGATCTGGCAATAGAGGTTGTTGTCAATCTTGAGCCCGGACAGGATCAGCATCGGCCCGAGCAGCGACAGCGGCACGGCGAGGATCACCGAGATCGGCGCGTACCAGCTCTCATACTGGCCGGCGAGCACGAGATAGACCAGCAGCATGGCGAGGCCGAACACCCAGTAGATCTGGTTCGAGACCGCTTTCTCCTGATACGACATCGCGGTCCATTCATAACCGGTGCCCGGCGGCAGCGTCTTGTCGGCGATGTCCTCCATCAGCGTCAGCGACTGGCCGGAGGAGTAGCCCTGCGCCGGCAGGCCGATCACGGTCGAAGAGGGATAAAGATTGTAGAGGCTGATCAGCGAGGGGCCTGTGGCCGGCGTGATCGTGGCGACGGTGCCGATCGGGATCATGTCGCCGTTCGAGTTGCGCACCATCATGTTGGCGATGTCGCGCTCGGTGACGCGGAAGGCGGGATCGGCCTGGGTGTAGACCTGGAACACCCGGCCGAACTTGTTGAACTGGTTGACGAAGGACGAACCGAGATAGGTCGACAGCGCCGCGAACACCTGATCCGTCGTCACGTGCAGCGTCTGGGTCTTGATGCGGTCGATCTCGACATTGAACTGCGGCACCGACGAGCGGAATGACGACTGCACGCGCTGCAGCGCGCTCTGGCTCTGGCCGTTGCTGACCATCGCGCCGGTGATGGCCTGGAGCTTGGCAAAATCGCTATTGCCGTCGCGCAGCTCAACCTGCATCGAGAAGCCGGCGGCGTTGCCGATGCCCTGGATCGGCGGCGGTGGCAGCACCAGCGTGCGCGCCTCCATGATATCAGCGACCTTGTCGTTCAGCCCATAGACCAGCGAGCGCAGGTCCTCGCCTTTGCCGCGTGCCTCCCAGTCCTTCAGGATGATGTAGGCGACGCCGGCATTGGCAAGGCTGGCGCTGTTGTCGAGCGCGGAGATGCCGGCGATGGTGATGACCTGCTGGACGCCGGGCGTGGCCTTGATGATGTCGGCGGCCTTGTCGAGCACCTTCTGGGTCCGTTCCAGCGAGGCGCCGTCGGGCAATTGCACGGCGGCGATGAGATAGCCCTGGTCCTCGATCGGCAGGAAGCCGGTCGGCACCCGGGACAGGCCGTAGCCGCTGAGCCCGATCACGATCAGTGCGAACGCGACCGAGATGGTGGCGTGCTTCACCAGGAACGTGATCAGCCTCGTATAGCCGTGCTCGACCTTGTCGTAGACGGCGTTGAAGCCACGGTAGAAGAAATTACGTTGCTCCGGCGGCACCGCAGGCCGCAGCCACAGCGCGCATTGGGTCGGCTTCAGCGTCGCCGCGTTGATGGCGGACAAAAGCGCCGTCGCCGCGATCACCAGCGCGAATTGCGAGTAGATGCGCCCCGTGAGGCCGGCGAGGAACGAGGCCGGCAAAAATACCGATATCAACACCAGCGTGATGCCGACGATCGGTGCGAACAGCGCATCCATCGCCTTGATCGCGGCGTCGTGGCCGTTCATGCCCCGCTCGATATTGTGCGCGGCGCCTTCCACTACGACGATGGCGTCGTCGACGACGATGCCGATTGCCAGCACGATCGCAAACAGGGTCGACATGTTGATGGTGAAGCCGAGCGCCGCCATCGCGGCGAAGGCACCGATGATGGTGACAGGCACGGTGGTTGCCGGCACCAGCATCGCACGCCAGTCCTGCAGGAACACCAGGATAACGACCAGCACGAGCAGGCCGGCCTCGATCAGGGTCATGTAGACCTCATGCACCGAGGCATTGACGAATTTCGTGGTGTCGAACGGCGTGTCGTATTTGATGCCTTCCGGAAAGCGCTTGGCGAGCTCCACCATCTTCTTTTCGACGGCCTGTTCGACCTCGAGCGCGTTGGCGCCGGGCGACTGGAATACGCCGATGCCGGTGGCCGGCTGCTTGTTGAGCGAGAAGATCTGGCTGTAGGTCTGCGCGCCGAGCTCGACCGAACCAACGTCGCGCACGCGGGTGACGTCGCCGCTGGTCCCCGACTTGACGATGATGTTCTCGAACTGGGTGGCGTCGTCGAGACGCCCGTTGACGTTCAGCGTGTACTGGAACGCTTGTCCCGGCGGCGTCGGCGGCGCGCCGACCTGTCCGGCCGAGACCTGCTGGCTCTGCTCCTGGATCGCGTTGATGACGTCCTGCGGCACGAGACCGCGGACCTGGAGCTTGTTGGGATCAAGCCAGACCCGCATCGAATACTGGCCGGCACCGAACACGGTGACGTTGCCGACGCCGGGCAGGCGCGAGAGTTCGTCGCGGACATTGATGGTGGCGTAGTTGCTCAAGTAGAGGCTATCGAAGGTCTTGTCCGGCGAGGTCAGCGTCACGAACAGGAGGATCGAGGTCGAGCGCTTCTGCACGGTCACGCCCTGGTTCTGCACGGCAGACGGCAGTTGCGAGAGCGCGCTGGAGACGCGGTTCTGGACCAGCACCTGCGCAAAGTTGAGATCGGTGCCGATCTTGAAAGTCACCGTCAGCGTATAGGTGCCGTCGGAGCCGCTGTAGGACTGCATGTAGAGCATGTCCTCGACGCCGTTGACTTGTTGTTCGATCGGCAGCGCCACGGTGTCGATCACGGTCTTGGCGCTGGCGCCGGGATAGCGCGTCGTCACCTGCACCGTCGGCGGCACCACGTCGGGATATTGGGCGATCGCGAGGTTGAACAGCGCGACGCCGCCGATCAGGATCATCAGCAGCGCGATGACGTTCGAGAGGACCGGCCGCTCGATGAAGAACTTTGAGATCATGGCGCGCGGCCCTTCACTTGCTCGAGGCCTGCGGTTGCTCGATCTTGGTCTGCTGCGGGTCGATCTTCTGGCCCGGGATCACGCGCAGCAGGCCTGAGGTGACCACGCGGTCATCAGGCTTGAGGCCGCTTTCGATCACACGCAGGCCGTTGTCGGCCGGGCCGATTTGCACCTTGCGCTGCTCGACGACATTGTCCTTGTTGGCAACCAGCAGATAGCGTCCGCCCTGGTCGCTGCCGAGCGCGGTATCGGGAACGAGAAGGGCGTCCTTTTCCTGGGTGAACGGTACGCGGACACGGACGAAATAGCCTGGCAGCAGCACCCGCTTGTCATTGGGCACGACGCCGCGCACGGCGAGCGTTCCGGTCGACGAATTGAGAGTCGGCGCGACGTAGTCGAGCTTGCCCTCGTGCGGATAGCCGGTCTCGGTCTGCAGGCCGATTTCAATCGGGAACTGCTTGAGGTCGGCGGAAGTGAGGCCCCGGCGCGCGGCTTCGGCTCGGATGCGCAGCACGTCCTGCTCGTTGACAGTGAAGTTCACATAGATTGGGTCCATCGCGACGATGGTCGCGAGCTGGGTCGGGGAGGAGACGCCGACGAGCTCGCCGATCGAAACCATGTGCGCGCTGACGATGCCGTCGAACGGCGCGGTCACCTTGGTGTAGCCGTAGTTCACCTCGGCGAGCCTGGTGTTGGCCTGGGCCTGCTGAAGGTTGGCCTGGGCGTTATCTCGGGTCGAGGTCGAGGTGTCGAGAGTGGCCTGCGAGACAGCCTGGCGCTGCACCAGGTCGACCTGCCGCTTGTAGTCGGCCTCAGCCTGTTTGAGTGAGGCCTGCGCGCCGGTCTCGGCCGCCTGCGCCTGGTCGAGCTTGAGCTTGTAGGTCTCCGGCTCGATCGTGAACAGCTGGGCGCCCTGCTTGACGAAGGTGCCATCGGCGTAGTCGATCGTTTGCAGAAAACCCTGCACCCGCGCGACGAGGTCGACGCTCTTGATCGGCGCGGTGTTGCCGGTGGCCTCGATGTAGCGCGTGACCGGACGCTGCACCGGCGTCGCGACATCCACCTTGGGCGGCGGCGGCGCGACGAACGTGTTCTTGTCCTCGCAGCCGGCCAGCGTAACCACCGCGGCCGCGGTGGCCAGGGCCCGCCCGATATGCCTCCACGCGTCGTGAAGTCGTGCGGGATGAGCTGAGGTCATTCGGTGGCCCCCGATGATTGCCTGTCGGTGCGGCAGGCTACCAACAAATGACCAGCCGTGGAACACCATAGCCATGGCAGTCACAGGCCTTGCACTGCAAACCGTGGCGTGGCCTTTGATGGCTTTGTCATGACAAACCGCTTTTCACCGAGGCCATGTTTGACCAGAATTGTCGTCAAAGGCCGCGCGACGGGCGCAAGGCGGGCGACGGGCAGGCAAGTGGACCACAAGAAGAAGCGCGAGGAGACAATGACATGCCAACGCCATTCTGGTCGGGCCTTGCCGGGCTTGCTCTTGCGGCGGCGGTTGCCATGCCCGCGCTAGCCGATGGTCTGAAGGACGAGATCGCGCCGACCGGCACGCTGCGGGTCGCGATCGCGATCAGCCCGGTGGGCGGAGCGTTCTGGTCGACCAGGACCGAAGCCGGCTATACCGGCGTTCCCGTCGATCTCGGCAAGGCGCTGGCCGCGCAGCTCGGCATCTCCGTCGACTATGTCGTGTACCAGAACTCCGGGCAGATCACCGACGCCGCCGGCAAAGGCGCGTGGGACATCACCTGGTTGCCGAAAGATCCCGAGCGTGAGACCAAGATGATGTTCGGTCCGATCTACGAGGTCGCCGACGCCACCTATATCGTCAAGGCTGGTTCGACCGTGACCAATTTCGCCACGCTCGACCAACCCGGCATCAAGGTCGCAGCCGTCAATGCCACGACCACGATGCGCGGCGCTGTTGCGCATCTGAAGAACGCGAAGGTCACGGGCTATCAGACCTACGACGAAATCTTCGGCCTCCTGAAGAGCGGTGAGATCAACGCCTTCGCGCTGTCGCGCGACCAGCTCAACAAGATGGCGCAGAAGATTCTGGGGACCAAGGTGCTGGACGAGACCTTCAAGAAGACCGTGACGGCCGTTGCGGTCCCGCTCGGCCACAGCCAGGCTCTGGCGTTCGTGACCAAGTTCATGAACGAGGCCGTGACCAACGGCACCTTGCGCAAGGCCTATGACGATAATGGTCTGAAGGACGCGCCGATCCGCACCGAATAGGTTTGTCCTTTGCCGACCACATTGGAGTTCACACCCGATCGATGAGCCCTTACGGCTCGGCGGTTCGGATGCCGGCAGGGCTCACCTGCATCTTGAGCGTCGATGTCCTGGTCAGCGCCTTGCCGTCGAACGAAAATGCGATCAGCTCGCTCTCGACCATGCACTCGGTCACGAGATATTTGGAGTCCTTCGACCACACCATGCCCTGGCACCAATGGCCGATCTTCGCCTCCGTTACCGGCGCGAGCTCGGCGCCGGAAATCCTGTAGACCTTCAGCAAGCCGAAATCGTTGAAGAAGGTTGAGGCGGAGGGCTTGTTCGAGCCGTTCATGACGCTGACTGCGACGTAGTTGCCGTCCGGGGACATCTTCACGCCCTCGGGCGTCTGTCCCACGCTGACCGTGCTGACGACGCGGATCGGTTTTGCGTTCATGTCGATCAGGCTGATCGTGTCCGTGTCGCCGCCGCCGGCGCCGACATTGCCGACGACGGCCGTCGCGCTGCCGGTGAGGTCGATGTCGTAGGGACGCACGCCGGAAAAGAGATCGCGCTTGGCGTATTCGACCTTGTTGCCGTCCACGGTCAGCAGCGAGGTCCGGCTGTCGCCGTCGCGGGTGACCAGTGCGGTCGTGCCGTCATGGGAAAAGACGGCATGGCTCGGACCCGATTTGGCGTCGCCGAGCTGGATCTTGCCCGCTTGCGTCACGGTGTTGCCGTTGATGGTGAACACCGAGACCGTGCCCTCGCTGCGGTTCGCGACCAGCGCCAGGGTCGCGGAACGGTTGATCGAGACGCCGGCCGCGCCCGCGCCGGCCTGCAACGTTGCGAGCACTTTGGGAGGCGAAGACTTCAGGTCGATCACGGAGAGCTTGTCGTCGGGCACCGTCTTGGTCGCATCCGCCGGGTCGACCTTCATGGCGCCCGTGACCAGCGCAAAGGAGCCGTCCGGCGCGATCGCCACGCTCGGCGGCGGACCGACGACGCTCGCAGGAGCCGGTACTTCGCCGAGCAGCTTGAGCGCGCCGTCGGTGAAATCGATAACGCTGACCGTGTCGGGCAGGGGCTGCTTGCGCACCACGGCACTGCCGTTCTCCAGCGCCATCTTGCCGTCATTGGCGGTGACAACGATTTCGGCATGGACGGCAAAATTTGCCAGGCCGGCCATCGAGCCCGCAACGATTGTCGATGCAGCGCGGTACAGACGCGTGCGATGAACAGCTCTCATGTTTTTCCCCCGCAAGGCTTGTTTTTGCTCGACAAAACTAAATGCGACCTGCGTGACTTTGCAACAATTCCGGAACCGCGATTTTTTATTGCGTGCATGGAATAATCGCTGATGGCGGGATGCCTGTAAGATTTTTTGTCCCAACGACCGTGCAAAGTGTCTCTCGCGTCAAACTGACACAGCTCTGTCACCCGTGATCGCTACGGTTATGGGGTCAATCCTTCGGGGCAAAAAAAATGAAATCCAGATTTTTGACGACGGCTGCGATCTTCGCGGCCGCGACGACGCTTGCGTGCAGCATTCCGGTGTTCGCGGACGACTTCGACCGGGATCACGATAGCGATCATCGCCATCCGCATCACATCCATACCGAAACGCCGATCAAGCATCTCGTGATCATCTTCAACGAGAACCGCTCGTTCGACCATTATTTCGCGACCTATCCGAACGCTGCCAATCCCTCGGGCTCGATTCCCTTCGCGCCGAAGCCGCATACACCGAAGGTCAACAATCTCGCCAACGCCAATCTGCTGGTGAACAATCCGAACAACAATCCGGCGAATGGCACCGGCGCAACCGATCCGTTCCGTCTTGATCGTACCCAGGCCAATACGCGCTCGCAGAACCACGCCTATACGCCCGAGCAGGAGGCCGTCGACAACGGCAAGGAAGACCTGTTCCCGAAATTCACCGGCCGCGGCACTGCCGGCGGCGCCGGCGCGTTCGGCACCAACGGTCAGGTGATGGGCTATTTCGACGGCAACACGACCACCGCCTTGTGGAATTACGCCCAGCACTTCGCCATGAGCGACAATGCCTGGACCGACACGTTCGGCCCGTCGACCCCGGGCGCGCTCGAAGTGGTTGCGGGTCAGACCAACGGCGCGGTGAACATCGTCGGTACGTCGACGCAGACCGTTCCCGATGGCCAGGGCGGCCTGACACTGATCGGGGACACCGATCCGGGCATCGATGCCTGCTCGAGCACGACCAGCACCGTATTGATGAACGGCAAGAATATCGGCGACCTGCTGAACGACGAGCACATCAGCTGGGGCAGCTTTATGGGCGGCTTCGACCTGACGCTCAAGAACGCCAACGGAACGACCGGATGCGCACGTAGCACCTTCTCGACCGTGATCGGCGCCGCCACCGCGGATTACATCCCGCATCACGCTTGGTTCCAGTACTACAAGTCGACCGCCAACCCGACCCATGCGCGGCCGAGTTCGGTGCGCGCGATCGGCCATACGCATGACTTCAATGGCAAGGTCGACCCGGCCAACCACAATTATGATCTCGAAGACTTTTACGCTGCGGTGAAAGCCGGCAACTTCCCGGCCGTCTCCTACATCAAGACGCCGGCCTATCAGGACGGTCATGCCGGCTATTCGGACCCGCTCGACGAGCAGGTCGGCACTGTCGAGCTGGTCAACTTCCTGCAGAAGCAGCCGGAATGGCGTGAGACCGCCGTCATCATCACCTATGACGACTCCGACGGCTGGTACGATCACCAGTACGTCGCGCCGAAGACCGCGTCCTACGATCCGACTGCCGATCAGGTCAACGGTCCGGGCCTGTGCGGCCTCGGTCCGCAGACGCAGCCGGCACCGAACGGCCTTGGCGGCAAGCCGGTGAACGGCCGCTGCGGTCCTGGCACCCGCATCCCCTTCATCGTGGTCTCGCCCTACGCCAAGACCAACCACGTGAGCCGCACTTACATCTCGCAGGCTTCCGTCGTGCGGTTCGTCGAGGACAACTGGCTGCATGGCAAGCGGCTGGGTGCCGGTTCGTTCGATGCGACCTCGGGGTCGATCATGGACCTGTTCGATTTCGAGCATGACCACAGCCATGACCTCCGCATCGATGCGCTGTTCCTCGATCCGACAACGGGCACGGTGATGGTCAGCCCGCCGGACGAGCACCATCACCACTAGTCCGACGGAACGTCAGAATGAACAGCCGCATTTTGTGGCTCCTCGGCGCCGGCCTGCTCGCTCTGGCCGGCGCCGTCTTTGCGGCGGACGCGCAAGGATTTGCAGATGCCAACGCTGGCGCGAATCCGAACCCGGTTCGTCTGATGCGTCCGCCCGCCGCTCCGTTGTCCGCGATGGCGCTGCTCGGCAGGGAGATCTTCTACGATGCCTCGCTGTCGTCATCCGGTTCGCTGTCATGTGCGTCCTGCCACAGCCCGGACCACGGCTATGGCCCGCCGAACGACGGTCCGGTGATGCTCGGTGGCGCCAGTCTGACGCGGCAAGGCGCGCGTGCAGTGCCGTCGCTGACCTATCTTGAGCGTCAGCCGAATTTCAGCATCGGCCCCGACAAGGCTGACGACGACAACGTTATGGATCTCGCGCAGATGGCCGCGCTGGGCCGAGAGGCTGCGCGCACGACCAAGACTGCGGGCGGCACCGGCGCTTCGGCCAACATCGTGCCGCAGGGCGGTCTGTTCTGGGATGGCCGCGCCGACACGCTTCAGGATCAGGCCTTGTTTCCGTTGCTCGATCCCAATGAGATGGACGGCGGCAGTGCCGAGATCGTTGCCGGCAAGTTGCGCCGTGCGCCCTACGCCAGCCGCTTCGTTGAGCTGTTCGGCGTGGGCGTGATGAGAAATCAGCGGCTGCTGATTGCGGAGGCGATGTTCGCGGTCGCGCGCTATCAAGTGGAAGAGCCGAGCTTCCATCCCTACAGCAGCAAGTATGATTACTGGCTCGAAGGCAAGGCGCGGCTCTCCGAGAGTGAGCTGCGGGGCCTTCAATTGTTCAACGATCCCGGCAAGGCCAATTGTGCCGGTTGCCACACCTCGGCGCCGTCCCGCGATGGCCTGCCGCCGCTCTTCACCGACCACCAATACGAGGCGCTCGGAGCGCCGCGCAACGCGGCGCTCGCCGGCAACAAGGATCCCTCTTATTTCGATCTCGGCGTCTGCGGCCCGCAGCGCACTGATGCGGTCGAGCAGACGCAATATTGCGGTATGTTCCTGACGCCGACACTGCGCAACACTGCGACGCGTCACGCCTTCTTTCACAACGGCGTCTTCAAGACGCTCGAAGAGGTGCTGGATTTCTACAATTTCCGCGACATACATCCGGACAAGGTGTTTCCGCGTACTGCCGACGGCACGGTGCGGAAATACGACGACCTGCCCGAGACATATCACGCCAATGTCGACATCGCCGATCCGCCGTTCGATCGTCGCCTCGGCGACAAGCCGGCGATGACCGCGCAGGACGAGGCCGACATCATTGCGTTCCTGAAGACGCTGACCGACGGCTACAAGGTGGAGGACTAGGCAGGTCCCTACAATCCCGGTGATCTCGCCGCCCAGGCCTTGGTGGCCTGGCAGCTCTCCATCGCTCGGGCGTAGGCCGGACGCGCCGTGGTGCGGGCGAGATAGTCTCGCTCGATAGGACCGGGGACGTAGTTGCCCGTTCGCAGCCCGAGCAGGAGCGCGTAGCTCACCGAGATATCGGCGGCAGTGAATCGGTCGCCGGCGAGATAAGGGCAATCCGCGAGGCGACGGATCACCAGCCCCAGCCGGCTCTCGAAGGTCTCGATTGCCCACCGGGTCACCCGGGCATTCCGCTCGGCTTCGGGCGCCAGTTCCCTGCCGACAAAGACTGTATTCAGCGGCCCGGCGAGCCCGGCCTCGCCCAAATGGAGAAATTGCAGATAGGACGCGAAGGCGGGATGATCAGGGGCGACGGCAAGCGAATTTGAGCCGTAGCGAGCGAGCAGGTATTCGAGAATCGCAATCGATTCGACCATGATCGTCTCGCCGTCCTGCAGCGCGGGAATGAAGCCGGCGGGGTTGATCGCGAGGAAATCGCGATCATTCTCGACGGCGAACAGATCGACCGGGCGCAGCCGATAAGCCAATCCCAATTCCTCGAGCAGCCAAACGACGCGGAAGCCACGACCTTCGCCATAGACGGTGAGCATAGTTGAACGTTCCTGGATTGGGCTGGATATACTAGCTCGCAGACGATCTAGCGCGGCTTGATCTCCGCATATTTCACCATCGCCTTGTCGAACTTGCGCTTGAACAGCCACATCGCGGCGAGAATCTCGCGGAAGCTGGCCGAGCCTCGTGCCCGGTCTGCCTTGCCGAAGGCGAAGATGCTGTTGTTGCGCAGGTGCTTCATGATGGTGGGATTGGACACCCTGTAGTTCAACAGGTCGCCTGACTTCAGTGCCGACCGCGTCGGTGCCGGAATGATCTGGATCAGCTCGAACAGCTTCATCTGGTCGATTGGATCGGGCAGCGTCTTCACGATCGCCGGGATTTCGGCGAACAGCTCCGCATGGGCGTTCATGAGGCCGTCGCGCACATTGGTCCAGTGATTGAAGCGGCGATCGGTGCCGCGCGACCGCGCCTCTTCCTTGTCGTCGCGCGCGTTCAATGCAGGATCGGCGGCCGCGATCGTGCCCTTGATGGTCTCCCATTTGCGCTGGCCGTTGCGGTCCTCGGAGGGGCCGGTCTGCAGGCTGCCCATATAGGTGTTCGAGCGCGCATTGCGGACGTTCTGCTTGCCGTTCGTCTCCGCATAGAACAGCCCGAGGCTGATGCGGCCTGCGGCGGCAGCATCAGCCGGCGCAAGCCCCTTGGCGCGCGCAATCGCAGTGCCGAGATCGATCACGTCCTTGAACGGTGTTGCCGAATTCTGGGCGCGGGCGGGCGGCGCCTCCATGATCTCGAAGATGTCTGCATATTCGTCGACCAGCGGCTCGATGTCGGCATCGAAATAGGCCGGCGGAATCCCGAACTTGTTCGGCTTGCCGATCCGCGAGGGCAGGGCGTCGGTGAGATCCTTGTAGGTGCTGATGACAGCCACGCGCGCCAGATAGAGCGCCTGGCCCGGCAGGTTCGGCAACGGCTCCTTCGTTTCGATCTGGCGGCGCCGCTCGGCCAGGATCGATTTGAAATCGCCGAGCGCGCGATCGTAGGTCGCTTGCGCTTCCGATTGCGCCGGCGTCAGCGCTTGCGCCCGGCTCGCGCCGGGCATCGTGAGGAGGAGCGCAAGCGCCGCCACGGCCGCGGCGGCGTGACATCGTCGTCCCATGGCGAGTTCCCATGTCCGGAGATTCGTCGATCATGGGATCGTAAGCATCAAACCCGCGACCTGGCGAGTTTCAAATCGGGCCCCCGATCTCATCCCGCCGCCCGGTACTCCGGCGCCGAAGCCAGGAACCTGGCGTAGGCGTCCGCATCGGGCGGCTGGAAACGCCCGGCGAGCCCGCCGCGCTTCTGCTGCGTCGCGCCCATGTCGGCCATCAGTTCGTCGAAATGACGGTAGTGATACGGCGCGACGCAGAGGCCGCCATAGACGCCGGCGGCCGGCCGCTCGACGCGCTTGAAGTGCAGCATCATCTCGATGTTGTCGCGCATCTGCTGCGTTGTCGGCTGCCGTGCGAGTTGTCCGTCGGCATAGCGCACCAGCCAGTTCGCGGCGAGGTCGGCGCAGAGCACCGTGCAGAACGATGAGTTGAAGCCGACGAAGCCGAGGTCGGGCAGATCAGGGTTGGCGATCAGGCGGTAGAGCCGGTACTGCCCGTCCGCGTCGACCAGCTTCTGCTGATAGGCGTTGGGAAGGAAGGGCACGCCGAGCTTGTAGCCGATCGCGAGCACGGCGACGTCGGCGCCGACACGCTCGCCGCCGCTCATCACGATCGTGTCGCCTTCATAATGATCGAACGTGCCGAACACCGCCTTGATCCGGCCGTCGGCGACCATCGGATAGAAGCCCGGCGTTGCGATCGGCACCGAGCAGTTGACGCCGTCCTCGATCCGTTCTTTCGGCACCATCCCACATTGCTTCAGCTTGAGCTGCGCCTTGAGCAGGCTCTCCAGCCCGCGCCAGTTCGCCCAGGCCAGCGGCGCGGAGATGCGGTGCGCGAGCCGTGCCATCGTGCTCGCATCCCAGCCCTGAAACATCTCCTCCTGTGCGCGGGTGTAGAGGATGCGCTTGAAATTGACGAGCCCGCCGATGAAATAGGGGATGCGCCACACCGGCTCGCGCATCACGATGGTGACCTCGCGCGCGCCCGACTTCACCGCGTTCACGGCGATGTCGGTCGCTGACTTCGAGCCGCCGAGCACGACGACGCGGCGTCCTTTCGCCAGTGCCGGGTCGCCGTATTGCGACGAGTGCAGGATCTGCCCGCCCTGCGCCAGGAAACCGTCTTCGCCCGGGCAATGCAGCTCGCGCGGCTCGTTGAACTGTCCGATGCAGACCGCGACGAAATCGAAATCCTCGTTGCTGCTCGCGCCGCTCTTGGTCGTCAGCGTCAGCGTCCAGCCTGGCTTGCCGTCGGCACGCCGGGCCATGCCGGCCACTTCAGTGTTGAGGCGCAGCATGTGGTCGAGCCCGAACCTCCTGGCGTAGTCTGCCAGATAGGCGTGGACCTGCGGTCCGGTCGGCCATTCCGGGTAGGTATCAGGCATGGCGAGATCGGTGTAGCGGTAGAGCTCCTTCGGGCTCTGGGTCTGCACGTCGGGATAGGATCGCGACGGCTCCCACACGCCGCCGAGATCGCCGCGGCGCTCGACGATGGTGACGCGGTGGCCGCGGGTGGAGAACGCCTTTGCGGTGGCAAGGCCGGAGACGCCGGCGCCGATCACGCAGACATGCTTGGGGCTGACCATGGGTGGGCTCGCAATCGATGTGGTTTGCGCGCGAGCGGCTTCGTTCGGCTGCAAGGCGCGGCCGGCGGAGCTGCAAGCAGATGAAGGGTGAACGAGGAGGCGGGACGCCTAGTCGTTGGCCTCGGGCGGCAGGAAGTCGACCTCATGCAGCGCCGAGATGCGCACGACCTCGGCGGGGTCGGTCAGATTGTGGAGCTGGTTGAACAGCGCCTCCAGCTTCTGCATCGGCGAGACCCAGAACAGCGCGCGGCACGGCTTGTCGGACTTGTTGAAATAGCCGTGGGGGATACCGCGCGGCATGCGCACGAGATCGCCGGCATGGGCCTTGACCCAGACGCCGTCGAGCTTGAGGTCGAGCGTGCCTTCCTGCACCAGGATGAACTCGTCCTGGGTCGGATGGATGTGCACCGGCACGAACTGGCCGGGATCGCTGTTGGTCTCGAACGCAAAGGTGGAATCGGTGACGGCCTTGGGGAAATAGACCTGACCAAGGATGTTCCAGCTCTTGCCGCCATAGCCCGTGCCGTTCGCGGTAATGCCCTTTTCGAGTGCAGTCATGGCTTGCTCCTCATGGATTCCGGCGGGGACAAAGCTTCGGCCAGCTATGGCCCCCTGTCTATCCGCTAAACGAATCCAGGTGAGCCTGTTGCCATGCAGCATGATGTTTTCGAGCAACGGCCCTTTTCGCCCCCGGACGATTATTATAGGCTTAAAGCAATTCCGTGATGCCATGCGTGGTCGACGATGTCCGCAGCCGTGCAGGAAATGAGTGCAAGGATGTCCCAAGCCGAACGGCTTGCGGCCTTCGCGCGCGTCACCACCGATGATGTCGATGAAGCGGCCGAACAGATCGGGCGCATCTTCTGTCCGCACGATCTCAAGCCGGAAGGTGCGCGCGCAGCCGGCTTCTCCGCGCGGCACAATTGCGCTGATTTCGACGGCTTTTCCATCAACTACGTTGCCTATGGCGGATCGGTGAGCATCGATCCCGGCTGCCTCGACCGCTTCTTCCTGGTCCAGATCCCGCTCTCGGGCACAGCTCGCATTCGTGTCGGCGAGGGCGAATTCGATGCTGCTCCCGACCGGACCGCCTCGCTGCTGTCGCCAACCATCCCGACCCGGATGGCCTGGAGTGACTGTGCGCAGGCGATCCTGCTGCTCGATCGTCGGATGGTCGAACAACGTGCTGCGGCGCTGTCCGGCTCGGCGGCCGGCCCGGTCGAGTTCGATCCCGCGGTCGACCTGAACACGCCGTCGGGCCAAGCCGTGCGAACCAGTCTTGCCGAATTGATGACGCTCGCCGAACGGCTCGGACCATCCGGCCTGATGTCGCCGATCGCGATGGCCGATTGGCGCGAGGCGCTGCTCGATCGCCTCCTCAACGGCCTGCGGCATGGCCGGTCGGATGCGATCAGGAGGTTCTCGGGGCAAGCCGAGCGTTTGCCACGCGCACTCCGCGCCGCGCGCGACCATCTTGCCGACAATTCCGGCGAGCCGCTCGACCTTGCGCAGCTTGCCTGCGCGGCGGGGATCGGCATCCGGGCGCTTCAGCTCGGCTTCCGGCGTCACTTCGGCCTGTCGATCTCGGAGATGCTGCTCGACCTGCGCCTCGCCGGTCTGCACGCCCGGCTCGCGCAGGCCTCACCTGAGGTCTCGATCACCGACATCGCCTTCGACCTCGGCTTTACCCATCTCGGCCGCATGGCCGGCGCCTACCGTGCAAAATTCGGCGAGACGCCATCGGCGACACTGCGGCGGCGGATGAGCTGAAGTCGGGCTCGGGGGCGGTCGTGCTCACCTCTCCCTACGGGAGAGGTGAGCCCCTTCTGCCTAGCGCGGGAGGCGCTACTTTCGCGACCGCGTCGCGCCGCTGTCCTCGGCGGCCTGCCTGCGCAGAAAACCCTCGAGATCGGCCTGGACCGAATAGGGCGTCGGGATCGCATCGCCCGCGGCGTCGACGGCGGTGTCGAGCGAGCGGCGCAGCATGCGTGCGAGCTCGGCCTTGCGGTAGGGCTTTGTCAGAAGCGGCGCACCCATGGTGGCGCCTCCCGGCGTGTGCTGGGAGTCGTGGGCGTAGCCCGAAGTGAACAGCACGCGAAGCGAGGGTCGCGCGGCCACCATCTGGTCGGCGAGCTCGCGCCCGTTGAGGCCGCCGGCCATCACGATGTCGGTGAACAGCAGGTCGAACGGCGTGCCGTCGGCGGCGATCGCAAGCGCCTCGGTCGCACTGGCGGCGGGGATGACCTTGTAGCCGAGGCTCTTCAGCTGCACCGTGACGTATTGGCGGACGTCGGGGTCGTCCTCGACGCAGAGGATGGTCTCCGTTCCGCCCACGATCTTGCGCGTATCATAGCTTGCGGGGCGAAGCGCGCTGGTCTCGGCCTTCGGCAGGTAGATCGTGAAGACCGTGCCGTGGCCTTCTTCTGATCTGACCTTGATGCCGCCGCCCGACTGCTTGACGAAGCCGAACACCATGCTGAGCCCGAGACCGGTGCCCTTGCCGACCTCCTTGGTCGAGAAGAACGGATCGAAGATGCGCTCGACATGCGCCTGCGGAATGCCGGTGCCGGTGTCGGCGACCTCGATCTCGACATAGTCGCCGGCATAGCCGGCGCCGACCGCGACGGCCTCGCGCACGCCGAACACGACGTTGCGCGTCCTCAGCGTCAGGCGGCCGCCGTCCGGCATGGCGTCGCGGGCATTGATCGCGAGGTTGAGCAGCGCCGAGGACAGCTGCCCGCGATCGGCGAAGGCGAGCCAGACATTGCCGTCGAACTTCCTGACGATCTCGATCTTCTTGTCGAAGGTCGCCAGCAGCAGCTTTACGAGCTCTTCGAGCAGGTCGTTGACGTCGATCTCGGCCGGCTGCAGCGCCTGCTTGCGCGCAAAGGACAGCAGGCTCGAGGTCAGCGCCGCGCCGCGATCGGCGGCTTCGCTGATCAGCTTGGTGATGGTGGCGAGCGGCGGGTTGTCCTTCACGGCGTCGGCGAGGATCTCGATCGTGCCCGTGATCACCGTGAGCATGTTGTTGAACTCGTGCGCGATGCCGCCGGTGAGCTGGCCGACTGCCTCCATCTTCTGGGCCTGGATCAACTGCTCCTCGGCGGCACGCTTCTGCGTCACGTCCTTGACGAAGACGTTGATGACGGTGCGGCCGCCGAGGCGAAGCGCCGTGCTCGACGCTTCGGCGAGAATCTCGTCGCCGTTCCGATGCACGAGGCTCACTTCGAAACGGATGCCGATCGGCGTGTCGGACAGTTCCGGCAACAGCCGCATCATGCGCTGCCTGAAGCCTGGTCGCTGCGGCTCGGCGACGAGGAGCTCGACGACGTCGGCGCCGATCGCCTCGGTGCGCGACCATCCGGTCAGGGCCTCGGCCTGAGGGCTCCACTCCAGCACAATTCCGCTGTCGTCGGTCTGAACGAAGGCATCGAGCGCGGTCCTGATGACGGCTTGCGTCATCTGCGCGCTGTCTGTGCGTGCCTGCGCCTGCTCCGCCAGTTGCGCGGCGATGCGCTTCTCTGATGTCGCGATCCTGGTTGCGCAAAGCCGTGCGAGCAGCACTGCCACAGCGGCGCTTGCGAGCAGGGCAACCATCTGGGCGGCGCCGAACCCGGAGCCGGTCACGGCATAGGAGACGAGGAGCGCCACAGCGGTCACGACGCCCTGTGCGGCCATCGCTGAGGTCAGAAGCCCGCTGAGTTTCATGGTCTCACACCACCGACATCAGCCGCGGATCCCCAAGGGGCCTCCAAGTCCGCCCTGTCAAATGAGTCCGGCTCCCCTGTGAGCTACAGACTCCCTGCGGCGGCGTCGAGGGCAATTTCCGGCGGTACCGGGGCGAGGTCTTCGTTCGGGCTCAACCTGCCGGCGAATCGGTCTGGCGCAGCGTCGTGACCCAGATGACGCGCGCCGTCTGTTGGGTCGGATTGTCGAACATGTGGGGGACGATGCTCGGAAAGCGGAAGCTGTCGCCCGCTTCGAGCACATGGGCCTGGTTGTCCAGCCACAGCCTCAGGCTGCCGGAGAGGATGTAGCCGGCCTTCTCGCCGGTGTGCTGCAGGAAGTCGGTGCCTGAGGACGCGCCGGGATTGAGCGTGAGCTCGTAGAGTTCGAGCTGTCCCTTGCCTTCCGGGGTGAGCGCTTCCTTGACGACGCCGCTGGCGGTGAGCCGCAGCAGCCGCCTGTTGTTCTTGCGCACGATGTAGCGCTGCACATCGGCGGGATCGCTGGTTTCGAAGAAATAGGAGATGGGCACATCGAGCGCGATAGAGAGCAGGCGCAGCGTGCGGATCGACGGCATGGCGCGCGCGCGTTCGAGCTGGCTGATCATGCCGGTGGACAGTCCGGTCTTGTTGGCGACGTCCTGGATCGAGAGGCCGGCGCGCTGGCGCAAGAGCCGTACGGTCTCGCCGAGGCGCGCATCGACCGCATCCTCGGCCTCGGTCGTCGGGGCGTCCTTCGGACTATCGGTGTCGCCGCGACCATCCATGTCGCTTCTCCCATGCATCTGCATCGTCTCGGCCGCGGACAGAATCGGTCCGAAGCTTCAGTCGGAGTGAAAAGATCGCGCATACTAGCAATGCGATTGACAGCTGTATTTAGTCATGGTGAAATTTTGATCGAAAAATTTAGAAGCACTAAAGCCCACTCCTGTCCCCTTGCCGGGGTCTCGGGGCGCGGGAGAGGTGCCGCGTGCGGGAACGGAGACTGGTCATGGCAGACAGCACCGGCAAGTTCGGCGTTGGCGGATTGCATCATCTCGGCATTCCAAATCGGCGGCAATTCTTCCAGCTCGGCGCAGGCGCCGCAGCAGGATGGACGCTGTCGGGCAACGCCTTTGCCCAGACGGAACGCCCGAGCAGTCCGCCGGACAAGCCGCGCGGGCAAGTGATCGCGGCGCTGTCGCAGGAGCCGACCGTATTTCATCCCTTGATGCCCGGTATCGAGGTCGACCAGGGCATCTGGTGGCAGGTGTTCTCGCTGCTCTGGTACATCGATCCCGAGGGCAATTTCGTTCCCGATCTCGCCCGCGAAGTGCCGACCATCGAGAATGGCGGCCTGTCGGCCGACGGTCTGACCTGGAAAATCAAGCTGCGCAGCGACGTGAAATGGCATGACGGCACGCCGTTCACGGCCGAGGACGTGAAATTCTCGCTCGAGCTGATCAACGATTCAAATTTCCGCGCGCGCAGCCGCGTCGGTCATAGCCTCGTCAAAGACATCAAGGTCGTCGCGCCCGACGAGATCCATTGGCGAATGGAAGCGCCGTATTCGCCCTACATGTCGATCCTGGGTTCGCTGACCTTCATCGTGCCGAAGCATATCCTGGAGAAGGTGTCCGATCCGAACAGCTCGCCGTTCCACAATGCGCCCGTCGGCACCGGGCCGTTCCGCTGGGGCGAGCGTGTGCCCGGGGACCACATCCTGCTCAACGCGAACACCGGCTATCACGGCAAGGGGCCGTACGTCGAACGCGTCGTCTTTAAGTACATCCCCGATCTCACCGTGCTCTACACGCAATTCAGGACCGGCCAGGTCGACTACACCGGCCTGCAAGGCATCCTGCCGAACTTCGTGCAGGAGGCGAAGACGCTGAAGGGTCACAAGGTCGTCGTCTCCTCGACCTCCTCGGTGGAACATATCGCGCCCAATCTGGAATTCGGCCCCTTTGCCGACCGTGCGGTGCGCGAAGCGCTTTATCTCGGCATCAACAAGCAGGCGATCATCGACGCGCTCTATTACGGCCTGCCGACGCAGACCGAGACTTTCGTGCCGCAGCAGGCCTGGTCGTTCCAGCAAGGCCTGCCTCAGCACAAATACGATCCGGCGAAGGCCAATGCGCTGCTCGATGCCGCCGGCTGGGTGCGCGGCTCCGGCGGCGTGCGCGAAAAGGGCGGTGTGAAGCTCGAATTCACCAACTCGACGACCTCAGGCAATGCCGTACGCGAGCAGACCCAGCAATTGTTGATCCAGGACTGGCGTGCAATCGGCGCGGCGATGCGCGTCAACAACATGCCGGCCGCCGTGATCTGGGGCGATTTCTGGCAGCAATCGAAGTTCAACTCGGTGATCGTGGGCGTGAACTTCATGCTGGGCAGCGATCCTGATGTGACGCCGCGGTTCGGCTCCGGTGCGATTCCGGCCAAGGGCGGCCGCGGTTACAACACCTACCAATATCAGAGCGCGGAGGCCGATCGTCTTCTTGCCGAGGGCGCGAGGCAATTCGATCTCGCGCAGCGCAAGACGACCTATGGCGAGCTGCAAAAGCTGATCCGCAACGATCTTGCGATGCTGCCGCTGTTCCAGGGGTTCATCGCCGAGGGCGTGAAGGAGGGGCTGCAAGGCTTCCGCCCCAACATCAACACGTCGATCAATTGCTGGAACGTCCGCGAATGGTACTGGGCCTGATGAATCAGGCTGGCTGGATCGCCTGAGATGGCCCGTTACGTCCTCAACCGTCTGGCGCAGGCGGTGATGCTGCTGGTGATCGTCTCGGCGATCGGCTTTGCCATCCTGCATCTGGCGCCGGGTGGTCCACTGTCGCAATTCGCGGCCTCCGCGCAGATGACGCAGGAGGATCTCGCCCGTGTCTCCAAACAGCTCGGGCTCGATCGGCCGCTGCCGATCCAGTATCTCGACTGGTTCGGCCGCATGCTGAAGGGGGACTGGGGCAAGTCCTATCGCGACGGCGAGGCGGTGCTGTCGGTCATCTCCTCGCATCTCGGCGCGACGCTGGAGCTGATGATCACCGCGACCATCATCGCGGTGCTGCTCGGCTGCTGGATCGGCATATCGGGTGCGCTCCGGCGCTATTCGTTGTTCGATTCGCTTGCCACCGTCAGCGCCATGATCGCGCTGTCGATACCGACCTTCTGGTTCGGGCTCGTCACCATCTACGTATTCTCGGTGACGCTCGGCTGGCTGCCGGCGGGCAATCGCGAGACCGTCGGCGACGGGTCTTTCCTCGACCTGCTGCATCATCTGATCGCGCCGGCGATGGTGCTGGCGCTGGTCGAGACTGCGATGTGGGGTCGCTTCATGCGCTCCTCCATGCTCGAGGTGATCAACCAGGATTACATCCGCACCGCGCGCGCCAAGGGCATGCCGGAATGGCGCATCCTCACTGTGCACGCGCTGCGCAATGCGCTGCTGCCGATGATCACGGTGGCGGGCCTGCAATTTCCGACGCTGCTCGGCGGCGCGCTGGTGGCCGAGACGGTGTTCACCTGGCCCGGCATGGGCCGGCTGTTCCTGGATTCGATCGGCTATCGCGACTATCCGGTGGTGATGGGCATTCTGATGTTCTCGGCCATGATGGTGCTGATCGGCTCGCTGATTGCCGACATCCTCTACGCCGTCGTCGATCCGCGGATCCGGGTGGGCTGAAGCGATGGCGACTGCAGTGTTGTCCACCGTTCAAACCACGCCCAGCCAAGGCGCGTGGCGACGTTTCTGCCGGCACCGGCTCGCCTTGGCCGGCGCGGTGATCATTGTGGTCCTAGTCCTCGGCGCGGCGTTCGGGCCTTATCTCTTGCCGTTCGACGACACCTATATCGACGTCATGAAGCGGTTCGCGCCGCCGCTCTCGGGCGCGCACATCCTCGGTACTGACGAACTCGGCCGCGACGTGCTGGCGCGGCTGATGATGGGCGCGCGCATCTCGCTGTCGATCGGCTTCGTCGCGATGGCGATTGCGATGGTAGTCGGCATCGTCGTCGGCGCCTTTGCCGGCTTCTATGGCGGCGTCGTCGGTGCGGTGCTGATGCGGCTCGTCGATGCCGTGCTGTGCTTTCCGACCATCTTCCTGCTGCTCGCCCTGGCCGCGCTCACCGAGCCCGGTTTCGTCACCACCACCGTATTGATCGCGGCGACGGCCTGGATGTGGGTGGCCCGCGTCGTCGAGGCCCAGGTGCGCTCGCTGCGGGAGCGCGAGTTCGCGGTCGCCGCGCTCGCCTTCGGTTCGTCGAACCTGCGGATCATGTTCCGCGAGCTCGTGCCCAATGCGATCGCGCCGATCGTCGTGGCGGCGACGCTCAACGTCGCCAAGGCGATCCTGCTGGAATCCTATCTCAGCTATCTCGGCTATGGCATTCAGCCGCCGGCCGCGAGCCTCGGCAACATGCTCAACAATGCGCAGATCTATCTGACCAGCGCGCCGTGGCTTGCGATCGCGCCGGGCGTCGTCATCACGCTGGCCGTGACCAGCTTCAATTTCCTCGGTGATGGCCTGCGCGATGCGCTCGATCCGCGGATGAACATCCCATGAAACAACCGATGACGAGCAAGGTCTCGATCGAACCGAAGTCCAGGAGTGTCCCATGTCCCCGCCGCTCAACCGTATAAACAGCGACGAACGGCTGCCGGCGCAGGCCGATGTCGTCGTCATCGGCGGCGGCGTCATCGGTGTCTCTGCGGCCTATCATCTGGCGAAGAAGGGCTTGTCCGTCGCGCTGGTCGAGAAAGGCCATGTCGGTGGCGAGCAGTCGAGCCGCAATTGGGGCTGGTGCCGCCAGCAGGGCCGTGCACGCGAGGAGATTCCGCTGGCGCGCGAGGCGCTGCGGCTGTGGGAAGACATGCAGAACGACGCCGGCGTCGATGCCGGCTTCCGCCGCACCGGCGTGCTGTTCCTGACCAAGAGCAAGGACGAACTCGCCGGCTGGGAACGCTGGGCCGCGGTGGCGCGCGAGATGCAGGTGCACTCGACCGTGCTGACGCCGGCCGAGGTCGCCGAGCGCATGCCCGGGAATACCGATGAATGGGTCGGCGGCCTGCATACGCCGAGCGACGGCCGCGCCGAGCCGTCGATGGCGGTACCGGCGCTTGCGACGGCCGCGCGGAAGCACGGCGTCACCATTCACCAGGGCTGCGCCGCGCGCGGGCTGGAGACGACGGGCGGGCGCGTCAGTGCCGTCGTCACCGAGAAGGGCACCGTCAGAACCCAAGCGGTGCTGCTGGCGGGCGGCGCGTGGTCGTCGCTGTTCTGTCGCCGCCATGGCATCGAGCTGCCGATCGGCCTCGTCAACGCCACTGCCTGCCGGACCACGCCGGCACCGGAGATCACCTCAGGCGCGCTCGGCACCGATCTCTACTGCATCCGCCGCCGCCTCGACGGCGGCTTCACGCTGGCGCTGCGCAACCGCGGCACGGTCGAGCTGTCGCCCGACCTGTTCCGTTACGCCCGCACCTTCTGGCCGACCTATCAGCATCGCAAGAATGGATTGAAGCTGTCGTTCGGCAAATCGTTCTTCGACCAGATCATGCGCGGCACCAGCTGGAGCTTTGACAAGCCGTCGCCGTTCGAGACCGAACGCGTGCGCGATCCCGCGCCCGACATGTCGCTGGTCGGCGCGGCGCTGGCCTCCCTGATCAAGGCCAACCCGGAATTGAAAGACATCGAGATCGCGGAAGCCTGGGGCGGCACCATCGACTGCACGCCGGATACGATCCCGGTGATCTCGCCGGTCGACGCGTTGCCGGGCTTTTTCCTCGCCACCGGCTTCTCCGGCCATGGCTTTGGCATCGGCCCGGCCGCCGGCAAGCTCGCCGCCGACATCGTCACCAATGCAACGCCGCTGGTCGATCCTGCCGCCTACAGCCACAAGCGCATGATCGACGGCCGGAGGCTTGCGCCGGTCAGCCCGTTCTAAAGGCGCGGCATGACGGTTCTCTACAAGGCCAACATGGCGCGCGGCGCGGAATGGGCGCGCCTCTTCGCGGAGCGCGCGCCTGACGTGCCGTTCCGGCTGTGGCCCGACATCGGGAGTCCCGCTGAGGTTCGCTATCTCGTGGCGTGGGTGCCGCCGGACGATATCGCAACGACCTTTCCAAATCTCGAGCTGGTGTTCTCGGTCGGCGCCGGTGTCGATCAGTTCGACATCACGAAGCTGCCGCCGCATGTTCCGCTGGTCCGCATGATGGAGCCGGGCATCACGGATCGCATGGTCGAATATGCCTGCATGTCGGTGCTCGCATTGCATCGCGATCTCGTTCAGTTCATCGGCCAGCAGCGTGAGCAAGTCTGGCGCGAGCTGCCCGCGACCTACACGAGCGAGCGGCGTGTCGGCGTGATGGGGCTGGGCCTGCTCGGCCAGGCCGTGCTCGAACGGCTCAAGGCGTTCGGCTTCCCGCTGCTCGGTTGGAATCGTTCACTGCGCAGCATCGCGGGCGTCACCTGCTATGCGGGCGCGAAAGGCTTGCAGGATTTCCTCGGGCAGGCCGACATTCTCGTCTGCCTGCTGCCGCTGACATCGGAGACGCGCGGCATTCTCAACGCAGATCTGTTCGGGCGGCTGCCGCGCGGTGCGCGGCTGCTTAATGTCGGGCGGGGCGGGCACCTGGTCGAGGCCGACCTCATCGCGGCGCTCGATAGCGGGGGGCTGTCGGCCGCCGTGCTCGATGTCGCCGAGCCGGAGCCGCTGCCGGCGGGCCATCCGTTCTGGAGCCATCCGCGCATCCTGCTGACGCCGCACATCGCCAGCACGACGAAGCCGGAGACCGCGGTCGACTACGTGCTCGACACCATCGCGCGCCACGGCCGTGGCGAGGAATTGCCGGGGCGTGTCGACCGTGACCGCGGCTACTAGGGTTCTTGCATGAGCATAAGCGCAAGCAGTCCTGACCGAGTCGCCGCCGACGCGCAGGCGCCGGTGCTGTCGGTCGAGGGCCTGACCACGTCCTTCATGCTCGAACGCCAATGGATTCCCGTCGTCCGCAACGTCTCCTTCGCCATCGCGCCACGCGAGACCGTGGCGATTGTCGGCGAATCCGGTTCGGGCAAGAGCGTCACCGCGCTGTCGATCATGCGGCTCATCCCGAAAGAGATTGGCCGCATCGAGGGCCGCATCACGCTCGCCGGCCGTGATCTGCTGGCGCTCCCTGAAACGGGCATGACGGACATCCGCGGCAATGAGGTCGCGATGATCTTCCAGGAGCCGATGACGAGCCTCAATCCGGTGCTCACGATCGGTTTCCAGATCGCGGAAGCGCTGATCCAGCATCGCGGCCTGTCGCGCGCCGCGGCCGAGGCCGAGACCATCCGTCTGCTCGATCGCGTCCGCATTCCCGCGGCCAAGTCGCGCTTCCACGAGCATCCGCACCGTTTCTCCGGCGGCATGCGCCAGCGCGTGATGATCGCGACGGCGCTGGCCTGCAAGCCAAAGCTCCTGATCGCGGACGAGCCGACCACCGCGCTCGACGTCACCATCCAGGCGCAGATCCTGGAGCTCTTGAAGGAGCTTCAGCAGGAGGAGGGGATGTCCATCCTCTTCATCACGCACGACATGGGCGTGGTCGCGGAGATCGCCGACCGCACTGTCGTGATGTATGGCGGGCAGGCGGTCGAGACGGATGGGACCGCGCGCATCTTCGCGGCGCCCTCGCATCCCTATACCCGCGCGCTGCTGGCGGCCGTGCCGCGGCTCGGCTCGATGGATGGCCGTCCGCGCCCGATGCGTTTTCCGATCGTCGACAAGGTCACGGGCACCTCGGACGAACCGGCCGAGACGCCCGACACGGTCTCGACCGCGGAGCGGCCGTTGCTGGAAGTGTCGAACCTCACCACGCGCTTTCCGATCCGCTCGGGTCTGTTCGGCAAGGTCTCGGGCCGCGTCCATGCGGTCGAAAACATCTCCTTCACCTTGCGCGCCGGCGAGACGCTGGCGCTGGTCGGCGAGTCCGGTTGCGGCAAGTCGACCACGGGCCGCTCCATCCTCAAGCTGACCGAGCCCGACAGCGGCACGGTTCTGATCGACGGCCAGGACGTGCTCGCCATGAACGGCCGCACCTTGCGTGAGTTCCGCAAGCACATGCAGATCGTGTTTCAGGATCCGTTCGCCAGCCTCAATCCGCGCATGTCGGTGGGCACGGCGATCGCAGCTCCGCTGCTCGCCAACGGCCTCGCGACGGCACCGCAGGCGCGCGACAAGGTCGCCGATCTCCTGGTGCGCGTCGGCCTCACTGCCGACATGGCCGCGCGCTTCCCCCACGAATTCTCTGGCGGCCAGCGCCAGCGCATCTGCATCGCACGCGCTCTCGCGCTCGGACCAAAGCTGATCGTGGCGGACGAGGCGGTTTCGGCGCTCGACGTCTCCGTCAAGGCGCAGGTCGTCAATCTGATGCTCGACCTTCAGGCCAGCATGGGCCTCGCCTATCTGTTTATTTCCCACGACATCGCGGTAGTCGAGCGCATGAGCCACCGCGTCGCCGTGATGTATCTCGGCGAGATCGTCGAGACCGGCCCGCGCGCAGCCGTGTTCGGCAACCCCCAGCATCCCTATACGAAGAAGCTGATGGCCGCCGTGCCGGTGCCGGATCCGTTGCGCCGCGGCGCGAGGCGCAACGTCGCCAACGACGAGATCAGAAGCCCGGTGCGCGCGCCGGACTACCAGCCGCCGGTGCGACAATATCGCGAAGTCTCGCCGGGGCATGTCGTGCAGGTCTGGGGCGAGGAGTGGTCGGTCTGACTGCGAGCTTCACACGTCCTCCGGAGATTGTGACCGGATGGAGAGGCAGAGAACAGCAATCTGTGAACCGCTTCATAGTCCTTCCGTCGCGTTTTGAACTACCACTCCCGCAAGAAATTGCCGCACCCGGCGCTAGCTGACAGACACGGGTGAGTTGCAATGTCTGCGCAGCCGCGTGCTCGCAGCTTTGGATTGGCTCTCGTCTTCGCGAGCAAGTCAGTCCCATCACTCAGCACAGATCTTTCTGAACCTGGAAGGGCATCGAGAACCGCGTCCCGGCAGATTCTATTTGGGGTCGGCCAGTAGGCTGCCAATTACTCAGAAGGAGCCCCTCATGAAGGTAAGCAGCACAATTTCCAGCGCATTTTCCCTCACACGGTACGTGGGCGGTCTTCGGATCGCCCGCTCCAGTCTGATCAAGTCGGCCCATATCCTTGAAAGAATCGGGCTGGCGGCCGTAGGAGCGTCCTGCGGCCTCTATGTGGGTGCGACCCTGTTGCGTCAGAAGGACGGACTGTTTGAAAGCGGCTGGATCGTGCTGATAACAATGCTGTACGGCGCTCTGAGCTATTACGTCGGGATAGACCTCTGCGGCAATGTCGCACGGCGGCCGAAGTTGGGTATCTCGGAAGAATGGAACGGTTCCGAGCCGGCTGAAATTATGAGTGCGGCCGGAACGTTCGGCGCGGCGATTGCCGCAGCTCTGTCCGTCAGTATTCTTGTCCTTGATCAGGATCTATCGAACGCTCTGACAGGTTTTGTTGCGGGCTGTTGGGCAGTCGGCTCTTCGCTTCAGGTTGCGGCGGGCACTATGGCTCGCAGCCATGAAGCACCGACAAACGAGCAATGAAGGTATTGCGCGCACGAAAGATGGTCGCGTGGCGTTGTATGCGACCAAAAGCCAGCAGCGCTGATCGGCTTCAGATCTGGAGTGAGGTCGTGACGAATTGCCGCAACCCCCGCCGTCAAACGCTGCGCGCCAACAATGTTGGACGCGCAGCCGTTCGCATCGAGCCGCGTCTCGACGGAAACGTCATCGGTAACGAGTAACCTAATTTTCGCAAAACAAAACAAGGCGTGCCATCATAGTGCCGTTGGCATATTGTCTCGGCGCGGCCGTGGTCCAAGTGTCTGCTAATTGCCAGCCATGAGATGGGTGAGCCATGCAGATTGCGGAGTGGCTCGGGAAGCTCGGGCTTGGGCAATACGCGGAGCGTTTTGCCCAGAACGGGATCGATGTGGACGTCCTCCCCGAGCTGATGGACGAGGACTTTGACAAGCTTGGAGTCCTGCTCGGTCATCGCCGCAAAATGCTGCGTGCCATCGCCGATCTCGATCCGGCCGCATTGATTGCATCGCCGGCTCCCGCTCACGACGCCGAGCGGCGCCACCTCACCATCATGTTCTGCGATCTGGTCGGCTCGACTGCACTCTCGGCGCGTCTCGATCCCGAGGATATGTGGGAGGTGATCCGGACCTACCGCGCTGCGTGCGCGCGCGTCATTGCCGCTTACGACGGAAGGATAGTCAGGTTCGTCGGTGACGGAATACTGGTCTATTTCGGCTATCCGCGAGCCCACGAAGACGATGCGGAGCGCGCAGTGCGCACCGGTCTCGACATTATCTCCGCAATTCGTCAGCTCAAGATAGGCGCCGGCGAACGGGTTGAGCTGCGGATTGCAATTGCGACCGGGCTGGTGGTGGTCGGCGATCTCATCAGCGGAGATGCGTCAGAGGAGAACGCGACCATCGGCGACACGCCAAACCTCGCTGCCCGGCTTCAGAGCCTTGCCGAGCCGGGGGTGGTCGTCGTTGCGTCATCCACTCGCCGGCTGCTTGGGGATCTCTTCGCTTTTCGCAATCTAGGCCGCCGTGAAGTCAAGGGGATAGGCGAGCCCATCGCGGTGTGGGCGGTGGAGGGAGCGACCGCATCCGAGAGCCGCTTCGAAGCGGTCCGTGCCGCGCGCTCGATCGGCTTTGTCGGCCGCAAGGATGAGATCGAATTCATTCTCTCGCGCCAGCGGAAGGCATGGCAGGGCCAGGGCCAGATCGTATTGATTTCCGGCGAAGCAGGCATCGGCAAGTCGCGCATCGTCGCAACGCTGTCCGAAAGTCCCTCGTTGGGGACGCATCGTCGGGTTCGGTATCAGTGTTCGCCTTACCATACAAACAGCGCGCTTCACCCGTTCGTCGCGCAGCTCGAACGCGCCGCCGGAATCCGCTCGCACGATACGCCGGAACAAAGGCTCGACAAGCTCGAGGCCATGCTGGCGCTTGGAACCCAGCAGGTCGCTCGGGCGACACCGCTCATTGCGGCTCTGCTTTCGATTCCAACCGGCGACCGTTGCCCGCCCCTTGGCTTAAGTCCGGCGCAGCAGCGGCGACAGACATTTGCCGCCCTTCTCGATCAGCTTGAAGGGTTGGCGCGAGGTCAGCCTCTGCTTATCATCTGCGAGGATTTGCATTGGGCCGATGCCACGACTCTCGAGCTGTTTGATCTCGCGGTCGATCGGATCAGGGCGTTGCCGATCCTCGTGCTCATGACATCCCGGCCGGAATTCGAGCCTTCCTGGTCGGGCCTTGCCAATGTCAGCCTGTTGCGGCTCGACCGGCTCGATCGGCAGGACACTCGCGCGCTGGTGGAACAGGTGGTTGTCGGCCGCCAGCTGCCACGCGAGATGATGAAGCAGATCATCGACAGGACGGATGGCGTCCCGCTTTTCGTCGAGGAACTGACCAAGATGGTGCTGGAGTCCGGCCTGCTGGTCGAAGATGCCGGGCGCTATCGCCTGAATAGTCCGCTCCCGCCGCTCGCTATTCCCGCCACGCTACAAGATTCGCTGATGGCGCGGCTCGACCGGCTCGCTCCAGTCAAGGAGGTGGCGCAGATCGGCGCCGCCATCGGCCGCGACTTTTCATACGCGCTGTTGAAATACGTGGCGGGACGCGATGATCTGACGCTGAGTGCCGCGCTGGAACAACTTGAAGAGGCCGAACTGCTGCTGCGCCGTGGAGCTCCGCCCGACGCAAACTATAGTTTCAAGCATGCCCTTGTTCAGGAAGCGGCCTACGAGAGTCTGCTCAAGAGCAAGCGGCAGCTGCTTCACACGAGAATTGGCGAGGTCCTGCGTGAGAGGTTTCCCGTCGTGGCGGAGACCGAGCCGGAAGTTCTGGCGCGTCACTTCAGTGAAGCGGGGGTGAGCGAGGTCGCCCTCGAATGGTGGCGCAGGGCGGGCCAGCAGGCGCTGAAGCGCTCTGCCTATTCCGAGGCGGTCGCACATCTAGGCAAGGCCGTTGCGATCGCTGACGAACTGCCTGACGAGCCCCGCCGGATGATGACCAGGCTACATCTTCAAATCTCATATGGCCGTGCACTGAGGGGGAGCCTCGGGCACAGCGCTCCCGAAACGATCTCGGCATGGACGCGTGCGCGCCAGTTCGCCGCCGACATTGATGATCCCGTTGAACTTGCGCCGGTTCATTCGGGCCTCTTCAATGCCTGCCTGACGCATGGCGAATTCGCTCCGATGCGGGAGCTGGTGGATACCATCAGGAGCGCCGCTGACCGACGACCGGACTCGTCGGTGGCGGCTGTGGTTGCCCATTGGACGGACGGCGTCACCTGCTGGTTCGGCGGCGAATACGTGAATGCGCGAACGCATCTTGAGCAGGCGCTGGCCATCTATGGTGCCGAACCGGATCCCGCGACATTCCGAGCCTCGGCGTTGGATCTGCCGTTTGTGATCATGAGATTCCTTGCCCTGGTGCTCTGGCCGCTCGGAATTACCGCTCGCGCACGCAAGCTCGCCGCCGAAGCGGTGGGTGCCCCGGGGGAGACCCGGGCGCTCTCCCGGGCCAATGCGCTGGTTCATCGCGCCGTGTTCGATGGGGTCTGCGGCGGCATGTTGCAGCAAACAGAGACGATCCTGGCGCTCGGTCTCGCGCGCGACCACACGATGCCGCTGTATGTGGCCGCGGGCACCTACCTGAATGGCCTCGCCAAGTGGCGTGCAGGCGACCGAATGGCCGGACTGGCGGACATGCGGCACGGCTGGACTTTGCTGCACGAGAACGATTGTTATCTCTGCGAACCATTTTGGGGGATGCACGTCGCCGTGGCGAATGCAGAGGTGGGCGAGGTCGGAACGGCGCTGGAAATCCTGAACGACGTGATCGCCCGGACCGCACAGTCCGGCCAGCATTGGCTTGATGCCGAGCTGCATCGTGTCCGCGGAAGACTTTTGTTGCGCTATGGTTCTTCGGACGAATCCAGTGCCGAAGACGACCTCAAGCGATCGATCGAGATCGCGCGACACCAGCAGACGAAGACCTTCGAGCTGCGCAGTGCCCTTGGACTTGCCCGCCTGCACAAGGCAAATGGCCGGGCAGGTGCGGTATCCGAAGTGCTCGCGCCCGTGCTCGCTCAATTCGAAGCGCAGCATGGCCTTCCTGAGCTCGTGGAAGCGAAAGAGCTGCTCGCGCAAGAGCATTAGACACGCGCCGTCTCCCTGGCAGGCCGTGTTGGCGGCTGGGAATGATGATCACGAATTCACGTGCACGAAATCCCGCAAGAGCGGGTAGATCTCGTTGTTCCAGCGCTTGCCGGAGAACACGCCGTAATGGCCGACGCCGGCCTGCATGTGGTGGACGCGGCGATAGGCGCGCACGCTGGTGCAGAGGTCTTGCGCGGCGAGCGTCTGGCCGATCGAGCAGATGTCGTCCTTCTCGCCCTCGACCGTCATCAGCCCCATGCGGCTGACGGCCCTGGTGTCGACGGGACGGCCGCGATGCATCAGCTTGCCCAGCGGCAAGAGGTGTTCCTGGAACACATCGCGCACGGTCTCGATGTAGAACTCGGCCGGCAGATCCATCACCGCGAAATATTCGTCGTAGAAGGTCTTGATGCTCGCGGCTTTCTCCTTCTCGCCCTTGGCGATGTGGTTGGCGAGATCCATGTGTTGCTTGATGTGGCGCTCGAGATTCATCGAGACGAAGGCGGTGAGCTGCACGAAGCCGGGATAGACTTTGCGGTACGCGCCGCGGCACTGCACCGGCACATAGTTGATCAAATTGCGCTCGAACCATTCGATCGGCTTGCTCTTGGCGAACGCGTTCACCTTGGTCGGCTGGATTCGCGTGTCGATCGGCCCCGCCATCAGCGTCAGCGTCGCGGGCCGCGAGGGATGGTTGCCCTCGCACATGATCGCGGCGGCGGCGAGCGCCGAGACCGACGGCTGGCAGATCGCCACCATATGCGGGCGCGGGCCGAGCTGGCCGAGGAAGTCGATCAGGTGCTCGGTGTAATCGTCGAGCCCGAAGCGGCCCTCGCTGCGCGGAATGTCGCGCGGGTTGTGCCAGTCGGTGATGTAGACGTCGTGGTCCTGCAGCAGCGTCTTCACGGTGCCGCGCAGCAGCGTGGCGAAATGGCCGGACATCGGCGCCACCAGCAGCATGCGCGGCTGCTCGGCGACGCCGTCTTTCCTGAAATGCAGCAGCGAGCCGAACGGCGTCGCGTAGGCGATCTCCTCGGTGACGCCGACCTCGCGATTGCCGACCCTGACGCTATCAATGCCGTAGGCCGGACGATCATAGGTGAGGGTGGAGCGCGAGATCAGCTCCAGCGCCGCCGAGAGCCGGCCGACGACCTGGTCCGACATTCCCTGCGGCACCAGATTGAGGAATTTGAGCGCAGACGAGGCGCCCGCCCGAAACGGTGCCGTCAGGTCCATCTGGTTCTGAAACGCCTGATAATACATCGACATCATACGGAAGCGCCCATCTATCCCCCACCGTCATGCAATATCGGAGCCAGACGGGAGGCCGCCGCCCCTCAAATTGGCACGTCGCTTGCTGCGCGTTTGGTTGGAAACGTGAGGGAAGGGCCCTATGGCGAAGGCGACACTGACCATCAGCAGCAAGAACTACTCGTCCTGGTCGCTGCGTGGCTGGCTGCTGACGAAATTCTCCGGGCTCGACTTCGAGGAGATCATCACCGCGCCTGATGACGCCTCGGCGCGCGCGGAAATCCTGCTGCTGTCGTCCTCGATCCTGGTGCCCTGCCTGCGGCACGACGGCGCCACCGTCTGGGATACGCTGGCGATCGCGGAATATCTCAACGAGGTGATGCCGTCAGCCGGCCTGTTGCCGGATGACCGGGTCCAGCGCGCGCATTGCCGCTCGATCTCGGGCGAAATCCATTCCGGCTTCACCACGCTGCGCGCCTCGCTGCCGGTGAACCTGAAGGGGCATTTTCCCGGCTTCAAGATCTGGTCGCGCGCGCAAGCCGACATCGACCGCGTCTGGTTCATCTGGCGTGATTGCCTGGAGAAGTCCGGCGGCCCGTTCCTGTTCGGTCAGCAGCGCACCATGGCGGATGCGATGTACGCCCCCGTGGTGACGCGCTTCGTCACCTATGACGTCAAGCTCGAGCCGCGCCTGAGGGCCTATGCCGACACCATCATGGGGATGGAAGAGATGAAGGAATGGATCGCGGCAGCGCGGGAAGAGCCGGCCGAGATCGAGGAGCTCGAGGTCGAATATTAGGCAGGGCTCGCACGCCCCTGCCTGTTTCCGGGGCGGCGGCGCCCAGCGTCCTCGCCCGCCGCCATGTGCTTGCTATCGTTAACCTTTGGCGACTGTTACCGGCGACGGACCGCAGCGGCATTGCGCAGATCTTGTGCGCCTCGAGGACGCATTGTCGACATCTAGCCGTGAACATCAGCGTACGGAGCTATCAGGCTGATTCGGACGTGATTCGTTCGGGCCGCGTTCCGTTCGTTAAGTCGGAGCGCGGCCCCGTTGCAATTTGGGACAAACACGCGCCGTCAGGCCGCGCCGGACTGCTTCGCGCGCGGCACGCGCCAGCCGATCACGGTCGCTTCCACCGCGATGCCGGCCTCGTGGTTCCGCCAGCGCCCTTCGACATAGCGGCAGGCGAAGGGCAGTTGATACGTCCCGCTGTGGTCTTCGCACAAAACCTCGAGCGGCAGGCCAGGCGGTGGTTCTCCGGCGCCATCGAATTCCGCCAGACGTCTTTCGCGCGTTGCCATTCCAAAAATCTCCCCTAATCAAAGCCGCGGAAAGAGCGCCCACTTCTTCCGCGCGCGGTTTACGGCTCCCCGTTCAAAGCATCGTCCAAGGGAACACGCCAAGCTCAACGCGAGAATGCGGTACGAGTGTGGTAGCCTCAGGCGGCTCTGCGCAATCGGCGCACATTGCCGTGATCGATTTGAAGAGGAACCAGAATGCCGCGCCGGATCGCCACCGTTTGTTTCGCCATGTTACCGCTCCTCGTGCATATGCCGGCGCTGGCGCAGGACGTTCCGGGCATCGAGATCTGCACGGTCGAGAAGACGATGGAGCGGCGCACCAGCTGCCTGCAGAGCAACGTCGATTTCCTGCAGAAGACCGTCACCAAGCTCAACCTCGATCACCAGCAGAAGATCGATGCAGCCACCAGACAGATCGATGCGCTGAAAGTGGCGCTTGCCGGCTTGCAGAAGACCATCGGCGATCTCCAGGCCGCACAGACGAAGCAGGCGGAGGATCTGAAGAAGAAGCAGGACGCGCCGCCGCCGAAGGATGCGGCGAAGTAGTGGTTGCCGTGTCCCGGACGCGTCGCGGCATGAAATGACGCGACGCAGAGCCGGGACCCAGGGGCCACGCGTGACGCGTCGACATGGGCCCCGGCTTAGCAGCGCACCACGCCGCGAAGTGCGGCGCGCTGCACTGCATCCGGGGCTCGAGAGCAATGCCGATCAAGCGCGGCGGAGAGGGCTGGCGCATCATTGCCACGCTTCGAACGAGAGCCGTAACCATGAACCCAGCCCAGCGTGCGCTCTGGTACATCGAAAGCCATCTGGCCGAGCCGATGACGCTCGACGAGATTGCTGGCGTTGGTGGCGTGTCGCGGTTCCATATGGTGCGCGCGTTTGCCGCAGCCACCGGTTTGCCGGTGATGCGTTACGTGCGCGCAAGGCGGCTGAGTGAGGCGGCGCGCAGCCTCGCCAGGGGCGCGCCGGACATTCTGAGCATCGCGCTGGAGGCGGATTACGGCTCGCACGAAGCATTCACCCGCGCGTTCCGCGATCAGTTCGGCACCACCCCCGAAGCGGTGCGGGCGGCGGCGCGCATCAACGATCTCCAGCTTCAGGAGCCGATCCTCATGGACTCCACGCTATCAGACAATCTCAAAGCCCCGCGTTTCGAAACGGCGAAGGCCTTCCTCGTGGCCGGAATTGCCGAGCGCATCTCCTGCGACAATGGCGCCATCATCCCCGGAATGTGGGCACGCTTCCATCAGGAGGTCGCCGACATTCCCGCGCGCATCGGCCAAGGGAAAAATCAAGTCGCTTACGGCGTCTGCTGCAACGGCGACGATTCCGGCAATTTCGATTACATCGCCGGCGTCGAGGTCGCTGACTTCTCCGATCTGCCACGCGGGCTCGGTCGCATCCGCATTCCCGAGCAGCGCTACGCCGTGTTCACCCACACCGACCACGTCGCCTCGATCCGGCGCACGGTCAACACGATCTGGAATCAGTGGCTGCCCGCTTCGGGCTACAAGGCCGCCGATGCGCCGAACTTCGAGCGCTACGACGAAAAGTTCGATCCGGTGACCGGCAATGGCGGCTTCGAGATTTGGATACCCGTAAGGGAGTAGCGCGCAACGCAGCATTGCGCCCGCTTGCTTGGCAAGGGGGCCCTACTTTGTCATAACCGCTGGCAAATCTTGCCAGCGGGGCCCGTGCCGGACATCCCGCGCAAGCCATAACAAGCCGGGAGGCCCCCACCATGTCGAACGTCCGCGTTCTCGCCACCGACCTCGAATTTCCCGAAGGGCCGGTCGTGATGCCAGACGGTTCGGTGGTGCTGGTGGAGATACGCGGCCAGCGCCTGACCCGCGTTTATCCTGATGGCCGCAAGGAGATCGTCGCGAAGGTGCCGGGCGGCCCGAATGGCGCCGCGCTCGGCCCCGACGGCAAGATCTACATCTGCAACAATGGCGGCTTCTCCTGGATCCCGACCGGCAAGATGATCATGCCGGGTCCGCAGCCCGAGGATTATCTCGGCGGCTCGATCCAGCGCGTCGATCTGCAGTCGGGCAAGGTCGAGACCGTCGTGACCAGATGCGGCGCGCACGATCTGCGCGGCCCGAACGATCTCGTCTTCGACAAGCAGGGCGGCCTGTGGTTCTCCGATCTCGGCAAGCGCCGTCCCCGCGAGATGGATGTCGGCGGCATGTATTATCTCAAGCCCGGGATGACCGAGATCGTCGAGATCGTGCACGGCATCTTGCCGGCCAACGGCATCGGCCTGTCGCCGGATGAGAACACCGTCTATATCGCTGAGACGCCGACGGCCCGGCTCTGGGCCTATGAGCTCTCGGCGCCCGGTACGCTGAAGCCGCGCGAGGTGATCTATCGCGGCGAGCGGGGCAAGCCGATCTGCGGCCTCGGCGGCTACCAGATGTTCGATTCCCTCGCGGTGGAGGCAAACGGCAATGTCTGCGTCGCGACCCTCATCTCCGGCTGCATCTCGGTGATCGCGCCCGACGGCACCCTGGTCGAGCAGGTCCCGACCGGCGACCGCGCCACCACCAACATCGCCTTCGGCGGCCCCGAGCTGAAGACCGCCTACATCACGCTCTCAGGCAAGGGCGAGCTCGTCGCGATGGACTGGCCGCGCGGCGGTTTGCCGTTGAATTTTCTGAACAAGTGAGAATGTGTTGAGCCTGCATTCTGAACGTGCTGTACAAATTCTTCCGTCATTCCGGGATGCGTGCGCAAGCACGCAGGCCCGGAATCCATAACCCCGGTTCGTGGTTATGGATTCCGGGCTCACCGCTTCGCGTCGCCCCGGAATGACGACCAGTCGTTTTCCTTGGAGACAATACCAATGCCCTGGCCCGATCCCATCACCCTGCGCGGACAACATGCCCGTCTCGAGCCGCTGTCGAAAGACCATCTCCCGGGGCTGACCGAGGCCGTGAAGGATGGCGAGCTGTCGAAGCTCTGGTACACGGCGATCCCGCTGCCGGAGAACATGGGCAAGGAGATCGATCGACGCCTCGCCCTCCAAGCCGCGGGCTCGATGCTGCCGTTCACGGTGTTCGATGCCGGCGGCAACATCGTCGGCATGACGACCTACATGAACATCGATGCCAACAACCGCCGCGTCGAGATCGGCTCGACCTGGTATGGCAAGAGCGCGCAGCGCGGCCCGCTCAATACACAGTGCAAGCTCCTGCTGCTCGGCCATGCCTTCGAGGCGCTGAACTGCATTGCGGTGGAATTCCGCACGCACTTCTTCAACCATCAGAGCCGCCGCGCCATCGAGCGTCTCGGTGCCAAGCAGGACGGCATTTTGCGCAGCCACCAGGTCGCGCCCAACGGCACGCTGCGCGACACGGTCGTGTACAGCATCACCGCGGCGGAATGGCCGACGGTGAAAACGCATCTCAACTATCAACTCAACGAAAAGCCGCGCTAGGAGCGGCCGGGGCACTATGGATAGATTTGACTATGTGATCATCGGCGCGGGCTCCGCCGGTTGCATCCTTACCTCCAGGCTCAGCGAAGATCCGAACGTGAGTGTCTGCGTGCTCGAGGCGGGCCCGAACGACTGGCACCCCTACATCCATCTGCCGGCGGGTTTCATCAAGACCTTCCACATGAAGAGCATCAACTGGGCCTATCAGCAGGAACCCGGGCCCTACACCAACGGTCGCAGTATCTACGCGCCGCGCGGCAAGACGCTGGGTGGCTCCTCCTCCATCAACGGCCACATCTATAATCGCGGCCAGCGCATGGATTTCGACACCTGGGCGCAGATGGGCAATCGCGGCTGGGGCTACGCCGACGTGCTGCCTTACTTCAAGCGGCTGGAGAAGCGGGTCGGCGAGGGCGACGACGCCTTCCGCGGCCGTAACGGCAATCTCACCGTCACCACGATGGATTGGCGCGATCCGCTCTGCGAGGCCTTCATGGAAGGCGCGGTCTCGCTCGGCATTCCGCGCAACCCCGACTACAACGGCAAGACGCAGGAAGGCGTCTCCTACTGCCAGCGCACGATCAACAACGGCCTGCGCGTCTCCGGCGCCACCGCGTTCCTCAAGCCCGCGATGAAGCGGCCTAACGTGCATGTACACACCCATGCGCATGCGACCGAGATCATCTTTGAAGGCAAGCGCGCCGTCGGCGTGCGCTACAGCAAGGGCGGTCGCCGCGGCCAGCCTGTCGAGGTGCGCGCCAACAAGGAAGTGATCTTGTCCGGCGGCACCTATAATTCGCCGCAGCTTTTGCAGCTCTCCGGCGTCGGCTCGCCCGAGTTGCTGAACGCCCACGGCATCCAGGTGCGCCATGCGCTGCCGGTCGGCGAAGGCCTGCAGGACCACTACGCTCCGCGCACGGTGGCGCGCGTCAAGGACATCAAGACGATCAACGAGCTTCGCCGCGGCTGGCGGCTCTGGGTCGAGGCGATGAAATGGGCGACCCAGCGCAAGGGCCTGCTCTCGCTGTCGCCGACCATGGTCTATTGCTTCTGGCATTCCGGCGAGAGTGCGGAGTCGTCCGACCTCCAGCTCACCTTCACGCCGGCGAGTTACAAGGAAGGCGTGCAGGGTCAGCTCGAGGACGAGCCCGGCATGACGGTGGCGTCCTGGCAGCAGCGCCCGGAGAGCCGCGGCTATGTCCGCATCCGCTCCAACGATCCGTTCGCGCCGCCGATCATCCAGACCAACTATCTCGATGCCGAGCTCGATCGCCGCGTCATCGTCGGCGGCATGAAGCTCGCCCGGCGCCTTTTGAAGAGCGCACCGCTATCGCCCTATTACGCCTATGAGGATTTCCCAGGCCCCAACATCAACACCGACGACGAATTCCTGCACGCCGCCACCGAGCGCGGCACCACCACCTTCCATCCCGGCTGCACCTGCCGCATGGGCCCCGCGGATTCCACCTGGGCCGTGGTCGACGACCAGCTCCGCGTTCACGGCCTCGAAGGCCTCCGCGTCATCGACGCCTCGGTGATGCCGCGCATGATCTCGGCCAACCTCAACGCCTCCACCATGATGATCGCCGACCGCGCCTCGGACCTGATCCGCGGCAAGGCCCCGATGGAAGCGGCGCGGATACCGGAAGCGGCGGTGGCGTAGGCGTCTCGTGCCCCGGACGCAGCGCTTCCCTGGCGATGCGAAGCATCGTCCAGAGCGGTGCGCTGCAGAGCCGGGGCCCATGTCTCCGAGCAATCCGTGTCGCCTTCTGGGTCCTGGCTCTGCGCAGCAGCGTTGCACGCTGCTGCGCGTCCGGGACACGAGAGTGTGCCCCTGGTCCCGTCGGGCAAAACACCTCGCCGCCCGTCAACCCCTCCGCGCAAAAATATTCCACTTTACCGAAATTCGGAATTGCGGCATAAATCGAAACAGCCCGGCCCGACGATGAGGGGCGGTTCGCGAGTCGTTCGAAACGCGGGCCGGGTTGCGGTGGACGCGGCAGCGTCGGCACGAGATGGGACGGGCAGGGCGGGTAGTCCCTGTGAGCCTGAGACCCGCGTGCGGACGAGCGGGCTGTTAGGTTCGTCTCGCCAACATTCTTGCCGCGCGTGTGCACACAGCGGCAAGACCCTGTGGCGTCGGGCGAACGTGCGTACGGCAAAACCGTGTGGTCCTGGCCGTCGTCGCTACGGTCAAGCTTCCGCGAAGGTGCGAGCGAGCCCAACCGGGCAGACTGCATCATCCAATTCGCGGCGCGAGGGAGGCCAAAACGAATTCGGCTCCCGGGAGAGCACGGCATAAGCCGTCCAACCACTGTGCAGGGAAGGCCGTGTGTTCGGCTTCACCTGTATGCCGCTGTGCATTTCTCATTGCGCTACACGCGCACAGCGGACCATGGGTGCCGGTCGGCACCCGGCCTTCCCTGCGCCCTCTGTTTGAAGAGGGGGCGAGAGATGAAGCAAAGCTCGGGTGGATCAGCCGCGAGGCTGCGAAGGCGTGTCTGCGAGTCAAAGTGCGAACTGAAAGATTGGCGCTGTGGCCTCATAAGAGCGCGCTCAAATCTCTCACCGTCACCCTGAGGTGCGCGCTCAGCGGCGCATTAGCGCCGTTGAGCGAGCCTCGAAGGGCGACGGCCCGGCTGCATCTCGGCCGTTCATCCTTCGAGGCTCCCGGCGCAATGCTGTGCATCGCGCCACTCGCACCTCAGGATGACGGAACAAGCAGCGTCGCGCCTCTACACTTCCCGTCGGCTCAAGAACGCCAGCCGCTCGAACAGGTGCACGTCCTGCTCGTTCTTGAGCAGCGCGCCGTGCAGCGGCGGGATCAGTTTGCGCGGGTCGCGTTCGCGCAGTTGCTCGACGCTCATGTCCTCGTTGAGCAGCAGCTTGAGCCAGTCGAGCAGCTCGGAGGTCGAAGGCTTCTTCTTCAGGCCGGGCACCTCGCGCACCTCGAAGAAGATGCGCAACGCTTCCTCGACCAGGCGCTTCTTGATGCCGGGGAAGTGGACGTCGACGATGCGGCCCATCGTGTCGGCGTCGGGGAACTTGATGTAGTGGAAGAAGCAGCGGCGCAGGAAGGCGTCCGGCAGCTCCTTCTCGTTGTTGGAGGTGATCATCATGATCGGGCGCTGCTTGGCCTTGATCGTCTCGCCGGTCTCGTAGACATGGAATTCCATGCGGTCGAGCTCAAGCAGGAGGTCGTTCGGGAATTCGATGTCGGCCTTGTCGATCTCGTCGATCAGGAGCACCGGACGCTGCTCGGCCGTGAAGGCTTCCCACAGCTTGCCGCGCTTGATGTAGTTCTTGATGTCGGATACGCGCGCATCGCCGAGCTGGCTGTCGCGCAGGCGCGATACCGCATCGTATTCGTAGAGGCCCTGTTGCGCCTTGGTGGTGGACTTGATGTGCCAGGTCAGAAGCGGCGCGTTCAGCGCCTTCGCCACTTCCTCGGCCAGCACCGTCTTGCCGGTGCCGGGCTCGCCCTTCACCAGGAGCGGGCGCTCCAGCACGATCGAGGCATTGACGGCGACCTTGAGATCGTCGGTCGCAACATAGTCCTTGGTGCCGGTAAACTTCATCGCACGTCCTTGTTGGTCGTCGTCCCCGACATCGCCAATTTTTTGGCCCCGGTCGCGACATGGGAACGGCCGCGCATGGCGGCCGTTCCTGGTTCGGTCAGGCTTTCAGACCCGTCTTATCAGCGAAAGGATGACCAGCACAATCACCGCGCCGATCGTGGCATCCACGATGGCGCCGATCGTGCCGGTGGCGAGCTCGATGTGCAGCTGGGGCAGCACCCAGCTCGCCACCAGCGCGCCGATGATACCGACGACGATGTTGCCGATCAGCCCAAATCCCGCCCCGTGGACAATCTTGCCGGCAAGCCAGCCGGCGATCGCGCCAATGATCAGCGCTGCGATAATTCCCATGACATCAGTCCCCAAAACGACCCTGTGAGGCCCTCAATTCTAGAGCAAATAGCCTCCGGGTCCAGCGCCCGGCGCTGCCCTGCGCCCCTTGACGTCCGTCCCCCGACGGGCAATCTGTCACCCATGTTCCTGCAATTCTTCACGTCTCTGCGCGATGCGCAGGTCCCCGTCACGCTGCGCGAATACCTCACGCTGATGGAGGCGCTCGACGCTGACCTATCGGACTATTCGGTCGAGAATTTCTATTATCTGTCGCGCGCCTCGCTGGTGAAGGACGAGCGCAATCTCGACAAGTTCGACCGCGTGTTCAGCACGGTGTTCAAGGGGCTGGAAAGCCTGCTCGACGCCATGGAGAAGGCGGAGATCCCCGAGGAGTGGCTGAAGAAGCTGGCCGAGAAATATCTCAGCGAGGAAGAGAAGAAGCAGATCGAGGCCATGGGCTGGGACAAGCTCATGGAGACCTTGAAGAAGCGCCTCGAGGAGCAGAAGGGCCGGCACCAGGGCGGCTCGAAATGGATCGGCACGGCAGGCACCTCGCCGTTCGGCGCCCACGGCTACAATCCCGAAGGCGTTCGCATCGGCCAGGAGAAGAACCGCAACAACCGCGCCGTGAAGGTGTGGGACAAGCGCGAGTTCAGGGATCTCGATGGCAATGTCGAGCTCGGCATCCGCAACATCAAGGTGGCGCTGCGCCGCCTGCGCAAATTCGCGCGCACCGGCGCGCCCGACGAGCTCGATCTCGACACCACCATCCGCGAGACCGCCAATCACGGCTATCTCGACGTTCATATGCGTCCCGAGCGGCGCAATGCGGTGAAGCTCCTGGTGTTCTTCGACATCGGCGGCTCCATGGATTCGCATATCGAGCAGGTCGAGGAGCTGTTCTCGGCGGCGAAGAGCGAGTTCAAGCACATGGAGTATTTCTACTTCCACAACTGCCTCTATGAAGGCGTGTGGAAGCAGAACAAGCGCCGCTTCACCGATCGCACGCCGACCTGGGACGTGCTGCACAAATACCCGCACGACTACAAGGTCGTGTTCGTCGGCGACGCCTCGATGTCGCCTTACGAGATCATGGTGCCCGGAGGCTCGGTCGAGCATGTCAACGAGGAGCCCGGCTCGGTCTGGCTCGACCGCATCATCCGCACCTATCCGCATACGGTGTGGCTGAACCCGGTCGCGCAGAAGCACTGGGACTATTCGGAATCCACCACCATCATCAAGCGCATCTTCGCCAACCGCATGTACCCGATCACGATCGAAGGTCTGGAGCATGCGATGAAGGAATTGACGCACTGACTCATGACGTGGGCGCTCCATCCACGACGGGACCGCGCTCCCTCCCCCGCTTGCGGGGGAGGGTTGGGGAGAGGGTCTCTCCGCCAGCGACGCTCCCCCAGAGGAGCGAGCCCTCACCCGCGTCGCTCCGCTCCGCGACCTCTCCCGCAAGCGGGAGAGGTGACCTTCACCTCGGGCAGTTCGCCCGGAATGGCGACGTAACAAGAGGGAGAACCACATGCCCCAGAACATCACCCGAGGCATCAAGGCGCTGATCGACGAGGCCAATGCCGAGATCGAGACGCTCTCCGCCAAGGACGCCATCGAGATCTCCAAGAACGGCGACGTCGTGATCGTCGACATCAGAGACCCCCGCGAGATCGAGCGCGACGGCCGCATCCCCGGTGCGTTCTCCTGCACCCGCGGCATGCTGGAATTCTGGATCGATCCGCAGAGCCCCTATGCCAAGCCGATCTTCCAGGAGGACAAGAAGTTCGTATTCCACTGCGCCGGCGGCCTGCGCTCCGCGCTCGCGGCCAAGACCGCACAGGACATGGGCCTGAAGCCCGTCGCCCACATCGCCGGCGGCTACGCCGCCTGGCGCGACGCCGGTGGTCCGACGGAGAAGTGGGAGCCGAAGAAAAAGGGGTGAGCCTCGCTCTCTCCACTCGTCATTCCCCGCGAAAGCGGGGAATCCAGTACGCCGCGGCCTACCGGTTGAATCACAGACGTCTCGGCGTACTGGATCGCCCGGTTGAGCCGGGCGATGACAGCGGAGTTTGATGCGCACTGCCTCAACTTCGGAACGACAAGAAAGACATCAGATGACCGCAACCGACCCCCTCGTCTCCACCGAATGGCTCGCCGCCCATATCAACGACGCCAACGTCAAAGTGCTGGACGCTAGTTTCAAGCTGCCGGGCGTGCTGCCGCTGCCGAAGGATGATTATCTCGCCGCGCATCTGCCCGGCGCTGTGTTCTTCGACGTCGATGCGGTGTCGGACCATTCCAACCCGCTGCCGCACATGTACCCGACCGCCGAGCAGTTCGGTCGCGATATCGGCAATCTCGGCATCTCCAACGCCGACACCGTCGTGCTGTACGATGCCGGCGGCTGGGTTGCAGCTCCCCGCGCGTGGTGGATGTTCCTGGCCTTCGGCCACAGCAATGTGCGCATCCTCAATGGCGGCCTGAAGAAATGGCGCGCCGAGGGACGTGCGGTCGAGAGCGGCGAGGTGAAGCCGAAGCCGGCGAGCTTCAAGGCGAGCTACGATCCGAAGCGCGTGCGCAGCATGCAGCAGCTGATCGCGAATGTTGAAATCCGTGCCGAGCAGGTGATCGACGCCCGTGCCGCCGATCGTTTCGAGGGACGCGCACCCGAGCCGCGCGCGGGCATCCGCTCGGGCCACATCCCCGGCGCGCGCAACGTGCCTTATAGCCAGCTGTTCGATGCCGCGACCGGCGTGATGAAGCCGCTCGAGGATCTGCGCGCCGCCTTCACCGGCGCGGGCGTCAAGCTCGATGCGCCGATCGTGACGAGCTGCGGCTCGGGTGTCTCCGCCGGCGTGCTGACGCTCGCACTCTATCGCCTTGGGATTACCGACACGGCGCTCTATGACGGCTCATGGTCGGAATGGGGCCAGGAGGGCGGTCCGGCGATCGCGACCGGGCCGGCGTAAGATCAGCGCGTGCGTGCGGCCGTCGTGGCGAGCGTTTGCTGTTGCTGGCCGAACGGATCGAGCGCCTGGTTGACCTGCTGAGGCGGCGGGCGGCGCACGATGCGGTGACGCTTCTTCGGCTTGTGCGCCCGCGGCTTGCTCTCTTGCGTCGCGCTGTCGGCCTTTGCCGGCGAGGCCTTGCCGGCCGTGGTCGCAAGCTCGTTCAGCGCAGCCACCCGGGCCGCGGCAAGGTCGCTCACGCGCGTGGCCAGTGCCGGTGTTGCGGTTCGTGGCACGTCGGTGGCGGACACGGCCGGGGGCGGCGTCGTCGTGGCGATGGAAGCGATCGTGTCGGCCGGCGTGAGTGTATCGGTGGGCGCGGAAGCCGCCGCCTGGATCTCGGCTGGCTCTGGGGCAGGCGCTTCAGTGGTGGGCGGAGCCGTCTCGACCGGCGATGCGATGGCCGCAACCTGAGGCTCAGGCTGGGGTGCGAGCGTCACGGCGGCCATCTGCTCGGGATCGGTTTCGACCGCGGGCAGGCCGATGCTCGGGATCTGGTCCTGCATGACGGGCGTCGCCTCATCGGCGACCGGCACCGGCGGCTCCACGCGCAGCGCCGCGAGCACTGGCTGGTCCGGCTCAGGGCTTTGCGCGAACACCTGCTCCTGCGGGCCGTTCCGCCAGGACGGATTGTTGACATACTGCTCGTGGCTCGCCCGCACGAGCGCGGCGGCTCCCAAGCCGAACACCAGGATGGAGGTAGACAGCAAGATCGCGCCAAGCAGGAAGCGGAAGCCGGGAAGCATTGACGGGTTATGAATTTCCGCCCCGGCAGCGTGTGGCCAGGGCCCATGAGCCATCTGAACGCGGTGACGGGTACTGGTTGCCGCGTTCGCCACGCGGGAATTCGAGCTCAAAGCGGTGGCGAATCAGGCTGATTCGACCATATCGCAACGTCTCGACGCCGTTCCGTAAAAAACGGGGTGGAGGACTCCGGCAATCTACGGCTTGATGCGATTTCCGCCCCGTGATGCAACGGGGCAACTGTGTGCGATTGCATCACAAATCGCTAAATCAGGCACAAATCAACCTGTTATGTCTTGAATGTGCCGCTATCTTCGGTCATCTGGCCGTCATCGGCTCGGACGGGGCCCGGGGACTTACAAGAGCGATGATGATCAAACATTTTCTGACGATATGCGCTGCCGCAACAGTCGCTGCGGCGGGAACCTCGCTCGCACAGGCCCAGCAGAGCTATCCGGTCCAGCAGGCGCCGAGCTATGGCGCCCCCGCCGAATACCGGCCCGGCGACCGCACCCCGAATTTCGACTCGCTGGAGGATGACGACGACGCGATGCCGCAGGCCTCGCTGCCGCCGCCCGGACCCGCCGGAGATCCGCGCTACGCCCACCCGGCCGGCGCTCCCCCGGTCTATTCGGCTGCCCCGCCGCAGGGGCCGGTGATGTCGCCGGATGATCCGCGTTATGGCCGTCCGGCCGGCGCTCCGCCGGTCTATTCGGCCGCCCCGCCGCAGGGGCCGGTGATGTCGCCCGACGATCCCCGCTATGGTCGCCCCGCCGGCCCGCCCCCGGTGATCTATGCTGACCGCCCGGCCCAGGCGCCCGGCAATGATGGCATGCGTCCGCCGGAAGCTGTCGGCGGCCCGGCTGCGACCGGTGCAGTCTCGCAGCCGCCCGCTGCTGGCGCCGATGGCCGGCCGATGTCGGTCGCCTCGCTGCCGCCCGAAGAGCAGCCTGACGCCGCACCGGCGCAGCTGCCGCCGAACCTGCGCCGCCAGGAGGTTGCGTTCCAGACCAAGGAGCCGGCCGGCACCATCGTCGTCGATACCCCGAATACCTACCTCTATTACGTCCTCGGCAATGGCCGCGCGATCCGCTACGGCGTCCGCGTTGGTCGCGACGGCTTCACCTGGACCGGCGTGCAGAAGATCACCCGCAAGACCGCGTGGCCGGATTGGCATCCGCCGCCGGAAATGATCGAGCGCCAGCCCTATCTGCCGCGCTTCATGGCCGGCGGCGAAGGCAATCCGCTTGGCGCCCGTGCCATGTATCTCGGCTCGACCGTGTATCGCATCCATGGGACCAACCAGCCCTCGACGATCGGCAAGTTCGTCTCCTCCGGCTGTATCGGCATGCTGAACGACGACGTCTCGGATCTGTTCGAGCGCGCCAAGGTCGGCACCCGCGTGGTCGTGCTGCCGGGCGGTCCGCCGCCGGGCACGGCGACCGCATCGGCGGCACCCGCCCCGGGTGCTTCTGGTCCGGCTCCGATGGCTGCTCAGGCGGGTCCGGTCCCCGGCACCCAGCCGACGGTGGTGCCGCCGCTGCCTGCGCCGGTCACCGTGCGCTGAGCGCTTCGAAAGAACTCGGATTGTGACAGGGCGTGCCGTTGGCACGCCCTTCTTCATTTCAGACGAGCTTGCGCGGCAACTCATTGCCCTTCGTGAAAGCGTCGATCGCCTCGACCATCTGGCCGTAATGGATGCGCAGGCCGTCCTCGGTGGCGTAGCCGAGATGCGGCGTCAGCACGAGATTGTCGAGCTTGCGGAAGGGATGGTCGCCCGGCAGCGGCTCGACCGAGAAGACGTCGATGCCGGCGCCCGCGATCTTGCGCTGCTGCAAGGCTTCCAACAGGGCCTGCTCGTCCACGATCGGCCCGCGCGCGGTGTTGACGAGGAACGCGGTCGGCTTCATGCGTGCGAGATCGGCGCGGCTGACCAGGCCCCGCGAGCGATCGCTCAGCACCACATGGATGGTGACGATGTCGGCCTTGGCGAATAGCTCCTCCTTGGTGGCGTAGCCGACGCCGGCGGCCGCACACTTCTCCGGCGTCAGGTTCGGGCTCCAGGCGGTCACGTTCATGCCAAAGGCCTTGGCGATGCCGGCCATCTTGGTGCCGAGCTTGCCGAGCCCAACGATGCCGAGCGTGAGGCCCTCGATCTCAACGCCGGCAAAGGTCTGCCAGGGCTCACCGGCATGCATGCGCGCGTTCTCGCGGCCGATGCCGCGGGTCAGCTCCAGGATCAGGCCCATGGTGAGCGGCGCGGTCGGGTCACGCGAATATTGGGTGCCGCCGAGCGCGACGCCGCGTGCCTTGGCGGCCTCCATGTCGATCGCAGCGTTGCGCATGCCTGACGTGAGCAGCAGCTTCAGCTTGGGCAGCTTGTCGAACATGCCCTTGGGAAACGCCGTGCGCTCGCGCATCGCGCAGATGATCTCGAAATCGGCGAGCGCGCTGGCCGCGGCCTGTTCCGAGGTGAAAGGATGGCTGAACACGGTGGTGTCGATGCGGTCGGACAGTTTCGACCAGTCGGCGACGTCGAGGGCGAGGTTGAAATAGTCGTCGAGAATTGCACAGCGCAGCCGCGTCATCAGCGTTCATCCAAGGCCAGGGTTGACGGCAAGAGGTGGCGGCGCCGGGCGGGTGGGCGCCATCGTCGGAACCGGGCCATGGTTGCGCGCAATCAGCCTCGCGCGCAAGCAGTCTGGGTCTTCAAAAAACCGACAGGGACGGGGCGATTCAGCGAGGCTTCAGCCGGATCGGCGCATCCATACCGTGCTTGGCGCGCCAGGCAGGGCCGGGGCCGCGCATGTAGTGCAGTTCGGGCCGGTAGGGGTTGAAGGCGGTGGCGAAGAAGCGCTTCCAGAAGCCTTTGATCTCCAGGACGAGCGCGTTGGCGCGACCAGCTTCTGCCGGAACGGGAAGGGAATGGGTCTCGATCAGAGCCATGATGTGGGCCTCGCTGTACTCCCCGCTCATTCTGGGCGGGCGGCGCTGTTTCCGCGCGAAACCGAGCTTTGGCCTGATTGATTAAAAGATGGTTTCAATTGTCCGGATCGGGGTCAGGATGGTGTCTGACCAGTATTCATCCGTGGTGAACGGAGGGAAAACATTGCCCTTTGGGGGCGGGATCGCTACATCGGCGGCAGCAAAACTCCTCAAATTGAAGGTTTCACGGGACCGATGGCGCGCCAGTTCATCTATTTCATGCAGGGCCTGACCAAGAGCTACCCGACCCGGAAGGTGCTCGATAACATCCATCTGAGTTTCTATCCGGATGCCAAGATCGGCGTTCTCGGCGTCAACGGCTCGGGCAAGTCGACCCTGCTCAAGATCATGGCGGGCCTCGACAAGGAATATACCGGCGAAGCCTGGGTCGCCGAGGGCGCCCGCGTCGGCTATCTCGAGCAGGAGCCGCAGCTCGATCCGAAGCTCTCCGTTCGCGAGAACGTCATGCAGGGCGTTGCCAAGCAGAAGGCGATCCTCGATCGCTACAACGAGCTCGCCGTCAATTATTCGGACGAGACCGCCGACGAGATGACCAAGCTGCAGGACGAGATCGAGGCCCAGGGCCTCTGGGATCTCGACAGCAAGGTCGACCAGGCCATGGACGCGCTACGCTGCCCGTCCGACGATGCCGATGTGACGAAACTCTCCGGCGGTGAACGCCGCCGTGTCGCGCTGTGCCGACTGCTGCTCGATCAGCCCGACCTGCTGCTGCTGGACGAACCGACCAACCATCTCGACGCCGAATCCGTGTCGTGGCTGGAAGGTCATCTTCGCAATTATCCCGGCGCCATCCTGATCGTCACCCACGACCGCTACTTCCTCGACAACGTCACGGGATGGATTCTCGAGCTCGATCGCGGTCGCGGCATCCCCTATGAGGGCAATTACTCGTCCTGGCTGGTGCAGAAGCAGAAGCGCCTCGAGCAGGAAGGCCGCGAGGACGCCGCGCACCAGAAGACGCTCGCCCGCGAGCAGGAATGGGTCGCCTCGTCGCCGAAGGCACGCCAGGCCAAATCGAAGGCGCGTTATCAGCGCTATGAGGAGCTGCTCAAGCAGGCGAGCGAGAAGCAGACCCAGACCGCGCAGATCGTCATTCCCGTGGCCGAGCGGCTCGGTGCCAACGTCGTCGATTTCGAGGGCCTCAGCAAAGGCTTTGGCGATCGGCTCCTGATCGACGATCTCACCTTCAAGCTGCCGCCCGGCGGCATCGTCGGTGTCATCGGTCCCAACGGCGCCGGCAAGACCACGCTGTTCAGGATGATCACGGGGCAGGACAAGCCCGACAAGGGCACGATCACGATCGGCGAGACCGTCCATCTCGGCTATGTCGACCAGTCGCGCGATGCGCTCGACGGCAAGAAGACCGTCTGGGAGGAGATCTCGGGCGGCAACGAGCTGATCCTGCTCGGCAAGAAGGAAGTGAACTCGCGGGGCTATTGTTCGTCGTTCAACTTCAAGGGCGCCGACCAGCAGAAGAAGGTCGGTGCGCTCTCGGGCGGTGAACGCAATCGCGTCCATCTCGCCAAGATGCTGAAATCGGGCGCCAACGTGCTGCTGCTCGACGAGCCGACCAACGACCTCGACGTCGACACGCTGCGCGCGCTCGAAGAGGCGCTGGAGGACTTCGCCGGTTGTGCCGTTATCATCAGCCATGATCGCTGGTTCCTCGACCGTATCGCGACCCACATCCTGGCCTTCGAGGGCGACAGCCACGTCGAATGGTTCGAAGGCAACTTCCAGGATTACGAGAAGGACAAGATGCGCCGGCTCGGCCAGGACAGCATCATTCCGCATCGCGTGAAGTACAAGAAGCTGACGCGGTGATTTCGGCATGATGCGGCGGGCGCTCATCGCTGCGGTGATTGTCCTCACCTGCGGCTGGTCGTCCGCCCGCGCCACCGACGCCGCCTTCACCCAGTTCATCGCCGCGCTCTGGCCGGAAGCGCAGGCAGCCGGCGTGTCGCGCGCGACGTTCGATCAGCAGACGCGCGGGCTCGAACCTGACTACAAGCTGCCTGACCTGATCCTGCCCGGACGGCCCGCGACCGGCGCGCCGTCGCAGGCCGAGTTCGTGCAGGTGCCGGCGGATTACGTCAGGGAAGCCTCGATTGCCAATCTCGCAGGCGAGGGACAGCGGCTGCTGCAAAAATACAATGCCGCGCTGACGAAGATCGAGAAGAGCTCCGGCGTGCCGGCGACCGTGATGCTGGCGATCTGGGGGCGCGAGACCGATTACGGCCGCTATAAGCTGCCTTACGATCTCGTCCGCGTGCTGGCGACGCAGGCCTATGTCGGCCGGCGCAAGGACACCTATCGCAACGAGTTCATCCTCGCGCTGAAGATCCTCGGCGAGGGCGTGGTGACGCGCAAGGACATGACCTCGTCATGGGCCGGCGCCACGGGGCTGACGCAGTTCCTGCCGTCGGAATACTACAAGCACGGCGTCGATTTCGACGGCGACGGCCGCATCGACATCTGGCACTCGGTGCCGGATGCGCTGGCGTCTGCCGCGCAGCAGCTCGTCAACAAAGGCTGGCAAAGCGGCGTGCGCTGGGCCTACGAGGTGCAGGCGCCGGCGAAGGTCGATTGCACGACGGGCGTGCCCGAAGTGACCAAGCCGATCGGCCAGTGGTTGCGGGAAGGCTTTGTGCCGGTACGCGGGCAACGCTTGAGTGCTGCCGAGCAGGCCCAACCGGCCTCGCTGCTGCAGCCGGAGGGCATCTATGGTCCGGCATTCCTGACCACGAAGAACTACTTCGTCATCAAGGAATACAATTTCTCCGACCTCTACGTGCTGTTCGTCGGCCATCTCAGTGATCGCATGACAAGCCCGCTTCCGTTCGCGACGCCTTGGGCGACATCGAAGCAGTTGCGCACGAAAGATGTCGAGGCGATGCAGCGCGGGCTCACGCGCGTCGGGCTCTACAAGGACAAGATCGACGGCAAGGCTGGCATGCAGACGCGTGCTGCGCTCGGCGCCTATCAGAAGTCGGCAGGGCTCAAGGTCGATTGCTGGCCGAGCGAAGAGGTGCTGCGCTCGATCCAGGCGGCGCGCTAGACAAGTCGTCAAAAAGAAAAAGCCCGGCCGAAAGCTTCGGCCGGGCTTCGATCGTGGCGCTCATGAGCGCCGTGCGATCAGATCAGTAGCAAACGCGAACCGGGCGAATGACCCAGCCATAACCGTCCCAATAGCGCTGGCGCTGCCAGTAGCAGGGCGGCGGGGGCGGGCCGGGCTCTGCGACGTAAACCGGGCCACCATAGGCCGGACGGCTCGACGCGATGGCGCCGCCGATGATGGCGCCGCCGAGCAGGCCGGCAGCAATGCCGACGCCGACGCCGTCATGGGCCTGGGCGGACGGCGTGGCGGTCACCAGCGAACCGGCGATCGTCGCAACCGTGAGGGCGGCAACAATAGTCTTCTTCATGCTCTTGGCTCTCCTGGGAGAAGGACGTCCCTTGTTAGGAACGTTCGGGGTTCTAAAGGTTCACGCACACTCTGATGGAATTGGGCCTTGCAGGTAGGAAGCGCGCAAATGGTCAATCCACGGTAAACGCACACGGAGCTGTGACGAGAAAAAGCGGTCTTTTTCAGGCCTTGAGATGAACGGCGCATCCGTAGTGAACCGGCCCAACTGAACAGGTTTGGGCGAACCGGCCTAACGCGCCTCAGCCGCAGACTCGGACGCGACGGACCCGCCAGGCATAACCATCCCAGAAGCGCTGCCTCTGCCAGACGCAGCCGCTCCCGTAATAGTCGTCGGCGACGTAGCCCGGGCCGGGCGCGTAGTAACGGGGCGGGTAATAGCCCGGCTCATAATAGCCCGGGCCGGGTCCGTAATAATACGGAGAGGCCAGCGCGCCGCCTACGATCGCGCCGCCGATGATGCCGGCGGCGACGCCGGCAGCGACACCGCGCTGTGCATGGGCTGGCGTTCCCACGGTCAGGACCAGGGTGGCGGCGGCCGCGATGGCCATCAGCGTTTTCGTCATTGGCGTAACCTTTCAAGCCGGACGCGGAACTCTTGCGGCCAGAGTTCCACATTTCGCTTGAACGATCAATGAACGGTCCATCTGCCGGGTGCGACCAAATTAGTAGAAGTGGCGGCTTTCTAGCCCGGGAGGCAACGATGAATGTCCTGACCAACGCCCTGATCGCCCTCGGGGCCGTCGGTGTGGTGGGCTATGCCCTGATGACCCATTTGCAGAGCCGTGCTCCGCGTCCGCGCGCCAGGGCGGGCAGCGACGGCGGCGGCAGCGACACCTATTCGGATACGACGAATGACGGCTTCTCGTTCGGAAGCTGGTTCTCCAGCGACAGTTCCGGAAGCTCAAGCGAGAGCAGCAGCTGCTCCACGAGCGATAGCGGCGGGGGCGGCGATTGCGGTGGTGGCGGGGACAGTGGGGGAGGCGGTGGCGGCGATTAGGGCCTTATCCGGGATTATTTTGATCCAGCGCAATTTCCTGTCTTAGAGCCGTTCTAGGCTGTTCTCGGGCCAGTTTGGAATAGCTTGAAATACCGGTTTTTCCTTTTGCATCCGGACCGCTCGTTAAATATCGATGATGGCGCATCACCGAAGGGCCTACCACTTCCATGATCGTTTGTTCCTGTAACGTGCTGAGCGATGACGACATCCGCGCCGCCGTCGCCGAGTCCGACGATGCTGTGCGTCATGCCAAGCAGGTCTATGGATGTCTCGGCTGCAGCGCCGAATGTGGCCGCTGCGCGCGCACCATCAAGACGATCATTGATGAAGCGCTCGGCCCCTGTGCTCAGTCCTGTTGCGCTGGCTGTCCGCACAGCCACACTGTTGCCGCCAATGACGAGACGGTCGAACCGGCTGAGTTCGCTCTCGCGGCCTGCTGAAATCTTTGGACACTTTCGGCTGAGCTTTTCCCCGACCGCGTCTCCGGAGCCGGTTGCCCTCGTATTTGATCTGACTTAGAAGCATTCTAAGTCGGATAGGGCCGATTTGGACTGCAAGAGCTGGAGTGAACCATGCAGGGCGACGCAAAAGTCATCGACTATCTCAACAAGGCGCTGCGTCACGAGCTGACTGCGATCAACCAGTACTGGCTGCACTATCGTTTCCTCGACAATTGGGGCCTCCTGGACATGGCCAAGGTCTGGCGCAAGGAGTCCATTGAGGAGATGGAGCATGCCGACAAGCTCACGGCGCGCATCCTGTTCTTCGATGGTTTCCCGAACATGCAGGTGCTCGATCCCCTGCGCATCGGTCAGAACGTCAAGGAGATCATCGAGTGCGATCTCGCTGCTGAAATGAGCGCGCGGGCGCTCTACCAGGAAGCAGCGACCTACTGCCATGGCGTCAAGGACTACGTCACCCGTGACCTGTTCGAGAAGCTGATGAGCGACGAGGAGCACCACATCGACTTCCTGGAAACCCAGCTCGATCTGATCGGCCGCATCGGTCTTGAGCTCTATACCCAGAAGCACGTCGGCGGGCTCGAGGGCGAGGGGCATTAAGCCTCATCTAGGCTGCCACAAACTCGGCTGTCGTCCCGGATCTGCGCCTCGCTTGTCCGGGACGACACCGTTGTGGCATCAGCTGCAGTTGCGTCTTGTCACGCGCTTCCACGATCTCCTGGCTCTCCGGCTCATCGAGGCTGGTCTGGTCGTGATCCGACATAGCTACATCGTTCGCTGCGGCGCGGTCTGCAGCAATTGCCTGATTTGCTCGCTGTAGAACTTTGCGTTGCCCGTGGTGCCGTGGCCGCGCGTCTCGGTGCTTGCGGGGATGAGGTACAGCTTGCCGTTCTTCACCCGCTTCATCGCGGCATCCGTGATCCCGGTCTCGGGCGGGTTGCGCTCGTCGTCGGCGGAATTGATCAGCAGCAGCGAGGCCTCGATGGCCTCGAGCTTCTCGGCAGCGTTGTAGTCATGCGAGGACTCCCATTGATAGACGTAGTCGTTGGCGTCCGCCGTGATCGGCGTCGCCAGCCGCTCGTCGACGATCTTGTCGGCCTTGGCCGCGGTCGGCGCCTGCTGCTGATAGGCAAGCGTGCCGCCGATGCTGGCGATGCCATAGGCCGTGATGGCATATTTCATCATGCGCGGCTGGCTGGTGTAATTGCCACCATTGTAGTCGGGATCGTTGCGGATGGTGTCGAGCATGATCCGGCGCAGCATCCAGTTGCGTGACGCCATCTCGGTCGGCTGTGAGGCCATCGGCACCAGCGCGTCCATGTCCTTCGGATATTTCTCGCCCCACAGCCACGTCTGCATGCCACCCATGGAGTTGCCGATCACGAGTCGCAGATGCTTGACGCCGAGGCCTTCGGTGACGAGGCGATGTTGCGCCTCGACCATGTCGTCGTAATTGTATTTCGGAAAGCTCGCCTTCATGCCATCGGACGGCTTGGATGATTTGCCGTGGCCGATCGCATCAGGGAGGATGATGTAGTATTTCGATGCATCGAGCGGCTGGCCGGCCCCGAACAATTCGCCGGCGAAGGCGGGCGTCAGCATGCTCGCGCCCGAGCCGCCTGTGCCGTGCAGCACCAGCACGGGCTGACCGCTGGGGTCACCGACGGTGGTGTAATGCAGCTTCAGGTCCGGCATGACCTCGCCGGTGTGGAATTTGAAATCCTTGGCGACCCAATCGCCCTGTTTCGGCGACGGATAGTCGGCGGCCACTGCCGGCACCGAAAACGACAGCAAAGCCGCGATAAGCAGCGCGCCCGAGATCCTCATGATTTCCTCCCCGCTGCGGCCACTGGCATCCGGGCCGCTTCGCGCTCGATCTTATCAGGGCGACCCGAGCGATCGAGAGCGGATATGCGGCCGGCCGCCAAAACATTTCGCCGATGGTGCATCGCGCAAGTGGAATATTCCGGAAGCCGGCGAGCGAAGGGGCGCTTGCTCAGTGCTTCCGGATGAAACTGAGGGCGTACCAGCCCCAGTAAACCCTATGACGCTGGATCAGCCCCTTGTCGATCTCCATGATCTCGACCAGCTCCATCTGCTCGCCGTCGGGAGCGACGCGCGGATATTCCCAGGTGACGATCCGGCCATTGGTGAAGAAGCCCTGCTTGAAGCGCTTTCGCTGCGGCGGATTGGTCTGGAATACGCGCGAAATGAAGATGCGCAGATTGTCCTTGCCCTGGACGATCCCGGTGGGCGTCTTCATGAGATGTTGGACCAGTGGGCTTTCGATGGATGCGTCATCAGCATAGAGCGCGACAGATGCCTCCAGATCCTTGTTGCCGAGGGCTTCATCCCACAATGTGCAGATGCGTTCTGCCTCGCTCTGGCGTGTTGGGTCGGTCATGTGTAATTCTCCGAGTTCGGGCGACGTCTCGGTGTCATCGCAGAGAGCGCGCCGTCCAAGTTTCACCGAATTCTGAAATGACCGGTTCCCGAATGATTGCGATGACGGGACGGCGGACCCACCTCGGTGGAGGGAGTTTCGATGGTCGCAGCCAGACAATCGGTCCACTCGGGATTTTCCCGGCTCACCGACGCGTTGAGCGATCCGGCGCGCGAGGCCATGGTGAGTGCGCTGTTCGGCGGCAAGGCGCTGCCTGCGGGCGAGCTGGCATCGCTTGCCGGAGTGTCGCCGCAAAGCGCCAGCGCGCATCTGCAGAAGCTGACGGATGCGCGCCTGCTCTCGGTGTGGCAGCAGGGTCGGTTCCGCTACTATCGGATCGCGGACGACGAGGTCGCGGGCCTGATCGAAAATCTCGTCAATGTCGCCGCCAGGACAAACCATGCGGAACGCGCGCGAGGCGTGCCGGCGCTGCTTCGTCAGTCGCGGACTTGTTATTGCCATCTCGCCGGCCAGCTCGGTGTGGCGCTGAGGGACGGCCTGGTGGGCAAGAAGCTGATCGCACTGCGCGGCCGTGAGGCTTCGGTCACGGATCAAGGGCTCGCTTGGTGTCGCGCGGAGGCGATCGACTTCAAGCCGGGTCGTGATCCTCACATGCGGCTCTGCAACGATTGGACCGAGCGTGTTCCGCATCTGGCGGGTCCGTTCGCCAATGCGATCTTGAAGCGGCTGACCGCGACGCATGCGCTGGTTCCGGACCGCGTTCCACGCGCGCTTCGCCTCACCCCGAAGGGACGCGCCTTCTTCGAGCGGCTCGGCGTTTCGATCCCGTTCTGACGCGCCTGCGGCGGGTGACGATGACAGCGGCAGGTCCGGCATGTAGCATTCGGCCGTCGCCGAACGTCCTTGAGCAGGATCGTTGTCCAGGAGGAACTCATGTGCCGCAACATCAAGACGCTGTTCAATTTCGAGCCGCCGGCGACGGAAGACGAAATCCACGCCAGCGCGCTTCAGTTCGTGCGAAAGCTCTCCGGCTTCAACAAGCCCTCGCAGGCCAATGAGGTGGCATTCGACTGCGCGGTGGCCGAGGTCTCGGAAGCGGCGCGAAAGTTGCTGACCTCGCTTCACACCCACGCGCCGGCGCGCGATCGTGAGATCGAGGCAGAAAAGGCGCGGGAACGTTCGCGACAACGCTTCGGGTAACCAGATGGCACCGTGATCTGGCTCACGGAAAATGCGATCTCAGCACGCGATGATGTCCGCCGGGGTTTTGACAACCCGGAGCACGATCATGAGCCGCCCCCTTCTTCCGCTGAAAGCAGGTGCCATCGTTTTCACGCTGTTGTGGACCGCGTGGATGATGTGGTGGAGCGGCTCGTTCTCGAGCGCGAATGTGGTGATTCTCGCCTTTTGCGGCGCGGCGGTCGGCTATCTCTGGTACCGCGCCATGCGCTGGCAATTCGAGCGCATGGGCATGCTGCCGCGTCGTGAGGATCAGGCGAAGAGGGCGCCCTAGTCCTTCTGGCCGTGCTTTTTCTTTTTCTTCTTTTTCTTATGCGTGTCGTCGTCGTCGCTTTCGCGGCCTTCGTCGGACGACGCATCGTCAGCCTCGTGCACGGCGGCCTCTAACGCTGCGCGCTCGGCCGCCTCCTGTTCGCGCTGGCGGCGGCGTTCGTCCCAGGCATCGAATAGCTGGTCCAGCCACGGCAGCACCTGCTCGATCGACGGCAATTGGCCGGGCGGACCGGCCTCGCCGCGCGGGCCCTGAGGACCGGCGGGGCCCAGCGGACCGACAGGGCCTTGCGGGCCGGCGGCACCTTGCGGTCCCACTGCACCCCGTGGGCCGGCGTCGCCTTGCTTGCCCGGCAGGCCAGGCTTGCCCTGCGCTCCGGCCTTTCCGACCGGCCCGGGCTTGCCCTGAGGTCCCGGCTTGCCGCGTGCGCCGTCCGGACCGCGCTTGCCCGGATGACCCTGCGGCCCCGGCCGTCCCGGTTCGCCCTGCCGTCCGCGCGGGCCCTGAGGTCCCGGCCGTCCCTGATCATCTGCCACGCGCTGCTCCTTCTCGCGAACGCAGGTTACTTAGCGGCGTTTGACGACAGCAGCAATTCCGCCCGCGCATCCCCGCTGGCTTGATCAACATCAATCGGCACCACAGGGCGCCGTGGCATTGATGACCTGTGGCCACGATCCTGCGAGGAGCGACCGATGCGCGCAGCCTGGAAAATCTTTGGCCTGTCGGCGATCATTCTCGCGGCGGCGATCGGTCTCGCTCATCTGCTGGTGCCCGATGTCGTGCCGGTCGGCTACGCCGAGGAGCCACAGGCATCATGGGCGATCCTGACCGCCTTCGTCCTGCGCGCGATCGCGCTGACCGCGGCCTGGGTCGCGATCATCACAATGTCGCTGCTCGTGGGCGTCAAGCTGTATCAGATGGTCTTCCGCGCGGTTGGCACGGGGAATGATCACGCCGTCATGCGCTAGTCCTGATAGGCCGGCACCTCGATGCCGGAGGCCGCATAGAGCCTGATCTTGTTGCGCAGCGTGCGCACTGACAGGCCGAGCACGCGCGAGGCGCGTGTGCGGTTGCCGTCGCAGCGCGCAAGTGTCTGGAGCACGAGTTCGCGCTCGACCTCGCCGACGGTCGCGCCGATCAGCAGTGGGACGATCTCATTGGGTGCAAGGAATTGCGCGCCGTGCTCGGACGTCGCGACATGAACAGTGGTCATCAACACACTCCCCGATCAACGCCCGCTTCCATCGTTGGAAGCGGATCGAGAACAAACGACCCCCAAGCCGTAAATCCTAAGCCTTAGATCCACGGTGGGCGGGTTTGGTTAACGAAAGGTTAATTGCGCGCCATCGCACCAGATGACCTTGGGAATGCCGCCGGGTTGCCGCGATTGGCACGAGATGCACAGCGATGCGGACCGATCTTGCTCACACCGTGCGATAGCCACCGTCCACCATCACGATCGTTCCTGTCACGTAGGACGACAGGTCCGAGGCGAGAAAGATCGCGGGGCCCACGATGTCCTCGGGCTTGCCGGTGCGCGCGAGCGGGGTGTGGTCGACGAAGGCCTGCACCAAGGCAGGATTGGTGGCGCGTACATTGGCGTTGATGTTGGTCTCGATGAATCCAGGGCCGATCGCATTGACGCGCACACCTTCCTTGCCGAGCTCGACCGCGAGCGCCTTGGTGAAGCCGAGGACGCCGTGTTTCGAGGTGGTGTACGCCGCCGAGCTAGGCGTGCGCAGATGCACGAAGGACTGGATCGAGCCGATATTGACGATGCGGCCCTTAGCTGCGCGCAAGGGCGCGAGGAAGGCCTGCGTCATGTTGAAGACGCCGTTGAGATTGAGCGAGATGATGTCGTTCCAATCCTGCGCGACTGTCTCAGTTTCGGCGGTGAAGGCATTGCGGCGGGTAATGCCGGCGTTGTTCACGAGGATCGAGACCTGCCCGACCTTGTCGGCGACCTGCCTCGCCAGCGCGAAGCAATCCTGGCGCCTCGTCACATCAAGCGCAAAGCTCTCGGCTCTTCCCCCGGCCTTGCGGATCTCCTGCGCGGCTTCCGCGACCGTGTCGGCATTGACGTCGAGCAGCACCATCTGCGCGCCCTCGCGGGCATAGCCGGCGGCGATCGCCCGGCCGATGCCGGAACCGGCGCCAGTGACGACGGCGATGTGATTTGCGAGCAATGCCATGGCAATTTCCTTCCGGATTCGTTTCTAAGTTTCATGAAAGGCTAACCCGAAATTAAGGGGTCGGAAACGGCGGCCTTGGCATACTGATCGTCATTGCTAAACGTTGCGCGCATGATGGAACGGCTGGAATCCTGGAAACTCACTCTCGAGCGCCTGCGGTCGGCGGACGAGGCCGATTGGGCCGAAGCCGGCCGGCTGGTGGCCGAGATCGCGCGGATGAGCACGGATGCCACGCTGCGGCAGGCGGCCGAGCAGGCGCTGCCTGTGCTGCGCCAGGCCGCGGACAATGACGATCACGGCGTCACGCTGGCGGCCCGGCGCCGCATCGGCGTGGTCCTCGATGTTGTCCATGATCTGACCGCGCCGCGCTTCGGCCGCCGCAACGCCGCGCCGAAGAAGCTGTCGAGCGAGGATCGCGCCCGCAAGATGCTGGGCCTGCCGCTCGCGGTGCAGCTCACCTGCGACGACATCAACCAGGCCTATCGCCGCGCCGCCAAGGGCATGCATCCCGACCAGGGCGGCAGCGCGCAGGCCTTCATCGATCTCGCGGCCGCGCGTGATGTCTTGATCCATCCCGGCGCGCACAAGGACGCCTGACGGCGCTCAGCTCTTGTTCACGCAGCTCGGATAGGGCGCGGCTTCGCCCGGGATGATCGGGCAGAGGTCGATCGGCCCGAGATCGCGCAGCCGCGCGTCCCAGCTGATGTCGTTGACCTGCGGGTCGTCGCTTTCGGGGCCGCGCTCCGCCCATTGGATGGTGTAGTAGTCGGTCGCGCCCTTGAGCGCGATCAGAAGGGCGGTCTCGCTGTGCCGCGTCGGACCGCTGTCGATGCGGCCGCAACCGATCACCGCGACGAAGCCCTCGTAGCGGCCGAACTTCGTCTCGCCCAAAGGCCTTGCGGCAAAACTGTCGGGACAGGCCGATTTGAAGCCGCCTGCGATCGTGCCCGCAAGCATCTGCGGCGAGGCGCCTGGCGTCAGCGTCATGCCCTTCTCGCCGGTGACTGTGATCATCTGGGTCCAGCGCTCGGGCGTCTCGCCCCGCAGCACCGCTTCGCGGATGTAGTGGCCGCCCTTGGTGTTCTCGAACACCACCGTGAAATTCGACGGCATCGTGAACGAGACGAGCTGGCCGAAGATCGGCGAGATCACGCGGAAGGATTGCGGGGCTTGCGCCTGCGCGGCTGCGGCGAACAGGAGCGATGCGGCCAGTCCTGCTGTCGTGGTTGCACGCATCGACCTGCTCCAGATTCAGCGAGTTAAAAGAAGACCGGGCAGGGATGCTAGCATCGCATCCTTGCCCGGCCCTGTCGTCCGCCGAACGAAATCCTACCAGCTGCAGTGGCCGGCCTTCAGCGCGTGATCCTTCAGCGCGAGCGCGTCGAGGAAGGTCGGCACCGAGGCGCTGGCGCGATGATAGCCGGCCGGCCACGGCGTGGTCGGAATGCTCTCGTCCCAGATCTGGCACACGCCGCTGTCGTGCCAGCGGATCAAATGATAGCCGGCCTCGGCCGGGCTCGCGGCAACGAAGGCGGCAGCGGCGAGACCGGCGGCAGCGCAAAGCATGGAAAGACGACGCATGGATCAGCTCCTCAAATTGAAAGATGTGATGCGCCTCCCGGCAATGCGGGGAGGGTGGTGCGGGACGCTTCCTCAGCCAGCGCCCCGGACAAGAGGTGAGTAGTTCCGTCTGCGGATCAGGTTCAAACCGCGCGCGCGGGAAATGGCGCGATTTGCGGCGAAAAGCCGGGCGCGGGGCCAGCGCAAAAGCAAAGGGCGGGCTGCTCGCGCAGGCCCGCCCTTTCGGAATTGGATGACCTGGAGGCTCAGAGCGTGCAGCGGCGCTCGGCGCGCATCTTGATCTGGAGTTCGGAGGCCTGGGTGAAGGTGGGGAGCGGCTTGCTGACGACCTTGTAGGTCGACACGCCCCACTGGAACGGCTTGTACTTCAGGTCCTCGTTCCAGACCTGGCAGATGCCGGTGTTGTCCCAACGGATCACGTAATAGCCGACCTTCGCGGACGCGGGCACGGCGAAGACGGAACTGGTAATGCCGGCAACGGCACAAAGGGCGAGAACGCGACGCATGAAATATCTCCTTGTGGGGCGGGTGAGCCGAAAATTCGTGCGGTAAAAACAGCCCCTTTGCAAGCCGGGGAGCCGCCTTTCACGGACATGTCAGGCCGAGGCGGACACTTGGTTTGGCTGCGTGCCCCGCAGGACACACACGCTCACTTCGCCAGCGAGGCCACCGCCTCGATCTCGATCAGCATCTTCGGATCGGGCAGCGCCTGCACCACGCAGGTGGTGCGTGCGGGATAGGGCGGCGGGCCGAACGCGCCGGCATAGAGCGCGTTCATCGCGGCAACATCAGTGGCGCGGGTCAGCAGCACGTTGATCTTGGCGAGATCGCGCATGGTGGCGCCGGCCTCGTCCAGCACGCGCTTGATGTTGACGACGACATTGGCGAACTGTGCCTCGAACCCGTCGGGCAGCGCGCCATGGGCGTCGAAACCGGGAATGCCCGATACGAACAGCAAGTCGCCGACGCGGGTCGCGAAGGACAACGGCGGCGCCTTGACATGCGGCGGGGGCGCGAAGTGCTGGATCGGCATGGGGACCTCGGATGCTGCTGGTGATTGGAGCTTGCGGGAAGCGTAGCGGTGTGCGGGGCGTGGTCCAACACAAAACGCGAAAACAACCCCATGCACAGTAGAAATCATTGGCGAAACGGAAATTCTGTAATTCAGAAATTTGGATTGACCCGTCGGGCAAAACAGGAGCAGAATGGCATGGTGGGTGAGACGGGTGTGTGCAGACGCTCGGTCTTGCTTCGCCTCTCCCCGCGTGCGGCCCTCTCGGGGGAGAGGCGGGAATCCATCCACCCCGTCATTGCGAGCGCAGCGAAGCAATCCAGACTGTCTCCGCGGAAGGATTCTGGATTGCTTCGCTGCGCTCGCAATGACGGAGAATGAGGAACGGTCTGAGGGAAACGAGCCCCATCATGTTGCCGCCGTGATCGATCGGATAAATTACGGCGCCTGATTCGTTTTCCCTCCCTTGAAAAATAGCCCCCGGAGACGCCCCATGAAGATTGCTTCCACCTTGCGTGCCGCGCTCGTCGCCATTGCTGCCCTCGCCGGCCTCTCGACCGCGGCGCAGGCCGACGACGGCACGGTGGTGCTGACGATCTACAAGGCGGGCTGGTTTATCGGCGGTTCGGGCGGCTCGGGCGTACTGAACTTCCACGGCCGCTCCTATGCGCTCTCGACCGGCGGGCTCGATTACGGTCTCGTGTTCGGCGGCTCCAAGACCGTGCTGCGTGGCCGCGTCTCCAACATCGTCCGTCCCTCCGACGTCGCCGGCGTCTACGGCGCCGCCGGTGCCGGCCTTGCCGTCGGCCGTGGCGCCCGCGCCATCGTGCTGACCAACCAGAAGGGCGCGGTGCTGGAGCTGTCGGGCTACCAGACCGGCCTGATGGCGAATGCGGATCTCAGCGGTCTTGCCATCACGATGCGGTAGCACGCGGTGCCGTCGGGTGGGCAAAGGCGCGTAGCGCCGTGCCCACCACTCTCCGTGAATGCGCAAGAACGTGGGCACGTCGCGCGAAGACGCGCGCCTTTGCCCACCCTACGAAATCCCGAGTGTGTCGACGCTCTGCTCGCCACTGCATGTGAGCTGCGCGCAAGACGCGCGCTCAACGCGCCGATTGCTTGGCCTTGTCGTCGGTCGTGCTGGCCTGCGCGCGCTTGCCGGAGCGGATCATCAGGAACGATCCTGACGTATCCGGCAGCCGCCAGCGCCCGTCGATCTCGGTCGCCTCGCCGTTCATGATGCCGTCGTAATGGACGATGCCGAAGCCGTAGCCCGGCGGCTCGTAGCGCTTGACGAACGACACGACGCTGCCGGCACGATGGCCCGTGATCGAGGCGCTGTGGGTTCGCACCGGGCAGTGCGGATTCGAGCATGGCTCGGTGACGCTGCCGCTGAGCGCGCCGCCGGTCTCGACCAGCGTCGCCGTGAACGTGACCATTCCCGTGCCGGGTTGAATGTAAGTGCCGTCCCAGACACCGGAGAGATCGTCGCTCACAGCAGTGGCTTCCTCTATGTGCGCCGGTTGAAGCCCGGACCTTCCACCCTCCACGGTCTTCCACTCGAAGTCGTATCGCTGCGATCACGCCCTTGCAATAGTCCGCGCACGACGTCGATGGATCGGAGGATGCGCGGGCATCAACCGTTTGGCGGAGGGGCGCTGCCGATCGGGATCGCTACTGCGGTTTGGCGAAGCTGAGTTGCCGGAATTCGGCAGGCGGTGCGTCATTCGCGCCCGTGACCTGGACCGAGAAGGTGCTGTGGTTGATGCCGGTCTTCTCGGGGACGACGGACGCGCCAACCATCGTGTATCTGTAGCCTCCATCCTCGCTCCAGGATTTCGGCAGCAGATAATAGGACTTGCCGGCCTCCACCGTGAATTGCGCCGGATGCGGTGTGCCCGAGATCACCCGCGTCCAGTATTCGTCGGGCGAACTCACATTGTGCGGCCCGGGCGGCAGATCGACGGTGGTGTACTGTCCGGGCGGAAGCGACATCAGCCGCTTGCCGTCGACCTCGATCGGAAGCGCGAACACGCTGGTGTTGAAGCCGAAGGGCCGCCCAATATTGACGGATGCGTGGCCCGCCTTCGGCGGTGCCGGCAAGGCGGACGCCACCGTCGTTTGCTCCGGAGCGGACAGGCAACCGGAGAGCAGGCTTGCGACGAACCCAACCATGCAAGGGCCCGCAAGCCGATGCCACGCGATATGCTTCAAGACGCCCCGCCCCCCGAATTGCACCAGATGTGCATATGCCCCGATGCTCGTTTTGCGGGAGCAAGCGGCGCGAGTCAAGGCGCCGAATGGGTCTAGAAAATGATAAGGCCTGTCGGATTGCCGTGCTGGCGTTCGTCCTTCGGAAAGCCGCGCGCATCCACGCTTGCGGTCCCAGCGCGAAAGGAACTCCGCATATGACCTCCATCACGCCGTTTCTCTGGTTCGACAACAACGTCCCCGAAGCCGTCGCTTTCTACAAATCGGTGTTCCCCCGCGCAAAGGTCGAGACCGTCAGCGACTTCATGGCGGTGTTCGAGCTCGAAGGGCAGCGCTTCCACGCCCTCAATGGCGGACCGCTCCACCGCTTCAACGAGGCGGTGTCGTTCTTTATCAGCGTCGAAACGCAGGAGGAGGTCGACTATTTCTGGGGCCGCCTCACCGCCGACGGCGGCGAAGAATCCCGCTGCGGCTGGCTCAAGGACAGGTTTGGCCTGTCCTGGCAGGTGATCCCGACGGCGCTCGGCCGCTATCTCGCCGATGCTGACAGGACCAAGGCCAACCGCGTCATGCAGGCGATGATGGGGATGAAGAAGATCGTGATTGCGGAGTTGGATAGAGCGTATGCGGGGTGAGGCGGATGGCGGCGTGCCCCGGACGCAGTGCAGCGCGCCGCTTTTTGCGGCGTGATGCGCTGCAGAGCCGGGGCCCATGCCGCATCCGTGCTGGAGCCTCTGGGTCCCGGGTCTGCGCTACGCTTGCCCGGGACACGATACCAGATGGCGCAGCGCTATCAGCATCGTGGGGTAGCCAATGGCGCTTCGTGCCCACGAGGCCAGTGTTCCGCATCGCCAATCTGCCTCGCACCGCTATACTGCCTGCATCAGCAGGATGGTGATCTCATGGCAAGAAAACTGGAAGGCAAGGTCGCGGCCGTAACCGGAGCGGCGTCGGGCATTGGGCTCGCAAGCACTGAAGCGATGCTGGCCGCGGGCGCGCGGGTGGTGATGGTCGACCGCGACGAGGCTGCGCTCAACGCGCTCTGCAAAAAGCATGGCGACGCGATGATCCCGCTGGTCGTCAACCTCCTGGACCCCAAAGACTGCGCAACGCTGCTGCCGCGCGTGCTGGAGCAGGCAGGCCAGCTCGACATCTTCCACGCGAATGCTGGGACCTATGTCGGCGGCGACCTCATCGATGCCGACACCATTGCGATCGACCGCATGCTGAACCTGAACGTCAACGTCGTGATGAAGAACGTGCACGACGTGCTGCCGCACATGATCGCGCGTGGCAGCGGCGACATCATCGTCACGAGCTCGCTGGCGGCGCATTTTCCGACGCCATGGGAGCCGGTCTATGCCTCGTCGAAATGGGCGATCAACTGCTTCGTCCAGACGGTGCGGCGTCAGGTCTTCAAGCACGGCATTCGCGTCGGCTCGATCTCGCCCGGCCCTGTCGTCACCGCGCTGCTCGCGGACTGGCCGGCCGAGAAGCTGCAGGAAGCCAGGGACTCCGGCAGCCTGCTGGAGGCCAGCGAAGTGGCTGAAGTCGTGATGTTCATGCTGACGCGCCCGCGCGGCATGACCATCCGCGACGTAGTGATGATGCCGACGAATTTCGATCTGTAACGTGCTCTCGTAGGGTGGACAAAGGCGCGCGTCTTCGCGCGACGTGCCCACGTTCTGTCGGACCCATGGAAAGGTGGTGGGCACGGCGCAAGGGCGCCTTTGCCCACCCTACGAAATCGCCGCCGCCGTGAACACTGCCAGCTGCGCCTCGAACGCGCGGCGGAAGGCCGGGCGTGCTTCGCCGCGGGCGACGTAGGACGACAGCGTCGGATAGCCCTCGAGCATGCGCGAGGCATTCAGCCGGCGCAGCACCGTCACCATCAGGAGATCGCCGGCGCTGAACGCGCCATCGAGCCAATCGGCGCCGCCGAGGTGGCGGGCCAGCTCGTCGAGCCTGGTCGCGACGCGCTTCCGCAGCATCGGCTGCCGCTGCTCATACCAGCTCTCGTCGCGCTCCAGCAGCGTCGCCATCCCGAGCTCGACGATCGGCGGCTCCATCGTGTTGAGCGCAGCAAACATCCAGGCGATCGCGCGGCACCTCGCATTCGCATCCCTCGGCAGCAAACCGTAATGACGCTCGGCGATATGGAGCACGATCGCGCCGGTCTCGAACAGGACGAGATCGCCGTCCTCATAGGTCGGGATCTGCCCGAACGGATGCAGCGCCAGATGCGCCGGCTGCTTCATGGCCTCGAACGACAGCAGGCGCACGTCGTAGGGCTGGCCGACTTCTTCAAGTGCCCAGCGCACGCGCATGTCGCGCGCCTGTCCCTTGCCGCGGTCGGGCGAGTTTGCGAAGGCGGTGATGGTGGGCATGGGCGGGCTCCGGGGCGGCTTTATCTCTGGACCTAGGACGAACGAACGGAGCGAATTCCGACAGCATCGTAGGGTGGGCAAAGCGACTTGTCCGCCGTAGCTTGAGGAGCGGAGGCGGAGGCGTGCCCACGTTCCATCGGATTGGTGAGAGATCGTGGGCACGGCGCAAGAGCGCCTTTGCCCACCCTACGGGACCGCGTGGCACGAAGCGATCACGTAGCCCAACCCTCAGTGTCGTCCCGGCGAACGCCGGGACCCATACCGCGGAATCTATCGGTTGTGGCCGATAGACGTACCGAACGACGAGTCTTCGCCAAACCTCTGTCTGTGGCTATGGGTCCCGGCGTTCGCCGGGACGACAACCGAATGCGGGGCGCTATCGTCCATCCACCTCCGCAGCGATCCACCGCGCCAGCTCCCGCCACGGCTCCAGCGTCCAGTGCCCCGACGCCGCCCCCGACGGCGACGGCAGCACAAAAATCTCCGGCAAGCCCGCATCGCGCACCTGCCGCCCCAGCGCAATCGCAGCTGACGGCCGGCCATAAAACAAGCTCGCCGCCTTCTTGCTCGTGAATGCAATCGTCCGCGGCCGATACTTCTCGATCTTCGCTCTGAAGCCTGGCACGTCGATCGTCTCCGCCGCGATCTGGTGATCCATCCCAGCGCCCGATTTGGAGAGATCGGTGAAGCCGATCCCGAGCTCAATCAGCGCGGCGAACTCGCCCGGCTGATACCGCCGCGCCGTGATCCCGGCCTCATGGATCGCCCGCCAGAAGCGGTTGCCGGGATGGGCGTAGTAGTGACCGAGCTCCGCCGAGCGAGTCGAGGCGGCGGTGCCGACGAAGACGAGGCGGAGGTTGGGACGGAGCTGGTCGGGGAGGCGGTGAGGGGCGTTCAACACGTCAATCATCCGCGGCTGTAGCCCGCACGAGCGGAGCGATATGCGGAACGACAAAGGCACCAAATCTCGCTATATCCAGCTTCGCTTGCCGGCGGCAAATCGGGAAGACTATAGAAATGGCGATTGGTTTTAGCGAACGCTTTGATTTTGGTCCCATCATTGGATGGGAACTCTACCAAGTGACGATCGACAAGTATCACATCATGTTCTGGTTTGAAGACGAAAATGCCTTGTTGAATGTCGCGGACCGTTTCTCGTTCCGATCGTCCGACGGAGCAGTCAATTTCTCTTACGAGATTTATGGCGATCATAAGTCCCTGAATGTTGACCGCATTCTACGAACGAAAATCGCCGGAACGACGATTGTGAGTAAGGACCAACTCGATCTTACGTTTGAAAATGGCGACGTGCTGTCGATCTACGATAATCCGGAACTCAGATCGTGGTGGTTCCTCGGGGGGCGGCAAAACGACCCGGTTCGCCAGAGAATGAATTGGTCATTTGCAATCTGCGATCACGATCCGGAGGACCTCACTGGGCAAGAGTATCAAGATCGACGCACTTAGTGTTCGAATGTCTCGCCCATTCCATCCCTTGCATCCTATGCTTTGATAATGGACCGCGAAGAATTAGCTACCGCCTATGCGGCACCTGCCCGCCACTATCACAACCTCGCGCATATCGAGGATTGCTTGGCCGCGCTTGCGCAGGTGCATGGTCTCACGTCGCTCGAGCGCGAGATCCTCACCGAAGCGATCTGGTGGCACGACGTCGTTTATGACCCGACCCGATCGGACAACGAAGACCTCAGCGCTCAACTGGCCGAACGGCACGTGCACGCCGATATCAGTCACGAGGTCGGTCGCCTGATCCGCCTGACAAAGTCTCACGAGGTCGCGGCGGATGATCGCCTCGGCGCCATCCTGATCTCGATCGACCTCAGTATCTTGGGCGCGGAGCCGGCGCGCTACGACGCCTATGCCGCCGCGATCCGCCAGGAATTCATTCACCTCAGCGCGGATGATTATCGTATCGGTCGCGCCCGCGTGCTCCGCCACTTCGCGGCACGCGAGGTGATCTATCCCGATCCGGATTTCGCCGCGAGCTTCGACCGGCAAGCCCGCGTCAATTTCGCGCGCGAGCTGGCGGCGCTGGGCTGAGGCGGTGGCGGGGGGCGCACAGCGCGGCGTGATGTGCGCGAATTATGCGTGATGGCGTGCCCCGGACGCAGTGCAGCGCGCCGCAACTTGCGGCGTGATGCGCTGCAGAGCCGGGGCCCATCACGGACGCCGTGCCGGAGCTTCTGGGTCCCGGGTCTGCGCTACGCTTGCCCGGGACACGAGAGCAGGCCCCGTAGGGTGGGTTAGCCGCCCACAAGCGCGGTCCATCGACACGGAATGGCGCAAGGCGTAACCCACCGCTTGCGCCTCCGCGACGACAGAAGCGGTGGGTTACGCAGCGCGGCCCGCGCTTCGCGCAGCCGTACGTCTAACCCACCCTACGCAGCAATCCACTTCGCCAACTCCCGCCACGGCTCCAGCGTCCAATGCCCGGACGCCGCACCCGACGGTGACGGCAGCACGAAGACCTCCGGCAAGCCCGCATCGCGCACCTGCCGCCCCGGCGCAATCGCAGCTGACGGCCGGCCATAAAACAAGCTCGCCGCCTTCTTGCTCGTGAATGCAATCGTCCGCGGCCGATACTTCTCGATCTTCGCTCTGAAGCCTGGCACGTCGATCGTCTCCGCCGCGATCTGGTGATCCATCCCAGCGCCCGATTTGGAGAGATCGGTGAAGCCGATCCCGAGCTCGATCAGCGCGGCGAACTCGCCCGGCTGATACCGCCGCGCCGTGATCCCGGCCTCATGGATCGCCCGCCAGAAGCGGTTGCCGGGATGGGCGTAATAGTGCCCGACCTCCGCCGAGCGCGTCGAGGCGGCGGTGCCGACGAAGACGAGGCGGAGGTTAGGGCGGAGCTGGTCGGGGAGGCGGTGGAGAGGGACTTCGGGCAACTCAATGATCCACGTATGACCCGCATGATCGGAGCGATATGCGGGACAGCAATGTCCCGCGCTCATCCGGCCTACGCTAAGAACTATATTGTCCGCCCGAAGGCCACAGGGTTGGATAGGCACTTCTCAAACTGTCCAATACGCGCACGACAGGATCGGCGTCCGTCCAGACATAGCCTTCGGCCGTCTTCTCGACATAGTGGATCAAAGCCAAGGCATCCAAAACGGATGTCAATCGGCCATTGCGTCCGAAGGGAACGCCTATCTCACTCGAAAAGTCGTGATATTCCTTACCGTAGTTTTCGAAATGAAAGATAAACGTCTCGAGTAGCTCCGGCAGGCTCGGACCGTGCTCCCAGTTCCGCTCAGCGATATGATCGGCCTCCTTCACGTCGCACTCGAATGCGAAATGATAGGCCGAGTTCTTCTCCGTAGGATCGAGTGGCCGGAGAATGCGGAGCCGCCAGAGATCGCGTCCGAGATACTTGAAGACCGATTGTCTGAAGATTGGTCGCGGCGCATCGGGGAAATGCGAAGCCAGCGATGCTGCAAGCGTGGGCGATTCGCCATCTGCGATTGAGAAGGCTCTCTCTGCGAGTGCCTGTGCGATCTTGCCGTAAGCACGCTGTTCCAAATCGTTCATGCGATCCCGGGACATCGATCAATTCACTCGCTCGTGAGGATAGAGGAAACTTGTCTGGGCGAGGTCGGAGGGGACCATAGCAGAATGAATGCTAACGACCTGCGAAACTGCAGTCCAATTCTTGCTTGCGCTTGCTCAAAGAGAAGCCGGGCTCTCGCCCGGCTTTGGTCTGCTCTGAACTTGCGATACTTGGAGCGAGTTCTCACAACACCCGATTACTCTCCTTCACCTTCTCCGCATCCAGATAAACGCTTGAGCCCATCTCCTTGAACTTCGCGCTCATCCTGGCCATGCCGTCCTCGGCGGTGCCCTGCATCGACATGCCGACGCTGTTCGGATCATTCAGCGTTGCCGCATAATCCCGCACGTCCTGCGTGATCTTCATCGAGCAGAACTTTGGGCCGCACATCGAGCAGAAATGGGCAACCTTGTGGGCTTCCTTCGGCAGGGTCTCATCGTGGAAGCTTTTTGCGGTGTCCGGATCGAGGCCGAGGTTGAACTGGTCGGTCCAGCGGAATTCGAACCGCGCGCGGGAGAGGGCGTCGTCGCGCAGTTGCGCGGCGGGGTGGCCCTTGGCGAGATCGGCGGCGTGGGCGGCGATCTTGTAGGTGATGACGCCGGTCTTGACGTCGTTGCGATCGGGCAGCCCGAGATGCTCCTTCGGCGTGACGTAGCAGAGCATGGCGCAGCCGAACCAGCCGATCATGGCAGCGCCAATGCCTGAGGTGATGTGGTCATAGCCCGGCGCGATGTCTGTCGTCAGCGGTCCAAGCGTGTAGAACGGCGCTTCGCCGCACTCCCTAAGCTGCTTGTCCATGTTGATCTTGATCTTGTGCATCGGCACGTGGCCGGGGCCTTCGATCATGACCTGGCAGCCCTTGTCCCACGCGATCTTTGTGAGCTCGCCGAGCGTCTCCAGCTCCGCGAACTGCGCGCGATCGTTGGCATCCGCGATCGAGCCCGGACGCAGGCCGTCGCCGAGCGAGAACGAGACGTCATACTTGCGCATGAGGTCGCAGATCTCGTCGAAGTGCGTGTAGAGGAAGCTTTCCTTGTGATGCGCGAGGCACCACTTCGCCATGATCGAGCCGCCGCGCGAGACGATGCCGGTGACGCGGCTGGCGGTGAGGTGGATGTATTGCAGGCGGACGCCGGCGTGGATGGTGAAATAGTCGACGCCCTGCTCGCACTGCTCGATCAGCGTATCCTTGTAGAGCTCCCAGGTCAGCTTGACCGGATCGCCGTTGCACTTCTCCAGCGCCTGATAAATCGGAACGGTGCCGATCGGCACCGGCGAGTTGCGCAAGATCCATTCGCGGGTGGTGTGGATGTTGCGCCCCGTCGAGAGATCCATCACGGTGTCGGCGCCCCAGCGGATCGCCCACACCATCTTCTCGACCTCTTCCTCGACCGACGAGGTCACCGCCGAGTTGCCGATATTGGCGTTGATCTTGGTCAGGAAGTTGCGGCCGATGATCATCGGCTCGAGCTCGGAGTGGTTGATGTTGGAGGGGATGATGGCGCGGCCGCGCGCGATTTCGTCGCGGACGAACTCCGGGGTGATGAAGGCCGGCACCGCGGCGCCAAAGCTTTCGCCGTCGGCAAGCGCCGCTTCCGCGCGCTCGAGCTGTTGCTTGCGGCCGAGATTTTCGCGGGCGGCGACGTAGATCATCTCCTTGGTGACGATGCCGGCGCGGGCGAATTCGAGCTGGGTGATCTTGTGGCCGTCGAGGCCGCGCAGCGGCTTGTGATAGGCCGAGAAGGCGCGCGCGGCCTTGTCGGTGGAGACGCTGCCATTGTCCTCCGGCTTGATCTGCCGGCCGTCATATTCCTCGACGCCGCCGCGCTCCAGCACCCATTGCTTGCGGTTGCGCGCAAGGCCGGCGTTGACGTCGATGGTGACGGACGGGTCGGTGTAGGGGCCGGAGGTGTCGTAGACCGGCAGGTTCGGTTCGCCGGCGCCCTCGGAGAGGATGATCTCGCGCAGCGGCACGCGCAGATCGGGCGCGGCGTCGGGCGAGGCGAAGATCTTTCGCGAGGAGGGAAGGGGGCCGGTGGTGACGGCGGGGATGGTCTTGTCGGGGTTGGAGCGGATGTTCATGGGATCCTCCGGTTTACTCTTAATTCCTGGGTGCAATGTCAATCTCGTCATCCTGAGGTGCGCGCACTTGCGCGCCTCGAAGGATGAAAGAGCCGGGCCGTCGCCCTTCGAGGGCCGCTGAAGAAGCGGCCACCTCAGGGTGACGGATCGTCGAATAGGGGCGGACATGCATCATGCCGCCTCCTCTGACTGGCCGAGCCATTGCCGCACCCGCGCATCCGGGTCGGCGTTCTGGGTGACATCGGACACCACCGCGATGGAATCCGCGCCCGCGGCGAAGATCTCCGCGGCGTGCTCGAACTTGATGCCGCCGATCGCGACCAGCGGGATCTCGCCGATGCGCTGCTTCCACTCCGTGATCTTCGGAATGCCCTGCGGTTCGAAGCGCATCGATTTCAGTGTGGTGAAGAAGATCGGGCCCAGCGCGACGTAGTCGGGTTTTGCCTTGAGCGCGGTTGCAAGCTCCGCATCGTCGTGCGTGGAGACGCCGAGCGAGAGGCCGGCTTCGCGAATGGCCTTGAGGTCGGCCTCCGCCAGATCTTCCTGGCCGAGATGCAGGTACTTCGCGCCGGCGACGATCGCCGCGCGCCAATAGTCGTTCACGACCAGCTTGGCTCGCGTGTCCTTGGTGATCGCCAGCGCGTCGGTGACGATCTGCAGCGCCTCGGCGTCGTTGAGGTCCTTCGCGCGCAGCTGGATGGTGCCGACGCCGAGTTTTGTCAGGCGTTCGACCCAGTTAAGGCTGTCGACGACGGGATAGAAGCGATCAGGAAACGGCATGCCAGAACGGGGTCCCAACGACAGGGGTGGAAGGGGAGGCGAAATCGCGGGCGTTCATCAGCCCGGCTTCGTATGCGGTGCGGCCGGCCTCGCAGCCGAGGCGGAACGCCCTGGCCATCGCGACCGGATCGGCCGCCTTGGCAATCGCGGTGTTGAGCAGCACGGCGTCATAGCCGAGCTCGAGCGCCTCGGCCGCGTGCGAGGGCGCGCCCAGGCCGGCATCGACCACCAGCGTGATGTCGGGCAGCCGCTCGCGCAACAGCTTGAGGGCGTCGCGGTTGATGATGCCTTTCGCGCTGCCGATCGGCGCGGCCCATGGCATCACCACCTTGCAGCCGGCATCGACGAGGCGGTTGGCGACCGAGAGGTCCTCGGTGCAATAGGGGAACACCTCGAAACCGTCCTTGATCAGGATAGTGGCGGCTTCGACCAGGCCGACGACGTCGGGCTGCAGCGTGTCGTTGTCGGCGATGACCTCGAGCTTGATCCAGGAGGTGCCGAACAGTTCGCGGGCGAGCTTCGCGGTGGTCACGGCTTCGCGCACGCTGCGGCAGCCGGCGGTGTTCGGCAGCACGGATACCTCGAGCTCGCGGATCAGCTTCCAGAACGCATCGCCAGTCCTGCCGCCGGCGGATTCGCGCCGCAGCGACACCGTGACGATGTTCGAGCCCGAGGCGCGGATCGCGTCCTGCATGATCGCGGGCGACGGATAGAGCGCGCTGCCGATCAGCAGGCGCGAGGGGAAGGATTTGCCGTAGAAGGTCACCATGTGCGAGGTGTCTCCTTGAATGACGGTGTCATCCCCGCGAAAGCGGGAATCCAGTACTCCGCGGCGGCGCGGCTGGAATCGTGAGGCCGCGGCGTACTGGATCGCCCGATCAAGTCGGGCGATGACAGCGGAGTGCTTCGTGAGAGCATCATCCATCACCCTCCCTGCCGCGGCGTGATGATCTCGATCTCGTCGCCGGCCTTCAGGCTCGTCTCGGCCCAGCGGCTTTTCGGCACGACGTCGTAGTTGAGCGCGATGGCGAAATGGGTGCCCTCGTAGTCGAGCTCGGAGAGCAGCGCGTCGACGCTGGCCGAACTGATCTCGCGCTGCTCGCCGTTGACGGTCACACGCATTGCATCACCTCATTGTCGATCTGGCCGCGCTCGACGTAATTGAGCGTCAGCTCGGCGAGCGCCGGCGCGATCAGGAAGCCGTGGCGGTAGAGCCCGTTGACGCTGATCTTGCCGTCGCGCACGCCGATGCGCGGCAAATTGTCGGGAAAAGCCGGGCGAAGGCCGGAGCCGAACTCGACGATGCGGGCTTCGCCGAAGGCCGGATGCACGGTGTAGGCCGCGCCCAGCAGCTCCAGCGCCGAGCGGACGCTGACGCCCGTGTCCTCGGCCTCGATCGAGGTCGCGCCCAACATGAACAGATTGTCCTCGCGCGGGATCACGTAAAGCGGCCAGCGCGGATGGATCAGCCGCACCGGGCGCGACAGCTGCACCTCAGAGGTCTCGATCAGGATCATCTCGCCCTTGACGCCGCGCAAGTCCGGCTGCTCGTCGCGGGCGCCGAGGCCGCGGCAGTCGATCACGATGCCGTCGAGATCAGAAGCACTGACGTCGCTGCCGAACTTGATGGTGCCGCCGGCCGCCTTGATGCGCTCGTGCAGCTTCGGCAGCACCCGGCGCGGCTCGACATGGCCTTCGTTCGGGAAGAACAGCGCATCGCGGAAACGCCCCTCCAGCGATGGCTCGAGTTCGGCGAGACCGGCGGCGTCGAGCCGGTGGTGCTCCTCGGTCATCCGCGCAAAGCGTTCGAAATCGTTGCGCTCGCGCGGATGGGCCACGACGAGCGAACCGTTGAAAGGCGTATCCGGCAGTTCGCGCCGCCAGATGTCGAGCGAGCGCAGCCCCAAGCGGCTGATGATGGGTTCGGCGACCTCCGCCTCGCAATAGGGCGCGAGCATGCCGCCGGCCCAGTGGCTGGTGGCGTCGGTCATGGTGGCGTCACCGCGCTCGTGTAGCGTCACGGTGTGGCCGGCCTGCGCGAACAACAGCGCCTGCCAGGCGCCTGCGATGCCTGCGCCGATGATGGATACCGGGGAATCCGGTCGCTTGGTCGTCTGGTACATCCCTGTCCCTTCGCCGGCATGACCCGGATCAGGTTCAAAGGGTCACCGCGGTCCTGGGCGGTATTGCCCATTTAGCGGTATCTCAGCTCCTCCTCGGAGCACCCCTCGGAACGGTGCTAATGTAGGCTAGTGAGGCAGGGTGGTCAACGCATGTTCCCGGGAACCTGCGCCCGCGCGTTGCGGATCTGCTGGGCCAGCTTGCGATGCGGCGTGGCGCCGAACATCGGCTGCGGATTGCCGTTGGGCTCGAGCTGAGGCTCGAAGCTGGCCTGTTGCACGGCTTCCTGGCGCTGCCGCTTTGCAATGTAGTAATAGCCGCCCGCGAAATAACGCACGGCTCGGTCGTGGTCGCCATTGGCGGCGCGATAGGCGCCGGCGAGGTACTTTACGGCATAGGTGAGATTGGTGTTGGGATCGCGCAGGCCGCTCGCATCGCCGGTGTAACCGAGGCCGCGGGCGGTCGCGAGCTTGATCTGCATCAGCCCGATGGTGCCGCCATGGCCGACCAGGCCCGGCTGATAGCGGCTCTCGCGCATGATGACGCGATGCACCAGCGCCTCCGGCACGCCGTTGGCGCGCGCATGGGCCGCGACCATCTCGGCATATTCAGCTTGCCCTGCGAATGCGGCCTGCGACGACACCAGTCCGGCCGCAGCGAGAACGGCAATGCGCAAAATCTTCATTGAAATATTCCTCGGCAGAACTGAGCTGCCCCCGTGCGCGTTAGGCCGTGGGAACACGGCGATGATGTGGCGAAACGCCGCCGCCGGCGATTTTCGCCAAGCCGTCGCTTTTACGACTCAAACATGGGTTAACGTTAAAGCTGGCGGAGTGCCTTACGCGACAGCAGGTCTGTCCATTCGTGCATTCGCCCAAAAGTCGCACAACCAGCATTCGGGAGGACGTCCATGACCCGAGCAGACATCAGCGACATCCCCACGCAGAATCCGTGTGCACAATGCGGGACACCGATCCCGTTCCCGGACTGGATTGAGCCGGGCGAGGGACGCGTCTCCTATCTCTGGAAGTGCCAGGCTTGTGGCTATCACTTCGAGGCAATCGCGATCTTCGACGAGGTCGCGGTCGAGCATCCGCCGCTCGCAGCCTGAGGCGAAGGCCTCAGGCCGCCAGCTTCGGCTGCTGCCACACCGGCAGCTGCATCCGAACGATCAGCCCGTGCGGCTGGCGGTCGTGCAACGACAGCTCGCCGCCATGCGCGATCGCGATCGCGCGCGCGATCGACAGGCCAAGGCCAAAGCCGGTGGAATCGTCCATGGTGCGCGCGTCGTCGCCGCGCACGAACGGCTCCAGCATGTCCTGCTTGCGCGCATCCGAAATGCCGGGGCCGTCGTCCTCGACGTCGATGACGAGCTTGGTGCCTGAGACATCGAGGCGGATCGTCACCTCGGCGCCGAAGCGCACCGCGTTCTCGACGAGGTTGGTGACGCCGCGATGCAAATCGTCGGGACGTGCCGCGGCGGTTGCAGAGAGCGGGCCGTCGTAATGCACGACATGGCCCATGTCGCCGAACTGGTCGGCGATGAGCTGCAGCGTACTGGCGATGTCGACCAGCGTCACCGCCTCGATCTTGCGGTCGTTGCGCAAGAGCGACAGCACGCTTTCCAGCATCGAGCGCATCTGGTCGAGGTCGATCAGCATGCGCTTGCGGTTGCCCTCGTCCTCGATGAATTCGGCGCGCAGGCGCAGCCGCGTGATCGGGGTGCGCAGGTCGTGGCTGATCGCCGCCAGCATCTTGGTGCGATCCGACATCAGCCGCGCGATCCGCTCATGCATGCGATTGAGCGCCCGGGCCACCGAGCGGATCTCCTCGGGGCCGCGCTCGGGCAGCGGCTCTGCCTCGCCATCCAGGCTGAAATTCTCGGCGGCCTTGGCAAAGGAGGACAGCGGCGCCGCCAGCGCGCGCGCCGCCCACAGGCCGAGCACGGTGATGCAGATGAAGGCGGTCATCAGCGCCACCAGCCACGGTGCGCCCCAGAACCACGGCCGCGGGCCGCTCTCGACATGGCCCGTGATCATGGTGCCGTCAGGTAATTGCACGCCGATGCGATGGAGGCCGTCTTTTGGTGCGAGCTGCAGCACCTTGTAGCCGCGGCCGAGATGGCGGCGGACCCCGTGCAAATGCTGGCTCTCGTCGTCCTCGACCACATCAGCCGTGCCGGGCGCTGATATCTCGATGTTGAGCTTGGGGAAGGCGCGCGCGAGATCTGCGATCAGGCGCGGCCGGTCATCGGGCCTCGCCGAGCCGAGCAGCAGCGCCGCATCGGTCAGTTGATGGGCGCCGTCCGGCGGCGTCTCCGGACGGTCGGGCCTGCCCATCAGGAAGGCGGTGGTGACGACGAGATGCAGCGCGATCGTCGAGGCCAGCACCAGTGCGGCGATCTGCCCGCCGATGCCCTTCAGGTGGAAGAACCCGAACGGTCTCATCGTCCAAAAGCCCCCTCAATTGCTCAGGGGCGTCGTAACCGCTTCCGTTCTGGGCGTAAACAGGTAACCGCCGGAGCGGACCGTCTTGATGATGGTGGGATCGGCCGGATTGGGTTCGATCTTGCGGCGGATGCGGCTGACGAGCACGTCGATGGAGCGCTCGAACGAGCCGGTGTTGCGCCCCTGCGTGAGGTCGAGCAGGCTGTCGCGCGACAGCACGCGGCCGGGACGCTCGCAGAACGTCCTGAGCAGGTCAAACTCGGCGCTGGTGACCGCGACGCGCGCGCCTTCCGGATTGCGCAGCTCGCGCAGCCGCAGGTCGATGCGCCAGCCTTCGAAGGCGAGGGTGGAAGCGCCCTCGGTCGAGCTCGCGGCCTGGGCCGAGGCCTGGCGCCGCAGCACCGCGTTGATGCGGGCAAGCAGCTCGCGCGGGTTGAACGGTTTCGGCAGATAATCGTCCGCGCCCATCTCGAGGCCGACGATACGGTCGACGTCCTCGCCGCGCGCGGTCAGCATGATGATCGGCGTCTGCGCCTCGGAGCGCACCTTGCGGCACAGGCTGAGGCCGTCCTCGCCCGGCAGCATGACGTCGAGGATGATGAGATCAACGCGGTGGTCGGCCATGGCACGCGACATCTCGCGGCCGTCGCTCACGGCGGTGACGTTGCAGGAGTTGCTGCGCAAATATTTCGCAATCAACGTCCGCGTTTCGCGGTCGTCCTCAACGACCAGAATGTTGGGAGAGGGAATGGCCATGAGCTTTGTTTGTCCAAGATTCGGGCCAAAAGGCGAAGTTTTTTGTTTCAATTTGTTTCCGAGCGTATTTTCGCAACACAGGGCAACGACTGCGTCGCGGTCCGGCAAGGTCTCGTTAAGCGCGCAAACCATAGCGTGGCGCAGTTGCGTACGAAACCCCCGCAAAAAACCACGGTGCCATTCATGACCTCGATTTCGGCGGCCTCGGCCGGCCAATACCAGTCGCCGCTCCAGCGGCTGCAGCAGGAGCTGCAATCGGAAGTTTCCGACGGCACGATCTCGTCGTCGGACCAGTCTGCGCTCACGACTGCTCTGCAGGACATCGACACCGCGCTCCAGCAGAGCCGCTCCAGCGACCAGTCCAGCGGCAGCAGGCCGTCCAGGGATGGACTGAAATCCAAGATCGACGATCTCATTTCAGGCGAGGTCTCGAACGGGACGCTGACGTCGGATCAGGCCGACGAACTGAAGGGCGTGTTTCAGTCCGCTTTCGCCAAGGGTCCCGGCGGTCCCGGCGGTGCGGGCGGTCCGCCTCCTGGTCCGCCGCCCTCCGATGACGGCTCTTCGGATTCATCGTCGACGGATCCGACGAATGACAGCTCGACGGGGTCCAGCACCGCCAAGCTCCTCGAGCAGTTTCTCCAGGCGCTGCAGCAATCGCAGTCCTCGAGTTCGTCCTACGGTGCCAATGGTGCGACGAGCTCATCGAGCAATTCGGATTTTTCTGCGCTCTTGATCGACTACAAGAGCTGACCTGAAGCGACGCAGGTCGGCGCGTTCCTCGCCGCGATCGTGCTTCATCCCAGGGCGCATGATCGTCGGTGGGGAACCGCACCCCGTTCCTGCGTGCCGCAGGAACCCTTCCGTGCAATGCAGCGCGATCGCGCGACGAAATTGCCGCAGCACAGGAACTGCTGCTGTTCGTCGCTGTTTTCTCCGCACGAGTTTTCTGCTGAAGGAGAGGACACGATGTTGATGAAATCGATCGCGGCCGGCTTGGCCGGCACCGCTTTGCTTGCGACCGTTGCGTTTGCGCAAAATCCGACCACTACCACCGACAAGTCGCCCACCGCGGCCACCGCGACGACGACAACCACGAGTGCGTCGGGTGAATGGCGCGCCTCGAAGATGGCGGGCGTGAAGGTGTACAACGATGCCAATGAGAATATCGGCTCGATCAACGATCTGCTGATGGACAAGAGCGGCGCCGTCAAGATCGCCGTGATCGGCGTCGGTGGCTTCCTCGGCATGGGCGAGCATCTCGTTGCCATTCCGTACGAGAAGCTGAAATTCGTCAATGAGGCCGTGGCCTATACCGGCACCGGCACGAACCCGGCAAATCCGAACGCCAAGCCGGCGGCAACCACGACGACGGGCGCTGCGACCGGCACCGACAAGACCGCGACGACCACCACATCGTCCAGCTCGAAGTGGTATCCGGACCATGCCGTGTTCAATGCCAGCAAGGATGAGCTGAAGAACATGCCCGAGTTCAAGTATTCGGAGTAATGCGGATCGCGTGAGTGCCTATAAGCGAAGCGCGCCCGGTTTTCACCGGGCGCGCTGTCGTGCCGTTTCACCTCTCCCGGCGAGCGGGGAGAGCGAGAGAATGCTCAATTCCCCTTCACCAGCGGGCAACCGCCCTTGTCGAGCGGACGGAAGGCGTCGTCGCCGGACACTGTGGCGATCAGCTTGTAGAGGTCCCACTCGCCCTTGGACTCCTCGGGCTTCTTGACCTCGAACAGATTCATGTCGTGGACCATGCGGCCGTCGATGCGGATCTTGCCATTCTTGGCGAAGAAGTCGTTGATCGGCGTCTTGCGCATCTGCTCCATCACCTTAGGCGCCTCGTCAGTCTTGATGGCCTCGATCGCCTTCAGATAATGCATGGTCGCCGAATAGAGGCCGGCCTGGATCATGGTCGGCATGTGGCCGACCTTGTCGTTGAAGCGCTTGGAGAAGGCGCGCGTCTCGTCATTCGTGTCCCAGTAGAACGCATCGGTGATGATCAGTCCTTGTGTCGCCTTGATGCCGAGCGAGTGAACGTCGGTGATCTCCATCAAGAGGGCGATCATCTTCTGGCCGCCTTGCGTGATGCCGAACTCGGCCGCCTGCTTCAGCGCATTGGTGGTGTCGCCGCCGGCGTTCGCCAGCGCGACCACCTTGGCCTTGGAGGCCTGGGCCTGGAGCAGGAAGGAGGAGAAGTCCGACGAGTTGAGCGGATGGCGGACGTCGCCGAGCACCTTGCCGCCGCTCTCCTTGACGACATTGGCAGCGTCGCGCTCGAGCGCCATGCCGAAGGCGTAGTCGGCGGTGACGAAGAACCAGGTGTCCTCGCCGCGCTTGACCATCGCCTTGCCGGCGACGTTCGACAGCGCGTAGGTGTCGTAAGTCCAGTGCACCGTGTTGGGCGAGCAGGCGACGCCCGTGATGTCGGAGGAGCCGCCGCCCGAATTGATGTTGATCTTGTTCTTCTCGCGCGTAAGCGCCGAGATCGGCAGCGCGACCGAGGAGGTCGGCACGTCCATGATCGCATCGACCTTGTCGTTGTCATACCAGTTGCGGGCGATATTGACGCCGACGTCGGGCTTGTTCTGGTGGTCGGCGGACACGACCTGGATCGGCACCCCTGCGACCTTGCCGCCGTAATCGGCGACGGCCATCTCGACCGCGGCGAGCGAGCCCTTGCCGGTCGCGTCGGCATAGAGGCTCGACATGTCCGTGAGCACGCCGAGCTTGACGACATTGTCGGAAATCTGCGCCTGCGCCGTGCCGCAGCTTGCAGCGACGGCGAAGCTGGCCGCGACGGCGGCGATGAGTTTATGCATGGAGTTTCTCCCTCAGCGTTGTTGTTTGGGGCATTGTTGCGGGGACTGTTGTAGCGACAAACCGTCGCGGGGGCAAAGGCGGGGAGGCATGCGGCTGGCTGGGAAATAATTAGGGGGCGACGGTGTTTTTCCTTCTCCCACAACAAGGGGAGAAGGAAAAAGGGCGACGCCAATTACGTGACGCCGCCCTTGAGCCGTTCGTTGCGCCGGCGCAAACCTTCCAGTGTTGCAAGCAGGATCACCGAGACCGTGGTCAGGATCACCGCCGCTGCCGTGATAGTCGGGCTGATGTTCTCGCGGATGCCGCTGAACATTTCGCGCGGAAGGGTACGCTGCTCCGGCCCTGCCATGAACAGCACGATCACCACCTCGTCGAAGCTGGTCGCGAAGGCGAACAGCGCGCCTGAGGCGAGACCAGGCAGGATCAGCGGCAGGATCACGCGGCGGAACGCTTCAAGCGGCGAGGCGCCGAGCGAGGCGGCAGCGCGGGCCAAATTGGTGTCGAAGCTTTGCAGAGTCGCGCCGACCGTGATGACCACGAACGGCGTTGCCAGCGCGGTGTGAGCTAGGATCAGGCCGAGATAGCTGCCGGTGAGGCCGATCGGCGCGAAGAAGAAATAAAGACCCACTGCGGTGATGACGCCGGGCACGACGACCGGCGACAGCACGAAAGCCAGCACCAGCGGCTTGAACCGGCTCTTCCACTGCGCCAGCCCCAGCGCTGCCAGCGTGCCGAGCACCATCGACAGCAGCGTCGAGGCGACGCCGATGATCATGCTGTTCTTCAGCGAATTCATCCAGCGCGGCGAATTGATGAAGTCGTCGTACCAGCGCAAGGAGAAGCCCGGCAGCGGATAGGTGAGGTAGGAGCCGGAGCTGAAGGACAGCGGCATGATCGCGAGAATCGGCGCGATCAGGAAGATGAACACCAGCGTGGAGACGAGGATGGTCGCGGCCCAGGCGATGCGCTGGCTCGACGTGCGGATGGAAGGCGCGTCGCTCAATTCTTCATCCCTCCCGTGACCTGCTGGCCCTGCACCAGCTTGCCGTAGACGAGCGCGAGCAGAACGGTTGCGAGCAGCAGCACCGCTCCGAGCGCGGAAGCAAGGCCCCAATTGGCAGTTTCGGTGGTGTAGAGCGCGATGAAGTAGCTGATCATCTGGTCGGCGGCGCCGCCGACCAGCGCGGGCGTGATGTAGTAGCCGAGCGCCAGGATGAAGACGAGCAGGCTTCCCGCGCCGATGCCGGGCAGCGTCTGCGGCAAATAGATGCGCAGAAAGGCGGTGAGGGGCGGCGCGCCGAGCGAGGCGGCGGCCCGCATATAGGCCGGCGAGATCGCCTTCATGCTGCTGTACAGCGGCAGGATCATGAACGGCAGCAGCACGTGGGTCATGGCGACGCAAACGCCGAAGCGGTTGTAGATCAGGCGCAGCGGCTCGTCGATGATGCCGAGCCAGTGCAGGCTGTCGTTGACGACGCCCTTGCTCTGCAACAGCACGATCCAGGCGCAGGTGCGGACCAGCAGCGAGGTCCAGAACGGCAGCAGCACGAAGATCATCAGGAGGTTCGACCGGCCCGCCGGGAGCGTCGCCAGCAAATAGGCGACAGGAAAGCCAAGCATCAGGCACAGGGCCGTGACACCGAGGCTGATGAGGAAGGTGCGGGCGAAAACCTCGCGGTAGATGGCCTGATCCGGCGGCGCCGCGACGATCGCACCGTCCGCGTTCCTGACGAGGTCGAGCGCTCCCAGCAGGTAGAAGCTGGTGATCGGACCACTGGCGCCCTTGATCGTCGTCCAGGTGCTGCGCTCGCGCCAGGCCGGGTTGATCTTGCCCAGCGTTTCCTTTGCCGTGCCTGCTTCCGGCGCTGCCTTCAGATTGCGTGCGGTGCTGAAGAGGATCGTGCGAAAGCCGTTTTGGGCGTAATTGAGCCGCTTGGCGGCGATGGCGATGGTGCCGGCGGCGCGTGCTGCCTGGAGATCGCTTGCCAGCGCCGCGTAGGCCTTCTCGTCCGGCAGGTCCTTGCCGTCCCAACCAGCGAGGGCCGCGACGGTTTGCGGCAGAACCTGGCGCACCTCGCGGTCATCGACCGCGTGCCACAGCATGCCGGCGATGGGCCCGGCGAAGGTGAAGAGGAGGAACAGCAGCAGCGGCCCGACAAGCGCAAACGCCTTGAGCTGGCGCGCGCGCTCTGCCCGCTTCAGGCGGCGCTTGAGCGGCACGTTCGTCGTGGCATCCGCGCCGGTCAGGGACGCTGTTGTCATCGGGAGGGCCTTTTGGAGCGGTCTGAGCGCACGCCTCGTCCTTCGAGACGACCGCTTCGCGGTCTTCTCAGGATGAGGCTCATCGACAGCCGGGCTCGTGAAATAGCCGCCACGCACTCCGCCCTCATCCTGAGGAGCCCGCCAAAGGCGGGCGTCTCGAAGGATGGCCGCAACGGAATTGCTCTCAATGCGCGCCGCACTTCGGCGCGCGCTATTTTGCGGCCCATTTGTTGAAGCGCTCGGTCAGCTTGTCGATGTTCTCGAGCCAGAACGCCACGTTGATCTCGATCGCGTTCTTGATGTTGTCAGGCGCGGTTGGCAGATCCTTCAGCACGGCGGGCTGTAACAGGCCGGCGGCGTCCTTGTTCGAGGTGCCGTAGGCGATGTTCTCCGACAGTTTCGACTGGTTTTCCGCCTTGCCGGCGAAGTCGAGGAATTTGTAGGCGGCGTCCTTGTTCGGGCTGCCCTTCAGGATGACCCAGCTGTCGAGTGTGAACAGCGCGCCGTCCCACACCATGCCGAAATTCTTCTTCTCGTTCTTGTTCGCGGTGTCGATGCGGCCATTGTAGACCGAGGTCATCACCACCTCGCCGGAGGCGAGCAGTTGCGGCGGCTGGGCGCCCGCCTTCCACCAGACGAGGTCGCCCTTGATGGTGTCGAGCTTCTTGAAGGCGCGCTCGACGCCTTCGTCGGTCGCCAGCACCTTGTAGACGTCCTTCGGCGGCACGCCGTCGGCCATCAGCGCGATCTCGAGCGTGGTCTTCGGGCCCTGACGCAGCGCGCGCTTGCCCGGGATCTTCTTGGTGTCGAAGAAGTCGGCCCAGCCTTTCGGTGCGTCCTTCAGCTTGTCCTTGTCGTAGCCGAGCACGAAATCGTAGAGGATGGCGCCGACGCCGCAAGGGTTGACGGACGGCTTGATGTAGGCGGCCTCGCCGCCGATCTTGGTATAGTCCATCTTCTCGAACAGGCCTTCGTCACAGCCGACGGCGAGCTCGTCGCTCTCGACCTGGACGACGTCCCAGGTGGCGGCGCCCCCCTGCACCTTGGCGCGCAACACGCCGATGCCGCCGTCCCAGGACTCGTCGTTCATGGCAACGCCGGATGCCTTCTTGAACGGCTCGAAATAGACCTTCTTCTGGGCATCCTGATACGCGCCGCCCCACGACACGACAGTGAGGTCACGCGCCTGCGCGACCGTCGCCAGCGCAGCGCTGGCGGTGAACGCCGCGGCGAAACCCAGAGCAATGTTGCGTTTCATCATGGTCCTTGTTCCTTCTTCGTGTGCATTGGGTTGAAGTCGATAGCTGGATCAAACCGGATCGAGGGCGAGGCAGTCCTCGGGGCGGAAGCTGATGAACACCCTCTCGCCGTGTTTCAGGCCGTCATGCGCTCCCGGCTGAAGCTTGACCATGAATTCGGCATTTCCTGCGACATCGAGCACGGCGAGTGCGTGGTCGCCGAGATAGATGGTGCTCTGCACCTTGGCCGGCAGAAGGTTCGGTCCGTCGCTGGAGGTGCCGTCCGGGATGATGGCGATCCGCTCGGGCCTGACCGACAGCGACGTCGCTGCGCCCGCGCCTGACACATTGATCGCCCGTGCGGTCACGGCGCCGCCGGCCGCCAGCGCGACGCGGCAAGTGTCCTTGTCGATCGTCTCGACCGTGCCCGAGAGCACGTTGTTCTCGCCGACGAAGTTGGCAACGAAGCTGTTGACGGGGCGCTCGTAGAGCGCATCGGGCCTGTCGATCTGCTGCACGATGCCGTCGTTGAACACGGCGATGCGGTCCGACATGGTGAGCGCTTCGCTCTGGTCATGGGTGACGTAGACGATGGTGATGCCCATGGTCTCGTGCAGCTGCTTGATCTCCAGTTGCATCTGCTCGCGCAGGCGCTTGTCCAGCGCACCGAGCGGCTCGTCCATCAGCACGAGCTGCGGATTGAAGACCAGCGCGCGGGCCAGCGCCACGCGCTGCTGCTGCCCGCCGGAGAGTTGCCCGGGCCGTCGCTGCGCCATTGTCTCCATCTTGATCATGCGCAGCGCTGCCTTGACGCGCGCCTGGGTTTCCGCCTTGCTCGTCTTGCGGACGGAGAGCGGGAAGGCGACGTTCTCCTCGATCGTCAGGTGCGGAAACAGCGCATAGTTCTGGAATACCATGCCGATGTCGCGCTTGTGCGGGGGCATGTTTTTGATGGGACGGTCCGCGAGGTAGATCTCGCCCTGGGTCGGAACCTCGAAGCCGGCCAGCATCATCAGCGTCGTTGTCTTGCCCGAGCCCGACGGGCCGAGCAGCGTGATGAACTCGCCCTTCCTGATGTCGAGGTCGAGGTTCTTCACCACGAGATGCTCGCCATCATAGGTCTTCTGAATGCCGGAAAAGCGCACCAATGCCGGCGCAGGCGTGACCATGCCGGCTTCCATGTTGTCCTCGCGTTGTCCCCTAAAGGTGCTGTCAGCACCTCGTTCGAGCTTCCGAGCAGCAGCTTAGCATCCCCGGGCGAGAATGCCAGCGGCGCGGGAGGACATGATGAGCGCGCTACATCCCCGACAGTCTGGTCACGGACACGTTCAATGAGCCGCCGGCTTCCGCGACCACGCGCAGCGTCTTGGAATCGAAGGCGATGTCGGCGAGGGTGAGACTGCTGATGACGGCCTCGACCTTGAGGCCATCCTCGTTCTTCTGATAGTCGGCGATTGCGGCTGCGATCTTCTCGCGCGCGTTGGCGGCGATCGGCTTCAGATCGAGCGTCGCCTTTTGCACCAGAGCCTGCTGCAGGTGCGGCACCACCGTGCGGGCGGCCGCGCCGAGCAGGCCGAAGGCCGCCTCGGATTCCACCGCGAGCTGGATGTCGGCGAGCCGCAACGTCTGCTGTTCCTGGTCCAGCATCGGCCGGCCCCAGATGTGCACGGTCGCCTCGGCGCCCAAGCCGAGCCAGCTCTTCTTCTCCTTGGCGCGGACCAGCAGCGAGATCAGGAGCCGCTCGCCCGAGGGGACGACGTTGACGTTCTTTACCGTGACCTCGACCGGACCGGAGCCGTCCTCGGGATAGGTGTGGCCGACCATCTGGCTCGCGATCAGCTTGTTGATCTCGGTGAAGGGCACGTCGATGGGAACGCCGATATTCACGCCGGTACCGGTCGGCGGCACGATCGAGATCTTGTCCGGGAATGGGCAGTCCGGTTTGGTCTGCGTCGTGGTCACGCGCGTCTCGGCCTCCAGGCCAAGCAGCAGCGTCACGGCCTGCGCATCGACGCGCGGCTGCGCGGCGATGGCGCGGGTCGGCTTCATCTCCAGCCAGAGCGGCGGCAGTGATGCCGAGGAACCGCTGCCTTGCAGGGGGATCGAGCGGCAGGCCTTGGCCCATTGCACCTTCGCGTTCTCGCGCAGGCTGGGGTCGTTGCGGATGCGCTCGGCGACGACGTTGAGCTGATCGCCGACCGTCTTGTCGATCAGCGGCTTGACCTGCGCCGGCACGTTGACCTTGGCACCGGCGACGTTGAGGTTGGTATCGCCGAGATTGACCTGCGCGCCGAGATTGGGTTCGAGATGCCAGGCGGCGGCGAGCTTCGGGCGTGAGGTGACGACCACATTGCCCTTGATCTCCGCGCTGGCGTTCAAATTCTTGATGTTGACCGCGCCGATCCGCTTCGCCGCATCGCCGCCGAGCACGCTGCCCAAGGCATCGCCGAGCGCGCCGGTGGCCTTCGCCGACAGCGATCCTGTGACGTTCAGCTTGCCGGTGATCGGCGTCGACAGCGTCAGCACGTCCTTGTCGCCGGTCGCCGACATCGGCCCGCGGGCGGCGGTCCAGCCGATATCGGCGTTTTCCAGGATCTGCGAGATCGGGTTGTCGGCCTTGCCGGCGAAGTTGCGCGGCGAGGCCTTCTCGGCCTGGTCGCGGATCGCCGACAGCGCGATCGCGACCGGCGCTACCACGATCGAACTGCGCGAGGTCGGCGGCAGCGGCGGCAGTTGTGCGACCGGCGGCGCCGAATTGGTCGCGCTCGGCGCGAGCCAGTCCATCGCCTTCAGGCTGATGAAGAACGACGCCGCGAGCACCGCGACGCCGATCAGGATCGTCTTCAAGTTCAACGTCAGTCGCATCAATCCCCCAAGCCGCGCCCCAAGGAGGATTTTACAGGGCGGGCGAGGAGGGCGCTAGAGCGCACCGATGGGGTGGAATTGGGGCGAACGGGTTAACGGAAGCGCTCCAAAGCGCGATGAGATTAGGGTGAACCGTCATCGCGCTTTAGGTTATTGTTTGAGCATGATCTTTTCGGAAAACCGCTTCGCACTTTTCCGGATCATGCTTTAGCCACGCTTCGGACGCCGAATCGCTCTCACCTTGCCGGAGGCGCCGCCGCCGCAGAACAGGCGATCGCCGCCGTCGGATTCCAGCCCCGAGACCATTGTCCCCTCGGGCATATCGAGCTGCTCGAGCACCTTGCCCGTGTCAGGGTCGATCCGCCTGACGTCGCTGTCCTCGCCCTCCCAGGTGCCGTGCCAGAGCTCGCCATCGACCCAGGTGACGCCGGTCACGAAGCGATTGCTTTCGATGGTGCGAACGACCGTCCCCGTATCGGGGTCGACCTGATGGATTTTCCGCTCGCGATATTGCCCGACCCAGAGCGAGCCCTCGGCCCAGGCCAATCCGGAATCGCCGCCGCCACCGGGCGCGGGAATCGTGGTGAGCACCTGGCCGGTCGCGGCGTCGATCTTCTGGATGCGGTCTTCCGCGATCTGGAACAGGTGCCGTCCGTCGAACGCCGTTCCCGCATGCGCGGCGACATCGATGGAGCGCGCGATCTTGCCGCTATCGGGATCGAGCTCATTCAATTTGTCGCCGGACGCGAACCAGACATGGGCGCCATCATAGGAGACGCCATGCACGGCTTCGACGCCCGGAAAGGGCCCGTACTCCCTGACGATCTCGGCGGTTGAACGTTTCATGTGCTTCATCCCTGTGAGGTGATCGACTTTACGTCTTCAGGGGCAATCCGGGGAGTAACAAGCCTGTCGGGAAACCGGGGACTGGCGGGGTCATCCAGCGCCGCGCGCGGCCGTGCCCGAACGATTGCACCTTGTTCGATCGCGCCAGCTCGTCGAGCGCCCGTTGCACCGTGCGCGGGCTCGTTCCCAGCGCCAGCGCAAGCGCCGAGCTCGACCACGGCTCGCCATCGGACAGGAAGGCGAGGACAGTGGCGTGCTTCTCCTCGACCGGCCGCGCCAGCACGAGGACATCGCGCGTCTTCCGCGGCGCCAGCACGAAACCCTGCTTCGTCGCGCTGATGTCGGCGAGCGGCTTGAGGTGGGTGCGGAGCCGCCCGATCTCGACCCGCAGCCGCGCGCGGTGCGATTCATCGGCGTGCTTCGCGCGGAACGCGCCGGCGATCAAGATCTCTCGCGACACATCCGCAGGCCAGGCTTGCGCCAGAGTGCGGGCGAGCGCGAACAGCACCGGCCGCGTTCCCAGCGATACGGCCGTGCCCTGCCTGCGCACGACGTGATGAAAGGTGTCGACGACGAGTGCCGTCGAGGTCGCGAGGCGCTCGACCTCGCCGAGCAACAAGGGGTGCTCGTCGCCGCGCACGATCAGGCGCGCGGCCGGCGTGTTCAGAATGAGGTTCGCGCTGTCGACCTCGGCGAGGAGCGTCGGGATTTTCGCCAGCCGGGCTGCCTTCGCCGCGCGCGCGAGCGCGTCGCGCGCATCCTTCGTTCTGACCCGCCTGATGGCGATGCCGGCGACGATGAGTTCGCGGACGACCTGTGAAGCAGGCGGAAGCGGGCTGGCGGCAAGCTCGGCCAATGTGCGTTCGGCCTCGTCGATGCGGCCGAGGAGGAGAAGGCGCCGCGCCTCGATGTGACCCGCATGGGCGGCATTGGCGAGATCGCCGTGCTTCTCGAGCGTCGCGCGCGCCGCCGCGAGCGCCTTCACGGGCCAGTTCAGATCGCGCAAGACCAGCGCGATCTCGGCCTCGGCCACCACGCACCTTGCGCGCGCGACGGCTTCCCTCGGACCGAAGGCGCGGGCGGCGCTTCGCAGCAGTGCCTTGGCCTTGGCGAGATCGCCGAGCTGCGCCATCGCGATGCCGCGTAGCGCCAGCGACGGCGCATCGTTGCGCAGCGCGACGCGGTTCAGGGCGCCGAGCGGATCGCCGGCTTCGAGCGCGCGGGCGGCGGCCGTGATCAGCGACTCCATGGAAATCCCGCCACACTTGTTACTCCCACTGCGCAACCGTCTGGTGCCAGAAATCGTGGACGGCCGACGATGTGCGGCGAGGGGCGAGCGGTTCCGCGAGAGGCGGGATGGCTGCCCGAGCGAGACGTCACGCAAGAGGTTTGGAGAGCTATCATGACATCAGCAGGCAAAGCAGCGACTAACGGACAGACCGCCATGCAGACACCGCCGGTCGTGTCGCCGCAGGAGTGGGAGGCAGCCCGACAGCAACTGCTGGTGAAGGAGAAGGCACACACCCGCGCCCGCGACGCACTCGCCGCCGAACGCCGGCGCATGCCGTGGATGGAGGTGACCAAAGCCTACGCATTCGAGACGCCCTCAGGCAAGGCCAGTCTGCTCGATCTGTTCCAGGGCCGGCACCAGCTGATCCTGTATCGGGCCTTCTTCGAGCCGGGCGTGTTCGGCTGGCCCGACCATGCCTGCCGCGGCTGCTCCATGGTGGCTGACCAGGTCGCCCATGTCTCCCACCTGAACGCCCGTGACACCACGCTGGTGTTCGCCTCGCGCGCCCCGCAGGCCGACATCGCAAGGCTGAAGGCGCGGATGGGCTGGAACATCCCCTGGGTCACCATCACCGACAGCTTTGATGCCGATTTCGGCGTCGACGAGTGGCACGGCACCAACGTGTTCTTCCGCGACGGGACGCGCATCTTCCGCACCTATCTGATCAAGAGCCGCGGCGACGAGCAGATGGGCGGCACCTGGAACTATCTCGACATCACCCCGCTCGGCCGGCAAGAAGTCTGGGAGGATTCGCCGAAAGGTTATCCGCAGACGCCGACCTACAAATGGTGGAACTGGCACGACAGCTACGAGGCGGGTGCGGAGCCCGACAAGAAGTGGGTCGAGATCACGGACGCTGGTGAGATCGCGCTCCGTGCTCCGGGCGCGCAATGAGCGACGTCCATTGCGCCAGCGCCAGACGTGACGGCAGCGAGGCCGCATCCCAGCTTGCCCGATGGCTGGGTCTTGCGGCCACGCCGACCTTCGCGGTCATGGCCGTACTGACGGCCGTGCTCGGCGGCTCGGCGGACATGTGCTCCGCAGGCCACGGCCTGTCGCTGGGCGGGATGGTACCGATGTATCTCCTGATGAGTGCGTTTCATTCGGCGGCCTGGCTGCGGCTGCTGTCGGGACGGCGAGCATAAGCCGATCATCGGCGTAAAATCGCAGACGGCCCCGGTCTCACCAGGGCCGTCTTTGTCATTGACCGCTTCCGTCGACGAACAATTCCATCAGCACTTCATCAAAATACCGGCCATTCTGCTTGAAGGCCTTCACCTCGCGGCTGTATTCGACGAAGCCGGCGGCCCTGTAAAGGCGCAGCGCCGCCTCATTCTTGCTCATCACGCTCAGCTGGAGCTTTTCGACGTGCTTTGCGGCATGAGCAACGATCGTGTCGACGAGGCGCCGGCCGACGCCGGCTCGCCCTGCCTGATGTCGCACATACATGCCCCAGAGATCGGCCTTGTGCAGGGTCTGAGGACCATCCTGCCGGCGGAAGCCGGCCACGCCAACGATCTCGCCGTCGATGAACGCGCCGAACACGTCCGAGGTGGTGAGGCGCTCCTCGAACCAGGCGAGGGGCTTATCCTGCTCGCGCGCGAAGGTGCTGGCGAAAGCCTCGGGATGCGCCGACAGCGCTTCCAGCCTGATCGCACGATAGAGCGCGGCATCTGCGGGTGTGAGCAGTCTGATCATCCGGGGCACGATATCCTACGACGGACCATGTGGCCCCAACAAAAACGGCCCCGACATCGCCGGGGCCGTTCGCATTTCGAAGTCTTCCGCGCGCCGCGTTACCGAAGCTCGGCGCGCCGCTCCGTCATCGGCAGCACGACCACCTTGGTGCCGACGCTGACGCGGGAGTAGAGGTCGGTGACGTCGTCATTGGTCAGGCGAATGCAGCCGGAGGAGACGTGCTTGCCGATGGTTTCGGGGGCGTTGGTGCCGTGGATGCGGTAGACGGTGCCGCCGAGATACATGGCGCGGGCCCCTAACGGGTTGCCGGGGCCGCCGGCCATGTGGCGCGGCAGATAGGGCTGGCGCTGGATCATTTCCGGCGGCGGGGTCCAGTCCGGCCACTCGGCCTTCTTGGTCACCGACTGGGTGCCGGACCAGGTGAAGCCGTCGCGGCCGACGCCGATGCCGTAGCGGATCGCCTGGCCGTTACCGAGCACGTAGTAGAGATAAGTGTTGGGCGTATCGATGATGATCGTGCCTGGCGCTTCGCGCGTGGCATAGGAAACGGTCTGGCGGCGGAAGCGGGCCGGCGTCTCGACGGCATCCTGATCCTCGGACGGAGCGGTCTGATAGGTCGGCGCAGAATAGGGCTGGTACGGCTGAAGCGGCTGCGGCGCGGTCATCGCAGGCAGTGGCTGGAAGAACGGGAAGAGCTGCACGGGTGCGGCTTTGGCCGGGCCGGCGAACGCGATTGCGGTAACGGCCACTGCACTGCAAGCAACGGCGCGCGAATACGTCTTGAACGTGTCCAGATTGAACATTGGTCGCCCCTGTTTGTGCGGGTTTTCTTGGTCACCCCGGCACCGTTGCGGTGCTCCGTTGCCTAAATCACTAACGGAAAGAAGTTTCGGGACGTTTGCGCGAAAAACCGAAAACGGTTTCATCGCGGCAAGGATTGTTTCATGACAGTTTCGTGGCCGGGCGGCGCCGTTAACGAACAAAACAACGCGCCGACACTTATGTGACGTCACACGCCTGAAATATCCTTCGTTGATGGTCGATGCCTGAGAATCATCAAACTCTCGGGATTTTCCCATGCGGGTATTAATCGCGACCGACGCCTGGCATCCGCAGGTCAACGGTGTGGTCCGGACCCTGACCTCGCTGGCCGCCGCCGCCAAGGCCCTCGATGTCGAGATCGACTTCCTGACGCCTGACGGCTTCAGGTCGTGGCCGCTGCCGACCTATCCGGGCATTCGCATTGCGCTGCCTTCGGCTAAGGAGATCGCACGGCGGATCGAGAAGGCCGCCCCCGAAGCCCTGCATATCGCCACCGAAGGCCCGATCGGCTGGGCGGCGCGGGCCTATTGCCGCCGCAACCGCCTGGCCTTCACCACCTCCTATACGACGCGCTTCCCGGAATACGTCTCGGTACGAACAGGCATCCCCGATGCCGTCGGCTATGCGGTGCTGCGCCACTTCCACGAAGCCGCCGCCATGACCATGGTGGCGACGCCGTCGCTAAGGCAGGAGCTGTCGGCGCGCGGCTTCAAGCGGCTCGGCTTCTGGGGGCGCGGTGTCAACACCGAGCTGTTCCACCCAGATTCCCCCGCCGAACTGGATCTTCCGCGGCCGATCTTCATGACCATGGGCCGCGTCGCGGTGGAGAAGAATCTCGAGGCGTTCCTGTCGCTCGATCTGCCCGGCACCAAGGTCGTCGTCGGCGATGGTCCGCAGAAGGCGGCGCTCGAGAAGAAATATCCTGATGTCGCCTTCCTCGGCGAGAAGAAGGGCGCGGATCTTACCGCTCATCTCGCCGCCGCCGACGTCTTCGTGTTTCCGAGCCTCACCGATACGTTCGGCGTCGTGCAACTCGAAGCGCTCGCCTGCGGCACGCCGGTTGCGGCGTTTCCGGTGACGGGCCCGAAGGACGTCATCGCTGATCATCCGATCGGCGCGATCGACGATGATCTGCGCGCCGCCTGCCTGCGCGCGCTCACCATGTCGCGCGAGACCTGCCGCAACTTCGCGCTGGAGCGCTCCTGGGAGAACAGCGCGCGCCAGTTCGTCGGAAACCTCACGTCACTTCAGCCCAGCCGCATCCTTCGCGCTTCGCCTCGCATGGCGCGGTGGCCGGTGCGCGGTTGATTCATACTTTGACCCACAGCGAGAACCTCATCGATGGCTAAGATCATGAACCTTGACGGCACCCAGCAGCTCGACCTCACCCGTGGCTCGGTCGAGCAGGCCTATGACCGCTGGGCGCCGGTCTACGATCTCGTGTTCGGCGGTGTGTTTGCCAAGGGCCGTCAGGCCGCGATCGCAGCCACCAACAAGATCGGTGGTCGCGTGCTCGAGGTTGGTGTCGGCACCGGCATCTCGCTGCCGCTCTATGCTCCGCATCTGCGCATCTTCGGCACCGACATTTCGGACGCGATGCTCGACAAGGCCCGCCGCCGCGTTCGCGAAGGCAACCTCAAGAACGTCGAGGGCCTCGCAGTGATGGATGCCGAGAAGCTCGAATTCCCCGACAATTCTTTCGACGTCGTGATGGCGCAATATGTCGTCACCGCTGTGCCAAACCCGGAGAAGGCGCTGGACGAATTCGCCCGCGTGCTGCGTCCGGGCGGCGAGCTGATCATCCTCACCCGCGTCAGCGCCGACACCGGCATGCGCCGCTTCATCGAGCAGAAGCTCCAGCCGGTGGTGCGTCCGCTCGGCTTCCGTACTGCCGAATTCGCCTGGTCGCGCTACGCCAAATGGCTCGCCGGCGCCAAGGGCATGGAGCTCGCCGAACGCCGCCTGATTCCGCCGCTTGGTCATTTCTCGCTGGTGCGCTTCCGCAAGGTCGACATCGCCAAGGCGGCGTAACGGCTGCTCCTCATGGTGAGGAGGCGCGCGAGCGCCGTCTCGAACCATGCAGGCCCGGCTGATGCAGAACGGGCCTCGCCCTTCGAGACGCATGCTTCGCAAGCTTCTCAAGGTGAGGGGAGAGAGTAACCCGTGCGTCACCGCGTCGCTGCACATCGTCATATGACAAATTGATGATGTCACACGCCGTACATCGAATCTCTGTAAATCCTGAACCCGAAAGCATTTTGGGGGAGAGCATGATCAAGAACTACCTCGAGCAGCTGCGGATCCAGCGCTGGGACGACCATCGCTACTATCACCACAGCCGCATCAATCAGAGCCTGCACTTCGTCAGCGCGCTGAGCTTCCTCTTTGCTTATGTCTGGCTGTTCGTCGATCCCATGATCTCGGCGCTGGTCGGCTGGCTGGTCTCGATGACCTCGCGCCAGGCCGGTCACTTCTTCTTCGAGCCGCATGATTACGACCACATCAACCAGGCGACGCACGAGTACAAGGAAGAGATCAAGGTCGGCTACAACCTTCAGCGCAAGGTGGTGCTGATGGCGATCTGGGCGCTCTCGCCGCTGGTGCTGGTCGTCGATCCGACGCTGTTCGGCCTGTTCACGCCCTGGGCGAATGCGACCGACTTCGTGCGGCAGGTTGCCAAGATCTGGCTCGCGGTCGGCGGCGGCGGCCTTCTGTTCCGCACCGTGCACCTGTTCTTCATCCGCGACGTCGAGACCGGCCTCGTCTGGATGACCAAGATCCTGACCGACCCCTTCCATGACCTGATGCTGTATCGCAGCGCTCCGCTCGCTTTGATGCGCGGCGAGCTGATGGATCCCGGCCTGCACCTCAATCCCGAGCACACGCTGGGCCTTATCTCCGAGCCCGCGCTCGAAGAGCAGCACGCCTGATACGGCCGTCGTCTAGATCGCGAATGTCTATGGTTTACGTCATGCCCGGGCTTGTCCCGGGCATCCACGTCTCGGGAAGGTCCTCGCCTCGGCCCGCTTGCGGCAGCGCCATCGCATTTGCACTCCGTCATTGCGAGCGCAGCGAAGCAATCCAGACCGCCTCCATGGAAGCATTCTGGATTGCTTCGTCGCAAGGGCTCCTCGCAATGACGATGCGGGTGGAGCGAGGACTCGCCACAAGCGCCGCCATTTCGGGGCGATGCGAAGCATCGAACCCGGAATCTGGAGATTCCGGGTTCGGTCCTGCGGACCGCCCCGGAATGACAGTGGTTGTGTGGAAAGAGCCGGCCTCAGCGCCCAAAACGCTTGGCCAGCATCTCTTTCAGGATCTGCCGCTTGATCTGCTTGTTGGTGAGCACGCCGTCGTGCCACCAGAAGCCGTCGGCCTTCATCTTCTCGGCGGCGCGGACGAAGCGGTCGGCGATCTCCGCGAAGTCGGCGTCGGTGTAGTTGAGGCTAAAGATCAGCCGGCCGGTGCCGACCCAGCTCAGCGCCAGGCCCTCGGCGCGAAGGTAGTATTGCAGCATCCAATTGTAGCGGGACGGGATGGTGTATTTCACCGTCCAGATCGACGAGAAGTTGGCGAACTGCACGGGCAGCTTGGCGTCGGTCATCATCTTGTTGAGCTTCTCGACGCGGCCGTTCCAGGTCGTATCCAGCCCGTCATAGATGGCGCGGAAGTTCGGGCTGGCGAGCCGGCTCAGGAACTCGTCCATCGCCGTCATGACGTAGGGGTGCGAGTTGAAGGTGCCGCGGGCGAAACAGATGTCGGCGGGACGATCGTCGCGGAAGCGGCGCATCAAGTCGCGCTTGCCGCAGACGACACCAATCGGCAGGCCGCCGGCGAGACTCTTGCCGTAGGTGACCATGTCGGCCTTGACGCCGAAATATTCCTGGGCGCCGCCGGCGGCGAGGCGGAAGCCGACGAAGACTTCGTCGAAGATCAGCACGATGCCGCGCTCGGTGCATATCTCGCGCAGCTTCTTCAGCCATTCGGTGTAGGCGACACGATCGAAGTTACCGCCGCGCGAGGAATCGACCAACGAGGAATCGCCGGGCGCGTTGACGTTCGGATGCAGGCCCTGCAGCGGATTGACCAGCACGCAGGCGATGTCCTTGCGCGTCCTCAGCACGTGCAGCGTCTTCTCGGATATCTCGGACAGGGTGTAGGTCTCGTGCGCGGCGATCGGGTTGCCGACGCCGGGCTGCACGTCGCCCCACCAGCCGTGATAGGCGCCGGCGAAACGAACCAGATGCGTGCGCTTGGTGTGGTAGCGCGCAAGGCGCACCGCCTGCATCACGGCTTCGGTGCCGGACATGTGGAACGAGACTTCGTCGAGGCCCGAGATCTGGCAAAGCCGCTGCACGTTCTCGAGGATGACGGGGTGGTAGGGACCGAGCACCGGGCCGAGTGCGTGCGCGCGCTTCTCGGAGCCCTCGATGCATTCCTTGTAGAAGTCGTTGCCGAAGATGTTGACGCCGTAGGAGCCGGTGAGATCGTACGACGTATTGCCGTCGACATCAGTGACAGTGACGCCGCTCGAGGACTCCATGAAGGTCGAGGTGCCCAGATGCTCGCGGACGAGACGCGAGAACTGGAACGGCACGCGGTAGCTTTCGGTGAAGTTGAGGTCGGAGATCGTCTCCGCCGCCTCCTTCGTCATCGCGCGACCCCGGGGGTAGCGATCGGCGTAGAGGCGCGCCAGACGAAAGAAGGCGTCCTTGCGCTGCATCACCACATTGGCTGGCGCGCCGTCGCAGCCGAAATATTTGTCACCCTCGAACTCGTAGAACGGCAGCAGCTTTGCCACCCGGCGCGACATCTTGGAGTGGCCGGCGAGCGAGCGGTGCTTGGCGCGGGACAATTCGACCCGCGCCTTGATCTTCGGGAGGACGGCGGCAGCGGAGGCTGCGGCGGCCACGGACATCGAGAGAATCGGGAGTGTCGTTTCCATGACAACAAGCGCTAATACTGTGAGCTGACAGATTCATGACAGTCAAAGCCCTCATCGCCTCTTTCACCCAGCAGGAAGACCTCAACTTCCTGTTGACCAACCGCATCCCCCGCGCGGCCCTGACCCGCTTCATGGGCTGGTTCTCCAAGATCGAAAATCCGCTGGTGCGGGACTTTTCCATCGCGCTGTGGAAGCTGTTCTCCGACCTCGATTTGTCGGAGGCGCGCAAGACCCATTTCACCAGCCTGCACGATTGCTTTACGCGTGAGTTGAAGCCGGGCCTGCGTCCGTTTGATCCCGATCCTTCCGTCGTCGCCAGTCCCTCCGACGGCATCGCCGGCGCGCATGGCCGGATCGCCGACACCGAGCTGTTCCAGGTCAAGGGCGCGCCCTATTCGCTGCTCGACCTGCTCGGCGATCCCGCGCTGGTCGAGCAGCACCGCAACGGCAGCTTCGTCACGCTGCGACTGACGTCGAGCATGTATCACCGCTTCCATGCGCCGTTTGACGCGCATATCGAGCGCGTGACGCTGATCCATGGCGATGTCTGGAACGTCAACCCGATCGCGCTGAAGCGGGTCGAGCGGCTGTTCTGCAAGAACGAGCGCGCGGTAATCCGCACGCATCTGTCGACCGGTGAGGCAGTGACGCTGGTGCCGGTGGCGGCGATCCTGGTTGCCAGCATCCGGCTGCACTTCCTCGACATGGTGCTGAACGCGCAGAGCAGGGGACCGGTCAATTTCCCCTGCGACGTCAACGTCACCAAGGGCGAGGAGCTCGGCTGGTTCGAGCACGGCTCGACCATCATCATCCTCGCGCCCGGTGACTTTTCGTTCTGCGACGGCATTACCGACGGGACGCGCATTCGTGCCGGTCAAGCGTTACTTCGCCGGAACTAGTCTTCATTCCGCCGTGTCCTGCCTCTATATCGTTCATGGGGACGTATAGACGACACGACAGGATTGGTGATGGCGCGGGCGCCGGTGATGGCGGCGGGTGGGATTGTGCTGCGGCGTGGCGATGCGCCGCTGATCGCCATCGTGCGCCAGCGCAAACGCAATGAATGGGTTCTGCCCAAGGGTAAACTCGATGACGGCGAGACGCCGAAAGAGGCCGCGCACCGCGAGGTGCTGGAGGAGACCGGCCACGACGTCGCGATGCACGAATTCCTCGGCACGCTCGTGTACCAGTCGGGTGGGCGCTCGAAGGTGGTGCATTTCTGGCGGATGGAGGCCGACGGCGGTCCTGTCCGCAAGCTGATGAACGACATCAAGGCCGTCGACTGGCTGACTTTGGACGACGCGCTCGCGCGCCTGTCGCGTGAATATGAGCGCGCGTTCCTCACCCAGGTCGGTCCGATCGCGATCGCCGCCGCCGGGCTCATGCCTGTGGCTGCGACAGAGCCGACACCAACGCTGGCGGCCGATGATATCGATGCCGCCTTGCAGACGCTGACACCGGCCGAGGCTGCCACCGTCGACGAATTGCGGCATGGCCTTTTGCAAAAGGTGCGCGCCTGGCTGCGCGGCGAGGCGTGAGTTTGCTCTTTCACCTCTCCCCGCCCTTCTGCGGGGAGAGGTCGGATCGCGCGAGCGATCCGGGTGAGGGGCATGGCGCTCGGTTGCAAGAGTGGAAGTCCATCCGACTCGTACGATAAGTGCGGGGTTGTCCTTCGATCCACAATCCAGATCGAATTCGCGGTGGGAGCCCCTCACCGCAACCCTCTCCCCGCAAGCGCGGAGCGAGGGAGCGCACCGAGCACTTCGGCGCACGCTAGACCCTACCGCTTCTCTAGACTCTACCGCTTCTTCTTGTCCTTCTCCTTCGGTGCCGGCGCGAGCGCAGGCCTGCGCGGCGCGGCGGGGCGTTGCGCGCCGGGCAGGCGCTGCTGCAAGCCGGGCTGGCGCTGCACGCCGCCTTGTTGCGGCGGGAGGGCCGGCTGCGTGCCGGGCTGACCGGGCTGCAATCCGGTGCGCGGCGATTGCGGCTGCGGTGTCGAGCCGGGCTGAGGCGTGAGCGCTCCTGGCGCTTGCGGAGATTGTCCGCTGCGCCGTGGCTGGGTTTGCGGCGCGGCGCCGGGCTGCGTGCCTTGTCCGGTACGCGGCTGGGCAGCCGGCTGTCCCTGACCCTGCTGGCCCGGCCGCTGCGGACCACTCTGCTTTGGACCTTGGCCCGCACGCGGCGTGCCCGGTTGAGTGCCGCCGCCCTGGCCTTGCCGTTGCGGCGTCTGCGCGCCCGGCGGCTGCTGACCCGGACGGTTGTTCTGACCCGGCTGACCGTTCGGCCGCTGCGGCTGCTGCTGGTTCGGCGCCGGATTCGGACGCAATTGCTGTTGCTGCGGCACCTGAGTCGGCCGCGGAATGCGGCTGACCGCAGTCGGATTGGCGCGGCGGAAGTCACGCTGCTCGGTGACGATCTGGCGGCCGGCGGTCTGCGCCGCATGCACCTGGCTGACGAAGCCGCGGTCGCGCGCGATCTGCTGCGGCGGGATCGTGATCGGCACCGCGGCAAAGCGCATGCCGCCAGCGCCGCCCGCACCCGGCCGGATCGCAAAGCCGCTCGCGGCTTGCGTGAGTGAACCGAGCCGCGTTCCGCTGGTGCGGTCGTTGACGTCGATATGGCCGACCCTTCCGTCGGCGTCGGGGTAGAGCTTGATGTTCACGTTGTTGGCGCTGGTTGCAGCCGCGTTCTCGGGCACGTCGACCACGCCGGTGGTACCGCGAATGCCGAGCGTTGCCGTCGGAGTTGCAATCTTCATGTCGCCGGTCTTCGCCACGGCTGCGGCAACGAAGGCGACCGTGCCCTTGCCGATATCGAAGATCGCCGAATTCTGCTGGCCGCCGTCCTCATAGACGTAGTTGTCGATGGTGATCTTGGAGCTGGCGGAGAGATTGAACGTGGTGGCATCGTTGAAGGTGATGCCGAGCGAGGAGTTCGATGACGTCTGCACGACGTCGTTGAGATAGATGTCGTCACGCACCTTCAGCGGATACGAGTTCCTGTCGCGGATCACTGTCGCGATTCCCGTGACGGTCGCAACGTTGCCGATCGGCTCCACTGTGGTCGCTTGCGCATCGGCAGCCGGTGCGGGCGAGGCTGATGGCGCGGGGGACGCCGACGGCGTGGCAGAGGGGGCGGGCGTCGGCTGCGTTTGCGGCTGCGCCTGTGTTTGGGCTTGCGCGAGTTCGATTGCGTCGGATGCGCGTGCATGGTCCGCGCCGGCCAGCGGCAGCGCCAGCAGCGGTAAAGCGAACGCGAAGCGGCGCCAAGCCACCATCAATGCCACGAATGAGGTCCCGGTGAGAATGCGAGGCGAGATCGGCCGATATCAGCCGGAGATTGCTGAATGGCGGATGAACGTCTGTCACACGGAACGGGCGAACGTTGAAAAGGTGGTGTTAGCTTCGGGCTAAACCTATCCACATCGTCATGGCCGGGCTTGTCCCGGCCATCCACGTCTTGCTTTGTTGCACCAAGAACGTGGATGCCCGGGACAAGCCCGGGCATGACGAAGAGGTGTGTATGCCGTTGCGACCGCGGCGATGTCAGCTGACACGCTTCCAGGTCTGTCCGCCGCAGAACAAGCCGCCGAAGGCACAGCCCTGCACGCGCATCGCATTGGGACCCTTCATCGCGATCGTCGAGTCGTAGTTGCGACCGGAGTTGGGATCGTGGATGCGGCCGCTCCATTTGGCGCCGTCGGGCTTCATGTTGATCAGGATCCGCTCATTGGTCTTCTCGGCATAGCCGCACAGATTGGTGCCGCATTGTTCGACGCGAACATTGCCCTTGTTCTCTTCGGTCGCCCACACGCCGATCGGCGTGTTCGCGGCCTGCACGGGCGCAGGAGCGGGAGCTGGCGCCGGCGGTGGCGTATAAGTGGGAGCTGCGGCGACCGGCGCGGGCGCTGTAACCGGGGGAGCGACTGCAACCGGCGCGGCCGGCGTGGTCGTGTCGACGGACGACACGGCGGCAACGGGCGCCGGCGCGGCGGGGGCGGCAACCGTCGGGGCGGCCGGAGCGGGCGGAGGCACAGGTGCCTGCGCGACTGGCTGCTGCTGCACCGGAGCCGGCGCGGGCTGTGCGGTCGTCGCCGGCGGCGTGGTGTCGTCGTTCTTGGAGCCGCCAAGGCCGTTGAGATTGATGTCGTTCAGCCTGATCGGCTTGTTCGATAGGCCCGGCGCCACAATGGTGACGCAATCGAGCGAGGCGCAGTTGCGCGGCGTCTCGATGCGGATGCGCTGGCCTTCGATCTGGAACGACAGCGAATTGCCGGCATGCGCGGCGGCGGTCGAAGCCAGCAAGAGGGCGATGGCGGCGATGGTGAGCTTGTTCATGACAACCTCCGAAACGGCGTGGGTCCCAAGATGGACTGAAGTCGGTCGTGGACCGGATGTGGTTCGACCCTATGCCGACGCCGAGCAGCCTTCTGTGATGGACCTCACAACGGCTGGCTGGGTGAGCCAGCGCACATTCAGCCGGTCTTGCCCCGCGTAACATTCTCGCGACTGGGAGGGAGACGTCGATGAAGCGGCTTGCGATTTCGCTCGGTACATTGATCGCATGGACAGCGATCGCGCCCGCGGCGCAGGCCGGTTCCTACGCCTTCACGATCGGCGGCCATCGTTTTCATGTCGAAGCCGCGCGCAACTGCCGATCCACCGCGTGCATTTCGATTTCCACCGATCGCAGCCTCCGGCCGAGCGAGGACGTTGCCATCGCACCGCCGCCGCCAGCGGTGACCCAGGCGCCGCAGCCGGTCGCTTCCATCGCCCCGACCAGTCCGCCGCAAGTGATGGTGGTCGCGCCGCCGCCGGCGCCGACGGTCCCGGTTCTCGCCGCGACGAGTTCGCAGGTCGTTGTGTTGCCGCCCGCGCCAAGGCCTGCGCCACCAAGGTTCGAGGCTCCGAGCCCCAACCCGCCGCGCGACGAGCCGGTCCTCGCCGCGCGGCCGGAGATCAAGCAGGCGGCAAACCTCGCGCCGCGCAGCGACGACGAGGCGGCCTATATGCCGCTCGGCGAATGGGAGAGCGACGGCGCCAAGGGCACGGTCCGCATCGAACGCTGCGGACCCGCGCTGTGCGGTTTCGCGTTGACCGAGGCATCGACCCGGGGCGAAAGCGTGCTCGTCAACATGAAGCCGAAAGCGCACGACGTCTGGACCGGCAGTATCTACAGCCGCTCCAGCGGCAACACCTATTATGCGACGATGACGCTGAAGGGCCCCGGCAGGCTCTACGTCGAAGCCTGCGCGCTCGGCCGCTTCTGGTGCTCCGGCAATGACTGGAGGCGGATCGAGGCGCGGCCGGAGCCGCTGATCACGACGTCGCGGCAGTGGGGCGGTTCGAGATCGTAGCTCGCGCGCTATATGCCGCAATTTTTTCAACGCCGGCGGCATCACCAGATCCGACCGCTAGAATTTGCCTGGTGGCCGGTATGGTTAAAGAAGACTGAAAACAACGTGTTGAAGAGTCTTTAAGTAAATTCACCGAACCTGCCGCGCATGACGCGCGGAGTTCGTTTGTATCTCGTCGGCTCCATCGTCCTTGTTTCGCTCGCGGGTTGCGGACGCGGCTTTTTCCAGGCCGAACGCGAACCGTGGCGGGCCGAGGCCGAAGCGGCGTGCCTGAAATCTGGCGCCGTGAAAGAGAGTGCCGACATCGTCCGGATCGAGCCGATCTCCGGCCCCGGCATGTGCGGCGCCGAGTTTCCACTGAAGGTCGCCGCCATCGGGGAACCCTCATCGAGCTACGGCTTTGCCGACGAGGAACTGCGTCCCCCCGGCAGCGTCGGCAATCAGCCGCGCTGGCCGGTGAGCCAGCCGCAATCGAATTATCCGGCATCCGGTTATCCGCAGCGCTCGAATTACCCTGAAAGCGCGGTGCGCCAGCCTGCCGGCTATGGCACGTCTGGGGGGCCCGTGTCGCTCAGCGCGCCCGGCGTGGCGCCGCAGGACGACGAGATCGATTTGCCGCCCGACGGCACCGATGCCGCAGGCGCAGCGCGCTATATGAATGCGCCGAGCTATCCGGCGCGTCAGCCCGGTCCGGCGCCGTATTCGCAGGCGCCTGCACAACCAGCGCTGCCGCGGCTCGGTCCTGCGCAGGGCAATCCTGTCACCGCCGTCGGCCCCGTCGCGATCAAGCCGACGGCGACGCTCGCCTGTCCGATCGTCTCCGAACTCGACCGCTGGCTGGCCGACACCGTGCAGCCCTCGGCCACGCGCTGGTTCGGTGCCCGCGTGGTCGAGATCAAGCAGATCTCCGCCTATTCCTGTCGCGGCATGAACGGCAATCCGCACGCCCATATCTCCGAGCACGCTTTCGGCAACGCGCTCGACGTCGCCGCCTTCGTGCTTGCCGACGGCCGCCGCATCACCGTGAAGGACGGCTGGCACGGCATGCCGGAAGAGCAGGGATTCTTGCGCGACGTCCAGTCGGGCGCGTGCGCGCATTTCACCACGGTGCTGGCGCCGGGCTCCAACGTCTATCACTACGATCACATCCACGTCGATTTGATGCGCCGTGCCAGCCGCCGCCTGATCTGCCAGCCGGCCGCAGTCTCCGGCGAAGAGGTTGCCGCGCGTGTGCAGCGGCGGAACCCTTACGCGAACTCGCGCGATCCCTACGTGACCGGCGCGCTTGGTGCGCACAAGAGCAAACACGAGAAGATCAACGAGGAAGACGAGTTCTCGGACGAGTAGCCTGCCGCGATCCGAATCCTCCGCTCTCCATGTTTGGCGCCTGCACGGGCGATCCCGACCTGCCGCCCGCACGCTGAGGCCAGTCTGTTCAGCCGGCGCTGCGTCTTCGGCAAAGCGCATCTGGCGCGCAAAAATTTGCGCAATCGAATTTTCCGTCCAAATCATTGAACTGCAATCACTAATCACGCCCTGACGGGTATTCCGGGCGGTTGGCACAGTCGCTGCAATGAAGGTGCTGCAACGAAGCGGCGCAGCCGGCGCCGTGAGCCAACGGAACCGTCATGCAGATGCCTGTCACCCCGCCTTATTCCGATCTCGAGCAGCGCGTGCTGTCGCGCATCACGGAGCAGCGCTGGCTTGAACTGGCATCGGAGCTGATCCGCACCGGCCAGCCGCGCTCCGGCAATCCGCTCGATCCCGACCTGCCGCCGGCGGAGGAAGAGGCGATCTCGATGCTGGTCGCGGGCAAGCTCGAAGCCCTCGGCATGGAGGTCACCAAGCACAGCGCGCAGCCGCACCGGCCGAACGTGCTCGGTGTGTTGAAGGGACGCGACGGCGCGCCGTCGTTGATCCTCAACGATCACCTCGACACCTATCCGGTGGTCGAGCCGGAGAAATGGCACATGACGGATTTCGATCCGTTCAAGGCCACGCGTCATGGCGACCTGCTCTATGCCCGCGGCACATCCGACACGCGCGGCAATCTCGCTGCATCGCTGCTGGCGGTGCAGGCGCTGATCGAGGAGGGCGTGAAGTTCGATGGCACCCTGATGTGCTGCTACACCGTCGACGAGGAGCGCAACGGCACCGAGGGCTCCATCTACATGCTGGGCAAGGTCGGCCTGACCGCCGACTACGAGATCACTGCTGAGCCGACCGCCTGGGGCGACGTCTCCGGCGATTGGGGCATGAACCTCTCGGTCGCCAATTCCGGTCATTGCCTGATCGAGGTGACGGTCGAGGGGATCAAGTCGCATATCTGGCGGCCCGACATCAGCGTCAATGCCATCATGGAGGCGGCCAAGCTGCTGCCGAAGCTGAAGGAGATGGCCTTCACGCATATCCCCAGCAAGTTCATGGGCCATACGCCGCCATGTTGCTCGGTGGTGCGCATCCGCGGCGGCTTGCCGGGCGAGATGCAGTTCTCTCCTGATGCCTGCACCATCACGCTTGCGGTGGTCGGCATCGTGCCGGGCATGACGCTGGACAGCGTCATCTCCGACATCGAGCGCGTCGGCCGGGAAACATTTGCGGGCGTCAACGACGTCAAGGTCGCAGTGCGCCAGGTGCCCGGCTCGCTATTCGTCAACGCAACCGAGCCGGTGCCGGTGGAGGAGGAGCCTTGCCGCTCCTTGCGCGCGGTGTACCGGAGCCTGATGGGCCGCGAGCCCGGGGTCAACCGCAAGAACGCCTTCAACGACACCATTCGCTTTCGCGAGGCCGGCATCAACGCGGTGACCTTCGGTCCCGGTGAGGACGGCTGGGCCGTCGACAACGAGAACATCTCGATCACCAAGTCGGTGATGGCGACGCGGATCTATGCGCTGACCATCATGCAGATCCTGGGAGTTCGCACATGAGCATCGAGGCTAGCCCCATGGCCATTCCGATCTCGGCCGATCGCACGCGGCGAGGCAGCCTGAGGCTCCCGAAGGTCTCGCGGTCTGTCCTGCTCTCGACGCTCACCATCGCCGTGCTGCTGGCGACATGGGCGGTCGTCACGGAAATGGGCTGGGCCAACGAGCTCTTCCTGCCGAAGCCGCAGGCGGTGTGGGCTGCATTCATCAAGACCATGACCAAGGGCTACCAGGGCGCAACGCTGCTTCAACATCTCGGCGCCAGCCTTTATCGTATTCTCGTCGCTTTCACCCTAGCCTGCCTGATCGGCATTCCGCTCGGCGTCCTCATGGGCGTCTCGCGCAATGCGCGCGCGCTGCTCAATCCGCTGATCGAGTTCTACCGGCCGCTGCCGCCGCTCGGGCTCTATACGCTGCTGGTGATGTGGCTCGGCATCGGCGAGAGCTCAAAATTGTCGCTGCTGTTCCTCGCCGGTCTGCCGGGCATCGTCATCTCGACGATCCAGGCCGTCACCAGCGTCGATCCCGTCTATGTGCGTGCCGCGCAATCGCTGGGCGCGACCCGGCGCGACCTGCTGTTTCACGTCTATTTGCCCGCAGCCGGCCCGCTGATCCTTGCCGGCATGCGGATCTCGCTTGGCTTCACCTACACCGTTCTCGTCGCCGCCGAGATCGTTGCGGCATCCGCCGGCATCGGCTGGATGATCTGGGACGCCGCAAAGTTCCTGCTGTCCGACGTCGTGATCATGGGCCTGATCGTGCTGGGCCTCACCGGCGTCGTGCTCGACCTCATGATGCGCGGCATCGCGAAACTATTGATGCCATGGGCCTGATTCCAACCCGAGGGGAGACCAGTATGATGAAGAGACTTGTTGCCGCGCTTGCTGTCGCCACGCTTGCACTCATGTCCACCGCGCGCGCCGAGGACAAGCCGGCCAAGATCACGGTCGGCTATCTGAACCTGGTGAACGCGCAGCTCGTGACGAAGCATCTCGGCCTGCTGGCCAAGGAGATGCCTGATGTCGACATCAAATACGTCAAGGTCGGCGGCGGCGGCGACATGCTGCGCGCGATCGCCGGCAACGACGTCGACTTTGGCGGTCTCGGCAATCCGCCGACCGCGATCGGCGTGACACGCGCGCTGCCGATCAAGGGTATCTTCGTCGTCAACATGCTCGACTATGTCGAGGCGATGGTGGTCCGCACCGACAAGAACATCACCTCGCTCAAGGACCTCAAGGGCAAGTCCGTCGCCGCGCCGTTCGGCTCGACCACGCACTATCTGCTGCTCCAGGCGTTGAAGGACGAGGGCGTCGATCCCGCGTCCATGAAGATCCTGGATCTCGCGCCGTCGGACATCGCAGCGGCCTGGCTTCGCGGCGACATCGATGCCGCCTGGTTCTGGGAACCGAACCTCGACAAGGCCGTGAAGAACGGCGGCAAGATCCTCGTCACCTCGGGCGAGATGGCCAAGCGCGGTTACCCGACCTGGGACATCGGCGTCGTCATGAATGCGTTCGCGGAAAAATACCCGTCCTATGTCGAGAAGTTCGTCAAGGCCGAGTGCGAGGGGATCGATTTCTGGCTGAAGAACCCGGAGAAGACGGCCGAGATCATCGCGGAGGAGCTGTCGCTGCCGCTCGAAGATGCAACGCGCATGATGAAGGGCACCGGCATGGTCCCCTGCGACAAGCAGCTCACCGGGGAGTATCTCGGCTCGACCGCGAAGAAGGGCAAGTTCGTCGATACGCTGGTATCGACCGCCGACTTCCTGGTGAAGCAGGAGCGCCTGCCGAAGCTGCTGCCGCGCACCGACTTCGAAGCGTTCATCCAGCCGGCCTATCTTGAGAAGACGATCGGCCATTGAAGTCCGGAGCCGGCGAGCTCGTCTCGCCGGCATAGTCCCCTTCCTTCACGCGCGTGACCGACATGGATATTTCCCCCCGTCATCTCCGCGCCGCCTATCGCAGCGGCGCGCTCAAGCCGTCCGATGTCGCCGCCCATGTGCTGTCGCGCCTGTCGGATGCCGACCAGAGCGGCGTCTGGATATCGAAAGCCAAGCCCGAGAATGTCATGGCCACCGCGCGTGCGCTCGATGCGCGCGCAAATGAAATCGACAAGCTGCCGCTCTACGGGCTGATCGTCTCGGTCAAGGACTGTATCGATGTCGCGGGCGAGCAGACCACCTCGGCCTGCCCGGAATTCGCGTATGTCGCGAAAGATACGAGCCCGGTTGTCGCTGACGCCATCGCCGCCGGAGCCATCTATATCGGCAAGACGAACATGGATCAGTTCGCGACCGGCCTCGTCGGTGTGCGCTCGCCCTACGGCATCGCGCGCAACCCGCACAATGCGGACTACATTCCCGGCGGGTCCAGCTCGGGCGCGGCGGTGTCGGTCGCATCAGGCACGTCGTCCTTTGCCTTCGGCACCGATACCGGCGGGTCGGGCAGGGTGCCGGCGTCCTATTGCGGTGTCACCGGCTTCAAGCCTGCACCGGGTGCGTTCAGCCAGCGCGGCATGGTCTATGCCTGCCGGAGCTTCGATACCATCTCGCTCTACACGCGGGAGCCGGGCGACGGCTACGACGTCTATCGCGTGCTGGCGCGACGCGATCCCGCGGATTGTTTTTCGCCGACCGATTTTGCCGGCTGGACGGAGCAGGCCTCTCCGGCGCGGCCATTGCGGATTGCGACACCTCGCCCGGACCAGCTCAGGTTCTTCGGTAACGAGGAGACGGAGAGGCTGTTCGGCAGCGGGCTTCGCAAGTTGCGGCGGCTCGACATGTCGGTCGTTTCCGCCGATTTCTCGCCGTTCACGTCGATCAACGATCTGATGTTCTTCGGGCCGTTCCTCGCCGAGCGGGATGTTTCGGTCGGCGCGTTCCTCGACGCCAATCCGGACGCCGGCGTCAGGATCGTGCGCGATCTCGTCGTCGGCAGCCGGAAGTTCACCGCGGCCGACACCTATCGCGCGCTCTATCAGGTCAAGGAGATCCAGCGCGTGCTCCGCGATTTCTGGCACGCCCACGACGCGTTGGTCGTGCCCACGGTCGGAACCGTCCTCAGGATTGACGACGTCGCGCGCGATCCGCTGACGGCAAATTTCAACAATGGCTACTACACAAACTACGCCAATCCGCTTGGGCTTGCCGCGATCGCGGTGCCGAATGCGGTGACGGGGGCGGGCGTGCCCTATGGCGTCACCTTTCTGGCGCCGGCGGGGCGGGAGCGCCTGCTCACCGACCTCGCCTGTGCATTCACGGGAGCGGAAGCCCAGGCTTGAGCATTTTCACCCGCGTTGCAATCCGATCGGAGACCTCCTAGCCTTCGAGCCGTCACTCGAAGGGAGACCGATTGTGGGGCGCAGCCATGCGCATGAGGTGGCCGATCCGGGTGAGCCTTCAAGTGGGCCTTGCGCCGAGGTGCAAAGGGCCGGGACCGGACGTTATGTGCTGAAGGCGCTCGACAAAGCCGATCTCGACCTGGTGATGCGGACAGGCAGGCTCGCGGCCTACCAGAACCGCGAATATCTGCTGCGGGAAGGGGAGCCCGCGAACGGCATCCACATCATCCTGAACGGGATCGTGGAAAGCACCCATGCCGGTACCCAGGGGCGCGAGTTGATGCTGGCGACGTGGGAGGCCGGCGACTTCGTCGGTGCGCCCTACATTCTCGGTGATCACCGGCATAGCTGGTCGGCCCGCGCGCTCGGCCGGGTCGAGGCGTTGCATCTCGACCAGGACGCGATCCGCACGCTGATCGCACAATCGCCGTCGTTTGCAGTGGCGCTGATCGAGTGCCTCGGCTTCAAGGGCGAGACCTATTCGATGCTGGCGCAGACGCTGGCAGGACAGAAGGCGGCGGAGCGGCTGGTGCTGCTGCTGGTGAAGCTGTGCGAAAACGCTGCTCAGGACGAGAGTGGCCCGATTTCGCTCGGCCGCATCACGCAGGCCAATCTGGCGCGCATGATCGGTGCGACACGGCAGTCGATCAGCCTGATCCTCAGCCGCCTGCAGGACGACGGCATCATCTCGACCGGTCCGACCAAAATGGTCGTCAACGATCTCGCGGCGTTGAGGAAGCAGGTGACCGACTAGCGGACGCTGCCGCAACCGGTCATTTCGACGTCGGCTTCGACGGCGGTAGTGCCAGCCCCATGCAGCGCTGCACCTCGGCCGGGACGTTGTAGGTCCGCATGATATGGCGGCTGTCGCGCAAGCCCGTCGCCTCGCGCTGCACGACGAACATCCAGAGCGCCTGGCCAGCCTCCATCACCAGCTTGCGCCTCGCCGGCAGCATCGCGGCCGGCGTCTCCAAGCGAGCGTGCGCAGCGTCGAAATCGCGCAATTGGGCGAGCGCCTGTTCGAGCGTGCGGCCCATCCGTCCAAGCGCTGAGGCCTGTTCCTGGACGATCTCATAATGGAGGATATCGACCGGCGGGCGAAGGTCACGAGACATGGCGCTTACTATAGTGCCGTGCGCCCTACGCGCGCAACGCGTGGCCAGCCGTCGCTACTTCGCCTTGTATGCGCCGAGGAACATGCGCGTCGCGCTGTCGATCACTTCCGTCATGCGCGCTTCCGACGGCGGCGGTGCGGCCTGGAAGACGAACGGCAGGAACAGGGAAGCCTTGCACAGTTCCATGAACTGCGATGCTGCGAGATCGCAGTCGTCGATCTCAAGATCGCCGGAAGCGACATGGGCTTTGAGATAGTCGGACAGCCGGTTGATGGTCTTGTCCAGCACGCGCAAATAATAACGGCGGCCGACATCGGGCATGCGCTCTGCGATCGCCATCACGGTGCGGATCGCCGATCCGCCGCCGGGCCGGCAGAGCAGGTGGATGTAGGCCTGGCCAAAGTCCTTCAGCGTGGTCTCGGCATCGCGGGCGGGATCGAAATTGAACACGACCTGGCCATGAAACAGCGCCTCCTCCTCGAGGATCGCTTCGAACAGGGCGCTCTTGTCGGCGAAGTAGACGTAGAGCGTGCCTTTGGAAACGCCGGCCGCACGCGCGATCTCGCCCATGCTGGACCCGTCAAAACCCAGATCCATGAACACTTTACGGGCGCCCGCCAGGATCTGGCGGCGCTTGGAGCTGTCCTCCTCCTGGAGGATTTGCAGATGTTCGCGACCGGCTACAACCATTGGTTCAGCGTCCCGGAAGGTTTTCGGATCGAGGTCGAAGCATGAAACCCAAATAAAGGATTCGGACCAATAGGGTCCGGCCGGGAATGCTAAGTATATTGACCGAACCGTTCGGTCAATGGTATTTGACGTGGGCGGGTGGGACTGCGGCTGCGCGACGGCTGCCCCGAATCGCATTTTTATTGGGGAGGCCTTTATGGCCACATCGAGAGACCAGGCTGCGCGCGTCCTTCGCCAGGAAGCGGTGGAGATCACGTCGGCGAACGGTGATGCTGCGACCGGGACATCCGCAGCCCTCGCCGAGCAGCTGCGCTCTCATGTGGCCGAAGAGACCAAGCGCCGCACCAGCGAGGCGCCGGAGAAGCCCGTGCCCGACCAGGCGGCCCCGACTGCACCCGCACCTGCCGCGCCAAAATCCGGCAAGCGCAAATTCGTCATGATGGGAATCGGCCTCGTGCTGGCGCTCGCGGCGGCAAGCTATGCCGGCTACTACACGCTGGTCGGCCGCTTCTACGTCTCCACCGACGACGCCTATGTCCGCGCCAACAACACCATGCTGGGCGCGCGCGTGGCCGGCCACATCTCCTCGATCCTCGCCGGAGACAACACGCTGGTGCACGCCGGCGACACCATCCTGCGCATCGACGACGGCGACTACAAGATCGCGGTCGACGCGGCCGCAACCCGGATCGGGACCCAGCAGGCCACCATCGATCGCATCGGCCGCCAGATCGCGGCGCTCGACAGCCAGGTCGTGCAGGCCAAGGCGCAGCTCGTCTCCGCGGAAGCGGGCCTCAAGCGTGCCGATCTCGATTATGAGCGCCAGCAGGCGCTGAGCAGCAAGGGCTTTGCCTCGCGCGCCACGTTCGAAACCTCGGAAGCCGGCCGCGACCAGGGCGCTGCCGCGGTGAAGGCCGCGCAAGCCGCCTATGACGTTGCGGTGAGCAATGTCGATGTCGCCAAGGCCCAGCAGGCCGAAGCGAAGGCGCAGCTCGCCGAGCTCAAGACCACGCTCGCCAAGGCCGAGCGCGACCTCGCCTTTACCGCGGTGCGCGCGCCGGTCGACGGCATCTTCTCCAACCGCCTCGTCAACGCCGGGGACTTCATCGCGGTCGGCCAGCGGCTCGGCAATGTCGTGCCGCTCGACGACGTCTATATCGACGCCAATTTCAAGGAAACCCAGCTCAAGCGCATCCGTCCCGGCCAGCCGGTGACGATCAAGGTCGACGCCTACGGCATGCGCAAGTTCTCCGGCGTGGTCGACAGCATCGCGGCGGGCGCGGGCTCGGTGTTCACGCTGCTGCCGCCCGACAACGCCACCGGCAACTTCACCAAGATCGTGCAGCGTGTGCCGGTTCGCATTCGCGTGCCGAAGGCGGTTGCGCGGCAGAACCTGCTCCGTGCCGGCATGTCGGTCTACGCCACCGTCGACACCAACAAGGGTGCGGCCGACGCCGACAGCGAGACCGATCTCGACGATCCCACCATGATCCATCCGCAGTAAGCGCCACTGAGCGCTGCGAGGTCAGACCATGGCGACCGCCACGACTGCTTCACCTGCCATGATGGCATCAGCCGCCTCGGAGCGCATCGCACCGAAGCGGCTGTTCGCCTTCATCATCATGGTGTTCGGGATGTTCATGTCGATCCTGGACATCCAGATCGTCTCGGCATCTCTGAGCGAGATCCAGGCCGGCCTGTCGGCGAGCTCGAGCGAAGTCTCCTGGGTCCAGACCGCCTATCTGATCGCCGAAGTGATCGCGATCCCGCTATCAGGATTTTTGTCGCGCGCCTTCGGCACGCGGCTCTTGTTCGCGATCTCGGCCGCCGGCTTCACGATGTCGAGCCTGCTTTGCGGCTTTGCCACGACCATCGAGGAGATGATCCTTTGGCGCGCCCTCCAGGGTTTTCTCGGCGCCGGCATGATCCCGACGGTGTTTGCCTCGGCCTACACCGTGTTCCCGCGCACGAAATTCCACATCGTCGGTCCTATCATCGGACTTGTCGCGACCTTGGCTCCCACGATCGGCCCGACGGTCGGCGGCTACATCACCGATTTGATGTCGTGGAACTGGCTGTTCTTCATCAACGTCGTGCCCGGCATCGGCATCACCCTCGGCGTGTGGGCGCTGGTCGATTTCGACGAGCCGCATTTCGAGCTGCTGGACCGCTTCGACTGGTGGGGCCTGATCTTCATGGCCGGCTTCCTCGGCACGCTGGAATATGTGCTGGAAGAGGGCCCGCAATATGAATGGCTGCAGGACACCTCGGTGGCGATCTGTGCCTGGATCTGCGTCGTCTCGGCGATCGCCTTCTTCGTGCGTGTCTTCACGGCGGCCGAGCCGATCGTCAATTTGCGCACCTTCACCAACCGCAATTTCGCTGTCGGCTGCACGCTGCAATTCTGCATCGGCATTGGTCTCTACGGCCTGACCTATATCTATCCGCGCTATCTCGCCGAGGTGCGCGGCTACAGCGCGCTGATGATCGGCGAGACCATGTTCGTCTCGGGCATCACCATGTTCCTGGTGGCGCCGCTGGTCGGCCGGCTGATGGCAAGCCTCGACATGCGCTACATGATCGCGTTCGGCCTGATCGTGTTCGCGATCGGCTCCTACCAGATGACCTGGATCACGCGTGACTACGATTTCTACGAGCTCCTGATCCCGCAGATCCTGCGCGGCATCGGCATGATGTTCGCGATGGTGCCGACCAACAACATTGCGCTCGGCACGCTGCCGCCGGAGCGGGTGAAGAATGCCTCGGGCCTGTTCAACCTGATGCGCAATCTCGGCGGCGCGGTCGGCCTCGCCGTCATCAACACGGTGCTCAACGACCGCACCGACCTGCACATCACGCGCCTGCAGGAGCGCGTGACCTGGGGCAATGCGACTGCGACCGAAACCCTGACCATGCTCCAGCAGAAGTTTCAGGGGCTCGGCGACTCCACGCTGATGGCGATGAAGCAGCTCAGCCAGATCGTGCACCGTCAGGCCACGGTGTTGAGCTTCGGCGACGCGTTCTTCGTGCTGACGCTGTTCTATCTCGCCCTCAGCGTGCTGGTGACGCTGCTGAACAAGCCGGCCTCGCCGTTCGGCGGTGGCGGCGACGCGCATTGATGCGAACGCGCCCAGGCGCGCTACGAGCTCGGTATCATCGCCGCCTTGTGCGCAATTGCGCAGAGGCCGCTGTTGGAGAGCGAGCTCTCGCCATATCCGCCGCGGCTTACTGGATCCCCCGCCTTCGCGGGGGATGACAGTGGAGTTTGAGGCGGTGGTCGAGCGCGCCAACGCCCACGCACCAAAATGCAACACTCGTGCGTGATCTCGCGCGGAGCCCGTTGCAAAGCGCGAATCATACATCTATAAAGCGCACCTCATTCAATCGAACCGGGGAGGGATTTGCATGATTTCGTCGCATTCGCAGATCGTACGCCCGCGCTCGATGGTGTTCTGGCTCGGTATGTACGCGGCCTGCTAGAGGCCTCTTCCGCCAGCTTCGATCGGATTTTCTGCCCCGATCGCCCCGCTTCCCAACTGTAAGTCAATTCCAAGTGACGCTGCTTCGGCCCTCGCGGCCGGTTTGCGTCCATCGATGGAGCCGGCCCGCGCCAAGAGCGGCCGGATGATGCCATGACCGCTCTTTCAAAGAAGCCCGCGGCGATCCGCGTGGTTCTGCCCTTCGTGTTCCGGCACTGGCTGCAGCAGCCGGGGCGCACGCTTGCCATCGCCTTCGGCCTGCTCGGTGCGACGGTTGCCGACCTGTTCATGCCGGTGTTTTCGGGGCATCTGGTCGATGCGCTGACGCGTGGCCCGTCCGAGCCCGACGCCCGCTACGCCGCGCTGGTGGCGCTGGGCGGCATCGTGGTGCTGGGCGCGGCGTCGATGGTGCTGCGCCTGAGCGGCTTGCAAGTGATCGTGCCGTTCACCCTGAAGATCATGTCCGACGTCGCGCAAGACGCGTTCCTGCGCGTGCAGCGCTTCTCGACCGATTGGCACGCCAACTCCTTCGCCGGCTCGACCGTGCGCAAGATCACGCGCGGCATGTGGGCGCTCGACCTGCTCAACGACACCATCCTGCTGGCGCTGCTGCCCTCGCTGGCCGTTCTGATCGGATCGATGATCCTGCTCGGCGTGCACTGGGCTTCGCTCGGCGCGGTGATCGCGCTCGGCGCGGCTGTCTATGTCACGATGACGGTGCTGTTCTCGACGCGTTACATCGCGCCGGCCGCGCGTGTCTCCAATGCCTGGGACACCAAGGTCGGCGGCACGCTGGCGGATGCGCTGACATGCAATGCGGTCGTGAAGTCCTTCGGCGCCGAGGCGCGCGAGGATGCGCGACTGGCCCGCGTCATCAAACGCTGGCGCGTGCGGGTGCGGCGGACCTGGTTCCGCTACAATTACACCGCCATGGCGCAGCTCTCGCTGCTGCTATGCCTGCGGGGGTCCGTGATCGGCGGCTCGGTGCTGCTGTGGATGTACGGGCATGCCTCGCCCGGCGACGTCACCTACGTGCTGACGAGCTACTACGTCATCCACGCCTATTTGCGCGACGTCGGCATGCACATCAACAACCTTCAGCGCTCGGTCAACGACATGGAGGAGCTGGTGGCGATCCATGACGAGCCGATCGGCATCGCTGATGCCGAAGGCGCGCGGCCGATCGCAATCGAGGGCGGCGAGATCGTGTTCGACGACGTCACGTTCCATTACGGCGGCCATCGCGCGCCGCTGTATGACGGGCTGTCGGTCAGGATCCGCGCCGGCGAACGTGTCGGCCTGGTCGGCCGCTCCGGCTCCGGCAAGACGACCTTCGTCAAGCTGGTGCAGCGGCTCTACGACGTCACCGGCGGTCGTGTGCTGATCGACGGCCAGGATATCGCGCTGGCGACGCAGCAATCGCTGCGCAGCCAAATCGCGATCGTGCAGCAGGAGCCGATCCTGTTTCACCGCACGCTTGCGGAGAACATCGCCTATGGCCGGCCCGGCGCCAGCCTCGAGGCAATCAAGCAGGCGGCGCGGCTGGCGAATGCGCACGACTTCATCCTGCGCCTGCCGAAGGGCTACGGCACCCTGGTCGGCGAGCGCGGCGTGAAGCTGTCGGGCGGCGAGCGGCAGCGCGTGGCGCTGGCACGCGCCTTCCTGGCGGATGCGCCGGTGCTGATCCTGGACGAGGCGACCTCGAGCCTCGATTCGGAATCGGAGGCGCTGATCCAGCAGGCGATGGAGCGGCTGATGAAAGGCCGCACTTCGATCGTGATCGCGCACCGGCTGTCGACGGTGAGGAGCCTCGATCGCATCCTGGTGTTCGACCGCGGCGAGATCGTCGAGCAGGGCACGCATGCCCTGCTCGCGAGCAAGCCAGGTGGCATCTATCGCAGCCTGTTCGAGCGCCAGGTGGTGGAGCTCGGGCATATCGCGGCAGCGGAATGAGGCGCGGCGGCAGGGCGCAAATCCTGCCGTCACGCCGGCAAAGGTGGAATGAGATGAAGGACCTGACAAACGGCTCCATCGTGAGACACATCCTGGCCATGGCACCTCCGATCATGGTCGGCATGGTCACGATCATGATCTGCCAATTGGTCGATCTCTATTTCGTTTCGGGATTGGGCGATGCCGCGGTGGCTGGCGTCGCCGCGGCCGGCAATGCCGGCTTCCTGATCAACGCGCTGATGCAGGTGCTGGGTGTCGGCACGGTGTCGCTGATCGCGCATGCCGTGGGCCGCAAGGACAGGTCGGACGCCAACCTGGTGTTCAACCAGGCGATCGCTTTGTCGGTGCTGTTCGGCCTGTTGACGCTGGTCATGGGCGCGGCGCTGTCGCGTCCTTACATGCGCTCGATCGCGGCGGACCAGGCGACGATCGAGGCGGGGACCGTTTATCTGTTGTGGTTCATGCCGGCGCTCGCGCTGCAGTTCGCCACGCAGGTGATGGCATCGGCGTTGCGCGCGACCGGCATCGTGCGTCCCACCATGCTGGTGCAGGCGCTTGCGGTGGTCATCAACATCGCGCTGGCGCCGGTGCTGATCGCGGGCTGGGGCACCGGCCATGCGCTCGGCGTTGCCGGCGCAGGACTGGCGAGCTCGATCGCGGTCGCCGTCGGCGTTCTGATGCTGCTCGCCTATTTTCGCAAGGTCGAGCGCTATGTCGCCTTCAACGCGGCCGAGTGGCATCCGCAGCCGCGTCATCTGAAGCGCATCCTCAACGTTGGCCTGCCGGCCGGCGGCGAGTTCGCGATGATGTTCATCTTCATGGCGGTGGTCTATTACGTGCTGCGCGATTTCGGCGCGGCGGCGCAGGCGGGATTCGGGATCGGACAGCGGATGCTCGGCCTGATCCAGATGCCGGCGCTTGCGGTGGCGCTCGCAGCGGGGCCGATCGCCGGACAGAACGTCGGCGCTGCCAACGCAGCCCGCGTGCGCGAGACCTTCGTCAAGGCGGCCCTGATCACCTCGGCCGTGATGATCGGATTCATGACCCTCGCGCAAGCGAAGCCGGAGTTCCTGCTCGGCGGATTCTCCAACGATCCGGAGACGATGGCGATCGCCTATTTGTTCCTGCGGATCATCTCGCTCAACATGGTGGCGCAGGGCCTGATCTTCACCTGCTCCAGCATGTTCCAGGCCCTCGGCAACACCAAGCCGGTGCTGCTGAGCTCGGCGACGCGCGTGTTCACCTATTCGCTGCCGGCAATCTGGCTGTCGACGCGGCCCGGCTTCCGCATGGAATACGTGTGGTACCTGTCCCTTGCTGCGACCACGTTCCAGGCGATGCTGAGCCTGTGGCTGTTGCGCCGCGAGTTCGGAAAACGCCTGACGACGCGTCGGCGGGCGGATGCTCCAAGGCAGGCGACGCCCGAACCCGTCGCGCCGCCGGTGCGTGAGCCTGCCTAGCCGGGACGACGCTTGTCCCCCGCCTGCGGCTCCGGCTAGGTTGCCGCATCATGGATGGGGCGAACCTGCTGGGATACTCGGATGAGCGACGTGTTGAACGGGCAGAGGCCGGCGTCGGTGCTCTCCGCGATCTGGGCGGCACGCTATCGCACGCCGGCCCGATTCGTCGCACTGGTTGCGCTGTTGCTGCCGTGGACGACGACCGGCGTGACCTTCGCGTTGATACCCTGGCTGATCACCTTCGCCTTCGTCGATTTGCGCGAGTTCCCGCGTTCGCTGCTGCGACCGGTCTGCCTGTTGCCGATCGCGCTGGTCGTCCTCGCACTTCTCGGCACGCTCTGGTCGGACGCCCCGTGGCCCGAGAGGCTGCATGCGATCGGTCCACCGGCCAAGCTGCTGGTGATCCCGCTCCTGATCTACCAGTTCGAGCGCTGGCCTCACGGCAACTGGGTGTTTTCGGCGTTTTTGGCGTCCTGCGCATTGCTCATGCTGTACTCCTTCGTTGTCGCGATCGATCCCGCTCTGTCGCTGAAGCTCTATCTGTCGCGCGGACCCTACAAGGTCGAGAGCGGGGTCGCGGTGCGCAACTATATCGACCAGAGCCAGGAGTTCGGGCTCTGTGCGATCGCGTTGATCTATCCGATCGTGGCGTTGTTCCGTGAAGGCCGTGTCCGCATCGCGATGTTGCTCGCGGCAATCGCGATCGGCTTCCTCGTCAATATGGTGTTTGTCGTGGTCTCGCGCACGGCATTGGTGACGCTGCCGATCCTGTTCGTGGTCCTTGCCCTCCTGCACCTGCGCTGGCGGGCGGCGCTCGCGGCCGTCGGCGCGATGGCGCTCCTGGCCGTGTCGCTCTGGCTGGTCTCACCGCATCTTCGCGCGACGGTCGCGAAGTTCGGCGGTGACTACAAGAGCAGCATGGAGGGCCGCAGCAACTCGATTAGCGGCATGGGCTCGCGCCTGGAATATTGGCGGAAGTCATTGGGGTTCATTGCCGATGCGCCGATGATCGGTCACGGCACGGGCTCGATCCGCGGTCTGTTCGCGAGCGTGGCCGCCGATGCCGAGATTGATCCGTTGCGCGGTGAGATCGTCAGCAATCCGCACAATCAGACGCTGAGCGTTGCCGTGCAATGGGGCGCGGTGGGCGTGCTGGTTCTCTACGGGCTGTGGTTTGCGCATCTGGCGATGTTCCGCGGCGAGGGGCTGGCCTGCTGGATCGGCCTGCTGGTCGTGGTGCAGAACATGCTGTCCTCGCTGCTCAACACCCATCTGTTCGATTTTGCGCCGGGCTGGATTTACGTACTCGGCGTCGGGGTTGCTGGCGGAATGGCGCTTGCCGCGAAGAGAGCCCCGAACTAGAGCGCGCCGACGCTGTTCCAGACCAGCGTGGCGCCCGACACAAACAGCAGGCCGAGCACGACGTCGCCAAAGTGCTTGTCGCTGAGCGCGTGATAAACGCGCGCGCCTAGCCAAGCACCGATCAATGTGCCTGGGAATGCGACCATCGCGAGCCAGACTACCTTGAACGCAACGAGGCCCGATGTCGTCTGCAGGACCAGCGCGGTCGCAAGCACCGTGAAATTGAACAGCTGGAAGATGCCGCGCCGCTCGTGCTTGTTCCAGCCGCGGATGTTGGCCCACAAGATCGGCAGCGGCCCGGACAATCCGGCGAGTCCCCCCAAGATGCCGCCGGCAAAGCCGATGGCGCCGTCGGCAATGCGGCCGCCGAAGGTGATGGCGAGCGCCTTCTTGTTCAGATACAGCGCGCTCGAGAAGATCAGGATCAGCACGCCGACGCTCAGCTTGAACACTTTTGGGTCAGCGGAAGCGATCAATTTGGTGCCGATCGGCACGCCGATCAGCCCTCCGATCAGGAACGGCCACACCAGCGACAGGTCAAAGCTCTTCCACATCGACGGCAGCGTCGAGGTCTGCGCGATCACCGAGCAGATCAGCACCAGAGGTACCGCGAGCGAGGGCGGCAGCACATAGAGCCAGATGCCGAGCGCCATCAGCGCCGTGCCGAATCCGGCCAGCCCCGAGACAAATCCGCCGGCCAGCGCGCCGAACAGGAGCAGCGCGTAAGTGAGCATTTCCACTGATGAATTCCTGTCGTTGCCGGCGATCTCGAAGCCGTGATCGCCTCATGGCGCATAGCACAGATGCGGCATCGAAGGTCAATTCCAAAACCGCACGCAAGCGTGATTCCGAATGGCGGGCATTCCGGGAAGGCGTGCCTAGATGATGTTCGTACGGAAATTTGGCAGCGGCCGCAGGCCATACAGCGCTTCGATCGGCCCGGCCCCGCGAGATGATGGAGATGATCATGACCCGCGCGCGTATTGCCGTTGTGGCCACGCTGTTGTCGGCAGCGTCGCTGATGCCGACATTGGCGCAGGCGTTTTCCGAGCCCGCCGCCTTTCAGGCTGCATATCCCGATCGCGATGTGCTGAACGGTGGGCAGCTCACGCCGGCCGGTCGCGCGGCTCGCGGCGAGCCAGCAGTGTCGAGCGATGCCTATGCGGCCTATCCGTCGCGCGGGGCGCCGGTCGTCCGCCCCCGCCATCGCCGTCAGCATCAATAGGAATTTGCTAGACAATCTGCCTGACGTCGGCGGGCTTGCGCAGCGCGCCGACCAGGATGCGCAGCGCTTCGGCCAGTTCCGACCTGTTGCGTGCCGCGCCGAGCGAGACCCGCGCTGCGTGCGGCGGTGTTCTATCGACAGCGAAGGCGTCGCCGGCAACGATCGCCAGACCGTTGCGCAGCAGATGCGCCGCGACATCAGGTCGCTCCTCCGGCAAGTGCAGCCATAGGTGATGCGCAGCGGGCTTCGCCTGGAACCGAAATCCCTTCAATGCGCGCTGCGCCAATTGCTGGCGTCCGACAGCCTCGTTGCGGATCGCGGTGATGATGCGGTCGGCGATGCCGCTTTCGAGCCAATGCGTCACCAGCGCGACCATCAGCGGGGCCGGCATCTGCACGGTGGCTTGCAGATGGCTGCGCATCTGAAGCTGCGCATAGCTATCGGGCGCCAGCAAATAGGCGACGCGTAGCGCCGGCGCGATGCATTTCGACAGCGTCGTCGCCAGATACGTCCGCTCCGGGATCAGGTTTGCGATCGGCGATGCCGAACGGTCGAGCAGCCCGTAGGCATCGTCTTCGATCAGCATCGTATCGGCATCGCGCACGATCTTGGCGATGGCGCTACGCCGCTCGGGGGCGAGCGTCGCCGTGGTCGGATTGTGCAGCGTCGGAATGAGATAGACGGCCTTCGGCTTGTAGCTGCGGCAGGCCTTCGCCAGCGCATCGGGCAAGATGCCGCCGTCATCCATGGCGACGCCGACGAGCTTGACGCCGAGTTGCGCGGCAGCGGCCTTGATGCCGGGGAAGGTGACGGCTTCCGTGAGCACGATATCGCCGGGCCGTGCCAGATAGGCAAGCAGGTTGAACAGGATGGTCTGCGCGCCGGGAAAGATCACGAGCTTGTCGGCATGGGCGTGCGGAACGCGTGCTCGCATCCATCGTGCGGCGACCTCGCGCTCATGTGCGCTGCCGCCGGGCGGCTGGTAGTTGAGATGCGCGGTCAGGCCCGATTGCGCGCGAATGGCCTCAAAGCCGGCGATGATGCGCTCGTCGAGCTGCGCCTCGAGCGGATGCGGCGGAACGTTCATCGAGAGGTCGATCGTAACAGGATGCGGCAGGTCGACCGCGCGGCGCGCGCTGGTCTCCGACACGAACGATCCCTGGCCGACGCGGGCCTCCATGATGCCGCGGCGCCGCGCCTCGGTGTAGGCGCGCGTCACCGTGGTGAGGTCGATCCCCAGCGCTTTGGCGAGGGCGCGCTGCGTCGGCAATTGTTGTCCCCGCACCAGCCGGCCGGCGGCAATGTCGGCTTCCATGGCCTCGACGATGCGCTGGTAGCGCGGCCCTGACAGCTCCGAGATTGTAGGGGTCCAGTCCATGCAATTTAGATCCATATCTTTGAATGTATGGATACAAGATATTATTGTATGGATCAGCAAAACGGAAGAGGTGTGGTCATGACGACCGGTTCAGTCTCCCTGGCAAAGGCGATGTGGCGCGGCTTTCGCGGCAAGTGCCCGAATTGCGGCGAAGGGCATATGTTCGGCCGTTTCCTGAAAGTGGCCCACACTTGCGATCATTGCGGCGAGGAACTGTTCCACCAGCGCGCCGACGATTTTCCCGCCTATCTGGTGATGGTCGTGGTCGGCCACCTCGTGGTTCCGGCGATCCTCGCGATCGAGACCGCCTATGCGCCGCCGGTCTGGCTGCAACTCGCGGTGTGGCTGCCGGTGACGCTGTTTGCTTCGCTGGCGCTGCTGCAACCGACCAAGGGCGCCATCGTCGGTCTGCAATGGCAGATCGGCATGCATGGATTTGAGGCGAGCAAGCTGCGGCGCGAAGCCGCCGAGCTTGCGCCGGTGCTGGTGAAGGCACAGCGCGCGGCCTGAGGCAGCACGCGGCGTTTACATCGCACAGGTCGTCGCTACACTCCATCGCATCAAAACAAGAACGATGGAAACGCCGATGGCCACACGCGCAAGAACCTTCCTGCTTTGTCATGGCGCGTGGTCCGGTGGATGGGCCTGGAAGAAGATGCATCCGCTGATGGCGCAGGCCGGCCACCGCCTGGTCGCGCCCACCTACACCGGGCTCGGCGAGCGCGCGCATCTCGCCAGTCCCGCGGTCGATCTCGATACGCACATCCAGGACATTCTCAACGTCATCAAGTTCGAGGATCTCGACGACATCGTGCTGCTCGGCCACAGCTATGGCGGCATGGTCGCCACCGGCGTCGCCGATCGCGCGCGTGAGCGCGTGACGCAATTGATCTATCTCGACGCTTTCGTGCCGCGCGACGGCCATTCGCTGTTCGATCTCAACGAGGGCGGGCGCGAGCCGATGCGCAAGGCCGCAAGCGCCGGCGATGGTTACCGTATCCCGCCAAATCCGCCGCCATCAGATACGCCGCAGGCCGATCTCGACTGGCTCAACGCGCGCCGCATCAACATGCCGATCAAATGCTTCGAGACGAAGCTGAAGCTTCAGCACGCCGAGCCGGCGATGCCGCGCAGCTACATCTATTGCAAGCGCATTCCGCCGGGCGATGTGTTCGGGCAATTCGCAAGGCGCGCGAAGAGCGAGGAGGGCTGGCGCTATTTCGAGCTCGACGCCAGCCACGCGCCGAACGTCACGGCGCCGGAAGCGTTGATGGGCGTGCTGAACGAGATCGTCGTCTAGTTTCTCCGCCGTCATTTCGGGGCTCGCGAAGCGAGAACCCGGAATCCATCAGGCGGCAGAGTCGGTGGATGAATGGATTCCGGGTTCGTGCTGCGCACGCCCCGGAATGACAGCATTTGAATGGTAGGCGCCCGGCCCAAATAAATTGGTGAGGGGTCCGATGCGTTGGCATCGAACCCCTCGTTGCAAGATATCAGCCGGCCTGTAAGCCGGGTTCTGTAGGGCACCGCCCGCTTGCGCGAGCGATACGTGACGGCCATTCCTCTGGGGCCATGTTTGCACATGGCCTCGAGCAACCTACCCGGACGGCGGGCCTGACATCGCCCCGCGGCGTTATCGCTTTCGCGAATAGCCCGCTTAAGCCGTCCCTATTCGGTTTTGCTCCCGGTGGGGTTTACCATGCCGGCTCCGTTGCCGGAGCCGCGGTGCGCTCTTACCGCACCTTTTCACCCTTACTTCCTCCGAGGAGGGAGCGGTTCGTTCTCTGTGGCACTTTCCCTGGGGTCGCCCCCGCCGGACGTTATCCGGCACCGCATGTCAAGGGAGCCCGGACTTTCCTCCCCGGCGGCCTTTCGGCACATGCCGGAGCGGCCGTCCGGCCGACTGACTGACAAGGCAATGGGCATTTGTGACGGTTTCGTCAAGCCAAGATCGCCGCGCACACAGTGCCTGAAATAATTTATCCTGAAGATGTCGTTTGGAGCGGGCCCCGTTCGACTGGATGTCGGCGACCCAGCCGAACAACAGGAGTTGAGCGATGCAATATTTGCTGCTGATCTATGGGAACGAGGCGGAAAAGATGAAGATGGACCCGACCGAGCGCAAGAAGCTGTCGGCGGAGTACGGCGCCTATACGCAGTCCATCGTCCAGAGCGGCAACTTCAAGGCCGGCGACGGGCTTCAGCCGACCACGACCGCGACCACCGTGCGGGTTCGTGACGGCAAGATCATGACCACCGATGGTCCGTTCGCAGAGACCCGTGAGCAACTCGCCGGCTACTATCTGGTCGAGGCCAAGGATCTTGATGCCGCCATCGGGATGGCAGCGGGGATTCCCGGCGCCAAGGACGGGTCGATCGAAGTCCGGCCGGTCATGATCTACGACAACAAGTGATCTCGCAGGCCGACATCGGCGGCATATTTCGCGACGAGGCGGGGCGGGCACTCGCTACGCTGATCCGCCTCGTCGGCGATTTCGATCTGGCCGAGGACGCGCTCCAGGACGCTTTTGCCGTCGCACTGGAGCGCTGGTCGGCCGCCGATTTGCCCGAAAATCCGCGCGCCTGGCTGGTCAATGTCGCGCGCAACAAGGCGATCGATCGTGTCCGCCGCCAGGCCGCCTTTCGCGGCAAGCAGCAGGCGCTCCTGCATGAGCTCGAGCTGAACGCAGAGGTGCCGGCCGAGCCGCCGGCGATGCTCGATGACGACATGCTGCGGCTGATCTTCACCTGCTGCCATCCGGCGTTCGCAGCCGAGGTTCAGGTCGCGCTGACGCTGCGCACGGTCTGCGGCCTCTCCACCGCGCAGATCGCGCGCGCCTTTCTCGTCGGTGAGGATGCGATGGCGCAGCGTCTCGTCCGCGCCAAGCAGAAGATCAGGCTCGCCGGCATTCCCTACGAGGTGCCCGAGCGCGACGCGCTGGCCCCGCGGCTCGATGGTGTGCTTACGGTGATCTATCTCGTCTTCACCGAAGGCTATGCCGCGACCTCGGGCGCGGACCTGATGCGGCCCGATCTTGCGGCCGAAGCCATCAGGCTCTGCCGTCTGCTCGGCGGACTGATGCCCGATCGCGCGGCGATCAAGGGCCTGCTGGCGTTGATGCTGCTGCACGATGCGCGGCGCGCCGGGCGCGAGACGGCGGCCGGCGACGTGGTCCTGCTGGAAGAGCAGGATCGCTCGCTCTGGAATCGCGCGCAGATCGAGGAAGGCCTGCGGCTCGTCGATGACGCGCTACGCCTCGCGGGCCGGCCGCACCCTTATGCGGTGCAGGCTGCGATTGCCGCGCTGCATGCCCGCGCACCAAGCTTCGAGGAGACTGATTGGCCGCAGATCGCCGGGCTCTACGAAGTGCTCCTGCGCATCAATCCGTCGCCGGTGATCGAACTGAACCACGCCGCCGCGATCTCGATGGTCGACGGCCCGGCGCGCGCGCTCGATCTCGTCGACGCGATTACCGCGCGTGGCGGCCTCGATGGTTACGAGCTGCTGCCGGCCGTGCGCGCCGATCTGTTGCGGCGGCTCGGCCGCAAGGATGACGCGCGCGAGGCTTATCGTGTGACGAGCGCGGCGACGCAGCTGGAGCCGTTACGACGGCTGTATGCGCGGCGGGTGAGGGAGATGGATTGAGTTCGTCATGGCCGGGCTTGTCCCGGCCATCCACGTGTTTCCGCGTCGTGATCAAGACGTGGATGCCCGGGACAAGCCCGGGCATGACGGAGCAAGAGGCTACGCTCGCAAGATGGCTATTATTTCGACCCGACGGTCGTCCCATCCGCGGGCAGGCTCGCCAGCAGCGCCTGCAAGGTCGACAGCGTCGAGTGATCGGCAACACCGTCGAGGCGCGCGGGACGGAAGTGGCGCTGGAAGGCGGTGATGACTTCCATGGTCGAGGCGTCGTATTTGCCCGATAGCGGCACGCCATAGCCATAGCGCGCGAGCGCCTGCTGAAGGCTCAGCACCTCGTCGCTGATGGTGCCGAGCATCAGGGTTTCGCCGCGCACGATTGGCGTCGGCGTCACCCAGTGACCGACGCCGGAATTGGCCAGGGAATGCCAGGGAAATTTCTCGCCGGGATCCTTCTTGCGCGCGGGCGCGACGTCGGAATGGCCGAGCACCCGTTGCGGTGCGATCTTGCGGCGGAGGATGATGCCGCGGCACAGCGCGATCACGGCGGCGATCTGGCGCAGCGGATATTCCGGATAGCCCCAATCATGGCCGCGATTGATGATCTCGATCCCGATGGAGCAGGAATTGATGTCATCCTCGCCGGCCCAGGACGAGACGCCGGCGTGCCAGGCGCGCCTGGCCTCGGGCACGCATTGCACGATGCGGCCGTCCTCCAGCACCACATAATGGGCCGACACCTCGGTGCCGGCCGTGCACAGCCGCGCCAGCGCGCCCTCGACGTCGGGCATGCCGGTGTAATGCAGCACGATCATGTCGGGCTGCCGCCCCCTGTTGCGCTCGCCGTGATTGGGTGAGGGGATGACGTCGGAGACGATCGACGAATCCGGGTCGAACGTCCGCATGTTCGCCGCGGCCTTGGGAACCGGGAGTACGCGCTGACGCTTCGAATCAGTACCAGACGGCGTGGACGGACCGGACGACATAAACAACTCGGGATAGGACGAGAATGGGCCAAGCCCTTCTCTTTACTATTCCTTTACCCTTCGCTCCGCGCAATCGCGCAGGTCGGTTAACGCGCGCATTTTCGGCCCAGTGTGTGGATGACGCATCACCGCCTGAGGACCTTTTCGAGATGTAACGAGCCGATCAACGCTTTCTTAACGCTAAGCGCCGTTACTGAGAGGTGAAGAGCCGACCCGCGTCCGGAGGCGGCCAAAAGCGTTTTTGGCTCGAAATCCCATGGTTGCCCGACATATTCCACTGGGAACACCGGGTTTGCCGCCTGGGACGACCGGGTTCGGCGTGCTTGCTGGACTGGGGCTTTGTCGTGGAACCGCCGCGACGCGGAGTTATTCGAGGCGTGATGGGCTGCTTCGCCCCCAAATTCACCTGCGCACCCGGCAGGGGCGACGCATGAGCGACGCGCCGCACATTCCCGTGCTTGGCCGTGAGGCGATCGAGCATCTCGCGCCGCGCCAGGGCGGCGTTTATGTCGATGCCACCTTCGGAGCCGGCGGCTATACTCGCGTCATCCTCGATGTGCCGGGAACCCGCGTCATCGCGATTGATCGCGACCGTACCGCGATCGCCGGCGGCGCCGGGCTGGTCGCGAGCGCTTCGGGCCGGCTGACGCTGGTCGAGGATCGTTTCTCGAATCTCGCCGAGGTCTGCGCCGCACAAGGCGTCGATGCGGTCGACGGCATCGTGATGGATGTCGGGGTGTCCTCGATGCAGCTCGACCAGGCTGGCCGCGGCTTCTCGTTCCGCCTCGACGGTCCGCTCGACATGCGGATGGGGCAGTCCGGGCCGACGGCCGCCGATGTCGTCGCGCGCGCCTCGGAAAGCGACCTCGCCGACATCATCTACCTCTTTGGCGAGGAGCGGCATTCGCGCCGCATCGCCCGCGCCATCGTGGCTGACCGGCAGGAGACGCCATTCACCACCACGCGCGCACTCGCCGATCTGGTCGGCCGGGTGGTGCGTTCCAAGCCCGGCGACATTCATCCGGCGACACGGACCTTCCAGGCCCTGCGCATCTTCGTCAACGAAGAGCTCGAGGAACTTCAGACCGCACTTGCATCGGCCGAGCGGGTGCTCAAGCCCGGCGGCCGTCTCGTCGTGGTCTCGTTTCACTCGCTGGAAGACCGCATCGTCAAGAATTTCCTCTCCGAGCGCTCCAAGACCGGTGGCGGCTCGCGGCATCTGCCGGAGGTGGCGCAAACGACGCCGAGCTTCCAGTTGCTGACGCGGCGGCCCGTGATCGCCGGCGAGGCTGAGCTTGCGCACAATCCGCGCGCCCGGTCCGCGAAGCTGCGCGCCGCCGAGCGCACCACGGCGCCGGCGCATGCCGATGACGAACCGTCGTCCTGGCCAAAACTCGCCGACGTGATGAGGGGCGGTTAGCACATGCGCTTCATCCACCTTCTCGTCATCGGCGCGCTGGTCTTCGCGGCCGCCTATGTCTACCGGATCAAGATGGAGTCCACCGCTCGCGTCGAGAAGGTGCTGCGACTGCACGCCGAGATCCGCGAGCAGCGCGACGCGATCGCACAGCTGCGCTCCGAGTGGGCCAAGCTCGATGCGCCCCTGCGCCTGCAGGGCCTCGTCGAGCGGCATCTGCCGCTCAAGCCAGTCAACGGCACGCAATATGATTCGCTCAAGAACCTGCCGGACCGTCCGCCGCGGATGTTCAGGCCGGGCGAGCCTGATCCGATCGGGTCCATGATCAACACCATCGAAGCCGCCAGCGATCCGGATAGCGTGACAGGCTCCGTGCCTCAGTCCGAGGACAAGCAATGACCACGGCTGCGCCTGCGAAACCGACCGGACGACCAGCTGAACCCTGGCGGCAGCGCCTGATCCGCAGCCTGCTTTACGGGCGCAACGTCGATCGCGCCGCCAAGGCGCGCGCGCGCGTTGGCCTGGCCATGCTGGCCTTTGCCACCATCTACGCCCTGATCGGGGGCCGGCTCGTGATGTTCGCGGTCGGCGCCGACGCCCACAGCGCGCGGCGCGCTGCGGCGCAGGAGGTGGTCGCGACTGCGCGGCCCGACATCATCGACCGCAACGGCGAGGTCCTTGCGACCGACGTCAAGGCGGCGAGCCTGTTCGGCGAGCCACGCCGCATCATCGACAAGGACGAGGCCATCGAGCTTCTGACCGCGACCGTGCCCGACCTCGACGAAGCCGAGGTGCGCGAGCGCCTGAAGACGCGCAAGGGTTTCGTCTGGCTGAAGCGCGAGATCACGGCGAAGCAGCAGCAGGACATCCACAAGCTCGGCATTCCCGGCATCGGCTTCCTGCGCGAGAACAAGCGCGTCTATCCGACCGGCAACGAGGTCGCCCACCTCATCGGTCTCGTCAATATCGACAACCAGGGCATCGCCGGCATGGAGAAGTGGCTCGACAATCAGGGCCTCGCCGATCTCCACCGTGCCGGTTTTGCGACCGATCGCCTGCAAAAGCCGATCGAATTGTCGGTCGATCTGCGCGTCGAGCACGCCTTGCGCGACGAACTGTTGAAGGCCAAGGAAAAGTTCCACACCAAGGCGGCCTCCGGTCTCGTCACCAATGTCAACACCGGCGAAATCATCGCCATGGTGTCGGTGCCGGATTTCGACCCGAATAATCCCAAGGAAGCCCACGATCCCGATCGCATCAATCGTCTGACCACGGGCGTGTACGAGATGGGCTCGACCTTCAAGGCCTTCACGCTCGCGATGGCGCTCGACAGCGGCAAGTACGGCCTCGATTCGATGTGGGATGCGCGCGGGCCGCTGCACTACGGCAAGTTCGCGATCCACGACGACGAGCCGAAGGGGCGCTTCCTCTCCATGAAGGAGGTGTTCACCTTTTCCTCCAACGTCGGCGCGGCGCGCATCGCGCTGTCGCAGGGCGTAGAGGCCCACAAGGCCTTCCTGCGCAAGATGGGCCAGCTCGACCGCTTGCGAACCGAGCTGCCGGAAAGCGCCTCGCCGATCGTGCCGAAACGCTGGGGCGATCTGAACACCATCACCATCTCCTTTGGTCACGGCATGGCCGTGGCGCCGCTGCAGGCCGTGATGGGCGTCAGCGCACTCGCCAATGGCGGCCTGTTGATTCCGCCGACCTTCCTCAAGCGCACCGAAGAGGAGGCGCGGGCGATCGCAAAACGCGTGATCAAGCCCGAGACCTCGGACAAGATGCGGTTCCTGATGCGGCTGAACGCGGAGATCGGCACCGCCAAGAAGGCCAACGTTCCCGGTTACTATATCGGCGGCAAGACCGGCACCGCCGAAAAGGTGGTCAACGGCCGCTATGCCAAGAAGAAGGTGCTGACCGCGTTCACCGCGATCCTGCCGGCGGACAAACCGAAATACCAGCTCCTGATCATGCTGGACGAACCGCAGCCGCTGAAGGAAACCTACGGCTTCATCACCTCGGGCTGGAACGCCGTTCCGACCGCCGGCAACGTCATTACCCGTATCGGGCCGCTGCTCGGCATCGAGCCCCGCTACGACCTGCCGCCTGCGGACCGCCTTATTCTTGCGACATCCAGGACAACCCAGTAATCAATCGGGTAGGCCGTAGCCGCTGCTGAGTCGGGGATTTTCCCTCAAGATTCGGCTTTTCCGGCGCGGCAACTGGAAGACCATGAAGCTGCGTGACCTCTTAGGCAATGATGCCGCCATCGAGCCCGCTATTGCCGCGCTCGATGCGGCGGGCATTGCGCTCGACAGCCGCGTGGTCAAGCCGGGCGATCTCTTCTTTGCGCTCGCCGGAGCCAAGACCGACGGCGCGCGTTTCATCGATGCCGCGATTGCCGCCGGTGCCGTGGCCGTGGTCGGCGATCACGCGCTTGATGGCTGCAAGGTGCCGTTCGTCACCGTTGCCAACCCGCGCCGCGCGCTGGCGCTGGCTGCCGCGAGATTCTTCCCGGCGCAGCCCGCGACCATCGCGGCGGTCACCGGAACCAGCGGCAAGACCTCGGTTGCCGCGTTCACGCGTCAGATCTGGGAGCGGCTCGGCCATGTCTCCGCCAGCATCGGCACGATTGGCCTCGTCTCGCCCAAGCGTACCGTCTATGGCTCGCTGACGACGCCCGATCCGATCGCGCTGCACCGGCAGATGGATGAGATCGCGCGCGAGGGCGTGACGCACCTTGCGTTCGAGGCATCGTCGCATGGCCTCGATCAATACCGCCTCGATGGCGTGCGGGTTTCCGCAGGCGGCTTCACCAATCTCTCGCGCGACCACATGGATTACCATCCGACCGTCGCGCATTATCTCGCGGCAAAGCTCAGGCTGTTCCGCGAACTCGTGCTGCCTGGCGGCGCCGCAGTAGTCTCGGCCGATCACGATTGCTCGGCGGAGGCGATCGATGCCGCGAAGGTGCGTGGTCTGCGCGTGATGACGGTGGGGCGCAACGGCGATGGGGCCGGCGAGGGCATCCGCCTCGTCGAGGCCGTGGTCGAGGGCTTTTCGCAAAAGCTTACGCTCGAACATCGCGGCAAGCATTATGCGGTGCGGCTGCCGCTGGTCGGTCAATTCCAGATCGAGAACGCGCTGGTGTCGGCCGGCCTTGCCATCGGCACCGGCAGCGATGCGGCCAATGTGTTTGCGAGCCTCGAGCATCTCAAGGGCGCCAAGGGCCGGCTCGAGCGTGTCGGCGAGCGCAACGGCGCGCCTGTTTTCGTCGACTATGCGCACAAGCCCGATGCGCTGGCGAAGGCGTTGCAGGCGCTGCGGCCTTACGCGAAGCGCAGGCTTGTCGTCGTGTTCGGCGCCGGCGGTGATCGCGACGCCGGCAAGCGTCCGATCATGGGGCAGATCGCGGCCGAGAATGCCGATCGCGTCATCATCACCGACGACAATCCGCGCAGCGAGAAGCCGGAAGCCATTCGCGCCGCGATCCTCGCCACCGCCAAGGGCGCGCGCGAAATCGGCGACCGCGCGGCCGCGATCCGCGCCGCGATCGAGGAGCTGGAAGATGGCGATGCGCTGCTCGTCGCCGGCAAGGGTCACGAGACCGGGCAGATCGTCGGCGGCGAGGTGCTGCCGTTCAGCGATCACGAGGCGGTTGCCGCCGCATTAGCAACGAGGGTCGCATGAGCGGGCCATTATGGACGGTTGCCGAAGTGGCGCGCGCGCTGGGCGCGACCGGATCATTCCCTGCTACCCCGATCGACTTCGTTACCCAGGACAGCCGGCTGGTGAAGCCGGGCAGCCTGTTCGTCGCGCTATCGGGCACGCCGAGCGGCGGCTTCATCTCGGCCTTCGCCAGCGCGCGCGACGGCTGGGAGTTCGCGGACAAGGCGGAAGCCTCAGGCGCGGTCGCGATGATCGTGCCGCACGAGATCGCGGGCATCAAGATTCCCCAGATCGTCGTGAAGGACACGCTCATCGACGGCCTCTGGGGCCTCGCACGCGCTGCGCGCGCACGCTTCCACGGGCCGGTGATCGGGCTGACCGGCAGCGCCGGCAAGACCAGCACGAAGGAATTCCTGGCCGCCTATCCCAATGCTTATGCGAGCCCCTCGAGCTTCAACAATTTCTGGGGCGTGCCGCTGACGCTGTGCAACGCCCGGCCCGATGCCAGCCTCTGGGTCGTCGAGATGGGCATGAACCAGACGGGCGAGATCGCGCGGCTCAGCGAATTGACGCGGCCGACGGTCGCACTCGTCGTCAACGTCCAGCCGGTGCATCTGGAGAAGCTCGGCTCGCTCGATGCGATCAGGCGCGAGAAAGTATCGATCGCGCTCGGTCTGCCCGAGGACGGCGTGTTGGTGCTGCCATCAGGAATCAAGGCGCCGGACTGGAAGGGCAAGGTGGTGCGCTTCGGCGACAAGGCCGGAGTGCACGAGGTCGCGCACGCCCCGCATGGCGAGAGCTGGCAGGTCGTGGCTGCAATCGGCAAGAAGGAGATCGCCTTCAGCCTGACACCGGGCGCGCCGCACCGGGTGCAGAATGCGCTCGCCGCGCTTGCGTCGATCCATGCCGCGCATCTCGATGTGGCGACGCTCGCCATCAAGCTCGACCGCGTCGGCATCATGACCGGCCGGGGCGTCGAGCAGGCGGTCGGCGGCATCACCGTGATCGACGACAGCTTCAACGGCAATCCGGCGAGCGTGGCCGCCGCGCTGCAAAGTCTCCAGGCGCGCAACATGGCCGGCGGCCGCCGTATTGCGGTGCTCGGCGACATGCTGGAACTGGGCGATGACGCACCGAGCTACCACACCGCCCTGACTGCGCATCTCGACGGCATCGACGGCATCTATTGCGTCGGGCCACTGATGCGCCACCTCTATGACGCGCTGCCATCAGGCAAAGGGCTCGGCTGGCACGACGATCCGGCCACGCTGAAGCCGGGTGAAGTCGCGGGCCTGCTGAAGGCAGGCGACGTCGTGGTTGTCAAGGGCAGCAAGAAGATGTTCTGGGTCAACAAGTTTGTGCCGGGCCTAGTGGCCGCCTTGCAGGCAAAGGCGTAAACTGCTTGGAAGGCGCAGTTCCCGAATCCCACCCTTTGCGGCGCGCCGTCCGGTTTCTTTGAGGTCGCCCGACCCATGATGAAGACCAGCGAATGCGTGTGAGACACGTTGAGGCCACCCGCGAAGGCCGCGTGCGAAAGGCGCCATAGGACCGACTGAATGTTTTACTGGCTGATCGATCTCTCCAATACATTTCCGGGCTTCGGTGCAGTGCGCACCGTCTTGAACGTCTTCCGCTACATCACCTTCCGCACCGGCGGCGCCATCGTCACGGGCGCGTTGTTCGTGTTCCTGTTCGGGCCCTGGATCATCGATCACTTGCGCATTCGCCAGGGCAAGGGCCAGCCGATCCGCACCGACGGTCCGCAATCGCATCTGGCCAAGAAGGGCACGCCCACCATGGGCGGGCTGATGATCCTGTCCGGCCTCACGGTCGGCACGGTGCTGTGGGCCAATCCGCTCAGCCCTTACGTCTGGATCGTGCTGGCGGTGACGCTCGGCTTCGGCTTCGTCGGCTTCTACGACGATTACCTCAAGGTGACCAAGCAGACCACGAGCGGCTTCGGCGGCAAGCTGCGCCTGCTTATTGAAGCAATCATCGCGCTGGTCGCCTGCTATGCGCTGGTGCGGCTGAACCGCGATCCCGCCTCGACCGCGCTGACCATACCCTTCCTGAAGGACACGGTGCTGCATTTCGGCTGGTTCTTCGTGGTATTCGGCGCCTTCGTGATCGTCGGCGCCGGCAACGCGGTGAACCTCACCGACGGTCTCGATGGCCTCGCCATCGTGCCTGTCATGATCGCGACCGCGAGCTTTGCGATGATCGCCTATCTCGCTGGCAACGCTGTCTTCGCCGACTATCTCCAGATCAAATATGTCGCCGGCACCGGTGAGCTTGCCGTGCTCTGCGGCGCGCTGTTAGGGGCCGGCCTCGGTTTTCTCTGGTTCAATGCCCCACCAGCTTCGATCTTCATGGGCGACACCGGCTCGCTCGCGCTCGGCGGCATGCTGGGCGCGATCGCGGTCGCGGTGAAGCACGAGATCGTGCTGGCGGTGATCGGCGGCCTGTTCGTGCTCGAGGCGGTCTCGGTCATCGTGCAGGTGGTGTCGTTCAAGCTCACGGGCAAACGCATCTTCCGGATGGCGCCGATCCACCACCATTTCGAGCAGCTCGGCTGGACCGAGCCGCAGATCGTGATCCGCTTCTGGATCATCTCGGTGATGCTGGCGCTCGCCGGCCTCTCCACGCTGAAGCTGCGCTGACGGTCGCACGATGATCCCCGCTACATCCTTTGCCGGCAAGACGGTCGCGGTGTTCGGCCTCGGCGGCTCGGGGCTGGCCTCCTGTCACGCGCTCAAGGCCGGCGGCGCCGATGTGGTCGCGGCCGACGACAATACCGACAACGTCGCCAAGGCGGCACAGGCCGGTTTCGTCACAGTGGATCTGCGCAGCGTCTCCTGGTCGAATTTCGCCGCGCTCGTCCTCGCGCCCGGTGTTCCGCTCACGCATCCCGTGCCGCACTGGAGCGTGCTGAAAGCGCGCGAGGCCGGCGTCGAGGTGATCGGCGACATCGAGCTGTTCTGCCGCGAGCGGCGCCGCCACGCGCCGGACGCGCCGTTCGTCGCCATCACCGGCACCAACGGCAAGTCGACCACGACGGCCTTGATTGCTCACTTAACGAAAGTCGCCGGCTACGATACCCAGATGGGCGGCAATATCGGCACTGCGATCCTGTCGCTGGAGCCGCCGCGCATGGGGCGCGTCCACGTCATCGAAATGTCGTCCTATCAGATCGACCTCACGCCTTCGCTCGATCCCTCCGTCGGCATCCTGCTCAATGTCAGCGAGGATCACATCGATCGTCACGGCACGATCGCGCATTACGCTGAAGTGAAGGAACGCCTCGTTGCCAACGTGCAGGCAGGCGGCACCTCGATCGTCGGCGTCGATGACGGCTATTGCCGCGACATCGCCGACCGGCTCGACCGCGCCGGCAAGAATGTGGTGCGCATTTCCGTCAAGAACCCGCTCGCGACCGGTGTTCATGTCGAGCACGGCAGCATCGTGCGGACCGCGGGCGGCGCCCGCAGCGAGATCGCGACGCTCGGCGGCATCGGTTCGCTGCGCGGCCTGCACAATGCGCAGAACGCGGCCTGCGCGGCGGCAGCTGCGCTTGCAATGGGCATCAGCCTCGACGTGTTGCAGAACGGTTTGCGCAGCTTTCCGGGCCTGGCGCACCGCATGGAGCAGGTCGGCCGCCGCGGCAACGTGCTGTTCGTCAACGATTCCAAGGGCACCAACGCCGACGCCACGGCGCACGCGCTGTCGTCCTTTGCCGACATCTTCTGGATCGCCGGCGGCAAGCCGAAGGCCGGCGGCATCACCAGTTTGACCGGCTTCTTCCCGCGCATCCGCAAGGCCTATCTGATCGGCGAAGCCGCGCCGGAGTTTTCCGGCACTCTCGGCACGGTCGCGCACGAGATCAGCCAGACGCTCGATGTTGCCGTCGCGCACGCCGCGCGCGATGCGGAAGCCTCCGGTCTCGTCGATGCTGTCGTGCTGCTGTCACCGGCCTGCGCGTCGTTCGATCAGTATCGCAACTTCGAGATCCGCGGCACCAGGTTCCGCGAGCTGGTGCAGGCACTGCCGGGTGTGAAGCCGGTGGTGTGAGAATGTCGCGGCGACGCTGGATCGGAATCGTCGCTTCTCTTGCCGTTCCGGTCGGTTTCCTCTGTGTTGTCCTCATTGACAACGTCATGAGCGGCTTCGGTGCATGCCGCGTCGTTCGCCAGCGGGCCTTTGCCTCCCCGAGCGGCGGTCAGCTGGTTGTCGTGGTCTGGAAGTCGTGCGGAGCGACGGCGCCCGACAGCACGCAAGCCAGCATAATAGCTCGCGGCCGCACGTTCTCGCCCGAGAGCACGCCGACCTTTGTCAGCGTCCGCGGGCATCTCGAGGTGGTCGTCGCCTGGAGCAGCGAGCGGGCGGTGAGGGTGGGTTTCATTCCCGAGCCAGGAGAGGTCTACAAGCGCGATCAGCGCGCGGGGGATGTCGCGATTGTCTACGAGTAGGTCTCTCGTGTCCCGGACGCGGTGCGGCACGAAGTGACGCTCCGCAGAGCCGGGACCCGCAATGGGCCCCGGCTCTGCAGCGCACCGCAAGAGCGCTGCGCTGCGTCCGGGGCACGAGACTCTTCAAAACGTGAACGATCTATTAACCCCCCGGTAACCAACCTCGGCGACCAATGGACGGACCTCTGTCCGAAAGCGGCCGCCCATGCTCTCCCGTGAAGAACGCACCCCCTTTTCCGAGTGGTGGTGGACCGTCGACAAGCCGTTGATGGGTGCCATCCTGGCGCTGATGCTAACCGGAGTCATCCTGTCGCTGGCGGCGAGCCCGCCGGTCGCGACCCGCATCGGGCTCGATCCCTTTCATTTCTTCAATCGTCACGTGATGTTCCTGGCGCCGTCCTTCATGGTGCTGATCGGGGTGTCCTTCCTGTCGCCGCGCTCGATCCGGCGCTCGGCGCTGATCATCTTCACCATCAGCATCATCCTGATCGTGGTGACGCTCGCCGTCGGCCCCGAGGTGAAGGGCTCGCGGCGCTGGATCACGCTCGTCGGCGTCAACATCCAGGCCTCCGAGATCGCAAAGCCATCCTTCGTCGTCATCGCGGCCTGGCTGTTTGCGGAATCCACCAAGCGGCCCGAGATGCCGGCGACTTCGATGGCTCTGGTGCTGCTGCTGATGCTGGTCTCGCTGCTGGTGATGGAGCCTGACTTCGGCCAGACCATGCTGATCCTGATGGTATGGGGCTCGCTGTTCTTCATTGCGGGCATGCGGATGATCTGGGTGTTTGGCCTGGCAGGCCTCGGCGCCGCCGGCCTGTTCAGCGCCTATCTCTTCGTTCCGCACGTTGCCGGCCGCATCAAGCGCTTCATGAACCCGGCCTCGGGCGACACCTTCCAGGTCGATACCGCAATGGAGGCCTTCTACAACGGAGGCTGGTTCGGCCTCGGGCCGGGCGAGGGCATCGCCAAGCGCAGCCTGCCTGATAGTCACACCGACTTCGTGTTTGCGGTTGCCGCCGAAGAGTTCGGCATCATCCTGTGCCTTGCCATGCTGGCGCTGTTCGCCTTCGTCGTGATCCGCACGCTGTCGCGCGCCTATGCCAATGAGGACATGTTCTCGCGCTTTGCGGCCTCCGGCCTTGCCATCCTGTTCGGCGTGCAGGCGGCGATCAACATGTCGGTCAACCTCCAGCTCATCCCCGCCAAGGGCATGACGCTGCCATTCATCTCCTATGGCGGTTCATCGATCGTGTCGCTGGCCTATGGCGTCGGCATGATGCTGGCCCTGACGCGGCTGCGCCCACGCACGGAGGTCGAGGCGAGCGGCCACGCCGAGGCGATGCGAAGTTACGCTTAACCGCTCTCGTGTCCCGGACAAGCGAAGCGCAGAGCCGGGATCCAGATCGCCGCAACCATGGGCCCCGGTTCAGCAGCGCACCACGCCGTGCGGCGCGCTGCGCTGCGCCCGGGGCACGAGCCTCTGGTAGCTGGCTCGCAATGATCACCCTTTCCCTGTAAATACGGCCTCCATGGACAATTCCCCCTTGATTCTTCTCGCCGCGGGCGGCACCGGCGGCCATCTGTTTCCGGCCGAGGCGCTCGGTGTCGAACTGATCCGGCGCGGCTTTCGCGTCCGCCTCGTTACCGACGAGCGCGCGCTGCGCTATAGCGGGCTGTTCAGCAAGGACATGATCGACGTCGTCGCGAGCGAGACCGCGCGCGGACGCAATCCGCTTCAGATCGCTTATGCCGGCCTCACGCTCGCCACCGGCACACTCTCGGCGTACCGTCTGATCAAGCGATTGAAGCCTGCCGCCGTCGTCGGCTTCGGCGGCTATCCGACATTGCCGCCGCTGGTCGCCGCGAAATTCGCAGGCGTGCCCGGGATTATCCACGAGGCCAATGCCGTGCTCGGCCGCGCCAACCGCTTCCTGTCGGGCCGTGTCCGCGCTATCGCAACGTCGCTGCCGGGCGTGCTCGACCGCGATCCCGCGCTGTCGGCAAAGACCACGACAGTCGGCACGCCGATGCGGCCGGCGGTTCTTGCGGCAGCGGCGGTGCCATATTCCGCACCCGAAGTGAACGGACCGTTGCGCCTGCTCGTGGTCGGCGGCAGCCAGGGCGCGCGCATCATGGCCGATATCGTGCCTGACGCGATCGAACGGCTCGAGCCCGCGCTGTGGGGACGGCTGATCCTGACCCAGCAGGTGCGCGACGAGGACATGAGCCGCGTGCGCGCGGTCTACGACAAGCTCAAGATCAATGTTGAGCTCGCGCCGTTCTTCACGGATCTGCCGGCGCGGCTGGCGTCCAATCATCTCGTGGTATCGCGCTCCGGCGCCGGCACGGTGGCCGAGCTCGCCGCGATCGGCCGGCCCTCGATCCTGGTGCCGCTGCCGGGCTCGATCGACCAGGACCAGTTCGCCAATGCCGGCGTGCTGGCCAAGGTCGACGGCGCCATCCGCATCCCGCAAACCGAGTTCACGCCCGACCGTCTCGCCGCCGAGATCTCTGCCTTTGCCGCCGAGCCGGCGCGCCTCGCCGCCATGGCTTCGGCGGCGAAGGCGGCAGGCCGGCTCGATGCCGCCGAGCGGCTGGCCGATCTGGTGGTGAAGGTCGCGGGAATCTGACGCGAAAAAGCCCTTGTCTTCGTCTTCCAAAGCGGGGCATCCAGTAGGGACGGCGCGACTGATTTGGCCGTGATGTCAGCCGGACGCCGCCGTTTTCGGCGGCAAGGTCAGGGAACAGAGCATGAGACTGCCGCGCGAGATCGGACCCATCCACTTCGTCGGGATCGGCGGGATCGGCATGAGCGGTATCGCCGAGGTGCTGGTCAATCTCGGCTATGCCGTGCAGGGCTCGGACGCCTCCGACAATTACAATCTCGACCGTCTGCGCAAGAAGGGCGCGAAGGTCTCGGTCGGCCACAAGGCGGAGAATGTCGACGGCGCCGACGTCGTTGTCGTGTCCTCCGCGATCAAGCGCGACAATCCGGAATTGATGGCGGCGCGCGAGCGTCGCATTCCCGTGGTGCGGCGCGCCGAGATGCTGGCCGAACTGATGCGGCTGAAGAGCTGTGTCGCGATTGCCGGCACTCACGGCAAGACCACCACGACCACCATGGTCGCGACGCTTCTCGATGCCGGCGGGCTTGATCCGACCGTGATCAACGGCGGCATCATCAATGCCTATGGCTCCAACGCACGTCTCGGCGCCGGCGACTGGATGGTGGTCGAGGCCGACGAGAGCGACGGCACGTTCCTCAAGCTGCCGACCGATGTCGCGATCGTCACCAATGTCGATCCCGAGCATCTCGATCACTTCAAGACGTTCGAGGCCGTGCAGGACGCATTCCGGCATTTCGTCGAGAACCTGCCGTTCTACGGCTTTGCCGTGATGTGCATCGATCATCCCGTGGTGCAGAGCCTCGTCGGCAAGATCGAGGATCGCCGCATCATCACCTACGGCGAGAACCCGCAGGCTGACGCGCGATTGCTCGACCTGACGCCCATGGGTGGCGGATCAAAATTCAAGGTCGCGTTCCGCGATCGCAAGACCGGCGCCGTGCACGAGATTGCTGATTTGATGCTGCCGATGCCGGGCCGCCACAACGCCTCCAACGCGACGGCCGCGATCGCGGTGGCGCGCGAGCTCGGCGTCTCGGACGAGGCGATCCGCAAGGCGATCGCGGGCTTCGGCGGCGTCAAGCGCCGCTTCACCAAGACAGGCGAATGGAACGGCGTCACCGTGATCGACGATTACGGCCATCACCCCGTCGAGATCGCGGCAGTGCTGAAGGCGGCGCGGGAATCCACCAACGGCAAGATCATCGCCGTGGTGCAGCCGCATCGCTACACCCGCCTGCAATCGCTGTTCGAGGAATTTTGCACCTGCTTCAACGACGCGGATGCGGTGGTCGTCGCCGATGTCTATGCGGCCGGCGAGACGCCGATCGACGGTGTCGATCGCGACCATTTCGTCGCAGGCCTGCGCGCCCATGGTCATCGCGAGGTGATCCCGCTGCCGGCGGCGACGGAGCTTCCGGGCATCGTCAAGGGACTGGCGAAGTCGGGCGATCTCGTCGTGTGCCTCGGCGCCGGCAACATCACGCAATGGGCCTATGCACTGCCGGACCAGTTGAAGGCGCTGGGGTAGCGCGGTGAGCTTTCCCGACATCACCCCCTCGCTGAAAGCCGCAATGCCTGACCTCCGCGGCCGGCTGCTCGCGAACCAGTCGCTGGCCGAGCTCACCTGGTTTCGCGTCGGCGGGCCGGCGCAGGTGCTGTTCACACCGGCGGACGAGGACGATCTCGCTTATTTCCTCGCGCACCTCGCAAGTGACATTCCGGTCTATGTGGTCGGCGTCGGCTCCAACCTGATCGTGCGCGATGGCGGCATTGCGGGCGTGGTGATCCGCCTCGCGCCGCGTGCGTTTGGTGAAGCTACCGCGAGCGGCGATGTCGTCACCGCCGGGGCGGCTGCGCTCGACAAGCGCGTGGCGGAGGTCGCCGTTGGCGCCAATATCGGCGGGCTCGAATTCTTCTTCGGCATTCCCGGCACCATCGGCGGCGCGCTGCGCATGAATGCGGGTGCCAATGGCGGCGAGACCAAGGACGTGCTGATCGAGGCGCGCGGGGTCGGGCGCGACGGCACCAAGCACCTCTTCTCCAACGCCGACATGAAGTTCGTTTACCGCAATAGCGGCGTCGATCCATCCATCATCTTCACGTCCGCGCGCTTTCGCGGCGAGATCAGGGATGCGGAGGCGATCCGTGCAAGGATGGCGGAGGTGCAGAGCCACCGCGAGACCGCGCAGCCGATCCGCGAAAAGACCGGCGGCTCGACCTTCAAGAATCCGCCCGGCCATTCTGCCTGGAAGCTCGTCGATGCGGCCGGCTGCCGCGGCCTCCGCGTCGGTGGTGCGCAGGTCTCGGAGATGCACTGCAATTTCCTGATCAACACCGGCGATGCCACCGCGCACGACATCGAGACGCTGGGCGAGACCGTGCGCGAACGCGTGAAGGCGAATTCCGGGATTGAACTGCACTGGGAAATCAAGCGGATTGGGGTTTCATGATCACCGTCATTCCGGGATGCGCCGTTAGGCGCAGGCCCGGAATCCATAATACCAGGCTGTGGTTATGGATTCCGGGCTCGCGACTTCGTCGCGCCCCGGAATGACGAACTGGAGATATTTCAGGCTATGAACATGCGCATCACCATCCTCTTCGGCGGCTCCAATCGCGAACGCCTGGTCTCTGTCGCGTCGGCTCAAGCGCTGCACCAGGCGCTGCCCGAGGCTGAGCTCTGGTTCTGGGACGTCGAGGACAAGGTGCATGTCGTGCAGTCGAAGCAGTTGCTCGAACATGCCCGTCCCTTCGAGGACGAATTCAAGCCAGGCACGTCAGGCATTCCGCTGGCGCAGGCGCTGGACAAGGCCAAGGCGGAAGATCGCGTCCTCGTGCTCAGCCTGCATGGGGGCAGCGCGGAGAACGGCGAATTGCAGGTGATGTGCGAAGCGCGCGGCGTGCCGTTCACCGGCTCCGGCTCGGCTTCCTCGCATCTCGCCTTCGACAAGATCGCAGCCAAGCGCTTTGCCACGCTCGGCGGCGTGACGCCGCCCGCGGGCATCGCGCTCGAAAATATCGATGAGGCCTTCGCCGAATACGGCCGGCTGATCGCAAAGCCGGCGCGCGACGGTTCGAGCTATGGCCTGATCTTCGTCAACGCGAAGCAGGATCTCGTTGCCGTCCGCAATGCGGCCGAGCACGAAGAATATGTGATCGAACCCTACATCGCGGGCATCGAGGCGACCTGCGGCGTGCTGGAGCGGCTGGATGGATCGATCATCTCGCTGCCGCCGATCGAGATCGTTCCGGGCGAGGGCAGTTTCGACTACGCCGCAAAATATCTGCTGTCGACGACCCAGGAGATCTGCCCCGGCCGGTTTTCGCCCGAGGTCACCGCCGCGCTGAAAGAGCAGGCGATGCTGGCGCACCGGGCAATGTCCTGCGCCGGCTATTCCCGCTCCGACTTCATCGTCTCGGACAAGGGGCTGGTCTATCTCGAAACCAACACGCTCCCCGGGCTGACCAAGTCCTCGCTCTACCCCAAGGCGCTGAAAGCCGAAGGCATCGCATTCGTCGATTTCCTCCGCGACCTGATCGAGCTCGCCGTGCGGCGGGTGCGGAAATAGTTAGGATTGGTTAACGGCTGGACCGGCCAAAACGCCCGGTTTGGTAGCAAGAACCGGTAAAATGCCGGATATCGTGGCGCAACTGCCTCACTTGCCTTGGCAAAAAGCATCCCGCGTTAACGAATTTTACCTTTTGTTTACCAGGACGTCCGAAGGTTAACGCTGGCGGCGCATATGGCGTTTTGGCTGTCGGCGCGTGAGCCGTTTCGGGTTGTTCCCGACCGGCGAACGCTTTGAAGGGGAGCGGTTTCTTCACCCGAAGACCATCACCCGGCCCGGCACGACCGAGACGTCATGTTCGCCAGGACCCGCGCAGTGTCGTGGGCAAACTGTTGATGAGCTCGTGCAATGGATGGTGCAGGAAGCCTCACCCGGTCGTTTGTGAGATCGCTGAGGCCCCAAGCTGACCTGAAGGCGGCCGCTATCGGAGCGGTCGTGCTTCTGCGCGAGTGGGTGCAGGACAAGCGCCAGGAAAGACTTCAAGAGAAGCGCGCCGCTGCCAAGCAGAAAATGAAGGCCAAGGCCGTCGTCGAGCGTGAGCCGCCGCCGCGCGTGGTGGCGCTGGTCGAGCGCTATCTGCCGCGCCGGGTCGGGATCACCATGACCGTGCTGCTCCTGGTCGGCAGCTGCGGCCTCGGCATCGTCAAGGGCGGCCATCTGCAGGATTTCATCACCGCGGTCAGCGACGCGCGCAACGCCATGGCCAATTCGGCCGGCTTCCGCATCACCTCGGTTGTGATCAACGGCCGCAAGCAGCTCACCCAGGACGAGATTCTGGCAACCGGCGGCGTCAGTGGCCGCTCGTCGCTGCTGTTCCTCGATGCCGACGACGTCCGTGACAAGCTCAAGGCCAATCCCTGGATCGCGGACGCGACCGTGCTGAAGCTCTATCCGGGCCAGCTCATGATCGAGATCACCGAGCGCAAGGCGTTCGCGCTGTGGCAGGAGGCCGGCCGGCTCTCGGTCATCGCCGACGACGGCGCCGTGCTCGAACCCTATGTCTCGCGCCGGTTCCTGTCGCTGCCGCTCGTGGTCGGCAAGGGCGCCGACACGCAGGCCCGCGACTTCCTGGCGCTGCTGGCGCGCTATCCGCAGGTCAATTCGGTGACCAAGGCCGCGATCTATGTCGGTGAGCGGCGCTGGAACCTGAGGCTGAAGGATGGCCTCGACATCCGCCTGCCCGAGCAGGACGTCGGCAATGCACTCGCCGCGCTCTCCAAATTCGACAAGGACGACAGGCTGTTCTCGAAGGACATCGTCGCGGTCGATATGCGCCTGCCTGACCGCCTGGTGGTGCAGCTGTCCGACGACGCCGCCAAGGCGCGCGACGACCTGTTCAAAGACAAGAAGAAAAAGAAGGCCGATCCCGTATGACCGGTCTTGACCGCACCCAGACGCCGAAGACGCGCCCGATGCCGCACAAGCGCGGCGGCCTCGTTGCCTGCCTCGACATCGGCACCAGCAAGATCGCCTGCATGATCGCGCGGCTGAAGCCGTCGGCGCCGAGCGAAGCCTTGCGCGGCCGCACCCATGCGGTGGAATTGATCGGTTACAGCCAGATCCAGTCGCGCGGCATGAAGGCCGGCGCGGTGATCGATCTCGCCGAATGCGAGCAGGCGGTGCGCCAGGCCGTCGGGCTCGCCGAGAAAATGGCCAAGGTGCGGGTCGAGTCGGTGCTGCTGTCGGTCTCCGGCGGACGGCTCGCGGGCCAGTTGGTTGAAGCCGCTGCCGACATTCGCGGCGGCGCGGTGACGCCGGCCGATGTCAGCCGCGTCACTTCCACCGGCATGCGCCACGCCACCGGCGAGGGCCGCACCGTGCTGCATGCGCTGCCGGTTGGCTACACGCTCGACGGCGTCAAGGGCATTCGTGATCCCCGCGGCATGGTCGCGCATCAGTTCGGTGTCGACATGAACGTCGTCACCTGTGATGCCACGGTGGCGCGGAACCTGATGCTGGCGGTCGAGCGCTGCCACATCAATGTCGAAGCCATGGCAGCGAGCCCCTATGTGGCCGGGCTGTCGGTGCTGACCGACGACGAGGCCGATCTCGGCGCTGCCGTGGTCGAGATGGGCGCGGGCACCACCACGATCGCGGTCTATTCCGGCGGCCGCTTCGTGCACGCGGCCGGATTTGCGGTCGGCGGGCAACACATCACGATGGATCTTGCGCGCGGACTCTCGGCGACCATTGCCGATGCCGAGCGAATCAAGACCTTATACGGCACCGTCATCACCGGCGGATCGGACTCGCGTGAGCTGATGTCTGTACCGACGGCCGGTGACGACCAGGATCTGCCGCAGATCGTTTCGCGCGCCACCATCGCCACCATCGTCAAGCATCGTGCCGAGGAAGTCTTCGAAATGGTTCGGGACAAGCTGAAGGATTCGCCCTTCGCGGCAGAGCCCAAAGGCCGCGTCGTGCTCTCCGGCGGCGCTTCGCAGCTCACCGGCCTCGTCGAACTCGGAACACAGATTCTCGGCCGGCCCGTGCGGGTCGGTCGTCCGCTCGGATTTGGCCGGCTGCCCAACGAGGCGAAGAACGCCGCGTTCGCGGTGCCGGCCGGACTTCTCGTCTACCCGCAATATGTTCACCTCGAACATGTCGAACCGCGGCATACGCGGCAGCAGGTCAAGACAGGGACCGGCGGTTATTTCGGAAAGGTCGGACGATGGCTACGCGAGGGCTTTTGATGACCGCTTTCCACAAATGTCTGATTTCACCAACTCCCGCGGCCGCAGGCCGGGGCGAACCCACGCGCGCGTGATCGAGAGGCAAACATGACCATCAGCATCAACGTTCCTGATATTCACGAGTTGAAGCCCCGGATCACCGTGTTCGGCGTCGGCGGCGCTGGTGGCAACGCCGTCAACAACATGATCACGGCGGGCCTGCAGGGCGTCGACTTCGTGGTCGCCAACACCGACGCGCAGGCGCTGACGATGTCGAAGGCGCAGCGCATCGTGCAGATGGGCACCGCGGTGACGCAAGGGCTGGGCGCCGGTTCGCAGCCGAATGTCGGCGCGGCCGCCGCTGAAGAGGTCATCGACGAATTGCGCGACCATCTCTCGGGCGCAAACATGGTGTTCGTCACCGCCGGCATGGGCGGCGGTACCGGCACCGGCGCTGCTCCCGTCATCGCCAAGACCGCGCGCGACATGGGCATCCTCACCGTCGGCGTCGTGACCAAGCCCTTCCACTTCGAGGGCGGCCGCCGCATGCGCACCGCGGAAGCCGGCATCAACGAGCTGCACAAAGTCGTCGACACCCTGCTGATCATCCCGAACCAGAACCTGTTCCGGGTCGCCAACGAGAAGACCACCTTCGCCGACGCCTTCGCGATGGCCGACCAGGTGCTCTACTCGGGCGTCGCCTGCATCACCGACCTGATGGTCAAGGAAGGCCTGATCAACCTCGACTTCGCTGACGTGAGAGCGGTGATGAGGGAAATGGGCAAGGCGATGATGGGCACGGGCGAAGCCTCCGGCGACAAGCGTGCGCTGACCGCCGCTGAAGCCGCGATCGCCAACCCGCTGATCGATGACAGCTCGATGAAGGGTGCCAAGGGCCTCCTGATCTCGATCACCGGCGGCAAGGACCTGACCCTGTTCGAGGTCGACGAAGCCGCGACCCGCATCCGCGAGGAAGTCGATCAGGACGCCAACATCATCGTCGGCGCGACCTTCGACGAAGCGCTCGACGGCCTGATCCGCGTCTCGGTCGTCGCCACCGGCATCGAGCAGGCGGCAATCGCCCGTAACAGCCAGGCCACTTCCGCTCCGGTCGCGAATGCCGCGCCGCAGCAGCTGCAGCAGGCCCCCGCGGCTCCCGCAGCGGCTGCCGAGAGCCGTCTCGCCGATCTGACCGCGCGCCTCCGCGCCGACAACCAGCGCCTGGCCGAACGCGCCCAGAAGCTGGAAGCGCAGACCCCGGCCGCCGCGCCCGTCGCGCCGCGTCCCAATGTCGAGCGTGCCGCCCTTGCGGCCATCGCGGCTGCCGTTGCCGAAGTTCCGCAGGCGCCCGCGCCGCAGACCTATGGCGACGTCACCGTTCGCCCGATCGCGCAGAAGCCGACGCTGTTTCCGGAGCCCGAGCAGGCATCGATGACCATGCAGGAGCCGATGACGCCCGAGACCTTCATCCCGCCGCAGGCCGAGCGTGCACCGCCGCGCGCGCCGCGCATGCCGCGCCTCGATGAGCTGCCGATGCCGGCCCAGGCCGAGATTCGTCAGGCCCGTGGCGAGGTCGAGGACGAGACCCCGCAGAAGACCCGCCTGTCGCTGCTCCAGCGCCTCGCCAATGTCGGCCTTGGCCGTCGGGACGAGGAGACCGAGGCACCGATCGCCGCGCGGACCGCTGGTCCCGCAATGCCGCCGCTGCCGGACCGCAAGCCGCAGAAGACGGTGCAGCAGCAGATCGCAGCAAGCGAGCCGGTATCGGAGTATGCTCGTCGTCCTGCGCCGCAGGGTCTCGACGCCCATGGCCGCCCCGCACCTGTTGCGCCGGCGCCACAGGGAGACGACCATCTTGATATCCCGGCCTTCCTGCGGCGGCAGGCGACCTGAGAATTGTTACAATAAGGCAGACGCAAAAAGGCCCCGGCGGGAAGCTTGCCGGGGCCTTTCCTTATTCTCCGTGCATATCCGGATTGCACGTTCAAGCAACTGATTTTAAATCATTAATTACCTGTTCGGTGGTTCAGTAAAGCTGCCGATAACGGCCCCGAACCTCGGCGCAATTTGGTTAAGCCTTGGCGCGAATACGGCGGGTTTGGGGTAACAATCGGTAAAAAAGCGTGAGTTGGCGCTGTTTGGGGCAGTGACTATGGTTTGCCGTGACTTGGGGATACGGAGATTCGGACGGTCGATCTCGATCGGTCAGTCGGGTCTCGTATAAGTCGCAGTGGGTCGTAGTGGGGCGGTTCCTGATGAAATTTAGCCGGCAAACAACGCTTCGTGCGCAAGCCACCGTGGCCGGCGTTGGCGTTCATTCCGGTCTTCCCGTGACCCTTACGCTCGGACCTGCCCCTGTCGATGCAGGTTTTATCTTTGTCCGCACCGGACTTGAGGGAAGCGACCGCGAGATCCAGGCGACCGCGGAGCAGGTCGTCGCAACCGATTTCGCCACCGTCCTCGGCGATCGCACCGGTCCGCTGATTTCGACTGCCGAGCATGTGCTTGCTGCGCTGCGGGGCATGGGTGTCGACAACGCCATCATCGAAGTCGACGGCCCGGAAGTGCCGATCATGGACGGCAGCGCCGCGGCTTTCATTGCGGCGATCGATCAGGCCGGCGTCGTGAGCCAGCCGGCACAGCGCCGCTTCATCCAGGTTTTGAAGCCCATCTCGGTCAAGATGGGTGACTCCTTCGGCGAGCTCAGGCCCTACGCCAACGGCTTCCGCGCCGAGGTCGAGATCGATTTCACCAACCCCGTCATTGGCCAGCAAAGCTATGGCTTCGACGTGAGCCCCGAGCGTTTCCGCCGCGAAGTCGGCCGCGCCCGGACCTTCGGTCTGATGGGCGATGTCGCCAAGCTGTGGGGCGCAGGCTATGCGCTCGGCGCCTCCTTCGAAAATACCGTCGTGTTCGACGAGGAGCGGCTGCTCAACACCGAGGGCCTGCGCTACGCCGACGAATGCGCCCGCCACAAGGTTCTGGACGCGATCGGCGATCTGGCGCTGGCCGGCCTGCCGCTGCTCGGCGCCTATCGCTCGGTCCGTGGCGGCCACAAGCTCAACCATGCCGTCCTGACCGCGATGCTCGCCGACCGTACCGCTTGGCGGGTGGTCGAGGGTGAGGCAGCCCGCCGCACCAGCCGTCCCGTTGTCGAGGTTGGCAGTGGTATTGTTGGTGGCCGGATTGCCGCGGCCTACGGGCCGGACGTGTCCTGACCGCCTGCCGCGGTTTGATGGCGAGGCGTCTTTATCCGGGAAACTCCTGGTAACCATGATCCTCTAAGATTGCGGCAAGTTCGCCTTAATCCGGGCGGAATGCCTGCCTATCCGGTAGGTTAACGATCGTTTTTCGGTTACACCGGCGTGGTCGCATGGCAGGCGCACCACGGTCACATTTCGCGCCCGTGACGGGGATCATGGGCCGGCGGGCACCGCATCACAGGGCGTCAGGTCTTGAATTCATGTCGGCACAGCGTATGACGCGCGGATATCTCTTGGTTTCTCCAAAAGCTCCGGTCGGGACCCGTCGGCTGCTTCAGGCTGCGACTCTTTTCGTCCTGGCCTTGCCGCTGGCCGGCTGCGGCACCGGCGCGCTGTGGGACAAGTTCACCCAGAAGGACGACACCTTCGTCGAGGAGCCCGCCGACAAGATCTACAATGAGGGCTTGTACCTCATGAATGAAAAGAAGGACATGAAGGCGGCGAACAAGAAGTTCGAGGAGGTCGACCGCCAGCATCCCTATTCCGACTGGGCGCGCAAATCGCTGCTGATGTCGGCCTATGCGTCCTACCAGGGCGGCGACTATGACAGCTGCATCGGCGCTGCGACCCGCTACGTCACCCTGCATCCCGGCAGCCCGGACGCCGCCTACGCGCAGTACCTGATCGCCGCCTCGCACTACGACCAGATTCCGGATATCAGCCGTGACCAGGCCCGCACCGAGAAGGCGATCGCCTCGCTGGAAGAGGTGGTGCGCAAGTATCCGACCTCCGAATATGCGACCTCCGCCAAGGCCAAGATCGAGGGCGCGCGCGACCAGCTTGCCGGCAAGGAGATGAATGTCGGCCGCTACTACATGGAGAAGCGCGACTACACCGCCGCGATCAACCGCTACAAGACCGTGGTGACGCAGTATCAGACCACGCGCCACGTCGAGGAGGCGCTCTACCGCCTCACCGAGGCCTATATGTCGATCGGCATCGTCGGCGAAGCCCAGACCGCCGCCGCCGTGCTCGGCCACAATTTTCCTGACAGCCGCTGGTACAAGGACGCCTATAATCTTGTAAAATCCGGTGGTCTCGAACCGAGCGAGAATCAGGGGTCCTGGATCAGCCGGACCTTCAAGAAAATAGGTCTGTAGGACTCGGCTAGGAAATCTGGTTCCATGCTGGCGCGTCTGTCGATCCGTGACATCGTCCTGATCGAACGGCTCGATATCGAATTCGCCACCGGACTTGCGGTTTTGACCGGCGAGACCGGTGCGGGCAAATCCATCCTGCTCGATGCCTTTGCGCTGGCGCTCGGTGGCCGCGGCGATGCCGGCCTCGTGCGCCATGGGGCGGAGCAGGGGCAGGTCACCGCCGTCTTCGATGTCCCGAAGAATCACCCCGCGACGAAAATTCTGGCCGAGAACGGGCTCGACGATACCGGGGAGATGATTCTCCGCCGGGTCCAGCTCGCCGATGGCCGCACCCGCGCTTTCATCAACGACCAGTCGATCAGCGTGCAGACGCTGAAGGCGGTCGGCACCGCGCTGGTCGAGATCCACGGCCAGCATGACGAGCGTGCGCTGGTCGATGCCGCCACCCATCGCCGCCTGCTCGATGCCTTTGCAGGCCTCGAGAAGGACGTCGCGGCCGTCGAATCACTCTGGGATGCGCGCCGCAGCGCGAATACCGAGCTGGAAGAGCATCGCGCCGGGATGGAGCGTGCCGCGCGGGAGGCGGATTATTTGCGGCATGCCTCCGACGAGCTGAAGCAGCTCGCGCCCAAGGACGGCGAGGAGACCTCGCTGGCCCATCGTCGCACCACCATGATGCAGGGCGAGAAGATCGCCTCCGATCTGCGCGAGGCGCAGGAGGTCGTTGGCGGGCACAATTCGCCGGTTGCGGCGCTGTCGGCCGCCGTGCGCCGGCTGGAGCGCCGCGGCGTCAATTCGCCGGCACTGGTCGAGCCGGCGGTGAAGGCGATCGACATCGCCATCAACGCACTGGAAGAGGCCGACCAGCATCTGCTGGCGGCGCTTGCCGCAACCGATTTCGACCCGGCCGAGCTCGAACGTATCGAGGAGCGGCTATTCGCCTTGCGCGCCGCCTCGCGCAAATATTCGACACCGGTCGATGGTCTCGCCGCGCTTGCGGCCAAATACGCCGCCGACGTCGTGCTGATCGACGCCGGTGCTTCGCGCCTGAAGAAGCTGGAGCAGGCCGCGATCGAGGCAGATAGCCGCTATGCGGCTGCTGCGAAGAAGCTCTCGGCGGCGCGGCAGAAATCGGCCGAGAAGCTCAACAAGGCGGTCAATGGCGAGCTCGCGCCGCTCAAGCTCGAACGCGCCAAATTCATGACCCAGGTCGCGACCGACGAGGCCGCGCCGGGTCCGCAGGGCTTCGATCGCGTCGAGTTCTGGGTGCAGACCAATCCGGGCACCAAGCCGGGGCCGATGATGAAGGTCGCCTCCGGCGGTGAGCTCTCGCGTTTCTTGCTGGCGCTCAAGGTGGTGCTGTCGGACCGCGGTTCGGCGCCGACCCTGGTGTTCGACGAAATCGACACCGGCGTGGGCGGCGCCGTCGCGGACGCGATTGGCGCGCGGCTCGCACGCCTCGCCGGCAAGGTGCAGGTGATGGCGGTCACACATGCCCCGCAGGTCGCCGCTCGTGCCGACCAGCATCTGCTGATCTCCAAGGATGCGCTGGACAAGGGCAAGCGCGTTGCGACCCGCGTCAACGCGCTCGCCGCCGACCATCGTCGCGAGGAAATCGCCCGCATGCTCGCCGGGGCCGAGATCACGGCCGAGGCGAGGGCGGCCGCGGACCGCCTGCTCAAGGCGGCGACGGCTTGATTTTGTGTCCCGGACGCGCGTAGCGCGAGCCGGGACCCAGAATGCCGCCTCATGGGCCCCGGCTCTGCAGCGCACCGCTGAAGCAGCGCTGCGCTGCGTCCGGGGCACGAGCCTTTTACCGCCTTTACCGTCCCGCCCGCCCCGTCGTATCCAAGCACCATGGCCAGAGCAGCAAAAACAAAACCGCTTCGTGACGTCGCCGATCTCACCAAGGCCCAGGCCAAGGTCGAGCACATGCGGTTGTCGCTCGAGATCGAGGGACACAACGAGCGCTACTATCAGGAGGACGCGCCCACCGTTACCGACGCCGAATACGATTCCCTGCGTCAGCGCCTCAACGCGATCGAAAAACGCTTCCCCGAATTCGTCAGCGCGGAATCCCCGTCGCAAAAGGTCGGTGCGGCACCTTCTGGCCGCTTCAAGAAGGTCCGGCACTCCGTTCCGATGCTCTCGCTCGACAACGCCTTTGCCGAGGAGGACGTGCGCGACTTCGTCGGCCGCATCGTGCGCTTCCTCAAGCTCGACGACGACAAGATCAACTTCTCGGCCGAGCCGAAGATCGACGGCCTGTCGATGTCGCTGCGCTATGAGGGCGGCGAGCTCGTGACCGCGGCGACGCGCGGCGACGGTGCGGTCGGCGAAGACGTCACCGCCAATATCCGCACGCTCGAAGACGTGCCGCAGAAGCTGAAGGGCCGCAACATTCCCGACATCTGCGAGGTGCGCGGCGAGGTCTACATGACCAAGAAGGCGTTCCTCGCGCTCAATGAGCGGCAGAAGGCCGCCGGCGACACCGTCTTCGCCAACCCGCGCAACTCGGCCGCGGGCTCGTTGCGGCAGAAGGACCCGACCATCACCGCCTCGCGTCCGCTGGGCTTCTTCGCCTATGCCTGGGGCGAGATGAGCGCGATGCCCGAGGATACGCAGAGCAGCATGATCCACTGGTTCGAGCGCTGCGGCTTCAAGACCAATCCGCTGACCAAGCTGTGCCGCTCCGTCGAGGAGTTGATCGCGTTCCACCAGAGCATCGAGGAAGAGCGCGCCGAGCTCGACTATGATATCGACGGCGTCGTCTACAAGGTCGACCGCATCGACTGGCAGGAGCGCCTCGGCTTCGTCTCGCGCACGCCGCGCTGGGGCATCGCGCACAAATTCCCGGCCGAGCGGGCCATGACGGTGCTGCGCGACATCGAGATCCAGGTCGGTCGCACCGGCTCGTTCACGCCGGTCGGCAAGCTCGAGCCGGTCGGGGTCGGCGGCGTGATCGTGCAGAACGTCACGCTGCACAACGAGGACTACATCAAGGGCATCGGCAACAAGGGCGAGGTCCTGCGCGAGGGGCGCGATATCAGGATCGGCGACACCGTCGTGATCCAGCGCGCCGGCGACGTCATCCCGCAGGTGGTCGACGTCGTCATCGACAAGCGGCCTCGAGGCGCGAAGGAATTCCAGTTCCCGAAGAAGTGCCCGTGCCCGCTGCACACCGACGTCACGCGCGAGGAGACCGCGACGGGCGAAGAGGGGTCGCGCGCGCGCTGCACCGGCGAGTTCGCCTGCCCCTATCAGAAGATCGAGCACCTCAAGCTGTTCGTGTCGCGACGCGCCTTCGACATCGACGGTCTTGGCGAGAAGCAGCTCCAGTATTTCTTCGACGAAGGATGGGTCAAGGAGCCCGCCGACATCTTCACGCTGGAGAAGCGCAATTCGAAGCTGAAGCTCGAGGAGATCGAGGGCTACGGCGCGACCTCGGTGCGCAATCTGTTCGGCGCCATCGAGAGCCGGCGCAGAATCGCGCTGGAGCGCTTCATCTACGCGCTTGGCATGCGTCATGTCGGCGAGACCACGGCGCTGGCACTGGCGCGCGGCTACGGCTCCTGGGACGCCTTCCATGACGCCTGCCTCAAGGTCACCAAGGGCGACGAGGAGGCAATGGCCGAGATGGACGCGCTCGACCAGATCGGCGACACCGTGATCAAGAGCATCGCCGATTATTTCGGCGAGAGCCACAATCGCGGCATCGTCGAGCGGCTGACCAGGGAGGTCGAGATCGTCGACGCCGAGAAGCCGAAGAGCAATTCGGCGGTCGCCGGCAAGACGGTGGTGTTCACGGGCTCGCTGGAGAAGATGACGCGCGACGAGGCCAAGGCGACCGCGGAGCGGCTGGGCGCCAAGGTCTCAGGCTCGGTGTCGAAGAAGACCGACCTCGTCGTCGCCGGCCCCGGCGCGGGCTCGAAGCTCGCGGAGGCCAACAAGCACGGCGTCAAGGTGCTGACTGAGGACGAGTGGATGAAGCTGATCGGGGAGTGAACCTCTCCCGTCATTGCGAGGAGCTCTTGCGACGAAGCAATCCAGACTGTTACCGCAGAGGCAGTCTGGATTGCTTCGCTGCGCTCGCAATGACCGGCGGTGGACGCACCGCGCTTCCTCACATCATTCCACCCTCTTCCTCCTCCGCCTGTTCGATCAATTCCTCGCTCACCACGACCTCGCGGCGTGGCACCACAAAGATCATCATGCAGGCGCAGAGCAGCGAAATGGTGAGAACGGCCGAGGTCAGCGGCAGCGTCGTGGCGGAATGGCCGCCGAGATAGGCGCCGAATTGCGACATCAACGCGCCGATGCCCTGCTGGAGAAAGCCCATCGCGCCCGACGCGGTGCCGGCGGCCTCGGGGCGGATGCTGATGGCGCCGGCGGCGGAATTCGCCATCACAAAGGCGTTGCCGACCATCACGATCATCTGCGTGCCGAACAGCCAGCCAGGCGCCTCGTTCCAGCCGGTCAAACTCCACAGCAGGTTCAACAGGCTGCCGCCGAGCTGCAAGGCGAGCCCGAACCAGATCAATTTCTCCAGCGAGTGCCGCGGCGCAAAACGCACGCAGAGCAGATTGCCGACCAGATACGCAAATCCCGTCGTCGCGAACCATGCGCCGTATTCGGCGCTGGTCCGTCCCATTTGCGTCACCACGATGTAGGGGCCACCGCCGGCGAAGGTGAAGATGATCTGGGACGCCAGCACCTGGCACATCACGTAGCCGACGAAAGCGCGGCTCTTGATCAGGGTGCCGACGTCGCTGCGAAAGCCGCCGCTGCCAACCGCGCGATCGCGGCGCGTCTCGGGCAACGCGATCGCGATGCCGACGGCCACCGCGAGCGCGCCGATCGTGACGGCGTAGAAGATCGCGCGCCAGCCGAACGCGGTCTCGATCAGGCCGCCGGTGAGCGGCGAGACCATCTGTCCGATCATCAAGGCTGCGATGACGAGGCTGATCATGGAGGCGACACGGTCGCGCGGATAGATATCGCGGATGATGGCGCGGCTGATCACCATCCCGGAGGCGCCGCCCAGCGCTTGGAAGAAACGTGCCGCGATCAGTTGCGGCAGGGTCTCGGCGAAGATGCAGGCGAGGCTCGCCGCGACCATCAGCGCGAGGCCACCAAGCAGCACCGGGCGCCGGCCAAATCTGTCCGACAACGGCCCCATGATCAGCTGCGACAGTGCGATGCCGACCATGTAGAGCGACACGGTCATCTGCGCGATCGAGATGTCGCGGCCGAACGTCGTCGCCAGCACAGGCAGCGCCGGAACCAGGATGTAGAGCGAGATCGGCGCGATCCCGGTCATGACGACCAGCAGTAATAACACCACGCGCGAAGTCGCGATGTTTGTCTTCGCCGCGTCCGGCGGCCTGCTGATCATGCCGTGCATGCGTGTCCGTCTTTCGAATTCGAATCGGACTGTAGCGTGCACGCACAAGACGGCCATCGGCGTTTCGGAATGCGGCTATACCGATTCCGGGATGGCTGTGATGAGGGCACGATGGCAGCCGATTGCGCGCGCTGTTTGTGCCAGATCACAGGTGTCATTCCCCGCGCACGCGGGGAATCCAGTATTCCCGAGGCAGTCGTTTTTTACGGAGAGGCCTCGGCGTACTGGATGCCCCGCCTTCGCGGGGCATGACGGTCATGTTGGAGTAGCAGCCCTGCGCCACTCGCGTAGCGCCATGCGCGGCGTTACGCCAGCTCCGCCGTGGCCTTGTCGAGCCAGGCCTTCGTCGCCTCGTCCAGCGCCGGCGCCACTTCAGCGCGGACGCGGGCGTGGTAGGCATTGAGCCAAGTGAGCTCGTCGCGGCTCAGCATCGCGGTGTCGATGAGCCGGCGGTCGATCGGCGCCAGCGTCAGCGTCTCGAACGCGTTCATCGCTTTCTCGGCGCCCTTGATGCTGGCTTCGACCACCAGCTCGAGGTTCTCGATGCGGATGCCGAAGCCGTCGGCCTTGTAATAGCCGGGCTCGTTAGAGAGGATCATGCCGCGCTTCAGCGGCGTGGTGCCGAGCTTCGAGATCCGAGCGGGTCCTTCGTGCACCGACAAATAGCTGCCGACGCCGTGGCCGGTGCCGTGCTCGAAATCGACACCGGCGGCCCAGAGATATTGCCGCGCCAGCGAGTCGAGCTGTGCGCCGGTGGTGCCATCAGGGAAGACCGCGCGCGCGATTGCGATATGGCCGCGCAGCACGCGGGTGAAGCGGTCGCGCATCTCGTCGGTCGGCTCGCCCACCGCCATGGTGCGGGTGACGTCGGTGGTGCCGTCTTCGTATTGCGCGCCGGAATCGATCAGCAGGAGGTCGCCCGGCACGATCCGCCGGTTGCTCTTGCGGGTGACGCGATAGTGCACGATGGCGCCGTTCGGCCCCGTTCCTGATATGGTCGGGAACGACACGTCCTTCAGCGCGCCGGTGTCGCGTCGGAACGTTTCCAACGCTTCGACCGCGTCGATCTCGGTAAGCTTGCCGCTTCCTGCCTCGCGATCGATGAAGGCGAGGAAGCGCGCCAGCGCGATGGCGTCGCGTCGGTGTGCGGTCTGCGTGCCCTTGATCTCGGTCGGGTTCTTCACGGCCTTGAGCAGCGCGATCGGATCGCTGCCGCGTAGCGGCTTGCCGCCGCCGCCCGCAATCAAGCGGCTCAGCGCGTCGGCCGCGGTGGCACCGTCGAGCGCGATTGCAGCACCGCTCTTGGCGAGCGCCATCAGCGTCGGCGTCAGCGCATCGGGCTCGCGCACGTCAGCGGATTGCTCGAGATGATCGCGCGTCAGGTTCGAGAGCTTGCGATGATCGATGAAAACAGTGGGGCGGCCGACCTTGGGCACCAGCGCGTAGGACAGCGGCAGCGGCGTATGGGCGACGTCGGCGCCGCGGATATTGAAGGTCCAGGCAACCGCATGGCTGTCCGACAGCACCAGCGCGTCGGCGCCGAGCTTCTCGATCTCGCGTCTGATCTGCGCCACCTTCTCGGCCTCGGCGACGCCGGCATATTGCAGGCCGTGGATCGCGACAGGCGCGACCGGCGGCTGCGGCCGGTCCTGCCAGACCGTGTCGATCGGATTGCTGTCCACCGCCACCAGTTCGGCGCCGGCCTTGGCGCAGGCGGCGGAGAGGCGCTCGGCTGCCGCAAAAGTATGCAGCCACGGATCAAATCCTAGGCGATCACCGGACTTGAGATGCGCCGAGACCCAGCTCTCCGGCGGCGGATCGATCAGCGATTCCACCGCCCATGCCTTGGCGTCGACCTGCTTGGCCGCCTGGATCGTGTAACGGCCGTCGACGAACAAGGCCGCTTCCTGGGCCAGCACCACCGCAATTCCGGCCGAGCCGGTGAAACCGGTCAGCCACGCCAGCCGCTCTTCGGAGGGTGCAACATATTCATTCTGCTGCTGATCGGCGCGCGGAACGACGAAGCCGGTCAGCTTGCGGCGGGCGAGTTCTTCACGGAGTGCAGCGAGGCGCGCCGTCAATGCGACGCCGGCCTCGGGCTCCTCGAATGTCTGGAAGTGTGCTTCGAACATGGCTCAGTTTAGGATCATGGGGGGCAGTCCGCAATGTAGACGCAATTGCCCTCTCATCTGGCATGGACTGTGCTTGAAAATATCCCATTCGAATTGAGTGGAGTAATGGATGCGGCAGTTGCGCTTCGTCCGGATAACAGGGAAGTTCGAGCAAGTGGTTCATCTCAACGGCGAGGGGACACACGATGCCAGCGTTCACCTTTGAGAAGATTTCGCCGCCGGTGCGCCGCGCGCCCGCGGCAACGAGCCCGAAGAAGCCGCGCGGCCTCATCAGCCAGATGATCGATCGCGTCGCCGAGCGCCGCGCCAAGCGGGCCTTGCAGGGCGAGCGTGCGACGCGCCGGGACGACAAGCCGGCGGAGTAAGGGCGGCGTCGATGATGCCGTAGGGTGGGCAAAGGCGCGAAGCGCCGTGCCCACGATCTATCTCGCATTCACGGATGAAAATGGTGGGCACGCTCTCGGTTTGCCCACCCTACGAGATCCCGCTCAATCCACCTTCCGCAACAACAGACTGCTCCATCCCTCGATCCGCAGATGCCGCAGCGGCACCAGGCCGCGCGCCCGGTAAGCGGCAATCACGGCGGGAGCCTGGTGGGTTAACAGGCCGGAGAGAATGACCCGGGCGCCGGGCGCAAGATGGCGGACTATCGGACCCGCCAATTGCCGCAGCGGATTGGCAAGGATGTTGGCCAGCACCAGGTCGAATGGTCCGCTTTTGGCGAAATCCGGTGCGGCAAACCCGGTGGCGCGGATCACCCGCACGTATGGCCTGGCTTCATTCAGGGCCGCGTTCTCGGCCGCGACCCGCACCGAAGGCGGATCGATGTCGGAGGCCAGCACGGCGCGATGCAGCGCCTTGGCGGCGGCGATGCCCAGCACGCCGGTGCCGGTGCCGAGGTCGAGCACGCGCTTTGGCCGCGCATGTTTCAGGACATGGTCAAGCAGAAGTAAACAGCCGCGCGTGGTGCCGTGGTGTCCGGTGCCGAAGGCGAGCGCCGCCTCGATCTCGATGGCGAGCTTGTTTGGCGCCACCCGATCGCGGTCGTGACTGCCGTGGACGACGAAGCGTCCGGCCGGCACCGGGACGAGGTCTTCCAGGCTCGCCTTGACCCAGTCCTTGGCCTCGACCGTGTCGAAGGCCAGTGTGGCGGCGATGTCATTTCCTGCTGAAGTTGCAACGAGTTCGCGCAGCAATTCCTGGTCCGGCGCCTCGGCAAAATGCAGCGTGACGTCCCATTCTCTGTCCGGCCGTTCGAAGGCGGCAACCGCGGTGTCGCCCTCGAAAAACACCTCCGTGAGCACATCGACGACACGCCTGGCAGCCGCCTCGTTGCCGATTGAAAAGCTGGCGCGGTGGGTAGGAGATGGCTGCATTATGGGGTTCCGTTGAGCTCAATTTCTGGAACTTTTGTTCCCAATTTTTCGGATAACTTACGATTTACGGGTTAACTTGGCCGTAGCTTGTGCTCCGTACATTCCCGGGCTGTTGGAACCAACCAGGACACCCTGGAATGGAGATGGAGGCGAGTCTTGAAGCACATGGTTTCGAAATTCTGGTCCGATGAATCGGGCGCAACCGCGATCGAATACGGCCTGATCGCGGCGGGTATCGCGCTGGCGATCATCACCGTGGTGAACAATCTGGGCTCCACGATGAACGACAAGTTCGGTTCAGTTAGCAGCTCCTTGAAGTAATTTCTGCCTCCCATTTCCTGGCGGGGGCGACCTTCTTCATAGACGATATTTTCGACGACGCCCGCTGGGAATAGCTCCTTTGCGGGCGAAGTCGTTTTGGGGACGACCGAGATGGCCATCGCTGCCTATGACCGGTCGTCGTCTACCCATGATCCCGGGGCCATCCACCGGCCTATACCCGGGCTATCCAGCCGCTTCTCCACAGTCTGGTTCGTGCTTGCTAATGCTTAGCGCTAAGCTTCGCAAGGGAGGGGCAACATGAAAGGATTGCTAAGAGCAATTCTCTTCGGAGGTGGCTGGTCGTTCGGCCTATTTGCAATCGGTTTGCTGGTGGGACTGCCGGAAGCCGCTTTCAAAGATCGCGAGTCAGTCGTCATCGGTGCCTGCTCGGCGATAGCATCGGCGCTGGTCTTTTGGACCGCAACTCGGCTGCCCGCGACCCTATCATGGCCCATCGCCATAATCGGCTGGATCGTTGGCTTCTTTCTGCTTCCCGGCGCAGTCCGCGTTCTGGTTGAAATCGCCGACCGAATGTTCCGATGAATTTCAAACTGAGACACTACCGTCTGGTTCGTGCTTGTCCCCAAACAGTCGAACCAGGCTTCCACCACTTCACCACAGCTCTGCCAGCAGCCCTATCCACAGCCCATCCACAGAGCTATCCACGGCTTGCGAACAGCGAGCGATGATCCCGCAAGATCACCTGCGCCGCGTTGTGGCCGGGCGCGCCGGTGACGCCACCGCCGGGATGCGCGCCAGAGCCGCAATGGTAGAGGCCCTTCAGAGGCCCACGATAATCGGCATGGCCCAGCATCGGTCGCGCCGAGAACAACTGGTTCAGCGTCAGCGCGCCGTGGAAGATATCGCCGCCGAGCAGGCCAAACTGCCGCTCGAGATCGAGCGGTGAGAGGATCTGGCGTCCGAGCACGCTTGTGCCAAAGCCCGGCGCGTACCTGTCGACCGTCGCGATCATGAGATCGGCGACCTCGTCGCGATGGTCATCCCAGGACTTGCCGTCGGGCAATTCGGGCGCGACGTGCTGGCAGAACAGGCTCGCCACGTGCTTGCCGGCAGGTGCGAGCGTATCGTCGAGCGTCGAGGGGATCAGCATCTCGACGATCGGCTGGCGGCTCCAGCCCTGCGCGCGCGCATCGAGATACGCGCGGTCCATGTAGCCAAGGCTCGGCGCCAGGATGATGCCGGAGGTGAGATGGTCGCCATGCCCGGGCAGGGCCGTAAAGGAGGGCAGGCGGTCCAGCGCGACGTTCATGCGGAAGGTGCCGGAGCCATTCTTCCAGTGGCGGATACGGGCGAGGAAATCGGCCGGCAGCGCGTCGGCGGTGATCAGCTGCGTATAGAGCAGCTTTGGGTTGACGTTGGCGGCGACATATTTTGCGCGGATGGTTTTGCCGTTCTCCAGCACCACGCCGACGGCGCGGTCGCGCTCGACGATGACCTCGCGCACGCCGGCATCAAGGTCGATCGTGACGCCGCGGTCGCTTGCGGCGCGCGCCATCGCCTGCGTGATCGCACCCATGCCGCCGATGGCGTGGCCCCAGACGCCCTTCTTGCCGTTCACCTCGCCGAAGGCGTGGTGCAGCATCACATAGGCCGACCCGGCGGCATAAGGGCTCGCATAATTGCCGACGATGGCATCGAAGCCGAACAGCGCCTTGACCAGATCGTGCTCGAACCGTTCGTCCAGCATCTCGCCGGCCGAGCGGGTGAAGAGATCGAGCAGGCTGCGGCTTTGCTCCAGCGTCAGGCCGCGCAGGATGTTGGCGCTCTGGATCGCATTCATCGCCTCGCGGAGCGCACCGACACCAAAACCGTCGATCAGGTTCGGCGGCGCGCGCAGCACGAATTGCCGCAGCACGTCCGCGATGTCCTCGAGCTCGCGCGAAAACCCGTCGAGTGCAGCGGCATCATGCGCGCTGAGCCGCGCAACGGACGCCTTCGTTCGTCCCTCGCCGGTGAGGAGATAGCTGCCGTCGGGCGCGGGCAGGAAATTCTGCGCGCGCCGCTCGACGACGCGCAGGCCCTGCTCGGCGAGCTTGAGGTCACGGATCACCTGCGGATTGAGCAGGCTCACGGTGTAGGCTGCGACCGAATTGCGGAAGCCCGGATGAAATTCCTCCGTGACCGCGGCCCCGCCAACCACCTTGCGGCGCTCGACGATTTGCACGCGCAATCCCGCCATCGCAAGATAGGTCGCGCAAGTGAGGCCGTTATGGCCAGCGCCGATGATGACGACGTCGGTTTCGGTCATTGAGGATTCAAGGCTCAGGCTATCGTCATTCCAGGGCTCGCGAAGCGAGAACCCGGAATCTCGGGCTTCCGGGTTCGATGCTTTGCATCGCCCCGGAACGACATCTGTATATCAAGCAATCGTCCATGCAACATCACGAGACCATTTATTGCTCGTTCAGGCACCTTGTGCTCCATTGCGCGCGCGCCCGGCGCCTGCCGGAGGAAAGCCGGAGCTCCCATGGATTCGATCGTGCAACCCGCCGCCACGGAGCAGCCGTCTTCTTTACGCAACCGACTGCTGCTGACGATCTACACGGCCGCGATCTTCGTCAGCGCGCTGTTGCTGTTCTCGGTGCAGCCGCTGTTCACGAAAATGGTGCTGCCGCGGCTCGGCGGTTCGCCGGCAGTGTGGTCGGTGGCGATGGTTTTCTTCCAGTCGTTGCTGCTGGCGGGCTACGCCTATGCGCATCTGCTCATGCAGATCAAGAACCGCGTGGTGCCGGTCGTGGTGCATCTGGTGCTGCTGACCGCGGCCTTCATCACGCTGCCGCTCGGCATCGCCAGCGCCTATGGCGAGCCGCCCGCGTCCGGCTACGCATTCTGGCTGCTCAGCCTGTTCGTGATGTCGATCGGGCTGCCGTTCTTCGCGCTCGCCGCCAACAATCCACTGCTGCAGGCCTGGTTCGTCCGCACCGGTCACCCTGACGGTCAGGATCCGTACTTCCTCTATGCCTCCTCCAACATCGGCAGCTTCCTTGCGCTGCTGTCCTATCCGTTCCTGCTGGAACCGATGTTCACGCTGCACGCGCAGAACCGGCTCTGGACCGGCGGCTATGGTCTTCTGATTCTGCTGATTGCAGGCTGCGGCATGCTGTTGCTCCGCTCGTCGAAGACTGCGGTGGGCGATGCGCGGACCGAAGACGCAAGCGCGCCGGCTCCAGGCATCTTGACGCGGCTGCGCTGGATCTTCCTCGCCGCGGTGCCGTCGGGCCTGCTCATCGCGGTCACCGCACACATCTCGACCGACGTCGCGGCCGCACCGCTGCTGTGGGTGCTGCCGCTGTCGCTCTATCTGCTGACCTGGGTTCTGGTGTTCCAGTCGCGGCCGCTGCTGCCGCACAAATGGATGCTGATGCTGCAGCCGGTGGCGATCGCTGGCGTCATCTTCCTACTGGCGTTCGGCGGTGAGCAGAATCTGCTGCTCACGCTCGGCGGTCATCAATTGTGCTTCTTCGTCATCGCCATGGCCTGCCACGGCGAATTGGCACGGACGCGCCCCGCAGCCAGATATCTCACCGGCTTCTATGTCGCGCTGTCGTTCGGCGGCATGGTCGGTGGCCTGTTTGCCGGCCTGGTCGCGCCCTTCACCTTCTCCTGGATCGCCGAATACCCGATCCTGGTCGCGCTCGCCGCGCTGTGCCGGCCGTCGGCAAACGAGCGTCTTGCGGGCATCGTGAGGTGGTACTGGCTGGCGCTTGCCGCGCTCGCCGCGGCGCTCGTTGCGCCGTCCTACATGACGGGCGATCTCTCGACCTGGTTCGAGGATCACCGCGTCTGGGTCGCCGGCGCCGTCGGCGTGCTCGCAGCGCTGCTGGCGCTGGCACTCAATGCCGGCCGCTGGAAGATCTTTGCCACCGTCGCGCTCGCACTGGTGTTGACGCGGGTCTATCCGGCTGACGAGGGCCGCGTCACCACCGTGCGCAGCTTCTTCGGCGTCCACAAGATCGTGGTGACGCCGGGTGGCTATTTCCACGTGCTGATGCACGGCACCACGATTCACGGTGCCGAGCGCTTCCGCAACAACGACGGCACGCCGGTCACCGGCCGTCCCGAGCCGATCACCTATTATCACAAGGATGGCGGCATCGGTCAGGCCATCACCGCGATCCGCGAACGCAAGGGCGCGCCGCTGAAGGTCGCGGCGATCGGCGTCGGCTCGGGCACGCTCGCCTGCGCCGCCGAGCCGGGCGAGGACTGGAAATTCTTCGAGATCGACCAGTCCATGGTCGATGCCGCGCGCGACCCCAAGAATTTCCGCTACATCTCGAGCTGTATGCCGGACCTGAAGCCGGTGATCGGCGACGCGCGTCTCACCTTCGCCAGGGAGCCTGACGGCGTCTACGACCTCATCATCGTCGACGCCTATTCGTCGGATGCGATCCCGATACATCTGGCCACCCAGGAGGCGATGAAGATCTACAAGGACAAGCTTGCCCCGCACGGCGCCGTGGTGATGCACGTCTCCAACCGGCATCTCGATCTCGAGCCCGTGGTGGTGGGAATCGCCGATGCCAACGATTTGAAGAGTTGGGTCTATGACGAGGATTCGGGCCGCGACGCCGACTACATCTTCTCGACCGACGTCGTCATCTCCGCGCGTGAGGCGGAAGACGTCGGCAAGCTGGCATCGTCCAAGCGGTGGGAGGAGACCGACGCCGACGAGAAGGTACGGGTCTGGACCGACGACTATTCCAACATCCTCGGCGCACTGTACCGGCGCCTGCGGTACGGCGAGCAGTAGCTCGCTTGTTACGGCTGGACCGGCGTCCCCGCCGGCAGCGCGATTCCCTTCTCGCCGGCGACCTGCCGCAACAGGTCCGGCCTGTCGGAGATGATGCCGTCGACGCCGAACTCGATCATCCGCGCCATGTCGTCGGGCTTGTTGACGGTCCAGACCACGACGCGCAACGCGAGCGTATGGGCCTCCGTAACAAGTGCCGCCGTCACATCGCCGAAATAGGGCGACCACACCGCACCGCCCGCGGCCTTGATGGTGCGCGGCAGCGAGCCACCGTGATCGGCCGGGTTGAAACCCGCCGTCCAGCTGGTGGCCTTGTCGAGGGCGTTCGTCGGTGCCGAGCCGCGCTGCAACGTCAGGTACACGGTTGGAATTTTCGGGGCCTGCTGCTGGACGAGGAGCAGCGTCCGCCAGTCGAACGACTGGATCATGACGCGGTCGGAGAGTTTTTCGTCCTCGATCACCCCGAGCAGCTTCGTGACGAAGGCTTGCGGCCCCAGCGATTCATCGGGACGATCCGGATCGATCTTGGTCTCGATATTGAAGCGCACGCGCTCGTTGCCGGATTTGCGCACCAGCGCGAACAGCTCCTTCAGCGTGGGAATGCGTGTCCCCGGCACGGCGCGCTGCTCGGGAAACTGCTTGGCGTAGGCGCTGTCCGGCCGGATCTGGCCGACGTCATAGGTCCTGACATCGGCGAACCGGAGCTTGACGAAGGGCGTGCCTGGTGCCGCGACATAGGCGCCGTTCGCATCCCGCGCGAGATCGGGATTGAGCCCGCGCTCATGCGACACGACGACTTCGCCGTCGGCGGTCACGCCCACGTCGAGCTCCAGCGTGTCGACGCCCATCGTCAGCGCATTGGCAAAGGCCGGCAGGGTATTTTCCGGCATCAGCGCCCGTCCGCCGCGGTGCGCCTCGAGATCGAAAGCCATCGCTGTGCCAGTCATGGCTTGTCCTGTCGTGAGAACCGAAAGCGCGGTCAGAATTGTCGCAACACGTAACAGCATCACATGCAGCCCAAGTGAAAGGACGAGCATATGAAATCTTGGCTCATGTCGTCCAGTGGTGCAGTTGACGGCGGCTGCGGAAAGCCAAAACTGGCTTGCAAAAGGGATCGGGAGCGATTCACATGCGGCTCGTGCTCATTGCAACGATGGCGGCTCTGATGGTTGGACAGGCGGCAGCCAGGGATGTGTTGTCGGGGGCGAGCCTTTACGCCGATGTGGCGCGCTACGCCTCCTTCGGCTTGCACCGCTTCGGCTCATCAGGCGATCGCGCCACGGCCGACTGGATCGCGGGCGAGCTCTCTGAGGCCGGCTACGCCATCAAGTTCCAGCCGGTGGTGCTGGGCCGGCAATATGTCGTCGAGCGGGCCAGCGCGGAAGCGGCCGGCACGTCGGTCGAGGCGACGCCGTTCTGGTGGCCGCCGGAGGACAAGGCCAGCTTCCATCTCTCTGCGCCACTCGCCCGCGATGGCGATGTTGCCGGGAAAATTCTCTGGGTCGATCTGCCGTTCGATCGCGGCGCTTATCTCGGACCTGCTCATCGTGCCGCGATCAGCGAGGCCGCCGCAAAGAAACCCGCCGCCATCCTGCTGATGATTGGCAATCCCGCCGACGATCGCTTCGCCTACAATGTCAGGCAGGAGGATGCGCCCTGGCCGGTGCCTGTCATCGTCGTCGGTGCAAAGGCGCGGGCGACGTTCGAACGCGCGCTGACATCGGGGGCGCCGGTGACGCTCGACGTTTCAGGTCATTACGAGCACGACGTCGCCAGTCGCAACGTCATCGCCGAAACCGGCATCGGTCGCGGGCCGACCATTGTCGTCTCCACGCCGATGACGGGCTGGTACTCCTGCGTCTGCGAGCGCGGTCCCGGCATCGCCAATTTCCTCGCGCTGGCGCGCACCGCGGCTGCGGAAAAGTGGCCGGCGCATTTCGTCTTCATCGCCACCGCCGGGCACGAAATCGGCCATGGCGGCATGGAGCTGTTCTTGAAGGATGGCGCGCCTGCGCCAAAGGAGACGCTGGCCTGGATCCATTTCGGCTCGTCGAATGCCTGCTACGCCTATGCGGAGGGCGCGTGCACCAATCGGGTCGACGAGGGACGCGCCCTCGTGCTGAGCAAGTCTGCGGTGCCGCTGACCGACGAGGCCTTTGCGGGAGTGGCGGCAAAACGTCTGGTGACCGAGAAGCAGGCTGTCGGCGAGCTGCGCGACGTGCATGCGGCGGGCTACGCCAATTTCCTCGGCTTGGCCGGCCTTCATCACACCTTCCACACACCGTCTGACGATCTCGGCGCGACCGGGCCTGAGATCCTCGAGCCGGTCGCCCGCGCCTCTGTCGACGCTGTGCGGAAGATCGTCGAACGCGGCGATGCCGCGTTCAAGTGAGCATGATCCGGAAAAGTGTGCAGCGGTTTTCCGAAAGGATCATGCTCAAACAGGAACCTCAGTTCTGGTAGTCGTAGTTGCGCGGCTGATAATACTGGCGAGGCTGCTGCTGATAATAGTAGCCTTGCTGGCCATAGCCCTGGTCGTAATAGGGCTGCGGTTGCGGCAGCTGCTGATAGACTTGGGTGCCGTAGGGGCGGTTGATCGGACGCGGTGCCGGGTAGCGCGCTCCGGTGTCGCTGCCGTCGGCCGGATAGATGTAATTGTCATCCTGCGGCATGTAGCGGCGGGCGGGCTGCGCCGGTGGCGTCAGATTCACGGGATCGCCTGTCGTCGCATACTGCTCCTCGCCCGGCTGCCCGGCGCGAGCCACTGCATTGCGACCGCGCGGATTGCGCGCCAGCGCCACCTGCGCCGAGCCGGTCAACGTCACCGTGGTGTTGAGGACGCCCTGCTCCTGCACCAGCGCGTAAAGCGTCGAGGCATTCTGGCGCGAGAGCCGCACGCAGCCATGGGACGCCGGCGTGCCGAGACGGCCGACCGAGTCGGTGCCATGGATGGCGTGCCCGATCTTGGTGAAGAAGATCGAGTGCGGCATCGGCGCGTCGTCGAATTCCTTGGAGTAGTGATCCTCTTCCATGCGGAAGGCGCGGAAGGCGCCGTTCGGCGTTTCGCGCGAGGGGATGCCGGTCGAGACCGGCCAGTGGTAGCGCGTGACGCCGTCGACCACGACGGTCATCTGCTGATTGTCCTTGTCGATGGTGATGTCGACCTTGGCCTGCGCGGTGCCCGCGCTCACAAGTATCAGCGAAGTGAAAGCAATAAAAAATGAACGCATCTGACGTCTGGCCTCCGGCCTGTTCACGCTGGAGCATGATCTGCAAAACGTTGTTTCTGTTTTCCGAAAAGATCGTGCTCAAACTATAACACCGCGGCTCTCCGTCCCCGGCATGCACTATGCCTGCAATCCGGCTTTCGTTCCAGCGGCGTGCAAAGCTAACCTTCCTGCCATCGTTAACGTGATGCGGGGCGTAAGCAAGGCCGCTTTGTGCCGCGTATGTCCCGAGGGTGCTGACATTTTCGCGAGCGAAAGATGCGTTCACATCGCCGACAATTCGTCACAAAGCCGCAACCATTTGGCCGCTTCGGGCGTTGATCGTGGCCTACCAGACGGGTGGCTTTCGCCGCCGTTATTCCCGCCGCTATTCCCTTGGGATCGAAGATGAACAAAGCCCGTATCGCAGCCTTGCCGGCCGGCCTGCCCGTCCGCCTGCTGTTCGCCGCCGCTGCCGTCCTGTTGGCGCTGTTGTCGCTGCCGCACTCTGGCCGTGCCCAGGGCATCGTGCGCGGCGCCCAGGAAGGCTCCTATGAAGGTAACAGGATCGCCGGGCCTGTGGGCGGTGCGGTCGGCGGCGTCGTCGGGGCCGGCGTCGGCGGCGCCGTTGGCGCGGTCGAAGGCGTGTTCGGGATTCCCCACCATCGTTACTATCGCCACTGCCACGGCTACTACGACGGCTATCACCGCTTCCACTGCTATCGGTAAATCCACCGCCGTCATTTCCGGGGCGTGCGGAGCACGAACCCGGAAATGACAATCGGATCAGTTCTTCAGCCGGTACCCGGTCCGGAAGATCCACCAGATCACGGCGAGGCAAATCACCAGAAACGCCGCCGTCATGCCGATGCTGACGGCCACGCTGACATCGGCGATCTCGTAGAAGCTCCAGCGGAAGCCCGAGATCAGATAGACGACCGGGTTGAGCAGCGCCACCGTACGCCAGGTCGGCGGCAGCATGTCGATGGAATAGAAGCTGCCGCCGAGGAAGGTCAGCGGCGTCACCACCAGCATCGGGATCATCTGCAGCTTTTCGAACCCGTCGGCCCAAATGCCGATGATGAAGCCGAACAGGCTGAACGTCACCGCCGTCAGCACCAGGAAGGCCAGCATCCAGACCGGATGATGGATATGCAATGGAACGAAGAGCCCGGCGGTGGCCAGAATGATCAGGCCCAGGATGATCGACTTGGTCGCGGCGGCGCCGACATAGCCGAGCACGATCTCGAAATAGGAGATCGGCGCCGACAGGATCTCGTAGATCGTGCCGGTGAATTTCGGGAAGTAGATGCCGAACGAGGCGTTGGAGATGCTTTGCGTCAGCACCGAGAGCATGATCAGGCCCGGCACGATGAAGGTGCCGTAGCTGACGCCTTCGACCTGGCTGATGCGCGAGCCGATCGCCGCGCCGAACACCACGAAATAGAGCGAGGTCGATACCACCGGCGAGACGATGCTTTGCAGCAGTGTGCGCCAGGTGCGCGCCATTTCGAACAGATAGATGGCGCGGATGGCCCGGTGGTTCATGACGCCCTCACGAGGTCGACGAAGATGTCCTCGAGCGACGATTGGGTCGTGTCGAGATCGCTGAAACGGATGCCGGCGGTGCGGAGGTCGCTGAGCAGGCTGGTGATGCCGGTGCGGTCGCCCTTGGTGTCGTAGTCGTAGACCAGCGTCGCGCCGCTGTCGCAGAGATCGAGCTTGTAGTGGGCAAGGCTCTCGGGCAGGGCGCCGAGCTTGCCCTGCAAATGCAGCGTCAGCCGCTTCTTGCCGAGCTTCTGCATCAAGGTCGCCTTGTCCTCGACCAGAACGATCTCTCCCTTGTTGATGACGCCGATGCGGTCGGCCATCTCCTCGGCTTCCTCGATGTAATGCGTGGTGAGGATGATGGTGACGCCGGATTGCTGCAGCGTGCGCACGACCTCCCACATGCCCTTGCGCAGTTCGACGTCGACACCGGCGGTCGGCTCGTCCAGGAACAGGACTTGGGGCTCGTGCGACAGCGCTTTTGCGATCATCACGCGGCGCTTCATGCCGCCTGAGAGCGTGATGATCTTGTTGTCCTTCTTGTCCCAGAGCGAGAGGTCCTTCAGCACCTTCTCGATATGGGCAGGATTCTTCGGCTTGCCGAACAGGCCCCGGGAGAAGCTCACGGTCGCCCACACGCTCTCGAAGGCGTCGGTGTGCAATTCCTGAGGCACGAGGCCGATCAGCGAACGCGCCTTGCGGTAGGAGGTCTGGATGTCCTCGCCGCCGACCAGGATCCGTCCCTCGCTCGGATTGGCGATGCCGCAGATGATCGAGATCAGCGTGGTCTTGCCCGCGCCGTTGGGGCCGAGCAGCGCAAAGATTTCGCCGCGCTTGATGTCGAGATTGACGTTCTTGAGCGCCTTGAAGCCGGACCCATAGGTCTTCGACAGATTGGCGACGGAAATGATGGAGGACATGGTGGCCGGTGGGGATGGGGAAGGGGGGCGCGAGAATCCGCCCTGTGGCGGGCGGAGACTAGCGGAGCCCTGAAATAGGAATGGCGTTGCCTGCCCGCAATTGCCCGGAGAAAAATGGTCTCAAAACAGGCCCTTCAGGGGCAGGTTTCAGGCAAGTGTTGCGCGATGGCCACGGATTGCGGCGAAGATCGCCGTTCACGCTGCTCTTTGTTGCGTCTGCGAGCAGGCCGTGGCTACGATTCCGGCCAATCGCGAAGCGTATGTCCCCAGGGAAACAATCGATGAGACCGAACGGCCGTCACACCGCCGCCGCCAGCCAATTGCCCACCATCCGCGCGTGGGCGATCTGCCTGCTGTTGCTGTCAGCTGTTGCCATGAGCCCGACCACCGCCAAGGCGGCGCCGAGCCAGGCCGTTGCGACGACGCATGTCTATCTGCTCCGCGGCGTGCTCAACATCTTCTCGCTCGGGCTCGACACCATCGGCGCAAGGCTGCAGGCCCAGGGCATCCCGGTGACGGTTGCCAATTTCGTGTCCTGGTCCTCGCTCGCCGACGAGGCCGCCGCGAACTACAAGGCCGGCCGGCTCAAGACCATCGTGCTGGTCGGGCACTCCTCCGGCGCAACCGCGCTGCCCGACATGATCGCCAAGCTGAACCAGCTCGGCGTGCCCGTGAAGCTCGCGATCGGCCTCGACTCCGTGTTCAAGACCAAGCTCTCGACCGGCGCCGAGCGCTACATCAACATCTATATCGGCGACGGTCCGGGCGAGCCGGTGCGCGCCGCCGCCGGCCTCCGTGGCAAGCTCGACAATGTCGACGTACGCGGCAGCGGCGTCGGCCACATCACCATCGACAAGAACGAGGCCATCCAGCGCCGCGTCATCGCCGAGATCGACGCGGCGATCGCCCGCTCGCGCGGTCCGGCTGGACCGGTCGCCGAACCCCGCGCGGCCCCACGGTCTGCGCGCGCAGCAGCAGCTGTGGCGCCGGCGAGGAACTGAAGCCTAACGCGTCAAATGCTGATCTGATTGTGCCGCCGCCGACTTGGTTGTCGACGGCGGCATTGTCTTGTCCGCGCTGACGGCATGCCGTAGCTGACCGCTCTCGCTAGGTTAGGAAGGCACGCATGGCATCCGCGATCTCGGTTGCGTGGGTCTCCAGCGCGAAATGGCCGGTGTCGAGGAATTTCACCACGGCGTTCGGATTGTCGCGCCTGTAGGCTTCTGCGCCGGGCGGGATGAAGAACGGATCGTTCTTGCCCCAAATCGCAAGGAGATGCGGCTTGTGCTTGCGGAAATAGTCCTGGAAGGCAGGATAGAGCGCGACATTGCTCTTGTAGTCGCCGAACAGGTCGAGCTGCACATCGCCCGAGCCACGGCGTGCCAAGTAGAAATTGTCGAGGTTCTGGCCGTCAGGCGATACGGCCGTCGGATCTGGAACGCCATGCGTATACTGCCAGCGTGTCGTATCCGGTGTGAGGAAGCCGCGTAGCGCCTCGCGATTGGCGGGCGAGGGGTCCTGCCAGTAGGCCTTGATCGGAGTCCAGCCGTCGCTGAGGCCGTCCTCGTAGGCGTTGCCGTTCTGCGAGATGATGGCGGTGATCCTTTCAGGGTGGTTGAGCGCGAGCCGGAAGCCGGTCGGCGCGCCGTAGTCGAAAACGTAGACGGCGAAGCGATCGAAGCCGATCACCTCGGTGAAGCGCTCGATCACGCGCGCGATGTTGTCGAACGTGTAGCGGAAGGTTTCGCGCGACGGCATGTCGGACTGGCCGAAGCCGGGAAGGTCGGGCGCGACGATGTGAAACTTGTCCGCCAGCAGCGGGATCAGGTCGCGGAACATGTGACCTGCGCTCGGGAAGCCGTGCAGCAGCAGAAGCTTCGGCGCGCCGGCGCGGCCGGCTTCGCGATAGAACACCTTGAAGCCGTCGACGTCGGCCGTGCGATATCTGGTGGAGGTCATGATAGTCTCCATTACTGGTGCCTTGACGAGATGAGATCCGATGCTCGTGCGGTGGCGCGCTACTTGCCGCTCACCGCGTACACTGCGTCGCGAACGATGTCGGCGACCGCCCCGGGCGCGGTGACGCCAGGGGTGTGATCAACGGCGAGGGCACGGATATTCGCCTTCATGCGCTCCGCCATGAAGCGCTGCGTCTCCGGAACGATCATGCGGTCCTGCTCGGCAATCAAGAACCAGCTCGGAACGTTCCTCCAGAGCGGGCGTCCCGCCGGGACGGTGATGCAATTCAACGAGATCGGCCGCTGCACGGCAGCCAGCACAGCATGATCTTCCGCGGCGGCGTTCTGCGCGAAGGCTGCGGCGAATGCGTCCTCGGGCAGCCAGATCAGGCCGTCGCCGTCAGGCGCAAGCTTGGGGGCCTGTGGGTGCGGCGGCAGGCGATAGAACACGTCCGCAACCTTCTCACCTTCGTCAGGCGCCAGCGCCGCCACATAGACGAGGGCCTTCACGCGCTCAGGCCGTGCGAGGGCGATCACGGCACCGGCATAGGCGTGCCCCGCGAGCACGATCGGACCATCGGTGCGATCCAAACTGCGGTTGAGGGCGGCGACATCGTCCGCGAGCGAGGTCAGCGGCAGCGGTGCCGCCTGCGCCTTGATGTCCTCGGCAGCGAGCGCGGTAACGACCCGCGCCCAACTCGACCCGTCCGCCCACGCGCCGTGGGTCAGGACCACCGTGATGTCGCTCTTGGCCATCGCTGCCTCCATGTAACCTGTTTACTAGCTTCATTAGGGTTATTATCGGGGCATGGTAACTTGTCAATAGGTATTTTACAGGTTACATTCGGATTAATTCCGGCTGGGGAGCCAAAGGTGCAAAACAGACCGCCTGCCATGTTTATTGCCGACTCGCTCGGTCTCGATTTCCTCAATTCGATCGCGACACCGGTCGATACGCCCGTCGACTGGATCGACGATGGCGACGGGCTGATCGATTGGCTCGCGCAGGCGAAGCTGGCGCCTGCGGACGAACTGGAGGCGCTCAGCGCGCAAGCCAGTCCTGACGAGTTGGACGAGGTCGCGGATCAGGCGCGGGCCTTGCGCGAATGGTTCAGGGGATTTGTCCGCACGCATGCGGGTCGGCCGCTCGCCGCGACGGCGCTCCAGGAACTCGGTCCACTGAACAGTCTCCTGGAACAGGACGAGGTCTTCCGCCGGATCGAACCGCGACACGACGACAGCCATCATGGCCTCGCGCTGCGGACGGCGCGGCGGTGGCGATCACCGCAGTCGCTGCTGTTGCCGATCGGTGAGGCGATGGCGAAGTTCGTCTGTGACGAAGACTTTTCCGACGTGAAAGCGTGCGAGGGCCATAACTGCACGTTGATGTTCGCCGACCACACCCGTCGCCGTGCGCGGCGATGGTGCATCATGGCGGTCTGCGGCAACCGAGCCAAGCAGGCGGCGCATCGGAGCAGGCTCAAGAGCCGTCAGTAGTCGGGCCGGGGGCAAGAAACGGACCGGACAAGGAGTCCAACACCATGGCTGATCTTCCCCTGATCGTCTTCGACGTCAACGAGACGCTGCTCGACCTGCAGACGATGGAGCCGACCTTCGCGCGTATCTTTGGTGACAAGGACGCGATGCGCCTGTGGTTCGCCAATTTCATCCTGTATTCCTCGGCGCTCACGGTCGCCGGCTGCTACGTTCCCTTCACCGACATCGGTGCGGCCGTGATGAAGATGCTGGCGGATACCAAGGGCATCACGATCGACGAGCGTGACAAGAAGGAACTGACCGAGCGGTTCTCGACGATGCCGCCGCACGCCGAAGTGCCTGCGGCGCTGCGCAAGCTGCGCGCCGCCGGCTTCCGCCTGTTCACGCTCACTGACAATCTGCTCGAGGTGCAGACGCGCCAGCTCACGCATGGCGGCATCGTCGATCTGTTCGAGCGGCGCTTCAGCGCCGACGGCGTCAAGCACCACAAGCCATCGCGCCAAGCCTACGCCTACGTCGAACGTGAACTCGGCGCCAGTCCTTCGCAGTTCTGTCTGATCGCATGCCACACCTGGGATACGCTCGGTGCTGTTGCCGCGGGCTGGGAGGCGGCCCTGATCAAACGCGTAGGCAATGACCTGCTCGGTGTCGGTCCGCAGCCGCAGATCGTTGGCGACGATCTCAACGATGTCGCCGACCAGCTGATCGCGCGCCACAGAGCCGGTTGACCCGGCGGGCTTCGTGCCCCAAAAACCACCCAATCGGCGGTCACTAACCGCCGCGGGGAGGCCCTTGCCTCCTGTGGTAGGACTGCGGGACTTGATGATCAATCCAAGGCGATTTGTGGTGTTGGCGGCCGTTGCGCTGCTCGCCTTGACCCCCGTGTTGGCCGCGGCCTCGCCCGCCAAGCCGAAGCCGGCTGCAAGCCCTGTGGTCGCGCCGCCGCCTCCTGCTCCGCCAGCCGAGCCGCTGCCGCCGCCAAAGATCTACCTTTTTCGGGGCGCCATGGGGCCGTTCTTCTCGACCGGCATGGACCGGCTCGACGAGAAGCTGACGGCGGCCGGCTTCTCGGCCGACGTCTATGAATTCACCTTGTGCCGGCTGATCGGCAGCCGCGCCATCTCCAGCTACAAGGAGAGCCCGGCGCCGATCGTGCTGATCGGTCATTCCATGGGCGGGCTGTGCTCGGTGCTGATCTCCGAGATGGCGGCCAAGGAGAACATCCCGATCAGTCTCGTCATCACCATCGATCCTGCGCATGCGACCGACGACGTGCCGCTCAATGTCGAACGCTTCATCAACATCTTCCTGTCCGACAGCGTGCTTGGTGGCGGCGACGTGGTGGCGGTGCCCGGCTTTCGCGGCCACTATGCGAGCTACGATTTGAAGCTGAACAGCCGCGTCTCGCACATAAACATCGAGAAGTCGGACGACATCCACCGTCAGATTCTGGAGATGGTGACGCAGTTGCCGCGTATCCAGGCCCAGACGCAGGCCGATGCCGTGCCGCTGCGTTATCAGGTCCCCGGAGATACGCTGGTCGAATTGTGGGACAGCGGCGTGCGCATCCCGGTCCGTGCCGGCGACACCATGGAGAGCATCGCGGCGACCCATCGCGTGCCGGTCTGGGCCATCGCGCAGGGCAACTCGCTTGCCGAGACTGCGACGCTCACGCCGGGCCAGTCGATCATCGTTCCCAGGCATCTGACACCGCCGGATGCCACGGCCGCGATGGCGATGCCGCCGCCGGCGCCGGCCAGGCGGAAGTAGAGCCATGGCGATTTGTTGCGGCCAACGGGGGTGGGTTCCCCCTCCAACTGGCAGGTAGCCTCACGCAAACGGCCCGTGATAGGTGGACAGCATGCGCATGTTCAGCAGACCGAGGTCACACCAGGAGATCATGCGGTGCGTGAGACGCGGCCAAACCGGCCGGGACGTGCGCGCCGTCGTCCAGCTGTGGAATCTCGCCGGCTGTCGGGGCGCCACCGTGACCGTCGGCATGTGCCGCGTGTTCATGATGATCGGGTTGTGTCGGGAGATCGTCTAGGAATGCGACGCCCGACTTCTCGATCGCCGGATTCAGGAAGTTGAAGGAATCGCCGGGTCCGGACGGATGTGCCGGCGCGTTTCCGTGGGAGTGCTGCGCGTCGTCTGCCGCAGAATGCAGTTTGTCATTGGACTTGTCGGACGCCTCCATCGAAGCGCGATTGTACTCGTCAGCTTGAGATGGAATCGTATGAGCGTTTCCGCTGTTCACGAGGCCTTTCTGAGAAGCGACGTCAGGAGCGTTGCTCGTATCGGCGGAGCTCGCACGGCCATGAGACTCCGCGGACCTGCCGTCGCCGAGATGCTGGTCGATGGCAGGGAGCGCATCGGGCGCGCCGGAAGCTGCGGCATGATCTTGCTCCAACATGCCGGTCTTGCCAACTCCCTTCGCTTCGACGCTGTCGTCGCTCTGCGATGGTTCGAAGACAAACTTGAAGGGCTCGGCCGATAGCGAATGGATTGCTGCTTCGGAGAGGCCGGGCGGTATCGCCGTCTCGCTGGTGGCGGAAGAGGCGATGTCGTTGCTCCACCAATCGATATCTCGACCGGTATCGAAAGAATAGCCCACATCGATTGCGGTCGAACTTGCGTCCAATGAAACAGAGCCGTCACTGTTCGTCGCCTCGATGGGGGCGACGGTGGTGCTTGATGTCATGACCACGGCGTCGCCTTGCGTTGCGACGGTCGGATCGGTTGCAACGGTCGGAGCGAGCGTGTCGCTCGCCGCCAGCACCGGTGCCGCGGTTTGATCCACGATGAAGTCCGACGCTTCGATGGTCGCGATACCCTGCAGATGAACTTCCAGCAGGCTGGAATCGCCGATCTGGAGGGTTTGATCGGTCGGGTTGACATAGACGACGGTTTCGTTGGCTGAGCTGTCGTAGATCCAGGCGATAGTGTGCGCCGGCACGAACGAGCTTGTGGAGCTCAAGGCCAGGATCGCGAATCCGAGCGCGCCGAACGCCGTCAAGTCGATCTTGTCGGTCCCCGATACGAAATCGGTGATCGTATCGAATCGGCCGGCTCTGGAATCCGCCACCGACAGATAGACGAAGGTATCATCGCCGTTACCACCCGTGAGCTTGTCCGCGCCGAACCCGCCGATGATGGTGTCGTTCCCGTTGCTGCCGTCGATAGTGTCCTGTCCGGAGCCGCCATAGAGCACGTCATCGCCGTTGTTGCCCTTGATCGTATCGTTGCCCGATCCGCCAAAGATGGTATCGCTCACGCCGGTGCCGTTGATGGTGTCATCACCGGCGCCCCCGTAGACGGTCTGGGAAACGTTGCCGCCGCCGGCGATGCTGTCGCCTTCGGGAGTACCATAGACGAACGGCGGGTTGGATACGACGGTGCTTCCCATTGCCAGATTGTCGAAGTCGTTGGGATCTGCGTCGCTGGCACCATGAATGGTGATCGTCACCTCTTGCGTGGTGCCGTCGATGGCCGTCACCGTGAAATGGTCGGTGAGCGTATCGCCGACGTTGAGTGCGTCCACCACGCTATTGTTGTTGTCCAGCGTATAGGTCCATACGCCTGACGCGGTCATGGTGAAGGTGCCGTAGCCGCCATCACTTGCAGTGGGCGAGATCACCTCCGTGAAGGTGTTGGCGAGATTGTCGACGTCGATATCAGTGAGCGTACCGGTCGCGATCGGCGTGCCCGGAGCGATGCCGCCGGCTTCGAGCACCGAGCCTGTCGTGCTCCCGGAAATGATGGCGGCGTCATTCGCGCCGGCGATCGTGATCGTCACCAGTTGCGGCGTGCCGTCGGCCGTGGTCACGGTGAACTGGTCGGTCAGCGTGTCGCCGACATTGAGTGCCTGGACCGTGCTGTTGCTGTTGTCGAGCGTGTAGGTCCAGGTGCCAAGCGCCGTCATCGTGAATGTGCCGAAACCGCCCGCGCTGGTTCTTGCCGTGATCACTGGCGTGAAGGTGTTGGACGGGTTGTCGGGATCGACGTCGGTCAGTGTCCCGGTTGTAGTCGGCACGCCAGGTGTACCATTGGCGACGCCTCCGGCCTCGGTCACCGAGCCGGTCGTCGCTCCGAAGAGGGTCGCCGCATCGTTGCTGCCGTTGATCGTGATCGTCACCGTCTGCGCCGTGCCGTCGGCCGTGGTCACCATGAAGCTGTCGGTCAGCGTGTCACCGTTGTTGAGCGCCTGCACCGCGCTGCTGGTGTTGTCGAGCGTGTAGGTCCACACGCCAGTCGCGGTCATCGTGAAGCTGCCGTAGCCATGCGCGCTCGCCATCGACGTGCCGACCGGCATGAAGGTGTTGGCGAGGTTGTCGACGTCGGTATCAGTGAGCGCGCCGGTCGCAACCGGCGTGCCAGGAGCCATGCCGCCGGCTTCGAGCACCGAGCCTGTCGTGGTCCCGGAAATGATGGCGGCGTCATTCGTGCCGTTGATCGTGATTGTCACCAGCTGCGGCGTGCCGTCGGCCGTGGTCACGGTGAACTGGTCCGTCAGCGTGTCGCCGACGTTGAGTGCCTGGACCATGCTGTTGCTGTTGTCGAGCGTGTAGGTCCAGGTGCCAAGCGCCGTCATCGTGAAGGTGCCGAAGCCGCCCGCGCTGGTTTTTGCCGTGATCACTGGCGTGAAGGTGTTGGACGGGTTGTCGGGATCGATGTCGGTCAGCGTCCCGGTTGCAGTCGGCACGCCAGGCGTCCCATTGGCGATACCTCCGGCCTCGATCACCGAGCCGGTCGTCGCTCCGGAGAGGATCGCCGCATCGTTGCTGCCGTTGATGGTGATCGTCACAGTCTGAGCCGTGCCGTCGGCCGTGGTCACCATGAAGCTGTCGGTCAGCGTGTCACCGTTGTTGAGTGCCTGCACCGCGCTGCTGGTGTTGTCGAGCGTGTAGGTCCACACGCCGGCCGCGGTGATGGTGAAGCTGCCATAGTTCTGCGCGCTTGCTGTCGGTGCGTCGACCGGCACGAAGGTATTGGCCGGGCCGTCGACATCCGCAACGACAAGCGTGCCTGTCGCGATCGGCGTGCCGGGCGAGGTTCCGTTCGCCTCGACGACCGAGCCGGTCGCGGTCCCGGAGATGATCGCGGCGTCGTTGCTGCCCTGGATCGTGATCGTCACGACCTGGGGAGTGCCATCGATACTCGTCACGGTGAACTGATCGATCAGCGTGTCGCCGACATTCAGGGCCTGTACCTTGCTGTTGCTATTGTCGAGCGTGTAGGTCCACACACCACTGGTCGTCATCGTGAAGGTGCCGTAGCCGCCGGCGCTCCTGACCGGCGAGCTTACAGACGTGAAGGTGTTGGGCGGATTATCGACATCCGTGTCCGTGAGCGTGCCGGTTGCCGTTGGCATGCCGGGCACAGCGTTGGCGACTCCGCCGGCCTCTACCACCGCGCCGCTGGCGTTGCCCGAGATGAGGGCCGTGTCATTGACGCCGTCAATGGTGACGACGAAGGTTTGGCTCGTCGTGACTTGGCCGTCCGAGACCGTGATCACGAAGTCCGTGGTTGTCGGCGACGACAGGGCATTGATGGCATCCGCGTTCGGAACGAACGCGTAGGCGCCGGATGCGCTGTTGAGATAGAGGGTGCCATAAGGTCCGACCTGCGAGAAATCGTATGCCTGTCCATTCAGGACAGTCGTGCCGGCCGTCCCGCCGCTGAGACCGTAGGTGAGCACGACATGGAGCTGGCTGCTGGCGTTGAAAGCGCCGGTTGTCGTGGCGAAGGTGTCGTTGAATTTGAACGTGTCGATTTCGGTTGGGCCGGTCGGCACGTTCAGTACCGGCAGCGGGTACTGGATTAGGGTGGCTTCTACCGGCACCAGTGCCGGAACAAGGTTCGGCAGAACGATCGAGTGATCCGAATTGAAGTTGATTGGCTGTAGCTGGAGCGTGTCGACGGCAGGCGGCGTACTGGATCCGGTCGGACCTCGCGTGAGATTGGCGAGCACGTCCTGTTGGGCTGCGTGCAGCTCTTCCATGCGAGCAGCGTTGTTGGCAACTTGGTTGACGCTGATCGAGGAGCCGATCCTGTTCAGGACGACGGTTTCTCCTGGGTCATCGACAATGATGTGGCGCGGCACCCGTTCCTTGGTGATGAGTTCGAAGACGCCGTGCTGAAGGTCCTTGTAAGTGATCGTATCGTTATCCAGAGACGCGCCGTCAGGGTCCGCGCCTCGCGCTTCCTCTATTGTCGAGAAGATCAACGCCGCCATCGTCAGGATGCCGAAGCCGGTGCCATGGGAGCGGCCACGAACGCAACCAAACGGCGTGTCGACCGTCAGCGTGCCGCCGTTTGCCAACTGGCCGACCCTAAACGCAAAACTTCCGCCGGCGACTGCAACGATTGTCGAGCGCGATGCGGAATTGGACGCGTATTCGCGCAGCTCGACGCGAGATCCGCTGGCGACGTTGAATACGGTGTCGTCGAGAAGCCGGATCCCGATTTGCGCATCCGCAGCCGTCTCGATTACGTCATGGCACCAGACAAGGTCACCAATGCTGACCTGAACGACCGGGCTGTCGTTGCGCGCGAGGGTGACGTATCCCGACGCGCTGTGAACGATGCCAATGATCTGGTGGGGGAGAGGTCTGAGGTCCCCATTCTGGGGTCCGACGCCAAAAGCAACTGACATGGCTGTGGCCTCGCGTGCCGAATAATTCGGGCTTGGCGCGGGCCGCGCTGTTCTTATCGATTTTGCTACGCCACGGGCGAAATGAAGCGTTTTATGGCGTTAGCAACCCCAGGCCTGCACGCCGAAGACGTTTGATAAAAATCGCAATTCTATTGGTCTTGCCAGGATGATCGCCGGTTCAACGGAGATGCCTCTCCGCTATCGCAATTTGGGCTCTCGGGAAATTGACGGTCGAGCTTTTAAAAAGCTAGCTTATTTTTGCTGGTCCGGCAAACGGCTTGAGCCTAAAGTCAAGATCGGAAGACATACTTTTGTCTGGAGCAAAGTCCCGGTAAGGACCGGTCCAGGTTGTAGATACTGGCGATGCACGAATTGCGAGCTTGGCGGAGGTTCTCATCGCTCCATCAAGCGGATCGCAAAAGAGCTCTTCTCGGAAAGGGCGGGTCATGTGCAGGCTTACGATTGCGGTATTAGTGATTGGTCTCATTTGGGCATCCGCGGATGTCTCTGCTGCGCAGGCGCAGGTTCAAGTCAACCCCGTGACGCGCGGTCCCGATGATGTCGCGTCAAAACCCATTGGCAAGGTCGTAGCCGTTACAGGTTCGGTCTCGATCGAGCACGCAGGTGCGGTCGTCGTCCAGGCGAAGCTTGGCGAGCCCGCCGCTCAGGCCAGGACCGGCGATGTCGTGTATCTGCGCGACGTGGTGCTAACCGGTGCGGACAGCCGGGTCAGCATCAATTTCAGCGATGGCTCGTCGTTCAATCTCTCGAGCAACGCTCGCATGGCCCTGGATGAGTATGTGTACGAGCCGGACGGCAGGTCGAATGCAACGTTCTTCAATCTGGCCAGAGGCACGGCGACCTTTGTCGCCGGCAAGATCGCGAAGACCGGCGATATGAAGGTCGATACGCCCGTTGCAACGATGGGGATCCGAGGCACTACGCCGCACATCGAAATTTCCGATGACGGTGAGGTCAAGTTTTCGACTCTCATCGAAGAGGGCAAGGGCAAATTGGCGAAAAAGCGCGTGACTTCTGCAATGCCCGAGCAGGGGAGTGGTCCCAGGCCGAGCATTTGCCGAGGATGCTAAAGCGGCACGGCGATGACCATCAGGGCCAACATCGCCAGCGTGGCGCCCGTCCTCGTGCTGCTGTCGCTCGGTTTGCAGGCAGCGGCGCAGCAGCCGCAGAAAAGTAGCGTCCTCAACAGCATTGAGCAGTGCAACGGTACGGATCGCATTCCGACCCAAGCTCGGGTCGCCGCCTGCACGGCGCTCATCAATTCGGGGGATGCCAAGCCGGAGGCGCTGGCTGTGGCTTACAACAACCGCGGCAATGCCTATGCCGCAGCGGCGGAGTACGACCGTGCAATCAGCGATTTCGATCGAGCGATCGAACTCGCCTCGGGCTATGTCAAGCCGGTGAACAATCGCGGCGTCGCCTATTTGAGGAAGGGAGCTTATGAGGACGCGATCAAGTCTTTCGACGAGGCGATCAGACTCAACCCTGCCTATGGCAGTGCCTTTGCCAACCGCGCGGAAGCGCACCTGAAGCTGAACCGGTATGATCGGGCCGCGCTGGATTTCGACGAGGCTATCCGCCTCGATCCGAACTTGACGTGGGCGAGAAGCGGGCGCTGCTGGGCCCGAGCAGTCATCGGCGATCTGGAGGCTGGGCTCGACGACTGCGACAGGGCAATCCAGTCAGGATCGAAAGATGCCGCCACATATGATTCACGCGCGCTGATCCACCTGAAAATGGGCCAGCTCGCCGCCGCTGTCGACGACTACAGTGCGGCGCTGCGCCTGGCGCCCAACCTGGCAAGCGCTCTGTATGGACGCGGACTTGCCAGGATCAGGCAGGGCGACGCCGCCGGCGGCGACCGTGACGTCTCGGCGGCAAAGCTCATCGACCTCAACATCACCGACGCCTTCGCCCGCTACGGCGTGCAGTGACGCCTGAATTGGCTCACCGGAGCCGGCGTCGGCCGGCTAGACGTTCGAACCGTGGATCGCGTCGATCACGGCGTCCGTGACTTCCTTTGTCGTGGCCTTGCCGCCGACGTCAGGCGTCAGCACGCCGGCCGCGCAGACCTGCTCGACCGCCTTCATCAGCCGCGCGGCCGCGTCCTTCTCGCCGAGATGCTCCAGCATCTGCGCGCCGGTCCAGAACGTCGCGACCGGATTGGCGATGCCCTTGCCGGTGATGTCAAAGGCCGAGCCGTGGATCGGCTCGAACATCGAGGGGAAGCGGCGCTGAGGATCGATGTTGCCGGTCGGCGCCACGCCGAGGCTGCCGGCCAGCGCGCCGGCGAGGTCGGAGAGGATGTCGGCGTGGAGGTTGGTCGCAACGATGGTGTCGAGGCTCTTCGGATGCAGCGTCATGCGCACGGTCATGGCGTCCACCAGCATCTTGTCCCAGGTGACATCAGGGAATTCGGTCGCAACTTCGGCGGCGATCTCGTCCCACATCACCATGCCATGGCGCTGCGCGTTCGACTTGGTCACGACGGTCAGGAATTTGCGCGGCCGCGACTGCGCGAGCTGGAACGCATAGCGCATGATGCGCGTGACGCCGACGCGGGTGAAGACTGCAACCTCGGTGCCGACCTCTTCCGGCAGGCCCTTGTGGGCGCGGCCGCCCATCCCGGCATATTCGCCTTCCGAGTTCTCGCGCACGATCACCCAGTCGAGATCGCCGACGCCGACGTTGCGCAGCGGCGAGGCCACGCCCGGCAGGATCTTGGTCGGCCGTACATTGGCGTATTGGTCAAAGCCCTGGCAGATCGGCAGCCGCAAACCCCACAGCGTGATGTGGTCGGGCACGTCAGGGGCGCCGACTGCGCCGAAATAGATCGCGTCGAACTTCTTCAACTCACTGAGGCCGTCCGCCGGCATCATCACGCCGTGCTTCTTGTAATGATCCGAGCCCCAATCGAACGTCCTCACGTTGAAGGCGATGTCGCCGCTGCGCTTGGCCAGCGCCTCCAGCACGCGGACACCGGCGGAGATCACCTCGGGGCCGATGCCGTCGGCGGGGATTGCTGCGATCGAATGGGTGCGCATGGATGTGCTCCGTTTGAGAGATCAGTGGGATTGCGGGATGGCTTCGACGGGGGCGGTTTTCGCGCGCGACAATAGCAGAGTGAGGACCGCGGAGAGAACGAGCAGGCCGCTGACGAAGTAAAGGCCGCCGACGAAACTGCCGGTCTGGTCCTTGGTCCAGCCGATCATGGCGGGCCCGACGAAGCCGCCGAGATTGCCGATCGAGTTGATGGTGGCGATGCCGGCTGCGGCCGCGGGGCCGGACAGGAACAGCGTCGGCATGCTCCACAGCGGCGGCTTTGCGGAAGAGATGCCGATATTGACGAGCGACAGCGCGATCAGCACGGCGATGACGCCGCCGGCAAGGCCGGCGTAGGCAAGGCCCGCAGCCGCGATCAGGCAGGCGATCACGACGTGCCAGGTGCGCTCGCCGGTGCGGTCCGAATGCCGCGCCCACAGCACCATGGCGACGACGGCGGCGGTGGCCGGCAGCGCGTTGAGGAAGCCGACCTGGAGCGAGGACAGGCCGAACTGCTTGATGATCTGCGGCGCCCAGACGCCGAGCGTGTAGAGGCCGGCCGAGGTGCCGAAATAGATCAGCGACAGCGCCAGCACCCGCGGATCGGCAAGGCCCCGCCAGATGCTGTGGCTCGCGGTCGCCGCCTTGCGCGTGGTCTCCTCGTTCATGGTCTCGACCAGCCAGCGGCGCTCGTCTTCAGCCAGCCATTTGGCCTTTTCGGGTCGGTCGGTGAGGAACACGAGCACGACGAAGCCGAGCAGCACGGCCGGCAGCGCCTCCAGCACGAATAGCCATTGCCAGCCCTTGAAGCCGAAGAGGCCGTCCATCTCCAGCAGCGCACCGGAGACCGGAGAGCCCAGCACTGTCGAGAGCGGCGCGGCCGCCATGAACAGCGCGGTTACCGCGGCGCGCTGGCGTGCCGGAAACCAGTAGGAGAGATAAAGGATGATGCCGGGAAAGAAGCCGGCCTCGGCGACGCCGAGCAGGAAGCGCAGGATGTAGAAGCTGGTCGGTCCCTGCACCAGCGCCATTGCCGCCGACACCAGGCCCCAGGTGATCATCACCCGCGCGATCCAGATTCGCGCGCCGACCTTGTGCAGGATGATGTTGGAGGGCACCTCGAACAGGAAGTAGCCCCAGAAGAAGATGCCGGAGCCCAGGCCGTACACGGTCGACGACAGGCCGATGTCCTTGTTCATCGTCAGCGAGGCAAAGCCGATGTTGACGCGGTCGATGAAGGCCACGAAGTACAGCAGCATGATGAAGGGAACGATGCGCCAGCTGATCTTGCGCAGCACGCGCGTCTGAATCTCGCTCGCCACCCTGGCCTCCCTCAGGTTCCGGTTCTGGTTGTGTGGCAGTGAGCCTAGTTGGAGGCGGGAGGTGCACTCAATCGGCGCTGGTTTATACAAAAAAATGATATAATCCTCGTAAGGCCGCCACGTCGTCATGGCCGGGCTTGGCCCGGCCATCCACGCCTTTGGCGGCTGCACCAAAGAACGTGGATGCCCGGGACAGGCCCGGGCATGACGATGAGGATGGCAGATGGAATTGCATCAGCTCCGATGCTTCGTGGCGGCAGCCGAGCAGCTGCATTTCGGCCACGCCGCGCAGCATCTGCAGATGCTGCCGTCTGCGCTCGGCCGTCAGATCAGGCTGCTGGAAGAGGATCTGGGCACGCGGCTGTTTGCGCGCACCACCCGCGCGGTCTCGCTCACCGAGGACGGCACCACGCTGCTGCGCGATGCACGCGCGATCCTGGCCAAGGTCGAGGCCGTCGAGAGCAACTTACGCAACCGCTCGCGCGCAGGTGCCGCGCGGCGGCTGCGGATCGGCGCCATCGATAGCGCCGCGGCGGGACTATTGCCGCCGCTGCTGCGTGACTTCCGGAGCAAGCATCCCGAGGTTTCGGTCCAGCTTCTGGAGGACAAGACCATCCGGCTCTTGCCAAAGATCCTGACCGGCGCGCTCGATCTCGCCTTTGCCCGTCCGCCCGACCGGCCGGACAAGCGGCTGGAATTCCGTTCTCTGCTCCAGGAGACCGCCATCGTGGCCTTTCCGCAGCGCCACCGGCTCGCCACACGGAAATCGATCACGCTGGCCGACATCGCCGACGAGGGGATGCTGGTGCCGGATCGCCGCTCGCGGCCGCACAGCCACGACCTCACCATCAAGCTGTTCGAGCAGGCCGGGCTGACGCCGCGCGTTGTACAGGTTGCCGACGAGAAGCAGACGATCATCAACCTGGTCGCAACCAGGCTCGGCGTTGCAATCGTGCCGCGCTGGACCGCGCGGATGGCGGTGACGGGCGTGCGCTTCGTGCCGCTGCGGCCGAAGCAGAGCGGTCCGATCGGCCGGCTACCGCTGGCCGCCGCGTGGCTGCGCGGCTCGCGCGATCCGGCTCGCGATGCGATGCTGGCCGTGCTGGAGGCACGCCTGCGCTTCTATGCGCGGGAGGCGTGAAGCGCTATGACATTGGCCTGGACAAACGGTGGGATGCGATGACGGATCAGAAAGTTTCGAACGAATTGCGCGTGGCCATCGCAGGGCTGGGCTCGATCGGCACCAAGGTCGCGGCTGCGCTCGACCAGGGCATCGAGGGATTGGCGCTGTCGGCCGTCGCGGTGCGCGATCCCGCCAAGCATCACGCTTTCCTCAACGCCCTGCGCCATCAGCCGCAAATCCTGCCCATCGACCAGCTTGGCGAGGCCGCCGACATCGTGGTCGAATGCGCGCCGAGCAGCCAGTTGCGGGCGATCGTCGAGCCTGCGGTGAAGCGTGGCAAGTCCGCAGTCGTGGTCAGTGTCGGCGGGCTGCTCGACAATTTTGATCTCGTCGATCTCGCGCGGGCCAATGGTGGTCGGATCCTCGTTCCGACCGGCGCGCTGATCGGCCTCGACGCGGTCAATGCGGCTGCGGTCGGGACCATCCATTCGGTGAAAATGGTGACACGCAAGCCGATCGACGGGCTGAAGGGCGCACCGTTCATCGTCGAGAACAACATCGACATCGACAATCTGCGCGAGCCGCTCAAGCTGTTCGAGGGCAGCGCGCGCGAAGCGGCAAAGGGCTTTCCGGCCAACGTCAATGTCGCCGTTGCACTGTCGCTGGCGGGCATCGGGCCCGATCGCACCCTGATCCAGGTGTGGGCCGACCCGACCGTGACGCGCAACGTTCATCGCATCGAGGTGGAAGCGGATTCGGCGCGGTTCTCGATGGGCATCGAGAACATTCCGTCCGAAAATCCCAAGACCGGGTTGATCACCGCGATGTCGGTGATCGCGCTGCTGCGCAAGCAGCGCGCCACGCTGTGCGTGGGGACGTGACTCTTAAGCGCCCGTCACCCGCCAGATCACGTTGCCGACGTCGTCGGCCATCAGCAGCGACTTTTTGTCGGGGCCGATCACGACGCCAACCGGGCGGCCGTAGGATTCCTTCTCGTCCGGGGACAGGAAGCCCGACAGGATGTCGCGCGAGGGGCCGGAGGGCTTTCCGTTCGCGAACGGGATGAACACCAGCTTGTAGCCGGACAGCTTGCTGCGATTCCACGAGCCGTGCTGGCCGATCACCATGCCGTCTCCGAAGCCGGGCAAGGTCCCTGCGGGCATCCAGCACAGGCCGAGCGACGCGGTATGGCCGCCGAGCGCGTAATCGGGTTGCAGCGCCTTGGCGACCATCGCCGGATCCTGCGGCACGCGGTCGTCCACCGTCTTGCCCCAGTAGCAATAGGGCCAGCCATAGAAGCCGCCGTCGCGCACCGAGGTGAGATAGTCAGGCGGCGTCTCGTCGCCGAGACCGTCGCGTTCGTTGACGACGGTCCAGAGCACGTTCGTATTTGGCTCCCAGGCGAGCCCAACGGGATTGCGCAGGCCCGCGCCAAAGATGCGATGCGTGCCGGCGACAAGATCGAGTTCGTACACGGCAGCGCGGCCTTCCTCGACCTCCATGCCCATCTCGGCGATGTTGCTGAGCGAGCCGACGCCGGCATAAAGTTTCTTGCCGTCGGGGCTGGCGAGCAGGCTGCGCGTCCAGTGGCCGCTCGGCTTGAACGTGGTGAGCCGCTTGCCTGATGCGCTGATGCTGTCGGCGTTGGCGACGTAGGGAAAGGCCATCACGCCGTCGGTGTTGCCGACATAGAATGTGTCGCCGACCAGCGCCATGCCGAATGGCTGGTTCAGGTTCTCCATGAACGCGCCGCGAACTTCGGCGACGCCGTCACCGTCCTTGTCGCGCAGCAGCGTGATGCGGTTGGCGGATACACCGAGCGCCGCGGCACGCCGCATCGTCGCCTGCATGGCGTAGTGGAACACGCTGCGCGGAGGACCTGCGATCTGCGTTGCTTCCGCGATCAGCACGTCGCCATTGGGCAGCACCTCGATCCAGCGCGGATGGTCGAGGTCGGTCGCGAACGCGTTGACCTTGAGCCCGGCTGCCACCGTCGGCTTCTGGCCTGCGCTCCAGCCGCGCGCGGTCGGCATCTTCAAGGTCGGGATCGCCCCCTGCGGCTTGGCCTCGGGAATGGAAGGCGTCTGGCCCCAGGCCGGCGCGGCCTCGGTGCCGGTCAGCTTCCGCCATTGCAGCGCGATGCCGCCGAGCACGGCGACGAACTGCGCGAAGATACTGGAAAAACTCATGAGAAGCCCCTGTCGAACCCTGCGGCACAGTCCGGATCGCACCAAGCCCCGTGCGGGCTTAAGGCTGATCGTTGATCTCTCCAGATCGACGATGGAATGTCGTCGTGCCCTGTTGCGCGCGCATCCAACTGGGTGGCGGTAAAAAGGTCAACCGGGCCGGAACTCCAGTGGTGCCTATTCCCGTGGAATGGCTGCTGATCGAATTTGCATAGGGGCGCGATCAGTGGCGAATCTGCCGCTCCAGCCGCCGCGCGGTCCTGAAATCATCGAGATGGTGGACGTTCGGGGCAAGCGCGGCCTCCCTGGAGAGGAGATGATAGACGCGCGCGACGATGCGCTGCTTCAGCTTCGACCGCCCCGGCGGCAGCGTCCGCGCCTTGCGGACAGCCGCAACCGCGTGCGCGCGAAAATAATCATAGGCATCCGACATAGCTCGATGCTCTGCGTCTGCTGCAGGTGTCGAGGGGCTAACGGGTGAGTGCAGGGGCGGTTCCTTGGCGCTCGGATTGCGCGCTCGTGCCCCGGACACAGCGCAGCGCGTCTTCGTGGTGCGCTGCAGAGCCGGGGCCCATCTCATGGCCAGGCGTAACGTTGCTATCTGGGTCCGGCTCTGCGCAGCAGCGTTGCACGCTGCAGCGCGTCCGGGACACGAGAGGAGCGTGAGCTGCTACGCTCTCACCGCGGCGACAGGAACGGGATGATCATAGGCACGCGGCGGCAATAGGCGCCGTAGGCGTCCTCGCCGAGCTCCTTCGACAGGAACACCTCTTCCATCCGGCCCTTCTGCCACATGCCGAGCGAGATCAGGATCGCGCCGAGGATCGTCGTCACCAGGCCGATCGCAACGCCTGTTACCAGCATGCCGAAGATCAACCCGGTGTAGATGGGGTGACGCACGATGCCGTAGGGGCCGGTGTCGATGACGCGATGGTCTTCCTTGTGGGTGATGGTGTTGGACCAGAACTTTCCGAGATGCAGCCGTCCCCACCAGGCGAAGGCGATGCCGGCGACCGAGAGGATCGCGGCGATGGTGATGCCGGTGTTGCCGAGCACCCAGAGCGGCTTCCAGTCCATGACCTCCGCAATGAACGGCGTGTACAGGATGCCGCCGACCAGGATCGGCAGGCGATAGCGCTGCGACTCCAGCGTCATGACCTGCTTCTTGGTCCGCCCCTGCCAGAACGAGGCGCCGACCCAGCTGGCGAGAAAGCCGAGCCAGATCAGGGCCAGGAGTTCGGTCGGCCAGGTCGTGGTCCAGCCACCCCAGGCGACGGACAGAAGCTTGCTGAAATCGAAGGACATAAGGGAAGGTTCTTTGGGTTCGGGAGCAGATCAGCTCGCGCGCGAGGAGAGCGCGTGATGCTTGATGGCATTGGACGCGGCCTGGCCGCCGCGGGCGAGCAGATGGGTGATGGTTTCGCGCAGCACCGGCTCGATCGGACGCGGCGCATAGCCGAGCTCGGTGCGCGCCTTGCCGATCGAAAGGTCGCTCGCGGCGAGCGCGATGCGTACGCCCTCGGCGGTGCCGTTGGGCGGACGACGCGTGATGTGATCGGAGATCTTCTCGAGCATGATGGCGGAGAGCTCGGCGATCTTGCCGGGAACGACGACCGGATATTGCCGCCGTCCGCTCATCGCCGACATCATCCGCAGGATCTGCCCGAGCCGGACGCAATCGCCACCGAGGATGTAGCGCTGGCCGATGCGGCCGCGCTCCATCGTCAGCATGAGGCCCATGGCGACGTCGCGAACGTCGACGAGGTTGACCAGGAAGTTGAGATGCGGCTGCACCTTCTTCTGCAGGAAGTACCACAGCATCGCGGTCGGCGGCGTCAGATTGTGGTCGGCGGCGCCGATCGGCATGGTCGGCGTGCCGATCACGAGCGGGAAGCCGCTCGCTGCCGCCTTGGCGGCGTGATGTTCGGCGAGCGATTTCGAGCGGGTATAGGCACCCGGCATCGCGTCGACCGGCTGCAGCGCTTCCTCGGCGGCAACGCCGTTGAGATTGGCATAGGGGAACAGGATCGATTCCGTCGAACAGTGCAGGAAGCGCGCGACGCCGCGCTTCATCGCAGCCGCGAGCACGATCTCGGTGCCTCGGAAATTGACGTCGTGGAAGTCCTGCTTGTTGGCGACCCACATGCCGGGCAGGCCGGCAAGGTGATAGACCTGATCGACTCCGGAAAGCGCAGCATCGACCGCGGCGCCATCAAGCACCGAGCCGTGAACATATTCAACGTCTGCATTGGCGGTGGCGGGGGGGCGGACATCAAGAACGCGTACCCGCTGCCCACGGGCGCGGAGCGCTTCGACAAGATGCTGTCCGATGAAACCGCTGCCACCGGTAACCAGTACGAGAGCCATGAAGTAGGTTTTGCTGTTCCGCTTCGAGAAAGCTATCGGGTTGAAAGGGAGTTGGTCGGAAGAGGCGCGAGAATCGCGGCGAGGTCGCGACGAAAACCCAGTGCAATGAATAATTTTGCCATGACGAACATCGGTCCAAGCAGGAAATGCGTGGGGTGGTCGACCATCGACGGCTGCCGCTCCTCAAAAACCTTGTGACCGACAATCTGCGCGGTGACGCCAAACCCGATCAGCACCGCAAAAATCGACCACATCATGGCGACGGAAACATGATTGCCGATCGCGGTTGCGACCGAAAGCAGCACGATCATCGACGCGAGGATGCCGAGCCCCACCCCGGCGTCCAGCATCAGCCAGTATACCAGCACCGGCAGGGCCAAAATCACCGCCAGGCTCACCTCGATCCCGAACACGGGGAAATGGACCAGCGTCAGCGGCAGCGTCGCGCCGGTGAACAGCAGCAGAATGCCGACCACATGCATCGCGCAATTCCAGGGATCGCGATGGTATTCGACATAATCGGTCAGTTGGCGTTGAAAATAGCCAGCCATCTCGGTCTCGTGCGGCGTAGGGGGCGGGAAGGGGCGAAAACAGCCTATAGCATCTGAGAGGGCAGTGCACAAACCGGCGCTAGTGTCGCGCAAGGCCGTGATGTCGCGCTGTGAGACAGGTCACAAAATAGACAAAACTTCAAAGGGTTCCGCCAAGCGCGCCAGGGCGCGCTCAATGCTTCCTGGCGGGCTTTTTTGCAGCAGGCGCAGGGGCCGTTGCGGGATGCGCAGGCGTCTCTTCGGGCAGCTTGGCAAAGGTCAGGATTTGCAACTGGCCGTTGACGGCCGAGGTCGGCTTGGCGCGGTCGAGGAACTGCTCCTCGCCGAGGCCGATCGGCTGGAGCCGCTTGGTCGAAATCTTGAACGTGTTGACCAGAACGTCACGGATCGCATCCGCCCGGCGCTGGCTCAGGATCGCGTTGGCCTCCCGCGTCTTCGAATTGGATTCGACGTGGCCGACGATCAGGAACGTGTAGGGCAGCAGCGAGGCGTGAACCAGTGCGTCGGCAATCCGGCCGACGGTCTGGTAGGACTCCGGCTGGATGATCGGCGTGTCGGCGTCGAACTGGATCTGGGCGTTGAAGGCGGGCAGCTTGGCGAGGTCAGGCGCGATCAGTGGCCGGTTCATCGGGCCGGGATCGTTCTTGATCCTGGCCTTGGCCCGCTCCATCACCTGCTGCTTCAGCGCGGGCAGGTCGACCTCGCCGGCCTCCTCGAAATGATTGAGCTTGCCGACGATGTCGTCGCGGGTCGGTGCCGTCTGCGCAGCCGCTGCGCCCGCCAGCAAAGCGAGCCCGAGCGTGATACCGAGTCCGGCAATGGAGGGCCTGATCGCGCGCATCATCGATACCCCGCGTCGTCGACGGCCTTCAGGCAGTTGTTGCTGATGCCCTTGGGCGTCGAGATCAGGCAGGGGATCGACTTGCTGGTCTCCTTGGTCGAGCCGCCGCAGACCTTGACAATCTCGCGCTGGCAGGCGTTCGCCACGGTGACGCGCGCGGCGATGCGCTTCTGGATGGCGTCGAACGCGGTGAGGTAGTCGCTCAGGCACTGCTGGGACAGCACGTCCCTGTTGCGGGAGAGACACTCCTTCAGGCGCGTGGAGTCCGGATTGACGCCGCGGCAATTGGCGACGATTTCCGCACCGCAGCTTTTCGCCAGCAGCCCGAGCGAATCGCCAAAGCTCATGGTCTCCGCCGCGCTGAGCGACGGCATCCCCAATGCAAGCACGATCAACGTAATGGAGCCCCGGACCATGGCTGCATCTGATACGGGGAAGTTCGCCATGGTCAAGGGCTGATCGCCCCGAACAGTCGAGAGTTCGGCGAGTGCGGCGAACAGTCCTCACTCCTCGGCGAGGGGTGGCCACTCGATCAGGACGGCGGTGTGGTTCCGGATCGCGTCGGCAAATTCCGGATCAGCCTTGAGTTCGTCCAGCGTTCTCGGCGGCGGAAGCTGGCGGCCCTCCTCGGTCAGCTCCTCCGCATAGAACCCGATCGCCTCGGGTGCATTCTCCAGGGCCTCGTCGACATCGTCGCCGCCGGACATGCAGCCGGGCAGGTCCGGAAACCACAGGCTGACGTCGTCAGGGCCATTGTCTTCGATGATAGCAACGTAGTGAGGCATGTCAGGCTCACGCCCGCTGCACAAAACTGTCCACGACCTTCTTCTCGCCGGCCTTGTCGAAGGCGATGGTGAGCTTGTTGCCGTCGATCTTGGTGACGCGGCCGTAGCCGAATTTCTGGTGGAAGACGCGGTCGGAGAGCGCGAATTCCGACGTCGTGCCGGTCGATTTGGCGACCAGCTCGCCCTCGATCGTCAGGGGGCCGCGGCGGCGCGAGGAGAAGCTGCCGAAATCGGGACCCGAAGACGAAGATGAAGACGAAGAGAACGTCGCGGCTTCTTCCTCGAAGCCGCCGCGCCCGCCGCCGCCGTTGCGACCGCCGCTCCGGTTGCGATTGGCCTGAGCGCGTTGCCAGCCCGGCGTCGAATAGGTCGAACCGAAGGCTTCCATGTCGTCGAAGCGCGAGGCGCCGTAGCCGCCGGTGCCGCCCCAGGCCGAGCCGCCCTTGGATTCGGTGATCTCGACATTGGCCGCCGGCAATTCGTCGAGGAAGCGCGACGGGATCGTGGTCGACCAGGTGCCATGGATCCGGCGGTTGGTCGCAAAATAGATCATGGCGCGGCGGCGGGCGCGGGTCAGGCCGACATGGCCGAGACGACGCTCTTCCTCGAGGCCCGCGCGGCCCTGTTCGTCCAAGGTGCGCTGGCTCGGGAACAGGCCTTCCTCCCAGCCGGGCAGGAACACGTTGTCGAATTCGAGGCCCTTGGCCGAGTGCAGCGTCATCAGCGACACCGCGTCGTCCTCGGCGCCGCCCTCGCGGTCCATCACAAGCGAGATGTGCTCGAGGAATCCTTGCAGGTTCTCGAATTCCTCCATCGAGCGCACGAGCTCTTTCAGGTTCTCCAGCCGGCCCGCTGCATCCGCCGAACGGTCCTTCTGCCACATCTCGGTGTAGCCGCTCTCGTCGAGCACGATCTGGGCGAGATCAGTGTGTGCGGTGACCTCGCGCTGGGCGCGCCAGCGGTCGAACTGGGCGACGACGTCGCGAAGCGAGCCGCGCGCCTTCGGCTTCAGCTCGTCGGTCTCGACCACCGCGCGCGCCGCCTCGAACAGCGGAATACGGCGCTTGCGGGCGTGGTCGTGCAGCAACTGGATGGTGGCATCGCCAAGCCCGCGCTTGGGGACGTTGACGATGCGCTCGAAGGCGAGATCGTCGGCCGGCGAATTGATGACGCGCAAATACGCCAGCGCATCGCGGATTTCAGCGCGTTCATAGAAGCGCGGTCCGCCGATGACGCGGTAGGGCAGGCCGAGCGTGACGAAACGGTCTTCGAACTCGCGCATCTGGTAGGAGGCGCGTACCAGGATCGCGATCTCGTTGAGCTTCTCGCCCTGGCGCTGCAGCTGCTCGATCTCCTCGCCGATGCCGCGGGCTTCCTCTTCCGAATCCCACGAGCCAGTCACCGTGACCTTCTCGCCCTCGACGTCCTCGGTGCGCAGCGTCTTGCCGAGCCGGCCTTCATTGTGCGCGATCAAATGCGAGGCAGCGGCGAGGATATGGCCGGTCGAGCGGTAATTGCGCTCAAGGCGGATGACCTTGGCGCCGGGAAAATCGTGCTCGAAGCGCAGGATGTTGTCGACCTCGGCGCCGCGCCAGCCATAGATCGACTGGTCGTCGTCGCCGACGCAGCAGATGTTTTTGACGTGGTTCTTCTCCCTCTCCCCGTCCTTCACGGGGGAGCGACGAGCTTCGCTCGCGCTGAGAGCGTCGGGGTGAGGGGCTGTCTCCACGAGCTCGGTCAGTGGAGAGTCCCCCTCACCCACATCGCTTTGCGATGCGACCTCTCCCCGCACGCGGGGAGAGGTAAGAGATGACGGCGCCTGCGACAGCAGCCGCAGCCAGAGATATTGCGCGACGTTGGTGTCCTGATATTCGTCGACCAGGATGAATTTGAAGCGCTGCTGGTACTGCCGGAGAATGTCCGGGTGCTCGCGGAAGATGCGGATGTTTTCCAGCAAGAGATCGCCGAAATCGGCGGCGTTCAAAATCTTCAGCCGCTCCTGGTAGCTCGCATAGAGCTTGCCGCCCTTGCCGTTGGCGAACATCGCAGCTTCGCCGGAGGGTACCTGCGACGGCGTCAGGCCGCGGTTCTTCCAGCCGTCGATCAGGCCGGCCAGCATCCGCGCCGGCCAGCGCTTGTCGTCGATATTCTCGGCCTGCAGGAGCTGCTTGAGCAGCCGGACCTGGTCGTCGACATCGAGCACGGTGAAATTCGACTTGAGCTGCGCCAGCTCGGCATGGAAACGCAGGATGCGGCCGCCGATGGAGTGGAAGGTGCCGAGCCACGGCATGCCTTCCACGGCGTGGCCGAGCATCTGGCCGAGCCGGTGCTTCATCTCGCGCGCGGCCTTGTTGGTGAAGGTCACCGACAGGATCTCAGCCGGGCGGGCGCGGCCCTGGCTCAGGATATGGGCGATGCGCGTGGTCAGCACGCGCGTCTTGCCGGTGCCGGCGCCGGCCAGCACCAGGACCGGGCCGTCCAGCGTCTCCACCGCCTCGCGCTGCTCCGGATTGAGCCCGGTCAGATATTTCGGGCCCACCGAGGCGCGCGCACGCGCGGCAATGCCGCCGGCGGCAGGCTGGTGGTCGGGAACGCTGGTGATCTTGCTCGGCTCGGTCATGCGAATCATTTGGCCCCACGATGGCACCGCGGGGTGACGGGAGGGAGCCTTCTTAACAGGGATTAGCGCCTATATGGGGCGGCGGGGAGGGGTTTTCCACGTGCGTGGCACCCCGATTTGTTCCAGTCGCAGAGGCGAATTTCGCCGTTATGCGTGCCGGAACCATCGTTCCCACGTCGAGATTGTCTGGGCAGGTGGCGCGTCCAGTCGCGCCGATCGCAGAGAGACATCAAGACGAGGGTATCGCTATGCTGAGCTGGGTTGTGACGTTCCTGATTATCGCACTGATCGCCGGTATCCTGGGCTTTGGCGGCCTCGCTGGCGCTTCGATCGAAATCGCCAAGATCATCTTCTTCGTCGCGGTCGTCCTGTTCCTGGTCTCGGCCGTGGTCGGATTGGCGCGCGGCCGCAGGATATAGCGCGCCGGATACCATGCACTACCGCTTCGAGGGCATCGCCACGTTTCGGCCGATGCCCTCGGGCCGCGGCACGGTGCTATGAGCCGTGACGACAGCCGCAATACGCTCGCGAATGTCGGGCGGAAACGCCGCCACCTTGCGCGAGCCCATGTCGATGTGCAGCGACATGTTCTCGGACGTCGCCGACAGCCAGCCTTCGGTTGCGTGCCGCAGCTCTTCGAAGGTGTGCAGGCGCTTATCGTCGGCCTCCAGCAGCCAGACCGAGACCTGTACCGGATCTCCAAGATGGATTTCACGCAAGTACCGCACATGGCATTCGGCCGTGAAGGTCGAGCCGCTGCGCTCCTTCATGTAGGTTGGCCCGATCCCGAGCTGCAGCCACATCTGGTCGATCGCCCGGTCGAACATCACGTTGTAATAGGCCATGTTGAGGTGGCCGTTATAGTCGATCCATTGCGGCTCGATCTGCATGATCGATGAGCGGAACGGCTCGGCAGGCTTCGAAGCGGCACTCTCCGGCATGGTTCATTCCCTGGCTATGCATCCGGTCCCTTGACTTGACCGGCTTTATGTCCTTTGCCACGGTTCATTCTGTCGGGAGGAATGTCCGTGGGTACGACCATCACCAATAATCCGCCGCGGGTCGAGCCGAAAGCCCTTGCAAGCGCGCTGGAGCAGCTTGCCGCCCGCTTCGGCAACCGCCTCATCACCTCGCAGGCCGTTCGCGAGCAGCACGGCCACACCACGACGTGGATTCCGAACCAGCCACCTGACGGCGTGGTGATGGCGCAGGAGACGGCCGACATCCAGGACGTGGTGCGGATCTGCGCGAGGAACGGCGTGCCCGTCATTCCCTTCGGCACCGGCACCTCGCTCGAGGGCCAGGTCAACGCGCCCGCGGGCGGCATCTCGATCGATCTGCGCGACATGAACAAGGTGCTGGCGGTGCATGCCGAAGACCTCGACTGCGTGATCCAGCCCGGCGTGACCCGCAAGGCGCTGAACGAGCATCTGCGCGACCAGGGTCTGTTCTTCCCGATCGATCCCGGCGCGGACGCCTCGCTCGGCGGCATGGCCTCGACCCGCGCCTCCGGCACCAACGCGGTGCGCTACGGCACCATGCGCGAGAGCGTTCTCGCATTGAAGGTGGTGCGCGGCGACGGCGAGATCATCACCACGGGGACGCGCGCCAAGAAATCCTCGGCCGGCTACGACCTGACGCATCTGTTCGTCGGTGCCGAAGGCACGCTCGGTATCATCTCCGAGCTGACCATCCGCCTGCGCGGCATCCCCGAGACGATCGCGGCCGGCGCGGTGTCGTTCGCGTCAGTGCACGGCGCGTGTCAGGCCGTGATCCTGGCGATCCAGACCGGCATTCCCGTCGCGCGCATCGAGCTGCTCAACGCTGCGCAGGTCAAGGCCTGCAACGCCTATTCGAAGCTGACGCTGCCGGAGACCCCGCTGCTGCTGATGGAATTCCACGGCAGCGAGATCGAGGTCGCCGAACAGTCCAAGGCGTTCGGCGAGATCGCGAAAGACTGCGGCGGCGGCGATTTTTCCTGGACCACCAAGCCGGAGGACCGCACCAAACTGTGGCAGGCCCGGCACGACGCCTATTGGTCCGTGAAGGCGCTGCGGCCCGGTGACAGCATCGGCGTGGTCGCGACCGACGTCTGCGTGCCGATCTCGCGGCTTGCCGACTGCGTCAGCGAGACCGAGGAAGACCTCAAGCGTCTCAATTTGCTGTCGCCGATCGTCGGCCATGTCGGCGACGGCAATTTCCACTGCTCGTTGGTGTGCGACACCAATGACGCGGCCGAGATGGCGCGCGGCGAGGAGTTCATGCATCGCCTGGTCGAGCGCGCGCAGGCGATGGATGGCACCTGCACCGGCGAGCACGGCATCGGCCAGGGCAAGCAGAAATATCTCAAGGCCGAGCTTGGTCCCGAGGCGCTCGATGCAATGCGGGCGCTGAAAAAGGCGCTCGATCCGCAGAACATCTTCAACCCCGGCAAGATCGTGCCGGAGGCATAGAGCATGATCCGGAAAAGTGCGCTGCGGTTTTCCGAAAAGATCATGTTCAAACTATAATCTAGCGCGGCCTGCCGCGTCGCGGTCGCGGGAACTTTCGGCAGCCAAGCCGGTTCCAATTCCCGACAAGTTCCGATGCCTCAATGGCGCGGCTTTGCGGGAGGATGCGATGTTGCGACCGGTCATTGGAATTGCCGTGATGGCGTTGGCCTGCATGCTGGCGGGCGCGGCTCTGGGCAAGGGCGGTGGTGGCCATGGTGGCGGGGGTCACGGTGGCGGCGGTCACGGTGGCGGGCACGGCGGTGGCCATCATGGTGGTGGTGGACATTTTGGCGGGCATGGTGGGGGACATGTGCATGCCGGCGGGCATCATGGCGGGCCTCGCTTTGCGGCAGGCCCTCGACATGGCGGTCCGAACTTCGGCCAGATCCGCAATGCGGCCGTCCGCCCGGCGAATTTCCACAACGCGCTCAATCTGCATTCCAGCGCCTTCCGCAACGGTCGCCTGATCAGCAATCCCGCGGCGCGTGCCCAGATCGCAGCGGCGGCGGCGCTCGCCGGCTGGCATGGTGCGAGCAGCGGATGGTGGCAACATGCAGGAGGCGGTTACGGCTGGGTCGGACCGCTGTTCTGGCCGTTCGCCTACAATGATCTCTACGACTACACGATCTGGGGCGACGGTCTCGGTTTCTGGGGCTACGGCTATCCGGACATCTATGCCGGCCTGTTCGGCCCCTATGGCTATGACGGTTTGTCGGCCTATCTGCCGTCGCGACCGCAGGGACGCAGGCACGCGCGTGGTGTTGCGCTGGATCAGCTTTGCGGCAGCGACCGCCGCGAGATCGTCGGTCTGCCGATCGACCAGATTGCGGCCGCGGTGCAGCCGACCGAAGCGCAAGATGCAAGCCTCGACGAGCTTGGCAATGCCTCGATGGATGCGGCCGGAATGATCCGTGCCTCCTGCCCGACGCAGGTCGCGGCGACGGCGCCCGGCCGGCTAGCGGCGATGCAACAGCGCATCGAGGCGATGGAGAAAGCCGTCGATCTGGTGCAACCCGCCCTCGAGAAATTCTATGGCTCGCTCACCGACGAACAGAAGGCGCGCTTCAACGCGCTCGCCGACGACCAGCGGCGTGCGACAGCCTCCGGCAACGCAGGGACATCGCTGGTCCAGAATTGCAGTGCGCCCGCTGCGCTCGACTGGCCCGGCGCCGACATCGAGGCTAGGCTTCATCCGAACGACACCCAGCGCGCCGCGCTGCAAGTGCTTCAGGATACCAGCGCCAAGGTCAGCGCATCGCTGAAGGAGGCGTGCCAGCCGGGCGACGTCGTGACGCCCCCGGCGCGCATGGCCGCGGTCCGCAAGCGGCTCGAAATCATGCTCGATGGCGTCAAGTCGGTTCGCGCGGCGCTGGAGGATTTCTACGGCACGCTCAATGACGAGCAGAAGGCGCAGTTCGAGGCCATCGGACCACGTCGAAGTTCCTGAATGCACTTGCGAAAGACTGTGACGTAAAAATCGTCTCGCCGATCTCGATCGGTCTCTCTATGCTGAGTGCGCCTGAAGTGCGGCAATATCGGCGGCTGGAAGACCGCTTGTGGTGGGACGATGACGTGGTTCGCGAAGCCGAAGCCGGCAGACATCTGGGACGAAGCGATCGCCTCGCCGCTCGGTGACATCGAAGCTGCGGCGCGCATCCGCGCCATCTGTGAAGCTGCGGCCCAGAGCGCCATCGCCACTGCGCGAAACGACAAGGACGAGAGCGCTCGTTATGAACGCGCGGCGAAAGTCGCGATGGAGATCGCGATGAAGATCTCCGACGGCCTGATGCGCGACGACGCGGTGCATCGCATCGTCGATCTCTGCATGACGGCCAACGATCTCAAGACCGCACAGATCCTGTTCCGCGCGATCCAGGCCAGCTGGATCCGCGAAACGGTGCAACGGGATCATCCGGCGCTGGTGCAGTGATCGTTCGTTGCTGTCGCATTGGGACGACATGCTTATCTATGACCGTCGTCCTTCGAGGCTCCGCTTGCGCCGCGTTCGCGTCTCAAGCGGAGGCCTCAGGATGACGGAGTGAACATTTGATCGCCCTTCGCCAGCCTGTGCACCGCCTCGTCCACGCTGTGGAAGACGTGCTCCTTCGGCAGGACTTCGAACAGGCGGAAGCGCTCGAAGGCGTCCTGCGCGCGCACCGATTCCAGCCGCGCCAGCGCAACCGTGACGCCTTGCGCGTTGCACACCTTGAAGACGTCAAGCAGGATCTGCGCGGCGGTGAAGTCGATCTCGACCATGCCGCTCGCCTCCAGCACCAGCAATTGCGGTGTCGCAGTGCCCAGAACCTTCGTCACGTCGCTGCGAAAACCCGGCGCGTTGAGAAAGGACAGCGGCGCCTGGAGCCCGATCACGGCGACCCCCGCGACGCGCTCGCCGGTGATGTGCGGATGCGCGGGCCACCAGATCGTGGTGCCCGGCACGCGCTCGAACTCGACGAGCCGTGCGCGCGTCGTGCTCCAGATACCGTGCAGCAGCGACAGCACGATGCCGAGGAAGGCGCCTTGTTGGATCGGCAGCACGATGATCAGCGCGGCGGTGGCGACGATGAGTAGGAATTCGCTGAACGACTGGCGATAGATCGTCACGATCTGTTGCACACGGATGATCCGCAGCGCCACGAACAGCAAGATGCCGCCAAGCGCGGCGTCCGGAACGTGGTGCAGCAATCCGGTGCCGAATGCGAGCAGCGCCAGCACGATCATGGCTGCGGCAAGGCCTGCGAGTTGCGACTGTCCGCCGGTCTCGGCGACGATGCCCGTGCGCGGTGGGCTGGCATTGACCGGAAACGCGCCGAACAGGCCTGACAGCACGCTGCCGGCGCCGGCGCCGAGAAAGTCGCGGTCGACGTCGGCGGGCTTGTCGGCATCCGACGGGAAGGATCGCGTTGTGGCCGCGGTCTGCACCATTACCACAACGGTGATCACGAAAGCGAGCGGCACCAGCCGCACCCAGAGCTCCGGCGCCAGATCAGGCAAGGTCGGTCGTGGCAGCGTGCCCGGCACTGTGCCGACCACGTTGACGCCCTTGCTCTCGAGACCTAGCGCGATGGTGGCCAGCGTCGCGCCGACGAGGCCGATCAGCGCACCGGGAATTTTTGCGCTGATGTTCTCGGAGATGAAGACCACGGCCAGCACGCCGAAGCCGATGCAGAGCGTGATGGGATTGGTGCGCCCGATCTCGCCCGCGAGCACTCCGATACGGTCGAGCGTCGGACCGCCAGGCGATTCCAGTCCCAATACTCCCGGCAGTTGCGACACGATGATGTGGACCGAGATGCCGGCGAGAAAGCCGACCATGACCGGCATCGACAGGAGGTTGGCGATTCCGCCGAGACGGAACGCACCGCCGGCGAGCATCATCGCGCCGACCATCAGGGCCAGCGCGATCGCAAGGCCCTGATATTCAGGCGAACCTGTGGTGGCGAGCGCAGCGAGCCCGCCGGCGAAGATCGGGGTGATCGTGGAATCGGCGCCGCAGGACAGGAAGCGGTTGCCGCCGAGCAGCGCAAAGCCGAGTGAGCCCGCCATGAAGGCGAAGAAGCCGATCTGCGGCGTGAAGCCGCCGAGCCGCGCGGTCGCCATCTGCTCGGGGATGGCGATCGCCGCGAGCGTCAGCCCGGCCATGAGATCGCCGGGCAGGGAATAGGACGCGAGCGATCGAAACAGCGGCCATGCGTGCTTGGCGTGAGCGTCTTGCGGCATCGATGTGGTGTCCCCGGACAGGCTGGTGTCGATTATTCAGACTACAACGATTCCGGGTTGGAGAGTGGCAGTTGGTGAATATTCGCCAACTACGTGTCCCGGACAAGCAGCAACGCGGAGCGTTGCTGCGCAGAGCCGGGGCACGAGAGACGCCTCTCCTCCACCATCAACGAAAGAGTCCGCGGACACCATGCCTGCGGACCTCTGTTCGTCGTCGGCGATCTCAGTACCTGCGGCTGTAGTCGCCGCGATTCATGCCCCCGCCCTGACCGCCCATGCCCATGCCGATGCCAATCCCGATGCCGATGCCCTGCATCACGGCGCCGGGCGGCGGGCCGGGAGGCGGCGCACGCTCGACGACGACCTCGTCAGGCGGCGGCCGCCGCTTCGGCGGCGTGTCGGCGACCTTGCGCTTTGGCGGCGTGTCGTCGACGCGCTTCTTGATGATGGGCGCAACCGTCGGGTTGATCGGAGTCGATGCCGGCGGCGTCGGTGTCGAGCACGGACAGGTCGGCGCCATGGCGACGGCGACCGGCGTCGCTGCGGCCGCAACCGGCAAGCCATAGTCGCGGTTCTGCACGCGGAGCAGGAGACGGCGCGCGGTCGCGGCGAGATCGCTGTTGTCCCAGCTCGCAAGATAGGCCTCGTAGGAGGCGCGGGTATTGATCGCCACCGCGCGATCCCATGCCAGCATCTGGCGCCGGCGCTCCAGCACCGTGCGCAGGCGTGGCGTGTAGACGGCCTGCGTGTAGAGCTCGATATAGGCCTGATAGGCTTCCACCGTGTCGTCGGCGATCACGAGGTCATAGGCGACCTTGGCGTCCTTGCCTTGCAAATCCTTGCGCCAGTCCGCGACGCTGCGCGTGGCGCTTGCGAGCGCCATCGAATTTGCGCCCGGAGCAGGCGGCTGACCGCTGCTCTCGCCGAAAAATTTGAAGTCGGTCGTCAGCGACGAGCTTTCCCAGGGGATCTGGCGTCCGTCGGTCGATTGCGCCACCGCAACGCGGATGCGTTTGAACACTTCCTCGATCGGCAGGTTCGGCTGCTTGGCAACGGTCAGCGCCGCCGTGGTGTAGGGACTGTCGGCGCCATTGCCGTCCTCGGCTTCGGCACCGGGCGAGGTCGAGTACGAAATGAAGGAGCCGGGCGCGCCCGCCTTGGTATCGACGATGGCGAGCCCATGGCCTGCGCCTGACAGCGCCGGGAACGGATTGTTGCGACAGGCATCGAGCATGAAGATGCGCGCCCGGGTCGGCAGCGCACCGAGTGTGTTGAGCAGATCATTCAGCCGCACGCCCTGCAGCGGGATGTCGGCCTCGCGCTTGGGATCGAGATCGACAGGGACGAGGTAGTTCTCGCCATCGATCTGCAGGCCGTGACCGGCATAAAACACCAGCGCGACGGTGTCGGCACCGCTGGCGCCGACCTTTCCGGCGAAATTCGAGATCGCCTGGCGCATTTCGTTCTGTGCGAGGTTCGGCGCCGCGGTGACGTCGAAGCCGGCATTGCCGAGCAGCTCGGCCATGCCCTTGGCGTCGTTGGCGGCATTGGGCAGCTCCGGCACCGTGCGATAGGCGGACTGGCCGATCACCAGCGCAAGCCGGGCTTCGGCCGCGGCTTCCGTCGGCGTCACCAATTGAGTAAGGGCAAGCAGGGCAGAGACAAGAATTAAATTGCAAAGGACTGGAAGGCGCATGGGGTCACCTCCATCGGCAATGGCGCGAGGATGTCACCTTTTCTAATAGTCCGCCACGACCCCGTCTGTGCGCTAGCTCACGTTCAAGCCTGATCCGGACCCGGAGGGCTGCACTAGAGCAAAGTGTGCAGCGGTCTTCCCAAAAGATCATTCAGGCGTATGGCAAATGGGGCAGGAGGTCTGCCGGAGCCGGCACGTTGCGTCGTGCGATGTCAGAACAGCCCGCGATCCCATGGCGCAACAGGTGCAAAGCGCGCGGCAAGGAAATCGATGAAGGCGCGCACCTTCGCAGGCGGTCGGCGATCGGGCAGGTAGACGGCATGCACCGCGGAGGACTGGATCTCCGGCTGGTCGAGTGGCAGCGCGACCAGCGTGCCGGCGCGCAAATCGTCGGCGATGATGAAGGTCGGCTGGCGGGCGAGGCCGAGGCCGGCCAGCGCCGCCGCCCGCAGTGCATCGCCATTGTTGGCGCGCAGGTTTCCCGACACCTGGACGCGGATTTCGCCATCCGCGCCGAACAGCCATTCCGCCGCACTGGCCTGCTGCGACAGCGTGTAGCCGAGACAATTATGTGCGGCGAGGTCGGCCACGCTGCGCGGCGTGCCGTGCTTGGCGAGATAAGAAGGCGTAGCGCAGACCACCAGGCGGTTCGGCGCCAGCTTTCGCGCCACCATGCTGGAGTCGCGGAGTTTGCCGATACGGATCGCGAGGTCCCAGCCTTCCTCGGCGAGGTCGACGAGGCGATCGTTGAGGCCGAGCTCGAGCGTGACCTCGGGATGGCGTTCCGAAAATTCGGCCATCAGCGGCGCGATCTGCCGTGTGCCGAACACGACGGGCACGTTGACCCGCAACAATCCGCGCGGCTCGACGCGCTCGCGCGCGACCGCGGCGTCGGCTGTCTCCATATCGGCGAGGATCCGCTCGGAGGATTCCAGATAGAGCCGGCCGGCCTCGGTGATCGAGAGCCGCCGCGTGGTGCGATGGAATAGTTTTGTGCCAAGCCGCGCCTCCAGCGAGGCGACGTGCTTGGTCACCATGGTCTGGGACAGGCCCATTGCGCGCGCCGCGCCGGACAGGCTGCCGTTGGCCGCCACCTTGGCGAAGACTTCCAGGCTGGTCAGGCGGTCGAGCATCTATCTCACTCTATTGGTGTGAAGTATTTTTCCAAATTAGCAGATTATCATTCTCGTGAGAATAGATCATAGGTCCCGCAACCATGGAGACCGCTATGATCGATTCCCGTACCGCTCCCTACGCCGCGCTGGTGCTGCGCGTGACCCTGGGTGCGCTGTTCCTGGCCCATGCCAGCCTGAAACTGTTCGTTTTCACTCCCGCCGGCACCGCAAAGTTCTTCGGCAGCCTCGGCTTCCCGCCCGAGCTCGCCTATCTCGTGATGACGGTGGAAGTTCTCAGCGGCATTGCCCTGATTCTTGGCATCTGGACCCGCTACGCGGCGTTGGCCGGCATTCCGGTCCTGCTTGGCGCGATCTTCACCGTGCACGGTGCGGCCGGCTTCTTCTTCACCAATCCGAAGGGCGGCTGGGAATTTCCCGCGTTCTGGGCGATCGCGCTGGCTGCGCAGGCCCTGCTTGGCGATGGCGCCTTCGCGCTGCGGCCCTTGCGCGCTATCGAGGCGACGAACGGACAGTTGAGCGTCGCGCCGTCGCGCTAAGTTCATCGATCGCTGGAATACGAAAGCTGCGGGATTCCGGTCCCGCAGCTTTTTGCTGCGTGCTCATCAATCTGCGTTCGGCATTGATCCATACCTGAATTGGATCGATCTGCGGCAATCTTGCATGGAAGCCGTTCGGCCGCGATGCGGCACGATCGAAAACATCGGCAAATATAGGCGTTGCGCTGCAATCCATGGCGGCGCGCCTGCCGCTCGCGAGCGTATCGCACTTGGCGGCAAGCCTTGCCTGCTCCGTTGCTTTGGCCGTACTCTCCGCGCAAGAGGCCGTGGCAACGACTGCGGCCGCCAAACAAAAAATATTGGGGAGAGACACCATGACCCTCGTGCCCGTCAGCCGTCGCACGTTCCTCAAGTCGTCGACGGCGGTGACCGCCGGCCTCGTGCTCTCTCCCGCCATCATCGGTCGCGCTGAAGCCGCGACGCTGAAGCTGAAATGCTCGTCCTCGCTGCCGAACGATCCCAAATTCGCCAACGGCCGCGTCTACTACGACAATCTCGTCAAGAATCTGAAAGGCAACGGGCTCGGCGAGCAGGTCGAGGTCGCCTTCTTCCCTGACAACCAGCTCGGCCAGGAAATCGACGTCATCAATTCCGTGAAGCTCGGCGTCATCGACCTGATGGTGTCGGGCTCGTCGATCTCGGCCAATCTGGTGCCGCTGGTCGGGACCTACGATCTCGGCTTCCTGTTCTCGAGCTTCCCGCAGCAGACCAAGGCATTCGACGCCGGCGCCGCCAAGCCGATCGAGGACGCGCTGCTCAAGGGCAGCAACATCCGCATCATCGCCTGGGCCTATAATTTCGGCTCGCGCAGCGTGCTCGCGAAGAAGCCGGTGAAGACGCCGGAGGATCTCGCCGGCCTCAAGATCCGCACCTTGCCCAATCCCGTCATCACCGAATGCCTCCGCCTGATGGGCGCTGCCGCGACGCCGCTGGCATTCGGCGAAATCTACACGGCGCTGCAGGCCGGCGTGCTCGACGGGCTTGAGCACGATCCGCCGACCATCCTCGCCAGCAAGTTCTATGAGACGGCAAAGTTCTACGCGCTGACGCAGCACAATTTCTCGCCGCTTGCGATCTATTTCAGCGACATGACCTTCAATCGCATGGATCCGAAGCTGCGCGAGGGTTTTCTCGATGCTGCCAAGAAGGCGGCGATCGACACGCGCGCGCACGGGCTCGCGGTCGAGAAGGAAGCGCTGGCGGCGCTGACCGAGAAGGGCGTGACGGTGGCCGAATGCGACCGCGAGGCCTTCAAGAAGCGCGTGGCGCCGCAGATCGACAACTTCATCAAGGCGCGGCCGGAGTCCAAGGCCGTCATCGATATCATTCGCTCGACGCAAGCCTGAGATGGCCAGATCCGAGGTGGCGATGACCGGCGCCTTGTCCGCCTCGGGCGGCCGCCATGGCAGCATCGCGCTGCTGCTTCGCTGCAGCGACGCGATCGCAGCCATCCTGCTGGCTGCCGATCTTGCCGTCGTCTGCGGTTCGGTGCTGCTGCGTTTCTTCTTCAACGCGCCGGTCGAATGGTCTGACGACGTCGCGCGCGGATTGATGGTCGGATCGGCCTTCTTCGGCGCGGCGAGTGCGCTCGCGCGCGGCGAGAATGTCGGCGTGTCCTTCTTCCGTGATTTGCTGCCGCCGCCGCTTCGTACGCTGGTCGACGCCGCAAGCGCCGTGCTTGTCGTGCTGATCTCCGGCTACGTCGCCTACAACGCGATCAAGCTGGGTTCGCTGACATCGGGACAGACCACCGGCTCGGGCCTGCCGCTCGAGCTCACCTTCTACCCGATGGGGATCGGTGCGCTGTTCATGACGGTGTTCGCCGTCGACCAGCTCTGCGCCAGGCCGCTTCCTGATATCGCCAGGGGCCTCGTTGCCGTCGCCGTCGCGACCGGCCTTTATCTCGCCTGGGATTATCTGTCGCCGTCCTCGGTGCCGTCGGCGGGAGCGCTGATGCTGATCGGCTTCTTCGCCACCCTGTTCGGCGGCTTGCCGATCGGCTTTGCGCTGGCGCTGGCCGCGCTGATCTTCATCTGGGTCGAGGGCGCGCTGCCGGGCGTGATCTTCGCCCAGCAGATGGCGCGCGGCATCGACAATTTCGTGCTGCTGGCAATCCCGTTCTTCATCCTCGTCGGCTATCTTATGGAAGCCAACGGCATGTCGGTGCGCCTGATCGAGCTGCTGCAGCGTGCGGTCGGCCGCATGCGCGGCGGCTTGAACGTCGTGATGGTGGCCTCGATGGTGTTGTTCTCGGGCATATCAGGCTCGAAGATGGCGGACGTCGCCGCGGTCGGCTCCGTGCTGATCCCGGCGGCGCGCCGCTCCAGGCAGAATCCCGGCAGCGCGGTGGCGCTGCTGGCGGCGTCCGCGGTGATGGCGGAGACCATTCCACCCTGCATCAACCTGATCATCCTGGGCTTTGTCGCGAACCTGTCGATCGGCGGCCTGTTCATGGCGGGACTGCTGCCGGCGGCGCTGATGGCGGCGGTGCTGATTGCTTTCTCCATCATCTTCGGCAAGACGCCTGATAACGCCGAGGCGGTCGAGCCACAGATGCCGGTCTCGGGTCTGTGGAGCGGCGCGATCGCCTCGCTCGGCCTGATCTTCATGATCTTCTTCGGCTTCAAGAGCGGCTTTGCCACCGCAACCGAGATCTCGGCCTTTGCCGTGGCTTATGCGCTCGTGGTCGGCAGCGTGGTGTTCCGCGAGCTCAGCTTCAAATCGGCCGCGCAAAGCTTCGTCCAGGCGGCGACGCGCGCCGGGCTGGTGCTGTTCATCGTCGCCGCCGCGCAATCGCTGGCGTTCACGCTGACCTTGCAGCAGGTGCCGCATGCGGTCGGCGACTTCATGCTGGGCCTGTCCAGGACCTCAGGCGTCTGGCTGTTCATCCTGCTCGCGATTGTCGTGCTGATCGTGATGGGCTCGGTGCTGGAAGGCGCGGCAGCGCTCATCATCTTCGGGCCGCTGCTGCTGCCGGTCGCGGTGCAGCTTGGCATCGATCCCCTGCATTTCGGCGTCGTGCTCGTGATCGCGATGGGCATCGGCCTGTTCGCGCCGCCGCTGGGGCTTGGGCTCTACGGCGCCTGCCTGATCGGCAATGTGCCGATCGAGCAGACGGTGAAGCCGATCCTGGGCTATCTCGGCCTGTTGTTGCTCTGCCTGCTCGTCATCGCCTTCGTGCCGTGGCTGAGCACTGCCTTGCCGCGCGCGTTCGGTTACTGAAGGAGTCTTGCCGTGAAAGTCCTGCTGGCCCACACGCCGGAGATGCGCCGCAACTATTACGGCGATCGCAGCCTGAATGGCCTGCGCGCCATTGCCGATGTGATCCTGCACGAGGGCGAGCAGGCACTCGACGCAGGCGCCCTCGTCAATGCGGCGAAGGAGGCCGACATCATCGTCGCCGATCGCATGACCGAAGGCCGCGGCGAGATCTTTGGGCAACTGCCGCGCCTGCGTGCTTTCGTCCGCTGCGCCGTCGATATCAGGAACGTCGACGTGGACGCCGCCTCGCAGGCCGGCGTGCTGGTGACCCGTGCCGGTCCCGGCTTCGTCCAGGCGGTCGCCGAGCTTGCCGTCGGCTTCATGGTCGATCTGTCGCGCGGCGTGTCGCGGACCACTGCGGACTACCAGGCCGGCCGCAAGCCGGAGGCGCGGATGGGCCGCCAGCTCGCCGGCAGCACGATCGGCATCATCGGCTATGGCAGCATCGGCCGCTACCTCGCAGAGATCGCCAAGGTGCTGCGCATGAACGTGCTGGTCGCCGATCCCTTCGCTGATGTCAGCGGCAGCGCGATCCGACATGTCGCGCTCGACGAGCTGCTCGCGGCGTCCGACTACGTCGTCTGCCTCGCCATCGCCAGCGAGCAGACCGAGAAGCTGATCGGGGAGGCGGCGCTGGCGCGCATGCAGAAGCACGCCGTCTTCATCAATCTGTCGCGCGGCAACCTCGTCGACGAAGCGGCGCTCGCCAAGGCGCTGCTGGAGAATCGCATCGGCGGCGCGGCGATGGATGTCGGGCGCGCGCCCGACCAGATGCCGACGCCGGAACTGGCAAGGCTTCCCAACGTCATCGCCACGCCGCATGTCGGCGGGCTGACACCGCAGGCGATCGAATACCAGTCGCTGGAAACGGTGCGGCAGGTCGAGGCGATCATCAAGGGCGAGGCCCCGGTCGGCGCGGTCAACGCCGAGCGCTGGACGCGGCGGCCCTGAATAGCCCTACAGCCGATCGATCGCCTTGAACGTTCCGTCCTTCTGGATCACCGTCAGGAACACCTTTGGTGGCGTGTCGACGGCGCGCGCACCGACGGTGACGATGGTCCCGCTGATGTCGAAGCGGCCGATATCGTTGATCGTGCGCAGCAGGCTGGCGCGGGTCGGGTTCGGTCCGGCTTTTTCCAGCGCCGCCGCCACGAGGCGGCCGGAGAGGTAACCTTCGAGCGACACGAAGTCCGGCGTCAGCGTCGGATCGAACGCCGCCTGTGCCGCCTGGTAGTCGGCGACGAGCTTGATCGAGCGATCCCAGGGAAACGGCACGACCTGCGCGACGACGACGCCATCGCCATCAGGACCGAGCTCTTTGGCGAGCGCGGTGGCGCCGACGAAGGAGATGTTGACGAAGGTCGGATAGGCGCCGTTGCGGTGCGCGAGCTTGATGAACTCGGCGCTCGGACCGTAAGTGCCGACCATGACGATCGCCTCGGGCTCGGCGCGCTTGATGGTGCGCCAGGCCGCGCTAACCGCGCGGGTGTTGCGCTCGAAAGTGCCTTCCGCGGCGAGTTCGAGCCCGCGCCTGGCAAGGGCGCCCTTCACGCCGGCGAGGCCATCGCGGCCGAAGGCATCGTCCTGGTAGAAGATGCCGATCCGGGTGAAATGGCGGTCCTCGGTGAGATGCTTGATCAGGGTCTCGGATTCCGCGCGGTAGCTCGCGCGGATGTTCACGACGTTCGGCAGTTCGAGGTCGCGCAGGAATTCGGCGCCGCTGAACGGCCCGATGAAGGGGATGTTGCGGGCGCTGGTCACGGGGATGGTCGCGATGGCAGTCGGCGTGCCGACTGCGCCGATCAATGCGAACACCTTGTCGTCCTCGATCAGCCGCAGGGTCTGCGACACCGAGCGGTCGGGATCGTAGCCGTCATCGCGGCTGATGAGCTGGAGCTTGCGGCCATGGACGCCACCTTTGGCGTTGATCTCGGTGAAGGCCGCGACGATTCCGCGCCGCATGTGTTGTCCGAGCACGGAGGAGGGACCCTCGAGCGCCGCAGCCTGGCCGAACAGGATCGCGTCCCCGCTGACGCCGACCTCGTCGCCTCTTGCCGTCAGCGTTGCCGTCGCCAGCAACGCGGCGGCAAGCGCTATGCCTATCGCTGAGCGCGATCGTTTCATGAGAGAGCTCGCCGAATGCAGGAAAAGTCGCAGCAACGATAGGTGCGCAGGCTGAACAGGGCGCTAACCGGCGCCGCGAGAGCGATCCGTAGGAGTCCGGGTAAAGGCGGCAATACACTACCGGATTCCGGCAATGTGCAGGGTCAATCGTTAACTACGCCTCCTGATGCGCGGCCGGCTGGTTCCAACATTGTGCAGTTCTTAACCCCGATCCTTGTCCGATAGTCACCACGGCGGCTCAACCCTAAGTTCGGCTGCCGCGCCGAGGGGACGTGCGGAAATAAAGATGGGCGATCGCGATCAGAATGATCTGGATCGAAGGCGTATGGCTGGACGGCGGCGGATTGCGCCGTTGCTCAGGCTGTATCGTCCTGCGCTGGTGGCGGCTGCCGTCGGCCTGCTGTTCTCGCTCGCTGGCGCAGCTGCGGTCGCGCGCTGGGAAGACCGCGTCAACAAGATCGAATTCGAGAACGCGGCCGAAACGCAATCCATCGTCATGCAGAACGGCATGAACGAATATATCAGCCGGCTCGTGGCGCTGCGAACCCTGTTCGAATCCTCCAACGAAGGGGTCACGCGCAGCGAGTTCGAGACGTTCAGCGGCAAGCTGTTCGAGCGCTATCCCGGCTTGCTGCGCATCGGCTGGCTGCCGCGGATCGCCCGCAAGGAGCGGGCCGAATATGAGGCTGCCGCGATTGCCGACGGCGTCTCCGGCTATCGCGTCAAGGCACTCGAGGGCGAGGGCTTCGTCACCGCGCCGCAGGGCGAGGAATATTACCCCGTCTTCTATTCAACGCAGCCGAAGACGTCGGCCGTCTACGGCATGGACTATATGAGCGTGCCGAAACGCAAGCCGGTGCTTGCGCGCGCCCGCGACAACGACCAGATCGCCGCGATCCGCACCGAGCTCTACGAGCGGAATGGCGCCGGCCAGCTGCCGAACGTGTTCGTGATCGTTCCCGTCTACGCCAAGGGCACCTCGCGCGACACCGTCGCCGATCGTCGCCGCAACATCTCGGGCTTCGTCGTCGGCATCTTCGATCTGCCTTTGCTGATGCAGGCCATCCGCGTCAGGACCGGGGCGAGCCCCGCAGTCAGCGTCAACGTCTATCAGCCCTTCAGCGCGCGCATCGTCAGCCTTGAGGGCATGCTGCCCGATTACGCCTCCGCATCGGGTGCACCGCAATCGATGCGCGATGTCGCGCGTAACAGGCACTGGTCGGGCGTCCTCAAGATCGGCGATACCGACTGGCAGGTGCGGGCGGTTCCGACCGCCGGCGGCCCGCTGGAGACGAGCTATGACCGCGCCGGCGCCGTGTTGATCGTCGGCATGCTGCTGACGCTGTCGCTGGCGACCTATCTGATGCTGGCAAGCCGCAATTCGCGGCGGCTGTCGCTGGCCAACCGGCGCGTGCTCGAGCTTGCGCAGACCGACGTCCTGACCGGATTGCCGAACCGCGCCTTCTTCCTGACCCGGCTCGACGAGCTCAACGGCCGGCTGATGGACGGCGGTTCGACCTTCTCGATCCTGATGCTCGATCTCGACCGCTTCAAGAACGTCAACGATTCCCTGGGTCATGGCGCAGGCGACGCGCTGCTGCGCCTCGTGGCGCAGCGGCTGAAATCCGCAGTCCGCGGGACCGACGTGCTCGCGCGACTGGGCGGCGACGAATTCGCCATCATCCAGGAAGGCTGTGAGGACCAGCGCGTCTCCTCGACCGAGCTGGCGACGCGGATCGCCAGGCTCATAGCCGAGCCGTTCCCGTTGCCGGGTCATCGTGTCGAGATCGGCACCAGCATCGGCATTGCGATCGCGCCGGATCACGGCTACGACCAGGAACAGCTGCTGAAGAAGGCCGATCTCGCGCTCTATCGTTCGAAATCGGCCGGCCGCAACTGCTTCACCATCTACGACGAGGCGATGTCGGCCGAGCTCGAGGCGCGCAACACGCTGGAAGGTGATCTGCGCGATGCCATCGCGCGCTGCCAGCTCGAGGTGCACTATCAGCCCTTCATGGATGCCGGCACCGGCGCGCGGCGCGGCTTCGAGGCGCTGGTGCGCTGGCGGCATCCGGCGCGCGGGCTGATCCCGCCGGATCAGTTCATCGCGCTCGCCGAGGAGACCGGGCTGATCGTGCCGCTCGGCGAATTCGTGCTGCGCCGCGCCTGCGCCGATGCTGCAAACTGGCCATCCGACCTGGTGGTCGCGGTCAATCTGTCGCCGATCCAGTTCAAGGAAGCCGATCTGTTCGAGGTCATCTGCGCGGCATTGCGCGATTCCGGCCTGTCGCCCCAGCGGCTCGAAATCGAGATTACCGAGTCTGTCCTGCTGGAGCGCGGCGCCGAGAACCACGCATTCATGGAGCGGCTCAAGAACATCGGCATCGAGCTCGCGCTCGACGATTTCGGCACCGGCTATTCCTCGCTGAGCTATCTCACGGCGTTTCCGTTCGACAAGATCAAGATCGACAAATCCTTCATCCGCAACCTCACGCACCAGCCGCGCTCTTCCGCCATCATCTCCTCGATCGTGACGTTGGCGCGCGGGCTCGATATGTCGGTGACGGCCGAAGGCGTCGAGATATCAGAGGAGTTCGAACGGCTGCGGGCGCTCGGCGTCAATTTCGCACAAGGCTATCTGTTCGGCCGCCCACGGCCGATCGGCGAGATCGAGCTGGATGCACCCGCGGAGCCTTCACGGCTCGACGCGGCCTGAGCGCGCGCCTCGAAGGATGGCCGCGACTTAGCTCTCTGCAACGTTGGCATTCGTTAAAATCGCTTGACCCCGCCGCCCCCGGATGGTCCGAAGGATCGTCCAGGGATGAAACAAGAAATGCGCCTTCCGTTCTTCTACGGCTGGGTCGTGGTTGCCGTGACGTTCGTCACCATGGCCATCGGCGTCAACGCACGCACCTCCTTCTCGCTGTTCTTTCCGCCGATCCTCTCCGAATTCGGCTGGGAGCGCGGCGTCACCGCGGGCGCCTTCTCCTTTGGTTTCGTCGCTTCGGGCATCGCCAGTCCGCTGATCGGCCGGCTGATGGATCGCGCAGGCCCGCGCGCGGTGATGGAGCTCGGTGTCGCGCTGATGGCCGGCGGATTGCTGCTCGCGCCGCTCACCAGCCAGCCCTGGCATCTCTATCTGACGATCGGCGTCATGGTCGGCGCCGGTTCCGTCTGCCTCGGCTATTCCGGCCAGTCGCTATTCCTGCCGAACTGGTTCATCCGCAAGCGCGGCTTTGCCATCGGCATCGCCTTTGCCGGCGTCGGCATCGGTTCGATGACGCTGCTGCCTTGGGTGCAGCACCTGATCGAGCAGGCCGGCTGGCGCACCGCCTGCACCGCGATGGGGTTGATGATCCTGATCGTGCTGGCGCCGATCAACCTGCTGCTGCGCACGCGCCCCGAAGACATCGGTCTGCAGCCGGACGGCGACGCTGCGCCGCCGGCGGGCGGCGCAAAACCGGTCTCCAACATTGTCGATCCCGCCTGGGCCTCCACCGACTGGACGCTGCGGCGGGCGGTTGCGACCGCGCGTTTCTGGTGGATCGCGCTCGGCTATTTCTGCGCCTTGTACATCTGGTACGCGGTGCAGGTGCACCAGACCAAATTCCTGCTCGACATCGGCTTCAGTCCGAGCGTAGCGGTGTGGGCACTTGGCGTCGTCAGCGGGCTCGGCATTCCCGGCCAGATCTTTCTTGGTCATATCTCCGACCGGATCGGGCGGGAATGGGTCTGGGCGATCAGCAGCGCCGGTTTTGCGATCTGTTTTTCGGCGCTGATCGCGCTGAAGTACCAGCCCTCGATCTGGCTGGTCTGGCTGATGGTGTTCACGCAAGGCGCGCTCGGCTACGGCCTCACCTCGATCATGGGCGCAGTGGTGTTCGAGATTTTTGGGGGCCGCCACCAGGGCAGCATTTTTGGCATGATCATGCTCGCGGCGCTGGCGGGCGGGGCGGCCGGCCCGTGGCTGACGGGCCTGCTCTACGATCGCGCCGGCGACTACACGCTTGCCTTTGCCATCGCCATCGTCGTCAGCGGCCTTTCGGCGCTGTCGGTCTGGCGGGCCTCGCCCGGCAAGGTGCGGGCCGTGGCCGGCCGGCTTCACAGGCTCCAAAGGACACAATAGGTTCCGTCTGCACTGGATTCCCCTCATTGTCTTTCGCAGACTGTTAAGCATGTCGCGGCTTGGCGGGGCGCAAGAACGTCTTGGACACCATCGACGCGTTAGCTTCGGGCCGATTGCCCTGTCTTCCCGATGCTACCGGGTCCAACGATGTCTGCCTCCGATGCCCCAGTGACCGAAATGCCTGATGTGCTGCGCGCGGCGCTCGAATGCGCCGACGATGGCATCGTCATTGTCGATGCTGCGCATCGCATTACGCATTTCAACGCTGGCGCGGAGCGGATCTGGAAACTCGCGCGTGCCGACGTGCTCGGTCGCAACGCTGCTAGTCTCACCCTCAAATGCCTTCAGGCCGATCCGGTCGCGGATTTTCGTGACGAGATCAGCCTGGTGCGGCACGACGGCAGCCGGATCAAGGCGCAGATCGGGTTGTCGTCGGCGACCATTGACGGCGCGACCCATCGCATCGTGTTCGCGCGCGACGTCACTGCGGACGCCGAGCGCCGCGTCAGAATTGGGCTGCTCAACGCGGTCTCGGACCAGACCAATCGCGCGGTGATCATCACCGACGTCGAGCAGAACATCCGCTACGTCAATTCGGCCTTCACGGCGTTGTTCGGTTACACCAGCGAGGAAGCCGAGGGGCGAGCCGCGGCAGATCTCATCGCCGGTTGCCACACCAACCGCAGGGCGATTGCGAAGCTGGTCCGGCGCTTGATGATCGGTGGTCGCCGCGGCGAGGTCGAGACGCTGGTCTACGGCAAGAACGGGGAGGAGATCTGGGTCTGTGCGCGGCTCGACGCCTTCCGCGACCAGAAAGGCCGGCTCAAGCACATCTTCGCGCTGGTCGAGGACATTACCGAGACGAAGCAGCTGCGCTCGCTCCAGCAGCTCATCATGAGCGCGCTCGCCGACGAGGTCCCGATCACCGAGATCGCCGACCGGCTCTGCCGCCGCGTCGAGGAGATCGCGCCCGACGTCGTCTGCTCGCTGCTGCATGTCGATGCCGCCGGCCTGATTCACCCGCTCGGCGGCCCGAGCCTGCCCGAGGACTATTCCAGCGCGCTGGACGGCATCGCGATCGGACCTGACGTCGGCTCCTGCGGCACCGCCGCTTTCTATGGCGAGCCGGTGCTGGCTGAAGATCTCGACACTGATCCTCGCTGGCAGCCTTACAAGGCCATGCCACTGGCGGTCGGCCTTCGCGCCTGCTGGTCGACCCCGGTCAAGGCCAAGGACGGCCGGGTCATCGCGACGTTTGCCTTTTACTATCGTGAACCGCGCGCGCCGAGCAACTGGCACCGGCGCATCGTCGAGGCCTGTGTCGATCTCGGCGCCTTCGCGATCGAGCGCAAGGAAGCGCGGGCCGAGATCGCGCGGCTCGCCTATCACGACATCCTCACGGGGCTGCCCAACCGCGCGCAGCTGCGGCACCTGATCACGACCGCGATCGATGCCTGTCCGACCGGTGGCCATGTCGCGCTCGCCTTTCTCGACGTCGACCATTTCAAGGACGTCAACGACACGCTCGGCCACGCCGCCGGCGACGAGCTGCTGATCCAATTGGCGCAGCGGCTGCGCGAGCAGATCGGACCCGGGGATATGCTGGGCCGGCTCGGTGGCGACGAGTTCGTCATCCTGCTGCCGCATCGCAATGCCGAAAGCGCCGACCGCGTCGCGGCCGGAATCACCGAAGCGCTGGCCGCGCCCTTGCGGCTCGGATCGAAGCTGATGCCGATGTCGGCCAGCATCGGCATCAGCCTCTATCCCGACCACGCCACCGACATCGACACGCTGATGCAGCAGGCCGATGCCGCCATGTACATGGCCAAGCAGGCGGGCCGATCGACTCATCGCATGTTCAGCGCCGAGATGAACGGGCTTGCCGAGCAGCGGCTGGCGATGATTGCGGCACTCCGCCGCGCCATTGCCGACAACGCGCTGAGCCTGTTCTATCAGCCGCAGATTCGCAGCGGCGATGGCGCCGTTCATGGCGTCGAGGCGCTGGCGCGCTGGCACGATGCCGCGCTCGGCGACGTCTCGCCGGCAAAGTTCATCCCGCTCGCCGAGGAATGCGGCCTGATCGAGCAGATCGGCCTTTGGTCGGTGCGCGAGGCCTGCCGGCAGATGGCGACTTGGCGCCGCGCCGGGCTCAACATTCCCAGCGTGTCGGTGAATTTGTCGCCGCTCAACTTCCGCAACGTCGCGCTGGCTGCGCGGCTGAAGGACATCCTCACCGAATACGCGCTGCCGCCGGACGCGCTGATGCTGGAGATCACCGAGGGCACGTTCATGCAGGACGGTGCGGCGGCGCTGGAGACAATGCATGCGATCCGCGAGCTCGGTATCGGGCTGTCCGTGGACGATTTCGGCACCGGCTATTCCAGTCTCAGCCGGCTCGCGCATCTGCCGATCCGCGAGCTGAAGATCGACCGCAGCTTCATGCGCGACATCGAACGTGACGCGGGCGCGCTCGCGGTCGCCACGGCCGTGGTGCGCGTCGGCCAGGGTCTCAGGCTGACCGTTGTCGCCGAAGGTGTCGAGACCGAAGGCCAGCGCAAGATGCTGGCGGAGCTCGGCTGCGACGTCGTGCAGGGCTTCCTCTACGCCCCCGCGCTCGCGCCCGTCGCCTTCGAGCGCTGGCTGATCGAGCATTGCGCCGAGCAGGCGAGGGCGATGCTCGGCCGGCTCGACGTTGCGCGGGTCGAGCGCGACGTGGTGAAGAGGTCGGCTTAGAGCACGAGGCCGGAGAACGGCTCAGGCATTCGGCTGCAGGAATGTTCCGTATTGCTTGCTCGCGGCGACCCCGGCGGCAGCCTGTCCGATGAGGCGCATCGCCGCCATCATCGGCCATGGCCCGAGGCTCACCCGCCGAACGCCGACGCGAGCGAGATCGCGAATTTCCGGAATCCCCTGCGTCACCATGATATTGATCGGCAGGGGCGTTAGCTGGACCAGTCTCTCGATCAACGCGAGATCGGTGAGGCCGGGTACGAAGAGTCCATCGGCGCCGGCGTCGGCGTAGACCTTCGCGCGCCGCGCCACTTCATTCAGGCATTCCTCCGGCGAACCGAATTTCAGCAGGAACGGATCGGTTCTCGCATTGATGAACAGATGAACTCCGGGCCTTTGCGCGGTATCTCGCACGGCCCTGATCTTCGCGGCATGCTGCAAGGCACCGGCGAGTTGCCGCTTTCCTCCGGACAGTCCGTCTTCGATATTGATGCCGACCGCGCCGGCTTGCAGAATCCTGGCCGCCGATGCGGCTGCGGCGTCCGGCGTGTCGCCATATCCTGCCTCCAGATCGACCGATACAGGAACTGACACCGCGGCGGTGATCCGCGATACCAGACCCACCACGAGGTCGAGCGGGACATTTTCTCCGTCCGCGTAGCCGAGGGCAGACGCGACCGCTCCGCTGCTGGTTGCGATGGCCGGCGACGTCTTCGCAATCGCCTTGGCGGTGGCGGCGTCCCAGGAGTTGAACAGAACAAGCGGATCTGCCGTCCCGTGAAGGGCAAGAAACGTCTCGGCATATTGCTGCTGTGTCTTGGCGTCCATCGCGCACTCTCCTCGTCAAGGAACCTGGAAGATAAGTTGGCCGGCGCCGCCAGCGCCGGCGGCGCTCTTCGGCGTTCGCAACTGACGTTCACTCAGGCGCGTGCGCCTTGAACCAGTCCATAATCAGGGCGGTGACTTCGGCTTCACGCTCGAGGTGCGGAAAGTGTCCGACATCGGGCAGGACAATGCGCTGATGAGGCCCCTTGAAGAGCGGCTCTTCCTTCACCGAATATTTCGCCGTCGGATCGTTGCTGCCATAAATGGTCAGTGTCGGCGTGTGCATGTCGTTGATCGGTAGCCGGCCCAGGCGTCCCGCATCGGTCAGGCCTCCATAATATTTGAGCGCCGCGGCCATGGTGCCGGGAGAGCTGAGCGTCTGCTTGATCGAACGCAGATGCCCGGGATCGTCGAATGTCGGTGACCACAGCTTCCAGAGATAGTCGACGAAGGGAAGTCCCTCGATATTGACCGAAGACTCGGCGTAGGCCATCTGGAAGAAATAGACATGGAAGATGGATCGGATGATGTCCGGATCCCGCCTGATGCTTGAGAACGTGATCGGATGCGCCGTGTTCATCACCACTGCAGCCTTGATCGCCGACGGTGCCGTGGCCAGTACCTGAAAGGTCGACGTTCCGCCCCAATCCATGCCGACGACGCACGCTTGCCCGTCCTCGCTCAGCGCGGCGATCAGCGCTTCGAGATCCTTGCCCAGTGCGATGGGATCAAAAATGCCGTCCGCCGGAATCTCGGTCGGCGCATAGCCGCGCAGGAACGGCGACACCGCGCGGTATCCGGCGTCCGCAAAGACTTGCAGTTGCTTGCGATATGACCAGGCGTTGTCGGGAAAGCCGTGCAGGAACATCACCAGCGGGCCGCTCCCTTGTTCGAGATAGGCGAACCGCACGCCGTTGGCCTGCACGTATTTGAGGATGGGTTCATTGCGAGTGGCATCCGCCGTCGATCGCGCAGCGCTTGTTGGATTCATCGTCTCTCTCCATGCCTTCGTTGTGCGATGAAATATGTGCGTAGCACACATATTTGGTCAAGTTGTTTTTTGTGCGTAGCGCACATATTGTGGTGGCATGGAAACTGGAATCGCGAATTTGCTGGGAGCGCTCTCGCTCGCAGTCATGGATCGTATCGAGCAGGGCGCGCGCGAGGTCATCGGCCGCGGCGGCGAGACGCCTGCAGCCCTGGTTGTCATCGGCTATGGCCAGGGCATGACCAACGACAAGCTGCGGCGGATCCTCGGCCTGTCGCATTCCGGGACGGTCCGGCTGGTGGATCGTCTGGTTTCGGATCGGCTTGTCGAGCGCCGGGCAGGGAAAGACGGCCGGGAGGTCGCCTTGCATCTGACCGCCGCAGGCGCGGCGACGCGGAACGAATTGATGAGTTCCCGGATTTCAGCCGTCGCGTCGCTTCTGGACGTGTTGTCGCCGGCAGAAACCAAGCGGCTTGAAACGCTGATCCACGAACTTCTTGCTCGGCAGGACACGTCCGAGATGGATCGCTACACGATCTGCCGAATGTGCGACGATAGTGTCTGTACGAACTGTCCGTTGCCGACGAACAAGGGCAAGCGCGTTCGCTAGTAGCAGTTCCCGCCTTATTCCGACGCCAATCCCGTCCGTCGCCGCAACTCCGTGATCGCGCGCAAGAAGCCGTCGGCCGGCGTCGTTTCCGGATCGATCAGACGGTGCAGGCGAATGCCGTCTTCGCGGGCCAGCACGACCGAGGCCATCCACGGCGGGTTCAGCCTTTCGCCATTCGCGTTGTCCATCAATGTCGCCTCAATGATATCGGTAACCGATTGCGGTGAAGCGGTCGGCTTAGTGCGCGTTTTCCTGAATGACACCGGCGACCGCAAGATCGCCGGTGTGTTCGTTGAGGTCTCTGCGCCTGGCACAGGGCTCAGGCAGCGCGGATGAGACCGAGCTGCTGCAAAGCAGTGACCCCGTCGTCGAGACCGATTTCCTCGAGGATCTTTCCGCCCTTGAGTTTCAACACGGTCGTGCCGGTGAACTTCATCTTGCGGCCGGTGTTGGCCGGCAGCGACCCCGCCAGGAAATCGGCGAATGCCGGCCCGGTATGCGTGCCTCCGCCTTCCCATCGGCCGACGACGTAGTCGCCTTCGGCGATGAGATCGGCAGCGCCCCAGAAATTGAGATCGGGGAACGCTTTCCGAAAGTCCGTCATGAACGCCTTGATGTCGTCGCGCCCACGGCGCGGCTCGTGCAGCGAATATTGCAACAGCATATCGGGTGCGGCGAGTTCATCGACAATTCCGAGGTCGCAGGTCTTGCCCCAGAAATTCGTGAACCACTGGCCGACGATGGCTTTGTTGTCTTGTTCAATCGTCACGATCACTTCTCCTGTGTGCTTTGGTGCCCACCATGAGAAGCTATGACGATCACACCGCTGCTCTCCCACCCGATTCCCGACGACGCCGCTACGTTGCTGCTTCCCGGCATCGCAGTGTCGAGCGCGTCGCTGGTGCGCCCTAATCCGTCGCCAATCCCGTCCGGCGCCGCAAATCCGTGATCGCGCGCAGAAAACTGTCGGCCGGCGTCGTTTCCGGATCGATCAGCCGGTGCAGGCGAAAGCCGTCCTCCAGCGCCAGCACGACCGAGGCCATCCAGGGCGGGTTCAGCCTCTCGCCATTGGCTTTATCCTTCAACGTCGCCTCGACGATGTCGGCGATCAGCTTGCGCCGCGCGCGCAGCCGCTTGGCGAGCTCGGGCCGGCGCTTCTCGGCGCGCGCCACGAACAGGATCATCTCGATATGCAGCAGCGGCGAGCGGGTGAGGGGATCCTGCTGGCCGCGATCCGTCGTCTTCACGGCGGCGATGAAGTCATCGAGGTTCCTGTGCTCCGCCAGGATCTCCATGTTGCGACGGATCGATCGCTCGACATGGTCCTCGAGCATGGCGAAGATGAGTTCGTCCTTGCTCCTGAAATTCGAATAGAACGCGCCGCGGGTGAAGCCGGCCTCCGCCGCGATCGCCTCGATGCTGGCGCCGCCGATTCCGTCCTGCTCGAACACGCGCGCGGCCGCCTCGAACAGCTTATCGCGCGTGTCGTCCCTGGTCGGCCTGGTTCTTACCCTTGACATCGTACCAGTTTAGGGCAGAATGCAACTCGATACAACAATGTATCGAGTTGATAATTCATCAGGGATGGTTACGCCGGCTTTCGGGGCTGCAATCGGCGTATCGTGTCATGCGGCAACCGACGTGAGGTCACCATGAACGAGCAAGTGCAGAGCGTCGTCAGCGATCCGCTGTTCAATCCGCTCGCGCCGGACTTCATCCGCAATCCCTATCCGCATTACGACCGGCTGCGCACGATCGATCCAATCCACGTCACGCCGTTCGGCCAGTTCGTCGCCAGCCGTCACGCCGATGTCAGCCTGGTGATGCGCGACAAGCGTTTCGGCAAGGATTTCGTCGAGCGCACGACGCGCCGCTATGGCCCCGACATCATGAAAGAGCCGGTGTTCCGCAGCATGGCGCACTGGATGCTGCAGGCCGATCCGCCCGATCACACCCGCCTGCGCGGCCTCGTCGTGAAGGCGTTTACCGCTCGCCGCGTCGAGGACATGCGGCCGCGCATCCAGGAGATCGTCGACCAGACCATCGATGCCGTGATCGACCGCGGCCAGATGGACCTGATCGAGGATTTCGCCTTCCGCCTGCCTGTCACCATCATCTGCGAGATGCTCGGAATCCCCGAGGACCATCGCGAGGTCTTCTACAAGAGCTCGCGCGATGGCGGGCGGCTGCTCGACCCGGTGCCGATGACGCCGGAGGAGATCGCGAAGGGCAACGCCGCCACGACAATGGCGCAGATGTATTTCCAGCAGCTGTTCGAGCTGCGCCGCAAGTCTCCCGGCGACGACCTCATCACCTTGCTGGTGCAGGCCGAGGAGGACGGCAACAAGCTCACCAATGAGGAGCTGACGGCCAACATCATTCTGTTGTTCGGTGCCGGCCACGAGACGACGGTCAATCTGATTGGCAACGGCCTTTTGGCGCTCCACCGCAACCCGGACCAGCTGGCGCTGTTGAAGGCGCGGCCGGACCTGATCACCAACGCGATCGAGGAGTTCCTGCGCTACGATTCGTCAGTGCAGATGACCGGGCGCGTCACGCTGGAGGAGATCGACGACCTCGGCGGCAAGAGGATCCCGAAGGGTGAAACCGTGCTCTGCCTGCTCGGCTCGGCCAATCACGATCCGGCTGTTTATCCCGATCATCCTGACAGGCTCGACATCACCAGGCCGAATGTCCGGCCGCTGTCGTTCGGCGGCGGCATTCATTTCTGCCTGGGCGCTCAATTGGCGCGCATCGAGGCCGAAATCGCCATCGCCACGCTTCTGCGGCGACTGCCCGACTTGCGCATCGACGACGTCGAGAACCCGCAATGGCGGCCGACCTTCGTGCTCCGCGGCTTGAAGCAGCTTCCGGCGAGCTGGTGAGGTCGGGCACATTAACCTCCGCGCGCAACAGTCGCTGTGACTTCGCCACACTTCCCCCTATATAAGGGGCAGTTCCGGCGCGCCTGAAGCTTGGTTTGTCAGCTTGGGTTTGACCCGGGTGCCGGCTTGGCCGAGGGGAGACCCGTGCAGACGACACTGCTCGGATTGGCGATTGCCTTTATCTTAGCGCTGCTGGCCGCGCTGATCGGGCCTTACTTCGTCGACTGGAACCAGTTTCGGCCCCAGTTCGAGGCGGAGGCGACCCGAATTATCGGGGTGCCGGTGCGCGTCGCGGGCGAGCTCGATGCGCGGCTCCTGCCGACGCCGACGCTGCGGCTGCGCTCGGTTACCTTCGGCGGCAACAACGATCTCGGACGGCTGCGCGCCGACAAGCTCGACGTCGAGTTCAGCCTGGGCTCCCTAATGCGGGGCGAATGGCGCGCCACCGAGCTTTCGGTCGGCGGCATGGCGGTGGATCTCGGCCTCGACGCCAGGGGCAGGGTCGACCTGCCATCCACCGCGAGCGGCACCTTCAACCTGGCTTCGCTCGCCATCGAGCGGCTGAACCTCGCCGGCCGCATCGCCCTGCATGACGCGGCCAGCCGCTCGACGCTGGAGCTTAACGACATCGTCTTCTCCGGCGACGTCCGCTCGCTGGCGGGCTCGGTGCGGGGCGACGGCAATTTCACCGCCAATGGGGTGCGCTACCCGTTCCGCGTCTCCTCCGGCCCGAGCCCCGACGGCAGCGCCACCCGTCTGCACCTCAACATCGATCCCGGCGAGCGGGCGATCCTCGCCGATCTCGAGGGCATCCTCGCCTTCGACAATCGCCAGCCGAAATTCGACGGCGCGCTGACGCTGGCTGTGCCGCCACCGAAGAAAGCAGGCGAGGCGGGGCCGACGCCGTGGAAGCTCACCGCAAAACTCAAGGCCGATCCGGCCGGCGCCAAATTCGACCAGATTGATGCGAATTTCGGCCCCGAAGACGGCGCGCTGAAGGTCGGCGGCGTCGGCGATCTCAGGTTTGGCGCCGCGCCGCTGCTGCGCGCGGTGCTGTCGGCGCGGCAGGTCGATGCCGACAGGCTCGCCGGCCGCGACGATGCCGAGCCGCTCCGCATCCTGCCGGCGCTGCGCGCAGGCCTTGCCGCGATCCCGCAGGCGCCGATCCCGGCACAGATCGAGTTCAATTCCGATCAGATCATGCTGGGCGGCCGTCCGCTCCAGAACATCACGACCGAGCTTCAGACCGACGGCCGGTCCTGGACCTTCCACCGGCTCGAGCTGCGCGCCCCCGGCATGACGCAACTGTCGCTCAACGGGGCCACGCCCGGCGCCGACAGCTTCAGCGGCCGCCTCAGCGTCGAGTCCTCCGATCCCGATACGCTGGTGGCCTGGCTGCAGGGCCGCAACGAAACTGTCAGGCGCAGCACACAGCCGCTGCGCCTTGCCGGCGACGTGACGATCGCTGCCAATCATCTCGCCATCGACAGGTTAAAAGCCGACATCGAGGGCGGCGCGGTCGAGGGCCGCATCGCCTTCGTGCAGTCGGGCGCAAGCAAAGGTTCGCGGATCGATGCCGAGCTCAAGGCCGACCGTCTCGATCTCGACGCTGCCGCGAGCTTTGTCCGTGCGCTCGCAGGTCCGCAAGGCGAATGGCCGGAGGAGGCGAAGCTCTCGCTCGACATCGGCCGGGCGATCTCGGCCGGCCAGGAGCTGCGGCCGTTCGCGGCCAGGCTCGGCTACGGTCCGACCTCGCTGTCGCTGGAGCAGCTGCGGTTCGGCCAGGCCAGCGGCGTGACCACGGAGGCATCAGGCAGTTTCGATCGCACCCGGGCCACCGGCAAGCTCGCGCTGAAATCCTCGGCCAATTCGCTGCGAGATCTCACGGCGCTGCTCGAGCCGCTTGCACCTGCGGTGCGCGCACGCTTCGATGCGATCGCGCCGGCATCCGGCGCGACGCACCTTTCGCTCAATGTCAGCCTCGACAAGAACGCCGAACATGCCGATCGCAGCGACGCGCGCGCCGCGTTCGAGCTCGATGCGCCGCAGCTCAAGGCGAGTGCGACGCTTACCGCGCAGGCGCCGATGGCCGCGGTCAACGGCATCGACATCGATAAACTGCGCGGCAGCGACTTCACGCTGGAATCGAAACTGTCGACGCCGCAAGCCACCTCGCTGACGGCACTGCTCGGCCTCGACCGCATGGTCGCAGCCGGCGAGGGGGCCTCGCAGATCGAGGGCAGACTGAGCGGCGCATGGCGAAAGCCGATGCAGCTGAACGCAAAGCTCGGCGGCGGCGGGCTCGATGCGGATGCGCAAGGCAGCGTCGACTTGTCGGCATCGGAGCCGAAGGCCAACGTGAATCTCCACGTGCGCAACGTCAATCTGGCGCCGCTGTTCGGGACTGGCCCGGCCGACAAATCGGCGCAGAATGTCAGCCTGTCCTCCCGTCTCACGCTGTCAGGCAACCGCCTGACGCTCGACGATCTCGACAGCACTGCCTCCGGTTCGCATCTGCGCGGCCATCTCGCGGTGACGCTCGATCAGGAGAAGAGCGTCGACGGCGAGGTCGGGCTCGACAGGCTCGATCTGATGCCGGCGCTCGCGCTTGCCGTTGGCGCCGCCGGGCATGACAGCGGCGAGCCGCTGAGCGCCGGGCTCATCAGCGGTTGGCGCGGCCGCGTCGCTTTCCAGGCCTTGCGCGGCAACCTGCCCAGTGGAATCGAGTTGCGTCCCTTCAGCGGCACGCTCAGGAGCGACGGCCAGTCGCTCGCGCTCGATGCGCTCAAGGGCGGCCTCGGCGGCGGCGAGATGACGGCGAGCTTGGACGCGCGCAACGGCGCCAACGGTCTGGCGCTGAGCGCGCATCTCGATCTCACCAGTGTCGATGCGACGTCGCTGCGCTATCGCGATCTCGCGCTGTCCAAGGGACGCATCTCGCTGCAGATGGCGCTGACGAGCCAGGGCCGCAGCGTCTCGGCGCTGACAGGCGCGCTCGCCGGCAACGGCACGGTGACATTGGATTCGGCCGAGATCAGCGGCCTCAATCCGCGCGCCTTCGAGATCGCCATCCGTGCCAGCGACGGCGGGCAGGTCTCCGACGATGTCAGGCTGCGGCAGCTGGTCGAGCCTGCGCTGTCTGCGGCTCCCATTGCGGTCGCCTCGGCGCAGATCCCGTTCACGATCCGCGATGGCCGCCTGCGCGTCGGCGCGACGCCGCTCGAGGCGAAGAACGCCCGCGCCATCGTCTCCGGCGGTTACGACATTCCCGCCGACCAGGCCGACATCCGTGCCAGCCTCACGCCGATCATGACCGGCCTCTCCGGCGCGCCGCCGGAGATCCAGCTGTTTGCGGCAGGTCCCCCCGACAGGCTCAGCCGCACCGTCGATCTGACGCCGCTGTCGTCCTGGCTTGCGGTGCGCACCATCGACCGCGAGACGCGCCGGCTGGATGCGATCGAGCGCGGCGAGCCGCCGCCGGCGACCGCGGCGCTGCCGACGCTGGTTTCGCCCGAGCCCGGATCCGAGCCGTCGCTGACCGACGTGCCGATGCCCGGCCGCGATCCGCGCCGCGCGCCCGTCAAGCCAAAGGCGGCACCGACGCCGAAGGCGCCGCTCGCCGCGCCGGCCGCGCCGAACCCGCCGCTGGCAAGTCAGCAGGCCGCGCCCTTGCCGCCGCCGATCGAGGTGAGACCGGCCCCCGGCCTGCCGCCCGCAAAGCCCCGGCCGAAGCCGCCGCTGGTCCTGACGCCGCAGAATCCGTAGGGCGTGAGGTCGTCATGCCCGGGCTTGTCCCGGGCATCCACGTTCCTTCGTGCCGTGCTGCGAGGCGTGGATGGCCGGAACAAGTCCGGCCATGACGACTGGGGACGCATCCTCGTGTCAAACGCCGGCCTTGCGCATCGGTAACCAGATTCGCTCGCATTTGAACGAATTTTCGTCAGCAAAACTGAACTGCCGGTTTTACTGGATTCTCGCGTTTGTTCCCTAGCGTTGGTCCCAGAGGAATCCGAAGTCCTGCCCGCACAAGCAGGATGGCGCCAAAGAACTTCCAAGAACTGGGGTTAGCGAGATGGATGGGGCGAAAACGCTTCTACAGGATCTGGACGACGCAATCGCGCGCGGCACCGACGAGAGCCGGGCGAAGGCGTTGTGGCATGCGACAGACCTTTTGATCACAGGCCGCTACGTCGACGACGAGATCAGCATGTTCGGCGAGGTCATCGGCCGGCTTGCCGACGAGATCGAGGTCGCCGCGCGGGCGCAGCTCTCCGAATTGATGGCAGGCTGCGATCACGCGCCGCTCAACGTCATCGAGAAGCTCGCGCTCGACGACGAGATCGAGGTCGCGGGCCCCGTGCTGCGCGACTCCAACCGGATCGACGAGAAGGTGCTGGTCGAGAGCGCCATGACCAAGGGCCAGGCACATCTGCTCGCGATCTCGCAGCGTGAGGTGATCGGCGAAGCCGTCACCGACGTTCTCGTCAAGCGTGGTAACCAGGAGGTTGTGACCTCGGTCGCCAAGAACGAGGGTGCGCGCTTCTCCGGCTCGGGCCTGCTGCACATGGTCCGCCGCGCCGAGGGCGACTCGATCCTCGCCGAGCAGCTTGGCCTGCGCAAGGACGTGCCGCGCCACATCTTCCAGCAGCTCATCTCCAAGGCGTCTGAGGACGTCCGCCGCCGGCTCGAGACCGAACGCCCCGAGATGATGGCGCAGATCCAGAGCTCGGTGACCGACGTCACCGGCGATCTGCAGTCCAAGTTCGGTCCGTCCTCGCGCAGCTATTTCGTCGCCAAGCGCGTGGTGACGACGCAGTACCGCCAGGGCAATCTCAACCAGGTCTCGATCTCGAACTATGCGCGCCAGCACCGCTTCGACGAGGTGCAGATCGGCCTGTCGCTATTGTCGGCGCTGCCGGTCGACGTGATCGAGCGCGCGCTGATGGACCGCAACCGCGAGATGCTGCTGGTGCTGTGCAAGGCGCTCGACTTCTCCTGGGACACGACGATGTCGTTGTTGTTCCTCGGCGCCAAGGATCATCTGATCACCGCGCGCGAGCTCCACGACAACGAGCGCGACTTCGGCCGGCTCAAGATCGAGACCTCACGCAGCATTCTGAAGTTCTACCAGTCGCGCAAGAACAGCGCCGGCACCGATCCCGCGACGGGTCGTCAGCCTGAGCTCCAGGTTCACTGAACGGGACATCGAGGGAGTATTTGCAATGTTGCCTCAATTCGGTACCGCAGTCCGCAAGAACAAGGGCCTCAACGGGAGCCTTATCGCCGAGACCGTCGGAACGGCTCCGGAGAAGGCCACGGTCGACGCCGCCTGGCTTGTGCTGGAAGCCGCCAACGATCTCGGCGACCACGCCGCGATCGAAGCCTGCCGCCGCGTCATCGACGCCGAACTGAACGGCACGGTGGCGGCCAGCGCGGACACGGATCTTGTTCTCGGATATTTCCGGTAAAGCCGCAGCTCCTGGGATGGGTACCCATCCCAGGAACTTGCCAGCGCCGCCGGCCTTATCGCACATCCCGGCAGCCGTGTGTTGTTGTTCAATCTCTACCTTTGCGCTCATGTCTGACATGATGTAGCCTCCGCGTGCGGCCGCTGACAGGCGGTCGCGGGCAATGGGGTTCGGAGCGGTCGCTATGGGGCGGCGTGGCTTCTTGCTGTGGGTTTGGCGCGAGCGCGTGGGCGAGTCGCGCATTGTCCTTTGCATGAAAATTTCCAGAAGGCCTCCGGTGCTGCACGCAGCGCCACCGGCGGCGCACGATTGCTGATTGCCAGGTAGCGACGGCACTGACGCCGTCGTGATTGAGAGCTTCACATTAATTGGAGCCGATATGAAATTTGATGTGCGCGTAGCATTGATCGCAGTTGCAGCCCTTCTTGCCACCGTCATTGTCGCATCGGCTGAAGACAAGCCAGCACCGAACAGTCCCGTCCATCTGCCACAAGGCTGGAGCGACGAGACCGCCGATCGCTGGCACTTCATCTCGCAGGGCACGGCGCTGATCCCCTACGAATGGTTTGTCGCGCTGGAGCAGCCCGGCCAGCCGGGCGGGCAAACCGCACTGATCAAGGCGCCCGAGAATTTGCAGCGACTGGGCTTTCTGACCGAGCCCGTCAGCGCGGCCAATCCGGATGGTCTGGCGATCGGCCTCTACAGCACCCCGGTCGACCTTCCCGACGGCAGGCACGCCTGCTGGAAGGGTAACTGGCTCGGCCTCGGCTGCGCCGGCTGTCATACCGGGCAGGTCAGCTACCGCGGCCAGCAGATCCGCATCGAGGGCGGTCCTGCCCATATCGATATCGATGCGTTCGTCGGGCAACTGGTCGGGTCCATCACCGCGGTCCTCCAGAACCAGGACGGGGCCGCACAGCGCTTTATGGCGCGGGTGAAGGCGCCGCCGGCCGACGTGCAGAGCGGATTGCAATGCTTCGGCAGCGTCTTGCAGGCGGCCGCAAAGTTCAACCAGGTCGTCGGCGGAAATTCCGGCGATACGGCAGGCGGGGCGGGCAGGCTGGATGCGCATGGCGCCGGCCTGAACCAGCTTCTGGCCGGACCCTTCAGGCTGATGACCGATCCGGCGGACTTCGGCGAGACCAGGAACTACGCGCATTTGACCGCGCCGGTGCGATATCCGGCGCTGTGGGATACGCCGCGCTTCAGCTGGGTGCTGTACAACGCCTCGATCCGTCAGCCGCTGACGCGCAACATCGTCGAGGCGCTCGGCGTGCTGGCGCCGATCAAGCATGACGCGACGATGATCACGCCCGACGTGATGCATGGCATTCAGATGGAGAATGTGGTCTGGGGACAGCGCCGGTTGATGGATCTGCGCTCGCCGCGCTGGCCGGAAGCCATTCTCGGCGGGCTGGACCCGAAGCGGGCGCTGCGCGGCCAGTTCGTCTATCTGAGCGCGTGCGCCAACTGCCACGAGGCTGCACCGAGCGAGGCGGCCTCGGGCGCCTGCAGCGAGATCCAGATCCCGCTGGTCGATCTGCGCAAGGTCGGCACCGACCCCGAGCAGGCGACGACGTTCAACCGCCGCAAGATCGCGCTGTCGAAGATCGGCGGCCCCGATGCGATGTCCAACTACAAGGCCGCCGAGGCGCTCACCGGAAACATCGCCGCGCAGTGGATCGCCCGCTCCAAGGACAACGCGGCAAGCGCTGCCGAGATCAATTGCGGTCGTCCAAACCAGTTCAGGGCGCCGCTGGCGTACCGGGCAAGGCCGCTCAACGGCATCTGGGCGATGGGGCCGTACTTGCACAACGGCTCGGTGCCGTCGCTGCACGATCTGTTGCTGCCGCCGGGCCAGCGGCCGAAGACCTTCTATGTCGGCAATTGGGAGTTCAACCCTGACATCGTGGGATATGACATGAAGGCCCAGACGCCGGGTGCGTTCCTGTTCGACACCACCATCCGCGGCAATTCGAATGCCGGACACGTTTACGGAACCGACATGACCGAGGACGATCGCAACGCGCTGATCGAATATCTCAAGACGCTGTGAGCGGCTGCTTCAGTCCTTGCGGCAGGTGAAGCAGTAATAGGGACAGGTGCCGTCAGCGAAGGACGCATGCAGCTGCGTGCCCGGGATGCCCGCGAATTCGTGCGACATGCCGAGCAGCATCTTTGGCACGATCTCGTCCGCCAGCGCCGTTCGCCGTGCGCCGTCGAGTTCCAGCGCGCGCGCAACGTTGGCGGTGATGTCGTCCTCGTGCACGAGGCGCAGGGGCGACTTCGCCAGGGACTGGCGCGGATAGACGTCCTTTGACGGATCCTCGAAGCACGCCATCAGGAGAGCGCCGCCCGGCCTGAGCACGCGATGGACCTCCTGCAGAAAGCGTCCCATGTCGCCGTAATGCTGCGCGCTCTCGATGTTGACCACGAGATCGAAGCTCTCGTCCGCGAACGGCAAGCTGAGCGCATTGCCCACCCGGAATGCCAGGTTGCCCTGGTCGGCATAGCGCGCCTTGTTGAAGCGGATCGCCGGCTTGCAGATGTCGACCCCGGTGTAGCTCTTCGGGTGGAGGTAGCGCGCGATGTAGGACGCGCCGCCGCCGCGGCCGCATCCGACCTCGAGCACATCCTTGCCCTGGATCGCAGTTCCCGACACCGTGTGGTGGTAGAGCTGGATCGCGTAGCGATCGGGCTCGTCGGCGGCTTGCAGCGCGACCTGCTCGCCATCAAGCGAGGCATAGCCGTAATTGAGGAATCGGATCGCCGCATCCCGGTCGAGGTTGCTCAGCAGGGAGTACCAGGCATTGGTGAAAAGATTGCGCGCGGCGCGCGAATAAAACAGTTTTACGACGGCCTGATGTATCGGGCTTGCTGTCGTCGGATACGGATCCTGCTTCACGGATGGGTACTCTCACGCGAAATTGGGGAACGCTTCCACCGTGAAGCATGATCCAGCGGTTTTGATGCGTCAACAATGCCGACGCTTGCCTGCCACGATTGACTTCAATTCGAGGGGGAATATACTTTAGGTTTAGTACAGATAATGCTGGACCCGCGTGATGACTGGGCAGGTTGCTGCCTGGTTGGAGAAGGTCGGCCTCCCTCAATACCTGAAGTCCTTTTCCGACCACGGCATTGATTTCGACATTCTTTCCGAGATTACGGATCGCGATCTCGCGACCATGGGTGTTGTGCTCGGGCACCGGCGCAGACTGCTCCGTTCGATTGCCGAGCTGGATGTCCCGAAAGCGCGTCCGCTTGCACCCAAGGTCGAGGCGGGCGCCGAGCGCCGCCATCTCACGATCATGTTCTGCGACCTCGTCGGCTCGACCGCACTGTCGCAGCAATTCGATCCCGAGGAGATGCGCGAGATCCTGCAAGCCTATCGCGAGGCTGCGACTGCGATCATCGCCGGCTATGACGGCATCGTCTCGCGATTGGTCGGCGATGGCATCCTGTCGTATTTCGGCTATCCGTCCGCACACGAGGACGATGCCGAGCGCGCGGTCCGCGCCGGCCTCGAGATCACCGCCGCGGTCCAGGCCATCGACATCCGGCCGGGCCTGCGGCTGGAGGTCCGCATCGGCATCGCCACCGGACTCGTCGTTGTCGGTGATCTCATCGCAAAGGGGGCGTCGAGCCGGCTCGAGGTGATCGGCGAGACGCCCAACCTTGCGGCGCGGATGCAGGCCTTTGCCGATCCCGGCTCCGTCATCATCGCGGCCTCGACGCGCCGGCTGCTAGGCAATCTGTTCCAGCTGCGCGAGCTCGGCGCGCGCGCGATCAAGGGACTTGGCGAGCCGGTCGAAGTCTGGGCAGTGGAGCGTCCGTCGCCGCTGGCGAGCCGCTTCGAGGCCCATCGCGCCGTGCGCCTCGCCGGTTTCGTCGGCCGCGAGCAGGAGCTCGAGCGCCTCGCCGAATGCAAGCAGCGGGCCTGGCGCGGCCACGGTCAGGTCGTGCTGATCTCCGGCGAGCCCGGCATCGGCAAGTCGCGGCTGGCAGAGCATTTCCTCAACGGGCGGATCGGCGCGGAGCCGCACATCCGCTTGCGCTACCAATGTTCACCGCATCATCGCGCCAGCGCGCTCTATCCCGTCATCACGCAGCTCCAGCGGGCGGCGAAGATCGGTGCCGGTGATGGCAGCGCGCAGCGGCTGCGCAAGCTCGAAGCGCTGCTCGGGCGCAGCGACTTGAAGACGCCGATGCTGGTGCCGCTGTTTGCGGATCTGCTGTCGATCGCCACCGACGGACGCTATCCGCCGCTGGACTGGACGCCGCAACAGCTGCGGCGCAACACGCTGGCCGCGCTGGTCCAGCGCCTGCAGTCCTTGTGCACCGAAGCGCCGGTCGTCTGCATCGTCGAGGACCTGCACTGGGCGGATGCGAGCTCGCTCGAACTGCTTGGGCTTGTGGTCAGGCTGGCTGACCAGCTTCGGCTGCTGCTCGTCCTGACGTTCCGCGACGAGTTCAAGCTGCCATGGATGGGGCCGGCGAACCTGACGACACTGGAGCTCGGACGGCTCAAGGAGACCGACGTCCAGCGCATGATCGCGGACGTGATCGGAAGCCACGCGGTTCCGTCCGAGCTGGTCACGCAGATCGCGGCGCGGACCGACGGCGTCCCTCTCTTCGTCGAGGAGCTGACGCGCACCGTGCTCGAGCTGGGGGTCCTCGAAAAGGGAGCTGGCGGCCGCTACAGGATTGCCGGCAGCCTGCCGCGGCTGTCGATTCCCACGACGCTTCAGGATTCGCTGATGGCGCGGCTCGACCGGCTCGGGCCTGCCAAGGAGGTCGCGCAAATCTGCGCCGTCATCGGCCGCGAGTTCTCCGACGTGCTGCTGCGCGCCATCGCCGACAAGGACGATGCGGAGCTCGACGCCCGGCTTGCCCAGCTCGAAGCTGCCGAGCTGATCTTCCGCAACAGGTCGGCAGGCGAGGGCGTCTATACGTTCAAGCATGCGCTGGTGCAGGACACCGCCTATGAGAGCCTGCTCCGGAGCAGCCGGCGGCGCTTGCACGAGCGGATCGCTGCCGTGCTGCAGGAGACCTTCAAGGACATCGTCGCCGTGGCGCCGGAAATCGCCGCGCATCATTTCACGCAGGCAGGCCTCGTCGAGGACGCCGTGGAGTGGTGGGGCAAGGCCGGCGACCGATCCTTGCGCAGCTCGGCCTATTCCGAGGCGATCGCACATCTGACCAAGGCCATCGGCCTTGCGGAAGGGTTGAGCGAGAGCCCGGCGGGGCAGAGCCGCCGGCTGCAATTGCAGATCGCCTATGGCAACGCGCTGATCGCCACGCGCGGCTATGGTGCGCCGGAGACCTCGGTAGCGTTCGCCCGTGCGCGCGAGCTTGCCTCCGGGCTCAAGGGCGCGCCCGAACGGTTCGCCGCCACCTACGGCCTGTGGGTCGGAAGCCTGGTGCGCAGCGAGCTCGGATCGATGCAGGAGCTGGCGCAGGCTTTCCTCGACGATACTGCCGACCGGCCCGATGCGCCGGAGGCGGGCATCGCCCATCGCGTCTGCGGCATGACCCGCTGGTTCGAAGGCAATTTCGTCGAGGCCAGGCAGCATCTCGAGCAGGCGCTCGCGATCTACCGTGACGAGCACGATCGCAATCTCGCTTTCCTCTATGGCCACGACTACGGCATCGCGGCGGCGATCTACCTCGCGCTGGTGTTGTGGCCGCTCGGCGAGGTCGATCGCGCCGAGCAGCTGGCGCAGGAGGCGATCCGCCGCGCCACCGACAGCGGCCACATCGCCACGATGGTCTACGCGCATTTCCACAAGATCGTGCTCGACGCAGTGCGGGGCGATCCCGAGGGTGCGCGGCCCCATGTCGATGCCGTGATCGAGCTCAGCCGCGAGCACGGCCTGCTGCTTTACACGCGGGCCGGCAAATTCTGGAACGGCTGGATTCGTTGCCATCTCGGCGAGCCGGCGGCCGGGCTTCAGGAAATGGAGGATTCCATCGCGCTGCCGCTGGTCGGAAAGATGGCGACCGGGCTCTACGTGCCCTTGACCTGGACGCTGCTGGCGGAAGCCAAGGTCGGCGAGGGGCAGTTCGTTGAGGCGCTCGCGATCCTCGACGAGCAGCTGGTCGAGGTAGAGCGGACCGGGCAGGAGTGGTTCACCCCGGAGATTCAGCGCCGGCGCGGTGAGCTGCTTCTGCGCAAGGATCCCATCGATATCGTCGCCGCGGAGACGGCCTTCACCCGTGCCATGGAGACTGCACGGGCGCAGCGGACCGCCACGTTCGAGCTGCGCGCCGCGCTCTCGCTTGCCAGACTTTATCAGGCGAGCGGAACGGAGGCGCAGGCGCAGAGCGTGCTCGCTCCGGTGCTCGGGAAGTTCACGGGCGCACAGGAGTTGCCGGAGATTTTCGAAGCACGGGCGGCCATGGCGCGGTCCAGCAAGACAGGCCCATGCGCAAATCCATGCGATTGAAGAAGTTCTTGTACTTCGCCGATTTCGTCTTCTATCCCCTGGCAAGCGCTGCGCTGGTGGCGGTCGCGTTGCTGCTGAAGGAGCCGTTGCGCTGGGACGAGGCGGCGATCGGCTTTGCCTGCGGGCTGCTGCTCTGGAGCCTCGCCGAATACGTCATTCACCGCTTCGCCCTGCATGGTCCGGCCTATCTCGCCGCCCTGCACGACATGCACCATTCCGATCCGCGCGCGCTGGTCGGCTCACCGCTCTGGTTGAGCCTCGGCTCGATCTGCCTGGGATCGCTGCTGCCGGTGTGGTTGCTGGTCGGGTTCGGCAGCGCCTGCACCGTCACGGCGGGATTGATGCTGGGCTACATCTATTTCGGTGCGCTCCATCACATCATTCATCATCATCGCCTGAAGCGCGGCGGCTATCTCTGGCGCCTGAAGCGCCGCCATACCCGCCATCACTACGGCAAGAGGCCGTGCAATTTCGGCGTGGTCACCAGCATGTGGGATCGCGTGTTTGGAACGTTTTGTTCCGAATATGACGATTGGCCGCAGCTATCGTAGGGTGGGCAAAGCGGAGCGTGCCCACGACTTTCTATCGCAGCGCCGGATTCGTGGGCACGGCGCAAGCGCGCCTTTGCCCACCCTACGATCTCAGACTCGCGGAGATTCGTCGCTCAATCAGCCGCAATTCCAGATCGCGCCGATCGGCGTCCGTGTCCAGCACGGACCGAAGCTGCCGCCATTGTAGCGAGGGCCACCGAAGCCGGGCCGGCCGAAATAATGCCATTCGCCATCGAAGAAGCGGTAATAGCTCGGCACGGGATCGATATACCAGGGGCGCTGGTTTTCGCGCGCGTAGCGACGAAAGCCGTTCTTTTGCATGAAGATCGGCTGGCTGTTGCTCAGCGGCTGGCGATAGCCGGGCAGGAAGCCATAGCCGTGCCAGGCTTGCTTGGGCTTTTTGGCGACGGCTTCAGCAGGCGCAACGCCCGGCAGCAGCGACAGGATGATAGCAACGAATAGACATAGATGGCGCGACATGATCCGACCATAGACAGCCGATGGCGCGAAAGCCATTCAAATCCGAGTAGGATTTTCGCAGGCTTGTGCGAATGAAATGCGGCCGGGCCGAATCGCGGCCCGGCCGTCATGGTCTTGTCGCTCAGGCGTTCGCGCCACCGTCGACGGTGAGTGTCGAACCGGTGATGTACTTCGCCTTCTCGCTCGCCAGGAACGTTACCGCATTGGCGATGTCGTCCACCGCGCCGTAGCGGCCCAGGGCCATGAACTGCTTCAGCGTGTCCGCGGTCGGGCCGTGGGCCGGGTTCATGTCGGTGTCGATCGAGCCCGGCTGCACCAGATTGACCGTGACATCCCTGGGGCCGAGTTCGCGCGCCAGGCCCTTCGTGAACGCTGATAGCGCCGACTTCGAGGCCGAATAGATGCCAAGGACCGGCGCGGGCACGCGGTCGGCAAAATAGCTGCCGATGGTGATGATGCGCCCGCCTTTGCCGAGATGCGGCAGCGCGGCCTTGCTCGCGACGATCGGCGAACGAACATTGACATTCAGCAGTGCGTCGATGTCCGCGAGCGACATGTCGTTGAGGCCGCCGAGGCGCAGAATGCCGGCATTGTTGACCAGGATGTCGAGACCGCCGAGCGCTGCGACGGTCTTCTCGACCGAGGCCTGGACGGCGGCGGCATCGGCGCTGTCGGCCTGGATTGCTATGGCCTTCCGCCCCGCGTCCTTGATGGCGGCAACGACCTTCGCGGCGCTGTCCGCGGACTTTTGGTAAGTGATTGCAACGTCGGCGCCTTCTGCGGCAAGCGCCTTTGTAATGGCCGCGCCGATACCCCTGCTTGCGCCCGTCACCAGGGCCCGTTTTCCTGCCAGCGTCATCGTGATCTCCTATTCTATAACGATCGACACAGAATATCTGGGATCTTGATCGCCACCGTCAAGTGAATTATGTGTCGATCATTACAGAAGGGGACGTCATGGCGGGACGGCCACGGGAATTTGATCGCGAGGCGGCGCTGGAGGCCGCCATGCTGCTGTTCTGGCGCAAGGGATTTGCCAGCGCCTCGATGAACGATCTGTGCGAGGCGATGGGCGTGCGCTCGCCGAGCCTCTATGCCGCCTTCGAAAGCAAGGAGGCGCTCTACCTCGCGGCGATCGAACACTACGTTCTGACCAAGGGCCCTCCGGTGTGGGACAGGCTCGGGGAGGGCGCAACTGCGCGCGAGGGCATTGCCAATCTGCTGCACGCAGCTGCCGACATCCTCCCCAAGTCGCGTTCAGCACCGGCCGGGTGCATGGTCGTGCTCGGCGCTGTCAGCGACGAATGGCCGGCCTCGATCGCCCGTGCCGTCAAGAAAGTCCGGCTCGACATGCTCGGCAATTTGCGCGCGCGGCTGCAGGCCGCGGTCGTCAATGGCGAATTGTCCGCCGCAACCGACATCGACGCTCTCAGCCGATTCTACCTCAGCGTCTATCAGGGCATGGCTATTCAGGCCAGGGACGGCGCCGCGCAGGCGGAGTTGAAGGGCGCCGCCGATGCGGCGATGGCGGCGTGGCCGGGTCGCACCTTGGAGGGGTAGAGTTCGGTAGGATGGGGTGAGCCCTTGCGAAACCCATTATTGCATCCGAGTGTGTTGCAGCGTGATGGGTTTCGGTCCGCTCGGTCCCACCTACACGCTTCATTCGACACAAAAAGGCCTCGCCGAAGCGAGGCCTCCTTGTTCGCTTTCACTGGCACGAACTAATCGTCGTCCCAGTAATGACGGCGGATCACGACGCCGCGGTCGTAATCGCGGTCGTGATGGTACCAGCCATGATGCCAGCCGCGGTCATGCTCGTAGATGCGGGCACGCGGGCCATAATAATCATCGCGGTCGCCGCCGACATAGACACCGAAGCCGGCCGCATTGGCGATGGTGGGGGCACCGATTGCGAGCGTCGCTACCGCTGCAAGAGCGTAAGTCAACTTCCTCATCTGTTCCTCCTCCTTCTGGATGGTCCGGGGGGCAACTTCTGTCGCCGCGGCCTGTTGCAGGAACTGGCGAGAAACTTTCTTGAATGGTTGTTCAGGTTTCCCGTGTTCACCGTGAGAAAGCCAAAAATGCGTGCTGAACTCGGTGTTCATCGGAACATGCATTGCGTCGGATCGCTGGCCAGCCAAATGACAAATATGTCGGAACCGTCTTCGATCCTGATCGTGGAAGATGAATATCCGCTCCAGGGCGTGCTCGAAATGGTCCTCGCCGAGGCGGGCTTCATGTCCGACATCCTTGCATCCGGCGAGGAGGCGATCACGGTGTTCGTCGCACGCGGGAAGAAGCACAAGGCGCTGGTGACCGATGTCAATCTCAGCGGCAGGCTGAACGGCTGGGATCTCGCCCGGCGCATGAGGGAGAAGGATCCGGCTCTTCCGGTCGTGTACATCACGGGCAGTGCCGGCGCCGCATTGTGGAAATCACAGGGCGTGCCCAACAGCATGCTTCTCGAAAAGCCGTTTCACCCCGATCGGCTGGTCGCGGCGCTTATGCAGCTGTGAACTGCCGGCATGTCATGCTTCACCGCCTGATGCGGTAGATCACCACGGCCTCGCCGTGATGCGTCGTGGTCTTCTCGAGGACGTAGCTCGATTTCTCCAGCACACGGCGGGATGCGCCGTGTCGGACGGAGACCAGGCCGATGAGGGACGGCAGCTCGAAGCGTGACAGTCCGATGTCCGTCAGCGCCGTTGCGATCTCGCTGGCAAGTCCCTGGCCCCAAAGACTGCGCTTGAACGTGTAGGCGACCTCGATCTCGTCGATGTCGTCGACGAGGATGTGCCGGATGCCCGCCCGTCCGGCGAACGCGCCGTCGCCGGTTCGGAGCACCCAGAGCCCGAAGCCGTGTCGGTCCCAATGCGCCATGTTGGTGGCGAGATAGGCCCTGGTCGCTTCGGCGGGGCGCACGCCGCCGAGAAAGCGCGACACTTCGGGATCGAGGTGCAGTTCGACCAGGTCGGCGAGATGATCTTCGCGCAAACGCTCGGCGGTCAGTCTTTTTGTGCTGAAGTCGTCCATGAGCAGATCACCGCTTCCGCGACATCTTGTCGGTCATGCTATCGATGGAGGCTGATGATGGCATCATGCCAGTGTTTTGCCCGACGCGTCAACGGATTTTCCGAAGTTCATGGCCCGCATGATTTTCTGTATGCCAAACCGTTGATTTCACAACCCCCGTCTACTGTGCATGGGGTTGTTTTCGAGTTTTGGTTTTGCGGACGCTAACCTGCGCCCAGTGCGACCGCGACGTTGTAGGTCAGGAGGCTCGCGGCATAGGCCAGCACGAGCATGTAGGTGAAGGTCACGGCCATCCAGGTCCAGCTTCCGGTCTCGCGCCTGATGACGGCGAGCGTCGAGGCGCATTGCGGGGCGAAGATGTACCAGGCGAGCAGCGACAGGGCGGTGGCGAGCGACCATTTCGTCGCCAGCACCTGGCCGATCTGCTCGGCCGCCTCCTTGCCGCCTTCGATCGCATAGACGGTGCCGAGCGCGGCGACCGCGACCTCGCGCGCCGCCATGCCCGGGATCAGCGCGACCGCGATCTGCCAGTTGAAGCCGACCGGCGCGAGCAGCGGCGCAATCGCCTTGCCGATGATGGCGGCGAGGCTGAAATCGATGGCCGGCTCGGTGGCACCCGCAGGCGGCTGCGGGAACGAGGCCAGGAACCAGATCAGCACCATCATCGAGAAGATCGTGGTGCCGGCGCGCTGCAGGAACATCTTTGCGCGGGTGTAGATGCCGATCGCGATCGATTTCAGCCTCGGCATCTTGTAGTCGGGCAGTTCCAGCATGAACGGCGCCGGCGCATAGTCGCGCAGCATGAAGAATTTGATCAGGAACGAGACGGCAAGCGCGCTGGTGATGCCGGCGGCGTAGAGGCCGAACATCACGAGGCCCTGCAGGTTGATGAAGCCCCAGACGTCCCTGGCCGGAATGAAGGCGGAGATGATCAGCGTGTAGACCGGAATGCGCGCCGAGCAGGTCATCAGCGGTGCGATCAGGATGGTGGTCAGCCGGTCGCGCTTGTTGTCGATGACGCGCGTCGCCATGATGCCGGGAATGGCGCAGGCAAAGCTCGACAGCAGCGGGATGAAGGCGCGGCCGTGCAGCCCCGCGCCGCCCATGATGCGGTCCATCAGGAAGGCGGCGCGCGCCATGTAGCCGAAATCTTCCAGCAGCAGGATGAACAGGAAGATGATGATGATCTGCGGCAGGAACACGACGACACTGCCGACGCCTGATATCACGCCGTTCTGCAGGAAGCTCTGCAGCAGGCCGGCGGGCAGGGTGGCGTGCACGAAGTCGCCGAGCGCATCGAAGCCCGATTGCAGCAGTTCCATCAGCGGCTGCGCCCAGGCGAACACCGCCTGGAACATCACGAACAGGATCGCCGCCAGCACGATCAGCCCGCCGACGGGATGCAGCACGATCGCGTCGATCCGCGCAGTCCAGGTGTCGGGTCTCGCAGGCAGGCTGACGCAGTCGGCGATGATGCGGTCGGCCTCGCGCTGGCTGGCTCGCAGCTCGGAGACGCTGAGCGCGCGCCAATTGTTCTCGGCCGGTTCGGCGGCGAGCTTGGCTGAGATCTCGTCGGTCAGCGCCAGCAGGTCGGCCGTGCCGCCCTTGCGCACCGCGATCGAGGTGACCACGGGCACGCCAAGCTCGTTGGCAAGCCTGTTGACGTCGACCGTGATGCCGCGGCGGCTTGCGATGTCGAACATGTTGAGCACCAGCACCAGCGGCCGGCCGGTGCGCTTGAGCTCGAGCAGCAGGCGGATGGTCAGGCGCAGATTGGTGGAGTCGGCCACGCACAGCACGAGGTCGGGCAAGGTCTCGCCGGAGGCCTTGCCGAGCACGAAGTCGCGGGTGATCTCCTCGTCCGGGCTGCGGCCGCGCAGCGAATAGGTGCCGGGTAGGTCGACGACCGAGACCTGGCGGCCCAAGGGGGTGACGAAAAAACCTTCCTTGCGCTCGACGGTGACGCCCGGATAGTTCGCGACCTTCTGCCGGCTGCCGGTCAGGGCATTGAACAGCGACGTCTTGCCGCTGTTCGGCGTGCCCACCAGGGCGAGATGCAGAAGAGGTAATTCCATGGATCAGATATCCGGTCGCGATCTAGGCGACGACGATGGCCATGGCCTCGCGGCGGCGCACCGCGATGGTGATGTTGTCGACCCGCACGGCGATCGGGTCGCGGCCGACCAGTCCCTCGTGCAGGATCTCGACCCGGGCGCCCTCGACGAAGCCGAGTTCGATCAGCCGGCTCTCGAGCTCGATGTCCGAGAGCGCCGATCCCGCATCCTTGGCGGACAGGTGCTGAATGACGCCGGTGTAGCCGCGCTGGGCCAGGCCCAGCGGCATCTTGCGGCGCGTATCATGAGTGTCGGTCATGCCCTGTATTTTCAACGCGGGGCATGGAGGTCAAGCGCGCGCGCCCATGGAAACTGCACCTTAGAGCGATTTTAAAGTGCAGATCACGAAGCCGTGCCCAGGCGCCGGCGCTATTGCGCCGGGACCTTGTCCGGCTGCATGGCGGCCAGGGCGCGGCTCTTGAAGTAGTCGAGCACGAACAGGCGGATCGCCGAGGACAAATTGCCCTGCTGGCGGGCGCCGTCGATTTCGCCGACGAGCTCGGACAGCGTCATGTTGCGCAGGCCCGAGATCTCCTTCATGCCGTTCCAGAACGCCTCTTCCAGGCTGACGCTGGTCTTGTGGCCGGCGACCACGATCGAGCGCTTCACGACGGGCGACTTCATGGCTGGTCCTCGCGATCGATCTGGTGCTGGTCCAGATGTGCCTTCGCCTGGTCCGCCTGCTTTTTCTCCGCCGATCGCTCGGCCTTCGTGCGGCCGAACTTCGTTCGGTTGGCGTCCGCCTGCTTCGCCGAGGCTTCCCGTTCGGCGCGCTTCCTGAAACGATTCAGGTTGATGACGTTCCCCATGCTGCGTCTCCATCATCCGATCCTTTCCAGGCTGGATGAAACGTTCAGAAACGGGGTGCCGCGTTGCGCCCCAAAAGACTTGATCTTCATTCGTTCGTCCTCGTCAATCGGCCTCAGGGCCATTAAACGATGAATTTTGCCCATCAAGGGCTGTAAGGGCTTGCGTAGCATCCGCTCCCGCCGCCACATTGACGGTAATCAAATCCCGTCCTTTAAGCCCTATATTTGTGAGCCCCTGGGGCTCCGTATCATTACGGATGGCTATCGGAATTCGGAATTCATCCGGGTCGCGTCATCTTTTCCGGCTGCACCAGGCGGTCGAATTCGTCGCCAGAGACGAAGCCTAATCGCAGCGCCTCCTCCTTCAGCGTGGTGCCGTTGGCATGCGCGGTCTTGGCGACCTTGGCGGCGTTGTCGTAGCCGATCTTCGGCGCCAGCGCGGTCACCAGCATCAGCGAACGCTCCATCAGCTCCTTGATGTGCTTCTGGTCCGCTCGGATACCGCTGACGCAATGCTCGGTGAAGGAGCGCGCGGCATCCGCCATCAGGCGGATCGAGTGCAGCATGTTGTAGGCGAGCACGGGCTTGTAGACATTGAGCTCGAAATGGCCCTGGCTGCCGGCGACCGTGATGGCGGTGTGATTGCCGAACACCTGGCAGCACACCATGGTCATCGCCTCGCATTGCGTCGGATTGACCTTGCCCGGCATGATCGACGAGCCCGGCTCGTTCTCCGGCAGGATCAATTCGCCGAGGCCCGAGCGCGGGCCCGATCCGAGCAGGCGGATGTCGTTGGCGATCTTGAACAGGCCTGTGGCGACGGAATTGATGGCGCCGTGCGCCAGCACATAGGCGTCGTTCGAGGCCAGTGCCTCGAATTTGTTGGCGGCGCTGGTAAAGGGCAGTTTGGTGATCTTGGCGACGTTCCTTGCGAACAGCTTTGCAAAGCGCGGCTTGGAGTTGAGGCCGGTGCCGACCGCGGTGCCGCCCTGCGCCAATGGATAGAGATCCTTCACCGCGACCTTGAGCCGCGCGATGCCGCTCTCGACCTGCGCGGCATAGCCTGAAAATTCCTGACCGAGCGTCAGCGGCGTCGCATCCTGGGTATGGGTGCGGCCGATCTTCACGATCTTTGCGAACTCCTTCTCCTTCTTCCGCAGCGCGCGGTGCAGCTCACCGAGCGCCGGGACCAGATCGGCGGTGATGCGACTCGCAGCCGCGACGTGCATCGCGGTCGGGAAACTATCGTTCGACGACTGGCTCATGTTGACGTGGTCGTTGGGATGTACCGGCTTCTTGGCACCGAGCTCGCCGCCGAGCAGCTCGTTGGCGCGGTTGGCGATGACCTCGTTGAGGTTCATGTTGCTCTGCGTGCCCGAACCGGTCTGCCATACGACCAGCGGGAAATGATCATCGAGCTTGCCCTCGATCACCTCGTGCGCGGCGCGGATGATCGCGCCGGCTCTGCGCTTGTCGAGCAGGCCGAGCTCGAGGTTGGACTGCGCGGCCGCAAGCTTGACGATGCCGAGCGCATGCACCAGCGAGATCGGCATGCGATCGATGCCGATGCGGAAATTCTGGCGCGAGCGTTCGGTCTGCGCGCCCCAATAGCGGTCGGCGGGGACCTCGATGGGACCGAAGCTGTCGGTCTCGGTGCGGGTTGCGGAGCGGGCAGTCTTCGCAGTCTTGGCCATGAGCACATCCATTCTGCCGCACGAAACGCCGCGCGGCCTCTTCATGTGCTTCTATATAGGGAGTTTGGCCGGGCGCGACGGTCTCGCGACCAAGCTAGATCATTTCTTGCGGAAACGATCGAGCCGCACGACTTCGGCGCCGCCTTGGTTTGGCGGGGTCGGCTCCTCGGCACCTGCCGCAGTCTCGGCGGCAGGCGCGGGCACCGACACGGCCGACGGCGCGGGGGCGGCCGGCAGGTTCTCCGGAGCGACCTCGGCGACGTCGGACGTGTCGAACTGGAGGCCGAATTTCACGGACGGGTCGAGGAAGCTCTTGATGGCACTGAATGGCACCACCAGCCGCTCAGGAATGCCGCCGAAGGACAGGCCGACCTCGAAACGGTCCTCGAGCACGGTCAGGTCCCAGAACTGATGCTGGAGGATGATCGTCATCTCTTCCGGATATTGAGCGAGCAGTCGCGACGACAGCTTCACGCCCTCGGCCTTCGATACGAAGGTGATGAAGAAATGATGCTCGCCCGGCAGGCCATGGGCTGCGGCATCGGTCAGCACCTTGCGCAGCACGCCGCGCAGCGCGTCGCGGGCCAGCACATCGTATCGGATATGATCGGTCGCCATGGTGGTCCTGTTGCATTCCTGGGGCCAGACCCTGCCGGCCCGACTCGCCAAGCCGCAATAGTACCGCGCCTGACGGGTCAGCAGGAGTCCCCGCCGGGAAGGAAATCAGAGGTAAGTGGAGGCTTCTGTTGCCAGGTGCCTCCGAACCCCGCCTAGCGGAGCTTAACCCGCTAGGACTTTAAGATGGTCTTTCAAACTGCGTTACGCAGCCTGAGCAACCGGAGCAAAGTTGTCGTTGGCAACTATTGCAGTAGCCCGATAACGGCGGAACAATACCGGGAAAAAGCACGCCCTTTACGCCCTCGTCGATCCTATTTCGCCCCCGCCAAAGCCCAGCTCCGGGTAGCCCCGCTGGTGGGCTTTGGTGGAGGCGCCGGGTACCGCCCCCGGGTCCGAATGGTTTATTGCGACGACCGTTTATTTCCATAGCCGGCGAACCGGCACCCCCAATATAGGGGGCAAAGGTTTCAAAAAACAGAGGTTTCGAGCCAAGAAGGGACGGTTCCTTTGGATAGGTCCGAGTTGGTCGTCAGCCTGATCTTGGCCGCGTCGTGGGTCCCATTCTAAGCTCCTGACATGTCCACGGATTCAGCACCGGCCGCCCAAGAGCCGGATCTCTCCGCCGCCAATGCCCCTCCGCCCGGCCTCGGCGCGTTGTTCCTGGCCTTTGCCCGGATGTCGCTGGCCGGTTTTGGCGGCGTCCTGGTATTTGCCAGGCATGCCATCGTCGACCAGCACCGCTGGATGACAGCGGACGAGTTCAACGAGACCTTCGCGCTCTGCCATTTCCTGCCCGGGCCCAACATCGTCAATCTGTCGATGGTGTTCGGCTCGCGGTTGCGCGGCATCGCCGGCGGCGTTGCCGCCTTCACCGGGCTGTTGCTGCCGCCGACGCTAATCATGACCGTGCTCGCGATCATCTACGCCCGGTTTGGCGACGTGGAGGTGCTACGTCGTAGTCTCGCAGGAATCTCATGCGCGGCGGTCGGTCTGTTGATCGCCGTGGTGTTCCGGATGATGACGCCGCTGCTCAAGCGGATGGACATCGTCGTGCTCATCCTGATGCTCGGCGTGTTCCTCGCCATCGGCGTGCTTCGTTTGCCGCTTCAAGCGGTGCTGCTGGTCGCGATCCCTCTCAGCATCGGCGTCACATGTCTGATGCGGCGGAAGGTAACAACATGAGCAGCGAGAACCCGATCTGGGCGCTGATCTCCACCTTTGGTCTAATGTCCCTGTTTGCCGTCGGCGGCGCAGCGGCCGCAGTGCCCGAGATGCACCGCATCGCCGTCGAGGTGCATCACTGGATGACCGACAAGCAGTTTGCGGATGCCTACGCGATCGCACAGCTTTCTCCGGGTCCAAACGTGCTCATCGTGACGTTAATCGGCTATGCCGTGGCCGGCATTCCTGGCGCGCTGGCGGCAACGCTCGCGATGTGCCTGCCAACAGCACTGCTTGCCTATTATGTCAGCCGGCTCCTGAACCGGCCGAGCCAATCGCGCTGGCCCGGCCTGATCCAGGCTGCACTGGTTCCACTCTCGATCGGATTGATGGCAGCGAGTGCGCTGATCCTGGCCCAATCGACCGATCGCAATCTTGCTGCGCTGCTTCTGACCGCGACGGTTGCGGTGATCGCGTCCGTCTCGCGCGTCAATCCGCTATGGCTTCTGCTCACAGGTGGTCTGTTGGGTTTTGCTGGCATTGTTTGATGAAAATCGCTAGGCAATGCTGCGGGCCGGGGATCCCTTCCAGCCGATTAGAAAAACAGTGCTCGTGACTTACGGGTCGCGGAGGAGACATGCATGGCCGATACAATGGGCCACTCGGCAGCGACAGCCTCAAGAAACACATCGGTGGCGCTCGGCTTCTGCCTGCTGGCCATTGCGCCGCAGATTTTCGAATTCATCTGGTCGATCGGGACGATCTTTGGCTGGGGCGCCGGGCGCGGTCCGGCAACGGTTCTGGTCAGCCACGCCTTAGCGTTGGTCGCCGGCGCTCCCGCTGCGCTGCTCGGCGCGGTCAGCGGTGACACCAAGAAGGCATCGTCGGATGTATTGCTGGCACTAATCTATTCCTATCCGCTGTTTGCAGTGGCGATCGTCACGCTGTTCATGACGATCAAGTCGGCGCAGGACTATATCGGCGGCGTCATTCTGATGGCGGTTGCATTGTTCGCGCTGTGGGCCTCGAGCGATCTGCAGGGCATGCGCGGCTTCTCCTTCGGCGCAGGCACCGCGCCACGGATGTTCGGCGGATTGCTGGTGGCTCTGTCCGCCGCGATCGCCCTGACGGGCCTTTTGAACGAGGGGCCGGCACTCGCCCATTATTCCTGGCGCGGGCCGCTGTTCGTGATGTGCGCGATCCTGTTCTTCGCCCTGGCGATCCGGCCGCTTGGCCTCGTGGTCTCGGCGTTCGTGAGCTTCATGATCGCCGCGCTCGGATCGCATGAGACGCGCTGGGGGGAGGCCGCCATCGTCGGCGCCTGCCTGACGATCGGCTGCGCGCTGCTGTTCCCGTACGTGCTCGGCCTGCCCATGCCGATGTTCCCGCGTTTCCTGGTTCAGTGAGGCTGTCATGGAGCTTTTCGCCAACCTCGCTCACGGTTTCGTCGTCGCGTTCTCTCCGATCAACCTTCTGATGTGCCTGATCGGCGCGCTCGTCGGCACGCTGGTCGGCGTGTTGCCGGGCATCGGCACCATCGCCACCGTCGCGATGCTGCTGCCGATCACCTTCGGACTGCCGCCGGTCGGTGCGCTGATCATGCTCGCCGGCATCTATTACGGCGCGCAGTATGGCGGCTCGACCACCTCGATCCTGGTCAACATACCAGGCGAGGCGACCTCGGTCGTCACCGCCATCGACGGCCACGCCATGGCCAAGCAGGGCCGTGCCGGTCCGGCGCTGGCGATCGCCGCGATCGGCTCGTTCTTCGCCGGCTGCGTTGCGACCGTGCTCATCGCCGTGCTTGGCGCGCCGCTGACAAAACTCGCGCTCGCGTTCGGGCCGGCGGAGTATTTCTCGCTGATGGTGCTCGGCCTGATCTTCGCGGTCGTGCTCGCCAAGGGCTCGGTGCTGAAGGCGATCGCGATGATCGTGTTTGGCCTCTTGCTGTCGATGGTCGGCTCTGACATCGAGACCGGTGCCTCGCGCATGGCCTTCAACATTCCCGAGCTTGCCGACGGCCTCGGCTTTGCAACGGTGGCGATGGGCGTGTTCGGCTTTGCCGAGATCATCCGCAATCTCGACCATGGCGCCGAGATGAACCGCGATCTCGTGCAGCAGAAGATCACCGGCCTGATGCCGACCAGGAAGGACCTGATCGACTCGACGCCCGCGATCCTGCGCGGCACCGTGCTCGGCTCCATCCTCGGCATCCTGCCGGGGGGCGGCGCCGTTATCGCCTCATTCGCGGCCTACACGCTCGAGAAGAAGCTCGCCAGGAACCCGTCGCGGTTCGGCCGCGGTGCGATCGAGGGCGTGGCGGCACCGGAAAGCGCCAACAACGCCGCGGCGCAGACCTCCTTCATCCCGCTGCTCACCCTCGGCATCCCGCCGAATGCGGTGATGGCGCTGATGGTGGGCGCGATGACCATTCACGGCATCGTGCCGGGTCCGCAGGTGATGCAGAAGCAGCCGGACCTCGTCTGGGGCATGATCGCCTCGATGTGGATCGGCAATTTGATGCTGATCATCATCAACCTGCCGCTGGTCGGCATCTGGGTGCGCCTCTTGCGCGTGCCCTACCGGCTGATGTTCCCCTCGATCGTGATCTTCTGCGCGATCGGCATCTACTCGGTCAACAACGCGCCGGTCGATGTCATCCTCGCAGGCGTGTTCGGTCTCGTCGGCTACTGGCTGATCAAGCACGATTTCGAGCCGGCACCGCTGCTGCTCGGCATGGTGCTCGGGCCGCTGATGGAAGAGAACCTTCGCCGCGCGCTCTTGATCTCGCGTGGCGACTGGAGCGTCTTCCTGACGCGTCCGCTCTCGGCCGTGCTCCTCGCGATTGCGGCCTTCCTGCTGGTGCTCACGCTGCTGCCCATGCTGCGTGCCAAGCGCGACGAGGTGTTCACCGAATCCGAGAACTGATCGCGCCTTGCTCCACCGTGGTCCACGGCAACTTGGGCAGCACTTTCAAAGCGATAGGCAAGGGCGGGACGCGAGTTCCGCTCCCTGTCATTTGCGGCGGGAACGCTCACCTTTTCAGGGTATAATCTGTGGGCGCAGCGAATCGCCGCTGTCTCAGCGGGGGGCTGGCCGTTAAGTTCGCCGCTTCCCCAAAGGCTCATTGGCACATGCACCAGTATCAGGACCTGCTCGAGCGGATTCTTTCAGACGGCGCCGAGAAGACCGACCGGACCGGCACCGGCACGCTGTCGGTGTTCGGCCATCAGATGCGCTTCAATCTGTCAGCCGGCTTTCCGATGCTGACCACCAAGCGCCTGCCGCTGAAGGCGATCGTGCATGAGCTGCTGTGGTTCCTGAAGGGCGACACCAACATCAAATATCTCAGGGACAACGGCGTCACCATCTGGGACGAGTGGGCCGATGCGAACGGTGATCTCGGCCCGGTCTACGGGCACCAGTGGCGCTCCTGGCCCGCGCCGGACGGACGCAGCATCGACCAGATCGCAGGCGTCGTCGACATGATCAAGCGTAACCCGGACTCGCGCCGGTTGATCGTCTCGGCGTGGAATCCGGCCGAGGTCGACAAGATGGCGCTGCCGCCGTGCCACTGCCTGTTCCAATTCTATGTCGCAGGCGGCAAGCTGTCCTGCCAGCTCTATCAGCGCTCGGCCGACGTGTTCCTCGGCGTGCCCTTCAACATCGCATCTTACGCGCTGCTCACGATGATGGTGGCGCAAGTCACCGGTCTGAAGCCCGGCGACTTCGTGCATTCGTTCGGCGACACCCATCTCTATTCCAACCACCTCGAGCAGGCGCGGCTTCAGCTCACGCGCGCGCCGCGCGCGCTGCCGGTGATGCGGATCAATCCCGACGTGAAGGACATCTTCTCCTTCCGCTACGAGGATTTCGAGCTCGTCGGCTACGATCCGCATCCGCACATCAAGGCGGAAGTCGCGGTCTAGCGCCGATGCCGCTCAGCATTCGCCGCGCGCGTCCTGGCGAAGCCGGGCTCGTCCTCGATTTCGTCCGGGAGCTTGCCGCGTACGAAAAGCTTTCGCATGAGGTCGAGGCGACCGAGGCTGACATTGCGGACGCACTGTTCGGTGACGATCCGCGGTTGTTCTGTGCGATTGCCGAGTGGAACGGCGAGCCGGTCGGCTTCGCGGTCTGGTTCCTCAACTTCTCCACCTTCAGCGGGCGCCACGGCGTCTATCTCGAAGATCTCTATGTGCGGCCGTCGCATCGGGGCAAAGGTCTCGGCAAGGCGCTGCTGGTCTATCTGGCGAAGGAATGCGTCGACAATGGCTGGTCGCGCCTGCAATGGGCGGTGCTCGACTGGAATGCGCCGTCGATCGCCTTCTACAAATCGCTTGGCGCCGCGATGCTGGACGATTGGACGTTGTGTCGCGTCTCCGGTCCTGCGTTGACGCGGCTTGCGGGGAGTGCGTCTTGATGGAGATCGTCTTTGTGGTCGCGGTTGCGGAGAACGGCGTCATCGGCGCCGGCAATGCGATCCCGTGGCGGTTGAAATCCGACATGGCAAGGTTCAAGGCGCTCACGATCGGCAGGCCCGTCATCATGGGCCGCAAGACCTTCGAGTCTTTGCCGCGCCGGCCGCTGCCTGGCCGCACCAATATCGTGATCACGCGCGATGCGGACTATCGCGCCACGGGCGCCATCGTCGCCACATCGGCAGCGGATGCCGGCACGGTCGCGCTTGGCGATGCCCTGCGGCGTTCGGCCGCTGAAATCGCGGTGATCGGCGGCGCGGAAATCTATCGGCAATGGCTCGATCGCGCCGATCGTCTGGAAATCACCGAAGTGCATGCGCGCCCCGAGGGCGACACGCATTTTACGATCGACAAGGCGCAATGGAACGAAATAGGCCGCGTCCGTCATCCGGCCGGACCCGACGATAGCGCCGACTACTCCTATGTGACATATCGCCGGCGGCCGTCCCATTAACCGCATTCGCCAATGTTAACATTGACTTTTCTGCCCCCGAGCTTAGCTCGGAGGACGGTCATGGCTGCGTTGTAAGGGACCTGCCGGTCCCCTATAAAGCCGGACCGGACAATGCGGGCCGGCTTAAGTTCTAGTCCCGGTCTGCCGAGGAGAGCGTCGAATGCCGTGGAAGAATCAGGGCGGTGGCCCGTGGGGCTCGGGTCCGAAAGGACCCTGGGGCACAGGTCCGCAACCGGTGGGACCGAGGCCGCCGGATCTGGAAGACCTTCTGCGGCGTGGCCAGGACCGGCTACAGCAGATCATGCCGGGCGGCTATTTCTCCGGTATGGGCATCACGCTGATCCTGCTTATCGTCGTCGCGCTTTGGCTGCTGTCGGGGTTCTTCCGCGTACAGTCAGAAGAGCAGGGCGTCGTGCTGCGCTTTGGCAAGCATGTGCGCACCGTTGACCCCGGCCTGAACTATCATCTGCCCTATCCGATCGAGACCGTGTTGCTGCCGAAGGCGTTGCGCGTGTCGACCATTTCCATCGGCATGACGCTGATCGACGATCCGGCGCGGCGTGGCCGTTCGATCCGTGACGTGCCGGAAGAGAGCCTGATGCTGACCGGCGACGAGAACATCGTCGATGTCGACTTCACCGTGCTGTGGCGTATCAAGCCCAACGGCGTCGGCGACTTCCTGTTCAACATCCAGAACCCCGAAGGCACGGTGAAGGCAGTTGCCGAAAGCGCGATGCGCGAGGTGATCGGCCGCTCGCAGATCCAGCCGATCTTGACTGGCGCACGAAATGTCACCGAGCAGAACGTTCACGAACTGATGCAGAAGACGCTGGACAACTACGGTGCCGGGATTTCGATTTCCCAGGTCCAGATGCAGAAGGTGAGCCCGCCTGCGCAAGTGATCGAAGCGTTCAATGATGTGCAGAACGCGAAGATCGACTTCGAGCGTTTGCAGAACGAGGCGCAGACCTATGCCAATCGCGTCGTGCCGGAGGCACGCGGACGAGCGGCGCAGATCGTACAGGCCGCCGAAGGCTACAAGGAGCAGGCGGTTGCCGAGGCCAAGGGCCAGAGCTCGCGCTTCCTGAAAGTGTATGAGGAATACAAGAAGGCCCCTGACGTGACGCGTGAACGGATCTATCTGGAGACGATGGAGCGCGTGCTCGGCGGCTCGGACAAGCTGATTTATGACGGTGGTTCGTCTGGCCAGGGCGTCGTGCCCTATCTGCCGCTCAGTGAATTGTCGGCCAAGAAGCCCACGACGCCGGGCCCGCAGCCGAGCGGAGGCACGCGATGAGGTCTCCGGTTACAGGTATCGTCGCGCTGCTCGCAGCGCTTCTGGTCGTCATTGTCGCCTACATGTCGCTGTTCACGGTGCAGCAGACCGAGCAGACCATCGTGCTGCAATTCGGCAAGCCCGTGGACGTCGTCACCGACCCGGGGCTGCACTTCAAGGCGCCCTGGAATTCCGTGATCAACATCGACAAGCGGATCCTCGACCTCGAGAACCCAGCGCAGGAGGTCATTGCCTCCGACCAGAAGCGGCTCGTGGTCGACGCCTTTGCGCGCTACCGCATCAAGGATGCCTTGCGGTTCTATCAGAGCGTCGGCTCCATCCAGGCCGCGAACCTCCAGCTCACCTCGCTCTTGAACGCGGCGCTACGCCGCGTCCTCGGCGAGGTTGCCCTTATCACCGTGGTGCGCGACGAGCGCGAGAAGCTGATGGGGCGCATCCGCCAACAGCTCGACCATGAAACCGACGGCTATGGCATTGAGGTGATCGATGTCCGGATCCGTCGCGCCGATCTGCCGGAGCAGAATAGCCAGGCGGTCTACCAGCGCATGCAAACTGAGCGTCAGCGCGAAGCGGCCGAGTTCCGCGCACAGGGCGGCCAGAAGGCGCAGGAGATCAAGTCGAAGGCCGATCGCGAGGCGACGGTGATCAAGGCCGAGGCCGAGTCTCAGGCCGAACAGACGCGCGGCGTCGGCGACGCCGAGCGCAACCGCCTGTTCGCCGAAGCCTATGGCAAGGATGCTGACTTCTTCGCCTTCTACCGGTCGATGACGGCCTATGAGAACGGGCTGAAGAAGGACGACACCCGCTATCTGCTGCGGCCGGACTCGGATTTCTTCCGGTATTTTGGTAACCCGTCCGGCAAGACGGCAGCCGAGACACCGGCGAAACCGTAAGCTAGACAAGGGCGGCAGGTTTGGCCGCCCTTCGTCCAGACAAAAATAGCACTCCGGGAGGTTCCAATCCGATGAGGTCCATTGCGTTCGCCGACTTCCTCATCGGCTTAGGCATCCTGTTCGTGCTGGAAGGCTTGATGTTCGCGGCAAGTCCGGCCTGGATGCGCAAGGCCATGAAAAGCGCCATCGCTACGCCGGATAACATCCTGCGGGCGGTCGGAATCGGCTCGGCCGTGGCCGGCCTGATCCTGATCTGGGTGATGCGACGTCCGATCTAGCCGCGCCAACGCCAAAGTGAAGGCGCAAGGCGGGTTTTCGCCGTATTATCGCGATCCTGAGGCCCGTTAAGCTCCGCGCTTGCGCCGTGCCCACGTTCGAGCGCAGTCTGGCGCCGAATCCTTTTCTCTGGAGATCACAATGATCGCTGCCACCATTGTCCCGACCCGATTGCGCCAACATGCGCGATGGGGGCTGGCCGCGCTCGCGCTCGGTGCTTTCAGTGTGCTCAGCTCACCGGTGCAGGCGCGCGGACCTGAGGGCATCGCCGACGTCGCCGAGAAGGTGATCGACGCGGTCGTCAACATCTCGACCTCGCAGACGGTCGAGGCCAAGGGCGGCAGCAACACCATGCCGCAACTGCCCCCCGGCTCGCCGTTCGAGGAGTTCTTCGACGACTTCTTCAAGAATCGAAAGGGTCCCGGCGGCGGCAGCAAGGGCGGCGACAACGGGCCGCCGCGCAAGACCAACTCGCTCGGGTCCGGATTCATCATCGACACCTCGGGTGTCGTCGTGACCAACAACCACGTCATCGCGGATGCCGACGAGATCAATGTCATCCTCAACGACGGCACCAAGATCAAGGCCGACCTCGTCGGCGTCGACAAGAAGACCGACCTCGCCGTGCTGAAGTTCAAGCCGCCGAAGCCGCTGATTGCGGTGAAGTTCGGCGACTCCGACAAGCTGCGCCTGGGTGACTGGGTGGTCGCGATCGGCAACCCCTTCAGCCTTGGCGGCACGGTGACCGCGGGCATCGTCTCGGCCAAGAACCGCGACATCTCGTCGGGTCCCTATGACAGCTACATCCAGACCGACGCCGCCATCAATCGGGGCAATTCGGGCGGCCCGCTGTTCAACCTCGAAGGCGACGTCATCGGCGTCAATACGCTGATCATCTCGCCCTCGGGTGGCTCGATCGGCATCGGCTTCGCTGTGCCGTCGAAGACGGTCGCGGGCGTGGTCGACCAGCTCCGTCAGTTTGGCGAGCTGCGTCGCGGCTGGCTCGGCGTGCGCATCCAGAGCGTCACCGACGAGATTGCCGAGAGCCTGAACATCAAGCCGCCGCGTGGCGCGCTGGTTGCCGGCGTCGACGACAAGGGCCCGGCCAAGCCTGCCGGCATCGAACCTGGCGACGTCGTCGTCAAGTTCGACGGCAAGGACGTCAAGGACCCGAAGGATCTGTCGCGCGTCGTCGCCGACACCGCGGTCGGCAAGGAGGTCGACGTCGTCATCATCCGCAAAGGCGAGGAGCAGACCAAGAAGGTCACGCTCGGCCGCCTGCAGGATCCGGACAAGGTGCAGGCCGCGGTGAAGGCCGACGAGCCTCCGCCCGAGAAGCCGGTGACGCAGAAAGCGCTCGGCCTCGATCTCGCCGTGCTGAACAAGGATCTGCGCGCGCGCTACAAGATCAAGGACAGCGTCAAGGGCGTGGTCGTCACCAATGTGGACGCCAATTCGGATGCGGCCGAGAAGCGGCTCTCCGCCGGCGACGTCATCGTCGAGGTCGCGCAGGAAGCGGTCTCCAGCGGCGCCGACGTCCAGAAGCGCGTCGACCAGATCAAGAAGGACGGCAAGAAGTCCGCGCTGCTGCTGGTGTCGAACGGTGACGGCGAGCTACGCTTCGTAGCGCTGAGCGTGCAGTAACGGGCGCTCTTACTTTTTCGTCATGGCCGGGCTTGACCCGGCCATGACGCTACACGTACGCAGCGTAACGTGGATGCCCGGGACAAGCTTGGGCATGACGGGGAGCGGGCGCTAGGCCTCCACGAACTCGTCCCGCCGATACCCCTGTGCGTACAGCAGCGCGGTGAGATCGCCGTGATCGATCCGTGCCGCCGCGGCAGCGGCGACCGCCGGTTTGGCGTGATACGCCACGCCCAGCCCTGCCGCCTGGATCATCGCCAGATCATTCGCGCCATCGCCGACGACGACCGAGTCGACGTCGTCGAGATCGAACGATTCCATCAGATCCACCAGCGTCGCCAGCTTGGCCGCGCGCCCCAGGATCGGCTCCTTCACCTCGCCGGTGAACTTGCCGTCGCGCACGACGAGCTCGTTGGCGCGGTTCTCCTGAAAGCCGATTCTGGCGGCGACCGCGCTCGTGAACAGCGTGAAGCCGCCGGAGACGAGGCAGGTATAGGCGCCGTGCGCGCGCATGGTCGCGACCAATTCGCGGCCGCCCGGGGTCAGCGTGATGCGCTTGGCCAGCACCTCGTCGACCACGCTGGCGGGAAGGTCCTTCAGCAGCGCGACGCGCTCGCGCAGCGCCGGCTCGAACTCGATCTCGCCACGCATCGCGCGTTCGGTGATAGCCGCGACGTGGGTCTTCATCCCGACCAGATCGGCGAGTTCGTCGATGCATTCCTGGCCGATCATGGTGGAATCCATGTCGGCGAGAAAAAGCTTCTTGCGCCGGAAGCCGGCAGGCTGCACCACGATGTCGACGGGCAGATCGCCGCGAACCTCGCGCAGCCGCTGCTCGATGGCGTGACGGTCGCCTCCGAGGTTATCCTGCGCACCGAAGGGAATATCGACCGCAACCCCGCCGAACAGCCAGTGTGCCGGTTGCGCCTTCGGCAGCACGGCGCGGACGCCGTCGACGATGGTGGAGTCGAGCGCGGGATTATTGGGGTTGCAGATCAGCGTGGCGACGAGCGACATTTGAGGTTTTCGTGAGCGAGGGGTATCCGATCAAGGCCGTGCTTATCGCAGGCCCGACCGCCAGCGGCAAGTCGGCGCTGGCGCTGGAGCTTGCTCGCAGCGCGGGCGGCAACGTCATCAATGCCGATTCCATGCAGGTCTATCGCGACCTCCGCGTCATCACGGCACGTCCCACGCAGGATGAAGAGGCGCGTGTTCCGCATCGCCTCTATGGCCATGTCGATGCGGCCGTGAATTTCTCGGCCGGCGCCTGGGTGGCCGATGCTGCGAAGGCGCTGGAAGAGGCGCGAGCCGAATACCGTTTGCCGATCTTCATCGGCGGCACCGGGCTGTATTTCAAGGCGCTGACGGCGGGTCTTTCGGTGGTGCCACCGGTCCCGGCCGAAGTGCGCGAGGACGTGCGCGCGCGGCTGGAGCGGAACGGCGTCGAGGCGCTGCACGCCGAATTGGCGCGGCGCGATCCGCGCGCTGCCGAACGATTGAACCTGCGCGACCGCACCCGGATCGCGCGCGCTCTCGAAGTCATCGAGGCGACCGGCCGCTCGCTGCTGGACTGGCATCACGAGGGCCAACCGCCGCTCCTGCCGAAAGACAGTTTTCGCGCCGTGTTTCTCGCCCCCGAGCGTGACGAGCTCTATGCACGCATCGATGCCCGCTTCGACGCCATGTTGGGGGCTGGCGCGCTAGACGAGGTCGAGCGCCTCGCCGCCAGACAGCTTGATCCGCTGCTGCCGGCCATGAAAGCCCATGGCGTGCCGGCCCTAATCCGGCATTTGCGCGGTGAGCTCAGCCTTGAGGAAGCCGCCACGATCGGCCGGGCGGACACCCGCCACTATGCCAAGCGGCAATTCACCTGGTTCCGGCACCAATTGCCGCAGTTCGAATGGGTCAAGCCGGAGGAGGCGAGGGCATGGCTCGCGGCGGCAGTCAGGGGGGCGCCACACCCCGGCTAACGCGCTTTTGTGCCCGGGTTCCCGATTTTACCTCTCGCCGAACCCTGGGAACACCGCTACACTGCCAAAATCGCGCGGGAACGGCCGCACTGCCTTGACATCCGGGCTTTGGCCGCTATGTTTCGCGCAACCTTTGGGAAGCCGAGCGCCTGCCATGCGTAACATTATTACCAAACTCCTTATCGCCGTCGTACCCAGGCACACCGCCGGGGGTGGCTAGCTGCCATCCACACGACAGGCGGTGTGCAGGGTCCCTCTTCGGGGCCTTTTTTATTTCCCGAAACCGACACGAACGAAGCCGCTGGCAACAGCGCATCCGGAGCAAGCCAATGAGCGACAAGAGCCACGATCCGAACCAGATGACCGGCGCCGCAATGATCGTCCGCGCGCTCATCGACCACGGCGTGACCGACATTTTCGGCTATCCCGGCGGCGCGGTGCTTCCGATCTATGACGAGATCTTCCAGCAGAGCCAGGTCCAGCACATCCTGGTCCGCCACGAGCAGGGCGCAGGCCACGCCGCCGAAGGCTATGCGCGCTCGACCGGAAAGCCGGGCGTTGCGCTGGTGACCTCCGGCCCCGGCGCCACCAACATGGTGACGCCGCTGACCGACGCGCTGATGGACTCGATCCCGCTGGTCTGCATCTCCGGCCAGGTACCGACGCATCTGATCGGCAACGACGCATTCCAGGAATGCGACACCGTCGGCATCACGCGTCCCTGCACCAAGCACAATTGGCTGGTGCGCGACGTCAATGATCTCGCAAAGGTCCTGCACGAGGCCTTCTACGTTGCGACCACGGGCCGACCGGGGCCGGTGCTCGTCGACGTTCCCAAGGACGTGCAGTTCGCGACCGGCACCTATCATCCGCCGCGCAAGTCCGACGTGCACCGCTCCTACGCGCCGCGCGTCAAGGGCGATGCGACGCAGATCCGCAAGGCCGTCTCGCTGCTGGCGGGCGCCAAGCGCCCCGTGATCTACAGCGGCGGTGGCGTCATTAATTCCGGCCCCGAAGCCACCAAGCTGCTGCGTGAACTGGTCGAGGCTACCGGTTTCCCGATCACCTCCACGCTGATGGGCCTGGGTGCATACCCGGCGTCGGGCAAGAACTGGCTCGGCATGCTCGGCATGCACGGCACCTACGAAGCGAACATGACCATGCATGATTGCGACGTCATGCTGTGCGTCGGCGCGCGCTTCGACGACCGCATCACCGGCCGTGTCGATGCGTTCTCGCCGGGCTCGAAGAAGATCCACATCGACATCGATCCGTCCTCGATCAACAAGAACATCCGGGTCGACGTGCCGATCATCGGCGACTGCGGCAACATCCTCGGCGACATCCTCCAGGTGTTCAAGGCGGAGGCGAAGAAGCCCGACATCAAGGCATGGTGGCAGCAGATCGCTCAGTGGCGTGCGCGCAACTCGCTCTATTTCAAGAAGAGCAACGACATCATCCTGCCGCAGCACGCGATCCAGAGCCTGTTCGAGGCGACGCGCGGCAGGGACACCTACATCACGACCGAAGTTGGCCAGCACCAGATGTGGGCGGCGCAATTCTACGGCTTCGAGGAGCCGCATCGCTGGATGACCTCGGGCGGTCTCGGTACCATGGGCTACGGCCTGCCGGCCGCGGTCGGCGTGCAGGTGGCGCATCCGGACAGCCTCGTCATCGACATCGCGGGCGACGCCTCGGTGCAGATGACGATCCAGGAGATGTCGACGGCGGTTCAGTACGAGCTGCCGATCAAGATCTTCATCCTGAACAACCAGTACATGGGTATGGTGCGGCAGTGGCAGCAGCTGCTCCACGGCAACCGCCTGTCGCATTCCTACTCCGAGGCGCTGCCGGATTTCGTCAAGCTTGCGGAAGCCTATGGTGCTGTCGGTCTCCAGGTCACCAAACCTGCCGATCTCGACGGTGCCATCAAGGAGATGATCGAGGTCAGGCGCCCGGTGCTGTTCGACTGCCGCGTCGCCGCGCTCGAAAACTGCTTCCCGATGATCCCGTCCGGCAAGGCGCATAACGAGATGTTGTTGCCCGAGCAGGCCAATGACGAAGCGACAGCCAAGGCATTCGCCGGCGGCAAGGCGCTGGTGTGAGCACGAGATACTGTTGAGGGGACGACAATGAACCAGCCCGCATCCGCCTACTTCATCGAAGACCGCCACGATCCCAACGAGACGCACACGCTTGCCGTGCTCGTGCAGAACGAGCCCGGCGTGCTCGCGCGCGTCATCGGCCTGTTCTCGGGCCGCGGCTACAACATCGAGAGCCTCACGGTCTCGGAGACCGAGGCCCAGAAGCATCTGTCGCGCATCACCATCGTCACCACGGGCACGCCGATGGTGATCGCGCAGATCAAGCATCAGCTCGATCGCATGGTCCCGGTCTACCAGGTCGTCGACATGACCCAGACCCGCCGCTCGATCGAGCGCGAACTGGCGATGGTCAAGGTGCGCGGGGAGGGCGAGCATCGCGTCGAGGCACTGCGGCTTGCCGATGCGTTCCGCGCCCGCGTGATCGACGCGACCACCGAGAGCTTTGTGTTCGAGATCACAGGCAATACGGACAAGATCAACCAGTTTATCGACCTGATGCGTCCGCTCGGCCTTGTCGAGGTGTCGCGCACCGGCGTCGCCGCGATCGGTCGCGGGCCTGAAGGGATGTGAACCATGCTGGCGCGCGACTGGTATTATAACGAGCGGAACCGGATGGGCATCGAGCCCGCGGTGGCGTCGATCTATGATGCCCACGACGATGCCGATCTGCGGGCGCGCGCCGCGCTAAAAATGCTGGGAGTCCAGCGCGGCTGGCGCATCGCCGACATCGGCTGCGGCAACGGCGTGCTGGCGACGGAAGCCGCGCTGATGGGGGCCGAGGTCGATGCCATCGACATCTCGCCGGCGATGCTGGCACTCGCCGAGATCTATGCCCGCGACCGCAAGGCGCCCGTGCGCACGCAGTCTGCCGGGCTGCTCTCATTCGCCTACCGGCCCGAGTCGTATGATTTGATCGTCAGCGAATTCACGCTGCACCATCTGCCTGACTTCTGGAAGGTCGTGGCGATGTCGCGGATCTTTCGTGCCCTGAAGCCAGGCGCAAGCTTTTACCTGCGCGACATCGTCTATGCCTCGATGCCGGATGCGATCGAGCGCGATGTCGAGCAATGGGCCGACTACCAGATCAAGAACCACGATTTCTCGCGCGAGAGCGTCGTCACGCACATGCGCGACGAATATTCCACCTTCGGCTGGGTGATGGAGCGGATGCTGACCGATGTCGGCTTCACGCTGGTCTCGGCTGACTACCACGCACCGATGCACGGCACTTATCTCCTCCGCAAACCGAAAGCCGGCGAGCAAGGCTAGACAAAGAACAAGCAGGGCTGCACGACAGGGCAGAACCGGAAAAAACAATGAAGCCGGCCGACATCCTCATCGCCCTCATGGTGGCGATCATCTGGGGGCTTGCCTTTGTGGCGAGCCGGATCGCGCTCGACGAGCTTTCGCCGGAGCTGATGACGGCGATGCGCTTTTCCATTGCCGCGCTGCCGTGTCTGTTCGTTCCCAAGCCGAAAGTCGCCTGGTCGCTCCTGATCGCGATCAGCGTCACGCTGTTTCTCGGCCAGTTCCTGTCGCAGGCCTACGGCATCGCCCATGGCGTTCCGGTAGGGCTGACCTCCGTCGTCGTGCAGAGTCAGGCGCTGTTCACCATCGGATTTGCCGCGCTCGCGTTCGGCGAGCGGCCGACGCCGGTGCAGACGCTGGGCATCGTCGTTGCGGCCGTCGGACTGCTGATGATCTGCGGCACGGTTGGTTATGATTTCAGCGTTGCTGCCTTTGCTGTACTGATGATCTCACCGATCAGCTTTGCCGTCGGCAATCTGCTGCTGCGCGGCGCCCGCGGCGTGCCGATGTTCGATCTGTTCGCGTGGTTGTGCCTCGCCGCGGCGGTGCCGCTGTTCGTGCTGGCGCTGATCGCCAACGGGCCGGCGCCGACTTGGACGTCGCTGACGCACATGTCGCTTACATCGGCGCTTTGCATGCTGATGCTCGGCGCCGTCTCCACCAGCATTGCCTATTGGCTCTGGGGCCGGCTGCTGCGCGACTATCCGGCGGCGCAGGTGGTGCCGTTCGCGTTGCTTGTGCCGTTCGTCGGCTCCGCTGCCTCCAGCATCGTGTTCGGCGAACGGTTCGGGCCGCTCCGCCTTGTCGGCATGCTGACCGTGATCGGCGGCATCGCGGTGATGGTGCTGGCGAAGCGTCCGCAAATCCTGCCGAAGACCGCGTGAGGTGACGATGGCCTATTCACTGTTCTATGCCTTCCTCGCCTTCATGGTAGTGATGTATTTCACGCCGGGGCCGAACAACATCATGCTGTTGTCCTCGGGCCTGACTTACGGCTTCCGCCGCACCATTCCGCACATCGTCGGGATCGTCCTCGGCTTTGCTTTCATGGTCGCGACCGTCGGCCTCGGGCTCGGCACCGTTTTCCTGGCCTATCCGATCCTCCAGACCATCCTGAAATATGCCGGCGCGGCCTACCTGATCTATCTTGCCGCCGTGATCGCCATGTCCGGTCCGGCCAAGCCGGGCGAGGCGGACGGCCGTGGGCCGATGACCTTCTGGGGCGCCGCCATGTTCCAGTGGATCAACGCCAAGGGCTGGGTGATCGTGATCGGTACCATCACGGCCTATGCGGCGATTGCCCAGTTCCCGATCAACATCGCGATCCAGACCCTGATCAGCCTCCTGGTCGGCACGGTCTCGACCGTGGTCTGGGCGTTCTTTGGCACTGCACTACGACCGGTGCTGACCTCGGAGCGGCTGGTCCGCGCCTTCAATATCCTGATGGCCCTCCTGCTGCTCGCCTCCCTTTACCCCGTTTTCATGGATGCATGATGTCGCGGATTTCCATGCAGAAACGGGTTTCCCTCAGGGGCCGAAATGCTCTAGACAGCCCCCGAAATCCGCAAATTCCACCCTTCGGACACTGACCATCGGCCGATTTCGGCCCTCAACGAGGAAACGACTATGCGTGTTTATTACGATCGCGACGCCGACCTGAACCTGATCAAGGGGAAGAAGGTCGCCATCGTCGGCTATGGCAGCCAGGGCCACGCCCATGCGCTCAACCTGAAGGACTCCGGCGTCAAGGAAGTCGCCATTGCACTCCGCAAGGACTCGAGCTCGGTCAAGAAGGCGGAAGCCGCTGGCTTCAAGGTGATGGAAGTTGCCGAAGCCGCCAAATGGGCCGACCTCGTCATGATGTTGACCCCGGACGAGCTGCAGGGCGACATCTATCGCGAGCACCTGCACGACAACATGAAGAAGGGCGCGGCCCTCGTGTTCGCGCACGGCCTCAACGTTCACTTCAACCTGCTCGATCCGCGCGCCGACCTCGACGTGCTGATGATCGCGCCGAAGGGCCCCGGCCACACCGTGCGCTCGGAATATCAGCGCGGCGGCGGCGTGCCCTGCCTGATCGCGATCGCCAAGGACGTCTCGGGTAACGCCCATGACCTCGGCCTGTCCTACGCCTCCGCTGTCGGCGGCGGCCGCGCCGGCATCATCGAGACCACCTTCAAGGAAGAGTGCGAGACCGACCTGTTCGGCGAGCAGGTCGTGCTCTGCGGCGGCCTGGTCGAGCTGATCAAGGGCGGCTACGAGACCCTGGTCGAAGCCGGCTACGCCCCGGAGATGGCCTATTTCGAGTGCCTGCACGAAGTGAAGCTGATCGTCGACCTGATCTATGAAGGCGGCATCGCCAACATGAACTACTCGATCTCCAACACCGCCGAGTACGGCGAGTACGTCACCGGTCCGCGCATCGTGACCGCCGAGACCAAGGCCGAGATGAAGCGCGTTCTCGCCGACATCCAGGGCGGCAAGTTCGCCCGCGACTGGATGCTCGAGAACAAGGTCAACCAGACCTCGTTCAAGGCGACCCGCGCCAAGCTCGCCGCGCACCCGATCGAGGAAGTCGGCGCCAAGCTGCGCGACATGATGCCCTGGATCAAGAAGGGCGCGCTGGTCGACAAGTCCAAGAACTAAGGCTTGCGTGCCCCGGATGCAGCGCAGCGCTCAAGCGGTGCGCTGCTGATCCGGGGCCCATTGCTGGTCCGGCTCTGCGCTTCGCTTCGATGCGCGCTTGTCCGCGACAGGAGCGAAAACAAAAAGATCGCTCGCAAAACCAAATCTTAAATCTTCGCGCTTACATCTGAGCGAGATCGCAGGCTGCGGTCTCGCTCTCTTCATCTCGCGCGAAGTATTGCTGCTTCATTCAAATTCTTCGCGAGATAAAGTGCTTTCAGAGAGCCAAGAACTGACACTTAAATCACATTCTTGAGTTCGTGTCGTTTTTCAGAATTTTTCCGGGTGGCGCTATCGCCAAAATCCCTGTGTCCTCAGAGTCTAGAAATCGGTTCTTCATCCGGGCTTTCAAGGTGTGATCCATCGCATTTTGCGACGTTTGCGAGCCACTTCACCTTGAGATCTCACCCGATATCTCGTCTTGCGGCACAACGCAGTCCGCGAAAAAGATCGTCCGTGCGCGGGTTGAGAACCAGGCGGCATTGCGGGGCCGCAGCCTCCTCCTACATGATCGCCGGGGCATTGAAGGGGGAATGATTATGCGATCTGTCGTCGTTACCGGCGCCTCTACCGGCATTGGCTGGGCCATTGCAAAATTTCTGATTGGACGCGGCTATCGCGTTTTCGGCAGCGTCCGCAGGCAGGCGGATGCCGACCGGCTGACGGGTGAGTTCGGCACGAACTTCACGCCGCTGCTGTTCGATGTCACCGATGAGGCTGCCGTGCTGGCCGCCGCGCGCCAGGTGCGCGAGGCGCTTGCCGGCGAAACGCTGGCGGGCCTCGTCAACAATGCCGGCATCGCGGTTGCCGGCCCCGTGCTCGAACTGTCGGCCGACGATTTCCGTCGGCAGATGGATATCAACGTCATCGGGCCTGTCATCGCGACGCAGGCGTTCGGGCCGCTGCTCGGGGCTGACCCATCGCTGAAGGGACCGAAGGGCCGGATCGTGATGATCAGCTCGGTTGCGGGCAAGAACGGCAATCCGCTCTCGGCGCCATACTGCACCTCCAAGCACGCGATCGAGGGCCTGTCGGAGAGCCTGCGCCGCGAGCTCATGCTGTTCGGCATCGACGTCATCATCGTCGCCCCCGGTGCGGTGAAGACGCCGATCTGGAGCAAGGCTGAGGAGATCGATCTCTCGGTCTACAAGAACTCGCCCTATCTGCCGGCCCTCAACAAGGTCATGGCCTTCATGATGGAGCTCGGCGCCAACGGGCTGCCCGCCGAGCGGATTGCCCAGATCGTGTTCGAGGCGCTGACCGCCGCAAGCCCCAAGGTGCGCTACCAGATCACGCCGAACCGCCTGCGCCATGTGATCGCCGCCGTGTTGCCGAAGCGGACCTTCGATCGCATCATCGCCAAGCGGCTCGGGCTGCTGCCGCAGAGCTGATTGAAGTTCAGCTCGCTTCGGCCATCCGTCCGCGCGGGCGGGCGGCCATCGCGATCATCCGCAGCGCCAGCACCGCGAGCAGCGGAATGAGGAATGCGGCATAGGCCGGCATGGCCGGCACGCGCTTGCCGAACGACACCATGAACTGGAACCAGAGGTAATAGCCGCCGACGAGGTGCAGCATGCGCCAGGCGCGGGGGCCCATCAGTGCCGCCGTGCGGTCGAACGAGGTCGCGCTCATGGCCATGATGACGGCATAGCCGATGCCGCCGAAGATGTAGGAGGCCGGCGAGGTCGCCTGGGCAAAGCCCGCCGGGTCCATATTTGCAAAGACGACGATCGCGACCGCGTGGATGGCGTGGGATGCCGCAAAGCTCAAGCCCAGAGAGCGGCGGTTGCGACGCTGCCAGCGCGTCCAGGCGTTGGGCCAGAGCCGCGCCAGCGCCGCGGCACTGAAGGCGAGGCAAAACAGTAGCAGCGAGCTGCGCGCCGTGAAGCGGATCACCATGCGCACGCCCTCGTCCTCGAACTGTCGCATCGAGGCGATCCAGAGGCTCAGGCTGATCAGACTGAGGATAAGGACGGCGAGCAGGCGGCAGCCTTCGAACCAGTTTTGACGCTGCGACATCGCGGCTCCTCCAACATGTAATCATCGATTACATTTCGGGCAGAGCGATCGTCAATGGTGTAATCGCTGCTTACATTCACGTTCGGGTGATGCTAGGAAGCTGTATGCCCGCCCGTCAGACCTCCAAGCCCCGGCTTTCCAAGCCTCGCGCGCCGCGCCAGATGGCCGAAGCCAGGCCTTATCATCACGGCGACCTCCGTCGCGTGCTGATCGATGCTGCGTTGCAACTGGCGGCCGACGGCGCCGAGGTCTCCGTGCGCGAGGCGGCGCGCCGCGCCGCGGTGTCGCCGGGAGCGCCATTCCGTCACTTTCCCAACCGCGACGCCTTGATGGCTGCAGTGGCTGAGGAGGCGCAGCGGCGCTTTCGCGCCGAGATTGAGGCCGCGCTGGCGGAAGCGAGCTCCACTGACCCCTTGGTGCGTTTCCGCTCCTTCGGCATCGCCTATGTCCGCTGGGCGATGCGCAACCCCGCCCATTTCGAGATCATCTCCACGGGCCGTTATTTCGCCCATGGCAGCTCAGCCGAGCTGACCCGCGACAATGCCGAGCTCGTCGCGTTGACCGAACGGATGCTGGCTGAGGCGGCTGCGCAGGGCCTGCTGCGATCGACCGATCTCAAGCGCATCCTGATCGCCGGCCGCGCCCTGATCTACGGCTTCGCCCGCATGAACCTCGACGGCCATTTCCCGCGCTGGGGCGTCGAGGAGGGCGAGATCGGGCGGATGGCGGAGGAGGTGATCGATCTGTTCATCGCGGGGATCGCGAAGCCCTAGGGTCGGGTCAAATGCGGCGCTTCGCTGCTCGCTAAGATTAAGCGAAGGTCGGATGGCGGATCGCGTTGCCTGCCCGTGACTGTTCCATTACAGTTTTGTGACACGGTGCAGCCGGCTGCGCCGGACGCCTTGGCCGTCCCGACGTCGGCCAGACGGCTTGGCATCACCGCGCCGGAGCCTAAGTTCAGCGTGTGGTCGATGGCGTCCGCGCCCAATCCAGGTCCTTCCGCTACCACCGCCGTTCTGGCGAGCGTTGCTGCGCTCGGCATCTGGCGGCTGCTCGCGGTGGCGGCGCCGCATCTGGCGGCGCTCGCCCTGATGTACGAGACCGAGACCGATTTCGGCTCGCGACTGTCCTTCCTGCTCGCGTGGGGCATCCTCAACTTCTTCTGGATCACGCTGCTGCGTCGGCCTGCGCTGTCGAGCGCGCTCTCATTGACCATGGTCGTGGTGCTGGTGCTGCTGTCGCGGCTCAAGCACGATGTCGTGCAGATGACGGTCAACTTCATCGACCTGATGATGATCGACCGCGACACGGTCGCGTTCCTGTTCACGATCTTCCCGAACCTGCGCTGGTCGGTGATCGGGGCCGGTCTCGTCACGCTGCCGCTGATGTACGCGCTGTGGTGGCTCGATCCGTTTCGCATCCGCCGCCTGCCGGCGCTCGCCTGCAAGCTTGCCTGCCTCGCGGCCCTGGTCTTCTATTCCGCCTATCATCCGGACGAGGCCTGGCGCGGTTATTACGACGACGGCTATCTCTCGAAATTCTTCCGCTCCGGCGTCACGGCGGTCTCCGACTTCGTGCAATACGGCTTCATGGAGTCGGCCGCCTCGACCGACGAGCGGCTCAACATGCCGCTGATCGACGCCTGTCACCCCGCCGGCCGTCGGCCGAATATCGTCATGATCCATGATGAATCGAGCTTCGACATCCGCGCCGCACAGGGCATCAAGGTGCCGCCGGGCTACGGCAGTCACTTCAAGTCCTGGGACGGCAAGGAGCGCACGTTCATGGCCGAGAGCAATGGCGGGCCGAGCTGGTTCACCGAGTACAACGTGCTAGCCGGTCTCTCCTCGCGCTCGTTCGGCCGCTTTGCCTATTTCGTGACGCGCATTGCGTCGGGGCGGGTCGAGCGCGGCCTGCCGCTGGCGCTGCGCCGTTGCGGCTACGACACGATGTCGCTCTATCCCGCTTTTGGCGGCTTCATGGGCGCGCGCAGCTTCCAGATGACGACCGGCATCGAGCGTTTCTTCGACTCTCATGACCTCGGTGCGAAGGACGTCGAACCCGACAGCTTCTTCTACGACAAGGCGCTGCGGCTGATGGGCGAGCGGGTGCCGAACAAGCCGCTCTTCGCCTTCATCTATCTCGGCGCCAATCACTTCCCCTGGGAGACGCGCTTCCGCCCCGATCTGCTGCCGAACTGGCGCGCGCCGGGCAACGTGCCGTCCATCGACGAATATCTGCGCCGCCAGGCGATGAGCGCCGAGCAATACAAGGGCTTCATCGCGGGCTTAAAGAAGAGCTTTCCGGGCGAGCCTTTCCTGATCGTGCGCTATGGCGATCACCAGCCCGAGTTCGCGCCCAACATCCTCGAGCCCGGGCTAGACGAAGGCGCGATCGGCAAGAAGCTCGACGCCTACGATCCGCGGCTCTATGCGACGTACTACGCGATCGATGCCTTCAATTTCGAGCCGGTGAAAAGCGATGCCGTGATGGACACGATCGACGGTCCGTATCTGCCGCTCGTGATCCAGGAGGCTGCCGGCATTCCGCTCGATCCGTCCTTTGCCGAGCAGAAGCAGATCATGCTTCGCTGCAAGGGCGTGTTCTACGGTTGCAAGGACGGGGCGGAAGCGCGGCGGTTGAACCGGTTGTTGATCAATGCCGGAATGATCCACGGGCTTTAGCGATCGGGCTTCACCACTCTCGACATTATATCGCATTACGATCTCTTAATCTTCGAGCGCGCAGACCGAATTTCAAACTAAAGTCTGAGCCGAAGGCGGCCGAAATCACCGACTTGTAATTGGTGCGGCGCTTCGCTTCCCAAACTTTGTCACGATTTCTCCCATCATCCGGCGTGCTACCGCCACCGTGTCTTCGGCGGCGCGTTGTCCGTCTCTGGCTCATTTTCCTTGCAGGAGTATCTTCCATGCGAGCGCTTGATGCTGCGCGTGTTGCATTTGCCCTCATGTTGCTCAGTCCCGCTGCTTATGCGGCCGAACCGGCGCACGACATCAAGGGCCTCTATCTCATGACCGACTATCCGGCGGTCACGGTGCGGCCTGGCACGACCAGCAACGTCTCCCTGCGTCTGCAGAACTACGATCTGTCGCCACAGCGCTACCAGCTATCGGTGACGGGCGTGCCGAGCGGCTGGACCGCGACGCTGCTCGGTGGCGGGCAGCCGGTCGCCGCGGCAATGCCGGCGCCCGACGGCAGCGTCGCGCTCCAGCTGAGGCTCGACGTTCCGGCCGGCAGCGATCTCAGCGCGCATACGCTCACCGTGAAGGCCGAGGGGCAGGGCAGCAGCGCGGAACTCCCCATCGTCGTGTCGCTCGCTAAGGAGCTGCCGGCGAAGCTCACGGTGAAATCGAGCCTGCCGTCGCTGCGCGGCAGCCCGAAATCCAATTTCGATTATACGCTCTCGATCAAGAACGACTCGGGCCGCAATCTCATTGCGAGCTTTGCCGCCGAAGCGCCGGCCAATTTCGAGACCTCGTTCACCGAGGCCTATGGCACGCAGGAGCTGTCCTCGATCCCGATCGACGCCGGTCAATCCAAGGACGTCAAGCTGAAGGTGCGTCCGCCCACCACGGTCGATGCCGGACACTTCCCGGTGAAGGTCACGGTGAAGGCGGAGGACGCTTCGGCTTCCACCGTGCTCGCGCTTGACGTCGTCGGGCAGCCGCAGTTCCAGATCTCCGGACGCGACGGCCTGCTGAGCGCGCGTGCGGTTGCGGGCAAGCAAAGCTCGATTCCGATCGTCGTGACCAACACCGGTACGGCGCCCGCCGAAAACATCGCGCTGGCGGGCACCGCGCCGAACGGGTGGAAGGTGACGTTCGAGCCGGCCATGATCGACCGGCTCGTGCCGGGCAAGGACAGCGAGGTTCAGGCGCTGGTCACGCCCAGCGATAAATCGCTCGCCGGCGACTACCAGGCCACCATGCGCGCCTCCTCGCGGGGCGAGAGCGCTTCCAGCCAGTTCCGTATCACCGTTGCGACTTCAACGGTATGGGGCGTGGCAGGCGCGGGCGTCATCGGCGTCGCACTGCTGCTGATGCTTGGTGCAGTTGTGAGGTTCGGACGGCGATGAGCGAGCAACAGACCGGAGCCAACAGTGCGGCACGTGATCTCGTCATCAGTGCGCGCGGCCTCACCAGGCACTATGGAAAATCGGTTGCCGTCGATTCCATCGACTTCGGCATCGCCCGCGGCGAGGTGTTCGGTCTGCTCGGGCCCAACGGCGCCGGCAAGACCACCACCATCCTGATGATGCTCGGCCTGACCGAGATTTCGTCCGGTGAGGTCAGCGTGCTCGGCTTCAATCCGGCGCGCGAGCCGCTGAAGGTCAAGCGTCGGGTCGGTTACCTGCCCGATGCGGTCGGCTTCTACGACCAGCTGACGGCCGCGGAGAATCTCGCCTACACCGCCAAGCTGATGGGGCTTGCCCGCGCCGAGCGGACCGCGCGGATAGAAGCCGCGCTCGTCCGCGTTGGCCTTGCCGAGGTTGCCGAGAAGCGCGTGGCGACCTTCTCGCGCGGCATGCGGCAGCGGCTGGGTCTGGCCGAGATCATCATGAAGCGCGCCGAGATCGCAATCCTCGACGAGCCGACATCCGGCCTTGATCCGCAAGCGACGCAGGAATTCCTCGGATTGATCGGGGAACTGAAAGCTGAAGGCGTCACCGTGCTGCTGTCGTCTCATATGCTCGACCAGGTGCAGCGCGTCTGTGACCGGGTCGCGCTGTTCCGGGGCGGCCGGATCGTCCTGATGGGCGCCGTGCCGGAGCTTGCCGTCAAGGTGCTTGGCGCGGGCTTCGTCGTGGAGGTCGAGGCCGAAGGACCGGGCATCGCCCGGCGGCTGGCGATGATCCCGGGAGTGACCCAGGTGGAGACCCTTGCTGCCGATCGTTTTCGCATGACGGCCGAGCGCGATGTGAGGCCGGATGCGGCGCGTGCCGTCGTCGCAGGGGACGGGACGCTGCGGAGATTGTCGGTCGATGAGCCGAGCCTCGAATCGATCTATGCGCGCTATTTCCAGGCGCAGTCCGCGGGAGACGTTCGCCATGCGGCGTGAGGGATCCCCATTCCAGGGCTTGTCGACCGTGTTCGTCAAGGAGCTCTCCGACCACGTCTCCAGCATCCGGATGCTGATGCTGGAGCTGCTGGTCGTCTCCACGGCGCTGGCCGCGCTCTACGAAGCGATCAACAGCCTCCGGCAGAATACGGCCGAAGACCCGTTTCTCCTGCTGCGGCTGTTCACGATCGACCAGGCGCCCTTGCCGTCCTTTGTCGCGATCCTCGGCTTTCTCATTCCGTTGATGGCGATCGGGCTCGGCTTTGACGCCGTGAACAGCGAGCATAACAGGCGGACGATGTCGCGGATTTTGGCACAGCCGATCTATCGCGACGCGCTGCTGATGGGCAAGTTCCTCGCCGCCCTTGCCACCATCGGCATCTGCCTTGTCGCCCTGTGGCTGCTGGTGATTGGTCTCGGACTGATCTTCCTCGGCGTGCCGCCCGGCGGCGAGGAGATCGCGCGATCGGCGGTGTTCCTGATCGTTGCGATCTTCTACGCCGGCGTCTGGCTGTCGCTTGCGATGCTGCTGTCGATCATATTCCGCTCGCCTGCCACTGCCGCTCTGGTTTCGCTCGGGCTCTGGCTGTTCCTGACCGTGCTCTGGCCGATGCTGGCGCCGGCCATTGCACAGGCAGTCGCACCGGCCGATCCACGCTATGCGCTGCTCGGCCTCAATGACCCCGCCACCGCGGTCTGGACGCAGGAATTGCTTCGCCTCTCGCCCAACGATCTGTTCGAAGAGGCGATGCTCGCCGTGCTGTCACCGACGACGCGTGCGCTCGGTCCGGTCTTCCTCGACCAGCTCCGCGGGGCCGTCATGGGCGCACCGCTTCCCTTCGGCGAGAGCGTCATGATCGCCTGGCCGCAGACCGTAGGGCTCGTTGCGGGCACAATCGTGCTGTTCGCTTTCGGCTATGTGCTCTTTCAACGGCAGGAGGTGAGAGCGTGAGTTGATTGTGCTTTGCCCTCTCGTCCTCCAGAGAGGGCAGGAGGGGGTGGCCGGACGTCCCCTGCGGCTGCCCCCTCAACGCTACCTGTCGGCGTCCGACCTTGTCCCGGAGCCGCCGCTATCGTATCCATCGGTACGTTCCTCGTCCTCCGAACGAGGGGCGCGACGAAAGGTGAAACTGGCTAATTGGAGCGCTCGACAACCGCAGACCACAGGAGCAGCCATTGACAATTTCCGTGAAGCAGATGCTGGAGGCCGCCAACGCCGCCGTGCCGAAGATCACGCCGGCCGAAGCCAAGGAGATGATCGGCAAGGGCAACGTGCTCGTGCTCGACGTGCGCGATGCGCCGGAGATCGAAAAGAGCGGAAAAATTCATGGCGCGGTGAACGTCTCCCGCGGCATGCTGGAGTTTCGTGCCGATCCGGACTCGCCTTATCACGATAAGGTGTTTGCCAGGGACAAGCCCGTGATCCTTTATTGCGCCTCAGGGGGTCGCTCGGCCTTGGCCGGCAAGGTGTTGAAGGATATGGGCTACAGCCACGTCTACAATGTCGGTGGTTTCAAGGATTGGGTCGACGCCGGCGGCGCGACCGAGAAGCCGGCCATGTAGCAGCGGCGGCTGTGATGGGAGAGCGCGGGCCGCGAGATCACAATTCCTAACGCCCGCCGACCTTTCCCCACAGCCACCTCGCCACCGCATCCGGTGACGAGTTCGCATCATTGCCGCTGGCGCGCAAATTGGCCTCGCGCATGGTGCTGATGTCGATCCTGCCGAGCAGTGGGCTCAACGCCGCCTTGAGCCGCTCGTCGCTGGCGCGCTTCGGCGCCAGCAGCAGGATGGCGTCATAGGGCGGGATCGCCTGCTTGGGATCGTCGAGGGCCACCAGATCGTATTTCGCGATCAGGCCGTCGCTGGTGTAGCCTGCGATCACGTCGACCTCGCCGCTCGCCGCTGCCGCATACATGAAGTCGGGCTGCATCTGCCTCTGCGCGCGGAACTGAAGGCCATAGGCCTTTTGCAGCGCCGCCCATTCCGGCCGCGAGAAGAACTCGTAGTCGCCGGCAATCGACATTGTCGACGTATGCGCCGCGAGGTCGGCAATGCTGTGGATGCCAAGCGCGTCGGCACGCTTTTTCGGCATCACCAGGGCATAGGCGTTTTCGAAGCCGAGCTCGCCGAGCAAGGTGATGTTGTCCTTGGCGAGGGACGTCTTCAGCTCCGCCACGAGCTCCCCGCGCGGCTTGATGTCCGTGCGATGCAGCTGGTTGGCCCAGAGCGTGCCGGAATAGTCGACATAGAGATCGATGTCGCCAGCCTTCAGCGCCTCGAAGATGACGCTCGAACCGAGACCCGATCGTGCGGTTGCGGAAAGGCCGGCCGCCTCGAGGCGGTCTCGCAGCAGGGCCGAGAGCACGTATTGCTCGGCAAAGGTCTTTGCGCCGACCACGTAGCCGGACGACGAACGTCCTATCGTCGGAACCAGTGTCGCAGCGACCAGCGCCGCAATCCCCACCGCGCCGAGCCCCGCGCGCAGGCGACCGCGGCGGCGCAGTCCGCTCTCGATCAACCCAAGCAGCTGATCGACGGCGAGCGCGAGCAGGGCTGAGGCGAAACAGCCGAACAACACGAACACCCAGTTCTGGGTCTGGAGCCCGGCAAAGATATAGTTACCGAGGCTGGTCTGCCCGATCGGCGTCGACAGCGTCGCGGTACCGATCACCCACACCGCGGCGGTGCGGATGCCGGCCATCATGACCGGCAGCGCCAGTGGCAGCTCGACCAGGAGAAGCGACTGCCGCGGCGTCATGCCGACGCCCTTGGCGGCTTCGAGCAGCGCCGGGTCGATGCCGTTCAGCCCGGTGATGCCGTTACGCAGCACCGGCAGCATCGAATAGAGCGCCAGCGCAAGCATCGCCGGCAGGAAGCCGAACGCGGAGAACGAAACGCCGAACCAGGCAAGCGTCACGGACGCCGCGAGCAACAGCAGCGGATAGAACAGCGCGAGCAGCGCCAGCCCCGGCACGGTCTGCACGATGCTGGCGAGCGCGAGCAGGATGGCGCGCGGCGCCGGGCGGTTGCGCGTGAGGATTGCGAGCGGCAGGCTGACAACGAGGCCAAGCGCGAGCGCGGCGAGGCTCACCCGCACATGATTGCCGAGATAGTCGGACAAGTGCGACAGCGCTTCGCCCCAGCGTGGATCGTTGAAAAGGCTCATGCCGCGCCACTCTGCGGTAGCAGCGCGTTCAGTCGCTCGACCTGGCGCCGTGGCGTGCGCAGCAACTCCAGCACATAGTCATCGCCGCTGGCTGAAAGCTCCGCCGGCGTGCCCTGCGCCAGCAATTGTCCGCCGCGCATTACCGCGATGCGGTCGGCGAGCAAGATCGCCTCGGTCATGTCATGCGTGATCATCACGGTGGTCAGGCGGAGCTTGCGGTGCAACTCGCGAAAATCCTCGCCGAGCGCGTCGCGGGTGAGGGGATCGAGCGCGCCGAACGGCTCGTCCATCAGCACGATGCGGGGCTTGGCCGCCAGCGCCCGCGCCACGCCGACGCGCTGGCGCTGCCCGCCCGAGAGCGCCTCCGGCAGCCGGTCGCGATGGGCGGCGCGGTCGAGCTGCACGAGCGCGATCAGCTCGTCGACGCGTGCCGCGATCTCGGCCGGGCTCGCGCCGAGCAGCTTCGGTGTGATCCCGATATTGTCCGCAACGCTCAAGTGCGGAAACAGTCCGCCGCTCTGGAAGACGTAGCCGATCCGGCGCCGCAGCGCGACCGGGTCGATGCTTTGGACGTCCTCGCCTTCGACCGTGATGGTGCCGCCGTCGGCTTCAATCAGCCGGTTGGCGAGCCGCAGCAGGGTGGTCTTCCCCGACCCCGAGCCGCCGACGATGGCCAGAAACTCGCCCTCAGCGATGTCGAGCGACACATCGTCGACGGCCCTGAGCGCGCCGAAGCTCTTGGTGACATTTCGGTAGCTGATCGCCGGTTTGGAAAGCATCACAGATGGGCTCGCTGTTCGCTTACCCTCCCCTGGAGGGGGAGGGTCGATCGCGCGTAGCGCGAGCGGGGTGGGGTGATCTCTCCACGCGGGCACCGTTTCTGTTGAGAGACTGTCACCCCAACCCGGCTCACATTTCGCTGTGCTCATTTGAGCCGACCCTCCCCCTCCAGGGGAGGGTAAGAGCACGGCCAGCCCCATGCGTAGCACGCTTGGCCGGTTGATTGAACTTGGCCGCGCGAGCGGCTAAGGCATCAGACGAGGTTGGGAGGATACACATGACGACGCCCACGGCAGTGGCGCTGGAAGATGCCAAGGTTGCGTTCCGGCTGGGGGACGGGCGGGTCTACACGGCGGTGGAAAAGGCCCATCTTTCGGTCGCGCAGGGCGAATTCGTCGCCATCGTCGGGCCAACCGGCTGCGGAAAGTCCACGCTGCTCAACGTCGCCGCTGGGTTGCTCAAGCCGGCCGCCGGCAGCGTCAAGATCTTCGACCGGCCGCTTGCCGGGCTGAACCGGGACGCCGGCTACCTGTTCCAGGCCGACGCGCTGTTCCCCTGGAAGACTGCGCTCGACAATGTCGCGATCGGGCTCGAGATCAAGGGCACGCCGCGCACTGATGCGCTGCCGCGGGCGCAGAAATGGCTGACCTCCGTCGGCCTCGGCGCCTTTGCGGGCCGCTATCCGCACATGCTCTCCGGCGGCCAGCGCAAGCGCGTGGCGCTGGCGCAGGTCCTGATCCGCGATCCCAAGATCCTGCTGATGGACGAGCCGTTCGGGCCGCTCGATGCGCAGACCCGCCAGGTGATGGGCAATCTGCTGCTCGACCTCTGGAACGCCGATCGGAAGGCCGTGCTGTTCGTGACTCATGATCTGGAAGAGGCGATAGCGCTCGCCGACCGCGTCGTGATCATGTCGGCCGGACCGTCCTCGCGCATCATCGGCGACTGGCGCGTGACACTGCCGCGCCCGCGCGACATCTTCGAGGTGCGGCTGGACAAGGATTTCCATGCGCTCCACCGCGAGATCTGGAGCGTGCTTAAGGACGAGGTGATGAAGGGCTACGCGCAATCCACCCATGCGGCGGAGGCAGTCTGATGTCGCGCGTGACGCTGTTTGCGCTTCAAGTCCTGGTCGCGGTCGTCTGCATCGCGTTGTGGCAGCTGCTGTCGACCGTACCGGTGTTCGGCAAGATCCTGCTGCCGCCGTTCTTCTTCTCCAATCCGATCGACGTGTTCAGCCAGATTGTGAAGTGGTTCGCGAGCGGCGTGATCTGGAAGCATCTGGCCATCACGTTATGGGAATCGATCCTCGCCTTCGTGATTGGTTCGGTCGGCGGCGTCCTGGTCGGCTTCTGGTTCGCGCGGCAACCGCTCGTTGCCGCGGTGTTCGACCCCTATGTGAAGATGGCCAACGCGCTGCCGCGCGTCGTGCTGGCACCGATCTTCGCGCTGTGGCTTGGTCTCGGCATCTGGTCCAAGGTCGCGCTCGGCGTGACGCTGGTGTTCTTCATCGTGTTCTTCAACGTCTATCAAGGCGTCAAGGAGGTCAGCCGCACCGTGCTGGACAACGGCCGTATGCTCGGCATGAGCGAGCGGCAATTGATGCAGCACGTCTATTGGCCGTCGGCGCTGTCGTGGATGTTCTCCTCTCTGCACACCTCGGTCGGCTTCGCCGTGGTCGGCGCCGTCGTCGGCGAATATCTGGGCTCGGCCGCAGGCCTCGGTTACCTCATTCAGCAGGCCGAAGGTGTGTTCGACGTTGCCGGTGTGTTTGCCGGCATGTTCGTGCTGTCGGCCTTCGTCATCCTGATCGACTTTGGGGTGACGCTGGTGGAGCGACGGCTGTTGGTCTGGCGGCCGACCGTGGACGGCCGCGCCTGAGCTTGACCGCTGACATTTACGTGATTGACGGGCCGGAATAGAACGCGCGACCACGCGTCATACCCCCATGCAACCACCTGCATGGGAGTCCAGGATGCACCGGTTACCGTTTCGCCGCGTCGTTGCGGCGCTTGCAAGCAGATGCCGATGGCCAAGGCCCGGCCTCGGCACGGCGCTCTTCGCCGCGCGCGTGCTCCTCGCCCTTGCGGTACCTCCGATCGTATTCGCGCATGAAGCGCACCCTGCCGCTCCGCAGGCTGCCCTCAGCGTCGAGGAGACCGCTTTCCTGCAAGAGAACGACGCTGCCATGACCAAAATGATGAACGACATGGCGGCCAAGCCGACCGGTGACGTCGATCGCGATTTCGTCGCGATGATGAACCCGCATCATCAGGGCGCAATTGACATGGCGATCATCGAATTGCGCTACGGCCGAAACGAGCAGTTGCGGCGCATCGCCCAGGAAATCATCGTCGACCAGATGCAGGAGATCGCGGCCATGAAGCTCGCGATCGGCGAACCGGTGAGCGACATCGCGCCTGCCCCCACCCAGTCGCAACCCGCCCCCGTTGCCAACGTTCATCGTCATTCGAGTATGCAGATGGAGATGTCTGCTGGAATGAAGAAATAGGAGCCACGCATGACAATTTCGAGAAACACGATCGGGAAGAGCGCCCTCCTCGCGGCCGCAGCGCTTGTCACCAGCTCCATCGCGTGGGCAGGGCAGGCACCGGGCGCGCTGTCCTCTCCCGACATTCCAATCAGCCACCACGACCGCGTCTACGCGGCAGAACAGTTCTCGAATACGGTCTCGGTCACGGACCCAGTCGACAACAAGCTGCTTGGCGTGATCCGGTTAGGCGATCCGCAGCCGGGCAATTTCAGCCCGTTGTACAAGGGGCAGGTGCTCGTTCACGGCATGGGTTTTTCGCCCGATCACAAGACGCTCGCTGTGGTGTCGATCGGCTCGAATTCGGTGACGTTCATCGACACCGCGACCAACGCGGTCAAGCATGTGACCTATGTCGGGCGGTCACCGCACGAGGCGTTCTTCACGCCTGACGGCAAGGAAGTCTGGGTCACCGTGCGTGGTGAGAACTACATCTCAGTCATCGATCCCATGAGCTTTGCAGAGAAAACACGCATCACGACCCCGAACGGACCGGGCATGCAGATTTTCTCGCCCGACGGCAAATACGGCTATATCTGCTCGTCCTTCAATCCGGAGACCGACGTCGTATCGGTCGCCGAGCACAAGATCATTGCAACGGTGAAGCAGGAGAGCCCGTTCTGCCCGAACATCGCAGCGACGCCGGACGGCAGCCAGGTCTGGTTCACGCTGAAGGATGTCGGCCGGACCCAGGTGTTCAACGCCAAGCCGCCGTTCAATGCGATCAAGACGATCGACACCGGGCCGATCACCAATCACGTCAACTTCGCACACACCGCCAAGGGTACGTTCGCCTACGTGACAATCGGCGGCCTTAACGAAGTGAAAGTCTATCGCACCGATGATTTCTCGCAGGTCGCGACGATCCCGGTCGGCAATCTGCCGCACGGCATCTGGCCGTCGGGCGACGGCACGCGGATCTATGTCGGATTGGAGAACGCCGACGCGCTTGTGGCCATCGACACGACGACCAACAAGGTGGTCGCGAACATTCCGATCGGCCAGGCGCCGCAAGCGATCGCCTATGTTCCGAACGCGGCGCCGAACCCCGATGACCGCCAGAATCTTCAGGCGCTCGGCGTTGCCGGCCAGGTCGCGCACCTCGCGTTGACGCCGAAAGATGGTGCCAAGGGCGGCAGGACGCCAACCAACGTGTCGCTGTTCGATCAGGGCCTGATTCAGGTTCTGCAGGCTTCAGTGACGGGACTTCAGCCCCGGCAGAAATACGTGCTTGCGCTGGCGGATCATCTCGACGGAAGCGGCGCACTGCAGCCACTGGCGGCGTTCATGACCAATCCGGCTGGATCTGCTATCGTCAATGCGGCTGGCCCGATCCGTCAGATCGTCGACCGGTCTGCTGCCGCCACCAGGCGGTACCTGGTGATCGCCTCCGGCGACGCGGCCACGCCCGGCGAGGCAGTCCAGATCGAGGTGCAATGACGTCCGGCCGAACGGCAAGGCAGAACAGGCGAGGCGCCTCATGAAGGATATGCTGGTTCAGGTCGAACCGCTGATCCCCGCGCTCCGCCGCTATGCGCGCGCCTTGATGCGAGATCGAGCGGCGGCCGATGATCTGGTCCAGGATTGTCTCGAGCGCGCCGTCAGCCGTTGGCATCAACGGCGCGACGGCGGCGTGCGCGCGTGGCTCTTCACCATCCTCCACAATCTGGCGGTCACGCAATTTCGCCAGGCGACAGCGCGGGGCAGGCATATGCCGATCGACGATGCAGGCGAGCAGGAACTCGTCAGCGCGGCAGCGCAGGAGCAAAGGCTGATCTATCAGGACGTCCTGAGCAAGCTTGCCAAGCTCCCGGAAGAGCAACGGGCAGTGTTACTGCTCGTTGCCGTCGAGGATCTCTCTTACGCAGATGCCGCAGCAATCCTCAACATTCCCGTTGGCACTGTCATGTCGCGCCTGTCGCGCGCGCGGGAGAGACTACAGCAGGAGATGGATGGCGTTGCGCCGGGAAATGTCGTGGCATTGCGGAGCGTGAAATGAACCAGCGGCCGATCACCGAAGACGATCTCCATGCCTATGTGGATCAGGCGCTCGCGTCTGAACGGCGTGCGGAGGTCGCGTCTTATCTGGACGATCATCCGGATGTGGCGACGCGCGTCGCGGCCTATGCCACTCACCGCGAACAGCTGCGTGGTGCGCTTGCGTCAATTGCGGACGAGCCGTTACCAGCCGAGCTGAATCTGTCGCACATTATCGAGAACAGGAAGCGACGGCCTCTGCGGGCGTGGGGCGCGATCGCGGCAGTCTTGCTTCTCGGCATCGGCGCTGTTGGCGGCTGGTCCATGCGCAGCCTGCTCCAGGAGGGATCGAACGGACTGTCGTCGTTGGCCCAGGAGGCTGCTTATTCCTATAACGTCTATGCGCCTGACCGCGTTCGGCCGGTCGAGATAAGGGCCTCCGACAGCGCGGAACTCACCCAATGGGTCTCCAACCGGCTCAAGCAGCCGGTCAAGGTGCCGGATCTTTCGGTGTCAGGCTATCGCCTGATGGGGGGGCGCCTGGTTGCGACGTCGCATGGCCCGGCCGCGATGTTCATGTACGATGATGATCACGGCGACCGTCTCGTTGTGCTGACGCGTCCGATGAGCGACCGCAATCTGGCTACGCCGATGATGCCGCAATCGACCGGCGACGTGGCAGGCTTCGTGTGGGCGGACGGCGGCATGGGCTACACGCTGGTCGGCCAGCTTCCGGGTGACACCCTCAAGCCGATCGCGAACGAGATCAGGAAGCAGGCTCGCCCGATCTAGCGGGCCCGCGCGCAGGCGCGGGCCCGGATCGCGCATCCTCAATCCAGCAGCTTGACGTCGTCGGGCGCCTGCGGCGGCGTCTTGATCGCGATTGCCTTGACCTGGCCGCTGATCGGCTTGGTGCCGCCATGCGGTGTACCCTTGGGGATGATGACGAGGTCGCCGGGCTTCACCGTGACCTCCTTGTCGCCGAGCCAGATCGTTCCGGTCCCATCCAGGATGTACTGGATCTCGTTGGTGTTGGGGTGCAGGTGTTTGGGCACATTGCCGACCTGGATCGAAACGGTGGCGCCGTCGGCGGTCATGAAGGTCTTGGAGCGGTAGCCGACCTTGTTGGCGGGGCCGAGCGCGTCGCCCTCCATCTCGCCGGTATGGATGATCTGCGCGGTAATGCTTTCGGCGGCCAGCGCCGGCCCGAGCCAATAGGTTGCGCCGCATCCGGCGGCAAAGCCGGCGGCGATCGACAGCCCGGCTGCAAGGCGATTCATGGATGATCCTCCCCATCAGGAATGGTTGTTATGCACGCAGGCTATTGCGCCGAAAGGCCAATGGCCAGTGCCGCTTAGCGGTGCTTCTCAAGCCCGTCATGCTGCTCTATGGTGCCGCCAGCCGAACGGAGGAAACCAATGAAGAACACGATTGCCAGGCTCGCCGGTGCGCTGCTGGCGCTGACGCTGACGTCAGGTCTTGCCGCAGCGCAAAGCAAGGTGACCATCGCGGTCGGTGGCGGCGCCTGCCTGTGCTATTTGCCGACGGTGCTGGCCAAACAGCTCGGCGAGTATGAGAAGGCCGGCCTGAACGTCGATCTGGTCGACCTCAAGGGCGGCTCTGACGCGCTCAAGGCCGTGCTCGGCGGCAGCGCCGACGTCGTCTCCGGCTATTTCGACCATTGCGTCAACCTGGCGGCCAAGAAGCAGGAGCTTCAGGCTTTCGTGGTCTATGACCGCTATCCCGGCCTCGTGCTGGTGGTCGCGCCCTCGCATACGGGCGACATCAAGTCGATCAAGGACCTCGCCGGCAAGAAGGTCGGCGTCAGCGCGCCCGGCTCCTCCACCGACTTCTTCCTGAAGTACCTCCTGAAGAAGAACGGGCTCGATCCCGCCGGCACCGCCGTGATCGGTGTCGGCCTCGGAGCCACGGCCGTGGCTGCGATGGAGCAGGGGCAGATCGACGCCGCGGTGATGCTCGATCCTTCCGTTACCGTGCTGCAGGGCAGCCACAAGGATCTGCGCATCCTCAGCGATACCCGCACGCAAAAGGACACGCTCGAGACCTTTGGCGGCGAATATCCGGGTGGTGCGCTGTACTCGACCGTGGCCTGGATCAATGGACACGAGAAGGAAACGCAGGCGCTGACGAGCGCAATGCTGGCCACGATCGCCTGGATCCACTCGCATTCGCCCGAGGAGATCATGGCCAAGATGCCGGACGAGATGGTCGGCAAGAACAAGGACCTCTATCTTGCTGCGCTCAAGAACACGATCCCGATGTTCTCAGAGACCGGCAAGATGGATCCAAAGGGGGCGGACGCCGTGCTCGCGGTGTTCAGCCTCGGTTCGCCCGAGGTAGCCAACGCCAAGGTCGACGTCAGCAAGACTTTCACCAACAAGTTCGTCGACCAGGCCAAGAAGACCACGGGGAGCGCCAAATAACTGACGCGAAGGCTCGGTAAATCAGACGTCATGACGTCACCGACCATTCATCGCGTTACGACGCTTGATCTTGCCGTGCGGCCCGTCGTCTGGCCGTTCGCGGAGGAGCGGCGCGCCGAGATCGAGGCGCATTTCGCCGAGCAGCAGCGCGCGCGGCCGAAGATATTCAACGGCCGGGTGCTGCTCGGGCGCGATCCCGTCTTCACCGACGGTCATCTCGCCGCGACCTATTTCGAGACGGACTTTGCGAGTTTCCTGGCTTGGCGCGACTGGGGCTTTCCCGACCCAGACGTGTTCAACGGTTTCGGCATGGGCGCGCTGCGCGCCTCCGACGGGGCTTTCGTGATGGGCGAGATGGCGCATCACACAGCCAATTCAGGGCGCATCTATTTCCCGTCCGGCACACCCGACCTCGATGACGTCAGGGGCGGCACGCTCGATATTCCCGGCAGCGTCGTCCGCGAGATCGAGGAGGAGACCGGCCTGCGGCCCGCCGATTATGCGGCTGAGGCGGATTGGCACTGTGTTGTCACCGGTCACTCGATTGCAATGATGCAGATCCTCAACCTGGATATGCCGGGGGATGCGGCTCGCTCGCGGATCGAGGCCAATCTGGCTGATCAGGACGAACCAGAGCTTTCGGCCATCCATCTCGTGCGCAGCATGAACGATCTTACGCCGACCATGCCACGGTTCGTCACGGCCTTCGTGGCGCAGCAGTTCGCCGCGCGCTGACGCGCGAGGCTTGACATCGCGCGGCCGAGCCCATGTGATGGGCGAAAAGCAAAAACAAGAACTTGCAATGCACAATCGTCCAGGGAGGTTTAGATGCGCCTGCGCATGGCTGCCCGCTTGGTACGTGGGCTGTTGATCGCGATTGCAGCGATGGGCTTGGTGGCATCGGCCCAAGCTCAAGACAAGAAGATCAAGATCGGCGTGATTTTCGACCTGACCGGCCCGCTCGCGGGTGGCGGCTCCGAGCTCGAATATCTCGGCACCAAGATCATCCTCGACCATTTCATCAAGACCGGCGTCGAGGGCTACAAGGTCGAGGCTGTCTACGCCGACGCGCAGAGCAAGCCCGACGTCGCCATCAACGAATCCGTCCGCCTGCTCGAGCAGGAGAAGGTCGACATGGTGCTCGGCTTCTTCTCGTCGGCGCAATGCGTGCCGGTCGCCGCCCGGGTCGAGCAACTCAAGAAGTTCATGTGGATCACGACCTGCATCTCGTCTGCCGTGCTCGCCGACAAGAACTACAAATACGTCTTCCGCCCGCAAGCGAGCGGCGACCAGTTCGGCACGATGACGATGGACTTCATCGCGCAGAACGCCAGGGAGAAATTCGGCAAGGAGCCGAAGGACCTGCGTGTCGCCATCATCCACGAGGACGGCGCCTACGGCGTCGACGTCGCCAAGGGCAACGAGGCCGGTGCGAAGAAGGCGGGATTCAATGTCGTCTTGAAGGAAGGTTATTCCGCCACCGCGCCCGATCTGTCCGCGCTCGTGACGAAACTGAAACGCGCCAAGCCTGATGTCGTTTTCCACACGGGCTATAATCCCGACATTACGCTCTTGCTGCGACAGGCGCGCGAACAGGGTCTGAAATTCGCGGCTCTGGTTGGTCATGGTGCGGGCTATGGCGTTTATGAGAAGCTCAAGGAAGGCCTCGGTACCGACGCCAACTATCTCTTCAACACCGATCCGATCTCGATCTGGCTCACCAACCAGAAGACCATGGATCCGAAGCTTGCGCCTGTCATCAAGATGGTCGGCGATGAGTTCGACAAGATCAGGCCCGGCGTCGCCATCCGCTCGGCTCATGTGGGCATCGGCGCCTCCAACACCTACGTCTTCATGAACGACGTCCTGCCGCGGGCGATCAAGAAGTACGGCGGCGTCGATCCCGAGGCGCTGCGCAAGGCGGCGCTCGATACCGACATCCCCGAGGGCGGCACCATGCTCGGCTTCGGCGTCAAGTTCCACGGCGAAGGCACGCCAATGGCCGGCCAGAACGAGCGCTCGTTCCCGGTCGTGATCCAGTATATCGACGACAAGTCCTCGGTGGTGTGGCCCAAGAGCCAGGCGCAGCGCGAAGCCGTGCTGCCACTGCCGAAGGGCACCACCTACAGCAACCAGTAGCAGCGGAGCGGAGGCGGTGCTGGAGGTCAGCGGGCTGGTGAAGCGGTTTGGCGGCTTCACCGCCGTCAACAACGTGTCGTTCAAGGTCGACCAGGGCGAGATCCTCGGCCTGATCGGCCCCAACGGCTCGGGCAAGAGCACGATCTTCAACATGCTGTCGGGTACGTTGGCGCCCAGCGCCGGATCGATCCGGTTCGATGGCTCCGAGATCGCGGGTCTGGCGCCGCACCGGATCATCAATCGCGGCATCGGCCGCACCTTCCAGATTCCGCGGCCGTTCCGTCGCCTCTCCATCTTCGAGAATGTCGCGCTTGCCGGCTTCTATGGCCAGGGCCGTCACAGCCGCGTCAAGGCCGAGGAAGCGGCGGGTCGCGCGCTCGCCATGGTGGGCCTGCCGACCGATCGCCACGCCAGCGTCGATGGTCTCGGCGCGGCCGGCTTGAAGAAGCTCGAGCTTGCGAAGGCGCTCGCCACCGCGCCCAAGCTGCTGCTCGCGGACGAAAGCCTCGGCGGCCTCGACGAGGCCGAGATGGATCAGGCCGCCGACATGCTGCGCAACATCCGCGACGAGCTCGGCATCACCATCATCTGGGTCGAGCACATCATGGGCGTGTTGATGCGCGTCGTCGATCGCGTCATGGTGCTCGATCATGGCGAGAAGATCTCGGAAGGTCTGCCGAGCGCGGTTGCCGGCGATCCGCGCGTCATCGAGGTCTATCTCGGCACCGATGCCGAGACCACGCAGGCTGCGGCCGCCGAAGCGCGCCGCCGCGCGGGAGGCCAATGATGCTGGAGCTTCGCGGCGTCAACGCCGGCTATGGCACGTTCCAGGCGCTGTTCGACGTCAATCTCGACGTCAAGGCTGGTGAAGCTGTCGGCGTGATCGGGCCGAACGGGGCCGGCAAGACCACCTTGATGCGCGTCATCTCCGGCCTGATCCGCCCCTCGCACGGGTCGATCGCGATGGAGAGCGTCGACGTGCTGGCGACGGCGCCGCACAAGATCGTCAGCCTCGGGATCGCGCATGTGCCGGAGAACCGGCGGCTGTTTCCGCAACTCACGGTCGACGACAATCTCAAGATGGGGGCCTTCATGAAGGAGGCACGCGGCCATTATGCCGAACGGCTGGAGGTCGTGTTCGACCTGTTTCCGCGGCTGAAGGAGCGCCGCCATCAAATGGCCGGCACCATGTCCGGCGGCGAGCAGCAGATGTGCGCGATCGGCCGCGCGATGATGTCCAATCCGAAGCTGCTGCTGCTCGACGAGCCGTCGGCGGGGCTCGCGCCGGTCGTGGTGCAGCAGGTGTTCGAGCTGGTGAAGCGGATCCGCGCCAGCGGGCTGACGGTGCTGATCGTCGAGCAGAACGTGCAGCAGGTGCTGCGCGTGGTCGATCGCGCCTATCTGATCGAGGCCGGCACGATCCGCGCCTCAGGCACGTCGGCCGAGATGCTGGCGAGCGACACGGTCAAGGAAGCTTATCTGGGGGTGTGAGGTTCATGCAGGCGTTCCTGGACATATTCGACATCTACCTTCTGGAGGCCATCATCAACGGCATCCTGCTCGGCGGCGTGTTGGCACTGCTCGCGCTCGGGCTGAACCTGATCTTCGGCGTCATCGACGTGACCTGGATCTGCTACGCCGAGCTCGTAATGATCGGCATGTACGCGATGTACTTCATGGTGCAGTATTACGGCATCAGCTATTTCATCGCCGCACCACTCACCATACTGCTGGTCGCGATCCTCGGCGCGCTCCTGCATTATCTCGTAATCGCGCCGCTGCTGACCGCGCCGCCGATCAACCAGCTGCTCGCGACCGGCGGCGTGCTGTTCGTGCTGCAGAGCTTTGCCACCGTCGCCTTCGGTATCGACTTTCGCAACCTCGGCATCCGCCTGCCGGTGCTCGCCTTCGGCGACATGAATTTCAGCTATGCGCGGCTGCTGTCGTTCCTGGCGGCGCTGGTCGGCATGGTCGCGGTCTATCTGTTCATGACCCGCACCTTCACCGGCACTGCGATCCGCGCCATCTCGCAGGACCGCCAGATCATGGCGCTGATGGGGGTCGACACCAAGCGCATCTATCTCATCACGTCAGCCATCGGCGGCGGGCTGGCCGGGCTCGCCGCGTGCCTCTTGGTGCTGCAATATGACGTGCATCCCTTCGTTGGTCTCTCCTTCGGTCCGATTACCTTCCTGATCTGCGTGCTGGGCGGCCTCGGCAATTTCATCGGCGGCTTCATCGCGGCCTTCGTGTTCGCCGAGATCATCTCGCTCGGCGGTCTGTTCTCCGATCTGGAATGGGGCTATGTGCTGGCCTTCGCCTTCTTCATCGTCATGATGTTCATCCGGCCCGCGGGCCTGCTCGCGAGGCGCCGATGACGGGGCAGGTGCGGCTTGCGGCCTGGGGGATTGGCCTTGCGGCGCTGGTTGCGCTGCCGTTCGTCTATCGCGATCCCTATCATCTGCACATTCTGGTGCTGATCCTGATCTGGTCGTTCGCTTACACATCGTGGTCGATGATGGGACGGTTCGGCCTGGTCTCGCTCGGCCATGGCGGCTTCATGGGGATCGGCGCCTATGTCACCGCGCTGCTCTGGAACCATCTCGGCCTGTCGCCCTGGATCGGCATTCCCATCAGCATGGTCGCGGCAGGCATCCTGGCGCTGGTGGTCGGCTATCCCTGTTTCCGCTTCCGTATCACCGGGCACTATTTCGTGCTGGTGACGCTGGCGCTGTCTGGCATCGTGCTCCAGGTCATCACGGCGACGCGCGACTATACCGGCGGCTCGCTCGGCTACACGCCGAACCGCGCCGCGGGCAACAAGCTGCTGGCGCTGCAATTCGATGACAAGACGACGTGGTATCTTGTTGCGCTCGGGGTCTGGTTGTTCGGCATCGTCGTCTGGCACTGGGTCGACCGCAGCATGGCGCGCTATGCGCTCGAGGCCATCTCGGAGGACGAGGACGCCGCGGCCGCCGCCGGCGTCGACGTCACGGCGGAGAAGCTGAAGATCACGCTGCTCAGCGCGCTGATGACGGCGCTGGCCGGCGCGATCTATTGCCAGTACCAGATGTTCATCACGCCCGATACGGTCAGCGGCATCGCGGTGTCGCTGCAGATGGTGTTCGCGGCCATCGTCGGCGGCCTGTTCGTCTCGCTCGGCCCGACCGTCGGCGCCGTCATCACCATCCTGCTCGCGGAGACCTTGCGCATCGGATTCGGCACCAAGGCGGTCGGCTGGGACAACCTTGTCTACGGCGTGCTGCTGGTGCTTTTCATCATATTCCTTCCCAAGGGCATCCTTGGTAGCCTGCTCGATCGATTGAAGTCGCAACGCAAGGTGCCCCGCGCCCATGAGCAAAAAGCCGTCCAAATCGCTCGCCCAGGAACTTGACCGCTACATCACGCCGTTCCGGCACGACGGGTCCGGCAAGTTTCACCTGAAGGACTACAAGACCAACGCGAAGGGCGATCTGGACAAGGAGGCGGCGCAGGAGATTCTCGACGCCAACAAGAAGCGGCTGATCGCGTTCCAGGAGAAGCTCTACGCCCAGGACCGCTGGTCGCTGCTGATCGTGTTCCAGGCCATGGACGCCGCCGGCAAGGACAGCGCGATCAAGGCGATCTTCGAGGGCATCAACCCGCAGGGCTGCGAGGTCACGGCCTTCAAGGCGCCGAGCAGCAAGGAGCTCGACCACGATTTCCTCTGGCGCCACGTGGTCGCGTTGCCGGAGCGCGGCCGTATCGGCATCTTCAACCGCTCCCATTACGAGGAATGCCTGGTGACGCGCGTGCACCCGGAGATCCTGGCCAAGGAGAAGCTGCCGTCGAGGCTGGTCACCAAGACCATCTGGAAGGAGCGCTTCGAGGACATTGCCGCCTGGGAGCGCTACCTGATGCGCAACGGCACCGTGGTGCTGAAATTCTTCCTCAACGTCTCCAAGGAGGAGCAGCGCCAGCGCTTCCTCGATCGGTTGGAGGAGCCGGCCAAGCAGTGGAAATTCTCGATGGACGACATCAAGGAGCGCGCGCTGTGGCCGCGCTACCAGGCGGTCTATCAGGACATCCTGCGCCACACCGCGACGCCCCATGCGCCCTGGTATGTGGTGCCCGCCGACCACAAATGGTTTGCCCGTGTCGTGATCGGCTCGGTGATCAATGCCGCGCTCGAAAAGCTCGACCTGCGGTTTCCCCGTGCCGACAAGGCTTCGCTCGCGGAGTTCGACCAGGTGCGCACGGCGCTGGAGAGGGAGAAGAAGGCAGGCAAGAAGCGGGCGAAAGGCAAAACACCAAAACAACCCCATGCACAGTAGCCGGGTGCTGTGAAATCAACGGCTTGCCGGCGGACGTGTCGATATTCGGGTTTTTAGAAAATTTGGTTGAGCCGTCGGGCAAAACAGGAGTATAGTGGCATCATCCCGACGTGCCTCAGGATGCATCGATGACAGCCGCACGACCGGTCCCGTAGGGTGGGCAAAGCGGAGCGTGCCCACCAATCTTCATTTGCGAGAGAGGTCGTGGGCACGGCGCAAGTGCGCCTTTGCCCACCCTACGGCTTCTGCGCAAGCCGCTAATACCCCCGCCCCCACCAATAGCAGAAGCGCTCGACGTTGGCCGGCAGGCTCGCCTCGTAATTCGCCCACTTCTCGTATTTCGGCAGCTTCACCTCCTTCATCGCGGTGTCGAAGCACTTGCCGGCGTCGGCGGCCTTCTTCACTTCCGCCGAAAGATCTTCCATGTAGGCGATGTCGTCCTCGACGTCCTTCTTGGTGCCGAGCCGGCCGCCGGCATAGGGATGGCCCGGAATCATGCGTTCCCAGTCGAGCGAAGCCAGCTTCTTCAGCGAGGCGATATATTCCAGCGGCGAGGCGTTGTCGGGGATGTTGCGGAACTGGACGGATTCGATCGGCGCGAAGTCGACCACGAAGACCAGCTTCTCCTTCGGCAGCCGCATCACCAGCGAATTGTCGGAATGGTTGCGGCCGACATAGTCGAGCTCCAGCGTGGTGCCGCCGAGCTTGATGATCTTCTGGTCGTCGACCACCTGGTCCGGCATGACGATATCGGCCAGCAGCGCATTCTGCTTCTTGAGCTCGAGCAGTCGCTCCTTGGTCCGCCGATGCGCGATGAATGTCGCGCCGAGATCCTTGAACGGCTGGCCGCCGGCGATGTGGTCGTAATGGTGATGACTGTAGATGACGTATTTGATCGGCTTGTCGGTGACCGCCTTGATCGCGTCGATATAGGGTTTTGCCGGGCGCAAATACGAGATCGGATCGGTCGCGATCACGCCCTGAGGCGTCACCACGAACATCGACTGATGGCCGCCATAGCGGAAGATGTAGACGTTGTCGGTGCCGTCGACCTTCTTGGTCGAGGTCTGCGGCGGGGTCTGCGCGAGCGCGGATCCGGTGACAAGGGCTGCGAGCACGGCGATGCAAAATGATGCTTTCATCTCTGGCCTTCTGAAATGAGGACGAGGGTATGCTCCCTCACACAAACGCTGCCGAGAGGCATTTATTCCACACTGTCACGTCGTCAGTCTGTCGCGGAACAGGCGTGCAAATGTGATCCTCGGGTCCTTGATCCCGCTTGACAGTTTTATGTCGGGGGAGGACCATACATTCGGTCGCACACAAGCGACGCGTAACGTCCACCTCATGAGCAAGGGGAGGTCTATGACTCCACCTCCGCAAATCCAGCCGCGTTAAGTGCGATGGAGCTCGTTCGGACTATCGCATAGCGGCGGAAACCGCGAACGGCACGCCGGGTCTAGGTCTAGAGGGCTGCATCAGTGAGGCAGAGCCCCTACCTGCCCGGCGCTGTGCGTTTTGGCGCGTCCCTGCCGAGGACAGTGCCGGCGGGAAACGCCAAGAGGAAGTGCCAAGGGGAAATGCCAAGAGATTGTCGTCTCATCGGCAAACTTCCGACACAGGATACGGGCGAATAGCGGCATCCGACATGACGCAGTGCTAGGCGCGGGCACGATTCCGCCGGCACGTTTCATTTATCTGGGAATCCCGCGTGTCGCACAGGCTTGTTCCGGCGCTCCTCGCCATCCTCTTCCTCGCAATCCCCTCTCTCTCCAGTGCTCGCGCGCAGGCGCCTGCGCCGCCCCCCGCCAATGCGTTATCGCCTGATCAAGCCAGACGGGCGCTGGAGACACTCCAGGACGACCAGAAGCGCGCGCAAATGATCGACACGCTGCGCGCGATTGCGAATGCGCCGGGTCAGCAGCAGCCGGCGGCGCCGCCGGCGGAACACAAATCGCCGATCCCGCTTTCGGCCGACGGCCTCGGCGCACAGCTCCTGCTCACGGTGTCCGAGGAGATCGGCGAGATCTCGCGCGACGTCGCCGACATGGCGCGGACGCTCACGAATTTCCCGGCATTCTACTACTGGATCATGCGTACCGCGAACGATCCTGCCGCCTACAATCTTCTGATCGAGATCGCCTGGAAGCTGGCACTGGTGTTCGGTTCTGCACTCGCGGCCGAATGGGTGATCGTCCGCCTGATCCGGCGTCCCGTTGCCTTCCTCGAAGGACGCGTGCCGCAGACCACACGCCTGTCGGCCCAGGCGCTGCCCATTGCCGATCCGCCGTCATCGGTGGCCGACGTCACGCCCGCGGCCGAACTGCACAAGCACCGTCACAGCCTCGCGCGCGTCTGGCAATTGCTGCTGCGGCTGCCCTTCGTGGTCGGACGGCTCGTGCTCGAACTGCTGCCGGTTTTCATTTTCGTCGGTCTGGCGACTGCGCTGCTCGGAACGGAGATCGGCGAACCCGCCACGGTCCGCCTCGTCATCCTCGCGGTCGTCAACGCCTATGCGTTCTCGCGCGGGCTCATCTGCCTCGTTCGTGTCCTGGCGGGACCGTTCGGCCTGTTTCCGGCCCGTGCCGAGACCGCGGCCTATGTCGAGATCTGGGCCCGCCGCATCGTTGGCGTCGGCGTGTCCGGCATTGCCTTTGCCAATGTCGCCCTCCTGCTCGGCTTGCCCAGCACCGGCTATGCCGCGCTGCTCCGCATGGTGATGCTGGTCGTCCATCTCTTCGTCGTCGTCATCATCCTGCAATGCCGCCGCCAGGTGGCGGACGCCATTCGCGCGCCCGCCGAACGGCAGGGTATTGCGGCACGTCTGCGCAATCGCATCGCCGGCGGCTGGCATTATCTTGCAATCGCGCTCGACCTCGCGCTGTGGGCGGTCTGGGCGCTCAACATCCGCAACGGCTATTCGCTGCTGCTGCAATATTTCGTCGGGACCGTCGTGGTGGCGCTGATGACGCGCGTCGCCATCATGGTGACCCTGAGCCTGATCGACCGCGGCTTCCGCATCCAGCCGGACATCCTCCATCGATTTCCCGGCCTGGAGGTCCGCGCCAATCGCTATCTGCCGCTGCTACGCAAGATCGTCTCCGGCGTGATCGCCTTCATCGGCTTCGTCGCCGTGCTCGAGGTCTGGGGCGTCGACGCCATCGTCTGGTTCTATGGCGGCCAGATCGGCAGCCAGTTGATTTCCGCCGTGGCGACGATCGGCGTCGCTGTCTTCATCGCTGCGGTGATCTGGGAGGCCAGCAATGCACTGCTGGATCGCCAGATCAATACGCTGTCGCGCGACGGACATTACGCCCGCGCGGCGCGCCTGCGCACCTTCCAGCCGATGCTGCGCACGGCGCTGCTGTGCGTGATCGCCACGGTCGTCGGCCTCACGGCGCTCAGCGAGATCGGCGTCAATGTCGCGCCGCTACTCGCCGGCGCCGGCATCGTCGGCATTGCCATCGGCTTCGGCTCGCAGAAGCTGGTGCAGGATCTCATCACCGGTCTGTTCCTGTTGCTGGAGAACACGGTGCAGGTCGGCGACACCGTCAGCGTGTCCGGCCTCACAGGCGTGGTCGAGAATGTCTCGATCCGCACCATCCGCCTGCGCGCCGGCGACGGCGCCGTGCACATCGTGCCGTTCAGCGCGGTGACCACCATCACCAACGCCAGCCGCGGCGCCGGCAATGCCTCCGTCAGCGTCAACGTCGCCTACAAGGAAGATACCGACCGCGCCGGCCAGATCCTCAAGGACATCGTCGAGGAGATGCGCCGCGAGGCGGAATTCCGCCCGTTGATCCGCGGCGACCTCGAACTCTGGGGCATCGACAAGGTGGATGGCGCGATGGTGTCGATCGTCGGTCAGATCCGCTGCACCGAGGCCGGCCGCTGGCCGGTCCAGCGCGAGTTCAACCGTCGCATGAAGCAGCGCTTCCAGCAGCAGGATATCGAGGTGGCCTCCGCCACCCAGACGATCTTGATGCATGTCGCGCCGCCGGCCGACGTCGCCGCCAACCTCACGGCGCGGCGGGCTGCCGGTTAGCGGCACCGCGCGGATTTTCCGAATAGCCTCCGCTCATCTGGCAGCGTTCTCTCGCCCTGCAGCCCGCTGATGACATGCGGACGACGAGAAGTTCGAGCGACTTGCGCGCACGCCTCGTCCTTCGAGACGACCGCTTCCGGCGGTCTCCTCAGAGCCTGACCGAAAATGAAGTCGAGTCATTTCAACATCTTGCGGCGGTGGTCGTTAGCTTCGAAAACCAGGTTCGCTGTAACGAACGTGCTCAATGCATAGGGATTTCCGATCAGGAGGAATCGACTACCTCCCAGAAACACCAACTCTGCCTTCCTTGGTTTTCAAGGACTTATTTTGAGTCAGGCTCTCAGGATGAGGCTAAACGGCATCAGCGCCCGCTGTTGCTGCTGCACGCACTCCGCCCTGATCCCGAGGGTCCGCCAGAGGCGGGCGACTCGAAGGATGCGCCGCGGGCGAAATCGAGGGGCTGCATGGTTCGAGACGCGCGTTTCGCGCTCCTCACCATGAGGGGTGAGAGTCTTGTCGCGTTAACTTTTGTGCCGCGTGCGACTGCGGATCGTTCGCGGAAATCTCGCTGCGGTGCGAGATCACAATCGACGCGCCCAGCGCTACGTCCTTGATCTCGATGAAGCGCTGGCCGACAATATCTGCCGTTCAATATGAAGCTTTTTGGGGGAATTCGTGAATAGACCTGCCCGGGTCGTTGCCCAACCGACATCATCCGATTCAACGCATGGCATGACGCTGCTGCGCGATCCCCTGCTCAACAAGGGCACGGCCTTCACGGAAGCCGAACGCGCCGCTCTCGGACTGCGCGGCCTGTTGCCGCCTTGCGTGCTGACGATCGAGGCGCAGGTCGAGCGCGTGCTGATCAACCTGCGCTCGCTGCCGACGGACCTGGAAAAATATGTCGCGCTGAATGCGCTGCATGACCGCAACGAGGCGCTGTTCTTCCGCGTCGTGGTCGACAATATCGACGAGATCCAGCCGATCATCTACACGCCGACGGTCGGGCTTGCCTGCCAGAAATACGGCCTGATCTTCCAGCGGCCGCGCGGCATGTTCATCTCCTCGCGCGATCGCGGCCAGATCGCCGAGATCCTGAAGAACTGGCCCTATCCCGCCAAGCTGATCGTCGTCACCGACGGCGAGCGCATTTTGGGACTTGGCGATCTCGGCGCCAACGGCATGGGCATCCCCGTGGGCAAGCTGTCGCTTTATTCGGCCTGCGCCGGCGTGCATCCCGAGCATTGCCTGCCCATCGTGCTCGACGTCGGCACCAACAACGAGGAGCTGCTGAGCGATCCCTATTATCTCGGCCTGCGCGAGCGGCGGCTTAAGGGCGAAGCCTATGACAGCTTCGTCGACGAGTTCATGACGGCCGCGCGAAAGACCTTTCCCGGCGTGCTGATCCAGTTCGAGGACTTCGCCAATCATTCGGCGTTCAAGCTGCTGCACAAATACCGCGATGAAACCTGCGTCTTCAACGACGACATCCAGGGCACCGCAGCGGTGGCGCTCGCCGGCCTGTTCTCGGCGCTCAAGGTGAACGGCGGCAAGCTGCGGGACCAGCGCATCCTGTTCCTCGGCGCAGGCGAGGCCGCAACCGGCATCGCCGATCTCGTCGTTTCCGCCATGATGGCGGAGGGTGCAACGGAAGCCGAGGCGCTCCGACGCAACTGGCTGGTGGATTCCCGCGGCCTCGTCGTCAGTGGCCGCGACGGCCTTCACGGCCACAAGCTCCGCTACGCGCATACGGATCAAGCGCCGATCGCCGATTTCCTCACCGCGATCAAGACGCTGAAGCCGACGGCGATCATCGGCGTCGCCGCGGTCGGCGGCGCCTTCACCCCTGATGTGCTCAAGACGATGGCCGAGCTCAACGAGCAGCCGATCGTGTTCGCGCTGTCCAACCCGACCTCGAAGGCCGAGTGCTCGGCGGAGGACGCCTATCGCTACACCGACGGCCGCGCGCTGTTCGCCTGCGGCAGCCCCTATGATCCGGTCAAGCTCAATGGCCGCACCTTCGTGCCGCGCCAGGGCAACAACTCCTACATCTTCCCCGGCGTCGGCCTCGGCGTCATCGCCAGCCGCTCGCGGCTCGTGACCGACGAGATGTTCATGGCCGCCGCCCACACGCTCGCCGATTGCGTCGGCAAGGAGGATCTCGCCCAGGGCAGCCTCTATCCGGCACTGCCCCGCATCCGCGAGGTCTCGGCCCGCATCGCGGCGGCGGTCGCCGACGTCGCCTTCCAGCGCGGCCTCGCCGACGGACCCGCGCCCAACGACGCGAAGGCCCTGGTCCAGTCGCAGATGTACGAGCCGAAATACTAGGCCAGGGACGGCTGGAGACTGCCGGGAAAGCTCGGCCTGCATGGTTCGAGACGCCCGCTTTGGCGGGCTCCTCACCATGAGGGTCTGATATCTGGCCACGAAGCATGTCCTCTAAGGGCCCGCCGCAGGCGGCGTCTCGAAGGATGGTCAAGCAAGGTGCCTGGCACGGCCGGAATCGCAATTGTCGGCCCGGCGAGGCCCGGCCGGAGCCGCGCCCGATCGTCTGGCGCGTCGTATCGGGCTGATTTTTTCCCCTTCTGTGCCGATTCAGGACAGGTGACTGTGGTGGATTCATCACAGCCGGCGCGAAACGATGGCGGCCCCAAGGCCGCTTTTGTTCAGCCAAGGTTCTGCCCTCATTGCCCACCGAAACTTGGGCGTGTTCGGAGGGCGCATCATGTCTCGCATTGCACGTGCCGAAACGACCCCGACTTCGCCGGCAGCCTCGTCACGGTTGCTGCTTGCCATCATCGGCGCCGCATCGCTTGCTGCCTGCGCGCAATCACCGGTTGGACGTCAGAGGGCCGATCTCGCTCCGACCACAAAGCAGGTTGCGATCGAGCGGCCGCACCGCGTGGCGGCGCTGCATCCGCGTCCGATCCACAGGCCACGTCCCTACGTCGACACAGCGAGCGCCAAACCGACGGGGTCGCAGGGCCTCGCCAGCTTCTATTCGGATACGGAGACCGCGAGCGGCGAGAAGTTCGACAAGAACGAGCTGACCGCGGCGCATCCGACGCTGCCCTTCGGCACCAAGCTGCGTGTCACCGATGTCTCCTCCGGTCGCTTCGTCACCGTCCGGGTCAATGATCGCGGGCCCTTCGTTCGCGGCCGCGTGGTCGACATCTCGCCGTCCGCGGCCGAGGCGCTCGGCATGGTCGACAAGGGCCTCGCCAATGTCCGGCTCGACGTCGTGCAATAGAGCGCTTACGTCTCGATCGGCGCTGCGCTTAACCGGCTGTTAGCGGCTCTCACGCACGATGGCTGCCCGGCAAGTCGGGGCTTTGCAAGTCGGGGTTTTGGGGGAGACGGCGCTTGAACACGATCCAGCATCTGGAAGATCAGGCGGCGCGCGCCGAGCGACTTGCCAAACGGATCACGGATACGCCGACGATCGAAAAGCTGCTGACCTTCGCCGGCGAACGCCGCCGCGAGATCGAACTCATCGCCGGCCGGCGGCGCAACTGACGCCTGCCATCCATGCTCTGAACGCATTTGCCCTCTCCGTAAAGCGCGGAACTTCCTCTCCTTTCCAGCGTCATGTCTGACATGAACATGGAGGAGGAAGCCATGGGTTTTGGAAGAGGTGCTTTGCTCTGGTTGCTAGGCGTGCCGCTGCCGGTCATCCTGCTGCTGGCGATTTTCTGGCACCACTGAGATCATCGTGATGTCGACACAGGAAAAGCGCCGCGGAAGCGGCGTTTTTTCTTGCTCGTTTTCTTGCTCGCGATCTGGCGCTTGTGGCGCGGAGGTGCGGGATCAGCTGTGGCTCTCGACGAAATCGCTGAGATAGTCGGGCAGCGTCACGCCGTCGATGTCGCAGCGCGCCTGGATCTCGTCGGCAACGTCGTTCGAGATGTCCTTCATCCAGTGCTCGAGCGTGTTGAACGAAATCACCTTGATGGGGTCGCTGAAGCAGCCGGCGACGAGCTCGCTGATCGCGGTGTCGAGATCGCTTCGCTCGACGCGGATTTCGGTTGCCTCGTCGAGGCGATCGATCACCACGAACAAGGTCTGGTCGGCGCCGTAGGGCACGGCCGGAGATGGTGTGCCAGGATCAAGCATGTGAGAGACTCACGCCTTCGCTTTCCGATCCCTGTTAACGGGAAAAACCGGAAGAAGGTTCCTGGCAAAATCGGACGGGGCAGGTCGGACGTCTGTCCTGCGCGTACAGCCGCGCCATCCGCGCGCGCAATCAGAGAAATTCCCTCAGCCGCGACAGCTCGGCGACGTGTTCGGGCGAGAGGATGTCCGTCACCAGCGGCGGTTGCGCCGCCGTGCGGATCTCGTAGAGATGTCTTGATGGCGCAGGCTTCTCCATGAAAGCCGAGATGCAGGCATCCAGCGTGCCTTCGCTCACCTGATAGGGCGAGCGGTCGGGCCGGCGCTGATTTCCGAGTGATGGCCATTTCTGCAGCACCGCATAGGCGCCGAAATCGACCTTTGTATCCGTAACAGTTGCGTCCCCCATCATCCCCGCCTCACGCAAAAAGAACCCCGGCACGCTAGCCTTGCGTGCCAGGGCCCATACCCATCGCTGCATCTCAATGCCACGCCTCGATAACGCGGCGGCCGGGCAAAGGTTCCCGGCCGATGTCGGCTTAACTCGCCGCCGCTGCGATTTTATGTGCGGGGCTGGCATGGCCGTGGCCGGCCTCGTCGCCGCTTCTGACCTCCGGCGGAAGCCCAGCGAAGCGCCGCAGGGCCTGCGCCATCTGCACCCGGCCCTGGACGCTGGTGATCACCACGTCGACCATCGTAAAGGACGAATGGAAATGACCGTGCGCCTTGAGCTGCTCGACCGGGACGCCGGCGGCCGCCATCGCCTCGGCATAGGCGATGCCTTCGTCGCGCAGCGGATCGAACTCGCAGGTGGCGACGAAGGCCGGCGGCAGGCCGGCGACCTTGCCGCGCAGCGGCGAGACGCGCGGATCGGTGCGATCGGCTGGCGAGCAGTAGAGGTCCCAGAACCAGTACATCAGTGAACGCGTCAGGAAGTAACCGATCGCATTGTCGTTGTAGGAGGGCCGGTCGAAGCTGCAGTCGGTGACCGGGCACACCAGCAGCTGGCCTGATATCTCGGGCCCGCCGCGATCGCGCGCGAGCTGACAGGTGACCGCGGCGATGTTGCCGCCGGCGCTCCAGCCGGCGACCAGCACCGGTCCCTGCATGCCGCCGAGCTCGGCGAGATGCTCGGAGATCCAGCGTGTCGCCGCATAGCCGTCCTCGGCCGCCGCCGGGAAGCGATGCTCCGGCGCGTGGCGATAGCCGACGCTGACGAACATCATGCCGGTCCGCCGCACCATGTCGCGGCAGAACGGCTCGTCGGACTGCTCGTCGCCGAGCACCCAGCCGCCGCCGTGGAAATAGACCACGACCGGATGCGGCCCCGGCGTTGCCGGCTTGTAGACGCGGTAAGGCAGCGGGCCGTCGGCGCCGGGCAGCGTGCCGTCGACGATCTCGCCGATCGGCCGCCCCGCGGGCCGGCTTTTGTTGAACTCGTTGACGAAGGCGCGCGCGCCTGCCGCACCCATCGACTCGATCGGCGGCAGGTTCAGCGACGCCAGCAGGTTCAGCACCAGCCGCACGTCGGGCTGCAGCCGCACCACCTCGCCGTCATTGCATTGCGCGGCGACGTTGGGACCTGTCAGCTTGAAACCGAGCATGCCGCGGCTGACGACATCGTCGCAGATGCTGCGATAGGGGCCGACGCCGCCGGTATAGGGCATCAGGGCCTGAACCTTGCCGGGCACGTTGGCGCCCGTGTACCAAGTGTTGGCGAGCCGGTGCAGCGTCAGCATCGCGCAGTCGGCCATATGCCTGTTCCAGCCGGCCTGCGCCGTCTCGGTCGGCTCGATCGTGGTGAAGCCGGCATCGCGCAAGGCTGCGAGGCGATCGACGACCCAGTCGACATGCTGCTCGATCGACACCGCCATGTTCGACAGCACCGACGGGCTGCCGGGGCCGGTGATCATGAAGAAGTTCGGGAAGCCTTCGACCGTGAGCCCGAGATAGCTCTGCGGCCCATGCGCCCAGACATCGGAGAGCGACTTGCCGCCACGTCCGGTGATCGGATGCACGGCGCGGATCGCGCCGGTCATGGCGTCGAAGCCGGTCGCGAACACGATGACGTCGACATCGACATCGCGCCTGGACGTGGTGATGCCGCTTGCGGTGATCGCCTTGATCGGCTCCTGGCGCAGATTGACCAACGTGACGTTGGGCCGGTTGTAGGTTGCGTAGTAATTGGTGTCGAGGCAGGGACGCTTTGCGCCGAACGGATGATCGTCCGGCATGAGCGCCGCGGCCGTTTCGGGATCCCTGACGGTGGCGCGGATCTTCTCGCGGATCAGATCCTGGACGATCTTGTTGCCGTCGACGTCGACGGCCTGGTCGGCCCAGAGCTGCGTCAGGATGTGGACGAGGTCGCCGGCCGCCCAGGCGCGTTCGAACCGCTCGCGACGCTCGGCATCGCTCAATTGCCAGCTGACGGCCGTCTGCTGCGGATAGGGCACGCCCGCCATCGACTGGCGTGCCTGCTGGCGATACGCCGCGCGATCTTCGCGCAGCAGGTTCATGCGGTCGTCCGGCGCCGGGCCGTTGTGGGCAGGCAGCGCGAAATTCGGCGTGCGCTGGAACACGGTCAGATGCGCGGCCTGTTCGGCGATCAACGGGATCGATTGAATGCCTGACGAACCCGTGCCGATCACGGCGACGCGCTTTCCGGCGAGGTTGACGCCGCTATGCGGCCAGCGCCCGGTGAAATAGATCTCGCCCCCGAAATCCTTGACGCCTTCGATCTCCGGCGGCTTTGGCGCGGAAAGGCAGCCGGTGGCCATGATGTAATGGCGACAGGAGACCGGCGCGCCATTGTCGGTGGTGATGAGCCAGCGCTCGGCCGCTTCGTCCCATCTGGCTTCGGTGACCTTGGTCTTGAAGCGGATGTCGCGCCTGAGATCATAGCGGTCGGCGACGAAGCCGAGATAGCGCAGGATCTCGGGCTGGGTCGCGTATTTCTCCGACCAGGTCCAGGAGTCCTCGAGTTCCGGATCGAAGGTGTAGCTGTAATCGATGGTCTGGATATCGCAGCGCGCGCCGGGATAGCGGTTCCAGTACCAGGTGCCGCCGACGTCGCCTGCTTCTTCGAGCGCGACGGCCGACAGGCCGGCCTTGCGCAGGCGATGGAGCAGATAAAGACCGGCAAATCCCGCGCCGACCACGGCAACATCGACCTGCTGGGGCGTTCCACCCGCCCTGGACTCACGTGTGGCGACCATCGCTTCAGGCATGGCATTCCTCCCGCTTATTTTGTTTTGCCGGCAGGCTAGCTCTGCAGGCTCGGCTTGTCATCAAAGCAAGTGCAATCTTCGGTGGTCCCGTTTGCGGCATCATCGTGGCGGCGCGAACGTTGCCTCAATGCACGCATCGCGATGCACAATGGCCGTGATTGCCCGGGGTAATCATGGCCGATCCGTCTGTGTATGCTTGCGGCTACAAGCCACGCTTATCCAGGGCGTCATGACAGAGTTGAGTGAGCGGACCAAAGCGAACATGGACGTCGTCCTGGAGGAGACGTGCCGGCAATTGCCGCATGGCGGCGATCACGACAGCCGCAGGTTCATCGCCGAGCGCCTGATCGAGGCTGCAAAATCCGGTCATTCGACGCTTGGCGAACTCGGCATCATCGCCCGGCGCGCGCTGGCGGAGATTCTCGCCAAGGGCGGCTAGCTGTCCAAGGGCGGCTAGCTGTCGCCACAACGCTTGCCTCTTCGCCGGACACCGACGTAACCTGCAGGCCAACATATCCGCGCATCGAGATGCCCTGAAGATGCGGTGCCTGTTTGCGCTCATTGCGGCCTTTGCATTGCTTTGCACCGGTCGGGCCCTGGCCCAGCCGGTTGGACAATTTCCATTTGCATTGACCCGCGAAGGCCAGATGCTTGGCGCCGTCGAGGGCGAAGTGGCCTCGTTCAAGGGGCTTGCCTATGCAGCGCCGCCGGTCGGCAGCCTGCGCTGGCGTTCGCCGCAGGCCTTGCCCGAGAGTTCGGAGATGAGCATGGCCTACGACTATGCCGCGCCTTGTCTCCAGCCGTCGATACCGGTCGCGCGCGAGGATTGCCTCACACTCAACGTGTTTCGCCCCTTCGGCGTCGACGGCCCGCTCCCGGTGATGGTGTTCATCCATGGCGGCGGCTTCGTCGCCGGCACCGCCAACGATCCGTTGTTCGACGGCGCAAGGCTTGCGCAGGCCGGACTCATCGTGGTCACCGTGAATTATCGCCTGGGGGCGCTCGGCTGGCTCAGGCTTCCCGCACTGTCGGAAGACGGCTCGGGCAATTTCGGCCTGATGGACCAGATCACGGCGCTGCGCTGGGTGCACGACAACGTCGCGGCCTTCGGCGGCGATGCGAACAACGTGACGCTGTTCGGCAACGGCGCCGGCGCGACATCGATCGCGCTCCTGATGCTGTGTGCGCAATCGCGCGATCTGTTCCAGAAGGCCATTCTGCAATCCATCCCCGCCCGCGCGCGCCTGCCGTCGTCACAGGAAGCGGAGGCCGCGGGCCTGAAATTTGCTGCCGCGCTCGGCCGGCAAGTGGATTTGCGCTCGGTCGAACCGGCGCGGCTGCTTGCTGCTGAACGGCGACTTCTGGACAAATCGCCGCGCAGCTTTGCGCCGGCGATGGATGAAAGCCTGGTGAAGGAAGAGATCGCCGCGGGATTCGCGGCAGGGCATGAGAGCCGCATTCCCCTGATCATCGGCTCGAACGACGACGAGACCCGCTTCGATAGCGAGCTCGAGGTCAAGGAGGCGCTATCGTCTTCCGGCGACAGCGTCGAGGCGTTGCGCAAGCTCTATCCCGACGCCACCAGGGCTTCAGACATTGCGGCCAGCTTCTACACCGACAAGGCTTTCTCCGAGCCGGTGCGATTGCTCGCCCGGCTTCATGCCGCGACCGGTGCGCCGACTTTCCGCTATCGCTTTGCCTATGTGCCGGAAGGGCGGCGCGGCAATGCTGACGAAGGCCACGGGCGCGAGTTGCAGTTCATCTTCGGCGCAGAGGGTGTCCCCGGCGCGGGCATCTTCTCGCGGCGCGATCGCGAGGTCGCAAACCGCCTGCGGGCCTACTGGATCAACTTCGCCAGGAGCGGCGATCCCAACGGCGCCGAGCTGCCGCATTGGGATGCGGTCGCAGACCGCGACCATCTGCTGCTGGTCACGAATGATCGCATCGCGAGCGGTGACGATCCATGGATAGAGCGTCTGGACCGGCTCGCAGGCGAGAACAAGAAATGAGGTGAGCTTAGGCGGCGAGCTCGACGCGCGGCGCGGGCGTGAGCCGATCTTCTTCGAGATAGTCCATCGTGCCGTCCTTCTCGACGGCGTAGAACTGCTGGCCTTCCTTCGACCGGTAGGCGGCGCGGACGACGCCGCGACGGCCCTTGTCACTGTTGACGACGTCCCCCAGCGCAAACTTCTTCATCTTACGTCTCGCTTGTCTTCTGGCCGCTTCCTTCGGCCACATCAGGATTGTGGGCGGTAAATCGTTAACGACTTGCTAACCATGCCGGTTTGCCTATGCTCGCGGCGGAGCGCGCAGGCAGTTCGCAAGCGCGTGGTGTCAACGAGACGAGCCGGCCCAGATGACGCGATTTCCGACCTTGTTTCTGTCCCATGGCGGCGGCCCCTGGCCCTTCATGGAGGACAGGCGGGTGCAATATGCCAAAACCGCAGCGGAATTCGGCCGGCTGCCGCAGCTTCTGCCTGAAAGGCCGAAGGCCGTGCTTGTTATCACCGGCCATTGGGAGGCCGAGGCCTTCACCGTGTCGACCTCGGCGCATCCGCCGATGGTGTACGACTATTACGGTTTCCCCGAGCATACCTATCACATCAAATATCCCGCACCGGGCCAGCCCGCGCTCGCGGCGGAGGTGAAAGCGCTGCTCGATCGTGCCGGCCTCGGGTGCCGGGAGGATGCCAATCAGGGTTTTGACCACGGCACCTTCGTGCCGCTCGGCCTGATGTATCCGAACGCCGACATGCCGATCGTGCTGCTGTCGCTAAAGTCGAGCTACGACGCGGCCGAGCATATCAAGGTCGGGCAGGCGATTGCATCGCTGCGCGACGAAGGCATCCTGATCGTCGGCAGCGGGCTCACCTATCACAACATGCGCGGCTTCGGGCGGGCGGAGTCGAAGCCCGTCTCGTATGATTTCGAAGCCTATCTGAACGAGGCGATCAGCAATCCGGATGCGGCGCGCCGTAACGCGATGTTGGTCGACTGGGAGAATGCGCCGAGCGCGCGGCTTGCCCATCCGCGCGAGGACCATCTGTTGCCGCTGATGGTCGCGGCAGGCGCCGCCGGCAGCGATGTCGGCAAACGCGTCTTCGTCGACGAGGTCGCAAGCGTCGCGATGGCGTCGTACGTGTTTGGGTGATGGTCTCTTCTTCCTCTCCTCGCTCGCGGAGAGAGGCGAAGAAAGCCTTACCCATACCTCAGCTTCATCACCAGAATGCCGCCGGCGAGCAGCATGGTCACGGCGTTCGAGGCGATCAGCGGGCCATCGCCCGAAAGCAGGCCGTAGATGAGCCAGAGTAAGAGGCCCAGCACCATGACCAGGAACATGCCGAGCGAGATGTCTCCGGTGGAGCGCGTCTTCCAGACCTTGATGGCTTGCGGCGCGTAGGCCACGGTGGTGCAGGTCGCGGCGGCAAAGCCGATCAGCTTGATCACGAGGGGTTCCATGGCCGCTCTATAGCATGGATTCGATTGTGGTCATGCTTCACGCGCGGCGGGATTCCATCAGGCCGCGATACAGCGCGGCGTATTCGCCCGCGCGGTTGCGCCAGGACACGTCGGTGGCAAGGCCGCTTCTTTGCAGTTGCCGCCAGGTCGGCTTGTCATGGAAGGCGGCATTCGCCCTGCGCAGCGTGCCCGCGAGGGCGTCGGCCGTCACAGGACCGAATTTGAAGCCCGTCGCATCATGTCCGGTCTCGCCGATATCGACGATGGTGTCCTCGAGGCCGCCGACGCGGGAGACGATGGGGATCGCGCCGTAGCGCAGGGCGCAGAGCTGAGTGAGGCCGCACGGTTCGAACCTGGAGGGCACCAGCAGCGCGTCGGAGCCGGCCTGGATCAGATGCGCCAGCACCTCGTCGTATCCGATCATGACGCCGATCCGGCCCGGATTGGCGCGCGCGGCGGCCTGATAGCGGTCCTGGAGATCGCGGTCGCCGCTGCCAAGCAGGGCAAGCTGCATGCCCTGGTCCAGGATCGTGGGAATGGCCTCGAGCAGGAGGTCGAGCCCTTTCTGCCAGGACAGCCGGCTGATGACGCCGAGCAGCGGCGCTTCGTCGGACGAATCGAGATTGAACTGCTGCTGCAGCACCGCCTTGTTCGCGGCCCGGAAAACCAGCTCTTCCGGGCTGAACCGATAGGCGATATGCGGATCGGTCTGCGGATTCCACACCTCGACATCGATGCCGTTGAGGATGCCGCTGAGCACGCTTGCGCGCTCGCGCAACAGGCCGCCGAGCCCCATGCCGCCTTCATCGCTCTGGATTTCATGCGCGTAGGTCGGCGACACCGTGGTGATGCGATCGGCGAGTTGCAGGCCGGCTTTGAGGAAGCTGATGCCCCCGAAATATTCGAGACCGTGGACATCGAACGTGGCGTCGTGAGGCAAGCCGATCGAGCCGGCCAGCTCACGCGCGAATTTGCCCTGATAGGCCATGTTGTGAATGGTCATCACCGTGGCAGGCCGCGCCCCGCCGTCATAGTGCAGATAGGCCGGTGCCAGCCCGGCCTGCCAGTCATGGGCATGGACGACGTCTGGCACGAAGGCAGGAACGAGACCGTGGCCGATATCGGCCGCCACGCGCGACAGCGCCGCGAAACGCACGCCATTGTCCGGCCAGTCGACGCCTTCGGCGGTGATGTAAGGGTTGCCGGGCCGCGCATACAGATGCGGCACGTCGAGCACGAACAGGTCGAGCCCGTCGCGCGAGCCGGCGAGCAGGCGTCCGGGGCCGCCGAAATAGTCAGGCCAGCGCCGGATCTCGTCGGCACCGGAAAGCAGCCGCATCACGTCCGGGTAGCCCGGCATCAAGGTGCGCATCTCGACGCCGTGCCCCTTCAGCGCAATCGGCAGCGCACCGGCGACATCAGCGAGGCCGCCGGTCTTGACGATGGGGTAGACTTCAGAGGCGACCGCGAGGACGCGAACAGGCGTCATGTATTGAGCCTGTCGAGCATCGGCTGGGTGATCAGCGCGATACCCTGTTCGGTGGTGCGGAATCGCTTGGCGTCGAGCTCGGGATCCTCGCCGACCACGAGCCCCTCGGGAATCTCGACGCCGCGATCGATCACGACGTTCTTCAGCCGTGCGCCGCGTCCGACATTGACGTAAGGCATGATCACCGCGTTCTCGACATTGGCATAGGAGTTGATGCGCACGCCGGTGAACAGCAGCGAGCGGCGCAGCGACGCACCGGAAATGATGCAGCCGCCCGAGACCAGCGAGCTCACCGCCTGGCCGCGCCTGCTCTCCTCGTCGTGGACGAACTTGGCGGGCGGCGTGATTTCCGCATAGGACCAGATCGGCCAGGCCCGGTCGAACAGATCGAGCTCCGGCACCACGTCGGTGAGGTCGATATTGGCTGCCCAATAGGCATCCACCGTGCCGGCATCGCGCCAGTAGGAGCGGGGGTCGCTGCCCGAGCGGACGCAGGAGGTCGAGAACTGATGTGCGATCGCGCGGCCGTTCTTGACGATATAGGGGATGATGTCCTTGCCGAAATCGTGGTTGGAGTTCGGATCCTCGGCGTCGCGCTTGAGCTCGTCGAACAGGAATTTCGCGTTGAACACATAGATGCCCATGCTGGCGAGCGAGACATCGGGCTTGCCCGGCATCGGCGGCGGATCCTTGGGCTTCTCGAGGAACTGCTGGATCCAGCCATTCTCGTCGACATGCATGATGCCGAAGCCCGAAGACTCCGCGCGCGGCATTTCGAGACAGCCGACCGTGACGTCGGCGCCGCTGTCGACGTGCTGCCGCAGCATCACCTCGTAGTCCATTTTGTAGATGTGGTCGCCGGCGAGCACGACGATGAAGCTGCAGGCGTGGGATTCGATGATGTCGATATTCTGGTAGATCGCATCCGCCGTGCCGACATACCACATGTTCTCCGAGACGCGCTGGCTCGCGGGCAGGATGTCAAAGCTCTCGTTACGTTCAGGGCGGAAGAAGTTCCAGCCCATCTGGAGATGCCGGATCAGGCTGTGCGCCTTGTATTGGGTGGCGACCGCGATGCGGCGGATGCCGGAGTTCACGGCATTCGACAAGGCGAAATCGATGATGCGGGATTTGCCGCCGAAATAGACCGCGGGCTTGGCGCGCCGGTCGGTCAATTCCAGCAGCCGGCTGCCGCGACCGCCGGCCAGGACGAATGCCAATGCCTGGCGGGCGAGCGGTTCATTTCCGGCGGCACTCATGTCTTCCTCCCACTCATCTGGCGCAAGCCAAGGCCTTTGCGAGACGACCCCTCGGTCGCGCCTTGTTGGAACCGATAGTAACGGTACGAATAGTAAATCGGGAAGGTGCTTGTTGGTTGCGACACACGGGAAGCTTAACGCTTTGCCGCGACGCGCAGGTGGTGCCGCCTCACGGGGTCACAGCGGTTCGGGCGAGGCGTCGTCCGCTGATCACAATTGAGGCATGCGGGATGTCTTGTGCGCTGCACGCTGATTCGAGCCTTTGACTTGGCGCAAGGATGCCCGATCATACGCCTGCGATGCTGTTTGGAGCGAAATGTCAGACAGGGAGTGACACGATGAGTATCTGGAAAATGGCAATTGCCTGCTCGCTGACGGTCGGCGTCATGGCCGGCCAGATCGGACAGGTGACAGCGGCGCCGATGCCGACCAACGTCGCCACCATGAAGACCGCAGCCGGCGATGACGTCACACAGGTGCATTGGCGCGGCGGTTGGGGATGGGGGCTTGGTGGTTTTGCGGCCGGAGCCATTATCGGCAGCGCAATTGCTGGCGCGCCGTACGGCTACTATGGCGGACCGTATTACGGCTACGGCTATCCGGGCTACGGCTATGGCTATGCGCCGGCCTATTACGGTTACGGCTACGGGCCCGCCTACCCTCGCTACTACCGGCCCTATCGTCCATATTACGGCTATGGCTACGGCTACAGGCCGTACTACCGTCACTACTATCGCCGCTATTGGTGACCGCGAAGGCGGACGAGGTCGTCGATCGCTGGTCCGCGTGATTGCAGCCACGCCCGGGCTCAGCAGCGCACTACCATGGCGCGTCGAACAGGCGTCGACGCGCTTACGGTGATGCGCGGCGTCCGCATGAGGCCTCACGAGGCTCTCAAGCGTCCGTGAAGTGCACGGCGCCTATTCCAACCCAATCAGCTTCCTCGACACTTTCGTTCTGCATTTCACACTGAGAACGGCAGCCCCATTGCTATTTGCGCTGCTCACTTGCGCCGCGTCCTGCGCCCTCAAAAATCATCCCGACGACCACATCGGGAGACCAACCATGGGCCTGCAAGAAACAAAAATCGAAACACTTCCCTTCGTCACCGCCGAACTCAACTATCTCGCGCCGACGTCAGGCAAGCCGCGAACCTATGCTTTCGATCCGCCGCCGGGCGAGCCGAAGAGCACCGCGCTGCCGGAGCCGCACCTTGTGCCGATCTTCGACGCGCGGCTGCTCGCGGACAACTTCTCGTTCGATCGCGAAGGCTTTGCGCTGGTGCGTCATCCCGTCAGGGTGAAGGATTTCTACAACGACCAAGAAATCCGCACGGTCTACTATCCCGCCGTCGAGGCGTTTCTGCGCGCGACGCTGAAGGCCGATCGTGTTGTCATCTTCGACCACACCGTGCGCAAGCGCATCGACGGTGCTGCCGACATTCGCGGCGCCGGTCCGCGTCAGCCGGCAACGCGCGTCCATGTCGACCAGACAGCGGTCTCCGGTGCCAACCGCGTGCGCGAGCATCTGCCCGACGAAGCCGATGAGCTGCTCAAGTGTCGCGTGCAGGTGATCAATTTGTGGCGGCCGATCCGCGGCCCCTTGCGCGATTCACCGCTGGCGATGGCCGACGGCATGACGGTCGCGGCCGAGGACCTCGTCGCTTCCGACCTGATCTATCCCAACCGTCGCGGCGAGACCTATTCGGTGAAATACAATCCGGATCATCGCTGGTTCTATTTCCCCGAGATGACGCCGGACGAGGCGCTGCTGCTCAAGTGCTACGACTCCGCAACCGACGGCCGGACGCGCTTCGCGCCGCATACCGCTTTCGTCGATCCGACCACGCCCGATGATGCCGCCCCGCGCGAGAGCATCGAAGTGCGCACGCTGGTCTTTCACAAACAGTAACAATGTGTGATGGCCCCGCCAGCCTCGCCTGGTGGGGTTCCAGGAACCAGCGGGAACCGGCGACGTTGCAGCGCGGGGCAGGGCCAACCGGGGAGCGGTGCCGTGCGAGCGCAGCGGACACTCTTGTTTTGTCTGACCACTTTCTCGCTTTCTGCATTTTCCGTCGCCCACGCCGAAAGCGGACTTGCCTCATATTACGGATACGGCAAGGCCGGCAGGAGCGGCGAACTGACCTGCGCGCATCGGACGCGTCCGTTCGGCAGCGTGCTCAAAGTGTCCTATAGCGGGCGGACGATCCAATGCCGCGTCAATGATCGTGGCCCCTTCATCCGTGGCCGCATCGTCGATCTCTCGGTGCCAGCCGCCCGCGCGCTCGGCATGATGAGCGCCGGTGTGGTGCGGGTCTCGGTGGAATAGAACAACCGTCAGGCTATAGTGCCGCCCAAAGCAAGGGGAGGGGCGCCATGGCCAGGATCAAGGTCGGACTCGTCGGCTGCGGCTTCGTGTCGGAGCTGCACATGTATGCGTTCCGGCGCGTCTATGGCGTCGACGTCGAGATTGCGGCGGTCGCCGCGCGCGGCGACCATGTCGTCGGGTTCGCCTCCCGTCACAACATTCCGCGGGTCTATCGCAGCTTTGCAGAATTGATCGCGGACGCCGATCTCGACGTCATCGACATCTGCACGCCGCCCAATCTGCATGCCGAGATGATCGTCGCCAGCATGCAGGCCGGCAGGCACGTGATCTGCGAAAAGCCCTTTGCCGGCTATTTCGGCCGTGAGGGCGACGCGCGGCCGATCGGCAGGCACGTGCCGAAGGCGCTGATGTATGAGCGCGTGCTGGAGGAGATGGACCGGACCCGTGGCGCGGTCGAGCGGACCGGAAAGCTCTTCATGTATGCCGAGGACTGGATCTACGCGCCGGCGGTGACCAAGATCGCGGAGATCCTCAAGGCGACAAAAGACAAGATCCTGTTCATGAAGGGCGAGGAGAGCCATTCCGGCTCGCACGCGGCGCATGCCGCGCAATGGGCGATGACCGGCGGCGGCTCGCTGATCCGCATGGGCTGCCATCCGCTCTCGGCCGTGCTCTATCTGAAGCAGGTCGAGGCGCGCGCGCGAGGGGAGAAAATCCACGTCGCCAGCGTCACCGGCGATGTCGGCAACGTCACGGCCGGCCTCAAGCCGGAGGAGCGCACCTACATCAAGGCCAATCCTGATGATGTCGAGGATTGGGGCACGCTGACCGCGACCTTCTCCGACGGCACCAAGGCCACCGTGTTCTCCGGCGACATGATCATGGGCGGCGTGCGCAACCTGATCGAGACCTACACGTCAGGCGGCTCGCTGTTTGCCAACATCACGCCGAACACGCATCTGATGAGCTACCAGACATCAGAGCAAAAACTCGCAAGCGTCTACATCACCGAAAAGGTCGACCGCAAAACCGGCTGGCAATATGTCTGCCTCGAGGAGGAGTGGACGCGCGGCTATTTGCAGGAGATCCAGGATTTCATGGAATGCGCCGCGACCGGACGGCAACCGCTGTCGGATCTCGCGCTGGCCTACGAGACCATCAAGGTGAACTATGCGGGATACTGGGCGGCGGAGGAGGGAAGAAGAGTGGTGTTGTAGCGGCTCGGCGCGCTTACCCTCCCCTGGAGGGTCCCTGGAGGGGGAGGGTCGATCGCGCGAAGCGCGAGCGGGGTGGGGTGATCTCTCCAATCGGACAATGCCCGTGAGGTGAGATCACCCCACCCCGCCACGCATTCCGCTTCGATGTAAGCGTTGCGTAGCGCCCCCCTCCAGGCAGGGGAATCGCATATGGATTTGCGGCCTCTATTGCATTGTTTGACAAGGTGGATTCTGAGAACGACTCCCACAACGCGGAGGGAGTCGGATGGGGAAGTTCAAGAAGGCTTTTCGGCGGTTGTCGGACCCGCGCGCGGCGAACGCACGGCACGATCTGCTGGAGGTGCTGGTTATCGCCTTGGCTGCGGTGCTGTGCGGAGCAGAGACCTGCTCGGACATGGCGGAGTTTGGAGAGGCCAAGGAAGACCTGCTGCGACTGTTTCTGCGCCTGACGCACGGGATTCCCAGTCACGACACCTTCAGCCGCGTGTTCCGTTTGCTCGAGCCGGAAGCGTTCGAAGCTGCGTTCCGGCGTTTCATGGCGGCGTTTGCCAAGGCTAACCGGCTCAATCTCACCGGAGTGGTCGCGGTCGACGGCAAGGCGCTGCGGGGCGCCTTCGAGCGTGGTTCGCGCTACGAGCCTCTGCACCTGGTCAACGTCTTTGCGGTGGAGGCGCGAATGTCTCTTGCCCAGCAGAAGGCCCCCGGCCGCAACGAGACCAAGGGGGCATTGGAGGTATTGGCGCTGCTGTCTCTTGAAGGCTGCATCGTCACGGCCGATGCGCTGCATTGCCATCGCGCGATGGCAAAGACGGTGCTCGATCGCGGCGGCGACTATGTGCTGGCAATCAAGGCCAACCGTGGACCGCTGTTCAAGGCCGTGGTCGGGCAGTTTGCTCGGTCCGGCGAGCGTAGGGCCACCAAAACGGTCGAACCCTCCACCCACGACCGGCGCGAAGCGCGCCGGGCAACCATCATGCGCAATACCAGTCTGGCTGCCGTCCACAGCTTCCCTGGCGTCGTTGCGATCGGCCGCGTCACCTCGCGCAGGCAATTGCAGGGCAATCGCGCCGAGCCGCCGGTCGTGCGCTATTACCTGCTCTCCAAGCCCATGTCCGCCAGGCGGCTGCTGTCGGTCACGCGCAGTCATTGGACGATCGAGAACCAGTTGCATTGGGTGCTCGACGTCCACTTCGACGAAGACGGCAACCGGGCGAGAATGGATCATGCTCCCGAGAACCTCGCCATCCTGCGCAGACTCGCGCTCAACATCCTTCGATCTTGTCCTGGTCCCACCTCCATACGCCGGAAAATCAAGCGCGCCGGCTGGGACGACACCTTCCTCCTCGCCCTGTTCGGCCATATGCGATAGCCCTGCCCCTCCAGGGGAGGGTGGGAACAGCCCGTCGCTGCGCCCTACGCCCCGTAGGTCGAGCCCTTCGGCAGCGGAAACACAGGGTCTTGTGTCCTGATATTGGTCGGCCACACCACCGAGATGTGCTCACCGGCGTTCTGCATCACCACCGGCGTCGAACGTTCGTTCTGGCCGGAGAGCGGTGTGCCCGGCGGGAAGAATTTCACGCCGTAGCCCTGGATGGTGCCGCCGGGCGGGATGTCGACGTCGAGCGCGGCCTTGCGAATGGCGTCCGGCTCGAAGCTGCCGTATTTCTCCTTGGCCACCGGCAGCACGTTGTCGAGCAACACCCAGGTCTGGTTGAACCCCATCGAGCAGTGCGGCGGCACGTCGGTGGCGCCGGTCTTGGCCTGGTAGCGCGTCACCATGGTCTTGATCAGATCGCCCATGCCGGGCGCAAGCTTCGACGGGTCGAGCAATTGCGCCGGCACCGGATCGATGTTGCAGAAATTGTCGATGTCGGCGCCGAAGGTCGCGCGCAGCTTGTCGAGCTGGCTGTAGCCGGCGCCGGCCCCGAACAGCATCTTGAACCGAAGGCCGCTCTCGCGCGCCTGGCGCAGGAACAGCGTGATGTCGGGGTTGTAGCCGGCATGCGAGATCACATCGACCTTGGCGCGCTTGAGCTTGGTCACGAGCACCGAGAGATCGGGCGCGGAGGCCGAATAGCCCTCGCGCAGCACCACCTGGATGCCGGCCTCCTTGGCATAGGCTTCGTCGGCCGCGGCGACGCCGACGCCGTAGGGGCCGTCCTCATGGATCAGTGCGACCTTGATGTCCTTCGGCTCCATGCCGAGCTTGGCCTTGGCGTGCTCGGTGAGGAAGCCGGCAAATGCCTGGCCGTACTGGTCGGAATGGATCTGCGCGCGAAACACATATTGCAGGTTCTTGTCCTTGAACACGGCGGTCGACACCGCGGTCGTGATCCAGAGGATCTTCTTCTGCTGCTCGACCTTGGCCGCCATCGGCACCGCATGCGCGCTGGAATAGACGCCGTTGATGATGTCGATCTTCTCCTGGCTGATCAGGCGCTCGGCCTCGTTGATGGCGACGTCGGCCTTGCTCTGGGAATCGGCAGCGACAGGCACGATCTTGGTCTTGCCGCCGATGCCGCCCTTCTCGTTGACGAGATCGATGGCAATCTGCGCGCCGACCGAGGAGGCGACCGAGCCGCCAGCGGCGAAGGGTCCGGTGAGATCGTAGATCAGGCCGATGCGCAAATTCTCGGCTTGCGCCTGGGCTCTCGTCCAATCGAGGCTGAGTGTGGCGGCGGCAGCCGCCGTACCCTTCAGCAGCTGCCTGCGTGAAGTCGGCATCCTATCCCTCCCTCAAAGCCGTTATGTCCGACTGGTTTTATATTTTTCCGCAAGTATTTGGAGCGCGTGGACGAAAGTCAACATGCGCCGCACTAGGCAATTCGGATGCCCGGTCGCTTCGGCATTTTTCCCTGAGTCTCATTCTTTTTGCGCGGTGCCGTCCTTTGGTTCGCAATCATTCGATGGCTGCATCAGGATGGAGGCGAACATCTGCTTGTCACGCGTGTATTTTCAGCTTCGTCGCGACGCCACATCGTCTCCCGCAGATGTGATTGCGCGGCTCCACGCGTTCGCGGCAAGGCAGGGCCCGTGAGCGGCATTCGGCTTGTGCGCCTCGGAGGTTGCGTGTCATCCTAGCCGGGCAAACTGCACGGGAAGCCCAATTCCCGGCTTGGCCATCGCGCCACGTTAGGGTGGAACACAAAAGCTTAGGGAGAAGAGAAATGGTGTGGACGCTTCGTTGTGCGGGGCTGGCTTGCGCTGGCCTGTTGCTGTCCGCGGTCAGTGCCTTGGCAGGGCCCAAGGTCGTGTCCGGGCCGGGCGCCGATCCCGCATGTTTCAAGCCCTGGTCTGCTCAAACCAAGTTCTTCCAGTGGGCCAAGAAGCCCGGCCCCTACAAGATCGCCCTCGTCAACGGCTTCGTCGGCAATACCTGGCGCATCCAGATGGTGAAGACCGCAAAGGCCTTTGCCGCGCAGCCGGGCATCAAGGAGAACATCAACGAGTTCAAGGTCGTTTCGACCGGCACCGATGTTGCAGCGCAACTCGGCGCGATGGAGGACTTCATCAATCAAGGCTTTGACGCCATCGTCACCATCGCGGTGGCCCCTGATGGCTTCGACCGTATCATCCGCCTCGCCGACAAGAACAACGTGGTCGTGGTGCCCTTCGACAACGTCCTCGACACCGACAAGGTGATGATGGTCAACGAGGACCAGAAGGAAATGGGCCGCATGTCGGCGAAGTGGCTGATGGATGAGAGCGGCAAGAAGAGCGGCGACATCCTCGAGGTCCGCGGCCTGCCGGGCAATTCGGTCGACCGTGACCGCCATCTCGGCTTCCGCGAGGTCATGGAAGCGCCGGGCAACAGCTTCAAGATCACCGAAGTGGTCGGCAATTGGGACACCGGCACCTCGCAGAAGGTGACGGCGGATGCGCTCGCCGTGCACGGCCATTTCGACGGCGTGTTCACGCAAGGCGGCTCCGACGGCACCGTGCAGGCGATGATGGCGGCCAAGCACCCGTTCGTGCCGATGTCAGGCGAGGGCGAGAACGAGTACCGCAAGCAGATCGCCGATCACGCCAAGGACGGGCTCAAGGGCATGTCCTACGGCCAGTCCCCGGCGCTGGTCGCCATCGCCACCAAGGCGGCGATCTCGGCGCTGCAGGGCAACGTGATGCCGCAGCTGATCTCGATCCCGATCCCGGTTGCGACCTACAAGGATTTGAAGCCCGGCACCAATTACTGGCCGGACCTCAACGCAAACTTCTTCGCGCCGAACCAGTTCACGCCCTGCGGCGTCAACTTCACGGCGCCGGAGATCATGTCGCAGAGCGAAAAGAACACCCAGTGAGCCTACTGGAGACGTTACGGTTGCGGCCCGGCCTTTGCCGGGCCGCCGCTGCGTGAGCCCCGACATGTCTGATGCCGTCCTGACCCAACCTGCCTTCCTCGCGCTATCAGGAATTTCCAAGCGCTACGCCGGCGTGCGTGCGCTCGAAGGCGTCGACTTCGCCTGCGAGCGCGGCAAGATCCATGCGGTGCTGGGCGAGAACGGCGCCGGCAAGTCGACGCTGATCAAGATCATCTCAGGCGTGGTCCAGCCCGATAGCGGCACCATGCGGCTCGGCGGACACGATGTCAGCTTCGCGACGCCGTCGGCGGCCAATGCAGCCGGCGTCGTCTGCATCTTCCAGGAGCTGTCGCTGATGCCCGACCTCTCGGTCGCGGACAACATCTCGATCGCCTCGCCGCCGCGGCGCTTCGGGTTGATCGACGCGCGGGCGCAGCGCCGCCGCGCCGAAGAGCTGCTGGCCGAGATCGGCTGCGAGGACGTCAATCCCCTGATGCGCGTGCGCGATCTGCCGCTGTCGCGCCGCCAGGTGGTCGAGATCGCCAAGGCACTGGGCAAGAAGCCGCAGCTCCTGATTCTGGATGAGGCCACATCGGCCCTCACCAGCGCCGACGTCGAGAAGGTCTACGCGATGCTGGCGCGGCTCAAGGCCGAGGGCGTCGCCATTCTCTACATCTCGCACCGGATGCACGAGGTCGAGGCGCTGGCCGACCGTGCCTCGGTGTTCCGCAACGGCCGCCATATCGAGACCTTCGACAAGGGCAAGCGCTCGACCGCCGATATCGTTCAGCTCATGATCGGGCGCGATATCGCCGCGCAGTATCCGCCCAAGCCCGCGCATGGTTCGCCGAAGCCGATGCTCGATATCGACAATCTGAGCTGGGACAGGCGACTTGATCGCATCTCGCTGCGCGTCGGCGCCGGTGAGATCGTCGGCCTCGGCGGGCTTGACGGCCAGGGCCAGAAATCCCTGCTGCTGGCGCTGTTCGGCGTGCTGCGCGGCGTCACCGGGCAGGTCACCGTCGAGGGCCGCGAGGTGCGGCCATCTTCTCCGGCGGCGGCGAAGTCGGTCGGCATCGCGCTGGTGCCGGAGGATCGCAAGACCGAAGGCCTGATGCTGCCGATGTCGATCGCGGACAATCTGGTGATCGCCTCGCTCGATGCGATCTCGACTGGCCCTCTGGTCGACCGCGCGCGCGAGAACGAGGCGATCAAGCGCGCCATCGCGCGGCTGCAGATCAAGATCGGCGCCCCTGGCGATGCCGTCTCCACGCTGTCAGGCGGCAACCAGCAGAAGGTCGTTCTCGCCAAATGGCTGATGACCGATCCCAAGCTCATCCTGCTCAACGATCCCACGCGCGGCATCGATGTCGGGACCAAGCAGGAACTGTACCGCCTGATGCGCGAACTCGCCGACCAGGGCGCAGCCATCCTGTTCTACTCGACCGACTATGACGAGCTGATCGGCTGCTGCGACCGCGTGGCGATCATGTATGACGGGCGCATCGTGCGCGAGCTTGAAGGTGAGGCGCTCACCGAGACCAACATCATCGCGAGCGCGCTGAACATCGATGCCGCGGCGCCGGATGCTGCCGGAGCCACCCATGCTTGACGATATCGTCATCAGGGTCCGCCAGAACGTCGGCATCGTCACCGCCGTCCTGTTGTTCTCCATTCTTTATCTGCTCTACAATTTTGCGCATCCCAAGGGCTTTTCTTCGGCGGTTCTGGTGCAGAATGGCGACGAGATCTTCGCGCTTGCCATGCTGGCGATGGCCCAGACCGTGCCGGTGCTGGCGTCGGGACTGGATCTCTCCGTGGGCGCGGTCATGACCATGGTGGGCTGTTTCGCAAGCTATTTGCTCACGGGGGCGCCGGACGGCACGCCGCTGCATCTCGACATCTTCGGCCTGCAGCTCGGCCTCGGCACCTTTCCCGGCGGGGTGAGCGGCATCCTGCTCGGCATCGTCGTGTGCCTTGCGACCGGCGCGCTGGCCGGCTTCATCAACGGCTGCGTCGTCGTCTATGGACGCATACAGCCGATCATCGCGACGCTCGCGACCGGCGCGGTCTATATCGGAATCGCGCTGTTCCTGCGGCCGACGCCGGGCGGCAAGATCGACGAGGATCTCAACTGGGCGATGACCAACTCGCTCGGCGATTTCGCCTCCACCGTTCACATTTTTGACGACGGCGCCGCGAGCTGGTTTGCGCCGGTGGCCTGGATTCCGGTGCCGTTCGTGCTGCTGATCCTGATCGCACTTCTGGTCTGGGTGCCGTTCCGCCGCTCCGTGCTCGGCCGCGCCGTCTATGCGGTCGGCTCGGCCGAGGGCGCCGCCTACATGTCCGGCCTGCCGATCGACCGCGCCAAGATCGCGGCCTTCACGCTCGCCGGCTTCTTTGCCGGCTGCGGCGGCCTGTTTCTCGCAATCCAGACGTCATCAGGCAATGCCGACATCCCGCAGGCCGGCGCCTACACGCTGAATTCGATCGCCTCCGTCGTGATCGGCGGCACGTCGCTGCTCGGGGGCACCGGCAGCGCGATCGGCTCGATCTTCGGAGCCATGGTGCTGCGTGTCATCTCGTTCTTCTTCCGCATCTTCGATATCGCGCCGCTGCTGCAGCCGCTGTTCGAGGGCCTGATCCTGCTCGCGGCCGTCAGCATCGGCGCGCTCGGCGTGCTGCGCGTCAAGAATACGCTGGAGCTGTTTCGATGACGACTGCGTCCCTCGGGCTCTCCCGCGACGACCGCCCGATCCTGATCGCGGCCCTGTTCATCCTCGTCATCCTGGTCGCCGGCACGGTCTATACCTTTGCTCGCTTCGGCAGCGCGCCTTTGTTGTCGCCGACCTATTTGCTGCAGCAGCTCCAGATCGGCGCCTTCCTCGGCATCGTCGCCGCCGGGATGATGATGGTAATCCTGATCGCGCAGATCGACCTGTCGGTGCCGTGGACGCTCGCCGCCGCTGCCATGATGGCGACCTCGATCGGCGGGCCGCTCGCGATTCCGGTCGGGCTCGGCGTTGGGCTCGTGGTCGGTCTCATCAACGGCATCGGGGTTGCTTACTTGCGCGTGCCTTCGATGATCTTCACCCTCGGCGTCAACGCGGTGATGCGCGGCCTGATGGTGGCGCATACCGGCGGCTACGCCCCGCAGACGGCCGCCACCGACCTGATGCGAATGCTCGCCGGTGATCGCACGCTCGGCATCCCCAATGCGCTGTTCGTCTGGGCCGCGGTGTCGGTGCTCGTCGCGATCATCCTCCAGCGCACCGCGCTCGGCCGTTACGTCTACGCCATCGGCAACAAGGAGGCGGCCGCGTATCTCGCCGGCGTCGACACCCGGCGCATCACCGTGATCTGCTTCGTGCTCTGCGGCCTCGCTGCAGCGCTCGCCGGCGTCCTGCTCGCCGGCTATTCCACCAAGGCCTATCAGGGCATGGGAGATGCCTATCTGCTGCCGTCGATCGCGGCGGTGGTGATCGGCGGCACCAACATCCTCGGCGGCCGCGGCCGCTATCTCGGCACCCTGATCGGTGTCGTCCTGATCGTGCTGCTCAACAGCGTGCTGTCGATCATGGACATGCCCGAGGCCGGCCGCCAGGTGATCTACGGCCTCGTCATCATCTTCATGCTGCTGGTCTACGGCCGCGGTGAGCGTGTCACGAGCTAAACCGCCGCGCGCGTGTTGAGGTAGATCGAATACAGCGAGGTCTGTCCGCAGATATAGAGGCGGTTGCGGCGCGGGCCGCCGAAGCAGACATTGGCGACGATCTCGCCGATCGGGACCGTGCCGATGTGGGCGCCGTCAGGGGCGTAGCAGAACACGCTGCGGCCCGCCGAGGTCCAGATGTTGCCATGGATGTCGACGCGGAAACCGTCATAGAGCCCGTCCGGGCAGGTCGCGAACAGCGAGACTTCTCCGAGCGTCTGTCCCTTGACCTGATAGGACCAGATCGTTGGCGGCAGCCCGCGGACATGGGTCGCGCCGGTGTCGGCGACATAGAGCCTGGTTTCGTCGGGCGAGAAGGCCAGTCCATTCGGCTGCACCCGGTCGGACACGACGCGGGTGATCGCCTTGGTGCTGCCGTCGATCCGGTAGACGTTGGAGGCGCCGATCTCGGACGGGCTTTGCTGCCCCTCATAGTCGCTGTCGATGCCGTAGGTCGGATCGGAGAACCAGATCGAATCGTCAGATTTGACGACGACATCGTTGGGCGAATTCAGCCGGCGGCCTTCGAATGCGTCGGCCAGCACGGTGATCGAGCCGTCGTGCTCGGTCCGGGTGACGCGCCGCATGAAATGCTCGCAAGTGACCAGCCGGCCCTGGCGGTCGGTCGTGTTGCCGTTGGAATTGAAGCTCGGAGAGCGGAACACCGACACCGATCCGTCGGTCTCGTCAAAGCGCATCATCCGGTTGTTCGGAATGTCGGACCAGATCAGGTAGCGCCCGGCCGGAAAATAGGCGGGCCCTTCGGCCCAACGGCAACCGCTGGTGAGTTTCTCGAGATTGACGTGGCCGATGACCAGCCGATCGAAGCGAGGATCGTGGGCGACATAGGGGAGCATGCGTCCTCCTTGATGAGCCGCAGATTCTTGAGGGGGCCTGCGTGCTCGCCCTACTTTGATCGACCCTGCCGAATTTGCAAGCGTGCTCCGTTCAAGGACGCATCGAACCGGGAACGACAATACCCGGGACGTCCAGCGCGAAGACGCGCTTCGCGCTTTGGTCCGGGCATTGTGCGTTTGCGGAGCCGCCCTTCCGATAGACTACTGCGACAGCTTCACGAAGTTCGGAAACTTCAGCTTGCCTTCGGCGATCTTCTCCGGCCAGACCACGACCTGCTTCTCGTCCTGCCACTGGAAGACGAGGCCGGTCACGAAGCCGGGTCCGGACTTGATGCCATGGGTGAACTCGTCGTCCTTGCCGTAGAACTGGATCTTGCCGATCGTGCCCTCGTAGTCGGTCTTCTCGAGTTCGGTGACCATCTTGTCGGGGTCGGTCGAGCCGGCGCGCTTGATCGCATCGGTGATCATGTAGACCTCGTCATAGGCGGTGTAGCCGGTATAGGCCGGCGGCGCACCGAATTTGGCCTTGAAGGCGGCGGCGAACGGCTTTGTCTTCGAGGTCACCGCGACGTCGGGCGTCGCGACGGCGAGCGACGGGATGCCGTCGGCGGCACCGTTGGTGTCCTTCCAGAAGGTCGGGCTCAGCGCCTGCGCGCTGATGCCGAACATCGGCACCGGCACCTGCTGGTTCTTCCACTGCACGGTCGGCTGCACGCCGACATGGGAGATGCCGGTAACGATCACGTCGGGCTTCTTGGCCTCGATGTTGTTGAAGATCGGCGTGAAGTCGGTGGTGTCAGGCGAGAAGCGGACGTGCTCGACGACCTTCAGGCCCGCCTTGGGCAGGCAGGCTTCGTAGCCGACGTCGAGCGGCTTGGTCCAGGCAGCGTCCTCGCTCATGATCGCGACGGTCTTCATGTGCATCTTGTCGACCAGCAGATCCTTGGCAGCGTCGCAGACGAGCTGCGCCTGCGCGGCCGAGGTCAGGTAGCCGTGGAACGTGTACTTGTTCTTCTCATAGTCGTTGTGGATCGCCTTGGTGATCTCGTTCGACGCGGCGCCCGGGGTGATCAGCGGCATCTTCAGCCGCGCCGCCCAGGGCTCGAGCGCCAGCACGACCTCGCTGATATAGCTAGCGATCACCGCGGAGACCTTGTCCTCGCTCACCGCGCGCTGGAACGCGCGCACGGAATCGGCCGAGGAGCTCTTGTTGTCATAGGTGACGATCTCGACCTTGCGGCCGAGGATGCCGCCCTTGGCGTTGATCTCGTCGGCGGCGATCTGCGCGCCGCCGGGCGTTGCAGCCCCCGCGATCGCCTGCACCTCGGCGATGACGCCGATCTTGATCGGGTCGTTCGACTGCGCATAGGCGGGCGCTGCGAGGCAGAGCGCCAGCGCGGAGGTGAGGAGGGCGGAGCCCAAAACCGTCGATGATCGCATGGTCGTTTCCCTTTCGTTTTTTGTTGGTACGCGAACTCAAAGAAAATCGGCGCCGGCCTCGCTGGCGAATCGGCCGGGATCGCCCTCCCAGACGATCCGTGCGTGCTCCAGCACATAGACGCGGTCGGCATGGGGTAGTGCGAAGGTGACGTTCTGCTCGCCGAGCAGCACCGTGATCGAGGTGGTCTGCCGCAGCTTCTCCAGCGCCTTGGAGAGCAGCTCGAGGATGACGGGGGCCAAGCCCAGTGTCGGCTCGTCCAGGATCAGGATCTGCGGCTGCATCATCAGCGCGCGGCCGATCGCCAGCATCTGCTGCTCGCCGCCTGACAGCGTTTGGGCCATCTGGCCCTGGCGCTCTTTCAGGATCGGGAACAGCTCGAACAGCCAGGCAAGTTGCGCGGCGCGCTTGTCGTCGGTCAGGTGCTGGCCGCCGAGATCGAGGTTTTCCCGCACCGTCATCTCGCCGAACAGCTCGCGCGACTCTGGGCATTGCACGAGGCCGCTGCGGGCGATCTTCGCTGGGCTCGTGCCGCGCAGCTTCTCGCCGCCGCGGATGATCTCGCCGGTGTAGGGCAGGAAGCCGGAAATGATGTTGAACAGCGTGGTCTTGCCGGCGCCGTTGAGGCCGACGATCGAGACGAACTCGCCTTCGTGGATGTGGATCGAGACGTTCTCCAGCGCCTGCGCCTTGCCGTAATGGACGCTGACATTCTCGACCTGGAGCAGCGGCACCTTGTCCTTGAAGCTGGTTTCGGGGCGCGCATGCGTCTCGATCGCGCCGCCGAGATAGACCCGCCGCACCGTCTCGTTTCGCATGACGTCATCGGCCTTGCCGGTGACGATCTCCTCGCCGAGATACATCGCCAGCACGCGGTCGACCAGCGCGGCGACGCTCTTGACGTTGTGGTCGACCAGCATCACCGCGCGGCCCTCGTCGCGGAAGCTGCGGATCAGGTCGGAGAACACGTCGACCTCGGCGCGGGTGAGGCCGGCGAAGGGCTCGTCGACCAGCACCACTTTCGGGTCGCGCGCGATCGCTTTCGCAAGCTCGAGCCGACGCAAATCGGCGAAGGGCAGCGTCGGCGGGCGACGGTTCATCACGGAGCCCAGGCCGACGCGGTCGGCGATCCACTTGGCGCGCTCGACCAGCGCCTTGTCCGGAAACAGCATGAACAGGCTGTCCGGCAGCAGCGCCACCATGATATTCTCCAGCACCGTCTGCCGGTTCAGCGGCCGCGAGTGCTGGAACACCATGCCAAAGCCCTTGCGCGCGATCTTGTGCGCGGGAAGGCCGGCAACGTTCTCACCTTCGAAGATCACGTCGCCAGCGGTCGGGCGCTCGATGCCCATCACGCTTTTCATTGCGGTGGATTTGCCCGAGCCATTCGGCCCGATCAGGCCAAAGATCTCGCCGCTGTTGACATCGAAGCCGAGGTTCTTCACCGCGGTCAATCCGCCAAAGCGTTTGGTGAGGCCGCGGACTTCGAGCACGGGCCGGTTTGAAAGCCTTTGATCCATTACGAGCGAGCCTCGCGCGAGAGGGCCGCCCCTAAGAAGCCGCCGGGGAAGAACAGGACGACGAGCAGGGCGACCGCCGAAACGATGAAGGTCGCAAGCTCGCCGGTCGGGCGCAGGAATTCGCCCGCGACGATCAGGAAGATCGCGCCCAGCGCCGCGCCGAGCACGGTGCGCCGACCGCCGAGCACGGCCGAGACGATCACGTTGACGCCGACAGCGACGTCGACGACGGTGCCGACCGAAGCGGTGCCGAAATAGAACACCAGCAGCGCGCCCGATAATCCAGAGAAGAACGCGCTGACGATGAAGGCGGCGAGCTTGTGCTTGACGATGTTGAAGCCGAGCGCGCCGGCCTGCACCGGGTCCTGGCCGCTGGCTTGCAGCACGAGGCCGACAGGGGATTGCGACAGGCCGTACAGGATCGCCGCCGAGATCGTCATGAACGCGAGCGCGATCCAGTAATTGGCGCCGGCATTGATGGTGATGACGTCGGGGATGGTGAGGCCGATCTCGCCGCCGGTCAGGTCGGCGAACACCACGACGAAGTTTTGCAGCATCAACACCGCGACCAGCGTGGTCAGGCCGAAGTAGGGCCCGCGCACGCGCAGCGCGGGCAGCGCCAGCACGAGCCCGGCGATGACGGAAGCGAGCGCGCCCAGCACGATGCAGAGATAGACCGACCAGCCGAACTGCGCATTCAAAATGCCGGCGGTGTAGGCGCCGACGCCGATCAGGAAGGTCGGGCCGAAATTGACCTCGCCTGCGAAGCCGAACAAGAGGTCCCAGGCCATCGCGAACACGCCGAAATAGAACGCGACGGTGAGGAGGCCGAGCACATAGCCAGAGACATAGAGCGGCAGCGTCGCCGCGATGATGACGAGCGCCAGGGAGACGAAGAACAGGCGCGAGGTAAAGAAACCAGCCATCTCAGCGCCTCCCCAGAAGGCCCTGGGGCCGGATGTACATGACAAAGACGAGCAGCAGCAGCGCCGGAATGGTGCGGTAGGCCGGCGAGACCAGATAGGCCGTCAGCGTCTCCAAATAGCCGACGACGAAGGCCGCGATCAGTGAGCCGGAGACGCTGCCGAGGCCGCCGAGCACCACGATCGAGAACGCGCTCGCGGTCAGCGGTCCCACGCTGTAGGAGCTGACGCCCAGGAACATGCCGAGCAGCACGCCGGCGATGCCGGCGAGGATGCCGTAGATCGCCCACACCACGATATAGATGTTGGTGAGCTCGAGCCCGAGCAGCGTCACGCCGCGCGGGTTCATCGAAGCCGCCAGCACCGCCTTGCCGGTGCGGGTGCGGTTGACCAGCAGCCACAGCAGCGCGATGACGAGGCAGCACACGATCGCGGTGAAGATCTCGTTCGTCGGCGTGCGCACGCCGAGGATATCGACCACGCCCTCGACGATCGGCAGCACGGTCTTGGCGTTGTTGGTGAAGAAATAGGCGATCAGCTCCTGGATCATGATGCCCCAGAGCAGCGTTCCCGTCAGGACGAAGATCTCCTTCTCCTCATTCGGGATGCGCCGGGAATCCTGGATCGGCTTCACGACCGCGAAGTAAGTGAGGAAAGCCGTGAGGAGCGCGACGCCGACGCCAATCAGTGCGCCGGCATAGGTGCCGACACCCAGAATGCTGGCCGCGGCCCAGGCCGCCACCGCTGCCGCCACCATGATGGCGCCGTGGGAGAGGTTGAGCACGCCGGAGACGCCGAAGATCAGTGTGAAGCCGGTGGCACCGAGAGCGTAGAGAGCGCTGATGGCAAAGCCATCGATCAGAATCTGGAAAGCTCGCATTGATGATTGGCAATCCGGTCTATGAGCTGGCAGTCAGGCTGCCGCTTTGAGGAAAGGTGCTGCTGATGTCGCAAGTGGAAGCTCCCGGGAGGTCGTCCCGGGAGCAATTCCGATCAGTTGCTGAGCTTGATGAAGCTCGGGAACTTGATGTCGACCTTGGCGACGTCCTTGGGCCAGACCGCGCTCTGCTTGCCGTCCTGCCATTGCAGCATCAGGCCGGTGATCAGGCCCTTGCCGTATTTGATCGAGTGCGTGAACGGATCGTCCTTGCCGTAGAACTGGACGCGGCCGATCGTGCCTTCCCAGTCGGTCTTCTCCAGCGCATCGACCAGCTTATCGGCGTCAGTCGAGCCGGCGCGCTTGACGGCGTCCGCGATGTAATAGACCTCGTCATAGGCGGTGTAGCCGGCATAGGAGGGGTAATTGCCGTACTTCTTCTTGAAGTTTTCCGCGAACGGCACCGACTTCGGCGTCACCGCGACGCCAGGACCGGAGACGCCCTGATACAGCACGCCTTCGGCCGCCTGGTTGGTGTCCTTGCCGAAGGTCTCGTTGGTCGCCTGCGAGGAGATGCCGAACATCGGGATCGGCACCTGCTGGTTCTTCCACTGCACCGTCGGCTGCACGCCGACATGGGAGATGCCGGTGATGATCACGTCGGGCTTGGCGCCCTCGATCTTGTTGAAGATCGGGGTGAAGTCGGTCGTATCCGGCGAGAAGCGGATGTGGTCGAGCACCTTCAGCCCGATCTTCGGCAGGCACTCCTCGTAGCCGACATCGAGCGGCTTGGTCCAGGCGGCGTCCTCGCTCATGATGACTGCCGTCTTCATGTGCATCTTGTCGACGAGCAAGTCCTTGGCGCCGTCGCAGACCGAGAGCGCCAATGCCGCCGAGGTCAGATAGCCGTGGAAGGTGTACTTGTTCTTCTCGTATTCGGCGTGAACGCTCTTGCTGATCTCGTTGGAGGCCGCTCCCGGCGTCACGAACGGCGTCTTCAGACGCGAGGCCCAGGGCTCCAGTGCCAGCACGACTTCGCTGATGTAGCTGGCGATGACGATATTGACCTTGTCCTCATTCACCGCCCGCTGGAAGGCGCGCACTGAGTCTGCCGAGGAGGAGTGGTTGTCGTAGCCGATGATTTCGATCTTGCGGCCATCGACGCCGCCGCTGGCGTTGATCTCGTCGGCGGCCAGCTGCGCCGCCTGAGGGATCGATGCGCCGGCGATTGCCTGCGCTTCCGCGATCACGCCGATCCGAAGCGGATCGGCCGCAAAGGCCGTACCTGAGGCTGCCAGCAATGCGGCCCCCGCGGCCGCACCAAACGCACTTCGCAATGCACCAGAGAGTGCTTTATTCATTTTGTTCTCTCCCTTTGAACCAAGCTTCTTTGAGCTATTGGGCGGCGACTATAACGGCGAGGGAATCCTCGGCAAGTAAAACTGTATTCAGGATTGTACGATGGGGACTAAAGTCTAGCGCTTGCGCAAAGATCGGGCAGGCGCAGCGTTATTCCGCGCGCAGGCATGCAGATTTCGACGAGGGGCATGCGATCGCATGGCCAGCGTACGAGCTTGTTATGGCAATCGTCGCCGCGGCAGATCGAGTGGCTTGAGGCGGGCAGGATCGAACGGCGTGAGGTCGACGCTGCGTGTTGCGCCTTCGACGATCAACTCCGCCAGCGCTTCTCCGGTCGCAGGGGCATTGAGGATACCCCAGGGGCCATGTCCGGTCGCAACATAGAGCCCGTCATCCTGCGGCACGCGGCCGATCAACGGCAAGCCGTCCTTGGTCACCGGTCGAAAGCAGGCCTGTGTCGCGATGATCTTGTCCGGCCGGAACAGCGGCGACAGCCGCTCCGACATTCGGTGCAACCAGTCCAAACTGTTGGGCTCCGGTGTCACATCGGCCGGATCGGTGGGGAAAGCCGTGGTGTCGGGGAACGCGGTTACGTAGGTGCTGCCGTCCGGGCGAGGGAACACCTCGATGGTGGTGGCGTAGCCGTAGATCTCCGCATCCAGAAACAGCGCGTCTGCTGAAATATGCGGGCCCGTGTCGAATAAAATGCTCGGGCTGCCTTGAGCATAGAGAGCGGGCAGACTCATCCAGCTCGCAGCGAGAAGCGACCATGGTCCCATTGCGATCACGACAGCATCCGCTTCGATGACATCGTCTTCCACCCCGACGCCCTTGACGATGTTGCGACCTGCGTCGCGCGCGATGCCCGTGAAGCGGCCGAGGCGAAGCTCGGCGCCTTGCGCGAGCGCCGCGTTCATCATCGCCGACGTGAACTTTTTGGGATGAACGATCGCTGTCGTCTCGGTCGTGCCGATGCGCTGGGCGATGACGACGCCGTCGTTGAGCCAGTCGAGTGTGGACGGTGCATTCCGGCGCGGATCGTCGTCGGGCGCGACATAGCCGCTATAGGCACTCATCGGGCGGTGGCCCCAATCGCCCGCGATCTTTCCTGGGAGCTGCGCGTGAAGTGCAAAGCTGCGCCGCGCCAGCGCGTCGAGCGGCGTGCCCGCACACCAGTCGCGTGCCAGGAAGCCGCCGGCCTTGCCGGAAGCCGCGGCTGCTACCTCGGTTCGTTCGACGACGATGACGTCGACGCCCAGGCGGCGGAGGAAGTAAGCGGCGCAGGCCCCGATCACGCCGCCGCCACAGATCACAACGCGCATGGCTTGTTTCCCGACGTAAGCCTACAACCTAACCCGAATAGCCGCGTTTCAGTGCATGACGCTGCCGATGGCTGCTCGGCGCTAGATGGGCGAAGCGCGTCAGCAGCTCTCGACTATTATCACCCGCGGCGTTCAGAAGTCACGTGCGGCCTGCTGAGCGAAGGTGCGTACGCATGAAGTCGCCGACGTAGGCGCTGCAATGCCATCAACCTCTATCGATCACCCAGCGATTGACGGCTTGGTGAAAGTTGAGAGGACCGGGCACGGTCATGTACGTCTTGACGTATTTGAAGCCCGCCTTCTGCAGTGTGCGGTTCGGCGCCGCATTGAACGCGTTGGGCTCGCAGAAGAGCTGCTTCAGATGGAGAGCCTGGAAATAGAGCTCGACGGTCTGCCTGACACACTCTGCGCCGATGCCTTGCTTGCGTTCCGAGGCATGGACGATGTGAAGATGCATGTTCGCCTGCTGACCAATGCGGATCTTGTCAGCGGTCGAGAACCCCAGGAACCGATCATCGTAAAGCCAACTCACCAGGAGGCTGCTCCTTTGTTCGACCGGCTGGTCGAACATCTGCTCGTAGAGTCGCTGCCATTGCGTTGCCTGCGGCAGCCGCGTCGGATCGACGCCGAGTATTTCCAGATGCTCCGGCGTCGCTGTGTGGAAATACGCGATGATCTGCGAAGTTTCCGGCAAGGTCATTGGACGGACGGTGATGGTCATTTGGATGTCCTCGCCCTGGCTGCCAGGAGTTCACGGGCGCGCTCGAGATCGGCCAGTGTGTCCACACCTAACGGCTCGGTCCGGATCACCTTGGCATCCATTCGCATGCCATGCTCGATCGCTCGGAGCTGCTCGAGGCTTTCGCGCTGCTCGAGGACGCCGCGCGGCAGGCCGACATATCTTGCCAGCGCCTCGCGGCGATAAGTGTACATGCCGACGTGATGATAGTGCTTGCCGGCGCCTGACGGGATCACGGCCCGGCTGAAATAGACCGCGCGACCGATGGTCTCTCCCGGCTGGATCGCGAGGGCGATCTTCACGACGCTCGGTGCCTGAAGCTCGATCGGATCCTCGATCTCGGTGGCGAGCGTGGCGATCGCGCAATCGGCATGGCGGGACAACGGCTCCATGGTCGCCCGCACCGTCGCCGGGTCAATGGTCGGCAGGTCACCCTGAAGCACCACGACGACATCGAAAACCGCGTCCGCGTCGATCAACTGCAACGCCGCGTGCGCGCGATCCGAACCGGTCGGAAGAGCCGGATCCGTCAAGGCTGCCCGGCCGCCCAGGCCGTGGATGACATCCGCGATGGCTTGATCTCCGCAGGCAACGATCACGGGGCCGATATCGGCCTCGAGGCCCCGTCGCCAGACGTGGCCGATCATCGGTTCACCGTTGATATCGGTCAGCGCCTTGCCTGGGAGCCTGGTTGAACCTAGCCGGGTCGGTATGATCACAATCGGACGCATCGAAACCTTCACCTTCCAGCGCCACCGAAGTCGCGCGAACTATTTAACGGGAGAGTGCGGCAGGCGTCGCCTCCGCAGATCGTGTTCGGGTCATTTGAGGATATCATAGGCAGACGGCGAATGGACCAGCGGCGCCAACGGGACGCTTTGGCGTCTCATCGCAAATCCGGCTGACTCGCGGCCTGGACCAAGCGTTTCAAAATATTTCACGCGGACGTCACAACCGCTGGATACGTTCACTGCGGCAATTTGAAGCCACGGGCGGGGCTTCTTCTCATTTCGTAACGGACTTGGCGCAGGGCAACTCAACGTAGGTGCCCGCGGTGAACCGTCCTTTGTCTAACGCTGCACTGGGGAGTGATCACGATGAGACTCGAAGGGAAGTTGGATGCCATCCGCGGCAAGCTGCGCTGGACGGGCTTGCTCGTGCTTGCAGCTTGCTTCGCAATTTGCTCGATCGTCAGCGCGCAGGCCGATGATGACGATCGCGACAGGGGAGGGGAGAGTCGGGCTTACGCCATCGGGCTCTGGGGCGATTTGCCGTATTCCGACCTGCAGGCGCAGGTCGGTGTGCCCAACTTGATTGCCGATATGAACTCGCAGAAGCTGGCCTTTGTGGTCCATGATGGCGACTTGAAGGCTGGCAACGGTACGGCCGGATCGGTGACGCCGACCACGTGCAGCGACGCTTTGTATCAGCAGGGGCTCGGCTATTTCAACGCGCTGAATTCGGCCGCGATGTTCACGACCGGCGACAATGACTGGACCGACTGCGATCGCGCATCGAACGGTTCGTTCTCCTCGCGCGAAAGGCTCGACTACGAGCGGAAGACATTCTTCAGCACCGATTTCTCACTTGGCCAGCGGCCCATCAAGCAGCAGGTGCAGCACGACAAGCTCTGCCTCGACCACAACAATCAGTTGACCGGTTGCGTCGAAAACCGTCGCTGGATCATGAAGGGCGTCGTTTATGCGACGCTCAACATTCAGGGATCGTGCAACAATCGTTGCGATACGCTACCCGACGACGCCGAATGGGCTGCGCGCAACAACGCGAACATTCTCTGGATGCAGCAGACCTTCGATGTTGCGAGAACATACCGTGCCGCGGCTGTCATGTTCATCTCGCAGGCCGATCCGGGTTGGGACCAGTCGGACGGAACGCGCGCTCCGTTGCGTGACCCGAAGACGCTCGCGGAAACCGATGCCAATCCCGACGGTTTCCAGGCCTTTCTCGTCGCGCTGCGCGATGAAGTTGTCGCCTTCGGCAGGCCCGTCGCTTACGTTCATGGTGACTCCCACTACTTCCGGATCGACCGGCCATTCCTCGATGCCAAGGGGCGGCGGCTCGAAAACTTCGTCCGCGTTGAGACGTTCGGTGACAATCAGACGAACGGCAACAACGACGTGCACTGGCTGAAGGTGTTCGTGGACGACCGCAACCGCGAAGTGTTCGCATTCCAGCCGCAGATCGTGCCCACCAATCGGACCGCCGTGCCCGCGCCTCCGAAGCGTGGCGACGATTGACAAGCGGTGCCGAGCCCCGCTTCGGCTTCAGTCGAAGCCGGGTTGGGATCGACCCAATCTTCGGGGAAATCTGGCGCCGGCGGATTGCGCCGGCACCATCTTGCGATGCCGTCCGGCTCAGCCGGGCCCTGCGCCTTGCGTCGCCGTGTACACTGCGTAGAGCGACTGGCTCGCGGCCATGAACAGGCGGTTGCGCTTCGGTCCGCCGAAGGTGATGTTGCCGCAGACTTCGGGCAGGCGAATGCGGCCGAGCAGCTTGCCGTCCGGCGACCATACCGTGACGCCGTTGTAGCCGACAGCCCGACCGGCATTGCTGGAGGCCCAGACATTGCCGTTGACGTCGCAGCGCACGCCGTCGGGTCCGCACTTCACTCCGTCGATCATGAAGTCGCTGAACCTCTTCTGATTCGACAGCTTGTTATCGCTGCCGACATCGAACACGAAGACCTCGCCCTTGCCGCCGGGGCCGGTGTCGCCGGGGCCCTTACCGGTCGAGACGACGTAGAGCTTCTTGTAATCGGGCGAGAAGCACAGACCGTTCGGATCGGGCACCTGGTCCTCGGTGACGACGAGATCGACGCGGCCTGAAGGGTCGATGCGATAGCAATTGGTCGGCAGTTCGCGCTTTTTCGGCATGAAGTCGGCCGGTTGCCCGATCCTGGGATTGAGCTTGCCGCCTGAATCGGGCTCGCCCTCGTAGAGCTGGCCGCCATAGGGCGGATCGGTGAACCAGTAGCTGCCGTCGGGATGCGCGACGACGTCGTTCGGCGAGTTCAGCTTCTTGCCATTGTAGTTGTCGCAGAGGATCGTGGCGGTGCCGTCGTTCTCGTAGCGCGTCACCCGCCGCGTCAGATGCTCGCAGGAGAGCTGGCGGCCCTGGAAGTCGAACGAGTTGCCGTTGCTGTAATTCGATGGCGTGCGGAACACGCTGACATGGCCGTCGTCCTCGCTCCAGCGCATCTGCCGGTTGTTGGGAATATCGCTCCAGAGCAGATAACGGCCTTGCGCGCTCCACGCCGGACCTTCCGCCCACAACACGCCGGTGTAGAGCCGCTTGATCGCGGTGTTGGGCTGCGCGAGGTCGTTGAAGGATGGATCGACCGCGATTATGTCCGGGTCCCAGAAATAGGTGGTTGGCGCGCCGCGCGGGCTGAAGTCGCGTGGCGGTGTGGTGATGGTTGTCGGCGGGGCGGCAGGACCGGCCTGGGCGAGCGCCGTGCCGGTTCCGGCCAGCGTGGCCGCGGCCCCGAGCGCAAGCCCCTGCACCAGCGTCCGTCGTGAAAGCGCAAGCTCCTGCTCACGCTGCTGTTGGCGTGTCATTGGCGTCCTCCCATTTCATATTCGGCTGGCCGGTTGATCCGGCCGAGCGCGTGCAAGGTTAGTCCGGGCCGCGCCTGCTTGCGAGAGGCAGCTACGCGCTCTCCGCGAGATAAGTTGACGCGCGAGGGCTGAAAGGCGGCCGCATTGCGGCTGCTTGTTGGCAACGCGACAATTCTTCTGCCCTTGGAGTCAACCGACGCTGGCTTTGGGCATGTCAAGCCTTGATCTCGCCTCAGATGCTTCGCAAAAATCGTCCGGGGCGAAAAGCCGGAGTTGGTAGTGGGTGTCGTCGTACTGATCATCTTGCTCGCGATTGCGTTTGCGGCTGGCTATTTCCTGCGCGATCTGATGTCCCGCAAACGCCGTGCGGACGCCCGCCGCTGGCGGGGTTACGTGCAGCCGGACTGGCTCAACGCGCAGCCGCCTGCCAACACCAACGAAATCACCGCCACCAACAAGATGGCGCCTCCGGCTCCGGCCACCGGCGAGCTCGGCCAGATGCTGGATCGCTGGGAGAACAGGGCCCGTATGCGCCGGGCCGGATAGGCTAGAGGCCACAAGCTCAACCGTCGCCTTGCGGACAGCACGGCACCTCGCGGTGCCTGACGGCAAAACACGCCATCGCTGGGCCAATAAGAGTGGCGCAAAATATTCCGATTTACCGAACTTCGGATTTGTCGTAGGCGTCGCCCCGTCCTATGCCGTCCGTTGGGGTCCCCGCTCTGCGCTGGCGTGGCACGCTGCAGCGCGTCCGGGACACGGACAGGGGGACAATCAGGTCAGGCCCTCTGACCATCTTTTGGCGTTGCAGTTGCTGCCATTTCTCGTCTAGAAACGATGCATCGAGCCTCGCCGGCAACCAACCGTCAACGGTTTTGACCGAGGATTTGGGGCTCAAAAGGGTCTGGCAATGCTGATTCGCGGCCAAATTGATGGGATTTCGGGGGAGGTGGCTCTGGCCGCCGCCACGATCCCGGCCGCGCTGCTGCCCACCCTCCTTCTTGGCGGGCTTCTTCTTACTTGCCCCTGAGGGCCGGCTGGGCGCTGCGCGCCTGGGCACTCAGGGGTTGGTCGAGATCATCGGACACCTCAAGCGCCCAGCAGATTGACGGCGCGAAAGCTCAAAAGGAAATTTGAAATGGCTCCCGCGAACAAGTCCGACAAGGACCGCGTCATCATTTTCGACACCACGCTGCGCGACGGCGAGCAGTGCCCCGGCGCCACCATGACCTTCGAGGAGAAGCTCGAGGTCGCCGAGTTGCTCGACGATATGGGCGTCGACGTCATCGAGGCCGGCTTCCCCATCACCTCCGAAGGCGACTTCCAGGCGGTGAGCGAGATCGCCCGCCGCTCCAAGAATGCCGTCATCGCCGGCCTGTCGCGCGCCCATCCCGCCGACATCGACCGCTGCGCGGAGGCCGTGAAGTTCGCCAAGCGTGGTCGCGTCCACACCGTGATCGCGACCTCGCCGCTGCACATGCGGGTGAAGCTGAACAAGACCCCGGAGCAGGTGATCGAGACCTCGGTTGCGATGGTCGCGCGCGCTCGCAACCAGATCGACGACGTCGAATGGTCGGCCGAGGACGGCACCCGCAGCGAGATGGACTTCCTGTGCCGCATCGTCGAGGCCGTCATCAAGGCCGGCGCGACCACGGTGAACATCCCCGATACCGTCGGCTACACGGTGCCGGAGGAATACACCCACTTCATGAAGACGCTGATCGAGCGCGTGCCGAACTCGGACAAGGCCGTGTTCTCCGTGCACTGCCATAACGATCTCGGCATGGCGGTCGCGAACTCGCTGGCCGGCATCGTCGGCGGCGCGCGCCAGGTCGAGTGCACCATCAACGGCATCGGCGAGCGCGCCGGCAACGCCGCGCTCGAAGAGATCGTGATGGCGATCAACGTCCGCAACGACAAATTCCCGTACTGGAACAAGATCGACACCACGCAGCTCACCCGCGCCTCGAAGGTGGTGTCGGCGGCGACCTCGTTTCCCGTCCAGTACAACAAGGCCATCGTCGGCCGGAACGCGTTCGCGCATGAGAGCGGCATCCATCAGGACGGCGTGCTGAAGGATGCCTCCACCTACGAGATCATGCGCCCCGAAATGGTGGGCCTGAAGCAGTCCTCGCTGGTGCTCGGCAAGCATTCCGGCCGCCACGCCTTCGTGCACAAGCTGGAGGAGATGGGCTACAAGCTCGGCCCCAACCAGCTGGAAGATGCATTCACGCGGATGAAGGCGCTCGCCGACCGCAAGAAGGACATCTACGACGAGGACATCGAGGCGCTGGTCGACGAGGAGATGGCGGCCTCGCACGACCGCATCAAGCTGACCTCGCTGACCGTGATCGCCGGCACCCATGGCCCGCAGCGCGCGACCATGAAGCTCGACGTCGACGGCCAGATCAAGATCGAGGAAGCCGAGGGCAACGGTCCGGTGGACGCGGTGTTCAACTGCATCAAGCGCCTGGTGCCGCACGAGGCCAAGCTCGAGCTGTATCAGGTCCACGCCGTGACCGAAGGTACCGATGCGCAGGCCGAAGTGTCGGTGCGGTTGTCGCAGGACGGACGTTCGATGACAGCCCGCGCGGCGGATCCGGATACGCTGGTGGCGTCCGCGAAGGCCTATCTCGGCGCGCTCAACAAGATCGTCATGAAGCGCCAGCGCGACACAGTGACGACGGCTGCGGCGAGCTGACGCTCGCGCTCCGGATGGATCGGCTGAAACGCGGCGCCCTCGGCGCCGCGTTTTTCGTTGGTTGCCTGTGTGGGGCGTCTCCTCCCGGATACCGCATTTTTGCAAGGAGACCCCTGCTAAGAGGCAATGGCGCCTCAGACTGCTTCCCTATAAAGCTGCCCCCAAGAATTTAAGGATGGGGCCGGCGGTCCGCGCCCCGCAAAAACGTACTGGAGGAAGCATGCGGAAACTCATTTGGGCTGCGGCATCGATTGCTGCTTTGGCGCTGACCGTGCCGGCATCGGCCCAATCGCCTGTTATCATCAAGTTCAGCCACGTGGTCGCGACCGACACGCCGAAGGGCAAGGCGTCCGAAAAATTCAAGGAGCTCGCCGAGAAGTACACCGACGGCAAGGTCAAGGTCGAGGTCTATCCGAACTCGACGCTCTACAAGGACAAGGAAGAGCTCGAGGCGCTGCAGCTCGGCAGCGTGCAGATGCTGGCGCCGTCCAACTCGAAATTCGGTCCGCTCGGCATCCGCGAATTCGAAGTGTTCGATCTGCCCTACATCCTCCCTGATCTGAAGACGCTGCGGAAGGTGACGGAAGGCCCGCTCGGGGCCAGGCTGCTCAAGCTGCTCGAGCCGAAGGGCATCACCGGCCTTGCCTATTGGGACAACGGCTTCAAGCAGATGAGCGCCAACAAGAAGTTGATTACGCCGGCCGACTATCAGGGCGTCAAATTCCGCATCCAGTCCTCGCGCGTGCTGCAGGCCCAGTTCAAGGCGCTCGGCTCGCTGCCGCAGGTGATGGCGTTCTCGGAAGTCTACCAGGCGCTGCAGACCGGCGTGGTCGACGGCCAGGAGAACACCTGGTCGAACATCTATACCCAGAAGATGCACGAGGTGCAGAAGTACATCACCGAGACCAATCACGGTTACATCGGCTACGTCGTGATCGTGAACAAGAAGTTCTGGGACGGTCTGCCGGCCGACATCCGCGACCAGCTGTCGAAGGCGATGAAGGAGGCCACCGACTTCAACAACGCGCAGTCGCAGAAGGAAAACGACGACGCGATGGCCGAGATCAAGAAGAGCGGCAAGAGCGAGATCATCAAGCTCACGAGCGAGCAGGACGAGGCGATGCGCAAGGCGATGGAGCCGGTCTACAAGGACGCCGCAAGCCGCGTCGGCCAGCCGCTGATCGACGAATTCCAGAAGGAAGCCAAGAGCACGACCAACTAATCCAAGCACGCGATGAACGAAGGGCTTCCGTGCCGCGGTGCGGAAGCCCTTTGTTGCAAATGATTTCCAGGTAGCGACTTGATCCAGATCAAGGTGTTACATCTTCGTAAGAGTGCCCTCTCTGTCCAAGTTGTAAGTTGCGGACGGGCCTTGCGACGCTCATCTTCAGGACACCCTTCCAGAGGAGGTTCGGATGAGGAAATTCACCATCGCCGCCATCGCCGTGCTCAGCATCGCCGGCTCGGGCGCGGTTTATGCCCAATATCATCGCCCGTGGATGGAGCACTTCCGCCACATGCGCATGAACCCGGAAGACCGCGCCGCCATGGTCGACGCGCGGATCGCCGCCGTCCATGCCGGGCTGAAGCTCAACGCCGATCAAGAGAAGCTGTGGCCTCCGGTCGAGGCCGCCGTGCGCGACTTCGCCAAGCTGCGCATTGACCGCGCCAATGCGCGGATGAACGCCGGCCCCGGAGACTCGAACAGGGATGCCGACAATCCGGAGGATCCGGTCGCCCGTCTGCGCCAGCGCGCCGACGACATGGGCGCAACCTCCGAGGCACTCAGGAAGATCGCGGACGCCGCCGACCCGCTCTACAAGACCCTTGATGACGGCCAGAAACGGCGCCTTGCCCTGCTGACCCACCACCGCGGCCCGTTCGGCGGCGGCGAGGACGGCCCGCGCCACCACTTCATGGAGCGCGGCATGGACCGCATGATGGAGCATGGCATGGACCGCTCCCGGGGCGGTGACCGCGACGGCGGCCCGGACCGGGAAGGGCATCTTTGAGCCCACCGGGATTGCCCTGATATTAACCTTGGAGAAGCCGCTGGAATCCAGCGGCTTTTCGCGTTTCCGGGGCTGTGGAAGAACCTTGGAAAACATGCGTCACATCGCTTGCCAGACCCGGATCGCTTTGCTAAACGACCGGCCTCGCAAGGCATTGACCGCCTTTCGGGCGCATAGCTCAGTTGGTAGAGCAGCTGACTCTTAATCAGCGGGTCCCAGGTTCGAGCCCTGGTGCGCCCACCATCCCAAGGCCCTGCCAGCGCAGGGCTTTTTAAATTCCGCGTGCGGAACAAAGCGCGTCTCATGCGACGCTTTTTGTGGTCGGACGTCACATCGCCGGATCGCTGTTCATATCCTGCATGGCAGGCGTGGTTGCGGGAGCGTAAGCCGGCGACCTTGGTGGTCTGGGAACGGAACGATCCCTCGTTCACCGCTCCCGGGCAGAGGCGTTCAGGCGCGATCCACCGGACGCTGAAGTGCATTTGCTCGATGCCGGCCATTTCGCGCTCGACGAGAGGAACGATGAGATCGCCGGTCTCATTCTCGCATTCCTGGCCAAACTCCCCACCTGACAGAGCGCTACCTATACTGCGCTCTTAAATCTCCTGCCCGATCGTCGGGAAGGTGCTGCGGGTCTCGCAGCAGTGGAGAAGATGCGACCTCACTCGCTTTGCACAATCCGATCTTCCTGGCCTTTCGAAATTCATCTTTGAGAGCGTAAGGCTGGCTCGCTTAGCGGCTCATCCGATTTCATCGTCGAAGGGGATCGTGTCGTCAGCCTCGGTGCCTATTCCGGGGTCAACAAGGCGACGGGCAGAATAGGATAATTGAGCGAGCAAACGGGATAATCCGTCTATTTCTGCCCGTCGCTGCGGGGGGCTCATGCTGTGCAATTGTAATTCCGGCGCCCAAGCCCTTTCGAGGCACCCAGCGCCGCAACCTCACTGATTTGCCCCGGTGTTCTCGGCTTGATCCTGTTGCCACGGCCAGCGACCCTCGATCTCCAGTGTCAGTGTCCAGCTCAGGAAGGTGCGGACCACGACCAGTCCGGCCAGCAGGCCAAGGCTCACGAAGGTCAGCTCGATCGCAATCGTCTTCACGATGTCTGCCGCCACCAGCACCTCGAGGCCGAGCAACAGCGATCGACCGATGCTGATCTTGTAGCTGTCGTAGCGGGACGCGACGTCTCGCCCAAAGATGTAGCGGGCCGACCAGATGATCCCGACGACGATGATGAATACGCCGAAGATCTCGATGCCGATGCCGACGAGGTGAATCCACTGGCTGGTGGCGGTCTCGAACGAAGGCGCGTGATCGGCGGTGGAATTCATGATTCAGAGCCTTCGTTGTGCGCGGCGCGCCGCGCGACGAACGTGGCGCCGGGCCAATAGACCATCATTGATCTACGCGCGCGGTACGCACCCTTGATCAAGATCAACGAACCGCTCGCAAGCGCGAGGATGCTGTGATTTCCCGAGCAGACCGGGGAGTTCGGGCATTGCGAAAGGAAGCGGCATGCAGCTTTGGCTGATACCCACGCTCTATGCGATTGCGAGCGTCGCGGCCGGCTTTCTGGTGCCGCGCCTGGAATCGACGTTCCTGGCCGTCAGCCTCAATCTTTCGACGTCTTCGGCCCAGGCTTATCTGTCGGCGGTTGCCTCGGGCATGATGGCGCTGACCGGCATCGTGTTCTCGATCGCTTTCGTGCTCGTCCAGTTCAACGCCGTGGTCTATTCGCCGCGCCTTGTTGTCTGGTTTGCGCGCGACCGGTTGTTGTTTCACTCGCTGGGCATGTTCGTCGCGACCTTCATGTACAGTCTCGCCACGCTGGCCTGGGTCGACCGCCAGGGTGTCCAAGGCGTCCCGTTTCTGTCCGCGGCGATCGTGGCAGCCATGCTGGTCGTTAGCGTCTTGATGCTCGCGCAACTGGTCCAGCGTTTGAACAATCTGCAGATCATACGGGTGCTGCAGGCGCTGGGCGATATAGGCCGGCAGGTCATCGTCGACACGTATCGGTCCAACCCGTGGCGGACGTCGGGCAATGCAGCGCGGGCGCAAGAGCGCGGCGATAGGACGGAGCTTACCGTCAAACATGTCGGAAATCCGCGGTCGGTGGCATCGATCGATATCGCCAAGCTGGTCGGCCATGCCCGCCGAATGGACGGTCTCATCACGATCGAATGTGGCGTCGGAGACACGCTGCTCGAAGATAGTGTGATCATGCACGTCCAGGGTACCGGCACTCTGGCGCCTGAAAAAGAATTGAGCGCCTGCGCTCATCTCGACGAGCAGCGGACGTTCGAGCAAGATCCGAAATATGCAATGCGGCTACTCGTCGATGTCGCGATCAAGGCGTTGTCTCCCGCCATCAACGACCCTACGACCGCCGTGCAGGCCATCGACCAGATCGAGGATCTGCTGCGCCGGCTGGCCAAGTGTGACCTGGAGGCCTGTCGGGCCTTCGACGATAGCGGTATCCTGAGGGTGATTTACCGGATGCCGAGCTGGGAGGATTACCTCTCGCTTGCCTTCGACGAAATCCGGCAGTTCGGATCGACATCAATCCAGGTGATGCGTCGCCTGCGCGCCGCTCTCGTTGAACTGGGCGAGTGCGTCGACGGGGAGCGGGCGAAACTCGTCTGCGACTATCTCGGTCATCTCGATTCGGGGATTGAGCGGTCGAGTTTCGATCCGCAGGACCGAGATGCCGCCCGTATCGAGGACCGCCAGGGTCTCGGCTTGTCGTACCATCACGCATTGGCGAGCCCGGCGGCCTCTGAAGAGAAGGGGCGGGCGGTCTCGTGATCACGCAAGCAACCGGATTGACGCGGGCAAAACTGCGAGCCCCGCGCGTGGCGGCCGCGGCGGGGATCCTGTTTTCGGTGCTGCTGCTCGCAGTGTTCTGGCTGATGCGGCGATCGGTACCGGCCGATCCGCTCGAACCGGGTGCATGGCTTCACGGCGGAACCAGAAACGTCGCCTTGGCGCTCAACCTCGTGCCCTTTGCAGGCGTTGCATTCCTGTGGTTCGTCGGCTTTCTGCGCGACCGGCTCGGCTCGCGCGAGGATCAGTTTTTTGCGACGATCTTCTTCGGTAGCGCGGTGCTGCTGCTCGCAATGTTGTTTGCCGCCGCCGCCGTCATAGGCGCCGTTATTCTAGCCTTCCATGCTGCGCCGAACGTGCTGATCAATTCCGCGACGTTTCATTTCGGCCGCGGCCTGGCCTACGGAATGGTCAACATCTATCTCGTCAAGACCGCTTCCGTGTTCATGATGACCACCTCGACGATCGCCCTCTATACGGGGCTCACGCCGCGTTGGCTCGCTTATGGCGGCTATGCAGTTGCCGCCATCCTTCTCGTCGGAAGTTACTACATCGACTGGAGCCTCGTCGTCTTTCCTTTCTGGGTGCTCCTGGTGAGCATCAATATCTGGCTCAAGAAGGACGAGAGCGAGGTGCGCTCGTGAGGACGCTCCGTCAGATACTCACGGGAGAAGAGTTGATACGGCTGGTGATCCGCATCGGATTGCTCGGTCTATTGATCATCTGGGCGCTTGTCCTGATCCGTCCGTTCGGGACGATCCTTGTCTGGGCGTTGGTGCTTGCCGTCGCGTTCAACCCCGTCTTCATCAGGCTGGCAAAGATTCTGGGAGGCCGGCCGAAGCTCGCGGCCGGCCTTCTCACTGTGATCAATCTTCTCATTCTTATCGGACCGGCGGCGTGGCTCGGTATCGGCGCGGTGGAGGGACTCAAGGATTTTGCCGGAGAACTGATGGCTGGCGAGCTCAAGATCCCGTCTGCGCCAGAGGCGATCAAGAGCTGGCCGCTCATCGGATCGCAGCTTTATGAGCTCTGGGACCAGGCATCGTCGAACATTCGCGCGGTTCTGCGCACGGTCGCCCCTTACCTGAAGCCGTTCGCCGGAACGCTTCTCGGGCTTGTCGGCGATGCCGGCGTTGGCGCGGTCAAGTTTCTGCTGTCGGTGGCAGTGGCTGGATTCATCCTGCCGTATGGCCAGCTGTTCGTGGCGGCGGGAAGGGGATTTCTGTCGCGGATCGTCCCCGAACAGAGCGAGCACTTCCTGGACTTGGCGGGTGCGACGATCCGCGCGGTATCCCAAGGTGTGATCGGTATTGCGGTCGTCCAGGCCTTGCTTGCGGGGATTGGTTTCAACCTGGCAGGCATTCCGATCGCCGGCCTGCTCGCATTCATGGTGCTGCTGCTTTCAATCGTGCAGATCGGAGCGGTGGTCGTCATGCTGCCCGTGATCATCTGGATCTGGACCTGCAAAGACGTCACCACGGCAGTTCTGCTGACGCTGTTTCTGGTGATCGTCGGTCTCCTCGACAACATCTTGAAGCCTTTGTTGATGGGCCGTGGCCTCACCACGCCGACCCTGCTGATCCTGCTTGGGGTGATCGGTGGGACCCTCGCGCATGGCATTGTCGGTCTCTTTATCGGACCCATCGTTTTGTCGCTCGTCTGGGAATTATCGGTAGCGTGGATCGCCATCGACCGTTCTGCAGCGGCTCGCAGTTCGGTCGACCGTTGACCTAGGTCAACGTATCTCCTCGCGCGCGGGCTCTCTATGAAGCGGCGGACAAGAGAGGTCGGAACATGTCGATGGAAACTCCAAATCTCCCTGATGGTCCCATGTCCGGGCTCGTTGCCTCGGCAGTGGAATATCTGGTGGACGCAGGACAGCGAAGCGTGTTGTTCCTGGACATCATGCGCCGGCGCGGCGACCAATATCGCGAGCACGTCGCGCAGACGGCCCCCCACGTCCTGCAATATGCCGCCGAACTGATCATCGACGGCCGCAAGCTCGACGAGCCGGTCAATTATGCGCTGGTCCGTATCATTCCGCCCGAGGGCGTCGAAATCGATCTCGAGCGGCGCCCGTTCATCGTCGTCGATCCACGCGCGGGACACGGCCCCGGCATCGGCGGCTTCAAGGCCGACAGCGAGATCGGCGTCGCGATGAAGGCGGGTCATCCCTGCTATTTCGTCGGCTTCCTGCCGGAGCCGATGCCGGGACAGACCATCGAGCGCATTGCCCGCGCCGAGGCGCTGTTCATCGAGAAAGTCATCAGCCTGCATCCGAAAGCCGACGGTAAACCCTGTGTGATCGGCAACTGCCAGGCCGGCTGGGCTGTGATGATCCTGGCCTCGTTGCGGCCGGAACTGTTCGGACCGTTGATCATCGCGGGCGCGCCGCTGGCCTATTGGGCGGGCGTGCACGGCAAATATCCGATGCGCTACTCGGGCGGATTGCTGGGCGGAAGCTGGCTGACGGCGCTCGCCAGCGATCTCGGCGCCGGCAAGTTCGACGGCGCGTGGCTCGTGCAGAACTTCGAGAACCAGAATCCGTCCAACACGCTCTGGACCAAGCAGTACAACGTCTATTCCAAGGTCGACACCGAGGCGGACCGCTATCTCGAATTCGAACGCTGGTGGGGCGGGCACGTCAATCTGAACGCCGAGGAGATTCAGTTCATCGTCGATGAGCTCTTCATCGGCAACAATCTCGCTGCCGGCAGGATCGAGATGTCGGATGGCCAGAAGGTCGATCTCCGCAACATCCGATCGCCCATATTGGTGTTCTGTTCCGAGGGCGACAACGTGACGCCGCCCCAGCAGGCGCTCGACTGGATCCTCGATTGCTACGCGGACGTCGATGAGATCAGAGCCTATGGGCAGACCATCGTCTACACGGTTCACAAGAGCATCGGCCATCTCGGCATTTTCGTCTCCGGCGGCGTCGCCAAGAAGGAGCATGCGGAATTCTCCGAGAACATCGATTTGATCGACGTGCTGCCGCCCGGGCTCTACGAGGCAACGTTCGAAGCCAAAGACGAGGAGACGACGAGTTCGGACCTCGTCGTCGGAAAATGGGTGATGCGCTGCGAGGCGCGGACGCTCGATGACATCAGGGCCATGGGCGGAAATTCGCCGGAGGACGAGCGACGTTTCGCCGCCGCCAAGCGCGTCTCGGAAATCAACCTGGCTGCCTACCGGAAGTTTGTTCAGCCCTGGATCAAGAAGGTCGCGAATCCGCAATTGGCGGAGGCGATGCGCAATTTGCATCCGCTGCGACTGCAGTACGAGGCATTCAGCAGCCGTAACCCGTTGATGGCGACGATTCAGTCGGCGGCGGACCAGATCGAGGACAATCGCAAGCCGGTTTCGAAAGACAATCCCTTCCTGGCATTTCAGGAGCAGATGTCCAAGCAGATCGTCCACGCGCTCGATAGCTGGCGCGACGCAACCGAGGCGCTGAGCGAAACGGTCTTCCTGAACCTGTACGGATCGCCGGCCCTGCAGGCTGCGCTGGGGATCGATCCAAAATCGGAGCCGTCGCGTCGTCGGGAAATGTCCGCGGAGCACCAGGCGATGCTCGAAGAGCGGATTGCTCAACTGAAATCAAAGATCGGCGAGGGAGGGCCCCGTGAGGCGGCCATTCGTAGCCTGCTCTATATCGGCTCGGCGCGCGGAATGGTCGACGAGCGCAGCATCGAGGCGCTGCGCCGCGTGCGGCGGGACTATGGTGGAGTTCGTCTGTCGCTCTCCGAGTTCAAGAGCCTGGTTCGAGAGCAGTTCTTCATGCTGCTGCTGGATCGGGAGGGTGCCCTCGCTGCCATTCCGAAGCTGTTGCCCGACGACATCAATCAGCGGCGGGCGTTGATTGCGTCGATGCGCGAGGTGCTGTCCGCCAGTGGCAAGATCGCCGGAGAGAGCGCAAGCCGCCTGCAGCGGATTGCCGCACTTCTCGGAGTCGATGCGGAAGAGGGGAGTGCGACCAACGTGGCCCCTTTCGACCAGGCGAAGGCATCGTAGCGGCCGTCAAGCGGATGGGGAGCAACATCATGTCAGCCGATACCGTGCAAGCGCAGTCTTCCAGCAAATATGATCGGCTGATCGCGGCCGCCAAGGCCGTTTCTCCGCTCCCGACCGTCGTCGTGCATCCCTGCGACGAGACGTCGCTGCGCGGAGCATTCGATAGCGCACAAGCGGGCATCATCCGGCCGATCCTGGTGGGCCCCGAAGCCAAGGTCAGGGACACCGCCAGAAAGTTTGGTCTCGACATTTCGGGCTTCGAGGTCGTCGACGCCGCGCATAGCGAGGACGCTGCCACCAAAGGAGTCGAGCTGATCCATGCTGCCAAGGGCGAGATGCTGATGAAGGGCAGCCTGCACACCGATGAGCTGATGCGGGCCGTCACGGCCAAGGCGGGAGGCCTGCGCACCGATCGCCGGATCAGCCATGTGTTCGTCATGGATGTGCCGGCCTATGCCGAGACCCTGTTCGTGACGGACGCAGCCATCAACATCTTCCCCGACCTGGACGCCAAGCGCGATATCATACAGAACGCGATCGATCTCTACACGCAGGCCGGCTTCGGCAAGGCGCCGCGCGTTGCCATCCTGTCGGCGGTCGAAACCGTCACCTCCAAAATTCCCTCGACGATTGAGGCGGCCGCACTCTGCAAGATGGCGGATCGCGGCCAGATTACGGGCGGCGTGCTCGACGGGCCGCTAGCATTCGACAATGCGATCGACCTTGAGGCGGCGCGCATCAAGGGCATCAAGTCCGAGGTCGCCGGCCGGGCGCAAATTCTTGTCGTTCCCGATCTTGAGGCGGGGAACATGCTGGCAAAGAATCTCGCGTACTTTGCCAAGGCCGACGGGGCCGGCATCGTGCTGGGCGCGCGCGTGCCGGTCGTGTTGACCTCGCGGGCGGATACGCCGCGTGCGCGGATGGCGTCCTGCGCGGTGGCCTCGCTCTATGCCAACGCACGTCGCCAGCACGCCCCCACAGTAGCTGCGTGATTGCCATGGATACGATCCTCGTCGTCAACGCCGGTTCCTCCAGCGTCAAGTTCCAGATCTTCTCGGTTGAGGGCGATGGGCGGCTCCGGCGGCAGATCAAGGGGCAGATGGACGGCATTGGCGCTCGTCCGCGGCTGAAGGCGAGCGGCGCGGGGGGCGATTCCCTGGCCGATCGGGCCTACCCGATCGAGGCGGTGCCGGACGTTTCAACTGCAATGGGTGTGGCGGGTGAGTGGCTACGCGAGGAGCTTCGCATTCACCCGATCGCGATCGGGCATCGGGTAGTGCATGGCGGCCCGGACTACGACAAGCCTGTTCTGATCGACCATGGCGTGGTGGGCCGGCTGGAGCGCCTCATCAATCTCGCGCCGCTCCACCAACCCCATAACCTGTCGCCGATCCGTTCGATCCTGACGAACTTCCCGACGCTGCCGCAGGTCGCGTGCTTCGACACCGCATTTCACCGCACGCATGGTGCGCTGGCGGACTACTACGCGATTCCGCATCGGCTTCATGCCGAGGGCGTGCGACGCTATGGCTTTCACGGCCTGTCCTACGAGTACATCGCCAGGACTCTGCCGAGCGTCGCCCCCGAAATCGCAAAGCGTCGGGTGATCGTCGCTCACCTCGGCAGCGGCGCCTCCATGTGCGCGATCAAGGATGGCCGAAGCGTCGAGAGCACGATGGGTTTCACCGCGCTGGACGGTCTGCCCATGGGAACGCGGCCGGGCCAGCTCGATCCGGGCGTTGTGCTCTACCTGATTACCGAGAAGGGCATGTCGGCTGCGAGCGTGCAGGACTTTCTTTACCGCGAATGCGGTCTGAAGGGCCTTTCCGGTGTCAGCAACGATATGCGTGAGCTCGAGAAGAGTGCCGATGCCAAGGCAAAGCTTGCGATCGACTATTTCGCTTATCGGATCGGCCTTAATGCCGGCATGTTGGCAGCAGCCTTGCAAGGTTTGGACGCCTTTGTCTTCACGGCCGGCATTGGTGAGAATTCCGCAACTATTCGTGCCCGCGTGGCGGAGCAGCTGGGTTGGCTCGGGGTCGCGCTCGACCCACTCGAAAATTCGCGCCATGCCCAGCTGATCTCGCGCTCCGGAAGTCTCATCCCTGTTTACGTAGTGCCGACCGATGAAGAGTTGATGATCGCACAGCATACGCTGTCGCTGCTGATGAACACACCATCGAGCAACCCCAGACAAGAGAGGGTGTCATGATTCCCGTGTATCCTGAGACCAAGGTTGCGCTGAAGGGCAAGAAGGGAGTGGTCGTCGGCATCGCCAACGATCAATCCATCGCATGGGGTTGCGCAAGGGCGTTCCGTGCGCTCGGTGCCGAGCTTGCGGTCACCTACCTGAACGACCGTGCAAAGAAGCACGTCGAGCCGCTCGCCCAGGCGCTGGAGGCGCCGATCTTCATGCCGCTCGACGTGATGGCCGAAGGCCAGACCGAGCAGGTTTTCGAGCACATCGCGAAGGAGTGGGGGCAGCTCGATTTCCTGCTGCACTCGATTGCCTTTTCGCCCAAGGAAGCCTTGCACGGCCGGGTCGTGGATGTCGGCCGCGAGGGCTTCCTCAAGACCATGGAGGTCTCGTGCTGGTCGTTCCTGCGGATGGCTCATCTGGCTGAGCCGCTCATGAAGAACGGCGGCACGATGTTTACGATGACCTATTACGGCAGTCAGATGGTGGTCGAGAACTACAACATCATGGGTGTGGCGAAAGCCGCGCTGGAATCGGCGGTTCGCTATGCCGCGGCCGAACTGGGCCCAAAAGGCATCCGGGTGCATGCGATCTCGCCTGGCCCGCTCGCCACTCGCGCGGCCTCGGGCATCCCGGAATTCGACGAATTGATGGACAAGGCACAATCGAAGGCGCCGGCGCGGAGCCTGGTGAGCATCGACGATGTCGGCAATGCCACTGCATTCCTGGCGCTCGATGGCGCCAAGCTCATGACTGGCGGGGTGCTCTACATCGACGGCGGCTATCACATCATCGATTGAGTGCGGGCTCGGCAGAGTGCCGGAGATAGGAACTGGAGATAGGATGCGCATCGCCCTACTGAGCTTGGTGTTGCTGGTCATCGGCTCTTTGTCAGGGCACGCTCAGACCTATGACCCTCGGTATCCAGTCTGCATGAAACTATACGAGGGGTCTCTGGATGGCGGGGAGTGGATTGATTGCAGCTACACATCGATGCCGGAATGTCGCGCGTCAGCATCCGGCCGTCCGGCCATGTGTGAGGTAAACCCGTACTTCACCCCGGCGCAAAGGCGTCCCTTCGGCAGCAATGACGGCAACAGACGCCATTACTGACTGGCCTGTGGCGCAGGCTCTGACGCCCACGTCGTCTCAGCGATAATGCAGCGCGATCAGCTCGGCGACACAGGCGGGCTTCGTACCGCCTTCGATCTCGATCACGAGATGATAGTTCACACGCAGGCCGTCGGGAGGTACATCCTCCGCTTCCGCAATGGTGACCCGTCCCCGTAGCCTGGATCCCGCCGGCACGGGCGCCAGGTAGCGAATCCGGTCGGCGCCGTAGTTCAGGGTATTGCGCAGACCTTTCAGGCCGATCACGGATCGAATGAACAGCGGCGCGAGAGCCAGCGACAGCAGCCCGTGGGCGATGGTCTTGCCGCCGGGCATTTCCGTCTTGGCGCGCTCCTGATCGACGTGAATCCATTGTTCGTCGCAGGTCGCTTCCGCGAACTGGTTGATGCGTTCCTGCGTGATCTCGACCCAATCGCTCACCCCGATCTCGGTGCCGACGGCCGCTTTGATCTCATTGAAATCGCTGAATATCCGCATATCGGTTCGCCCGCTCAAATCTTCATTTCCGGAACGGTGTCGCCAATGGCGAGTTCGGCTTCCGTGACCGCCATGACCTCGCCGACGCTGACGCCGGGCGCAGTCTCGAGCAGGGTGGCCTTGCCGCCTGGAAATCCGATCACCGCGAGGTCGGTGACCACGAGGCTCACCGGCCGATCCGATGTCAGCGGCAGGTTACACTGCTTGACGATCTTCGATTTGCCCTTCGCCGCATGCTGCATGGCCACGATGACCCGTTTGGCGCCGCTGACCAGATCCATGGCTCCGCCCATGCCCGGCACCATCTTGCCGGGGATCATCCAGTTGGCGAGGTGGCCGTGCGCGTCGACCTGCAGGCCGCCAAGCACAGTCACGTCGACATGGCCGCCGCGGATCAGACCGAAGGACATTGCGCTGTCAAACGTGCTTGCGCCTGGCAGCGCGCTGATGGGCCGCCCGCCTGCGTCAGTGAGTAGCGGATGCTCCATCCCTTGCTCGGGGATTGGTCCGGTGCCGATCAGCCCGTTTTCCGACTGGAAGAACACTTTCAACTCGGGTGAGACGTAATTGGCCACCAGGGTCGGGATGCCGATGCCGAGATTGACGAGGTTGCCCGGCTTGAGCTCTTTCGCGACGCGCCGGGCGATGATCTCCTGTGCGTCCATGAGTTCACCCGTTTGCGTTGGTGATGAGGTAGTCGACAAGCGGGGCCGGCGTCATGACGTGATCGGGTGCGATGACGCCGACCGGCACGATGTGCTCCGCGGTCACGATCACGGTGTCGGCGGCCATCGCCATGACCGGATTGAAATTGCGGGAGGTGAGCGCATAGGCGAGGTTGCCGAGGTAGTCGGCAAGAAAGGTATGAACCAGCGCGAACTGCGCCCGCAGCGCCGTTTCGAGCAGATACGGCCGGCCGTCGACCTCGATCTGGCGCTTGCCTTCGGCGACGAGAGTGCCGACGCCGGTCGGCGTGAGCACGCCTCCCAGCCCGCACCCGCCCGCACGAATGCGCTCGGCAAAGGTGCCCTGCGGGATCAGATCGACGGCAACCTGATTGGCCAGCATCTGCTGCTGCGCCTTCGGATTGAGGCCGATATGGGTTGCCGTCAGCCGGGAGACGAGCATCGCATCGAATAGTTTGCCGACTCCCTTGCCTGGCGTTGCCGCGTCGTTGCTGATGACGCTCAGGTTGCTCTTCTTCTGTCGGACCAGTTCGTCGAGCAGGCGCTCCGGGGTCCCGACTCCCATAAAGCCGCCGATCATGATGCTGGCGCCGGCGGGGATCATCGCAACGGCTTCTTCGACGGAAACGGCCCTCATGGTCGGAGCTCCAGTCAATTCGTCGGTGGGATGTTCGCGCGCGTGCGGTGCGGGCCTTTGATCTGCGTCAACGCTTCCTGTCATTCTCGTCGTCGGGCGAAATGCCGATGCTCTGCAGCATCTCGTGCCATAACTTGCGCACTTCGGCATGGCGCCGCTCGAGCGCGGCGCTCACCGCTTCACGAAGGGGCAATAGACTCTCGCCCTTCAGGAACAGGATCTGGGCCTGTAGCAGCCGGCCGCTCTCGAACTCGACGCGCCGCAGCGCCATGACGAAGGGATCGCTGGCATTGGCTTCCAGGGGGAGCAGCGCCGCTGGCCGGATGCCGGCATGAATGGCGTGCGCCAGCGCCGCAAAATCGACGGCGAGCGCAAGTGAGTGATCGGGAATCCCTTGCGACGGCGCCGGAAACCATGCCGTCTCCCAGGCGACAGCGAGATAGGCGAGTGCGGGGTCCGGCGTCCAACTGGTCGCGCGCACCAGCAAAGAGACGATCTCGGACTCATTGTAGAATTGCGCGTTCAGTTCGGTCTGCCAGGCGGACTCCATCCTGAGCGGCAAGGCAAACGCCAATCGACGCGCGAGGGCACCGTGGCCGGAGACGATGAACGCCGCAACGCGGGTCTGCTGCCGTGGCGGCACGCGTCCCTCAGAATCCAGGGGGCCAAAAAGTTGGCTCATGTACGCACTCTCTGCACCGGGATGGCGCGCAAATGATCGTATCCGGCAGGAAACGGGATCAGGTCGCCGCCGGCGTCGTCGGGCGCGATCCAGACGGCCTGGTTGCCCTGCCAGTGGCCGGCCAACACATCGTCCGCGAAACGCGCGAGCAGGTCGGCCGTTAACGCCGGCTTCTCCAGCGTAAAGGCGTGATAGGCCCGTGGAATAATCACCAGTGAGCTGTTAGGGATCTGAACGCGGAGGGTTTCGTGAAGCGCGCGCGGCGTGAGGAAGTCGAACTCGCCGTTCAGGATCATCGTCGGCATGCCGATCGACGGCAGTTGCGCCGTTAGCGGCTCGAAATCGAGGAAGGATTCCATCAGGTTCTGCAGCGCGTAAACATCGTTCACCAGCCAACCCTGCCGTTTCACGCTGTCGAGCTTATCCAGGACAGGCGCGAGCCATTGATCCGAGACGTTCATCGGCAGCAGCAGATCCTGAAGATAGCTGGTCCCGCCGAGGATCAGGCCGGTGCGCAGTGCGTTGCCGAGCAGGAATAGTTGCGGCGGCAGCTCGGCAAAGCAACTCATCGGTACCAGTCCGGCCAATCGGTCGCCATGAGCAATGGCGTAGCGCAACGCGATCAGGCCGCCGAAGCTGATGCCGCTCAGGAACACAGGGCCGTCGCCCAACTCCTCGATCAGCAGGCGAAGCGCCGCGACCTGATCGTCCTGGCTGATGAAGAGAGCGGGCTTGTCGGACTCGCCTTGGCCGAGCAGGTCGAACGTGGCGACGCGGAAGTGGCGCGCGACGAGCGCGTCGCGATAAGCCGCCCACAGCTCGGCATACTGCGTGAGGCCGTTGACCAACACGTAGGCCGGCGCGCCAGCGGGACCGTCAAGCTCGTACCGGATCCGGTACGAACCGTGGGCAAGAAAGGGCATTGCGGCGATCCCGCAGGTAATTTGGTGTAGCAATATCCTCGATGAAAACGTCGCCCTTCCATTGAGTTAAATCAAAGGATGCGTCCTCTCCGCACCTAGCGTCCGATCAGAACAATCGCTGGAGGAATTCGCCATGATCGGGAGGCACATCGTGCGCCGTTATGTCCTCAGCTTTTTACTGTTATTGATCGGTACTTCGCTCGCGATCGCGCAACCATTTACGCGTCGCTCGTCGCAGATGCAGCACGACGAGTTGAAGAAGACGTATGAGATCGAGAATTTCCGTCTCGGCGGCAAGTACGATCTCAATGATCCTTCGAAATGGGAGAACGGCGGCGAGGGCGGTGTCACGCTGGAATCGCTCGGCGCCGGCAAGCTGCGCAGTGCCTATATCGCCGTCGGCACGCCGCGGCGTAACGCAGCGGGCGAGATTACGAACGCTGTGATCATCAATTCCTACTATTCGGGCGACTCCACTGACATGTATGAGCAGTGGGTCAAGGGGGCTGCCCTCTCCGGAGGCGTGCCGATCATCGGTCCGGGCCGGCCGATTGATACCGATCGCTATTATGTCGTTATGGTCGATCCGCTTGGCACCTGGGGTGCAAGCAAGCCATCCGACGGCCTCGGAATCAAATTCCCGCAATACAGCTACTATGACATGGTGCAGGTGAATTATCGCATGCTGCACGACGGCCTGAATATCGCCCACGCGGCGCTAGTGACCGGTGTCTCCATGGGCGGCACCCAGACATATGTCTGGGGCGTCATGCATCCGGAGTTTGTCAGCGCGCTGATGCCGATCGGCGGCACCACGCAGTCCGATGCCGAGGACCCGGTCGGCAACTGGACCTTTCAGCTGATGACAGCGGCGATCGAGTCCGATCCGGTGTGGCAGTCCACGAAGGGCGACTACTACAAGCTGCCCAAGGAGAAGCATCCGATGCCCGGCGTGGCCTTTGGATGGTCCGTGCTCGGCCTGACCGGTTATGATTTCGCGTTCCGCACCAGCCAGAGTTTCGCTGCGGTCCAGCCGGAGGTCTTTTACTGGGATCCGCCGAATGAGAAAGCCGGCAGCAGCGTGACCAATCGCGCCAAGCTGTATGACGCCGTCGATCTCGTCTGGCGCAACCGAGTCGGCGAGAACCACAACGTCAACCCGTATCTCGGCCGCATCCAGGCCCGCACGATGGTGATGCATATCACCAACGACCAGTGGCTGAATTACAAGCTGGCCGAACGGGCTGTCGACCGCATCCCTGGCGCGGACTTGATCGCCGAGGAGAGCCCCGTCGCCCACTACGGCGTGTTCTCGATCGTCAACCACCGGAAGAACGATCCGAAGTTCGTCGCTTTCATGGATGATGTCGCGAGCCTCGATCGCGCGCAGAAGTTCGTGGACAAGAACTATCGCGTGCCGGGGGTTGCGGAAAACATCGATCCCGCGAAGTCGTTCTGGAAGGACTACGTGACCTATCCCTATCCGGTCAAATACGCCAACGCGAAGGACAGGAGCGGCAACTCTTGGCAGATCGGCTACATGGACGAATATGCTGGCACCGACAGGGATCCGAAGGTGCTGGTCATCATCCACGGCAAAGGCGCCTTCGCCGGTCACTACGGCAACGTCATGCAGTACGCGTTGCGCAGCGGACTGCGCGTGATCGCGCCCGATCTGCCGCATTACGGCATGTCCGGGCCCGGCAATCTCGACAAGAGCCCGGCACGCACGATGCAGGACATGCGCGAGGTCATCTATGACCTCGTTGTCAGGCAGCTCGGCGTCAAGAAAGCCTATTATCTCGGTCACTCGCTCGGTGGTCAGTTCGTGATGGGCTATGCCCTGACCTGGCCGGACGCGGTGCAGGGCCTCGCGCTCGAAGCGCCCTCGGGGCTCGAGGAATACCCGCGCGACATCACGATCGCCAAGGACAAGAAGGCGAGGCTGTTCGACCAGGCCTTCGACCACGATTTCGACAAGTGGAAGGCGACCTGGGGCCCGACCGGCGTTCTCGATTCCGAAATCAAACGTTCGGAGCAGAACATCCGCGACTTCTTCTACTTCAAGAAGCGCGATCCGGAGTCCAACGTGGTGTCGGCGGCCAAGGCGGGTTACTTCTTTAACGACAGCGAGTATGCCCGCTTGCATACGGAGCAGCGTGTCGGGCTGACCAAGGGCAACCCCAAGGAGCTCGAACAGTGGTGCAACGTCTTCATCTACGACATCTATACGATCGGTGCGGAGCTGCAGCAGGACGATCCGAAGAATCTCTACGAGCGCCTCACCCAGATCAAGCAGCCGATCTTCCTGTCGTTCGGCGACAAGGAGCCGTTCATCCCGACGCCGGCCTTCAATGGCCTCACCGACCTCGGGCGCGACGTCATCTCGCCCTTCATGACGCGGATGACCAATGCGGGCAATCGGCCGATCCTGAAGATCTATCCGGAGACTGGTCACTTCATCCACACCGACAATCCGGTCGAGTTCCCGGTTGACGTGGTGGACTTTGTGACCAAGGGAAGCGTCGATACCTCGTCGCCCCTGGGCATCGATCGCATGATCAAGGGTGCGGTGGTCTCCGCCTTGCCGGTGGCGCCGACGCCGCCCGGCGCAGCGCCCACGGCCGGCCTCAACAAATAGGCGGGCTCATGCAAAGGGTGCAGGCGGGCGAAATCCGGCTTGGCTGGCGCGAGTGGGGGAAGGGCGACGTCACCGTCGTCTTCATCCACGGCAATCTCGCCAGCAAGGACTGGATCGAGCTCGCCGCGCCGCTGTTTCCGTCGGGCCTGCGGGTCATCGGGCTCGATTGGCGGGGCTGCGGTGACAGCGATCGACCGCAGCCAGCCACAGACTATTCCAACTACAACATGCAGCAGCATGCGGGCGACATGCTGGCTGCGCTCGACGCGCTCGGCGTCGGATATTGCCACCTCGCTACCCATTCCACCGGCGGCATCATTGCGGCACGGATGCTCCTGATGCAGCCGGAGCGTTTCGGACGGGTGTTCGCGCTCGATCCGGTCACTCCGCTCGGCATGGCCTTCAATGCCGACCAGATCGACGTGTTCCGCGCGATGATGGCAAGCAGGGAGGTGACACGCGCAGTGATGGCGACGGCGGCATCCTCATTGTTCGTTCCTGACAGTTTTGCGCCAAACACGGTGCCGCGGTTCAGAGAGGGGCTTGGAGATATCCAGCGCTTGTTCGAGCGCATTCTCGAGCAAACCTTCAGCGTCTCCGAAGGAATCTGGATCGGGACGCCGGTCAATCTCAACCGCGAGTGGGAGAGCAAGGAGCTGCAACGCCGGATGGCGGAGATCAGACACCCGCATCTCGTGCTGTGGGGCGAGCGGGACGGCTGGATCCCACCGGCGGATCTGAGGACGATGGTGGCGGCGATGCCGGACTGCCGGCTGGTCATCGTGCCGGGAGTTGGCCATTCGATGAATCTGGAAAACCCGGCGCTCTATGCCGGCTATTTCGGGGCCTGGTTCGGAGGACTGGCGAGATAGTCGATCGCTATCCGCAGAAACTGTGTGAGGACGGTATCATGGCCGGCACTGACAAGCTCTCGGTTGAGAAGGCGCTCGAAAAGTTGCGCAAGGACGAGCTGCCGAAATCCAGGACAGAACAGCAGGACGAGAAGACCGAAGCACTCAAAAAAGAGATAAAGCGCTTGAGAGGACAGAGGCTGCGTCTCGACCCGGCCTCACGCGAGCGCGGTTGAACTCCGATTTGTTGCGATGGCCCTTCAATTCCTGACTGGCGCTCTCGTCAGCGCGATTAACATCATGGTCCACGCGATCGTGACGGTGGGCGCTATCGGCATCGCCCGGGCCGCTGGCTTGAGGCACACCACGCGGCCGAGACTGCATTTGATGGCCGTCATGGTTGCAACGGCAGCGACGTTGATGCTTGCACACACGCTTGAGATTCTCGTGTGGACCGCGGCCTACCTGATCGTCGGTGCGGCACCGGCCGGATCTGATCTGCTCTATTTTACCTTTGTCAATTACACCACGCTGGGCTACGGCGATATCACGCCTCTTGCGTCTTGGCGTTTGATCGGGCCGATGACCGCCATGAACGGCATCCTTCTGTTCGGCTGGTCGACCGCAGTTCTGTTCGAAGTCCTGCGCAAGACGCTGGATCACCTCGCCGCGATCGGGGCTGCCGGATTCAGCCCTGTAGATCGATAGTGGCGAGCTTCTGGCGGTCCGACAAAACGATCTGGCGTTGCGTATTGCCGAGAAAGGCAATGATGCCAAGCTCGTGCAGCCGTGACAATGCGCGCGACACGGTTTCGAGCGTCAGGCCGAGATAGTCGGCGATATCGCGACGCGACATCGGCAGCGCAATCACGCCGGCTCCGGTCAGTCGCTGGTCCATCTCGAGCACGAAGGCGGCAACGCGCTCCAGCGATGTCTTGCGTCCCAGCAGCAGCATATGATCCTCGGCGTGCTGAAGGTTGTTCGTCGTCATGCTGAGCAGGTTGTTGGCAACGACTGGATCACTGTCGGCCACCAGTTCAAGAGTCTGCCTGCGAATCAATCGGACGGTGGTATCAACGATCGCTTCCGCCGTGAAGCGGTGCGAACTGCCGTTTTCGAGCCCGAAGATATCGCCGGAAAGGTGAAACGCGCCGATTTGACGCCGTCCGTCCGACAAGAGCTTGTAGCTTCGTACCGCCCCCGTCTTGACTTGATAGACGTACTCGGCCGGCTCCTTCTCTCCGTAAATCTCCGTTCCCTTCTTGTAGTTGAATTCGCTCAAGCTGACCGCGGGGTTTAGATCGCTGGTCACTCCGAGGTCACGAAGGGAATTGGAGCGGGAGGTCACGTCGCTAGTGCGCACGAACATGGGCCAACTCCTCAAAACGAATCGCTGAATTGGTTCAAACAGAATTCCATCGCGAGAAATGCGCCGCGCTATCCCACTCCCGCCGAGGTTGATTTACGACTAAAGAGGATATTCCTGTCCATTGTCTCTAGGGACAATGTACCTTCGCACGGGGGCGAAGCTTCGTGCGCGGAATGAGAAGACCGAGAGCAACATGCATGATTTGAAGCAATGTTTCGATTGAACGGTTTTGCTAAGCACGACGTCATTCACATAGATGGAATTGCCTTCAGATCTGAACGCCTTGGGCTGGTGTCCCGCTCAAGCGGGGCGCCGCAAAGGCATCAGCGGCTAAGAGGTAGAATTGCCCGGCCTGGTTCATGTGGTAGACGATGACGCTTCGTTTCGCACCGCGATAGAGCGGCGGCTGCGACTGGCAGGTTACGACGTCGTCGTACATTCCTCGGCGGAGGAGCTGCTCGATCACCTTCCAGGCGGTGAAAGACCTGCGTGCGTGCTGCTCGACGTGAAGATACCAGGCCTCAGCGGTCCTGATCTGCAAAGCCGGCTGAACGAACTTGGCTCGACATTGCCGATCATCTTTGTCACCGGGTACGCTGACACGGCAACGACCGTGCGCACGATCAAGGCCGGTGCAGAGGATTTCCTGACGAAGCCGGTGTCGTCAGAACAGTTGATCGACGCCATAGAGCGCGCCTTGGCGCGTCACAATGCCGCACAAGGCCAGCGAAGCAAGCTCGGTACGTTTCGCGCCCTGCTGTCGTCGCTGACGCCGCGCGAGCGGCAAGTCTTGGACCTCATCGTACGTGGCAAGATCAACAAGCAGATCGCTTACGAGCTCGGAACGACGGAGCGGACGATCAAGGCGCATCGTCACCAGGTCATGGAGAAGATGCGGGTGAGCTCGTTCGCAGAACTGGTTTCGATCGCGGAACGGCTCGGCCTGCTTGGTCCGGATGACGGATCACAGCGCTAGACGGGTTTCGCGTCCACTCGCCGCTTCGACGCGCCGACCTGTACCAAGGGGCAATATCACATGTTATTGACGGCACGGGCCTCAGCGCGCGCAATGCATAATCAAGGCAACTCCGATACTGCGCCGGCATGCCGGGACACAGCCAGTTTGGAGCTCTCAAGCCCAGAAGGCCGATCATGCCCGAAGCGAAGTCCATCTACGTCGTTGACGATGATCAGTCGATGCGCACGAGCATCGGGCGGCTACTCCGTGAGTACGGCTACGCAGCAAAATTGTTCGACTCTGCGCGGGCGCTACTCAGCCACGGAAGATTCGACCAAGCCATTTGCATGATCATCGATATCAACCTCGAGAATGGATCCGGGATCGACCTTCGGCAACAGCTCCTGAGGCAGGGCATCACCGCGCCGATCGTCTTCATCACAGGTAATGACAGCGAGGCCCACCGCGCTGAGGCGACGAAGGTGGGATGCGCCGCTTACTTGACGAAGCCGTTCTCGGCAAAGTCGCTGATCGCGTCCATGGCAAGGGCGCGCGGACCGACCGCTTAGCTGGGCCGAGCTGCCGACGAAACATACCTGCCGGTTCGATGCGCAACTCAGCTCATTTTATTGATTTCGATCAACGGTCAGCCCGGGCCGGGAGTCACGTTCTGTCTGATTTCCACCCTTGAGGGAGAGACGGACATGACGAGAAATGCCAAGTTCTTTGGAATGGCGGTGATTGTTGCGCTCGCGACCGCGGCTCCGCTATCGCCCCACTATTCACCCGCGAGCTTGCTATCCGTGTCGCTGGATCGTGCCCAGGCGAGAGTTGGGCGGCCGCTTACACCGATGAGTGTCGCGGGCGTCAATCGCCGCGTGCATCGCCGCGCGTACTATGGTGCCGCAGCAGCGGGAGCGGCGGCTTACGGTGGGTACCGCTACGCCTATCCGCGGGCATGCGGGTACGCTCCATATCCGCCTTGCTATTGAACCTCTCTTGATAACGAAGCCATCGGAAGGTTCTCGTGCAATTGCTCCGCTCAATCACATCGATGACCCTTGGCGGGTTGGTCATGAGTGCGTCATTGGCTGTCGTGGGCACGACCGTGAGTGGCGGCCCGGCAGCCGCGGCCGTGTATTGCCAATACATTGACTATCCGCCGAGCTGCATCGCCAGAGCCGGCGTCATGCTGAGACCGCGGCCCGTCGCCCGCGCTGCCGCTCGCGAGGCGGTGCGGCCGGGAACGCCGATGAATCGCGGCGGTCCTGTCAATCGCGTCGGGCGTCGCTGAATGACAGCGTTCGAAGCCTTCTTCACTACGAAGCCCCGGTCTCACGCCGGGGCTTTGCCTATTTGAAAGCCCGTCGAGAGCGCCAGTTTCAAGCCCGGCTAGGGACGCGGTGGCTACGGATGCTTACTTAGGCTGCGCCGAGTTTGCGCCAGATCAAGCCGGCGTTTGGGCCTCGATCTAGCGTCGATCAATTCTTGCGGCGATGCCCGGGTACGGGCTCAGGTGGAATGAGCAGCATCATGCTTTTCAAGACACTCACGTTGCATTCACTCATCTACATCGCGGGCATGACCACGGCGATGGCCGTTTACCAAGCCATTCCACTGCCTGCCCTTTCTGCGGGACCTCAGTCCTCGCTCGAACAAGCCGCAAATCGCTCGCGGAAAGGCGACAGGCTGCCAACGGTGCAATTGAAGCGGAGAGCACTGGACAAATTGCCGCTGCGTCTGCAACCGCGAGACCTGCTCAAATCGGGCAAAGCGGTCTGCAAGCCTCCCATCGACGTGCCGGGCCGGTGCTTTGCGGAGGCCACGTCGGTCCAGAGGCTCGGTTAGGATCGTTAGCGGCCGCCGAGATGGCGCGCTCAGGGTGAGATTTCAATCGTTGTATCCTGAGATCCCTGAGCCTGGATCAATTCGAATAGCGATCGCGCCTGTTCCGGCGCCAACCGGATGCAGCCGTGGGACACGGCACGCCCAAGATTGCGGACCTCAAACGTCCCATGAATTGCGTATCCGCCCAGGAAGAAGATCGAATAGGGCATCGGTGTGAAGTCGTAGAGCTTCGAGTAATGCATGCGCTGGAGAGAATAAGGCCGGTAGGTACCGGTCGGAGTACGGTATCCACGCCGCGCCGTCGAGACTGGCCAGGCCGCAAAATCCGCTCCATCGACGGCGACGAGCATCGTCTGGGTGGAAAGCTGCACCCGGATCGTGATTGATGCGTGCGCATTTTGACCGCCGAGGCCGAGGAGCAGCAATACGGCCAAGATCAGGGTCGAAGGCAGTCGTGCAGGCATTTCGTTTCTTCCAAGTGCTGCTTCAACAGAGAAGCTTGGCCCGATGAGATCAGGCTGGCCGCCTTCCAGCGTCCAGCACATGATGGCAGGGAGCATTCCCAAAGTTGCTGCAAGTTAGGTGAGTTTCGACGTGCATCGTTGATCCGACGCAAGTCCACGCCTTTGTAGTTCCTGTCGGTTTTCGGCAATCAGACGCTTCTGCGGTGCTTTGAATGCCGGCTTCGCAAGCGCATGCGGCCGGGCCGCTTCCGGTCAAATACGTAGGCGGGACTTAAGTTGCTGCAGATCAAATTCGCTCTGACGCAGCCTGCCTAGCATTCATGCATCGTTAATTCGGTCGGAGTGTCCTACGATGCTGGTCAGGACCAATGTCTCCAGCAGCCGTCCGGTGGACGGGCATCTCGCAGCACTCGCCGGCGAGCGCGTGTTCTGCAGTGAATTCAAATATCGTAGAGGAACGGAGATCTTCGGCGAAGGCGAGGAGACGGAGTACGTCTACCAGATCATCTCAGGGGCCGTGCGGACCTACAAGCTGATCTCTGATGGCCGTCGCCAGATCAATTCGTTTCACCTACCGGGCGATATGTTTGGCTTGGAGAATGGCGCAACGCACCGTTTCACTGCGGAAGCGGTTGTTGAGACCAGTGTTCGCATCACCAAACGGCGGAGCCTCCTCGATGCGATGCAAAGTCGGGAATCGGGCGCTTCGAGCCTTCTCGGCCTGGTGACGCGAAATCTCCAGCACGCGGAGAACCACATGCTTCTGCTCGGTCGGAAGACGGCATTGGAGCGCGTAGCCGCGTTTCTGCTTGAAATCGACGAGCGGATCGGCCATCCGAGGACCATTGTGCTGCCCATGAGCCGGCGCGACATCGCCGACTATCTCGGATTGACGCTCGAAACGGTGTCGCGCGCGTGCTCCACGCTGCGTGACCAGAAGATGCTGAAGTTCGAAGGGGCAACACAGCGGCAGATCGTGCTGCTGGACCGCAAGGGGCTTGCCGAATACGATGCCTGAGATGGGCGCGGCTCGTCATTCCTCTATGTCTTGCTCAAGCGTCTGCGCCGGTGGTCCATCGTGAGCGGTGCTGAACTGAGCGAGTGGCAGGGACGTCGTCAGCGACAGCAGATTGGAATCGACGACTTCCAGCGTCAGTGTCTTTCCTGATTCCATCTCCTTGACCAGTTTGGAATTCGCCACGTCGCCTGCGATGCAGCCGTTGCTGACGCACCAACTATAGGGGATTGGGTGATACGCGCCGGTGTCGACCTTCAGCTTGGCGGGTATTCGCAGGTACATGCCGACGGGGACGAAGACCTGCATTCGCGCGTTGCCGCTTTTCTCTCGCTCGATCAGGTCGATCCGAACCGCCATCTGTCCGGTTTCATAAATTCCCGAGATCGAGGTCCTGCAAAGAAGCGGGGGTCCGGCAGCCTTGAAGCAGAGCTTCTTCCATTCACCGTACTTGATATCAACCGTGGAACGCTGCCCGCGTGGCGCGATCTCCGCGAAGACAGGCGCCGTCAAAGCGCTGGCCGCCAGCCAAGCGCTGCAAACCCACCTGCAAGCGGAGTTATGATCGCTAAGATGCATATCTTGGCCCTCCTGATGCAAGCACAACCATCACTTCAGCGCGTTGAGAAATTTGGTGACAAGCGGCGACCAAATCGGAACCGCATCGGGCGAACCGACGAAATAATGTCCCTCGTTGCCGAAGGGCGGCATGAGGTGATATTCGGCTTGGCCGCCGCCAGCGGCAAAGGCCTGATGCATCCGCTTCGACAATGCCGGGCCAAAGAACGTGTCGTTCTCGATGTAGATCCACAGCATCGGCACTCGCGAGGTGCGGCCGAATTCGCCCGTGGTCTCGACCAGCTTGTCGGGCGCACAATTATTGTTCGGCTTGCCGTCGACCCGGCCGCCGCGGCCCGCGGCGAAGGTGATGATCGCCTTGACCTGCGGCGGATTCAGGCTCGACAGGGCGAGTGCGGCCCAACCGCCGGCGGATTGTCCGACCACGATCACGCCGTCAGGCAGGACGCGCTTCTCGGCAACCATGTACTCGATGATCCAGAGGTCAGCCTGGGCGACGGCAAGGCCCGCATCGCGGAAGTTCGGATTGGTGCATTTTCCGACCTTCGAGAAGAATGGTCCGTAGATCCCGCGCTCGGGAATATCGATGGCGGAGGCGCCATATCCGGTGCCGACCGGCGCCACCACGAGGTAGCCTTGCCGGGCAAACCATTTGGCGGCGTCGCGGAACTCCACCAGCGGAAAGAAGCTGCGATCGGTCGGGTTGAGGGAGACGCCATGGTTCATGATCACCAGCGGGAAGGGACCATCGCCTACCGGACGCACGAGATACGCAAACATCGGGAGCGGCAATGGCAGAGCCCAGATCTCCTCCTGAATGCGTCGAGGGGTGGCTTGATCATCAGCATGGGCCATGCCGATCCAGAAGGCCGGCAACAGCAGGACCGTCCGCAATAGCCGCTGGATCGAGGAATACCACCGCATTCCGTCCTCCTCATCCGGCAAATGTCGCCGCCACGATGATGGGGCCAAGCACTGTCAGGACAACGTTCCCAACTGCATAGGGCACTGCGACGCCGAGCACGGGAGTCTGGCTTTCTGCGACCTCGCAGGCACCTGTTACGGCGGCATCAACAGTCATCGCACCGGCGAGCGCACCGCAGGTGACGACGGGGTTCATGCGCAGCACGTGGTAGGCGAACAGCGTCGCCACGATCAGCGGCACCAGCGTAACGACGAGGCCCATGCCGACCAGTAGCAACCCATGTGCCTGGATCGCGATCCAGGCCGCATGGCCGTTGCCGAGGCCAACGGCGGCAATGAAGGCGCCCAGGCCCAGGTCGCTCAGCGTCTGCTGCGCAGCCGGCGGCATCGCGCCCATGGTCGGCCGGCGCGAGCGCAACCAACCGCAGACAAGGCCCGCGATCAAGGCTCCACCTCCGCCGCCGAGCGTCAGCGCGATGCCCGCGACCTTGAAACTGATCAGACCCGCCAATAATCCGACCGCGATACCGACCGCGAGAAAGGCAATGTCGGTGCGGTCGCCCGCACGCAGGATTTGTCCGACATGCCCGGCTGCGCGTTCGATGTTGCGACTGGTGCCGACCAGCGTCATGACGTCGCCAACATAGATGCGCGTGTCCGCGCTGAGCGGCACCTCGCGTCCCATCCGCGTCAGGGTCCGCAGGAACACGCCGCGCGCATTGCTGCCGACGCGATCGGCGACGTCCTGGACCGAGCGGCCATGGAGCTTGCGGTTGTCGACCAGCACGTCGACCACATTGCCCGGCATGGCCTTCAGGATCTCGTCGGCGTCAATCTCGGTGCCGAGCACGGGCCGCGCGGCGACGATCACCGCCGTCCGTCCGGCGATCACGATGTCGTCGCCGGCCTCGAGGATCGTGTCGAGATGCGGCTCGATGTCGGCGCCTTGACGCACGATGCGCTCGATCACTGTCCGGCTGCCGATCTCGTCCTCGATCGCCTTCAAAGTCCGTCCGGCGGCGGCAGAAACGCGGTAGGCGCGGGCCTGGAATTTCCGATAGTGCAGGTTCTCGGACTTGGGAGGCTCGCCGCCGGACAGCTCGATCTCGAGTTTCTTGGCCTCGTCCTTGAGATTGACCCCCATCAGCTTGGGCGCGACGAACGGGACATAGATCAGCGTCAGGATATACCCGAGCACATAGGTGACGGCATAGCCCGCCGCGATGTTCGCCTCCTGCTGCTCGAGCAAAGTCTTCGGCAGACCAAGCTGCGCGAGCGCTCCCGAGGCGGTGCCGATGACGGAGGATTGCGTCAGGGCACCGGCGGCAAGGCCGGAGGCGGTGCCTGGATCGAGTCCCAAAGCGAAAGCAAAGGTGAGGACGATGAGGAGGCCCGTGCCGCCAAGCACGAGCGCCATGGCAACCTGGGCGAGGGTACGGATGCTCAGGGAAGCAAAGAACTCGGGACCGGATTTGTAGCCGATCGTGAACACGAACAGGCTGAACAGAATGACTCTCAGCACCGACGGAAACGCGAAGCTGCCCAGTTGGCCGATGAGCACGGCCACGATGAGCGTGCATGCGGTGGTGCCGACCGAAAAGCCCCTGATCTTGACCCGCCCCAGCACAGTCCCAAGAGCGACGGCAAGCAGCAAAAAGATTTCCGGAGCGGTGGAGATGATCCACCTGACGGTGTCCATGAGCGTTATTCCCCAGCGCATTGTTCCGGACGGAGTTGAATCCTCAAAGCCGCTGGGAGGTTTGATTCAGGTCAAGCCTTTGCTTCGCCGGCGCGGCGTCAATGGACCGCTGCCGGATCGACGACACGCGCGTATCGGATATGGCTTCATTGAATATCACCGCTACTCCATTGCTGCGTCGCGACGAGACGATCGCCGTCGCACTGCTGCTGGCGTTCGCTGGCGGGTGTCTCGACGCCTATACGTGGATCATCCATGGCGTGATGGCAAACGCGCAGACGGCGAATCTCGTCCTTCTCTGGGTCAACGGAATGGAAGGCGACTGGATGAGAGCGCTGCAATTTGGCCCTCCGATGCTTGCATTCGCGGCTGGTATTGTGATCGCTGCCTGGCTGCGTCGCGCAACGGGAGAGAAGGCGAGCGTCATTAGTACGTTGCTCGAGATTCTCCTCCTGATCACCATCGGCATTTTTCATAATCGAATGCCCGAGATTGCCGGCACACTGGGAATTTCGCTCGTTGCGGCGATCCAGGCAGCAGTCTTCATCAAGGTCGAAGGCGCGACTTACAGCACGGTGATGATCACCGGTAACATGCGCCAGGCGATCGAGGGCATTTTCGCAGTGGCCTCCGGCGGTGTCGGCGTCGAGACATTGCGGCGATCTGGCATTTTTGCGGCCGTATGCTGCGCCTTCGGCCTTGGCGCGGCCCTTGGCGCTCTGATGACCAAAGCCGTCCCGGACCTCGCATTGGGACTTCCCGTCGTCGCGCTGCTGATCGTGCTGCTCCGATGCGAAGCCGTGAACTCAGAGGCGAACTCATGAAGCCGATGTTCGAACAATGGGGCGGCTGGAGCCGTTTCCTTCCGCCGTTCAGCTGGATCTCGGGTTATCGGATCGCGTGGCTGCCTTCCGACACGGTCGCGGGCGTGACGCTGGCCGCGTATGCGATTCCGGTATCGCTCGCGTATGCGGCGCTGGCGGGGTTGCCGCCGCAAATCGGCGTCTACGGCTATATTCTTGGCGGCATCGGATATGCGCTGCTCGGATCGTCGCGCCAACTTGCCGTTGGCCCGACCTCGGCCATTTCACTGATGATCGCCGGCACCGTCGGCTCGCTCGCGGCGGGGGATCCGGCTCGCTACGCGCAAATTGCAAGCCTTGTCGCCTGCGCGGTGGCGCTGCTTTGCCTGATCGCCTGGCTGTTCAAGCTATCGAGTCTCGTTCGCCTGGTCAGCGACAGCATTCTCGTCGGCTTCAAGGCCGGCGCCGGGCTCACCATCATCATGAGCCAGCTGCCGGCTCTGTTCGGTGTTCCCGGTGGCGGCCGCAATTTCTTCGATCGGGCCGTCCACATCGCAGGCCAGCTCGGTGATACAAACCTCCTCGTATTCATTGTCGGCGCCGTTGCGCTCTTGCTGTTGCTGCTCGGCGAGCGGCGCCTGCCTGGCCGGCCCGTCGGTATTACCATTGTCGGACTCTCGATCCTGGCCGCTACGTTGCTTGGATTGCCTGCCATGGGGGTGCCCGTCACCGGCAAGATCCCCCAGGGCCTGCCGACTCTCGCAGTTCCGACCTTCGGGCTGGTTGAGCCCGAAGAACTGTTTCCCATTGCCGCCGGTTGCCTGCTTCTTGCCTATATTGAAGGGGTATCCGCCGCGCGCAGCTTCGCTGCCAAGCATGGATATGCGCTCGACGTCCGGCAGGAGTTTCTCGGCTTGGGTGCCGCCAATCTCGCCGCGGCATTTGGCCACGGCTATCCAGTCGCCGGCGGGTTGTCCCAATCAGCCGTGAACGATAACGCCGGCGCACGGACACCACTGGCACTCCTGATCTGCTCAATCACCCTGGCACTATGTCTGTTGTTCTTCACTGGCCTGCTGACCAACCTGCCAAAAGCAGTGCTGGCTGCTATCGTTTTTACCGCGGTCTACCGGCTGGTGGACGTCCTCGCGCTGGTGCGCATGTGGAAAGTCAGCCGGATCGACTTCTACGCCGCTGCCATTGCGCTGACTTCGGTGCTGCTCCTTGGCATCCTCCAAGGCGTGCTGCTCGCTGCGATTGCGTCAATCTTCCTGTTGCTGGCGCGGGCATCGCAGCCAAACATCGCGTTTCTCGGACGCTTGCCGGGAACCGGCCGCTATTCCGACAGCGCCCGACATGATGGCGTGGAGCCCCTGGTCGGCGTGATCGCATTCCGCCCCGAGGCCTCGCTGCTCTACATCAACGCCGAGACGATCCTGTCGTCCGTGCTGAACGCACTACAAAAAGCGGCCGACATCCGGCTGGTCGTCTGCGATCTCTCGGCATCGCCTTATATCGATCTCGCCGGCGCGAGCATGCTCCACGCTCTTTACGACGAACTCGCGTCCCGGCGCATCGCGCTTTGCATTGTCGGCGCGCACGCGCAGCTGCGCGACCTTCTGCGGGCGGAAGGACTGGCCGAGAAGACCGACAGCGCGCAGTGGCTGCGGACGCTCGACAGCGTTCTGAGCAGTCCCGACGCAAGAGGCGCGTGATCGCGCATTTTGCGCTGCGATATGCGCGCTCTGCCGCGGCTGACGAGATGCCCCGGACCGTTGACTTGAATCAACGAAGCCCACGGGCACGCGGCCACGATCCCGCATCATTTGCCGATGGATCGGGAGAGCGACATGGCCAAGGAATCCAAGCCCACACACAAGCGTATCGATCAGTTCTTCTCCGGTCCCGGGGGACGGGCGGACGCTTGGCGCGATCTCGTGGAGGCAGCGAAAATCTGGGCGCGGGTCGGCAATCGCGCGGCCTACGATGCGGCGCTGGCCGAGCTCTCGATCACCGAAGAGTTCCATGGCTATCCCGGTCTGCACCTGATGTCAGAGCTGCGGGAAGCGGCCGCAGCGGGCGACGGATCCACATCGTTTGCGCTTGCAACGAAGATCGCCCAGGCGCTGGCGACGCGCTCTTTCCGCCAGCATGCCGGCGACTGGAGCCCCAAGGATGAGAGTAATGGCGACGTGCCCGAGCTGGTACCGCCGTCGTTCGGCGCGCATACGTTGCGCCGGCCCTATTTCGAAACCTTGATCGTCACGGGCGTGCCGTCCAGCCACTGGCCGGCGCTCGCCGCGGAATGGCGCAAGCTGCGCCGCCCGGTCGATGGCTTCATCTATGAGCCTGTCATCGTCGGTAGCCTTGAAGACGCGTTCTGCGCGACCATGCTCAACCCCGACATCGCCGCCGTTATTATCAACGAGGGCTTCGGACTGCGCTCGCGGCACGATGCACCGGTGCTCCGCTCGATCATGGCCACGGCGGCTCTGAATGACGAATCCGACGCGTCCGCGCTGCGGCTTGCTCAGATCATCAAGAAGGTTCGCCCCGAACTCGACCTCTACATGATCTCGAACCGCGACGTCGAGGAATTGGCTGGCAATCCCGACGCCAGCGTCGTGCGCCGCATCTTCTATTCGGTGGAAGAGCTGTTGGAGCTTCATCTGTCGATCCTCGAAGGCATCCAGGACCGCTACGACACGCCGTTCTTCGACAATCTGAAGAGATATGCCCAGCGTCCGATTGGAACCTTCCATGCGCTGCCGATCGCGCGAGGCAAATCGATCTTCAAGTCGGACTGGATTCGCGACATGGGCGAGTTCTATGGCCCGAATCTGTTCCTGGCCGAGAGCAGTGCCACGACCGGAGGCCTCGACAGCCTGTTGGAGCCGACGGGCAACATCAAGAAGGCGCAGGACAAGGCGGCGCGCGCTTTCGGGGCTGATCGCGTGTTCTTCGTCACCAACGGCACCTCGACCTCGAACAAGATGGCGGTCCAGGCGCTGCTCTCGCCGGGCGACATCGCGATCGTGGACCGTAATTGCCACAAATCGCATCACTACGGGATGGTGCTGGCCGGTGCCCAGCCGCTCTACGTCGAAGCCTTTCCGATGACGGAATACTCGATGTACGGCGCGGTGCCGCTGAAGACCATCAAACAGGCGCTGCTCAACGCCAAGGCCGACGGTCGGCTCGACCGGGTCAAGATGGTGGACCTGACCAACTGTACCTTCGACGGCCACATCTACAACACGCGCCGGGTGATGGAGGAATGCCTCGCGATCAAGCCGGATCTGATCTTTCTCTGGGACGAGGCCTGGTTTGGCTTCGCGCGCTTCTCGCCGTTCCTGCGGCCGCGCACCGCGATGGGCGCAGCCAACGATATCGAGGCGTGGATGCATGACCCGAAATCTGTCGCGGCCTATGAGAAGCAGCAGACCGAGCTCGGCAAGAATCCGTCCGATGAAGTCCTGCTCAAGACTCGGCTCGTTCCGGATCCGCGCCAGATCCGCTTGCGCGTGTACCAGACCAACTCGACCCACAAGTCGATGTCCGCGATCCGGCAGGGCTCGATGCTGTTCGTCAAGGACGTCGAATTCCACACCGTCGAGCAGCAGTTCAAGGAGGCGGTCTTCACCCACGCCTCGACCAGTCCGAACCAGCAGCTGATCGCGAGCCTCGACGTGGCGCGGCGCCAGATGGAGCTGGAGGGCTATGGCCTTGTCGCCAATGCGATGGAGATCGCGCTTGCGATTCGGCAAGCGGTCAACAACAACCCGCTGATCTCGAAATACTTCCGCATCCTCGATGCCTCCAGCATGGTGCCGGCGGCCTTCCGGCAGACCGGCTTCGTCGACTATCTCGCGCCTGGCACCAATTGGGCCACCGCGCTGAAGAGCCTGCAGGACGACGAGTTCTGTCTCGATCCGACCCGCATGACGCTGGTCTGCGGCACGGCTGGCTTCGATGGCACGCAGTTCAAGGGCATCCTGGCGAGCGAGTACGGCATCCAGGTCAACAAGACCTCGCGCAACTCGGTGCTGTTGCAGTCGAACATCAACAACACCCGCAGCGATGTCGCGCATCTGGTCCGCGTACTGGCGGAGATCGCGGCCGAGGTCGACCGCGGGTTGGCGCAAGGCGGCGCGAATGCGAAGAAGACGTTCGAGGCGCGGGTCACGAGCTTGATGAAGGACGTGCCGGACCTGCCGAACTTCTCGCATTTCCATGCGAGCTTCCGGGGCGACGCGGGGGCCAAGACCAACGAGGGCGATATCCGCAGCGGCTTTTATTCGGCCTACGACGCCGCCGGTTGCGAGTTCATCCGCCTCAACGATTCCGAGATCGACCGCCGGCTGAAGGCTGGACCCGACCTCGTCTCGGCCAGTTTCGTGATCCCGTATCCGCCGGGCTTCCCGATCATGGTGCCGGGCCAGGTCATCACGCAGGAAACCATCGATTTCATGCGCAAGCTCGATGTGAAGGAAATCCATGGTTACGACGCCAAGGAAGGCCTGAAACTCGTACGCACCGAGGCTCTGGCGAAGATCGGCAGGCCCAAGCCTGCCGCGGCGCCGAAGCTCAAGGCTGCATCTTAGAGGGGACCGAACATGCAGAGCTTTTTCGCATTCCTTCAACAGTATCCATATTTGTTGCTGTTCTTCGTCGTCGGGCTCGCTGTCTATATCGGCCGGGCCAACATCAAGGGCTACGGTCTCGGCATGGTCGCCGGTGCCATCGTGGTGGGCGCGGGCCTATCGGTGTGGGCCTCGACCTACGGCGTGAAACTCGAGCTGAACAACTTCGCCAAGAGCCTCTTCTACTATCTCTTCATGTACGGTGTGGGCTTGCGGGTCGGCCCGTCCTTCATCAACAGCCTGAAGGGTGACGGCCTCAAGTTCTGCATTCTCGCCGTCGTCTCGAGCGTGCTCGGCCTTGCGCTGGTGGTCATCGGTGCCAAGCTGTTCGCGCTGCCAACCGGCGCGGCCGGCGGCATGCTGGCGGGGTCGCAGACCATGTCCGCCGCTATCGGCTCGGCCGAGCAGGCCGTCACGTCCGGTGTGGTCAAGCTGCCTGCGGGCATGAAGCCCGAGGACGCGTCCGGCATGATCGCGCTCTCCTACGGCATCACCTACATCTGGGGCACCGTTGGCATCATCCTGATCTGCAAATATCTGCCGCGCTGGTGGGGCGTCGATGCCAAGGCCGCCGCGAAGCAGTATGAGCTGGAGTTCGGCGTCAAGGATCTCGAAGGCGGCGGCCTCACCGGCTATCGCCAGTTCGGACTCCGGGCCTATCGGCTGGAGAATCCGGCAACCGCCGGTATGAGCATTGCAAAATTCCGCGCCATGAATCCGGAGTACCGGATCGTCAACGTGGGGCGGAACGGCGAACCGCAGGGTGCCGATGCCGAGCTTGTGCTGCAAAAGGGGGACATCGTCGCACTGGGCGGCTCGACAGAGCATCTCACCGACAAGATGGGTCTGATCGGTCCCGAGGTCGCCGACGCCAAGACGCTCGGCATTCCGATGGACCAGGCGGACATCCTCGTCACCAACAAGGACATGGTGGGACGCACGTTCGAGTCCTTCCGTGACACCGCAATCGCCGGCCAGCTGCAGGTGACCAAGGTCGAGCGGGGCGGCGTGCAGATCCCGGCTGGCTTGAAGACCAAGCTGGAGCGGATGGACATTGTCTCGGTGGTCGGCTTGAAGTCCGCCGTGAACGAACTCGGCGACATGTGGGGCCGTATCGCCCGCACCAATACCTCGACCGACCTGCTGACCCTGTCGGTCGGCATGATCATCGGCTTCCTGATCGGGATGGTCGAATTCCCGGCATTCGGCGCCAAGGTTGGCCTTGGCAATGCCGGCGGGCTTTTGCTGTCGGGCGTGATCGTCTCCTCGATCGTGTCCCGCCTGCGCTTTTTCGGCAATACGCCGAACGCGGCACGCAACGTGCTCGAGGATCTCGGCCTCGTCGTCTTTGTCGCCATCGTTGGCGTCAATGCCGGGGCGGGTCTCCTGTCCCAGCTAACTGGTGCGATCGCACTGAAGATCTTCATCGTCGGCTTCATCGCTTGCACGATCCCGCCGTTCATCGTCTGGGCGATCGGCTACCACGTGTTCAAGATCAATCCAGCCGTTCTGATGGGCGGGGTCGCCGGCGCGCGCTCGCATTCCGGTCCTTGCCGCGAGGCCGCGGTGGAGATCCAGAGCTCCGTGCCCTGGATCGGCTTCCCGGTCGGTTATGCCGTCTCGGGCATCCTGCTCACGATCTTCGGCTACTTCGCAATGCTTCTGGCTCAATAGACGGGCCAAACTCAGGGGAAAGTAAAGTCATGAAGAAAGTTGTTGCTATTGCTACTCTGCTCCTCGGTGTCGCCGGCTCAAGCGCGCCCGCGCGCGCCGAAACCGGCAGCGTCGCCGTGGTCTTCACCAAGGGCGGCTTCATCGTCGGTGTCGGAGGCGGCGAGGGCGTGCTGCACCTGCGTGGCAAGAATTATCCGTTCACCGTCTCCGGCATGAGCGTCGGTTTGACCGTGGGGGCCTCAACGACCAAGTTTGTCGGTCGTGCGTTGAACTTGCGAGGCCCGGCATCGATCGAAGGTTCTTACGCTGTGGGCGGAGCCGGCGGCGCCGTTGCGGCCGGTGCTGGGGCAGTTCAACTGCAAAACGCGAACGGCGTGATCCTGCAGCTCAGCGGGCCGAAGGTGGGCGCCGAAGTGTCGGCAGCCGTCGGCGGAGTTACGATCAAACTAAAATAGATTGTATCGTGAACGAGATAGGCCGCGCCCAGCGCGGCCTATTCTTCATGGAGCTTGACCCGTTGGTCAGTAGCGCTCTTCGACGAACCTCATTCCACGCAGGCTCGCTTGGTCATTGTAGCGCCCCTTCTCGGAGCGCGGCGGCAGCTTGACCTTGTCCTTTCTGATCCGCTTGTAGGGGATCGAATCCAGGAGATGCGCGATGCAGTTGAGCCGCGCCTGTCGCTTGTCGTCGGACCGGACGATCACCCAAGGGGCATGCTTGGAGCTGGTCGCCTTGAACATAATGTCCCGCGCCTTGGAATAATCGTACCAGCGCCGGTAGGACTCGGTGTCCATCGGGCTCAGCTTCCATTGCCGGAGCGGATCGTCGATCCTGGCCTTGAAGCGTCGCTCCTGTTCTTCCATCCCGACTTCGAGCCAGATCTTGACCAGAATGATGCCACTCTCGATCAGATGTCTCTCCATATTCGGGCAGAGCTCAAGAAAGCGCTGGTGCTGGGCGGGCGAGCAGAAACCCATGACGTATTCCACGCCGGCGCGATTGTACCAGCTGCGGTCGAAGATCACGACCTCGCCGCCGGCGGGGAAATGCTGCATGTAGCGCTGGATGTAGAGCTGCGACTTTTCACGGTCGGACGGCGCGGGAAGGGCGACCACGCGGAACACGCGTGGGCTCACCTTCTCGGTGATCGCCTTGATCGTGCCGCCCTTGCCCGCGGCATCCCGGCCTTCGAAGAACACCACGACGCGCAGCTTTTTCTCCTTCACCCATTCCTGAAGATGGCAGAGCTGGACTTGGAGCTTGTCCAGCTCCTTTTCATAGGTCTTGCGCTTCATCCGCGCCGCGGCCTCGTCCTTTGCCATGCTCCGCCTTTCGCTTGTCGGATCGGATTCTGACGGTGCCGATCAGTCGCCCCAGGAGATCGTGATGCCGATATCGCCGGGCATGCCGCCGGGGAAATCGATGATCTGGTAGCCGATGCGATAGCCGCGCGGCTTCAGATAATCGGTCCAGAGCTGGAAGATTTCCTTCGGGATACCCGTTAGCGTCTTCTCCCAGCCTGCTTCCTGCTGATTGATGGCACGGCCCTTATCGGTGCACAGCGTGTTCGGAAAGCGATAGACCAGCACCTCGGTCAGGCCGTTGCGCACCGCTCGCTGGATGATGCTCGCGGCAAGCTTGATTTTCTCTTCCTCCGTCTTGCCAGATGGCTTGCTCAGCCGCTCGATCAAGGCGCGCTTTTCGTCCTCCGCGGCAGCGGCGAGCTTCGCATATTCTTCCGCCTTCTCGGCTTCCTTGAGGGCCGCTTCCTTGCGGATCTGCGTGGCGTTGGGGATCAGGGTGTCGAGATTGGCGGACATTGCCGATGCCTCCTGCTGCTCTGTTCAAGCAAAAAGGCTAGGCGAGGCAGGCGCCATTCTGTTGATTCAAATCAAGCAAAGCAGCCCCCTAGGGCAGCAAAGTAAGACCAATTCCGTGACAGCTGGGTCCCCGACCAGGAGAGCGCGTTGAGCGAGCAGCTTCATCCAATGGCACCGCATCATTTGCCATTCTACATCACCTCGCCGGGCGAGACGGATTCGCTGATGATCGTGACGGGCATCATCCTGGTCGTGGCCGTCTTCGCGGTAGGGCTGTTGTATTGGCACTTGCACAGCCTGCCCGAACGCATGGCACATAAGACTCAGAAATTGCAGTTCGAGATTGTCGCCGTCTTGGGGCTTATCGCTCTGTTCACGCACGAGCATCTGTACTGGATCGCGGCCTTGGTGCTTGCGCTGATCGAGCTGCCGGACTTCGGCACGCCGATACGCAGTATTGCCGAATCGGTGGAGAAGATCGCAGACGGCGTGCCACCAAAGAGTGCGGACGAATTATCGCAACCAAATGCGGTCCCGGCCTCAGTGGCGGTCGGTCGGAACGAACAGGATCTGGACGCGGACCAGAAGGTGCGTAGCCATGCTTGAGCTTATCATCTGCTCGCTTCTGACGATTCTTCCCGACTACCTCTATCGGCGCTTTGCTCAGGGCAAGCGGTTCGGCAAGGAGATCACGCTCTTCTCTGTCTGGTACGAACTGCGCTGGGGCATCACCGGCTGCCTGATGCTGACCATGGCGCTGATCACCAGCGTGTTCTTCTTCCATCCGGCGACCTCGAACGCAGCACTGCTGTTTCGGACCGTCCCGATCCTGCCCGAAGGATCGGGCCGTGTCGCGGAGGTCAATGTCGACTACAGCCAGGCCGTGAAGAAGGGCGACGTCCTGTTCAGGCTGGACAATTCAAGGCAGACGGCAGCGCTGGAAACGGCCAAGCGCAAGGTCGCCGAGGTGGATGCGTCCATGGCGTCCGCCAAAGCCGACGTCGTCAAGGCCGAGGCGCAGATCCAGGAGGCGAGGGCCAACTATCAGCAGGCCAAGGACGAGCTGGACGTCAAAACCGAATTGCAGCGACGCAACCCCGGGATCGTGCCGCAGCGTGACATCGAGAAGCTTCAGGTCCTCGTCGACCAGCGTCAGGCCGGGATCGACGCCGCGACCGCTGCGAAGGAATCGGCGACCTTGCAGGTGTCGACGCTGCTGCCGGCCCAGAAGGCGAGCGCGGAGGCCTCACTGGCCGAAGCGCAGGTCGAACTCGACAAGACCTTCGTTCGTGCCGGCGTCGACGGACGTGTCGAACAATTTCTCGTTCGAACCGGCGATGTCGTCAATCAGCTGATCCGGCCCGCGGGAATTTTGATTCCTGAAGGTGCCGGCCGCGAGCGGCTGCAGGCCGGCTTCGGTCAGATCGAAGCAGGCGTGATGAAAGAGGGCATGGTTGCCGAGGCGACCTGCGTCTCCAAGCCATGGGCCGTGATTCCCCTGGTCGTCACTGCCGTGCAGGACTACATCGCGGCGGGCCAGTTTCGGACCGGCGAACAGCTCATTGAGGCGCAGAACCTGGCGAAGCCGGGAACGATTCTCGTGTTCCTCGAGCCGCTCTATAAGGGCGGTCTCGACGGCGTCACGGCCGGCAGCACCTGCATCGTGAACGCCTACACCAGCAATCACGATGAGATCGTCGATCCCAAGACGTCGACCGGCCGGCGGATCGTCCTTCATGCCGTCGACGCGATCGGATTCGTCCACGCGCTGTTGCTGCGGATTCAGGCTCTGTTGCTGCCGTTCAAGACGCTGATCTTCAGCGGCGGCCACTAATCAAAACTGATTTGAAGGAAATCTGGGGATGTCTATATTTGGGAAGATTGTTGCGGTCGCGCTGTCATTTTCCGCAATCGTTGCGTTGACCGGACGCGCCGGTGCCGTCGACCTGAACGGTGCCTGGGCCACGAGCGCCGATCAGTGCGAGAAGGTGTTCAGCCGGGAAGGGGGCAAGCTCGGATTCACCGAGATGTCCGAGGTCTATGGTGGCGGTTTCATCGTTGACGGCGATCAGCTCATCGGCAAGTTCGCGCACTGCAAGATCAGGGCGAGAAAAGATAGTGGCACCAGCGTCAACCTGATCGCGGCCTGCGCCACCGACATCATGTTGTCCAGCGTTCAGTTCAACGTAAAGGCCTTGGATGCAGACAACATCGCTCGGCTCTTTCCAGGTATGGAAGACATGGAGATCAGGTATCGCCGCTGCCCGACGCGATAGGCGTTTTAGAACGGCGCCGGTGCAACAGGCACTGGTGCAGCTGCGCCTAAATGTGCTGTGATGGCGCCGTCCGCAGGACGCCGCTGGAGTGAAACATGAGCAGGCGCAATTCCATTGCGTCGACCAAGCGACGAGTTGCCGGGGTTGCGCTGTTGTGTCTCGGCTTGACGCTTTGGTTGAACCCTGGAGTGGGGCCAGTTGATGCTGCCGGGGAGGGCCGCGTACCTAAGCGCGTGCTGCTGCTGCACTCCTTCGGACGGGACTTCCTGCCCTGGAGCGAATACGCGCGCAGCATCAAGACAAATCTTGAGCAGCGCTCGCCTTGGCCGCTCGATATTCAGGAACATACGCTGCTCACCGCGCGGTTCACCGAGCCAGGTCCTGAAGGCCCCTTCGTCGAATATATTCGCTCGATCTACCAGGGGCGTCCGCCCGACATCGTGATGAGCATCGGGGGACCTGCTGCTGGGTTCGTGCAGAGGCATCGAGCGGAGCTGTTTCCGAAGGCGCCGATGGTTCTCACAACGGTCGAAGAGCGGCTGATCGACCGAGCGAGCCTGACCGAGCAGGACACGGTTGTGTCGGTTCGCAACGACTTTGTCGCGGCATTCCGCAACGCTCTTCAGGTGCTGCCGGATACGCGGACAATCGCTCTCGTCATCGGTGCGTCTGCGCTGGAGAAATTCTGGCTTGATGAGGTCAAGAGGGATGTCGCGCCGCTCAAAGATCGTGTTTCCTTCGTTTGGTACGGTGATCTGCCGTTCGAGGAGATCCTCAAGCAGGCCTCTGCGCTTCCCCCGCATACGGTATTGTTTTGGGGCTTGATGTCCGTCGATGCGGCCGGCGTCGTTCATGACGGTGATCGCGCGCTGCATCGCCTCCGTGCCGTCGCCAATGCTCCCATCTTCTGCTTCGAGGAGTCGTTCTTCGGACGTAATATCGTCGGCGGCCCCATGCATTCCATCTCCGAGCTGGGCGAAAAGACCGCCGATGCGGCCCTCCGGATCCTCGGTGGTGAGAAGCCTGCAGACGTCAAGATCGAGCCGATCGCCTATGCCGTACCGAAGTACGACTGGCGCGAATTGCAGCGATGGGGAATCAATGAGAGCAACCTGCCTGAAGGCAGCGAGGTCCTGTTCCGGGAGCCCGGCATTTGGGAAGAATACCGCTGGCAGCTGGCCTTGATCGCAGCGGTGATCCTGATCCAGGCAGGACTCATCAGCGGTTTGCTTCATGAACGCCGGGGACGACGTCTCGCCGAGGTCGAGTCCCGGCAGCGCCTGGCCGAGCTCGCGCATGTCAACCGTTACGCAGCGGTCGGAGAGCTAACTGCGTCGATCGCCCACGAGCTGAACCAGCCACTCGGTTCGATTCTGACCAACGCGGAGACGGCAGAGTTGATGCTGAAGGGCACGGCGCCAGATCTTGCGGAAATCGGCGAAATTCTTGCCGACATCAGGCGTGACGACCAGCGCGCCGGCGAGGTGATCCGCCGGTTGCGCAGCGTGCTCAAGAAGGCGCCGTTCGAGATCAAGGATATCGAACTGAATGAAACGGTGCGGGAAGCGATCGGTCTGGTCGGTGACGTGGCCGCGGGCCGCAATATCGCGTTGGGGTTCTATGCTCCGCCCGAGATGGAGCTGCACGTCAAGGGCGATCCTGTCCAACTGCAGCAGGTCGTGCTGAATTTGATCCTCAATGCGTTGGAGGCGATATCGGAAAGCCCGGCAGGCAAACGCGAGGTCAGCGTCACAATGGGGCGCTCGGCTGAGTTCGCCGAAATCCGCGTGGGCGACACTGGACCAGGCATCGCGGGCGGCGACCTCAAAACCATCTTCGAGCCTTTCTTCACCACCAAGCTGGAGGGCATGGGCATGGGGCTGGCGATCGTGCGAACGATCGTCGAAGCGCACCATGGCACGATTTCCGCGGAGAACCAGCCGTTCGGTGGTGCGCTGTTCACGGTTCGCCTCCCGATCGCGAGCTGGCGTCCCGCATTGCAGTAGTCGACGCTCCCGTTTCGTTGATTTTTGTCAATGAACGTCCCTCTGTCGGTCTCATCCTTGTTGGCAAGACTGACATGGAGGATGCGATGTTCCGCTGCGGCAAGACGTTGCTTGCGCTTGCGCTGGTGCTGGCTACGCCAGTTTGCGTGTCGGCCCAGACAGCCGACAAGCCGCTCGGAGCCACCCCGCAGGTGCAGCCCGCCAATCTCCCTGCGCCGGCGGCCGAGCTTCTCAAGCCCGAACAATTGGAGGCTCTGGTCGCGCCGATTGCGCTCTATCCTGACGAATTGCTTGCCAACGTGCTGGCCGCCTCGACCTATCCGCTGGAGGTGGTTCAGGCTGACCGCTGGCTCAAGGAGCGCAAGAACCTCAAAGGCGACGCGCTGAAAACGGAGGTGGACAAGCAGGGCTGGGACGACAGCGTCAAGGCGCTGGCCAGCACCGCAGATGTCCTGGCCATGATGAGCGACCAGCTCGACTGGACCAAGAAGCTCGGCGATGCCTTTCTCGCCCAGCAGCCTGATGTGATGGACGCGATCCAGCGTCTGCGCACCAAGGCCTATGACAACAAGAAATTGGTCACCACCAAGCAGCAGAAGGTCAGCGTCCAGTCTCAGGAAGGCAAGCAGGTCGTCGTGATCCAGCAGGCTGACCCATCAGCGATCTACGTGCCGTACTACGATCCGGCCACCGTCTACGGCAGCTGGCCCTATGCAGAGTATCCGCCATACTACTGGGGCTATCCGTCCTATATCGGTGCAGGAGTGGTCGCGGCCGGCATCGCGTTCGGCACGGCCTGGGCGATCGGACGTTGGGGCAATTACTGGGGCGGTGGCTGCAATTGGGGCAACCGCAACGTCTACGTCAATCATCGCACCACGAACATCGGCAATGGCTGGCAGCACAATCCTGCGCATCGGCAGGGCGTGCGCTACAGCAACACGAATGTTCAGCAGAAATTCGGCAACAATAATCTAAAGGCCAGTGCGTCGGATCGGATGGACTTCCGTGGTCGTGACGGCAACCAGGTGCTGCGCCCCAATCAGGGGACGGGAGACCGAGCCGGCGACCGCGCCGGTGATCGGAATGCACCAGGCGACCGTGCTGGCGATCGCGCAGGTGATCGCACCGGCAATCGCGGTGATCGGCCCGGCGGCGCCGATCGTGCCGGTGCCGGGAATCGCGCCAAAGGCGGCGGTGATCGCGCCAAGGCCGCTTCCAAAGGAGGCGGCGATCGCGCGAAAGCCGCGAACCGCTCGGGTGGCGGTGGCAATCGCGGCGGCGCGATGAACGTGTCGTCCGGTCGCTCGGCGGCCGCGGCATCGGCGCGCGGGAGGTCAAGCATGGCAAGCATGCCGCGAGGTGGCGGCGGACCGAGCATGGCCGGCCGAGGCGGCGGAGGCGGGATGGCGATGCGCGGCGGTGGAGGCGGCGGTGGTCGTGGAGGCGGTGGCGGCCGGCGCTCCGATATCGCGCTGAAGCACGACATCGTCCTACTCGGGCACCTCGGCAACGGCCTCGGCTATTATCGCTTCAGCTACATCGGCAGCGACAAAGCCTATGTCGGCGTGATGGCGCAGGAGGTCGAGCAGGTGATGCCGGCGGCTGTCACCGGCGGCAGCGACGGCTATCTGCGCGTCTACTACGAGAAGCTCGGACTGACATTCCGCACCTACCGCGACTGGCTTGCTCACGGTGCGAAGCTTCCCGCGGAGGTGATGCCATGACGGGTCTGAAATCGTTCCGTCGCTCGGTGTTGCCGGGCATCATGGCGCTGGCGCTTCTCGGTTCAGCATCCCACGCGCAGCAATCCTACAAGACGCCGGAGGATGCGGCCGCTGCGCTCGCGGCCGCGGTCAAGAGCGGACCGGCCGGCATCCTGAACGTGCTCGGCAGGTCGGCAGAGGACATCGTTTCCTCCGGCGACGAGGTCGCAGATAATGATATCCGCCAGCGCTTCAGCTCGATGTATGACGCCAAGCACGGCATCAAGGCGGAAGGCAACAAAACTGCGACCTTACTCCTGGGAGCGGATGATTTTCCGTTCCCGATTCCGCTGGTCAATACCAAGGCCGGATGGGAATTCGACACCGACGAGGGGCGCGTCGAAGTGCTTCGCCGTCGCATCGGGCGCAATGAGCTCGACGCGATCCAGACCGCGCTCGCTTACGTCGATGCGCAGAACGAATATGCCGACAAGGACCGCGGCGAGGGTGCCGGCGTCTACGCGCAGCACATCGTCTCCTCGCCCGGCAAGAAGGACGGCCTGTTCTGGCGTGACGACAGCGATCCGAGCCCACTCGGGCCGCTTGCGGCGCAAGCCTCAAGCGAGGGCTACAAGGCCGGGGACGGTATGACGCCCTATCACGGCTATTACTTCCGGATCCTGAAGGGACAGGGACCGGATGCTCCCGGCGGCGCGATGAACTACGTCGTCAAGGGCAAGATGCTCGGCGGTTTTGCACTGATCGCCTGGCCGGCTGAGTACGGCAATTCCGGCGTGATGACCTTCCTGGTCAATCATGCCGGGGTCGTCTACCAGAAGGATCTCGGCAAGCGCACCGACTTTGTGGCTAAGCGCCTTACGCTGTTTGATCCCGACCAGACCTGGAAGAAGGTCGATGCCGCGAAACCCTGAGATGACCAGCGCCATGCTTCGTTCCATCAGCCGCCTTGTCGCGATCGTGCTGCTCGCGGTCACCGTTCCGGCCGCTCCCTCGCTCGCGCAAGCTGCCGGACACGTCCGGGTCAAGATCGTGAAGGCGGGCCTGCTGGTCGGCGGCGGAGCCGGCAGTGGTATATTGAGCTATCGCGGCCGCAGCTATCCCTTTCGCATCACAGGAATAAGCCTCGGCATCACGGCCGGTGCCACAGCGGGCCGCCTGGAAGGCTGGGCCTCCGGCATCAGAGATGTCCGCGACTTCGCGGGCACCTACAGTTCGGTTGGCGGCGGTGGTGCTCTCGTCGGCGGTGTGGGTGGTGTCCACCTAAGGAACGACAACGGCGTCGTGATGGTCTTGCAAGGCCCCAAGGCGGGATTGGAGATGGCCGCCAACCTCGGTGCGATTACAATTTCGTTAAAGTGAGTAACTCCTTGCGAGACGTTGTGCTACCCGGCGCGCTGACCAAGTATTTACAGCTGGCGCCGTGTCAACCTGTCAACCGCGTCAACCCAAGGTCGGCCTTGTGCGGCTAGCGATTTTCTGGGGCATCGCGCATCGCCCATTGCAACCGCTTCTCAACGTCGATTTTCGTTTTCATCTCGACCAGTCCCCGCCTACTGTGGCCCGTGACGGTCGCCGACAACGAAAAGCGGCCGATGGATAACGTGCTCGCCGAGCTATGGGAGGAACGCGCCGGCATTCTCAATTGGCTCGTCGCCGGCGCGCTCGAATATCTCAACGCCGGCGGGTTGACGTCGCACGATTATCGATTTTCTGTGGCCCCCATGATGGATTGGCGCGAGACCTCAAGTTTTTCAAGTGGTTAGGTGGCCGCGTGTGCGCGACGTGTGCACCGGGAGATCAACAAAGATCCTGTTACGGCCAGCGTGAGCAGACATTTGAAATGGAAGAGAAGTCGCCGTGTGGCTTGCAGCTAGCTAGTGGCCTGCGGTTCCGACGCGCGCAGCGTGGGATAGCGTGCCGCCAATTCCGCGAAGAGCTCCTGCACTAGCCCCGCGTCGTCTTCGTGCCGATCGGCCTTGAGCCGGGCGTCGAGGGCATCGAACAGCTGATGCTTGACGAAGAACCGCCACGCCACCGGCAAGCGCGCCAGGATGGCGGTGAGCTCGCGATAGCGGGCCTCGGTCCAGCGGCTCTCGAAGGTGGAACGATAGGAGCCGAAGTCAAACACGTCGCTCCGTTCCGGCCGCGCCTTCCGCATCTCGTCGCGCAGCCTGCGCGTGCCGTCCTCGTCAATGCGGTTGCGGTCGATGACGACGCCATACTGCGCCCGCGCGGCCTCGAGCGAGACATAGCCGGAGAGAACGTCGATCAAGACCCGGCGCGGCTCACGCAACAGAGGATCGCCGAATCCGCCGGCGCCGGCGCCGACGAGACGAATCCGGTCGCCGGGCTTGCAGGGCACCACGTCGGTGTTGCCGAGCGCCTCGGTGACTGGTCCGTCGGGATTTCTGGTGAAGATTGCGTTGGCGCCGGCGCCGCCGCCGAGGACGCCCCACGAGGCGAAATAGGTGCGATCGCGATTGCGCGCGGTGACAGTGGTGCCCGGCGTGAACACCTCGAACTCCATGGTGAGGCCGAGCCCGCCGCGATAGGTTCCGGCACCGCCAGAGTCGGGTGCGAGGCAATAGCGCCGCATGCGGATCGGCACCTCCAGTTCGTTGATCTCGACCGGCGTGTTGCGCAGGAAGGCGTTGTTGGCGCCCGAGCCGTCGCTGCCGTCGCCGGTAGCCATTCCGCCCGCGCCGCCGCCGACCGGTCCGAGCGAGGCCATGACGCCGCGTCCGGCCTGATCCATCGTCTTGACCGTGACGATCGCCATGCCGCCGGCGGAGCAGGCCGGCATGCGCTCGGGAATCGCGCGGGAGAATACGCCGAAGGTCAGCATGTGCGTGATCTTGCAAGTCAGGCTGCGCATGCCGACCGCCGCCGGTGCCGTCGCATTCATGACGGTGCCTTCCGGGAGGACGCAGCGAACCACACGATCGAGCCCGGAATTGAGCAGGATGTCGCTGTTCAGCGTGTAGAGCACGTAGTGGAATCCGACCAGCGCCAGCGCATGGCGCGGCATGCCGCCGGTCGGCATGTTCAGCGAGGAGGCGAGCTGAGGGTCGCTGCCGGTATAGTCCATGACCGCGCGGCCGTTGTCGATCGTCAGCGTCAGCGCGAGCCGCATCGGCTTGCCGTTCTCACTGTCCTCGTCGGCATATTCCGCGAAGAAATATTCTCCGTCCGGAATTGTCTTCAGGACGGCTTCAGCCTGTTTCTCGGCGTAGTCCATCACCTGGTACATGCCGGCTTTGAAATCGTCGATGCCGAAGCGCTCGATGATCTCGAGCACGCGCTTCTCGCCGTTCACCAGCATGGCGATCTGCGCCTGCAGATCGCCGCGATTTTGCGACGGCGCGCGCACGTTCAGGGTCATGATGTCGAGCAGGCCTTCGTCGAGCTCGCCCTGGTCGACGATCTTGCAGGGCGGAAAGCGGATGCCTTCCTGCTCGATCTCGGTCAGCCTGCGCGAGAGCGACGCCGGGACCGCGCCGCCCATGTCGGTGTTGTGGATGTGGCCGCCGACATAGCAGACGATCTCGCCGCGGTAGAACACCGGCTTCCACATCAGGATATCGGGCGTATGCGTCGCCACGCTGCCGCTATAGGCATCGTTGGTCATGCAGATGTCGCCAGGGTGATACTCCCTGATCAATCCCAGCACTGGCCCGTAGTCGAGGCCGATATACCAGGTCGCTCCCAGCGTCTTCGGGGAGGCGAAGGCGAGCCCTTCCGGCGTGATCAGGGCGCAGGAGAAATCCTCGGTCTCCTTCACAAAGGTCGAATGCGCCGTGCGGATCAGCGTGTAGGCCATGCTTTCCGCAGCAGCCACGCAGTAATTGGCGAAGATCTGAAGAGCGGAACCACTGAGTGCCATAATCCGAATCCTTTAGATCGCCGCGGCAAGATTGATGATGTGAAGATTGCCCCAGCGGTCGACGTTCACCTCGAAGTCGGGGAGCACGCAGGTGGTGGTGTCGTCCTGTGCGATGATCGCAGGGCCGACGATGTGGTCGCCGGCGCGCAATGCTTCGCGCCGATAGAGCGGCATCTGCCGCATCGCGCCGTCCATCCAGCACGGCACGATGGCGGCGGGCTTCGCGGGCGCGGTCGCATCCGGGACCGGCGTCAGCACCGGGCGCGGCGTGCGGACCTTGGCCACGACGCGCAGCGCCACCACCTGGATCACGGCCTTCTCGTCGCGATAGCGGTAAAGGCGCTCATGGGCCTGATGGAAGGCTTCGCGCAGCGCGGCGAGGTTCTTCGTGCGCATGGCCTCGGCGTCGAACGCGGTCTCGATCTCGAAGGACTGGCCTTGGTAGCGCATCTCGGCGGTGTAGGTCAGTTCGGGCCGCGCGCTGGCGCCGACCTCGGCGCGGACCCAGCCGAGTGCTTCCTGCTCCAGCGCCTGCCGAGCGCGCTCGAGCGCATCCCATTCCTCGTCACCGAGCGCACACCAGGCAACCGCGACGAAATCGTTGCGCGTGTCGGCGATCAGGCCGCCAAGGGCGCTGAGCACGCCGGGCGTCAGGGGCACGGTAATCCGCTCCATGTTGAGGGCGCGCGCCAGATGGCAGGCGAGCATCGGACCTGCGCCGCCGAAGGCCATCAGCGCGAATTCCCGGGGATCGATCCCGAACCGCGAGATCAGCCGGCTGACGCCCGAATACATCCCGGACATCGAGACATTGATGATCGCTTCGGCAACCGCTTCGATGGACTCGCCGAGTCGTGCGGCGAGGGGCGCAATCGCCTCGCGCGCGGCTGCAACATCGAGCCGGACCGAATCATAGCCGAGCGCCGTCTGGCCGAGCACGCCGATCGCGGCGAAGGCATCGGTGATGGTGGGCTCGCGGCCGCCGCGCCCGTAGCAGACCGGACCCGGCGTCGAGCCTGCGCTCTCCGGTCCGACCTTGAGCACGCCGAACGGATCCACGCGCGCGATCGAGCCCCCACCGTCACCGATCGAGGTGACGGAGACCGAGGGAATGTGGATCTGATGGTCGCCGATATATTCGCCGGTGGCATATTGCGGCTCGCCGCCGACAATCAGTGCGACGTCGGCGGTCGTGCCGCCGATGTCGAGGCTCATGACGTTCTTCAGCTCGCAGAGCTGTGCGACCCACGCGGCGCCGATCACGCCGGAGGCCGTGCCTGATAGTACGATCTGGACGCAATCGGTCTTGCCGCGCTCGGCGCTCATCACGCCGCCGTTCGATTTGGTGACCTTGAGATCGGCGGTGACGCCGGAGCTGCGCAATGCCGCCTGCAGCGAGGTCAAATAGTTCGAGACCACCGGCTGCACATAGCCGCCGATCACGGCCGTGTTGGTGCGTTCGTATTCGCGGATGATCGGCCACACCTCGCTGGCGCAGGAGACGAACAGTTCCGGCGCCGTCTCGGCGATGATCGCCCGGACCTGCCGCTCGTGCTCTGGATTGCGGTAGGCATGGAGCAGCGAGATCACGACGCCCTCGCAGCCGGTGCGCTTCAGCCCGGCCACGGCTTCGCGCACGCTCGCGGCGTCGACCGGTTCGAGCTCTTTGCCCTCGGCGTCCAGCCGTCCGTCGATGCCGAAGGTGCGATAGCGCGGCACCAGCGGCTCCGGCCGCGCCGACATCAGATGATACATGTCGGGAGTCTTCAGACGCGCCAGCACCAGGACGTCCTCGAAATAGCGGTTGGTGATCAAACCGAGGCGAATGCCCTTGCGCTGCACCACCGCGTTGACGCCGACCGTGGTGCCGTGGGTGAAGTGCACAACCTCGGCCGGGTCGATCCCGTAGCGCTCGCCGAGCATGCGCATGCCGTCGGCGACCTCGCGGCCCGGCGCGTCCGGGCGCGAGAACACCTTGAGGCTGCGCACGGTGCCGTCGCTTTCGTCGAGGACCGCGAAGTCGGTGAAGGATCCGCCGATATCGACGCCGATTCTCAAACCCATAGTGCAGGTCTCTCCGTTAGAGTGTTGTCGAACCATGTCCGCGGGCGGGCGGGGCTTAGCGGCGCTTTTCCATGTGGTCGCGCAGCTGGAAATAACTGCCGAGGATCGGCATGAACCATGTCTGGCCGTGATAGAGCGGATGGGACGGCAGCGGCGTGCCGAAGGCGTCGGATGCAAGATCGTGCTCGCCCAGCAGGTGACGTCCCAGCCGATGGCCGAGCCAGGTCATCGTCGTGACGCCGCTGCCGTTGCAGCCGGCCGCGTAGTAGCAGCCTTGCGGATCGCGCCCGAGATGCGGCAGGGCATCCAGCGTCACGGCCACCTTGCCGCCCCAGCTATGGCTGACCTTGACGTCGCGCAGTTGCGGAAAGCGCTCCGTCATCTGTGCGAACAGGATCTTCGCGCTGGCTTTGCGGTCGAGCGGATAGAAACGCGCGCGACCGCCGAACAGAAAGCGTTGTCCGTCGGGGGAGTAACGGTAGTAGGCTGTCACCCGGTTGGCCTCGGCGACGCCGCGATCCCCGGAGATGAGCGTGCCGCGCAGCTCCGCAGGCACGACGTCGGTCGCGATCTGATGCGAGGTGACCGGGACCAGGCGTCGCTTGAGCCAGGGCGTCGCCGCGCCGGTGTAGCCGTTGGTTGCGATCACCACGCGCCTCGCGGAAATCTCGCCTTGGCCGGTCGTGATCCGGTAGCCGGCACCCGTGCGCGCGATCGACGAGACCGGCGCATGGCAGACGAGTTTTGCGCCGGCGGCAAGCGCGGCCGCCAGCAGCCCGCCGAAGAATTTCGCCGGATGCAGATGTCCCGCGCCGTTGATCAGCGCGCCGCCGACATAGACCTCGCTCGCCAGCTCCCGGCGCAGCGCATCGCGGTCCAGCATGCGCACGTCGCTGTCGGTATGCGCGTTGAGCCTCGCAATCCGTCCTTCCCAGCTGCGAACCTGCGCCGCGGTCCAGGCCGCGGCGATGCGGCCGTTGCGGCGATAGTCGCAATCTATGCCGTGGCGCGTGATCAACGTCTCGAGGAAGCGGTAGCCGGCCGCCGCCTCGCGCAGCCTGTCCTCGATCGCCGTGTTGCCGGCCGCCGCGCTGACGCGCTTGGACATGCTCTTGCCGACATTGACGCCGCCTGTGACCTGGCCGCCGCTGAGCGTGCTGGCGCCGATGCCGGGAAGCTCGGCTTCCAGCACCACGACCTTGGTGCCGTGCGCGGCGAGTTCGAGCGCGCAGGATAGGCCGGCATAGCCGGCGCCGATGATCGCGACATCGGTCTCGCGGGGCAGGCTGCCGGCGCCGGAATCGTTCGGACGCCAGCCGTCCCACCAATAGGGGGTCTCGGAGAAATCCGGTGCGAAGATGGAGGACTTGCTCATCGCTTACACCACCGGATCGGCAACGGCAGTTGCCGGGACGACGTAAGGCGCGGAGCGACGCTGATCGTAATAGAGGAATACGCTGACGAAGGAGAGGGTCGCGATGACCGCAACGTAGCAGGGGACCGCGTAGGGCGTGCCGGTCCGTTCGATCAAGAATGCCGCAACCAGCGGCGCGGTCCCGCCGAACAGGGCGGTGCCGGTATTGTAGGCGATGCCGCTCGCCGTCACGCGCATCTCGCGCGGGAACATGTCGACGAGTCCGATCGTCATGCCGCTGGTGATCAGTGGATAGACCAGCACCGGAATGACCGCGGCGGCGATCGCGCTCGCTGGCGTCGCAAAACTTGCGACATAGAAGGAGAGGAACATCGCGGGGATCACGAGGATGCAGCCGGCGAGCAGGGTCGGCCGCCGCCCCACGGTGTCGTTGACCCAGCCGTAGGTGACGGTGGTCGCCATCAGCACCATCTGGGCGATGAAGATCGCCAGCGATGCCTGCGTCTCGCCGATCTTCACGAAATTGGTGAGATAGGTCGCCAGGAAGCCGAGCACAAGATAGTTCGACAGCGTGTGGCTCATCAGGATGCTGATGAAGAACAGCATCCGGCGCCACTGGCTGCGGAACACGGCCGAGAGCGGCGGTGCTTCCGTCCGCAGGCGGCGGCGCTCTTCCTCGATGGCGAGAAACTCAGGCGATTCATCGATCTGGGTACGGATCCAAAGACCGAGAAGCCCGAGTGGCACACCAAGCCCAAACATCAGCCGCCAGCCCCAGCTTGCCATGCTCTCCGCGCCGATGATGGCCGAGACCAGTGTGAAGATGCCGACCGCGATCGCCGTGCCGGCATAGGCGGCGACCGGTGAGAAGGAGGCCCTGAGCGCGCGGTGCTTGCTGTCTCCCTGCTCGACGATATAGGCGGTCGCAGCGGTGTACTCGCCGCCAGCGAAGAAGCCCTGTGCCAGACGACAGAACACCAGAGAGGCCGTCGCGAAGCTGCCGGCGATGGCGTAGCTCGGCAGGAATGCCGTGATCGCAGTGACCACGCACATGCCGCTCACCGAGACGAAGAGCGCCGAGCGTCGCCCCAGGCGATCACCAACGCGTCCCATGACGATGCCGCCGAGCGGTCGGATCAGGAAGCTCGACGCATAGATCATCATCGTCTGCAGCAGCGCCACGGTCGGATTGCCGGGCGGGAAGAACGTCGTCGAGATGATCTTCGCAAGCAGGCCGAAGATCGCGAAATCCAGGAAGTCGATGAGATTGCCGGCCACGGCGCCGGAGATCGCCTTCAGTTGGAGGCGGCGGGTCATTGGGCCGGGGGGAGTCGCTCCATCTCGGGTCAAGCCAAGTTCTCCTGTTGTTGGACCATCCGCTCGCGCGGACCGTCGGGAATGAGCGCCGCATGTTTCTGTTGCCCCGGCCAGGCAACTGTGCCACTATACGGAACGTCGTTCCATTTTTAAGTTAGCAAGGAAGCGGGTGGATGGCAAGCGCTGTCGGGAAAAGCCGGCCTTGTGCTATGGGCGGCGCTCGTGCCCTCTGCCAAGGGACGCTGCTGCGCGGGAATCGCGGTCGGGGTGATGAAGAGTCTGCTGAAGAGCCTGGAAGTTCTGGAAGCCGTCGCGGAGATGCAGCCGGTCGGCGTGAGCGAGCTTGCGCGCCGGCTCGATCTGCCCAAATCCACCACGCAACGGATTCTGCAGACATTCGCGACGACCGGCTGGCTGCGTCCGGTCGGCGGCGAGGCCACGCGCTGGCAGATCGGTCATCGCGTGCTGCATCTCCAGGTGCCGGAGCTGCAAGCCGGCCAGCTCTACGTCGCGGCGCGCAAGCCGATGCAGGAGCTGCGCGATCAGGTGAACGAGACCGTACACCTGTCGATTCTGGACGGGCTCGACGCCATGCTCCTGATCGATCGCGTGGACTGTACGCAGAATGTCAGGACCTTCAGTCCGATCGGCGATCGATCGCCGATTCACGCCACGGCTATCGGCACGGCAGTGATGGCGCACCTCGCGCCCGACCAGATCGATGCCGTCATCAATCGCGGCCTGACGCGCTATACCGAGAGCACCATCACGGACCCGCAGGAGTTGCGCGCGGAGCTCGCTCGTGTGCGCGAGCGCGGCTATTCGCTGAACCTTTGCTGCTACCGTCCGGCCGTCTGCGCCATTGGCGCCGCCATTCTCGATCCCCAGGGCCGGCCCGTCGGCGGCCTCTGCATCTCGATGCCTGCTTCCCGTTACGTCGAACGCAACGAGAAGATCTGGGGCGGCATGGTCAATGCGACCGCGCGCAAGATCAGCGTCGGCTAAGAGCGCGGTCAGCCTCGTGGCAATGCGCCACGCAGTCCAGCTTGCTAGAAATCCGAGACCTTTCCAACCGCAAGTCCGGCGAAGCGCTCAGGCCGGTAGGGTACCGGATCGACGATCGGTGCGGCGCCCGTGACGAGATCCGCGATGAGATGGCCCGCCCCTGGGCCGATGCCGAAGCCGTGGCCGCTGAAGCCCGCGGCCAATATCAATCCGGGCCGGCCGGACGCCTCGCCGATGACAGGCACGCCGTCGGGCGTCGAATCGATATAGCCGCCCCATGCAGCGGTGATCTTCGCGTCTGTCAGGGCCGGCAACAATTCGAGCGCGCGCCGATGCGTGAGCTCGATCGTGTTCCGGTCGGGCGCAGGATCGAGAATGCGCATCCGCTCCATCGGCGTCGGTTCGTCCATGCGCCAACGCCGGAGTGTTTCGTGTCCGGACCGCACGCCTTCAAGGCCGCCGGGGAGCAGGCTGCGCCACCGGCGCAGGAACATCGGCAGGAATTGCGGGGCAAAGCGCAGCTGTTGCGGCGTCGGATCGACGCGGCCTCGGCCGCTGATGGCGAGCGTGTAGCCGCCGCCTCCGCGCTTCGTCACCGAAACGGCGGAGGTGTGAAGCGCGTCGGGCAGGCCCTTCGCGGCTTCAGAGACGGACAGAATCGACGACCGGATCGAGGCGAGCGGAAGGCGGATGCCGGCCTGATGGCAGAAGGACGAGGACCACGCGCCGCCGGCCACGATGGCGATCCGCGTGCGAATGGTGCCATGCTCCGTCACGACCGCACTCATGCGGCCGGCCTCGGTCTCCAGCCCGCGCGCCGCGCACATCTGGTGCACGGTGCTGCCGCGCTTGAGAATCGCCCGCGCGACCGCCGGCGCAGCGCTGGCGGGATCGGCGGTGCCGTCGCTTGGCGAGAAGACACCGCCCTTCCAGGCGCGTCCCGTCGCGGTGCCGCGCTGCGTGGCCGTGGTCGCATCGAGCATGTGTGTGGTGACGCCCACCGTTCGCGCGAAGTCGCGCCAGCGTGCCCAGCCCGCGAGCTCAGCCTCGTCGTTGCTGAGATAGAGGAGGCCGCAGCGGGAGAAGCCGGTGCTCTCGCCGCTCTCCGCGCCAAAGCTCTCCCACAGCTCCAGGCTCCTGGTCGCCATCGGCAATTCGCGAGCATCGCGGTTCTGCTGGCGGCACCAGCCCCAGTTTCGGCTGGACTGCTCGGCGCCGATCCGTCCCTTCTCCACCAGCGCGACGCTGAGGCCTCGCAGGGTGAGATAGTAGGCGGCGAACACCCCGACGATGCCACCTCCGATCACCACGGCATCGGCGCTGCCGGGAAGATCCGGCGTGGTCTCGATATGGCTGAGTGGAGCGGGCATCCTGGTTTCCTAGATTTCGGTCGTCACAGCGTAAGGCGCGCATCGGCGCCAGCGGCGCCGGATTTGATGGTGTCTCAGCATTTTATGCTGTATCGTCTCGTCGCCGCAAAACTGCGTTTTTCTCGGACGATATGACCTCGATGAGAAACGACGCTTGCGGACTGGGTGAGCTTTCGGCTCATTGTGCAAAATTTTCTGTTGTGCCTTCTGGCGCCTGCTCGATGGAGAGTCTCCCATGAAGCTGGATCGGATCGACATCAAGATCCTCCACGAACTCCAGAAGAACGGCCGCATTACCAATGTGGAGCTCGCCGAGCTGGTGAACCTGTCGCCCAGCCCGTGTCTCATGCGCGTGAAGAGACTGCAGGCCGAGGGCTATATCGAGGGTTACGCCGCGCAGATCAACGTGCGCGAGCTCGGGCAGACGCTGACCGTGTTCACCGAGGTGACGTTGAAGAACCACAGGCAGATCGACTTTGCCCGTTTCCTGTCGGCGGTCGACAAGGTCGACCAGCTGATCGAGTGCCATCTGGTCTCCGGAGGCTACGACTACATGCTGAAATTCGTCACCGCCAGCATCGGCGAGTACCAGACGATCATGGAGCGTCTGACCGACATGGATATCGGCATCGACAAATATTTCAGCTTCGTCGTTCTCAAGTCGCCGATCGTGCGCTCGCAGATGCCGCTGACCAGCCTGTTTCCGGCCTGATTGGCCGCAGCGCGGGCCACTGCTACTGGTGGCCATAGGCACGCAATTCGTCGGCTTCCTGCTTCAAATTGTCGAGCCAGTCCGGATCGAGCTTAGGGACGGAAGAGAACAGCAGCCGCGTATAAGGGTGCTGTGGCGCCGCGAGCCGGGTCGACGTGATCTGCTCGACCTTCTTACCGCGATACATCACTATGATTTCGTCGCAGATCGCCTCGACGACCGACAGGTCGTGGCTGATGAAGATATAGGAGATGCCGAGTTCGCGCTGCAGCTCCTTGAGAAGCTCGATCACCGCGGCTGCGACGACGGTATCGAGAGCCGACGTGATCTCGTCGCACAGGATGAGCGTAGGCTCGGCGGCGAGTGCCCGGGCAAAATTCACCCGCTGCTTTTGGCCGCCCGACAGCTCTCCCGGCAATCGATGGCGCACCGATTTGGGCAGGTGGACGAGATCGAGAAGTTCGCTGACGCGCGCGTCGCGCGCCTTGCCCCTCATGCCGTGATAGAAGGTGAGTGGACGCCTCAGAATGTCCTCCACCGACTTCGCCGGATTGAGCGCGGTGTCCGCGTGCTGGAACACGATCTGGATGTCGCGGAGGTCATTGCGGGTGCGATTGCGGCCCGCCTTGCCCAATTCGCGGCCGTTGAAGATGATGTCGCCCGCATGAGCGGGCAGAATGCCGGCGATCGCCCTGGCAAGGGTCGACTTGCCGCAGCCGGATTCGCCGATGATGCCGAGATTTTGCCCGCGATCCAGTTTGAGGCTGACGGCCTGGACCGCACGGACCAGCGGCTGCCCGTCGCGCGCGCGAGGGCCATAGCCCACCGTCAGATTGTCGACCTCAAGCAAGGGCCGCTTTGTCGCGTCGTCGTCGGCCGTCGCCCGCTGCTGGGTCTTCGGCCTGAATGCGGCCAGCAGCTGTCTTGTATAGGGGTGCTGGGCATCGTCGAGGATTTGATCTGTCGTCCCGGTTTCCTGGACCGTGCCGTCCTTGAGGACCACGATCCGGTCGGCGATCTGGGCGACCACGGCCAGATCGTGCGAGACGTAGACGCCTGCGATGTTGTGCTGCGCCGTGACGGACTTGAACGCGCGCAGCACCTCGACCTGCGTCGTGACGTCGAGTGCCGTGGTGGGCTCGTCGAAGATGACGACCTTCGGCTGGCCGATCAGGGCCATCGCGGCGGCGAGCCGCTGCAACTGCCCTCCCGAGACCTGGTGCGGATAGCGGTTGCCGATCGTCTCCGGCTCCGGCAACGACAGCGCCTTGAACAGCGAGAGGGCCTTCGCCTGCGCTTCGGCGGCCGGCATCAGCCTGTGGATCCGGGCCACCTCGGTGACCTGGTCCATGATGGTGAGTGCAGGGTTGAAGGCGGCCGCAGCGCTCTGCGGCACGTAGGCGACGCTCGTTCCGCGAATCCTGGTGCGCTCGGCTTCCGACAAAGACACCATGTCAATGCCGGCTACGCGCACCTCGCCACTGGAGATCGCGCAGCCTTGCCGGGCATAGCCCATCAGTGTCATGGCGATCGTGGTCTTGCCAGAGCCGCTCTCGCCGATCAGGGCGAGGATCTCGCCTCTGGCGATGTCGAGGCTGACACCCTTGATGATCTCGACCCGCCTGCCGGCGTCGGTCGTTGCCTCGACCCTGAGGTCGCGGATCTCGACGAGGTTTCCGGTCATTCGGAGCTCCTGTCGCGAATCCTGCGCGGCAGGTTGTCGATCAGAAGGTTGACGCTGATGGTGAGGCTCGCGATGGCGAGCGAGGGAAAGATCACCGCCGGTGCGCCAAAGGGCAGACCGGCGATGTTCTCGCGAACCAGCGCACCCCAGTCGGCGTAAGGCGGCTGCACGCCGAGCCCGAGAAAGGACAGGCCGGAGAGCAGCAGTACGATGAAGACGAAGCGCAGGCCGAGATCGGCAAGCACGGGACCGAGGATGTTGGGAAGAATCTCAGAGGCGATGAGATAAGGCAGGCGCTCGCCCCTGATACGGGCGACGACGATGAAGTCCATCGTATTGACGTTGACGGCAAGCGCGCGGGCGAAGCGATAGGCGCCCGGCGTGTAGATCACCGACAGCGTCCCTATCAGCGCCGGGATCGACGAGCCGACCGCGGCGACCACGACGAGGCCAAACAGCTTGCTGGGGATCGAGTTGAGCGCATCGAGAAAGCGGCTCAGCGTGCTGTCGAACCAGCCCCCGGCGACTGCGGCGGTCATGCCGAGCGCGACGCCGCAGAAGCAGGCGATGGTGACGGCGGCGAGCGAGATGCCGAGCGTGTAGCGGGCGCCCATCAGGATGCGCGAGAAGATGTCGCGACCGAGATAGTCCGAGCCGAACCAGAGCTCTCGGCTCATGGGGCCGAAATAATCGGAATCGACGATCTCTCCGACGGAATGCGGGATGATTTGCGGGGCGAAAAGCGCGACGGCGGCCCAGAGAAGAATGATGCCAAGGGCAGTCATGCCGACCAGATTGAAGCGATAGCCCAATCGCATGCCTAGCCGGCCCGATGAGGTCGAATTCGTCATCGGAGCCTCGGATTGGACAAGACGGCGATGATATCGGCAGCCGTGATCAATGCCAGATAACCGAGGCAGAAGATCATCGCGCAGGTCTGGATCAGCGGCAGGTCGCGGGTCGAAACGGCATCGACCATCAGCTTCGCAACTCCAGGATAATTGAAGATGGTCTCCACGATGATGACGCCGCCGAGCAGATAAGACAGCGAGAGCGCGACCGCGTTGACGATCGGGCCGAGCGCATTGGGCAGTGCGTGTCGCAGCACGAGCCGGGGCCGCGAGGCGCCCTTGAGGAGCGCCATCTCGACATAGGGTGTGTTCAATGTCTCGACCACAGCGGCGCGGGTCATGCGGATCATCTGCGCCGAAACGCCGAATGTGAGGGTCATGACCGGCATCGCGTAGATCCTCAGGAGGTCATGGAGCGACTTGACCTCGTTGGTGAGGGAAAGGGCCGGCAGCCATTTAAGGTAGACCGCGAACAGCAGCACCGCTAGCGTTGCGATCATGAATTCCGGCACCGAGATGATGCCGATGGTCGCGATGGTCACGGTGCGGTCGTACAGCGTGCCGCGCCACATCGCAGCGGTAATGCCGAGCGTCAATGCGAATGGCACGGCGATCGCTGCGGTCAGTCCTGCGAGTTTCATCGTGTTGACGAATCGCCCGCTGATCAGACTCGCAACCGGGACATTGTTTGCATAAGACTTGCCGAAATCGCCTTGGAAGAGACCGGCGATCCATCGCAGGAAGCGAATGATCGCGGGATCGTTGAGATGCATCGCCTTGCGTAGGCCCTCGACGGCCTCGGGCGTCGCGGACTGCCCGAGCAGGATGGTGGCCGTGTCGCCTGGTAGGAGCGCGGTGGCAAAGAAGACCGCGAAGGAAACGATCACGAGCGTGATCAAGGCGATGAGAAGTCGCTTGGCCACAAGCAACGACACTTGCTTTTTCACATTCGCGCTCCCGCGGCACAACGGTCATTCAGGCCGGCTTGGGTTCCGATCTCAGGATCCCAGGCCGTGACCTCGCCTTGCGCGGTCAGGCGGTCAGCCAGACGTATTCGGCGAAGGCGTAGCCCATCATGCCGCCGAGCGGATTGGGCTCAAGTCCCTTTAGTTTGGCGGTGATGGCATCCACGTTGGAAATGTAGGCCGGAATGATGGTGGCGGCCTGTTCCGAAACCATCACCTGCATCTCATTGTAGATCTCGTGACGCTTGGCCTGGTCGAGCGAACCGCGGGCTTCGATCAGCAGCTTGTCGAATTTCTCCGAGGCGAAGCGGCTCTCGTTCCACGGCGCGTCCGACTTGTAGAGCAGGGAGAACAGGATGTCCGGCGTCGGGCGCGGGTTGATGTTGCCGAAATGGATCGGTGACTTCAGCCAGTAATTGCTCCAGTAGCCGTCGGAAGGCACGCGCTTCACGTCGAGCTTCATGCCGATCTGGGCTGCGCTGGCCTGGACGATCATGGCCATGTCGACTGCCGAACTCGGCGCATCAGAGGTAATGACCTCGACCGTCTGACCGAGCACGCCGGCCTTCTGAAAATGGAATTTGGCCTTGTCCAAATCGAACGCTTTGGGCTTGAGGGCTGCGTTGTGGTAGGCGTTGACGGGCGAGACGGGCTGGTCGTTGCCGACCACGCCGAAGCCGCGCAGCGCCGATTTGACGATCTGCTCGCGGTTGACGACGTATTTCATGCCCTCGACGAAGTCCCTGTTGTTGCCGGGCGTCATGTCCATGCGGATGTTCAGGTCGGTGTAGGTGCCCGATGTGGTCGTTGACAGCGCGAAGCCGTCCTTGCCGTCGAGCAGGCGCACCGAGCGCGGGTTGATCGAGGCGCCGAGATGAATGTCCCCGGACAGCAGGGCGTTGATTCGGGCGCTCTCGTCCGGGATGGCGAAGAACTCGAAGGAGTCGACGTTCGGACCGCTCTTGAAGTAGTTGGTGTTCCGCGCCCCGATCGAGCGTTCGCCGGGCGTGAACTGTTTGCAGGTGAAGGCGCCGGTGCCGTTGCCCGAGGAGAAATCGGTGGTGCCGTCGGCCACGATCATGAAGTGATGCATGGACAGGATCGTCGGCAGGTCCGCGTTGGGGCTCGCCAGCGTGACCTCGACGGTCGTCTTGTCCACGGCCTTGAATTCAGTCATCTGGGACGCGATCGCGGCTACCTTCGATCCGGTCGCCTTGTCCAGATGGCGCTTCAGCGAAAAGATGACGTCGTCGGCACCGAGATTCTTGCCGTTGTGGAAGGTGACCCCCTTCTTCAGCTTGATCGTCCAGGTCTTGGCATCGTTGCTTTCGATGGACTCGGCGAGCTCCATCTGGGGTACGCCGCTCTGGTCGAGAAATGTCAGGCGATTGTAGAAGGAGCAGCAGCGAACATAATCGGTCGAGAGCGAGGCTTTGGCCGGGTCCAGGGTGTCGGCGGTGGACGAGGACCAGGCCGCGGCTTTCAGGGCGCCGCCTTTCACGGGTGTCGCCGCCACCGCTTCCGACGCACGGCCGAAGACCGTGCTGGTCGCGGCCATCGCCACGCCGTTCGCAAGCATCAGCTTCAGCAGGTCGCGACGCGAAGCCCCGCGCCGGATTGCGTTCTCGATCGTGGCATCGTCCGAAGAAGACCAGTTCGTCGTGTCGCTCATGTCAATCCCTCGCTGGCTAAAGCTTACGGCTCGTGTTGCGGGGAGCGGCAGATTGTTCTGCCGCGCCGTTGTGGTGGAAGCTTGCGCGGTCCGTCACAACGACGTTTGCCGCGTCTCCTACCCAGGACTGCATTCTTTCCCGCGATCGAAGTCTCGCAGGATAGTCCCGCGGCTTTGGCCGAAAAAACCGCGAGCCGCGGCACAAAATTGCGAAGATGTCTCTGTTTCTAGTATTTCGGACCTGCGTCCAGCCGGCTCATTGTGCATGCCTACTAATGTTGCAGCGCGGCGCGAACTTCGGCATCGGCCAAGGTATCGTCGAGAGTCCTGGTGGTGCGCTCGATGATGGCGTCGATGTCGGATTCGGTGCAGCAGAGCGGCGGCGCATAGCCCAAGACGCCGGTCGGAAAGGCCCTGATGACCAGACCGTTCTTCCAGGCGCGTTCGAAGATGCGCTTCGCCGGCTCGGCCGCAGCGGGGAGTGGTGTCTTGCGGTCCTTGTCTGTGACGAGCTCGATCGCGGCCAGCATGCCGCGGCCGCGCACGTCTCCGACGAGGGGATGATCCTTCAACGCCCGAAGGCCCGCCATGAGACGTGCACCCGCCTTTAAACCATTCGCAAGCAGCCCACTCTCGTAGAGGCGCAGTACTTCCAGAGCCACGGCGGCACTGACCGGATGCGCGGAGTAGGTGTAGCCATGACCGACCGCGCTCGCACCCGCCGCTTCGGCGATCGTGTCGTAGACGTGATCCGACATGAAGACCGCGCCCATCGGAACGTACCCGGAGGTCAATCCCTTGGCGACAGTCATGAGGTCGGGGATGATGTCGTCCTCGCTGCATGCGAACAACGGTCCGGTCCGGCCAAACCCGGTGATGACCTCGTCCGCAACGAAGAGAATGCCATAGGTCTGGCACCGCGCGCGCATGGCTTTCATCCAACCTTTCGGCGGCACGAGCACGCCACCCGAGCCCTGGATCGGCTCGGCGTAAAATGCGGCCACGCGCTGCGGGCCGCCGATCTCCTCGATTTTCGCATCGAGCGCGGCGAGCGAGGCTGCGATGACGGCATCGTCGTCCGCGCCGGCCGGATTGCGATAGACATAGTGCGACGGAATTTTGTGCTGCCAGCTCAGCGGCACACCGAATCCCGCGTGGAAGGCGGGCAGGGCTGTCAGGCCGGCGCCGACGGTCGAAGACCCGTGATAGCCCTGTTCGACCGAGATGAAATGCTCGCGCTGTGGCTCACCCCGTGCGTGCCAATAATAGCGGATGAAACGGACCGTGCTGTCGACGGCATCCGAACCGCCGAGCGTGAAATAGACATGGTCGAGGTCGCCGGGCGCACGCTCCGCCAGCTCGGCCGCAAGCCGGATTGCAGGCTCCGATCCGAGGCTGAAATAGCCCGTGGCGTAGGGAAGCTCTTGCATCTGCTTTGTCGCGGCGGCAACGATGCTGTCATGACCATAACCGGCATTGACGCACCAGAGCCCGGCGAAGCCGTCGACAAGCTGATGCCCGGAGGCATCAGTCACGGTGGCTCCCTTGGCTGATCTCAGCACCTTGACGCCGGCTGCTTCGTGACCCCGATAGGAGGCGACCGGGTGGATGAGATGGGCCCGATCGAGTTCAACGAGCGAATTGCTGAGCATCAAGATCTCCGCTTATCCAAAAGCCTGGCTGGCGAGGGCAAAAGTGGTGAATGGCCCAAGGCAGGACCGTGCAGTGTTGGGACGCTGCATGGCGATGCCTTCGTCAACCCGGGGCAGTCCATGGTTCGCGACCCAGGCGCTCAATTGGGAGCCTTCGGCCGTATCGAGGCGGACGAAGCGTCCCTCGCTTCGGGCCACGAAGAATTCAATCAATGCTTTGCCGTCGTCGACGTTTGCGGCGACCACGGGGCCGATCACCTCACCTCTGCCGAAGGTACGTAACCCCGCAAATCCGGTGATTCCCTGGCCGCGATCGAGCACGGCCAGTTGGCCGACCTTCGCAAGCGTACGCAGCAGATCTCGTCGGTCTGCGCCGCAGGCGCTTTTGTCCAGCTCGATGATCCCGAAGATATCGTGCGCCTCGGCCGGCCGGACTTTGGCGGGCGGCGCAACATGCCGGGCCAGACCCTGATGCTGGACAATCGTGCCGGTCTGCCCAAAACCCAGCTTCTGATAGAGCGGAGCGCCATCACGCGTTGCGATCAGCCTCAGCGTGCGCGGCCCCGCGAACGCGATGACCGCTTCCATGAGTTGGCGCCCCAATCCGCGCCCGCGGGCAGCTTCATCGACGATGACCATGTTGATGGTCGCGACGTCCTGCTCGTAGGGCGTCATCAGCACGGTCCCGAGCACGGTTGCAGCATCGGTGTCCAGCGCCACAAATCCCGTGCTTAGATCCAGCGCCAGTTGCCAGTCGTCGAGGCGATGAGGCCACCCGGCTTGACGTGAGAGGCGTAACGCGCCTTCGAGATGCTCATGGCGCAATGTCGTGAGCGAGATCGTGCTCTGGGTCATAGACTGGCTTTCCTGTCCGCCTCCAGTCTCGTACGTCGGTGACATGCAGATCGTCTGAAGGGCATTGCGGGAACGACATCTTTCACCGCAGGCGGCGGAAAAGCCGCATCTTATGCCGCGTCGACGCTCTATTGTTGCGGCCCTGACATTGTGCGAGTGCACCAGGATAGGGATGATGAGCCAGTTTCGCCCGAAATACGTGACCTTCGACTGCTACGGCACGCTGACGAATTTCCAGATGGCCGAAGCCGCGCAGGATCTCTATCGTGCACACCTGCCCGAAGCGCAGATGGCGGCGCTCGTGCGCGATTTTGCAGCGTATCGGCTTGACGAGATTCTCGGCGACTGGAAACCCTATGCGGACGTCGTCCACAATGCGCTGGAACGCGCCTGCAAGCGCAACGCCGTTGCCTTCAAGTCCGAGCATGGGCAGATGGTTTATGACCGCGTGCCGAGCTGGGGGCCGCATCCCGACGTTCCTGCCGGACTTGCCAAGGTCGCCAAGGAGATTCCGCTCGTCATCCTCTCCAACGCCATGAATGCGCAGCTGCCGTCCAACGTGGCCAAGCTCGGGGCGCCGTTTCATGCCGCGCTCACGGCCGAACAGGCTCAGTCCTACAAGCCGCGCATGAAGGGCTTCGAGTTCATGTTCGATACGCTGGGCTGTGGACCCGAGGACGTGGTGCACTGCTCCTCGTCCTTCCGCTACGACCTGATGACAGCGCACGACCTCGGCATCAAGAACAAGGTGTGGGTCAATCGGGGTCACGAGCCCGCCAACCCGTATTACGGCTATGTCGAGATCAAGGACATCGGCGGCCTGCCTGCGGTGTTCGGGCTCTGAGCCGGCGGGATCTGCGGTGAAATACGTTCCTTACTGGCATGATACCGCACCGCGCTTTTCCGGCGGTGCCGACGGTCCCGTCGAGGGGCACTATGACGTTGCGGTGATCGGGGGCGGCTTCACGGGTCTTGGAGCTGCGCGGCAGCTTGCGAAGGCGGGCACGAAGGTCGTTGTCCTCGAAGCAGACCGGGTGGTCGGCGGCGCATCGGGACGTAACGGCGGCCATCTCAACAATGGTCTCGCCCACAGCTATCTCGCCGCCAAAGCCGAGCTCGGCAAGGAGCGAGCCGTCGCGCTCTACCGCGCGCTCGATTCCTCGATCGACACGCTCGAGGCGCTGATCGCGGAGGAAGGCATCGCGTGCGACTTCCGCCGCGCTGGCAAGCTCAAGCTCGCCTCCAAGCCGAAACATCTCGACGCCATCGCTCGCAATTTCGAGGCGGTTCATCGCGAAGTGGATCCGGACACCGCGTTGCTGTCAGCTCAGGATCTCGGTGCGGAAATTGGCTCGCCCTTCTTCGGTGCGATGCTCTCGAAGAAGAGCGCGATGATGCATATGGGACGCTATGGCGTCGGACTTGCCGAGGCCGCCAAGCGCGGCGGCGCCACCATCTTCGAGCAGGCACTGGTGACCGCGCAGACGCGCGAAGGGGCGCGCCATCGGCTGACGACGCCGCGCGGCAGCGTCACGGCCGACCAGGTGATGCTGGCGACGGGCGCCTATACCACCTCGAACTTCGGTTACTTCCGCCGACGCCTCGTCGCCGTCGGCAGCTTCATCGTTGCGACCCGGCCGCTGACGACGGCTGAAATTGCGGCCACCATGCCGGGCAATCGCACGTGCGTCACGTCGATGAACGTCGGCAATTATTTTCGTCTCGCTCCGGACAACCGTCTGATCTTCGGCGGCCGCGCGCGCTTCTCGGCGACCTCGGACCAGCGGTCCGACGCCAAGAGCGGCGCTATCCTGGTGGAGGGGCTCACACGGGTCTTCCCGCAACTGGCCGGTATCGAGATCGACTATTGCTGGGGCGGCCTCGTCGACATGACAAGCGACCGCTTTCCGCGCGCCGGCTATCAGGACGGGCTGTGGTATGCGATGGGCTATGCCGGTCACGGCGCACAGCTGTCGACCCATCTCGGCATGATCATCGCAGATGCGATGCTCGGGCGCGAAGACCGCAACCCGATGAAGGACCTCGACTGGCCCGCGGTGCCCGGACATTTCGGTAAGCCGTGGTTCCTGCCGCTGGTGGGAATGTATTACAAGATGCTCGATCGCATTCAGTAGTCTGAAGACGATCGAGCCTCTTGCTCGTCGCGGCCTAGCCCAGCCCTCCGATGTGAAAGGCCTTGGTCTCGAGGTATTCCTCGATCCCGACCTGTGCCCCTTCGCGTCCCAGTCCTGATTGCTTGATGCCGCCGAACGGAGCTACCTCCGTCGACACCATCCCGGTGTTGAGGCCCACCATGCCGGCTTCGAGTGCTTCGGCAACGCGCCAGGATCGCTTGAGGTCGCGCGTATAGAAGTAGGCGGCAAGTCCGAACGGTGTCGCGTTTGCAATGGTAATCGCCTCTTCGTCGGTCTCGAAGCGGAACAGCGGTGCGACAGGGCCAAACGTTTCCTCATGCGCCAGCACCATGTCGGTGGTTGCCTCGGTGAGGACGATCGGCGCGGTGAATTGCGGGCCCTTGGGCAGGGTTGCCGGTCGAGCAGCGATACGGGCACCCTTGGATAGCGCATCGGCGACATGGCGGTTGATCTTGCTGATCGCCGTTTCGTTGATCATCGGCCCGATCGCCACGCCGGGTTCGAGACCCGATCCCACTTTCATTCTCTCGACGCGGGCGACAAGCTTTGCGGCGAAGGCATCGTAGACGCCGGCCTGGACGAGGATCCTGTTGGCGCAAACGCAGGTCTGCCCGCCATTGCGGAACTTCGACATGATTGCACCCTCGACCGCAAGGTCCAGATCGGCATCGTCAAAGACGATGAAGGGCGCATTGCCGCCGAGCTCGAGGCTCACGCGCTTGACGCTATCAGCGGCACCGCGCATCAACAGCGAGCCGACGCGGGTCGAGCCGGTGAACGAAATCTTGCGCACCGTCTCGTTGGCCATGATCTCCGCGCCGATCTCGCTCGGCAGGCCGGTGACGACGTTGATGACGCCCGCGGGAATTCCGGCGCGCTCAGCCAGCACGGCGAGAGCCAGCGCCGAATGGGGCGTGAATTCCGATGGCTTGATCACAACGGTGCATCCAGCCGCGAGCGCGGGAGCCACCTTGCGCGTTATCATGGCGTTGGGGAAATTCCAGGGCGTGATGATCGCGCATACCCCAACAGGCTCCTTGAGGATGACGATGCGCCGGTCGGGTGTGGGCGAGGGGATCGTGGAGCCGCCGATCCGCCGGGCCTCCTCCGCGAACCATTTGACGAAGGAGGCGCCGTAGCGGATCTCGCCCTTGGACTCTTCTAATGGCTTGCCCTGCTCGAGCGTCAGGATACGCGCGAGATCGTCGAGATGCGCGATCATGAGGCCGTGCCAGGCCTCCAGAAGCGCGGCGCGCCCCGCATTGGTTTTCGCGCGCCAGCTCCCGTAAGCCTTCGCGGCCGCGGCAATGGCGGCGCTTGTGTCGTCCCGTCCCATGGCCGGAACGGTTCCGAGAACAGTCTGCGTCGCCGGGTCGATCACGTCGATGGTCGCGCCCGAGAGCGCGCCTTGCCACTGGCCGCAGATCAGGCCCTGCTGGCGGAAGAGCTGCTTGTCGCTGAGGTTCTTCATCTGTTGCGCCTTGTCGATCAGGAGAGACGGGAAAGCACGGCTGCGGTGATGGCCTCGGTGCGCTCCTTGCCGGGAACCGTGCCGATGCCATGTGAGGTGACGGCCGCCAGCGCCGTCATGATCCGCGCGGCGGCCTTTGCCTCGCCGAGATGCTCGAGCATCATCGCCCCGGACCAGATGGCTGCGATCGGATTGGCCGTGCCGAGATGGGCGATGTCGGGTGCCGAGCGGTGGACGGGCTCGAACATCGAGGGCGCGTTACGCTCCGGATTGATATTGGCCGAGGCGGCAAAGCCGAGCCCGCCCTGGATGGCGGCGCCGAGATCGGTCAGAATGTCGCCGAACAGGTTGGAGGCGACGACGACGTCGAGGCTCTCCGGCGCCATCACCATGCGCGCGGCGAGCGCGTCGACGTGATAGCTCGTGCATTCGACGTCGGGATAGTCGGCGGCAACCAGCCGCGTCACCTCGTCCCAGAACACCATCGAGTATTTTTGTGCATTCGACTTGGTGACCGAGGCGAGCTTCTTGCGCCGCTTGCGCGCCTGCTCGAACCCGAACCGCAGGATCCGTTCGACGCCGGCGCGCGTGAACACGGAGGTCTCGACCGCGATCTCGGCGGAGGTGCCCTGATGCACGCGCCCGCCGGCGCCTGAATATTCGCCTTCGGTATTCTCGCGGATGCAGAGGATGTCGAATGTGGTCGTCTTCAGCGGACCGTTGACGCCCGGCAGCAGACGATGCGGCCGGACGTTGGCATATTGGGTGAACCCTTTGCGGATAGGCAGCAGCAGCCCATGCAGCGATACGGCATCGGGCACCTCCGCCGGCCAGCCGACCGCGCCGAGCAGAATCGCATCGAATCGTTGCAGCGTCTCGATGCCGTCGGCCGGCATCATTGTGCCCGTGTCCTTGTAAAAGGCACAGGACCACGGAAATGTCGTTCCATTCAGCGCAAAGCCCGAATGACCGGCGGCTGCTTCGAGTACAGCCCATGCGGCCTCGGTCACGTCGCGGCCAATACCGTCACCGGGGATGAGTGCGATCGCGTAGGTCTTCATGAGGACTCCTCGACTCGGCGTCATGACACCGTGACGTAGATCTTGCGAACGGTCTCGATCGTCTTCCACACGCCCGTAAATCCGGGTTTCATGATGAAGCTGTCGCCGGCCTTGAATGTCATCGGGACGCCGCCATCAGGCGTGATCTCGATCGTGCCGGCGAGGATGTGACAGAACTCGAAGGTCTCGCCCTTGATCGAGCGCGTCTCGCCTGGCGTTGCTTCCCACACGCCGGTGTGCACGAGTTCGCCCTTGGCCTCGTCCTGGACCCAGGTCTTGAAGTGCGGTGCGCCGGCAATGAGCCGCTCCGGTATCGGGCCGGATTCCTTCGGGGCAAAAGTCGGGCTGGGTTCGATCCGTTTCAGCAGCAAGTTGGGCTCCTCTCAGTAACCGCGGGTCCGATCGACGAGCCCGACGAGGTCGAGGCCCGCTTCATACCGCTTGATGTTGTCGATGACCGCGCGAGCGGCGGTGCCCGCCTGGGTGACGCTTGCCACATGCGGGGTCAGCAGCACTTTCGGGTGGATCCACAAGGCGTGATCGGAGGGCAGCGGCTCCGGTTCGGTCACGTCGATGACCGCGCTGGCGAGTTGGCCCGTATCGAGAGCCGCGAGGAGTGCGCGGGAATCGAGCTGCGCGCCGCGCCCGGCGTGGACGAGGGCCGCGCCTTTCGGCAATTGCGCAAAGAGTTCTTGATTCAGAATCCCTCGCGTGGCCCCGGTGAGCGGCAGCAGACAAATGAGGATGTCGATTTCGCCGAGCATCCGGCTGAGGCCGGCATCGCCGCTATAGGTCGCAACGCCTGCGATCGTTTTGTCCGACCGGCTCCAGCCGCTCAAGCGGAAGCCGAAGGGCTTCAGGCTCTCTAGTACGGCGCGGCCGAGCACGCCAAGTCCGAGGACTCCGACCCGCTGGTCGGGGGCCTGCTTCTGCGGCAGAGCCCGCCATTCGCGGCGTCGCTGCAAATCGAGATAGGTCGGGATGTTGCGGTGAAGCGCCAGCACCGCGAGGGTGACATATTCCTGCATCATCCGGATGATGCCGTCTTCCACCATCCGGACCACCTTCACCCCAGGTGGAATCCCCGCCAGCCGCAACTGATCGATGCCCGCGCCGACCGAAAACATGATCTCGAGGTTACGGTATTGTTCCAGCGCCTCCGGCACGGACCAGGTGATGACATATCGTATATCGGCAGGAGAGACCGCGGCCGGTCCGATGGCGAAGGGCAGGTGTGGGAGCTCGCGCGCGAAGGCCGCGCGAAAGACGGCCCCGCGCTGTGCGTCGGAATTGAAGAGAAATGTCATTGTCGAATTCGAAGCGCGCAGGGAATGGCGAACTTGCCGGATTGAACCAGACTATCGGGCCCGTCATGTCAATCGGTGCCGAATGCGGTTGCGATTTGGTGGAATGTTTCGTTGGACGGCGGTTCCGGAACGCAATCTGCGGCGGGGCCCGGTGTAAGCTGAGCCTGACCAGCTCGCAGCCGCCGATTTCGACCGATGGCGAGCCGATCAGGGGGCGACATGAAATCCCGCACGACCAGTTCGCTGACGATCGACGCATTCGACGCGCGCGCGGTCGACATCGACACGGTGGAGCTCGATCAGCTCTATACGCTCTCGATCGGCGTTGGCTGGCCGCACCGTCCGGAGGACTGGCAGTTTCTGCGTGATGCGGGCCACGGCATCGTCGTTCACGACGAAATCGGGCGGGTGCTGGGCTCCGCCATGTGGTTTCCCCATGGAGCGGATTTTGCCACTGTCGGCATGGTGATCACCTCGCCCCGTCTTCAGGCCCTCGGCACGGCTCAGTGGCTCATGAAGCGCGTTCTGACTGAATCCAAGGGGCGCAACCTCCGTCTCAATGCGACGCACGCAGCGCGCAAGCTCTATTTGTCGCTCGGCTTTCGCCGCGAACGAACGGTGTTCCAGCGCCAGGCGGAATTGCCGCGCTTCGGTGAGATACCGCGGCTTCCCGAAGGAGCCGAGCTGCGCGAGCTGAATCGCGAGGACCTGCCGGCGATCGCTCAACTCGATGCGCAGGCGTTTGGCGCCTCGCGTCTCGATTTACTCACGGCCCTGATGGAGCAATCCACCGGGTTCGGACTCTATCGGCAGGGGCGTCTCGTCGCGTTCGCGTTGTGCCGCCCATTTGGGCGAGGCCATGTCGTGGGTCCTGTGGTCGCGTCAAGCGACGAGGACGCGATCGTTGTGGTTGCCCCGCAAGTCGCGGCCCATGAAGGACGGTTCCTAAGGGTCGACACGCACCTCGCCGACGGTGAGTTCTGCGCCTTCCTGGCCCGGTCCGGCCTTGCTTTTTTCGACACGGTCACGACGATGTCGCTGGGAGGGGAGTTTCGTGATCCCAACGATCGCTCTGGGAAGTCGCCCGTGACTTACGCGCTCGCAAGTCAAGCGCTCGGTTAAGCCCAAATCTTTGGGCATCCGCCCGCGCGGGCCTTTTTGCAGCTAAAATTCCTTAAGCCGATCGAAGCCGCAGCTGGAAGGATCGTCCATTCCAGACGGAAGCGAAGTCAACGCATACATCAGATTCTAGCGCAAAGTGTACCTTCTTTGCTGAATGTCGCTCTTCCTTTTCAGTTGGCTCAAAATGGCCCATGATGGATTGGAGCGGTGCGCCGGGAGACCGGCAGGAGACAGAATGCAAGTCCTTCACGGTGAAGGAGTAGCGATCCACACCGGCCCCGAGTCATGCGCGGGTCGTCGCGAGGCGACGCGTGAAGCGTTGACAGGGGAACGCATAGGCCAGCCATTGAGCGGCGAAATTCCAATCATTCGGAGTGCCGATGCCCTCGTTCCGGCAGAAGGCAATATGGTCGGGCACGTGATCGCGAGTGCCCGGTCGGCTCCGCGCCGTCTGAGACCCTGGCATGTGCGCACATCTTCTGCGCAGGAACCGGGAGGTCTCCGCATTGCCCTGGGCTGCCGCGCCTGGGGCCGCACGGGGGAGGCCGGAGGCCGCAGCCCGTGATGCACGATGCGGAGAAGTCGGACTCGCCCAGAGTACCGAGGAAGTCGGCGAACAACGCGGCCTGTGCTGCGGCGGAGCCGATGGAGGGAAGGGGTGGGACCAAGGGGAATGCGGACCCGCAAAGCACGGTCCGGACGCAGAGCCGGAGAGCCGTGTCCCAGGCGCAGGCCCGCATACGAGAAGCCGTCAACAGGAACAGCAAGGAGAAGCTGACGGCGCTCCTGCACCACGTCTGTGTCGACTGCCTGCGTGCGGCATTCTTCGCGTTGAAGAAGCGCGCCGCAGCCGGCATCGATCAGGTCACGTGGGACCACTACGCGGAGAACCTCGAAGACAACCTGAGAGGCCTTCACCGCCGGGTTCAGACAGGAGCGTATCGAGCGCTGCCGTCACGTCGGACCTACATTCCGAATGCGGACGGCAAGCAACGGCCGCTCGGCATCGCCGCGATCGAGGACAAGATCGTCCAGGCGGCGTTGGTCATGATCCTCACGCCAATCTACGAAGCGGAGTTCCTGGGCTTCAGCTACGGGTTCCGTCCGGGGCGGAGCCGGCACAAAGCGCTGGACGCGCTCGCGTACGGGATCAAAGGACGCAACGTCCGATGGATTCTCGACGCCGACATCCGGTCGTTCTTCGACACGATCAGTCATGCATGGCTGGTCCGCTTCATCGAACATCGGATCGAAGACAAGAGGATCGTCCGCCTGATCCGCAAATGGCTGAAGGCGGGCGTACTGGAAGACGGACACTTGGCCGAGACGGAGGAGGGGACGCCACAGGGGGCGGTGATCTCGCCGCTGCTTGCGAACATCTACCTCCACTATGTTTACGACCTGTGGGTCCACGCATGGCGCACGCGCCACGCGACCGGCAACATGATCGTCGTGCGCTATGCGGACGACACCATCGTCGGCTTCCAGCATCGGGCGGACGCGGAACGCTTCCTCCACGACCTGACGGAGAGGCTCGCCAAGTTTGCACTAAATCTGCACCCTGAGAAGACGCGTCTGATCGAGTTCGGCCGCTTTGCAGCCGGCGATCGGATCCGACGCGGCGAGGGTAAGCCGGAAACGTTCGACTTCCTTGGGTTCACGCACATCTGCGGGACCATGCGGGATGGCCGACGATTCCAGCTCGAGCGCAAGACGAAGCGCAAACGGAAACGGGCAACACTGCAGAGGATCGTGGATGAGCTCCGTCGCATCCGGCATTCGCCGATCGACGGGCAGGGGCGTTGGCTGGCAACCGTGCTGAGGGGGCACTATGCCTACTTCGCGGTGCCGACCAACCTTCCGGCGGTGCGCGCGCTGCGCAATCAGGTCAAGATGTACTGGTTCCTGAGCCTGCGGCGACGAAGCCAGAGGCATCGACTGACCTGGTCGCGCATGAACGTCATTGCCGCGAAGCACCTGCCGCTCCCGCGTGTCCTGCACCTATGGCCGGAGCAACGCTTCCTCGTCACCCACCCGAGGTAGGAGCCGTATGCGTGAATTGCGCACGTACGGATCTGCGCGGGGGGCGCTCAGCAATGGGCGTCCCTACCGCGACAGAGTGCAAGTTTTTCAATCGGTTAGAGGGCCGCGTGTGCATGACGTGTGCACCGGAAGATCAAGAACAGTCTATCGTCGGCAAGCGTGGGCGGTTGCTCTTTGGAGATGCGGGCGTTTGATTAGAGCAGGGCGCTTGCGCGAGTCTAAGACTAATGATGTTCGTCACCAACGAGATCTCTGTTCGGCTTAGCCCGATGTCGCGGCTATTTGCGGTGAAGGCAAAGAATGGCGGTCGGGGTTTCGAGTCGCTCCCCCGCTACCAGCCGTGGTCCTCAGAACGCTACGCCAAAGCGACACCTGACTAGCTCCGTCTCCGCATCGCCCTTGCGAGACAGCATCGCTGCGCCTGCCGCTTACGCCACAAAAACGCTTGCGCCGCGGTCTGCGCAGCTGACGCGCTCGCGGAAGAAGCCGAAGAGCTCGCGGCCGATCCCGACATGTGCCGCGGAGAGATCGGCTTGCGCGCAGGTTCGCGCGGCCCACTCGCTCGGGGTGACGAGCACGTCAAGCCGCCCGGTTTCGGCGTCGAGCCTGATGACGTCGCCATCGCGAATCCGCGCAATCTCACCGCCGTCAGCCGCTTCAGGCGTGACGTGAATGGCCGTGGGAACCTTACCCGAGGCGCCCGAAAGCCGCCCATCAGTCACAAGTGCCACTCTCAGCCCGCGATCCTGAAGGACGCCAAGGAGCGGCATCAGCTTGTGCAGCTCCGGCATTCCGTTTGCCTTCGGACCCTGGAAGCGCACCACCGCAACCATATCATCCGTGAGCTCGCCCGCAGCGAAGCTCCGTTGCAGATCCTCCTGGGAATGGAAAACGCGAGCCGGCGCTTCGATCACATGGCGCTGCGACGCGACCGCAGATGTCTTGACGACGGCGCGCCCGAGATTGCCGTTCAGAACCCGAAGGCCGCCTGTTGCCTGGAACGGATCAGCGATCCGCCGAAGCACGGCAGAATCGCCGCTTGCCGCCGGCCCATCGTGCCACGTCAGCACTCCCTCGGTATCGAGCCGCGGCTCTTGCATGTACGCGTCGAGCCCGGCACCGCAGACGGTCAGGGCGTCGCGGTGCAGGAGCCCGGCAGCAAGCAATTCCCGGATCAGGACGCTCATCCCACCGGCGGCATGAAAATGGTTCACATCTGCGGAGCCGTTGGGATAGATGCGCGCGATAAGCGGCGTCACCTCCGCGAGGTCGGCGAAATCGTCCCAGGTCAAAGTGAGACCGGCCGCCGCAGCCATGGCAACCAGATGCAGCGTCAGATTGGTCGACCCGCCGGTGGCATGCAGTCCGACGATGCCGTTGACGAAGGCGCGCTCGTCGAGCACGCGACCGATCGGGATGTACTGATTGCCGAGTGAAGTGATGTGCAATGCGCGCTCGGTCGCGGCACAGGTGAGGGCATCGCGCAAGGGCGTATTCGGGTTCACGAAGGATGAGCCCGGCAGCTGCAGCCCCATGATCTCCATCAGCATCTGGTTGGTATTGGCGGTACCGTAAAAGGTACAGGTCCCCGCGCCGTGATAGGCCTGCGCCTCGGCTTGCAGCAATGCGTCGCGTCCGACCTTTCCTTCTGCGTAAGCCTGCCGGATTTTCGCTTTTGCGTCGTTGGCCAGGCCCGAGGTCATCGGACCGGATGGAATGAAGACCGCAGGCAGGTGCCCGAACGACAGCGCGCCGATCACGAGACCTGGCACGATCTTGTCGCAAATGCCGAGAAATACCGCGGCGTCGAACGTTTGATGTGACAGCGCGATCGCGGTGGACAAGGCGATGACCTCCCGCGAGAACAGCGAGAGCTCCATTCCCGCTTCGCCCTGGGTGATGCCGTCGCACATCGCGGGAACGCCGCCTGCGACCTGGGCAACGCCGCCGGCTGCGCGGGCGCTGCGTCGGATGAGCTCAGGGAAACACTCGTAGGGCTGATGCGCCGAAAGCATATCGTTGTAGGCCGTGACAATTCCCAGGCTGGGGACGCGACCATCCTGCATCAGAGTTTTGTCGTGCGCGCCGCAAGCCGCAAAAGCATGAGCCTGGTTGGCACATCCCAGCCGCCGGCGTACCGGCGTGCTCGCCGCGTTCGCAATGCGGTCGAGATAGCGTTGTCGGCTGTCGTGACTGCGCCGAGCGATGCGATCCGTCACCTCGCCGACCCGCGCATTGATCTTTGCTGCGATCGTCATACTGGCCTCCTGTTTGCGGGTTGGGCATCGGCGATGCGCTGCTCCGCGGTCACGGAGCGTCCTCCATCCATGTTCGGCCGTCGCGTTCGATCAGTGCGACGGCGGCGGAGGGGCCCCAGCTGCCGGCAACGTAGGGACGCGGGATTTCATTCAGCTGGCTCCACGCCTGACGGATCGGATCGATCCAGCGCCATGCGGCTTCCACTTCGTCCCGACGCATGAATAAGGTCGCATCTCCGCGGACCACGTCCATCAACAGCCGCTCGTAAGCGTCAGGCACGGAGACGTCGAATGCTTCGGCGAAGCTCATGTCGAGAGGGATATATTGCAACCGCATGCCGCCCGGTCCGGGCTCCTTGATCATCAGCCAGAGCTTGATTCCCTCGTCGGGCTGCAAACGGATCACCAGCCGCGTCTGCAAAGCCTTTCCCGAATTCGAATTGAAGATCGAGTGCGGCACTTTCCTGAAAGTCACGACGATCTCGGAGCTGCGCTGTTGCAGTCGCTTTCCGGTGCGCAGATAGAAGGGAACGCCGGTCCAGCGCCAATTCGCAACGGCCGCCTTGAGTGCGACGAAAGTCTCGGTCGCGCTTTGGCGATCATCGATCTCTTCCGCGTAACCGGGGACGGCGATGCCGTTGCATGCGCCTGGGCGGTATTGGCCCGGCACGGTCAGCGATGCCGCGTTCGCCTCGTCGATCCGCTCAAGCGATTTCAGGATCTTGAGCTTCTCATCACGTACGGCGTCGGCTTCGAGCGAATGTGGCGGCTCCATCGCCACCAGGCAGAGTAGCTGCAGAAGGTGGTTTTGAACCATGTCGCGTAGCGCGCCGGATTTGTCGTAGTAGGGGCCGCGTTCCTCCACGCCGATGGACTCCGCGACCGTGATCTGCACATGGTCAATGTGGGCGGCATTCCAAAGAGGTTCGAACAGCGCGTTGGCAAAGCGCAGCGCCATCAGGTTCTGCACGGTCTCCTTGCCGAGATAGTGATCGATCCGGTAGACGCGCTCCTCCGGGAAAATCATCCCGATGGCTTGGTTGAGCCGGATTGCGGATTCGAGATCCTTGCCGATCGGCTTCTCGATGACGATGCGGGAATCGCCTTCTGAAAGACCGTACTGACCCAGTCTTTCGCAGATCGGTCCGAACAGATGCGGCGCCGTCGCCAGATAGTGGACCTGGATGCGATCGGCATAGGCTAATAGCGCGCCGGCGAGTTCGGTCCAGCCATTCTCACCTTCCGCATCGGCAGCCAAATAGGAGATTCGGGCAAGGAAGCGATCGAGTTCGGGTCCCGTCGTCTCTGATGCCGGCACATGTTTGACGATCGCCTCGCGCACCATCGCGAGGAAGTCATCTTGCGACATTGCACCGCGCGCGACGCCGAGAATGGTTGCTTCATCCGGCAACTGGCCCGCAAAATCGCGGCGAAACAGCGCCGGCAACAGCTTGCGGCGAGCAAGATCACCTGTCACCCCGAAAACGGTCAGGACGAAGGGTGCCACCGGGATGACGCGGCTTGTCATGCCCGCCGCCTTTTCAATTCGAGCCCCTTTGATGTGCCCCGTTGTGTCCGTCACTCTGTCAAGCATGGCATGGCTCCGTACTCGCATCGATGTCGGCGGCGGTCGGCAGGTCGGCTCCATCGCGGGACACCGTGATGGCAGCGGCAGCCGTCGCGTAAGCGAGCAACTCGCGGATTGCAGGCAGGTCGAGCGCCGCGATGGCGTCAGGACGGAGCCGGCCGGTTTTCGCAAGCTGCGCAAGCAGCGCGGCGTGAAACGTGTCGCCGGCGCCTACGGTGTCGCGCACGATCGCGGAACGACCGGGCACCGAAACGCTGCCAGCGGTCGAAAAGGCGGTTGCTCCCTTTGCTCCCTCGGTCACGACGACCAGGTGCGCGCCGCACGCGAGCCAGTAGGCGGCCGCATCGGCAATTGAGGCGCGACCACCCCAGGCAATGCGGACATCCTCGTCGCTCGCTTTGATTATCGTGGCGGTCCGATAGAAGCGTTCCGCGGCGACGGCCCAGCTTTTCATGTCGCCGATGACGGTCGGCCGCACGTTCGGATCGACGCTGATGACGCGGCGGCCCTGCTCGCGCTCGGCGAGCGCGGCGAATGTGGTGCCGACCGGCTCGACAGCCATGGAATAGGAGCCAAAGCTCAGAGCCTGAATATCGTCCGGCAGCTCGCGGGGCAGGTGGACAAGCTGAAGCGAGCGATCTGCTGCGCCTTCGCCGTGGAAAGTGTAGTTCGGCTGGCCGTCATCGGTCATCGCCACGATCGAAATCGGGGACGGCCGATCGGCGCGCATAACAAAACGACCATCGACGCCCTCGCGAGCGAGCCTGTCTGCGAGGAACGTGCCGAAGTGATCGCGCGAGATCCCACTCAGGAAGGCCGTTCGAACCCCAAGCCGAGCGAGGCCAACAGCAACATTGAAGGGAGAGCCGCCGGCAACGGCATGGGTCGACATGTCGGACCCGCCGTGTGCCCTCACAAATAGGTCGATCAACGCTTCGCCGCAGACAAGAATCATGATGCGCAACCCTCGTTCATCAGGACGACCATGCTCAATCCTTGAAGAGCACGTCGTGGTCGCGAGCGAACGCCGCGAGCAACGGCAGCGCCGCGCCGCCGATCGCGCGCGCATCGCGCCCGATCGAGCCTTCGACCACCACAGCGTCGGTGAGGCCCTGCCGGTCCATACGGGCCCATTCGTCGTTCGTTCGCTCGACGAGGCGACGGCGCACATCGACCGGAAAGGCCCCGTCAATGATGACGGCTTCAAAGTCGATCACTGCGAGTAGGGCGGTGATCGCCTGCGCCAACGCCGCGGCCGCCTCGGAAAGCCACGCTTCCAGTGGTTCCTCGAAGCTCGACCAGTCGTTGGGCGAGAGCCAGATATCGGTGCCTGGCCGGCCCGCGGCGATCAGTCGGCGCTCGAGCTGATAGATGGAAGCGGTGCGGATCAACTGCTCAAGGCTTGCCTCACCGTTTTCCTCCCGTCGCATGATCGGCATGGAGCCGAGCGCGCCGGCATTGCTGCTGCGGCCCGGGAAGAGGCTGCCGTTCAGAACGATGCCGCCGCCGATGAAGGTGCCAATGTACAAATAGGCGAAATCCCGATACGCCGCGCCGGCACCGAAGGTGAGTTCGGCTGCACATGCCGAAGTCGCGTCGTTGCAGACGCGCACCGGCCAAGGAGCGAAACGGCGCGACAGTTCTGCGGCGACGTTGAAGTCACGCCATTTGCCGAGCGCGCCGGGTGGTGTCTGCAGATCAGCTTCCCAGTTCCACAACTCGAATGGCATTGCGACGCCGATGCCGCTGATCCTGCCACGCTGGGCGTCGGGCAATTCGGCGAGAAGGCCCGGCATCTCGCGTTCGGCAAAGGCCATGATCTCGTCGGGCGCGGGGAAGGAATAGATCATGCGTCGCCTGGCACGGATGCCGGCCGCGAAGTCCATCAACACCAGATCCGAACTGCGCCGGCCGATCATGAGCCCCAATCCAAATGCGCCGTCCGGATTGAGCGAATAGGGGACCGAAGGCTGGCCGATGCGGCCTCGCTGTGGTTCGCCCGGTAGGAGCAGTCCATCGGCTTCCAGCCGATTGATGATTACGGTCGTGGTTTGAGTTGAAAGGCCAGTGAGGCGCGCAATCTCGACCTTGGCGAGACTGCGATGGCGCCGAATGAGGGAGAGGATCAGGCGTTCGTTGTACAGTCTCACGCCGGTTTGGGTGGTGCCGCGGCTGTCGCCGGGGAAGGCCACCGTAGCGCCAGCAACCGGTGCTATTTCTTCCATCCTCGGCTCCTCACAATCGGGAATCTGTCCTCGCGACAGGTCGATTGGTCCCATTTTCGGCAGTCGGCCGCCACAATGGACGCAGATGGCCACGCGTGTCAATTAATAAATCGGGATGATTTATTTATTGACAAGGTCGTTTGGCGCTCTCTAGGATGCCCCAACACGCGGTCGAAACCGTGCAGGCAACAAGACGTCCAACGAGGAGGGAATAAATGCGTCAATCACTCGGACTAATCGCAGCGTTCGCGCTGGCTCTGGGCAGCACCAGCAGTTTCGCGGCCGACAAGTCGATCGTGGGCCTCATCACCAAGACCAACACCAATCCGTTCTTCGTGAAGATGAAGGCCGGCGCCGACGAGGCTGCGAAGGCGAACGATGTCGAGCTGCGCTCGTTTGCCGGAAAGGTCGACGGCGACAACGAGAGCCAGGTTGCGGCCATCGAGGACCTCATCGCCGCCGGTGCCAAGGGCATCCTGATCACACCAAACGACTCCCGCGCGATCGTCCCGGCTGTCGAGAAGGCGCGGGCGGCGGGCATTCTGGTCATCGCCCTCGACACCCCGCTCGATCCGCCGAACGCGGCGGATGCAACGTTTGCCACCGATAATTTTCTGGCAGGTGAAATGATCGGCCAATGGGCCGCCAAGACGCTGGGTGCGAAGGCGGCATCGGCGAAGATCGCGCTGCTCGACCTCAACGTGAACCAGATCTCGGTTGATGTCGCCCGCGATCAGGGCTTTCTGAAAGGTTTTGGCATCGATCTCGGCAACCCCGCCAAGATCGGTGACGAGAAGGATGCGCGTATCGTCGGTCACGATGTGACGCTCGGCAGCGAGGAGGGCGGCCGCAAGGCGATGGAGAACCTGCTCCAGAAGAATCCCGACATCTCGCTCGTCTATACCATCAACGAGCCGGCGGCGGCGGGAGCCTACGAGGCCTTGCGCTCCGTCGGCCGCGACAAGGATGTGCTGATCGTTTCCGTCGATGGCGGTTGCCCCGGCGTGCGCAACGTGAAGGACAGCGTCATCGGCGCCACCTCCATGCAGTTCCCGCTGCTGATGGCGGCGAAGGGCGTCGAGGCGGTGAAGACTTTTGCCTCCGGCGGCGGCAAGCCGAAGTCCTCGCCCGGTCTCGACTTCGTCAATACCGGCGTCGAACTCGTCACTGACAAGCCTGTTGGCGAAATGCCGTCGATCGACAGCGCTGCCGCCTTGAAGAAGTGCTGGGGCTGATCGCAGCTCCGACTTGTACCCAACGGCAAGAACTGGCGCCCGCGAGCCGGGCGCCAAGAGCCGGAAACCCTTCCGCGATTGGACGGGCAGATCTCCGCATCAACGAGGAAAATGGCCATGACCGATATCGGCAGTAGCCGCCCGGCCGCCCAGGCCTTCGAGCTCGTGCTCGACAAGGGCGAGAGTCGCGTCGCCGAATTCGAGGTTCGCGCGAGATCGCCGCTGCAGAAGCTTCAGCACTTTCTGCACGCCAATCCGACGGCGGTGCCGGCAATCGTGCTCCTGCTCAGCGTTGCGGCGTTCGGCTTCACCGTCGGCCCGCGTTTTCTGTCGATGTTCAACCTGTCGCTGATCATCCAGCAGGTCACGATCATCGGCGTGATCGGAGCGGCACAGACGTTGATCGTGATCACCGCCGGCATCGATCTGTCGGTCGGAGCCATCATGGTGCTGTGCTCCGTCATCATGGGCAAGCTCGCGGTCACCATAGGACTGCCAGCTCCAATCGCGCTCGTTGTCGGCGTTGCCGCGGGTGCCGGCTGCGGCGTGCTCAACGGTACGCTGGTGACCCGGCTCAAGCTGCCGCCGTTCATCGTCACGCTCGGGACGTGGTCGATCTTTTTTGCTCTCAACCTTTGGTATTCGGCGTCCGAGACCATCCGCTCGCAGGAGGTCGCGAAAATCGCCCCGTTGCTGCAGGCATTGGGAACGCCGGTGAACGTCCTTGGCGCGCGTTTCACCTACGGCTCGTTCTTCATGCTCGGCCTCGTGGCGTCGATCTGGTTCGCGCTGAATCGCACGGCCTTCGGGCGCCATCTCTATGCGGTGGGCGACGATCCCGACGCGGCGCGGCTTTCCGGCATCCGAACGGACCGCATTCTCTTTAGTGTCTATGTGATCGCCGGCGTGATTTGCGCGCTTGGTGCGTGGACCCTGATCGGGCGCATTGGTTCGATCAGCCCGCAGGCCGGCCAGACGGCTAATCTGGATAGCATCACCGCGGTGGTCGTCGGCGGCGCCAGCCTATTCGGCGGGCGTGGTTCGATTATCGGTACGCTGATCGGCGCTCTTATTGTCGGCGTCTTTCGCAACGGCCTCGCGTTGTCCGATGTCGATGTGCTCTGGCAGGAGTTCGCCGTCGGCTGGCTGATCATCATCGCTGTGGCGCTCGATCAATGGATTCGCAAGGTGTCGGCATGAGCACAGGACCGAATGTTCCCGGGGCAACACCGCTGCTTCAGGCACGCGGCCTCAACAAGCGCTATGGCCGCGTGACGGCGCTCGATCACGCCGACTTCGATCTCTATCAGGGCGAGATCTTGGCCGTGATCGGAGACAATGGCGCCGGAAAATCGTCGCTGATCCGCGCGCTCTCGGGCGCGCTCGTTCCGGATGCCGGCGAGATCAGGCTCGACGGCCGGCCAGTCGCGTTCCGCTCGCCACTCGACGCTCAGGCGGCCGGCATCGAGACGGTCTATCAAACGCTGGCACTGTCTCCGAGCCTGTCGATCGCCGACAACATGTTTCTCGGCCGCGAATTGCGCCGTCCCGGTGCGCTCGGCACGTTCTGCCGCATGCTCGATCGCAAGGCCATGCAACGCATTGCCCGCGAAAAGCTTACCGAGCTTGGCCTCATGACCGTGCAGAGCATCAATCAGCGCGTCGAGACGTTATCGGGCGGTCAGCGCCAGGGTGTGGCGGTAGCAAGGGCCGCAGCCTTCGGCTCGCGCGTCGTCATCATGGACGAGCCGACTGCGGCGCTCGGTGTCAAGGAATCGCGTCGCGTGCTGGACTTGATCCTCGACGTGCGACGACGAGGCGTCTCAGTGGTCCTGATCAGCCACAACATGCCGCACGTGTTCGAGATAGCCGATCGCATCCATATTCATCGGCTCGGTCGGCGGCTCACGGTGATCGATCCCAAGGCCTACACGATGTCGGATGCGGTTGCCTTCATGACCGGGGCTCGGGCGCCGATTGAAGTCGCAGCGTGACAGGACTCGAAAGCTTCGTCTTTCTTGGGGACGTAAGCGCGTCGATGCTCTCTCAGTTTTCGGAAACCCTCGCCGGCGTGGGGGCAGGGTCGTGGAGAGCCTTTCTCTGATTGGCTCCAATCGGACATCATTTGCTGGAGCTAGATCAAACTTACCCATGATGGATTGGACCGATTCACGAGCTTCGGATTGTCCAAGGAGCTGAGCCTCAGATTGATCTTTGCTCAGTTTGGACAACGAGTGGGACCACACCCTGCTTGCCAGCTGAAACTCGATCGCATGCCGGTATGCGCCTCTTCCGAGCCAACCCCGTAGGGCATGATCTTGGGCAATCGATGTGCTCAAACACCGCGCAGCTGATCGCCTGTTGCCGGCTGCGCAAATGATCTTCGAGAAGCTTGTGTCGCGTAATATAGCCTCCGTTTACTCCGGGAATGGCATGGTTCATCAGGAGCTTGGCGTCGATTTCCGGGACACCTGCTGCCGTTGCAATCGTACGGAAGGTTTGACGAAGGTCGTTGCCCCACTTCGGTAGCATTTCCCGGTCCTCTTTCGTTTCCGCTAGATGCCCTGACGTGCTGTCAGCCGGAAAGACCCACTCTTGTGCTTGCGCGGGATACATCTGCCTGCCGAACCGGGTTGTGCGGACGAGGCAAATGACCATCTGTCGCGACAACGGAATATCGAAGGCCTTCTTCTTGCCTCCCTTTGGTTTAGGGATGTGCAGCGTGCGGCGCCGGAAATCTATGTGCTTCGGCTTGGCTTCCTGGAGCGCAGTAGGTCTAGAACCGCAAAGGAGAGTGAAGAGGTGGAACTCTCTGCGAACGGGGTTGTCTAGAGCGGCGAGCTGCGCGAACCAACCCCTCAGGTCAGCCGATCCCATCCCGGTATTGCGGCGCTCCTCCTCATTCCAGTATCGGCTGGATTATCTGGCGGCAACGACCTGTTCGTCTTTCGAGCATGATTGTAGATGGCTCGCAGAGTCCGCATGCTGCCATTGGCCATGTACGGTCCATTTTCCCTTGTGACCTCGTCGTGCTTCTTGGCCACTCGAGCCGGATCGGTTGCGAGCTCATGGAGTGTCTCGTCGAGCCATTCCGCAAAAATTCGTTCGATGTGGTCGCGGTAGCCCTCGATCGTCTTCTCGCTGCGGTTCTTCCGGACCAGATGCGCATCGAGATACCCTTCCCAGGCCTGCCTCAGAGTGATGCTCGCGACCCTCCCGCCAATTGCGATCGCAGGAACGGGATGCGGTTCTTCGGCTTGTTTATCGTCTTTTGGGTGCCGTCCGCGGCTAATCTGGGCCAAGTACTCATTGGCAGTGGCGCGCGCAGCGCGGGTCGACATCTCATTAGCATCGCCAATGGAAACCCCAATGGATGAAGCCCGCTTGCCACCGCGCCTCAGGTCACCCTGGACAGTAAAGGTAGGTACCAGCCTTCTTTCGGAGCGGGTAATTGAGCGATTGCCTTGTCGGTGAGAGAAATTTGAATATCGGTCATTACAAGAGTCCACGGCCGCCAAAACGGTTTTCAAACGGTGATGGCGGATTGAGCAGTTGGAAGGTTTGAGTTCGATGGAGCGCGAAACTATGCGAGAAACACCTACAAACAAAGGGCTTCTCCAATACTCATCTTAGCGCGGCGTGCATCTAGAAACTGTGGCGAAGGGATAGTACTGAACTCTTAATCAGTGGGTCCGAGGTTCGAGCCATGGTGCGCCCACCAAATAAAATCTATTGCTTGCAGCGATTGAGTATCAGAACGAGCTTTTCAGTTGGACGATTTCAACGTCCAACTGCACCGGAAGTTTTCTCGATCTTGGCAAGCACGTCGAGCCATCGCGGATCAGCTTTTCGCGCCGGCAGTTCGGCATTGTTCGGCAGCATGAGTGCGGTTTCCACCAAGCGGACGATGTTGCCAGGATGGCTCATCTCATGGCGGGGAATTTCGTCGTCATTCAACGTCATGTCGGTGGCCACATAGCTCGCACAGGTCGAAATCGCTCTCGCCCCTCGTCGAACAGGCGAACATTTCGGATTGATTCCGGCTGCGTTGACGATGGCGTCTACGTCTTCCACCGTGGTACCCATCCGATAGTGGTGCTCGACCGCGACTGCAATTTCTTGCGGAACTGGGGGCGAAGGTCGATCCTCGCGCGCACGGTCTGCATATGGATGCCGACGATAATCCCTACGCAGATGACGGCGACCATAGTGGGTCTGCCGCGCCATCCTGATGTAGTCGTATTCGCCCTTGATCGACCAGTTGCCGCCGAGCCGTATTCGGCGCCGACGCCGGCAACGAGGCCGGTGTGCACCACGTGGCTGTCGACGCCTTCGAACAGGGGGCTGCCGCCGATGGTCCACGTGTCGTCGCCGAGTGGTTCTCGCTGGCGATTGCGACGCCGCCCTTGCCGTACTCCATGAGTCGGTCCCCGACGGCGAAGCCGGCTCGCGCGCTCGCGACCGCGAGTCAGTCGACGGGTCCTATAACCAGAGGATCTGCTTGCGATAATTGACGTCAGTCAAGAGCGGCGCAGCCGGTCCTTGGTGAAACACCGCGCCGCGCTCCAGCGCGAAGACGCGGTCGGCGAGTGCAAGCACGAGATCGAGATTATGCTCGACGATCACGATCGACATGTGTCGCCGGAGCTGGTCGAAAACGCGAAACAGCTCCAGCGTCACCGCTGGCGCGAGGCCTTCGAATGGTTCGTCGAGCAGCAAGAGGCGCACATTGCCGGACATCGCACGAGCCACCGCCACCATCTGCTGCTCACCGCCGGAGAGATAGTCGGCCGCGATGTGCATGCGCTCCTTCAGCCGCGGGAAGTGGTGGAGGATCTGCTCCTCGTCCCAGACCACGCCGTCGCTGCCGTCGGTCTGGCGGGCGAGGCGGCCGAGTGCGAGATTTTCCCGCACGGTCATGCCGGCGAACAGGCCGCGGCCCTGCGGCACATAGCCGATGCCGTGACGGGCGATGTCGGGCGCGGCAAGGCGTGAGATATCGCGGTCGCGATAGGCGATACTGCCGGTGGCCGGCGGCACAAGGCCCGCGATGGTCTTGAGCAGCGTCGACTTGCCGGCGCCGTTGCGCCCCAGAAGCGCGACGATCTCACCCTCGCGCACGTCGAGCGCGGCGTCGTTGAGGATGTGGCTCTTGCCGTAAAACGTGTTGACGCGGTCGAGCCGCAACACGGTCTCGCGCTCGCCGGCCCTCTCATCGCTGCGCCGGTGCTCGACGGCGGGAATGCCCTTGCCGGTATAAATCTCCTGCACCCGCAGATCAGACCGCACCGCCCCGGGGCAGTCGGACATCAGCACCTCGCCCTGGTTCATGACGGTCACGACCTGCGAGAAGCCCAGCACGCGGTCGATGTCGTGCTCGACGATCAGCACGGGGATGTTGACCGCGATGTTCTTGACGAGATTGGAGACGCGCTCGCGCTCGGCGGCGGCGAGCCCCGCTAGCGGCTCGTCGAGAAGCAGCACCTGCGGCTTGGAGCCCAGGGCGATGCCGAGATCGACCAGCCGCTGCCCGCCATAGGAGAGTTCGCCGCCCTCGATCTCCTCGATGCCTTGGAGGCCCAGGAACTTCACAAGCGCGGCGGTCTCGGCGTGGATGTCTTCGTAGGCGTCGATGTCATTCCAGACGTTGAAGCGCATGGTGCGCTGCGCCTGCAGCGACAGGCGCAGGTTCTCGTAGATCGAGAGTCCGCGGAACAGATTGGTGATCTGGAACGAGCGTGCCAGCCCTTGATGGCAGATCAGGTTCGCCGGCACCCCGGCGACGTCGCGGCCCCGCAGGCGGATGGTCCCGTTGTCCGGCGCGTAGAGGCCCGAGACGAGATTGAACAACGTGGTCTTGCCGGCGCCGTTCGGTCCGATCAGCGCATGGATCTCGCCGGCGGCGACTTTGAGGCTCGCATTCTCGACCGCGCGGATGCCGCCGAACTTCCGGCAGACGCCGCTGACCTCCAGCACAGTACCCTTCAATGCCTCCGGCCGCAGGAAATCGGGTAGCGGCAGACCATCATAAATCTTGCGCCGGCTCATCGCCGCCGTCTCTTCCGCGGGCGGATGGAAGCGGCGCATTACCAGCGCGCCGACCCCGACGAGGCCGCCGGGCGAATACATCACGAAGGCGACGAAGGTGAGGCCGAACCAGAACAGCCAGTCCGACGTCCAGATCGAGAACAGCTCCCGGAATAGAATGAAGAACAGCGCGCCAAGCGCAGGACCGAGCAGGCTGCGCATGCCGCCGATCACGACCATCGCCAGCAGTTCGCCGGCGAACGGCACCGAGACGGCGTCGGCGGAGACGAGATAGTTCAGGAACGCGATCAGCGCCCCGGCGAGACCCGTGACGACCGCGGAGATCACGAACACCGCGAGCTTGTAGCGCTCGACTGGATAGCCCTGAAAGCTCGCGCGCAGCTGGTTCTCGCGGATCGCCACCAGCACATGTCCGAACGGCGAGCGCACCAGCCGCATCAGCACAAAGAGTGTCATGAGCCCGATGACCGCGACCATGATGTAATAGTTGAGCGCACTGTCGAAGCTGATCGACCCAACGCCGCCGCGGGTCAGTCCGCCAAGCCCGTCCTCACCGCCGGTGAGGCTCGTCCAGCGGAACGCGGTGGTATAGACCAGCGCCGCCAGCGCCAGCGTCAGCAGCGAGAAGTAAACGCCACGCCGGCGGAGGATCAGGAGGCCTGTCACGGTCGAGCCGATGGCGACCACGGCCATCGATCCCAGCAGCGGCAGCCAGATCTCGCCGGGGAAGAAGTGCAGCTGGATCAGGCCGGCTGCATAGGCGCCGACGCCAAACCACGTGCTGTGGCCGAACGAGACAAGGCCGGTATAACCGATGCAAAGGTTGAGCCCCATGGCCGCGATGGCAAGGCCGAGCATCCAGGTGCCAGTGTTAAGCGACAGGCCCAGCGCGCGCAGCAGTAACGGTAGCAAGATGATCGCAACGATTGCGATCAGCAGCGGCCTCAGCCGCTCGATGGTCGAGACATTCTTCATTCGAACTTCTCGATGCGTTCGCCGAGCAGGCCGCGCGGACGTATCAGCAGTACCAGGAACATCAGGATGTAGATCGAGGCCTCGCCGGCGGCGGGCTCGAAATGAATCGCGATACCGCGCACGACCCCGACGAGAAGGGCAGCGATGACGACGCCCCAGAAACTGCCGAGCCCGCCGATCACCACCACGACAAATGCGATGGTCATGATCTCGGCGCCCATCGCGGGGTGGACCGTCGTGATCGGCGCGAAGAAGGCACCACCGAGGGCGGCGAGGCCGACGCCGAGCATGACGATCGCGGTCATGTAAGGCTGCAGGCGAATGCCGAGCGCCGCGACCATGTCGGGCCGCTGGATGCCGGCGCGCACCACGCGTCCGAACGAGGTCTTTTGCAGGAGCCACCAGATGCCGAGCAGGATCGCCGCGACAACGCCAAGGATCAGCAGGCGATAGCGCGAGAACAGGAAGTCGCCGACGATGACCGAGCCGCGAAAGCTTTGCGGGATCTCGGTCGTAATGGGCGCTGCGCCCCAGATCATGCGGATAGCCTGCTCTGCGACCATCGCAAGCCCAAAGGTCACGAGCAGGCTGAGAATCGGATCGGCGGTGTAGAAACGGCGCAGGATGAAGCGCTCGAACGGGATGCCGAGCAGCGCCACAGCAAGCGGCGAGACCACGACGGAAGCACCGAAGCCGAGGCGGCTGGCCAGCTCGACGCAGAGATAGGCGCCGAGCGCATAGAACGCGCCATGCGCGAGGTTGACGATGCCGCCGACGGAGAAGATCAGCGACAGCCCGAGCGCGATGAGCAAATAGTAGCCTCCGAGCACGAGGCCATTCACCACCTGTTCAAGCAAGAACTCGAACTGCATGTTGCGTCCTTGCCGCGTGGGCGCGCGTCAGGCCTTCATCTCGCAGGGATTCTGCTCTTTGGTCGGATAGATCGTCTCCAGGGGATCGTTCGCCGCCGGCACCACATCGCCCAGCACCAGCATGTCCCACTGGTCCTTCATCTGGTCTTTCGGCTTGACCGTGAACGGATAGGCCTCCTGCACCAGCTGATGATCCCAGGCGCGGAAATACGCCTTGCGCGCCTTGCCGATGTCGAACTGCGCCTGCTTCTCGAAATAGACGATCAGTTCATGGCTGTCGGTCGACTTCATCGAATTGATCGCTTCCGCCAGGAGTTTCAGCGTGACATAGTCGATCCAGGCATGGTTCTCCGGTGGTTTGCCGTATTTCTTGCTAAAGGCGGCGACGAAGCTCTTAGATGTTGGATTGTCCAGCGTGTGATACCAGACGGTTGGCCAGGTGCCGCTGAGATTTCCCGGGCCCGCGGCCCAGGCATCACCGGTGTTGAGGTTGAATCCGACCAGCGGGTAGGGGAAGCCGAACTCGGCATATTGCTTGACGAGGTTCGTCACCTGGTTGCCGGCGAGATTGCAGCAGACCACGTCGGGCTTCGCCTGCCGCACCTTCAACAGATACGGGCTGAAGTCGGTGACATCGGTCGCGATCAGCTCGTCGCCAATCAGGTTCGCATCATGCGCGCTAAAGAAGGTCTTTGCGGCTTTCAGGAGGTCGTGACCGAAAATGTAGTCGGCCGTCAGCGTGAAGAACTTCTTGCCCTTCACCATTCCCTTCTGGGACAGCGCGGTACCGACCGCGTTCACCATGACGGTGTTCGGGATGTCGCAGTGGAACGCGTACCTGTTGCAGTTCTTGCCGCGTAGCGCGTCCGAGCGGGCGCCGGTCGAGAAGAATACCTTTTTGTTGCGCTCGGCCACCTGCATGATGGTGAGCGAGGAGGCCGACGAGATCTCGCCCAGCAGCACCACCGCGCCGTCCTGCTCCAGCATGCGCTGCGCCTTGGTCGCCGCGGTCGCCGGGTTGATCGAGTCTTCAGACAGCAAGTCGATCTGCTTGCCAAGGATGCCGCCGGCGGCATTGATCTCTTCGGCGGCGAGTTTCACCCCCAACTGTGCGTAGCTGCCGATCACGCCGAGAAAGCCGGTCAGGGGCGTCAGATGCCCGATCCGGATCTTCTCGGCCTGTGCCCTGACGATCGCGGGAAACCCCAGCGCGGCTGCGCCGGCAAAGGCCGCGCCCGCCCGTAGCAACGTCCGTCGTGGATAGCGGATCATCTCTGTCTCCTCCCGGGTTCATCGCCCGCCTCTCTTCAAAACCGAGCATCCTGGATTGTGAGAGAGCGTTTATTAATGCCGGAGGATAATCCCGAACGCCATTGCCGGTGTCAACCGGCAAAATCGCGGTCTGGACTGCGGCCTAGACTTTCTGCGTGAACGCCTTGTGCGGCCGGTCCTTGGCGCCGAACTCGGCAGACAGGCGGTCGGCGGCGGCCTGCACGACTTGTGCGCCGGCGTGCAGCGCCTGGTTGGACAGACGCCAGATCGGGCCGGAAATGCCGAGCGCGCCGATCACCTGACCGGTGAAATCGGTCACGGGCACGGCGACGCAGCGTACTTCCGGATTGAACTCGCCGTCGTCGAAGGCAACGCCGGTGCGCTGCACTTCGGCAATCTCGCGCATCAGCGTGCCGACGTCGCTGATGGATTTCGGCGTGGACGGTTTCAGCTCCACGCGATCGATGAAGCGCTTGAGTTGCTCGGGACGAAGCGAGGCCAGGATGATCTTGCCGAGCGCGGTGCAATGGGCGGGCCGCACCACGCCGACACGATCGGCGAGCTGGAAGGCGCCGGGGCCGCTGGTGCGCGCGATAACGACCACCGCATCGCCCATTCGCACGGCAAAATGGCCACTTTCGCCGGTCTGGCGAGACAGCTCCTCCAGCACGGGTGTCGCGACATTGACCATCTCGATCTCGTCGAGCGCGGATGCTGCGAGCGCAAACAAGGGACGGCCGATCCGATACCGCTTGTTGTCCTTCTCCTGGCGAAGGTAGCCGAGCGAGACCAGCGTCTTTGCGAGATGAAACGTGGTGGAGTTGTGCAGGCCGACTAACTTGCTCAGTTCCGCAAGCCCAATGCCCTCACGATGCCGCGCCACCTCTTCAAGGATCGAGAAGGCGCGCCCGAGCGACTGAACCCCGCCGCCGCGTTGCTTGTCGTCGGTCTCATCCTCACCAGTAGCCTGCGCTGCGGGAACCAGTTTGGCAATCGCGGCCTTGCGTGGGCTTGCAGGCTTCTCGCTGGTTGTAGGCTTGGTACGCGATCTCAAGGACAAGGCCCTCTCTGGTGAGTCGTTATGGCTCCATTCTTGCGACAGTAGCACGCAACGAGCGCAGCCGTTGGCGCGGAGTTTCGCGTTTCCTTTGGCGGGAACATATCACAATATAGTTTGACGTACAGCATTATGAGAAATAGGCTGCTTGCGGCCCCATGATGACCGGCCGCGTTTCCGCATCGGTACACAAGAAGTCGACGGGCCGAGAGGGAGACCGGTTAATGTCGCAAAACATGCTCAATGGCGCGCAGGTCATTGTCGATTATCTGATCCAGGAGAAGGTGCCGCAGGTGTTCGGGCTGTGCGGCCACGGCAACATTCAGTTCATCGACGCGCTCTACGAGCGCTCCTCCGACATCAAGACGATCTCGGTGCATCATGAGAGCGTCGCCGGCTTCATGGCGGACGTCTATTACCGTGTCTCCGGCAGGCCGACCGCGACCTTCACATCCTGTGGGCCAGGTTCGGCGAATTTGCCGATCTCTCTTGCGAACGCCTTTCTCGATTCCGTGCCGTTCATGGCGATTACCGGCAATGTGCCGACCAGCCAGTTCAATCGCGGCGCGTTTCAGGAGATGTACCGGCACTATCAGGCCGACTTCCCGTCCACCGTGCGCACTATCTGCAAGAAGGTGTTCCAGCCGACGCGTGGCGAGATGGTGCCGCTCGCGGTGCGCCAAGCCTGGAAAACCATGGTGACGGGAAGGCCCGGGCCTGTTGTGGTCGACGTACCCTTTGACGTCTTCATGGAATCGGCCGCCGAAGAGGCGCCAAAGGCGACCGAGTGGAGTGCCAACATCTCAAGCCGCTGCGGCGCCGATCCGGAGGGCGTCGAGAAGGCGGTCGACATGCTGCTTGCGGCCGAGCGACCGGTGATGCTGGTCGGGCAGGGCGTGCGCTATGGCGGCGCGGCGGAGGAGCTGCGCAAGCTTGCCGAGCGGCTTCAGATTCCCGTAGCAGCGTCCGCGAGCGGCCTCGGCGCGCTCGACGTCAATCATCCGCTCGCGCTCGGCCTCGTCGCGCGCGCCGGCCATTACCAGGCCAACCACGCGGCGCGTCAGGCCGACGTACTGCTCGCACTCGGTGTTCGCTTCGACGACCGCACTTCGAGCTCGTGGATTCCCGGCTATTCCTTCACGATCCCGCCGACGAGATTGATCCACGTCGACATCGATCCTGAAGAGATAGGCCGCAACTATCCGGTCGCGCTCGGATTGATGGCTGATGTTCGCACCTTCCTGCGGCAAGTACATGCCGAGCTTGATCGCCGCGACAATCTGTTCAGGAAATCGGATGCGCGCAAAAAATGGCTGGCGCAGATCGACGGCTATCGCAAGGAGTGGGACAAGTTCGTCGCGCCCGGCTTCTCTGACGACACCGTCCCGATCAATCCGCAGCGCGCAGCCGCCGAGATCGACAAGGCGCTGCCTGAGGATGCGATCCTGGTCTCCGACATCGGGGTGCACCACAACTGGCTGCTCGGCTTCTGCAAGCCGAAGCGGCCGGATTCGCTGATCGGCTCGATGGGCTTTGGCCCGATGGGTTTTGGCGTCGCCGGCGTGATGGGCGCGAAGTTCGCGGCGCCTGATCGGCCCTGCGTGTCGGTCTGCGGCGACGGCGCCTTCTTCATGCATGCCAACGTGCTTGGCACCGCGGTCGAGTACAATTTGCCCGTGGTCTGGGTGGTCTGGAACAATTACGCCTATGCCTCGATCCGCGGCCTCCAGCGCGGCTATCTCGGCGGGCGCGAGCTTGCCACCGATTTCAGGCATCCCGAGACGGGGGAGCGCTACAATCCGGATTTCGCGGCGATGGCGCGGTCCTGCGGCGTCGAAGGCGTGCGGGTCGATCGTGCCGCTGACATCGGCGAGGCCATCCGCAAGGGCATCGCCGCCAACAAGCCGTACCTGATCGACGTCGATATCGCCGCCGACGTCAATCCATCCGGCGCCGGCATTTGGGAACTACCTGGCCTCGGCCAGAGCAAGGCCGGAATCGGCACGCGCTTCCAGCCAGGCTGATCTCGGTTCGCGACAGCAATCAACAACAATAACAGGAGATGGGAATGACGCTCGCAGGCAAGAAGGTCATGGTGGTCGGCGGCTCCTCAGGCATCGGCCTCGCCACGGCCGAACTTGCAAAAAGAGCAGGCGCGGATGTCATCATCGCCTCGCGCAGCGCTGCAAAACTCGATCCAATCGCCGAGCGGCTGAAGGTGACGGCAATTCCCACCGACGTCACCAGCGACCAGAGCGTCGCGGAGCTGTTCCGCCATACCGGCGCTGTCGATCACGTCGTGCTGACGGCGGCGCAGCTTCGCACCGGACCGTTCAAGACGGTCGCAATGGAGGATGTGCGCGCCACGATGGAGGGCAAGTTCTGGGGTGCCTGGCGCGTGGCGCGCAAGGCCGAGATTTTGCCAGGCGGCTCCTTGACACTGGTCACGGGCTTCCTCAGCGTCCGGCCGCGGCCGAACTCGGCGATCATCAGCGCTGCGAATGGTGCGCTGGAATCGCTCGCGCGCGCACTTGCGCTCGAGCTCGCGCCAGTGCGGGTGAATGCGGTCTCGCCGGGCGTGATTGACACGCCGATCCGTGAGGCAATGCCGGAAGCGGCGCGGCAGGAGATGCTCGCCAAGACCGCGGCCGCGCTGCCGGTCGGCCGCGTCGGCATGGCCGGCGACATCGCGCAGCAGATCGCGAGCCTCATGATCAACGGCTTCGCCACCGGATCGATCGTCTATATCGATGGCGGCGCGCTAGTGAACTGAACGCACGGGAAAAGGAATGCGATCATGGCCTCAGAGAACAGCGGCGCCTTCATCCGCAACATCGCCGAGGTGCCCTGGCGCGAATTTCCCAATCACTTTGGCGGCGCGCTGTCGAAGCCCCTGGTGATGCCGGAGACGACCGGCTCACGCCACATAGACTATCGCATCTCGATGTACCAGCCGATGGCCCATGTCGCGCGGCACCATCACAAGGTGCAGGAACAAGTCTATCATGTGCTCGAAGGCGAGGGGTTGATGGAGATCGCGGGCAAGAGCCAGGTCGTGCGTAAGCATGACGTGATCTTCCTGCCGCCCGGCGTCGAACACGCGATCTCCAATTCAGGCCTCACCGATCTCGTTTTTCTGGTGCTGACCTCGCCGGCGACGGACGAAGGGAGTGCTACCTAGCCGTCGCCCCGCAGGCTCAGTTGATGCCATGGTCGCAGCCTCCCTATATTGTCTCTTCACCGTTCGCGATCCACGGCGACATGTCACATGACTAATATCAATATCAGTGGATTGACCCCACGTCCGAGCCGGAATGGACCGGCTTCGACCGGCAGTCAGCCGACCATCTGGTGAAGGTCTCGAACGCTTCGATCGCACTGAGCTAGGCCCTGGCAATTCGCAATGGGCGGCCGGTCGATACCTCGTTTAGATCTCAGTCTGTAAGCCATTGATCTGAAATGATCCGATTTTGGCCCGGTTGGAAAAATAAACTAGAGAAATCAACGGCCACAGCGTGTCTCTTAATCAGCGGGTCCCAGGTTCGAGCCCTGGTGCGCCCGCCATTTGAAATCAATTGCTTGCAGCGATTGAGTATCAAAACGGGCTCCTTTAGTTGGGGGTCGGTGGTACTTTCCTTTTTCGATCTCATTGCCAGCCCGCGATTTTGTGCGATTCCGGTACTCGGTGGCTACGCCCGAGCCCCCTTTTGGGTCGGCCATATGAGGAGCGGCTTTCGGTCCTGATGGCCAAGCGCCGCCATCGATGCCTGCGCGGCAAGATCAGCCTGAAGGTCATAGCCAATATGACTAGAAACGCCGTGGTGCTATTGGCCGCGATGATCGTCAGCGGAGCTGCCGGCGCATGCGGCCCCAGCGAGACCAACTCGACGAAGGCGCTCGCGGCCTCGAACAAGAAGCCCGGCATCATTGTTCGGCGGCGACCACCATTCGCTCCGTCGTCTGCCCTCCGGCGAACAGAACCGTTGCCGCCAGCACGCCGGAGCATTGTCGTCGAATCGTTGAAACGCCATCGTGAGTTCGCCTCGCAAATCGAAAAGTCCAGCGCGCGCCAACCACGCGCTCGATACGATATCTCGCCTATTGACCGGCGCTTTGCCCGCCGTCGACATGCAGGATCTCTCCGGTAACGAAGCTGGCACCCTCGAGGTACAGCACGGCATCGACGATATCGCGCACCTCACCGATTCGTCCGACTGGATGCAGTGTGGCCAGGAAATCGTACGTTTCGGGTCTATGCATCGGTGTCTTGATCGCTCCCGGCGCCACGGCGTTGACGCGGACGCCCTTGCTTGCGTATTCGATTGCGAGCGATCTCGTCGCCGCGTTCAAGCCGCCCTTCGTGAGGGCTGCCAGTACCGAAGGCACCCGGCTTGTCACGTTTTCGTCGAGACTGCTCGTGATTTGCACAATGTGCCCGGCGCCGCGCTTCAGCATCTCCCGCGCCGCACGTCGCGTGATGTGGAAGAAGCCGTCGAGATTGATGCCGAGTATGTTGGTGTAGTCCTCGTCGGTATAGTCCGTGAACCGCTTTGCGATGAAGATGCCGGCGTTGTTGACCAGAGTGTCGAGGCGGCCGAAGCGTTCGATCGCCTGCGACACGATGCGTTCCGCGGTCGCGGGGTCGGTGATGTCGCCGGCGACCGCCAGGATATTCGGATCGGACGACGACCTGATCGACCGGGAATTTGCGACGACGCGGAAACCACGATCGCGAAATCCACGGACCAAGGCGTCGCCGATACCCTGCGAGGCGCCGGTGACGATGGCGACTTTCTGTTCTGTATCCATGATGGATCTCCATGAAGTTTGTTGAATGGCGGCCAATGCCGTATCTGCTACTGCGCGGTCCAGCCACCATCGACGGAGATCGCCGTACCCGTGATCTGATCCGCCGCCGGCGAGCACAGGAAGGCTACGGTGCCGCCGAGTTGCGCCGGCGAAACGAAATCGAGCGACGGCTGCTTCTCCGCCAGTAGCGTCCTCATCGCATCCTTCTGGCTGATGTGCCGCTCGGTGGCGATGTTGCCGATCTGCTTTTCGACCAGGGGCGTCAGCACCCAGCCGGGACAAACGGCATTGCAGGTGACACCGCTACCGGCGGTCTCAAGGCCGACCACCTTCGTCAATCCTACGAGCCCGTGCTTGGCCGCGACATAAGCCGCCTTATGCGTCGACGCGACCAGGCCGTGCGTGGAGGCAATGTTGACGATCCGGCCCCAGCGCCGTTTCCGCATGTGAGGGACCGCTGCCGCGATGCCGTGGAACGCCGCCGACAGATTGATCGCAAGGATTGCGTCCCACTTGGCGGCCGGGAATTCTTCCACCGGCGCGGTGAATTGGATGCCGGCGTTGTTCACGAGAATGTCGAGATGTCCGAACTCGCGGACCGTCGTGTCGATCAATCCCTTCACGGCTTCAGCGCCCGACATATCGGCCGCGTTGTAGACGACGCGCACGCCGTGATCGCGCTCGATCCCTTTTCGGATCGACTCGATCTCGCCGGCATCGCCAAACCCGTTCAGCACGAGATCGGCGCCTTGCCTGGCCAGTTCCCTGGCGATGCCGAGCCCGATGCCGCTGGTCGATCCGGTGACGATTGCAACCTTGTTCTTCAACATGGCAGTTCCTTTCAATGCTGGGTGGTCGTTCTGGGGTGAAGTGCTCAGTGTCCGCCGCCGGCCTCGAGATGCCCGGGTTTGGTCAGCATCAGTGCGGCGATCAGGGCGACGATCTGCGAGATGCCGAGCAGGTAAAAGGTATCGCTGAAGGCGAAAATGAAGGCCTGCTTCTGCACGATCTTGCCGACCGCGACATAGGCCCGGTGGACGGCGTCAACGCGATCGATCACACCATGGCTGATGAAGTACTGGGTGAGCTGATCGAGCCGTGTTCGGGTCGCCTGCTCGAACAGTGTGACTTGCTGGGAAAGCACGTTGGAGTGATATTGCTCGCGCTTGGTGAGCAGCGTCTGGAGGGCAGCGATGCCGATCGCGCCGCCGAGATTGCGCATCATGTTGAACAGTGCAGATGCGGATCCGGCGTTCTCCTGCTCGATTCCGGAGGTTGCGACCGCCGACAGCGGCGCGAAGCACAGCGCCTGGCCAAACGCGCGGACGACGTTCGGCCAAAACAGTTGGTCGGCCGCGTAGTCGTTGGTCATGTAGATATTCATGAAGTTCGAGGTCGCGAACAGCGCAAAGCCGATGCCGATCACAAGGCGCGGGTCCAGCCGCTGCATCAGGCGCGGCACGAGCGGGATCAGCAGCAACTGCGGCAGGCCGGTCCAGGCGAGCACCATGCCGATCTGCTCCGAATTGTAGCCCTGTATGCGCGACAGATAGACCGGAAGGACATAGACCGAGCCATACAGCGCTATGCCGAGCAGGAAGTTTGCGAGCACGCCGAAGCCGAAGTTGCGACGAAACAGGATGCGCAAATTGAGCAGCGGCTTGATTGTCGTCAGTTCGATAGCGAGGAACAGCGTCAAGGCAATCGCCGCGACCACAGCCAGCTTGACGATGAAAGGTGAGCCGAACCAGTCGTCCTTGTTGCCTTCCTCGAGCACGGTCTGGAGCGCGGCGAGCCCGATCGCCATGGTCACGATGCCGGCCCAGTCGCCTTCGCGCAGCAGCGACAGCTTCATCGGCGACGGTTCCAGCGAAACGTACAGCATGGAGATCAAGACGGCGCCGGGCACGATGTTGACATAGAAGACGTATTCCCAGCCGAGATTTTCGGTGAGATAGCCGCCGATCGTCGGACCGATCGCCGGTGCGAACGTCGCCGAAATCGCAAACATCGCCAGCCCGATCGGCTGCTTGGCCTTTGGCAAGAGCGTGATGATGAGCGTGAACGCCATGGGGATCAGCACGCCGCCCGTGAAGCCTTGCACGGCGCGCAGCACGATCATCTGCGGCAGGTTCTGCGCGAGCGCGCAGGCCGCCGAGAACACCAGGAAGAGGAAGGCATTGGTGAGCAGATAGATGCGGACAGAGAATACCTGCGCAAGCCACCCGCTCAAGGGAATCACGACGATCTCGGCGATCAGGTAGGAGGTCGAGATCCAGCCGCCGTCGTCGATGCCTGCGCCGATGCCGCCCTGAATGTTGGCAAGGGAGGCATTGACAATCTGGATATTGAGGACCGCCATGAAGGCGCCGAGCGTGGCTCCGACCACCGCAAGCCAGGTTTTCGCGGAGATGCGCGGATCGGCAGCCGACGACAGGGCCTCGGTCGCGGGAGCGGCACCGATGGTCGTCTGCAGCGTGGTCATGGTTGTCTCCCTGTCTTGAAAGGAGGATGCGAGTTCAGCTACGCGGTGCCCCGCGACCGGAGGCGAGTCGCTTATTGGCCTCGCGTTCGGCGATCGCTGCCGACTTCGTGTCGACGGTCGGCTCCGCCGACATGCCGGGGCGGAGCAGGCCGTTCAGGCTTTGGTCGTCGAGCACGATCTTGACCGGAACGCGCTGCACGATCTTGGTGAAGTTGCCGGTGGCATTGTCGGGAGGCAGCAGCGCGAACTCGAGGCCACTGGCCGGCGACAGGCTGTCGACGTGACCCTTCAGTCGGGTCGAATGAAAGCCGTCGACCCGCAGATCGACCGGCTGGCCGTTGCGCACATGAGTCAGCTGGGTCTCCTTGAAATTTGCGACCACATAAACAGCATCGAGCGGCACGACCGCCATCAGCTGCGTTCCGGCCTGCACGTACTGGCCCACGCGGAGCGTGCGGGCGCCGACGGTGCCGTCGACCGGCGCGGTAATCCGCGTGTAGGAGAGGTTCAGCGCAGCCTGCTGCTCGACCGCGCGAGCGCGGTCGAGCTGGGCGATCGCCTGGGCGCGCTGGGTGGCGAGAACCTCGATCTTCTTGTTGGCGGCGATCAATCCTGCCTTGCTCTGCTCGAGTTGGGCAGTCTGCGAGCGCAGTGCCGCGTCAGTCTGCTGGGCGCGCTGTATGGTCCCTGAACCCGACTTCATGAGCTCGTCGTAGCGGGCGCGCTCCTGCTGGGCGAACTTCAGATTGGCTTCTGTGGCGTCGATCTCGGCGGCCTGCTGCTGAATCAGCGGCTGCTGCAATTCGATCTGTGCGTCGAGGTTCTTCACCGCGGCCTTGGAGGCGGCGACGTCGGCGCTGGCCTGGTTCAGCGCAGTCCTGAAGTCGCTGTCGTCGATTCGTGCCAGCAGCTGACCGGCCTTGACCGCTTCGTTGTCCGCGACCAGCACATCAGCAATGTAGCCGGAAATCTTCGGCGCGATGATCGTGGAATCGGCTTTGACATAGGCGTCGTCGGTCGTCTCCAGGTAGCGGCCGGTCGTGAGGTAGTAGTGGCCGAAGGCGGCGGCCCCGGCAACGCCGAGCGCGGCGGCGAAGGCAAGCGCGGCGCGTCGGATCGCCTGGCGCGACGGCGAAAGACGAGTTGTGGTCTTCTGATCGGATGCGTAGGAAAGGATCGACATGTCGTTCTCCGAAACCCTAGAGGTCAAGTCTCAACCGCGGCGATGGACGTCGTGGGTGACGATGCCGAGCTCGGGTGGCGGCGGATTCAATCGTCCCGGGTCCGCCAGCGTGCGGCGGATATCGTCCAGTCCGCTCTGCCAGTGGGCGCGCATCGCGCTCAGCCCGAACTCGTAGTCCTTCGACTGGCCCTCATAGATCTTGGATTGGTAGATCAGGTGGATGATGTTGTGGGTGCGGCGGCTGGCCATGTCTGCGATGGCGAGCATCTCGGGATCCTGCATTGCGCTCTGCGGCAGCCTTTCGATCGCCCGCTGCAATGCCTGGCGCATCTTCTGCATCCGCAGCGCCTGGTCCGTAATGGCGCGCGTGCGACTCGAATATTGAATATCTTTCTGGCGGCTCTGTACCTCCATCATGTCGTGGGGAACGCGCCCTCTTGCGGACCAGAGGTCGACCTGAAATGTCAGCGTGTCACGTGACTCGCTCGACAAGATGCGTGAGAGCGGCGTGTTCCAGACGACGCCGCCGTCCCAATAATGTTCGCCCTCGATCTCGACTGCGGGAAAGCCCGGTGGCAGCGCGCCGGAAGCCATGAAATGCTTCGGTTCGAGCCGACGTTCGTCGGTGTCGAAGTAGGTGAGGTTACCGGTGCGGACATTGACCGCGCCGACACTGACGCGCGCCTCGCCCGAGTTCAGGCGATCGAAATCGACGAGCCGCTCCAACGTCTGCTTCAATGGTGTGGTGTCGTAGTAGCTCGTGGCTGAATCGCCTGAAAAGGGCGACCAGAGCGGCGAGGGGAAGCGCGGTTTGAAGAAGCCGGGCTGACCATGGAACAGGGCCCTCATGGCGGACATTGCATTGTGCATCGAGCGCAGATCGAAGGCGAAAGGCAGGGAATCGGCCAGCCCTTCGCCGGCGGGCCAGCCCGCCGGAGAGGCGCAAATCGTTTCCCAGAACTCGCGCAGCCGAGCGACCCGCTGGTCTTCGGGCGAGCCGGCAATGATGGCCGCGTTGAGCGCGCCGATCGATATGCCGGCCAACCAGTTGGGCCGAATACCTGCCTCGTGCAGCCCCTCATAGACGCCTGCCTGGTAGGCGCCGAGTGCACCGCCGCCCTGGAGAACCAGCGCGACGACGTCGTATGGCAGCGCGTCGGTTTGCTGCGGGACAGAATTGGTTTGCTCGCGTGTCATCTTCAGCATTTTCGCAACTCCCGATCAATCGGCATTCGCTTCGATGAGGGTTTCAGACCTGGATGAGTGTCGTTGGGTGGCCGCGCCCGGTGACAGGTAGTTGTGGACCACGGTGCCAAGTCCGAGCGTCAAGTCGGCGATGAGATGCTTGGCCGACAGCACCTGAAGAACGGGCAGCTCAGCGACCGGGGCGAGGGCATGCGAATAGAGGTCGAGCGCCGCCGGACCGGTCCACGCCCCCTTCACGGTGATGTCTTCGAGGTGGTATCGCACGAGCTCGCAGATCCGCGCCGAGCCGTCGACATGCGGGATGATCTTGAGCAGGAAATTCGGTGCTGCGAGCTTTCGCGCTTCCAGCTCGCTATCGAGGGCGCGGTGCTTGTAGCCCATGGTGCCGGTGGCAATACGAACCGAGCCGTAGTTCAAGGTGCCGACCAGCGTATCGATCTCGACCGCGAGCTTGGGCTGCGCGAGCTTCTTGGGAAAGCCCCACAACTCACGCCCGCCCGCAATTGGCGGGTGATCATTGAGAAACATCTGATGAGTGAAGCTGCCGGCCTGGCCCTTGTAGGACACCGGAATCACCTGGCCGCTTTCGGTGTAGTCGCCAAAGCCGGTTGAGTCCGGCATGCGAATGAACTCGTAGTTCACCACGGGTTCGGCCAGCTCGAGCGGTGCCGGCACGATCCTGCGCAAGGCCTCGGGGTCGGTCCGGTACTGGATGATGAAGTACTCGCGGTTGACGAAGCGGTAGGGGCCGGGTGGAAAGGCCGGGTTTGTCAGGGGCATGGCGAACGCGGTCGCTCGCACGGTTTCGTGTTTCATTGCTCGGCTCCAGCTGATTGACGGTGATCGGGCCGCGCTGATGCGTCGTCAGCGCGACCCTTCCTGCGCTAAGCGCCTACACTTCGCCGACGCGTTCGGGATCGGCCGAGGCCAGAGCGGCCGCTCGCTCGGCCTGCGGCGGATAGATCCACACAGTGTTGATCTGCTGCTTGGTGTGCTTCGCCTCGGCGCCGACCAGCTCGAGCTTCCGCTCCCAGCCGCGCGTGAAGATCGCGCCGGCCTCTCCGAGGTCGAGACAGGTTGCATAGGCCTTCTGGTGATACGGCCTGGTCGGCACGCCCAACAGCTCGGCGGCGGCGTTGTTACCGGCAAAAGCGCCCATCCGCGTGGCATGCTGGCATGACATCAATGCGTAGTTGCCGATATCATCGCATGCGGCCTTGGCGGCATCGCCGGTGGCAAAGACGCCGGCGACACCCGGTACGCGCAGATCGCGATCCACAAGCAGGCGGCCGAGACTGTCACGTTCGGCAGGGATCTGTGCAGTCAACGGAGCGGCGCGCATGCCGGCAGCCCAGACCACGGTCTCGGTTTCGATGTGCTCGCCGGTCGATAGCGTGACCCCGGACTTGTCGAGCGCCGCGACGCCGGCGCCCAGCCTTGTCTCCACGCCGAGCTTGCGCAGGGCATCCTCGATGGCGGGCCTCGAGCTTGGACCCATGTCGGGTGCGATTGCGCTGTTGCGATCGACGATCACGACGCGCGGCTTGGTATCCTCGCCGAAGATCGCGCGAAGCCGCGCGGGCATCTCGGTTGCGGTCTCGATGCCGGTGAAACCGCCGCCGGCAACAACGACGGTGTCGCGGCCGTTTCTCGCCGGCCGACCGGGGAGGCTGTGGAGATGCCGGTCGAGGGTGATCGCGTCGTCGAGCTGGTCGACGCTGAAGGAGTGTTCGGCGAGGCCGGGGATGTTCGGGCGGAACAGCCGGCTGCCGGTGGCAATAACCAGCCTGTCATAGGAGTGCTTGTCGCGCGATCCTTCGGAAGTCACGACATCCACCGTGCGAGCCTTGGCGTCGATCGTCTCTGCGCTGCCCTGCACGTAGACGACGTCGATGGCCTTGAGGACGTCCTGCAGAGGTGCCGCCACGGTCTCGGGTTTCGATTCGTAGAGTCTCGGGCGAACCACGAGCGTCGGCTCCGGCGCAATGAGGGCGATCTCGAGCTCCGGGGGCGAAACGCCCTGGATGTCGCGCAGGCGAGCGGCGGAAAGGGCAGCGTACATACCAGCGAAGCCGGCTCCGATGATGACTAGTCGCATGTGACTTTCTCCTGTGGTTGCATGTTTCCGGGGCATACGCGCGTCACCGCCGCCGCTCCTGCTGGGGCGGTTGTTGTCGTCGATGACGCGAAGACGTGAAGTGAGCGTAGCTCTCAGGGAGCCGAGCAGCTCGGCGTCGATCCGATCGGTCGGAACCAACGTCGACGGATCAGGATCGGCTCAGCGGCGTTGACGCTCCACTCGGCATAGGGGAGGGAAGCGCCGTCTCTCTTCATGACGGACGTTACCGAGTTTGCGCTTTGTACGGACTGCACTGGTATTTCGACTTCCTCGCCGGTTGCGGAGGTGAAGCGCACGGCCAACGATAGCCCGTATACGATAGCGCTTGCGAACATCCTTCGTCGCGGCGCGATTTTGACCAAGCTAACGAAGTTCTTCCAGATCATGGCTCGTCTCCGTTGGGTCGTGGGCACCCTGATCATCTAGCGGATCGGACCTTGAGTTGCGCCAGAGCGATTGCTCTGCCTGTCGCGTGATTGCTGATTAGCGCGTGCGTCGTCGCCAATCGCTCGGCGTTTCGCCGGTCAATTTCCTGAAGGCGGCGGCAAAGGCTGTTTGAGAGGCATAGCCAAGCTCTGCCGCCACCATGGCAATCGATGTGTCGCTGTCCCGGAGCATGTTCATGGCTTGCTCGAGCCGATGCTGGCGCAACCAGGCATGGGGTGAAAGCCCGGTGCTTTCCTTGAAAGCGCGGCAGAAATGGAAACGAGACAGGCCGGCATCCGCAGCGAGAGCCCCAAGAGAGACGTCAGCATCGCTGTCCGAACGCAGGCGTTCGATCGCGCGTCGCAGAGCATGGGGAGCCAGGCCGCCCGTGATTGGCGCGACGGCGGTTGGCGCACCGGTGTGCGCAGCGAGGATGCGCGTGGCCAGCAGATCCGTCAGTCGATGCCTGAACAGGGCATCCAGCACCGCATTGCCCTGCAGCACATCCGCCGCACTCATCAGTAGTCCTGATGTGACAGGGTCGGGATGTCCGGTGCGTTCCAGAAGATCGCCGGGAACGGGCGCATCGGCTTCGCGTGCAACGCGTTCGAGCGTTGTGTGCGGAAGATACAGCTGGATGACATCGACAAGGCCAGGAATATCCCACCTGGCGCTTGAACCCGCCGGAATGATCGTCACAACTCCGGAACGTGCCGTTCCAATCGCAACCGATTTCCCGGCGCGCCGCTCCAGGCGCTGAACGCCTGTGGGATAAGTCATGATGACGTGGTCGGTCATGGGCTCCACCACGTCGTGCAAGGCCCCATGCTTCCAATGTGCGATGCCGCCATTGGAGGGATCCGAAGCTATCTGGAGCGGTGCCGTTTTGAGAATGCGCGCCATCTCCACGTCGGCAGGACGGCGCTCGACGATCTGCGAGTCGTTGAGGTGTGCAGGGGGACCGGCAAGCAGAGCCCCCAAAGCATCGTGCTGGATCGGCTTGTTCATGGAGCTGTCCTCACGTTCGATGGAAGTTTCGCGATCGAAGCGAACGTTGCTAACGCATGCGCCGCCGCCAATCGCTCGGCGTTTCGCCGCTCAATCGCCTGAACGCTGCGGCGAAGGCCGTTTGAGAGGCATATCCAAGCTCTACCGCCACCATGGCGATCGACGTGTCGGTGTCGCGAAGCAAGTTCATGGCCTGATCGAGCCGGTGTTGGCGCAGCCAGGCGTGAGGTGAAAGACCGGTGCTCGCTTTGAATGCGCGACAGAAGTGGAAGCGCGACAGGCCAGCATCGGAAGCCAGGGCATCGAGGGAGACATCCGCATCGCTGTCCGAGCGCAAGCGTTCGATGGCACGGGTCAGGACCTTCGGCGAAAGCCCGCCGTTGGCCGGTCGGAATGTGGTCGGTGACCCGGTATGCGCAGCCAGGAGGCGCATGGCCAGGAGATCTGTCAGTTGATGCCTAAACAGCGCATCCAGGGGGCCATTATTCTCCAGCGCGCTCACCGTGCTCAGGAGCAATCGGGAAGTAATGGGATCCGGATGCGCCGTTCGCTCCAGGAGATCGGTCGTTGGACCAGTCACGGCTTCGTCGGCAACCCGCTTCAAGGTTGCGTGCGGAAGATAGAGCTGAATGACGTCTACAGGTTTCGGAATGTCCCACCGGGAGCTTGATCCTTCGGGAATGATGATCACGACGCCGCGACGAAACGTGCCGGTCGCAACCGACCTTCCTGACCGCCGCTCCATGTGCTGCGTCGTGCCGTTATAAGCCATGATGACGTGGTGGCTCATCGGCTCGACGACATCGTGCAATGGTTCATGTTTCCAGTGGGCGATCCCGGCGCCGGAGGCGTCCAAAGTCATGCGAAATGGTGCGGTGTGAAGCACGCGCGCCATCTCCGCATCAGCGGCGCGCCGCCCAGTGGTTGGCGGTTGGGCTTGGCTCGGCTCGGATACGGACGGCAAATCATCTGGAGCAGCATTCGCTATCGGCTGGCTCATGGTGGAATCCTTGCTTCTGGGCCATACGGTCGCAGCGCCGTAGCTCGATTTCGCGGCTGGCCCGAAGGCGGTTGCTTGCTGCCTGTCCTGATCGGGTGCCGGCGAGCGTCGCGGGCTGCAGGTGCGGGTTCTAAGCCCGGAGAACTACGGGGTCTTTCCCAAAGCTGTGCCGCTTTTCCCGATTCTGCTGAAAGCGCTGCTTGCGAGAACTTGTGATCGGTTGAGGCAGGCGTTCTGTCGGAACGACCGGACCGAGGAGGTCGCTGTAAAGCGCGAATGGCATTGAAATCGCTACCAAAAATCGCGTCCGCGAAACGAGCCGGTCGTTTGTCACAATCGCCCGTCTAAACGCTCGCCAACCTAGACCCCCGCACTCCGATACCGGATAATACCTGCTGTAACGGCAGCCGCGGGGATGGCTGCCTGCCCCGATTCCATGGATGTGGCCCAGCCTAATGACACCAACAAGCCTACACGGGCCTCGGCTCGGGCAACTGCTTCAGGTGAGGAATGCGCCCGCGTTGATTACGCGTTCGCTCCGCAGCGCTGAACTGGCGGTCACTGAAACACGGCAGGACAGTCCCGAGCGGACGCTTTCGGGTTCGTTTCCCTCTGATGACGCCTATTTCGTCAGCCTCAAGCTTCGCGATTACCCCGAGTGCGAATGCTGGGAACGCAGCCGGTGCGTGATCAAGGCCGATATCCGGGCCGGTGCGACTTATCTGTATGACCTCAAGCGCGATCCGCGCTATGTGATCGACAAGCCGTTCCATTCTCTGTTCTTCTATCTGCCGCGCTCTGCACTCAACGATCTCGCCAAGCAGACCGGCGCTCAAGGTTTTGGTGAACTCGCCTGTCTGCCGGGCATCGGCCATGATGACGCAGTCATCCGTCACCTTGGCGCGACGCTGCTCGAGGCGCTGCATCGATCGGACGAAGCCAACCAGCTCTTCATCGATCATATGATGCTGGCGCTCACGGCGCATGTTGCCCAGACCTATGGTGGGCTTCGGCCGGCCGCCGAACCGAGCCGTAGCGGTCTTGCCCCATGGCAGATGAACCGGGCTTGCGAGCGGCTCGAGGCTGATCTCGGTGGAAAGCTTTCGCTGCAACAGATCGCGGCCGAGTTCGACCTTTCGGTCAGTCATTTTTCTCGCGCATTTCGCATTTCCACCGGCCTGCCGCCGCATCAATGGCTGCTGCGCCAGCGCGTGAAGGCCGCCAAGCAGTTGATGACCGTGCGCGACCTACCGCTGTCCGAGATTGCGATATCGGCCGGCTTTGCCAATCAAAGTCATTTGACGAAAGTGTTCTCTGCGCAGGTTGGCGTGAGCCCGGCGGCGTGGCGCCGAGAAGCATTCGGCACAAGGGACCGCGAAACGTGATAATTCCATCAGCGCCGCTTCGCCCGTAAGGCAGCGTAAGCGACACGGCGCGCCGCGAAGATCTCATCAGGCGGATTGCCGATGCCTTCTGCGAGATTGGCTGGGTCGAAGAAGGATGCATCACACGTCTCATCCGCTTCGATCGCGGTGATCACGATCGTTCCGAGTCGTAGGGCTTCCCTTCTGTCCTCATCCGGCCATCGTATCGTGACGTCCAGCGTTGGGTCATTGGAACGACCGAGCAGCGCCATCAGGCTGAACCGGATATCACCCGTCGCGACGGTTCTTTGGAGATCGTCATATAGAGCGTCGGCCGGCTTCGTCCTGGCCTTACTCCCGGTCAGGGTAAGCTGGCTACCGACCGGGGCAACCTTGAACTTGATGAATTGCGCCTCGCCCTTCGAATTCGTCGCCGGGAAGGCGTGGACGGCCCAGTAGGTCGTGCCGGCAAAGCCTGGGGGGAGCGGATGCTTGGCGACGTAGTCCGCCTGACGGAGCGTTTCGGGATTGGAGGCGGAGAAAGCCTTGATCTTCTCCGGATCCGGCTTTCCGTCGTGTCCAGGCCTGCGCGCGAGCAGGAACGCCAGCATCTGATCGAGCGTCCGCGCATAATGAACTGGAGCGCTCTGGGTGAAAATGTCGGAGCGATGCTCGGCGTCGCCAAGCCTGAAGCTGAAGCCGCGCAGCATCAGACCGCCGGGCTCTGATCCATGGAGAGCCTCATCCACCGAGAAGCGTGCCAGCACGCGGGACGGTCTTGTGAAGCTCCTGGACATCGTGACCTCGTCGGCGCGATCCGAGGGGATGTAGGTTCCCCGGACACAGCGGCCCCTGGCGAAGCTCGATCGTGCCTTTGGCGAAACACCGGCGATCGCCTTCATGGCGTTGACGATCGACGCAGGTGTGACGGCTGGGGGCCGGGTCATTGTAATCTTCCGGCCTCTCGCTAAAGCGGCCAGGCGCGGCAGGGGCCCGGATTGCGAAAGGCGATCTGCCGGGCCGGTATCGGCCGCAATCCCTGGCAGAAGATCGGAGTGCGATCCCTGGTCACGAGCGAAACCGGCGGAGTGTGCATGTGCGCGGGGGACGCCGGAATCCTCGTTCCTCCGTCCGCGGTCGAGGTGCAGCGAATCGTCGCTGTAAGCGCGCACATGAAGGTCGTTCTGAGGACTCTCGGCCGCGATGCGAGCGTTGCAGATTGGCTGACGAAGCTCTTCCAGGCCATCACTGTCTCTCCGTCCGTTGCTGGCGTCGATACAGTGATCGTAGTGCGCCTGCGTGGGGCACTGCCCCAGAGCGATTGACCCCGTTGCAGAGCGATTGCTGCTACGTGGGGCGTGGCTGCATGGCGCCGCGCATACCGCCCGGCGCTTCGAAGGCAAAATCGTGCTGTCGGGCAATGCCAGCGGACTCGCCGTTCCAATCAGTGACAGGCGCTGCGATCGATGCGTATCCGACCAGGTCTGAGCGGACTATCGTGGCACCGGGCGGAACCCGGTTTTCATGGATAGTCGCGGAAGCTATCGTGCCGCAATTCCCGGCTAACAATCGACCGCATGTGCCGCGCAAGTTCGGCCAGCCTGCGGTCGCAACTGGCCTGGAAGAAAGCGAGCTCTCGTGCGCCGGATTGTGTGCGCCGGCTCACCCCGCAAGAAATCCTCCATCCACCGCCACGACGGTTCCGGTCGCATATTGCGAAGCCGGCATGCAAAGGAACGCGACGGCGCCCGCGATATCTTCCGGCTGCCCCCAGCGCTTGAACGCGGTGCGGTCGGCAATGCGCTGATAATGCGCCAGGTCAGTGCGCCCCGCGGCATTGATGGCGGTTTCGACATAGCCGGGCGCCACCGCGTTGACGCGGATGCCGTCCTCGGCCCACTTCAACGCCAGCGCCTTTGTCAGCATCACGACGCCGCCTTTGCTCGCGCAATAGGCGGGGATGCGCGGCAGCGCCAGCGTGGCATTCATCGAGGCGATGTTGACGATCGAGCCTCTTGTCTCTGCGAGTCGTGGCTGAAACGCCATGCAGGTCCTGAACGTGCCGGTAAGGTTGACGTCCAGCACCTTCATGAAGGTCTCGATCTCGAATTCCTTGTCGCGCGCGAGAATCCCCGCGCAGTTGATGAGGGCGTTGACGCGCTCGTGCTGCCGAGCGAACGACGTGACCGCCTCGTCATTCGTGACGTCGAGCGTCGCGAGCGCGAGCCCCGCGCGTGGTTTGAGCAGGGTGCGCGCAAGATCGGCCTCGTTGGCGCCAGTTGCCGTGACCGTCGCGCCGAGATCGCAAAACTGATTGCTGATGGCCGCGCCGATGTCGCCGGCGCCGCCGATCACGACGGCATGAAAGCCGGGTGTGAGGGAGAAATTGGAATTCATCGGGAAGGTCTCACTTCATGGATTTCGGAGGCGGAGCCGTCGACTCCCGGACCACCAACGAGAAGTCGATCTCGCGATGCATGATGGTCTGCTCGCCGGCGAGGCTCCGCACCAGATATTCTCCGGCGCGCTGCCAGGTTTCTGCGGTCGGAACGTGGATCGTGGTGAGGCTCGGCCGCAAATGGCGGCTCCAATCAAGGTCGTCGAACCCGACGACCGACAGATCGCGCGGCACGGAGAACCCGTCGCGCTCCGCCTCGAGCAGCACGCCATAGGCAATGACGTCGTTGCCGCATACCACGGCCGTGGGGCGATCCTTCAGGTTCAGGAGATAGCGCGCCGCCTCGCGCGCATCGTCGAGCGTATAGGGCACCTCGACGTGCCACTGCGCTGGAAGCTCGATGCCGTTTTCCGTCAGCGCGCGGCGAAAGCCGGCGACGCGGGCGCTGGCACGGTCGTTGTTGCGCTGAAGTGCAGAGACGATTCCGATGCGGCGGTGGCCGAGTTCGATGACATGCGCGGCCGCGCGATAGGCGGCAGCTTCGTTGTCGGTACCGACGCAGGGGTAGGGCCGATCGGGCCGGTAGATGCCGACATTGATGAACGGCACCGCATTGTCCGCCAGCAGCTTGCGCAAGCCGTCGTGATGGCAATCACCGCGCAGCACGAGGCCATCGACCCCGCGGCCGATCAGATTGCGCGCCTGCTGCAATTCGACATCGAGGTCGTAACCACTCGTGGTGAGGAACAGCATGTATCCGACCGAGGACAGATATTGCTGGAGCGAGGCGATGCCGCGCGCGAACATCGTGTTGTCAATCGTCGGCACGATCGCGCCAAGGGTGCGCGAACGCCGTGACGACAGGATGCGCGCCGGCGCATGCGGGATGTAGCCGAGCGCCTCGATGGCTTGTTCAATGCGCGCACGCAAGGAGGGGCTGACGGCATTCGGGTTGTTGAGGGCGCGCGAGACCGATGCGGTTGAAACGCCGGCCCGGGCCGCGACGGCGCGGATGCCCTGTTTCAGCGATTTGGCGTTGGTCAATCTCATGAATGTAACGTTACATGGTGCGACGCGAGCCGCGCGGTAGCCGGAATATTGTAAATTTGCCGCAGATCGCGCGCCTTGTCCATTGCTTGACTCCGCCGATGCGAGGTCTATTTTGTAACCGTTTTCAAATTGTGTTCAACCTGTTCAAAAATGGTCCGCCAGCTTAAGGCGGCCAGTCGGGAGGAGGGTTCGATGAAGGCCAGGATGCTCGCGACGCACATCGCGTTGCCCGTTTTCGCGATTGCTGCGGTTACAGCGCCTTCGCGCGCAGCCGATTTCGACTGGATGAAGTTCAAGGGCAAGACCGTCACATTTCTCGCCAACAACAATCCGGTCTCGCAGGCGCTGCTGACCTACAAGGCTGATTTCGAGAAGCTGACCGGTATGACCCTGAAGGTCGACGGCTATCAGGAACAGCAGATGCGTCAGCGTCTGGTCACGGTCATGAACGCCAGCAGCGATGAGGTCGACGTCTTCATGACGCTGCCCTCACGCGAGGGCGAGCAGTTCGCCTCCGCTGGCTGGTATGCCGATCTCACCGCGATGGCCAAGAACGAGGTGGCCAAGGACTATGACCCGAACGGACTGAGTCAGGCTCTGCTGAAGGCGGCCACCTTCGGCGGCAAGCTGACCAGCATGCCGATGAACATCGAAGGCCCAATCCTCTATTATCGCACCGACATCTTCAAGAAGTGCGGTCTCGAGGCACCGAAGACCATCAAGGATGTCGAGGCTGCCGCCACGAAGCTCAAGACCTGCGACAGCACGGTGACGCCGTTCGTCTCGCGCGGTCTCAAGCCCGCGGTCGCCTACACCTTCAGCAACATGCTGCACAACATCGGCGGCAGCTACGTCGCGAATGGCAAGTCGAACCTCTGCTCTGCCAAGGGCAAGGAAGCGCTCGATACCTATAGCCGCCTGCTGCGCGACTTCGGGCCGCCTGGCGTCGTCAACTACAGCTTCCAGCAGATTTCCGCGCTCTATCGCAGCGGCCGCGCTGCGATGGCGTTCGAATCCTCGAATGAATTGCGCACGGTGATGGAGGGCGGTGCGCGGCTGAAGGACACTGGCTTGTTGCCGTTCCCGGCGGGCGATGGCGGCCAGGTGCCGACCACGATCGGCTGGGGCATGGCGGTATCCTCGCACAGCAAGCAGCCGGATGCGGCCTGGTACTTCGTGCAGTGGGCGACCAGCCCCGAGGTGCAGAAGAAGATGGCGCTCCAGGGTATCGCTCCGCCGCGTCCCTCGGTCGCCAAGGATCCCGACTATCGCAAATGGATCGAGGAGGAGCCGGTGCGCAAGGAATGGCAGGCGGCCCTCGACGTGCTCGCGACGAAGGGCTCTTCCGAAGTCGGCTATCCCATCGTCGCCAATCCGGAATCGCGCGAGTTCATCGGCCAGGCGGTGCAGGATCTGATCTTGAAGCAGAAGCCGATCGACCAGGCCTGCGCCGATGCGGACAAGGCGCTCGATGCGCTGATCGCCCAGAAGTAGTGGCTTGACGCCGGTAGGCTCGCGGCCTGCCGGCACCCATCCTCTAGGAAACGCAACGCATGGCGGACACGGCTGCGACACTCACGCAGGACCGGCAGAAGCTGGAGATGGCGGCGCTCTCGGCGCCGGCCGTTCTCTTCACGGTCGCGATGATCGCGTTTCCGGTCGTCTACACGATCTGGCTCGGCTTCCAGACATTCTCCTCGACCGGCAAGCAGTCCTTTGCCGGCCTTTCCAATTATTCCAGGCTGATCTCCGACGTCGAATTCTGGCACGGGCTGTGGGTTACCATTGCGCTGTTCGTGCTGTCGCTGGCGCTCCAGCTCGTCTTCGGCGTCTGGCTGGCGCTGGTGCTGTTTCACGCCAAGCGCTTGCCGGGCATCGTGCGCTCGTTGTTCATCTCGCCCTTCATGATGCCGCCGGTGGTGGCGGGCATGATGTGGCTGGTGATCCTCGATCCCTCGCTGGGCGCAGCCAACTATATTCTCCAGTGGTTCGGGCTGCCGCCGTCGGACTGGCTGGCCTCGCCGATCTTGGTGATTCCCACGGTCGCGCTGATCGATAGCTGGCAGTGGACGCCTTACGTCGCGCTGATCGTGCTCGGCGGCCTGCAATCGCTGCCACCGAGCGTCTACGAGGCCGCCCAGATCGACGGCGCGTCCCCGTTCAAGACCTTCCAGCGCATCACGCTGCCGCTGCTGCTGCCGACCATCGTCACCGCGGCGATCCTGCGCAGCGTCGATCTGCTGCGCTTCTTCGACATCATCTACATCACGACCCAGGGCGGCCCGGGCAACGCCTCGAATACACTCAACATCTATGGTTTTCGGGTCGGTTTCGAATTCTTCAACATCGGCTACGCCAGTGCCCTGATGCTGACGCTGACCGCGATCGTGTTCGGGGCGGTGCTCGCCTTCAACCGCCTGCGCGGCGCAGTGGCGTGGTGATGTCATGAACGATGCCGCCAATACCGACCGCTGGATCCGCTGGCTCAACACATTGCAGCTCGTGCTCGCCGGCGTGATCATTATGGCTCCGACGGTCTGGATGGTACTGTCCTCGTTCAAGCCGTCCTTCGAGGTCACCGCCTATCCGCCGACGCTGATCTTCACGCCGACGCTGGACAACTACGTGGAGCTGACCAAGACCACGCCGTTCCTGAACTACGCGTTCAACAGTCTCGTCGTCACCGTCGGATCGACCGTCCTCGGATTGCTGTTTGGAATTCCTGCCGCCTTCGCCGTCTCGTGGACTCGAATTTCCTGGCCGGCGATCCTGACTCTTGCCGCACGCATGGCGCCTGGCACGCTGTTCCTGTTGCCCTGGTACGTGATGTTCCGGCAGATCGGCATGATCGGTTCTTATACCGCGCTGATCCTCAGCCATGCCGTCATCACGCTTCCGATCGTGATCTGGGTCCTGCTGCCGTCCTTCGACGGCATTCCGCGCAGCGTGTTCGAGGCGGCGCAGGTCGACGGATGCAGCGTCACACGTATTCTCTTGCGCATCGCGTTGCCGCTGGTCGCATCCGGCGTTGCGGTCTCGGCGATTCTCGCCTTCGTGTTCTCCTGGAACTATTTCCTGTTTGCGCTGGTGCTCTCCAATGGCGACACCAAGACGCTGATCGCGGCGGCCTTCAACTTCATCGGCGAAGGGTCGACGCAATGGGGCGCTCTCATGGCGGCTGCGACGCTGATCGCGTTGCCCCCGCTGGTGCTGGCGGCTCTCGTGCAGCGCTGGCTGGTGTCCGGGCTGACGCTCGGCGCGGTGAAAGGCTAAATCTGATGACCGTATCCTCTCGTCCGAATTCGATCATGCAGGCCGCGGTCTTCCACGGCAACGACCGCATCACCATCGAGCGCGTGGCGATGCCCGATGTCGGCACCGGCGAGGTGCTGGTGCGCGTCGCGCGCACGGCCCTATGCGGCTCCGATTTCAAGCTCTGGCACAAAGGCGCCGAATTCACCGCAGGCCACGAGATCTTTGGCGTGGTCGAGCAGCCCGGTCACCGCCTGCATGGCCGGCGTTGCACCGTCTATATTCCGTTGCACTGCGACCATTGCGCTGCCTGCAAGCGCGGCGACACCCAGATGTGCCTGGAGGTCTCCAGCCTGATCGGCTGGAACAGGCCAGGCGGCTATGCCGAATATGTGCCGGTGCCGGAAAACTGTCTGCTGCCTGTTCCCGATGACATCGAGGACAGTCTCGCGCCGCTGCTGCTCGACACCATCGGCACCTCGGGCCACGCCGTGCGTTTCGTCAGCCGCGTCGTGCCGCCGCGTGAAGCGGGGCCGGTTCTTGTGATGGGCGCAGGACCAGTCGGACTTGGCGTCGTGCTGGCGCTCCGCGCCCTCGGCTACAACGACATCCATGTCGCCGATCCCAATGCAGCGCGCCTCAACATCGCGCAATCCTTCGGGGCGAAAGCGCATCCGGTCGGCGATACCTCCAAGCGCTTTGCTCTCATCATGGAATGCTCAGGCGCGCATGCGGCGCGAAACCTCGGCATCGAGCTGGTCCTGCCGCGCGGCGCCTTGGTCCTGGTCGGCGAGAACGCCGCACCCTGGACTATCGAGGAAGGCAAGGTGTTCCGCCGCAAGGATTTCTACATGATCCGCACATTCTATTTCCCGGTTTCCGATTTCGAGCCGAACGTCGATCTGCTGCGCAAGTACAAGGACGAATACCGCGTCCTCGTCGACGGCGAGTTCGGCCTGTCGGCTCTCCCTGAGAATTTCGCCCGCTTCGCCAAGGGCGAACTGATCAAGCCGGTTCTGGCGCTGGACTGAGCGATCATGGCCTCGATTTCGATCCGCAATCTCGTCAAGCGCTACGGCAATTTCACCGTGATCCCCGATCTCAATCTGGAGATCGCGGACCATGAATTCGTCGTGTTCGTCGGCCCGTCCGGCTGCGGCAAGTCGACCTTGCTGCGGATCATTGCCGGCCTCGAGCCGATTTCGGCTGGTGATCTCTATATCGGCGACAGGCGTGTCAATGGCGTCCAGGCTGCGCAGCGCGACATCGCAATGGTATTCCAGGATTACGCGCTCTATCCGCACATGAGCGTCTACGACAACATGTCGTTTGCGTTGGAGTTGAGAGACACGCCGAAAGCAGAGATCGACGCGCGGGTGAAGCGTGCCGCCGCGCTGCTGCACATCGAGCCTTATCTGGGCCGCAAGCCGAAGGAGCTGTCCGGCGGCCAGCGCCAGCGCGTCGCCATGGGCCGGGCCATCGTGCGCAATCCCAAGGCGTTTCTGTTCGACGAGCCGCTGTCAAATCTCGATGCCAAGCTGCGCGGGCAGGTGCGGGCCGAGATCAAGGCGCTGTCGCAGGAATTGAAGACTACCATGGTCTTCGTCACCCACGACCAGATCGAGGCCATGACCATGGCGGACCGGATCGTCGTGCTGCAGAGCGGCACCATCCAGCAATACGATGCGCCGGAGACGGTCTATGAGCAGCCCGCCAACCAGTTCGTCGCCGGCTTCATCGGCTCGCCCGCCATGAACTTCTTTCCGGTCGAATGGCGCGAGCAACGTGCGATCCTCTCGGGAGATGGAACGGCGGTGCCGATCGACGGCGAGGCCGCGAACCGGCTGCGGCGCGCCGGCAACGCCGTGCTCGGCATTCGCCCCGAGCATTTCGCCGTCGCCGCTGGCGGAGCCGATGGCATCGCCATCAACGTCAAGCTGGTCGAACCGCTCGGCTCGGATACGCTGATTCACTTCGATCTCGCCGGAGGCTCGGCCATCGCGCGGATCGATCCGGCGCTGCGGCCGAAGGTCGGCGATCGCATCGCGCTGCGTCCGCAGGCGGGCAAGACGCATTTGTTCGATGCCGGCAACGGGCAGGTCTTGCGGTGAGCACGTCGGCGAACATTGGCGATCTCTCGGCGCTTGCGGATGTCGCGTCCAGGGCGAGGCCTGTGCACGTGATCTGCCTCGGCCTGTCCGCGCTCGACCAGGTCTGGCGCGTCGATCGATCTTTCTCAGGCGAAAGCGAGAAGATCAAGGCCATTGCGTACGACACGCTCGGTGGCGGCATGGCAGCGAATGCGAGCGTCGCGGTGGCAAGGCTCGGCGCGTCCGTCGCGTTCTGGGGACGTGCAGGTGACGATGCCGCAGGGCACGAGATGAACGCTGCCTTTGTGTCCGAGGGCGTCGACGTCGAGAATTTCCGGCTGTTTCCCGGTGGTCGTTCGTCGGTCTCCGGGATCATCGTCGACAGCAGCGGCGAGCGGCAGATCGTCAATTTTCGCGGTCTCTATCCAGAGGCTGCAGACTGGCTTCCACGCGAAGCCGTCGCGCGCGCATCGTCCGTGCTGGCCGATCCCCGCTGGGTCGAGGGCGCCGCGACGCTGTTCCGGGAAGCGCGGGCGCGTGGCATTCCCACGGTGCTTGACGGCGACGTGGCCGATGCCGACGTGTTCGAACGACTGCTCCCGCTGACCGACCATGCGATCTTCTCCGAGCCCGCGCTCACAGCCTTTGCCGGCTCCGTTGAAGACAAGTCCCTCGCAGCGCTCGCGCGCTTCGGTTGTCGCGTCATCGCCGTCACGCGCGGCGAGGGCGGCGTGAGCTGGTACGAGAACGGCCAGTTGCACCGGCAGGCCGCCTATGCCGTCGAGGTCGTCGACACCACAGGCGCGGGCGACGTCTTCCACGGCGCCTATGCGCTGGCGGTCGGCGTTGGCCTCGACGTACGCGCCGCCATGGCCTTTTCGGCTGCCACGGCTGCCATGAAATGCCGCCACGCCGGCGGCCGCAACGGAATCCCCGATATCAACGAGTGTCTTGAATTCATGAGGACGAAGCCATGAGAACGATTGGAAAGAACCGCGGCCTGGCACGGCTTGCTGACGCGGATGGCCACTTTCGCATGGTCGCGCTGGACCAGCGGCCGCCATTGTTCGATGCCATCGCGAAAGCTAAGGGCATCACGCGGGACCAGGTCGAGTATTCCGACGTCACGGCGGCCAAGCGGCTTCTGGTCGAGAACCTCGCGCCGCATTGCAGCTCGATGCTGTTCGATCCGAATTTCGCGGTGCCCGCCGCGATCGACCTGCTGCCGCCGCGCTGCGGCCTGATCATGACGCTGGAGGAGCATCGCGTCGAGGAGACCGCCGGCGGCCGCAAGTCGCGCGCGATCACCAACTGGAGCGTCGAGAAAATCCGTGCCATGGGCGGCGACGCGGTCAAGGTGCTGGCGTGGTACCGCCCAGACGCCGATGCCGCTGTCAACGAGCACCAGGAGAGGTTCGTGCGCGAGATCGGCGAGGACTGCGCCCGCCACGACATTCCCTACGTTCTGGAACTGCTGGTCTATCCGTTCCTCGGCAGCGCTAATCATACCGCCGACTATGTGGAATCGCCCGTAAAGTTGCCAGGCCTCGTCATCGAGAGCGTGCGTGAGTTTGCCAAGCCCGAATACGGCGTCGATCTCCTCAAACTCGAGAGCCCGCTGGCGGCCAACAGCCTGCCGGCGCGCGACGGCAGCGCCGAAGCGAAGGCAGCACAGAAGGAGTTCGACGCGATCGGCGATATCTGCCGCGAGCGGAGCATTCCCTGGGTGCTGCTATCAGGCGGCGCCGCGCCCGAAAAATTCGAGCGGGTGCTCGACTATTCCTATGCTGCTGGCGCAAGCGGATTTCTCGCCGGCCGAACCATCTGGCTCGATGCCGTGCTGAAGAACTTCCCGGACCGCGCCGCGGTCTCGGCGAGCCTGCGCAAGGACGGCCTCAACGTGCTGGAGCGGCTCAACAAGCTGACCACCGCCAAGGGCACGCCCTGGAAGGCGCGCTTTCCGGTGTTCACCGACATCAAGCAGGAAGGTGACTTCGCACGCGCCTACTGAGAATGTTAGCAGCTCAGTGTAGTCTCGCAGGACCTGCAGCATGACTGACAGCTTCACCATTCGCTCGATCGAAGCGTTCTGCTATCGCTATCCCCTGGCGACGCCGGTGGTGACGTCGTTCGGCAAGATGCTCAACCGTCCCGCCGTCTTCGTTCGCGTCGTGGATGAGGACGGCGTCGAAGGATGGGGCGAAGCGTGGTCCAACTTCCCCGCACCGGGCGCGGAGCATCGCGGCCGGCTCGTGAATGAAGTGCTTGCGCCCGGCCTTGTCGGTCGCAAGTTCGACCATCCCGCCCAGGCATTCGACATCCTGACCAAAGGCACCGAGGTGCTCGCGCTTCAATGCGGCGAGCCTGGTCCATTCGCGCAGGCGATTTCCGGTATCGATCTCGCGCTGTGGGATCTCGTTGCCCGGCGGCAGCACTTGCCGCTGTGGCGTCTGCTCGGCGGCCGGTCGAGCAGGATCAAGGTCTATGCCAGCGGCATCAATCCCGCCGGCGCCGCGCGGACGGCAGAAGCTGCGCTCGAGCGCGGCCATCGCGCGTTGAAGCTGAAGGTCGGATTCGGTGCCGAGACGGACCTTGCCAATCTCTCCGCATTGCGTGCCATCGTCGGCGCCGGCATGCTTGCCGCCGATGCCAATCAGGGATGGTCGGTGGATCAGGCTTTGGAGATGCTGCCGCGGCTCGCCGTCTTCGATCTGCGCTGGCTGGAGGAGCCCATCCGCGCCGACCGCCCGCGCGAGGAATGGCGCAGGTTGCGGTCAGCCGCGGAGATGCCGATTGCGGCGGGCGAGAACATCTCCAGCGTCGAAGCGTTCAGCACCATTCTGTCAGAAGACGTGCTCGGCGTGGTTCAACCCGATATCGCGAAATGGGGAGGTCTCAGCGTCTGTGTCGGGCTCGCCCGCGATATCCGGCAGGCAGGCAGGACATTTTGCCCGCACTATCTGGGTGGGGGTCTCGGATTAGTTGCGTCTGCGCATCTTCTCGCCGGAGTTGGAGGCGATGGCTGGCTTGAAGTCGATGCCAATGACAATCCGTTGCGCGATCTGTTCTGCGGTCCGGTCCTCGACGTGAGAGAAGGCGTGGTTGAATTGAACCAAGACCCGGGACTCGGGATCACGCCTGATTTTTCAGCGATCGAGCGCTATCGCAGCAGCTAGGTTCGAAGACCATTGCCTCCATAGAGGCTGTTCGGCAGCCATTCGGACGCGAACGTCGGAACGCAAGCCATCCGGGTGTGATGGCTGCGCGACTGCGCGGATTCGCTCAGCAGATCCAGCCTGGATTGAACTTCCTGGCGGGCTCGCTTGGCGTGTTCGAACAGGAACCTCCCCTCGGGCGTGAGCAATACCTTCTGTGGCGTTCTGCGAACAGCAGGACGCCGATCCGCTCGTCCGGCTCGCGGACCTGCATGCTGACCGCAGAAGGAGACCGGCCGGATTCTTCCGCGGCTTTCCGAAAGCTCGTGCTCGGCTGCGAGCAGAATGGTATGGAGAAGCTCGAGATTGATGTTCGATAGAACTTGATGCCTGGGGTTTGCGGACGCGAAAAGGGAACGGAAGGTCTTGGTTGGACCGCAACCTTAACAGAATGTCGATGTCGGTGGTTGGATCTCCAGGATTTTGAACCTGCTCTAGCGCTTCAGAACCGATGCGAAAAACGTGATCGCCTCCGCAGTCGAATCGCGCGCCGCGGCGGCGTTGGCCGGAACGTCCTGTCGGCTTGCGCCCGGATCGTCGAAATCATGCGTCGCGCCGGGATAGATCTTGAGGGTGACATCGGCCTGCTGGGACCGGCTCTCGTTGATGAGATCGCTGCATTCCTGCGGGGATATCTCTTCATCGGCCGTCCCGACGAAGACGCGCAGCGGAGCGTACGGGATCAGGCCGGCCTTGAAATGTCCCTTCAGGCCACAGCCGGGATAAAAGGCCAACGCGCCGCGGAAGCCGCTGGTCGGCGAGGGCGATTTGAGCGCCGGCGTAGTCGACGACATGGCGGCAAGCGTAGCGCTTGCGCCGTTGGACCAGCCCTGCAGCGCGATGCGATCCGGCACAACGTCGTTGCGGGTGCGCAGATAGGCGAGTGCGCCATAGGCATCGAATGGCCGTACGGTGACTTCGTTGACGCTTTCAGGGCGCTGGTTATAGCTTTGATGCGTGAAGCCCTGCGGATAACCACGCGGTCCGAATCCGTCCACCAGAATGGCGAGATAGCCTTGTTGAGCCCACAGATGGCCCCACTTCTGGTGCCGCTGCGAGAGCGTCGAGGCATCGTACCTGCCGTCTGCGAGCGATGAATAGGGGCCGGCGCGGCCGTGCATCATGACCACGGCGGGGCTCCGCGCGGCATGCGGGCCTTCCGGCTTGAAGACATAGCCGAACAGCGTGGTTTGACCATCGGCGCTCGGAAAGACGACACGATCGGGCAGTGGACCGATCGGAGGTGGTGTCGCCGCGACCGAAAGGACTACCGCAGCGGTGACGGCCACGAACCTGCCAAGGGAAAGCGAACGGGCTGAAATCACGGGGCACCTCAAATGATCAATCACAAACGAGGAAGAATCTAGCTGAATTGCGTGCGCGAAATCCATGCAGATTTCCCACATCGTTCCTGCTCAATCTAGTTCGACGCTGCTCCCTTGTCCCGTAAACGGGCTGTAAATCTGATGTAAACGACTGCAAACCCTTGGAGATCTCCTGAACGCAGGGCGTTGCGGCGTGACAGATGGGCATGATGTGAATGTTCACATCGCGTCCAGACGGGCCGTGAGCCATGGACGCTCAACACGACCAACCACAGGAGATAGTCATGTTACGTCTGTCAGGTTTCCTCGCCATTGCGCTCAGCGTGCTTCTTTGCGCCTCCGGCCCCGCAGCGGCGGGATTTACCAAGACGCCCCAGGTCTCCAAGGCCTACAACCCTCACATGAGGACGACGGTGGGACGCGCCATGGATCCGATGTGGCCGCGCGTGAGGCGCAATCCGTTCAATTAGACCGGTTCGTCAGTTCATGCGAAACAGCGAGAACAGCGTCGGCAGAGGTGAGCGGCTATGCGCTGCCCCTGCCGGCGCTCGAATCTCTTGCAGTCGAGAATGCTCCTGCAAAATGCGGCCACAGGCTGCCGTCGCATCCTGCATCCCTGCGACGTTGCCGGCACATCATCCTGTCGGCTTGCTCCCAAATTCATCGAAATGATGCATGGCGATTCCGGCTGGGTGGTCTCGACAGGTGTCGACCAGATCGCGCTGTTCGCCCGGCGATATTCCTTCACCGGCTGTGCCGGCGGGTACCCAAGCCGCTCCCCGATCAATCAAGCCTGACGGTGCCCGCGCGTCCCGTAAACGGGCTGTAAACTTGGTGTAAATGGTTGTAAATGCTCGCAAATCTCCTGAACGCATGGATGCGGCGGCGTGACTGATGGGCAGGTGTGAATGGTCACATCGCATCCAGACGGCCGTGAGCCCTGGGTGCTCATCAATCAAAGGAGACAGCCATGTTACGCACGTCAACCTTCCTTGCGATCGCACTCAGCGCGACCGCGATCTGCTCTGCCACCATCCCGGCGGCGGCCAATCCGCTAACGGTCTTCGGCGGCGGCAGCCGTCTGGCTCAACTTCCTTCGGCGGCACCGGTCTTGGCCAGGCCGCAGGCGAGCCTGGAGGCCAGCCATGTGCTGAACCAAAAGCCCGTCGACCTTCCGCCCAAGATCGTGACGACGGTCCCGAAGACCTCGTACGGTGGCAGCCCGATGCAGATTCCGAAGAATCACGTTATCGACCAGGTGCAGAACGCCCAAATTCCGCAGAAGGATTTGCCGCCGCCTGACATCTGCGCGACCCATCCGTATTTGCAGATGTGCCACAAGCCGCCGCCTCCACCGCCCCCGCCACCGCCCCCGCCGCCGCCCCCGCCGCCGCCTCCGCCTCCGCCGCCGCCGCCTCCTCCGCCCCCGCCTCATCACTCGGATGGCGGTGGGGTGATCATACTGGCACCGCAAGTGCCGGTTCAGGCCGCTGTTGCTGTGCCCGTCCCCTACGGCACGCCGGCACGTGTCGGCACGGGAAGCGGATCGGGGTCGGTTGCGAAGGCACCAGCGCAGCCTGTCGTGACGCCTGCCTGCACGACGGCGGCCGACATTCCGGCCCTGGGTGCGGCGATCGACCAGCTGCTTCCCACCGCCCAGCTTTCCGACGCTGACATGAGCGAGATCACCGAGCTCAGGCAGTTGATCCAGGTGCTGGCGACGGACGGCAAGGTGGCGGCCGCGCGCGATGTCGAAGAAGACGCCATGAACCGTCTCGGCTACCGGAAGGTCTGGCTCCGTTGCGGGCTTGGAACGTTCGAGTGGGAGAAGCAGACCGTAACCACGCAGGCCAGCCAGGCCAAGTGAAATGACGGTGGCAGATCCGGCGGAGGCAACGTCCATGGCGCTGCCTCCGCTTCCTTGCGCTCCCGCCGCGTTCGAATTCCCGCTGGTCTAGCCAGCCGCCTTTCGGCCCGCCACGAGGTAGTTGATCGCAGCGCCCGGGTGAGAATAGGTACGATCGGCGACAGCCTTTTCCCATCTCTCGACCCCACCCGTCACCGATGCCCAGAGCGCATCGAACCGAGCCTCGACACCACCGCCGGCCAGGAAATAGCGACGGGTATCTTCGCGACTCCAGATCCAGAAATCGCGCGCTTCGAAATCCTGGCGCTCCACCAGCAACGCGCGCTGTTCGGGCGTGCTGTAAGGCGGCAGGAAAGGGTTGGTCTTGTCGTTGAGATACACGACGACATCCGTGAGCCCCGAAGCCACGAACAGACCCGGCACAACATCGCCCACGGAGTTGTTGCCTTCGCCGAGAGCCGCCTTGCCTCGCTCGCATGTCAATTGAAGTTGGACGCCGGCCAGGATCTCTTCGACCGGATCGTTGAAAGAGATGGAGTGCCGGACGAGGCTGGTCGCGACGTTGTTCGGCTCGGACACGAGCACGAGACCGCCGGGACGCGTCACCCGCGTCATCTCCGCAATCACCGCGCCCGGGTCGGCAACATGAATCAGCAGCGTCTGGAAAGTCACGAGATCGAAGCTTGAATCCGGAAATGGCAACGTTTGCGCGTCCGACACCCGATATTGAAACCGGTGAGCCATCGCGCGTGCCGCGACGCGCTCGGTCGCCTTGTCAATCCACAACGGATCGCGATCGACGCCGATCACCTGGGCGTCGGCCGGGAGTGCGGGCGCGAGAACCTGGGTCCAGTGACCGACCCCGCAGCCGACGTCGAGCACGTCATGCACCCGATCGAAGTCAAGGCGGCGCCCGATCAGCGCGATGTAGTCCGGATTCCACCAATAGTCGCGCGTGTCGCCGAAATACTCGGCCGAGTGCGATTCAAGCGTTCGAAATTCGTTGGTCAAGAGACCTCCCAATTGCGAGTGATCACCATAGCTCGAATGCTGTCTGCCGCAATCCGAGCGCCCACTAGCGCGCCGATTGCCGAACGAAATTCGCGATCGCCTCGCTGAGGCCATCGACAAGCGGAATGTTAGGATTCGAATAGGCATCCTGCTGCCCCGCGCGATCCGCCGGCGCTAGCTTCAGCACATGATTCATGCCGGGTATGATGAGAGGGGTCGCGTCGGGACGTTCGGCGGATAGCCGCGCGACGTCAGCGGAGCCGACCTGAAGATCGTGTTCGCCGGACACGATCATCAATGGCTGGCTGAAATGTCTCAGCTCCTCCGCCGGATCGATCGCGAGCTCCGAAATCATGTAGCGCTGCACGCTGGGCCGGAACAGTGCGTGCAAGGCGGGGCTCACGCTGGGCACTGTTTCGCCCCGCTCCAGCGCGGCGAGAATGGTCGATGCTTCGGTCTGCAGCACCGGATCCATTCCGATTGCCTGCAACTGATCACGGATGACGTTGCCGAGCCTCCTGCCAGGCGTGGTGAGCAGGACGATGCCGGCAACAGGGACACGTTTAGCGGCGAGGAGGGCAATCAATCCGCCTTCGCTGTGCCCGGCAATGATGCGAGGGCCCAAATCCGGGCGTTGTTGGAGCCAATTGAGCCAGGCCACTGCATCGTCGACAAAGGAATCGAGCACGACGTCGTCCTCGCGAACGCCGGCCACGGCACTGCGGCCGACGCCGCGTTTATCGTAGCGTAGCGATGCGATGCCCTTTTCGGCGAGTTGTTCGGCGAGCTGGCGCAATTCGCCGGGGCCCGTGCCGCCTTGGTTGCCATTGCGGTCGGTCGGACCGGAGCCGCCGATGAGGAGCACGACTGGCGGACGCTCTCCTTCGGCGGGCTTGAGCAACGTCCCCGACAAGCCGGCAACGGTGACGTCGTCTCCTTTGGTTTCGGCGACCGGGAGCGGCCTGAAAACAAGTCCGGCAATTTTGCCGGCCGGGGACAAGCGGATCAGCCAATGGGTCGCGCCATTTTCGAACGTCACCTTATAGGTATCCGTGCCGCTCTCGGCGTGCGCGAATTCGATCTGCTGCAGCCTGCCAAGCGATTTGAGCAGTCCTGCGATCGCGGCGGCCTGCGCCTGCACGGCTGAGCCGAGCTCCGGCTCCATGTTGCCGGTCTCGGGCGCGCCCCGCTGGAGATCCGCGATGACTTTTCGCAGCGGGCCTTCGGTCTCGCGGGCCGTTTCATTTTGCGTAAGCACAATGCGTACTCCCTCTGGCGGGGGCGGAGTGGCCGCGCCCGACAGGATGGCGACAGCGATGATCTCGGCGAGCCGGGGCAGGTGAAGTGCATGGGTTGGGGTCATCACGCCGGTGCCGATCCTTCGCTTCGCTCTGGTCGAGCAATCTAGCCTACTCGCGGCGCCGATGTCCCGTAAACGGGCTGCAAACACGATGTAAACGACCGTAAACGCCGTCCAATGCTCTGAACTTGGGATGTGGCCGCGTGACAGACGGGCAGGTGTGAACGTTCACATTCCGTGCAAACGGGGCGCAGGTCCCCATGCTCATCCATTTCGGACCACAGGAGATCATCATGTTGCGCATTCAAGGTTTGCTGGCGATCGCACTCGGTGTTGCGTCGCTTGGCACTGTCACTCCGGCGTCGGCATTTCCGCACGCAGGCACGATGCTGCACCCGGTCGAAGTCCAGGGCGGGCAGTTGCCGCTGCCGCCGCGCCAGCCGAAAGTGGCTCCGCAGTATTGCGAGACTCACAACTGCATCATGCCGCCCCGGCCCGATCCCGACCGCAAAGTCCAAGGTGTTCGGCGATAAATGCGAAGGCTCACATCCATCATCTCAATCACCTCATACCAACAGGAGACGGTCATGTTCCGCACATCCATCTTTTTGACCATCGCACTTGCAGTTGCAGCAATGGGTTTTGCCATCACTCCGGTGTCCGCACTCTCCTCGCAAGCTTTCGGCGCTCGCAATGAACAGGTCTCTGCTCACTACCATCCGATTACATCGGTGCAGACGAGAATGTACCCTCCTCCCCCCAGAAAGAAGAAGTGACCTCTCTGACCTCGACCCGCCGGATCGTGGCTCATGGCGATCCAGTCCAGCGATCGTCTTCCATCACGATCGTACAAGGCTCGCCTTTTCGCTGACAGGCGTCCAGGGCGAGCTTGCGCGCGTCGTCGAGGGTGAGCGCGGTCTGGTAGGATGCGTTCTGCTTTCCGGCGGTTCGGGCCAAAGCCTTTTCGCCCGGAGCGGCCAGATAAGCCTGGACGAACGCGCGCTGCGATTGCGGCCATTGCAGTCTCTGTAGCACGACATCCACGTTGGATATCGGCCAGGTCGGAAGATTGTGCGCTCTCAAGAAACTGTCGAGCTCCACCAGCCACTGCGTTCGGCCGACGATCGAATACATCCCGGTGTGCCCATCCTCGCCGATCGGCTCGAACAGCACGAGCTTGAGATCGGCTCCGGCTCCGGCGAAGGCCGCGCGCATGACCTCGATCTGGTCGAGCGGGTGATTGAGATCGTTCTTCGCAAACAGCCAGAGATTGGGAATATGGCTGCGTGAGCCGAGCGTCCTGAAATCGACCGGGATGGATTCGCGTAGCGCCATGCAGCCGGTCCAATGCTCGCCGCCCGCGATATTGATGACGGCCGCGAGACCAGGAGGGTTGCGCGCGCCCAGCGCGAGCGAAGCCGCGCCGCCGGCTGATCCGCCCATCACGATCATTCTGGTTGGATCGGCATCCGGTCGCTTCGCGACGACCTCGATTGACGCCTGGATATCGTCGGCGTCCGCGTTCATCCAAGACATGGATGCATCCACCGCACATGGCGAGTCCGCCTGGGTCGGACCGTCTGACAGTCCGTACCCGCGCCGATGGATCGCCACGACAAGCCAGCCGCGGCGCGCCATGTCGGCCAGCAGATTGATGCCGGGATCGTTCGCGGTGAGGCTTTGATCCAATGTCATTTCGCGGTAAGCGGGCCTGCCGTGATTGAAGAAGGCGATCGGCAACCGCCCCCTCGCATCAGCGCGTTTGACAAACAGCGCTTCCAGGCGGACGTCCTGGCCTCCGATCTTGGCGCGCAGATATTGCCGTTCCTGGACCAGATCGCCTGATATCGCCGATGTGGTCGTCGCGATCGACATGATGAGCAGGATCGCCAGGGCAATTGCCTTGACGCGCAATGGCGCGCTCCGATCGGACTCTTCCACACCCCTCATCGTTCTCCCCCGATCCAGAGGAAATTCTCCATGACGATGATGCAATCCTGCGCGGCCTTTTGGCAAGCCGCCAAGGCGCCGGTGCGAGCATCATCCAGGCTCTTGGAGTTGGTCTGGTAGGTCACAGGCAGGTGCGGCTCGGCGACGACCTTGTTTTGGGGACGGATCCATGCCGCTTGCAAGGTCGGCGAGAAGGCGATCGCCTTTTCTCCAGGTGCCGAAAGATAAATGAGGAGCGAGCCCTGAAGATTCTCTCGTTCGATCCTGTCGCCAATTTTCAGCCTGTCGATCACACTCTTCACGTCCGGAATGCTCCAGGTCGGCAGGTTTCGTGCCCGCAGGAAACCATCCATTTGGCTGTACCAGGCGCGGGTCGCGTGGCTGAAGACGGGAGTACCCACGTCGCCGTCGTGAAAGAACGTGACGAATTTGACGTCGCCGCCGGCGTCGAGAAATGCGGTGTGTAGTCGGTTGACGAGATCGGGATCGAATACCTTGTCGCTCCTGGAATAGATCCACAGATTCGGCACCCGGCTCGTGCTTCCGAATGTCCTGTACCCGTCGACCAGAACGTCGGTCATCGGGCAATTCGATTCCGACTGCAGTCCGCCCGAGATTGAAACGACCCCCTGCAGTCCGCGCGGGTTGCGAGCGGAAAGCGCGACGGCCGCGACCCCCGCCGTTTCGGATCCGATCACAATCATTCTGCTGGCATCGGCGTCAGGGCGTTGCGAAACGGCGCTGAGGGTTGCCTGCAAGTCATCCGCGGCCGCACTCGCCCATGCCTCGAATGAAGTTGCCTGGCACGCGACCGGGGCCGGCCTCGGGCCTTCCGAGTTGCCAAAGCCGCGCCTTATCACAACGACCGCCAGCCATCCGCGCCGCGCCATGTCGCGCGCGTTATGCGCGTAGGTTGCCGTGGTCGCGCCCGCTCCGGCCGTGGCAGTCGCCGCGCCGCCATTGGTAATAAGCGCAATCGGCAGCCGGCCTTGAGCGTCGGATTTTTTGACGACGAGCGCTTCGAGGCGAACTGTCGTCCCGCCGATGGAGACTGGAAGGGACACCGGCGTCTCGATCAGTTCGTCGGACCATGCCGGCGCCGCCGCCATGCAGGTGAACGTGGCAAGCAGGATTACAAAGCGGGCCCCTGTCACTCGATTATCCCTTCAAACAAGCTTCACGTGGCAATGCCGCATTGTGCACGGGGACGCGCGCAGGCGGTAGTCACCCCGCGCAGTGGTGTTTTCGCAGATCGCGTAAATGGCCGGTGAACCGCGTGTAAACGGCGGTAAACGCTCGCGAATCTCGCGAACTTCGAAGCTCGACCCCATGACAGACGAGCATGGTGTGAATGTTCACATCCCATCCAGAAAGGCTGCGAGCCCTGGATGGTCAACCACTTCGAACCAACCAAAGGAGATCGTCATGTCGCGCAAATCAATCTTCTCGAATGCGAAGTTGCTTCTTGCCGGAAGCTGTCTCGCTCTCGCCCTCTCGACCGGAGTCGCCTCCGCATCCTCGTTCGGCGGCCTGTCGCTGTCGATTGCGTCGAACATCGTTGAGGCTGCATTGTCGTGTCCTCTCGGCACGCACGCCGGCTATGAAGGCAAATATTGCTGGCCCAATCGGCCCCGCGCGTGCCCGGCGGGCACCCACCTGGGCTACGAAGGTAAGTACTGCTGGCCGAATGGCTGACCGCCCTCGCGAGCGGGCGCGCCGCCCTCATTTGGGCATCGGACGACATCATGGGCAGAGAGCGGGCCGCCTTGCCAGGGTGGCCCGTTTGTTTTTGCGCTGCCGGTCCTGGGTGCGGACACCACGCCGATTCATTCGCAGCACGACCTCGAGGGCATTGGAAACGGCGCGCAGCGCGGGCCGCACCGCGATCGGCCCCGTGGCTGGTCACGCTCGGCACCCGGCGGCCTATCGGTGCGTAAACGGGCAGTGAACGAGCTGTAAACGACTGTAAATGCTTATGAATTCCGCGAACGCGGTGGTCTGGCGGGACTACAGATGTGCAGGTGTGAATGGTCGCATCTCATCCAGACAGGCCGTGAGCCCCGGATGTTTCAACCGCCTCGAACCAACCCAGGAGACAGTCATGTCGCGCAACTCAACCTTCATGGCGATCGCCCTCAGCGTCACCGCGATCGCTTCCGCCGCCACCCCGGCTTCGGCCCTGCCGTCGCAGGTTTTTGGTGGCATCAGTCCGCACATCGCCGGGCAATTTCACCCCGCAACCAGCGTGCAACCGAGCCTGGAGGCCAGCCACGTGTTGGCTCCTCAGAAGCCCGTCCCTCCGAAGCCGGAGATGCCGATGAAAATTCCGCCGGGACCGGCGAAGACGTCGCTCGGTACGGCCCAGATCCCGGTTTCGAAGCTTCCGGTCGGGAGCTCGACGATGAAGCAGCCGCAGATTCCGGTCTCGGAGCTGCCGTCGCCCGTCTACAAGCCCGGCCCTGGCATCGACAATGTGTGCCCGTTCAATCCGTACAAGTGCCCATCCAAGCAGCCGAACCCTGACAACGATCCGGACAAGGACAAGCATGGTCCGGTCGTGATTTTCGTGCCGCCGGCTGTGCCGGTGCAGGTCCCGGTGGCTGTCCCCGTCACCCCGCCGGTGCACGTCGCCACGGCAAGCAGCTCCGGCGGTGCGGCGCAGGCGAGGCCTGCCGTCACGGCTCCGTCCGCCGCGTCACAGTGCGGAGCTTCAGATACCATTCCGCCGCTGGCGGCAGGGATCGACGAATTGCTGCCCAATGCTCAGATCTCGAACGAGGACCGCGCAAAGGTCACCGAGTTCCGGCAGACGATTCAGGATCTGGCCACAGACGGAAAAGTGGCGGCGGCCCGTAACGTCGAGGAAGTCGCGATGTTCTATCTCGGCTACCAGAAGATCTGGCTCCAGTGCGGGCTGGGCACCTTCGCCTGGACGCCAGTTGTCTACAATGACGCCAAGACCGCGGATCAGTCGCAATGAATCAGCGGCCACTTTGCAAGCGGAGGCAGCGCGCCAAAGCGTTGCCTCCGATTTTTTTGCGGAGCGTTTCAGCGCCCCGCCAATTTGGCGAGCAGCTTGCCTTCCTGCGATTTGCCGAGCACGACTTCGTTCGGGTGCTCCGCCAGGATTTCGTGCGCTTCGTTCTCGTCGACGCCGGAAAGGATGGCCAGTCGCTCGACCGTGCGCCAATTGTACTGGTTGTCCTGCATCGCTGCGACCATGCGCTTATAGACGATGGCGCGCTGCTCGTCCCGTGCTGCGGACGATTGCGAAGTTTGGCTCGGAGGTCGCGTCTCCGGCGTGGCCGCGAGCTTCGGCGTCTCGGCCACCTGTTGCAGGGAAGCCCGGTTGGTCCACTCCTTCCAACCGACGAAGGACATGACGAGGACGACCGCGAGCGCGGCGACGCCTGCGATAACAGGCAATCTGTTCGATCGTTGTCGATCGAGAGGATGGCCAGGCGTATCAGATGTCTGGGCCGCCACCGGTTGGGCGGTTGCAGGTTGATCGGTGGCGATGACTGCCTGCGGTTTGGCTGTGAACCTGTAGCCCTCGCCGGGGACGGTTACGATGAGCCGCGGCGTCTTTGGGTCCGTCTCGATCTTGCGGCGCAGGCGCGAGATCAGCACATCGACGCTGCGATCTTCGGGCTCGGCGCCACGGCCCGTCACCACGCGCGTGAGTTCGTCGCGTGACAGCACCCGGCCCGGGTTTTGTCCGAACGCCAGCAGCAGGGAAAACTCCGCGCGGGTCAGCGTCAATTCCTGTCCCCGTGCGTCGAGGCAGGTGCGGGCACCGGCATCGAGCGTGTAGCCCTCGAAACGGAGGAGCTGAGGGCCTGATGGCGCCTGGGGGATCGCAACCGGACGCAACACGGACTTGACCTTGGCCAGCACGTCCTGCTCGCTCAACGGCAGCAAGATGCAGCGATCCGGCGAGACCGGTGGTTCACCCGCCGCCGCAGCGTCATCAGGCTTTCCGAAAAACATGACGTGCTCGACCGCGCCCTCAAGCTCCTGCGCGAGTTCGATGCCCGAGCCCTGCGGCGCCACGATCGCCAAGGCGATGGTGGCTTTGGCGACGACCTCATGCGCACGCTTTGGGCTCTCGGCGAGTTCGACGGCGTAGCCGGCCTGAATCAACCAGCGGGCAACCGTCGCGCGAAGCGAGGCATCGTGCGCGACGACAAGGATCCCCGGTTTCATCATGCGCCAGCAAGGTCCGCTGACATGGACTTGTTTCGGCGATCGGATGCCCTCTTAGGGCACCGCAGTTCAGGCGACATGCTCATTGGGCTCTCTTTCACGGGGCGACTATAGCAAAAACTCTTGAAAGTGGTTCGGCGCGGCGATCGCGCGCCGGCCGCGCGATCCTCACCTCGCACAGCGCTGGCTGAAAATCCGCCAAATCTGGATGGTGCGCGATTAACGCGCGGTGAACCGGATGTAAACGCCTGTAAATGCATCTGAATCCAAAAAACGCGCGACGTGGCTGCGGCGACTGAAAATGCAAGGTGTGAATGGTCACATCCTGTCAGAATAGGAGCCTACCATGTCTCGTCGTTCTCTGTTGCTTGCAACCACCATCTTCGTCGCTGTCAGTTCGCTGACGGCGATCGGCCCTGCGTCGGCCCACGGCTTTGGCGGATTTGGCGGCGGCGCCGCGTTTGCATCCAGATCGTCTGCGGTCGCCGCCATGCCACAGGCTCCGGGGCGATCGATGAACAGCTTCAATGGCGGCCGGTTCGATCGGGCCCCTTCGATCAGTCCGTCAACGACTGTCTCCGAACGGGCGAGAATAATGCAGGAAGGTGCGAGGACCGGGCAGAGCGTGGCGCCGGGCGGGAAAAGCTCGATCAATCCGCAACCCTTGCCGCCGAGGGTCGAGCAACAAACGACCGGTGGCGGCACCATCTTTCGGCCGGGCTCGCGGCTCACGATCAATCCGCAAACGACCGCTTCGCCCCGCACCGGCATCCAGCGTCCATTCATCGACGCCGCCGGCATAGTCAGGCCGAACGATTCCATCGCCGCGATCAAGGATGCCGAAGAACTGCGCGGCAAGCTGCCGAAGCCTGGCACGACGAACAACGTGCCCAACGTGGCCGGAGCGGATGTACTCGTCGTGGGGCAGAACCAGTCGGGCGGCATTCCGAAAGTGCCCGGCGTGACGAATCCGGGCGGACCGACCGTCAATCTTCCGGGCTCGCAATTCAACCAGCACGGGCCGCGTGAAGTGCCGGGCTTTGGCGATGGCACCGGCGGAGCCGGGCATCTGAATGTGCCGGGCTCGACGGAGCAGCATAGCGCCGATGAGGCCACCAAGAAGCTCTCCGAGTTAGAGAAAGCCGACCAGCAGTTGCTGAACCAAGCCGCCAAAGGCGGCGTCAATTCGCTGAACACCTCGGCAGGCCTTGCACCCGGTGAACGGGAGTCGGACAAGTATGGCGCCGAAGCGGGTAGCGGCGCTGCGGGGCAGAACTTTGTCAACACCGGTAGGCCGGTCGATCCTGTCGTCAACACGGGAAAGCCGATGAAGGTCTGGACGTCGAAGGGATCGGACCTGAACGGCGGCACAGTCGTCATGACGAATGTGAGCAGCGACACGCTCGACCAGACGACGATCGTCCAGACCAGCAAGGACGGAACGACCACGACCAAGGTAACCAGCTACGACCCGAAAACCATTGCGATCCTCTGGACCAAGACGACGACGACCGGAAGCGACGGCAAGAACAACACGCCCAACGACGACTCCAGCAACAGCCACGACATCGGCAGCCTTGCGCCCGGCAGCTCACTTGGCCGGATGGGCCAGGGCGGCGGCACGGACAACAACGGCACCGAATCCGCGAGCAGCCAGGCCAGCCAGCTTGCACCTGGTGCCGCGTCCGGCCGCACCGGCCATGGCGACGGCAACGACGGTCGCGGCGACAACAACCACGTCGGCAATGACGGCACGCTCGCGGCGGGATCGGCCCTTGCACGCAAGGATCAAGGTGACGGCGGCGGCTCGGACACGCGTGAGAGTGGCAGCACGATGGGTGGCGTGAAAGTCCAGCCGGGCGGCAATCCGAGCCAATCGAACCTAACGGCGGCGGCGGCGATGCGCAATTGACGCTGAACGAGATTGCCGCAACGATGCGACAAAGAATTGGCCCATCTCAGGTGGGCCTTTTCACGCCGTGCAGGCGAACTTGCCATGCCTTCTTATCGATTTATCGAACAGTTTCGTCTCACTCATATTAGAGCAACCGACCGCTGAAAGGGTTGGAAGATGCGATGGCCTCACTGGCAACCAACGCGCGCTGACATTCCCGTCATTCTATTCGCGCTAGTTTTGGTGTGCCTCTTCGCTTTCATTGCCATACGGTTTCCGTTCGTTCGCCAGTCGACCGGCTTCGGCCCCGATTGGGATTGCCGACCCATGCCCAAAGGCGATCCGGTCTGTACGAAGAGGCCGGGTCGCTGAAAGAGTCCTCAGAAGAAGAACCCGTCGTTCGGCGAGCCGCGTTTTTCCAGGCTTTCCACATTCCGTTTTTTGGGCGAGTAGGTGTCATCGCAGATCCGTCGGACCGGTTGATCTCATGCAGGAGGGCAGGAGGTCTCGAGCGTCTCGGCAAGGCGGGACTTCGCAATTCGCGTCAGCCGAGATCGTGAAGATCCTTGCCGAGCGGCTGTGTCAGGCGAAACGTCGGGAATGTGACCTTCAGGCCGGCCCGCTCGGGCGTGCAGGCCATTGGCCCCACGAGATAGGAGCGCGCCACCGGGAATGGCGCCAGCCGCATGAGCGGCCAGACCCTGCTATCGGCGGAGACCTGCAGGCGAAGGACGCCGTTCGTGACGGTTGCGCGCACCTGGAAATCGCGGGCATCGTGCTCGTAGGGTGCCGTCGCCCAGTCCGATTGCCCGTCGGTCAGCACGCTCGCGAGCATGGCACGCCCGTCCGAGAACTCGATTCCAGCCTTGACCCAACGGTGCGCATCGATGCGAACCATGATGCCCGCCTGGTCGTAGAGTGAGCTAAAGTCGGCCTGGACGTGCAACTCGGCCGTGAATGCATCGGCGGTCGGGAAGCCCAGGAAGTGCCCACTGTCGCGGCTAAAGCCGTAATGGGTTTCGCGCCAGAAATCTGTGGCTTGGTCGGTGACGATCTGAAGACCGTCATTCTGCGTCGACCATTGTTTCGGTTCGTTCAGCCACACACCATCATGTCTGCGAAAGATCGGGGCGCTCATGTCAAACCTCGGTCAGCGGTGCCCGCCGATGTCGTGCTGCGATGTGCACGCGCGAGAGAGGCGACCGGCCCAAACGAATGGTCTAGCTAGATTTGATCGAGCTAGACCATTCAGCTTCTATGACTGCCTTGATGAAGTCAAAGCAGGCCGTTCTTCTTCAGAATGTCGGAGGCGTTGTCCTTGGTAATCAGCATCGTCGGCAGCGTGATGACCGGCTGCAGCTTCTCGCCTTTCAACAGCTTGACGGCCTGCCGCAGGCCTTCGGCGCCGGGCGTTGCATAGAGGAATGTGGCCGTCAGCTGTCCCTTGCTCACCCAGGTCACGCCCTCGTTGGGCAAGCCGTCGATACCGAGAATGAACTTGATGTCCTTGTCGCGGCCGGCATCCTTGGCCGCGAGATAGGCGCCATAGGCCATCGGATCGTTGTGGCCGTAGACAAGGTCGATCTTCTCATTGTTGCGCAGCGCCGTCGTCATGATGTTGTAGGCCTTGTCCTGCTTCCAGTCGCCAGACTGGTTGTTGAGCAGATTTTTGATACCCGGCTCCTTGTCGGTGAAGGCATGGAAGCCATCGTGCCGATCGTGCGCGGGCTGGGTGCCCATGCCGCCCCAGATCTCGACCACGTTGCCGGCTGCCTTGCCCGGACCGCCGAGCAGCTTCACCGCATACTCGCCGGCCGCCTTGCCGATCGCGACATTGTCGCCGCCGATGAACTGGGTTATCCGCTTGGTGTCGACGTTGCGATCGAGCACGATGACCGGAATCTTGGCGTCGATCGCCTTCTCGACGACGCCGGTCAGTCCCGCCGATTCCTTCGGCGAGATCAGGAGCACGTTGACCTGCTGCACGATGAGGTTTTCGCAGTCGGCGACCTGCTTCTCGGTCTTGTCCTGACCGTCGGTGATGACGAGGTCGACATCCGGCTGGTTCTTGGCTTCCGCCTGGATATCCTTGTTGAACTGCACGCGCCATGGCTCGAGCGTGGTGCACTGGCTGAAGCCGACCTTCCACTTGCCGGCGGCTTTGGCCGGGCTCCACCCGGCAGGCAGATAGACGGTCATGACCGCACCGGCCATGGTGGTCGACAGTTTTAGGAATTCACGACGCTTCATCGAGATCCTCCCTTGCGAATTGCACCTTCGTGGCGCTTGGCAGCCGATGGGATTCGGCCGTTTTCGTATCGGCGCCGGCTTCCCGCGAACGGCTGAACCGCCATCGCGAGAAGAGCTGGCCGAGATTCTGTTCCTGCACCAGCACGGTGCAGACGATGATCAATCCTTTCATCAGAAGCTGGACGTTGGAATCGATGTTCTGGAGCTGAAGGATGTCCGACAGGAGCCCGAAGATCAGGACGCCGACGAAGGTGCCGGCGAGGCCGCCACGGCCCCCCATCAGGCTTGTGCCGCCGATCACGACCGCGGCAATCGCGTCGAGCTCGAGGCCTGCGCCTGCATCGGGCTTGCCTTGCCGGTATTGCGCGACGAACAGCACGCCGGCGATCCCGGCGAGCAAGCCTGACAGCAGGTAGGCGGTGAGCTGCACCTGCGCGACCTTGATGCCCGAGAGCTTGGCCGCCTCGACGTTGCCGCCGATCGCATAGGCATAGCGGCCGAATGTAGTGAAGCGCAGGATCGCGCCGAACAGGATGATCGCCGCCAGGAAGAAGACGCTGGGCACCGGCAGCACGCCCCACAGCATCGAGCGCAGCAACTCGAATGCCTCGGTTGCATTGGTGCCGGTGTAGACCGGCACCACGGCGTTGTCCTGTCCCGCTGTGAGGCGCGCGATGCCGAGCGCGCTGACCATCATCGCGAGGGTCACGATGAAGGGCTGCATCCGTCCCGTGACGATCAGCAATCCGTTGATGGCCCCGAGCACCAGGGCGAGGCAAGGTGCCACCAGGAGAACGCCGAGAACGCCGAACTTGACGGGCACCTGGCCCGCCGTCCACCACGCAACCGCGATTGCAGTGATGAGGCCTAGCAGGCCGGGAATGCCGACGCTGCGCCAGGACGAGAGCGTGATCTCCCGGCGCCGCCCGGCGGAAGCGTCGCTGCCGCGCGCGAGACCCATGAAGATGAAACGTGCAGCCAGCGCCACGGCAACACCGCATGTGAGCACCGCAGCCGGCACCCCCATTGCGGATGCCGACGTCCAGCCCGGTTTGGTCAGCAGCATTGCGCAGATCACCGTCGCGAAGCCCATAGTAGAGCCGACCGACAGATCGATGCCGCCGAGCAGGATGACCATGGTCATGCCAGTGGCGACCAATCCGGTGATCGAGACCTGACGAAGCACGTCGGTCAGGTTGGCATAGGACAGGAAGATGTTGTTGCCGGACGAAGTGTGCGGCGAGGTGAGGGTGCCGATCAGGCAGATGATCAGCAGTCCCCAATAGAGCTTGGTGCGCGAGAGAAGCCTGGCTAGCCTCATGATGCCGATTCCTGCGACCACGTCGCCATGCCCGGTGCAGCAAGGCGCATCACCGCCTCCTGTGTCGCGTTCTCGCGCGTCAGGATTCCGGTCTGCCGCCCCTCGCACATTACGAGGATGCGATCGGACAGCAGGAGAAGCTCGGGCATTTCCGAGGTGACCACGATGATGCCGAGGCCTTGCGCGGCGAGATCGAAGATCAGGCGATAGATCTCCTGCTTGGCGCCGATGTCGATGCCGCGGGTCGGCTCGTCGAGCAGGAGAATGCGCGGTTCTGTCGCGAGCCATTTGCCGATCACGACCTTCTGCTGATTGCCGCCCGACAGCGCGGCGGCCGGCTGGCCGATGCCGGTGCAGCGGACCGACAGCCGGCCGACCATCTCGGCGGCCAGCGCGCGTTCACGTCCAAAGGCGCGCAGGCCGAATTGCGACAATACGCCGATCGACGGCAGCGCGATGTTGTCGCAGATCGAGGCGGCCAGGTGCAGGCCGCGCTCCTTGCGGTCCTCGCTGACCAGTGCAAGCCCGAGGCGGTAGGCATCGGCCGGCGAGTGGATCTCGACAGTTGCGCCACCGATCGCGATTTCGCCGCCGCGCCAGCCGCGCGCGGCACCGAAGATCGATTCCAGGATCTCCGTCCGCCCGGCGCCGAGCAGCCCGCCAATCCCCAGGATCTCGCCGCGTCTGAGTTCGAAGCTGACGCCGTGCAGTGTCCGCCGCCACCCGCGCGAACTGAGCGTATCGAGCGTCAATCCCCTGATCGACAGAATGACCCCGCCATCCGCCGTCGCGGCGCCACGATCGCTCGCGGCCATGTCGCGGCCGACCATCGCCGAGATGATCGCGCCGTGCGACAAGTCACCGATCGCGGCCGTGATCACTCGTCTGCCGTCGCGCAGTATGGTCACGCGATCGGCGAGGTCGAGAACCTCTTCGATGCGGTGCGAGGTGTAGATGATCGCGACGCCTTCGCGTGCAAGCTGCCGCACGATCTTGAACAGCGTGTCGCATTCCGACGCCGACAGCGCCGAGGTCGGCTCGTCCATGATGAGGATACGGGCATTGAGCGACAGCGCCTTGGCGATTTCCACCAGCTGCTGCTCGCCGACGCGCAGGTCGGCGACCCGGCATTCGGCGTCGATATTGACGCCGAGGCGCGCCAGCAGGTGCTCGGCCGCCCTTGCCATGCGCCGGCGGTCGATGAGCAGGCCGGCGATCAGCGGCTCACGGCCAAGGAAGATGTTGTCGGCCACACTCAACTCGGGAACGAGATTGAGCTCCTGATGAATGATCGCAACGCCGGCTTCCTCGGCGTCGCGCACGCCGCTGAACGATACCGTCTGGTGTCCGATCTGAATGGAGCCGTCATAGCTCGTGTGCACGCCGGCAAGGATCTTCATCAGCGTGCTTTTGCCGGCGCCGTTTTCGCCCATCAGCGCATGCACTTCGCCGTGACATAGATTGAAGTCGACCTGGTGGAGAGCCTTTACGCCGGCGAAGGATTTCGAGATCTGTTCGGCGGAGAGAACGAGACGGTCGCCCGGCACGCCGGCATGGGCGGCAAGCTCGATCAAGCGCGAGAGATGGGCGCGTGACTCATCGTGCGCCCCGAATGCGCCGAAGCGTGCTTCCATCGTGCTGTTCCTCCCAGCCCGGGCCTTGGTCTCTGGCGAACGTTGGGCCGCGGGTGATGGTTGTTATTTTTCTGATATGCTAGTTATATCAGATGCTGTTCGTCAAGCCTTCGTCCGCGCGATCGGACTTGCAAATTGAAAAAGTGAAATCGAGTTGGGGAACCACAACATGCATTCGGTCGGCGGGTTCAGTGGAGGAACCGTTGCAACGCGAGGACGCAGGGCCGGGGGCTCGAAAGTCGACCAGGCTTACCTCGCGCTGAAGCGCGCCATCGTGTCTGGAAAACTCGCGCCTGAAACGCCGATCGACAAGAACGAGTGGTGCGCCGTCTTCGAAGTGTCCAGACTGTCGATCACCACGGCCATCAACCGGCTTGCTTTCGAGGGGCTCGTCGTGGTCGAGCCGCAGCGCGGGTCATATGTCGCGAGGATTCACCTGGAGGACGTGCGGCAATGGATGCTGATGCGCCGCGCGCTGGAGGTGGAGGTCGTCGGGAATTGCGCGGCCGAGATGTCCGACGACGCAATCGCGGCACTTGGTCAGAATCTCGCCTATCAGAAAACCGCCATTACCTCAGGCGATCTCGAAGGCTTTCACGAGCTCGACACACGATTTCACCGTCAAATGACCGAGAGCCCCGGTCTTGCACGAGTTGGCGAGGTGCTCGATCCGATCCGAACTCATCTAGAACGTGTTCGCCGGACGCTGCTGCCGGAGCCGGGACGGCCGCAAGGAACACTTCGCGAGCACGAAGCGATCTTTCGCGCGATTGCTGCACGGAAGCCGGATCAGGCGAAAGCCGAAATGGCCAACCACCTCGATCGCGTATCGCGCGAGCTGCAATCCTTCGTCGCGAGACACCCCGGCTTCTTCGAAGAGTAGCTTCTGTATTGAAACGCCAGCGCGCATCGATTCAACTTCATCGCGGTTTTAGCCTGCGAGAATTCGGCGGCAGGCATCGACGAACACGTGCGCACCGGTGACGATGTCGGCGTCCGCAGTGTTTTCGGTCCAGTGATGGCTGATGCCGCCGATCGAGGGCACGAACAGCATGCCAGCGGGCATGATGGTCGCGAGCATCTGTGCGTCGTGGCCGGCGCCGCTTGGTATGCGCAGCGATCGCCCATCGGCAAGCGCCTTGCTCGCGGCTTCGATCGCGTCCTGAAAGCCGGTGTTCATCATGGCGGGGGCCCCGGTGCGGATTTTCTCCACGGCGACGGAGCAGGGACCCTTGGCGCTCGCTTCCGCCGCCATGGCTCGCAGGAGCTCTTCCAGCCGCGCGATCACGGCCGGATTGTCGTCGCGGATCTGGAACAACATCTCCGCGCCACCCGGAATGATGCTCGGCGCGCCCGGATCGAGCGTGATGCGGCCGGTGGTCCAGACCGTTCGCGGCCCGCACGCGATCGGAAAACGTTCGTCGACCGCCACGCAGAACTTGGCCAGCGCCAGGCCCGCATCCTTGCGCACGGCCATGCGCGTGGTGCCGGCGTGGTTCTGCTCGCCGGTGAATTTGATGCGGTACTGCCAGATCCCGACGATGGAGGTCACGACGCCGATCGCGAGCTTCCCGCTTTCGAGCGTGTCGCCCTGTTCGATATGCGCCTCGAGATAGCCGACGTGCCGCCCCGGCTCGGCCGCGATGCGTGGACGTCCAGCGAGCCCCATGTCGGCCAGCGCATCGCGCATGGTTCGCCCATTGGTGCGGTCGCGTGCGGCGTCGATCTCGGCCTCGGTCACCTGACCGACATAGGAGCGCGAGCCGAGGAAGCTGCCGAAATGACCTTCCTCGTCAACCCACGCGGCGACTTCGACCGCGCCTTTCGCGGAGAGATCGGGGTTGAGCACGCGCGCGGCTTCGAGCGCGTAGACGACGCCGAGCGGGCCATCGAGCCAACCGGCGTAGTTTTGGCTTTCCAAATGCGAGCCGGCGAGTAGCTTTGGTCCAGGCTTGGCACTGGTGCCCAGGATGTTGCCGATGCCGTCGATCGCGCCGGTGAGGCCGGCCTCGGGCAGCTTTTGTATCAGCCAGTCCAGCGACTGCTTGTGCGGCTCGGAGAAGGTCGGCTTGTGTACGCCGGTCTTGTAGGCGCCGAAGGCGCGGAGCGCATGGAGGTCGGCGAGGACGCGCTCGCCATTGGCGCGCGGGTTAGTTTCAGGCATGTTCGGCAACCTTCAGCGCCTCGGTGCGGATCTCTTCCACCAGCCGTTCCTTGAGCTGGACGAATTCGGGCGTGGTCTTGATCTTGTAGGAGCGCGGATGCGGCAGATCCACCGCGATCTCGGCCTTGATGCGGCCGGGACGGGCGCTCATGACGATGACGCGGCTGCCGAGGAAGATCGCTTCCTCGATATCGTGGGTGACGAACAGCACGGTCTTCTGGTCGCGCTCCCAGATGCCGAGCAGCATCTCCTGCATCAGGGCGCGGGTCTGGTTATCCAGCGCGCCGAAGGGCTCGTCGAGCAGCAGGATCTTGGGATCATTGGCGAGTGCCCGCGCAATCGCGGTGCGCTGCTGCATGCCGCCGGAGAGTTGCTTGGGCCAGTGGTTCTCGAAGCCGGCAAGTCCAACCTGGCGGATGAAGGCGTCGGCGACCTTGTTGCGCTCGGCCTCCGGTACGCCGCGTTCGCGCAGGCCAAAGGCGATGTTGTCGCGCACGGTCAGCCATGGAAACAGCGTGTAGGACTGGAACACCATCCCGCGATCGGCGCCCGGGCCGGTCACCTCGCGGCCATCGAGCGTGACGCGCCCGTTGGTCGGCCGGTCGAGGCCGGCGACGATGCGCAGCAGCGTGGACTTGCCGCAGCCGGAAGGGCCGAGGATGGTGACGAAGTCGTTGTTCCCGATAGTGAGGTCGGTCGGCTCCAGCGCGCGGGTCGGCGCATTGCCGTGGCGCGCCGGGAAGGTGCGCGAGACCTGCTCGATCTTAAGCGTGGTCATGCGAGCCTCCACGGAAACAGCCAGGCGTTGAACGCCTTGAACATGAAGTCCGAGAGGAGGCCGATCAGGCCGATCACGATGATGCCGAAGATGATCTGGCCGGTGTTGAGCAGCGCCTGGCTATCGGTGATCATGTGGCCGATGCCGGAGGACGAGCCGATCAGCTCGGCGACGATGACGTAGGTCCAGGCCCAGCCCAGCACCAGCCGCAGAATCTCGGCGATCTCGGGCGCGGAGGAGGGCAGCAGGACGCGGCGGATGATGCCGCGATCGCTGGCCCCGAGCGTATAGGCAGCTTCCACCAGATCGCGCCGCGTCGCGCCGACAGTGACGGCGACCATCAGGATGACCTGGAACACAGAGCCGATGAAGATGACCAGCAGCTTCTGCAATTCGCCGATGCCAGCCCACAGGATCAGGAGCGGAATGAAGGCGGAGGCGGGCAGATAGCGCGCAAAGGAGACGAACGGTTCGAGAAAGGCTTCGATCGGCTTGTAGGCGCCCATCAGCACGCCGAGCGGCACCGCGATGATCGCGGCCAGCGCAAAGCCGCCGACGACGCGCCAGATCGTCATGCCGATGTCGAACACGAAGCCCTGCTTGACCAGCAGGTCATAGCCCTCCTGCACCATGGTCAGCGGGTTGGCGAGGAAGGTCTTTGAGACATGGCCGCCGAAGGTCGCCCAGGACCAGAGGGCGACGAACAGCACGAAGAACGCCAGGCCATAGGCCACGCGCTGCTTCGATGTCACGGAATCCAGGGGACGCATCGATAGGTGATCCGAATGATCGATCATGCGCCGGTCCCGCGTCTTCGCGGGACCAGCGATCGTGAGAGTCCTACTTGATGAAGCTGGCGTCGTAGAGGTCCTCGACCTTCGGCGTTGACTTGATGATGCCGATTTCGAGCAGGAGCTCGGCCGCATCCTTGTTGAAGGCGAGGAAATCGCCGGCAAAGAACTTCTGGTTCGCGGCCTTGTCCTGCCAGCGAAGGTACTTCGCCGAATTGCCGAACTGCTCGCCGGTCTGCTTCACGTCGGCGCCCATGATCTCGTAGGACTTGGCCTGGTCCTTGGCGATCATGTCGAGCGCTTCGAAATAGCTGTTGGCCAGCGCCTGCGCGGCCTTCGGGTTCTCGCTGAGGAATTTCGGCGTGCAGCCGAACGTGTCCATCACGATCGGATAGTCCAGCGTGGTCGCGATGATCTTGCCCTTGTCGGGCGCGGCGCGCACAGTCGACAGATAAGGCTCATAGGTCATCGCGGCATCGTTCTGGCCGGAGACGAAGGCCTGCGCGGCGGCAGCCGGCTCGAGGTTGACGACGGTGACGTCCTTCACCGTGAGGCCATTTTTCTTGAGCATCCAGGCCAGCGCGAAATAGGGCGAGGTGCCGGGCGCGGAGGCCGCCACCGTCTTGCCCTTCAGCTCCTTGATCGAGGTAACGTCGTTGCGCACGGCCATGCCGTCGGCGCCATAGCTCTTGTCGAGCTGGAAGATCTGCTTGGTCGCGACGCCGTTGGCGTTCCAGGAAATCCAGGTCTCGACGGTCGTCGCCGCGCACTGCACGTCGCCGGAGGCGATGGCGAGGTGGCGGTCCTTCTGCGGGATCTTCTTGATGGTGACGTCGAGGCCGTTCTTCTTGAAGATGCCCGCTTCCTTCGCCAGCGTCAGCGGCGCGAAGCCGGTCCATCCGGAGATGCCGACGCCGACCTTGACGTCGTCGGCGAGTGCGGGCGCGGTGGCCGCGAGTGCAATGATTGTCGCAAAAACTGTCGAACTACGCATGATTGTCGTCCTCTTGCCCAGATGGATTGACGTCCTGTTGATCTCTGCCGGCCCATGGGGGACCGTTTCCCGAAGCTTTGCACGATTTGTGCCGACCATCGTTCTCTCAGCCTCCCTTGAATCGCGCGACAAGGCGGTGGGAGTCACCGGGATAAAGCAGGCGCACCGCAGTGATCGTGCGCGCGCTGCGCCAGGTATAGCGGTCGATCACGAGGCATGGCGCACCGATTACGATGTCAAGCGCTTCCGCCGTGCGATCATCCGCAACGATCGCGCTGATCGTATGCTCGGCCTCCGTCCACGGGACATGATGGAGCAACCACGAGCCGGGCGGCTCGCGCGAGAAATCGGCCGTCGCGGCATCAGGCACGGACGACAGATCGATCAGCCGGTCTTCGACCGCAAACGGCACGTTGTCGGCGCTGTGACGGCAGGAGATCGCGACCACCTTGCCGGCCTTCTTGACACCTAGACGCTCGCGGTCGGCAGCGGTTGCCGCGCGCAGCTTGCGGGCGATCAGCTCGTAGCCGTAGGTGCGGCCGAGCGCGGTGATCTCGGCCCGGATGTCGGCGATCTTGAGCACCGCCGACTGATGTTGCGGCCGCCGCACGAAGGAGCCGGCGCGCCGCCGCCGCTCGATCAGGTCGGCCTGGGCGAGCTCGGACAGCGCCTTGTTGACGGTCATGCGCGAGCAGCCATAGCGCGCGACCAGCTCGTGTTCGAACGGAATGCGATGGCCCGGCGGCCATTCGCCGGTCAGGATGCGCTGCTCGATATCGGCGCGGATGCGCTTGTAGAGCGTCGGCTTGTCGGCGCTATCTGTGGCGAGGCTCATGCGACGAGCCTTCGAACTGCCGCGTTAAACCGCTCGCGTGCGGACTGGCGCAGTTCATGCTGCCCGCCCTGAACAACCTTGTTGCCGCCGGCCCAGACGCAATCGATCGCGCCGTTGCCCGCGGCAAAGATCCAGCCGTCGATCACTGCGTCGCCGTAACGTCCCGCCAGCGACGGATGCGCGGCATCGAGGCTGACGATGTCGGCGCGCGCGCCCTTGATAAGGCCGACTGTTGGCTGGGCCAGCGCCCGCGCGCCGCCCGCAAGGGCGTCGTCGAACAGCGTGCGACCGGTCGAACGGCCGGCTGTGCCGGCCAGCACGTTGCGGGCGCGATGCTTCAGCCGCTGGCCGTATTCAAGCTGACGCAGCTCATCGGCGACGCCGACCAGCACGTTGGAATCGGTGCCGACCCCAAACAGGCCGCCAGCGTCGAGGAACTCGCGCGCCGGGAAAATGCCGTCGCCGAGGCTTGCCTCGGTGACGGGACAGAGACCCGCCACGGCGCCGGTCTTTGCGAATGCGCTGACTTCTTGCTCCGTCATGTGCGTCGCATGGATGAGGCACCAGTGCTGATCGAGCGGCGCATGCTCCAGCAGCCATTGCACCGGGCGCCGGCCGGACCAAGCCAGGCAATCCTCGACTTCCTTCACCTGCTCGGCGGCATGGATGTGCACCGGCCCGCCCTCGGCAAGCGGGATGACCGCCGCGAGCTCGTCCGGCGCCACCGCGCGCAGACTGTGCGGCGCGATGCCGATATTGGCGCCTGGCAAGTTTGCGATCGCCTTGCGTGAGGCGGTCATCAGCGTAGCGAACTGATCCACCGAGTTGATGAAGCGGCGCTGGCCGTCATGTGGCGCGGCGCCGCCGAAGGAACCGTGTGCATAAAAACTCGGCAGCAGCGTCAGCGCGATGCCTGAGGCATCAGCCGCTTGCGCAATGCGCGCGGCCATCTCGGCGAGGTCGGCATAGTGCGAGCCGTCGCGGTCATGATGCAGATAATGGAATTCGCCGACACGGGTAAAGCCCTGTTCCAGCATTTCGACATAGAGCAGCGTCGCGACTGCGGCGACGTCATCAGGCGTCATCGCCAGCGCGAAGCGATACATCGTCTCGCGCCAGGTCCAGAATGTGTCGGCCCTGTCGCCGCGCAATTCCGCAAGCCCCGCCATACCGCGCTGAAAGGCGTGGCTGTGCAGGCTCGCAAGTCCCGGCAGCGCGATTTCGTGGCGCTCGTCGCCTGCGGCCGGCGTCACATCAGGCGTCACCTCGGCGATCGCGCCGGCGGTGATCACCACCTGCACGTCATTGGCCCAGCCCGAGGGCAGGAGCGCGGAGGCGAAATGCAGTCGGGTCATGATTGATTACACGCCGGCTGGACAGAACCGCCTTACGATTATATGTCTAGACATATAAGTCAAGCATCCCAGGGCGCAGGGACTTCGCGAAGGGACACTGGCATGGCAGAGCGCTTCGACCGGATCTGGCATAACGCCCGGCTCGCCACGATGCGAGCCGACCGTCCCGATCTCGGCGAGATCGAGAACGGCGTCATCGCCGCCCGCGGCGGCCATATCGTCTATGCAGGCGCCGCGGCGGATTTTCCTGTCGACGCGGATGCGATCAAACGGATCGACTGCGAGGGGCGCTGGATCACGCCGGGCCTCATCGATTGCCACACCCATCTCGTCTATGGCGGCAATCGCGCACACGAGTTCGAGCTGCGCCTGAAGGGTGCCAGCTATGAGGAGATCGCGCGTGCCGGCGGCGGCATCGTCTCGACGGTGGCGGCGACGCGCAAGGCAAGCGAAGCGGAGCTGGTCGCGAGTGCGCTGCCGCGGCTCGATGCGCTGATCGGCGAGGGCGCCACCACGGTCGAGATCAAGTCCGGATACGGCCTCGATGCCGAGACCGAGATGCGCCAGCTCGCGGCCGCGCGCAGCCTTGGCCGTCAGCGGCCGGTCGCGATCCGCACCTCCTTCCTCGGCGCACATGCGTTGCCGGTCGAGGCCGATGGCGACAAGGACCGCTACATCGATCTCGTCTGCAAGGAGGTGCTGCCGGCGGTCGCAAAGGCCGGTTTTGCCGATGCGGTCGACGCCTTCATGGAAGGCATTGCCTTCTCGGCCGAGCAGACCGCGCGGGTGTTCGAGGCGGCGAAGGCGCTGGGATTACCGGTCAAGCTTCACGCGGATCAGCTCTCGAATCTCGGCGGCGCCGCGCTTGCCGCGAAATTCTCGGCACTCTCGGCCGATCACCTCGAGCACACCGATGAAGCCGGTGCCGCGGCGATGGCGAAAGCGGGAACCGTCGCGGTGCTGCTGCCCGGGGCCTTCTACTTCATCCGCGAGACGCTGAAGCCGCCGGTCGAGGCGTTCCGCAAGCACGGCGTTGCCATGGCACTCGCGACCGACTGCAATCCCGGCAGCTCGCCCCTGACCTCGCTGCTGCTCGCCATGAACATGGGCGCGACGCTGTTCCGGATGATGGTCGCCGAATGCCTCGCCGGCGTCACCCGCGAAGGCGCGCGGGCGCTCGGGGTGCTCGATGAGACCGGTACCTTGGAGGCTGGCAAATGGTGCGATCTCGCGATCTGGGACATCGAGCGTCCCGCTGAGCTGGTTTACCGCATCGGCTTCAATCCGCTGCATCGTCGCGTCTGGAGGGGCCAGTGACGGGGCCGGGCGCAGCGATCGTCGTCAAACCGGGCGAGGTCAGCCTTGACGACCTTGCGCGCGTGCTTGGCGGCGCGTCGGTCGTGCTCGATGCCTTGTTCTGGCCGCGCGTCGAGGCGGCTGCGGAGATCGTCGCGAAGGCCGCGCAGGCGGCGGCACCGGTCTATGGCATCAACACAGGCTTCGGGAAGCTGGCGTCGAAGCGTATTCCTCCCGACCAGACCGCGCTGCTACAGCGCAACCTCATCGTCTCGCATTGTTGCGGCGTCGGCCCGGCCACGCCCGAGCCGATCGTGCGGCTGATGATCGCGCTGAAAATCGTCTCGCTCGGCCGAGGCGCCTCCGGCGTGCGCCGGGCGGTGATCGAGCAGCTGCAGGCCATGCTGGCGCGGAACGTCTATCCGCTGGTGCCGCAGCAGGGCTCGGTCGGTGCCTCCGGCGATCTCGCTCCGCTGGCGCATATGACGGCGGTGATGATCGGCGAGGGGCAGGCGATCCTCGACGGCGAGGTCGTGCCCGGCAGCGAGGCGCTTGCCACAGCCGGCATAGCGCCGCTGACGCTGGGCCCCAAGGAGGGGCTCGCCCTGATCAACGGCACGCAGTTCTCGACCGCCTATGCGATCTGCGGCGTGCTGCGCGCCTTTCGCTTGGTTCGCGCCGCACTCGTTACCGGCGCGCTGTCGGTCGATGCAGCGATGGCGTCGACCGCGCCGTTCCGGCCCGAAATCCAGGCCCTGCGTGGCCAACCCGGCCAGGTTGCCGCGGCTGCGACGCTGACCGCGTTGCTCGACGGCAGCGATATCCGCCTGTCGCATCTCGAAGGCGATGAGCGCGTGCAGGATCCCTATTGCTTGCGTTGCCAGCCACAGGTCGCGGGCGCCGCACTCGATCTGATCACGCAGGCCGCGCGCACGCTGATCGTCGAAGCCAATGCCGTCACCGACAATCCATTGGTGCTGGTCGAGACCGGCGAGATCGTCTCCGGCGGAAACTTCCATGCCGAGCCGGTCGCCTTCGCCGCCGACACGATCGCGCTGGCGCTGTCGGAGATCGGCGCGATCAGCGAGCGGCGCATCGCGACGCTGGTCGATCCCGCTCTCAATTTCGGCCTGCCGCCGTTCCTGACGCCAGATCCCGGCATCAATTCTGGTTTCATGATCGCCGAGGTGACGGCGGCCGCGCTCTATGCCGAGAACAAGCAGCGTGCCGCGGCCTGCTCGATCGACTCGACGCCGACCAGCGCGAACCAGGAAGACCACGTCTCGATGGCCGCGCACGCCGCGCGGCGCCTCCTCGACATGGCGGACAATCTCGCCTCCATCCTCGGCATTGAGCTTCTTGTCGCAGCCCAAGGCATCACGCTACGCGCGCCGCATGCGACCAGCGCGCCCCTTGTTGCCGTGATCGCTCTCCTTCGCGAGCAAGTACCTGCGCTTGGCGCTGACCGCTACATGGCCGGCGATCTCGCCAAGGCCGCGACGCTGGTCGAAGCCGATGCATTGCCGGCCGCGGCGCTCGCCGCGCTTCCAACCGACCCGTTTCCAAGACTTGCCTGAAGAGGTCCTCGCATGAACCGCCGACTGGACAACGACCGCACCATCCGCGCGCCCCGTGGCAGCGAGATCACCGCCAAGAGCTGGCTGACGGAAGCGCCCTTGCGCATGCTCATGAACAATCTCGATCCTGATGTCGCCGAGCGCCCGAGCGAGCTCGTCGTCTATGGCGGCATCGGCCGCGCCGCGCGCGACTGGGAGAGTTTTGATCGCATCACGGCCGCGCTGCGCAAGCTCGAAGCCGACCAGACGCTGCTGGTGCAATCAGGCAAGCCTGTCGGCATCTTCCGCACCCATGCCGATGCGCCGCGCGTGCTGATCGCGAACTCCAACATCGTGCCGCATTGGGCGACGCTCGATCATTTCAACGAGCTCGACCGTCAGGGTCTGATGATGTACGGCCAGATGACCGCGGGCTCCTGGATCTATATCGGCAGCCAGGGCATCGTGCAGGGCACTTACGAGACCTTTGTCGAGGTCGGCCGCCGCCATTATGGCGGTAGCCTTGCGGGCAAGTGGATTCTCACCGCCGGCCTCGGCGGCATGGGCGGCGCGCAGCCGCTGGCCGCGACCATGGCCGGCGCCTCGATGCTTGCCGTCGAATGCCAGCCGAGCCGCATCGAGATGCGCCTGCGCACCGGCTATCTCGATCGCCAGGCGGCTACGCTTGACGAAGCGCTCGCGATCATGGCGGATGCCGCGAAGACGAAGGAGGCGGTCTCGGTTGGCCTGCTCGGCAATGCCGCGGAGATTTTCCCCGAGCTGGTCCGTCGCGGCGTCAAGCCCGATATCGTCACCGACCAGACCAGCGCGCACGACCCGATCAACGGCTATTTGCCGAAGGGCTGGTCGCTGGCCGAGTGGGAGACCAAGCGCGCCTCCGATCCGAAAGCCGTCGAGCGCGCCTCGAAGACCTCGATGGTCGAGCACGTCCAGGCCATGCTGGATTTCCACGCGCAGGGCATTCCGACGCTCGACTACGGCAACAACATCCGCCAGATGGCACAGGACATGGGGCTGAAGAACGCCTTCGATTTCCCGGGCTTCGTGCCCGCCTATATCCGCCCGCTGTTCTGCCGCGGCATCGGGCCGTTCCGCTGGGCCGCGCTGTCGGGCGATCCTGAAGACATCTTCAAGACCGACGCCAAGGTCAAGGAGCTGATGCCTGACGACAAGCATCTGCACAACTGGCTCGACATGGCCAAGGAGCGCATCAAGTTCCAGGGACTGCCGGCGCGGATCTGCTGGGTCGGCCTCGGCGATCGTCATCGGCTCGGCCTTGCCTTCAACGAGATGGTGGCGCGTGGTGAGTTGAAAGCGCCCATCGTGATCGGCCGCGATCATCTCGACAGCGGTTCGGTGGCGAGCCCCAACCGCGAGACCGAGGCGATGAAGGACGGATCGGATGCGGTGTCCGACTGGCCACTGCTCAACGCGCTCTTGAATTGTGCGAGCGGCGCGACCTGGGTGTCGCTGCATCATGGCGGCGGCGTCGGCATCGGCTATTCCCAGCATGCCGGCATGGTCATCGTCGCCGATGGCACGCCTGAGGCTGCCAAACGGATCGAGCGCGTGCTCTGGAACGATCCCGCCAGCGGCGTCATGCGCCATGCGGACGCCGGCTACGATATCGCGATCGACTGCGCCCGTGACAAGGGGCTCGATCTGCCGAGCCTTTCGAAGTAACGCTGCCTCAGGCGACGACCTGGGCTGCGCCGCGGTCGAGCCGCTCGCGCTCCTTGGCGAGATAGTCCGCGATCGCCGCGCCCGGCATGGGCTTTGCGAAGTAATAGCCTTGCACGAAGTCGCAGCCGAGACGGCGCAATGCATCGAGCTGCGCGCGGGTCTCGACGCCCTCGACGCTAACCATAGGCCCGAGTGCAGCCTATTGCCGCGCTCTCCCACGGTCGAGCGTATGGCGTCGCGCAGAAAGGATCAGGCGAGGGCGGCCTGGCGTTCCCGCGCGGGCTCGCGGTTGCGATCGGCGCTGCGCGGCTCGGCGAGGCGGGTAAAGCCGCGCTGGCTCGCATGCGCGGGCGCCTCGACGATCACGCCCTCGCAGACGATCTGGCCGCCGAGCATCTTGAACTCCAGCTTGTCGTAGCGCGGCATGGTCTCGCCGGGCTCGGGCGGCAGCAGCCCGATGCGGCCCTGGATGTTCAGCGTCGCCTCGCCCGTGCCGTGAAGCCGCGGATTCCACATCCTGCTCCCGGTCTCCGCCCAGCGCTGCCGGATCAGGGTGGCGCGATCGGCGGGCTCCACGATCTTTGCGCGAGCCTTCGTTGCGGCAGGGCTCTTCGGAGCGGGAGCCTGAGCAGGCTCAACCTGCGCGGCGACGTCAGCCGCGTCGGTCGCGGTGTTCTCCGCGGCAACGGCTGGGACGGCTGGAAGATCATCGGCTACGTCGGGTACGATCTCTGCGGCAACGCTGGGAGCCGGCTCGCTGTCGATGCTGACCTCGATCGCGACAGGCGCCGTGGCCTCGGCTTCGACCACGATGACAGGCGTCTCGTCGATTGCGACCGGTTCAGGCGTCACGGTGACAGCGAGGAGAGCATCGTCGACGACGACGCGCTCGGGAGCCACGACCGGCATTGTCTCCGTCTCGGCCGCCGCGATGGAGGCTTGCTCCGCGACTTCAGGTTCGACCTCTTCAGGGAGTTCCGAGGATGCATCGCTGCCGACGGCGAGTTCGGAGGCAGCGATCGCGTCGATCTCGGCAGAAGAGGTCGGAGCTTCCTCATCGACCTCAGGCTCGACGTTCGCCAGGAGTTCTACGGGCAGACCGCTGCCGACGGCCGCCTGGGAATTGTCGACTGCTTCGACGTCGGCAGACGGAGCCGGCGGCTCGCCTGCGACCTCGGGGTCGGTGCTCGCCTGGAGTTCCGCAGGCGGATCGCTGCCGATGACTTCGGACGTATCAACCGGCTCGCTCGCGGCCTCAATCGAAGGGACTGAAATCTCATCGACGACGACAGTCTGGACCTCTGCTGACGTCTCCAGCGATGAAGCGGCGTTGATGCCGATGTCGGTCGCGGAGGCGGACGGGGTCTCTTCGATGCCGGAGACGGTGATATTGTCTTCGGCGATCGGAGGCGCGACTTCGACATCCGCATCGTGATGTGGCGGCTCTGTGCTGATGTCCGTGGTGATCGGAGCGGCTTGTGCGATCGCGACGGGCTGCTCATCCGCAGTGCTCGGCGTCATGTCGATACTGCCGCTGTGCGGCAGGGGCCGAAGCCGATTGAACGCCCATTTCACCGCAGGAATGCGGCTCAGCAACGATATCAGTCTCGAAAGCACTGGGAGTTGTCCAAGAGGTACTCAGGGCCGTAGGCAAGCGCTGATTCGCCAGCAATGTGAAAAACTGCCCGGCCGTCACGCCCCTGTCAATTGAGGGGGGACCAATTGCAGAACGTCTGCACAGCCTTGCGCTGCGGTATTCATTCGAAATGCATCGATACGAGCGCCCCTGGACGAGCGCTTCGACGCAGCGCTTGCCGACCTCGAGGCGTGCCGCGACCGCATCCACAAACCGAACGCGCCGAATGGCGGGCTTTCCAGCGTCATCCTCCCCGCGTAGTTTCAGGCACCTGTGAGTGAGGACGACGTCATGAAGAAGCTCGCCGCCATCTTAGCGGTTCTGTTCTGGTCGACATGCGCTTTCGCGCAGGACCGCAGCATCACCGTGGCCTCGACGACGTCGACGGAGCAGTCCGGCCTGTTCGGCTATTTGTTGCCGCTGTTCTCGAAGGCCGAGGGGATCGAGGTGAAGGTGGTTGCCGTCGGCACCGGCCAGGCCCTGGACATCGGACGGCGCGGCGATGCCGACGTCGTGTTCGTGCACGACAGACAGGCCGAGGACAAGTTCATGTCCGAGGGGCAGGGCGTGAAACGCTTCGACGTCATGTACAACGATTTCGTCATCGTTGGGCCGAAGAGCGACCCCGCGAAAATCGCCGGCGGCAAGGACGTCGCTGACGCCTTGCGCAAGATCGCGGCGGCAAAGACGCCGTTCATCTCGCGTGGTGACAGGTCCGGCACGCATGCCGCCGAGTTGAGATTGTGGAAGGAGGCAGGCATCGACCCTGCCGATGGCAAAGGGAGCTGGTATCGCGAGATCGGCCAGGGCATGGGGCCGGCGCTGAACATGGCGTCGTCGTCGAACGCTTACCTTTTGTCCGACCGCGGCACCTGGCTGTCGTTCAAGAACAGAGGCGAGCTTGCGATCCTGACCGAGGGCGACAAGCGATTATTCAACCAGTACGGCGTCATGCTGGTCAATCCGGACAAGCATCCGAACGTCAAGGCCAGGGACGGCCAGGCCTTCATCGACTGGCTGATCTCACGACAAGGGCAGGACGCGATTGCCGGCTACAAGGTCGGCGGCGAGCAGCTATTTTTCCCCAACGCGTCCCACTAGCAGGAAGGCGACGGTCGAGACGGCGACGCTGAGCGCGAGCAGGATCAGCCCAAGTCCCAGCGCAAGCGGCAGATCGCCCTTGCTGGTCTCCAGCGCGATCGCGGTCGTCATGGTGCGGGTGAAGCCTCTGATGTTGCCGCCGACGATGATGATGGCGCCGACCTCGGCGATGGCGCGTCCAAAGGCGGCGAGAAAGGCCGTCAGCAGCGAGGTCCGGCCGAGCGCGAACAAGAGGCCGATGCTGCGCAGCATCGACAGCCCGTCGATCCGTGCGAGGTCGCCATACTCTGCCCACAGCAGGCTCGCCGGCCGGTGCACCAGCGCGACCACGATCGGGGTGGCCAGCAGTGTCTGTGCGATCACCATGGCGGTCGGTGTGAACAGCAGGCCTGCCGTCCCGAACGGGCCAGATCGCGACAGCATGAGATAAAGCGCAAGCCCGACCACCACTGGTGGCAGGCCAAGGAGCGCGTTGGTCAGCACGATGATGACCTGCCGCCCGCGAAAGCGGGTGATCGCAAGCAAGGCCCCGAACGGCGCGCCGATCAGCAGCGCGACGATGCTGGCGGTCAGGCTCACGCGCACCGACAGCGCGACGATGCCGAGCAGCTCGGAATCGGCCGCGCCAATCAGCGTGAACGCGGCGACGATGGATCGTGCGAAGTCGTTCATCCCTGACGTTGCGATGTGGGGAGGAAATCCAGCGCCGGCACGGAGGGGTGGCAAAGCCTCACGCCTTTCGACGTGACCACGATCGGCCGGTTGATCGGGATGGGGTGGGCCATCATCGCATCGAGGGGCTGGCGTGCGACGTGCCGTATTCGGGATTGTGGGAGATGATCGCGTCCATCGGTAGCGCCTTCAGTTTTCGGGGATCATCGATTGCTCCTCGCGCCCGATGCGTCAACCCCAATTTTGGCGATCCCGATGGGCAAAACACCGGCGCTGCCGCGCCGCCACGAAAAGTCAAGGCCAGCAGGCAAAAATATTCTCCTTTACCGAAATTCGGAAATATCGTATGTGTCGTGTCGTCTCACCCGGCACGAGGGACGGATCGCGAGTCGTCCGGTACGTAGGTGAGGGGCGGTGGACGCGGGCTCGCGTTGGCACGCAAGGGTCGGGAGCAGGGCGAGCGGAGGATTGAGCCGAACCTCGTGAGCACCCGATCGCGTGTGACGAACGGCGCAAGCTGCGTACGGCAAAACCGTGTGGTCCTGACTGTCGTCGCTACAGTCAAGCCTTGCGGATGGCGGCATGAGGCCAACCGGCCCTGACCGTCAACCTTTCGCAAGGCGACGGAGGCCAAACGAATTCGGCTCCGGGGAGGGCACGGCATAAGCCGTCAAACCACTCGCGCAGGGAAGGTCGGGATGTCCTGGTTGCCCTGTACGTCGCTGTGCAGCTTCTTAACTGCGCTACACACGCACAGCGAACCGCGGGTGCCAGCCGGCGCCCGGCCTTCCCTGCGCCCTCGGCAATTCAGGGGGCGGAACGAGCCGCAAAACTCGGGCCGAACCGGCCGCGAGACCGCGAAATCATGCCCTCCGCCAGCGGAAAGGCGACTTTATTCTCGCCACGGATGCGCTAAGGAAGAACCTGGATGCGGTGCAGCACTCATGGCGGCCGCGGCTCGAATTCAGGTCAAACCGGGCATGCCGCTCAAGGCCGGGCCCGCTCAACGAGAAGGACGTCATTCCATGATCAATACCGTTGGCATCATCGGAGCAGGGACCATGGGCAACGGCATCGCCCAGATCTGCGCCGCGGCCGGTCTGTCGGTCGTGATGGTGGACATCTCCGATGCGGCGGTGAACCGCGGCATTTCGACCGTCGGCGGCAGCCTCGAGCGCCTAGTCAAGAAGGAGAAGATCTCGGCGGCTGATCGCGACGCCACACTCAAGCGCATCACCGGCACCACCGACCGCGCCAAGCTCTCCGATTGCGATCTCGTCATCGAGGCCGCGACCGAGAACGAGGAGCTTAAGGTCAAGATCCTGAAGGACCTCTGCGCCACGCTGCCGCCGCGCACGCTGGTTGCGACCAACACCTCGTCGATCTCGATCACCAAGCTGGCCGCCGCGACCGATCGGCCCGATCGCTTCATCGGCATGCACTTCTTCAATCCGGTTCCGGTCATGCAGCTGCTGGAACTGATCCGCGGCTTGCAGACCTCGGACGACACCCACGCCAAGGCGCTGGATTTCGCCCAGCGCGTCGGCAAGGTGGCGATATCAGCCAAGAACAGCCCGGGCTTCGCCGTCAACCGCATCCTGTGCCCGATGATCAACGAGGCGATCTTCGCGCTCCAGGAAGGGATTGCCACCGCCGAGGAAATTGACGCCGGCATGAAGCTCGGCTGCAACCATCCGATCGGGCCGCTGGCGCTGGCCGATCTGGTCGGCCTCGACACCATGCTGTCGGTGATGGAGGTCTTTTATAAGGGCTTCAACGACCCTAAATACCGTCCGGCGCCCCTGCTCAAGGAAATGGTCGATGCCGGCCGTCTCGGCCGCAAGACCGGGCAGGGTTTTTACAGCTACGGCGCGTGATCTGTAATCGCTACGAAGACGGCGCCGTAGGGTGGGCAAAGCGCAAGCGTGCCCACGCATTTTCGCGATCGAGAGAGGTGGTGGGCACGGCGCAAGTGCGCCTTTGCCCACCCTACGATACTGATCAAGGAGCAGACGCCGGGCTCGAAACGCCCGCCGCTCTCGCAATTTGCGCTGCGACAAAGACGTCGCGCGCAATTGGCCCGACAATGTCAAATGGGCAGATCTGCGGGAACAATGAAAACGGAAAACAAGGGATATGTCGGATCGACTGAAGGCCGAGCGCGAGGCGGCGGCCGCGCGGCGCAACTTGCTGACCCAGGATGCAATCGAGCGCACCGGGATCACCGAGGAGATGATCGGGGAACTCGTCACCCGCTTCTATGGACGCGTCCGCGAGGACGCCCTGCTCGGGCCAGTGTTCAAGATCGTGCAGAATTGGGACGAGCATCTCGCCAAGCTGAAAGACTTCTGGTCCTCGGTGGTGCTGATGAGCGGCCGCTATCACGGTTCTCCGATGCGGGCACATGTCCCGCTCAGCCTGATCGGCGATCATTTCGACCGCTGGCTCGATCTGTTCGAGCAGACTGCGCGTGAAGTCTGTCCGCCGCCGGCAGCCAGCCTCTTTATCGACAAGGCCCGTCGCATCGCTGATAGCTTCGAGATGGCATCGGCAACGATCGCTGGCCGCATCGCCGCACCGCGACACGTGCTCAGGTCCTGAACCTGCAAGGATCTGCCTGCAAAACGTGCAGCTGAATCGCGTTAGGGTTGGCGCTCGCGAACCGCCGCTGCACCAATTCCTGCATCATCGGTCTGATCTGCAAAATCATCATGCCCATCGCGCGGCATGATCTTGAAACGCGAAAACGCGTTTGAATGCATGTAGTCGCGTTCAATCAAAACGAGTAAAGCCATATTGATGCGCTGCGGTGCCAATTCTTCGCCTTCATTTCGGCAGAGTTCCAGCGCCTGCTAGTGCGCATGTCGCGCGCATCATTCAGCACCTCCTCATCATCCTCCGACAACACTGCGGAACCCGAAGCCGATGTGAGTGCAGAGCAAACGCGTCGAGAGCTGCTGCTCGGTGCGCTCGCCACCACGGCTTGCCTCGGTTGTTCCGCGCCAGTGCGCGCGGGCGAAGATCAGCCAGGTTCCGACGAGCGGCCGCAGAAGGGTGATCTGCTTGTCCTCTCCGAGGGCGATAACGAAGGTCAGCTCATCAAGCCGGATAATCTCAAGCTGGGCGGCCCTCCGGTTCGCGCCTGGCCGAAGGATCCAAAGACCTCTGTCGTTCGCAGTGGCTCGCGCCTGAACGAGATTCTTGTCGTGAAGCTCGATCCAAACGAGCTCGACGAGACCACGCGTGCGCGCGCAGCCGACGGTATTGTTGCCTATTCGGCGGTCTGCGCTCATGCCGCCTGTCCGGTTACGGAATGGGTGAAGGCGGATCAGGGAGGCGACGTGACCGTCTTCAAGTGTCCCTGCCACAACTCCGAATATGATCCCCGCCAGGGTGCACAGGTTGTGTTCGGGCCCGCTCCGCGACGCCTCGCGGCACTGCCGCTGTCGTTAAGCGAGGGTTCGGTCACCGTCGCCGGTCCCTTCATCGGAAAGGTAGGTGGCGCGCAGCCCGGATGACACGCCGCGGGTCGCGCCGCGCGCCACAAGAGGTCGCGCCCGCCAACGAGCGGGCGACGAGACGAACGACAAGAATTCAACTCACAAGAATTCAAAGGGGAAACGTCCATGACCACAAAGCAATGGTTTTTGTCCGGCTTCGTCGCCTTCACCTGCATCGTCTCGACGGCGGCGAGCGCCGGCCCGATCGAGAACTACAGCCCCGTCACCTCACAACGTCTCGAAAATCCAGAACCCGGCAACTGGATGCTCTATCGGCGCACCTATGACGGGCAGGGCTATAGCCCGCTTGACCAGATCAACACCTCCAACGTCAAGGATCTCACGCCGGTCTGGACGTTTGCCACCGGCGTGGTCGAGGGCCACGAGGCGCCGCCGATCGTCAACAACGGCGTGATGTTCGTGGCAACCCCGATGGGGCAGGTGATTGCGCTGAATGCGAAGACCGGCGACGAATATTGGCGCTACAAGCGGCAGCTCCCCGACGATCTGTTCCAACTGCATCCGACCAGCCGCGGCGTCGGCCTGTGGGAGGACAAGCTCTATCTCGCCACCACCGACGACCATGTGGTCGCGCTCGACGCCAAGACCGGCAAGGTGGTGTGGGACACCAAGGTGCAGGACTACAAGAAGGGTCAATACATGACCCTGATGCCGCTGATCGTCGACGGCAAGGTCATCGTCGGCGGCTCCGGCGGCGAGTTCGGCGTGCGCGGCTATGTCGCCGCCTTCGATGCCAAGGACGGCAAAGAGCTCTGGCGCACCTTCACCATTCCGGGCGAGGGCGAGCCGGGTCATGACACCTGGCAGGGCGACGACTGGAAGAACGGCGGCGGCTCGGCCTGGATGACCGGCACCTACGACAAGGAGACCAAGACGGTGTATTGGGGCGTCGGCAATGCTGCGCCGTGGCCCGGTGAGATGCATCCCGGCGACAATCTCTATACCTCCTCGGTGCTCGCGCTCGATCCGGGCAACGGCAAGATCAAGACCTATCACCAGTACCACCAGAACGATTCCTGGGATTGGGACGAGGTCGACGCGCCGATGCTGATCGATCTCCAGCGCGATGGCCGCAGCATCAAGAGTCTGGTCCATCCGGGGCGCGATGCGATCTTCTGGGTGCTCGAACGCACGCCGACCAAGATCAATTACGTCGCCGGCTGGCCATTCGTCTCGACCGACGTCTGGAAGGGCATCGACGAGAACGGCAAGCCGATCGTCGATCCCGATCACAAGCCTGTCGTCGGCAAGCGCGTCGAGTTCTGCCCCTCACTGTGGGGCGGCAAGGACTGGCCGTCGGCGGCCTACAGTCAGAAAACGGGCCTCGTCTACGTGCCCGCCAACGAGAACTTCTGCGGCGGTTTCACCGGCGAGAAGATCCCGCTCAAGCCCGGCGAGCTCTGGCTCGGCACCAAGCCGGAGGATATCGGCCTGAAGGCCAAGCCCGGCGCCGACCATTTCGGCGAGATCCAGGCCTGGGATCCTGCGACCGGCAAGAAGGTGTGGCAGCACAACTTCCCGAAATCGCAGATGTTCGGCTCGGTCACGGCAACCGCAGGCGATCTCGTTTTCGCCGGCGGCACCAACGACCGCAACTTCCGCGCCTTCAATGCCAAGACCGGCGAGTTGTTGTGGGAGCAGAAGACCAACTCCGGCATCATGGGCATGCCGATGTCCTATGAGATCGACGGCACGCAATACATCGCGATCCAGTCGGGCTGGGGCGTGGACGCGCAACGCATCCAGGACGCGCTCGCGACCAACAATATCGGCATCGAGTCCAATGTGCCGCAAGGCGGCGTGATCTGGGTGTTCGCGCTGAAGAAATAAGCTCCGCAGGCGGATCGAGAGAAGCGGAGCGACAGGGGGCAAATGCGGCGGACGGTAACGTCCGCCGCATCTTGCGTGCGCAGCCCACTACTTGCCCTGGCGATCGACCTTGTCCTTTTCCGCCTGATTCATCTCCCGAAGCTTGGGATCGCTCGGGCTCTGACCGGTGGTCCGGGTGGTCGAGGCGGGTGGGGCGCTGGCATTGGGAAGTGAGCTCTGGTCCGGCGCCGTGGGACGGGTTGCCGTGGTCGGGGGCGTCGTGGCGCTCTGGGCGAGCGCGGCTGCGGCAGTCAAAAGAAAGGCGCTCGACAGCAGAGAGACTGCGAGCGCCCTTGGAATGTTGGTCATCGATCTGCTCCTGTCAGATCGATGGAAACGGCGGCGGGCCGCCTGTGTTCCGCGCCTTACGCCTCCAATTGCTTGCCGATCGGGAGCGTGCGGATGCGCTTGCCGGTCGCCGCGAAGATGGCGTTCATCAGTGCCGGCGCGAAGGGCGGCACGCCGGGCTCACCGACGCCGCTCGGCGGCGTGTCTGGGCTGGGCGGAACGATGTGGACGTTGGTCACCAGCGGAGCCTCGTCGATCCTGACGACCTGGAAGTCGTCAAAATTGTTCTGCTCGACCCTGCCGTCCTTGAAGGTGACCGCGCCATATTTGGCGAGGCTCAGGCCCATGATCGCCGCGCCCTCGATCTGCGAGGCGATGCGCTCCGGGTTGACATAGGTGCCGCAGTCGATCGCGGTGTCGACCCGCGGCACCGTCAGCTTGCCCTTCTCGTCGACGGCGACCTCGACGATGGTCGCGATGTAGCTAACGAAGCTGCGGTGCACCGCGATGCCAAGGCCGTGGCCCTTCGGAACCTGACGGCCCCATTCGCCCTTCTCGGCGACCAGCTCGACCACCTTGCGCAGGCGCGCGGTGTCGATCGGGTAGCTGTCATAGGGCTCGCCGTAGTTCCACAAGTCCTTCACGGCGGGCTTGACGATGCGGGGTGTGCCGATCAGCGCGAGCAGCGTCTCTTTCTGGTCGCGCCCGGTCGCATTCGCAATCTCGCCGACCATCGACTGCACGGCGAAGGCGCGCGGGATGTTCGAGACCGAGCGGAACCAGCCGATGCGCGTGTGCGCGGCGGCTTCCGGATTCTCGCAAGAGATGTTGGCGATCTCGAAGGGCATGTCGACCAGGCCCATGCCGATCTCGAAGGACGCCTGATGGACCGTGCCGGCGGCGAAGGTCGAGGCGATGCTGGGCGCCACGCTGCGATGGCGCCAGGCGATCACCTTGCCGTCCTTGTCGAGGCCGGCTTCGATCCGCTCAACCGAGACGGTATGCAGGAAACCGTTGTGGATGTCGTCCTCGCGCGTCCATTGCACCTTGACCGGCGCTCCGAGTTCCTTTGACAGCAGGGCGGCTTCGAGCGCGTAATCGCATTTCGACTTCCGGCCGAAACCGCCGCCGAGCAGCGTCACGTTGACGGTGACATTGTCCTCGGGAATGCCGAGCGTCTTGGCGACGTCCTCACGCGTGCCGCCGGGACTCTGCACCGGCGCCCAGATCTCGGCCTTGTCGCCCTTGACGTCGGCCACCGCGACCGGCGGCTCCATGCTGACATGGGCGAGATGGGGGATGTAGTACTCGCCGACCATGACCTTGTCGGCGCTCTTCAGGGCCGCATCCGCATCGCCCTCCTTGCGCAGGACGAGTCCCGGCTTGCGCGAGGCCTCCTCGAGCTCCTTGCGATAGGCGACCGAGTCGTATTTGCCGTTGGCGCCGTCGTCCCAGACCAGCTTCAGCGCGTCGCGGCCCTTGATTGCGGCGCCGGTATTGCGCGCGATCACCGCGACGCCGCCGAGCGGCTGGAACTTCGACGGCCATGGCCAGCCGCGCACCTGCATCACCTTCTCGACGCCGGACACCTTCAGCGCCGCGTCCGGATCGAACGATGTGAGCTTGCCCCCGGTCACCGGCGGACGTGCGATCACGGCGTATTTCATTCCTGGCAGGCGCACGTCGGCGCCGTAACGGGCCTTGCCGGTGGTGATGTCGTGGAGATCGACGATGCCGACCTCACCCTTGCCGAGATAACGGAAGTCCTTGGGGTCCTTCAGCTTGAGGCCTTCGACAGCAGGCACCGGTTCCTTGGCGGCGTCCGCTGCGAGCTCGCCGAAGCCGAGCTTGCGTCCGCTCGCGTTGTGGACGACCTCGTGATTGACCGCCTTCACCTCCGTTGCCGGCACGCCCCAGCGCTTCGCTGCGGCCTGTTCCAGCATGGTGCGGGCAGAGGCGCCGATCTGGCGCATCGGCATCAGATAATGCCGCGTGCTGCGCGAGCCGTCGGTGTCCTGGTTGCCGAACTTGACCTCATCGCCATGGGCTTGCTGCACCTTGACCTTGGACCAGTCGGCCTCCATCTCCTCGGCCACGATCAGCGGCAGGCTTGTGCGCACGCCGGTGCCCATCTCGGAGCGGTGGGCGACGATGCTGACGGTGCCGTCGGGCGCAACCGCGACGAACACGCGCGGATCGACCACGACGCCATGCGGCATCTTGCCGGCGCCGGTCTCATAGGCAAAGGCCTGGCGCGTCATCACGGGGGCGGCGAGCACGAAGCCGCCGGTGACGCCGAGGCCTTTCAGGATGCTGCGGCGCGAGACCTTCTCGACCTTGATGTTCTTCTCGAAGCCACGAAGCTTTCGGGGATTGTCGATGAAATTCATGTCACACTCCCGTCGATGCGAGATGGACCGCGTTCTCGATGCGCTGGTAGCAGCCGCAGCGGCAGATGTTGCCGGACATCGCCTCGCGGATCTGGTCGTGGGATGGCTTTGGATTGTCCATCAGAAGCGCGGCGGCCTGCATGATCTGGCCCGCCTGGCAGAAGCCGCATTGGGGAACGTTGACCTGACGCCAGGCCTTCTGGACCGGATGATCGCCATCCGGATGCAGCCCCTCGATCGTGGTGACCTCGCGCCCCGCCACGTCATTGATCGACGTGATGCAGGATCGCACCGCCTCCTTGTCGACGATGACGGTGCAGGCGCCGCACAGCGCCTTGCCGCAGCCGAACTTGGTGCCGGTCAGGCCGGCTTCGTCGCGCAGGAACCAGAGTAGCGGGAGATCCGGGTCGCCGTCCCAGCTCTGTTCCTGGCCGTTGATCTTCACCTTGATCATGATCGTCCCTCGCTCTTCATAAGCTTGCTGATTTCAACATTGCCGATGTCCGTCGGCGCAATGTCCGTTGCGTCGTGTGATCGCATTCCGACCCGTTGCCCCGCACAGGCAGGTCCTGGCAGGTGGCTGGAACGCGAATCGCAATGTCCGGATGTGCTCGATACCTCCCGTTTTGTTCTTAATTGATTGAATTCGCGCGGCATCGTGACAACGCGACCGTAGCAGAGATCGCGCCGGGCCGGCATTCACAGCCGGGTGTTCTTGACGTGAATAGATTGCATCGGGGGTTTGTCAAAAGCAGGGCGCGGCAACGCGTCGCGCGCGATCGCAAAATCGGAGACGTAATGAAAAAAAGCTTCGTCCGCCAGAGGGACTGCGCGGACGAAGCAGTAGTCCTCAGTCGAGGGAGGGAGAATCGCAGGGTACGCTGACTTCAAGAAGGAAGAGGGCGGCACTGCGCAGTCATTCAGAGACCAGGACTGAGGGAGCAGAACTCACTCACATACGCAAGGTCAGAGGCGGCGAACTCGCCGCGATCGTTCAAGGACTCCCGCCCCCTCGCTGGCGACCAGCAGGGAGCGGGCAATTTCCGGCGGCCTTGCTCAGGCGGCCTTGGCTTTCGCCACGTGAGTCGCGATCGCATCCATCAGCGCCGGCGACAGGCAGTCATAGGGCTCGAGCCCGATTTCCTTCAGCCGCGCCCGAATTCCCGCCATCTGCTCGGGCTTCACGCCCGATTCAATGACCGAGGAGACGAAGGCGGCGAATTGCGGTGCCTGCGAGCCCTGCTCCTGGAACAGCTCGGGATGGATGAAGTCGAGACCGTAGAACGGATGGTTCTTGTTCTCGATACGGCCGTACATGTGGGTCCCGCAGGCCTTGCAGGCATGCCGCTGGATCACCGCGGAGGGATCGACGATCTGGAGCTTGTCGCCATTCTCGAGCACGGTGAGGTTCTGGCGCGGCACCACCGCAACGACCGAGAAAGTCGCGCCTTGCGGCTTCCAGCACTTGGTGCAGCCGCAGGCGTGGTTGTGCGCCACGTCGCCTTTGATGCCGACCTTGACTTGATGGTCCTTGCATTTGCAGGCGAGCGTGCCGCCGGCGAAGTGCCCGCTGCCCTGTTTGAGGCCGTTGTCGATCGATGGGTGGAGTGCAACAGTCATGGCCGATCCTCCTTGGGTGTGACGCTTGAGCTAGAACACGACGACGGAACGAATAGATTTACCCTCATGCATCAGGTCGAAGCCCTTGTTGATGTCTTCGAGCTTGAGCGTGTGGGTGATCATCGGGTCGATCTGGATCTTTCCGTTCATGTACCAGTCGACGATCTTCGGCACGTCGGTGCGGCCGCGGGCACCGCCGAAGGCTGTGCCGCGCCAGTTGCGGCCGGTGACGAGCTGGAACGGACGGGTGGCGATTTCCTTGCCGGCTTCGGCGACGCCGATGATGATCGAGGTGCCCCAGCCGCGATGACAGGCTTCCAGTGCCTGGCGCATCACGGTCGTGTTGCCGGTGCAGTCGAAGGTGTAGTCGGCGCCGCCATCGGTCAGGGTGACGAGATGCGGAACGATGTCGCCGGTGATCTTCTTGGGGTTGACGAAGTCGGTCATGCCGAACCGGCGGCCCCATTCCTCCTTGGAGTCGTTGATGTCGACGCCGATGATCTTGTCGGCGCCGGCCATCTTGGCGCCCTGGATCACGTTCAGCCCGATACCACCAAGCCCGAACACGACTACGTTGGAGCCGGGCGTGACCTTCGCAGTGTTGACGACGGCGCCGACGCCGGTGGTGACGCCGCAGCCGATGTAGCAACTCTTGTCGAAGGGGGCATCCTCGCGGATCTTCGCCACCGCAATCTCCGGCAGCACCGTGAAGTTGGAGAAAGTCGAGCAGCCCATATAGTGGTAGATCGGCTTGCCCTTGTAGGAGAAGCGGCTGGTCCCATCGGGCATCACGCCCTTGCCTTGCGTCGCGCGGATCGCGGTGCAGAGGTTGGTCTTCTGGCTCAGGCAGCTTTTGCACTGCCGGCATTCCGGCGTGTAGAGCGGAATGACGTGATCGCCCGGTTTCAGCGAGGTTACGCCCGCGCCGATCTCGCGGATGATGCCGGCGCCCTCATGACCGAGGATCGACGGGAAGATTCCTTCGCTGTCGAAACCGTCGAGCGTGTAGGCGTCGGTGTGGCAGATGCCCGTTGCCTTGATCTCGACCAGGACTTCACCGACCTTCGGCCCTTCCAGATCGACTTCGACGATCTCCAGCGGCTTCTTGGCTTCGAAAGCGACAGCGGCACGTGTCTTCATCGGTAACTCCTCAAATTCTCGTAAGATGCCAAGACTTAAGTCTCGGTCGGGCTGCAAACGTTCATTTTTTGCCCATGCACGAGTCTTCATTCTTGGTGTAGGCGTCGCTCTTGTCCTCATGCTTGCCTGGTCGGGCGCGGCCCCAGGCCTCGTTGGAACGGGCGCGCAGATAGACGTAAAGATCGTCCATGTAACAGGCGACGTTCGGATTATCACCGAACGCCGGCATCACGTTCTCCTGCGAAGTCGAGACGTTCTTGCGGCCGGAGGCGACGACGCCGAGGAAATCGGCATAGCTCATGGTCTTGAGCGAATCCTTCAGTGCCGGCGCGTAGGTTGAGCCCATGCCATCGGGCCCATGACACACATGGCAGTCCGAGTGATAGCGGCGGTATCCGGAATAGGTGTACCAGTCGACGGAATCGCCGTTGATCTTGTAGGTCGGGTTACCATCCTTATCGAGCCATTCTCCAGTTTCGTTTTGCTTGACGGCAGTCGGATCGCCCGAGCCGTCCGCGACAGCAATTCCTCCGGACGCTACGAAGATCATCACGGCAATGGCAGAGCAGATTTTACGCAAGAGGTGTTCCTCGAAGGCATCAGGTGGAGGCGAGCCGGCGCGTGGAGTTGATCCACGCGCCGGAGCGATACGGTATCGAGGCTAGTTCGACGGCAGCGAGAACACGGTCAGCGTACCGCCGAGCGCCGTGTAGTTGCTCAGTGCCGCATAGCCACCGACTGCACCGAGGCCTGCAGTCGGATCGGTCAGGCCCGCTGCCAGACCGATGCCGGCCCAGCCACCCACGCCGGAGAGCACGGCGACATACTGCTTGCCGTTGTTCTCATAGGTGGTGACGTTGCCGATGATGCCGGAGGGAGTCTTGAACTTGTAGAGCTCCTTGCCGGTCTTGGCGTCGACCGCCTTCAGGTAGCCTTCGAGCGTGCCGTAGAAGACCACGCCGCCAGCGGTTGCGAGCGCACCCGACCAGACCGAGAACTGCTCCTTGTTCGACCAGACGATCTTGCCGGTCTTGCCGTCCCAGGCGATGAAGTTACCCATGTTGGTATCGCCCTGCGGCGGATACATCGAGAGTGTCGCGCCCACATAGGGCTGGCCCGCGGTGTAGCTCACCTTGAACGGCTCGTAGTCCATGCAGACGTGGTTGGTCGGAACGTAGAACAGCTGCGTGTCCGGCGAGTAGGCCGCCGGCTGCTCGTCCTTGGTGCCGAGCGCGGCCGGGCAGATGCCCTTCACATTGTGATCTTCGCCGGCCTTGTCGGTCGAAGCTGCATCAAGCACCTTCGGACGGCCATAGGTGGCGGAGTTCTTGTCCATGTCGACGCCGGAGGTCCAGTTCACCTTCGGATCGTACTTTTCGGCGACCAGAAGTTCACCGGTGGCGCGATCGAGCGTGTAGCCGAGGCCGTTACGGTCGAAATGCGTCAGCAGCTTGCGGGCCTGGCCGTTGATCGACTGGTCTGACAGGATCATCTCGTTGACGCCGTCATAGTCCCATTCGTCATGGGGCGTCATCTGATAGACCCACTTGGCAACACCGGTATCCGGGTTGCGCGCCCAGATCGTCATCGACCATTTGTTGTCGCCGGGACGCTGCTTCGGATTCCAGGTCGAGGGGTTGCCCGATCCGTAGTAGATCAGGTTCAACTGCGGATCGTAGGAGATCCAGCCCCAGGTGGCGCCGCCGCCGATCTTCCACTGATCACCCTGCCAGGTCTTGAGGCTGGAATCCTTGCCGATCGGCTTGCCGAGTGCGGTGGTCTTGTCGTCGACCAGGATCTGATCATCCGGGCCTTCCGAATAACCGCGCCAGGCCAGCTTGCCGGTCTTGATGTCGTAGGCGCTCATGTGGGCCTGAACGCCGAACTCGCCGCCCGAGATGCCGATCAGCACCTTGTCCTTGACCACCATCGGCGCCGAGGTGCCGGTCTCGCCCTTGCTAGGATCGCCGTTCTTCGCGGTCCATGCGACCTGACCGGTCTTGGCGTCGAGCGCAACGAGGGTCGTGTCGGCCTGATGCAGGAAGATCTTGCCGTCGCCGTAGGCGAGGCCGCGATTGACCGTATCGCAGCACATCACCGGGATGACGTTCGGATCCTGCTTCGGCTCGTACTTCCAGACGATCTTGTTCTCGTTGGAAAGGTCAATGGCGTAGACCTTGTTCGGGAACGGCGTATGGACGTACATGATGTTGCCGATGATCAGCGGGCCGCCTTCGTGGCCACGCAGCACGCCGGTCGAGAAGGTCCAGGCCACCTGGAGCTTGCCGACATTTTGCGCGTTGATCTGGTTCAGCTTGGAATATCGGTTGTTGGAATAGTCACCCGTCGGCATCACCCAGTCTTTCGGGTTCTGCGACATTTTGTTCAGCTCGTCATTGGCTGACGCACTCCCGACGGCGAGAGCCGCCGCGGAGCCAAGAAAGGTCGCCAGTAGCACCTTGCGCATAGTCATTCCTCCGTTGGTCTCGTTTATTGTTTCCGAAGCATTGCTTAATCACCGGGCTTTTCGTCCGGCGTCTGCTCGTGCAGGGCGGTCACGATTGGGACCAGAAACGATGCTGTGCTGTTTCCTCCTCCTGATGAGAGCCACGGGTCCACGTGCAGGAGCGGCCCGTTCTTGTTGTTCCTGGCGCAATTCCTAACGACTTCGTCACCGGGAAACTTGCCCAAGAGAGAAGCTGTTTTGCTCGATAGCGCACGGAGACGAAGTTTTTGATTTTGCAGTAGCGAATTCAGCGGCTTCCGCGCAGGCCGGCGCGACGCTCGCGATTCAGGTTCCCCTTGACGGCGGTGCAACTAAGGCGGAGGATTAACTTCAAAGGGTGGCAATGGAATGATGGCGCTCGTTTCACAAGACCGCTCAAATTCGAGGTAAACGTCACGCAATCAAGGCTGAGGGCTCCAGCAAGCGCTGGCCGCGATTCGCGTCGAATCTCCGGGTATCACCAGTGGCTGGATTAATGTCCGACACAATTCACACGCTCTCGACGACGGGACTGACGCCAAAGCGACAGATCCAGAGCTGGGTCGACGGGCTGACGAGTCTGTGCGGACACTTCGATGTCGATCCGCTGGAGGCGTCGTCGCTCGAAGGGCGCATCGACTACACCACGGTCTCGCGCTTGAAGCTCTGCCAGATCGAGGTGAGCCAGCACCGCATCGCACACACGCTGGCGCGCGCCAAAGCCAACGAACATCCGTACATCAAGATCCACTTCCAGACCTACGGCGTGTCCTATTTCGAGCAGGAAGGCCGCCACATCGAATTGAACCCGGGCGACATCATCGCTTATGACGTCTCATGCCCGCATCTGATCGTCAGTCCCGCCTTCACCCGCCACGACGTGGTGATCGTGCCGAAGGCACTGCTGCGCGATCGCGGATTCCCGTCGCAGCGCATGCCGGCCTGCAAGCTGTCGGCGAAGACGGGGACAGGACGGATCGCCCATGATTTCGTCCATGCTACGTTTGATGAGGCTGCAAAACTGTCGGCCAACAGTGCGGTCGGCGTTGCTGATTCACTGATCGACCTGTTGCTGCTGCCGCTGCGCGAAGCCGACACGATGTTCGATCGCGTCGGGCCCGAGGCGATGTATGTGCGTGCCCAATTTTTCATCCGCGAGCACCTGCGCGATCCCGATCTGTGCATCGATCAGATCTCCGCGGAGCTCGGCTGCTCCAAGCGCTACCTGCACATGCTGTTCTCCGAGCGCGGCACTACGGTGAGTGACTACATCTGGCAGGCGCGCCTTCAGAACTGCCGCCAGGAGCTCGAGGCTCACGCCGGCAAGACCATCACCGATGTGGCGTTTTCCTGGGGCTTCTCGAGCTCGTCGCATTTCAGTCGCGTATTCAGGAAATATTTCGGCGTGGTGCCGTCGTCGATCCACAAGGCACAGCAGGGCGCCGTGGCCGCGGACGAGACTTGAGCCGGCCCCGCTTAAGTCGGCATGGCGACGTAGGGAATGCTGCTCACGAGCGCCGTGACCAGTGCTGCATTGCAGAGCATTCCGCTCCAATGCATTCGACGTAGTCGGCGCACGGCATCAGCATCGCCCGCATCCCGGGCGCTGAGTTCGTTATCCATCCGTTGCATGAACCGGCTGCGTCCCCAGATTGCGAGGACCGCAATCGAGCCAATCGCTATGGCAAAGAGCGGACGACCGGCGATGACGAAAGCCGCAGTCGCAAAGATGCCGGTCACGCTCATCATCCTGAACTGGATGTTGAACATCCCGCGCAGCAACTGCGTGACGGGCGGAATGTCGAGCTTCACCAGCAGGAATGCGGGCGAAGCGAGCAGAAAATAGCCCATCGGAAACAGCAGGACGACCAGGGCGGCCACCGCGACAGCATCGGGTTTCATGCGCTCGGCCTTTCTCGTTCGGAGCGGAGAGGGACGCCCGGCGACAGCGCACAATGATAGCCGGTCAAGGCGCTTGCGACACTAGGCTTTGGTCGGATGCGAAGGGGGCGAGCCACCTGGCGTCCTCAGCCGCATCCCGCGTCATTTTCGGGATGCACGTCACCGCTGAATGATCTTCGTCCAGACGTCGCCGAGAATGGCAGGTTCGCGCGGCGGCAGGTAGGTCAGGCCGGCCTGCTTGCCCAACTCAGCGATCTTGCCTTCGGCGGTGAGATCCGACAGGGCCTTGTCGACTGCCTCGATCAAGGCAGGATCGCTGCCAAGCCCGACATAGCCGCGATTGGCCCCGATCGGATAATAATAGCCGGATGCCGTGATCGCAGTCTCAGGACGCGCGGCGCGGTGCGCGTCGAAACGGGCAAGGTCGATCAAGGTCGCATCATAGTCGCCGCGATCGAGTGCGCCCAGGAGGTCGGCGCGGCCGGGGACGAGATGGGTGATGTTATCGATCAGCCGCCCCTTGTCGAAGGTCATCAGGATGGCGTCACCAAGCGATCCGCTTTCGATCGCGAGGCGAAGACCGGCGAGATCGCCGAGGTCACCGATCTTGCGGTCACGGGCCTTCGGGCCGAGCACGATGGTCATCGGCGAATAGACGTAAGGCCTGGTCGGCGCGAGCTCACCGAGCGCAACGCGGCGGCGTCGGTCGTCACGCGTGGCGCCCGCGAAGTCCGGCAGGCGCGCCGTCTTCATACCGGGCTTGACGAGCGAGTCCGTCGTCAGCGCATAGCCGCCGATCAGCGCGCAGCGCCCGTCCGAGAGCAGCGCATTGGCCTCGAGCTGCGGGCTGGAATCCTCATCCAGCTTGCTCTCGAACCACTGGATCTTGAGTGGGCGTCCCATCCGGTCCGCGATCGCCTGCGCCAGCAGGACGTCGAAACCAGAGTCCGGCTTGCCGCGATGGTGCGCCGAGAGCGGTGGTCGGTCCTCGTCGAGGCAGATGCTCAGGGGATCAGCCGCCCACGCCGCGGTCGCCGGCGCAGCGAGCATCATGGCAAGACCAAGCGCTGCGAGCCGGCGCCTCATGGCTTCCTCCGACTCGAGATGAAGGCCCAGAGATTGCCGATGTCGTCGTCGCTCAAGATGTCGCCCCAGGGCGGCATCCTGTTGTTCTTGCCGTTCTTCACGGTCGTGACGAAGCGCGCCTTGTCGTCGGGAAAGGCGCGTAAATCCGGCGTGATGGTGCCGGAATTCATCATGTTGGGGCCGTGGCAGTGCGAGCATCGTTCGGCATAGGTGGACTTGCCGTGGTCGATCTGCGTCTGCAATGGATTGCCATTCGAATCATCCGCGGCACGAACAGTCGCCGCAAGCGCGACCGTCAGCACCGCGACGGTGGCGAGGATCGCCACCGTCTTGTGAGATGTGTCTCTCAACGTCTCTTGCCGTTATTGCTTCACTGCAAAGACCCAGAGCGAGCCGCCGGGCGGCACCTTGGCCAGCCGTTCGTCGCCGGAAAACAGCGAGTAAACGCCGCCATAGCCAGAGGTGACGGCGACGTACTGCACGCCGTCCTGCTGCCATGTCACCGGCTGTCCCTCGATGCCGGAGCCGGTCTGAAACTGCCACAGCTTCTTGCCGCTGTCGGCATCGAAGGCCTCGAACTCGCCGGTCAGCGCGCCCGTGAACACGACGCCGCCCGCGGTCGACAGCACGCCGGAGAAGCGTGGAATGTCGGAGGCGGCTTCCCACTTCGCCTTGCCGGTCATCGGATCGATCGCCTTCAGATGACCGCGCGCACCGTCACCGAACTCCCAGGGATCGGTGAGGTCCATGCCGAGATACCATTCACCCTGCTTGAAGGTGACGGGCTCGGCCTTGTACTTGCCGCCGAAGGCGAGCGTGTTGGCGTAGGCGAGGCCGGTCTGCGGATTGAACGACATCGGCTCCCAGTTCTTGCCGCCGAGGATCGACGGATAGACCGTGACCTTCTTGCCCTCGCGCGCGTCCTTGGCGACGTCGGTCTCGACCGGACGGCCGGTCTTCATGTCGACGCTCGTTGCCCAGTTGACCTTCACGTAAGGATTGGCAGCGAGCAGCTTGCCGTTGGTCCGGTCGAGCACATAGAAGAAGCCGTTGCGGTTGGCGTCCATCAGCACCTTGGTCGGCTTGCCCTCGACGTTCATGTCGGCGAGGACCATCTCGGCCACGCTGTCATAGTCGAACGGGTTGTTCGGCGAGAACTGATAGTGCCACTTGATCTTGCCGGTCTTGGGATCCATCGCCAGCACTGAGCAGGTGTAGAGGTTGTCGCCGGGACGCACCGCCGAATTGAACGGTCCGGGATTGCCGATGCCCCAATAGACCGTGTTCAGCTCCGGATCGTAGGAGCCCGTGATCCAGGTCGAGCCGCCGCCGAGCTTCCAGGTATCGCCTTTCCAGGTGTCGCCGCCGGGCTCGTCCGGCGAGGGGATCGAATGGGTACGCCAGAGATGCTTGCCTGTTGCCGGATCCCAGCCGTCGATGAACCCGCGGGTGCCGAACTCGGCGCCGGAGATACCGGTGATGACGACACCGTCGGCGACCAGCGGGGCCACCGTCATCGAATAGCCTTCCTTGATGTCGGCCGCCTTCTGCCGCCAGAGCTCCTTGCCGTCCTTGGCATCAATCGCGATCACGTTGGCGTCGAGTGTGGTGCGAAACAGCTTGCCGTCATAGAGCGCCGCGCCGCGGTTGATGATGCCGCAGCAGACGATGCGCGGCGTCTCGGCGGGATATTCGATCTTGGATTTCCAGATCTGCTTGCCGGTCTTGGCGTCGACCGCCATGGTCGCATTGTGGGAGGTCACGTAGATTACGCCCTGGTACACCAGCGGCTGCGATTCCTCGCTACGATCGTCGTTGAAGGAGTAATTCCAGACCGGGACGAGGTTCTTGACGGTGTCCTTGTTGATCTGGTTCAGCGTCGAGAAACGCTGCAGATTGTAGCCCATCCCGTAATTGAGAACGTTCGACGTATCGGTTGCGCCCTTGACCAGCTGATCGGTCGTTTGTGCGCTCGCAACCGAGCATGCGAAGATGACGAGGCTCGCGGCCATCGCAAAACGTTTCATCCGTTCCTCCCAATATGCGCGCCTTTTGACGCTGCGATCGCAACACTCTGTCGGAAACCAAAACGCGTCAATACGAAAGTCGAAAGTGGCTTGCCGAATGTTGGACGTCGGAGGGCGGTCACCTGACGGAAACCTGACGATCGACTCCTTCACTTGTGCGCAGGCGCTGGAAAATTCCGCGGCATGAAGTTGTGCTCGCGTGGGTGCTGCAACCGAAGCTGTTGGGTTCCGCCAGTTGTGCAGTGCGCAGATTGCAATTCCGGGCTTGAATCGGGGCAGGCTTGTGGACTTATGTCGTTTTCGATCCCGCCCGAATCGGGACTCATGTCAGGGAGGTTTTCATGATGTCGCGTCGCTCTGTTGCGCTTGCACTCACGATCGCAATGCTGTCGGGTCCGGCCTGGTCGGCATCCGGCGGCGTCGTCAAAATGTTCGATACCGACAATGACGGCACGCTCGATCTTGCCGAGGCGAAGAAGGCGGCCGCCGCGTTGTTCGCAAAGCTCGATCCCGACCATGACGGGACGCTCGACGTGCGCGAATTGCGCGGACGGCTGACGGCAAAGGAACTCGCGGCCGCAGATCCCGATCACGATGGGACCCTCACGCTCGACGAATATCTTGCCGTGGTTGAGCAGCGCTTCAACGCAGCCAATCCCGACAAGGATGGAACGCTGGATGCGAAGGAGCTGAAATCGCGCGCCGGCCGTGCACTGCTACGCCTGCTGCGATAAGCGGACGGCCGGCAGGCCGGAATTCTGCCCTGCAATTCGGAACATCGGCCGATTCGACCTGTTCTTCTCGACATTCCGCGCGACGCTGGCGTCGTGCGGCGGGGCGAACAAGGAGATGAAGCAGATGAACACGAAACGATCCATTCTCGTTGTATGCGCGATCCTGACGCTGAGCGCCGGCTCGGCGATGGCGGGCCCCTGCAACACCGGCAGCACTGCGAGCGACAAGGACGCCGGCTCTGGTCCTGTCACGGTAGGCTCGGCGCAGTCCCATCCATCTGACGCCGCGGGCAATACCGGTCAGCACCCGCCGACCAGCACGATGAATCGCGCAAGCGGCGAAACGCCGGCGTCGTCCGAGGATGCACAGCGTCAGATGCAAGGCCAGCCGACGGCGGCTCAAAAGGCCGAAGGTGCCAAGCCGAATGCGATGGCATCAGACCAGGGCTGCTGACAGCGAAGCGTAGCTGTATCGAGACCTTCGCGGCATCGCGCAAGGCGGTCCCCAAGGGTCGCGCTTGACCACGAGAGAACTGGCTTTGCCCGAGAGAGAAATGCTGCCGCGAAGAATCGGCATGGACTCGCTTGATGCCCGAATCGAAGCTTGAACTGTCTGGGGCGCCGCCCTAGGTTTTGCCCGGCGCGATGTCGCGCTCAATAATTGGGGAGACCCGAATGGCCTGGAAAGCTCCGAAGATCGTGGAAGTGCCGGTCGGCATGGAAATCAACATGTACGCCTGCGCTGCGCGCAAGTAAGATTGACGACCTGCCGCGGCTTCGATGGCAGATGCCATCGAAGCCGTGGCAGTGTTTCGGAGATGATGTCCCGGTGCGTTCGATGTCGATGGCAGGGGCGCAGTCGATCCGGCTTCCGCGCGCCCGCGCCAAAATCCCCACCTCGCATTTCACCATTGTGTTACGCTGACGCCCGTCAGCGCTGCTTCCGCATTAAGCCGGCCGCGCCTTTGGGACTTGGGATGCGCGTCGGAGCCTGTAAATCCTGGAGATTGGTTGCGTGCCTTGTCGCCCTTGCGCCGGCATATGCGAGCGCCGAGGAGGGGTTTGATACCGAGCACATCTTCGGTTTCATGATCGGCAGCGATGTGGGCAATCCTGGCGAGCGCGAATTCCAGACCCAGACGACGGGACGGTTCGGCAAGGGCGGGAGCACCTATCGTGCCCTCGAGCACGAGGTCGAGATTGAAATCGTCCCGCTGCCGAATTTCCGCATCGAGGTCGGCGGCACGACCACGCTGCACGACATCACGGGCGTGCCTGACATCGATGATCGCCGCCAGGTCAACTTCCAGGGCGCCTCGCTCGACCTGCGTTATCGCCTGCTCGACCGTGAGAATGCTCCGTTCGGGATGACCATCGCCGCCGAAACCCACGGCGACCGCATCGACGAGGTCAGCGGTGCGAAGGGGCGGATGTACGGCACGGACTTCACGCTTGCCTTCGATCGCGAACTGATCCCGAACTTCGCGGTCGGCGCGCTCAATCTGATTTACCAACCGGAATGGGCGCGCTTCGAGGTGAGCGGGCTGTCCGAGAAAAGCTCGACCATCGGCGCGGCCTTCGCCGGCATGGTGCGCGTGCGCCCAAACGTGCTGCTCGGCGGGGAGATGCGCTACTTCCTCCGATATGAGGGCATCGGCCTCGGCGAGTTCTCGGGGCAAGCCCTGTTCGTCGGTCCAACCACCTATCTCCAGCTCTCGGAGCAATCGCGGCTCACCCTGAGCTGGAGCATGCAGGCCTGGGGCCGTCCGGCGGGATCGGGAGCCAATCTCGATCTCGTCAATTTCGAGCGCCATCAGGCGCGGCTGGTGTTCGGGATCAACTTCTAGCAAAGCGGGTTCCCCGCCCATTTCTCACGCCAGATTGAAACTTCCCGCTGCTGGAAACGTAGCCCTTTGTGCTAGTCTCAATCGCTCCCGCGAGAGGATCTCTGCATGAACCCGATCGACCTGGTGGTGACTGTTTGCGCGGTGCTCTCGCCTGCGACCTGCGAGGAGCAGCATCTGGTGTTCAACTTTGGCGGCTCGCCGGCGCAATGCTCCATGGCCGCGCCGCCCTACATCGCGCAATGGGTCGGCGAACATCCGAAATGGCAGGCGGTGCGCTGGCGCTGCGAATATCCGCACCCGAATGACAAAGCCTGACGCGTTACTCTAAGCTTCTCATGGTGAGGAGCGCGGAACGCGCGTCTCGAACCATGAAGGCCCCGCTGCGGCATCCGGGCCTTTCATCCTTCGAGACGCCTGCTCCGCAGGCTCCTCAGGATGAGGAGAGGGAGCTACTTCGTGCAGTCCTTCAGATCCTTGTCGGCGATCGAGAACACAGCATCGGCCTTGATGTCGATGTCGCGCACGACGCATTGCCGTGAGTTGGGATAGCTGACCTTGGCGTCGTAACGACCGGGCTCGATGCCGGTGATGCGCAGCCGCTCGTCGTGGTCGACCTCCTTGTCCTTGTCGTTCAGGCACTGGTTCGGTCCCCAGTCGGTCTTGCCTGATGGCGCGAGCTGGAAGCCGGAGATCGTCTCGCTCGTCAAATTCCAGAGCCGGATGCCCTTGCCCTTGGCCTGCGCGAGCGCCGCGCCCGGCATCGCAACCAACAGGATGCCGATCGCAATCAGCTGACGGCGCATGGTGACCTCCCTCGACAATCTCTGATGATGCAGTTGACCACGAGTTTTCATTTCGATTCAAGCAGCAAGGCTGCGAGCTCTGCCCTGATCCTGGCAAGATCAGCCTCGCTGCGTCCGGCGCGCGGGATGGCGATCGGCACCTCTCGCACAATGCGGGCAGGACGCGGGGACAGGAAGAACAGGCGATCGCCGAGACGGATGGCATCGTCCAGGCTGTGCGTGACGAGCAGCGTCATCACGGAGCGGCTCGCCACCAGAGTCGCGATTTCGTCGCGCAGGCGGCCGGCGAGTGCGTCGTCGAGCGAGGCGAGGGGTTCATCGAGTACGAGCAGATCGGGCTCGACCGCAAAGGCGCGGGCAAGCGCGACCCGGCGGGCAAGGCCGAGCGACAATTCGCCGGGAAAATGGCTGCGATGCGCTTCCAGCTCGAGGATCTTGAACAGCTCTGACAGCTTCGCGTCGGTGACGTCAGGCGCCGCCAGTCGCACATTCTGCTCGACCGAGCGCCACGGCAACAGCCGCGGCTCCTGGAACACCATGCCGATCCGTGCCTCCGGCGGGCGCGCGACGTGGCCGTCGAAATCGCGGTCGAGCCCGAGGATGATGCGCAGCATCGTGCTCTTGCCACAGCCGGACGGTCCGATCAGCACGCCGACCTCGCCCGATTGCAGCGCGAACTTGACCGGTGCCAGCACCTCGTGCGTCCCGCCCGAAGCGCTCCTGTAGGTCTTGCCTGTGACGTCGACCTCAAGCCGCACGGGGCCGCCACCGCGTTGCGCGGGCCTCGAACGGCTGCACCAGCGCGGTCTCGATCACGAGCACGACCGCGGCAAAGGTCAGGGAATAAGCGAGCAGGCGCGGCGTGTCGAACAGCTGGAAGGCGACGCCGATCTCGAAGCCGACGCCGTTCGGCCGTCCCAGCAGCTCGGCGACCAGCACGATCTTCCACACCAACGACAATCCTGAGCGGGCGGAGGCCGCGATATAGGGCGCGAGCTGCGGCAGCACGACGTGGCGGAACGCGCGCCAGCGCGGCATCGCAAACACCGTCGCCATCTCGTCGAGCGAGCGATCGAGCGCACGCGTGCCCTCGCGCAAGGTGACGACGGCCGTCGGCAGCTTGTTGATGGCGATCGCCGCGATCGCGGCGGCTTCGGTGAGTCCGGCCCAGATATAGGCCAGCACGATCACCACCAGCGCCGGCAGGTTCAAGAGCAGGATCAGCCAAGGATCGCCGAGCCGGTCAGCGAGCTTCACCCGGCCCATCAAATAGCCGATGGCACTGCCGACCGACATGGCCAGCACGAATGCGAGCGCGACGCGCGCCAACGTCGCGCCGAGATGCAGAAACAGCGCGCCACTCCTGGCTTCCGCGACGATGACGCTGAGCACGGCGTGCGGGGAGGGCAGCTTGGCACCGCCGACGAACAAGGCGCCGATCCACCAGATCGCGAGAAACAGGGCGAAGGAGAGAAGGCGCAGCACCTCAATCTCCGGAGATGGCGTGATAGAAGGTGCCGGGATCGAGCTGGGCCGCCGGCCCGACCAGGTCGCGCCCGCCGATTTCGGCCAGCACGCGATAGAGTACGCGCGCATCGGTCTCCTCGTCACTGATGCTCCGGCGCGGAATGCCATCGCGATAGCGGTCGCGATAGGTTTTCAGCATGGCCGGATCGGTCGCGCCGGTGAGCGGGGCGATCTTGTCCCAGGCCGCATCCGAGGTGACCAGCAACTGCTTGGCCTTGCGGGTCATGGCGATGAAGCGCGCTACGGTGTCGCGATGGCTCGCGGCCCAGCCCTCGTCGAAGACATAGCCGACCGCGGATACCGCACCCTTGGCGCCGAGCTTCGGCAAGATCTCCTCGATGCCGACAAGGCGCCTGAAGCCCTTGGCCTCGAGCTGGGCGCAGAAATTCCAGAAATTCAGGCTCGCATCCATCTCGCCGTCGAGCGCCTTGGCCGCGATCAGAGGCGGGGCGCCATAGACAATGGTCGCATCCGACTTCAGGTCGATGCCGTCCTGCTTCATCCGCGCTTGCAGCAACAGCCAGCTCTTGTCGATCGGACCACCGCCGACGGCAAGCTTGCGGCCCTTCAGATCGGCGAGTGCCTTGATTGGTGATGTGGCCGGCACCATGACCGCGCCGAGCGCGCTGGAATAGGGATAGAAGGTGAGCTTGGCGCCGAGCGCGCGCTCGCGCGACACCCACAACCAGTCCGACAGCATGATGTCGGCGTTGCCGGCGCGGAGCGCGATCTTGCCGGCCTCGGGGCTCGCAAGCTCGGTGACCTCCAGCGATAAATTGGCCTCCTTGTCGAGACCCGCCTCGCGGATCGTCGCCAGTTCCCAGGAGAATGTTCCGGTCTTCTGCACCGCCAGGCGGATGACATCGGCGGCGTGGGCCGGCGTGCCCAGCGCCAGCATCATCGCAAGCACTATTGTTCGTGCCAAAACTCTCGTCACTTGTGAGCCATTTCCTCAGATTGAGTGCTTTTCAGGACAATAGGCATAGCATAGCTTCCATCGCAACCAGTGGGAGGACACTCATGATCTTTGCGGGACACGTACGACCCATTGTCGCCGCTATGGTCGTGCTCGCGGCGACCGTCACCGTGGCGCGGGCCGAGGAGTCCAATGACTATCCCACGTCGGCGCGCGCGGAATATGTCTATGGCTGCATGAAAGCCAATGGCGAGACCAGGCAGGCGATCGAGCAATGCTCCTGCTCGATCGACGTGGTCGCCTCGATCGTGCCCTATGAAAGATATGTCACGGCTGAAACGGCACTCAGCCTGTCCCAGGTCCGCGGTAATCTCGGTACCCAGTTCAGGACGTCCGAGCAGGCGAATGCAGCGGTGAACGACCTGCGCCGGGCACAGGCCGAGGCCGAGGTGAGGTGTTTCTGATTTAGCACCGTCATTCCGGGATGGTTCGAAGGACCAGACCCGGAATCTCGAGATTCCGGGCTCGGTCTTGCGGACCGCTCCGGAATGACTGAGTGAAATAAGGACTACGTCCCCGACTTCTCCACGTCCCATTCGTTGCGGAACACGTGCCCGTCCGTATCCTTCGCCTCGGCGCGGAAGCGCTTGGCGCCGTTGGAGACATAGGTGAAGCGCAGATTGGGATCTTCCGAGATCGAGATACCGCCTTCCATCGACAACACGGGGCTGTCGTCCTGCGTCAGCTTCAGCTGGTTGATGAAGAAGGCGGGAATATACAGCTGCGTCACCTGATCCATCTGCAGGCCGGAATTGTTGGGATGGCCGATCATGATCTGTGCCTCGCGGATGCGACTGGCCGGCGCGTCCTCGCGCGCGAATTGGCGGTAGCGCATCTGACCGAGGCGATTGTTGGCCTCCTCGGCATTCTTGCCGGCCGGTGCCGAGCATCCGCCGGATGCCTTCACGTAGGTCTTGGAGACGTAGAGCTGGCCATCGCTGAGCTCGGCCACCGCATGGACGTCGGTGTAGTTGTTGACGCGCACGCGCGTGGAAATCTCGGAGACGTTGGCATCCGCGCCGAGCTCGAACTTCGCCGCCATCGGCGCCGGGTTGCGATCAATCACCAGCGTGATCGAGCGGATGCGCCGCGCATCGCCGGGTGACAGCTTGCTGCGCAGGGTCACCGGCACGATGGCCGCGTCCTCGGCGCGATAGGGCATTTCGATGGCGATGACGCCGCTGCCGTCATTCATTGCACGGTTGCTGAAAATATCCTGCACCAGGCCTGGCCAGGGATCGTAGGCGTCCTCAGCGCTAACAGGTGCGGCAAAGGCGATGCCGAGCAGCGCGGCGATCAAGGGCAGGCGGGGTGTGCATCCCATCATGGTCGTGGTCCCGTTCGGGCGACGCAATTATCAGACAAGCGTAGCGCGCCCGCTATTCCCATTCAATTTCAGAAAATGCTGCGGTTGCGTTGCGGGCGTTGTAATCGTCGAACAGTTCCCAATGCGATCGTTCGACGGCAGCTGCTTTCTCAGCGGCGGTTCGGATCGGCTCGCCCTTCTTGTTGGAGGCTCGGACGTCCGACAGCAGCGTCGAAAGATAACGCCGCTCATCGGCGACCGACGCAGGCCAGTCGCTCACAGGACCGTGACCGGGAACGACGCGGACCGCCGGAACGGCCTCCAGCTGTTTCAGCAGAGCAAGCCAGCCGCGAATGCTGCCGTCCATCACCGGAATATGGCGGAGAAAGACCAGATCGCCCGCGAACAGCGTCTTGGTGGTCTCGTCCAGCACGGTCAAATCATTGTCGCTGTGCGCTGCCGGCCAGGCCCGCAAGGTCAGCCGTCGCGATCCGAGATCGAGCGTCATCGCGTCCTTCACGAGCAAAGTGGGGGGCACGATCTTCACGGGATCGATCAGTTCCCCGCCCATGATGCGCCGGAAATTGTCGAGGTAATACGGTCCGCGGGTCGCCAGCGCCTGCGGCAGCCTGCTGTGGCCGACGAAACTGGTTCCCTCCGCGACAAAGGCTGCATTGCCGAAAACATGGTCGGGATGGCCATGGGTGTTGATGACGTAACGGATCGGTTTGCTGGTGTGGGCCCGCACTGCGGCCAGCAGCGCTTCGCCTTCACGAAGGCTGCCCCCGGTATCGATCACGGCCACCGCATCCTCGCCGACAATGAAACCGACATTGGCAATGTCGCCCTCGTTCTCGCGGGTCATCAGGGCGATGGCCCCGGAGTGCACGAAGATTCCGGGTGCGACTTCGCTCACAGGCAATTCGGCCGTCCCGGCGCGTGCTAGCGTCGCGATCCCCAGCAGGGAAAGGGCTGCGATCTTTGACGTGAGATGCGACACTTTTCCGCCTCAGTTCAGGGTTTGCCGCATTGCACTGCAATAGGATAAGCCAGCACAAAGTTGGCAAGACATGGGTGCGTCCTGCGTTGCATGGATAGCATTCGAATGAAATGAGGAGGAAGCGCGATGGAGGCCGGACGACATCGTCGCTGGTTGTTTTCACTGTGTCTGATGGTGGCGTCTTGTGCGATCGGCGACGTCGCTCGCGCGCAGACGACCGATGGTGGTGACCTCTCGTTCGAGCTGGTCGATCCCAAGGTGCTGCGGGTCTGTGCCGATCCGCGCAATCTGCCGTTCTCCAATGAGAAGGGGGAAGGGATCGAGAACAAGCTCGCCGAACTGTTCGCGGAGAAGCTCGGCAAGAAGCTCGACTACGTGTATTTCCCGCAGGCCACGGGGTTCGTGCGGATGACGCTGGGTGCGCATCGCTGCGACGTCATCATGGGCTTCCCGCAAGGCGACGATCTCGTGCAGGGCACCAATCCCTATTATCGCACGACCTACGCGCTGGTTGCGAAAGCCGGCGGCGGGCTCGAAGAGGTCGACACGCTCGAGGATTCCAGGCTGAAGGGGAAGCATATCGGCATCATTGCCGGCACGCCGCCGGCGACCAACATGGCGATCGCCGGACTCATGAGCGACGCAAAACCCTATCCGTTGATGATCGACACGCGCTACGACAATTCGGCGCAAGCCATGATCGACGATCTCACCGCGGGCAAGATCGATGCCGGGGTGCTGTGGGGGCCGATGGCCGGGTACTACGCCAAGAAAGCCGGCTCACTGCACGTGACGCCGCTGGTGAAGGAAACCACCGGGCCGAAGCTGGTCTATCGTATCGGCATGGGCGTTCGCGCCGCCGACCAGAATTGGAAGCGGCAGCTCAACAAGCTGATCCAGGAGAACCAGGGCGAAATCAACAAGATCCTGCTGGATTTCGGCGTGCCGCTGCTGGATGAGAACGACCGGCCGCTCGGCGCGGAGACGGCCAAGAAGGCGCCATGAGGCGATATCATGAGGCAACATCTTGCCGCTGCGTTCGTCGCCGCCGCCTTGATGGCGCCGGCTTTGGCGCAGCAGCAGGAGCCGTTCGAGCCTGAGGGCTATCGCACCGACAATTACCGCGCGCCGGTGCCGGCGACGCTGGAGGGCGCGCGCGTGCTCACGACGGCTGAGGTCGAGACGATCTGGCGCGCGAAGAGCGGCGCCTTCATCGATGTGTTACCGCGGGCGCCGAAGCCGAAGAACCTGCTCGCTGGCACGGTGTGGCGCGACATGCCGCGGAAAGACATTCCGGGCAGCATCTGGCTGCCGGACACCGGCTATGGTGCATTGCCGCCAGCCATGGACGATTATCTCCAGCGTGGCCTCGCGCGTGCGTCGCACGGCGACAAGGCCGCGCTGGTGGTGGTCTATTGCCTTGCCGATTGCTGGATGTCCTGGAATGCGGCCAAGCGCGCGCTAGCTTACGGCTATTCGAATGTCGCCTGGTATCCGGATGGCACCGACGGCTGGGAGCGGGCGAAGTTGCCGACAGAGGAAGCGCAGCCGGAGCCGCGACCTGAGCAGTAGGCCCCAACTCTCGCCCGTCATTGCGAGCGCACCGAAGCAATCCAGAATCTTTCCGCGGAGGGACTTTGGACTGAGTGTCGCCCTACTGCTTCTGCAACTTCGTCAGCGTGCTAGCACCATCGCTGTCGGCCGCAGAATACGTCACCCTGTCGCCGGCATGAACGGTATCCAGCATTGCGGCGTCCTTGGCCTTGTACTGCTGGAGCGCGCCGGTTGCTCCACCGGTCCCGCTGCCCACGGTGCCTTTCTGTATCTGCTGGATCGAGATGGTGTTGTTGAGCCTGTTGATGCTGGTGACCATACCGGTCATGTCGTCGGCAAAGGCACTGGATGCGAGCATGGTGACGGCTGCCGCGCCTGCGAGGATGAATCTTGTGGTTCCCATCGAGGCCTCCCGGCGTTTTGGATTCATGGGACAAGCCATCCTAGATCGATTTGGTTCCGGCAGATAGCGCGGCAAACATTAACGATCGCGTTGATATCTCCGGAACTTTATGAAGCTGTCAGCAAGCCTGACGCTATTCCATTTCCTGCTGGATCACCCGGCCGAGCGCGAACAGGCGCTGGTCGATCGTGGTCGGAACCTCGCAGACGAAGCGCACCACCTTGCGGCGGTCCTCGAAGATGCGGGTCTCCCAGATCAACTGGTTGCTCATGGCGTCGACCTTGGTGTCGTCCCGCGGCGTGGCGTCCTGGAGCGCCTGGAGCTGGATGGTCTCCTCGCGGATCTTGTCGGCGGCCTCGCGCTGCTTGCGGCTAACGCGCTCTAACCCGCTCATGACCTGGGCGCGCTGGGCGTTCAGCGTGTCGAACAGGCCGGCGAACAGCAGCTTTGCGTTGGTGCTCTTGTCGGCGGCAGAGCCGGTCAGAAACTCCTTCACCGACTTCTCGGCCTCGTCCAGCGGCGTCTTGCGTGCCGCGAGCTTGGAGACCAGCGCGCTGACCTTGCTGTCGTCCTTCCACTTGGTCTCGGCGTCACCGAGCTCCGGCCCCGCCCAGACGGCGGCCAGTGAAATCTCCGGAACCTTGGCCTGCGCACACGGCCAGTTGGGATAGCGCGGATCGGCGGCGCGCGCGGCTGTGGCTGAGGCCGCGAACGCAAGGGCCGTCAAGGCAAGTGTCCGAACCGTCATCCTTCGCCTCCCGCAGGCCCGCGCCGTGCCAGCCCGCGCGACGGATCATAGGCGAAAATCGCGCCGACCATGAAGACGATTGTGCAAGCTCCGACCACGGCGAGCGAGATCCAGTTGACCTGTCCATACAGGGCGAAGCGGATCAGCTCGACCGCATGGGTGAACGGATTGGCCTGGCAGACATAGTAGAGATAGGGACTTCCCTCCTGCACCCGCCAGAGCGGGTACAGCGCGGAGGAGGCGAAGAACATCGGAAAGATGACGAAATTCATCACACCGGCAAAGTTCTCCAGCTGCTTGATGCCAGAGGAGATCAGCATGCCGAGCGAGCCCAGCATCAGCCCTGATAGGATCAGCGCCGGCAGCACGGTGAGATAGCCTGATAGCGGCGGGGTGATGTCCCAGAACCAGGCGATGACCAGGAACGCATAGACCTGGAGCAGCGACACTGCGGTGCCCGCAAGCAGCTTGCAGAACAAGAGGAAGCCGCGCGGCAGCGGGCTCACCAGCAGCGTGCGCATATTGCCCATCTCGCGGTCGTAGACCATCGAGAGCGAGGACTGCATGCCATTGAACAGCTGGATCATCGCCATCAGCCCGGGCGCGATGAAGACCTCGTAGAGGATGTAGGTCTCGTAGGGCGGGATGATGGAGATGCCGAGCACCTGGCGGAAGCCGGCGGCGAAGATGAACAGCCACACCAGGGGGCGCACCAGCGCCGAGACGAAGCGCTCGCGCTGATGCAGGAAGCGCAGGCCCTCGCGCCAGACGATGCCGGTGAGGCAGGTCATGTATTCGCTAGCCGAGAAGCCGCGCGGAGCGTCGCGCGTGGCGATGCTGCTCATGTGCCGCCTCCCGGCATCACTTGCGCACCGGTCAGGCGCATGAAGGCGGTGTTGACGTCCTGCGCACCGGCCTCGGTGATGACACGGCTCATCGGGCCCTGCGCCAGCACCTTGCCTTGATGCAGCACCACGAGATCGTCACCAGGCATGATCTCGTCGAACAGATGCGTGGCCCAGAGCACGCCGATGCCTTGCTCGGTGACGAGCTGGCGGACATGGCTGATGATGTCGGCGCGCGCCTTGACGTCGAGGCCGACGGTCGGCTCGTCCAGCAGCAGCAGCCTCGGCCGGTGCAGCAGCGCGCGGGCGATCTCCAGTCGCCGCATCTGACCGCCGGAGAGATCGCGCACCTTGCTGCCGGCGCGATCCGAAAGGCCAATGCGCGAAAGCAGCTCGGCGCTGCGCGCGGCGGCGTCGCGGCGGCTGATGCCGTGGAGGGCGGCGTGATAGAGGAGGTTTTGCGTCAGCGACAGATCGAGATCGAGCGTGCGCGGCTGGAACACGACACCGAGCAGGCGCAGCGCCTCGCCGGGCGCGCGGCTGATGTCATGGCCGAAAATGCCGATGCGCCCGGTCTGGATGCCGAACAGCCGCGTGATCAGCGAGAACAGCGTGCTCTTGCCGGCGCCGTTGAGGCCGAGCAGGGCGGTGAAGCTTGCCGGCTGCACGTTGAAGGACACGTCCATCAGCGCGCGGCGCGGGCCGTAGGAATGGCTGACGCGGTCGATCGACAGCGCCGGCACCGCGGCTATTTCTAGCCTCGGCGTCTGCTGCGGTTCGGCGATGGGAGCAGGGCTGGTCATGGCGCGATCGTGATGCCCCAGGGCAGTTCGCCCACCTGAATGGTCTTGATGACTTTTTGCGCGGCGACGTCGATGACGGAGACGTCGTTGGAGACGCCGTTGGTCGTGAGCAGGTATTTTTCATCCGGCGTGAACGCCATGTGCCAGACGCGCTGACCGACCAAGAGGTACTTGGTCACCTTGCGTGTGGCGGTGTCGACCACGGCGACGCGGTTGGCGGGACCGAGCGCAACGAAGGCGGTCTTGTCGTCCTTGGTCATGCCGATACCGACAGGCTGGATCGCCTCTTTCCGCAGGCCCGGAATGTCGAAGGTCACCTTGCCGATCACCTCATGCTTGCCGGGATCGACGATCGAGACGGAGCCGCCGATCTCGGAGGATACCCACAATTCGGAGGCGTCGTGCCTGAACTCGGCAAAGCGCGGCCGCGCATCGACCAGCACATTCGCGACGATCTGGCGCGAGGACGTATCGATGAAATGCGCCATATTGGTCGTCTCGGAGGTGTTGATCAGAATCTTGCCGTCGGGGCTGATGGTCATGCCCTCTGGCTCGACGCCGACCTGGATGTCGCCGAGGCGGGCGCGCTTTTCCAGATCGATCACGGTGACCGTGTTGTCGTTCTCGTTGGCGACATAAAGCGTCTTGCCGGCGGCGTCCTGGGTGAACAATTCGGGGTCGGGGCCGGAAGGCAGCGTGTCGACAATGCCTTGCGTCTTGGCGTCGATCACCTGGATGGTGTCGTCGTCGCCGACCGCGACCATGACGAATTTTCCATCGCGGGTGAACTCGATGCCGCGCGGGCGCTGGCCGACCTTGATGGTCTTGGTCACGGTCCAGCTGTCGGTGTCGATCACCGAGACCGTGTTGCTCTTCTCGTTCGAGACATAGGCGATGAAGGCATGCGCGGGCGCTGCCGCCAGCATCAGTCCCGTCAGCAATCCCGCGCGCAACATCCGAACGCTCATTTCAGCTTGCATTTGCTCTCCGGGCGATCGTAGCCGAGCGTGTCGAGCTCGGAGACCTGGTGCAGAAATCCCTCCTGCGGCGACACCGACACCACCATGCGGCCATCGACGAGGAGAATCGGCTGGCGCAGCTGAAGATTCCAGTCGCGCAACGTGAGCCTTGTGCCCTTGAAGGCGGCCACCTCGAAGTTGGGGCCCTTGATGAAATCGGTGACCTTCTTGACGTCGCCGGAATTGGTGCGCGAGGTGGCCTCGCCAATCATGCGCACTGCAGTCCAGGCCTGCATGTCGAGCGCAGTCATCCGCCGTGAGTTGAGCTTGATGAAGCGGTTCTGCATCTGGATCGCGCCCCACTGGTCCTGCGCGGCATCCCAGCTGCGCGGCACCAGGCCCGCCGAGCCCGCCACAGGGCGGGGATCCCAGGTGCGGTAGGGCAGGTAGGCGGCGAAGACTTCGCTCTCGTCGGCGGCGACCAGCACGTCATAGGCGGGAGCCTGTTGCGTGAACACCGGCATCTGGTGCTGGATCAGCGTCACGCCGCTATCCGTGCGGCGCGCGCCGCCGGTATCCTCAAATGTGCGCTCCTGTACGATCTTGGCGCCGAACCGCGTCGCGGCGCGCCGGAGCGCATCGGCGTAGAGCTTGTCCTCGTCATGCGAGCCGACGACGAGCAGCCAGCGCGACCACTTCTTCCACACCAGATATTGCCCGAGCGCATCGGCCAGCATCGCGCGCGTCGGTGCGGTGTGGATGACATTGACGCGGCAATCGGCTTCGCGCAGCCGCTCGTCGATGGCGCCGGCGTTGAACAGCAGCGTGCCGCGATCGCGCAGGGCATCGGCCACTTTCAGAAGGGCGTCGGCCGGCAGATCAGCAATGATGAAGCCGTTCTTCTCGGCGAGCGCGGTCGCCGCCTGGATCGGATCTTCGCCTTCCTTGATCCGGCGCTCGTCCAGCGTGAAATGCTGGCCCGTGAATTTTCCGGTGGTGTTGTTGTCTTCGATGGCGAGCCTGGCACCGGCGACGCCATCATTCTCGGCGGGCTGCTCGACCAGCGACAGCGTTGCTCGGGTGCCGGCGACGCCGAGATAGCCGACGCCGATTGTGACCGGGTCGGCCGCGAGCGCTTGCATCGCTGCCAAACACAGGCCAATCGGGCCGAGCAACCATCGGATCATGCTTCCTCCAAAAATCCTCCCCGGCTTGACCGCCGGTTGAGAATTGTTTCTGCTGGAAGCATGACCGATTTGGCAAGGCTTGCAACCCCGCATTTCGTCCTTGCACGCACGAGCGCAGGAATCACGATCGTGCGAGCGCTGCTGTGTTTCACGGTATTGCTGTTGACGGGATCGGCCGCGTTGGCCGATCCGCCGAAACTTGCGGTGTTCGATTTTGAGCTGATCGACACCAGCCTGCCCGGCGAGTTCTACGGTTCGAAGCCGGAGGAAGCGCGCCTCGATCGCATCAGCGAGCAGTTGCGCAAGGCATTGGCTGAGTCGGGTAAGTTCCAGGTGCTCGATATCGCGCCGGTCAGGGATGCCGCCCGTCACAGCAATCTGCAGGCCTGCGGCGGCTGCGACCTCAAGCTGGCCGGGCAGCTAGGGGCGGACCTCGAGATCACCGGCCTTGTGCAAAAAGTCTCGAACCTGATCATCAATCTCAACATCTATCTGCGCGACGTGAAGACCGGCAACATGATCACGGCAGCCAGCGCCGACATGCGCGGCAACACGGATGAATCCTGGTCGCGCACGATGAGCTATCTGATCCGCAACCGTCTGCTGGCGCCGAACTACGGCAAGCCGTGAGTAGGGGACGCTCACCCTCCCCTGGAGGGTCGATCGCGCGTAGCGCGAGCGGGGTGGGGTGACAGTCTCTCCAAGGATGCGGTGCTCGAGTGGAGAGATCACCCCACCCCGCATCGCATTCCGCTGCGCTCCATGCGCTGCGACCCTCCCCCTCCAGGGGAGGGTAAGAACGAACTAGCCCTTCAATCTCTCCGCATGCCAGTGCAGATGGTCGCTCATGAAGGTCGAGATGAAGTAATAGCTGTGGTCATAGCCCGGCTGGCGCCGCAGTGTCAGCGGAATGTTGGCCTTGGTGCAGGCGGCCTGCAGCAGCTCGGGCTTGAGCTGCTCTTTCAGGAAATTGTCGGCCTCGCCGACGTCGACCAGGAAGCCGGAATATTTCGCGCCGTCCTCGATCAAGGCCACCGTGTCATGGTTGCGCCAGGCATCCTTGTTCGGACCGAGATAGCCGGTCAAGGCCTTGATGCCCCACGGCACCTGTGACGGTGCCACGATCGGGGCAAAGGCGCTGGCAGCGCGATAGCGGTGCGGGTTGCGCAGTGCCACCGTCAGCGCGCCGTGGCCGCCCATGGAATGGCCCATCACCGATTGCCGCTTGGCATCGACGGGAAAATTTCCCGATACCAGTTTGGGCAGCTCGTCGGTGACATAGCTCCACATCCGATAATTGCGCGCGAACGGCTCTTGCGTCGCATCGACATAGAACCCGGCGCCCAGACCGAAATCATAGGCATTGTTGGCGTCGCCAGGCACGTCGGGGCCGCGTGGCGAAGTGTCGGGCGCGACGAAGATCAGGCCGAGCTCGGCGCAGGCTCTGCGGAATTCGCCCTTCTCGGTGACATTGGCATGGGTGCAGGTGAGGCCGGAGAGATACCAGACCACGGGCAGCTTCGCGCCTTGGGCGTGCGGAGGAACGTAGACCGAGAACACCATGTCGGTTCCGGTCGCCTGGCTGGCATGGCGGTACACGCCCTGCACGCCGCCATAAGACATATTGGTCGAGACAGTCTGGATCGTCATGCCTGATAGCTCCGTGGCATCTCACCACATCGAGAATGTATTGCTTGTGTGACCGAAATTTGCGGCCTAGTTCTAGGCCACGCCGCTTTCGATCGCCAGCCGTACCAGCTCGACCGAGGTCTTGACGCCGAGCTTCTGACGCATGATCGAGGAGGTGTTGGCGACCGTCTTGTAGGACGATTGCACCAGCCAGGCGATCTCGGACAGGCTTTTCCCCGCGCTGAGCAGCCGCAAGATCTCCATCTCGCGCGCGTTCAGCTTCGAGAGCGGGTTCTGCGCCAGCGCAGGCCCAGCAAAGGCGATGCTGCGCGCGATCGCGCTCGGAAGATAGGTGCCGCCGCCTCCGACGGTGCGGATTGCCTCGACGAGGTCGTCAGGATCGCCGGTCTTCGACACATACCCCTTGGCGCCGCACTCGATCGCGCGTGCGGCGAAGGCGGGATCGTCGTTCATGCTGAACATGATGATGCGCGCTTCCGGTGCGCGCTCGAGGATGCGGCGCGCGAGCTCGAAGCCGGAGACGGTCGGCAGGTTGATGTCGACGACGCAGAGATCGGGGCGCTCGACGATGAAGATGCTCTCGCCATCCTCGGCGTCGGCGGCCTCCAGAATTTCGATCTCGCCTTCGTCGGCCAGCACGGCGCGGCAGCCGGAGGCGACAATGGGATGATCGTCGACGATCAAGATGCGCATAGGCGTTCCCCGTGACAGCGCCGGCCTGCATTTTCGCGTCGCATGATGCCGAACGAGACAAACGCGCCTCTTGTCGGGTCATGCAACCCGGCCGGGATTGCTGTACGTTTCCGATTAGATATCGGGCGCTTCGGCTCTGTCAACGCTGTCAGACGGGCATGAGCGATCCTTCGGGGTATGGACGAAAAGCAATGTGGCAAAATCTTTCCTTGCGCGGGCGCATCAACCTTCTGCTGGCGTTGTTGCTTGCACTTGGGCTCGCCGTCAACATCGCCCGCCAGGTCGCCGAGGCGGGGCCGCGCGTGCAGGCCGAGGACCAGAGCGTGATCCGGCTGGCGCGCGAGTTCATCGAGATGATCGTTGCCGATCTCAACGAGGCGCCGGATCCCGATGCCAGGCTGAACCAGATCGCCCATGATCTCAACCGCCTCCGCCATGTCAGCATCTCGCTGCGGGACGCGAGCGGGAACCCGCTGACACCGCCGCGCCCCGATACCGATGACGACACGGTTGGGCCGCCGGCCTGGTTCGTCAGCCTGGTTCATCCCGAGCAGACGGCGGTCAGCGTACCGGTCTCGGTGCATGACAAGCCGGGTTCGCTGGTGATTACCTCGCATCCCAATGACGAGATCGCGGAGATCTGGGACGCCATCGTCACGCAGCTCGAGGTCGGGTCAGTCATCGCGCTGGCGCTGTTCCTGGTCATGATGACAGTGGTCGGCCGGGCGCTCGCGCCGCTGGAATCGCTGGCGCAGACGATGGGCGAGCTCGAGAATGGCCGCTATGAGGCCCGCGTCGCATCCGGCGGCGCGCCCGAATTGGCTGCGATCTGCACCAGGCTCAATCACCTGGCGGCAACGCTTGGCGAGGCGGTCGAGGACAAGCGGCGCCTGGCCGAGCGCGCGGTGTCGCTCCAGGACGTCGAGCGCAAGGAGATCGCGCGCGAGCTGCACGACGAATTCGGGCCCTATCTGTTCTCGCTGCGCGCGCATGCCAGCGCGCTGGCAAAGCTCGCCGACGGACGCGCGCCGAGCGCCGAGGCGGTGCGAAAGCACGGCGGCGCTTTGCTGGAGCAGATCAACGCGCTGCAGCAGTTCACCCGCCGCGTGCTGGAGCGCCTGCGGCCCGTCGGCCTTGCCGAGCTTGGCCTCGGCAAGGCGCTGGAATCGCTGTCGCGGCTATGGCGGGAATCGCATCCTGACGTGACGATCGAGACCACGATCTCGCCGGAGCTCGGGATCACGGGCGAGACCGCCGATCTCACCATCTACCGCGTGGTGCAGGAGGCGCTCACCAACGCGTTTCGCCACGCCGGCGCGACCGCGATCGTCGTGGTGATCGAGCCGGCGGAGCAACCGGGCCGCGACGGCCGCTTCTGTGCCCGTGTCAGGGTCAGCGACAATGGCCGCGGCATGGAGCCGGGCCAGAAGCTTGGCTTCGGCCTCGTCGGCATGCGCGAGCGCATTCTGGCGCTCGGCGGCACGCTCAACGTCGCGTCGGGCGAGGGCGGCGTCACCGTCGAGGCGCTGGTTCCGACCGCAGCGGCCTGATCGCGCCAAGTTCAATCATGGAAAATTCCCGATCGGGAATAATTCCCGATTTGGTCGGGAAAACGAGTGCGAATAGCCTACGACCTTTTGTGGCTAGTGCATCAGCGAGGGCCGACTACACTTCTCCAGGCAATCGGCGACGTTCAAAACAGCCGACGTTTGGGAATGGGACGGCAGGGGATGGGCGCGCGAAAGCTTTTGATTGCCTCGATGTCGACGGGGCTGGTGCTTTGGACCGACGCAGGCATAGCCGCGCAGGATGAAGACACCAATGTCCAGAACTTGCCCGCGATCGAGGTGGTGGCGCCGCAGCCGACCGCGCGGCGCAGCGCGCCGCGAACGGCCGCACGTGTCGTGAATTCCGGCAAACCCAGGATCCACGTCTACGTCTATCCGACGGCGCCCGGCAATGCGAAGGGCCTCGACGTCGACAAGGTCCCCTCCAGCATCAGCGCGGTCGATGCCAACCAGATCAAGCGTACGGGTTCGCTGAACGTCGCCGATGCACTGCGTGACAATGTCGCTGGCGTCAACATCACCGAGGTGAGCGGTAATCCGTTCCAGCCGAATGTCGAGTTTCGCGGCTTCGTCGCCTCGCCCATAACAGGCACGCCCCAGGGGCTTGCCGTCTACCAGAATGGCGTCCGCATCAACGAAGCATTTGCCGACAGCGTCAATTGGGATCTGATCCCGACCGCCGCGATTCGGTCGGTCACGGTGGTGACCAACAATCCGGCCTTCGGCCTCAATGCGCTCGGCGGCGCCGTCAATCTGCAAATGAAGGACGGCTTCACCCACCAGGGCGCCGAGATCGACACGATGGGCGGCTCATTCGGCCGCATCCAGAGCTCGGCGCAATGGGGCAAGCAGGTCGACGCCAACTACGCCGTCTACGCCGCGCTCGAGGGCCTGCACGACAACGGCTTCCGCACCTCCTCGCAATCGGACGTGCGCCGCTTCTACGGCGATGTCGGCTACAAGGGCGGGGACAGCGAATTCCACGTCAACATGGGGCTCGCCAACAACAATTTCGGCGCATCCGCGACCGTTCCCGCCGAGCTGTTGCAGCAATATTGGGGCGCGATCTACACCAATCCGCAGACCACCAACAACCGCGTCGGCTACATCAACCTGACCGGCAAGGCCGAGGCGACGCCGACCTGGACCTTCGAGGCGACAGCGCATGCGCGTGTGTTCGAGCAGCGCGTGGTCGACGGCAACCCCACCAATGTGCAGGAATGCGCCGCGGTCGGCTTGCTCTGCTTTGACGACAACACGACGCCGGCGAACGGCCTCAATGGCGCACAGCTCACCAATCCTTTCCCGACCGGAACGCTGCTCGGCGAGCTCGACCGGACGACGACGCGATCGACCACGTTCGGCGTCTCCGGCCAGGCCACCAACACCGACAGGCTGTTCGATCACGACAACCGCTTCGTCCTCGGCGCCAGCTTCGATGCCAGCGTCACGCGATTCAATGCGTCGGCCGAACTCGGGACCATCGGTTCGGACTTCGTCGTGACCGGCAGCGGGATTCTTCTGGGCAAATCCGGCACGCCCGCGACGGGGGAGATGGGACCGGTGTCGCTGCGCACCGTCAACCAATATAGCGGTCTCTATGCGCTCGACACCTTTAACGTGACCGATGCCTTCGCCATCACGGGCGGTGGCCGCTTCAACCACGCCCGTGTCACGCTGGAGGACCAGCTCGGCATCGATCTCAATGGCGATCACACCTATGACCGCTTCAATCCTGTGATCGGCGGCACCTACAAGATCATGCCGGAGCTGACCGCCTATGCCGGCTACTCCGAGGCCAACCGCGTGCCGACCCCGCTCGAGCTCGGCTGCGCCGATCCGAACAACCCGTGCCTGATCGCATCGTTCCTGGTCTCGGATCCGCCGCTGAAGCAGGTGGTGTCCAAGACGGTCGAAGCGGGCCTGCGCGGCACGAAGGAGCTGAACATCGGCACGCTCGGTTGGAAGATCGGCGGCTTCCGCGCCACCAATCAAGACGACATCATGGGCCTGCCCGTAGCGGGGCGCCAGGGCTTTGGCTTCTTCCAGAACGTCGGCGCGACACGCCGGCAGGGCCTCGAGGCCGAGGTCAATCTGAAATCGGCAGCGCTTCAGTTTCATGCCAGCTACGCCTTCGTGGACGCGCGTTTTCTCGACGCGCTCGAACTTTCGTCCAATAGCCCGACGGCCGTACGCAATGGCGGCGTCATCCAGGTCGTGCCCGGCAACCAGATCCCGGCCGTGCCACGCCACCGCATCAAGGCCGGCGTTGAATACGCCGTCACCGAACCCTGGAAGATCGGCGGTGACGCGCTCTGGGTCTCAAGCCAGTACTATGTCGGCGACGAAGCCAACCACGAGGCCAAGCTGCCGGGCTACGCCGTGTTCAACCTGCACACGTCGTACCAGGTCGCCAAGAACGTTCAGCTCTACGGCAAGGTCGACAACGTCTTCGACAACCGCTACGCGACCTACGGCACCTTCTTCGATACCACTGCGGTGCCGAATTTCGCCAATGGCGGAGCTCCCTTCACCGACCCGCGCTCGCTGAGCCCGGCAAGGCCGCGCGCGTTCTATGCGGGGATGCGGGTGACGTTCTGAGTGCGCCGGGACGCCTTCGGCTGCCGGGGAAGAGAGGCGTATCAGGCCGTCGATCCCGGCGTGGGCACGGCGCCTGCTTTAACGGATCTGAAACCATGGAAAATGATCGAAAAATTTTAACGAAACTGTTCGGCGGTTTCCGCGTCGATGTGCCGGAGGGTCCGTCCCATGACAGAGAGCTTGAAAGAGCGGCAATTCCAGATCGCGCGCTACAGGCATCTGGAGCGCGAGGTCACCGATCCGCTTGCGGTGAGCCTGCTTCACATCATCATCGAGGATCTCGAAGCCGCCTTGCGACGAGACTCTCCGGATTCGCACGGGTCGCGTGATTAACGCTTCGTTAGTGCTCCTCATGCGGATCATTGGCGCGGGAATACCAGGGAAGGTTGCTCCCATGCTGAAGGACGGTACCTACGCGGCGTGGTACGAGACGCCGTTTGACCAGGGCACTGGCATCGTCCACGTCGCAGATGGCCAGATCTGGGGCCGCGACAGCCTGATGACGTATCATGGCGCCTGCAAGATCGACGGCGATCGCTTCACCGCAACCGTGTCGACGAAGCGTCACACCGATGGACGTGCCACGGTGTTCGGTGTCTATGACGAACTGACCCTGAACATCGAGGGGGTCTCCCACGGCAAGATCGCGACATACACGGCGACGGCCGGAGAGGCGCGGGGGATCATGCTCCGGGGAACGCTCATTCTGACGGAACGGCCGGCGGCGGCAGCTGAACGAAGCGAGCCGATCCCGGCATTCGATCCCGGCAAGCTGCCAAAGCTGTCGAAACGCTCGCGGTAATTGCCGGGACCCTGCGGCGCGCAGCATCGACATATTGCGCCTCGGGCAGCGCAATTCCGTATCCTCAAACTTTGGCGGCGGCGCTTTTCAAACTGCCTGCGTCCCGTCATTGTGCCGCGGAATCAATCATCTCGAGGCAGCATCTATGTCGGACAAGGTCTCGCGTCGCCAGTTCGCGAAAATCGCGGGGTTGTCCGCAGCCGGAATGACTGGGCCCCTTGAGGCTGCCGAGGCCAGGCCCGCGGCGGCGCCGCGCAGCGCCGATGGCTTTCCAGCAGGCTTTGTCTGGGGCACGGCGACGTCGTCCTATCAGGTCGAGGGCGCGGTCGAGGAAGACGGGCGAGGGGCCTCGATCTGGGACAAGTTCGTGCGTATTCCCGGCAAGATCGAAGATGGCACCAATGGTGACCGCGCCGTTGAGCATTACCACCGTTACAAGCAGGACATCGCGCTCATCAAGGAACTCGGCTGCAAGGCCTATCGCTTCTCGGTGGCCTGGCCAAGGGTGTTTCCGGATGGCGACAGCAAGCCCAATCCGAAAGGGCTCGACTTCTACAATCGTCTGGTCGACGAGCTCCTCAAGAACGGCATCGAGCCGTGGCTGACGCTTTATCACTGGGACCTGCCGCAAGCGCTGCAGGACCGTCTTGGCGGCTGGCGCTCGACCGAGACCTGCAAGATCTTCGGCGACTACGCGGCCTATGTCGCCGAGCATCTCACCGATCGCGTCAAAAGCGTGTTCACACTGAACGAGAGCGGCCGCTTCGTCTATTTCGGCTACGGTATCGGCATCGATGCGCCGGGCCTGACCTTGCCGCAGGCCGACGTGAACCAGATCAGGCACAACAGCGCGCTCGCGCACGGGCTTGCGGTGCAGGCGGTTCGCGCCCATGGCCGCCGCGGCACGCGCGTCGGACCTGCCGAGAACATCGATGCCTGCATTCCCGCGATTGACACGCCCGAGAACGTCCGCGCCGCCGAGATCGCGCTGCGCGAGCTGAATGCCGGCTATCTCAACGTCATCATGACCGGCGCCTACACCGACGCGTTCCTGAAATATGCCGGCGCCGCCGCGCCGAAATACACCGACGCGGAGCTGAAAATCATCGGCTCACCGATCGATTTCCTCGGCCTCAACATCTACGCACCGCAGCACTACATCGTCGCGTCCGACCAGGGCGCGGGCTTCATGCCGCTGCCGATCCCGAAAGCCTTTCCGCACATGAATTCGGATTGGCTGCGCGTCGGCCCCGAGACGATCTACTGGGTGCCGAAGCTCGCGGCCAAGATCTGGAAGACGAATGCGATCTATATCAGCGAGAACGGCACCTCCGGTGACGATCAGGTGACGCAAGACGGCAAGATCTACGACACCGATCGCATCATGTACTTGCGCAACTATCTCGCCCAGCTCCAGCGCGCCACCGCGGAAGGCGTGCCGGTACGCGGCTATTTCCTCTGGAGCCTGTTGGACAATTTCGAATGGGTGTTCGGGCTCAACAAGCGCTTCGGGCTGTATCACGTCAATTTCGACACCCAGGTGCGTACGCCAAAGCTGAGCGCAAGCTTCTACCGCAACGTGATCGCAAAGAACGCCGCGGGGGCGTAATCGCTTCAATCATGCAGAGGTCGTCATGCCCGGGCTTGTCCCGGGCATCCACGTTCTTTGTGCCGCGTTGCGAGGCGTGGATGGCCGGGACATAGGCGAGCGGAAGCGACGCCGTCCTTCGGGCGGCTATGCCCGGCCATGACGTGGCGGATGCTTTCGCGTCGCGGAAAATGCACGTGAGAGGCGTGAGCGCCGCGCATTGACTCCACTCTCCCCCTGATTCAAAACCGTCCCCAACACGCATAACAAGAGGACAACGCCCATGGCCGACGCGCTGATCATCGATGCCTGCCGAACCCCGCGTGGCATCGGCAAGGCTGGCAAGGGAGCATTGTCAGGCATTCATCCGCAGCAGCTTGGCGCCACCGTGCTGCGTGCGCTCGCCGATCGCACCGGCATCGACACCGCCGATGTCGACGACATCGTCTGGGGATGCAGCGCGCAGGTCGCAACGCAAAGCGGCGACCTCGGCCGGATGTCGGCGCTCGATGCCGGCTATGACGTGCGCGCCAGCGCCGTGACGCTGGACCGCTTCTGCGGCTCCGGGATCACCAGCGTCAACATGGCGGCCGCATCGATCATGGCGGGCGCGGAAGATCTCGTCATCGCCGGCGGCTGCGAGATGATGTCGATGGAAGGACGCCGCGGCGGCGGACCGATGATGATGGACTCCGGAAATCTGCGGCTTCGCGCGCGGCATCCGCAATCGCATCAGGGTGTCTGCGCCGATGCGATCGCGACGCTGGAAGGCATCACGCGTCGGGACGTCGACGCGCTCGGGCTGGAAAGCCAGAAGCGAGCCGCGCATGCGATTGCCGGCGGTCACTTCAAGAAGAGCCTCGTGCCCGTGCATCGCGAGGACGGCAGCCTCGCGCTCGACCATGAGGAATATCCGCGGCCGCAGACCACGATGGAGGGGCTAGCTGTGCTCAAGCCGGCATTCCCCGCGATCGCCGACTATGCGCTGGACGACAAGGGCACGACCTATCGCGGCCTGATCCTGCAAAAATATCCTGATCTTGACATCGACTTCATGCACCACGCCGGCAACTCGTCGGGCGTCGTCGATGGCGCCGCTGCGATCCTTCTCGCCTCTCCGTCTTACGCCAAGGCGCATGGCCTTAAAGCCCGCGCCCGCGTGGTCGCGATGGCCAATATGGGAGACTCGCCGACCCTGATGCTGAACGCGCCGGTGCCGGCGACGCGCAAGGTGCTGGCGAAGGCCGGGCTCACCATCGACGACATCGACCTGTTCGAGATCAACGAGGCCTTTGCGGTGGTGGCGGAAAAATATATCCGCGACCTCAAGCTCGACCGCGCCAAGGTCAACGTCAATGGCGGTTCGATCGCGCTCGGCCATCCCATCGGCGCAACCGGCTCGATTCTGATCGGCACCGTGCTCGACGAGCTCGAACGGCGCGACCTCAAGCGCGGTCTCGTCACCATGTGCGCGGCCGGCGGCATGGCTCCGGCCATCATCATCGAGCGCGTCTAGACCGCCGTCCTCATCGGCATCGGGCCAGACGACCGGGGTCGCCCGGCCGCCTGCCACGGGCGGCTGTCTTGGTCACAGCAGCGCAGCCGGGAGATGCACATCTGGATGCGACGGCCTCCGTAGAATTGCGGGAACAAGGCCGGGTTCTGTCGCATCATCCGTGACGACGAAACGCGCAGGTAACCGTGACCGACAGTCGATGGTCGTCCTCGCGCGGCCTTTAACCTGATTCGACATACTCGAAGCCCTACGGTCCGAAGGATGGGCCGTTCTGGGAGTTGTGTTTCCTGATGCTTCGGGCTGTTCGCGCGCTCAAAGGCCGATTGGCGATGTTGGTGGCGGAGGGGAGAGCCCAGCCGATCCGCCGGACCGATGCGACGCGTCCCGTTGCCCTGCTGGTGCTGTGCGGCGCGTTTCTGATCGCGCTCGTCGTGTGCACCATCGCTCTCATCCTGTCCAATCTGCGCGATCACGCGCTCGCCGCGAGCAAGCAGCAACTGCTGGCGACTGCGACGATGCTGGCCGAGCAGGCGGCACGCGATTTCGAGGCCCTCGACCTGATCGAGGCAAATCTGATCGAGCACATGCAGATTCTCGCCGTCGTCTCCGACGAGGTCTATGCACGTTCGATGGCGAGCCGCGACATCCAGCTCATGCTGGAGGACAAAATCGGGAGCTTTCCGCATATCGGGGCCGTCATGCTGGTTGGCGCCGACGGGACGGTGATCAATTGGTCCGTCGCATGGCCGACACCACCCCTCAACGTCGCCGATCAGGACTATTTCCTGGACCTGAAGGCCACACCGGCCTTGATTTCGAAGCTCGGCCGTCCGGTCAAGGATGCGCGCACCGGAGCCTGGACCGTCCCGCTTGCCCGCAAATTCATGGGGGCGGACGGCGAATTTCTCGGGCTCGTCGTCGGCATGATCAAGTCCCGGCATTTCGAGGAGCTCTATCGGACGCTGGTCCGCGGCGCGGACGAAAGCATTGCGCTGATCGGCCGTGACGGCGTAACGCTGGCGCGCTATCCGCATGTCGATCCCGTCGTTGACCGGTCCATCTCGATCGCCCGGCTGGCCGAGATCACCCGATCGGGCGGAGGTGTCGTCCGGGAATTCGACGCGCTCGATGGCACCGACCGGCTGATCGCGGCGACATCTCTCGTCAAGGTTCCCATCCTCCTGACGACCAGCACGACGGTGCCGGCGGCGCTCGCCGGCTGGCGGACGGAGGCCTGGTTTCTGATCGGCCTCACCCTGGTTCTCGTCGTCGCCATCGGCGGCACCGGGGCCGTCGTCGTGCAGCATTTCCGCAAGCAGAGCATCCGGCTCGATGCGACGCTGAACAACCAGTCGCAGGGCGTCTGCATGTACGACGCCCATCATCGCCTGATCGTCTGCAACGACCGCTACGCCAAGATGTTCAACCTTCCCAACGAGCTTATGAGACCGGGAACCGCGCTGCGCGAGGTGTTCGAGTATCGGCTTTCGCGGGGGCTGTTCCCTGCAGACGGCGCCGACGCACTGAAGGCGATCATTGCCGCCAACGAACCGGCAAGCATCGTGGCGGAGCTTCCCGACGGGCGCGCGGTGGTGATCGTCTTCCGTCCGGTGCCCGGTGGTGGCTTCGTGAAGACGGTCGAGGATATCACCGAGCAAAAGCGCACCGAGAAGCGGATCGCCCACATCGCACACCACGATGCGCTGACCGGATTGCACAACCGCGCCTCGTTTTCCGACTATCTGGCGACGACGGTCGACGAGACCATCCGCGCCGGAGGGGCCTTCGCGATTCTGTGCCTCGACCTCGACCGCTTCAAGGAGATCAACGACCTCTATGGCCATCCGGTCGGTGACGCGCTGTTGTGTGAGGTGACACGGCGTCTGAAGCAGGTTGCGGGCGATGCCTTCCTGGCGCGGGTCGGCGGCGATGAGTTCATCGCGGTGCTGCTTGGCGAGGCCCAGGCTGCGGGTGCCGGCCGGCTTGCGGAGCAGCTGCGGGCGGCCCTTGTCGGAGACATAGAGATCGCCGGCCGGCAGGTACGTATCGGCGTCAGCATTGGCATTGCATGCTCTCCGATCGACGGCGACGATCCGACGACGCTTCTGGCCAATGCAGATATCGCGCTCTATCGCGCCAAGTCTGAAGGACGCAATGCGATCCGGTTCTTCGAGGCGGACATGGCGACGCAGCTTCGTGACCAGCGCGAATTGCAGCATGATCTGCAATCCGCCGTGGCCGATGACGAGCTGCGACTCGATTTTCAGCCGCTGGCGCGGATCGGCGGCGAGATTGTGGGCTTCGAAGCGCTGGTCCGCTGGTGGCACCCGAAACGCGGCCTGATCTCGCCCGGCACATTCATTCCGCTTGCCGAGAAGAACGGGCTGATCGTCGCGATCGGCGAATGGGTTCTGCGTGCCGCGTGCCGCGAGGCCGCATCCTGGACGAACCAGCTCAAGATTTCTGTCAACCTGTCGCCGGCGCAGTTCCGCAACGACGACATCGTGCGGCTCGTCCATGGGATCCTGATCGAAACCGGATTGAGCGCCGGCCGGCTGGAGCTCGAGATCACGGAAGGTGTTCTGATCGATGATTTCTCGCGCGCGGTCTCGATCCTGCGCCGGCTCAAGGCGCTCGGAGTGCGCATCGCGCTCGATGACTTCGGCACGGGTTACTCGTCGATATCCTACCTGCACGCGTTCCCGTTCGACATGATCAAGATCGATCGCAGCTTCATTTCGAACCTGGATCACCCGCAATCGAAGGCGGTCTTGCGCGGCGTCGTCGGACTGGCACGGGGGCTCGAGCTTCCGGTCACCGCTGAGGGCGTCGAAACGAAGGTGCAGCTCGATGTTCTCACCCAGGCTGCTTGCGAATTCGCACAAGGCTTCCTGATCGGACGGCCGGGCTCGATGACCCAATATGCGGAGGTCGTGGGGCGGCCGGTTCATCGGGAGCGGCTGGCCGCCAAGATGTGAGCGGGCCGAGGACCAATCGTACTGACAGGATTTGGCGATCCCAACGAAGGAAATGGAGCGATGCGTATCAAGATCATCCTGGCCATAGCCGCGCTGAGCATTGCGAGCCGATCGGCGGTCGCCGAGGACCTGACCGGTACACTGGAGAAGATCAGGAGCACCGGGACGATCGCGATCGGACATCGTGAATCGTCGATTCCGTTCTCGTATTACGACGACAACGAGAAGGTCGTCGGCTATGCCATGGACCTCTGCTATCTGGCGGTCGACGCCGTGAAGGCGAAGCTGGGGCTGCAAAAGCTCGATGTGAAGCTCGTGCCCGTCACGCCGTCGGGGCGAATCCAGTCCGTGCTGAGCGGGGCGATCGACCTCGAATGTGGAACGACCACCAACAATCTCGAGCGCCAGAAGGTGGTGACGTTCTCGACCACGTATTTCGTTGCTGCAAACCGTATCATGGCCAAGACGGCGAGCAATGTGCGGACCCTCGATGACATCAGGGGCAAGACTGTCGTGTCCACTGTCGGGTCCACCAATCTCAAGCAGATCAGTGAGCTCAATACCCAGCGTCAGCTCGGTCTCACCATTCTGGCCGTCAAGGACAACGGGGAAGGGTTTCGGATGCTGGAATCCGATCGGGCCGCCGCGTTCGTGATGGACGACATTCTGCTCTACAGCCGGATGGCCAATTCGGAGAATCCGGGCGCCTACCTCGTTTCGGAGGAGGCGCTGTCGGTCGAGCCCTACGGCATCATGCTCCGGCGCGACGATCCGGCTTTCAAGAAGGTGGTCGACGATGCGCTGGCGGCGGTCTATCGCAGCGGGGAAATCCAGAAGATCTATGCCAGATGGTTCCTGACGCCGATTCCACCGAACAACGTCAATCTCAACGTCCCGATGAGCGCGCCGCTCAAGCTTGCGATTGAGCATCTGATCGACAACGGCGACCCGGCTGCCTATCGGACGGAAAGCCTCGCGCGGTGAGGCGGGACTGACGCATTTCGATGCTTCTCTTGCGACCGGCCTTTCACAAAGAGGCCGGTCGTCGCTTGTCGAAAGTATCGAATCAGCTTTAGCAAGTTGCTTGCGGGCCTTTGAAACAAGGCAAAAACCGCTGCGCGAGGTACCTTCCGCCCCGGAAGTCGCTAAAATGCAGGGGTTTTTGTCACAGGAGGGCCAAAAAAGCCCGTAAAACCGCGACAAAACTGTGCAGAAGGCTATAGGCCTTCGCCGGTTGGTCTAATATGCAACCGGCAACGAATCAGAGGAGACACGATGCCAACCCAAATGTCCAAATCGCAGTTGATCGAAAAGATTGCGACCGCCACCGAGCTCTCCAAGCGCGACGTCAAGAGCGTCATGGAGACGCTGACCGACGTCGGTCACAAGGAGCTCAAGAAGAACGGCCTGTTCCTGGTGCCGGGCTTCGCGAAGTTCGTGGTCATCAAGAAGCCTGCGACCAAGGCGCGCAAGGGCACCAACCCGTTCACGGGTCAGGAGATGATGTTCAAGGCCAAGCCGGCCCGGAAGATCGTCCGCGCCCGCCCGGTCAAGGCCGCCAAGGACGCCGTGGCCTGATAACGCAAAGGCCCCCTCGATGAGAGGGGGCCTTTTGTCTTGAGTGACGCAGGGGTCGATACGGAGGGGATCAGCCCTTGCGGCGCTTCACCCGAACCGGGATCGGCTGAAGCCGCGGCTCCGGTGCTGCGAGCGCATCGCGCACCCGGTCGATGGCACGACCGAGCAGCTGGCGCAGCCGCTGCGTTTTCCGCGATTTCCTGGCCTCTTCCAGCAGTTTCTTCATCGCCTTCACTCCGCCGCTTCGACCTTGGCCGCATCGGGCTCGAGCGCGGCGGCGATGGCCTCGTCGACGCGCTCCAGCCAGATGAATTCGAGGTTGTCCCGCGCGCTCTTCGGGATGTCGTCGTAGTCCCGCTTGTTGCGCGCCGGTAGCATCACCCGCTTCAGCCCGGCGGCGGCTGCGGCCACCACCTTCTCCTTGATGCCGCCGACCGGCAGCACCAGGCCGCGCAGCGAGATTTCGCCGGTCATCGCCGTGTCGCTCCTCACCGTGCGATTGGTGAGCAGTGACGTCAGCGCGGTGAACATCGCCACGCCCGCGCTCGGTCCGTCCTTCGGGGTTGCACCCGCCGGAACGTGAACGTGGATGTCGCTCTTCTCGAACACCTGGGGATCGATGCCGAGCTGGGTGGCTCTGCTCTTCACCAGAGTCAGCGCCGCCTGCACGCTTTCGCGCATGACCTCGCCGAGCTGGCCGGTCAGGATCATGCCGCCGCGGCCGGGCACGCGCGAAGCCTCGATGAACAGGATGTCGCCGCCGACTGGCGTCCAGGCAAGTCCGGTGGCCACGCCGGGGATGCTGGTGCGCTGCGCGATCTCGCCTTCGAAACGCGGCTGGCCGAGCACGGTGGCGATGTCCTTCGTCGCCACCACGACTTTGGCGGCCGTGCCCTCGGCCACCTGCACTGCGGCATGGCGAAACACCTTGCCGATCTCGCGCTCGAGGTTACGCACGCCGGCTTCGCGGGTGTAACCCTTGACGATCAGCTTCAGTGCCTCCGGCTCGATCTCGGCTTGGTCTGCCGTCAGGCCGTTGGCCTCCAGCTGCCGCCGCACCAGGTAGCGCTGCGCGATCTCCAGCTTCTCGTCCTCGGTGTAACCGGCGAGGCTGATCAGCTCCATGCGGTCCAAGAGCGGGCCCGGAATCTGGTCCAGCATGTTGGCGGTCGCGATGAACACCACGCGCGACAGGTCGAAGGGCACGCCCAGGTAATTGTCCCGGAACGTCCCGTTCTGCTCGGGGTCGAGCACCTCCAGCATCGCGGCGGAAGGGTCGCCCTGCACGCCACGGCCCATCTTGTCGATCTCGTCCAGCATCATGACGCAGTTGCGTGCGCCCGCCTTCTTGATGCCCTGGATGATGTTGCCGGGCAGCGCGCCGATATAAGTGCGGCGGTGACCGCGGATCTCGGCCTCGTCATGCACGCCGCCCAGGCTGACGCGCACGAAAGGGCGATCCATCGCACGCGCGATGGATTGGCCGAGCGAGGTCTTGCCGACGCCGGGCGGGCCGACGAAGCACAGGATCGGCGCCTTGCCCTGCGGGGCCAGCTTGCGCACCGCCAGATATTCGATGATCCGGCTTTTGATCTTCTCGAGGCCGAAGTGATCGGCATCCAGGATACGACGTGCTTCCTTGATGTCGATCGGCTTCTCCGCGGGCAGCGCCCAGGGCAGCTCGATCAGCCAGTCGAGATAGGTGCGGACCATGCCGGCTTCACCGGCAGTCTCGGGCATGCGCTCGTAGCGGCGCAGCTCCTTCTTGGCGTGCGCCTCCGCCTCCGGCGGCATGTTGGCCTTGGCGATCGCAGCCGTCAGCTCGGCGACCTCGGCAGCCTTGCCGTCGCCTTCGCCCAGTTGCCGCTGGATAGTCGCCATCTGCTCGCGCAGGATCGCCTCGCGCTGCCGCTCGTCGAAAGACGCCTTGGTCTTCTGGCCGATCTCGTTGGAGATGCGCAGCACCTCCAGCCGTTCGGCCAGGTGCTTGGACACCTTCTCGACGCGCAAGGCGAGGTCGATGGTCTCCAGGACCTCCTGCTTGTCCTGCGGCTTGATGTCCATGAACGAGGTCGCCAGATCCGCCAGCGCGCCGGGCGCACTGGTGCTCTGGAACATCGCGACCAGCTCGGGCGGCGCCTGCGGCAGCAGCTCGATCGCCTCGACGGCCTGGCGCTGCAGGTTCAAGGCGCGTGCCTCGATCTCCGGCGAATTCGTGGTCGGCTCCGGAATCTGCTGGATGCGCGCGGCCGGGAACGGCGTCCCCGGCAGGAAGTCGAGGATGCGCGCGCGCTGCACGCCCTGACAGACGATGTGATGCGTGCCGTCTGGCGCGGTGATGTAGCGCACGATGTTGGCGATGGTTGCGACCCGGTAGAGGTCGTCCGGACCGGGCTCATCGATCTCGGGGCTGCGCTGCAGGACGATGCCGATCGGCCGCTGCTCGCGCAGCGCCTGCTGCGCGGCGGCGACGGACTTGGGCCGCGCGATCGCGATTGGCGCGATGGCGCCGGGGAACAGCACCATTTCGCGCACGGGTATGATGATCAGGGCGTCTTCGGGGATATTCACGTCGGAATTCGTCTGTGGGTTATTCATCTGTTCGGTGGCCATGATCGACCTCAGGATTTGGCGAGGCGCAGTGCGACGCAGCCGTCCATCACGAAGCGGCTGATGGCGTAGCGGCCAAGCGGCAAGGCAATGCGGCGCTCAAATCGTCCTTGCGGCAGCTCGAGCCGGTGGATGCGGGCGTTGCGAAGCTCCGGCGGCAGCGTGCGCTGGCCGGAAATGACCAGCACGCCGTCATGGATGACAGTCTCGACATTGTCCGGATTGACGCCCGGAAGCGCGACCAGGATCAGGAGCTCATGCTCGGTCTCGAGCACGTCGATCGGCGGCTCCCAGCAGGTGTCCTGGCGGCCAAACTGCTGGCGCAGCCGTTCGGCGCGGGTCAGCTGGTCCAGGGCTTCGGACAGCATCCAGTCGAAGGGATTTTTGGGTTGCATGGCAAGACTCGGGGAAGACGCTGCGGTTGGAAAACGGGGATATGGTGATGGTTCCCGCAAATTCCAGCATCGCGCGTTTGCGGCATGCCTGCCTCTCGCAGCGAAGCCGACCCTTGCGCTCAGACGCATCGACGCCGCGAAAGATGTTCCGCGGCGTCGGCGGCAGCAATTGGGCGGGACTGACGGGATCAGGCGGCTTGACGGTATTCGGCCTCCGCCTCGAGGTTGATTACGGAGGTGGCGAGTTCGGACAGGGTGTGATCGGTCGCCTCTTCCTCCTCCAGCGTCTCCTGGAGCAGTCTTGCGGCATCAGCCATGCCGAGCTCCTCGGCCCAGGTGCGAAGTGTGCCGTAGCGGGAGATCTCGTAATGCTCGACGGCCTGCGCCGCGGCGAGCAGGCCGGCGTCGAGGGCAGGGGCGTTCTTGAAGTCCTTCATGATCTCGGCGCCTTCGTCGGTGATGCCGTTGATCGCCTCGCACGGCTTGCCGCGCGCCGGCTTGCCCAGCATTCCGAAGATCTGGTCCAGACGTTTGACCTGGCCCTGCGTCTCGCGCAGATGCTTGTTGAAGGCGGCGGCGAGCTCCTTGGAATGCGCGGCCTTGGCCATCTTGGGCAACGTCTTGATGATCTTGTTCTCGGCGAAATAGATGTCCTTCAGTGTTTCCAGAAACAGGTCGCTCAACATCTTGGGCGCCTGACGCGGGCGGCGCGATGCGGTCTTTTTCGCAGAGGCACGTTTCTTTGCTCGTTTAGCCATAGATCCTCCTCATGAGGCGACACGGGAAGGCATGCCCTTCCTCAATCCTCACGCGATCAAGAGTCGGGATCAGCAAATGTTCCTCGCGAAGGTCCGCGCGAGCCGCTATGGCTGGCCAGCAGAACCCCGCTCGCCCGAGACCCCTGTCCCATGCTCGACTTCGCCCTGTCCGCCTTCGTCACGCTGCTGCTGGTGGTCGATCCCGTCGGCCTTGCGCCGGCCTTCCTGGCCGCGACCGGCGGCATGCCCGACAAGATCAAGCGGACGGTCGCGCTGCGGGCGCCGTTCATCGCAGCCTCGATCCTGGTCGTGATCGCGCTGGTCGGAAACTGGCTGCTGCGCCAGCTCGGGATCGGCATCCCCGCCTTCCAGATCGCGGGTGGGCTGCTCTTGTTCGGCGTGTCCTACCAGATGATCTTCGGCGACCGGCCGCATCGCGAGGCGCGGGAGGCCGACAAGGCGACCGCCGAGCACGCCTCCGACGTCGCGGTGTTTCCGCTCGCCATCCCCATGATGGCCGGTCCCGGGGCCATTGCGACCACGCTGCTGCTGTCGGGCGGTGCCGGCTATGGGGCGAAGCTCGCGATCATCATCGTGATCGTCCTCGCGGTGTGCCTGATTTGCATGCTCTGCTTTCTCTCGGCCCACCTGATCGCACGGACGCTGGGGCGGACCGGAAATGCCGTGCTGTCGCGTGTGCTCGGCATGCTGCTCGCGGCCTATTCGGTGCAATTCGTGATCAACGGGATCGCGGCCGTTCGGGCGAGCTTGTCATAGCCCTGCGACGATCTGTTAATCTATTGATTTTACAATTTATTTTCTGTCGCTCGGGGAGTGGCGGAAAGACGGCGCCTGAACAGGTCCGCTTTCGCTTGCGCTGCCACATTGCTTTGACGTACTTCGGGTCTAACAACGCCCATAGCCAAGAAGGTGGAGATGAACTCGAGATGTCGGTGACAGCGGACGAGCTCGACAAGAGACAGGCCATCATCGACGCCTGCCGCCGCATGAACGCGCTCGGCATCAACCAGGGCACCTCGGGCAATATCAGCGTGCGGCACGGCGACGGCATCCTGGTCACGCCCACCAGCGTGCCCTATGACGCCATGACGCCGGACCAGATCGTCTTCATGGCGATGGACGGCTCGCACGCCCCGAGCCGGAAGCCCTCCAGCGAGTGGCGCTTCCACCTGGACATCCTGAAGGCGCGCACTGATGTCAACGCCGTCGTCCACGCCCATCCGACCTATTGCACCATCCTGGCGATCATGGGCATGGACATCCCGCCGGTGCATTACATGATCGCGGCCGCCGGCGGCGACAGCATCCGCTGCGCGCCCTATGCCACCTTCGGGACAGCGGAACTGTCCGCGCATGCGGTCCACGCGCTGGAGGGGCGGCAGGCCTGCCTGCTCGACCATCACGGCATGATCGCGATCGGCAAGACCCTCGACAAGGCGATGTGGCTTGCCGTCGAGGTCGAGACGCTGGCGCGGCAATATCACGGCTGCCTCCAGATCGGGAAACCGCCGCTGCTGTCGAGCGCCGAAATCGAACGGGTCCGCCAGCGCATGGCCGGCTACGGCCTGTCGGAAGGGTAGGGCTCGCAAGCGGTGTTCGCGCGGATCAGATATTTCGTCGACGGCAAGGGGACCAACCGCACCATGGTGCGGCTGCGCGCGCTATTGCGCAGCAACGAATTCTACCTGATCCCGCTGGCGCTCGTGATCGGCACGCTCGCCGGCGCGATCGTGACGCTGATGGCCGAGATCGCGCAGATCGCCCACGTCATCATCTACGGCATTCCCATCGACGTCCGCCTCTCGGCCAATACCTATATCAGTCCGTGGGCGGCGATGATGGCGCCCGCGCTGGGCGGCCTCGCGCTTGGCGTCATGGAATGGTGGCGGCGGCGGCTGAAGATTTCCAGCGCGGTCGACCCGATCGAGGCCAATGCGCTGCGCGGCGGCAATCTGTCGATGCGCGACAGCGTGGTGGTGTCCGGCCAGACGCTGATCTCGAACGGCTGCGGCGCGTCGGTCGGCCTCGAGGCCGGCTACACCCAGATCGGCTCCGGCATCGCCTCGCTGTTCGGCAAGTTCTTCAATCTCCGCCGCAACGATCTCCGCCTGGTCGTCGGCTGCGGTGCTGCGGCGGCGATCGCGGCGGCCTTCGGCGCGCCGATCACCGGCGCATTCTACGCCTGCGAGCTGATCGTCGGCGTCTATGCAGTCGGTAGCGCCGCCCCGATCCTGGCGGCCTCGCTTGCCGGCGCGCTGACGGCGCAATGGCTCGGCGGCGCGCCTTACTCGCTCGAAATTCCCAAGGTCAGCGCTGTCGGCGTTGAGCAATATCTGGCGCTGATCGGGCTCGCGCTCGTCACCAGCGGCGTCGGCATCGCCGTGATGCGCTCGTCCTCGGTGTTCGAGGGCCTGTTCAAATGGCTGCCGGTGTGGCTGCGGCCGGTGATCGGCGGCTTCATCGTCGGCGGCTTCGCTCTGGTCACACCGCAGGTGCTGGCGGCCGGTCACGGCGCCATGGTGCTCGATCTCTTTCACGACATGGCCATCGGCCTGATCGCGATCATCATCGCGCTGAAGGTGACGGCCTGCCTGGTCTCGCTGGCGTCCGGCTTCCGTGGCGGGCTGTTCTTTGCCTCGCTGTTCGTCGGCAGCCTGATCGGAAAATTCTTCGCCGCGGTGCTGCTGCTGATCAGCCCGAACTTCGCGATCGACCCGCTGGTGGCGATGCTGACCGGCATGGCGACGCTCGGCGTCGCCATCGTCGGCGGTCCCCTGACCATGTCGTTCCTCGTGCTCGAGATGACCCGCAATGTCGACGTCACCGCCGTGGTGCTGGCCGGCTGCATCGTCACCTCGATCTGCGTGCGCTTCATGTTCGGCCACTCCTTCTCGACCTGGCGCCTGCATCTGCGCGGCGAGACCATCCGTAGCGCCAACGACGTCGGCTGGCTGCGCAACCTCACCGTCGAGCGGCTGATGCGCTCGGACGTCGGCAAGGTGCCGTCGACCACCACCATCGCCGCGACACGGCGGGAATTCGCGTTGGGGTCACGGCCCGGGGTCGTCATCGTCAACAATGCTGACGAATATGTCGGCCTCGTTCTGCTGCCGGATCTGTTCTCCAGCGATCTCGATACCATCGCCGACGACATCCAGGTCATCGAGCTCGCGCGTCTGACCGACATCGTGCTGATCCCGGAAATGAACGTGAAGAGCGCGATGGCGGTGTTCGACGAGGCCGAGGCCGAAATGCTGGCGGTGGTCGATTCCACCGACAGCCGCAAGGTGGTCGGCTTCCTGACCGAGACCTTTGCCCGCCGCCGCTATGTCGAGGAGATCGACAAGGCCACGCGCGGCGTGCTGGGCGCGTTGTCATAAGGCTTCAGCCCCCCGGGCAAGTTGACGCCGGCACGCGCAGCGGACTTGCCAGATCGTTCACAACCTCTAGGCTAGGGGCGCGGCAGGCTGTTGCCCTGGCCGCATTCAGCGACGAGGGACGTGCGATGTCGGACACGCTTCGCCTGTTGCTTGCCTTGCTCGAACTCGGGCCCCGGCTGAAGGGCCTGCTGGGCGACAAATGGCCACCTTATGCCGAGGAATTGCAGGCGCTCGCGGGGCGCGCTGGCCAGGGTGAAGATCCGGACAAGCTTCGCCAGTCGCTGGACCTCTTGCTCGTGCGGCTGCTCGCCGAGCCGCCGGCCATGGAATTGGTCGAGCGCGTGATGGCAGACATGGCAGCGCCCGTTGCTGCTCAGGAGACCGTGACCCGTCGCGGGGGGGTGTCACCGCCCGTTGTTCCCGATACCATCAGGCCGACCACCGATGAAACCACCGGTGTTGTCACGATTCCCGTCTTCTACGGCACCGACCGCGCCCGGGGCGACGATACGCCGGCGGCCTATTTCCGTGGCGAGCGCGGGATGCTGTCCTTCGGCGTCGCCGAGGTCGGCGTGCCCACGCGCGGCCGCGACCTCGGCGAGCTCACCAGCCCAAGCTGGTGGCGTCTCGAATTCTCGCCCAATCCCGAAAAGCACGTGATCCTCAAAAGCGTCGGGCCGCTCGGCCGGGACGCCTTCGTCACGAGCCTGAAGGACTCGCTTGCTGCGGCAGACTTGCGCGACGTCCTGGTCTTCGTGCACGGCTACAACGTGACATTTGCGGATTCGGCGCGGCGGGCGGCGCAGCTCGCGGTGGATCTGAAATTTGCCGGCAGGACGCTGCTATATAGCTGGGCGTCGGCGGCGGACACCAAGAAGTACACGGTGGACGAGAGCACGATCGACTGGTCGCGCGATCATTTCGAGGCGTTTCTCCAGCTTGCGCTCGGCGAGGTCGGCGCCGGCAAAGTTCACATCATCGCCCACAGCATGGGTAACCGCGCCGTGATCAACACGCTCGAACGCGCTACCTCCTGGCAGCTGCCGGCCGGCGCCGCAAAGCTCGGCCAGATCATCTTTGCGGCGCCCGACATCGATCGCGACCGCTTCGTCCAGCTCGCAGCGAAATTCAAGGGCTGCGCCGCGCGTGTCACGCTTTATGCCTCGTCGCGCGACGTGGCGCTGCTCGCCTCAAAATTCGTGCACGGCTATTCCCGGGCGGGCGAGGCCGGCGAGGCGTTGACGGTCGTCGATGGGGTCGACACGATCGATGCCTCGCTGGTCGATACCAGCCTGGTCGGCCTGCACCATTCCTATTTCGGCGAGAAGCGCTCGATCCTGAACGACATGTTCAATCTGATCGCGCAACAACTCGCGCCAGACCAGCGCTTCGACCTCCAGGCCGCAGGCGATGCACTCCGGAAATACTGGAGTTACCGGGCCTAGAGGTCACTCCAGCTTGTCCACCTCGCGCAGCACCGGAAACAATGTCATCGCGATGCGATGTAGAGCAGCAGCGGGGGATGTCGCGACAATGCGACGGATGGGGCGGGAAGTGTGGAAGCTTGGTCCAAGGTAGTCAGCAATCATGGAAGCGGGACGGCGCGCGGGAAGCACTGCCGTCCGCGCCGGCTATCGGCCTGGTTGAGGAGGAGATGCGACGAGGCAGGCCACGATCCGGCGGACCAGTGGCAGCACCATCAGCAGTGTTGGAAAGGCGACGAGCCAGGACAGTGCCCAGGCGCCCGGCCAGGTCGCAAGGAAGGCTGGCGTTGCGCCGAGGCTTCGCAGCGTCGAAATGACCGACACCACGGCCGTCATGAGGGTGGACAGCACGAATGGCATCACGATCGGCGCATAGCGCGCCGGCAGTTTGCGAACCGCAATCATTTGATTTCTCGGAAAGAAAAAGACGCGTCAGTCACGTTGAACCCCAAAATGGCATCGATCCCGACGGCGTCGGTTGATGCGTTGGTTCACGTGAACGCTTACGGCGACCGGAAAACCGGCGCGCCTGTTCATTATCCGCCCAGGTCGAATGGATCAAGCCGGATCTGACGTCTCGGTTTACAATCGTTCAAAGCGTGGCAGATTGCCGCGATCGCGAAACTATTCCAATGCCTTGCGCATTGTCCGTTGTGTTCACATCTCTTTGTTTGGCGAGAGTGGAGGACGTTGAGATGAGTGACAGGTCCGTGAATTCGAGCGGTGGCCGCCGCACCGCATTGGCCGCATTCGCCGGTCTCGCTTTGGTCGTCGCTTCCATCTCGCCTTCGACGGCCGCGGCTCCGACACCGGCCAACGCCGTGTCCGCGGCGGGCACTGCAGCGGGGCCGGGCTCATCCAATGCGACCGATTTCAGCGCCGCCCGGCGTCACTATCGGCATTACCGGCGCGGACCGAACGCTGCGGGCCTCGCCTTCATGGGCCTCGCGGCCGGCCTGATCGGAGGTGCGATCGCCGAGAGCCGCCGCCAGGAATATTACGACAACTACTATTATGGCGGCCCGCGCTATTACGGTCCCGGCTACGGCTACTATGGCGGCCCGCGCTACTATTACAATCCGTACTGACCGCTGGCGTAGCCCGGATGAAGCGCAACTCCATCCGGGCGAACAGGCTGTGTCGCCCGGTTGTCAATCCCGTTACGCCAAAATATTCCGCTTTACCGAAATTCGGAAATGGCGTATGTGTTGCCCATCCCGGCTCGATCTGGAGGGGCGATCGTACGTCGTCACTGATTGCGAGCCGGGTTTGCGGTGGACGCGGCAGCGTCGGCACGAAAAGGTGCGGGCAGGGCGGGTAGTCCCTGTGAGCCCGAAACCGCGTGCGGATGAGCGGCGCTGTGACAATCGTCTCGCCAACATTCTTTCGGCGCGTGTGCACACTGCCGAAAGACCCTGTGGCATCAGGCGATACGCGTACGGCAAAACCGTGTGGTCCTGGCCGTCGTCGCTACGGTCAAGCCTGTCGCGGAGGTGTGGAGCGCCCAACCGGGTTAACCGCATCGCCAATCTGCGGGGCGAGGGAGGCCAGAGGGAATTCGGCTCCCGGGAGAGCACGGCATAAGCCGTCAAACCATCGCGCAGGGAAGGCCGTGTGTTCGGCTCCACCTGTATGCTGCTGTGCGGTCTTCTTGCGCTACACTTCGCGCAGCAGACCGTGGGTGCGAGGTCAGCACCCGGCCTTCCCTGCGCCCTCCTGATTTTTGAGGGGGGAGAGATCAAGCAAAGCTCGGGCGAATTGAGCCGCGAGAACGCGAAGGTGTGTCTACAAATTGAAATGCGATAGAGCGATGTCGCTACTTGCTCGCAATGACTATGTGGAGAGAGCCGTCCGTCAAACTTTGTTGTCGTGCCCCGGACGCAGCGCAGCGCCCCGGCGATGCGAAGCATCGTCCGGAGCGGTGCGCTGCAGAGCCGGGGCCCATATCTCCGAGCAATCCGGGTGGCGTGGGTCCCGGCTCTGCGCAGCAGCGTTGCACGCTGCAGCGCGTCCGGGACACGAGAGCCTCGCCGTATCGCTCCTGCCTCACCGTCCCGCCGGTGCCGACATGGCGCCGTTGGCGTAGCGCGACCAGTCGGGGGCAGTCGGTTGCGATGGCCACATGGCCGCGTTGGAGTCGCGCACCGACTGGGTGATGGGGGCGGGCTGTGCCTTGCGGATGTGATGGCGCTCGCCCGCTGCGGCGGTCTGGACGGTGATGACGGTAATCAGCGTGGCGCCGAGAATGGCAAGAGTCTTGTGCATGGTTGTTTCTCCCGTGACGACGTTTCCCACGGCGAGAGGAATGTCTCTTCTGTGCGTCGTCGCAACTGACATGGCGACGCGTCCGGCCGAATATCACCGTCGCCGGCTTCACGATCGGCAACGCCGCTTCACGATGGGGCGAGCAAATTTTTTGGCCTCGGCTAAATATTCGGCATCCGCCGCGCCGGGCCCGATGGACTTGACCGGCGCAATCCGGTTCAATGGGGCAATGAAGGTTTTAGGCGCGACAACGATGTCGAAATATCTGCTGGTCCTGCTTTTGATCGCCTCGCCGGCCGTGGCGCAGTTGAAACCTGCTCCCAAAAGCTCGGCGGCGCATGCCGACCCCTGCGCTCCCATTGGGCGCACCGCGGACGGCAAGCTGGTCTATTCCATGAAATGCGAGAGCCTGCCGGCGCCTCCGCCGCCCCCGCCGCAGGCGGAACTGAAGGAGGCTCCTGCGCCGGCCGCAGAGCCCGAGCCGGAGGTGCGGCGGAGCGGGGTGTTCGGCTGGTCATACGACCGCAGGTGAGGGCACTTTGCAAGTTCCCGGGGGCTATGGCCCCGAGCCAGAGAAATGAGATGAGCAAACTCGTTATCCGCGCCGGCGATTTCACCTTCGACGCCCGCTTCGAGGAGCAGGCAGCGCCGAAGACCGTCGCGGCGTTCCGCAAGACGTTGCCGTTCGAGAGCCACATCATCCATGTGCGCTGGAGTGGTGAAGGCGTCTGGATGCCGCTTGGCGACCTCGACTTTGGCGTCGGCTACGAAAACCACACCAGCTATCCGGCGCCCGGCCAGATCGTTCTCTATCCCGGCGGGATCAGCGAGACCGAGATCCTGCTCGCTTATGGCAGCGTCCACTTCGCCAGCAAGATGGGCCAGCTCGCCGGCAATCACTTCATCACGCTGACCTCGGGCCTTGATAATCTGGCGACGCTGGGCGAGAGCGTGCTGTGGAAGGGCGCGTTGCCGATCCGTTTCGAGGAAGTCTGAGTGACTGATACAAGCTACCCCCGCGATCTCCGCGGTTACGGCCGCAACCCGCCGCATCCAGAGTGGCCCGGCGGCGCACGGGTCGCGGTGCAGTTCGTCGTCAATTTCGAGGAAGGCGGCGAGAACAACATCCTGCACGGCGACCGCGCCTCTGAAGCGTTCCTGTCCGACGTGCTCGGTGCGCAGCCATGGCCGGGCCAGCGTCACGCCAATATCGAATCCATGTTCGAATATGGCTCGCGCGCCGGCTTCTGGCGGCTGTGGCGGATGTTCAATGAGCGGAAGTGGCCGACCACCGTGTTCGGTGTCGCCACCGCGCTGAAGCGCAATCCGGAAATCGTCGCGGCGATGAAGGAATCGGGCTGGGACATCGCGAGCCACAGCCTGAAATGGATCGAGCACAAGGACATGACGGAAGCGCAGGAGCGCGCCGAGATCGCCGAGTCGATCCGTGTCCACACCGAGGCGACCGGTTCGCGGCCGCTCGGCTGGTACACCGGGCGCTCCTCGATCAACACCAACCGGCTGTTGATGGAGGAGGGCGGCTTCCTTTATCTCTGCGATTCCTATGCCGACGATCTGCCCTATTGGGTCAAGGGCGCGAACGGCAAGCAGCTCATCATTCCCTATACGCTTGACGCCAACGACATGCGCTTCATCAACCCACAAGGGTTTGCCGAAGGCGAGCAGTTCTACACCTATTTGAAGGACGCCTTCGACGTGCTCTATGCCGAGGGCGAGACCGCACCGAAGATGATGTCGGTAGGGCTGCACTGCCGTCTCGCCGGCCGGCCCGGCCGGGCCGCTGGTCTGATCCGCTTCCTGGATTACATCGGCAAGCACGAGCGGGTCTGGGTGCCGACGCGGCTCCAGATTGCGCAGCATTGGTACAACAAGCATGCACATCTTGCGGCCGATGCGTTCGAGATTGGGTGAGGCGCGGTGTCGCAGATAGCTCTTTCCGATCTCAATGCCGCAAGCAAGGACGACTTCGTCGCCGCGCTTGCCAATGTCGTCGAATATTCGCCGTGGATCGCCGAGCAGATCGCGGCGCAGCGGCCGTTCGCCGGTGTCAATCAGCTCCATGCTGCGCTGATGGCGGCGATCCAGGCGGCCGACCCGGACGTACAGCTGGCGCTGATCCGGGCGCACCCCGATCTCGCCAACAAGACCCAGCGTGCAGCGGGCCTGACGGCGGAATCGACCGCGGAGCAGAACAGCGCCGGGCTCGACCGGCTGTCGGAGGCCGAATATTCGGCCTTCGAACGCGTCAACAACGCCTACCGCGAAAAATTCGGCTTCCCCTACATCGTCTGCGTGCGGCGTCACACCAAGGATTCCGTGCTGCGCGACTTCGAGACGCGCCTGCGCAACATTGCCAAGACCGAGACTCGCCGTGCGATCGAGGAGATCGGCCGTATCTCGGCGCTGCGGCTGGATCAGCTCGTCATCGCCGACGACAAGCTGAAAGTGCACGGCCGGCTTTCCACCCATGTGCTGGACAATCACGTCGGCAAACCCGCGGCGGGAATCGCAGTTGAGCTGGTCGAGCTTGCCGCGCTCGGCGAGAACCGCATCATCACGCGTAGCGTCACCAACGCTGACGGCCGTACCGACCAGCCGCTGATCGGCGGCCGCCCGCTGCCGGTTGGCCGCTACGAGCTTCGCTTCAGCGTCGGAAAATATTACGCCGAGCGCAATGTGCAGCTTCCCGACCCGCCGTTCCTCGACGAGATCCCGTTGCGCTTTGCGATCAGCGAGCCCGAGGGACACTACCACGTGCCGCTGCTGGTGACACCTTGGAGCTATTCGACCTATCGCGGCAGTTAGTCGCCGAACTTGTCGTGCAGCGCTGGAAACAGCCGGTCCGGCTTGAAGGGCGGTGCCGTGAAGCGGATGCCGGTGGCATCGGCGATTGCGTTGCCGAGTGCGGCGGCGACCGGATTGTACGGGCTCTCGCTCATCGACTTCGCACCTAACGGCCCGATCGTGTCCGAAGTCTCGGCGAACAATACCTCCGTGCGCGGCACGTCCGCGAAGGACGGCAGATGGTAGTCACGGAATTTGGGATTGGTGACACGGCCCTCGGCGTCGATCACCATCTCCTCGTAGAGCGCTGCACCAAGGGCCTGCGCGACGCCACCCTCGACCTGGCCACGGCACTGCATGGGATTGGCAACGACGCCCGCATCCGCCGCCTGCACGCTCCTGAGAATCCTGACCTCGCCGGTGCCCTTGTTTACCGCGACACGGAAGCCCTGCACGTTGAAGCCAACCGAGCGCGGCGTGCCCTCGGAATTGCCGTGCGCTACGAGCGGCCGGCCCGCCTCGCGCGCGAGCTTCGCCAGCTCGACAAAGGACATGCGACGCACGCCGCTGACGACGAACTCGCCCTCGAGCGTGCAACTGGCCGCATCGCAAAGCCACGCGCCGGCGGCGGCGGCCTTCAGCTCGGTCGCAAGCTGTGTCGCCGCGGCCTGTGTCGCCTTGCCGGCGACGAACGTGCCGGTGCTGCCATAGGCGCCGGTGTCGTGACCACCATGGGCGGTGTCGGACTGGCGCAGGCGGATCCTGTCGACGGTGATCGCGAGGGCGGTCGCGGCGATCTGCCGGTGCACGGTGCTGGTGCCGTTGCCGAACTCGGCGGTGCCAACGGTGAGATCGAAGCCGCCATCGTCGTTCAGCGCGATCACCGCGTCCGCGATGTGGCCGGCCGGCGGCGCCGTGTCGATCATGGTCAGGGCGATGCCGTCGCCGGTCAGCCAGTCCGGCGACAGTGCGGCTGGCGGCTGATCCGCCTGCATCGCGCGCTCGACGAGGTCGATGCACTGGTCGAGCCCGTAGGAACCGTAGAGTACGTCGTGATATTCGGGCTCAGGCGGCGACAGCATGGGATCGCCCTCCCTGACGATATTGCGTCGTCGCATGTCATAGGGGGTGATGCCGAGCTGCTTGGCCAGCTCGTCGATCGCGGCCTCCACCGCGATCAGGGCTTGCGGCAGCCCATAACCGCGAAACGCGCCGGCAGGTACCGTATTGGTGTAAACCACGAAGCCGTCGACCCGTTTGTTCGGACAGTTGTAGACGGCGATGGACTCGGACACCGCGTGGAACATCACGGAGCCGCCGTGATTGCCATAGGCGCCGGTGTTGGAGAGCACGTCGAGCTGGAGCGCAGTGAGCTTGCCCTCGGCATCGGCGCCGGCCTTGATGTGGACGCGCATCGGATGCCGCGTCGAGGTCGCGATGAACTGCTCCTCGCGGGTGAGCTCGAGCTTGACGGGACGTCCCGTCTTGAGCGCGGCGAGCGCCAGAATATCCTCGACGAACATCTCCTGCTTGCCACCAAACCCGCCGCCGACGCGCTCGCAGAACACGCGGACCTTGTCCATGGGAAGCCGGAAGATGTCCGCGAGCGCGCGCCGGGTCAGGAACGGCACCTGCGTCGAGGTGCGGACGTTGAGCACGCCTGTCGCGTCGAGCCAGGCGAGGCCGCCATGGGTCTCCAGCGCCGCGTGCTGCACACGATGGCTGTTGAAGGTGTCCTCGTAAGTGACGGCGGATGTGGCGAGTGCCGCGGCGACATCGCCGAACTCGCCATGAATCTCCGCGACGAGGTTGCGCTGCGCGTCCGCGACGCGGTTCGCGCTGGTGCGGTCAGGATGAACGAGCGGCGCGCCCGGCGTCATCGCCTGCTCCGGATCGATCAGCGCGGGCAAGATTTCGTACGCGACCTTCATCCGGCGGCAGGCCTCCTCGGCCGCGCCTTCGCTCTCGGCGACGACGGCCGCGACCTTCTGGCCGACGAAGCGGACGACATCGTCGAGGATGCGGGTGTCCTCGGGATCCATCCAGTCCTTCTCATGCCGCGCGGTCGAGAACAGCACCGATGGCGCATCCTCATGCGTCAGCACCGCATGCACGCCGGGCACGGCCATCGCCGCCGATCTGTCGATCGAAACGATCCTGGCATGCGCATGCGGCGAGCGCAGCAGCTTGATGTGCAGCAGACCCTCGATCTCCGTGTCGAACGCGTAGCGCGCCGTACCGCGAACGACGTCGGGGCCTGCGGGCGCCGGCAGACTGCGCCCGAATGCGCCGCCGGCCTCGACAACCTCGTCGATATTGCTCTTGCCGTGGATTGCGTCCTCGATCGCGCGATAGCCGGTGCAGCGGCAGATGTTGCCCTTCAGCGCGGCACCGAGATCGGTGCGCTGCGCCTGGTTCAGCGAGGCACAGGTCAGGATCATGCCGGCGGTGCAGAAGCCGCATTGAAACCCTTGCGCGTCGAGGAAGGCCTGCTGCATCGGATGCGCCCCGTCCTCACCGCCGAGACCTTCGATCGTGGTGATGGCGTGCCCGTCCGCGCGAAACGCAGGGATCAGGCAGCTGTGCACGGGCTCGCCGTCGAGCAGCACGGTGCAGGCGCCGCAATCGCCGGCATCGCAGCCTTTTTTCACTCCGAAATGGCCGAGCTCCCGCAAAAACGAGCGCAAGCATTGGCCGGCGCGCGGCGCTTGCGGAAACGGCTTGCCGTTGATCTCGAAGCTCATGGCTGCGCGATGTCCAGCAATTCACTGCGAATCTCCTCGGCGAGCCGCAGCGTCATGTGCTTGCGCCAAAGCGGTTTGCCGTGGATGTCGGTGTGGTACAGGTCATCCGTGATCTGCTGCGCAATCGTATCGCGAAGCGCGCTCGCGTCAGGCGGCTTGGCCAAGGAAAGCTGGATCGGCCGCACTGTCGATGCGGTGACCGTGAGCGTCAGTTTGCCATTGGCGTCCAGGCTGCCGATCACAAGCGCCGCGGAGCGGCCGACCGGCGCGAGCGAGATCTGGCGAAGTGCGGAGCGGCGCTTCAGTGCGGCAAGTGGAATGTCGATCTGCCGCAGCAAATCGCCCGGCGACAGGCGGTTGCGCTGGTTGCCCGTGACGAATTCGGCGACGGGAATCCTCTGCTCGCCGCCGCCGGCCTTCCAGATGGTGCAGACGCCGTCGAGCGCTGATGTGAGCGAGATCATCGGTCCCGCCGGCAGCGACATGCAGAGATTGCCGCCCACCGTTGCCGTCTTCCAGATCTTGAACGAAGCGAGAAAGGCGCGGCAGCATTGGCCGATCAGCGGTGCGGCGAGCCAGTCGGGCGGGCAGGTGAACGCATCGAGCTGCGAGATGGTGCAGGTGGCGGCGATGCTGAGATGATCAGGCATGATTGTCAGCGCCGGCCATTTCAGATCGGTAAGATCGATCAGCCGCGTGAGGTGGACCTGCGGCTCCGAGAACAGCCACGTGCCGCCCGCGAGCCAAGCATCACCTGGCGTCCAAACGGGCAGTTCGGAGCGCGTTTGCGGATGGGAGACCGCTGTGATGGTATTCAAGTCCATGGCTGCGAGAATGCCTGCACCGGGTGATTTGACTTAAGGGAAAGTCTTGCAAGACCAGCGCCAAGTGGCAACAACAAGTCGCAGCAATAACGCTCTCGGGATGGCCTCTGGCTTGCAGGTCATTCGTTAACGAGGGCGAGGAGAAACAGAGTTATGGGTGACTCAAAGCCGATCTGGATCAGGGATCCCTTGGCCATCCTCGCTGACGGCGCGGAGCGCGGGATCGTTGTTAAGGGTGGCCGTATCGTCGAGCTCGTGCCTTCAGGCGGAACGCCGGCGACCGCCGATATCACGGTGTTCGATGCGCGTGAGCATGTCGTGCTGCCGGGCCTCATCAACACCCATCATCACTTTTATCAGACGCTGACGCGGGCATTGCCTGCCGCGATGGACCGCGAACTGTTTCCCTGGCTTCAGGCGCTCTATCCGGTGTGGGCGAAGCTGACGCCTGAGGCGCTGGAGCTCGGCGTCACCGTGGCGATGTCCGAGCTCTTGCTCTCGGGTTGCACCACCACGACCGATCATCATTATGTCTTCCCGGCGGGGCTCGAAGAATCCGTCGATATCGAGGTCGCCGTCGCAAAGCGGCTCGGCGTGCGCGTGCTGTTGACGCGCGGCTCGATGAACCTGTCGCAGCGCGACGGTGGCCTGCCACCTGACAGCGTCGTGCAGGACGAGGATACGATTCTCGCCGATAGCGCGCGCGTGGTCGCCAAGCATCATCAGCGCGGTGCGGATGCGATGGTGCAGATCGCGCTCGCGCCATGTTCGCCGTTCTCGGTGACGACCTCGCTGATGCGCGCCACCGCCGATCTCGCCGACAAGCTCGACGTGCGCCTGCACACTCATCTGGCCGAAACCGAGGACGAGAACAAATTCTGCCAGCAGATGTATGGCTGCCGGCCGCTCGATTATCTCGAGCAATGCGGCTGGCTCAATGCGCGGACCTGGCTCGCTCACGGCATCTTTTTCAACGCCGACGAGATGAAGCGGCTCGGCAAGGCGAAGACGACGATCAGCCACTGCGCGTGCAGCAACCAGTTGCTGGCGTCGGGCTGCTGCCCGGTGTGCGAGATGGAGGAGGCGGGCGTCGGAATCGGTATCGGCGTCGACGGCTCGGCCTCGAACGATGGATCGAACCTGATGCAGGAGGTGCGCGCAGCCTTCCTGCTGCAGCGGGCGCGCTATGGCGTGACCAAGGTGAGCCACAAGGATGCGTTGCGCTGGGCCACCCGGGGCTCGGCGGCCTGTGTCGGTCGCCCGGAACTCGGTGAGATCGCGGTCGGCAAGGCTGCCGACCTCGCGCTGTTTAGGCTCGATGAGCTGCGCTTCTCCGGCCATGGTGATCCCCTGGCCGCGCTGGTCCTGTGCGGGGCGCATCGGGCTGACAGGGTAATGGTGGCGGGGAACTGGGCCGTGATCGACGGCGCGATTCCCGGACTGGACGTTCCGGACCTCATCCGCCGGCACAGCGCCGCGGCGCGGGCGATACAGGCGGGATAGGAAATAAATAGAGGGGGCGACCACAAGTGCCGGGTGCTTCTGGCCACCCCCTCCGAACCTCCTCCGGGAGGAGCAGGTGATTTAGTCGATGCAAGAAGCGTGCTACTTGCCCGGCAGCTTGTCGTCGATGCCCTTGACGTAGAAATTCATGCCGAGGATCTGGCCGTCGGCGAGATTGGCGCCGCCCTTGCACTCGATCTCCTTGCCGTCCTGCCCAATGACCGGGCATTTGAACGGGTGCAGCTTGCCGGCGGTGATCGCCGCCTGGGCATCCTCGGCGATCTTTTTCACGTCGTCAGGCATGTTGGTGTACGGCGCCATCGCGAACATATGGCTGTCGAGGCCGCCCCATGTGTCCTCGGACTTCCAGGTGCCGTCGAGCTCGGCCTTGACGCGGGCGATGTAGTAGGGGGCCCAGGTGTCGAGGATCGAGGTGAGCTGGGTCTTCGGACCGAACTTGATCATCTCGGAGTCCTGGCCGAAGGCGAGCTTGCCGCGTTCGCTGGCAATCTGCATCGCGGCCGGCGAATCCGTGTGCTGCATGATCACGTCGGCGCCCTGGTCGATCAGCGCCTTGGCGGCGTCAGCCTCCTTGCCCGGGTCGAACCAGGTGTTGGCCCAGATGATCTTGACCTTGATGTTCGGGTTGATGCTCTGAGCCGCGATCATCGTCGCGTTGATGCCGGAGACGACCTCGGGAATCGGGAACGAGCCGATATAACCGAGCACGCCTGACTTCGACATCTTGGCCGCAATCAGGCCTTGAATGTAGCGGCCCTGGTACCATTTCGAAGAATAGGTCGACATGTTTTTGTCGCGCTTGTAGCCGGTGGCGTGCTCGAAATGCACGTTCGGATATTTCTTCGCGACCTTCAGCGTCGGGTCCATGTAACCGAACGAGGTCGTGAAGATCAGCTTGTTGCCGGCGCGGACGAGCTGCTCGATGGCGCGCTCGGCGTCGGGGCCTTCGGGCACGTTTTCGAGATAGGTGGTTTCGATCTTGTCGCCGAACTCCTTCACCAGCGCCTGGCGCGCAAGCTCGTGTTGATAGGTCCAGCCGAGATCGCCGATCGGGCCGAGGTAGATGAAACCGACTTTCAGCTTGTCGGCAGCGGAGGCTGCGCTGACGCTCCCGGCGAGCAGAAGCCCGGCAGCCAGCGCAAGAAGTGATTTCCTCATCATTAATCTCCAAACATCAGGGGAAAGCCACGATCCGCAACGTGCGCGCCCCATCGCGCACGCTGCGGAAATCAAAACTCTAGCGATCAGGCACGAACACGGTGCCGAGCGCGGCCGGTGCGGTCGAGCCGCCGGTGCGCGCTCGGGAGAGCAAGACCAGCACGATGACGGTTGCGAGATAGGGCAGCGCCGACATGAACTGCGAGGGAATGCCGACGCCCCAGCCTTGCGCATGCAGCTGGAGGATCGTCACCGCACCGAACAGATAAGCGCCGACCACGAGCCGGCCCGGCCGCCAGGATGCGAACACGACCAGTGCCAGTGCGATCCAGCCGCGGCCCGCGGTCATGCCGGGAATGAAGAACGGCGTATAGGCGAGCGGCAGATAGGCACCCGCAAGTCCGGCGCAAGCGCCGCCGAACATCACGGCGAGAGTGCGAATGCGCAGCACGGGATAGCCGAGCGCGTGTGCGGAGATGTGATTGTCGCCGCACGCGCGCAGAATCAATCCCGCGCGCGTGCGGTACAGGAACCACCACACGCCGACGATGAGTGCGATGGAGAAATAGACGAAAGCGTCCTCGCCGAACAGCACGCGGCCCATCAATGGAATGTCGGTAAAGCCGGGAATGTACAAGTGCGCGGCTGGCGTCAGTCGCTCGCCGACGAAACCTGCACCGATCAGGCCTGACAGGCCGATGCCGAAAATGGTCAGCGCGAGTCCCGTCGCGACCTGGTTGACGGCGAGGCCGAGCGCCATCAGCGCGAAGATCAACGACATCAGCATACCCGCGACGATGCCGAACAGCGCGCCGACGAAGATTGATCCGGTCAGCCAGGCGCCGCCAAAGCCGCAAGCGGCGCCGACGATCATCATGCCTTCGACGCCGAGATTGAGCACGCCGGAGCGCTCGGTCACGAGCTCGCCGGTTGCCGCGATCAGGAGCGGTGTCGAGGCGGCGAGGACCGACAGGATGATGGCTTCAACCAGCTCCACGGGTCACCTGTCGGTTCGGGAAGGCCAGCTTGAAGCGGTAGAGAATGAGAGAATCGCAGGCGAGCACGTAGAACAGCAAAATGCCCTGGAACACCTTGGTGACGTCCAACGGGATCTTCATTGCGATCTGCGCCTGCTCGCCGCCGATAAAGGTCAATGCGAGAAAAAGGCCTGCAATTAATATTCCAAGCGGGTTCAAGCGGCCGAGGAAGGCGACGATGATCGCAGTGAAACCGTAGCCGGGCGAGATGCCGGGCTGGAGATGTCCGACGGGACCTGCGACCTCGATGATGCCGGCAAGGCCGGCCAACGCGCCTGAGACCGCGAAGGTCAGGATAATCAGCTGGTTGGCGTTGAACCCACCGAACCGAGCGGCGCGCGGCGCGGCACCCACGACGCGGATCTCGAAGCCCTTGATGGTGCGTCCGAGCAGGATTGCTGCGGCTGCAACGACCAGCAATGCGATGATCGAGCCGAAATGCAGCCGGCCGCCTTCGATCAACAATGGCACCGTCGCCACAGGATCGAATTCAGCCGTGGTCGGGAAGTTGAAGCCGTTCGGGTCGCGCCAGGGACCGCGCACGAGATAATCGAGGAGGAGATCGGCGACATAGACCAGCATCAGGCTGGTCAGGATTTCACTGGCGCCGAATTTCACCTTGCAGATCGCCGGGATCAGCGCAAAGAGCGCGCCAGCAGCGGCAGCAAGCACCAGCATCGCCGGCAGCACCCAGGCGCCGGCGTCGGTGCCTTGCGTCTTCACAGCGATCCAGCTTCCGGCAACAGCACCGATCAGGAATTGCCCTTCGGCGCCGATGTTCCAGGCATTGGCGAGATAGCAGAGCGACAGCCCGATCGCGATCATCACCAGCGGCGTCGCCTTCACCGCGATCTCCTGCAGCGAATAGCCGTCGGCCAGGGGCGCGATGAAATAGGCGTGGAGCGCGAGCAGCGGATTCTTGCCAAGGATCGCGAACAGGATCGTCATCGTGACGATCGTGAGCCCGATCGCGATCAGCGGCGAGACCAGCGCGATCGTGCTGGAGCGCTCGGTGCGCTTCTCAAGCACCAATTGCATGCGCGGCCTCCTTCGGCTCAAGACTGCTGCCGCCCATGAGAAGCCCGAGCTTTTCGCGTGTGGCATCGCGCGTAGCGAGCGGCTCCGACAGCCGGCCGTGGAACATCACGGCGATGCGGTCGGCGATCTCCGTGAGCTCGTCGAGATCCTGGCTGGTCACGAGCACGGCGGCACCTGCGGTAGCAAGATCGAGCAGCGCCTGGCGGATGACGGCGGCGGCGCCGGCGTCGACACCCCAGGTCGGCTGGCTTACCACCAGCACGGCCGGGTTGCGCAGAATCTCCCGGCCGACGATGAATTTTTGCAAGTTACCGCCAGAGAGGCTCGCTGCTTCCGGATCGCGCTTGGCCTTGCGCACGTCGAAAGTCTCGGTGGCCTTGTCCACCGTCTTCAGTGTGGCCGCTGTGTCGATGAAGCCATGATTGACCATGCCGCTGGCGGCATGTCCCGTCAGTAGTGCGTTCTCCGACAGTTTCATGCGCGGCGCGGTGCCGTGGCCAAGCCGCTCTTCGGGCACGAAGGCGGCGCCGAGCTTGCGGCGCTTAGTGATCGAAAGGTGGCCGGCGGCGATGCCTTCGATGACAACGGTGCCGGGATCCTTCGACAGCCGCTCGCCGGATAATGCCGCGAACAGCTCATCCTGACCGTTGCCGGCGACGCCGGCGATGCCGAGGATCTCGCCCCCTTTCAGCTCGAACGAGATATGCTCGAGCCGTACACCGTGCGCCTCGTCGGGTGCGAGCGAGAGATCGTTGACGACCAGCCGCGGGATCGTGGTCTGGCGGCCGGGGGCCGACCTCACTTCCTTGATCTCGCCCCCAACCATCATGCGGGCAAGCGAGGCTGCAGTCTCGACCCGTGGATTACAGGTCTGGATCTTCCGGCCGCCGCGCAGAATTGTGGCGGTATCGCAGAGGCGCTTCACCTCCTCGAGCTTGTGGCTGATGTAGAGGATGGCGCGGCCTTCGGCCTTGAGGCGCTCCAGCACGACAAAGAGCTGGTCGGCCTCCTGCGGCGTCAGCACCGCGGTCGGCTCATCCAGGATGAGGAACTTCGGGTCCTGCATCAGCGCCCGGACGATCTCGATGCGCTGGCGTTCGCCGACCGACAGCTGCCAGACCTCGCGCTTGGGATCGAGCGGCAGGCCGTAGGTCTTCGACACCTGTTCCAGCCGTGCCGACATGTCCTTGAAGGATTCCTTGCCGTCGAGGCCGAGCGCGACATTCTCGGCGACGGTGAGATTGTCGAACAGCGAGAAGTGCTGAAACACCATGCCGATGCCGCGGCTGCGCGCCTCGGAGGGACCGGACAGCACGATCGGCGCGCCCTGCCAGCGGATCTCGCCGGCGCTGGGCTGGATCAGACCGTAGATCGCCTTCACCAACGTCGACTTGCCGGCGCCATTTTCGCCCAGCAGCGCGTGGATTTCCTTCGGCCAGACGTCAATGTCGATGGTGTCGTTGGCGAGGAAATCCCCATAGCGTTTGGTGAGGCCGACCGTTTGAAGCAACGGGGCCTCACCGGAATGCAGGCCGTTAGGCGTCGAATCTAACATTCGCTGATACGCTGGCATGGGACGAGTTGCCTCAATAGTGGGCTAGTTTAAACCGCCGCGTAAGGTGTGAAAAAGCGTCATCCCTTGCTCAACGCTTCGGCAGGAAGCCGGTGTCGCGAGTCGCGGCCGTTTTTGCACGCGAGTTCTCCCCAATCCGCGCCTTGCAGGGCCGTCCCAGGCTCGCCTTCCACGACCTGGCTGTTGCAAATTTGTGACGGCTCAAACCAAATCGGAACTCGCTGTGCAGGCTTGACGTGAAGTTGAGCAGGGTGGCGCCATCGCTCGTATGCACTGGACCGCGGCTCGCCGATCGCTTCGACGGGCGCGCTTGGATCCTGGTCTCAACGCAAAAAGCAAGCAGAATCAAACGGGATAGTTCGGCAATGGCGTCCTGGCGTCGTCGATCGACGGGGAGGGCTCTCGTACAAAATTTCGCAATATTCGGCTGCGCCATGTCGCGTGCTGCCAAAACAAGCGGCATGCCTTGAAAAAAGTTGAGGCTTCTCACCTCGGGACTTCGGCGCAAGTGTCGCACCCAAGGGACGTTCATTTCTTACGCGTCCAAACTTGGGGGTATTCAGGATGTCGTTTCGTTTCAGGGCGATTGCAGCCGCAGCGCTGTCACTTGCTACGCTCGCCGCTGGTGGTCTGGCCAAGGCTGCGGATCTGCCGGTCAAGGCTGCAAAGAAGGCGCCTGACCTCCCATTCTTCCTGGTGATCGACGACCGCGTGTCGTTCTCCTGGATGCCGAAGGGCACCGACCCCGGCATGTGGAGCGTGCGCCCGGATGGCAGCATCAATGGCAAGACGGCCAAGCAGGTGTACTCGTTCACCCACTTCGACCTGTGGGCCTACGGCACCAACTTCTTCACCATCTCGATGTTCAAGTCGGGTCACAACGACCCTGCTTCGCCCTGTGTCGCGCCTGGCGTGACGATCACCGGCGGCGCTGCCGATTGCGCCGGCGCAACCGAGATCTACGGCCTGTTCCGCTCGACCTTCGGCTGGAACGAGTTGTTCAACACTAAGGCCTTCACGATGGGGCCGTTGCACAACATCTCGTTCGAAGTCGGTATGGACGGCAACACCGAGAACAACTTCCTCGCGCCCGCCAAGCGCGACGTCGTTGCCGGTCTGCAGTTCGCCTTCGATCTTCCCTACAAGGGCTACTTCAACGTCGCGCCGTTGATGTACTACGAGTTCCTGAACCACAACGCGTTCACCCAGTGCGGCTTGTTCGGACCGGGCGTGGCGGGCGTGACCTGTAACTCGGACGGCAATGTGAGCTATCGTCCGACCTGGGCTGTCGAAATCAACTACTACATGGATCTCGGCTTCCTGCCGCCGAACATGCAGTTCTGGTCAATCAGCGGCCGTGCTGGCTGGTATGGCCCGAAGGGCGACTCGAACGGCCTGCCTGCGCTCTCCGGTATCGGCCGGTTCTCCACCTCGTCCAAGACCGAACTGAACAGCGAACCGGTCCGCCTGACCTTCGACGCTTCGAAGGCGGTCTGGGGCGACAAGTACTCGCACTTCGTCGACCTTTGGGTCGCCTACCGCTACTGGCAGAACAAGTTCGGCCTCGATCACAACGCCATGCCCGGCGTCTGCACGGTCGCGGCGACTGGTCAGAGCACCAATAGCTGCACCGAGTCCACGGTGTATGGTGGTGTGACTGTGAAGTTCTGATCGTCTGAGGATCTCCAAGGTTTGGATGACGCCGCGCGGAGATGCGCGGCGTCATTCATATTTGCGGAGAGAAACGCTGCCGTAGGGTGGGCAAAGCAAAGCGTGCCCACGCATCTTTTGCGATCAAGAGAGATGGTGGGCACGGCGCAAACGCGCCTTTGCCCACCCTTGTATTAGCGCGATCGCCTATAGTGAGCCGTTCCATGAGGAATGGCCCAGCCCGGGTAGCCGCCCGAGCTGGGTCGCCGTTCGATCGGATCGGTGCCCATCGAAGCCTTGAGGGCTGTCTGACGTAGGAATTACGGTGACAGTGCACTAAATTGACGCCGCCCGCCTTTGCGAGCATGATGCGGCATGGCTCGTCTTGCCCGTGTCGTCATCCCCGGCCATCCCCACCATGTCACCCAGCGCGGCAATGGCCGGGCCCGCACTTCTTCGGCGATGACGACTATGCGCTGTATCGCGACTTGCTCGCGGCGAATTGTAAGGCCGCCGGGGTCGAAGTGTGGGCCTGGTGCCTGATGCCCAACCACGTGCACCTCATCCTGGTGCCATCCGATCCCGACGGGCTGCGCCATGCGCTCGCACGCGTACACCGCAGCTATGCCGGGATCATCCAGGCGCGACGCAAGCGCACCGGCCATTTCTGGCAAGGCCGGTTCGGCGCCGTCGTCATGGACGAACAGCATCTTGCTGCGGCGCTGCGCTACGCGTCGCTCAATCCGGTACGGGCGCGTCTGGTGCAGCGCGCCCAGGATTGGCGCTGGTCGAGCACGCGCGCGCATTTGCGCGGGCGCGACGATGGCCTGACCGCGCAGGCGCCGATCCGCGACCGTTTTCCGGATTTCGCCGATCTGTTGGCATCCGAACCGGAAGCCGATCTGTTCGGCGCGCTGCGTTCCGCGGAGAGTGTCGGGCGACCGCTGGGAGATAGCCGATTTCTCGCCCGTATCGAACGCCAGACCGGACGCGTCCTCAAGCCGGCCAAGCGCGGGCCAAAGCCCTCCGTGGAAGACGAATGATCTATTTAGTGCACTGTCACCGTAATTCCGTAATTCTAGGATAGCAGCGATGATACCTTTTGGTTTCGCTGGCGTGTTGCTCGTTCCTCTCTCTACGTCTGCGCAAGTGTTAGCTCTTAGAGATAAAATTGCTGAAGCGCTTCGTTCCGAAGGCGCGAGAGGCATAGGGGTTGGTGAAACACGGATTGTGTTTTCCGGACTCACTGGCACTCGTACTCTTCGTCCGTTGGTGAACATTCAAAAGTGCGAAATCTGTTTCGAGAAGGAGGCGGAATCAGCGCGTGTTAGCTACATCTGTTCGGTAGAGTGGTGGCCGTTTCTTGGCGTTGTCCTCATTTCATTTGGATTTGCGATACTCGCCGTCAGTGGATCGCCGGCTGCTTACCATGCGGGTATATTCGCATTGATTGCGTTTGTTTTATTCGTTGCCAATTCATTGATTGTGCGTCGGCGATTTCGGCGCTGGCTAGCGAGCATAGTTACCCGTCGTGAGGCACCCTGACCTGCCTGAACTAGGGAATTACGGGAATTACGGTGACAGTGCTGGACCGCACCCCTGAAGTGAGACACGATAATTTCAGTGACAGGCATTCCGAGGATGACCTGTGGCAGCTCTTAGGATGGGTTGAGCCCTTGCGAAACCCATCGCTCCTCCATCACCGCTCTCCGTCGTCGCGGTCATCATCGGACTGCCTTGGCGTCCAGCTCGTGCCGCCCCGAAAACGGCCAGCATGGCATAGTGCCATTGTTTTGCCCGACGGGTCAAACGATATTCGTTAAAAACGAAATTTTGTCCAGCTGAAGTGCTGCCGACTGGCGGTGCGGCTGGTTGCGAAAACGAACCTGTGCCGCGTCCAGGACGATCCTCGCCGGTTCGCTGCGGATTTGCTCGATGCTGCAATGACTTGCCGATCGGATTGCCGATTGACACCCGTGCCGGCCAGCAATCGCGCTTCTACTGTGCATGGGGTTGTTTTCATTTTTTTGCCGGAACGCGAGCCGGCGAGGAGGGAAGGGCGCGTCGCCCTCAAGCGAAACCCATCAATAGCTGTCGCGGAATGATGGGTTTCGCAAGAGCGCAACCCGTCCTGCGGTATCGGCACTTGGAGAACCTACTTCGTCCATGCGCCGTCGTGCAGCGCGGCGGCTTCGTCTTCGAGCAACGGCCCCACCACGTCGGTCGGCCGCTGGCCGCTCGCAAACACGTCGCGGCAAGGCAGGTCGAGTGTCGGATTCTCCGGATGGTTAGCGGTGATGCCGCGCAGGCGGTGCTCGCTGAGACCGTAGACCACGCGGCCGATGCCGGCCCAGTAGATCGCGCCTGAACACATCGCGCAGGGCTCGGCGGAGGAATAGAGCGTCGACTGCGCGAGCACGTCGCGGCTGAGCGTGCGGCAGGCCTGCGTGGCCGCGAGGCGCTCGGCATGTGCGGTGCCATCGTGGTCCGGCATGTAGCCGTTCTCGGCCTCGATCAGCACCTTGCCGTCGGCATCGACGACGATGCAGCCGAAAGGATGGTTGCCATGAGTGAGGGAGCGGCGGGCGACCGCGAAGGACAGCCGCAAGAAATGCTCGTCGCGTTCGCTCACGCCGTCCATCGCTGCTCCGCGGTTAGTGTCCCGCCATGTGCCGGCCGACCTCGGTGAGATCGGCCTCGCTGGTCCGTGCTTCATACACGAATTCGCCGTGGAACATTACCACCAGCCGGTCGGACAGTTCGAGCAGTTCGTCCAAGTCTTCGCTGACGAGCAGCACAGCGGCGCCGCGGTTGCGGGCTGCCATGATCTCGGCGTGGATTTGCGCCACCGCGGCAAAGTCGAGGCCGAAGCAGGGATTGGCTGCGATCAGCACTTCGACATCGCCCGCAAGCTCGCGGGCGAGCACAGCGCGTTGGACGTTGCCGCCAGACAGCGCCGAGATCGGCGTATCCGGCGTGCGGGTCTTGATCTTGTATTGTCCGATCTTCTTCTTCGCGTCGTCGCGAAAGGCGCCGCGGTTGAGCCACCAGCCGCCGCTGGCAAAGGGCGCGCGGTCGAACTCGCGGAAGGCGATGTTGTCAGCAACGCTCATGCCGCCGACACAGGCGTTCTTCAAGGGCTCCTCGGGCAGGAGCGACATCTTGTGGCGGCGCATCTCCTCGCGGCTGGCGCGATAGGGATCACCGGCGACACGAATCTCGCCGCCCTCCGCCTCGCGCTGGCCGGCCAGAACTTCGACCAGCTGGCGCTGGCCGTTGCCGGAGACGCCAGCAATGCCGACGATCTCGCCGGCGCGGACGGTCAGTGAGACGTCGTGGACAGCAACGGCGCCGGCATCGTCGAGCGCGCGGAGCTTTTCCAGCTCAAGGCGCGCCTTCCCGGCTTCTCCGGTGCGCGGGGGCTGGACCGTCAGTTCCTCGGCGCCGATCATGGTGCGCGCCATCGCGTCGGGCGTCAGCTCGGAAACCTTACCGGCGCCGGCGAGCTTGCCGCGGCGCAGGATGGTGACCTCGTCGGCGAAGGCCATGACTTCGCGGAACTTGTGCGTGATCATCAGGATGGTCAGCTCGCCCTTGACAACCATGTCCCGGAGCATGCCGAGCACTTCGTCGGCCTCGGCCGGCGTCAGCACCGAGGTCGGCTCATCCAGGATCAGGAAGCGGCGCTTCAGATAGAGCTGCTTCAGGATCTCGCATTTCTGCCGCTCGCCGGCCGAGATGTCGGAGACCTTGGCAGAGAGCGGCACCTTGAAGGGCATCCGCGCCAGGAAGGCCTCGAGCTCCTTCATCTCCTTCGGCCAATTCACTATGGCCGGCACATTGTCGCGGGCCAGCACCAGGTTTTCGGCAACGGTCATGGCCGGCACCAGCGTAAAATGCTGATAGACCATGCCAAGACCGAGTGCGTGCGCGTCCTTCGGGTTGGCGATCACCTGCTCGCGGCCGCCGATGAGGATGTCGCCTTCGGTGGCGTGATAGTAGCCCATGATGCATTTGACGAGGGTCGACTTGCCGGCGCCGTTCTCGCCGAGCAGCGCGTGGAACGAGCCGGGCCGCACCTTCAGCTCGACATTGTCCAGCGCCAGGAAGTCGCCGAAGCGCATGGTCATGGCGATGGCATCGACGCCGAAGGCGCCGACAAGTGGCGGCGATTCGCCGATAATCACGAAATCGCTCCGATGAAGGCGTCGGAGGTCGAGACCGCGCCGAACACGCCGCCCTGCATCTTGATCATCTTCAGCGCGTGGTCGTGGTTGCTCTTGTCGGTCGCGCCGCAGCAATCGTGCAGCAGCACGCATTCGAAGCCGCGGTCATTGGCCTCGCGCATGGTGGTGTGGACGCAGACATCGGTGGTGATCCCTGTGAGGACGATGTTCTCGATGCCGCGTACGCGCAGGATCAACTCGAGATCGGTGGCGCAGAACGAGCCCTTGCCGGGCTTGTCGATGATGGGCTCGCCCGGCAGGGGGCTAAGTTCCTCGATGATGTCCCAGCCGGGCTCGCCGCGCACCAGGATACGGCCGCACGGGCCGGGATCGCCGATGCCGGCACCGATCTGACGCGAGCGCCAGCGCTTGTTGGCGGGAAGATCAGAAAGATCGGAGCGGTGGCCTTCGCGGGTATGGATGATGTGAAAGCCTTGGGCACGCATCGCCGCGAGCAGTTTCTTGATCGGCTCAATCGGCGCCCGTGTCAGCGAGAGATCGTAGCCCATCTTGTCGACATAGCCGCCGACGCCGCAGAAATCGGTCTGCATGTCGATGATGATGAGCGCGGTATTTTCAGGGCGGAGATCGCCGTTGTAGGGCCAGGCGTAAGGCTCGGACTTGATGTAGCGCTCGGGCATGATTTCGCTCTCTAGCGGGTGATCGACAATTCGGCCGGGGCTCCGGTCAGCGTGCGTTTCGGCGAGCAGGTGATGATCATGATTGCCAGCGTCAGGATGTAGGGTGCGGCGTTGAAGAGGTGATAGCCGGAGGTGACGCCGACCGATTGCAGCGCCGGTCCCAGCGCTGCGGCGCCGCCGAAGGCGAGCGAGGCCCACAGGCAGAGCAGGGGATCCCATCGCGCGAAGATCACGAGCGCGACCGCGGTGATGCCTTGGCCCGAGGAGAGGCCTTCGTTCCAGCTGCCGGGGTAGAACAGCGACAGGAAGGAGCCGCCGATGCCGGCAAGGAATCCGCCGACCATGGTTGCGCGCAGGCGGATCAAAAGCACGGAATGGCCCATCGCGCGGGCGGCGTCCGAGCTCTCGCCGGCAGTGCGGATGAGCAGGCCCCAGCGCGTGGTGCGGAAGGCCCAGTAGAGGATGGGTGCAAGCGCGACGCCGATCAGGAACAGCACGTTGACGCGCAGTGCGGCGCGCACCTGCGGGATATCGCTCCACCAGCCGAAATCGATTGCAGGCAGGCGCGCCGCGGTGGGCTCGATCAGCGGCTTGCCGAGATAGAACGCGAGGCCGGTACCGAACAGCATCAAGGCGATGCCGACCGCGACATCGTTGACGCGCGGCAGCGAGCAGATGCCGGCATGCAGCGCGCCCAGCAATGCGCCGGTGATGCCGGCGGCGAGCACGCCGAGCCAGGGCGATCCCGTCAGATAGGAGATGCCATAGGCGCTCATAGCGCCCATCACCAGCGTGCCCTCGAGGCCGAGATTGATGCGGCCAGAACGCTCGGTGATGCATTCCCCCAGGCTCACGAACAGGAAGGGCGTCGAGACGCGAATGGCGCCGCCGAGTACGGCGAGCGGGACTGTCCAGAGTCCGATCGATCCGTCAGCCATCAGGACTTGCCTTTCAGGAATCCGATGCGGCCGTAGAGCGCATCGCTGGCGAGGACGAAGACGAAGATGATGCCTTGCAACACCAGCACTGACGCATCGGGCAATCCCAGGCGGCGCTGCAGCAGGCCGCCGCTGGCGCTGATGCCGCCGAGCAGGATCGCGACAGGAATGATGGCGAGCGGATTTTGTCGCGCCAGGAAGGCAACCAGGATGCCAGTGAAGCCGTAGCCGGCCGCAAGGTTGGCGTTGGTGCGGCCCTGGACCGCCGCAACTTCAACCATGCCGGCAAGGCCCGCGGCGCCGCCGGCAAGAAAGCAAACGGTGAGGATCAGCTTGCTGACGCCAAGTCCGACGATCTTGGCGGCGCGGATGTTGCCGCCGGCAACACGCGCGGCAAACCCGAACACGGTGTGATAGATCAGGATGTAGGCGGCGACCGCGGCGATCAGGCCGAAGACGAGGCCCCAATGCACGTCGGTGCCGGGGATCGAACCGATCATGTTGGCCGCGCCGATCTCGCGAGTCGACGGCTTGTTGAGGCTGGCGGGATCGCGCATCATGCCTTCGACGAGGTGATTGAGGATTGCGAGCGCGATGTAGACGAGCAGCAGGCTCGAGATCGTCTCGTTGACGCCACGATATTGCCGCAGCGCCCCCGCCAGCATGATCCACAAGCCGCCACCGATCACACCGGCGATCACCATGGCAATCTGCACGAAGAGTGGCGGCATGCCCTGAAGCAACAAGGCGACGCTGGTCGCCGACAATGCGCCGATCAGCAGCGCTCCTTCGCCGCCGATGATGACCATGCCGAGCTGCGCCGGCAGCGCCGTGCAAAGGGCGGTGAGAATGAGGGGCGCAGCACGCGTCAACGTGTTCTGCCAGGAGAACCAGGTGCCGAAGGCGCCGTAGTACATGTAGAAATAGAGGTCGAGCGGGTTCTTGCCGAACAGCATGACGAAGATGCCGAAGACCGCGAGCGCGCCGGCCATGGCTGCGCCGGGGATCAGGACATATTCGATCGTGCCGCCGTGGCGTTGGAGAAATCCAGGGTCGGCGGCCGGGGCAACTGCCCCGACCGCCTCGGCGGAATCCGCGGTCTCCGATGTCACGAAGTCGCTCCGATCACGCCCTCGACGAGATAGTCCATCTTCTCGAGTTCAGGATCCTTCTGGCCGCGATCGGTGCCGGCTGGAATGACGGTCTTGCCCTTGTTGTCGACGAGGCCGCCCTTGAAGATGGCGTAACCCTCTGCCGAGAGGAACTTTGCCTTGACCTCGTCGGCATGCTTGCGTGCCTCGGCCGAGACGGCTTCGCCATAGGGCGAGGTCTTGACGATCTCTTCCTTGAGACCGCCGCGGTAGAAGTTCGGGATGCTTTCGCCGGCGGCGATCATCTTCACGAACTTCGGATATAGCGCTTCCCAATTCCATTCGGCGCCGGTGAGATACGCCTTCGGCGCGAGCGGCGACTGGTTGGTGTGATAACCGCAGACGAAGGCGCCGCGGCGGGCGGCGTTCTCGACCATGGTCTTGGGGCCGTCGACGTGGCAGGTGAGCACGTCGACACCCTGATCGATCAGGCTGTTGGTGGCCTCGGCTTCCTTGACCGGCATCGACCAGTCACCGGTGAAGATCACCTGGGTCGTCGCCTTCGGATTGGCGAGCTTGGCGCCGAGCGCGAAGGCGTTGATGTTACGCAGCACCTGCGGGATCGGCTTGGCGGCGACGAAGCCGAGCTTGCCGCTCTTGGAGGTGTAGCCGGCGACGATGCCCGAGATGTATTGGGCTTCGTCGATATAGCCGAAATAGCTGCCGGCGTTCTTCGGGTCCTTGTCAGTCCAGAGGCCACCGCAGTGCTCGAAGCGCAGCTTCGGGTATTTGGTGGCCATCTTGATCATGTGCGGATTGTAGTAACCGAACGAGGTCGGGAAGAGCAGGGTGGCGCCGTCGAGATTGATCATGGACTCGATCGTCTTCTCGACCGCATCCGTCTCCGGCACCTTCTCTTCCTCGACGACCTTCAGCCCGGGAATCTTCTTCAGCGCGGCGGCGCCCTGCGCGTGCGCCTGGTTGTACCCATAGTCGTCACGCGAGCCGACATAGATGAAGCCGATGGTCGTGTCGGCTGCGAAGGCCGGCCGGGCGCCGGCCGCCGCGCCGAGGGTGAGGGCCGCGCCGCCCTGCAACAAATGACGTCGTGAAATCCTGCCAAAATCCATTGCTTGCTCCCCTTGGCGGAATGGACCGCCCCAATCTCGCGGCTGCGCCGGTCTGGCGGAACCGGGGATAGGATGTCGCAAGCTTTGTGCCAGAGATCAGAGAGGTGGCATGTTCACATAAGTAATTGAAATAACTAGATTATATAAATTGGTCGAATCTTGGTCAGCGATCCAAATGATTAAATTTTGATCATAATATTCGTATTGTATGCAATGGACTTGGGCAGGCTTGCCGCCGAAGGCGCTGCGTCATCGCGGTGAGACACGAATCAATCATCTTCGACATGGCAATCGGCCATTGCCGGGATCACGAGATACCGTCCCAAGTGAGCAGCGATAAATTCCTTGTCGTCACATCGTGGAAATCGGTTTTACCAGGGCGTGGCCGCCACCTTCATCGCCAACGCACTTCAGGCGGTCAATTTTCTAGGTGATCGATTCCTGAGGAAGTCGCATCATTCCTCGACGCTCATCGAGGACCTTTACCGCTACGCGATGGAGAGCGCGTTTTCGGTCACCGAGGCGTTCCTCGTGACGGGCGCGCCGCACGCTTCCGCCTACTATCCGCGCGACTTTGCCTGGTTCTATCCCGATGTGCTCGACCCCGAGACCATCATGGATGCGCAGGACGCGGTGCGGCGGGCGCGCCTGCTCGAAAGGAGCGTCCGCCTGTTGCTGGAGGCCGTTCGCGCCGAGGTCGTCACGACGACCATCGTTCCGGCAGGGCGCGACCGGTATCTCGGGGTGAACTATTTCTCGCGTCCCTCCGATACGCTGCTCGGCATTCTGGCCGGTCTCCAGCAGATGCTCTCTGCCGAAGAGAGGGTGTCGTCCTTTCTGGCGATGTCACAATGCGCCCATGCCGGCCGCCTGCTGCTGGCCGAATATGGCGGCGACCTGAAGCGCGCGATCCTGAAGCTCGCAAGCGAGCTCGAGTCGTTCGACGACAATGGCACCAGGTATCTGTTGTGCGATACCCGCGCTCCGCGTTCTGCGGCGACCGACACGCGTGCGGAGCGCCGGCGTTTCGTCACCAATGCATGCGTCTACACGACCTTCGTCTGGGCCATGCAGTTCGGAATCGTTGATGAAAGCGAGCTCAAGCGGCTGCTCGGGCGCGACCTCGGGCAGTACAAGCAGGACCTGCTTCGGCTGTTCGGCAAGGACGGCTATATCAGGCATTCGCTGGATGGCCCGGCGGGCACACCGGCATCCCAGGTCGCGCTGGATTTCGTCGGCGTGCATCGCGGCTTCTGGAATATGAGCGATGCGAACGAACGCGCGCTGTTCGCGGCCACGACGGATCTGATCATCGCCGAGCCGCGCTTCCGCATCCCCAGCACATTTCACTTCTTCGTCTCTGCGGATAATCCGCGGAACAAGATGATCCACAAGATCGCCGCGCCGGCCTACCAGGGACGCTCTGCCTGGCCGACGTTCAACGTCGAGTTCGCGGATCGCATGCTGGACTTCGACGAGTTTGCAGGGAACGAGACCTACCGGGCCTGCGCGCAAGCAATCTTGAAGGACATCCGCACCGCGACTGAGGTCCACGGCGGGTATCAGGAGTTGATCTCGGAGCAGGGACTGAAATATCGCACCTGGGCCTATAAGGGCGCGGTCGCCCATTCCTGGTTTCCGCGCTTCCTGTCGGTCTGGAGGAGGGCGTATGGAGCGCCGCTCCTCCAGTGGAACGACTGAGCTTCGATCTCGCCCCGCCGGTCGCGGATGGAACTCCATGCCGAAATCTGCAGCAAGCCATTGACAGCGATCCTGAAGCGCTCGCCGGTTGCGACAATCGGCCTCTGCACGTCGTCACAATCTCGTAATGGAAGTGACACGGCCGAGCAACAGGTCTGACAAGCGCGCCCCCTAACCTGACATGCGTCGAAACAATTCTCTGCATTCAGGAAACGAACGGAGGGGTGTGCAATGCTTTCAAAGATCACACGACGTCTGCGTGACCGTACCGTGGTGACAGCCGCGATCCTGTCGCTGATGGGACATGACGTCTATGCGATGGACATGCTCGGCGGCAGCAACAAAAACGGCGACCGTACCGAGAGTCCGATCAAACACGTGATCGTCATTCTCGGCGAGAATCGGACTTTCGATCATGTCTTCGCCACCTACGAGCCGCGTTACCCGGGTGAGCGCGTCGACAACCTGCTCTCCAGGGGCATCATCACCAGGGACGGGCAGCCTGGTCCGAATTACGCCAGGGCTGCCCAGTCTTCCGCGGTCGTCAACAACACCTACTCGATCAGCCCCGGCCAGAAGACGCCATACAACCTGACGACCAACAAGGTGCAGACGCCAGGTACCTCCTACGCGCCGCAATCCTGTTACACCTCCGTCGATCAGGCTGCGCTCAACGGTCCGGGGTGCCTCGCCACGCTGCAGATCGCCGCGCAGGGGGACTATGGTCTCAGCCAACAGGATCTGCCGCTGCTCACGACCGGTGCGACCGGTCTGCCGGGCAATTCGCCCGACACGCGCATCCTGGACTCCGACAATCTGCCGAACGGTCCATATCCGCTCGTGACCCTGGCGCAGGGCGGCGAAGCTCCGACCAGCCTCTACAAGACCTATGGTGGCAGCCCGGTGCACCGGTTCTACCAGATGTGGCAGCAACTCGACTGCGACGTCGCCAAGGCAACTCATCACAACCCGAGCGGCTGCCAGGCCGACCTCTTCACCTTTGTGGAACAGAGCGTCTCGTCGGGCAGCAATGGCAACCCGACCCCGCACGCGCTCAAGGAAGGCGGCATCGCGCTCGGCTTCTATAACGTCGCCAAGGGCGATGCGCCTTATCTGGCTGAGCTTGCGCGCAAGTACACAATGACAATTTCCATCAGAGCGTGATGGGCGGCACTTTCGCCAATCACATGATGATCGGCTATGCCGACGCGCTCTACTATGCCGACGACAAGGGCGACCCTGCCAAGCCCGATCACGTGCTCGTACCTGGTTCCAACCCTCCGCAATATGTCAATGAGATCGAGAACCCGAACCCGGCGCCGGGGACCAACAACTGGTATCTCAATGACGGCTATGGCGGCGGCAGCTATTCGAACTGCTCAGATCCCGGACAGCCGGGCGTGGGCCCTGTTGTCGCCTATCTCAACGCCATCCACGTGTCACCGCGCTGTGCGCCGAACGCCTATTACCTGCTGAACAACTACGTTCCGGCTTTTATCGGCAGCGGTGCCACCGATCCGATCAACAATGGCCCGTTCACTTTGCCGCCTGTCATCAAGCAGCGGCATATCGGCGATGCGCTGACCCAGGCCGATGTCTCCTGGGCCTATTTCGGCGAGCGCTGGAATGACTTCAAGACGGCCCCCGGCGAGGGCACCAATTTCGGTGCGCTGGACCCGGTTGCCTATCTCTATTGCAACATCTGCAACCCGTTCCTGTTCTCCGCGTCGGTCATGACCCATGCGGCGCAGCGCGATGCGCACATGAAGGACACGCTCGATCTCTACGACGCCATCGCCAATGGCAATCTTCCCGCGGTGTCGTTCGTCAAGCCGAGCACCTTTAACGACGGTCATCCATCCTCGTCCCGCGTCGATCTCTTCGAGGCTTTCACCAAGAAGATCGTCGATCAGGTGAAGTCCAACAAGGAGCTGTGGAAGTCGACGGCGATCGTCATCACCATGGACGAAGGCGGCGGTTACTACGATGCCGGCTATATTCAGCCGGTCGATTTCTTCGGGGATGGCACGCGCATCCCGCTTCTCGTCGTCTCGAAATACTCGCGCGGCGGTCACGTGTCGCATGAATATGGCGACCACGTCTCGATCACCAAGTTCATCGAACGCAATTGGCACCTCAAGCCGCTCGGACCCAAGACGCGTGACACCTTGCCGAATCCGATTGCATCGGACGACAACCCCTACGTTCCCGTCAACCGGCCTTCGATCGGCGATCTCTTCGGCAACTTCAACTTCGCCGATCGTCACGACGACGATCACGACAACGACCAGGACTGATCGGAGCTGATAGCCTTCCTCAGCATGACCCGGCGGCTGCCCAGCCGCCGGCTCGATCTCGTCTGAATCGCATGGAGCAATACGCGTGGACGCCACCGGACAGCATATCGCCAGTGCCGCATCGATCGAGGCGGCGCGCCGTGCCTTTGCAAGCGGCGATCTGAGCTCAACCGAAACGATCTGTGCAGGGGTGCTCGCGGGCAATTCGTCGGATTGGCGCGCCTGGGCACTGCTGACCGAGACTGCGCTGATGCGTGATCGCCTCGATGCGGCAACGGTCAGCGCTGAACGTGCCGTCGCTCTCGCTCCGACCAACCCGATCGCGCTGGTGTTGCGTGCGAAATGCCTCTTCGTGAAGGGGGAGGCACGTCAGGCCAGCGCAGCGACGGACGTCGCGGCCAGGCATGCCGGCGAGGAGGCCGACGCGCTTGATGCTGTCGGTGCCATGTTTGGCCTGCTCGGCCTTCAACAGCAGGCCAGGGAGCTTTTCCGCCGCGCTGTCGCGCTCAAGCCCGGCGTGCCGCAATATCTGTTCAATCTGGCTGCCGCCGAGCGGATGATCGGCGTACTCGGCGACGCCGAAGCGCATTGCGATGCCGCGATCGCGTGCGACCGCCGCTACGGATTGGCGCACTACCTGCGTTCGGATTTGCGAATCCAGAGCCGCGATCGCAACCATGTCGACGAGATGGAGGCCGTGATTGCCGACGGGCGTTTGTCGGCGCCGAGCGAAATCATGCTGCGCTTTGCGCTCGGCAAGGAGTGCGAGGATCTGGAGCGCTGGGACCGCGCTTTCACGCATGTCGAGGCGGGCTGCAACTTGCAGCGCCGATCGCTGCCGCGCGATCCCGCCGTCGAAATTGGTGAGGTCGATGCGATCATCCAGACGCACACTCGCCGCTGGATCGAAGCTGCGCCGCGTGGCTACCCCGATGCCGCGCCTGTCTTCGTCACCGGCCTGCCACGCACCGGGACCACGCTGGTGGAGCGGGTTATCGCCAGCCACTCGGTGATGCATTCCGTCGGAGAGACCAGCGCGTTCGCCGCAGAGGTGCGCCGCACCATGGCGGAAAGTCTAAGGGGACGCGACCTCGAGGGTATCGGCAGGCGCTACCTGGATCAGGCCACGGCGCTCCGTGTGCCGGACAAGGTCCGCTTCGTCGATAAGACGCTGGAGAACTACCTTTATTGCGGCCTCATTCACGCGGCGTTACCCTCGGCAAAGATCATCCTCGTTCAACGGCATCCGGTGGATGCATGCTGGGCGATTTACAAGGCGCACTTCCGCAACAAGTTCGCGTTCTCCTACGATCAAATCCAGCTTGCGGAATACTATCTCGCCTATCGCCGCCTGACCCGGCACTGGCGCGGCGTGTTGCCGCCCGATGTGCTCATGGAAATCAACTATGAGGACGTCGTTCGGGACCAGGCTGCGGCGAGCCGGGACATCATACGCTTTTTGGAGCTTCCCTGGGAAGAAGGGGTCATGCGTTTTCATGAAAGCCCGGCGCCATCGGCGACTGCCAGTGCCGTTCAGGTGCGCCGTCCGATCTACGCATCCTCGGTCGGGAAGTGGCGCCACCATGCCGAACGATTAGGACCGCTCCGCGAACGCCTGGCGCGCGAAATTCCGGAGGCGGAGCTGGTATGACGACGCGTCAGTTACTTTTGGTCTCCGTGATCGTGTCTGCCGTTGTTTTGGTCTTCGGTCGAACTGCATCGGCGGAGGTGAAGATCGAAGGCCGACCAGATGCCGTCCATCTCGAGGTGCACGCGGCGTCCCTCCATGACGTGCTGGCCGCGCTGCAGGAGCGGTTCAATCTGCGCTATCGTACGGTCGACGCGCTCGAGGCCCAGATGACGGGCGTGTTCGATGGGCCGCTGCGTCGCGTGGTTGCCCGGCTACTCAGCGGCCATGATTATGCAATGCAGGTCACCGCCGACGGCGTCGACGTCCTGGTGCTGGCCTCGCAGAGGCCCAGCGTCGCCGTCGTTGCTGCGGTGACGCCGGCAAGTGCAGTCCGGCCGCCGCTCACGGCAGCCGAGCGTAGGCATTACGACAGCGGGCACCTGCGCTAGGACGACCGGCTTCAGCCCACCGTCACATCCACCGTCTTGCCGCCTTCGAGCACCTTGGCCGCCTTGGCGCGGTCGAGATCGCCTTCCCAGGCGGCGACCACTACGGTCGCGACGCAATTGCCGATGAGGTTTCCGACTGCGCGGGCCATGCCGATGAACCAGTCGACCGACAGCACCAGCACGAGGCCGATCGCCGGAATACTCGGCACCGCGTTCAACGTCGCGGCCAGGATCACGATCGCCGAGCCGGGGACGCCGTGCGCGCCCTTCGACGTGATTAGGGAGACGCCTAGCACCAGCAGCAGATCGCCAAAGGATAGTGGCGTGTTGGTGGCTTGCGCGATGAAGACAACGGCGAGGGTGAGGTAGATCGAGAAGGCGTCGAGGTTGAAGGAGTAGCCGGTCGGAATGACCAGGCCGACCACGGAATCCTTCACGCCCATGTGCTCCAGCTTCTTCATGATCTGCGGCAGCACCGCGTCGGACGACGCGGTCGCAAGCACGATGGTCAGTTCCTCGCGCAGGTAGGACAGGAATTTGAGAATGTTGATGCCGGCGAGCGCCATCACGCTGCCGAGGACGCCGAGTACGAAGATCCCGACCGAGACGTAGAACAGCATCACCAGCGAGACGAGCTGTTTCAGTGAGCCGACGCCGTATTTACCGACCGTGTAGGCGACCGCGCCGAGCACGCCCAGCGGGGCCACGCGAACGATCAGCCCCATGACGCGGAACAGCACGGTGGAGGCCGCGTCGATGACGGAAGTGACGAGCGCGCCCTTCTCGCCGCCGACGAGCGCAAGGCCGACGCCGAACAGCACGGCGAAGAACAGCACCTGGAGCACGTCGTTGCGCGAGAGCGCGTCGAACGATGTGGTCGGGATCACGTTCATCAGGAAGGCGCCGATGCCGCCGCCGGACAGCTTGTGCGCGTTGTCGGCGTAGGTGCTGAGCGCCTTGGCATCGAGGGTCGAAGGATCGATGTTCATGCCGTGGCCGGGCCCGAAGATGTAGGCGAGCAACAGGCCGACCACGAGTGCGATCGTCGTCATGACCTCGAAATACAGCAGCGCTTTGACGCCGACCCGACCGACCTTCTTGAGATCGCCGGCGCCGGCGATGCCGTGCACGACAACGCAGAATACGATCGGCGCCACGATCATCGAGATCAGTTTCAGGAAGGCGTCGCTGAGAATCTTCAGACTGATCGCAAAGTCCGGGGCGGCCACGCCGAGGATGATGCCCAGGACCAGTGCAGCCAGGACCTGGACGAACAGGGACGTATAGAGCGGCTTGGGATCGGCGGCGGGCGCCGCGGCGATGGTCGACATGTTGGATTCCCCAGGTTTGACGCGTTTTGGGCGTCAAAAAGGAGCAACAACCGTGCCAGATTGTCGTAGTGCAAATCGAAAGAGACCTGAAGCACACCGGGAAGTGTGCGGACGCGAAACAGCGTGTCTTCGGGGCCTCGCATGGCGCGGTCTCATCGCATCGGCGACCTAGTCCAGGCTCAGCAGCGCATCATGAACAGCGCGCCGTTGGAGTACGAAGGGTCACCCCATCGCCTTCATTTTTCACTCGGCAGACATCATGCGACAAGATCGAGGAGGCGACACGATCCCCTCACCAGTACCCTGCGGCCGGTCGCAGTCATTGCGGGCGTGCCCTCATGCACAACGACGAGCCCGAGCTTGACGAGACCTTCGAGGAGATAAGTCTTCGCGAGGCGACCGTTCGACACCGGGTTGCGAAGCGCACGCAGCGCCTCCCACTGGTCCGGCGAGAGATCCAAGTCGATGTCGTTGCTCATGTTGCCTCGAGCGATAGTCACGTTCGCGCGCCCCTGTTAGCGGCGCTGCATGAAGACCATGCGACGACAATGAGTCGGGAATTCGGTGAGCTGTTTAGAATTTCTCTTCACGAATTGCCGCAGTCTGTTGCGCCACAATAGTTAAGATCGACCAGACGCAACTATCGTCCCGATCGCCGATCACTAATTGATGATCTTCATTTGATGCTGCGTTGCGACAGCCGCAGTGCACGGGAAGCGTTGCTGTCTCATTCTGCGTCGCGATATGCACAGAAATGGTGAGACGCTGGGTTCATGACTCTGCTAGGCTGATCCGTGGGGAATGGCTTCACACGGCAAGGAGTGTGAGTGCATGAACAGGCTGGTGGAAATTCGCAGTCAGGAATCCCTGTGCCGGGAACGCGCCGCACTCGATTTCGAGCGGCGGGTTTTCTGGCTCGCGCAAGCCCAGGAATGGGAACAGCGCGCGCTCGACGAAATTGCCTATCACTTTCGTGAGTGCAATGTTGCGCATGCGGAGCTTGCGCGAAACTGACGTTCGCCGCGAGGCCAAGACTTACTGACCAAGACTTACTGATAAGTCGCAACGATATCCGAGACCGCGCGCTCGAGCTGCTGTGCGGTGGCGCATTGTCGCACCACGCTGCAGAACGTCGCATAACGCGGCATCTCGGAATCGCCAAAGCCCCAGGCGAGCCGCCCTTCGGGGTTGAGCCAGACCAGCCGCTTCGAGCGTTCGGAGATGCGGCGCAGGATGTCGGCGCGCGGATCGAGATTGTTGCTGCGGGCATCGCCGAGCACGATCACCGTGGTCTGCGGCGTCAGCGTGCTCATGAAATCCTTTTCGAAGTCGACGAGCGAGGAGCCGTAGTCGGACGAGCCGAAACCGACCTTGGACATGATCTCGGCCATCGCCTCTTCAGGCGACTTCTTCTCCAGGATCCCGCTGACCTCGATCAGGTGTGACGAGAATGCAAAGGAGCGGACGTCGTCCACGACCTCATGCAGCGAGTGGATCAGGAGCAGGAAAAAGTCCGAGACCTGAGCGACCGAGCCGGAGACGTCGCACAGCGCCACGATTTTCGGCCGGTCACGGTGCTTGCGTTTCCACGCGGTGAGGAAGGGCACGCCGCCCCAGGCAGCGTTGCGGCGAAGCGTGCGGCGGACGTCGAGATGGCCGCGGCGCTGGCGCTTGCGCGGTTTTGAATAGCGCTCGCGAAGGCGGCGCGCGATCTGGCGAATGAGGGCGCGCATCTCGGCGACCTGGCGCCGCTCGACGCGGGCAAGAGGCGCGTTACGCAAGATCTCATTGCGGAGGTTTTCGGCCTCTTCACGGGCGTAGAGCGCAAGTCCCTGCGAGACGGTATCACGCACCGCTTCACGCAGAGCGTCGAGTGCAGAACGCAGGCGCTCGGCCAGCGTTGGATTCGTCGCGGTCAACTCATCGAGATCGTCGCGCAGGCGCTGGAGGCCCATGGCGTCGAGGATGCGGCTGGAGAAGATGCCGCGCTGGGTGGAATAGCGGATGTCGGAGAGTGAGGCTGCACCGGAGGCGCTGGCGATGGCCGCTTGGATTGCGTTGCGATCCTGGGATAGCAGCATCTGCGCCAGCGGGCCAAGTCCTTCCGTCGGCTGGCCTCCCCCCGCTTCGCTGGCCGAGCCAGAGGAGGGGGACTGGTCCGCGTCCTGCGAGGCGTCTTCGTTATTGTCGGCCTCAGGTTGAGCCTGCGGTGGTTCGGGCTGGCTGAAGAACAGATCAAAGCAGTCGCCGAGTGCGAGCTTCTCATCCTGCGACTTGGCGAGCGTCAGGAGCAGCGCGTCGCGCAGGATGGCGCGGTCGGTTATGCCGACTTGTGCGACCGCGCGCATCGCATCGATGCTTTCGGCGGGCGAGACGTGAACGCCGGCGCCCCGCGCGGCCCGAAAGAAGCGATGGAGGTTCTCGCGCATCGGTGTCAACCGAAGACGTTGGACCGTGCCGCCTTGGCAATGAAGGTCGTCACTTGCGGCGATGCGGCCTCGATGTCGGCCTCGTATTTCAGGAGCACGTTGAGCGTGTCCTTGACGATCTCGGTGTCGAGTTCGCTCGCTTGCAGCAGCACCAGCACGCGGGCCCAGTCGATAGTCTCGCTGACCGAGGGCAGCTTCTTCAGATCCAGGGAACGGATTTCGTGGATGAAGCCGACCATCTGCCGGCGCAGCGTCTGCGAGATGCCAGGCACGCGGCTCTCGACGATACGCTCTTCCAGTCGCTGCTCGGGGAAGCCGATATGCAGATGCAAGCAGCGCCGCTTCAAGGCGTCACCGAGATCGCGCTCGCTGTTGGAGGTGAGAATGACGGTCGGCGGCGTGATCGCCGAGACGGTGCCGAGCTCGGGAATCGTGACCTGGAAGTCGGAGAGGATCTCCAGCAGCAGCGATTCGAATTCGGCGTCCGACTTGTCGATCTCGTCGATCAGCAGCACGCAGCCGCCCGGCTGCTCCAGCGCCTGAAGCAGCGGCCGCGGCTCGACGAATTCCTTGGAGAAGAACACGTCACCGAAATCGTGAAGCTGATCGAGGGCTGAGTGCAGCGTTTGCGCGCCGCCGAGGACCTCGCCGAGCTTGTCCTTGAGAATCTGGGTGTAGAGCAGCTGCTTGGCGTATTTCCACTCGTAGAGCGCCTTGGCCTCGTCGAGGCCTTCGTAGCACTGCAAGCGGATCATCTTCTTGCCGCGCCAGGCGGCGATCGCCTTGGCGAGCTCAGTCTTGCCGACGCCCGCGGGGCCCTCGACCAGGATCGGCTTCTCGATCTGTTGCGACAAATAGACGGCGGTCGCGATCTGCCGGCTCGCGATGTAGCCTTGCGCGGCGAGGCCGCTCTCCACTGCCTCGATCGAAGTCGAGGCCTTCTGATCTGCCACGAAACGGCGCTCCCAAAGGTCTTGCTTGAGGCTTGTTCTGCCTGCGTTCCCGGCAAAGAACAAGCCTCGTTTGGGACGGCCTGACCCGCGCTGACATCAGCTTTTTCCGTTCAGCGCAAATACTTAAGGGCAGCTGATCGTGCAATCAGTGCCGCAGCAGCTCCGGCTTGCGGATGGTCTGCCTGACCTCGGCGCCGCAATCGGCGCATTCGTAGACGAAGTCGATCTTGGCAAGGCTCCAATGCGGCTCGATCTCGCGCACATACATCGGCAGGAACCCCATGCATGTCGGGCAAATCACAGGCGCGATTTCGATGTCCTGATGATGCTGTACATAAGCTGGCATCTCGGCTCTCCTTCGCAGGCGACTACCAAACCCCGCGCAGAGGCTACTGCCGGTCGCTCCGAGACCGTCATCAACTCTTTCGAACAGAGGCGGAACGATGAGGGTTTGTCGTCCGCTGTGACATTCTTGTTACGGCTTCCATACTGTAACGAGCGGACCAAATGCCTATTTCTCCAGCCGACCCGCTTTTTTCTAGGACCACCAACGCAACAATAAGGGAGCAACGCCCATGACCCATGCCATTCGTTTTCACAAGACCGGTGGTCCGGAAGTCCTGGTTTGGGAGGAGGTCAGTGTCGGCAAGCCGGGACCGGGCGAGGCGCGCATTCGGCATACGGCCGTGGGCCTCAATTTCGTCGACATCTACAACCGCTCCGGCGTGTATCCAGTGCAACTGCCAAGCGGGCTCGGCAGCGAAGGCGCCGGCGTCGTCGAGGAAGTCGGGCCTGGAGTTACCGATCTCAAAGCCGGCGATCGCGTCGCCTATGGTGCATCACCGCTTGGCGCATATTCCGAGGCACGGCTAATCCCGGCCGACCGGCTGTTGAAGCTGCCCGACGGCGTCGACGACAAGACCGCCGCAGCGATGATGCTGAAGGGCCTCACTACGCAATATCTGATCCGTCAGACCTATCGCGTGAAGGCGGGCGACACCATCCTGCTCCATGCCGCCGCTGGCGGCGTCGGACTGATCCTGGGCCAATGGGCAAAACATCTCGGCGCAACCGTGATCGGCACCGTCAGCAGCGACGAGAAGGCCAAGCTCGCCAAGGCGCATGGCTGCGACCACGTCATCATCTACACGCGCGAGGATTTCGTGAAGCGCGTCGACGAGATCACCGGCGGCAAGAAGGTGCCGGTGGTCTATGATTCCGTCGGCAAGGACACATTCCTGAAGTCGCTGGACTGCCTCGCGCCGCTTGGCGTCGCTGCGCTGTTCGGTGCATCGTCCGGCGCGGTCGAGCCGCTCAATCTCGGCCTGCTCGCGCAGAAGGGCTCGCTTTATGTCACCCGTCCGACGCTGTTCACCTACGCTGCCAAGCGCGAGAACCTGGTCGCCATGGCGAACGAGCTGTTCGACGTCGTCAAGTCCGGTGCGGTCAAGATCGAAGTGCACCAGACCTATTCACTGAAGGACGCTGCCAAGGCTCATGCCGATCTTGCCGCGCGCAAGACCACAGGATCGACTGTTCTCACGGTGTGATTTCCGGCACGCGCGTGGCGCAGGCGGCTTAAGCCTGCGTCACGTCCGCTCGTGCTTGCGCAAGTCGCCGGCGTGATCGTGGTGAAGCGCCTGGAGATCGACATCTTCAGTCGGGATTTCGGGGAGGGCGGCCTCGGCCAAAATGGCTTCGGTCACGTCCTCGACCGAATTCTCCGCGATTTCGTGAATGAACGAGATGTTCTGATATTCGCCGGAGCTGACGCGGGAGATGACCTCGCGCCTGGTGATTTCAGGATCGACGACCGCCTCGCGACCGCGTCGCCCGTAATCGATCATCACGACGAAATACTGCATTGAACGATCCTGCCGCGCCCCCAAGTCCGGGTGCGCGGCAGAGTATTTCTGAAAAACGAAATTTAGTCAAGATCCATTTCCGCAAATCGGAAATCGATCGCTTACCGGCTCTTCTTGCGCGGCCGGGCCGACTTGGCGCGCAGCCGCTCGAGCTGGCCTTTGGGCATCGAGAGGCAGATTTCTCCGACCCAGTCGAGCTTGACGCCGACGATTGGCTTGGCATTGAAGCTGACGAGGTTGACGACGGAGGGAGATTTGCCCCGTTCGATGGTCTTCAGATAGCGCTCGCCGGTCTTGAGCCGGACCACGGCCTCTTCGCCGTAGAAGCTCGACAATGGATGACGCTGGTCCTTGTAGACCACGATCACGTCGCCGCTTTCATATTTGGGCAGCATCGAATCGCCGACGATTTCGAAGGCCACGGTCTCTTCCATGATCGGGAACGGCAGCGCGATGTCGCCCAGCCCTTCCGGCGGGACCTGCTCGACATCTGGCTCGATCACCGCGCCGGCGCCGACGCGGCCCATGATCGGGGCGAGGTTCAGCTCAAGGTATTGCATGATCGGAATGATTTCCGAAGCTTTCACCAGGCGTTCGCCGCCGAGGATTTCCGACACCGCACCCGGGCGGACGCCCATCGCCGCGGCAAGCCCGCCCTTGCTCTTGCCCGTCTTTTCCAGGCCCCGCTCGATCATCGCAACGTCCAACATGGTGATTCCCTCGATTGCCCATGGCTCTGCCCCTTGTAATCCGAAATTCGGAATTAATGCAATTATGAATATCAGAATTCCGGCTTGACTTTGCTTTCGGAATAACGGAATGTGTGTTCCGCCTTTGGATCGTGTGATCGGGGCGCATCACAGGACAGCAGCATGGAACCGGGCCATTGGTCGTCGGAGCATTCCGACGCGCTTTGCGACTATTTCTTCAAAGGACTGTCATATGCGGAGATCGGAAGACGGATTAACGCAAGGTTTGGAACGGCTTACACGCGCAACGCGGTGATCGGTCGCGCCAAGCGGCTTGGGCTCGGGATCGGCACGCCCGAACGAATGATAAGCCCGTCGATCGTGCCGTCCTTACCAGGCGAGTCTACTCCGCTGACACCGCCGCGTGCCGCGCCACCCGGCCTGAATCTGCCGCCGCCATCGGCCTTGAAACCGGCCAATCCGGTCAAGCTGCGCTGCGTCGGTGTCCAGCCGCGCCTGATAACGCTGGACGAGCTCGAACGAGGCGATTGCCGCTACCCCTATGGCGGCGACAAGGAGGGCGAACTGATCAGCTTCTGCGGCCACCCGCGTCAAATAGGCTCAAGCTACTGCACGCCGCACGCGCGCCTCACTCGCGGCCCCGGCGCGGCCCGTACGGCTGCTGCCGCCGTGCTGAGGCTCGTCTCCGCCGCCTGATCAGCGCACGACCGTCCATTTTCATGTCAATTCGCAAGGAGTTTCCGAGTGGTTCGTGCCAGACGCAACAAGTCCTACAGGTTGACCGAACTCCACGACCGGCGCTCGCGCGACCTGCCGTTCAATGCCGAGGTCATGGAGGCAGAGGTCGATAACCCGCTCGCGCTTGATTCCGGTGAGAAGATCATGGCAATGCGGTCGATCCGCAACGACCCGCTCGGCCGGCTGCACTCACATCACCAGATCGACGAAGCGCAATATCGGGGCGGGCGCGCCTACCAGAACGACTGGGAAAGGGCAGAGCGCGGTCCTCAGGCCACGGATCCGACCCGCGAATATGTCGACGGCACCGGTTTCCGTGAACCGGTGACCGAGAGCCAGCGCCAGGCTGTACTGCGGCTGAACCGAGTCGAACGCGAGCTCGGAACCGACGGTGCGGCGCTGGTGCATGACGTGCTGGTGCTTGGTTTGACCATGGACCAGATCGGGCAGCGGCGTGCCGTCCGCACCCAGCGCTGGAATGATTATTTTGCCCGGCGATTTCGCGAATGCCTCGACCGGCTGGCGCTGGTCTACGGCTTTGCGACCGACGTATCGGCGCGGCGGCGCTGAACGAAGCTGCCGGTGGCGTTGGCCGCCGGCAGCTCTCCGTCGCGTGTTACGGATGCGGCATGATCTGGTAGGGCGTGATGTAGGGCTCAACGCGGAGCGAGGCGTTGGCCAGCAGGCCGATCTTGGCGGTCGGTGCCTGCTGCATTTCACCGTTCTGTCCGCGGTGCACGTTGTACTGCCAGACGGTGAGATCGCCCTTCTGCGCCAGGGCGTGCGCGACCACGCTGGCGTCATTGCCGCCGAGTGCCTGGAGCTCTTCGGGCGACAGTCCGATGATGATCTCATCCTTGATGGTGACGATCTTGAACAGGTTCATTTTGGTCTCCTGCGCCCATGCGCTCTGTGTCGAGAGTGTGAGAAGCGCAACCGCGGCGCCCTTGATGAGATCGCAGCGAGAAAGCATGCCATGGTCCTTTGGTGCTGACGCGCGCCCGAATCGAACAGTCCATCAGCCATGGCGCCCGTGATCTGCGTGGCTGTTTCGCAGCCGCTTGGTCGCGCCATCTTGAACGAGGGTTCATGGCACGAGAAATATCTGGCAATGATGAACCGTGATGCGGAACGGTGAGTCCAAACCGAGAGATAGAGGGGACTCATCGAATGAAATCGACTGCCATGGCCTGTCTGTTCGCATCGCTCTGCGTGGTTGGCCCCGCGGCGGCGGCTGATCCTTTCTATATCGGAAGTTGGACATTGACCGGGGCCGTGGTGGCACCATGGGCAGATCCGCACCGCAAGCCCGATGATGCCGAGCGCACGCGGTTGATGGGCAAGACGGTGCTGCTGAAGACCCGGGAAATCTCCGGTCCGCGTCCGTTTGCCTGCGCGAAACCGCAATACGAGGTGACAGACTACGGTCCCGACATGATCTTCCAGGGTGCATTCGACGAGATGCAGCGTGCCGACAAGAAGGCCGATCCGCAGGCGCTTGCAGCTTCGCTCGGCTTCACCGGCAGCCGCATCAGGACGCTGGAGACCGGCTGCGAGATCGACGTTCATTTCGTCGACGATACAACCGCCGAGATCGGACTCAACGATTACGTGTATACGCTGAAGAGGCGCTAGTCCGTAGTTGCCGGATTCCGATCATATCAAACGCGAAACGTTGGTCGAATTGACAACATTCGGGGCTGTGTGATCACTGGTGCTGCTTCTTGACGCAGGTGAGTGACGGCGGCGCCTATTCCTGTTATCCGGAATTGCCGTGGCACGATGCCGACGAAGCATCGCTAAGCTTACGGTTTGGCTTGCCCGATGGGTTGTTCCTTGCCATAATTGCAACCTCCCGGGTCGGGCCGAGTCCGCTCATTGCGGAGCTCCGGCGTGCTAGACGTTGGGGCCCGACCTGGGGATGTCGTCGCCATCGCGTTCGGTGACGGCACCCCGTCCTCGATCGGGCCTCCGACGTCTGTCCCGGAAAGGCCGAATCTTGTCATAGGTGCGAGATGAAAAACCTCAATTTCGCGGGCGAACTGCACCTCAAGCTCGGCGCACCTGCGAACAGTACAGTCGAGAGTCTCCGCCTGCTGCGCGCTTTTCTCCAGCTCGCTCCCCGCCAGCGCTTCGAGGTCATCAAGCTGGTCGAGGACCTCGTCACTGACGAAACCGTCCCCGAACATCCCTTGTCTTGAAGCCGGCCGCACCGACATTACGCTTTGCCCATCTTTCAGGCCTGACGTCGACCGCCAGATAGGGGCGGCTGCCACAGCTTGGCCGCTGGAATGCGGTGCGAGAAATGTGATAATTAGTCAGGAAAAAGTGGAGGAGTGCGACCATGATCGAACCGAAGCTCGAAGTGCCGGCTGAACTGCGCGACCTGGCTGAGAAGACGATCGACCAGGCGGAGAAGGCCTTCGGCATGTTTTTCGATGCCGCCACCAAATCCATGTCGTCCGTTCCGGGAGCGGGCGCCGACGTGTCCAAGCAGGCGCTTGCCTTCACCGAGCAGAACATGAAAGCGGCATTCGAACATGCCCGCAAGCTGGTTCACGCAACCGATCTTCAGGAAGCGATGCGAATCCAGTCCGAGTTCCTGCGCAGCCAGTTCACCAATGCCGGCGATCACATGCGCCAGATGACCGGCAACTTCATGCAGCCGGGCAAGGGCAAATCCTGACTGGGTTGGTCCTGGTTGGGCGCGCCGCGGTCTGCTCACAAATTGGTCTTGCGGAGCAGCGCGAAGCGCATTTCAATTCCGACGCAGGTCCATGGTGGGCCACCGGATGTGCGTCATCCGCCGTCCATCATCCTTTCTGCTGATCCCTGTCGGTTCACCCGGCAGGGATTTGCATTTTGAGCGCTTGGCACGGCCTATTGGCGCAGCGATCCGATGTAGGCCGCGATATCGGCGGCTTCGATCCGGCTCAACGGAAAGTTCGGCATTTTCGGATGTGGATCGAGCAGGAAGAAGGCAAGCCTGTCGGCGTTGAAATCAGGCTTGCGTGCAACCGATGCGAAGGAGGGCACGTCGGCGCTGGCTTGGGTCTGGCCGCTCGTCACGACATGACAGCTGGCGCACCAGCGCCGGGCGAGATCGGCGCCATGAGTGGGATCAGCCGCAAAAACAGGCGACGCATTGAGGCCCGAGATTGTCGCGAGCAGAAGCCAAGTTCGTCTTATATGTTCGCGCATCTGATCCCCTGACTGGATTCGACTATGGGTCGGATGCTCAGCCGCAGCACGATCCCGGAAATTGCGAAAGGTCGATGCGGGCAATGATTGACCGCAGCACCTTACGGGCCGAACGATAAAGATGCCTGGCGAATCCCGGCACCCTCGCCGGAGGCAGGCCAAGACTCTGCGGATCGAGCCCCTGAATATGATGCGACATGAGCATCTCCCATGCTGTATGGGCCTTCTACCGCGGCCCGCATGGAGCTGCGTTGATCTGCCGCAAGCTGTCGAGGCTAGTAGTCGCCCGGGTTCATGATCATCGGGGTGGCCGTATTGGCCGGCGCCAGCGCGCTGCTGGCGCTGTCCCGCAGAAAGCGGTCCAGGGTCGCCTGGATCTTTTCCTTGACGGCATCGGGACCGCGGTCGCTCATTTCGGTGTGCTGTGCGCCGGTATGAATGATGTCGATGCCGCGCGCCTTGGCCTCTTCCGGCGTGGGCAGCACGCCGGGGTCAGTCAAGAAATGCGGATCCTTTGAGCGGAACGACAGGATCTTCATATGGTCGTTGAGCACGAACGGCACTCTGAGATTGTCGAGCGTGATCACCTTCGACACGAGCTCGGGATGCTGCTTGGCGACATACATGGAGACGTCGCCGCCGTTGGAATGACCAACCAGCGTGATGTGGTCGTAGTCGGCATTTTCCTGCCGTCCCTTCAACGTGTTCAGCACGAAGAGGATGTTCGCCTCGCACCGCATATAGACCTCGCGCCGGCCGACATATTGCTGGCCGACATGGGTCATCAGAGGCGGATCGCTCGGCAGATCCTGCTGGATGCTGGCGACGAGATAGCCGCGCGCCGCGAGCACGTTGGCGAGAAACGAATACTCGGTGGCCTTGACCGTGTTGCCATTGCTGATGATGGCGACTGGAAGCTTCCAGAGGCCGAGATTGGCCTTCGTCTCGTAGTCGCGCCGCACGGCGATCTCGACCGAAATCGGCCGCTGGCGCGAAGCGTCGAACAAGGACAGCATCTCGTGATGGATCGCGAACTTGCTGACGATGATGTACTGGCCCGCCGCGAGGACGCAGAGAAACGCCAGAATTGCAAACACCCTCTTCATGGTTCCGTCTCAATCACTTTTGACTGAACATGGCTATTGAAAACCCCCGGATCGAGCGAACGTGAGCACGTTACGGGATTAAATTTAGGCAAGTCTGTGAGGGCGGCCCAAAAAGGGCCGCATCAAGGCGAAGGCCGCGCAGCTAGAGGCAGCCGCCTCTACCGCGCTCGGGGCAGAGCCTGAAGGCGCTCGAGAGGGTGAAGAGAAAGCGCGGACTGCGACGCTCATTGTCCGGTGCCCGGTAGCTCAAGGGGACAGCTACGCCGAAATCCGCCTGCAGATCCTGCGGCAGGAAGAACCGCACGCCGACGCCAGCTGACGTCAACGCCAGGCCATCGCTCAGCCGGTAGCCGTCGTTCCAGACGGCGCCGGCGTCGCCGAAGGCATAGAGCTGGTAACCGCTCCAGTAGCGGTAATTGAGCTTTTGGTCGAAACGCAGCTCGAGCGAGCCGGCAAGGCCATTGTCGCCGCTGATCTCGGCTGCACCATAGCCGCGGCCGAAGGCTGCGCCGCCGAGATAGAACTGCTGCGAGATGAATAGCGGCCGCGACGCGGTCTGGCTCGCCGCGGACAGCTTGAGCGACCATGCATCGTTGAGGGTCTGGTACCGCGTGAACCAGAAGTTCAGCACCGAGAAATTCGAGGCTGCGCCCACGTGGGACAACAGATCGTCGCCGAAATGCGATGCGCCGAAGACATCGAGGCCCTGGCGATAGGTCATGGTCGCGTAATTGGTGCCGCCGAAACCGTCCTGGAGGCGATAGTCGGCGGTGAGGCTCGCAGTCCTGATGTGGTCGTTGTACCAGGGGCCGTAAAGATCGTGCTCCGACACGTTGCTGAAGGTCGTCGCGGCAGTCAGGACGAGCGAAGAAGATTGCGACTGCAGGGGGACGATGCTGGCGCGCAGCTCAAACGCTTCGGTCGTGGTGATGTCGCTGTCAAGCCGACGTGCATCGCCCGGCCGCACCGCGCTGTAGAGAACGGACGCACCAAGGCGTACGCCATCGACTCCGACCGGCGTGTCGTAGGAGAGCCGCCCGAAGCCGAGCTCGCGCGGATCGTTGGCAATGGTCGACAGGTTGACCGCCAGCGTGTCACCGGGGGTGAGGTAGGAGTTGAAAGCGCCCGTCGCGTAGGTTTGCCATGGACCGACCGACGATGAGCCGAGATTGTCCAGGCCGAACGAGGTGAAGACGTGCCACGTTTTGAGGTAGACGGTGAGGCGGAAGCGGCCGGTCGCACCGCCGATCTCCTCCAGCGCGGTGTCGGTGATCCGAACACCGGCCGTGCCGTTGATGAGGAAGAGCTGGCGTTCGAGGGTTGCGAGCCGCGACGGCTGCTCGGCCAGGACCGGCCCAAGCATCGGCCTCACGCCGAACTGCTCGGCGCCATCGCCTTTCAGATCGGCCTCGACGATGGAACCTTCAATCACCTGGATCCGGACGCGCCCGTCGGGAACGTCCTGCGGAGGCACGATCGCCCGGCTCAGATGGTAGCCCTGGGTGCGGTAGAGATCGCTGATTGCACCGGCGATTGTGGCGAGGTCGGCCTGTGAGACCTTCTTGCCGAGATAGGGCTGGTAGATTGAGGCGATGCGATCGTGCGGAACGGCGTGGGCGCCGCTGACGCTGATGCCGCGCAGCACGAACTGCGGCCTGGTATCCCCGCCAATATTGGGTTGGCCGACCGAGGGCAGTTTCACCGGAGGCCGACCGAGGGATTCCTGCTCGGTTTGGTTTTCAAAATATTTCTCCGGCTGGCGAGGATCGAACCCTGGCTGGTTCGCCTGTTGTGCGAGCGCCTGCGGAGCTCCCGCGAGTGCGGGCGCGATGAGCGCGAGCACGGCAGCGAGATACCGTGCGGCCGTGCCGCGCACGGGCCGTTCTCCGTAATTAGACGGAGAAGTCTCCAGCCGATGGTGAGGAGTCGGTAGTCGCATGATTTTTCATAGTTTTTTATGGTCAACGATAGGTTAATGCACCCGCGGAACTCCCTGGCTCCTGCTAAGCCAATCTTGAGTGATTTCGGATACGCATCAGGCTCGCAGTAACTCACGCTGGGGGTCCATCATGCTTGTTCGAACTGGAATGCGGTGCGCCTTGATGGCAGCGCTGATCCTGGGAACGGCGTCTGGTGCATCCGCTGCGGATGACGGCGTCTGGTCGGTCAGCAAGTCATCGGGCGAGGTCTGGCTCGCCACCAACGGCGCCCAGCCCGTGTCGTTGAACCAGGAAGAGACGCTGAAGCCGGGCGATACCATCCGCACCGGACGTAACGGGCGCGTGCTGCTCGTTCGCGGCGAGGAGACGATCCTGATCTCTCCCAACTCTGTGGTCGGCGTGCCGGCCGAGAAGAAGGAGGGGCTTTCGACCACCATCATCCAGCAGGCGGGCTCGATCCTGCTCGAGGTCGAGAAGCGCAACGTCAAGCATTTCGAGGTCGAGACGCCTTATCTCGCCGCCGTGGTCAAGGGGACGCATTTCAGCGTGACGGTGGGCGCAGGCAGCACCAAGGTTGGCGTGCTCCGCGGCCAGGTTGAAGTCTCCGATTTCAGGACGGGGCAGATCGCCCAGGTGATGCCGGGACAGGCGGCCGCCGCCTTCGAGCACGGCAAGGCCGGTCTTAGCCTGAGCGGCGCCGGTACGCTCAATCCGATCGAGCAAGGCAAGCCGCGCGCCTCGACGATCGAACGCGTCCCCGTGCCCAAGTCGGGCCTGTCGGCGCCGCGCGATGCGGGAGGCGGCCATGCGATCCATGCGCTTGGTCCGATCGACAAGGGCACCAAGACGGCAGGTATGCCGACGCCGTCGCATCAGGTCACCGGAGCTCACCCGCCGAAGGCCGGCGTCGTGCACATCTCCAGCTCGCTGGGCGAGGTCAAGCTGAACTTCCACAAGGTCACGCACGGACTGGCCCACAGCGCTGCTGCACCGGGGCAAGTCCGCAATGCGAATGCCAGCACCGATACGGTGTGGAGCGATAATAAGTCGAGCACGACGACCACTGCGTCCAACAGCTCGTCGGTCACGGCAGTCACCCTGAGCAGCAGTGGATCCGCAGCCAGCGCCTCATCGGGTGCAACAAATGTTGCGACCACCGCTGGGTCGACCAAGGATAATTCCGGCGCCAATAACGACAACAATGGCAACGGGACCATGGGCAACGGGAATGGCGGTAACGGCAATAACGGTGCCACCGGCAACGGTATCGGAAACGGCGGCGGCAATGGCAACGGTGGTGGCCACGGCAATGGCCACAGACACTAGGGCGATTTCCTAGGGGACGAGGGGGCGCACCTGCAGAAGCGGGTGCGCGGGAGGATCGGGTGAAACGCTATCGGCCACACATCCTTGTCGTGATCGCGCTGGCGGTCGTGCTGTCCACGGGATGGCACGGCGCGCTTCGCAATGCGCTCACCGATCTCCGCTTCGCCTGGGAATCTCGTTCCGCCAGCGGCAACGTCGTCGTGGTGGCGATCGACGCCCCCTCGATCGCTCAGATCGGCGTGTGGCCGTGGCCGCGCCGCCTGCACGCCGACCTTCTGCGCAGGCTCGAGAGCGCCGGTGCGCCGGACGTGGCCTTCGACATCGATTTCAGCACGCCGTCGGATCCGGCCTCCGACGAGGCCTTCGTCACCGCGCTCCGGGAGGTCGGCGGCTCGACCATTCTGCCGTCCTTCAAGCAACCGACGCCCAATGGTGGTCCGGCTCACATCAATCGTCCGCTGAAGCCTTTCGGCAATCAGTCGTGGCCGGCCCTCGTCAATGTCGCGGTCGAACCCGATGGGCTCGTTCGCCGCTACCCGGTCGGCGAGAAGCTCGGGGATGTCCAGATGCCCTCGATGGCCGTCGTGCTGGCCGGGCAGGACGCCAATCGGCGGCCGCCCTTCCTGATCGACTTCAGCATTCGGCCGGGATCGATTCCAGTTGTTTCCTATATCGACGTGCTGCGGGGGAATGCCGCGGCACTCAACAAGCTGAGGGACAAAAAGGTCATTGTCGGTGCTACGGCACTCGAGCTGGGCGACCGGTTCAGTGTCCCGAATGGCCGCATCGTCGCTGGACCCGTCCTCCAGGCCCTGGCGGCAGAATCGGTGCTTCAGAACCGCATGCTGCGCTGGACGTCCGATGCCGGCATGGTCGCCGGTCTCGGCCTGATCTGCCTACTGATGATGTATTCATGGCGCCGTGTCGCGCCGGGCGTCCGCGTCGCGATCCTGATCGCGGCCGGAGCCGGCATCGAACTGACCGCGGTCCTCGTGCAGCAACGATGGCCGCTTGTGATCGATACCTCGCTGTTCCACATCGCGATCGTCGCCTATCTGACGGCGATCGCGCTGGATGAGATCGATTTCCGGAGCCTGCTGGGGCGCATCGCCGAAAGTCGTTTTCATCGTATCGCGATGTCGCTCGGCGATGGCTTGGTCTGCACCGACGAAGATCACCGGATCACGGTCTGGAATCCCGGCGCGAGCGCGATCTTCGGCTACATGCCGACCGAGATGATCGGTCGCCCGTTCGAAATACTTTGCGCAGTTCCGGCCGACGCCGGCACGAAGACTTTCGCCATTCGCGACGCCGCGCGCCAGGCGCTGCTGGTGCCCGGCGGTGCCGTCGTCGTCGAGTTCGAGGGCCGGCGCAAGAATGGCGAGATTTTCGCGGTCGAGGCGAGCTTCTCGGGTTGGCAGGGAACGGACGGCTTCCAATATGGCGCGATCCTGCGCGACATTTCCGTGCGCAAGCGCGAGGCAGAACGCGTCAGGTATCTGGCCGAATATGACGCACTGACGGGGCTTGCCAACCGCAACACGCTGCACGCGGGCCTTGTCAGTCTGATCGCTGCGGCCGAGCGGCGCTCTTCCGAAGCTGCGCTGCTCGTGCTGGGGCTCGATGGCTTTCAGCAGATCAACGACATGCTGGGACACGCGGCCGGCGACCTCGTGCTGCGCGCGGTGGCCGAACGGCTACGGACCGAAGCCGATAGCAATGCGGTCGTCGCCCGGCTCAGCGGCGACGAGTTCGCGATTGCGCTGGATGGCGCAAGCATCGGCGAGCCGATTGCAGCGTTTGCCGAGCGGATTGCGCGCTCGTTCGAGACGCCGCTCGCAACGGGTACGCGCCAGCATCGGGTCAGGATCAGCATAGGTGTTGCGGTCTATCCGGATGGTGGACAAAGCGCCGATGATCTCCTGGGCAACGGCCACCTTGCGCTGAGCAAGGCCAAGCTGACGCGGCGGGGCGGTCATGTGATTTTCAAGAGCGCGATCCGGCAGGAGCTGGAGAATCGGCTGACCTTGGAGAGCGAACTGGCACTCGCCGCCGATCGTGGCGAGTTCGAGCTGTTCTACCAGCCTCAGGTTCGTCTGATCGATGGCGGTCTAATCGGAGCCGAAGCGCTGATCCGCTGGCGGCATCCGGTTCGCGGCTACGTCTCGCCCGGAGAGTTCATGCCGGTGGTCAATACCTCGGCGCTGTCCGAGCGGATCGCGGGCTGGGTGATGGAGACCGCCGTCCGACAGGCGCGTGCCTGGGAATTGTCGGGCAACGCGGTGCGGGTTGCGATCAACCTGTCGCCGTCGCAACTGCACTCCGGCGATCTCGCGCATTCGGTCGCGGAGCTGCTGAAATCGACGGGATTGACCCCCTCGCTCCTCGAGATCGAGGTCACCGAGGACATCCTGCTGCACGACGAGGTCCGGGTGCTCGACATGTTCAAGCGGATCCAGCAGCTCGGCGTCCGCATCCTGTTCGACGATTTCGGAACGGGTTATGCAAGCCTGAGCTATCTGAAGAAGTTTCCGCTCGATGGGCTCAAGATCGACCGCTCGTTCGTGCTCGACCTGCTCGCCGATTCCGACGACGCCGCCATCGTCGGCTCGACCATCGGCCTCAGCAAGCAACTTGGCCTGACGGTCGTTGCCGAAGGTATCGAGAATCGCGCCACGGCGGATTTCCTGATCAGCATGGGATGCGAGGAAGGGCAGGGTTATTTCTTCGGCCGTCCGATGCCCGCCGAGACGTTCGAGAAACAATTTCTGGCGGCTGAGCTTGAAGCCGTCAGCGCTGCGTGAACCTCCTCAGGTTGAGACAGCAGCTTCACTGTCGTACCTCCGGCAGCACAGATTCCCATCACATGTGAAGGGCCGCAATGTGCGGCCCTTCTTGTTCGATCAGGCAGCTCCTATCGGATCAATCGATCTCTTCGATCACGCGGCGTTCTTGCGGCTCGACGATGTAGGTGCGGCTGTCCCGGTTGATGTACCGGTACTCGCGAAGGGTCGGAGCATCCCGATACACCTCTTCCGGAAATGCCTCGATCTCCATGCCCTCCGGCACGCGCTCGCCGGTCCGGATCTCGGTGCGGACCGTGCTGCCGGTCGTCCGGCGCTCGCGCTCAACCGGTCGCGCTTTCGCGTGCTTGCGGATCACCTCACGGTCGTGATCGCTGAATGTTGTCTTGCGCTTCTCGATGGGTGCGGGCGCCGATGCTGTCGAGCGGCCGGAGTAGGGCAGGACCGCCACGATCTTGTAGCTGGACGGCTCTATGATCACGATCTCGTCCTTCACCAGGACGAAGTTGTAGCCACGATACTGCGGCATGATCTGGACGACGTCGGCCGGCAGCGGCTGCAGACGGACATCGCGCGGCACGACCGTACCGACCGATAGCGAGAAGTTCACCTTGGTCAGCGGCTGCACGTTCAGGTGCGAAATCGACGAGCTGATGCGTGTCCGCTGCTGATCGTCGATGTTCGCCGACGCATTCACATTGGTATTCGACGAACGGTCGGCCGTGTTCTGCTGATTGTTCGGCTGCTGGGCCGTATTGGTCGCGTTGCTGCCCGTCGGCGACTGTGCCTGGTTGGTGCCCGATGCCGGCGGATTTGCGCTCTGGGTATTCGAGGGAGGGGGAGGATTGGTCTGTGCCTGGTTCGAAGGCGTCGTGCTCTGATTGGAGGGCTGACTGGTTTGTGCCTGGTTGGTCGAAGTGCCCGAAGTCGGGGCCTGCGTGGTGTTGGTGCCCGAATTTGGGTTTGACGTCTGGCCAGCAGCGGTCTGACCAGTCGACGGCGGAGACTGCGTCTGAGCCGAATTCGTCGAAGGATTGGTCTGCGCAGATCCCGGAGACGAGTTGGATGACGGGGCGGACGTCGCAGGCGACGGCGTCGTCGTCGATGTGGAGTCCTGCTGACGCTGCGCAGCCGACGGGTTGGAGTTCGATGTGCTCGGAGAAGATTGCGCGAGCGCCGAAGTCGCGATCGCGACAGCGGCGGTTGTAGCCAGGAATAGACGCTTGTTCATTTGAAACCTCCTAAATGCGGATGTCGATCAACCCTCGCCGTGCTGCGCGGTTCCGATTCGGGAAGATTCGGCAATAGCGGGAGTTGTGTTTGTTGAGGGAGACCGCGGATTGCTGCTGTAGCGAAAGGACTGAAGCCGCCGCCGGAGCGGAACTTCAATCCCCGCCGGCCATCGGCAGTGGCGCACACGCGCGCATCAGTTGGCGATATCGACCTTCATACTCGCGCGCCATTCGGCTCGCGGCGAACCGCTCCTCGAAACGGGCGCGCACCCTCCTTCGATCGAGTCGACCAACTTCGTTGACTGCGGCGATCGCCTGTTCCTCGCCGTCCACGATAAAGCCCGTGACGCCGTCCTCCACGACTTCCGGCACCGATCCCGAACGGTAGGCGATGACGGGCGTTCCGCACGCCATCGCTTCGATCATGACCAGCCCGAAGGGTTCCGGCCAATCGATCGGAAACAGCAAGGCGGCTGCACCGGCGAGAAACGGCTGCTTGCGAATTTCGTCGACCTCGCCAACAAGCTGGATCTTCTTGCCGTCGATCTCCGGTTCGAGTCTTTTCTTGAAATAGGCCGTCTCCGCGCGGGGTATCTTGGCGGCGATGCGCAGCGGCATGCGGGCGGCGCGCGCGATACGGATGGCGTCTTCCGGCCCTTTCTCTGCGGTGAGCCGTCCGAGAAAAGCCAGGTACGAACCACTCTCGTAGCATGGCTGAAACAGATCCCGGGGCAGCCCGTGCGGAATCGTCGCGAGCCAGTTCGCGTCCGGAAGCGGACGGCGCTGGTTGTCCGAGATGGCAACGAATGGGGCTTTGGAAAACCTCGCGACTACATCGGATAGACCCGGAAGGTCGAGCCGGCCGTGCATCGTCGTCAGAAACGGCACCCCGGTCCGGCTCAGCACGGGCAGGGGCAGCCAGTCCACATGGGAGTGGATCACGTCGAAGTCGCGGGCACGCTCGGCGATGGCCTCAATCAGCAGCGCGCGGGCGGCGCTCGGATCGACGCCCCTCCGCCCCAGGCGGAGAGCCCGCGGCCAGACCGCGTGAAGCCTTCCCTTCGTATTTGAATCGCCGCTTGCGAACAGGGTGACGTCATGACCAAGCGCGACCAGCTCGTCCACCAACCAAGCGATCACCCGTTCCGTGCCGCCGTAAAGCTTGGGAGGAACGCTCTCGGCCAACGGTGCAAGCTGGGCGATCCGCATCCGACTAGGCCCCAAATGCGATGCGCAAGCCGATTACGATGATCGCCGAGATAACGAATGAAATGGCAAGCAACGTCCAACTCGGCCTTGTGCTTCCGCGGGCCACGCGCGCGACGAGCATTTTCATGCTCGTCAACATTCGTCTTCAGAGAGTCGGTGCAGGTAGGCTATCCCGAAGCTGGCGAGTTCTTCGGTATCGCTTTCGCGCTCTTCTCCTCTTCTGTGCAGGTGACGCTCCAGCAGACAGCGCCGGCTGTCGTGAGCGTCGATATCGGGACGCTGGGCCCGGTACACCGTCCATGCGGTCTCCGTTGCGTTCTTCAAGACGACTTCGTCGACCATGCTGTCTCTCCAAGGCGGACCCAGTCGCTGCCAACTCAAGGCACTTCGGAAGGTTTCCAGTTTTTCCCGCTCTTTAGACGAAGAGAGGAGACACACGCGGTCAGCAGCAACCATTGCCTATTTTTCCCGTTATCCACGGGGCGCAAGCAATGTGGATGTGAAAGGAAATTTCGATGAATAGGATCGCAATGTCGACACTGATGGTCGGCGCACTCGGTCTGAGCTCGGTAGCGGCAACGTCTCCCGCCGAAGCTCAGTGGCGAGACTGGGGACCGGGTATCGCCGGCGGCCTTGTTGCGGGCGCCGTGATCGGCGGGCTAGCCTCCTCGGCCTATGGCTGGGGGCCGGGCTACGGCTATTACGGATACGGTCCAGGCTACTACGGTGCTGGCTACTATGGCGGCCCCTACGCATACGACTACGACTATGGATATGATGCGCCGTACCGTTGGGGCAGCGGATACGCCACGACCACCTACTACACGCGGCCGGTCACATACGGCTATCGCTATCGCCGCGTCGTGCGCCCCGCCTATGCCTATTACCGCGGATCCTATCCCGTGGTGCGGCACCGCTGGCATCGCCACCACTGGTGAGCTCCTCGCTCCAGATCATGGGCCGTGCTCCGGATGGCGCGGCCTTTCTGGATCAGACGGCATTGGCCTCGGGCGATGTGAGACAACAAGCTGGCTGCCCGCGTCTTGTCCCGCGGCCAACTCGCTTCAATAAGAATCAAGGCTTCACGCTAATCGTTCGAACGTCCTAGCGCCGGCGCGCAACCGCTACGCCAAACAGGAAAGCCACGAACAGGCTGGCGAGGGGGGCTTCGCGTGTGATCGCCGCCACCGTGGAGAGCGGCCGTCCGGGCTTTCGCGCTTCATCTATGGCGTAGGTGAGCCGATCGACCGCCGCACGCAACCCTCCCGCGACCTCGCCGATCGTGTGGGACACATCGGTCGCTGCATCGATCGCGCGCTCGGTAATGCCGGGCTCGGAATTAGGCTGCGGTATGTCCATGCTCAAGCTCGCGGCTTCCAGACTCGACGAAGAACAGAGGCCGGCACCTTTGGCTATCCGCGCGTGCGCTCGTTTTGAACAGCGGGCCCGTAGACCTTTGGCTATCCGCGACAGGCGCCGTTTTGAACGGCGGGTGCCGACCTTGTAGTGAAAATGCCGCCCGCGGGAATTTGTTCCGGCTCCCCGTGAAACGACGGGTGCGAATCTCTGTTACGCTGGTGCAGCCTTGCTGACCTCAGGAGATTGCCGTGACCGATCGAACCACCATGGATCGAGCCCGGCGCATCGCGTTGCTGGGCGCGCCAATCGACATGGGCGCCTCGCAGCGTGGCACCTTGATGGGTCCCGCGGCGCTGCGCACCGCCGGCCTTGCAACATTGCTCGAAAGCCTGGACTTCGAAGTCGTCGATTACGGCGACCTCTCCGTGGCCGAGGTCAGGGACCTCTCCGACAGGCCCCCGGAAAAGGCCAATCACTACCGCGAAATCCAGCGCTGGACGCGCGTCCTCAGTCGTCGCGGCTATGAGATTGCGCAAACCGGTGCTCTGCCGATCTTCCTCGGTGGCGACCACACCCTGTCGATGGGCTCGGTCAATGCGATGGCGCGGCATTGGCAGGCGCGCGGACGCGAGCTGTTCGTGCTCTGGCTCGATGCGCACGCCGACTACAATACGCCGGAGACGACCATCACCGCCAATATGCACGGCATGTCAGCCGCGTTCCTGTGCGGCGAGGCGGGCCTGGATGGTCTGCTGGGCGATGATCCGCGCGCCTCGATTGACCCGGATAGACTCGACCTGTTCGGCGCACGCTCGATCGACAAGCTCGAAAGAGATCTGATGCGCGCACGCCGGATCAGGGTGGTCGACATGCGCCAGATCGACGAGTTCGGCGTCGCCGTGCTGATCCGGCGCGTCATCGAGCGGGTCAAGGCGAGCAGCGGCGTGCTCCATGTCAGCTTCGATGTCGATTTTCTCGATCCCTGTGTCGCGCCGGGCGTGGGGACCACGGTGCCGGGAGGCGCGACCTATCGCGAGGCGCATCTGATCATGGAGCTGCTGCACGATTCCGGCGTGGTGCGGTCGGTCGATATCGTCGAGCTCAATCCGTTCCTGGATGAACGCGGCCGCACTGCACGCACTGCGGTTGAATTAATCGGCAGCCTGTTCGGCCAGCAGATTACCGATCGGCCGACGCCCAGCAACGCGATTGCGCCAGGTGAGTGACGCGCTGGCTGTTTGTGCGCTGCAAGGGAATGGAACTGCTGTTGCGGCCGGTGGCTTTGGATCGGTCCTGAGCGAGATCGCTTGTTTTTGAAATGAGCGCGAATTGCAAATGCGCTTCGCGGAAGCTTTGATGCGGGCCGAGCTTCAGCCGAGGGTCTGCAATGAGCAACACGATCGATGCCAGCGACAAATCCGACAGGACCACGCGCCGCCGCTTCCTGCAAGCCGGCGGCGCAGTGGCAGGGAGTGTCGTCCTCGGAGCCGGTGCATCCGCCGCCGCGGAGACGGAAAACCTTCCGCCCAACGTCCCCGATTGGATGAAGGCACCCGGCGATCCCATGGGAAGCCAGCCCTATGGTGCGCCGTCGCCATACGAAAAGGGCGTCGTCAAGAACATTTCGAAGAATCTCAAGCAATACATCTCCGCGTCCGGCCGCACGCCGTTGCAGGAACTCGACGGCATCATCACGCCGAACGGTCTGTTCTATGAGCGGCATCACGGCGGGGTTCCGACCATCGACCCGGCGCAGCACCGATTGATGCTTCACGGCCTCGTCGAGCGGCCGCTGATCTTCACCGTTGAGGATCTCAGGCGCTTTCCGTCGGAATCGCGCATCCACTTTCTCGAATGCTCCGGCAATCCCGGTTACACCAAGCCCTATGGCAAGACAGCCTCGGACCTCGTTGGTCTTCTGAGCTGCGCCGAGTGGACCGGCGTCAGCCTGAAACTGGTGCTTCAGGAGGCGGGGTTGAAGCCGGAGGCCAAATGGGTGATCGCCGAAGGCGCCGACGCGGCAGCACTGACCCGGAGCATCCCGATCGAGAAATGCCTCGAGGATGCCATGCTCGTCTACAGCCAGAACGGCGAGCGGCTTCGCCCGCAGCAGGGTTATCCGTTGCGGCTGCTGTTGCCAGGTTTCGAAGGCAATATGAACGTGAAGTGGCTGAGGCGCCTGCACGTGACGGCGGAGCCTGCCTACTCGCGTGAGGAGACCTCGAAATACACCGATCTCCTGGCTGATGGCACGGCGCGCGAATTCTCCTTCTACATGGAAGCCAAGTCGATCATCACGCGCCCCTCGGGTGGCCAGCGTCTGAGCGGCCCCGGTTTTCACGAAATCACCGGGATCGCCTGGAGCGGCCATGGCAAGATCAAGCGCGTCGAGGTGTCCGTCGATGACGGCAAGAGCTGGAACGACGCGCGATTGCAGGATCCGGTGCTGACACGTGCCCTCACGCGCTTCCGCTTGCCCTGGCAATGGGACGGCAAGCCCGCTGTGATTCAGAGCCGCGCGATTGACGAGACCGGCTATGTTCAGCCGACGCTCGCCGAACTGCTCGCCGTACGTGGCGAGAATTATTTCTACCACAACAATGCAATCTGGCCCTGGCGCATTGCTGCCGACGGGGAGGTCATCAATGCGCTGGCATGAGATCTGCTGCGTTGCCCTGACTATTCTGTTCGGCATCGGAGCAAGTGAGGCCCAGGCGCAAAGTGCGTACAGCATCGGCCGGCCAGCCACGGCGGCCGAGATCGCGGGCTGGAATATCGATGTCGGACGCGATGGCAGCAATCTGCCGAAGGGAAGTGGATCGGTCAGTCATGGACGCGAAGTGTTCGCGCAGCAATGTGCGTCATGTCACGGCGAGAATGGCGAGGGTGGCATCGGCGATCGCCTCGTCGGTGGACAGGGTACGATAGCGACCGCCAAGCCGATCCGCACGGTCGGAAGCTACTGGCCTTATGCGCCGACGTTATTCGACTACATCCGACGGGCGATGCCGCAGAATGCGCCGCAGTCGCTGAGCGACGACGATGTCTACGCTGTGTCTGCTTATATCTTGAACCTGAACGGGTTGGTCGGAGCGGATGCGACGCTGGATGCCCGATCGCTCGCGGCGATCAGAATGCCGAACCGGGATAAGTTCGTTGGTGACGCACGACCTGATGTCAAGTGAAGGACATGAAATGGTCGAGTTTCCGGTGTTGGCTCGGAACTTGCTTCGATCGGACTGGAACTCGTTGGGCCAGCACGGCGTTGACCTAGCGAGAAGGACAAAGGTGCGGATTCTTCGATGGCAACAGATCGCTTCGCAAACTCCATCTCTATCGCGCTGCGCCATCCCGGCGTCATCGCGATGATCGTGGCCGCCGTGACGATTGCCGCGATGCTGATCGTCGACCACGGGCCATGGAGCCGCGCCAAGACCCAACCGGCTCATGTCGCAATGTATGCGACGACGGGCGAGGCTGCCCATGCGGTGGGCGCCAAGGTGCTTCCGACCGAGCCAAAATCGCCGGTCGAGCCGGAACGGCCGGGGCCGAAGACGTCCCCGACCATCAATCCGGTGCAGCCCTAAGCTTCAGCCCTTGCGGCCGTAGTTGAGAAGTCCTCCGGTCGTCTTCGGCGGATGAGCGCGAAGGGCCTCCTCGTTCGGCTCGGTGCCCCAACCCGGACGATCCGAAACGATCAGATGGCCGTTCTCGATCTGCGGCTCATGCGTGAACAGCTCGCTGTCCCAGGCGAGGCGGTCGATGTCTATCTCCATGATCCGCAGGTTTGGCACCGCCGCACAGAAATGCGCATTCATCATCGAGCAGAGATGGCCGTAGAAATTATGCGGCGCGACGTTGACCTCGAACGCTTCCGCGGCCGAGGCGATCTTCATCGACTGCCACACGCCATTCCAGGGCGTGTCGATGATCGCGACGTCCATCGCCTGTTCTTGGAAATAGGGCAGAAATTCACGCATGCCCAATAGCGTCTCGCAGGACGAGATTGGATGCGGGCTCTGCCGGCGGATGTAGCCCAGCGCTTGCGGGTTGAAGCTGTCGATCTCGATCCAGAACATGTCGAGATCGGCGATCTCGCGCAGGATCTTCAGATAGCCTTCGGTCTTGGCGTTGAAGTTGCAGTCGAGCAGGATGTCGACGTCGGGGCCGGCGCCGTCGCGCATTGCTTCCAGATGCATGCGCAGGTCGCGCAGGATCTTGCGGTCGACATTGATCTCGGGCGCAAAGGGGGAGCCGAAGCCGGGTCGCCAGCCGGTCGGCTTGCCGTCATCGTAAGAGAAGATATTGGTCTTGAGCGCCGTGAATTTCTTCTCGCGCACCTCCCGGCCCATCGCCTTGACGCCGTCGAGGCTCTCGATCGGCGGCTTGTACCAGGAGGGATGATTGATCCGCCATGTCGCACAATGCGACCAGTAAACCCTGATGCGGTCGCGGATCTTGCCGCCGAGCAGCTCGTAGCAGGGGACGCCGAGACACTTTGCTTTGGCATCCAGCAACGCATTCTCGATCGCGCCCAGCGCCTGGGCCACCACGCCGCCGGCGGCGGGGCGCGTGGCGGCGAACAGTTCGGCATGAATGCGCTCGTGCTGGAAGACGTTCTGGCCGATCACACGGGCGGATAGCCGCTGGATCGCGGCGCCGACACCGGGCGAACCAAAACCTTCGTCAAACTCACTCCAGCCAATGATGCCGTCGTCGGTCGTGACCTTGACGAAATGGTAGTTTCTCCAGCCGGCGTCGCAGGCGAGGAGATCGAGATTTTTTGCTTTTGATGAGTTTGCCATGTCGCTCCCTGTCGCCGTGCCGGGCGTTGTTGTTCTTATGCCCGGTCGAAAGCCCGGGCCCAGCCACGATTGTTAGGCTAGTGACGGATCGGCGTGAAGCCCGCCGAGGCACGGCCGGCAGCGCCTTTCGGCCTCATTGGGGGAAAAGCCCGTAGAATCCGATGGGGATAGCCATGATCTTTTACGGGATCGTCCCGAAATTGGGCCAAGCCCAGGCTTTTTTGGCCACAATCGGAACCGATCAAGTCGGCATGTAGTTCTGGCCATGATTTCGCTTCTGGCGCTCCTCACGATGAGTGGGGCCGCCATTTCCGATCGGTTTCTGACAGCCGATCAGCACGTCGCGCAAGGGGTGGAGTAGCGCGACAGGCGAGGGCGCTTTGTCTTTGGGGAGACAACAATGCTTTCAGTAGATCAGTTCTTGCGGTTCATCAGCGTGCCGGCCGTGTTCGCGGCCTTCGTCATTGCGTCTCAGATCTCGGCCGCGCTGACACCGCTCTAGAGCCTTTTCCGTTCCGATGGAATCGGAACGGGGCTCTAGATTCTTGTTTTGACGCGTTTTCTTGACGCGAACCGGTATCCACTTCGCTCGAAAACGCTCTAGCCGATCACGGACGAGCCGAGCAAGGCGAGGACGGCGAGCGCCATCAGCGCGGTGCCGAGCCATCCCAGCGCGACGAGCTGCGATCGGGCCCTGAAGCGCCCCATGATCGTCTTGTTCGAGACGATCATCATCATCATCGCCATGATGGGGACGGCGACGATGCCGTTGAGTACGGCGCTCCACACCAGCATGTGGATCGCGCCGATCCCCGTGAAGCCAAGCCCGAAGCCGATGATGGTTGCGGCGGCGATGATGGTGTAGAAGCCCACCGCCTTCTCGGGCCGTGCCTCCAGCGTCGCGCGCCAGCCGAAGATCTCCGCCACGCCGTAAGCCGCTGAGCCCGCCAGCACCGGGATTGCCAGAAGGCCGGTGCCGATGATGCCGAGGGCGAACAGTGCGAAGGTGAAGTCGCCGGCGAGCGGCCGCAGCGCCTCGGCCGCTTCTGTCGCCGAACCGATGTTGGTGACGCCGTTGGCGTTCAGCACCGCGGCCGTGGTCAGGATGATGAAGAACGCGATGCCATTCGACAGCAACATGCCGAGAGTCGTGTCGACCTTGATGCGCGTAAGCTCGGGATCGCCGCCGCGGCGTGTTTCCTCGCGCAGCGGTCGGTCGCGCTTGCCAAGGTTCATTTCCTCGACCTCCTGGGAGGCCTGCCAGAAGAAGAGATAGGGGCTGATCGTGGTGCCGAGGACCGCGACCACCATCATGAAGTAGTCGGCGCCGACATTCGCCTTCGGCCACACCGCGGCGAGTAGCGCAGTGCTCCATGGAATCTTCACGGTGAAGGCGGTTGCGACATAGGCGAACAGCGTCAATGTCAGGAATTTCAATACCGGCGCGTAGCGGCGGTAAGGCAGGAAAACCTGGAGCAGGGTCGAGCCGGCCGCGAAGATCAGTGCGTGCTCGTGGTTGAGCCCGCCGATGACGAGTGAAAGTGCCTCCGCCATCGCGGCAATGTCAGCGGCGATGTTGAAGGTGTTCGCGACAACCAGGAGCGTTATGAGCCCCAGCACCAGCCAGCGCGGTGCGAGCTCCATCACATTGGCAGCCAAACCCTTGCCGGTGACCCGGCCGATCTGCGCGCTCACGAGCTGAATCGCGATCATGAACGGCGTGGTCAGGAAGACCGTCCACAGCAGCCCATAGCCGAACTGCGCTCCGGCCTGGGAATAGGTGGCGATGCCCGACGGATCGTCATCGGCCGCCCCCGTGATCAGGCCCGGCCCGAGCCGTTGCAGCAGCGTCGGTGTCGGCTTGGCCGGCGCAGCGACCTTGTCAGGACTGGCTTGATGTTTGGATCGGTTCGACAGGACGCACCTTCCGGAAATTGCGAATTCAAGGCTTAAGCGCAAATAGAGCCGGAAAGTTCCAAGGCGAGCCGCGTGCGGGGCCTTCCCGTGACGGCGATTTAGCTTCGCTTCGAGACAAGAGCGTGACCCTGCCGCTTGCAGACACGCTTGAGGTGTTCGCTCATGGGAGATCGCCGCCCGTCTAGGTTGGCGGCGACAGATGCAAATAGCGGCCGTCGAACTGGGCGAGCTCCTGGAGCTTGTGCTCGTTGAGAATCCTTACAGTGCCGCGCTGAAGCTCGAGAACGCCGTCGACACGCAACTCGCGCAGGATGCGATTGGTGTGGACGCTGGTCACGCCCATGGCTTCGCCGAACTGCTCCTGTGTCAGCGGGATTGCGAAGGTGTTGTCGATCACCCGGCCGATCAGGCGCAGCCGCTCACGCAGCTCGACGATCAGATGCGCCAGGCGGTTGTAGGTTGAGCGTTGGCCGACATTGACGATCCATTCCCGCGACACGGCGGCATCGACCAGCGTGTCGCGCCAGAACATGTCACCCACGCCCGGGCGCTGGCGGATGAGGTCGTTCAGCGCCTTGTGAGCGATGAAAGCCAGCGTGCAATCGGACAACGCGATCAGGTCGTGATCAACGGTCGCAAAGTGGAGGTTCTGCAGATTAGGCAGGTCGCCGGGAATGTGGATCGACAGGATCTGGCGCCGACCATCCGCAATTGTCTTGGAGCGGACGCAGAAGCCGTCCGCAATCAGGCAGCATTCGCTCGGCTGTTCGCCGTCACGCAGCGCCGTCTGGTTCTCACGGTAGTGGCGAAGCGCGAACGGCAGTGCCGCGAGAGCCTGCAGGTCCTTGTCGTCGGCGCCGGTCGTCGTCTTCAAGCGCTGAAACAGCGGCGCCCAGATCATGTCGCTTGTCACGTTCACTCGGTCCCCCGCGCGACTGAGCGCGCGACGGCCAAAAAGCACAGACGCCGGCTTGTTGTTGACAACAAAGGTTAAATGACGCCGCCTCAGCTCCTGAACATTGTGGACGATGCGTTAGCGAAATGAGGGAACACAACAAATGTTAAGCGCGGCAAGGGCGGGGCGGGGCTCGCGAGTTAACATTTCTCAAGTCGAGGGCTCGCTCGGCATCGCACGCGAATCCATCGTGCGCCAGTCGACCATCTGGCCATAGCTGATTTTCCGAATTTAGTGCTTTCACGCGCGCAGGTCCCGCGCCGTGCGGCCGGTTCGGAACAGCGGGGGCATGGTGGCGTTCTTCTGTCGTGTGGAGGACGTCGCAATGGACCGCCTGACGAAGCGCGAACAGCCGGACCGCAGCAAGATCAACATGCACGAAGCCTGGGAGGTCAAGTACTGGACCCATGCGCTCGGCGTCTCCAGGGAGGAGCTGCAACAGGCCGTCGACAAGGTCGGCAATTCGGCCGCGGCCGTTCGCAAAGAGCTGTCGGTGTGAATGCTGGTCGTTCGACGGCTTGTGGCCTGCATGATTTCGACGCGCCGGCGTCGTCGGCAGGAACGGGCAACACAACTCGCAGTTCTCCTCGGAGGAGGACAACATCGATGAAAGCAGCAGCACTGAGTTTGGTCGTTTTACTGGCGATCCCTGCCGGCTATACCTCGGCCCACGCGACCCGCCACGTCCGCCATCACGGCTGGTTCAATTCGATGAACATGATGCACGCCCCCGGCCGTACTGCGGCGCGCATTGACCCAAACGGGACTGCGGGCGGGCCGACCAGCGTCAGCGGCACCGGCTCGTCGAAGTATGGCGGGAATAATCCGGGCGCACCCGGCTCGGCGCGCCAGTAAGCGCGCGCGACCAAACAAGCCCGGCCTCCCCGTGGACGCCGGGCTTTCGTCTATTTGATGCTGACGAACATGCCCCAGGCGGCGGCAAGCGCCGCGCCGGTGAAGACGATCATTGGGCTGTCACAGAAGGCGCCGCCGTAGCTGCACACATCGGCGCCGAACGAGCCGAGCTCATGGCGGCCGGCCGAATAGAACAGTCCTGACAGGCCGAGTAATGTGGCGGCGACGTAGTACATTGGCTCCCTCGCGTGAGAACGAACATGTGCCAGCATGGAGCGGAGAGATTTCGTTCCGCCGAATCCGCTCCCATGCATTCGATTAAAGTTTGAGCCATCCGAGAAAACGTCCGCATCTTGATCGCGATCGCGATTGAACCTGCATCCTCTCCGGCGACACCAAGACAGGCAGAGCTATTGCCTCGGTCGCAGCTCGTGTCGGTGAACGGATGCCTGCATGAACCCCGCTCTTGACCTGCTCTACCGCCTGCTTGCGATCGGGATCAGCATCTATTGGGCCCGCAAGGCCTGGTATGGCTATGTCGAGAGAAAGATCCTGTTCGTTAACGATGACTGGCTGGATTGGTCGAGGTGGTCGCGGCAAATGTTTTACCGGGACACCATGCCGATCCGGTACTGGATGCAACTCGTCGGCACGGCCTTCGGCTCGCTGCTCTGCCTCGTCGGCGCGATCATCGGCTGGCAGCCGAATGGCTGAGCGATCGATACGGCCGGCCATTGCGACGAAACAGTCTTGAAACACTCCTGAAACCAGATCGTTCTGAACTCCCTCGCTGTTGGAACCGACCAACGGAGCGAAAAGGAGATAGCCATGATCCAGGTTGGTTCTAAGGAAGAAGTTGCGTTGCTGCTGGCGCTGTTCGGGACCCATACCCAGCCCGTCAGGAAGCCGAAGCCCAAGTCGCAGTCCAAGTCGCAGCAGGGCTGAGATACCAGCCCATGCCGGGTTTGGCCGATTGCCTGAGCTTCTTGCGTTTGCTGATTGCGCGCGGAGACCCGAAAGGCATTCCGCTGGCGATGAGCGCCATCGACGACTACCTGGCGATGGCGCCGGTCAGCGCCGGCAGGCGGGGCCTGCGCGTGCTCCAGCAGGATGCGCTGGAGCTGCATGTCAGTTCGGTTGGCGTGCAACGCTCGTTTGCCGAGACGGTGGACGCCTATATCGAGCGGAAGCTGGCGGAGGAGTGAGGCGCTCGGGCGCTTGCTCCCCGTTCCCCAAAAGATTCCCCAAAAGATCCCCAAGAGAGCTGGCACCGCTCTTGCTACATGGCGTTTCAATCGCGGCCCGGCCAATCGGGCCGTCCCAGATTGAGGCGATCACATGCAGTCAACGTCCCGTTTCGAAGCGACCGCGTCCTTGCAGCTCCACGCTCTGATCTCCGACCTGCACTGGCGGGTCCAGATGCTGGAGCGCGATATAGCCGAGGAGGAGCGCAGTGCCGGCAATGCCGATCCCGGCAGTGCCACCTATTCGATGCTGGCCCTCGCGCTACGCGCGCGCAGGGACAATCTGCGGACCTCGATCGCCCTGCTGGAAGCGCGGGTCGCGCGCGCCGCGGAGTTGCATCAAGCGGCCTAGTTACCCCCGGCGCCAGAACAGAACGGACGCGGCAGGAGATCCTGTCGCGTCCGTATCTTCGGTTCGGTTCTGCCGGATTACTGCGTCGGCGGCAGCACCGCCTGCGAAGTCTGCTGCGGCAGATTGCTGTAGGTCGCGCTCTCCTTGGTGCAGATGTCCCTGAACACGATGACGCCGGGCTGGGGATATTCCTTCACGAGGCAATTGCAGTTGTTGTTGACGACGGGAGCGGACGTCGCGGGCGGCGCCGCCACCACGGGCCGCTGCACGACCACCGTCTTCTCCACCACCGGCGGCGTCGGGACATAGACCGGCTTGGTCACGACCACCGGCACTGGGACCGGCCGCACGATGACCTGGGGCGGCACCGGCCGCGGATAGACCACGACCTGCGGCGGCGCCGGGTGGGGACCGTCATGCGGGATGATCGCTGCGTGGTGATGCCGGGCGTTAGCGCGGTTCGCCCGCGGATCGCGTCGGCCTTCGTCAGGCCTCGGGCGGCTGCAGGCCCTTCAGCACACCGATCTTCCGACCGAGCTGCCAGACCTCGACGTCGCCGCGGCGCGCGAATTGCCGCGCGTAGGCGAGGGCGGAGGTGTCGGACGTCGCCTCGAAAGCCTCCGCGGAGCGGAAGACGCCATCCTCTCCGACCAGATAAGCGCGATATTGCTGGATCATGTCGGCGCCCTCAGGCCGGGCGAATGCAGCCAGGCGTCGATCTGCATCGCCGTCTCGTCCTGCCGCGCCCGGCGCAGCAGCATCTCGCGACGCCGTCCCGGCGCAAGCGCGCGCGCTTGCTCGCGGAGCTGCGCGGCTTCCTCTGCGAGCCGCTGGTGGAGTGTCCTGGTCTGCTTGAAACGACGCCGCTTCGGCATGGCGCTGCTCCCTGTTCGGGTGAGGCGGGAGCGCGATCGGCGTTCTCATCACCGATATCTGCCACGGGCCTTGCGGTGATGCGTCAACCCTACGCCGTTGCGCGGAACGCGTCTGTATCTTTTGTTGGCATGGCGAAGATTCAACGTGCGTCATTTTCGATACGTCATCTCGGCCTTTTGAGCGACCTACTCATTTTCATCATTCGCAGCTGGGCCGCATTGGCCTGGCGAGCGCGACGAGCTAATCGTCCTTCGAGAGATCGACCGGCCTCGCAGGAATTCCGATGCTGCCGCCCTCGCCGTGCACGAGATCGCGATCGTTGCTTTCGGTCTTGTCCGCGTCGTCGATGACGGCCTGCTGCGTGTCGCGCGCGCTGTCGTTGCGCGGTGGCGGCGCCGGCATGTTTCGGGAGGTCTTTTTTCGGGAGGTCTTGGGTGTCATGGTGGTCTCCTGATCGGGGTCAACAGGCACCGGTGGTCTGCCTCATCGTCTTGGCGAGGTCCTCGAGGGAAAAGGGCTTGCGGATCATTGGGAGGCCGCCGCGACGCGGTTCGCGGCCGGACAGTTGAAGAACCTTCAGGTTGGGGCGGGCACGCCGCGCGAGCTCGGCCAGTTCATGACCATCCATGCCAGGCATATTGATGTCGGTGATGAGGATCGAGATCGACTCGTTCTGCGCGAGGAGTTCGAGCGCTTCCGGTCCACTCTGCGCCGCAACCACCTCGCAACCGAGCTCTTCAAGCATGCTGGCGATCACGTCGAGGACGCCGGCGTCGTCGTCGACAACCAAAACGGTATGACTCATGGGCGATAGTTCCTTCGCTGAAGAAACGCGCGCGACGCGTGCACAGTTCCGTCGACCCGGCACGTCGCCTCGTCATGTCTGATATTTGTGACACGTTGGTCCTGCAGCGCCTTCGACGATTCCGCGCGTTAGCTGGCAGCTCCAAACCAGGTCGTCAGCGCCTCCGGGAGTCCGCCGTGGTTCTCATGTTTGACCCACGCCACGTGGCCGTCGGGCCGCACCAGCACGGCGGCCGGCGGTGCGACCGTTCCGAGGGCGGGAAGCTCCCAAGCGCCGTCATAGCTGGCATCGATGCGCGTGACACGATCGGCCCAACGCGAGATGTCGGGCGAGATGTCGAGAACGTCGGGCCCGCCGAAATTCAGCAGCACGCCGCGCGCCTCGTGCAGCAGCGTGAACGGCCGCAGGGTGCGGCCCTCGACTGTTAATGCCAGATCGGGCATGCGGCGGCCGAGCAGGGGATGCCCGTCGCCGAGATCATAGCGGATGTCGAGCCCGCTCATCATCGCGCCATAGCGCTTGCGCGGCTCGTCCATCGCGAGCAGCTCGGAGACGATTTCGCGCGCGGCCTTGCGGCCGTCGTCGTTGCGGCGGAGCAGGGCGATCTGCGCCCTCGTGTTGCGCAACACGCGGGCGGCCACGGGATGGCGTTCGGCATGGTAGCTGTCGAGCAGGCTGTCGGGCGAAATGCCCTTCACCACCTGCGCCAGCTTCCAGCCGAGATTGACGGCATCCTGCAAGCCGGTGTTGAGGCCCTGTCCGCTGACGGAATGATGGATGTGCGCGGCATCGCCGGCGAGCAGCACGCGTCCGTTGCGATAGCAGACGGCCTGCCGCGCCGCATCGGTGAAACGCGAGATCCAGGACGGGCTATGGACGCCGAAATCGGTGCCGTAGACCGCGATGAGCGCCTCGCTGAGATTGCGCAAGGAAGGCTCGCCGCTGCGATCGCGCGTTGCTTCGGTGAGAACGACCAGCACGCGTCCATTCTCCGTCTGGCTGAGGCCGTGAAAGCCTGTCGCGTCGTGACGCAGGCCCCATTGCGGGGCCGCGCGCATTGCGACCTCGGCCATGAGATTGCTGAGCGTCGGATCTGTGCCGGAAAACTCGATGCGTGCTGCCTTGCGCACCAGGCTACGGCCGCCGTCACAGCCGACCAGATAATCCGCGCGCAAGGTCGCGCCGCCGGCGAGCGTCACGTCGACGCCCGTGTCGTCCTGCACGACATCGCTCACCTCGCGGGCCCGATAGATAGGAACGCCTGTTTCCTCCACCCAGTCGGCCAGGATGCGTTCGATGTGGCTCTGTCGCAGCGCGAGGCCGTAAGGGTGCCTTGTGGGCAGATCGCCGATGTCGAGCCGCGTCCAGGCAAAGCCGGCGAGCTGCGTCACCTTGCCTTCGCGCAGGAAGCGATCGGCAACGCCACGCTGATCGAGGATCTCGATGCTGCGCGCGTGCAGGCCGCCGGCGCGCGTGCCGGTGAGATCCTGGCTGGCGCGGCGCTCGACGATGGCGACATCGGCTTTCGCCAGCGCCAGCTCCGCCGCCAGCATCAATCCGGTCGGCCCGCCGCCGGCGATCAATACGGCATGATGCGGCGCCAGGGCGCGCGCGTGTGCAGTGCGGGCGCGCGTGCGTGACGTCGGAAGCAGCACAGGCATGTCATGACCCCTCGGCTAGGTGTGAGGCGAGGGGGTCTACACCGAGGTGAGCGGCTTGAAGCAAGCCCCTTGCACACCACATATTGAGGTGGGAGGACGGCCTTCGCCGTCCCACGTGCTGCGCCTTTGACACGTCGGGCAAAACACTGGCACAATGCCATCATCGAAAAAGTGAGGCCCGCGCGGAGGCGATCCGCAGCGGGCTTTTTTGATGTCGCGGCATCGCGCCGGCCTTTGCCGCAGGAACCCGCAGCGGCCCCGGACATTTGTATCGTCCGGAGGAGCCCATGCTGACGGACGCTGACATCGCCATGCTCTGCGACATCGGCCAGTCCATCGCCTTCAGTGATGACAGCCACGAGCAGCTATTCCGGCTCATCGCCGACGGCTATGTGCAGAAGGACGGCGACACCTACGAGCTCACCCCCAAGGGGGAAGCTGCCGTGGTCGATCGCGGCGCGGGACTGAACGAAGCGTGATGGCGCTGGCGTTGCAGCGCAAGCGCCCTGTCGCGTTTACTCGAGACGCCGCGACTTCGGGTCCGCAAGTGAAAGCCTGGCACGAGGCACCGCGCGCAAATTCGCACCGCGAGGGGCGTTAGGAACCTTCAGTTCCAGACCGGATTTGGTCTCGTGCCGGCATACCGCCGATTGGCCGGCTGGAATGGCGGCTCCGGCGCCCCAAGCCCCCCGTCATGCGCCGGAGCCGTTTTCGGTTTAGCCTAAATCAGGCTTGACCCGTCGGGCAAAACACTGGCATAGTGGCATCATCGGAAGAGTTTGGTTCGGCCCGCGCGGAGCAATCGGCGGCGGGCATTTTGTTTTTGGAAATGGCGCTGGCAGAGCACCATTCTCCGCGCCGAATTTGGGCCTCTACAGAAAAATTTGTCGATTTTGTTCTTGTTTCGTTCTATAAAGTATGCTCAACCTTAGGGCGAGCAGACCATGGGCGTGAATCCCCCTATGAGGCGGCGATGAGTAAATCGTTTCTTGCGCTTGTCTTGCTGGAGAGGCCGGTAACGCCCGACATGGTCGCGCTTGCCGAGGCGGTCCGCAGACGGCATCCGGAATTGGCAACGAAGATGGATGTCGGCCAGGGGTCTGCCGGTGGGTCGGTTCTCCGCTGTGGTGATCAACTGATTGCGGTTATGTCAATGCCGGCGCCCATTCCGCAGGATCCAGGGTTGTGGTCGCGCGCGGCTCCGGCCTGGCCCGAGGCAGGCACCGTTGCAGCGCGACACCGCGGTCATTTGATCGTCTCGGTGCTCGGAAAAAACCAGCCATTATTGTCCAAGGCTCGTCTGATGACGGCTGTTATTGGCGCGTTGATCGCGACAGCGCCGGAATGCTGCGCTGTCGTGTGGGACGCCAAGGTCGCGCGTCCAGCGGATCTTTGGCTGCACCTGTCCAGGCAATCCTTCGCGCCGTTTCCCGACTATCCCTTCCCGCTCTGGGTCGATGTCCTCCCTTTCCGCTCGCGAAAAGGCATCGGTGCTGTAACCCTGGGCCTGACCGCTTTTGTAGACCGTGAGATCCAGTTCGAGTCCTCCAGGCTGCCGCTCGATGCGCTGGTCGAAAAGGTGGAAGGCCTCGTCGTCTATCTCATCGAGCACGGACGCGTGCTTAAAGATGGCGATACCTTTGGCGGCGATGCCAAAGAGCGCATGGCGATTCGTTACAAGAATTCCGATCAGTTCAATGGAATGCCTGTGTTTCTCTGTACTGACGGCTCGCTTTAGTGGAGCATAACGAAGCAGATGGGCATTGCTCAGCAGTGTCGCTCATGAAAAGCTGAGAATGAGACACATTCAGAGAGCGCAATGATGACTGCATCCCCCGGCGAACAGCGTCCACGGAGGCTCCGGGCAGTCGCACACCAGAGAAGGTTTTACCGAGTCAACGCTTTTCGATCGCGCGGCGAGGCATTCCACTTCGAACTGGAGAATGAGAAGGAGCTCCCATGTGGTTTAGAGCGCATCTCTGACTTGGCAGAAACTCCACGCTTCCTTTTTGATAAGTCCGCGGCACGTCGTCCGCGGGATCTTGCACCCTTTTTTTATGCATGGCTGATCTCCGATCGGACAAAGGCTGTGTTCGAGTCGGTCGATCCGAACGGGTTTGTGTTTGCGCAATGCGCGGTGCGAGTCCCGAAGGGAACCTGGGATGGGCCGCCATATTGGCTCTGTCAAGTCGTTCGTGTTCTCGACGCACTGGATGAGGGCCGGTCACGTTTGAAGATTGGTATCAGCGACGATCCACGTAAGTTGGACTTCGGTCAAAAGTGCTATGATTTTTTCGGTCGAACCGAGCTTGTCTTTCGGGAAGACTTGATCGGCGATGCCCATATGTTTCGTATGGCCTATCACGACTCCTGGGCAATATGCGACGAGGAGCTGAAGAACGCCTGCAAGTCGGCAGGCCTGAAGATATACTTTACTGATGTTCTGAAGCACGGGTGAGACAAAGCGATCTTCAGCTCTGCCTCACTGCAGTCGCTGGCACGGCATACGCAGAAGATTTGGATTAGGCATCTCCGATGTGTCACCCGATCTCTAGCTCATCATAGTTACATCTCTTCGTCTCTGTCGGCTGCCGTCGCATCTCGCCCCGACGATGGCATTTGCCCGTCCTCATCGGTTCTCTGAACCGAAACGCGAGACTGCGTGATCAAGCTTCTCACCGACCCGCACTGAAATCATCAGTTTACCCGGATAGATGCGCGTACGCCGAGAACCCGCGGCGCCCGACCCATACGCGCGCTATTGCGCGCCGCATTTTTTCTCCGCCTGGCGAAGTCAGTCAAACAGCCAACGACATTCAACACGCGCGAAGTCTGCGCCCATTTGGGGACGCCATGGGTATTCTGTGGGAACATCATATCATATCGCAGAAATTCGAAGATCACAGCGCATTTCGGGGCTTGAATAAGCAGACGCTTGGCGTGCAGGCTCCGCAGAACCTGATCTATCTGCCGGCAGACTATGAGTTGGCCAGAAAGATGGGCGTGTCGCCACACCCAGGCGGGCATGATTTTCGTTACTACGAAGCAGTCGACGAGACTCTTGATTTGATCGCAACAATCGAGGATCCAAATCTTCGGGCGAAGGAGATACGCGACTTGATGGATGCAATGCGCGTTGGTCTCATTAATGGCGATCTCTACACCAATGTGCCGATTGGAGGGACCGGCGAAGAAGTGGCTCGAGGAGTTGAGACCGTCGTCAAAAATTATGCAGGGTATCGGGCGAAAAATAGGAATCAAGTTAGAGCGCTAGCAGAATTTGACCGGAGAAGTGCGGGGACGGGCAATGACCATCTTGGGAAGTGGTCCGCCATCCTCGGGCATGCGGCGAGAGAAAAGCTGCTGAGCAAAGCGATTCGGGAGAACCCGCGACTTAACATCACTTCGGGGAACAAGGACTTGGCCGGAACGCCATGGCAACAGAACTTCGTGGCTACTGATGACAGTTTCCGTGTTCCAGGCTCGGAGCCTGTCGATCCGAATCACGTTCCACAGTTGCCGGGCTTCATTCCATCTCCGCTTGCAGAGTTCGCTCCGGAAGGCTTCACCCGGAGCGACCCGAGTTTGACCTATGGATTGTCTGGCTTTCCTGCGGGCGGTCCGGATTGGCAACAGTTCGGACAACTGCCTTCAAGCACCGCCGCGCCATCGATGCCTCAGATTCTCCAATTCAATCCGGAATCCGGCGACGTGATGAGATTCATGTCCGATGGATCGCCAGCGCTGGGACCCAATCCGTACGAGATGCCTCGTAACCCGAACGATCCGTCCCCGCTTCTTGGGCTGGGAGTATTCGGGGCTGCGATGGTAGCGCCTGAGCTGCTAGCAACGTTGCCGGCGTGGGCGTCGGCCTTGAGCGCCCTGGGTATAACAGGTGCCGCAGCGAGCTCATCTGCCGATGCAAAACCAGGCAATAACTCCAGCGGCGGGGTTTTTGCCACCGGTGCGCCTCCGTATAATCCGTTCAGCACAGATGCCGCATCGAACGCGAGCAGAAGCGGTGGCCTGCCACTCGGAGCTCAATCCAGCGCACAACCGTCGATGGGTAATACTCTCGATCAGCAGCCGGTGCACTCCGATACTTTCGGCGATCGTTTTGGCAACTGGCCAGGAACTGCGCCTGTTGCGACACCATCCACACCGTTCGGTCAGTTCTCGGCCCCGGCCGCTCGCACCGCCGGAGCAACTGCGCCCGACGAAGTCCGGCGCCTCGCCCGCGTGAACACTTCGAACGCTGGCAGCAGCGTGTTTGAATCTGGAAGCGCGCCGGTACCCTATCTGCCTTCTTCTGAATTCGACGATCGATTTGGCAATTGGCGAGTAGAAGGAAAGTGGCCACAGCAGGCTAGCAGCCCGGTTGGCACATTCGCTGATGAGCCGAGCTATGCTATTCCACCGCCGATCTGGGGATTGGAAGCCCCAACGAACCCGCGACATGATTCAGAAGAATGGTTCTCTCGTTGGATACGGCCACTTCTTCGCCAAGACTAGAGATCCATAGCCGAGTTTTTCAACCCAGCTTAATGTTGCTTGACCCGTCGGGCAAAACACTGGCATGATGGCATCATCGAAAGAGTTTGGTTCAGCCCGCGCGGAATGATCCGCGGCGGGTTTTTTCATGGCATCGCGTTCGCTGCGGGATCGTAGCGCCGCGATCTAATGTCAAATCGAGCTTTGACACGTCGGGCAAAACACCGACATAATGGCACCATCGAAACGAGTTTGTGAGGCCCGCGCGGAAACATCCGCTGCGGGCTTTTTCGTTTCGACTTCGAGATCGGACGGCGTCTCGCGCATCGCGGCCTCGCCCTCGTTGAAACGCGTTCATGGAGCGCCGATCAGCGCGCCGCCGTCCGAACCATTTTATTGGCCGTGCACGCGCGAACGTGCCGGCCCGCGGCGCGAGCCCTTTGCTTGCGCCGCCGCGGTCTCCGCAGGACGGGGATAAGGTTCGCGCCGAAACGATCGCGCGTCGTATCGCGATCTGCCGCACTGTTGTTTCTGTTGGAGGAAGGATGACGGTCTATCTGATATCGCTTGCCCTCGCGGGCCTGGTCGCGATTGTCGTGTGGGAGATTTTTGCATGAGCGACGGTCTTGAACACGAGCCTGAGTTCGCAGACGTCTACCGGCCCGTCGCCAGGAGAACGTCGAAGGCGCGGACGTTGACCGAGATACGCTCCCTGGCGCGCTCTCATACCAGGACGGCCATCAATGTCCTCGTCGGCGTCATGCGGAGCGACGAGGCGACGCCGGCCGCTCGCGTCTCGGCCGCCAACGCGATCCTCGATCGCGGCTGGGGCAAGGTGGCGCAACCGCTCGAGAACAGCGATGATGGCGTGCTGGAACTGATCCACCGGATCGAGCGCATCATCGTGCATCCGGAAAAGTCTGGCAGCGGGGAGTCCTAGCGTCGTCGCTGGAGAAGAGGCGCTCACCATGTCCACCCTGAAAATTCCAACGGCCAAGATCTTCGAGCCGCTGCTGAAACCTGCGCGCTACAAGGGCGTTTACGGCGGGCGTGGCTCAGGCAAGTCGCATTTCTTCGGCGAACTCCTGGTCGAGACCTGCCAGGCCGAGCGCGGCACGCTTGCGGTTTGCATCCGCGAGGCGCAGCGGACGCTGGCGCAATCCTCGAAGCGGCTGGTCGAGGGCAAGATCGAGAGTCTCGGGCTCGGCCACGGTTTCAAGCTCTTCAGCGACAAGATTGCGACCGGATTGATGGGAGCCGTTTGGCTCGGCGTGAAGGTCGTATTGGGCAAATGAGCTTCTCTTCATTGTGACCTTGTCGCGCGGCCGATTTGGGCCGTTTCATTCCCGATGGATCCCGTCATGTACAGAATTCGTATGGTCGATGCGTCTTATGACGACGTCGTCGATACCCTGGCTGATCTGCACCGGCTGACGTTCTTTGATGCTGCGGCGATGCCGCAATTCGACCTTGGAGCGTGGTGGCTCGCCTATCGCGGTGATGATGCGGTCGCTTTTGCCGGCGTCATGCCGTCCGCTTACGCGCGGAATAGTGGCTACTTCGCCAGGGTTGGGGTGGTTCAGCGGCACTGGGGCAGGGGGCTCCAGCTCCGACTGATGCGGGCGATCGAAGCGCGCGGTCGGCGCATCGGATGGGACGGCATCGTCTCCGATACGACGGACAATCTCGTTTCCGCGAATAACTTCATCAAGGCGGGCTATCGGCTCTACGAACCCGAGGTGCCCTGGGCCTGGTCACATACGCTCTACTGGCGAAGGTCGCTCCGCTGAACCGGGTTTCCCGTGCTGCGGAAGGAGACGCAACGCCAGACGGCATGTGCCGACCCAAGTGCGATCTTCCAACAGGAAAACCCGAGGACCCGGCAGCCTGAGTGCTGCCGGGTCTTTTTGCGTATTGAAGCGTTGTCGTTGAAGTACTTGCGAAGTTGCCTGCCCCGGGCTTTAGTTCGCTTGCGGGAAATTCGGCGAGCACAAGCCGATGTAAGGGAGCCTAGGAATGTCCACCAAGCCTCAATTGCCGGAACGTTCGTCGCGAGCGGCTGGAGGACCAACTGCGCTTGATGGCCTGCTGGTCATCGATTTCACGCGCGTGGTCGCGGGGCCCGCCTGCACACAGACGCTCGCCGACTTCGGGGCGCACGTCATCAAGATAGAAAACCCTGATGGTGGCGATGACACGCGCGCCTATGAGCATGCCGAGATCGGCGGTGAGAGCGCGGCCTATCTCAGCCTGAACCGCAACAAGAGCGGCATCGCGCTTGATCTCTCAGTTCCGGTGGCTCGCGAGATCGCGCTGGATCTGATCCGCAAGGCCGACGTGGTCGTGGAGAATTTCTCCAGCGGGGTCATGAAGAAATTCGGCCTCGACTATGAGGCCGTCGCGCCGCTCAATCCGCAGCTGGTCTATTGCTCGATCTCCGCATACGGCCGTACCGGACCGTTCGCCTCGCGCCCGGGCTTCGATCCCATTACGCAAGCCGAGAGCGGATTCATGTCGCTCAACGGGTTCGCCGATGGCCCAGCGGTTCGTACCGGCCCGCCGATTGTCGACATGGCGACGGGGATGTCGGCTTGCAATGCCATCCTGCTGGCGCTCTTGGCGCGGGATCGGCTCGGTCGCGGACAGCATGTTGAGGTCGCACTGTTCGACGTCGCCATGGGAATGACCGGCTTTTATGGCATGGCCTATCTGATTAATGGCGAAAACCCCGGACGGTTCGGCAATTCGCCGAGCGGGTCTCCCACCGTCGGTGTTTATGAGGCATCGGATGGTCCGCTTTACATGGCATGCGCCAATGATCGGCTGTATCGACGGCTGGTGGTCGAGGTGCTGAACCGGCCGGATCTCATCAACGAGCCGCAATTCGCCACGCGCAAGGCGCGTTCCGAGAACAAGGAGCTTTTGCGTGCTGCCATGGCGGAAGTGTTCGCGAGCGACACGCTCGAGACCTGGATGGCGAAGATGAAGCTGGCCAATATTCCAGTCGGCTATCTCCGGACCGTCGAAGAAGGATTCAATGCACCCGAAGCGCGCGAGCGCGCGCGCCTGAGCCGGATCCCGCATCGTACGGCGCAATGGGTGCCGAACATCGAGCCGCCGATCAGCATGAGCTTAACGGCGGCAGTTGATCCTATAGCAGCGCCGTTGCTGGGCGAGCATACGGAAGACGTCATGCGCGAGACGCTTGGTTACAGCGAGAACCGGATTGCGGCATTGGCCGAACAAGGGGCATTCGGGCCACGCAAGGCCACCACGCCGGGCTGAGTGCCGCACCAGCTTGATTTGGCAAGGTTCTCGCAGCATAAAGGAGCCGGAGCGAGGGACACGAATGGCGCCTGGTCAAGAGCCGAGCAAAGGTCAGTCGGTGGCGACAGACTCCGGCGAACGAGCTTATGCAGCGATGGTTGCCAAAGCCAGGTCGCTCTTGCCGCAGCTGCGGGAACGCGCGGCTCGCACTGAGGAATTGCGGCATCTACCCCCCGAGACCGAGCGCGACCTGCATGATGCCGGCCTATTCCGCATGCTTCAGCCGAAGCGCATCGGCGGCGCCGAGCTCGATTACGTTGCCCTGATCGATTGCGCAGAACTGCTGGGACGGGCCGATGCATCGGTGGCCTGGAATCTTGCCAACCTGGCGAGTCACCACTGGATGCTCGGCATGTTCGAGCAGCGTGCGCAGGATCTGGTCTGGGGCCGGGACCCCGAGGGACTGATCGCGTCATCGTTCATCTTTCCCGCCGGCCGCGCCACGAAGGTCGAAGGCGGATATCGGCTGCACGGAAGCTGGCCCTTCTCGTCGGGAGTTGGCTCCTGCGCATGGAATATGCTGGCGAGTGTCGTCTCGTCCGACGACGAGGCCGATGGCATCGAATACCGCATCTTTCTGTTGCCTAAGGCCGACTACAAGATCCTCGATACCTGGAACGTCGCTGGGCTGCGCGGCACCGGGTCGTCAGATGTCGAGGTCAGGGACGCCTTTGTGCCTGAGCATATGACGATCGCCGTGGGCGATCTCGCAGGAGGCGCGACACCTGGAAGCAAGGTGAACCCCAATCCGCTGTATGCGCTGCCGGTATTCTCGCTGTTTCCCTATGTGCTTTCCGGCGTAGCGCTCGGAAACGCACAGGCCTGCCTGGACGACTATACGGAGGTCGCGCGTCACCGCATATCGACGTACAACCGCGCCAAGCTGAGCGACTTCCAAAGTACGCAAATCAAGATCGCCGAGGCCTCCGCCAAGATCGATGCTGCGCGCCTCATCATGCGCTCGGCCTGCATCGAGGCGATGGAGGATGCTCGGTGCAACCGCACGCCAGACATGGCGAGGAAGACCAAATATCGGCGTGACGGGGCATTCTCGGTCAATCTGTGTACGGATGCCGTTTCGATGCTCTTTGCGGCGAGCGGGGCGCGGGGCCTGTTCACCACCGGCGTGCTGCAGCGGCAGTTTCGCGATGCGCACGCGATCAATTCGCACCTCGCATTCAATTTCGATGCGGCCGGAACCAATTATGGACGCGTTGCGCTTGGCTTGCCGTCCGAGAATCTCACCTTGTGAGGCCGGCTGATGAATGATCTGCCAAAGCAGCCGGCGGCTCCTGATCCGGCCAAAGAATTTGCAAGCGACAACTCGCAGATTGATCCACGTGATTTTCGCAACGCCCTCGGCACCTATGGAACCGGCGTAACGATCATCACGGCCACGGCCGTCGATGGAAAGCCGTATGGAATCACCTGCAATTCGTTTGCCTCGGTCTCCCTCAATCCTCCCCTGGTTCTCTGGAGCCTCGGGGTCTATTCATCGAGCCTGACCGTGTTTCAGAATGCCAGCCATTTCACCGTCCATGTGCTGGGCACTTCACAGCAGGCGCTTGCCAACAAGTTCGCAAAGTCGTCCGAGGACAAGTTCGCCGGCGTGGATTGGACACCGGGCCTTGGCAACGCGCCGGTGCTTGCCGAGAGCGTGGCGAGTTTTCAGTGTCGATCCGTCAATCGCTATTATGGCGGCGACCACGTGATCTTTCTCGGTGCTGTCGAGGCCTATGCTTACAACGCAAAGGAGCCGCTGCTGTTTGCGCGGGGGACGTATGGCCGGTTTCTGGTCGACGACGAGCGCGAGAAGTCGCCGTAAGGCAATTCAAGAACGCTTGTTGGTTCAGCGGTTCATGGCCGAGAGCTTGTAGATTTCCAAAGCGTCCGCATCCGCTCCGCGCGCAGCCCTGGCCAATCTGAAGATCTGTCCGGCCAGCGTCGCCATCGGCACTGGTGTTGATGTCGCCTGGGCGACATCTGCGACCGTATCGAGGTCCTTCAGCATCGTCGAGATGTGGCCGAGTGGCGGAGAGTGAATACCCTGGACCATCCGAGGTACGAAGAGCTGGAGCGGGATCGAATCCGCAAAGCCGCCGGCGAGTGCTTCGGGCAGCCGGCTCGCGTCAATTCCTGCATTCGAAGCAAGGCGCGTTGCTTCCGCGAGCACGGCCATCGCGCATCCGACGATCACCTGGTTGCAAAGCTTGGTGGTTTGGCCCGCACCGGTCGGGCCCATGTGGGTGAGCCTGCGCGCCATCGCCAGCACGTAGGGCCGCACCCTCTCGATATCGGCGGCCGCTCCGCCGGCCATGATGGCGAGCGTACCTTCCTCGGCACCCTTGGTGCCGCCGGACACCGGCGCATCGATCCAACCCGCTCCGTTCGCACCTTTCAATCTTGCCGCAAGCTCGCGCGCGGCGTCAGGGTGGATCGACGAGAAATCGACCACCAGCTTGCCCGCGCCGGGAGCCGTTGCAAGGCCCTCAGGTCCGAAGACGACCTCTTCAACGGCAGCGGCATCCGTCACGCACATGAAGACGATGCCCGTGTTCATCAGGAGGTCACGAGGCGTGCCTGCGCACCTGGCACCGGCCTCGACGAGCGGGGCCGCCTTACCCTCCGAACGGTTCCAGACGCTGACGTGGTAGCCTGCCTCGAGCAGGCGTCGGGCCATAGGCGTGCCCATCAATCCAAGACCGAGATAGCCGAGCCTCTCGACGCCTTGCGGGTTTGCCTTGCTCGCATCAGCCATAGGTTGCCTCCTTTTGCCGCGGCGCTGGCGGCGTGCGACCACCGCTGCACCATACATAACGCCTCCCGCAGCGAAACCAGCCGGGCTGCATGGCTTGCCTGATTGTTTGAACCATGAAACATTTGGGCCAGTCGGGCTGGATGGCGTCGGTTGGCGCCGGAGCAACGGAGTGGGCACGATGCGGGCAGTTTCGAAGTGGATGCTGGCAATTGGCGCTGTAGCAGCCGTAATTGCGGGCACAGGCCCCTTAAGGGCGCAGCAGACGATCCGCGTAGGCTGGACCATCCCGGCTGAGGAATCCAAATACTGGATGATGCGTAGGCCGGCCGAATTCCCCGATATTGGCAAGACCTACAATATCGAATGGACCCAGTTTCAAGGCACCGCGCCGATGACGCAGGCCTTGGCCGCCGGCGCTCTGGATTGCGCCACGCAGGCGCCGCTCTCGCTTGCCAACGGCGTCGTCGGTGGCAATCTCAAGGCCTACATCGTGGCGCAGCACGTCTTCGAGAAGCCCGGTGGCTTCTCGGTCTACTGGGCGGTCATGGATGACTCGCCGATCAAGACGATTGCAGATCTGAAGGGCAAGACGGTCGGCATTTCCGTGATCGGCGGCGGCACGCAAGGCCCGTTCAACCTGCTGCTGAAGCAGAATGGTGTCGATCCGGCCAAGGACATCAAGCTCGTCGAGGTCGGCTTTGCCGTCTCCGAAGATGCGCTGCGCCAGGGGCGGGTCGATGCGGTCAACATGAACCAGCCGTTTGCGGCTCGAGCAGAGGCGAAGGGTGGTATGAGAAAGCTGTTCTCACTGTCGCAGGCCATGCCGAACATCGTGCACATCCTGGAAGCCTGCCGCGCCGATTTCGTCGACAAGAATCCGGAGTTGGTCAAGACCTATGTTCGCGACATTACATCGGGCATGAAGAAGGCGCTCGCGAACCGGGAAGAGACCTTGAAGGTGGTCAACGAAGTCCTGAAGGCGCCCATTCCGGTGCTCGAGACCTATCTGCTCAAAGATAACGATTTCGGCCGCGATCCCGGTGCTGCACCGAACTTCCCTGCGATCCAGAAGATGCTGGACATTTATGCGGACACGGGAATGCTGCCGAAACTGGATGTCGCGCAGTTCAAGCATCCGACCATCGTCGCGCCGCTGCAATAAGCGATAGAGCGGTTAGCAAGATGAACGAAGTCGCAGTGTCCCGCCACGTGCAGGAGACTGCATCGAGATGATGCAAGCATGAAGAAGTTGCGATCACGGATCACCACGGACGGGCTCGACCGGGCGCCGCACCGCGCCTTCATGCGCGCGATGGGGCTGGACGACGCGGCCATTGCCAGGCCGATGGTGGGCATCGTCAGCATGAAGGGCGAGCAAACGCCCTGCAATATGACCCATGATTTCCAGGTGGCTGCGGCCAAGACCGGGATTGAGGAAGCCGGCGGAACGCCGCGCGAATTCTCGACCGTCTCGGTGTCCGACGGCATCAGCATGAATCACGAGGGGATGAAATTCTCCCTGTTCTCGCGCGAACTGATTGCCGACTCGATCGAGGCTGTCGTCCATGGCCTCGCTTACGACGCGCTGATCGGATACGGCGGATGCGACAAGACGCTCCCAGGCGTGATGATGGGCATGGTTCGTTGCAACATACCGTCGATCTTCATCTATGGCGGCAGCTCACTACCGGGTCGCGTGGATGGACGAACGCTGACGGTGCTCGACTCCTATGAAGCGGTCGGGAGCTTCATGACCGGGGAGATCGACGCTGCGACGCTCGAGCGGATCGAGCGCGCCTGCCTGCCGACCATCGGCGCCTGCGCTGGTCAGTTCACCGCGAACACCATGGGAATGGTGTCGGAAGCTATGGGCCTGACCATTCCCAACGTGTCGATGGTGCCTGGCGTCTATGCCGAGCGCGCGCAGATCTCGCGCCGCGCCGGACGGTTGATCATGGACATGTTGCAGCGCGGTGGGCCGCTGCCGCGCGACATCGTGACGCGAAAATCTCTGGAAAACGGAGCGGCAATCGTTGCCGCGACGGGCGGTTCGACCAATGCCGCGCTGCATCTGCCGGCGATGGCGAACGAGGCCGGCATCGCCTTCACGATCGACGATGTCGGCGAGGTCTTTGCCAGGACGCCGCTGATCGGAAACTTGCGGCCAGGAGGCAAGTACACGGCGAAAGATGTCTACAACATCGGCGGTGCGGCCGTGGTGATCCGCGAGTTGATCCAGAGTGGGCATATCGATGGCAGCTGCCTGACCATTACGGGGCGCATGCTTGCTGAGGAATATGGCGCGGCCAACACGCCCGACGGCGAGGTCGTCTACGCGGCCCGCGCGCCAATCATGCCCGATGGCGGTGTCGCCGTGCTGAAGGGCAATCTTTGCCCTGACGGAGCGGTGATCAAGGTGGCGGGTTTGAAGAGTCTGGTTTTCGAGGGCGTCGCGCGCGTGTTCGAGGATGAAGAGGCTTGTGTCGCGGCGGTTCGCGATCGCAGCTACAAGGCCGGTGAGGTCCTGGTGATCCGCAATGAAGGTCCGGTGGGCGGGCCCGGCATGCGCGAGATGCTTGGCGTCACGGCGCTGATTTACGGGCAGGGCATGGGCGAGAAGGTGGCCCTGATCACGGATGGCCGGTTCTCAGGTGCTACGCGGGGCATGTGCATCGGCTACGTATCTCCGGAGGCGTTCGTTGGCGGCCCGCTGGCGCTCGTTCGCGACGGCGACAAGATCCGGATTGATGCCGCTGGCCGTCGCATGGATCTGCTGGTCGATGAACAGGAACTCGCGGCGCGACGATGCGATTGGAAACAGCGCCGGCCGCGTCATCGCGCTGGTGCGCTCGCAAAATATGCGCGTCTGGTCGGTCAGGCGCCGGGCGGAGCCGTTACCCATGAGGGGCCAGCGGAGTGGCCGTGGTTCGATTAAGGCATCGCGCGAGCGAAAATGACGATTGGTTTGGCAGGCTTCTTGCTAAGTTCGGGCGGCTGATGGAGGACGTTCAGCAGATCGGTTGCATGGCGTCTGCACGTGGGTGAAGCGAGAGACGGGATGAAGGTAGTGCCTTCAAGATCGGGCGACTGGGTGAATCCGGTGACGTCACAAAAGCCGGCTTCTGCGATCATCGAGATCGACCGCGTCTCGCAGGTCTTCCAGACCTCGGCGCGCAAGGATCATTTGGCTCTCTCTGAGATCTCCTTGACGATCGAGGAGGGGGCGTTCGTCTCCATCCTTGGTCCCTCCGGCTGTGGCAAGTCGACGCTACTTTATATCGTCGGTGGTTTCGTCAGCCCAACCAGCGGCGCGGCGAAAATGAAAGGGCAGGCCATCACGGGGCCGGGGCCGGATCGCGGGCCGGTATTCCAGGAGTTCGCGCTGTTTCCCTGGAAGACCGTACTGGGCAATGTGATGTATGGCCCACGCCAGCAGGGGGTAAGCGCTACCGAGGCAGAAGCGCAGAGCCGCGCGTTGATCGAGATGGTCGGGCTCAAGGGCTACGAGAGCTTCTACCCGAAGGAGTTGTCGGGCGGTATGAAGCAGCGCGTTGCGCTGGCGCGGACGCTGGCCTACCACCCCGAAGTCCTGTTGATGGATGAGCCGTTCGGCGCGCTCGACGCCCATACCCGGACGCGTCTCCAGAACGATCTCCTGAATATCTGGGAGCGTGATCGCAAGACGGTGCTGTTCGTCACCCACTCGGTCGATGAAGCTGTCTTCCTCTCGGACAAGGTCGTGATGATGTCCAAGTCTCCCGGCCGCATCAGGGAAGTCATCGAAATCGATCTGCCCCGGCCGCGGCGCCGCAGCGAGCTGTTGCTTGATGCGCGCTACCAGAAATACGTCGTCGACATCGAGCGCATGTTCGATGAAAGCGACCAAGCCGGTTCACTCTTATGATCTCGCCGGCTGCCTTCACGAGACGGGCCGCGCCGGTGCTAGCTTGCATTGGGCTGCTGACGGCGTGGCAGATTGCGTCGCTCGGGTTGAAGAACGACAGCTTTCCGACGGCGCTCGAGGCTATCCGCGCGATTCCGGACATCCTGGGTGACAAGGAATCTCTGATCAACATCCTGGCCTCGCTCCGCCGCATGGCGATCGGGTTCGGCATCGCCGTGCTGGTTTCGATTCCACTAGGCCTGCTGATGGGCCGTAGTCGGGCCGTCGCATCCTTTTTCAATCCACTCTTGATGGTGATCTATCCTGTTCCGAAGGCAGCTCTGATGCCGATCATCATGCTGTGGCTCGGCGTTGGCGAAGCTACTAAGGTTCTCGTGATCTTTCTCGGTGTCAGCCTGCCGGTGATCTATCACAGTTTTGAAGGTGCCAAGGCCGTCGAGGAGAAGATGCTGTGGTCGGGCGCGGCGATGGGGCTGTCGCCCTTGCAGCGTCTGGTCCGGATCGTGCTCCCGGCCGCGCTCCCGGAAATTCTGACCGGGTGCCGAACCGGCCTGGTGCTGGCACTAATCACCATGATTACAAGCGAGATGATTGCACGCCAGTCGGGGGCAGGGAACATCCTGTTCAACGCGCTCGACATGGGGCAGTACGACACGGTTTACGCGATGATCATCATCGTCGGAGCGATGGGCATCTGTCTCGATGCTGTTTTCGAGCGGGTTCGTGCAGGGCTTGTACGCTGGTCCGAGCCTCAATTCGACATGCCGCTGAGCTTCTCATGATGTCACGTTCTCTCTCCGCAAACGTCATCTTAGGTGTCGCGCCAATCGTGCTCGTGGTCGCGCTGTGGCAGGCCCTGGTGACGTTCGGCTTCGCTCCGGCGGTCTTGTTGCCGGCGCCGGGCTTCGTCTTCAACCGGCTGCTCCAGCAGCTCGTGACATGGACGTTTCAACAGGAAATCGCAGCGACGTTGATCCGGCTATTTGCCGGATTCGCCGTTGCGGTCGTCCTCGGCGTCAGCATCGGCATCGCGGCTGCCGCAAGTCCCTCGATCAATGCCGCGGTCCGGCCGATCGTGCGCGTGTTGGCGCCGTTGCCGAAGGTTGCGCTCTACCCGGCGCTGCTGTTGCTGCTGGGTTTCGGCCACGGATCGAAGATCACCTTGGTGGCGGCGGACGCACTCTTCCCGATTTTGCTGTCAACCTATTATGGTGCATCAACCGTCGAGCAGAAACTGGTCTGGTCGGCCATGGCAGCGGGAACGCCGCGATATGGAATCCTGTTCAAGGTCGTGTTGCCGGCGGCGATGCCGTCGATCCTGACCGGGTGCCGAATCGGCCTTGTCATTTCCTGCATCGTGGTGTTTCTGGCCGAGATGATCACGTCGACAGACGGCCTGGGCCATGCCCTCGTGACTGCAGCCCGGACTTTCCAGGCAGTCGACATGTTCGTGCCGCTGATCACGATCTCGCTGCTTGGGCTGATCCTCAATGCGTTGTTGGGCGCGGTGCGATCTTATCTCTTGCGAGGCTTCCCCGAAGCGTGACCTGACGAACAAAAAACCAGAAGACCGGGAGTGAACCATGCTGGCTGATCGCATCGAAGCAAAATGGATCGACGCGTTTTGCGAGATCTTTGAACGTTGCGCCGTCAAGGCCGGCGATACCGCGGCAATCCTCTCGGAGACCCAGTCCCGCGCATTGAATGTGCACCTGGCCGAGCTGGCCTTGCTGCGGATGGGAGCGAGGCCGTTTCACGTCGTGATGCCAACGCCGCGTAATCGGAACATCGTTCCGGTCCGTTCGACCGGAGCGAGCGAAGCGATTCAAAAGATGGGGCCTGTCATCAGCGCGCTTCAGCAGGCTGGCTTCGTGGTGGATTGCACCATCGAGGGCTTGATGCACGCGGTCGAGACTCCTGAAATCCTGAAGGCCGGCGCGCGCATCCTGGTGATCTCCAACGAGCATCCCGAGGCGCTCGAGCGGATGGTGCCGGATCCCGCGCTGGAGAAGCGCGTTCGCGCGGCCGTGAAGATGCTGCGTGGAACCAAGCGAATGCGGGTCACCTCAAAAGCCGGTACGATTCTCGATGTGGACATGGTAGGCGCTTCCACGGTTGGCGTCTGGGGTTGGACGGACAAGCCAGGTACGCTGGCACATTGGCCGGGCGGCATCGTCGTGAGCTTTCCAAAGAGCGGGACGATCAACGGCACGCTGGTCATGGCGCCTGGCGATATCAACCTCACCTTCAAGCGGTACCTGACGTCGCCGGTCAAAATGACCTTGAAGGACGATTACGTCGTCGAACTGGAAGGCGAGGGCACGGACGCCGCGATGATGCGCGCCTATCTCGCGGCCTGGGGTGATCGGGAGGCCTACGCTGTCTCACATGTTGGTTTCGGCATGAATCCGGCTGCGCGCTACGAGGCGCTCTCGATGTATGACCAGCGCGACACCAACGGCACGGAGATCCGCGCCGTGTCCGGTAACTTCCTGTTCTCGACCGGCGCCAACGAATTCGCGGGTCGCTATACAGCAGGCCATTTCGACCTGCCGATGATGGGAACGACCATCGAGCTCGACGGTGTCGCGGTGGTTCGAGAAGGTGTCCTCCAGGACGTCTTCGGTTAGTTGCGGTCGATCACAGGCGGACGGGCCAGATCGAAGTGCCGGAGCAGGTCGACCATGGCCTGGAGTCGCTTCGCGCGATAGGCGTCGACGTCGAGGCCCGAATAATCGAGAAAGCCCGCGCCCGTGCGCAAGCCGATCCGACCTTCATGCATGTTGCGCGAAATGACGTCGGGAGCGCGATAGCGATCGCTGCCGAGGGCGCCTTCGAGATAGCGGCTGGCGTAGTACAGAATATCCCCGCCGCCCCAATCGATGAACTCAAGCAACCCAAGCACCGCATAGCGAAAGCCGAAGCCATAGCGGATCGCCTTGTCGATCTCTTCCGCACTGGCGACGCCTTCCTCGACCATCCGCGCCGCTTCGTTCATCGCGAGCGCCTGGATGCGCGGAACGATGAAGCCTGGTGTCGCGGCGCAGACCACTGGCACCTTGCCGATGCCTTCGAGCAGCGCCTTGACCTCATCAATAATGGCAGGGTCTGTGGCTTTGCCGGGCGAAACCTCGACCAGCGGGATCAAATAGGCTGGATTGAGCCAGTGGACGTTGAGGAAGCGGCGCGGATTTTCAATTGCTCCGGAGAGATCGTCGACAAGGATGGTCGACGTGGTCGATGCGAGGATCGTATCCGGGCCGACCTGCCTTGAAGCCGCTCCCAGCACCTCCCGCTTGAGCTCAACGACCTCAGGGACGCCCTCGAACACGATTCCGGCTTCTGACAGAGCGGCGCCACTTTGGCTGGCCGGCACCACTGAAACTCGCGCGATGAGCGGGTCGACCTCGGTCTCGGTCACCAATCCGAGCTTCGACAGGCTGACAAAGGTCTTCCTGACCTCGTCAAGCGCGTCCGATTTCAGCTTGGCGAAATCGTCCGCTGAGCGGGCCTTGATGTCGATCATTGTGACCGCGTGCCCGGCATAGGCAAAAGCGACGGCGATGCCGCGGCCCATGCGACCAGCTCCGAGACACGCAATGTTCGCGCGGCGGCTCATCGATCAGAATCCTTCACGAAGCAGCGTCTGCAATTCGGCCTTGTGAAGCTTGCCGAGCCCCAGCGTCTCCAGCGTTCGGCCGCTTTGCGCAAAATCCTCGCCGCAGATCGCGCCGCCGATGGCCAGGAACGCCTTGGCCAGCGGTGTCGCGACGCCCGCAAGGCCAGCGACGGACACCAGCAGCGATAGGCCAAGCCGCAAATCTTCGCGCATGTAGCGGTGCTCGGTCAGCACGATGCGCTCGCGCCAGTCGCCGGAGTCGGTCAGCCGGTCATGCGAGCCTCGGCCATACATCCAGATCTCTCCTTCCTTCGCGTAATGATGAGCGAGGGGGAAATGCGGTGCGCCATATCCCAGCGCCTCGCGCACGGCGATCCGCTCGGCGTCGAGGGCATCGGTCACCCGCCGGATCGCAGCTTGTGTTCCCTCCTTGTGGATGTCCCATCGTTCAAAATGCTCGATCGGGCCCGCATTCATCACGATCAGCGGCGGATGAATGATGCAGCCCGCATTCATCAGCGCGCCGGAGAGCGCATCACCGCATGGCTCGATCACGTCAGGGAAGGCGCGCCCGATGACCTCAAGCGCATGCGGGGCCTGATCGAGTGGAAATACGCCGACCGGCAGCCGCTTTGCGCGGATGGTGATCGCGACCTCGAATGGTCCGTGCTTGCGCGTGAGCCAGGGCAGGGTACCGGTTTCGGCGAAGCTCGCTTTGGCGCGATTGCCGGCGTCGCGCGCGGCCTGCGCGAAGATCATCGAGCCGAATGTCGCTGGTGGCAGGAACACCACCTGGCCGTCACGGAGGTGTGGCGCAAGGAGCCGGGCGATATCCTGCTGCGCGAAGGCGGGGGCGGGGCACACGATGAGCTCAGCGCCGCTGACGGCTTTTGCGATATCGGTGGTCACCAGCGCCAGCTTCACGTCGTGGCGGCCATTGTGGTCCTTCACCAGGATGCGAGATCCCGCGGCACGATGTACCTCGACCTGCTCGGCGTCACGGCGCCACAGGCGGACCTCATGTCCCGACAGGGCAAAATCGCCTGCGGCCGCGAAAGAGCCGTTTCCGCCACCCAGAACCGCGATCTTCACATTGCCTCTCCCTGCGCCCGCGACTGCGCATCGAGCTGTTTCAGCAGGAAATGCTGGACTTTGCCAAGCGCCGTGCGCGGCAGGTCGGCAACGAAGACGATGTCGCGTGGAACCTTGTAACGGGCGAGCTGGGCCTGCACGTGCGCTCTCAGCTCATCCGCTTCGAGGCGGCAGCCGGACCGCCGGATGACATAAGCGATGGGGACCTCGTCCCAGCGCGGATCCGGCCTTCCGATCACAGCGCATTCGCTGACATCAGGGTGTTCGAGCAGGACCCGCTCGACCTCGGCGGGATAGACGTTCTCTCCGCCGGAAATGATCATGTTCTTCTTGCGGTCGCGGACCCAGAAATAGCCGTCGGCGTCGCACAGGCCGATGTCGCCGGTGCGATACCAGCCGTCGTGCAACGCGTCGCACGTGGCGTCCGTATTGCCCCAATATTCAAAGAATACGTTCGGTCCGCGCACCGCGATTTCGCCGGGCGTGCCCGCAGGCACCTCGGCGCCGGCCTGATCGATCACCTTCGCTTCGCAGCAAAGGCCAGCGAGTCCGGTTGATCCCGTGCGCGACAGGTCGCCGCCGAGGCGGGTGTAGATTGCGATGGGGCAGGTCTCCGTCGAGCCGTAAACCTGGAGCACTGGCACGCCGCGCGTGACGAAGCGCTCGATCAGGTGAGGCGGCACGATGGTCGAGCCGGTCGCGACCGCTTTCAGCGACGAGAGATCGGTCGTGGCCCAGGCAGGGTGCTCGCTAGTGGCCTGGATGATCGCCGGCACCATGACCGTCAGCGTTGGCCGATCCCGTTCGATGGCTGCAAGCGCTGTGTCCGGCGTGAAGCGAGCGTGGATTGTGACGGTCGCACCCAATTGGAGCGCCGCAGTCGTCTGGATATTGAGGCCACCGACATGGAAGAATGGCAATACGGTCAGCACATGATCGTCCGACGTCATGTTGTGCATGTGCTGGCTCATGACGCCGTTCCAGAACAGAGCTTCCTGGCGCAGCACCGCGCCCTTCGGTCGTCCCGTCGTCCCCGATGTGTAGACGATGAGCAGCGGGCAGGAGAGATCGGCGTGGGGATCTTGGCTGCTGCTCCCGGCGCCGCGCGTCAACAAGCTTTCGAACGTCGTGCCACCTGGCGGCGCGAAATCGAGGCCGATGACGGCAGTCCCCCGCGCAAGCTCGGGAATAACGCCCTCAAATGCCTGCTCGAGCACCAGCAGCTTGGCTCCGGCATCGGTGAGGATGAAGAGCTGCTCGGCGACTGCCAGCCGCCAGTTCAGCGGCACCAGTATCGCGCCGAGCCGCGCACATGCGTAGAGCAGGACCAGATAGTCCGGCCGATTTAGGCTCAGGATCGCGACGCGGTCACCGCGGCCAATTCCGAGCTCTTGTTTCAAGGCTGTCGCCGTCCGTTCGATGCGATCGGCGAACGCTGCATAGCTCAGCCGTTGGCCCTCGAAAGCAATGGCTGTCTTGCCCGGCGCAAACGCCGCGTTGCGATCGATCAGACTACAAAGATCCACCGTTAGTCGTCCGTTTCGCCGGCCTCGTAAAGCGCCTCGCGGCCGATCCGGTCGAGGCAGAGCTCGGCTGTCCAGGGTAGCATCAGCGAGCCGCAGCGGCTGTCGCGATAGATGCGCTCCAGTGGGAGCGAGCGGAGCATGGCCTGACCACCGCAGGTGCGGATCGCGAGCGCAGCGAGCTCATTGGCGCCTTCCATCACCGAATATTGTGCGGCGTAGGCGCGCAGCACCTGCTCCTTGCTCGGGTTGGCGCGCGCCTCCGTGACGGCCTGGAACCAGATCCCCTTGATCTGCTCCAGCTTGATCTGCATTTGCGCGACTGCAATCTGCTTGGTCGGGTACATCCGGCGCTTCACCGGCGGCATGCCGGGGACCTCACCGCGCAGATAACGAACGGTGAAGTCGTAAGACGCTTGGGCGAGGCCCATATAGGTCGGCGACAGCGTCAGGAACATGTGCGGCCAGCGCATCGCGGCCTGAAAATAGACGCCGCGTGGCATCAGCGCGGAATCCTCCGGCACGAAAACGTCCTTGAACAGCAGCGTTCGCGAGACCGTGCCGCGCATGCCGAGCGGATCCCAATCGCCGACGACGGAAACGCCCTGCGACTTCGCCGATATCGCGAGATAAAGCGTATTGCGGCGTGAGGCCTTCTCGCCTTGCTCAATCTCGGTGCAGAGCACGCCGTAATAATCGGCATGGCCGGAAAGTGATGCAAAGATCTTCTTGCCATTGACGACCCAGCCACCTTCGACAGGCTTCGCTTCCGTGCCGAAGGCGACGCCGCCGGCTGCTGCTGCGCCGCCCTCGGAGAAAGGCTGAGAGTAGATCGCGCCGTCCTCGACAATACGCTTGTAGTGGATGGCGCGCCGCTTTTCGTGCTCTGCGCGGGTCTCCGGATCCATGTCGAGGTCATCGGCCAAAGGCCCCGACCACAGCGTCGAGCAAACATGCATGTTCCAGGTGAGGGCAGTCGCACCGCAATAGCGGCCGATCTCCGCGGCCGCCAGGGCATAGGTCTGATAATTGGCTCCGAGCCCGCCGTGCTTCTTGGGCACCGCGATGCCAAGCAGGCCGACGCGATGCAGATCGCGATAGTTCTCGGTCGGGAAGATCGCCTCGCGGTCGTAGGCGGCGGCGCGGCCGGCGAACACGCTCTGGCCGATCTCGCGTGCCCGCGCGATGATCCCGGCCTGTTCGTCGCTCAGGCGGAACGCCACGGGATCGAAGATCGGCGCATCCAGCGCGACCTTGTCGCTCGCGCCGATTGTCTTGCTGACTTGCATGGTCATTGCGCAGTCACCCGTGGTTTGCGGCAAAAGGATCGATGAACCCGCCGAGCGCCTTGTCGAAGACATCCGGCCGTTCAAGGTTGGCGAGATGGCCGACGCCGGGCAGTTCGACATATTCGACCGAAGGGATGTAGGTGGCGGTCTTCGCCATCATCGGCGCGGGGGCATTGTTGTCCTTGGAACCGGACAGCAGCAGCGTTGGGACCGATATGTCTTTGAGCGTGCCGCGCTGGTCAAAGCCAATCAATGCCAACATCATGGCGCGATAGCTCGCCTCCGGCACGTTTGCCATGCACTCGCGGGCAAGCTCCATCCCCCTGGGATCAGGAGCGTCACCGACGAGCTCTTTCACGAGGGACGGTGCCAGCGACTTCATGGTCTCGCCGCGGTCGAGCGGGCCCAGCCGCGCGGCGATGAATGATTTCTGCCAGTCGCCTTCGGCCTTGCCGAAGGCGGGGCTGGTCTGTGCCAGGACAACCGCGCGCGCCGATTTCGGCGATTGCACCAGCCATTTTTGGACGATCATGCCGCCGATTGAATGACCGACCAGGATGGGCTTCTCCGCGCCAATCTGCACGATAAATTGCTGGAGTGCATCGGCCAGGGCCGCGATGCTGACGCTTGCGAGTGGCGCCGATCCGCCGTAACCGGGCATGTCCCATGCGATTGCGCGGAAGCGGTCGCCAAATGTCGCAAGCTGCTGCCGCCAGGCCCGCGCAGCGCCACCGATGCCATGCAGGAAAATCAGAGGCGTCGCGCCCTCATCGCCCGCGGCTTCGTAGGCGAAGCGACCATCCCTTGTTATCATTGGCGCAGGCTGCGACACGCGACATCCTTCGGCTCGGTCAGGTGATGCTAACAGGCCTGTGGGCGATGGAAAGAGATAATTTTATACTTAAAGCAATTTTCGGGCCGGTCGGCCCGCGTAGCGGTATGCGCTATCGATCGGCGCTTTCGTTGCAAAAATTTGAAGGTTAAAATATATCGAACGGACGATCAGCAAATCTTGAGGGAGCAAGAGCATGTCCGGATTGCCGCATTCGCCGCATGCGCTGGTGACCGGTGGCGGTCGCGGCATCGGCCGCGCGATTGCCGCTGCTCTCGTAGGCGCTGGTGCCACTGTGACAGTGCTGGGCCGGAATGCCGCTGTCCTCGACGAAGCGGTCAACGCGGGGGCCGCGCATTTTGCGGCAATTGCTGACGTTTCGGACGAGACCGCTGTAAAGACAGCCATTGCAGCTGCGCATGCGCGGAAGCCGATCGATATCCTGATCGCCAACGCCGGCAGTGCCGAATCCGCGCCCTTTGCGAAATCGGACAGTGCCCTTTTTGCGCGCATGATGGACGTTAACTTCATGGGCGTCGTCCATGCCATCAGCGCAGTGTTGCCGGGGATGAAGGATCGCCCTTACGGCCGTATCGTCGCGATTGCGTCGACAGCCGGGCTCAAGGGTTATGCCTATGTGAGCGCGTACACAGCGGCCAAGCACGCCGTGGTCGGTCTCGTGCGCTCGCTCGCTCTGGAAATGGCCGGCAGTAGCGTGACCGTGAATGCGGTGTGTCCCGGCTTCACCGACACGGATCTCGTCGCCGGCAGCATCGACAATATCATGAAAAGGACCGGGCGCACCCGCGAGCAGGCGATCGCCGAACTCGCAAAGCACAATCCACAGGGGCGCCTGATCACGCCACAGGAAGTGGCAAATGCCGTGCTGTGGTTGTGCAGCGAGCACGCCAGCGCGATCACCGGGCAGGCAATTGCCGTCGCCGGTGGCGAGATCTAGCGTAACACAGGCGCGGAACAAGGAAGCCAAGGAGATCGCATGAGCAGACCAGCCAATCCCGTCACGGTGCCGCTGGCGGACTATTCGCCGCAGCATTTCCTGCTGGCCGTCGTCGATGGCGTTGCCACCGTAACGCTCAACCGTCCGGAGCGAAAGAATCCGCTGACCTTCGAAAGCTATCGCGAACTGACGGACTTCTTCCGCGCCTGCGCATTCGACGACGCGGTCAAGTCGATCGTCGTCACCGGTGCCGGCGGCAATTTCTCGTCTGGCGGCGACGTGTTCGAGATCATCGGCCCGCTGGTGAAGATGGACACCAAGGGCCTGACGGCGTTCACGCGAATGACCGGCGACCTCGTCAAGGCCATGCGCGCCTGTCCGCAGCCGATCGTGGCCGCGGTCGATGGCATCTGCGCCGGTGCCGGCGCAATCGTCGCCATGGCATCCGACATGCGGCTCGCCGCGAGCGGCGCCAAGGTGGCGTTCCTGTTCAACAAGGTGGGGCTTGCCGGCTGCGACATGGGCGCCTGCGCCATCCTGCCGCGGATCATCGGCCAGTCTCGCGCTTCCGAGCTTCTGTACACAGGCCGGTTCATGACCGCGGAAGAGGGGGAGCGCTGGGGGTTCTTCAGCCGTATCGTCGCGCCGGAGCAGGTGTTGGCCCAGGCACAATTGCTCGCCAAGCAGATCGCGGAAGGGCCGACGTTCGGCAACACCATGACCAAGCGAATGTTGGCCATGGAATGGGCGATGTCGGTGGAGGAAGCGATCGAGGCGGAGGCCGTTGCCCAAGCCCTGTGCATGACGACGGCCGATTTCGAACGCGCTTTTCACGCCTTCGCCAACAAGGTCAAGCCGGTCTTCAGGGGCGATTGAGCGACGGCTTTTGGCCGCCATCGCGGAAACGGGGACTTGCCAGAAATTATTTTAGGCTTAAAATAGTTTTATGGCCGGGTGAATTGGCGAGGCTCCCATGAAAGTCGCGATCATCGGTGGTGGACCTGCGGGTCTCTACGCAGCGATCCTGCTCAAGAAGCAGCGTCCGAGCGCCGACATCACCGTGTACGAGCGCAACCGCGCCGACGATACGTTCGGCTTTGGCGTGGTGTTCTCGGACGCCACGCTGGACAATTTCGAGAAGCACGATCTTCCGAGCTATCGCCGCATCACCCAGGAGTTCGCCTACTGGGACGACATCGCCGTGCATTTTCGCGACACGGTGCACCGGGTCGGCGGCAACGGCTTTTGCGGCTGCTCGCGGCAGAAACTGCTCCTGATCCTTCAGGAGCGAGCGCGCGAACTGGGCGTCAGCCTGCATTTCGAAGTGGATATCGACGACGAGTCGCGTTTTGCCGACGCTGATCTCATTCTGCTCGCCGATGGCGTCAACAGCCGTTTCCGCGAGAAATATGCCGAGCACTTCCAGCCGGACGTCGATCTCCGCGCCAACAAGTTCGCCTGGATGGGCTCGACCAAGCCGCTCGATGCCTTCACGTTCATCTTCCAGGAGACTGAGTGGGGACCGTTCATCGCCCACGCCTATCAGTATGAGGCGGGTCACTCGACCTGGATCTTTGAGACCGATCCGGAGACGTTCGAGCGGGCAGGGCTGACGGGGCTGAACGAGACCCAGTCCGCCGCACGGATGGCCGAGATCTTCGGCTGGTTCCTCGACGGGCACAAGCTGCTCACCAACCGCTCGATGTGGCGCAATTTTCCGATGATCCGCAGCAAGCGCTGGGTCAAGGACAATATGGTCCTGCTCGGCGACGCCAAGGCGAGCGCACACTTTTCGATCGGCTCCGGCACCAAGCTTGCGATGGAAGATGCGATCGCGCTGGCTGATGCAATGGCGAAGGCGCCCGACATCAAGGCGGCGCTGGATGTCTACGAGCACGGCCGCCGCGAGGAGGTCGAGAAGACCCAGCATGCCGCCGACGTCTCGCTGGTCTGGTTCGAGCACGTCGACCGCTTCTGGGGTTTCGATCCCGTGCAGTTCGCGTTCGGTGTGATGACGCGTTCGAAGGCGATCACCTACGACAATCTAAAACTCCGCGCGCCCGATTTCGTTGCCGAAGTCGAGAAGTCATTCGCCAAACAAGTGCGCAGCAACGGCTTCGATGTCGACACCGACAAGCCGATGGTACCGCTGTTCCAGCCTTTCCGGCTTCGTGAGATGGAGATCGCGAACCGCGCCGTGATGTCGCCGATGTGTATGTACTCGGCGAAGGAGGGCGTTCCCGGTGATTTCCACCTCGTGCACTACGGCTCGCGCGCCATCGGCGGTGCCGGCCTGATCTTTACAGAGATGACGTGCGTCAGCCGCGACGCGCGGATTACGCCCGGCTGCGCTGGCCTGTGGAATGATGAGCAGGAAGCGTCGTGGCGGCGCATCGTGGATTTCGTTCACGGCAACTCCGCCGCGAAAATCTGCCTGCAACTCGGGCACGCCGGCCGCAAGGGCGCGACCAAGCTGATGTGGGATGGCATCGACCGTCCGCTGGAGCAGGGCCGCTGGGACGTGGTCTCAGCATCGCCGCTGCCCTATTTCCCTGATAGCCAGGTGCCGCGCGAGCTCGATCGGGCCGGCATGAATGCAGTACGGAACTCCTTCGTCGCTGCGGCCGAGCGCGGCGAGCGCTGCGGCTTCGACATGCTCGAATTGCACTGCGCCCACGGCTACCTGCTCGCGAGCTTCATCTCGCCGCTGACCAATACCCGTACAGACGGATATGGCGGCCCGCTCGAAAACCGCCTGCGCTTCCCGCTCGAGATTTTTGAGGCCCTGCGCGCCGTGTGGCCGAAGCACAAGCCGATGTCGGTGCGCATTTCCGCGACCGACTGGGCTGACGGCGGCATTACCGGTGACGATGCGGTTGCCATTGCGCGCGCCTTTGCCGAGGCGGGTGTCGATCTCGTCGACGTCTCCACCGGGCAAACGGTCCGCGATGCGCAGCCGGTCTATGGCCGCATGTTCCAGACGCCATTTTCCGATCAGGTCCGCAACGAGGCGCGGGTGGCGACCATGTGCGTCGGCAACATCACGACAGCGGACCAGGCCAATACCATTTTGGCCGCTGGCAGGGCGGATCTGGTCGCGCTCGGGCGGCCGCATCTGGTCGATCCGTTCTTCACCATGAAGGCGGCGGCCTGGTACGGGGCGGACGACGCGTTCTGCCCGCCGCAATATCTGCCCGGAAAGGAGCAGATTTTCCGCAACAGCGTCCGCGATCGGCAGGATCTCGAGGAGCTGAGAATTAAGGCTAAGCCCAAGACCCGGGCCGAGCTCAAGGCGGAGGCGACAAAGCCGCTTGCGGCGGAGTGACCGCCCGTGCGACGTTAACTCCGTTGCCTGCGTATCGAGTGGAGTTAGGGCGATGAAGGCGATTATCGTCGGTGGCGGTATTGGTGGTCTCACCACGGCTTTGATGCTGCGGGCCCGCGGCATCGGCTGCGAGGTCTTCGAACAGTCCGATACGATCCGCGAGCTCGGCGTCGGCATCAACACGCTGCCACACGCCATGCGCGAGCTAGCCAGCCTTGGTCTGCTGCAAAAGCTCGACGACGTCGCAATCCGAACCGACCAGCTCTATTACCTCAACCGCCACGGCCAGGAGGTCTGGCGCGAAGCTCGTGGCGTGGACGCTGGCCATGACGTGCCGCAATTCTCGATCCATCGCGGCCGGCTTCAGGGCGTCATCCATCGCGCCGTCGAGGAGCGGCTCGGGGCGGAGGCGATCCACACCGGCTGCAGGCTCGGCGCCTTCACGCAGGATGAGGGCGGCGTCACAGCCTACTTCTTCGATCGTGCTGGCGCGCATATCCACACCGCGCGCGGCGATATCCTGATCGGCGCCGACGGCATTCATTCGCGCGTGCGCGACACGCTGTTCCCGAACGAAGGGCCGCCGTGCTGGAACGGCCTGATGCTGTGGCGCGGTGCGCGCGACTGGCCGCTGTTCCTCACCGGCAAATCCATGATCGTCGCTGGTGGTCTCAATGCCAAGGTGGTGGTCTATCCGATCGCGGAAGGATCGAGCTCCGCGAGCCGTCTGACCAACTGGGCGGTTCTGGTGAAAGTGGGTGAGGGCAACGCTCCGCCGCCGCGGAAAGAGGACTGGTCGCGGCCAGGCCGGCGCGAGGAGCTGATGCCGCATGTCGCACGTTTTTCAGTGCCCTACATCGATGTGAAGAGCCTGATCTCGGCAACGCCCGAATTCTACGAATATCCGACCTGCGACCGCGATCCCTTGCCCTATTGGTCGTCCGGTCGCGTCACGCTGCTCGGCGATGCCGCGCATCCCATGTATCCGGTGGGATCCAATGGCGCCTCGCAGGCTATCCTCGATGCGCGATGTCTTGCCGACGCGCTGGTGCGCGCCGAGCATCCGCGACAGGCGCTGATGGAATACGAGAAGAAGCGGCTGCCGATGACCGCGGATATCGTCCGCTCCAACCGTCGTGGCGGACCCGAAGGCGTCATCGATGCCGTCGAGCAGCTGGCGCCCGACGGCTTCGACAATGTCGACAACGTATTGAGCTATTCCCAGCGTGAAGCCATCGTACGTGGCTACGCCACCAAGGCCGGCTTCGCTGCGGTGCCAGGACTCGCGGCGGTGCGCGCTTAAGCAACTGCTAGCCGGCGCCAGGAGGCGGCGGCAGGAAGTGGATGTTGAACTCGGCGGCCATCGCCACGACATCCTCCGGCTTTTGTTCCTTCATGTTGTGAAGGCCCCAGAACAGGTCGAACAGCTTTTTGGTCGGCGACACCCAGAACAGCACCTTTGCGGTCTGCTCCGACTTGTTGAAGATGCCGTGCGGCACGCCCATGCCGAGCCTGATCAGATCGCCCGGCGTTGCCTGCGCCTCCGAATTGCCGAGCACGAAGTCGAGCTTGCCCTCCAGCATGTAGAGATACTCATCCTGGTCCGGATGGATGTGCGGCGGCACGAACGTCCCCGGCGGCAATGTCGCGTGCCATGAGAAGCTGTTTTCGGCGCAGCTCTTCGGCACATAGGTCTGGCCGAGGATGTTCCAGGAAATGCCCTGGATGCCCTCATTGGCCCGCGTGATGCCGGTGATTTCGCTCTTCATTGCAGTTCTCCCTAAACGCGACCCGCGGTCTCAGTTCGCCTTGCAGTCTTTGGCGTAGCGGTCGCCATAGTTCTCAAAGACCTTCTGGACGATCTCGGTCTGGAATTTGCCGTCCGGCCGCTTGGCGACCTTGGTCAGGTAAAAATCCTGAATTGGATAACCATTGGTGTTGAACTTGAACGATCCGCGCAGCGACGTGAAGTCGGCTTTCTTCAGGGCAGCAGCAACAGCATCCTTGTTGGAGAGGTCGCCCTTCACGGCCTTGACCGCGCTGTCGATCAGCATCGCTGCATCATACGCCTGCATCGCGTAGGTGCCGGGCACGCTGTTGTAGGCGGCCTCATAGCCGGCGACGAACTTCTTGTTCTGGGGATTGTCCAGATTGGGCGCCCAGTTCGCGCCGCCGAACATGCCGACGGCCGCATCCTGTTGCGCCGGCAGGGTCGATTCATCCACCGTGAAAGCCGAAAGCACCGGAATGCCGTCGGCAAGGCCTGCCTGCTTGTATTGCTTGACGAGATTGACGCCGAGGCCGCCAGGCATGAACGTGAACAGCGCATCGGGCTTCAGCGACGAAATCTTGGACAGCTCCGGCTGGAAGTCCAACGTGTTAAGCGGCATGTAGGATTCTTCGACGATCTCGCCTTTGTAGTCGAGCTTGAAGCCCGCAACGGAGTCCTTGCCGGCTTGATAGTTCGGCACCATCAGGTACATCCGCTTGTAGCCGCGATCCTGCGCCACTTTGCCAAGGATCTCGTGGACCTGGTCGTTCTGATACGACGTCACATAGAAGAACGGGCTGCATTCCTTGCCGGCAAACGTTGACGGGCCGGCGTTGGGGCTAATTAGGAAGGTCTTCGATTCCGTGACCGGTCGGTGGATCGCCTGAAGGATGTTGGAGAAGATCGGCCCGACAACAAAATCGACCTTGTCGCGCTCAAGCAGGCCCTTGACCTTGGTCACGGCCGCGTCGGGCTTCAGCTCGTCGTCGACAACGACCACTTCGACATCGCGGCCTCCCAACTTGCTGCCGAGATCTTTCACAGCGAGCGCGAAGCCGTCGCGAACCTGCTGGCCGAGCGCGGCGGCTGGCCCCGACAGGGTCACGATCACGCCCAGCTTGATCTTCTCCTCAGCAAGGGCAGGGCTCATCGTGGTGCCGAGCAGCAAGACGGCCGCAGCCAAGGTCAATTTCGTCTTCATGATCTACCCCCCCCATGACGTCAAGGCTCGCGCTGCAAGCCGCGTCCTGCGATACGAGCTTATGCCGATGACGGCGCTCGCTGCAAGCCAAGGTCAGGCGCTGCCATCTGGCGGGCAGCGTCGCATGCAAGCCGCGCGCCAATTATTTGAAGCCTAAAGAAACTTGCCTGCGGTCGATTGTTGCAGCTTTGGGCTTGCGGCCGGCCCGGATTTATTTGAAGCTCAAAACGTTGGGGAATCCGTGCCGGCGCCAATGCCAGCCGTAGTGACTGCATCGAGATGCTCGATTCCGAGACCAAGGCTGTCGAAACGCCGGAGGACCACGCCGATGAGCTTCGGCTGTGGCTGCGCCTGCTGACCTGCACCACTCTGATCGAGGGGGAGGTTCGCGGCCGCCTGCGGCAGCGTTTCGACGTCACGCTGCCTCGCTTCGACCTCATGGCGCAGCTCGACAAGGCGCCCGACGGCATGACGCTGTCGGATGTCTCCAAGCGCATGATGGTGTCCAACGGCAACGTCACCGGCCTCGTCGAGCGCCTCGTGGAATCGGGCCATCTCGACCGTCGCACCTCGGAGACCGACCGTCGCGTCCAGGTGATCCGCCTCACAAAGCTTGGACGCGCCGAATTCCGCAGGATGGCTGCGGAGCACGAGACCTGGATCGCGGATCTCTTTGCTGACCTGACGCCGAAGGATGTGCGTGAGCTGATGCGGCTTCTGGCCAAGACCAAGGCGTCGGCGCAGAAATCGGCCGCGCGTCGCCGGCCCTGAATGCGGGCTGACGGGCCCGCCAATCCCATTTTGCCGCACGAAAATGCATGGGATGCCCAAAATCCGCTATTGCGCTAAATTGTTTTAAGCCTAAAATGTTTTCCTATGAGTGCTGCCGGGTGCTTTCCATGCGCAAAGGAGCGTGCGATGGCCAACGCCGCCAAGGTTCAAGTCTCGGGCTCGCATGACACAAGCGTTGCGACCGCCCATGTCGATAAGTTCGCGCGGCAGCATCTGCCGCCGTCCGAGCTCTGGCCGGAGTTCATCTTCACGCGGCCGGAGTTGCAGTATCCGCCGCGATTGAACTGCGTCAGCTATTTCCTCGACCGCTGGGTCGAGCAGGGGCACGGCGACGCGCCCTGCGTCATCAGTCCCGCCGTCAGCTACACCTATCGCGAACTGCAGGCGCTGGTGAATCGTATCGCCAACGTGCTGGTCGGCAAGCTCGGCCTGGTGACCGGCGAGCGCGTGCTGCTGCGCTCCGCCAACAGCCCGATGATGGTTGCGACCTATCTCGCCGTGATCAAAGCCGGCGGCATCTGCGTGGCGACAATGCCATTGCTGCGAGCCAAGGAGCTGTCCTATCCGATCCAGAAAGCGGAGATCACGCTCGCGCTCTGCGACGGAAAGCTCTCCGATGAGATGGAGAAGGCCAAGCTGGCTGTGCCCGGTCTCAAGCACGTGGTCTATTGGGGTAACGGAGCTGCCGACTCGCTCGAGGCCATGCTTGCGGATGCCAGCCCTGAATTTACAGCAGTCGATACCGCATCCGATGACATTTGCCTGATCGCATTCACCTCCGGCACGACCGGGGATCCCAAGGGCACCATGCATTTCCACCGGGACATGCTGGCGGTGTGCGACGGTTACGCACGCAACATCCTGCGGGCAGAACAGAGCGACCGTTTCATCGGTTCCGCGCCGCTCGCTTTCACCTTCGGCTTCGGCGGCGTGCTGTTTCCGATGCATATCGGTGCCTCTTTCGTAGTTCTCGAGAAAACGACGCCCGATGACATGCTGGCGGCGATCGAGCAATACAAGACCACAGTTTGCTTCACAGCGCCGACTGCATATCGCGCCATGATCGGCAAGCTGGCGGGCCGCGACGTCTCTTCGCTGCGAAAGTGCGTCTCCGCAGGCGAGACGCTGCCCAAGCCGACATTCGATGCCTGGCTGAAGGCTACCGGCCTCAAGCTGATGGACGGGATTGGCTCGACAGAGCTGCTGCACATCTTCATCAGCGCGACCGAGGAGGAAATTCGCCCCGGCGCGACCGGAAAACCCGTGCCCGGCTATGAGGCGAAGATCGTAGACGATGACGGCAACGATGTGCCAGCCGGCACGATGGGGAAGCTCGCGGTGCGAGGGCCGACCGGGTGTCGCTATCTAGCAGACGAGCGGCAGCGCAAATACGTCCAGAACGGCTGGAACATCACCGGCGACACCTATCTGATGGATAGCGACGGCTACTTCTGGTACCAGTCGCGCTCCGACGACATGATCGTGTCATCCGGATACAATATCGCGGGCACGGATGTGGAAGCGGCTTTGCTCACACATCCGTCCGTTGCCGAATGCGGCGTCGTCGGTGCCCCGGACGAGGCGCGCGGGATGATCGTGAAAGCCTATGTCATTGCCGCGCCCGGCGTGACGCCGGATGCAAGGCTCGCGGCCGAGTTGCAAGAGCATGTCAAACGCGAGATCGCACCGTACAAATATCCGCGCGCGATCGAGTTCGTGACCCAGCTGCCAAAGACCGAGACCGGAAAGCTGAAACGCTTTGCCTTGCGCCAATTGGCGCAGGCGGCCGCGGCGTCCTCGGGCGTCGCGGCAGAATGAGATGAGGATGGAGAATTGTCCGTGACAACGCCGAAAGGTCCCCAGCTCGCAGTGCTGCCGACCGCCGCTGAGGATGACACCAGCCCGAGAGCGCAGGTGCTGCAGCCCTCAGGCTGGCCGATGCCGAAGGGCTACGCCAACGGCATGGCCGCCGAAGGGCGGATCGTCGTCACAGGCGGCGTGATCGGCTGGGATGCACAGGAGCGTCTCGCCGAGGGCTTTGTCGCCCAGGTGCGCCAGACCCTGAGCAACATCGCGGAGATTTTAGCTGAGGCCGGTGCGCGGCCCGAGCACCTGGTGCGTCTGACCTGGTACGTCGTCGACATGGACGAATACCTGGCGAACCTGAAGGAGCTCGGTCAGGTCTACCGCACCATCTTCGGCGCGCACTATCCGGCGATGGCGCTGGTCCAGGTCGTGCGGCTGGTGGAGAAGGCGGCGCGGGTCGAGATCGAGGCCACCGCCGTCATTCCCCGCTGAACAGCCTCCCGTCAGCTCGCCGTTTCAGCTTGCTTTGGCGAGATCATCGTCTTCGGGGGAGTTCAGATAGACGCCGGACATGGTGTCGACCCAGCACAGATGGTCGTGCACCTTCTTCACCCCTTCGACGTTCTCGGCTGCAACGATCGCCGCCTGCCGCGCGGGCTCCTCGGTGATGACGCCGCTCAAGTGAACGATGCCGTCGCGCACGATGACGTTCAGCCCGAACGGGCACCAGTCATGCTTCTCCATGGCATCGATGATGCGGCCGCGGATGTGATCGTCATCAGCGGTCGGATCCGGCACCTCGCGAGCGAGGCCGGCCACGGCCTGCAGCAGGTTGGCGCGTGACACGATGCCGACAACTTGGTCGCCGCGCACCACCGGCAGGCGTTTGATGTTGTTGCGTTCCATGAGATCGACGATCTCGGCGAGCGCAGTATCCTCGGTGATGGTGACCGGCGAAGTGGTCATGACCTCCGAAACCTTGCGACCGTGCTCGTGGACGAAGTCGCTGGCTGACTTTCCGGCGCCGATAATGAACCGCAGCCAGCGGCCGCGCTTGCGTCCGGTGCCGATTTCGCTGCGACGGATGAAGTCGCCTTCCGAGACCACGCCGACCAGCCTGCCACTGTCGTTGACCACAGTCAGGCCGCTGACGTGACGCTTCAACATGATGTTCGCTGCCTCGACGATACTGGTGTCGGGCGTGACCGAGATAACCGACCGGGTCATGATCTGGTGGGCGCGCATGGAATGCTCCGCTGGCTTGTCGAACTTTGATGACGAAGATCTAGATCAGGCGCTGCTGTACGGTTTGACGCAGGTCAAGAGGACAAGGTCGGCCTTTGCTGGTTAAGCAATTGTGATCGACAGCCGGAATTGATGCAGCTCAACGTTCCCACGGCGGATGATCCATATCCTGTTCTCCATATACGACCAGCAGCGTGCGGGAATCCTTGGCCATGAACGTCGTGCAAATCCTTCCTCGGTCCGAACAGCCGGCGCCAGTGCTCGACTCAGCTGTTGACGTCGTTCCCTCGGTGCCGAGAGCCGAGCCGGCCGGGGAAGAGCCAGCCGTCAAGCAGGCGTTAGAACCTTATCCTATCGACCGCACGTTCCACGCGATACTGGCACGGTTCACGGGCGGGCTCTCGCCGGCGGCCTTGCTGCTTGCCTGGCTCGATTGGAGCTGTCACCTCGCCGTCGCGCCGCAACGTCGGATGGAGATCGCCAACAATGCTATCCGTGACTCCGCCCGTTTGCTGGATGCCGCGGCGCATACAACCTCGCCAGAGCAAAAGCCCTGGTCCGTGATCCGGCCGGAGGGGCGGGATCGCCGTTTCAAGGATTCGCAATGGGAAGTTGCGCACTTTAACATTCTTGCGCAGGCGTTTCTGCTCGGCGAGCGCTGGTGGCACGATGCCACGACCGGGGTGCGTGGCGTCTCGCGCGCGAATGAGGCCATCGTCGAATTCTCCGTCCGCCAGCTGCTCGACATGCTGGCGCCGTCGAACTTCGCGATGACCAACCCGAAAGTGCTGGAAAAGGCATTTCAGAGCGGCGGAGAGAATTTCGTCTTCGGCTGGCAGAACTGGTGCGGCGATCTCATGCGGACGCTCGCGGCGGCAAGGCCCACAGCCAGTGAGCAGTTTGTCGTCGGCAAGACGATGGCGGCTTCGCCGGGCAAGGTCGTCTACCGCAATGAGCTGATCGAGCTGATCCAGTACCAGCCGACCACGGCCCAAGTGCGGCCCGAGCCGGTCCTGATCGTGCCAGCCTGGATCATGAAATATTACATTCTCGATCTGTCGCCGAAGAATTCATTGGTCAGATATCTAACCGAACAGGGTTTTACCGTCTTCGCGATCTCCTGGCGCAATCCGGGCGCCAGAGATCGGGATGTCGCATTTGACGATTATCGCAAGCAGGGTGTGATGGCTGCGTTGGACGCGATCGGCCCCATCGTTCCGTCTCGGAAGATCCACGCGCTCGGCTATTGTCTCGGCGGCACCTTGTTGTCGATCGCCGCCGCCGCGATGGCGCGCGACGGCGACGATCGTCTCGGCACCATCACTCTGCTGGCCGCGCAGACTGACTTCACCGAGGCCGGCGAGCTGACGCTCTTCATCAATGAAAGCCAGGTCGCCTTCCTCGAAGACATGATGTGGCAGCGAGGCTATCTCGATACGGCGCAGATGGCCGCCGCATTTGCGCTGCTGCGTTCGAACGACCTGATCTGGTCGCGGTTGTCGCATGACTATTTGATGGGCGAGGCGTCGTCGCCGAGCGATCTGATGGCCTGGAACGCCGACGCGACGCGGCTACCCTATCGGATGCACTCCGAATATCTCCGCAAGCTGTTCCTAGACAACGATCTTGCCGAGGGACGGTACCAGGTCGAGGACAAGAGTATCTCGCTCTCCGATATCCATACGCCGATGTTCGTGGTCGGTACGCTCGCCGATCACGTGGCACCGTGGCGATCCGTGCACAAGATCCACTACCAGGTCGACGCCGACCTGACCTTCCTGCTGACCAGCGGTGGCCATAATGCCGGCGTCGTTGCGCCGCCCGACGAGCCCGGACACAGCTATCAGGTCATGACCAAGGCTGCCGATGCGCCCTATGTGGGCCCGGACGAATGGCTGAAGCTCGCGCCTCATGCCGAGGGATCGTGGTGGCCGGAATGGGCGCGCTGGCTCATCGCGAAGTCCGGCGAGCTCTGCGATCCGCCGCCGATCGGCAATGGCGACATTGATAGCCTCCCCGATGCACCCGGCGACTACGTCCGCACCTAATCCTCTGGCTCCGAATCCGGCGTGAGGTCGGAGGACCGGAAAGGCTTGGCTTTGTCAAGTTTGCGATAGGCCGTCGAAGCCGTTTGCAGCAGCTTCTTCTCGCGCTTGCGGTCGAGAAAGCGAATGCCGGCTCCGGGAACAGCTTCGTTCAATGACGCGGCCAGCGTCTGACCGCGCGCATCGTCGTTCAGCTGGCCGAGCGACTTCTGCGCTCTTCGCAATTGCTTGAGAACCGACCTCTGCTTCTTCAGCGACTTGTCGGTAAATAGGTCCTCCAGCGACTCGATCGAATAGGTCAGTCGCTTGTTGAGAATCCGCAGCTTGTGCCGCTTCTCGACGTCGAGCTTGCGCAGCTTCCGGGCCTTCCTGAGCAGCGTCCTTTCCCAATCGGACAATTGCGCAGCTGCGTGGTCGGCGAGCGGGCAGCGCCGAAGTCTGATAGCCTCCTTGCTGCGTCTGGTTGACCAGGGACCACTCTCGATCCAGCTCGAAGTCTGCTCGACCAGACGGCGATATCGCGCCGATTGCAGGGCGCGGGTCAACAGGCGATGGCTTTCGGCGCGCTTTTCGTCCCAGTGCTGGAGCTCGGCGATCACGCCGAGTTCGTCGCCCGCTTCTGCTACCACGCGTTCGATGGCGACATCGAGGTCTCGCACCATGCCGAGCTGGCTGTTCAGCCATTTCAGCTCGACCCAGATCTCTGCGCGCAGCGCATCGTCGACCATTGGCGAAAAGAAGCGAATCGCGGTCCGCAGATGGGTCAGCGCGATGCGGATCTGGTGGAGCGCCTCCGGATCGCCGCGGCAGGTGCCGTCGTGCTGGGCCAGGACCGCGGCAAGGTGACGGCGGGCGACGATCCGAAACGCCGTGTCGCAGGCCATGCCGGGGCTGAGGCGACCCGGCAGCGGATTGCCGCTCGTCGCCGGTTTGGAGCGGCCGGCCGCCGTCGAACTCGTGGTGGGTCGCGCCATGCTAGCCCGCGCCAATCAGATTGCCTTACCTGCCTTCGGCGATGGCGTCCCGGCAGCGCTGCAGCGTCTGATCTTGCGTCCCGGATGCATCGATGGTCGCCCAACCGATGTGGCCGATATTATAGTGCTCTTGCATCGCGGCAACCTCTTGCGTGGCATCGGATGCGTCTCCACTACGATTTCCGATTCGGGTCTGCCGGGTCGTCAGATCCGCGACCAGGAAGAGGCCGGTGAAAGACACGTTGTATTCCCGGGCGAGCCTCGCGAAGGCGTCCCGTTCGACATCACGGGCGAAGACGCCGTCTACGATCGCCGAATGACCCTGGGTCAGCGTGCGCCGCGCGCGCTCGGCCAAGGCTTCGTAAACGCGGGCTGCAAGCTCGGGGGTGTATGCGGATGGCGGCAGCCGGTCGGTATCGGCGACTCCGAACATCTGCTTGCGGATGACGTCGCTGCGCAAGACGACGGCACCCGGCTGCGGCGCGAAGGCCGGCGCGAGCGAGCGCGCCAGGACCGATTTGCCGGTGCCGGACAGTCCGCCCACCGCGACCAGCTGGGGAGCGGCAGGCTGGATCAGCGTACGCGCAAGGTCGAAATAGCGGCGTGCATCATCGGGGATGTCGGACTCGCTGGCATGCGGGCGCTTCAGCCGTGCCAAGGCCACTTGGGCGCGGATTGCGGCCCGGATGGACATGAACAACGGCAAGGTGGCAAGCCCGTCCAGATTTCCGGGCGGTGTGACGGCGAGATACCGGTTCAAGACGGCGTTGGCGGCAAGCGGCTGGTCGTGGCGGAGCAGGTCCATCAGCGTGAATGCGAGGTCGTAGAGCACGTCGACCGTTGCCATCCGCTCGTCGAATTCGATGGCGTCGAACAGCACGGGGTGCTGGTCGATCAGCACGATATTCGCAAGATGCAGATCGCCATGGCAGCGCCGCACGAAGCCCTGACGATTGCGCTCCTCGAGCAATTGGCGTATGCGCACAAATGCCTCGTGCGAGGCTTTGCCGAGCTGTGCGATCGCCGCCGCGTCGAAATGGTGATCGGTCCGCAGGCCGTCGCTGTTGCCATCGATCAGGGCAGGGATGGAAGAGACCCATTCCTTCCGGTCGGCGGGCGTTGCCGCGGTGTGCGAAGCTGCGATTGCCTCGGCGATGGCTGAGGCAAGTTCTGCATCCAGCGGGCCGGCCTTGGCCAGATGGTCCAGCGTCCGGTTTTCGTCGAAGCGTGACATGTCGACTGCATACTCGATCGGTTGCCCGCGGCCGTCGACTGTCACCGAGCCGTTCGGCTCTTCGGTGATCGCGATGACGCCGTGGTAGATCTGAGGCGCCAGTGGTTGGTTGATGCGGATTTCCTCCTCGCAGGCCGCCTTGCGCTTCTCAAGCGTCGAATAGTCGAGAAAGGGAAATCGCACGGCCCGCTTGATCTTCAACGCGCGATCGCCGTCGAGAAAGACCGAGGCGCCGTGCGTATCGATCCGCGTCACGCCCGGATGTCCAGCCAGGGTCTGGAAGATCCGTTCCTGGACCGCCGTTTGATCTGTTATCGAAGCAGGCATCGGAGGCACCGTCAGGGCGTCAGGACGGCCGCGCCCAGAATCTGGCCGTTCCGCAGCATGCCCAGAACCTCGTTGGCTTGATCCAGCGGAAATGCCGTCGTCTCGGTGCGCACGCCGGCCTGCGGCGCGATCCTGAGAAAATCCAGGCCATCCTGCCGGGTCAGATTGGCGACCGAGATCAACTGCCGTTCCTCCCAGAGCAAATCATACGGAAAGCTCGGAATGTCGGTCATGTGGATGCCGGCGCACACGACGCGTCCGCCTTTTCGGACGGCGCGCAACGCGGTCGGGACAAGTTCGCCGGCTGGTGCATAAATGATGGCGGCGTCGAGCGGTTCGGCGGGCATCTCGTCAGACGCTCCTGCCCAGACGGCACCAAGACGCCGCGCGAGGTCTTGTGCGGCCTCATCGCCGCGCCGTGTGAATGCATAGACAGATCGTCTCTGCCAGACTGCGACTTGCGCGATGATATGGCCGGCCGCGCCAAAACCGTAGAGACCGAGCCTCTCCGCAGGACCAGCCAGCACCAGCGAGCGCCAGCCGATCAGCCCGGCGCACAGCAGAGGAGCGATCTCCACATCATCGCTGCTTTCGTCGAGTGGAAACGCATAGCGGGCGTCGGCGATGGTGTGCGTTGCGTAGCCGCCGTCACGCGTGTAGCCGGTGAACAGCGGCGTGTCGCACAGGTTTTCCATGCCCTCCCGGCAGAATCGACAGTTCCCGCACGTAGAGCCGAGCCAGGGAATGCCGACCCGATCACCAGGCGCGTGTGCTGCAACATTGGGGCCAACGAGATCGACCCGGCCAACGATCTCATGGCCGGGCACAACAGGATAGCGAACACCAGGCAACTCGGCGTCAACGACGTGCAGGTCAGTCCGGCATACCCCGCAAGCGCTGATCTTCACCCGGATCTGGCCATCGCCGGGGATTGGGTCAGGCCGCTCCTCCATTCGGAGTCGCGCTCGTGGAGCCGGCAACACCATCGCACGCATAGGTCTCTCCGGGGCGAACCGCTCCGATTGCATAGCCATAGACTGACGGAACAGCCAGTCCTTGACTTCAGTCAACGACGGCCGTCGCCTGGCCGGACGGCGTTCCCCGCCTTGACGAGAATCAAGGGTTCTCACGAAAAGCGGCCTATTTTGGCTGCGAAGGAGAATCCCGATGCCCATCAAGGACGTCTTTCTGCCGCTGGTCGGTCAGCCGAGCGGGCCCGCGCTCGCCGCGATCGAGAAATGCGTCGCTGTTGCCGCCGATCTCGGCGCCAGGATGACCGGGCTCGCGCTCGAGGACGATGTTTTCGTGCGGCCGAAAGTGGTGTTTCCCGATGCCCCGGAGGCCGCCGAACTCAGCGTTGTGCGCGAGACGGGCGACATGCAGCAGCTTCTGAATGCATTCGCCAGCGCAGCATCGCGTGTCGGCATTCGTGCCCAAAGCCGATCGGACAGGGTCCCGGCCGACCAGATCGCGTCGACCCTGGCCGAGCATGCGCGCTTCAGTGACCTCGCTTTGATCCCCGTGAAGCCGCACGACAGCCGAACCGAAAACATCGTTGAAACGTTCCTGTTCCAGTCCGGCCGGCCGCTCCTGCTATGCCCGGAGCAGCATGTGGAGGCGCTGCGACCGGAATTCGAGAATGTCATGATCGCCTGGGACCATTCGGCGCGCGCTGCGCGTGCGGTGGGTGACGCCCTGCCGATCCTGCAGGCTGCTGCTGTCGTGCAGGTGATCACGGTAGCCGATGACAAGGACGAGGCGATCGCGCAATCCGGTACCAGTCTCGTCCACCATCTCAGGGAACACGGGATCTATGCGTCCTTCGAAACCGTGAAGGGCAATGGGAGCTCGATCGGCAAGGTGCTGGGAAGTTGGGCGCAATCCCATGCCGTCGACGCCATCGTCATGGGTGCCTACCATCATTCGCGCCTGAACGAGACCGTCTGGGGCGGTGTGACCAAAACTGTCATCGGCCAGCCACCGTGCTGGGTGATGATGTCGCACTAGGTGCGTTTCAACCCATATTCGGGTTAGCGTTTACTGTCGGACCCGTTGCCCGATCGGACGATCATGATCATGTCGACCTACCGCCTTAAGAACGTCTTGTCGCCGCGGTCAGTGGCACTTGTCGGGGGCAGCCCCCGCCACGCGTCGGTGGGGCGCGCAGTCCTGGAAAACGTTCGCTCGGCGGAATTCAAAGGGCCGTTCGGCCTGGTCAATGCGCGTTATGCCGAGATCGGCGGGATGGTCGCGGTGAGCAGTCTGGCTCAACTGCCCTTCGTGCCTGAGCTCGTCGTCATCACTGCGCCGGCGGCTGAGGTTCCCGACGTCATTGATCAAGCCGGCCGACGCGGCTCGGCCGGCGCCCTGATCGTCTCGGCGGGACTTGATCATGGACCGGGATCGCTCGAGGAGGCCGCCATTTCGGCTGCCCGGAAATATGGCATGCGGCTGATCGGCCCCAATTGCCTCGGCATCATGATGCCCGGCGTCAGCCTCAATGCGAGTTTTGCGGCACATATGCCTGGAGCTGGAAATCTCGCGCTGATCTCGCAATCGGGCGCGATCGCGGCCGGCATGGTGGATTGGGCGGCACAGCGCGGCGTCGGCTTCTCGGGGATCGTCACGATCGGCGATCAGATCGACGTCGACATCGCGGACCTGCTCGACTATTTCGCGATGGACCACAAGACCCGCGCCATCCTGCTCTACATCGAGGCCGTCAAGGACGCGCGGAAGTTCATGTCGGCGGCACGCGCCGCGGCGCGCGTGAAGCCCGTCGTGGTGGTGAAGTCCGGCCGGATGGCGCAGGGCGCAAAGGCGGCCGCTACGCATACGGGCGCGCTCGCTGGTGCCGACGCAGTCTACGATGCGGCCTTCCGCCGCGCCGGCGTCCTTCGGGTATCCGATCTGCGTGAGCTGTTCGATTGTGCCGAGACGCTTGGGCGCATAGGATCGCCGGCGGGAAAGCGCCTCGCCATTCTAACCAATGGTGGCGGCATCGGCGTCCTGGCGATCGACCGGCTGGCGGATCTCGGCGGCATTGCCGCACCCATGACACCAGATACGCGTGAGAAGCTCGACGCGGTGCTGCCGCCGACCTGGTCCGGCGCAAACCCCATCGACATCGTCGGCGACGCTGATGCGTCGCGTTATGCCGCGGCGCTGGGGGTGTTGCTCGAGGACTCCGGCAATGACGCGGTCCTCGTGCTCAACGTGCAGACCGCGATCGCTTCGGCGGCCCAGATTGCGACGACGGTGACCGAGCTAGTCGGCCAATATCGAGCGAAGCACGGCAGTTGGGCCAAGCCGGTACTGGCGGCCTGGGTCGGCGCCGATCAGGAGATCATTGCGACGCTGTCCGCCGCCGGCATTCCCAACTACCCGACCGAAGACGACGCGGTGCGTGGCTTCATGCATTTGGTCCGGCATCGCGAGGTAATCGACGAACTGAGCCAGGTTCCCCCGGCAATGCCCGATACCTTCGTTCCGGACGTGGCGGCGGCGAAGCAAATCATCGCAACGGCGATTGCCGACGGTCGGAAATGGCTTGAGCCCGTCGAGATCAAATATCTGCTCGGGTGCTATGACATCGCGATGGTGCCGACCTATGCAGCTAAAGATGTCGAGCAGGCGGTTGCCTATGCCGACGAGATATTTGCACAAGGCGCCACGGTCGTGCTCAAGATCCTGTCGCGCGACATCGTACACAAGTCCGATGTCGGCGGTGTCGTGCTCAACCTGACCACGCCGGGCGCGGTGCGGACGGCCGCCGCCGATATTCTCGCGCGAGCAAAGAAACTACGGCCGGAAGCCCGTATTGATGGCATCATCGTGCAAGCGATGGTCGTCAAGGCGAAGGCGCGCGAGCTGATCATGGGCCTCGCCGACGATCCTACCTTCGGGACCGTTGTCGTGTTTGGGCGGGGCGGCACGGCGGTGGAGATCATCAACGACAAGGCCCTCGCGCTGCCGCCGCTCGATTTGCAGCTTGCCCGAGATCTGATCGATCGGACGCGCGTATCGCGACTGCTCCGTGCTTATCGCGATGTGCCTGCGGTCAAGCAGGACGCGGTCGCACTGGTGCTTGTCAAGCTGGCGCAGATGGCGACGGACATCCCCGAAATCCGCGAGCTCGATATCAATCCGCTGCTTGCAGACGAAACCGGCGTGACGGCCGTCGATGCTCGCGTCGCGGTCGGACTGCCACAGCGGAAATTTGCGGGTTCGGGCCCCGCGAATTTCGCCGTCCGCGCCTATCCGTCACAATGGGAGCGCCGTCTCACGCTCAAGGACGGATGGCATATCTCGGTGCGGCCCCTGCGCCCTGAGGACGAGCCGACCATTCACGAGTTCCTCCATCACGTGACGCCTCACGATCTCCGCCTGCGGTTCTTTGCGCCGATGAAGGAGTTTACCCACGAGTTCATCGCGCGCCTGACCCAGCTCGACTATGCGCGCGCCATGGCGTTCATCGCATTCGACGAGAAGAACGAAATGGTCGGAGTGGTACGGCTTCACTCGGACTCGATCTACGAGAGCGGTGAATACGCAATCCTGCTGCGGTCCGACCTGAAGGGCAGGGGGCTGGGCTGGGCCCTGATGCAGCTGATCATCGACTACGCGAAGTCGGAAGGGCTGAAGACCATCTCGGGCGACGTGCTCAAGGAGAATGTCGTCATGCTCGAGATGTGCCGCCAGCTTGGCTTCGAGGTGAAGCAGGACCCGAATGAGCCTGATATCTGCGACGTCCGGCTGAAGCTCTGACACTCGTGGCTACGTGCGAGCGTCAGGCGTCGTGCTTGCTGCCGGCTGACGGGCGGGCTTTCGCATGTTCTTGACGATGATCGCAATCAGCGGCACCAGCACCGGAACGATCGTGCTCAGCGGATGATGAACCGCGCCAGTCAGTTGGAGCTGGAACGCGCGGGCTTCGACTTGAAGTGCTTCGATCGATGTGTCGTGGATTTCATTGGCAAGCTCGATGTCGCGGCCCGATGGCGGACGCCCGGCGACGATGAAGAGAACCGCGGCGATGGCGAAATTGATGGCGCCGAGCGCGGCGGCAGCGGCGATCGCGCTCCAGATCTGGACTAGCGCGAAATAGGTGGACAGCTCCACCATCAGGAGCCCGAAAGCGGCAATCAGCGCCGCGAAGGCCCGCAGGCCAAGCCCGACCAGCAGGTGGCGGAGCCTGATGTCCGCGATGATCCTGTCCGTGCGCCACAGGGCACGCAGATGTTTGACCACGTTCTCGGTATTCACCTAATGTCTCCTCAGCATGAAGCCGACGACCACTCCGAGCGCGAAGGCGGAAGCGAGCGAGGCCATCGGGCGCTCGGTGATGAGATCGTGCAGCTGCTCCTGCTCCTCGCTGACGGTTTCGCCGAGCTCGGCCAGCGCAGCCTTGATCTGGTCGGCGAGGGCTTCGGCACGGTCCTTTGACGTCTCGAACATGTCCTCGCCAGCGGTGCTCAGCAGACGCGTGACGTCGACCTTGAGTGCTTTCAGCTCATCGCTCATTCTGCCGGTATCGAACATTGGCGGTCTCCATTGCATGGCGGAAGCCTATGCGAGCGGGTCCGATGGCCATTGATTTGCGTCAACTGGGCGACGGCGAACCGGTTTTTGAGGCAGGTCAATCGAGTTGCCTCATGCCAGCCTAGAACACCACCAATCGGGGACCAGTCGTCTCATGAGGATACGCGCGTGAATTCGGAACCTCTGCTGCTCGCGACACCGTCTGGCGATAGGCTGGAATTGCGGCCTGAGGGGCCGTGGATTGCGGCCAACGTGGCAACGCTCGAAATGCTGTCCCGATCGGTCGGGGTGAACGTCTCTGAAGCGACCGCCGTAACACTGGACATGTCGGGCATCAGCGCGCTCGATACGCTCGGTGCCTGGGTTCTGGAAAAGCTGTCGCGCCAGGCCGCATCGACCGGGCGGCCGGCGGAGATCACCGGCGTGGCCGAACATTTCAGCGGCCTGCTGGAGGAGGTCCGGCAGGTCAACCGCCACACACCAGCGCCGACAGCTGCGCCCAATCCGGTCCTGCTCAGGCTGAACGATCTCGGCAAGGCTACGATCGGTGCCCGCGAAGACATTGCGATCTTTCTGCAAATGCTCGGCGCCCTGTTCATGGCCGTGATTGGCGTCGTGCGCCGGCCCCGCTCGCTGCGGCTGACTTCGCTGGTCTATCAACTCTATCGGATCGGGTTTCAGGCGATCCCCATCGTTGCGCTGATCACGTTCTTGATCGGCGCCATCATCGCCCAGCAGGGATTCTTCCACTTCCGCCGGTTCGGCGCGGAGTCCTACACGGTCGACATGGTCGGCATCCTCGTCCTGCGTGAGCTCGGCGTGCTGATCGTCGCCATCATGGTGGCCGGTCGTTCGGGGAGCGCTTATACGGCCGAGCTCGGCTCGATGAAGATGCGCGAGGAGATCGATGCGCTCTCGACCATGGGGCTTGATCCCGTCGACGTTCTGATCCTGCCCCGCGTTGCGGCGCTCGTCATCGCGCTGCCGATCCTTGCCTTCATCGGCTCGATTGCCGCGCTCTATGGTGGCGGGCTGGTCGCGCAATTCTACGGCGACATGGGGCCGGCGATCTACATCGCCCGGCTGCATGAGGCCATCTCCGTGACCCATTTCAAGGTCGGCATCCTGAAAGCACCGTTCATGGCGCTGGTGATCGGGATCGTCGCCTGCAGCGAGGGGTTGCGCGTCAAGGGCAGTGCGGAGTCGCTCGGCCGGCAGACGACGACGTCGGTGGTCAAGTCGATTTTCCTGGTGATCGTCCTCGACGGCCTGTTCGCGATCTTCTTCGCCTCGATCGGAATGTAATAATGGCTGAGCTGCAAGCAGAGTTCGCGATCCGGGTCCGTGACCTCGTGGTCGGCTTCGGTCGCCAGACGGTGCTCGACCATCTGTCGCTCGACGTCCGCCGTGGCGAGATCCTCGGACTGGTGGGCGCATCCGGCGGCGGCAAGTCGGTACTGATGCGCACCATCATCGGCCTTATCCCGCGTCGAAGCGGCGCGATCGAAGTGATGGGACAGCCGATCGGGGGCATGCATGACCGCGGCGCGGCCGCGGCATGGGGAATCCTGTTCCAGCAAGGCGCGTTGTTTTCCTCCTTGACGGTCCGGCAGAACGTACAATTCCCGCTGCGCGAAAATCTCACGCTGTCGCCGGAGTTGATGGACGAAATCGCAATCGCCAAGCTCGAGATGGTCGGGCTGCGCGCCGAGGATGGCGACAAATATCCGTCGGAGCTGTCCGGCGGCATGACCAAGCGCGTCGCGCTGGCGCGCGCGCTTGCGCTCGATCCGCCGATCCTGTTCCTCGACGAGCCGACCTCCGGCCTCGACCCCATCGCCGCTGGCGATTTCGATGCGCTGATCAGGACCCTGCAAAAGACCTTAGGGCTTACCGTCTTCATGGTCACCCACGATCTGGCGAGCCTCACCACGGTCTGCGACCGCGTCGCCGCGCTCGCCGACGGTAAGATCGTGGCAATCGGCCCGATGCGTGAATTGCTGCAATCCGAGCATCCATGGGTGCGCGCCTATTTCCACGGCAAACGCTCGCAGATGCTGCAACCACAGATGAGATAAGACATGGAAACCCGCGCCCCTTATGTGCTGATCGGCAGCTTTGTGCTGGCCGCGATCCTCGCGGTGTTCGGCTTCGTCTATTGGCTGAACAACACCGGCGGCATCGGGCCGCGTACGAATTACCACGTGCAGTTCCAGGGGCCGGTGCCGGGCCTTCTGGTCGGCGCCGGCGTGCTGTTCAATGGCATCCGGGTCGGCGAGGTGACCCAGCTTGGCCTTGCGCCCGATAATCCGCGCTTCGTCAACGCGACCATCTCGGTTGCCACGACGACGCCGGTGCGCGTCGACACCAAGGTCGGGCTCGAGTTCCAGGGACTGACCGGCGTCCCGGTGGTGACATTGGAGGGCGGCATGATCGTCGCCAACTCCGGCGAGCCGCCGGTCCTGATCGCCGACGCCGGCGCGGGCCAGAGTATGACACAGGCGGCGCGCGATGCCCTCAGGCGCGTCGATACCGTGCTGGAGGACAATTCCGGCCCGCTCAAGGACACCATCGCCAATTTCAAGACCTTCTCCGACGGCCTTGCGCGCAACACCGGCAAGCTCGACGGCATTCTGGCGGGCCTCGAAAAGATGACCGGCGGTGGCGCGCCTGCGCAGAAGATCACCTATGACCTCCGCGCACCGCAAAATCTCGGACCGGCCGGCAAAGGGCTGTCGGCGCCGCTGGCCATTCCCGAACCGACTGCGGTCGCGATGCTCCAGACGCAGCGAATGCTGTTCTCGCCGGTGGGGGACATCAAGGGCTTTGCCGACTTCCTCTGGGCTGACAGCATTCCAAAGTTGGTGCAGGCGCGGTTGATCGATAGTTTCGAAAATTACGATATTGCGCACGCTCCGCTACGGACGACCGACCTTGGGCAGGCAGACTATCAGCTCCTGATCGACATCAGGCGTTTTCGCATTGCCACAGACGGAGAGACCCGGGCCGAGATCGAGCTGTCGGCGCGGATCGTCGACAAGAATGGCAAAGTGGTCGCATCGCGCCTGGTCGAGACCAATGAGAAACTCGACAAGGTCGAGCCGACAGCGGCGGTCGCGGCGTTCGACGCGGCCTTCTCCCGCATTGCCAAGGAGTTGATCGGCTGGACGGTGCAGGCGGTGTGACCGCACCGACAGGCTATTCGAGCGTCTTGAGGTAGGATAGCAGGTCGTGGATCTGGTCGGGATCGAGCTCAAAAGCGGGCATGTCGGCGTGGCCGGTATAGATGCCTTCGGCGAGCGCTTCCTGCAGGGTATCGATCGGGTAGCGCTGGTGCAGGGTCCTGAACGGCGGAGCGATCCTCAGCGGGCTTTCGGATCGACGATCGATGGCATGGCAGCGCGCGCAATTGGCTCGCGCATAGGCCTTGCCGCGTTGTTCGGCGGTCGGCGCAGCGAGCGCGGGAGTGATCAAAAGCAGCATCATCAAGCCGTGGCGTAGCGCGGTTTGCAGCATGGAAATGGGTCCCGACGAACTCTCGTCACAGAATAGAGTGGGGAAGGACGTCAAATTTGACCTGAGTCAATCGGGTTTGCCCCGATGCAGTAAAATGCACTCCGCGCGGTGGATCTTGGCCGGGTGCGGGGTCCGGGGAGCGCTTGGAGCTATGGATGAAGGCTTCCGTGACGATGATTGAGCCGAACGGTCACTTTTGCAACGATTGTGCGGTCCGCAGCTTTGCGGTTTGTGCGTCGCTGGACCCGGCCGAGCTCAGAGAATTCGAGCATCTCGGGCGCCGCGTTCACTTCGCAACGGGGGAGACCGTGTTCTCAGAGGAGGACATCACGACCTCGTTTTTCAATCTCCTCGAAGGCGTCATGCGGCTCTACAAGCTGTTGCCCGACGGTCGCCGGCAGATCGTGGGCTTTGCCCTGCCGGGCGATTTCCTGGGGATGAATTTGTCCGGGCGGCACAATTTTTCGGCCGACGCAATTGGCGCGGTGACCGCGTGCCAGTTCGCGAAGGCGCCGTTCGGCCGGTTCATCGAAGACCGGCCGCATTTGCTGCAGCGGATCAACGAGCTGGCGATCCGCGAGTTGAGCCAGGCGCGTGACCATATGGTTCTGCTCGGCCGTCGTTCGGCGGACGAAAAGATCGCGGCGTTTCTACTCGGCTGGCGCGAGCGGCTGGTGTCGCTCAGGGGGCCGTCGAATACGGTGCCTCTCCCGATGAGTAGGCAGGACATTGCAGACTATCTTGGGCTGACCATAGAGACCGTTAGCCGCACCTTCACCAAACTGGAGCGGCACGGGGTGATCGAGATCGTCCATGGCGGAATCAGTCTGCGTGATCCTGCGCGAGTCGAAGCACTGGCCGCGGCCTGAAGCCTGGTCCTGCCGGCGTGCCGGCGAATTTTGATCCGGATCAATGACGCCGATTATCGGTCGCGAATACTGCCCGGAACAAAGCTGGGGAGGGTACAATGCCGGTTGACGCACTTTTGGTGACCATTGCCGTCGTAACCATGTTTGTCGTATTTGGCGCAGCCTTGGCTTGGGCAGACCGGCAGACCAGTGCAGGTCGGCTCGATTCCGGTGCCAAGCGCTGAATGTGCTGAGATAACAGTCGCATCTCGACGGATCTATCGCGGCCTTTTTCAGGGCCATCGAGGTCCGGTTTACCGCACGCTGGTTCAGGCCTCAGTTGCTGTTTTTGCAACTCTGCATGGCTCGAATCGCATCGGCGCACCCTGCGGGTGCGTTTTTCGGGACATGATTGCGGCATTCTAACGGTGTTTGCTTCAAACTCTCCTACTGCTTTCCGGTTGAAAAGCCGGCTAACGTTGACTACGCAGGAACTCCAGTGCCTCGCAGTCTTAGGAGTCCCGGCGTGCCTCAGGACAAGACCGGCGACCCCCGGCAGTCGTCGGGCAACAAACTGTCAGTCCTGCGCAAGCATCCGATCTTCGCAGATCTGGATCCGGAAGCGCTCGACCAGCTCTGCCGCTACGCCAAGCATACCACGGTCAAGCGCGGCGCGACGATTGCTGCCAAGGGCGATCCAGGAAACAATCTGTTCGCGGTGATCTCCGGCACGGTGAAGATTTCCTCTTCTTCGCCGGATGGCCGGAACGCCATTCTCAATCTGATTGGCCCCGGTGAAATCTTCGGCGAGATCGCCGTACTTGATGGAGCGCCGCGGTCGGCGGATGCGACGGCCAACACCAATTGCGAGCTCTACATCATCGATCGTCGCGACTTTCTGCCATTCGTGAAGAGCCAGCCGGCGCTCGCGATGAAATTCATCGAACTGCTCTGCGCACGGCTGCGCTGGACCAGCCAGCAGGTCGAGCAGGTGATCCTGCAGAATCTGCCGGGCCGGCTGGCGAGCGCACTGCTCGGTCTCACCGAGGAGCGCAAGCTCGACTCCGGCAGCGGCACCCTCGCGATCACCCAGCAGGAGATCAGCGAGATGGTGGGGATGACGCGCGAAAGCATCAACAAGCAATTGCGTGCGTGGGCCGGACGCAGCTGGGTGCGCCTGGAGCACGGCGCCATCGTCGTGCTGGATACCGACGCGCTGCGCGAACTTGCCGAGAGCGGTCTCGACGGCGGGTGATCTTGCCGCTCTGGGGACGCGCCGACGACGTCAAGCCGGCGCGCGGTCCGCTTCAGTGCAGGATGTGACGCGGCAGCCAGAGCGAAATCTCCGGCAGGTAGGTGACGAGCATCAGCACGAACAGCATAACGCCGTAGAACGGCCAGATCTTGCGCATGACCTCCTCGAGCGAGACCTTGCCCACGGCGCAGCCGACGAACAGGATCGCGCCGACCGGCGGATGGCACAGGCCGATGCCGAGGTTGAGCAGCATGATCATGCCGAAGTGGACGGGGTCGACGCCGAAATTCTGCATCACCGGCAGCAGGATCGGCGTGGCGATCAGGATCGACGGCGCCATGTCGAGCAGCGTGCCAAGCAGCAGCAACAGGACGTTGAGGAGCAGCAGGATGACGTATTTGTTGCTCGAGATCGACAGGAAGAACGCCGTCATCTTCGCCGGCATCTGCGTCAGCGCCATGATATAGCCGACGGCGGAAGCGCAGGCGATCAGCGTCATCACCATCGCAACCGTGCGCAAGGTCCGGTGCAGCAGCACCGGCAGGTCACGCCATTTGTAGTCGCGATAAACGAACATGGTGACGAAGAACGCCCAGATGCAGGCGACCGCGCCGGCTTCGATCGCGGTGAAGATGCCGCCCAGAATGCCGCCGAGGATGATGACCAGCGTGATCAGGCCCCAGGCCGCATCGACGGTGATCTTGATGGCATCCTTGGCCGGCACGGTGCGCCCCTGCGGGTGGCCTTCACGATAGGCAATCACCAGGCACAGCATGATCAGCGAGAGGCCGATCAGCAGTCCCGGGAAAACGCCGGCCATGAACAGCGCGCTGATCGAGATGGTGCCGCCGGTGGCGAGCGAATAGAGCACGGCGTTGTGGCTGGGCGGCACCAGCAGCGCCTGCACCGAGGAGGAGATGGTGAGGTTGGTGGCAAACACGCGCGGATAGCCGTTCTTCTCCATCTGCGGGATCATCACCGAGCCGATCGCCGAGGTGTCGGCCACCGCCGAGCCGGAGATGCCGCTGAGGAACGTCGTCGCCAGCACGTTGACGATCGACAGGCCGCCGCGCAGGCGGGTCAAGCCGACCAGCACGTCGGCAAAGGCAACCAGTCGCCGCGCCATGCCGCCTTCGGCCATGATGGCGCCGGCGAGCACGAAGAACGGGATCGTCAGCATCGCCACCTTGCTGACGCCGTCCGAGATCTTCAGCATCAAGGCTTCCAGGGGAATGCCGACCGATAGCGCGCCGGCGATTGCCGCCATCGCCAGCGAATAGGCGATCGGCATGCCGATCAGGAAGCACACGATCATCGTGCCGAGGAGAATGAAGATGTCCATTGCGATGACTCCCGGCTCACTCGAAGGGGGCGGTTTCGGAATGCTTGCCGATCGGGTCGGGCGGCACGCCGAGGAAAATCCGTTCGATCACGAACAGCAGCAGACACACGCCGCCGATCGGAATCGGCAGATAGGTGACGCCGACCGACAGCGAGGGGAAGTCGGCGATGCTATTGTGCCAGGTGACCTCGACCAGGCTCTCGCCCCAGATCACCATGAACAGTGCGATCAGCGCCATCAGCAGCTGGACCAGAATGTCCGTCGCCCGTTGCAGCAGCGGCGGCAGCTTCTTGGCGAAATAGCCGACGCTCATGTGCAGGTTTAGCCGATAACCGGCGGCAGCGCCGATGAAGGTCAGCACGATCGTCAGCAGCACCGCCATCGGCTCCGGCCATGAAGCCGCGCTGTTGAGCACGTAGCGCGTGAACACCGCCCACGGGATCACCGCGGAGATCAGCACCAGTGCGATGCAGCCGACGATCACGCACAACAGGTAGAGAAAGTCCATCGCTCGGCGATACAGTGCGGCCATCCTCGTTTCCTGCGCTGTCGGTGGTTCGGATTGTAAAGGCCAAAGCGCGATGAGTGATCGCCGCGCTTTGGCTTGGTTCGAGTGGGCTCAGAGCGCCTGGATGCGCTGGATCGTGGCCTGGTATTTCGGGCCATACTTGTCCCAGACCGGCTTGACTGCATCCTGGAATGGCTTCTTGTCGGCGATCTCCACGATCTCGCAACCGGCGGCCTTGGCCTTCTCCATCGCCGTCGTCTCGTACTTCTTCCAGAGCTCGCGCTCCTCGAGCTGGGCTTCGCGCGCGAACTTCTTGATCAGCGCCTGATCGTCGGCGGACAGCGCGGTCCAGGACCGCTTGGAGAAGCAGAGGATCTCGGGAATGATCAGGTGCTCGGTCAGCGAGTAGTATTTCGCCGCGGTGTAGTGGTTGCTGAACACGTAGCTCGGCGGGTTGTTCTCCGCGCCGTCGATCACGCCGGTCTGGAGCGAAGAGAACACCTGGTCATAGCCCATCGCGATGCCGTTGCCGCCGAGCGCGTTGACCATGTCGATGAAGATCGGGTTACCGATCACGCGAAGCTTCAGGCCGTGAATGTCGGCGATCGATTTGATCGGATGTTTGGTGTTGTAGAAGCTGCGCGCGCCGGAATCCATCCAGCATAGACCGACCAGATTGGCGTTCGGGCTCGCGGTGATCTTTTCGAGCAGCTCCTGGCCGATGTCGCCATCCATCATCTTCCAGGATTGGGCCACGTTCTTGAACAGGAACGGCATGTTGACGACGTTGATGTCGTCGACGATCGGGCCAACCGCGCCGGCGCTGACGCGCAGCATCTGGATCGCGCCGATCTGGGTCTGCTCGATCGTCTCCTTCTCGGCGCCGAGTTGCGCTGAGGGATAGGTCTGGATCGAGAGCCGGCCTTGCGTCGCTTCGGCGAGCTTCTTGCCCATGCTCTCGACGGCGGCAACCGTCGGATAGCCGACCGGCTGCACGTCGGCGGCCTTGAACACGGCCTTGGTCTGGGCGCGGCCCGACGAGATCGGAGCAAGCGTGGTAGCGCCAAGTCCTGCACTCAATTTGATGAAATCACGGCGTCTCATGGTAGTCCTCCCTCATTAATTCGTTGGTGTGTGTCGTCATCGACCGAGATTCGGTCATTCCGTGCTGGCGAAAAACTCCGGATTGGTATGCTGAGTTTGCGAGATGTCGCAGAGCAGCCTGTCGAGGTGCCGCTCCATCGCAATGCCAGCACGCTGCGGATCATGTGCCTCGATCGCCGCGAGAATCGGCTCGTGTTCGGCGATGACTTGTGTCATGCGCCCTGCGACCGGCAACGTCAGTTGGCGATAGCGGTCGACGTGCACCTTCACCTGCAGAATAAGTGTCCAGATGCCGGGATGTCCGGCGACATCGGCGACCGTGGCATGGAACAGCTCGTCAGCCTGGTGAAAGGCAACACGGTCGCCGGCTTCATCCGCCTCGCGCTGGCGTTCCACGATCGACCGCAATTGCAGGATCTGGCTCGCGGTGGCGCGCTCGGCTGCGAGCCGGGCAGTCGTCTCTTCCAGCGCCTTGCGGATGATGATCGCTTCGGGGAGCGCGGCGAGCGGAATGCGGGAGACGAAGATTCCCGATTGAGGGAAGACGTCGAGTAGGCCTTCGTCGGAGAGCTTGAGAATCGCTTCGCGAACCGGAGTCCGGCTGACGCCATGGCTGAGCGCGATCTCCGACTCCGAAATCGCTTCGCCGGGGCGGCGTCGCATCGTGACCAACTCGCTGCGCAACTCGGTATAGATACGCGACGAGGCAGTCGCGCGCTGCGGCGGCTTACCGCGGCGAGGACCTGATATGGCTGAAGCCGAAGCCTCTGCTTTCTTCGTCGGGCGGGCGTGCATGCGTGCTCTGCAAATTGATATATTAGTATACGAGGCGAGCTGCGCGGATATCAACTAGGAGATTAGGAGGGGGTGTTTTGCTGCGTTGCAGCAGGAGCGCGACTGTCCTCGAGCCGAAAGCTGGGCGCGAGATTTTCTGGCGACCGTGACGGATCTGTCAGCGCTCAAGCGACCCTCCCTTGAATCCATTTCCCCGTTGGCCTTGGTAAGGGCGCGCAGAGCAAGGAGTCCAAGTTGAAGCGAGCATCGATCGATGCCGTTTTTGGATTGATGGGTCGGCTGCCGCGTGTACGAACGTTGTCCCCGGACCTCTCGTATCCCGGCCCTTTGGTGCGCAACGAGCAGCTTGGCTGCAACAAGAAAAGGATGTGACCGTGACTGACTATCGCAAGCTCTTCGAACTCACCGGCAAGACGGCCGTGGTGCTCGGCGCCGCCTCGGGCATCGGCAAATCGTCGGCCGAGGCACTGGCCGGGCTCGGCGCTCGCGTCGTGTGCGCCGATCGCGCGTTTGATGCGGCAGAGGCGACCGCCGCGGGCATCCGCGAGAAGGGCGGCTGGGCGGAAGCGGCGAGCTGCGATGCTTCGAGCGCTGCGGACGTCAATGCGCTCGCCGAATTCGTGATGCAGAAATTTCCGCGGCTCGACATCGCCGTGACCACACCCGGGCTCAACATCCGCAAGACCATCCTCGACTACACCGAGGAGGATCTCGATCGCGTGCTCAACCTCAACGTCAAAGGCACGGTCTGGTTCTTCCAGGCGTTCGGCCGCATCATGGTCGAGCAGAAGGGCGGCAGCATCATCGCCTGCTCCTCGGTGCGCGCGGTGACCATCGAGCCGGGCCTCGGAATCTACGGCTCGACCAAGGCGGCGATCGGTTTGCTGGTGAAGGGCTTTGCCTCCGAGGTCGGCCATGCCGGGGTGCGCGTCAACGCGATCGCACCGAGCATCGTGGAGACCGCGCTGACCAGCCTGTTCAAGCAGCGGCCCGACATCTATAATCTCTATGCCGGCCACACGGTATTCAATCGCTGGAGCAGTGCCGACGAGGTCGCGACAGCCGTGGCTTATCTCGCCTCGGATGCCGCAAGCTATGTCAGCGGCAGCACGCTGTTCGTCGACGGCGGCTGGACTGGCGTCGATGGTCCGCCGACCGGTCTCACCCAGTTGCACAAATAGGCCCTGCATCTAGCCGGCAAAGCCCATGCGCTGGCGCAACTCCCTGTGATCTGCGCCAGCCAGCAGGGCGATCAGCGCCGCCGCTTCCTTCGGATGGGCCGCCTGCGTGGCGACGCCGGCCGTGTACATCGTCACCAGCTCGTAGCCCGGCGGCAGCGCGCCTGATAGCGCAATGCCGTCGGTCGCGATGATCTCGGTGGCCTGGGTACATCCGATCGGCCGCGTCGCGGCGGATGACGCCAATTCGCGCATCGCAGTTGCGCCGTTCGGAAAAATCTTCAGACGCGAGGCGACCTCATAGGCGATGCCGAGCTGATCCAGCACTTTCGCGACGTGCTGGCCCGCTGTCGAGGCTTTGGTGTCGGGGACGTAGATGGCGTCCGCGGACCGCAGCACCTCGCGCAGATCAGCTTCCGTCTTCACGTTCACCCCGGGATCACGGCTGCGAACGGCGAGGGCGGTTTCCACCCGGCCGATGTCCGCAATTGAGGAAGGGACGACAAGCTTTTCCGCGGCAAGCTTTGCAAGGAGGGCCTGTGTCAGTATCACGAGGTCGGCCGGCGCGCCTGCGCGCAGCTTGTCCGCCATCACACCGACCGCGCCGAACGCGCCGTCGATATCAAAGCCGGTCTGTGCCTTGAAGGCCTCGCTGAGACCGCGCACCAGCCCTTGCGCCGCACCGCCGCTCAAAATGGTCACTGTCGTCACGTTGCAAGCTCCATGGCTGCGATGATCTTGTCGCGTGTGATCGGCAGATCGCGCACGCGCACGCCGAGGCTATCATGGACCGCATTGGCGATGGCTGCCGTCACCGGGCCGTGCGCGGCCTCGCCGGCGCCGACCGGCTCGATCTCCGGCCGCTGGATGATCTCGACATCCACGGCCGGGACCTCGCTGAAGGTCAGGATCGGATAGTCCGTCCACGAGGTCGAGGTGATGTGAGTCCGATCGAAGCGGACGCGCTCCTTCAGCACCCAGCTCGTCGCCTGGATCGCGCCACCTTCGATCTGATTGATGACGCCATCAGGATTGATGGCCTCGCCGACGTCGACCGCAAGCGTGAGCCGTTTCACGCGGATGTCCTCGACGCTTTCGATCTCGGCAATCGCCGCGCAATAGGCGCCGGTGTTCTTGTAGCGGGCAAAGCCGACGCCGTGGCCGATGCCGGATTGCATCATGGGCCTCCACCCGGCGCGTCGCGCGACGGCGCGAATCACCTCGCGCGCCCGCTCGTCGCGGAGGTGCCGGAGGCGAAATGCGATCGGATCTTCGCCGCGCAGGACCGCGATTTCGTCGAGCAGGGATTCTATGGCGAACACGTTGCCCTGTGCGCCCAACGTCCGCAGCGCCGAGGTGCGCACCGGCATGGTCAGCAAGCGATGGCTCGTGATCGTCCAGGCCGGAAAATCGTAGAGTGGGACGGAGTTGCGATCGCCACCGCCGCCATTGGCGGCCGGAGGGTTCGTCGAAATCATGCGCGGGTAGGGACTTGCGATTTCGCTCGCGGCCAGCAATGCGGGCTGCGCCGCGCGGCCCGGCCGTGCGGCATGACCGTTGCTCCAGATCGCATGGCGCCAGCCGACGATCTCGTTGTCGGCATCGAGGTCGGCCTCGATCTCGATGGCCATGGCCGCACCGAACGGTGCGTGGCACATCTCGTCGTGGCGCGACCACTGCACCCGAACCGGACGGCCGCCGGCGGCTTTCGCCAGCAGCACGGCATCGAGCGCGACATCGTCGGCCGCATTGTGTCCGTAGCACCCGGCGCCTTCCATGTGCTCGACGACGATGTTCTCGGCTGGCAGCTTGAGCACGATCGCGAGATCCGCCCGCAGCAGATAGACGCCCTGACTGTGCGTCCAGACATGGACGCGATCACCATCCCATTGTGCCATCGCGCAGGACGGCGCGATCGAGCCATGCGCGATGTAAGGACGGGTGTATTGCCGGCGCAGTGTCCGCGTAGCCTTGGTCGCGGCAGCGGTCCTGGCGTCGATGATAGTCGTCTCGATCGGCTGGCTTCTCAGGAAACCAGCCAGATCGTTTTCATTCGGCAGCGGTTCGCCGGCCGACCATGTCGCGCCCTTGCGCAAGACTTTCAGCGCGGCTTCAGCGGCAGCCTCGCTGTCGGCGACGATGCCGGCAAAGCCGCCGTCGCGGACGATCGCGATGAGCCCCGAAACGCTGCGCGCGGGCGCCTCGTCGAGCGCGATCAGTCTGGCGCCCGAGATGTCCGGTCGCAGTACGCGCCCGTGCACCAGCTCCGGCAGCGTTTGATCCTGGATAAAGCGCGGCCGCGCGAACACTTTGTCCGGAATGTCGATGCGTTGGATGGAGTAGCCGGCGACGCTGCGTGTGGCGGCGGACTTGGCGAAAGTGCCCGGCATCGCTTCCCGATCGAGCGAAACGTCACCCGCCAGCTCCCAATAGCTGGTCCTGATATTGCCGGGCCCAGAGATCGTGCCGTCATCGATCGCGAGCAGGGATGCCTCGACGCCAAGACGTTCCGACGCTGCCGCGAGAAAGCGCTGGCGCAGCTCGGCGCAGACGTGGCGCAGCGCGCGGCCGGATTGCTGGATCGACAGGCTGCCAGAGGTGACGCCCTCGTTCGGGCTCGCCGCGGTCGAGGCGCGGATCATTTCGATGCGGCCGATCTCGACGTCGAGCTCGTCCGCCGCGATCTGCGCCAGCGCCGTGACGATGCCCTGGCCGATCTCGACCTTGCCGGGCGAGATCTCCACGCGGCCTTCACCTGTGAACTTCACCCAGGACGACAGCCTTGGATTCGCCGCCAGGCTGACCGGGAGTTTGGGCGCAGGGGACGGAGCACTCATGACGTCGCCATTTCCGATGCCGCCCGCAGCACGGCGCGGACGATGCGGTTATGTGATCCGCAGCGGCACAGATTGCGGTCGAGCGCCGTCCTGACCTCCGCTTCCGTCGGCGCCGGAGTGCGCTTCAGCAGTGCCGCTGCGCTGATCAGTATTCCCGAAATGCAATAGCCGCATTGCATCGCCTGCTCGGAGATGAAAGCGCGTTGCAGCGGATGCGGCTGCTCAGCGGTGCCAAGGCCTTCCACCGTGACGACGTCTTTATCTGCGACCGACCACATCGGCATGTCGCAGGAGGTTATCGCGCGGTCGCCGACGATCACGTAGCAAGCCCCGCATTCACCGGCGCCACAGCCGAAGTGCGGACTGGTGATGCCGAGCCGGCTGCGCAGAACGTCGAGCAGCGTCTGATCGGGATCGGCATCCACGTCGGCGGTCGTGCCATTGAGCCGGAAATGGACGGTGGGCATGAGGCCTCACGACTTGTCGAATTTCTTGACGACATCGGCCCATTTCGCGATGTCGCCGTGCAGGAATTTGTCGAACTCCTCCGGCGTCATCGACATGGGGACGGCACCTTGCTCAGTCCAGAGTTTGACGATGTCCGGCCGCTTCACCATTGCGTTGACGGCGGCGTTGAGCTTGTCGATCACGGCCTTCGGTGTGCCCGCCGGGGCCATCAGACCGAGCCAGATCGTCGCTTCGTAGCCGGGAACGCCGGCTTCACCGGCGGTCGGCACCTTCGGCAGTACCGCCGAGCGCTGCTGGCCCGTGGTCGCGAGCGCGCGGACCTGGTTCTCCCCGATGTTCGGCGCCATCGCCGGCACCGCGTCGATCATCATCTGCACCTGCCCCCCGATCACGCCGCTGCGCGCCTCACCGCTGTTGCGGTAGGGGACGTGGACGAGGTCGATTCCCGCCATGGCTTTGAACAGCTCGCCGGCCATGTGATACGGCGTGCCTTGGCCCGAGGAAGCGTAGTTGAGCTTGCCCGGTTGCGCTTTGGCGAGCGCGATGAACTCCTGCAATGTCTTCACGGGAACTTGCGGGTTCACGACGATGACGAGATCGGAATAGTTCACCGGGGCGATCGGCGTGAGGTCGCGCATCAGATCGTATTTTCGCTGTTCCGGTGTCAGCAGCGATTCATTTGCGGTCTGCGTGTTCGACATCATCAGCAAGGTGTAGCCGTCCGCCGGCGACTTCGCCGCCTCGACCGTGCCGATGACGCCGCCCGCACCGGTGCGGTTCTCCACCACGAAGGGCTGGCCAAAGCGCTCCTGCAGCGCCTGGCCGATCAACCGGGCCGCGACATCGGCCGGCCCGCCCGCGCCGAACGGCACAACGATGCGGACCGCGTGCGCAGGATAATCTTGCGCCGGGGAGGGGCTTGCGGAGAATGCGCTGAGCAGGCCGGCGGCCAGCGCCAGCATCGATCGTCGGGCCGTCACACCCACCTCCCTGAGCTCGTTTTTGTTTGATGGTAGTGTAGCGGCAGCGGGCGCGGACTGTCGACGCCCCACTAAGTCGATTTGATCAGGAATATCGGGCTCGTTTCGGTGTGGCGGCGGGGCATTTCGCGGTCGCGGAAGGAACAGGGTGCGCGCTCGGTTTGAGCATTTTGCATGGGCAATGCCGGATAAATGCCCTCGGCGGACAGGTATTTTGGTGTTACGAAATTGGCCATGAACCAGCGCGCCAAAATCGAGATCCGCCACTCCACCTGTCCGCATGATTGCCCGTCGGCCTGCGCGCTCGATGTCGAGGTGGTCGAGGGCCGCAGCATCGGCCGTGTGCGCGGTTCGAAGAAGCAGACCTATACGGCCGGCGTGGTCTGCGCCAAGGTCGCCCGCTATGCCGAGCGCATCCATCATCCGGAAAGGGTGATGTATCCGTTGCGCCGGAGCGGACCCAAGGGCTCCGGCCAGTTCGCGCGGATCTCGTGGGACGAGGCGCTCGACGAGATCGCCGTTCGCTTCAACCAGGCAGAGCGTGAGTTCGGCGCGGAGTCGATCTGGCCCTACTACTACGCCGGGACGATGGGTCTGGTGATGCGCGACGGTCTCAACCGCCTCACGCACGTCAAAAAATATTCGCGGTTCTACCAGACCATCTGCGCCAATGTCGGGCGTATCGGCTTTGCGATCGGCACCGGCAAGATCGCCGGCGTCGATCCACGCGAAATGGCGCTATCCGATCTCGTGGTGATCTGGGGCACTAATCCCGTCAACACCCAGGTCAACGTGATGACGCACGCCGCGCGCGCGCGGAAGGAGCGCGGCGCGAGGATCGCGGCGGTCGACATCTACGACAACGAGACCATGAAGCAGGCCGACATCAAGATCCTGCTGCGTCCCGGCACCGACGGCGCGTTCGCCTGCGGCGTGATGCATGTGCTGTTTCGCGACGGCTATGCCGACCGCGCCTATATGGACAAGTACACCGATTGTCCCAATGAACTCGAAGCGCATCTGCAGTCGCGCACCCCCGAATGGGCCTCGGCAATTTGCGGCGTGCCGGTGGCGGAGATCGAGGCGTTCGCCAAGGCCGTGGGCGAGACCAAGCGGACCTTCTTCCGGCTCGGCTACGGCTTCACCCGTTCGCGCAACGGCGCGGCGCAGATGCATGCCGCGAACTGCATTCCCGCGGTGACGGGCGCCTGGCAGTATGAGGGCGGCGGCGCCTTCTTCAACAATTATGCGCTGTGGCACTTCAACGAATCCGTCATCGAAGGCCATGATGCGCTCGACAAGACGGTCCGTGCGCTCGACCAATCGCAGATCGGTCGCATCCTCACCGGCGATGCCGAGGCTCTGCTGGGCAAGGGTCCGGTCAAGGCGATGCTGATCCAGAATACCAACCCGATGACGGTGGCGCCGGAGCAGGCGCTGGTGCGGCAGGGCTTTGCGCGCGAGGACCTGTTCGTTGCAGTGCATGAGCAGTTCATGACCGAGACGGCATTGATGGCCGACATCGTGCTGCCAGCGACGATGTTCATGGAGCATGATGATCTCTATTACGGCGGCGGACACCAGCACATTTCCGTCGGGCCCAAGCTGATCGACCCGCCCGGCGAATGCCGCTCCAACCATCAGGTACTGCAGGCGCTGGCGCAGCGGCTTGGCGCGACGCATCCCGGCTTCGAGATGACGCCGCGCGAATTGATCGACACGACGCTCAAGCTCAGCGACCACGGCGACATCGCCGGCCTCGAGGCGGACATCTGGCGCGATCTGCAGCCGGATTTCCGCACCTCGCATTATCTCGATGGCTTCGCCCATTCCGACAAGAAATTCCACTTCAAGGCCGACTGGGCGCATCCGCCGTTCGGCCAGACCATGGGCGATTTCGACAAGATGCCCTCGCTGCCGGACCATTGGGCCGTGATCGAGCACAGCGATCAGGCGCATCCGTTCCGGCTGGCGACCAGTCCGTCGCGCAGCTTCCTCAACACCACCTTCAACGAGACCCCGTCCTCGCAGGCGCGTGAGGGCAAGGCGAGCGTGATGATCCATCCGCTGGATGCCGCCGCGCTCGACATCGCCGACGGTGATGCCGTGACGCTCGGCAATATCAGGGGCGAGACCACGCTGATCGCCGCGCTGTTCGAAGGCGTGCGGCGCGGCGTGCTGATCGCAGAATCCGTGCATCCGAATAAGAATCATATCGGCGGCCGCGGCATCAACATGCTGACTGGTGCGGACACCATCGCCCCGATCGGCGGTGCGGCGTTCCACGACAACAAGGTCTGGATCCGGAAAGCGACTGCGGCTTGAGCTGCAGATTTGCGTCGAGGCGCTAAAGCGGCGCCGCGCGACAGATTGCCCTTGCACCTCGCGCCGGAGCTGCCCCAAATGGCGGCAGACAAGCAAGGATCGAGCGTCATGACCGACACCACAGCCGTCATCACAGAGAAGCGCGGACAGGCGTTCTGGATCACCATCAATCGGCCCGAGAAGCGCAACGCGCTGAACGGCGACGTGATCGCCGGCATCGCACGCGGCTATCGCGATGCGCATGACGACAAAGATGTCCGCGTCATCGTGCTAACCGGTGCGGGCGACAAGGCGTTCTGCGCCGGCGCGGATTTGCAGAATTCCGGCGCGGCCTTCGCGATGGATCATTCCAGGCCGAATGTCGATTATGCCGATCTGCTCCGTCTGTCGCAGAATGCGACCAAGCCCGCGATTGCGCGCCTCAGTGGCGTCTGCATGGCCGGCGGCATTGGCCTGTTGTGCATGACCGACATGGCGGTTGCCGCCGATCATGTCATCTTCGGCCTGCCCGAGGTGAAGGTCGGCGTGTTTCCGATGCAGGTGCTGAGCCTATTGCAGGAGATCGCGCCGCGGCGCCTCGTCAACGAATGGGCGCTCACCGGCGAGCCGTTCGACGCAAAGGCCGCAAAGGATGCGGGCCTGCTCAACTATGTCGTGCCCACGGCCGAGCTTGATGCCAAGGTCGACTGGCTGATCGGCCGAATCGTCGACAAATCCCCGACCGCCATCCGCCGCGGCAAATACGCCATGCGCGCCATCGCCGCGATGTCGTTCGATGAGAGCATCGCCTACACCGAAAGCCAGATCGCGTTGCTTGCGATGACCGAGGACGCCAAGGAGGGGCTGAAGGCGTTCAGCGAGAAACGGAGGCCGGTCTGGACGGGGAAGTGAAAGCGAAACGGGAGCAAGCAAACGCCTTATGTCCTTTGGGCGCGAGTTTGTCGTTTAGGGCAGTCGACTTTGCAGAGCTTGGCATCCCGCTCAACTAAGCCGATCTTTAAGCAAACAGCTGGCGACGCTGAGAAGCTAGGGAGCGCGATCACCGACAATGTTGAGGGATTGACGCGAGACCGTAACAAACTGCACGTTTGGCATCAAATGGTGGATAGGTCTTGCTCATGAACAGAGCGGAAAATGACGAAGACTCTTTGCGCTTTCGCTGTTCATGCGGAGCGGTCTATCAAATTGTGCCGAAGGAGATTCCGCTAGCCAAAGCGGAAGTGCTCTTTTGCGGGTGTGGGCGCGTGCTCGAAGGTAAGCATGGTACTCGATACTTTGATTATTGCAAGGTCAGTTTAGCTGGGCGAGCGAAGCCTAATTAGAGCAAATCCACGCCGGCTTCGTGCCTCAGATGGAAGTAATCTGAGCTATCGGCTCGACAACGAAGGCACGATGCGGCGCAAGATCGCTCATGTCGCCCGATGCAATCGAGTGCTACGACTGCTAACAACTGACGAAATGACAAATCTAACCCGTTCAGCCACGGAGCGGCAGCTCTCGTTCGCCGAAACCAGCGCCACCCCACACTCGAGTCATGCGAAGCGCTGACGGCGAGATCGCGCGCACTGGCGACGCGGCGAAGTAAACGCTGTTCGACGAGCCATTCACAGGCGTCGATCTGGTGACGACATTCAGGATGCCCTTCACTATTTCACCAATCGCGGCATCGGCGTCCTGACCGCTGGTTTCATATGCTCTAGGAGCTCAGTCTCAGCGATCGCGCCGATATCGTCTATGCACGTGAGATTCGGAGGGAGTAAATTCAGAGCAGTACGCCGCCAATGCGACGTGCGGAACCTTTACCCTACGAGAAGTTCCGTTCTAAGGGGCCAGATTGCACGTTAAAGTATCTTTATGTCGCTCCAATCTCTACCCAGGCGTTGCAGGCGAAGGCAACATACATTAACCTAGGGTTGGGCGGGTATCGTCTGTGCAACGAGCACGTCATTGGATAATTCGACGAACGTTCATAGCACTCTGGAGCGGCTTTGGTGTAAAGAGTTTCGATTGGGGCACGCGTTTGGGTGAGACAGCTGGTGCCTCGCCAACACCACGCCTGATTGTTACCTATAACGTGGTGCGAATTGCTGAATGAGAATACTTCATTTCTTCAAAACGTATATGCCGGATTCGTGGGGAGGAACTCAATCGTTTATCTACCAGCTCGCCGAGGGCACCGCGAGGGAGGGGCACGACGTCGATGTTCTTTTTCTGAGCCGTAGCTTACCGTCGCAGCCCCAAACATTCGGAAATCACACAATCCATCCAGTACGCTTAACGTTCGAACTGGCTTCCACAGGTTTTTCGATCCCGGCTTTCAAAAAATTCAATGAGCTCGCCCGTCAAGCCGATATCGTCCATTATCACTTTCCTTGGCCGTTTATGGATGTCGTCCATTTTGCAGCACGCGCATCTAAGCCGTCGATTGTAACCTATCACTCCGACGTTGTTCGTCAGCGATATGCTCTCAAGGTCTATCGGCCCTTGCAATTCCGCTTTTTGTCAGCGGTTGATCGCATCGTTGCGACGTCGCCGAACTATCTTGCGACCAGTAAAGTCTTGCAGCAATTTGCGCCAAAAACTACCGTCATCCCAATCGGGCTTGACTACACGCTCTATCCTAAGGCGTCTGATGCTACAATCAACCGCTGGCGATCGAGCTTAGGCGACCAGTTTTTCCTGTTTGTCGGAATGTTGCGGTACTATAAGGGCCTGCACATTCTTTTGGAGGCAGCCAAGGACACTCAGCTTTTCATCGTCATCGTGGGAGCCGGTCCAACGGAACGAGAACTACGAGAACAGGCCAAGCAACTTAATCTTTCGAATGTACTGTTTCTGGGCGAAATTTCAGAAGAAGACAAAGTCGCACTTCTTATCTTGTGCTTGGCAGTCGTGTTTCCCTCACATCTTAGATCAGAAGCATTCGGGATTACACTCCTCGAAGGAGCGATGTTCGGGAAGCCGATGATCTCAAGTGAGATCGGTACCGGAACGACCTACGTCAATATCGGGGGCGAGACCGGATTAGTCGTCCCGCCCTCGGATCCACATGCTTTGCGGCGGGCGATGAATTACCTTGTCGAGCATCCAGCACAAGCTCAGCGTATGGGGCAGAATGCGAGGCTGCGCTACCAGGCGTTGTTCACGTCAGAAATAATGGTCTCCAAATATCTCACTCTGTACCAAGAGGTCCTCAGCAAGCGTCGAGCCAACGACAAAGCGTAGATTCAGTTCCGATTCAGGTTTCCAATGGCCGCGGTGAACGCCTTCCACCAAACAGAATAGGGCTGTGCCAGCCACCACTTCATCGGCACGTGGTTGTAATGGCGGCGAACGACGGCGATGGCTTCCGCATAATGCGCGACGCGGTTATTGCGCGTCTTGGTCTGCGAATGCATGCGATTGATTGCCGTCACTTGCGGCACGTGAACAAGGGGCCCGAAACTGCGGTAGAGGCGCCACCATAAGTCGTAATCCATCGCAAACGACAGCTTCGCATCGACTCCACCAACTGCTTCCCATGAGGCGCGTCGGATCAGCGTGCCCGGCTGAGAAATTATGCAGCGTATCGACAATTTGCGCTCGCTGAATGATTGGACCCATACCTTGCGATGTGCGCCACTTGACGCGAGATTGAGGACGTTTCCGTAGGCAGCTGGTGCAAGGGGGTTTGCTTCTAGGGCCTCAACTAGCAAGCGAAGGCCGCCGCATTCCAGCATGTCGTCGCTGTTGAGCCAACAGACATACGGGGCCGAGCCGCGGGACACGCCATCATTGATTGCTGCAGCCTGTCCATCATCGGTACAACTCTGCCAATGTGCTAGTCGATGGCTCCACTTTCTCAGGATGGCAAGTGAATTGTCGGTTGAGCCGCCGTCCATTACAATGATTTCCGTTGGAACATCCTGGGCGGCGATTGAGGACAGAGCGGCCTCCAAATAACCGCCCTGATTGAAGGACGGCACAACTACGGTAACCTTTGCTGCAGGGGCGGCATCCTCCGAACTCTCGAAAAAAGAGCCTTTGGTTCCGAATATCACGTCTTTGCGTCCCAACAGTTAATCCGATCACGGAAACCGTCCCGAAGTCAATTGTAGTAGTTTAGCGGCCGAGAGAACGGATGGCAACCGAGCCAGATCGCCGGCGCACGGCATTCACTCTTCCCAAACGTCGGCTTGCGGCGCTGGATATCGCATCATAGAAGAAGGGTGTACAAAGTTTGGACCGACCATGAATTGGCGCCACGATCAACTTCACCTGCGCCGCTTGGAAGCGGAGGCAATCCATATCTTTCGCGAAACAGTTGCCGAATTGCGAAGACCGGTTTTGCTATATTCGATAGGTAAAGATTCGAGTGTGATGCTCCATCTCGCTCGCAAGGCATTCGCTCCGGCCAAGCTTCCCTTCCCGCTTCTCCATGTCGATACCGGCTGGAAGTTTCGCGAGATGATTAGATTCCGCGACGAACTCGCAGTGGCCTCTGACGTCGAGCTGCTTGTTTACACGAATGAAGACGGAAGAGCGCGCGGAGTCTCCCCGATCACGAGCGGATCTTTCCTGCATACTCACATAATGAAAACGGAGGCATTGCGTCAGGCACTTGAGAAGTGGCGCTTTGATGCAGCGCTTGGTGGCGCTCGTCGTGACGAGGAAAAAAGCCGCGCTAAGGAGCGCATCTTTTCGTTACGTTCCGCCAGCCACGAATGGGACCCGCGTAATCAACGGCCCGAATTCCGGCGCCTTTTTAACACGCGCCTAGACAATGGCCAAACGATCCGGGTGTTTCCACTTTCCAATTGGACTGAGCTCGACGTATGGCGGTATATTCGCGCAGAACAAATTCCTATAGTGCCGCTTTACTTTGCCAAACTCCGTCCCGTTGTGACACGGGATGAATCCCTGATCATGGTAGACGACGCGCGCTTACCGCTTCTACCGAACGAGACGCCCCAGATTAAGCAGGTGCGCTTTCGTACGTTGGGCTGTTACCCGCTCACAGCAGCGATCCCCTCTGATGCTAGCACCATCGACGATATTATCGGCGAGATTCAGTCTTCCAGTTTGTCTGAGCGTCAAGGGCGCGTCATAGATCATGATGACAGTGGCTCTATGGAGAAGAAGAAGCGGGAGGGCTACTTTTGATGGAGAAGCGCCGACTGGGAGCCGCGAACGCCGAGCAAGCGTCATTGTCCGATGCCGAGGCTCGTTTGCCGTTGCGCTTTTTGACTTGTGGTTCCGTGGATGACGGAAAGTCTACACTCATCGGCAGGCTGCTTTACGAAAATAATCTTGTGCTCCAGGACCATCTCGCGGCGCTCGAGCGCGACTCTAAAAAGCATAGCGCCACCGGCGCGATAGATTTCTCTCTGCTTTTGGACGGGCTTGAGGCCGAGCGCGAGCAGGGGATCACCATCGATGTGGCATACCGCTATTTCTCGACAAAACGCCGCTCCTTCATCGTTGCTGACGCACCAGGGCACCAGCAGTACACTCGTAACATGGCGACCGGTGCTTCTAACGCGGACCTAGCAGTACTTCTCGTTGACGCCCGAATGGGCCTGCTTGGCCAGACCCGGCGTCACGCGATCATAGCGAGCCTGCTCGGCATTCGGCATGTAGTGCTGGCCGTCAACAAAATGGATCTCGTAGCATTCGAGCAAAGCAAATTTGCGCAGATCGCCGAAGAATTTCACAGCTTTGCCGTTGATCTCGGGTTTCGCTCACTGCTAGCGATTCCAGTCTCGGCGAGAGATGGTGACAATATTTCAATACCCAGCAGCCGCACGGACTGGTATCACGGGCCGGCACTCCTGCCCTATCTCGAAGAGATCGAGGTGGAAGACGCGACGGCCGACCGACCATTCCGCATGTCTGTGCAGCTGGTCAGCCGTCCTAACGCCGATTTTCGGGGCTTCGCCGGAACCATTGCGAGCGGTTGCATACGCGTTGGTGATAACGTGACGGTGCTTCCGTCAGGTGCAACCAGCAAGGTCAAGCAAATTCTTGGTCCGGCAGGCGATCACATAGCCGCCACGGTGGGTGATTCCGTCACGCTGAGATTATCAGACGAGGTCGATGTTGCGCGCGGCGACATGCTGGTTGAGTCGGGCCGGCCGTCCCAGTTGGGAGATCAAATTGCTGCGCATGTTGTGTGGATGTCTGAAGAGAGCCTTCTACCTGGCCGCTCATATCTAATGAAGATCAATCATGGTACGGTGGCGGCGGTAGCGACCACACTTAAGCACCGTATCGACGTAGACACATTGTCCAAGGTCGCCTCGAAGACGCTGGCGATCAATGATATCGGGGTGTGCCATCTCTCATTGGCCCGCCGCGTCTCGTTCGACCCTTATCGCGAAAATCGCGACACTGGATCATTTCTCCTAATTGATCGTTTCACGAACGAAACGCTCGCTGTGGGCATGATTGACTTTGCGCTGTGGAGGGCTGACACTATTCGCAGCCAACGTCTATTAGTGACGAGGGCAGAACGCTCGCAGCTTATGGGACACAACCCGCTGGTGCTTTGGTTCACCGGGCTCTCCGGGGCAGGCAAATCGACTATCGCCAACTTGGTCGAAGCACAGTTGCATGCTCGTGGCGTTCACACGACCATGCTCGACGGGGACAACGTCAGACTAGGACTGAACAAGGATCTAGGATTCAGTAAACCCGATCGTGTTGAAAACATAAGGCGAGTCGGCGAAGTCGCCAAGTTGATGATGGATGCCGGGCTAGTGGTGCTGTGTTCATTTATCTCCCCGTTCCGAGCTGAGCGGCAGATGGTGCGCGAGTTGGTCGGCGGAGGCGCGTTCATTGAGATCTTCGTCGATACTCCGCTGGAAACCTGCATTTCGCGCGATTCAAAGGGACTTTATCTCCGGGCGCTGGCCGGCGAGATCCCAAATTTCACCGGCGTTAGTCAGGCCTATGAGCCACCCGAGGCGGCTGAGCTTCAATTGGCCGCTGGAAGCACCGAGCCCGAGGCGCTCGCCCAACGGGTGATAGAATATCTAATGGGGCGCTTGTATCGGGACGGATAGTTGCCTCTAACGTCAAGCTATCAATAAAATAGTCTTCTTATCGGCCTGTGCGCCTTAAGAAGCTGAATTTATTCGTCCATGACGGGACAAATCTCTTCATAAAGAAGATCCCGCCGCCCAACGATAGACCTTTCTGCGCCAAGCGCGGAAAACTGCGCTGAACGACATCGCGATGCAATCTGGCCATGTACTGCGTTCCGATTATGTGTTTGCTCTGGTCGGCCCCGCCATAGAGATAGGCGGCAAGTAGATATTGTTCATTGTAGAACCGATCTTTCCACTCCAACGGATAGTCGAACGGAAGAAAAATGTCATGCATGCCAAAAATGACGTCGTGTGGCAGATTCGGCAAAATCTCCATGAAGAATGCAGTCACATCTGATGACGGAAAGGATCGATGACTGTTGTCCATGAAAACGATATCGTTGGGCGCCAAGTTGAAAAAAACGCTTTGGTCTGCGAGCTCCAGAGGCGAACGAATTGTGACATCGCAAATCGCGTCGATTTCGGCCCTTGGAAATGGATCGATAGAAACGATCCGTGTTTGCAAATTCAGTGTATCTATTATCCAGCGTACAAACTTGGTGGAGTTGCCTGAACCGACTTCTAAATAAGTCTTGGGGCGATGAAGCGCAACGAGGCCAGCGAGCGCGATAGCATCGAGCGGTGGTAGCCAAATATTGTTCCAAAACGGCGTTAGCTCAGCGGCGTCGCCCTCCAAGGCAATTTTGTCGAAGTGCTCTTCCAGGGGCGCGATCGCCTCCAAGGTTCGCTTGTAGACGTGAAGGTTGTCATCGAAAATCTTGCGCAATCTGGCAACGCTTTTTGCTTCCGGCCATCCCCGGTTCATGTGCTCATACTTGTATTCGAAATCAACGGTCGTCATACGAACAGCCTTCCATAAGTTTGAATTGGGCAAAGCGGATGGCACGCTCAAGGAGAAACTGAAGAACTTCTGAGCTAATGGCGTCTGCCAAACCGAAGAATATAATAAACGAGTTCTCTTGGCCCTGCATGCCGAAGCAGCCCGAACCCAAAGCGTAGGCGGGGAAGCAGCATTTCAGGCTGAGCGAGCAGCTTCCAACTGCCCCGTAAGATCGCTTTCACATGCTTGCTGGTCTCGTTGGCAGGGCTCTGCGGCTCAATGTCGGATGACAAGGGCACTCCAGCTGCGGCGAGCTTCCGATGAAGATGCTCCCAAACCTTTCCCCAGAGTTCCGGTGAAAACATCACGTTGTCACGCGCGGTTGAGCGCCAATTCCACTCTGCGGTGGGCTGCCAAGAGGCGACGAATGGTCCTTTCAGCATTAGCGTCAGATAGAGATATACGTCCTCCGCTACGATCAACTGGGGGTCTTGTAAGGTCTCGGATGTTAGTGCCGAACGGCGGGCAAGCCAGGCATTGGATTGAATGAAGTTCTCGAACCGCAACATTTTCCGGGAGTCAAAGGCCTCCAGGAAGCGTAAGCGACGGCGTTCCTCAACGATCTGACCTCGATCTCCGCGAAAATTGATCTGGTCGAACCAATGCCCATCGTCCTCCTGGACCTGGATCGTTCCTGCGTAGGCCAGCGGCGCGGCCTTTGCCTTGGGTTGGCGCAATGTCTGAACGAGAGAGGCGACATGATTGGGATGTAACACGTCATCGTCGTCTAAGTTGCCGACGAAAACTGCTGAAGCCGCGTTGAGCCCGATCCATAGGGGGGTGCTTCGCACGCCGTCGTCCGGAGCATCCAGGATTTTGATGCTCTTAAAGCGCCCTTTGTATCTGGCAAGAAGATCGGCGAGACCGTCGATGGGACGGAAAACTACGATAAGTAGGCTAATATTGCGATGCGTTTGGGCGGCGAGGGACCCGACCGCACGTTGAACCATCGAAAGTGGCCGAGAGCCGATGCGAATGATGATATCAACGCTGTCGTCCAATTCCGGGCACAGCCCCATCGATCTCCGTACTTCGTTCACGAAGGGAGGCAATCGAATGAGAATATTCTCGAGGGCGAAATTTCTATTGAAGATCGCGCGACCGCGGTCCGCCATTGTCTGTGCCACTTCAGGATTGGCGTTGATCCAACAAACATGATTGATGACCTGCTGGCTCACAATCTCCGCGCTTTGATCGGCATCCACGTATAGGAGCGCGTCACCAAATTCCTTCTCTGCGAATCCAAGGCGGTCACTGATGACTATTGCACCGGCAGAGACTGCCTCAAAAAGACGCATCGAAGGTATATTCTCCGCACGATGTGCGCTACCGTGAAGCGTCAACGCAATACCACAATAGCGGATGGCATCGACGACGGATTTTCCATCAAACGGCAGAGGCCCGGCAAATGCTTCGTCTGCATGCTGCCACCTTTGCGGGTCACCATGTATCCGCATCGGAATGCGGCCCTTTAGGGCAGCAAACAGATCACCGTGTCTGTGGCCGTCCCAGTGAACCCCGGCGTAAAAGAGGGATCGAGAGCCACGCGTGCTTGGTTGGTCCGACTCAGAGGCGGTCGATAGTGCCGAGGGAAGAAAATCGAAGCGGCTGATGGGGGCATCTTTCCCGTGCGCAAGCAGTAGATCGGCAAGATAATCGCGAAGTGAAGCATTTGCTACGAGATATCCGTCGTAGCTTAGGATATTGCGAATGCGATCCGGATCGGGCGAAAAGAATGCCGTGGGACTCCAGATAACGCCGAGCGTGGGATATTGAGTGAGCTTCGGCGAAAATTCGTGGGTCACGATTACAAAGTCTGGCGCTGCTGCGATTATGTCATCGGAAGACACTACCTCCACAATCGACCATCCGAGGCGATCGCCGGCCAGCTTCACACGCGCAATGAATTCGCGTTCTGCTGAAAAGGTTAAGTTGGGCCAGGAATTTTGAATTGCGACCTTCACGGCCTTTACTCAGTCCGTGTGCGAAGCGGTGTTAACATGCAGCGATAACCCACGCTCGCGTACCCCAATCATAAGTCACAGTCGGCGCCGGATGTAAGAGGCTGCGGCCGATGGCCCAATTGCGCAACTTCGGCGGCGCTGATTGTCGCAGCCAGATTCGAGCATTCTGGATAACGCCGGCGCGCGCACGTCCCCCTGCTCTAGCAAAAATCGCCTTTGCTTCCTCGAGATAATTTGCAAATGATGTCGAGGTTCGCTGATCGGCGTGCCGTCGGAAGCATCCAATCGGGACATCTACCGAGTAAAGCTCCGTGTACTCAAAAAATCTAGCCCAAAGATCGAAGTCACCCGCCAACCGATAGTTAGTGTCGAGGCGTCCGCCTGCCTGCTCCCAGAGACTACGTCGCCAGAAGGTTGATTCCTGTTGGATATAGCAGGTAGCAGGCCAGCCAAGGCCGGGGAGATTCTCACCGTTCAGAAATCCAGTACGCGTGAAGCCATATACTGGTGTTGCTTTGATTGGCGTGCCGTCCTCTTCGATGGCTAGGGGCAAACGCGTTGTGAGCCATTTGATCTGAGGAAACTTTCGAAATATTTCACCTACGACATGCAATGCACCGGGAATGTAGACGTCATCTGAATTGAGCCAGGCCATCACCTCCCCTGTGGCCAACGCAAACCCCTTATTGATAGCGTGATATTGTCCGTCATCCTTCTCGCTTACAATCGACGCAAGTAGCTCTTTATATCTTTCTAAGGTGGGCATGGTTTCATCCGTCGAACCGCCGTCTATGATGATATGTTCGAGCGTCGGATATTTCTGACCTTGGATCGACAGAATATTCGATTCGATAAAACGTCCTTGATTGAAGGACGGCGTCACGATCGAAATCTTAGGCAACTCTGTGGGTCTCATATTTCGGTTACCATCAGGTATAGGTTCGGGTGGTGAATTCGACGCGACTGAGGGGAATAAAGAAGAGGTCGAATTGCCAAAGAGAGTTATCTCGCTGACGCCACAACGGCTCAGAAATATCGATCACGCCAAAGCCTAGTGTTCTCATAAATGCGCACATCTCGTCGAATAGGAGACTCTGGTCTGTGATTTTGAAATTGTAGACTTCTATTACGACGAGATTTGCCTGTTTAAGCGTTTCGGCTGCGCCTTGGAGAATAGGGACTTCGAAGCCGTGAGTGTCTAGCTTAACGAGAAACGGGCCGTCCAGTTGTCGCCTAGAAACTTCGTGGTCGATCGTCGTGACGGGAAGAACTGTGCGAGCGGACTCCGTTAGCTTATGGCTCGCTACTCCGCCGAACGGTGCGCTATCATCGAAGTAGATCTCACCGACACTGTCGCCGGCCGCCGCAAGGATATATTGAGTCTTGGGGGTAACGCGACAATAATTGATCAAGTCGGTCTCGTGGACCTTCTGTGCTTCGATAAGAAAATAACTGGCGGTCGGATAAAATTGCCGGGCAACCGCAGACCACATTCCATTTGATGCGCCGACGTCGATCACGGTGGAGATATTCAACCCCCGGGCCGAGATCTTTTCTAACGCACGTGCCGTTGAGGCGGCGTGATAAGCCAGCACCTCTGGGGTCTCACTCCGAAACATTCTGAGCTTTTGGGCAGGTATTTCAATCGATGGGGCGACATTGAAACGTCGCCCCAGCCGCCACCAACGGGATCCAACTATCGTTGCCTGGGTCGTGATCGATTCCGCGCGCGCAGTCTGTTCTTGCGCAATTTCAGCCTTGAGCGCAGTAATCATTGTGTCTCTATCGTGAATGGCGGCTGATAGTCCTGTTCGATCGCCGTCCAAGGTCGAACATACCTGCTCAAGGCGCACGACGTCGCCTTTCAATTTCAAATTCTCGATTTCGCGCTCGCGAAGAAGGCCAAGCTGTTGTGCCCTATCTGCTTCCGAACGTGCGAGCACCTCGCCGAGTCGTTGGACTTCCCTCTTAAGCGCTGCGATGGTTACCTCTTGCTCATTGATCACGTTCTCGCCGGCCCGTCGCTCGGTCTCTGAGCTCCCGACTTCCTGCTCGAGTTGCCGGACCTCGCCCCGGAGGCGGGTGATCACAGCGTCGCGTTCGTTGATGACCTGCAGCCGTGCGGTTCTATCGGCATCCGAAGTCGCAAGCACTTGCTCCAGCCGTTTCATCTCATTCTGAAGTTCCGTTATCAGAGAATCTCGTTGGTAAATGACATCGAGCCGCGCGGCGCGATCTGCCTCAGAGGTAGCAAGCCTCTGCTCAAGTTCTGCGTTCGCTAGACGCAAGGCCTGCTCCTTGTCGGACTCTATGAGAAGTTGCGCTTCTTCCTTGATTGACAGGGAGGTCGACGACAGGCCCTGTGCCTTAACCCGCGGCGTCGGATCATATTGATCGTTCACATCAGCCGATATCGAGGTCGTTTCTGCAATTTTTAGATTGCTCCGCAGATCCCACCAAGTTTGAAATACCTCCCGGTGCCTTTGCGTTACGGCTTCGCCTCTATCGATCACGCCAGCTCTGCAAACCTCTTCATATTCGCGTTCATAGCCGAGCTTGAAGAGCAGCTCAGTACCGACCATGTCGGTGACCGCCTGCATCTCCTCGACAGTTAGTTGCGCCTTCCATTCGTCGATCGGGTGTCTATCGACGGTGTTTGTCGATAAGATCTTTCTGTCGCCGAACTTGGCGGATCGCAGGTAGTCCGTCGATCCCAGTGTCGTCGATGTGATTCCTGCGGGATCGTAGCCAAGGGCAGAGACCACACATCGAACCTCCCTGAGAGGATCTGCCACAAGCTCTTCGTAATAGACTACTTGCGTCCTGGGATCGTCACGCCGCGCGGCAAGTATGGGCAAACCGAGAATGAGGTCAGCCAGATACGGTGCGTACGCCGGAGCGCTGTCGCTCGGGGTGACTGGTACAGCCCACGTCCGCTTCAGTGAAGCTGCAATAGCGTAAGGGTTGCGAAACAAAATAACTCGGGGCGCGTCCGGATAAAGCAATTTGAGAAAATCAAGAATCATCCAATAGCGTGGCGTCTTGTCGATGAAGCAACACTTTCCGGCTGCCGCGAGATATTGGCCGTAAGCCGCATCGCCTAGAGCGCGGAAGGCAGCCGCGCGATCGATCCGAGCAAAAAAATCTTCGGTGGCGCTATGGACAAGGAACGCGTCGGCCGGATGACGCCGATCGACGGTGCCGAACCTTTCGAGCGCCAGCATCAGCCAGGGCTCTGGCGGAGCAAGCAAGTCCGCATGTTGCTGAAGCAGATGGGCCAGCAGTGTTGTACCTGATCGGGGAAGACCGAGCAGGAAAGATACGGTTGGAGAAGCAGAGCCCATGCTTATGCTTTCTAGGAATGTATCAAGCTTTTAGAAGGCGGCAACGCAGCCAGTGCGCTTAGAGCGGGGCAGGGGAGACATCCACATAACCAAGCCTTTTCATCAAGTCGCCATGTAAGGACCAAAAAAGGGCGGCCTCAGTCGCCTGCATTTCCGCGATATTGTTCTTGTCACTACCTGAACGAAAAAATTCCGCGTCCGCCTTCCGCAACTCTTCGAACGAAGGGATGTCTTGAGAGACAACATCAAGCCCTGTAAATTTCGCGACGGAAGCCACGACCTGTCCTGGAGCGGCAACGATGTCGCTGTAATTGATGAGCAAAGTATCTGGCCGTTGTGTCGGCGCCCAAGCCTCGAAGTGTTCGCTCCAAGAACCATAAGGACAGCGGCCTCGCATCACGTCCGTCAATGATGGGTGCGCGTTATGTTGGCGCGCAAAGTTTTTGAGGTAGTGGAAATACGAAACCGCGGAGGCGCGACCGTCTCTGACCACGTACATTGCTTTCGCTTTGTCTCGCGGAGCATCATGAGTCTTGACAAAATAGAGCTTTTCGTCGCTCGTCGCCCGTGCATAAAACTCCTCCTGGTCAAGGCCGTGACTAATATGCCCGACCGCCGCCCGCAACGCTGGACGAGAGCCTATGGCGCTCTTATCGTCGTAGAGAGAGTAGGTATGCACGCCGAAGGCCTTGAAGAGAATAGTACGCAATGCGGTATTTCCGCTGCGGGGATAAGAAGCAAGCCAGATAATCACATGAGCCTCCTATTGTTAGGAGTGAAGCGTCTAACCATTGGTGCGTTGCCTCGAACTATAGCTGATAATAGGCGACAATCCGCCTGTAACGTCGACATGGAAGTGAATCCGATCTGACGGAACCGGAAGTACTTTAAACATTATAGCGTCGACGATTCGGTGGACGATAACTGGTTCAGCTTCACCTGGCAGGATGCCCACAACGCCAGCGTTTCCGAAGTAGGTACCAGCCGAAAGGGGCAGCTGAAGAGGCAGTTTAACATGCAGTGTGGTGCCGGGGGTTATCACACTGATCGACTGGTCGGGTGAAGACGATGAAACTTGCGATCCCAGCCGAAGTCCATTGATAGCCTTTACGACCATAGCGAAACTTACGTTGGATATCTGGCGATCAAACTCCACCTCATATTCGTACCAGTATGGAGAGAAGCGTTGCAGCAAATTTACCTGTTCATTTTCCATATTGCGGATTCTAACGTTGCGTATGTGGGCACCTAAGCTGGGATACGCATCTGTGGTAAGAGGAACCAGCGAAGGATCAAACGCATCTTCACTTATCGCTTTCTTTTCACCGATCAGGACAGAAGGGCTCGGATGGACGGTTCCGGACTTAATTCGATTTCGTTCCTCATCTCGCCTCCCGTGAGGCGCGTATGTAAGCCGCTGATAATTTTTGACCACCGCATTGGGAGTTCCGTCCTGAAGGATTTCGCCTTTGTCCAGCAATATCGCTCTGTCGCAAAGTTCTTGAATTGTGGCCGTCGCATGCGACACGAAAAGAATAGTGGTTCCGGAACTCCGCATAGCCTCGATGCGAGCGAAACATTTGCGCTGAAATCCCTCGTCACCCACGGCGAGCGCCTCGTCAACAATGAGGATCTCGGCATCAACATTGATAGCGACCGCGAAAGCGAGCCTGGAGTGCATACCACTCGAGTAGAGCTTCACGGGCTGCTCAAGCATTTCCCCAATATCGGCAAAGGCGACGATGGCGTCGAACCGCTCATCAATTTCGTCTGCGCTGAGGCCGAGAATTGCTGCGTTTAGAGCCACATTCTCGCGACCTGTAAATTCGGGATTGAAGCCGGCTCCAAGCTGCAGGAGTGGCGCAATTCGGCCATTCACCTGCAATTCTCCCTCAGTTGGGGTCAGAGTACCACAGATCAATTGTAGTAACGTGGACTTACCGGAACCGTTCTCACCAACGATGCCGACCGTCTCTCCGCACCTTATATCGAGGTTGACTTGCCGCAAGGCCCAGTGTTCGCGATAAAATCGCTTACGACTACCGCGTGCGAGGCGGTTCACCATCATTTGCTTCAGGCGGTCGCTCGGTTTTTCGTAGAGGTTGTAGCATTTTCCCACGCCGCGTACGCTGATGATAGGATCAGAGGACATCAGCAAACGCTCTGCGGAGACGTGAGAATAGCGCCAAGCCCAACCAACAAATTACTAAAGAAACCGCGAGATAGATCGCGGCTGACTCCCATGGAAACGGATGCCCAAATACGAGAGCGCGCATCGTCTCTATCGGAATGGTAATCGGGTTGAAGACGACGAAGGATCCAAACGGTTCGGGAACGGACGATCTAGGGTAAAGAACTGGCGCAAGAAAGAAAAGCACGCTGAGGGCGATCGGAAGGATCTGACTAAGATCGCGCACGAACACTCCTATTGCGGCAAGGATCCACGTCAGACCAAGGAGCATTGGAATCATTCCGAGCAACGCCAGCGGTGACAGAAGCACGGTAATCGGTGGAATACCTGATGTTAATGCCGTAAGAAATGCGAGGAGAACAAGAGCAATAGACGCTCCTACAAGCGCAACAGTCACCGTTACGACCGGAAGCACCTCAAGGGGGAAAACAACGCGCGTCACGTAATTCTTGTTATCGAGCACCAGCGACGGGGCTCGGGACACGCTTTCGCCAAGGAACTGGTGCACGATCACGCCTGCTAGGAAGAAAGCAGTCATGCTCTCCGAGCTGCCTCCGATGCCAGACCAGCGCGCTTTGAAGATTGAGCCGAACACAAGGGAATACATTAGCACCATTCCAAGGGGCACGAGGACTGCCCATGCGATCCCGAGAATGTTACCGCGATAGCGGGATTGCAGTTCACGGCCTGCAAGGCGGCGAATCAAATGTCGATTTCCCCAAAGGGCCTGGAAGGCAGAACGCTTGCCGGCCAAACGAAGGTTGGCGGGGGGGGGCTTAGTTGACGATTGTATTTCCATTCGCCCACCCTCGTTCTTTCAAGTTGGCTGTTCGCCAGATGCTTTAGCGGTTGTGACGCAGCGCGTCAGCACCGACTGATGCATCCGCGTCCTTCTTATGCTTGGTGTGAGTAGCTCATTGTATATTGGGCTCTTGCAGCAATTTCAACCACGCAGTATCATTAGATCCAATCGGTAACTTCCGGGCGATTGCCATGGCTGGCCGGAGTTACCGTTCTGTCGGCTCTTGTAATCAATAATTGCTGTTGTCTCCGAGCGGAAGTCCTTGTCCCCGGCATCTTTGTCCTGCGGTCCAGAACCCACTAAAACTGAACTACGGTTCCCTGCATCCGAGTGGGCTTTCGGCAAAATTGGGATGCGCTTTTGATCAAGATTATAGAATCTCTTGCTTTGAGCTGGTCCCTGTGATGTTTGCGGGGGGGGTATATGCGACACAATTTTTCAGTTACTTCAACGTTGGGGAATGAATGACGGTTCGGGACAACACGCGGCGTCGCGTCGCCCTCATCACCGGCGTGACGGGTCAGGACGGGGCCTATTTGGCCGAGCATCTGTTATCGTTGGGCTACATCGTCCACGGCATCAAGCGGCGCTCGTCATCGTTCAACACCGCGCGCGTCGATCATCTCTATCAGGACCCGCACCTCCGCGACGTGCCATTCCTGATGCATTACGGCGACATGACGGATTCGACCAACCTGATCCGCCTGGTGCAGCAGATCCGCCCGACCGAGATCTACAATCTCGCCGCGCAGAGCCATGTCGCCGTCAGCTTCGAGAGCCCGGAATACACCGCCAACGCCGATGCCATCGGCGTGCTGCGCCTCCTGGAGGCGATCCGCATCCTCGGCATGGAGAAGGAGGCGCGGTTCTACCAGGCCTCGACCTCCGAGCTTTACGGCCTGGTGCAGGAGATCCCGCAGAAGGAAACCACGCCGTTCTATCCGCGCTCGCCTTATGGCGTCGCCAAGCTCTATGGCTACTGGATCACGGTGAACTACCGCGAAGCCTATGGCATGTTTGCCTCGAACGGCGTCCTGTTCAACCATGAAAGCCCGATCCGCGGCGAGACCTTCGTCACTCGCAAGATCACCCGCGGCGTGGCGCGGATCGAGGTTGGGCTGGAGCAGACGCTCTATCTCGGCAATCTCGAGGCCAAGCGCGACTGGGGCCATGCCAAGGACTATGTCGAGGGCATGCACATGATCCTGCAGGCCGACAAGCCCGACGATTTCGTGCTCGCCACCGGCGAGACGCGCTCTGTCCGCGAGCTGGTCGAGCTGTCCTTTGCCCGTGTCGGCCGTCGCATCGAATGGCGCGGGAAGGGCGTGGACGAGACCGGAATCGATGCCATCAGTGGCAAGACGGTGGTGAGGATCGACCCGACCTATTTCCGCCCGACCGAGGTCGATCTGCTCGTCGGCGACGCCAGCAAGGCGCAGAAGGTGCTCGGCTGGAAGCCGAAACGAACCTTTGCGCAGCTCGTCGAGGAAATGATGGCGAGCGATCTGGCCGAAGCCAAGCGGGACATTGCGAATGGCAAGCGTACCGTTTGAGCTCAGCGGCAAGAGCGTCTACGTCGCCGGTCATCGCGGCATGGTCGGCAGCGCCATCGTGCGGCGGCTGGCGCAGGAGAATGTGAATCTCATCACCGTCGACCGGCGCGAGGTCGATCTCTGTAACCAGGCCGCCGTGTTCGACTGGTTCGCGCGCATACGGCCGCAAGTGATCTTTCTCGCCGCGGCAAAAGTCGGCGGCATCGTCGCCAACGACACGCTGCGCGCCGAATTCATCTACGACAACATCGCGATTGCCGCGAACGTGATCCACGCCGCGCATCTGAACGGTGCCGAGAAGCTGATGTTCCTGGGCTCGTCCTGCATCTATCCGAAGCTCGCGGCGCAGCCGTTGCGCGAGGATTCGGTGCTCTCGGGCCCGCTGGAGCCGACCAACGAGCCTTATGCGATCGCCAAGATCGCCGGCATCAAGATGGCGGAAGCCTATCGCAGCCAGTATGGCAGCGACTTCATCAGCGTGATGCCGACCAACCTCTACGGTCCCGGCGACAATTATCACCCCGAGCTGAGCCACGTCGTCGCGGCGTTGATCCGGCGCTTCCATGAGGCAAAGCTGTCGGGCGCGAAGACCGTCGCGGTCTGGGGCACCGGCACGCCGCGGCGCGAGTTCCTCTATGTCGACGACATGGCCGATGCCTGCGTGCACCTGATGAAGACCTATTCGGGTGCGGAGCTGATCAACATCGGCACCGGCGAGGACATCGCCATTGCCGAGTTCGCGCGGGTGGTCGCCTATATCGTCGGCTATCGCGGCGAGATCTCCTTCGACTCCTCGCGTCCCGACGGCACGCCGCGCAAGCTGCTCGATATCAGCCGCCTCGACAAGCTCGGCTGGTCCGCGCGGACCCCTCTTAAGGAGGGCCTCGCGCTTGCATATCGTTGGTACATAGGAGAAGCACGGCATACCGCGGATTGAGTTCGAGCAGGCTACTGACATGGCGACATGGAGCTTATTGGAAACGTTTGCGAAGGGGAAGGAAGAGTGGGCGGCGGAGCGGACGGCGCTAGCGCGGTAATCGGTGGCAACGGGGTCGTAGGCAGCTACATCGTCGGGCATCTTGCGCGTCAAGGTAAGCTCGTTTTCGCGCTCTCGCGGTCGAAGAGAGAACGGAGTGAAGGTGAGTGGATCCGCGCAGATCTGCTGGAGCCAAATACGCTTATTCTTCCGACGTTCAGCACGCTCTACTGCACGGCCAATGCGGTGCTGCTCGCTGACGCGCTTCCGTACCTTCTAAACCCCTCCGTGAAGCGTGTCGTCGCCTTTAGTTCTACAAGCGTATTCACAAAACAGGATACCGAGGTTGCCGCGGAGAAGGAACTGATCCGCCAGTTGCTCGCTGCAGAGCAAAAGATCGTGGCAGCTTGCCAGCAGCGCAGCATTGAGTGGACGATCTTGCGACCCACACTGATCTACGACGAAGGACGCGACAGCAACATCACGCCGTTATCGCAGTTGATCCGCCGCTTCAGATTCATGCCGCTTGTCGGAGGTGCGCCAGGCTTGCGACAGCCCGTACACGCCGAGGACCTTGCGGTTGGTGCCATAGCTGCAGCTGCGAGCCACGCAGCGGCAAACAAGTTCTATTCGCTAGGAGGCAGCGAAACCCTCTCCTATCGGGAAATGATCGGCCGCATCTTCGACGCACTGCATCTGCAGCGTCGCTTAATCCCCCTACCGTCATGGCTTTGGCGTGCCGGCTTTGGTCTGGCGCAGCCGCTCTTTCCCGGCTCAAATGTCGCCATGGGCATTCGTATGATGAGGGACATGACCTTCGATTGCACACCCGCCGCCAGGGATTTCGGCTGGAGTCCGAGGGCCTTCCATCCGATTTTTGACCAGTCCAGCGTCAGGCTCCTTAGCCGAGAGTCGTAGCCTGCTCAGGCCGCTGCCGCACGGCTGTGGTGGTTTTGGCAATACTGACGACCTACGGCTACTCCGGCGAGGTGCTGTGCGAGGTCGGCTGAGTGTCCCTCTTACCAATTCTTCGAGGAGGAGCTATTCCAGAGTCGCTTGCTGTTCGGCTGCACCCGCTGACCCGGTGGCACCAAGCAAAAGTTAGAAGCGAGGCACCAAGGGAGTCGATCTACCGCCAATCGAGAGACCGAGCAGATCGCAACCTCTGAGACGCACCGCCCTAAAGACTGTGCTATATTGCTAAGGCCGGGGAATTCCGTTTAAATTAATCCGTCGAGGTTTATTATAGGCTCCGAATAGCCTAGGTTGTGCAACTGTCTATACTCACAGTTGATTTGCAAACTTTGGTGTCGACGCTCTGGAGGATTATAATGAGACGCACTGCATTCCTCGCTGTTGCTTTACTATTTTTGATGCCGTTCACAGTAGTAGCGCCTGCCAGTGCGCAGGCGTTTCGGACCTGGATTTCGGGCGTCGGAGATGACGCAAACCCGTGCAGTCGCACCGCGCCTTGCAAAACGTTTGCCGGGGCAATATCCAAGACGGCCGCCTTCGGAGAAATCAATGTTCTCGATCCCGGAGGTTTTGGCGCGGTGACGATTACAAAGTCGATCACCCTCAGGTCGGATCACGTGGAAGCCGGGATTCTCGCGGCCGGGACCAACGGCATCGTTGTGAACGTCGCCTCGACCGACGTTGTAACGCTCGATGGCTTGGATATCGTTGGAGTGCAAAATGCGCTCAATGGCGTCCAGATCGTAGGATCAGGAAACATAAAGGTTCAGAACTGCCGAATCTCGGGCTTCTCGGGCAATGGTGTTAACGTGGTGGGGGCTGCTGGCGCTCGTGTCGTCGTTCTGGATTCAATCGTGACAGCCAATAGCGGCGGCCTAAACGTGGCAGGCGCTGGAGGAGCAGCCAATAATGGAATCTTGGTTAGGACGGTGGTTGACAATAATCCCTCCTTCGGAGTGTCCGTGACTTCGCCAAGTAAACTGATCTTGAGCGATTCCACGCTGTTAGGGAGTGCCGCAAGCATCGTCAATAACGGCGGCGCCACCGTTCTTTCTTTCGGCAACAATGCCTTCAACGGCACTGGCGCGCCGACGGTTACGCAAGCTCTTCGCTGAACTTCGGTAGGGTCTTGTACACACGATGTTGCGTTGTCGCACGCTACTTTCCGCCTCTGGTTGAATCGGAGAGTAGCCCGTTGCCACCGCAGTCAGGAGGCCGTGGCGGGCGTGTAGCATACAATTCCGACTGCTGCGACGCCTAGCTGGAGGTGTGTTGCGGGCAGCGGATCTTCAGCCACCAGCGGCGTCAACCGGTGTGCGTGCCGGCACCAAGTAAACAGCTGTTTCGGGGCAGCCCTTGCCGGCCCGCCTGATACTATCGTGTCCTCAAGATGTCCGGACCTTGTCGTTCTTCGAAACTAACGATGTCTCCTTGATCAATCCCGGCGACGCGCCGTCGCCTTTAATCAGCGATAGCACGCACCATTCCATACGCGATGTGAGGATGACATCTGATCTAACCCTCTGAGACTATCTTGCGAGACCGACATGCCGGTGGGAGGACAAGCCCTGACACGGCACAGCGATCGGCACGGATTGCCGTCGAGAGCTGTTGGGTCGTTCTCTTCGGACAACAGATCTAGTGCAGTGACTGCAGGTGGCGCGTGCGAGCCGACGCCGGGGGGCGCCGAACGTAGCCGAAGGTTGTGCGGATGCTGGGATGATTTGGAAGTACCGCTTGATGAGCGCAGGATTGGGAGTTACAAATATGTGCTTATTTCCGGCTGTACTCGCTGCCATTTGGTGCTGGAGTCGATATGTGTGCGATCTAGTTGAGGGCTGACAACTAGGAATGTCATTTTCCGTGATCAAGATTATTTCTGTCTTGAGACATATCCAGATCATCTGCGTAACAGTCGTTGCGCTGCTGTGGGGGGAACAAACAGCAACTGCTGCCCTGCAGGAAGCGGCGGTCGACTTTCACGTACCGGTCGCCCCTTCGGCGACGTCGCCCACGTTCGGCGACCAGCAGCGACCTAATTCAACGGAAAGCGCGCGATCTTCGACATGGCGCTCAAGAACGTTCTCAGGGAATCCACTTTGGGGGATCCCACTTAGTGTGCTGACCACGACAAGGGAACGCCCCATCTTCTCGCCGTCGCGCCGCCCCCCCGAACTAAGAGTGCCTGTCGCGGTTCGGCCTCCCCCTGCCCAGGAGCCGCAACCAGTCATTCCGGATAAACCGAACCTGGCCCTCCTTGGTACCGTTTCAGGAGGCGATGAAGGTATAGCGGTGTTCATCGATACGGTGACCAGAAATATTGTGCGGCTCCGATCAGGGGAAGCTCATTCAGCATGGGTGTTAGAATCTGTAGCAGGGAGGTCCGTAACGATGCAGAAGGGGCCGGCAAGGGAGACGCTGGTTCTTCAAAAATTGGGAGACCAAACAGTTACGAAATCTGCTCGACCACCCTCAATGAGTGGACCCCTGACGAGACAGGATGATGAGATCGCGCCGAGTGGAATCGATATGCGTTGACTATTGCTCGCTCCCATTTTGCTGCTCGAAGTAGCGATTTCATCTAGTGGCTCTATCAGTATTTGTTGCTGCACACGATAGTCATGGTTCGGCTGCCGATAGGCGGCAGCCTTTTCGGGGAGAAAGTCGATGTCAAAGAAAGTTTTGCCGCGAGTTATTCTTGGAATAAGTATGTTGTCTGCAGCTCCTGCCTTTGCTCTCTCGACCCAAGTCTACGTAGCAAAAAGTGGAACCGATTCTGGGACCTGCGCCTCGGAGGCTTCGCCGTGTGCCACTCTTACTTTTGCTTTAACCCAAGTGTCGCCAAACGGTCAGATCGTCATCACAGAGTCGGGAATTTACGACCCCATCTCGGTGACAAATCCCGTTAGCATTTATCCTGACAAGGGAGCAAAGCCGCTTATCTATGCGACGAGCTCATCTCCTGCGGTTTTGGTCAACATGAGCTCGCCCACGACGTCGGATTTCAAACTGATCGATGTTTCCGTCGTCGGTATATCGGGCGCCAACAATGGAATCCAAGTGGATGCGGCGCGGCGGATAGAATTGAATGGCGTCTCCGTTCGTGGGTTCGCAGGGAATGCGATTTTAGTCGATCCGAGCGGCAGCAATATTGATGTGCAGATGCACGCTGTTACCGTCTCGGGCAATAGCGGCCATTGCATGTGGTTTCACCCTACAGGCTCGGCGACAACGAACGCAGTCATTCGAGATAGTCGTATAGATCATTGTGGTGGGCAGGGTATCCGAACCGACGCTACCGGTACGAGTGGCTCCGGTTTTCTTCAGACTCATATCTTCGGAACATCTATCGCTTACATCAATTTGACCGCTGTTTCCTCAATCAATACATCGGGCACATTCCAAAGCAACGTTCTGCTAGAGAATTCCAATATCCAGTACACTTCGAATGTTGCCGTTTCGGCAAACGGACCCTCTGCATTTCTCCACTTGAGAAACTCGGCCATTATGAATACGAACACTGCCGTTTCCGCATCGAATGGCGGAACTGTGTTTTCCTACGGCGACAACGTCATCAACTTCAATGCGTCGGCGGGATCAACTCCGATTTCGTCGCCGCTCCGATAACCGAGCAAACTTAAGCTTCCGGGGGCAAGAATGAGTTGTCCCCCGGATGCAATTTTCGAGGAGTTGCTGGTCGGACGACTTCCGCCTCCAATGGATCCGGGATTCAGGCTTGGCTCGTTAACGCTTCGCTAGAAGGCCGAATAGAATATTATCCACCTTTACCAGCATATCGGCCTAGAAAGGTTTAGGTAGTCTGGCTAAATAGCACTTCAGGAAAGACGAGTTCCCGATTTCTAACAAGAGGCGAAGCTAGCAAAGCAGGGCACACAATGTCGCAAAGAGATAACATCGTCATGCGTCGACTTTGAGCTGTCAGGTTTGCGTGCCTCCTCTGCTCTCATCGAAGCGGGTGCTCTGGATTCTGTCATATCGCCGGCCTAGTCTTATGCTCATGCGGGGAACGAATAAGATAATACTTCTCCATGGATGCGATCCCGAGCTTCGGCGCCGAGCCGGGCTGCCGCCATGGGCCGGGTGGGCTGTCGCGGTGTTGCTGCTCTTGCTCGCGATCCCCACCCAGGCCCAATCGCTCGACCAGGGCCTTTCCGCATTGCAGCGGCAGGACTATGTGACAGCGTCCCAGGTCCTCATTCCGCTCGCCGAGCGCGGCAATGCCGCGGCGCAGACCTATGTCGGCTTCCTGTTCGAGACCGGACGAGGCGTGCCGCAGAATTATACCGAAGCTGCGATGTGGTACCGCCGTGCGGCAGAGCAGGGTGACAGCCGTGCCCAGTATTCGCTCGGGCTGCTCTACGACCGCGGCCAGGGCGTGCCGCAGGACATTGTCGAGGCCTCCAAATGGCTGAACTTGTCGACGGCCGCGTCACCGCCGAGGGTGCGTGAGTCCCGCGCCAGGATCCGAGATGCCGTCACCACCAAAATGACGCGTGGGGAAATCGCCCAGGCTCGCCTGAGGGCCCTGGAGTGGATGCCGAGCCGCGGGCACTGAGCCCGCGGACCAGGTCGCAAGCCTCTCCGGCAAAGACACCGAAAAGAACGCTATGCATCGGAGGTGACGCAGCCGCGCGCCTGCGCCGCAACGACGATTCCGCGTGTGGCGCGGAGCCTTAGAGCGTTTCACATTTTGATTGAACCATAGCCGGCGCTGGCGAAGTAGTTGGCGCATTCGCGAGGTTGGATGTCTTGGACGAGGTGGCCGATGTGTCGCCAAGTGTCCTCGATGGTGCGCTTCTGAGCTTGCCGCATCCAGTGTTTGATCTTGGAGAAGGCTTGTTCGATCGGATTGAGGTCGGGTGAGTATGGCGGCAGGTACCAGAGTCTGGCGCCAGCAGCCTTGATCATCTGCCTGACGGCTTTCGACTTGTGGCTTCCGAGATTGTCGAGAATGACGATATCGCCTTCGCGCAGGGTTGGCAGGAGAAGGTGCTTCACATAAGCGCGGAAGCATTCGCCGTTAATCGGCCCGTCGAAGACGCAGGGTGCCGTGAGCTGGTCATGGCGGAGCGCGCCGAGGAATGTGAGAGTACGCCAGTGACCGTGCGGAGCGAAGCCGTGCAGGCGTGCTCCTTTGGGGCCCCAGCCTCGCAAAGGGGCCATGTTGGTCTTGATCCAGGTTTCATCGATGAAGACGAGCCGACCCGGATCGAGCCCAGCCTGCCAGGATCGCCAACGCTGGCGCCTACGAGAGACGTCGGCGCGAGCCTGTTCGAGAGCGAACAGTGTTTTTTTTGAACCGTAGCCCTTCCCGGCGCAGGAACAGCCAGACCGCGTTGTGTGAGACCTTGACCCCACGGGCTGCCAGTTCCGCCTTCAGACCATGCAGCGTCAGGTGTGGCGTCTGAGTGATCCGCTCGACGATGAAGGCGCGGTGCGGATCAAGCACAGGCTTGCGGTGACCGCCCATCTTGCCAGGCGCTACCGAGCCGGTCGTTCTATAACGCTGTGACCACTTCACAACTGACGAGACCGCAACACCAAACCGTTCCGCCACAGATCGGCAGCTCTCACCTTTGGCAACAGCGGATACCGCGCGCTTACGCAAATCGTTGGAAATTGGTCGGACCGTCAGATGCTGGCCTCCAGCCCAGCCAGCATCTTGAATCATATTCGCCCCAGATCCGGAATCTTGAGGGTTCTGTGAGGTCGCGGGGCAGACTTAAGCCGCGCGCGCAGTCGTAGCGTGCGACCTCATAGAAGCTGGATTGAACGAAGCCGCGGAGTTGCGGGCACTATGGCGATAGTGCAGCCGGTGCAGTTGCGGAGAAGGTGCGCCTGTGGTCGCCGCGCGTCGGCGAGACATTGAGCAGGTGTGAGCGGCCCGATTGATCGGGCAGTGGGCGCGATGCCGCGAGGGATTTGTTGCGCTGGGATGCGCGGCCGAACGATTGGCGGGGTGAGCGGTGACGAGCGCGGCCACGGCGACTTCGGACGTTGCCACCGCGAAGGTGATCACGGAAGGGGTGGATAGTGCAGGCGCTGGTCATGACGTATCACAACGAAACGGATGGTCGCGGGCGCAGGCTCGTGGGACGACATCGACGCGCCGCATGGTGCCGCCACAATGCGGGCAGACGGGGATCTCACATTTGGTGAGGGGATCGTCGCCGGCTTCTTGATCAGTCGGAGCGTTGCGGACAGCAAGGAGTTGACGGCAGAGGGCGATTTTATCGTTGCGTCCGCCATTGGCGAGGAAGCCATAGTGGCGGATGCGGTGGAAGCCGTCCGGCAGGGTGTGGAGGAGAAAGCGACGAATGAACTCATCGGCATTAAGCGTCATCACTTTGGCTTGACGATTCTGCCGATAGTCCTTCCAGGAAAAGCTCACCTTGCCGTCGGCAAGCGAGATCAGCCTACTGTTGGCGATGGCGACGCGATGCGTGTAGCGGCCGAGATAAGCCAGCACCTGTTCGGGCCCGCCGAATGGCGGCTTGGCATAGACGACCCAGTCGGTCCGTCGAAGTTGAGCGAGGCGTTCGGCGAATGCGGCGGGATCGGCGAGATGGACGAGATCGCCAAAGAAGCCCAACTGGCCAGCCGCGAAGGCAGCTTGGAGCTCTAGCAGAAACAGACGGCGGAACAGCCGGGAGAGGACGCGCACCGGCAGGAAGAAGCCGGGCCGGCAAGCGACCCAGTGTGTGCCGTCGAGTGAAGGTCCACCACCAGGCACGACGCAGTGGATATGCGGATGGTGTTGCAGCGTCTGGCCCCAGGTATGGAGGACGGCGGTCACACCGAGCTGAGCGCCGAGATGCTTGGGGTCGGCCGCGATGGTGGCGAGCGTCTCGGCCGCGCAGCGGAACAGGATGGCATAGACGATGGCCTTGTTCTGAAAGGCTATCTCTCCGGCGGGGGCCGGCATGGTGAAGACGACGTGGAAATACGGCACGGGAAGGAGTTCGGCCTGTCGTTCGGCGAGCCATTGCACGCGCGCCGAGCCCTGGCACTTCGGGCAATGCCGATTGCGGCAGGAGTTGTAGGCAATCCGTGTGGCGCCGCAGTCATCGCACTGCTCGACGTGGCCGCCGAGCACAGCCGTCCGGCATGCCGTGATCGCGCCCATGACGCGCCGCTCGACGCGGCCCAAATGCTCGGCACGGGCTTGCCGAAACGCTTCGCCGTGGCGGCAGAAGATATCCGCCACTTCCAGAACCGGAGCCATCAGGTCCGCTCAGCCGGGCGGCACGACCTCCAGGCGGAGTCGGTCAAGCGGACTTGGCGTATTGCTGATGGTCTTTGTGGCGACTTGGGTATAGCGCGCCGTGCTGGCCAGACTGGCATGGCCGAGCAGCACCTGGATGATGCGCACGTCGGCCCCGTTCTCCAGGAGATGGGTCGCGAATGTGTGCCGCAGCGTATGCACTGTCACCGACTTGCTCAAGCCAGCCGCAGCACAGGCTGAACGACAGGCGGCGTGCAGCACGTTCGGGACGAGCGGACGCTCGTCGTCGCGGCCGGGAAATAGCCATCGTTTTGGCCGAGTGAGCCGCCAATACGTCCGCAGAATCCTCAAAAGCTGCGGCGAGAGCATAACGTAACGGTCCTTGCCGCCCTTGCCGTGCTCGACCCGGATCAACATCCGTTGGCTATCAATGTCGACAACCTTCAAGAGGACCACTTCCGATACGCGCAAGCCTGCGGCATAGACGGTGGTCAACGCGGTACGGCTCTTGAGGCTTGGGATCGCTTCCAGGAAGCGCACGACCTCGTCGGCGCTCAGCACGACCGGCAGTTTGCGCGGTTTACGCGCATAGGCGATGCGCTCCGGAACGGTGTCATGACCAAGCGTCACACCGTAGAAGAACCGCAGTGCGCAGACGATCTGGTTCAGCGCCGGCCAGGACATCCCCGTCGCAACCAGATGAACCTGGAAGGCACGGATATCCTCCAGGTCGAGGCGGTCGGGAGAACGACCGAAATATCGGCTCAACTTCGCTACGGCGTTGAGGTAGGATTGCTGCGTCGCCGGTGACAGATTGCGGACCGTCATGTCCTCGATCATGCGGCGGCGAAGTGGGCTGATCTCAGCCATCGGAAAACCTCCTGTCTAAAGGGTTGGGCTGCGAAAACCCGCAATCCTCTCAGACAGGAGGCAATCCTTGCTATGACTCCCTACATGCCGCGCCAGCGGCTTCGTTCAATCCCTTCCGATTCAATAAATCCGTGAACCGCTCTAGCCGGACCAGCGCTCGAGCCAATTCAGATACCAGGTCTCGCCCAGCCATCCGATCCAGATCGACGGTGCCAGGAATAGTCCGAACGGCAGGAAGGCGGTCCCGCGCAGTGGCCTCTTACGCAATGTCGCATTGGCTACATAGGCGCTGGTCGCGAGCAATGCCGCAAGCTCGATAACCGCGGCGACCGTCGCAACATCGAGCCAGGCTCCGCAGACCGCGGCCAGCTTAACGTCCCCGAGCCCGAGCCCGTTACGGCCGCGCCAACGCCGGTAGGCGGCCATCAGGAGCAGCAGCGGAACGGCGACCGCCACTGCCCGCGCCAGGGGCCAGAGCAGCGCCTCGAGGCCTACCTCCGGCACGAACGTGGCGGCGCGGAGCAGGGCAAGCGCAAAGGCTGTACCCGTCAGCTGGTTCGGGATCAGATAGTGGCGGGCGTCGTTGGCGGCGATAGCGAGCATCAGGGCGGCAAGATATGCGCCGCAGAGCCCCTCCGCGCCGGGAGCTGTGACGAGGCTTGCGACCACGCCGACTAGCAACGCGAGAGCGAGCAAGAGCGAAGCCCCCGTCCCGCTACGAACGGGTTGATCGGTCACGCCCTCAACGCGCCGCCTTGGGCGGGCCTACAGTAACCACGGGGTTGCTGGTCCCAACCAGGCGGCTGTTCATCTTGCTGCGCATCTCCTCGGCGATGACATGCGCATCGACGCCATCCTTGATGACGGTCGGACGGATGAACAGGATCAGTTCGGTGCGTGCGCGCGCATTAGTCTGGTGCGAGAAGGCATCGCCCACGCCGGGAATGGAATCGAGAATCGGAATACCCTGGCGTTGCCGGTTCTCGCTCTCGCTGATCAGGCCGGCGAGCAGGACGGTCTGCCCGCTGGTCACGGCGATCGAGCTCTTGACCCGGCGCTGCGAGATCGTCGGCGTCAGCGAGTTGGCGCTGCCGCCGGCCACGCTCGAGATTTCCTGTTCGATGTCGAGCACGACATTGCCGTTGGCATTGGCGCGCGGCAGCACGCGCAGGATGATGCCGGTGTTCTTGTAGTCGATGGTGTTGACCACGGTGTTGTTGGCGGTCAGCACGGTGGCGGTGCCGGTCGAGAACGGCACCTGATCGCCGACCTGCAAGGTCGCCGCTTGGTTGTCCAACACTACCAGCGACGGGTTCGAGAGCACCTTCACGTTGGTGATGCCGTGCAATGCATCGAGAATGACGCGCGGCGAGTTTTCGGAGCCTATCAGGAAGTTGAAGCCCGGCAGCACGCGGCCGAGCAGCGCGCCGGACGCAGCGTTGACAGCATTGGACGCAGCTTCGACGGCACCGCTTCCAGCGGCTGCAGCATTGCTGACGCCGGAAATGGTATTGGAGATCGAGCCCTTCTGGCTCGCTAGGAAGAACTGCACGCCGTAGTTCAGCTGGTCGTTCAGCGTCACTTCGGCGATCGTCGCCTCGATCGCAATCTGGCGCTGTGGTCGGTCGATCTGTCGGATGGTTTGCTCGACGAGGCGCTGCGCGTCCTGGTTGGCATAGACGAGAATGGCGTTGTTGGTGATGTCGGCGGTGATCCGCACGTTGTGAAGGATACCATCGATGCCGGCTGGCTTTGAGCTGCCGCTCGAAAATCCGCTGAGACCCGTGTCGTGTGCCCCTGTCGCGGGCGCCGTGTCAGCGGACCGGGCCGCCAACGATGATCCCGGCGCTGCCGTGACCGAGGTTGTGGCACCAGCAGCGGCGGTCGGCAGCGCGCTCAGCGCGGCAACCGGGTTGCCGGAGGTCGACGTCGTGATGCCTGCACCGGGCGCAACCTGGCTCGATGCGCTGTCAAGCGTCGTGTTGCTCGTCGAGCCCTGGTTGAACAGCATGTCGTTCAACAGCGCGACGACCAGCTTGGAATTGCCGTAGCGCAGCGGATAGGATTTCAGGTTCACGCCGTCGGTGTCGGAACGGTCGAGCCGCGCGATCCAGGTCTGCGCACGCCTCAGATATTCCGGCTTCTGCGTCACCACGAGGATCGCGTTGAGCCGCGCGATCGGCTGCATCTTGATCACGTTCTGGCTCAACCCGCCTTCGCCGGAATCCATGATCTTCTCGATCTCGGAGATCACGGGTTCGGGCGAGGAATTGCGCACGGGGAAGACACCGACCGACTGACCGCGCATCCAGTCGGCGTCGAAAGACAGAATTGTGTCGACCGCGGCCGCTCGATCCGTCCCGCTGCCGCTGACGATCAAGGTGTTGCGGGAATTGTCGGGACGCATGGTCGAGGCCTTGACGCCGAAGGCATCGAGCAGCTTGAAGATGTTCTGCGCCGACGTGTAGCGCAGCGGCACGACCGTGATGCCCTGGCCGGCTTCGACGCTCGCCGAACGGTCGAGGCCGCCGGGGCCGGCTTCCGGCGCCGGCAGCAGGCGATAACCGGTGCGGTCGCGCACCAGCGCCACGCCCGACATGCGCAGCGCATTCTCCAGCACGTAGATCGCGTCCGCCTTGGGGACCGGACGAACCGAGGCAAGTGTCACGGTGCCCTGGACGCGCGGGTCGATGGTGTAGCCGGTGTTGAGTACGTCACCAAGGATGACTTTTGCGACGGTCGCCACAGGGGCATTCTCGAAATTGAGGTCATACCCGCTGCCGCCGCCATCATCGCGCTCGGCCAGCGCGCCGCCTTGCGGCGTTGCACCATCGCTCAGATAGATTGCGGGTTTGGACGGCTTTGCCTGGCCAATGCCGCTGGCCCCTGCGTCCGCGGGTTGGCGCGGCTGCAGATCGAGGGAGCGGATCTTGTCGGCAATGTCCTGGGCGCGCGGGTCTCTCGGATCGGCTTCGACCGACTGATCGGCGGTGACGATGCAGGCCGTGAGCAGGAAAGCGGAGGACAACAGCACGAGCGTTCCAGTCAACGCTGAGCGGCGGCGCAAAAGCGGCTGGACCACTTCAAACACAATACGCCTGCCAACTCTGCAAGGGACTGGAAATTGCATCCGATCCCCCTTGGCTCGGACGCGCAATTAGTTGCGCCACGATTATGTTTTTGCTAAGAAATAAGTCAAGGGCAAAGGACCTCTGTGACACGCGGGAGCTGTTGCATCCAAGTAACAAGGTCAGCGCTGTGAATGCGATGCGAGACCGCTCCGCCGATAGCTTCCGGCAGCATCTTCTGATGAAATATTCGCTGCCGCCGCGGGCGCACGCCCGTGTGGAGAAGGCCGGCACGGCCACGCTCGTGCGTCCCTTGCGCGAATTCTGGGAAGCCACCGATCTCTCCGCAGCCGATTTCGCCGACGAAGTGTCTGAATATTTTGGCTTGCCGCGGCTCAGTCTTCCGCAATTGCTCACCACGACGCCTCGCCTGGACGGCTTTTCGCGTCGTTTCCTGCGTGAATCCACGATCTTTCCCTTCAGCGGGCCGAATGGCGCCCTCTGCCTGGCGGTTGCCGATCCGTCCGATACGGCGGCCATGCGTGCGGCCGAGATCGTGTTCGGATCGACGGTCAATGTCGTAGTCGCGTCATATGAGGACATTACGACGGTCCTTGATCAGCGGGCCGATGCCGATGACGCCAATGTCGACGAGAGCGGCAGAAGCGCGGCGCAGCGATCCGACGACGATATCGAGAGCCTGCGAGATCTCGCCAGTGGCGCGCCGGTGGTGCGGGCGCTCAATGACCTGTTGGAGCGTGCGTTGGATCTGCGCGCGAGCGATATTCATGTCGAGCCGTTCCGCTCCGGGCTCACAGTGCGCATGCGCGTTGACGGCCTGTTGCGGGCGCTGCCGTCGCCGCAAGGCATTCCGCCACAGGCGCTGATCTCGCGCATCAAGATTCTCGCCAGCCTCAACATCGCCGAGCGCCGCCTGCCGCAGGACGGCGCGGCGCGCGTGCGCGTCGGGCGCAACGAGATCGACGTCCGCGTCGCGACCATGCCGACGCAGCATGGCGAGAGCGCCGTGATCCGCCTGTTGCCGCGCGACCGCGGCCTGCTCGAGATGAGCAAGCTCGGTCTCCGCAGTCGCGACGAGAGCGTGATGACACGCCTGCTCGCGATGCCGCATGGCATGATCGTGATCACCGGGCCGACCGGCAGCGGCAAGACCACGACGCTTGCGACCATGCTGTCGATCCTCAACGAGCCGACGCGCAAGATCCTCACCATCGAGGATCCTGTCGAATACGAAATTCCCGGCATCAACCAGTCCCAGGTCAAGCCGTCGATCGGTCTGACATTCGCCTCCGCCATGCGCGCCTTCGTGCGTCAGGACCCCGACGTCATCATGGTCGGCGAGGTCCGCGACGCCGAGACCGCGCATATCGCCATCCATGCCGCTCTCACCGGCCATCTCGTGCTGACGACGCTGCATACCGAAACGGCAGCGGCAGCCGTGCCGCGCTTGATCGATCTCGGCATCGAGGGCTTCCTGCTCAAGTCGACATTGCGCGCGGTGGTGGCGCAGCGGCTGGTGCGCATGCTGTGCGACCGCTGCAAGGTGCCGCACGCGCTGACCGAGGCCGATCTTGCCAACGATCCGCGCTTTGCCGTGATCGGCTTCAAGTGCGGCGAGGTCGTGCACGAGGCCGGCGGCTGCGAGCGCTGCGGGGGCACCGGTTATCGCGGTCGCAACGGCGTGTTCGAGATCCTCGAAATGTCCGACGAGGTGCGCGCGCTGATCGGGCCCAAGACCGACTCCCACTCTCTCGACGCCGCCGCCATGCGGGGCGGCATGACGACGATGCTGGAGGATGCGGTCGCCAAATGCCGGGCCGGGTTGACGACGGTGCCCGAAGTCTTCCGCGTCACGACGGTGCGCTAACGCTTAACTGTGCCAGGAACCATGCCGAACTATCGCTATCGCGCGCTCAATGCCAACGGCGAACTGGTCTCCGGGGCCATCGCCGCGTCGGCGCCGGGCGACGTGGCGCAGCGGATCGAGCGGCTTGGCCTGGTGCTGGTCGACAACGTCACGCCGGAAGAGGGCGGTGCCGCGCGCGGCGCGCTCAGCATCTTCAACAGGCCGAAGCCGGAGGACGTCACCATCTTCACCCGCGACCTTGCCCTGCTGCTGCGCGCCGGCGCCCGCATCAATGACGGCCTGGAACTGCTCGCCGCCGATCCGGATTTCGGACGGCTGCGGTCCGTCGTCGCCGACATCCGCGCGCGCGTCGTCTCCGGCGAGAGTTTCGGCGAGGCCTTGGCGAGGCATGAGGGCCTGTTTCCGCCGATGTATATCGCGCTGGTGCGGGTCGGCGAGGCCTCGGGGTCGCTGGACCATGTGCTGGAGGTGCTCGCCGGCGAACGCGCGCGCGGCGAGGCGCTGAGGCGGCGCCTGACGGACGCGATCCGCTATCCCCTCTTCGTGCTCGGCGCGGCCGGATGCGTGCTGCTGTTCTTCCTGACCTTCGTGCTGCCGCAGTTCGCCAGCGTCTTGCAGGATTTCGGCGCCAAGGTCGACCCGATCGTCGGTGTCTTCCTGAACATCTCCACGTTCCTGCGCAGCAATTCGGATGCGGTGCTGGCCGGTCTTGCGGCATTCATCGGGCTTGCCTGGCTGATGTTGCGGCAGGAGCGCATTCGTCGCGGCATCACCAGCGCATTCACGAAGGCGCCGGCGATCCGCAACGTGATGGGCGCCTACCGCACGGCGCTGTTCTGCCGCAATCTCGGCCTGCTGCTCGGCAGCGGCGTCAATCTCACCACCACGCTGCGCATCCTCGTCGACATGATGGCAACGACCGGATCGTCCGCGGTCTGGAGCGAGGCCGCGGACCGTGTCCGCCACGGCTCGAAGCTTTCCGATGCGCTCGCCGAAACCGAGGCGCTGCCGCCGATGGCGGTGCGCATGCTGAGACTGGGTGACGAGACCGGGCAGCTACCGATGCTGTCCGGCCGGGTCGCCGAATTCTACGAGGCCAAGCTGCAACGCATGCTCGACCGCGCGGTCGGCGTTGCCGGGCCTGCGGCGATCATCGCGATCTCGCTGGTCGTCGGCGGCCTGATCACATCGGTGATGACGGCGCTGATGTCGGTAAGCCAGATTGTCGGTTAGACCGAGGATTGCTTGTACGGGAATGGGAGGGGCTTGAAGTGACCAGACATCCATCGTCGAGGCGCCGTTCGCGGCGCGAGGCCCGTGGAGAGGCCGGCTTCACCCTGGTCGAGATGCTCGTCGTCATCACCATCATCGGCATGATCATGGCGTTGGTGGGACCGCGAGTGCTGAACTATCTCAGCGAGTCCAAGGCCAAGGCGGCGAAGATCCAGATCGAGAGCTTCTCCAGCGCGCTCGATCTCTATTACCTCGATCTCGGCCGCTATCCGACCTCGAATGAAGGCCTGACAGGGCTGACGCGCAGCAACAACCAGGCCGGCTGGAACGGGCCATACTTGCGCGGTGGCGTGGTGCCGAACGATCCCTGGGGCCACGGCTATGTCTATCGGTCACCGGGCGCGAACGCGCCTTACGAGATTATCTCGCTCGGATCAGACGGGCAGGAAGGCGGAAGTGGTACGGCATCCGACATCGTCAGCGGCGCGCGCTGAGCCGGCTCGTGATGCGCAAGTTCTGGACGCGCGAGGCTTTGCGCTGATCGAGATCCTGTGCGTGCTCGCGATCATCGGCCTGCTGGCGGCGATCATCCTGCCGGGAATCCCGCGCTCGACGACGCGGGCCAAGCTCGAGAGCTATGCGGTCGAGACCGCGGCTCTGCTGAAATCCGATCGTAACTCCGCGCTGCGTCGTCAGGTCAGGGTCGCAACTCTGGTGGATGCCGAGGCGCGCGCGATCCGCTCCGGCGTCACCGGGCAGACCATCCGCCTGCCGCCCGACGTGGTCATGCAGGCGACGCTGGCCGCGCGCTGCGCCGATCGCGCCACCGGCCAATCGATCGATTTCTTTCCGTCGGGCATGTCGTGCGGCGGGACGATCGCGCTGGCACGGCCGGGCATGGGCTACGAGGTTCGGGTCAACTGGCTGACGGGAGGCATCGAGATTGTCCCGCAGAAGCTGCTCTAACGGCGCCGCCGGCTTCACCCTGATCGAGACGCTGGTCGCGCTCGCGATCATCGCCATCGTGCTCGGAACCATCGGCTCGGTCATCTCGGTCACGACGAAAGGCACGCGCTCGATCGACCAGCACCTGGCGCTCTCCGGCACGGCGGAGACATTGCTTGCGGACCTGCCGGCGCGCGGGTTGCTGAAGCCCGGCCGGCAAAGCGGAGAGCTTGCCGGCAGCCGCTGGCGCGTCGACATCGCGCCGATGAACGTCGCCGGCGGCAACCCCGAGACCGACCGCTTCGTGCCGCTGGCGGTCAATCTGCGGCTCCAGCGCGCCGACGGCGCGGCGCTCCAGGTCACGACAGTGAAGCTGGTGCCGAGGCCGACGCAAGGGCCGCGCCAATGAAACGTCTGCGCCGCGCGTTCGCGTCCGAGGCGGGCTTCACGCTGCTCGAGGTGCTGTTGGCGACGCTGCTGATGACCGTGATCCTGGGTGCGCTCGCAACCGTGACGGCGCAATGGCTGCCGAACTGGAATCGCGGCATCGCGCGGGTGCAGCGCGCGGAGCGCCTCGCCACCGGGCTCGATCGCATCGTCGCCGACCTCTCCGTCGCCGAGCAGATGACCGTGAACGGGAACGCCAGGGCGCCGCTGTTCGACGGCGCCGAATTGTCGGTGACGTTCCTGCGTACCGCGCTCGGCCCGAGCGCGCGTCCGGGCCTCGAATTCATCCGCCTGATCGAGAAGGCCGATGCTCAAGGGGTCGCTTTGGTGCGCGAGCGCGCGCCGTTCCAGCCGATGGCGACCGACGGGCAGATCCGCTTTGTCGACCAGGTGGTGCTGATCCGCGCGCCGTTCCGCGTCAGCTTTGCCTATGCCGGGCCGGACCGGAAGTGGCAGCCGACCTGGCGCGGCCAGGGGCAACTGCCGGATCGCATCCGCGTCACCGTGCGCGATGGCGCATCCGGCCAGGTGCTGGCGGTTTCGGCCGCGGTGCTGCCGCACATCACGGCGCCGGCCGAATGCGCGCGCGCCAAGAATCCGACGACCTGCGTGACGGCGGCCAGCCGGCCGCAACAGGCGCAAAAAGAGGAGCCGCAGCTGTGAGTTGCGGGGCGCATGGTCGCGACGCGTTGCGCGATGACCGCGGCTTTATCGTCGTCGTGGTGCTCTGGATGCTGGCGGCGCTCGCCACGCTCGCGCTGATCTACCTGACCTATGTCGCGAACACCGCGGTCACCGTCGCCGTCAACACCGACCGGTTGCAGGCCGATGCGCTGATGAACGCCGGCCTCGAGCTTGCGGCCTATCGGCTGACTGCGCAGGACGAAGCGACGCGCCCGACCAGCGGAACCTTCAATGCCCGCGTCGGCGCGGGCCGCGTGGCCGTGACGTTCCGTTCGGAGGCGGCGCGCATCGATCTCAACATGGCGCCGAAGGCCGTCCTCGCCGGCCTGATGACCGGGCTCGGCGTCTCGGCGTCGGATGCGCCTGACTACGCCGACAGGATCCTGGCGTGGCGGTCGTCCACGGAGCCCGGCGTGGACAATCCCGAGGACTCCTTCTACCGCACGCTCGGCGCGCCCTATCTGCCGCGCCACGCGCCGTTTCCGCACAGCGACGAACTGTGGCTGGTGCGCGGCATTCCGCCTGCCGTGATCGGGCGCATGCTGCCCTTCGTCACCGTGTTCAGCAACATGCGCACGGTGAACGTGCTCGATGCCGCCCCGCAAGTGGTGGCGGCGTTGCCCGGCATGACGCCGGAGACGCTGCAACAATTGCTGCGGAACCGCGCCGATCCCAGCGTCGATCCGCAGTCCCTGGTCGGGCTTGCCGGCAGCGCCAGTGCGACGATCGAGGGTGCGAAAGCCTACCGCCTGACGGTCGTCGCCGAAGCGCCCTCGCACCGGCAGAGCTCGGCCGAGATCGTCATCCTGCTTCTCGAAAGCGGCGATGAGCCCTATCGTGTATTGTCGTGGCACAACGCCTTCGACGGCTCGGCCGGAAAGCCTCTGTGAGATGAGTTCGCTCAATTCCCTTCGCGCCATTTTCGATGCCTGGTCCGGTACGGTGGCCGGCGCCGCGGTTGCCGGGCTGGAGCGGATGGTGTCGCCGCGCCTGGTGCGGCTGGTCGAGGGCGAGACCGGCGCGTTCGCGTTGGAAGCCGCAAAGCCGGAGAACGCGCCCAAGGAGATCGCCTTCGACGACGGCAAGTTCACCGGCGCCAATCTCGCGCAGATCGTCCGCGGCTGCCGCGTCGAGATCGTGCTGCGGCCGGCGCGCTTCCTGTTCCGTCCGCTGGAGCTGCCGGCGCGAGCGGCCGATTTCCTCGACGGCATCGTGCGGGCGCAGATCGATAGGCTGACGCCGTGGAGCGCAGCCGAGGCCGTGTTCGGTTGCAGCGTGCCGGTGGCGCAAGGCGCAGAGAGTATCACCACGATGATCGCGGCCGCACCGCGCCGACTCGCGACGGGCTATGTCGAGGCGCTGTCCGGCTTTCATCCGTCCGCTATCGCGGTTCTGACCGAAACGCCTGAAGGCGGACGCATCAGGGTTTTCGAGCAGAAGTCGCGCGGCGCCATCGACCCCGTGCGGCTCAGCCAGACGCTGCAGATCGTGCTCGGGTTTGCCGCGGTGACGGCCGTGCTCGGCTCGGTCGTCGCGGGCTATCTGGCCGACAGCCTGAGCGCGCAGGAGAACGAGCTCGAACGACAGATCGCCCAACGCCGCGCCGCGATCCGCGGCGCCGATGGCGGCGAGCGCTCGCCGCTGGCGCTTCTGGAGCGGCGCAAATACGACACGCCGGCGAGCGTGATCGTGCTGGAATCGCTGAGCCGCCTGTTACCGGATCATACCTACGTCACCGAGATGCATCTGACCGGCAACAAGCTGCAGATCGCGGGCATCACCCGCGATGCGCCCTCGCTGATCCCGCTGATCGAGCAGTCCCAGCATTTCACGCGCGCGACCTTCTACGCCCCGACGACGCGCGGCCCCTCCGATCCCGGCGAGCGCTTCCACATCGAGGCGCAGGTCGAGCCGAGGAACGCGCCATGAAACCCAACATGCAAGCCACCATCGGCAGCGTCAACGCCGCAAGCGGAAACGGCGTGACGCGGGCGCTGACCTCCTCGCCGCTGATCGCCGTGACGCTCTACCTCGCGGTGACATGCGGGCTCTTGCTGATGGCGGGCCTGTCGATTGCCGACGTGATCGCCCACCGCCAGGCCCTGGCGCAGACCTCCGACCTGCTCGACCAGCTGCGCGGCCGCAAGGGCGCCGCCAAGAACGCCGCGGACCTGTCAGCCGAGCACCCCGGCACGCCGTTCCTGGAAGGGCCGACGGTGACGGTGGCCGGTGCCAATCTGTTGCAGCGGGTCGCAACTGCCGTCGGCAATGTCGGCGGCTCGGTGCAATCCTCGCAGGTCGACGTGACAGGGGCGCAGACCAAGGACGGCTTCGTCGGCCTCGTGGTGAGCTGCGAGCTGGAGCAGCCCGCGCTGCAAAAGGTGCTCTACGATCTCGAGGCGGGCATGCCGTTCCTGTTCGTCGACCAGCTCGACGTCCAGGTGCCGCAGACTACGACCTTGAACGAGGCCGGTACCGACCGCGTCAGGGTGATTCTGGGTGTTTCCGGGCAGTGGCAGGCGGGGAAATAGGACTCTGGTGCCGGATGATGGCAAGCGCACCGAAACTAGTTTGTGCCGCAAGATTACCGGGCACGATCGCGGCATCGCGCGAGAAAATTTCAAGAGAGCCTCGATGTGGGTGGCTGAGAACGACGGGACTGGTGGCGAGGTGCGCAGTGCACGGCGCGGCTTAGATTTGGACGTGCGTCCTCCAAGCAGCTCGCTCCCCGGTGGTAACCCGTTCAAGGCGGTACCGCTCTGGGACGCTCAGCGGGACGCACGAGCGCCAGATATTATCCGCCGGGCGCTCTCCGTCACCTCGTGCGCTCGCTGCGTCTCCGGTCAAAGCGCTCGCTCGCCGCCACTGGTTTAGCTTCACTCGAGGCGCCGCCACCGCCGGTGTTGCTAATCGGGGGCTTTGATCGACAGGGCCGGCGTGATCGCGATTCTCGTCAACCGCCCTGACCAGAAAATCCTTCGCCTGCCAAGGCGCGTCGCTCAAGGATTGTCGCTGACGTAGGTTCAGCCGCACCAGGTTACATTCAAGCACGCGATCGCCCGAGCAACTGGCGCGCAAGCCACCAAAACATTCCGCCGCACCGCGCCTTTCGTGCCGCGCGCCACGCCGAAGAACGGCGAGTCGGAACGCTCCGACTATTGCCGCCAAGCATTGTGCTGACCTGTGGGCAGAGGTCACATTTAGTTTAAAGCACCGCCTTGGTGGCGATCGGAGGCCTTCGAAGAGGGCCTACTGGCCGCTTTGCAATCTGCGGCGCATGCGCTTAACTCCTCAACTCGTCGCTTAGCTGCCAAGCTCATTCCCCCCGCGGTTCCCACGCCGAGGACGTACATCCAGCCTTCATGAAAGTCGAATAGGTGCGAGTTCGTGAGCGAGCTCGCTATATTTTGAACCACTACAAGCAATCCAACCCAACTTGCCGTCCCATGACCTCGAAAACTAACTAGGTGGTATAGCCACATGGCGTACAATACGGCGACCCCGATCACCCCCCATTGAACAGCGACGTAGAGAGTCTGATTATGAGGATTTTTCGTTATTTCAACGCCAAGTCCCGATTTTCCAACTGCATCACGTTGAAACAACTGTTCGATCGAGCCCGTCCCATTGCCGAGGAGGGGCGCGTTTGCAAAGAACCTGATTGATTTTTGCCAGTACTCAAGACGTAGCCCGGTAGAGAATGGGATATTCCGTTCTCGCGCTTTATTTACCGGGATATTTTGTTCGTATGACTGGTATTCAATCAGGATGTCATGGACACGAGTGCGTAGGTAAGAGGATGTAGACCAAACCATGGTCGCCGCCAGCACGATAACAAGGAGCAAGATTGCTGATTGGCGCCCGTTGCAGTGTTTTATCGTTAGAACGATGAGCAGCGCTGGCAGGTAGACAAGTGCGGACCGAGCTGAAGCGACGAAGGCCATATTTGCGAAGAAGCCCAGTGCCAGGACGGCAACCGCGGTCGCCGTGGCGTAGCGCCGCTGCCTGTACAAAATCGAGACGCAAGGCCAGATGCCCACCATACAAAGCGCAAACTCTTGACTTTGATCAATATAGTTCTTGACCGGCACTCCTTCGCTTGCTGTGGCCGTCAATTTCAAGCCCGGTGCAAATAGCACAATCCAAGAGAGGATCATCAACAATACGCATGAGACAAAAAACGCGATGAAAACCCAATGGCCGCGTCGCGAGAGATGAAAATGGTGAACGAGGAACGGTATTACGAGCAACTTCGCAACCGGCTTAACTCCTAGAATCCTCGCCTGCCACGGTACGTCCGCCCAAAGCGTTCCGAGCACCGCGACCAGAAATAAAATAATTGGGAGTAAGCAAATTGGCCGCGATATAAGATGAAGGAATGCGCCCACATCCAATGATGGAAGCCGCGGAACCTGGACAAGGAACCAAAAGCCTAGTGAAATGTAAAAGCCGCTTGTCGACCAGGGCAACAGCGCAACTGTCAAAACAGCGAACAAATCAGTATAGAAGAGCGAATCCTGTGATTTAACCAACCATTTGTCTGAGGAGTACCTTAGAGCTTTTTGTCGAATGCTGGTCGTCTGAATCATCTCCAAAGTACCGTCTCCGGACATAAGGTGGTTCATACTAGTCTGATATTGTTACCGAACCAACAGTCTTCTGCTGGCTGTGTATGTTCATCCCGCTAACATTCAGGAGGAGCCCAAAGACTGAGCCGGTCCCGGTTGTCTGAACAGAACTTCCGCGTCGATAATGGAGCGTTCGACGAACACGTTGTCCCGCCCGGCGGTGAACCGCGAGCCCTGATCGTGTTGAAGATGCCCGGCTTGCCATGACGGGCCAGGGCATCCTCTACTGTTGCCACGCAGAAGGTCGCCTCCATCGTGATCGACAGCCGCCACGACAGAACCCGGCGTGCGAGATAGACGAAGCCGCGCGTCATCCGCCTGCTTGGTGATCGGCAACTCGTGTCCACGGTCGATCATCGCTTTGCGCTCAGCAGGCCGGCCTTGCTGAGCGCTCCTTACAAAAAATCGTTCTCCAGGGTCAGCTCGCCGATCTTGGCGTGCAGGTGTCGGCTCCCGCAAGGGTGCCGAAGGGCTCGCGGCCCTGGTAACTGAGATCATCCAGGCCGATCCGCTCTCCGGCGCCGTGTATGGGTTCCGCGCCAAGCCCGCCGATGGGGAGAAGCTGATCTATTGGGGCGGCACGGGTATGTGCCTGTTCGCCAAGCGGCTTGAGATCGGTCCGTTCTGCTGGCCCGACGTGCAGGACGACGTCATTCGCCCGACTGCGGCGCATCTATGATCCCGGTACGCACAAGGCGATGCTGCTGGCCGAACAGGCGAACAGGCGCGTGCCGCGCGACTCGAGCAGATCATCAAAGAGCAGCGTAATCGCTTCCGCCGGGCCGAGACGCTGCCGGAGGACCAGTTGCTGCTCGGGCTGGAGGAGGTCGAGCAGGTCGAGACGAGCAGTGACGCCGCGACCGATGCAGAACGGGCTGACGCGCTTCATTGCCCAATGCCGCATCGAGATGATTTCAGCGTCGTCGAGCACGCTATCCGCCAAACCGTGCTGAATCGAAGGAGCGCTCTGTTCGCTGGCTCAACGGCTGCGCCGAACATTGGGGCATCGTCACCTCACTGATCGAGACCTACAAGCTCATCGGCGTCGAATCCCACGCCTATCTCGCCGACGTCACGACCCGCATCGTCAACGGTGACCTTGCCCCACGGTCTTAATCCAGTTTGAAGTTCGCTCTGGCCCATGACGAGGACCAGAGCATGAAGCGAAGCCGGTTTACGGAAGAACAGATTATTGGGATTTTGAAGGAGCACGAGGCCGGTGTTTCGGTCGGCGATCTGTGCCGGAGGCATGGTGTGAGCGACGCCAGCATCTACAAATGGAAAGCGAAATTCGGCGGGATGGAGGTCTCGGAGGCCAAGCGGCTGAAGACGCTGGAGGACGAGAACACCCGGCTGAAGCGGCTGTTGGCCGACGCCATGCTAGACAATGCGGCCTTGAAGGATCTCCTGGGAAAGAAGTGGTGACGCCCGCGACCAAGCGGAAGGCTGTCGCGCATCTGGTGGATGCCCACGGGATGAGCGAACGGCGGGCGTGTAAAGCCATCGGCTGCTGCCGCATGACCATGAGATATCGGACGACCCGGGCGGATGATGCCGGCGTTCGCCAGCGCATGAAGGCGATCGCCCAGGAGCGCCGGCGCTTCGGCTATCGGCGCCTGCACGTCCTGCTGAAGCGGGAGGGCTATCTGATCAACCACAAGAAGCTGTTCCGGCTCTACCGGGAAGAGAAGCTTGCGGTGCGCCGCCGTGGCGGCCGCAAGCGCGCAATCGGGACCCGGGCCCCAATGACGGCGCCGATGACCGCCAATGATCGCTGGTCGCTCGACTTCGTCTCGGATCAGCTCACCGACGGACGTCGTTTCCGAATCCTGACCGTGGTCGACGACTGCACCCGCGAGTGCCTGGCACTGGTGGCCGATACCTCACTATCGGGAGCTCGGGTGGCAAGGGAACTGGACCGGCTGATAGCGGAGCGCGGCAAGCCAAAGATGGTGGTCAGCGACAACGGCACCGAACTCACCAGCAATGCCATCCTGGCGTGGGCCGATCAGAGCCGTGTCACATGGCACTACATCGCGCCCGGCAAGCCCACGCAAAATGCCTTCATTGAGAGCTTCAATGGTCGGCTGCGAGATGAGTTGCTGAACGAGACGCTGTTCACGACACTGGCTCAGGCCCGCGTGGCGCTCGGATGCTGGCGGGCCGATTACAACAACGAACGGCCGCACTCGCAGCTCGGATGGAAGACGCCCTCAGAGTTCGCCTTCACCTGTCACCCGCGTCGGGATCTGGCGCTGCGCTATGCCGAAGGCTCCGCGCCAGCCCCCGCCGCTACCACCGCCCAACTGGGCAAATCCAATCGTTGGAGCGAACTCAGGACTGGATAAAATCTGGGGGCAACGTCATTGCGGGAATCTTTATCGAAAGAAGCGCTTATGAGGTAAAGCAGGGCAGCCCGCCGCGCTGAGTAAGCCGAAATTTATGCTAGTGCAGCTTTATTCGCAACCTAACGATCACCCGTGCGAGGCATTAGCGTTCTGCGATGCTCTCGGAGCGGAAGCAGACAGCGCGCAAAATTTTCCTAGCGAGCGATAACGCGAAAATAACCCGCAGAGAATTGATGCCAGCCGGATAATGGATCCCAGACACCGTGTAGCGGTACTCCTTTATATATGTTCAAGGTAACCGATGAGCGATTCGCGGCGATTGTCACCGGATTGCCGCTAAGGTCGGCACTCCAGGACCAATTCAGCAGATACTCAGGCTCGCCATTCGGGCTCGGTGAGAACCACATCGTAACTTCCGTAGGAGCGGAAGGTAAACTATGCTTTATGGTGATCGTGCGATCCTGCTTATTGTCAGCCGAGACCCAGCCGCTGTCGAATAACGTGTGATTGCTGTCCCAGTACATGAGGACGGACCAACTCATCCAGCCAGCTAATGCTACGGGGCAAATGAACCACATCATAAGGTTCGAAAGAAACGCGGTCCACTTTTTCATGCTGCTTTCTCATCCACGATGTATCGCTGCTAGTGGCATTCTGGGCAGATGCTTTCTTGTAGCATTACTCGCGTGCCATCGAACTTTGTTAAAGGGCCAGCAACTTGCCAACAACGAATTTTCGCTTCGGATCGCGAAATGAAGAAGGCCAGTTCATGCGGCGGATTGATCGGTTTCATTTTGCTTTCTCTGGATTTTGTTTTCTCTGGATCGATATCCGCTCTACAGTTATCAGTCGGCAAGGCTGGACATTAAATTTCGCATTAGCCCATCGTCGAGAGGCGCTTTGATCTTGCGCGGTTCCCAACACAGCGAAACGGAAAGTGTGAGGTCGCGTTGGTGACTGAGCTTCGCTGCGGACAGCCAAAATTAGCGGCACTGGTCGGACAGGCTAACTGGTCTCGATCAGCCTCAAGAAGGCGCTCGACGCGTGAGGTCCTGAAGAAGTCCGATTTTGGTTGTCGCTGCCCTCAAGCGCGTTCGCGAGCATCGGGCGACGAGCCGCTCAATGGATACAGGCCTAAGGCGGACCCGGTCGTCTGAGCTGAGCTTTTGGATCGGTTGGCCCACAAGACTGACCGGTAGCGGTTGTTGAGGATTGACGCGAAAGGCAAGTTGCACTGAAATGCGGGCTGAGTTTCATCGATGGAGCCCAAAATGCATTTCACGCGCTTCGCCGGAATCGCTTTTATTGCCCCTTTCATCCTGGCAGGCCATTCCCAAGCGGCCCCTGTCCGCATTGGTACGTATTATGATGAAACGATCAGCACGACCTGTTCGAGCCCTTCGGTCAGTTGCGCGGCGTGGTTCTCTGGGTTGCCGTCGGACAAAATGGTGCTCGTCCAGAGAGTTAACTGTAATTTTGTCGGCAGCCTACCACTAGTGAAGGCGCATTTTGGAGTGTCTGTAACGAGTGGTGGTGCTAGTCAACCTCGCGAAATTGCCCTTCCTCTGTCCATTACTAACACGACCGCTGTTAACGGAAGTTACTTCGCGGCAACCGACACCGGAGCTGAATGGCTCATGGGCCAAGGAAGATTTCCCTATGTCGAAGTCTTTACGAACCAAGCGAGCGGAACAGGTAGTTTTAAGTGTACCTTGATCGGTAAGCTGGTCGATCCCAACACCGGCCCATAATTCTAACAACAAGGCCGGCTAATTTTGCGGCCTCTTCAACTAAACGGCGCGACTGTTCAGTGTAGTCGATAACGTCAGCATGCTTGGTCGCGGTATCCCGGTGCGCTTTAGTTCATTTAAAATCTTATATCGGCGCCGACCAAGCACCTGTGTCCGCGCGCGGCCTATGCGAGACGGGAACAAAAACAACTGACGGTGCATTGAGCGCATTGAGTTGGATTGCACGAGTGACGGTGCTCCCCTCAGAGTTGTTCAATCGCTTCGGCAATGACTTCTTCTGGATGTTGCCAGAGGATACATACAACGCACCTGCTATTTCGCCGCGCGGGTAAGCGCCGGCAAGACCCAGCAGCGGCGGCACGGCGCCACCGCCACGAACGAGATGCCGATGTCGGCGGACCAGGCTTCGGCCCGGTGAGGCTTTAGCAGTTGCGATTTCGGCGCCGAGTTCGATATCTGTCTCGAGTGGCCGCGCCAGATGACAACATTTCCAGGAGGCGGGTCGCCCGCCCTTGCTAGGTGGCAACGCGCGTCGCGCCCCAGCGGCTATCAGCTGTGCAATCGACGGCTGACTAGACTAACCCGAGGTCGAACGTTTATATTGCAATTTCAATGATCTTCTGAGTGGCGCGCCATTGAGAACATGGCTGCGAACTTTGCAATGAGTTCGTCTTAAGCACCGTGAGCTCGCCGATATCCGCGCGTTAGGCGCAGCGTTCGGCCAGGAGCCGCTCGTCCGCCGGCACGCCACACTCCACAGAGGCGCGCAGCCGGGCGTCGAGGACCGCCCCCAACGCCTGCAGGTCCGAAGCCGCGATCAGCTCCTGCACCTATCCGAGATGGTCCATCAGCCGCCGACTTGCCTCATCAAAGCTTCCGGCCTGAGGTTGGCACAGAGGCGGGGGAGGTCAAAAAGGTTTGCCGCCTGTTTACCCAACCGAATCTGCATGAAATAGCGACCGTCGCCGCGCCTGGCGAGGTAAAACGGACGAGCCACGTAGGTCCCTTTCTAAGCGCGTACCGGGTGAGACATTCCCGTGGGATGTAACACCGTCAAATCCGCCACCATATTTCGGCCGACGTGCTGGAAAATCTCAAGATTTCGCTTCGGCTTTGGACCTGGAGCGCCCCCTGATTTGAACCTACTCGCCGAGTATTGGGCGGCAAGGGATCGCGCGGAACGGACTGTCGAGCTCCGAGGTTCCGAGTTGGCTGCTTTCCGGAAACAGGGATCCAGAAATAGTGGGGTGAGCGATGTAGCGGACCAGGGACTCGAACCCCCGACAATCCAAGGCGGTCCTATCTCTGGCAATATAGATTGCGCAGCTCTCCAGGAGAGTGACAAGGCTATCCTGCGTTGGCCTTCAATCCCGCGGCCTGAATACCCGCCACCGCACACGCCTCGTCATTGTCGGACGTGTCGCCCGACACACCCACCGCGCCGAGCAGCGTCGTAACGTCCATGATCAGCACGCCGCCGGGGACCGGCACGAGCGCGCCCTTGGCGATGGTGTTCATCGCGTCGATGAAATAGGCCTGATCCTGCGCCCGCTGGTACAGCGCGCGCGAGCCCATGCCCATCGCGAGCGCACCGTAGGCCTTGCCATGGGCGATCTCGGCGCGCATCAGGCTGGTGCCGTCCTGAGCGGCGGCGATCTTGAGCACGCCGCGCGCGTCCAGGATGGTGACGACCAGCGGCTTCAGCTTCAGCTCGGTGGATTTGGCAAGGGCGGCGTCGAGGATTTTGCGGGCGATGTCGAGAGTCAGTTCAGCCATGGCGGGGTTCCTTTGTAGCGGTTGACGTGGAATTGGTCTCGGCGCGCTCGAGGCTCATCGCCAGCACGCGCGCGACGTGAAGCGCCTCGCGGCTAGCGCCGTCGTAGATCTGGTGACGGCAGGAGGTGCCGTCGGCGACGATGAGCGTATTCTGGTCCGCTTGGCGCACCGCCGGCAGCAGCGACAGCTCGGCCATTTCGATCGAGGCATCGTAGGTGTCGGCGCCATAGCCGAAAGCGCCGGCCATACCGCAGCAGCTGGACTCGATGGTCCTGACCTCAAGGCCAGGTACGAGGCGGAGCACCTGCTCGACCGGCTTGAAGGCGCCGAAGGATTTTTGGTGGCAGTGTCCGTGGACCACGGCCTTGTCGGCGACGCTGCCGAGCGGCAGTTGCAACTGGCCGGCCTCGGCCTCGCGCACCAGGAATTCCTCGAAGGTGAGCGCGTGGGCTCCGACAGCCTTGGCGTCGTTGTCCTTGCGTAAGGAAGCCAACTCGTCGCGCAGCGTCAGCAGGCAGCTTGGCTCGAGGCCGACGATCGGCACGCCGCGCGCGGCAAAGGGCGCGAAGGCGGCAACCAGCCGGTCGAGCTCTAACCTGGCTTCGTCGACGAGACCGGCAGAGAGGAAGGTGCGGCCACAGCACAGCGGGCGGCTACCGCTGGCAGGCTTGGGCAGATGCACACGATAGCCGCCGGCCGAGAGCACGCGCAGTGCTGCGTCGAGATTCTCACGCTCGTAGATGCGGTTGAAAGTGTCGGCGAACAGCACGACCTCGCGGCCGCTCTCCGGACCGACAACTTCCGCCGGCGGCACGAACACGTCGCTGCGGAAAGCGGGCAGGGCGCGGCGGGCGCTGATGCCGGCAAAACGCTCGAACAGGTTTCGCAAGAGCGGGCTGCGGTTGCGCAAATTGGCCAGCGGTGCAAAGCGCGAGGCGAGATCGGCGTAGCGCGGCAGGTAGCCGACCAGCCGATCGCGCAAGGTCAAGCCGTGCGAGGCGGCGCGCGCCGCCAGCACCTCGATCTTCATCTTGGCCATGTCGACGCCGGTGGGGCATTCGTGACGACAGGCCTTGCAGGAGACGCAAAGCTTCAGCGTCTCCATCATCTCGTCAGAGGACAGCGCGTCGGCGCCGAACTGGCCTGAGATCGCGAGCCGCAGCGTGTTGGCGCGTCCGCGCGTGACGTCCTTCTCGTTGCGCGTCGCGCGATAGGACGGGCACATCACTCCGCCTTCGAGCTTGCGGCAGGCGCCGTTGTTGTTGCACATCTCGACCGCGCCCTGGAAACCGCCGCCGGCTCCCGGATAGGCCGACCAGTCGAGCTTTGTCTTGAGCTCGCCGACGCGATAGCCCGGCTTGAAGCGGAACAGCGAACGGTCGTCCATTTTGGGCGCATCGACGATCTTGCCGGGGTTGAGCACGCCTTCGGGGTCGAAACGGTGCTTCACCTCGCGGAAGTCGGCGACGAGACGCTCGCCGAACATGGTCTCGTGGAATTCCGAGCGGACCAGGCCGTCGCCATGCTCGCCGGAATGCGAGCCCTTGTACTCGCGCACCAAGGCAAACGCTTCCTCGGCGATGGCGCGCATCGCCTTGACGTCCTTCTCCAGCTTCAGGTTCAGCACTGGGCGCACATGCAGGCAGCCCTCCGAGGCGTGGGCGTACATCGTGCCGCTGGTGCCGTGTTTCGCGAAGACCTCGTTCAGCCGGGCGGTGTAGTCGGCCAGATGCGGCAGCGGTACGGCGCAGTCCTCGACGAAGGAGACCGGCTTGCCCTCCTGCTTCATCGACATCATGACGTTGAGGCCGGCGGCGCGGAAATCGGCAATGCCGCTCTGCAGTGCCGGCTCGGTGATCTCGACCACGCCGCCCCATTTGCGCGTCTCGTTGTTCCAGCCGAAACCGAGATCGCCCATCAATTCGGTGAGCTGCTTGAGTCGCACAAGATTATCCGCCTGGTCTTCCTCGGCGAATTCGACCACCAGCACGGCATCCGGATCGCCCTTGATCGCCGCATTGATGATGGGCTTGAACATCGCGATGTCGCGGCCGAGCGCGATCATGGTGCGGTCGACCAGCTCGACCGCGATCGGTTTCAGCTTGACCAGATGCTGGGCAGCATCCATCGCCTCGTAGAAGCTGCCGAAATGGCAGACGCCGAGCGCCTTGTTGCGGATGACGGGCCACAGCTTCAGCTCGACCTTGGTGGTGAAGGCGAGGGTGCCTTCGGAGCCGACAAGCAGATGCGCCATGTTGTTGCGCGCGTTGCGCGGCACCAGCGCATCGAGATTGTAGCCGCCGACGCGGCGCTGCACCTTTGGAAAGCGCGCCGCGATCTCCTCCGCCTCGCGCATCCCGAGATCGAGCATGTCGCGGAACAACGCGCGCATGGTCTCGCCGGCGTCGCTGTCCGAGAGATCGCGCGAGACCTCGCCAAAGCGGCTCAGCGTGCCGTCGGCGAGCGACGCCTCCAGCGACAGCGTGTTGTCGCGCATGGTGCCGTAGCGCAGCGAGCGGCCGCCGCAGGAATTGTTGCCGGCCATGCCGCCGATGGTGGCGCGCGAGGCGGTGGAGACGTCGACCGGAAACCACAGGCCGTGTTTTTTGAGCTGGCGGTTGAGGTCGTCGAGCACGATGCCGGGCTCGACCACGCAGGTCCGGCCCGCGACGTCGAGGGACAGGATCTTGTTGAGGTGCTTCGAAAGGTCGACCACGAGGCCGTCATTGACGGTTTGGCCGCATTGCGAGGTGCCGCCGCCGCGCGGGGTGACCTTCACGCCCTCGTCGCGGGCGATTGCAAGCGCCCGCAGCGCCTCGTCCATGGTCTTGGGGACCACCACGCCTGTGGGCATAATCTGGTAGAACGAGGCATCGGTGGCGTAGCGGCCGCGGCTGAAGCCGTCGAACAGGACGTCGCCGGTGGTGTCCGCACGCAGGCGCCGTTCGAGCGAGGAGGCGTTCGTCATCCCTGGTCCCGGAGTGATCCCACGCGGCTTAAGCCGGTCGGAGTATTCATTCTCGTTTCTGGCTGGTTATATTATGAATTCAAAATGAGCAAGCCGGGCACCCGTCAGGGAGCCGCCGGCGCGTCCTCTTGGGGTTCGGCCAGGTGTTCGATTGCCGCTGTGCGCTTGTTGCGCAGATGCTGGAACAGGATGTCGCTAAGCTCGCTGGCGGCGCGGCGGCGCAGGGCATCCAGGATCGCCTCGTGCTCGCGCATCGCCTCCGCCCAGCGCTGCCGCTTGCGGGCGAAATTGGCGGAGTAGCGGACGCGGCGGATGCGGCCGGCGAAATTGGCGTAGGCGGTCTTCAGCGTCTCGTTGCGCGCGGCCGCCACGATGCTCTCGTGGATGCGCTGGTTGGCCTGGAAATAGCCATGCATGTCGCGATGCAGATAATGGCCGTACATCTCGTAATGCAGCTGCTCGATGGCCGTGATTTCCTCGTCCGTAATGGCCTCGCAGGCCAGGCGTCCGGCGAGGCTTTCGAGGCCCGCCATCACATCGAACAGCTCTTCGAGGTCGCGCTGGCTAAGCTGGCGGACGCGGGCGCCGCGGTTGGGCAAAAGCTCGATCAAGCCTTCGGCCGCGAGCACCTTTAACGCCTCGCGGAGCGGCGTGCGGGAGATGCCGAACATCTCGCAGAGCTGGCGCTCGGGAACGCGGGCGCCATCGGGAATGTTGCCTTCCACGACATAGTCGCGCAGCCGCAGCAGGATCTCGCCGTGGAGCGAAGCTTTCTGACGGTCGCCTTGATGATCGCCGCCGTCCTGGGCGGGCGGGGCGATCGGAACCCCGGTGTCGGGAATCGTGGATTTCATTTGCAGCACAGTAGTTTGCTCTGATAATCGCGTCGACGTCCACAATCGAATACCAAATTTCGATTGAAAGGACAAAAAATGAATGCAAAATAGCGCCCAGGCCGGCCAGAATCCGTTGCCAGGGAGGTTTTCATGCATCAGGGGCGCCATTTCCTTCAGATTCCGGGCCCGAGCCCGGTCCCCGAGCGCGTCCTGCGCGCGATGGACATGCCCGTCATCGACCACCGGAGCGCCGAATTCGGCGCGCTCGGCCGCACCGTGCTGGAAGGCAGCCAGAAGATCTTCCAGACCAAGGGCCCGGTCATCATCTTCCCCTCGTCGGGGACGGGCGCCTGGGAGGCTGCGATCGTCAACACGCTGTCGCCAGGCGACAAGGTGCTGATGGTCGAGACCGGTCATTTCGCCACGCTATGGCGGCAGATGGCGGGGCGGTTCGGCATCGAGGTCGATTTCGTGCCCGGCGACTGGCGTCGCGGCGCCGACCCGGCCCTGATCGAAGCCAAGCTCGGCGAGGACAAGGCGCGCGCCATCAAGGCCGTGATGGTCGTGCACAACGAGACCTCGACCGGCGCGACCAGCCGCATCGCCGAGATCCGCGCCGCGATCGACCGCGCCTCGCATCCGGCGCTCTTGATGGTCGACACCATCTCCTCGCTCGGCTCGGTCGACTACCGCCACGACGAGTGGAAGGTCGACGTCAGCGTCAGCTGCTCGCAGAAGGGCTTCATGCTGCCGCCTGGCCTCGGCTTCAACGCGATCTCCGAGAAGGCGTTGGCCGCATCGAAGACCAACAAGATGCCGCGGTCCTATTTCGACTGGGCGGAGATGCTCAAGCCCAACGCCGTTGGCTTCTTTCCCTACACGCCGGCGACCAACCTGCTCTACGGCCTTCGCGAGGCGATCGCGATGCTGCTCGAAGAGGGGCTCCACAACGTGTTCGCGCGGCATCAGCGGCTTGCGGCCGCAACGCGCGCCGCCGTCAATCATTGGGGTCTCGAAGTGCTCTGCAAGGAGCCGTCGGAATTCTCGCCGGTGCTGACGGCGGTGCTGATGCCGCCGGGGCATGACGCCGACCAGTTCCGGAAAGTGGTGCTCGACAATTACAACATGTCGCTCGGCTCGGGCCTGTCGAAGGTCGCCGGCAAGGTCTTCCGCATCGGCCATCTCGGCGAATGCAATGCGTTGACGCTGCTCGGCGCACTCACCGGCGTCGAGATGGGGCTGTCGGTCGCCGGCGTGCCGCACCGCTCCGGCGGCGTCGATGTCGCCATGAAGCTGCTGGAGCAGCGCCCGCAGGGCAATGCCTCGCCGCATCTGAAAGTGGTCGGCACTTAAGGCTCGCGCGGGACACGCGAGCAGCAATCATAAGAAGCGATCAGGAGGGTGGAGATGGGTGTCAGGTTCAAGGCCACGCATGTCGTGCTGGCGATGCTCTGTGCGATGTATTTCATCACCTATGTCGACCGGGTGAACATCGGCACGGCCGCGAGCGAGATCCAGAAGGAGCTCGGCCTGTCGAACACCCAGCTTGGCCTGGTGTTCTCCGCCTTCGCCTATCCCTATCTCTTGTTCCAGGTGATTGGCGGCTGGGTCGGCGACCATTTCGGGCCGCGCAAGACGTTGTTCTGGTGCGGCATGATCTGGGCGGTCGCCACCATCTCGACCGGCTTCGTGCATGGGCTGGTCGCACTGTTCGTCGCGCGCTTTGCGCTCGGCTTCGGCGAGGGCGCGACGTTCCCGACCGCAACGCGTGCGATGCAGTACTGGACGCCGGCCAACCGCCGCGGCTTTGCGCAAGGCCTGACCCATTCCTTCGCCCGGCTCGGCAACGCGGTGACGCCGCCGGTGGTGGCGCTTTTGATCCTCTGGCTGACCTGGCGCGGCGCCTTCGTCGTGCTCGGTCTCGTCAGCCTGGTCTGGGGCGTGATCTGGGTCTGGTACTTCCGTAACGAGCCGAAGGACCATGCGTCGATCACGCAGGCCGAACTCGCTGCGCTGCCGCCGCGGCCATCAGGCGAGAGGCCGCGCGTGCCGTGGGGGCCGCTGCTCGGGCGGATGTGGCCGGTGACGCTGACCTATTTCTGCTACGGCTGGTGCCTGTGGCTGTACCTGAACTGGCTGCCGCTGTTCTTCAAGAACAACTACAATCTCGACATCAAGAACTCGGCGCTGTTCGCCTCCGGCGTGTTCTTCGCCGGCGTGATCGGTGACAGCGTCGGCGGCGTGATCTCGGACAAGATCCTCGACCGCACCGGCAATGTCCGCCTGGCGCGGCTCAGCGTCACCGTAACAGGGTTTGCGGGTGCGCTGCTCTCGCTGCTGCCGATCCTGTTCGTCCACGACATCACCGTGGTGGCGCTGTGCCTGTCGGCCGGCTTCCTCTGTGCCGAGCTCGTGATCGGCCCGATGTGGTCGATCCCGATGGACATCGCGCCGAAATACTCCGGGACCGCGTCCGGGCTCATGAACACGGGATCTGCCTTTGCCGCGATCGTCTCCCCGCTGGTCGCGGGCTTCGTGATCGACGCGACCGGCAATTGGTACCTGCCGTTCCTGATGTCGATGGGGCTGCTGCTGCTCGGCGGCGTCTCGGCCTTCATGATGCACCCGGAACGCCCATTTACGGACGCGGAAGGGCGGCTGCCCACGGGCAAGGTGGTGGCTGCGGAATAGGAGCCGGCGAGGTCCACCCCTTATGCATGGGAGTCGCCCTTTGGAGAGGGGACAAGCCGGTCAAATGGTGCTATTCGGCGGCCTCCAAAACAAGGCTAGACCGGGAAGGACGCCTATGACCGTGCATACTGGAAGGCATTTCTTACAGATTCCAGGACCGACCAACGTGCCCGACCGCGTGCTGCGGGCGATGGACATGCCGACGCTGGACCATCGCGGTCCGGAGTTCGCCGAGCTCGGTTTCGCGGTCCTCGCCTCGATGCAGCGGGTGTTCCGCACCAAGCAGCCCGTGATCATCTTCCCCTCGTCCGGCACCGGCGCCTGGGAAGCGGCGATGGTCAATGTGTTCGCCCCCGGCGACAAGGTGCTGATGTGCGAGACCGGCCAGTTCGCCGTGCTGTGGCGCGGCATCGCCGACAAGTTCAAGCTCGACGTCGATTTCATCCCGAGCGACTGGCGCCATGGCGCCGACCTCGCCGAGATCGAGAAGCGTCTTGCCGCCGACAAGCAGCACACGATCAAGGCCGTCTGCGTCGTCCACAACGAGACCTCGACCGGCTGCGTCACGCCGCCTTTGGAGGTGCGCAAGCTGCTCGATCGCGTCAAGCATCCGGCGTTGTTGATGGTCGACACCATCTCCGGCCTCGGCTCGATGGAATACGAGCACGACGCCTGGGGCATCGACGTCTCGGTCGCCGGCTCGCAGAAGGGACTGATGCTGCCGCCCGGCCTCGGCTTCAACGCCGTCTCGGAGAAGGCGCTCAACGCCGCCAAGGCCAATCCCGGCATGCGCTCCTACTGGGACTGGCAGGAAGTGATCAGCTTCAACAAGCTCGGCACCTTCCCGTATACGCCGGCGACCAATCTGCTTTACGGCCTGCGCGAAGCGGTCAAGATGCTCGAGGAAGAAGGCCTCGAAAACGTCTGGTCGCGCCACAAGCGCCACAGCGCGGCGACGCGTGCGGCGGCGAAGGTCTGGGGCCTGGAGACGCAGTGCGTCGATCCCGCCGCGCATTCGCCGGCGCTGACCGGTGTGCGCGTGCCAGACGGCTTTGATGCCGACGCCTTCCGCAAGGTGGTTCTGGAGAACTTCGACATGTCGCTCGGCACCGGCCTGAACAAGGTCAAGGGCAAGGTGTTCCGCATCGGCCATATCGGTCATTTCAACGATCTGATGCTGATGGGCACACTCGCCGGCGTCGAGATGGGCCTGGATCTTGCAAAGATTCCGCACCGGAGCGGCGGCGTGCTGGCAGCCATGGACGTCCTGAAGGGACGCGACACGGTGCCGATGACGCAGGTGGCCTGAACGATCCAACTGGAAGAAGAAGTGAGCGCGCGATGAACCTACCTGCGTCGACCAACGAAGACCTGCTCTACTCCGTCACTGACGGCATCGCGCGGATCACTTTCAACCGCCCGCAGGCGCGCAACGCCATGACCTTCGCCATGTATGACCGCATGGCGGAGATCTGCCAGGAGATCAATGCCGATCGCTCGATCAAGGCGCTGATCCTCACCGGTGCGGGCGACAAGGCATTTGCCTCCGGCACCGACATTTCCCAATTCCGTGCGTTCAAGACGGCGCAGGATGCGCTCGACTACGAGGCGCGCATCGACCGCGTGCTCGGCACGCTGGAACAGTGCCGCGTGCCTGTGATCGCGGCCATCGCCGGCGCCTGCACCGGCGGCGGCGCCGGTATTGCTGCCTGCTGCGACTTGCGCATCGGCACCGAAACCACGCGCATGGGTTTCCCGATCGCGCGCACGCTCGGCAACTGCCTGTCGATGTCGAACATCAGCCGCGTCGTCTCGCTGGTCGGTCCCGCCCGCACCAAGGACCTGATCTTTAGGGCACGCCTGGTCGAAGCGCAGGAGGCGCTGTCGCTCGGCCTGCTCACCGAGATCGTGCCTGATGTCGAGACACTGCAGCGCCGCGCCGACGAGACTGCAAAGCTCGTCGCCAGCCACGCGCCGCTCACGCTCGAAGCCACCAAAGAAGCGGTGCGCCGCATTCGCCGCACGCTGTCGCGCGAAGAAGGCGAGGATCTGATCCTCAAGGCCTATATGAGCGAAGATTTTCGCGAAGGCATGGACGCCTTCCTCAACAAGCGCGCGCCGGTCTGGAAAGGCAAATAGCGCTTCGTCAGTCGAAAGTCATGGGCGGCGGGGTGTCCGCCAGCTTGAACTCGCGATCTTTAGTCCGCACTATGCGTCGATAGATTTCCCGGCGTCACAAAGCCAATAAGAACCAGGGGACGAAACTCGTGCGAATTCCAGTGAAAGCCGTCGGAGCTGCGACGGCCTTGTTGTTGAGCGCGCCGGCCGTCGCCGGCTGGGAACCGACAAAACCCGTCGAGATCGTGGTGGCGGCAGGCGCGGGCGGCGCCTCCGACCAGATGGCGCGGATGATGCAGGCCGCGATTCAGAAGAACAATCTGATGAAGCAGCCGATGGTGGTCTCGCTCAAGGGCGGTGCATCGGGTGCGGAAGCGCTGATGTACATGAAGTCCAGCGAGGGCGATCCAAACAAGGTGTTGATCGCCTATTCGCTGATCTACATGCTGCCGCTGTCGGCCAAGATTCCGTTCAACTGGCGCGAGCTGACCCCGGTCTCGGTGATCGCGCTCGACCAGTTCGTGCTGTGGGACAACATCGCCGGCCCTAAATCGGTGAAGGAATTCGTCGCGGCCGCGAAGGCCGCGAGTTCGCCGTTCAAGATGGGGGGCACCGGCTCCAAGCGTGAGGATCACGTGCTCACCGTCTTCCTCGAGCAGAAGACCGGCGCGAAATTCTCCTATCTGCCCTACAAGTCGGGCGGCGAGGCCGCGACCCAGCTCGTCGGCAACCACACCGAATCCAACGTCAACAACCCATCCGAAAATCTCGAAGTCTGGCGCGCCGGCCAGGTACGGCCGCTCTGCGTGTTCGACAAGGAGCGCATCTCCTACACAGCCAAGGTGACGGACACGCAGTCCTGGGCCGACATCCCGACCTGCAAGGAGGAAGGCGTCAACGTCCAGTATCTGATGCTGCGTGCGATGTTCCTGCCCGGCAAGGTGACGCCGGAGCAGCAGGCGTTCTATGTCGAGCTGTTCCAGAAGGTGACGCAGACCACCGAATACAAGGACTATATGGAAAAGCAGGCATTGAAGCCGATCTTCCTCACCGGCAAGGACATGGTGCAATTCCTCGAGGAGGACGATGCGCTCAACAAGTCACTGATGACGGAAGCCGGCTTCGTCGCGAAGTAGCTGTCTCTTCTCCCTCTCCCCGTCCTTACGGTGAGAGGGTTGGGGTGAGGGGCTCTCTCCGCGAGTCCAACTTTCACCGTCCCTGCAGAGACTCCCCCTCACCCAACCCTCTCCCCGCAGGCGGGGAGAGGGAGAAGCGAAGCCACTCCGTCCCCATCAGAGCATGTCCCAAACCGAGCTTGAAATCGTCGTCGACGATCCGACTGCGCCCGAAGACGACTCTCCCTCCGTCGCGAGCACCAGCACGGTCGAAATCATCGCCTGCGTGCTGTTGATCGCGCTGGCCGCAATCCTCGGCTACGACAATTGGCGCACCGGCGCGTCCTGGGATTCGACCGGGCCCGAGCCCGGCTATTTCCCGTTTTATATTTCCATCGTCCTCGGCGGCAGCAGCCTCTATGGTCTGGTTTCAGCGTTACGCGCACGCCGTGCTGCGTCCGAGACATTCGTCACGCGGGCGCAGGCGCGCCGCGTGCTGGCGGTGTTCGTGCCGACGCTGCTGTTCTGCCTGGTGACGCAATTCCTCGGCCTCTATGTCGCGAGCTTCCTGCTGATCGCGGGCTTCATGCGGGCGATCGGCAAGATCGCGCTGTGGAAATCGCTGCTCACCGCTCTCGTGTTCACGGCGATCATGTTCGTCACTTTCGACATCGCTTTCGACGTTATCATGCCGAAGGGGCCGCTCGAAGCGGCCCTCGGCTACTAGGCGGACCCGCGATGGAAGCTTTTGGTCTCCTGCTTCACGGCTTCGCCGTCCTGCTGACGTGGAAGACGCTCGTGCTGATGATGGTCGGGCTGGTGCTCGGCATCTTCGTCGGCGTGCTGCCCGGGCTTGGCGGTCCCAACGGCGTTGCCATCCTGCTGCCGCTCACCTTCACGATGGATCCGACCTCGGCGATCGTGATGCTGTCCTGCATCTATTGGGGCGCGCTGTTCGGCGGCGCGATCACCTCGATCCTGTTCAACATTCCGGGAGAGGCGTGGTCGGTCGCCACCACCTTCGACGGCTATCCGATGGCGCAGCAGGGCAGGGCGGCCGAGGCGCTGACAGCCGCCTTCACATCCTCCTTCATCGGCTCGCTGGTTGCGGTGCTGCTCATCACCTTCCTCGCGCCGATGATCTCGTCCTTTGCATTGCAGTTCGGACCACCCGAGTTCTTCGCGGTGTATCTGCTCACCTTCTGCTCCTTCGTCGGTCTCGGGCGCGAGGCCAAGCACAAGACGGTCATCTCCATGTCGCTCGGGCTTCTGCTCGCCGGCATCGGCATGGATACGGTGTCGGGCAATCTCCGCATGACCTTCGGCTCGGCGGAGCTGCTCCGCGGCATCAATTTCCTCGTCGCCGTCATCGGCCTGTTCGGCATCAGCGAAATCCTGCTGACGATGGAGGAGCGGCTCGCGTTGCGCGGACACGCAGCAAGCATCTCGCTGCGCGTCGTGCTCGGCGTCTGGAAGGACCTGCCGAAATACTGGATGACGCTGCTGCGCTCCTCCTTCATCGGTTGCTGGCTCGGCATCACCCCGGGTGGCGCGATCGCGGCATCCTTCATGGGCTACAATCTGGCCAAGCGCTTCGCCAAGGATCCCGAGAGCTTCGGCAGGGGCCGCATCGAGGGTGTGTTCGCGCCTGAGACGGCGGCGCACGCTTCCGGTACCTCGGCGCTGCTGCCGATGCTGGCGCTCGGCATTCCCGGCTCCGGCACAGCTGCGATCCTGCTGGGCGGCCTGATGGTGTGGGGGCTCAATCCGGGCCCGCTGCTGTTCGTCGAGCACAAGGACTTCGTCTGGGGCCTGATCGCCTCGATGTATCTCGGCAACGTCGTTGGTCTTGTGCTGGTGCTGACGACGGTGCCGGTCTTCGCCTCGATCCTGCGCGTGCCGTTTGCGGCGGTGGCACCGATGATCGTCGTATCCTGCGCCATTGGCGCCTACGCGATTCAGAACGCGATGTTCGACATCTGGCTGATGCTCGGCTTCGGCGTCGTCGGCTATGTCTTCAAGAAGATCGGCATTCCCCTGGCGCCGTTCACCCTGGCGCTCGTGCTCGGCAACCGCGCCGAAGACGCCTTCCGCCTGTCGATGATCGGCTCCGGCGGCGATCTCAAGGTGTTCTGGTCGAACGGGCTGGTCGGCTCGATCTCGACGCTGGCGATCGTGCTGCTGTTCTGGCCGGTGATCGACCGGGTGGCAGGGCGCATTCGCACGACGAGGGCCGGGCACGAGGCCTGAACCATCCTGCGCTCGACGGGATCGACGAACGACGTTGTCTCGGCAAATGATACCATTTGCGGTGTCAGACAACCGCTTGGCCAGCATTGGCCGCTGGGCGGTTGTACGTTTTGCAACTCACAGAAACCACCGGTTAACGGCAGCTCCAGCATCGCGCGGCCGTTAACGTTTCCTAAGCTCGGGATTTCCGAACGTTGCTGGTCAGAGAGCGTGCGGCAGCAGCTCATCCTTGTCCATCCGGAGACACGAGGCGGCAATGAAGAAGGGCATTCTCGACCAGTTCGATTCATTCGAGTTTGCGTCCGACGTCTTCGGTGCGGCGCCCTTGCCCTGGTTTGGGCCGTGGCAGGGTACGATGACCCATCAGGACCAGCCCACTGCGGTCCAGGTCAATCAGGGCATCGCGCCGGCTGCCGGTGCGAGCACGGTCGGTTCGGCAACGGTGGTGACGACCGGCGGGATCACGTTCGATCTCAACTTCACGGCCGCCGCGATGGCGGCACCCGCGAGCTTCCGTGCCGGCATCGTGCAAGCCGCTACCATGCTTGCCAATGTCATCTCGGACAAGATCACGGTCGACCTCAAGGTCGACTATCGCGGCACCGGCGGCGGTGCCGCGGCAGGTCCCGATGCCGGCCTCTACGACAGCTATTCGTTGATCCGGTCCGACCTGATCAAGACCGCAGCCGCAGGAGACACAACCTTCAACTATTTGCCCAACACGAGCACGATCCAGGGATCGTCGAACGTCGCGGTTTGGAACGCCGAGCTCAAGCTGTTCGGTCTGATGGGCGCCAACGACGCCACGACGGACGACGGCAGCGCGGTTTTTGCGACCGACATCAATCCGAGCCTGCTCGTCGGAGTGGCGTTGCACGAACTGACCCACGCGCTCGGTCGCGTGCCTTACGGCTCGGCGCCCGACATCTTCGATCTGTTTCGCTTCACCAGTCCCGGTGTCCGGCTGTTCCAGGGTGGCAGCACCGCACCCGCCAGCTATTTCTCGCTCGACGGCGGCGTGACCAAGCTGGCCGATTTTGGCCAGCAATCCGATCCCAGCGACTTCCTCAATAGTGGCGTCCAGGGTGCGAACGATCCGTTCAACGAATTTTACACCGGCAGCACCAGCCAGACGCTGAGCAGCGTCGATCTCAAACTGCTGCACGCGCTGGGTTTCCACACCGGCAGCCCGGCCACGCCGCTGCCCGATCTCACGGTTAGCAATCTCAGCGTCATCGGGTCGACGATCGGCTTTTCCCTGAATGATACCGGATCGGCTGCCGCTGGTACATCGACGAGCGCGCTCTATCTGTCGACACATTCGACCGTGACCACCAGCGACACGTTGCTTGGGACCTATGCAGGCTCGAGCCTGGGGGCCGGTGCCTCGCAAAGCGAAAGCATCGCCTTCTCGCTGCCCTCGAACCTCGCCGCAGGGACCTATTATCTCGGCGTCATCGCCGACTACACCTCCAAGGTGGCCGAGAGCAACGAGACCAACAACACGTCGAGCTCGATCACCGTCAGCGTCGGCAACGCCAACGCCAATACGATCTCGGGCAGCAACGCCATCATGTTCGGTCTGGCCGGCAACGATACGATCGTGAGCAATGGTGGAAACAACGTCATGGTCGGTGGCGCCGGCAATGACTCGCTTTATGGTGGCGCGGGCAATGACCAGTTCGTATTCAATGCGACCAGCGACGGTCTCGACCAGATCTACAACTTCCATGCCGGGGATCGGATCGAGTTCGCCGCAGCGGGCTTCGGTAGCCATCTGGCCGTAAGCGCCACCAACACCGGCGTGCTGGACGCATTCCATTTCGTCGCCAACGCAACTGGTCCGACCACGACCGCGCAGGAGTTCTGGTTCAATACGGCGACTCACACCCTGTATTTCGACGCCAACGGTTCGGCGCCGGGCGGCCAAGTCGCGATTGCGCACCTGCAGAACAGCTACGTGCTGCACAACACCGACATCGTCCTGGTGTGACCGGCTTCCGCTGCCGGCGGTCGATGATTGATCACTCGCCCGTGCCGGCTGGACGCAGCAGGCCAAGACGATACCGGGCCGACGCAATCGGACAATTTAGCTTTGAAATCAATCATATAAGGGAATGGTGGTACTTCGGTGCCGGGTGCTCCTTTTTCCCGATTCTTTCCAGATGTTGCTGACTCGGCACAGTCTTTGGTCCGCGCAAGGGGTATATTTTCATCACGAATTTTTGCGCGAAGAGGAATTGCCATGAAGCGGATTGTGATTGGAATGGCAGCGGCGATGTCGCTGTTCGCGACGGGCGCGATGGCTGCCGACCTGGCGGCTAGGCCTTACGTCAAGGCTCCGCCGATGGTCGCAGCCGCCTATAATTGGACGGGCTTCTATATCGGCGGCAACATCGGCTACAGCTGGGGGCGCTCCCGGGACGACTCCACTTTGACAACGCCTGCTGGTGCGGTGCTGTTTGCGAGCAGCGATCGTGCCAATATGGACGGCGTCATCGGCGGCGGCCAGATCGGCTACAATTGGCAGGTGCAGAACTGGGTTTGGGGCCTAGAGGCCGACATCCAGGGCAGCGACCAGAAGGGCAGCCGCGCCTTCACCTGTCCGACCGGTGTTTGTACGCCACCCTTCGGTGTGATTGCCGTCTTCCCCGGTCCAGCCGTGCCTGTCACGCTTGACCAGAAACTCGACTGGTTCGGGACGGTGCGCGGTCGCGTCGGCATCCTGGCGACGCCGACTGTGCTGTTCTACGGAACCGGCGGTCTGGCTTATGGAGAGGTGAAGACCACAGAGACCATCGGTGCGGCCGCGGCTGTGTTCTCGAACTCCGACGTGCGCGTGGGCTACACGGTCGGCGCAGGCGTCGAGGGCGTGATCAGCGGCAACTGGACCGCCAAGCTCGAATATCTTTGGATGGATCTTGGCCGCACCCGCGGTTCGTTCACGACCGCCATCGGAGCTCTCGGCGGCGGCGTGCTGACCAGCAACTACAGTTCGCGGATTACGGACAACATTCTTCGTGTCGGCGTGAATTACAAGTTCGGCGGCCCCGTGGTCGCGAAGTACTGAGATCGCCAGTGGCGTTCAACTAGCAGCAAAGCCCGGCCTTGTGCCGGGCTTTGTCGTTTCCAGGTGAGCATTCTTCAGATCGCCCGCGGGGCCCTGATCGCCCCGATGTATCTCGGCAGCGTCGTCGGCCTCGTGCCGGTCCTCACGATGGTGCCGATCTATCAACTATTAATTCGGTGGCCCGGTCGTCGCGAGGTACTGAACTCGATAGAGGCGTCCGACACGAAGCAAAGCCCGGCTCGCGCCGGGCTTTGTCGTTTCTGAACAACTCACCGCAGTCGTCGGATCGAGATTTGTTGCGGCAGTGTCACATCGGCGGCCAAATGCGCACGCAAGGACATGTGCAATCCTCTTCTGCCGAGGGGCCTCGCTTCGAGCTGCAGGAATTCATCGTGTCATCGGAAGGCCGATGAACTTGCGGCGATTTTTGCGATCACCCGCATGACTGTGCCACGTCCCCGTCCGCGCCATCACAAGCCTTCTCCTCCGAACGATTGATCTTCGAACGTAGGACGCGAAGTCGAAAGCACTTCCCTAGTGTCGCCGCTCTGAATCGCGCGCGCCAACAGCGCGCAAACGAGACGACGAGGGAAAAGCTGATGACACGAATTTTGCTGGTTGCGGCCGCGCTCGGGGTGTTGTTCGCACCGCCTGCCGTCGCCGCGGATCTGGCTGTGCCGCATGTCTATACCAAGGCGCCGCCGATGGCCGTGGATCCCGGCTATGACTGGGAGCGGCTTCTATGCCGGCCTCAACGTCGGCTATGGCTGGGGGGGCTCGGCCATGACGACGGATTTCGCCGATGGCCGGGGCAATGCGCTGCTGAGTTCGAGCGCGGGCAGCTTCGATCCGAGGGGCGTCATCGGCGGCGGACAGATCGGCTACCTGTGGCAGCGCGAGATGCTCGTGGAGGGCGTGGAAGCCGATTTCCAGGGGAGCGGCCGGAAGGGCGGTATCGATGCGCTGTGCGCCGGCGCGCCTGACGGTGCGCGAGACGGCGTCTGCACGCCGGGTCATCAAGGCGACAACACTTTCGATCCGGCCCTGCCAGTCGCGTTCAGCCTCACCCAGAAGCTCGACTGGTTCGGTACCGTACGCGGACGTCTCGGTGTCGCCGTGACGCCGCGCGTGTTGTTCTACGGCACTGGTGGTCTCGCCTACGGCGGCGTCGTCACCTCGGGCAATGTGAGCGGGATCAATGTTACGGGCTCGCCGGGCTCCGGCGACAACCTCGCGTTCACGCCGGTTGCATCAAGCTTCAGCAGTACGACCACCAGGGTCGGCTGGAGCGCAGGCGCCGGCCTCGAAGGTGCGTTCGCCGACAATTGGAGCGCCAGGCTCGAATATCTCTACGTCGATCTCGGAACGGTGTCCGGCTCGTTCGCAACGCCGGTGGTCGCGCTCAGCGATGCGCCACTCATCGTCGGCTATCGTTCGCGCATCACCGACAACATCCTGCGCTTCGGCGTCAACTACCGCTTCAGCGGGACTTGAGCGGCGGCGCAGCTCTTCAAGTCAAAAGCCCGACGCGGGGGCCGGGCTTTTTCGTCGGCGACATCGAGCGCGGCGCTCATACCACCTTGGCGTCCCTGAGCTTTGCGATCTCGTCGGCACCGAAGCCGAACTCCTTCAGCACCTCGTCGGTCTGCTCGCCGAATTCCGGCGGGCGCGCCACCATCTTGCTCGGCGTGCGTGACAACGTCACGGGCTGACCGACCAGGCGGATATGACGGCCTTCGTCGTTCGGCACGCCCTGCGCGATGCCGAGATGCTTGACCTGCGCGTCCTCGAACATCTGGTCGATGGCATAGATCGGCCCGCAGGGCACGCCGGCCTCGTTCAACTCGCGCACCCAGGTCTCGGTCGATTTGGTGACGGTGCGCTTCTCGATCTCCGCGTTGAGCGCATCGCGGTTCTTGGAGCGGGCAGGGGCGGTCGTGTAGTCGGGATGGCTGTAGAGCTCCGGCGCGCCGATCGCCTGCGCGCAGCGCTCCCAGATCCGACCGCCGGTCGTGGCGATGTTGATGTAGCCGTCCGAGGTCTTGAACACGCCGGTCGGGATGCTGGTCGGATGATTGTTGCCGGCCTGCTTTGCCACTTCCTTCTCCATCAGCCAGCGTGCGGCCTGGAAGTCGAGCATGAAGATCTGGGCCTGGAGCAGCGAGGTCTGCACCCACTGGCCCTTGCCGGAGACCTCGCGCTCGAGCAGCGCGGTGAGGATGCCCATGGCACAGAACAGGCCCGCGGTGAGATCGGCGACCGGAATGCCGACCCGCATCGGCCCTCCGCCCGGCGCGCCGGTGATCGACATCAGCCCGCCCATGCCCTGCGCGATCTGATCGAAGCCCGGCCGCTTGTGATAGGGACCGTCCTGACCGAAGCCGGAGATGCTGCCATAGACGATGCGCGGGTTGATTGCGGCGAGGCTCTCATAATCGATGCCGAGCTTCTTCTTCACGTCGGGACGGAAGTTCTCGACCACCACATCGGCCTTGGCGGCGAGGCGCTTGAACACGGCGAGTCCGCGCTCGTCCTTCAGGTTCAGCGTCATCGCCCGCTTGTTGCGGTGCAAATTCTGGAAGTCAGAGCCCCGCCGCGGCCCGCCCGGTTGTTCGCCGCCGGAATCCTCGGTCAGGGCGTCGATCTTGATCACCGTGGCGCCCCAATCGGCAAGCTGCCGCACGCAGGTTGGCCCCGACCGGACTCTCGTCAGATCGAGCACAGTGAAGCGCGACAGGGCTTCCGAGGCATGCGGAAAGGGCATCTTGGGTGGCTCCGGCAACAGATTGCCGCCCTACCATAGTGCTGAAAGATCATGCGGCAAGTGCAGCCCGGCGCCGATGCCGCCTGCCAAAATGCGATGCCTCGCAGCCTTTGTCGCACTGATCAGCGCGACAATCGCTTAAGCTCCGCCCGCGCCTGCTCGGCCAGCGGATCGTCGCTGTGGCGGGCGATGAAGAACTCATAGGCCTCCCGCGTCCCCTTCTGGCGGGCGAGCTCGTATTCCTCGGCGACCGCTGCGGCAGGGTCGCGGGCTGGGGGAACCGAGGGCGCGCGCCGCGCCTTGCCGCCGTCTTCCGCGCTGACTTTTCCGATCATGAGAGGCAGTCCTCCGGGGGGCAGGCGATCCAATCCTGAAAGTGCCATCAGGGCGCCGGCCAAGCAGATCAGGTGGAGTTTCATGAGTTCCTTCGCAAACCGCGACGGGCAGGTGGAACCACCATGGCTCGTCCTGTGCGTATGATTACGGGATTCGATACTTAAGACAGCCTTAAGGAAGAGCTCGGGTCACTTCGCCCCATTTAAACCAAACGTATATTTCTCAAGCTAGAAAATCAAAGTTCATCCCCCGAATCGAACGGGGCTTGCTGCTTCGGAGTTTCCCTTGGCGACCGCAGTCAACGTTAGTGCGACCAACAACGCAGACATCGACGGAATGTTGGCCGGTGTCAAATGGTCCGGCACGATCAGCTATAGCTTCCCCAATTCGTCGACCACTTATGCCTATCCCTATTCCGGTGGCGACAGTGAGCCGACCACGACAGGCTTTTCGTCTGCGCCAACCCAGATGCAGACTGCGATCAACTACGCCATTGCGCTGATCAAGAGCTACACCAACGCCAACATCAGTTATAACGGCACCGGCTCCTCCGACATCATGGTCGCGCAGTCGCCGGCGGCCAACCCGACCTCCTATGCCTATTACCCCGGCAACTATGCGGCCGGCGGCGACGTCTGGTTTGGCACGCAATACGATTACACGCAGGCGCAGCTCGGCAATTACTATTTCACGACGGCGCTGCACGAGCTCGGTCATGCCTTCGGCCTCAAGCACAGCCAGGAAACCGGCGGCGTCGCCAACGTCGCGGTGCCGACCGCTCATGACGATAGCGAATACACCGTCATGAGCTATCGCAGCTATGTCGGCGCTCCGCTCACCGGCTATACCAATGAGCAGTATGGATATCCTGAGACCTATATGGCCAACGATATCCTCGCGCTCCAGACGCTGTATGGCGCGAACTACAACACCCAGAGCGGTAACACCGTCTACACCTGGAGCCCGACGACGGGGCAGGAATTTATAAACGGCGCCGGACAGCCTGCGGATGGTGGTGGCGTCGGCGGCTCGGCCAATCGCATCTATGAGACGATCTGGGACGGTGGTGGCGTCAATACTTACGATCTGTCGAACTACACGACCGACCTGAGCATCAATCTCAATCCCGGCGCATCGTCGGTGTTCTCCACGACCCAGCTGGCCTATCTCGGCAACGGCCACTACGCGTCCGGCAACGTCTACAATGCCTATCTCTACAGTGGCGACGTACGCTCCTACATCGACAATGCCACGGGCGGCTCGGGCAACGACACCATCATCGGCAACGCCATTGCCAATGTTCTGAAGGGCGGCGCCGGCAACGACACCATCACCGGCGGCGGCGGCAACGATACCATCGATGGCGGTGCCGGCACGGATACGGCGGTGTATTCGGGGAATCAGGCCAACTACAGCATCTCGTACAATTCCACGACGCATACGTTCACGATTGCCGATTTGCGATCAGGTTTACCTGATGGCGCCGATACGGTCACAAACGTCGAAAATTTCCAGTTCGCCGATGGGACTGTCGCGAGCGCGACGCTCATCAGCGAGCTTGCGCCGGTCACGATCGAGGCATTCGGTGTGACTAGCTTGGTGCAGGAGAACGGAAACTATTTCCTTGATCCGATTGGTGCTAGCTCCGGTCCCGAACTGAAGTATGGCGGTTCGGCCGTCTTTGCTGGACAGTTCGCCCCGTGGACACTGATTGGCGCCGAGCAGACCGCGACGGGTTACGAGATCGCTTTCAAGCAGCAGGGCACAAACTATTTCACGGTTTGGAATACCGACAGCTCGGGCAACTATGTGAGCAATCCAACCGGAATTGTGCTTGGCAGCAGTTCGGTTCTGGAGAATCTCGAGACTAGTTTCCATCAGGATCTGAATGGTGACAGTGCTATTGGTGTGCCGGCTGTGCTGTCTGGCACCATCTTAGAGGCCTACGGTTCAACCAGCTTGGTCCAAACTAGTAGTGGCTATTTCCTCGATCCAGTCGGCGGCGGCACGGGCCCGCAGTTGAAATATGGTGGTTCAGCTGTGATTCCTGGTCAGTTCGCCCCTTGGACACCGATCGGTGCAGAACAGACTACGACGGGCTACGAGATCGCATTCAAGCAGCCGGGCACAAACTATTTCACGGTTTGGAATACCGACAGCTCGGGCAACTATGTGAGCAATCCAACCGGAATTGTGCTTGGCAGCAGTTCGGTTCTGGAGAATCTCGAGACTAGTTTCCATCAGGATCTGAATGGTGACAGTGTTATTGGTGTGCCGGCTGTGCTGTCTGGCACCATCTTAGAGGCCTACGGTTCAACCAGCTTGGTCCAAACTAGTAGTGGCTATTTCCTCGATCCAGTCGGCGGCGGCACGGGCCCGCAGTTGAAATATGGTGGTTCAGCTGTGATTCCTGGTCAGTTCGACCCTTGGACGCTGATCGGCGCCGAGCAGACTGCGACAGGTTACGAGATCGCATTCAAGCAGCCGGGCACAAACTATTTCACGGTTTGGAATACCGACAACTCAGGCAACTATGTGAGCAATCCAACCGGAATTGTGCTTGGTAGCAGCTCGGCTTTAGAGAATGTGGAGACTAGTTTTCATCAAGACTTAAATGGAGACGGTGTCATGGGGCTACCGTCGGCTTCTCCTAATCAAACATTCGCAAACGAGAATTTTTCTTTTAGCGGAGCGTCACTCACGCGAGCAGTAAGTTCCGATGGCATCGAAGCCTTGCGAGGGCCGGGCTCTCTCGTGTCGCACGAACAGCCCACTCTTTGGCACGAGTTGTTGGCGGGGGCTCATGAGCCAAACGCTACGCATGCTGCCCTTGATCCTCACAGCACTTACCATTTTGATAACCACCAAACTGATTTCATATTGCGCTAGTGATCATCTGATGAGGCGACCAAATCAAGGCGATCAGAATGGCTTGATGATTTGGATAATCTCGCATTCCGAGTTAGCTCTTATCTGAATGTCGACATGCACCTCCAAACAGTTCGCCTTCAGTTTTGCGGCGTCTTCGCCTGAGACCGGCGAGGCTCCGTACCTAGTCAGGAGATTGATCGTATAATCGTGCTCGATCGGAGCAATCAGTAGGGTCGTTTCCGATGTTGGCAGCGAATCTGAACAGATACCACAGTCGCATGTTATCGCCCCATGCGTACATTTCGATCGCCTTGAGCACATAGTAGCCGGGACGAAATCTTGTGGTTCTGCCGGACTCCAAGAGTTCTTTATATTCCGGCGTCTTCGCAAGCCATGTTCCAAGGGAACTCAATGTGACGTTGCCTTCGCCATTGAGAGCAAGCACGATATCATGGTCGTCGATCAAGCTTGGCTTCGCGTGATCGATCATCGGGAGGACAATCGTCGCCAAGAAGGTTGCGAGACGAACGTTAGAACGATCAGAATCAATCTGTTTCTGCGCCGTGCATGTTCCTTAGCTCCAAGGGTTGATGGTTGACCCGAATTGTCAGTGTACGCGTTCATGCTCTTCATCGGTAATAGTCTCACTCAGAGTCGGGAAACTGCTGTGTTGCACCGATGGCCCGTTATGGTCGCTGTCAGCAATGGCAACAACTGCAAATTTTTAACAATTTTGATGACTTCCTGCCTGGTTTTGTTCTACTTGCATGGGATTTGCGCCACAATGAGATGGTTAGGGAGTAGGATGAAGGTGGTCATTCTCGCGGGTGGTCTCGGCACCCGCATCGCCGAGGAGACCAGCACGCGGCCGAAGCCGATGGTCGAGATCGGCGGCCGGCCGATCCTCTGGCACATCATGAAGATCTACAGCCATTACGGCTTCCATGATTTCGTGATCTGCCTTGGCTACAAGGGCTACATGATCAAGGAGTACTTCGCGAACTACTTCCTGCACATGTCCGACGTGACGTTCCATCTCGCCGAGAACCGCATGGAGGTGCATCGCGAAGCCGCCGAGCCCTGGCGGGTGACGCTGGTTGACACCGGTGAGGAGACCCAGACCGGCGGCCGGCTGAAGCGGGTGCTGCCCTACGTCGCGAACGAGCCCTTCTTCGCACTGACCTATGGCGACGGTGTCGCCGACATCGATCTTGCCGCCGAGATCGCTTTCCACAAGGCGCATGGGCGGAGAGCGACCGTCTCGGTGGTGCGGCCGGCCAAGCGCTTTGGCGCGGTCGAGATCGAGGGCGACCGCGTCGTCAATTTCGAGGAGAAGCCGAATGATGACGGTGGCTGGATCAATGGCGGCTTCTTCCTGCTGTCGCCCTCGGTCGGCGACCTGATCACCGGCGACAAGACGATCTGGGAGCGCGAGCCGATGGAGCAACTCGCCCGCGGTGACGATCTGCGCGCCTTTGTGCATCCCGGCTTCTGGCATCCGATGGATTCGCTGCGCGATCGCAACTTCCTCGAGGGCGAGTGGGCGGGCAACCGCGCGAAGTGGAGGATCTGGTGACGGATTCGGCATTCTGGCGCGGCAAGAAGGTCTTTCTCACTGGGCACACCGGCTTCAAGGGCGCGTGGGCCTCGCTGCTGCTGCGCCGGATGGGAGCCGAGGTCTACGGATACGCGCTGGCACCGACGCATCCATCCTCCCTGTTCGTGACGGCGCGGATCGCCGACGACATCAGGCACCGCATCGCCGACATCCGCGATCTCTCCACCTTGCGCGCCGCGATGGCAGAGGCCGCGCCCGACGTCGTCATTCACATGGCTGCGCAGGCGCTGGTGCGTCAGTCCTACGAGGAGCCGGTCGAGACCTTCGCGACCAACGTGATGGGCACGGTGCATGTGCTGGAGGCTGCACGGCAGCTCCGCTCCGTGCAGGTGATCCTGAACGTCACCAGCGACAAGTGCTACGAGAACATTGGCGCCGGCGCAGCCTTTCGTGAAGGCGATCGTCTCGGCGGCGATGATCCCTACAGCAACAGCAAGGCCTGCGCCGAGCTGGTGACGCATTCCTACCGCCACAGCTTCTACAATGCCGAGGGAGCGGCGCGCGTCGCGACCGCACGCGCCGGCAACGTGTTCGGCGGCGGCGACTGGGCGCGCGACCGCCTGGTGCCCGATGCGATGCAGGCGTTCCTCGATGGGCAGGCGCTGCGCATCCGCAATCCCCATTCGGTGCGGCCCTGGCAGCACGCGCTCGATCCGGTGCTCGGCTATCTCACGCTGGTCGAGCGGCTGGCGGGCGACGAAGGCCTCGCAGGCGGCTGGAATTTCGGACCCGATGCGGCCAGCGAGGTGCCGGTCGGAACCGTGGTCGAGCGTCTGATCGCGCTGTGGGGCGATGGAGCGCGCTGGACGGCGGATGCCGGCCGGCATCCGCACGAAGCCGCCTATCTCAGGCTCGACTGCACCAAGGCGCGCAGCGAGCTCGGCTGGACCCCGCGGCTCGACCTCGCACAGGGCCTGCGGCTGACAGTGGATTGGTACAAGGCGCTGCGCGAGGGGCGTGACCTGCGTAAATTCTCGCTCGATCAACTCGATCAGGTCGTCGCGTAAGCGACGCTTAGAGCGGGAGCTGCAAAATCTCGGTGATGCGGGCCTCGGCAGATACCGCATGCTTCAGATATGCGCCCGAGCAGACCGCGAGGTAGGATTTGAGCAGGACGACGAGGGCAAGGATCGCGCGCTCGATGTCGGGCGCAAGGCCGGTCCGGCCGAACGCCGCCGTTTGCAGGAACGGCCGGTTTTCCATGAAGGTCAACCAGTAGAGATAGTCGTAGCCGTCGATCCCGAGGAATGCGTCTTCCCAGTCGATGATTCGCGGCTCGGCGCCATCAAGCATGATGTTCTTCGGTCCGAAGTCGCCATGGCAGAGCGTTGTGGGCAGGGTTGGATAACGCTCTTCAAGCACCGACATCAACAGGCGCAATTCGGTTGCGCTTGCCTGTTCCAGTAGGTCGCGTTCCGAAAGCGTCTTTAGGGCTCGTGTGGCGGTCGACAGATAGTGTTGGAACGTGGGGAGATCGTCCGGCTGCCAATCGGCGAGCCGCTCATGGCATCCGTGCATCAGCGCGGCGGCATCCGCGGGCTGCATCGGACCCGGCAGCGGTGTGAGTGCGGGCATCAGGAGGCACAGCCGCGCGGACCCGTCCCCGAGCGTAACCTCGAAGCGGTCGCGCACGACCGTGTCGCCGTAGAGCCGGATGAGAATGTCGATTTCCCTGGCAAGGCTCGCACGGGCGTCTCGGCCCGGAAGATGCGTCTTCAGAAACCGCTTCTCGCCGGCGATCTCCGCATCGAAGCAGATGCCGAGCGTGCCGCCGAGTGCCGGCGTCACGCTCGTAGCGCGGCTGTCTGATTGCAGATGCCGCTGAAGCGCGGGCAGGATGGCCGCGCGGTCGGCGGCAATGTCGATGCGGTCGCAGGTTTCGAAAAACGCGATCTTACCCAGCACGATAGAGCGGGCCCAGATAGTCGATCTGGTCGTAGCCGAAATGGCGGGCCAGCGCCGCGGTGCCCTGTGCGATCTGCCTGCGCTCGTCGTCCGAGAGTTCCTCGATGACGGCCTTGTTGTAGTCCTTGGTGCTCTTGAGCACGGTTCCCCAGGGCGCGATGGAATCCCTGATCTCGACGCCGTTCCAGCTCGGATAGAGCATGCTGTCGGCAAAGGGCACGCCGATGAAGTTCGCGGCTTCCGTCATGAACTTGCGCTTGTCCTCGACGAGGTCCTCATAGCGGAAGATGCGCACATTCTTCGGATACATCTTGGCGAACATCTCGACGGTCGAGTGATAGATGTTCCAGGTGATCAGGTATTTCGTTAGCGGCTGCGGGAACGGCCGGCGCTTGGTGTCACGATAGGCCGAGAACGGATTGCGCACGATGTGCAGGATGCGGATGTCAGGGAAGTCGCGCACTATGCGGTCGGCGTCGATGCCGATGGCCGGCGAGTAGCCGACATGGACCATGCCCGGACGCGGCTTGGTGTAGTAGTTCTCCCATGCCGCGAAGGTCGAGCGGAAATACGCCTCGACCACCTGGCGGCGGAAGATCGGCGGCTCGCCGACGATGCGGGCGAATTCGGCGACGCGCTTCTTCTCGTCCATCACGCAGTCGGCATCACGGAACTTGGAGCCGTTGCGCTTGCGCAGGAAGGTCTTCAGCTCTTCGTCGATCATCTGCTCGTAGAGCTCGATCGCCGTCAGCCCTTCCGGGAATTCGGGATAGCGGTACTGGACGCGCTCGACGGAAGCGAGGAAGTCGTTGAAGTTGCGGTTGCCGAGCTGCGACTCGAAGGGATAGACGAGCAGGTCGGGATGGCCGTCGAAGTGACGGTGGGTGACGTTGCCGCCGTGCTCGAAGCCCGCGGAAACCATGGCCAGCCTGAAGTCACTCATTCACCTACCCCTGTATCGTCGAAGTCAATTCTGGGCCCCCGTTTAGCTGCATGGGCCGGATAATCAAGCGCAGATGGTGCCCCCGGGAGCCCGTCCCCAGCCCCAACCCGGCGCCCCGGCAATTCCGATACGGGACATTGACGGGCCTCTGCGGCTGATCTACCCGGGGCGCCATGCGTATTTTCGTGACCGGCGCGAGCGGGTTTCTGGGCTCCTATCTCGTTGCTGACCTGCTGGGGCGGGGGCACGAAGTGGCGGTCCTGCTGCGCCCCGACAGGGCTCCTTGGCGCCTTCAAGAGGCCATTGGCCGTCTGAAGGTGATTCATGGCGCTCTGGAGCGTCTGGACGGGCTGCGTGGGCCTCTGGAGGCGTTCGCGCCCGAGGCGATCGTTCATATGGCTTGGCGTGGCGTCGCCGGCAGCGACCGCAACAGCCCCGACCAGGCCGTCAATGTTGCCGATACGGTCGGGCTGGCCGACCTCGCCGCCAGCGTGGACGCCAAAGTCTTCGTGGGGGCCGGATCGCAGGCCGAGTATGGCCCCTATGATCGCGCGATTCGCGAGGACGATATCACCCGGCCGACGACGCTCTACGGCATGGCCAAGCTCGCGGCGGGATCGATGGTGCTGCGCCTTTGCGAGGAGCGAGGGCTGCGCGCGGCGTGGCTGCGGATCTTCTCGACCTACGGTCCGAGGGATGCCGATTATTGGCTGATCCCGAGCATGATCCGGAACCTGCGCTCCGGGCAGCACATGGCGCTGACGGCGTGCGAGCAGCGCTGGGGATTTCTGCACGCACGCGATGCGGCCGCGGCCTTCCGGCTCGCGGTCGCCCACGATGCTGCGCGGGGCATTTTCAACGTCGGCAGTCCGGATGCGCCGCCACTGCGCGAGACGGTGACGAAGCTGCGCGATCTCGTCGATCCCCGCGCGAGCCTCGGCTTCGGCGAGTTGGCCTACCGGCCCGATCAGGTTATGGTCCTGGCGGCGGACGTTTCGCGCATGCGCGCAATGGGCTGGAAGCCCGAAGTGCCGTTGGATGAGGGACTACGCGAAACGGTTGACTGGCATGACGCGACCAAATCTTCCTGAACCGATTGAGTTCGCCCGCCGGATCCGCGCGCATGCCTTGCGGATGGTGCACGCCGCCAAGGCCTCGCATATCGGCGGCTGCCTCTCGATGGCGGACATCCTGGCGGTGCTCTACACGCGGACCCTGCGCCTTGATCCTGCCGAGCCGCAAAGTCCGGGCCGCGACCGCTTCGTGCTGAGCAAGGGGCACGCCACTGCGATCATGTACGCCACGCTCGCCGAATGCGGTTTCTTCTCCCTGGCCGAGCTCGATACCTATTGCCGCGACGGCTCGATCCTCACCGGTCACGTCAGCCATGCCGTTCCCGGCGTCGAGGTCTCGACCGGCTCGCTCGGCCATGGCTTGCCGATCGCGATCGGCATGGCGCTCGCCGCGCGTTCCGCAGGCCTCGGCAGCCGCGTGTTCTGCCTGCTCAGCGACGGCGAGTGCGACGAGGGCTCCAATTGGGAAGGCATCCTGTTTGCTCCCCATCACAAGCTCGACAATCTCTGCGTCATCGTCGACTTCAACAAGATCCAGAGCTTCGGCTCGGTCGCCGAGGTGCTCAACCTCGATCCTTTTGCCGACAAATGGAAATCGTTCGGCTGGCATGTCGAGGAGATCGACGGTCATGATGTCGTTGCGCTCGAGCGCGTGCTGGGCGGCGTGCCTGTCACGACGGGTCGGCCGACCGTGGTGATCGCCCACACCGTCAAGGGCAAGGGCGTGAGCTTCATGGAGAACAAGCTCGAATGGCACTACCGTTCGCCCTCGGATGAGTTGCTCGCGCAGGCGCTGGCCGAGGTCGGCGCATGAGGACGACGTTCATCGAAAGCCTCTCGCAGGCGGCGAGCGAAAACCCTGATATCTGGCTGCTCTGCGGCGATCTCGGCTATTCCGTGCTGGAGCCGTTCGCGGCGAAGTTTCCCGACCGGTACCTCAATGTCGGCGTCGCCGAGCAGAACATGGCCGGCATCGCCGCCGGCATCGCGCTGTCGGGCAAGACGGTGTTCATCTACTCGATCGGTAATTTCCCGACGCTGCGCTGTCTCGAGCAGCTCCGCAACGACGTCTGCTATCACGGTGCCGACGTCAAGGTGGTGGCGGTCGGCGCCGGCTATGCCTATGGCAGCCAGGGTTACACCCACCACGCGCTGGAAGACGCCGGCATCATGTCGATGCTGCCCGGTATCGAGGTGTTCGTGCCATGCGATCCCATGGAGGTCCGCGCCGCGACGCGCCTGATCGCAGGCAGCGGCAAGCCGTCGTATTTGCGGCTCAGCCGGCAGGGGGAGCCGAATCTTGGCGCCGCCATGATGGACCTGCGCAAGCCGCGGATCCTGCGCGAGGGACGAGATGTCGTCATATTCGCATCCGGGCCGATCGCTTCGCGCGCGATGGAGGCAGCCCGCGAGCTTGCCGGGCGCGGCCGAGATGTCGGGGTGGTCAGCGTCTCCTGCCTGAAGCCGCTTGACGAGGCGGCGATCCGTGATGCGGTGCGCGGCGCATCGCTCGTCGTGACGCTGGAAGAGCATATCCTGCGTGGCGGTCTGTTCAGCCTGGTGGCGGGCGCATTCGCCGGCGAAGCGAGGCGGCCGCCGGTTACTGGCATCGGCATTCCCGAGCAGGGCGGCAAGACATCGAGTGCGGGTTCGCGCGATGCGCTGCTCGATGCCGCCGGCCTGTCCGTGTCGGCGATCGCCGCGCGGATCGAGCAGTCGCTGGCGAAGCGATAGTCTAGGATGAGGGCGGGTCGAAATTGACGCGCTCGCGTTCAAACACCACGGGCTTCTCGCGCACCTGTCCGTAGATCGCGAGCACGTATTCGCCGATCATGCCCATGAAGAACAATTGTACGCCGCCGAAGAAGAACATGGCGACGATCAAGGTGAGAATGCCGGGTTCGGCGAGCTTCTGATAGAGCACGAGGCCGATGATGAAGTTGACGACCGCGTAGGCGATGCTCACCGCCGAGATCAGGAAGCCCGCGAACAGGCCGAAGCGGACAGGCGCCGTGGTGAAGGACACCAGCCCGTTGAGGCCCTGGTCGATCAGCGCGCTGGCGCGGTTCTTCGAAAAGCCCTTCTTGCGCTCACGCCAGGTGTAGGGCACGCCGACCATGCGGCCGCCGCACTCGAACGTCATCATCCGCATGAAGGGGTAGGCGTCGCGGACGTGCCGCATGGCTTCGACGACGCGCCTGTCGACGAGTTGGAAGTCGCCGACGCCTGGTGGCACCTGGAGCTCGGAGAAGCGGGTCAGCACGCGATAATACGCGTCACGGAGCCCACGCATCAGGCGGCCTTCTTCCCGGACGGCGCGGATGCCGTAGACGATCTCGTTGCCCGCCTCCCACAGCTTGACGAATTGCGGCAGCAGCTCGGGCGGGTCCTGGAGATCCGCAGGCATGAACAGCAGCACGGCATCGCCCGTGCTCGCCATCACCCCGTTATAGGTATTGCGTAGCGGCCCGAAATTGCGGGCGTTGACGATGACCTTCACCGAGGGATCTCGTGCGGCGATCTCGCGCAGGATTTCCACGGTGCGATCGTCCGAGGCGTTGTCGCAGAAGATGTGTTCGCGCTGATAGCCCTTGAGGTCGTTGTCGAAGATCTGTCGGATTGCCTCGTAGCAATCCCGTACATTCAGCTCTTCATTGTAGCAGGGCGTGATAACGCTGATTGTTTTCACCACTGAATCCCCGATGAAGATGACATTGAGCACACGCCTTGTTGTGATACGGGGCATACGTCGCAAATTTAGAATTGACCAAGAGTGTTAAACTTGAGAAGACAAGGGCGGACCTGACACGAAGTTAAGAAGGAAACTAGCGCCTTGCCGTCGCCTGTCTACTTCTCCGATTGAGTTTCGACTGATACCAAATCCGGCTGAGATCAAACAGTGAGTGATCGTTCGAACCTCAGTTCAGGTCTGACTTCCGTTCGCTCTTACGAAACAGGCTGGCTCGCTCCTGCAATTGTTACCGGGTGCTCTCTGTTTACGGTTCTTTGGACCGTGTCGTGGATGGACCGCGGCTTCGACTTCACGGACGAAGCCTTTTACCTCATGTGGGCACAAGAGCCATCGCGGTTCAAATTAGCCTACGGATTGTTCGGCTACGGCCTGCACCCCCTCTTCGAATTGGTCGGAGAATCGATCGTTGACTTGCGGCGACTCACAGCACTTATAGCTGCTGCGTTGGGAGCGCTGGCTTGTCTGACGATGCTTAGCTCTTTGCGAGTTCCACTTCGTAGTCCGACTACTCTCCAGATATTGAGCTCCTCGGCTGTATTCCCGTTTTCGTATTATGCATTTTGGATTCCAACTCCTTCTTATAACTGGTTCGCGCTAGTCAGCGGACTTTTCTTAGTGTCCGCAACAGCCGACCTTCTGAGACCCGAGCGCCTGACGCGATCCGCTTTTTTTGCTGGCCTTTCTGCGGTCTTGATCATGTTCTCGCGACCACAGAGTGCCTTTGCTTATGGGGCCGTCTATTTGGCTGCCGCTTTAGTTTTTGCTCCCGACGTCAGGCGCTTAATCAAGCTTCTGCTGTTCACGGCGCTCTGGACAGTAGCGCTTCTGACGATGGTCGCTTGGTGGATGCCTCTCAATACCATTTTGGCCCAAGTTAATTTGTATTTGGCGATATTTGGGGTAAGCCATCCGGTTCATTCCAGTGTACTGGTAAACCTCACAAGCTTCTTTCAGACTAGTGGTCAGTTGTTTCTATGCGCTGGATTGATCTTTGTCGTCACGTCCGTGCTGCATAGGTACGAGCGTTTGATCCCGTCGTTGGTGATCCTACAAGTCTGCGCGAGTGGCATTATCGCGCTAGATGTGTTTTTCAACCTGACGGCGAGCAACTTCGCATATCGGGTCGGCCCGATTACAGGCGCTATCGTCTATGTGGTGCTATCAATCTGCCGACTTCGACCAAGCGCGGATCAGCGATTTATCACTCTGATGGGTTGGGTTTCGCTTGTCCCTCTCGTGTCCACTTTTGGCAGCGTTGATCGCATTTCGGAGCAACTCAGCTACTCTTGCGGGATCTGGGGCATCATAACAGTGGTCGCATCTTTTAATGCGCTACCCCGATTCTTGTGCGCGGGTATTACTGGAGCGTGGCTCGCACTTACGTTCGTTGCCGTTCAGAGTGGGCTGGCCGCTCCCTATAGGCTTGCTTCACCCGTCGAGATGCAACTTAGTCCGACTCCGGTAGGAAGCAGGTCAACGCTCAAGCTGGATGAAAAAACAAGCAAATTTATAACCGATTTGAGGGATAGTGCGAAGACCAACGGGTTCTGCGACGGTGATTCGGTATTGGATCTAGGCAGTGCTTCTCCTGGGGTGATTTTCGCGATTGGGGGGCGCGCGCCCACCTTCCCATGGATCTTTGCGGGATACCCGTTCTCAGAACGATTTGGTCAGCAGATTATTGGTCAGACTGATCCCCAAATACTTGCTCGCACGTGGCTCGTTCTCAGCGAGTCACCTCGCACTTTCACGCCGGCTCAGATTCAGGCAATGGGTATCGACTTGTCGTCGTACACGCGTGTGGTCAGGCTGGACCACCCAGTTACGGGCTTTGCTGTGAGCCTATTCGCGCCGCCGCAACTTCACCGTTGCTAGGTAAGGGTTGAATTAGCGGGGGCCGCCGTCATCGTCCGAGGGTAAGCACGTCTGTCAAGCTCAAGCCGTGCATGTAGCATGTCCATAAGCTATTGAAATGTCGAGCTGACTTGGGATATGGCACTCCGCTACTTCCCTTGCGCTGACCGGCAACATGCTGGTAAACAGGCAGCCGTCAACGGGCGTGGACCTCCGATCGAGGTCATCATCCGTCAATTCACTGGAGATCCGCAGGCATGATTAGGGTTGGCCTGCTTGGCTGTGGGCGCATAGCCAAGCGTCACGCCGATTTGTTGGGCGGTGGGCACATCAACGGTGCGGTACTGGCCGCCGTTTGCGACGAAGTCCCGGAGCGTGCAAATCAATTCGCCAGCCGGTACGCGGTTCCCGGGGTTCACAACCTCGCGGATTTCCTCGGTCGGACCGACGTGGATGTCGTTTCCGTTCTGACGCCGAGCGGATTGCATGCGGTGCATGCGATCGGGGTCGCGAGGGCGGGCAAGCACATCATCGTCGAAAAGCCCATGGCCCTGCGCCTGGCGGACGCCGACGCGATGATCCAGGCTTGCGATGCCGCCGGGGTGAAGCTGTTCGTGGTGAAGCAGAACCGCTTCAACGTTCCGGTCGTGAAGGCGCGCGAGGCGCTGCTGGCCGGTAGGTTCGGCAAGTTGATCCTCGGCACCGTACGTGTGCGATGGTGCCGGGATCAGTCCTATTACGATCAGGACAAATGGCGTGGGACCTGGGCCTACGATGGCGGAGTCCTTGCCAATCAAGCCAGCCATCACGTCGATATGCTCGAATGGTTTTTCGGCGACGTCGTCAGCGTACATGCGCGAGCGGCAACGGCGCTCGTAAACATCGAGGCCGAGGACACAGTCGTCGCGACCTTGCAGTTTCGCAACGGCGCCCTCGGCGTCATCGAGGCTACGACGGCGGTGCGACCGAAAGATCTGGAAGGCTCGCTCTCGATCCTCGGCGAGAAGGGGACGGTGGAGATTGCGGGTTTCGCGGTCAACAAGATCCGGCACTGGCAATTTCGTGACGAGCTGCCTTCCGACGCCGATGTCTTCGAAAACTTTTCGGTCAATCCCCCCAATGTGTACGGGTTCGGGCATCAAGCCTATTACGAGCATGTCGTCGATTGCTTGAGCAACCAGAGCCCGGCGCTGGTCGATGGGCTCGAGGGGCGCAAGAGCCTCGAACTCATCTCGGCTCTTTACGAATCCATTGAGACCGGCAAGGAAGTCGAGCTCCACTTCAATCCAAAGCGGTGCCGGCTGGGCGAGACATCATGAACTTGCCAACCGTCAACGAGGTTGACGTCCGCGACGTGACGTTCGGAGTGCGGGTCAAGATCGTCCAGCCGTGCAACCTCTACGGTTGCGAGATCGGGGATGATTGCTTCATCGGGCCGTTCACGGAAATCCAGAAGACCGCCAGGATCGGGGCCAGAACGCGTGTGCAGTCGCACGCGTTTGTCTGCGAGCTGGTGACAATCGGCGAAGACTGCTTCATCGGTCATGGAGCCGTCTTCATCAATGACACTTTCTCGATCGGGGGGCCTGCCCGGGGCGACAAGGAGCTTTGGCGCGCGACGGTTGTCGGCAATCGTGTATCGATCGGTTCGAACGCCACGATCCTTCCCGTCCGGATTTGCGACGGCGTGGTCGTTGGAGCCGGGGCTGTCGTGACTCGCGATATCACCGAGCCCGGCTTTTACGTGGGAAACCCCGCCCGAAGGCTTGTCCGGAAATAGAACAGGCAGCTGTGACTGAGGGGACGCTATGAACGTACCGTTTGCGGATCTCAATCTTCAATATCAGACCATCAAGGACGAGATCGACAAGGCGATCGCTTCGGTCATTCGCGACAGCGCCTTTATCCGCGGGCCCTATGTCGATGCCTTCGAGCAGGAGTTTGCCGAAGCAATCGGCGTGGGCCACTGTGTTTCCTGCGCAAACGGTACCGACGCGCTCTACATCGCGATGCGCGCTCTCGGCGTCACGGCCGGAGCCGAAGTCATCACCACCGCGCATTCGTGGGTCAGCACGTCCTCCATGATCACCCATAGCGGCGCCGACGTGGTGTTCTGCGATACAGATGCACGTACCTTCACGATCGATCCGGTTGCGATCGAAAGCGCCATCACGCCGCGGACCGTGGGCATCATCCCGGTTCACCTCTACGGACAGCCCGCGGACATGGATGCCATCATGGCGATCGCCCGCAAGCACAAGCTTTGGGTTCTGGAGGACTGCGCGCAGGCCCATTTGGCGCGATATAAGGGGCAGCAGGTCGGCACTTTCGGTGACGTCGCGACGTTCTCATTCTATCCCGGCAAGAATCTCGGCGCGATGGGCGACGCCGGGGCCATCGTGACCAACGATCTCGCCCTTGCGAGCCGCATGGCCAAGATCGCGCGGCACGGCGGACTGACCAAGCATCAGCATGAGATCGAGGGAATCAACAGCCGGCTGGACGGTCTGCAGGCCGCAATCCTGTCGGCGAAGCTGCGGCACCTCGCGGACTGGACCAAGACGCGCAGGGCGGCCGCCGCGATCTATGATGCGGGTCTGAACCAGATCGAGGATCTGATCGTGCCCTATGTCGCGGCGGCGCGAGAGCACGTCTATCACCTGTATACGATCCAGCATCCCCGCCGCGATGAACTCGCCCGGTACCTGAACGCAAACGGCGTCCAGACGGCGGTCAATTATCCGACCGCCTTGCCGTTTCTTCAGAGCTACGAACGCCTGCGTTTGCGACCGGAGCAGTTCCCGAACGCCCATCGCCATCAAAGCCGCATTCTCTCGCTGCCAATGTTCGCCGAGATCACGCCTGAACAGCAGAGCGCTGTCATTGATCTGGTGGCGAAGTTTGGCCAGTCCTAAACCGTCCAATCGCCTGGGCAGATCCCTGATCGCGGCGGGATTTGGTCCCCTCGCGTCGCAGGCGTTTGCGATCGCCCTGCTGCCGGTGCTGTTTCGTCTCTACGCCCCCGCCGATTTCGGCATTTGGGCGGCTATCCAGGCGGCGGCGGTCACCGCGGGCTCGCTGCTCTCCTTTCGCTTTGACCTCGGCCTGGTCATCGAGCGCGACTCCGTGGCCGCGAGTGATCTTTTTTTTGCGATCGTGTGCGTCGTTTGCGCGGTGGCTCTGGTGCTTGGTTTCCTCCTGGTCCTCTCCATGGGCTCGCTCCGGGAGTTCGGGATCGGGCCGCTGCCTGCGGCGCTGGGGTGGGGCTGGCTTGCTCTCGTCGGGCTGGGGGTCGCATGCCAGGCCTGGTTGATGCGCGAAGGCGCATTTGCCCAGATATCGACGGGAGCCGTGCTGAATGCGATCGTCGCCAATCTCGTCCAGCTCGGCGGCGCTGTAAGCGGCGACGGGGTGTGGCTCGTGATCGGGAGCGTCGTCGGACAGGCAGCCGCGACGCTTTTCTATGCTCGCAGCGTGCGGCACTCCGCCGGGGCCCCCCTGCGGCCGGTGAATACGCGCGCAATGTTCGCCGCCCTGGCATCGAACAGGCGCTTCCTGCAGTTCTCGCTGCCTTTCACGGTGCTCTCCCTGCTGCGCGAGCGCGCGCCGATCTTCATCGCCGGCGCATTCGGGACGGCCGCACAGGTCGGCCTTTACAGCCAGGCCTGGAGATTGACGCATCTTCCGTCAGCGTTCACGAGCGCGGCCTTGAGGCCGGTGTTCTTTCATCGCGCGGCGACCGAAGGCCTTGCTGCGCAAGGCCCGGCGATCGACCGGATCATGCGCTGGCTGCTCGTTGTCAGCAGCCCGTGGATCGCTCTGCTGGTGTTCGGAGGCGACACGCTGTTCGAAATCGTGCTCGGGCCGCGATGGCAGGGTGTAGGCGGGCTTTCGGCGATCCTCGTGGTGCCTGCATCGCTTTTCATGATGACGAACTGGATGGACCGGCTTCTCGATTCGATCGGCCGCCAGGACCTCAATCTCAAGCTCGAAGCCGTCGCCGCGATCAGCTCGGTCGGCTGTCTGTGGGTCGTGCTTGCTTCCGGGCGCTCGCTGCCGGAGGCCGTGGCCCTGCAAAGTGTTGCGTTGACTCTCAGCTATCTTGCTGTCCTCTGGATTTGCTATGGTGCGGCCGGCTGGCCCACCGCGAGACTGCTGAAATCCTTTGCCGTCGCCGGCATCCTCGGCGCGGCGGTCTCTGCCGTCCTTACCGTGCTTGCGCGCTTTCTCGAACCTGTTGCGGTGATTGCGTTGGGCGTCCTGCTGGCTGGTATGATAAGTGCCTTCGCGCTATTGATGGCAAGGAGGGAATTGCGATGATTACCATCGTCGATTACGGAGTGGGAAATCCCGGCGCCCTCGTGAACATGTTGGAGTTCATCGGCTACGAGGCGAGAATCACCAATCAGCCCTCGGTCATTCTCGAAGCCAGTCACCTGTTGCTGCCGGGTGTCGGTGCGTTCGACGCCGCCATGCAGAGACTGCGCGATTCCAACCTCATTCCCGCGCTCGAAAGCGCGGCCCTTGTCCGGAAAACCCCATTGCTTGGCGTCTGCCTTGGTATGCAACTGCTCGGCCGCGGCAGCGAGGAGGGCTCCTCGGCAGGACTGGGCTGGGTTCCGGCGGTCTCGGTCCGGATGCGACCGGATTCCGCTCTCAAGCTCAAGGTGCCGTTCATGGGATGGGCCGACGTCGAGGCCGTGCCGAACGCAAAGCTGTTTGCCGGCGAGGGGCAATTCCGCTTCTACTTCACCCACAGCTATCGCATGGAATGCGACCATGCCGGCGACGTGGCGGCAACCTACCAGTTTGATCAGCCGGTCGTCTGCTCCGTGCAACACGATAATATTTACGGAGTGCAATTCCATCCCGAAAAGAGCCATCGGTTCGGCATGGCGCTGCTCCGCAATTTCGTCGAGAGAGCCGCAGGATGAGGCCCCGCGTCGTTCCGGTCCTGTTGCTCGATAGCCGCCGCCGCCTCGTTAAGACGCGCCGTTTCGGCGAGCCCGTTTATGTCGGCGATCCCTTCAATGTCATTCGCATCTTCAACGAAAAGGAGGTCGACGAGATCTGCGTGCTCGACATCAACGCCACGGTCGAACAAAGGCGGCCGGACGTAGGCTTCATCCGCGAGCTTGCGAGTGAGTGCTTCATGCCCATGAGTTACGGCGGCGGCGTCACCTCGGTCTCGGACGTGTCCCCCATCTTCGCGGCTGGCGTCGAGAAGGTTGTTCTTGGTCGCGCCGGTACGGAGACGCACGTGATCCGGTCAATTGCCGACGAATTCGGATCCCAGGCCGTGACGGTTTGTGTCGATTGCAAGCGCACGCAAGAGGGATGGCGAACCGCGATCGACCGCGGTCGCGTCGTGACAGATCTCGACCCGATCAAGCTGGCGCAGATGGCTGAAGCCGCCGGCGCGGGCGAAATCCTCCTGCAAAACATCGATCGCGATGGCGAGCGCAGCGGTTACGATCTTGCGCTCATCTCGGAGGTATCCAGGGCCGTCGAGCTCCCTCTGATGGCGGTGGGAGGTGCGGGCGAGCTCCGGCATTTGGCCGAAGGACTCGGGGCCGGCGCGTCGGCCGTGGCCTCCGGCAGCACCTTCGTATTCTATGGACGCCTGCGGGCCGTCCTCATCACGTATCCTTCTGCGGACAACATCGAGCAGATGCGGGCGAACCTGCGAGAGGGTGCTGATGCTGCAGAATAGCCGACGATATCAGGTCTGCTCGATCTGCGTGATGGACAACAACAATCCAGGCGTGACGTTCGACGAGACCGGCCAATGCATCTGCTGTCGGGATGCCACCGCGCGCAAGCCGCATGAGTGGTGGCCGACCAAGGAGGGTCGCGCCAGGCTCGAGAAGACGGTCGGGAGCATCAAGCAGGAGATGGCAGGCAAGCCCTACGATGTCATGATCGGGCTGAGCGGCGGCGTGGACAGCGCCTATCTCGCCCATTTTCTCAAGCGCGAGCTCAATCTGCGGATGCTGGCCGTTCATGTCGACGGTGGCTGGAATACGGAAGCGGCCGTCCGCAACATCGAGAAGATTGTCAGGCAACTCGACATCGATCTCTACACCTATGTGGTTGAATGGGAGGAAATGCGCGATCTGCAACTGGCCTATCTGCGCGCCTCCGTGCTCAATCAGGACACGCCGCAAGACCATGCATTCTTCTCCACCCTCTACAGGCTCGCTCACCGCTATGGTCAGCGCTACTTCATGAACGGCGTCAACTTCAGCAGCGAGAGCATCCACGTCCCTGATGGCGGGTATCCAGCCATGGACGGGCGCAACGTTCGGGCCATTCACAAGGCGCATGGAACGGCCCCCCTACGGACCTTTCCCCTCATGGGAACGCTTCAATATCTGTGGCTGGTGCGCGCCCGCGGGCAGGTTCAGATCCTCAAGCCCCTGAACTACCTTCCCTACGACAAGGAAGCCGCAAAACGCCTGCTGATGGATGAATACGGCTTTGTCGACTACGGCAGCAAGCACCAGGAGAGCCGCTTCACCAAGTTCTACCAGGAGATCTACCTGCCGAGCCGCTATTCCTTCGATAAGCGGCGGCTTCACTATTCCGCGCTGATCGTGGCCGGGCAGATGACGCGCGATGAGGCGCTGGCGCAGCTTCAGCAGCCCCTGGTCACGGAGGAGCAGGCCGCCCGCGACAAGCGTTTTGTGGCCAAGAAGCTGGGAATAACGGTAAGCGAGCTGGAACGGCTCGTCGCCCTGCCGCCGGTTCTGCACGAGAGCTTTGCGAACAACGCCTTGCTGTATCGGCTGAACCATTCTCTCAAAAAGCTATGGGCAGGGAGGCGATGATGGTCATTGCGAGCTATGCGGTTGTGATGCTGGCGATGATCGGCGCGGCGGCCTACCTGATCTTCCGGTGCGACAGGTTCGTCTCCGCATCGACGATGCTGATCAGCTTCCTGCTCCTGGTGTATGGGCCGGCCTACCTGCTTTACATGCTGTGGCGCATTCCGATCTCGGCGGTGGACAAGCAGATCTCGCAATCCGTGCATTTTCCGGAAATCACCGTCGCCTTGAATCTCTCGATCGCTTTGATGTTTGTCGCGGTGATTGCCGGGATCGAGCTGGTCACTCGGCTCATGCCGGCTGCGGTCAATAGCACGCGCGAGGGACTGAAGAACTGGAGCCATCAACCCTTGGCCAGGGCTCCTTCGGGAGAAATGTGGCTCCTTGCCATCGCTTTCTTGATGGCCGCTTTCATGCTCTGGGTCTCATACCGGGAGCATCACCTGCAGATCCTGCTCGGCTACCTCTCGGTGCCGGGCGACGAGTTTGCCAAGATCGTCTATCGCCAGCAGAACGGCGGAAGCCGGGTCTACCTGTTCAATCTGCTGACAGGTACTATCGCGCCGATGATCATCGTGTGGGCCGGGTTGGTCGCCTGGGGTCGGCGCTCATGGATACTGGGCGCTGTCACCGCGCTGCTTCTGGCCGCGACAATCCTCGGCAAGCTCCAGACGCTCAACAAGGCGCCGATCGTGCTGTTCATCCTGCAATTGCTGTTGGTCGGTTATCTTCTGTTTCGCAACAATCTCGATTGGCGCGTATGCCTTCTGGGCGTCGCCGCTGCCTTCCTGATTTTCATCCCGATCTTCATGATCGCGATTCCCGGCATGCAGCCGAGCGATGCGTTCGAGTTCTTCTACTACCGCGCTTTCGATTTCTCGAACGCCGCTTTGATGGAGTACTGGGGCGCGATTCCGTGGCGGCTGGATCACATGTGGGGGGGCAATTTGCGCGTGCTCTCGGCAATTGTCGGCTGGAAATGGCAGCCGTCCTACGACTTGGTCTCGGACACCTGGCGGTCGACCGGCGCGGGCACGCACACCACCGCGATGTTCATCGCGGATGCATGGACCGATTTTTCGTATTACGGCGTGGGCGTCTACGCTCTCCTTGTTGGTGTGCTTTGCAGGTGGATCGACTTGACCTTCTTGAAAGGAAAGACTGCGCTTGCGATCGCCATCCTTGCGGCTTCATTTCTGGGCATCTACAATCTGATGATCTCCGCCCTTCCCACGTCCCTGGTCACTGGTGGGATGGGCCTGCCGGTCCTGGTGGCCGTGATCCGCGCCGCCAGCCTGCATTGGACGCGGCCGCGCCGAGACGGAGACACGAGCCGGCAAGCGGCGCTACGGTGAGGCCGGATGGGGCCGCAGACCGGCTGCTTGTCAGCGTCGTGAGATGCCACTAACCCTCATGCCGTCAAATCGGTTCGCAAGGGATGCGCGTGGATTTGTGAGATTGCGGAACACTGAATGCGCTTGTTTCAGAACAGCGGGCTTTACCCATCCTATGTCGCCCGCCTCGATCAGCTGGCGCGGGGAAAGGACGAGTTCGCAGCCCGCCGCAGCGTTTTCCTCGCCGACCGGTTCGGCGCGCTGCACTTTCTCGAACCGGTCCTGACCGGCGATCCCGACGCGTTCTTCACCAACGGCGACGATGAAGTGTTGCAGCGGCAATGGGCGCGTCAGAGCGGCCTGCCCGCGAACACGAGCCTGGAGGACATCCTGCTCGCGCAGATCGAGCATCATCGAGCAGACGTCTTCTACAATATGGATCCCGTGCGCTATCCCAGCGCGTTCGTTCGCAGGCTTCCCGGCTCCGTCAAGAAGACGCTGTGCTGGAGAGCCGCTCCGTCGGGCGGTGCCGATTTTAGTGCCTACGGGGCCGTACTTGGGAACTTTCCGTCCATTCTGGAATCCTGGCGCAAGGCCGGTTGTCGCGCTGAACTGTTCTTTCCCGCGGTCGACCCGGTGATGACCGAGTACGGTCATGGAGACCGGCAGATCGACGTGCTGTTCGTCGGCGGGTACTCTCGTCACCACCGGGCGCGAGCCAGGGTCCTGGAGGAAGTCGCGAAGCTGGCGGGCAAGGTTCGTGTCGTCTTCCGGCTGGATTCGTCCCGGTTGACACGACTTGCCGAAAGCACGATTGGGACGTGGCTACCGCTCGGCAAGCACCGGCGGCCGAGGACGATCGCGCAGATTGCACATGGCCCTGCGTTCGGCCGCGAGCTCTACGAGCTGTTGGGGTCAGCCAAGATCGCGCTCAATGGCGCCATCGACATGGCAGGCCGAGACAGGGGAAATATGCGTTGCTTCGAGGCGATGGGATGTGGTGCGTTGTTGCTTTCGGACAGCGGGAACTATCCCGAGGGGATGGATCCGAATAAAAGCATTCTGACCTATACAAGTCCCGGAGCGTGCGTCGAGGCGATCGAAAGCGCTCTCTCCGACTGGGAGCGCATGAAGTCGGTGGCAGACCGGGGACGCCGGGAAGTCGAAGACCGTTACAGCAAGAAGCGCCAGTGGTTGCTCTTCAACGACCTGGTGGAATCGATTTGAGGACGATGCATGCACGTCGATGGACTGATCTTCAGGACGAAGGAGGTGCTGGACGCTTGCGCCGTCCCGCTCTATCTGCTCCGTGGCCGGCCGCCGTGGTCAGCCGGGTATTATACGACGAAGAAGCGAGTCGTCACCGACGCGATCGATGGCAAGGCGGTTCAGGTGGGGCGGCCCCTTCCTGATGGTTTCGGGGTCGGCGTCGACGAACGGGCCGTCGAATTCCCGTGGGTGTTCGATCGTTTGAGCCGCATAAGCTCGCTCGGGAGGATGCTCGATGCAGGTTCTACGTTGAACCACGACTATGTCCTGGATCGCGCGCCGGTGCGGGACGCCAAACTGACGCTGATGACGTTGGCGCCGGAGAAGAAATGCTATTGGTATCGGGGCTACTCCTACGTGTTCGGCGACTTTCGCGGCACCGACTTCAGGGACGGCGCTTTCGACACCATCGTGAGCATATCGACGCTGGAGCATGTCGGGCTCGACAATACGTTGCTCTACACCAGTGACCGGGCCAAGGCAGAGACCGACAAATACGGCTTCAGGGATGCAATTCGCGAGTTCAAGCGGATCCTCGCGCCGAACGGCCAGTGCCTGATCACCGTGCCCTTCGGCAAGTACGAAAACTTCGGCTGGTTTCATCTGTTCGACAGGCAGATGCTGGATATCCTGATCCAGGAGTTCGCGCCTTCGGCCTGTGAGCTTGAATTCTTTCGATACAAAAGATCCGGATGGCAGCGGGCTTCGGAGCAAGAGGTCGTTGATGCTTCCGCGTTCGACCCGCATAGCGGGCGTGGTCGGCTGGATGATCTGGCCGGATGCGCGCGCGCCATCGTCTGCATTCAATTGACCAAATGAACATAGATTACCGATTGCAGCAGTTGCTTGGGCGGGCGACATGTCGGCTCGGAAAAGGCGCGCGATTGATGCGAACCGCGAAGATTCGCAACATTCGCGGGAACTCCGATTGCATTACGATCGGGGCCAACAGCATCGTGCGGGGAGAGCTTTTGACCTTTGCTCACGGCGGGCGCATCGAAGTCGGATCCTGGTGTTACATCGGGGAGAATTCCCGGATCTGGTCGGCGTTGCGAATTCGTCTCGGCGACCGCGCTCTCGTCGCTCACAATGTGAACATCTTCGATAATCTTACTCATCCGCTTGATGCTGGACAGCGCCACAGGCAAATCAAGCAGATCTTCACGAAGGGACATCCCGCCGAGCTCGATTTGGACGAACGCGCAGTCGAAATCGGTGAAGATGCCTGGATCGGTGCCGGAGCATTTGTGATGCGAGGCGTCACCATTGGGTCGGGTGCGATCGTCGCCGCCGGCTCGGTTGTGACGAGAGACGTCCCCGACCACGCGGTCGTGGCCGGCAATCCGGCAACGCTCGTAAAGACGATCGAAGCAGATCGCGACCAGGCCAAGAGAAGCTGATCCATTATCGGCGAGAGCTCGCTCAGCCCCATCTTCCGCATCGGAAGCGTCACAATGCGCGCGGCCGGAGTCTGCAGCGTACCGTGACAGCGGTGCTTAAGGGTTGATTCATATCGGCTATTTCGACTATAGACCCGTCTGCCGGGTGTTTCGCCGAGCGGCCCCGCGGAAAGGACAATGAGATGATCAGATTCGGCCTGCTGGGCTGCGGGCGCATCGCCAAGCGTCATTCCGATCTGCTGGGTGGTAACCACATCGCAGGGGCTCAGCTCGTTGCTGTATGCGACTCCGAGCAAGCGCGGGCGGATGCGCTCGCCTCCAAGTTCGAGGTTCCCGCCCATTACGACCTCGACGACATGCTCGCCCGCAAGGACATCGACGTCGTCGCGGTGCTGACCCCGAGCGGCCTTCACCCGCCGCATGCGATCGCCTGCGCGCGGGCGGGTAAGCACGTGGTGGTCGAGAAGCCGATGGCGCTGCGGTTGCAGGACGCCGACGACATGATCCGCGCCTGCGACGAGGCGGGCGTGAAGCTTTTCGTGGTCAAGCAGAACCGTTTCAACGTTCCAATCGTCAAGGCGCGCGAGGCGCTCGAGGCGAACCGGTTCGGCAAGCTCGTGCTCGGCACGGTCCGCGTGCGCTGGTGCCGGGATCAGGCCTATTACGATCAGGATCCCTGGCGCGGCACCTGGGCGTATGACGGCGGTGTGCTCACGAATCAGGCTAGCCATCACGTCGACATGCTGGAATGGTTTTTCGGCGACGTTGTCAGTGTTCATGCGCGCAGCACCACCGCGCTGGTCAAGATCGAGACCGAGGATACCGCGGTCGCGACGTTGAAGTTCCGAAACGGCGCGCTTGGTATCATCGAGGCGACGACGGCTGTCCGTCCCTCCGATCTCGAAGGCTCGCTGTCGATCCTCGGCGAAAAAGGCACGGTGGAAGTCGGCGGCTTCGCCATGAACCAGATCCGGCACTGGCGCTTCGTCGATGAGCTGCCGTCGGACAAGGAAGTTGTTGAGAAGTTCTCGGTCAACCCGCCGAACGTCTACGGCTTCGGCCACCAAGCCTACTATCAGCATGTCGTCGAGTGCCTGTCTGATCGGGGCGCCGCGCTGGTCGACGGGCTCCAGGGACGCAAGAGCCTCGAACTGATCTCGGCGCTCTACGAATCCATCGAGACGGGGCAGGAGGTCTTCCTCCGCTTCGTGCCGCGGCGCGGTCGTCTCGGCATCGCCTCGTGATCATCCCGCGGTCTCGCAGCTTCGCTTGCACTAAAGGTTGAGAGAAGCCCGATGCCGCCATGCAGCAGCAGCGGAGAGGCCGCTTCCACCTTTGCCAGGGCGGGCAGAGCTGGCTTGAACGCGCTTTCCTTCCTCCGGATGTTGGTTATGTTTCGCTACGTTTCGATGAGTGCGGCAGGCTGTGGGCGTTGGGCGCTACCATGACAATCTGGATCACCGGTGCGAACGGATTTATCGGCAGGTATTTGACGCGCGAGCTTGCCCAGCGGGGATCCGCCGTACATGGCCTCGGGCACGGGGCGCTCGATGAACCTGAGAGGCGCCGGCTCGGGATGGGCCGTTGGCTCAACGGCGAGGTCGATTCCACCAATCTGGGCGCATTGGCTGTACACACGGGGCTACCGACCGTCTTATTCCATCTTGCGGGCGGATCGTCCGTTGGCGCGTCCATCGCGCAGCCCTACGAGGATTTTTCGCGGACGGTGGCAACTTCGGCCCGGCTGCTGGAGTGGCTGCGGACCAGCGCACCTAAATGTCGCCTCGTCGTTGTGTCCAGCGCCGCCGTGTACGGCGCCGGCAATGCGGAGCGCATGAGCGAAAGCGCCGCGACCAACCCGGTGTCTCCCTATGGGCAGCACAAGCTCATGATCGAGCAGCTCTGTCGCAGCTACGCGGCCACCTTCGGCTTGCAGAGCACGATCGTGAGGTTGTTCTCGGTCTATGGCGCCAATCTGCGTAAGCAGTTGCTATGGGACCTCTGCACGCGCCTGAGCGAAGGCGCTGGGGTGTTGAAGCTCGGAGGAACCGGACAAGAGCAGCGGGATTGGACTGACGTGCGCGATGTCGCGCGGCTGTTGGCGAGCATCGGCGACAAGCGGCAGGATCAACCGGTTGGTATCATCAACGGAGGTTCCGGCGTGGCCACATCGGTTGCCGATATTGCCAGATCCATCGTCGGCAGTTGGGGGGGGGGAATTCCCATCGAGTTCTCAGGTGTGACGCGCCCAGGCGACCCCTTCAGCCTCGTTGCCGATCCCCGTCTGCTGAATGCATTGTCCTTTGAGTGGCAAATCCCCGTTGGGGCTGGGATCGCCGACTACGTTGCCTGGTTCAAGGAGCAGCTTCGTTGACTCCGCCGCTCCGTGTCAGTTTTATCTTCATACCCCGTCGCCTGCATGCTGGAGGATTCAACTACCTTCGCAACCTGTTCGTCGCGCTGCACAGATATCGTCCCGGCGAGCTGGAGGCTGTCGTGTTTGCGGGCCTATCGGACGACGACAACGATCTGGCGAGCTTTGCGCGGATTCCCGGTGTTGAAGTCGTCAAGCGCAGGGCATTCGAGCGCGACCATTCCGGCTTGACGAGCGCACTCGTTGCCGGGATCGACTACGCCGCAGCGGCCGCATTTGATGAAGCGCGTGTCGATGTCGTATTTGAACATGCGCGCTTCTTCGGTTGGCGGCTTCCGCTGCCCATTGTCGCGTGGTTTCCCGACCTGCAGCACAGGAGCCTTCCTCACCTTTTTTCGAAAGCAGCCTGGTGGCGCCGCGAGATCGGTTTCCGCGCGCAGCTTGCGTCGGGGCGTTCGATCATCCTGAGCAGCGAAAGCGCCCTCAACGACTGCAAGCGCTATTATCCCCGTGCACGAAATCAAATGTCCGTCGTTAAGTTCGCCAGTCGCCCGACCGACGACCTTCTGGCGGCGAACCCGAGCGAGGTCATCCGTCTTTACGAATTGCCCGAGCAATATTTTTATCTGCCCAACCAATTCTGGCGCCACAAGAATCACCAATTGGTTCTCGATGCGCTCACGATCCTGGCCGGCCGCGGGATCAAGCCCGTCGTGGCGGTTTCAGGCGGGCCCGACGAACCACCGGCGTACTTCGACAGCATCATGCAGCAGGTTGAGAAGCGCGGCCTGCAGGAAAACTTCCGCTATCTCGGGATGATCCCGCTCGCGCATGTTTATGCGCTGCTCCGGTCGTGCCGGGCCTTGATCAACCCCTCGCGCTTCGAAGGCTGGAGCACGACGGTGGAGGAGGCGAAATCGTTCGAAGTGCCGATGATCATCTCCAATCTGGATGTCCATCTCGAGCAGACCAACGGCACCGAAAGCTACTTCGACGTCGACGACGCGGGCGCTCTTGCCGCGCATCTTGCCGAGGCTGTTGCGAAGGCCGGGCCTTTGTTGCCGAGGGACTTAGGACCATCGGTGGAAGGGCGGGTCGCAAAGTTTGCCGCCGATTTTACCGATGCCATCAAGCGCGCTGCGGCGCGCGGGTCGCCGCGCCCGGGCCAAATGCCTGCCGGTCGGTAGGGCGGTCGTCTCCAGGCGGCGCGCTGACCGCGATGTGTCATTCGGCCTGCAAAATTTTGGACGCCGATTGACACCGCGATGCCCATCACGGACATTCAGTTCGGGTTCGTTTCCTCTTCCGCGCACAGGTGCCGCACGATGTCGCGGTAGCGCAGTGTGGAGGCCTGCTCGGTGTATTTCAGGGCCGCGATCGCCGCCCGCCGGCCTCGTTCAAGCGTCGCAGTGCGATCGGCAGCAGCCTCGGATATCGCCTGCGCAAATGCGGCAGCGTCTTCCGCCGGAACAACCCAGCCGATGTTTTCCTCCGCGACCGCAAGTCCGGCCTCCGAGCCCGGCTCCGTTCCGACGATGACTGCGCGCCCGACCGCGAGGAAATTGTAGAGTCGGCTTGGAATCGAAACACCTGCAACATTGCGCCGGTAGGGAATGACCCAGGCGTCGGCTGCCGTCAGAAACTCTGCGAGCTGTTCCTCGGGTACGGGATCGAGCAGGGTGACGTTCTCGAGGTTCTCCGAAGCCTGCAAGGTCTTCAGCTCGGTCCAGCCGACGCCCCAGCCGGAGAGTACGAAGTGTATCCCTTTCTGTTTCCGCAGCAGCCGCGCGGCCTCGAAAATAGTGCGGGGCGCGTGCGTGAAGCCGAGATTGCCGCACAGGCCGACTAGGAATTTCGATGAGGAAAGGGACCTGAGGCGATTTTCTTCATCGGGCGGGCGAAAGCCGATCGGCAGCAACGTCCAGTTCGGCACGAAATGGATCACGTCCGCCCGCACGCGCGGGTAGCGCAGCAGCAGCGGGGCCACGTCACGACCGATGACGAAGATCGCGTTGAGGGATTTGAACAGCCAGCCGTTGGCGAGGCGCAGGGCACGCGCGACCACGGAGGTCTGCCGTGTGAGGCCAGCAGCGATCAGCGCTTCCGGATAAAGATCGAAGATGAGGAGCACTGTCTTGGCGCCCCGCAGCCGTGCGGCAAGCGTGATCGCGTAGGGCAGCGTGAAGGGGCTTGTTACCGACATGACGACGTCGCCGGAACGTGCCCATCTGTAGACGGCCCAGAACAACCGGATCGCCAGCATTGTGCTTGCGATGAGACGTTTTGCGAGCGCGTGTTTGGGCGGCCTCCAGTTCGCGATCTCGATGACTTCGACGGTACTCTGGCCGATCGCCTTCAGTTTGTCAGAACCCGGTGTTCCCGACAGGACGATCGTCGTCATGTCCTGCGCGATCGCCCTCGCGATCGCGCCGAGATAAGTCGCCGTCGTACTCGAGTCCGGCGGATAGTACTCCGTCGCGAGAATGAATTTGGGAGCTTTCGCCACGTGTTTATCCGCGCGCCAAAAGCGGCAGGATGAACTCTCGCAGGTTTCCGCCCGGAAAGACATGGCCCCGCAGGCCCGCGGCGTGCGCGGCCTCGATGTCCGATGGCTTGTCGCCGATCACGAAGCTCCTGCGCGGGTCGACCGGGAACCTGTTCAAAAGGTCGGTGATCATGCCAGGCTGCGGTTTGCGACGGTCGCTGACGCGCCGGTACCGTTCGATACGTGCCTCAGGATGAAATGGGCAATATTCGAAAGCATCGATGCGCGCACCGCGGGCCTCCAACTCCCGCGCCATCCAATTGTGCAGCCGGTGGATGTCGCTCTCCTCGTACAAGCCTCTGGCCACGCCCGACTGGTTGGTTATCACGAACGTGAGATAGCCGGCATCGTTAGCCGCCTTGACGGCCTCGATCGCGCCGTCCACCCAGACGAATTTGTCGATCTCGAACAGGTAATCGGTATCAATATTCAGAACGCCGTCGCGATCAAAGAAAACGGCCGGGCGCCGCGCTTGGTCGATCGCTATACTCTCTCTGTCGTTAGACATTTCGGCTCAAGGTAATGGTCTCTGCGGGGGCGCGAAAACGCCGACGCGGTCCAATCGACTGTGCGTTCAGTATCACGATTGTGTTCCAGGTCCAATCCGTCTCAGCCCTCTGGCTTTCCGGGGTTTCGGGGTGCGGTTCCTAGGGGGGACCGGCGCGGGACGATATGGCCAAGAAGAAGCGCGGTTATGCGCTCGTTCGGCGCCTTAGGACGGGGCCTATTTGGCCGAGCATCTGTTATCCGAAGCTCGCAGCCCAGCCGTTGCGCGAGGATTCGGTGCTCTCGGGTCCGCTGGAGCCGACCAACGAGCCCTATGCGATCGCCAAGATTGCCGGCATCAAGATGGCGGAAGCCTATCGCAGCCAGTATGGCAGCGACTTCATCAGCGTGATGCCGACCAACCTCTACGATCCCGGCGACAATTATCACCCCGAGCTGAGCCACGTCGTCGCGGTGTTGGTCCGGCGCTTCCACGAGGCAAAGCTGTCGGGCGCGAAGACCGTCGCGGTCTGGGGCACCGGCACGCCGCGGCGCGAGTTCCTCTATGTCGACGACATGGCCGGTGCCTGCGTGCATCTGATGAAGACCTATTCGGGCAGAGACCTGATCAACATCGGCACCGGCGAGGACATCGCCATCGCCGAGTTCGCCCGCTGGTCGCCGAGATCGTCGGCTACCGCGGCGAGATCAGTTACGACACCTTGGAGTGGACGGCACGCCGCGCAAGCTGCTCGATATCACGAGGCTCGACAGGCTCGGCTGGCGCGACGACGTCGCTTCAGGATGGCTTATGCCTATCTAGCCCCGAGTTGACTTGAACCCGAGACGGGCCTGTCTTTTAAGATTTTACTTCTTCCAAAGAGTTGTTGATTGCCGTCGGGCCAATGTTTTGAGCTCTCTGCCGGTACTGGCGATTGATTTGTGAACTTAGGACCGCTTCTGCCGAGTGTGACGTTCAAATTTCTTTGCGACTTGCAAGGGCGATATCTTAATATTTGCCAACTCTGCTCGTTCGGCCACGTGTGCATGGCGTGATGATCGGTTCGCGACCAACGGATGTCTCACTTGATAAACTTGATGGCGCTGACAGCCTATCTCGGATGAGTTGCCAGCCGCGCGACCGGTCAGGAAGCCGCTTCCCTGGCCTCCGCCTCGGCCTGTTGTGCCCGGATCACCATGCCGCCGGCAACGCCGACGCCGATGACGTACATCCAGCCCTCGTGGAAGTCGAATAAGTGGGAGTTGAATAGCGACGTGAAGATGTTCTGCACCACGACCAGAAGGCCGATCCACGTGGCAAGCCCGTCGCCACGAAATAGCAGGAAATGGGAGATCCAGATCGCATAGAGAACGCCGATGCCGATGAATCCCCACTGGATGGCGACATGCAGCGTCTGGTTATGCGGGTTCGGAAAGACCCTCACGCCCGGAACCCAGGAGGGTTCTTTTGCGGCTCTCTCGAACAGTCCTTGCGAGGAGCCGGTTCCATGCCCCACAAACGGCGCCTGCACGAAAAACCGGGCGGCATGCCGCCAATATTCGAGGCGCTCGCCGATGGACGTCGGCACGTTCTCCTGCATGTATAGCCGATAGTCCTGCGAAAACGTGTCGGCCGTCTTGCGCAATTGCGGCGAGGCCTGCCAAGCAACCGCGGCGAAGACGATCAGCGCGGCCGAAATCACGGCGATGCTGCGCCACCTCAAATGAAGCAGAGCGAACACGCCGAGCATGATCGGGACGGTTACGAGCGCAGTGCGCGACACCACCACGAAAACCATGTTTAGTAAAAAGTTGAGCCCCAACACGGTTAGAAGACCGGCGAGCCAGTAACGCTTATTGCTCAACAGCATCATCACGGGATAGGCGAGCGCGACCGTGCACAGCGTGAATTCCTGGCTTTGGTCGATGTAGTTCTTGACGAAGATGCCGCGTTGGAGCGGGTCGTAGGGTCTCAGCGCTAGTCCCGGATAGATCGCGACCAACCACGACATCACCGACAACAGAGTGCAAGACGCCAGGATGACGATGAAGATCCAGCTGCCGCGCGGCGAGCGCTGGAAATGGTAGAGCAGGACCGGAAGCACGAGCAGCTTGATCGTCGGACCGACGGCATAGAGCCGCGCGCCCCAAGGGGCGTCCGACCACAGCGTTCCCACCAGCGCCAGCAGGAATAGCGCGATCGGCGCCGCGGCGATCGGGCGCGTCAGGGATCGCAGGAAGGCCCTGATGTCGGGGAACGGCACCATGCAGACCAGGAACGCGGCGTTGAAGATCGCCGTGAGCGAGGTCGACCACGGCAGCGAGGCGGCCGCGAGGACCGCGAACAGATCGGCTGTTTCGCCCCAGGCCGCCGGGCTGCGGAAACGCCGCCGCAGCATCTGAACGGTCGTCTCCCGTGCAACTGCCGTCACGTCGTGCCTCCGCGCGCGCGGTGGACCAGCGCAGTCGTGCAGAAGCCCTTGAGGATGTCGATCAGCACGACCGCCCCGCCGACGAGCTCGTGCCCGAGCGCTTGCTCCCAAATGTAACTTCGCGCGACTAGCATGCTCACCTTGATTGATTTGGGCGACTGCGCAAGTAGCCAGATCATCGGGCCGAAACAGGCCCAGCCGGCTACTATGTCAAACCGCACGGCTTGCTGAATTCGTCATGAATCACACCAGCGCTTCGCTCTGGAGTGCCGCCGGCTCGGTCTCTTCGTGAGGTTGCATCAACCAGGCGAACGATAGCGTCCAGGTGGAGAGCATTGCGATCGGAACAACGTAGTAAGGAGTGAAGATTGGGTGGCTCAAAAAGAAGCCGAGATTAATTAAGAGATTGCCTGAAACAATGAGAGCGATCTGGCGGGCGGCCCTAGTGCCCGCCCGCAGCACCCACAAAGTCCAGCCGATTGAGAGCGTCATCAGGATAGATTGTGTGTCGCGCATATATTCGCCGAGAACAGAGACATTGAACGCAGGCCCCACCGCGTCGCTTGCGCCGTATGTCGTCGCAAACGGGCTACCGGCATTTATTGCTTGGGCGATCAGCGTCGGCGCCATTCCGATGGCGACTCCTGCACCAAAGGCAAGGGCATCCAGAAGGATTGTCAACGTACGCGATCGCATGAATCCGACGGCGAGGAAGAGGCAGTAGCCAGACGCGAGCAGGATGTTAGGCAGTCTGAAATTGACCGACGCGCCTATCAAGAGGCCGATGAGTGCGATTGGCCACAGGCTCCGCTTTGCCCTGGTCAGCCACAAGGCGGTCAGAAAGCCCACAATGCTGCAGAGCGCCACGGTAGGCGCCACTGAATAGCTCGCCTTCGCTGGGTTGATCATACTATAGATCGCCAGGGCCCCGAAGAGTCCAGCCCCGATCACGGAAGGTACCGACCTCGCGATGAAAATGCCGAGCAACGCGAATCCGCAGACAATAATGCTTGCGCTGATGTAAAGCGGAGCGACTTGGAAGCCCGATGGGAAGAGCGCCAGCAAAAATCCAGTTCCGGGCGGATATTGTAGAACTAGCTTGCCGCCCAGCTTATGAACGTGGCAGGGCCAGCGTTGGGGGTTTTCAGGTTCTGATAGCGCAATTTCCTTCAGCTTGCCCACAAAATAGCGATCGCTGTCCATCGATACGTCGGTATTGAGCCCACGGAGGCCGAAAAGTTGGAAAAGATGGGCTTGCCTGAGGTAACAGACGTCATCATAAACTCCGCGCGCCTCGCTCCAGCGCGACATCGAGATTGTGTGGCTGGCGAGGATCGCCAAGCAAATAAGGCCAAAAGTAACTTTGGCGGCTGTCCGCGGCACCATCAATTCGCGTGTCATTCTATGCATAGTTTACCCGGCGGAACCTTATTCAATTCGGCAGGAATTGAAAGCATTTCATTAAAATGGGCTCAAGTTCTTCGGGACCTTCAGTCAAATTTTCTGCGGCGCTCTAGAGCAGCCGCCAGTTGCATGCTGTCTCCGGAAGGGGGCTGGGGCGAACGGGGGTAGCACCCAACGGCTATGGAATAGCTTGGCGGTCGCGTGATCCTTGGCTCGCCCCAATCAGGGCGAAACATCTCGCCATGCTGTTCTGATTCGCGCTCAAGCTGATCGCGCGCAGATACATCGCCGCGGCTTCGCTGGGTCTGCTGCCACTATAGACGTCTCGGCAGCAAGATCGCCGGTTGGCCGGTACGGAACGATGGCGGCGCATCTTCCAAGAGAAAGGTGAGCAAGCTTGCTTGAGTTAGACGCCACGAAGCAGCACGCGTATTAATCCGTTGGCGTTTCGACCGGCCTCCGCAACCAAATCGAACCAACTGAAGATTTGCGAGCGGCGCGCGAGCACGAATATTTCTGTTGATTAGCTGCATCAATTAACGACCATCCGACTATTGAGCTTCTACAGGCGCGCAGTTGGTTTACCGCCAACGTAGCGAGGGATCACGATGGTCGTCCTACGCACTTCCTTCGATCGCTTTTGAGTGTGGTAGGCCAACTCAACTTATTCCGGCGGCTTTACACGCCCCGCGATGGTCGTGTTGTAGAGGAAGCCTACGGCTTTGGCCCGCTGAATGGTTGCTTGGTACCGACGACGAGCGGACCGTGCATCCTTCCCACTCATCAGCGATCCCCACAGTTCGTCATCAGCCCTCTCAAATAGATCTCGCAGGATTCGAGCCAGCGCGATGTCGCTGGTCTTCAGGGATAGCTTAACCGTGTGTCCTCGTACGTCGACATCTCGAAGCTCTGTCGGTACCCGGCGACGATAATAATAGTTGCCGTTGAGGCAAAGGAGATAGCGGTCGGGATCCGAAGCGCTCATTCGATGTCTGCCCATGTTCTCTCATGAATGATTTGCATTGTGTGCTTATTCTGGGCACGGACTCGACAACGGTCTGCCTTGCAGGCTAACCTAGACTCGAGACGCTCTCCCGATGCAGGCCGGCTTTGAGTTCCTCGAGAGTCGGTGGTTCGAGCCGCCCGATTCAATACCGACGATCTTGGCGCCCCACTCAATTGAACGTCACCGAGCGGATGTTCGTAGCAAGGTCCGCCTCAGTCATTGATCCTATTGTTGACGGGAACGAATTGTGAATTGGCACCGTGCGATTTTTACAGCCGCACAGTTGGCTTGCCTCGTTTCCGCTTCGGCTTTTCCGGGCCTGCGCTCGCCCTCACGACGAGCTTAATTCCTTCTTCAATTGCGAGTGTCGAATACTTTCCGCCGAAATGCTCGCGTTCCTTCAGCATTTGATGCGCTGCTCGGCGAAGCGATCCATTCACGATTTTTTCCAGGCCTAACGCATACTCAAGCTCTCGGTGCTTCCACTCCGATTTTCCCGACCACAGCTCCACGTCTGGAAGAATGAGCGCTTGCTTCTCATCCTCAGGAGCAAGAAAAGATCCGCTCAGGGACGCGAGCTTCCTTTGGGCGCTGACCAGCCTGAAAACGATTGGCATGATAGGTGCGGCCGATCCACTTCCAGCTACCGTCCTCAGCACGGCTGCAGCAAGATCTGCCAAGAGACTCATTGTGTGCTGTTTTGCATGAAGAATTTCGATCTCGCGATCAGAGTTTTCACTCACGAGCCTGGGGGTGGTCGGCTTGTCCTTATCGTTTGTCATGACAAGCATCTCCTGCTGATCTAGATAATGTTTGGTTTGCAAGTTTCACTGCCTGGCACCACCCTCTATCCCTGTCGGTGGTTTCGAAGGAAATCCGTTTTCGTCCTTCAACTGAGCAGGTGTTGGGAGAGGGCATCTCGCGAGTTCGAATCCCAAGATTTCGGAAACCCATGCGATTCGTACATCGTTGATCATGTCGAGATATTGCGAGTGAAGGTGATATAAGTCGGTCGCCGGAGATGGCGCGATGTGTTTCCACCAAGTCGTTCCATTGACGAGATGCACCAAGAAGAGCTCGCGGTTGCCTTGTCGTGCTAAAATCTCCCCTGACATTGCTAGCTGCGCGGCTTCCTGGTAGATCAAGTACAGTCCACGCATTTTGCCGATCTTGATGTGAAGCGCGACGCAGCCTTGAGGCAGATGCGCGCCGCCAGCGACACAGCAACCAGTTTCTGCAAATTTGACTTCGTCGTTTGTCGTGATCTCGCCCACGACTGGAACGGCCTTAGCCGCCCAAGCATGGGCATCGGACGCGTAGCTAAAGCAGAAGAGTTCGTAGGGCACGCGGAGGATGCGACCAATGTCCATGGCGCGGTCGGCATCGAGCCATATGTCGCATTGCTCCAACTTCCGAATAGTTTCGCCTGACACTCCGAGCTTGCGGCCGACTTCCTCTCTTGCGAGGCCCGCCCGAGTACGAAAAAATCGGATTGAGTTGGGAGGTGGTGGATTTACGAGCCGACTTTGCTCCTTTCGTGAGACACGACTCATTGTCTTTGAGCCTCCGGGCTTGTGACCGTTTCGGAGAAAGGAGACGCCTCTCCGGCCTGTGAATGGGCCGGACTCGTGGCCCATAGCTCTTTTGCGACTTGCAAGGGCTCTAGCTTCAGGTTGGTCCACCATGCGCGCTCGTTCCCATGGCGATGTAGAGCCTGGTGGTGAGACCGACAGAGTGGAACGGTGAATTCATCGCTCACTTTTCTTCCCAACGTGCTTGCCTGGGCAAACTTCAGGTGATGAGCGTCAACTGGCGATCTCTGGCAAACGAGACAGCCTTGTGCGCGGACGAAGGCGAGATGAGATTTGCTTCTCCTTCGCGAGGGCTCTTTGGGAAAGGCAAGAACTTGATCTGCGTCGGAACCGCGAGGAGGAGGGTTGGTAACCTCCTCCTGAGAAGTGGCCTTTTGGGTCTTTGCCGCACTGGCAGATGGCCGTGACGCTGCATTCGCATCCGACAGACCTATGCTGTCATCTTCGACGAAGAAGCCGATCATGCTGAAGAGCGCATAACGGCGAGCGCCAGTGAGTAGCGCTTCTATCTGGTCCGGCGTCTTGGGATTGACGGCGACCGGGAAGTCAGAGGAGATCCATTCTCCAGAAACGTGTGCGAGGATGGTCCTGACGCACATTTGGCCCGTCACTTGCTCGGTCCGGGTGGCCTGAATGATGGCAATCTCCTCCCGACCGAGTGTTCTGCGTACGACGTCAAAGCCGGTGGCCGATGAGCACTGTGCCGGGTTCGGCAGTTTAGCGTGAGCGCGGGCGATGGCAGCCGCGATGGTGTCGATGTGTTCACTGCACTGGCGCATGGTGGTCTTTAAGTTCGTTGATTTTGAAATTGAGCTCGCGCGCAGGGAAGGTTTGAGGCCGACGCGATTGCATCTCGGCCTGTCTCCCTTGCAATCACCTTTGCGCCCGCTGTGAGTTCTCCGGCTCGCTGAGTGCATCGCGGGCCCTGAGATGCGACGCTGGAAAGTTCGTCCACTGTCCGGAGGCAGACATGTCGATGACCTTGATCGAAGTTGGCCTAGGTCGAGGAGCTTCAATTCCGAAAAGAGCGGGCGGCTCGCCTAGCTGAACGCAGCGGCGGAATTTCTTCTCAGCTGTCAGGAGTAGGTGCTGATAGAGCGGATCGGCAGGAAGGGTCATTTCGATCCATTTCCCGTCTCCGGTGATAATAGACAGAAGGGCTGAGCGTGCAGCCATGACCCACATGGAATGTTGCAGCTGTGCCATGTGCAGGTCCGCCATTTCTGGCTCGGGGAGATGGCCGGATGGCAAAAAGCAAGCGCGGAAGACCGCCCCCGTATCCCGGACGACGCCGTTAAGATCGGCTCTCATCCACTTGTGGATCGGATGTCGGACCGGTCGCCGGAGATCTTGGATTTTGTTGCCGCTCACACGCTCATAGAGCTTGCGATTGAGGTGCTCGGTGGTGCTGCCGAGTTGGACGACCAGGTCGTTGCTGAAGTCCGGCGGAAGGGCCTCTCCCCGCTTTTCGCGCCACAGCCTAACGAGCTGGTCCCGGTCTTCCCCCATAATGATCCGGGCGTCGGATCCACAAATGAATGCGTGGCAATCGGCGTGCAACTTGTTGTGGACTCGCGTATCCATTCCGAATCTTCGCTCGTGGAGAGTTAAATTATATCAGATGGTGTAAAATAACCCATATGATAAAAAACGTCAAGGGCAGTCGCCCGCCACTTCTTGCAGCGCAAATTCGCGCAGCTCGAGCGCTCTTAAGATGGAGCGCCGAAGAACTGGCGCGGGCTTCTGCGCTGGGCGCAAATACGATTCGAAGGGCAGAGGTTGCGGAAGGGGCGACCGCCCTAACGGCCGCAAACGACCGCGCAATACGCAAGGCGCTTGAGGAAGCGGGCGTCGAATTCATTGACGAGAATGGTGGCGGCGCAGGGGTCCGGCTGCGTAGGTCCTAGTGCTGATTGGGCTTTACGAATGATGGTGCGTCACTTGCAGTGACTACAGCCTAGATTGCCAAGGAAGCGGCAGCAGCGCTTTCCCGGTGTCGGGGGCGCGCGTCACGGTCGCCCAAGGCGGAGGGAGCGGCGTCAGTCAGTCCCGGCCTTCCAGGCGACCACTACCACCGGCGGCGTCACCTTGATGGCGACAGGCCGCCTGTCGGGCAGCAATGGAGGTGGTTCCTACACGCGAAGCGATGGCTGCGTCGGTCGACGGACGGCTTCCAGGTAGATCATCCTCATCCTCTTTTGGGATGGTTCATCGCATGAGATCCCATCGATCATTCTCCGGCCATGCCAGTAGACGCGGCATTGGATGGCCTCCGATGAAGCCAGGGAATCGAGCCGCCAATTAAGTCGATCGGTGGGCGGATTACAGAAGTGGACATCCAGTCCGGCCGCCAAATAGGACAACTCAACGGTTCTTTCGACGGTAGCGGGACGTCATGGACCCTGGGGCGCCAGCCACCTTCCAGCTCCGGACCACGAGGCGCGAGCTGTCGGGAAGAGTTGGCAAGCTCATCGTCTTTTCGTCCTCCTGGTCAGCGGAGCACGGCTTTGACCGCGAGATGGCTCATTGGGGGCGGTCTGGTTTCGATTTACCGAAATACCGCTTGCACTGTCGGGCAAAACAGTGGTTCATAGGGTGCTCCTGATCGAATGAGGAGCATGCCAGATGGCCGAAAAATACCAAGCGTCCTCTGAGCTGTCGAACATAGCCAAGCTCAATGGTGAGTTCCGAAAAAACTACGGGCTGCTGCTCGGGGCGTTTCTGTATCTGAGATCTATGAGCGCCGCGCGCGGCCGCTCTTGCCTTTGGGGCGGCATATGTTCCTTAGTCTCCTCGGCCGTGCTAGGGTGGCTGGGAAGACATGGTCTTTCTTCGTTCTGGTGACTGCCCGTCGTGGAGGCATCACATGCGCAACGCGCTTATCGTGCGCCCAGGGACCGATTTGCTAGCTCCGACTAGTGAGGGGCGCGCTGCTCAGTACGTGCGGATGTCTACGGAACATCAGCGTTATTCGACCGAAAACCAGGCGGCAGCCATCGCCGTGTATGCCGCACAGCGTGGTCTCGCGATCGTTCGCACTTACAAGGATGAGGGTCGTAGTGGGCTTCGCATTCAAGAGAGAGAGGGCCTGAGGGAGCTAATTGATGACGTGCGAAGCGGCCGAACAGACTTCGATCACACCCTTGTTTACGACGTGAGCCGATGGGGGCGATTCCAGGACACTGATGAAGGCGCATACTACGAGTTCACGTGCCGTCAGGCAGGAATCAAGGTCTGCTATTGTGCTGAAGAGTTCGACAACGATGGGGGCATGATCGCGAGCATTCTGAAAAATCTCAAGCGGGTCATGGCGGCCGAATACTCAAGGGAGCTCTCGGTCAAAGTTCATGCTGGAGCCTGCCGTGTCGCCAGCCTCGGATTCAAGCAGGGCGGCCCCGCCGGCTATGGCCTGCAGCGGGAGCTGATCGATGAGGGCGGCTCTTCAAAGGGCATCTTGTTAAAGGGCCAACGCAAGCACTTGCAGACCGATCGGGTCCTGATCCGGCCCGGATCGGAGAACGAGCAGCGCATCGTTGCGCGGATTTTTAGGGAGTTTGTCGTTCATCGTCGTTCCCGAGGCTCAATATTACGCTGGCTCAATAGCGAGCAAGTTCCCAATCATAGAGGAACACCGTGGTCCTATGGGATGGTTCGTCAAGTTTTGAGTAACGAGGCGTATATTGGAAATAGTGTTTACAATCGGTCTTCTTGCCGACTGAAACAGGTGAGAAAGCCGAATCCGCCAGAGCAATGGATACGGGCCACTGGTTTGTTCGAGCCAGTCGTTGACAAAAGCATCTTCCAAAAAGCTCAGACGCTCTTGAATGAAAAAGAAGGTCGTTGGTCGAACGAGTGGCTCTTAGAGAAGTTGCGAGAGAAACTCGCTGCGAATGGGAAGCTGAGCGCCTCGTTACTAGCTGCGTCCGATAATATGCCCTCCGCCGCATTATATGCGCATCGGTTTGGTAGTCTGAGGGAAGCTTTTCGCAGGGTCGGCTATGTTGATTGTGAGAGGAACTACGACTATGCAGATGCGCGAAAGTACTCCGAAACTGAGTTGGCCAGGCAGGTAGATGCCGTCGTTACGCGCATCAAAGCGCGAGGCGTTAACGCCGCATTTGATCCACAAGCCGCAGTGCTGACACTTGCCGGCACGCTGGCGATATCGGTGCGGATGGCGCGTTACTACGTTGGTGGAAGCCACGCACCCTGCTGGTTGGTTCATCGACGCGCGATCGAGCCCGCCGGACACATTCTTGCCCTTCGCTTGGACAAAGAGACAAATAGGAAAGTTATCGACTACTTCCTCATGCCACTCGACGAAATGGCGAAACACGCGATCGCCCTCACGGAGACGGCTCGCTCCCGATTTGCTGTATATCGTTGCGCAACAGTCGATGATGCTGTGCGTGCTGTCATCCAGAAAGTTGCCGTTCTGCTGACCTAAAGAGCGCCCATTCTATCGGTTCTTCTGCCGGACAGCTCCTCCTACTTTCAAGAAAGAGATCTTGCGTTGCTGCTGGAAGCGTCGAACTGTCGGAACGGAAAGGATGCTTGCGACTTGCGCTATAGTGAGCAGCTCAGATCCGGTGGTGCTTGGTCAGTCCGCTTCGATAAGGCTCGGCAGGGCTCTCGCTAATTCCGAGGCAGAGGTTCAGATAGCCTTTGGAGACCACGATCGCTGATGCGCGCCAGGATGCGTCCGTCGACGCAGCGATCGTGAGATCAACTGCCAAAGAGTTGCTGTCGAAATCGCCGCTCGATGAGGCGAATTTGGTGCGTCCGAAGACTCGGACAATTGCCTGACGATTGGACGCCATCCAAGACGAGATGGTCCTCGCAACGACAGCGAGACCAACTGGCGACGGGTGTTGAGGCGGACGTTTTGCGGAACTAAAGGAGGTCGCAACGGATTCCACGCGCCCCGAGAGACTGATAACTGCTTCCGCTGCGACGGTCGGCGTTGCGATAGCGAGACCCACCAGCAACAGGGTAGTGAAGGCCAGGAGATACTCCAGGGCATTCGCAGGGAGCAGTGGATATCGCGCCTGGAGCTAGACCTCTTCCCAAGACCCTGACAAGAGCTCTCATAACTGCGGCCGCCTGGGGCGGATTCGGCGCGCACGATCTGCAATCGAGTCGGCCAATCCTAATGTCTTAGCTCAGATGTGTTGATCACGAGCAGCAGGATACTAACAGCGCCGTGGCGGCGCGTGCTAAAAGCATTGACCTGCTCTTGGTTTCTACCCTTCTGCACAAAGCTGTCACTTGTTGAGAAGGAAGGATAAGCAGCAATGCAACGGAGAATTCTGCGTTCGAAAGGTCAGCTGATCGGTCGTTAATTGCAATTAACCCATCAGCGCTTTGGACATCGGCGAATCAATGTATCGTTGATGGGAAGAGCCGAGTAGTTGGGTAACAATGAGAGAAGCCGACGCACAGAACTAGTGCTACGCACGTTTGGGCGGCCCACATCCCACATCCTATCGCCGCTCACGAACTATGGGATGTTCGTTGGATCTGCGTCTGCGGAGTGTCGCGCCCGATGCTCATGCTTTTGCCCTCTTGGCAAGACCCGACAGATTTTTGATTGTTTGATGAAAGCGATGTGGTTCGCGACTCGCGTCAGCGAGTCCTGCATCGGAGTTTGCCCCTCTCATGCTTTTCGACCCAGTGCGCATGAGGAAGGGGATTTAATGAACGGCAGACTGTTCGAAAAAAAGTTTGACTGCACCAGAGCACGTTTACTTCCCAGAAGGGAGAAAATTATCAGCTTCAGAAAGGGGTGATCATAATTGTCTTCCTGATTCTTCGAACAAGCCACATCTACACCTACACCTACACCTACACCCACGAACACCGGAGTGAGACTGAATGAAAGGCGACATGCAGAGAAAAGCGGCGCATCCGTTAGGTGAAAAGCTGCCAGCCCACGTCATCGGCTTCTTCACCGAACCAGCTCTTCTGAAGGACGAAAATTCTTCTCTCTATTGGGACATGGTTTCAGTCTTGATCGAGGAGCAACAGCCGGACACATTCCTCGATTGGATCCGCATACGAGACTTTGCCAGTAACCTTTGGGAAGAGAGTGTCTTTCAACGCATTACACATGCCTTAATCAGCGGCGGACGGCTCCTGGCAGTGCAACAATTCCTTGAGGAGATTGCCCCAGGCGAGGAGGGCGTTGGAGGACTCCTTAGAATCAGAGCTACTGATACGCCCGCTCATAAGGCCGCCAGGTTTTTTAGCGCCAAGAAAAGTGAGAGCGAGGAAATCCGCTCTCGGCTGGCAAAGTATGGTGTAGGGGAAGCGGTGCTCTTCGCCCGATCAGCACAGAATAACATTGATGCCATCCTGAAGTTTGAGCGGATGGGCGCCACACGGGTACGCGGTCGCCGAAAGCTTCAAAAAGAAATGAAGCGGCGCCTGGCTTCTCGACAGGTCCTACCTTCCCAAGTAGCGAAATCAGAATCGCAAACAGACGTAGCCACAAGTCACCTCGAGCCTACGCGAGCGATGCAACCGAGAACGAACGACAATTCGAAAGCGCATCATCATGCTGGCGCCCAGCCTCGCCAAGAACTGCAGAGGTCAGCGACATGCGGGAATGGGATCAATGAAATCGCTCAGTGCGGGTCTTGCCAAGAGGTGGAATCGCACCCGGATGGAGATCAGCAACCTCTGGAGTTTAAATTCGAAATGATCGATGAGGTAGGCATCCATCACCATGGCCAGTGAAAAGCAGATCCGGGCAAACCGCGAGAACGCGAAGCGTAGTACTGGGCCGAAGAGCCTGGCCGGGCGTTTAAAGTCGAGCCGCAATGCCCTGCGCCATGGTCTGTCAATTCCGGCGGCGGCGGATCATCCGTCGGGTGTGCGGCTAGATCCTCTTTTGCCGGAAGGCGCCAGTCAATTACAAAGGCTGGCTGTGCTGGATATGGTACGGGCTGAGAGCGAGCTGCAGCGGGTCGCCGCTGTGCGGAACGGGCTGCTGGCCGACCTGGATCTGCAATCTCCCTCGCTTCACCAGGTGTGGCGCTTGGCTGCCTTGGAGCGGTATGAATGCCGGGCCCGCAGGCAACGCCTTCGAGCGGAGGGCCGGCTTCGCGCAACAGAGCCAATGGACGATAATGTTGAGTGAGCACGGGCGAAAAAGTTGGCAAAACGAACCCAATTTTTCTTGTAAATTGAGTTCGCAAAGTTCTCTACCGCTCGTCGGCGATCACCTTGCCGTCATTCGGCAGCGCCCCGGGGCTGACCAGCTCGACGGCGCCGCCGAGCTTGGTCACGGCCCGCAGGCTGCTGGCGATCTCTTCACGCAGCGCATCGCCTGATGCATCCGTCTCGGCTCTCAGCGTCATCGCATCGGCTTCGCCCTGGCGCGTGACGACGAGGCGCAGCCTCCCGAGCGCGGGATGGCGCTTGCCGATCTCGGCGATCTGCTCGGGACGGACGAACATGCCCTTGACCTTGGTGGTCTGATCGGCGCGGCCCATCCAGCCCTTGATGCGCATATTGGTCCGACCGCATGTGCTTAGCCCCGGCAGCGCCGCCGTGAGGTCGCCGAGCGCGAGACGTATCCAGGGGTGATGCGGATCGAGCGAGGTTACGACGATCTCGCCGACATCACCCGGTGCGACGGGATCGCCGGTGCCGGGCTTGACGATCTCCACGATCAGGTCCTCGTTGACGACCATGCCATCGCGCGCCGCGGTCTCGAAGGCAATGAGGCCGAGATCGGCGGTGCCAAAGGCCTGGTAGGCGTCGATGCCGCGCCCCTTGATCTCGGCCTGGAGCGAGGGCGGGAAGGCCGCGCCGGAAACCAACGCACGCTTGATCGAGGAGATGTCGCGGCCCGCGGCCGTTGCGGCGTCGAGCAGGATCTTCAGGAAGTCGGGCGTGCCGCTGTAACCTACCGGCCTGTAGGCGTCGATCAGCTCGATTTGCTGTTCGGTATTGCCGGGGCCGGCGGGGATTACGGCGCAGCCAAGCGCGCGCGCCGAGGCGTCGAAAATGAAGCCACCAGGGGTAAGGTGGTAGCTGAAGGTATTGAGCACGATGTCATCGGGCCGGAACCCGGCGGCAAACAAGGCTCGCGCACCGCGCCAGGGGTCGGCCTGCCGTCCCTCCGGCTCGAAGATCGGACCCGGGGAGGTGAAAAGACGGGCGAACGAGCCCGGGGCCGCCGCCACAAAGCCTCCGAAGGGCGCAGAGGCCTTGTGCAAGGCGGGCAATTCCGATTTGCGCAGCACCGGAAGGCCCGCCAGCGCCGCCCTGGAGGTCACCGAGGCCGGATCGATGCCCCTGAGCCGCTCGGCATAGGCCGGTGCGGCCATCGCGCTGCGCAGCACGTCCGGCAGACGGGCAAACAGATCGGCCTCGCGCGCCGCGTGCTCGCGTGTCTCGAGGGCGTCGTAATGGGCGGTCATGGCAGTTCTTTCCGGGTTGGCATCCGTTGCGCGCCGCCGCCCGCATGGGTATCAGACGGCCATTGGCGGGACGTGGAGAGGACGCGATGGCGGACGAGAGCATCATTCCGGCGGACGAGATGGCCGGCGTCGTCGCGCGCCTGAAGCGCCGCATGATCGAGGACGCGATGCCGCTGTGGTCGACGGTCGGCTGGGACAGTGCCTCGGGTGGCTTCATCGATCGGCTGCACCGCGACGGCACGGCGGATGCCGCCGCGCCGCGGCGCGTGTTCGTGCAGGCCCGGCAAATCTATTGCTACGCCAAGGCGGCGCAGATGGGCTGGTATCCGCAAGGACGCAGCATCGCGCTGAAGGGGCTGGAGCACCTGCTGGCAAAAGCGAAGGCGCCGGACGGCAAGCCCGGCTATGTCCACCGCCTGACGCCCGATGGCGCGGTGCTGGATTCGCGGCGCGATGCCTATGACCACGCCTTCATTCTGTTTGCGCTGGCGACAGTCTATGCGCTCGACCAGGACGCGCAGATCCGCGCCGAGATCGACGCGCTGCTTGCTTTCCTCGACGGCCATCTGCGCTCGCCACATGGCGGCGTTCACGAAGGCCTGCCGGTGTCGCTGCCGCGGCGGCAGAATCCGCAGATGCATCTGTTCGAGGCGATGATCGCGTGTTTCGACGCGACCCATGATCTGTCGTTCCAGAATCGCGCCGGCGAATTCTTCGCGCTGTTCCTCGCCAACCTCTACGACAAGCGCAAATGCGCGCTCGGCGAATATTTCGAGGAGGACTGGTCCAAGATCGAGCCTGTCAGCGTCGAGGCCGGCCACCAGGCGGAATGGGTCTGGCTGCTGAAGGGATTCGAGCGCATCACGGGCTGTCCGACCGGGCAGCGGCGCGCCGAGTTGCTGGCGACCGCGCTGCGCTATCGCGATGCGGCCACCGGCTGCCTCGTCGACGAGGGGGACGATGCCGGCAACATCCGCCGCGCGACGCGCCGGCTGTGGCCGCAGACCGAGATCGCGAAGGCGTGGATCGCGCAGGCCGAATCCGGCGAGGTGGGCGCGGCGGAGGAAGCGCGCGCGGCGCTGGTACGGCTCGAACGGCATTATCTCAGCCATCCCGTGCGGGGCGGCTGGTACGACCAGTTCGACAGCGACGGCAAATCGCTGATCGACACCATTCCTGCGTCGTCGTTCTATCATGTTCTCTGCGCGGTCACGGAAGCGGAGCAGGTTTTGGAGGGCTAGAGCCACCGTTTGCGCCGCTTGAAGCTCTTGAGGTTCTTGAAGCTCTTGCGCTGGTCGCCGGCGCCGCCAAGGTAGAATTCCTTGACGTCCTCGTTGTCGCGCAGTTCTTCCGCGGTCCCGTCGAGCACGACCTTGCCTTGCTCCATGATGTAGCCGTGGCTCGCCACCGACAGCGCGGCGCGCGCATTCTGCTCGACCAGGAGGATGGTGACACCTAGGTCGCGGTTGATCTTCTGGATGATGGAGAACACCTCCTTCACCAGCAGCGGCGACAGGCCCATTGACGGCTCGTCCATCAGGATCATCTTCGGGCGCGCCATCAGCGCGCGGCCGATCGCCAGCATCTGCTGCTCGCCGCCGGAGAGATAGCCGGCAAGGCCGGTGCGCTCCTTCAGGCGCGGGAAATAGTTGAAGACCATGTCGAGGTCGGCGTCGACCTCGCGGTCCCTGCGGGTGAAGGCGCCGAGCTTGAGGTTTTCCAGCGACGTCATGTCGGCGACGATGCGCCGGCCTTCCATCACCTGGAAGATGCCGCGGCGGACGATCTTGTCGGGATCGACGCCGGCGATCGGCTCGCCCTCGAACAGGATCTCGCCGCGCGTGACCTCGCCGTCCTCGGTCTTGAGCAATCCCGAGATCGCCTTCAGCGTCGTCGACTTGCCGGCACCGTTGGCGCCCAGCAGCGCCACGATCGCGCCCTTGGGCACATCGAGGCTGAGGCCGCGCAGCACCAGGATGACGTCGTCATAGACGACCTCGATGTTGCGCACGGCGAGGAGGGGAGCGGGAGCCACGGCGGTCGGGGCGGTGCGAACTGCTTCTGCGGTCTGGGTCATGTGTCGAAACTCTCCGCTGTCGTCGCCCGGCTTGACCGGGCGACCCAGTATTCCAGAGACGCCGGAGATTCACGGAGAAGCCGCGGCGTACTGGATCCCCCGCGTTCGCGGGGGATGACATCTGTGCGTTTGGAGAATGCTGGGCTCACCAGCCCAGCAGCTCCGGCTTGCGCGGCAGCTCGACGGTCTTGACCTTCTCGAGCTTGATCGTGCCCTTGGCGATGAGGTCGTTGAGGTCGCCGTCGGTCGCGCCCGAGATCTTGGTGCGATAGAGGTCGACCTTCAGCGTGCCGCGATGGTCCTTGTCGGTCCAGGTCGAGGGATTGCAGACGCCTTCCATGCCTGCCGGCACCCAGTCCTTCTTCTGGTAGAAGCCCTTCACGACGTTGTCGCCGGTGGCGCCGCCGTTCTTGGCGGCCCAGTCGAGCGCCTCCTTCATGTAGAGCGCCGAGCAGACGGCGGCGATGTAGTGCACGGGCCGATAGACCTTGCCTGACGGGTCGGACATCTTGGAGATCTCCATCACCGTCTTCATGCCGGGCGCATCACCGCCCCAGCTCACCGCGGTGCGCAGCGGGAAGATCACGCCGTTGGCGGCATCGCCCGCGGTCTTGGCGGCGTTCTCATCCATGCCCCAGACATTGCCGAGGAACTGGATTTCGACGCCGGCGGTCTTGCAGGCCTTCATCACCGAGATGTTGGAAGCCGCGGTGTTGCCGAGATAGGCGTAGTTGGCGCCCGAGGATTTCAGGCTTAGGCACTGCGCGCTGTAGTCGCCCGGCGCCAGCGCGAACACCAGCGGCGGCAGCACCTCGAAGCCGAGCTCCTGCGCCATGGCTTCGCCGGCCGCCTTCGGTGCGTTGGGATAGGGATGGTTGGCGCCCATATGGACGAATTTCGGCTTGCCGGGCTTGCCCTTGGCCTTCCAGTCCTCGGCCGCCCACATCAGCATCGCGCGTAGCGCGTCCGAATAGCTCGGACCATAGAAGAAATTATAAGGTGCGGGCTTGGCCTTGCCGCTGACGCCTTCGGGATCAGTCAGTGCGGCGGCATAAGAGCCGGAAAGGTCCGGGATCTTGTCCTGCGCGAGGAAGCCAGTCAGCGCCTCGGTATCGGCTGTGCCCCAACCCATGATCGCCGCGACCTTGCTGTCGGGGGCCGACCACTTCTTGTAGAGCGCGATCGCCTTCGGCACCTGGTAGCCGTAGTCGTTGGTGTCGACGTTGACCTGCTTGCCGCCGATGCCGCCATTCTTGTTGACCCAGGCAAAGGTGTCGGCGACGGCCTGGCCGTAGGGTGTGCCGACGTCGGAGGTGCCGCCGGAATAATCGGCAAGATGGCCGATCGCGATCTGTGCCTGCGCGCTCGCCGAAAATGCGGCGATGGCGATTGCAAGCGATGCGGTGCTCAAAAAGGCCTTCATCTTCATGGGTCGGTTCCTCCGGTTTATTGTTTAAGTGCAGTGTCCCGAACTCAGTGCGAGAACGGGTAGAGTTTCCAGTACGCTTTGATCTGTCGCCAGCGATGCGCGAGTCCGTCAGGCTCGAACATCAGGAATGCGATGATGATCGCCCCGATGGTGATCTCGCGCAGGAAGGTGATGTTGTTGTTGAGCGCCAGTGCCTTGTCGATCGCGCCGCCTTTCAGGTACAGGCTGAGAAGTTCGATCGATTCCGGCAGCAGCACCACGAAAGCGGTGCCCATCAGCGTGCCCATGATCGAGCCGGTGCCGCCGATGATGATCATGGCGAGAAACAGGATCGAGCGTTCGATGCCGAAACCTTCCTGCGACACGACCTGCTGGTAGTGCGCATAGAGCGCGCCGGCGATGCCGGCGAAGAAGGCGGCGAGGCCGAATGACAGCGTGCGGTATTTGGTGAGGTTGATGCCCATGATCTCCGCGGAGAGATAATGGTCGCGGATCGCCACCAGCGCGCGGCCGTCGCGCGTGCGCATCAGATTGGTGACGAGGATGTAGCTCGCGAGCACATAGGCCAGCACGACATAGAAATATTGTTTGTCGCCGCGCAGCGTATAGCCGAAAATCGAGAATGGTTCGGCGCTCGCCGGCACGGAGCCGCCGGAGAACCATTCTGCACGGGAGAAGAAGTCGAGCAGGATGTATTGCGCAGCCAGCGTCGCGATGACGAGATAGAGCCCCTTCAGCCGCGCCGCCGGAATGCCGAAGATCAGGCCCACGAACGCGGTGACGATTCCGGCCAGCGGAATCGCGAAGAACACCGGGATCGGCGCGTTGTTGGAGATGTAGGCCGAGGTGAAGGCGCCGAGCAGGAAGAAGGCGGCGTGGCCGATCGAGATCTGGCCGGTGAAGCCGACCAGGATGTTGAGGCCGAGCGCCGCGATCGAGAAGATGCCGATCTGGATCAGGATGCTGAGCCAGTAGCCACTGATGATTTGCGGCACAAGGCAGAGCAGCAGCACGCCTAGAATCGCGAAGTTGCGGCTGGTGGTGGTCGGAAAGATCGTGGTGTCGGCCGCATAGGAGGTGCGGAAATCACCAGCAGGGATGAGGGCAGGGCCGGCCATGGATCAGATCCGCTCGATGTCGTGGGTGCCGAACAGGCCATAGGGCTTGATCATCAGCACGATGATGAGGACGTAGAACGGCGCGATCTCGTAGAGATTGCCCCAGTGCAGGTACTCGCTGTCGACATATTGCGCGACGTTCTCGAGCAGGCCGATGATGATGCCGCCGAGCACCGCGCCGCCGACGGAATCGAGCCCGCCGAGGATCGCTGCCGGAAATACCTTGATGCCGTAGGCGGCAAGGCCCGAGGAGACGCCGTTGACGACCGCGACGACGACGCCTGCGACCGCCGACACCGTCGCCGAGATCGCCCAGGCCATCGCAAACACGCTCTTCACGGAAATGCCGAGGGACTGCGCGACCTGCTGGTTGAACGCCGTGGCGCGCATGGCGAGGCCATATTTCGAGGCGCGGAAGAACCAGGCCATGCCGATCATCATCGCGACCGAGACGACCAGGCTCATGACATAGACGGTCTGGATCTGAAGCCCGAACAGGCTGACCGACTGGCTCTCGAACACGCGCGGAAACGGTTGCGGGTTGACGCCGAACATCCATTTCAGCGTCGCCTGCAGCATCGTGGAGAGGCCGATCGTCACCATGATCACGGAGATGATGGGTTCGCCGATCATCGGCCTGAGAATCAGGACCTGGATCGCGATGCCGAATACGAACATGAACACCAGCGTCATCGGCATGCCGATCCAGAACGGCACCTGGTATTTGGCGAGCAGCGCCCAGCACACCCAGGCGCCGACCAGCAGCAGTTCACCTTGCGCGAAATTGACGACCTGTGTCGCCTTGTAGATCAGCACGAACGACATCGCGACCACGCCGTAGAGCGTGCCGACCACGAGGCCGTTGACCAGGAGCTGAATGAGGAAGGCGGTGTTCATGGCTGTTGATCCGGCTCGTCATTGCCGGGCTTGACCCGGCAATCCATCGATGTGGAAAGTCGCCTGTTCGGAAGAGGATGGATGCGCGGGTCAAGCCCGCGCATGACGATCACCTGTGTCACTCCGCAGCCTCCGCCATGTGCCCGTGTCCGCCGAGATCCACCACGCGTAGCGTGGTGCGCACCCTCTGCGTGGTGCCGTCCTGGAAGCGGATCACGGTGTCGACGGGGATGTCGGCGTCGCCGCGGTAGATAGCGTCGATGATCCCGGCGTATTTCTCGTTGATGACGCCGCGGCGTACCTTTCGGGTGCGGGTCAGCTCGCCGTCGTCGGCGTCGAGTTCCTTGTAGAGCAGGAGGAAGCGCGAGATGCGCTGGGCCGGCGGCAGCGTGGCGTTGACGGTTTCGACCTCCTTCTGGAGCAGCGCGTAGACCTCGGGGCGCGAGGCGAGGTCGCTGTAGGTCGTGAAGGAGAGCCGGTTCTTCTCCGCCCATTTCGAGATGATGGAGTAGCGGATGCAGATCATCGCGGCCAGCGCGTCGCGGCCGGCACCCAGCACCACGGCTTCGGCGATATAGGGCGAGAACTTCAGCTTGTTCTCGATGAATTGCGGCGAGAAGCGCTCGCCGCGCGAGGTCTCGGCAAGATCCTTGATGCGGTCGATGACGACGAGCTGGCGGTTGGCGTTGAAATAGCCGGCATCGCCCGACAGCATCCAGCCGTCCCTGATGTCGGCAATGCTCGCCTCCGGGTTCTTGTAATAGCCGAGGAACATGTTGGGATGCCGCACCACGATCTCGCCGACGCCATGAATGTCGGCATTGTCGATGCGGATCTCGACGTTCTCGGCCATCGGCACGCCCGTCGTGTCGGGGTCGACTTTGCCCTCGGGATGGAGCGTGTAAGCCCCTAACAATTCCGTCTGGCCGTAGAGTGTGCGCAGCGGCACGCCCATGGCCTGGAAGAACTTGAACGTATCAGGCCCGAGCGCGGCGCCGCCGGTCGCGGCCGAGCGCAGGCGGGTGAAGCCGAGCCGGTCGCGCAGCGCGCGGAACAGGATCGCGTCGGCAAAGCCGGAGCGCTTGCCCTGCTCGAGCGCCGCGAGGCCCGACTTCATGCCGATGTCGAACAGGCGCTGCTTGAACGGCGTCGCGTCCATCACCTTGGCGCGGACGTCGGCGGCGATGGATTCCCAGACCCGTGGGGCAAAGAGCACGAAGGTCGGCGCGATTTCGCGCAGATCGTTCATCATCGTATCCGGCTCTTCGACGAAGTTGATCTTCATCCGGCAGAGCAGGCCTTTGCCGAGCACATAGACCTGCTCCATGATCCACGGCAGCGGCAGCACCGAGACATATTCGTCGTCGGGGCCTTTCGGATCGAAGGCGAGATAGGTCGCGCAATGGCCGAGCACGCGGCCGGCGGCGAGCATCGCAAGCTTCGGATGCGAAGTGGTGCCCGACGTCGTGCAGAGGATGGCGACGTCCTCGCCTCTGGTGGCGTCCACCAGCTGGTCGTAAAGCTGCGGCTCGCGCGCAGCCCGGGCGCGGCCGAGCTCGGCGAATTTCTCCGCCGACATCAGGCGCGGGTCATCGTACTTCCGCATGCCGCGCGGGTCGGAATAGATGATGTGCTTCAGCTTCGGCACGCGCTCGGCCAGCGCCAGCAGCTTGTCGACCTGCTCCTCATCCTCGGCAAAGACGAGCTGAGCCTCGCCGTAATTGAGGAGATAGGACGCTTCTTCGTCCAGCACGTCACGATAGAGCCCGAGGCTCAATCCGCCGATCGCATGCGTTGCGATTTCCGCCGCAACCCAGTCCGGCCGGTTATCGCCGATGATGCCGATGACGTCGCCGCGGCCAAGGCCGAGCTCGATCAGGCCGAGCGCGAAGTCGCGCACGCGGGTCTGGTAGTCGTTCCAGGTGAAGGGGCGCCAGAGGCCGAGATCCTTTTCGCGCAGCGCGATCTCGTTGCCATGCTCCTTCGCGTTCAGGCGGAGCATCTTCGGATAGGTGTCGGCCTGCGCCACGCGCCCTGCGTAATCCATCATGCCGCGCTCTCCTGTGCCGGCGGGGCATCATCGAGATCGACGAGAACCTCGTCCTCTTCGCCGAGATAGGCGCGCTTGACGTGCGGGTCGGCAAGAACTGCAGCCGGATCGCCCTCGGCGATCTTGCGGCCGAAATCCAGCACCATGACGCGATGGGAGATGTCCATCACCACGCCCATGTCGTGCTCGATCATCACCACCGTCATCCCGAACTCCTCGTTGAGATCGACGATGTAGCGGGCCATGTCCTCCTTTTCCTCGAAGTTCATGCCGGCCATCGGTTCGTCGAGGAGGATGAGGCGCGGCTCCAGCGCCATGGCGCGGGCGAGCTCGACGCGCTTGCGCAGGCCGTAGGAGAGGGTGCCCGCTGTCGCCTTGCGCACCGACTGGAGGTCAAGGAAGTCGATGATCTCCTCGACCTTGCGGCGATGCTCGAGCTCTTCCTTGCGTGCGCCGGTGAGCCAGTACAGCGAACCGGTAAGGAAGTTGTTCTTCAGGAGGTGATGGCGCCCGACCATGATGTTGTCGAGCACGCTCATGTGGTGGAAAAGGGCGAGGTTCTGGAAGGTGCGGCCGATGCCGAGCTTGGGGCGCGCATTCGGCGTTAGCCCCGTGATGTCACGGCCCTGGTAGAACAGCTGGCCTTCGGTCGGCTTATAGCGGCCGGAAATACAATTCACTATCGAGGTCTTGCCGGCGCCGTTGGGGCCGATGATCGAGAACAGCTCGCCCTCGCGGATCGAGAAGCTGACGTCGGTCAGCGCACGGACGCCGCCGAATCGCAATGACACGCCGCGCACTTCGAGACTGGTAGCCACCAAACAAATCCCTCCCGGTGATGGCGCATTCAGCGGCGCTCTTCCTCCGTTCCTCTCGGGCGATCCTAGTACGGTCGTGCCGGTGAGGCCATGCAGCACATGGTCCGACCAGAGCCGCGCTACTTTCGTACCCGTTTGGGATCAAAAGCCGCATCGCCCGAGGTGGTTCTCAATAGGGGAAAGCGCTATTTTGAAATGTCTCCGGCCTGACAATTCTGCGACAAAGTTTTTCGGGCGGCAGCGGCCTCCTTCTTTCGTCGGATGGTGGTCGGAACGATTGTGCTGCAGTGCAGCAGAAGGATGGAGTACGAAACGGTGCGGCTGGCCTCTCGATCATGATTTCAGAGGATCAACTGAAGCGCGTGGCCGCCTGGTCACGCGAGCTCACGCCAGCGGAGATCGAGGTCGCTCGCGCTGGGATCACGGAAAGGTCCTACGGCACTGGTGAGACCGTGTTCATGCGCGGCGATAAATTCGACTACTGGGCCGGTATGGTGAGCGGCCTTGCCCGCATGGGCGGAGTGTCGCGCGACGGCAAGGAGACCAGCCTCGCCGGGCTGACGGCGGGCGCCTGGTTTGGCGAGGGCAGCGTGCTCAAGAACGAGCCGCGGCGCTACGACGTGGTCGCTCTCCGTAATAGCCGCGTCGCGCTGATGGAACGCTCGGCCTTCATGTGGCTGTTCGAGAACAGCGTCGGCTTCAACCGCTTCCTGGTGCGCCAGCTCAACGAGCGGCTCGGCCAGTTCATCGGCATGCTCGAGGTCAACCGCACGCTCGATGCGACCTCCCGGCTTGCCCGGAGCATTGCCTCGCTGTTCAACCCGATCCTTTATCCGGAATCGACCGCCCATCTGGAGATCACCCAGGAGGAGATCGGCGCGCTCTCCGGCATGTCCAGGCAGAATGCCAATCGCGCGTTGAACCGGCTGGAGAAGGAGGGACTGCTGCGTCTCGAATATGGCGGCGTCACCATCCTCAATGTCGAGCGGCTGCGCGGATACGGCGACTAGCGAGCATTGGCGGGCGCGTGCACCGGCCAGAGGTCGGCGCGCCAGCGGATGGCGATCGCCAGCATCGCGATGAAGCCAGCAGCAGCATAGAGCGAGCCCGTCGCGGAATAGCCGATGATGTCGATCAGGCTGCCGGCCGCGAGCAATCCAAGCGGCAGACCGTAGATCACCATCATGCGGACTCCCATCACGCGACCGCGCAAATGCGCACTGGCCGTCCGCATCAGGATCACGGCAGCAGAAATCATCGACATGCTCTGGGCGATGCCGGTGAGCAGGAGGCACGCCATGGCGACGGGCATGGTCCTGATTTCGACGAATACCAGCAACATCGTGTACCAGGCCAGCGTCGCGCCGATCAGAAGCCGGGCGATGCGCAGGCCCCCGACCAGGCTGAGCGTGATGGAGCCGATCAGCGAGCCGGTCGCGAAGCTCGCCGAGAGATAGCCGAGGCCGGTCTGATCGGTATGAAAGATATCTCGCGCGATGTAGGGCAGCAGCCCATTGGTCAGCGGAAATGCGGTGAGATTGGCCAGGAATGCGACGCAGAGCGCGGCCAGCATGGCCGGTCCGTTCCAGGAATAGACGAGGCCTTCCCTGAGGTCGCGCAGCAGCCGCGAGCCGGAATGGCTCTCGACCGCGCGATGCTCGGCGGACTTTGCCGGTCGGGTCAGGCAGAACATTAGACCGGCGGCCACGACATAGAGGCAGGCGATCACCACATAGACCTTGCCGATGCCGAAGGCCGCGAACAGTCCGGCTCCGGTCAACGCGCCGGCGATGCGCGCGCTGTCCTGCGTCGTGCGCGACAGGCTGATCGCACCCACCAGCAGCTCGGCTGGCATGATATCGGCGAGCAGTGCGCTGCGAAGACCGAGATCCGAGGAGCGGATCAGGCCCATGATCGTCACGATGATCATCACCTTGAGCGGCGCCAGATGGCCGGTCAGCGCCAGCACCATGATGGTCGAGGCGAGCACCGTATAGGTGAGACGCAGTACGACAAGAAGATCGCGGTGACCGATGCGGTCACCGACCATCCCGAGCACCGGAGCGATCAGCGTTCCCACATATTGCAGCGAGGCGAGAACGGTCAGCAGCAGCACCGAGCCTGTTTCGACCAGGATGTACCAGCCGAGCACCAGCGTCTCGATCTCGAACGCCCAGGACGTGAGCAGGTCCGACGGCCACTGGAAGCGATAGTTACGGATGCGGAATGGTGCGAGCGCGGAAGGTCTTGTGGGTGTGCTCAAGATGCGTTGACGGGTTTCACGGCGATTCCCGGTCCTTATTATTCGTTCTTCTGTTCGGCAGGGTAGCCCCCGCGACGCTCCTGTCAATTGGCGCTGCCGCATGCCGCCATGTTTGGCGACGAGGTGCGGTGCACCAGCGTGTCCGCGGCAGTTGCCCGGCCAATACGGCACACGGACTAGCCGCCGCTTGCTCTTCCGGCACGCAAAGCCCATTCTGGTTCGCATCCTGAGGCCCATTCTCGTAGGGGGCAGCAGATCACACCATCGCGGCCTCCGCGAGGTCTTGAGCCATGAACTGCTCCGGTTGCGGTTTCGAGGTTCAGAGCGGCTTTGCCTTCTGCCCGAAGTGCGGCACGAAGCAGCCGCAGGCGTGTCCCGGCTGCGGCTTCCCATGCGCGCCGGATTTCGTCTATTGCCCGAAATGCGGCGTCCCGGTCGGCGGGACCAGGAATGACCACGGGTCGGGATCGGCACAGTCCTCGTCGTCGCTGCAGACGGCTCAACCCGCATTTCGACCGCAATCGGACAATGTCGATGGTGAAGCAAACCGCCGCACCATCACCGTGCTGTTTGCCGACCTCAGCGGCTTCACGGCGATGAGCGAGCGGCTCGACCCCGAGGTCATTCAGACGCTTCAGAACCAATTGTTCGAGGAGCTGACGGCCGCGGTGCAGAGTTTTGGCGGCTTCGTGGACAAATTCATTGGCGATGCGCTGCTCGCGCTGTTCGGTGCGCCGGCGGCGCACGAGGACGATCCCGAGCGCGCCGTACGCGCGGCTCTCGACATGATCAGCCGGACGGCGCTGCTCAGCGAACGCGCCGAGGCGTATGCCGGTTCACCGCTGCTGCTCCATATCGGCATCAACACCGGGCATGTCGTTGCGGGCGGGCTTGGTGTGGGCGTTGCCAAATCCTATTCGGTGACCGGGGACACGGTGAATACGGCCCAGCGATTGCAGTCGATGGCGGCTCCGGGAGAGGTTTTGGTCGGGCCCTTGACCTATCGTCTGACGCGGCATGCGTTCGCCTATGACTCGCTTGGCGAGGTCTCACTCAAAGGCAAGATGGGCAGCGTGTTGGTCCATCGCCTAAAGGAACAGCTCGACACGCCCCGGACGGCACGAGGTCTCGACACGTTGGGCCTCAATGCGCCGCTGGTTGGGCGCGACGCCGAGCTTGCGCGCATGATCGGCAGCCTCGATCTTGCGTGCGGTGGCGCCGCTCAACTGGTGCGGCTGGTCGGTGAAGCCGGCATCGGCAAAACGCGCTTGGTCAGCGAATTCGCCGCCCGCATCGGCGAGGAGGATCGCTTCGCCGGGCTGGCGATCCGGCAGGTGTCCTGCTCGCCGCTGGGCGAACAATCTTATGGCACACTCGCCGCCGTGCTGCGCAGTGCCTACGGCATCGCGCAGAAGGCTGACGCCGGGGAGGCTGAGACGAAGGTCGCCGAGGCGCTGGCGGAGCTTGGCCTCGCCAGTGACGAAGCTGACCGCCTGATGCCGCTCTATCTGCATGTCCTCGGGCTCGGCGACCCCAACGCCGGGCTCAAGCATGTCGAGCCCGAGCAACTCCGCAGGCAGATATTCTTCGCGATTCGTACCGTGTTCGAACGCCGCCTGGCGTTGTCGCCGCTTCTGATCATCGTCGAGGATCTGCATTGGGCCGACGCGGTGTCGCTTGAAGCGTTGCGGTTTCTGATGGACCGGCTGGAGCGGACGCGGCTGATGCTGGTGTTTACACATCGGCCGGTGCTGGAACTGGACCTGTTCGGTTCGAGCAGGATCAGTCACACGACCATTCGGCTCCCCCCGCTTGATGACGATGACGGACAAAGGCTGCTCGCGGCCTATTTCAGTCAGGGGTGGCGTGAATCACCGGGACGCCTGTTCGGTCGAATCCTCGATCGCGCCGGCGGCAATCCGCTTTTCCTCGAAGAGATCATCCGCGGCCTCATCGACGCCGGCGCCCTTGAATGCGACGGCGCGCAGTGGCGGATCAAGTCGGATGACGCCGCCGCCGATATTCCGGCAAGCATTCAGGCATTGTTGCTGGCGCGCCTCGACCGGTTGCCGCATCAGGCGCGCCGCCTGGCGCAGGAGGCTGCGGTGATTGGTCCGCGTTTTGATGCGGCGACTCTCGGGGCGGCCGCAACGGAGCCGGCAACGGCTGAAGCAGGGCTCGAACTTCTGTGCGATGCGGAGATCATCGAAGAGATCGCAGGCTCGAACTCGATCTCACTGCGGACCTATCGCTTCACGCAAACCATGCTTCAGGACGTGATCTACCAAAACCTGCTTCTTCAGCGGCGGATCGAGCTTCATGGACGGATTGGCGCCGCGCTGGAGCGGCTCTATGGCCATGAGCCCGAGCGCCTTGAAGATCTCATCCTGCTCGGACATCACTTCAGTCTAAGCGCGAGCAGGCCGAAGGGCGCGCGCTATCTGCGCGCCGCCGGCGATCGCGCACGCGCCAGCTATGCCAACGACGATGCCCTGCGCTTCTACCAGCAATCCCTCGCCGTGCTGTCGACCGGTAGCGGGTGGGAGGTGGAACGCCTCATCCTGTACGAGTGCATTGCTGATCTCTGTCGGGTGGCTGGCCGTCGAAGCACGGCCGAAGAGCACTATCGATGCGCGCTGGAGGGACACCGTACGGCTCAGGACCGCCTTGGTGAGGCACGAATTCATCGCAAGCTTGGCCGACTGTTCTGGGACGCCGGCAAGCGCGTCAGCGCAGAGACGCACTATGCCGATGCGGCTGAACGGCTGAGTGAGATCAACGCGCCGATCGAATGGGCGCACCTCTTGCAAGAGCGCGGTCGTCTCGCCTTTCGCATGGGCGATCACGGCGCCGCGGCAAGATGGGCAGACGAGGCTCTCGGCTATGCACGGTCCGTACCGGCGGACACGGACGAGCCGGCCGAGCTCGAGGCGGCACGCGCGATTGCGGAGGCCCTCAATACTAAGGCGGTCGCGCTGGCGCGGCTTGGGCGACATCTGGAGGCGGTACGCGAGGTGGAGCAAAGTGTCGCGGCAGCCGAGGCCGCCGGCCTGTTCAACGTGGCGTGTCGCGGCTACACCAACCTTGGCGTGCTCTACACGATCGTCGATCCGGCGAAAGCCGTCGAGGTTTGCCGACGTGGCCTCGATGTCGCGCGTCGGACCGGGGATCTCGGCTTCCAGGCGCGTCTTCTCGCCAACCTTGCCGTCGCCTGTTGCACCTTCACGGACAGATGTACCGAGGAGGGGGTGCCGGCTGCCGAAAAGGCGATTGAGATCGACCGTGCGCTCGATCAGCGCGAGCATCTCCCCGTACCCTTGATCGTGCTCGGGCAAATTCATCAATGCCACTTCCGCCCCGATCTGGCCGCGCGCTGCTACAACGAGGCCATCGAGGTGGCGAGCGAGACCGGCGAGCCGCAACAGCTGTTTCCGTGCTATGATGGCCTTGCGACATTGAACCTTGATCGAGGCGACATGTCCGAGGCCGAGCGATATTTCGCGCTGGCCCATGATGTCTGTGCCCGGCACGGGCTCGATCCTGCAGGGCTGATTGTACTGCCGTTTCTTGACTAGCCAATGTGAGGGATTTCAACCATGTCAGAACATCATGTGGATGGAACACTTCAGCCGGGCGATCGCGCACCGAACATCGTCCTGGACGCCATCACACGCGAAGGAAAGATCGCGCTGGAGGATTATCGCGGGCATAGTCCGATTTTGGTGGGCTTGTTTCGCGGCCTGCACTGCCCGTTCTGCCGGCGCCATATTGCGGCGCAGGCGCAGCTTGACGGGGCGCTGCGCGGGAAGGGCATCGAGACTCTCACGGTCGTCAACACGCCGATCGACCGGGCGCGATTGTATTTCCGCTATCATCCACTACCAAATCTGCTCGCGGCCGCCGACCCCGATCGGGTCTCACACCGTGCATTCGGCCTGCCCAATATCGAGTTCACGCAGAACGAGACGGAGTGGCCGCGTAAGGTCGGCATGGATGTGCTCATGAGCATGCCACCAGTCGATATGCCCGGCGAATTGCCTGGGCCGATGGCTCGGCCGGCGGCCGCCGAGTACCTCAACAACAAGGACGGATATGAAATGACCGACGCCGATCAGCGCATGGCAGCAACCGGCACGGGCCAGCTGTTCGGCCAGTTCCTGCTCGATCGGGAGGGGATCGTGCGCTGGACCTTTACCGAGGTTCCGGACGGCGGTCAGCGAATGTTCGGAGCGCCGAGCCCGCAGGAGCTGATGTCGGCGGCCTCGCAACTGGCGGGCTAGGCATCGCTGCCTGGCGGTTCACTCCGCCACCTTCGGTCGTTCGGCCATCGCCGCGGCCATCGCCGAGATCAGCGGGCGCATGAAATAGGCGTCTTCCGCCGGCGAGACATCCGTGCGCAGGCCATGCGCGGCGAGCTCGCCGGAAACTGCCGGGCCTACCGACGCAATGAGGGTTCGTTCGAATCCCGCGCGCAGCTTCGCCTCGCTGCCATGCGCCTTCGCGGCTTCGATCAGGCGGCGGACCTGGCCGAGATTGGTCAGTGCGATGGAATCGATCCGGCCCGCGGCCATCTCGTCGATGGCGGCGACGATGTTGGCGTCCGCTGCCTTGGAGTCATAGACATAGGGCAGGACCGTATCGACCTCTGCACCTTGCGCGGCAAGCGCGCCGGTCAGCGCGCTGTGATCCTTGTCCGGATAGAGTTGAAGGCCGAGGCGATGCCCTTTCAAATCGAGCTTGCCCAGCATCCCGATCACGCCCTCGGTGGTCGGCTTCTCCGTGGTCTGCTGCGCTTCCAGCGAGATCTCGCGCAGTGCCTTGCCGGGTTTCGGCCCGCGGGTGAATTTTCGTGATTTGGCGAGCGCGGCGACAAGGGCCTGGTTGAGCCCGCGAGCGCGCGCGAGCTTCATGATCCGCCGCAGGCCTTCGCCGGTCATCAGCACGAGGTCGTCGAACGGTTTGTCGATGGCGCGGCGGATCCAGGCTTCGACCGGGGCGGGGTCCGGCGCATCCTGGATGGTGAACATCGGGCATTGCACGACCTCGGCACCTTGCTCGGCCAGGAGCTTCGAGAACTGCGCCTCCTCGCGGGTCTCCAGGATCAGGATGCGGGTGCCGTTCAAACGGTCGGCCATGGGCGTGCTCCGGTCAGTCCAAAATCGCAATCGTCCGTTCATCCTGACTCCGTCGTCGGGATTGGCGCAAGGGTCGCCTCGGTGCTAGAGCAGGGCGCAAATCGCGGGTCGTTCCGCGCGGCCTGCCCAAACCTTCGTCAAGAACCCTCTCTTCAACAGCCATGCCCGATCATCAATACGTTCTGACCCTGTCCTGTCCGGATCGTCCCGGCATCGTCTCGGCGGTCTCGACCTTCCTGGCGAACTCCGGACAGAACATTCTCGACGCCCAGCAGTTCGACGACGTCGAGACCAAGAAATTCTTCATGCGCGTGGTGTTCACCGCGGCCGATCTCGCCGTGGAACTGGCCGCGCTCCAGACCGGCTTTGCCGCGATCGCCGAGCGCTTCGGCATGGAATGGCAGATGCGCGACCGCGCCGCGCATCGCAAGGTGATGCTGCTGGTGTCGAAGTCCGACCATTGCCTGGTCGACATCCTCTATCGTTGGCGCACCGGCGAATTGCCGATGACACTTGCCGCGATCGTCTCCAACCATCCGCGCGAGGTCTATGCCGGGCTCGATTTCGGCAGCATCCCGTTCCATTATCTGCCCGTCACCAAGGAGACCAAGAGCGAGCAGGAGGCACAGATCCTCGATCTCGTCGCCAAAACGGGGACCGATCTCGTGGTGCTCGCCCGCTATATGCAGATCCTGTCGGATAATCTGTCGGCAAAGCTCTCGGGGCGCTGCATCAACATCCACCACTCGTTTTTGCCGGGCTTCAAGGGCGCAAAGCCCTATCACCAGGCTCATGAGCGCGGCGTCAAGCTGATCGGCGCCACCGCCCATTATGTCACGCGAGATCTCGACGAAGGCCCGATCATCGACCAGGACGTTGAGCGCATCAGCCACCGCGACACGCCGGAAGATCTCGTCCGCAAGGGCCGCGACATCGAGCGCCGCGTGCTCGCGCGCGCGATCCGCTACCATCTCGACGACCGCGTCATCCTCAACAGCCGCAAGACCGTGGTGTTCGTGGATTGATGGCTCTTCACCTCTCCCCGCAAGCGGGGCGAGGGAGCCCTGCGCCTCAGTGCACCGCCTCGTTCGACGTCGACCCGGTCGCACCCTTCTGCGCCTGCTCTTCCTTCTCGCGATCGGCCGCGGGCATCAGCCGCTTGCGCTCGCGCTCCTTCATGTAGGCGTCGTATTGCGGCGTGCCCGGCCGGGGCGGTGCGTCCGCTGGCAGGCCGCCAGCCCATTGCGGGACGTAGTCGCCCATGCCGGCCGAGAGCTTCTCGTTGACCGTGCCGCAGCCAGCCAGCCCCGCGGCGAGTGCGATCAGGATCAGCAGAGAACGAAAACGCATGGACATCGTGCGGGCGCCGGAATCGGAGTGGTCGGACGCCGGATAACCAGCGGTCAGGGATGGTAGTCTTCAACAAGGTAAAATTGGCTTATTCGAGATAGGTAAAAAAATACCAAAGTGTCGCGCCCGTTTTGTTCGCCGATGTCCGGATTCTGCAAATGAAAGGCGAAATCCTCCATCCACGCCTCCTGCCGCCTTTCTAGATTGCCGCCGTGGGCTCGCGACAATCTGGCCTTATCGGCAGGGGCTTTTTCGTTGACAGGTCCATTTTATTTGTACAATCGTACAAATGGCGCGGCCGAGATCGATGTGCGCTGGTTACCTGGTCGTAACCGCGACATCGCGTCCCGTCGCCATGAATCGGAACGCACGGTTTGCGCCGAATGGTCGCCGAACGTCCGATTGACAATGAAGGCGCGAAAGACGCCATGTGACGCGCGACATCGCTCGTGCGTGGGCTAAAGTGAGGCAAGGACCGGGCACTCGGTCTGGCGCACAAGAGTTAAGGAATGAAGGGGAGGGACATCTGATGTTCGAACGCAAACAGTTTTCTCGCACGGCCGTTCTTGCCGCCATCACCGGTCTCGCGGCCGTTGCGCCTGCCAAGGCGGAAGACACCGTCAAGGTCGGCATGATCCTGCCGATGACCGGTGGCCAGGCCTCGACCGGCAAGCAGATCGAGAACGCGATCAAGCTCTACATGCAGCAGAACGGTGATACCGTCGCCGGCAAGAAGATCGAAATCATCGTCAAGGACGATGCGGCGATCCCGGACAAGACCAAGACCGCCGCGCAGGAGCTGATCGTCAACGACAAGGTCAATTTCATCGGCGGCTTTGGCGTGACGCCGGCGGCGCTCGCGGCCGCGCCACTGGCGACGCAGGCCAAGATTCCCGAGGTCGTGATGGCGGCCGGCACCTCCATCATCACCGAGCGCTCGCCCTATATCGTGCGCACCAGCTTCACGCTGGCGCAGTCCTCGACCATCATCGGCGACTGGGCGGTGAAGAACGGCATCAAGAAGGTGGCGACGCTGACCTCCGACTACGCGCCGGGCAATGACGCGCTCAACTTCTTTAAGGAACACTTCACCGCCGGCGGCGGCGAGGTGGTCGAAGAGGTCAAGACGCCGCTCGCCAACCCCGACTTCGCGCCGTTCCTGCAGCGCATGAAGGATGCCAAGCCGGACGCGATCTTCGTGTTCGTGCCGGCGGGCCAGGGCGGCAACTTCATGAAGCAATATGCCGAGCGCGGCCTCGACAAGGCCGGCATCAAGGTGATCGGACCGGGCGACGTCACCGACGACGATCTGCTCAACAACATGGGCGATGCCGTGCTCGGGACCGTGACCGCGCATATCTATTCGGCCGCGCACCCCTCGCAGATGAACAAGGACTTCGTCGCCGCCTACAAGAAGGCGTTCGGCAATCGTCCGGGCTTCATGGCGGTGAGCGGCTATGATGGCATCCACCTGATCTATGAGGCGCTCAAGAAGACCAATGGCGACACCGACGGTACCAAGCTGGTCGAAGCCATGAAGGGTCAGAAGTGGGAGAGCCCGCGCGGCCCGATCTCGATCGATCCGGAGACGCGTGACATCATCCAGAACGTCTACATCCGCAAGGTCGAGAAGACCGACGGCGAACTCTTCAATGTCGAGTTCCAGACCTTTGAGGCCGTCAAAGATCTCGGCAAGACCAAGAAGTGACCAGCTTCTTCTAAACCTCTTCCGCTTGCGGGAGAGGCCGGCGCGAAGCGCCGGGTGAGGGCTCTCTCCTCTGGGGGAGTCTTCGTTGTGGAGGCACCCTCTCCCCAGCCCTCCCCCGCAAGCGGGGGAGGGAGTGCAGCACGGCACTTGGCTACATCTCAGGTGATATTCGACGCGCGATGACCTCAATCCTCACCAATCTGTTCGATGGCGTCGCCTACGGCATGCTGCTGTTCGTGCTTGCCTGCGGGCTCGCGGTCACGCTCGGCCTGATGAACTTCGTCAATCTCGCCCATGGCGCCTTCGCCATGGCCGGCGGCTATGTCTGCATGATGCTGGTGAACCAGCACGGATGGCCGTTCTTCGCGGCATTGCCGCTCGCCTTCGTCTCGTCCGCGGTGATCGGAATCGCGCTCGAGCGCACGCTCTATCGTCATCTCTACACGCGCAGTCATCTCGACCAGGTGCTGTTCACTATCGGCCTGACCTTCATGTCGGTCGCGGCCGTGGACTATATCCAGGGCTCCTCCCGTGTCTTCATCAATCTGCCGGCTGCGCTGCAGGGCCAGTTCGATGTGTTCGGGGTCGGTATCGGCCGCTACCGGTTGATGATCATCGTGATCTGCGGCCTGCTCACGATCGGTCTGCAGATGGTGCTGGCCAAGACCCGCTTCGGCAGCCGTCTGCGCGCCGCCGTCGATGATCCGCGCGCCGCGAGCGGCCTTGGCATCAACGTGCCGCAAGTGTTCGCCTTCACCTTTGCCTTCGGATGCGGGCTCGCCGGCCTCGGTGGCGCGCTGAGCGCCGAGATCCTCGGCCTCGATCCGTATTTCCCGCTGAAGTTCATGATCTACTTCCTGATCGTGGTCACCGTCGGCGGCTCATCCTCGATAACTGGCCCATTCCTCGCCTCGCTTCTGCTCGGCATCGGCGACGTCGCCGGCAAATATTACGTGCCGAAGATGGGCCCCTTCGTGATCTACACCATGATGATCGTGATCCTGATCTGGCGCCCGAACGGCCTGTTCGGCCGCACGGCCGCGCGTTGAGCTTGCCGATGAGCGCTTCTTCCGACGTCGGTTATCACGCCCAGCGGCAGGCGCGCTGGCATTATGGCGAGGTTGCCTTCTGGCTCGTCGTGCTCGCCTGCGGCTTCCTGTTTCCCACACGCTATCTCATCATGACCGACATCCTGCGGCTGGCGCTGTTTGCGATGTCGCTCGATCTCATCCTCGGCTATGCCGGCATCGTCTCGCTCGGCCATGCCGCCTTCTTCGGTGTCGGCGCCTATGCCGCGGGATTGCTGGCGCTGCACGGCGTTATCAATGAGCCCGTGCTCGCCTTGATCGCGGCGGGCCTGGCCGCGATGGTGCTCGGCTTCGCCACCAGCTTCCTGGTGATCCGCGGCGTTGATCTCACCCGGCTGATGGTGACGCTCGGCATCGCGCTGCTGCTGGAGGCGCTCGCCGAGCGCTTCTCCAACGTCACCGGCGGTACCGACGGCCTGCAGGGCATCGAGATGCAGCCGATCCTGGGCGCCATCCCGTTCGACATGTTCGGCAAGGCCGGCTTCTTCTACTCGCTGGCCGTGTTGTTACTGCTGTTCCTGCTCGCGCGTCGCATCGTGCACTCGCCGTTCGGCCTGTCGCTGCGCGCGATCAAGAACAATCCATTGCGTGCAGCCGCCATCGGCATCCCCGTCAATCGCCGCCTGATCGCCATCTATACGTTAGCTGCGTTCTATGCCGGCATCGCGGGCGCGCTGTTCACCCAGACCACCGCGATCGCCTCGCTCGACGTGTTCGCCTTCGAGCGTTCCGCCGATCTGATGCTGGTGCTCGTCATTGGCGGCACCGGCTATCTCTATGGCGGACTGATTGGAGCTGTGATCTTCCGCATGCTCCAGGAAGTGTTCTCCACCATCACTCCGCAATATTGGCAATTCTGGATCGGCCTCGTGCTGGTCGTGATCGTGCTGGTCGGCCGCCAGCGGCTGCATCGCTGGGTGCTTTACGTGCCGAACCTGATCATCAAGCAGGTGATGGGACGCAAAGCCGTCGTCGCCGTGCCGGAGGGCGACGCATGACCATCGCGCTCGAAACGCGGAATCTCGAAAAGACGTTTGGCGGTCTGCGCGTCACGCGCGACCTGTCGCTCAGGATCGAGCAGGGCGCCCGTCACGCGCTGATCGGCCCGAACGGCGCCGGCAAGACCACTGTGATCAACCAGCTCACCGGCGTGCTCAGGCCGAATTCGGGTCGCATCCTGCTCGAGGGCCAGGATATCACCGACCTGCCCGTGCACAAGCGCGTGCTGCGCGGCCTGTCGCGCACCTTCCAGATCAACCAGCTCTATCCTGATCTCACCCCGCTCGAGACCATCGGACTTGCCGTCTCCGAGCGCCTCGGCCATGGCGGCGACTGGTGGCGGCGGATGGGCACGCGCAGCGACGTCAACGGCGAGATCGCCGATCTCCTGGCGCGCTTCCATCTGCTTGATGTCATGAACGAGCAGACCGTCACGTTGCCTTACGGCAAGCAGCGCCTGCTCGAGATCGCGGTCGCAATTGCCGCCAAGCCACGCGTGCTGCTGCTCGACGAGCCCGCCGCTGGCGTGCCCGAGAGCGAGCGGCATGACATTCTCGCGGTCGTCGGCGCGCTGCCGCGCGACGTCACGGTGCTCTTGATCGAACATGACATGGACCTCGTGTTCTCATTCGCCGACCGCATCTCGGTGCTGGTCTCCGGCGCACTGCTCACCGAAGGGCCGCCCGACCAGGTCGCGCGTGATCCGCAGGTGAAGGCGGTCTATCTCGGCGAGGAGGCGGTCAATGTCTGACCTGCTCGCGATCGACCAGCTCCGCGCGGGCTATGGCGAGGCGGTGGTGCTGCCCAACATGTCCTTGCGCCTTGCCGAAGGCCAGGTGCTGGCACTGCTCGGGCGCAACGGCACCGGCAAGACGACGCTGATCAATTCCATTGTCGGCGTCACCCGCCGCTTCTCCGGCACTGTCGGGCTCGCGGGCACCGACGTCACCTCGCTCCGGCCGGACCAGCGGGCGCGCGCCGGCATCGGCTGGGTCCCGCAGGAGCGCAACATCTTCCGTTCGCTGACGGTGGAAGAGAACATGACCGCGGTGGCGCAGCCCGGTCCCTGGACCGTCGAGAAGGTTTACGAGATGTTTCCGCGGCTGAAGGAACGCCGCAGCAATTTCGGCAACCAGCTCTCCGGCGGCGAGCAGCAGATGCTGGCGATCGGCCGCGCGCTGACACTCAACCCGAAGGTCCTGCTGCTGGACGAGCCGACCGAGGGCCTGGCCCCCATCATCGTCGAGGAATTGCTCAAGGCGATCGGCACCATCACCCGAGCCGGCGGCATCTGCTCGATCATTGTCGAGCAGAATGCCCAAAAGATTCTCGGGCTTGCCGACCGCGTTGTGATATTGGAGCGCGGAACGATCGTCCACGACGCCCCGAGCGCCGCGCTGAAGGCCGACCCATCGGTCCTGGAGCGCCACCTCGGCGTCGCAGGTGCAGCGGCCCACTAAGAAATATCTTGGGAGTAAAGAAATGCAGCGAACCAAAGCCCCCTTCCGTGCCGACGAGGTCGGCAGCCTCCTGCGTCCCGCCAAGATCAAGGAAGCCCGCGCGAAGCTCGAGAAGGGCGAGATCTCGGCCGATGATCTGCGCAAGATCGAGGACGTGGAGATCGAGAAGGTCGTACACAAGCAGGCCTCGGTCGGCCTGAAGCTCGCGACTGACGGCGAATTCCGCCGCTCGTGGTGGCATTTCGACTTCCTGGCCAAGCTCACCGGCTGCGAGCTGTTCCACCCCGACACCGGCATCCAGTTCGCGGGTGTGCAGACTCGCCACGATGCGGTCCGGGTCATCGACAAGCTCGACTTCCCCGACAATCACCCGATGCTGGACCATTTCCGCTTCCTGAAGAAGTACGCCGACCAGGCCCACGTCACCGCGAAGATGACCATCCCCTCGCCAGCCGTGCTGCACTTCCGCGGCGGTCGCAAGTCGATCTCCAAGGATGTCTATCCCGATCTCGAGGCCTTCTACGAGGATCTCGGCAAGACCTACCGCAAGGCCGTGAAGGCTTTCTACGATGCCGGCTGCCGTTATCTGCAGTTCGACGACACCGTGTGGGCCTATCTCTGCTCGCAGGATGAATTGAAGAAGGCCCGTGAGCGCGGCGACAATCCGGATGGTCTCCAGCAGATCTACGCGCGCATCATCAACTACGCGCTGGCCGAGAAGCCCGCCGACATGGTGGTGACGACGCATGTCTGCCGCGGCAATTTCCGCTCGACCTGGATTTCGTCCGGCGGCTACGAGCCGGTGGCCGAGACCATGCTCGCCGGTACCAATTACGACGGCTACTTCCTGGAATACGACAGCGACCGTGCCGGCGGCTTCGAGCCGCTGCGCTTCCTGCCCAAGGGCAACAAGGTTGTCGTGGTCGGCGTCATCACCTCGAAGTTCGGCGAGCTCGAGAAGAAGGACGACATCAAGCGCCGTCTGGATGAGGCCGCCAAGTTCGCGCCGCTGGAGCAGCTCGCGCTGTCGCCGCAGTGCGGCTTCGCCTCGACGGAAGAGGGCAACATCCTCTCCGAGGAGGAGCAGTGGGCCAAGCTGAGCCTTGCTGTGGAGATCGCGAAGGAAGTGTGGGGCCAGTAAGCTCCGCGCATTTCTTTGTGAGGCTTAGAGCTCTCGCCAATTCCGCAGTGTCGTCCCGGCGCAGGCCGGGACCCATACCCCCAAGGAGAAGTTTGGGGCAAGCGGGCAATTCCTAGCTTTCGCAAAACCATTGCTGCGGCGTATGGGTCCCGGCCTGCGCCGGGACGACGCTGAGTTTGACGCGTCGTCTCGTCTCACCGTAGCCACGGCAAAAGCCGTCCCTCACTTCTCCGCCAGGTAAACCTCGCCCAGCAGCGACGAGTTCGACCACGGCACCTGCTTGTTCTTGGTGGTCGAGACCACCTCCGCTCGCACCCGCGTCAGCATCTGCTGCACTTCGAGGCCCGGCGTGCCAATGTGGCGGGACAGCGCGGCGGAGAAGGGGGAGTTGGCGCCTTCTCCATCGAGCGCGACCTGGCCCGGCGCGGTCGCGAATGCGATTAGCGTGCCGGCGCCCAGCGTTGCGCCGGCGCCCAGACTTGACGGCGCCGCAAGGCCCGACGCGCCCTCGATGCCGCGGCTGCCGCCGGCGCTCGCGACCTGCTGCGCCATCGGATTGTTGCGGCAGGCATCGAAGATCAAAATGTTGGTGCGAACCTGGTCGTCGAGGCCCGCCATGATCGTGTCCATATCGATCATGGCCTCGGTCATGCTGCTGCCAGCCTTGAGCTCGATGTCGACGGGAATGAGGTAATTGCGACCGTCGACCTGCACGCCGTGGCCGGCGTAATAGACCACGACCACCTGTGCCCGCGCCGCGTCGCGCAGGAAGTCCCGCGTCATCTTCTGCATCGCGGCACGGTCGAGATCGACGCCTTCCGACACCGTGAAGCCGATGTCGCGCAGGCTTTTGGCTACAGCACGCGCGTCGTTGGGCGGATTGGGCAGCGCCTTGACGTGTGTATAGGCGCCGTTGCCGATGATCAGCGCCATGCGCGTGCCGCGAGCGGCCGGAGCGGGCGAGGGCGCCGGTGTCGCGCCGGTCTGCTGCGGGGCAGGGGCCGTCGTCGGCTGCGTCGCCGGTGAGGGGGCATCGCGCGGGATTGGCGCGGTTGCGTCGGTCACCAGCGACAGCCGAACCTTTGCGGTCGCCTGGTTGGCCTTGCTGCAGGCGTCGGAGGCCACGATCGTCAGCGTCGCCATGTAGTCCTCGCGCGCGTGGGCGTAGTCGCCCTTGGCCTCATAGGCCAGTGCGCGATGGGTATAGCCGGAGATCAGCACGCTGTTCGGCGGCGTCATGATGTTGGTCGGCGGCTTTTCCTTCGCGAGCCGGATCGCCTCGCTGCCGTCGGCGATGGCGCGCTCGAGGTCACCCTTGGCGCGCCAGATCGAGGTGCGGTTGATCAGCGGCTGCGGCAGCGTCGGATCGAGCCGGATCGCCTGGTTGATGTCGGCGAGCGCGCCGTCGAGATCGCCGAGCGCCTCCTTGGAGATGCCGCGGTTCTGGAACGAGAACGCCGATCTCGGATCGGCCTTGATCGCCATGTCGTAGTCGGCGATCGCCTTGGCGTAGTCGCCCTTGCCTCGCCAGGCATTGCCGCGGTTGTGGAAGATGATGCCGTCGGGCGGACCGAGCTTCAATGCATCGTCGAAGTCGGTGATAGCGATCTCGTTGTCGCCCCTGTCGTAGTAGGCCGATCCCCTGAGATTGTAGGCCGCCTGGCTCGGGCTGAGCCGGATCGATTCCGTGGTGTCGGCGATCACCTTGGCGTAGTCGCCCTTCTTGTTCCAGCCTACGGCGCGCCAGAAATAGACGGTCGCCAGCTGTCCGCCCTTGAATACCTTCAACGCGATGATCTTGGTGCAGGCGTCGACCATCTGGTCCGCCGGCGTGGTTTCGGTTGTGCACAGCGGCCCCAGTTGGCTGCGCGACTGGGCGGAGCAGGGCGCCGACCAAAGGGTCGCGGCGAGCAGGGCGAGCGCGACGAGCAGGCGGCTCATGCGTGATTCCTTGAGGAGACGTGCTTGTTTGTTGTCCTGCGACACGTTGCGGTTCATGGGTGCGTCATCGGACTTGGGAGAAAGCAGGCGGCGGTATTCCCTCGGTGGGCAGAATTTGCTAAGAGGTGGGTCCCAACCCTTCTGCCCACCGCTGTCCCACTCCATGAAGAACGACGAAATCCTCAGCCAGATCACCGAGTTCTGCCGCAAGGCGGACATGGCGGAATCGACGTTTGGCCGGCGTGCGGTGAACGATGGGAAGCTCGTGCACCGCCTGCGCGAGGGCAAGCGCATCACCATCGACACGCTGGAGCGGATCCAGGCCTATATCGCGGCATCGACGACCGGCGGCCTGCCGCCGCCGCGGGGACTTCAAGTGCCCCCGGAAAGGCGCGATCCGCGTGGCAATTTCCGCTTCTTCGAGAACCGGCAGAAGTACCTGCTGTTCGTCCACACCTGCAGCGAGAAGCGGGTGATCGCCGACCGCGTGGCGCTGGAGCTTTCCACCATCCATCCGCGGCCGCCGGCGCTGCGCATTTTCGACGCCGGTGTCGGCGACGGCACGGTGCTGGCGCGGGTGCTGCGCGCCACGCATCAGCGCTATCCGCACATGCCGTTCTACGTGGCTGGCAAGGAGCTCAGCCTCGAGGATCTGCGCCTGACGCTAGAGAAGGTGCCGGACCGCATTTTCGAGCACCCGGCATCGGTGTTCGTCTTCACCAACATGTTCTACTCCGAGGCTCCGTGGCTCACGCCGGCCTCGCCCGCGGCAGCCGCGGCCACCGTCTGGCACGAAGTCCCGCTGCGGGGCGCTTCGTCAGGCGAATTCGAGCAGCAGATCGCCGAGCTGCGGCCGTTTCTGGAGCAGAACTGGCGCGCCGCGATCAGCCCGCGCACGGCCATGCCGCTCTACGAGCGGCCGGTCGTCCTCGTGCTCTACCGTGAGGATCACAGATTCCTGCTCGATTCGACCATTCCGCGGCCGGGCCAGACCGAGGCCAATTTCGACCTCGTCATTGCATCCCAGCCCTACCGGGCCCTGTCCTCGGTCAATTTCCGGGCCAAGCGGATCATTGCACCGCTGGCGCGGGCGTTGCGGCCGGGCGGACGGCTGATTGGAATCCACTCCCATGGTCACGATCCCGGCATGGAAATGATCCAGGCGATCTGGCCCGGAGAAAACCCTTTCTCGGTGAGCCGTCATGAGCTATTGCGCGCCGTTAAGTACGAGCTTGGGTCGTTGGGCCGGGACCTCAATTTTAATGCTTATGCGGATAACCGTTCGATCTTCAGGTATGATATGGAAGCGCTGCCCAACGAGGTAACGGGTACCATCGGAACCTCGACAGCCTTTGCAGCCTGGAATGCGGCGGTGTATGTCGCTCAGATTGAGGACGACCGGTTGACAGATATGACTCAAAACGGCCGCACTCTGGATGCCGCCAGGGATGTGCTGCGAAAGTACAACGGGCTCTGGTTTCTCGACGAATCCTACGTCATCTCGCGCCGGCGTGATTGACATAATCCAAAGGTAAACATCGCAAACGTCCGCCTGATGTGGCGGAACAAGGGGTTACTGATGCGCGCGTCCTATCTCTTCACCAGCGAGTCCGTGTCCGAAGGCCATCCGGACAAGGTCTGCGACCGGATCTCCGACGAAATCGTCGACCTGTTCTATCGCGAAGGGCCGAAAGCCGGCATCGACCCCTGGGCTATTCGCGCCGCCTGCGAGACGCTGGCGACCACCAACAAGGTGGTGATCGCCGGTGAGACGCGCGGTCCGAAGTCGGTGACCAACGAGCAGATCGAGAGCGTCGTGCGCGGCGCGATCAAGGACATCGGCTACGAGCAGGAAGGCTTCCACTGGAAGACCTGCGACATCGAGATCCTGCTGCATCCGCAGTCGGCCGACATCGCCCAGGGCGTCGATGCGCTGCAGCCGGGCGAGGTCAAGGAAGAGGGTGCTGGCGACCAGGGCATCATGTTCGGCTACGCCACCAACGAGACGCCCGACCTGATGCCGGCGCCGATCTTCTATGCCCACAAGATCCTGCGCCTCATCTCCGAGGCCCGTCACTCCGGCAAGGAGAAGGTGCTCGGCCCTGATTCCAAGAGCCAGGTCACGGTGCAGTATGAGAACGGTAAGCCCGTCGGCGTGCGCGAGATCGTGGTGTCGCACCAGCATCTGATCGAGGACATTTCGTCCAAGCAGATCCGCGACATCGTCGAGCCCTATGTGCGCGAGGCGCTGCCGAAGGACTGGATCACGCCGAAGACGATCTGGCACATCAACCCGACCGGCAAGTTCTTCATCGGCGGCCCCGATGGCGACTCCGGCCTGACCGGCCGCAAGATCATCGTCGACACTTACGGCGGTGCGGCCCCGCATGGCGGCGGCGCGTTCTCCGGCAAGGATCCGACCAAGGTCGACCGCTCGGCCGCTTACGCTGCGCGTTACGTCGCCAAGAACATCGTCGCGGCCGGCCTTGCCGACCGCTGCACGCTACAGCTTGCCTACGCCATCGGCGTGGCGCGTCCGCTTTCGATCTACATCGATACCCATGGCACCGGTAAGGTGCCGGAGGAGCAGCTCGAGCAGGCTGCGGGCAAGGCGATGGACCTTACTCCGCGCGGCATCCGCACCCATCTCGACCTCAATCGCCCGATCTACGCGCGCACCTCGGCCTACGGCCATTTCGGCCGCACGCCCGACAACGAGGGCGGCTTCTCCTGGGAGAAGACCGATCTCGTCGAGCAGCTCAAGCGCGCGCTCTGATTCTTGTGTGACATTCCGGGTTCGTGCGCGAACCCGGATCCTTAAATCCTCACGTCGCTAGTCCGGGGCGCCTCTTCGAGGTGTCCCGGACCGCCCGTTCAACAACAGGACACTCGCAATGAACGCGAAGCCCGGCTTCACCGATTACATCGTCAAGGACATTTCGCTCGCCGATTTCGGCCGCAAGGAACTCTCGCTGGCCGAGACCGAGATGCCCGGCCTGATGGCCACCCGCGAAGAGTTCGGCCCGAAGCAGCCGCTGAAGGGCGCGCGTATCGCAGGCTCCCTGCACATGACGATCCAGACCGGCGTGCTGATCGAGACGCTGGCAGCGCTCGGCGCCGACATCCGCTGGGTCTCCTGCAACATCTATTCGACGCAGGACCACGCCGCCGCGGCGATTGCGGCCGCCGGCATTCCCGTGTTCGCCGTCAAGGGCGAGACGCTCAAGGATTACTGGGACTACACCGCAAAGCTGTTCGACTGGCACGGCGGCGGTCACCCGAACATGATCCTCGATGATGGCGGCGACGCCACCATGTACGTCCATCTCGGCCTGCGCGCCGAGAAAGGCGACACCGCGTTCCTGGACAAGCCGGGCTCGGAAGAAGAGGAAGTCTTCTTCGCGCTCCTGAAGAAGCAGCTCAAGGAGAAGCCGAAGGGCTATTTCGCCGCGATCGCCGAGAGCATCAAGGGCGTTTCCGAAGAGACCACTACGGGCGTGCACCGTCTCTACGACATGCAGAAGGCCGGCACGCTGCTGTGGCCCGCCATCAACGTCAACGACAGCGTCACCAAGTCGAAGTTCGACAACCTCTATGGCTGCCGTGAATCGCTGGTCGACGGCATCCGCCGCGGCACCGACGTGATGATGTCGGGCAAGGTCGCGATGGTCGCGGGCTTCGGCGACGTCGGCAAGGGCTCGGCGGCCTCGCTGCGCCAGGCCGGCTGCCGCGTGATGGTGTCGGAGGTCGATCCGATCTGCGCGCTGCAGGCCGCGATGGAAGGCTACGAAGTCGTGACCATGGAAGACGCCGCGCCCCGCGCCGACATCTTCGTCACCGCCACCGGCAACAAGGACATCATCACCATCGACCACATGCGCGCGATGAAGGATCGCGCCATCGTCTGCAACATCGGCCACTTCGACAACGAGATCCAGATCGCGGGTCTGCGCAATTTGAAGTGGACCAACATCAAGCCGCAGGTCGACGAGATCGAATTCCCCGACAAGCACCGCATCATCCTGCTCTCGGAAGGTCGCCTCGTGAACCTCGGCAACGCGATGGGCCACCCGTCCTTCGTGATGTCGGCGTCCTTCACCAACCAGACGCTGGCGCAGATCGAGCTGTTCGCCAACAACAAGGACGGCAAGTACAAGAAGGAAGTCTACGTGCTGCCGAAGTCGCTCGACGAGAAGGTCGCGCGCCTCCACCTCGCCAAGATCGGCGTCAAGCTCACCGAGCTGCGCAAGGACCAGGCCGACTATATCGGCGTCAAGCAGGAAGGCCCCTACAAGTCGGACCACTATCGCTACTGAGATCGCGTTCACTTGCGACACAAGGCCCCGGAGCGATCCGGGGCTTTTTTGTTGTCCCGCCGTCTGATACGCTCACAGGTAGAGCCAAGAAGAGCCCGCCACTCTTGAAGCGAGCGGCCACATTTCATTCATTGCATTTGGAGGGAACGCGATGTCCAGCGAAGCCAACGTTCGGTTGCTCACGGAAGCCTATCGCCTGTGGAATGACAGCAAGGGTCAAAGCGTCGACCATTGGTTCGACAGTGTCATCGGGCCGCAGATCAGCTTTGGATCGGCACCGCGCGGCGCTGAGCCATTGGCGTTTGCCACTCAGTACGACGACCGCACCAGACTTCGCGGCTATTTCGATGGTCTGCTGGCTGACTGGGCTATGCAATACTACACGATCAACGAATATGTCGCGCAAGGCGATGCTGTGTTCGCGCGCGGCATATGTGCTTGGACCAATAAGCGAACCGGAAAGGTCGCGGAAACGCCCAAGGTTGACTTCTGGCGCTTCAAGGACGGCAAGGCGATCGAGTTCTACGAGTATTTCGACACCGCTTGTGTCGCCGCCGCCGCCACCCCTTGATGGTTGCAATTTGGCGCGCTGCCGCCCATCCTGCGCGGAGGGAGAAGCGCCATGGCAGAAGCCAAAGAACATTTCGACGTGCTGATCGTCGGCGCCGGGCTATCCGGCATCGGCGCGGGCTATCGTCTCCAGACCAAGTGCCCGGGCAAGAGCTACGTCATCCTGGAGGGGCGCGACTGCATCGGCGGCACCTGGGATCTGTTTCGCTATCCCGGCATCCGCTCGGACAGCGACATGTTCACGCTCGGCTATTCCTTCAAGCCGTGGACCGACCCGAAGGCGATCGCCGACGGGCCGCAGATCCTGAACTATGTGCGCGAGACCGCGGCCGAGAACGGCATCGACAAGCACATCCGTTACCGCCATCGCGTCAAGCGCGCGGCGTGGTCGACGGGTGATGCGCGGTGGACCATCGAGGCCGAGCGCACAGCGGGCGAGGGCGCCACGGAGCTTGTGCGCTTCACCTGCAATTTCCTGTTCATGTGTGCGGGCTACTACAAATACGAAGCGGGCTACACGCCGGAATTCGCGGGCGCAGCTGACTTCGTCGGCCGCATCGTGCATCCGCAGAAATGGACCGAGGATATCGACTACGCGGGCAAACGCGTCGTCGTGATCGGCTCGGGCGCGACCGCGGTGACGCTGGTGCCGGAGCTCGCCAAGACGGCGGCGCAGGTCACCATGCTGCAGCGATCGCCGACCTATGTGGTGTCGCGGCCGGCGCAGGATCCCGTCGCCAATAAACTGCGCCGCAATTTGCCGGCGCGGCTGGCCTATCATTTGATCCGCTGGCGCAACGTGATGTGGGGGATGTTCTTCTTCCAGCTCAGCCGGCGCAAGCCGGCGAAGGTGAAGAACCTGATCCTGACCGGCGTGAGAGCCGCGCTCGGGCCGGACTACGACATCGCGACCCATTTCACGCCGCGTTACAATCCCTGGGACCAGCGGCTCTGCCTCGTCCCGGACGGCGATCTCTTCAAGGCGATCCGCGAAAAGCGCGCCGCCGTGGTCACCAACGAGATCGACACCTTTACGAAAGACGGCATCCGCCTCAAGGATGGCAGCGAGCTTCCCGCCGACATCATCGTCACAGCGACGGGCCTGGTGCTCCAGGTCGTCGGCGGCCTCGAGGTCAGCGTCGACGGCCGTATTGTCGATTTCGCCAAGACGCTCACCTACAAGGGCATGATGTATGCCGACGTGCCGAACATGGCTTCGGCCTTCGGCTACACCAATGCGTCGTGGACGCTGAAATGCGACCTCACCTGCGAATACGTCTGCCGGCTCATCAACTACATGGACCGGCACAATTTCCGCCAGGCCATGCCGCACAATGACGACCCTGAGATCACCGCGCAGCCGTCGCTCAATTTCACCTCGGGCTATGTGCAGCGCTCGGTCGCCATGATGCCGAAGCAGGGCTCGAAGCGGCCGTGGCGGCTGTACCAGAACTATGCGCTCGACATCGTCTCCTTGCGCTTCGGCCGGATCGATGACGGCGTGATGCAATATTCCTGACCTTGCCACGTATGATACCGGAGTAGTCTCGCGTTTGCTTGAGACGAATCGCGACTTGCGGTAGTATTTTTGCGCTGCAAGATGCTATTTCCGACAACGCCTGAGTTCCGCGTCGTTGCCATCTTGAGGAGAGCGCGGAACATGCACGTCCTTGCTCTGGTCACGCAAAAAGGCGGAAGCGGCAAGAGTACGCTGTCCGTTGGACTTGCGGTGGCAGCGATGCAGCGCGGAGAGCGCGTCGGTCTTATTGAAGCGGACGCGCAAGGCACGATTTCGAACTGGAAGGAGCGGCGAGCTGGCGCCTATCCTTGCGTCGACTGCGTTGCCGATCCCGCCGAAATCGAGCCGGTGATAGCCCGCCTCAAGGCCCAAGGGGTCTGGCTTGCAATTATCGACACAGCCGCCACGAACAATGCCTTGGCGATGCGCGCCATTGCCAGTGCAGATCTTTGTCTCATCCCGGCTCGTCCGAGTCCGGCCGATATCGAAGCCGCAATACCGACGCTGATCGCTATTCGCAGGCTCAATCGCCGGTTTGCCTTCATCCTCAATCAGACACCCACGCGAGGGGGCCGGCTGAGCGAGGCTGCCACGTCGCTCAACTCGCTCGGCTTGCTTGCGCTCCCCTTCATTGGGCAGCGTAACGATCACCAGGACGCGCTCGGGGCAGGGCTGGGCGTGACCGAGTTCGCACCGGAGGGAAAAGCCGCAGAGGAAATTGCGGCCCTGTGGGGTTGGATTTCGGAGCGCCTTATCGTGGAGTCGAATGATCATGGGCAAGCCGCGCTCAAGACCGCCTGCTGACGTTGCACGCGCCGGGCGTCGCTCGCTGGTGGAGCTGGCGGCGGAAGTGAGCCGTGCCGTCGACAAGGCCTTGGCCGAGTCGTCGGACCCGGTCACCGCCTTGCTTCAGGATGCGCCGCAGATCGCGCAAGCAGCGCCTGCTCCGATGACTGTTCCGGTACAAGAAGCGGCCAGCGTGGTCGTTGCACGGCCTGATGCAAGACATGAACCTCCGAGCAGCACCACCATTGATCTCATCGTGGACATGGCCAAGGATTGTCAGGCCCGTGCCTTGGACGGCATGAAGACTGGTGCTCACACTGCGCTGGATTATGCCAAGGACCTCGCCAAGTCACGGCTTGCCGGTGGAACGTCTGAGGCCGATGGAGACGTTGCCGCGGAAAGCCATCTCATCGAGGCGATTGGAACGGCAGCCGAGTGTCGCGCCGTCGTGCTCGAACTCATGAAAGTGAATGCGGGCGCGACCTTGGAGTATGCGCGGGAGTTGGGCCGTGCGAGAACGCTGGCGGAATTGGTTGAGCTCTCGAGCACGCATGCGCGGAAGCAATGTGAGTTGGTCACGAAGCAAACCGAGTTGCTGAGATCGCTTGCTCAAAACATGATAAAGCCCGGCGCCAGGTAGCGCCGCTCGCCTGTCGTCATGCGCTCAGGATCTGCGCGGGACAATCAGGGGGAGGCCCAGATCGATCGCGAGTGCAAGCAGCACAGCGCCGCCGCCAAGAGTGAACAGGAGCGGATAGTCGCCGCCGGTGTTCGCGTAGATCCAGGAGAAGCCGTAGGCGGCGGCTGCCTGGAATAGGGCAAAACTCGTAGTGGCGTGGCTCCATGTCGCGCGCTGCTGCTCGCTGGAGTGCGGGACAAGCTCGTGGATGCGTCCGAGCACCAGCGGCACGATGCCGGGCGTGAAGCCGCCGATCACCACGCTCGACACGATCAGCGACACCGGCGCAGTGCTGACGGTCGGGAGCATTACGGCGGCTGCCTCGATCAGGAAGGCTGCGCGCAGGGCTGGGCCGAATCCCGAGCGGTCGCCGAGATGGCCGGTGACGAGCGGTCCAACGATCGCGCCGAGGCCGTATAGCACCCAATAGCGCGATCCGGCAGCAATGCCCCGGCCGAGGCCGCGTGCCACGAAATCGACCACGAACACCATGTGCGGCACCAGCGCGACCGCGTTGAGGCCGTATTGGACCAGCAGCGCACGGGTGGCCGTCGACGTGTGAGGCTGCTTTGCATGATGCGCGGGCGCAGAGTCCGTCCTGGCTTCTGCAGGCCAGTTCCACCAACTCGCGAGCGTCAGCATGGCCGAGAGCACGCCAAGGCCACACCAGCTCTGCTGCAAGCCTTGTTGCAACAACAACGGGACCAGCGTGCCCGATGCGGCAACGCCGAGGCCGACGCCCGCAAAGATTACGCCGCCGATGATGCCGCGGCGCGCCGGCGAGGTGTACGGAAGGATGACGGATGCCGCCAGCACCATGATGATGCCGCCGGTGAGGCCAGAGAGCAAGCGCCAGGCGAAGAACCAGATGAAGGACACGGGCGCTGAGCTGGCAAAGAAGGAGAGGGTGGCGAGCAGCATCATTAACCGCAGTGCCGGGACCGCCCCGATGCGCGCCGCGACTGCTCGCGCCGTAAGCGCGCCGGCGAGATAACCGGCAAGGTTCGCGGCACCGAGATAGACGACGTCGGAGGCACTGAACCACTTTGCCGCGATCAACGCCGGAATCAGCGGTGTGTAGGAAAAGCGGGCGAGGCCGAGCCCGACCAGCGATGCGGCGAGGCCGGCGACGGCATATCGCCAAGTTGCCTCTGACGCCGTGCCCGGCCGCTGCTGCGGCCGCGCGTGGTTCTTGGTATTTGCATTGAGTTCGGTCATGTTATCCTCGTGCGCGCAGGGCGCGCGGATGCGTTCAGTGGCCGGCGCTCTGGCCGCCATCGACATGCAGAATCTCGCCGGTGACGAAGGACGCACCCTCCAGATAGAGCGCGGCATCGACGATGTCGGACATCTCGCCCATGCGCCCGACCGGGTGCATCGCGCCGTACTGGGCGTGCGTCGAAACCGGATGCATCGGCGACTTGATGATCCCCGGCGCAACCGCGTTCACGCGGATTCCTCGCCTGGCGTATTCGATTGCGAGCGACTTGGTGGCGGCGTTGAGACCGCCCTTGCTGAGCGAGGCCAGAACCGAGGGCACGTTCGAATTGGCCTGGTCGACCAGCGTGGTGGTGATCTGGACGACGTGCCCAGAGCCCTGCTTCTCCATCTCAACGATGGCAAGTTGTGTGATGTTGAAGAAGCCAGCGACGTTGGTGCCCATCACGGCCGCGTAGTCCTCGGCGGTATATTGCGTGAACGGCTTTGCGACGAAGATGCCGGCATTGTTGACCAGCGTGTCGACGCGGCCGAAGCGCGCGACGGCCTGCGCAACGACTCGCTCGGCGGTCCTGCGGTCAGCGATGTCGCCGGCAACGGCGAGAACATCATCGTCGCCTGACGGCTTGATCGACCTCGCTGTGGCAACCACGCGATAGTTGCGATCGCGAAAACCCTGGACCAGGGCAGCGCCGATGCCCTGTGACGCACCGGTGATGATGGCAACCTTCTGCTCGATACCCATGACGGGCTCCTGTTGTTGATCCGCGCCAGCGCTGACTGGCTTGCCCGCTGACGTACGCCGCGTCGGGCCGGCTGCGAATACGCGCCATCCGGCAGACACTCTTTCGCGGCGCGTATGAATGCCGGATCGGTGCCTGGTGGCGGTTGCCGTGGTTGAAGCAAGCGCCTAGTTTGCCGGTGGAATCTTGGGGATGACGGGAAGGCATGGATCGTCTGGATGCGATGAAGGTGTTCGTCCTTGCGGTGGACGAAGGCAGCCTCGCCGCCGCAGGTCGCAAGCTGGGCCGTTCGCCCGCGGCGGTCAGCCGCGCGATCGCCTTTCTCGAAGAGCGGGTCGGCGCCGAACTCCTGCATCGGACGACGCGTTCAATCAAGCTGAGCGAGGAGGGCGACCGTTACGTCGCAGTCTGCCGCCGCGTGCTGACGGAGTTGGAGGAGGCCGACGACATCGCAGCAGGGCCGCGCACTGCGCCACGCGGCTTGCTCACGATCACGGCCCCCGTCGTGTCGGGCGAGATGGTGCTGCGGCCGATCCTCGACGGGTTTCTCGATGCCTATCCGACGGTGTCGGCAAAGCTTTTGCTGTTCGATCGTGCGGTCAATCTGATCGAGGAGGGCGTCGATATCGCGCTTCGCATCGGGCCCTTGGCGGATTCGGCGATGGTAGCGATGCGGGTCGGCGAGATCAGCCGAGTCGTGGTGGCCGCGCCGCGTTATCTGAAGCAGCATCCGCGCATCATCGAGCCCGGCGATCTCGCCAAACATCAGATCGTGGCGCTGGCCCACCTTCCGAATTCCTGGACCTTTGCGCCGCAGACAGGTTCATCGGTGCCGCGAACGGTCCAGTTCACGCCGCGCTTCACGGTCAACAGCACCTATGCGGCGGTGGCCTCCGCCGTTGCGGGGCGCGGCGTCGCGCGGATGTATTCGTATCAGGTGGCCGAGCAGGTCGCGCGCGGCGAGCTCGAAATTGTGCTGGCCAGCGATGAGGATCCGGAGATGCCGGCGCATCTGATTGCTCCGCAGGGCCGGCTCTCGGTGCCCAAGGTGCGCGCCTTCACCGACTTTGCCGTGCCGCGGCTGAAGAAGCATTTTGCGCAGCTCAAAAAGAGCCTCAAGACGCGCTAGACATCGCGGCGACACCGCGACTGCCAATGCGTTGGTCGTGTATATAGCCGCAGCGCTGGATCGGCCATGGTTCCCGAACGGTTAACGCCGATTTAACGGATGAATCCTAGCCTGTCTCGGCCGGGGTTACTCGCAAGGCCGAGGTGAGCCCAATGGAAGCCCAGAAGATCGCGGTCGACGCCGTCGTCGCGCTGACCGATTGCGATCGCGACGCCGTCATAGCCTTTATCCGCCGGCTCTATCTCGCTGGCGTCACGGATCCCAAGCGCCTGACCTTCAAAGGTCTCCAGGCGCTGTCGCGGGCGTGATTCGGCTCGTTTCGGCCCGTTTTCGCGCCGGTTCCATCCCGAAGCCCTCTCGAGCGTGACCGCAACCCCCGGTGAATATCTTGCCGCTGGGGGCGCCGCGGGTTACACGACACCCGGCTGGGTCACTTGGGATTGGGGAAATGCTGAAACAGCTTTTTGCGCCGCAACTCGTCATTCTGTATGTGCTTGCGGCATCGACCATCTACGTTCATTTCCGGGGCAAGCAGCGGCTGCGCTTCGCGCGCCAGCTCGGCGATCACTCGACCTATCTCGCGCCCTACAACGTGCTGATGTATGCGGGCTCGGCGGTGCCGAACAAGCCGGTGATCTCGGTCGAGCAGTTTCCGGAGCTGAAGCCCCTCAGCGAGAACTGGGAGACCATCCGCGACGAGGCGGTTCGTCTGTTCGACGAAGGTTTCATCCGCGCAGCAGCGAAGAACAACGATTGGGGCTTCTATTCGTTTTTCAAGAGCGGCTGGAAGCGGTTTTACCTGAAATGGTACGACGACTTCCTGCCGTCGGCGAACACGCTGTGCCCGAAGACGGTGGAGCTGCTCAAGTCTATCCCGAGCGTGCACGGTGCGATGTTCGCGATGCTGCCGCCCGGCGGCAAGCTTGGGGCGCATCGTGATCCGTTCGCGGGCTCGCTGCGCTACCACCTCGGTCTCGTCACGCCGAACTCGAACAAGTGCCGCATCCTGGTCGACGGCGTCGAATGCGTCTGGCGCGACGGCGAGGCCTTCATGTTCGACGAAACCTTCATCCACAGCGCGGAGAATGCGACCGACGTCAACCGCATCATCCTGTTCTGCGACGTCGAACGCCCGATGAAGTACGGCTTCGTGACCGCGATCAACCGCTGGGTCAGCCATCACATCGTCAAGGCGTCGGCGACCCAGAATGTTGATGGCGAGCATGTCGGCGTGCTCAACAAGGTGTTCGGCAAGCTCTACGAGATCCATCTCGGCAGCCGCAAGGTCAAGGAGTGGAACCGCGACGTCTACTACACGCTGAAATACTCGCTGACGGCGTTGATCCTCGGCCTCATCGTGTTCTCGGCGTTGAAGTGATCGTACCGCCAAGTTGAAAATGAAAAGCCCCGGAGTGCTCCGGGGCTTTTTGTTTGTGGATGTGCCGAGCCGTCACGGCAGCTTGGCGCTTATGTTGATGATCGTCCCGACATGCTGGCCGCGCAGCGCCGCGGATATCCGGCCCGGCACGAGACATCCTCTCGTTTAACTGCGATCTCTGCGGCGGACTGGCAGAGCTCTACAAACCTTGTTGCACGCATCGGTCCATGGCAACAAGGTTGCAGCGATTTAGCGGCCAGACATGGAGCAGGCAATGACCCAATTGCCACTTGCAAACACCGGGACCGTGCGATTCTTCCGCGCGTGGCTGGACACCTTCTCAGGCTATGTCCGCGAGGTCGACTACGCGTCTGCGCGGCCGCTCTTCCATCCTGATGTGCTGGCCTTCGGCACGCATAACGATGTCATCCCCGGGCTCGACCAATGGGTGACCACACAATGGGACAACGTCTGGCCGAAGACGACGGACTTCCGCTTCGTGCTCGACCAGATCTCGGTTCTGGCCTCTGCCGATGGCACGATGGCGACGGTGATCGCGCCGTGGACGAGCACGGGCTATCATCTCGACGGCAGCGCGTTTCCGCGACCGGGCCGCGCGACCATGATCTTTTCGAGGAATGGCAATGGCTGGCTGTGCGTGCATTCGCACATGTCGCTCAATCGCGGTGTGCCGCAGGCAAGCCATGCCGATCGGCCGGTGAAGGCCTGGTAGGGTAAAGCCTTCAGGCATCGTGACGGGTCTTTGTGCAGCGATAGCCCTGGGACGCCGGCTGCAGTCGACCCGCCGGCTTGGGCGGCCGACGAAAGTTCTATGCGCTCGTTTCTGGCCCGCCGGAACCCTTGGAACCCAACTTCGTTTGTTCCTCAACGAATAACCAGCGAAACGTGCAGCGGGGGCCATCGGAGGAGACATTCCCATGGCAACACTCGGCCTTGACGCCAGCCAACTCACCGCATCCGAGCATCAGCGCCAGCTTCGTCGGGCCGTGATCGCCTCGACGGTCGGCACTGCGATCGAATGGTACGATTTCTTCCTCTACAGCACCGTCACCGGTCTGGTTTTCGCAAAGCTGTTCTTTCCGCACTCGGACCCCTGGGTCGGGACGCTGGAGGCGTTTGCGATCTACGCGGTCGGCTTCATCGCACGTCCGATCGGTGCGGCTATCTTCGGCCACTATGGCGACCGCATCGGACGCAAATCCACGCTGATCGCGACGCTGCTCCTGATGGGGCTGGCGACCGCCGCAGTGGCCGTCGTGCCGACCTATGCCAGCATCGGCATCTGGGGTGCCGTGATCCTTACCGTGCTGAGATTCATCCAGGGCGTCGGCGTCGGCGGCGAGTGGGGTGGCTCGGTGCTGATGTCGATGGAATGGGCCCGCAACGACCAATCTCGCGGATTGGTCGCGTCATGGCCGCAATTCGGCGTTCCTTGCGGCCTCTTTCTCGCCAATCTCGCGGTGCTGGCCTTCAGCCAGATGGCGGGCGAACAGTTCCTGGCCTGGGGCTGGCGCATTCCGTTCGCGCTCAGCATCATCCTGGTCGGCGTCGGCCTCTATATTCGTCTCGGCATCCTCGAAACGCCGGTGTTCTCGAAGCTCGTGGCCGAACGTCAGGTCGATCGCACGCCGATGCTGACCGTGATCCGGGAATATCCGAAGGAGATCTTGCTGTCTGCATTCGCGCGCATGTCGGAGCAGGCGCCGTTCTACATCTTCACCGCCTTCATCTTCTCCTACGGCATCGGCACCCTGCACGTTTCGCGCGACTTCCTGCTGACCGCGGTACTCTCGGCCTCGGTGCTGTCGTTCGTCTCGATCCCGCTGTGCGGGCATGTCTCCGATCAGATCGGCCGCAAGAACATGTACATGATCGGCGCTGCGGCGACCGGCATCTTCGGCTTCATCTATTTCGCGATGCTCAACACGGGATCGCTGACCGTCATCTTCCTGGCGATCATCCTGTCGCTGATTCCGCACGACATGCAGTATGGGCCGCAAGCCGCCTTGATCGCCGAGAGCTTTACCGGACGCCTGCGCTACAGCGGCTCCTCGCTCGGTTATCAGCTCGCATCCGTGATCGCCGGCGGCCCCGCGCCGCTGATCGCCACCTGGCTGTTCGGCACGTTCCACTCGGCGACTGCGATCGCGGTCTACATCGCGATCTGCGCGATCATGACGCTGGTCGCGACCGCCATGATGACCGACTACACCGGGAAGGATATCAACGCGGCGGGTGCGCACGAGCGGCGGACTTGAGGCCGCAAAAAGCCCCGGACGCGACATCCGGGGCTTTGCATCTTCCGCGATAGCAAGGTCAGCCTACTCCGGCTGGCCGATGCTCACCTTCAGCGTGCCGACGCCGTCGACGCCGCATTCGAGCTTGTCGCCGGGTTGGAGCTGCGACACGCCGGCCGGCGTGCCCGTCATGATGATGTCGCCGGCGGCGAGCTTCACCTGCTGCGAGAGCTGCCAGATGATCTCGGGCACGTTCCAGATCAGCTCGGTGAGGTCGCCCTTTTGGGCTTCCTTGCCGTTGACCGTGAGCCAGATCTTTCCCTTGGCGGGATGGCCAATCTTCGAGGCGGGCTGCACCGCCGAACAGGGCGCGGACCCGTCGAACGACTTGCCGATCTCCCACGGACGCTCCTTCTTGCGCGAGGCAATCTGAAGGTCGCGGCGGGTGAGGTCGATGCCGACGGCATAGCCGTAGACGTGATCCAGCGCCTTGTCGGCGGGGATATTGAGCCCGCCGCTCTTCATCGCGACGATCAGCTCGACCTCGTGATGCAGATCCTTGGTCAGCGGCGGGTAGGGGATCGTGGCGCCGTCGGGCACCAGCATGTCGGCGTGCTTGGCGAAGAAGAACGGCGGCGCGCGCTCGTCATTGCCCATCTCGCGGATGTGCTCGAGATAGTTGCGGCCGACGCACCAGATGCGGCGCACCGGATAACGGCCGGCCTCGCCGACAACGGGGAGCGAAGCCTGGGGCGGAAGCGGGATGACGTAGGAGGCGGCGTTCATGAAGCGGTCTCGCTGCTCTTGGGTTGAGTGAGGAACTCTATGCGGTTGCGCTGATCGGCGCCAGAGCGCCGGCATCGTGGTGTTGCAGGCGGAAGAAGGAGGCGTAGCGGCCCGAGCGGCGCAGCAGCTCGTCATGCCGGCCCTGCTCGACGATCTCGCCGCCCTCGACCACCAGGATGCTGTCTGCGTGCATGATGGTGTGGAGCCGGTGCGCGATCACGATGGTGGTGCGGTTCTGGCAGAGATGCTCGATCGCCTCCTGCACCTGCCGCTCGGATTCGGAATCCAGCGCGGCGGTGGCTTCGTCGAGCAGGATGATCGGCGCGTTCTTGATCAGCGCGCGGGCCACCGCGATGCGCTGGCGCTGGCCGCCGGAAAGTTGCGTGCCGTGCTCGCCGACCGGCGTGTCATAGCCGAGCGGGAAGCCAATGATGAAATCATGCGCGCAGGCCGCTTTCGCCGCCTCGATGATCTCGTCCTCGCTCGCGCCGGGCTTGCCGAAGGCGATGTTGTTGCGGATGGTGTCGCGGAACAGATAGACGTCCTGGCCGACATAGGCGGTCTGTGCGCGCAGCGATTTGCGCGAGACTGCGCCGATCGACTGACCGTCGATCACGATGTCGCCTTGTGTCACCTCGTAGAAGCGCAGGAGCAGCGCCAGCACGGTCGACTTGCCTCCGCCCGACGGGCCGACCAGCGCGGTGACCTTGCCCGGTTCGGCAACGAAGCTCATGCGGTTGAGCACGGTCTCGCCCGAGCGGTAGCAGAAGCTGACATCGCGTAGTTCGATCCGCGCATCGGTCAGCTTCAGCGCCGGCTTGTCGTCGTCGGAACGCTCGCTGGCGGGGCTGTCGACGACCTCGATCAGCATGCGCGCGCCGACGAGCTGGCTGTTCAGATCGATGTTGAGCCGCGCCAGCCGCTTGGCGGGCTCGGTCGCCATCAGGAACGCGGTCATGAAGGAGAAGAACGCGCCGGGCGTGGCGTTGAGCGCAACCACGGCATAGCCGCCATACATCAGGCAGCCGGCGACCGCAAAGCCGCCGAGCATTTCCATCAGCGGATTGGAGCGGTTGGCGACGCGGGCCATCTTGTTGGCGTTGCGCTCGACGATCGCGATGTTCTCGTCGATGCGCCTCTGCATGGTATCTTCGAGCGTGAAGGCCTTGACGGTGCGGATGCCCTGCAGCGATTCCTGCATCGTCTCCATGATGTCGGCCGTGCCGGTGAACTGGTTGTAGGCGAGACCCTTGATGCGCTTGACCAGCTTGCGCAGCACCAGCATCGCCGGCGGTACCGCGACGAGGCCGATGAACGACATCAGCGGATCCTGCCACACCATCACGCCGATCATGGCGAGCAGCATCAGCAAGTCGCGCCCGATGGCGTTGACCAGCATGTTGAGCACGTCGGTGATCGACTTGGCGCCGGCGGTCAGCCGCGCCAGGAACTCCGACGAATGCCGCTCGGAGAAGAAGCCGACGCTCTCGCGCATCAGCTTGGCGAACAGCTGGCGCTGGTTGGTGGCGAGGATCGCGTTGCTGATCTTGGTCAGGATCACCATGTGGCCGTAGGTCGCCACGCCCTTGATGAAGAGCAGGACCACCGTCAGTCCTGAGAACATCGCGATGCCTGGGATGTTCTTGTCGACATAGGCCTGGTTGATGACCTGGCCGAGCACGTAGGTCGCGCAGGCGGTTGAGCCTGCGGCGAGCGCCATCAGCGCAAAGGCGACGAGGTAACGCCGCCAGTAGATGACCCCCTGTTCCGTGACCAGGCGGCGAATGAGGGCCATCGCCGCATAGGGATCGTCGGTGATTTTCTTTGGAAACTGGGCCATCCGGTGTCCATTGACGGCGCAGGACAAAGCCTGCCCGCGCGTCAGGGATCGATGGGCCTCTGTGCCCGCTCAGGCGGGGTTTTTCAAGCCCAATTAAGGGCTTGCGCTCCGATGGAATCTAGGCCGAGGCGGCGTGGCGGAGCTCGCCGTGGCGCTCGCGGAACAGCTTCTCCTCCCAGGCGAGCGCATGTGCCGCGATGGTCTCGAGGTCCTCATATTGCGGCCGCCAGTCGAGCAGGCCGCGGATCCGGCTGGTGTCGGCGACCATGGTCATGATGTCGCCGGGCCGGCGCGGCGCGTACTGAACGGCGAAGCTGCGGCCTGACACCCGCCGCACCGCGTCGATGGTTTCCAGCACCGAGTAGCCGCGGCCATAGCCGCAATTCAGCGTCGTCGAGGCACCGCCATTGCGCAAATAGGCCAGCGCCGAGCGATGCGCCTGCGACAGGTCCGTGACGTGGATGAAGTCGCGAATACAGCTGCCGTCCGGGGTCGGGTAGTCGGTGCCGAACACGTCGATCTTGGCGCGCTGGCCGGTCGCGGCTTCCACGGCGATCTTGAGCAGATGCGTGGCGCCGACGGTCGCAAGCCCGATGCGGGCCTGCGGATCGGCACCCGCAACGTTGAAATAGCGCAAGGTCACGTATTGCATGCCGTAGGCGGCGGCGACGTCGTGCAGCATGATCTCGGTCATCAGCTTCGACGAGCCGTAGGGCGACAGCGGCCGCGTCGGCGCGTGCTCGGGCACGGGCACCTGGTCCGGATTGCCGTAGACGGCCGCGGTCGAGGAGAAGATGAAGCGATTGATGCCGCGCTTGACGGCGACGTTGAGCAAATTGCGCGCAGTGCCGAAATTGTTGCGGTAGTAGCCGAGCGGATCGCGCATCGAATCCGGCACGACCACCGAGCCCGCGAAATGGATGATGCTCTCGATGTCGTGCTGCGCGATCACGCCCTCGATCAAATTCTCATCGCCCGCGTCGCCGATGAACAGCGGCACGCCTTCCGGCAGGTACGCCGAGAAACCGGTCGAGAGATCGTCGATCACGACGACGTCCTCGCCGGCTTCCGCCAGCGCCAGGACCGTGTGACTTCCGATATAGCCGGCGCCGCCGGTGACTAGCACAGTCATGATCTCACCCGTCTTCGATCAACGCGCCAAACTAGCGTCCGCGTGGTGAAGAGGGGGTATCGGCGGCCCTGAACTGGTCACTATGCTTAATGTTGCGTATAGGGGGTCACCAAACGGAGCATGACGTGGCGAATTCTCCAGCCGATCTGCAAGTGATCGTGCCAAATCTGCACAGGCGCTATTCCGGGGTCACCGCGACCAACCGGATGGTGGCGCCGCGGCTGGCAAAGCTGTACCGCGCCGCGTGGTTCGGCTCGGACGCGCCGGAGGGGATCGCGCGGCTCGACGTCGCCGATCTCCTCAAGCTCTGGCGCCGCAGAAGGCCGCTGATCTGGCATGCGCGGCGCAACAACGAGATGATCGCGGGCGTCTTGCTGCGCGCGCTCGGCTGGCCGCTCAAGCTGGTGTTCACCTCGGCGGCGCAACGGCATCACAGCTGGATCACGCGCTGGCTGATCCGGCAGATGGACGCGATCATCGCCACGTCAGATATCTCGGCCTCGTTCCTGAAGGTGAAGGCGACGGTGATCCCGCACGGCGTCGACACCGACGTGTACGCGCCGCCGCACGATCGCGCCGCGGCGTTCGCGGAAACCGCGCTGCCCGGTCGCTACGCCATCGGCTGTTTCGGCCGCGTGCGCGCCCAGAAGGGAACCGATGTATTCGTCGATGCGATGTGCCGGTTGCTGCCGCGCCATCCGGACTTCACCGCCGTGATCGTCGGGCAAGTCACGGCCGAGCAGATACCCTTTGCGAACGACTTGAAGAAGCGCATCGAAGCATCTGGCCTGCAATCGCGCATCGTCATCACCGGCGAGCTGCCGATCGAACAGGTGCAGCGCTGGTATCAGCGGCTGACGATCTACGCCTTCACCTCGCGCAACGAAGGCTTTGGCCTGACGCTGATCGAGGCCATGGCAGCAGGCAGCGCGCTGGTCGCCGCGCGCGCTGGCGCTGCCGAGCTAGTGGTCGAGGATGGCGTCAGCGGCGTGCTGGTTCCGACGGGCGATGCTGATGCGCTGATGGCCGCGGCTGAGCCGTTGATGCGCGATGTCGCAGCGGCAACTGCGATGGGCGAGCGGGGGCGGGCGCGGGTGCTGGCCAAGTTCAGCCTTGATGCCGAAGCGGCGCGGATCGGGGAGATCTATCGGTCGTTGCTCTGAGCCAGCGGCCAAGAAGCGTGAAAACAACCCCATGCACAGTAGCCCGAGACAGAGGAATCAACGGCTTGGCGGCGCGCACGGCGGAGTCTGCGGAATTTACGAATTTTTCTTGATGCGTCGGGCAAAACACTGGCATGATGTCATCATCGGCACAGTGGGCGACCTCAGGTCGTAATCAGCTTCCCAGCCTCCCTCAGCACCCGCTGCACAATTCCCACCACCTCGCTCGCTGCGATGTTCCGCATGCAGCGGTGGTCGTTCATCTTGCAGATCGTGCTTTGGCAGGGCTGGCAGGACAGCACTTCCTTGTCCTGGACCACCGTTGCCGCAAGGCCGTTCAGCGGCGCCCAGAGATAGGGGCTGGTGGGACCAAAAATGCCCATGGTAGGCGTGCCCAACGCGGCGGCGATATGCATCAGGCCTGAATCGTTGGAGATCGCGACGCCGGCTGCCGCCATCGCCAGCACGCCGTTGCGCAAGTCGTTGCCGGTGAGGTCGCGGACCCCAGGGCCGCCGGCGGTCCCAGGGCCGCCAGCCGCGACGATCTCCTGGGCGAGGCCCTTTTCGGCGGGGCCGCCGACCACCCAGACCTCGAGGCCGCGCTCGACCAGCAGGCGGGCGGCCTCCGGATATCTGGTCCAGCGCTTTGAGACGCCGACCGAGCCGGGGGCGAGCGCGACGGCGGCGCCTGCGCTGATGCCGTTGGCCTGGCGCCACCGGGTGATGTCCTCGGCCGGGACCCGCAGCTGCGGCACCGGCCATTCGGGGGGCAGGGGGGCGCCGTCAGGCTGGGCCAGCGCGGCGTTCTTGTCGATGAAGCGGGGCAGCTTCTTCTCGCCCCAGCGCCAGCGGTTGAGCAGGCCGAACCGGAACTCGCCGACGAAGCCGACCCGCTCGGGGATGCCTGCCAGCGCGGGCGCGATGGCCGCCTTCCAGGTCCGCGGCAGCACCAGGGCCGTGCCGTAGTTCCGTTCCCGCAGCAGCTTCGCCAGGCCGAGCTGGCGGCCGACGGCCAGGCGGCCGCGGGGCAGGTCCCAGACGATGCCTTCCCGCACGCCGGGCATGTAATCCACCAGCGGGGCGCACAGGGAGGTGGTCAGCAGGTCCACGGGCCGATTCGGCCAGCGCTGCTTGAGGACCCGGACCACGGTGTGATTCCGGACGAAATCGCCGATCCACATATAGGGGACGATCAGAATCGGGCGTGTGTCGCTCCGATCTGCTTCCCCACTAAATTGCGAATCATTGTTCATTTGTTGATGGGGCCGAAACTGCTCTGATGTGGCGGTTCGGTTAGCCGCTCCCGGCCGGCAGGTAAAGCCGGGGAGAACGCCGATCCAGAAATGCTTACACTTGGCAACAGCTTGCACTTTGGCAAAGGCTTACACTTTGGCAGATGATGCGCTACGGCAGGTATCGGACCCCAAAATTCGGGCAGGATAGTTGGAATGTTGCTGGTGACCGGCGGGGCCGGTTTTATCGGATCGAATGTCGTCGCCGCGCTGAACGAGGCCGGCCGCAGCGACGTCGTGGTTTGCGATCTGCTCGGCAGCGAGGGCAAGTGGCGCAACCTCGCCAAGCGGCAGCTTGAGGATATCGTGCCCCCGGCCGAGCTGCCCGACTGGCTGAACGGCCGCAAGCTCGATGCCGTGATCCATCTCGGTGCGATTTCCGAGACCACCGCCACCGACGGCGATCTCGTGATCGAGACCAATTTCCGCTTCTCGATGCGTCTGCTCGACTGGTGCACGGCCAATGCGGTGCCGCTGATCTATGCCTCCTCGGCGGCGACCTATGGTGACGGCGCACAAGGTTTTGACGACGACGCCTCGCTCCCGGCGCTCAAGAAGCTGCGGCCGATGAATCTCTACGGCTGGAGCAAATACCTGTTTGATATTGCGGTTGCCGAGCGCGTCGCACGCGGCGACAAGCTGCCGCCGCAATGGGCGGGGTTGAAATTCTTCAACGTGTTCGGGCCGAACGAATACCACAAGGGCTCGATGATGAGCGTGCTGGCGCGCCGCTTCGACGACGTCAAGGCGGGCCGTGTCGTGCAGCTGTTCAAGTCGCATCGCGAGGGCATTGCCGACGGCGACCAGCGCCGCGATTTCATCTATGTCGACGACGTCGTGCGCGTGATCATGTGGCTGCTGGCGACGCCATCGGTGTCGGGGCTGTTCAATGTCGGGACCGGCAAGGCGCGCAGCTTCAAGGACCTGATGCTGGCGGCCTATGCCGCGCTCGGCACCAGGCCAAACATCGACTATGTCGACATGCCCGAGCAGATCCGCGGCAGCTATCAATATTTCACGGAGAGCAAGGTCGATCGTCTCCACCGTGCCGGCTATAACGGCGGCTTCACGACGCTCGAGGACGCGGTGAAGGCCTATGTCGGCGACTATCTCGACCGGCCCGACCGCTTCCGCTAAGGCCACAAGATCATGCCGACGCCCATTCTCGATTTCGATGCCCTGGCGCAAGCCATCTCCGGTCGCACGGTGCTCTGCATCGGCGACATCATGCTGGACGAGTTCGTATATGGCGAGGTGTCCAGGATTTCGCCGGAGGCGCCGACGCCCGTCATCGCCGCCCAGCGCAGCGAGATCCATATCGGCGGCGCCGGCAACGTCGCGCGCAATATCGCCTCTCTCGGCGCGCGCTGTGTCTTCGTCGGTCTTGTCGGCGACGACGATGCGGGGGCGCGGCTGAAGGCTGCGCTGGCAGACCATGCCGGCATCGAGAGCGCGCTGGTGTGCGATCCGTCGCGCCCCACCACGCGAAAGGTTCGCTTCGTTTCCGAGCACTTCTCCACGCATATGCTGCGGGCGGATTGGGAGCAGGCGATCGCGGCCTCCGATGAGGTCGAAACCAGGCTGATCGAGGCGATCCTGCCGCAGATCGCGCGCGCCGACATCGTGCTCCTGTCCGACTACGCCAAGGGCGTGCTGACCGCGCGCGTCATCCGCCACACCATCGATGCCGCGCGCCAGGCCGGCAAGCGCGTGATCGTCGATCCCAAGAGCCTGAACTGGGCGATCTATCGCGGCGCCACGCTGCTGACGCCCAATCGCAAGGAATTCTCGGAAGCCACCCGCAGCCGCGCCGACACGCCGCAGAGCATCGTCGATGCCAGCGAGGACGTGATGCGGCTCGCCGATTGCGAGGCGATCCTGGTGACCCAGGGCGAGCACGGCATGACGCTCGTGCCGCGCCATGGCGAAGCCGTTCATGTGCCCGCTTTCCCCGTGAAGGTGCGCGACGTCTCCGGCGCCGGCGACACCGTCGCGGCGGCGCTCGCGGTCTCGATCGCGGCGGGCGCGGACTGGGACACGGCGCTGCGGATGGCGAGCGCGGCGGCCGCGGTCGCCGTCGGCAAGCAGGGCACCGCCACGGTGAGCGCAGACGAGCTGCGCCGCAAGATCCTGCCCCATGCCACGCTCGCGGCCGAGGAGAAGGTTGTGAGCGCGGCTGATACGCTCGATGCCCGGCTCGCCGAATGGAGGCAGGAGGGGCTGCGCGTCGGCTTCACCAATGGCTGCTTCGACATCCTGCATCCCGGCCACGTCAAGGTGCTGACCGCGGCACGCGCCGCCTGCGACCGCCTGATCGTCGGGCTGAACAGCGATGCCTCGGTGCGGCGCTTGAAAGGCGCGGATCGTCCGGTCCAGGACGAGCGGGCGCGCGCCGAGGTGCTGGCCGCGCTCGAAGCTGTCGATCTCGTCGTCATCTTCGAGGAGGATACGCCGATCAACCTGATCACGCGCATCACCCCGAGCGTGCTGGTGAAGGGCGGCGACTACACCCGTGAGCAGGTGGTCGGCCACGAGGTCGTCGAGGCCGCCGGCGGGGTGGTCGTGCTGGTGGACATCCTGAAGGGTTTCAGCACGACGGCGCTGGTTCATCGCGCACGCGGAGGGACAACGTGACGGCACTTGCGCAGGAGACGACCGTCCAGATGCTGTGGCGGCGTTTCCGCAGCCCGGCAGCCTGGGGCGAGACGGTCGATCTGTTTGCGATCCTCACGGTGGCCTCGCTGCCGTGGTCGACCTCGCTCACAGCGATCTTCAACGCCGCGTTCCTGGTCTGCATGGTGCCGTTCCTCGACTGGAAGGCCTTCCTGCAGTCGCTGGCGCGCCCGATCTGCGCGGCGCCGATCGCGCTGGTCCTGCTCGCGCTGGTGGGAACGCTGTGGTCGGACGCGGCCTGGGGCGCGCGCCTCTATGCGCTCAGTCCCACCGTCAAGCTGCTCGTGCTGCCCGTGCTGCTCTACCATTTCGAGCGCTCGCCGCGCGGACACTGGATCTTCGTCGCCTTCCTGGTGTCCTGCGCGCTGCTGTCGGTGATGTCGTGGCTGGTCGCCTTCTATCCCAGCCTGTCGCTGAAGCCCTATGACCCGCTCGAGCGTGGCATCTTCGTCAAGAACTACATCGACCAGAGCCAGGAGTTTACCCTGTGCGCGGTTGCGCTCGCTTATCCCGCGCTGCTGTTGCTGCGCGAGAAGCGCTTCTGGCTCGCCGGCCTGCTCATCGCGCTGGCGCTGAGCTTCATGGCCAACATGGTTTTCGTGGTGGTGTCGCGTACCGCGCTCGTTACCGTGCCCATCATGCTCGCAGTCTTCGCAATGCTTCATTTGAGATGGCGCAGCATCGCCATTATCTCCGCCGCACTGATCGTCGGCGCCGCCATTGCCTGGCAGGCCTCGCCTCAATTGCGCAAGACGGCCGACACGTTTTCGCGGGACTATCGGCTCTACATGCAGGAGAACGTCCCTACCTCCATGGGCGAACGCCTCGAATATTGGCGGCACGCAATCCGGTTCTTCGTGCAAGCTCCGCTTGCGGGGCATGGCACAGGCTCCTCGCAAGGACTGTTTGAGCGGGCCGCCAACGAGCCGTCATGGATTCCCGGCGTCAGGGTCTTCCCAAATCCGCATAACCAGACCCTGCACGTCGCCGTGCAATGGGGCGTTATCGGCATCGTCGTACTGTACGCGATCTGGATTTCTCATTTCCTGCTGTTTCGCGGCGAAGGGTTTGCGAATTGGATCGGCCTTCTGGTGGTGGTGCAGAACGTCTTCACGTCGCTGTTCAACTCCCATCTGTTCGACTTCCATGAGGGCTGGATGTACGTCATCGGCGTCGGCGTTGCCGGCGGCATGGTGATTCGGGCGCAACAGACCGACGCCAAGATGGGGGAAGCGGGTTCCTGAACGGCCGTGCGGCTGGCAAGTCCGTCTAAGATGGGCTATCAGCGCGGTCAGGTTGCACTCACCAGGTTTTCATCGGTCGGCGGATGACGCGTCTTTCGCATCTTACTTTGCGCAATTTCATGATCGCGCTGCACGACCTGCTGGCGACGGCGGCCGCGCTGTTCGTGGCTTTCTATCTGCGCTTCGAGGGTGGCGAGGGCTTCTACGAGCGCCTGCCGCTGCTGTTCCAGATCCTGCCCTATTTCCTCGCCTTCAGCGTGGTCGTGTTCTTCATCTTCAACCTGACCACGACGAAGTGGCGCTTCATCTCGCTGCCTGACGCGATGAACATCATCCGCGTCGCGACCGTGCTGACGGTTGCGCTGCTGGCGCTCGACTACATCTTCGTCGCCCCGAACGTCCGCGGTGCCTTCTTCCTCGGTAAGGTGACGATCGTCCTCTATTGGTTCCTCGAGATCTTCGCGCTCAGCGCCTTGCGCATGGCCTACCGCTACTTCCGCTATACGCGGGTGCGGCGCCATGCTCGCACCGAGGATGCCGCCCCGACGCTCTTGATCGGCCGCGCTGCGGATGCCGAGGTGCTTCTGCGCGGCATCGAGAGCGGAGCGATCAAGCGGATCTGGCCGATCGGCGTGCTGTCGCCGTCGAGCTCCGATCGTGGCCAGCTCATCCGCAACGTGCCGGTGCTGGGCGGGGTCGACGATATCGAGGACGTCGTCGCCGACTTCGCCAAGCGCAACAAGGCGATCACGCGCGTGGTGATGACGCCGTCGGCGTTCGAGCCGGAGGCTCATCCGGAATCGATCCTGATGCGCGCGCGCAAGCTGGGCGTGATCGTCAACCGCATGCCTTCGCTGGAGAGCGGCGACACGCCGCGGCTGACCGCGGTCGCGGTCGAGGATCTCCTGCTGCGGCCGAGCGAAAAGATCGACTATGCGCGCCTCGAAGCCCTGATCAAGGGCAAGGCCGTGATCGTCACCGGCGGCGGCGGCTCGATCGGCTCGGAGATCTGCGAGCGCGTCGTCGCCTTCGGCGCCGCGCGCCTCCTGATCCTGGAGAATTCCGAGCCGGCGCTCTATGCGGTCACCGAGACGCTCGCCGCGGATGGCACGGGTGCCACGATCGAGGGGCGGATCGCCGACATCCGCGACCGCGAGCGCGTCATGCGGCTGATGGCCGAGTTCAAGCCTGACATCGTGTTCCATGCGGCCGCGCTGAAGCACGTGCCTATCCTGGAGCGCGACTGGAGCGAGGGGGTCAAGACCAACATCTTCGGCTCGATCAACGTCGCCGACGCGGCGCTGGCCGCCGGCGCCGAAGCCATGGTGATGATTTCGACCGACAAGGCGATCGAGCCGGTGTCGATGCTGGGCCTGACCAAGCGTTTCGCCGAGATGTATTGCCAGGCGCTCGATCACGATCTTGCGGCGGGGGCCGCCGGCGCCAAGCCGCCGATGCGGCTGATCTCGGTGCGGTTCGGCAATGTGCTGGCCTCGAACGGCTCGGTGGTGCCGAAGTTCAAGGCCCAGATTGAGGCCGGCGGCCCGGTGACGGTGACGCATCCGGACATGGTCCGTTACTTCATGACTATCCGCGAGGCCTGCGATCTCGTCATCACCGCGGCGACGCATGCGCTCGGCACGCAGCGTCCCGACGTCTCGGTCTATGTGCTCAACATGGGCCAGCCGGTGAAGATCGTCGATCTCGCCGAGCGCATGATCCGTCTCTCCGGTCTGCAACCCGGCTACGACATCGAGATCGTGTTCACGGGGATGCGGCCGGGCGAGCGACTGCACGAAATCCTGTTCGCCTCGGAGGAGCCGACCCGCGAGATCGGCGTCCCCGGCATCATGGCTGCGCAACCGAACGAGCCGCCGATGCTGACGCTGCGCAAATGGATCGCCGCGCTCGACCAGGCGATCGCGCGCGATGATCGGGCGACCATCAGGACCATCCTGAAGGATGCGGTCCCCGAATTCGGGTCGACCGCGGCCTGACCATGCAGCCGCAAGACAAGATCGAAGACAAGATCGCTGGCAAGATCGTCGTCGCGAGCCAGCATTATCCGCCGGATCCGAGCACGACCGCGGCGATCATGGCCGAGATCGCCTGCCGTCTCGCCAGGGAGCACGAGGTCGTCGTGCTGTCGGGCTCACCAGGCGCGCTGCCGGCCTCGCAGCGAGGTGCGGACAAGCCGCGCGTGATTGCCGTCAGGAACCGGATGGCGGGGAAGGCGGCGTTGCTCCGGCGCGGCCTCTCCGAGCTGCTGTTCGTGCTGCGCATCTTCATCGCGCTGCTGCGGTGCCTGCGACGCGGCGACGTCGTGCTGACGGTCACGGCGCCGTTCATGCTGCCTTACGCGGTGGCGGTCGCGGCGTGGCTCAAAGGCGCGCGCTCGGCGCTGATCATGCACGACCTGTTTCCCGACGTGCTGGTGATGACGGGCCTGTTGAAGCCGCGCTCGATCGTTGCGGGCGTGATGCGCGCCGCCAACAGCCTGATGTTCCGCCTGCTCAATGCCGTCGTCACCATCGGCCGCGATGCGGAAGCCCCGCTGCTCAGCTATTCCGGCATGACGCGGAACAAGATCCGCTTCATCCCGAACTGGGCGACGTTGGCGCCGGCCGTGCGGCCGGTGTTACAGGACAATCCGTTCCGCAAGCACCTTTCGGCCCGCTTCATCGTCGGGCTGTCGGGCAATCTGGGTTTCACCCATGATCCCGAGATCGTGTTCGAGGCGGCGCGCCGGCTCAAGGACGACGCGAACATTCACTTCCTGCTCTCCGGCTGGGGCATCGGCTTCGAGCGGCTGAAGCAGTTGCAGGCGGACACAAACCTCGCCAATGTCTCGTTCGTGGCGCGGGTGGAGGATGCCGAGCTCGAGGCGTTCCTGGCCGCGGCCGATCTCTGGATCATTCCGTACCGCAAGGATGTCGCCGGGGTGTCGGTGCCGAGCCGCTTCTATAATCTGCTGGCGGTCGGCCGGCCGGTCGTGCTGGTCTCCGAGCCCGAGGCCGAGGCGGCCTTGACCGTGGTGGAGAACGGGCTCGGCTGGGTGGTGACGCCGGGGCGCGCCGATCAGCTCGCCGCTTCGATCCGCGCGGCGTCCGAGTCCCCGGACGGTGCCATGGCCGAGCGTGCGGTGAAGGCGGCAGCGAAGTTCGATCGCAGCGCTGCGTTGAACGGCTATGCCGCGCTGATCGAGGAATTGTTGCACAACCCGAAGCTGAGGGAGCAACGATGAGCGAGAACAAGCGGGTTGTGCTGGTGACGGGGGCGAGCGGATTCGTCGGCCGTCACGTCGTGCCTGACCTGGTGCGCGAGGGATGGTCGGTCCGCCGCGCGGTCCGCAGCCCCGAGGGCCTCGACGACGAGGTCGTCATCGAGACGATCGGTCCCGACACCGATTGGACGGCAGCGCTCGAGGGCGTCGATGCCGTCGTTCATCTTGCCGCGCGTGTGCATCACAAGCACGAGGAGCACGCGGTCCAGCTCTACCGCAACGTCAACATCGCCGGCACGCTGCACCTGGCGCGCTCTGCGGCGACTGCCGGCGTGCGCCAGTTCATCTTCGTCAGCACCGTCCTCGTGCATGGCCGCAGCAATGAGGGCCGTGCCCCGTTCAGCGAGGGTGACGTGCTGACGCCGCGCGGCCTCTACGGCATGTCCAAGGCGGCAGCCGAGGCGGGCCTGCGGACGCTGGCGCGCGAGAGTGACATGAAGATCTCGGTGATCAGGCCGCCGCTGGTCTATGGCGCCGGCGCCAAAGGCAATTTTGCACTGCTGACGCGCGCGGTGAATTTGGGAGTGCCGCTGCCCTTTGCCGCGATCCGCAACCACCGCGCCTTTCTTGCCGTGCAGAACCTCTCGTCCTTCATCCTGCGCCGGCTGGCCCATCCGGACCTCGCGAGCAATTTCGAGATCTTCCTGGTGGCCGACAGGGAGCAGGTCTCGACACCCGAATTCATCGAGCGCCTGGCGCGGGCGTCGGGCAAGAGCCCGCGGCTGTTCGGCATGTCGCCGGAGCTGCTGGGCTCGCTGTTCGGTCTGCTTGGTCGGCAGGATACGCATGACAGCCTGATCGGCTCGCTCGAGCTCGACGTCTCCAAGGCAATCGCGACGGGATGGCAGCCCGAGGTGTCGCTCGACGAAGGTCTGCGGCTGGCGCTGGCGGCTCAGGACGCCTGAGGGCGGGAGAAACGTCGCAGCACGAAGGCGACCGCGATCGCGCCCGCAACAAGCGCGAGCAATGTGATCGTCGTCGAGCCGGCGCGAACCGTGACGAGGGCAAGCGCCGCCAGCACGAGGTTGAGCGCAAATACTTCGCCGGTGACGCGCGAAACCGTAAACCCGTTGTCGGTGGCGCGCTGGTAGAAATGCGAACGGTGCGCCGACCAGAATTGCTCGCGCCTGATGATGCGGCGAAACAGCGTGATGGTGGAATCGGCGAGATAATAGGCCGGCAGCAGCAGCGCCGCGATCGGTTGCCCGTGCCAGGCGAGCTCGAGCAGGCACCAGCCGAGCAGAAGGCCGATCGGCAGGCTGCCGACATCGCCCAGAAACACCTTTGCGACCGGCTTGTTGAACGGTGCAAAGCCGAGCATGGCGCCGCACAGGGCCGTGGCGAGCAATGTTGTCGACAGCGAGAGGTCGCCAAACCATCCGAATAGCCCGAGCGCGGCCGTCACAGGCACTACCTCGACCACCGTCATCAGGTCGAGCCCGTCCATGAAATTGACGAGGTTCACGAACCAGATTCCAGCGATGAGAATGAGAGTGCGTTCAACGGCAGGCGGCAAGGCCGGAACGATCCGCAGCGCCTCCGGCGCGGTGAATACGATGAAAGCCACGGCTCCCGCCTGCAGAAGAAGTCGAAGCCAGACAGGCAAGGGCCTAATGTCGTCGACGAGCCCGACCAAAGCGATCAGCACGGCGGAGCCGATCAAGGGCAGGGAAATCGAGACGAGAGCACCGGCGACAAGCAGGGTAGCGGCGACAACAGCGATACCCCCACCTTGCGGTGTCGGAATCTTGTGTGACGAGCGCGCGTTCGGACGCGCCAGCGCGTAACGCTGCAGCAGCGGCATGCTCAGCCAAGTGGTGCAGGCGGAGATCGGCGCAGCCAGCACAGCCGGTGCGAGCACCAGCAGCGCCAGTCCGGTCGCACCGCCTTCGGGAGCGAAGAACGTGGTCACTCCGGCACCCCAAGCTGCGCCGAGCCTTGCGCGGCTTTCTCCGCGCTGAGGATCCAGACCAGGCCGCCGAACGCGCCGACGATGAACGAGACCGCGCCGAACAGCAGCGAGATGTTGACGCCTTCATTGGCCGCGAGCCCGGCGAAGCCGAAGGCCAGCCCCATGCTCGCCTCGCGCACGCCCCAGCCGGCGATCGAGATCGGCATCAGGGTGATCAGCATCACCGGCGGCACCAGCAGGAAGACCTGGGCGAAACTGACCGGCGCTGCGATCGACTGCACCACGCACCAGGCGATGACGACGGCGAGCACGTGAACCAGCAGCGACAGGACCGCGATGATGGGTCCGCGCGTCCGATTGAAGATGACGCGGTTGGCGATTACGGCACAGGCGTGGATGTGATGGGTGGCCCACCAGGTCTTCAACCGCGACCATTTCAGCGCGCCGAAGATCAAAAAGCCGATGCCGCCGGCAAGCGCGGCGAAGTCGACCAGCAGCAGCGCCGAGCGGCCGTTCGGATCTGTGATGAGCCGATAGCTCCAGGGCAGGCTCGCGACGATGAGGATCGCGAGGGCGACGAGGCCGATGGCGCGATCGACGAAGATCGAATAGGTCGCCGCGCGCCATCCGGCGCCGGCGCGCGCCACCAGCCAGAGCCGGACCGCATCGCCGCCGATCGCGGACGGCAGGGTCTGGTTGAAGAAGGAACCGATCACGTTGTAGCGCATGGCGCGGGGAAGTTCGAGCGGCGCACCGCATTCGGCGCTGATCTCACGCCAGCGCAGCACGCCGACGAAGATCTGCAGGAACGTGACCATGATCGCCATGGCGATCCAGAACAGGCTTGTCGCGGTGAAGCGCGACAGCAGCTCGGTCAGGTCGACCTTGCGCAGCGCCAGATAGAGCAGCGCCGCGGAGATCAGGATTTTGGCCGTCGACAGCAGGATTCGGCGCATCTCGTCCGCGGGGTTTGCGAAGATGGGAGGCAACCCGACGCGAGGCGCCGAATTCGGCCACTTTGGTATGGTTTTGGCGCCGATCTTGCAATAGCTGACATGGCCAGAGCTGGCATGGCAGGAGCTGACATGGCTGGCCAGCCGATCCGGCCCTTTAACCATGGCAAAATGCGCTGCGGCTTCACCTATCTTGACGCCGCGGCCCGTGTAGTATCCAAGCCGATCGCACGGGGTCCACAATATTGTCACCTGGTATCGGGTCGAGTTCAAGGTTTGAGATGACGATGGACAAACGCATAATCCCCCTGATCATGTGCGGCGGCGCCGGCACGCGGCTGTGGCCGGCTTCGCGCGAGGTGCGCCCGAAGCAGTTCCTGCCGCTGTTCGGCGCGCGCTCGACCTTCCAGGACACGCTGCTGCGTGTTTCAGACGCCGCGCTGTTCGACCGTCCTGTCGTCATCACCAATGCGGCCTATCGCTTCATGGTGCTGGAACAGCTCGCCGAGATCGGCATCGAGGCCGACGTGATCCTCGAGCCGATGCGGCGCGACTCCGGCCCCGCCATCGCGGCCGGCGCGGCGTTCGCGCAAAACCGCACCAGTGAAGCGATCGTGCTGGCGCTCGCCGCCGACCACGTGGTGCAGGACAACGCCGCCTTCGTCGCGGCCTGCCGCGAAGGTCTTGCGGCTGCGAGCACGGGACACATCGTCACCTTCGGCGTCAAGCCGGAGCGGCCGGCGACCGAATACGGCTATATCAGTCCGGGCGAGGGGATATCAGGTGAGGTGCACGCGGTTGCGCGCTTCGTCGAGAAGCCCGATGCGGTGACGGCCGCCGACTACGTCAATTCCGGCTATCTCTGGAACAGCGGCAACTTCATGTTCCCCGCAAGCCTGCTGCTCGACGAATATCGCAAGGTGGATGCGGCAAGCGTGGAGGCGGTGGTCAGCGCTGTCGCCAATGCCGGCCGCGATCTCGGCTTCGTCACGCTGGAGCCGCAGGCGTTCGGCGCGGCAAAGGCGATCTCGATCGATTATGCGGTGATGGAAAAGACCTCGCGCGCGGCGGTGGTGCCGGTGTCCTGCGGCTGGTCCGACGTCGGCTCCTGGCGCGCGGTGTGGGAATTGTCCGAGAAGGATGCGCAAGGCAATGCCGCGCACGGCACCGCCGTGTTCGAGGATTCGCGCAACTGCAACGTCACGACGGATCATGCGCTGGTCGCGCTCGAAGGCGTCGACGATCTCGTCGTGGTCGCGACCGCCGACGCTGTTCTGGTCTCGCGCCAGAAGGATGCCAACGGCCTGAAACGTCTCGTGGCCAAGCTGAAGGCGATCGCGCCGAAGGTCACCGAAGAGCATCTCAAGGTGCATCGTCCCTGGGGCAGCTATCAGTCGGTCGACAATGGCGAACGCCACCAGGTCAAGCGCATCGTGGTGAAGCCGGGCGGGCGGCTGTCGCTGCAGAAGCACCACCACCGCGCCGAGCACTGGATCGTGGTCCGTGGTGCGGCCCGCGTCACCGTCAACGACACCGTGAAGACGGTGCACGAGAACGAGTCGATCTACATCCCGATGGGCGCCGTCCACCGCATGGAGAACCCCGGTAAAATCATGCTGGAACTGATCGAGGTCCAGACCGGCTCCTATCTCGGGGAAGACGACATCATCCGGATTGAAGACGACTATCAAAGGTCGTAACCAGCGAACTCCGAATCACGCGATCCGGGTCCCAAAAGCCCGCTTTCTACGGCTAAGGCCCGGAGAACGTGTAATTTTTTGAATCAAATCGTGTCCGGCCAATTCGACCAGCATTCGCCACATCTGTGGCGGCCGTGCTAGAAGCGGCTCGGGGATTTTGCGTTGAATCGGGGTTTGCTCAGATGAGTTCCATGGGATCACGACCGGCCAAGGCCGGCTTGCGCGTCGGTGTCATCGGCGCCGGCGTGATGGGGAGCAATCATGCGCGCGTGCTGGCCGGTCTGCCAGGCGTCAGCCTGGTCGGCGTGGTCGATCCTTCGCCGGCGCATCGGACGCGCGCCACCGAGCTCGCCGGCTGCAACAGCTTCGAGACGCTCGACCAGCTCCTCGCCGAAGGCGTCGATGCCGTCACCATCGCAGCGCCAACCCATCTGCACCACGAGGTGGCGCTCGCCTGCATCGCCAAGAACATCCACGTGCTGGTCGAGAAGCCGATCGCCTCCACGGTGGAAGAGGGCCGCGAGATCGTCGCCGCCGCGCACAAGGCCGGCGTCACGCTGATGATCGGCCATGTCGAGCGCTTCAATCCGGCGGTCGCCGCCGTCAAGCAGGCCATCGCGGGCGAGGACATTCTCTCGATCGCGATCACGCGCGTCGGCCCGTTCCCGCCGCGCATGTCCAATGTCGGCGTCGTCATCGACCTTGCCGTGCACGACATCGATCTCATTCGTTGGTTCACCGAATCCGACATCGTCGAGGTGCAGCCGCAGCTGTCGAGTGCGGTTGCCGAGCGCGAGGACATCGCGCTGCTGCAGTTCCGCACCGCCAGCGGCGTGCTCGCGCACATCAACACCAACTGGCTGACGCCGTTCAAGGCGCGTAGCGTCACCGTTGCGACGCGCGGCAAATATGTGATGGGCGATCTGTTGACGCGCCAGGTCACCGAATGCTTCGGCTTCAAGCCTGACGGCAGCTATTCGATGCGGCATCTGCCTGTGGGCCATGACGAGCCGCTGCGCGCCGAGCTGATCGCCTTCCTCAAGGCCGTGCGCAACGGCGAGACCCCCGCGGTCACCGGCGACGAAGGCGTTGCCAGCCTCGAGATCGCAACGCAGTGCCTCGAGACGCCGTCGCGGCCCGCAGCGACGTCGCCCGCCCGCAAGAGCCCGCGCCGCGTCGCCGGCTAACACCCTTTCCATGTCGACCAATCAGGAAGGCGCCAGGAAGCAGGCCATGAACCAGCATCTTCGTTCCGAACCCATTCCCTTCATCGACGTCGCCTCGCAGCGCGCCCGGCTCGGCGCCTCGCTCGATGCCGCCGTCAAGCGCGTGATGGACCACTGCCAGTTCGTCAACGGTCCTGAAGTTTTCGAGCTCGAGAAGCAGCTTGCGGCCTATTGCGGCGCCAAGCACGTGGTGGCCTGCTCCAACGGCACCGATGCGCTTCTCATGGTGCTGATGGCGAAGAACGTCGGGCCCGGCGATGCCGTGCTGTGTCCCTCCTTCACCTTCATCGCGACCGCCTCGCCGGCGGCACGGACCGGCGCGACGCCTGTCTATGTCGACGTCGATGAGACGACTTTCAACATGGATCCGGAGTCGCTCAAGCGCGGCATTGCGGCCGCGCGCAAGGCCGGCTTGAAGCCGGTCGCGGTCATTCCGGTCGATCTGTTCGGACAGCCTGCCGACCACGATGCCATCGCCGAAATCGCCGCGGCCGAAGGCCTCTTCATCATCGATGACGCCGCGCAAGGTTTTGGCGCAAGCTATAAGGGCCGCAAGCTCGGCACCTTCGGCCTCGCCACCACGACCAGCTTCTTCCCGGCAAAGCCGCTCGGCTGCTTCGGCGATGGCGGCGCGATCTTCACCGATGACGACGAGCTCGCCGCCACGCTGCGCAGCATCCGCGTGCACGGGCAGGGCGCCGACAAATACGACAACATCCGCCTTGGCCTGACCGGCCGGCTCGACACTATGCAGGCCGCGATCCTGATCGAGAAGCTGAAGATTTTCGACGACGAGATCGCGGCCCGCAACAGGGTGGCCGAGCGCTACGCACGCGGCCTGTCCAACGTGGTCACCGTGCCGCGGCTCAGCCCCGGCAACACCTCGGTCTGGGCGCAGTACACCATCCGTCTCCCCAAAGGCACCGACCGCGATGGCTTCGCCGCCGCGCTGAAGGCCCAGGGCGTGCCGACGGCGGTCTATTACGGCAAGTCGATGCATCAGCAGTCCGCCTACAAGCACTATCCGGTGGCCGACGGCGGTCTGCCTGCTTGCGAGAGCCTGTCGCAGGACGTCATCAGCCTGCCGATGCACGCCTATCTGACCGAAGCCGATCAGGAGCGAATCATCGCCGCCGTCCGCGGCGCGATTGCGGGGTGATTTCACTTTTCTTCACCTCTCCCGCTTGCGGGAGAGGTCGGCGCGTAGCGCCGGGTGAGGGTTCTCTCCTCTGGGGGAGTCTTTGTCGTCGAGACACCCTCTCCCCAACCCTCTCCCGCAAGCGGGCGAGGGGGCGCACCTTCTTCGCCGCTACCACCTAGACCTAATCCTGCCATGCTCTAAAACAGACGCATGCTCGGACGCATTTTCACGGTCGGTGGTTACACGCTGCTCTCGCGGCTGACGGGGTTTGCCCGCGATATCATGCTCGCGGCGATCCTCGGCGCCGGCCCCGTGGCCGACGCCTTTTTCGTGGCACTGCGGCTGCCCAATCATTTTCGCGCGATCTTCGCCGAAGGGGCCTTCAACGCCGCCTGGGTGCCGGCCTATGCGCATGTCCATGGCGAGAAGGGGGAGGCGGCAGCACACCTGTTCGCCGATCGCATCTTCACGCTACTGCTGGCCTCGCAGGTGGTGCTGCTGATCGTCGCCTGGCTGTTCATGCCGCAGGCCATGAGCCTGCTTGCGCCCGGCTTTTCCGACGACGCCGAGCAGCGCAAGCTCGCGATCGAGCTGACCCGCATTACGTTTCCCTATCTGCTCTTGATCACGCTGGTGACACTCTATGGCGGCATGCTGAACGTGATGCAGCGCTTTGCCAGCGCCGCGGCCGCGTCCATCTTCCTCAACGTCGCGATGATGATGACGCTGGCGGTTGCCGTCTGGTTTCCGACCGCGGGCCACGCCGCGGCCTGGGGCGTGCTGATCTCGGGCTTCATGCAATATTTCCTGCTCGCCGGCGATCTCGCCCGCCATGGCGGTCTGCCGCGCTTTGCGCCGCTCAAGCTCGACGAAGACGTCCGCGGCTTCTTCAAGGCGCTGGGGCCGGCGACACTGGGCTCGATGGGCACGCAGGTCGCGCTGTTCGCCGACACCATCATCGCGACCTTCCTGCCGGCCGGCGCACTGTCGGCGCTGTATTATGCCGACCGCCTCAATCAATTGCCGATCGGCGTCATCGGCATCGCCATCGGCACCGTGCTGCTGCCGGAGATGTCGAAACGGATCACGGCCAATGACCATGACGGCGCAATGAAGGCGCAGCGCCGCGCCTTTGATTTCACGCTGCTGTTCTCGATCCCCTTCGTCGCGGCCTTCCTCACCGTGCCCGACGAGATCATGCGCGCGCTGTTCGCACGCGGCGCGTTCTCGAAGGCCGATGCGGTTGCCGCCGGCGGCACGCTTGCGGCCTATGCCATCGGCCTGATCCCTTTCGTGCTGATCCGCAGCGCGGTCGCGACCTTTTACGCGCGCAAGGATACGGCGACGCCGGTGCGGGCGTCTCTGACCGGCATCGCCGTCAACGTCGCCCTGAAGGTGGCCCTGATGGGATCGCTGGCCCAGATCGGCCTCGCGCTGGCAACCGCCGTCGGTGTCTGGACCAATCTGCTGCTGGTGCTGTTCTTCGCCGTGCGGCGCGGCTTCCTCGTGCTCGATCGCGCCTGGCTGATGTCGCTCGCCAAATTTCTGCTGACCGGGGTCGTCCTCGCCGCCGCCTTCTGGCTGATTGCGCGTGTCAGCGGATCTTCGCTAGGTGCGATGCGCTTCCACGATGAAGTGACGCTGGTCCTGCTCGCCGTCGGCGGCACCATCGTCTACGCGCTCGCGATCCTCATCCTGTTCGGCCGCAGCTGGCTGGTCTCGCTGGTGCGCGGCTAGGGACGCGTTTCAACGGCTGGCCGACGGAGGTCCGCTCGGCCCCTTGGCGAGCCGTACGAAATTTCGGCCGCGGCGGCTGTAACCTTTTGGCTGAACCATCCGAACCTTGGGTCACGAGCCAGCTGCATTGCTGGACGTTCATGAGCCGCCAGGAGATGACGATGCGCTTTACGAGAATGACCGCTGTGGCCTTATTCGCCGTTGCTATGGGGTTCGGCTCCGCCGCTTTCGCTGCGACGGAGGTGCCGTTCACCCAGCAGGCCTTCGATGCAACCCAGCATGAGGGCAAGCCAATCCTGGTCCACATCATCGCTCCATGGTGCCCTTATTGCGCCAAGCAGCGGCCGATCCTGAATAATCTTGAAAATGACCCCGCATTCAAGGAGCTGGTCGTCTACACCATCGATTTCGATACCCAAAAGGACTCTGTGCGCGCCATGGGCGCCCAGAAGCAAAGCACGCTGATCGTATTCCACGGTGCCGTCGAGAAGGGGCGCTCGACCGGTGATACCGATGCCAATTCGATCAAGACGCTGCTCCAAAAGGCGACGGACTAGGTCCGGGGAACATCGCCGTGACCTTGCCATTCGTCGGCATGGGATTCGGGTTCGTCGCGGGCATGCTCTCGACCCTGTCCCCGTGTGTCCTGCCGCTGCTGCCGCTCGTGCTCGGGCCCGCGCTCGCCGTGCATCGCCTGGGTGTCGCTGCATTGCTGGCGGGCCTTGTCCTGTCCTTCTCCGGCATCGGGCTTTTCGTCGCGACCGTGGGCTTCGCGATCGGTCTCGATGGTGACGTCTTCCGCGACATTTCCGCCATCCTGTTGGCCGGATTGGGCGGAGTCCTGCTGAGCGGCGCGTTGCAGCAACGCTTCGCATTGGCAACCGGCGGCGTCAGCAATGCCGGAAGTCGCCTCATCGCTCGCATGACCCCGACCGGCATCAAGGGGCAATTCCTGGTCGGCGTTCTGCTGGGCGCCGTCTGGAGTCCCTGCGTCGGGCCAACGCTCGGCGCTGCGTCGGTCCTTGCGTCCCAAGGGCGGGATCTCGCAGTGTGGCGGCGGTCATGGTGGCATTCGGGTTGGGGACATCCGTTCCCTTGCTGATCGTCGGATCACTTTCCCGAGCGGCGATGATGCGCTGGCGCGGCAAGATGATGAATGCCGGAAGGATGGGGAAGCTCCTGATGGGTGGCAGCGCATTGGCAGTGGCAGTGCTCATTCTCACCGGCGCAGATCACGCGCTCGAAGCTGCACTCGTTGCCGCGTCGCCCGCCTGGTTGACCGACTTCACCACCCGGTTTTGAAGTGTCCGACTTACGCGTCGTGGATCCGCAGGAATGGTCGGCGCTCATGGTGCGAGGGCAGCGTGGGGACGTAAACGCTTATCACCGGTTGTTGCTCGGCATCACGCCTTATCTACGGGCAATTGCGAACCGTGCGCACCGCAATGCCAGTGATGCTGAAGATACCGTCCAGGATATCCTGCTGACACTGCATGTGGTTCGGCAGACATACGACCCGTCACGCCCGTTCAAGCCTTGGCTGGCTGGTATCGCGCGACATCGTGTTGCGGATCGCTTGCGCGCGCTGGGACGCGTGGCGGCAGGCGAAGTGATGTTGGAAGCCGAGCACGAGGCGCTTGCAGCCGAACAACCTCATGACCTGGTGTTGAATAGCCGGGTTGTGGACGCCGCGTTGCAGGCCCTTCCGACCGGCCAGCGCCAAGCCATCACGCTCTTGAAGTTACAGGAGAGGTCATTGAAGGAGGCCGCCGCGCAGAGCGGAATGTCGATTGCATCCTTGAAGGTTTCAGCCCATCGGGGCATCAAGGCGCTCAGGCGCCTCCTGGGCGAGGGAGACGATTAGAAGCGATGGATACCACCGATCTCATTCAGATCCTCGCGAACGCGGCGCGGCCGGTCCGCGTCCTTCGCCCCCCGCTGTTCCGGGCCGGCGGTTGGCTCCTGATCGCACTTGCCATCGTGATCCTGCTCGCCGTCGAACATGGCCTTCGGTCGGATATTGCAGATCAGCTGCGCAATCCGTCTTTCGTCGTTGGGATCATGGCCTCCTTCCTGACGGGCGCGCTCTCCGCGCTAAGTTGCCTGATGGCAGGCCTGCCCGACCGTTCGCGGTTCTGGTTGCTGCTCCCGTTGCCCTCGCTTGCGGTGTGGATGGCAACACTTGGCTATGGTTGCTTGACGGATTGGGTGAGCTACGAGGCGGGTAGCTTGCGGATGGGCGCGGCTGTTCAGTGCTTTGCCACGGTGCTCCTCGTCAGCCTGCCCCTATCAATATCGATTTTCGTGATGCTGCGTCATGCCGCCCGCCTGCGTCCGACTTTGGTGATGCTGGTGGCCGGACTGGCCGTTGCAGGCATGACGTCGACGGCCATGTCGCTCCTTTATCGCCTTGATGCCACTGTCATGAACCTGATCTGGAATCTCGGAGCGGCAGTGCTGATCGCGGTCATTGAGGCCATCGTTGGACGACGCGTCCTCGTGCGGATGGCAGATCTCAACTCGCCAGTTTTCTCTCCTTGGCGAACGGGCTGAGACCAAGCCAGGTTTGCATCGAGGATGCGATTTGCCGGTCGCCGGTCAGAATCATCCGACGACTGCCTACGGCCGCCCGCACCGTGTCGAACCCCATCCAGATTGCAGTCATGCTGCGCAGATCGACGGAAATATAGAGGTCGACGTCAAATCCGGGATCGACTGAGCACAGATCGACGCCTTCCTTGGGATCGACGATCAGCCACCAGTGTCGCTGGGTCGCCGAGAGCTCGGGGTAGACGAACTGGATGATGTTTCGCCGTCTGGGCATTGGCGTTGGATTCAGATTTCGCCGCATATCCCACATCAGCAGTTGAACGTCGAGGTGCTGGAGCGACAGGTCGGCCTTGATCCGGCGTTGGCCCCAGATACCAAATCCATCGACGATGGGAGTGAGTTCACGTCCCGCCGGCGTCAGCCGATATTCATAGACGCCAGGCTCCGAAGCCAATGCTTCTCGCGCGAGGATACCTGCCGACTCGAGATCCTTGAGCCGCTGTGACAGCAGCGCGGGCGACATTCGGGGGACACCACGTCGCAGATCGTTGAACCGCGTCGAGCCGGCAATCAGCTCTCGCAGCAGCACCACAGTCCAGCGCGTGCACAGAACCTCGGCGGCCATTGCGACCGGACAGAACTGCTTGTAGCTGCCAGCAGCCATGTTCTCTCTCCCTGTGGACCATTTGCGAAACGTACTGCCGAATTCGCCCGGGCTTCCAGTTCAAAATCTGTACCGGCATCGATTCAGTTCGTGAACTAGTGGCGCGCAAAGGGTCCTTGCTACCTCTCAGCAATGCGGACTTGGACCGCTCCACCGGCTTGAAGGACCGTCGCGACGCGTCGGCCGACAGCCTTATGGCATCAACTCACAATGACAAGGTAATTGCGATGACAAGGATTTTCTGCAAACCCCGGCTCTCCATGGCGAGCGCTGCGATGTTCGGCACGGTGTTGCTCCACTCTGGCACGGCATCGGCCGCTGCAGCCACGATTACCCGAAGCGTTGACGTGAAGGCGGCTGCCCAGGACGTTTGGTCGCTGATCGGGCCGTTCTGCGCAATCAGGGATTGGCTGCCCCCGGTGGGTCAGTGCATCGAGGATGGCAAGGCGCCATCGACGCGCATTCTCGTCACGAAGGACGGAAAGGCCGCTTTCGTCGAGACCCAAGTCGCTCGGAATGAAGCCGAGCGCAGCTACTCCTACAAGTTTCTGACGAGCCCTCTTCCGGTCTCGAACTACACCGCAACGATCAAGGTGACTGCGAAGGCCAATGGATCTTCCACCGTTACGTGGAACGGCTCCTATACCCCCGAGCCAGGGCAGGAGAAGGCTGCCAGCGAAGCACTGCTCGGCGTCTATGACGCGGGCCTCGCTGAAATCCAGGCAAGGTTCGCGAAATAGGGCCGAAGCTTCAGTTCGACACATCAGATCAAGGAGATCGACATCATGACGATTTACAGCGGCAAGTGCTTTTGCGGCGCGGTAGAAATCGAAGCGGAGGGAGCACCGGAGGCAATGGGATATTGCCATTGCTCGTCGTGCCGCTCCTGGTCGGCCGCCCCAGTGAATGCATTTACATTGTGGAAGCCGCAGAACGTGCGGGTGACCAAGGGCGCTGAATTCGTCGCCACCTACGCACAATCGGAGCTGAGCCATCGTCAATACTGCAAGCGCTGCGGGGGGCACCTCATGTGCGACCATCCGCCGCTTCGGCTCGTCGACGTGTACGCAGCCACATTGCCCATGCTGAAGTTCGCGCCGGGCGTGCACGTCAACTATTCCGAGACGGTGTTGCCGATCAGGGACGGCCTGCCGAAACTGAAGGATTTTCCCGCCGAGTTCGGAGGCTCAGGTGTTGCCGTTTCCGAATAGCCCTCTGGTCTGGACGTTGATCGCGCTGATCTTGTCCATAGCCGGAATCCTTCATGACCTCAGCTGAGCTCCTGCGTAGGAGAGCGGCTGTCTTGTCGGCCGGCGATCTCTTTTCCGCGGCGTACCGCCGCGGAAAAGAAGACTTGCCTTGGTCGGACCCCTGCAACGCCGTTTCGCGTGCTGGCGAACACTCGCCTGAAAGGAGTGCTCGGCTTCCATGCATCCCTTGATTTTGTCCGGTTGCTATGGTAGTGGGGCTGCATGATTAAATGCTCGCGCAAAGTCAACTTCAACCACATGACCCGCTTCGGCTGGGCCGTGGAAGGAGTCGTGCGCTAGCATTTCGACGACGACATCTTTTTCACCAGGCCCCGCCGGCATCGGACGGGGCCTTTTGTTTGGCCACGCTCCCTGTCGGCACAACAGCAGGAGCGTGCGATGCCACCACAACAGACGGATATCTCACCCGGGATTGAGGCCGACGCCGCAAGGCGCGGCCTCGCCCTCTCGATCGTGCAGGCAAAGGGCGCGATCGACCAAGCGCTGGCGGAGCGCCTCAAGGCGTCAGCCAAGGCGCTGGATGGCGCTTTGCTGGACAAGGAGGCCGGATCGGGCCGAAGCGTCCTCGGCCTGCTCAAGCGGTCTTGGCGTGCGCTTCAGCGGCGACGCCAGGGCCTGCGGGTCTCCCTGTACGACCTTGGCGACAGAGAGCTGATGGACATCGGCCTGACGCGCGGGGAGATCAACTACCTCACGCCTCAGCGTGCCATCGATACGTTGAGAGACAGCACGACGCATCTGTGGAGCGGTCGTGGGATGTGAATGGCCATCCTGCGCCAGTGCAAGAGAAAGGCTGACATCATGTCCTCACATGCGGTCATTCCCCAGGCGGATTTTGAAATCCGGCGATTGACGGTCGATGATCTGGATTGTCTTCGCGAGATTCGCGCGGAGGCAATTCAGATGCATCCTCAATCGTTTGGCTCTCCCGAAGAGGACGAAGGCGGCGAAGTGATGATGGCGGCTTATCGCCATTGGCTCGGCGATACGATCTTTGGCGCATTCGGATGCGAGCGCCTGATCGGAGTCGCCGGCTTCTATGTCTCGCGATACAAGAGATCGCAGCACAGGGGGCACATCTTTTCGGTCTTCGTCAGGGAGAATGATCGCGGCAAAGGCGTCGGAGATCGGCTCATCAAGAAGCTTCTTGCCCATGCTGAGGCGCGTGTCGAACAGGTGCATCTTGCCGTGGTGTCGACGGCAGTCGCTGCAATCAAGACCTACAAACGCAACGGGTTCGAGATTTGCGGCACGGATCCCCGTGTCGTTCGCATAGACGAGGCTACTTATGACAACTACCTCATGATGAAGACATTCGGCCATTGACGGCGGTCCAGACGGGGAACGCCAGCCTCGTCGTGCCAGAAAATGGGCGTGCCGAACGGGCGCCTAATCAACGCCCTCACAGGGAAATGACCGCGCTGCGGCCGTTCCGTCCGATTCCGCTGTGAGGCGCGAAGGCACGGTCGATTTTTAGCGGGCCGTACATGGCTAAAGGCGTTTGCCTTGCCAGTTTTTCCACGGCAATATGCCGCCAAAATAACCATGAGAAACGGGAAGATAGAATGGCAGCCCCCATCAAGTTCGGCGTCGGCCAAAGCGTGCTGCGCAAGGAAGACGACGCGCTGATCCGCGGCAAGGGCCGCTATACCGACGACTACGCGCCGCAGGCTGCGCTGCGCTGCCTGGTGCTGCGCTCGCCGCATGCGCATGCCAAATTCACCATCGATGCCGGCCGCGCCCGCACCCTGCCGGGCGTTGCGCTGATCCTGACCGCGGCTGAGGTCGCCGATCTCGGCAATCTGCCCTGCCTGTTCAATCTCGAGACCGATCCGTTCACCGGCCCGCCTTACCCGATCCTGGCCAAGGACGAGGTGCGGCATGTCGGTGATTCCGTCGCCTTTGTCGTCGCCGAGACCATCGACCAGGCCCGCGATGCGATCGAGGCGATCGAGGTCAAATGGAGCCCGCTGCCGGCCGTCACCGGCGTCGTCAACGCCATCAAGAAGGGCGCGCCGCAGGTCTGGCCGGACAAGCCGGGCAATGTGCTGTTCGACGTCTCGATCGGTGACAAGAAAGCGACTGAAGCTGCGTTCGCGAAGGCACATGCCGTCGCCGAAATCTCCATCGTCAATCCGCGCGTGGTCGCGAGCTTCATGGAGACGCGCGCGGCGGTCTGCGAATACGACGCCAAGGCTGATCATCTGACGCTGACGGTCGGCAGCCAGGGCAGCCATCGCCTGCGCGACATTCTCTGCCAGAACGTGCTCAACATCCCCACCGACAAGATGCGGGTGATTTGCCCCGACGTCGGCGGCGGCTTCGGCACCAAGCTGTTTCCATACCGCGAATACGCCCTGATGGCGGTCGCGGCGCGCAAGCTGAAGAAGGCCGTGAAGTGGGCGGCCGATCGCTCAGAGCATTTCATGGGCGATGCGCAGGGCCGCGACAACGTCACCACCGCGAAGATGGCGCTGGCCGAGGACGGCAGGTTCCTCGCGATGGATTGCGACCTGATGGGCGACATGGGCGCGTATCTGTCGACCTTCGGGCCCTACATCCCGCATGGCGGCGCCGGCATGCTGCCGGGCCTCTACGACATCCAGGCCTTCCACTGCCGCGTGCGCACCATCTTCACCCACAGCGTGCCAGTGGACGCCTATCGCGGCGCGGGCCGGCCTGAAGCCGCCTACGTCATCGAACGTCTGGTCGATGCCTGCGCGCGCAAGCTCGACATGACGCCGGACGCGATCCGTCGCAAGAACTTCATCCCGCCGAAGGCACTGCCCTACAAGACCGCGACCGGCAAGGTCTACGATTCCGGCGATTTCGCCGCGCATCTGAAGCGCGCGATGGAAATTGCCGAGTGGAAGGAATTTGGAAAGCGCGCCAAGGCCGCGAAGAAGCACGGGCTGATCCGCGGCATTGGCCTTGCGAGCTATGTCGAGATCTGCGGCGTGATGGGCGAGGAGACCGCGAATGTGCGGCTAGACCCCAACGGCGATGTCACGGTCCTGATCGGCACGCAGTCGAGCGGGCAGGGCCACCAGACCGCCTATGCGCAGATCGTCGCCGAGCAGTTCGGCGTAGCGCCCGAACGTGTGCACGTCCGCCAGGGCGACACCGCGGAGATTGCGACGGGCCTCGGCACCGGCGGCTCGGCCTCGATCCCGTCAGGCGGCGTCAGCGTCGAGCGCGCCACGCGCGAGCTCGGCCAGAAGCTCAAGGAGATCGCGGCACAAGCGCTGGAAGCCAGCGCCGGTGACCTCGAGATCACCGACGGCATCATCAGGATCGCCGGTACCGACCGCTCGATGAGCTTCGCCGATGTCGCGAAGCGCGCCGGCGCCGATCCGTCGAAGCTGAATGGCAGCGCGACCTTCGCCAGCGCTGACGGCACCTACCCGAACGGCACGCATCTGGCCGAGGTCGAGATCGATCCCGCCACCGGCATCATCAAAATCGTCAACTACGTGATCGTCGACGATTTCGGCAAGACGCTCAATCCGCTGCTGCTGGCAGGCCAGGTGCATGGCGGCGCCATGCAGGGCATCGGCCAGGCCTTGATGGAGCAGGTGGTCTATGGCGCGACCGATGGCCAGCTCATCACCGCGACCTACATGGACTACGCGCTGCCGCGCGCGGCCGATGGTCCGTCCTTCGTGTTCGAGACCCACAACATTCCCTGCACGACCAATCCGATGGGCGTGAAGGGCGCGGGCGAGGCCGGCGCGATTGGCTCGTGCCCGGCCGTCGTCAACGCCATCGTCGACGCGCTCTGGCGTGAGTACAAGATCGACCACATCGACATGCCGGCGACGCCCGAGCGGGTGTGGATCGCGATCAACGAGCACCATCGCCGGCACAGCCTGTAAGGCGCGGCTTCCGCGCGGCGGGAATGAAGTGCCCGCCGCCGGGTTCTAACCATCAATCGCCTGTTCCCCCCAAACCGACTTGCGAGCCGGAGAAGAAGACTCATGAAACGAATGTTTGTTGTCGCGGGCACCCTGCTTCTGGGTGCGGGCGCTGTGATGGCGCAGCAGGAGGTTGCCGTCCAGCAGGACAATCTGATGCGCTCGCAGGCCAAGAGCCTGTACACGGTCATCCTGAAGATGACCAAGGGCGACATCCCCTACAATCAGAAGGCGGCAGACGAGGCGATCGCCAATCTGGAGGCGGACGTTGCCAAGATCGCCAAGACCTTCGAGGTCAATCCCAAGCAGGACGTGGTCAACGCCACCTACGGCTCGTCGCCGAAGGTGTGGCAGCAGAAGGCCGATTTCGAGTCAAAGATCCCGCCGGTGCAGAAGGCGATCGCCGACGTCAAGGGCAAGATCCACAATGTCGCCAGCCTGAAGGCGGCCTACACCGCGATCAACGACCGCTGCAACGACTGCCACGAGACCTATCGGTTGAAGCTGAAGTAAGGCGAAGCAGGCCCTTCGCGACAAATTCGCCGTCATCGCCCGGCTTGACCGTGCGATGACGGCGGGAGGTGCAGCAATTTCTCCTCCGATAGCCTGACGGATCGCCGTCAGAAGGACTATGTTTGCTCGCGCCGCCGCGGCGTTGATGCCTGACGTTATCGTGAGTTCCGACGCGCGGGCGGCGATCGCAGGCAACAGCGAGACAGGCCATGGCAAAACCGTTCCCGTCGAAAACCCATATCGGCAACCATATGCTGCATCCGGAAACGCTGATGCTGACCTATGGCTATGATCCGCAGCTGTCGGAAGGCGCCATCAAGCCGCCGGTGTTCCTGACCTCGACCTTCGTGTTCAGGACGGCCGAGGACGGGCAGGATTTCTTCGATTTCGTCGCCGGTCGCCGCGAGCCGCCGGAGGGCATGGGCGCCGGGCTGGTCTATTCGCGCTTCAACCATCCCAACAGCGAGATCGTCGAGGACAGGCTTGCGATCTACGAGCGCACCGAGAGCTGTGCGCTGTTCTCGTCAGGCATGTCGGCGATCTCGACGACGATCCTGGCGTTCGTCCGTCCCGGCGACGTCATCCTGCATTCCCAGCCGCTCTATGGCGGCACCGAAACGCTGCTGACCAACACGCTGTCGCGCTTCTCGATCGGCGCGGTCGGCTTTGCTGATGGTGTTGATGAGACAGTGGTCAATCAGGCGGCGGAAGATGCGATGCGCAAGGGCCGCGTTTCGATGATCCTGGTCGAGACGCCGGCCAACCCGACCAATGGCCTCGTCGACGTCGCACTGATGCGCCGCGTCGCCGACGCCATCGGCAAGGCGCAGGGGCACACGCCGATCATCGCCTGCGACAATACGCTGCTTGGCCCGGTGTTCCAGCGCCCGATCGAGCATGGCGCCGACATCTCGCTGTACTCGCTGACCAAATATGTCGGCGGGCATTCCGACCTGATCGCGGGTGCCGCGCTCGGCAGCAAGGCGATCATGAAAGGCGTCAAGGCGCTGCGCGGCGCGATCGGCACCCAGCTCGATCCGCATTCGTGCTGGATGATCAACCGCTCGCTCGAGACTCTCAGCCTGCGCATGGAGAAGGCCAACAGCAATGCGCGGCTCGTGGCCGATTTCCTGCGCGATCATGCCAAGGTGGCGAAGGTGCACTATCTCGGTCATCACGCCGAGACCTCGCCCTCGGGGCGCGTGTTCGCGCGGCAATGCCTGGGGGCGGGATCGACGTTCTCGTTCGATATCGTCGGCGGGCAGGCGGCGGCGGAGAAGTTTCTCAACGCCTTGCAGATCTTCAAGCTCGCGGTCAGCCTTGGCGGCACGGAATCGCTGGCGAGCCTGCCGGCGACGATGACCCATTCCGGCGTCCCGGCCGATATCCGCCGCAAGATCGGCGTGCTGGATTCCACGATCCGGCTGTCGATCGGCATCGAAAATCCATCTGATCTGATCGCCGATCTCGAGCAGGCATTGAGCGCGGCGTGAGCGCCTTTCAAAGCGGATTGGACGTGCGACATGCCGACATGATCGCCGCGGCCGCCTCGTTGGACTGGGCACCCGAGAGCTGCCGCACGAGGCAGACATAATAGCCCTTGCTGGATGCGTTCAGCAGCGAGTCGCCATTGACCGCGAGCCAGTTGCAGGCCGAACGGATGTACTGCACGGCAAGCGGCGATCGCGTGTCGCGGATGGCGGAGAGCTCGCATTGAGCCTGCCTTTCCATGTCGGTTTGCGCGATGGCGGACCCGCCCAGTGAAAGAAGCAGTCCTCCGGCGACGACGGCCGTCGGAATGGCCAATAGCTGGCGAGCTACGTCGCGGGATGCGACGTGCGGCGCACGGGTCCGTTGCATCGATGCTTTGCTCATGAGCCGCTCCCGGCGCTGCGGATGAAGGCGCCTCGATCGACCATTCTAGCTTCGAGACCTGATTGGTCCATCCGGGCGACGGGATACATTTGTTGTCCCTGGAATCGAAAAGGCCGGACGCTTGCGTCCGGCCGTCATGAAAAGTTGATCTGAATCTTACTTGGTCACCTGGCCGCGGATCTCGCCGCCCGGATTGGCCGCAGTGTGAATGTTGACATAGAGCTTGCCGGAGAGGAGATCGGAGGCTTGCGCGTCGGTCAGGGTCGCCGAGCCCTCCGCCGGGCTCTTGGCGATGCCGGGGATCGGCACCGCGACGCCGGCGTTCTTGCCGACCTCGGCGGGGCCGTGGAAATGGGCGGCGGTGGCCGGGCCGGAGAGGCCGGAATAGGTCACCTTCCAGGTGAGCTTCTTGGTGGCGGCGTCATAGTCGAGATCGGCCGTGCCGGTACCACTGGTGGTGGTGGCGGGCACTTCGGACTTGCCGTCCAGCGTCGCCTTCAGTTTTTCCGCGCTGGCCGGGCCTGCGAATGCGACGGCGGCTCCGAGTGCCAGCGTGGCAAAAAGCGCTTTGTTCATGAGTCTCTCCCTGTTGACGCCTGATTGCAGTCAACTTGCAAACAGTGCAGTTCCGACTTTATTCCCGCATTCCGATCAAACCATCTAAATTATTCGTGGCTGGAGCGGCTGCGGGATGATCCGTAAATACGCTTGAGCTCAAAGGGATCCTCGATGCTGCGACGAACAATTTATGTCATTTTGATTGCTGCTGTCGCAGCCTTTGCCGTCTACTGGTGGCTGACCGCGCCGACTGCCCTCGCCCTGCCGGCGCCGACACGCGAGCCCGATCTCGCCAATGGAGAGGAGCTGTTCAATGCCGGCGGCTGCTCGTCCTGCCACGCCGTGCCCAATCAGCCGGATCGTTTGAAACTCGGCGGCGGCCTGGCGCTCGGCTCGCCGTTCGGCACGTTCTATGCGCCGAACATTTCGCCTGATCCGACCGATGGTATCGGCCGCTGGAGCGCGACCGATTTCGTCAACGCGGTGATGCGCGGCATCTCGCCTGAAGGCACGCATTATTTCCCGGCATTTCCCTATACGTCCTACCATATCGCCAAGCTCGACGACGTTCGCGATCTCTTCGCGTATCTGAAGACGCTGCCGCCGGTTTCGGGGCGCGTGCGCGACCACGATCTGCCGTTTCCCTTCAACATCCGCCGCAATGTCGGCATCTGGAAATTGCTGTTCATGGATGTCAGGCCGTTCGTGCCGGCGGCAATGCATCCGGCGCAATGGAATCGCGGCGCCTATCTCGTGAACGGCTTTGGCCATTGCGCCGAATGCCACAGCCCGCGCAATTTTCTCGGCGGCGTCATCAGCTCGCAGCGCTTTGCCGGCGGTCCCAATCCCGAAGGCGAGGGATGGGTGCCGAACATCACGCAGAAGGGCATCGGTGACTGGAGCGAGAAGGATATTGCCGACTTCCTCGAGACCGGCGACATGCCCGAGGGCGACAGTGCATCGGGCGCGATGCGGCCGGTGATCAAGAACCTCGCGCAGCTCAAGCCGGAGGATCGCGCCGCGATGGCGGCCTATCTGAAGTCGCTGCCGCCGGTCGATGGCCCGACGCCGCCCAAGCGCAAGGAGGCTGGCCGCTGAACGCGCACGAAGCTAGCCCGCGCCGAACGCCTTGAAGGTGATGATGGTGAGGGTGTCCTGGATGCCCGGCAGCACCTGCACCTTCTCGTTGACGAAGTGGCCGATGTCGGTGTCCTTGTCGACGTAGAACTTCACTAGCAAATCGTATTGGCCGGCCGTGGAGTAGATCTCGGAGGCGATCTCGGCTTCGGCAAGCGCGTTGGCGACCGTATAGGACTGGCCAAGCTTGCATTTGATCTGGACGAAGAAAGGAACCATGGCAGTCACTCCGAGGGCACATCTTGCCGGCTAATAGGCCAAAACCGTCCGGATTTAGCAAGCGGGCTGGCCGGCCGCCAGATGCCGGCCGGCGCCCTAGGAGGCCACCGCCGCCGCGGCGAACGCGTCCCTGAGCCGCTGGGCGAGCTCGGCCTTGCCGTAGGGCTTGGTCAGGACGACCGAGTGCGGGTGCGTGCGGCCCTGCTCGACCAGGGTCTCCAGCGCATAGCCCGAGGTGAACAGCACCGGCAGGCCGGGCCGGATACGCCGGGCCTGATCTGCGAGCTCCCAGCCGCTCATCCCGCCGGGCATGACGATATCGGTGAACAGCATGTCGATGCCGGGTTCGGCGCGCAATCGCTGCAAGGCTTCGTTGCCGTTGACTGCGGCGATGACGTGGTAGCCGAGCGCCTCCACCCTCTGGATCACCGAGGAGCGCACGAACGGATCGTCCTCGGCGATCAGGATGGTCTCGTGGCCACGTGGCACGGCCTCGTCGCTCTCCGGCAGGTCGGTCGGTGATTGTCCGCCGCCGGGGCGCGGCAGGTAGATCCGGACGGTCGTCCCCAGGCCCCGTTCGCTATAGATCGAGACGTGGCCGTCGGATTGCTTGGCGAAGCCGTAGACCATGCTCAGCCCGAGGCCCGAACCCTTTCCGACCTCCTTGGTGGTGAAGAACGGCTCGAAAGCGTGCTCGATGACCTCGGGCGTCATGCCTTCGCCGTCGTCGGTGACTGATATCAGCGCGTAGGCGCCGGAGGTGACCTCCGGATGCAGGGCGCGATAGTCCTCGTCGATCGCGGCGAGCTCCGTGCTCAGCGTCAGATGTCCTCCCGACGGCATCGCGTCGTGTGCATTCAGTGCAAGGTTCAGCACGGCGGATTCGAGCTGAGAGCGGTCGGCAAAGGCCTGGATCGTGCCGGATCCGAAGCTGGTGCTGATCTCGATATTCTCGCGCAAGGTGCGCTTGAGCAGCTTGAGCATGGACAAGATCAGCTCGCTGCAATCGATCGCCTGCGGTCGCAACAGCTGGCGACGGCTGAAGGCGAGCAGCCGCTGCGTCAGCTCCGCGCCGCGTTCGCCGGACTGGCAGATGTCGTCGGCAAACTGACGCAAATCGGGCTTGGCCTTGAGCTGCTCGCTGAGATGCTCGGCGTTGCCGATGATCACGGTCAGCAGGTTGTTGAAGTCATGGGCGATGCCGCCGGAGAGCTGCCCGACCGTCTCCATCTTCTGCGCCTGCTGGAGCTGCTGCTCGGTGAGCTTTCGCGCGGTCAGATCGTGGATGATGCCGACATAAATCAGCTCGCCGTCCTGCCACGCCTGGCCGACCGACAGATCCATTGGAAAGCTCGATCCGTCCTTGCGCAGGCCGGCGGTTTCGCCCGTTGCGAAACGATGCGTCTGAGCTGTGGATGAGCGCTTCCCGTCATCTGACATCAGCATGCTGATGTCGAGGTTCATGACCTCCTCGGCGCGATAGCCGAACAGCCGTTCGCAGGCGGGATTGAACAGGAGAATGCGGGCTTGCGCATCGAACAGGATGACGCCGTCGACCGCGGTCTCGACGACCGCGGTGAGCCGCGTCACGCTTTCGCGCATCGCGCGCTGGGCCTCCCCGACCTGCTTGAGCAGCTGCGTCGCGTCGCGGCGCTTGGTCTCCTCCACCTCGAGCGCGGCCTGGACCTTTTGCAGCTCGAACGGGGAGGGGATGGCCAGAATCTTGGGGAGAAGCGGCCAGAGCGCGGCCGCGGTGAAGATCGACGCGAGTGCGGTCGCCGCCTTGACCAGGCCCTCGATGCCGTAGATCGGCACCCAGAGCGTGTAGATCGACAGCACATGCGTCAGGCCGCAGGCCATGATGAAGGTCGCGAAGGCCCAAAAGACCCAGCCGAATTTGAGGTCACGCCGTTTGGTGACGAGGATCGCCAGCGCAAACGGGATCGAGAAATAGGCAATCGCAATGCTGGCGTCGGAGACGACGTGGAGCCAGATCAGCTCGGGTTCCCACAGCAGGCAGATGCCGTGCGGTGAGAACATCGAGGAGTCCAGGATGCGTTCGAAATAGGCCCACATGATCGGTTCCCGAGAGGGTTGCAGCCCGCAGCGGTCCGCAACATCGCGTCGCCCGCGAATCAATTGATATTTCGACCCATCTGGAGGAGCGCGCCAAGGCCGGGTGATGCCGAGGTCATATTTCGCGCGATATGCACGCTCGCGGGACGACAGGGCGGTGCCGGCCCATTTCGCCTGATTCGCGGCTGCGCGAGCGGGGACCCAGCGGCCGGCCTGGCTTGCTGGTGCCGTGGGGGCAGGCTAGGACAGGCCAATGTCAGGACAGATCATGACCGGGTCTTCTTCAAGCGAGCGTACCACGCCTGTGGCGATCACCATCGCCGGCTCTGATTCGAGCGGCGGTGCCGGGATCCAGGCCGACCTGAAGACCTTTGCCGCGCTCGGCGTTTACGGCGCCTCCGCGATCACGGCGCTGACGGCGCAGAACACCCAAGGCGTCACCGGCATTCACGCCGTGCCGGCTGCATTCGTCACCGCGCAGATCGATGCGGTGTTCGCCGATCTCGACGTCGGCGCAGTAAAGATCGGCATGGTGGCGCAGGCTGGCAGCATCGACGCGATCGCCTCAGCGCTGTCGCGCTGGAAGCCTCGCCACGTCGTGCTCGATCCCGTGATGGTGGCAACCTCGGGCGACCGGCTGCTGGCTGCGGAGGCCGTCGAAGCCTTGCGCGCGAAACTGATGCCGCTCGCATCCGTGATCACGCCCAATCTGCCGGAGGCGGCCGCACTGCTCGATGAGCCGGTCGCGCGAAGCGAAGCCGAGATCGAAGGCCAGGGGCGCCGTCTGCTCGGGCTCGGCTGCCGTGCGGTCCTGATCAAGGGCGGGCACGGCGAGGGCAGCGAGAGCATCGACTATCTCGTCAGCGCCCATCACACGATCGCGCTCGCCGCGCCGCGCGTCGCCACCCGCAATACCCACGGCACCGGCTGCTCGTTGTCCTCGGCGGTCGCGGCGGGCCTTGCCAAGGGCGAGGATCTCGAGACGGCCGTGCGCAACGCCAAGAGCTGGATCAGCGCAGCGATCGCAGCCGCCGACCGCTTCAGTGTCGGACATGGCCACGGACCGATCCATCATTTCCACAGGTTTTACTGACGCAGCGGCGATTCATCCGTTTGGCGCGGCTGTCTCACCCTCCCCTGGAGGGGAGGGTCGGCTCACATTGAGCGCAGCGAAATGTGAGACGGGGTGGGGTGACGGTTTCTCCGCATCCGACCGTGCCCGTGTTGAGAGATCACCCCACCCCGCTCGCGCTGCGCGCGATCGACCCTCCCCCTCCAGGGCCCTCCAGGGAGGGTAAGAGTTCGTCCCTCTGTTGGTCGGCTTGTCGCTTCCCGGTTCATGAGTGAACTCGTGCCGCCCCATGTCGCCTGATTGTCGCATGCGGCTGATATTCGCGGGGAGGGCGAGGCAAGGTCTGATTCGTATCTGAGGGTGCCTCAAAGGTTCAATCGTCATCCCCCTGTCACGGGACATTGTTACAGGCTGTCGCATGGGAAGTTACGATGTGAGTGACGAGAGCCCGGAGCGGCGCTTTCGCACGTTGTTCATCTCCGACGTCCATCTCGGAGCCCGCGGCTCGCAAGCCGACCTGTTGCTGGACTTCCTGCGCTACCACGATGCCGACACGATCTATCTCGTCGGCGACATCGTCGATGGCTGGGCGCTGAAATCGAGCTGGCACTGGCCGCAATCGCATAACGACCTGGTTCAGAAGCTGTTGCGCAAGGCGCGCAAGGGCGCCAAGGTCATCTACGTCCCCGGCAATCACGACGAGTTCCTGCGCAACTATTACGGCACCCATTTCGGCGGCATCGACGTCGTCGAGAACACCGTCCACGCCGGCGTGGACGGCAAGCGCTATCTCGTCATCCACGGCGATATCTTCGACCTCGTGGTGCAGAATGCGCGCTGGCTCGCCCATCTCGGCGACAAGGCCTACGACTTCGCGATCCAGATGAATCGCTTCGTCAACTTCTTCCGCCGCCTGTTCGGCGTGCCCTATTGGTCGCTGTCGCAATGGGCCAAGCAGAAGGTGAAGAACGCGGTCAACTATATCGGCGCGTTCGAGCAGGCGCTCTCGGCCGAAGCGCGGCGCCATGATGCCGACGGCGTGATCTGCGGTCACATCCACTACGCCGTGATCCGCGACGAGAACGGCATCCGCTACATGAACTGCGGTGATTGGGTCGAAAGCTGCACCGCGCTGGTCGAGCACGACGACGGCCATTTCGAGATCATCACCTGGGCCGATCATTTGCGGAAACCCGCGGAAGTCCCGCAGGTGGCGGCAAGAGCTGCCTGACGAGAGCTGCTTGATGCGCATCCTGGTCGCGACCGACGCCTGGCACCCGCAAGTCAACGGTGTGGTTCGGACGCTGACCAAGCTGGCTGATGCCGCCGAGGGACTCGGTGTCGAGTTCACATTCCTGACGCCGCAATCGTTCCGCACCTTCGCGATGCCGAGCTATCGCGACGTGCGGCTGGCGATGCCGCGCCCGGCGCGCATCGCGAGGCTGATCGAGGAAGCGCGCCCCGACAGCATCCATATCGCCACCGAAGGGCCGATCGGCCTGATGGTCCGCCGCTATTGCCGCCAGCGCAGACTGCCGTTCACGACCAGCTTCCACACCCGTTTTCCCGAATATGTCCGCGCCCGCGTGCCGGTTCCGGGCTCGCTGATCTGGCGGGCGCTGCGCCGTTTCCACAGCCCGAGCCAGGCGGTGATGGCGGCAACGCCGGCGCTGGCCCGGGAGCTCAGCGAGCGCGGCTTCGACAATGTCGTGCTGTGGCCGCGCGGCGTCGACACGCATCTGTTCCATCCTCGCGCCGTCGATCTCTGCCTGCCGGCCCCGGTGTTTCTCTCGGTCGGCCGCGTCGCGGTGGAGAAGAATCTGGAAGCGTTCCTCGACCTCGATCTGCCCGGCACCAAGGTGGTGGTCGGCAACGGGCCGGCGCGCAACGTGCTGGAAGAGGCCTATCCCGAGGCGATCTTCCTGGGCGAAAAGCACGGCGAGGAACTGGCCGACATCTACGCCGCCGCCGACGTCTTCGTGTTTCCGAGCAAGACCGATACGTTCGGCCTGGTCCTGCTCGAGGCGCTGGCGAGCGGCCTGCCGGTTGCCGCCTTCCCTGTGAAGGGGCCGCGCGACGTCATCGGCGATGCGCCGGTCGGCGCCCTCGACGAGGACCTGCGCAGCGCCTGTTTCGCGGCGCTCGACATTTCCAGGCAGGCCTGCGTCGAATTCGCCGCCAACTACACCTGGGAGGCCTCGGCGCGGGCCTTCATTGACAGCATCCGCGCGGTCGGGGCGGTGCTGCCGGGCCGGAGCGGGGCGGAACAGCCGCGCTTCGTCGCCTAGGGGGCAAAACCCTCGCGCGGAGGTGTCTTGCCCGGGCCTCGCCAGCCGCGATAACATCGGCGCATGTCCGAACAGCCCCTTCCGATCGGCCCTGCCGATATCGACGCCGCAGCGCGCGTGCTCGCGCCCTTCGCCGTCCGCACCCCGCTGTTGTCGTTTCCCGTGCTCAATGAGCGCGTCGGCGCAAAAGTGTTCCTGAAGCCGGAGATGCTCCAGCGCACCGGCTCCTTCAAGTTCCGCGGCGCCTTCAACAAGGTGTTCTCGATCCCGCAGGACAAGCGCGCCGGCGGCGTCGTGGCTTTCTCATCCGGCAACCATGCGCAGGGTGTGGCTGCGGCGGCAAAAATCCTGGACATGCAGGCAACCATCGTGATGCCGGCGGACGCGCCGCTGTCGAAGCGCGAGCGTACCAAATCCTATGGCGCCGAGGTCGTGCTGTACGACCGCTACAACGACGATCGCGAGGCGATCTCGCGCGGTATCGCCGAGAAGCGCGGCGCGACGCTGGTCCGGCCCTATGACGATCCCTTCGTGATCGCGGGCCAGGGCACGGCCGGCCGCGAGATCGCGGAGGACATGGCGATGCTCGGCCTTGCTCCTGATATCGTGGTGGCGCCGGCCTCCGGCGGCGGCCTGATCGCGGGCGTCGCGACGGCCGTGAAGGCGCGCTATCCGCAAACCGAGATCGTGGTGGCCGAGCCCGAGGCATTCGACGATCACGGCATCTCGCTGACCGCGGGCCATCGCGAGCCGCATCCGCCCGCGGGCCGCACCATCTGCGATGCGCTGATGGCGCTGATCCCCGGCGAGATGACCTTTGCGATCAACAGCAAGCTGCTCGCGCGCGGCGTGACCGCCTCGGACAAGGAAGTCGGCGCAGCTGTCGCGTTTGCCTATCATGAGCTAAAGCTCGTGGTCGAGCCAGGTGGCGCGGTGGGCCTTGCCGCGCTGCTGGCGGGACGTCTCGATGTCGCCGGCAAGAACGTCGTCATCGTGCTCTCCGGCGGCAATGTCGATGCGGATTTGTTTGCCGAGCTGGTGGCCTGATTTCAGCTCGACGGTGCGAGCGAGGAAGCTCGGTTTACCTCTCCCTACGGGAGAGGTGCCGCCCGACCCACGGGCCGATACTTAATTTCATGAAGCTTTGTTTGGTGGCATGAAGAAGGGGCGGAGCGTGTCCGCTCTGCCCCTTTGTCGTTCGGCTGCCGCGTTCAGTGCATGAAGCCGCGGTGGTTGTTGCCGCCGCCCATGCTCGGGGCCTGGTTCATCGACTGGCGGAAGTTATTGCCGCCATTGTTGATCCGGTTCGTGGTGTTGAACTGCGGACGGTTGTTCTGGACCTGCACCTTGTTCACCGGGTTGTTGTTCAGCTTCACGCCGTTGTTGACATGGATCGGGTTGTTTTGCGTCTGGACGTTGACCGGCTTGACGTCGCCGGCCGAGCCGCCCTTGGTCACCGGCATGCTCACGACCTTGCCCGTGCCGGCGTTGTTGTTGCCGTTGTTCTGCGTGGTGTTGGTCACCGGCAGCGTCACGATCTTGCCGGTGCCGCCGGTGTTGGTCGTGGTGTTGGTCGGCGCGGGCAGGGTGACGATCTTGCCAGGAGCCTGCGACGGCGTGCCATTGCCGAGCTTGCTGATGACGTTGCCGTCGACCGGCTTCTGCACGACCGGCAGGTTCGCGTTCATCTGCGAGCCGTTGCCCTGCTGAATCAGCGGCATGTATTTGGGCTGGCCGAGATTGCCGATCTTCAGGGTCGGGGCAATGTTCTGCGGAGCCAGGAACTTCGTCGCCTGCATCAAGGGGATCAGCTTCGGCTGCGCCTGCAGCTTCAGCGCCATCTGCGCATAGGGGCTGTTGCCGTATTTGCTGTAGAAGGCCTGGTAGCCGATCGGCGAGTTCAGGAGCACCGCTTCGTGCCAGGCCTGCGAGATCAGCAGGTTCGCAAGCAGCCAGCGGATGTGATCACACAGCGGGTCGTGCGGATACATCTGGATGAATTCCTGATAGTACTCCGGCCGTCCTTCGGACACGACGTAATCATAGGCTTGGCGGGTCGAGCGGCTCGGCAGGTTGGAAGCCATCTGCACCACCGGCGTATGCACCGGCGCGCGGTTGGCGGCCACGGCCGTGTCGCCGAAGAAGGTGAAGTCGGAGGTGAGCGAAGAGCTCTCCCACGGAATCTGCGCGCCGCTGGTGGTCTGGTTCACCGCAAGACGCACGCGCTTGAACAACTGCTCGATCGGCACGTTGGGCTCGCGCGCGATGTTCAGGAAGGCCTGAGTATAGGGGCTGTGGCCATTGTTGCCGTCGAGCGCCTCGGCGCCCGGCGCGGTCGAATAGCCGACGATCGAGCCGTTCGGCGCATCGACGATGGCGAGGCCCCGGCCTGCGTCGTTGACGTTGGGGAAGGGGTTGTTGCGGCAGGCATCGAGGATGACGATGCGCATCCGGCTCGGGATCGTCTCCAGCGTCGACATCACGTCGACAAGGCGGACCGAGTCATTGACGAGCTCAGTCTGGTTGGAGACCTTCGCATCGACGGGTACGAGGTAGTTCTCGCCGGCGAGCTGCACGCCGTGACCGGCGTAATAGACCATCGCCACCGTGTTCGGACCGCGCGCCGACACTTTTGCGGAGAAATCCTGCACCACGCGCAGCATGTCGTTCTGGCCGATATCGGTGGCTGAGATCACTTCGAAGCCGGCCGAATTGAGGAATTGCGCCATCGACTGCGCATCGTTGTCGGGATTGGCGAGCTGCGGCGCATTCTTGTAGTTCGAATTGCCGATCACCAGCGCCACCCGCTGCTCCGGACCTTGCAGCGCGGCAGGCACAGCCGGTTCGACGGGGGCGACTTGCGCGGAAACCGGGCCGCAGGCGAAGCCAAACAGGCTTCCCACGAGGCCCGCGGTCATCAAAGCGGATTTCAGGCGGAACATGGCGTGCTCCTTTGGCACTCATCTCGATGCGAGATTGGTTGCGAGGAACCCTGACCACGTTCGAGCCTACCGTCCGTGATCGCGGTCACCTTGGCGAGCTGCGTGATCTAAATCACGCAAGATATGCCCCGAGCTTCGGTGTCGTGCAGGTCGGGGATAGTCGCGGCTAAGAGAGCTCCCTGATCCGCCGCGGCGTCATCAGCGAATTCAGGGGAAGCTGCGGACGATTTCGATCAAGCCGACGATGGCGTCATTGAACGCATCGAGATCCTCGGCCGGAATCCAGTACTCCAGATGCGAGCGGCCTCCCGCCTCCTGCACGTCGTACTTGGCGATGAAGCTCCGCGTGACTTCAAAGCGGGTCACGAAGCCGGAGCCGCTTGCCGGCACGTTCCAATCGCGCGCGATCTTGACGGCGTAATCCTCTGTCAGCACCGGATAGAAGATTGGCTGGTCCGGCAGACGCGGCGGGAAGGCGCGCATGCCGGATTGCCGGATCAGCTCAAGTTCTTGCGGGCCGACGGGGCGCCAGAGGGTGAGGGTGTCTTCGGTCGGGGACACGAATGCCGCTTTACGAGAAGAACGCGATTTTCTCGGCCTGGGTCATGCGGCGGATCGGCGCCAGCGCGTCGTTGGCCGCGGTGCGAGGCTGCTGCAGGATGCCGCTGGCGAGAATGGTGGCGCCGAGCGAGGGCTCGGGCGTCGGCGAGGGCGTCGGCAGCGTCGCGGTCGGTGCGGCGGCGGATGTTGCCGCGGTCGCCATGATGGGAGCTGGCTGCTGCATGACTTCGGCGGCTGCCTCCGCAATCGCGTCGGTGAGGCGCGCGAGCGATTCCATCGCGATCGGGGCTTCGGCAACCGGCTCCTCGACATCGGGCTCCTCAACATCAGACTCCTGGACGTCAGGTTCCTCGACATCAGGCTCTTCGACGTGGGGCGCGATCGGCGCCTCCATCGCGACCAGCTCTGCCGTCATGGGCTCCGGCATCGGTTCCGGAACGGCCGCTTCCATCTCCATCGGCTCGACGATCGCATCGAACTCCGGATCGGGCGCGGCCATCTCCAACGCGATGGCGTCGAGGATGGCCTCGTCCTCGGCTTCCGCGGCCGCATCGAGCGAGAATTCGTTGGTGATCTCGGCGATGGCAGCGGGGTCAGAGAGGCTGTCCCCGGCCGCGGCAAGACTCTCTTCGACGGCGGTTTGGGTTTCGGCGATCTCGGGCGCGAGGGCGGTGTCCATCGCCTCCTCGGCGACGACGCTCTCGTCAACGGCTGCCTCCGGCTCGGCGATCTCCTGCGGTTCGGGAACGATCTCCTGCGGTGTCTCCGTAAATGCCACGGGTGCTTCGCTAGCCGCTGCAGCCGGCGCTTCGGCATCAGGCGCTTCCGCAGCCGGCGGCGCGTCCTGCACCGGCGCCGGAGCGGGGTGTGCTGCGCCCTGCGGGGCTGCGTCGCCTGCGTCGATCTGCTCGACCCGGTCCTTGAGCAGATCGAAGGCGGCCTTGAGGTCGCCGCGCGGGTCGATGGCCGACACCTGGGCGCAGGCCGCTTCGATCGAGGCAAGCTGCGAATCAATGAGGTCGCAGATTCGCCCGTCGGCGCCGATCTCGCGCCAGCGCCAGGAGATCTCCTTGATGATGCGTACGCCGCGCGGGATCGGCGCCAGGCTTGCCGCGATCGCGGCGGGATCGAATGCCTTGCTGGCGGCGCTTTCCGCCTCCTCGACGGCGCGGCGAATTGCGACCAGCGCTTCGGGCAGACGATCCTCGACGACAGGTTGGCGCTGCGCCGCAAGGGTTTCTTCGATTTTCGCGACCGCATCGAGCACCATGCTTGTGTCGGCGTTGCGGTTGCGCTTGGCGTATTCGCCGAGGAACCAGCGGCCGCGCGCGGTCTCCATGAAGGCTTCGCGGATCGCGTCGTAATCCTGCTCGTTCGGCTCGGCCGCGCGGGCAGACATGGGCGAGAGGGCGAATGCTTCGTTGGCCATGACAATCTCGTCGCGCAAATCACCGCGCGTTACTGTAACGATCACCACGATATCGACCGAATCGCAATTGGTTTGATGCCACCCGAATCACAAATCCCCATCACGGCGACGGTCAAGCGGCAATTCGCCGTGAGTCTGGCGCTGTTCTATTCGGCGGTGTTCGCGGTATCAGGCACGCATCTGCCGTTCTTTCCGGTCTGGCTCAAGGCGATCGGCGTCGAGGCGTCCTGGATCGGCCTGATCAACGCGCTGCCGGCGCTGACGCGCTTCACCACGCTGCCGCAGATCACCGCCTTTGCCGAAAAGCGACACGCGATTCGCGCCGGCATGATGATCTCGGTGCTGGCGACCGCGATCGGCTTTGCGGCCGTCGGCTTGCAGCAGCAGCCGCTGGCGCTGTTCCTGATCTACGCGCTGACCTGCATCATGTGGACGCCGACGACGCCGCTGACCGATGCCTATGCACTGCGCGGCGTCGCGCGCTACGGCCTCGACTACGGACCCCTGAGGCTGTGGGGCTCGGCGGCCTTCGCGGCCGGCTCGCTCGCCTGCGGCTATCTCGTCGACATCATCGCGGCGCGCGATCTGATCTGGATCATCGTCGCATGGGCCATCGTCGCGGTGCTCGCGGGCCTGCTGCTGCAGCCGCTCGATGACGTCAGGCGCAAGACGACGGAGACGCATGCTGGCAAGGCGCTGCTGCGCGATGGCGGCTTCTGGGCCGTGATCGCCTCGGCTGCGCTGATCCAGGGCAGCCACGTCGCCTACTACACCTTCTCGGCCATCAACTGGCAGCTCCACGGGCTGGGCGGGCTGACCATCGCGGGATTGTGGACGCTTGGTGTGATCGCCGAGATCGTCGTGTTCGCGCTGTCGCCGCGCTTCTCGCTGCATCCGTCGACGCTGATGGCGATCGGAGGCCTGAGCGCAGTGCTGCGCTGGATCATCACCGCGAACGAGCCGCCGCTCGCGCTGCTTGCGATTGCGCAGCTCGGTCACGGGCTCACCTTCGGCATGACGATCGTCGGCACGATGACGCTGCTGGTGCAGCGCGTGCCGCCGCATCAGATCGCGCGGGGGCAGGGCTACCTTGCCGCATGCAGCGGGTTGCTGGGCGCGACGACCTCGATCGCCTCAGGCGCGATCTACGCCCGCATCGGCGACAGCCTGTACTACGTCATGGCGGCGATGGCCGCGGCCGGCGCGCTCGTGATCTGGTCGGCGCGGCATCGGCTCGTGGCTCATCCCCACAGTGAGACGTCAGGCGGATAGACCAGGCTGCCGTCGTAACGCAGCGCGTGATCGCGGTCGCGCGCGAGCAGCAAGGGTCCGTCGAGATCGACGAAGCGCGCCTGCGGTGTCACCAGCATGGCGGGGGCCATCGACAGCGAGGTCGCGACCATGCAGCCGATCATGATCTCGAAGCCGAGCGCCTGCGCCGCATCGGCCATCGCGAGCGCCTCGGTGAGGCCGCCGGTCTTGTCGAGCTTGATGTTCACGGCGTCGTAGCGGTCGCGGAGCGGCGCCAGCGACTTGCGGTCATGCACGCTCTCGTCGGCGCAGACGGCCAGTGGTCGCTTGATCCGCGCCAGCGCGTCGTCCTTGCCCGCCGGCAGCGGCTGCTCGACCAGGGTGACGCCGGCGGCGGCGCAAGCGGTGAGGTTGGCTTCCAGGTTGGCCTCGGTCCAGGCCTCGTTGGCATCGACGATCAGCTCCGATTCCGGCGCGGCCTGGCGCACGGCGGCGATCCGCATCGCATCGCCATCGCCGCCGAGCTTGATCTTGAGCAGGGGTCGCTGCGCCGCCCTGGCGGTCGCTGCCGCCATCGCCTCGGGGGTGCCCAACGAAATCGTGAAGGCGGTGGTGCGCATCCCCGGCGATGGGCGGTCCAGCAGGTTCCAGGCCCGTACTCCGGCCTGCTTGGCTTCAAGGTCGATGAAGGCGCAGTCCAGGGCGTTGCGAGCTGCGCCGGGCTTCATGGCGGCCTGGAGGGCTTGCCGGTCGAGACCGTCCCGGACCGCGTCCTGCATGGCCAGGATCGCCGCCAGCGTCGCCTCGGGGGTCTCGCCATAGCGTGGATAGGGCACGCATTCGCCGCGGCCGATACGGCCGTTCCGGCTCAGTTCGGCCACGACGGTCACGGCTTCGGTCTTGGCGCCCCGGCTGATGGTGAAGCTGCCGGCGATGGGAAACCGCTCGATTCGCGCGGCAAGGGCAGGAACTTTGCTGGAAGTCATTTTGAACTCTGGCGAAATCTGAACCTGCTGGTTACCTCTAGCAACTAACATTAACCAGTTGGGGATACCTTTTCCGGGTAAGGGCGTGTGCGCAACTATCTGATTTTCTCCGCCCCGGGACGGGAGCGGACATCTTGAGCGGCGATCCCAAGCTGGAACGGATTGCCAAGGGCAATGCGCTGGCTCTCTGCGCCACCGGGACCTGGACTGCGAACTTCGCGCCGACCCTGGAACGGATGGTGGCCGACGCCGAGAAGCTCGCCGGCGGCCCCCAAAGCATCTTCATCGACGTCTCCGAGGTCGCCAAGCTCGACACCTTCGGCGCCTGGCTGATCGAGCGGCTACGACGCAGCCTGACGCAAGGCACCGTCGAGGCGCAGATCGCGGGGTTGTCGGCAAACTATGCGAGCCTGGTCGACGAGGTGCGCCGGGTCCGCGCGACCCCGGTGGTCGAGACGTCCACAATCACCATCACCGGCATGCTGGAGCAGATCGGCCGGACCGTCGCGGGCCTCGCCGGCACGGTGGCCGGCCTCGTCGACATGCTCGGCGCGGTGCTTGCCGCGGGCGGCCGGGTGCTGATCCATCCGCGCTCGTTCCGCCTGACCTCGACCGTGCATCACATGGAGCAGGTCTGCTGGCGCGCGGTGCCGATCATCGTGCTGATCACTTTCCTGATCGGCTGCATCATCGCCCAGCAGGGCATCTTCCATTTCCGTCGCTTCGGCGCCGACATCTTCGTCGTCGACATGCTCGGCGTGCTGGTGCTGCGCGAGATCGGCGTGCTCTTGGTCGCCATCATGGTCGCGGGCCGCTCCGGCAGCGCCTACACCGCCGAGCTCGGCTCGATGAAGATGCGCGAGGAGATCGACGCGCTGCGCACCATGGGTTTCGACCCGATCGAGGTCTTGGTGCTGCCGCGCATGCTGGCGTTGGTGCTGGCGCTGCCGATCCTCGCCTTTCTCGGCGCCATGGCGGCGCTCTATGGCGGCGGGCTCGTCGCCTGGCTCTATGGCGGCGTCGATCCCGAGGCTTTTCTTTTGCGTCTGCGCGACGCCATCTCGATCGATCATTTCATCGTCGGCATCGTGAAAGCGCCTGTGATGGCCGCGGTGATCGGCATCGTGGCCTGCGTTGAGGGCCTCGCCGTGCAGGGCAGTGCGGAATCGCTCGGACAGCACACCACCGCGTCGGTGGTGAAGGGCATCTTCTTCGTCATCGTGATGGACGGCGTGTTCGCCATCTTCTTCGCCTCGATCGGGATGTGACGATGGCAAGAGAAGCTCAAAGCGAGATTCAAAACCCCATCATCCGCGTCCGCGACATCACCGTGCAGTTCGGCGCGACGCGTGTGCTCGACGGCCTCGACCTCGACGTCAAGCGCGGCGAGATCCTGGGATTTGTCGGCCCGTCAGGCGCGGGCAAATCGGTGCTGACGCGCACCATCATCGGCCTCGTGCCGAAGGTTGCCGGCTCGATCGAAGTGTTTGGCGTCGATCTCGATTCCTCCAGCACGTCGCAGCGGCGCAATGTCGAACGGCGCTGGGGCGTGCTGTTCCAGCAGGGCGCGCTGTTCTCCTCGCTGACCGTGCGGCAGAACATCCAGTTTCCGATGCGCGAATATCTTCGCGTCTCGCAGCGGCTGATGGACGAGATCACCATGGCCAAGCTCGCCATGGTCGGCCTCAAGCCTGAGGTCGCCGAGCGTTTCCCCTCGGAACTCTCGGGTGGCATGATCAAGCGTGTCGCGCTCGCCCGCGCGCTGTCGCTCGATCCGGACCTCGTGTTCCTGGACGAGCCGACCTCCGGCCTCGATCCGATCGGCGCCGGCGATTTCGACGAGCTGGTCAGGACGCTCCAGCGCACTTTGGGGCTGACCGTTTTCATGGTAACCCATGACCTCGACAGCCTTTACACCGCTTGCGACCGCATCGCCGTTTTAGGGAACGGTAAGATCATCGCGGCAGGGTCGATCGCCGACATGCAAGCCTCGCAGCATCCCTGGCTGAGGCAGTATTTCCATGGCAAGCGCGCCCGCGCGGTCATGAGTTGAGTAGCCGGAGCACCTGATGGAAACGCGGGCGAATTACGTACTGATCGGATCCTTCACGCTGGCGGTGATCGCGGCTGCGATCGGCTTCGTGCTGTGGTTCCAGTCGCTGCACACCACCAAGCAGCGCAGCCCCCTGCGCGTCGTGTTCGAAGGCCCGGCGGCGGGCCTGCGCAACGGGGGCAGCGTCAATTTCAACGGTATCCGGGTGGGCGAGGTGGTCTCGGTGAAGCTCGACAATCCGCGGCGGGTTGTCGCACTGGCCATGGTCGAGAACAGCACGCCGCTCCGCAAGGACACCCTGGTCGGCCTCGAATTCCAGGGCCTGACCGGCGTTGCTGCGATCTCGCTCAAGGGCGGCGACGAGGCCGCCCCGCCGCCGCCGCTCGACGAGGACGGCATTCCGACGCTGATGGCCGATCCGAACAGGCTGCAGGACGTCACCGAGGCCATCCGCGGCACGCTGCAGAACATCAACAAGATCGTCGCCGACAATCAGGAGTCGGTGAAGAACTCGCTGAAGAATCTGGAGACCTTCACCAACTCGCTCGCGCGCAACTCCGAGAAGATCGACGGCGTGATGGCCAAGGTCGACGGCGTCATGCTCAAGGCCGACAACCTCATGCTCGGCCTCAACTCGCTGGCCGGCGGCAAGGACGGCGGCGAGCTGTTCCTGACGGTGAAGTCGATCCGCGAACTCGCCGAGGATTTCGACAAGCGCTCCGGTGCGCTGATGACCGATGGCCGCCGCACCCTCGGCGACATCAGCCGCGCCGTGAACAACTTCGATCGCAACCCGACCCGCGTGCTGTTCGGCGCCAGCAACAGCAGTGCGCAGCCGGCCCCCGCGCCCGAGCCGCCGAAGCCGGCGCCGGCGAACGAGCGCAAGCGGCAGTAGGCGTTTCTCTCCTCCGTCATTGCGAGCGAAGCGAAGCAATCCAGACTTTCTCTGCGGAGACAGCCTGGATTGCTTCGTCGCTTCGCTCCCTCGCAATGACGAGGGCTCCCCGCCCATACGAAAGTATGGGGGTCTGGCCGCGCCAAGGTAGGGGGAGGGCCGGCGGGCGTTGTCCGCTATATCGCGCTCAAGGCGCGCTTCACGAAAAGTGCGTCGACTTCACTCACAGGGGAGGAGACAGCGTGATACGCCTGCTGCTGTTGTTGCCGTTCATCGGCCTGATGATCGTGCCGTTCTACAATATTCGCGAGCCCTATCTGCTCGGCTTTCCGTTCTTCTATTGGTATCAGCTCGCCTGGGTGCCGCTGACCTCGCTGCTCACCTACACCGTCTACAGGAGCGTGCGCCGTGCTGACTAATGTCGATAGCGCGGCGTTCGCCGTATTCCTCGTTTTGTTCATCCTCGTCACCGGCATGGGCTTCGTTGCAGCGCGCTGGCGCAAGCCCGAGACGCTCGCCCATCTCGACGAATGGGGCCTCGGTGGCCGCAAGTTCGGGACCTGGATCACCTGGTTCCTGGTCGGCGGCGATTTCTACACCGCCTATACCGTGATCGCCGTGCCCGCGCTGGTCTACGCAGTCGGCGCCTACGGCTTCTTCGCGCTGCCTTACACCATCATCGTCTATCCCTTCGTGTTCGCGGTGATGCCGGTGTTGTGGAAGGTCGCCAAGGAGCGCGGCTATGTCACCGCGGGCGACGTGGTGCGCGGCGCCTATGGTTCGCGCGGGCTCGAGCTCGCCGTCGCCGCAACCGGCGTGCTGGCGACCATGCCCTACATCGCTCTCCAGCTGATCGGCATGGAAGTGGCGATCAAGGCGCTCGGACTCAGCGGCGAGGTGCCGCTCGTTCTCGCCTTCCTGGTGCTGGCGCTCTACACCTATTCGTCGGGCCTGCGCGCACCGGCGCTGATCGCCTTCGTCAAGGACATCATGATCTACATCGTGGTGATCGCCGCGGTCGCGATCGTGCCGTCCAAGCTCGGCGGCTATGGCGCGATCTTCACGGCGGCCGATGCGGCCTTCGCGGCGAAAGGCGCGGGCGGCATCCTGTTGTCGCCGGCGCAGATCGTGCCCTACGCCTCGCTGGCGCTCGGCTCGGCGCTCGCGGCCTTCATGTATCCGCACACGTTGACCGGCATCTTCGCCTCATCTGGCGGCAACACCATTCGCAAGAATGCGATGCTGCTTCCGGCCTACACGCTGCTGCTCGGCCTGCTCGCGCTGCTGGGCTACATGGGCCATGCTGCGGGATTGAAGCTTGCGAGCAACAACGACGTCGTGCCGGAGCTGTTCAAGACGCTGTTCCCGAGCTGGTTCGCGGGCTTTGCCTTCGCGGCGATCGCGATCGGCGCGCTGGTGCCGGCAGCCGTCATGAGCATCGGCGCGGCCAATCTGTTCACCCGCAACTTCTGGAAGGTGTGGGTCGATCCGAAGGTGACGCCGGCGGGTGAGGCGAAGGTTGCCAAGATCACCTCCATGCTGGTGAAGGTCGGCGCGCTGCTCGCGATCCTGCTGATGCCGACGCAGTTCGCGCTCGACCTGCAACTGCTTGGAGGCCTCTGGATCCTCCAGACGCTGCCGGCGCTGGTGTTCGGCCTCTATCTGAACTGGTTCTCGAGCCCGGCGCTGCTGGCCGGCTGGGCCGTCGGCCTTGCAGGCGGATCGTGGCTGGCCTGGTCGGATGGCTTGAAGCCGCTGCACGGTATCGACTTCGGTGCCGGCAAGGTCGCGATCTACACCGGTCTGCTGGCGCTCGCGCTCAACATCGTGGTCGCGGTCGTGGTCAACCTCGTGCTCAAGGGCCTTCCGCAGGCCCGCCTGTCGCGCGAGGCGGCCTGACGTCAAGTCTTGATCGGCGGCCGGTCATCCGGCCGCCGATCCAAAAGTGCCTTTCACGCGATTGAAAACGCTTTGGAGCTTTCCGTTCCGACTAGATCGGAACGGAAAGCTCCAGATTCTTGTTTTGACGCGTTTTCTTTACGCGAACCGGTGTCCACTTCGCTGGAAAACGCTCTAATATCCGCCTGCGTTCCGACCTCTCGATGAGCGGGCGGATCGGTCTCGAGTGAGGATATCTTGCAGGCGTGGTTCGTTCTCGCGGTCGCAGCCGGTTATGTGACCACGCTGTTCCTGATTGCCTGGTGGGGCGATCGGCGGAGCGTGGACGGTCCGCTGGTTTCGCCAAAATCCTGGGCGGCCGCGGTCAGCTATTGCCTGACGCTTGCGGTCTACAACACCTCGTGGAGCTTCTACGGATCGGTCGGCCGTGCCGCCACCAGCGGACTGGACTTCGCCACAATCTATATCGGTCCGACGCTGGTGCTGCTGTTCGGCCAAAAGCTGCTCGCCAAGGTGATCGCAATCGCGAAAGCGCAGAACGTCACCTCGATCGCCGACTTCATCGCCGCGCGCTATGGCAAGAGCCAGGCGCTTGCCGCCTTCGTGACCCTCGCTTCGCTGCTTGGCGTGCTTCCCTATATCGCGCTTCAGCTCAAGGCCGTGGGCAAAAGCTTTGACTATCTGATCCTGCAGCCTGAGCGGGCCGGCGGTGAGGCGCTGCGGTTCTGGCAGGACTCGGCCTTCGGCGTCGCCGCGTCGATGGCGCTGTTTGCGATCGTGTTCGGCGTTCGCCATGTCCACGCCAGCGAGCATCATCGTGGTTTGATGCTCGCGATCGCCTTCGAGAGCGTGGTCAAGCTGGTCGCCTTCCTCGTTGTCGCGCTGTTCGTGCTGTTTGGGCTCTCGGGCGGACCGGCCGGGCTGCTGTCGCAGTTCTCTTCGGATCCGCAACTGGCTGGGATCCTCGCCTTCGATCCCGCCCAGCCGGTCTGGCCGTCGACGATCATCATCTCGGCCATCGCCTTTCTCTGCCTGCCGCAGGCGTTCCACGTCGCCGTCGTCGAGAACGAGAGCCCTGGCCATACGCGCACCGCAGCCTGGCTTTATCCCGCCTATCTCGCGCTGTTCAGCCTGCTGATCCTGCCGATCGCCGCCGCCGGCCTTGCGAGGTTCGGTGCGATGATGGACCCCGACACCTATGTCATCTCGCTGCCGATTGCGGCGGATGCGGGTACGATCAGCTTGATCGCCTTCCTGGGCGGACTGTCGGCCGCCACCGGCATGGTGATCATGACCTCTGTCGCGCTGAGCACCATGCTCTGCAACGACGTCATCATGCCGCTGTTGCTGCGCTCGCGCTTCTTCGGCCCGCGTGCGCAAAGCCGGCAGGTCGCCTCGGTGCTGATGACGGTGCGCAGGATCTCCATCCTCGGCATCCTGCTGCTGGCCTATCTGATGCACCGCCTGGTCAACCAGGCCTATCCGCTCACCGTGATCGGTCTGCTGTCGTTCGTCGCGGTCGCGCAATTCGGTCCGGCGTTCGTCGGCGGCCTGTTCTGGCAGCGTGCCAACAAGATCGGCGCCTCGATCGGGATCGCGGCCGGATTTTTCATCTGGGCCTATACGCTGCTGCTTCCCTCGGCCGCGCCGCTATGGCCCGCTTTCGAGGGCGTCGTTCGCCACGGTCCATGGCAGCTCGCCTTCCTCAAGCCGAACGCGCTGTTCGGGCTCGACGGGCTCGATCCGATCTCGCATGCGACGCTGTGGAGCCTTGCTGCCAACCTCGTTTGTTTCGTCGCGTTTTCGCTGCTGGGGCGGCAGACCACCGTCGAGCGCAACCAGGCTGCGGCGTTTGCTGACGGCGTCGTCCGCGACACCGTGCCAAAGCTGTCCTCACGCGTGGTGGTCCGGCTCGACGATCTGCGCGCGCTCGCACGGCGCTTCGTCGGCGCCGAGCGCGGTGCGGCGGCTTTTGACGGCTATCTCGCGGCGCGCAAGTCGGGCGCCGGGCCGCGTCTTGATCCATCGGGCCTCGTCGATCTCGACTCGATCCGCTTTACCGAGAATCTTCTCGCCGGCGCGATTGGCGCGGCGTCGGCGCGCGTGGTGATTGCGGCCTCGCTGGAAGGACACTCGCTGTCGCGGCGGGCGGCGATGGCGATGCTGGACGAGGCGTCGGAGGCGCTGCGCTTCAATCGCAGCCTGCTGCAGAGCACGCTGGAAAGCGTGCCGCAGGGCATCTGCGCCTTCGACGCCGATTTCAACATCACGGCCTGGAACGGTCGGTTCATAGAACTGCTCGACCTGCCGCCGGATTTCGTGCGCGTCGGCCTTCCGCTCGCCGAGCTGATCGCCTTCAACGTCGAGCGTGGCGAATACGCCGCCTCCGAATTCGCAGCGCTCCTGGTCAATCGCGACGTCGCGACCCAAAGCTGGCCCTATCTGTACGAGCGCAAGCGGCCGGACGGCACCGTGCTCGAGATCGTCTACGATCGCGCCGCCGAGGGCGGCTACGTCTCGACCTACACCGACGTGACCGAGCGTCACCGCGCCGCGGAAGCCCTGCGGCGTGCCAACGAGGATCTCGAGCTGCGTGTCCGCGAGCGGACCGAGGCGCTCGAGCAGGCGAAGGCGGAGGCCGAGCAGGCCAATCTGGGCAAGACCCGCTTCCTCGCGGCGGCCAGCCACGATCTGCTGCAGCCGCTGAACGCAGCGCGTCTGTTCCTGTCGGCGCTCGACGAGAGCCTGCATGCCTCATCGCATGCGGGTAGCGCCGAGAAGGAGCGTAACCTGGCGGGCAGCGCCATCACGGCGCTGCGCTCGACCGAGCATGTGCTCGACAGGCTGCTCGATATCTCCTCCTATGATGGCGGTGCCGTTCGTGCCGAGCCGTTCGACTTCCCGATCGCGGATCTGCTCACGCAGCTGAACGTGGAATTCTCCGCGATGGCGCGCGAGCGTGGACTCGTCCTCCGCGTCATCGATTGCCGGCTCGCGGTGCGCAGCGATCCGCATTTGCTGCGGCGTATCTTGCAGAACCTGCTCTCGAATGCGCTGCGCTACACGCCGGGCGGACGCATCCTGCTCGGCTGCCGCCGGCGCGGAGATGATCTGCGCATCGAGGTCTGGGATACCGGCATCGGCATCGCCGCGGCCGACCAGAAACGGATCTTCGAGGAGTTCCAGCGCCTGGCGCCCGGATCGGAGAAGGGGTTGGGACTGGGACTTGCGATCGTTGACCGTATCTCGCGCCTCCTCGGGCATTCCGTCGATGTCCGTTCGCGCCCGGGCCACGGCTCATGCTTTGCCGTCATGGTGCCGCTCGCGCATGGACCGGGAACGCCGCTCCAGCGCAAGGCGGCAGCCGCGGCGCCTGATGTGACGGAGCGGCCGCTGACGATCCTGTGTCTGGACAACGATGCGCCGATCCTCGACGGCCTGACGGCGCTGCTTGGCGGCTGGGGCCATCGCGTGCTGGTCGCAACCGATGCTCCTAGCGCGATGGCTCTGGCTGCGGCGAGCCCACCTGATGTCGTGCTGGTCGACTATCATCTCGAGGGCGAGCGCACCGGCTTGGACTTTCTCGACGATCTCAGGCAGAAGTCGGGACGCGGCGTCTGCGCGCTCGTCGTCACCGGAGACCGCAGCGAAGTGGTCCGCACGGCGGCGAAGGCGCGCGGCTGTGAGGTTCTGTCCAAGCCGGTCAAGCCGGCGGCGCTGCGGCGCTTCCTTGGTGGCGAAGCCTTGAGCCGGCAGTTCGGGACGAAACAGGGAGCCTCATCAGTGTGACCATGCGCATCCTTATCGGCGATGATCATCCGCTGGTGCAGGCTGCGCTCCGCAGCGCACTGTCGACCGTGCTGCCTGACCTCGACATCGTCGCCTGCCAGTCCCTCGACGAGGCGGTGAGCGTGCTCTCGGCCCAGTCGGACGAAATCGACCTGATCCTGTGGGACCTGACAATGCCTGGCATCCAGGGCTTTGCCGCGCTGTTCATTCTGTCGGCACAATTCCCGACGGTGCCAGTTGCGATCATCTCGGCGCGGCAGGAGGCCGCCACGATCCGCCGGGCCATCGCCTATGGCGCATCCGGCTACATCCCGAAATCGCTCGGCCTGCCCGAGATGGCCGATGCGATCACGAAGATCCTGGCCGGCGAAATCTGGATGCCGCCCAATGTCGGCGGCCGCGGATCGATCCAGAGCGATGACGTCGAGCTCGCCGCACGCATGGCTTCGCTGTCGGCGCAGCAGCTGCGCATTCTGGCGATGATCGTCGAGGGCAAGCTCAACAAGCAGATCGCCGGCGAGCTCGACATCGCCGAGCAGACCGTGAAGGGCCACGTCTCGACGATCCTGCGCAAGCTCGGCGTCGGCTCGCGCACCCAGGCTGCGGTCCTTGCCGAGCGGCTGTCGTTCGGCCAGCCCGGCGGGACCTGACGGTCGCAACGTCAAAACAAAACGGAGGCCGCGAGGCCTCCGTTCTTATTCGCATTCATGAGCGCTGCCGCTTATCCCAGCCGACCCGCCGCATGTGCCAGCAGGGTGTAGACCAGGCCCGTCTCCGAGGTCAGGTGGCTGCGCAGCTCCTGCGGGCCGCGGCCGTCGCGGGCGACTTCGTCAAGCAGGCGTTCGAACTCGCCGATATAGCGGTCGACGGTGCCCTTGAAGTTGCGGTCGGCGCGATATTTGCGTGCGACCTCGTCAAAAGCCTTCTGGCCGGCGGGCGTGTACAGGCGCTTGGTGAAGGCCTTGTTCTCGCCACGCTGGTAGCGGTCCCACATCTCGGCGGCGAGGTTGCGGTCCATCAGCCGGCCGATGTCCAGCGACAGCGATTCCAGCGGATTGCTGCTCGCCTGCGGGGCCTGCGGCTGCGGAGCGGGTGCAGCCTGGCGGCCGCGCGGGGCTTCACGCCCGCCCGGAGCGGCCTGGCCTGCGTCCGTGCGGTTGAGCAGGTCCGACAGCCAGCCATCGCGGCCCGGGTCATTGCCGGGAGCGACCGGAGGGGCCTCGGTGCGACGCGAGGGCGCGGGCATGCCGAGGTCCGGCGGCGGCAGCGTCGAGGCGCTGCCGGTGTCGCGCATGCGGGTCTCCGTAGCGCGAGTGCCGGCAGTCGCCATCATCGGCTCTTCCTGGCGCTGGACGGCGACGGAAGCGCGGTTCGTCGTGGTGACGTCGAGGCCGCGGCCGTGCTGGGCCACGATGCGGTTGAGCTCGGCGAGCGCCTCGATCTGGTCGACGATCACTTTGCGCATCTGCGCGGTGCTTTCGGCGGCCTCCTGCGGCATCTCGAGCACGCCGCGGCGCAGCTCGTTGCGGGTGGCTTCGAGCTCGTTGTGCATCTCGAACGCCATCTGCTTCATGCTGGCGACGAGGTTGCCGAACTTCTCGGTCGACTGCTTGAACATCGCATCCGCCTCGTCGGTGGTCTGGCGGTAGATGTCGTGCATGGCCTCGATGGTCTGGCGATGCTCCTCCTCGGACGCCGACCGTACCGCCTCGAACTGGCGGGTGATCGCGGCCGAGCCTGCGCCGGCGGTCTCCGCGACCACGCGGGCGATGTCGCGGGCACGCTCTTCGGCCGCAGCGAGCGATTCATCGAGCAGGCCGGTGAAGCGCGACAAGCGCTGGTCGAGATCGGTGGTCCGCAGGTCGATGGTGGTGACGAGCGATTCCAGCGCCGCCTTGCGTTCGGCAAGCGAGGCGGTGGTGTTCTTGTTGCTCTGCTCGACGACCTGCGCGGCATCGACCAGGGCCTTGCCGTGCGCGTCGAACTGGGTAGACAGCTCGCCGAGGTCCTGCAGCGCCTTCGTCGTCTTACTGTTGAAGACGTTGAGCTGGTCTTCCAGGTTCTGTGTCGCAGCGCCGTTGCGCGAGGTGACGTCGTTCATCGCCGAGACGAAGTCGGCAACGCGCGTCACCAGCGCCCGCTCGAGCGAGTTGAGGTTGTCGTGCGCACCGGTCAGCACCTCCTGGAGCAGGATGTTGCCTTCGCGCAGGCGCTCGAACAGGGCGACCGTGTCGGTGCGCAGGATCTTGCTGGTCTCCTGCATCTCGGTGACGGCCGCGATCGAAACCTGGCGCGACTGGTCGATCGCCGCGCGCGAGGCCGACTCGAGGTCCTTGAGCGACCGGCCGACGGCGCTGGTCGCGACTTCGCTCGCTGCATTGATGGTCCGGGCAACCTCGTTGCCGTTGCCCATCATGGTCTGCGAGAAGGCCTGGCCGCGCGTCTCGATCGACTTCAGCGCGTCGGAGGTGACGCGGTCGATGTCGAGCGTGAGCTGGCTGGTCTTCGAGCCGATCGCGTCCACGAGCGAGCCGCGCTTGGCGTCGATCATGTTGGAGAGGCGGTCGGCCTGCTGCTGCACATAGGTGACGATCTCGTCGGTCTTGCCGGTCATGGCCTGGCCGAAGCTCGAGGAGGCGGCGAGCACCGAGCGCTCGACGTCGGCCGAGCTCGACTTGACCCGCGAACTCGCCTCGTTGGAAGCGGAGATCAGCGCGTTCTGTGCATTGATCGCGCTGGTCTGGATGTCGTTGGTCGCGTTCGACGTGGCCGTGCTCAGCGTACGCTCGATCTCGGTCGAGATCATGCGGATCTGGCTCGCGGCATCTGCCGAGGTCGAGGTCAGCGAGGTCTGGGCCTCGCGGGCGCTGTTGAGGATGGTCGAGGCGGTGTCGGCGCCGACCGCGGTCAGCGTGCGCTCGATATCCGTCGTCAGCGACTTGATCTGGCTCGCCGCGTCGGTCGAGGCCGAGATCAACGTGCCCTGGGCCTCGCGCACGCCGCTGGTGAGCGCCTCGATGGTGGCGCCGCCGGCGGTCGCCAGCGCGCGCTGCATCTCGGCGGCGAGCGAACGGACCTGGCCGGTTTGCTCTGCGGAGACAGCAAGAAGGGTGCTCTGGGCGTCGCGGGCGCTGGTCGTGATCGTCTCAGCGGTGGTCTGGCCGACCTGCGACAGCGAGCGGTGCACTTCGGCCGCGAGCGACTTGACCTGGCTCGCCGCATCCGAGGACGCATTGACCAGGGTGCTCTGGGCTTCGCGCGCGCCGGTCATGATGGTCTCGGCCGTGGAGGTGCCCGCCATCGAGAGCGAACGCTGCACGTCGGAGGACAGCGCCTTGATCTGGTTGGCGGTCTCGGTCGAGGCCGCGATCAGCGCGGTCTGCGCATCGCGGGCGCCGGCGGTGATCGATTCCGCCGTGGTGGTGCCGGCCAGCGACAGCGAGCGCTGCACGTCCGCCGTGAGCGTCTTGACGTGGTTGGCCGCATCCGAGGAGGCGGTGACGAGCGTGGTCTGCACCTCGCGGGCGCCGGCGAGGATCGAGGCCGCGGTGGCCGAACCTGCCGCGGAGAGCGTGCGTTCGACGTCGGCCGCGAGGCCCTTGATCTGGTTGGAGGCATCGCCTGAAGCGGCGACGAGGGACGACTGCGCCTCGCGGGCGCTGGTCAGGATCGAGTTCGCAGCACCGGTGCCGACCGCGGTCAGCGCGCGCTCGACCTCGGCCGAGGTCATCTTGAGCTGGGCGTTGACGTCGGAGGAGACGGTCATCAGCGACTGCTGCGCGGTGCGCGCACCGGTCTGGATCGTCTCGCTGGTGTTGACCACGAGGTTGGTCAGCGAGCGTTCGGCGTCCTCGACATGCGAGCGGATCGCGGTCGAGATCATCTCGGCGCGGGACATCATGTCCTCGCTGGCCTGGCGGCCGCTGCTCTCGATGCGGCCGGCGACGGCCTCGACGCGCGAGCCGAGCAGGTCTTCGAACTGCGCGACGCGGACGTCGATGTCGCTCGCAACCGAACCGACCTTGGTCTCGATCACCTGGTGGATGTCCTGGAAGCGCGCCGTGACCGTGTCGGTCAAATGCATGCTGCGGCCGTCGATGAGCTCGGCGACGCTGCTGATGCGGCGGTCGACCGCCTCGATCGCCTGCGCCGTGCCGTCCGTCAGCGTCGAGGTCAGCAGGGTGAGGCGGGTGTCGATCGACTGCACCGCCTGTGAGGCGCCGTTGGTCACCGCCGTGGTCAGGTAGGTCAGGCGGGAGTCGATGGATTCGAGCGCCTGCGTCGCGCCGCCCGTGAGGGTGGTGGTGAGGTGGGTCAGGCGCGTATCGATCGACTGGATCGTCTGCGACGTGCCATCGGTCAATGAGGATGTCAGGTGGTTGAGGCGCGCATCGATCGTCTCGATGGCCTGCGAGGCGCCGTCGGTGAGCGACGTCGTGAGGTGGGTGAGGCGGGAGTCGACCGTCTGGATCGCCTGCGCGGCACCGTCGGTCAGCGAGGCGGCGAGCGAGTTGAGGCGGCCGTCGATGGTCTCGGTCATCGACTTCGCGCGGCTGTCGAACGACTGTTGGAGCGCGGCGACGCGGCCGCCGAGCTGCTGGTCGAAGGTCTTGATGTGGCCTTCGATCGTGCCGTCGAGGCCGGCGATCTTGCCGTTCAGCGAGGCATCGAGATGATTGACGCGTTCGCCGATCGTGGTCTCGAACTGCACGAGGCGCTGGTCGAGCGCGGCCGTGATCTCGCCGCCGTTGGAGGTGAAGCGGGTGTCGAAATTGTCGACATAGGTCTTCAGCGACTCGTGGATGTCCTGGGTGCGCTGGCCCATGCGTTCGACGATCTCGCCGCCGAAGGTCTTCACGGTGCGGTCGAACTCGGAGATGTGGCGCGTGATCAGGGCACCCAGCGTGCCGGAATCGCGGGCGAACTTCTCGACCAGCTCGGACCCCTGGTTCTTCACCAGCTCGTCGAACGCGCTCATCTGCAGCGACAGCGAATCGTGCGCGGTCTCGGTCTGGCTGACGACCTTGGCGACGAGGCTATTGACCGTGGCGTCGAGCGCTTCGCTGGCCTTGTCGCCAGAGGTCATGATCTGGCCGGCGAGGCGGTTGCCGGCGTCGTCGATCTTGGCGGAGAGGTCGTTGGAGCGCAGCTCGAGCTCGAGCAGCAGCGAATCCGCCGAGTTCTTCAGGCTGTCGTGCACCTGCTCGGTGCGCTCGGAGATGCCGTCGACGATCGCGGCGGAGCGCTGCTCGAACTCGCCGGTGATGCGGTCGATGCGCTCGTTCAGCATTTCGTGGACGCGGTCGGCGAGGTCGACGAACTCGTCGTGGACGTGGCCGGTCTTGAAGTTGAGGCTGGTGGTCAGCCGCTCGCTGGCGTCCAGCACCGCGCGCGTGGTTTCGGCACTGGCTTCCTCGAGGCGGTCGAGCAGGTCGCCGCCGCGCTCGCCGAGAGCCAGGATCATGTTGTCGCCGGCATGGCTCAGCGCGCCCGTGATGTGGGCGCCGCGCTCTTCCAGCGCGCCGGTGATGGATTTCGCCACCTCGTCGACACGCGAGGCGATCGCGTCCGAGATCAGCGCGATGTCGTGGCGGAGATCGATCTGCACGCCGGAAATGGCGCTGCGGACCTGCTCGGCCTGGCCGACCAGGTTGTCGCGCTGATGCGCGATGTCCTGGAGCAGAGCGCGGATGCGGACTTCGTTGTCGGAATAGGCGCGCTCCAGCGCTGCGACCTCATTGGCAACCAGCGTCTCGAGCTCGCCGGCGCGTGCGATCGCGCGCTCGATGCCGTCGCCCATTGCCGCGACCTCACGGCGGATGGCCTGGCCGACGGTGACCATGGAATCGGACGCCGAGCCTTCGGGCTCGGAGAAGCGGATCGCGACCTGGGCCATCGCCTGGGCGACCTGGCTCATCTGCTGGCCGCGCCAGACGAGGCTGGCGAGGAAGTAGAACAGCATGATGGGCGCAAAGAACATGGTGGCGAGGCCGGCGATGGCCAGCACGCCGCCGCTCTCACCCATGGCGGCACGGATCGAGGGCAGGAAGCCAACCGTCAGCGCGGCGCAGGCAGCGAGCCAGACCACGGTGAAGATGGTAGCGCCGGTGTAGATGTTGCGGGCAGGGCGGCCGGTCTGCAGCGACTGCAGCAGCTGGCCGATGGTGGCGCGGTCGTCATTGGCGGCGCGGCGCGAGGAGCGCGGTTCCTCGATGGACTCGAACACGGCGCGCTCGTTGGCGGCAGGCCGCGGCTCGAAGGCCGGCTCGTCGAACACCGGCGGCGCGGGCGGGACGACCGGAGGCGCCGTTTCGTTGCGCATCGCGTTGCGGCTGGTATCGGCAGCCGTATCGCTGATGTTGAGGGCTTCCTGGATCGCAGAAAGCGCAACTTCTGTGGGGTCTTTGACCTTTTTGGGAGTATTGGCCATGTTCAGTCCGAGCCCTCGTTACTTTTTACGCGTCCCCCCCGCGAGCCCTGCGCGCTACGCAAGCCCACAGTCCGGATTATGCCGCTTGCGCGGATCTCCGAGCCATCCCCACCCGGATGGCTTGTCCGCCAATTTCCGCAACATCCTATTGGCAGAGCGTCGCGAATGAAATGCCCGCGATTAAGACATTCTTAATCATCGTTAACAGGAATGTGCCCTAACACCTTAGGCCTAAATGAAATTCTCCACCGGACTCGGGCGATTGCGGCAACTTTTCGTCAATAACCGGGCGGATTTACGTAAAACGGCCCAAACACTTCGTTAACCATTTTCGTGCTTCGGTTACGAGGAACCGCCGGACCGGCGGACCATCGCGCGATGCCGGGGCCGGCGCCATGACACCTGAACTGCAACGGATGGACTGGATGCCCTCGCCCCCGCTTGCGCCCATCGACAGCCCGCTCGACCTCGATCACCTCTCCCGCATGACGCTCGGCGACGCCGAGCTGGAGCAGGAGGTGCTTGCCATGTTTGCCGAGCAGGCGGTCCGACTGCTCGCGGCGATGACGGCGCTGCCGGCCGAAACCGGCGCGCTCGCGCACAAGCTCAAGGGTTCGGCGCGCGGAATCGGCGCCTTTGCGGTCGCGGATGCGGCTGCCAGCCTGGAGACCGCGGTCCGGATCGGGCATAATCAGCCCCACGCCCTCGCGGCACTGAAAGAGGCGGTCGCAGAGGCTCGCGCCGCCATTGCGGCGATCCTCAAGCACTAGCCCGGGGTCCTTCCCAGAGCCGGAATTATCTCGCACTAGTCTTCTGTTTTGACGCGTTTTCTTCAACGAGAACCGGCAACCCACTTCGCCTGAAAACGCTATGGCGCGGTCTTGAGCGACCCGTTATAGGACAACCCGGACCCTCCTTTTTCCCCCGATCGCGGCAGCACGAGAACACATGGCCAAAATTCACTTTGTCGACCACAAGGGCGAAACCCGCACGGTGGAAATCGAGAACGGCGCAACCGTGATGGAAGCCGCCATCCGCAACAGCATTCCCGGCATCGAGGCCGAGTGCGGCGGCGCCTGCGCCTGCGCAACCTGCCATGTCTATGTCGACGAAGCCTGGCGCGAGAAGGTTGGCAGCCCGACGCCGATGGAAGAGGACATGCTCGACTTCGGCTTCGACGTGCGCCCGAACTCGCGCCTGTCCTGCCAGATCAAGGTCTCCGACGAGCTTGACGGGCTGGTCGTCGGGACGCCGGAACGTCAGGCCTGATCTTCCCTAAAGAGACGATGTGCCCGGCAGCGCGACCTCGATGCCGCGCTTGTGCCAAGGCTTGAATTTCGCGATCAGCTCTGCGGTCAGCGGCGCCGGCCGGCGCGTCGCCTCGTCGAGCAAGACGCCGACCGACGTCGCCGACGCGATGCACTTTCCATTCGCGAACACGACCTGCTCGAAGGTCACCGACGTGCGCCCGAGCTTCACGACGCCGAGGCCGAGCTCGATCGTGTTCGGCCAATGCAGCTCGGCGCGAAAATGGATGTCGAGCCGCACCATGATCCAGGCAAGGCCCGGCGGGGTCAGCCCGTATTCGGGAAGCTTCATCAGCGTGACGCGGCCGGTCTCGAAATAGGTGGCGTAGACCGCGTTGTTGACGTGCTGGTTGGGGTCGAGATCACCGAAGCGGACGTTGTCGCTGAGGCGAAAAGGGAAGTCCTCCAGGCGTGGCGTCGTATCGAGGCGGCTTGGTGCGTTCACCGATTGATCTCCGTCATATCCAGCCTCGTTACAGCCCAGTTATCCTGACCCGGCAAGTGGGCGCGGCTGCGGGGCGCTCCCGCTTTTATGCCTTCCCTGATCCTTCCCCGTTGGCTAGACAGGCAGGGTCACCTCTGCCCGCCGTTCAACCGACAACGATCGACAAAGAGACGACATGAGCGACGCGATCAAAACCGATGTGCTGATTATTGGCGCCGGCCCCTGCGGCCTGTTCGCCGCCTTCGAGCTTGGCCTTCTCGACATGAAGGCGCATTTCGTCGATATCCTCGACAAGGTTGGCGGCCAATGCGCCGAACTCTATCCGGAGAAGCCGATCTACGACATTCCCGGCATCCCGCAGGTTTCGGGGCAGGGGCTCACCGATGCGCTGATGGAGCAGATCAAGCCATTCCACCCGACCTTCCATCTTGGAGAGATGGTGGAGACCGTGGAGAAGATCGGCGATCCCGCCTTCCGCTGCACCACCGACGCCGGCAAGGTGTTCGAATGCAAAGTGCTGGTGATCGCGGCCGGCGGCGGCTCGTTCCAGCCGAAGCGTCCGCCGGTGCCGGGGATCGAGGCCTATGAAGGCACCTCGGTGCACTACGCCGTGCGCAAGATGGAGACGTTCCGCGACAAGAACGTGCTGATCGTCGGCGGCGGCGATTCCGCGCTCGACTGGACGCTCAATCTGCATCCCGTTGCCAAGCGCGTCACGCTGCTGCACCGGCGCGACGAGTTTCGCGCCGCGCCCCATAGCGTCGAGCAGATGCGCGCGCTGGTTGCCGGCGGCAAGATGGATCTGAAGCTCGGCCAGGTCACCGCACTGTCGGGTGCCGAGGGCAAGCTCACCGGCGCAACCGTCAAGGGCAACGACAACAGCGTCACTGAGATCGCTTGCGACGCCATGCTGCCGTTCTTCGGCCTCACCATGAAGCTCGGTCCGGTCGCGAATTGGGGCATTGCGCTGGAGAACAATCTGGTGCCGGTGGAGACATCGGCGTTCGAGACCAACGTGCCCGGCATTTTCGCCATCGGCGACATCAACACCTATCCCGGCAAGATCAAGCTGATCCTGTGCGGCTTCCATGAGGGTGCGCTGATGTCGCAAAAAGCCCACCGCTATGTCTATCCTGAGAAGCGGCTGGTGTTCCAGTACACGACCTCGTCCTCAAGCCTGCAAAAGAAGCTCGGTGTCAACTGACCGCGGCGCGAACGGGTCAGAGGTACCCCATCTTTCTGGTGCTGGAACCGTTCGCGAAATCGCCGTAGTCTGCGGCCATTGCAGTGGCAGCTAGCAAGGTGATGACAATGCGGAATCGTTTTTCGAGCTTTCGGCTGCTCTCGCTCCTGACGATCGCCGTCGTGACGACGATCGGCGTGGCGAAGCCGGCTGCCGCGCAACAGCCGACCGCTGCGGGTCTCTGGCAGAAGGTCGAAGATGGCCGGCCGGTGGGCTGGTTCCTCTTTGTCGACCATAACGGCATTTTCGAAGGCATCATCGCCAAGACTTTCCCGCGTCCCGGCGACGATCCGAACGAGGCCTGCACGAAGTGCACGGACGATCGCAAGAACCAGCCGGTGCTCGGGCTCTCCTTCATCCGCGACATGAAGCGCGACGGGTTGAAATATGAGGGCGGCAACGTCGTCAACCCGCGTGACGGCAACATCTGGAAGGCCAAGATGAGCGTGAGCCCGGATGGCCAGGTCCTGACCATGCGCGGCTTCCTCGGCATTTCCCTGTTCGGCAAGGATGAGACCTGGCAGCGCCTGCCCGACACCAACCTGGCTCAGGTCGATCCGGCCATCATCGCCAAATATCTTCCCGCACAGGCCGCTGTAACCGTGCCGAAATCCGCGCCCGCAGCAAAGAAGGGCGGCGCGATGATGGCGCCGGCGCCCAAGCAATAGGCGCAGCCAAGGCTACGAGAATTTAAGGCTACGAGTATCCAAGGCAACGAGCATCAATACGTCCGCGCCTTCTGGCAGGGCGAATAGAAGGTGCCGTTGCCGGCCTCGACCCGCTCGAGGCATTGCCGGGGATCGGTGATCTCGCCGTCGATCTGGAAATAATACGCCTGTAGCCCGAGGCTCAGGACGTAATGTCCCGGTGGAAGTTCGAGGTCAGCATCGCTGGCGTGAAGCTCGTACATTTCGGGTTTGCCTGGAATCGGCGCGATCCGAAACGGATAGGAGAAGTTGCGGATGACGCCAACGTCCTCTCCGCCTCCCGATGGTTTGCCGGCAGCGTTGGTCGAAAACTCCCTGACCTTCGCGACCACCCGGACCTCGAGGCGCTCCGGGATCACATTTGAAATGTCCCGGCGAAACACGATGAACTTGACGTGCCCGCTCGGCAGATGCGGCCGGCCCGGCTTCTTGAACTCCGGTGAAATCGCAATGCGCATGTCCGGCGCCATCACGCTGATTGCGTTCAACTCAGCCAGCGATTTGTCGTCGATCAAGGCGTAGATGCCGTAGTCGGTCGGAAGCACGCGCGTCGGCGGAGGAGGGGCGGAGGGGACCAGTTCGGGCTTGGCGACCGTGACAGTGGTCTCCGGTTTGGACGCGACGTGCGCGATCTCCGGCGTTTGCGACGAAATCAGCCGCCGTAGCGCAGCGAGCTTGTCTCGCTGCGAGACGATCAGGACGGTCGTGCTAACGACAATCAGGATGGCCACTGTCCGCTTGATCACCGGCAGAAGCGGACCTGATACCGCAGGCCGCTTGTTGCGGGAGATCCCGATCCCCGACGGCAGTACGGTCGTATCGCTGGACACGAGAACACCGCCTGCATCGCTCACTCTGGACGACGTGAGTTGCTGTTGCGGCAAGCGCTCGAGCGGGGCCTGCTCGCGCGAGAACTTCTCGACCTCCTCGATCGCGACCTCGAGGGCCTGCTTCATCTGGTCGATGTCCTTGGCGTCGGCGTGGGTGAACTGCTCCTGGAGCTTGTAACGGGCGAGGTCGTAGACCATCTGCCGCCTGGCTTCGGCGTCGTCCTTGACCGTATCGAGCATGCGCGAAATCACCAGCGCAAACTGCACCTGGTTTGCGGGCAAGTCGGTCGGGTCCTGTTGACCGGGAAGCAGGTCTCTGGAGTCGCTCATAGCGCCGACGGTCCAATGCCTGTCACGCCGATACCCAATTCTTCCATTCGAAACAGTCGGTTAAACGATTGCCGCGCGTCCGCGCCAGCTTGGTACACGTCCTGACACGCCAAGGAAAGTCTCCGAAGCGAGGCGGCGGACCGTCGGCACGTCACACCTCCGGGAGGGCGCGGCAGATCGGGCGTGCTTGTCGCGCCAGTAGTTCCCCGGAATGCGCGCTGGCGCCGGATTTGCATAGCTGTCGACAAAGCTGCCGGAGGAACGAGTCGCCGTTTCTGCGCCTGCTCAAGGGCGCGAGCGGTCTTGCTTGTTCCTGACGGTGCCGACTTCGATCCGTGAGATGACGCTATGAGATCTGCAAGACTGTGTGCGGCGACGCTGCTGGGCCTGATGACGGCGTTGGCAACATCGGCGCTCGCGCGCGATGATGGACGCTATGCCAACTCTCCGCTGAAGCCCTGGTTCGAGAGTCTGCGCAGCGAGTACGGGCAGTGCTGCTCGGATGCCGACGGCTATGTCGTCGCCGATGTCGACTGGGAGTCCGACAAGGGACACTACCGCGTGCATCTCGACGAGGAGTGGGTCGTCGTGCCCGATGGTGCTGTCATCACCGAGCCGAACAAGATCGGCCGCACCATGGTGTGGAAGCATTATATCGACGGTCACCCGCGCGTGCGGTGCTTCATGCCGGGCAGCATGACCTGAAGGCGCTGACAGCGTCCGCACCGGATGCGAACGCTGCAGGAGAGGGGGACGCTTAGCGTGCTTCGGCGTCGGCGTTCGCGCTGGCGAGCCGTTTCACGCGCGGTGACAGCACGGACATCTGCGCAGGCGAGGCGGGCATGCCGGCGACGGTCATCGTGGCCGCGGTTGGTTGCTGCTCGACGCCGGTGGCACCGAGTACCTGCACTTGCATCGCCGAGATCGGAAACGACTTCACTTCATAGGCGGGAAGTTCGCCAGCAAATGCGCCGGCTGAGCTCGCAATCATCGCGCCGGCAACGGCAATCATCGAAAGAACACGCATTTCAAAATCTCCGTTGAAAATATCAATCGGAGGTTTGGTCGCGGCACTGCGGTAACAGGTTCGCCCGTATGCGAACATTCGTCTGCCAATGGCGGAGATATTTGGTTGCGTGGCGCGACAGCGATGAAGCGAAGAGGCCGCTTTGCGCGCCTTTTGTTTCTAGACGGTTTCACCGAGGCGGTCGCGTGCGGTCAAGCAAAGGTTAAGAGTGTGGCCTCGAGTCAGCGTATCCGGAATGCCGCCGCGCGGATGTCGGATGGCGTCGCGCCATAGGCGCGGCGGAAGGTCCGGTTGAAATAGGAGATGTCGGAGAAGCCGCACTCGAAGGCGATCGCGCTGATCGTGTGGGCCGCAAAGGCAGGATCGCGCAGCATCTGTGATGCGCGCTCGACCCGGCGTGCAAGCAAATATTCCGAGAACGTCGTGCCGTCGCGCTCGAACAGCTTGTGCACGTAGCGGGGTGTCACGCCGTGACGCAGGGCGATCGTCGCGGCCGAGAGGTCGCCTACGCCGAGCCGCTGGCGGATCTCAGCCTTGATCGATTGCAATCGCGCGGCGGCCATCCCGCGCTGCCTTGCCTCGTGCGCCGCATCGGCATTGGCTCCGATCGCGAGCGCAGCGAGATCGACGATGTGGCTCGCCGCAGCCTTGGCCAACGCCGCCTCGAGCGGGCCATTCTCGTGCAGGGTCTGCACGTAGCGGACCAACAGCCGCAGCGCGGGATTCTCGGAAGGAAGCTGGCTGGCAAAGGTCGAGTCGAGGTCGCGCACCAGGGCCGAGACCTCCGGCCGAGGAAGCACGATGGTGATGAAGCTGCCGAAGCTGTGCATCGTGTTCACCGACGGATCGGTGCCCGAGATGATCGAGGCGGAGCCGGGCCGGCAGATGATCTCGCGGCCAAGCTGCTTCGTCGTTGCGGCGCCGCTCATCAAGACCGACAATCCGAATCCGTCCCGGGCACTGGCGAGATGCTGCCGGGTGACGTGATAGTGGGCCGGCGAGCGGGAGCCGGTTACCACGCCAACGCCGGGCAACCCCTGGAAGGTCACGCTGGCATGAAAAGGCGTGTCGTCGAGCGTCTCGATGTCCACATTGGCGATGTTGCGGCCGTAGATCTCGCGCCACATGGCAAGGCGCCGGTGAGCCGGGAACGCGTCAGTCGATGTCTGGACAGGGGCGAAGGGCGGGGTCGGAGACGTCATGCTGCTTGGGTCGCAATCCATCGTCCGGTCGTTCGATGGCTCTGACCCTTGTTAGCGGATTTTCGCACCATTTCAATCGCGAGGGTCCGACTGTGGCCGCGATGCATCGGATGCCGGCAAAACGCCGATGAGTTCACACCGGTCCAATCCAGTTCATCCCAGTCCGAGCCTGCCGCAGCAACCCGCGGCTAGGTGTTTCGCACGAGCCGAAGCAGCCGCGTCGGCGTGAGTCCCGACGCACGCGGCGGAGACGATTTCTGGAGGAGTGGGAATGAGATTTGGTCTCGGGTTTCGCAACGTGTTGCTCACGACGACATCCGTCGCGGCAATCGCGGTGTGCGGCGTCACGTCGGCGATGGCCGGCGACAACGAGGCGCTTTTGTCGCTCCTGGCCAGCAAGGGCGTGATCTCGTCGAGCGAAGCCCGCGCCATCACCTCCGCACCAGCCGCACAGCAGAACGATCGCCTGGTGGCGATCCTGCGCAAGAAGGGCGTGCTCGCCGACGGCGACATTCAGGCGCTCAAATCGAAGTCGCGGCCGGAGAGCGTGGCCAGCACGGATGCCCGACCAGCCCCGGCGTCCGTCGTGCCGCCCCCGGCCGCGGCGCCTGCCGGTCCAGCGCCGATGCCGCGCAAGGCGACCGCATTTGAGATCGGCGGCTTCGAGATCGCGCCGGTCGGCTACATTGCACTCACTGGCGTGAGCCGCAATACCAACACGGGTAACGCGACCACGACCAACTTCGGCGCGATCCCATTCGACAATACAATCGGCGGCAACATGACCGAGACGCGCATGTCGGCGCAGAACTCGGTGTTCGGCCTGCGCGTGCACGGCAACCTCAGGGGCGTCGACCTCACCGGCTATTTCGAAGGCGATTTCAACGGCAACGATCCGGCCAACGTCTATGTCAACTCCAACAGCCACACCTTTCGCATGCGGCTTGCGTATGCCGACGTGAAGGCAGGGCAGTTCGAGACGAGCTTTGGCCAGACCTATAGCTGGTTGACGCCGAACCGCTACGGCATGGGCCCCGATCCGTCGGACGTTTTTCTGACCAATAACATCGACCAGAATTTTCAGGTCGGCCTGCCCTGGGCGCGCCAGGCGGCGGCGCATTTTGCGTGGCACGCGACGCCGAATTTCACCATCGGTGCCGGCGTCGAAAACCCGCAGCAATTCGTCGGCGCGGGTGAGGTGACCTATCCCTTCGCCTTCAATGCGCAGCTTGCGTCGCAGTTCGATACCGGTGCCGTCCCCGGCGCGCCGAACCGGGCGCCCGATGTGGTCGCCAAGGCGGCCTACGACAGCGACGTCTGGTCCGGTACGCGGCTGCATGTCGAGGCGGCCGGCATGTGGCGGCATTTCCGCTCAACGAATATCCCGACGACGATCGGTTCGAGCTTCAGCTGGCATGATACGAACGGATGGGCGACGACGGTTGGGGCGAATCTCGAATTCTTCAGGACATTTACGCTTGTCGGCAATGCGTTCTGGAGCAATGGCGGCGGCCGCTATCTTGGTGCGCTTGGTCCTGACGTCGTGCCTACGGTGACCGGTAGCGGAGGCGTGTACGACGTCGCGCTCTCGACGGTTCGCTCGCACGGCTATCTCGCCGGCTTCGAGTGGCGCGTGCTCGAGCCGACGATCCTGGCGGCCTATTACGGGCAGGCGTTCTTCGACAGCAACTACTTCCTGGATCCGACCAACCCGCTTCCCGGCCGCTATGCTGGCTTCGGCGGTCCGAACTCGCCGAACACGGCCAACAAGCAGATCGAGCAATGGACGGTCGATCTCAAGCACACTTTCTGGGCCGACCCGCAATACGGTGCCATCTCGGGCCTTGCGCAATACTCCTATCTGCGACGCGAGCCCTGGTTCGTCGCAGCCGGCGCGCCCGGCGAGGCCCACACCCACCTGTTCTTCACTGAACTGCGCTACCAGCTTCCAGGCAATTGAGTGAGACGAGGATAGAACCAATGATCAAGTACACAATTGCCCTCGTTTCGATGCTGGGCGTTCTCGCAGGGCAGGCCGAGGCCGCGGATCTCTCCGCAGTGCCCTACGCCGCTGTGACTGCGGCGGCGCCGTGGACCGGATTTCACGTCGGTCTTGTCGCCGGCTGGGGGCGCGGCAGCGCAAACCAGGATTATCCGACCCTGCCTCTTATCGGCAATTCCGGTGACTTCGGGCAGACTGGCTGGATCGGAGGAGCCACGCTCGGATACGACTGGCAGTTCGGCACGTTCGTCGCCGGCGTCGAGGGGGATCTCTCCGCCGCGGACATTGATGGCAACACGTCGAACGGCTTCTGCGCGGGCTCGTTTCCCTGTCGGACGAAAGTCACATGGCTGCACACCGGCCGCGCCCGCGTCGGCGTGACGTTCGGAGATGTCATGCCGTATGTCACGGGTGGTGTTGCAGTTGCCGGACTGAAGGCCTGGAATCAGTTCAACCCGACCAACTCCGAGCCGAGCGCCGTCTGGGGCGGCGTTGTTGGTGGCGGCGTGGAATGGTTGTTCCTGCCGAATTGGTCGGCCAAGGCCGAATACCTGTTCGTCCCCTCGTTCAGTACGGCCACCTCAACCGACCTGCCCGATGCCAGGGTGAACGAACGCAATGTCAGCCTGGTGCGGTTCGGCGTGAACTATCATTTCGGCGAGCCGCCGCTGAGGGCGCGGTACTGAGCGTCGCAGCGCCGGCTCAAGTGGATTGAACGGGGTGTGAGACCCTTGTGAATTGTTGCTGGAATGTCTCATCCGCGCGGCCATGAAAGAGCAAGTGCACGACAGACCAAGGATGTTCACTCGAGTCCAAGTCGTGCCGCGCGGCACCCGCTAGATCATTTCATCGTGCAAGGCCGCTCCGTTCGCCCAGGATTCGGGGCGCATAAATGAAGGGACTGTCCGTGAAAAGAGCGCCATTGATTGTCCTGGCCATGATCGCCGCTGCAACGACGGTTGCCGAAGCGGCCGATCTGTCACGCCCCTCCTATGTCAAGGCGCCGCGACTGGAGAGCGCGCTCTACGACTGGAGCGGGTTCTATCTCGGTGGCAATGCCGGCTATGGCGTCGGCCGTGATCCCAGCACGGTGGGTTTCCCGGGCTTCTTCGGAGCGCCGGTCCCGCCGCCGGAATCGGTGACTCAAGGCCCCAAGGGATGGCTGGGTGGTCTTCAGGCCGGCTACAACAAACAGTTTGGCAATCTGGTCCTCGGTATCGAGGGCGACTGGCAGTGGACCGGGCTGCGGGATGCAGCCTGCGTTTTCGTGTGCGACGACGAAACCACCGTCAATGTCGAGCAGAAGCTGCGGGACTTTGGCACGGTGCGCGGCCGTGTCGGCTATGCGGCCGGCAGCACGCTGTTTTATCTGACCGGTGGTTTTGCTGTCGGCAGGCTTGATACGAACGTCGGACTGGTACGCGCGCTGGAGGGGACGGCGAACGCGGCGAGCTTCAGGCACACATTGACCGGTGGTACGGTCGGCGGGGGCATCGAGACGGCGCTATTTGGAAATTGGACCGGTAAGGTCGAGTATCTCTACATGGATCTCGGCGGAGTGTCCGACTCGTTCACGACTGCTACGCCGGGTGGCCGGATCACCACACAGGTCACCAGCGACATTCGCGACCACATTGTTCGGGCCGGTCTGAACTATCGTTTCGGCGGCCTCGGGCAAGGCAGCCTGGATGCGGGCCTGCGTGCGGCTGCAACGCGTCTTCACGACTGGACCGGCTTTTATGTCGGCGCCAACGCAGGCTATGGCGTTGGCCACGACCCCGCAAGCTTTACCCATGCGACCGTTTTGGGGACTGGATTTCCGGAAACATTCACCTTGGCGCCCGGTGGATGGCTGGGTGGCGGACAGGCCGGCTACAATTGGCAGACGTCCCAATGGGTGCTCGGCGTCGAGACCGACATCCAGGGCGCGGGCCAGGTCGATACTGCTTGTGTCAGCGCCTGCGAGCTCACCTTCAGCACGGGGACGACGCTCGAGCGGAAGCTCAACTGGTTTGGAACGACACGCGGGCAGCTCGGCTACGCCACTGGTCCAGCCTTGCTCTATATCACCGGTGGTGCCGCCTATGGACAGGTGCGCACGAGCATCACCGATCTCGGCGGTCCTGGGATCGTTTCGACGGCGAGTGCGAGCCACATCAAGGGCGGCTGGACGATGGGCGGCGGCATCGAGGGAGCCATTTCCGGTCCATGGAGCGCGAAGCTCGAATACCTCTACGTGGATCTCGGGAATGTCTCCGACACATTCGCGACGCCGGCGGCATTCAGTCCTCCGCTCCGGACCACGACGGTCTCCAGCAGCGTGCGCGATCACGTCTTCCGCGCCGGCCTCAACTACCGGTTCGGCGGGTAGCGGCTCAGGTCACCGGTGCCGGATTGAACAGCGTGAGGTCGTTGTGGATGCCCCAACGATCCGACCACGGCTTGGTGCGGCCAGAGGCGACATCGAGGATCAGGCGGAACAGGTCCCAGCCGGTTTCCTCGATGGTCTTGGCGCCGGTGGCGATGCCGCCCGCGTCGAAATCGATCAGGTCCTTCCAGCGGCGCGCCAGTTCGGTGCGCGTCGCGACCTTGATCACCGGCGCCGCTGCCAGGCCATAAGGCGTGCCACGGCCGGTGGTGAACACCTGCAAGGTCATGCCGGAGGCGAGCTGGAGCGTGCCGCAGATGAAGTCGCTCGCCGGCGTTGCCGCGAACAGCATGCCCTTCTGCGTCGCCTTCTGGCCGGGTGAGAGCACTCCGGTGATGGCTGATGAGCCGGACTTGACGATCGAGCCGAGTGATTTCTCGACGATGTTGGCGAGGCCGCCCTTCTTGTTACCGGGCGTGGTGTTGGCGCTGCGATCGGCGCCACCGCGGGCGAGATAGGAATCATACCAGGCCATCTCGCGCACCAGCGCGCGGCCGACATCCTCGTTGATCGCACGGCGGGTGAGCAGCTGGATGGCATCGCGCACCTCGGTGACTTCGGAGAACATCACGGTGGCGCCGGCGCGGACCAGCAGGTCCGCGGCAAAGCCGACGGCGGGATTTGCGGTGACGCCGGAGAAGGCGTCGCTGCCGCCGCACTGCAAGCCGATGACGAGGTCGGAAGCCGGACAGGTCTCGCGCGTGCGAGTGTTGAGCACCTTCAGCCGCGCCTCGGCCTGGGTCATGATCGCGTCGACGATCGCGCCAAAGCCGTCGTAGGCTTCGTCCTGCATGCGGACGATGGCATCGCTGACGCCTTCCGGCACCAGCCGCTCGGGCGCCAGTTTTTCGCAGCCGAGGCCGACCACCAGAATCTCGCCGCCGAAATTCGGGTTGAGCGCGAGGTTCTGCAGCGTGCGGATCGGCACCACGGCGTCAGGCGCGGTGATGGCGACACCGCAGCCATAAGCATGTGTGAGCGGCACGACGTCATCGACGTTCGGGTACTTCGGCAAGAGCTCGGTGCGGATGCGCTTCACCGCATATTCCATCGTGCCCTTGACGCATTGCACGGAGGAGGAGATGCCGAGGATGTTCTTGGTGCCGACCGAACCGTCCGGATTGCGGTAGCCCTCGAAGGTGAAGCCTTCGAGCGGTGGCAGCGGCGCAGGCACCGCGGTGGAAATCTCGAGCTTGTCGAGGGCAGGGGCCTCCGGCATGCGGATGCGCGCCTCATCGACCCATTCGCCGGCCAGGATCGGCGAGAGCGCGTAGCCGATGATCTCGCCATAGCGGACGATCGGCTCGTCTTGGGCGATGTCGACCAGCGCGGTCTTGTGCCCTTGCGGCACGAAGGCGCGCAGCGTCAGTCCGCAGGCAAAGCGGGAGCCGGCGGGAAGCCCGAAATCATTGACCACGATCGCGACATTGTCGCGCGCGTTGAGCTTGATGTAGCGGGGCTGTTCTTTCGCTGCGACGTCCTGGTCCATGGGAGGATTCCGGGATTTGTAGGGTGGGTTAGCGCAGCGTAACCCACCTCTTCTGCTTCCGCGGACAGAGACATTGGTGGGTTACGCTGCGCTAACCCACCCTACGAGATGTTCCCCGTGATTAGCCGGGGAACGTATAAGCCGTCTTCACCGTCGTGTAGAACTCACGCGCATAGGAGCCCTGCTCGCGGGCGCCGTAGCTCGAGCCCTTCCGACCGCCGAACGGCACGTGATAGTCGACGCCGGCGGTCGGCAGATTGACCATCACCATGCCGGACTCGCTGTTGCGCTTGTAGTGCGAGGCGTATTTCAGGCTGGTGGTGCAGATGCCGGAGGCGAGGCCGAACTCGGTGTCGTTGGAGATCGCCAGCGCTTCCTCGTAGTTCTTGGCGCGGATCACGGCGGCGACCGGTCCGAAGATTTCCTCACGCGCGATGCGCATGTTGTTGTTGGCTTCGGTGAACAGCGCCGGCTGGAGATAGTGGCCAGGCGTCTCGCGCTTGAGCAGCTCGCCGCCGAAAGCGAGCTTGGCGCCTTCATCCTGGCCGATCTTGATGTAACGGAGATCCTGGTCGAGCTGGCTCTGGTCGACCACGGGGCCGATATGCACGCCGGCCTTGAGCGCGTCGTCGACCGACAGGCTGTTCAGGCGTTCGGCCACCGCGGCGACGAAGCGGTCGTGAATGCCTTCGGTCACGATCAGGCGGGACGAGGCGGTGCAGCGCTGGCCGGTCGAGAAATAGGCGCCATTGACGGCGACCTCGACGGCGGTCTTCAGGTCGGCGTCGTCGAGCACGACCAGCGGGTTCTTGCCGCCCATTTCGAGCTGGAATTTCTTCATCGGATTCGAGAGCACGCAGGCCTGCGCGATCTTGCGGCCCGTTTGCACCGAGCCGGTGAAAGAGATCGCGGCAACATCGGGGGACTCGAGCAGGGTCTGGCCGACCACGGAGCCGGAGCCGACCACGAGATTGAACACGCCGGCCGGAATGCCGGAGCGGGTGATGATCTCGGCGAGCGCATGGCCGGAGCCCGGCACCAGCTCGGCCGGCTTGAACACCACCGTGTTGCCGTAGCAGAGCGCGGGCGCGATCTTCCAGGCGGGGATGGCGATCGGGAAATTCCAGGGCGTGATCATGCCGACGACGCCGACCGGCTCACGCGTGAGCTCGACGTCGAGGCCCGGACGGACGGAGGCGCCCTTTTCGCCGATCAGGCGCAGCGCCTCGCCGGCAAAGAACGCAAAGATCTGGCCGGCGCGGGCGACCTCGCCGATGCCCTCGGGCAGCGTCTTGCCTTCCTCGCGGGCGAGCAGGCGGCCGAGCTCTTCCTTGCGGGCGAGGATCTCGGTGGAAATCTTGTTCAGCGCGTCGTAGCGCACCTGCGGCGTCGATTGCGCCCAGGCCGGGAAGGCGGCCTTCGCGGCGGCAATGGCCTTCTCGGTCTGTGCCTTGTCGGCCTTGGCGTATTCGCCGACGATGTCATTGGTGTTGGAGGGGTTGATGTTCTTGGTGACGCCGGAGCCGTCGACCCATTCGCCGCCGATGAAGTTCTTCAGGATCGCAGTCATCGTTTCCTCCAGAGTGTTTTAGCGAACGAGGCAGGGACGCTTGTCGTCGAAGGTCCAGCCGGGGATCAGGTCCTGCATGGCGATAGCGTCATCCCGGGCGCCAAGTCCATGCTTCTTGTAGAGCTCATGCGCGGCTTCGATGGCAGCGCGGTCGATCTCGATGCCGAGGCCCGGACGATCCGGGACCTCGATCTTGCCGCCGCGGATCAGCAGCGGTTCTTTCGTCAGCGCCTGGCCATCCTGCCAGATCCAGTGCGTGTCGATCGCGGTGACCTTGCCGGGAGCTGCGGCACCGACATGGGTGAACATGGCGAGCGAAATGTCAAAGTGGTTGTTGGAGTGCGAGCCCCAGGTCAGGCCGTTATCACGGCAGGTCTGGGCGACGCGGACTGAGCCTTGCATGGTCCAGAAATGGGGATCAGCCAGCGGAATGTCTACCGCGCCCAGCCGCAATGCATGGGACAGCTGCCGCCAGTCGGTGGCGATCATGTTGGTCGCGGTCGGCAGGCCGGTGGCACGGCGGAACTCGGCCATGATCTCGCGCCCGGAGAAATCGGCTTCGGCGCCGCAGGGATCCTCAGCATAGGCGAGAATGCCGTGCATGCCCTTGCAAAGGCCGATGGCTTCATCGAGCGACCAGGCGCCGTTCGGGTCGAGCGTGACGCGCGCGTTGGGGAAACGCTTGGCGATGGCGGTGACGGCCTCGATCTCCTGCTCGCCACGCAGCACGCCGCCCTTGAGCTTGAAGTCGAAAAAGCCGTAGTGATCTTGCGTGGCTTCCGCCAGCCGCACCACGGTCTCCGGCGTCATGGCTTCCTGATGACGGAGGTTGAACCAGTCGGGCTTGCCGGTCTCGCCCGTGACGTAGTCGAGCTTGCTCTTGCGCCGATCGCCGACGAAGAAGAGATAGCCCAGCGTCTCGACGCTCTTGCGCTGCTGGCCTTCGCCGAGCAGGGCCGCGACAGGCAAATTGAGATGCTGGCCAAGCAGGTCGAGCAGGGCGGATTCGATTGCAGTAACGGCGTGGATCATCACGCGAAGGTCGAACGTCTGCTTGCCGCGGCCACCGGCATCGCGGTCGGCGAAGGTCGTCCTGACATCGGCGAGAATGTTGTTCATCGCGCCGACGGTCTTGCCGATCACGAGATCCCTGGCGTCCTGGAGCGTCTGCCAGATCTTTTGCCCGCCCGGTACCTCGCCGACGCCGGTGTGACCGGCATTGTCGGTGAGGATGACGATGTTGCGGGTGAAGAACGGCGCGTGCGCGCCGCTCAAATTGAGGAGCATGCTGTCGCGGCCCGCAACCGGGATCACCTGCATCGCGGTGACGACCGGTGCGCCAGAAATATCCGTCCGGGCCATCGCACCCTCCTCCCTGTTGTCGCTTGTTATTCAGCAGCCTGTTGTGACGATCGGATGGCGGGCAGATTCTTCACCAGCTCCGTCAGTTCCGCCATTTCCTGCTCGGTGAGATCGGTCAACGGCGGACGGACCGGGCCGGAATCACGGCCGATCACCTTCATGCCGGCCTTGATGATCGAGACCGCGTAGCCCTTCTTGCGGTTGCGGATCGCGATCAGCGGCAGGATGAAGTTCTTCAGGCCGGCGTGGATCGTGGCATGGTCGCGCTTGCGCACCGCGGCGTAGAAGTTGGTGGCGAACTCGGGCACGAAGTTGAACACGGCGGAGGAGTAGGTCGTCACGCCCATGTCGAGATAGGGCAGCGCGAACGTCTCGGCGGTCGGCAGGCCGCCGACATAGGTGAGGCGGTCGCCGAGCTTGGTGTAGACGCGCGTCATCAGCTCGATGTCACCGATGCCATCCTTGTAGCCGACGAGGTTCGAACAGCGCTCGGCGAGGCGCGCGAGCGTGTCGGGCTGGAGGATGGCGTTGTCGCGGTTATAGACGATGACGCCGATCTTCACGGATTTGCAGACCGCCTCGACGTGGGCGGCAAGGCCGTCCTGCTCGGAATGGGTGAGGTAGGGCGGCAGCAGCAACAGGCCGTCAGCGCCGGCCTTTTCCGCGCCCACAGCGATCTCGCGCGCGATGGCGGTGCCATAGCCGGTGCCGGCGAGCACGGGCACGCGGCCCTTGGTCTCGTCGACCGCGACCTCGACGACCTCAGGAACCTCGGTCGGGGTCAGCGAGAAGAATTCGCCGGTGCCGCCGGCGGCGAACAGACCTGCGACGTCATAGCCGCACAGCCAGTCCATATTGGCGCGGTAGGTCGCCTCGTCGAACGAGTAGTCCGCCCTGAACGGCGTGACGGGGAAGGACAGGAGGCCCGATCCGATCTTCTGGGCCATTTCCTGCGGGGTCATCTTGCTCATGGGCGCTGTTCCCTGCTCTCGTGTGTGTCGGGGACGCTCACTGAGGCACGCGTCCATGGGCCGCTGTTTAGGCAACCGTTCGATGCGCGTCCAAGCCAAAGCCTATATCGACCGATGCGGATTGAGCATCAATCTTCCATCACCTCCACCGAGGACAATTCGCTGGCGATCTTGACCAGGGCGGAGAGCAGCGGATTCTCGTCGTCGCGGCGCCAGACCATGAAGAGCTCGACCGGGACGCGGTTGCGCAGCTTCAGCGGCCGTAGCCGAACATCGGAGATTTTCAGGCCGGCGGCGGCGGCCGGCACGATGGCAAGGCCGAGGCCGGCGCGCACCATGGCGAGGATCGAGTGGATCTGGCTGAGATGCTGGACATAGCGCGGCAGGATGTCGGCGCGGGTGAACAAGGCCACCAGCAGATCGTGGAAGTAGCGGCTCTCATAGGGCGAATACATCACGAAGGGCTGGTCGTCGAAATCCTTGATGGTGATGCTGTCCGCATTCGCCAGCGGGTGCTTTTTCGGGATCGCGGCGAGCAGGGGCTCGGCGACGACGCGGCGGCTGGCGAGCTCCGGCCGCGCGATCGGCGGCCGCAGCAGGCCGGCATCGATTTGGCCTGATGTGAGCGCCTCGAACTGGTCGCCCGAGACCATCTCCTTCAGCGAGAAATCGACCTCGGGGAGCTTGGCGCGGCAGGCCGCGACCAGCTCGGGCAGGAAGCCGTAGGCGGCGGCGGCCGTGAAGCCGATCTTCAGCGAGCCGGTCTTGCCGAGCGCGATGCGGCGAGCGACCTGCGAGGCGCTCTCCGCGAGCTTCAGGATGCGGCGGGCCTCGGGCAGGAAGCTACGGCCGGCCGGGGTCAGGCGCACCGAGCGGCTAGTGCGCTCCAAGAGCGGCGCGTCGATGATATGCTCGAGCACCTGGATCTGCCGGGACAGCGGCGGTTGCGTCATGTTCAGCCGCACCGCGGCGCGGCCGAAATGCAATTCCTCCGCCACCGTGACGAAACAGCGGAGCTGGTTGAGGTCGAACATCGATACATGCCTTAGATGGATAAGGCGTTTCCCCGGCACTTCTAGCATCGATCACTCCCAAAACAAAGACGGCGGCCTTTTAGAGCCGCCGTTGAGTTGCCTGGTCAGCTCCCGTGAGAGCCCTCAGGAGGAACGTTTGAGCACGACGCGCTCGATCTTGCCGACCACCACCAGGTAGGCGAACGCCGCCATCAGCGCGTTGATGCCGACGAACACCAGGGCGCCGTTGAAGGAGCCGGTCGCGGCCACGATGTAGCCGATCACGATCGGCGTGGTGATCGAGGAAAGGTTGCCGAAGGAGTTGAACAGGCCGCCGGAGACGCCGCCGGCTTCCTTGGGCGAGGTGTCGGAGACCACAGCCCAGCCGAGCGCGCCGATGCCCTTGCCGAAGAAGGCGAGCGCCATGAAGCCGACCACCAGCGCCTGGCCGTCGACATAGTTGCAGGCGATGATCGACATCGACAGCAGCATGCCGCCGACGATCGGGATCTTGCGGGCCATGGTCAGCGAGCCGGTCTTGCGCAGGATGGCGTCGGAAATGATGCCGCCGAGCACGCCGCCGATGAAGCCGCACAGCGCCGGCAGCGTCGCGACGAAGCCGGCCTGCAGGATCGACAGGCCTCGCTCCTTGACCAGGTACACCGGGAACCAGGTCAGGAAAAAATAGGTCAACGTGTTGATGCAGTACTGGCCGAGATAGACGCCGAGCATCATGCGGTTGGAGAGCAGCTGGCGGATGTGGTCCCACTTCGGACCTGAGTCCGGCGCGCGCTCCTCTTTGGGCGCGTCGAGATCGACCAGCGCGCCGCCGTCCTTGATGTAGTCGAACTCGGCCTCGTTGATCGAGGAGTGTTCTTTCGGCCCGTAGACCGACTTGATCCAGACGAGGCCCATGAGGATTCCGAGCCCGCCCATCACGAAGAACACGTAACGCCAGCCGTAATCATGGGCGATCCAGCCCATCAGCGGCGCGAAGATCACCGTGGCGAAATACTGCCCCGAATTGAAGAAGGCCGATGCCGTGCCGCGCTCATTGCCGGGAAACCAGGCCGCGACGATACGCGCGTTGGCGGGGAAGGACGGCGCTTCGGCGATGCCGACCAGGAGGCGCAGCGCAAACAGCACGATGATGGCCGCACCGGCGCTGAAGAAGCCGACCCAGCCCTGCATCATCGTGAACAGCGACCAGACGATGATGCTGAAGGCATAGACGAGGCGTGAGCCGTAGCGGTCGAGCAGCCAGCCCCCCGGCACCTGCGCGGCCACATAGGACCAGCCGAAGGCCGAGAAGATCCAGCCCATGGCGACGGGATCGAGATGCAGTTCCTTGGACAGCGCGGAGCCTGCGATCGACAGCGTGGCGCGGTCGGCATAATTGACGGTGGTGACCAGGAACAGCATGGTCACGATGAACAGCCGGACGCGAGACCTCCTCACATCCGCTGCGGACACCACTGCGCTCATCCGGCGCCTCCTTGAACTCGAAATATTTCCTCAGGGCGACTCCTAGAGGCGCACGCGGGAAAGTGTCCAAGTTCAAGGGGGTATCGATTGATGCCGTTTTTGAATTGATGGAACGGCAGGTCGATCGTGAGGGCTCAGTCACAGCCGCCGCGGCGTACTGGATCGCCCGCCCAGTGCACGCAATTGCGCACAAGGCGGCCGATGACAGCGAGGGGTTGTGATTGCAGCGAAGGATCAGTCCCTCAACCGTACGGCCGGCAGCAGACGGGTATGGTCTTCGCCGCGCACCGCCTCGAGATCGTCCGGCTCGAGGCCAAGCGCCTTCAGGATGGTCGGCGCGACCTGCCGGTTCGCGACCCGCTCGCGAACGACCGTGGGCGCGAGCTTCGGATTGGAGACGACGAGCAGGACGTGGGTGTCATCCTCGGCGAAACCACCGTGTTCGGCGATCTTCTTCTTGCTTGCGCTGTAGATCGTGCCGGGGATCGGCTGGATGATGATATCAGGCGTGCGGCCGGCGGCCGGATCGCCGAACCGATCGACCAGCTCTTCGCCGGCATAGATCTTCTCGATGTGCGCCTTGTTGCCGCTCTTGCGGTCGGCCTCGAGGATCGCGACGGCCTTCTCGGCATCACCCTGGTTCTTGAGCCAGATCAGCGCAACGTCATCGGCGGTTTCCTGGGCCAGCGCAACGCCGCCATTCGTCAGCAAGTCGGTCGGATCGGTTACGTCGGCCCGCACGCCGCCGCCCAGCTTCGGGTTGGTGCTGCCGACGAGCATGTGAAGCTTGTTGACGTCGATCGGTGACTGGCCGTGCTTGGCGCCGACGATGACCAGCGTGTCGCGGGCAATGTGCTGGTCGGCCAGTGCATCCAGCATCTGGCCGAGCGAGGCATCGACGAAGTCGAGCGAGGCCTGGAGTTGCGGGCTCGGCGTTGCCGCGGCGTCCAGATATCCGTCGGCGGTCACTTTCTGGCCGACGCTGACGGCCTGGAAGTTCATGCCGAAGATTGCGGGAACGCCGACCTTGGTCTTGCCTGTGTTATCAAAGCCTTTGATCCAGTTGAGCACCGCCGTGACCTTGAGCTGGTCATAGGTGCGCGTAAAGCTCGGGTCGGCGGTCCAGTCCGCGCCGGGTTGACCGGGGACCGTGGTCGAGTTGATCTCGGGCGCGTAGAGCTCATCGAGGCCCTTGCCCGAGGGACCGCTGATGATCTCGTAGGCGGGATGCTTGTCCGACCAGGCGGTGCGCCGACCCGCCTCGTGGATCACCTCCATGATGGTGTTGAGCCGCTGGAATTGATGCGGATAGACCGGCTCGCATTTGCCGTTCTTCAGGCGCATCGGCAGATGCGCCGGATCGATGTGATTGGAGCCGGCCGGACCGCCGCCGTCGAGCTTGGTCAGGTCGTAGTCGATCGATTCATCGAAGAGCGTCTCGGCTCCTGGGCTGCCCTGGCAGTTGCTGCCGGGCGCGAACAGCGTGCGGTCGTAGGAATCGTCATAAAATACGCCGTGCGTCTTCGGTGTCCCGCCGGTCATGAACGCGAGGAGACCCGGAAAGGAGTCCGAGGGACTGGAGGTGTGCGCATCGGCGAAATGAACGCCATGGGCGAGGAGCCTCGCAAAGCTCGACGACGGGTGGGAGCTGACATAGCGCTGCAAATCGACCTCATGCATGCCGTCGACGCTGATGAGCAGCACATGCTTGACGTCGCCCTTGTCTTTGTCTCTGTCGTCCGCGTGTGCGAAGGATGGTGCCAGCAGCGAAAGACCAAGCGTCGAGACAAAAGCGATAGCGACGGCCGCGCGCGGCCGCTTTTCGATCGTCATTGTTGAGCTCCCCAGTGATGTCTGTTGTGGATTGACGTGCAGACACGCGACACCGCGCAGCGGAGAGCCTGCGCTCCCGCCGTGGGCGTCAACTCCTGCGTCAAGATGTAGCGCTGGGAAAACTAGGTAGCTGCGATGACCATTGGATGACGTCGCGACGATGCGGCGCGCGAAAATTTTTCTGTGCGCGGGATCGTCAGCTCAAACTAACGCCAGGTTCGTCGGGTGCACGCCGGTGAAGATGCGCTGGAGGCTCTCGTTACCGAGACCGAAGACGTGGCCGAACAGGTCGGCGAACAGTGCGCGATAGTCGGTCAGCACGGGATAGTCGCGGTTCTGGAACAGATGCGGCTGCTCGACCTTGACCTGCTCGCCCAGGATGCGGCCGCCATTGATGCCGCCGCCGAGCACCCAGTAGACGCTGCCATGGCCGTGATCGGTGCCCCGGTCGCCATTCTCGCGAAAGGTGCGGCCGAATTCCGAGATCACAACCACCACCGTGTCGCGCCATGCGGCGGGCCCGACTTCCTCGGAGAAGCCAACGAGGGCGCGACCGAGCTCACCGAGCCGGTCGGCGAGATAGCCGTTAGCGGCACCCTGGTTGACATGCGTGTCCCAGCCGCCAACGTCGACGAAGCCGAGGTTGAATTGCTCGCGCATCAGGCGGCCGATGCGGCGCGCCGCCAATTCGAAGCCGCGCGGCGAGACTGCGCCGCGGTTGGCGGCATTCATCTCCTCGGAGACCGAGCGGTAGACATCGTCGCGGACGCGAAAACCTTCCGACACCGAGGATGCCAGGTTGGATTGGGTGTACATCTGCTTGATCAGGGCCGCCTGACGGTCGTCGACGCCGGGCTTGGCAACGTTGTTGATGCCGGTGTTCGGCACCTGCGATTTGCCGCGGAAGATCAGCGGCAGCTGATCTGTAAACGCGATCGGCCTGGCGCGGGTCAGCTCGGTGGCGAGCCGGCTCATGAAGCCCGACCGGTAGTCGCGCGAGCCCCCGGCGGATTGGCCGAGTTCGATCGTGTCCTGGGTCTCGAAATGGCTCCTTGTCAGGTCGTCGCTGGTGCCGGCAAAGGGAATGAAGGCGATCTCGCGCCTGGCCCAGAGCGGATAGATGCTGTCGCGCAAGGCCGGATGCAGTCCCCAGTCGGCGTCGAGCGAGAGTGCGGAATTGGGATTGCCGACATCGGGCTTGGCGATGGCGAGCGTCGGCCGCGAGGCGCGATAGAAATCGCTCGAGACCGGCACGACGACATTCGCCGCATCATAGGCGCCGCGCAAGAACACGACCAGCATGCGGGCGTCGGTCGCCGGCGCAGCCCAGACGCGGCCCGCCACCGTGAGCGGAGCAAGGGCAGCAAAAGTCTTGATCAGCTCGCGACGGTTCATGGTGATCTCCGTGGCTCAGTGCATGAATTCCGGTGACGACAGGAACAGCGTGTTCCAGTCCTGCGGTGAAATGGCCCTGTCGAGCGATGCAAGCGTCGCCGGGCCGAGCGTCTTGCGAAGGCCGTTGAAATACAGTGCGTTCTGCAGCAGCGGGAACGCGGGTTGCTCGATCGGGTTCGGTCCGTCGGATTTGAACAGGCCGGATGAGCCTGAGCCGATCTGACGCGCGATCTCGAAGCGAACCATCATCTGACCGGGGCCGCTCCACGACGCTGAGGTCAGGGCGTAGCCGTCAGGCGTCTCGTGGTTGAACAGGCCCTCGCCGAGCCGATTGATCCAGCCCTGGATCGGCGCCGTGTTCAGGATCACCCTGTCGTCATAGGCGAGACGGACCGCAGAGAGCACGTATTGCACGGGATCCTTGAAACGTGTCCCGGGCTTCAGCGCAGCCTCGAATTCGGGTGAATGGATCATCGCGGCGAGGACCGAGGCAATGTCGCCGTCGGTTGATTTGAAGGTTTGCGCCATCCGCTGCACCAGCGCTTCCGGCGGATTGTCCGAGACGAAGTAGGTCGCGATCTTGCGCGAGACATGGCTTGCAGTCGCCGGATGGCGCACCAGGATGTCGATGGCCTCGTCGACCTCGGCGAGTCCGCGCCCTTTGATGGTGTGACCGAGAAAAATCTTGTCGCTGTAGTCGTGACGGGACGGGTTGAACTCGAAGGCGCCCTCGCGCACGAGCTGGGACTGCAGTTCCGGCTTGAGCTTCGGGTCTTCCGGCCTGGTGTCGATGCCGACCCCGGTGAGGATCTTCGCCAGCGCCTCGACATCGGCCTGCGTGTAGCCAGAGCCGACGCCCATGGTGTGCAGCTCCATGATCTCGCGGGCGTAGTTCTCGTTCAGATGGCCGGCGGCGTTGTCGGCATTGTCGAGATAGCGCAGCATCGCGGGATGGTGGACGGTCGCCGCGAGCAGGTCGCGAAACTTGCCGAGCGAATTGGGACGAATGGCGTGGTCGATGTAGTCGCCGACCAGGACGCGCAGGTTCGACTTGTACTGGTGGACGTTGAAATGATTGAACCAGAACCAGACCATGCGCTCGCGCAGCTGGTCGGGCGCGTAGAGCGCGCGCAGGATGGTGCGCGCCGCGGCCTGCTTGGCGCGCTCGTTCATCGCCTGCTGAAAGACCTGCTGCGCGGCCTTCTTCTGCTCGGGGTCGACGACTTGGTTGGCGCTTTTGGATTGCTGCTCGAAGGCGACAGCAATGTCGAACGGGAAGCTGTGGACGTCGGGCATTGCCTCGATCTGCGCCTTGGCAGCGTCGGGCACAGCCGGATTGCCGGCCGGATGGAGTTGCTCCTGGAGCCAGCGTTCGGCGCCGATGCCATGCATGTGCGTGGCGCTCGAAGTGCTCACGCCGAAGGTCAGCCGATCGAGCAAGGCGAGATCGTGCGGATTTAGATCGTCAGCACGAGAGACGTTCGAACTCAGGCCTGCGGCGAGCGCCACGAGCGTCGCAAGGCGCGACCACCGCAGCCGACGATATCCGCTTCTGCTATCCACGATCGGTCCCGCACCATGATGTGTGCGCATCATGCGCCGGTCGGCTGAACCCGCCCTGAATAGAATGGACTCACTTGACGGCGGCGCCATCAATTTTCGGCGAGCGGCGTTCGGTTCCCGCGCTGTCGGCTATCGCTGTACGCCCGGTAGCAACGGAGCCAGCAATCCGCGCGTGACGTTCGGCGGCACGGCGTCGAGGCCGAGCACGGCGCTTGCGGCAGGCAGCGTCGCATCCGCCATCGCGGCGTGACCTTCGGCCGAGGGATGCACGGCGCCACCATAGACGGCCGAGAGCACGCCCCATGTCGCATCGTGGATGTCGGTTGGCTGGCTCGCCGCGGGCAGGCCTTGCGGATAGGTCATCGCCGCGAAATAGCTGTCATTGGCGTCGCGAATCCAGCGTGCGCGCGGCAGATAGGCGCGATATTCCGAGGCGCCGCGGCCGCACAGCATCGGCTGGCTCGCCGCGCTGACGATATCAGGATTGAAGCTCTGGCCGTTTTCGGCAAAGCAGGTGCGGTCGAATTCGGGATCGCTGCCGGAATGGGCGCAAAAGCCATGATCGGCGAACGCGGCCTGATGTGCATCGACGAAGGTCATGCGGTCGGCTTCCGGATCGCGGCACAGCGCGCCGCGCGTGCAAGTGGCAAGCCCCTTCAGTTGCGGCAGGAACTCGGTGTCGACGAAGGTCGAGACGCGGGCGAGACGCTGCGGGTCAGCGTTGAAGGCAGGATGAATGTCGAAGCCGGCGCGGCCGCCGCGGCAGGGCACGCCGCCATCGGCCAGCGCCGGATTGGCGTACGAGACATAGACCACGTGCGAAAGATCGCCGCCGACCAAAGGTTTCAGCGCCTCGCGCAGCTTGAGGAAATTCTTCGGCAGCTCGCGCTGGAGCGCATCGCGGGAATCGTCGACGCTCGCCATCACGCCGGAGCGGCGGAACAGTGCGCGCTCGGTCGCGGTGTCGACGATGACGTCGGCGACGAGGCCGGAGAAATAGACATCGTTGGCGCCGATCGATAGCAGCACGAGATCGAGCGTGCGATCGGGCTGGCGCTTCCTGGCGGCGGTGAGCGCCTCGCGCAGCTCGTCGACCTGCGCATTCACACTGGTGTTGCAGACGCCGCTCTTGCCGGGCGGGCATTCGCGGGCGCGCTGCGAGCCGAGCAGCCCGTCGCTGATGCTGGCACCGGTGCAGGCGAGCGGCAGATAGGTGACGGCGATATGGGTGTAGCGCACCGCGAGCGCGAGCGCGGTGCGGGCCTGGTAGCTGTAGAGCGAGCGGTGGCAGGGCGAGTTGAACCAGAGCGCGCTGTAATGCTGCCAGTTCGCGAGCGTATCCGGCGCCTCGCAGGCGCGGCCACCCTTGAAGCCGGCGCGGCTCGGCCGGTAATATTGTCCGCCCGCGGTGCCGAGATAGGAGCGGAAGCAAAAGCCCTCGTCGGACAGGGCCAACGGACGATCCGGATTGCCTTCACCGGAGGCGATGCTGTCGCCGAGGCCGGCGATGAAGATGTCGCGGACCTGGATCTCGGTCTGGACGCGCTGAGCCGGATCGGAGCCGGAGGAGACGTCGACGCTCGCCACCGTCTGCTTGCCGTAGCGCACCCGCAGATTGATCGGCTCGGCGCAGTCGAAGGTCGACGTTTGCGGCCCGTCGCCGTCGTCGAACGACCAGGCGCAAGTGGCGCCGACCGGCACCGCGCCGGTCAGGCGCACGGTGATGGGGTGATCGATCGGGGTGATGTAGTTCTCTTTGACGTTATCGCGGGTGCATGGCTGGTTGACCCGGCCCTGGAGGTCGATGCAGAGCCGGTTGACCATGTTGCGGGCCCAGCCGCGGCCCTCGCTTTGCAGCTCCAGCGACTGCTCGGCGGCAAGGATGCTGCGGTTACGCGCATTCTCGACATGGAGCAGGAAGTCGCGCTCCTCCCGGAACAGGCGGAAGCGGTTGCGAACCTCCCAATTGATCTGCATGGCGCCGGCATCCTGGGCGGCTGCGGGCTGAGGCGGCAAAATAGCGAGGAGCCCGGCCAGCAGCAGGGCGCCCGCACAAAATCGGCGAAGGGAAACAGGGATCATGGCCCGCGTCTTCAACGGCAAAGTTGAGGCGGAAATAAGAGAGCATCGCTCTCTTGCCTGCAACCTTTGTCTGCCACTTTTACGGGCCGCCAGCGTGATCGCAGGCCGGTCTTAACGTTTGCTGGCCTGGCGCAACGACCGCTCATGCTCCATTGCCGTCACCTGCTTGGGCAGATTGGCCTGCGCGCAGGCTTCCGCCAGCCGCCGCCGCTCCTGCCAGGGCTGGACGACATTCATCCAGAGCTCGCGCGTGCCCATGATGGAGATGGCGAGGCCGAACGGGATCACGAAATAGAGAATGCGGAAGACGAGCAGGGTCGCCAGCAGCTGCTCGCGGCCGAATTCCGGCAGCGCCACCAGCATGGCGGCGTCGAAGACGCCGATCGAGCCCGGGGCATGGCTGGCAAAGCCCAGGAGCGTCGCCAGGATGAATACCACCGCGAGCGACAGGAAATCGATCGGGGGGGCGGCCGGTATCAGCAGGTACATCGCAAGGGCGCAGAAGCCGAGATCGACCACCCCGATCAGGATCTGCACCAGCGTCAGCGGCGCCGACGGCAGCACCACTTTCCAGCCCTTCTGGCCGAGCTCGCGGCGCTTCTCGCCCATGCTGAGCCAGACCAGATAGGCGACGATGGAGGCAAGGCCGCCGATCGCGATTAGCCGGTTAATCGACGAGGGCAGTTGATCCATGTAGGAGGCTGCATCCGGATGGATGGCCATGCCGATCGACAGCACGAAGATGTTACCGAGCCAGAACGTCAGGCCGGAGAGGAAGCAGATCTTGGCAACATCGATCGCGTTCAGGCCGTAGTCAGAGTAGATCCGGAAGCGGATCGCTCCGCCGGTGAAGACCGTGGCGCCGATGTTATGGCCGATCGAATAGGACGTGAAACTCGACAGCGCTGCGATGCGGTAGGGAACGTGCTTCTTGCCGATCGTTCGCAGCGCAAAAAAGTCGTAGAAGGTCAGCGTACAGAACGCGAAGAACACGCAGATCGCCGCCAGCCCGATATTGCCGCGGGGGATATCGGTCAGCGCGGTGAGGATGGCACCCCTGTCGATGCCATGGAGGGTCCGCACAAGCGTGGTGACCGCGAAGGCGATGATCATGACGCTCGCGGCAATTCCCAGCCGTCGCCAGCCGATCCATTTCTTGAAGCCGCGTTTCAGCGCGGGCAGCAGTCCGTGCATTCATCCTCCCGGCGGGGGGCAAAACCGACCCGATCGGGCCGTTGGCAGGTCGGGCGTGATCGTTGCCAAAAACCGGCGCCGATCGCTAGGCATCTTTGTAGCTCATTAAGGCAAAAACAGCGACTTGTGCAGCCCTTGACAAGGGCGGGATCTGCACCGGATCGGCTGTTTTTGTCATACGTGGTTCACATCGAGCGCGCGTTAAGCATGTGAGTCGAGAGCCAAGCTTCGATCGCGTGCCCTTATGTTCAGATGGTCTCAGATCCCGCGCGCGCAAGCATTGTTCCAGCGCAAGCGCCTGTAGGCTTTCTTTGGAACGACAGCGCCGCGCGCAGGTTAGCGCCCCATCAGCAACCGAACACGGCGAAACAAGCGGCTTTTTGCGCAAGCCGGTGCCGTCGTGTTCCCGAAACCCGCGAGGATCGGAACGATGGGACTGTTCACAAAAGACATCAAGACCATGAACGACCTCTTCGTGCATCAGCTGCAGGACATCTATTACGCCGAGCAGCAGCTCACAAAGGCGTTGCCGAAAATGGCCGATAAGACGACCGATCCGCAGCTAAAGCAGGGCTTTTTGACGCACCTCGAGGAAACCAGGCAGCACGTCACGCGGCTCGAGGAAGTGTTCAAGATGCACGGTGTCAAGGCGAAGGCGGTCGACTGCCCCGCGATCGACGGCATCATCGAGGAGGCCGACGCGACCGCCGGCGAAGTGGCGGACAAGGCCGTGCTCGATGCGGCGTTGATCAATGCGGCGCAAGCGGCCGAACATTACGAGATCGTCCGCTACGGCAGCCTGATCGCCTGGGCCAAGCAGCTTGGCCGCAGCGACTGTGCCGCTGTGCTCGCCAAGACGCTCGAGGAAGAGAAGGCGACCGACAAGAAGCTGACAACGCTTGCCGAGAGCAAGGTCAACCTGCGCGCGGCAAGCTGACCGCGAGCTACTCCCTGAGATACTCCCCGCAAGGGACGCCGCGCATGGCGCGCGGCGTCTCTTTTTTTGGCCGCGTCTAGCTGGCCCGGTACTTCAGGCCGAACACCAGGGCAACCATCGCAAAGACTGCAATCGTCGTCGCAAAGACCAGGCTCGCCACGGTCGAGCTGATCACGGTCGAAAGGACGCCGATCCCGATCACGGGAAGCGCGTTGCCGAGAAAGCAGCAGATGAAATAGGCCGAGACCACTTCGGCGCGGCGATCGTCCGGTGCGATCTGGTTCACAACCTGCAGGCTGCCGCGATAGCCGAGGCCCGCCGCGACGCCGCAGGTCGCGGTCGCCACGATCATGACCGCGAGCGATTCCGCGAACTGGGCGGTCACGAGCAGGGCAAGGCTCGGCAACATCAGGCCGAGCGACCATAGCATCGCGGCAGGGCTCGATATCGACCGCGTCAGGGCAATGACGGCTGCAACGGCAGAAGCAAGCTCGAGGAAGATCGCTCCGGCGATCGCGTGGCTGGTGACATGCAGCTCATTGGCGAGCACGCTCGGCGCGAGCGCGGCGAAAAAGGCGACGAGCGCCATGGCGCCGAACCCCGTGACTGCCGGCGCGACGAATTGAGGCCGTATTGACGACGGAACGCTGGCGCGCGGCCGTATCGACAGCTGCGTGAAGGCGGCCAGGGGACGATTGACCGTCTCGCGGGCGAAGGTGAGAAGGGCCGCGACAGCAACCAACACTGCGAGATAGACGATGAACGGCGTTCGCAGCGGTTGCGTGACATATTCGGCGAGCAGGCCGGCGACCATTGCGCCGAGACCAAGGCCGGTGAAGTTCGCGATCGTCGCGATCACGGTGGCGCGCGAGCGATCCCGCTCGGCGATCAGTTCCGCAAGCCACGCAGTGCCGGTCCCTGCGCCGATCCCGATTGCAAGGCCGCTCAACACGCGTGCGACGTAGAGCGAGGCGACACCGTGTGCGAACAGGAACACGAGCGCGCCCACGACGGCGATGCCGATGGCAATGATCGCGGTGCGCCGCCGCCCGACTTGATCGGACATCCGGCCGAATATCAGGAGTGCGGTCAGATTTCCGACGACGTAGACGGCATAGATCAGGGTCAACGTGATCTGGGAGAAACCCAGCTGCTGCTTGTAGATGACGTAGAGCGGAGTTGCGACCGTGCTGCCGGCGAACAATGCACCGATCAGGCAGCCGACAGCCGCAATGGTTGCGGTCTTGCTTAACTCCGATCTCGAGACTGAATGAATCGAGGTGTTGCCAACTCTTGCCATGCGTTCGCCACTCCGAAGACAACATGGGGAACCCAACACGAAGCAAGCTCGCGTTGTTCCCATGTTCTGGAGCGGATGAGACTTGCATGGCGGGCACGGTTACGCGGCTTCTGTGCCTTCGCAACACAGGGCGCCATTGCGCGATGACGTTTCGATCGCGACCGAAGCATGGTTCCGCAACGAAAGCCTAACGGTGACGTTTCACCCACAAATATGAGGTGGATCATGCCGGCAGAATTTCTTCAGCTGCAATCCTTTCCGAAAGCATCGAACGCGCGAGGCGCGCCGGCTGCATCTTCGCTCACGCTCGCGGCAATGAGCCTCGGCTATGGCGTGGTGCAGCTCGATATCACCATCGTCAACACGGCGCTCGACGCCATGGGCCGGACTCTCGGCGGAGGCGTTGCCGAGCTGCAATGGGTGGTGAGCGCCTATACGATCGCCTTTGCCGCCTTCATCTTGACCGCCGGCGCACTCGGCGACCGCATCGGCGCCAAGCGCATCTTCATGGCAGGGTTCGCGATCTTCACCGCGGCTTCGCTGGCCTGCGCAGTGTCCCCCAATGCCATCGTGCTCATCGGGGCGCGCCTGGTGCAAGGGCTCGCGGCGGCGATCCTGGTGCCGAATTCGCTGGCGCTGCTGAACCACGCTTATGCCGACGACCGCGCGCGTGGCCGTGCCGTCGCGGTCTGGGCTGCAGGTGCGAGCCTGGCGCTAACCGCGGGTCCCTTCGTCGGCGGCGCGCTCATCACGCTGATCGGCTGGCGCGCGATCTTCCTGGTCAATCTTCCGATCGGCCTCGCCGGGCTGTGGTTGAGTTGGCGCTACGCCAGCGAGACCACGCGGGCGCGCTCGCGTGAGATCGATTTGCCCGGCCAGCTTGCCGCGATCGGCGCGCTCGGATCGCTCGCCGGCGCGATCATCGAAGCCGGCGCGCTCGGATGGAAGCATCCTGTCGTGATCGCGGCATTTGTGGCTTCGGCCGTCCTCGCGGCACTGTTTGTCTGGTGCGAGAGCCGCACGGCGCAGCCGATGCTGCCGCTGTCGTTATTCAGTCACCGACTGTTTACCTTGACCACGATTGTCGGCCTTCTCGTCAATATTGCGATCTACGGCCTGATCTTCGTGCTCAGCCTGTATTTCCAGCGGATCAACGGGCTGTCGGCGTGGTGGACCGGTCTTGCCTTTGTGCCGATGATGGGCGCCGTATTGCCGGTCAATCTGCTGGCGCCGCGCCTTGCCGAACGCATCGGCCCGTGCCCGACCATCGTCATCGCTACCTGTATCTCCGCGCTCGGCTGCCTCGGCCTGGTCTGGATCGAGGCCGGAACGCGCTATTGGACGATCATCATGCAGATGATCGCGATCAGCGGCGGACTTGGCTTGCTGGTGCCGCCGCTGACCTCGACCTTGCTCGGCAGTGTCGAGAAGGCGCGCTCCGGTATCGCCGCGGGTGTCCTCAATGCGACGCGGCAGACCGGCAGTGTCCTTGGCGTCGCGCTGTTCGGCTCGCTGATCGCCTCCGAGGGGGCCTTCATGGCCGGCCTCCACCAGGCGCTCATCCTATCGGCGGCTGTCCTGCTGATCGCGGCCGCCGTCATCGGCCTTGGTGCACGAGCGCCGACGCGTGCAATGTGAGCAGCCACGCACATCCTCTGTTCACCATTCCGGGAGCCGGCGCATAGCCGGTTACCGACTGTCCATCTCTGCCGGCTCTAGTGCCTGATGGAATAGGGGCCGGCAATGTATCAAGTTCTGTTTTGTCTCGCGAACCAGCATGATTGGCGCCTGGTCGCACTCGGCGGCGCGGTGTGCCTGCTCGCGAGCGCTGCGGCAATCAGCCTGTTTCACCGCGCGCGGGCGACGAGCGGCGGTGCTCGCCTAGTATGGATCACGCTCGATGCCGTCGTGGCCGGCTGCGGCATCTGGGCGACCCATTTCATCGCGATGCAGGCCTATGGGCCGGGCGCCGGTGGTGCCTACAACATCCCCGTCACCATCCTCTCGCTGATCTTTGCGATCGCCGTCACCTTCATCGGTCTCAGCATTTCGGTTTCGACGAGGCAGGGAGCCCTGATCGCGCTTGGTGGGGCTGTCGTCGGCGGCGGTGTCGCAGCGATGCATTACACCGGTATGATGGCATTCGAGATTCCTGCCCATGTCGGCTGGACCGCCGGAACCGTCGCGGTATCGATCTTGCTCGGCATCGTCTTTGGATCGTGCGCTTTGTTCGTCGCAGGACGAGGCGATAGCCTGTCCAACGCCCTTGCTGCGACGATCCTGCTGACGGTTGCCATCGTCTCACACCATTTCACTGCAATGGGCGCGCTGGAGTTGACGCCGGATCCATCGCTCGCAATCAGCGGGCTGTCGATCCCGCCTGCCTCGATGCCCTTCCTCACCGCCGGCGCTGCGGTGGCGATCATCGCGATCGCGCTGGTCGCGGCGTTGCTCGACCGCCGCGCCAAGGGGGAACTGGGGCGTCAGCAGATCGTGCTGGACACCGCACTCGAGAACATGTCGCAGGGGCTGTGCATGTTCGATGCGGACGGAAAGATCATCCTGTTCAACGAACGCTACGCGGCCATGCTCCGTCGCACCAGCATGCCGCTCACCGGCCGCCTGCTGGTCGACGTGCTCAGGGAGGAGCAGGCCAGCGGTCAGTGGAAGGGCGACGCCGACGGATTCTTCGCGCGTCTCGTAGCCGACGCCCGCGAAGGCCGCACCACAACCGACGTCGTGACCAGGTTCGACCGCTCGATCCGCGTCGTCAACCAGCCGATGCAGGGCGGCGGCTGGGTCGCCACCTTCGAGGACATCACCGAATGGCTGGAGGCACAGGCCAAGATCTCGCACATGGCGCGCCATGACGCGCTGACCAATCTGCCGAACCGAGTGCTGTTCCACGAGCAGCTCGAGCAGGGACTACGCCGGGCGGCGGCCAACGACCAACTCGCGGTGCTCTGTCTCGACCTCGACCATTTCAAGGACATCAACGACTCTCTCGGTCATCCGATCGGCGATGCGCTGCTGAAGGAGGTCGGCCGCAGGCTGAAAGCGACCGTCGGCGAGCACGACACCGTGGCCCGCCTCGGTGGCGACGAGTTCGCCGTGGTGCAGATCGGCCGCTCAGAGGAGGCTGCCGCGCGGGCGCTCGCCGGCCGCCTCGTCGAGGTGATCTCTGCGCCTTACGAGATCGATGACCATCAGATCGTGATCGGCGTCTCCATCGGCATTTCGTTGTCGCCGCAGGACGGCAGCAATCCCGACGAGCTGCTGAAAAATGCCGACCTGGCGCTATACCGCGCCAAGGCCGACGGCCGCGGCACCTATCGCTTCTTCGAGACCGGCATGGACGCGCGCGCGCAGGCCCGGCGCCTCCTGGAGATGGATCTTCGGGCGGCGCTCCAGCGCAACGAATTCCAGCCCTATTATCAGCCGATCCGCGACGTCGCCAGCGATCGGGTCGTTGCCTTCGAGGCGCTGTTGCGCTGGAATCATCCGCAGCGCGGCCTGATCTCGCCGATCAACTTTATTCCGCTCGCCGAGGAGACCGGACTGATCGTCCAGCTCGGCGAGCTCGTGTTGCATCGTGCCTGCGCGGATGCTGCGAACTGGCCCGACGACGTCGGCGTTGCCGTCAACCTCTCGCCGGTGCAGTTCAGGAATCCGAACCTGATCGCATCCGTGACCGCGGCGCTGGAGACATCGGGGCTCGCGGCGCGTCGCCTCGAGCTCGAGATCACCGAATCCGTGCTGCTCCAGAACAGCGAGGCGACGCTGACCACGCTGCACGAGCTGCGCGCCATGGGGGCGCGGATCTCGCTCGACGATTTCGGCACCGGCTATTCGTCGTTGAGCTACTTGCGCAGCTTCCCCTTCGACAAGATCAAGATCGACCGCTCCTTCGTGTCGGAGCTTGCCACGCGCGAGGATTCGGTGGCCATCATTCGCGCCGTGACCGGCCTTGGCCGCAGCCTCGGCATCGTCACCACGGCGGAGGGCGTCGAAAACGACGCACAGCTCGAGCTGCTCCGGCGCGAGGGCTGCACCCAGGCCCAGGGCTACCTGTTCAGCCAGCCGCGGCCGGCCTGCGATGTCGCAATGATGCTGGATCGCCCGCGACTGCGCGCTTCCGCGTAAGGCGCTAGCCGCGGCGCAGCGCAAAATGCGCGCCGCAAAAGGCCATCACGGCGCCGAGGCACAGCGCCGCGAGGCCCGCGAGCACGCCTGAGATGGTCGGAACCGGGCTCGGCGCCGAGGCGGCCTGGCCTGCGCCGGCGAGCAGCAGCACGCCGACCGCGATCAGAAACTGGCGCATCCGCTGCGGGATCTGGCCGGAGACGGCGCTTTGCATCAATGTCGCCGTGAAATAGCCGCCAGAGAATCCGACTGATGCGATCAGCCACCAGGCGATCGCCGCGCCCGTCGGCATGAACTCGTGCGGGTCGGCGCGCCAGAGGCCGCCGAGGTCGAGCCCGTAGCGCGCACCCAGCATGTGCACCGCGAGCGCGAGCAGCACACCCGCGATCGCGGCGGCGCCGAGAATCAGGCGGCGCGGAAAATAGGTCGTCTCAGCCATGCTTCGTTTGTAGGATGGGCGGGGGCGATCGCGCAAGCGGATCGCGAACGGGATTGAGCGATGCAGGTGTTGGACGGGCAGGGTGGATCGGTCACGAGCTATGCCTACAAGGCCTCGCTGATCGGCTCGGCACATCGCTTCGAGCTGACTGACGAGGGGTTGTCCTGGCACATTGCCGGCCGCTCCGGCCTCTGGCGATATGACGAGATCAGTGCAATCAGGCTGTCGTTCCGCCCCGTCTCGATGCAGCAGCACCGCTTTCGCGCCGATGTCAGCCACGTCAAGGGCAGTCGAATCGCGATCCTGTCGACGAGCTGGCAGACGGCGGCCCTGATGGCGCCGCAGGACAATGGATTTCGCGACTTCATCGTCGCGCTGCACGCGCGAATGGCCAAGGCCGGCAGCCGGGCCGAGCTGACCGCCGGCCTCGGCGCCAAGACCTATGCTTTGGTGCTGGCGTTTTTGGCGCTGCTGGCCGTGGCAATGGCCGGGCTTCTGATCCGCGCGCTGATGATTGGCGAATTCGCCGGCGTGCTGTTCATCCTCGGTTTTGCCGCGCTGTTCGCCTGGCAGGTCGGCGGCTTCGTCCGACGCAACCAGCCGCGCAGCTACAGTTTCGATCGGCTGCCGGCTGGCTTGCTGCCGTAGCGCTTGCAATCAGTCGCAATCAAAATTGACTTCGCTGCCGCGCGCCCGTCTCGCATCGTGCCACGATGACATCAATGAATCGCAGCACGCGCCTGCCGACGGCGGAAGAGATCGCCGAGATCAATCGCACCCATCTGATCGATACGCGGCTCCGGCCGGCCGATCTGCTGTTTCTGTTCGGCACCCGTGAGGATGTTACGCTGCGCGTCGAGACGGCCGCGCGGCTCTGGCGCGAGGGCCTTTTTCGCTGGTCGATTGTCAGCGGCGGTGTCACACCGGGCTCGGAGCAATCCGAGTGCGCGATCATCAAGGCGGCAATGGTCGCTTCGGGCATTCCGGCGGACCGGATCCTCGAAGAGCATCGCGCGATGAACACCGGCGAGAACGTGATCTTCTCGCTGCCTGTCATCGATGCGGCGCTGGGATTGCATAACATCCGCAGCGTGATCTGCCTCGGCAACACCTGGACTGCGCGCCGCTATCCGATGACGCTGCACCGGCACTGGCCCGAGGTGACCAAGCTGCTGCTCACCGTCGATAGTTTTGCCACGCCGCGCTCGCTTTGGCATACCGATGCCGAGTTTCGCCGACGTGTCTTGCACGAATGGGACAAGATCGAGCCTTACAAGGCGAAGGGCTTTATCGCCGAATGGCCGGAGCCCTGAGGGCTACTCGGTCGAGTCGAAATCCTCCTCCTTGGTGCCGAGCAGCGAGACGATCGTGCGCAGGCCGGAATCAAGCTGCTCGAACGAGGGCGGAGCGAGCGCAAGGCGCACCGCATTCGGGGCGTGACCATGCGCCACCGCGAAGGTCGAGGACGGCGTCAGTGCGATCCCGCGGCGGGCGGCCGCGGCGACGAAGGTCTGCGAGCGCCAGTGCGGCGGCAGCGTCAGCCAGAGATGATAGGAGCGCGCGTCGGCGGCGATCTGGTAACCGGCGAGCAGCCGCGCCGCGGTCTGCTGGCGGCGTGCGGCGTCGATACGCTTCAGCCGCGTCAACTCGGCGACGGTGCCGTCGGCCATCAGCCGCTGCCCTGCTGCGAGCGCGTGGCCCGAGGCGATCCAGCCACCGGTGCGAACCGCGCTCATCATGCTCTCGCGCAAACGAGGAGGCGCGACGAGGATGCCGAGCGCAAGACCTGGCGCGACCTTCTTGGACAGGCTGTCGAGCACGATGCAGCGATCCGGCCCCAGCGCCGCCAGCGGCGTGTCGTCGGCGAGGAAGCCGTAGACGGCGTCCTCGATGATGGTGAGATCGAGCTTCTCGGCGACGCGCATGATGTCGGCGCGCCGCGTCACGTTCATGGTGACGCCAAGCGGGTTCTGGATGATGGGCTGCAGATACAGCGCCGATAGATGCGCTTCGCGATGCGCCTTCTGGATCGCGTCGGGCCGCGCGCCAAACTCATCCATCGGGATCGGCACCAGCGTGATGCCGAGCCGTGCGGCGATGCTCTTGACGTAGGGATAGCTGAGCGCCTCGACGCCGCAGCGGCCGCCGGTCGGCACCAGCGCGGCGAGCGCGGCGGCGAGCGATTGCTTGCCATTTGCGGTGAACACGATCTGCTCGGCCTGCGGCGCGAAATCCTTGCGCGCGAGATAGGCGGCGGCAGCAACGCGTGCGCTCTTGGTGCCGGTGCTGGTCGATGAGCGCAGCACGGCTTCCAGCGCGTCGACGCGCTCGAGCCCGGCGAGGCTCTTGGCGATCATCGCCCATTGCTGCGGCAATAACGGATAATTGACCTCGAAATTGATCCGCGCGTCATGCGGCTCGGCGATGGTCTCGACCTCGCGCTTGATGTCGCCGGAGATGAAGGTGCCCCGGCCGACCTCGCCGACCACGAGGCCCCGGCGCAGCAGCTCGGTATAAACCCGGCTGGCTGTCGAAACGGCAATGCCGCGATCATAGGCAAAATTGCGCTGTGGCGGCAGCCGGTCGCCGGGTCTTAACGTACCCTTAGCGATATCCGCGGCAATGGCATCCGCAAGCTTCACGTACTCGAACTTGGACATTATTGCACCGAGAGCAATGTTTTCCTTGCTCCGAGCAATGTACTGGAGCATTTAAGTTCCATCAAGTTCCGCGATTGAGCCGAGGTGAGCGAGAGCAATCCGACGGCAAATGAGGTGCAGGCGCTTCCAGCGTTTGCGCCAACGGCACCTGCTTCGCCGCGCGGGACACAAGGCCGGAGAAGAAACATGACCACGATCTCGCAAACTGCCGGGCGGAGTTTACGCCCATCCTCCTCGAGCGGATTTTTTGCCACGCTCGTCAATGCCGCTTACGCGCTGTTCGACCGCCTGGAGCGCCGCTCCGCCGTCAAGACGCTGAACGAGCTCGACGACCGCGCCCTGCGCGACATCGGCATCAACCGCAGCCAAATCGAGGATGCGGTCTACGGTCAGTTCAAGGCCGAGCTGACGCGGTATCTGTGAGCTTGCTCCTCTGTGTCCCGGGCGCGCTGCAACGCCCTTAGCGTTGCGGCGCAGAGCCGGGACCCAGAAGCCACACGATACGTGGATGCATGGGCCCCGGCTCTGCAGCGCATCACTTCGTGCTGCGCAGCGTCCGGGGCACGAGACTGCTGCTTTGGCGAACGCCTGCCTCAACATCGTCATTGCGAGCGCAGCAAAGCAATCCAGGGTGTCTCCGCGGATGCATTTTGATCTTCCCCCAAAAAAGTGGACGGGGATCAAGCCGATTTTAGCTCCATCTCGGCTGGGCTGATATAGCCGATGGCCGAGTGTCTGCGGTGATTGTTGTAGAAGCCCTCGATGTAAGTGAAGATGTCGCGCTCTGCGTCATTGCGGGTTGCATATTGGCAGTGATGGATCAGCTCGGTCTTCAGCACGTGGAAGAAGCTTTCCATCGGGGCATTGTCGTAGCAATCGGCTCTGCGACTCATCGACGGCCGGAAGCCGGCGGCTTGCAGCGCCTGGCGGTACTCGGTTGAAGCATATTGAGTGCCGCGATCGGAGTGATGGATCAAACCGGCGCTGGGCTTTTGTCCCTTGATCGCCATCCGCAATGCGGCAAGCGGTAGTTCGGCGCGCAGATGTTCGTCCATCGCCCACCCCACGATACGGCGGCTGTGCAAATCCATGATGGCGGCCAAGTACAACCATCCCTGGCCGGTCCAGACATAAGTGATGTCGGCGAGCCAAATCTGATTGCGCATGGCGGCCGAGAAGTTCCGGCCGAGCAGGTTCGGCGCGATCGGGAAGCCATGCCCACTGTCGGTGGTGCGGCATCGTCGCGGCCCGGCCGAGACGGCCCGAACAGCGTGGTGGCGCATCTGCCGCTCGATCCGGCCACGGCTTGCACGATGGCCCTGGGCTTTGAGTTCGGCATGGATGCGCGGGCTGCCATAGCGGCCATGGCTGTCGCGATGAACCCGCTTGATGTCCTCCAACAACTCTCGATTGGCAGCGGCCCGGGGGCTTTCCGGCCGCGACCGCCAGGCATAGTAGCCCGCGGGCGAGACGCCGAGCACACGGCACATGATCTGGACCGGATAGTCCGCACGGCGATCTTCGATGAAGCGGAACCTCATGTCCGGGGTCCAGCAAAGATCGCGATCGACTTTTTTAAAATGTCGCGCTCCATGCGCAACTGTTCGTTTTCCCGCTGCAACCGTGCGATCACGTCAGCCTGGTCCGCCGACGGCACCGCCGCTTGCGACGTGGGCGCCGCAGCGCTGCCGCCGGCTACCACCGTGCTCCGCTCCTTCACCCATCGGCTGAGCACGGAGCCGTCAAGCCCGAGCTCCTTCGATACCGACTTCGCCGAGCGGCCGCTCGACAAAACCAGATCAACTGCCTGCCGCTTGTACTCGTCCGAATAGGACCGACGCCGCCGTTTCGCCATCTGACACCTCTCGCTGCCTAAGCTATAGGTGTCCACCGATTTAGGGGAGGCTCAATTTCTGGATTGCTTCGCTACGCTCGCAATGACGGCTTGGTGAGAGCTGGAACCGCATCACCGCGATCAAGCGAACGCGACCTCGCCCCATACGCTGCCATAGGCTCTATCGTCCTCAGATGCGCTAGGCTTGCGGCGCGGACGCGTCGGAGTGCTACGCTGGCGCCCATGCCTGATATCGAGGCGCTGCATCCGCGCTGTGACGCTGCCCGCGAGCACGGCGATGCGCGCCGCCGCCTGTTTGACGACGAACATGATCGTCGTGATGCGGCTCAGCACGCCGAGCAGGAACAGCACCGAGAAGATGTCGATATAGGCGAGGAAATCGCCGATCAGCATCAACTCCGGTGGAATCGGGATGCTGTGATAGTAGGCTGCGATGAGGATGATGACGGGGATGAAGGCGATGGCCTTCCGCACCGTCAGCCGGTCGAGCAGCGCGGCGAGTTGCACGACCAGCACCTCCCACAGCGCATCGCCGATCGCGAGCGGGACCTCGTAGGTCCATCTTCGCCAGAATTGCTTCACGCCTTGGCTCCCGTTTAGTGCCTCACCACCAGCACCGAGCACTTGGCGTAGCGCACCACATGCCCGGCGTTCGAGCCGAGGAAATAGGTGCGCATCGCCGGCCGGTGCGAGGTCATCACGATCAGGTCAGCCTTCATGTGCGCGGCTTCCTCCAGGATCTCGTGGTAGATGCCACCCTGGCGCACCACGCTGGAGATATGGGCGGGGTCGATGCCGGATTCACGGGCGACGATGGCGAGCGCCTCTTCAGAGGTCTGGCGCTGCTGCTCGTCGAAATCGGCCGGGACGTATTCGGCCAGCATCACCGGTGTCATCGGCAGCACGTTGAGCAGCCGGATCGATCCGTTCCAGTTCTGCGACAGCGTTGCCGCGGTTTCGATCGCGGGCTTCGCCAGGTCGGTGTCGGCGAGGTCGATGGGCACGAGAATGGACTTGAACATCTGCGCCTCCAAATCTTCCAGTCAGCACGTTTTCCCGGTACGTCGCGCGCTCATCCCAGTCGAAGCAGCTTGGGGCTCACGAACAGCACCAGTTTGCCGTGGCGGTAGGCCACGTCACCCCAATCCTTGACGTCAAAGTCCAGGATCGCAAGCCCCGCGGTGGGAAGATTGTCGGTCAGCGCCTTGGCGCTGGCCCGATCGCCGCTGCCCGTCAGCATCAGGGCAGCCTCATGCATGCCGGGATTATGCCCGACCAGCAGCAATCGCCTGGGGTCGGCCGGGATGGTTGCAGTGCGAATGGTTTCGAGAATCTGCGCGGGATCGGCGCCGTAGAGTTCCGGCAGGATATCGACCTCTGGCGCTGCGACGCGGTCCTTCATCGCCTGCCAGGCGACGTCCCAGGTCTGCCGGGCGCGAACGGCGTGCGACACCAGCACCATCTCCGGGACGGGCGGATGGGTGGCGATCCAGTCGCCCATCTCGGCGGCATCCCGGCGGCCGCGGTCGTCGAGGCGGCGGTCCTGGTCGCGGCCGCTCGGCGCGTCAGTCTCGGTCTTGGCGTGACGCAGCAACATCAAACGGCGCATGGCATTCTCGAATCGTTCCACGTCTTGAATAATCTACAGGCGGCCATTGAGGACAAGGTGACAAGCGCCTGCTCGGTATTTTAAGAAAACGACATGAGCGAGACTTTCACAAGCGTGTCCCAGGAAGAAGCCGGCTTCCGCGAGCGCGCCCGGCTGTCCTTCGATCTTGACGCCGATATCTGTGTCATAGGGGCAGGGCTCGCCGGCCTTTCCGTTGCGCTGGAAGCGGCCCGCCTTGGGGCCAGCGTCGCGGTGCTCGAGGGCCGCCATATCGGCTGGAACGCCTCGGGCAACCAGTTCGGCACCGTGATGCCGGGTTTCGCGCTGCCGCTCGCCGAGCTGATCGAGCGCATCGGCTTCGAGGACGCCGGTGAATTGTGGGCGCTCTCGAAGGAGGGCGCCGAGTTCGTCCGGACCCACGCCACCGAAGAAAATATGCCTGATATCGGCCTCACCGACGGCGTGCTCGAGGTCTCCAATGTCGATGCCGGAGATCGGCTGATCAGCCGGCTGCAGATGCTGAACGAGGATTTCGACACCGAGGCCGAAGGCTGGCAGGTCGATCGCGTGCGCGCGGCGCTCAAGACCGATCGTTACTTCCACGGCGTCTATTATCCCAAAGCGTTCCAGGTCGACGGCCGCAAATATGTCCATGGCCTCGCGGCACTGGCGCGGCGCGCCGGCGCGCGCATCTTCGAGGACACGCCTGTTGTCAGCATCGATCATTCCGGCATCCGTAAACGCATCGTCACGCCTTCGGCACGGCTGCGCGCCACCCACATCGTGCTCGCCGGCAATATCCATCTCGGCGCGCCGTTGCGGCGGCTGTCGGAGACGTTGCTGCCGGTCTGGCGCTATGCCGGTATTACTGCGCCGCTCGGCGAGCGCCTGCACGAGTTCATCGCCTTCAAGGGCTCGGTGATGGATTCCGACGGCGTCGATCATTTCCGTGTCGTCGATGGCGACCGCCTGATGTGGGAGAGCCCGGAAACCACCTGGGCCGCGAGTCCGCAGCGCTTTGCCGGTGCCATCAGGCGGAGGATCCGATCGATTTTCCCTGAGCTCGGCAATGTCGAGATATCGGAGACGTTCGGCGGCGCCACCGGCCAGACCGTGCACGGCATGCCGCAGATCGGCCAATTGCGCAAAGGCCTGTGGGTGGCGAGCGGGTTTGGGCGCCAGGGCATGAACACCTCGGCGATGGCCGGACAGCTGATCGCGCGCAGCATCCTTTCGGGCGACGAGCGCTGGAAGCTGTTCTCGCCGTTCGAACTGGTCTGGGCGGGCGGCACCACCGGGCGGGTCGCGGGCCAATTAGTCGGCCTTTGGGGCAGGGCGAGTTCCGCCGCCGCAGGGTCGCTCGCCCGCTACCGCGAGCGGGTCCGGGTGAAGGACAGGGAACGCGAGGCGCGGCTGGCCGAGGCCAACCGGGCCGCCGGCACCGGTCCGCGCCATCAGCCCTCAGGGGTTCGGCCGCGGGTGGCCCCTGCGCCGCAGCAGCCGACGGCAACGGAGGAGGTGGAACCGGCCGATCAGGAGCAGGGCGTTTCGCAGTAAGGTGGGGAAGAAAAATTCCGCCTGAACGTGTAACGTTGACCGTTAGAGCCCGTATCTCAGGGCGTGGTCCCCGCGCACGGAGAATGAGATGTTTGACCGCCGCATCCTGCTAACGACTGTCGCCGGCCTGTTTGGGCTTTCGGCCTTCCGCTGGCTGAGGGCAACGCCGGCCCAGGCTGGAGAGAAGACCGCGCAGAAATTCGAGATCGAGAAGACCGACGCCGAATGGCGCGCGCAATTGACGCCGCAGCAATATGAGATCCTGCGCAAGGAGGGCACCGAGCGGCCCGGCTCCAGCCCGCTGCTGAACGAGCACCGCAAGGGCGTCTTCGCCTGCGCCGGCTGCGACCTGCCGCTGTTTACGTCCGAGACCAAATTCGAGAGCGGCACGGGGTGGCCGAGCTTCTACCAGCCGATCGAGGGCAATGTCGGCAAGACCGAGGACCGCACCTTCGGCATGGTGCGCACCGAGGTACACTGCCGGCGCTGCGGCGGCCATCTCGGGCACGTCTTCGACGACGGTCCGAAGCCGACCGGACTGCGCTATTGCATCGACGGTTTCGGGCTGGTGTTCCACCCCGCGGGGCCGTCGGCGACGTAGGCGTCATTTGAAGTGTTTTCCCCGGCAATTGTTGCCGGTCCGGCAATTATGCCCCGGTCGTCCGACCGGGGCATTTCTATTTAAGCCATTGATTTTATGAGGATACAAGCTTTGGCATAGGCCTTGCGACTGTGTCCCCGACTGCGGCCATGGGTCGACCTGCCGCCGAGACCGGATTTGGAGACAAAGTTTATGGGTATCTTCGATGCAATGAACACCTCGGTGGGCGGTCTGCAGGCGCAGTCCTACGCGCTTCAGAACATCTCGGGCAACATCGCCAACTCGTCCACCACCGGTTACAAGGGCATCGGGACCAGCTTCGAGGATCTCATCCCCGACGCCTCCGTGCCGAGCAAGCAGGTCGCCGGCGGCGTCACCGCGCATGCCCAGGCGACCATCACCACGCAGGGCACGATCTCCTCCTCCAGCGTCGCCACCAACATGGCGATCACCGGCGACGGTTTCTTCTCGGTGCAGAAGGCAACCGGCGTGGTCGACAATGTGCCGGTGTTCAACGGCGTCACCTATTACACCCGTCGCGGCGACTTCCAGGTCAATGCCAACGGCAACCTGGTCAACGGTGCCGGCTACTATTTGATGGGCGTCACGGTCGATCCGAAGACCGGCAACCCGACCGGCAACGTGGCGACGGTGCTGAAATTCCAGAACAACTTTGTCCCGGCGCAGGCGACGACCGCGATCCAGTATGCGGCGAACCTGCCGACCCAGCCGAACACGGTGGCGAGCTCGACCGCGGCCACCGGTTCGCTCGTAGCCAATGGTGGTCTCAATCCGTCCGACTTCTCGGCCAACCCGCTGCCGGTCGGCACGCCGGCAGCGCCCTATACGGACGCCACCATTACCGGCACGTCCGTCAGCAATCAGAACACGCCGCAGGCCGCCATCACCGCTGCGACGAAGCTGTCGGGCACCTCGCCGAGCGACTCGCTGACCACCAGCTTCGTTGCCGGTGATACCATTACCGTCGGCACTGCTCCGGCGACCACAATCACCATCACCGCGGCCGGTACCGGCCTGCAGGACGCAACCCACGTCCGCGCCGACGATACCGTCGGCAACCTGCTCACCGCGATCGGTGCCGCCACGGGCGTGGCGCCGACCATCAATGCCTCCACCGGCGCAATTACGTTGCACACCGGCACGGCACAGGATCTCAGCGTCACGAGCTCGGCGCCTGCGTTCTCCGCGCTCGGATTCACGAGCCCGGTGACCAAGGCGCGCGGCGGCGGCGGCACCGCTGGAACGGGCACGGTGATTGGCAACGACATCTCGACGTTCACCAAGGAATCCATCAGCGGCGGTGCGGTGACGGCCTACAACGCGGCCGGCACGCCCGTGAACCTGCAATTGCGCTGGGCCAAGACCGACAGCGCTGCACTGGGCACCGGACACACCGATAGCTGGAACCTGTTCTACCAGACTGACCCGAACGCGACCGGCACGACGGTCGGCTGGGTCAATACCGGCCAGACCTTCACGTTTGCCAGCGATGGTTCGCTGTCCACGCCGAGCGGCTCGGGCATCACCATCAACAACGTCAGCGTCAGCGGCCAGTCACTCGGCTCGGTGGCCTTCAACATCTCCTCCGGCGGCTTGACGCAATTTGCGAGCACGAGCGGCGCCGTGACCATCAACACCATCACCCAGAACGGCTACGCCGCCGGTCAGCTCCGCTCGGTTGCCGTCAACAACAACGGCCTCGTGGTCGGCACTTTCTCGAACGGCCAGAATCTCGACCTTGCCCAGGTGTCGCTGTCGCACTTCAACGGCACCAACTATCTCAAGGCGCTGGACGGCGGCGCCTACGCGGTGACCGACCAGTCGGGTCCGGCAATCGACGGTGCCTCGGGCACCATCAGCGGCTCGTCGCTTGAAGGATCCAACACCGACATCGCCGACGAATTCACCAAGCTGATCGTGACCCAGCAGGCCTATTCGGCCAACACCAAGGTGATCACGACCGCGAATTCGATGGTGCAGGACCTCTTGAACGTGTTGCGCTGATCGGCGCGTAACGTAACCATAAGGCGGCCGTAACATGGGTTTGAGTTCAGCCCTTGCCAGTGCGATGAGCGGTCTGCGTGCCAACCAGGCCGCGCTCTCGATCACGTCCTCGAACGTCGCAAACTCGCAGACGCCGGGTTACGTCGCCCAGACGCCGAACCAGATCGAAATCACCACCGGCGACTTCGGCTCGACGGCGATGACGACCGGCGTCAGCCGGGAGCTCGACAGCTATGTGCTGAACCAGCTGCGCACCGAGACCGGCGGCAGCGGCTACGCCGACCAGATGGCCAACATTCTGAAGCAGCTCCAGAATGTCTATGGCAACCCCGGCGGCAGCGGCACGCTCGAGACCGCGCTGAACAATTTCACCAGCTCGCTTCAGGCGCTGTCGACGAGTGCGGGCTCGTCGTCGGCGCAGACGGTCGCCGTCGGGGCTGCGCAGGCGCTGGCCCAGCAGCTCAACATCACCACCAAGGGCATCCAGTCGCTGCGCTCCAATGTCGAGCAGGATCTCGGCACCTCGGCGCAGCAGGCCAACGCGGCGATGAACCAGATTGCCGACATCAACACCAAGCTCCAGGGCCTGGCTTCGACCGATCCGACCGCGGCAACGCTGATGGATCAGCGCGACCAGGCCATCAACACGCTGTCGAAACTCGTCGACGTCCGAGTCACCACCGACGGATCCAACCAGGCCAACATCTACACCACCACCGGCATCCAGCTCGTCGGCGCCGGGCTCGCCTCGCAATTCTCCTTCACCTCCGCGGGCGCGCTCTCTGCGACCTCGCTCTACAATGTCGATCCGACCAAGTCCGGTGTCGGCGCGCTCAACATCAAGCTGCCGAACGGCTCTTCGATCGACGTCGTCGCCAACAACGTCGTCTCCTCCGGTCAGATCGCAGCCGATCTCAAGCTGCGCGACCAGACGCTGGTGCAGGCGCAGAACCAGGTCGACCAGCTCGCGGCGACGATGTCGAGCGCGCTGTCGGACAAGACCACGGCAGGCACCGCCGTCTCCGGCCCGCCCGCCGGATTCGACGTTGATCTCGCCGGAGCGGCGCCGGGCAACGCGGTCAACATCACCTACACGGACACGACGACCAACACGCAGCGCCAGATCACGCTGGTCAACGTCACCGATCCGACGGCGCTGCCGCTCCAGAACGCTGCCAACGCCAACCCGATGCGAGTCGGGGTGAACTTCTCCGGCGGCATGGGTGCGATCGCTTCGGCGCTCAACACCGCGCTTTCTGGTGTGCACCTCTCGTTCTCCGCAGCCCCGCTGCCGGCGACCGCCACGACGTTGCGGATCACCGATGATGGCACCGGCCTTGCCAAGGTCAATTCGTCCTCGATCTCCAAGACCATCTCGTCGCTGACCTCGGGCAATCCGCAGCTGCCGCTGTTCACCGACGGCGGCACCACGCTCTACACCGGCGCGATCACGGGGGCGGGCTCGCAGATGACCGGCCTTGCCGGGCGCATCGCGGTCAACTCGTCGCTGGTCACCGATCCGAGCAAGCTGTCGGTCTACAGCACCTCGCCGGCGACGCCCGCGGGCGATACCACGCGCTCGGACTATCTCTATTCGCAGCTCACGACGGCGGTGTTCTCCTATTCGCCGCAGACCGGGCTCGGTTCGTCGAGCCAGCCCTTCAGCGGCAACGTCTCGAACTACCTGCAGCAGTTCCTGAGCGTGCAGAGCAATGCTTCGACCCAGGCGACCCAGCTGCAGCAGGGCCAGAGCGTCGTGGTCTCGACGCTCCAGGCCAAGTTCAACTCGACCTCCAGCGTCAATCTGGACTCGGAGATGTCGAACCTGATCCAGCTCCAGAATGCCTATGCCGCCAACGCCCACGTGATGTCGGTGGTGCAGACCATGATGAACACCTTGCTCCAGGCTCAAGCGTAACCAGTACAGGGCTCTGAAACATGTCGATCAGCAGCATCAACTATTCTTCGTCGATTCTCGGCGCGCAGATCCGCAACATCAATCAGCAGCTCACCGACCTGTCGACCCAGCTCTCGACCGGCAAGCTGTCGCAGAACTATTCGGGGATGGGTGCCAACGAAGGCTTTGCGATCGCCTCGCGCGCGCAGCTGTCCAACATCGCCGCGTATACCGACACGATCACCAACGTCAACGTCAACATCAACCTCGCCAACACCGCGCTCCAGTCGCTGACGACGATCCGCAACACGGTGCAGACCGGGTCCGCCGGCACTTCGCAGGATCTCAACGTCAACGGCCAGACGGTCGCGCAGAACACCGCCGCCGCCCAGTTCGGCTCGATGGTCGGCGTCCTCAACACCCAGTCGGGCAACCGCTATCTGTTCTCCGGAACCGCCGTCAACACGCAATCGGTCGCGAACGCCGGCGACATCATCAACGGCACCACCACGCTGGCGGGCCTCAAGACCGTGATGGCGGAGCGCCAGGCGGCCGACCTCGGCGCCAACGGCATGGGGCGGCTCTTGCAGACACAGCCGACGGCGAGCTCGGTGAAAGTGTCGGAAGACGTCGCCGGATCGCCGTTCGGGTTGAAGATCGCAGCGGTCTCCTCGACGCTGACGGGCGCGACAGTGACCGGCCCGAGCGGCTCGCCGGTGTCGTTCTCGGTTGACCTCAACGGCACAAATCCGAACAATGGCGACAAGCTCAGCGTTCAATTCACGCTGCCTGATGGCACGACCGAGCAGATCGATTTGACCGCCACGACCGCGACGCCGACGCCGGCCGGCAGCTTCGCGATTGATACGACCACCCCGGCCAACACCGCGACGAATCTCAACGCCGCGCTGAACACGGCGATCCAGAAGCTCGCCAATACCTCGCTGGTGGCGGCATCCGCCGTGACCGCCGGCGACAATTTCTTCAATACCGCGAGCTCGGCGATCGGCACGCCCGTCAACAACCAAGCGGCACCGGCCGCGCCGATCACCGGGGCGACCGCACTGTCCGGCACGGCCCCCTCGGACTCGATCTCGCCCGGTTTCTCCGCCGGCGACAGCATTACGGTCAACGGCACCACGCTCTCCTTCGTCGCCTCGGGCGCCACTGGCAACCAGCTCAACGTCACCGACAGCATCCAGACCCTGCTGAGCAAGATCGACTCCATCACGGGCACCTCGAGGCCGTCGACCGTTCATGGCGGCGTGATCACGATCAACACCGACGACGCGTCGAGCCTGAGCATCTCGGGCTCGACTGCCGGCGCAACGGCAGCACTTGGCGCGCTCGGCTTCAGCTCGTCGCCGATCAGCGCGACGCAGCCGCCGCTGCGGGTCGGTTCCTCGCCGGCGACCTCGGCGACGACGCTGGTGAACGGTTCGGCCACGACAGTGAAATGGTATCAGGGTAATGACGGCCCCGGCTCGGCGCGCTCGACCGCGGTGGCGCGGGTCGACGATTCCGTCACGGTGCAATATGGCGCGCAGGCCGACGAGGACGCGATCCGCAATCAGTTGCAGGCGATCGCCGTGTTCGGCACGTTCTCGACCTCGCCGACCGGGCAATATTCGGGCGGCCAGGTCGCGGCGCTGAGCCTGCGCACCACGCAGGCGCTGACGCCGCAGCCCGGGCAGCAGAAGGTCGAGGACATCCAGACCGACATCGCGATGGCCCAGAACACGATGAAGGACGCGACCACGCGCCAGACTCAGGCCAAGGCGCAGCTCCAGACCATCATCGACCAGGCGGAGTCGGCCTCGCCGGACCAGGTCGCGAGCGAAATCCTGTCGCTCCAGAATGCGCTGCAGGCCTCGTATCAGACGACCGCCAACCTCGCGCAGCTCTCGCTGGTCAAGTTCCTGTAGGGGCGCATTAAGGCGCCGTTAACCATGCCTGTTTACCTCTTGGTGAGGATTTGAGCGGGGCGGAGCCGTCGATGTCGGACAAGATGCAGCTGGTGGTCGCGACGCCGTGCTTCGGCGGGCAGGTGTCGAGCATTTACGCCAGCTCCATCTTCGCGCTCCAGCGCGCCATGCACGGCATGTCCAATCTCGCCCTCAAGGTGCTCCTGCGTGACGGCGATGCGCTGATCACGCGGGCGCGGGCCAACCTGGTCGCGATGTTCCTGGACGACCCTGATGCCACGCATTTCCTGTTCGTCGACGCCGATATCGGTTTCAAGCCCGAGCAGGTGTTCCGGCTGATCGAATGCGGCGCCGACGTCGTCGCCGGCTGCTATCCGATCAAGCGGGTCAACTGGGACAAGGCGAGGCGGGCGATCCAGGCCGGCCGCGTTGACGTGCCGGCGGCCTCGCTCGACTACGTGCTCGAGATCGAGGACCCCGATCGCATCGTGGTGGTCAATGGCTTCACCCGCGTGCGCTACGCCGGCACCGGTTTCCTGATGATCCGCCGCCAGGCGCTGGAGGCGATGTGCCGCCATCCGGACTACGCCAATCTGCAGTTCTTCCGCGAGCATTCGCATGACTCGCTCGTCACGAGCCCGAACCGGTTCGCGCTGTTCGAATGCATGATCGATCCCGCGACGGGGACCTATCTCTCCGAAGACTTCGCCTTCTGCAAACGCTGGACCGATATCGGCGGCGAGATCTGGGCCGATATCCAGAGCTCGCTCGACCACGTCGGTCCGTCGGTGTTCCACGGCGACATCGCCTCGCAATTCGCGCCGGCCCCGGCGGCCGACGCGGCGTGAGCCTGTCGGGATGAGCATCGGCGCATCCCGTCTGTCCGACATCGAACGAGCGTCCGAGGGCGGCTCGCGCTATCGCCTGCGCGATCTCTTCACACCGCTGGATACGTTGCTCGTGTCCGGCGGAGACGGGCGGCTGGCGCTCGACCCGAAAGAGCGCGTCAACGCCTATGGCTGTGCACCGTCGCCCGAGCCCGAGATCTGGAATTTCGCCTCGTCAACGGCTTCGACGATCTCGCAACGAGCCTATGACCGCGCCGCGCTGGCGCGCGAGGGCTGGTGCACAAATCGCTGTTCGATGAGGTCGAGATCGCCTTCGACCGGCGCTGCGAGGACATGCGCGAGGAGCTGCGTGGTCACTTCCAGCTGTCGCCACGGGTCGAAATCGTGTTCTCGCCATCCAGCACGGACTCCCAGCTTCATGCCCTGTTCCTCGCCGGCGCCGCGCTTGGCGCGCCGCCGGTGACGATCGTGGTCGGCGCCGACCAGACTGGCAGCGGTACGTTGCAATCCGCGCGCGGGCACCATTTCGGTACGATGACGGCGAGCGGCGTTGCGGTGCGCAAGGATGCCGCGATCGCGGGCCTCGCCGGCGACAGCATCGCGGTGCCGCTGCTCGATGTCTCTGGCCTCATGATGCGTACTGACGCGGATGCTGCGGTGATGCGTGCGACCGAGGACAGCCTCGCGCAAGGCCGGCGCGTTCTGTTGCACATCATGGATTCGTCAAAGCTCGGCTGGCGTGCGCCGAGTGCCGCCTGTCTCGATGAGATCGCGCGGCGCTGGCCACGCAAGGTTCAGGTCGTGGTCGATGCCTGTCAGGCGCGGCTCGGCCGCCGGCGGCTGCGTTCCTATCTCGATCGCGGCTACATGGTGCTGATCACGGGCTCGAAATTCTTCGGCGGGCCTGCCTTCAGCGGCGCGCTGCTGGTGCCGAAAGGCCTGTCGCGCGCGATCGACCGGATCGATCGGATCGCGCCTGATTTCTTCGCCTATGCCGGGCGCTGCGACTGGCCAATGGCGTGGACGGCGCTGCGCTCGCGCTTCGAACGCCGTCCGAATTTCGGCCAATGGCTGCGCTGGGAAGCGGCGCTGGCGGAGATCGGCCGCTACTATGCCGTGCCCGGCGCCTTCCGTGCCAGGACCATGACCGAGCTCGCTGCCGGCATCGACAGCATGATCATGCTGTCGCCGTCGCTGCGCGCCGTACCGGCTCCCGTCGACATTGCTGATGCCGATGATGAAGAATTTATGCAGCGCACGATCTTTCCGTTCACCCTATTGCGCCACAATGAGCCGGTGTCGATCTCCGAGACCAGCACCGTCCATCGCGCGCTCGCGCGCGACATGAACGATGACATCGGCGGCAGCGCGGCGAACCGGCAGGTCGCCGCGCAACGCTGTCTCGTCGGCCAGCCGGTGCGGCTGGAGCAACCGGACGGCGTATCGCAGGCCGCGCTGCGGCTCTGCGTCGGCGCGCGAGACGTCACCGACGCCTGGTCGGTCGACGGCGCGCAAGCGCAAGCCAATGTGCAGCGTATCCTCGATCGCATCGCTGATGTCCTGGTGAAGATCGAGCTGCTGCTTGACCGTACCGCCGCCGTGCCGGCGTAGCCCGTATTCGAGGTGTGAGATGTTGCATTCCCTTGCCGCGCCGAATTACGCCGATCGTATCGGCTTTGCGCAGCTGACGCGCCAGGCCTTCGAAGGCGTCGACCTGCATCCGTTACGCGATCAGCTTCTGGCGCGGATCGCGGAAGGAACGGCGCAAGCGGGCGAGGGGCTGGATCTGTCGCTGATCGCCCAGCTGATGGGCGAGAAGGAAGCCGGGCTGGTGATCCAGTCCGAAGTGCTGTCGTTCCATCAGCTGTTTCGCACGCCCGCCGCAGTTCCGAAGCCGGGCTTGCGCGTGCTCGCGCTTGCAGCCGACATCGACATGGGCGGCAACACACCGATCGAATTCCTGCTCGAAGGCTCCGACATCGAGCTGCTGACGCTCTATGTGACCAAGACAACGGGCCTGCCGGAAACGCTGCCCGAGCACGACATTGCCATCGTGGTTGCATCCGATTCCGAGGAATGCCGCGAAGCACTGGCGCTGATCGAAAAGGCCGCGCCGAACTGGCCGCGGCCGCTGCTCAACCGCCCCGAGCTGGTCGGCAATCTCGATCGCGACAAATTGTTTCGGCTGCTGGCCGGTATCCCCGGTCTCGAGATTCCCGTCACCGCCCACGCGACGCGTGCGCAATTGTCTGATCTTGCGGAAGGCCGCATCGCCTGCACGGCGATCACGGGTGAATTGCACTTTCCCATGATCGTGCGGCCGCGCGGTACGCATGCCGGCGTCGGGCTTGCCAAGCTCGACGATGCCGCTGCGCTCGCAGCCTATCTCGCCGAGCGGCAGGAGCAGGACTTCTTCGTCGCGCGCTTCGTCAACTATGCGGGCCCTGACGGGCTCTATCGCAAGATCCGGCTCACCATGGTCGACGGCAAGCCCTATGCCTGCCACATGGCGATCGCCGATCGCTGGGACATCTGGTATCTCAACGCCTACATGGCGTTCAGCGAGGAGAAGCGCGCTGAAGAGGCGATCTTCATGCAGGACTTCGACCATGCCTTTGCTGCGCGCCACAGGCACGCGCTCGACGAAATGAGCCGACGCGTCGGGCTCGATTATTTCATCGTCGATTGCGCCGAGAACCAGAACGGCGAGCTGCTGGTGTTCGAGGCCGACAACACCGCTGTGGTGCATAACATGGATTCGCCGGTCGTGTTTCCATACAAGCCGCCGCAGATGCGCAAGATCTTTGCCGCATTCACCGCAATGCTGTCGCGGCATGCCAAGGAGGCTGCGATGGCGGGCGTCGGGAGTGCAGCATGAACGAGATCATCGGCAACACCCAAGCCGGCGTCACCAACAGATCGCTCGATCCACAGGACTGGAGCGAGTTCCGTGCGCTCGCTCATCGCATGCTGGACGAGGCGATCGACGGCATCGCCAATGTTCGCGCGCGTCCGGTGTGGCAGCCGATCCCGGACGAGGTCCGCGCGGCGGTCAGAACCGACCTGCCGCGCGAGGCGACCGATCTCGCCGAGGTCTATCGCGAATTCTCCGAGCATGTCGCGCCCCATGCGACCGGCAACGTTCATCCGGGTTTCATGGGCTGGGTGCATGGCGGCGGCACCGCGGTCGGCATGGTCGCGGAGATGCTCGCAGCCGGCCTCAATGCCAATCTCGGCGGACGCGATCACATGCCGATCGAGGTCGAGCGTCAGATCGTCGAATGGATGCGCGGCCTGTTCGGCTTTCCGCAAGGCGCGAGCGGCATCTTCGTCACCGGCACGTCGATGGCCAATCTGATGGCGGTGCTGGTGGCGCGCACGAACGCGCTCGGCACGATGGTGCGGCAGCACGGCATCGGCAATGACGGCGCGCTGCTCACGGCCTACGCGTCGAAAGCCGCGCATGGCTGCATCTCCCGTGCGATGGACATCGCCGGTTTCGGCACCGACGCGCTGCGCAAGATCGATGTCGATGCCGAGCATCGCATCGATGTCGCAGCACTGCGGGCGCAGATCGCTGCCGATCGCGAGGTCGGATTCAAGCCGTTCCTCGTGACGGCATCGGCCGGAACCGTCGATATCGGAGCGATCGACGATCTCAAGGCGATCGCGGAGTTGTGCCGCGAAGAAGGCGTCTGGTTTCATGTCGATGGCGCCTTCGGCGCGCTGGCGATCCTTTCGCCCGAGCTCGCACCGTTGCTCGAGGGCATCGGGCTCGCGGACTCGATCGCGCTCGACTTCCACAAATGGGGGCAGGTGCCCTACGACGCCGGCTTTCTGCTGGTGCGCGATGGCGAACGGCACCGGCAGGCCTTCGCGCACCCAGCGGCGTATCTGAGCCGCGAGGCGAGGGGGCTCGCGGCCGGCGCGGTATGGCCGTGCGATCTCGGTCCGGATCTGTCGCGCGGCTTCCGCGCGCTGAAGACGTGGTTCACGCTGAAAACATTCGGCACCGACCGGCTGGGCGCGGTGATCGCGCGAAGCTGCGCGCTCGCAAAATATCTGGAGACCCGCGTGCTCGCCGACCCCAGGCTCGAGCTGCTCGCGCCGGTCAATCTCAACATCGTCTGCTTCCGCTACCGCGCCGGCGATGCGGTCAATCGCGAGATCGTCGCTGACGTCCAGGAATCCGGCATCGCCGCGCCGTCGAGCACGACGCTCGACGGCAAGTTCGCGATCCGCGCCGCGATCGTCAATCATCGCACCGCGGAGACGGATATCGATGCGCTGGTCGCGGCCGTGCTGGAGTTCGGCGCGAAGCGCAGCGGCGGCGTGATCGAGATCGAGGCGCCGCCGCTCGCGGCGCAGTGATGTCACGATAAAACAAAAACGCCCCGGACCTGGTCCGGGGCGTTTTTGCTTGGGACGGACGAAGCGCTCAGGCGGCTGAGCTGACGTCGCCCTTAACGTCACTTTTGGGATGCGTCGCCTCGTACTGGTCCCGCAACTTCTCTTCGTAGGCGATCAGCTTGCGGGCATCTTTCAGCGCCCGGTAGAGGTCGCCGCTCATGATGTTGTTGTTGATGCCCTCGATGATGGACCAAGCGCTGGGCACTGCGGTGACGATATCACGCACGAGGTTGAAATAGGTGCCGTGCTGGGTCTGCGGGTCCGGCGAGATATACATGAGCTGAACCGCGAGATAGACGAGCTTGGCGGGCGTGTCTGCGGTCTCCGGCGTAAGGATGTCGCGCTCGCGCAGGATCGGCACGTTCTCGCCGTCGATCAGAAGGCGGGCGCGCTGATCGGTGTTGGTGATCACGCAGTTGCCGACGATGATGCGTTCGTGTGGCTTGAGCTCGACCTTGAGGGCCATGCCTGTTCTCCATCAACCCTGTTGTAACGAACCGTCGCCGTGCTCGCGCAATGAAGGCGATCGACCGTGATTTGGAGCCGATCCTTGCGCAACATAGTTAACCGGGCGTAAACGACCGCCGTTGCGAGTAAAAGAGCAGCAATATCAATATTGTGCGCGATATTCCGGTCCGTCCGTCGCACTTACGAAGGGGGCATCGCGTGCGGTCGCGGAAAAAGCGGGGGGTTCATTTCACGGATTGTTAGAGGCTTGGACGCACGGTCCGCGGGTCATCTGATCAATCATGGTCAGATAGGACGCGTAGCTACCAGAAAGGTAACAGTATGTCCGGTATCGTTCTCTCCGCATCGGTTCGCCAGAACCTGCTCTCCCTCCAGTCCACCGCTGACCTCCTCGCCACCACCCAGTCCCGTCTGTCGACTGGCCGCAAGGTGAACTCGGCTCTCGATAACCCCACCAACTTCTTCACCGCTCAGGGCCTCGACAACCGCGCCAGCGACATCGGCAATCTGCTCGATGGCATCGGTAACGGCGTTCAGGTTCTCCAGGCTGCCAACACCGGCATCACCTCGCTGCAGAAGCTGGTGGACAGCGCCAAGTCGATCGCCAACCAGGTGCTGCAGAGCCCGACGGGCTACTCCACCAAGTCGACCGTGACCTCGACCGCCATCACCGGCGCGACCGCCAGCAACCTGCTGGGCACCGGCTACACCAACAACACGGCCGTTGGTACCGCCGTGCTGAACGACAACACCGGCACTGCGGTCAACATCACGGCCTCCACCCAGCTGGTTGGCACCGCGGGTGCCACGTCCGACGACCTCAGCACCGCCATCACCAACGGTTCGGTCCTGACGGTCAACGGCAAGACCATCACGTTCGACAACACCGTGACCACCTCGACCCAGGACGCCGCCGGCAACTTCACCATCGGTATCAAGTCGACCAGCACGTTGACGGTGGGCACTGTGCTCTCCGCGATCGACACCATCACCGGTACCGGCACGGCTTCGACCGTCGCGAGTGGCAAGCTCACGCTGAGCACCGGCACGACCTCGGATCTCACGATCTCGGGTACGGGCAACGTGCTCGCCGCGCTGGGTCTCACCGCCGGCACGACCGCCCGCACTCCGCCTGCCATCTCGGGCCAGACGTTGTCGATCGCCGCCACCGGCGGCGGCACCGCCGTCAGTGTTACCTTCGGCACCGGCACCGGCCAAGTCTCGACGCTGAACGGGCTCAACTCGGCGCTGGCGGCCAACAACCTGCAGGCCTCGATCGACTCGACCGGCGTGATCTCGATCACGACCACGAACGATGCGGCGTCCTCGACGATCGGCACGCTCAGCGGCACGGCCTTTACCTCTACCGGCCCGTTCCACAGCGCTGCCATTTCGGCTCCGGTCGCCGATCCGACCTCGCAGACCCAGCGTGCAAGCCTGGTCGCGCAGTACAACAACGTGCTCGCGCAGATCAACACGACCGCGCAGGACGCGTCCTTCAACGGCGTCAACCTGCTCAACGGCGACACGCTGAAGCTGACGTTCAACGAAACCGGCAAGTCGACGCTGAGCATCACCGGTGTGACCTTCAACACCGCCGGTCTCGGCATCTCGAGCCTCGCCTCGGGCACCGACTTCCTGGACAACGCTTCGGCCAACAAGGTCCTGACCACGCTCAATGCCGCCAGCAGCACGCTGCGTTCGGAAGCATCGACGCTGGGTTCGAACCTGTCGGTCGTGCAGATCCGCCAGGACTTCAACAAGAACCTGATCAACGTGCTCCAGACCGGTTCGTCCAACCTGACGCTGGCCGACACCAACGAGGAAGCGGCCAACAGCCAGGCGCTGTCGACCCGCCAGTCGATCGCGGTCTCGGCACTGTCGCTGGCCAACCAGTCGCAGCAGAGCGTGTTGCAGCTCCTGCGCTGATACGCGGCGAAAATCGCCAGTCAAGGCATGGCGGCGGGGCTTTTGCCCCGCCGCTTTTTTGTTGCGCGGCGCGGCTCGCGCGGAGCCGGGGGGAACCGCGGCGGGTTAACGCATTGTTAACCTTGCGGCTTAAGCCGCCATTAACCTTAATTTAAAGGAGACCTTCTAAGACTGGACGAAAGTACAGTCCCCGATCGGCGAGTCCCGATTCGTACAGCGTCGCGCTTCAAGAGGAAGATCCGCCAATGTCCAACATCGTTCTCTCGGCATCAGTTCGCCAGAACCTGTTGTCGCTGCAGTCGACAGCCGACCTGCTCGCCACCACGCAGCAGCGGCTTGCGAGCGGCAAGAAGGTCAATACGGCGCTGGACAACCCGACGAACTTCTTTACCGCTCAGGGCCTCGACAATCGCGCCAGTGACATCGCCAATCTCCTGGACGGCATCAGCAACGGCGTGCAGGTGCTGCAGGCCGCCAATACCGGCATCACCTCGCTGCAGAAGCTGGTGGATAGCGCGAAGTCGATCGCCAGCCAGGTGCTGCAAAGCCCGACAGGCTATTCGCCCAAGTCCAACGTGACGGCGGCCGCGATCCCCGGGGCAACCGCCAACAACCTGCTCGGCACGGCATACACTAACAACACGGTCACCGGCAGCACTGTTACCAACGACAATACCACGACGGCCGCCAACATCACGGCTGCGACCCGGTTGGTTGGCACGGCGGGCGCCTCATCCGATGACCTCGGCACGGTCATCACCAACGGTTCGGTTCTGACGGTCAACGGCAAGACCATCACGTTCTCGACCGCGCAAACCACCTCGACGACGGACTCATTTGGCAACGTCACGATCGGCATCGGCACCGGCAGCACCCTCACGGTGCAGACCGTGCTGAACGCGATCGATGGCATCACGGGCACCGGTACGGCGTCGACCGTCAACGGCAGCGGCCAGCTCGTGCTCAGCACCGGTACCGCCCAGGATCTGGCGATCTCCGGCTCAGGCAACGTGCTCACGGCGCTGGGCCTTTCCGCCGGCACCACCGCCCGCATCCCGCCCCCTCTCAGCGGCAAGACCTTGACGATCGGCGCCACTGGCAGCGGCTCTGCCGTCAGCATCACCTTCGGCGCCGGCACCGGCCAGGTTTCCACTCTCAATCAGCTCAATGCGGCGCTCGCGTCGAACAATCTGCAGGCCACCATCGACCCGACGGGGCACCTCAACATCGTAACTTCCAACGATGCGGCTTCCTTGACGATCGGCGCAATCGGTGGCACAGCCGCGGCGAGTGGTCAGCCCTTCTATGGTCTGATCGCGCAGCCGCCCGTGGCTGACGCGAATTCGCAGTCGACGCGCGCCAATCTCGTCGCGCAGTACAACAACGTGCTCGCGCAGATCAACACTACCGCGCAGGACTCCTCCTTCAACGGAGTCAACCTGCTGAACGGCGATACGCTTAAACTCGTGTTCAACGAGACTGGACGTTCGACATTGACCATCCAGGGCGTGACCCTCGACGACGCCGGCCTCAGCCTTGCGCCCTTGAACCAGGGCGTTGATTTCCTCGATTCGAATTCGGCGAACGCCATCCTGACCTCGCTCAACGCGGCCAGTACCACTCTGCGCTCCGAAGCGTCGACGCTCGGTTCCAACCTGTCGATCGTGCAGATCCGTCAGGACTTCAGCAAGAATCTGATCAACGTGCTGCAGACCGGTTCGTCAAGTCTGACGCTTGCAGACACCAACGAGGAAGCGGCCAACAGCCAGGCGCTCTCGACGCGCCAGTCGATCGCGGTCTCCGCGCTGTCGCTCGCCAACCAGTCGCAGCAGAGTGTGCTTCAACTCCTCCGCTAAGCGATGAGTTGGTGACAACGCTTCCCAGGATTGCGGCGAGGCACAAACCTCGCCGTTTTTTTGATCGAGATTCCTAAGACTCGATTAGTCGAAATCAGCACGGGACAAATCCGGCGATTTACACCTGAGGCGTTTGCGCTTAGCCTCAACTCGAGACGATATCCGTGACCGTAATTGTCCGGAGTGTCTCCACTCTCTCACGTAAGCAAAATCTTAAGCGGTGCTGCCTAGGGTTGGGAAAGAAATCCTTAAGCCCGTACAACGGGCGAGGAAACCTCCAGGGTGATCGATGTCGAGTTCTGCTGCTTCGGCCTACGCGCGTGTCGCCACGACTACTGCGTCTCCTCGTGATATCGAAGCGCAGACGCTGCTGAAAGCTGCCAACAAGCTGCAGGACGCCGTCAATAGCGCCGATCCCTTCAACGAGCAGACGACACAGGCGTTGATGTTCAACCGCAAGCTCTGGACCATCTTTCTGAGCGAGGCGATGCGCGACAACAATCCGCAGCCGCTCGAGGTCCGCCAGAAGATCGCCAACATCAGCGTGTTCGTGCTGAGCCAGACCGCGGCGCTGCTGATGAGCCCGCAGCTCGATCACTTCCGCTCGCTGATCGAGATCAACCGGAACATTGCTGCCGGCCTGTCCGGCCGATCCTGACGGAGGCTCGTCGTGGCCGACCTCATGAGCATCCTGTCGAGCTCGTATAAGTCGGCGGGCATGTCGGCCCCGAGCAAGACGAAATACGTGCCGGTGGATTCCAGTCTCTACGAGGGCAACTGGACCGGCACCTATCCCGACGGCAAGAAGTTCTCGCTCAACATCTCCCAGATCAGCGGCTTCCGCGCCCAGGTCCACTACGAGAGCGGCTCCACGTCGCAGTATCAGCAGGTGTTGATCAAGGATTCTTCGTTTCGCTTCGGGAATACGAAGTTCACGCTGACCGCGAACGGCAAGGCGCAGATCAAAAACGTCGTGACCGATCCCGCGACAGGCTCGAACTATCTCGACACGGCCGTTGCAGCCCGCGCCACGTGATCGTCAGGCGCTGAGGTCCGTATTGAGCGGACGCGAAGGCTCAGACTTCAAATCCAGTGCATGAAAATAGGCCCGCCGGCGCAGCATCGCTTCGTCGGGGAATTGATCGACAACCCTATCGGTCTTTTCGTTCACAACCTGGAACACGAAGGACGCGGCCGCCTGGTTGAAAACCACCTGACGCGAAACGTTGTCGTTGTTGTTCTGCAAATCATTGCGCGCGGGCGCGCTCGTATCGCTCGCGGCGACCGTCTGGCCTACCGGCAAATCCGTCTGCACGGCATCGTTCGCCGCCGAATTCGACGTCGTGACGATCTGTACGGGGGCCGGGATCCCCACCGGCCTGATGCTGAAATCTGTACTCATGGCAGCCTCCTGGTTGCCTTACGTGAGTCAAATCCCAACCCCTCTCAATGCGCAACCATGGAACACCAGGATTGAACACCTGGTTAGGAAACGTGCCTAACCGCGCGACGCTTTTGCCGCGCGGTTTTTCGTAAAATTGGAGATGGTTTCGGATTGCGCTCAGAGCGAGCGGCTGACCGCGAGCGGCGTGATGTGGCGCGGGCCGGGAGCCGCGCGGCGCCCCGCTGCGGTGTAGGTGTTCGGCACGTTGCGCTTCTGGATCTCGGCATTGACGCCGCGCACGACGCTTTCGGAGACTGCGTGCGCGGTCGCGAGCACGGTAAGGTTGACCTGGAGCATGGCGCGGAAGGCGTCGTGATGCCGGTGCAGCGTCGACAGCAGCTCGGGCGCGGATTTAGCAAGCTGTGCCTGGTTCGCCTTCAGCTGGCCGACGGCTCCGACGTAGCGCCGCGACAGCTCCTGCTTCTGGCCTTCCATCGTCATCGCCTCGCGGACCTTGCCGGCGCGGACCAGTTCGGTCTCGCGCTCGATCAGGCCGAGCAGGGCGTTCATCGCGTCCATCAGGTCTTCGGCGAGCTTGCGCGCTGCGGCGCTCTCGGGCGTGCCGGGCCGCTGCGCAGGCATCGGCCGACGTGAGGCGTTGAAATGGTTCATCTCGAAGGACCTTATGCCGTGCGGATGGTTTTGGCCTGCTGCATGATCAGGGTGCGGTAGACTTCGGTGGCGACACCGATGCCGCCGGCCTTGGCGAAGTTCTTGGAATATTGCTCGGTCAGCATCGAGCGCCACACGCCGGTGCCCGGCGTATCGCCGAACGGGCCTTCGCCCTTCAGGCCCGACGTCATCTGCGAGAACATGCTGTTGAGGAACATCGCCTCGAAATCGGTAGCGGTCTTCTGCGCCTTGGATTGCTGCTGCGGCGAGACCTTCTGAAGCGCGGCGGCGAGTTCGAAGTCGGGACGGTTGTTGCGGCTCTCGACCGAGAAGGCGGGGTTCGCGAGCGCTGCCTTGACGACGTGTGCGGTGTTGATCATGCCGGTCTGCATCACATCACCTCGATGTCGGCTTCGATCGCACCCGCGGCCTTGATCGCCTGGAGGATGCTGATGAGGTCGCGCGGGCCGATGCCGAGGCCGTTGAGGCCGTCGACGAGCTGCTGGAGCGAGACGCCGTTCTTCACGAGCGCGAACTTCTTGCCGTCCTCCGTGACTCCGACGCTGGAGCGCGGCGTGACCACGGTGCGGCCCCGCGACAGCGGGTTGGGCTGGCTGACCTGCGGGCTCTCGGAGATCGTGACCGTGAGATTGCCCTGCGCGACCGCGACGGTGGCGACGCGGACGTCGCGGCCCATCACGATGATGCCCGAGCGTTCGTCGATGACGATCTTGGCGGCGAGGTCAGGATCGACCTGGAGCTGCTCGATCTCGGTGAGGAAGGCGACGACGTTGCCCTTGAACTCCGGCGGGATCGACAATTGCACGGTCGAGGGATCGATCGGCTCGGCGCTCTTGACGCCGAGATAGTCGTTGATTGCCGCGGCAATGCGCTTGGCGGTGGTGAAGTCGGCGTTGCGCAGCGCGAGGCGGACGTTCGGCAGGCGGTTGAGCGCGAATTCGATCTCGCGCTCGATGATGGCGCCGTTGGCGATACGGCCCACGGTCGGAACGCCGCGCACGATCTTGGCTGCTTCGCCCTCGGCCTGGAAGCCGGAGATTGCGAGCGAGCCCTGCGCCACCGCGTAGACGTTGCCGTCGGCACCTAACAGGGGGGTGACGAGCAGGGTGCCGCCGCGCAGATCCTTGGCATCGCCAAGGGCGGAGACGGTGACGTCCATGCGCGTGCCTTGCGTCGCGAAGGCCGGCAGATTGCCTGTCACCATCACGGCGGCGACGTTGCCGGTGCGGATGGTGGCGCCACGGATGTTGACGCCCATGCGCTCGAGCATCGCTTGCAGCGACTGCTTGGTGAAGGGGATGTTATTGAGGGTGTCGCCGGTGCCGTTGAGGCCGACCACGAGGCCGTAGCCGATGAGCTGGTTCTGCCGCACGCCTTCGATATTGGCGAGATCCTTGATGCGCGAGGTCGCGTTTGCGGGCGCGACCGAGAACGCCAGCACTGACAGCGCGGCGAAGGCCACCCCGCTCAGAATCCTCACCCAACGAACGCCTGGCATCCTCTGCTCCCCAAGGCTTTCCGAAAAGCCTCCTCGCATCTCGGACCATCAGCGACACTCCCATGACGAGCTGGTCCGACGCTGTCCTTGCGAGCCCTGTGCCAACGCGGGGCAAAGGGGTTAGTCGATTGAATAGGTTGAGTAAATTTGTTTCGTCCTGTGTCAGCGGCTGTTGTCGCTGAGGAGCGAAACTGCCGCCTGTCGGCAGATTTTGCCGGGCCGTTTACGCCCCGTTAACCATAAAGCGGCGAATGTGGCGCATCGATCACCCGGATTGCTCCGATGCGCATCTACGGACCGAATGGCACCACGCTTGGGACGCCGGCCAACCAGGCCAGGCGAACAAGCTCCGGCACCTTCGTGCTGCCGGACACCTCGTCGACGCAGGAGACACGGAGCGCTGCCGCACCGAAGGCCACCGCCAATATCGACGGGCTTCTCGCGCTGCAGGGTATCGAGGAAGATCCGGTCGAGCGCCGCAAGCGCTCGGTCGCCCGCGGCAGGACCGCGCTCGACGTGCTCGACGATCTCAAGATGGGACTTCTGTCGGGCAATCTCGACGCCTCGACGGTGATGCGGCTGCGCGATGCGGCGGCGAATTTGAAATCGTCTTCCGGCGATCCTGGCCTGGATTCCGTGCTGGCCGAGATCGAGCTGCGCGTCGAGGTCGAGCTGGCGAAGGCCGGGCAGGGCTGAGAGTCGTCCGTCACCCTGAGGTGGCCGCTTCTTCAGCGGCCCTCGAAGGGCGACGGCCCCCGCTGAGGCATCTCGGCCGTTCATCCTTCGAGGCTCACTGCACGGTGCTGCGCACCGCGCTGCTCGCACCTCAGGATGACAGATCTTCTGTTAGCCGCTTCACGCTCTACGCCGCTTCCTCCTGCTTCTGCGCGTCGTAGCGGCGCTGGGCGGCGAGCACGTCTTTCAGATTCTCCTCGGCCCAATCGCGCAGCGGATCGACCGCGGCGGCGAGGGTGAGGCCGAGCTGCGTGATCGAATATTCAACCGTCACCGGCACGGTCGCGATGGCGCGACGCTTGATCAGGCCATCGCGTTCGAGCGACTTGAGAACCTGGCTCAGCATCTTCTGCGAGATGCCTTCAATCGTGCGACGTAACTGATTGAAGCGCATCGGCTCCTCACGCAGCAGCAACAGGATCAGCACGGCCCATTTGTCGCCGACACGATCGAGGATCTGGCGCGTCGGGCATTCGGCGGCATAGACATTTGGCTTCATCTCGGGTCCTCGCGCTTGCGTGGGCTTTGCCAGCTGTTGTTCCGGTTACTCCTGCGTAATCAGGTAAGCACAAAGTGCTCTCTTAACACCAGCATTCTTTGCGATATCTAGTCACCGTTAGTTACTAAAGAAGCAAAGGAGCCTTCCATGAAAATCGCAGTTGCCGGCGCCTCGGGCCGGGCCGGTTCGGAGATCACCAGGGAATTGTGCCGTCGCGGCCATGCGGTTACCGCCATCGCCCGGAACCCCGAGAAGATTGCGGCGCTGCCGAACGTCACGCCGACCAAGGGCGACGTGCTCGACCAGGCGGGCCTCGCCAAGCTGTGGGCCGGACACGACGTGGCTGTGAGTTCCGTTCACTTCCTGGCCAGTGATCCGCTCAAGCTGATCGGCGCAGCCAAGGACTCCAAGGTCGGACGTTACCTCGTCGTCGGCGGCGCCGGCAGCCTCGAGGTAGCGCCGGGCGTCAAACTGGTGACCACTCCAGGCTTTCCCGCCCAATACAAGGCCGAGGCCGAAAAGGGTTCCGCCTTCCTCGATCTGCTGCGGCAGGAAAAGGACTTGAACTGGACCTTCATCTCGCCGTCAGCGCTATTCGTCGAAGAGGCCCGGACGGGCAAGTTCCGGCTCGGGACCGACCAGCTTCTCGCAGATGCGAACGGTAAGAGCTGGATCAGCTTCGCCGACTACGCCATCGCGCTCGCCGACGAGATCGAAAAGCCGGCCCATCTGAGGCAGCGTTTCACGGTCGGCTACTAGGCTTTTGGCCGCCCCCGGGCCCACCAGGATAAACCTTCCTGTGCAAGGGTTTGGGGGCGGTAACCGCGCCGTTAAGGAAATATTGTCTGTCACAAGGGGTAGCTATATAAGCCCCGGCTCAACGGACCCCGTTCCGTTCGCGAGTCGTTGCTTAAGAAGATAGGCCGCCCTTGGAAAAGTTGAAAAACTACCGACCGACCGAAAAAGAGCCTTTCATGAACGACCGGCAGAAGGAGTACTTCCGTTTGAAGCTCCTCGCCTGGAAGGATGAGATCCTCAAAGAGTCCAAGCTCACCCTGCAAGCCTTGCAGGAGGAGAACGTCAACCACCCCGATCTTGCCGATCGGGCATCGTCCGAAACCGACCGTGCCATCGAACTCCGCGCCCGCGACCGCCAGCGCAAGTTGATCGCCAAGATCGACGCCGCGCTCCAGCGCATCGAGGACAACACCTACGGCTATTGCGAGGATACCGGCGAGCCGATCTCGTTGAAGCGGCTCGAAGCCCGGCCCATCGCGACGCTCTCGGTGGAAGCGCAGGAGCGCCACGAGAAACGCGAGAAGGTCTATCGCGACGAATAAAGTCCGAGCCGCAGCGATGCGGCTCTTTGTTTTTGGGGCGCAAGGTGCCGTTTGGCGCCGTGATGGGCATTTTGTGCGTCGCTCAACGCCGCGCGACAGCGCGACCGTCCCGGTCGCGAAAAGTGAATCGCGATCAATGACGTAGAGTCCACTCCTGCGAACTCACGTGAGTTCGCATGAGAAACAACCTTCAACTCAGGTGCAGGGAGGTTTTGCGAGTCGCATCAACGAGATCGCCTCGGATGCTGAGACACTGATCAAGCTGCATCAAGCATCGCTGCAATCAGGCTTCATGCGACGCTGCAAGGCGCGCGTCTCCATAAAGCCTGGACCAGCTCAATATTTCCTTAAACGCCGGCAGCAGGCCGTAAGCCGCGTCCGTCAGCTCGTACTCGACCCGCAATGGCTTCTGCGCGCGGACAGTCCGGGACACCAATCCATCCTGCTCGAGCTCGCGTAACTGCATCGTCAGCATGTGCTGGGTGATGCCGCCGATGGATCGCCGCAGCGCACCGAAACGAACTGCTCCGTTCATCAGCGTGAACAGGATCTCCAGTTTCCATTTGCCGCCGAGCGCGTGGATGGCGCGCTTGAAGTTGGCGAGCAGGGCAGGGTCGGGGCTGCAATCGCAGTCGCCGTCGCAAACGCTGGTCAGGTTTTCCATACCGGTCTTGAAATCCATTCTACTTGTTCCCTCTGGAGATAGTGACCAGATGCGACCCTGAGCAGGGCGGCGGACAATTTGCCGGCCTGCGCAATCAGGGGAATTTGGCAATGAGCACTGTTCTGGTCACCGGCGGCTCGGGCTTTGTCGGCATCCATGTCGTCCTGCAGCTTTTGGCTGCGGGCCATCAGGTGCGGACCACGGTACGCCGGCCGGACCGGGAAGCCGACGTGCTGGCGATGCTGCGTGAGGGTGGGGCGGCGATGCCGGAGAGCCTGTCCTTCTTTACCGCCGACCTGACGGCTGACGAGGGCTGGCGCGAGGCGGTCGCCGGCTGCGACTACGTGCTCCATGTTGCTTCGCCGCTGTCGACCAGCTTGCCTGAGGACGAGAACGAAATGATCGTTCCGGCTCGCGACGGCACGCTGCGGGTGCTACGCGCCGCGCGCGAGGCCGGTGTCCGGCGGGTCGTCATCACCTCCTCGCTGGGCGCGATCGGTTACGGCCATCCGCCGCGGGACCGGCCGTTTGACGAAACCGAGTGGACCAATCTCGAGGGCGTCGACGTGCAACCCTACATCAAGTCGAAGACCCTGGCCGAGCGGGCGGCCTGGGATTTCATGGTGCGCGAGGGTGGCGGGCTCGAGCTGTCGGTGATCAATCCCGCCGGCATTTTCGGTCCCGTGTTGGGGCCGGACTTCTCCGGCTCGATCGAGATCGTCAAATCGCTGCTCGACGGCGCCATGCCGGCGGTGCCGCGGGTCTATTTCGGCGTGGTCGACGTGCGCGACGTCGCGGATCTGCATGTGCGGGCGATGATCGCGCCGGAAGCCAAAGGCGAGCGCTTCATCGCAGTGTCCGGCCAAACGCTGTCGATCCTCGACATCGGCAAGGTGCTGCGGCGGGACTTGGGCCCGCGCGCGCGCCGGGTTCCCCGGCTCCAGGCGCCGGACTGGCTGGTGCGGCTCGCCGCGCGCCGGATTCCGCTGCTGCAGGCGGTGGTGCCGATGCTCGGACGTATCAGGCATTCCACCAGCGCCAAGGCGAGGTCGGTGCTTGGCTGGCAACCCCGTTCCAACGATGAGGCGATCCTTGCCACGGCCGAAAGCCTGATCCGGCTCGGCCTGGTCAAGGCCTGAAGCTACGCCGCCCGCGCTTGTCAGGCCCGGGCGGGGATGCTGAAGTGCCGCCCTTGATTGCGATCGCGTAGCGTGGGAGGCGGCGCCGATGGACAAAATTCTCGAAGCCGCAAAGGCGATCGCGCTGGCGCGCCGCAACCATGCGCCGCTCGCCGCGCTCCAGGTTCCCCCTGAAGACGAGGCCGAGGGCTATCAGGTCCAGCGTGCGCTACACGACCTCCTCTTGAAGAATGTCGGCCCCCTGGTCGGTTACAAGATCGGCTGCACCAGCCGGGTGATGCAGGACTATATCGGCATCCCGCACCCCTGCGGTGGCGGGGTGTTCCAGAAGGGCGTGCACGACAGCGGCGTCAAGCTCGCGGCCTCCGACTATGTCCGGGTCGGCGTTGAATGCGAGATCGCGGTGCGGCTGAAGCGCAACCTTGCCGCCGGCGAGGCGCCGTTCACGGCCGAATGGGTTGGCGAGGCCGTCGAGGCCTATCATCCCGCCATCGAGATCGTCGACGACCGCTATGTGAAGTGGGAGACGATGGGCGCGCCGACGTTGATTGCTGACGATTTCTTCGCCGCCGGCTGCGTGCTGGGGCCGTCAGTTCCGCGCTCGTCGGTGCCCGACCTGAAGGCGGTCAAGGGCCGCGCCATCGTCAACGGCGAGGAGATAAGCCACGGTACCGGCGCCGATGTACTCGGCCATCCCCACAATGCGCTGGCATGGCTCGCCAACCATCTCGCCGCCGAAGGCAAGGGCCTGCATGCGGGGCAGCTCGTGCTGACGGGGAGCCTGGTCAAGACACTGTGGCTGAAGGCCGGCGACAAGGTGCGGATGGAGCTGGACGGGCTGGGCGTGGTGGAGGCGGAGTTTACGTAACGCGGCCGAGGAACTCTCCGTCGTCATTCCCCGCGAAGGCGGGGAATCCAGTACGCCGCACTGTATCGGTTCAGCAACGAAGGCCTCGGAGTACTGGATCGTCCGCCTACGCGGACGATGACAGCTGAGGTCTTGGCTAGCGCTATCGCTCATCATGACCGCTGACAGCAGATTGGGCGCCCCAATCACCATCCCAAAAATAGATGCGGCCCTCGCCAGGGGAGCTAGCGAGGGCCGCGTAGGACATCGTCGTTCGCGCCTAGGTTCGCGAGCACGATGTGGGAGCTCTTAAAGAAGCTTAGAAGGGCAGCAGCACGTCCATGACTTGCTGGCCGTAGCGCGGCTGCTGCACGTCCGTGATCTGGCCGCGGCCGCCATAGGCGATGCGGGCCTGCGCGATCTTGCTGGAATCGATGGTGTTGTCGCTCTGGATGTCTTCGGGGCGGACGATGCCGGCGACCACGAGCTCGCGGATCTCGAAATTGACGCGGATCTCCTGCTTGCCTTCGACCACGAGGTTGCCGTTCGGCAGCACCTGGGTCACGACGGCGGCGACGTTGGTCTGCAAGGCCTCCTTGCGGTCAACGCTACCCTTGCCCTCGCTGGAAGCAGTGGAGTCGGCGGTGAGAATGCGGCCGGGCAGGATCTTGTTGGCTTGCGTGATCGTCTTCGCCCCGATGAAGTCGGAAATCCCCGAATCTTCTTTGTTGGAGCGGCTGCGCTGCGTGTCGTTTTCGATATTGGCCTTGTCGGTGATGTTCACGGTCACGGTCAAGAGGTCGCCCACATGGGTGGCGCGCTGGTCCTTGAAGAAGGCGCGGCTGCCGTTGCGCCACAGTGAGTTCGGATTGTAGGAGGCGACTTCCGGCTTCGGCATCGGCATCTGCACCGGCTTGTAGCCGGGCTGCGTCGTCGGATTGTCGATCGCCGACAGCTTCGGCTGTTCGCCGATCTGCGACAGGCGGTCGATCGATGAGCAGCCGCCCAGCGCGCTGGCTCCCAGCAGCAGGACAGAGATCGCGATGCGACGAAAACGGAAAGCCGAACTGAAAGCGGACATGACTAAACTCTTACTTTGCTTGAGCTTGCGAGACGCGAGCTTGCGGGATCTGGGCTTCTGCGATTTGGGCCGGCGAGGCGGGGGCCTGGACCAGGTTGCGGAGAAGGGCTGCGGTGTCGACCGGGGCGGGCGCTTCCTCGCGCTTGAGTGAGGAGGTCTGCTCGACCGCAGGGGCCATCGGCGCCGACTGGCTGGCGCCCTGCACGGTCACCTGGCCGCGGCCGGTGACGATACCGGTCAGCGTGCGCTTGGTCTGCAAATTGAGAACGCTCACGGTGTCGCCCTCGGCGCCGCCGTCGATCGCCTTGCCGCGGGTGGTGAGGTAGATCCCGGGGACCTGGTAGATGACGGTGACGCTCTGGTCGCGCGTGACGAATTCCGGCTTGGCGATGTCGGCGACGCGGATCGGCGTGCCCGCACGCATCGGCCGGCGCAGCTGCATGCCGATCGCGCGCTCGCGTAGTGCGGGCTCGCCCGTCACTTCCGACTTCGGCCGGCGCTCCTGCGCGATGTCGGAGGATTTCAGCATCTCGCTCCGATCGATGTCGCGGGTCAGGACGGCGACCTCGACGGTCTCGATCGCGGTGCCGGTCAAGCGCAGCCTGGTCGGCGCCGGATTGCTGTCGTTGCTGATCTCGAAGGCGATGTCGAAGCGGCCGCCACGGGAATCGTAGCGGGTCGCGACCGCCTGTAGCGCGCCGGTGTTGGAGGCATCGAGCCGCATGTCGGAGACGCCGCGGTCGAAGGTGACGGTGAGGTTGGCGGCATCGCCCAGGCCGAAGCGGCGCTCGAGTGCGGAGGCAACCGCGTTCTCGAGATCCTTGCTCGCAAGCGTGCGGGCAAGGCGGGTGACCTGGACCTCCTTGATGTCGCCGGTCATCACGCCGATCACCTGCTTGGCGCGGAGCACGCTCAGGACCTGGGCAACCGGCAGCGCGCCGGTGGTGCCGAGATCGGGCGAGCGATAGACCGGGATCAGCGCGGCCGAGCCGGCATTGTCGATGAGGTCGCCGACCCGTACCACGTCGGAGGTGACGGTGACGCTGGCGCGCAGCGTCGGCGCGGCGATGCCGTCGTCGGCGGCCTGCGCCGGCAGCGCCAGCACGAGCAGGGCGGAGATCGCGAGAAGCGTGGTGCGGATCATCGTCATTACCTCAGCGGAACAGCGCCGTGGTCGATTGCATCATCTGGTCGGCGGCGCTGATCACCTTGGCGTTCATCTCATAGGCGCGCTGCGCGGCGATCAGGTCGCTCATCTCCGAGACGACGTCGACATTGGCCTGCTCGAGGCTTCCTTGCGTGATCTTGCCGTAGCCTTCGGAGTTCGCCGTGCCGTCCTGCGGCGTGCCCGACGAGGTCGTCTCGATGAACTGGTTGCTGCCGACCGGCTGCAGACCCGCCTTGTTGATGAAACGGGTCAAGCCGATCTGGCCCAGAACTGTGTTGGTCGACGAGCCCGGCAGCGTCACGGTCACCTGACCCTGCTCGTTGACGGTGATGCCCGAAGCGTTGTTCGGGATCGTGATGGTCGGCTGCACCGGATTGCCGCCCGCGGTGACGACGCGGCCCTGATTGTCCATCTGGAAGGTGCCGTCGCGGGTGTACTGGAAGGTGCCGTCGGGCATCAGGATCTTGAAGAAGCCTTCGCCCGAGATCGCGAGGTCGAGGTCGTTGCCGGTCTGCGACAGCGTGCCTTGCGTCATGCTGCGCGGCGTGCCGACAGTCTTGACACCGCCGCCGATGTCGACGCCGACCGGCAGGATAGTGCCCTGATCCGAGGCCTGGGCGCCGACGCGGCGGATGTGCTCGTAGATCAGGTCCTCGAACGCCGCGGTCTGCTTCTTGAAGCCGGTGGTGCGCAGGTTCGCGATGTTGTTGGAGATCACCTGAACGTTCAGTTCCTGTGCCGCCATTCCGGTCGCAGCGGTGTGGAGCGCTTGCATGTCAGTGATCCCCTAATCAGGCCGGAACGTCGGCGAGCTTTTCGATCGCCGATTTGTGGAGGTCGCTCTGCTGCTGGAGCAGGTTGGCGACCCCGGTGTAGGCGCGCATCACCTCGACCATGCGGGTCATCTCGACGACCGAATTCACGTTCGATTTCTCGACATAGCCCTGCTGCAGGGTGGACTTGGTGTCGGGCTGCTGGGTGGCGGAGCCGGTGTCATAGAGATTGGCGCCGAGCTTGGTCAGCTTGGCCGGATCGTCGAACGTCACCATCTTGATCTTGCCGCGGATGGAGTCAGTCTTGGCCGTGCCCTCGAGCACGGTGACGGTGCCGTCGGGGGCGACGTTGATGTCGTGGTCGGTCGGCTGGAACACGATCGGGCCGCCGGTGCCGAGCACCAGGTTGCCGTCGGAGGTCATGAGCTGGCCGGTGCTGCTGAGCGCGAACTTGCCGTCGCGGGTGTAGCGCTCGGCGCCGTCGGCCTGCACGGCGAAAAAGGCGTTGCCGCTGATCGCCATGTCGAGCGGGTTGTTGGTCGCCTCCATCGGCCCCTGGCCGACGTCGCGGTAGGTGCCGCGGTCCTGCACATAGGAGACCCGGCGGTCGGAGCCGATGAAATTGTCCTCATGCGCGTTCGAGCGGAGGTACTCCTCGAACAGCGAATGGTCGGCCTTGAAGCCGTTGGTGTTGGCATTGGCGACGTTGTTGGCGATGACATCCATCTGCCGCTCCAACGTCATCTGCCGCGACAATCCGATCAGAAGCGCATTCTGCATCGGTCAATCTCCCCTGCGTGGGGTCCGCCATTTCGCTCTCCCAAGCGCCTTGGCCGATCCCGTGAACGAGGCCGTCGGGTTCTCCCAAACCGTTCGATCTCGGCCCACTCTCAGCGAAAGCCGTGCCAACACAGAAAGGTTTGTAATTACAAATGGATGGCTATTTTTCAGCGCTTTGGGCGGCCGGCAGAAAGGTTCTGTTAGCCATGTTTGCCCGGCAGATTTTTCCTAGCAGAGGCCCGATCGAAAGGTTCCGTTAACCATTATTACCGTAGCGTTTGCGCGTAAGAGGAGCGCATTGCGCCGGGACATTTGTATCGCGTCACTGTCTGCCAGGAGGCTTCGCTCTTTCGACCCTCGATGAGATGAGCGAGCCCGGACGACCATGGCAGAGAACGAAGCGGAAGGCGGCGCAGCTGCCGAAGGCGCGGAAGCCGCTCCGCCGAAGAACAAGCTCAAGCTCATCATCATGGCCGTCGGCCTGCTTGCCGTCCTCGGCGGCGGCGCTGCGACCTGGTTCTTCTTCTTCCGTCACGGCGACGACGAGCATCATGCCGAGGCGGCGCCCCCGCCGAAGCCGCCGGCTTTCGTCGACGTGCCCGACATGATGGTCAACCTCGCCGGCGCGCCCGGCGAGCGCGTGCAGTACCTCAAGCTCAAGATCGTGCTCGAGCTGAAGGAAGAGAAGCAGATCGAGGCGATCAAGCCGTCGATGCCGCGGGTCACCGACATCTTCCAGACCTATGTGCGCGAGCTTCGCTCCTCCGACCTCAACGGTTCGGCCGGCATCTTCCGCCTCAGGGAAGAGCTGACCAAGCGCGTCAACGCCGCGGTCGCGCCGATCCAGGTCAGCGCGGTGCTGTTCAAGGAAGTCGTGCTCCAGTGAGGATGCTGCGGAAGGGTATGGACTAGCGTCATGGCCGGCAACGAGCAGATGGACCAGGATGCGATTGCCGCCCAATGGGAGGCGTCGCTCGATTCCGAGGATCCCGCGGAGGCCGCGAAGGCTGCTGCCGAAAACGAACTATCGGAGACCATGGCCCTGCAATGGGCGGCCATGGTCGAGGACGGCAGCCGCGACCTCGGCAACGGCAAGAACTCCGGCGAGCGGGTACTGTCGCAGGAGGAGATCGACAATCTCCTCGGCTTCACCGTCGGCGACGTCACGCTCGATGACCACAGCGGCATCCGCGCGATCATCGATTCGGCGATGGTCTCCTACGAGCGTCTGCCGATGCTCGAAATCGTCTTCGACCGCCTGGTGCGGCTCCTGACGACCTCCTTGCGCAATTTCACCTCCGACAACGTCGAAGTCTCGCTCGACCGCATCACCTCGGTGCGCTTCGGCGACTACATGAACTCGATCCCGCTGCCTGCCGTGCTCTCGGTGTTCAAGGCCGAGGAGTGGGAAAATTTCGGCATGGCGACGGTCGATTCCAACCTGATCTATTCGATGATCGACGTGCTGCTCGGCGGCCGCCGCGGCTCGAGCCAGCTGCGCATCGAGGGCCGGCCCTACACCACGATCGAGACCGAGCTGGTCAAGCGCCTGGTCGAGGTGGTGCTGGCCGACGCCGAGCAGGCGTTCCGGCCGCTGTCGCCGGTGACCTTCACGATCGACCGGCTCGAGACCAATCCGCGCTTCGCCGCGATCAGCCGTCCCGCCAACGCCGCGATCCTGGTGCGCCTGCGCATCGACATGGAAGACCGCGGCGGCAATATCGAGCTCTTGCTTCCCTACGCGACCATCGAACCGATCAGGCCCGTCCTGCTCCAGATGTTCATGGGCGAAAAGTTCGGCCGCGATCCGGTCTGGGAAGGCCATTTCGCCACCGAGATCGTCCAGGCGGAGATTTCTGTCGATGCGGTGCTCTACGAGGCCGATATTCCGCTCAAGCAGCTGATGCGGCTGAAAGTCGGCGACACCCTGCCGCTGGACATGCGCGCCGATGCCAACGTCACCGTGCGCTGCGGCGACGTCACCATCACCGAAGGACGCATGGGCCGGGTCGGAGAGCGCGTTGCGATCCGCGTGACGAAACCCTTGCGCAAGCCAAGTACGACACTTGCGATGTTCGAGAAGGTGGACGAACAGAACAAGCTGATGGAGGCCCCATGAACCACTCCCTAGGAATGGCGATCGAGACGCTGGTGGCTATCCTGCTGATGCTCACGATCGGCTACTGCATCCTGCTCAACAAGCGGTTGACGCGGCTGAAGGCGGACGAGCATTCGCTGAAGGCCGTGATCGGCGAGCTGATCACAGCGACCGAGATCGCCGAGCGCGCGATCGGCGGGCTCAAGCTCGCCGTGCGCGACGTCAACGAGAATCTCGGCAGCCAGCTCGCGGCCGCGACGCAGATGTCCGACCAGCTCTACAAGCAGCTCGGCGAAGCCGACAATGTGGTGCGTCGCCTCTCCAAGATCGCGATCGCGGCGCGCCCCGTGACGAATGCGGAAGCCGCCGCCGCGCCGGTGGCCAAGCCGTCGCCTGCGAAAGCAGTGGCGGCGGCCGCCGAAGCCTTCTCCGAGCGCCGAAGGTCCAATGGTCTCGCCGCATAAAGTCAGAGTATGAAATCCTTTCGTAACATCCGCGTCATTCCGGTCGTCCTGGTTGCGGTCGCAGGCCTGGCCATGCTGAAAGTGGCGGGGCTCGTGATCAATGGCGGCTATGTCTTCGACTACCAGCCGAACAGCGCGAAGAAGTCCTGGGCGCAGGAGAATCTGAACTTCCCGACCGGACGCGAGGACCCCGACATCACCGGCTCGACGCACGGTGAGCCGAAGGAAGCGCCCAAGCCCGCCGCGCCCGAGAGCAAGGTCGAGGGCGGCACGCCGGTGAAGATGGACGAAGCCCAGCCGCAGGTCTCGGCCTCGGAGCGCGCGATCCTGGAACGCCTGCAGGCGCGCCGCCAGGAGATCGAATCCCGCCAGCGCGAGATCGATATCCGCGAGAGCCTGCTGAAGTCGGCCGAGAAGCGCATCGAGGGCAAGGTCGAGGAGATGAAGGCGGTGGAATCCCGCATCACCGCGACCCAGGCCGAGCAGAAGGCCGCCGAGGCCCAGCGCATGAAGGGCCTCGTCACCATGTATGAAGGCATGAAGCCCAAGGATGCCGCGCGGGTGTTCGACCGGCTGGAGATGGGCGTGCTGATCGAGATCGCCTCCGCAATCGCCCCGCGCAAGATGTCCGACATCCTGGGGCTGATGTCGCCCGAGGCCGCCGAGCGCCTGACCGTCGAGATGGCGCGCCGTGCCAATGGGGGCGGGGATCAGTCGGCAGCCGTCGGGGATCTGCCGAAGATCGACGGCAAGCCGACGCAAAAGCCGAATTGAGGGCTCATACTTAAGAAGTCCTTAATTGGCAAAACCTACATTCGAGGGCATGGGCCGGCCTTAGCGCCGGCATGGACCGCCGAACCGGAAGAAATGCCGCCAATGGCGCGAGAGGCTGCCGCTGGATTTGTGTCGCGAGCCCGCGCATTGGCGCTGGGGCTGTCGCGTCACGTCCGCAAGGCCGTCCTGTTGTCGGCCTGCGCGCTGATCGGCCTCAATACCGTTGCGCGCGCGGCCGATGCCATCAGGGGCGAGGCGAGCTTTTCGGCCGGCGGCGGCTTTGCCCGCCTCGTGATCAAGCTTGGCGAGGACGTTCCGTCCGAGGTGACGACCGCCGGCTCCATCCTCATCATTCGCTTCGATCGCCCCGTCGACGTTCCCGTCGATCGCGTGCCGGAAGGCGCGCCCGACTATGTCAACTCCGCCCGCCGCGACCCCGACGGCAGCGCGATCCGGCTGTCGCTGGCGCGGCGCGTCACCGTCAACACCATGAACGCCGGCGAGCGCACCTTCATCGACCTGCTGCCGGAAGGCTGGAAGGGCGCGCCGCCGCCGCTGCCGATGGACGTGGTGAAGGAACTAGCCGAGCGCGCCCGCGCTGCCGAGCGGGCGCTGCGCGCCCAGCGCGCTGCGGCCGAGAGCAAGAAGCATCCGCCGATCCGCGTGCGTGCCTCGGTGCAGCCGACCTTCGTGCGCTTCGTGTTCGAGATGCCCGACGGCGTCGGCGTCTCCTCGGTGCTCAACGAGCAGAAGCTGACGCTTGCCTTCAACGCCAATCTCAACTTCGATCTTGCCGATGCCGTCGTCGCGGCGCCTCCGAACGTTGCCTCGATCAAGCAGAAGGCCGACATCGACCAGACCAGCGTCGAGATCGCGCTGATCGGCGATTCCGACGTGCACTCCTTCCGCGACGACAAGAACTACGTCGTCGACATTGCCTTCCAGCCGGACAGAGGCAAGGCGGCCGCAACGGCTGAAGCCGCGATTGCGCAGGCCGGCGCAGGCGGTCACGGACCGGCCGCAGAAAAGCCGGCGGCCGCGAAGCCGAAAGACGCCCAGATCGTGCCGCCGACTTCGGAGACGATCGCCCGCGACGCCAAGATCGACGTCAAGCCCGACGTCAAGCCCGAGGTCAAGCCGGAGGCGAAGGCGGAAACGCCGCCCGCAATGCCACCCCCTGAGGCGCCGAAGCCGGCGCCGGCCGTTGCGGCGCCCGCGACTGAAGCCCCGCACGCCGCCGAAGCGCCCAAGGAGGCCACAGCCCCCGCGGCGCCGGCGAAGGAAGCGGCCGAAGCTCCCAAGGAGGCCGTGGCGGAGGCGGCCAAAGAGCCTGTCAAGGAGCCGGTCAAGGATGTACCGAAGGAAGCCGCCAAGCCCGAATCCAAGCCTGCGCCTGCGGAGGCGCAAGCTGCGCCATCGCCTCCAATCGCCAGTGTCGATGCGCGCCGTGACAGCGACGGACTGCGCGTAACGTTCCCGTTTTCTGTGGCAACGCCGGCCGCAGCGTTCCGCCGCGGCGACACGGTGTGGCTGGTGTTCGATTCGCCGAAGCCTGTTGACGTCGACCCGATCCGCGCCCGTGGCGGCGCAATGATCGGCGAGGTCAGCCGCATGCCGCTCGAAAAGGGGCAGGCGGTGCGAATCCGTCTCACCCGTCCTTTGGTCTATTCGCTGACCAGCGAGGAGGTCGGCAAGGAGACGAACTGGCTGCTCACGCTTGCCGACAAGATCCAGGCGACGCCGCTGCCGCTGATGATGTCGCGCAACATCACCGATCCCGCGCTGGCCAACATCGCCATCCCCTTTGCCAATCCGGGCCAGCTGCACAAGCTCACCGATCCCGATGCCGGCGACATGCTCTACGTCGTCACCGCGCAGCGGCCGGTCCGCGGCTTCATCAAGCGGCAGGATCTCGTCGACCTCTCGCTGCTGGAATCCGCCCATGGCATCGCGATCCGCCCGAACTCCGACGACGTCGGCGTCGAGGTCGGGGCGGACAAGGTCATTCTGGGCAAGAAGGGTGGCTTGACGCTGTCGCCGGTCGATGTCTCGGCCGAGCGCGCGCCGACCGCGGTACGGCCGGTCTTCAATCCCGAGAGCTGGCGCAAGGGCCAGTCGGAGGATTTCTGGACGCGCCAGAGCGATTTGATCACGGCGATCTCGGCGGTCGAACCGGCGCAGCGCTCGCTGCCGCGGCTCGATCTCGCCCGGTTCTACATGTCGCGCGCGATGTATTACGAAGCCAAGTCCGTGACCGATGTGATGCTGGCCGATCCTCTCAACAAGGAGGAGAGCAGTGCGCTGATCATCCACGCGATCGCGAGCATCCTGATCGGCCGGCCGGCCCAGGGCCTGAAGGATCTCGCCAATCCCGTGATCGGCAACAGCCATGATTCCCAGCTCTGGAAGGCGCTCGCCTATGCGCGCCAGGAAAAATGGGCGGACGCCCGCGAGAAATTCAAGAACGTCGAATTCGCCATCGCCTCGCTGCCGCTGGACATCCAGCGCATCGTGACGATGGATGCGATGCGCGCTTCGCTCGAGGTCAAGGACTATGCTGGCGCCTCCAAGCGTCGCGGCGAGATCGAGGTGGTCGGCGTACCGCCGGAAGCCGCGCCAGGCTTTGCGGTGCTGCGCGGCCGGCTCGCCGAAGCGCTCGGCCACGACAAGGACGCGCTCGACGACTACAAATTCGCCGTCGCCTCGAACGACCGCCTGGCCGCAGCCGAGGCCAAGCAGCTCGAGGTCGCGCTGCGACAGAAGCGCGACGAGATCAGCAAGGAAGACGCGCTGAAGGAGCTCGAGACGCTGTCAATGACCTGGCGCGGCGACGCTATCGAGGTCAAGACGCTGCAGATGCTGTCGCAGCTCTATTCCGAGAACGGGCGCTACCGCGACGCGCTCACCGCGGCGCGCACCGCGACGAAGATGCAGCCGAACTCGGAGGCCTCGCGTCAGGCGCAGGATCTGGCGTCGGATCTGTTTACGCAGATCTTCCTGGGGCCCAAGGGCGACGAACTGCCGCCGGTCGAGGCGCTCGGGATGTTCTACGAGTTTCGCGAGCTGACGCCGATCGGTCGCCGCGGCGATGAACTGATCCGGCGCCTGGCCGATCGTCTCGCCTCGGTCGATCTGCTCGACCAGGCCGCCGAGCTGCTGCAATACCAGGTCGACCATCGCCTCGAAGGCGCTGCACGGGCGCAGGTCGCCGCGCGGCTTGCCATGATCTATCTCGCCAACCGCAAGCCCGACATGGCGATCACGGCGTTGCGCGCCAGCCGCATCAGCGACCTCTCCGGCGAGCTCAGGCAGCAGCGCCTCTTGCTGGAGGCGCGCGCGCAGAGCGACGTCGGCCGCCACGATCTCGCGCTCGACATCGTCTCCAACGTCTCCGGGCGCGAGGTGCTGCGGCTGCGGTCCGATATCTTCTGGGCGGCACGGCGCTGGCGCGAGTCCGCCGAGCAGATCGAGCTCTATTACGGCGAGCGCTTCCGAGACTTCAAGCCGCTCAACGCGGTGGAGAAGAGCGACATCATCCGTGCCGCCGTCGGCTACGCGCTCGCCGACGACTCGATCGGGTTGTCGCGCTTCCGCGAGAAATACGCCCCGCTGATGAGCGAGAGCGCCGACCGGCTCGCCTTCGACATCGCCAGCAAGCCGGCTGCCGCCTCCAGCGCCGAATTCGCCGAGATCGCCAAGCTCGCCGCCAGCGTCGACACGCTCGACGGGTTCCTGCGCGAGATGAAGCAGCGCTTCCCCGACGCCACCGCGCGTGCCCCCGCCGCCCCGCAGGCCAAGGACGAGACCGAGCACACCGGCTCACTGCCCACGATCCCCGTCGTGCGGCAGATCAAGATGACCCGGTAGGAACTTGCCGTCGGATCGACGCTCGGCCCAAGGATTTGCGAAAAACAACCCCATGCACAGTAGACGGCAGCAACTGAATCAACGGGTTGGCTGACGCCGACCGCAATTGCGGATTTTACGAAATAAATTTGACTCGTCGGGCAAAACACTGGCATCGATGTCACGATGCGCATCGCCCCTCCGTCGCCAGGATAGCCTGCTGCCAGGCCGGACCTGCGACCGCTCCGCATTCGACACTATCCCCCGTAACTCTGCACCAGGCTTCCCGCCACCAGCGACCAGCCGTCGACCAGCACGAAGAAGATCAGCTTGAACGGCAGCGAGATCGTCGCGGGCGGCAGCATCATCATGCCCATCGACATCAGCACCGAGGCGACGACGAGGTCGATGATCAGGAAGGGGAGAAACAACAGGAAGCCGATCTCGAAGGCGCGCTTGAGCTCGGAGATCATGAAGGCGGGCACGAGGATGCGCAGCGCGAGCTCGTCGGGTGTCGCCGGCGGCGGCTCGCCGGAAAGATCCAGAAACAGCTTCAGGTCCTTCTCGCGGACGTTCTTCTGCATGAAACCGCGCAAGGGGACGGAGGCACGCTGGAGCGCGTCCTCGACGCCGATCTGGTTGGCGACGAGCGGGCGGATGCCGTCGTCGTAGGATTTTTGCAGCACCGGTCCCATCACGAAGAAGGTGAGGAACATCGCCAGCGCCAGGATCACCGAGTTGGGCGGCGCAGTCGCGGTGCCCATCGCGGTGCGGAGCAGCGACAGCACCACCACGATGCGCGTGAACGACGTCATCATGATCAGGATGGACGGGGCGATCGACAGCACCGTGAGCAGCGCGATCAGCTGGATCGCGCGCTCTGTGACGCCGCCGCCAGCACCGCCGCCGCCGAGATTGATGCTGATGTCCTGCGCATGCGCAGGGGTCGCGAGCAAAGCCGTGACGAGCAGAGCCGTGGCGGGCAGGGCCGCGGCGATCAGGACAGAGGGGACAAGAACTCTACGCGGGAGGGACGGCAGCCTCACGAAGACGGCTTCGGACGGCCGAGCAGCGAGGCCATCTCGTCTTCAAGATTTTCAAAGCTGGTCTTCTCCGCAGCCGGCTTGGCCGGCGGCGCCGGAGGAGGCGGCGGCTCGACGCGTGCGGCGCGTGGCGGAGGCGCATCCGGCGCGACTGGCGGAGCGATGGTCTCGCCGGCCGGACGGCGCAGAGCCGCCTCGAGGCGCTGGGCCATCTCGGCGAGATTCTGTTCGGCGCTCGACGGCGCGGCGGCAGCGGGGGCCGGCGGCGGAACGGGCGGCGCCTGGAGTGCCGGCGAGGGCTGCGGCACGGGCGGAGGCGGCAGCGGCGCAGCCGCACGCTCGGCGCGCACCGGCGGCATCTTCGCCGGCTCGCTCTGGCGCGGCGGGCGCGGCATCAGCGGCGGCTCGCTGCGCGCAACGCGCGGCGGCAGCGGCTCGGGACGGGGCTCACGCTCGGGACGCGGTGCGATCGGCTCGGGCGAAAAGCCGCCCAGTGTCGGCTCGCTGCGGCGCTCGGCCAGAGTGGGCGCCGGGCGACGGACCTCGTCGGCGAAAGAAGGGCGCGCGGGGCGCGGCGGCGGCTCGGGCATCTGCGGCTCGGGATGGTCGAGCACTTCGGGCCGCGGCGCCTCGTCGGCCCAGCCGGCATCGGGCATCGGGGCGAGGCGCGGCGGCTCGGCTTGGCTGGGACGCTGCGGAATCTGGTCGCGGCCGGCGGCGGCACGGACGATATTCGGCTCGACGACGATGTCGGTCGGACCGCCGATCATCAGCAGATGCTCGACATTGTCGCGGCGGACCAGCACCAGGCGTCGGCGGCCATCGACCGCGGCGGCGTCGATCACGGCGAGCCGGGGCATCCGTCCGCGCTGGGTGTTGGCGCCGAGCCGGGTGGTTGCGAATCGGCGGACCAGCCACGCCGCAACGCCAATCAACGCCAGAACGACGATGAAGGCGACGATGAAGGTGATAGGGCTACCGTTCATACCTGTCCCCGGTAAATGGCGCTTCTCTCGTGCCTATGGTCGGATGTGCCGACCACTGGCGTGCGATGCCCCAAAACTGCGATTTCTTAACGTCCTGCGGCAAGTTTTGCCGTCCCCAACTCTTAATAACCTATGAATCGCCCGATCCAAAACGACTTCTTGGCCTGTGCGCGGGCCGCCAAGCGGTTGGGGTTAATGCGGCTTTTGGCATGGGTAGAATCACGGGGGAAGCCCTTTATGTTTCGATCGGAAACATGCATTCGCCGCGCCTTAACCACCTGTTAACCATACACGCGGCAAATTCTGCCTAGCTTTGGGCCAGGGTCCGCGCTCGGACCCAGCGAGGCGGAAGGAGCCGCAACGATGTCCATCAACGATCTGCCGGTGCTGTCGGCGCTTCGCACCAAGATGCAATGGCACCAGGAACGCCAGCGCGTCCTGTCCGAGAACGTTTCCAATTCCGACACGCCCAATTTTCGGCCCCGCGAGCTGGTCGAGCCGAAATTCGACAAGACCGGCACGCCTGCGAGCTCGATGGGGCCGCTCGCCATGACCGTCACCAGCGCCTCTCACATGACGCCATCGGGCGCGCCCTCGAGCTTCGAGCAGAACGGGAATGCGGGTTTCGAAACCCGTCCGGCGGGCAATGCCGTCAATCTCGAAGAGGAGATGATGAAGTCGGCCAACAACCAGATGGATTATGCGGCGGTGACCTCGCTCTATTCGAAGAGCCTGCATCTGCTCAAGACCGCGATCGGTAAAGGCTAGGCCAGGGGAGCTAGATCATGGCGAATGACAGCAGCGACTTTGCCCGTTCCATGGCGATCGCGACCTCGGGCCTGCGGGCCCAGGCCGGACGCATGCGGGTGATCTCCGAAAACATCGCGAATGCGGACTCGACCTCGCAGTCGGCAGGCGGCGATCCCTACCGGCGCAAGGTGCCGACATTCTCATCGGCGCTCGACCGCACGCTCGATGCGCAGGTGGTCACGCTCGGCAGGGTCAAGCCCGACCAGTCCGCCTTCCGCGTCAGATACGAGCCGAACAATCCGGCGGCGGATGCCAGCGGCAACGTCAAATATCCCAACGTGAATTCGGTGGTCGAGATGACCGACATGCGCGATGCGCAGCGGTCCTACGAGGCCAATGTCAACATCATCAGTGCGACGCGCCGGATGATCCAGCGCACGCTCGACATCCTCAAGACCTGAACAGGAAGCCTTAAGCCATGGCAACACCGACAATCGCGGCCAATGCTTATGCCAACCTTGCGCGCGTGCTGGAGAACGGCGGCGCCGGCAAGGGCAGCGAGCCGAACGGACAGTCCTTTGCCTCGCTGCTGAAGGACGCCATCGGCAGCGTGGTGGAATCGGGTCGCAAATCCGACGCGCAAACCGTGGCGATGGCCAACGGCAAGGCCAACGTGATGGACGTGGTGACGGCAGTCGCCGACACCGATGTCGCGGTGTCCACGCTGGTCTCGGTCCGCGACCGCGTGATCGCGGCGTATGAAGACATCATGAAGATGCCGATCTGATGGTTGTCATTCCGGGGCGCGACGAAGTCGCGAGCTATGATGCGCAATTGCGCATCTGAGAATCCATAACCACGATCGGGAGCATGGATTCCGGGCTCTCGGCTTCGCGAGCCCCGGAATGACGAAAAAAACCATTCACAGCGAGAAATCAAAAATGACCGGACCTGAGACCCTCGACGTCGCGCGCGATGCGATCTGGACCATCGTGATCGTATCCTCGCCGCTAATGGTGGTCGGGCTCGTGGTCGGCGTGATCGTGTCGCTGTTCCAGGCGCTGACGCAGATCCAGGAGCAGACGCTGATCTACGTGCCGAAGATCCTGGCGATCTTTGCCACAATGCTGCTGGCGCTCCCGTTCATGGCCGACGCGCTCCATTCCCACATGATGCGGATCTCGTCGCGAATCATCGGCGGCTGAGGCACAATGCGCCCACCATGCGCATCGACGTTTCGCTGCTGCCGGCGCTTGCCGCGGCCTTCATGCTCGCTTTCGCCCGGGTCGGCGCGATGGTGATGCTGCTGCCGGGGCTCGGCGAGACCAACATCCCGACACGGGTGAAGCTGTCGATCGCGCTTCTGCTCACGCTGATCATCCTGCCGCTGCATCGCAGTGCCTACCAGGTCGACATGGGCTCGCTCGCGCCGCTGCTGGTCCTGATGCTGCATGAGATCGTGATCGGCATCGTGCTCGGCGCAACCGCGCGCGTGACGCTCGCCGCGCTCCAGGTCGCAGGCGCCGTGATCGCACAGCAGATGGGGCTCGGCTTCGTCACCTCGGTGGATCCGACCCAGGGGCAGCAGGGCGTGCTGGTCGGTAACTTCCTGACCATGCTGGGCGTGACCTTGCTGTTCGCCACCGACAGCCATCATCTGGTGATCGCGGCGCTGAACGACAGCTATTCGATCTTCGCGCCCGGCGAGACCGTGTCGAGCGGCGACGTCGCCTCGCTCGCCACGCGGGCCTTTTCTGCGGCGTTCCTGCTCGGCCTGCAGCTGTCGGGGCCATTCTTGGTGTTCGGCCTCGTCTTCAATATCGGGCTTGGGGTGCTGGCGCGCTTGATGCCGCAGATGCAGGTCTATTTCGTCGGCGTGCCGCTGTCGATCTTCGCGGGCTTCCTGGTGCTGGCCATGGTGCTCACGGCGATGATGGGCACCTATCTCGACTATTTCATCGGTGTCATGCACCAGATGATGCCGCTCAGATAGGTGATCTAGTGCCGCCGATTTGAAGTTCCTACAGTGCAAGCCTCACCTCCGAGGGGGAACTTCAAATCGATCAGCGGCACTAGCCAAATTCAGAATCTCGTAGCGCCCCTGTGCTTTCCGAAGTTCGTGCACAGGGGTCGCGAAAGTGACGAACTTCGGAAAGCGGGCGCTACGTGGCGGAAGACAACGATCCAGAGAGTCAAACAGAAGACCCGACGCAAAAACGTCTCGAAGAGGCGCTCGAGCGCGGTGACGTCGCCAAGAGCCAGGAGATCAACACCTGGTTCATGATCGCCGGCGGCACGCTCGTGGTCTCGACGTTCTCGGGCTCGATCGGCAGCGGGCTGATGACGCCGATGCGCAATCTGCTCGCCAATTCCTGGATGATCAAAACCGACCCCGGGAACCTGCTCAAGCTGACGCAGCAGATCGAAGTCGCGGTGCTGGCTGCGGTCGGCGTGCCGCTCCTGATGCTGGTGATCGCGGCCATTGCGGGCAACATGCTGCAGCACCGGCTGGTCTGGTCGGCCGAATCCCTCAAACCCAAATTCAGCAAGCTGTCGCCGGCCGCCGGCTTCAAGCGCATCTTCGGCAAGCAGGCGGCTGCGAACTTTCTCAAGGGGATCGGCAAGGTGATCGTGCTCGGTACGGTCATGACCACGATCCTGTGGCCGGAGCGGCATCGCATGGAGGCGATGGTCAAGCTCGATCCGATGGCCATGCTGGGCGCCTCAACCAGCATGACCGTCCATCTGCTCGGCGCGGTGGTCGCAGCCCTCGCGATCATCGCCATCGGTGACTATTTCTTCCAGTATCGCAGCTGGTTCCAGCGGCAGAAGATGTCGCTGCAGGAGATCAAGGAAGAGTTCAAGCAGTCCGAAGGCGACCCGCACATCAAGGGCAAGCTCAGGCAGTTGCGACAGCAGCGCTCCAAGAAGCGCATGATGGCGGCGGTTCCCAAGGCCTCCGTGATCATCACCAACCCGACCCACTATTCGGTGGCGCTGTCCTACGAGCGGGGCATGTCGGCGCCGATCTGCGTCGCCAAGGGCATCGACAACCTCGCCTTCAAGATCCGGGAGATCGCGCGCGAGCACGACATACCGATCGTCGAGAATGTGCCGCTGGCCCGCGCGCTCTACGCCACCGTCGAGATCGACCAGGAGATCCCCATGGAGCACTACCATGCGGTCGCCGAAGTCATCGGCTACGTCATGCGGATGAAGCGCGGATTCAGCGCCGCGCGGCAATAAACCCCCGAAAAGTACCGGAAATGGCTGTAAACTGGGAATCAGCGTACGCTTTCGCCCCTGCTGCCCTTGCGTCCGCGGGTCCGATTCAGGCAGGGAGGACCCCACGTGCCCTGTGGCGCGTTGATTCTCTGCCGACAGGCTGCCTAGCGTGAAATGACCGCCGAGACCGACCACGACCTGTCACGCGAGCCCGCTGCGGCGCACGAGCCGTCGCCGCGCTCGGGCAGCATTGCGCTGGTGCTTCTGGTGGCCACCGGCCTGGTTGCGGTCGCCGTCGGGCTGATGACGCTCGGGCGTGCGCAGGCGCAGCCCTATATCCTCGGCATCCTCGCGGTGCTGGCGATGATCGGCCTGTTCAACCTGTTCGCCTTCGCCGCCGGCATCATCCGCTTCGCCGACCGCAATCTGGATGATCCCATCATCGGCCGCATCTCCGATCACTCCTTCGATGGCCTCGCGGTGACCGATCCGCGCGGCCATGTGGTCTATTCCAACGCGGCCTATCTGACGCTGACAGGCGCCGCCGGTCCGCAGGATGTGCGCCCCGTGGAGCGCGTCTTCATCGGCAACCCTGATGTCTCCGAAGCGGTGTTCCGCCTGCTCAAGGCGGCGCGCGAGGGCAAGCGGCAGCAGGAGGAGGTACGCATTTCCGGCCAGGACGGCAGTCAGGGCCGCTGGCTGCGCATGCGGGTGCGGCCGCTCGGGACCGGAAAGCGCGAGGCCAAATATGCGGTGTGGTCGATTGCCGACATCACCCGAGACCGCGAGCGTCAGGAGGACGTGTTCCAGGAGCTCCAGCACGCGATCGAATATCTCGATCACGCGCCGTGCGGCTTCTTCTCGGTCAATCCCGCCGGCGAGCTCGCCTATGTCAATGCGACGCTGGCGAACTGGCTCGACTATGACCTCGCCGAGATCGGCTCCGGAGGATTGAAGCTCGCCGACATCGTCTCCGGCGACGGCGCTTCGCTGCTCTCTTCGATCGTGGCGGTGCCGGGCGAGGTCAAGACCGAAGTCTTCGACATCGATCTGCGCATGCGCACCGGCAAGACCATGCCGGTCCGGCTCTATCACAAGCTCGCCTTTGGCGCCGATGGTGCGCCGGGGCCGTCGCGCACGCTCGTGATCAGCCGGGCGCGAGACGAGCGCAGCGATCCCGATCGTGCCGCCGAAGTGCGCTTCATGCGCTTCTTCGACCACACGCCGATGGCGATCGCCACCGTCGATCGCGGCGGCAACGTCGTGCGGGCGAATGCGCGCTATGCCAAGCTCGCCCAGGGCCTCGGGCTCGACAGCGCCTCCAAGTCGATCTTCCGCGCGGTGAACGCGCGCGACCGGCATCTCTTGATCACCGCCATCAATCAGGCCGCCGAAAACCAGGCCGACATCGCGCCGGTCGAGGTCGCGCTGGAGGGGACCAAGGAGCGCTGGGGACAGTTCTTCGTCACGCCCGTCGATGCGGCCGAGAACGACGCGGAAGCTGCGATCGTGCACATGCTCGAGACCACCGAGCGGCGCGCGCTGGAGAACCAGATCAACCAGTCGCAGAAGATGGAGACGGTCGGCCAGCTCGCCGGCGGCATCGCCCACGACTTCAACAACGTGCTGTCCGCCATCATGATGGCGAACGACTTCCTGCTGAACGCGCACAAGCCGACCGATCCGTCGTTCCAGGACATCATGCAGATCAAGCAGAACGCCACGCGCGCTGCGACGCTGGTGCGGCAGCTGCTGGCGTTCTCGCGGCGGCAGACGCTGCGGCCGCAGGTGCTCGACCTCGGCGATGCGCTGTCGGATCTCACCATGCTGCTGCGCCGGCTGATCGGCGAGAAGGTCAAGCTCGACCTGATCCACGGGCGCGACCTCTGGCCGGTCAAGGTCGACGTCTCCCAATTCGAGCAGGTGATCGTCAATCTCGCGGTGAACGCGCGTGATGCGATGCCCGATGGCGGCAAGCTGATCATCCGCACCGCCAATGTCGGAAGCGAAGAGGCCGGCAGGCTCGCCTACAAGGGCATGCCGGCGGCGGATTACGTCCGGATAGAGGTCGCCGACACCGGCACCGGCATTCCCGCCGATATCCGCGACAAGATCTTCGAGCCGTTCTTCTCGACCAAGGAAGTCGGCAAGGGCACAGGCCTTGGCCTTTCGACCGTCTACGGCATCGTCAAGCAGACCGGCGGTTTCATCTATGTCGATTCCGAGCGGGGGCAGGGCACCTCGTTCCACATCTTCCTGCCGCGTCACCACGCCGAGCCGGAGGTGCAGGTCGAGCAGCCTGCCGCCGTGGCCGCCGCGACGAACGGCGCTGCCAAGGAGGCTGCCCCCGCGGCCGTTGAGGCCAAGCCTCGCACCGATCTCACCGGGCAGGGCACCATCCTGCTGGTCGAGGACGAAGAGGGCCTGCGTGCGCTCAACGCCCGCGGCCTGCGCTCGCGCGGCTACACCGTCGTCGAGGCCGAGAACGGCGTCGAGGCGATGGAGGTGCTGGACGAGCAGAGTGGCGCGATCGATCTCGTCGTGTCCGACGTCGTGATGCCGGAGATGGACGGTCCGACGCTGCTCAAGGCGATGCGGGAGAAGAACCCGGATATCCGCTTCATCTTCGTCTCGGGCTACGCCGAGGATGCCTTCGAGAAGAGCCTGCCCGAGGGCCAGCAATTCGACTTCCTGCCGAAACCGTTCACGCTCAGCCAGCTCGTGGCCGCGGTGAAGGAGACGATGACGAAGCAGGGGTGAGGGCCGGTCGGCCGGGCCTCATACTCCGTCATTGCGAGCGCAGCGAAGCAATCCAGAATCTTTCCGCGGACGGCAGTCTGGATTGCTTCGCTGCGCTCGCAATGACGGGGAGAGGGCGGAATTCTTGCCGAGATAGTTACCGGTATCTCGCGACCACAGTCCCCCACCCGCCGGCCAACCCCCCGTTAAATATGGACTTTTACCATATCCCCGCGACTGAGGGCCGCAGCCCCGGGTTCCGAAACCGGCTTCCTTTTTGGTGAAGGCTGCCCATGTTACTGGCACGTCCCCATGCCGGGGATTTGGGAAACGAACATGAATTTCTCGCAATGGTCCCGCAGTCTCGTGAAGACGATTGCCGTCGTCCTGGCGCTCGCGCTGCCGACGGCACTGGCGGTCTCCTCCGCTGACGCCCGCGTCGGCGGCGGCTTCTCGTCGGGTTCGCGCGGTTCGCGGACTTTCTCGGCCCCGCCGTCGACCACGACCGCGCCGGGCTCGACCTCGCAATTCAACCGCACCTATAGCCAGCCCGGCGCCGGCATGAACACGACCGCGCCTTCGCGCGGCGGCCTGTTCGGCCGCGGCGGCGGTTTCCTGGGTGGCCTTGCGGCCGGCTTCCTCGGCGCGGGCTTGTTCGGCATGCTGTTCGGTGGCGGCCTGTTCGGCGGCCTCGGCGGCCTGTCGTCGATCCTGGGCCTGATCATCCAGATCGTGCTCGTCGTGTTCGTGGTGCGGCTGGCGATGTCCTGGTGGCAGCGCCGCAATTCGCCGCAATCGGCCTATGCCGGTGCGGCACCGCAGACGGACTATCGCAGCGGCCTCGGTGGCGGTCTTGGCTCTGGTCTTGGCTCTGGTCTCGGCAGTGGCTTCGGCTTCGGCGCCAACAATGCGCCGCTCGAGATCAAGCCTGCTGACTACGAGGCGTTCGAGCGCCTGCTTGGCGACATCCAGTCTGCGTGGTCGAACGAGGACGTCGCAAGGCTGCATACGCTCGCGACGCCGGAAATGGTCTCCTATTTCGAGCAGGACCTTGCCCAGAACCGCGCGCGCAATGCGGTCAACAAGGTGACCAACGTCAAGCTGTTGCAGGGCGACCTCGCGGAAGCCTGGCGTGAAGGCGAGACCGACTACGCCACGGTGGCGATGCGCTTTGCGCTCACCGACAAGACGGTCGACCGCAACACCGGCGCGATCGTCGCCGGCAGCGAGCAGCCGGGCGAAGTCACCGAAGTCTGGACCTTCGCCCGCCGCCAGGGCAGCCCCTGGGAATTGTCGGCGATCCAGCAGACCAACTGATCGCACGTTAGAACAACGAACGAGGGCGTCGTGCTTCGGCACGGCGCCCTTTTTCTTTGAGCCGCTGATGTCCCGATACGGCCGACCATTTTGCGGGAAGCACTTAATTGCTTGTTGCCCACGCCGCGCTCCCGCAATTTCGCGCCATCCGGCTGTAGAAGGAGATATTCGGTGAGCCAGTCTGTCGCGCGCTCCAGGACAAATCACGACAACGCCGCCAGGAATTCGTCCCGGCCGCTGGAGGCGATCGAAGCCGCGTATGACCGGATCGAGGCCGAGCGCGACCGCAATTGCTGGATCCATCTGCGCCCGCGGGAGGAGGCACTCGAAATATGCCGCAAGCTCGTGGCGCGGGCGCGGACGGGCGAACATCTTCCGCTGCTCGGCATTCCCTTTGGAGTGAAGGACAATATCGATGTCGAGGGCATGCCGACCACTGCGGCATGCCCGGCGTTCAGTTACACGCCCTGGCAGTCTGCGCACAGCGTCGAGCGCCTCACCGCGGCCGGCGCAATTTGCCTCGGAAAGACCAACCTCGATCAGTTCGCCACAGGCCTGTCCGGCGCGCGTTCGCCCTACGGCCCCTGCGCCTCGGTCGCCGATGCGCGCTATGTTTCGGGCGGCTCGAGTTCAGGATCGGCGGTCGCCGTGGCGGCCGGGCACGTCGTGTTCGCGCTCGGCACCGACACCGGCGGGTCCGGCCGCATTCCGGCCGGCTTCAACAACATCGTCGGAATCAAGCCGACCATCGGGCTGGTGTCGTCACGCGGGCTGGTGCCGAATTGCCCGACGATCGATTGCGTTTCGGTGTTCTGCAACAGCGTCAGCGATGGCGAGGCGATCCTCGACATTATCGAAGGGTTCGATTTCGAGGATCCCTACAGCCGCCCGCCCAGGGCCTCCTCGTTCGCCAGCGGAGCGATGCAATCGTTCCGCTTCGGCCGCATTGCGCCAGCCGATCTCGAATGCTTCGGCATGCCGGAATGCGGCGAGCTCTATGAGCGGGCCTGCGAGCGTTTCGCGCAGCTCGGAGGAACGGCTGTTGAGGTGGACTTCGCCCCGTTCCGCCAGGCCGGGGAGTTGATGTTCAGCGGACCCTGGGTGGCGGAGCGGCACTCGGCCATCGCTTCGCTGATGGACATCGAGTCAGGCTCTCTGCTCGATGTCACCAGGACGGTGTTGGGCTCAGCCGCGGGCTATTCGGCGATCGACACGTTCGGTGCCATTCACCGATTGCACCGGCTTCGCCGCAACGTCGAGGCGATCTTTGCGGGGATCGATGCGCTGGTGGTCCCGACCGCACCGCGGCCGTTCACGCTGGAGGAGATGCAGCGCGATCCGATCACCCTGAACAATCGCCTCGGCTACTACTCGTACTTTGCCAATCTGCTCGATCTCTGCGGCGTGGCGGTTCCGAACGCAAATTTGCCTGATGGCATGCCCATGGGCGTAACCCTGCTGGCGCCGGCCTGGCACGATCGCGTGCTGATCGGACTGGCGCGGCGGTTCGAGGCCGGTGCAGCTGATGCGGCGTTCGAATTGAAGCGCAGCGCCTGAAGGGCGGAGATCATTCCATCTCCTGCCCGAGCGTCGAAAGATCCAGGATCGAGATCACGGATCGGTCGTACCTGATCACACCTTCCTCCTGGAGCCGCGCGAGCTGCACGGTCACCCATTGGCGGGTGGACCCGATGAGATTGGCGAGATCGCCATGGGTAAACGGCATGCCGACGACGATCTCGTTGTCGCGCTTCACGCCGTAGACATGCGACAGGAAGATCAGCAGGCTATGCAGCCGCTCGGTCACCGAGCGCGTCCCGAGCATCTGGGCCATCGCCGAATAGCAGCGCGCCTTGAACGCCAGCGCGTCCAGCAAGGCGACGGCGATCGCCGGCGATTCCAGCGCAAGCCGCCGCAGCGCCGGTCCGGGCATGAAGGTCAGCCGGCTGCGTTCGGCCGCAACCGATGTCCACATGTGCGGGCCCGTTCCGAAGATGTCGGGACCGCCGACGAAGTTGCCGGGAAACCAGTAGGCGAGGGTGACCTCGCGCCCCGACGGCGCCGCATAATAGCTGCGGATGCGTCCCTCGCTGATCAAATAGATCCCGGCCTGTGCATCGCCCTGGGACCAGACCAGTTGGCCTGGTTCCAGCACCTTCTCGCGTCCGATCGCACGCAGGCGATTGCGATCGGCCCGATCGAGGCCGTCGAGCAAGCCAGGCAGCGGCCTGACGAGGTCGTCCGACTCAGCCAGCATCACACCCGCCGCTATCGCGCTGTTCGCCCTGTGCATGGCCGGCTCCGCTGTGAGACCCGGCATCTATTATTCAAGAACCATGCCAGCGCGCTGCGGCCCCTCCCTTGATTGGCGCGATCAGCTCGCGTCCGACTGGTTGAACGCCCGCAACCCTTCGGCGCGGATGACGTCGAGACAATCCTTCTTGAGGGAAAGATAGGATGGTTCGACCATGATGGAGCTCGAGCGCGGGCGCGGCAGCTTGACCGCGACCTCGCGCAGGATGCGGCCGGGTCCTGCGCTCATGATGAGAACGCGGTCGGCCAGCACGATGGCTTCATCGATGTCATGGGTGACGAACACGATCGTCGCCTTGATCCGGTCGCGCAGCTCCAGCAGATTGTCCTGCATCACCGCCCGGGTCTGCGCGTCGAGGGCCCCGAACGGCTCGTCCATCAGCAGCACCCGGGGTCGATTGGCCAGCGCCCGCGCGATCGCCACGCGCTGCTGCATGCCGCCGGACAGCGTGTTCGGATAGGCGTCGGCAAAGCGCTTGAGGCCGATCATCGCGATCAGATCGTCGGCGATGGCATTCGCCTCCTTGGCGGACTTCCCAAGCATCCTGGGGCCGTGCGCGATGTTCCTGCGGACGGACTTCCAGGGGAAGAGATGCGGCTGCTGAAACACCATGCCGACGTCGGGACGCGGACGCTCGACACGCGCGCCTTCCACCAGGATGTCGCCTTCGAACGGCACTTCCAGTCCGGCGATCGTGTTGAGCACCGTCGACTTGCCGCAGCCGGAGGGGCCGACGATGCAGACGAACTCGCCTGCTGCCACGTCAAAGGACACGCGATCCACCGCGATGGTCTGCCCGCGCTTGGTGTCGAATACGATGCTGAGGTTCGAGACCTGAATGGCCGGTTGTTTCGGCGCCGCCTCGGCGGAGGCTGGCGGATTTGCCAGAGCCAGTTTCATGATCGACCGGGGTCCCGACATCAACGCCACCAGACAGTACGTTCCGCAACAAGCGCAAACAGCCGGTCGGCAACGAACGAAATCACCCCGAGCGCGGCGAGCCCGCCCATGACCTGGCCGGTCTGCAAATTCTGCTGCGCAATCTCGATCCGGTAGACGATGCCGGCGAACGCGCCTGCAAGCTCGGCCGCGACGAGCGTGTAAAAGGAGATGCTGACGGCGGTGCGCAAGCCGACCACGATGTAGGGCAGCGCGCCCAGCAGCACGATCTCCTGAAGCATCTGCCGCCGCGGCGTGCCGAGCATCAACGCCGCACGGATCAGGCCGCGGTCCACCTTCTGCACGCCGATATGGGTCGAGAGCCACACCGTGAAGAACACGCCCCATACGACGAGGAACAGTTTGCCCGCCTCCGACAGGCCGAACCAGAGGATGACGATCGGCACGAAAGCGATCGGCGGAATTGGCCGCAGGATATGAAAGAGCGGCGACAGCAGGCTTGAAACAACCGGGAATTGGCCGGTGAGGATACCAAGCAGGATGCCGAGCGTACCTCCCACGATAAACCCGGTGGTGACGCGGAAGAGGCTGGCCGAGAGATCACCAAGGAACTGCCCGCTGCGTATCCACTCAAGGACAGCCGCAGCAACCACCGTCGGCGGCGGAAACAGCACCATGTTGACGGCCCCGGAACGGGAGACCAGTTCCCAGAGGCCGACGAACAACGGAAGCGACAGCGCCCCGACCAGAATGTTGAGGCGGCGAAGACGGGCTGGATCGCGCCGCCGATTGCGACGGTCAGTGCGCGGAGCAATCTCTTCTGATGTGCCGTCCTGCATGGTTGTGCGGGTGCCTATTTCCACGACAGGGTGACGCGTTCGGGGGCGACCTTCTTCAGCGGCTCGGTGACCACGACCTTGCTGAAGTCGGGCATCACAGCTCCCGGAGGATGATTGCCGCTCTCAAGGCGCCATGCGGAGTGGGTCTTGAGGATCTCGATCAGCCGATCATCGAGACGTACATGGTAGACATAGTCGGTCCAGATGGGCGCGAGTTCGTCCCGCTTCATGTCGACCGCCTCCGCCACCACCGTGATCGCGTCGTCCGGATGTGCCTTCATCCAGACCTCGGCATCGATCAGTGCGGCGATGAACTTCTCGACCAGCGCGGGGTTGGCGTCCAGATAGGACCTCATGACCACGATGTTGAACGTCTCGGAGTAGGTGCCTGAAGTATCGAGCTCGGCGACGGCTTCGCCCAGGGCCTTCTTCGCGTTGGCGATGTGGGGCTCCCAGGTGTCGATCGCGTCGATGCTTCCTGCTGCAAGTGCCGGCAGCATCTCCTGCGGCCGCAGGTTGACGAGGGTGACATCCATGGCCGTCAATCCAGCCGACGTCAGCAAGGTCGCCGTGTAGACCTCGCTGCCGGTGCCGGCGGTGAATCCGATTCGCTTGCCGCGAAGATCGGCCTTGGCCTTGATGCCGGCCTTGGCCGCGACGACCGTCTTGAGGTCGGAATATTCCATGCCGGCGACGAAGGCGATGGGCTGGCCAGCCATCGCTGAAGCGGTGACCGGCGCCTCCGCCGTCGTCGCGATGTCGGCGCCGCCCCCGACCACGGTGTCCAGGCATTGCTTGCCGGATGTGAAGTTCGAGACCGTGATGTCCAGTCCGTGCTTCTCGAAAATCCCTTTCGATTTGGCGACGATGGCAATGCCCGAGATCGGTCCGAGGTTTTGCGCAAGCCGGGCTTTGAGCAATTCCGCGGCCGAGGCGCAGCCTGGACTGATGGCAAGGCAGCAAAGCGCCGCATAGCCGGCAATTGCTGCGATTGGGCGGACGGTGTTCCTGCGCATGACGATCTCCCCTCGCGCCGCGCCCGGCGGCAGCCCCGATGTGATCGCGGAGACCGCCCTGAACGGTTCCGCCACAGACCCCGCGTCCTCCCCTGACCAATCGCTTGAGGATCGGCCTCTATTGGCATGCTCGCCCGGCGCCACGATCTCGGGAAGCAATTAATCGACACGGCTTTTCGGGCGACCGGCGTGATGGGGTGTCGGCAAGGCGGCTTCCGTCTCGTCCTGACGGAACCTTCGGCCGCGTGCTACATTGGGTCCGTCGCTTCCACGCTCACGGACTCCTCCCATGAAATACGAGCTCTACTACTGGCCCGAGATCCAGGGCCGCGGCGAATATGTACGGCTGGCGCTGGAGGAGGCGGGGGCGGCTTATGTCGACGTCGCGCGCGCCCCCCGTGGCTCGGCTGCGATGATGAGGATGATGGACGCCCACAAGGGCACACCGCCCTTCGCGCCGCCGTTCCTCAAAGCGGGAAAACTCGTGATCGGCCAGACCGCCAACATCCTGTTCTATCTTGGCGCCCGTCACGGACTTGCGCCAAAGACGGAAGCCGGAAAGCTCTGGGTGCACCAGCTTCAACTGACCATCACCGATTTCGTGGTCGAGATCCACGACACCCATCATCCACTCGGGCCTTCGCTGTACTACGAAGACCAGAAGCCGCCGGCGAAGAAGCGCACCGCCGAATTCTGGGACGAGCGCGTGCCGAAATATCTCGGCTATTTCGAGCGGCTTCTCGACGGCAATGGCGGCGCCTATGTCACCGGCCGCCGGCTGACTTACGTCGATCTCTCGCTGTTCCAGATCGTCGATGGGCTGCGCTATGCTTTCCCGAAGCGCATGAAGGCATTCGAGAAGAATATCCGCGGCCTCGTTGATCTGCACGGCCGGGTCGCGGCGCGGCCGAACATCAAGGCCTATCTTGCAAGCGAGCGCCGCATTGCCTTCAACGAGCAGGGCATTTTCCGGCACTATCGCGAGCTGGATGATTAACCGGTCGGAGCGGAAGCTGGCGGCAGCCTCCGCTCCGGACCGGCGTCTTCTGGCGCGATCGATCGCCCAAAGAGGTCATGGCTTCCGACCGGCTGCACGCGTGCCGAGCCGGATCGATCATCCGAGCGATCGTGAACGGACGAGAAATCATGCTCGTCGGGGCATGGGGGCTTGCAGAACATCGTCGCCTCTCGCCTCGTGCATCCGGACCGGACTAGCGTGCAGGTGCGGGCCTTCTCTAGCGAGGCACGGCTCCCGCGGCGTCAGTCGATCGGAGGAGGGGCAACGCTTTTCCGGTGCGTTTTCACCACAGTCCGGGCAGCAGGCGATAGCGCACCCGCGCCGCATAATCGGCATAGCCTGACAGACCTGCAGTCAGCGTGCGCTCCTCGATGCGGATGCGGACCGCGAGCAGAACGAGGAAGAGCGGTGCGATCGCCAATCCCCACCAAGAGCCAAGGATCAGCGGCACGCCGGCAAAGAACAGGATCATGCCGCTGTACATGGGATGGCGGACATAGGCGTAAGGTCCGGTCGAGATCACGCGCTGCGCGCGCTCGGCCTGCAGCTTCACCACGGGTGCGGCGAACGAATTCTCGCGGAAGACCCACAATGTGAACAGCGTCGAGGCGAGCAACAGCACGAAGCCGAGGACCTGCCAGGCGACGTCCATGCTGGAGGCAAGATGGCGCCGGTCGAGCCCCATCGCGACGAGCCAGCCCAGCATCGCCACGATGAACGCAATCATGAAGACCTTGTCGGCGGCGGGCTGGTCTTTCTGAAGAACGGGCCGCAGACGTTCGGCCAGAAGCGCCGGATCGATCCGGTAGAGCCACCAGCCGCAGAGCGGGCCGAGCAGGATAAAGGTGACAAGGAACACCCAGGCGCCGGCCCAATGCAACGTGCCGGCGGCCGCGAACAGCAGCACGCCCATTGCGGCGGTGAGGATCGTGTTCTGCAGCAGCAGGCGTGCGATCATGTTAGATGTGCTTCCCTTGCGCAGCGACGCATAGATAGCATGCTTCGGGCCAGTATGCGGCCGGTGCGAGGGTGCGCGTCAGATCTTGATGGGAGGCGTGAAGGCCGCCACGAGCCGCACCAGATCCGCCTGTCGCCTGGTTCCGGTCTTTGTGAAGATCCTGGTGAGGTGGGTCTTGATCGTCGTCTCGGCGACGCCCATGCTTCTGGCGACGTCAGGAACGCCGCCGACCTCGACAATGGAGAGGAAGACGCGCAGTTCCGCCGGCGTCAATTTGAACAGCTTCCGGATGAGATCCGGAGCGACCATCGTATCAAGCGCTGCCTTGCTGACGAACAGGACGGCGCAGGCCTCATAGCCGACCCCGAACATTTGCCGGCGCCCGGCTGTCAGCGGCACCAGATGGCCCACGTAATGCGAGCCGTCGTGGGCCGCCAGATGCAGCGAGATGCCCATCGTCGACCGCTCGCCGAGCGCCGTATCCACCAATGCCTGCCGCAGCATGCGATCCACATTCGGGTCGGACGTCATGAGCCGGCCATGGACCGAGCGGAGGACGTCGGCCTCGTCCAAAATCTCCTGCGCGCTCGCATTGGAGTGGGTGATATGGCCGTTCGCATCAAGCAGCAGGACGGCGGCTCGCAGCGCGTCGAGCGTGTGGGCAGACGTCGTCTCCAATGCGTTCTGCTGCTGCAGTTTCTGCCTGACACGCATGGCCCGCTGCATGTGCGGCGTGATGTAGGAGATCACCCCATACATCCTGCGATCGACCAGGCCGCCCGCCTTCATGATCGAGAGGCGGGATAATCCCGCAGCCGACTTATCGAGCAGGATATTGGCGGCGTCCTCGAGACCCTGCGGCCGCGTCCATTCGTTGTAGAACATGGTGGTGCGGAATTCGTCGACGTCGATCCAGTCTCCGATCGTCTGGATCTGACCGACCGGCGCGTGGAGCACGCCGCGTGACGGATCGAACGGCTCGTAGGTTTCGATATAGGATCGAACATAGGAGGGATCGACGCCGACGGCATGCGAGATCACGGCCTCGCCGGCGGCCCCGATCCGGACCAGACCACCGCTCTGGCCGCCTGCGAGGTCGACGATGCTGCCAAGTGTCGACGTCCACAGGGAATCGTCGAGCGCAGGATCGTAGATGTCTCCCACCAGCGAGAGCAGCTCTTCACTCAGTTCCATCGGCTCGTCCCATAAACGCGTGGATGGGCTTGTTCGGCCCCGCAGATGAGCACGCCGGATGAGGAAATTTGATGAGCCGGATCACACTTTGAGGGCGCGGATCAGCCAGACCGAGGGGCCGATGCACCGCTTGACGCACGTGAATGGCGGCACGCCTACGCGGCGGTGGCAATCCCGTGATGTAACAGGAGGCGTGTGATCACACGCGGTTCCCTGGGGCGTTCGGTGCGTGTTTGGCCGCGCTGTTCGGCAAATCCGGACGCGCAAAAGGCCCGGTCGTCACGACCGGGCAATTCATCCCAGGCAGGCGCGATCAGGCGAGCTGATCGATCCGCGTGCCCTGGCCCGGCGGCAGCGGCGCAGGCGGCGTCGGCTGATGGGTCGGGTCGTTATCTTGGGTCTTGGTCTGGTCGTCCGGCTGCTTGGTCGTGTCGTAGTTCGGAACCACGATCGCGATCGGCGGCGGAGCAACCGTCGAAACGTTGGAAACGCTCATCCACAAATCCTCACAGATGGAGAGGATCGAGCCTGCGCCGGAGGAAACCAAATTTCCTTCAAGGCAATCGTTAAAATGCGAGGGATGTGTTCGCTTTCCTCGTCATTGCAAGCGCAGCGAAGCAATCCAGAATCCCTCCTTGGAAAGACCCTGGATTGCTTCGCTGTGCTCGCAATGACGGAGTATGTGGTTGGTAGTGTGCCGCCTCTCGCACACCGCGCCTGTCGCGAGAGCTTCGCGCCTACTCATCCTTTGGCCGCGTGATCGCGATCGCGGCTTCCGTCTTGGTGCGGGTGCATTCCATGTTGAGGCGCTTGTAGCGCATCGTGACCTTGTCGCCGCGCAACAGGCCCATGCGCTTCAGGCAGCGCGTCGCGCCGGTCGTGGTGTCGTCCTTCGTCACCGTGAAGATGATCGCGGCCGCGGACGACACCAGATCATAGAACTGCGGCGTCGGCTTGCGGTCGCCCTTGGCATAGAGCTCGTTGGAATAGGCCTGTCCCTGCGCGCGGCAGCCGAGCGACAGCTCCTTCGCCGCCGGGTGAGTGAGGTAGATGATGTTGGCGGCCTTGAAGTTGACCTTCAGCCCGTCGATGCCGCCGGCGAGCTGTTTTGCAATGTCGTCGCACTGGTCGGCGCAGGCCGGCGCAGGCAGAGTCACAAGGCCGATGATTGCGGCGGCGACCACAATCGCGCCGCGGACGTGCAGTCTGGAAATCATGATGAAAGCCCCTTGAGGGCGCGCATTCAACCGTCGCCGCGCGCGAAGCGCAAGGGGTGCAACCGGGGCTCGGCCGGGCACAACTACAGCTATCGAAGGCAGGCGGCAAAAATGCCCGTCATGGCACCGAATCGGGATGCCCCGGCCGCGCCGGAACGCCTTCCCTTTGCGGCAAAAAGGCTTAGAACGCTTCTACGCCAGGGGCCTGCGCCAGGGCTCCAAAACCCCGAGATATGCTCCATGAACGCTCCCACTGCCTTTCCCGACGCCTCCAAGCCCGTTCCGCCCTACAAGCACACCCCCCTGTTCCCGCTGGGCAAGGATGAAACGCCCTACAAGAAGATTTCGTCCGAGGGTGTCAGGGTCGAGAAAGTCCTGGGCAAGGACATGCTGGTGGTGTCGCGCGAGGCGCTGCGGGCGCTCTCGGAGGCGGCTTTTGGCGACATCAACCACTATCTGCGCCCGGGGCACCTGAAGCAGCTCCGCGCCATCCTGGAGGACGGGGAGGCGAGCCCGAACGACAAGTTCGTCGCGCTGGACTTTCTGAAGAATGCCAACATCGCCGCCGGCGGCGTGCTGCCGATGTGCCAGGACACCGGCACCGCGATCATCATGGGCAAGAAGGGCTGCAACGTCATCACCGACGGTGAGGACGAGGCGGCGCTGTCGGAAGGCGCGCGCGATGCGTATCTGCGCCGCAATCTGCGCTATTCCCAGGTCGCACCGCTCTCGATGTACGAGGAAAAGAACACCGCCAACAACATGCCGGCGCAGTGCGAGATCTATGCCGAGGGCGATGACGCCTACAAGTTCATGTTCATGGCGAAGGGCGGCGGCTCCGCCAACAAGAGCTTTCTGTTTCAGGCCACGCCCTCGGTGTTGACCAAGGACCGGCTGCTCGCCTTCCTGAAGGAGAAGATCCTCACCCTCGGCACCGCGGCGTGCCCGCCTTACCACCTCGCCATCGTCATCGGCGGCACCTCGGCCGAGCTCTGCATGAAGACGGTGAAGCTGGCCTCGGCCCGCTATCTCGATGCGCTGCCGACCCACGGCTCGCCCGACGGCAACGCCTTCCGCGACGTCGAGATGGAGAAGGAAATCCACAAGATGACGCAGTCGCTCGGCGTCGGCGCGCAGTTCGGCGGAAAATACTTCTGCCACGACGTCCGCGTGATCCGCATGCCGCGCCACGGTGCTTCGCTGCCGATCGGACTTGGCGTGTCCTGCTCGGCTGATCGCCAGGTGCTCGGCAAGATCACCAAGGACGGTGTCTATCTCGAAGAGCTTGAGCACAACCCCGCGCAATACCTGCCGCAGGTCGAAGAGTCGCTCGGCGGCGAGGTCGTCAAGATCGACCTCAACCAGCCGATGAAGGACATCCTGGCGACGTTCTCGAAGTATCCGATCAAGACCCGGGTCTCGATGACCGGCACCATGATCGTCGCGCGCGATAGCGCGCACGCCAAGTTGCGTGAGCGGCTGGAGAAGGGCGAGCCGCTGCCTGATTATTTCAAGAACCACCCGGTCTACTATGCCGGCCCCGCCAAGACGCCCGAGGGCTATGCCTCCGGCGCGTTCGGTCCGACCACGGCGGGCCGCATGGATTCCTTCGTCGACCAGTTCCAGGCCGCGGGCGGCTCGATGGTGATGGTCGCGAAGGGCAACCGCGCGCCGGCCGTGCGCGAAGCCTGCAAGAAATACGGCGGCTTCTATCTGGGCTCGATCGGCGGTGCGGCGGCGAACCTTGCCGAGCACTGCATCAAGAAGGTCGAGGTGCTCGAATATCCCGAGCTCGGCATGGAAGCGATCTGGCGCATCGAAGTCGTCGACTTCCCCGCCTTCATCATCATCGACGACAAGGGCAACGACTTCTTCAAGGAATTGAACCTGGGCTGAGGTTTCGTTCCCCGGACGCAGCGCCGCATAAAAATGCTGTGCTGCTGATCCGGGGTCCATTGTTGCCGCATGGGTCCCGGCTCTGCGGGGCAGCGTTACACGCTGCACCGCGTCCGGGACACGAGAGTAGCCTTAAGCCCGCGCGCCGGTGAACGGGAAGCTGCCCATCGGGCCGATACCCATCTCGCCGCTGATGCTGTCGCCCGCGACAGTGCCGGTGAATTCGACCGTCAGCGGCATCGGTTTGTCGATCGAGACTTTCCAGGAAACGTTGTCACCATTGACGGTGCCGTCAAAAATCTCGGCGGTATTACCTTCCACGCCCTGCGTACCCGTGAGCGTGCCGCCCGCGGCCTTCAGGCTCAGCGTCGAGTTGCGCTCGCCCATCGGCGTCGTCATGGTCAGATTCCAGTTGCCGTCCACGGCCATTCCCGTCTCCCGAACAAACTTTGGCGGGCCGCGACGATCCGCGGCCAGTCCTGGGCCGAGCCTATAGCGCAACTTGAAGCCGCTGCCTAACGTCGCTTCGACGCTCCCCCTGGGCGGCAATCAGGCGCGGGCGGCGGCGCGCCGGCGGCTGATGACGACGAGCCTGAACACGACGTACTGCACGGCAAAGGCGAGGGCCTTGGCGCCGCCTGCGACCACCGAGATGTAGAACGCCCACAGCTTCAGATCGCCAGTGGCGGCGACCGCGATCGTGCCGGCGCCGAGCACGAACATCAACGCGGCCCAGGCATAGCCCGCAGCGGTGATATAGTCCGGTACGGTCTCGACCACGACCGGCGGCATGTAACGCAGCATCCAGCCGCGCTTCAGCATGATCACGCCGATCGCGAAATGCGCGATCGCAGGCTTGGCCAGCATGAAGCGGGGATCGTTGGTCAGCAGCGTCACGGTGCCGAGCACGACCACGAGCGCGACGCTCGCATAGGTCATGTAACCGAGCTCGCGACCCTTGACGCGGGCATAGATCACCTGAGCGATCGCACCCGCAATCGCCACCGACGTCGCCAGGATGACGTTGTCGGTCACCAGATAGATCACCAGAAAGACGATGGCCGAGAGGAAGTCGGAGGCAAGGCGGGCGAATACGTCCTTCATGATCGGTCCTGTCTCACTGGGCTTCGGGCAGCGCGCCGGCAGGCGCACCATACTTGATCTGGCGATATTCGGGATACCATTTGGTGAAATAGATCGCGCTGTTGCGGGCGGCAAAGGCGACTGCAATGCCCGACCAGACCGGCAGGCCGGGGAAATAGAGCAGCACGATGTTGGCGGCCATCATCAGCAAGGCGGCAATGGTCCATGCGCCGGTGATGATGTAATTGGCGGTGAGGAAGCCGGGCATTGCCGCAGTCTCGGCCGGAACGGACTCGATCGCGTATTGCAGCGTGAAGGGCCGGCGCGCGAGCATCGAGCCGAGCGAGATCACGAAGATGCCGATATCGACCGAGAGCTTGACACCGAGCGTGCTGAGCGTGGGGTGCAACGCGAGGAAGAGGCCGATGCCCGCGAACAGGATCGCCGAGCCCGCGGCCAGGATCTTCACCGAGCGGCCGCGTGCGACATCGATCGCGATCGTGGCGAGACAGATCGCCGAGCCCGCGAACACCGCGACCATGGGCGAGGTCATGAACATCAGGACCGTGTAGACGCCGTAGGGGGCAAGGATCAGGAAGATCGTCATGGTCGCCTCGATCGCATCAATCTTTACGATGTCAAGATTGATAGTTCAGGGTCGACGTTCGGTCAAGCAAAATCTTTACAGTGTCAAAATGACGTGAATGACCTGTAAAAATTCAATTGTTGCAACAGCTTGATCCGATATTTCGTTGGCCATGGCGGCCCAGGGCAGGCGCGACAGGATGGTCAGCGCGCAGGCGATCAGAAGGCCGATGGTCAGGATGATGCCGCCGACGCGGCAGATCGTGAATCGGAGCGAGCCCGGCGTTGCATACATGCCGAGCGGATGCAGCAGCCGCGACAGCACGAGCGCCCCCATCAGCAGGTGAATGCGCAAGGGCGATGCGCCCGACATCTCCAGAAGCGCCACCATCAGCGCGATGATCGGGACGTATTCCATGAAGTTGCCATGGGCCCGGATCGCGCTGCGCAGGTTTTCGTTGCCGCCGTCGCTGAAGGGCGCCTGGCTGCTTCGTCGCAGCCGGACGACCTGCAACGCGAGCGCGGCGTAGATCAGCGCGAGGATGGCGAGGTAGTTCGCCGTGATGTTGGGGACGTGCATGCGAAGTCTCCCTGATGACGTTCGCGACGGAGTGGGAAAGGGAGCTATTGCGCGCCGACCCAATTGCCGTGGAAGCCGTCGGGCACACGATGGCCGAGCTGCACCAGCGCGGCAGGGCCGGCCTCGATGTCGGTGGCGTTGAATATGGCAAGATCGCTGCGGTTCTCCCGCGCGCGCCAGACCACCGCCAGCAGCCAGCCGTCGCCTTCGGCCGCATCCTTCGATCGCTCGACGAACACAGGCTCGGAAATGGTGTCGCCCGCCGGAAGCAGATACTGGCCGAGGCGCTTGCCGGTGCCGTCGACATGGACGATGCCTGACAACGCGCCGAACATCGGCAGACGCGGATTGGCGCAGGCGTACCAGCCGTGATGGCTCTTCAGGCCGGCGCGACGATCGTCGATGCGCGGGAATTCGCCGGTGAGATCGTCGAGATAAGCCTGCTGGAAGCGGTCGGTATCGCCTGCGAGGTCGAAGCTCCAGCGGCAATGACGGGCGCGCGATTTCTCCGGATCCGTCGGCCTTCCGTCGGGATGCGGAAACAGCGGCGCCTGCTCGAACTGCATGACGTCGGCGACGATGCGGCCGCCATCCTCCCACGCATTCATGATGTGGAAGACGTAGCAGGCTTCACCGCGGAACCAGACGATGTCCTTCGCCGTGCCGCTCCGCTTCATCACGCCGACATAGGCGCCTTTGTCCGGCTCCCAGGCATAAGGCGGCTTGCCGCTCATCGCGCGCTCCATGCTGCCGGTGAGGGGCAGGATCGGAAACAGCACGTGATTTTGCGTGACGATGAAGTCGTGCACCATGCTGGCATAGGGCGTCTCGAAGCGCTCGAAGCACGTCACCTTGCCGCCCGCATCGATCGATCCGTAGGACAGGGCGGGTGTCAGCGGGCCGCTGGCGTTATAGCCAAAGAACACCAGCTCGCCCGTAACGGGGTCGACTTTCGGATGCGCGGTGAAGGGGCCGGCGATGCGGCTCTGATAGTTGCAATAGCCGCGCGTCGCCAGCGTGCCGGGCTCGATCTCGGTCGGCAGATGTCCTTCCTCGAGCGCGAGCAGCTTGCCGGCATGGAAGATGATGTTGGTGTTGGCGACGCCGCCATCGGTCAGGTTCGTGGGCGCATCCGGCAGCTTGCGGCCGAAGCCGCCGAACAGGGCGCGGCCGGCATCGTGCTCGGCGAGCCATTTCGGGGTGCGGACCCAGCGATTGCGGTAGGAGGCGCGCCCCGCTTCGAGATGAAAGGCGTGCAGCATGCCGTCGCCGACGAACCAGTGCGCGCCGGGGGAGGCGAACTGCGGATTGGGGCCGTTGCGATACAGCGTGCCGTTCAGCTCGCGCGGCAATTCGCCGACGATCTTGAGGAAAGGCGCGTCCGCCTCGAACGGAATCGGTGCGATATTGTTGCGGCGCTCGACGATAGCGTCCTGCTGCACGGCGTAGCCCTCCCTATCTTTACATCGTAAAGATTGCATAGAGCCGCGCGCGACTTTCGTCAAGTGAAATCTTTACACTGTCAATATTGCGTCATATAGCTTGCAGATGGCCAAGGGCAACATAAGCACCGACACCAAGAGCGAAACGGCGCGAAGTTCGCGCCACGCGAAGAAGACATCGCCGGCATCGCGTGCGGCGCGCCGCCCGGCAGCTGCGAAGACCGAGACGCCGTATCATCATGGCGCCTTGCGCGAGGCGCTGCTTCAGGCGGCCGAACGGGTGCTGGAGCGCGACGGGCTCGCCGGCCTGACGCTGCGCGCTGTGGCGCGCGAGGCGGGCGTCTCGCATGCCGCGCCGACCCATCATTTCGGCGATCTCACCGGGCTCGTCAGCGAGCTTGCCGCGATCGGCTTCCGCCAGTTCAACGCCGCGATGGCCTCGGCCTGCAACACGGCCACCTCGCCGCTGGAGCGGGCACTGGCGCGGCCCAAAGCCTATGTCGCCTATGCCCAGGCCCATCCCGGCATGTACGGTCTGATGTTCCGCACCGAGCGGCTCGACTATTCGAGGCCTTCGCTGCACGAGGCCGCGGAATCCTCCTTTGCCGGACTTGCCAATGCCATCGGCGCGATGCGGCAGGAGCCGATCAGCCGCGACGCGCTCACCATCGAGCAGGGGGCCGCGATCGCACGGGCCTGGTCGATGGTGCACGGCTTCACCATGCTGCTGCTCGACGGGCGGCTCGAGGATATTCTGGAGCGGCTGCCTGCCGGCACGACGGCCGAACAGCTTCTGGAAGCAATCCTGAAGTCGACGGTCGCGGGGAAACTGCCGAGCACATGATTGGACGAACGTTCGATGCCGCGGAACTCACGGCCCTGCACGTTCTTCACTGTGGGCAAGCGTCAAACGTTACGGGGATAGGCCTGACAGCGCCGCGGAATCGTTCTAGAAGAGCGGCTTCGCTCGGGCTCAAGCAGCCTGGTCCGCGTCCTCTTTACACCTGATCATGCCAGCCATCGCTCCCCGCAAAGCCTATCGCGTCGGTCGTTCCAAGACCGGACTTGGCCTCTTCGCCACCATGCCGATCAAGAAGGGCACAAGGATCATCCGTTATTTCGGACCGATCCTGGACTGCCGCATTCCTGAGCAGGACGAGATCGAGAACAAATACCTGTTCGAGCTCAATGGCCGCTGGACCATCGACGGCTCGGTGCGCAAGAACCTTGCCCGATACATCAACCATTCCTGCCGGCCCAACGCCGAATCCGACGTGCGCCCGCGCGAGCGCAAGGTGTTCATCCGCGCCATCAAGAACATCGAGCCGGGCGACGAGATCAATTACGATTACGGCACCGACTATTTCAAAGCCTATCTCAAGCCGATCGGGTGCAAGTGCCCCTCGTGCGAAAACAAGCGCAAGAAGCAGCGCGCCGAAGCGCGTGCCGAACGCGCCAAGGTGAAGGCGCGGGCGGAGCGTAAAGCCCAGAAGGCGGGCGCGAAAACCACCGCGGCGAAAAAGAAAAAGCTGAACGGCAAGCATTTTGCGGGCAAGGTCGGCCGCGCGAAGGCGTAATTCGCGCGCGCTCGCAATGACGAGGTGGAGAACGTGTGCGCCACACGTCGCACTCGCGCCCCGGACGCAGCACAGCGCCACTTCGGCGGTGCGCTGCTGAGCCGGGACCCGAGAGCTTCACGCAGCCACGACACTCCCGCTCTTCCGCAAGCCCACATATTGCAGCTCTGCGAATACGCCGGTCGCGATCGCCTGCGCCACGATCATGAGCTCGCCGGCGAGGTTCGGCGATACCAGCCCCGAGAACAGCAGTGCGATGCTGCCCACCGTCCAGGCGGCGTTGCCGGCCACGACCAGAAGTACGAGTGGCTTTGGCACCGTTGTGCGTGAGGCGAGCCAACCGACCAGCGCGGTGTAGGCGATCAGGAACAGGCCGGTTTCACGCAACAGCGCTTCGGGCAGGTTGAACAGCGTCGCGAACGCACCAGCGCCGAATGTGAGGCCGAGTGCGGCGAGGCCACTGAAGACGGCGTCGGCGAGCAGGGCACGGCGAAGGAATGTGGATGCGTCGATCATCAGGGGTCTCCATGGTTGGGGTGGGCTTCGAGTGATCGCTTTGAGTGATCTTGAGGTGAGCTCAGCGCAATCCGCGCCACCAGGCGCGGAGCAGGCGGGCGAGGCGGAATGGGCAAAGAGTCCTGCCGACGCTGTGCTCGAACGCCGTCACCTGCGCCACGACATAGTTGCCGGTTGAAAGCACCAGCGGCTCGGGCATGTTGAGCCCGCGCGCCAGCATCCGGGTCGCGAGCGTCATCGCCCAGGGAAGAAAGTGGTCTGCAAGGGTGCGGTAGAGCAGCAGCGCGATCATGGTCATTCTCCTGTGCTCGTGAAGATGCGCTGGTCGGGAGCCCAATTCGATTACCTCGCGGGTAATGGATGGCGTGAAATGCGCGTGGTAGGTTTCCGGCCATGAACGCACATGCATCCGCGGCCCAGGCCGTACCCAGCCAGCCGGTCCATATCGGCGATCATTTGCGCGAATGGCGGCAACGCCGACGTATGAGCCAGCTTGATCTCGCGGGCGAGGCGGAGATTTCCGCGCGCCATCTCAGCTTCGTCGAGACCGGCCGTGCCGCGCCATCGCGCGAGATGGTGCTGCGGCTCGCCGAGCGTCTCGACGTGCCCTTGCGCGAACGCAACGTGCTGCTGGTTGCCGCGGGCTTTGCGCCGGCCTTTCCGCAGCGTCCGCTGGAGGATCCCGCCTTGAAATCAGCCCGGCAGGCGATCGACCTCGTGCTTAGGGCTCATGAGCCCAATCCGGCGCTGGCCTATGACCGGCACTGGAACCTGGTGACCGCCAACCGCATGGTGGCGCCGCTGCTGGCCGGCGTTCCTGAGCGGCTGCTCAGCCAGCCCTTCAACGTGCTGCGGCTCGCCTTTCATCCCGAAGGGCTGGCGCCGCGCACGGTCAATCTCGCGGAATGGTGCGCGCATCTGCTCGAGCGGTTGCACCGGCAATGCGAGGCGACGGCCGACCCTGAATTGATCAAGCTCTATAACGACCTCAAGAGCTATCCCATTCCGGCCCGCGCGGGGCCGCTCTCGAGCGACAATGTCGCGATTCCCTTCAAGCTGCGCCATGACGGCGGGATACTCAGTTTCTTCTCCGCCACCATGGTGTTCGGCACGCCGGTCGATATCACCCTGTCGGAGCTGGCGCTGGAGACGTTCTTTCCGGCCGACGAGCGCACCGCGGCGTGGCTGAAGCAGACGGCGGCAAATATGGGCTAGTGCCCTTGCCTCGGGCGGCGTTCGGCTTATCTTCCGGCAACACCGCACCGCCCGAAGGAGGCGCTCATGAGCACGCTGAAACCGCTCCAGATCGATGTCGTCTCCGACGTGGTGTGCCCGTGGTGCTATATCGGCAAGCACCGGATCGAGAGTGCGCTGGCACTGGTGCCCGATGTGCCGGTGAAGCTCAACTTCCGCCCGTTCTTCCTCAATCCCTGGGTGCCGCGCGAGGGCATCAGCCGCGAGGATTATCTCACCACCAAGTTCGGCTCGGTCGAGGCCTATAAGGGCATTGCCGGCCGCGTGGTCGCGGCCGCCAGCGAAGAGGGGCTCGTCTACAAGCCCGAACTGGTCGCGCGCCAGCCCAACACGACCGACTGCCACCGCCTGATCCTGTGGGCCGAGGCGATCGGCAAGGCGCCCGAGATGAAGCAGCGCCTGATGGAGCTGTACTTCCGCGACGGCGGCGATCTCACCGATGTGAACGTGCTGGTGCAGGCGGCCGCCGATGTCGGTCTCGATGCCGAGGACGTGCGCAGGCGCCTCGCCACCGACGAGGACGTCGCACGCGTGTCGGCCGATGCCCAGGAAGCCGCCGACAAGGGCATCTCCGGCGTGCCGACCTACGTGTTCGCGCAGAAATACGCCGTCTCCGGCGCGCAGGACCCAAACCTGCTCGCCCGCGCCATCCGCCAGGTCTCGGCGGAGATCAACGCGCAGGCGGCGGAGTAGCGCCGGCCTATTTGCGGAGCAGGTGGATGGCGCGACGCGCCGTCTCGCGCGCCAGGCCGCGCGCGACCAATGCGGCGTGAATCAGTGCAACGACGGGATCGTTTCGTCGCAGCGGGATCAGCACATCGCCGATCGCAAAGCGCCCGCGCCAGATCGGGTTGATCATGGGATGGTCGGCGCTGGCGGTGGAATCCGCGCTGGCAATGACGGGATCGGCGCAGAGGTGACGCGTCAGATCGAGCGTGAGCTGCACGCCCGGCGAATGTTTCGCGAAGCGCTCATCGATGCCGAGCTTGAAGAAGAAGGCGCGGTCCTGGTGACGCAGCACGATACCGGCGGCGACCGGCGTCGCGCCGGCGCGGAGCGTCACGATCTCGCACTGCGCGGTCTCCGCGAGCGCCGGGACGGCGCGGCGGATGAAGGTCGCATCGCCCGCGTCCTGAATCAGCGCGGTGCCGCGCTGGCCCTTCCAGCCGCTGGCTTCGAGTTGCAGGAACGTTTCGAGGGCGGGCTTGATCTCATCCACCTTGCGCGCGACGTCGAAACTGATCGCGCCGTGCTCCGCCAGACGATGGCGCTGGCGGCGCAGCTCCTTGAGCTTCTTGGCGCCGAGAGCCTCGTGTAGCAAGCTGTCGCCACCCTGTGTCGCATCGAGGCTGGCACGGATGTAGGAGCTGAGCACGCGCGGCGTCAGGCGGTCACGGCCGAGCGCTTGCTTGAGCGATACCATCGCGGCGCCGTCGAGCGCGACATCGCGAAGGATCAGCGCATGCGCGCCGGCTTCGCGCGCCCGTCGCAACAGACGCGTTGCCGCCTCGACCGATGCATCGCGATCGATCAGCGGGCTGCACAGCGTGCCGTAGGGATGCGCGCTCACCAAAGCGGGCAGGGGGATCTTTAGGGCATGCCAGAGCGAGACCACCGGCATCAGCCCGATCAGTCGCGTCGAGGAGCCGCCGCAGACGGACAGGGCCGAAGTGCCGATCCGGCCGCGCGCGGTTGCGCTGACGGCGAGCTCCCAGGCGGGCAAATAATAGCCGTTCGGCTCGATCGCCCGCTGCGCCAGCGCGCGCCATTGGCCGGGATCGATGGCTGTCAGCGGGACGAGCGCAGCCGTTGCATCCTTTGCCGATGCCGGATTGACCGCAGCCTGGTGCGCGATGTCGACCACGTCCCGTCGTCCCCGTTCACGCCGGCAGGAGCCGGCGGTCCGTGGTCATGCTTAGCGCAAAGATTGGAAAATACCGTTGGGACGCGCCTTCAATTCGAGCGGTAGTGTTAACCGCTGGTTGACCACAAACGGCCCGGCTCGGAGTGCAGCACGGAAAAGGCAATGCCCATGAACACGCTGTAAGCCAGCACCATCGCGAGAGAAAAAGCTGCGGGAAGCACGCCGAGCTCCAGGCGCGCTGCGAATGGTCCTCTCCCCAGGATCGGAAAGTAGAGGAGTCCCATTGCGATCCAGCCGATTATGCCGAAGACGAATCCCTTCACGACCGCGTTGTGGCCGGGCAACAGGTGGTAGGTGGATCGGAACAGGATGCCGAGCACCAAGGTGCCGTTCACGAAGGACATGACCCAGGGCACTGTCGGATGGACGGTGCCGCCAAGCCAGTCGCTTAGGCCATGCTGCAGGTCCCGATAAGGGTGAAAAGTCGGAAGCCAGCCCATCCAGCGCTTCAGGAACATGACAGCGCTGTGAGCGGCGTTGCCACACAGGCCAGCCGCGATGGATTTCCAGACCTTATGGGCTCCTATCTGATGCATCGTCCTTTCGCTGAGTCCATCATCGGTCGGCCGGCACAAAATGGTCGCGCGCGGTCGCCGTCTGTCCGCTCGCAACATCGGTCGACCCGATCTCGACATTGACGGTCGACTTCGGCAATTGCGCCGGAGGAAGCTGCACCGACATCCTGATCTCGCGGGTCTGGTCCTGTCCGACCTCGACGATCAGCCGGCCGTCCGGCTGGCGTTCGATGCCGGCGATGCGCGCAGTCGCGCCCGGCAAACCCGAGACCTCGATCGCGAATGATCGCGCTGCGCCTTTGTTGAGGAGGCGAACGGTATAGTCGTTGCGTACCCCACCATCGGCGAGCTGGACAAACAGCGGATTGCGCTCGTGCAGGACATTGATGCTCATCGTGCTGCGTGTCGCAAGGGTATAAAGCATGATGGTCCCGACGACGGCAATGGCGGCAGTATAGATCAGCGTGCGCGGGCGGATCACGCGATAGATCGGCGCCTTGCCATCGCGGCGGCGCTGCATGTTGATGTCGGTGTCGTAGCCGATCAGGCCGGTGGGCCGGCCGATCTCGCGCATGACGGTGTTGCAGGCATCGATGCACAGGCCGCACTGGATGCAGCCGAGCTGGATGCCATGGCGGATATCGACGCCGGTCGGGCAGACGTTGATGCACTGATGGCAGTCGACACAGTCGCCGGCAAGATCGCCATGGGCGCGGGCGGCTTCCGCCTTCTTCACCGACATGCGCGGCTCGCCGCGGTCGTGACGATAGGTGACGTTGAGCGCCCACTCGTCGGTTAGTGCCGCCTGGATGCGCGGCCATGGGCACATGTAGATGCAGGTCTGTTCGCGGGCGTGCCCGGCGAAGAGATACGTCGTGCCGGTCAGGATGCCGATCCAGAGATAGGCGATGAACGGCGCCTGGAAGGTGGCGAGCTCCTTCACCAGCGTCGGGGCGTCGGCGAAATACAGCACCCACGCGCCGCCGGTCCACCAGGCGATCATGATCCAGAGAAAGTGCTTCAGCGCGACCTTGCGGACGTGATCGAACGTCCAGTAGCGCTTGTCGCCCTGCATGCGCTCGCGCCTGTCGCCCTCGACCCAGCGTTCGACCGCGTAGAACAGGTCGGTCCACACAGTCTGCGGGCATAAATAGCCGCACCACAGCCGGCCGGCGACCGCGTTCATCAGGAACAACGTCATCGCCGCGATGATCAAAAGACCCGTGAAGTAATAGACCTCCTGCGGCCACAGCTCGATGAAGAAGAAATAAAAGCGGCGATGCGGCAGATCGATCAGCACGGCCTGGTCGGGCAGGCCGGGTCCGCGATTCCAACGTACGAACGGTAGCAGGTAGTAGGTTCCGAGCGTGACGCAGAGGATCGCCCATTTGATGCGGCGGAACGGGCCACGCACCGACTGTGGATAGACCTTCTTCCGCTTCTCGTAGAGAGGGCCCTCGATGAAGGTATCGTCGGTCATGGCAAATTCCCCCGCACCACAATCGGCATCCGCGCGTTCAGGAGAACGCGCAGCCGCTGTTCAGCCCCAGCTTCTTGAACACGATCGCTGCCGGGCAGAAGCCCGTGAACGAGGCCTGCAACATGTTCAGGCCGGCGAAGGCCGTCAGCAGGTACCAATACGCATTGACGTAGGTGCCCAGTGCAAGTCCGAGCAGGACGACGAATCCTGCGAAAGCGAGAACGGCTCTATCGACATTCATGGCATGCTCCTTTTCAAGTAAGGTCTCGTTACGAACGGGTCAGACTGGCTTCGGTCCAGGCGACGATGCTGCGCGCATCCATCGCTCCGGCCTGGCGGGCGATCTCGCGGCCGCCGCGCATCAGCAGCAGGGTCGGGATGCCGCTGATGTTGAGGCGTGACGACAGCGCGGGCGCGTTGTCCGAATTGAGTTTCAACAGCCGGACCTTCGGCTCGAGTTGCTGTGCCGCACGCTCGAACATCGGCGCCATGGAGCGGCATGGGCCGCACCATGGCGCCCAGACGTCGACCAGCACCGGAATGTCGTTGTTGGCGACATGGCGGTTGAAGGCTTCTTCGTTCACCTCGATCGGATGACCGGTGAACATCGGCTGGTGGCAGGCGCCGCAGCGCGCGCCCTCAGGCGCGCGTTCGACGGGCAAACGGTTGATGCGTCCGCAACTTCCACAGACGATCTGGCATGTCGTGCTCATGTGCCCGTTCGGACCTCCTTGATCTTCGAGATGTTCAGCTTGTCGAGAACGAAGCGCTCGTAGAACGGCTCGCTCTCGCCGCGCCGCATCTTGCGGAGGAAATACTTCTCGAAGGCGACCTTGGCGTAATGCACCCATTCGCCTTTGGACGACCAGTTGACGTTGCGCGGGGGAATCTGGGGCTGTGCCAGGAAGGCGACGCCGGAATCGCCAAAGTCGGCGAGGCAGATCGCGTTCCAGGTCGGCACCGAGGCCGGCTCCCTGCCACGCAGCAGAGCACCAATGTTCATCGCCGTGGCCGTCACCATGGATTCGATCATGAAGCCGGTCTTAGGTACGCCGACCGGCACCGGGGTTGCGCCGACCGGGGCGATCGCCACGCAGACTCCGACCGCGAAGATGTTGGGGAAGGTCGGATTGCGCTGATGCTTGTCGACGACGACGAAGCCGCGAGGGTTGGTCAGCTTCTCGATGCCGCGCACCGCCTCGACGCCACGAAAGGCGGGCAGCATCATCGAGTAGGCAAAAGGCAGTTCGTGTGCCTTGCGGGACGTTCCGTCGTCGGCAAACTCCTCCACCGACATGACGCCCTCGTCGACGCGATCGACGCGGGCGTTTGTGATCCACTTGATATGTTTCTCGCGCAATTCACTTTCGAGAAGGCCCTTGGTGTCGCCAACGCCGTCCAGTCCGAGGTGACCGATATAGGGCTCCGAGGTGACGAAGGTCATCGGCACCCGGTCGCGCAGTTTCCGTCTGCGCAGCTCGGTCTCCAGAATGAAGAGGAATTCGTAGGCCGGCCCGAAGCAGGACGCGCCCTGAACCGCGCCGATCACCACCGGCCCAGGGTTCGCGGCGAGCTTCTCAAAGGCTTCGCGGGCGCGGGCGGCGTGGTCGACGTGGCAGATCGACTGAGTATGGCCCTGAGGCCCGAGACCCGGAATCTCGTCGAACGCCAGCTCAGGCCCGGTCGCGACGACTAGGTAGTCGTAATTGATCGAGGTGCCGTCGCCGAGCTCGACACGGTTCTCGGTGGGATGGACGCGCTTCGCACCCTGCGTCAGAAGCTGCACGCCCTTTCGTTTCATGATATCGGCGAGATCGATCTCGATCTCTTCGCGCTTACGCCAGCCGACCGCGACCCAGGGATTGGATGGGACGAAATGATAGACCGCGCCTTGTGCGATGACGCTGAGACGATCGTCCGGTCTCAGCTGCGGTAGCAGTTCATAGGCCATGAGCGTTCCGCTCAGGCCGGCTCCGATTACGACAACTTCCGCCATGGCTACCTCCGTTGGATCAGACTGCCTCGCCGGTTCAGTTCCGGCCGTCATGCAGCTCTTGACGATATATTCGTACATGCGTATATACGCAAGTATGAAAGTTGATGCTGAAGTGATGGAACGTGCCGCCGATCAGGCGAGCGAATTGTTGAAGGCGCTCGCCAACCGGCATCGCCTGCTGATCATCTGCCAGTTGATCGACGGCGAGCGGTCGGTCGGCGAGCTCGCCGAATTCCTGAACTTGCGGGATTCCACCGTCTCCCAGCATCTTGCGCTCCTTCGCAAGGATGGTTTGGTGTCTGCCAGACGTGAGGCGCAGACGATCTTCTATTCGATCGCGAGCGAACCGGCGCGCGAGGTGCTGAAGACCCTCTACGCGGCGTTCTGTGCGCCGAAATCGGCAAGGTCCAGATAAAGCCTAGGAACGATTGGATGGGAGCGCCTTGAGCGAGATCAACGCGTCGGACCTGACGCGGATGAATGTTTGCTGCGGCGTGGCAATGCTTTTGATAATGACACGGAACTGTCCCATGCGATGTATGGCAAGATGCCTGAGCCTGCTGGCCGCCTTCGCGGCGATCGGCCTGTCTGCAAGACCGGTCGCAGCGGCCGAAACCTTCGTGGTCGCGCGGCAATCCATCGCCGATGAGAAGGCCGTGTTCGCCACGGTCGAAAGCATCAGCGTCGTGCCGGCGCGCGGACGAATCGGCGGTACGGTGGCTCAGCTCAAGGTCAGGGAAGGCGATCGCGTTGCCGCCGGTCAGGCGATCGCGACCATCGGCGACGAAAAGCTGGTCCTCCAGATGAAGTCGCTCGATGCGCAGATCGAAGCCCTTCAGGCGCAGGCAAACCAGGCGCAGCTCGACTTTACCCGGACCGAGGGGCTGGTCGAGCGCGGCATTCTGCCCCGGGTCAAGCTCGACGAGCAGCGCACCGCCTTGAACGTGGCCGACAACGGCTTGCGGGCCAAGACCGCCGAGCGTGCCGTGATCAACGAGCAACTCAACCAGGGCCAGGTGCTCGCGCCCGCGGACGGACGCGTACTGAAGCGGCTGATCACCGTAGGGTCAGTCGTGCTCGCGGGCGATCCCATCGTCACGGTCGCCCAACAGAATTTCAAGCTGCGGCTTCGCGTGCCGGAACGGCATGCACGTTTCCTCAAGGCGGGCGACAAGATTCGCATCGACGGCGCGGAATTCGTCGGAGAAGCCGCCAAGTCGGGCGTCATCGACCTCGTCTATCCCCAGATCGAGGAAGGACGCGTGATTGCGGATGCGACCGTCGAAGGCCTCGGAGAATATTTCGTCGGTGACAGGCTGCGGGTGTGGATCTCCGGCGGCGTGAGAACCGCCCTCGTCGTTCCGGCAGGCTACGTGACCACCCGGTTCGGTATCGACTACGTCCGGCTCCAGAAGGACGGCGGAGCCATCGACGTGCCGGTGCAGCGCGGCCGCGAATTGGCGACGCCGGCACTCGTGGACGGACTCGAGATCCTGTCCGGCGTTTCGGCCGGCGACCAGTTGGTGCGGCCGTGAATCTCGGACTGTCGGGACGGCTCACCAGGGCGACGATCGCTTCGCCGCTCACGCCGCTGTTTCTGCTTGCGGCGCTCGTCGTTGGCCTGATCGCGGTCGTCATGATACCGCGTGAGGAGGAGCCGCAGATCAGCGTTCCCATGGTCGACATCCGCGTCAATGCGGACGGGCTGCGCGGACCGGATGCGGTTGAGCTCGTCACCAAGCCGCTGGAGTCGATCGTCAAGGGGATCGACGGGGTCGAGCACGTCTATAGCCAGACCGAGGACGACCGCGTCATGGTCACCGCGCGGTTTCTGGTCGGCACCAAGTTCGAGGACGCGATCCTGCGCGTGCACGAGAAGATCCGCGCCAATCTCGATCGGATCCCCATTGGTATTTCCGAGCCGCTGATCGTCGGTCGCGGAATCAACGATGTCGCGGTGACCGTGCTGACGCTGTCGCCGAAGCCGGAGGCCGCCGGGCGCTGGACCGACAAGGACCTCCACGAGCTGGCCGAAAAGCTGCGTGCGGAGCTGATGAAGGTCGACAATGTCGGACTGACCTACATTTCCGGAGGCGCCCCGCAGCAGGTTCGGGTCGAGCCTGATCCGGAGAAACTGTCGCTGTTCGGGATCACGCTGCAGCAGCTCGTCGCCAAGGTGAAGGATGCCAATCGTTCCTTCCTGGCCGGCCAGGTCCGCGATGCCGGCACCGTGCGCAACGTCGCGGCCGGCCAGACGCTGTCGGGCATTCCCGACATCGGGCTGCTGCTCATCACGACCCGCGACGGCCGGCCAGTCTACGTCAAGGACGTCGCCGCCGTGATCGTCGGCCCCAGCACCGTCGAGCACCGGGTCTGGAGCGATGCGCGTGACGCCCAAGGGCAGTGGGCGCGCACGCCGGCCGTCAGCCTCGCGCTTGCCAAGCGGGCCGGCGCGAATGCCGTGGTGGTGTCGGAGGATATTGCCAGGCATCTGGATAGCCTGAAATCGCGTTTGATCCCCGACGACGTTCAGGTGACGGTGACGCGCGACTATGGCGAAACCGCCAACGAGAAGGCCAACGAGCTGCTGTTTCATCTCGGGCTTGCGACGGTCTCGATCGTCGTGCTGATCGCGATCGCGATCGGCTGGCGCGAGGCGCTGGTGACTTTCGTCGTCATTCCCACGACGATCCTGCTGACGATGTTTGCAGCCAATCTGATGGGCTATACCATCAACCGCGTCAGCCTGTTCGCGTTGATCTTCTCGATCGGCATCCTGGTCGATGACGCCATCGTCGTGGTGGAGAACATCGCGCGGCACTGGGGCATGCGCGATGGTCGCTCGCGGCTGCAGGCCACCATCGAGGCGGTCGCGGAGGTCGGCAATCCCACCGTCGTCGCGACGCTGACCGTGGTTGCGGCGCTGTTGCCGATGCTGTTCGTCTCGGGCCTGATGGGCCCCTATATGGCACCGATTCCGGCCAATGCCTCGGCTGCGATGCTGTTCTCGTTCTTCGTCGCCATGGTGGTCGCACCATGGCTGATGTTAAAGCTGGCGCCGAAGGGCGAGATGTCGCCTGCGCATGCCGCGCATGACGAGGGCCGCCTGGGGCGGCTCTACCGGCGCTTTGCCACTCCGATCGTGCGCAGCAAGCGCTCGGCCTGGATCTTCCTGCTTGGCGTCGGCGTCGCGACGCTGCTGTCAATGATGCTGTTCGCGACCAAGTCGGTGACGGTCAAGCTGCTGCCGTTCGACAACAAGTCCGAGATCGCGGTCGTCGTCGATCTGCCGGAAGGGGCGAGCCTGGAGGCGACCGAGCGCACGCTGTTCGGCGTCGCGGAGACCGCGCGGCAATTGCCGGAGGTCACCTCGCTGCAATCCTATGCCGGCACGCCGGCGCCCTTCAATTTCAACGGCCTCGTGCGGCACTATTATTTGCGGGAAAGACCTGAACTCGGCGAAGTCCAGGTCAATCTGGCGGCACGCGGCGAGCGCAAGCGCGCCAGCCACGAGATCGCGCTCGCGCTGCGCGAGAAGCTGAAGGCGCTCGATCCGCCCAAGGGCACCAGCATCAAGGTGGTCGAGGTGCCGCCCGGACCGCCCGTGCTTTCGACGCTGCTGGCCGAGGTCTACGGACCCGATGCAGCGACGCGCCGGGCCGTCACGGCCGAGCTCAAGAACGTCTTCGCCGAAGTACCCTTCATCGTCGACATTGACGACTCCATCGGCGAGAGGCGGCCGCGGCTGCGGTTGTCCATCGATCAGGACCGGCTCGAATTCTTCGGCGTCGAGCAGCGCGATGTCTATGACACGATCCAGACCTTGTTCGGCGGCACCTCGATCGGCTACTCGCATCGCGGTGAGGATCGCAATCCGATCGAGATCGCAGTGCATCTCGGCAAGCGCGACCTCGTCTGGGACGAGGCGCTGGCCTCCACGCCGGTGCCGGCCAATACGCTGCCCGGCAGCAAGACCGTGGTTGAGCTCGGCCAGGTCGTGAAGGCGACCATGGAGGAGGGATCACCGACGATTTTCCGCCGCGATGGGCGGTTCGCCGACATGGTGATGGCGGAGCTCGCCGGCCGCTTCGAGGCGCCGCTCTACGGCATGCTGGCGGTCGCGGACCGGGTGGATGCCCATGACTGGGGCAAGCTGCCGAAACCGGTGATCAGCCTGCATGGCCAGCCGGCGGATGAATCGCATCCGACGCTCTTGTGGGACGGTGAATGGGAGATCACCTGGGTGACCTTCCGCGACATGGGGGCTGCCTTCGGCGCAGCCATCCTCGGCATCTACGTGCTGGTCGTTGCCCAGTTCGGAAGCTTCCGCCTGCCGCTCGTGATCCTGACCCCGATTCCATTGACGCTGATCGGCATTCTCCTCGGGCATTGGTTGCTCGGTGCCCCGTTTACGGCAACCTCGATGATCGGCTTCATCGCGCTTGCCGGCATCATCGTTCGCAACTCGATCCTTCTCGTCGATTTCATCCGTCATAGCGGCGCCGAGGGCAAGTCGTTGCGCGAGGTCGTGCTCGAGGCCGGCGCCGTTCGCTTCAAGCCGATCCTGCTGACCGCGCTTGCCGCCATGATCGGCGCCGCGACCATTCTGCTTGATCCGATCTTCCAGGGGCTTGCGATCTCGCTCCTGTTCGGCCTCGCGTCCTCGACGCTGCTCACCGTGCTCGTGATTCCCGCGATCTACATCGCCTTGCGCACGCCGCGCGAGGTCGCTTCCGCCCCGATCAAGCCCAGCTAACGAGGGTCCGATGGACAAGAACTACGTCGATATCACCAGGAACATCTCGGCCAACCTGAAGAAACTGCGCAGCGACATTCCCGACACGATGAAGGGATTTTCTGCACTCGCCCAGGCAGCGACGCGCGATGGCGCGCTGGACAAGAAGACCAAGGAGCTGATTGCGCTCGCGCTCGGCGTTGCCGCGCATTGCGACGGCTGCATCGGCTTTCACACCGAAGCGCTCGTCAAACTCGCTGCGACGCGCGAAGAGGTGGAGGAAGCTCTTGGCATGGCCGTTTACATGGGCGGCGGCCCTTCGCTGATGTACGCCGCGGATGCGATCGCGGCATACGAACAGTTCCAGCAGCAGATGGTGGCCGCCTGATCCGATTTGCCGTCAAGTTGAGCGAACAGGACCGGGCGAAGTCTCTCGTCCGGCCCCGTCGATCACAAGGTGCGGCTTACCAGCGGTCGTCGCCGACTCCGACGCCCACGCTGACACCGGGCGCGCGAATGCCGACGCCGGCGCGCGGGCCATCATCCCAGTCGCGGTAGGTGCGGCGCTCGTAATAGCGTTCACGTGGCATGCGGGCGTAGGAGTCACGCACGATCACGCGTGCGCCGCCATGGGTGCGATAGCAATTGCCGGCGTCATCGCAGACGAGCCGGACTTCCTGAATGAGATCGGGGCTGGTGTATTCGCTGGTCGTGTACAGATCCGCAGCTTTCGCGCCACTCCCCGCCGCGAGAGCCCCGACACCGGCCAGCAGTGCAATCGTCAACGTCCTCATCCTGTCCTCCTCCGAAACTGCCCTCGGCGGTAACAAGAATGGGAGGCGACGATCGTTCCGGCCAGGTTACAGGTTTTTCCCGGAACCGGCTCGTGGCGTGCTGCGATTCACCGCTAGATCGGCTCGTAGGCTTCCGAGCCGCAGATATCGTCGGCTTCAGCGCGTCGCCGATCGACGATCTTTCCGCCTGATATCGTCACGATGTAGGTCTGGGTGCCCAGCGCCGAACCGGTGGCCGAGGTGAGCTGCGCGCGGACGCAGGCGGTCCAGCCCGTTCCGCGGACCTCGTGGTGGGGCAAGGCGACCTGCACCTCGCGCGGATAAGACGTGTTGAGAAAGACCACTTCGATCTGCTCGCGGACCACGCGCTTGACGTCAGGCGGCGGTTCGGGCAGCTGCTGCTCGGCTTCCTTGATGCGCATGAAGTCGGGCACCGGCGCGCGGCTGTCGGCAAAGCCGCACGCGCCGAGCACGAGCGTGCCAACGAGCATCGCCACACGAGCAATAATCCGCAACATTCGTGAAGGTCCCCTGCGGGCCAACAGATAGGCGCGAATTCGGCGGGACGAAGTCCTGCCCGATCAACATTTGCTGAAGGCGCGGAACCCGTCGCATAGGCGACGGCGGGATTGCAGCCTAGTTTGTACCCCAGATGAGGCTCGAGCGCATTCCGGAGCCCAAGCAGAAATATGGCCCTTGGGGTGGGGCGCGTCCAAGCGAGCCCGCGAAGAAGCCGAAATAGGAGGGGCGCGGGGAGGCCAAGCTATCCGGTCGCCGCGTCCTGCTGCTGCAGGTCCGAGCCTGTGCCTCGCTGGAGTCGCGCGCGTCGTATCACGCAATCAAAATCGTGGTGTGGGTCTGATGCGAACAGTCGTTCACATCGCACGCCCTACTGCATGAAAACGAGGCCGATGCGCCGCTCGCTGCGCCAGACGGTGCGGCAATTCCGCACGAAATTGTCACGCGCAATCGAGAGGGTGAATGATTGGGGTAACGCGACGGGAGCATCGAGATCGATCGCTGCACCGCTTTCCGACATGTTTCGTACTGTGCACGCAATACCCCTATTTTCAAAGGTGATGGTCCCACCCTTGAAGACCCGGTAACGCTGCGTCGCGCGCTTCTCGATCATTTGCGTCAATCCACAATGACGATTCTCATTTAGTGCATAGAAATTACATTGAACTGAACTCAATACTGGCGCTACTTGCGCATCGCTTCAGACTTCGTTTACGACGTTGAGGCGGCGAGACATGTCCCGCCGAGTTTATCCCGCAAGCCTTTGCTTTATGGCGTCATGCGCCGATGGAGATTTCGATGAAGATTAAGCTTTCGCTTCTGTTCGCCGCAGCGCTCTCGCTGTCATCGATGCCCGCCCATGCCGTCAAGTGGGACCTCTCGACCATGACCTGCAAGCAGTTCCTCGACAGCGGCGAAGACAATATCGGGGTCGTGTTGACCTGGTTGGACGGCTGGTACAAGGGCGACGAGGACAACGCGATCATCGACACCGAGGTGTTCGTCGAGAATGCCAAGAAGTTCGGTGCCTATTGCGGAAAGAATCCGACCGTCAGCATCGTCACCGCTGCCGACGAAATTCTCGGCAAGTAATCTTTGAGGCGTACTGATCGAGGCGCGATCGCAATCGCGCTCGATCACTTGATTGGACGTCATCGTCATCGAGAGCCTTTCCAGGCGATGCTCAGCCCGGCAGCATCGCAAACGCGCTCGACACCATCGCCACCGGCTTGTTGTCGGCGGCGGAGAACAGGGTGACGCGGCCGAAGCTCATCGTGCGTCCGAGCCGTACCACGCGTGCGTCCGCCAGCACGTCGGACGAGGAGACCGCGCGCATGAAATGGGTGGTCTGGTCCACCGTGGTCATCGGACGATAGCCGCGGTTGGCGGCGAGGTTTGCAATCACCATGGCGGTGTCGGCCAGCGCCATCAGCGCCTGACCGCAGACCACGCCGCCATTGCGGCACAACCGCTCCGAGAACGGCATGCGGAGCAGCGCGCCCGGCTGCCAGTCCGCCGCTTCGGCAGGCGGCATGTGCTCGATGCGCTCGACGGAGAGGTTGAGATCCTGGATCCAGGGCGCAAAGACCTCGCCGAGGATACGTCTGGCCTCGGCGATGCCGAACTCGGTGTCTGGCTGCGCTGGCATTGCTGTCATTCCCTCCTGTGTTGCCGGATGTTTCGCACATTCCGCCCGTTTGGGCGCGGCGAAATCACCGGGGGCCGTCGGCTTGAAAATGCCCGACTTCGCCCGATATGATGCCACGCTCGGGAGCGGGTGGACCATGTTGCGTCGATGTATCCTGGTATTTTGCCTGGTCGCGCTCGGTCTGGCGCTGAACGGCTGCACCAAGTGCGGCCCGATCTGGGATGACTGGTTGCATGGACCGAAATCCTGCAGATCGGATCGGCTCTAGCGGATTGACGCGGCCCCGGGAGCCGTGAAGAAGGACAGGGGTGCGGGATCCGCCCTGCTACCGATGATCAAGGAGTGAGTGATGAAGCTTTTCCGTATGGCGGCGGTGCTGGCGGTGCTGGCCGGACCGGCTTTCGCGCAGGATGCGCCCCATATCAATCTGCTGGCGGATACTCCCTCCAAGACGGAGGACGAGAAGGCCGCGGATGCTGCGCGCGACAAGGCCTACAAGGAAACGCTGAAGAAGATTCCGGACGCCAAGACCTCCAATGACCCCTGGGGCGGCATGCGTTCTGATCCGCCGAAGCAGCCCGCGCCGAAGGCGGCGGCCAGCACGCCCAAGAAGCCCAAGGCCGGTACAGCCGCGAACTGACGCAGGTTCCGGAGCCAGTCGACGCCGTCGGCGGGACTCCCCTTTGCCGCGGACGGATCCTACATTCCCTCGCAGTGTTGCGTTGAGGAGGCAGGATATGGCGGATCGCCCGCAGGATCTCGCCGAGCGGATGGCGCGCCGGCGCAAGCGGGCCGCCGGACCGGTCGACAAGGCCGGTGACGGCTATCTGCGCGAGAGCTTCACCCTGCCGCGCGCGGCGGCGCGGGCAAGAGCACAGGCCTTCTTCGCGCGCTATCCCAAGGCTGGCTATATGAGTGAGGTCGAAACCTGGCGCGAATTGCCCGGTGGCGATATCGAATTCACCATGCGGCGGCTGCCCAGCGCCGACTAGCCCCGGACTTGCCTTTCAACCTGAGGCTTCAGGCCGTCTTGCGGCCGATGGCCTTCAGCTCGCGATCAATGCGCAGCTGGACCCGGCGGATCGCCAGGAGGTCGATCTTCGTCTCGGTCTTGCCTGTCTTGGTCTCGTCGCCGATCCGGAACTGCCATTGCCAGACGCCCGGGACCGCCGTCTTTGCAACCGTGAACTCAACGCCCCTGTGATTCATGGTCACCTCCACGATTCACCTTGCCATGTCGGGTAACATGTTGGGCGGCGTAATATTCCCGGTACAAGCAAAAATTGCAGTTAAGTCGAGGATAAATCGTCGGAATTCGGCAAGTGCGCGCAGTCCGAAACAAGCGAAATCGGATTCCGAAACATGGAGCCGATCGACGCGCCTTCAGGCGCATGGAACCGAATCCATTCGGGCTCAGGCAGACCAGGCTGTTGCCTGACAAATTAGGTCAGGAACTCTGTTCTTGGCCGGAGAACCACGGACGAGGGCCATCAGGTCGAGTGGAACCGGGCTTCGGTTCCATCGCCGCGCCGCTGTCACTTTGTGGAACCTGAACCTGCAAGCGATGTCGGCGCCGCGACCGTTCGCAGCGCATGAGCAGATCTCGTACTTTTCCACTTTTGCGTGCGGCTCGAGTGTGATCTGCTGTGTGAAGCGGCACGGGCGGGCGTCGCACGAGAGTCGCACGAGAGGAAGACGTGAACTGGCTCAGACACCTCGCTCAGCGATGGGGCGCACGACACTTCTCACTGGTCTGTCCGCAATGCAGACAGCCGGCTTCCTCAGTTCTCTTCAGGCGTAGCCGCTTCATGCTCGGTGACGAGAAGCTCGTCTGCGAGCAGTGCGGCACGGCCAGCGTCGTCACCTTCTGGCGTTTCGAGGGTTTGTCGTGCCACAGCGAACGCGGCGATTCGGGCAGACACGAACAGCTGGCAAACTCGTCGCGCTGACGTCGCGCCGAACATGCGCGACGTCGAGCCCACTCAGGGATATCAGGACGCGATGGATCGCGTCCGCGCGTCAGAAAAAACCCCGCCAGGGGAGAGCCGGGCGGGGCAGAAGGCTATTGGAGGCTGAGGTGCTGGGCTGCAACACCATAGCAAGGTGACCGTAGCCCGTTGAGCTTACGACAGCCTGACAAGGTGAGGCGGATCTGATCGGCCGTCGAATCCCCGCGCGATTCGGCGGCTTCGTCGTTCGGCCGTCAGGAAACAGAAGACCCCGCTCGGGGAAGAGCGGGGTCGACTGGAGTATGGAGGCCCGGTGTTGGTCCACCGGGCAAGACGATGTTAAAGCAGCCGGCTGACAGGCGCCTTACGCAAGCTTGTGCGTGGCTTGCGCGGGACGTTGAGAGGCGCTTTCGCGTCCCAATTCAGACATCGGCCCGCACAATTTAGGACACATCCGTTGGCGACACTTTGCGCGCACGGCGAAGCCATGGGGGATACGTGGCGCGCCGACAGCGGGGTGGCATCATGGACAAGGTAGAGCGGTCATTCGCCGCCGCGACGGCGGCTGGCTTCGTGGTATTGGTTATCGGCATCGTGCTGCTGGCGCTGATGTAGCACGAGCTGATGCGAGGACTTGATGATGCAAGGACTTGGCGCAGCCGCGGGGCGCTGCCCCGTCAAGGCCGCCAAGACAACCCGAAAACAACCCCATGCACAGTAGGTGACCGCCGGAGCCGGCTGGCGTCTAGTGCACCTTGATCTCATCCAGCGGCAAGCGGAGATCGGCGGCGCGCTCGGCGCGATCCTTCTGGCGGAACTCGCTTTCCCTACGCTCGAACTTCGCCATCTCCTCGAGCGCCGCCTCGCGCAGGGAATTGCGCCTGACGGCATCGTTGTGCGTGTTTTCCGTCATGATCCAGTTCCCCATCACATGGCCCATCCCCGAGGAAAGCCGGTGGCCGCGGAAAAGTTCTGTGCCGAAGGATTGCGAAATTATGACGGCAGCACGACTTGGCGTCGTTGATCCGCGTCATCGTCGGACGATCAAAGAGACGTCACATTTTGCGGAGGGCAGGGCCTCTGGCCGCTTTGATGCTATCGTGCCGCATCGTGCCGGAGATGGCCATGGGCTTTTGGCTTTTCGTCATCATCTCGATCGGGTCGATCCCGCTTGCAGGCGCGATGGCGCGCGAGCGCAACAGGTCGCCCCGGACGTGGTTTTGGATCGCCGTCGCGGTCGGTCCCCTGGCGCCTCTGGCGCTGCTGATATTGGGCGAGGCAAAACGCGCGGCCTCGGCCAATTGAGGCCCCTTGGGATTCCCCGGCCACTTTGCCTCATTCACCTGGCCGATTTTCCTGCAAATGATTCTGTCGGCTGAAGCCCGGGCGATCTCAGCCACTCGCTCATATGCGAGCCGGTTTCGGCTTGTCTTGCTCTACGAAGGACGTCCTCACGCCGAGGACCTGGGGGAAGGGATTTGGCCTCTTCTCGGAGACGTTCGGCTTCTTGGGAAAGGCGTTCTTCAAGGGAAACGGATTGCTTGAATCGGCGGCGTCGCTGCATGACACAACCTCGTCTGACGGGTCCTAACCGTTGGGTTCGAATTTCGCGATACTAGTATGCCGACGCCTGGGACTTGGTTCCGGAGTGAACACGGCAAAATAGGCCGCCGTCGGATTCAAGTCCGGCCCCTGCGGACAAACACGGACAGGCTCCCATTTTCGGTGCCGTCCTGACTGGGACAGGCGTGACAGAGATCAGGACACCAACAAAAACGCCGCCCGCTTGAAATGTGTCGCGGGCGGCGGCTTTCCAGCCCCGGGTGGGTGATGCAAAACCCCGGTGAGGATTAGTCTGCACGACCTGTGCCAAGGTTTTATGTCTCGCAAAGGGACACTCGCAGAGGCGGATGAGGACAGTGTTTCGGGCGATCCAAGCCAACTTCGCGCTCCCTTGCGGACGACGGCGAAGACGATGAATGAAAGAGGCCGCCAACTGAGGCGGCCCTCTTAGGGGGCAAGAATGCGCCAGCGAATTATTGGGCGTTTGATCGGCCTAGCCGTGGTCGAATTAGTAATAGGCGTTTCGTGGCTGTTCGGCCTCAACCGGATGCTAGTCATGGTTGCGGCAATTGGCTTGCCCTTACTGGCTTTAACCGTTGCTCTTCCGATAACGCTCTTAATCAGGTCGAACCGTGCCTCAACCCAAAACAGGCCACCTTCAAATTCAATTTAGGCCACTTGGGGTTAAAACAAGGCCAGCGCCAGGGTGCTGTTCGGACAGTCGTTTCGGGAAACTAGGACACTCTGCATTGAGCTAGATCAGAGTGCCGGTTTTTCCCGAAAGGTAGGTTGCGCCTCCCGGGGCTGGCTAAGCGATTTCAGAATTGCTTGATTGCAAACCCGGGAGCCCCAGCCAACGCTCCGCGGCTGGGGCTTTTAGTTCGCACCCGCAGAGGGGAATTAGGACACTTGGTAAATTTACGGGTGGAAAAGCAAAAGCGCCGCCCGCTTGAAAACCAGCGCGGGCGGCGGCCTCTCCAGCCCCGGGAGGGAGATTGTAAAATCCCGATCTTGTGTGTCTGTGCGGGATGCCCAAAGGTTCAACGCGACAGTCGCGGGGAGGGGATTAGGACGCTGCCGCTAGTCGCCGGATGTGATTGTCGGCCAAAGAGCCGTGATAATTTGGCAGTTGGCCCTGTATTTCCTTCATCCTGTTGACCGTAAGCGGCCTTACTGCCGCTGGATGATATGAGGCTGCCCAACTGAGGCGGCCTTAGTGTTTTGGCCTGCTAATGGCAAACGTCAGGGCGGCTTCGAAGACCGGACCGCCATCTGTTCGAACCTCAATGACCATGTCGCGGCCGTGGTGCATCAAATCAAGGTCTCGCGCCATACCACCCAAAGCACGGGCGGCCTCCATCTCGGCGGCGCGAACGTCACCTAACTCAATGCCCTCCTCATCTGGGAAGAGTTCCGCTCCGTTTCTCAGGTTCGGGTGCTGTCCTAATTGGGACTGCGATTTCGGGAAATTAGGACACTAGGAAGTCTCCGCGCGAAATAGGAACGAGGGGACGATTGCCAAGTTTTCCTGATGCCCTTCCCCAAGGGCAACCCCGTCGGCCCCAGCTCCATCGCCCCCCATTACGTGAGCTGGGGCCTTTTTTGACACCCGCAGAGGCGGATTGGGACACTATGATTTTGGTTCGTCCGGCCCAAGAATGCGCTTACCAAGGACGGTTGCCAGCGAACTTGCCGCACCACTAAAAACAAGCACCTGAACTTTTTCCAGCTCTGAGGCGGAAAGCCATCGCCATTTGTCTGGCGCGACTGGATGCCGAATCCAGATGTCACGAAACGACTAGAGACATGTTTTTCAACTGAAAGAGGCCGCCAACTGAGGCGGCCTTAGTTCCTTGTCAAAGGCTTTGATGGCTGTTCGTCCATCGTCTCTACGTCAACGGGTGGAAGTTCTCCGGTTCGGTCCTTGAGGTCCGCCGCTCGCTGAATCAAACCAGACGCAACCGCCGGGTCCTTTGCGGTCTTTGCCATACGGAGCAGCGTAGCTGCGGCCTCACGGGCGAAATAATGCAAGCGCGACACGTCTCGACATCCGACACTTGCCCCGTGGACATGATTCACGGGGCGCGCGTCCGTTCCGGCTTCCGTACAAAAATGTACACAAGCGATAAAAAGGCCTCAGCTCGGGGCTGGCGGAGCTGAGGCCTTTTGTGTCGGCAACCACGTTGTCGAGACGTGATTCCGAGAGCATCAACTTACGTCCAGCTATTTTGTTCCAGTACCATTTTATTCTTAGGACCGAATACCTTGATCCATCGCAAGGGTCGGGAGCGCTGGAATTGGGGCACTGGATTCAACTTAGGATACTGGGGGTCAAATACGGACAGTACCCCAATCTGCAAAAGAACATATTGCGAACCTAGAACAAATGGGGTACAGTGCTTTTATCGACGATCCGCCGCCCCAATCGTTTGTCCCGCACCCGAATCCTCGCCATAAGGAGCACGACCCAATGTCCACCACTGCGCTGCGTATCGTCGAAGGATCTTCCATGGACAAGAGTAAAGCTCTGGCTGCCGCGCTCTCCCAGATCGAGCGCCAGTTCGGCAAGGGCTCGGTGATGAAGCTCGGCAAGAACGACCGTTCGATGGACATCGAGGCGGTGTCGTCAGGCTCGCTCGGGCTCGATATCGCGCTCGGGATCGGCGGCCTCCCGAAGGGCCGCATCGTCGAGATCTACGGGCCGGAGTCCTCGGGCAAGACCACGCTGGCGCTGCACACGGTGGCGGAAGCCCAGAAGAAGGGCGGCATCTGCGCCTTCATCGACGCCGAGCATGCGCTCGATCCGGTCTATGCCCGCAAGCTCGGTGTCAATATCGACGAGCTCCTGATCTCCCAGCCTGACACCGGCGAGCAGGCGCTGGAAATCTGCGACACGCTGGTGCGCTCGGGTGCGGTGGACGTGCTGGTGGTCGATTCGGTCGCGGCGCTGGTGCCGAAGGCCGAGCTCGAAGGCGAGATGGGCGATGCGCTGCCGGGTCTTCAAGCGCGATTGATGAGCCAGGCGCTACGTAAGCTGACCGCCTCGATCAACAAGTCCAACACCATGGTGATCTTCATCAACCAGATCCGCATGAAGATCGGCGTGATGTACGGCTCGCCCGAAACCACGACCGGCGGCAACGCGCTGAAGTTCTACGCCTCCGTCCGCCTCGACATCCGCCGCATCGGCGCGATCAAGGAGCGCGACGAAGTGGTCGGCAACACGACGCGTGTGAAGGTGGTGAAGAACAAGCTGGCGCCGCCCTTCAAGCAGGTCGAGTTCGACATCATGTACGGCGAGGGCGTCTCCAAGATGGGCGAGATCCTTGATCTCGGCGTCAAGGCCGGCATCGTCGAAAAGTCCGGCGCCTGGTTCTCCTATGACAGCCAGCGCCTCGGCCAGGGCCGCGAGAACTCGAAAGCGTTCCTGAAGGCCAACCCCGACATCACCGCCAAGATCGAGACCGCGATCCGGCAGAACTCCGGCCTGATCTCCGAGCAGATCCTGGCCGGCACGCCCGAGAGCGACGCCGACGGCGAAGAGCCCGGGGACGAGTAAGCCTTATCAGTAGAGTTTCGCGAGGAGCGGGTGCTGAGGACGTTGAGTTGCCGACGTCGTCAGTGCCCGTTTCTTTTTGCGTTGGAGTGATCGGGGGGCGTGATGTCTGATCTTGACCGGCTGTGGCGGCGGGATCGCGAAAGCCGATCGTTGGTGGCGCCTGCCTAATCCACATTGCTCAGAGGGTTGAATATCAATTTTGAGAGGCGATTGCGTCTCGTTTGGAGTAGGGCGCCGGGGCTATGAAGCGCGTGATCCTGACCAGTTCGTCCGGCGTTGGTACGCCGATCTTGCCGATATGGTCGTCCCGCTGATCTTTCGATTCGTCTCCGGACCACTGCCTACGTCGCACCATCTTGAACAGTATCTCACCGGAGGTTCTTTCAGAGGCTCTTTCTTGGGCGATCGGGAGGTGCGTTGGTCCGATCTGGTTGCGCGGTCGCCCCAGAGCGGTCTTGCGCACAAGGAGCTCGGACTGGTCTGGTTTTGCAAGGCCTATGGTGTCGAAGAGATCGAGCTGTGGTTTGATCCCACCCCGAGCAATCAATTGCAGCTGATCTGGATCCTCGACTATCTCCGTTCCGAGCCATACGCGGCCGAGCGTACAAGGCTGCGACAGGTCGATTTCGATCTGCTCGGAGCCCATAGTGCCAGGCTTCGCGATCACACCATCCGACAGTTGGACGTCACGGAGTTCGACTTCGAGGCCGCGGCCATCGCCTGGGAGGCCTACCGGTCGCCAACGCCCGAGCTCTGTTTCGGATTGCTCAGTCAGGACTTTCCCGGGCTCCCCTTCCTGAAGCCGGCGATGGAGGAATTGCTGGCAGAATTGCCGTCACCGATCACCGGACTGGGTGCGACGGAAACGCGACTGCTCGAACTGATCGCGGAGGGGCACAACCGCACCAAGGAGCTGTTTCAGCCGGGCGGGCTGCTCGAAACGCGTGTGTTCGACCAATGGGAGTTGGGGCCGCTGCTCGAAGGGCTCGCCTCCGGTCCGATGCCAGCGATCGCGGGACTCGATCCGAAACTTGCGACGCTCGCTGCGCACGATGCGAGAGGCCACAACGCCGCCTATCGGCGGAGCCGGCTGTCGCTGACCGAGTTTGGCAAAGCCGTTCTGGAGGGCCGGGAGGATTTTCGCCGTCACAATCCGATCAGGCGTTGGTGGGGCGGCACGCTTCTGACCAGCGAACGGCTGTGGCGGTGGGATCGCGCAAGTCGATCGTTAGTTGCGCCTTAAGTCAGGACCGTAGGGTGGGTTAGCAGGCGGCTGCGCGAAGCGCAGTCCGCGCGGCTAACCCACCCTACGAAGATTACTCCGCGGCTTGCGCGTAATCGCTCACCGGCGGGCACGAGCACACCAGATTGCGGTCGCCATAGACGTTGTCGACGCGGCCCACCGGGCTCCAGTATTTGTCGGTGCGCGAGCTGCCTGCGGGGAAGCAGCCTTCTGCGCGGGTGTAGGCGCGCTTCCAATCGTCATCGGCGATATCGTGCACGGTGTGCGGGGCGTGACGCAGCGGTGAGGCCTCGATCTTGAAGCGGCCGGCCTCGACCTCGGCAATTTCCTTCCGGATCGCGATCATGGCATCGCAAAAGCGATCCAGCTCCGTCTTGGATTCCGACTCGGTCGGCTCGATCATCAGCGTGCCCGGCACCGGGAAGCTCATGGTCGGGGCGTGGAAGCCGTAATCGATCAGGCGCTTGGCGATGTCGTCGACGGTGACGCCCGATGTCGTCTTCAGCGGACGGGGATCGACGATGCACTCATGCGCGACGCGGCCCTTCTCGTTCTTGTAGAGCACCGGGAAGTGGGCATCGAGGCGCGCGGCAATGTAGTTGGCGTTGAGGATCGCGATCTCGGTGGCGCGCTTCAAGCCTTCGCCGCCCATCATCAGGATGTAGATGTAGGAGATGGTCAGGATCGAGGCCGAGCCGAACGGGGCGGCCGAGACCGGGCCGACCGGCGCATCCGCGTTCGTCGCGGGATGGCCCGGCAGGAACGGGGCGAGATGCGCCTTGACGCCGATCGGACCCATGCCGGGGCCGCCGCCGCCATGCGGGATGCAGAAGGTCTTGTGCAGATTGAGATGGCTGACGTCGGCGCCGTAATCGCCGGGCCTGGACAGGCCGACCTGCGCGTTGAGATTGGCGCCGTCGAGATAGACCTGGCCGCCATGGCCGTGCACGATGTCGCAGATCTCCTTGATGTGCTCCTCGAACACGCCGTGGGTCGACGGATAGGTGATCATGACGGCGGCGAGATCGTTTGTATGCTTCTCGGCCTTGGCGCGGAGGTCATTGACGTCGACGTCGCCGTTCTTCTCGCAAGACACCACCACCACGTCCATGCCGACCATCGCGGCCGAGGCCGGATTGGTGCCGTGGGCCGAGGAGGGGATCAGGCAGATCTTGCGATGCGCCTCGCCGCGCGCGGCATGATAGCCGCGGATAGCCAGAAGCCCGGCATATTCGCCCTGCGCGCCCGAGTTCGGCTGCAGCGAGATCGCGTCATAGCCGGTGATGTCGCACAGCCATTTTTCCAGCCGTGTGAACAGCGCGTGATAACCCTTGGCCTGCTCGCGCGGGGCGAACGGATGCAGGGAGCCGAACTCCGGCCAGGTCAGCGGCATCATCTCGGTGGTTGCGTTCAGCTTCATGGTGCAGGAGCCGAGCGGGATCATGGCGCGGTCGAGCGCGAGGTCGCGGTCCGAGAGCTTGCGCATGTAGCGCAGCATCTCGGTCTCCGAGCGATGCGCGTGGAAGACGGGATGGCTGAGGAATGCCGTGGTGCGCTTCAGCGCCTCCGGCAGCGCCTCGCGGGTGGTGGCATCTAACTCGGCGTAGGACAGCGTGCCGCCGAAGGCGCGCCAGACGGCTTCCACTGTCGCAGGCGTCGTGGTCTCGTCGAGCGCGATGCGCAAATTGCTATCGCCAACACCGAGGTTGATCTTTTCGGCCGCGGCGCGCGCGATGATCTCGGCGCGCTTGGCGCCGGCATCGACGCTGAGCGTGTCGAAGAAGGTCTCCGATTGCGGCGCAAAGCCAAGCTTGCGCAGGCCCGCGGCGAGCACCGCGGTACGGCGGTGCACAATGCGGGCGATCTGCGTCAGGCCCTCGGGACCGTGATAGGTCGCATACATCGCGGCGATGACGGCGAGCAGCACCTGCGCGGTGCAGATGTTCGAGGTCGCCTTCTCGCGGCGGATGTGCTGCTCGCGGGTCTGCAGCGCGAGGCGATAGGCGGGCATCCCGCGGGAGTCCACCGAGAGGCCGACGATGCGGCCGGGCAACGAGCGCTTCAGCGCATCGCGCACCGCCATATAGGCCGCGTGCGGGCCGCCATAGCCCATCGGCACGCCAAAGCGCTGCGCAGAACCGATGGCGATGTCGGCGCCGAGTTCGCCGGGCGACGCGAGCAGCGTCAGCGCCAGCAGATCGGCGGCTACGATCGCGAGCGCGCCCTTGGCCTTCAGCGATGCGATCGCGGGCCGGAGGTCGCGCACTGCGCCGGAAGACCCCGGATATTGCAGCAGCGCGCCGAGCACGTCTGCCTTGTCGAGATCGGTGAGGGGATCGCCGACGACTAAATTCCAGCCGAGCGGCTCGGCGCGAGTGCGCATCACCGCGAGCGTCTGCGGATGCACATCCTTGTCGACGAAGAAGGCCTTTGCTTCGACCTTCGAGTGCCGCTCGGCGAGCGCCATGGCTTCGGCGGCGGCGGTGGCCTCATCGAGCAGCGAGGCATTGGCAACGTCGAGCCCGGTGAGGTCGCAGATCATGGTCTGGAAGTTGAACAGCGCTTCCAGCCGGCCCTGGCTGATCTCGGGCTGGTAGGGCGTGTAGGCCGTGTACCAGGCCGGGTTCTCCAGAACGTTGCGCTGAATCACCGCGGGCAAAATCGTGCCGGAATAGCCTTGGCCGATCAGCGAGGTGAAGACCTGGTTCTGACGCGCCAGCTCAGCCATGTGCGCGATGGCCTCGGTCTCGCTCAAGGGCTTGCCGAGATCGAGCGGGGCGGCCTGCCGGATCGAACTGGGCAGCGTTTCCGCCATCAACGCGTCGACGCTTTTGGCGCCGACCGCATCTAACATTGCGGTGACATCGCGCGCGGAGGGGCCGATGTGGCGGCGAGTGAAATTGGCGGCGGTCTCGCCGCTGGATTTACGGTGCGCGGTCATCGCTTGCTCCATCGTCTTTAAGCCGTATGCGCCTTGTAGGCGGCTTCATCCATGAGACCGCCAAGCTCGCTCTTGTCGGCAATCTTGATCTTGAAGAACCAGGCTTTGCTCTGCGCATCGGAGTTCACCAGCGCGGGCTCGGCGGCGAGCGCGTCGTTGGTCTCGAGCACTTCGCCTGATATCGGTGCGTAAACGTCGGAGGCGGCCTTCACCGATTCCACCACGGCGGCGGCTTCAGCCTTCTTCAGAGCGCGGCCGATCTTGGGCAGCTCGACGAACACGACGTCGCCGAGCTGTGACTGCGCGTAATCCGTGATCCCGACGGTGGCGACATCGCCGTCGATCGCGAGCCATTCATGGTCGGAGGTGTACAGCGTCGTGGTCATTTTTGGATTCCTGAAGCGGTGTGCAGTTGAGTTAAAGGCTGCGGGCTCTGTTTCACCTCTCCCGTAGGGAGAGGTCGGATCGCATCGCAAGATGCGATCCGGGTGAGGGGATTTGGTCTCGCTGCGTGCCGCGGCCCCTCACCCGGATTGCACTGGACGATGCTGCGCATCGTCAGATGCAATCCGACCTCTCCCCGCTGGGGAGAGGTGACGTCCGGGGCGGCAGCTGTGCTCAATCTCATCATGCGTCAGCGTTTGTAGGTGTTTTTCACGAAGGGCATGGCGGTGACGGTGAGCGGCAGAAACTGCCCGCGCACTTCCGCAAACAGTCTTGTGTCGAGCGCGCTTAAGGCAGCGGGCACGTAGCCCATCGCCACCGGTGCATTCAGGCTTGGGCCGAAACCGCCGGAAGTGACTTTTCCGATTGCGTCACCGCCCTCGCTACCGGCAAACAGCAGCGCGCCCTCGCGCACCGGCGCGCGGCCCTCAGTGCGCAGACCGACGCGGCGGCGGGACGCGCCGTTGTCAAAGTGAGCGAGGATTTTTTCAGCGCCGGGAAAGCCGCCGGCGCGGGCGCCGCCGCTGCGGCGGCTCTTCTGCACCGACCATTCCAGCGCGGCTTCGACCGGCGTCGTCGTGGTGTCGATATCGTGGCCATAGAGGCAGAGCCCGGCCTCCAGCCGGAGACTGTCTCGGGCACCAAGGCCGATCGGCATTACATCGGGGTTTTCAAGCAGCATCTTGGCAAGCCGCTCGGCATCCGCGGCGGGCACCGAAATCTCGAAACCGTCCTCGCCGGTATAGCCCGAACGCGAGACGAAGCAGGCGAGGCCCGCAACCGTGTGCGGGCCGGCATCCATGAATTTCATGGCGGGCGCCGCTGCACAAAGTTTCGCCAGCGCCGATTCCGCCTGCGGGCCCTGCAACGCGATCAGCGCACGATCGGCGAGCGAATCGATGATGCAGGTGTCCGACAAATTCGCGCGCAGATGCGCCTCGTCCTCGGCCTTGCAAGCGGCGTTCACGACCAGGAACAGGTGGTCGCCGAAATTGGCGACCATGAGATCGTCGAGGATGCCGCCGTCTTCATTGGTGAATTGGGCGTAGCGCTGCCGGCCCGGCGCAATCGCCACGATGTCCTGTGGCACCAGCCGCTCCAGCGCGCGGGCGGCGTCCTCGACCTTGCCCGACTTCGGCCGAAGCGCGATCTGGCCCATATGGGAGACGTCGAACAGGCCGGCCTGCTTGCGGGTATGAAGGTGTTCCTTCAGCACGCCCGCGGGGTATTGCACGGGCATGTCATAGCCCGCGAACGGCACCATCTTGCCGCCCAGGGAGACGTGAAGATCGTAAAGGGGGGTACGTTTCAGGGAGTCTTTGTCGTCCGGCGCAAGCATCACAGGGGCCCTCGGCGGTTCCCCGGGGACGATTCCCCGGTAGATCCAGTCGAAGCCCCATCTGTCGCTGTGCCTGAGAGTATTATCCCGTCGGCGGACGCTGGTCCGGGTGTTAGGCCCGTCAGCGCCTCTTTCCAGATGTCGTCAAAGCCACGCGGTCCTTTTGCCTGAGAGTTTCCGGGGCGGTTGCTCCTTCGGCGCCGGCTGGCAGAAAGCCGGTCTCTCCCGATGTGGCCGTACGATACAGATGGGTACAGACCACAGCCCGGCCAAGCCTGTCAACGCGCACTTAGCGGCTTTCCAAAGGGATTGCGACGCGATTACGCTGCTGCGGCAACCCACTGATCTCTCTGCACAGTTTCTGGACAGCGAAGCTGGCCTTGTCTAAAAGCGCTTTGGCCCGCAGATATCAGCCCAAATCGACAGGTTTGGACGGCGAATTGGCGGGTCCAAGCACCACCCGATTGGATGAACATGAGCGGCGTCAACGAGATCAGGTCGACCTTTCTGAACTTCTTTGCCGAGAACGGCCACGAGATCGTGTCGTCCTCGCCATTGGTGCCGCGCAACGATCCGACGTTGATGTTCACCAATGCCGGCATGGTGCAGTTCAAGAACGTCTTCACCGGCGTCGAGAAGCGGCCCTATCAGCGCGCCACCACGTCGCAGAAATGCGTGCGCGCCGGCGGCAAGCACAACGACCTCGACAATGTCGGCTACACCGCGCGCCATCTCACCTTCTTCGAGATGCTCGGCAACTTCTCGTTCGGCGACTATTTCAAGGAGCGCGCGATTGAGCTGGCCTGGAAGCTCATCACCAAGGACTTCGGGCTGAACAAGGACAAGCTGCTCGTCACCGTCTACCACACCGACGACGAGGCGCATGGGCTCTGGAAGAAGATCGCCGGCTTCTCCGAAGACCGCATCATCCGCATCCCGACCTCGGACAATTTCTGGGCGATGGGCGACACCGGCCCGTGCGGTCCGTGCTCGGAGATCTTCATCGATCGCGGCGACCACATCTGGGGCGGCCCTCCGGGCTCGCCGGAAGAGGACGGCGACCGCTTCCTCGAGTTCTGGAATCTCGTGTTCATGCAATACGAGCAGGTGACGAAGGAGGAGCGCGTGGATCTGCCGCGTCCCTCGATCGACACCGGCATGGGGCTGGAGCGCATGGCCTGCATCATGCAGGGCGTCGACAGCGTGTTCGAGACCGACCTGTTCCGCCATCTGATCGATGCGACTGCCTCCGCGCTCGGCAGCGGGCCGACCGAGCAGAACGTCGCCTCGTTCCGCGTCATCGCCGACCATTTGCGTTCCTCCGCCTTCCTGGTCGCGGACGGCGTGCTGCCCTCGAACGAGGGCCGCGGCTACGTGCTGCGCCGGATCATGCGCCGCGCGATGCGCCATGCGCAGCTCTTGGGTGCCAAGGAGCCGCTGATGCATCGGCTGGTCTGGGCGCTGGTCCGCGAGATGGGCCAGGCCTATCCCGATTTGATGCGCGCGGAGAATTTGATCGAGGAAACGCTGCGTCTCGAAGAGACCCGCTTCCGCAAGACTCTGTCGCGCGGCCTCGCCATCCTTGATGAGAAGAGCGCGTCCTTAAAGAAGGGCGACATGTTCGACGGCGACGTCGCCTTCACGCTGTACGACACCTATGGCTTCCCGCTCGACCTGACGCAGGACGCGCTGAAGTCGCGCGGCATCGGCGTCGACCAGGCCGCGTTCACCGACGCGATGGAGCGGCAGAAGGCCAAGGCGCGCGAGTCCTGGAAGGGTTCGGGCGAAGCGGCCTCCGAAGCGATCTGGTTCCCGCTGCGCGAGAAGCTCGGCGCGACTGAATTTTTGGGCTACGAGACCGAGAGCGCCGAGGGCGTGGTCTCCGCGCTGGTCAAGGACGGTGCGGAAGTTTCCAGTCTCAAGGCTGGCGAGGCTGGCGCGATCGTGCTGAACCAGACGCCGTTCTATGCGGAATCGGGCGGCCAGGTCGGCGACACCGGCGTGCTCATGGGTGAGGGCGGGGTCAAGTTCCGCGTCACCGACACGCAGAAGAAGCTCGGCGATTTCTTCGTGCATGTCGGCACCGTCGAAAGCGGCGAAGTGAAGGTCGGCACCGCGCTGCAGCTCGAGGTCGATCATTCCAGGCGCTCCTCGATCCGCGCGCATCACTCTGCGACGCATCTCATTCACGAGGCGCTGCGCCAGGTGCTCGGCGACCACATCGCCCAGCGCGGCTCGATGGTCGCGCCGGACCGCCTGCGCTTCGACTTCGTGCATCCGAAGCCGATCACGGCGGACGAGCTCGCCCGCGTCGAGGACATCGCCAACGACGTGGTGCTGGAGAACGACGAGGTCACGACGCGCGTGATGGGCGTCGACGAGGCCCGCGAGGCCGGTGCGCGCGCGCTGTTCGGCGAGAAATATGGCGACGAAGTCCGCGTCGTCTCGATGGGCAAGACCGCGCGCGAGCGCGGCACTAACGCGCTCGGCTGGTCGGTCGAGCTCTGCGGCGGCACGCATGTCAGGCGCACCGGCGATATCGGCCTGATCACGCTGACCGGCGAAAGCGCGGTGGCTTCCGGCGTTCGCCGCATCGAGGCGCTGACCGGCAACTACGCGCGCCGGCACGCCAACGAGACGATGGCGCTGGCGAAGACCGCAGCCAGCGAGCTGCGCACCTCAATCGACGACGTGCCCGCGCGCATCGCCGCGCTGATGGAGGAGCGCAAGAAGCTCGAGCGCGAGCTCTCCGACGCCCGCAAGAAGCTCGCGATGGGCGGCGGCGCGTCCGCCGGCGGCAATGGTGCAGCCTCGGGCGTGCGCGAGGCCGGGGGCGTCAAGCTGATGGCGCGCGCGGTCGAGGGCATCGAGATGAAGGATCTCAAGAGCCTCGCCGACGAGGCCAAGAAGCAGATCGGCTCCGGCGTCGTCGCCATCGTCGGCGTCACCGAGGATGGCAAGGCCGGAATCGTGGTCGGTGTCACCGCGGACCTGACCGCGCGCTTCAATGCCGTGAACCTGGTGCGCGTCGCGTCCGAGGCGCTCGGCGGCAAGGGCGGCGGCGGCCGGCCCGACATGGCGCAGGCCGGTGGCCCGGACGGCGCCAAGGCGACCGAGGCGCTGGCCGCGATCGAAAAAGCGATGGGAGCTGCGTAGACGTCATGCGCCTCGTTCCGCGAGGACGTGGGCTTCGCGATCCGAACTTGAGGGATCGCCTCTATGAATTGCTGGAGCACGATCCGCTCGCCTATTCGATCGGATCGCGCTTCATCCAGCTGATCATCGGCGCCATCGTGCTCAACGTCGCCGCGATGGTCCTTGCCTCGGTGCCGGAGCTGGATGCGCGGTTCGGCATGCTGTTCTCCGCGATCACCATCCTCTGCGTCGTCGTGTTCGCGCTGGAATATGCCGCGCGGCTCTGGACGGTGGCCGGCCATACGCCGCGCAAGGGCTCGCCGTCCGCGGACCGGCTCGGCTACGTCTTCTCCGCGCTTGGCGTCATCGACCTCATGGCATTCGTGCCTGCCGCAATCGTGCTGGTGACCGGGCGGCACGCGACGCTGGCGGCGCTCGGCGTGCTGCCATTCTTCAAGCTGGTCCGCTACTCGCCGGCGATGCGCTCGCTGCTCGCGGCCGTGCATGCCGAGCGGCGCGCGCTGATCGGTTGCCTCGTCATCCTGGCCGGCGCGGTGCTGACCTTCGCCTCGCTGCTCTACGCCATCGAGCGCGACGTGCAACCGGACAAGCTTGGCACCATTCCGCAAGCGATGTGGTGGGCGATCGTGACGCTCGGCACCGTCGGCTATGGCGACGTCGTGCCGGTGACGGCGCTCGGGAAGATCATCTCGGTCTTCACCATCATTTCAGGCTTCGCCATGATTGCGCTGCCGGTTGCGATCATCTCGACCGCCTTTGCGGAAGAGGTGAAGCGGCGCGACTTCGTCGTGACCTGGGGCATGCTGGCCCGCGTGCCGCTGTTCTCGCATCTGGCGGCGTCCGACATTGCCGATATCATGCGGCTGCTGCGAGCCCGCACCGTCGAGCAGGGCGAGATTCTGGTGCGGCGCGGGGATGATGCCTCGTCGATGTATTTCATCACCGCGGGCGAGGTCGAGATCACGTTGCCGAACCAGCAGGTGCGGCTCACGGACGGCACCTTCTTCGGCGAGATCGCGCTGCTGCACAAGACCAAGCGCAGCGGCACGGTGACCGCGACGCGCAAGACGCGGCTGCTGGTGCTGGACGCGCAGCATTTCCACGCCCTGATCGAGCGCATGCCGACGCTCGCCGCCCATGTCCACAACACCGCGAAAGCGCGGCTCGGGGAGACCGGCGATCTGGCTGCAACGGAACTGGCGCAGGCCGAGCGCGAGGACACCGACCGCTGAGCGGTCAGCCCTTCTTCAGGAAGATGTAGGTGGCGGAGTAGGGCACGCTCTTGAAGTCGCCGGCTTTGTCGCAAGCGCCGTCGAGTTTGCCGCCATGGGTGAGGACGCGCTGGACTGTCGTGACCTCAGAAAGTAAGCCGCTGCCGCGTCGCGAGGTGACCTCCAGCTTCAGCCGGGGAATGTCACTGTCGGTTTCGCCTGGAGCGCTGCCCGTAACCTTGCCGGTGACGGCGCTACTGTCCTGATGTTCCCAATTGGGCCCGGCATAATGCCGGCCGACCGTCTTCCCGTTCTCGAGCAGGGTCGCGATCGGCTCCCGGAAGCTCCACGCGAGCTTCCCGTCTGCGGCTGGTTTGCATTCATAGATCTGCGCGCCCTCGGCAAACAGAACCGCGACCGTTTGCTCGCCGGGAGCCTGGATCGCTTCCGGGAAGCCGACAAGTCGAATTGCCCCGCGCGGGGCCTCGGCTTGTCCGGGGTCGGCAGCCGTTGCCGGCCCGGCTATGGCGGCGAACAACAACAGGCATGGGACGGCAAGCTTGGTCGACATGGTTGCATCTCTCCGCAAAGGGCTCTCAAAAAAAAAACGGGCCGCGCTTTCAAACGCGGCCCGTGATGATGTCTGGCCCAGTCGGGCGAAAATGCGGATGGCGGCTTAGGCCGCCATCGCCTTCACGAGGTTGTCAGCGACCTTGTCGAGGAAGCCGGTGGTCGACAGCCAGCGCTGGTCGGCGCCGACCAGGAGCGCGAGGTCCTTGGTCATGTAGCCTTCCTCGACGGTGTCGACGCAGACCTTCTCCAGCGTGGTCGCGAACTTGGCGAGCTCGGCGTTGTTGTCGAGCTTGGCGCGGTGAGCGAGGCCTCTCGTCCAGGCGAAGATCGACGCGATCGAATTGGTCGAGGTCTCCTTGCCCTTCTGGTGCTCGCGGTAGTGACGGGTCACGGTGCCGTGGGCAGCTTCCGCCTCGACGGTCTTGCCGTCGGGGGTGAGCAGCACCGAGGTCATCAGGCCGAGCGAGCCGTAGCCCTGCGCGACCGTGTCGGACTGCACGTCGCCGTCATAGTTCTTACAGGCCCAGACATAGCCGCCGGACCATTTCAGCGCCGAGGCGACCATGTCGTCGATCAGGCGGTGCTCGTAGGTCAGGCCCTTGGCGTCGAACTCCTTCTTGAACTCCTTGTCGAAGATCTCCTGGAAGATGTCCTTGAAGCGGCCGTCATAGACCTTGAGGATGGTGTTCTTGGTCGAGAGATAGACCGGATAGCCGCGCAGCAGACCGTAGTTGAAGGAGGCGCGGGCGAAGTCGATGATGCTGTCGTCGAGATTGTACATCTCCATGGCGACGCCGGCGCCCGGAGCCTTGAACACTTCCTTCTCGATCACGGTGCCGTCCTCGCCGACGAACTTCAGCGAGAGCGTGCCCTTGCCCGGGAACTTGATGTCGGTGGCGCGGTACTGGTCGCCATAGGCATGGCGGCCGATGATGATCGGCTTGGTCCAGCCGGGAACCAGGCGCGGCACGTTCTTGCAGATGATCGGCTCGCGGAAGATGCAGCCGCCGAGGATGTTGCGGATGGTGCCGTTCGGCGACTTCCACATCTGCTTGAGGTTGAACTCCTTCACCCGGGCCTCGTCAGGGGTGATGGTGGCGCACTTGACGCCGACACCGACCTTCTTGATCGCCTCGGCGGCGTCGATGGTCACCTGATCGTTGGTGTGGTCGCGGTACTCCATGCCCAGGTCGAAATATTGCAGCTCGACATCCAGGAACGGGTTGATCAGCTTGTCCTTGATGTACTGCCAGATGATCCGGGTCATCTCGTCGCCATCGAGCTCGACGACGGGATTGGATACCTTGATTTTTGCCATGATCGGGGAAGCCTCTTGGGTCGGCGCTTTTGGACGGCCGCGGTGGAAATCTCCCGCGCTATAGCACCGCCCGGGGGCGGGCGGAAGCGGAGCGGTTATGCACTTTCAGCCCATCTTTTCGCCGAGGTCAGTCATTCCGACGAGGCCGGAATGACCGATGTCGCACCCTGTTTAGGCACCTGCCCCGAGCGAGCCGGCGCCGTCCGAGAACGCCTCTAAAAGGCGGCCTGGGTGGCCGTGCCCGCCACGATGTACCAGGTCACGAACAGGCCCGAGATCAGGGCACCCGGCAGGCTCGATCCGGTCCGTCGCCAGGTGAAGGTGGCGATCACGGCGACGATCGCCAGCAGCGGCACGAACTGGATCGCGACGATGGTCGAGAGGGGCACGAAGCCGGGGTCGGGCAGCGGGTTGAACAGCTTTCCGGTCAGCCAGAGCGTGCCGTATTGCAGGACCAGCAGCACGATGAAGCCAAACGTGAGCGCCAGGATATTGGTCACGTAAAGCGCCAGTCGCGGTGCCTCCATGGTCGAGAAATTCCGGTGCAGCACGTGCAACGCCACGACGAAAAACGCCGTGAATGGAATCAAATAGATCAGGAAGATCAGAACCTGCTTCGGGTTCATCAGCTTCAGCGCGATGATCCAGAAGCGGAAGTCGATCTTGAAGGCGAGGTCGGCGAGCCACAGCGCGGCATAACCAACCGCGACCGAGGCAACCGCGATCACGAGCGACTGGCCGAGCAGCCCGGCCCGGCCCTTGCGCTTTGGGGCGAAGCCCATCAGCGCCAGCGTGATCAAGCCGTTGATGATGGCCCAGATCAGGATCTGGTTGGTGATGCCCTGCGGCAGGAATGCCGACGGCGTCACGAAGGTGCCGCCCAGCGCAAACGCCGGGTAGTAGGTCAGCGCTGGGATGAAGGCCGAGAGGATGAACGCCGTGGTCCAGCGCCGGCCCGTGGCGGCCTGATGCGGCGGCATGGTGCCGTCTGGGACAGCAGGCAGGCGCAGGCGGGAGAACATTGACGCCTCCAGCAGGCCATCGAAGGTGCCGATCAAGAGCACAACGAAACCGACAAGCGCGATCAGCGTGCCGAGCTCCTTGCGGAACCAGATCTGGTCGTCGGCCGGCCGCGGCGTTCCGCCCTGGAGCGTTTTGGCGAACCAGTCGAGGCTGTAGCCGATCGCCTCATGCGAGATGTGCTCGGCCGGATGCGTGATCGCGGGCGTGTACAACACCCGTGCGGTACCGGCCACCGGGTCGCCATAGACCTTGCCCGGCTCGACCGGCCCCTGCGTGCCGAACATTGCCCACAACTTCGGGCTCTTGGTGACATCGCGGGCGAGATCGATGCCCCACATCAGAGTGGAGAATTCCTCGTATTGGGCAAACACCAAGGCGGTGTTGCGCGGCCAGCTTGGTGTGCCGTCGGCCGCGAATGGCTTCCCGGTCGAGGAGCCCTCCAGCACCATCGACTTGTAGTCGTTTGGCATCGCGGCGGCTGCGGCCAGGACCGTCCAGCCGCCCATCGAGTGGCCCTCGAGGCCGATATTGGCCTTGTCGACCATGTCGAGGCTGCGGAGATAGGCGAGGCCATCGGGGCCGCCAAAGCCGTTGGCGAAAGCGGGCGGGTCGCTATAGCCATGGCCGGTCTGGTCCAGCGCCAGCACGACATAACCGCGGCGGGCGAATTCGATGGCGAAGCCGTCCTGGGTCTCGCGCGAATTGATGTAGCCGTGGACGGCGAGGATGCCCGGTGCCGGGGTCTGCGCGGTGGCATTCGCGGGGATGTAGAGCAGGGCACTCATTGTGTTGCCCTTGGCGCCCTTGAACCTGACATCCTGGATCCGGATGCCGCCGGCGGTTTGCGTCAGATGGGCGATGAGGCCGCCCGCTACGATCAGGACCAGTCCCAGAAGCGCCAATTTCCATCGGCTCAGCATCGCCATCCCCCCACTCAATTGTTGCTTCAGCTCAGGCCTTTCGGCTTCGCTTTGGTTGTGGTTGATAGCCATATCCGAAAGCAAAGCGCGCGCAAGCCGGGCGGCGAAATCGTCCCCAATTGAGGTGCGATTGCGGTTTCGCAAACGCCGCTAACCCTGTTATCTCCACTCAAGAAATTGCGTCGCACGGAAGGCGGGCCGGCGGCGCGGATGAAGGCTTGGATCAGCGTCTTCGGACTGGAGTTCAACCTCCTTCGGAAGCTGAACGAGACGAACGCTGAACCAGAAAGTGAACTGAGATGTCCGGCACCGACAAGACCAAGGCAGGGCTCGCCCTCGACGGCCCCATCGTGATCCTGGTCGAGCCGCAGCTCGGGGAGAACATCGGCATGGCCGCGCGCGCCATGGGCAATTTTGCGCTCGGCGCTTTGCGTATCGTCAATCCGCGCGACGGCTGGCCGAACATCGCCGCGCAGCGGGCCGCCGCTGGCGCCGACCACATCCTGGAAAAGGTCGAACTGTTCGACACGGTCGCGCAGGCGGTCGCCGACCTCGATTTGCTGTTCGCCACCACCGCGCGGCCCCACGACCAGGCCAAGCCGGTGGTGGCACCGGAGGCGGCCGCGGCTGAGATCGCCGGGCACGTCGCGACCGGCGGCCGGGCTGGAATCCTGTTCGGCCGGGAGCGCTGGGGCCTGACCAACGAGGAGGTCGGGCTCTCCAACCGCATCATCACCTTTCCGGTCAATCCGGGCTTTGCCTCGCTCAACCTCGCCCAGGCCGTGCTGCTGGTCGGATATGAATGGTTCAAGCTGATGACATCAGGCGAGCTCCCGCATGCCATGCCGGAACGCTCCGAGCGTGCCTCGCAGCACCAGATGCAGGCCTTCTTCGACAACCTCGTGCGCGAGCTCGACCGTGTCGAATTCCTGCGCCCGGCCGAGAAGCGCGACACCATGCTGGTCAACCTGCGCAACATCTTCAGCCGGATGGAGCCGACCAAGCAGGACATGCACACCCTCCATGGAGTCGTCATGGCGATCGCTGAGGGACGCAAAGGCCCGGCCAAGGGCGGCGTGCTCGACGGAGAGCAGGCCACGCGCCTGCGCGCGCTTCTGGCCGAGCATGGGCAGGCCGGCGGCGCGCCCGACAGCGGCTCGACCGTGCGTGGCCTTGCTCGCCTGCTCCGCCGCAACCCAACTGATGCCGAGCGCCTGCTCTGGCAGGCGTTGACGCGCGACCGCCGCTTTGCAGGAGGGTTCAAGCGCCAGACCCCGGTCGGCCGCCACATCCCCGACTTCGTCTCGTTTCCGCATAGGATCGCGATCGAGCTGGTCAATCCGGGCGAGGGCGAGACCATCGCCGCAGACCGCGCGTCGCGGCGGGCGTGGCTGGAGGCGCGCGACTATCGGGTGCTGGAGATTCGTGCCGCGGATGTGGAGCGCGATCTGGAGACGGAGCTGGTGCGGCTGCAGGGGATGATCGAGCAGGCGACCTAGAGTTCGTCACGCACAGGTCGCGTAGGGTGGGCAAAGCGGAAGCGTGCCCACCATCTCGATCAATGAAGCGAAGTGGTGGGCACGGCGCTATGCGCCTTTGCCCACCCTACGAAACCGTCACTACGAGACCGTCATCCGCGTCCGAGCTGCACCTCGCGCTCCACGGCAATCCACGTCGTCTTCGCCGCCGCTAGCAACCTCCCACCCTCATCATGCAGCGCGGCCTCGGCCATGCGCTTGCGGCCGTCGCGGCCGGTCGGCCATGCCGTGATGATGCAGCGGTCGCCGGGATGCGGGCGGGTTTCGATGCGCGCGGACATTCGTCCCAGCAGGAGTGGGGTCCGGTCGATGGCGCTGCTTTGAGGATCACAATTGCAGGCAAAGCCGGTGGGACAGTCCAGTGCTGACCAGAGAAACTCCGGCGCGACCAGGCCGTCGTCGGCGGCGAGGTTTGGATCCGGGACCCAGCTCGCTGCGAGAACGGGACTTTTCGTGGGACGTCCGAGTGGTCCGGCGAAGATACGCAGGCCGTCTCCCTCAGCCCTGGCGGTGCCGCAGACGAAACAGGTCGGAAGCGGATGCTCGTGCGGCTTGGCCAGCGTCCGCGATTCGGCGGCGCAGGCTTCTTCGAAGCTGGCTGTTTCCAGCCTCGTAAGCTCGATATTCACCGCGCGCCCGGTCGCAACAAGTTTGGCGCCGTCGCGAAGCTCCCATGTGCCGTCATCAGTTGCGCTCGTCGCGAGCGGGGTATCCAGCGGAGGCGGCGCGCGCAACGTCACTTCAGCGCCGCCGGGAATGTGCTGGGCCAGCCGGCCGCAGACATAGCCGCCATTGCCTGAGTTCGGCGGACCGCAAAACCGTTTGTCGATGATGATCCCGGTCAACACTTGCCTTCCTGTCCTGTCATTCCATGCGCACTCTAGCGGATCTTGAGCACAATTCTTCCCTGAACCGTCCTGTTGGCCACAGCGCGCATAGCCTCGCCAGCCTCCTCCAAAGGGAGGAGGCGATCGATGTGCGGGCGGATCTGTCCGTCGGCCAGCCATTGCATCAGTGTGTCGTTCATGTGTGCTGCCGCGGCAGAAAATCTTTCCGCCCAGGCGCCGAGGAAGACGCCGATGATGGCATAATTCTTCAGAAGCGGCAGGTTCATCGGGATCTGTGGAATCACGCCGCTGGTGAAGCCGATCGGAATCAGCCGGCCGTCCCAGTTCATCAGCCGGGCCATCTGCTCGAGGATCGTACCGCCGACATTGTCGAAGCCGATATCGATGCCTTGGCCTGAGGTGATCGACTTGATCCGGTCGCGCAGATCTTCATTGCGATAATTGATGACCTCGCCGGCGCCGTAGCGGCGCACCAACGCGGCCTTGTCGTCGGTGCCGACGCCGGCGATGACGCGCAGACCGAGATGGCGGCCGAGGTCGACGGCGGCAAGCCCGACACCGCCGGCGGCGCCGGTGATGAACACGGTCTCGCCGGCTTGCGCCCGGGCCCGCTCGACCAGTGCATAATAGGCGGTGCCGTAGACGTGCAGGACCGTCGCAGCCGCTTCGAACGGGACCCCGTCAGGCAGGCGCACGCTCTTGGATTCCTTGGCGACCATCCGTTCGGCGTAGCCGCCGGTCCAACTGCTGCAGGCCACGCGATCGCCGGGGGCGAATTGCGTGACCTTGTCGCCGACCGCGACGACGGTACCTGAAGCTTCCGTGCCGGGCACGAAGGGCAGGGGCGGCCGCATCTGGTAGAGGCCGGAGACCAGCAACTGATCCATGAAGCTGACGGAGGCCGCATGGACGTCGATGAGGATTTCGTCGTCGGCAGGCCTCGGCTCGGCGATCTCACCGAGGCGCAAACCCTGCGGTCCAGTGAACGAGCTGCACAGCACGGCTCTCATTGCGCCTCTCCCAGGCGCCGCAGCGGCGTCGCATATCCCGCGACAAGCTTGACGAAATCGGCCTGCCGCGCGGTACCGGTCTTTTCAAACAGACGATTGACGTGCGTTCTGATCGTCGTGGTGGCGACGCCGAGCGCAGCGGCCACGCGCGGAATGCCGCCGAGCTCGACGATCGTGAGCAGCACGCGCAATTCGGTCGGGGTCAGCTTGAACGCCTTGGCGATCGCCTCGGAGCGGGACGGTATCGTCAGGGCCGCCTTGCGCACGAACAAGGCTATGACAGCGCCGTAAGCTATTCCGGCGCGGCGGCGCGGGCCTGACGTCAACGGCAGGACATGGGCGACATAGCGCTGTCCGTCCGTCCCGATCATTGGCACGGCGCTTCCACTAGCGTCCAGGACGAATGCCGAGGCATGTCGCAAGGCCTGGTTCACGACGGGATCGCCGGCCGTCAACTGTCCGCGCGTCTGATGCAGGATGTGGCCTGCATCGAGAAGAACCTGCCCGGCCGTGTTGGCGTGTACGAGATTTCCGTCCGCGTCGAGGAGATAGAGACCGATGTCGAGCCCATCGAGCGTATCGGCGAATGTGGCCGCCTCTGCGGACATGCGGGGGACGGGAAACATCGCGTTCATCGCGGCGCTCCTTCGGCCTGGCGGCGCATGAAAAGACGCGGCACCAGCATGGGAACGCGGCGGCGATAATCCTGGTAAGTCGCACCGAACGCGGCGATCAGATCCCGCTCCTCGAGCTGGAGCGCGAGCAGGATGTAGGCGGTGTTGGCAAGCGCGAAAAGGAGATGGCCAAGAGTCATCACGGGCGTGGCCCAGAATGCGAGCAGAAAGCCCAGCATCAGCGGATGCCGCACGATCTTGTAGAATAGTGGCGTCCGGAACGATTGACGTGGCATCTCGGTCCCGCGCCATGCGACGAGAGCCTGGCGCACGCCAAACAGATCGAAATGATCGATCATGTGGGTCGAGGCAAACGCGATCAGCCAGCCGAGCCAATGCACTGATATCAGCAGCCAGGCCGCAAGCCCGTCCGTCTGCCAGATCACTGATGGGATCGGACGCCACTGCCAGAACAGCAACAGGAGGATCAGGCTGGAGAGCAGCACATAGGTGCTGCGCTGGCAGGCCGGGGCAAGGAATTTGGCCGACCATCGCTTGAAGGCCGGGCGCGCCATGACGCTGTGCTGGACCGCAAACAGGCTCATCAGCAGCAAATTGACGACAATGGCCTCGCCTGCATTCGCAGGGTTGCCGAGGTCGATCGACTTCGGCACGACATAATTGCCGACAAAACCGAGCGCATAGAGAAATGAGATCGTGAACAGGGCGTAGCTCACGAGGGCGTAGAGCAGGATCAGAAGGCGCGAGACCATGTTTTTTCCTATTGTGCCTGATAGAGCGGTGCCGCATGCAGGAGCCTGAATTGCTCGCCGGCGATGGGGCTCGAACTGGTCCGACGGCTACCGCTCGACCGTCCCCTGTGCGTCCCCCAAGTGGAGGAAGGATTCCATGACGGCTTTCTCGCTTGGGACGTTCGGGTTCCCGGAGGTTCATGCCGACGGCCGTTCGATCAAGCTGGCCTTACGCAAGGGGCTTGCGCTGCTGGTCTATCTCGCGGAAGCCAAGGGCGCCGTCGCGCGGGACGTCATTGCCACATGGCTATGGCCCGAGACTGATCGCGAGACCGCGCTGGCGCGATTGCGGCGTCTGCTCCATCGCATCGAGATCGCGCTCGGCGAGCCGGTGTTCGAGGCCGATCGCACCAGCGTGCGCTGGTCTCCTTCGGTCGAGCTGACGATTGATACGCATCTGTTCGAAAGCGCCTGCGACCGCGGCGCGTTTGACGCTGCCTGCCAGATCTATCGAGGCGACTTCCTCGCGGGCTTCTCGCCTGAAGACTCGCGCGAATTCGACGATTGGGCGTTCTTTCGCCGCGAGGCGTTGCGGGGGCGGCTCGTGCACGCGCTGGAGCGCCTCGTGCAGGACAAGAATGCCGCTGGCGATCATTTTGCCGCGACTGCCTATGCAGGCCGTCTGGTCGAGCTCGATCCGCTGAGCGAAGTCTATGGCCGGCATCTGATCCGTAGCCTGCTGCTCTCGGGCGATCGCAGCGCGGCGGAGCGGCATCACGCCGCGCTGACGCAGCGGCTGCGCGAGGAGCTCGGCGTTGCGCCGGAAGCGGAAACCGAGGCGTTGATGAGTCCCGCCGCCGCGCCGCATGCGGTTCCGACGACGCGTTACGTCATGGGCGCCGGCGTGCATCTGGCGTATCAGACCTATGGCAGCGGTCCGCTCGATATCCTGGTCATGCCCGGCTTCGTCTCGCATGTGGAGCGCGCCTGGGAGCATCCCGCGAGCCGGACCTTTCTGGCCTCATTGATGAAGCTCGGGCGCCTGATCGTGTTCGATCGCCGCGGCATCGGGCTGTCCGACCGGGTTGGATCGGCGCCTGATATCGACGTCACCGCTGAAGATATCGGCACCGTGCTGCGGGCGGTGGGGGCGCGCCGCGTCGTGCTGTTCGGCGCCTCCGAGTGCGGGCCGGCTTGCGTCAAATTTGCAGTCGATGAGCCGCGTCTCACGGCCGGCCTCATCCTGTTCGGCGCGCTGGCCAAGGGGTGCTGGTCAAAGGACTATCCGCACGCGCTGCGCGCCGGCCAGTATGATGCCTGGCGCCAGCAGCTCGTTGCGCAATGGGGCGGGCCGGTCGGCATCGAGGTTTTCGCGCCGAGCCTTGCTGATGATCCGCAGGCGCGCGCCTGGTGGGCCGGGCTGTTGCGTGCGGCCTCGAGTCCCGGCGGCATTTCGGCGGTGCTGGAGGCGTTCCGCAACGCCGACGTACGACAGTTGCTGCCGCAGGTGGCGGTGCCGACGCTGGTGCTGCACCGGCGGGGCGATCAAGCGGTGCGCATCGCGGCCGGCCGCGACGTGGCGAGCCGGATCAAGGATGCGGAGTTCGTCGAGCTTGACGGCAGCGACCACTGGTTCTTTGCGGGCGATCAACCGCCGGTGCTCGAGGCGATCGGGGGATTTATGAAACGGATCTCGTAGGGTGGGCAAAGCGACTTGTCCGCCGTAGCTCGAAGAGCGAAGGCGGAAGCGTGCCCTCGCATTCTCGCAATGTAGAGACAAACGGCGGGCACGGCGCTTCGCGCCTTTGCCCACCCTACGAGATCACGCCGAGATCACACCGCCTCCAACTCGCGCTTCTTCTTCGCCCTGGATTGGCCGAGCAGCAGGCCTGCCGTCAGCGCGGCCGTATCCGCCACCCCCGGGTCGCGCGAGATCATCGCCGCGACGATCGCGCCGTCGATGATGAGGCCGAGCTGATGGGCAAGCACAACAGGCTCGCTCGAGCCGAGCTCGCCGGCGAGTTTTTCGATATGGCCGAGCACGATCTTCTTGTGCTTCAGCGCGATGTTGCGGAACTGCTTGGCATCCTTGTCGTGCTCGCCGACGGCATTGATGAAGGGGCAGCCGTAGAAGCGCTCTTCCGCGAACCAGCTCTTCAGTGCCGGGAAGATGCGCGTCAGCTTCGCCTGCGCATCGCCCCCGCCTGCTTCCATGGCGCCGATGAACCATTCGCGCCACTGCTTGCCTTCACTGTCCAGCACGGCGTTGACCAAATTGGTCTTGGAGCCGAACAGCTTATAGAGCGTGGTCTTCGCCGTGCCGGCTTCCTCGATGATCGCATCGATGCCGGTGGCGTTGATGCCGTTCTTGCAGAACAGATGCGTCGCGGCGTTGAGCAGACGGCCGCGTGCGGATTCGTCGTCGCCAGCACCCTGATGGGGCGAACCTGCGCTCTTTTTCGATGAAGCCTTTGCCATGAGTCCAAATTTACCCGCAGCCGCGCCGCATCAGCAAGGAGCATCTGTTCCGCGCTGAAAAGATTCGCAACGGCGGGCGCGTCTGCATCGGCTTTGAGCAAGGCTGCGCTGATCAATCCGCAGGCAGGGAGGCCTAAGCGGCTCCAAAGCTTCGCCTTTTGTTTCTGGTCGCTTCTGGCACGCTCCATGCAGGGAAACAGACCGTTCGGTATCCTGCCGGATTCAACGGCTGCCAGGGAGAAGATGATGACTGCCGTCGTTCAAAAGACAGTGCTGACGGGTTGCCTCGCACCCATCGACAAGAATGGCCTCGAGCAACTGATCGCCAATGGCAAGGCGAATCCGAAGGTCATCAAGACCTTGAAGTGCAAGACGGTCGCGGAGGGAAAATTCCGCCACGCCAACTACATCCGCAATCTGCCGCCCTACATCGTCGACGAGCCGCCGGGGCTTCTGGGTGACGACACCGCGCCCAATCCGTCGGAAGCCTCGCTTGCCGCGCTCGGCTCGTGCCTCGCGGTCGGCCTGCACGCCAACGCCGTGCATCGCGGCTGGATCGTCAACAAGCTCGAGCTCGAGCTCGAAGGCGACCTCAACATCACCGCGGTCTGGGGCACCGGCGATGTCTCGGACAAGCCCGTTGGATTTACCGATGTGCGCGTCAAGGTCGACATGGAGTGCGAGGGCATCTCGCAGGAGGAGATCAATGCGCTGGTCGCCCATGTGAAGAAATGGTCGCCAGTCGCCAACACCTTCACCCGCCCGGTCAATCTCGAGGTCGGCATCTGAGCTGATCGCAACAGGACACAAGGTGCGGGAGACGATCATGGGGTCACTGGCATTATCGCGGGTCGAAGTACTGGATCAGCCCGCACCTTCCATTGTCGGCGAGGTGGCGCGGATATCGCGGGAGCAGCTCGCGCCGCTCGCCGCCGGCATCGACGCCGGCTCGGTCTATCCGGCCGAGGTGCTGCGCGCGTTTGGCGCCGTCGGTGCCTGGGGCAGTCATGTGCCCAAAGAGGGGCCCGCTGATCTGCGCTGCGCGATCCAGGCGATGGCGGCGATCGGCGAGGTCTGCGGCGCCACGGCCTTCATGGCCTGGTGCCAGACAACGCTGGTCTGGTACGCCGCAAATTCCACCAACCTGAAGCTGGCAAGACGCTTTGGCGATGCCTTCTCGACCGGCCGGGTGCTCGGCGGCACCGGGCTCTCCAATCCGATGAAGAGCTTCTTCGGCATCGAGAAGCTCAAACTGAGGGGGCGCAAGGTCGACGGCGGCTACATCGTGCGCGGCGCGCTGCCCTGGGTTTCCAATCTCGGCCCCGATCATTTCTTCGGCACGATCTTCGAGCGCGAGGACGATCAGGGCACTGCAAGGGGCGAGCCCGGCACGGTCATGTTCCTGGCCGATTGCGCGAACCCCGCGATCACGCTGACGCCGTGCAAACCGTTCCTCGCCATGGACGGCACCGGCACCTATGGCGTGCAGTTCCGTGACGCGTTCGTGCCGGATGAGCTGATCCTCGCCGATCCCTCAGGTCCCTTCGTCAAGAAGATCCGCGCCGGCTTCATCCTGCTGCAGGCCGGCATGGCGCTCGGCCTGATCCGCGACTGCATCGCCATCATGGACGAGGTCGGAGGTCCGCTCGGCCACATCAACCGCTATCTGCCGCAGCAGCCGCTGCATTTCGGCGATCTCGCCGCCGAGCTGGAGGCGGAGACCATGGCGTTGGCGCGCGATCCCTACAACGAGGAGGAGACCTACTGGCGCAAGGTGATCGCGCTCCGCCTTCGCGCGGGCGAAGCCAGCGTCGCCGCGGCGCATGCAGCGATGCTGCATTGTGGCGCGCGCGGCTATCTCATAAGCCACCGCGCGCAGCGGCGCCTGCGCGAGGCCTATTTCGTCGCGATCGTCACGCCAGCCACCAAGCAGCTGCGCAAGATGCTCGCGGATTCCTGAGCTTAACGAGTCTACCCCAAGAGACCCTTAGACAAGAGACCCTAAGACCCCCAACCTCAACGGAGAGGCTGCCATGACTGACGTCCTGATCACTGCCGTCGAACTCGCCGATCTCTTGAAGAACGAGCCCTGTGTCATCGTCGACACCCGCAACCCCGACGCCTATGCCGCCGGGCATCTCCCCAACGCCGTGAACGTGCATGAGATCTTCACCTTCCTCGCGACCTCGACGCCGGAGGGCATGGCCGAGCTGAAGACCAAATTCGCCGATGCGTTCGGCGCGGCCGGCCTGTCCGGCAAGGAGACGGCCGTGATCTACGAGCAGTCGATGAACTCGGGCTTCGGCCAGTCCTGCCGCGGCTACTATCTCCTCACTATGCTCGGCTATCCCAAGGTGAAGGTGCTGCATGGCGGTTTCGATGCGTGGTCGGCCGCGGGCTTCCCGGTGACCAAGGACGTGCCGACGCCGGCAAAGGCTTCGTTCTCGATCGTGCCCGAAGCCGGCGAGATCCTGATCGATGCGAAGACGATGCTCGGCGCTGTCGGCAAGCCCGGCATCGCCATTCTCGACGTGCGCGACGTCGACGAGTGGATCGGCGACAGCTCGTCTCCCTACGGCAAGGATTTCTGCCCGCGCAAGGGCCGCATCCCCGGCGCGGTGTGGCTGGAATGGTACCGCATGATGAAGCCGACCGCCGAGGGCCCGCGCTTCAAGTCGAAGGATGAGATCCTGGCCGAATGCGCCACCGTCGGCATCTCGCAGGCGACGCCGGTCTATCTCTACTGCTTCAAGGGGGCGCGCGCCTCGAACACATTCCTGGCGCTGAAGAACGCCGGCGTTAAGGACGTGCGGATGTATTTCGGCTCCTGGAACGAATGGTCGCGCGATCCCTCGCTGCCGATCGAGCAGGGGCTTCCGATTGCGACGGGCGTCACCACCAAGGCGGCGTGAGAGCTGCGATCACATGGCCCGCGGACGGGGCGCGATTCCCAGCGCCTTGATCCGCGAGGCCAGCGTGGTCGGCTTGATGTCCAGCATTTCGGCCGCGCCGCCGGGGCCAAATACTTTTCCCGCGCAGGCCTCCAGCGCGGCCAGAATGTTGGCCCGTTCATGATCGCGCATCTCGGATGAGGTCATGATGGCCGGCCGTGCGTCGGCCTTCTGGCGTGCGGTGCCGGTTGGAGCTTGTGTGCCGGAGCTATCAGGCAGATCGATCCGCAAGCGGCCGTTCTGCGACAGGATCGCGGCGCGCTCGATTACATTCTGCAATTCGCGGACATTGCCGGGCCAGTCGTAGCGGGTCAGCCTGCGCGCATCGCCTTCCGACAGCCGTAGGCTCGACTTCAGCGCCTTGCCCTCGCGCGTCAAAAAATGCTGGGCAAGCAGGGGAATGTCCTCGCGCCGTTCGCGCAAGGGGACGGTCTCGATCGGGAACACGTTGAGGCGGAAATAGAGGTCCTCGCGAAAACGGCCGCGCTGGACCTCCTGCTTGAGGTCGCGATTGGTGGCGGCGATGACGCGGACGTCGACAGTGCGCGTGCGCTCCTGCCCGACACGTTCGAAATTGCCCTCCTGCAACACCCGCAGCAGCTTGCCCTGCAATTCGAGCGGGATCTCGCCGACCTCGTCGAGGAACAGCGTGCCGCCGTCGGCGAGCTCGAAACGGCCGATGCGGTCGCGCGTGGCGCCGGTGAAGGCGCCGCGGACGTGGCCGAAGAATTCGCTCTCGAACAATTCGCGCGGGATCGCGGCGCAGTTGACGCGGATCAGCGGCCGGTCGCTGCGGGTGGAATCCTCGTGGATGGCGCGCGCGATCAGCTCCTTGCCGGTGCCGGACTCGCCGGTGATCATCACCGCCGCGGTGGTCGGCGCCACCAGCTTGACCTGGCGCAGCGTCTTCTGGATCGCCTCGCTTCCGCCGATGATGCCGCGGGGATTGGTCTCGATGCGGATTTCTTCCTGGAGATAGGCGTTTTCGAGCTCGAGCCGCTCGCGCAGGCGGTCGACCTCGGCGAGCGCTGCGTGCAGCTTCTCGTCAGCCTCACGGCGCTGGCTGACGTCGCGAAACACCACGACCGCGCCGACCACGACGCCGCGGTCGCGGATCGGGGTGGATGTGTACTCGACCCAGGCCGGCGAGCCGTCCTTGCGCCAGAACACCTCGCCGTCGACCTGATGTACGGCGCCGTCGCGGAACGCCGCATAGATCGGGCAATCATGGTTGTGATAGTGCCGGCCGTCGTGATGGGAGTGGTGCACGATCGGGTGGATCTCCTTGCCGACCAGCTCTTCGGCGGTCCAGCCCAGCATCCGCTCGGCCGCGGGGTTCACGAAGGTGGTCTTGCCCTCGGCGTTGACGCCGTAGATGCCCTCGCCGGCGGCGCGCAGGATCAGCTGGTTCTCGCGCTCGATGTCCTGGAACACACGCTCGACCCGCTGCCAGGTCGAGATGCCGCTGCGCATATGGTCTTCGGCGGCGGCGTCGACATTGCGACGGCGGCGCGCGTCGAGATCGGTCAGCGTCAGCAGCACCAGCGTGCGGCCGTCATGGGGCAGGAGGCAGCCGGCGTATTCGAGCTTGAGGGTTCGTCCGGTGGCATGGCGAGGATTGAGCGCCGTGGTCCAGTAGGCGCCCTTGTGCAGCACGGCCTGGGTGAACACGGTCAGGGCCGGAAGCTCGCCGGCGTGGAGGGTGCTGGCCTTGGTTTGCCGCAGCAGCGCGCGGTCATAGCCGAGCAGGGCGCAGGCGGCCGGATTGGCATCGATGATCTGGTCGCCATAGGGATCGACCAGCAGCGTCGCCTCGACCGAGGATTCGAATGCCGCGGCGCGTGGATCGATGGTCTGGGCCACATCGTCCTGGCCAGGCATTGGCGTCATTACCATTACTAGATCTCGTAAATTGATTACGAAATCTCGTTTATCACGAGTTTTCGTAATGGCCAAGCGTGACCGAAAGTGCTGCGACCTCAAGGCCTTGGCCGATCGGAAGGTGGTGGCATGCTCCTTGCGTAGTTCCTCCTCGCAATGAGGCGCAGGAGGTCCGATGTCCACGTTCGACAATCCGTTTGATCCCGATCGCAACCTTCGAGCCGGCTGCGTCTGCGGCCAGCATCAATCCGCGGCCGAGCATGAGCAGGCCACGGCGCTGCGCTGTGACCCTGTCGAGAGCGAGGAGAAGCGTTACGAGGGCGTCGTCGCCGCCGCGGTGATGCGCGCGATGTTTCCGCAGGATGTAGCGCGCCGCGCGTTCCTGAAATCGGTCGGCGCCTCGACCGCGCTCGCGGCGCTCTCGCAGTTCTTCCCGCTCAAGACGGCGACCGAGGTGTTCGCGCAAGCCGGCGCGCCCGAGAAGAAGGATCTCAAGGTCGGCTTCATCCCGATCACCTGTGCGACGCCGATCATCATGGCGGCGCCGCTTGGGTTCTATGCCAAGCACGGCCTCAATGTCGAAGTGGTCAAGACCGCCGGCTGGGCCGTGATCCGCGACAAGACCATCAACAAGGAATACGACGCCGCGCACATGCTGGCGCCGATGCCGATCGCGATCTCGCTCGGGCTCGGTGCCAACGCCATTCCCTTTGCCGTCCCCGCGATCGAGAACATCAACGGGCAGGGCATCGTGCTGGCCATGAAGCACAAGGACAAGCGCGACCCGAAGGACTGGAAGGGCCTGAAATTCGCGATCCCGTTCGACTATTCCATGCACAACTATTTGCTGCGCTATTATCTCGCCGAGCACGGGCTCGATCCCGATACGGATGTGCAGCTGCGCGCGGTGCCGCCGCCGGAGATGGTCGCCAATCTTCGCGCCGACAATATCGACGGCTTCCTCGCGCCCGACAACATCTGCCAGCGCGCGATCTACGACGGCGCCGGCTTCATGCATCTGTTGTCCAAGGAGATCTGGGACGGCCATCCCTGCTGCAGCTTCGCTGCGAGCCGCGAGTTCATCACCACGGCGCCGAACAGCTTTGCGGCGCTGACGCGTGCCATCGTCGATGCCACCGCCTATGCCTCGAAGGCGGAGAACCGCAAGCAGATCGCGGAGGCGATCGCGCCGGCCAACTACATCAACGCGCCGGTGACGGTGCTCGAGCAGGTCCTGACCGGCACCTATGCCGATGGGCTCGGTGGCGTGAAGACGGATGCCAAGCGCGTCGATTTCGATCCGTTCCCCTGGCAGTCCTTTGCAGTGTGGATGCTGACGCAGATGAAGCGCTGGGGCCAGATCAAGGGCGATGTCGATTACAAGGCGGTCGCAGAGCAGGTCTATCTGGCGACCGATACGAAGAAGCTGATGACCGAGATGGGGCTGTCGCCACCGGCGAGCGCGTATAAATCGTTCGCAGTGATGGGCAAGACTTTCGATCCGGAAAAGCCCGACGATTACGTCGCCAGCTTCAAGATCAGGAAGGCGTCGTGATGGGCCGCGCGCTTTCCCCAGCGTCGTCCCGGCGAAGGCCGGGACCCATAACCCTAGGGAGATGTTTGGCGATGACTCGTCGTTCGGTGCTCCCACTAACCGCCATCGATAGATTCCGCGGTATGGGTCCCGGCCTTCGCCGGGACGACGGGTCGAGGGATCTCGCAAGATGAACTCCTCCCTCCGCCTCCGCGCCGGCCTCGTCTCGGTCGTGCTGCTCGCAGCCTTCCTTGGCATCTGGCATCTCGCCACGCGCTCGACGGCGCCTGTCGCGACGATGAGTCCGGAATACGCCAAGCTGATGGGCCTGACCGCGACGCAGGGCAAATCCGCCATGCCCGGACCGCTCGATGTCGGCGCAAAGCTGTTCGAGCATCTGAAGCGGCCGTTCTACGACAACGGGCCCAACGACAAGGGACTCGGCATCCAGCTCGCTTATTCCATCGCGCGCGTCGGCACCGGCTATCTGCTCGCGGTGCTGGTGGCGATCCCGCTCGGCTTCCTCATCGGCATGTCGCCGCTGCTCAGCAAGGCGCTCGATCCCTTCATCCAGGTGCTGAAGCCGATCTCGCCGCTCGCCTGGATGCCGCTGGCGCTCTACACCATCAAGGATTCCTCGGTCTCCGCGATCTTTGTGATCTTCATCTGCTCGATCTGGCCGATGCTGCTCAACACCGTGTTTGGCGTGGCGAGCGTGCGCAAGGAATGGATCAACGTGGCGCGGACGCTGGAGGTCGGCACCATCAGGCGCGCTTTCACCGTGATCCTGCCGGCGGCGGCGCCGACCATCCTGACCGGCATGCGCATCTCGATCGGCATCGCCTGGCTCGTGATCGTCGCGGCCGAAATGCTCGTCGGCGGCACCGGCATCGGCTACTTCGTCTGGAACGAGTGGAATAACCTCTCGATCACCAACGTCATCATCGCGATCCTCTTGATCGGGATCGTCGGCATGCTGCTCGACCAGATCCTCGCGCGCTTCACGCGCATGGTCACGTTTCCGGAGTAGGGGCCTTGACCGACAAATTCATCTCCATCGAAGGCATCGCCAAGCGCTATCCGGGCGCGGGCGGCGCGACCACGACCGTGTTCGAAAATCTCTGGCTGTCGATGGCGCGTGGCGAGTTCTGTTGCGTGATCGGGCATTCCGGCTGCGGCAAGACCACGGTGCTCAACATCCTCGCCGGCCTCGATGCGCCGAGCGAGGGCGCCGTCATCGTCGATGGGCAGGCGATCTCGGGGACCAGCCTCGACCGCGCGGTGATCTTTCAGAGCCACGCGCTGCTGCCGTGGCGCACCGTGCTCGGCAACGTCGCCTATGCCGTCAGCTCGAAATGGCGGAGCTGGGATCGCGCCAAGGTCAAGGCGCATGCTCAGACTTTTATCGATCTGGTAGGTCTCACCGGCTCGGAGCACAAGCGGCCCTCCGAGCTTTCAGGCGGCATGAAGCAGCGCGTCGGCATCGCGCGCGCTCTCTCGATCACGCCGAAGATGATGCTGATGGACGAGCCGTTCTCGGCGCTGGACGCGCTGACGCGCGGTACGCTCCAGGACGAGGTCCGGCGCATTTGCCTGGAGACCGGGCAGACCGCGTTCATGATCACCCATGACGTCGACGAGGCGATCTATCTTGCCGACAAGATTTTCCTGATGACCAACGGGCCCGGCGCGGTGTTGGCCGAAGTCGTCGAGAATCCGCTGCCCAGGGATCGCGCCCGCGCTGACCTGCACCGTCATCCGCTTTACTACGCGCTGCGCAACCACATCATCGATTTCCTGGTGACGCGCAGCAAGACGTTTGTGACCGAGCAGCCCGATCACGATCCCCGCAACGTGCCGACCGTGCACATCGGCAAGCCCGGGCTGACGATCGCGTCTGACGCCAAGCCGGAGCCGCTCAAAGAGACGTCATGGCCGGGCTTGTCCCGGCCATCCACGTCTTCCTGAGCCAGCCAAGAACGTGGATGCCTGGGACATCTTGTTGAAGACGCGCTTCGCGCTTTCGCCCGGGCAAACTGGAAGCTAACCAAGAGGAGACACCGACATGAAACGCGAAGACCTCACCGAGAAGCTGCTCGACATCAAGCGCGAGAAGGGCTGGAGCTGGAAACACATCTGCGAAAAGATCGGCGGCTATTCCGAGGTGCTGATCGTCGGGGCCATCCTCGGCCAGATGAAATTGACGAAACCGCAGGCGGCCAATGCGGGCGAGCTGTTCGGTCTGTCGAAGTCCGAGGTCGCAATGCTGAACGAGACACCAATGCGCGGCATGCCGATGCCGCCGACCGATCCCTTGATTTATCGCTTTTACGAACTGGTCATGGTCAACGGCCCCGCTTGGAAGGCGTTGATCGAAGAGGAGTATGGTGACGGCATCATGTCGGCGATCGACTTCGACATGGTGATGGAACGCTTGCCGAATCCGAAGGGCGACCGCGTCAAGATCACCATGTCAGGCAAGTTCCTGCCGTACAAATATTACGGCGCCAGCGGCAATGTGCCGGAGTACGGCTTCAAGGAGGAGTGACCGGGCGAATTGAGAGTGGGAGTGGGGCTCTTCGCTGGTCGCCACTCCCCGTTCGCCTATTTCCCCGCCTTCACCTCGGCGGCCGCGACCGCGAGCAGCTCGCTCATCTTGGCGCGAATCGCCGGCTCGGCGATGGGGACGTTCTTGCCGGCGAAATCGGCCATGACCTTGCGCAGGACGTCGGCATCGCCTGCCTCCTCGAAATCGGCCGCGACGACCTCCTTGGCATAGGCGGCGGCAGCCTCGCCCACAATGCCGAGCTTTTCGGCCGCCCACAGGCCGAGCAGCCGGTTGCGGCGGGCCTGCGCCCTGAATTTCTGCTCCTCGTCGAGGGCAAACTTCTTTTCAAAGCCTTCTTCGCGCTTGTTGATCTCGCTCATGCCAGTTCCAATTCCCTGCTGACTGGACCCGGCCGCCCTCGTTGCGGGGGCCCCGGTGCATGCCTAGATAGGGGGCACGAATCGGCGAGACAACGAGCCGTAAAGCCGCAGGCAAGGCGGTATAAGTCAGCGTCGGATAGGCCGGATCGATTGTGCTGGGACTGCCAATCGGATAGGTTGCCTAAAGGCTTGGTTCCCGTTCTGTTTCCTCAGGTTTTCTTGTGGGTTCAGAGGGGTTCCCAGCCGTTCACGGCAGCTCCGCTGTGGGTCGTAATCCTAGTAACCGGAGCACACCAAATACATGGATTTCAACAAAACACGGTACATCCCAATGAGCCGTCGGCGTCGCATTTACGAAGGCAAGGCAAAGGTTCTTTATGAAGGTCCGGAGCCCGGTACCCTGATCCAGCACTTCAAGGACGACGCCACTGCGTTCAATGCCAAAAAGCATCAGGTGATCGAGGGCAAGGGTGTCCTCAACAACCGGATCTCGGAGTACCTGTTTCAGCACCTCAACGACATCGGGGTGCCGACCCACTTCATCCGCCGTCTCAACATGCGCGAGCAGTTGATTCGCGAGGTCGAGATCGTGCCGCTCGAGGTGGTGGTGCGGAACGTTGCCGCCGGCTCGCTGTCGCAGCGCCTCGGCATCGAGGAGGGCACCCAGCTGCCCCGTTCGATCATCGAATTCTACTACAAGAATGACCAGCTCAACGACCCCATGGTGTCGGAAGAGCACATCACCGCGTTCGGCTGGGCCACGCCCCAGGAGATCGACGACATCATGGCGCTCGCCATCCGCGTCAACGATTTCCTCACCGGCCTCTTCCTCGGCATCGGCATCCGCCTCGTCGACTTCAAGATGGAGTGCGGCCGCCTGTTCGAGAACGAGATGATGCGCATCATCGTCGCCGACGAGATCTCGCCGGACAGCTGCCGTCTCTGGGACATCAAGTCGAACGAGAAGCTCGACAAGGATCGTTTCCGCAGAGACCTCGGCGGTCTGCTCGAGGCTTACACGGAAGTCGCAAAGCGCCTCGGCATCCTGATGGAGAACGAGCGTCCGCAGGGCACGGGTCCCGTGCTGGTGAAGAGCTAAAGAGGAAGATGACGTGAAGGCACGTGTCACCGTTACCCTGAAGACCGGCATCCTTGATCCGCAGGGCAAGGCCATCGAAGGCGCGCTGAAGTCGCTTGGCGTCGACGGCGTCGCCAGCGTGCGCCAGGGCAAGGTGTTCGACATCGAGCTCGCCGGCGCCGACAAGGCCAAGGCGGAAGCCGCGCTGAAGGACGCCGCGGACAAGCTGCTCGCCAACACCGTGATCGAGAACTACCGGGTCGAGCTGCTCGGATAGTGAAGCGGAGCCTTGTGGGCTCCATGCTGGAGCAGCGCAACCCGGGACAGACGATCTCAATCCTCGGAATCGATGGCGACAGTGGCACCGCCGTGCCACGCATATTCAAGGCGCGGCGGCTGATGGTGAAGTCCGATGGCATCAAGGAGTATCAGGTCAGCGGCTACATGTTCGGTGATCGTGGTGCCGCCAGCCTGATCAGCTCCGCTGCCACCGAGAAAGCCAGCTCCGACAACTTCGCGCAATTCCTCATCGGGCTGGCGATGGTTCTGATGCCGAAGAGTCGCTGAGGAGCGTTCGCAGCGTTACAGCCAGCCGGCGCGGCGGAAGCGCCAATACAGCGCGGCGCACGAGATCGCCATCACGCCGAGCAGGGCATAATAGCCGTACTCCCATTGCAGCTCCGGCATGTTCTTGAAGTTCATGCCGTAGATCCCGGCCAGCGCGGTCGGGATGGCGAGGATGGCAAGCCACGAGGCGAGCTTCTTCGACACCGCGGTCTCCTGCGCCTGGCCGACCAGGAGGCTCGCCTCGAACGCGAAGGCCAGCACCTCGCGCATGGAATCGATGCGCTCCTGGATGTTGCGGACGTGATCGGTGACGTCGCGGAACAGCGGCTGCATGGCCTGCCGCACCATCGACAGTTCGTCATGCTCCAGCCGGCGGCACACTTCCACCAGGGGGCCGATCGCGGTCCTGAGCCGCAGCAGGTCGCGGCGCATCATGTATAATCGCTCGATCTGCGCCTTGCTGATCGGCTTGGACAGCACGTCGTCCTCGATGCCCTCGACCTCGTCGTGGATGCTCTCGAGCACGGGCGAGTAGTTGTCGACGATGAAATCGAGGATCGCGTAGAGAATGTAGTCCTCGCCGCGGGCGAGCGCTCGCGGGCAGCTTTCGCAGCGTTCGCGCACCGGCGCATAGGACGTCGAGGCGCCGTGGCGCACCGAAACCAGGTAGCCATCGCCGACGAAGATGTGCGTCTCGCCGAACGCGATGCGACCGTCAATGAGTTGCGCGGTGCGCGCAACGATGAACAGGGCCTCGCCATACTGCTCGATCTTCGGCCGCTGATGCGCGTGGTTGGCATCCTCGATCGCGAGGTCGTGCAGGTCGAACTGCTTCTGCACCGCGCCGAGCAGGGCCATGTCCGGCTCGTGCAGCCCGATCCAGACCACGTGGCCCGGCTTGGCCCGCCAGCTGGAGGCCTCGCTGATGGCGATATTGGCGACGCGGCGTCCGTCGACGTAGGCGCCGGCCGCGACGACGCCCTCGGTGGGGACCGGTTCGGCGGGTGAGGTGGGCCGTGACGGGATATTCATGGCATCCATCCCGGGCAAGAATCATGAGGCAAAAGTGCCTTGGTATGGCCTGTGTACAAGGCGGTCCGGCGAGGCTAGCACTGGTAAAATCCCCGTCAAATGGCTATGTCTCCTAACGAATTGGCCCCACGGGCCAGCCCGATTCCCGCCACCGTCGGAACCCGAAGCATGAAAGCCGCTGTCCTCGTCTTTCCCGGAATCAATCGCGAGCGCGACATGGCGCGGGCGTTGAAGCTGATCTCGGGCCACGAGCCTGCGATGGTGTGGCATGCCGAGCCGTCGTTGCCCGCGGGCACCGACCTCGTCGTCGTGCCGGGCGGCTTCTCCTACGGCGATTACCTGCGCTGCGGCGCCATTGCGGCGCGCGCGCCTGTCATGGATGCGGTGCGTGACTATGCAGCCAAGGGCGGCCTCGTGCTCGGCGTCTGCAATGGTTTCCAGATCCTCTGCGAGTCCGGCCTCTTGCCCGGCGTGCTGATGCGCAATGCGCGGCTGAAATTCATCTGCAAGGACGTGCATCTGCGCGTTGAACGCTCCGACACGCCGTTCACCCGCGGCTACAATGCCGGCCAGGTGATCCGTGTGCCGGTGGCCCATGGCGAGGGCAATTACGAGGCAGATGAAGAGACCATCAAGCGGCTCGAAGGCGAGGGGCGGGTGCTCTATCGCTACTGCTCGGCCGAGGGCGTGGTCGACGAGGCCAGCAACATCAACGGCGCGGCGGATTCGATCGCCGGCATCGTCAACGACAAGGGCAATGTGCTCGGCATGATGCCGCACCCCGAGAACCACGTCGAAGACATCATGGGCTGCACCGACGGCCGCGGCCTGTTTGCAGGGCTGGCCCAGCACCTGGACAAGGCCGCGTAAGTTCATTCCGCCTTGGCGAGGGTGGTCGGCGGGCCGTCGAACTACGCGTTCGGCGGAGGCAGCGTCTTCCGCTTCATCCGCTTGATCGTGCCGGAAAACGTGAGCAACAGCCGCTCGCCGGCCATCATCTCCCCGCGGAGGAAGATCAGCGAACCGCCGGCGCGACTCACTTTGCCGGTGCATTCGATCAGCTCGCCCTCGCGGGCCGCGTCGAGGAATTCGCAGGCAAAATTGGTGGTCACCGCCCGGCTGTCCAGCACATGGGTGGCGATTGCGAACAGCGAATAATCGGCGAACGCCATGTAGCAGCCGCCGTGCACGTTGCCGGAGCCATTGAGGTGCTTCTTTTCGACCCGGAAGGCGCAGCGGACGCTGCCGTCGGCCTCGATCCGATGCCAGAACGGGCCGACATGGGCTTCGAAGCTGTCGCGGATCCAGGTCCGCCAGCCCAGGAATTCGCCCTCCGTGGCGACGTGGAGGTCGGGGCGGCGCGGCGGGGGCGTTTTGGTCAATTCGTGCAAGGTAATGGGCCTTCAATTGCGGGTCTTGAGCCCTTAAATCCGATCCGTCCGCGCCGTGCAATTCCCGTTCCCGCAGGCCCCCGGCCGCAAAACGTGGGACAGCGGGAAAATGCGCGATAAAGGGCTTTTCGTCAGCCCCCGATCTTCCTAAGAACGGCCAAACCGCCGCCGAAAGCCCCTGAAGCCATGAAGAACGAACCCAAGATCACCCCGGAACTGGTTGCCGCCCACGGGCTCAAGCCCGACGAATACGAGCGCATCCTGAAGCTGATCGGGCGGGAGCCGACCTTCACCGAGCTCGGCATCTTCTCGGCGATGTGGAACGAGCACTGCTCGTACAAATCCTCGCGCATCCATCTGCGCGGCCTCCCGACCGAGGCGCCCTGGGTGATCCAGGGGCCCGGCGAGAATGCCGGCGTGATCGACATCGGCGACGGCCAGGCCGTGGTCTTCAAGATGGAGAGCCACAACCACCCGAGCTATATCGAGCCCTACCAGGGCGCGACCACCGGCGTCGGCGGCATCCTGCGCGACGTCTTCACCATGGGCGCGCGGCCCATTGCCTGCCTCAATGCACTGAGCTTCGGCGCGCCCGAACATGCCAGGACGCGCCATCTCGTCTCGGGCGTCGTCGCCGGTGTCGGCGGCTACGGCAATTCCTTCGGCGTGCCGACGGTCGGCGGCCAGGTGCGCTTCCACACCCGCTATGACGGCAACATCCTCGTCAACGCGATGGCGGTCGGCCTCGCCGATGCCGACAAGATCTTCTATGCGGCGGCCTCCGGCGTGAACATGCCGATCGTCTATCTCGGCTCCAAAACGGGGCGCGATGGCATCCACGGCGCCTCGATGGCCTCGGCCGAATTCGACGACAAGTCCGAGGAGAAGCGCCCGACCGTGCAGGTCGGCGATCCCTTCGCCGAGAAGCTGCTGCTGGAAGCCTGCCTCGAGATCATGGAGAAAGGCTGCGTCATCGCGATCCAGGACATGGGCGCGGCGGGTCTGACCTGCTCGGCGGTCGAGATGGGCGCCAAGGGCGATCTCGGCGTCGATCTCGATCTCGATGCGGTGCCGACCCGCGAGATCGGCATGAGCGCCTATGAGATGATGCTCTCGGAGAGCCAGGAGCGCATGCTCATGGTGCTCAAGCCCGAAAAGGAAAAGGAAGCAGAGGCGATCTTCAAGAAGTGGGGCCTCGACTTCGCCGTCGTCGGCTACACCACGCCGAGCAAGCGTTTCGTGGTCAAGCATGGCGGCGACGTCATGGCCGACCTGCCGATCAAGGAGCTCGGCGACGAGGCGCCGGTTTACGATCGTCCGCACGTCCCGTCAGCCGCGCTGCCGATCGTGCATGCCCGCGAGGTGCCGGCGCCGATGGCGCTCGGTGCCGCGCTGGAGAAGCTGATCGGCACGCCCGACATGTGCAGCAAGCGCTGGGTCTGGGAGCAGTACGACCACGTCATCCTCGGCAATACCATGCAGCGTCCCGGTGGCGATGCCGCCGTCGTGCGCGTGCAGGACGGGCCGAAGGGCCTTGCGCTGACTGTCGACGTCACGCCGCGCTATTGCGAGGCCGATCCGTTCGAGGGTGGCAAGCAGGCCGTGGCGGAAGCCTGGCGCAACATCACCGCGGTCGGCGGCAAGCCGCTCGCGATCACCGACAATCTCAATTTCGGAAACCCTGAGCGGCCCGAGATCATGGGCCAGTTCGTCGGCTGCCTGAAGGGCATCTCGGAAGCCTGCCGCACGCTCGACTTCCCGGTCGTGTCAGGCAACGTCTCGCTCTACAACGAGACCAATGGCCGCGCGATCCTCCCCACGCCCTCGATCGGCGGCGTTGGCCTGCTCGATGATTTCACCAAGTCCGCCTCACTCGCCTTCAAGGCCGAGGGCGAGGCGATCCTCCTCATCGGCGAGACCCATGGCTGGCTCGGCCAGTCCGTCTACCTGCGCGACATCTGTGGTCGCGAGGAGGGCGCGCCGCCGCCGGTCGATCTCGCCGCCGAGAAGCGCAATGGCGATTGCGTGCGCGGCATGATCCATGCGGGCACCGCGACTGCGGTGCACGACCTCTCCGATGGTGGCCTCCTGATCGCGCTCGCGGAGATGGCAATGGCGAGCGGCATCGGGGCCAAGCTGCTGGCGGCGCCGACGTCGCTGGTGTCGCAGGCCTATTGGTTCGGCGAGGACCAGGCGCGCTATCTCGTCACCGTGCCGGAAACCGAAGCCGGCCGCGTGCTCGCCAAGATGCGCGGCTGCGAGGTGCCCTGTGTGCGGATCGGCACCACCGGCGGCGATGCGATCGCGATCGCAGGCGAAGCGGCTGTGTCGATCGATGCTCTGCGGACCTCGCACGAGCGCTGGCTGCCGGATTATATGGGCGGGAAGGCGGCGTAAGGCGCCGCCACACACTTCGTCATTGCGAGGAGCTTGCGACAAAATCGCGAGGCGATTTTGCGCTGAAGCGACGAAGCAATCCAGACTGGTCCCGCGGAGGGATTCTGGATTGCTTCGCTGCGCTCGCAATGACGAGTGGATAGAGCCCGGCCTCACAACACGTGCGAGGCGCCCGGGATCTTCCGCAAGGCCGCCGTCACGCCCCAGCTCAGCAGCACCGTGAGCATGAAGCCGATCGCGGCCTTCACGATGGCAGGCAGCCCATAGTCGAACAGCACGTACTGGATCCACAACGCGATCGGGTAGTGCACCAGGAACATGCCGTAGGCATCGGCCTGCATGCGGTCGAGCAGGGTGGGGCCTGGCATCTTCGAATGCAGGAAGAAGGCGAGGATCGCGAGCAGGATGGAAGCCGAGAACAGCACCAGGAAGGTGCCGTAGAACATGTGGTACCAGTGCGGCAGGTGATCGGGATTATCGAGGATTTCGCGCTTGATGTAGATCATGCCCCACATCAGGCAGTAGGGGATCAGCGTCACGCTGACCCACAGCCAGCGCTTTCTCGGCAATTGGCCTTCGGCGCCGAGGATGCCGTGATCGAAATTCGCGGCACCCACGCTCGCGCCGATAAAGAAATAGGTGAAGTAGAGCAGCACGCGGCTCGCCTGCACCGAGAACGGCCCGAACTCGAACCATTTGTTGGCGCCGAAATAGACCAGCATCGGCACATAGGCGATGGCGCTGATGACGACGAGCATCAGCCAGAATGCGGCCGGCCGATTGAATCCTCGCAGTGACACGCGGTTGGCCGGATCGACCAGATGCGCGGACACGCGGTAGAGCAGGCTCGCGGTGAGGTCGAAGGCGAGCAGCACCCAGACGAACCAGATCGGGCCGCTCGGCCATGGTCCTTTCGTCACCGTCATCCACCAGAACGAAGCGAAGGTCAGCTCGGGATTTTCGCGCAGCGCGATCGCGTAGTAAGCGAGTGGAATGACCGTGAAGGCCGCGATCATGAACGGCAGCCCGAGCCGCAGCAGGCGATCGCGCAGGAAGACCTGTGGCGCCTTGCGCGCGATGCCCGGCCAGGTGAACAGTCCCGACAGGAAGAAGAACATCGCCATGAAGAAGCTGTCGGTGGCGAGCACGACGATGTCGAAGCCGATCCAGGAGGTCGGATCGGTATGGCCGAAATAGGTGTAGGGAATGACGGCGTGATGCAGCAGCACCACCAGCGTCAGGAAGGTGCGGGCGCGGTCGAGCGACAGATTGCGCACCCTGGCCTTCGGCTCGGCATGTGCTTCTGCGCCAATCGTCGCAGAATGTGACATTGTGATCATGGCCGCCCCGGTCGCGCTTCTGTCCCGGCCGGACTGTGCCGCCGGGAACCCGATTCAGCAAGGGCCGTTTGGGCTGCGAAAACCCTCCCTCGTCCAGTTAGGAACCAGTTCCACACGACGCGGTTAGCGTTTCCGAAACGGATGAGGGGCCGCCGATTTGCGGCGGCCGTGCCGCGGAGCTGGCCATGACGATCCTGAAATGGGCGCTGATCTTCCTGCTGATCTCGATCGTGGCCGGCGTGCTCGGCTTCACCGGTATTTCGGCCGCATCGGCCGATATCGCCCGCTTCCTGTTCTACGTCTTCGTCGTGATCTTCCTGGTGCTATTGATCCTCGGGCTGACGATATTCAGGGCGTAGCGCGGGCGGCTCGTCGCAAGAGAAGACATGGTGCCTTGCCACTGGGCAAGAGGCAGCAAATCCAGATAATCTCTGGTTGAGTGCTTTTCCTGGAATGAGCCTGACGAACACCGATGGGGCGGATATTTTCATGGATTGGGACGGTATTGTCCGTGCCCGTCGGGCTGTGCTTCGGGGTGGCATGTCTTCTTACAGTTGCGTCGGCGAGCTGCGGTGAGGCGGCTGATCAGCAGGGCACGGCTGTGGGCAAAACGCAGCCGCAGCCGGAAATCATCAAGCGCATCGCGTCCCTTTCCGGCTACGCCCGTTTTGGCTTCTCAGGACTCGCATTTGGTGCAGGCCGGCTCTATGTCGCGACCAACATCGGGCTCATCGAGCTACAGGGTACCAGCATCAAGTCTTTGCATACTTGGTATCCGAGTGACGATGTCGTTGAGGGGCCGTGGTTTGACGAAACGAGCCTATGGATTCAACACGTCCACGATGGCGTCCTGCGACGCCTTGATGACGCCGGTTGGCATCCTGTCGCTCTTCCGCCCCCGCCGAATGCTTATGGCTATTATACCCGCCGCGACATGGCCGAAGGCTTCCATGTGACGTCCGATTCGACGGGCCCGCGTCTGATTGGAGCTGATCATGTCTGGGCCTGGAAGCCACCCGACCGGTGGTCCATCGAATCGTCGCCGGCGGCACCGGAATACAGCGGGTCCGTCGGCGTGGCTTTTTTTCGCGGTCGGGAAGCGCGCATCATGCGCTTGGGGTCTTGCTTCGGAGGGCCTTTACCCTGTGACTATGCGTACTACTGGCGAGGCGGAGATGGCTGGAGCGAGGCCAGGACCTTGCCGTTGGCGCGGCCGAGGCAGGTCTTGGGAACGGCGGATGGAATCTTCGCAAGAGGCGACAAGGGCGAACTCGTTCGGCTCGATGACATCGGCGCCGTCGTGCTTGAAACGCCAGGGCCGTGCGAAGCCATCGCACGGACGTCTGTCGACAAGTTGACGGCGAGCTTTGTCGGCGCGGGGATCTTTACGCTAAGCCCGGAGGGATGGACGAAGGTTCTCGCTTCTCCGTATGGTCCCTCGGAAGGCGAGCACTGGGCCTACCTTGCCGAGAAGGATGGTGTCATCGCCTACGCAACGACCTCAATGCCGACCCATGACGGGAAAAGGGAAGCTGGCACCACCGCGCTTTGGGTCGCCGAAGCCGGCAATTGGACCCGGATTGATGTCGAGCAGGCCGCCAAGAACTGAGCGGCGGCTGCTCAAGCCACTTCCTCGATCTTCACCTTGTCCGGATAGAAGGCCAGATGACCCGCGATCTCCGTCATCGCGGGGAACGGCGTCTCGTAGGTCCAGATCGCGTTGTCGAGCGTCCTGCCGTCGGCCTTGATGCTGTAATAGCTGGCGTCCCCCTTGTAGGGGCAGTGAGTGGTGCGCTCGGTGCGCTCCAGCAACGCCATGTTGGCGTCCTCCCGCGGCAGATATTGCACCGCCGGATATCTGGCCTCTTTCAGCGTCAGCGCCCTGGTGCTCTCGGCAATCACGGTATCGCCCGCCATAACGCGGACGCGGCGGGGGTTTTGGGTGATCGTGATGGGATGGTCGGGGCCTGGAAGTTTCATGATTTCACGCCTTTTCGTTCATTCTGCCGCGCGCGGCACTTTGTCGTGCCTTTATCCTGATGGGATCAGGGATATAGTGCCGGAAGGCGTGACGTAGAAGGCCGTTCACGCTAAGTTTGGCCCTGCCGGCCCGGGGACGCCGGCACGATTCGATGAGACAGGAGCAAGACCAGAATGCCCATGGACGCCCACGATATCGAGGCGATGATCAAGGCAGCGATCCCCGATGCCGAGGTGACCATCCGTGACCTCGCCGGCGACGGCGACCACTACGCCGCGACCGTGATCTCGGAATCCTTCCGCGGCAAGTCCCGCGTCCAGCAACACCAGATCGTCTATCGGTCCCTGCAGGGCCAGATGGGCGGTGTGCTGCATGCGCTGGCTTTGCAAACCGGGGTACCGGGCACCTGACCTCAACGTACCTGACCTGATCGCGCGACGGGAGCGATGATGGCTGCGGACAATTCGCGCGGCGCGATGTTTCGCGTGATCGTGCCGAACCAGCCCAGCCGCGTCACCAACGCCGAGCTGTTCTTCGACCTCGTCTTCGTCTTCGCCGTCACGCAGATCTCGCACACGCTGCTGAACCACTTCACGCCGCTCGGTGCCGTGCACGTCACGGTGCTGTTTCTGGCGGTGTGGTGGGTGTGGGTCTACACGGCCTGGGTCACCAACTGGCTCAATCCCGAGCTGACGCCGGTCCGCATCCTGATCTTCCTGATGATGCTGGGCGGCCTCGTGCTGTCGACGACGATCCCGACCGCCTTCGAAGGACGAGGCCTGTGGTTTGCGGTCGCCTATGCGGCCATGCAGGTCGGTCGGACCGCTTTCTGGCTGTTCGCGACGCCGCGCCATCGCACGGCCGTCCGGCATAACGCAATCCGCATCCTGGTTTGGCTCTCGATCTCGGCGGTGTTGTGGATCGCAGGCGGTATTTCCGAAGGCGAGACGCGGTTATGGCTCTGGATCGCCGCCGTCACCTGGGAATACATCTCGCCCGCAGTGCGCTTCTGGGTGCCGAAGCTGGGTTTCTCGTCGGTCGAGGCCTGGGCCGTCGAGGGCGGCCACATGGCCGAACGCTGCGCCGGCTTCATCATCATTGCACTGGGCGAAGCCGTGGTCGTCAACGGCGCGACCTTTGCCGAGCTGGACTGGACTGCGGACAATATCCTGGCGTTCGTCTCGTGCCTTGTTGGCAGCATCGCGATGTGGTGGGTCTATTTCCACAAGGGCGCGGAGGCCGGCTCCGAGCGCATCTCGAAATCCGCCGAATCCGGTCGCCTGGCGCGGCTCGCCTATACCTATCTGCACATGCCGATCGTCGCCGGCATCATCCTGACCGCGGTCTCCGATGAACTGGTGCTGAAGCATCCTTCCGGCCATTCCGACGTCCGCACCATCGTCAGCACGATCGGCGGTCCGCTGGTGTTTCTGGTCGGCACCATCCTGTTCAAGCACTCGATCCGCGGCTTCCTCCAGCTCTCCCACGGCGTCGGCATCATCGCGCTCGCGGCGCTGTGGTGGTTCGCCGCCGACCTGCCGCCACTCTGGCTGTCGGTCGCAACCAGCGTGATCATGATCGTCGTCGCGGTGTGGGAGTCGGTGTCGCTGGGGTCGAAGGTGGAGGAAGCCGAGGAACGTTGAGGCGCGGAGCGTTTACTCCGCCGCCTCCAGTGCGTGCACCGAGAACATCTTCGCTGCGTCCGTCCAGCTTTCGCGCACCCGCCAGCCGGCGCCCTGCGCCAGCGCGGCGAAGCGCTCGATGCTGTACTTGTAGCTGTTCTCGGTGTGGATGCTTTCGCCCGGCTTGAACGAGAAGCTGGTGCCGAGCAGGCGCACGGTCTGGCTCTTGCGGCTGATCAGGTGCATCTCGATACGGTGCCGCGCGTGATTGTAGATCGCGCGGTGGGTGAAGGCGGAGAGGTCGAAATTGCCGCCGAGCTCGCGGTTGATCCGCACCAGCACATTGAGGTTGAAACGCGCGGTAACGCCGGCTGCGTCGTTGTAGGCGGCGTGGAGCAGGCGCTCCTCCTTCTCGAGGTCGGCGCCGATGATCATCTGCGCGCCCGTGCCCAGGATCTGGCGGGCGCTCTTCAGGAACGCCTGAGCTTCCTCCGGCTCGAAATTGCCGATGGTCGAGCCCGGGAAGAAGCCGACCTTGGGCATGGATGCAACGGCCTTCGGCAGCTCGAACGGCGTGGTGAAATCTGCTGCGACCGGAAAGATGCCAAGGGAGGGGAAATCCCGCTTCAGCCCGTTCGCCTGTGCTTGGAGGAAGTCGCCGGAGATGTCGACGGGCACATAGGCCGCAAACCTGGACTGGTTCAGCAGCAGACGGACCTTCGTGGTCGCGCCGGCGCCGAACTCGACCAGCGCCGCATGCTCCGGAATGATCTTTGCGATCTCGCGGCCGCGCTCCTTCAGGATCGATAGCTCGGTGCGCGTCGGATAGTATTCCGGCAGCCGCGTGATCGCCTCGAACAGCTCCGATCCGGCCGCGTCATAGAAATATTTCGGCGACAGTTTTTTTGGCTGCTGCGAGAGGTCCCCGATGGCCTCGCGGGCGAAGGCGGTCGTCTGCTCGTCGGGAAGATGGGCTTCGGCCAAAGCGCTGGCGTGCACATTCATGATACTCTCCTGAACGCGCTGTCCGGCGCGCATTTGTCGTCGGATGAGAACTAGAAATAGTCAGCGAGCCGCAACCCCGTGAACTGCCAGCGGTGGTGCGGATAGAAGAAGTTGCGGTATGTAACGCGGCTGTGACCCTCGGGCGTCGCCAGCGAGGAGCCGCGCAGCACCAGCTGGTTGACCATGAACTTGCCGTTGTACTCGCCGAGTGCGCCGTCGATGGCGCGATAGCCGGGGTAGGGCGAATACGACGACCGCGTCCATTGCCAGACGATGCCGAAGGCGTCGTTGAGCTGGCCCGCGCGCGCCGCGACCTCCCACTCCATCTCGGTCGGCAGATGCTTCCCGGCCCAGCGCGCGAACGCGTCTGCCTCGTAATAGCTGATGTGGCAGACCGCTGCGTCGGGATCGACCGGCTTGACGCCGGCAAGCGTCATCAGGTGCCACTGGCCATCGATTTCACGCCAATGGCCCGGAGCCTGCCAGTCTTCCTTGCTGGCGGCGGCAAAGCCGTCCATCAGCCACAGCGTCGCGGTCCGGTAGCCGCCGTCGCGCATGAAGGCGAGCCATTCGCCGTTGGTGACGAGATTGCGGGCGAGTTTGACGGGGCCGACGAGGGCGCGATGTGCGGGCTTCTCGTTGTCGAAATGGAAGCTGTCGTCGATGTGGCCGACGGTATGGATGCCCTCGTTGAGCGTCAGCCAGTCGTCGCCCGTGCGCGTCGCGGTCGGAAAACGCCAATTCGCGTCGTAGGCCGGATAGATCGGGTTCTGCGCGAAGGCATGCAGGATGTCGGTGAACATCAATTCCTGATGCTGCTGCTCGTGGTTGAGCCCGACCTCGACCAGCGGCGCGACCTCACGAAGCTTGTCCTCGCCCGCTTCCCGGAAAAACTTGACGACTGCAGCATCGACATAGCGGCGATAGGCGCCGACCTCGTCGGCGCTGGGCCGGGTGATGTCGCCGCGATGATTGCGGGCATGGCGGGGGCCGGCGCTGACGTAATAGGAATTGAACAGGAAGGCGAAATCGGAGTGGAAGGGCCGGTAGCCAGGGGCGTGCTCACCGAGCAGGAATTGCTCCCAGAACCACGTGGTGTGGGCCCGGTGCCATTTCGCGGGGCTCGCATCGGGCATGGATTGGATCTGCTGGTCCTCGGGCGACAGCGGCGCGGCCCGGTGTTCGGTCTCGTTGCGAACCGCGAGAAATGCCTCTTCCAAGCGCCGGGCGAGGCGACCTGAATCGGAGGACGGTGACGAAAGCGAGGGGGCGGCCGCAGCGGAGGCTTGTTTCGTCACGTTTTTCTCCAGACAGGACAAGAGAACGTTGTTGGCGAACCCAGGTTCCAAAACCAAGGTTCGTCCTAGATAGGGGTTCCGTTACGGTATGAAAGTCCTCTCCGGTGATGATATTCGTGTCATCATGCAATGGGCTTGGGGCATAGGCCCTGCCACCGGATGGCCCCTTTTGGCCCGTTCGCCGCCATTTTACTTTGGACGCACAACGGTTTGGGCTACATATATGGGCAGGTATCGGGTTAGATCGGCTGAGCCGGCCCGGATTGATTGGTGAGGGCTCTGCCCCAGAAGGACACGGATATGAGCATCGCGGAATTCATCGACAACGAAGTGAAGTCGAACGACGTGGTTCTGTTCATGAAGGGGACGCCGCAATTTCCGCAGTGCGGTTTCTCGGGCCAGGTCGTCCAGATCCTCGACCACGTCGGCGTCGGCTATAAGGGCCTCAACGTGCTCGAATCCGCCGAACTGCGTAATGGCATCAAGGAATATTCGAACTGGCCGACCATCCCGCAGCTCTACGTGAAGGGCGAGTTCGTCGGCGGCTGCGACATTGTCCGCGAGATGTTCCAGGCCGGCGAATTGCAGCAGCTCTTCGCCGAGAAGGGCGTCGTCGTCGCGGCCTGACGCGTGACCGCGCTGACACGCCGGATCGGCGGCGTCCAGCTCGAGGTCATCGTTGCTGACATCACCACGTTGAGCGTTGACGCCATCGTCAACGCGGCCAACACGTCGCTCCTTGGCGGGGGCGGCGTCGATGGCGCAATCCATGACGCTGCCGGCCCCGAGCTTCTTGCCGAATGTCAGACTCTCGGTGGATGCCCGACCGGGGATGCCAAGATCACGAAGGGCTACCTTCTGCCCGCCCGCCATGTGATCCATGCGGTTGGTCCCGTCTGGTATGGCGGCACTCGCGGCGAGGCGGACGCACTTCGCTCCTGTTACCGCCGCGCGCTGGAGCTTTCCCAGTCCAATGGGCTGACCTCGCTGGCGTTCTCCGCGATCTCGACCGGTGTGTATCGTTTCCCGGCCGACCAGGCCGCGAAGATCGCAGTCCATGCGACGATCGAAGCGCTGCCGGCTGCGCCGCTGGTGGCCCACGTCATATTTTGTTGTTTCTCCGAGACAAGCGCCGCGCTCCATACGGATATTTTGGCGCGCTACGGCAGCCCTTGTGCCTGATGGCGCGGCCAGTACACTCCGCCAGACCATGTTCCGGGGAGGGGATATGATTTTACAGTCTGGACTGCGGGCGCTGGTTTGCGGCGCATTGTTGTCGTTCGGCGCGATCTCGCTGGCGCGCGCGGAAGGCACCTACGAGATTCCGGCCGGCGCCCATTTCAACCAGGACAAGCTCGCCAAGGTCAGTGACTTCTTCAAGAACGAGGTCGCGACCGGCAAGATCGCCGGCGCCACCGTGCTGATCCAGCAGCACGGCAAGCCGGTCTACCACGAGGCCTTCGGCGTGCAGGACGTGGTCAGCAAGGCGCCGATCACCGACAAGACGATCTTCCGCCTGTTCTCGATGAGCAAGGCGATCACGTCCGTCGTCGCCGTGAAGATGATCGAGGACGGCCAGATCAAGCTCGACGATCCACTCTCGAAATACATCCCGTCCTTCGCCAATGTGAAGGTCGGCGTCGAGAAGAAAGCCGAGGACGGCACCAAGTCGCTCGAGCTCGTGCCGCCTAACCGGCCGATCACGATCCACGATTTGATGACGCAGACCTCCGGCATCACCTATGGCTTCTACGGCGACAGCCTGGTGCGCCAGGCCTATCGCGCCGCCAATATCTATGCCGGCGATTTCGACCTGGCCGAGTTCGCCGAGCGCATCGCCAAGCTGCCGCTGCACAACCAGCCCGGCGCGCTGTGGCAATATGGCCATTCCACCGATGTCCTGGCGCGTGTGATGGAGATCGCGGCCGGCAAGCCGCTGATCGACATCATGCGGGAGAAGCTGCTCGACCCGCTCGGCATGGTCGATACCGGCTTCTTCGTCACCGACCCCGAGAAGCAGAAGCTGCTGGCGCAGCCGGTGCCGAACGATGCCGACTTCCGCGTCGGCCGGATCAACGATCCGACGGTGGTCAAGAAGATCCAGTTCGCCAGCGGCGGCATGGTCACCACCATGACCGATTATGAGCGCTTCGCGCAGATGCTGCTCAACGGCGGCAGCCTCGACGGCAAGACGATTCTCAAGCCCGAGTCGTTCAAGCTGATGACGACCGACCAGATCGGACCGAATTCGGGCGTCGACCGCGATTATTTCTATTTCCCCGGCGACGGTTTCGGCTTTGGTCTCGGGCTCGCGGTCCGCACCGATCCCGGCAATGCCAAGCCGCCGCCGCCCGGTGATCTCGGCGAGCTGAAATGGGACGGCGCCTCCGGCTGCTATTTCGTGATCGATCCCAAGCAGGACATGTTCTTCGTCCTGCTGGAGCAGACGCCGAGCGAGCGCCAGCGCGTGCAGCGGACGCTGAAGCAGTTGATCTATGAGGCCATGGAGAACTGAGGCTCTCGCCAGGGTCGTCTTCGTTGCCGCGCTTGTCCTGCTGATGGGTGCGGCGCGGCCGGTCCGCGCCGAAATGCCGATCGGCCGCAGCTTCACGGCTGCGGGACTTGCGCGCGTCAGCGCGTTTTTCCGCGGCGAGGTCGCCGCCGGCAGGATTCCGGGAGCCGTCCTGCTGGTCCAGCAGCACGGCAAGCCCGTGCTCTCCGAGAGCTTCGGTCTGCGTAACGTGAAGGCGGGGCAGGCGATGACGGAAGACAGCATCTTTCGTCTCTATTCGATGTCGAAGCCGATCACCTCGGTGGCGGCGATGATGCTGGTGGACGACGGCAAGCTCGCGCTCGACGATGCCGTCGCGAAATACATTCCAGCCTTTGCCGACGTGCAGGTCGGCATCCCCCAGGCCGACGGCAAGCTGGCGCTGCAGCCGCTCGCCCGGCCGATCACGGTGCGCGACCTGCTTCGCCATACCGCCGGCATCACCTATGGCTTCTACGGCGACAGTCCCGTGCGGAAGCTCTATGCGCAGGCCGGCCTGTTCGACGGCGACCCCGATAACGCTCAATTCGTCGAGCGGCTCGCGCGGCTGCCGCTGGCCGAGCAGCCCGAGACAGTTTGGGACTACGGCCATTCCACCGACGTGCTCGGTCGGGTGATCGAGGTCGTATCCGGCCTGTCGCTCTATCAATTCGAGAAACAGCGGCTGCTTGATCCGCTGGGGATGCGGGATACGGCATTCTTCGTCGCTGAGGAGGCCAAGCGGCCGCTGATCGCCGAGCCCTTGCCCGGCGATTGGTTCGACCGGCCCGTCGCCGGCATCACGGAAGCGACCGCGCCGCGTCGCTGGGAATCCGGCGGCGCCGGCATGGTCGGCACGATTCGAGACTATGCGCATTTCGCGCAGATGCTGCTCAGCGGCGGCGAGCTCGCGGGCCACCGCTATCTCAGGCGCGAGACGCTTGCGCTGATGACCTCGGACCAGCTCGAAGGGACTGGGGTCGGGAAGAATCCCGAGTTCTACTTTCCGGGGCGCGACAGCAGCTTTGGTCTCGGCTTTGCCGTGCGCACGATCGCAAGCGGCCCGCTGCCGGCAGGCGAATATCGCTGGGACGGTGTCGGGGGCACCTTCTTCTTCATCGATCCCGCCGACGACATGTTCGTGATCTGCATGATGCAATCGCCATCGCAGCGCGGTCCGATCCAAGACGAGCTGAAGCGGCTGGTCTACGCGGCGCTGGCGCGGTAGTTTCTTAGCTTGACGCGTTTTCTTGACGCGAACCGGTATCCACTTCGCTTGAAAACGCTTTGGCTACGCCCCGCGCACGATCTCGCGCACGTATCCGATCGTCTCCTCGATCTGGCTCGCATTGACGTCGAGATGGGTGCAGGCACGGATGCGGCCATCCATCATCGCGAGCGTCACGCCGCGTCGGCGCAGCGCCGCGACCATCTTGTCGCCGGGCACGCCGGCGCCGTCCGGCTTGAAAAACACGAGATTGGTCTCGGGCTCCTGCACCTCGATGCCTGCGATCTGCGATAGCCCGCGGGCGAGCGCGCGCGCATTGGCGTGGTCATCGGCAAGGCGATCGACATGATGGTCGAGCGCGTAGATGCAGGCGGCCGCGCAGATGCCGGCCTGCCGCATCGAGCCGCCGAGGCGCTGCTTCCACTGCCAGACCGCGTCGATGAATTCGCGGGTACCAGCAAGCACGCCGCCGATCGGCGCACCGAGACCCTTGGAGAAGTCGATCCAGGCCGAGTCCCAGCCTGCCGTCATGTCGCGCGGGGAGATGCCGCTCGCGACCGTGGCGTTGAGCAGCCGCGCGCCGTCCATGTGGGTGACGAGGCCATGTTGTTTTGCGATCGCGACAATCTCGTCGAGCGCGGCCTTTTTCCAGATCGTGCCGCCGCCGATATTGGCGGTCTGCTCGACGCTGACGACCGTCTGCGGCGGCTGGTAGCGCGTGCGCGGATGCAGTGCCTTGCGAAGCGTCTCCGGCGTGAACTGGCCATCGGCGCCCTTCAGTTGCGTGACCTGGAAGCCGCCGATCGCAGCATGCGCGCCGCCTTCGCGGGCGATAATATGCGCGGTCTCATGCGCCAGGATCTCGTCGCCGGGCCGGCAATGCACCAGCGTCGCGGTGACGTTGCACATCGTGCCCGAGGGCATGTAGACCGCCGCCTCCTTGCCGAGCAGCGCGGCGACGCGTTCGCACAGCGCATTCACGGTCGGATCATCGCCAACCTGCTCGTCGCCGACCTCGGCCCGCGCCATCGCTTCGCGCATCGCAGCCGTCGGCTTGGTCTGCGTATCCGAGAGCAGATTGATGCGTACCGGCGGCGCCTTGGGATCGATGGGGGGAGGGGTATAGAGCATGCGACGGCTCCTCAGAAATGCGGCCACTGAAATGTGGCTCTTAAGCAAAAAGGCCCCGGCGAACCGGGGCCTTTCGATATTCAGATCTTAGCGCGAATAGAATTCGACGACCAGATGGGGCTCCATCTGCACCGGGAACGGCACATCGGAGAGGCCGGGGACGCGCACATACTTCGCGGTCATCTTGCCATGGTCGACTTCGAGATAGTCGGGGGTGTCGCGCTCGGGGAGCTGGCTCGCTTCGAGAACGTGGGCGAGCTGCTTGGAGGCTTCCTTGACCTCGATCACGTCGCCGATCTTGACCTGGTAGCTCGAGATGTTGACCTTGCGGCCGTTCACCTTGATGTGGCCGTGGTTGATGAACTGGCGGGCGGCGAAAATCGTCGAGACGAACTTGGCGCGGTACACGACCGCGTCGAGACGCCGCTCCAGCAGGCCGATCAGGTTCTCGCCGGTGTCACCCTTGAGGCGGCTCGCCTCGACATAGATGCCGTGGAACTGGCGCTCGCTGATATTGGCGTAGTAGCCCTTCAGCTTCTGCTTGGCGCGGAGCTGCACGCCGAAGTCCGAGAGCTTGCCCTTGCGGCGCTGGCCGTGCTGGCCGGGGCCGTATTCGCGGCGGTTGACGGGGCTCTTCGGGCGGCCCCAGATGTTCTGGCCCATACGGCGATCGATCTTGTACTTCGCCTCACTGCGCTTAGTCATCGCGTCCTCTTCGGTTGCATGGTTATGAGGAAACGCGCCCTCCTGTGTGACAGGCCTTAATCCTGGCACCGACAGGTCCAATCCCCAAAGCTTAAGGGACTAGACCACGGGTCGCGAAACGCTTCGCGGGCCGAAATCGGCCCGCGAGCAGGCGGCTTTTAGGGGAGTTTGGGGTTCGCTGTCAATGCGAACGGCCCCGGAATCAGGTCGCAACGGCCCGGATCGGCTTCGGGCCAGCGGCGCGCAATTCGGCAGCGATTTCAGTGTTCAGAACCTGTTCCAGCCGGGTCAGGACCCGGGCGATGGGGGCCGCATCGGTGACCCGATGGTCCCAGCGGATCACGACGTGGATGGTCTGATCGGGCTCGACCACCCCATAGCTGACGATGAAGGGGCCGGGCGTGACCGGATGGAGCTCGCCGCCGCCATAGGCAGCCACCGAGCTCACCGCGAAGCTGCCGAACCAGTTACCCCTCTGCCGGCCGAAATTGAGCCCCACGGCCCAGGAGAGGCGCCGCAGCGGCAGCGGCAGCCGGGTCGCCCGCATGATCTTGCGGAACATCGGGACGTCGTCGACCGGGGCGGTCTTGGCGCGCCGGATCTCGGCATCGACCGCGGACAGCGCCATGGTCTCCGGGGCTGCGATCCGCTGCGGCATCACGCATTCCTCGCCGTCCTCGACCCGGGCAATGGCAATCAGCGCCACGCTCTTCGGCAGCTCATAGAGTGAGGGCCAGGGCCATTTGGCATAGACGGTCCGCAGGACCGGCTCGTCCCTGGCGACCAGCGCGAAAGCCTTGACGAACATGGCCGCCCAGCCGGCCGGCGCCATCGCCCCCGCGCGGGCCTCCAGCAGCGGGCGGATATTGAGGGAACGCGACAGGGACACGAACGGCACGTCCATCGAGGCGCGCATCAGGTCGCAAATCAGGCGGCGCGGCAGCGAAATGGTCTTGGGCGTCCCGCGCATCGCTCTTTCGGTTCCCGGAGATGAAAATATGGGCAGCGAGCGGGTCGCCCGCACGTTCGCTTTAGCACAACCAACCCGCTTTGGGGCGGCTGGTTCGCCTTACGTCGACACCGGCGGGCCGTTCTTTTCAATGCGTAAATATATAGTAATTTCAATGCTTTAAGTCGAAATCCGACTATAGCGCACGACGGCCGCTGCGATGGCAGGTATCAATCAGCGCCTGATCCCGTCGAAGGCCGCCATGATGCCGCGCTGGAACAGCGACCAGTCGAAGCCGAGCGCGATGGCGCGGTAGCCGCGGTCGATCAGGGCATTGGCCTGGTCGGCGGTGCGCGCGACGCCGCCGATCGGCACGCCGCTTTTGAGAATGCCGGCCTCGGCGCGCCCGATCAGCTCCCGCAATTCCGGATCGTCCATCTGACCGCGCTTGTTGATGGAGGTCGCGAGATCGCCGGGGCCGATGACGGCGACGTCGATGCCCGGTGTCGCCATGATCTCGTCGATGCGGTTGACGGCATCGACATGCTCGATGGTGACCATGCAGATCATCTCGTCGTCCGCCGATGCCATGTAGTCAGGCATCGACTGGCCCCAGCGGAACGGCGCGTGAAACGGACCCCACAGCCGGTCGCCGCGTGGCGGATAGCGCACGCTGCGCACCGCTTTCTCGGCCTCGTCGCGATTGGTGATCATCGGAAAGTTGATGCCGAAGGCCCCGATGTCCATCGGCGCTTTCGCAAGCCACGGCTCGTTCGCCGCGATCCGCACCAGCGGGGTGCAGGGCGTGCCCGTCGTCGCGGCGATCATCGCATGCGCCTCGGTCAATCCAATCGGGCCATGCTCGAGGTCGACGATGATCCAGTCGAGCGAGCGCGCCATGATCTGCACCATCTGCACGCTCGGGATCGTCGCGATCGCGCCGAAGGCAGGGCGCCCCTCGCTCCACATCTGGCGGAGGCGATTGAGCGGCTTGGCGGGGACCGACATGGAATGACCTTGCGCAGGATGACGACGGTGCGAACCTAGCAGCGCGCCGCCGGGGCGCAAGGTCAGGCGACGGCGCGGCCGCCGAAGAACGGCGTCAAAGCCGGGCCAAGCCCATGCACGCGGTTCGACGTGAAGATCATCTCGGCACCCGACTGCACGGTGGTGCCACTGCTCGGACCGAGCAGATCGGAGACGCGGCGAGCGATAGCCGGTGCCGGGTCGATCCAGTCGACCGGCCATGGCGCCAGCTTCTTCATCCGCTCGAGCAGCAGCGGGTAATGCGTGCAGGCGAGCACGATGGTGTCGGTGCGCGTGCCAGCGTCCGCGGCATCGCCAACGAAGCAGGGGGCAAGCTCGGCGAGGATGTCGCCATCGCTGATCTCGTGGCCGCCGAGCTCCCGTTCTGCGAGCGAGGCCAGCTCGGGCGAGCCGACCAGCGTGACCTCGCAGCCTTGCGCGAAATCGCGGATCAGCGCCTTGGTGTATTCGCGCTTCACGGTGCCCTTGGTGCCGAGCACCGAGACACGGCGGCTCTTCGATTGAGCGCAGGCCGGCTTGATCGCCGGCACCGTGCCGACGAAGGGCACGGAATAAGCGCCACGCAAGTGCGATAGGACCAGGGTAGAAGCCGTATTGCAGGCGATGACGACGAGGTCAGGATCATGGGCGCCGATCAGCTCCCCCATCAGCGGCACCACGCGGGCGATGATCTCGTCCTCGCTGTGATGGCCGTAGGGGAAGAAGGCGTCGTCGGCGACGTAGGTAAAATGCGCGTCCGGACGTGCGGCCACGACCTCACGCAGCACGGTGAGGCCGCCAAGACCGGAATCGAATACCAGGATCGTCGGAGAATTGGTCACGTGGCTACCATAGGGCGTCATGGTTACCATTCGGTTTTTGGGGCGGTTTTGCGGCGGGGGCGGCCGGCACCACGTTTGGAGCGATTCAATTTCGCCTTTGCGGCCTGTTTCCGCTATCAGCCGTGCTGCGCTGCGGTTGGGATACCCGCAAATTCTCGGGAGCCCACATGATCAGAAACACGAGGACCGGCTGGGGCAGCGTCGCTCGGTGGTTTCACTGGGGCCTGGCGATCGCGATCATCGGCATGCTCGGCTTCGGCTGGTGGATGAATCATATCCCGGCGCGCGCCGACAAATTCTTCTACCGCTCGATCCACGCCGATATCGGCTACGTGATCCTGCTGCTGACGGTGCTGCGGATCGTCTGGCGCGCGGTCAACCCGACCCCGGCGCTGCCGATCGAGACCTCGCGCTGGCAGAGGGTCGCAGCCCATGTCAGCCATGGCGCGCTCTATCTCACGGTGATCCTGGTCGCCATGATGGGCTGCGCGCATTCGGGCGCGCGCGCGACCAACTACTCGGACTTCTTCGGCCTGTTTCACGTGCCGCAATTCACCTCTCCGGACAAGGCGGCGGCGGATGCCTTCGAGGACCGCCACATCTTGCTCGCCTATGTGCTGCTGGCCTTGATCGCGGTCCACGTGGTTGCGGCCCTCTGGCATCACTTCGTCCGCCGCGACCGTGTCGTGGCGCGCATGGTGATGGATGAAGCGGGGTAGGGGACGGCACGAGGGCGGAGCTTTGCGCGCGCTCTCTCCACGTCGTCATTGCGAGCGCAGCGAAGCAATCCAGAATCTTTTTGTCGGAGGCTGTCTGGATTGCTTCGCTGCGCTCGCAATGACATCGTATGGTGCGACATCGCGGCTCATCCCATTTACAGCCGCAAGGAGGCGCCATGCTCACCGTCCATCATCTCGGCAAATCGCAATCCGAACGCATCGTCTGGCTCCTGCGAGGAGCTCGGGATTCCCTACGAGTTGAAGTGCTACGCGCGGGATTCCGTCACCATGCTGGCGCCCCCCGACTACAAGGCGCTGCATCCGATCGGGGCGGCTCCCGTCATCGTCGACGGCGATCTCGTGCTCGCCGAATCCGGCGCCATTGTCGACTATATCATCGCCAAATATGGCAACGGTCGCCTCGTGCTCCGCGCCGATGATCCCGACTTTGCGCAGTTCCTGTACTGGTTTCACTTCGCTAACGGCACGCTGCAAGCCGGCATGGGGCGGCTGATGCTGCTGAACCGGCTCAAGCTCACTGATGACAATCCGATGCTGGTTGCGACCAAAGCGCGCGTCGATCGTGCTTTCGACCTCGTCGATGCGCGGCTGCGCGACGCCGAATATCTGGCAGGCAGCACCTTCACCACGGCCGACATCATGATCGGCTTCTCGCTCACCACGATGCGGTATTTCCAGCCCTATGATCTCCAGCGCTGCCCGAATGTGGTCAAGTATCTCGGCCGTATCGGTGCGCGACCGGCCTACCGGCGCGCGATGGAGAAGGGTGATCCTGGCATGGCGCTGCTGCTGGGTTGAATCGTGGTCAGGCGATCTTGTTCGTGGTCGCCGCCCGTGCTGCGGCCAGCTGCTTCTGCAAGCGATCGATGTTTTGCAAGAGGCGCTGGCTTGTCAGCACCAGGAAGTAATAGCCGAACTGTGGATCCTGGAAGTAGATCTCGAGCAGCCGGTCATAGGTGATCGTCAGCACCTGGCCGTCCTCGATGCATTCGATCGTTCCGGTGCGCCGGTTGTCGGGCGTGAGGAAGCCGAACTCTCCCATGAGAGAGCCAGGTCCGATTTCGACGCCGATCTCCTTCACCAGGAATCTGCCGGTGACCGTGAGGAGCATCTCCTTGGCCGGGTCGCCCAATTTGAACAGCGTGTCGCCGCGGCGATATTTGCGCTCGGCCATGAACGGCTTGAGCCATTCGATCGACATGTCGCCTTCGGCGGCATGGCGCGCCTTCTTGACCAGCTTGAGCATCTGCCGCAACCGAAGCGCGTTGATCGGAAGCAACAGCAGATAGAGCAGGAACGTCGAGACGTTGGCGGAGAGCGCGCCGAAGAGGGCAAAGAAAGCGCAACCGATCATGTTGGCGACGCGCAGCGGCACCATCGTCCGCATCAGCAGCGTGGCAACGAAGAAGACGGCGCCAACCGCGGCGAACATGTTGGCCAGCGTGATATTGTGGACGAAGATCTCGAGCAGCCGGTTGAAGATCGCGTCCCAGGTGACGTTGTTGGGGTCGAGGCCCATCTGGACCAGGATCTTCGCAATCCTGAGATTGTCCGTCGCCGCATCGAGAATGCGGTCGAGGATGGACGAAATGTCTGCGCTGCCGGACGGCATGGTACTAACCCCGCGTAAGGCCTTCAGTCCTGGTCGGTATCCGCGGCACGTATAGCCGACATCGAATGACGACCGCTTGAAATGAAGCCTTCGGTCGCCCCGCCGCAAGGGGCAAATTTTAGCCTGATCGGCGGTTTCGGCAATTGCCCGTTGGTCGCGCGCATGATTCCCGCGCATCCCGTGATTCGGGCCGGCGCGGCGGGCAGAGCCTGGCATCCGGAGCAGGCGGTCGGCGCCAAAAAAGGCCGCCCAGCAAATCCTAGGGCTTGGCGCCGGGCTGGATGACCTGCTGCTCGACGAGGGTCAGGTGCCCGGGCAGGGAGCCGGCGCGCAGCAGCATGGCGACGCTGTTGGCCTCCTCGAGAGTGAAATTGCCGGAGATCTGGACCGAGCCGCTGGTGATGGGCTCGCGGATCACGGGGGCCGAGATCACTCTGTCGTCGAGCACGATGGCGAAGGGCTTGCCGACGTTCTCTTCGGTGACGTGGGCGAAACGTCGTGCGCCGCGTCCGTTGAAGCGGAACTGGGCGATCGGATCCTTCGTGCCGGTCGCGAAGCCGGGCGCGGCATAGTTGATGTCTTCGCCGTCGAGCAGGCTGGTCTTGGCGACCAGATAGGGCCGCTTGTCCTTGAAGCCGAGCAGAACTTCGGAGCCTTCGGGCGGCGTGCGGGATTGGGCCAGCTCCGGCAACATCGAAACATCGATCGGGCGGAAGCCGACCTTGACCTTCCGCGCAAAGATCCCGGTGATCCGTTCGGGGTCCGTCACCCCGGGCAGGAAGATGCGGATGCGGTCGGTCCCGTCAGGGACAACACTGGCAGGCTTGACATCGGCGTCCTTGAGACGCTGCTCGACCATGGCGATGGAGTCTTCGACCAGTTCGTTTAGTCGCGCCCTGGATGCGGCATCGGTCGGCGCGAGCCGGACCGCTCCGTCGCCGCCGTCGGTCACGGAAACTGCATGCGACGGCAATCCCTCGGCGGCCGAGGCGAGCTTGCGTGCGAGTTCGTCGCGGCCTTTGGCGTCCGTGATCTTCACATCGACGCCGCCGTTGCGGATCGCAAGATCTGAGAAAGCGATATGGCCGTCGTGCAAGATCTTGTAGACGTCGTCGCGCAGATCCGTGACGACGCTCTCGCGCAAGGTGTCGCCGTCCACCTTGTAGATGATGCGCGATCCGCCCAGCTTCTCCATCTTGTCGCCGACGAAGGCCGCGATCTTGGCGCGCATCTTGTCGAGCTGGCTCTCCGCGAGCGCCGCGCGCGGCAGGGCGATCATCAAGGCCGAGATCATCGATGTCATGGCGAGCGCAAGGATGCGCCGTGTGGCACGGCTGCGCAGGGACATAGTCATGATCACCTCACGTCTTGCGGCAGGACGCTGGCAGATGAGTCCGGTGCCAGTACTTGGTAACCGGATCGAGCAGGCAGGTTCAAAAGTCGCCCAAGCGAGGTTGATCGTCACTGCCTCCAGGCAATGGACGAACGCCAAATCATCCATCATTGTGGTCCGGCTCGACCGGCCATCGGTCGAGGCCCCGCCGAACCAAATGTCAAAAAGACGGACGGCGAGGGACGACATCTGAGGGAGGACGGTATTCCATGGCGGGCATCCACGCACTCGATCGATTTATCGGCAATGACTATCCGGACCTGGCGACGGACGCGGAAGTCCGGGCCTTCGAGCAGGTCCCTTATGCCGATCGGGTCGCGGCCGAGAGCACCTACGACGCCATCAAGCTCGGTGCCGCGCGCAATCCCGACGGGGCGGCGATCCAGTTTCTGCAAAACGCCGATCCGGCCGACACGCCACTCGTGGTCACCTACCGCGACCTCATCGCGCGCGTCACGCAGGCCGCCAACATGTTTCACGTACTCGGCGCGGAGAAGGGCGACGTCATCTCCTTCATGCTGCCGCTGCTGCCTGATGCCTTCGTGACGCTGCTTGGTGCGGAGGCCGCCGGCATCGCCAATCCGGTCAACCCGCTGCTCGAGCCGCACCAGATCGCGGAAATTCTGGAAGCGGCGAACACGAAAATCCTGGTGGCGCTTGGACCGATGCCGGGCACCGACATTTGGCAGAAGGTCGAGCAGATCCGCCCCTCGCTCAAGCAGCTCAAGGCGATCGTGCAGGTGGGGGGCGGCGGCGATCCCGCCAACGGCATTTTCGCGTTCAGCGACCTGATCAAGCAGCAGCCGGCTGACCGGCTTGTCAGCGGGCGCAAGATCGCGGGCCACGACATCGCGGCCTATTTCCACACCGGCGGCACCACCGGCACGCCGAAGCTGGTGCGGCACACCCACGCCAATCAAGTCTATCAGGCCTGGGCGCTCAATCTGCTTCTGAAGTCGAGGCCCGGTGCCAACCTGCTGTTCGGCATGCCGCTGTTTCACGTCGGCGGATCGCTGACGCAGGTGCTGCTGACGCTGTCCAGCGGCGGCTCGCTGGTCGTGCTGTCGCCGAGCGGCTGGCGCAATCCGAACTCGGTGAAGAACATCTGGGGGCTGGTGGAGCGCTTCAGGCCGGAAGCGCTGTCGAGCGTGCCGACGGTACTGGCCGCGGCGCTCGCGGTGCCGCCGGGCAATGCCGACATCTCCAGTTTGAAATATGCCGCCGGCGGCGGTTCGGCGATCCCTGTTGCCGTAGGCTCGGCGATCCAGGACAAACTCAATCTGCCGGTGGTCGAGGTCTACGGCATGACCGAGACCTCGAGCGTGCACACGCTGGCTTATCCGTCACGGCCGATCCGGCTTGGTTCGGTCGGTCTTCCCATGCCTTATTCCCGCGTGCGCATCGTGCAGCTCGATGCCGACGGCAAATTGATCCGCGACTGCAAGCCGGACGAGATCGGCGTCGTCATCATGGCCGGGCCCGGCGTGTTCGGCGGCTATCTCAACGACGCCCACAACAGGGGCGCCTTCGTCGACGAGGTCTGGGTCAATTCCGGTGACCTCGGCCGGCTGGATGCGGACGGCTATCTCTGGATCACCGGCCGCGCCAAGGACCTCGTCATTCGCGGCGGCCACAACATCGATCCGGCCCCGATCGAGGAAATCATGTTCCGCCATCCTGCCGTCGGCTTCGCCGCCGTGGTCGGACAGCCCGATGCCTATGCTGGTGAGCTGCCGGTGGGCTACGTACAGTTGAAGCCGGGTGCATCCGTCGAGCCGGGCGAACTGGAAGCCTGGGTACGCGAGCGCACGCCGGAGCGCGCGGCTGTTCCGGTGCAGGTCATTCCGATCGATCCGATGCCGGTGACCGGGGTTGGCAAGGTGTTCAAGCCGCAGCTCCGCTGGGATGCGGCGCAACGCGTGTTCACCAAGGTGCTGTCGCCGCTCGTCGCGCGCGGCATCGAGTGCAAGGTGAAGGTCGGCGCCCATGGCAGCCACGGCTCGATTGCCACCGTCACGCTTGCAGGTCTGCCGCCGGACCAGCGCGAGGCCGTCGCCGGCGAGGTGCACACGCTGCTCGCGCCGTTCGTGATGCGGCACGAGGTGGTGCAGGCGTAGCTGAGCGCAGACAAGGCTTGCGCCTTGTCGCACGCGCGTTGCGGACTAACTCGCCGGCATCCGCGTCTCGATCAGGCGTACCCAGAATGATGCGCCGTGGCCGAGGATGTTGTCGTTGAAGACGTAGGCCGGGTGGTGGCACTCGTTGCCGTCGCCCATGCCGACCAGCACCATGGCGCCGGGACGCGCTTCCAGCATGAACGAAAAATCTTCGGCGCCCATCATCGGGATGAACTTGTCGTTGACGCGATCGGCGCCGACAATGTCGCGGGCGACGTCGGCCGCAAGCCCGGCCTCGCGCGCATGGTTCATCGTCACCGGATACATCCGCGTATATTTCGTCTCGGCCGAGCCGCCATAGGCGCGGGCGATGCTGTCGGCGACTTCGCCAATGCGGCGCTCGACGAGGTCGCGCACGTCAGGGTCGAGCGTGCGCACGGTGCCGCCGAGCTCGGCGACCTCCGGGATGATGTTGAAGGCGGTGCCGGAGTGGAACTGCGTAACCGAGATCACCGCCGACTTCAGCGGATCGACGTTGCGCGCGACGATCGACTGCAAAGCATTGACGATTTGCGAGCCGATCAAGACGCTGTCGACGGATTTGTGCGGCCCAGCGCCGGCGTGGCCGCCCTTGCCGTAGACGGTGATCTGGATGTTGTCGGAGGAGGCGAGCATCGGCCCGGGCGTGGTTGCGAAATGGCCTTCGGGCAGGCCGGGCATGTTGTGCATGCCGTAGACCTCCTGGACATTCCAGCGCGTCATTAATCCGTCCTCGACCATGGCCTTGCCGCCGCCGCCACCTTCCTCGGCGGGCTGGAAGATCATGACCGCTGAGCCGTCGAAATTGCGCGTCTCGGCGAGGTACTTCGCGGCGCCCAGCAGCATCGCGGTGTGGCCGTCATGGCCGCAGGCGTGCATCTTGCCGGGCACCTTCGAGGCGTACGGCACGCCCGAGGTTTCCATGATAGGCAGGGCGTCCATGTCGGCGCGCAGGCCGATCGCCTTGCCGGAGCCGGACTTACGGCCGTGGATCACGCCGACGACCCCGGTGCGCCCGATGCCCGTCACCACCTCGTCGCAGCCGAACTGGCGCAATTTGTCGGCGACGATGCCGGCCGTGCGATGGACTTCGTAGAGCAATTCGGGGTTCTCGTGGAAGTCATGGCGCCAGGCGGCCATTTCGTCGGAGAGGGCGGCGATGCGATTGACGATCGGCATGAGGGGATCCGTTTCTTGTGGGCTTTGTCGTCATTCCGGGGCGATGCAAAGCATCGGACCCGAATCTCGAGATTCTCTGGGTGCGCAGCGGCGCACCATAGTTCACGCTTCGCATGCCCCGGAGTGACGGGAAGTTCAGCTCTCGCCGAACACGCGCTTGAAGATCGTGTCGACGTGCTTGAGGTGATAGCCGAGGTCGAATTGCTCCTCGATCTCGGCGTCCGAGAGATACTTCTTCACGTCCGCGTCCTTCTTCAGCAGCTGAAGGAAGTCGCCTTCGCCGCGCCAGACCGGCATGGCGTTGCGCTGCACGAGCTTGTAGGAATCCTCGCGGCTGGCGCCCTTCTGCGTCAGCGCCAGCAGCACGCGCTGCGAATGCACGAGGCCGCCGAGGCGGTCGAGATTCTTCTGCATGTTGGCGGGATAGACCAGCAGCTTGTCGATCAGGCCGGCGAGGCGCACCAGCGCGAAGTCGAGCGTCACCGTCGCGTCGGGACCCATCATGCGCTCGGCCGAGGAGTGCGAAATGTCGCGCTCGTGCCAGAGCACGACGTTCTCCAGCGCCGGCGTCACATAGGCGCGCACCATGCGGGAGAGGCCGGTGAGGTTTTCCGACAGCACCGGGTTGCGCTTGTGCGGCATCGCGGAGGAGCCCTTCTGTCCTTCGGAGAAGAACTCTTCGGCCTCCAGCACCTCGGTGCGCTGCATGTGGCGGATTTCCACCGCGATGCGTTCGATCGAGGCGGCGATCACGCCAAGCGTCGAGAAATACATCGCGTGGCGGTCGCGCGGAATGACCTGGGTCGAAATCGGCTCCGGCACGAGGCCCATGGCCTTGGCGACGTGCTCTTCGACGCGCGGATCGATCTGCGCGAAGGTGCCGACGGCGCCGGAGATGGCGCAGGTCGCGACTTCCTTCCGCGCCGCGATCAGGCGCTCTTTCGCGCGCGAGAATTCGGCATAGGCATAAGCGAGCTTGAGGCCGAAGGTGACGGGCTCGGCGTGGATGCCGTGGCTGCGGCCGATGGTCGGCGTCATCTTGTGCTCGAAGGCGCGCTTCTTCAGCGCGGCCAGCACCTTGTCGAGGTCCGCGAGCAGGAGGTCGGCGGCGCGGGTGAGCTGGACGTTGAGGCAGGTGTCGAGCACGTCCGAGGAGGTCATGCCCTGGTGCACGAAGCGCGCCTCGGGGCCGACGATCTCGGCGAGATGGGTGAGGAAGGCGATGACGTCGTGCTTGGTCTCGCGCTCGATCTCGTCGATGCGGGCGACGTCGAAGGTGGCGTCCTTGGCCTTGGCCCAGACCGTTTTGGCGGCCTCCTTGGGGATGGTCCCGAGCTCGGCGAGGGCGTCCGCCGCATGCGCCTCGATCTCGAACCAGATCTTGAACCGGGTCTGCGGCTCCCAGATCGAGGCCATTTCGGGACGGGTATAGCGGGGGATCATCTGACGGCTCCAGGACGGTGGGCGGGCGGCCCAGCGGGCGGCGACCGGCCAAAATGCTTTTTACGCCGTGATTTACCAGAGCGGGCAGGGCGAAACAAACGATCTGCGCCCGGAACGAGGGCGATCGCCGGGCTATCCACCGGACCCAGCCTGAGCCTTTTGAGGAGGCCGCCGCTGCAGATATTAACTGTCAATCACGGATCATTGACTGACAGATATTGAAATCTGTCAGCGAGACGTGTATATCCGTTCCCGGACGCTCCAATTGGGCGTCTCGTGGTCAGCTCCAGGGGAGCCCGACATCCGAAATACCGCTCGGATCGAGGGTCGTCATTTTAGGGCGAGGGCCGCGGAGGAATGGAGACTTAAGACAATGACGACCGAAATCATCAACTTCACCGGGACGATTGGGCATTGGCTCAATTTGCTGGTTGCGCGCCAGATCGCGGCGCAGGCTGCAAAACTGCCTCATTAAGATTTGAGCATGGTCTTGTCGGAAAACCGCTACACACTTTTCCGGACCATGCTCTAGGCGAGAGCTTTCCGAAACGACCGGCAGGGGCGCTTCGGAAGCAGCTCGATCGCCGGATGAATGGGCCCCGAACGGGAACATGGTGCTGGCATGAACGAAGCCGTTATTTTGACGCCGGAGCGGATCCTCGAAGTCACCGAGGACGTCTTGCGGCGCTACGGACTTGCCAAGGCCACAGTGGTCGACGTTGCGCGTGCGCTCGATGTGAGCCACGGCAGCGTCTATCGCCATTTCCCGAGCAAGGCTTCACTGCGCGAGGCTGTCGCCAAACGCTGGCTCGACCGCATCGACGCGCCGCTCCTGGCGATCGCCAAGGAAGAGGGCCCTGCGCCTGACCGGCTCGACCGCTGGCTGCGCACGCTGTTCGCGGCCAAGCGTTCGCGCGTGCTCGACGATCCCGAGATGTTCGAGACCTATCTGACGCTGGCGCGCGAGGCCTGCGCGGCCGTCAAATGCCACAAGGACACCATGATCGACCAGATCGCGGCGATCCTGGCCGACGGCGTCAAGCAGGGTGTATTCGCCGTGGACGACGTCAAGATGACGGCACGCGCGCTGTTCGATGCGACCTGCCGCTTCCATCATCCGGCCCACGCCGACGAGTGGAAGGATGCCGAGCTGCCGGCGCGTGTGGACGCGACGCTCGCGTTGTTGCTGCGCGGTTTGAAGGCCTAGATTTCCGCTTAGCTGACCCGTTTGTTCTGAAGCATAGCGCCGTCGCGAAGCGAGCGCGGGGACGGATTGTGTCTTCGTGGCTGAAAGGCGCCGTCGGACGCCGCCACAACCGGCGGACTCTCCGGATAGACGGCAATCGCGATCTCGACGTCGTCCTTCGATCGCTTTCGAAGGCGCTCGAATGTGAGTTCCTGATCGAGCGTAGGGCAGCGGAAGTGAACGACGGCGGTATCCGGCAGGCGACAAAGTTCATCGATGAGATCGCCTACCGTGATGATGGGGGAATGGGCGACTGCCCTGTGATGACCCTTGCTCATGACCCTCTACTCCTTCACTCCGCTAACAGGGATAGAATAGCCTCCGTTCCAGTCCACTCGACGGATTGAGAAATTTCTTGTCATTTGATGGAATGCGGCAGTCCTGCTGCTAGATTCTCGTGAGTCCACAGCCCGCCGCCAGCCGCACGAGCTGCGCGTCCGTGCGCGCACCGGTCTTGGTCTTGATCAGGTAGTGATAGTTCTGCACCGTCTTGACGCTGAGATTGAGCTGCGCGGCGATCTGCTCGGTGGTGGCGCCGCCGGCAAATTGCCGCAGGATCTCGATCTCGCGCTCGCCCAGTTGGTCCAGCACGGACCCCGCCGACAGGCTGTCCTCGGCCAGCACATGGGCGATGTCGTCGCTCATGGCGCGCTCGCCGCGCGCGACGCTTCGGATCGCATTGACGACGGCGGACGGCGCGCTGCTCTTGGTGACGAAGCCGGCGGCGCCGGCATTGAAGGCGGCTTTCACCAGCACGGCCTCGTTGTGCATGGTGAAGACGAGGATGCGCGCCCGCGGATTGCGCGCGCGGATGTTGCGGATCGCCTCGAGACCTGAGGCGCCCGGCATCGAGATGTCCATCACGACGACATCGGGGTCGTGAATCTTGAAGGCGCCGTAGGCATCCGCGGCGTTCTCGGCCTCCGCGACGACATGGAGATCGCCTTGGCTTTCCAGCACGCGCCGGTAGCCCTGGCGGACGATCGGATGGTCGTCGACCAGCAGCACCGCGATGCCTGTTGCCGCGACCTCGCTCATGACGGCCTCACGCGGCAAGCGGGATTGTCGCGGCGACACTCAGCCCGCGCCTCGCAGGCAGGATCGACAGCGAGCCGCCAGCCGCCGTCACGCGCTCGCGGATGCCGGTGAGGCCGAAGCCGGCCGATTGCTCGACGCGTGCCGCATCGCCGCCGCCATCGTCCTCGACGCGGATCAGAAGCGCACCGTCCTCGCCGGCGCATCGTTCGACATGCAACGAGATCTCGCGCGCCGCACCGTGGCGCAGTGCATTGGTCAGGCATTCCTGGGCGACGCGATAGGCGGCCGTGGCGGCCGGGCCGCTGATGTCGGTGAAATCGCCCTTGAGGTCGAGCTGGATCGTCGGCTGCGTCGCGCTCTGTGAGCGCCAGCTGTCGACGAGGTTGACGAGGCTCGCCTCGAGCCCGAGCTCCTCTGGCAGGGGATTGCGCAGCCGCCTCAAGGCATCGCGCAGCGAGGCCATCAGATGGTGCGTGGCCTGCGAGATCATGCGTGCATCCTGGGCGATGCCGCTATCCTTGCCTTGCTGTGTGCTCGCAGTCTCGATCGTGTTGGCGAAGGCCAGGATGGCCGAAAGATTTTGTCCGAACTCGTCATGCAGCTCGCGGGCGAGCGCGCGCCGCTCGTCATCGCGGATCTCGATCAGGCGCCGCGTCAGCGCGGCGCGCTGCTCGGTGGCCTCTTCCAGCCGGTTGCCGAGCGCATCGACGGCGCCGCCGATCATCGCGAGCTCCATGGAGCGGAAGCGCGGCAGCTTGGTGCGATACTGACCGCGCGCCATGCGTTGCAGGGCAAGCACGATGGCCCGCGCCGGAGCAAGCGTGTGTGCGATCGCCAGTGAAGCCAGCAGGGCAATTGCCGCTGCCATCAGCAGTGCGACGTCGATCACGTTGAGGATGTACTCCCAGGCGAGCGAGATCGCGGCGGCTTCGTCGGGCGTCGCAACCACCGTGCCGGCGGCCGCGGCGCGCGGACTGACGGGCCGCACCACTTCCGCATGGCTGCCGAGGAAGGTCGGAACGATGGCGGCGAACCAGCGCGGCGGCGTCCGGCCGATCCCCTGGCTCTGGCCGCAGAGCGGCTTCTCGAATGCGGTCGCCGGCTGGAACTCGACGCAGACGCCGGGCGAGATCAGCTTCATCGTTTCCAGCGTCCGCCATTCCGGAACCGGCATGAGATGCTCACGCATTCTGGTGCTGCGCAGCAAGAGTTCGTGCCAGTACAGGCCCTGAAGCGCCTGCGCGACCCGTTGCGCGGATGCCGCCGTCGCCCGGTCGACGCTGCGATAGGCATCGAACGTGGCCCAAACGGTCGCCGCGCCGAGGCACAGCGTAACGATGAGAAGCAGGCGGGCGACAAGCTGAAGCACGAGGCGCATGCGATCACCCCAAAGTTTGGTAAGCTCAGCCTAACAACGCCGCCGCGCCTTGCCAATTGCGGCGGTTGGGCCGGATTGCAGCTCGGGCAAATTTCCCAAGCCGGATTGGGCATGGGTCTTTGGACCTGAAGCGGCGGCTTTGGTCTAATCGGGACGAAATTGCAGGTGAGGAGCGGTGCAGCATGAGTTCGATGACGATTGGACCGATCGCGGGCTCGACTGCCGACCCATCCGAGCGCAGCGCGCTGCTGTTCTGGATGATCTTCACCGGGCTGTCGGTGTTCGCCGTCGTGCTGCTGTGGCGGTTCGGTCTGATCCATCTGATGCTGACGTCGGACCGGACCTACATTTCGAGCGTGATCGCGGTACTCTATCTCGTCACCTGCGGCCATTGCTTCCTGCGCACGCGGGCGATGGCCCGTGAAGGTGCGGCCGCGCGGCGCTGCCGCACGGTGCTGGCGGCGCCCGATGGCAGCAAAGTGCTTGATGCGAGGGCGACCACGCTGCCGCGCGGGCTGGTGCGCGATCATATCGAGAGCCTCGTGACCAAGGCCGCCGCGCAGGATTATCGCCCCGTCGACCAGACGCTGCTGCTGCGGACGCTCGCCGATCGCCTGCGCGGCTCCAACGGCTTCGGTGCGTTCGTCTCCGATACGCTGATGAAGCTCGGCCTGCTCGGCACCATCATCGGCTTCATCATCATGCTGGCGCCGATCGCCGGGCTGGATGCTGCCGACAAGGTCGCGATGCGCTCCTCGATGGGGCTGATGAGCGATGGCATGGCGGTCGCGATGTATACGACGCTGGCGGGGCTCGTCGGCTCCATCCTGGTCCGCATCCAGTACTACATGCTCGATGCCGCGACCCAGCGGGTGTTCTCCGATGCCGTGGTGCTGACCGAGACTTATGTGACGCCGGTGCTGGAGCGCAAAGGTGCCGGAACGCCGTCATGATGGATGATTTCGGCCTCTATCCGCGCGAAGAGCCGTTTGATCCCTTGGGCGTGATGCTGTTCAAGGCGCTCCAGGTGGTCGCCTTCCTGTTCTTTCTCGCGCTGCTCGCGGTCTCTCCAGATTCCAAGGACGGCAAGATCGACTCCAAGGCCGAGTTCATCATCACGCTGGACTGGCCGGACAATCATCCTGACGACCTCGACCTGTTCGTGCAGGATCCCGCCGGCAACATCGCCTGGTATCGGCATCGCGAGGCCGGCTTCCTCACGCTCGACCGTGACGACCGCGGTGGGGCCAATGACTTCATCACGGTCAACGGCAAGAAGATCGCTTCGCCGATCCGCGAGGAGATCGTGACGGTGCGCGGCATCGTCGCCGGCGAATACACCGTCAACGTCTCGCATTTCGTCGCCACGACCGGCGAGCCCGTGATGGCCAATGTCAAGGTGCAGAAGCTCAATCCGACCGCGCAGGTGATCTTCGACAACAAATTCACGCTCGACCATACCGGCGATGAGAAGACTGCGGTGCGGTTCCGGCTCGATGCCGAAGGCAAGGTCATCGATGTCAGCCAAAGACCGAAATCGCTGATGGAAACCTTCCGCAGCACCTGGCGCAATGGTGCCGATCTCGACCCCAGCACCGGTGTGAGCAGGAACGCGAAGAGGATCCGCCGTGATTAATCTGCAGACGGTGATCCTCTCGCTGTCGGTCGCCTATGCGGTGATCGGGGCGCTGCTGCTGGTCGTGCTGGTCTATGCCCGGCTGCACTGGTCGCTGAAGGCGGTTGCGGTGGTCGTGACCAGCGTGTTCTATGTCGTGAGCTTCACGGAAATGCGCGGGCTCTTGGGCTGGGCCAGCACGGACAGGCTGCCTGCCGCCTTCAAGCTGCTCAAGGCGCGGATCGTCGAGCCGCATTCGCTGGAGGGCGATCCCGGCTCAATCTATCTCTGGGTCGAGGAACTCGACGAGGATCACCGCCCGAGCGGCATCCCGCGCGCCTTCCGCGTCCCCTACAACGACACCCTGGCTGACAAGACCCATGCGGCGGAGAACGAGATCGCGGCCGGCCATCCGCAAGGCGGCCGTGCGGCGGACTTTGGCGGGGGTGAAGGCAGCCTGATCGACATGGTGCGGGAATATGTGACGCCCAAGGCCATCCTCGAGACCAGCGGCGGCGACTCCTCGACTGGAGAGTTCAATGCCCCACCAGCCGGTGCCCAGGGAGCGGTATTCACGCCGCTGCCGCCGCCCCGGATGCCGCCCAAGGACGAACAATAGGCTCCTGACCATCACGCAGCGGTCCGCTGGTAAACTGCCCCGCGCTGGCGCATCTTGTTGACCTCCCTCAAATTGGCTTTATCGGCTTCCAATAAGAATTTGAGGGTGGAGGGTGCGTGCTTCTCGCTGTCTTCTCGGATATCCACGGCAACCGGCAGGCGTTCGAGGCATGCCTGAAGGTGGCCCGCGCCAGGGCTGCGGAGCGGTTCATTCTGCTCGGCGATTTCGTCGGCTATGGCGCCGACCCGGAATGGGTCGTGGATACCGCCATGGATTTGGTCGCGCATGGCGCCGTGGCCGTTCGCGGCAACCATGACGAAGCCGTCAACACGACCACCGAAAACATGAACAACGAGGCGCAGATCGCGATCGAGTGGACCCGCAGGCGCCTCGATGCGGCGCAGCGCCGGTTTCTGGCCGAGCTGCCGATGCTCGTGGAGGACAGCGACCGTCTGTTCGTGCACGCGGAGGCCTCGAGCCCCAAGCGCTGGAACTACGTCCGCTCGACCGCGGATGCCGCCAAGAGCCTGATCGCGACGCCGTCCCACGTCACCTTCTGCGGCCACATCCACCGGCCCGCGCTCTATTCGATGTCGGTGACGGCGAAGATGACGAGCTTCGTGCCCAAGACCGACGTGCCGGTGCAGCTCCTGCGCGGACGGCAATGGCTTGCCGTGCTCGGCTCGGTCGGCCAGCCCCGCGATGGCGATCCGTCGGCATCCTTCGTGCTGTTCGACACGGTCTCGTGCCAGATCACCTATTGCCGCGTGCCCTATGACATCGCGAGCGCGGCGAACAAGATCCGCGAGAACGGCCTGCCACCCTGGCTCGCCGACCGACTGTCCCAGGGGCGCTAGGTCGATGCCGAAATCCCTGGTCAAGTCCGGCGCCGAGATCGACGGCTACACGATCGGCGAATGCGTCCATGCCGGCGGCATGGCGACGCTATGGATGGTCACCCGTCCCGGCATCGAGGCGCCGCTGCTGATGAAGGTCCCGCGGGTGTCGGAGGGTGAGGACCCCGCGGCGATCGTCTCCTTCGAGATGGAGATGATGATCCTGCCGCGGCTCGCCGGACCGCACGTGCCGCACTGCTACGGCACCGGCGATTTCGCGCGCCAGGCCTATGCCGTGATCGAGCGCATTCCGGGCACCACGCTCTACAAGCGGCTGCCTGAGCTGCCGCTGCCTTACGACGAGGCGCGGCTATTGGTCGCGAAGATCGCGGCCGCTCTGGCCGACCTGCACCGGCAGCACGTGATTCATCACGACATCAAGCCGAGCAGCGTGATGTTCCGCGAGAGTGGCGATGCCGTGCTGATCGATTATGGCCTGTCGCATCACGACCATCTGCCCGATCTGCTGCAGGAGGAATTCCGCCTGCCTTACGGCACGGCGCCCTATATGGCGCCGGAGCGGCTGCTCGGCGTGCGCGACGATCCGCGCAGCGATTTGTTCTCGCTCGGCGTGCTGCTCTATTTCTTCACGACCGGCGAACGCCCCTTCGGCGAGGGCGAGACGCTGCGTGCGATGCGTCGGAGGCTGTGGCGGGATCCGCATCCGCCGCGAAGTCTGCGCGCCGACTATCCGCCCTGGCTCCAGGAGGTGGTGTTGCGTTGCCTGGAGATCGAGCCGGTCTGGCGCTATCCGACAGCGGCGCAGCTCGCCTTCGATCTCGCCCATCCCGACCAGGTCAAGCTGACCGCGCGTTCGGAGCGGCTCAAGCGCGATCCCTGGAGCGTCGCGTGGCGGCGCCGTTTCAACCAGGACGTCAAGCAGCCGCGGGCAAGGTCGGATGTTGCCGAGCAGATCGCCTCGAGCCCGATCCTCGCAGTCGCGCTCGATACGGTGGAAGGTGAGCCGGAGCTGAATGAGGCGCTGCGCGTCACCACGGAACGGATCCTCGCCACGCTGCCGTCAGCGCGGCTTGCCTGCGTTAATGTCTTGAAGCTCAACCGCATCGCCATCGACAAGACGCTGGACGAGCAGGGCTCCAACAAGCATATCGACCGCCTTGTCTCGCTCCGGCATTGGGCAACGCCCCTGAAGCTCGACGAGAGCCGGCTGTCGGTCCATGTGCTGGAAGCCGTCGACCCCGCCGCTGCGCTGCTGGAATTCGCCGAGGTCAACCAGGTCGACCATGTCATCATCGGCGCGCGGCAGAGCTCGTTTCGGCGCACATTGCTTGGCAGCGTCTCGGCCAAGGTGGCTGCGGAGGCGACCTGCACCGTCACCGTGGTGCGGCCGCCGCGAATGGCTGCGGCGAAACCAGACGCCGGCGTGGTGTGGGGTTAGAGCATGATCCGGAAAAGTGCGCAGCGGTTTTCCGAAAAGATCATGCTCAAACAACAACCTAAAGTGCGATGACGATTCATCCTAATCGCATCGCGCTTTAGGAAAGATCAGGCCGCGTGAGCGGCATGGATCGCGCGCTTGCGGCGGATAGGCCAGGCGAACTGAGGTCCGGGATCGCCGTGGTCGGCATGGCCGCCGAAATACTGGATGATCTCCCGGCAGGGTTCGCAGGCGAAGAGGTTACGCGACGCGGCTGCCTTGGCCATTTCCTTAAGGCAGTTGGGGCAGTGCGGTTTCATGGTTTCAATCCGGAAAAGAAGTCTCAATGATAACGCTGCGATGCGAACGAATGATCGAGGTCTGAATTGTCGGGGCCCGCGTCGTCTTCGAGCCTATCGTCGGCGCGCTCAAGGCGGCCGAAGAAATAATCGAGGTTCGGATGCGGGCGACGCCGGATGCGGCAGCGGCGCTTCGGCTGACGCTTGACCAGGGCGATCTGCATGGCGTCAGGCACGGTCGCGGCGGATCATACGGGCGGAACGCGCCGGGACTTTCTCCGGCTCGGCCGATGGGCCAAACACAACGAACGCGCTGAAACCGATCCACAACGCCACGCCAGTCCAAATCAGGGTCGTCGTCATGATGTGCTCCCGTCAAAAGCAGGCAGGAGCTAGTAGCGATGATTTGCGCGAATCAGTGAAGCCCGGATGAGTACGGATCGTGGTTGCAATTTTAAGCATTGCCCGCCGCGGCCTCCGTAAAAGCCGCAGGCTTTCGGTGCTTGCGCTGCCTTGTGCAGCTCAGATCGCTTCGCCGCGCGCACCCGCGGCAGCATTGCGGATCGCTGCGATATTGTTCTTGTAGGCGTCCTGCGTGCCGCCCTTGAACACGGACGTGCCGGCGACGAAGGCGTTGGCGCCGGCAGCTGCAAGCGCGCCCGCGACGTCGGGGCCGACGCCACCATCGACCTCGATGTCGATCGGCCGACCGGCCGTCATCGCGCGGATATCGCGGATCTTGCCGATCGCGGAGGGAATGAAGGCCTGGCCGCCGAAGCCCGGGTTGACCGACATCACCAGCACGAGATCGACCAGGTCGAGCACGTATTCGAGTACGCTTATCGGCGTGCCCGGATTGAGCGAGACACCGGCCTTCTTGCCGAGCGCACGGATCGCCTGCAGCGAGCGGTGCAAATGCGGACCCGCCTCGGCGTGCACGGTGATGTGGTCGCAGCCGGCCTTGGCAAAGGCCTCAAGATAGGGGTCGCAGGGCGAAATCATCAGATGGGCATCGAACACCTTCTTGGTGTGCGGGCGCATCGCCTTGATGACGTCGGGGCCGTAGGAGATGTTGGGCACGAAATGCCCGTCCATCACGTCGAGATGGATCCAGTCGGCGCCGGCCGCATCCACCGCACGAACCTCCTCGCCGAGCCTGGAGAAATCCGAGGCCAGGATCGAGGGTGCGATGGCCAGGGGGCGGGGGGCGAAGGCTTGGGTCATGGCGCTGTTTCCCGTGGCGGCCGAAACGAGGATGGGGTCTCGCCTAACATGGGCCCCCGTGGCGGGCAATGCGGGACAGGCGTGCTTCCTGTGGGCGGAAATTTCTGCCGCGACCGGCATGAATTGCCGGTGTTCCCTCGCTGCTCCGGCCACTGCAAATGCGGATTTCATTGAGCTTTTTGCGCTGGCACGTCGCTTGCTGACCCAACCTCCAGAACATTGGCCGCGGCGTGCCGCATCGGTTGGAGTTGTGCAATGTTGTTTGCCCTTGGTGCCGTCTCGAGCGCGCTCGACGCGATCCAGTCGCTGACGAATTCGAAGTCCACCTCGTCGACCCAGAAAACGACGTCTTCGCAAGGTGGGGCCAATCCGTTCGCGATCGACAGCAGCAGCACGGTCAGCGGCGCGACCTCGCCGGTCAATTCGGGCAATGGTGCACAGATCTCGCCGGAGACGATGAGCGCCTTGATCGCCGCGCAGAGCCAGGACAGCGCGGGCACCGCGACGACCTCGACCTCGTCGAGCTCGACGTCCTCGACTCCGATGGGCCGGGATGCTGCGTTGAAGGACCTGTTCTCGCTGATCGATGCGGACGGCGACGGCAAGATCACCAAGTCCGAATTCGAGAACGCGCTCGGGGCCGGCGGCACCAATCTGGCCCAGGCCGACGATGTGTTCTCGAAGCTGGATTCGAATTCCGACGGCAGCGTCAGCCTGGACGAGATGTCGAAGGCGCTGAAGAGCGGCCATCACGGCCACCATGCCCATGGAGCGAGCGGCTCGGGCGATGCGTCCGGCAGCGGCTCGTCGAGCGGCGGATCGACCGCGACCACGACGGCCAATGCAGACGGCTCGACCACCACAACCGTCACCTATGCCGACGGCTTCAAGATGTCGACGACCGTGCCGGGCGCCTCCAGCTCGTCAAATGGGAATGGCGGCGGCCATTCGCCGTATGACTGGTTCGGCCAGATGATGCAGCGCCAGGCGCAAACCGCAGCGGGTTCCGCGGCCTCGTCGATGTCGATGAGCGTGTAGGCCGCATCCGCAGCTAGCCGGCATATTCGTGCGTGACGTCGCGATAGGTGTAACGGTCACGGATCTCGTGGTTGAAGAATGTCCCTTTCGAGCGTGCATTCCTGAACGCGGCGGCGACCTCGGGCGGAACATCCTCGTAGACGTAGAGGCGGCCGCTGACGAAAGTGACCTTCAGCTCGTGGCTGTCGGGGGCATAGCGAAAAAAGCGGATCACGGAAGACGGCATGACGGTGCACCTTTGCCCGTCGACTAACGTCTGATCCGCCGTTTCGTTTCTAGCCGAACCGATCCTTCCACGCCGGTTGCGCGCCGGGGAACGGCAGCGCGGCGGCGCTGTAGACGCCACGGGCGATCGCGCGGGCAACGACGTTGGCGGCGACCATGCCGAGTTCGGTCATGCCGACCACAGGATCGATCGGCTTCGCACCCGTCGCGGCGGCAAACAGCACGTCACCATCGGTCGGCGCATGCACGGGATAGATCGCACGGGCAAAACCGGTATGCGCGATCATCGCCAACCGTTTGGCCTGGGGCTTGGTCAGCACCGCATCGGTGACGACGACGCCGATCGTGGTGTTCTCGCGCTCGGTTGCGGCGGGGCCGCCCTTGATGCGCATCTTGAGCATGTCGCCGGTGAACTTGTCCGGCAGTCCGCGGCCGCCGAACTCGCCATCGACCTCGAACGGCGCCGCCCAGAACCACGGACCGTCGCCGACGGTGGCGCTGCCGACCGCATTGACGGCGATGATCGCCGCGACCCTGACGCCGTTGCTGGTGACGGCGGATGCCGAGCCGAGCCCGCCCTTGAACGTCGCCGTGGTGGCACCGAAGCCTGCGCCGACGCTGCCGAGCTCGTACTCCGTTCCGGCAGCGACGGCCGCGGCATAGCCGAGATCGCGATAGGGCGCGAAGCGACCCCATGCCTTGTCGCCGCCATTGAGCAGATCGAACAGGATCGCGCCCGGCACGATCGGGATCAGCGCCTCGCGCACACGGAAGCCGCGGCCCTGCTCGGCGAGCCAGGCCTGGATGCCGCCGCCGGCCTCGATGCCGAAGGCGGAGCCTCCGGACAGCGCGATCGCGTCAACGCGCTCGACCGTGTTGGCAGGATCGAGCAGCGCGTCCTCGCGCGTGCCGGGGCCGCCGCCACGGACGTCGATCGCGGCCACCGCCGGCTGGTCGAACACGATCGCCGTTGCGCCCGAGGCAAGCCTGGCGTCGTGGGCATGGCCGACGCGGACCCCGGCGATATCGGTGAGGAGGTTTTTCAAAGGCGGCACTCCATGCGCTGCAGCATGATCCGGAAACGTGCGAAGCGGTTTTCCCTCGCGACAAACGCGGAACGCGTTTGCGCGGAGATCATGCTCAAACAAGATCTGAAGCGCGATGGCGCTCCGACCAACATCGCAGCGCGCTTCAGACCTCAGCGATAGCGCAGGTGAGCGAGCGGCTCAACTCGCCAGCGCTGTTCTCAGCATCTTGGCGAGCTCCGACTTGCGGTAGGGCTTGGCCAGCAGCAGCACGCCGGAATCGAGCCGGCCGTGATGGACAATGGCGTTTTCCGTATAGCCGGAGGTGAACAGTGTCTTCAGATCCGGTCGCCGCCGCGCCGCTTCGTCGGCGAGCTGGCGACCGTTCATGTTCCCCGGCATGATGATGTCGGTGAAGAGCAGGTCGATGTCCTTGTCGGCGTCGATGATGACGAGGGCTTCGGCGGCGTTGGCCGCTTCGAGCGCGGCATAGCCGAGGCTCTTGACCTGGGTCACGACATACTGCCGCACCAGCGCGTCGTCCTCGACGATCAGGATCTTCTCATCGCCGCCGGTGATAGGCACGTTCTGAAGCGCCTCATACTCCGTTTCCTGCACGCCGGTGGACCGCGGCAGGTAGATCTTCACGCTCGTGCCGTGGCCTTCCTCGCTGTAGATCTTGATGTGTCCGCCGGACTGCTTGACGAAACCGAACACCATGCTGAGACCGAGGCCCGTGCCCTTGCCGACCTCCTTGGTGGTGAAGAAGGGATCGAAAACCCGCTCGAGCAGGTCCGCCGGAATCCCCGAACCGGTGTCGCTGACCGCGATCATCACGTAATTGCCGGCGACGACATCAGGATTCATGCTGGCATAGCCGTCGTCGAGGAAGATGTTGCGGGTCTCCAGCACAAGCGTGCCACCATCGGGCATGGCGTCGCGCGCGTTCAGCGCGAGATTGAGGATCGCGGTCGAGAGCTGGCCCGGATCGACCAGGGCGGGCCAGGCATCCTCGGTGAGCTGCGGCATGATGGTGATCTGCTCGCCGAGCGTCGGGTGCAGCAGCTTGGCGGCTTCGAGCGCCAGCGCATTGACGTCGATCTCGCGCGGCTGGAGCGGCTGCTTGCGGGCGAAGGCGAGCAGGTGCTTGGTCAGCTGCGCGCCGCGCTCGGCGGCGTCGTCGATCAGCTTGGTGATGGCGGCAAGCTCGGGTCGGTCGGCGACGGCGTCCGCCAAGATGCCGATCGTGCCGGTGATGACGGTGAGCACGTTGTTGAAATCGTGGGCGACGCCACCGGTCAACTGGCCGATCGAATCCATCTTCTGGACCTGCCGGAGCTGCGCCTCTGCGGCCTGCTTGTCGGTCAGGTCGCGGCCGATGAAGAAGTGGCGCTTGACGGGCTCCGACCAGGTGCCCATCCAGTTCAGTGTCACCTCGTGGCCGTCATAGTGATAATAGCGCGCCTCGAAGCTGCGCTTGACCGCGCCACGTCGCGCCGCGCGCATCTCGCTCCGGGTCTTGTCGAGGTCGTCGGGATGGATGAATTCGGTCGCACTGTGCCCGATCAGATCGGCCGGGGTGAAGCCGAGGATGTCCTTCACGCTCGGGCTGACCTGGATGAAATTGCCGTATCCGTCGGTGACCAGGATCAGATCCTGCGAGGTCTCGAAGATGCGTTCGCGCTCCTCGATCTCGCGGCGCAGTTTCTCTCGCGCTTGCTTTTCCTCGGTGATGTCATGCGCGATCTTGGATGCGCCGATGATTTCACCGTTGTCAGATCGCAGCGGCGAGACGTTCAGGACGACGTCGATCTGCCGGCCGTCCTTGTGGGTGCGGACGGTCTCGTGCTGGGCAATCGACTCGTTGCCGCTGATACGGTTGAGAAGGCCCCTGGCTTCGGCCTTCCGGTCCTCCGGGACCACGAGATAGATCGACTGGCCGATGGCTTCGGTGGCCGAATAGCCGAACAGGCGCTCGGCGGCCTTGTTCCAGCCCGTGATGAGGCCGTCGAGCGACTCGGTGATGATGGCATCGTTGGAGGACTCGACCACGGCGCCGTAGAGCGCAAGACGCTTGCCGTAATAGTCGCGATCGGACGCCGATTGTTCGCGCAACCGGCCGACGAGCCCCATCGTGCTCGCCTGGAGGCGGACGTTCTCGATCAAGAGCACGGCGAGCACGAAGCTCGCGGCGCAAAGCCCGTAGAGCCGGCCGACGTAGAAGCCGAGGTCATAGCGGGCGACATTGACGATGGCCGATAGCGCGATGTCGAACAGCCAGGCGCACATCGTGACCATGAGCCAGATGTCGATCACCGTATGCGGCTTGCGGAACCACAGCGTGATCAGCGCCGCAAAACTCAAGGACCAGACGAACGACACCACGCCGATCATCGTGGTGGTATAGCGACCGTCCTTCAGCAAGACCGGCAGCAGATCGTGCTGCGCGGTGACGATCCAGGCAATGACGATCATCGCGGCGATCACGCCGAGCACGGCGAGCATAATCGAGCGCTCGGTCGGCGCTGCGATCATGTTGCCTCCGTTGCCGTCCTTCAACCATCCATAGGCCAGCACGAACAACGGGAAGCCGCCATGCCAGATCATGTAGAGCCAGACGGTGGTCTGTGAGCTGGCACCCAGCAGCCCGGTTGGAGCGAACAGTCCCGGGAAGGTGAGGGCGTGGGTCAATGCCGCCGCGGCCGTGAACAGATATCCGGTCGACAGCAGCAACAGCGCGCGGCTGCGCAGGACGGAGAATTGCGACAGCAGCAGAACCGCGGTGATGACGTCGCTGACGGCGAGCGCCGATTGGTAGCTGGCCACAAAGGCCGGCACCTCGATCAGCGGAATCCCCGCGAAGGGAACGGCCAGCGCGAACAGGACGGCGGAGATTCCGACAATCGCCAATGCTGCAGTGCGATCGCTCTGCTTGGCCGGTAAAGTCGAAAGAAATGTGCTTCGGTCGTTCTTTGCGTGCACGTTGACCTCTCGCTAGGTCGGCATGGGGCAGTCTACGTGACTTCGTTTGGCCGGCTGCCTTGGCTTTCCATGGTAGCCCGCTCCGGGCGCGTGTCTCGAGGGGATGCTCCGGCGACTCAACCGAGGGTTACAGCTTACTTAACCTGAACACGGAATCGGAATAGGGAATCGGTAAGATTGGCTTTACTGGACGGGCCTCATACTGCCGTGGCGCACCGCGCCGCTGAATTGAACCAATTAATGATGCAAATCCGGGAGTTGTTCCCATGCCCCGTGTCCTGATTGTTGACGACCAGAAGGACGTGCGCGCCATGGTTTCGATCGTCCTTCGGGTCAACCGTTATGACGTGGTTGAAGCAGATACGGGCGTGGCCGGCCTGAAGGCTTTTAGCGAGGGCGGCTTTGACGCGGTGATTGTCGACATTTTCCTGACCGACAGTAGCGGTATCGAGGTCATGGCCGCTATTCGCGAGCGTGTCCCCGGATTTCCGATCGTGGCCGTCTCGGGCATGACGGCACTGGATTTCATCGGCGAGGCGGCCGGCCTGGACGGTGTCGTCTGCCTGCAAAAGCCGTTTCGACCGAACGACCTGCTGCAAGCGCTCCGAAAGGCTCAGGAAGCGGCGGGCGGCGAACTCTCCGCTGCCGTCTGACGGTGCTGCAAAGGAAAACGCCCCGGCGAACCGGGGCGTTGACGTCGATTCGACGAAAAGGTCAGCCACCCTGTCTCAGGTGCCGTTGGCGTTGAGCTCAGCGTAGCCGCCCTTGGCATCCCACTTGTAGACGACATAGTCGATCTGCTTGATGTCGCCCTTGGCGTCATATTCGAGCTGGCCAAGCACCGTATCCCACTTGCCTGCCTTGATTGCCGCCATGACCTTCTTGGCATCGGTGGAGCCGGCCTTCTTGACCGCCTGCGACCAGACCTGCATCGCCGCGTAGGTGTAGAGGGTGTAACCCTCCGGATCGATGCCCTTGGCCTTGAAGGCCTCGACGATCTTCTTCGCAGTCGGCTTGTTGCGCGGATCGGGACCGAAGGTGAACAGCGTGCCTTCGCCGGCCGGGCCCGTGATCGAGGCGTATTCCTTATCGGCCAGCGCATCGCCCGACATCAGGATCGTCTTCATGCCCTGGTCGCGCATCTGGCGCAGGATCAGGCCGGCTTCCTGGTGATAGCCGCCGACATAGACGAGGTCGATGTTCTCCTTCTTCAGGCGCGAGACGATCGCGTTGAAGTCCTTGTCGCCCTTGTTGTAGGACTCATTGAGCTTCTCTGTGATGCCGGCCTTGTTGAGCGCCTTCTTGGTCTCGTCGGCCAGACCCTTGCCGTAAGTGGTCTTGTCGTTGAGGATCGCGATGTTCTTGCCCTTGAAGTTCTTGGCGATGTACTGGGCCGCGATCAGGCCCTGCTGATCGTCGCGGCCGCAGACGCGCGCCACGTTCCAGAGCTTCCGCTCGGTGAACAGAGGGTTGGTCGAGGCAGGGGTGATCTGGAGGACGTTACCGTCGGCATAGGCTTCCGAAGCCGGGATCGACGACGACGAGCAGAAATGGCCGGCGACGAACGGGATCTTCGCGCCGGCGATCTTTTCGGCGACTGAGCGGGCCTGCTTCGGATCGCAGGCGTCGTCCTCGGAATCGAGCACCAGCTTCTTGCCGGTGACGCCGCCGGCGGCATTGATGTCGGCCACCGCCAGCTCGGCGCCGTTCTTCATTTGGCGGCCAAAGGCGGATTCGGTGCCGGTCAACGGGCCGGCGACTGCGATGGTGATGTCGTCTGCGAACGCCGCCGTCGACAGCGCAACCGACGCGCCGAATGCCAGACCGATGAGTTTGAGTGATTTCATGAGATACCTCGCGAGTGATCGCCTGTGGGAGTTGCCGGGCAAGCCCGGTCCAAACCGACGCCATTGTTCAATGAATTTTTCGAGAAGTCACCGGCAAAATACGAGCATAGGCAAAGATATCTCGCCGCATTCGCGCGCAGGCCAGTCAGTGCCGACCGCCTTCCAGATAGGCCGCGCGAATTTCTGGGCGCTGCAGCAAGTCGGCACCGGACCCGGCCAGCGTGATCAGGCCGTTGACCATGACATAGCCGCGATGGGCAAGCTTCAGCGCGTGATTGGCGTTCTGCTCGACGATCAGAACGGTCAGGCCGTCCTGGCGGTTCAAGGTGCGGATCGCGTCGAAAATCTGCCGCGCGATCAGCGGCGCAAGCCCGAGCGAAGGCTCGTCGAGCAACAACAGGCGCGGGCGGCTCATGAGGGCGCGTCCGATCGCCAGCATCTGTTGCTCGCCGCCCGACAGGGTTCCGCCGCGCTGAGCGACCCGTTCCTTCAGACGAGGGAACAGCGCAAAGACGCGTTCCAGCGTTGTTTCCCGTTCCGCCTCGGTGCTGTCGGTGACATCGGCGCCCATGCGCAGGTTTTCCGCGACGCTCATGCGCGGGAAGATCCGGCGGCCTTCCGGCGACTGCGCGATGCGCAGGTGCGCGATATGATGGGTTGGGACAGAGGTAATGTCCTTGCCGTCGAACAGGATCTGGCCGGCGCGGGCGCGCGGCTTGCCGAAGATCGTCATCATCAACGTCGATTTGCCGGCGCCGTTGGCGCCGATCAACGCGACGATCTCGCCAGAATTGATCTCGATGTCGACGCCTTTCAGCGCTTCGATCTTGCCGTAGGCGGCGCGCAAGCCGCGGATGGCGAGCAGGGGGGGGGACACCGCGCTCACGATCCGCTCTCCATTACCGCCATGGCTTCCTCTTCGTCGGCGCCGAGATAGGCGGCGATCACCTTGGGATCGTCGCGGACCTCGCGCGGCGAACCTTCCGCGATCTTCACGCCGTGGTCCATCACGACGATATGGTCGGAGATCTCCATCACCACGGACATGTCGTGCTCGATCAGGAGAATCGAGGTGCCCTCGGCCCGGATCGAGAGCAGCAGCTCGCTCAAGGCCGCGCTCTCCCGCGCGTTGAGCCCTGCGGCAGGCTCGTCGAGGCACAGCAGCGCGGGCCCGGTGCACATCGCGCGCGCGATCTCGAGCCGGCGCTGATCGCCATAGGCGAGGTTGCCCGCGGCGTCGTCGGCGCGGTCCAGGAGGCCCACCCGTTTCAGCCAACGGGTCGCAAGGTCGATGGCGTCTTGCTCCGCGCTGCTGTAGGAGGGCGCGCCAATCAGGCCGAGGAAGGTGAGGCCCGAGGCGCGCATCAGCATATTGTGCTGCGCCACCATCAGGTTCTCGAGCGTCGTCATGCCCGGAAATAGACGGATGTTCTGGAAGGTGCGCGCGATCTTCGCCTGCTTAGCGATGCGGAAATCCTTCAGCCGCTCGATGGCGAAATGGCTGCCGTTTTCATGCGTCAGGCGGATCGAGCCGCCGCTCGGCTTGTAGAAGCCGGTGATACAGTTGAACACGGTGGTCTTGCCGGCGCCGTTCGGTCCGATCAGCGCGGTGATCTTGCCGCGTTCGGCGGCAAACGACAGATCGTGCACGGCGAGGATGCCGCCGAAGCGCATGGTCAGCCGGTCGACGCTCAGAATGGTCTCGCCGCTCATCCGTGGCCCTCCTTGACGAGGTCGGAGGAGATGGCTTGCGCCTTGGTCAGATACACGGTCGGCGCACGATGGCCGATGATGCCGCGCGGCCGCCAGATCATGATCAGCACCATCGCCATGCCGAACACCAGCATGCGGTAGGTCTCGAGTCCGCGGAATAGCTCGAAACCGCCGATCATGGTGAGTGCGGCAAGCGCCACGCCGAGCTGCGAGCCCATGCCACCGAGCACGACGATGGCGAGCACCAGCGCCGATTCCTGGAAAGTGAAGGACTCCGGGCTGATGAAGCCCTGGCGGGTGGCGAAGAACGCGCCGGCGAAGCCGCCGAACATCGCACCGGTTGCGAAGGCGGTCAGCTTGGTGGTCGTCGTGTTGATGCCGAGTGCGCGGCAGGCGACTTCGTCCTCGCGCAACGCCTCCCAGGCGCGGCCGATCGGCAGGCGCCGCAGACGGATCGTCACCCAGTTAGTGAGCAGTGCCAGCGCCAGGATCAGATAGAACAGGAAGACGATGCGATGGGTCGGCGAGTAGTCGATGCCGAGCTTTGCGGCCAGCCCGTCGTCGCTGTTGTCGAGTGGGATGCCGAACAAAGTGGGGCGTGGAATGCCTGAGACGCCGTTCGGTCCGCCGGTCAGGTCCTGCCAATTGATGATGACAAGCCGGATGATCTCGCCGAAGGCCAGTGTCACGATAGCGAGATAGTCGCCACGAAGCCGAAGCACCGGAAAGCCGAGCATCACGCCCCAGCAGGCGGCCAGCATGCCCGCAAGCGGCAGGCAGACCCAGAACGACCAGCCGAAATTGGTGGCCAGCAGCGCGTAGGAGTAGGCGCCCACCGCGTAGAAGGCGACATAGCCGAGGTCGAGCAGGCCGGCGAGCCCAACTACAACATTGAGGCCCCAGCCGAGCATCACATAGGTGAGCACGAGGATCGCGAGGTCGAGGATGTAGCGCTGATTGTAGAAGATCACCGGGACGAACAGGGTGAAGACGAGCAGCGCCGGTCCGAGGAAGCGGCCTGCCAGCGAGATGCCTTGTTGCACGGCGGGCGGCACGAGCTTCTCGGCCCCGCTCGGCCCGATCCACTGTCGCAGCAATTCAATCAAGATGGAGCCGCCGAACACGACACCGACGATGGAGGCGAGATCGCCGAACCGGGTCCAGAAGGTCAGTTGTCCGTCGGGACCGGCCTCGGTGCGGATGCCGATCATGAGCGAGAACAGCACCAGCGCAACGCATGCGCTGAGGAAGGCTTTTTTCAGGATGAAGGGGATGCCGGAGGTGCGGCTGACATGCGTGGTTTCGGTTGGAATGGCTGTCACGCGCGGCGCCCGTCAGACTTTTTCGACTTCGGGCCGGCCCAGCAGACCGGTCGGCATGAAAATCAGGACGATGATCAGGATCGAGAAGGCGGCGACGTCCTTGTACTCCACCGAGAAATAGGCCGACCAGAAGGTTTCGATCAGGCCGATCGCGAGCCCGCCCAGCACCGCGCCGGGCAGCGAGCCGATGCCGCCGAGCACGGCGGCCGTGAATGCCTTGATGCCAGCGACGAAGCCCATGAAGAAATCGACCTGGCCGTAATAGAGAAGGTACATCATGCCCGCGACTGCGGCGAGCGCCGCGCCGATCACGAAAGTCATGGAAATGGTTCGATCGACGTCGACACCGAGCAGCGCCGCCATGGTCTGGTCCTGCTCGCAGGCCCGCATGTCGCGGCCGAGCCGTGTCCGCGAGACAAGCCAGGTGAATATGGCCAGCAGCACGATGGTCACTAGCACGACCATGATCTGCATGTTGGAGAGCTGCACCGCAAAACCTTCGGGACCTTCATGCAGCGTATAGCCTCCCGTGATGATCGGCGGCACGGGCTTGACGCGCGCGCCCTGCGCGACTTGCGAATAGTTCGTCAGCACGAAGGACATGCCGATCGCCGACAACATCGGTGCGAGACGGAAGGAGTGCCGCAGCGGCCGATAGGCGATGCGCTCGACCGTCCAGCCATAGAGTGCGGTGACTGCCATCGCGACCAGCAGAACGACCAGCAGGATCAGTGGGATCGCGGTCAGACCGAGCGAGACCAGGAGCAGGAAGGAGATCAGTGCGATGAAGCCGCCGATCATGAAGATGTCGCCATGGGCGAAATTGATCATGCCGACGATGCCGTAGACCATCGTGTAGCCGATCGCGATCAGGCCGTAGATGGAGCCAAGCACGAGGCCGTTGATGAGCTGCTGGGTGAAATAATCCATAGGCCTGCCGTTACCAAACCTGACGCGGGCTCGAAGGGAGCTCAGATAGAGGGTGAGTTTCTTATGAGCTTCTCGGGCCCCGGCAGCCCCTAAGCGTTCTTCCCGTTTTGTAACAGGAGGGAACTGGCGGCTGCAACTGGCCAGGTATCGGCATAAAGGCTTGTACAGAGATCATTTCGTGGCGGAACTCATCTTCCTGGTTCCGCACCTGCGAGAAGCCAGGTTCCGCGGGGCAACCAAATCGGCCGCCGGTTGTTATCTTGCACTGACGTCCAACAAGGGAGTTTCCCCCAATGACGAAGCAGCAGAACCAGAATCCGGGCCAGCAGAGTCAGAGCCCCGGCCAGCAGCGCCCGAGCCAGCAGCCAGGGCAGCAGCAGGGCGGCGGCCAGAAACCCGGACAGCAGCAGCAGGACCCGATGCGCCAGGGCGACAGGCCCGGCCAGCAGGGCGGCCAGCGCAGTCAGGACGATTAGTTTGGAAGCCCAAGAGTGAAGGAGCAGGCCCCGCCGAAAGGCGGGGCTTTTTCTTTGGCCGAATGGCCGGCGTACGGTCCCTGGGGGCAGTTAAGGTAAACAAACGGTTTAAATTGCCGCCACAGTCTGATGCGAGTTAGCTCCCGGCAAAGCCTTCTGTCCGAAGGCGCGTAGCAGGCGAAGCGGGTAGCGGCATGTTCAGGAATTGGCGGATCGGCTCGGTCAACGGCGCATTGCTGGCGGCCTATTTCATCCCGGCCTGGACGCTGGTCGCTTTCAACATCTTCGTGGCACCGGTACACGGACTTTATGAGCGGCCGAGCGTTGCGGTGGCGCTGTTCCTCAGCGATCAACTCCAGATGTCCGGTATGAGCACGGTGCGCGCGGCGTGGCTCTTGGCGCTGGGACGGCTGACCGTCGTGGCGTTCTTTGCAATCTATCTCGCGCTGCTCGCCATTCCGCGCACCCGCAAGAGTGGGGCCAGCGACGAGGCGCTCGGCATTGCGCTTTCGATCGGCAGCCTGATCTCGTTCGCCAGCATGGTGATGGCCTCGAAGGTCGCCGAGATGGCCGCGCTTCGGCTGCACGCCACCGAGTTGCTGCTGCTGCTCGGCGCCGCGATCGTGCTGGTGATCGAGCGGCCGGCGGCTGCGCCGAAGTCCGTCGAGATCGCCGACACCGTGCCGCTAGGCCTTGATAAGGCCGAGCTCCTGCACAATCGCTGAGGCTTCCTTGACGGCGTGGTTCGCCGCCGGGACGCCGCAATAGATCGCCTGCTGCAACAGGATTTCCTTGATGTCGTCGGGGGTGAAGCCGCCCTCGGCCAGCGCTGCGCGCACGTGCAGGCGGAATTCGTCCCATTGTCCGAGCGCGACCATGGTGCCGATGACAAGCACGCGGCGCGTGCGTTCGTCGAAATGCGGCCGCGTCCAGATCTCGCCCCAGGCGTAGCGGGTGATCATGTCCTGGAAGTCGGTATTGAAGGCGTTGCGGTTTGCAATCGACTTGTCGACCCATGCATTGCCTAGCACCTTGCGGCGTACGGTCATGCCGGCATCGCGGCGCGTCTGGTCGTCCATTCTATCCTCCTCTCCGTCATTGCGAGCGCAGCGAAGCAATCCAGGGATGGGTCGACGGAGACAGTCTGGATTGCTTCGTCGCTTCGCTCCTGGCAATGACGGTTGTTGCTAGCGCTGCGTCAAAAATCCCACCACCGCGTCGGTGAACGCGTGCGGCTGCTCGACATTGGAAATGTGGGCGGCGTCGATGATGGTCATGCTGGCGCCGGGAATGTTGGAGCGGATCAATTCGCCCGCCGAGATCGGGGTTGCCTGGTCGTGGCGGCCGGCGATCACCAGCGTCGGGCTCTTGATCTTGGGCAGCAGTGCCCGCTGGTCCAGCGTCGACAGCGCCTCGCAGCAGGCCAAATAGCCCTCGACCGGGGTCGCGAGCAGCATCGATTTCATCCTGGCGGTGATCTCGGGCTCGCGCTCGCGAAAATCCTGCGTCAGCCAGCCCGCGATCACGCCGTCGGCGACCGCCGCGATGCCGCCCTTCTTCACCGCCTCGATGCGCTCCAGCCATTTGGTCGGCTCGGCGTAGTAGCAGGAGGTGTTGGCGAGGATGAGCTTGCCAAATCTTTCAGGCGCATTGGCGCCCAGCCATTGCCCGACCATGCCGCCCATCGACAGGCCGCACCAATGCACCTTCTCGATGTTGAGATCGTCGAGGATCGCCAGCACGTCGCGGCCGAAGCGCTCCATCGTATAGGGGGCGGGCGGGACGTTGGACTTACCGTGGCCGCGGCGGTCGTAGCGGATAACGCGGAATACCTGCGTCAGGGCCTTCATCTGCGGCTCCCACATCTGCAGCGTGCAGCCGAGCGAGTTGGAGAGCATCAGGGTCGGCCCGCCGTCGCGACCCTCGACGGAGACGTTGATCAGGCAACCGTCGGCATCGATCATGGGCATTGCGGCGTCTCCGTTTAGCTCTGTTCGCGGTCGAGGTTGTCGAGCAGGCGATCGATCAAGGCTTGTGACGCACCTTGATAGGCCATCGGCTCGAACAATGCCGCAATTTTCTCTGGCGTCAGATGCGCGGTCACCTGCGAATCGGCGGCGAGAATTTCGCGCAGATGCTTCTTCTCGGCGACCGCGCGCTTGCTCGCGCCTTCGATGAGATGATGCGCCTCGCTCTTGCCGATCTTGTCGGCCAGCGCAAAGGTGACGGCTTCCGCCATGATCAGCCCATGCGTTGCATCGAGATTGCTGCGCATGCGCGCGGCGTCGACGTCCAGCCCTTCGGCGATGTCGACGATGGCGGCAAGCGCGCCTGACGTGACCAGCATCAATTGCGGCAATGTCGGCCATTCCGCATGCCAGGGGCCGGCGCTGCGCTCATGGTCCTGCACCTGGGCCGCAAGAATCGTCGCGACAAGCTGCGGGGCCATGGTCGCGCAGCCAAGGGCGCTTGCGGCCGCGACTGGGTTACGCTTGTGCGGCATGGTCGAGGAGCCGCCGCGGCCTTCGCCGGCAGGCTCGAACGCTTCGCCGACATCGGTCTGCATCATCAGCGAGACGTCGCGCGCGATCTTGCCGCAACTTCCGGCAAGAATCGCAAAGCTCGAAGCGGCTTCCGCGATGCGGTCGCGATGGGTGTGCCAGGGCGCTTCGGGCAGTGGCAGGTTCAGCTCCTGGGCAAGCCGTTCGGCGACCGCGAGCCCCTTGTCGCCGAGAGCTGCGAGCGTACCGGCGGCGCCGCCGAATTGCAGGGCGAGGCCCTCGCGGCGAAGCCGGCGCAGGCGGCAGCGGGCCCGGGCGAGGCTGGAGGCATATTCGGCGGCCTTGAGCCCGAACGGCATCGGCAGCGCATGCTGGAGCCAGGTTCGCGCCACCATCGCGGTGTTGCGATGGGCGCGGGCGAGCGCGGCAAAGCCCTTGATGGCGCGGTTGAGGTCGGCGTCAAGCGCATCGATGGCCGCGCGCAAGCCGAGCATGGTTGCGGTGTCGATCACGTCCTGGCTGGTCGCGCCCCAATGCACGTAGCGCGCGGCCTCGCTGTCGGCCTTGCCGACATTGGCGGTCAGCATCTTGACCAGCGGGATCGCAAGATTACCCGACCGGGTCGCGGCCTCGGCCAAGGCCGTCATGTCGAAGGTCTCGGCCTTGCAGGCCGCTTCGATCGGTCCCGCCGCGGATGCGGGAATCACGCCTGTGGCAGCCTCGGCCCGAGCCAAGGTTGCCTCGAAATCGAGCATGTTCTGCAGCGTGGTCCGGTCGTCGCAGACGGTGCGCATGGCTGTGCTCGACAGCATCGGCGCAAGCAGGGGGGAGAGGGCTGTGCTCATGTTGCGCGGGACCTAATCACCATGATCTGGCTCTGCCAATCCCTGACGATCAGCACAAGGCTTTTTGCAGGTGCGAATATGCATTGCATGTGACCGGGGGCTGCCCTTTCCTTTGCGGCCGTCGTGCGTTACTTGAGCAATATTGTTCTGATGCAATCCCGGGAGGCGCGCCATGGCCATGACAATGAACGGCGAAGTCCAGCTAGCGGCGCCGCGCGAGGCCGTGTGGGACAAGCTCAACGACCCCGCGGTGCTGAAGGCCTGCATTCCCGGCTGCGAAGAGCTGGAGAAGACCGACGACGGCGGCTTTCGCGCGACGGCAAAAATGAAGGTCGGACCGGTCTCGGCGCGCTTCAAGGGCAAGGTGATGCTCTCAGATCTCGATCCGCCGAACGGCTACAAGATCTCTGGTGAAGGCGAGGGCGGCGTGGCCGGGTTTGCCAAGGGCGGGGCAACCGTGAAGCTTGCCGAGAAGGATGGCGGCACGCTCCTCTCCTATGATGTCGAGGCGCAGATCGGCGGCAAGTTGGCGCAGCTCGGGCAGCGCCTGATCAACGGTGCCGCCAAGAAGCTGGCCGACGAGTTTTTCGCGAATTTCGCCAAGGCGGTACAGGGCTGAGGCTCTGGCTTTTCGTCATGGCGCCTTGCGCTTGGGGCAATGTTGCCCCCGGCCATAATGGCCCATATGATGGGTTGGAATAATTATAAGAAAGAACCGCTTCGACGGGACCCGTCGGGGCGCTGACAGAGAGTGCTTATGGCAAAAATCTCCCTCATCGTGAACGGCAATCCTGTTACCGGCAATGTCGACCCGCGGACGCTGCTGGTGCAGTTCCTGCGCGAGAATCTGCGGCTGACCGGCACCCATGTCGGCTGCGACACCTCGCAGTGCGGCGCCTGCGTCGTGCATCTCGACGGCAAGGCCGTGAAGTCCTGCACCACGCTGGCCGTGATGGCCGACGGCCATGAGGTCAAGACCATCGAGGGACTGGCCGACGACGGCGCGCCGCTGCATCCGATGCAGGAGGCCTTCCGCGAGCACCATGGCCTGCAATGCGGCTTCTGCACGCCCGGCATGATCATGACCGCGATCGACATCGTGCATCGCAAGGGCCACGAGCTCGACGACCATACGATCCGGGAAGAACTCGAAGGCAACCTCTGCCGCTGCACCGGCTACCAGAACATCGTCGCCTCGATCGCCGCCGGCGCCAAGGCGATGGCGAAATCCGATCTCGCGTAACCGCGCGCGCATCCCGATCAGGACACCCCCATGTACGAATTCAAATACCATCGCCCCGGGACCGTCCGGCAGGCCGCCAATCTCCTGGTGAAGAACGAAGACGCCAAGGTGATCGCCGGCGGTCACACGCTGATTCCGGTCATGAAGCAGCGGCTCGCGAGCCCGCCGCATCTGGTCGATCTCTCCCATATCGAGGGGCTGAACACGATCGAGATGAAGGGCCGTTCGCTGGTGATCGGCGCTACCGCCAAGCACGCGGAAGTCGCGACCTCGGCCATCGTCGGTGAGGCCATTCCGGCGCTCGCCAATCTTGCCAGCCAGATCGGCGATCCCGCGGTGCGCCACAAGGGCACGATCGGCGGCTCGCTCGCCAACAACGATCCGACCGCTGACTATCCGGCCGCCGTTCTCGCGCTCGGCGCGACCATCGTCACCAACAAGCGCCGCCTCAAGGCCGAGGAGTTTTTCCAGGGCCTGTTCTCGACCGCGCTGGAAGCCGACGAGATCATCACCAAGGTGATGTTCCCGCTGCCGAAGAAGGCCGCCTATATCAAATTCCGCAACCAGGCCTCGCGTTACGCGTTGGTCGGCGTGTTCGTGGCACGGCGTCCGTCGGATGTGCGCGTCGCGGTCACCGGTGCCGGCTCGAACGGCGTGTTCCGCGTCGAGGCATTCGAGGAAGCGCTGAAGAAGCGGTTCTCGTCCAAGGTGCTCGATGGCATCGACGTGCCCGCCGAAGGGCTGAACAGCGACATTCACGGCAGCGCCGAATACCGCGCGCATCTCATTGGCGTGCTGACGCGGCGCGCCCTCGACGCGGCCAACGCCAAGGAGTGAGGTGTCTTCACTCCTCGGCCAAACTTGCCCTGGTGAGGGCGCAAAAGAGACTGGCTATTCATGACTTCAGCGACCCTGCCGGCATCGGTCGATGCGATGCTCGAACTCTTGACCTCGCGCGGCTATCTCGCCGAGCGGTCGCTGGCGACGGTGACGTATCTTTCGTTGCGCATGGGCCGGCCGCTGTTTCTCGAAGGCGAGGCTGGTGTCGGCAAGACCGAGATCGCGAAGGTGCTCTCGGCCGCGCTGGGGCGGAAGCTGATCCGCCTGCAGTGCTACGAGGGTCTCGACGTCTCCTCGGCGGTCTATGAGTGGAACAGCGCCGCGCAGATGATCGCGATCCGGATGGCGGAAGCCGCCGGCGACACCGATCGCGAGCAGCTCTCGAGCGATATTTTCGCCGACCGCTACATGATCAAGCGGCCACTGCTGCAGGCGCTGGAGCCTGATGTCGCAGGGCCTCCGGTGCTGCTGATCGACGAGCTTGACCGCGCCGACGAGGCGTTCGAGGCTTACCTGCTCGAAATCCTCAGCGACTTCCAGGTGACGATTCCCGAATTCGGCACCGTGAAAGCGCCGCACCCGCCGATCGTCATCATCACCTCCAACCGTACCCGTGAGATCCACGATGCGCTGAAGCGGCGCTGTCTGTATCACTGGGTCGACTATCCCGCCGCCGAGCGCGAGCTTGCCATCGTCAAGACGCGCGTGCCCGGCATCTCGGCAAAGCTGTCGCAGCAGGTCGTGCACTTCGTGCAGGCGCTGCGCAACCAGGATTTCTACAAGTCGCCTGGTGTCGCCGAGACCATCGATTGGGCCACCGCCTTGTCCGAGCTCGATGCCCGCTCGCTGACCCCGCAAGTGGTCGGCGACACGCTGGGCGCGCTGCTCAAATACCAGGACGACATCACGCGGATGCAGGGCGACACTCTGCAGAAGGTGCTGAAGGAAGCGACGAGCGAGAATTAAGCTCGCGCGTCACAACGAATTTGTCATTCCGGGGCGCGCGTAGCGCGAGCTAGGGTGCGCAATTGCGCACCTGAGAATCCATACTCCCGATCGTGGTTATGGATTCCGGGCTCGCGCCAAGGGGTGCCCCGGAATGACGGCTGAGAGTGCTGAACCATGGCCATCAACCACCTCGCGCCGGAGCAAACCGAGCAATTCGCCGACAACATTGTCGGTTTCGCCCGTGCGCTGCGCTCCGCCGGCATGCCGGTCGGCCCTGGCGCGGTGATCGACGCCATGAGCGCGCTGCAGGTGATCGAGATCGGCAATCGTCCCGACGTCTTCACAACGCTGGAGGCGATCTTCGTCAAGCGCCATGAGCATGCGCTGATCTTCAAGCAGGCTTTCAACCTGTTCTTCCGTGCCTCGGAGGAATGGAAGCACATGCTGGATTCGGTGCCGCTGCCGGAGCAGGCCAAGAAGAAGCCGCAAGCCGGCTCGCGCCGCGTGCAGGAGGCAATGTCGCAGCCGCGGATGACGGAGACGCAGCAGCACCGGGAGCAGGATCTGCGCCTGTCGGTCTCCGACAAGGAGATCCTTCAGAAGAAGGATTTTGCGCAGATGAGCGCCGCCGAGATCACGGAAGCGCTGCGTGCCATCGAGACGATGCGGCTGCCGCAGGCGGAATTGCTGACGCGCCGCTACCTGCCCGATCCACGGGGCCTGCGGCTCGACATGCGCCGCACGCTCCGGGCATCCTTGCGCACCGGCGGCGACATCATCGATATTCATCGCCTCGGGCGGATCGAGAAGCCGGCGCCGATCGTGGCTCTGCTCGACATCTCCGGCTCGATGAGCGAGTACACCCGCCTGTTCCTGCATTTCCTGCATGCCATCGGCGATGCGCGCAAGCGCGTCTCGGTGTTCCTGTTCGGCACCCGGCTCACCAATGTGACGCGTGCGCTGCGCCAGCGCGATCCCGACGAGGCGCTGGCGAGCTGCTCGGCCTCGGTCGAGGATTGGGCCGGCGGGACGCGGATCTCGGCTTCGCTGCACAACTTCAACAAATTGTGGGCGCGGCGCGTGCTGAGCCAGGGCGCCATTGTGCTGCTGATCTCGGACGGGCTGGAGCGGGAGGCGGATTCCAAGCTGGCCTTTGAGATGGACCGGCTGCATCGCTCCTGCCGGCGGCTGATCTGGCTCAACCCGCTGCTGCGGTTCGGCGGCTTCGAGGCCAAGGCCCAGGGCATCAAATTGATGCTTCCGCACGTTGACGAATTCCGCCCGGTACATAATTTGAGTTCGATCCAGGAGCTGATCACCACGCTTTCCCGGCCGCTGCCGCCGCATCACCGCAGCCTGATCCGCTCCGCAGCTTGAGAGGCCCACCATGCTCGATCGCGATGAGGATATCCTGAAGGCGGCGGAGGACTGGCAGAAGGCCGGCCGTGGCGTCGCGCTGGCAACCGTTGTGGAGACTTGGGGGTCGGCTCCGCGTCCGGCGGGCTCGAGCCTCGTCATCAATGACCAAGGCACGTTCCTGGGCTCGGTCTCCGGCGGCTGCGTCGAGGGCGCCGTGGTCACCGAAGCCATGGACGTGATCGAGAGCGGCAAGCCGAAGATGCTCGAGTTCGGCGTCGCTGACGAGACCGCCTGGAATGTCGGGCTGTCCTGCGGTGGTACCATCCGCGTCTTCGTCGAGAAGGTCGGCTGACCGTGAAACTCTCAATCCTGCACGAACTCAATGCCGAGCGCGCCGTGCGCCGGCCGGTGATCTTGGTGACCGATACCGAGAGCGGCGAGCAGCGCCTGGTGAAGGTGGCTGATTTCGCCAAGGATCCGCTGCGCGCCGAGTTGGACAAGCAGCTTCGCATGGGCAAGAGCGCCAATGTCGAGGCTGGCGGCAAGAAGCTGTTCCTGAATGTCTACGCGCCGACGGCAAAGCTCGTCATCATCGGCGCGGTCCATATCAGCCAAGCGCTGGCGCCGCTGGCGCGCTCGCTCGGCTACGACGTCACCGTGGTCGATCCCCGCACGGCCTTCGCGAGCCCCGAGCGCTTCCCCGACATTCCGCTGATCGCGGAGTGGCCGGACACCGCGCTGCCGCCCCTCAATATCGATGCCTACACTGCTTTCGTCGCTGTGACGCACGATCCGAAGATCGACGATCCCGCGCTGCTGCACGCCTTCGAGCGCAACTGCTTCTATATCGGCGCGCTCGGCTCGCGGAAGACGCATGCCAAGCGCGGCGACCGGCTGCGGGCGCAGGGTGCGAAGGAAAGCGACATCGCGCGCATTCACGCGCCCATTGGCCTCGCAATCGGCGCGGTCTCGCCGGCCGAGATTGCGGTAGCGATCATGGCCGAGATCACCGCGGTGCTTCGGCTGCCACCCAAAGAAAAAGAAGAAGCGGCATGAAGTTCGGCCCGGCGAGCCCCAGGGACGCGATCGGCGGGGTGACCGTCCACACCCTGCGCCAAGGTTCGCTGGTGCTGAAGAAAGGCACGACCATCGGTCCTGCCGAGGTCGAGCAGCTCACGCGCGCCGGGATCAAGGACATCGTCGTCGTACGCATGGAGCAGGGCGACGTCTCCGAGGATGTCGCGGCCGCCAGCATCGCGCTTGCGATCGGCGGCGAGGGCATTCATGTCGAGCGCGCCTTCACCGGTCGCGCCAATCTGTTCGCCGCCCAGCCGGGCGTGCTGGTGATCGACCGCGCCGCGGTCGACCGCATCAACAATGTGGATGAGGCCATCACCTTTGCCACGCTCTCGGCGTTCAAGCCGGTCGTCGAAGGCGAGATGGTCGGCACCGTCAAGATCATCCCGTTCGGCGTCGAAGGTGTCTTGCGCGATGCCGCGGTGAAGGCCGCTGGCAAGGACGTGCTGAAAATCGCGCCCTACGTCATCAAGCGTGTCGGCGTAGTCTCGACGCTGCTGCCGGGGCTGTCCTCCAAGGTGATCGACAAGACGCTGCGCGTCACCGCCGAACGGCTCGCGCCGGCCGGCGCGGCCGTCATCGCAGAGCGTCGGGTGCAGCATGACGAGCGCGCGCTGTCGGCTGCGATCAAGGAATTGCTCGCGCTCGGCGCCGAGCTCGTGATCGTGTTCGGGGCATCGGCGATCGCCGACCGCCGCGACGTCATCCCGGCGGCGGTCACGGGGATCGGCGGCGAGATCGAGCATTTCGGCATGCCGGTCGATCCCGGCAATCTCTTGCTGATCGCACGCGCCGGCAGCGTGCCCGTGCTGGGCGCGCCGGGCTGCGCGCGCTCGCCGGTCGAGAATGGTTTTGACTGGGTGCTGATGCGGCTGCTCGCCGGCATCAAGGTGACGCGCTCCGAGCTGATGGGCATGGGCGTCGGCGGCCTGCTGATGGAGATCGTGACGCGGCCGCAGCCGCGCGCAAAGCCCGAGACCGAGGGCAACAGCCAGGTCGCTGCCGTCGTGCTCGCCGCGGGGCGCTCGACCCGGATGGGCGGTCCGAACAAGCTGCTCGCCGAGCTCGAGGGCAAGAAGCTGGTGCGGATCGCGACGGAGCAGGCGCTGGCCTCCAAAGCCTCCGAGGTGATCGTCGTCACCGGCCATCAGAGCGAGCTGGTCGAGCAGGCGCTGCAGGGCCTGAAGGTGCGCTTCGTCAAGAACCCCGATTTTGCCGGCGGCATCGCGAGCTCGGTCAAATCGGGCATTGCGGCCGTGTCTGACGCTTGCGACGGTGCCGTGGTCTGCCTCGGCGACATGCCGCTGATCGATGCCGGCCTGATCGACCGCCTCATCGACAGCTTTGCGCCGGATCGCGGCAATCTCATCGTCGTGCCCGTCAGCGAAGGCCGCCGCGGCAATCCCGTGCTGTGGTCGCGCCGTTTCTTCAAGGAATTGATGACGCTCGACGGCGATGTCGGTGCGCGGCATTTGATTGCCAAGCACACCGAAGCCGTCGCCGAAGTGCCCGTCGACGGCGAGAGCGCCTTCCTCGACATCGACACGCCGCAGGCCTTGGAAGCTGCAAGAGGCGGATGACGGTGCCGTAGGGTGGGCAAAGGCGCGCAGCGCCGTGCCCACGGTCTTTCTGGGTTGTATCGCTGAATTGGTGGGCACGCTTCCGCCTTCGCTCTGCGAGCTTCGGCGGACAAGTCGCTTTGCCCACCCTACAGCGCCGTTTCTGTGGCGACACATTACGGATTGCCGCAGATCACCAATTTCAACCACCCGTTCACCATCTGGAAACGACCGCTGCTTAGAGTCCTCGCCACCTGCCTTGGGGGGAGGGGTTTTTCCATGGCTTCGAACGTCGTCGCGCGCCGTTGCGCGATGTTTTTCTTTGCGCTGTCGGTTTGTGTCGCCGGCGCCCGTCATGTCACCGAAGCCCATGCGGCCGGTGCGTTTGCCGTCGGCAAGTGCGGCGCCTACGGCCAGGCCTATGATTACGGCGCCGAGCGCGAGGCGCGCGCCGCTGCGAAGAAGCAGTGCAAGGGCGACTGCACGACGGTGACGATGAAGCGCGCCTGTGCGGCGATGTCGGTCGATATGGCCAACCCGTGCGGCGCCTATGGCTACGCCGTGAAGCCGAAAATTTCGGCCACGCTCAATGCCGCCACCCGCGAATGCTACAAATTTGGCGGCAAGGAATGCGTGATCCGCGCCTGGGCCTGCGACGCCAAGGGTTGATCAAGGCCCGCGCAGCCTCAAGGGCTAGCGCAGCCATCCCGCGTTGGTCGTCACCAGTTTTGCCGGTTGCCCCGGCGCATCCATCGACCAGGGTACCTTGGCCCCGGTGAATTCCGACCAGGCCTTGAGCAGGCGGGCCTCGATGCCGACCATGGCGTGGGCCTGCCAGCCGGCGATCGCTGCCGCGGCCATGCCGCTGCCGTTCGTTTCAGCGCCTACATCCGCAAGCAGTGACGTCGTCGTCGCCATGTCGTTGTAGATGCCGAGCTCCTGCTGGAGATCGGCGAGCCTGCGCGAGAAGCGCTTTGCCGATTTGCCATGGCCGCAAAGCGGTAGCAGGAAGTCGGCGACATAGCGCAGCTTCTTCGCGGCGAGGCGGACGCGGTGCCGCTCTTCGGTCGGCAGCGATTTGAATTTGCGGCCACGCTTCAGCACCTTCGCATACTGAGCCGACAGGATATTGCGCGCGAACTTGATCGCCGGCTCCGCAAGTTGCGATAGCCCCTCGGGAGCGACTTCGCCGCGCCAGCCCCGTGCTTCGATCCAGCCGCCGAGTCCGATGACGAAATACTGGCAGCGCCGGTCGGCGAGGGCGAGGCGGGCCTCGTCGTAGCAGGCCGCGCGACGCTGGTCGGCGAGCTCACCCAGCGCGTCGAAGCCGGCGACCGAGGGACAGCCTTCGGCAACGGTCCGCAACGTCTCCTGTCGAAACACGTCCCAATCGCGTGCGCCGGAAAGATGTCCTGCAAGCCACTTTGCCTCCGCACGCATCAAGTCGAGCTTGTTCAGCGACACCACCGAGCCCATCAAGTCGAGCGCGGATCGCAGGCGCCGCAGCGCGACGCGCAGCTGATGCATCCCTTCGGGATCGCGACCATCCTCCGCGGCGGGCAATGACTGGAGCAGGTGCAACAGACAGGAGCGCAGAATTTCGGAGAAGGCCTCGTCCAGCGAAATCGACGGATCGAGACGAAGCTTGGGCGGCTTCGGTGCCCGCGGCAGCGTATCGGCAGCGAGATCGAATCCGCGCGCCGATTTGGTCCGGATCGACGGCTTCACCGGTCCATGCTCGGCGAGCCGCAGCGCCAGCTCCCAGATGATGGACGCGCTGCCGCTCTTGAGCTCCAGCTCGATCTCGCTGACGGGCAGCGACCTCTCGCCAGAGATCAGTTGCCCTTGATCGAACGCGATCTCGACCGCACCCGGTGGCAGATCGACCACGCGCAGATGCCGACGAATGTCGGTTGTGAAGACGGCCTCGAGCGGATGACGTTCGAAATCATGACGCAGCTTCTCAGGGATGAAGGGGAGCGCCAGGGCGACGTCGGGAGTAAAGGAGGGCACGCTTGCCTCCCACTCGCCGCGCCGCAGCGGATCGTTGGCCGATTCAGCTTTCACTGTCTGCGTAAAGCGCGCGCCACTCTGGCGGACTCGAAAGCTCAATCCGCTACGTTGCAGTGCGCGCTTGGGCGTGTCGTAATACACCGCCTTGAGATGCTTGCGCGTGCCCTTGTTGCGCGCATTGGCCGCGATGATCGGTGCATTGTTGAAATCGGCCAGCCGATCGGAAGGCACGATCAACTTGAGTTCGATCTCCGTCCCGCGAGGTGCGGCGTCACGGGCAGGCGCGCCTTCCTTTTCACTCGTTTCAGCGCGCACTTCATCGGCGGGAAGGCCGGCTTGAAGAGACCCGTTGCGCGAGGAGTCGTGGTCGGCGTGCCCGGAACCGGTCACCTCACCAGCAGCAGCAACGGCAAAACTGTCGAATTTCTTGGCGTCATCCGGAACCGGATGGCTGTTGGTCTTCGCAAGCCGTTGCACGGGTTCGAGGGCTCGCTTGATCGCGCCAGTTTCGGACATGCAGAGTTTATGACAGTTCAGTGACAGAGCGCCGACGTATACCCGACTTGATCAGCGAGGAGAAGCGCAGCCGGTCGCATCTCCATTGAAATTTCCGAGCTGTGATCGATGCGGCAACCCGGGTTACGTTCATGTCCCACGTCGGCATGCGAAGAATCTTCGTTTCTTTCCCGACGCTTGGATGTGTTGGGAGATTTCATGCAGTTCGACACCAAGGTTGCCGTCGTCATTCGCAACGATCTGCAAGCCTGGCAGAAGCTCAATGTTGCATCGTTCTTGACAAGTGGCATCGCCGCCGCCTTTCCGGAGTGCATCGGCGAGCCTTATGAGGATGCCTCAGGCACCAAATATCTTGCGCTGATCGGTCAGCCGATCCTGATCTTTGGTGCTGAAGGTCCGGCCCTGTCCCGCGCGCTCGATCGGGCGCTCACGCGCAACGTCACGCCCGCGGTCTATACCGAGGACATGTTCAAGACGACGCATGATGCCGCCAATCGAGCGGCGGTGAGGGCCGTTGCCCGCGCCTATCTCAATCTCGTCGGCATCGCCATGCGCGCCGAGCGCAAGGTGATCGACAAGATCGTCGATGGTTTGAAGTTCCATCAGTGACGCCGTGCATGTCGCAGCGCCGCGATGGTGCGCCTTTGCGCAAACTTTGTGCGGTTTGACTCCGATCAAGGGGGAGCCGTGCGTCCTGGCTAGTCTGTTCCCGTGCAAGGAGCAGACTGATGCCAACCATGAAAGCCGCCGTTGTCAAACAATTCGGCAAGCCGCTCGTGATCGAGGACGTGCCGGTGCCGCAGCCCGGTCCGGGCGAGGTGCTGGTGAAGGTGAAGGCCTGCGGCGTCTGCCACACGGACCTGCATGCCGCATCCGGCGACTGGCCGGTGAAGCCGGTTCCGCCCTTCATCCCCGGGCACGAAGCCGCCGGCATCGTCGCTGCGCTCGGGCCGGGTGTGAAGAATCTGAAAGTTGGCGATGCCGTTGGCGTGGCCTGGCTGCATGACGCGTGCATGTCGTGCGAATATTGCGAGACCGGCTGGGAGACGCTGTGCGAGCACCAGCACAACACCGGCTACAGCGTGAACGGCGGCTTTGCCGAATATGTCATTGCTTCCGCTGCCTTTGCGGCAAAGCTGCCGGCGACGGTCGATTTTGCTGCCATTGCACCGATCCTGTGCGCCGGCGTCACCACCTACAAGGGATTGAAGGAGACCGAGGCGAAGCCCGGCGAGTGGGTCGTGATCTCAGGCGTCGGCGGGCTCGGCCACGTTGCGATCCAATACGCCAAGGCGATGGGACTCAAGGTCGCGGCCATCGACATCGCCGAGGACAAGCTCGCGCTTGCGCGTGAGGCGGGCGCCAATCTCGCGGTCAACGCACTCGCAGCGGGTGCCGTGGATAATGTCCTCGCAGCGACCGGGGGCGGGGCGCACGGCGTGCTGGTGACGGCGGTCTCGACCGCCGCCTTTGCCCAGGCGCTGAAGATGGTACGCCGGAAGGGTACTGTCAGCCTCGTCGGCCTGCCGCCGGGCGAATTCCCGACGCCGATCTTTGATGTCGTGCTCAAGCGCATCACCGTGCGCGGCTCCATCGTCGGTACGCGCCGGGATCTCGACGAGGCGATTGCCTTCGCGGTCGACGGCAAAGTCAAGGCCGAGGTGGCGAAGGTGCCGCTCGCGAAAATCAACGACGTGTTCGATCGCATGAAGGTCGGCAAGATCGACGGCCGCATGGTACTTGATTTCGGCTAGCCTCCGCGGGGAGAAACATGGCCCCGGCAACGAAGATCGTCTTCCTCGGTGCGAGCAGCGCATCCTTCGGGATGAGCATGTTCAGGGACCTGTTTTCCAGTCGCGATCTGGCTGGTTCAACGCTGGTGCTGGTCGGCCGAAACGTCGACCGGCTCGACCGATCGACGCGGCTTGCAAGGCTGCTCAACGAGAAGTCCGGCGCTGGTCTTGCGATCGAGATGACGACGGATTGGCGTGCGGCGCTCGATGGCGCCGAGTTCGTCGTGCACTCCACCGCGATCGATCGCAATCGGCTGTGGCGGCTCGACTTCGAAATTCCGCGCAAATTCGGCATACGTCATACGCTGGGAGAGAACGGTGGTCCCGGCGGCCTGTTCTTCACGCTACGCACCTTGCCCGTTGTCTTCGACTTCGTGCGCGAGATGGAACGCCGCTGCCCGCGCGCCACCTTCATCAACTTCTCCAATCCGGAAAGCCGCATCATCCTGGCGCTGAAGCGGTATAGCGGCATACGGAGCCTCGGCCTTTGCCACGGGATCTTCCTTGCCCGGGACAACGTGGCCCGAATTCTGGGGATGCCGGGAGAACGGATCGATGTGTGGGGTGCAGGCCTCAATCATTTCCAATGCCTGACCGAGATTCGAGATCGCGAGACGGGCGAGGATCTCTATCCGTTGCTCCGCGAGAAGGAGAGGGATTTCGATCCAAGCTTCTCACCCCTGACGCGCAAATTGCTGCATGCCTTCGGCTATTGGCTCGGCTGCGGCGACGCCCATGTCGGGGAGTACCTCTCGTTCGGTTGGGAGGCCGGGGAGGGCGGCTACAATTTCGATTGGGACGAGAGCGAACGCGTCAAGCTGACGAGGCTGATCGACGACGTGCTCGCGAACCGGGCTGAGGTGCCGGACTGGTGGCTGAAGCCCTCGGGTGAGCGCGCGATCAACATCATCACTTCCATCTTTCATAACCGCAAGCAGCTTATCGAGTCCGCCGTCGTCCATAATCGGCAGCTGATCCCCAACCTGCCGGCCGATGCCGCGGTCGAGGTGCCGGTCATGGCCGATGTCGCGGGCATCCATCCTGTTTCGCTCGGTCCGCTGCCGGATGGCGTGGCCAAGTTGATGACGGTCCAGGTTCAGGTGCAGCAAATGGCTGTGGAGGCGGCGATGCATGCATCGAAGGACATGGCGTTGCAGGCGTTGCTGCTCGATCCCGTCATCCACTCCGAACGGGCTGCGCGCGGCCTGCTCGACGAGCTGTGGGCGATCAATCGGCCTTACATCCGGGCATGCATTTGAAGCGCCGGAAACACTCGGCGCGTCGTGAGGCGAGGTTTTCACATCGCTGGCATGCCTGCGAACTTCGGCAGGGTGACATCGAGATGATCCCAACTGTGGCCGCGCGCAGCATAAGTGACCACCTGCGGCTTGTAGCGTGCGGGCTCGTCGAGGCTCGCGGCGCGGATGGTGAAAATATCAGGCATGGCCTGGAAGGTCATGTAGACCGCGACACCGCATGCGGGGCAGAAGGCGCGCGTCTTCACGTTGCCGCTGTCACCGGTCATGTCCCACGTCCTGGCTTCGCCCGTCACCGTAACGCCGGCGCGACCGAAGGTGGCGTAGGAGCCGTGACCGGTGCCGCTTTCGCGCTGACAGTCCCGGCACTGGCAGTGATTACTGAACAGCGGTTCGCCGGCAATGGAATAGCGGATCGCGCCGCAGGCGCAGCCGCCGGTAAAGGGCCTGGTCATCGCAACAACTCCTCAACTGTCTTCGCCGCTGATTTCGTCGAGCTGCCGAATGACCTTCTTCCAGCCGCCGCTCATGACGGTGTAGGCACTGTCGTTCCTCGGCATGGCGAAGCCCGCATGCACCAGCTGGATGCGCGTGCCGGCTTCAACCGGGGTGAGGGACCACGTCACAACAGTATCGAGCGGCGCGCCGTAGCCGGTGTTGCGTTCATCGCCACCCTTCCAGGCATAGACGAGACGCCTGAACGGGACGACTTCCAGAACGCGGCAATGGATGACGCCATCCCAGTGGCCGCCCGGCTTGGTCTGGTAGGTGAAGACATTGCCTTCGACCGCTTCGAAACCGGTCGGCGGCATCAGCCAGCGTGCAATCAGTTGCGCGCTGGTCAACACCTTCCATACCGTCTCCGGCGCGTGAGGGAGTACCTCGTCCATCACGATGTCTTTGGTCTCGGCTTGCAACGCAGCTGCACTCACGGGTCGATCTCCTTCAAGAGGTCACGCAGATTCTCGAAGCGCTCGCGCCAGAAGACACCGTAATGATCCATCCAGGTGACCAGCGGTTCGAGTCCTTGCGGGGCGGCGCGGTAATAGACGTTGCGGCCCTCGGCGCGTTCGGCGACGAGGCCGGCCTGCTTCAGCGATTTCAGGTGCTGCGAGATCGCGCCCTGCGTCACGCCACTGCCGCGCGTCAGCTCGGCGACGCTGATCTCCTTGCTGTCGAAAACGCGCTCGAACACCGCACGGCGGGTAGGATCGGCGAGGGCGCGCATCACGGCGGTGACGGGATTTGGGGCGGCTTCGATCATGTCAACAAATTAGCGATCGCTAATGAATTAGTCAATACTAATTCGTTCGCGCGCCAACGACCCGGAATCTCGATTGACTATGACTGACTAGTCAGTCATAAATTGAAAATGACAAAACGGCCCACCAAAGCGGCTACGGCCAAAGCAGCGCCCCACCATCCGGAAGGCGGCAGGGACGCCGCGCCGGCATCGAACCGCGCCGCGCGCGCAGCGGAGCGACGCGCGGCGATCGTGGAGGCGGCGATGGAGGAATTCATTTCGCGCGGCTTTGCCGCGACACGGCTCGACGACATCGCCAAGCGGGCGGGCGTCGCCAAGGGCACGATCTACCTGCACTTCAGGGACAAGGAATCGATGTTTGAGGAGCTGGTCCGCGTCGTGATCGTGCCCGTGGTCGCGCGGCTCACGGCGCTGCCGCCGCCGACCGGTTCGGTGCGGGACCTCATCGAAGGCTTCGCCGGCAACTTTCTGAAAGAGGTGATCGGCACAAGGCGCGGCGATCTCGTTCGGCTGATCGTGGCGGAAGGGCCGCGCTTTCCCTCGGTCGCCGACTTTTACTACCGCGAGGTCGTCTCGCGCGGGATCGCCAGCATGCGCGCGCTGATCGAACTCGGCGTCGCCCGCGGCGAGATTCACCAGAAGAATCTCGCGCGCTATCCGCAGATCCTGATCGCGCCGGCGATGATCGCGGTGATCTGGCAGAGCCTGTTTGCGCGGCATGCGCCGCTCGATGCGCAGGACATGCTGCGTGTCCATCTCGATTTGATTTTTGGCGAACGGAGGACGACATGACGTCGTCGCAAAGGATTTTCAGGTTTGCATTGGCCGCCGCGCTGGCAATCGGGCTTGCTGCCTGCAAGGAGAAGCGCGATCCCGGTTTCCAGGGCTGGGTCGAGGCGGACATGATCTTCGTCAGCCCGGACGAAGCGGGGCGGGTGACCAAGCTGAACGTCCGCGAGGGCGAGGAGGTCAAGGTGGGCGAGCCCCTCTATTCCGTCGACGACGATCTCCAGCTCGCCGATCTCAACCAGAACAAGGCAACGCTCGCGAATGCGCAGCAGACCTATGACCGCGCGGCGTCGCTGAGCAAGACCGGCTCGGGCACGCAGGCCAATCTCGATTCGGCCGTCTCCGCCTTGCGCGTCGCCGAAGCGCGGGTTGCGACGTCGGAGACTCGAATGTCGCGGCGCAAGGGCTTTGCGCCGGTCACCGGCACTGTTCAGCAGATCTATTTTCGCGAGGGCGAGATGGTGGGGGCACAGCGGCCGGTGCTCTCGATCATGCCACCCGGCAACATGAAGCTGCGCTTCTTCGTGCCGGAAACGGAGTTGCCGAAGCTGTCGATCGGCGACGAGGTGCGGGTCGCCTGCGACAATTGCGCCGCCGATCTCACCGCCAAGATCTACTTCATCGCGACCACGGCCGAATACACTCCGCCGGTGATCTACAGCCTCGATGAGCGCAACAAGCTCGTCTACCTGATCCAGGCGCGGCCCTCGCGGCCGGATGCCTTGCGCGTCGGCCAGCCCATCAGCGTCTATCTCAACCCGAAGACCCCGGTGGCGGACAAGCGATGAACGGTGCCAACGACATCGCGATCGACGTCAAGGGCCTGACCAAATCGTTCGGCGGACGCGAGGTCGTGCACGATCTGTCGATGCAGGTGAAGCGCGGCTCGATCTACGGCTTCCTCGGGCCGAACGGCTCGGGCAAGACCACCACCATCCGCATTCTCTGCGGCCTCTTGACGCCTGACAGCGGCGAGGGCACCTGCCTCGGCTACGACATCCTGAAGGACGCCGAAAAGATCAAGCGGCAGGTCGGCTACATGACCCAGCGCTTCAGCCTGTATCAGGACCTTTCGGTGCGCGAGAATCTCGAATTCGTCGCGCGGCTCTATGGAATCGCCGACGCACGCGGTGCGGCGCGCGACATGATCAAGCGGCTCGGCCTCTCGGGCCGCGAGGGGCAGCTCGCCGGCGAGCTCTCCGGCGGCTGGAAGCAGCGCCTCGCATTGGGGGCCTGCACGTTGCCCAATCCAAAACTGTTGCTGCTGGACGAGCCGACCGCCGGCGTCGATCCCAAGGCGCGGCGCGACTTCTGGAACGAGATCCATGCGCTGGCAGCCGATGGTCTCACCGTGCTGGTCTCGACCCATTACATGGACGAGGCCGAGCGCTGCCACGAGATCGCCTATATCGCCTATGGCCATCTCCTGGCACACGGCACCGTCGACGAGGTGATCGCGAAATCCGCGCTGACCACCTACACGGTCACCGGCGAGCTGAGCGGTCTTGCGGCCGATCTCGCCGGCAAGCCCGGGGTCGACATGGTGGCTCCGTTCGGCACCTCGCTGCACGTCTCGGGCCGCGACGTTGCGGCGCTCGAAGCCAGCATCGCGCCATGGCGGGAGAAGAGCGGCCTGCACTGGCAGAAATCGGCGCCGTCGCTGGAGGACGTCTTCATCGAGCTAATGGGCCGCTCCAGGGACAATTTCCAATGAGCACCATTCGCGCAACCGGCCCCTTGCGGGAGATCCGCGACCGTTTCGGCTTCTGGCGGCGCTCCTATGCCATGATGGCGAAGGAGTTCATTCAGCTTCGCCGGGACCGCGTCTCGTTCGCGATGATCGTGGCGATCCCGGTGATGCAGCTTCTTTTGTTCGGGTATGCCATCAACACCACGCCGCATCATCTGCCGAGCGCGGTGCTGCTGCAGGAGGATTCTGATCTTGCCCGCTCGGTCCTGAAGGCGCTGGAGAACACTGCCTATTTCCGCTTCGTCTATGAAGTGCACGACGTCGACGATTTCGACAATCTGCTGAAGTCCGGCAAGGTGCTGTTCGGCGTCGAGATCCCGCGCGGCTTCGAGCGTGCGGTGCGGCGCGGCGACAAGCCGGCGCTTCTGGTCGCAGCCGACGCGACCGATCCGGTCGCCGCAAGCTCCGCACTGGGCTCGCTCGGCATGATCGTGCAGACTGCGCTCGCGCACGATCTCTATATCGGCGATCCGCCGGCCCTGCCGTTCGAGATCCGCGCCCATGCGCGCTACAATCCGGCAGCGGAATCACGGCTCAACATCGTGCCGGGACTGGTCGGCACCATCCTCACCATGACCATGCTGATCTTCACCGCGCTGTCGGTGACGCGCGAGATCGAGCGTGGCACCATGGAGAGCCTGCTGTCGATGCCGATCAAGCCGGTCGAGGTGATGATCGGCAAGATCGTTCCCTACATCCTGGTCGGCTTCATCCAGGCCTTCCTGATCGTCAATATCGGAGTGTTCCTGTTCGGCGTACCCGTGCTCGGCAATCTGCTGCTGCTGGCGGCACTTTCGACCCTCTTCATCGCCGCTAATCTTGCGATCGGCTACACGTTCTCCACCATCGCGCAGAATCAGCTGCAGGCGATCCAGATGTCGTTCATGTTCTTCCTGCCGAGCATTCTCTTGTCCGGCTTCATGTTCCCGTTCGCGGGCATGCCGACCTGGGCGCAATATGTCGGCGAATGCCTGCCGCTGACGCATTATCTGCGCATCGTCCGCGCCATCATGCTGAAGGGCGCCACCATGCCGAACTTGCGCTTCGACACCGCGGCGCTGGCGGCGCTGATGCTGATCGCCATGACCATCGCCGTGACGCGCTTCCGCCGCACGCTGGATTGAGGCAGACTGCCCCGGAATCGGGGGATGGAATGGTCAGCCTTTTGAAAGCCCGGCACAAAGCCGTCCTGTCGGAGGAGTTCGAGCACGAGCTGACGCGCGAAGTGCTGCGCACCGAATTGCTGCGGGTGAAGGCGCTGATCGCCACAGGCCTCGTCATGATGGTCTTGCTCACGGCGACCTTCGTGATCGACCCTGCCATCGTGAACCGGATCTGGCACGGGACAGAGGGCATGACCCGCGAATACGTGCTCGTGGCGGGCTTCCTGCTCTTCGAGGTCTGGGTCCACAGCCAGATCAGGCGAAACCTGAAACTTGATCGCGACCTGCCGGTGATCAGACGCTATATCGGCACCCTGATCGAAACGTCGCTGCCGACGTTGATCCTGATCCTGCAGATCCGCAGCATGGGCGCCGGGCCCGCGCTCGGTTTCGTGTTGCCGATGGTCTATTTCATCTTCGTCATTCTTTCGACGCTGCGACTCGATTTCTGGCTGTCCACCTTCACGGGATTTGTCGCGGCAAGCGAACTCCTCGCCGTCGCGCTGTACTACAATTCGGCCAGCGACAGCGGCGAACCCCTGATCTACTTCCACACCGTGCGCAGCGCCATCATCCTGGTTTGTGGCGTGCTGGCAGGCTCGGTCGGCGCGCAGTTGCGCCGGCAGTTCGCCGCGAGCATCGCGGCGGCCACCGCGCGCGATCGGGTGACCAATCTGTTCGGCCAGCACGTCTCGCCACAGGTGGTCGAGCGGCTGATGTCGGAGGGGACGAGCGCGGCCGGGGACCTGCGCCGCGTCGCGGTGATGTTCGTCGATTTCCGCGGCTTTACAGCCGGGGCGCAATCGCGCACGCCACAGGAGGTGGTCGACCGGCTCGACGGCGCCTTCGCGGTGCTGGTCGATATTCTCGATCGCCATGGCGGCATCGTGAACAAGTTTCTCGGCGACGGTTTTCTCGCGCTGTTCGGCGCACCTTTGGAGGCCTCCGATGCGGCGCATCGTGCGGTCGCCGCCGGCCGCGACATGCTGACCGCGATGGACCACATCAATGCGCAGACGAGCCGGCCGCTGCGGATCGGCATCGGCATCCATTTCGGCGAGGTCGTCGCGGGCAATATCGGCTCGCCCCGACGCAAGGAATATACCGTCATCGGCGACACCGTGAATTTTGCATCGCGGCTGGAGGCGCTGAACAAGGAGTTCGGCTCACAGTTCCTGATCTCTGCATCCGTGCGCGATGTGCTTGGCGACGACGGCGAGGATGCGGTGGCCCTCGGCGAGGTCACGGTGCGCGGTTACGAACAGCCGGTTGCCGTGTTTCAACTTGGATAGGGAAGTGCTCGCGTTTCTTTGAAGCGGCACGCTGAAATATTTCAACTGGCTCTCCGCTCCTGCACTCAGGAGGCCGAAACCTCTCGGCCTTCTGATGTCACGCGGAGAAGATCCATGACCCGATTGACCTTTGTTTCGGCCGCCTTGATTGCCGCTTCCGTCTACCAGACCCAGTCTGCAGCCGCACGCGACGTTGCCCCGACGCGGCGCGCCGCAGCTCACGCCACGGCAGATTGCGTCAGGGCGCCGGCTGAGGGCGCGTATGCCTCCGCTCCCTACAAGGAGCCGCCCTGCATGCCAAAGACCACGAACTGACGACCGGCGCGGGCCGGTCCGGCGGCGTTCGCCGGACCGGCCCACGGCAGGCCGCAGCAATCACAATCGGGCTTGACTCCAGCTTCATATAGTCATCTATATGACTATATGAATTTGGCCCCGCGTGACGACCGCCTGCCACGTTACCAGCGCCTGCGCGACGACCTCGCCGCGCGGATCAACCGCAATGAGTGGCGGCCGGGCGAGCCGATCCCGTCGGAGGCCGAGCTTGGAGCGCATTACGGCGTCGCCATCGGCACCGTGCGCAAGGCGATCGACCAACTCGTGGCAGACGCGGTGCTGGAGCGGCAGCAGGGCCGCGGCACTTTCGTGCGTCGCGCACGCTTCAATTCCTCGCTGTTCCGCTTCTTCCGCTTCCAGTCCGAGAGCGGCGAGCGGCGCGTGCCGAAGAGCCGCATCCTCAGGCGCAAGAGCGTGCCGGCGACTTCAGCCGTGGCATCGGCGCTCCGCATTCCCACAGGCGAGCCCGTGATCAGCCTGTCGCGCCTGCGGCTGATCGACGACGTGCCGCTGCTCGCGGAAGAGATCTGGCTCCAGCAGTCGCGTTTTGCCGAAATCCTGGAGATCGATACGGCCGAGTTCGGCGATCTCTTGTATCCGCTCTACGAGGAGCGCTGCGGTGAGGTCGTGGTTTCCGCCGAGGAAATCCTGACCGTCGAGACCGCCAACGAGATGCAGGCGCGCCTGCTCAGGCTCGAGGCCCATGCGCCGCTGATCGTGATCGAGCGCCTTGCGCTCGACCTGGAGCGGCGGCCGATCGAATGGCGCCGTTCGCGCGGACCGGCGGACCGCTTCCGCTATCACGCCGAGATCCGGTGAGCGCGGCTTTCAACGACATCAAACAATAACGCGTACAGGGGTAGGAAACATGTCGAACTGGTACAGTGAGAGCTCGCCGCTGGAGCGGCGCACGTTCTGGGCAAGCTTTGGCGGCTGGGCGCTGGATGCGCTCGATGTCCAGATGTTCGGCCTCGCCATCCCCGCGCTGATCGCGGCTTTCGGCATCAGCAAGGCGGATGCCGGATTGCTCGGCTCGGTCACCCTGTTCTTCGGCGCGTTCGGCGGCTGGCTTGGTGGCGCGCTCGGCGATCGCTTCGGTCGCGTTAAGGCGCTCCAGATCACGGTCGCGACCTTTGCGCTTGCAACCTTCGCGTCGGCATTCGCGATGAGCTACGCCCAGCTCCTGGTGCTCAAGGCGGTCCAGGGCCTCGGCTTCGGCGCCGAATGGGCCTGCGGCGCGGTGCTGATGGCGGAGATCATCCGCCCCGAGCATCGCGGCAAGGCGCTTGGCACCGTGCAGAGCGCCTGGGCGGTCGGCTGGGGCGCGGCGGTGCTGCTGTCCGCACTGGTCTTCACCTATGCGCCGGCTGAGATCGCCTGGCGGATCCTGTTTGCGATCGGGCTGTTGCCGGCACTGCTCATCATCTTCATCCGCCGCGGGCTGAAGGAGCCGCCGCGTGCCATTGCAAAGGATGCAGAGGCGCCGTTCCTCGCCACGCTATCGGGGATCTTCCATCGCGACGTGCTGCGCTCGACGCTGGTCGGCGGTCTGTTCGGCATCGGCGCCCATGGCGGCTATGCCGCGCTCACGACGTTCCTGCCGACATTCCTGCGAGAGGTCCGGCACCTGTCGGTGCTCGGCTCCAGCTTCTATCTTGCCGTCATCATCGTCGCCTTCTTCTGCGGCTGTGTCGCGAGCGGCATCATCAGCGACCGCGTCGGCCGCCGCGCCAATGTCGCCTTTTTCGCAGCCGCCTGCATCGTCACCGTGTTGGTCTATATCTTTGCACCGCTGACCAACAACCAGATGCTGGTACTCGGATTTCCGCTCGGCTTCTTTGCGGCCGGCATTCCAGCGAGCATGGCGGCGCTGTTCAGCGAGCTCTATCCCGCGGGCGTGCGCGGCACCGGGGTCGGCTTCTGCTACAATTTCGGCCGCGTCGTCTCCGCTGCGTTCCCTTTCCTGGTCGGCTTCCTCAGTGATCGCATCGGCCTCGGTCCCGCGATCGGCATCGATGCGGCCTTTGCCTATGCGCTGGTGCTGATCGCGGTGCTGCTGCTGCCCGAAACCCGCGGCAAGGTGTTCGAGGTGCCAGCGGCAACGCGCGCCTGACCACGAATGAGGAGAAGCCACCATGACAATCTTCCAGCGCGGCCTTTCGCGCCGCCAGTTCGGCGTGGGCCTCGTGTCCCTCGCGATGGCACCGGCAACCCGAGCCATGAGTGAGACGGCCTTGCCTGTCATCGATACCCACGCGCATGTGTTTCACCGCGGTCTCAAGCTCGCGCCGGGCCGGCGCTATGCGCCCGACTACGACGCGCCGCTGTCGCTCTATCTCGAGCAGCTCGATCACAACGGCATGACCAATGGCGTGCTGGTGCAGCCAAGCTTTCTCGGCACCGACAATTCCTATCTGGTCGACTGCCTGAAACAGACCGGCGGCCGCCTGCGCGGCATTGCGGTGGTCGATCCCGCGGTCACCGCGGACGAGCTGCGCGCGCTCGACAAAGCCGGTATCGTCGGCATCCGCCTCAATCTCGTCGGTCAATCCTTGCCCGACCTTGCGGCAAGCGAATGGAAGGCGCTGCTCGCTAACGTGAAGGCGATGGGTTGGCAGGTCGAGATCCAGCGCAACGCGTCCGATCTCGCCGTGCTCACCCCGCAGCTGCTCGATCTCGGCGTCACCGTGGTGCTCGATCACTATGCGCTGCCGGATCCCAAGCTCGGCGTCTCGGATCCCGGCTTTCAGTCCGTGCTGAAGTTAGGGGCGACGCGGAACGTGTGGGTCAAGATCTCTGCGCCGTATCGCAACGGCCCGGCCGGCGAGAGCTTTGCCAAGGAGGCCTATCCGCTGCTGCGCAGTGCCTATGGTCTCGATCGCCTGCTGTGGGGCAGCGACTGGCCGCACACGCAGTTCGAGGCAACGCAGACCTACGCGAAGAACCGCCAATTCCTCGACACCCTCATCGCCGACGAGCGCGAACGCGTGCAAGTGCTGTCCTCGCCGCGGCCGCTCTTCCGCTTCTGACACGCGCAGCGATTGCTCCGATTGCACTCAATTTTGGGGCATGACTGATGATGTTTTGCGCTTGTAGAGTGCTGCGCGAGGCGGCCAGTTTGCGGCCGCCATTTGCGTGAGGACATGCCATGCAGCGCCGCTACGTCACCGTCGACGTGTTCACCGACCGCGCCTTCGGCGGCAACCAGCTCGCCGTGGTGCTCGATGCCGCCGGGCTGTCGACGCAGCAGATGCAGGCGATCGCGACCGAGTTCAACTATTCCGAGACGACCTTCGTGCTGCCGCCGCGCGACAAGGCCAACGATGCCGAGGTGCGCATCTTCACGCCGGTGCTGGAGATTGCGTTCGCCGGCCACCCCAATGTCGGCACCGCCTTCGTGCTGGCCTCGATGGCGAAGGAGCCGAAGCCGCGCCTGATGTTCGAGGAGAAAGCCGGCCTCGTGCCGGTCGATATCGTGCGAGAGCAGGGAAGGGTGATCAGGACCGAGCTCACCGCGCCGCAGCCGCTCGCGCGGTATGCGCCGCTGTCACCGGCTGAAGCCGCAAGCTGCATTTCACTCAATGCAGATGACATCAAGACCGACAACCACGCACCGCATGTGGTCACCGTCGGAAACGCATTTCTGGTGATGGAGCTGCATTCGCGCGAGGCGCTGAAGCGGGCCCGGCCGGATGCTGCGGCCTACGGCAAGATTCTGCCGCGCGATGGCGCCCGCTCGGTGTGGTTCTATACGCGCGACGTGCCTTCAACTGAGTCGCCATGCGAGCGGCAGGCGCGCATGTTCATGCGCGGCGCCAGCGGCCTCACCGAGGATCCCGCCACCGGCAGCGCAACGGTCGCGGCTGCCGCGCTGTTCGCCGATCTCGATCCTGTCAGGGATGGCGAGCTGAAGCTCACGATCGGCCAGGGCTTTGACATGGGCCGCCCCAGCATCCTCCAGACGCGCGTCGTGAAGCAGGACGGCAAGATCGTCTCCGCGCATGTCGGCGGTGCCTGTGTGCAGATGATGGAGGGGACGTTCAGGCTGGCGGGGGAGGGGTAGGCTCTCCTCGCCGGTCACTGTCGGCCCGCAGTGCGCGCCCGTGCTAGATCCGTCATCCTGAGGTGCGAGCGCTTGCGAGCCTCGAAGGATGAACGGTCAAGGTGCCGCCGCGTCGCCACGCCGTCGTCCTTCGAGGGCCGCTGAAGAAGCGGCCACCTCAGGATGACGGCTACTGCTAGACCGTTGTATGATCCGGCATGTGCCTCGAATGCGGGCTACACCTGCCGCCCCGCCAGATTCTTCACTGCCACCCCGTCGCGCTCCTCGATGATCTCCGCGATCATCTGGCGGTGGCAATGGGTATGATCGCGCTCGTAGCAGAGCAGGCAGACGGGACCCGCCTTCTTCACCAGCGCCGAGAGCTCATCCATCTGTTCCCTGGCCTCGGGCGTCTTCAGGTGCTTGGAGAAAATCTTCTCCAGCACGTCGTATTGGCCGCTGCGGGCCGCGAGGCGGCCTTCCTTCGGCGTGCCTAGCGCTGCCAGATGAACATAGGCGATGCCGCGCTCATCCAGCCCCGCGGCCAACTGTTTCTTGGAAAAGCCGGGCCGCCGCGACGACGTCACCGCGCGCACGTCGACGACGAGCTTGATGCCGGCCTGCTCCAGTTCGTCCAGCACGGCCTTGGGTGGCGTCTGCTCATAGCCGATGGTGAAGAGCTTTTTTGCCTTGGCCATAAGGCACCTCAGGCAATGAAAAGGGGGGGCGTCATGCCCGGGCTTGTCCCGGGCATCCACGTTCTTTGTGCGGCGGTGCAAGGCCGTGGATGGCCGGGACAAGCCCGGCCATGACGTGCGGAGGCTGTAGTGCTCCTAACCGCATGCATCATAGGCGCTAGCTCCTCAGCTCACTCGCGCGATCAGTTCCATGGCGCCGTGCGGTGCGCGCACCTTGCCCTCGTGGATGACATAGGCGAACACGTCGCGCAGTTCCTTCTTCGGCTTGGTCTTGTCAACCTTCGGCAGGTCGTCGGGTTCACTTCCCTCAGCCCAGGCCTGGAAGCGCGCGGCCCAGGCGTCGAGCTGCTTCGGCGGGTAGCAGGTCTTGATCTCGTCATTGCCCTTTTGCAAGCGCGCATAGACGAAATCACCGGCGACATCGGCGATCGCCGGATACTTGCCATGCTCGGCGAACACGACCGGCGTCTCGAACTCGCGGATCAGCGCGATGAAGTCAGGCGTGCAGAAACTGTCGTGGCGCACCTCCACCACATGGCGCAGTGCGCGCCCCTCGAGCTTGCGCGGCAGCAGCTCCAGGAACTTGCCGAAATCGGCACCGTCGAACTTCTTGGTGGGCGCGAACTGCCACAGCACCGGTCCCAGATGATCGCCGAGTTCCAGTACGCCGGAATCATAGAACCGCTTGATGGAATCGCCGGCCTCGGCCAGCACGCGGCGATTGGTGGCAAAGCGCGGTCCCTTCACCGAGAACACAAAACTATCGGGGACTTCGCTCGCCCATTTGCGAAAGCTTTCCGGCTTCTGCGAGCCGTAATAGGTGCCGTTGATCTCGATCGAGGTCAGCTTGGAGGCCGCGTAGGACAGTTCCTTCGCCTGCGTCAGCTTCTCCGGGTAGAACACGCCGCGCCAGGGCTCGAAGGTCCAGCCGCCGATGCCGATGTAGATGTTGCCGGATTTTTTGGACGCGGTTTTTGCTTTGGCCACGGGGGATCTCGCATCGACAGGAAGGGGAAGGGCGTATCCTATTCAAACCGGAAGTGATTGGCCAGTTGCGACTCCCCCAAACCATCAATAGCACGCCGACATCAACCCGAGCTTCGGATAGAGACGGTCAAGCGCGGCGATCTCGATCTTCATCTGCGCGATGATCCAGTCGCGGATCTCGGCGGCGACGGGGCGCATCGGCCGGTTGCGCGGCGGCAGGAATTCGCAGATACGGCGCGTCGTGGCGAGTGTGTCGGAGGCGGGCACCAGCGCCCCGGTTAGGAGCCAGTGAGAGGCCACGGTCAGCCAGCCGAGCGCAATGCCCTGGCCGAGCAGCGCGGCCTGCACCACGACCGCATAGTCGGTCAAGCTTAGCGCTTTGGCCGCGCCGCGGCGTCCGGTAAGGAGCGAGGCGTAATCTGCAGCCCAGTCGTCCGGCGTCTCCGCGAGGCGGATGATGGTATTGCCTTCGGCGGGATCAGCCTCGCCGAGATAGCCCGGGCTGCACATCGGCAGCATGACTTCCTTCATCACCAATGTGCCGCCGGAGGACGGCTCGTCGCGGTCGCGGAAGCGCATGCCAAGATCGACGTTCTCCACGGCTCCGCGCAGTGCGCCGGAGATGAGTTGGAAGCGCAAATCGACCTGCGGAAACTGCCTCTGCAGCTTGTCGATGCGCGGCATCAGCCAGTGCGTGGTGAAGGCGGAGGAGACCGACAGTGTCACGGTCTCGGTGCCCTTGCGACGGCGCTCGATCTCGGTGAGGCCGGTCTCGATGCTGCGAAATCCTTCGAGCACGCGGCGATAGAGCAGCTCGCCTTCTTCGGTGAGCACCGCGCGTCCCGCCTTGCGGTCGAACAGGCGCACGCCGAGATGCTCCTCGAATTGCCCGAGCATGCGGCTCACTGCCGGCTGCGTGACATTCAGTTCGGCGGCGGCAGCCGTGAAGCTGCCATTGCGCGCCGCTGCGTCGAAGACGAACAGGGCGTTACTTGAGGGCAGCATCCGGCGCAGCTCGGGCATAACACCATGTTATGAGCGCCGTGAGAATTTGGCAATTGCCGGTTTTCGGCAAGTCTGTTGTCATCGGCATCGCGAGCTTAAAGGCTAGGTTCGCGAGCGAGGATTAGGTGCACTGCACGCTGCAACCGTGCGTGCCCAAAATCGGTGTCTATAAAGCAAGCTTATGGCGCGCAGCGAGGCACGCCGTCGAGGGACATGGCGAGGTCGATCGTTGGACAAACGAGCGGAAAGCGTCGAGATCAGGTCCGCGAGCAAGTCATATGGCGCCGTTCGCGCCCTCGACCATGTGTCCCTCAATGTTGCCGCCGGCGAGTTCGTCTCGCTGCTCGGTCCGTCCGGTTCCGGCAAGACCACGCTGCTCGGCATTCTGGGCGGCTTCATCCTGCCGACGTCAGGCACCATCCTGTTCGGCGGCCGCGATGTCACTTACATGCCGCCGCACAAGCGCGACATCGGCGTCGTGTTCCAGAACTACGCGCTGTTCCCGCATATGAGCGTCGGCGAGAATGTTGCCTTTCCCCTGCGTGCGCGCCGTTTGCCGAAAGCGAGCTGGCCCGACAAGGTGCGCGCGGCGTTGTCGATGGTCGGCCTTGCCGGCTACGAGGAGCGCGGCATCGCCCAGCTCTCCGGCGGCCAGCGCCAGCGCGTGGCGCTCGCGCGCGCCATGATCTTCGAGCCGCGGCTGATCCTGATGGATGAGCCGCTTTCCGCGCTCGACAAGCAGCTGCGCGAATCCATGCAGATCGAGTTGCGCGCGCTGCACAAGCGCATCCAGGCCACCATCATATACGTCACCCATGACCAGCGCGAAGCGCTCACGATGAGCGACCGCGTCGCCGTGATGAGGGACGGCCGCCTGGTCCAGATCGACAAACCCGAGCAGCTGCACGATCATCCCGCCGATTCCTTTGTCGCGAGTTTCATCGGCGAGGCGACAATGCTGCCGGTCCGCCGCGTCGATGCGTCCAGCGTCGCGCTCGGCAACGCCTTGCTGCGCAGCGCTCGGCGCATTCCTGACGGTGACGCCCTGATGCTCGCCGTGCACAGTGAAAAGCTCCTAATCGACGACGGCGCACAAGACGCCGCCTGCAATCGCCTGACTGGGACAGTCACCGACACCGTCTACCAGGGCGAGAGCCTGCGCATCTTCCTGGCGCTGGCCGGCGGCATCACGCTCAGCCTGCGCCAGCCCAGCTATCACCAGGCCTATAGCCGGATCCCGCCGCTCGGCGGCAGCCTCACCGTCACCCTTCACCCCGAGGACACCATCGTCGTGCCCCGGGTGGACTGAATCCCTGTCGCAAACCTGAGAGAAGAAGAACATGTCGACCCAAGCCGCGTTCAGCAATTTCAAGGTTCTCACCTTCGACGTCGTCGGCACCTTGATCGATTTCGAAACCGGTGTGCTCGAAGCCGTGCGCAAGATCGGAGGCAAGAAGGCGGCCGAGCTCAGCGACGAGCAGATATTCGAGCCCTACAAGCGTGGCCGCGACAAGCATTACGAGCGCTCCAGCGAAGCGATGTTCCACGTCTATCGCCATCTCGCGACCGAGCTCGGACTGCCGGCTGATGATGCATCCTGCGACGTGTTCCAGCTCTCGGTGCTGCGCTGGGGGCCGTTCGTGGATTCGGTCGAGGCGCTGAAGCGGCTGCGCACGAAATTCCGTCTCGTGGCGATGACCAATGCCGACCGCGTCGCGCTGTCCTGCTACGCGCATGCGCTCGGCAATCCGTTCGACGACACCGTTTGCGCCGACGACACTGGCGTGGCGAAGCCCAACCCGGAATTCTTCGCCTATAACAAGGGCCGGCAATCCGCGTTCGGCTACAAGCAGTCCGACATCCTGCACGTGGCGCAGAGCCAGTATCATGACATCGGGATCGCGCGAAAACTTGGCTACAAGGTGTGCTGGATCGAGCGCCGCCAGGGCATTGCCGGCTTCGGGGGCACGCCCGCCGTAGAGGCGCTGACCAAGCCGGACTTCCATTATCCGACGCTGAAGGCGCTTGCCGACGCCGCCATTGGCCCCGCGTCATAAATCCGTGAGCGCGGGCATGACACGGGACTGGAGCGTGCTGCCATCGGCCAACTCGCTGTGGGAAGCCACGGCGGAGCCGGCACGCGACTTTCCCGTGCTCTCCGGCGAGCAACAAGCGGATGTGGTGATCATCGGTGCCGGCTACACGGGCCTCTCCGCCGCGCACCACGTCGCCAAAAGCGGGCTCAGCCCCATCGTGATCGAGGCCAATCGCCCGGGCTGGGGCGCGAGCGGACGCAATGGCGGCGTGATCACCGCGAAATTCCGCCTCTCGTTCCGCGAGATCGATGCCATGCACGGCCGCGCCATGGCAAAGCGCATGTACGAGATCGCGCATGAATCGACCGACATGGTCGAGGAGCTCGTCTCCGAATTCGGCATGACCGGCGCGAACCTCACCCGCACCGGCCAGGTCAAGGCTGCCCACAACGAGACGACGCTGAAGGCCGCGATCGACGAAGCCAACTGGATGACGCGCGAGATGGGCTCTGCCGAAGTCCGCATCCTCGACAAGCACGGAGTGTGCGAAGAGACCGGCTCCGGCGTCTTTGTCGGCGGCGTGCTCAATCCCGGCTCGGGCGGCATCCATCCGCTGAACTATCTGCGCGGGCTTGCCGATGGCGTGGCGCGCCGCGGCGTGCCGATCTTTCAGGAGTCGCCGGTCATCAAGCTTCGGCGCGAGAAGGAGGGTATCGTCGCCGAGACGCCACGAGGCGCAGTGCGTGCCAAGCAGGCGATTATCGCTACCAACAGCTATTCGGATCTGACCGGCGCCACCGTACATCTGCAACGCACGCTGATCCCGTTCCGCAGCGCCCTGGTCGCCACCGAGAAGCTGCCGCGCAATCTCGCCGGAAAGCTGATGCCGACGGGGCGCACCTATACCGAGACCAAACGCATGATGCGCTGGTTTCGCATGGTCGACAACCGCGTGATCTTCGGCGGCCGCGGCGCCTTCGGCAGGCAGGATTCGCAAGCCGCGTTCGACGCCTTGCGCAAGGCGATGGTCGGCATCTTCCCGGATCTCGCCGATATCCCGCTCGAATACAAATGGTCGGGCCTCGTTGCCATGACGCTGGACTCGGTGCCGCATATCGGCCGGCTCGACGAGCGCACGCTGTTCTCGGTGGGCTACAACGGCGCCGGAGTTGCGATGTCAAGCCTGATGGGCCGCTATCTGGCCGCTTTCGTGCGCGGCGAGACGCCCAACGTCGGCCTGCTCGACGCGCGGTGCATGAAGACCATTCCTTTCTATCCGCTGCGTGAGCCCGCCGTGCGCATGGTCGCCGGCTGGTATCAGTTTCTCGATGCGATCGGTCGGTGAAGATATCTTTGGAGGAGGCGAGGATGAATATGAGGCGGACTATTGGACTGGGTTGTGGGCTGGTCGGCGCAATCGGATGGATCAGCGCGGCTGATGCCGCCGAGCAGATCACTTTCGTCTCGCAAGGCGGCGCCTATCAAGAGGCGCAGACGGTGGCGATTCTCGATCCTTCAGCCAAGAAGCTCGGCATCACCATCAACCAGGATTCCATTCCGGACGCCTGGCCCGCGATCAAGACCCAGGTCGGCAGTGGCAAGCCGATCTGGGATGTCGTCGATACTCCGACCGGCTATTGCCTGCGCGGCGGAGAGCAGGGGCTGATCGAGAAGCTCGACTTCGCGAAAATGCCGAACGCCGCGGCGATGCCGGAGGCCTATCGCAGCCCCTATTCGGTCTCCTACGAATTCTATTCCAGCGTTCTGGCCTACAGCCAAAAGACCTTTCCGAAGGACGCGCCGAACAGCTGGGCCGATTTCTGGGACGTCAAGAAGTTCCCGGGCCGCCGCGCGCTGCGCAACCATCCGATCGCGACCCTCGAGGCCGCGCTGATGGCCGACGGCGTCGCGCCTGACAAGCTCTACCCGCTCGACGTCGATCGCGCCTTCAAGAAGCTGGAGGAGATCAAGCCGAACATCACGGTGTGGTGGACCTCCGGCGCGCAGTCGGCGCAACTGCTCAATGACGGCGAGGTCGATATGGAGATGGCCTGGAACGGCCGCGTCAGCGCGGTGGCCAAGGAGGGCGCCAAGGTCGCCTTCACCTACAACCAGGGCATCCTGCAGAGCACCTCGCTCTGCATCCTCAAGGGCGCGCCGAATCTCGACACCGCGGTCAAGTTCCTGAATGAAGCCGTCGATCCTGTGCACCAGGCCAATCTGCCGCTCAACATCGATTACGGCCCGGGCAATCCCAAGGCGTTCGAGACCAGCGTGATCAAGCCGGAACGCGCGGCGCAATTGCCGAGCGAGCCCGTCAATGCGGCCAAGCAGGCGCTGATGTCCTACGCCTGGTGGTCCTCGCCCGCGGGCGAAGCCGCCGAGAAGCGTTGGGCATCCTTCATGCAGAAGTAAGCGAGGTCAGCCGTGGCGACATCCGTGCCGGATCCCTCCCAAAAGCATCAGCGCCGCGAGCACGGCCTGATGCTGGCACTGGTGTCGCCGGCGCTGCTGGTGATCCTGGCGCTGATCGTGCTGCCGGTCGGCTGGCTCGCCTGGCAGTCGATCTACCATGACGGCTTCACGCTGGAGAACTATCTCCGCGTCTTCACCGAGGACATCTACTGGCGCAGCTTTGCGCTGACCTTCGAGATCAGTTTCGCGGTTACCGTCATCGCACTACTGCTCGGCTATCCCGTTGCCTACCTCGCCAATTCCGTGCCGAAGGGATGCAGCATTCTCATCCTGTCGCTGGTCGTGTTGCCGTTCTGGACGTCCGTGCTGGTGCGTGCCTATGCCTGGCTGGCCCTGCTCCAACGCACCGGTGTTATCAATCAGTTCCTGCGCTATCTCGATGTGATCTCCGAGCCGCTGGCGCTGGTCCACAACACTCTCGGCACGGTGGTGGCGACCGTGCACATCCTGCTGCCCTTCATGGTGCTGCCGCTCTATGCCACCATGCAGAAGATTCCGAGCGATCTGATGCAGGCCGGCGCCAGCCTGGGCGCGAGCCCGTCGCTGACTTTCTTTCGCGTGTTCCTGCCGCTGTCGCTTCCGGGCGTGCTCGCCGGCTGCACCATGGTGTTCGTGCTTTGCCTGGGCTTCTACATCACGCCGGAGCTGCTCGGCGGCGGACGCACGGTGATGGTGTCGATGCTGGTGAGCCGCAATGTCGAGCTCTACAACCAGTTTGGCGCCGCCAGCGCGGTCGCGGTGGTGCTGCTCCTCAGCGTGCTCGCCATCTTCTTTATGGTCAGCCGCTTCATTCCGCTCGATCGTGTGCTGGGGCAGAAATGATACGCCTCTCGCCCGCTCGGATTGCCCTCTACATGATCAGCGCGCTGGTGCTGGTCTATCTGATCCTGCCTGTGCTGATCATCGCGCCGATCTCGTTTTCCAGCGCGCGCTTCCTGACGTTCCCGCCGCCGTCGTTCTCGACGCGCTGGTACCAGCAATATTTTGGCAACCCAGCTTGGATGCAGGCGACGCGGGTGACGCTGACGGTCGCGCTGTCGACCGTGGTGATCGCGACCCCGTTCGGCGTGGCTGCGGCCTATGCCATCAGCCAGTCGAAACTGCGGATCATGCGTTTCATTCATATGGCACTGCTGCTGCCGCTGGTGGTGCCGATCATCATCACCGCAGTCGGCATCTTCTTCGTCTATGCCAGGGTCGGCCTGGTCGCGACCATGCCGGGCCTCGTGCTGGCGAACGTGATGCTGGGGTTGCCCTATGTCGTGATCTCCGTGCTGGCGGGCTTGCAAAGCTTCGACGCCGCGCAGGAGATGGTCGCGCGCAGCCTCGGCATGAACCGCCTGCGCAGCTTTTTCGCGGTGACGCTGCCGCAGATCAAATCCAGTGTCGTAGCCGGCGGCATCTTCGCCTTCATTTCCGCGATGGACGAGACCATCGTCGCGCTGTTCATCTCCGGTGGCCAGTACCAACCGCTGACCAAGCGCATGTTCACCGCGCTCCGAGATGAGATCGATCCCACGATTGCCGCGATCTCGACGCTGATGACCGCGGCTTCCTTCATGCTGGTGCTGCTGGCGAGCGCCCGGCAGCGGAGGAACTCTTGACGCGCGGCGTTCCGGGGCAGAGCTTCGCCCCTTGGTGCACCCACCAAATGTCCGCGTGGAAATACCAGGGTCGCGCAGATCGTGCCCTGACTTTCTTCTGTAGCTCATAGGCAGTGTTATTGTCGGTTCGAGGAGACTGTCGACAGCAAGAGAAAAGAAGGAGAACAAGATGCGGATGCTGATGCTCGGGGTGGTGCTCGTCGCGATGACATCTGCCGCCATGACCCATTCTGCTCTGGCGGATGATGACGGCACCAAAGGCGCGCAGAAGCTCGCCATGCAGGGCCGCGACGATTACTGGCATTGTCTGGCGCGGGAGTATTCGCGCGACAGCAATCAGGGCCTGTCGGAGCAGGAGTTCGGCCGCTCGGTCGCCGGAGCCTGCCCGTCGGAGCGGCAATACTACCGGGTGGCGCTGCTCGACTATCTCACCTCGCAATACCCGAACATCGAATCCGGCGCCCATCTCGCGACCGCGAACAAGGCGGTGGAGGCGGCGCAGAAGGACATCGTGACCGCTTTCGTCAAGCACAGGCCGCCGGCGAAGTAGGGAATGGGAGGTGGCGAATAGCGACTAGAGCAAGCCCGGGTTACGTCATTCGCGATTCGCCATTCGCCCTTCTTCGGCCCTTCCGGCACCGCGCTGATCCATGGTATCATTGGATCTATCTGGAGCAGGGATAGGCTTTCATGTCGTCTGAGTCGGTAGGTGGCATTTTTGGCGCGATCGTCGCGGCGGTCGTGCTGGCGGTCGCCGTCGTCTTCGGGCCGATCGGGCAGTACGGCAAGCCCCCCAAGCCGGCCAAGGTCGAGCCGGCTCCGACCGCCGCGGTGCCCATGACCCCGGTGGCGCCAACGCCGCGGGGCCCGGTGATCCGGGAAGTCCCGAACCAGTAATGGGCTCGAAATAGGGCCCCTTTGCCCCCCTTGCGAAGCCGATCTCGCATTCCTATCTAGGCTTCAACGGCGACGTTGAGCCAAAAGCTCCGGCGCTGGGACGACCTTGGAATAGCTTGGGCCTGCGCCGGATGTACGCGCGGTCCGCCGTTCCGGGGTCGTTGGCATTTTGGGGCCCCTTTTTGGGGCCGTCCCCCAGAGACCCCTGGCCCGGTAGCGCAAGAACTTGGCATCGCAGGACGCGGCGGATATACGCTGCCGTCATGAATGAAGCGATCAGACCGGGCGCCGACGGCCAGGCCCAAGAGGGGCCGGAACTGTCGGTCATCGTCCCGACTTTCAACGAGCGCGATAACGTCACGGTGCTGTACCGGCGGCTGGAGGCGACGCTCGTCAACGTCGCCTGGGAGGTCGTGTTCGTCGACGACAATTCGCCCGACGGCACCTCGGACGTAGTGCGGGCGCTGGCGCAGCAGGACAGCCGCGTGCGCTGCATCCGCCGCATCGGCCGCCGCGGCCTGTCGGGCGCCTGCATCGAGGGCATCCTGGCGTCGAGCGCGCCCTATGCGGCCGTGATCGACGCCGATCTCCAGCATGACGAGACGCAGCTGCCGAAGATGCTGCTGCTGCTCGCAAGCGATCAGGCCGACCTCGTCGTCGGCAGCCGCTACATCGAAGGCTACAAGAGCGAAGGGTTCAACAAGCAGCGCGCCGGCGCCAGCGCACTGGCGACCGAGGTCGCCAAGAAGATGCTCCGGGTCGAGATCGCCGATCCGATGAGCGGCTTCTTCATGGTTCGCCGCGATCGTTTCGAGCAATTGGCGCCGAAACTGTCGGTGCACGGCTTCAAGATCCTGCTCGATCTCGTTGCGACTGCGCACGGCAATTTGCGTGCGGTCGAAATTCCCTACACCTTCGGTGCCCGTCAGCACGGCGAGAGCAAGCTCGATTCCATGGTTGCGCTCGACTTCCTCGGCCTGGTGCTGGCGAAGCTGACCAACGACATCGTCTCGCTGCGCTTCATCCTGTTCGCGATGGTGGGCGGTATCGGGCTCGTGGTGCATCTCACCACGCTGTTCATCGCGCTTCAGCTGATCAAGGTGCCGTTCGCGGAGGCGCAGGCCGCCGGCGCCATCGTCGCCATGACGACAAATTTCATCATGAACAATTTCCTCACCTATCGCGACCAGCGGCTGAAGGGTTTTGCGATCCTGCGCGGCCTGATCATGTTCTACATCGTGTGCAGCGTCGGCCTGCTCGCCAATGTCGGCGTCGCCTTCTCGGTGTACGACCAGGAGCCGATCTGGTGGCTGGCTGGCCTTGCCGGCGCGATGATGGGCGTGGTGTGGAACTACGCGATGTCCGGACTGTTCGTCTGGCGCAAGAAATAGCGCGCCAAGGATCGAGGTATGGGCGGGGCTGACGCGCGGATCGTCCGCAATACGGCGCTGGTGATCCTTGCGCTGGTCGCATTGCGGCTGGTCGCGGCCGCCTTCACGCCGATTACCTTCGACGAAGCCTATTACTGGATGTGGTCGAAGAGCCTTGCGGGCGGCTATTACGACCACCCGCCGATGGTGGCTTATGTCATCCGCGCCGGCACCATGATCGCCGGCGATACCGAGCTCGGTGTCCGCCTGGTCTCGATCCTGCTGGCGCTGCCGATGAGCTATGCGATCTATCGCTCGGCCGCGATTCTGTTTGGCGGTGCTCGCGTGGCGGCGACCAGTGCCATCCTGCTCAACGTGACCATGATGGCCTCGGTCGGCACGCTGATCGTCACGCCGGACGCGCCGCTGCTGGTCGCCTCCAGCTTCGTGCTGTTCTTCCTTGCAAAGGTGCTGGAGACCGGTCGAGGCATCTGGTGGCTCGCAGTCGGCGCGGCGGTTGGCGCGGCGCTGCTGTCGAAATACACAGCGATGTTCTTTGGCGCCGCGATCCTGATCTGGCTCGTGTCCGTGCCGAAGCTCAGGCGCTGGTTCCTGTCGCCTTGGCCTTATCTCGGCGGCCTCGTTGCCCTTGCGCTGTTCTCACCGGTCATCCTGTGGAATGCGGACCACCACTGGGTCTCGTTCGTCAAGCAACTCGGGCGCGCCAGGATCGAGGATTTCCGACCGGTCTTCATAGCGGAGCTGATCCCGACCCAGATTGCGTTCGCAACGCCGCTGGTCTTCATCCTTGGTGCGATGGGGCTGCATGCGCTGACCTGGCGACGCGCTGGCGCGCTGGCTTCGCGCCTGCTGATCGAGACGATGTTCTGGACCATCGTCGCCTATTTCGTCTGGCATTCGCTGCATGCCCGCGTCGAGGCCAACTGGTTCGCGCCGGTTTATCCGCCCTTCGTGGTCGCCGCCGCAGCCGCAGCCAACCTCGCGCAATGGAAGCCGCGGGCTCAGCGCCTGGTGGGCTTTTGCCTGCGCTGGGCCGCGCCTGCCGGCATCGTTATGTTTGCCGCGTTGATCCTGCAGGCCAATACCGGTTTGCTCTCGGGCTATCGCCGCGATGCGACCGTGCGCAGCGTCGGCGTCGGCTGGCGCGAGCTTGCCAGCGGGATCGAGGCGGAGCGCGTGCGCAGCGGTGCGACCTGCGTGCTCACGCCGGATTACGGCACCACCGGCTGGCTCGCCTTCTACCTGCCGCGCGGCACCTGCGTGGTGCAGCAGAACCAGCGCATCCGCTGGGTCAACATGCCCGAGCCCGATCCGAAGCTGCTTGCGGGCAAGCTGCTCTATGTCGACGAGATCAGGCCCGACGGCCATCCGTTCCTGAACGAGCTGTTCGCGAAAGTGACGCGCCTCGGCGAGTTGCAGCGCAAGCGCGGGCCGCTCGTGGTCGAGACCTACGGCATCGATCTGCTGGAAGGCGCCAGGGGCGACGTACTGGACCGCTCGCCGCCGCCCGAACTTCAGCCTTGAGCGCAGCGCATCTCACCAGCGGGGGATTTCTCCGGTCGGAACGGTGGTCGAGACAGCGTTGTTGTTCCTGGGAATGACGAGCGGACTGAGGCAGGCGAAGGCCTCGATGGATTGATAGATGAAGTTCATCATGCCATCGACGCCCAGAACCGGGACCATGCGATTGAACACCGGAAGTTTGAGAAACCGGTTCTCCATCGGCAAGCACAGCTCCAGCAGTTTCTTTGCTCCGCGAGGCGAAACCACGTACCCGGCCGTGCCGAAGCAGCTGCTGAGCCGCAAGGCGGTGACCTCCGAGGTCGATGTCTGGAACGCCGCCGCGTTTTGATCGGTCGGCTGCTTGGGCGAAAACACCATGGCGGACCTGAAGCCAGGCGTCAGCTCAACTTCAAGGGTGGAGTCCGTGTTGTAGCCGAGTGCGACGTAGTCCCAGTCCTCGAGACGACGAACGACATCGAGGCGCTCGGTGATGTCATGGCGGACAATCGCATCGTCTTCGAACACGAGCGCCGGGATTCCGGATTGAATTGTCTGTTGCCAGATCCGGACGTGGGAGGCCGCACAACCGACGGCACCCGCAGTGAACTGCGATCCTGGTACAACCAGGTTCATGCCGAGTGCCTCTTCCGGCGAGAACGAGGCACCATCGGATGCCTCAAATCGTTCAAAGGCGATTCCCGTTCCGGCATTCAGCCTCAGGAAGCTTTCGAACTTCTCCGGCTGACGATTGAGGTTGACGACAAAGTTCTTCATGCAGGGACCAGATGCAAGGTTCGGATAAAGCGCGCCGATCGCTGCTCGCAGCCATATCAACGGTCCCGGCGATTCGCCACGCAGCGGCGCGGCGCGCCGGAAGCGGTGTCCAGCTTCAAGCAAGCTCCAGCGGATAGGTGGGAAGCGGCAACCTTTCTGACGTCCCGGGAATCGGGTTGCCGTCCGCTCTCCCATGATCCGGAAGGTCCTCGATGAATTATCATGACGGCACTCTCGCAAGAGCAAACGAGATCTCGACAGAGCCGTCATCGCTGACGCGGGATGAAGTCTACCAGATCTGCCTTCGTCACCTGAAGACGGGCGAGCTCGAGCAGGCCGAGGCCCGTTGTCGCGAAGGGCTTGCCTCGGATGCGAACCATGCCGGGTTGCTTCATCTGATGGCCGGTGTGTCGCTGCTCAACGGGGATTACGATGCCGCCATCAATTGGGCCGGCCGCGCACTCACGAACGAGATGAAGGCGACCTATCTCGCAACGTTCGGGACGGCGCTGCTGGGCAAGGGGCTGCAGGCGCAGGCGTTCGAAGCGTTTCAGCGCGCGGTGGCGCTCGATCCCGTTGATGCTTCAATCTGGGAGAATTTCGGCAATGCTCTGAACAGGGTGGGGCAGGCCAACCAGGCGAGCCTCTGCTTCCTGATCGCGCGTGCCTATCAGAAGCTGCCGTTCCTCGGCGAGTGCCGGTCTGTTCCTCGCAACGGCTGGAATGCCCTGACGGCGCAATTCAATCCGCATCTTCAAAGCCGCGCAAAGTCGAACGAAGCGCGCGATCCCATTCATTGCTTCTGGTCGAACGCGCCCTTGAGCGAGATGTCGCGCCTGTCGCTCCAGTCGATGGTCCGTCAGGGCCATCCGGTCAAGCTGTACACTTACGACAACGTCGCCGCCATGCAGGCGCGTGTACCGCCGGGGGTGATGGTGGCCGACGCCGGAAATCTCGTGCTCAGCGCGATCTACCAGCATGCGGTTCTGAACAGCGAGATCCGCTACTTCAGCGACATCTTCCGCTACGCCGTTCTGCACGAATTCGGCGGCTGGTGGCTCGATACGGATATCGTTCTTGTGAAGCCCCTGGATTTCGGACGGGAACACGTTTTCTCCGCGCAATGGTCGGGAGTCGAGAACGGGCACGTCTGCGTCGGCGACGTGATGCGCGCGCCCAAGGGCTCGGTTCACATGGCCAATCTGTATGCCTTGTCGCTTCAGCGCCTGTTCAGCGAAAAGCGCGTCGAATACGGCGCGGTGGGACCGCTGTTGCTCAGCGAATATCTGCTCGTGGCCGGTGACGAAGAGCTGCAAGCGTCGATCTTGCCGCCGACGACCTTCAACGCCATCGACTGGCGCGAAGTTGACTTGTTCGCCAGCGAAGGCCGGGCCGGCTTCGAGCTGTTGAGCGACGCGCGTGTGACCGGGGTCCATCTCTGGGGCAAGATGTGGGCCGAGCGGGGCTTGCGCTTCGATGCCGTCCCCGAGCAGAGCGTGGCCGGCTATCTCAAGAAGCTGGTGCTCGAACCGAACTGGTTGACGCAGCTCGCTGCGAAATACGACTCCGACAAGGGCGCCGTCTACAAGGGCCACATGGCCCATCACTATACCCGCGTCTATCACGAGCTGTTTCGATCGAAGGCCCTCGAGCCCATCCGCATCCTGGAAATCGGCCTATGCCGCGGCCGCGTCGAAGGCTGGGCCCAGGATCAGGTGCCGTCGCTGCAGATGTGGCTCGACTACTTCCCGAATGCCGAAGTCATCGGCGCCGATATCGAGGATTTCAGCTGGTTCTCCCATCCCCGCGTCAGGATCCACCGCGTCGATCAGGGCGACCGGACCATGCTGGAAGAACTCGCCGGCAAGGAAGAGCCGCTGGACATCATCATCGACGATGGCTCGCATGCCTCGGTGCACCAGCACCTGACGCTCGGCGTGCTGTTTGCCGCGCTGAAGCCGGGCGGCCTGTTCGTCATCGAGGATCTGGATTGGCAGCCGCCGGAGATTCCATCGGGCGGTGCGCCCCTGGTCAAGGATGTGCTCAACGCGATGAAAGCGGGCGGCGCCTTCACGTCCAACGTCATGACCGAGGCCGAAGCGAAGCTGATCTCGGACGAGGTCGACGAGATTCTTCTCAACGACAGCTTTCGCGAATTGATGTCGCGCGGCCTGCTCGGTGGCCTCGGCGTGCTGAGGCGCAAGGCGCAATAGCCGGAAGCGGGAGCGGCCTCGGTCGATCATCTCGACCTTGGCCGGCGCCTTTTTCGGGCGTCGAATCCTGGCCTCTCCGCACAGGCGGGGTGAGGCGGTGGCGGTGCGAACGCACCAGCCTCGCGCAACGCATCCCCCGCTATCTTCCGGACATTGATGACCACGAAAATGACTTGGTTGATGCGTTTAGAGATGCGGCCGAAGACGTCCGCTGAGCGTGCTGAACCGGCCGAGAATTATAGTTAACAGCGTCGCCTAAGTCCGTAGTTCTGCGGGCTTTTTTCTCGAAATGGCACAGCGTTAACGAGTTGCCCTACATCCGCCCGAACTTAATCCGCATTTAACTAAAAGTCGCCTTAATGACGCTCCGACCCTCTGCGAGATGCTGTTTCCGGATCGTGACCAGCGGCACTTCGGAGGGGGACTTAGTGACACCGTCCTGGACGCAAGGCGAATGAGTACGAGTATCGCTGCGCAGAGTTACGCGGCACGGAAGCCAAACAATTCTCGGAAGTCTTCCCGGAAAATGACCACCCAAAACGTGCTTGGCGCCGCCGTGGCCGGTTGCGTCTTGCTTGCCGGCTGGACCGTCTACAACAACATCTTCGCCGCCAGCGTCTATCCGACCGTCGGCAGCGCCGGTTACGACGAACCCGTGATCAAGCGCACGCCCAAGGTCGCGCTGCGCGAGGCGGACGAGGCCATCCGGGAGACGTTTGCGCTGCTGCCCGACCGGCTCCAGGTCGCCGCGCCGATTTCGCGCGAACAGTTCAACGAGCGCTTTGCCGCGGCGGCGACGCAGGGCGTGGATTCGAACGCGGCGAGCGCTGCGCCTGCGGCGAAGGTCGCTGAAGCTCCGAAGCCGACCGTTGTTGCCAAGGTCGCCGAAGTGCTGAAACCGCTCAACCCGGCCAAGGTGGCTGAGCGGGTCGCCGACAAGGTCGCTGACGTCGCGAAGGGCAAGCGCTCGGACGCGCAGGTCCAACTTGCTTCGGCCGACCCGGCCCAGATCGTGCCGGCGCCTGAAGCCAAGAAATCCTTTGCCGATCGCGCCAAGGCCGCGGTGATGTCGATCACCGGTCCGCGCCAGTCGATGGTCGAAAAGCTCTGGGGCAAGCGTGAGTCCTCCGGCGGCCTGCTGGCCTATGCCTCGGCCGACGCCAGCGTGACTTCGGCGATCGCGCCGAAGGAGCAGAACCCGATGTTCGGCGGCGCGCCGCCCTATGAGCGCGACACTGCAGTCTACGACATCACCGCCAAGACCGTTTACCTGCCCGATGGCACCAAGCTCGAGGCGCATTCCGGCCTCGGCGACAACCTGGACGATCCGCGCTCGCAGCGCGTCCGCATGCGCGGCGTCACCCCGCCGCACATCTACAATCTGAAGCCGCGCGAAGCGCTGTTCCACGGCGTGCCCGCGCTGCGCCTGACCCCGATCGGTGGCGAGAGCGCGATCTACGGCCGCGACGGCCTGCTCGCGCATACCTTCATGCTCGGGCCGAACGGCGATTCCAACGGTTGCGTGTCGTTCAAGGACTATTACGCATTCCTCGACGCCTATCGCAACAAGGGCATCCGCAAGCTCGCGGTGCTGGCGCGGGTTCAGTAGGCCCGGTCAATTCGAGATCATGCAAAAGGGCCGCTCGCTGCGGCCCTTTTTCGTTTTCTGTTTCCGTAGCGACCTCTACGCTGCGTTGGCCGGCATGGCCTTGCGCAGCGCCATCTCGGTGGCGATCGCCTCTCGCACTACGGGCCGCGCCTGCATGCGTTCGAGATATCGAGTGAGCGATGGCCATTGCGCGATGTCGACGCCTGCGGGACGAAGCAGCAGCAGAGCCCAGGTGAGATGTGCGTCCGCGACGGTGAAGCGGTGACCGACGAGGAATTCGCGGTCCGCCAGATGCGCTGACGGCACCGACAGCGTCTGCGCGATTCGCGCGCGCGGCTTGGCGAGGGAGCCGTCGTCCTTGTACCAGAAGGTCGGGAACAGGAACGCCTTGTGGATCTCGGCGCCGATGAAACTGAGCCATTCCTGCAGGCGGTAGCGATCCAAATCTCCCGGCCGCGTCGCAAGGCCGTGCTCGGGCTTCAGGTCGGCAATGTATTGCAGCACCGCCGCGCACTCGGTCAGCCGCTCGCCGTTCTCCAGCACCAGCACCGGCACGGCGCCCTTCGCGGAGATGTCGCGAAAATCGCCGTCGCCGTCCGCGACCGTCTTGGTCGCGAGATGTACCTGATGATAGCTCGCCTCGAGGCCAGCTTCCATCAGGGCGATGCGGCTCGCGAGCGAGCAGGCCATCGGCGAGAAATAGAGTTGCAGCATCGCATTGCTCCGTTATGTCAGCGCATCGCCGCGCGCGATGATCGCGAAGCGGTCGGACAGTTCGGCCAGCGCAACCTCGTGGATGGTCCGCGCATCCAGCGTGCCGCCGCGACCGTCCGGCAGGTCGCGCGTGGCGCAGGCGTCGGCATCGATGGTGGTGCGAAAGCCGAGATCGAGCGCGGCGCGTGCGGTCGAGCTCACGCACATATGCGTCATGAAGCCGGCCAGCACGATGTTCTTTTTTTCTGTCGCGTCAAGACGCGCCTTCAGATCGGTGCCGGCGAACGCGTTGGGCAACTCCTTTTCGATCACCAGCTCGCCGGCATGCGGCGTCAGCTCGGCGACGATGGCGCCGCGCTCGGCGCTGCGATCGAACAGGCCGCCCGCCTTGCCGCGATGGGCGATGTGGATGATCGCCGCGTTTGCTTCGCGTGCCCGTGCCAATAGCTTGGCCGCGTGCGCGATCGCGGGCTTGGCGTCGGGCAAGGCGAGGGGGCCTGCGAGATATTCGTTCTGGATGTCGATCAGCACCAGCGCAGCGTCGGCAAGGCGCGGCGGGGTGAGGTCGGCGTCGGCGAGCTGGAGCAGGGTCTTTGCGGTCGTCATGGTCTTGGCGATTCTCCGAAAGCGAAAGGCTGGTCCAGCATAGCCCCGGGACGGCCTGCCGATATGCAGGGATATTGCAGCGGGCGGCTGCGATATTGCAGGCGCCTCGCGGCCGATGTAGCCTCGCCCTATGAACTGGGACGATCTGCGCATCATCGCCGCCGTCAGGGACGAGGGCACCTATGCCGGCGCCAGCGCGCGGCTGCGCATCGACGAGACCACGGTCGGGCGCAGGCTGTCGCGCATCGAGCGCGCGCTCGGCCTGCGCCTGTTCGAGGCCGCCGACGGCGTGCGCAGGCCGACGCGCAGTTGCGAAGCTGTGCTGGCACATGTCGAGGCGATGGCGGCGCACGCCGCCGAGATCGGCCGGCTCAGCGAGAGCCTGGAAGGCCCGGTCGGGCGCCTGCGCATCGCCTCCACCAACACGGTCGCCGAGGCGGTGCTGTCGCCGCGCGCGAGCGACTTCCTGCTCGTTCATCCCGGGCTGACGCTGCAATTCCTCACCTCGAGCGAGAACGTCAAGTTCTCGCGCTGGGAGGCCGATCTCGCCATCCGCCTGCGTAAGCCCGACAAGGGCGACTTCGCGATCTCCAAGCTCGGCGACATCAAGCTCTATTATGTCGAGCCCCTTGCCACCGAGGGCGAGCCGATGTTGTGCGCCTATCCGGATGAGTTAGGTGCCATTCCCGAGATGCAATTCCTGCGCACCAGGAAAGCCCGCGCGCGCTGCGTCACCGATAACGTCCGCGTCATCCGCAATTTGATCCGCGCGCATCAGGCCGCCGGCGTGTTGCCGGAGTACGTTTGCGCGGACTTGCTCGGCGATCGCCGCCTGCGCGCCACATTGCTGCCGAAGCGGCGCGACGTCTGGCTGCTCGTGCAAAACCACCTCAAGCGCGACGCCGCAACCCGCGTGACGATCGACTGGGTGAGGGCGTGTTTTCAGGAGATGTCGCGGGAGTGAGGCGATGTGGCGATCGCAATATTGAGAGTACAGCTTTTGGTTGATGTGTTCTCCGCTTGATCCTAACATCCGCTCGTCATTCCGGGCTCGGCGCTTTGCGCCGCCCCGGAATGACAAATCAAAAAATCTTCTCATACCCCCCTTGCAACCCGAACGTGCTTCGTCTATTAGCGCGCTCCTTCGCTAGGCCATGTGCCCGGGCTCGTTGAGATCCCGGCTGGCGCGGATCGCTCTGCGATGTCGTGTTCCGCCGAATGAAGGCAAGAGCAGGATGTAGCTCATGGAGAGCGTCGGGGTGAAACCCGAAGGCATCGGTTCGATTCCGGTCTCTTGTCCCACAAAGGATAGCTCAGTTGGGTAGAGCAGATGACGTTAATCATCGGGTCGCGGGTTCGAATCCCGCTCCATCGCTCCGGGTCAGCCTGAAAAACTGACACCTCTGACGAGGACCGGACGCGCGCTTCAGTCGCAGTCCGGCCGTTTTGCCGCAAGGCTTTCCGTCCGAACATCGACACTGTGAGACCGGCTTTGCGCCGCGGGTAGATACCGCTTGCGCCGATGCCGGGTGGCTACGCACGGCCGCGCGACAGATGTCGCGCGATCGCGCGCGTGCGCCCGTCATCGCGCAAGCTAAAGCCCCGGCCCGCCGATGTCATGGGAAGCGTCGTCCGCGTCCTCACGTTCCTTTGCAAACGAAACCTGTTGTCCGGCATCCAGCCGGGCGCAAACGAAGGAGGCGTGCCATGAGCTGGCACTTGCTGACGTTGAACGTGACGGTGAAGGATGGCGAGCGCGCGTTGCTGACGCGCAATGGGCAGCTCGTGCGCGTGCTCGCGCCCGGTCGTCATCGCCTGTTCGATCCCCTGCACGAGCTGAAGGCCGAGGTGCTCGATGTGGTCCGCACCGAATTCTCCGCGGAGCGCTACGCGGTGCTGAAGGCAGCGCGGCCTGATCTCGCCGCCGAGCTGTTCGAGGCGGTCGAGACCCGGGCGGACGAGATCGCGATCGTCAGCCTCGACGGCCGGCCCGTGCATCTGATGACGCCCTGGCAGGTGCGTGTCTACTGGAAGGTCGCAACCCGCATCGATGTCGAGCGCATCGATGTGTCCAGCGATCCCAAGATCGACGCGCGGCACCTGAGCATGATCGAGCGCAACCGTTCGGCCGTGTCGTCCGAGACGGTGGTCGAGAACCACGAGGCGGGTCTGCTCTATGTCGAGGGCCGGCTCGTCGAGCGGCTCGCGCCCGGCCGGCACGCCTTCTGGACCGTCGGCCGCAAGATCGAGGTGAAGCGCCTCGACCTGCGGCCCCAGGCGGTCGAGATTACCGCGCAGGAGATGCTGACCAGGGATCGCATCGCCCTGCGGGTGACGCTGACGGCGTTCCGCAAGGTGGTCGATCCCGAGCGCACGGTTGCCACCGTGCCCGACGTGGATGCGTGGCTGTATCGTTTGGTGCAGTTCGCGATCCGCGAGGCGGTCGCGGGCCGGACGCTGGACGAGGTGCTGTCTGCGAAGGCGGCGCTGGATGCGGAGCTGCGCGACTATGTGCGTGCACGCGTTGCAGAGGCCGGTGTCGAGGTGACCGAGCTCGGCGTCAAGGACGTGATCCTGCCCGGCGAAATCCGGGAGCTGGTGACAAGGTGGTGGAGGCGGAGCGGGTCGCCAAGGCGAACCTGATCCGCCGCCAGGAGGAGACGGCGGCAACGCGCTCGCTCCTGAACACTGCCCGCCTGATGGAGGAGAACCCCTTGCTGCTCCGGCTCAAGGAGCTGGAGTCGCTGGAGCGGCTGGTCGAGAAGGTCGGCCGCATCGATCTCCACGCCGGAAACGGCGAGGGCCTCGATGCTCTCCTGACCCGGCTCGTGCGCCTGAAGGCGCCCGAGAGCGCGTGAGAACGAGGAAGGGCCGCCCACGGGCGGCCCTTCAACTATCCGTCAAATGACGGCTCGCGCTGAACGCCCGTTTGTACTCGCGCGACCAAGATCATCAAGTGCATCGGGATTGCGCGCGCCGTTGCGTGCGCTAAACTTGGCATACAACCTATCGGGCAGGCGTTCAGGCGATGACAACTGTTCAAGACACCATCCGGCCGAAGGCCAGATCCAGCGAATGGAAAGCCGTTATCATCCTGATCCTGCTTGTCCCCGTGTTGTGGTCGCCACTCTTCCTGTTCCGCACCTTCGTGTATCAGCCGTTCAACATTCCGTCCGGCTCGATGATTCCAACGCTGGCGGTCGGCGACTACGTCCTTGCCGCCAAATACGCCTATGGCTACGGCCGCTTCTCGTTTCCCTATGCGCCGTCATTTATCTCCGGCCGTTTCCGGGCGGCCGATCCCGCCTATGGCGATATCGTCGTATTCGCCGTGCCCAAGGACACCTCGACCGTCTACGTGAAACGCGTCGTCGGCCTGCCGGGCGATCGCATCCAGATGCGGAACGGCCAGCTCTTCCTCAATGACAAGCCGGTGACGCGCGTCGCATTGAAGGATGTGGCTGCCGCAGCCGCCTGCGGCGGCGAGGTCGGCGCAAGGGCCAAGCGCTGGCGGGAGACGATGCCGAACGGGGCGAGCTACATCACCTACGATTGCGTCGACAATGGCTTCGTCGACAACACGCAAGTCTACACGGTCCCGCCAGGCCATTTCTTCGCGATGGGCGACAACCGCGACAACTCGACGGACAGCCGCTTCCAATCGGCGATGGGCTTCATCCCCCTGGACAATCTGGTCGGCAAGGTGACGCGAATCTACTGGTCGCTGGATTCCAGAGGCGAGCTGCGCCCGGATCGGATGGGGAAGGTGTGGTGAGGGAGCCCGCCTCCTTCCATTCGTCATTCCGGGGCGGCGCGCAGCGGCGAGCCCGGAATCCATAACCACAGGCGGGTGCGATGGCCTATCCGGCAATAGCCAACTGACAATTGTGGTTATGGATTCCGGGCTCGCGCCCCAAGAGGGCGCGCCCCGGAATGACGAGTGGAGCGAGTTGCCCCCCCAGACAAAAACCCCGGCATCGCTGCCGGGGTTTCGCATTTCGTATTGTGCCTGAATGGCTGGATCAGAAGTCCATGCCGCCCATGCCGCCGCCCGGGGGCATCGCGGGGCCAGCGCCGCCCTTCTTGGGCAGCTCGGCGACCATGGCTTCCGTGGTGATCAGCAGCGCGGCCACCGAAGCTGCGTTCTGGATCGCGGTGCGGACCACCTTGGTCGGGTCGATGATGCCCTTCTTGACGAGGTCGGCATATTCGCCGGTCTGGGAATCGAAGCCGTAATTGTAGGCCTTGTTCTCCAGGATCTTGCCGACGATCACCGAGCCGTCTTCACCGGCGTTGATCGCGATCTGGCGAGCGGGAGCCGACAGTGCCTTGCGCACGATCTCGACGCCGGTCTTCTGGTCGTCGTTCTTGGTGCGCAGGCCCTTGAGCTGCTCGGAGGCACGGAGCAGGGCGACGCCGCCGCCCGGGACGATGCCTTCTTCCACAGCCGCGCGGGTCGCATGCATCGCGTCATCAACGCGATCCTTGCGCTCCTTCACCTCGACCTCGGTCGCGCCGCCGACGCGGATCACCGCGACGCCGCCAGCGAGCTTGGCGAGACGCTCCTGGAGCTTCTCACGGTCGTAGTCCGAGGTGGTTTCCTCGATCTGCGCCTTGATCTGGGCCACGCGCGCCTCGATGTCGGCCTTCTTGCCGGCGCCGTTGACGATCGTGGTGTTCTCCTTGTCGATCATCACCTTCTTGGCGCGACCGAGCATGTTGAGCGTGACGTTCTCAAGCTTGATGCCGAGATCTTCCGAGATCGCCTGGCCGCCGGTCAGGATCGCGATGTCCTGCAGCATGGCCTTGCGGCGATCGCCGAAGCCCGGAGCCTTGACGGCCGCGACCTTCAGGCCGCCGCGCAGACGGTTGACGACCAGGGTCGCGAGCGCTTCGCCTTCGACGTCCTCGGCGACGATGACCAGCGGCTTGCCGGTCTGCACCACGGCCTCGAGCAGCGGCAGCAGCTCGTTCAGCGAGGAGAGCTTCTTCTCGTTGATGAGGATGTAGGCGTCGTCCATCTCAACGCGCATCTTGTCGGCGTTGGTGACGAAGTAGGGCGAGATGTAGCCGCGGTCGAACTGCATGCCCTCGACGACGTCGAGCTCGGTCTCGAGCGACTTGGCTTCCTCGACGGTGATGACACCCTCGTTGCCGACCTTCTTCATGGCGTCGGAGAGGAACTTGCCGATCTCGGCATCGCCGTTGGCGGAGATGGTGCCGACCTGGGCGATCTCGTCGTTCGAGGTGACCTTCTTCGAGTTCTTCTCGAGGTCCGCCACGACGGCTTCGACCGCGAGGTCGATACCGCGCTTGAGGTCCATCGGGTTCATGCCGGCGGCAACCGACTTGGCGCCTTCCTTCACGATCGCGGCCGCGAGCACGGTGGCGGTGGTGGTGCCGTCGCCGGCCGCGTCAGCGGACTTGGAGGCGACTTCGCGCACCATCTGGGCGCCCATGTTCTCGAACTTGTCGTCGAGCTCGATCTCCTTGGCGACGGTGACGCCGTCCTTGGTGATGCGGGGGGCGCCGAACGACTTGTCGAGCACGACGTTGCGGCCCTTCGGACCGAGCGTGACCTTCACCGCGTTGGCGAGGATGTCGACGCCGCGCAGCATCTTGTCGCGCGCTTCAACCGAGAATTTGACTTCTTTGGCTGCCATCTGGATTTTTCCTTGAGGATTTTGACTGGAGGGAGAGAGGGGCTCTTAGGCCGCCTTCTTCTTGGAAGCGGGGACGTCGAGGACGCCCATGATGTCGCTTTCCTTCATGATCAGCAGGTCTTCGCCGTCGATCTTGACTTCAGTGCCGGACCACTTGCCGAACAGCACGCGGTCGCCGACCTTCAGGTCGATCGGGACCAGCTTGCCAGCTTCGTCGCGGCCACCGGGGCCAACGGCGACGACTTCACCCTGGGAGGGCTTTTCCTTGGCAGTGTCGGGAATGATGATGCCGCCAGCGGTCTTCTCTTCTGCGTCGATGCGCTTGACCACGACGCGGTCGTGAAGCGGACGGAATTTCATGCAGTCCTCCTAAGCATTTGCACGAGTTGAGGATTTCAACATTGTTAGCAATCTACGCTCGCGAGTGCCAGCGTAGGCGAAGGTGAAATAGGACAGGAATTTTGCGGGGGCAAGGGCTTCTAGCAGAAAAATCGGCACTCTGAAGGCCCAAGTGCCAGAAAGCTTTACCATCGTTAACCGATCTCGCAGGCCCTTTTGGAGGCCCCTTGGCACTGTATTAGCACGGAGCCGCTTCTGCTGCTAACGCATTGAATTTCAACAGCTTGTTAAACTTTTGGGCTTGAGATGAATTGTCAGTTTGCGTCACATTTCTCTCATGTGAGCGCATCGTTTCCGGGTGGCTCCCGGGGCACGGATCAAGCCACCCCCTGTATGCGCTCCTGCAAAGGAGGTTTGGCATGGGACTGCGCGTTGGGGGCGTTTCCGAGGACTTCCGGAAACAGATGCTGGGTTACGGGCTGACGACGGCACAAATTCTCTACCGGATGCCGGATCACCCCTCGCTGCTCCAGACCTACGTCTGGCAGAACTACGACACGTTTCCGAAATTCCCGGCGTTGACCGACTTCCTCGCGTTCTGGACCGAGAAGCTCGACGGCCCGCTGCATTCGGTGACGGTGGCGCATTCCAAGCTGATCAAGCCGGCCGAGCTGCGCGCCGTGGACGGCGTGTTCCGGTTGAACTGACGCAGACGCCGCTCTCGTAGGGTGGGCAAAGGCGCGGCTCTTCGCGCGCCGTGCCCACCATCTCTCCATGATCGCACACCGAACGTGCGCACGTTTGCGCTTTGCCCACCCTACAGGACCTGTTTCCGTGTTAGCCTTCCGCCCATAACAAACAACGGGAGGCCGGCCCATGGCCAAGAAAGCAAAATCGCGCAGCGCAGCCCAGACCGCGGTGAAGAAGCGGAGCGGCGCCAAGGCCGCATCACGATCCTCAGCGCGCAAGGCCGTGAAATCCAAGGCGCGCACGACGCCCACGAAAGCTGCTACGAAAAAGCCCGCCCGCCCGAAGCAGCGCATCGCCATCAGCCATCACCGCGAGGAAGACTTCAAAGCCGACGGCCTGCGCGCCTACGCGAGGTACCGCGACCTCGGCATCGCCGACGCGACCCATGGCCTCGCACAAGCTCACGTCATCCGCCTGCAAGGCCCGTGCGATCCCGCCGAAGTCTCAAAGCTTCACTTCCACGACGTCGACTTCCAGATGGTCTATGTGCTCAAGGGCTGGGTGAAGACCTACATGGACGGGCAGGGTGAGACCTTGATGACAGAAGGCAGCGCCTGGACCCAGCCGCCGAAGATCAAGCACATGATCCTGGATTATTCCGACGACGTCGAACTGCTGGAGGTGATCCTGCCGGCTGAGTTCAAGACGGTGGAGTTGAAGGCGTAGGAGCGGTCGGGAAGGGCACAGGTCTCTCCACTCGTTATTGCGAGGAGTCCTCGCGACGAAGCAATCCAGACTTTCTCCGCGGATGCAGACTGGATTGCTTCGCGGAGCCTGTCATCGGGCCGCGCGTTGCGCGGACCCGGTGGCTCGCAATGACGGCGGAGAGATTTACGGAACACGCAATCGCTAAAATGCACGCGATCCGCGACACCGGGCCGTTACTAGTTGGAAGGTTCCGGCCATCCGCAGCGCTGGCGGTAACCTCTCGAAAATACCTCTCGCATCAACTCAAGGTCGTAGAAATGCGGGAATGCTTTCATGGCGACCAACAGCTTTGGCCGACGCGGCGTCGCGGCACCAGCCCCAAGCCGATCGTTTCAACCCGCGCCGATCGCTCCTGCGGCCACGGACGATCGCGATCAAACCAGTGAGGGTTCGCTTTTTGCCGACAACAAGCTGCTGGCCGATATCCCCATCCTCACAATCGGCCTGATTTTCGGCCTGATGGCGATCTTCGCACTGCAACGCAGTCTGGCTGTCGACATTGCGCGCGACGGCTCACTTGATGTCCGCTCGTTGATTGCTCAGGGCGCGTCCGGCTACGACCTGGTTGTCGGACGAAACGAATGGTGGCGGATCGGACTGGCGCCGCTTCTGCATGGCAGCCAGTGGCACCTCATCGGCAACTGCGTTGCGCTGTTCATCGTTGGCGTCAGGGTGGAGAGCCTGATCGGCCGTGGCTGGTTTTCGCTGATCTTCGTCGTCAGTGCGTTGGCCGGTGAGGCCGCCTCGCTGCTGGGCAATGGCTCCGGCATGGTAGGCGTCGGCGCATCCGGCGCCATCACCGGGCTCATCGCCGCGCTGTTCGTTGCGAGCTTCGAGCCGGAGGCGGACGCCGAGACGACGATATCGAGGCTGAAGACGTCGCTCTTTTTCGGTGTTCCAGCGCTGCTGCCGCTTGCCTTTGGCGCCTCGGGCAATGTCAATTATTACGCCCATGGAGGCGGTGCGCTGGCTGGCGCTGCGCTTGCCATCACGCCGTGGCTCGCCTTCTGGTCCTATGACAGCCTGCCGCGAAGCGCCGGCCTGGTGTTGCTCGGAGGATTGGCCGGATCCCTGATCTGCGCCGGCTTCGCCGCTATTCATTATCGGTCCTACGTGGCTGACGTCGGGCAATATATCCGTGCCTCGGAAATGCCGGCGAGCACGCGCGAAATGGCCAGCCGATCCTCTGATTTCGTCAACCGCTATCCGAAAGACCCGCGAGCTCATGTGTTCCGTGCAATCTACTTCATTGAGCAAAACAGCCTCGGCCCTGCCGAGACGGAAGTGCAAACCGCGATGTCGCTCGCCGCTTCGGACGTGACGGGTGGGCCGGTGCGATCATTAGCCCAGGCCTTGTTGGCGCAGTTGCTGCTCGCGCGAGGACAGACCAGCGAGGCGAAGGCCATGGCGGCCGCGGTGTGCCGCGCCAAGCTGGGTGAGGTGCGTCGTATGCTGGAGAAGTCGAAATTGTGCGGTTGAGCGGGCAGGATTGACGGCGTAGGCGCTCTCTCCCCCGTCATTGCGAGGAGCCCTTGCGACGAAGCAATCCAGAATTTCTCAACGGAACGAATCTGGATTGCTTCGCGGAGCCTGTCATCGGGCCGCGCGTTGCGCGGACCCGGTGGCTCGCAATGACGAGCGGGGAGAGGCCTACGTCAACACCCCGACGATCGCGCCCATCAGACACGTCGTCAGCGTCCCCGATACGATCGACTTCAGCCCCAGCGCATTGATCTCGTCGCGCCGCTCCGGCGCCATGACGCCGAGGCCGCCGATCATGATGCCGAGGCTGGCGAAATTGGCGAAGCCGCACATCGCGTAGAGCATGATCAGGCGCGAGCGCGCATCGAGCGTGCCCGGCGGCAGCTTCGAGAAGTCGACATAGGCGACGAGCTCGTTGAGCACGGTCTTGGTGCCCATCAGGCTGCCGGCGGTGATCGCCTGGCCCCACGGCAGGCCCATCAGCCAGCACACCGGCGCCATGATCAGCCCCAGCACCCGCTGCAGCGAGATTGCGGCGCCGCCGACGTTCGGCAGCAGCCCGAGCACCGCATTGGCGAGATAGACCAGCGCTACCAGCACCAAGAGCATCGCGACGATGTTGATCAGCAGCTCGATTCCCGCACTGGTGCCCTTCACGATCGCATCCATCGTGCCTGATACCGCCATCTCCGGATCCTCCAGCGCACCGCCGGTGCGCTTGTCCGAGGTTTCAGGGATCATGATCAGGCTGACGAGGATTGCGGCCGGTGCGCCCAGCACCGAGGCGATGACGAAATGCGCGGCGGCGTCAGGGATCAGCGGCGCAAGCAGCGTCGCATAGAGCACCAGCACGGTGCCGGCAATGCCCGCCATGCCGCCCGTCATCACCAGAAACAGTTCGCTGCGCGACATCTGCGAAAGATACGGCCGCACGAACAGCGGTGCTTCGACCATGCCGAGGAAGATGTTGGCGGCCGTCGAGAGCCCGACCGCCCCGCCGACCCCGAGCGTGCGCTCGAGCAGCCAGGCCATGCCGCGCACGACAGGCGGCAGCACGCGCCAATAGAACAGCAGCGTCGTCAGCACGCTCATGACCAGCACGATCGGCAGCGCCTGGAACGCCAGGATGAAATCGGCGCCCGGCGCCTTCAGCTCGAAGGGCAGGGCGCCGCCTCCGACATAGCCGAACACGAAGGAGGAGCCGGCGCGCGAGGCTGCGGAGATGGCGCCGACTGCGTCGTTGATGGCGCCGAAGGCGTGCGCTACGAAAGGCACCTTCAGCAGCACGACCGCGCTGACGAAGGTGACGACAAGGCCGATCACCGCCTGGCGCAGCGAGACCGCGCGGCGATTCTCCGCGAGCACGAAGGCGATCAGCAGCAATGCGAAAACGCCGAGTGTCGATTGCAGCCGCAGCATGATGTCCCCAATCCCCCAATGATTATGGCCGCGCGTGCGTTGCAAAGGCAATGCCGGATAGCCCTGTGCGCCGCCCGCTGTTGACATCCAGGCCCGCCTCAGCCACGCGGGCGCGTCGATATCAGGGGCGAATACTCCGCGCGTGACCGAAGAGGCGATGCCAGAACAGCCAGTTGCAGCGAACCGGCCGGTCACCGCCGGTGAGCTCCTCCGCCATCCCGCCTTCCTGTTCTTTCTGCTCTCGCGCAGCCTGTCGCGTTTCTCCAGCCAGATCGCGGCGGTGGCGATCGGCTGGCAGATCTACGACCTCACCGGCTCGGCCTTCGACCTCGGCATGGTTGGCCTCGTGCAATTCGCGCCCACCGCGCTGCTCGTTTTCGTCGCCGGCCACGCTGCCGACCGTTTCGAGCGCAAGCGTGTGGTCCAGCTCTGCCAGCTCGTGGAAGCCGCGACCGCGCTCTATCTCGCATTGATCACCTATCTCGGCGCGGTCAGCGAGGTCCAGATCTTCGTCGCGACCTTCATGCTCGGCATTGCCGGCGCGTTCGAGAGCCCGACCACTGCGGCGCTGCTGCCGCTGATCGCGCCGCAGGGGTCGCTCCAGCGCGCCACCGCCGTGTCCAGCGGCGCGGCCCAGGTCGCGACCATCACCGGTCCGGCCCTCGGCGGCTTAGCCTACGCGATCGCGCCGCATCTGGCCTATGCCGTGATGCTGCTGTTCTGGATTCTCGGGATGATCCTGACCGGCTTCATCCAGCCGCGCCCGCAGGCGGTCGCCAAGGAGGGAACGGACGAGGACAACATCTTTGCCGGCGTCCGCTTCATCCGGCAGAGCCCGGCGATCCTCGGCACCATCTCGCTCGACCTGTTCGCCGTGCTGTTCGGCGGCGTCACCGCGCTCTTGCCGATCTATGCCCGCGACATCCTCCAGGCCGGTCCGGTCGGGCTCGGCGTGCTGCGTGCTGCGCCCGCGGTCGGCGCGCTGCTGATGACCACGGTGCTGGCGCGCCACGCCATCACGCGGCATGTGGGCCTGCGCATGTTTCAGGCCGTGATCGTGTTCGGCCTCGCCACGATCGTATTCGCGCTGTCGTCCTGGATGTGGCTGTCGGTGCTGTCGCTCGCCATTCTTGGCGCCGCCGACACGATCAGCGTCGTGATCCGCTTCTCGCTGGTGCAGCTTTCAACACCCGACGAGATGCGCGGCCGCGTCGGCGCGGTGAACTTCCTCTTCATCAACGCCTCGAACCAGCTCGGCCAGTTCGAGAGCGGCCTGACGGCGGCGCTGTTCGGGGCAATGCCGGCCGCCGTGCTCGGCGGCGTCTGCACGGTGGCGGTGGCCTTACTGTGGATGAAGCTGTTCCCCAGCCTGCGGCAGGTGGAGAGCTTGGAGTAGGGAAGCCGGGTTCGGGGCTTGGCCGATATTGCAGCGCCCACCGAACGAATGTCAAAAGAGTATCGGTTCGGCATCTGAATCGTGGTGGCGGCTCCGGCTGCCACCCGATACGGTTTCGAACAATAGAGAGAGCTGAGCAAAATTCAGCCATCGGGGACGAGCCCAGACGTTTACAAGCCGGGCCGACCCAGGAGGGAACGGAAATGGAACCAGACCTGGAAGTCGTGCAGATACGGCGCGGCGAGTCGTTCAAGGCTTGGTCGCACGGGTATCCGTTCCACACCGTCCGGTGGCACTTTCATCCGGAATACGAGATCCATCAGGTCGTGGCGACGAGCGGTCGCTATTTTGTCGGCGATTTCATCGGCCAGTTCGAACCAGGCAATCTCGTGCTCACGGGACCCAACCTTCCGCATAATTGGGTGAGCGACGTGCCTGCGGATATGACCATCCCGCTGCGCGGACGCATCATCCAGTTCAGCGAAGAATTCATCGGCGACACGATGAAGCTCATGCCCGAGCTCTCTGGCCTCGGTGCGCTGCTGGAATTCTCCCGGCGTGGCGTGCTGTTCTCGGGCAGCACAAGCAAGGAGCTCGCTCCGCTGATGGAGGAGATCGTGGCGGCGAAGGGCGTGCGTCGGATCGAGCTGTTCATGATGATCCTGGGGACGCTCTGCCGCGCTCGGGGCGCGTTGCCGCTCTCCAGCCCGGACTATTTGCCCGACCCGTCCGGCTACATGTCGGCCGGAATGAACAAGGCGCTGGCCTTCATCCGCGAAAACCTGACGCAGCCGTTTGGCGAGGCAGATCTCGCGGCGATCGCCGGCCAGTCGCAAAGCGGATTTTCGCGCTCGTTCCGCCGCCACACCGGCATGTCGCTGGTGCAATACGTCAAGCGGCTCCGCATCAATCTGGCCTGCCAGATCCTGACGAGCGACGAATACGCCTCCATCACCGACATCTGCTTCCAGGTCGGCTTCAACAATCTCTCCAATTTCAATCGTCAGTTCCTGGCCGAGAAGGGCATGCCGCCCTCGCGCTTCAGACGATTGCTGGCGGACAACATCAACGCGGCACGCGCCGCATAACCGGGAGGAGCAGAGGAGGAGGACGATTACGGGAAGAATGACGCGGGCGCGCCGATGGCCGCCTGCGAAGGAGATTGCTTGTCCGGAAATTCCGCGTGGCTTCGGAGGATATCGGCGCTGACCGCCGTTGCCGTCCGGCTGCGGAAGCAGGGACGGCGTGTCTCCTAGAGATCAATTGATGGCACTCTAACACCTAGTTTCGGAAAGGGAAGTCCGGATGACGAAACTCTTGTTCAAGACTACGGGTACAGCCGCGCTCGTCCTGTCGCTGCTCGGCGCAACGGCCTTGTTCTCGCAGGCTGCGGAGGTGAAGGACGCGACTGTTGCTTTCCTCATGCCCGACCAGGCCTCCACCCGCTACGAGCAGCACGACTATCCAGGTTTTGCTGCAGAGATGAAGAAACTCTGCGCGAGCTGCAAGGTCATCTACCAGAATGCCAGTGCGGACGCCGCGCGCCAGCAGCAGCAGTTCAATTCGGTGATCTCGCAGGGCGCCAAAGTGATCGTGCTCGATCCTGTCGACTCGACAGCCGCAGCTTCGCTGGTCAAGATGGCACAGTCCCAGGGCATCAAGGTGATCGCCTACGACCGCCCGATCCCCGACGCCAAGGCCGACTTCTACGTCTCCTTCGACAATGAAGGCATCGGCAAGGCCATCTCGGAATCGCTGGTCAAGCATCTGAAGGACGCCAAAGTCACGGCGAAGGAGGGCGAAGGGGTGCTCGAGATCAATGGATCACCCACCGACGCCGCCGCAGGCCTGATCAAGAAGGGCATTCATGCGGGCCTCGAGAAGAGCGGCTATCCTATCCTTGCGGAATACGACACGCCGGACTGGGCCCCGCCCAAGGCGCAGCAATGGGCAAGTGGCCAGGTTACCCGCTTCGGCAAGAAGATACTTGGCGTCGTGGCCGCGAATGACGGGACGGGCGGTGGTGCGATCGCGGCCCTCAAGGCCGCCGGTGTCGATCCATTGCCGCCGGTGACGGGCAACGACGCGACGATTGCTGCGCTCCAGCTCATCATCGCCGGCGATCAGTACAATACGATCTCCAAGCCCAGTGAGATCGTCGCGGGCGCTGCAGCCCATGCGGCGATGGAATTCCTCTCGGGCGGTACGCCCAAGGCGGAAACCACTCTGTTTAACACGCCGTCGAAGCTGTTCATTCCGGCTGTTGTGACCGAGCAGAACCTGAAGGCGGAGATCATCGACAAGAAGATTCAGACCGCCGATCAGCTCTGCACGGGCAGGTATGCCGCCGGATGCAAGAAGCTCGGCATCACGCAGTAAGCGAAGAAGTGTCCCGGCCGCTCGTTGCGGCCGGGACGAACGAAGGGAAGGCGAACGCGGAAATGTCCACGATCTCGGATGTCGATCACCCGCAGCAGAGGACAGGCGAACTGGTCCTGAGCCTTCGCGGCATTTCCAAGAATTTCGGCGCCGTATCCGCCCTGACCGACGTCGATCTCGACGTTCATGCCGGCGAGGTCGTGGCGCTTGTCGGTGACAACGGCGCTGGCAAGTCCACGCTGGTGAAGATCCTTGCCGGTGTGCACCAGCCCACCTCGGGTACGATTGCCTTCGATGGCGAACAAGTCGTCCTGCCCGATCCCGCTACGGCACTCGGTCTGGGCATCGCCACGGTCTTCCAGGACTTGGCGCTCTGCGAGAATCTCGACGTGGTCGCCAACATCTTCCTGGGCCGCGAGTTGAATCCCGCCCGGCTCGACGAGGTTTCCATGGAAGTCCGTGCCTGGACGTTGCTCAACGAACTCTCGGCGCGCATTCCGAGTGTGCGTGACCCCGTTGCCTCGCTCTCGGGCGGGCAGCGTCAGACCGTGGCGATCGCGCGCTCGTTGCTGACCGAGCCGAAGCTTATCCTGCTCGACGAGCCGACCGCCGCGCTCGGTGTCGCCCAGACCGCGGAAGTCCTCGACCTGATCGAGCGCGTGCGTGCCCGCGGCCTCGGCGTCATCGTGATCAGCCACAACATGGAGGACGTGCGCGCCGTCGCCGACCGGATCGTGGTGTTGCGCCTCGGCCGCAACAACGGCGAATTCGGACCCGACGTTTCCAACCAGGATCTCGTCACCGCCATCACCGGCGCCGACGAGAATTCGGTCTCCCGCCGTGCCAGCCGACGCCAGGCGCAGCAGTCGCGGCAGGTGCTGACATGACCGACGAGACGCAGCGGGTTCCGACCGCGCGGTTGCTGGACCGTCGCGACGAGCGCGTCGCACATGAGGATACGATCGGCAGCACGATCGGCGCCTTCGTCGACCGCGTGCGGTCGGGCGACCTCGGCTCTCTGCCAGTGGTGGTCGGGCTGCTGATCATCTGCACCGCATTCCAGAGCCTCAACCCGGTCTTCCTGGCGCCTGACAATCTGGTCAATCTGCTGTTCGATTGCTCGACCGTAGGCGTCATCTCGCTCGGCATCGTCTGTGTCCTGATGGTCGGCGAGATCGACCTCTCGGTTGGCTCGGTGAGCGGGTTCTCCTCCGCGCTGGTCGGCGTGCTCTGGGTCAACCAGGATTGGCCCGTAGCGGTGGCTGTTGTCACGGCGCTGGTGCTGGGCGCCTCGATCGGCGGGCTCTATGCCTTCTTGTTCAACCGGCTGGGCATGCCGAGCTTCGTCTCGACGCTGTCAGGCCTGCTCGCTTGGCTCGGTTTGCAACTCTATCTGCTCGGCTCGTCCGGCTCGATCAACCTTCCCTACGGGTCCCCACTGGTCAATTTCGGACAGATGCTGGTCATGCCGCCGATCGTATCTTACGCGCTCGCGGCACTTGCCGGCGTGGTTATGTTCGCGACCGGCTATCGCATGGCCGCGCGCAGGCGAGCGGCGGGACTGTCTGCAAGCTCGCTCGGCCGCCTTCTGCTGAAGGGCGCTCTGGTCGTCGTCGTGCTCGAATTCATCGTCTACTATCTCAATCTCGCGCGCGGTGTTCCGTGGATGTTCGGCCTGTTCGTCGGCTTGTGCGTGGTCATGAACTACGCGCTGAAGCGGACCAAATGGGGCCGCTCAATGAGCGCGGTCGGAGGCAATCGCGAGGCCGCCCGTCGTGCCGGCATCAACGTTCGCCGGATCCATACGAGCGCCTTCATGCTGTGCTCCACGCTGGCAGCCGCCGGCGGTATCCTTGCTGCCGCGCGGCTGGCGTCTTCCAGCCAGCAGGCCGGCACGGGAGATGTGAACCTCAATGCCATCGCCGCCGCGGTCATCGGCGGCACCAGTCTGTTTGGCGGCCGCGGCAGCGCTTATTCTGCATTGCTCGGTATCATCGTCATCCAGTCGATCGCCAGCGGCCTTACGCTGCTCGATCTCTCTTCGTCGCTTCGGTACATGATCACGGGTGCGGTGCTTGCCGTCGCTGTCATCGTCGACTCGCTGGCACGACGCTCGCGCGTATCCCATGGCCGAGCCTAGACAAACTCCAACAAGAGGACCGACCGTGGGCCAGGAACTTGCAGGAAAGGTTGCCGCGATTACCGGCGCTGCCTCGGGCATTGGTCTCGAATGCGCGAGGACAATGATCGCGGCGGGGGCGCGCGTGGTGCTGGTCGATCGGGCCGAGGATGCGCTGAACAGTGTCTGCCTTGAACTCGGCGACCACGCGATCCCGTTGCGCATTGATCTCACTGATCAGGCGAGCATGGCGGGCATGATGCCGCAGCTGCTGGAAAAGGCCGGCCGGCTCGATATCTTCCATGCCAATGCCGGCACCTATGTCGGCGGCGAGGTGCTTGGCGGTGACCCCGACGCCTGGGACCGCATGCTCAACCTCAATGTCAACGCGCTGTTCCGCTCGATCCACGCGGTTCTGCCACATATGGTGGAACGCAAGAGTGGTGACATCATCGTCACCAGTTCGATCGCCGGTCTCGTCCCCGTGGTCTGGGAGCCGATCTACACTGCCTCGAAACATGCCGTGCAGGCCTTTGTCCATACCGTGCGTCGGCAGGTCGCGAAATACGGCCTGCGCGTCGGCGCCGTGGCGCCCGGCCCGGTCGTGACCGCGCTCATCAGCGACTGGCCCAAGGAAAAGCTCGACGCAGAGATGGCGGCAGGTGGCCTGATCCAGCCGACGGAAGTCGCGCAGGCCGTGCTCTTCATGTTGACTCGTCCGAGAAATGTCACGATCCGCGACCTCGTGATCCTGCCGCAGAGCAACGATCTCTAGGCTTCCGCATCTGCGATCTGAACGTTGCTTCATGGTGAGGGTCTCCGGGATGACGCGCTATTTTCTGGGCATCGACGTCGGCACGGGCAGTGCGAGAGCCGGGGTCTTCGATCGCTCCGGCAGACTTGTCGCCACCGACAAGGCCGACATCACGCTTTGGCGGGAGGCCGGCGATATTGTCGAGCAGTCGAGCGAGGACATCTGGCGCGCCGTATGCCGCAGCGTGCGCAGCGCGGTCGGAAAGGCCGGCATCGCGCCGGACGGCATTGCCGGCATTGGCTTTGACGCGACCTGCTCGCTGGTGGTGCTCGGCGTTGGCGGCGCACCGCTTGCCGTGGGCCCGTCCGGTGATCCCGCTCGCAATATCATCGTTTGGATGGACCACCGCGCCGTCGAGCAGGCGCGTCGGATCAACCGCACCGGCGCGAAAGTTCTCGACTATGTCGGCGGAGCGATCTCACCCGAGATGGAGACGCCGAAACTGTTGTGGCTTGCCGAAAACATGCCCGGCAGCTTTGCGGACGCCTGGCAGTTCATGGACCTGACTGATTTCCTCACCTGGCGTGCAACCGGGAGCCTTGCCCGCTCCACCTGCACCGTCACGTGCAAGTGGAGCTATCTGGGCCACGAAGACCGTTGGGATGCCGATTTCTTCCGCTCGGTCGGTCTCGGCGCGTTGGCGGACGAGCAGTTTTGCCGGATCGGCACCGAGATCGTGCCTGGCGGCACGCGGCTGGCTGCCGGGCTGACAGCGGAGGCAGCGACCGACCTTGGCCTCAAGGTTGGTACGTCCGTTGCGGCAGGCCTCATCGACGCACATGCGGGCGGTGTCGGAACGGTGGGTGCTCGCGGAGCTGCGGGTACGGCGCTCACGCGTATGGCCTATGTGTTCGGAACGTCTGCCTGCACCATGTCGACCACGCAAAACCCGGTCTTCGTTCCCGGCGTCTGGGGACCTTATTTCTCGGCCATGGTGCCGGGGCTATGGCTCAATGAGGGTGGACAGTCAGTCGCTGGTGCAGCAATTGACCATCTCGTACAGATGCATCCGTATTCGGCACAGGCGACACACGCGGCGCGTCAGGACCAACGGACGCTCGCCGATTGGCTCGCCGGTCAGGTAGACGCGCGCGGCGGTGCAGAGAGGGTTCGGGACTTGGTCGGCGAGCTTCATGTCGTGCCTGAATTCCTCGGCAACCGCGCGCCCCTCGCGGATCCCGATGCGCGTGCGCTGATCGCCGGGCTGGATATGCGCTCCGACCTGGAGAGCTTGCTCGCCCTCTATCTTGCCGGCCTGTGCGGCCTGGGTTACGGCGCGCGGCAGATCGTGCGGGCCCAGCAGGATAAAGGCATTGCCATCGATACGATCGTCGTCAGCGGTGGTGCGGCCCAGAGCCGCCTGGTGCGGCAGGTGCTCGCCGATACGACCGGTTTGACGGTTGCTGCCTCGGCATCTCCGGAGCCGGTGTTGCTCGGCTCCGCGATGCTCGGATCGGTCGCTTCGGGCGATCACACCGATGTCAGCCAGGCGATGGAGGCGATGTCTGCCTTGGGAGAAATACATCCTCCCGACGCGGCGCTGGCAAGCTGGAACGACAAGCGCTCCGCAGCCTTCGAGGCCTTGCAGCAGGTCGGGCGATCAATCCGAAGCCACGCTGGTTAGCCTGGTTTCGCGATATGCGGGCAGGGTCCGCTCTGTTTCCCGTCATTGTAGAGGCAACGCAGGGATTTAGCTGACATCACTGCGCTTGCCGAATGCAGGTAGCAACCCCACGCCGTCTACTGTGCATGGGGTTGTTTTCGCAGTCTTCGTTCAGCCCCGTCCGACGAACGGCATCTTCGTCGCCATCACCGTCATGGTCAGCACGTTGGCATCGAGCGGCAGGCCGGCCATGTAGGCGACGGCATCGCCGACCGCCTTCGCATCCATGCGCGGCTCGTGCTTGGTGGTGCCGTCGGGCTGCAGCACGCCGGGGCCGTTGACCATGCGGTCGGTCATCGGGGTCGCGGCGTTGCCGATGTCGACCTGGCCGACCGCGATGTCGTACATGCGGCCGTCGAGGTTGCTGGCCTTGGTGAGGCCGGTGATGGCGTGCTTGGTCGAGGTGTAGGCCGCCGAGAACGGCCGCGGCGCATGCGCCGAGATCGAGCCGTTGTTGATGATGCGGCCGCCGCGCGGGGTCTGGTCCTTCATGATGCGGAAGGCGTGCTGGGTGCACAGGAACGGGCCGGTGAGGTTGGTGTTCACCACCGCCTGCCACTGCTCGAGGCTGAGGTCCTCGAAGTTCACCGCCGGCGCGCCCATGCCGGCATTGTTGAACAGCACGTCGAGACGGCCATAGGTCGCCTTCACCTTGTCGAACAGCGCGGCGATGGAATCAGGCTTGGTCATGTCGGCAGTCACGCACAGGCTCTTGCCCGCGGGGCCGAGCTTTGCGGTCTCCTCGAGCATGTCGAGCCGGCGGCCCGCCAGCACCACGGTGAAGCCGGTGTTCATCAGTGCGAGCGATGCCGCGCGCCCGACGCCGGTGCCGGCGCCCGTCACCAATGCGATCTTTTTCGCTTCACTCATCGTTTCCTGCCTTTTCTTTGAGTTGTCAGGTTTTGGGTTCTTTTTCGTTCTTGTAGGGCGGCCGCGGGATGTTCTGGTGTGCCGCGCGCAATGCCGCCGACCAGCGCGAGCGCAGGTCGTGGAAGTAGGGCTCGCCGGCCTCGATGCGATGGTTGAGGTCCGCATCGTAGACATCCGAGCGCACCACCAGCACGTCGATCGGCAGGCCGACGCCGAGATTGGAGCGCATGGTCGAGTCCATCGAGATCAGGCCGGTCTTCAGCGCCTCGTAAAGCTCGACGTCGTAATGCATGGCGCGGTCGAGCACCGGCTTGCCGTATTTGTGCTCGCCGATCTGCAGGTAGGGCGTGTCGGTCGTGCACTCGATGAAATTGCCGGCGGTGTACACCATGAACAGGCGCATGCGCGCGCCCTTGATCTGGCCGCCGAACAGGAACGAGACGTCGAAGGACACATCCTCCGACTTCAGCGCCGGTCCCTCGGTCGCGTGCACCGCCCGGATTGCCCGGCCGATGCGCTGGGCGGCCTGGAACATGGTCGGCGCGTTCATCAGCGTCTCGATCTCGCCCGTGTTGGGATCTTCCAGACCCTCGGTCAGGGTGGAGAGCACCGACTGGCTGATGGCGAGGTTGCCGGCGCTGGCGATCGCCATGATGCGGTCGCCCGGCTTGGAGAAGATGTGCAGCTTGCGGAAGGTCGAGACGTTGTCGAGGCCGGCATTGGTGCGGGTGTCGGCGATCATCACCAGACCGTCCCGAACCAGGATTCCGCAACAATAGGTCATTTCCAGTCCCCGAACGCGTTTGCGCGGAATTACTAGCCAATTTCGCCGGCCGCTCCAACCCCCGATTCCTCGGGGGAGGTCGGCGACCTCAGTCAGTTGCGTCGGCGAGGAACGCCTGGTCGACGGGAACGCCGAGCGCGGTGACCAGCCGGTTGGTCTCCGCGGCCATGCCGACGATGGCTAGCATCTCGCCATATTCGGCCTCGGTCATGCCCTTGGCCCGCGCGGCGGCCGTGTGCGAATGGATGCAGTAGCTGCAGCCATGCGCGATCGACACAGCGACATAGAGCATCTCCTTGACCTTGGGATCGAGCGCGCCCGGCGCCATCACCTCCTTGAGGCTCTCCCAGGTCCGCCGCAGCGTCTTCGGATCATGCGCCAGCGCGCGCCAGAAATTGTTGATGAAGTCCGATTGCCGCAGCTTGCGGATGTCGTCGAAGACGGCGCGCGCCTCGCTGGAAAGCTCGTCGTCCGAAAGCAGTTTTACAGTCGCCATAACATCCTCGCGGATCCATTCCGATCCGGCGATCGTAGCACGGCCCACGCGCTGGGTTGGTCGCGTCTAGCTCTGCCGCTGCGATTGTGATTGCGACGGCCCGCCGCGGCCGGCCTGCTCGACCTTGACCGCGACCGTCAGCGTTTCCGCCCCGCCGCCATAGCGGGTGCCGCGCACCGGCGCCGCGCCGAGATAGTCGAGCCCGATCGCGACGCGGACATGGGCATCCGTGGTGCAGATGCTGTTGGCCGGATCGAAGCCGACCCAGCCGAGATCGGGAACGTAGGCTTCCGCCCAGGCGTGGCCCGCATCCTGATGCACGGTGCCGTCGGAGCGCAGGAAATGGCCGGAGACGAAGCGCGCCGGCACGCCGCCGGTGCGGGCGCAGGCGATGAAGATATGCGCATAGTCCTGGCAGACACCGCGCTTGAGCGTGAACGCTTCGGCGGCCGAGGTGCCGCTGTTGGTCGGGTCCTCGTCGAAGGTCATGTGATCGCTGATCTGCGACATCAGCGTGTGCAGGAAGCCGAGCGTGTCGTTCTCGGCCTCGCTGCGCAGCTGGCGCGCCACAGCCGCCATCGCCGGATTGACGGTCGTAAGGTCGGTGGGACGCAGGAACATTCCGGCCGGAAAACGCTCGTCGGCGCCGCGCAGCACGCCGCCGGTATCATGGGTCTCGATCAGCCCTTCGGCGGTGATCTTGATGTCGCTGACGGGCCCGCAGGACAGCACATGGGTGACGTTGCCGAACGCATCTTCGTGCATGTCGAGCTTGGTGTCGGTCGAGACGTCGATCTGCCATTCCGCCACATATTGCCCGTCATGGCTGCAGGGCGTCGTGCGCAGGATCTGGATCACGCTCGTCGCCGCCGGCTCGTAGCGATAGGTCGTGGTGTGCTGGATTCGCAGGCGCATGGTGTTTTGATTCCGTCATTCCGGGCGTCCCGGAACGACTGCGTGGATCAGATCAAATACTGCTTCGTGATGATTTCGCCCAGCCTGGAATTGTCGGCGATGAATTCCTGAATGAATTCATGCACGCCATGCTGGAAAATGTCGTTCATATTGCTGTGTTCCAGCCGGTTGCGGATGCCGCGGGCGTGGCGCTGGGCCGGGCCCTGGCGGCCATAGGCGACGCCGATCTGGTCGAGATTGCGCACGAGATTGTCGTAGCAGCTCGCCAGGGAGCGCGGCAGCGTGCCGTTGAGGATCAAGAGATCGGCGACCAGCCACGGCTTCAGCGTCTCGCGATAGACCCAGTGATAGGCGGTGAGCGCCGACACCGAGCGCAGGATCGAGCTCCACTGATAGAAGTCGAGCGGGCCGCCGACATGCTCCTCTTCCGGCAGCAGTACGTGATACTTCACGTCGAGAATCCGCGCGGTGTTGTCGGCGCGTTCCAGGTGCAGGCCGAGGCGCGAGAACCAATAGGCGTCGTTGCGCAGCATGGTCCGGTAGGCCGAGCCGTCGAAGCGCAGCGAGGTCTCCTGCACGAAGCGCAGGAATTTTGCCAGGTCCTCGCGGGTCGAAGTGCCCTTGCTCCAAAGCGCCTGAAGCTCGATCCAGGCCGAGTTGATGGTGTCCCACATCTCGCTGGTCAGCGCGGTGCGCACCGAGCGCGAGTTCAGCCGCGCCGCCTCGATGCAGTTCCTGATCGAGGACGGGTTGTCGGCCGAGAACGAGAGGTAGTCGACGACGTTGTGCTCGTTGGCTTCCTCATGGGTCTGATAGAAGCTCTCCGCGACGCCGGCGGTCAGCAGCGCGGAATCCCATTCGTTGGTCTTGCCGATATAGGCGGCGGGAAGCGCGGTGACGCGCAGGGTCGCATCGATCGTGCGCGCGAGATATTCGGCCCGTTCGACATAGCGGGCGAGCCAGTAGAGGTTTTCGGCGGTGCGCGACAGCATCTCTCTACTCGTCCAGAATCCAGGTGTCCTTGGTGCCGCCGCCCTGGCTCGAATTGACCACCAGGGAGCCTTCCTTCAGCGCGACGCGGGTGAGCCCGCCCGGCACGATCGTCGTGCTCTTGCTGCCCGTGAGCACGAAGGGGCGAAGATCGACATGGCGCGGCGCAAGGCCACTTGCCGTGCAGGTGGGGCAGGTCGAGAGCGCCAGCGTCGGCTGCGCGATAAAGCCTTCCGGCTCGCGCTTGAGCTTTTCGCGGAACGCTTCGATCGTCGCCTTGGTCGCAGCGGGGCCGATCAGCATGCCGTAGCCGCCGGAGCCGTGCACTTCCTTGACGACGAGCTCGCTTAGATTGTCCAGCACGTAAGCCAGATCCTTCGGCTCGCGACAGCGCCAGGTCGGCACGTTCTTCAGGATCGGCTCCTCGCCGAGATAGAACTTCACGATGTCGGGCATGTAGGAGTAGATCGCCTTGTCGTCGGCGATGCCGGTGCCGACGGCATTGGCGAGCGTGATGTTGCCGGCGGCATAGGCCGACATCAGCCCGGGCACGCCGAGCGCGGAGTCGGGCCGGAAGGTGAGGGGATCGAGAAAGTCGTCGTCGACGCGGCGATAGATCACGTCGACCCGTTTCAGCCCCTCGGTCGTCCGCATGAACACTTCGTTGTTCTTGACGACGAGGTCGCGCCCTTCCACGAGCTCGATGCCGAGCTTGTCGGCGAGGAAGGAGTGCTCGTAATAGGCGGAATTGTAGACGCCTGGCGTGAGCAGGGCGACCGTCGGCTCGCTCGATGCGCCATGTGGCGCGACCGAGCGGAGCGCCGAGAGCAGCTCGTCCGGATAGCGCTCGACCGGCGCCACCCTGTGGCGGGCGAACAGATCCGGAAACAGCCGCATCATGATCTCGCGGTTTTCCAGCATGTAGGACACGCCGGACGGCGTGCGCGCATTGTCCTCCAGCACGATGAAGTCCTCGGCATCGACCCGGACAATGTCGATGCCGGCGATGTGCACGTAAACGTCGTGCGGCACCTGCTGGCCGTTCATCTCGGGCCGGAACACCGGGTTTTGGAAGATCAGATCATCGGGCACGATCTCGGCGCGGAGGATCTCGCGGCCGTGATAGATGTCGCGCAGGAACATGTTCAGCGCCTTGACGCGCTGCTTCAGTCCCTTTTCCAGCACCGTCCATTCCTTGCCGGACATGATCCGCGGGATCACGTCGAAGGGGATCAGGCGCTCGGTGGATTCGGAGTCGCCATAGACGGCGAAGGTGATGCCGATGCGGCGGAACAGGAGCTCGGCCTCCTGGCGGCGATATTCGAGCGCCTCGGGAGGCGTCTCCTTGAGCCAGCGAGCCAGCTCCTGATAGGCGGGGCGAAGGTCCCCACCGGGGATATTCATTTCATCAAACGCGACTGCCATAGATCCCGACTTGTCTCACTGGCCATGCGGCAAGAGTGCATGACTTTGAGGAGGTAGCAAGGGGCGGGCCAGCGGGATAAGCATGGAGAGCGGGCATTTGCCTGATGTGGCCGAGAAGGTGCCTGAAAAAATGGCTGAGGACTGCTTATTTCGGCAGCAAAAGCGCGTGACTTCAACGCGTTACCCCGGCAAATTCGGCGAGACAGGTGAGGGACTTAAGGCATGAGCGAGATCGTTACGGCGGGCATTCTGGTCATCGGGGATGAAATCCTGTCCGGCCGAACCAAGGACAAGAATATCGGCTTCATCGCCGAATACCTGACCAATATCGGCATCGACCTCAAGGAAGTCCGGGTCGTCTCCGACGACGAGGACGACATTATCGCGGCGTTGAATGCACTGCGGCAACGCTACACCTATGTCTTTACCACCGGCGGCATCGGCCCGACCCATGACGACATCACCGCCGACAGCGTTGCCAAGGCCTTTGGCGTCGGCATCGACCACCATCCCGAGGTGGTCGCCCGTTTCAGGGAGCGCTGGAGCGAGCAGGACCTCAACGAGGCCCGCCTGCGCATGGCCCGCATTCCCGATGGTGCCGAACTGATCCAGAGCGCGACCATCCTCGCCCCCGGCTTCAAGATCGGCAATGTCATCGTCATGGCCGGCGTGCCGTCGATCATGCAGGCGATGATGGACATCGTCTCGCCCAAGCTGAAGTCGGGCGTGCGCATGCTGTCCGAATCGGTTCGTGCCAATGCGCGGGAAGGCGACATCGGCAGCCCCTTGAGGGCGATCGCCGCCGCTCACCCCGACACCATCATCGGCAGCTATCCGTTCATGGACGAGGAGCAGAAGCCCAACACCAATCTGGTGGTGCGTTCGCGCGATGCGGATAAGCTCGCCGCAGCAATGGCGGCGGTGAAGGAAATGCTGGCGGGATTGAACATCACCCGGTAGCAAATGAGCTGCCGGCAGACGAATGTTAGGAGACGATGATGGCTGGTGAAACACCGCAATTGAGCGCGGAGGAACGGGCAGGTCGGCCCTTTCCAGTGTCGTGGGACCAGTTCCACCGCGACTGCCGGGCGCTGACCTGGCGTCTCAACGAAGTCGGTCCGTTCCACGCCGTGATCGCGATCACCCGCGGCGGCCTGGTGCCGGCCGCGATCGTGGCGCGCGAGCTCGGCTTGCGCGTGATCGATACGGTCTGCATCGCCAGTTACGACCATGACAAGCAGGGTGATCTCCAGGTTCTCAAGGGCATTTCCGAACAGGCGATGAAACTTGGCGGCGGCACCGGCAAGGGGCTGTTGATCGTCGACGACCTCGTCGACACCGGCAAGACCGGCAAGCTGGTTCGCGAGATGCTGCCGGACGCGCATTTCGCCACCGTCTATGCCAAGCCGAAGGGGCGTCCGCTGGTCGATACCTTCATCACGGAGGTCTCGCAGGACACCTGGATCTTCTTTCCCTGGGATACTGCGCTGTCCTATCACCCGCCGCTCCGCGACGGCGCGGCGTGAGCTTTCTTCACCTCGCCCCGCGTGCGGGGAGAGGTCGCGCCGAAGGCGCGGGTGAGGGGCACTCTCCGCGAGTCCAGCGCTCACCATATTTGCGGATGCAGCCCCTCACCCCAGCCCTCTCCCCGTAAGAACGGGGAGAGGGAGACGAGCAGCGCCCATGCCCCTGCAAAACCGCGTCACCCCCACCGGCGACATCATCGCCACCCCACATCGCGGGATGTTCACCGGCAATCGTGGCATCATCCATGATCCCGCGACCAAGACGCTTCTGAAGAAGCGTTGGTCCTCGCCGGCCTGGCTCACCTGCACCTGCGAATTCCGCGGCCGCCGCCGCGAGGTGATGGCGCAGCGAAGCTGGACCGAGCTGTTCTTTCTTGATGAGGCCACAGCGCTCGCCGCCGGGCACCGTCCCTGTTTCTACTGCCGCCGCGACGATGCCAATCACTTCCGGGCCGCGTGGGAGAAGGGCAACCGCGTACACGACGTCCGCATGCACGACATCGACACGGTGCTGCACCACGAGCGGCTCGATCACGGCAAGAAGCGGCTGCACGCGCTCTTGGTGCCGCTCGACCAATTGCCCGAGGGCGCGATGCTGCAGCAGGGCGAGGCAAGCTATCTGGTGATGCAGGGCAGGACGCTAAAGTGGTCGGCGGCGGGATATGCCGCGGCGGAGGACGTCCCCGGTGAGGCAACGCTGCTGACGCCGCCGTCGACACTCCGCACGCTGAACGCCGGCTATCGACCGGTGCTGCACCCCTCCGCGCAGCCCTAGCGCCGAATCCCTTCCATCACCCCAGCTTCTCGCGCGCGAGCGCGGCGCCGGCGCCGAGTGCCATCAGCTTGGCTTCGGCGATCTCGCGCCGCATCGGCGCCATGCCGCAATTGGTGGTGGCGATGATGTTGCTCTTGGGCACGAATTTCGAGACGGCGTCGATCACCTGCACGACGTCCTCCGCGGTCTCGACCGTGTCGCTGGCGACGTCGATGACGCCGGCCTGCACGATCTTGTTCTTCAACAGCGCGAGCAGATCAAGCGGAACCTTGGAGTTGCGGCACTCGATCGCGACCTGCTGAATCGGGCTGGCGTCGATCGCCGGGAAGATCTGCTCGTACTGCCGCCATTGCGCGCCAAGCGTCTCCTTCCAGTCGGTGTTGGCTTTGATGCCGTAGCCGTAGCAGATGTGCACGGCGGTGGTGCAGGTCAGTCCCTGCGCGGCGCGCTCCAGCGCCTTGATGCCCCAGTCATTGACCTCGTCCATGTAGACGTTGAAGGCGGGCTCGTCGAACTGCACGAGATCGACGCCGTCGGCCTGGAGCGCCTTGGCTTCCTCGTTGAGCAGCTCGGCGAAGGCAAAGGCCATCTTGACGCGGTCGCCGTAGTAACGGTCCGCGATGGTGTCGATGATCGTCATCGGGCCGGGCAGGGTGAATTTCAGCTTCTTCTTGGTGTGCGTGCGGGCAACGCGCGCCTCAAAGGCATGGACGCGGTCCTTGAGCCGGAGCGGGGCGACCACCTGCGGCACCATCGCCTTGTAGCGGTCCTTGCGGATGCCCATCTCGACCTTGTGGGCGAAGTCGATGCCCTCGATCTTCTCCAGGAAGCCGTGGACGAAATGCTGCCGGGCCTGCTCGCCCTCGGTAACGATGTCGATGCCGGCGTCCTCCTGGATCTTCAGCCAGATCAGCGTCGCATCGCGCTTGGCACGAAGCAGCTCGTCGCCGCCGGACTTCCAGGGCGCCCAGAGCATGTTGGGCTCGGCGAGCCATTCCGGCTTCGGCAGGGAGCCGGCGATCGTGGTTGGAAACAGCATGGCGGCCCTCCCGGCAGGTTATGTTGCGCCCCTTCCTGCCATGTCCTAACGTCAAGGTACAGAACAACAAAAGTCGCCCTCTATTCCGGCGATGATGACAGGGAAGGCCAGAGGACGGGTCATGATCGACCTCCATTACGCGCCGACGCCGAACGGCTGGAAAATCTCGATCATGCTGGAGGAGCTCGGGCTTCCCTATCGAGTGAAGCCCGTCAACATCCGCGCCGGCGAGCAGTTCAACCCTGAATTCCTGGCGATCTCGCCCAACAACCGCATTCCCGCGATCGTCGACCACGAACCCGCCGATGGCGGCGCGCCGTTCTCGGTGTTCGAGACCGGCGCGATCCTGATTTATCTGGCGGAGAAGACCGGCCGCTTCCTGCCCACGGACTTGCGCGGCCGTTCCACCACCATCCAATGGGTGATGTGGCAGATGGCAGGGCTGGGGCCGATGCTCGGCCAGCACGGCCATTTCGCGCTCTATGCGGCCGAGAAAATCCCTTATGCGATCGAGCGCTACCGCGACGAGGCAACGCGGCTCTACGGCGTGCTCGACCGGCAGCTTGCCAAAACCGGCGCCTATGTCGCCGGCGACTATTCCATCGCCGACATCGCCTGCTTCCCCTGGACCATGACGCACAAGGCGCAGGGTTTTACCCTCGACGACTATCCAAACGTGAAGCGCTGGTACGCCGAGGTCCGGGCCCGGCCGCAGGTGCAGGCGGGGCTCGCGATCGGAAAGTTTGTCAAAGAGCCGTTCGATGAGGAATCACGCAAGATCATGTTCGGCCAGCGCGCTAAGGAAGTGTTGGGAAGGAAGTGACGGCTACGCCGTCATTCCGGGGCGCGCGTAGCGCGAACCCGGAATCCATCGGGCCGCAATAAATTAGGTGAAATGGATTCCGGGCTCGCGCCCAAGAAGGCGCGCCCCGGAATGACGCGAAACACAAGGAAATCCCATGATCGAATTCTTCTTCGACTGCTCCAGCCCCTGGACCTATCTCGCCTTCCACAACATCCAGCCTCTGGCCAAAGAACTCGGCGCCGAGATCATCTGGCGGCCGATCTTGGTCGGCGGCATCTTCAACACGGTCAATCCGAGCGTCTACGCGCAGCGCGAGAAGCCGGTGCCGCTGAAGGCGCGCTACATGAAGAAAGACCTTGCCGACTGGGCGCGCTCGGCGGGTCTGTCGATCAAGATGCCGCCCACAGTCTTCCCGGTGAACAGCGTCAAGGCGATGCGCGGCTGCATCTGGCTCGGCAAGGACATGGTGCCGTTCGCGACTGCAGTGTTCGAGGCCTATTGGGGCGAGGACAAGGACATCTCGCAGGACGCGGTGCTGGCGGAGCTCTGCAAGAAGAGCGGCATCGACGAGCAGAAGTTTCTCGCCGGCATTTCCGAGCAGGGCATCAAGGATCAGCTCAAGGCCAATACTGAAGAGGTCGTCGCCCGCGGCGGCTTCGGCTCGCCGACCATTTTCGTGAACAAGACCGACATGTATTTTGGCAACGACCGCCTGCCGTTGATCCGCGAGGCGCTGTTGCGCAGCAAGGCAAGCGCGGCCTGATGGTACGGGCTGTCGTCTGCCGCGCGCTCGGCGCGCCCGAAACGTTGCGACTGGAAGAGTTTCCGTCGCGCCCGCTGAAGCCGGGTGAAGTCCGCGTCGCGATCCGCGCCGCCGGGCTGAATTTCCCTGACGTGCTGATGGCTGCGGGTGAGTATCAGCTCAAGCCCGAGCTGCCGTTCACGCCCGGCATGGAAGCCGCCGGCGACATCACCGAGATTAGCGCGGAGGCGAGGGGCGTTTCGGTCGGTGACAAGGTCATCGTCAAGATGCGTCACGGCGCGTTCACGGATGAAGCGGTGGTGATGCCGTCGCAACTCACGCCGATGCCGTCGACCTTCGACTATGCGGAGGCCGCAACCTATCTCGCCGGCCACGGCACCGCCTATCATGCGTTGATCGATCGCGGCCGGGTCGAACCGGGTGAAGTGCTGCTGGTGCACGGCGCCGGCGGTGGTGTCGGCCTTGCGGCCGTCGAGATCGGCAAGATGCTGGGCGCAACCGTGATCGCGACCGCGTCCAGCGACGAAAAGCTCGCGGTCGCGAAATCGCGCGGCGCCGATCATCTCGTGCGTTACGACCGCGAGCCGTTTCGCGATGCCGTCAAGCGTATCACCGATGGCCGCGGCGCCGATGTCGTGTTCGATCCTGTCGGCGGCCAGGTCTTTGAGGACTCGATGCGCTGCATCGCCTGGGGCGCGCGGCTACTGGTCATTGGCTTCACCGGCGGCATCGGCTCGGCGAAGACCAATTTGTTGTTGATCAAGGGCGCCAGCGTGCTCGGCGTGCGTGCGGGCGAAGCAGTGCGGAAAAATCCGGCTCTGGGGGAAATGCGCCTGAAGGCGCTGCTGCAATGGGCGGAGGGGGGCAAGCTGCGCCCGAACATCTCACATCGCCTGCCGCTCGAGGATTTTGCGAAGGCGATGCGGCTGTTGCTTGATCGCAAGGCGATCGGGCGTGTGGCGCTGGTGATGGAGTGACGGTGCCGTAACGACGGTGCTGTAGGGTGGGCAAAGCGAAGCGTGCCCACCACCTGTCGCGATTGCCAAGAGATGGTGGGCACGGTGCAAGAGCGCCTTTGCCCACTCTATTTATACTCCCGCTCCGTCCACCACGGAAAATAATCCGGCATATCGTTCGACACCTTGTTCTTGAACTGCGCCGGCCGCTTCTCCAGGAACGACACCACGCCTTCCTTGACGTCGTCCGAGCGGCCGCGGGCGTAGATGCCACGGCTGTCGACCTTGTGCGCTTCCATGGGATCGTCCGCGCCCATCATGCGCCACATCATCTGGCGGATCAGCGCGACCGACACCGGCGCTGTCTTGGCGGCAAATTCCTTGGCGAGCGCGCGGGCGGTCGGAAGCAGATCATCCGGCGGCACGACCTTGCTGACGAGACGGCCGGCGAGGGCTTCCTGCGCCGGGAAGACGCGACCCGAATAGCACCATTCCAGCGCTTGCGAGATTCCGACGATGCGGGGCAGGAACCAGCTCGAGGCCGCCTCCGGCACGATGCCGCGCTGGGAGAACACGAAGCCGAACCGTGCGGCCTCCGACGCAATGCGGATGTCCATCGCGAGCTGCATGGTGACCCCGATGCCGACCGCGGGACCATTCACCGCGGCGATCACAGGCTTCAGGCATTTGAAGATGCGCAAGGTGACCTGGCCGCCGCCGTCGCGCACCTGAGGGTCGCTGTAATCGACCTTGCCGTCGGCAAAGCGCTTCACCGGCCCGCGCCGCGCGTCGCGATCGAAGGTGTTGGCGCCCGAGGACAGATCCGCGCCCGCGCAAAAGCCGCGGCCGGCGCCTGTCACGATGATGGCGCGGACATTGTCGTCCTTGTCGGCGGCGTCGAACGCGTCGATCAGCTCGGCTTGCATCTGCGCGTTGAAGGCGTTGAGCTTGTCGGGCCGGTTCAGCGCAATGGTGAGGATCTGCTCGGCGACCTCGTATTTGATCGTCTCATACGCCATGGCGGGGTTTCCTTCCTTGTCTTGAATGCGGTCTCGATGAGACGAGACGCACGCTCGCCGCTGTCCGTCTTGCGCGGACTGGGCATCTACTTCGCCGGCGGCTTGGGCCAGGGCTTCTGCGCTCCGCGCAGGCCTTCAAACGCCTTGGCGAGGCCGAGCACGCCGATGTCGTCGAAGCGACGGCCGACGATCTGCACGCCGATGGGAAAACCCTGGATATCGAAACCGCCATTGATGGAGACGGCGGGATTCTCCGACATATTCCACGGTACGGTATAGCAGATGTGCTCGAACGGTCGCATCGGATCGTTGGTGGGCGAAGCCCATTCCGCCTCATAGTTCACGTTCGGTGCCGTCGGCGAGATCACATAGTCGAGCTCGCAGAACAGCTTTGAGGCCGCCGCGCGGATCGCCATGGTCTGGTTGAAGCCCCGGATCACGTCGACGCCAGAGAGCTTCGCGCCGGACGCGCCCCACTTGAAGATGTAGGGCAGCACCTTTGCCTGTTCGGCCGGTGTCAGCTTCGACAGATCGTCCCACATCCGCGCACGCCAGAAATTGTCGAGACCATCGAGCATCTCGCGGGTGAGGATGCCATCGACTTCGGTGACGACACTGCCCGCGGATTCGAATGCCTTTGCAGCCTTCACCGCGACGTCGCGGACGGCTCGTTCCGCCGGCAGGCCGACGCCGGCATCCAGCATCAGGCCAATCCGCAACTTGCGCGGAGACTTCTCCAAGCCCTTCCAGTTCAGCGGCTCCGCCGGCAGGCTCATGCCGTCGCGCCGGTCGGGCTTGGCGATCACGCTCATCATCAGCGCGCAATCATCGACGGTGCGGGTCATCGGGCCGGCGACGCGGCCGACATAGGCGGGATCGATCGGCACACGGCCGAAGCTCGGCTTTAGCCCGACGAGGCCACACCAGCCTGCGGGCAGGCGCACCGAGCCGCCGATGTCGGTGCCGAGATGCAAGGGACCATAGCCGGCTGCTGCCGCGGCGCCCGCGCCCGCGCTGGAGCCGCCGGGGTTCTTGGAGAGGTCCCAGGGATTGCGCGCGAGCGCATGGAATGAAGAGAGCCCCGAAGACAGCATGCCGTAATCGGGCATGGTGGTCTTGGCGAAGATGATCGCGCCCGCCTCACGCAGCCGCGCGGCGGGCGGGGCGTCCTTCTCGGCGGGTACCAGCTTGACGCTGGCGGCCCCGAGCGGCACCGGCACGCCCCTGGTCGCGATATTGTCCTTGATGGTCACAGGCACGCCATCGAGCGGGCCGCAAGGCTCACCGCCGGTCCAGCGCGCGGTCGAGGCCTTTGCGGCCTCGCGCGCGCCATCAGGATCGAACGCATAGAGCGCCTTCAGATGCGGCTCCCACGCAGCGACATGCGTGAGCAGATCCTCAAGCACCTCGCTGGGCGAGAACTGCTTGGCGCGATAGCCCGCGATCAGATCGACCGCGGAGAGATCGTGCAACGAGGTGACCGCCTCTTCGACGCTCTTCTTCTGCATTGCTAGCCCACCGGCATGCGCGTTTCGATGATGCGGGCGAACATGCTGGCACCGATCGGCAGGATCTTGTCGTCGAGCACGAAGCCGGGATTGTGCACCGGCACCGAGCCGTCATGGCCGACCCAGAAATAAGCGCCCGGAATGGTCTCCAGCATGTCGGCGAAATCCTCGCTACCCATCTTCGGCTGGGTGCGGGTGATCACCTTGGCGGGGTCGACGACGGTGCGCGCGACCTCCTCGACCACCTTGGACTGCTCGACCTGGTTGATCAGCACGTTGAAGGTGTCGCGGATGTCGACGTCGATCTCGCATTGATAGGCGCTGGCGATGCCGGCGCAGATGGTGCGGATGCGTTCGCCGACCAGGGTGCGGACTTCCTTCGAGAAGGTCCGGATGGTGCCGCAAAGATGCGCATCGCCGGGAATGACGTTGTAGGCGGAGCCCGCATGGATCTGGGTGATCGACACCACGGCAGCCTGCAGCGGCTCGACGTTGCGGCTGACGACGGTCTGGATCGCCTGTGCCAGCGTGGTCGCGATCACGACCGCGTCCTTGGAGCGCTCGGGCATCGCACCATGCGCGCCATAGCCAGTGATGCGAAGGTCGAAGAAGTCGGCAGCGGCCATGGCCGGGCCGGGCAGGATCGCGATCTCGCCGTGGTTCAGATCAGGCGCGTTGTGCAGGCCATAAAGCTCGTCGCAGGGAAACTTCTCGAACAACCCGTCCTTGATCATGGCGCGGGCGCCGCCAAGGCCTTCCTCGGCCGGCTGGAAGATCAGGTGCACGGTACCGTCGAAATTCCGGGTCTCGGCCAAATAGCGCGCGGTGCCGAGCAGCATGGTGGTGTGGCCGTCATGGCCGCAGCCGTGGAAGCGGCCTGGAATCTTCGAGCTCCATTTCAGATTGGTGTTCTCTTCCATCGGCAGCGCGTCCATGTCGGCGCGGAGGCCAATGCGCTTGCTGCCCGAGCCCTTGCCCTTGATGATTCCGATCACGCCGGTGCCGCCGAGGCCGCGATGCACCTCGATGCCCCAGCTCGTCAGCTTGTCGGCGACGATGCCTGACGTGCGCACTTCCTCGAAGCCGATCTCGGGATGGGCGTGGAGGTCGCGGCGGATGGCGGTGAGTTCGTCGGCGTAGCCGTCGATGCGGTCGATGGTGGGCATGTGTCCTGTCCGGTTAGCGTGAAGGGGGCGTGAAAACGGGGCCGTTCGGCTTGATGCGGATGCCCGGACGCAGCCGCGTCCAGGGCAGCGAGGCGGTGTCGGCCGGCATCGCGCCGGGGGCGGCGCAGATCATCAGCTTTTCGGCGATCGGCTCGAAATCGGCACGGAAGTGTACCGAGCTCTTGTTGACCAGGATTTTCTCCCTGGTCGGCTCGATCCCGACATAGCGATACATCGCCTGGTCGGCGAGCTGCGCCTTGTGCGAAGACACGACGACGCGGACGTCGCCGATACGCAAGGCTGCGGACAGACCCATCTCCATCTCGCGGCCGCCAAAATAGGGGCCGGGCGCGATGAAGCGGCCGTCGGAGAGTTTTTCGACGACGAAGGACTCGGTATAGGGTTCGTCGCCGGCGATCCCTGATTTGCCGCCGAGCGAGAGCGTCACGGTGGCGCCGACGCCGGCTGCATGCGCGGCCTTGGCCGATTCAGGATCGTAGATCACGCCGGTTGCGGCGCTCGCCCTGTTGCGGACCAGCGCGCGCAGCATGCCTGTCGTATCGGAATCGCCGCCGGCGCCGGGATTGTCCTGGGTGTCGGCGATGATGATCGGCTTGCTGGCGGTCTTCGCAAGCTCCATGGCGTGGCGCACGCCGTCGTCGGGTGACCAGATCTTGCCGTCGAAATCGTCCTCGTGGCTTTCGATCAGTTTTACAATTGCATCAGCAGCACGATCAGCATCGGCTTGGGTCTTGCCATAGGCGAACACGCTCGGCCCGCAATCGCGGAAATCGGCGGCGGGGAAACCGGGCGCAAAGGACAGCGTCGGAACCGCATCGCTCTCCAGCGCGGCGAGCTTGTCGTAGATGCCTTTGGTCGGAAAGTCGTTGGTGCATTGCCAGCTGATCGCGATCAGGAACGGCAGTTGCCGGAACGACTTTGCGAAGCGCTGTTTCGTCTTCAGCAGCAGCGCGAGGTGCTTTGCCGCGGCGCGGCCGGTCTCGGCCATGTCGACGTGGGGATAGGTGCGGTAGGCGATCAGCGCGTCCGCATGGTCCATCATCTCAGGGGTGACGTTGGCGTGCAGGTCGAGGCTTGCGACCAGCGGAACATCGTTGCCGATGACGCGGCGCACGCGCGCCAGGATCTCCCCTTCGCCGTCGTCGAGATGCTCGGTCACCATGGCGCCGTGCAGATCGAGATAGACCGCGTCGATCGGGCCGGCGGCTTTGATGCCGTCCACCATCACCTTCACGATGCGTTCGAACGCATCCTCGGTGACATGCGCTGATGGGCTCGCGCCGCAGGCGATGGTCGGAACCAGTTCCCAGCCATTGGCTTCAGCGCTGTCGACGAAGCCGGCGAGCCCAACATTGATGCGCCGCATCACCTTCAGCACGTCGGGTCCGACAGTCATCGCGGGCCAGCCGCCGCCATGCTGGAAGTCCGCGAACGTCGCCTTCGTAGGGGCGAAGGTGTTGGTCTCGTGCAGGAAGCCGCCGATGGCGATGCGTGTCATCAATTCAGGTCCAGCCGATTGAAAGTGCGCGACGTTAGCCTTGGCCTTGCGAGGAGAGCAAGGCGAGAAGCAATCGCGCCGTGCATGGGGTCAAGCTGTTTTGGGAATGTGTGCTGCGCACACCGTCATTGCGAGCGTAGCGAAGCAATCCAGAGTCTTTCCGCGGAGGGATGCTGGATTGCTTCGCTGCGCTCGCAATGACGAACGGAGAGGTTACGCGCTCGCCCCCACGCCCTCCGACACCGGCCGGAAGTTCGCAAAATCCCAGTTGCGCCCCGGTGCGGCGTCGAGCAGCGCCCTGGTGTAGGCCTCCTTCGGGTGCGTCAGCACTTCGCCGGCCGGGCCCTGTTCGACGACGCGGCCGTGCTGCATCACCACGACCTCGTCGCAGATTTGCGCGGCAACGCGCAGATCATGGGTGATGAACAGGATGGCGATGCCGAGCCGCCGCTGGATCTCGTCGAGCAGTTCCAGCACCTGCGCCTGCACCGAGACGTCGAGCGCGGAAACCGCTTCGTCCGCGACCAGCACGTCCGGATCGAGCGCAAGCGCGCGCGCAATGGCGATGCGCTGGCGCTGGCCGCCGGAGAACTGGTGCGGATAGCGCGACACGGCGTCGGCCGGCAGGCCGACGAGCTCGAGCAGCTCGCGCGCCCGCTTCATCGCGTTGCCGTGCGAGATGCCGTAGTTGATCGGGCCTTCCGCGATGCTCTCGCCGACCGTGATGCGCGGGTTGAGCGAGCGGTAGGGATCCTGGAATACGATCTGGATCTTCTGCCGGTGCGGCTGCAGCAGGCGGCGCGAGATGTCCGAGATCTCGCGGCCGGAGAGGCGCACGCCGCCCGAGGTCGGATCGATCAGGCGGACGATGCAGCGCGCCACGGTCGATTTGCCGGAGCCGCTTTCGCCGACGATGCCGAGCGTGCGGCCCTTGCGTAGCGTCAGCGTCACCTTGTCGGCGGCGACGACCTCGCGGCCTTTGCCGAAGAAGGCGCGCTCCTTGTAGACCTTGCTGAGGTCGTTGGCCTCGAGCACGACGGGCTCGCGGCTCTCCTCGCGCGGCGGCCGCGGCACCAGGCTCGGCACGGACGCGAGCAAATTGCGGGTGTATTCCATGGTCGGGTTGCGCAGCACGGTCTCGAGCGCGCCGGTCTCGACCAGGCGGCCCTGCCGCATCACCGCGACGCGGTCGGCGATCTCCGCGACCACGCCCATGTCGTGGGTGATGAACAGCACCGCGGTGCCGTGATCGCGCTGGAGCTCGCGGATCAGCGACAGGATCTGCTTCTGCGTGGTGACGTCGAGCGCGGTGGTGGGCTCATCCGCGATCAAGAGCTTCGGCTCCAGCACCAGTGCCATCGCGATCATGATGCGCTGGCGCTGACCGCCGGAGAGGCGGTGCGGGTAGGAGGCGAAGATGCGCTCGACCTGGGGCAGGTGGACCTGCTCCATCATGTCGAGGATGCGCTTCTTGCGTGCCTTCGCGTCGAGCCTGGTGTGGGCGCGCAGGACCTCGTCGATCTGGCGGCCGACCGGAACCACCGGATTGAGGGCGGTCATCGGCTCCTGAAAGATCATCGCCATCTTGGTGGCGCGCAGCTGGCGCAGGCGGCGGTCGGTCGCGGTGAGGATCTCCTCGCCGACGAGCTTGACGCTGCCGCCTGATGGAACCAGCGTGCCCTTCGGCAAGAGGCCCATCGTGGTCAGCGAGGTTACCGACTTGCCCGAGCCGCTTTCGCCGACGAGGCACAGCGTCTCGCCTTCGCGCACCTGGATCGAGATGCCGTCGATGATCTTGTGGCCGCCGGGCTTCCTGCCGACGGACACGACGAGGTTGTTGATGTCGAGGGCGATGTCTTTGGTCATCACGCGATCAGCCATCACTTCCCCTCCCGCTGCTTCATGCGGGGATCGAGTGCGTCGCGGGCGGCGTCGCCGATCAGGTTGATGCTGAGGATGGCGATCGAGAGCAACAGGCCCGGCCAGAAGATCAGCGTCGGCTTGAGCTGAAAATACTGGCGGCCTTCGGCCATGATGTTGCCCCAGGTCGGCGTCTCCGGCGAGATGCCGGCGCCGAGGAAGGAGAGGATCGCCTCGGTGAGGATGGCGGAGGCGCAGACATAGGTGCCCTGGACGATCAGCGGTGCGATCGTGTTCGGCATCAGGTGCCGCCACATGATTTTCGGCAAGGACGAGCCGACCGAGATCGCGGCTTCCACATAGGGTTCTTCACGCGCGGACAGCACCACCGAGCGCACCAGGCGCGCGACGCGCGGGACTTCAGGAATGGTGATCGCGATCAGCACGGTCCAGATGCTGGCACCCGACAGCGAGACCACGGCGATCGCGAGCAGGATGCTCGGCATCGCCATCAGGCCGTCCATGACGCGCATCATCACGGAATCGACCAGCTTGAAGAAGCCGGAGACGAGGCCGATCACAAGCCCGATGGCGATCGAGAAGATCGCCGAGCCGATGCCGATCAGCAGCGAGATGCGGCCGCCATAGATGACGCGCGACAACAGGTCGCGACCATAGGCGTCGGTGCCAAGCAGGAATTGCGCTGATGCGGGCTTGAGCCGCTGCGAGGGCGCAAGCTGGATCGGATCATGCGGCGCGATCAGCGGCGCGAAAATCGAGATCACCACGATCAAGGCGAGCAGGATCGTGGCCGCCGCGATGATCGGCGTCGAGGTGAGGAATCCGAGGCGCGGCCGCAGCGGCGACGTGATCGGAATGGAAGACTGGGGAAGGCTATCGACCGTCATTGTTGTTGTCCTTCGCCCTAGTACCGGATCCGGGGATCGAGCAGCGTGTAGGCGACATCGATCAGGAGATTGACCACGACGTAGATCAGCGAGGTCAGCAGGATCATGGCCTGGATCACCGGATAGTCGCGCGCCAGCACCGCGTCCACGGTGAGGCGGCCGATGCCGGGGATGTTGAACACGCTCTCGGTGACGACGACGCCGGAGATCAGAAGCGCAAAGCCGGTTCCGATCACGGTGATCACGGGCACCGCGGCATTGCGCAGCGCGTGCCGCATCATCACGGCGACCTCGGTGATGCCTTTGGCGCGCGCCGTTCGCACATAGTCTTCGCCGAGCACGTCGAGCATCGCCGCGCGCGTCATGCGTGCGATCAGCGCGATGTAGATGAAGGAGAGCGCGCAGGTCGGCAGGATGATGCGCTCGAAGAACGGCCCGAAGCCGGCCGAGATGCTCTTGAAGCCCTGCACCGGTACCCAGCGCAGGTCGATCGCAAACACCTCGATCAGCACATAGCCGACCACGAACACCGGCACCGAGAAGCCGAGCACCGACAGCCCCATCACGAAGCGGTCGATCCAGGTGCCGTGCTTCCACGCTGCGATCACGCCGAGGGGGACGGCGACGATGACGGCGAGGATGATGGTCGACAGCGCGATCGAAATCGACGGCTCGACGCGCTGGCCGATCATCTTGATGACGGGCAGGTTGGAAATCAGGGAGGTTCCGAGATCGCCGTGCAGCAGCTTATTCACCCAGGTGATGAACTGCACGATCAAGGGCTCGTTGAGGCCGAGCGAGGTGCGGATGCGCTCCAGTCGTTCCGGCGTGGCGTTGTCGCCGGCGAGGATCGCCGCAGGGTCGCCCGGCGTCAGCCGCAGCAGCAGGAACACGAAAAGCGCGACGACGCCCATCACGGGTACGGCAGCGAAAATTCGGCGAAGGAGATATCCGAGCAAGTTGGATCCGTCAGATGAGAGTCAAATCAGCGGCAGCGGTCATGGCCTGTTCTGCCATCAGCCTAACATTTCAGCAATTCCCGTGCCATCCACCCGGTCGTCATGCCCGGGCTTGACCCGCCTGCGCGGCCGAAGCCGCTTCGGCGCGGCGAAGGCCCGGGCATCCACGTCTTTCTTCGCGTTCGGGCGCAAAGGCGTGGATGGCCGGGTCGAGCCCGGCCATGACGGCGGTGATCGCAGTGCGATCACTCCAGCGTCGCCAGCAGTCCCGCCATCAGGCGGCCACGTTCGACCAGGCTTTCGACCTCGATATGCTCTTCCAACGTGTGGGCATTGGCGCCGCGCACGCCCAGGCCGTCGAGAGTCGGAATGCCCATGGCGCCGGTGAAGTTGCCGTCGGAGCCGCCGCCGGAGCTGGCATGCGGTAATTCCGCGCCGAGCGCTTTGGCGATGCCGCGTGCCTTGTCATAGAGCGCCATGGTGCCGGCATCCGGTTCCCACACTGGCCGTGTCACCCCGCGCGTGACCTTGAAGGTCACGTCGTTGCTGGTGCCCGACAGCGCCAGCATCCGCTCGACGCCGCGGTCGAGGTCGGCCTGGCGCTTGGCCATGGAGAGCGCTTCGCCGGTGGCGGTGGTTGCAACGCAATTCACCCATTGGCCGCCATGCACGATTCCGACCGAGAAGGTGCAATCCTCCGTCGTCATCGCGTCGATCGCAAGGATCTGCCGCGCCATCTCGCGGATGGCGGAACGTCCGGCCGATAATGTCGCGCCGGCATGGCTCGGCCGTCCCGTCGCTTCCAGATTGAATCGCGCGATGGCGTAACGTCCGGTGGTGACACCGTTGTCGGCGCGGCCGGGCTCGGGCACCAGCACATATTTGTTGCGCGCGGCCTCCGCCTCGATGATGTCGCGCGTCGAGGGCGTGCCGACTTCCTCGTCCGGCGTGAACAGGACGGTGATCGGCAGGGGCGTGGTGAAAGAGGCGCGCGCAAGCTGCCGGATCGCTTCCAGCGAGAGGTAGTTGCCGCCCTTCATGTCGAAGATGCCGGGGCCGTAGCATCTGTTGCCCTCGCGGCGCCATTTCAGCGTCTCGATGGTGCCGACCGGATGGACAGTATCCATGTGCCCGGCGATCAGGATGCCCGGCTCGCCTTGCCTGGGATGGGGAAACCGCGCGCGCATGACGCCGCCAAAGCCCTGACGGCCGGCGATGCGTTCGATGGTTGCACCCATGATCGCCATATCCCGCGCTGCAATATCGAGCATCCGGTTAACGGCGCCCGCGTCCCAGGTCGGGCTTTCGCATTCCACCCAGGTGCGCAGGCCCGCGAGCATGGCCTCGGAATCGAAGGGAAGATTGGCTGGATTCATCTCAATGTCTCTCAGGCTTCGAAAGATGGAATGCGCATTGCATCAGCATCGGCAGGACGAGCGGAGAGAGTTGTAGAGCCAAACCGAACTTTGTAGAGCCCGTGCATGCGATGCCATGGCTGCACGGAAACCGGATTGACGCGCTCAAGACTGTCTGCAAGTCTCGAAAGATAAAGGCATTGCATGAGGTTAGTTCGCCTAAGGAACGAACCAGGTGCTCAATCAATAATCCGCCTTTGAACAGTTTCACGTCAGGAGAAACTTTCTATGTTGAGCTTGATGCGCCGGGGGCGTCGCGCGTTCGCCTCCACACTCGCGCTGTCGGTCGTCGCGCTTGCCACGGCGATGGCCTCGCCCGTATTTGCGGCCGGCAAGACCATCACTGCGGTGATGCATTCGGATCTGCGCATCATCGATCCGATCTTCACCACCGCCTACATCGCGCGCGACCACGGCTACATGGTCTACGACACGCTGATCGCGACGGATGCGAACTTCAAGATCCAGCCGCAGATGGCGGACTGGAAGATCTCCGACGACAAGCTCACCTACACCTTCACGCTGCGCGACGGCCTGAAGTGGCATGACGGCGCGCCGGTGACGGCGGAAGATTGCGTCGCCTCGCTGAAGCGCTGGGCCGCGGTCGACGGCATGGGCCAGAAGCTGATGGATTTCACCGCCAGCATCGAGGCGACCGACGCCAAGACCATCACGCTGAAGCTGAAGGAGCCTTACGGTCTCGTTCTCGAGTCGATCGGCAAGCCGTCCTCGCGCGTGGCCTTCATGATGCCGAAGCGCCTGGCCGAGACGCCGCCGGACAAGCAGATTCCCGAGCAGATCGGCTCCGGCCCGTTCAAGTTCGTGCAGGGCGAATTCCAGCCCGGCGTGAAGGCGGTCTACGAGAAGAATCCCGACTACGTGCCGCGCAAGGAGCCGCCGAGCTGGACGGCCGGCGGCAAGGTGGTGAAGGTCGATCGCGTCGAATGGATCACCATGCCGGACGCGCAGACTGCGGTGAATGCGCTGCAATCGGGCGACATCGACTTCATGGAAGTTCCGCCGTGGGACATCCTGCCGATGCTCGAGAGCAATTCAGATATCAAAGTCGAGACGCTGAACAAGTTCGGCTATCAGACCGTCGGGCGCATGAACTTCCTCTATCCGCCCTTCGACAATCCGAAGATCCGCCGCGCCGCGCTTCTGGCGATGAACCAGAAGGACGTGCTCGACGCGCTCGTCGGCAATCCCAAATACTACAAGATCTGCGGCGCCTTCTTCATCTGCGACACGCCGTTTGCGACCGACGTCGGCTCCGAATCGCTGGTCAAGGGCAACGGCATGGCGGAAGCCAAGAAGCTGCTCGCCGAGGCCGGCTATGACGGCACGCCCGTCGTCGTCATGGTGCCCGGCGATGTCGTGACGCTGAAGGCACAGCCGACGGTCGCGGTGCAGCTGCTCCGCGAAGCCGGCTTCAAGGTCGATGCGCAAGCGACCGACTGGCAGACGGTGGTAAGCCGCAGAGCCAGCCAGAAGCCTCCGAAGGAGGGCGGCTGGAATATGTTCTTCACCAACTGGGTCAGCGCCGACGTGTCCAACCCGATCACCAATCTCTCGATCGGCGGCCAGGGCAAGAAGGGCGGCTGGTTCGGCTGGGCGGAAGATCTCAAGATCGAGCAGCTCAAGGACCAATTCGTCCGCGCCGCTTCGCTCGACGACCAAAAGAAGATCGCGACCGAGATCCAGAAGGAAGCCTATGACCAGGTGATCTACATCCCGCTTGGCCAGTACCTGGCGCCGAGCGCGTGGCGGAAGTCGCTCTCCGGCGTGCTCGACGGCCCGGCGACGCCGATCTTCTGGAACATCGACAAGTCGGAGTAAGACGGCCGAGCTCGGGCAGGGCGTATCCTGCCTCTTCGCCACGCGGCGCCGCTGTCATCAGCGGCGTCGTTGTCTTTCGCCGTTCTTCCTTCGGCGAGAGCCAAAGCCATCGCTTTTGAGACCCGTTTCCTTGCGCATCCTTCGAGACACCCGCCTCTGGAGGGCCGTCAGGATGAGGGCTGAGTGTGTGTTGGCCGTTGCTGCTTAGCCTCATCCTGAGGAGACCGCGGAGCGGTCGTCTCGAAGGACGAGGCGTGCGCGCAGGTCGCTCAAAAGGCTCCTATGCGATCGCCTTTCGCTGAGCGGGGGCGGCTTTTAACTCTTCCAGTTTCCAATTGTTGCTATTTGTTTCCGATCTGGAATAGATGGTTTGCCTTCCGGCATTACTTTTCTCTGTTCGATTTGAATCTTGTGCCGATCGATTTTGCATTCCAGGCGATGGCCGAACGGTCGGATCGCACGCCTTCGCGCTGGCGGCGGCCGTTGCTGCGCTGGCTCGACGGCGTCGAGGCGGGCTGGGCCGTTCCGCTTCTCATTGCGTGCTTCGTTGCGGTCTGGACGCTCTATCTCGTCATCGCCTATGCCGGCGGCGGCCTGCACCCAGACACGCTCGAGGCCTGGACGCTGGGGCGGAATTTCGCGTGGGGCTATCACAAGCATCCGCCGCTGATGGGGTGGATCGCCGCCAGCTGGACCTCCGTCTTTCCGCTCAACGACTGGTCACTGCAAGCGATGGCGATGGTGAACGCGGGGCTTGCGCTGTTCTTCGTCGACCTAGTGACGCGGCAGTTCGTGACCGGGCACAAGCGCGTCCTGGTGCTGCTGCTCCTGATGCTGACGCCGGCCTATCAGTTTCACGCCCAGCGCTTCAACGCCAACTCGGTGCTGCTCGCGACCTGGCCGCTCGCCACATGGTGTTTTCTGCGCGCGTTCGAGACCCGGTCCGTCCTTTGGGCGATTGCGGTCGGATGCACCACGGCGCTTGCCATGGTCGGAAAATATTACTCGGTCTTCCTGGTCGCGAGCTTCGCCTTTGCGGCGCTGGCGCATCCGGCACGGCGCGCCTATTTCACCTCGGCTTCGCCGTGGATCTCGGTCGTGACAGGGCTCGCGGTGCTGTCGCCGCACATGAGCTGGCTCGCGACCACGGGCGCGTCGACCTTCACCTATGCGCTGGCCCATGCCAACGGCAATACTTTCAGCTCGCTCGGCGAGGTGAAGAATTTTCTGCTGGGACTGGTGGCGGCCATCAGCGTCGCTGCCCTGATCTGGGTGCTCATTGCAGGCCGGCGCCTCAAGCAGTTTCCCGCCGACTTTGTCGCGATGAGCCTGGGCCTTCGGCTTCTCTTCTATGTGGCCATCGGCACGATTGCACTGCCGGTGCTGACCTCGCTCGCGATGGGCACGGACTTGCCATCGCTATGGGCCTTGCAGGGCTTGTTCCTGTTCGTCGTGCTGGTCGTCTGTGGCACCAGCTATTCGATCGAACGCTTCTACACCGTCAATGCCGCGGTCGTCGTTGCCGGGGTTGCGCTTGTCGCCGTTCTGATCGTCGCCCCGATCCACGCGGTCTATCGCAATAGCCACGGCTATGAAGAGGGACGGAATTTCTACGTGCAGGCCGCAGGCGAGCTCACCCGGCAGTGGCGTGAATTGACCGGCGAGCCGCTCGGTGCCGTCAGTGGCGATGATTCACTCGCATTCGCCACCGCCTTCTACAGCCCGGATCATCCGGATTATGCGCGGCCATTCGAGCACCAATACAATTGGGGACTGCCGCGCAGGACGACGCTCGATCGCGGCTGGGCCGCGCTCTGTTTCGATGGGCAAGACTCTTGCGGCCGCTGGATGGAATTCGTGTCCTCAAGGGCCGGCAATTATGTCAGGCGGGAATTCACCGTGCAGGCATCGCTGTGGGGCCGGCAAGGCCTCACACGGAACGTCGTCGTGTTGATGGTACCGCCGCGCGCAAATGGTGGCACGTCACCCGAAAGCGCGGCGGACGATTTCAGTGCGAGCAAGCGCAGCCCGCAGTAGGGCGCGCATTTCAGCAATGACTGTCGCGAACCTGCTCGAGCCCATCACGCGCAAAGGGCGGATTGAAGTCGGCATGCTCGGCTGACGACGTCGACCTTTCAGTTGGCTGACCGTCCTGCTCGTGAGCTTCGTCGCGCTGCTGTGGTTCCATCAAGACCTCTCGAATTGCTGCAGGACAACATCGCGGGGCCTTTGAAGTTCCTCAGACGATCGGACGATGATGCGGTTTGAACAGCCGTCCTTTCTCCACCACCAGCACGATTGCAAGCGCCGCAAGCGTCGACAGGAAGAAACCGACCGAGAACGGCAGCAGCGTGCCGTCGAAACTCTGGCCGATCGCAGTGCCGACCACGATGCCGATCAGTGTCGTGATCGAGCCGTAGAGCGAGGAGGCGGTGCCGGCGATGTGGCCCTGCGGCTCCATCGCGAGCGCGGTGAAATTGGCGACCATCATGCCGAACGAGAACATCATCAGCGCGGACAGCAGCATGAACAAGGACAGCGGCAGCACGCCGAGGATCTCTGTCAGAAGCATCACGCCCGCCACCGCGGCATAGAGCGAGAGCGCGCCGTGCGAGATCACGCGCATGCCGAGCCGCCCGACCAGCCTGGAATTGAGAAACCCTGCAACGGCGGTGCCGGCCGCAATCGCGGCAAAGGCGAGCGGGAAGTAATGGCCGAGATGATAGATGCCGGTGAAGACCTGCTGCGCGGAGAACACGAAAGCGAAGAGCGCGCCCATGACGCTGCCCGCGGCCGTCGCATAGCCGATGGTCTGGCGGTTGGTGACAGTCTGGCGGAACGCCGCGAGCACGTCGGCGGGCGCGAGCGATCTGCGCTCCGTCTCAGGCAGTGTTTCGGGAAGCCGCCACACGCTCCATGCCAGCGCGATGATGCCGTAGAGCATCAGCACGACGAAGATGCCGCGCCAATGCGTGACCAGCAGCACCGCCTGTCCGAACGAGGGCGCGATCACGGGCACCGCGATGAAGATCATCATCGCAAGCGACATCACGCTGGCCATGCGGCGGCCCGCATAACAATCGCGCACGATCGAGGTTGCGATCACGCGCGTCGCCGAGGTGCCGAGCCCTTGCAGCGCGCGGGCGAGCAGCAGCGTCTCGAACGAGGGCGCTGCGACCGCAAGCACGCTTGCCACCGCATAAACCGCCATGCCGCCGAGCAGCACCGGCCGACGTCCGAACCGGTCGGACAACGGGCCCATGATGAACTGGCCGGCGCCGAAGCCGATCAGGAAGGTCGACAGCACGAGCTGGAGATGGTTGGCGACCGGGATGTCGAAGGCCGCCCCGATATTGGGAAGCGCCGGCAGCATCATGTCCATCGCGAGCGGATTCAGCGCCATGATGGACGCGATCACGATGACGAATTCCGGAAAACCCATCGGACGGTGTCCCGAGGACACCCAACTGTCGGCATTGACGTCGGACAAGAAGCCACCTCTGATTTCAGAGGTGATATCTAGCGTCCATGCTGCGACGCACAACCCACGATTTGGGATGGGAGGTAGGCGGGACGGGGAACGGACAACAATTGGTGAAGAGCCCGCGCAGGCAGCCGCTGGCGTCAGCTCGCGTGGCGGGCCTGCTTGACCAGATCCAGCGCCAACCGTCCCGCCGTCTCGACATAGTCGAGATCGCGATGGATCAGCATCACGGTCGTGGCGCCGTCGAGCAGGATCATGATCTGTCGCGCGAGTGCCGCTGCACCGGCAATGCCATGACCGTGCAATTCCGCCGCCAACCAGGCTTCAAAGCGTTTCTTGTGAACCGCGCCGGCCTTCACGGCCGGATGTGCCGGCGTGTTTGCGAGCTCGGCGATCGTGCGCAGGAATCCGCAGCCGCGCCATCGCGGCGTAGCCACGGAGCGTCCGAGCTTGGTGAAGAGGCCACGGACCTTGTCGGCCACCGTGCCCTCGGTTTCGGCGAACCAGCGCATGTAGAGCTCCAGCGTCGGCTGGTCCCTGGCGGCAATGGTCTCGGCGACCAGCTCGTCCTTGCTGGTGAAGTGATAATAGAGCGTCTTCTTGGTGACCCCGGCCTTTTCGGCGACGGCGTCCATGCTGACTGCCCGGATGCCCTCGCCATAGAACAGGCGCGTCGCCGCAACGACGATCTGCTCGCGTGTGGTGTCACCACTTCTGGACATGAGCCAATGTATACTGCCTAGTGAGTATACACGGCAAGGTCGATATGGCTGACTTCCGCCCCTGTTGACCTGCAAGGAGCCGGCACTTGTCTGACCTGATACTCTCGGAAACGCGGGGCGCCGTCGCGCTGCTGACGTTCAATCGCCCGAACAAGCTCAATGCGCTGAGCTACGCGCTCATCGACCAGCTGATGGCGATGCTCGACCGCATCGAGGACGATGCGAGCGTGCGCGCCGTTGTCCTGACCGGCGCGGGAGAACGCGCCTTCTCGGCTGGCGCCGACATCGCCGAGTTCTCCGAGAGCGTCAGGTGCGGCCCCGATGAAGCGGTGAAGGCCTTCGTGCGGCGCGGGCAGGCGATGACGGCGCGGATGGAGGCATTCCCGAAACCCATTATTGCCGCGGTCAACGGCATCGCCTTCGGCGGCGGCTGCGAGATCACCGAAGCGGTGCATCTGGCCGTGGCGAGCGAGCGGGCCAGCTTTGCAAAGCCCGAGATCGCGATCGGCATCACGCCGACCTTCGGCGGCACGCAACGCCTGCCGCGGCTCGCAGGGCGGAAGCGGGCGCTGGACTACCTGCTGACGGGAGATTCCTTTTCACCGCAGCGGGCGTACGAGATGGGATTGGTCAACCGCGTCGTGCCGCATGAGCAGCTTCTGGAGACGGCCTTCGCGCTGGCCCATCGCATCGCGCGACATTCGCGCCTGGCGGTGGCCCGGGTCATCACCGCCGCAACGCGCGGCCTCAACGTCTCGATTTCGGAGGGCCTCGCCATCGAGCGGGAACAGTTTGCGCGCATGGCGGCGACGCAGGATACGCGCGAGGCACTCGATGCCTGGCTCGCCGCCCGCGCGTCGCGGTAAGCGCTTGCCACAGCCGGGACGGCAACCTCACTGTCCTCGGGACGGAAACCGAAGATTCACCATAACGACGGGGACGCCCCATCGGGGAGATGAATCCGCAACGCATCCTGTCCAGTGTGGCCTGACCGGACGCCGGTCAGGCGCCCGGGGAACTCGAGCCACAGGCGGGATTGGATTTGTCTGAGATCACCGGGACAGCACGATGGCCGGGCTCGCCGGTCAGCGCGGCCGGCAGGCGCAACGTCTGGCTCGGCGGCCTGATCGTGCTGGTGGTGCTGCTGGTGCTCGGCAATCTCGTCAGCGACCTCAGGCTCGATGTGAACTTCGGCTGGGACGTGCGGGTCAATTGCGCGGCGGTGGATGCGCATGCCAGTGGGCTCGATCCCTACTTCGTGAAAAATCTGAAGGACACGAAGCTCTCTTATCCCTATCTGCCGGTGACGCTCGACGCCTTCCGTCCGCTGTGCGCGGGAGGCTTTCTCGTCGGCCATTATCGCGGCGTGTTCTTCGCGCTCGCCATGCTCTGCGGCCTGCTGCTGCCGGGGCTCGGCCGCGGGCGCGGCGGCCGACGCGATATTGCGCTCAGGCTGTCCTGGGCGCTCGGCGCCTTCGTCGGCTTCGAATGGGTCCTGGCCTCGGGCAATTTTACCATCATGAGCGGCACGCTGAGCGCGGCTGCGCTGGCGCTGCTGCTTCGTTTCCCTTCGCCTGACGCGGACGATGGCCGGAGCTTCGGCCTTCGCGTGGTCGGCGCTGCGCTGCTCGGCCTCGTCGCCTCGTTCAAGCTGGTCTACAGCCCGGTGCTCGCCGCGCTCTATTTCCTGCCGTTGCCGCGCCGTCAAAAGATCGGCTTGATCGCGGCTGCCGCCGCAGGTCTGGCGCTGCCGGTTCTGCTCTCGATCGCGCTCTATCCCGATCTGTTCTCGAGCTGGCTGCTCGCCATCAAGGGGCAAATTCCCGGCCAGCATTCGATCTATGTGATGGACACCACGCCGTCGCTGCTGCTGCTCACGCAGGGCGCGCTGGACCATGCGGGGCTCGGCGGCAGCAAGGTGCTCGTGTTCGCGCTCTACGCGCTTGCGGCTGTCGCGCTGGTGCTTGCGCCGTTTGCCCTCACCGTGCTGCGCATGACCGGCGGACAAGTCCGTATCGGAGGCGCTTTGCCGGCGCGGCTCGATCGCTGGCTGATCGATCATCGGCGCGAGGCCCTGCGCATCACCGTACTGGCGATGTATGGGCTCTATCTCTGTTCGCCGCGCCTGAAGGAATATGCCTTCTTCGAGCTCGCGCTCTACGGCGCCATTCTCATCGTCGATCTTCCGGCCGCTGCCCTTGCAGCCGTCCTGACCGTCGGCATCGCGGTCCCGACGCTGGCCTCCTATCTCGGGATGTCGATCGAAGGCAGCTCCGTCCAGATGGCGGTCGCGCTTGCCTGCTTCTGGATCATGCTGCGGGCGTGGTGGGTGCCGTCAGCTCAAGTGGTGCGGGCAGCCGGGGTCGAACCGGCACAGCGCTTGCGCACCGAGGGATTTTAAGTCCCTTGCGTCTACCAATTCCGCCATGCCCGCTTGATCCAACGAGATCAAACACTTAAGTCCCGTCCAGCGGTCTGGAATTGGCGCTCATGGGCCGGACAGGGGGTTCTTCCTTAAGCGAGCCGGCGGCACAAGGCAAAGCCTCAATCCGGACATCTGGCCCTGCTTTAGGCATTCTCAATTCACGAAGGACTATTTTTCTGCCCATGCCAGCTTCGCTTTCCCTTTCCCTGCGGCCGTGGTGCGCGGTTGCCACGCTGCTCACGGCCGGCTTCGCGCTGTCCGGCTGTGCTGGCATGAGCGAGACGATCGCTCCGGCCTTTGCCGATCCTGCCAAATACGAATTGTACGACTGCAAGCAGCTTGAGGCGGAACGCAAGAGCCTCGCCGCCCGCACCGCTCAACTGCAGCAGCTGATGGACAAGGCGGAGACCGGAGCTGGCGGCGCGGTCGTGTCCGAGCTCGCCTATCGCAATGATTACGTCGCGGTCCGCGGCTCGGCGCAACTGGCCGAAGACGCCTGGCGCAGCAACAGGTGCCATGAAACGCCGCCCGATGCGACGCCGGCGGCCACCACGCCGCAACGGCCGGTCATCAAGCCGGCGCCGAAGCGCTGAGGGCTGCGGCGTCTCCCATTTTGAGCATGGTCTCCGCGCAAACGCGTTCCGCGTTTGTCGCGAGGGACAACCGTTCCACACTTTTCCGCACCATGCTCAGGGACGCCAGCCGTAGATCCAGTCCTGCCGTGCCAGCATGCGATCCGGCCCGAGCGCACGGATCGCAAGATCGCGCGCGATCGCGAACGCGCCGCCGAGATGATAGATGCGGCCCTGCTGCCGCGCCGTGCCTTGCACCTTCCTGACACGGACCTGACGCATCAGGCCATATTGCTTCAGCGCCGCCGCGATGCTGGCTGTGTCCTCCGCGGCCTCGAGGCTCAGATGCCGGGCCAGCACGGCGGCATCCTCGATCGCCATGCCGGCGCCTTGCGCGGCGAACGGCAGCATCGCGTGCACGGCATCGCCGAGCAGCGCAACCGGGCCCTTGCTCCACGGGCAGCCATCGGGCACGCCGAACAGCGCCCATTTGCGCCAGCTGTCGACGGTTGCCAGCATCATCCGTGCGATCGGCGGCCAGCGCGGCGCGGCGAAGGCTTCCATCACCTCCAGGGGATCGCCTGGCGTGCTCCAGCCCGGCCTGTTCCAGGTGCCCGGCAGCACCGCCACGACATTGAGCTGCCGGCCGCCTGCGATCGGGTAGGCGACCAGATGGGCGTTCGGGCCCATCCAGAGCTGCACCCGCCGCGCCGTAAGATCCTTCGGCAATTGCGTGGCATCGAGCGTGCCGCGCCAGGCAATCAGGCCCGAGAAGCGCGGTTGCACGTCCGGGAACAGATGCTGGCGGACTGTCGACCAGATACCATCGGCGCCGATCAGCGCGCTGGCGAGATCGCTGCGGCGGATCGTGCCGCTGCGATGGACGACCGTCAGTCCCCTGGCGTGGGGCGCGACATCCTCGAAGGTCGCGCCCAGTTTCAAATCGATGTCGGGATGGTCGGCGACCGCGCCTGACAGTGCGGTTTGCAGATCGGCGCGATGCACCACCCAATAGGGGGCGCCGGCGCGTGCGGAGGCCGCTTCGCCGAGCGGCATGCGCACGAGCTCGCCGCCTGCGCGCGCGCTCATGATCGAGACCGCTTCCGGAACGACGGCGCGCAGCTTCAGCCGCTCGGCGAGACCAAGATCGACAAGCACGCGGCTGGCATTGGGAGAGAGCTGCAGGCCGGCGCCGACTTCCTCGAGCCGCTCGGCCTTTTCCAGCACGACGATGCGGAAACCGCGCTGTGCGAGCGCAAGCGCAGCCGTCAGTCCTCCGATTCCGGCACCGGCAATGACGATCGTTCGCGGGAGGGCCACCCCTGACCGAAGGGAACGGTCAGGCCACCTTGTCCTTCAAGACGCATTCGGGGGGGCGAGCCTCGCCCGCCTTCAGGTCGGCGGCGAAGCGGTACAGCGTCGAGCAGTACGGGCAGATGATCTCGTTGTCGTTGCCGAGGTCCAGGAACACGTGCGGATGATCGAACGGAGGATTGGCGCCGACGCACATGAACTCTTGCGAGCCGATCTCGATGACGGGAACACCGGCATCGTTATGGAAGTGCGGGACGACATGGTCGGACATCGTAGTTCATCCTGGAGTGGCAATGGCAGCAGACACAATCAGCAGTGACGCAGCATAATTTCGACGCCGCGGACCATACTGATGGGTGCTTGTGATTGCTAGCCCGCCGGAACCGAAAGGTTCGCAATTGCCCCATGCTCATTTGCTCATGCAAATTCGACACAATCTTGTCGCCTCAGAGAAGCCCTTCTTTCGTCGGGGACGTTGTGTCGCAATTTTGGCATACTATGTCTGTGGACACGCGCAATTGCGACGAAAGACGTACCATCGGACGCAAATGGTCCGGCGCAAATATCCTCTGGATGTCCAGGCTTTCAGCATGAAGTGGCTGCGAATCGGCTCAGCATTGGCAGGAATTGCTGCATGCAGCCTCGTGCTCGCGCAGGTAGCACCGCATGCTCGGCAGGCCGGCGCTGTTCTCGCCGCCCAGGACGATCCGGCGGCGCTGTCCGAGCTCAAGCTCGATGCGGCCCTCGCGAAGAACGATCACCTGGTTCAGGACAATATCGAGGCGGCGCTTAGCGCCGGCGATGCCGATCTCGCCGACAGCTTTGTCGCGCTCGCGCGTGACCGCAACATCGCGCTGCCTGACGATCTGCCGAGCCGCGTCAGCGATGCCGTCAAGTCAGAAACCTCCACCTCGCATTTTGCCAAGCGCTTTGCCACCGGGCTCGTCACCGGCAATGCCGATGATGTCGCGAGCCTGTCGGGGACCGTGGCCGGCGATCTTTTCGTGATTGGCGACATCAGGGACGTCGTGCGCGAGGGCAAGCATCTTGCGATGGGCGAGGACACCGATCGCCTGGTGCTCGGCCTTGCCACTGCAGGCCTCGCGGTGACGGCCGTCACCTATGCGTCGGCCGGCGGCGCGACGCCGGTGCGCGCCGGGCTGTCGCTGGTGAAAGATGCGCGCAAGGTCGGACGGCTCGGCGAGGGTCTCGCCGCATGGGCCGGCCGCTCGGCACGCGAAGTGGTCGACACGCCGATGCTCCAGAACGCGGTCACCAAGGGATCGGTGTTCCGCCCGGGTGAGACCGTGAGCGCGATCAAGGCCGCGTTCCGCGTCGAGAAGGCCGGTGCGCTGGTCCGGCTCGGCAAGGACGTCACGCGCGTCGCCGAGAAGACCGGCACGCGCGGCGCCATGGATAGCTTGCGGATTGCCGAGGGCCCGAAGGACGTCGCGCGCGCGGCGCGGCTGGCGGAAGCGCAGGGCGGCAAGACTCGCGCGATCATGAAGCTGCTCGGCCGCGGCGCGCTGCTGCTCGTCGGCGGCGCGTTCGATCTCACGCTGTGGCTCCTCGGTGCGGCGCTGACGCTGTTCGGCCTGTTGTCCTCGATCAAGGCGACCACCGAACGCCTGACGCAAGCGTGGTGCGATCGCAGACGGGCCCGGCGCCTTCGCCGGGCGCAGCTGGCTGCCGAAGCCGCACTGGCAAACACGGCCGCCACGGCCTAAAGCGCTGCGCGCTTTAGGTTATTGTTTGAGCATGATCTTGCCGGAAAACCGCTGCACACTTTTCCGGATCATGCTCTAAGATCAACCTTTCCCTCAAATCTGCGGAACTGCTGATGCCGAGCTTTCACAACGGCGCCGTTGAAATGGCCTATCTCGACGAAGGCGAGGGTGATCCGATCATCCTGGTGCACGGCTTTGCCTCGAGCAAGAACGTGAACTGGGTCTATCCGACTTGGGTCTCGGAGCTGCGCAAGAACGGCCGCCGCGTCATCGCGCTGGACAATCGCGGCCATGGCGAAAGCGCAAAGCTCTACGAGCCCGCGCAATACTCGATCCCCACGATGGCGGGCGACGTGCTCGCGCTGATGGATCATCTCGCCATCCCGCAGGCCGACATCATGGGCTATTCGATGGGCGGACGGATGACGGCCTGGCTCGGGCTGAACGAGCCGCAGCGCCTGCGTTCGGCGATTCTCGGCGGCATCGGCATCGGCGGCCTGATCGAGGGCACCGGGCCCGGCGAAAACGTCGCCAGGGCGCTGGAGGCGCCCTCGCTCGACGACGTCACCGATCCCGTCGGCCGCACGTTTCGTGCGTTTGCAGACCAAACCCGCTCCGACCGCGTCGCGCTTGCCGCCTGCCTGCGTGGCACGCGCGATCTCATGACCAGGGAGGAAGCCGCTCGCATCGAGGTGCCCGTGCTGATCGCGGTCGGCTCGACCGACGACGTTGCGGGCTCGGCCAGCGCGTTAGGCGAGATCATCCCCGGTTCGGAAGTGCTCGATATTCCGGGCCGCGATCACATGCGCGCGGTCGGCGACAAGGTCTACAAGACAGGCGTTTTGGATTTTCTGTCACGCCGCGCCTGAGGCCGCGTTGGCCGGTTCGTCGTCGCCAAACCCGCGAAACAGCGCCATCAGCACCACAAAGGTCGCAACCCACACCATCCGCGCGCCATAGCGGTCGTGCGGCCCCGAGATCACGCCGCAGATGAAGGCGTTGCCGAGCAAGGACAGCGTCACGGTCGCGGCCAGCAGCGTCAGATCGTCGAGCCTTCTGGTGGCGAACGCGTGTCCGAGCAGCACGACCAGCCCCAGCATCGAGACCAGCGCCACCGGCACGTGCAGCCAGTTGACGTAGTCGAAATTCAGCTCCCAATTCTGCTGGCGCGCCGCGCGCATCGGTGCGACCTGCGCCGGGATGTATCGCTCGATGATGCCGTAGGTGTGCGGGATCCAGACACTGGCCCCTTCGCCGGTCGCCACATGCAGCAATTGCTGGCCCATCGCCCGCAGCGCCGCTCCGGCCTGCCAGGCCGGATAGTCGCCGAGCGATCGCACCACGATGGTGCCCATCTCGTCGTTGAGACCATCGAAGCGGCCGAGCGCGTTGAACATGCTCTTGCCCCACAGGAATTCGTCGGCGGTGGCCGGCAATTCATTGCGATAGGGACAGAGCTTGAACTCTTCGTGCGGGCAGTGATCATTGAGGAAGCGTGCGACGATGCCGTCCTGCATCATGCGGCCGAAGGCAACGCCATAGCCGCCGGGCGTCCAGGCCCATTGGCCCGACAATGCGTGATTGGCCGCGACCAGCATCAGGCTACCCGCGACGATCGTGCAGCTCGCCTGGGCCAGCCCGGCGATCGGCAAGCGACGCCCCAGGAAGGGCCGCGCCATCCAGCCGGCGGCGCAGAGCCCGAGCAGCACACCGAGCGTGGCGCTGTGGGTCGCGGCGGCAAAGGCGGTGAAGACGAACAGCGAGGCCTTCTCCAGCCCCGAGATGCGGTTGCCCCCGACGATCAGGAGAAACAGCGACAGGATCGAAAGCCCGGCAAAGATATCGGTGAGCAGCATGCTGGCGAGCCAGGGCAGGGCGGTCGACAGGATCAGCACCACGCTGATCGCGACGAAGCGAAACGTCTGCATCATCGAGAGCACGCGCAGCGTCAGCTGCAACAGCCACAGCGTTGCCAGCGACTGGACCGCGAGGTTGATCCAGAAACCGAAGTTCTCGCCATAATGCAGATAGAGCCCGAACACGGTCGAACGGCTGGGGACGAGATAACCCTCATACCAGCGCGCCAGATAGCCGCCGGTATCCCATTGCAACAGCGGATAGCCATTCCAGAATGCGGGCGCGATCATGAGGAGGGGCAGGACCACCGCCGCCAGCCGCAGCCATAACGTACTCGCGGCCTGCGCGCGCAATTGATCGGTGGTGATGCTCAAAACCGTTCCGTCCTCGTCCCGACCATGCCCGCAATAACGGTTGCGACGAAATTCACCAATAGTTTGACGCCGCCCGGCTTGAATTTGGCGAGACTCTGACCATTTTGAGCCGACCTTCCCGCCCGGGAGCGCCAGAAGAACCTGTTGTGTTTCAACGTGTTGGCATTCTTTCGCGAGGCAAGGCGCTGTTCACTCTCAGGCAAGCCCGTCAGGACTTTGTCGCCTACACTGTGCTATAGAGCCAACAAAACCCGCCTATTCGAAGAGAAAATCCATGGCAGTGCATCAGGTCAATCCGGGAGGAAAGCTCGCAACGCTCGATCCGATCTGGGATCGGATTCGCAGCGAAGCCGAGGACATCGTCCACCGCGAGCCCGAGCTTGCGACCTTCATCTATTCGACGGTGCTGCATCACAGCCGCCTCGAGGATTCGGTCGTCCACCGCGTCGCCGACCGCCTCGATCACTCGGCGCTGTCAGGCGATCTGGTGCGCCAGACCTATGACGAGGCCCTGCGCGACGACCCCGATCTCGGCAATGCCTTCCGCGCCGATCTCGTTGCCGTCTACGACCGCGATCCCGCGACCTCGCGCTTCATCGATCCCTTGCTCTACTTCAAGGGCTTTCACGCGCTCCAGACCCATCGCCTGGCGCACTGGCTGTATCTGAAGGGCCGCAAGGACTTTGCGTATTATCTGCAGAGCCGCGCCTCCGCGGTGTTCCAGACCGACATCAACCCCGCCGCGCGCATCGGCCGCGGCATCTTCCTCGATCACGCCACCGGCTTCGTCTGCGGCGAGACCGCTGTCATCGAGGACGACGTCTCGATTCTGCACGGCGTCACGCTCGGTGGCACCGGCAAGGAGAACGAGGACCGCCATCCGAAGATTCGTCACGGCGTGCTGATCGGCGCCGGCGCCAAGATCCTCGGCAACATCGAGATCGGTCATTGCGCGCGCATCGCGGCAGGCTCGGTCGTGGTCAAGCCGGTGCCGCACAACGTCACGGTCGCGGGCGTGCCTGCCAAGGTCGTCGGCGAGGCCGGCTGCGCCGAGCCGTCGCGCACGATGGACCAGATGATCAACGCGATGGGGCTTTGATCGCGTGCGTTCAGGGCCGGATTTGCCGGCCCTCTTCGTCCCCAAATTCTTTGGCAATTCATGCTGGCGGTTCGCCGCATCTCGTCCTAAAACCCGCCGACCAATTTTGATCGGAGACTTGCCGTGGACGTCAAAGAAGTCAGAAAGCTGGACGCGTATCTGAAACGCGTATTCGGCAATCCCAAGATCCGCGTCGTGCCGCGGCCGAAGAAGGACGACTCCGCCGAGGTCTATATCGGCGAGGAGTTCATCGGCGTGCTGTTCGTCGACGACGAGGACGACGATCGCTCGTTCCAGTTCCAGATGGCGATCCTCGAGGACGATCTGGTCGATCAAGAGTAGTGCGGCGATCCGCCCCGCGATGGGACCGCAGATGCCGCGGTCTCGTCGCCTTGTTTCCTTGCAAGCACGCGAAGCTGCGCGGTGCGGCCTCAGCCCTGCTTCCGTCTGGGAGTTATTTGCACGCGAAAACCCTTCGCCTCGATCGCGCGGATCAGATCCTGAAGATCGGGGGGCGGTGCTTTTTCGGGGGCAGCGGCTTCAGTCCGCGGCTCCATCAGTGCAGTCGGATTGACGTCAAAAATCTGCGCCACACGTCGTATCGTCGAGGCGATCGGAACGCGATTGCGATTTTCCCAAAGCCATACTGAAGCTGTGGTGACGCCGAGTTGATCGGCTAGCGCGGCGAGCGTCATCTTCCTCGCCTGCCGGAGTTCGCGGAGGCGTACTCCGAAGATTTGGTTCTTGCTCGTTCTCGGCAACCTCGGCCCCCCAGCGCTGAGGGCCTACGAGTTTCCGAGCGTTGCCGACATAACATATGTTAAGAAGGGCGAACCTGAGCGTCCTTTGGAGCCGCCATTGCGGTCAGGATCGCGCCGCAGGTCTAGTGTGAGCGAGCCAGGTTCAGCTCTTTGATCCTGCCAGCGGCGTCGAACGCAAAAAGCGCGTTCACAACGCCTGTACTCGTGACGTACGAGAGAATGGTCCCGTCGTGGTAGGGATTGAGATCATCCAATGACCCTGCCGGATATTTTTGGAGGCGATCAATCCAATCGGCACGAAGCGCCTCGCGGCCGGTAATGGTCTTGAAGCCGCCGAAGCCGCAGTGAACCACGGCGTCTTCGGCATACATATCCAAAATCGATTCAATATCTCCCGCGCGGTAGGCATCGAGCCAATCCACCGCCACGGCCATCGGGTCAAAGGACATATTGCTTACCTGCATACCGTCAAGAGACCGCGATTTAGGTAGGGTTAACCCTCCTAAGTCTCTTTCTACCAACGATTAATTGTATTTTAATGCGCCTACCCGGCCCCGGCCATATGCCGAAGGACATAGACGGCCGGGCCGAGGCACAGTTCATGTTAGACGTGACTGCGAAGCAGTGGATATTTCAGCGCATCCGGCTCTTGATCGTAGATCGACAACCCATCGTTCTACAGGGACTGAAATCGGTATTGGGGGCACAGCAGGACTTCGACGTGGTCGGATCGTCCTGCGATGGGGCGAGCTGCCTCGAAGCAATTCGGAAGCTGACACCCGACGTCGCGCTTGTTGCGGACACCTTGCCGGATCTGACGGTCTCCGAGATCCTCGCCATTGCGAAAGCTGAGAATCTTTCCACCCGCCTGGTCTTCTTTGCCGAGTCCGACACCAACGACGACCTGACCGCGGCTGTTGCTGCCGGCGAATGCAGCGCAATCTCGAAATATGCCTCCCCCGAGACGATGCTGCGATCGCTGAGGCTGATGGCCAAGCGCGGCGTGTCGCTGGAGCAGTCCGATCTCTCCTCAACCGGCGAGAACGCTGACGGCGGCAAGATTGAAAAGCTGCTGGAGCAATTGACGCAACGGGAGCGTCAAATCGTGCGGCTGGTGTCGGAAGGCATGTCGAACAAGGAGATCGCGCGCCAGCTCAACGTTTCCCAGGGGACGGTCAAAGTCCATCTGTACAATATTTTTCAGAAGCTCGAGATCACCAATAGAACGGTGCTCGCGACCATCGCGTTGCTGCAACGAACCTCGGTCTTCGGCACGCTCGCGCTGGCCTTTCTGGCGTTCGCCATTGCGGACGAACTCAAGGCGGCGGAAGCGAATGAGACGCTTCCGAACGGCATGCCTCCGAATGATGACAACGTCGGCCACGTGGCCGAGCACGGCGAATATGAACCCTGGAAGAAAGCCATTCTCCGGCACCGCGTCGCCTGGGAATCCAGCGAGACGCCCCCGCACACTCTGAGAGATTTCTTCGCCAAGCTGGGCCAAGTCGCGAGCCCGGCCGCAGCCATGGATGCGCTGCGCGCGGCCGAGGAATCCGCAAGCGCGAACCTGTGGAAAGGCTACGTTGGATCAAGCACGCTCAATCTTCTCGCGCTCTTGCCGCGAGGAACCGGCGACACCCAGGCTGGAAGTGACCCGGCGCCGGAACATCAAATCCCGCGCCCCACGTTCAATCCGATGTCGTTTGCAGGAGGATTGGGCACCTTCGCAAGTCTCGCCGGAGCGTTGATCTACGCCCTCCAAGACCCTCATCTCGCCGCACAGGCACACGAGGCAAGCAATGTCTCGATCGACAGTCCCCTGGGCCCCACCGGAGAGCATGCGGCGACGAAGGTGGCCACCATCACCGATGCCGACGCTCATCATGCACACAATGCGGCCCAAGCTTTTCTTTCGCAGGAGTCCCAGCAGCCTTCCGCGCTTGCGACCACCGATAGCGTGGCCAGCGGCAACCTTCATCATGTTGGCTTGACGGACCCTGGTCACGATGCCGGGCTTGGAGCCTATGATCAACTGATTGGTGGCAACGTTGTTCAGCGTTCCCCGATCGATTCCGGTTCGACCTCTTCCTCCTCCGCTTTCGATTTCGGATCCGGCTCGGGCAGGGTCAATCTTGCGGCTTTCGGAGCGCTGGCCTGGCTGCATATGACGGCAACAAGCAAGTCGATACCGCCCCATACAGTTGCCTGGATCTACAACGCCGCAACCAATGAAACGATCGTCTATGTGAATTCGACCGATCATAGTCTCGATATCGGCGATCACGGCCTGCTGGAAGTCCATCTGCAAGGGATGGTTTCCGTTGCGGAGTCGGATCTCGTCTCTCAGCCGGAAGTCGCGGCTGTTGCGATCACCCTGGAGCAACTCGAACAAGCGCTGCCATCGGCAACCGTCACCGACGAAACCGTTCAGAGTGCGGACAATGTCCATGCCACCGTCGCAGCGAGCGAGAGCACATCAGGGACTTCAGGATCTTGGAGCGTTCTGGCCGACGACGCTTCAAAGTTTCAGGTCGGACAGACTAGCGCCGGCTCAGGGGGATCGAAGAGCTCCGGTGGTTCGTCCACCGATGCAGCGGATACCGAGGAGAGCGATGGCGCCTCTGACGTACCTGCCCAACCGGTCGGGCTTGCTCATGGCGCGAAGCTTGCGGCAGTTGAAGCTCACGCATTGAAGAGCGAACCGATCGATGCGGACACCGGCGTTTCGCCGACCGCGCAGAACGAGATCGTCCAACCGAGCGTCGCACCAGCCACGGAGGCGGTTAATTCGGCGCCGGGCGATAGTTCCGAGCATCGCGCCGCGGCTTCAGAAGCAGACGGCATGGATCGCGGCAATTCCGGGCACGGAAAATCTGCCAACGCAGAGGAAGCAGCCGACAGTGTCGCGTCTGACGGCGCAACGGCCGACAGCGCGAGCCAGGGCAACTCGCAGCACGAGTCGGAGCCGGGATCCGCGAAGGCGGCAGAAGCACAGGACAAGGAGCACGGCAACTCGGCTCATTCGAACTCTGCAAGCGCAGCGCAAGCGGCCGAGAATGTCGCGCCGGACGCTGCCCCGGTCGACAGCGCGAGCCACGGCAATTCGCAGCACGCGTCGGAGCCGGGGTCCGCGAAGGCGGCCGAAGCACAGGACAAGGAGCAGGGCAACTCGGCTCACTCGAACTCTGTAAGCGCAGCGCAAGCGGCCGAGAGTGTCGCGCCGGACGCTGGTCCGGTCGTCAGCGCGAGCCACGGCAATTCGCAGCACGCGTCGGAGCCAGGATCCGCGAAGGCCGCAGCCACGGAGTTGGTTGAAGTTGGTCCGGGCAACGGCAGTGGAAATGGGCATCCCGATCCGGCATCGGACGCTGCGGCTGCGCCAGCGGGAGTGGCGGCGGCGGATCAGGGCGAGCATGGCAACTCCGGGCACCGTGCACAGTCAACCTCCACAAATACACCGGAAGCCGGGCTCGTCGGACCGAGCGACGCAACGGGCGGAAACGCCGGAGGTAACTCGCAGCACGCTGCGGAGCCAGGGCCTGCAAAGGCGGCCACCGAATTGGCCGAAGCTGACCTCGCGCCAGGCAACGGCGTCGGCAATGACAACGGGCATCCTGATCCAGCTCCGCACGCCGCGGACGTGTCGGCGTCGGCGACATCAGATCGAGGCGAACACGGCAACTCCGGGCACGATGCACAGTCGACCTCTGCAAACCCACCGGAGGCCGGGCTCGTCGAGCCGAACAACGCAACGGACGGGAACGCCGGAGGTAACTCGCAGCACGCTGCGGAGCCAGGTTCTGCAAAGGCGGCCACCGAATTGGCCGAAGCGGACCCCACACCGGCTAACGGCGGCGGCAATGATAACGGGCATCCCGATCCGGCATCGGACGCTGCGGCTGCGTCAGCGGGAGTGACGGCGGCGGATCAGGGCGATCACGGCACCTCCGGGCACGATGCACAGTCGACCTCTACAAATACACCGGAAGCCGGGCTCGTCGGACCGAGCGACACAACGGGCGGAAACGCCGGAGGTAACTCGCAGGACGCTGTGGAGCCTGGTCCTGCAAAGGCGACAGCTACCGAATTGGCCGAAGCTGACCTCGCGCCGGGCAACGGCGTCGGCAATGACAACGGGCATCCCGATCCGGCATCGGACGCTGCGGCTGCGTCAGCGGGAGTGACGGCGGCGGATCAGGGCGATCACGGCAACTCCGGGCACGATGCGCAGTCGACCCCTGCAAACACACCGGATGCCGGGCTCGTCGAGCCGAACAACGCAACGGGCGGGAGCGCCGGAGGTAACTCGCAGGACGCTGCGGAGCCAGGTCCTACAAAGACGACCGCCACCGAATTGGCCGAAGCTGACCCCACACCGGCTAACGGCGTCGGCAATGACAACGGGCATCCCGATCCAGCTTCGCACGCCGCGGATGCATCAACGGTTGTGGCGACGGCAGATCAGGCCGGACCCGGCGACGCGCAGCACGCCGTGCAATCTCCTGCAACCGCGGAAGAAGCCGCACAGCCGGCTAATGCTGCGCCCGAGGCCATCGCAGCAGATCAAGGATTGGTGTTCCGTTTCGATAGCGTGGCAACTCCTCCCGCTGTCGTCGCGGTCGTTGGGCCTGAACAGCTCAATGATCTGGTCGATTCGCACGTCCCGCCCGGCCAGGTCGAGGTCCTCGGGATGATCGTCAATACAGTCTCGGACGTACCGGACGCGCACGCCGCCAACCATGGCAACAGCGCCGCTCCGCATCATCTCATTGTATCTGCGACTCATGATCTGCTGATTTGAAGTGCTGCATTCTCATCGACTGAATATGCGCCGGCGCGCGATAAGAGGACCGGATGTTGAACAGGCGACAAACGAGGACTGGAGACGCGGCTTTCGTCGATATCAATAGCCGGGACCGGGACAAGCGAATATTGGAAGAACGCCTTGAACGCTGCCGCCAACTCGCCAAGGACTTCTCGACCGGGCCGACGGCGGCGCATATCCGCGAGATAGAGGCCGCGCTCCTAGACGACCTTCGCGCCCTGGCAAGCGAAGATCCACAATCTTAAGGGCGAAATCCGGAAGGCTGGATCTGCCGACGACTGCGATGAAGAAAAGCGTCTGTGCTGTTCGCTGCGGCGTCCTATGCCTTCGCGAGAATCCGTAGCCGCGCGACGGCGTCTGCGACAGTGATGCCCGCGGCGTCGATCAGCTCGGCCTGCACGACCATGTCGCGCTCCGTCCGTTCAATCACTCGCGCCCGCGCAGTGATAATTCCCACTGCTGCAGGTTTCAGGAAGCGCGTGTCGAGACTCCTCGTGACCACGATCAGGCCAGGCGAGAGCTTTGCGAGGGCGCAAATCCCGGTTGCGGAGTCCAGCATCGCCGCCAGGAATCCGCCCTGAATGGTCCCATGCCTGTTGGTGAATGCGACCTGGGCCTGAAAGCGGATCAGCGCTTGCCCGCTCTCGTCAAAGCCAAGCCATTCGCGGCCGAGCAATCGAGCCCCGGGCGGAAGATTTGCCGTCGCGTCGCTCACATCGATCACCCTGACTTTGAGCCCGGCTTTGCATCATTCGAATTTTCCGATGATGACACGATGCCCCTGTTTTGCCCGACGAGGCTGGGCAAGAACGTTGGATCTCAGGAGTTGATGTAGGATTCGTCTTATGGCGAATCGCACATTCAAGACCGGAGAGAGCCGGGAGCAACCCAGTCTGCTTCCCGCTCGGATTGAGGACTATGTCGGGCCGGACAATCCGGTCCGGGCGATCGAGAGCTTCGTTCATGTCCTCGACCTTGCCAAACTCGGCTTTCGCCATGCGGGCCGCAAGGCTGAAGGGGCCGGCCAGCCGCCGTACGATCCGGCCGATCTGCTGAAGCTCTACCTTTACGGCTACATCAACCAAATCAGGTCGTCGCGTCGGTTAGAGCGGGAGGCCTGCCGCAATCTGGAACTAATCTGGCTTCTGAAGAATCTGAAGCCGGGTTATCGGACGATCGGCAACTTCCGCAAAGAGAACTGGGCGGCTCTGAAGGCGGCCAACCGCAGCTTCGTGCTGCTGATGCGCGAGCTCGGTCTTGTCGGCGGCAGCGTTGTTGCGATTGACGGCTCGTTCTTCCATGGCAACGCCAGCAAGGCCAGCATCTTTACGCGCAAGAGGCTTGCCGATCAGATCGCAAAGCTGGACCAGGAGATCGAGGCTTACGGCAAGTCTCTTGAGGACAATGATGCCGCGGAAGCCAAGAAGCCGGGCAAGGATGGGGCTGATGGCGGCGACGGAGATGGTGGCGACATCGGCGAGAAGGTTGCGGCGCTGATGACAAAGCGCTCGCGCGCCCAAGCCGATCTTGTTCGGTTGGAAGAGAATGACCAGACGCAGCTGTCCCTGACAGATCCGGATGCCCGGCTTCTGGTCAAGAGCGGCCAAGGGGTTGCAGGCTACAATGTGCAGACCGCAGTCGACGACAAGCACAAGCTCATTGTCGCCAGCGAGGTGGTGAACGACAGCAGCGATGTCGGCCAGCTACATGCACTGGCCGTAGCGGCAAAGGAGTCCCTTGAGGTCAAGGCCCTGCAGGCGCTGGCAGATGAGGGCTATTACAGCAGTCGCGAACTGAAGGCCTGTGAGGACGATGGCATCACGGCCTATGTTCCGGTGCCGGAGGGCAACGCCCGGCTCGAGAAGCAAGGCCGCTTCGCCCTCAAGGACTTCAACTATGATGGCGCATCCGACACCTACCGTTGTCCCGCCGGCCATCAGCTACATCCGATGAAGAGCAGGCAGAAGAACACCAGTGGCCGCATCGAGATCCGCTACGCGGCGCGCGGAGCGACCTGCAAGACCTGCCCACTCAAGGTCTGTTGCCTCGCGTCGAACGCGACCAACCGGACGATCGGTCGCTGGGAGCATGAAGACGTTCTTGAACGTCACCGCGCGCGGATGCAGGGCGCAGGCGAGCTGATGCGCCGTCGTTCGGGGATTGTCGAGCATCCGTTTGGCACGCTCAAATGCCGTGCCGGCTACCGTCATTTCCTGGTCCGCGGTTTCGACAAGGTCCGCGGCGAGTGGAGCCTGATGGCGCTCTGCTACAACTTCACACGCGTGCTCAACATCCTTGGGTTCGACGCGTTTCTGGCTGCGCTGGCAAAGACGCTCGCTCCTTGCCGATCCACCCTCGCAGCCCTGCTGAAGGGCATCCAGGTTGCTCTAGGGGCCTTCTGGGCCAATATACAGCCACGGCTAGCAATCGGCCGGTTCGCTCCGGCCTGAGGGCGCCAACGACCAATTCTTGCCCAGCCTCGACGGGTCAAGCAAAATTCGAAAAAGACGAAGTTGCGAAAATGCAGGAGCTGCCAGTCGCCCGGCTACTGTGCATGGGGTTGTTTTCGAGTTTTTGTCGCGGCCGGGCTCAGCCCTTCGGCCCGCGCAGCTGCGCCGTCAGCTTGTCCATCGCCTCCGCGACGTCGCGCCATTGCGACAGCCAGCTGCGTGGAAAGCGGAAGGTGAGGTCGGCGGCGCCGACGCGGCGCTCGGACAGGCACATGCCGGGCGTCGATGCATCGCGCGTGCAGCGCGCCGTCAGCACAGGCGAGCTTGCGGAATACAGATCCTCGCTGCCATAGGGCGTGTCGCTGCGGAACGGGCGCATCGTCAGTCCGTCCTCCGTGGTCGTGGCTGACAGCTCGAGATAGCGCGGATAGATCGTCGTCGTTCGCTGCTCCGGCGAGAGCGCATCGTGATGCGCCGCGATCGACAGGAAGATGCGGTCGATCGGCTGCATGGCCGTGTCGACGGTGTCGGCGGTCACGTGCCGCGGTCCATTCGGTGCTTGCAGCGACGGATAGAGGAAATCGAGATCGATGCGCTCCTGCGGCCCGGAGTGCCGCTGGATCTTCATCCGGATCGCGGAGATCGGCAGGTTGAACAGCGTGCCGCCGACGCTCACCGGCAGCTTGTCCGGCGCCTCCGCGCCGCCCGTGCTCCAGGTCGGCCACAGCAGATAGGCAACCAGCGCGATCGCGCTCGCCGCGAACACGCCGGTGAGGGCGAGCGGGATGAGATGCGCCCGGGCGCGCGACCTTGCGCTTGTCCTGGAAGGTCGAGGGGAGATTGCCGAAAACACCGTCATGACGTCGCGCAAATGGACCGGAAGTCGGCCGGTGGCCGACGAATCACCGGCGAATATGCCACGCGGCGGCGATTTCGCGGAAGGTTCCCGGCTGCTGGGAACGGGAGGGGGCCCTGCGCGGAGCGGGCGGCGCCGTTAACCTTCGCTTAAGGATAATGTAGCGTTAACCGGCACTATTTGTCACAGGAAGCCACTCGTGTTGCGTATGGGCGGACCGTTCCGATGACACCCGAAGCTCTCAATACTCTCTTCTCGATCTGCATCGGTTTTGCGCTCGCGGGCGCCCTCGCCAATGGCTACCAGGCGCTGTCGCAGAGGCCGGCCGGATTCGGCCTGTTGCAGGAGGGCGTGGCCCCCAGGACGTTTGCGGCGGTGCCGTTCCTGGTGTTTGCGGCCCCCTTCATCATCATGCGCAACACGCTGCGGGGCATGCGGCTGGAAAGCCGCCGCGTGGAGTTCGTGATGATGGCGACCATCATTGCCGGCTTCTGGAGCATGATGAGCGGCACCTTCTTCCTGATGACGCTGCGCGCGACCGGCGTGCTGGGCTGACGCCTTGCCGGGCTGCGCGGGCGGCCCTTTGCCTCCGCGCCGTCGTTTCGCTATGGCTTAGGGCGACAGGAGACCTCTATGGCGATCTACGAGCTCGACGGGCAGGCGCCCGATCTTCCCGCTGACGGCAATTACTTCATTGCGGAGACTGCGACCGTGATCGGCCGCGTGCGCCTGAAGCCGGGCGCCAGCGTCTGGTTCGGCGCAGTGCTGCGCGGCGACAATGAGTGGATCGAGATCGGCGAGGGCGCCAACGTGCAGGACGGCTCGACCTGCCATACCGATCTCGGTTTCCCGCTCGTGATCGGAAAGAATTGCACCGTCGGCCACAACGTCATCCTGCACGGCTGCACCATCGAGGAGGGTGCGCTGATCGGCATGGGCTCGATCGTGATGAACGGTGCGAAGATCGGACGCAACAGCATCGTCGGCGCCGGCTCGGTCATCACCGAGGGCAAGGAGTTTCCCGAACGCTCGCTGATCATCGGCTCGCCCGCACGAGTGATCCGCACTCTCGACGATGCCCAGGTCCAGAGGATGGGAAGCGCCGCGAAGTTCTATGTCGCCAACGGCCCGCGCTTCAAGAAGGGCCTGAAGCGGATCGGCTGACGTCCTCGACGCAGCACGCGGGTTCCATACCGTAAGAATACCGGATGGTACTTTAATCCTCCGCTAGCGCAATTGTGGCTATCGTGGACCGTTTCAACCAGTGGGAGCGGCGCCATGGACGCTGCAGTGGGAACCGGCCTCGCTTCCGGAACCAGGTTTTTAAAGAAATTTGTCCGGTTTGCGCGCGGCGTCGACACTCTGAGCGTTGCGGAGAAGGTGTACAGCATCGCGGGCTTCCTCGCGATCGTCACCATCTTCCTGCTCGTGATGTCGATCCAGACGGTACGATTGCAGACGACCTATCGCCACATGCATGTGACCTCCGCAGAGGCCGAGATCGGCATCGGCCGCATCAACGCGCTGATCTACGCCATTGTGATGGAATCGCGCGGCATCTACATGTCCGCCGATCGTGGTGCGGCGAAACCGTTCGCCGACGCACTGGTGCGACGCAACAGCGAGCTTGCGGAGACCGTGAAGAGCATGGAGCGGACCGTCGATGGCGACGAGGCCGAACTATTCTCCACTTTCCAGCAGCGCATCGCTCAGTTCATTGATTTCCGCCAGGAGCTGGTGCGGCGCGGACTCGAGATCAGTCCCGCCGCAGCCCGCGAGTGGGGCGACAATGATGCCAACCGAACCCTGCGCAGCAAGCTCAACAGCGACCTCGAGGCACTCGAACGCATTTATGGCGAGCGCGCCCGCCGGGCGGATGAACTCGCCGACGAGAACCGCTACGCCGCCGCGTATCTGTTCATGCTCGGCCTGGCGGCTCTGCTTCTGGCGGGGCTGAACGTCGTCGTGATGCGCGGCTCGGTGGTCGGCGCGCTGGCCGACATCACGCAGGCGACCGACCGGATCGCGCAAGGCGACGTCAAGAGCGAGGTGCCGCATCTGAGCCGCCATGACGAGATCGGGCGTCTTGCACGCGCCGTCCAGAACTTCCGTGACGCCATAGCGCGCATCTTCGAGCTCGAAGAGCTCGAGCTCGGCACTGCGCAGGCGCGCGATGCGGCGATGACCGAGCGCGACAAGTTCAACGACAAATACCAGGCCAAGAAGTGGCAGCTCTCGGCCGCGATCAACAGCATGCCGCAGGGCCTGATCATGCTCGACGGCAAGGCCGAGGTGGTCGCCATGAACGCCAATTACCGCAAGATCTACAATCTGCCCGAGACGATCCAGGCGGGCTCGACGCTCGAGGAGATCCTCCAGCACCGGGTCAAGAGCGGATTGTTCAGCGGCGACGCCACGAAATATGTTGGGGCTGTTCTCGAACGCATCGCCAAGCGTGAGCCGACGGCCTATGAGATCAACTTGAATGACGGCCGCACCATCAAGATCTACGAAAGGCCAATGGACGGCGGCGGCTGGGTATCGGTGCAGGAGGACGTGACCGAACAACGTCAGCGCGAGCGCATGCTGGAGCGGATGGAGCGCTTCCTCGCCACCATCATCGAGAACGTGACCGAAGGCATCATCGCCAAGGATGCGCGCAATTTGCGCTATCTGTTCATCAACAAGGCTGCCGAAAAGCAGATTGGCATGTCGCGCGGCGACATCGTCGGCAAGACAGCGCGTGAGCTGTTTTCCACGGAAACCGCCGATCTGATCGAGCAGCGCGACAAGCAGCTGCTAGCCCAGCAGCAGCAACTCGAGCCGATTACGGATACGATCAACAACCCGATCCGCGGTCTGCGCCGGGTGTCATGGCGGCGCCTCCAAATCGGCGGAACCGGAGAGGACTCGCATATCTTCGTGACCATGGTCCAGGATCTCGGCAAGGACAAGGAGATCGGCGCCGCCGCGTAGCGGCTGGCGCGGGCCAGGCGGGGGAGCGTCAGTTTCCCTCGGATTCGCGCTCGTCGATCGCGCCCGCGACTTTCTCGTGGCCAGCTGCCCACAGGGCGTGCTCGTCACTGCCGTCTGAGTAAGGATTGGCTTCAGCCGGAATGTTCTCGCGCGCCGCGCGTTCGCCCTCTGCGAAGGGATCGCGATCCATCATCGTGATCTTGCCTTTCTGGTTCTGGAGCGCGCCGCAGCCTTGTCCGTCATGTCGTCAAGCCGCGCGCTCTTGCGCAAGGCGTCCCTGAGGTCGATGGGAATGCCGTGCTTCTTCAGAAGGTCGGCGAAGGCCTCATCTGCGAGCTCTTGAAACGTCGCCATCCGGTCGCGCCCCAATTGCTTCAGCTTGTCGAACGTATCCTCGTCGAACGCGATCAGTTTGCGCATGATCGTGCTTGCCTTTCTGTTTCAAGCTGATGTGAGGGGATTTGTTCCGGAACCTGTCTTTGCTGCAACCGTTGATGGAGCGAGGAGAATTTCCGATGAGCAAATTGTCCGCAAGCGCTTCGATCAGGACGTTGATCGTCGTCTTCGGCCTTGCCGCGATGCCGGCGATGTCCTTCGCGCAAGGCGCCGGCGGGTCGAGCGGATCAACTGGCGGCGTTACCAATGCACCGGCGCCGCCACCCGGCACCAACAGCCTTGGCACGGCGCAATCCTCCGGCGCCAACACGGCGCCCGGCGTCACCACCGGCGCAGCCTCCGGTACCAATCCCGACGCTGATGCGACGGTGAGCGCCGAGAATCGGTTGCTCGACAAGAAGATGAAGAGCATCTGTCGCGGCTGCTGAGGCTCGCGTGGAAGTGAGCCCGTCCGCCTATCATCAAGGCGCGAGTGACATTAGCTTGGCCTCGTTTTGAAGCTTGGAGCGTTTCCACGCGGGGGATGAGTGATGTTACGCAAGAAGGTGATGGCTGCATTGGCCGTCGCGGCAGTCGGTCTCGCAGCGCCCCAGGCGGCGCAGGCGCGGGGTGGTTTCTGGCCGGGCGTCGCAATCGGCGCCGGTATCGCAGGCGCCGGTTATTACGGCCCGTATGGCTATGGCTATCCTTACTACGGCGCTCCCTATTATTACGGCCTCGGCTATGAGGATTACGGCGCGCAGTGCTACCCCGCGCGGCAGCGCGTGATGACGCAATGGGGCTGGCGCGTTCGCCGCGTTCAGGTCTGCGAATAGGGGCTGCGACTGGCGCGGGTGCCCGGCTGAGGCACCCGAATACCGCGGGGCCAAAAAACAAGGCCGTTGACGCAGTATACCGTCAACGACCTTGCCAGCCCCGGACATTGAAATCGGCTCACGCCATCCGGTATGCGCGAACATCGCGCGGAATCACACGGACGAATGTGATCCATTTCACAAGTGACGAAAATAAAAGGGTATGACGCGGGATCTAATCAGCCCCGAGAGCGTTTGGCGGCGCTGGCGTGCCGGTGGCGCGCGGGTTTCCTCGGAGTAACCGAGGGCGTGTCGGCCTCGTTAGCCCGGACGCTGGCAAAAGACTGCCGCAACCCGTCGATGGATTCGTTCAGATTGGCGACCTGCTCCGACAGGCGCTTGGTGTCGGCCTGCTGCGAGGCGAGCAGCTTCTTCATGGTCAAAAGCTGATCCTGCACGACCTGGAGCTGGTCGATCGATTCCTGCTGGGTCGCCTCCAGCCCCTTGGTCTTCTCGACGAGCTGCTCGGAGGCCTGTGCGGCCCGCGCCTGAAGCTGCCGCGACACCACAACCCGGTCGGTCTCCGGCGTGGCGCCGGTATAGGCGCGCCAGATCGCGATCGAGGTGACCCCGGCAATCAGCAGCAGCAGCGCCGCCGCCGTCAGCGCGATCGGCTGGGCACCGAGACGAAGGAGGGAATTGGACGATGTGTCCTCTGCGAGATCGATCATCGCTGACAAAATCCAAATTGAATCTTGGTGAGTGGCGAAGAGCGGCAGCACTAGAGCGCAGTACGAGGCGGCCGGGACGTCCCGAAAGCGCTACAGTTCGGCAACAAATGGGACCAAAAAGAGGCTGACGGCCAAGAAAAGGGGCATCAGCCGGGCATCGAGATCCGGCGATACCCGTAGAAATACGGGCTTCGCTGACGGCCCAGGCTGGACGGGCTCAGGGCTGAAAGCTTGCGAGCGGACCGGAATAGGGCTTCGAGCGCGGCGCCGCGTAGGGGCCGAGCCGGGACGTCTTCAGGCCGAGCCGGACCAGCCCTTCGGCCAGCGTGATGGCCGCCGCGACGCCGTCGACCACCGGCAGGCCATGGGTGGCGGCCAGCTCAGCGGCGAGGTCGGCCATGCCGGCACAGCCGAGCACGACGGCCTCGGCGCGATCGTCTCTGATCGCGGCCGTGATCTCCGCGGAGATCTTTGCGAGCGCCTCGGTGTTGCGCTCCTCGAGCGCGAGCACCGGGACGTCGGCGGCGCGGACGCGGACGCAGCGCTCGGCCAGGCCGTATTTCTTCAGATTGTGCTCGATCGGCACGATGGAGACACTGAGCGTCGTCACCACGGCAAAGCGCGCCGCAATCAGGCTCGCCGCATGGAAGCCGGCTTCGCCGATGCCGATGACGGGCGCTTTCGCCGCGGCGCGCGCGGCATCGAGGCCGGTGTCGTCGAAGCAGGCGATGATATGCGCGTCGGCACCGTCGCGGTCGGCCTCGCGGATACAGCCGAGCATGCCGGGAACGGCGAAGGCCTCGTCGTAAAATCCTTCGATCGAAACCGGCCCCATTGTCGGTTCGCGTGGGTCGATCACCGTGTCCGGCAGCGCGATTGCACGGGCGGCCGCGGCGATCTTTACCGTCATCGAGGCGGTGGTGTTGGGATTGACGACGTGAAGCCGCATCTCGGTCAGACCAGCCCTTTGCCAGCGTCCGAACCCTTGGCCGCCTGCCGCTTGTTGAGCAGGTGGATGGTGCCGAGCGCAAGCGTGATCACTGCGAAAGAGACCGCGGAGATGATGGTGCCGAGCGCATAGATGTCCGGATTGGTCACCGTCGTGGTGAGGCCCTGGAGATCGAGCGGCAATGTATTCACCGCGCCGATCGCCTGGCTGGAGCGCGCCAGTTCATCCCATGACAGCGTGAAGCCGAACAGGCCGATCCCGATCACCGAGGGCAGGATGATCGGCAGCACGACATGACGGAAGGCCTGCCACGGCGTCGCACCGAGATCGCGCGCGGCTTCCTCGAGCCGGGGATCGAAGCGGTTGAAGATCGCAAACATGATCAGGAGACCGAACGGCAGCGTCCAGGTCAGATGCGCGCCGAGCCCGGAAGTGAGCAGGCCCATCGACGTCTCGAAGTTCTCGTTCCAATGCGCCTTGATCAGATCGTCGATGATGCGGAATTCAAGGGAGATGCCAAGCGAGGTGATGATCGAGGGCACGATCAGGCTCGCAATCGCCGAGTAGAACAGGATGCTCTGCGCCTTGAACTTCCTGCGGAACGCCATGCCGGCGGCAACCGACAGCACGACGGTGACGGCCATCACGATCACGCCGAGCAGCAGCGAGCGGCGGAAGGAGGCGCCGAGATCGATGATGCCGGTGCCCTGGAACAGCTTTGTCAGCCAGTAGGTCGACACGCCGTTCATCGGGAAGGTGAGGCCGCCTTGCGGCCCCTGGAACGACAGCACGTAGATCGCGATCATCGGGCCGTAGAGAAACAGCACATAGGCCGCAAAGAAGATCGCGAGAACGTAGAAGCTGCGCGGGCGTCCTTCCTTCATCGCCTACAGCTCCTTCTTGATGTCGACGATGCGCGACATCATGGTGATGATCAGGAAGGTGATGACCAGCAGGATCACGGCATTGGCGGCCGCGGCCGGGAATTGCAGCGCGTTCACCCGCGTCTCGATGATCTTGCCGGCGGCGGCGATCTGCTGGCCGCCCATCACGCCGATGGTGATGAAATCGCCCATCACGATGGTGATGACGAAGATCGAGCCGATCACGATGCCCGGCTTGGCGAGGGGAATAATGACGTTGATCAGTGTCTGAAGACCGGTGGCGCCGGCGTCATAGGCCGCCTCGATCAGCGATTTGTCGATGCGGATCATCGAATTGAATATCGGCACCACCATGAAGAAGGTGAAGAGGTGCACCAGCGCCAGCACCACGGAGAATTCGGAGAACAGCAGCCATTCCACCGGCTGGTTGATCAGTCCCGTCTTGATCAGGCCGGAGTTGACGAGGCCGTTGCGGCCGAGCAGCGGGATCCAGGCGATCATGCGAATGACGTTGGAGGTCCAGAACGGGATCGTGCAGAGCAGCGATAGTCCCATCTGCCAGGTCTTCGACTTGACGTGGAAGGCGAGGAAATAGGCGACCCAGAAGCCGATGAAGAGCGTGATGGCCCAGACCAGGAAGCACAGCTTGAGCGTCTTCAGATAGGTCTTGGCGATGGTGCAGAGATCGGGGAACTGCGCGATGCAGCCCTCGAACGTGTCGGTGTAGCCGCGACCCGAGAAGGCCGGCAGCAATTGATATTCATTGTAGTCCCAGAACGAGACGATGACGACGAAGACGAGCGGAATGAGAAAGAAGGCGAGAAACACCAGCATCATCGGCCCGGCCTGGAGCCAGGAGACGAAGGAGGGCGACAGGCGCGCCGCTTTCGCAGGGCGCGCCGTGTCCGATCCCCGGACGAGATCCGGGGATACCTGCTGCAGGATGTCTTCCGACGTATCCATCACGCGGCGATGAACTCGTTCCACTTGCGGACCATGTAGTCGTTCTCGTCCATCACGGCATTCCAGCACGCGACCGCGCCCATGCGATCCTCGTAGGAGCCGCCGTCACGAACCGCGCCGGCCTTCTCCAGCAGCGAGCCGTCGGGCGCCTTAATGTCCTTCTCGGCGGGCTTGCCTTCCATCCAGTAGGCCCACTCGTAGGGCTCCATGTTCGCCTTCGCGGTCGAGAGCACGGCCGAGTAGTAGCCCTGGCGGTTGAGATAGGCGCCGGCATAGCCTGACAGGAACCAGTTCACGAACTCATAGGCCCAGTCGAGCTTCGGACCAGATACGCCCTTGGAGACGCAGAAGCCGGACGCCCAGGAGCGATAGCCTTCCTTCAGCGGCTGGAAGGTGCAGGCGATGCCCATCGAGCGGACCTTCGTGACGGCCGGGGACCACATCGACTGAATGACGGTTTCACCCGAGGCCATCAGGTTGACGCTCTCGTTGAAATCCTTCCAGAACGCGCGGAACTGGCCGGCCTTCTTCGCCTCGGTCATCACCTTCATGGTGAGATCGATCTCTTCCTTGGTCATGTTGCCCTTGTCGGCATATTTGTGTTTGCCGGTGGCTTCCACGACCATCGCGGCATCCATGATGCCGATCGAGGGGATGTTGAGGATCGAGGCCTTGCCCTTGAACTCGGGATTGAGCAGCTCGGACCACGAGTTGATCGGGCGCTTGATAAGATCAGGACGGATGCCGAGCGTGTCGGCATTGTAGACGGTCGGGATCAGCGTAACGAACTCGGTCGCCGTCTTGGAGAAGGTCTTGGAGTCCTTGCCTTCGAGATAGAGCACCTTCCAGGGCGCGGTGCCCTGGCCGCCGATCTTCTTGCCGCCGGGCGTCTCGCCCTTGGTGAAGACGGGGGTGATGTTGTCGAATTCCTTGATCTTCTTGGCGTCGAGGGCAAGGATGTTGCCCGACGGCACCAGCTTCTTCAGCGAGAAATATTCGGTGTCCAGCACGTCGAAGGAGTTCGGCTGCGTCATCACGCGCTTGGTGACGTCGTCGGTGGTCGCGGTGATGTATTCGATCTTGATGCCGGTGTCCTTCAGGCACTGCTTCGAGATGTCGTCGCCTTCGTTCACGGCCGTGCCGAGATAGCGCAGCACCTTCGGCTCGGCCGACATCACATAGGGGAAGCCGGTGATGGCGCCGGAGCCGGCGGCAAGGCCGGCGAGACCCGCGGTGCCCTTGAGTAGCGTACGGCGGCTGACGCCGGTCTTCTTGGTGGTCTCGGTCATTCCAGTCACTCCTCTGTGTTGCGCATTTTCTATGATGACGGCGCTATTGCAGACGTTGCGCCTTGGTGGGATCCCAGGTGGCCAGCACGCGGTCGCCCGGCCGGAACGGATGGACGTCGAAGGTGGTTTCGGGAACGTGGGAGAACAGGGCGGTGCCGTCGTCGAGCGTGAGCGAGACGGCGATGTAGGAGCCCTGGTACTCGGTCTGGGTCAGCAGCGCCGGCGCGCCGAACGCGCCGTCAGTGAACGGCACGATGCCGAGCTGATCGGCGCGCACGGCGATGAGGTTGCCGGCGTCGCTGAGCACGTTGTGGCCGCCGATGAAGCGCGCCACGAATTCGGTGCGGGGATGGTGGAAGATGTCGCGGGCCGTGCCCTGCTGCTCGATCCTGCCGTGGTTCATCACCACGATGTGGTCGGCGAGCGCCATCGCCTCTTCCTGGCCGTGGGTGACCTGGATGAAGCTGATGCCGAGCTCGCGCTGCAGCCGTTTCAGCTCGCCGCGCATCTTCACCCGCAGGAACGGATCGAGCGCGGAGAGCGGCTCGTCGAGCAAGAGGATCTGCGGCTCGGTGATCAATGCGCGGGCGAGCGCGACGCGCTGCTGCTGGCCACCGGAGAGCTGGGCCGGCAGGCGGCCGGCATAGGGGCTCATCGCGACGAGCTCGAGCAGCTCGCCGGCACGCTTGTGGCGCGTCGGCTTGTCGATGCCGCGCATTTTCAAGGCAAACGCCACGTTGTCGAGCACAGAGAGGTGCGGAAACAACGCATAGGACTGAAACATCATCGCCGTGCCGCGCTTGGCGGGCTCGAGGTCAGTGACGTTCTGCGCGCCGAGGATGATGTCGCCCGCGCTGACCGCCTCATGGCCGGCGATCATGCGCAACGTCGAGGTCTTGCCGCAGCCGGACGGACCGAGCAGGCAGCAATAAGTGCCAGCGGGGATCTTCAGGTTGACGGTGTCGACCGCCAGCGTCGTGTCATAGCGCTTGGTGACGGCGACCAGTTCGAGAGCGGCGGGAGTGGCCATGGCGTGTCCGCTGGGAGGGCGATGCTGCGCTTCTCTCCGCAAGGTCCGTGCCAACAACGCCAAAATCGGCGAATTCAAAAACTGTGCAATGGAGTCAGGTCGTTAGATCATCCGGCGCGATTGTGCGGAGCAGCGGAGGGCAGGGGTCTGCACACGAAATGGGCGTAGATTGTATAAAGTTTCGCCTGTGATTGGATACAGCTCGTCGATTACCATTCGAGACTGACCGCCGCCGATCGCCCTCAAACTCAACCTTCGAACCGATGGCCGCCAAATCCCGCCCGAAATCCGATGCGCCCGACGTGAGCGATCGCGTCAGCCGGATCAGGGAGGGCGTCACCGCGGCGATCCTCGAGCACCGCCTGCTGCCGGGCACCAAGCTCGGTGAGGACGAGATCGGCGAGATCTACGGCGCGAGCCGCACGCTGGTCCGCACCGCGCTACAACAGCTTGCGCATGAGGGCATCGTCAACATCGAGAAGAATCGCGGCGCCTTCGTCGCGCGCCCGACACCGGCGGACGCCCGCGAGGTCTTCGAGGCGCGCCGCCTGATCGAGCCCAGCATCGTCGATCACGCCGTCGATGCCGTCTCGCCGGCCTGGATCGAACGGCTTCAGCAGCATCTCACTGAAGAGCGCGAGGCCGAGTTGCGGGGCGATGCGCGCGCCTCGGTCCGGCTCTCCGGCGAATTTCACAAGCTCGTCGCCGAGATGAGCGGCCACAGCATCTATCTCGGCTTCCTGAAAGAACTGATCGCGCGCTCGTCGCTGATCATCCTGCTCTATCGCCGTCACGACACGCCGGCCTGCGGCACCGATCATCATGCCGAGATCGTCACCGCGATCCGCAAACGCGACAGGGAGGCCGCGCGCGCGCAGATGCTGTCGCATCTGAACGAGATCGAAGCCGAGCTGTTCCTGAAAGATCCCGCCGCCGACGAGCTGCGGCTTGCGGATGTGCTCGGCGCGTAGGGCACTCGCAAAAAAAGTTGCGCCCAGCCATTGGGGGATGGCTGGGCGCGCGCGAACCGGTCTGGGACGGGGAGGGGTGGGGATGTGACCGGGTCGCGTAACTCGTCCTCTCGTAACTACTGATCTCTTGCGCTGGCGGTGGAGACCGCCGGCTTGGTATCGCCGAGCGACACCCAGACATTGGGATCGCTCTGCGACTGGCGTTTGACGAAGCGGTAGCCGGTCTCCGTCCAGGCAACGACGTTCTCGTTCTGATTGTCGAGAACGAACTCGCCCTTGTCGGTCTTCACCGTCAGCACCGCGTGCCCTTCGCCCTTCTTGTCGCGCACGACGGTGATGAGCAGGGCCTCGCGTGGCCAGCCGGCGTCCATCAGCATCTTGCGCTTCAACAGCACGTAGTCTTCACAGTCGCCGTAACCGTCTGTCGGCAGCGACCATTTTTCGATCACGCCCCAGTGGTCTTGGTCGGTCAAAGGCTTGACGGTCTCGTTGACCCAGCGATTGACCTTGACGAGGTCGCGCCACGCGGTCTGCGACATCACGATGTCGCGCGGCTGCGTCGGTCCGCCCTGGCACTGGGCGGCATTCTCGGCACAAAATTCGACCCAGCCGATCGGCGCACGCGTGGTGTCGCCGAGGCTCGCGTAGAGCAGGCGGCCTTCACCGGCCTGCGCTGCCGCGCCAACCCCGAAGAGCATGGCAGCCAGTGCCAATGCCTTCCCCTGTCCCCTGAAATCAAACATTGCGGCCCCCGTTTCTTGTTGGGACCACATTGCGCATGGAGCTTTTGAGTTGCCGCTAAGTCAGCCAAGTCAACTCGAGACGAATGCAAGTAAAAGGCTCCGCGAATTCGATCTATACTTGAATCGAATTCGAATAAAATTTGAGACAACTGCAATTGATTCAAATTGTAGGGATTAACGCGGGGACGCTGGCGGAACTGCTGTTTCTGCCCCGGGAAGGTCGCGCGTTAACCCGCGCAAGGCTGCAGCCAGATGCAAGAAAGGCGGTGTCCGCATCGCGGAGGCCGCCTTTGAGGCTGGACTATCGGGGATTCCGGCGCGCTTTCGCTTTACCGCGCGGTAACGCTCTCTTCGAGAGTCTCGATCGGCTGCTCGTGCAGAAACTCCAGCGCGAAGCCGTCTTCGAGGTTTCGGACCACGCGGCCCTGGACCCGGCCGAGCAGGACGATCGATTTCAGCGGTGGGCGGTTCTCCGCGGCGATCGCCGCGCCTGACAGCGACAGGTCGATGATGCGGCAGGTCATCTTGGTGCCGTCCTCGAGCGTCAGCACCGCGATCGGGTTGCGCGGCACGATACGGTCGTGGCGGCGATCCTCCGGCAGGTTGAGGATGTCCCGGTTGGCAAGCCACGTCAGCTGGGCCGCGAGCTTGTCGCGCTTGCGCGGCGTTGCGCCCACCGTCATGGCGAAGCCGTTGTCGATGATCCTTGTGATCTTGCCCTCGACCCGGCCGATATGGTCGAGATAGGCGACCACGCGGTCGCCGACATTGCCGATGCCGGGCGCGAGCAGCGCAAGGCCCCCCGGCGACATGTTGATGACCTGGCAGGGGAATTCACGGCGATCCGGCAGCATGTAACGGCCGAGCAGGTGCACCTTCACCCGCTGGAAACGCCGACGCTCCTCGGCGGCCGGAAGAAATTTTTTGTTCGCCAACGCCATTTTCACAACCCGACCCCCCGCCTGGCGGAGTCCAGGACGACCCTAAGGTGCATAGGGTTAATGCCGCGTTATGATTTCGCGCGGCGATTACGAACAGACACAATCGGTTCAAACGGCCATATCGGTGACCGAGAGGACGCCCAAATTGTGTGCAATCGCGACCGTTACGAGACTACGAAGCCGAGTCGCCGATCTTGCCGCGAACATAGGCTTTCGCCTGTTCGACGAGATCATCGACCGTGCCGACGGCTGCATCGAGCACGAGATGCTCCTGATCCCACGGCTCATAATCGCGGTTCACGATCTCGTCCCAGCCTGGCAGCTCCTGACCGCTGACGTCGGGGGATCTGCTTTCCACGCGTTGCCGATGCAGGGACAGGTCGGTGCAGATCATCTCGATCTCGATGATGCAGGCCGAGCTCTGCAAGGCGGTCTGCTGCCAGCCGGCCCGGCTTGCAAATACCGGGTTGACGCAATCGGCAACAACGGGGCGGCCGATCTTGAGATTTTCGGCCGCGAGTGCGTTTGCGATCGCGTAGCCCGTTGGCCCGACTGCGAGGCCTGCTTGCCGTAAGCCCTGTTCGATAGCGTCGATTCGAAGGTAGGTCGCTGCAAGCCGCGTTGCCAGCTTGCGGGAAATCGCCGTCTTTCCCGTGCCGGGCAGACCTCCGAATACGATCAGTGCTGGTGGTCGATGGCTCGTCATGTCTCGTGATCAGTCAGCGTTCGAACGTATACAACCACACCTTGGCACGATCGCGCATCTCACATACGCTTCGCCTCAGCCCGCAACAATCAATCACAACAAGCGGCATCGAGGAAACGGCCATGGACCAGATCCGCGTATGCACTCACGCCGGACCCGGCTCGAAGCCCGTCATCAAGACGGTGCCGTGGCCGAAGGTCGGCCGCAAAGGCGCGCTGATCAAGATCGGCGCATGCGGCGTCTGCGGCACCGATCTGCATATCCTGAAAGGACATTGGCCGAAGCCGCTGCCCTGGCCGTTCACGCTCGGCCACGAGCTTGGCGGCGTCATCGTCGAATGCGGCGACGAGTTCACCGAAGACTTCATGAGCAAGCCGCTCAAGGTCGGCTCGAAAGTGATGATCCCGCCGCTGATGCCGTGCGGCAAATGCTATTATTGCATCCACTATCCGCTAGTAGCCAACAAATGCCTCACGCCGGTCTATTACGGACGCTATCTCGGCTTCGACAAGGCGCCGCATATGTGGGGCGGCTGGGCCGAATATGTCTATGTCGATCTCGACATGCTACCCGGCACCAAGATCTACAAATTGCCCGACGACATGTCGCTGCGGCTCGGTGCACTGTCGGAGCCGCTGACCTCCTGCATCCGCGCCTTCAACCGCGCAAGCCGCGCCGGCGGCTTCACCTGGGCCGACACCGTCGTGATCCAGGGCTCTGGCCCGATCGGCATTCTGGCGGTCGCGGCGGCGAAGGAGATGGGGGCAGGGCGCGTGATTTGCGTCGGTGCGCCGGAAGAGCCGCGGCTCAAGCTCGCGCGCGAGTTCGGCGCGGAAGCCACCGTGAACATCGAGGAGATCACATCGCCGCAAGAGCGCATCGCGCGCGTCCGCGAGATCGTCGGCGGTTTCGGCGCTGATCTCGTGATGGATTGCTCGGGCCACCCCTCAGCCGGCCCCGAAGGCATCGAGATGCTGCGCGACGGCGGCACTTATGTGGAGATGGGCCAGTTCACCGACGCCGGCTCGATCGAGACGTCCTGGCATCGCATCTGCACCAAGGACCTCAACGTGCTGGGATCCTGGGGCTTTACCGGCAATGATCTGCCGCTCGGCGTCGACATGCTCTATCGCACGGCGAGCAAATATCCCTGGCTGAAGATGCAGACGATCTATCCGTTCACGGAGGAGGGCGTCGCGCAGGCCGTCAACGACGCGATGGCGATGAAGACGGTGAAGTCGACCATCGTGCCCTGGCCGGATCTGGTGGAGTGAGGTCTCGTAGCGAGATTTTAGCCCGAGTTTGGAATAAGGATGATAAACGAACCAGGCCGCACCTGCTCATCCATCGACTACACCGTCATCTTCGTCCGCGACATGATCGCGATGCGTCGCTTCTATGAGGATGTGCTCGCTCTATCCGCGCTACGCGAGCTGTCGCCCAACTGGATCGAGTACGGCCTGGGCAGCACACGCTGGCGCTGACAAGGCCGAGCCGGCCGAGCTGTGAACCCGGCAGGTCCACTGCCCCAAAAGTTCCACAAGGAATCCGCGAATGATCCATGTGGAGGGGAAACTTTAGCCCAGGTTCCGGTTTTCAGTTCACGGGAGAGATATCGTGAAGCGAATCCTGAAACCGGTCACCTACATCCTGGCTGCCATCTACTTTCTGGTGGATGCGGTGTTCATGGCCGTGGCGCGGCCGATCTCCCGATGGCTGGCGCAGCATTTCGAGTTCAAGCGGTTGCGCGCCTGGATCAGGTCGTTGCCGCCTTATCCGTCGCTCGCGTTGTTCTCCGTGCCCGTGATCATTCTGGAGCCGATCAAGCCGGTGGCGGCGTACCTCGTCGCGACCGGTCAGTTCCTGAGCGGGGCGGCCGCGTTCATCGGCTGCGAGCTGCTCAAGCTCGTGTTGGTCGAACGCCTGTTCCATCTGACGCGTGACAAGCTGATGCGAATTCCGGCATTCGCGTGGGCCTATACCAGGTTCGCTGAGATGAAGGCATGGCTGCAGGCGACCGAAGCCTGGCGGGCCATCCGCGCCTTGAGCTTCGCCGCAAGAGACTATGTGGTGCGCACCAGGGCAAAGCTGACCGGCGGTGTCAGCAGGCTCGTCACCTCGAGGGATTAGAGCCGCGTCGCGGTCGATCTCATTCCGTCGACCTCCGGGGACGCATCAAGCTCACTTGCCTTCACCACCGTCGCACCCACCACCTTCGTGCCCTCGAGCTCCCGAACGATGCGTTCGTCGGGTCTGACAATGCCGAGGTCGAACTCGCGCTCGGGCGTGACCAGGATCATGCGCTGGCCGACCATCACGACGACCGTCATGTCGTTGCGCTCGCCTTCCTTGGCCCAGGCGCGGATATCGCTGGCGTAGGGCTCCCGACGCCACGCGTTGGGAGAGCCCGGGTCGCAGCGGATCTCGATGCCGTCCTCGGACGTCGTCAGAACCAGCTTCGAGCGGCTCGGCTTCCAGCTCGCATCGAGGAGGTCGTTGACGAGCCAGAGGCAGGCGAACGCCTCGCATTCGGCTGGCCGCCTGTCATAGATCGCGCAGCCGCGGCCGGGCTTGCAATGCGGGCACCAGGCGCTGGCCGGCTTGGCGAGTGCTTCGATAGCCATCACCTTGCAGCAGAGCGTGCAGTCGCCGCACTGACGTTCGCCCGACATGGTCATACATGCATCCCTGGCACGTCCGAATGCGTGCAATTTAAGCGAGATGACCGCGAAAGTCCGCCGTTCCGGGCCAAAACCGCGCAGAATGAGCAGGGGCGAGCGTCCCGGGCTTGTTCACCTTCTCGCCAATGCCATGCATCAAAGGCATGGTGATTTGGCCGCCACTGGCGTAAAGAGCGTCCAAATCAAGATCATCATGGGTGTGACCGGGCCTTCTGCCGCGACGGCAGCATCAGGCCCTCGGCTTTCCGTTCCGCGCCCGGACCAACCAAGGTTTTCCATCTCGTGTCTTTTCCGGCCCTGACCCCGCCGCTCGCCCGTGCCCTGGCCGAGCGCAATTACGATTCACCGACACCGGTTCAGCTCGCCGTGCTCGGCGAGGAGGCTGTCGACCGCGATTTGCTGGTGTCGGCCCAAACAGGCTCCGGCAAGACCGTCGCTTACGGTCTGGCCATGGCCAGGGACCTGCTCGATGACGCCGAGCGGTTCGCGCAGGCCGACGCGCCGCTCGCTCTGATCGTCGCGCCGACCCGCGAGCTCGCCTTGCAGGTCCAGCGCGAGCTGACCTGGCTCTATGCGAATGCTGGGGCGCGCGTCGTCTCCTGCGTCGGCGGCATGGACCCTCGCCGCGAGCAGCGCGAGCTTGCCGCCGGCGCCCACATCGTCGTCGGCACGCCCGGCCGCCTGTGCGATCATTTGCGGCGCGGCCGCCTCGACATTTCGGAATTGAAGGTCGTCGTGCTCGACGAGGCCGACGAGATGCTCAATCTCGGCTTTCGCGAGGACATGGAGTTTATCCTCGAGACCACTCCGGAGACGCGGCGCACGCTGCTGTTCTCGGCGACCTTTCCGCGCGGCATCGTGGCGCTGGCAAAACAGTATCAGCAGGATGCGTTTCGCATCGAAGTGGCGGGCGACGAAGGCGGGCACGCCGATATCGAGTATCGCGCCATCCGGGTCGCTGCAGGTGATGTCGAGCATGCGGCCGTCAATATCCTGAGGTTCTACGAGGCGCCGAGCGCGCTCGTGTTCTGCAACACGCGCGACGCCGTCCGGCATTTGCAGGCGGCGCTGCTGGAGCGCGGCTTCTCCGTGGTCGCTCTGTCGGGCGAGTTGACGCAGAACGAGCGCACGTTGGCGCTTCAGTCGCTCCGGGACGGGCGCGCCCGCGTTTGTGTCGCGACGGACGTTGCCGCCCGCGGCATCGATCTGCCGAGCCTCGACCTCGTCATTCATGCCGACCTGCCGAACGACCCTGAAGTGATGCAGCATCGCTCGGGCCGCACCGGACGCGCGGGCCGCAAGGGTACAAGCGTGCTGCTGGTGCCGCCAGCCCGGCGCCGTCGTGCAGAGTTGCTGCTCAATCTGTCAGGCACCGAGGCTGTCTGGGGTTTGGCACCGCAGGCCGACGAGATCCGCAAGCTCGATCATGAGCGCATGAAGGACGTGTTGTTCACCGAGGAGACGACATCAGACGATCTGGAGTTGGCGAAGGCCCTGCTGGCCGAGCGCTCGGCCGAGGAGATCGCCGCCGCGCTCGCGCGGCTCTATCGTGCGCGGCTGCCGTCGCCTGAGGACATCATCGATCCCGGCGAGGATCGCGGACGGCGCGAACATCGCAGCCGCGACGATCGTGCATCGCGCGGCGACGATCGCTCCGAGCGGCCTCGCGCCAAAACGGGCAAGGGATCGTCGAAGCATGGCATGACCGAGCCCACCGTCTGGTTCCGGGCCGCGATCGGGCGTCGCAAGAATGCCGAGGCGCGCTGGCTGCTGCCGATGATCTGCCGCCGCGGCGGCATCGACAAGCGCGACATCGGCGCGATCAAGATCATGGACACCACGACCGAGTTCGAGATTTCCGAGCGCGTCGCGGACGCCTTCGCCGTCAAGATCAAGCGCCCGGACAAGGAGGATAGCATCCGCATCGAGCCGATGACGGGTGCGCCGCAAGCGAAGGCGCCGGCGGAAAAAGGCTCACGTGCTCCGCTGCGCGATGAAGGAGACGACGATCACGTCGTTCGTCGCAGCGACGATCCGTGGAACGCGGACGAGCCGAAGTCGCACGACAGGCCGCGCGGAAAGGCTGAAGCCATGCACCAGGGCAAGGCACACGCCAAGCCTCAAGTTAAGCCCCACGGTAAGCCCCACGACGGCGGCAAATTCGGCAAGCCGGCCTTCGGGAAGAAGAACAAGAAGTTGGGAAACAAATCCGGTGACGCCAAATATGCCCCGTCGGTCACCGAATGGCCGGGTGCCTCCAGGGAGAAGAAAAAGAAGAAGCGCCGCGGCTGAACTGCCGCTGGTTGCGGACGGCAACGATGCCGCCGGATTGCACCGGCGACATCATCTGAAAAGCCAGCTGTGAGCTCAGCGTCCGCCGCCGCCACCGCCGCCTCCGCCACCTCCACCGCCGCCACCACCGGCGTCACGCATGGCGGAGCTGTAGCGCGGGTCGGACTGCTTCATGTAGGTCGGCGAGGTATCGCGGTCTAGGCGAATGACGAGGCGCCGTCCGGGGCTCGGCTCTTGCAGGTTGATCCCGCAGCTTTCGAACAAGCCGAGGTCGCAGCCATAGGTTCGCAACTGCGCCGCGTTGGCACTGGTTGCGGTGAATGCGGTCGTCGCAGCAAATGCAATCAAAGCAATTTTGGGCAATGTGAGTTTCATGGAAATTCTCCAGCCTCGGTTTTGCGAGACCGGAACGGCTCGCACAGTCCTTCGACGGAGGCTGATCGAAACCGGTTCGAGGCTTGTTCGAGGCTTGGCTTCACGCCCGCGTGAGGAGCTGCAACCTGGTAGGGGCTACGTGGCGAGATCGCGCAGCATGTAGGTCGCGCTTGCGCCATAGGCTGCGAGCTTGGCACGTAGCGCCGAGTCCGGTGTGACGGCATGAAATCCGAGATGCTCCCACATCGGGCGCGTGGTGTAGACCGAGACCAGCGCCAGCGTCGCGATGCCTGATTGGCGCGCGAGCGTTTCGATCGTTGCGACATAAGCGCGCGCCACGCCGCCGCGGAAGCCGGGCAGCACGGCGATATCGTGCACATAGAGGCACTCCGCAGCCTCCGGCAAACGATGCAGGAAGCCGTCGAGCGGCGGGATCTGGTGTTGCATCCAGGGATGCGTAAGGCCGTAGCCGGCGATCTCATGTCCCGCGGCAAGCACACAGCAGCCGTCAGGATAGAGCCGCATCTTTTCTGCGAACACGTCGGGGCGCTCAGGGAGATCAGGGTGAATCCGCGCCGCGATCGCGCCGATCGCGGGAAGATCGCCGGCGTGTGCCCGGCGCCAATGCGGCTTGGTCATCTGATGTTCCGTATCAACCACCGCAATTTATTCCGTTGCCTTGGCGCGCGCAGCCAAAAATATCTTTGCCGGCCTTCGAGGAATAGTGCGCGCGGTGCGGCGTCCTACCCATGCAAGTCAATTTTGCTGGCCAATTGTATGACAGGAGACACCATGACGACATCTTCGATCCGCCTCGCGCTCACGCTCGTTGCGTCCCTCGCGATCACATCTGCTGCGTTCGCCGCACCGCCGACCAAGACCGGCAAGACCGACAAGGGCAACGTGCTGACCGACGCCAAGGGCATGTCGCTCTACACCTTTGACAAGGATATGGATGGCAAGTCGGCCTGCAACGGCCCGTGTGCGACAAACTGGCCGGCGCTGAAGGCCGAGGCCAGCGACGCGCCGGGCGACGGCTACACCATCATCACCCGCGATGACGGCTCCAAGCAGTGGGCCCACAAGGGCAAGCCGCTCTACACCTTTGCAAAGGACACCAAGCCCGGCGACATCACCGGCGACGGTTTCCTGAATGGTGCCTGGCATCTGGCGATGCCGTGATGGATTGATAGCGAGGGGCCGGGCATCGCCGGTGCAGGCGGTGTCCGGCACCCACGCCGGAACTGATCTCAGGTTGGCGTGTACGCCCGCAACAACTTCAAAGATGCAAAATGCAGTCTGCGCCGCTTCGCCGCATGAGTTGATTTAATTTACGCCGAGAGTCCGAAAGCGAACCGAACCCCAGACTTTCGTCGGTCATAGTCGGCTCAGCAAGGGGCGGGGGCGGTTATCCGCAGCAACAATCCTACCGCATTGAGAGTGGGAGTACTGGTGTCCCGGTGCCGCAGGCACTGCTGGATGCCTCGGGGAGTCTTCAATCCATTATCTAGTTTCGCTTGAGAGGATGAAAGCCCGTGAGTGATGCCAATCTGAACGCCGATACGAATGCCGCTCCGCAGAACGGAGGAGCCAATGGAAGCGCAAAGCTCCAGTTCGACGTACCGTTCTTCAACATGCAGACGATCTTCGGCAACCTCGCCGAACAGGGCGCGACACGGGCCCAGGCAAATTTTGCGCAGATCAAGGCGACCTCCGAGGAGATGACCGCAGCTCTCTGCGATGCCTGCTCGACCAATGCCAGGCGGGCCGCCGACTACCGCAGCAAGCTCATCGAGATATCCCACGTCAACACCACTTCCACGCTCGAATTCATTTCCCAGCTTGTCGATGCGAGGTCGTTTGCCGATCTCGTAGATCTCTCCACCGCCCACAGTCGAAGGATCCTCGAAACAGCTTCGGCCCAGAATTGCGAGCTCTGGGATCTCGCTCAGAAGGCTGCGACCGAAACGGCTGAGCCGATCAAGCAGAGCTTGAACCGGGTTTTGCGTAGCGCTGCTTGAATCGAAGCGGTTGGCCGCGCGGACCGGCTGGATGAGCGTCTTCGCAAGAAGAGATGCCGTCCAGCCGGTTGCGGGCCATCATAATCGAGGTGATGCCAATCTGGAGGAAATCAGGATGGGTATGGTCATGATCAAGTGCCCGGAAACGGGAAGCGCCATTCCGACGGGCATCGAGATGGATGATGAAAGGTTCCGGTGCAGCACGGTGTTCTTCTCGCGCACCTATTGCAGGATGTGCGCCGCGACGCACGAATGGTTCGCCAGAGAGGCGTGGGTTTACGAGTCAGTCTTGGCGAATGGTGGGTCCGGAGGGAGGCCGCCGAGCCGCGCCGGTGCGGCGTGAAGCAGCCTTGGTGCATCCTGGGAAATGATCCGATCGATCCTGCGGCTCATCACCTTGTAGCACTCACAGGCGACGGCCTCGAGCCGATGCCTGTCGATCTCGAGCTGGCCGCGCCGGCTGGATTTGATCGCCCGTGATGTTCTGAGCGCGCTCACCACGTGCGTGACCGTGGTGCGCCGGACCCCGAGCAATTCCGACAGCGTCTCCTGCGTTAAGGACAGGACGTCACCACCGTCGGTCCGGTCGTGGATGTGCAGAAGCCAGCGGGCGAGGCGCGCTTCGACGGAATGCAGCGCATTGCAGGCCGCGACGTGCTGGAATTGCGTGAGCAGCGCCCTGGTGAGAAGCTGAATCGAATTGGCGATGGCGGGACTGCGTTCGAGCGCCATGTGAAATCTCGCGGGCGAAATCTGTAGCGCTGTCCCCGCCACGCGGACGACGGCGGTCATGGGTGATCGGGTCGGGGCGAGCGCTGTCATCAGCCCGATGCTCCCTTCGTTGCCGATCACGGCAGTTGCCGCCGTCTGTCCGTTCGGCAGCTCCATGATGAGGGCGATCGCGCCGGTGCAGGGAAACCAGAGATGCTCGACCTTGTCGCCCGACCGAACCAGGACTGTGTCGTGTGGGAGTGGTACTTTCCGCAAGTGCGGTGCAAGCAACGCGAAGTCCGCCGGCGGTAACGCAGCTAACAGGCGATTGCCAACTCTAGTCGCGTGCTCCATCACGGGAATCGTCCCTGGACGGAGGCCCGGCAGATGCAGCTTCACCGGCCGAGCCGCGTGGCCGCTTGCCCATAGTGGACTGGGCAAACGCACCTTGAATGTTAAGGTTCCAGTGACGGATTGCAGGTCCGCGCGCAACTATGACCGGACGCATTGGGCTGCTTGCGATGCTGCGCGTCGGACGCGAGGGCTGGTCCTAACGCAGCCCCTCATACACCATCAGCCCGCGTGCGACCTGCAGTTTGCGGATCGCGCGCGGCAGCAGCTTCTCGGGCTGGTGCAGGTAGCGCCAGGAGGTGACGGTGAACGGGCCGAGCGCGCCGCATTCGTCGTCGAACGGCGCGAGCACGCCGGTCACGCTGACCGGCGTGTGCGGGCGGGCGTTGAAGGGCAGCAGCAGCAGTTCGAGATGGGCCTTGCTGCCGTCCTCGCGCTGCGCGGTGAGGCCGGCGATCGCACCCAGCGTCTCGTCGGCGACGATGGTCGTGATCTCCTCGATCTCGCCGCGGCTGCCTTCCGTGAACAGCGCGGCGAAGCCCTGGTCCTTGAGATCGACGCCTGCGAGTGCGCAGACGCGGGTGCCGGCGACGCGGAACGGAAAGCCGAGTTTTGGCTCGCACGACAGCACGAAGATGTCGCCCAGCAGCTCGCGCACGGCGGCCGGGTCGATATCGGCCCGGTCGGGGGCTCGCGCGCTGCCGCGCTTTTTGTCCCAATATGCGAAGAACGCGCGGCTCGATGGATGTTTCATGACTGACGCTCACTCTCGGCGCAACCTCGTGGGACAAACCTGTCCCGCTTCAGCGCACCTGAGATCCCTTTGATGTTGTGCAGGAGGGGAATTGCAGCGTCCATGCCGCGGGGGCGTTTTCAGCCCGTTACGCGCCGCCTTTGTGTCGTTAACGTTAAATTAACTATGCGCTTTCGCCCTGCCTCGCGGCTGCTATGGTGATCGCAGTCGCAAGCCTCGCCGCTTTTCTCCAGGTTCTCGGCGAGGCCTGTACACGGGCGTCAAACAGTTTGGTCACTGGCCGCGGGGAGGGGTGGGGATGCACCTTGTTCTTCCGTTGCGTCGGAAAGGCCGACACGGACAGGCAGGGCTTTCCCAGGGCCCTGCCTTTTCCTTTTGTGCACTTGCGCAAGGCCGGTAAAGGCGACTATCTCCAAGCCTCTTGCTTGGATCGCGCCTGAAAGCGAAACCGCCTTGGATTCCTCGCCACAACCCCCGTCGGACCATCAGGTCGTCGTCGAACAGGCCCCGCGCGAACCGATTCTGACGTTGCCGTGGCCGCTGACGGCCTATGTTGTCCTCCTGGCGCTGATCCATCTGCGGGTGCTGCTGCCGCCGGAACTTGAGAACTGGACCATCGACGCGTTCGGCTTCATCCCGAAGCGCTACGATTCCTCGCTGGTCAATTTGCAGTTCGAGGGCGGCGCGGGGGCCAAGGTCTGGACCTTCGTCACCTATTCGCTGCTGCACGCCAATCTCACCCATCTGGCCTTCAACGTGTTGTGGCTGTTGCCGTTCGGCAGCGCGCTGGCGCGGCGCTTCGGTGCGTTGCGTTTCTTCGTGTTCCTGGCGGTGACGGCGGCAGCCGGCGCGCTCGCCCATCTCCTCACCCACGAGCACGCTCTGGTGCCGATGATCGGCGCCTCGGCCTCGGTGTCGGGCGCGATGGCGGCGGCGATCCGCTTCGCCTTCGTGCACGGCAGCTTCCTGTCGTTCAGCCGTTCGGATGCCGATACCGCCGCCAAGGTTCCGGCGCTACCGCTGTTGCGGGCCCTGCGCGACGGGCGCATCATCGGCTTCCTGGGCGTGTGGTTCGTCCTCAACTTCGCCTTCGGTGCCAGCGGAATTGGCGTCGACGGCGACAGCGCCAGCGTTGCCTGGCAGGCGCATATCGGCGGCTTCTTCGCGGGCCTGTTGCTGTTCGCGCTGTTCGATCCCGTGCCGCGTGTGCGAAACGATGATGCTGCGGATGCGTCATCACAGGACATTTCAAACGGTATTTGAAGCGGCGCTTGCGGCGCCGCCCGAATTCATCCATCATCCGGAAGAAGAATGTTCCGAAGCAGCAAGCGCATAGAAGCTGCGCTTCGCAAAGCGCCTGAACGTGAACCGGCGCCATAACTGTTAGTTGAAGACTCGCGAACAAGTCCGGACCGCGCAAAGCGGACGGGTCCAATTCAGGGAGGCAACAATGACGGTACGTTCCATTCTCAACACCAAGGGCCACCAGATCATGAGCGTCGAGCCCGACGCGAAGCTGGCCGCTGCAGTCAAGCTGCTCGGCGAGAAGAAGATCGGTGCGGTGCTGGTGATGAACCAGAGCCGGCTCGAAGGCATCCTGTCGGAGCGTGACATCGTCCGTGTGCTCGGCGAGCGCGGTGCTGGCGTCCTGGATGAACCGGTGAGCCAGGTCATGACCCGCAAGGTCGTCACCTGCAAGGAGACCGACACGGTCGCCGAGCTCATGGAGATGATGACCAAAGGCAAGTTCCGCCACTTGCCCGTGCTCGAGAACAACAAGGTGGTCGGCCTGATCTCGATCGGCGACATCGTCAAGCGTCGCGTCCAGGAGTACGAGTCCGAGCAGGAAGCCTTGCGCGACTACATCAAGACGGCCTGAGCCGCTTGATGCGCTGAGCTTACTCGACCGCTTTGGGTGCGGCGCCGTCGGGCGCCGGCGCCAGCACCTCGATCGTTTCCTGGATCTGCTCAAGCGCGCGTTCGGCGGCGCGCACGCCGTGCGCGATCAGATCCTCGGCGCGATGAAAATCGAACCAGCCGAACTGGCCGACCCGCGGCGTGATCAAGAGGTCCGGCGGATCGCCGGCCAGCCGCGCACGGGTGATGCGGTCCTGCATGATGTTGAAGGCATCCACCATCACGGACGAAATGCCAGGGCGGCCGGCGGTGCCGAAGAATTCGCGCTTGACGGTTCGCTCCGGCGAGAACAGGCGCTGAAAGCGCCGCTTGACCGGGACCTCCTCGGCGACAGGGGCGGCGACGGGCATCGTCCCATGCGCATGGATCGTCGTCGAATGGGTGAAGACGTCGGTGGACAGGTTGACGGCGATGACGATCTCGGCGCCGAGCGCCCGCGCCGCCGACACCGGCACCGGATTGACCAGCGCGCCGTCGACCAGCCAGCGGTCGCCGATCATCACGGGCGAGAAGATGCCGGGCAGCGCATAGGAGGCGCGCATCGCCTCGACCAGCCGGCCGCGCGTCAGCCAGATCTCATGACCGGTGCGAACCTCGGTCGCGACCGAGGCGTATTTCATCGGCAGGTCCTCGATCAGGGTCTGGCCGATCGACTCTTCCAGCCGGCTTGCGAGCTTCTCGCCGCCGATCAGGCCGGAGCCGTTGAGGCGGATGTCGAGATAGCCGAGGATGTTGCGCATGCCCTGCAGGCTGCGCGCCCAATCCTCCAGCGCGTCGAGCCGGTCGGCCGCATAGGCGCCGCCGACCGCGGCGCCGATCGAGGTGCCGACCACGACATCGGGCACGATGCCGTTGGCCAGCAGCGTTCTCATGATACCGATATGGGCAAAGCCGCGCGCCGCACCGCCGCCCAGCGCCAGGCCGAGGACGGGCCGGCGGATACTGCCGAGACCGACCTTCTCGCTGTTTGCGCCGTTCACGCCCCGACCTTTCAAGATATCCAGCACCGAAACTCTCCTACTCCGGGCCAGCCCTCACTCCAGAGTAGGCACCGTGCTTCCGCTTCGCCAGCAACAGGGCAAAGCTTGGTTTACAGCGTTCGGGACGCAGGGGGCAGGAGTGTGGCGAGGGCCGGTTGCCTCTGATGTAATCACGCAGGCGTCAACCAGGTTCCTATGTTCGGTCGCGAGGCCGTATTTCCCGGGGTTTCAGAGGCTTGAATTTGCCGCGTTTTCGGTGAAAAGCAGGGGGCATGACTCTAGGGGGTGACGGCATCATCGGATGGCGGCGCGGCGGCAGGCTGCTGCCGGCGCTTGTCGTTGTCGGTTGCCTCCTTGGCCTGGGCCAAAATACGGCTCAGGCGCAACTGTTCTCCGATCGCCCGCCGCCGGTGCCGCCGGCTTCGGTGCCCGACCCCGGCGGCGCCGTCAGCCTGGCGCCGCCCTCCGGCCCAGGCGCAGGTCCCCCGAGCCTGCCGCCGACCCTGACCCAGCCGAGCACGCCGAGCATGCCGCCCCCTGCGGTGTCGAGCGTGCCACCGGCCGCCCCCCTCAATGCTGCCGCGCCCGGGCAGGCCGTGCTGTCGCTGTCCGCCAAATACGGCAAGGACACGCCTGCGATCACCAGCGGCCTGGTCTGGCGGGTGTTCGCCGACCGGCCCGATGAGAATGGCACCTTCAAGCTGATCCGCGAGGATCGCAACGCCACGCCCAACATCGTGCTGCCGCCGGGCAACTATGTCGTGCACGTCGCCTTCGGCCTTGTCAGCGCGGTCCGCACCGTCAGCCTGAAGGCCGAGACCGACCGCGAATCCTTCGTGTTGCCGGCCGGCGGCCTGCGCATCGAGGGCCGCGTCGGCACCAGCCGCATTCCGCAGAACCAGATATCGTTCGCGATCTACAAGGGCAGCCAGTTCGAATCCGGCGAGCGCGCCGCGCTGGTGCCGAACGTCTCAGCCGGCGATGTCGTGCTGATTCCGGAGGGCACCTACTACATCATCTCCAATTACGGCGACGCCAATTCGGTGGTGCGCTCGGACATCCGCGTCCAGGCCGGCAAGCTAACCGACGTCACCATCACCCACCGCGCCGCCGTCATCACGCTCAAGCTCGTCAGCGACAAGGGCGGCGAGGCGCTCGCCAACACCGCCTGGTCGGTGCTGACCCCCGGCGGTGACGTCATCAAGGAATCGATCGGCGCCTTCCCGCGCGTCGTGCTCTCCGAAGGCGAATACCGCGCCATCGCCAAGAACGAGGGCAAGGTCTATGAGCGCGGCTTCAACGTCGTGAACGGCGTCGACGGCGAAGTCGAAGTGGTGGCGCGGTAGCGCACTTCGTATCCCGGGCCGTGCGGCATGAAATGCCGCTCCGCAGAGCCGGCAACCATCAAGCAACACGGCACAGTGCGGAGGCACGGGCCCCGGCTCAGCAGCGCACCGTCGAAGAGACGCCGCGCTGCGTCCGGGGCACGAAAGTGCGCTCCCTCACGTCCGGGACCGCGGGCGCTCCCACCAGCAGGCTGTCGCAGCGATTTCCGCAGCATCGTACCGCGCTTCTCATCCAGCGCACGCAACGCCAATCAGGCGCTGGTTCGGTGAGTGTTCGCTTACCGGACATTCGTGTTGTGTTTCTGTTTGAATATCCCGGCCGGCACCACCGCGCCGCGCCGCAAAGGCTTTAGAAAAACACCGCCAGCATCGGCTTATTCCCGTCTTGCCGCGACTTCCCCATCTCAGGTGCAAGATACGCATTTCCGATAATCAATTTCATTCGCTTTCCGTACTGCTGCGTTATATGTCGGGCATCCGTCCAATGGGGGAGGCCGGCGCAGCCTTGGTAGGTTTGCGGGACCGGCAGGGAGCAGGGGACCAAGCGCGTCGGCATGTTCGAAGTGATCCTTACCAGGCGCAAACGGTTCGGTTGGCGGTGGCAAGTCTCCGACCAGTCCGGCAAGATTTTTGCCGACGGCTTCGAGCGCTCGCGTCCTTCAGCCAAATATCACGGCGAGCGGGCACTATTCTTCCTGTTGTCGCAGGCTTATCTGCGCAACCGCTCCGCGGCGTCCAGCGAGGATTAGCGGCGCGTGCTGCGCCCTCAAATCTCGACCACCAACTTGCCCTTGGCGGCGTGATCGCGGATCAGCGCATAGGCCTCGCCAACATTCTCCATCGTAAAGCGCCTGGGATCGAGCAGCGGCACCAGCTTGCCGGCCTCAGTGAGGCGCGTCGCTTCCGCCATGATCTCCCCGTGATGCGCGCGGCCTTCGCCCGAGAGCAGCGGCAGCAGCGTGAACACGCCGGAATAGGTGGCGGCGCGGAATGACAGCGGCGCCAGCGCATGCGTGCCCCAGCCGAGAGCACTCACGACATAGCCGAAGCGTCGCACCGCAGTGAAGGACGCATCGAGCACCTTGCCACCGACGGTGTCGTAGACGATGTCGAAGCCGCGGCCTCCGGTGTGTTCGGCGACGTAAGACTCAACCGTGGTGTCGCGGTCGATGAAGACAGCGCCAAATCCGTCGATTGTTGTGCGCTGCGAGGCCGAGCCGGTTGAAAACACCTCTGCGCCGAAGGCGCGCGCGATCTGGATCGCGACATGGCCGACGCCGCCCGCACCGCCATGGATCAACACCCTCTCGCCGGCTTTCAACGCGGCGCGGTCGATCAGGCCTTCCCACGCTGTGATAAAGATCAGGGGCAGGGCGGCCGCTTCGCGCATGCTGAGATTGGTCGGCTTCAATGCCAGGAGATCGGCATCGACCACGGCGAATTCCGCCAGCGATCCCTGCACGCCACCGACGCCTCCGGTCATGCCGTAGACTTCTTCGCCGACCTTGAAGCGCGAGACCTCGCGTCCGGTCTGCTCGACCACGCCGGCGAGATCGATCCCGGGAATCGCCGGCAGCGGATGGCGCGCGTGCGCGGCAGCACCGGTGTGGATCTTGGTGTCGAGCGGATTGACCCCGCTTGCGCGCACCCGCACCAGCACCTCGCGCGGGCCGATCTCGGGCGTGGAGATGGTTGAGACTCGCAATGGCGCGTTGTGGGTCTCCAGTACGCCTGCACGCATTATCGATGGTCTGGTCATGTTCGTCTTGCTCCGTTGTCGCCCTCCAATATGCCCATGATTTTTTGCATGGGAAGGAACAAGGATGTACGATGATCGTGCATTTTTGAATGAGCGGGATTTCAGATGGAATGGAGCGACCTGCGCATTTTCCTCGCAATTGCGCGCGAGGGCACGCTAGGGGCGGCCGCGCGAAAAATCGGCCAGACCCAGCCGACGATGGGGCGGCGGCTGCGTGCGCTCGAACAGGCGCTCGGGCAGACGCTGTTCCAGCGTACGGCGGACGGTTTTTTCCTGACCGATGAAGGCACCGCCGTGCTGGCGCATGCCGAGCGGATCGAGGAGGAAGCGCTCGCGCTGCAGCGGCAGGCGACGGGGACGGAGACGCAGCTCGACGGCACCTTGCGTCTGTCCTCGTCGGACTGGTTCGGCACGCTGATGCTGTCGCCGGTAATCGCGGCCTTCGGCAAGCGCTATCCCAAGGTTATCGTCGAACTCCTGACCGATGCGCGGCTCTACAGCCTGCCGCGGCGCGAGGCCGACCTCGTGTTTCGCATCAAGCCGTTCGACGAGCCCGAAATCATCTCCCGAAAGCTCCTTCACATTCCCTATGCGCTTTACGGCAAGAAGGGCTTTAAGCCGCCGCGTGCCGGTGACGGCAGCGGCGTCCGCGTCGTGACCATGAACGCTGAATTCGCCGACATGCCCGACGCCGTCTGGTTGAAGCGCACGCTACCGAAGGCGGAGATCGCCGCGCGCAGCAACAACAGGCAAGTGCAGGCCGAGCTCTGCGCGGGCGGCAGTGGGCTCGCCGTGCTGCCGTGCCCGCTCGGCGACCGTGATCGGCGTCTCGTCGCGCTCGACATCGGCGTGAGTCCACCTGGCCGCGACACCTATATCGGCTATCACCGCGATCTCAGGCGGCTGGCGCGCCTGCGTGCTCTGGTGGATCTGGTGATCGAGAAATTAGCCAACACAACTCCGTAGCCCGGATGGAGTGAAGCGAAATCCGGGGTCGCCGTGTCGCGATGGATGGAATTCGCTCCATCCGGGCTACAAGAGCTTGCGTTGTCCGTCGAGGCTGGGCAAGAATTGGTCGTTGGCGCCCTCAGGCCGGAGCGAACCGGCCGATTGCTAGCCGTGGCTGTATATTGGCCCAGAAGGCCCCTAGAGCAACCTGGATGCCCTTCAGCAGGGCTGCGAGGGTGGATCGGCAAGGAGCGAGCGTCTTTGCCAGCGCAGCCAGAAACGCGTCGAACCCAAGGATGTTGAGCACGCGTGTGAAGTTGTAGCAGAGCGCCATCAGGCTCCACTCGCCGCGGACCTTGTCGAAACCGCGGACCAGGAAATGACGGTAGCCGGCACGGCATTTGAGCGTGCCAAACGGATGCTCGACAATCCCCGAACGACGGCGCATCAGCTCGCCTGCGCCCTGCATCCGCGCGCGGTGACGTTCAAGAACGTCTTCATGCTCCCAGCGACCGATCGTCCGGTTGGTCGCGTTCGACGCGAGGCAACAGACCTTGAGTGGGCAGGTCTTGCAGGTCGCTCCGCGCGCCGCGTAGCGGATCTCGATGCGGCCACTGGTGTTCTTCTGCCTGCTCTTCATCGGATGTAGCTGATGGCCGGCGGGACAACGGTAGGTGTCGGATGCGCCATCATAGTTGAAGTCCTTGAGGGCGAAGCGGCCTTGCTTCTCGAGCCGGGCGTTGCCCTCCGGCACCGGAACATAGGCCGTGATGCCATCGTCCTCACAGGCCTTCAGTTCGCGACTGCTGTAATAGCCCTCATCTGCCAGCGCCTGCAGGGCCTTGACCTCAAGGGACTCCTTTGCCGCTACGGCCAGTGCATGTAGCTGGCCGACATCGCTGCTGTCGTTCACCACCTCGCTGGCGACAATGAGCTTGTGCTTGTCGTCGACTGCGGTCTGCACATTGTAGCCTGCAACCCCTTGGCCGCTCTTGACCAGAAGCCGGGCATCCGGATCTGTCAGGGACAGCTGCGTCTGGTCATTCTCTTCCAACCGAACAAGATCGGCTTGGGCGCGCGAGCGCTTTGTCATCAGCGCCGCAACCTTCTCGCCGATGTCGCCACCATCTCCGTCGTCGCCATCGGCCCCATCCTTGCCCGGCTTCTTGGCTTCCGCGGCATCATTGTCCTCAAGAGACTTGCCGTAAGCCTCGATCTCCTGGTCCAGCTTTGCGATCTGATCGGCAAGCCTCTTGCGCGTAAAGATGCTGGCCTTGCTGGCGTTGCCATGGAAGAACGAGCCGTCAATCGCAACAACGCTGCCGCCGACAAGACCGAGCTCGCGCATCAGCAGCACGAAGCTGCGGTTGGCCGCCTTCAGAGCCGCCCAGTTCTCTTTGCGGAAGTTGCCGATCGTCCGATAACCCGGCTTCAGATTCTTCAGAAGCCAGATTAGTTCCAGATTGCGGCAGGCCTCCCGCTCTAACCGACGCGACGACCTGATTTGGTTGATGTAGCCGTAAAGGTAGAGCTTCAGCAGATCGGCCGGATCGTACGGCGGCTGGCCGGCCCCTTCAGCCTTGCGGCCCGCATGGCGAAAGCCGAGTTTGGCAAGGTCGAGGACATGAACGAAGCTCTCGATCGCCCGGACCGGATTGTCCGGCCCGACATAGTCCTCAATCCGAGCGGGAAGCAGACTGGGTTGCTCCCGGCTCTCTCCGGTCTTGAATGTGCGATTCGCCATAAGACGAATCCTACATCAACTCCTGAGATCCAACGTTCTTGCCCAGCCTCGTCGGGCAAAACACCCAACATCTTCGTCAATCCGCACACCTGCAAATATTCCGCTTTACCGAAATTCGGAAATGGCGTATGTGTCGTGGCGACCCGGCCCAAGGAAGAGGGGCGTATCGCGATCGTCACGACGCGGGCCGGGCGGCGGTGGACGCTAGTCACATCGGCGCGAAGGGTCTTGCAGGGCGGGCAACCGTGGGCGAGGCCGTCGCGCACACGACCGGTGTGACTGCGTACGGCAAAATCGTGTGGTCCTGGCGCCCGGAGCCTGTGCGCCAAGTCTCGTGGTGATGTGCGATGTCCAACCGGATGCGCACATCGGTCATCTGCGAGACGACGGGGGCAATAGTGCATCGCTCCCCGGGGAGATCACGACATAAGCCGTCAAACCACTGCGCAGGGAAGGCCGGATGTTTCGGCTTCACCTGTATGCCGCTGTGCAGCCTCTTGTAGCGCAATCTTCGCACAGTGGACCGCGGGTGCCAGTCGGGCACCCGGCCTTCCCTGCGCCCTCTTTCAGATGAGGGTGAGGTTGATGAAGCAAAGCTCGGGCGAGATGAGCCGCGAGGCTGCGAAGGTGCGTCTGTGATTGAAAGATCGAATGCTAACGTTGCCGCGAACACTGTCCTCTGACCGTCGCCCTGAGGCGGCCGCTACTTCAGCGGCCCTCGAAGGGCGACAGCCCGGCTGCATCTCGGCCGTTCATCCGTCGAGGCTCGCAACGCAGTGCAGATGCACTGCGTCACTCGCACCTCCAGCGACAACCGCTTCGCGGTTGCGCGGGGATGACGGAATGGGCATTGCAGGTGCGGAAAGATTCTGGATTGCTTCGCTGCGCTCGCAATGACGATCTGGAGATATTTGCGCGTGACCGCGCCGCTCTCGTGCCCCGGACGCTGCGCAGCACTCCCGGCGATGCGAAGCATCGTCCGACGTGATGCGCTGCAGAGCCGGGGCCCATGCGTCAGCGTGCTCGGTCGCTTCCTGGGTCCCGGCGCTGCGCAGCAGCGTAAGAACGCTGCAGCGCGTCCGGGACACGAGAGCTGCGCATTTCAAGCCACTGTCATAGTCTCTAACGCGCACTAACCAATACGCGACTTAAAACTGTCATAATCACTGAAGCGAGACCCGCGCCGCATCGTTTTTACATGGCATTAAGCGCGCCCGCATTGGATGCGGCCGGAAAGTGCGTTGGGGACTGCTATGAGTGCCGCGAAGAAGATGCCGGGCAAACCGGCCACCGAAATGTTCGACGACATCCCGGTGCTTCAGCGCAAATGGCGCGCCGCGTTGAAGCCGGGTGACCGGCTGCCACGCTATGAAGACGTGATGCTTGGCAGCCTCGGGCGGCTCGCCGACCACATCGCGCTGCTCAAGAGCGACGGTACACTCGAACTGTCACGCAGCGGACGTTACGTCCAGACATGGCTCGGCGAGGAGCGCTGGGACATTCCGATCACGGAGCTGTCGCCGGATTGTGCCACCGCGCTGTCGGAAGCGGCGGTGAATGCGCTTGCAACCGGGCAGCCACATCATGCGAGCGCGCATTGCGTGCGCGATGGCATGGTCAGGACATACGACGTGCTGGCGCTGCCGACCGCCTCGCGCTGGGGCGCAACGCTGGTCGGCGCCTACGTCAACGAGCGCGGTGCGCAATATAATCTGCTCGACGCAATCTTCTCGTCGACCGACGATGCGGTCATTTCGCTGGCGACCCTGCGCGACGCCGGCGGTGCGCCGTTCGATCTTCAAGTCGTGCACCACAACAAGAGCGCCGCGCTGCTGCTGAAAGCGCCGACCGGAGCGCTGCTGTGGCGGCGGATCGGCGAGGGCAGCACGCTGCTGGCCGCACCCGAGATCATGGAATTCCTGCTCAGGGCCGTCTCCGGCGGCCGCGGCGAACAGCTCGAGATCGAGCACGAGGGCCGTTATCTGCGACTGAGCGCCACCGCGTTTGCCGACGTGATCTCGCTGACGATCTCCGACGTCACGGCGTTGAAGCGGCGCGACGCCTCGTTCCGGTTGCTGTTCGACAACAATCCGATGCCGATGTGGGTGTTCGACGCTGAGACCAAGCAGTTCCTTGGCGTCAACGACGCCGCGGTCCAGCATTACGGCTACAGCCGCGCGGCGTTCCTGCGCATGAAGCTGCACGAGATCTGGCCCGAGGACGAGTGGGACAGCCACGCCCAGGCGCTGGAGCGCATCGGCGATACCTATCATTCCTCGCGCAACTGGCGGCACCTGCGCGCCGACGGCAGCGAGATCGAGGTGCTGACCTTCGGCCGCCGGGTCGCGTTTGACGATCGCGACGGCTATCTGGTCGCCGTGGTCGACATCACCGAGCGGCGCAAGGCCGAGGCACGGATCGCCCACATGGCCCATCATGACGGGCTCACCGACCTGCCGAACCGCGAATATTTCCAGGAACGGTTGAAGCAGGCGCTCGACCAGGCCGGCGGCAAGCGTGTCGGCGTGCTCTATATCGACCTCGACCTGTTCAAGAACGTCAACGATTCCTTCGGCCATCCGGCGGGGGACCGCGTGCTCAAGGACGTCGCCGGACGCCTGACCACCGCGGTCCGCGGCGCCAATCTCGCAGCAAGGCTCGGCGGCGACGAGTTCGCCGTGATCCTGGCGGCCGACGTCTCGCCGAACGAGGCAAGCGGCTGCGCGAGCCTGCTGATCGACATGCTGAAGGCCCCCTACGACGTCGACGGCCAGGAGATGGTGATCGGCGCCAGTATCGGCATCGCGCTGTCGCCGGGCGACGGCGTGACCACGGAGGAGCTGATGCGCAACGCCGACATGGCGTTGTACCGGGCGAAGTCCGATGGCGGCGGTGTGCACCATTTCTTCGAGCGCGAGATGGACCTTCAGGCGCAGAAGCGCCGCGATATGGAGGTCGACCTGCGACGCGCGTTTGCCCATGGCGAGTTCGAGCTGCACTACCAGCCGCTGGTGTCGATCGCCTCCGACCGCATCTCCGGTTTCGAGACGCTATTGCGCTGGCGTCATCCCGAGAAGGGCATGATCTCGCCGGCGGAATTCATTCCGGTCGCCGAAGATATCGGCCTGATCACGCCGGTCGGCGAGTGGGTGCTGCGCGAAGCCTGTGCCGAAGCTGTGAAATGGCCCAACGACGTCAAGGTCGCGGTCAATCTGTCGCCGGCGCAATTCCGCAGCCGCAACCTGGTGCAGGTCGTGATCTCGGCGCTGGCGCAATCGGGCTTGTCGCCGAAGCGGCTCGAGCTCGAGATTACCGAGTCGATCTTCCTTGCCGAGACCGACGCCAACCTTGCGATCCTGCATCAGCTCCGCGAGCTCGGCGTCGGCATCTCCATGGACGATTTCGGCACCGGCTATTCCAGCCTGAGCTATCTGCGCAGCTTCCCGTTCGACAAGATCAAGATCGACCGGTCCTTCGTGAAGGATCTGGCGCAGCGGCCCGATTGCGTCGCGATCGTGCGCGCGATCTCGGGCCTCGGCCGCAGCCTCAACATCACCACCACCGCGGAGGGCGTCGAGACCGAGGACCAGCTCGACTGGCTGCGCGCCGAAGGCTGCAACGAGGTGCAGGGATTTCTGTTCAGCGCGGCGCGGCCGGCCGCAGAGATCGCAAAGCTGCTGGCCGATTTCGGCCAGCGCACCTCACGGGCGGCGTAGCTCCTCGGGGTAGCAGTCATAGACCAGCGCCTTGAATGCGGGCGTAATGCGGCCGCGCTCATTCTGGGTCTGCTGCATCAGGAGGTAGACCATGTCGAGCTTGGGATCGACGCCGAAATAGGTGCCGCTGCCACTGTCCCATTTCAATTCGCCGAGCGATCCCGGCGGCGGCGGTTTCGCGTCGCCGGGCTCGGTGCGTACCGCGAGACCATAGCCGTAGCCAAAGCCGTCGCCCGGGAAATAGAAATAGTCGCGCCCGACGCCGGAGCCCGGTCCGATCTGGTCGGTCGTCATGTCCTTGAAGGCGGCCGGGCTGAGATAGCGCTTGCCGTCGAACTCGCCGCCATTGAGCAGCATCTGCGAAAAGCGCTGGTAGTCGGTGATGGTCGAGAGCAGGCCGCCACCGCCGGATTGCCATTCCCGATGGGCAAGCCGTTCGCGCTCGGCATCGAGCAGGATCTGGTCGCTCGGCAGCGGCCGCGCCATGCGCTCGATCTCGTCCGGTGTCGACAGTACGAATTTCGTGTTGGTCATGCCGAGCGGATCGAGAACGCGTTGCTTCAAGGCGTCGTACAAATTCTGCCCGGTGATGATCTCGATGACGCTGCCGAGCACATCGGTGGAATGACCGTAACGCCACAACGTGCCCGGCTGCCGCGCCAGCGGCAGCTTGGCGATGCGATCGGCAAATTCCCTGTTGTCGAACTGGCCGGCAAAGATGTCGGCTTCCTTGTAGGCGAGCTCGACCCATTTGCCGCCGATATAGTCGTAGCTGATGCCGGAGGTGTGCCGCATCAAATCCCTGATCGTCACGGGACGAATTGGAGGCACCAGATCGAGCGCCAGCGAACCGTCGGGCTTGGTGACCTCAAGACCCACCTTGGTGCCGGCGAAGAGCGGGACGTATTTCGACACGGGATCGGTGAGCGCCAGCTTGCCCTCGTCGATCAGCATCATCGCAGCGAGGCTGGTGATCGGCTTGGTCATGGAATGGATCGCGAAGATCGTGTCCGGTGTCATGGACAGCCGGGTCCTGACGTCGCGCACGCCGAACATCTTGAAATAGACAGGCTTGCCATGCTGCTGGATCAGCACGATGGCCCCCGGCAATCGGCCGGTGGTGACCTCGTTCTCGAAGAACGAGGTGATGGGGCGCAGCTTGTCAGGCGCGGGGGCAGGAATGTCGCCGGCGCGGCTGCGTGTCATTCCGCCGGCCAGCAGCGCAGCCCCGACCAGAAATTCGCGACGCTTCATCCGGGCTCCCTCCCTCGCGGCAGGGATCAAAGCCGCAAGACGTCAGAGGCGTCAACAAGACTTCGATTAAAACCGCGTCACGATGTCGGAAAGGACCGGTCGCGGACGATCCTCGCTGGGCTTGGTCGGCTTGCCCACGTGGACGAAGCCGGCGAGCTTTTCGTCCGCCTTCAGGCCGAGGCCATCAAGCACGTCGCGATCGAACGAGAACCAGCCGGTCAGCCAGCAGGCGCCGTAGCCGAGTGCGGTCGCCGCCGTGACAATGTTCATGACGCTGGCGCCCGCCGACAATTCCTGCTCCCACGCCGGCACCTTCGGATGCGGCTTGGTGAAGCTGACGACGCCGATCACCAGCGGCGCATCGGTGAGGCGCTTGCGTTCGGTCTCGATATCGGCGGCGGGGGCGCCGGGATTCTTGCGGGCGAAGACCTTGGCGATCACCTCGCCGGCGCGCTGGCGTGCGTCACCCTCGAAAATGATGAAGCGCCAGGGCGCGAGCTTGCCGTGATCGGGCACCCGCGCGCCGATGGTCAAAATGGTTTCGAGCTCGGCCGGCGAGGGGCCGGGCCCGGTCATCTCGCGCGGTTTGACCGAGCGGCGGGTTTTCAGGAGTTCGATGGCATCAGGCATTGCGATGGCCTCTTCGGATGGGCGACGGGCGTGCCATGCCGAGATAGGCATGCACGCCCGCAACCGAAAGCGAGTTTAGACCGATTTCAGGTATCAGACCGCGCCGCGCGCCCGCCGGACATCCGGCGGGGTCGCTTCGTCGACCAGGGCGGCGATAGCCTCCTCGGTCGTCATCACCTTCTGGCCATCGCTGCCGAGCCGGCGGACCGAGACCGAATGCGTCTCGGCTTCCTTTTTGCCGACCACGAGCAGCGCCGGGATCTTGGCCAGCGAGTGCTCGCGGACCTTGTAGTTGATCTTTTCGTTGCGCAGGTCGATCTCGACCCGCAAGCCCGCGCGCCGCGCCTGCTCCAGCACCACCTTGGCGTACTCGTCGCCTTCCGACGTGATGGTCGTGACCACCGCCTGCACCGGCGAGAGCCAGAGCGGGAAGTTGCCGGCATAGTGCTCGATCAGGATGCCGATATAGCGCTCCATCGAGCCGCAGATCGCACGGTGCACCATCACGGGCGGTTTCTTGCCGCCGTCATGGTCGATGTAGAACGCACCGAACCGCTCCGGCAGGTTGAAGTCGACCTGCGTGGTGCCGCACTGCCAGTCACGGCCGATGGCGTCGCGCAGCACATATTCGAACTTCGGCCCGTAGAAGGCGCCTTCGCCCGGATTGATCTCGGTCTTGATGTGGTTGTTCTGCGCCTGGATCTCGCGCAGCACCGTCGCCATCACGCGCTCGGCGTGATCCCACATCGCATCCGTGCCGACGCGTTTCTCCGGCCGCGTCGACAGCTTGACCGTGAGATCGCCGGTGAAGCCGAAATCCGCATAGGTCGACAGGATGAGATCGTTGATCTTCAGGCATTCCTCGGCGAGCTGGTCCTCGGTGCAGAAGATGTGCGCGTCGTCCTGGGTGAAGCCGCGCACGCGCATCAGGCCGTGCATGGCGCCCGACGGCTCATAGCGGTGCACCACGCCGAACTCGGCGAGGCGCAAGGGGAGGTCGCGGTAGCTCTTCAGGCCGTGCTTGAAGATCTGGACGTGGCCGGGGCAGTTCATCGGCTTGAGCGCAAACCAGCGCTTGTCCTCGGCCTCGTCGCCGGCCGACTGCGCCGCGAACATGTTCTCGCGGTACCAGCCCCAATGGCCCGAGGTCTCCCACAGCACCTTGTCGAGGATCTGCGGCGCATTGACCTCGCTGTAATCGCCGGTCAGGCGGCGGCGCATATAGGCGATCAGCTGCTGGAAAATCGTCCAGCCCTTCGGGTGCCAGAACACGACGCCGGGACCTTCCTCCTGGAAGTGGAAGAGGTCGAGCTCGCGTCCGAGCTTGCGATGGTCGCGCTTCTCGGCTTCCTCGATCTGCTTGAGGTAAGCGTCGAGGTCCTCCTGCTTGGCGAAGGCGGTGCCGTAGATGCGGGTCAGCATCGGGTTGTTGCTGTCGCCGCGCCAATAGGCGCCGGCCACCTTCATCAGCTTGAAGGCATTGCCGACCTTGCCGGTCGAGGTCATGTGCGGGCCGCGGCACAGATCGAACCAGTCGCCCTGGTAGTAGATCTTGATCGGCTCGGTGCCGGGAATGGCGTCGACCAGCTCGACCTTGAAGGCCTCGCCCTTGTCGCGGAACACCTGTTTTGTTTTCTCGCGATCCCAGACTTCCTTGGTGAAAGGTTTGTCGCGCGCGATGATCTCGCGCATCTTTTTCTCGATCGCGGCAAAGTCGTCCGGTGTGAACGGCTCGTTGCGGAAGAAGTCGTAATAGAAGCCGTTCTCGATCACGGGGCCGATGGTTACTTGCGTGCCCGGCCACAGCGTCTGCACGGCCTCCGCCAGCACGTGTGCGCAGTCATGGCGGATCAGCTCGAGCGCCTCGGGCTCGTCGCGGGTGATCAGCCTGAGCTTGGCGTCGGCGTCGATCGGATCGTTGAGGTCGGTGAGCACACCATCGAGCGCCATCGCAACCGTGCGCTTGGCGAGCGAGGGCGAGATGCCCTTGGCGATCTCGAGGCCGGTAACGCTCTTGTCGTATTCGCGCCGGGCGCCGTCGGGGAAGGTGAGGGTGACCTTGGCGGCAGGGGTCACGGGCTTCAGGTTGCTGAGGGAATATTGGAAGCCGGATTCGGATTTGGGCTGGTCGGACATTGCTTTTCTCCTGAGGCTCACTCCTGCGAACGAGCGCAGGTAAGCGGGAACGAGCGATATATCAGGCGATTCGGCCTGCGCAATCCGGCAAATCCAAGAAAGTGGCGCGCAAAAGCCGGGGCGGTGCGCCAACTATTTCGCGGTATGCCCTTTAACTGGCCACGGGCCTGCTCTACATGCAGTTGCATGGAAAATTCCGGCGCCGGCCGTTTCGCTCCCACCGCCCTGATGCTCGGCAATCTCGTCACCGGCTGCTCGGTGCTGGCGCCGGCGGGGATGCTGCCGGAATTGTCGGCGGGGCTGGGCATCAGCATCCACGCCGCCGGGCTGCTCATCACCTTCGGCGCGATCACGCTGTGCATCGGCTCGCCGCTGACGGCGTGGCTGACCAGCCGCATTGAACGGCGGCTCCTGCTTACGACCACGCTGGCGGTGCTCGCCCTCGGCAATCTCGCCTCGGCCTTTGCACCTGACTATGCAAGCCTGCTCGCCATCCGCCTGGTGATGCTCGCCGTCGGCGCGCTGTATACGCCGCAGGCCGCGGGCACGGCGGCGCTGATCGTGCCGGCGGAGCGGCGCGGGAGCACGATTGCCTTTATCTTCCTCGGCTGGTCGCTTGCTGCCGCCGCGGGCCTCCCCCTGATCACCTTTATCGCCAGCCGCTATGGCTGGCGCGCCGCCTATGGCGAGATCGGTGCGCTCGGCTGTGTCAGCTCCCTGTTCTTGATGATGCGGCTTCCAGGAGGCTTGAAGGGCGCCCCGGTGGATCTGAAGACCTGGGTCGACGTCGGCCGCAACAGGATCATCCTGCTCCTGCTTGCGATCACCATGCTGCAAATGTCGGGGCAGTTCGTCGTATTCACCTATATGGGTCCGCTGCTCAACAAGCTCACCGGCGCCGGCCCCGATGCGATCGGCCTCGTGCTCGCGCTCTACGGCGTTTGCGGCTTTCTTGGCCTCGTCATCGCGACCCGCATTGTCGACACCGCAGGGCCTTATCGCACCTCCGTGCTGTTCACTTTCCTGTTGCTGGCGGGGATGACGGGCTGGGCGCTCGGTGCCGGCACGCTCGTGCTGATGGCGGGCGCGGTCGCGATCTGGGGGCTTGGCTTTGCATCGACCAATTCGATGCAGCAGGTGCGACTGGTCGCGGCCGCACCGGCGCTGGCATCGGCGACCGTCGCCCTCAATACATCCGTCCTCTATGTCGGACAGGCAGTCGGCTCCGCCGTTGGCGGGATGCTGTTCGCCCGCGAGCAGTTGCATATGCTCGGCTTCGTGGCGGTCGGCTTCGTCGTGCTGGCGGTGATCGTGGTGATCGTGACCCGGCCTAGGCCGCTGCCTGCTGCCAAGGCCTGAATCCCGCGTTTTCATCTGCGCAAGGCGCTTGGCAAACCGCGCATCAGAGCGCTAGAAGGCCAGTCGTGGGGATCAAAGAGAGTTGACTGAGATGAGGATGATTCTGGCGGTTGCCGCGGTGCTCTATTCAGCCTCCGCGTTCGCGCAAACCGACAAGCCACCGATGGTGGGGGACAAGCCACTCGTGCAGGTAAAGCCCAAGGGGGCCAAGGCCGGGACGAAGGAAGCGGCTGCCAAGCCGGCTGCTGCGGCGCCAAAAGGCAAGCCGCAATCGATTGCCGTACGGCTCCAGGCGTGCCTCGACATCGATGACGGCACCAAGGACCGTCTCAACTGCTACGACGCCGTAATTCCACCGGCGCCGAAGCCCAAAGCGCCCAAGGCCAAGGGTGTCGCCGACTGCAAATTCCTCAAGGAAGAGGACGAGCGGCTGGCCTGCTTCAACGGCTTTGCCGAGAGCATTCCGAAGCTGCCCAAGAGCTGAACAAAGAGCTGAACAAGAGCTGGAATTATCGGCTCGACGCCGAAGGGCTGGTGGCTACGATGCGCGTCAGCGCTAGCGCCGGCGTCGCCGACATCTTTACCAGCACATCCTTGAGCGGATACTGCGTCCACGCGCGGTTGACGTAGTCGCGGTGGGTGATGCCGTCGCCGGTTTCGACGAACACGACGCTGCCGGGACGCAACGGGCCATCCATGTCCTCGGAGACGCTGATGCCCTTCTGCCTGAGCATGCTCATTAGCTCGTGGTCGCGCCGTGCGGTGTAGTGCGTGTAGGAGCTGACGAAGAAGCCCGAGCGGTGGCTTTCGATCCAGGACGCGAACTTGTCCATCTCGCCATAGACCGCATCGAGCAGCACGACGCCGCGGACGCGATCGCTGATGCCGCCGACCTCAAGGCTCCAGGCGGTCGGCAGGAAGCCGCCGCTATAGCCCACGATCACGATCGGCATGTTGGCGAAGGCCCGCGCGCTGTTGGGATCGCCGGTGAGACGGGCGAGATGGTTGGCCGATTCCTCCATGAAGCGCTTGAGGCCGCCGGGCTGCCAGAATTTTCCGGCGCTGGAATCGGCGGCATCGACAGCCATCTGCGGGGCGAGCAGCACGGCATTGGCGCCGGACGCGGTGATCTGCTGTGGCACCAGCTGACGGTCGCGCACGTCGCGCTCGAGCGTCGCGCCGTTGCCGTGGAAGAACACCACGATCACGCCAGGCTTGCGCACGTCGAAATGCTCGGGGACATGCACCAGCACGCGGCTGTCGTTGTAGGTCTCATCCTGCCAGAACACGCGTCCTGAGAAGCTGCGATGGCCGCGGCGGTCACCCTTGGAGACGTTGAGGAAAGGCGCGTCGGAGGCGGGGTTGTTGCCGAAATAGGGGAAGGCCGAGGATTTCATGCTGACGAGGGTCGTCAGATCCTCACGCGGCGGACGCCGATAAGGGATCTGCGGCTCCAGTGAAGCGACCTTGTAGGGCGCTTGCTCCGGCTGGGGAGGCTGCTGCACGGCGCGCTTGGGCGAGAAGTCCGACATCTGCCGTTGCAGGAAACTCTCGCTCGCCGAGGGAAAGCGCTCCTTGAATTGCGGGGCGGGGAAGCGGTCCTCGAACGTGTCGCCGCTTGCGACTTGCGGGTTGGTCTTGGCGACGACCTGGACATTGGCCTGCGAGTTCGCCGCGAGCGCCGCCGGGTTGGGCGCCTGGCCACATTGAACCAGCGTCAGCAACAGTGGCACCAAGCCGGAGATCAGGGCGATCCGAAGCGCACGACCGCGCGTTCCGGACGCCTTGGTCCGGTCAACGCGCATGTCTGCTTTCAATTTCGGAGCGGCCCCGACCATCCACCCATGACCCCAAGTCACGTCTATCGGCAAATTTGAGACAGTTGAGCCGACTGGCGTTTAGGCGACGTTAAGCGTCCGGAGAAACTAATCCCCACATCCGGAACGATCAAAAAAGACCACGCAATCGTGTCGCGATTGTGGGAGGGGAGCGTGCATTTCCGCGGCCGACTACGGGTTTATGGCCAACAGCGGGCGTTTGAGGTGGCTAATTACCTATTCTGGCCCGCCTCATTTAACCCTTGTTAACCCTGCTTGAATTGACTGGACCAATCTGCACGATGGCTCTCACGAGGCGCGACGCCTGAGGCGAAGGACCCAGATGACGGCATCAGATGCGGGAACCGCGCCCTGGACCGCCCGGCTGACTGGAGGCCGCTCCGGGGTTTCCGTTCTTGTCGCAACCGCCATCGTCGTTGCCGACATGATCGGGGTCGGGGTCTTCACCAGTCTCGGCTTCCAGGTCAAGGACATCCTCTCGGGCTTCTCGATCCTCGCGCTGTGGACCGTTGGTGGCATCGTCGCGCTGTGCGGCGTGTTCTCCTACAGCGAGCTCGGCGCGATGTTTCCGCGCTCGAGCGGGGAGTACAATTTTCTCGGACGCGCCTATCATCCGGCCTTCGGCTTTCTCGCCGGCTGGGTCTCGGCAACGGTGGGCTTCGCGGCGCCGGTTGCGCTCGCGGCCATGGCCTTCGGCGAATACGCCAAGTCCGTCATGCCCGATCTGCCGCCGATCCCACTCGCGATCGGCGTGGTGTGGCTGGTCTCGATCGTGCAATTGACCGGCGTCAGGCACTCCTCGACCTTCCAGTTGATCTCGACCATCCTCAAGGTCGTGCTGATCGTCGCTTTCCTCGTCGCCGGCTTCATCATCGGCACGCCGCAGCCGATCTCCTTTACGCCGCAGGCCGGCGATCTCGCCCATATCGTCAGCGCGCCCTTCGCGATCGGGCTCGTCTTCGTGATGTATTCGTTTTCGGGCTGGAATGCCGCGACCTACATCATCGGCGAGATGAACACGCCGCAGCAGAGCCTGCCGCGCGCGCTGCTCGCGGGGACGCTGATCGTGCTGGTGCTGTATGTCGCGCTCAACGCGGTGTTCCTCTACTCGACGCCGATCAGCGCCCTGGCCGGTCAACTCGACGTCGCGAGCGTCGCCGGCAGCGCCATCTTCGGCAATCTCGGGGGCCGGATCGTCGGCGCGATGATCTGCGTCGGCCTGATCTCCTCGATCAGCGCGATGATGTGGATTGGTCCGCGCGTGATGATGACGATGGGGGAGGACATCCCGGCGCTGCGCGTGTTCTCGAAGAAATCGGTGAACGGCGCGCCGGCCTACGCCATCCTGTTTCAGCTCGCGGTCGCCAATCTCCTGCTGTTCACGCGCAGCTTCGAGGCGGTGCTCGACTTCATCCAGTTCGCGCTGTTGTTCTGCTCGTTCTTCACGGTTGCCGGCGTGATCAAGCTGCGCATCACCGCCCCCGACCTGCCGCGGCCCTATCGCGCCTGGGGATACCCGTTCACGCCGCTCATTTTCCTGCTCGTGACCGCGTCCATGATGTACTACCTCTTGACCGAGCGGCCGGTGCAGTCGGTGTCGGGGATGCTCGTCATGCTCTCGGGCCTGTTGATTTATGCTGTTTTCCGCAGGCGGCCGGTCGCCGCTGCCACGTCACATAATCGCGAATAGACATGTTTCGAACCATGAGACTTGCGGCCGTCGCTCTTGCCCTTATGGCTGCGGCCATCTCGTCCGCGCGCGCGGCCGACGTCACCTTCGACGACACTGCGCGTTTCCTCGCAGGCATGCAGCCGTCTGCGGACTCGCCGCTGGTGCCGCTGACCAAGGATCCGTCCTGGCAGCATCATGCAAAGTTCTTCGACGGGGCCTTTGCTCAGCTCGAGCAGCGGCAGCTCTCGAAGATCCAGAACTGGTCTGACGTCAATCTCGCCGCGCCACGGCCGACCATGTTCTACTTTTTCAGCGGCCCGGATTTCCTTTACGCCAACGCGTTCTATTCCAAGGCCAGCACCTATGTGCTCGGCGCGCTGGAGCCGGCCGGCGCGGTGCCCGATCTGACCAGGCTGCCGCGCGGCTCGGTCAATGCCGCGCTCTACAATGTCGAGCGCTCGCTCGGCTCGATCCTGAGCTTTTCCTTTTTCATCACCAAGCAGATGAAGGTCGACCTGCACGCCAACCAGGTCAATGGCACCTTGCCAATCCTCTATGTCTTCCTGGCGCGCTCCGGCAAGACCATCCGCAACGTCGAGATGGTCGCGCTCGACGACAAGGGCGGGGTGCATACCGGCAGCGATAATCCGGGGCCGAACGCCACGCGCGGCGTCCGCATCACGTTTGCTGGCGCCGACGGCGAGGCGCGTACGCTGTATTATTTTTCCACCGATCTCTCCAACTCGGGCGCACGTGCAGCCGGATTCCTGAAGTTCTGCGAGACGCTCGGGCCCGGCAACAGCCTGATCAAGAGTGCCTCGTATCTCCTGCACGCAGGCAATTTTACCGTCGCCCGCGACTGGCTGCTCGCCAATAGCGCGACCATCATCCAGGACGATTCCGGCATTCCGCTTGCCAATTACAATTCACGGCAATGGCGCTTCTTCCCGTTCGGCCGTTATCTCGGGCCGATCGGCGAATTCCCCGGCCGCTACCAGGAGCGCTACGCTGAATTGTTCACCCGCGCTCAGCCGATCGATTTCGGCGTCGGCTATCGCTGGCGGATGCATGAGTCGAATCTGCTGCTGTCGGTGAAGATCCCGGGGAGCGAGATCGCCCCGGCCGCCGAGACCACTTCGTCCGCCGAGCCACCGCCGAAACCGGCGCGGCCGAAGCGTCCGCGTCCACCCGAACCGATTCCGCCGCCGCCCGGACGTTTCTTCTGGTTCCGCTAACTACCAGTGCACGCTCTGGCTCGGCACGATGAACGCTGTCGTGCTTGATGGCGTTGCAAGGCTTGCCGCCAGGTACCATCCGGAGCCGACGACGAGGACGAGCAACGCGATGATCGCGAGCATGTCGATCGTTCTGGGATCGTGATCCCTGGGATGAAAGCTAAGATGCGAACCGGGCCTGAAGTGAAAATGATGGCTGATTTTCCAGCGCATTGTTGTTTCCTCCCGCGGGAGCATCACAACAACGCGAGGGCAGAGTTCCGGTTCCGCTCAGGGCAGCAACGCGCAAAGTCACTGCTTACGATGCGTTGACGCCGCGCCAGCGCGCGTAGCGCCATGGCAAGTACCAGCATGCACCTTGGGGGGCGGTGAGGGGGACGTTGTCGATGCCTGATGTGCCGAATGGATTGCAGCGCAGCAGGCGCGCCAGCGTCATCCAGCCGCCGGCCCAGAGTCCGAACCGTTCGATTGCCTCATCGCCATAGACGGAACAGGTCGGCAGATGGCGACAATTGTAGCCGACCAGGGGCGAAAGCGTATGGCGATAGAGCCAGATCAGCGCGCGGCCGAATCTGCGCGGCAACCGGGAGGCTTCGGCCAGGGAGGCGGAACAGTGCTCGCAGGTTGAGTGCTTCATGTGCGCTGTGCCGACATCCTGAGCGCGTTGATGCCCGGTTCCAACGCAGGGAACAACGAGCTGTTGTAGGCGCGCCATATTTTGCCTGCTTTCAGGGAGCAGTGCAGCAAGTACCTATGGACGATCTGTATTCCCCCGGATACCATTTTTGTGACGTCCATGTGTAGACTTGTTGGAACGTCGAAACGGGGCTTGCCTGACTGCTTTTGGGGCTTGGGGAAGGAACCAGTTTGAAAGTTCTGAAGTCGCTCAACCTTCGCGGCTGGTTGCTGGTGGGAACCGCCGCTTGTGGTGTCGTGCTGGCGGGCGCCATCGCGACCTTTGGCTCGCCGGCCAGCGCCGGCGCTTCGCTCGAAGAACGCAAATTGCCGATGAAGTTTGCCTGGGTTGCCTGCGAGCCCAATTGCCGCGGCTGGATTAGCGCGGTCGGCATCATCACCGCAGATACACCGAAGGATTTCGACGACTTCGCCCGCGCGCGTCAGCTCGGCGGCGCTACCGTGGTGCTCGACTCCAGCGGCGGTTCCGTCAACGACGCGATCACGCTCGGCCGGCGCTTCCGCAATCTCGGCCTTCTCACCACGGTCGGCATCACGCAGCCGAACAACAGGCAGGGCGTCCGTCCGGCGGTGGCGTCGGAAGCCTATTGCGAATCGATGTGCGTGTTCCTGCTACTGGCCGGCAAGAAGCGCTACGTGCCGGAAGCGGCCCACGTCCGTGTCCATCAGATCTGGATGGGCGATCGCGCCGACGACGCCAAGGCGGCGAGCTACAGCGCGCAGGACCTGATGATCGTGGAGCGCGACATTGGCAGGCTCGCCAAATACACCTTCGACATGGGCGGCGCAGGCGACCTGCTGTCGCTCGCGCTCAACGTGCCGCCCTGGGAAGAGCTGCACGAGCTCGACGCGGCCGAGCTGAAGCTGACCAACCTCGTGACCACCGATCTGGTGGCCGATGTGCTGCCGCATGTGGAAATGACCGCGCCTGCAGTGGCTCAGCTTGCGCCGAAGACGCAGGCAAGATTCGGTGAGGAGCCGCCCGCCAAGTCGACCAAGACAGCGGAAGCCGTGGTGCCGACCGGAGGCGTAGCGGCGCCGGCTACGGCACCGCAGCAGTAAGAGCTTCAGTCTTAATCCAGCCCCCGACTCAGCCTTGCGCGGTGGCGGGCTGTTTTGCCTTGGCTTCGATCTGACCGATCGCATCGACCACGGCATCAAAGGTCAAGAGCGTGGAGGCGTGGCGCGCCTTGTAGTCCCGGACCGGCTCCAGGAACTTGATCTCGTCCCATTTGCCTTGAGGAGGGGTGCCATTCTCCTTGAGCATTCTGCGAACGGTTTCGCGTAACTCACGGAGTTCGCTCGCGGTCGAGCCGACCACGTGACTTGCCATGATGGATGAAGAGGCCTGTCCCAGTGCGCAGGCCTTCACGTCATGGGCGAAGTCGGTGACGGTGTCGCCGCTCATCTTGAGATCGACCTTCACGGTCGAGCCACACAATTTGGAGTGAGCGGTCGCGGTGGCATCGGGGTCCGGCAGCCGCCCGAGGCGCGGAATATTACCGGCCAGCTCGATGATCCGCTTGTTATAGATGTCGTTCAGCATGTGATGGAGTCCAACACTTCCGGGCCGGATCGGCCTTGGCGGGCGCCGTCCACGGTCCTATATAGGGGCGGAACTGGCGGAAAAACAGTCCAGCGGTGCGTCGGCTGCGGTCCAGACCTGCGCTATCGACGTTGTGACCGAAGGGCCTTTTCGCCAAGATTGTTTTCTTCAGGCGTCCGGCGGCTTGCCGCCCCGTCTGCCGGTGACACTCCGGCCACAAGGCCGTCGAACGGAGTAGACATGGACGCTACCATCAAGCCGATCCGCCCCAACAAGCAACCCGAGAGCCGTCCGGCCGAGCTTGACCCTTCTGAATTCCTCGCAGTTGCCGTCCGTGCCGACCAGCCGCGCCCGGCGCGTGCCGAGGCGGAAGCGGCGGTGAAGACGCTGCTCGCCTATATCGGCGAGAACACCGACCGCGAGGGCCTGCTCGACACGCCCCGCCGCGTGGTCGAGGCCTTCGACGAGCTCTATCAGGGTTACCATCAGTGCCCGGCGGAGGTGCTCGACCGCACTTTCGGCGAGACTGCCGGCTATGACGACTTCGTGCTGGTGCGCGACATCGAGTTCACCTCGCAATGCGAGCACCACATGATGCCGTTCTACGGCAAGGCGCACATCGCCTATACGCCGGTGGAACGCGTCGTCGGCCTGTCGAAGCTCGCGCGCCTGACCGACATCTTCGCCCGAAGGCTTCAGACCCAGGAGCATCTGACGGCGCAGATCGCAGCCGCGATTGACGAGATCCTGAAGCCGCGCGGCGTTGCCGTCCTGATCGAGGCCGAGCATACCTGCATGTCGGTGCGTGGCGTCGCCAAGCATGGCGCCTCCACCTTCACCAGCCGCTACACCGGCATGTTCCGCGACAATCCGGCGGAGCAAGCCCGTTTCCTGTCCATGGTGCGAGGCATGGACCGCTGACCTCGCAAGTCATTCGCGAGATGCCCCGTGTCCGCTCACTCCCATGAGATCGAGGAAGGCTTGGCCTTCCTGCCAAAGTTCGATGCTGCCGGCCTCGTGACCTGCGTGGCGACCGACGCCGCCACCGGCGACGTGCTCATGGTCGCGCACATGAATGACGAGGCGCTGCGCAAGACCATTGCGACCGGCGAGGCCTGGTACTTCAGCCGCTCGCGCAATGCCTTGTGGCGAAAAGGTGAGACTTCAGGTCAGACCCAGCGCGTCCTTGAGATGCGCACCGATTGCGACCAGGACGCGGTCTGGATTCGCGTCGAGCAGTTCGGCGCCGCCTGCCACACCGGGCGGCGGTCCTGCTTCTACCGCAAGGTTGAAGCCGAGGGCGGCGGAGCGAAGCTTGTGTTCGTCGATGCCGACAGGCTGTTCGATCCGAACGCGGTCTACAAGAAATAGAGCTCGCATCTGAGGCGAGCCCCGGAATGACGGCGACCGCCGAATTAACCCCGCATTAACCATACCTGTCCCACGGTAGGACGATCAGGCGTCCGAATTGCCGGCGCCGCTCAACGCCACGCGGGCCGGGCACCCCATCATGTCGGTCGACAATTCCAGTGCCTCGCAGATAACCGCTACGGATGGTGCGCGTCGCGTCGCGGGCGCGATCAAGCAGGCCTCGAGCCAGACCGGCGTCAGCTTCGAATACATGCTGACCACCGCCAAGATGGAATCGGATTTCGATCCATCGGCCGGCGCCACCACCTCGTCCGCCCACGGCCTCTATCAGTTCATCGACCAGACCTGGCTCGGCACGGTGAAGGAGGCGGGTGCCCAGCTCGGCTATGGCAACTATGCCGATGCGATCACCCGGACGTCGTCAGGTACCTATACGGTCGACGATCCCTTCATGAAGCGCTCGATCATGAAGCTGCGCGACGATCCGGAGGCCGCATCCAGCATGGCGGCGGCGCTGACGCAGTCCAACAGTTTCAAGCTGACCGGTCTGCTCGGCCGCAGGCCATCCGACAGCGAACTCTACATGGCCCATTTCATGGGGGTCGGCGGCGCGGCGAAACTGATCGCCAATGCCGAAGACAATCCGCAGGCGGTCGGTGCACGGCTGTTTCCCAATGCCGCATCCGCCAACCGCTCGATCTTCTATGCCAGGGATGGTCGTGCGCGCAGCGTCTCCGAAGTCTATTCGGTCCTGAACGCCCGCTACGCCAGCGCCGCGAACGCAAGATCGACGCGCAGTGCGATGGCGATGTATGGCGATACGCCGTCGACCACGCAGGTCGCCAGCGCCAACGGCGTGCAGCCTGCCGCGCCGATGGTCAATGGTGCCGCCTATCTCCAGACCTTCCCCGACCAGCGCGCGGTAACGCCCGTGAGTGCGACATCGTCGACATCGGTGGCCGACAACGCGCCGACTGCGCCTGCATTCCGTTCGATCTATCAGCCGGGCGATGCCACGCAGCCGGTCTCGACGACGGTGCAGAAATTGTGGGGCAACAACGCCTCGCTCACATCCGTTGCCGCGGCGACAGCTGACGTGCGGCCGCCGCAACCGCTTGATCTCTTCAGCGATCGCAGCGGCACATTCTCGAGCTAGCCGCGCTGCCGCGCCGACGGGGCGCTTCCGGCCCTTAACAAATCATCAATAAAACCAGCCGGTTATGGTGAACGCTTTGTTAAGCGTCGTGGTTTATTTTGTGTTGCAGGTGACATCCAGTCATCGTTTCGTTTTTTCGTTGCGTAAGCCGGAAGCACCATGATTGTTCGGCAGTTCATTAACTGGATCAGGACCGCGTCCGCCGGTGAGCGGGCGGAGGCCACGCGGGCATTGGCTCGGGCCTGGCTGATCTCAGACCTTTCCCATGATGATCGCATCGCAGCCGAAGGCGCGCTGCTGATGCAGCTCGACGATCCGTCGCCGCTGGTACGGCAGGCGATGGCCGAGGCTTTTGCCCGCAGCACGGATGCGCCGGCATCGATCGTGCGGGCGCTGTCGGCGGACCAGCCGGCCGTGGCGCTCCCGGTGCTCGAACATTCGCCGCTGCTGATCGATGCGGATCTCGTCGACATCGTCGCGACCGGCAATGACGAGGTGCAATGTGCGGTCGCCCGCCGCATCGTGCTGCCGGTCTCGGTCTGCGCCGCCATCGCCGAGGTCGGTTGCGCCGCCGCCGCCCTCGAGCTGATCGAAAATCCCCACGCCGAGCTCGCGCCATTCTCCTGGACGCGCATCGTCGAGCGTCACGGCCATCTGGCCGCGATCCGCGAGGCGATGCTGGTGCTCGATGACATTCCGGCCGCAACGCGTGCCGCGCTGGTGGCAAAGCTCTCCGAGACCCTGGCGCAATTCGTCGTGGCGCGGAACTGGTTGAGCGCCGATCGTGCCGAGCGCATGACGCTCGAGGCGCGTGATCGCTCCACCATCAATATCGCAGCGCGCTCGCGCGGCGACGACATGCAGGGCCTGGTGAAGCATCTGCGTATCACCGGCCAACTGACCGCGGGCCTGATCCTGCGCGCGCTGCTGTCCAGCAATCTCGAACTCTTTGATGCGGCGCTTGCCGAACTCGCCGACCTGCCGCTGGCGCGCGTCTCCGCGTTGCTGCATGACCGCGGCGGCAACAGCCTGCACGCGCTGCTCCGTCGCGCCGGGTTGCCCGAGGCGACATTCGCCGCCTTCCAGGTCGCGCTCGATGCATGCCACGAGCAGGGCTTTGTCGACACCGACGACACCGCGACGCGCTTGCGCCGGCGCATGGTCGAACGCGTGCTCACCCATTGCGAGACCGACCGCGGCGCCACCGAGCCCTTGATGGTTCTGCTGCGCCGCTTCGCCACGGAGTCGGCGCGCGAAGAGGCGAGATTGTTCTGCGACGAGCTGGTCGCGGAGGATGCGATTGATCCGGTCTATGACGACCTGATCGCGGCGTAGTCCGAGCTGGTCCCACAAACTCCGTCATTGCGAGCGCAGCGAAGCAATCCAGACTATCCCCGCGGAGGGATTTCTGGATTGCTTCGCTGCGCTCGCAATGACGAGGGAGAGAGGCGTACTATTCCGCCGGGATGATGCTGGGCGCCAGGATTACTTCGAGATGCTCAGGGCGGTCGCGGTTGACGTCGGCGAGATAGTCGTCGGCGACCTTGCGCAGACGGCGGCTGAGCTCGGCGGATACGCTGATGGTGTCGAGCTTGGTGTTCTCGTGCACGATGGCAAGGATCGCGTTGATATGGTGCGTGAACAGTTCGGCCGGCACCTTCTCGAGGTCGGGTGCGTGCTCGATGATGCGGCATAGGCTCTCGGCAACACCCGCTGCGGCCGGAAAGCCGAACGTGGCGGCATCGCCCTTGATATCGTGCGCGGCGTGGAACAGCTCGTCGCGCCGCGCCTTGGTGAAGCCCTCGTTGCGGATGGCAACGTAGGCGGCCGACAGCCGGTTGACCTCGGTCGTCATCCAGTCCTTGAACTCGTTGGCGAGTCCCGCCAACGCCTGCTCGGCGCGGCCAATCGGATCGTCCATGTCTTTTTCTTCGACACGGCGCAGCACCTTGCGCAGCGGGTTGGGCTGCGTGATGACGTGATGCGTGGCGAAGGCCTTGACCTCGATGTCCTTTGTGCTGTTCTTCGCCATGATGCCTGCCTCGTCGTGAGAGACGCCTGCGCTAGATGGAGGAGCGGGCCTTGTCGAGCAGAGAGGGCTGCTGCAGCACCTCGTGCTTTTCGCCGACGCGGCGCTCGGGGCCCATATAGGCGGAGTTGGTGTTGCGGCGCCGGTCGGGGCCGAAATAGGTCTTGGTCTTGATGAAGGGGCGGGGGCTGGCGACCACGTTGAGGATGCGCTGATAGAGGCCCTTGGCCGAAATCGGCTTGGCGAGGAATTCGGTGACGCCGGCATCGCGCGCGACGGTGACGCGGCGCTTCTCGGAATGGCCGGTCAGCATGATGATCGGCGCGTAGGGGTTGCCCTTGGATTCCGGCTGCCGGATCATCTGCGCAAGTTCGAGGCCATCGAAGATCGGCATCGCCCAGTCGGTGATGACGATGTCGGGCACGTAATGGCTGTACATTTCAAGCGCAGTCGCGCCGTCCTCGGCCTCATAGACCTCGCGCGCGCCGAATGAATGCAGCAGCGTCCGCAGGATGCGGCGCATGTGCGGATTGTCGTCGCAGACAAGGAAGCGCAGCTTGTTGAAGTCGATGCGGAACATGACGCCCGGGCCAAAGCGGACAACCTTCGTTAACCATATCGCGCCGGGAGTTAATGAAGGGTTGCCGCCGCATTTGGCGGCATGTCGTCGGTCAAGGACGCGAATATCGTAATTCTGCCATTTTTTATCGTAAAACAATAAAAATATTCAAATCAGCGAGGGCTAGTCCGATGAGCATCATCGCGTTTCCTTATCCGGTCCCGACCGAGCGGCGGTTGCGACGCATCGGACGCACCGTGGCCGTCGGTGCACTCGTCTGCATCGTGGGGGCGATGCTTGCGGTGCCGCTGCTCTGGTCGAGCGACGACATGCTTCGGCACTGGATCGCGACCCAGTCTCCGTTGGGCGCGCGGCCGTTCACGCTCAATCCCGGCACGCGTTTCGCCGGCGCACTGATCAGCCTGGTCGGGCTTGCGCCCGTCATCTATGCGCTGATGCAGCTCTCGATGCTGTTCTCGTGTTTCGCGCGTGGCGAGGTCTTCGTGACCAGCAATTCCTGGCGTATCCGCCGTATCGGCCTCGCGTTGATCGTCAACGCGTTGATCTCGCCGCTGGTGCAGATGCTCACCACGATCAACCTGACGCGGGCCAATCAGCCCGGCCAGATCGTCGTCATGTTCGGCATCGAGCAGTCGCATGTGCTCTCGGTGCTGAGCGGCCTTGCGCTCGTCGCGTTCGCGACCGTGATGGCCGATGCCGTTCGTGTGTGGCTCGAGAACAGCGAGATCATCTGACCATGCCGATCGTCGTCAATCTCGACGTCATGCTCGCTAGGCGCAAGATCAGGTCGCGTGAGCTTGCCGCACGCATCGAGCTCACCGAGGCGAACGTCTCTCTGCTGAAGTCGGGCAAGGTGAGGGGCATCCGTTTCGACACGCTCGAGCGGATCTGCGCCGTGCTCGACTGCCAGCCGGGCGATATTCTCGAATATGTCCCCGACAGCGCCGACGACACGCTGGCGCCTGGCGCGGCCGGCCATAGATCGGCCTAGGCGCATCCTCTCATTCCAGACTGGAGATGCCTGCGATGAACGGCCTCGTGCGCGTTCTTGCGAGTGCGGCTGCGCTCGTGCTCGCCGGATGCAGCTCGGTGCCGCTGACGTCGATTCCGTCGCTCGCCCGCATCGATGCCAAGACGACGGATCTGTCGATGCTGCGCGTCGGCGTGCAGTTGCCCGATGCGCTGCGGCCGCGATCGGGCGGCGTCAAGCTCGACGTCGTCACCAAGGTGACGGGCGAGGCCGAGACCAAGACGAGTTTTGCGATGATGGAGATCAGCGAAGCGCGGGATCGCGTTGGCTTGCCCGTACCTCCGCAGGGCTCTTCAACCTATGCCTATCGCTTGTCATCGGGCGATGCCGCGCGCTTCGAAGCGCTACGTGCGTCGATGATCGAGCAGGGCAAGCAAGGCAAGCGCGGGTCAATGGGGCTGGGCGTCGCGGCCAGGGAATTCTGCCGAGCAAATGCGGCGCCGCAACCCTCGCTGCCCGTGACGATCTATCTGATGACGTCGGAGACGAAGAGCTTCATTCCCGTCGTCCAGGATTTCGACCTGCTCGAGGATCCAGCAATCGCGGGAGGGCTGGGGTCGATTCAACCTTGCGATCAGTGATTGGCGCTGAAGTTCAGTACCCGAACTGCTCGCGCAGGATGCGCTCTTCCAGGCTGTGGCCTGGATCGAACAGCATCCGCATCGAGATGGTCTTGTCCGAGAGCACCTCGACGCGGCGGACGTCGCGTACCTCGTCATGGTCGGCGACCGCGGCGACGGGGCGCTTGTCGCCTTCCAGCACCTCGATCACGACATAAGCCGTGTTGGGCAGCAGCGCGCCGCGCCAGCGGCGCGGACGAAAGGCGCTGATCGGCGTCAGCGCCAGCAGCGCGGCGTTGATCGGCAGGATCGGTCCCTGCGCCGACAGATTGTAGGCGGTGGAGCCGGCCGGCGTTGCTACCATGATGCCGTCGGCGATCAGTTCCGGCATGCGCTCGCGCTCGTCGATCAGGATCCTCAGGCGTGCGGCCTGGTAGGTCTGCCGGAACAGAGCAACCTCGTTGATGGCGTGGTGCAGATGCACGCGGTCGTTGACGTCGGTCGCGCGCATCAGCAGCGGATTGATCTCGGACTCATGCGCGGCTGCGAGCCGTGCGCGCAGATCGTGCGTCGAGTACTCGTTCATCAGGAAGCCGACCGTGCCGCGGTGCATGCCGTAGATCGGCTTTCCCGTGTGCATGTTCTGGTGCAGCGTCTGGAGCATCAGGCCGTCGCCGCCGAGTGCGACCACGACGTCGGCCTGGTTCGGCTCGCAATTGCCATAGTCCCTGGTGAGCTGGCCGAAGGCGGCCTGCGCCTCGCTGCTCGGGCTGGCGACGAAGGCAATTCGGTCGTATCGCGATGGCTTGGTCATGGCTTCCGGACAGGCCGCTGGCTCGAGAAAGTTCCGCCGCGCTCGTCTATACGAGGTGGGCCCGCATTGTCGAGGACGACCACCGTTCAAGGCAAACGGGCGACGGTCCATCCCGATTCAGGGACGAAACCGGGGCGATTTGAGCTCGGAAGGCCTCTGCAGCCGCCGCGACCCCATGATCCCCCAAACTGTCGCAATTCCTCGCTAGCTATCGTTGCGCACCGGCTCACCGAGCCGGGCAGGGAGGACGATCATGGTTTTGGGTTCGCAGCTGCTTCGCCGCGCGATGCTGGTGCTGACTATGTCGGCTTTCGGGCCCGCGGGATTGGCGCGCGCGGACGATCCGCCGCAGCTGCGAAACGAGGCGACGGCGCCCGCGGGGCAGAAGGGTGGCCGTGGTGGCAACGCAGCGCCGGCCGCGCCATCGGCCGCCGACCAGCACCGCTTGCCCGGCGACTCGACCACGAAGCAGACCCTCGATCTGCCGGGCCGAACGCTCAACTTCGCCGCGACCGCCGGCTCGATCCGTGTGTTCGACGGCAAGGGTGAGCCGCTCGCCGACATCGCCACCACCTCCTACGAGCTCGACGGCACCGATCGTGCCACGCGCCCGGTGACCTTCCTGTTTAACGGCGGGCCCGGCGCCTCCTCGGCGTGGCTCCAGTTCGGCGCGGTCGGACCCTGGCGGCTGCCGCTCGATGGCGAGAGGCTGTCGCCATCGGCCTCGCCGGAGGTGAAACCCAATGCGGAGACATGGCTCGATTTCACAGACCTCGTCTTCATCGATCCCGTCGGTACCGGCTATAGCCGTGTCATCGCGAGCGGCGAGGATGCGCGAAAGCGATTCTACTCGGTCGAGGGCGATGTCAATTCGATCGCGCTCGTGATCCGGCGCTGGCTCGAGAGGCACGACCGTCTGACTTCGCCGAAATACGTCGCGGGTGAAAGCTATGGCGGCATTCGTGGGCCGAAGGTCGTGCGGCAGTTGCAGCTTCAGCACGGCGTGGGCGTCAGGGGATTGATCCTGGTGTCGCCGCTGCTGGATTTTCGCGAGTTCACGGGCACCAGCCTCCTGCAATATGTCGCGACCCTGCCGAGCTATGTCGCGGTCGCGCGTGAAGCCAGGGGGCCGGTGAAGCGCGCCGATCTCGCCGACGTCGAGGCTTACGCGCGCGGCGAGTTCCTGACCGATCTCGTCAAGGGCGAGGCCGACAAGGAGGCTACCAATCGCCTTGCCGACAAGGTCGCCCAGCTCACCGGCATCGACCAGGCAGTGAGCCGCAGGCTCGCCGGCCGCTTCGACGTCGGCGAATTCCGCCGCGAGCTCGATCGCAAGAACGGCATGGTGACCGGACGCTACGACGCGTCCGTGCGCGGCTTCGATCCCTATCCGGATTCGAGCAGCTCGCGTTTCGGCGACCCTTCCGGCGATGCGCTTCAGGCGCCGCTGACGAGTGCTGCGGTCGACGTTCTCACCCGCAAGCTCAACTGGCGACCGGACGGCTCCTATGAAGTCCTCAACGGCGCCGTCGAGCACAACTGGGATTTTGGCGGCGGCATAAGCCCGCCGCAGTCGTTGTCGGAGCTGCGCCAGATTCTCGCGACCGATGCGAAGCTCAACGTGCTGGTCGCTCACGGCCTGTTCGATCTCGCCACGCCCTATTTTGGGACGAAGCGGGCGCTCGATCAACTGCCGGCCTTCGCGACATCGCGGGTGAAGTTCGTCGTCTACCCCGGCGGCCATATGTTCTATTCGCGCGACGGTTCGCGGCAGGCGTTTCGCAGCGAGGTCGAGGCGCTGATCAGGGAGTAGGGCGCCTCTTGCGCGGTGCATAGCGCCGCGCGATCTCGCGCGCCACGACGGCTGCCGGCTTCACATTGGCGCCGGCGATCCAGATGTCGCTGACCTTGCCGCGCGCGTTGCGGATGCGGCGCACCGGCTCGCCGTGGCTGGAATAACCGGCGGCCCAGGCGAGCTTGCCGGCGTCGCGACCGGTCACCTCGATCTCGGCGGCATCCATGAACGGATTGTTGAACTGCGGATTGGCGATCAGCACGCGGTTGCCGGCAGGCACGAAGTCCGTCGCGCCCCAGATCGTCCACCAGCGTCCGGTCCAGTCGCGCAGCCGTCGGTCGGGTGCACCGCGCGTCTTGAAGACGCGCAGGATCTGCATTGCGCCATCCATCCAGAACGGCGCCGCGCCGTCGATGGAATTGCTGAGGATGCTGATTGCGAGCTCGCAGGCAGGAATGGAGCAGGTCCGGGAGATATAGCCCTGGAAGCCGCCGCCATGGCCGAACCAGTCCCAGCCGTCGGTCTTGCCGGCGTTGACGCCGAGGCCGTAATAGGCCTCGAAGCTCTGCGGGACGCGCCAATGATGCCGCGTCATCTCGCGGCGGCTCGCGACCGACAGCACGCTCTTCCTGGCATTGGGCGCGAGCTGGGCGAAGAAGCGCGCGGTATCCGCGGCGGTGGCGACGAAGCCGGCTGCCGATGCCATCGCGTGGGCCGGATTGTCGCCGGGGATGACGCAGCGCTCGCCCAGGGGCAGACTTCGCGTATGGCCGCGCGCAAACGGCGCGCCCTTGGGAAACGGCGCATTCGGCTCGGTCTCGCGCAGCCCTGCAGGCTCGATGATCTCGCGCTTGATCCAGGCGGCGTAGGATTGCTTCGTGACCGCCTCGATGACGAGGCCCATCAGGGCAAAGCCGTGGTTGGAGTATTTGAAGCGCGTGCCTGCTTCGATCGCGGTCGGCAGCTTCAATTCCGCAAGGAGCTCTTTCGCGTTGAGATAGGGACGGCCGTCGATGAACTGGCCGGAATCGGCGCCGTCGCGTGTCAGCCCGGCGCTGTGCGAGAGCACCTGCGCGATCGTGGTCTCGGCGATGTGCGGATGCAGACCGTTGACATATTCGCCGATGGAATCATCAAGCCTGAGCTTGCGCTGCTCGCGCAGCTTCATGATGCCGGCCGACGTAAAACTCTTCGAGTGCGAGGCGATGCGGAAGCGGTGGCGCGGGGTGAGCTTCTCGCCGGTGTCGAGATTGGCAAGACCGAACGCATGCTCGGCAACGACCTCGCCGCGATGGACGAATGCGACCATGACGCCGGGCTGTTGGAAGGCTGTCTGCTGGAATTCAATCCAGGAGCCGATGTAGTCGATCGCGGATCTCAGCCACGTGTCCATTGCGCCACCGGTTTGCGAGGGGAAGGGTGCGCGAAGGCTAGCCGAGAAAGCAGAACGGGCACAACCCGGAAGGTTGTGCCCGTTCGCTTGAAGCGAAGATGCGGTGTCTTCAGTAGACGAGCGTCGCGCCGGTCGGCTTGTCGAGCGCAGCGGCCAGCGAGCGATATTCGGAGCTGTCGGTGCCAGCGAGCGAGGCGATCTTGTTCAGATGATACTGAGCCTGTTCGCGGTTGCCCTGCTCGAGCTGCCAGAGGCCATAATACTGCCAGGTGCGGACGTGGTTCGGATCGTCCTTCAGCGCGATCTCGTAATAGACCTTCGAGGACTGATAGTCGCCGAGCTTGCGATAGGAGTACCCGATCAGGTTGGCAACGTCGGCGACGTCGTCGCGCTTGAGCTGCTTCAGCTGGCCGATTGCGTCCGTGTAGTCGTGCTTGTCGTAGATCGTGGTGTAGGCTGTGCGATAGGCGGCGAGGAATTTGGGATCGCTGACGGAAGAGCTTTTCTTCTTCCCTTTCTTGGTCGAGGTATCCGACTTCGGCGGCGAGGGCTCGTCGCTACCGGCGGCATAGGCGCTTGTCAGCACCGGTCCGGCTGCCAGTGCCAGCGAGACAAGTCCCGGTACCAGAAGCATGGAAAGTTTGCGCATCTAAGTTCTCCCGTATGGAACGTGGCGATCCTACACGATTGCCCAAAGACCGGAACACCCGGCTGGCGAAAACATTCCCGGCCCTCGGTGGTCGCCCGGTCGTCCCGCGGCAAGATGACAAACTTGTCATCCAGATGAACGGAAGCTTGCCGGGCGCTTCAGAACCGGTTCAGCGCGCGCCCTCTAGGCTCTCACCATGATCGAAGGGTCGGCGAGAGGGCGCCGCCTCAAGATCCTTCCAAGAGGAGACCACCATGTTGAAGACCATTTCCGCAGCCTTGCTCGCAGCTTCCGTCATCGCAGCGCCGGCCTTCGCCGCTGAAGCCGGCAAGACCACCACGACCGCTCCGGTGATCAAGGCCGACCAGACCCAGAGCAAGGTCTCGACCACCGCCGCCAAGCCCGACGCCGGCCTCAAGGCCGACGCCAAGACGGGCGCCAAGGCCGACGCCAAGACCGCCGATGTCAAATCGGGTGCCAAGGTCGATACCAAGACGAAGGCGATGAACGCCAATGCCGCGATCACGCCCGACGAACACAAGACCGTACGGATGCATCGCCATCACCACAAGCATCTGTCGGCCAAGAAGTCGCTCAAGGCCCAGCCGGACCTCAACAAGCCGGCGACGACCGAGAAGCGCAGCTAACGACTGATCCCGCAGGGGCGGCATCCATTGCCCGCCGCCCCGTGCGGAGTTCAGGCCCGGCCCGTTTCGTCATGCCTTGCGCGAAAGCGCAAGGTGCTGGCGGCGGGCCGGTGCGCCGTTTGCGGAAGCGAATTCCCTTTATGCGGTCTTGAAGCTAGAACACTCCGAACCTGACTGGGCAGAGAATCTGATTCCTTGAGTCGATTGGCGAAACGCGCGGCGATCCTGGTGCTGCCTCTGGCACTCGCGGCCTGTTTCGGCAGCGACGGTGATCGCCCATCCCTGATGGAAGGAGGGCAGGCCGGAGGGCCTCAGCCGTTTCCCGACAATTTTCGCGGCGACGCACTCGCTCTGATTCACGCCTATCTCAACAATCCGGTCGGAGTGCGCGACGCCAGCATGGCGGATCCTGTGCTGCGTGAGATCGGCGGACGGCAATTCTACATCAGCTGCCTGCACTTCACGCCGCGCGAAAGCGACGGCAGCTACAAGGCCATGCGCGAGCGCGCCGTCGTCTACGTCAATGGCCGCGCCGACCGTGTCGTCGATCGCGCCAGCGAGCTCTGCGCCGGCGCGGTTTACACACCCTTTCCGGAACTGGAAAAGATGGCGCGGTAGCGCAAAGTCCGCCTTCATCGCGGACTGCTAGAGTAAGCGCTGCCGGAGCCGCTGAATCACATTTTGGCGAGCTTTGAACGAGACGGTTTTGCCTTGCGACAAATTGTTACGGCTGGACATGCGCGAACGGGATCTGTCGGCGCAAACGGACGTGACGGAACAAAATCGCGATGTTGCCGCCCCGTCACAGTAACGAACGATCAACGTTCCGGCATCGCCGCGAAGCAACCAAATTCACGCCACGTTGTTTCCCGAGGGTCGATTTGAAAGAACGGGGATGACCATGAAGACGATCTTGCTCGGTGCAGCGGCTCTGCTGGCGCTGGCCGCACCGGCGGCCGCGGCCGACATTCAGCCGCGCACCTACACCAAGGCTCCGGCCTACACGCCTCCCCAAGTGATCTACAACTGGACCGGCTTCTACATCGGCGGCCACGTCGGCGGCGCCTTCGCCGGAGACAGCACCTTCCAGTCGAGCGACGCCCGCTTCCTGGGCGGCGTGCAGGGCGGATTTGACTACCAGTTCGCACCCAATTGGGTGCTGGGTATCGAAGCCCAGTACTCCTGGCTGCCGACCAACAACAACGGCGTCACGTTCCCGCTGGGGACACAGGTGACGTCCAACACGGATCAGCTCGGCTCGGTGACCGGCCGCATCGGCTACACTTGGGGCCCAACGCTACTCTACGCCAAGGGCGGTTACGCCTGGCGTAACGGCGGGCTTGGCGTCAACGTCGCTGGCGTGCCGCAGGCCTTCACCGCCACCGGCAACAGCAAGGACGGCTATACCGTCGGCGCCGGCCTCGAATACATGTTCGCCCCGAACTGGTCGGCCAAGGCCGAGTACCAGTATTATAATTTCGGCAGCACCACCTTCACCTCCGGCCCGGCCGACATTGTCGGCGTTCGCGGCCGGGACGAGGAGCATACCGTCAAGGTCGGCGTGAACTATCGCTTCGGCTGGGGCGGTCCGGCGGCCTCGCGCTACTAACCGCTGAGAAACGACCACGATCTGACAAAGGCCGGCTTCGTGCCGGCCTTTCGTTTGCCGGTCCCTGTTTATATTGCGTGAGCCATCTGGCGCGTCATTTGCAAGCAAGCAGTCTGGCGCGCGCCTTCTCACGCGTGTCACGGGGCGCAGGTAAAGCAAAAATAATTTTTGCGACTTACGGAACTCGCGCTTCTGAAAGCGTTATTATTCAATTCCCGGGCTGGTGGGACAACGAACATGCGTATCTTGGCGTTGGCGGTAGTCTGGTGCTTCGTGGCCCTGCCTTGCTTTGCCCAAACAATCCTCAAATCCGAGCCTCTGATGTTGGCACCTTACGAGGTTGCCTTCGTGAAGGACCTCGCCTGTCCGTCCGGCCGGGTGCTGAAGGTGACCGGGGCGATCCGCGGGCTGCACCGTCGCAAGGCCTGCGTCGCGCTCGCCGGTGAGCAGGCCTCGCTGGCGACCGCGACGCCCTGAGGCGGCCTTGCGGCCGCGCCTTACGGGCTTAGCTGAAGCTCCATCCTGGATTCCCGCTCGGCGTCCGCCTTGTTCTTGGCGGGATCTTCGCCTTGGGCGGCGGGGCACGATTTGACTTCATAGTCATTGTCGAGAACCCGGCGCGGACCCTGTCGCTCCTCGTCGGTGCCGACATCCACAACGAGGCCGCTCCGCTGCGCGAGCTTCCAGACGTCAGCCTCGCTCGGATAGGCTTTGCTGATCTGGCTGTCGTTGCAGAACAGGGCGTAGGGCATGTTCTCCGCTCCCGGAAAGCGCGTTAACGGCCGGAGGGGGCGAGGGTTCCGGGTCAATCACGGGGGCGTGATCGGGGGCCTCCGGCCGCCGGAGCCTGAGTCCTTAACGAGTCCTGAATCCCCAAAAAAAGAAACTTTGGGACTCGTTTGGCGGAATCAGCGGATGTTTCAGGCCATGACGACGGACCTGAAAACCTGCTGCGGGCATATGCTCCTGCCACTGACGCTGGCACTGTTTGGAGCCTGCGCAGCCAATCTCTGGCTGGTGTGGTCCTGGCTGTAAGTTCTCGGGCTTGTAAGCGAGCCAGCCTCACTTCGGTGCCGGTGGCGGGGGCAGCGTATCGCGAATGGCGGCGCGTAGCTTGGTCAGGGTCGTCGCGCAATATTCCTCGCGCTCGCGCTCGAAGCGCTCCTGGTGCTTTCTGAAACTGGCGATGCGGGCCTGCATCTCGCTGCGGAAGTCACTTGTCCGTGGAGCGGCCGGTAACGGCTGCGGTGGCGAGATAGTCTGCGGGGGTACGGCGTCCGGCGGTTCGAACGCGACAGCCACGGCCTGTACAGAAATGATCTCCACCGCCGGGACGGGCGTAGCCGCAGCGGTATCCTGTTGACGAAGGTCGTCCTTCTTGCCGGAGACTGATTGCACGAAGGCCAGTGTCTGCGCGATCAGTGCGTCGCGCTCCCTGATCCACTTCATGGTCCACCCACCCTGTTGGAGCCATTCCATCAAAGCTAGAGCGCCGAATCAAGCGGGCTGTTTGCAAGGGATTGCATATTTTTCCCGGACGCCTGACATTGGACGGATGGAGTCCAAAGCCGCCCCATCCGACGAAGTGCAGGGCCTGCGACTTGTGCGCGCCTTTCTCTCGCTGCCGCCCGACAAACGGGCGGAGGTGATCGCGTTTGTCGAGAATCTGGTGCGCGCCCATGCCCGACCCGACGACGGCCAGGGGGTCTCGCCAGCTTAATCGCTACGCTGGGGACCTTGTACTTATCGCGGCAGCAAGAACGCCATCGCGACGGCGAAAAGGAAGAGCGTCGCGACGACGGCCGCGACCGCTCCGGCGATGATCTTGGCGCTTTCTCGGCTGGTGTAGGGTCGCATGCAGCGTGTATGCTACCTTATGTTGAGGTCTGGTCCAATCTGTGGTCAGTCGTCGTCCCGCACTTTCGCGCGGCGAACATCAACTCCCGAAGGCCGAGATATGAACGAGGATGTCAGCGGCGGCTGGAGCACGTCCGCGGCCGCCTGGATCGTCGAGCAGGGTGACGACGGCGATTATGGCCGCCGTTTCGTGCTCGATGCGCCGATGCGGGCGCGCGTCGAGGGACGCGGCTTCCGCGATGCGCTCGATGTCGGCTGCGGGGAAGGGCGCTTCTGCCGCATCATGCAGCGCGCCGGCATCCGCACCACCGGCATCGATCCGACCGAGGCGTTGCTCGCGCGCGCCAGGCAATTGGATCCGCAGGGCGACTATCGGCTCGGCCGTGCCGAGACGATGAAGGTCGGTGCGGAGTTCGACCTGGTCGTCAGCTATCTCACTCTGGTCGACATGCCCGATCTCGTCGCGGCTATCGCCAAGATGGTGGCGGCGCTGCGGCCGGGTGGCACGCTGCTGATCGCCAATTTGACCAGCTTCAACACCGCCGGGCAGCCCGAAGGTTGGACGTGGGACGGCGAGAACGGCGTCCGTTTCGCCATCGACCATTACATGGACGAGCGCGCGGTCTGGTTGACCTGGCGCGGCATCCGAATCCAGAACTGGCACCGCCCGCTCAGCACCTACATGACACTGCTGCTCGACCACGGCCTGCTGCTGCGCCTGTTCGTCGAGCCGGAGCCTGTCGGGGGCGATCCCGCAAAAATTGCGAGGCACCGTCGTGTGCCGTACTTCCACATCATGGAATGGCAGAAGCCGGCATGACGTGTCGCGGTCAGGCGGCGAGCCGCGCCTCGAAGAATTTCGTGACCCGATCGATCGCATCCGCCGTCATCGGATCGGTGTCGGAGAAATCAAAGCCGTGAGCCTTGCCCGGATAGGGCACAAACTCGGTCTCGGCGCCGGCCAATTTGCCGAGCGCAACCAGTTGCCGACCTTCAGCGATCGGGACGTTCCGGTCTTCCTCGCCATGGAGTACGATGAGCGGCGGCATGTGCTTGATCTTGGTGGTCATAGCCTGGGGCATGCCGCCATAGAGCGCCGCGAGGGCTGCGATACGGAGGTCGCGCGCCGCGGCCTCGGCGGCGATGTAACTCCCCAGCGAAAAGCCGAGCAAGCCGACGCGTCCCGAACAGTCGGAGCGGCCGAGCACGGCCGTCACGGTGGCGGCGACAATATCGGCCCAGCCGTCGAACCGTGTCGTCTCGTAAGCCTCACGGATCTCATGCGAGGTGGATGTCAACGCGGCCATGTCGGCTGGCGTCATGTAGCGGAGAAAATAGGTATCGATGCCCCGTGCCGTCAGCGCATCGGCGTAACGCTCGTAAGCGCGCGGCTTGAGCTCGACGCCGCGGGCGCCGTGCAGCGCGATCACGGCGGGACGCCTCTCCGATCCGGCCGCCGCATAACGCGACACGGAGAGGCTGTCGCCGCCGGAGGTGACCTTGAACTCTTCGCCGGAAGCGCCGTGTGCGGCGATGGGGGAGAGCAGGGTGGCAAGGCCAGCTAGGACCGTTCGTCGGGCGATCATCAGCGAACCTGCCTCGCGGGAAATTCCGGATTGAATACTTCGCGCGTATAGTATGCTTGCGACGGAATCTTGACGCGAGTCCATCCGGTGATTTCCAATCGTCCCCCTGTGCTCGCCCATGAGCGGTTCGTTGCCGACCGCGCGAATTTTGCCGGCCTCGACCTCGCCGCCCGCTTCGAGCGGATCGAACAGACCAACCTGTGGGGAGCTGCAACCTCGGTCTCGGGTCTCGGCTCGGAGGATCGCGCCACCGCTGCGGTCCGCGAAGCATTGCCCGGCCTGTTGCAGCGGCTCGGCGCGCGTTCGCTGCTCGATGCGCCGTGCGGTGACGCCGGCTGGATCGGGAGCATGAAGCTCGACGTCGATTATATCGGCATCGACATCGTGCCGTCGCTGATCGGGGCCAACAACGCGCGCGTCGCGCGAGGCGAAGCGCGCGGCCGCTTTCTCGTCGCCGACATCACGCACGATTTCCTGCCGGGTTGCGATGTCATCCTGTGCCGGGATTGTCTCGTGCATCTGAGCTATCATAACATCGCGCGCGCCATCGCCCGCTTTCGTGCCAGCTGCGCGCAATTCCTGCTGGTCACGACGTTTCCGCAGTGGGAAGATAATCGAGATTGCGACGACGGCGATTGGCGCGCGCTCAACATGACGAGGTCGCCGTTCAACTGGCCGCGCGCGCGCGAGTTGATCAATGAGCGCTGCGACGAGGGCGATGGCGGCTGGCGCGACAAGAGCCTGGGGCTCTGGCGACTGGATGACTTGACCGGCCGCGAGTCCCCGGAGGTCAGCCGCTGACTGCGACAGCAGGGCCGGGAGCAGGGATGCGCGAGCGGTCGGCGAGCCTGTTTCCAAGCGCGATGAATGGCGTTTCGATCGTGCGCCAGGTGAGGGTTGATACGAGGCAGCTCACTGCGAGCGCTGCAAACCGCCAGACTTCGCACAACCAGTCGGGCAAATGGTTGATCTGTAGGCCGAGCCATGCGGCATAGAAAAGGATAATGCCGTGCAGGAGATAGATCGAGTACGAGGCGTCTCCGACCTTCACCAGCCAATGCAGGGATGGATGCGTCCACGGGACATTGATGTGAACCATCCCCAGCAGCATGAAGCCGAGGCAGATCGTCGTCGCGAACGGGAAGAGTTTCGCCGGTACGAGCCACAGCGACACTAGCCCGACGATGCCCCCGACGAGGGCGAACCATGCCAGTGGCGGCATGATCCGCGCGGCGAGTGGCACCATCCGCACATATTTGCTGAGCATGAACACCAGAACGCCGGCAAGGAAATCTGCCTGATAGGTCGACACCAGATGGCATGACCACGGATTGTGGTAGGTGTACCCCGCCCAGGCCAGCGCGGCGAGCACAGCGGCAAGCCCAAGAACGCCGACGAGCGGGATCGTAATCGCCGCCAGCGCATAGAACACCAATTCGCGTTCGAGCGTCCAACTTACCGAATAGGCCGGCAGTCCATGCTGCGGAAGCAAGGTCAGTGAATAGAAATATTGTCCAGGAGTCACGGGGTCCGGATGCTTGCCATACCAGATCATCACTGCGACGATGGCCATGGCTGTCCAGTACAGAGGATAGAGACGGAAGAAGCGCTTGATGAAGAAACTGCGCAGCGTGAACGATGATTTGGCAACAACGAGGCAGATCACATAGCCGCTGATGGCGAAGAAAAAATCGACGCCCATGTGTCCCCAGTCAGTGAGGAACGGAATCGGATGCCGGGCAGCGTCGGGAAATACCCACCTGACCGACATATAGGAGTGATAATAGGCGACACTGAGCGCTGCGATGGCGCGTGCAGCCTGCAACCCCTCGAGCTTGTGATCTTTCCCCATCTGGATCTACCCTAAATGGAATTCAGCCGGAACAGCAAGGCCTTCCTATCTCAGGACGAGCATGCACGCGCGGCCGCTGGGCTTCCAGACGCGAGGTAAAGGTTGGAAGGATCAATCTCAGGAGTGCGTTTGATGATCGACGCCAGATGCAGTTGTGGCGCGCTTGCGCTGTCGCTTCCGGGACCGGCCAAGCTGGTCGCGGCCTGTCACTGTCTCGAATGCCAGCGGCGGACCGGCGCACCATTCGGCGTTGGAGCCTTCTATCCGGTCGAGGCCGTCGCGATCTCGGGGACGCCGAAGGAATATGTTCGCTCAGGCGAGAGCGGCGGCAAGGTCCGCTGCTTTTTTTGCGCAGATTGCGGCTCGACGGTTTTTTGGAAGCCCGACAAGTTCCCTGGGATGATGGGTGTTGCCGTCGGCGCGATCGCTGACCCGAAGTTTCCGGCGCCGATCAAATCAGTGTTCGAGCGATCGAAGCATGGCTGGGTCGAGATCACGGGCGTCGGCATCGAGCATCTGCAAGGCAGTGCGCCGAAGCCTTCAGGCTGAAGGCACATCAAGCGCTGGTGCCGGCTGAGGGGATTGAACCCCCGACCTTCGGTTTACAAAACCGCTGCTCTACCGCTGAGCTAAGCCGGCGACGCCGCAAGGGAAGCGGGCAGGGCCGGCACGCGCCGGGCTGCCCGCCCGCGCGTCGCAATACCAGACTTGGTTGGAAAGTGCCAGAACCCGCGTGTCTCTTGTCGGCATGAAACAGGCGGCCCTGAGCCGCCTGTTCGCGTGCATGCGAGAGTTGGACCGGCTTACTGACAGATGTGCCGGCGGCCGTCCTCGCCCTTGAACCAGGTACCGGGCGTACAGACGAAACCGTTGCGCTGGGCGTAGCTGCGGGTGTCCCAACCGCGATTGTCCCAGCCACGATTGTCATAGGCGTAGCTGTTGTCCATGGCGCGGAACGGGGCGGTTGCGATCGCGCCGGCAGTGCCGATCGCAGCGCCGGCCACGTCACCCGCAACGTCGGTCGGCCAGAAGCCGGTGTGCGTCCTGTTCCAGTCGTTATTCCAGTCGCGATTGGTCTGGCGGTAGCTCACACGGCGATGCCGATAGCCGTTGTCGGTATAGGGATTGCCGGGTCCGAGGTTCGTGCAGTTGGCGTTGGGGAATTGCGCCGCACAGCGTCCCGGGTTGGTCACGACCGCTTGCGCCATCGCAGAGCCGGACACCAGGGTCGCCGCAATCGCGGCTGCGCCGAGAAGTTGCATCTTCGTCATTGTTGTCTCCCATCCAATTGACGGGGGGCTAAATGTCGGGGGCGCTCGTCGTTCCGGACGTCAGGCTGATTTTCCGACGACCTCGGGTCAAACGGATGTGAGCGGATGGGAACAAGGCCCGGCCGTTAACGCTTCGCTAGTGCGCGTTGCAGCATTTGAGCAGAGCGAAACCCTTACGCGTTAGGCTTACCGGAATTTGGTGAGCTGTCCTTAACCCTCTCTATGCGGCCTTCCGATAGGTTGTGTTCCGGACAACCGGGATACTTCCATGCGCGTTATGGCGCTTGCGACCTTTCTGATCGGACTGCCCGCGACGGCCTTTGCCGGCGGCGGTTTCGATATCGTCGTGCCCGGCCGTCCCGGCGTGCCCATCATCATCAACAATATCGATGCGTCCTACAGCGTCATCGAAGGTGTCTGGGGCCTGGGTAAGAATGTCCAGGTGCAGCCCACGATCTATGGCGGGACATATGTCCCGGAACGGCAGCCATCCGATGTCGGCCATTATTATCCGAGCCTGGGCTTGCAGCCCGGCTATGGCCGCCTCGAGGTCGAGCCACCCGCGAACCGCAAATTGCCAAAGCCGGCGGAGAGCTATCACCAGAGTTGGGGCGCCTCGTCAGCGCCGCTGCCGCCGCAAATGGATGTGCCGGTCAACCCGCCACCGGTGATCCTCGCACCCGAGATCAACGACCATCCGCGGCGTCCACGACCAAGACCGCATGAAGAAATGCCCGGCAAGCCGCCGGGTTAGAAACGTCAAAATCAAACAAGACGAAAATCAACAGGAGAGAGTAATGCGTCAAATGATTTCGGGACTGGTCGCGGCGGCTGCCGTGATGTTTGTGGGCGCTGCGCCCGCCATGGCCTGCGGCTTCAGCCCGTGCGAGCCGGTTGCACCGGTGTTCTCCGGCTGCAACACCGGCTGCGGCGGTTATGGCTACGGCGCCGGCTACGGTTATGGCTATGAGCGCCTCGCCGAGCCGACCACGCAATATTACTACGTCAACCAGGGCCCGACCTACACCGGTCCGGGCGCCTTCGCGCCGTATCCGACCTACCAGGAAGACGCGGTCGTTGCGCCCGCCAATTATGGCTACGGCTATGGCTATCGCGCTGCCTATCCCTATCACCGCCCGTACTACCGTCCGTACCGCTACGGCTACGGCCCGCGCTACGGCTACCTGCCGCGCACGCATTACGGCTATGGTCCGCGCTATGGCTACACCCATCGCTACGCACCGTATTACGGCGGCCATCGCGTGCTGCGCCGCTATTACTGATCTCTTATCGCTGAGCCAAAAGAAGCGCCCGTTCGCACGAATGCGGACGGGCGCTTTGCTTTGTCTCCAAAACAACCCCATGCACAGTAGCCGGGGACAGCGAAATCAACGACTTGAAGCGCAACGCGGTCGAGATGCGCGATCATGGCCCCTTGGCGTGCTATTCGATGTCGAAAAACCGAAAATTCCTTGATCCGTCGGGCAAAACAGGGGTACTATGGCATCATCCGGATATGCAGGCGACGCCTAAAGCGCTCGCGCTTTAGGTCAGTGCTTGAGCATGATCTCCGCGCAAACGCGTTCCGCGTTTGTCGCGAGGGAAAACCGCTACGCACTTTTCCGGATCATGCTCTAGCGCTTCATCAGCCCCAGCCGGCTCGCACCGACATAGAGCGAGAGCACCGCGGCGTTCGAGACGTTGAGGCTCTTGATCTCGCCTGGCATGTCGAGCCGCGCCACCACGCTGCAGGTCTCGCGCGTCAATTGCCTGAGGCCCTTGCCTTCGGCGCCGAGCACGAGGGCAAGCGGTTCGCGCAAGGTCACGTCCGAAAGATCCTCGCTGCCTTCGCTGTCGAGGCCGACGGTCTGGAAGCCGCGCTCGTTCAGGGCGGTCAGCGCACGCGCGAGGTTTTGCACCGTGACCATCGGCACCAGCTCCAGCGCGCCCGAGGCGGCCTTGGCCAGCACGCCGGTCGCTTCCGGGCTGTGGCGCGCGGTGGTCACGATCGCCTTCACCGCGAACGCCGCGGCCGAGCGCAGGATGGCGCCGACATTGTGCGGATCGGTGATCTGGTCGAGCACCAGCACCATGCCTTCCTGCTTCAAGGTCTCGATGTCAGGCGAGGGCAGGGGATCGGCCTCGGCGAGCAGCCCCTGGTGCACGGCATCCGGCGAGAGCAGGCGATCGATCTCCTGGGGACGGACGATCTCGGGGGCAATCCGGGTTTGGATGTTTTCATCGGCCAGGCGCCGTGCGGCGTTCTCGGTCAGCGTCAGCTTGCGGATCCGCCGCTGCGGGTTGGCGAGCGCCATGGTGACGGTGTGCCAGCCATAGAGGATGACGGGCCCGTCGGGGTGCGAATCGCGCTCGCGCCAGGCCGGCCGGCCAGCCGATTTTCCTGTTCTATTGAAGGGCTTAGCCCCGCCGCGGGGCCCCCTCGGAGCAAATTTTTTATCCTTCATGGGCTCGCTTGTGTCACGGGTGCCGGAATATGGCAATTTGGGTGGCAACAAGGGCGATTTTTGCTGTTCGCCTCGGTTGACTTTGCCCCACCGCTTCGCCCATAAACGCGCCCGGTCGCGCCCCCATCCGGGCTGTCGCGGCCTTCACGTTCCATGGCCGTCTTCGGTCCGCCGGCAAGGTCCGGCCCGATTGTGCTGCCGTCGAGCGGGGGAGTGTCCCGAGTGGCAAAGGGAGCTGACTGTAAATCAGCCGCCTCATGGCTTCGCAGGTTCGAGTCCTGCCTCCCCCACCATCCTGCGCTTCGGCGTTTGATCCTGTTGAGTTTTCCGTCCTGAAATTACCACCTCAGAGAGGGTGGTAATTATAACCGTTCACGCCGCGTTCTCTGCGCGCTCGGTCTCCAATTGAAGATATTCGAGGTCGAATGCCTCCACGGCATCTTCGGATGATGGGCGGGCCCACTTCGCCATGGCGCGTGCGGCCAGCCGCCTGCGGTCAGCTTTTCGTGTGTACAACTGCGCCATCTGGTGGCCGCTCCAGCCGAACATTGCGTTCAGCTCCGCTTCCGTGGCGCCGCTCTCGGCCGCGATGGTCGCTGATGCCTTGCGTAAGCCGTGGCCGGAATAGCCCTTGTCCTTCGATCCGCGCTTCGTAACCGGGATGCCGGCCGCCTCGACCGCCTCGCGGAAGAGATTGCCAACGCTCTCCTTGCTGAAGTTGGTGCCGTCGGGCTTGGCGATGATTGCTAGACCGCGCGAGGGACAAGCCTTGATCGATGCTGCCAGCGCCGGATGTACCGGCACATAGATGGGCATCTTGCCTTGGCTCTTCTCGGTCATCAGGTGCACGGTTCCGCGCCTAATGTGTTGCTTGCCTAGTCGGGCTGCATCGCCGCGCCGAAGGCCGATATAGAGATAGACATCAAAAATCAATCTCTGCCTGCTGCCGATCGGCCATCGCTTTTCGAACTGTTCAATCAAATCGATGGGCCATGCGAGATGTCCGTCACCGTTGTCCTTTTTGACTTTGATGCCATCGGTGGGATTGCGATCATGGTGCTCGTTATCGACAGCCCACTTAAAAACACCGCGCATGGTGTCGTAGAAGTGCCGCCCCTGATTCTCGGTGCGGGCCATGATGCCATCTTCGACGTCCTTGCGCTTGATCGCAGCGTACGGGACATCGCCGTTCTCATCTTCTTGCTGTTGGAGGATGCCGCTGCGTTGTTTGCGTGTGCCTGCCGATAACTCATCGCACCAAGATCGCGACTTGCGGTACTGTTGGATCAACCAACCCAGCGATCCCTTCTCTCCGTTCGCACGCTTAGCTGGAGCAGTGGTCGGTGCTTCCACGTTGAGCGCTGGCGAGCACGCTCGCCGACTTTCAGTTCGACGATCTATACGGCGTCGGCTGGCACAAAACAGCTGATGATGATCATGCCGCGGTGATGTACGTACCACACCACGGCCTGACCGACTGGATTGCCGCGATTGCGGATGACGGCTCGCTCGGGCACAACCATCCATTGTCCTTCAATTGGAACCCAATAGGCGCCCTCACGATAATCATAGTCAGTGCGATGACCGTCCGACATGTCGCAGCACGGCACGCCGTTCGGCGCCGTCACCGCCTTGAACCACGAGCGGATGTCAGGCGAGACGTTGTCGTATTGTTCGCTATCGAAAGCGAGCGCCGCGCTAGTCAGCGTAGCGACGAACGCCAGCAGAGCGAGCCATCGCATCCGATCCTCCGCCACATGCTGGCGTTCTTGCCTACCTATCGTTGAACACGATTCGACGTTGTCGCGATTAAGCCTGAGCTCCGCCGGGGTTGCACGCTCAAAAATTGAGCGTTCGTGGCACTGGTAATGGTGCAGCGCAAAATCAGCGTTCGTTTCGGCTTTGCAAATGGCAACGTCTCTACGACAGCAATCCTTCCGATTGGGAGCGTTGCTTCATTAAAGATGCATTCTTATGAATTGCGCCGGCTTGCGTTCGTCGCAATCGCCGCCGCTGCGGTCCGGTTCTCCACGCCGAGCTTGGCGTAGATCTGCTCCAGATGCTTGTCGACGGTGCGCGGGCTCAACCCCAGGATCTGCGCGATGTCGCGGTTGGTCTTGCCCTTGCTAAGCCAAGCCAGCACCTCGCCCTCGCGCGTGGTGAGGCCGAGTTCGCTGGTAAATTCCGGCGGCAGCGCCGTGCCGGCTTCCTTGGACAGCCGAAGCAGAAACTCGTTCGGCGCGGTTTCGCCCATGTAGTAGATGCGGAGCTGCGGATTGTCGGGTAGGGACGCTGCCTGCGACTTCGCGCTGCCTCTGCCCTTCGCCTGCTCCAGCCATTGCAGCAGCGACGGCGGCAGCACGAAGTCATCGGCCTGCGCGCCGTGATGATCGGCCAGTAGCTTCTGTGCCTGCGGTGTTGCCCAAAGGATGTGGCCCTGGCGGTTGACCGCGAACAGGAAGCGGCCGGAGACGTCCAGCGCGGCCCGGGCGCTCTGGGTCAGCCGCGCATTGCCGAGATGGACGCGGATGCGCGCCAGCATCTCCTCAATCACGATCGGCTTGGTCACGTAATCGACGCCGCCGGCCTCCAGCCCGCGCACGATGTGCTCGGTTTCGGCCAGGCCCGTCATGAAGATGACAGGGACATTCGCAAGGCCCGCGTCGCGCTTGAGCCGCCGGCAGGTCTCGAACCCGTCCATGCCGGGCATCACGGCATCGAGCAGCACGATGTCGGGCGTGATCTGGTCGACGATGCGCATCGCGCTGGCGCCGTCGAGCGCCACCATCACAGTCATTCCGGCGCCGTCGAGCGCGTCGGTCAGCAGCCTCAAGGTCTCCGGCGAGTCGTCGACAACGAGCGCGACGTCGCGCTTTTTCGGCTCAATGCTCATAAGCATGCAGTGTTTTCAATGTTGTCATGTATTGATCAAGGTCGAAGCGATCGACCAGCGATCGCATTTCGACGACGAAATCTGCGTGTTCAGGATGCTCGCTGCCGATCTCGTCCAGCTTGAGTTGGATGGCTTTGACGTAGCCGATCTGGCCGAGCCCGATCAGCGCCTCGATGTGCCTGACCGGCGGCCGCGAGCAACTCTCCGGCCGCCACAGCGGCACGACCGTCTCCTCCGAGCCGTACTGCCATTCAACCTTGAGCAATTGTCTGATGGTCTCCAGCAATCGCGGAATGTCGATCGGCTTCATGAGATAGCCGTCATGGAACGGCTGTGCGAGCGGTGCGCCATGCGCCTCCAGCGCGCTTGCCGACACCATCAGGATGCGAGCCTGGTGATGGCCTGCTGCGCGCAGCTGTTCCGCCACCGTCCAGCCGTCCATGCCAGGCATGGAGATGTCAAGCAGGAACAGGTCCGGCCGGCAATGCTGCGCCAATGCAAGGCAGCCGGGGCCGTCGGCGGCACTCAGCAGGATGAAGCCGAGCGGCGTCAGCACCTCGCGCAGGAGATCGCGATGAACAGGGTCGTCGTCGGTGATGAGGATGGTCTTGCGTGCGCCATGATAGCCTGAGACCGGCGCCTCCACCGGCGCGGTGCGCCGGGGATTGGTGACCTCCGACAGCAGCATCTTCACCTTGAATGTGCTGCCGCGGCCGACGGTGCTGGTGACCTTGATGTCGCCGCCCATCACGCCGGCGAGCAACCGGCTGATGGTGAGGCCCAGCCCTGTGCCTGTCTGCGGCTGCGAGACCCCGAGCGCGCCGCGCTCGAACGGCGCAAAGATGCGTTCGAGATCGTCGCTCTGGATACCGGGCCCGGTGTCGATCACCTCGAACTCGGCGACCGGGCTGCGGTAATGCACGACGAACTGGACGCTGCCGGTCTGGGTGAATTTGATGGCGTTGGAGAGCAGGTTGATCAGCACCTGACGCAGTCGCTTCTCGTCGGCATAGACGACGCTCGGTAGTGTTGTCGGCCGCCTGAAGACAAAATCGATGCCCTTGGCGCCGGCCTGGAGGCGGAACATGCCGACCAGCTGATCGAGGAATTCGCTCAGGCGGACTTCGTCGCGGGAGAGATAGAGCCTGCCCGCCTCGATCTTGGAAATGTCCAGAATGCCGTCGATCAGGCCGGAGAGATGGTCGGCGCTGCGGCGGACGACGCGAACCTGGTCGCGCGGCTTGGTGTTCAGCGTCGCATCCTGCTCCAGAAGTTGCGCATAACCGCTGATCGCGTTCAGCGGCGAGCGCAGCTCGTGGCTCAGTCCCACCACATAGCGGCTCTTGGCAAGGTTGGCGGATTCGGCAACCTCCTTGGCGCGCTGCAGCTCGGCATCGGTTCGCTTGTGCGCGTCGATTTCCTGGATGAGGAGCGCAGTCTGCCGCCGCGTCTCGGCCTCCGCTGCTCGGCGGCTCTGCTGTGCCAGCACGAACAGCCAGGCGACCACGCCGATGATGATGCTGAGCGAAAAGAACACCTTCCACAGCACGTTGGAGACCAGCGCGTTCTCGCCGTGCACGCTTGCTGATGTTTGCAGGTAGATTAGCCCAAGCACCAGCGCCACGAGGCCTGCGGAAACGACGAACACGCCGATGTAGTGGCCGAACTGCGAGTTGATGCGCTGATAGATAGGCTGCGGCAGGATTTTTCCGAGTGCCTCGGAGAACTGCACCTGCGCCCGTCCATGGGGCTTGCATAGATCGTGGCAGCGGGCGTCGAGCGAGCAGCACAGCGAGCAGATCGGGCCGGCATAGGCCGGGCAGGAGGTGGTATCCTCGGGCTCAAAGCTGTGCTCGCAGATACAGCACTGTATCGCCTCGATATTGGCCCAGCTTCGCTTCGGCTTGCGCGCGATGTAGAATTTTCCGTCGGTGAGCCACGCGATCACAGGCGCGGTGACGAAAGCCACCGTCAGCGCGACGAAGGCGGCGAGCGCCTTCATGGTCGGGCCGAACAGACCGTAGAACGCTGCGATCGAGACGATGATCGCGAGCGTCATCGCGCCGACGCCGACCGGATTGATGTCGTAGAGATGCGCCCGCTTGAACTCCATTTGCGGCGGGCGAAGCCCAAGCGGCTTGTTGATGACGAGATCAGATACCAGCGCGCCGACCCAGGCGATCGCGACGTTGGAATAGAGCGCGAGCGTCTGCTCCAGCGCCTTATAGACGCCGATCTCCATCAGCAGCAGCGCCACCATCACGTTGAACACCAGCCAGACAACGCGGCCGGGATGGCTATGCGTCAGGCGCGAGAAGAAATTCGACCAGGCGATCGAGCCGGCATAGGCGTTGGTGACGTTGATCTTGATCTGCGACAGCACCACGAAGAAGCCGGTGAGCGCCAGTGCGAGGTCCGGATCCGACAATACGTAGCGAAACGCCACGAGATACATATGCGCGGGCTCGGCGGCTTCCTCGGGCGGCACGCCGTGGCTGAGAGCAAAGAAGGCGAGGAACGAACCCGCCAGCAGCTTCAGCGCGCCGAGCACGATCCAGCCCGGCCCCGCGCTCATCAGCGCGATCCACCACGACGCCTTGGAGGTGCGGCGGTCGCGCGGCAGAAATCGCAGGAAGTCGACCTGCTCGCCGATCTGCGCCACCAGCGAGAATACGACGGAAGATGCGACGCCGAACAGCAGCAGATCGAAATGGCCGCCGAGGTCGCCGTGCTCGCCGGCGAATTTGTGCCATTCCGTGAAGGCGTGGGGGCTCGCCCATGCGATCGCGGCAAAGGGCAGGATGTGCAGGATGATCCAGAGCGGCTGGGTCCAGAGCTGGAAGCGGCTGATCAGCGTGATGCCGTAGGTCACCAACGGGATGATCGCGATCGCGCTGATAAGGTAGCCGATCGGGCGGGGAATCCCCAGGCACATCTCCAACGCGGTCGCGAGGATCACCGCCTCGATGGCAAAGAAGATGAAGGTGAAGGAGGCGTAGATTAGCGAGGTGACGGTCGAGCCGATATAGCCGAAGCCGGCACCGCGCGTGAGCAGGTCAATGTCGATGCCGCATTTGGCGGCATAATAGGCAATCGGAACGCCGCAGCAGAAGATGATGGCGGAGACGACGAGAATTGCAGAAGCGGCGTTGGTCACGCCGTAGTTGAGGGTGATGGTACCGCCGATTGCCTCCAGCACCAGAAAAGAAATCGCGCCAATCGCGGTGTTAGCGACGCGCGCGGCGGACCAGCGTCGCGCGCTCTTGGCCGTGAAGCGCAGCGCGTAGTCTTCCAGCGTCTGGTTGGCGACCCATTGGTTGTACTGGCGCCTGACGCGGTCTATTCGCTGCCGCCCTGCCACGCTTTACCCCACTCCCGATACGGACCCGGAGCCCTCGCAAATCCCGTACCAAAAGCCTACGTCGGTATTTTGCGGTGCAGTATACGCGATCTTGCGTATGCTTGCGGTGCACAAATTCGAGCCATCCTCACGACACCAATCGCGTGTCCTCGAACAAACTGTGGGGTGCTCATGTCAGACGAAACCAACAAGGGCTTGTTGTCGCCGCTCCGGCGCAAACTATTGATGGGAATGGCGGCCGTTCCGGCCATCACGATGCTGCCGCGGGCGTCGTTTGCGCAGGCCCCGGCGACTTCGGCGGTCAACACCACCGGCCTTGCCGTCACCGACACCGAGGTGACGGTCGGCATCCTGCATTCGGCGACCGGTACCATGGCCATCTCCGAAACCGGCTCGATTGAGGCCGAAAAGCTTGCCATCGAGCAGATCAACGCCGCCGGCGGCGTGCTCGGCCGCAAGATCAAGTTCATCCAGGAAGATGGCGCCAGCGACTGGCCCACCTTCGCGGAGAAGGCGAAGAAGCTGCTCGTGAACGACAAGGTTGCGGCGATCATGGGGTGCTGGACCTCGGCCTCGCGCAAGGCGGTGCTGCCTGTGGTCGAGCAGTACAACGGCATGCTCTACTACCCGACCTTCTACGAAGGTCTCGAGCAGTCCAAGAACGTGATCTACACCGGCCAGGAAGCGACCCAGCAGATCCTCGCCGGCCTGAACTGGATCGCCAAGGAGAAGGGCGCCAAAACCTTCTTCTTCATCGGTTCCGACTACATCTGGCCGCGCACCTCGAACAAGATTGCGCGCAAGCATGTCGAGAACGTGTTGAAGGGCAAGGTGGTCGGCGAGGAGTATTATCCGCTCGGCAACACCCAGTTCAACTCGGTCATTAACAAGATCAAGCTGACCAAGCCCGACGTGATCTTCACCGACGTCGTCGGCGGCTCCAACGTCGCCTTCTACAAGCAGCTCAAGGCCGCCGGCATCGATCTCGCGAAGCAGCCGCTGCTGACCATCTCGGTGACCGAGGACGAAATCGACGGCATCGGCGGCGAGAATATCGCGGGCGCCTATGCCTGCATGAAGTACTTCCAGTCGCTCGACAACCCGAACAACAAGGCCTTCGTGCCCGCGTTCAAGAAGATGTGGGGCGAAAAGACCGTGATCGGAGACGTCACCCAGGCTGCCTATCTCGGTCCGTGGCTGTGGAAGTTGACGGTCGAGAAGGCCGGCTCCTTCGACGTCGACAAGATCGCGGCAGCTTCCCCCGGCGTCGAGTTCAAGGGCGCGCCGGAAGGCTATGTGCGCATCCACGAGAACCATCACCTCTGGTCGAAGACCCGCGTCGGCCGCGCCAAGCTCGATGGCCAGTTCGAGCTGATCTACGAGACCGCCGATCTCGTTGAGCCGGATCCGTTCCCCAAGGGCTACCAGTAAGTCGCGGCATTCGTCGCAGCATCCCTCGAGCTCAAGCCGCTCCCTGGCGTGGATTGCAAGTCCATGCCCACGACCCCCGCGTCGCGCATTTGCGCGCAACGCGGGACCCTATTCCCTGACGGAGGACATCGATGTTCGGCGACTACTCGCTTGGTGATCTTGGCTCCATCTTCGTCATGCAGGGTTTTGCAGGACTGATCCTGTTCTCTGTCTACGTGCTGATGGCGCTCGGTCTTGCGATCATCTTCGGCCAGATGGGCGTCATCAATATGGCCCACGGCGAGTTCATGATCCTTGGGGCCTACGTCACCTGGATGACCTCCAATCTGTTCCAGACCTACATGCCTGGCCTGTTCGGCGGCTACTTCTTCCTCGCCATGATCCTCGCCTTCCTCGCCTCTGGTGCGCTGGGGATGCTGGTGGAATGGGTGCTGATACGACATCTCTACAAGCGTCCGCTCGACACGCTGCTCGCGACCTGGGGTCTTAGCCTGATGTTGCAGCAGGCCTATCGCTCCGTGTTCGGCGCGCGCGAGGTCGGCGTCGAGCTGCCGCAATGGATGCTCGGCTCGCTGCAGGTGACCTCCAGCATCGAAGTGCCGATCAACGGCGTCTTCGTGATGTGCCTGACGGTGCTGATCACCATTGGCGTCGCCTATGTGATGTTCAAATCGCGCTGGGGCCGCCAGGTCCGCGCCGTGGTGCAGAATCGCATCATGGCTGGCGCCGTCGGCATCAACACCGAGAAGGTCGACCGCTACACCTTCGGCCTCGGCTGCGGCATCGCCGGTGTCGCCGGCAGCGCCTTCACCATGATCGGCTCGACCGGGCCGACCTCGGGCCAGCTCTACATCGTCGACACGTTCCTGGTGGTCGTGTTCGGCGGCGCTGCAAGCCTGCTCGGCACCATCGCCTCGGCCTTCTCGATCTCCCAGACGCAATCCACCCTCGAGTTTTTCATGTCGGGCTCGATGGCCAAGGTGCTGACGCTGCTCGCCGTTGTCGGAATCCTGATGCTGCGGCCGCAGGGGCTGTTCGCCCTCAAGGTCCGCAAGTGAGAATGTGGGGCTGATGCAATGACCGATAACAGGTTCTTCAATCGATCGGAGCTGATCGGAATTCTGGTGCTCGCGGTCTTCCTGGTGGTGGTGTTGCCGCTCGCGCTCGATGTCTTCAGGCTCAACCTCGTCGCAAAATATTTGACCTATGCCTTCGTCGCGTTGGGGCTGGTGATCTGCTGGGGTTATGGCGGCATTCTCAGCCTTGGTCAGGGCGTATTCTTCGGCCTCGGCGGCTATTGCATGGCGATGTTCCTCAAGCTCGAGGCCTCGAGCGTTGAGAACACCAAGATCCAGTCGACGCCGGGCATCCCCGACTTCATGGACTGGAATCAGCTCACCGCGCTGCCGTTCTTCTGGAAGCCGTTCTACAGCCTCACCTTCACGATCGCGGCGATCGTCCTGGTGCCGGGCATCTTCGCCCTGATCATCGGCACCGCGATGTTCAAGCGCCGCGTCGGCGGCACTTACTTCGCCATCATCACCCAGGCGGTCGCGGCGATCCTGACGATCCTGATCGTGGGCCAGCAGGGTTACACCGGCGGCATCAACGGCATGACCGATCTGCGCACGCTGAAGGGATGGGACATCAGGCCCGATCACGCCAAGATCGTGCTCTACTTCTTCGAGGTCGGCTGCCTGTTTGTCTGCATCATGATCGCGCAGTTCGTCCGGCACTCCAAACTCGGGCGCATCCTGGTCGCGATGCGCGAGAAGGAGGACCGGGTCCGCTTCTCCGGCTACAGCGTCGCGAACTTCAAGATCTTCGCCTTCTGTATCGCCGCCGTGTTCGCCGCGATCGGCGGCGCCATGTTCGCGCTCAACGTCGGCTTCATGTCGCCGTCCTTCGTCGGCATCGTGCCGTCGATCGAAATGGTGATCTACACCGCGGTCGGCGGCCGGCTGTCCATCCTGGGGGCGATCTACGGCACGCTGCTGGTGAATTTCGCCAAGACCAGTCTCTCAGAGACGTTCCCTGAATTGTGGCTGTTCGGCCTCGGCGGCCTGTTCATCGCCGTGGTGCTCGCCTTCCCGAATGGGCTTGCCGGCATCTGGGGCGACTATGTGCAGCCGCGCATCGATCGCTTGATCTCGTCGCGCAAACAAAAACCCGAGGGTTGGACCGACAGCTCGGTCGCCGACGGCGCCCCGGCGGAGTGAGGAGATCGTCATGCTCGTAGGTCATCAGCCCAAGGAATTCCTGCTCGCTGTCGAGGCACTCACCGTGTCGTTCGACGGGTTCAAGGCGGTCAACGATCTCTCCTTCTATGTCGACGAGAACGAGATCCGCGTCATCATCGGCCCCAACGGTGCCGGCAAAACCACCGTGCTCGACCTGATCTGCGGCAAGACCAAAGCGACGTCAGGCTCGATCCAGTTCCGCGGCAAGGAGCTGACGCGGATGAAGGAGAACGAGATCGTCAAGGCCGGGGTGGGGCGCAAATTCCAGAACCCGTCGATCTACGACGATCTCACGGTGTTCGAGAACCTTGAGATCTCCTACCCGCGCGGCCGCTCGGTGTTCGGGGCGCTGACCTTCACCCGCGATGCTGCCGTGCGCGACCGGGTGCATGAGGTCGCGGAGATGATCTTCCTGCAGGACAAGCTGAATATGAGCGCCGACCTGCTCAGCCACGGCCAGAAACAATGGCTCGAGATCGGCATGCTGCTGATCCAGGACCCGGACCTTCTGATGCTCGACGAACCCGTCGCCGGCATGAGCGTCTCCGAGCGCGCCAAAACCGCCGAACTGCTCAACCGCATCATCAAGAACCGGTCGGTGCTCGTGATCGAGCACGACATGAAGTTCGTTGAGGACATCGCGCACAAGGTCACCGTGCTGCACCAGGGCCAGATCCTCTCGGAGGGGACGATGGAGAAGGTGCAGAACGATCCCAAGGTCATTGAAGTGTATCTCGGCCATTAAGGAGGCGTGACGATGCTGGCAATTTCCGATCTTCACGTCGCCTACGGCCAGAGCGAGGTGCTGCACGGCCTCAACGTCAAGGTCGCGCCCAACGAGATCGTTGCGATCATGGGCCGCAACGGCATGGGCAAGACCACGCTGATGAAATCGCTGATGGGCATCCTGCCGGCGAAAAGCGGCTCGGTGACCATGGACGGCGCCGAGCTCGGCGGCCTGCCGAGCTATGAGCGCGTCGCCAAGGGCCTCGCCTATGTGCCGCAGGGCCGCATGATCTTCTCCACCATGACGGTGAAGGAGAACATCGAGACCGGTCTCGTCGTCTCCGGCGGCTCCGAGGTGCCGAGCGATATCTATGAACTGTTTCCGGTTCTGCTGGAGATGAAGGGCCGCCGCGGCGGCAATCTCTCCGGCGGGCAACAGCAACAATTGGCGATCGCCCGCGCGCTCGCGACCAAGCCGAAAGTGCTGCTGCTGGATGAGCCGACCGAAGGTATCCAGCCGTCGATCATCAAGGACATGGCACGGACACTCAAGCGCATCCGCGACGAGAAGGGCCTCTCGATCGTCGTGTCCGAGCAGGTCCTGAGCTTCGCGCTCGACATCGCCGACCGCGTGCTGGTCATCGAGAACGGCGCGATCGTGCGCGACGATCCGCGCGATGCCGTCGATGCCGCGCAAGTCTCCAAATATCTGTCCGTCTAACCATCAGTAGTAAAAGGGGAGAATCTCGATGCCAGAGACACTGATCAAGGTCGATCTCACCAAGTCGGCTTACGATAACGACATGGTGCACAACCGCTGGCACCCCGACATCCCGATCGTGGCCTGGGTCAATCCCGGCGACGACTTCATCATCGAGACCTATGACTGGACCGGCGGCTTCATCAAGAACAACGATTCCGCCGACGACGTGCGCGACATCGACCTCTCGATCGTGCACTTCCTCTCCGGCCCGATCGGCGTCAAGGGCGCCGAGCCCGGCGACCTCCTGGTGGTCGACCTGCTCGACGTCGGCCCGCTCAAGGAGAGCCTCTGGGGCTTCAACGGCTTCTTCTCCAAGCAGAATGGCGGCGGCTTTCTCACCGACCATTTTCCGCTGGCGCAGAAGTCGATCTGGGACATCAGGGGCCTCTACACCTCGTCGCGCCACGTGCCCTGCGTCAATTTTGCCGGCCTCGTCCATCCCGGCCTGATCGGCTGCCTGCCCGATCCGAAGATGCTGGAGACCTGGAATAAGCGCGAGGCCGAGCTGATCTCGACCAATCCGACCCGCGTGCCTGGTTTGGCCAATCCGCCGTTCGCGGCGACCGCCCATGGCGGCCGTGCCAAGGGTGACGTGAAGGCCAAGATCGGCGCGGAGGGTGCGCGCACCGTGCCGCCGCGCGAGCACGGCGGCAATTGCGACATCAAGGATCTTTCGCGCGGTTCGAAGATCTACTTCCCGGTCTATGTGCCCGGCGCTGGTCTGTCGATGGGCGACCTGCACTTCAGTCAGGGCGATGGCGAGATCACCTTCTGCGGTGCGATCGAGATGGCCGGCTGGCTGCATCTGAAGGTCGAAGTGATCAAGGACGGCATGTCGAAGTACGGGATCAAGAACCCGATCTTCAAGCCGTCGCCGATCACGCCGAACTACAAGGACTATCTGATTTTCGAAGGCATTTCGGTCGACGAAGCGGGCAAGCAGCACTATCTCGACGTCCACATCGCCTATCGCCAGGCGTGCTTGAACGCGATCGAATACCTGAAGAAGTTCGGCTATTCCGGCGCCCAGGCCTATTCGATCCTCGGCACAGCGCCGTGCCAGGGCCACATCTCCGGCGTGGTCGACGTGCCCAACGCCTGCGCCACGCTGTGGCTGCCGACCGAGATCTTCGACTTCGACGTGATGCCGTCGGCGGCGGGACCCATCAAGCACATCACCGGCGATATTCAGATGCCGATCTCGCCGGACAAGTAATCCCTGCGCGACGGGATGCGGGACGGTGCCTCTTGCCGCCCCGTATCCGCCGCGAGGTGTGTTGAAGCATAGGGAAGATGCGATGCCGGTCTATGAATATCTCTGTGACGATTGCGGTCCGTTCAAGGACCTCCGCCCGATGGCGGAATGCGATGATCCGCAAAACTGTCCGCATTGCGAGACGATGGCGCCGCGGGTGATGCTGACCGCGCCGAATTTCTTCTGCATGACGGCGGAGAAGCGCAAGGCGCATGCCGTCAACGAGCGCAGCACGCACGCGCCGCAGACGCTGGCGCAATACAAGGCCTCGCACGGTCCGGGCTGCGGCTGCTGCTCCTCGGGCAAGACCGTCAAGGACAAGAGCGGGACGGACAAGAAGAAGCCCGCGCGGCTGATGACCAAGACCAAAGGCGGCGCCAAGGGCTTTCTCACCGCACGGCCCTGGATGATCAGCCATTAACGCCACGCGCCAACATCAAGCAAATAAAAGTACAGGAGCGTCCCAATGCTTCACGGCGACATTTCCAGCAGCAACGACACGGTCGGCGTTGCAGTTGTCAACTACAAGATGCCTCGCCTGCACACCAAAGCCGAGGTGCTCGACAACGCCCGCAAGATCGCCGACATGCTGGTCGGCATGAAGGCCGGCCTGCCCGGCATGGATCTCGTGATCTTCCCGGAATATTCGACGCAAGGCATCATGTACGACGCCAAGGAGATGTACGAGACGGCCTCCGCCGTGCCGGGAGAGGAGACCGCGATCTTTGCGGAAGCTTGCCGCAAGGCGAAAGTGTGGGGCGTATTCTCGCTGACCGGCGAGCGCCACGAAGAACATCCGCACAAGGCGCCCTACAACACGCTCATCCTGATGAACGACAAGGGCGAGATCGTTCAGAAATATCGCAAGATCATGCCGTGGGTGCCGATCGAAGGCTGGTATCCCGGCAACTGCACCTATGTGTCCGAAGGCCCGAAGGGGATGAAGGTCAGCCTGATCATCTGCGATGACGGCAATTTCCCGGAGATCTGGCGCGACTGCGCCATGAAGGGCGCCGAACTGATCGTGCGTTGTCAGGGCTACATGTATCCGGCCAAGGAGCAGCAGGTCACGATCTCCAAGGCGATGGCCTGGGCCAACAACGTCTATGTCGCGGTTGCCAACGCCGCCGGCTTCGACGGCGTCTACTCTTACTTCGGTCACTCCGCGATCATCGGCTTCGACGGACGTACGCTCGGCGAGTGCGGTGAAGAGGATTACGGCATCCAGTACGCCCAGCTCTCGAAGAACCTGATCCGCGATGCGCGGCGCAACGGCCAGTCGCAGAACCACCTGTTCAAGCTCTTGCACCGCGGCTATACCGGCATGATTAATTCCGGCGAGGCTGCGAAGGGACTCGCCGCCTGTCCCTACGATTTTTACTCAAAGTGGATCGCCGACCCCGAAGGTACGCGCGACATGGTGGAGGCGATGACCCGCCCGACTGTTGGCACCGAAGAATGCCCAATTGACGGCATTCCGAACGAGAAGTCCGGCACGAATTACTAGACCATCCGGTGGGGTTAACAGATTTACTGGAGGGCGTGCCTCTGGTATCATCTGCCGTGAGCGTCATCAGGAGCTTGGATCACCTCCGAAATCGAATCGCTACCGCTTCCTGAATCCTGGAGATCAGGAAAAATCAGACCGAAGCCAATCTGCGCAAGCATGTTGCGCATGTGCATGATCTGAACTTCCGATAGCAGGGCGTGGGCGATCTTTACAAGCAGTCTTACTGCTCGATACGGAACAGTTGAACGTGGTTTGACTCCCACTCTCTCCGTCATCTTGCACCAGCCGCGCGAGTTCGCAGGTGACCGCCGCGTCGGAGACGGCAACTGCTGAGAACAAATTGCCACCAGCTAATGTGCGCGAGTCGACCCCTCGTGTGTCAAGGCTGTTCGGCAACCCATAGGTCGAAGCGATTAATCTCATTTGGCCGTGGATGTCTGGTTCCGAGGCGTCGCTCGTCAATGTGATTCCGCTCGCCGGCGTGGTTCGGCACATCGAGCACTATTCGATCTCTTTCCTTTTCATCGCCGAGGCACCACGCCATCTTAGCGCCTGCGACGGGGTACGTTCCGCCGCGTCAGCAAAAGCGTGCGCGGCCGGGGAGCAGGGTTCAGCGATATGGCGGACCTTTAGCAGTGCAAGCTTCGCGATCGAAAGTTAGGGGACCCTTTGCGTGGTTGTGAGCTATTGCTAATATTTGATATATCATGTATCATGACTGCAGGAGTTGCACTGGATCTGCGAGACGCATGACGACGCTCATCTTCGGAGTGGTGGCGGACGATCTGACGGGCGGCATGGAAACGGCCGCCATGCTGGTCGCTGCCGGCATCGAATGCGGATTTGTCACCGACCCCGATCTCGTCGGCAGCTGCGGCGATGTGCCGGCTATCGTTATCGCGCAGAAGACGCGGGTGATCCCCGCGGGCGAAGCCGTCTGCATGACGGAGAGGGCTGCACGGGCACTGCTTGCGCGGGATGTCAGGCAAGTCTTCTTCAAATATTGTGCGACGTTCGATTCCACCGACCAGGGAAATATCGGCCCGGTCTCCGATCTGCTAATGAGGCTGACCGGCGCCGAATACACCGTCTTTTGCCCGGCTTCTCCGACTCTTCGAAGGACCGTCTACAATGGTCATTTGTTTCTCGGGACCGAGCTGATCTCAGACTCGCCGAAACGCAATGATCCGCTGACGCCGATGACCGATCCTGATCTGGTCCGGGTTCTGCAGCGCCAAACGCGGACCAGGGTTGGCCTTCTGGCGCATTCCCTGGTGAGCGCCGGCTCTGATCCGGCTGGACGTGCCATTGGGGAAGCGGCGGCTCGAGGTATCCGCTACTTCATCGCGGACGCGATCTACGATCGGGATCTCGATACGCTTGCCGCGCTCACCTGCGACTGGAAGCTGATGACGGGCAATGCGACAATCGTGCAGCACTATCCTGATATATGGAAGGCGAGGGGGCTCATCCCCGCGGTCAGAAGACCACCGGGCTTGCGCGCGGTTGGCGGCGGCGGCGTGGTTCTGGCCGGGAGTTGCGCCGAGCGGACGTTGGAGCAACTCGCTGAATTCGAGAAGAGTCATCCCGTGCTTCGTATCGATCTCCTGAATGCTGGGGATGTGGCGGCGACTATTGGCGATGCGCTCGACTGGGCGCGGCCACGGCTGGACGATGGTCCTGTCGGCTTCGCCACGTCGGAGGTGCCCGAGGCCGTAAAAATAGCTCAAGAACGATACGGCCGTGAAGGCGCAGCGCGACTTGCTGAAACCATTCTTGGTCGGCTCGCTGTCGCTCTTCGCGAGATCGGCGTGCGGCGCTTCGTCGTGACCGGTGGCGAGACCTCCGGTGCGATCGTCGAGCAGCTCGGCATTCGACGTTTGCGTGTCGGTCCCTATGGCGGACCCGGCATCGGCATCGCGGTGACTGAGGACGACGACCCGCTGGCCCTCTGCCTCAAGTCCGGCAAGCTCGGTCCCGTCGATCTGTTCGCGACAACGCTCGAAGCGATGTTGAATCCGGAGGGAGTCAAGTGAACGAACGCGAACTCAGGCAATCATTGCTGGATATCGTGGCCCGCCTGGAGGCCAGGGGCTTTAACCACGGCAACAGTGGAAACGTCAGCTGTCGCATCGGAGAGGACATTCTCATTACGCCGACGGGCGGCAACACCAGCAACACGACGATTGACGGTCTCGTCCGGTTGAAGCGTGACGGAACGGTGGTCGGAGACGGCTTGCCCTCCAGCGAATGGCACATGCATCTGGCTGTTCTAAACGCCTATCCGCATGTGAACGCGGTGCTTCACACTCATGCCGACTGCTGCGTCGCGCTGTCCTGCCTCGCAAAGTCAATTCCGGCGTTCCACTACATGATCGCCAGCTTTGGCGGAAACGACGTGCCTTGTGCGCCCTACGCCACATTCGGCACCAGGGCTCTCGCTGATGGCGCCGTCGCAGCGCTGAAACAGCGCAAGGCCTGCCTGCTGGCGAACCACGGCATGATTGCCGTCGGCAAAGACCTGCAGGCGGCTTTCGACCTCACCGTGAAGCTCGAAACCCTCGCCCGACAGTATCTGCTGGCCTGTCAGGCCGGCGCGCCCGCGATCCTTGCCGACGATGAGATGGCGCGGGTGGTCCAGCGCTATGGCAGTTACGGTCGCGCTTCACTGCCGGCCTGAGAAGGACAGCTCCGTGGAGGTCACCGGGAAGACCAAGATCATGTTCGTGCTCGCCGACCCGATCGATCATGTGCGGGCGAGCGCGGTCATGAACGCCTATTTCGAATCGATCGGCGACGATCTGGCGGTGTCGCCGATCCATGTCCTGCCTGGCGACCTCGGCCACGTCGTTGCAAGTATCAGGCTCATGCGCAACGTCTACGGCTTCGGCGTAACGATCCCGCACAAGACCTGCGTGATAGAGCACCTGGATGAGATTACGCCGACGGCACGGCTCATCGGCGCGGTCAACTTCGTCAAGCGGACGGCCGAAGGGCGTCTTGTCGGCGACAATCTGGATGCGAGGGGATTCATCGACAGCCTTGCTCAGCATGACATTGCCGTGCGCGATCGGAAGGTGCTCCAGGTCGGCGCTGGTGGCGCGGGGCGCGCAACTGCATTCAGCTTGGCGGAGGCCGGCGCGCGCGAACTCATGATCATGAACCGGGATGACGAGAAAGCCCGCGCGCTCGCGGTTGCCGTGGCTGCCCATTTTCCCGCGACGAAGGTCAGCGCCGGGCGCACAGAGGCGCGCGCATTCGATCTCATCGTCAATACGACGTCGCTCGGCATGAAACCGGATGATCCGCTTCCACTGGACATTGATGGCATAGGTCCGGCCGTGACCGTCAGCGACATCATCGTCAATCCTGCTGTCACGCAGCTTCTCGCAAGGGCGGCTGCACAAGGCGCAAAGATCGTCGGCGGAAAGCCGATGCTCGATGCGCAGATGGCGCTTGTCGCGCGGCTCATCGCGCGCTAGCCTGATATATCAAATATTATATCGAGCAGGAGAATGCGTGGCGACTGAAGATCGAGTGGAAGGGCGGCGCCCTGCACCGACGCAAGGGAAGAGGAAACGAGACTCCGTGAATATTGCATCGGCCAGACAATCGGCGTCGGGCGCATCGATCCGCATCAGTCGCCTGGAGAAGCGTTTCGGTGCCGTATCGGCCGTCGACGGCGTCGATATCGATATTGCTGCCGGTGAGTTTATCGCCCTGCTCGGACCGAGCGGCTCTGGCAAGACAACGATCCTGATGAGCGTTGCAGGATTCGAATTCCCGACCAACGGCACCATACACGTCGATTCCGAAGACCTGACCTATGTCCCTTCGAACCGGCGCAACCTGGGAATGGTGTTCCAGAACTATACACTGTTTCCTCACATGTCGATCCTCGACAATGTCGCCTTTCCCTTGAAGATGCGCGGTCTGCGGACAGCTGAACGTCATGCGCGCGCCGAAGCCGCGCTCGCGACCGTGCGTCTGGCAGGCTATGGCCATCGTCGTCCGAATGAGCTTTCCGGCGGCCAGCAGCAGCGTGTGGCGCTTGCGCGTGCGATCGTCTATCAGCCACGCGTCCTCCTGATGGATGAGCCGCTCAGTGCGCTCGACAAGAATCTGCGCGAAGACATGCAACTCGAAATCAAGCGATTGCATGCCGAGCTTGGTATCACCGTCATCTTCGTCACCCACGACCAAAGCGAGGCGCTGACGATGGCCGACCGGATCGCCGTCCTGAAGGATGGCAAGATCCAGCAGATCGGGCCGGCGCGCCAGCTTTACGAAAGGCCCGCGAATCTTTTTACTGCCGGCTTCATCGGCGAGATGAACTTCGTCGACGTCACGGTCGAAAGCGTCGGCGACGATGTCTCGGTGGCGCTGCCATGGGGCGAAACTTGGCGCCTGCCGGCCACGGCGGCGGTCGAGCCGGTGGGAGCCAGCGAAGCCGCGGTGCTGGCCGTGAGGCCCGAGCGGTTGCAACTCGGCGCCAACTCCGCCGGGCAAGTCGTCACCGTGACGCTGAGCGACATTGTCTATGCCGGCGCAGCCCTGCTGCTGATAGGTCGTCTGCCTGACGGCACCGAGATCCGCGCGCGAATCCCCGGGGCTTCGCAGCTCAGCTCCTTGGTCCCGGGCGACATCGCGTCCTTCACCATTCCCGCGGAGGCGATGCTGCTCTACCGAGGGAAGCGGCAATGACGGAGGCGGGACGTTCACAGTTTTGGCATTCCGACGGCCGCCGGCTGAGCGGCCTGTCGACGCTGCTGCTGCTCGTGCCATTCTTCGCCATCATCGCCTTTGTCTTCGTCTATCCGATCCTGCAGCTCTTGATGATCAGTGTCCTCGAGCCGCATCCGACCTTGGACAACTACGCCCGCGTCGTCGAAAATCCGGTTCACCTGCGCGTCCTGATGCGCACGCTCTGGACCGCCACGCTGGTGACGGCCTTGTCGGTGCTCCTCGGCTTCCCGGTGGCCTATTACATGAGCCGGGCAAAGGGGACAGTCGCAGCCCTTGTCGCAGTCTGCGTCATCCTGCCGCTCTGGTCGAGCGTCCTGGTGCGCACCGCCGCCTGGTCCTTTCTGTTCCAGCGCAACGGGCTGATCAATTCGGCGTTGATGGCTCTCGGTCTGACCTCACAGCCGTTCAAGTTGCTTTATACCCAGAGCGCCGTGGTCATCGCCATGACGCACGTGCTCTTGCCGTTCATGATCCTGCCGATCTACGGCGCATTGCGCAGTATTCCGAACGATTATGGCCGTGCGGCCGCCGTGCTCGGCGCAACGCGCCTGCGGACCTTTCTGGAAGTCATCCTTCCTCTGAGCCTGCCAGGCGTCGTCTCCGGCTCGCTGCTCGTGTTCCTCACGGCGCTCGGCTTCTTCATCACGCCCGCGTTGCTCGGCTCGCCGCAGGAAATGATGATCTCGACGCTCGTCTCGAAGCAAATCCGTGAGGTGCTCGATTGGCCGTTCGCGGCCGCGCTGGTCGGGGTGCTGACCGTGTTCGTGACCTTGCTGGCGATCGTCTTCGGCAAGACGCTCCGGTTCGACCGGTTGATGGGGAATGCCTCGTGAAACCGCCAACCGACCGCGGATCGCTCGCGCTGGGGGCCTATGTCTATGCCGTGCTGGTCTTCATCATCGTGCCGCTGGTGATCGTCATTCCAATGTCGTTCAGCCAGAACGACTATCTGGCATTTCCGCCGTCCGGCTTTACGCTGAAATGGTATTCGGAATATTTTGACAGCAGGCAATGGCGTGCAGCTACCTTGCTCAGCGTACAGGTGGCCTTGCTGACCGCTCTTTTCGCGTCGATTATCGGCACAGCCGCGACCTATGCCATGATCCGTGGCCGCAGCCGGCTCGTTACCGCTTTCCAGATCCTTCTGATCGGGCCGATCATCGTGCCGCATATCGCGCTTGCCGTCGGCCTTTATCTGTTCTTTCAGACGATCGGACTCTCCGGGACCATTCCCGGCTTCGTGCTGGCGCATACAGTGCTCACCTTGCCGTTCGTCGTTTTCACGATGGCCGCGGCCCTCGGAAAGGTCGATGCCAGTCTGGAGGCGGCGGCCATGAGCTGTGGTGCGACGCGCTTCCAGGCCTTCCGCCTGGTCACGCTGCCACTTGTCCTGCCAAGCCTCGCCAGCAGTGCGCTGTTTGCCTTCATCATCTCCTTCGACGAGCCGGTGGTGTCGTTCTTTCTGTCCGGGGTGCGTCAGAAAACGCTGCCGCGCCGCATGTTCGAAGACATCGAGCAGAATCTGACGCCGGTGATTCCCGCGATTGCGACGCTGCTGATCGTCTTGTCCATTTTAATTCTGCTGGGAGCCCATGTCCTCAGATCCCGCAGCGTCACCCAGTCGCGAGCCAGGTAGAAGCCAGAGAGGAGACCCTCGATGTTGAAAACAGGTTGGACGTGGAACTCGGCAGTTTTGGTGCTTGCTTCAGTTCTTTGCGGAGCGTTGCCGGCGGCCGCTGAAAAGTTGGAAGACCAGTTGGTGATTGCCACGACCGGTGGCCTGATGGGCAACACCCTCGCGAAGTATTTCTATGATCCCTTCAACAAGGCCAAGAATGTCGAGATCGTCCCAGTCGCAATCGAGGTCCCCGACCAGTGGGCGCGCGCCAAGGCGATGCAGCGAACCGGCAAGGTGGAGTTCGACATCGTCACGGCAACAGGTCCCGACCTGGTCGGACGCACTGACATGCTCGAGAAGATCGACTGCGCGAAATTGCCGAGCGTCCAGAAGTTCGGCGTCTCCGACGCCTGTCAGCCCTACGGTGTTGCCCGCACGACGGGCGGCATGCTGATCACCTACAATACCGAGACGTTCAAGGACAAGGCGCCCAAGACGTGGGCGGACTTCTGGGACGTCAAGCAGTTTCCCGGGCCGCGAGGACTGCCCGATACCGGCGACAGCGATTGGTGGGTTCCAGTCGCCGCGCTGCTCGCCGACGGCGTCAAGCCGGAGCAGCTTTTCCCGCTGGACCTCAATCGCGCTTACAAGAAGCTGGATGAGATCCGTCCAAACGTCGCGGTGTGGTGGAAGACAGGCGACCAGGTGCAGCAGATCATGCGCAGTCGCGAGGTCGTCATGGCCATGAGCTACTCAGGCCGTGCGCTCGCCGTCGTGAAGGAGGGCGTACCGGTCGCCATGTCCTGGGATCAGGCCATTCGCGACACCGGTTACATGGCTGTCCTCAGGGGCGCACCTGACCTCAATGCCGCCATGGCCTATCTCGACTTCTTCTATGCGAGCTCAGATGCACATGTGCCGTTCATGCGCGCCGTCAACTATGCGACAGCCAGCAAGTCGGCCATCGAACTGCTAAAGCCGGAGGAGCGCAATCTCTACGCGACCTCGCCGGAGAATTACGAGAAGCTGGTCAAGCCCGATTTCGCCTGGATCGGCGAACACCGCAACGAACTGCGGGAGCGGTGGATCGCCTGGCTGACCCGCTGATCCCCGGCAGCCTCGTCCGCCGTTCGCGTTACAAGATGAGGACCGACCCATGGATCACACCAGTGACCCCGGTGCGATGCGCTACATGATCGATCCCGGAAGGCTCGATCTCGTCAAGGAGTTCCGTGCAAGTCCGCTCGGCGTGCACAGTCCGGAACTTCGCAAGCTGTTGGCGCGGATGCGATGGGGCAAGCCGCAAGGGCGGCTGGTCCTGATCGTGCTCGAACCTGGGAAAGCCTGGCGGCTGTCGCGCATCCCCAAGCGTCGGGGCGATCCCATGCCTTTCGTCGATGATCGCGTCTTCACCTCTCTCGCTGAAGCGGAGTGGCACGTCTTCAAGCTGCGTTGGCAGGAAATGACGGGAACGACGCTGCCTGCGGAGGTCTCCGGTGATCTATAGGACCAACGAGTATCTCGGCTATCCGGATCGCATCAGCGTGCCGGCCGGCGAGGCCGTCAGATTCCAGCTCAGCAGCAAGCAGCCGAGCGTGAAGGTCGAGGTGCTCAGACTGCGCTGCGGCGATGTCGATGCCAACGGCCCGGGCTTCAAATATGAGGTAATGACGAGCCACATTGACGGTGTGCATGCCTGCCTCGACCAACCGATCCGCCCGGGATCAAACGCCGTCGTTGACCACGGTGGCGCGCTGGTCCCGACCGGCGGGCACTGGTGTTTCGGAGCCTATGTGTATCCGACGCGGATCGTGGATAATGCCAAAGCCGTGATGGGAAATTGGTGCGAGCGCTCGGCGCGTGGCTATGCGCTCGAACTCGACGAGCAGGGGCATCCGGTCCTGGTGCTGGGCCAGGCGAATGGTGCGCCGGCCCGTTTTGCCCTCGACGTCAAGCTGCGCCTACGCGCTTGGTCGTTCGTATCGTGCGCGCTTGACCTTGCGCAGGGATCGGCCTCGGTGTCGCTGATCGTTCCGGCAGACGGCGTTCGGCCGGCGGCCGCCTATTCGAAATCGTTCGCCCTGCCGCAAGCGGTCGCGCTCGACTCCGGACTGCCGTTTCTGATCGCGGCCCATCATCTGAACGACGATCGCCAATATACCTCGCACTTCGACGGCAAGATCGAGGCGCCTCGTGTCTTTTCGCGTCCGCTGGACGCTGAGGCGCTGCGTGTCTTCGACGGCCGGCAGCGGACGGGAGCAAGCGATGCCGGGCTTGTGGCCTTCTGGGATTTCTCGAACGGAATCTCGTCACTGGCGATCAAGGACCTTTCGCCGAACGGCCTGCATGGCAGCCTTCGCCAGTTGCCGCGCAGGGGCGTGACCGGCTTTCACTGGTCCGGATCCGTCCACGACTGGCGGCTGTCGCCGCAGGAATATGCGGCGATTCATTTCCACAGCGACGACATCTACGATTGCGAGTGGCGGACCACCTGCACGCTCGATGTGCCGGCCCACTGGCGGTCAGGAGTCTACGCGCTCCGGCTGACCCCGGGCGGCGACAGCCCCGACGTGGCTTGCGAGAGCTACGTCACCTTCTTTGTGACGCCCGGCAAGACGTCCAGGCGTGCAGATCTCGTCGTGGTCGCTTCGGTTGCGACATACCTGGCCTACGCCAACAGCGCGCTGCGGCTCTATCAGGTTCATTTCGAGACGCTGATGGAGCATGTTCTATGGTTGCCGCAAGACGACGTCTTCATGCAGGAGAACCCGGAGATCGGCCAATCGACCTATGATTGCCACGTCGACGGCTCGGGGCGAGCATACAGCTCCTGGCTGCGGCCCGTCCTGAACATGCGCCCGCGTGGCTATTGGTTCAATCTGATCAACGATACCCATATCCTCGACTGGCTCGAGGAGAAGGGGGTCGCTTACGACCTGATCACGGATGTCGAGCTTGATCGGGAAGGCGCGCGGGCGCTTGCTCCTTACCGGGTCATGATGACGCCGACCCATCCCGAGTATTACAGCTTCAACATGATGAACGCGATCATGGCGTATCAGAACGCCGGCGGGCGGCACATTTCGATGGGGGGCAATGCATTCTATTGGCGCTGCGGCTTTCATCCGGCCGCGGCCGCCGCGCTCGAGGTTCGCCGCGGCATGGCCGGAACCCGCACTTGGGAATCGGAACCGGGCGAAGTTCATCTTGCCGGCACCGGCGAGCCGGGCTCGCTGTGGCGGCATTCGGGCTTTGCACCCCAAAAGCTTGTCGGCGTCGGGTTCTCGGCCATGATCAATGATACCTGCGGCTACTATTTGCGGACTGTCGAAAGTGAGGATGCGCGCGTCGCGTTCATTTTTGAGGGCACGGGCCGCCACGAGAAGTTCGGTGATTTTGGATTTCGCTACAATGGTGCTGTCGGCAGTGAGATCGACCGCTACGATCTCGAGCTCGGAACTCCGCCGCATGCGTTGCGGATCGCGACTTCAGAAGGATTGGGCGCGGGCGCGCTGCCGACACCAGAGGAGTTTCGCACCGTGGTCGATGGACTCGACGGTACGCAGAACGCGCTGGTGCGCGCCGACATGGTGTTCTTCGAAACTGCCCATGGTGGCGCCGTCTTTGCGACCGGATCGATCACCTATGGCATGTCGTTGGGCCACAACAACTACGACAACAACATCAGCACCATTACGGCAAATGTCGTGAACCGGTTTCTTGATCCACGGCCTTTCGTCGTGCCTGCCGAAGCCTAGAGGGCTGGCTGGACCTCGGCCCAACAAGAATTTCCATCTCGTCGCCAGAGATGGTTTCTCGAACCAGGGAGGCTGTCATGCCGGACAAGCGCGAGTTTCAAGCCCCGGAATTGGGAGCCCTCAACGTCGCTCCTCGCAGGGCGCGTCCGATGCATGCGGACGAGCACTGGGGCAGCCAACCCTGGTACGAAGCTCCGCGCGGCGATCCCGCCGTGGCCGAGGTCTACACCTATACCGATGCGATGTCTTACGACCCCGGAGACGAAATCGTCTTTCGCTCGTCCGCAACGGCAAAGGTCTGGCGGCTGCAGATCTATCGCGATGATCTCGAACCCGAGATGGTGCATGAGATGGACGCGCTAGTGGGCGTGTTCACGGCCACGCCGTCAGATGCGTATCGCACTGGCTGCAACTGGCCCGTCGCTCATCGCTGGAAATTGCCGACGGATCTGCGCTCGGGCTTCTACCGCGTGGTCTCGTCGTGCGAGCGAACGAACGGGGCCCGCTTCGTCCAGCATCATTTCTTCGTCGTGCGCCCCTCGGAGAAGACACGGCGCGCCAAGATCCTGATGATCCTACCGACCGGCACCTGGACCGCGTACAACGATTTCGGCGGTGCCAATCACTATTTCGGCGTCGAGGGTCCCGGCAGAGACGAGCCCTCGGCGGTGTTGTCGCTGCAGCGACCATGGACGCGCGGCGTGGTCTGGCTGCCGCCAGGCGCGCCGCGCATCTGCGCCAATCCCGCACCCGAGATGGGAGACGCGCCGCGCTATCCGATGAAGGAGTGGGCGTTCGCCAACGGCTTTGGCCAGTATTACGCGGCGGCGGGCTGGGCTCAGTTCGACCGGCATTTCGTGCTCTGGGCGCAGAAGGAAGGCTACGCCCTCGACATGATCACCCAGACCGATCTTCACTACCGGCCCGAGCTGCTCGATGCCTACTCTTGTGTCACCATCATCGGCCATGACGAGTATTGGACCTGGGAGATGCGCGAGGCGATCGAGCGCTATGTGGAGGGCGGCGGGCGGCTCGCGCGCTTCGGTGCCAACTTCCTGTGGCAGATCCGGCTCGAGGAGGAGGGCAGGCGCCAAGTCTGCTACAAGTTCAAAGCCATCCACAAGGACCCGGTCGTCGGCACGGAGCGCGCGCGTCTGATGACGTCAGCCTGGGAAGATCGCAATGTCCGTTGGCCCGGCGCCTCGACGGTCGGTGTGAACGGTGCGCACGGCCTCTACGCGTCCTGGGGCGGTTTCGCGCCGAACGGCCAACGCGGCTTTACCGTCTATCGCCCCGAACATTGGGCGTTTGCCGGCACTGGACTGCACTATGCCGATGTCTTCGGCGACAAGCAGCACATCTTCGCCTACGAGGTCGACGGGCTGGACTACACCTTTCGCAACGGTCTTCCGTTTCCGGTGCCGGTCGAGGGGCAGCCCGAGACCATTCAGATCCTGGCGATGGCCCCGGCCGTCCTGGCCGAAGACGAGCCGCCGGGCGAGGGCTTCCGCTACTACGTGCGCAGCAGCGACCATGAAGGCCTGGTGGAATGCATCACGGGCGAGGTCACGCCCGAGGGGCTCGCTCGTTACAAATACGGCTCCGGCATGATGGTGCACATGACCCGCGGAAAGGGCGAGGTGCTGACGGCGGCGACCTGCGAATGGGTGATGGGGCTGAAGCGCGGCGATCCGTTCACGCAGCGGATCACCCGCAACATCCTCGATCGCTTCTCAGCGCCTCGCTCCGCGTGAGCGGTTGTCAGCGACGCCTGGATTTCGCGCGCGCTGCTCTGGCTGGTGGTGCGGCGCGCGTCTGCGTCGCTTCAATCTCGACGTCTTCGTCGATGGCGGTCGCCGGGGTGATGAAGCGCGTGCCGCCATGCTTCTCCAGCAACCGGACGAGGTTCTGGCCGCCCTCCATCATGTCGGCCTGGATCGACTCGCGCACCTTGTCCGGCCGGCGCTGCCGCAGATTCTTGAGAACGGACAGGTGCTGATGTTCGTTTGGATAGGTCGGGGGGGCGTGCGGGTAATGGAAATTCAACAAGGGTCCGTTGCGCATCCAGATATCGTCGAGGATGGCGAGCACTTCGGGAAGACCCGATCCATCGTAGAGACCGCGGTGGAATTGCCAGTTGGCACGAACCGCGTCGGACCATCTGCGCTCCTTCTCCGCGCTGATGAGTTCGCGGTGAACAGCCTCCATCCTGTCGATATCGGCTTCCGAGATGCGCGTGGTGGCGTGCTCGGCGGCGAGGCCCTCGAGAAACAGCCTGACAGTCCTGAGCTCGATGTACTGCTTGGCCGTCATGTGGGCGACCATGATCGAGCGTCCCGCCTGCATCTCGAGCGCACGGCCGCGCACGAGCTGCATCAGGGCTTCGCGGATGGGCGTTTCCGACACGTTCATGGTCGCAGCAAGGTCGCGAATCTTGAAGCGATGGCCCGGCCAGAACCGGCCTTCCATCAAGGCCTGGCGCAGATTGTTGTAGACCAGGCTCGTCAGGCTGTCGCGAGCGACCGGCCCCACGCCGCCCTCACCAGGTCTCTGTTTAACATCAGCCATTCTCGGTCCCCGAAAGATCTCGGCCGTTTCGGCCATCCGCGCCAATACGCTTCGATATGAGGGTCTACGGTCCCCAGCCGGCAAAGCAACAATTCCCTTGTTGCCGACAACATAATATATGATATATCAAAATTGACAGGAGATGAGGGTGTCGGAATTGACCAAGACAAGGGATGCTGCCCTGCGGGCGCGGGCCGAAAAGGTTGTGCCAGGCGGGATGTGGGGTCATCTCCACGCGGCGAAGCTGCCGGAGACGTACCCGCAATTCTTCAGCCGCGGCGAGGGCGGCGTGCTCTGGGATGTCGACGGTCACCGGTATGTCGACTTCATGTGCAGTTGGGGGCCTAATCTGCTCGGCCATCACCATCCCGAGGTGGAGGAAGCCGCCGAGCGTCAGCGGCGCGACGGCGACTGCCTCAACGGTCCGGCAGAAGTCATGGTCGAGCTCGCCGAGCTCATCGTCGACATGATCGGCCATGCCGATTGGACGCAGTTCCAGAAGAACGGTACCGATGCCACGACGACGTGCGTCACGATCGCAAGGGCTGCAACAGGCCGACGAAAGATCCTCGTCGCGAAGGGGGCCTATCATGGTGCCGTGCCGTGGTGCTCACCGTCGCTTCTCGGGGTGACGGCGGAGGATCGCGCTCATCTCGGATACTTTACTTTCAACGACGTCGAGAGCCTTGAAGCGGCGGCCAAGACGGCCGCCGACGATCTTGCCGGAACTCTGATTTCGGCGTACCGCCACGATCTCGGGTTCGACCAGGAGCTTCCAACCGTCGAGTTCGCGCGTGCGGCGCGTCGCATCTGTGACGACAAGGGAGCCGCGCTGATCATCGACGAGGTTCGCGCCGGCTTCCGCTTGAATGCCGCGGGGAGCTGGGAAGGGCTTGGTGTTCGGCCCGACCTGTCCGCCTGGAGCAAGGCGATCGCCAACGGCCATGCCCTGGCGGCCGTGACCGGCGCCGATTGGCTGCGCCGCGCCGCGTCCCAGGTCTTTGTCACGGGGTCATTCTGGGCTGGCGCCGTCGCCATGGCTGCTGCCGTCGCGACGTTGAAGATCGTACGCAGGGACAATATTCCGAGCCGCCTCGCGCAGCTCGGGCAAACGTTGCGTGACGGCCTCGAGACGCGTTCCCGTCAATTCGGCCTTTCAATCCGTCAATCGGGACCGGTGCAAATGCCAACCCTTTTGTTTGAAGAGGACCCAGACTACCGGAAAGGTTCGGCCTTCTGCAGCGCGATGCTTGCAAGGGGCGTCTACTTCCATCCCAAGCACAACATGTTCCTCTGCGCCGCCCATACCGAGGCCGACATCGCCGCTGCTCTCCAGGCCTCAGAGCACGGCTTTGCAACTGTGGCGGCGCTTTGATTGTCACGTGGTGCAAACACGAATACCTCAATTTGAAGATCGTGCCGCGGCAATGCGTCGTGGCCAATCGACGGATCACCGCTCCCCGTTCAGGGCGGTCGCTTGATTGCATCCCGTTCTGTGCCACGACCAACCCGCTATCTCGCCGCGTCGGTGTGAATAAGCGCCGAAGTTTGACCTCCATCGGCTTACAACATTGACCCCACGCTCGACGCCGAAACTGCTGTGCGAGCGCGCTAGCCTAATCATAATCCTCGGGTGGGGAGCTCGAGTCCCCCATCGACTCGAACCCCGATTGGCAGTGGCGGCAGCCCAAAAATCTTGCACTGGCTAGCGTCGGCTCCTCCGCCGCAACTCCAAGATCCGGACGCCGGGTGAAGGCACGTGCCGAGCTTCTTAGAGCCAGCTGGAATGGCCTTTATTTGGCTGGAGCGAGCTCAAATTGGCCATGATGGATTGGAGCGTTCAATTTTTTCAATCCGTTAGAGGGTCTGGTGCGCGCGACGTGTGCACCGGGAGATCCAGAAAAATCTATCGACGGCAAGTCTGAGGAGGCATTCTGAGCCGGGATGCGGAGATCGGGCTCAAGGCGATCGAATTGACAAGAGTAGTGGCGCTCATCAGCAGCATGTATCCGTCGGGGGCTACGTGTGCTGCGGCGGCAGTGCCGATATTGCCGCCGGAGCCGGGGCGGTTGTCGATCAGGAAAGCTTGACCGAGCGATGTGGACATACGGTTGAGCAGGATGCGCGTGACGACGTCGCTGGCACTCCGCCGGCAAAGGGCACGAGCGCTTGTACCGGCCGGGCGGGATAGTCCTGCGCCTGCGCAGGACACAGCCCTATGGCGGCGAAGGCCGCGAATGCGCCGGACGACAGCAAAGACCTGCGGCTGGGGTGAAAGCCGCTCGTGCGCCGCGCTGCGCTGACCGTGATCTTGCTGCGATCGAAGCGTGTCATCTCGGACTGGATCTCCCGATTGCGTCTCGTTCTGCAAGACCTGGGATCATCAGGGAGAGAAATCATCGGATGCGGGCCAGGTTCGCGAGCTTCTGCGCCTGGAGCGTAATGAGCGGCTCGCTGCCGCCGTCATGCCAGCCGGTCTCAAAATTTACCAAGGCGTCTCATTTTGCGGCGGCCGCGACAGTTTGCCCGTGCGGGCCGAGCGAGCCCCGATCTCGATCGGCTCTAACCGGCGCGATTCCGTGGTGCCTTGCGCGAGGGCGAGCTTGCGCGGCGGGAAGCAGGCTCGACGAATTCCCTCGCCACGAAAGCTGCTTGCGCAAGATCGTGGCTGATGACGTCGAGCACGGCCTTCGCCGCGACCGATACTGCGCGGCGCGGGTGGTGCACCCAGGCAATCGAACGCACGATCCGTTGTTCATCGAAGCGATGCGCCCTGATAGTCCCGTTGGCGAGCGACTGCCGGAGCGCGATGGTCGGCAGCACCGTCGCGAAGTCGGTGGTCGCGATCACGTCGCAGAGCGCAGGCAGCGTATCGAGCTCGAGCCGTGGGCGCAGGTCGATGCCGATGGCGGCGGCGTGCTCGTCGAGGATCAGGCGCAGACCGTGCCGCTTCGAAGGAAGCACGAGATCGAAGTTGGCGATGTGGTCGAAACGCAGCTTGGCAGGCGGCCGGATCGGGCCGTCCTTCCGGCAGGCGAATACCATCTCCTCGTCCATGACGTGATGCCCGGCCAGCGGCGTCTTGCGGCGCGGCACGTTGATCAGCGCGAAATCGAGCTGGCCGGTGCTGACCCAGTCGACCAGCGTTTCGGTATAGCCCTCGCAGACCGACAGCATGATCTCTGGATAGCGGCTGGCGACGGTCGCCGACGACCTCGCCATCGTGCTCTGCGCCACCGAGGTGATGAGGCCGACCGAGACGCGGCCCGAGATGCGCCCGCCGAGTTGGGCCATCTCCTGTCGGGCATATTCGGCGTCGCGCAGGATCGGCGCCGTCAGCCGCACCAGCGCTTCGCCGGCGCTGGTCAGCGTCATGCCCTGGACGCTACGGTCGAACAGCTTTTGACCAAGCTCGGCTTCGAGTTTGGCGATCTGCATGCTTAGTGCCGGCTGCACGATGTTGAGCTGGCGCGCGGCCCTTGTGACGTTCTTTTCCTCGGCTAGGCACAGGAAATATTGCATCTGCCTGAGTTCCACGGGCCTGTCCTTCGGTCGCTGATCTCTTATTATCATCACAAATGATCGTCTGCATAATCAATCATTATTTGTGGTGATGGATGCAACTACCTAGTCTGGCCGCGGACCGGGTAACCTCGGATGGAGTTCCAGGGAGCGAAACCAGACCTATGCAGGACGCCAGCCCCAAGCGGATGATTATCGGCATTTCCGGCGCCTCGGGCGTCACCTATGGCGTGCGCCTGCTGCAGCTTCTGCGCAATGCCGGCGTCGAGACGCATCTCGTGATGTCGAAGACCGCCGAGCAGACCTTTGCCTACGAGACCGACCTGAAGATCGCGGAGGTGAGGGCGCTCGGCAATGTCAACCATGCTATCGACGACATGGCCTCCGCCATCGCGAGCGGCTCGTTCCGCACCGCCGGCATGATCGTAGCACCGTGCTCGATGCGCTCGATGTCCGAGATCGCCTCGGGCGTGACAACGACGCTGCTGACCCGTGCTGCCGACGTTGTGCTTAAGGAGCGCCGCCGTCTGGTGCTTATGGCGCGCGAGACCCCGCTGCACATCGGGCACCTCAGGACCATGACGGCGCTATCGGAGATGGGCGCGATCATCGCGCCGCCCGTGCCGGCCTTCTACGCCAAGCCGGAAAATCTCGAAGACATGGTCGAGCACACCGTCGGCCGCGTGCTCGACTTGTTCGATATCGACATCGGCGTGGTGCGCCGCTGGGGCGAGGACGAGGCCCTCAAGCGCCGCTCGCCGACGCTGCGCAAGATCGCGCCCTGATTTGAGACCTTGAGGAAAGACCCGTATGGCAATGGACAATGTTGCGAGGAACGCGCCCGCCGATCTGCGCGCTTGGCTCGCTTATCTTGCCGAGCGCGGCAAGCTCGCGATCGCGCGCGAGGGCGTTGCGCTGGTGGACGAGCTCGCCGCCATCGCCAAGCGGCTGGAGCGCGACAGCGCGGTGCTGTTTCCGCGCCCTGAAGGGCACGCGATCCCCGTGGTCGCGAACCTCTTTGCCGGCCGCGACTGGGTCGCCGATTCCATCGGTGTGACCGAGGACCAGTTGCTGCCGCGGTTCCTGGCGGCTGCCAGCCATCCGTTGCCGACGCACGAGGTCGCGAGCGGTCCAGTGCAGGAGGTCGTCCATGACGACGTCGACCTGCTGCGCCAGCTTCCGGTCCCCAAGCACAATGAGCGCGACAGCGGCCCCTATATCACAGCCGGCCTGCTGATCGCTCGCAACCCGAAGACCGGCGTCCAGAACGTCTCGATCCATCGTTGCCAGATCTCCGGCAAGAACCGCATCGGCGTGCTGCTGCTGCCGCGGCACACTTTCTCCTATTATCGCCTCGCCGAGCAGCTGGGCCAGGCGCTGGAGATTGCGATCGTGATCGGCGCGCATCCGGCCTTGATGCTGGCCTCGCAGGCGATCGCGGCACTGGACGAGGACGAGATGGCGATTGCCGGTGCGCTGTTAGGCGCGCCTGTCAATGTCGTGAAGTGCCGGACCAATTCGGTCCGGGTTCCCGCCCATGCGGAGATCGTGATCGAGGGGCGCATTCTGCAAGACGTGCGTGAGCCGGAGGGGCCGTTCGGCGAATTCCCCCAATATTACGGCCCGCGCGCCAATCGCGAGGTGATCGAGGTCGACGCGATCACGCATCGTAAGAAGCCGATCTTCCACACCATCGTCGGCGGCGGCTTCGAGCACCTGGTCCTCGGCGGCGTGCCGCGTGAGGCGACGCTGCTCCAGCATCTGCGCCGCAGCTTCCCCAACGTGCTCGACGTTCGACTGACGCGCGGCGGCACCTGCCGCTATCATCTCGCGATCAAGATCGACAAGGCCAATGACGGCGAGCCCAAGAACATCATGATGTGCGCTTTCGGCGCGCATTACGACATCAAGCAGGTGGTCGTCGTGGACAAGGACGTCGACATCTCCTCGTCGGACGAGATCGAATGGGCGGTGGCGACGCGCTTCCAGGCTGATCGCGATCTCATGGTCGTCTCGGGCGCGCTCGGCTCTAAGCTTGATCCGACCACCGACAACGGCATCAGCGCCAAGATGGGCCTAGATGCGACCGCACCGGTCAGTGCGCCCGAGCTCGCCTTCAAGCGCATCCGCGTCAAGGGCGAGGAGGATGTCGATCTCGTCACCGCGTTGCAGGCCGACCCCAGCGCCGCCATCGTGCGGCTTCTTGCGGAGGCACGAACGTGATCCGATCAACGCGTGCGAGAAACTTGCGTCGGTTTGCGCGGTTGGAATATGAAGCGGGTGCCGCTTATAGTGTCGCGCCAATGAGCCAATCGTGTTGCAGCGCAATGCTGCCGGGAGGAAGGAACTGATGTCGACGGCCCTGCGCATCGCTCACGGCGCTTTCGGCCGGGTCGCGCTGCTCGACATGGACCGTTCGCTGGTCCGTCACGCTCATCATCACTGTCACGTCCTGCTCAAGGTCGAGGGCGCCGACACGCAGTTCCTGGTCGGCGACCAAGTCACGCCGCTTACCGGTACCGCGGCCGTGCTCGTCGACGGCTGGAAGCCGCATGCTTACGTGCACGACGTCAATCGTCCGCGCACGCTGATCATGGCCCTCTATATCGAGCCGGAATGGCTGAAGGAGTTTCGCCCCGGTTGGGCCGCCAGCGGCGCGCCGGGCTTTTTCGAGCGTCCCTCGGGCGAAGTGTCGCCGCGCATCCGTCAGCTCACGCTGCATCTGGCCGCTGAAATGATGGCAAATCCCGATGCGGTGCGGACCCACGAGCAGACGCTGTCCGACCTGATGATCGCGGTGATCGAACGCTTCACGCCCTGGCGCACCTTCCCGACCTCGATCCGCGGCATGAGCGCCGTGAGCTGCGACTGGCGCATCCGCCGTGCGATGGACGCGATGCGGGTGCATGACTCCTACGCCAATGTCGATCAGTTCGTGAAGGGGGCAGGGCTCTCGCGCGCGCAGTTCTTCCGCCTGTTTGAGACCTCGCTCGGCGTCTCGCCGAAGCTCTATCTCAACGTCGTCCGCATGGAGCGCGCGCTCGAGGCTGTGATGCGCGAGGACACGCCGCTCGGTGAGCTCAGCGAGCGCTTTGGTTTTCCGGAGCCGGCGCATTTCACGCGCTTCTTCCGCGATCACGCCGGCGTCAGCCCGCGCGAGTTTCGTAACGTCTCGCGTCTTGCGGGTTGAGTCTCACAAGCTGATATTGCGCTGCACGCTCTCGAATGAGACGATTTGGTAAGTCGTGAGAGCGGGCGGTATGGCTCCCGCACACCCAATCCTGACAAACGTCATCGTCGCGTCAAAGAGCGCGTCGGGAGGTATGCCGGGATATGCTGCAGGCGGTCGAATCCGCAAATCCGGGAAGTGGCGATGAGCCGTGGGTCGGGCGTTCGATCGAGCGCTTCGAGGACGCCGCGCTGCTCAGCGGCCGCGGTCGCTTCATCGACGATCTCGGCGTTCAGCCCGGCACGCTGCACGCAACCATCCTGCGCTCACCGCACGCGCATGCCGACATTCTCTCGATCGATGCTGAAGCTGCAAGGCGCCTGCCGGGCGTCGCCGCGGTTCTGACCGGCAGCGACGTCAAGGCCGTCACCGCGAGCCTCGTCGTCGGCGTGAAGGCGCCGGTCGAGTGCTGGCCGATCGCGATGGATCGCGTGCGCTATGTCGGCGAGCCCGTCGCCGTGGTCGTCGCCACCGATCGTGCGCGCGCAGAGGATGCCGCCGAGCTCATCAACGTCGAGTACCGCCCGCGCGGCGCCGTCGTCGATCCGCTGGGCGCGCTCGCCGCGGGTGCGCCGGTGCTGCATGACGGCTTTCCCGGCAATCTTGCCAGCGACCGCTCGTTCCGCTATGGCGATCCTGAAAAGGCCTTTGCGGATGCGCCGCATCGCCTCTCCATCGACATCAGATATCCGCGCAACTCCTGCACGCCGATCGAGACCTATGGCGTCGTCGCATCGCATGACGCCGGCGAGGATGCCTACGAGGTGCTCGCCAATTTCCAGGGCCCGTTCAGCATCCATACGGTCATTGCGCGCGCGCTGAAAGTGCCGGGCAACCGGCTGCGGCTGCGCACGCCGCCGGACTCCGGCGGTAGCTTTGGCGTCAAGCAGGGGGTGTTTCCCTACATCGTGCTGATTGCGGCCGCTGCGCGCGTCACGGGACGGCCGGTGAAGTGGATCGAGGACCGGCTCGAGCACCTGACCGCTTCGGTGTCGGCCACCAATCGCGCGACGACCTTGTCGGCGGCCGTCGCGGCCGACGGCAAGATTCTCGCGCTTGACTGGGATCAGGTCGAGGATTGCGGCGCCCATCTGCGTGCGCCAGAGCCGGCGACGCTCTATCGCATGCACGGCAATCTGACCGGCGCCTACGACATCCACAACGTCAGGATTCGCAATCGCGTCGTCGTCACCAACAAGACCCCGACCGGGCTCAATCGCGGCTTTGGCGGCCCGCAGGTCTATTTCGCGCTCGAACGTCTGGTGCAGCGGATCGCGATCTGCCTCGGCCTCGATCCGCTCGATGTGATCGAGCGCAATCTGATCGACGCCGGTGCGTTCCCGTATCGCACTGCGACCGGCGCGTTGCTCGATTCCGGCAATTACCAGGAAGCCGTTGCTCGTGCGGTGGAGCAGGGCAGGCTCGCCGAGCTGAAGGCGAAGCGCGACGAGGCGCGGGCCCAGGGCCGTCTCTACGGCATCGGCTTCACCGCGGTGGTCGAGCCCAGCGTCTCCAACATGGGCTACATCACGACCGTGCTGACGGCGGCCGAGCGCCGCAAGGCTGGTCCCAAGAACGGCGCGCAGGCAACCGCGACCGTCGGGCTCGATCCGGTCGGCAGCGTCACCGTGCACGTCGCCTCGGTACCGCAGGGGCAGGGCCATCGCACCGTGCTGTCGCAGGTCGTCGCCGACGTCTTCGGTCTCCAGCCCAAGGATATCCGCGTCAACACCGAGATCGACACCGCCAAGGATGCCTGGTCGATCGCGTCGGGCAATTACGCCAGCCGTTTTGCTGCGGCGGTGGCGGGCACGGCGAAGATCGCGGCCGAGCGCGTCGCCGGCCGTCTCGCTCGCATCGCCGCGAGCCAGCTCAACGTCGAGGCCGCGGACATCGTGTTCGCAAAAGGCTTCGTTGCTTCGAAGCACAATCCTGAGAACCGCATCGCGTTCTCGCGGGTCGCCGCGCTCAGCCATTGGTCACCGGGCTCGCTGCCTGACGATGCCGGCCAGACCATCCGAGAGACCGTGTTCTGGACGCCGCCCGAGCTCACGCCGCCCGACGAGGACGACCGCATCAACTCCTCGCTCTGCCACGGTTTCATCTTCGATTTCTGCGGTGTCGAGATCGATCCTGTGACGCTGGAGACGCGGATCGACCGCTACGTCACCATGCACGATTGCGGCACTATCCTGCATGCTGGCATGGTCAACGGCCAAATCCGCGGCGGCTTCACGCAGGCGCTCGGGGCAGCGCTCCTTGAGGAATATGCCTATGCCGAGGACGGCAGCTTCCTGACGGGCACGCTTGCCGACTATCTGCTGCCGACCACCACCGAGGTGCCGGAGCCCGAGATATTCCACATGGAGACGCCGTCGCCGTTCACGCCGCTCGGTGCAAAAGGCGTCGGCGAAGGCAATTGCATGTCGACGCCGGTGTGCCTCGCCAATGCGGTAGCCGATGCACTTGGCGTTGCCGGCGTCACCTTGCCGCTGGTGCCGGCGCGGCTCGTGGAGCTCGTGCGCGGCGCCGAGCCGCCGCCTCCCGCGGGTCGTGCGACCGCTGCCTCCGCGCGCGATGGTGATCGGCGCTTGCGGGGTGAGGGGCAGGCTGTGGTGAAGGGCGCGCCCGAACAGGTCTGGGCCATGCTGCTCGATCCCGCGACGCTGCAATCGGTCATTCCGGGCTGCCAGCGCGTAGACAAGGTCACCGACACCCATTTCCGCGCCGATGTCTCGCTCGGCATCGGCCCCGTCACCGGCCGCTATCGCGCCGATGTCGAGCTGTTCGACCTCGACCCGCCACGCGCAGTCACCTTGCGCGGCAGCGCCACCGGTGCGCTCGGCTTCGGCAATGCCGAGGGACGCATCACGCTGGCGCCCGATGACAATGGCGGAACCAAGCTGACTTACAGCTATGACGCCGCGATCGGCGGCAAGGTCGCCAGCATTGGCGGCCGCCTGCTCGATGGCGCAACGCGCGTGATCATCGGCCAGTTCTTCACCGCGCTCGCCCGCAAGGCCGGCGGCGGTGGCGCGGAGGCTGGCGGCTTCTCGCTGGTCGCGCTGCTCGCGAAGGCGGCCAGCCTGTTCGGAGGGCGCCGATGAAGCCGCCCGCATTCGACTATCTCCGCGCCGGGAGCATCAGTGACGTCCTCGAAGGCCTCGCACAGCACGGCGGCGATGCCCGTGTGCTCGCGGGCGGGCAATCGCTGATGGCGATGCTGAACATGCGTCTCGCCAAGCCAAAGCTGCTGATCGACATCATGAGGATCAGGGAGCTGTGCCAGATCGAGCGCAAGGGTGATGCCGTCGTCATCGGCGCCGGTGTGCGCCAGGCCGATCTGCTGGCCTGGCCCGATCTTGCCGAGACGCTGCCGCTGGTGGCGCTGGCGCTGCCCTGGGTCGGGCACATGCAGACTCGCAGCCGCGGCACCATCTGCGGCTCGCTCGCGCATGCCGATCCCAGCGCAGAGATGCCGCTGACGCTGGTCGCACTCGGCGGCGAGATGCTGTTGCGCAGCACCAGGCGCCGCCGCCGCGTCGTGGCAAAAGATTTTTTTGCCGGCATGATGCTAACCGCGCGTGCCGATGACGAGCTGATCGAGGGCATCTCGCTGCCGGTGGTTAAGGGGGCGCGCGTCGCCTTCCGCGAGGTCGCGCGCCGTCACGGCGATTTCGCCATCGTCGCCTGCGCCGCGATGAAGATTCCGACCGGCGTGCGTCTCGCTGTCGGCGGTGTCGCTGATGTCCCGACCGCGCGCGACTGGCCTCACCTGGAGGGCAGCGCGCTCGACGACGCTCTCAATGCCTTTGCTTACGAACTCGGTGCCCGCGACGACGTCCACGCCAGCGCGCGCTATCGCCGCGATCTCGTGCGCATGATCGGTCGCGACCTCATCGGCGAGGTGCTGCAATGACCCGTCTCAAGGCCGATCGCCGCCATCCCGTCCGCCTCACGCTCAACGGCAAGCCGGTCGAGGGCGAGGCCGAGCCGCGGGTGCTGCTGTCGGATTTCCTGCGTCACCAGCTCGGCGCGACCGGAACCCATGTCGGTTGCGAGCATGGCGTCTGCGGCGCCTGCACGATTGTCGTCGACGGCATGCTGACGCGGTCCTGCCTGACGCTCGCGGCGCAGGTCGATGGCTGCGAGCTGAAAACGGTGGAGGGGCTCGCCCCCTCGGCCGGCCGGCTGGCTGTGCTGCAGCAGGCGTTCCGCCGCAACCACGCCCTCCAGTGCGGCTTCTGCACCGCCGGCATCCTGATGTCGCTCGACCATTACCTCGTGAAGAATCCGTCGCCGACTGAAGCGGAGATCCGCGATCTCCTTACCGGGCATATCTGCCGCTGCACCGGCTACACCCCGATCATCCATGCGGCCTTAGAGGCTGCCGCCGAGCTTGCTTCATCCAACAAAGAGACGTCCGATGCTTGATCTCGCAAGCAGCTTCATGGCCAGCGCCGCGCGCGATCCGAGCGCTATCGCATTGGTCGATGGTGACCTCCGCCTGAGCTACCGGCAATGGTACGACAAGGTCTCCGCGCTGGTGGCCTCGTTCGACCGCCTCGGCCTCAAGCCCGGCGATCACGTCGTCACGCTGCTGCAGAACCGCTGGGAGGCGGCGACACTGCACTGGGCCTGCCAGTTCGCAGGGCTCGTGATCACGCCGATCAACTGGCGCGCCAAGGCCGACGAGCTCGATTACTGCATCGACAATGCCGAAGCCTGCGCGGTGTTCTATCAGGCCATCTCCGCCGAGGCGGTGCAGCGCTCGGCGTTGGCAGGCAAGCTGCTGCGTATGTCCGTCGACCCCGGCACTGGCGATGCGACCAGCTTCGCCGATCTGATCAAGAACAGCGCGCCGGACGCCGAGCCGCGCGTCGGCGCCGACGCCTGGTCGATCATGCTCTATACCTCCGGTACGACCTCGCGCCCCAAGGGCGTGCCGCGGCGGCATCGCGCAGAACGCGCCGCCGCGATTGCCCATGTCGCGCAAAATCTCTACGGCCGCGGCGAGCGCACGCTCGGCGTGATGCCGCTCTACCACACCATGGGCGTCCGCTCGCTGCTGGCGATGTCGCTGATCGGCGGCACCTTCATCTGCCTGCCGCGCTATGACAGCCGCCAGGCGCTGGCGCTGATCGAGCAGGAAGAGATCACCAACCTCTATCTGGTGCCGACGCTCTATCACGACCTGGTTCACCATGAGGCCTTTGCCCGGACCGACGTCTCCAGTGTGCGCAAGCTCGGCTTCGCCGGCGCGTCGATGACCGACGGCCTGCTGAAGAAGCTGAACGAAGTCTTGAAGCCGGAATTGTTCGTCAACCACTACGGCAGCTCCGAGATCTACACCTTTACGATCGACCAGAACGCGGCGGCAAAGCCGGGATCGGCCGGCAAGGCCGGGCTGAACCAGCACGTCAAGGTCGTGCGCATCGGCGCAAAGTCGGTCGCGGAGCTTGCCGCGGTCGGCGAGGAGGGCGAGATCATTGCGACGCTCGCCGGCGATGAGGCCTTCGAAGGCTATTGGCGCCGCCCTGAAGCCGACGCCAAATCGCTGCGCGAGGGCTGGTATTTTACGGGCGATACCGGCTTCGTCGATCCCGACGGCGACCTGTTCGTCACCGGCCGCGTCGATGACATGATCATCACCGGGGGCGAGAACGTCTCGCCGGTCGAGGTCGAGAGCTGCTTGTCGCTGCATCCCGGGGTCGACGAGGTCGCGGTGGTCGGCGTCGGGGACGAGAAGTGGGGCAAGATCGTCGCCGCCTTCGTCAAGCGTAATCGCGCGGTCTCGGACGTCGAGCTGGAGCAGTTCTGCCGCACCTCGGGCCTTGCCAATTTCAAGCGGCCGCGCCGCTACGTTTTCGTCGACGCGATCCCGAAATCGCCGGTCGGCAAGCTGCTGCGGCGACTGCTCGTCGCCGGAGAATACGAGGCCGAGCGCCTGCCGCCGTCGGACGCGGCCTGATCATTCCCATCAACAGAAGGAAACCAAGATGCCGTCAGCCTATAATTTCACCGATCCCCGGCTCGCCAAGCTCGACGGGTTCAAGGTCGAGATCGACGAGGCGCAGGAGCGCGCCGACATCATCTTGGGCCGTCCGCCCTACAACGTCGTGGCGATGCCGCAGCGCGACCAGCTGCGGCTGACCTTCGAGACGCTGGACGAGGACCCGCGCGTGCGCGTCATCGTGGTGCGCGGCGAGGGCGAGCACTTCTCCAGCGGCGGGAATATCGGCGGCTTCATGGAGGCGAGCCCCGAGCACGTCTCCAAGCTCGCCTGGAACATCGCCGCGCCCGCGCGCTGCGCCAAGCCCGTGATTGTCGCCAATCGCGGCTATTGCTTCGGCGTCGGCTTCGAACTGTCGCTGGCCTGCGACTTCCGCATCGCGTCGGAGACCACGCAATACGCGCTGCCGGAGCAGAAGCTCGGCCAGATCCCGGGTTCGGGCGGCTCGGCGCGCCTCCAGAAGATGGTCGGCATCACCCGCACCAAGGACATCGTGATGCGCTCCAAGCGCATCTCGGCCAAGCAGGCCTATGAATGGGGCATCGCCACCGAATGCGTGCCGGATGTCGAGCTGGAGAAGGCGACCGACAAGCTCGTCGACGAGCTCCGCACCTTCTCGCCGCTGGCGCAGCGCACCGCAAAGAAGCTGCTCAACGATACCGAGGATTCGACGCTGGCCATCGCCATCGAGCTCGAAGGCCATTGCTACAGCCGCCTGCGCCAGTCGGAAGACTTCAAGGAAGGCGTCGAGGCTTTCAACGCCAAGCGTCCGCCGAAATTCGCCGGCCGCTGATACGCGATGCAACGCACTGCCGCGGTTCGCGATGACGCGAACCGTGGCGCCATTCAAACGGGGGAGGTAAGACAACATGGCTGAGATGGATATGCCGGTCGCGGGCGCACAGGCGTCCGCAGACAACAAGCAGATGGTCAACGCGATCATCGCGTCGGTGCTCGGATGGGCGCTGGATCTGTTTGATTTGTTCATTCTGCTCTACGTGGCGCCGGTCGTCGGCGCACTGTTCTTTCCGTCGAGCAATGCGGCGCTGTCGCTGGCCGCGGTCTACGGCTCGTTCGCGGTGACGCTGCTGATGCGTCCGCTTGGCTCGGCGGTGTTCGGCCATTATGCCGACGTGCACGGCCGCAAGCAGGCCATGCTGGTCGCCATCGTCGGCGTCGGCGTCAGCACCGCAGCGTTCGGCCTGCTGCCGACCATCGCGCAGGTCGGCGTGCTTGCGCCGATCATCTTCCTGATCCTGCGCCTGGTGCAGGGCATCTTCGTCGGCGGCGTCGTGGCCTCCACCCATACCATCGGCACCGAGTCCGTGCCGCCGCAATGGCGCGGCGCGATGTCCGGACTGGTCGGCGGTGGCGGTGCCGGCATCGGGGCGCTGCTTGCATCCTTTATCTTCCTGATCACGTCCTCGGTCTTCCCCGGCGATGCTTTTGCCGTGTGGGGCTGGCGCTTCATGTTCTTCTCGGGCCTGCTGAGCTCGCTGCTCGGCTGGTTTATCTTCCGCAACCTCGAGGAGTCGCCTTACTTCAAGGAGCTCAAGCGCCAGCAGGGCAACAAGCAGGCGAAGGTCTCGAAGGCGCCGGTCAAGGACGTGTTCTCCGGCCAATATCGTGGCGTGCTGCTCATCAATCTACTGATCACCTTCGGCGGCGGCGCCGGCTATTACCTGACCTCAGGCTACCTGCCGAGCTTCCTCAAGGTCATCAACGCGGTCCCGAACCAGACCTCGTCGCTGATCCTGATGGGCGCGAGCGTGTCGGCGTTCTTCTCTGCGGTCCTGGTCGGCGCGCTGAGTGACCGCATCGGCCGGAAGAAGACGTTCCTGCTGATAGGCGTCTGCGCCGCGGTGCTCTTGCCACTGTGCTATCTCAACCTCGCTGCAACGAAAGACACGACGCAGATCACGCTCTATGCGCTCGCCATCGCTTTCATCGGCAATGCCGGTTACGCGCCGGTGCTGATCTTCCTGAACGAGCGTTTTCCGACCGCGCTGCGCGCGAGCGGCACCGGTCTGTCCTGGAACATCGGTTTCGCGCTGGGCGGCATGATGCCGACCTTCGTCTCGCTGGTGAGCGGCAGCCCGGCGGAAATCCCGATGTCGCTGGCCTCCTTCGCGGTCGGCGTGTTCGTGATCTACCTGATCGGTGCGATCGTGATCCCCGAGACCAAGGGTAACTTTCGTTAGGCTCGATCGGCGCGGCTGTATCTACGGCCGCGCCGACCCATCGAATTGCGCGACGAGAATGGAATGGATGAGCTGCATTTCGACGATGTGATCGTTGGCGGCGGGTCGGCAGGCTGCGTGCTCGCCAATCGGCTTTCTGCGGATGAGAGCCGCCGCGTGCTTCTGATCGAAGCTGGCATGGACACCCCGCCGGACGCGACGCCGCCGGAAATCCTCGACAGCTATCCGATGACGCTGTTCTTCGGCGACAAGTACATCTGGCCGGGTCTGTCGGCGGCAGCCGGCCGCAATGCCGGGGGCAGGCCGGTCGTCCGCGCCTACGAGCAGGCGCGGGTGATGGGCGGCGGCTCCAGCATCAATGTGCAATCGGCCAATCGCGGCCTGCCGCGCGACTATGACGAATGGCGCGATCTCGGCGCGCGGGGCTGGGGGTGGGCGGACGTGCTGCCGTATTTCCTCAAGCTCGAGACCGATCTCGATTTCGACGGGCCGCTGCACGGCAAGCACGGCCCGATCCCGATCCGCCGCATCGCCCGCGAGGAGATGCCCGAGTTCGGCCGCGCCGTGGGCAAGGCGTTATCGGCAACCGGGCTGCCGTTCCGTAAGGATCAGAACGCGGAGTTCGAGAACGGCATCTTTCCGCCGGCGTTCTCCAACAGCAACGATCGGCGCGTCTCCACGGCCGCTGGCTATCTCGATGCAGCGACGCGCTCGCGGCCGAACCTCACCATTTGGGCTGACAGTGTGGTCGAGCAGCTTCAGCTCGACCGCCGCCACGCGACGGGTGTGGTGGTCTCGCGTAGCGGGCAGAAGCTCACGGTCGGCGCCGGCCGCGTGGTCCTCACCGCGGGCGCGTTGCAATCGCCGGCGATCCTGATGCGGGCGGGTATCGGTCCGGGTGCGGCGCTTCAGGCGCTCGGCATTCCCACGGTCATCGATCTCCCCGGCGTCGGCAGCAATCTGCGCGATCATCCCGCGCTGACCTTCTGTCAATATCTGCCACGCGGCCTTCGGCTCCCGCTGGCCCGGCGGCGTCCTAACTTTGCGGCGATGCGCTACTCGTCGGGCAATCCGGGCTGTGACGCCTCGGACATGTACATCACGGCCTCGGCCCGTGGCGGCTGGCACGCGCTGGGCACGCGGCTCGGTCTCTATTTCCTCTGGTGCAACCGGCCGTATTCGAGCGGCTCGCTCACCTTGGCGGCGCCTGATCCCAAAACCTATCCGGTGGCCGATCTCAACCTGCTGTCCGACCCGCGCGATGTCGAGCGCATGATCGCGTCCGTTCGGCTGCTCGCGAAGCTTGTCGTCCATCCCTCGCTCAACCCGGAGGGGGGTGATTTCTTCCCGGCCTCCTATTCCCCGCGGATCAAGCGTTTGAGCCGGTACAGCACGGCCAACCGCATCGTCGCCTCGATCCTCGGCCCGATGCTCGACGTGCCCGCGGGCCTCAGGCAGCTCCTGATCCGGCTCGTGCTGCTCAACGGCACTGCCTTCCAGACGACGCTGGCGGACGAGCGCGCCCTGGAGGCCTTCGTGCGGCAGAGCGTGTTCGGAGTCTGGCACCCCGTAGGCACCTGCCGCATGGGCGATCCGGCTGACCCCATGGTCGTGGTCGATCCCGAGGGCAGAGTGATCGGCAGCGACAATATCTTCGTGGCGGACGCCTCGATCATGCCGCGGCTGCCGACCGCGAATACCAACATCCCCGTGATCATGGCGGCCGAGAAGATCAGCGATGCGCTTTTGCGACAAAGCTAGACTTTGCGATGCGCCGACCGCGGGTGCGCGCAAGATCGCCGAGATCGCCCGCCGCGTCACCGAACTTCCGGATCAGCTAGACTGGACACCGACAAATGGCAAACCGGACTACTATCAGTGGGTTGTGGGCCAATGACCGCCGACGGTATCGGCTGACAGTGGCCAAAGCCCAAGAGGAGTCCGCTTGAGCTTAATGTACGTCCATGTTCGCCGACTGATACCGATAGTTTCTAAAAGTGCCGACCCTCAGAGCCTCGGGAATTTTCCTGTGAACTCAAGACCAAACACTTGGGGCGGGTATACCGTCTGCATTTGGTCGACGTATTTGAACATTTGTTCTTGCAAATCAACGACGAAACGTCGTTCGAAATGATTGAGTGGGAGCATTGCGGCTTGCTGGCAGCGCGTAGTTTGGCGCGGTTTGGTCGAGCTGTTCTCGCTTCCTTCGCGTCCCGTAGTAGCGCGCTTGGCTTATCCCAGCAGAGGTCGGAGATCCATTGCGCCTTCACTAACGGAGTATCACAGCGTGCTACACCGTACAGAAGGGGCGGTCGTTTAAAGCTTGGCTAGCCAAACCGACAGGCTTTGGCGCAAAACGGATCACTCATTACGGCCTCAATCGTCGCGCGAGCGCCGTTCTCCGGACGGACTTGTCCAAGCGCTTGGATCGAACCTCGAACACCGGCACGACCTTAGCGAAGGGTAGCCGGAAGGCGATCGCCGTGCTGTCGCGCCAGCATCCACTGGGGATATTCCGGCCTCAATGCGCTGACCTTATCGAGAGCAGCCAGCTCATCAGCCGAGAGCTGAATATCGGCAGCGGCAAGATTGTCGTCGAGCTGCTCGGTCGATTTGGCGCCGATGATGACGCTGGATACGCTCTTCTGATGCAGCAGCCACGCCAGCGCGATGCGCGCCACCGAGACTCCGCGGGATGCTGCGATCGGCTTGATCGCATCGATGACGTCGTAAGCGTGCTCCTTGTCAACCGGCGGAAAATCGAACGACAGGCGGCGGGCATCGTTTGAGGCGGCCGCGCCTTCGCGCGTGAATTTTCCGGAGAGGAAGCCCCCGGCCAGCGGCGACCAAATCATCAGGCCGAGCTGCTGGTCCGTTGCCATCGGGATGATCTCCCGCTCGAGGTCTCGGCCGGCGATGGTGTAGTAGCTCTGGATCGATTCGAAGCGGGCATAGTTGTGCTGATTGCAGATCCCCAGCGCCTTCATGATCTGCCAGGCCGCCATGTTCGATGCACCGATGTAGCGGACCAGGCCGCGCGCGACCAGATTGTCGAGCGCGCGCATGGTCTCCTCGATTGGCGTCACGAGGTCGGCACCATGCACCTGGTAGAGATCGATATAGTCGAGCCCGAGCCGCTTTAGGCTGGCTTCGACGCCCTGCATGATATGGCCGCGCGACAGGCCGACCTGATTGGGGCCGGGCCCGGTGCGGCCGCGCACCTTGGTCGCGATGATAACGTCCTCGCGGTTCACCTTGAGGTCGCGCAAGGCCTGGCCGAGGATGCGCTCGGAGTGCCCTTCGGCGTAGACGTCCGCGGTATCGATGAAGTTAACGCCGGCGGTGAGCGCGCGTTCGACCAGCAAGTTGGCACTCTGCTGATCGACCTCGCCCCACACTTTCCACCAACCCTGGCCGCCGAACGTCGCCGTTCCCAGACAGAGCTCGGACACGTAGAGACCAGTTCGGCCGAAAGGACGATGCTTCATGGTTTGCTCCCCGTATCACTGCCGCTTGGCGCGGCTATGGATTGTCGTTCGTCGCGGACACACTCACCATTTGTGACGAAGCAGTTCGTCGACCATGCGCGCAGTGCGTTCGAAATGCTCCTGCAGCAAGTCCGTGGCGGTCTCCGCATCACGCCGTATCGCCGCTTCGAAGATGTTCCGGTGCTCGGTGCGGATGTCCCGAGGGATGTCGTCGACGCCCACGGAGAGGCGACGATAGCGGTTCGCGCGCGCCGACAACTGGCTGCAGAAGCCGAGCAGCACCTTGGACTGGCAGGCCGCGATCAACGCCTCATGAAATGCGGTATGACGCTTTTCCCATTGCTCATCCGCCGCGGTCGGCAGGTCCGCCCGCTCGCGATCCATGCGGTTCAACAGATGGTGCGCGCTGATGAGCTGCGCCTCCCAATTATCGTCGCCATGCTGGATCGAGAGCCGAAGGGCTTCGCCTTCGAGCCGCTGGCGGTTGCGCAGGATGTCCCAGAGATCTTCAGACGAGACCGGCGCCACCCTATAGCCGCGATGGCCTTCGAGTTCGGTAAAGCCTTCCGCCGTCAACCGGGTCAAAGCTTCCCGAACCGGCGTGACGCTCGTGTCGGTCAGCTCCTGCAATTCGCTGAAACGCAGCTTCTGGCCTGGTTGAAGCTTGCCGCTGTGCATGGCGTCGCGGATCCGAGAGTAGGCCTCGTCGGCAAGTGTGCGCGTGACTTCCCCGATCGCAATCATTTCGCAATCTTTGCCGACTTTTGTCTGGAAGGCAATAGTTTCGAAAATCCTTGACGAGGTATCTTGTGCCCGATTAGGCTTTGTCAGTCCGAGGGGAATGTGCATGTCAGATGCGCACGACATCGCCAATGAATGGCGGGGATTTGCGGATCTTGAGACCGTCTCGCGTGCGAGCGACGTGACGGCATGACAAGCTTGGGCCGCCAGCGCAGGGTGATCATTGCGGGCGGCTCGGTCGCCGGACTCTTTCTCGGAAACCTGCTCGTCAGATCCGGCTGGCACGTCGACATCTTCGAACGCGCCTCGGACGCCCTCGTCGAGCGGGGCGCGGGCGTCGCAGGTCATGCCGAGCTCGAGGCCGTCCTCGGGGCGCCTGCGAATCTCGACAGAATTGAGATCGAGCAGCGCGTCGCCTATGACCGCTTAGGTCGCGTTGTCGCGCGGCATGTACATCGGCAATATGTGACGTCCTGGAACGTGGTTTTTGCCCGCCTGCGCGACGCATTCCCTGAGCCTTGCTACCATTCTGGTGTCGAGGTTGTCGACGTCGCGCAGGGCGAGAACGATGCCACCGCGTCGCTGTCCGACGGCCGCCAGCTCTCGGCGGATCTTGTCGTGGGCGCTGACGGTGTCAGGTCGGGGGTGCGGGCGAGGTTGGCTCCGGACGTGCTGCCGCGCTATGCGCAATATGTCGCCTGGCGTGGTGTGCTCGATGACGTCGGCACGCTCGAGCCCGGACTTGAAGACCTTTTCAGTTTCTGCTTTGCGCAAGGCGGCCAGTTCATCGGTTACCCCTTGCCCGGGGCCGCCGGGCATCCGCGCTACAATTTTCTCTGGTACTATCGCGTGCCGGAAGGACCAGGGCTCGACGACCTGCTCACCGATGCTCACGGGCGGCGGCACGAGTACAACATCCCGCCGCCGTCGATCCGGCCGACCCATATCGACGCGTTTCGGCGCGCGGCGCGGGAGCACCTGCCGCAGCAATTTTCGGACGTGGTCATGTGCGCCGACCGCTTCATGTTGCAGCCGATTTACGACGTGCAATCCAGCAGCATCGCCTTTGGCTGCGTTGCTCTGATCGGCGATGCCGCCTTCGTGGTGCGTCCGCATGTCCGCATCGGCGTTCTCAAGGCAGCGCAGGACGCACTCTCTCTGGCGCGATGCCTTCGGCGGTCTGAGCGGGTCTCGCACGCGCTGCAGTGTTACGACAATGAGCGGTTTCAGACCGGCCTCGAGGCCGTCGAATTTGGACGTCGCCTCGGCGCGTTCATCGAGCGCGGCCTGGACACCCCGACGAGCGATCCCGCGCTGGGGCTGACCTACGATTTCATCTTGCGCGAGAGCGCGCGCCTGCCACGTGGAACGATTTCAGCAACCAGTACGGCTCCGAGCCTTGTTCATTGAGGAGAGACGGACAGCGGAACGACAGGCCAACGGACTTCGGGTGAAAAAGGAATCGGCAAAAGCCGATCCGGACACAAAGGGAGGAAAAGGGCATGGCGAAGTTTCAGTCAAAGAATCTGACGCGCAGAACGGTCGTCGGGGGAATTGGCGCCGCCGGACTGGGCGCGACCTACGCGGCACTGGCGCCGCGGGCGTATGCGCAGGAGAAGAAGCCGGTCAAGATCAGCTTCTGGACCTTCGACAATCCGCAGCAGCGTCCATGGGTGAACAAGCGGGTCAAGCTATTCACCGAGCAGAATCCGCATGTGAAGGTGGATTTTCAATGGTTCGCCTTTGCCGACCTCGGCAAGAAGCTCAGCGTCGGATTTGCAACCGGCACAGCGCCCGATGGCTTCGTCAGCCAGGACTGGTTCATGCCCGTCTGGCTCGACAAGAACCTGCTCGCGCCGCTCGATCTGGGTAAGCTCGGCTACAGCAGCTATCAGTCGTTCGCGAACGACTTTGCCCCGGCCTTCATCGAAGGCGCCACCGTCGGCGGCAAGGTTTACGGCTACCCGATGTGGTTCTACGGCTACTGCAATTACCTCAACACCAAGCAATTTAAGGAGGTCGGGCTCGATCCGGACAAGGACAGGCCCCAGACCTGGGACCAACTCGGCGAGGTCGCCAGGAAGCTCACCGTGAAGGACGGCGACAAATTCGTGCGGCAAGGCTTCAAGTTCGCCATGCATGCCGCGCAATGGACCATGATCCAGTTCAACCCGATCCTGATCGGCGCCGGCGGGGCCTGGTTCGATCAATCCGGCAAGTGCGTCGTCAACAACGAGGCCGGCGTTCGGGCAATGACCATCCGTGCCTCGATCGCTCAGAAATACGGCGCGGAAGATCCGGCCGATTCGATTGCGACCAATCCGATACCCGGCATGGACTTCCTCAAGGAGCGGGCCTCGATGTTCTTTTGCCACCCGCTGCCGATCGAGCTTGTCAAGGCGCAGAACCCGACGATGGCCGAGGGCAATTACTTCCGCCCCGTGCAGTATCCCGGAAGCACGCCGGGCAAGGGCATCTCGACAACCTACGGCTTCAATCTGGTGGTCAACGCCGGGGCACCGCCGGAGAAGCAGGAGGTCCTGCATGATCTCTACAAGTTCATGATGAGCGATCTGGTCGATGCCTGGAAGGATGCGGCTCCCTTCACCTTCGCAAAGAAGGGCGGATGGGAGGACAATCCGGAGGTGCAGAAGTTCCCCTACGTCAACGAGATCATCAAGGCGCGAAGCGATGGCGTCGCGCTGCCGCGGACCCTTGTGTTCAATGAGTTGGCCGATTCGATGCACCGGGGCGTTCAGAAGATCATGCTGAGCAAGGCCGACATCAAATCAACGCTCGATGAAGTTGCGGCCGAAGTCGATCGCGCCACCGCCGCCTACAAGAAAGCCTGATCGGAGGCGAGAGGCCGGCGCGCGCCGCGCCGGCCCTTGCAGTGAGTGCACCCTGTCGGGATTGAAATGGCAGAACTGGCAACGACCAACCAACGAGACGAGCTGACGTCGGAAAGCCGTGCCTGGCACCTGCATCATCGTCGCAAGATCACCCTGTGGGGGATCGGCTTCGTGATGCCGACTATCATCTTCTTCTTGGTGTTCAAATATGGACCGATGCTGTGGGCGATCGAGCTCAGCTTTCATTCCTACGACATGGTCTCCGCGCCCCGCTTCGTCGGTCTTGACAATTATCGCAACCTGATCGCCGACCCGATCTTCCGTTCGACCCTGTTCAACACGCTGATCTACATCGCGAGCTCGACGACGCTGCTCACGGTGATCGGGCTGATGCTGGCGCTCGCCATCAACACCGGCATTCCGGGGGCGCGCCATTGCATGACCGCGATGTTCCTGTCGAACCTGATGCCCATCATCGCGGTCTGCCTGGTCTGGCGGTTTCTCCTCCACCCCTACGGCGTCGTCAATCAGCTGCTCCAATATGTCGGCTTCGGGCGCATCGATTGGTTGACCAGCGTGTGGACCGCCATGCCGTCGATTATCATGGTCACGGTGTGGCGCTTCGCGCCGTATTTTATGGTAGTATTCCTCGCGGCGCTGCTCGCGCTTCCCGATGACTATTACGAAGCGGCCGAGATCGATGGGGCGGGCCCGATCCGGCGCTTCTTCCACATCACGCTGCCGCTCCTGATGCCAACCATCTTCTTCGTCGTCGTGGTCTCGGCGCTGCTGTGCGCGCGGATCTTCCTCTATCCATATCTCATCACGGGCGGCGGGCCTGGCAATGCCACACGCGTTCTGTCGATGCTGATCTACGAGACCGGATTCTCCTATCTCAAGATGGGGCAGGCGGCCGCCATCTCGGTGGTGCTGTTTGCCATCATGCTCGTCTTCACGTCCTTGCAGATCAGGCTGTTCACGCGCAGCGAGAGGATCTATTTTTGATGACGGCCATCAACGAGTCCGACTGGACGCCTCCATCGCCTGGCTTGCGCAGGTCCCTGAGAGTCCTGCGTCGCTCGATTGGACTCGTGCTGTTGATGGCGTTGACGGCTGTTTTCGTCCTGCCCATCGCCTGGATGCTGCTGATGTCGTTCCAGGCGGGCGAGAAGATGTTTCAGCTGCGCACCGAGTGGATTCCGACTGTCTGGCATTTCGAGAACTATCCGAATGCGTTGAGCCGGGCGCCGTTCGCACAATATTTTCTCAACAGCGGCATCGTCTCGGTCGTCGTGATGATCACCAACGTGGTGTTCTGCACGCTCGCCGGTTACGGCTTGGCAAAATTTCGTTTTCCCGGTTCGTCGCTGCTGCTGCTGTTGATCCTCAGCACCATGATGTTGCCGCTAGAGGTAACTCTGGTGCCGACGTTCCTCGTCGTGCACAAGTTCGACTGGATCAACACCTACCAGGGAATCGTGGCGCCGCTCTTGATCGATGCGTTCGGCATCTTCCTGATGCGGCAGTCGATGATCTCGATCCCCAAGGACTTCATCGAGGCGGCCCGCATCGATGGTGCGGGCGAGCTCCGGATCCTGCTCCAGATCATCCTGCCGCAATGCCTTCCGGCCCTGTCGGTGCTGGCGATCTTCTCGTTCCGTGACAGCTGGGACCAGTTCCTCTGGCCGCTGACGGTGGTCTCCATGGATGAGCTGCGAACCTTCCCGCTCGGGTTGGTCCAGTTCGGCGAAGACTACGGCAATCCGCCGACCGAGCAGATGGTGATCGCCGTCCTGGCGACGATCCCGGTGTTTTTGTTGTTCGCGATCCTGCAGCGATCGGTGAACAAGGGATTTGGATTGAGCGGCTTGAAGTAAGGTTTGGGAAGGCGAGGCAAGTCAATGGACAAGATCAAGATCGCTATGGCCCACCGCGGCGCGGGCGTCGCCCCGGTCTTTGCGGCGCTCGAGGGCGGTTATTTCCGTGAGAACGGTCTCGAGCCGGAGCTCGTGTTCTATCACGGTCATTCGAATTCCCTGAAGGCGCTGATCGCGGGAGAGGCGGACTTCACCAACGCCGTCGGGGCCGAGCTCCTGCTCGCGAACCACCGCCATGGCGGTGATGCCGTGGTGTTGGCGTCCGCCATCGCGTGCAGTGCCCAGCAGGTGGCGGCTCGTCCGGGCATCACCTGCCGCGAGGACCTCAAGGGGAAGAGGTGGGGCGTCACCTTCCGCAACGATGCCGACGAATGCGCGATCATCATGGCGTTTGATCGCTGGGGCTGGACCGTCGGCAAGGACATCGAGATCGTCGTCGTGGGGAACGAAGGCAAGCGCCTCGATCTGCTGCTCGATCCGTCCAAGGTCGACGTGGCCATCATGCACGCGCCGGAGACGTATCAGGCGCCGAAATACGGCTACCACATCGTCGAGGATTTCGGCCGGCTCGGCGTCGCCTTTCAGAACAGCTGCGCCGCGAGCACGCGAAAGTTCATGCTGGCCAACCTCGATGTGGCCCTGCGCTATGTCAAAGCCTTCTGCCAGGCCGTGCATCGATTCCGGAGCGATGCCGAATTCGGCATTCACGTGCTGCGTAAATACAGTGGAGAGGAGGACATCGCGATCCTGCGGCCGACTTGGGTGCTGTTCGCCCGCTATATGAGCGACATGATGTTCCCGAACCTGGAGGGGATGCGGAATGCCTCGGCGATCCTGCACCGGGTCGGCGCCTTGCCGGCGCCAGTCGCACCGGAGCTCGCGGTCGATCAGGGGCCGGTGATCGCCCTGGAGAAGGACGGGTTCTTCGACGCGCTGATGGGCGCTTCCGCGGTGAAGCCGTAAGGACGATCCCGATGGCCGATGTACTTCTGCGCAACGTGGTGAAGCGATACGGCTCCTACCAAGCCGTGCACGGGATCAGTCTGGAGATTCCCGATTCCAAGTTCGTCGCCTTGGTCGGGCCCTCCGGCTGCGGCAAGACCACGACGCTGCGGATGATCGCCGGGCTCGAAGACGTCAGCGCCGGTGAGATCAGGATCGGCGGCAGGGTGGTGAACGACGTGGCACCGAAGAATCGTGATATCGCGATGGTCTTCCAGAGCTATGCGCTCTATCCGCACATGACCGTGTTCCAGAACATGTCGTTCGGCCTCAAGATGCGCGGCATGTCGAAAGCGGAGATCAAAAGAAGCGTCGAGGACGCGGCGCGCATCCTCGACATCCATGATCTCCTCGGCCGCCGTCCCAAGGAGCTCTCGGGTGGTCAGAAGCAGCGGGCCGCGATGGGTCGAGCGATCGTCCGCAACCCAAAGGTGTTCCTGTTCGATGAGCCGCTGTCCAATCTCGATGCCAAGCTCCGGGTGCAGATGCGGACCGAGATCAAGCGTGTTCATCAACAGGTCAAGACCACGACGATCTACGTCACTCACGACCAGATCGAGGCCATGACGCTTGCGGACTACGTGGTGGTGATGAACCGCGGGCGTATCGAACAGGTCGGATCGCCGCACGAGCTCTATCACGCGCCGAAGACGCGCTTCGTGGCGGGTTTCATGGGATCGCCGGCGATGAACTTCATCCCGTGCTCGATCGAGCAGAACGCAACGGCCTTGTCGATCCGCCTTGGAGACGGAACGGCGTTTCCCGTCCCCGAGAATCGCTCGCAGCGCTATCGGTCGTCGGTAGGAAAACCAGTGATCTTCGGTCTGCGTCCCGAACACATTACCGAGGTGCGGAGCTCCGACCGGGGAACCTATTCGGAGTTCGACGCGATCCTGGACGTGGTCGAGCCCATGGGGACGGAGGCCATGGTGTTCTTCAGGCTTGGCGAGGTCGTCGTCACCGGACGCGTTGATACCGGCGCGTCGGTGCCGGAGGCAGGCGCGAAAGTCCGGCTCGCGGCCAACATGACTCACATGCACCTGATCGATCCCGATACGGATCAGGTGCTATAGGTCGGCGCCTACGAACGAGACAATATGCGGGAGAACGTCATGAAGGTTGGTGTTGCCGGCTTGGGCCGCATGGGCGCTGCGATCGCGAAGCGGTTGCTCGAGGTCGGGCATGAAGTCCATGTCTGGAACAGAAGCCCGGACAAGGCCGAGCCGCTCGGCAAGGCGGGCGTCACTGTCGCAAAGACGCCGAGCGGTTTGGTTGCGGGCGTTGATACCGTCATCACCATCCTGACCGACGCGGCCGCCATAGCGGCGGTCTACGACGGGGCAGAGGGCCTGCTCGCAGGCGATGCGAAAGGCAAGCTCTTCATCGAGATGAGCACAGTGCAACCGGTAACCGAGATAGCCCTCGCGGAAAAAATCCGGGCCAAGGGCGCAACCATGCTCGAGTGTCCCGTCGGCGGAACGGTCGGTCCGGCCCTGACCGGCAAATTGTTGGGCGTGGCGGGTGGCAGCAAGGAGGATTTCGAGCGCGCCAAGCCGCTCCTTGAGCAGATGTGCCGTCGGGTCGATCTGGTCGGGCCGATCGGGGCGGGGGCCAGCATGAAGCTCGCCATCAATCTTCCGCTCGGGATATTCTGGCTCGCCTTCGGCGAAGCCTATGCGCTGTGCCGTCATTTGAACCTCGATCCGGCATGGCTCGTAGAGCTGTTTGCGGATACATCGGGGGGAACGAATGTGTTGAAGGCGCGCGGTTCGGCGGTCGCCCTTGCCCTGCAATCTAAGCCCTCGGGATCCGCGACATTCGATTGCGACAACATCCGCAAGGATTTCCGCACCATGGTCGCTGAAGCGAAGGAGCTGGGATTCGGCTTGCCGATGGCCGAACAGGCGCTGGCCGTTTTCGATCAAGCCGCCAAGGCGGGATGGGGCGGCAAGGACTGCACAGAGATCCCGGCGTTCTGGTCCACCAGCCACAAGGCCTGAGCTTGCATGTCTATGGAGGAGGCCATCCATGAGAGATCTCAGTGATAACCAAATCTGACAGGACCGTCGGCCTGATCGGGCTCGGGATCATGGGCTACGCGATGAGCAAGAACCTGCTCGCCGCGGGCTTCACGGTTGTCGGCTACGACATTTCTCCACGTGCAATCGAGTCCTTTCGCGCCAACGGCGGGACCGCCGCAGGATCAGTTGCCGAAGTTGGGAAAGCTGCCGGCGTGCTGATCACGTCGCTGCCGTCCGCCAAGGCGTTGTTCGACGTCGTCGCCGAGTTGCGCACGCTCGATCGGCGGGAACGCGTTCTTGCCGAGACCAGCACCTTCACCCTCGAGGACAAGTCGAAAGCCCACCTGCTGCTGGGTGAGAAGGGCATCACAATGCTGGATTGCCCGTTGTCAGGTTCCGGAAGTCAGGCGCTCGAACGTGACGTCCTCGTCTACGGCAGTGGCGAGCGAAGCGCCTACGATCGGTGCCTGCCGGTGTTCGAAGGGTTTTCGCGCGCGCCCCACTATCTCGGGCCGTTCGGCAACGGCTCAAAGATGAAATACGTCGCCAATCTGATGGTCGCTGTGCACACTGCAGTCGCCGGCGAGGCCTTCGCGTTGGCGCGCAAGGCCGGGCTCGATCCCGCGCAGACCTATGCGGTGGTCAGCGACGGTGCCGCCGGCTCGCGCGCGCTGGCGGTGCGCGGGCAGATGCTGATCGAAGACAACTATGAGACGATAAGGACCATGCCGCTCGAGCTCTGGCGCAAGGACATGAAGGTAATCGCCGATTTCGCCGGTTCGCTCGCCTGTCCGACGCCGATGTTTTCGGCGGCAGTCCCGCTGTTCAATGCGGCGGTGGCGTCGGGTTATGGCGCGCAGGACACCGCGGCCGTCGCGGCGGTTATCGAGGCGATGGCGGGCCTGCCGACCCCGAAGAAGTAACAACAGGCGGGGTGCAGCCCAGCGCAGCAGGCGAGGTTCGATCTTGAAGGCAATACCGACAATCGACGGCCATCACCACATCTGGCGCCTGAATGATCTGACCTGGTTGTCAGGCCCCGAGGTGCCGCGCATTTTCGGGTCCTACGGACCGATACGGCGCGACTACCCGATTGACGAATTCCTGGCCGACACGGCTGGCTGCAATGTCGTCAAATCGGTCTACGTGCAGACCAACTGGCCGCCAGGCAAGAGCTACGATGAGGCGCGATGGGTCCAGTCGGTCATTGACCAGCATGGCTGGCCCCATGCAAATGTCGCGCACGCCGATCTGGCCGATCCCGAGTGTGAAGTGCTGATCGAGCGGCTGGCGGCGTTGCCGGCAACGCGCGGCATCCGCCAGCAGCTTCATTGGCATCAGAATCTGCAGTACCGGTTTGCATCGCGGCCCGATGTGATGAACGACGGAGTTTGGCGCCGGGGCCTGTCGCTTCTATCGAAGTACAATCTGCTCTTCGAACTGCAGGTCTTTGCCGACCAGATGCAGGACGGTGCAGCGCTGGCGCGTGCGTTTCCCGAGACAATCTTTGTCCTTGAGCATGCCGGGATGCCGGAAGATCTCTCGGAGGATGGATGGAAGAAATGGCGCGCGGGGATGTCGGCGCTTGCTGAGCAGCCGAACGTGAACGTCAAGCTGTCCGGATTGGGGACGTTCGTACGTGGGTGCCGCGCCGATTTGATGACTTCGATCATTCGCGAGACGGTTGCCATTTTCGGGGCAGACCGCTGTCTCTATGGCAGCAATTTCCCGATCGAGAAGCTCTGGACCGACTATGCGACGCTCTATGGGACATTTCGCGAGGCCATCGACGGTCTCGACCCCCGGCAGCAACGTGCGATCCTGCACGACACCGCCGCCCGCCTTTACCGGATCTGAGAGATTGGCTGCAGGGAAAATACCTATGCTACTGAGAGTGTTATCCCGGCGTAACGAGGGCGACAGGGTAGGGCGTCCCGATCGGGCAGCCCTACACTTTCGGTGTCGGCCCCCCGGGCGCAGCGTCCGCGAACACTTCCGCCGCGATCCGGGTCGTTTCTATCGCGGCGGGGATGCCGCAATACATGGCCACCAGCAGAAGGACGTCCTGCACCTGCTCGGCCGTACAGCCGTTCGCACGCGCACCTTGTGCATGCACGAGGAATTCGGCCGTCTTGCCGGCGGCAGCCGTGATGGCGAGCATCACCAGGCTGCGCATCGGGTCAGACAAACCCTTGCGTTCCCAAATGTCGCCGTAGACGTACGCGTTGATGACGGTTTGCAGCGGTGCTCCGAAGTCTCCCGACGTGGCCATCCGAGACTCGACTTGGGTTGCTCCGAGCATTCGCTTGCGGCGTTCGAGGCCGCGCTCATAGAGATCGCTGACGTCAACCATTTGAGCTCCGGTATTAGGGATCTCATCAGCTATACGCGGAAAATGATCACGCCTCAATCTCGGCTGGGCGCTCGGTGGATCAATCCATTGCGGCGCCCGTCATGATCAAATGTGCGATCGTCGGTCTCGGACGCTGGGGGCGAAGCCTGGTCGAGGCTGCGGGGCGCGGCCGCCGGCTGAAGATCACACATGCCGTCGAGCCCGATGCTAAACGCGCGCGAGACTTCTGCGCGATGCATGGCGTAATGCTCGCCGGGAGCTTCGAGGCGGTGCTCGCGGATTCCGGAATCGAGGCGGTGCTTCTGGCAACCCCACATTCCCAGCATCTTGCGCAGACGATTGCAGCGGCCGAGGCCGGGAAACAGGTTTTCTGCGAGAAGCCACTCGCGCTTCGCCGGGAGGATGCCGCAGCGATGTTCGGGGCCTGTCATTCTGCGGGCGTGGTGCTGGCCGTGGGCCACAACCGCCGCTTCTGGCCGTCCCTCCAGGCTCTGAAGGCTGTTGTTGCCAGTGGGGAACTCGGCATGATCCTTCACATCGAAGGTCACAACAGCAACGAGAACTCGCAAATGATCACCACGGGATGGCGGCTCTCTCCAGCGGAGTCCCCGGGCGGCGGCCTCACCGGCGCGGGCTTGCATGTGCTCGATGCGTTCGTCAGCCTGGTCGGACCGGTGCGGCGGATCTACGCCCGTCTCAGCTCCCGAGCGGCCGGCCCACCCCCGCTCGACAGTGCGATTCTTGCCATTGATTTCACCAGTGGCATCACGGGTACGCTTGCGACCGTTCGCGCCACACCGTTCTATTGGCGCGTTCACGTGTTCGGCACCCACGGCTCTGCGGAGGTGCTGGACGACGTCACATTGGTGAGACGTCGCTCGGGCACCAGCCCCGAGACGATCACATGTCCAGCCTCGGATGTGCTGACAGACGAGCTCGTCGCCTTCGCCGACGCAGTCGAGGGCAGGCGACCCTATCCCGTGCCACACGACGATGTCCTGGCGACGCTCGCTGCATTTGAAGCGGCATTGCAATCTATGCGCACGGGACAAGCAGTGGTTATCGATGCGCAACTGTGAATAAGCGCCGAAGTTTGACCCCCGTCGGCTTACAAAATTGACCCCACGCTCGATGTATTCTTCGGCGCTTGTCCAAGGGCTTCGCCATTGCTCGCCGTGGTCAAGCTTCGGCGCCGACAAGGGGTCAAGCAGTGTTAGCGACCAACGTCGGGGATTCAGCGCGCAATGAAGATATTTGTGCTTTCAAGCGCCATCAACCGCAGATCTCCAGGATGGCGAGCATGTAGATGCGAATCATATCGAGGTAGTCGGCGATATCGACCCGCTCGTCGGGCATCGTGTTGTAGCGTCCGCCGGGGCCGCAGACGATGCCCTCCATCTTGCCGAAATAGTGCAGGTGGCCAGCATCGGTGCCGTAGAAGCAGCTCGGCGCAACGGCTCCCGTCGGCTGGTCTTCGCCACGCACGGAGCGATAAGCGCGGTTGATCGCCGCGACGATCGGGCTCGTGCGGGCTACCTCGAACGGCGGCATGGTCGGCACGCCGGCGCGGTCTTCCGACATGACCGCGGCCTTGAGACCGGGAAAGCGTGCCTCAAGCGCGTCGAGCTCGCGGCGCATGTCGGCGAGCGCGCCGGCCTCGGTCTGGCCCGATGCGTAGCGGCCCGAGCCCTTGATCCGCACGAAATCCGCGACCTGTGGTGCGCGCCATTCGTGCAGCTCGCGGCCGAGCGCGCCGTGGATGACGCCGACATGGACGCGGTTGATTCCCTCATGCTCGGGCGAGAGGGCACCGGAGAATTTCATCGCATTGAGGCGCGGAATGAGATCGCACGCTGCCGTGATCGCGTCGACCGCCTCTTCGCGCTTGGACAGGTGGCGGGTATTGCCGGTCAGCTCGATGATGAACATGAACGCCGCGGCGTGCATGGTCATCGCCTTCAGGTCGGTCGGCTCCGAATTGATGAAATAGTCGGCGCGAAGGCCCTGCTCGACCAGCGAGTAGGTGCCGACCCCGCCCTGCAGTTCGCCAACCACGTAGGTGAGGATGACGTCGCCCTTAAGTTTGACGCCGGCGTCCTTCAGCGTCTTCACCGCGCAGAAATAGGCGGCGTCGCCGGCCTTCATGTTGGAAACGCCGATGCCGTAGATGAAGGCGTCGTCGACCTTGCCGGCCCAGGGATCGACGGTCCACCCCTCCGTCACCGGATTGGTGTCGAGATGGCCGTTGAACATCAGGTTCTTGCCTCCGCCGCTTCCTTTCCAGCGGCCGACGGCATTGACGCGGCCTTCATTGCCGAAGGGCGAGAGCTCGGTCTCGAGGCCGATCTCGCGCATGCGGCCTGCCATGTAGGCCGCAAGCTGCTTCTCGCCGTCCGATTTAGAGTAGCTCTTGTGCTGCACCATGCGTGACAGCAGGTCGAGCGCGGCGGACACATCGATCCGGGCGAGAAGTGCGTCTTGATCCATTGGGTAAATCCTTCGTCAACCGACCGGTACGGGGGAAGCGGCCATCAGTTCGCGGGTGTAGGGATGAACGTGGTCTGCGTCGAAATCCTCGACCGGCAACAGGTCGACCATTTCGCCTTGGCGCATCACGCCGATGCGGTGAGCGATTTGCCGGATGAGGTTGAGATCGTGGGTGATGAACAGAAAGGCGGTTCCGGTCACCGCACGCAGCGCCAGCAGCAACTCGATGATCCGCGCCTGCACGGAGACATCCAACGGCGCAGTGATTTCGTCGCAGATCACGAGCTTCGGCCGTGCGGCAAAGGCCCGCGCGATGGCGACACGCTGCTTCTCGCCGCCCGAAAGCTGGTGGGGCCAGCGTCCGGCGTAGGATGCCGGCAGGCGGACCTGCTCGAGCAGGCGGGAGATCTCGGCGGCGTTGCCGCCATAGAGCTTCAGGGAACGGGAGAGGATTTCGCCGACCTTGTGGCGCGGATTGAGCGAGGCATCCGGATGCTGGAAGATGATCTGCACATCGCGGCGATAGGTCGCGTCCATATCACGCGCGCTAGTTATCATCCGCTTGTCGAAGCAGACTTTGCCCGAGAAGCGGGCAAGGCCGGTGAGCGCCCGCGCCATCGACGATTTGCCGGATCCGGACTCGCCGACGAGGCCGAGGATTTCTCCGGCCCGCACCTCCAATCCGACGCTCTTCGTCGCCGGTGGCGGCGCATGGCCGAAAAGGCCGGCGCGGCCGTAATGGACTTCGATGCCCGAGGCCGAGAGAAGAACTTCGTCGCTGGATTTGTCGTGAACGAGGCGTCGCTCCGACCTCGGCACGGCTTGCACGAGGATTTGCGTCTCGGCGTGACGTGGCGCGCGAAAAATCTCGGCGGCCGGGGCCTGCTCCACCAGATGGCCGCGTTTGAGGACCGCGACCCGGTCGGCGACCCGCGTCACCAGCGCAAGATCGTGGGAAATATAGAGCGCGGCAACGCCCGTCTCCTCGCGCAGCCGGGCAAACAGCTCGAGGATGCGCGCGCCGGTGATGACGTCGAGCGCCGTGGTCGGCTCGTCGAACAGGATGACGTCGGGCCGGCAGCCGAACGCCGTGGCGATGATGACGCGCTGCTTTTCGCCGCCGGAAATCTCGTGCGGATAGCGCCGCATGATCGCGGCGGGATCGCGCAGCTCGACATGACCGAGCAGTTCGATGGCCAGCGCATCGGCCTGGCGTTGCGTGAGGCCGCGATGCTGGATCAGGGTCTCCGTGACCTGCCGGCCGATGGTGAGCGTCGGGTTGAGCGCGGTCGATGGATCCTGGAACACCATGCCGAGCCGGCGTCCGCGGATTTTGGTCAGTTCGCGATGGCTGAGGCGCTGGAGGTCGATGTCACCGAGGTGCAGCGAGCCCCTGACCTCGCGAGCATTGTCCGGCAGGTGGCGCATCAGCGCCCAGGCGAGCGAGCTCTTGCCTGAGCCAGATTCTCCGACGAGTCCGAGCACCTCGCCCGGCCTCACCTCCAATGAAACGTCTTGCAGCACGCGCACCGGCCCGGCGGCGGTCATGTAGTCGAGCGCATAATTCTTGATCGTAAGCGCTGGGGTCACCGCTCATCCTTCGGATTGAGGGCGTCGCGAAGGCCGTCGCCGAGGAGGTTGAAGGCAATGGCGGTGAGCGCGATCGCGACCGACGGCGCGATCAATCCCCACGGCGCCTGATACATGTATTGCCGGGCGTCTGCCACCATGAGCCCCCATTCGGATGCAGGTGGCTGCGCGCCGACGCCGAGGAAGCTGAGCGTTGCGAACAGCATGACGGCAAAGGACACGCGAATGGTGGATTCGATCACGATCGGCGCCATCACATTGGGTAGCATCTCGCGGAAGATGATCCACGCCGCACCCTCGCCACGCGCGATGGCCGCCTTGACGTAATCCTGGTTGCGCACGTTGAGCGCGACCGAGCGCGTCACGCGCGCCATGCCGGGTGCAAAGGCCAGCGCGATGGCGACGACAGCGTTTCCGGCGCCGTTGCCGAGCGTCGAGACCAGCAACAGAGCCATCAGGAGACCCGGGATCGCCATCACGGCGTCGTTGGTACGCATGATGGCCTCGTCGGTTCGACCGCCGAGATAGGCCGAGCCGATACCGATGATCGCGCCGGCTGCGCTGCCGGCCAGAGTTGCGATGAGAGCCATCGGAACGGTTGAACGCGCACCGACCATCAGGCGGCTCAGGATGTCGCGGCCAAATTGATCCGCGCCGAGCCAGTTATGCCAGCCTGGCGCGCGAAACCGCCCAATGAAATCGATCTTCTCCGGCGCATACGGTGCCAGCGCCGGTCCGAACAGGCAGGCGAGGGCAATAAGGGCCAGGAGAGCGACGCCGACAAAACCCTGCGGCCTCCGGATCAGGCGGATGAACAGCTCAGTCATAGCGGATCCGCCGGTCGAGAAGGGCGTACGCCATGTCAGCAAGCGTGTTGGTGACGGCATAGGTGGTTGCCATGATCAACGCGCCGGCCTGGATCGACGGCAGGTCGCGCGTGGTGATGGCGACCATCAGCGCACGTCCGATGCCGGGAATGGCGAAAATCTCCTCGATCACGATGATGCCGCCGAGCAGATAGCCGACGTCCAGCGCGATGATTGTGACCACCGGCAGCAATGCGTTACGCAGGGCATGGCGAAACAGCACGGTGCGTTCCGGCAGGCCCTTTAGCCGCGCGGCGCGGATGTAGTCCGACTTCAGCACGTCGAGCGTCTCGGAGCGCATCATGCGCATGACGTGGGCAATGAGGATCACCGAAATGGTCAGGACCGGCAGCGCCAGATGATGGAGGCCGTCGCCCAAATTTTCCAGCAGTGAAACGTAGCCGGTTGCCGGCAGCCAATGCAGCGTGTCGGCCAGCAGGAGTGCGAGCAGCGTCGCGGTGACGAATTCGGGCAGCGAGACACCGAGATAGGCGATCAGGCTCACGCCAGTGTCGGTAGGCCTGCCTTGCCGCAGCGCCGACACCACGCCGAGCGGCACGGCGACGGCGAGCGTAACGAGGATGGACGACACCGCGAGCAGCAGCGAACGCGACAACGCCGCCAGCATGTCCGGGCCGACCGGCTGGCTCGTCCGCATCGAGATGCCGAAATCGCCGCTGAAGACGTGGCCGGCCCAACGCAGATATTGCTGCCAGGCGGGATCGCCGAGCCCAAGCTTTGCCCTGAGCGCGGCCAGCATTTCGGGCGTCGCGTTCTCACCGAGCAGCGACTGGGCCGCGTCGGCCGGCAGGACCTGCGTAATGACGAACACCAGCATCGAGACGACGATGACGGTGTAGACCATCAGCATCAGCCGGCGCGCGAACCAGGTGAACGACACCCGATGTCTCCGACGTCAGGCGCGCTTCGGCGCGCCGGCGCCTAGCGAGACCATGTCGAGGCGGAACACCGAGCCGCGCGGATGCAGCGTGTAGCCTTCGACATAGGACCGCTGTGCAGCAAGAAGATCGAAGAATGCCGAGATCACCGAAGGGACCTCGGTGTTCATCATCTCCTGCGCCTTGCCATAGAGCGTGGCGCGTTTCGCTTCGTCGGTCTCGACCCGGGCCGCATTGATGACGCTGTCGAACTCGCTGTTGTTCCAGTGGGTTTCGTTCCAGGTCGCGTTGGACGTGTAGAGCAGGTTGAAGATCGCATCCGCCGTCGGCTGCATGTTGTAGAAGCCGACGTAGAAATTGCCCTTCTTCCAGACCTGGTCGAGATAGGTCGCGTGCGGCATCGTCTGCACGTTGATGCGGAAGCCGGCCGCGGCCGCCATCTCGCGAATCGCGACGCCGAGCTGGGTGCGGGTGGCTGGCCTGTCGGAAGCGATCAGCGTCAGATCGATGCCGTTGGGATAGCCTGCGTCGGTGAGAAGCTGCTTCGCCTTGGCGATGTCGGGCTTCTTCATCGGGATATTCTTGTAGAAGTGGTAGGCCGGGTTCAGCGGCGTGTCGTTGCCCGGCGTGCCGTAGCCCCCGGCGACGAAGCCGACGGTTGCCTCGCGATCGACTGCCAGTGCCAGCGCCTGGCGGACCCTGATATCGTTGAAGGGCTTCTGATCGCATCCGAGGTTGATATTGAGGAATTGGCCGGACGGCGTGCGCAGCGCCTTGACGCCGCTCGCCTTCACAAGTCGCTCATACTCGCCTGGCGTCGTCGTCAGGAGCAGGTCGATCTCGCCGGAGATCATCGCGGAGGCTTCGGCGGTGCGGTCCGGATAGACGAGCAATTCCACGCGGTCGAGGTATGGCCGCGTCGGGTCGTAATAGGCGGCGTTGCGTTCGACGACGATCTTTCGGTCGGGCTCATAAGAGACGAGCTTGAACGGCCCGGTGCCGTTCGCCGTGGTCGAGAGGCTGGCGAGATCGGACGCGATGACCTTCGCCGGAACGATGCGCGCGTTGAGATAGGTGAGAGCCACCGGCAGGTCGGCGTAGGCGCCGGTGAGCGTGAACTTGACCGTCAAGGGATCGATCGCTGCGACCTCCTTGATCGGACCGACATTGGTTCGGCCGGGGGATGCGGTCTTCGGATCGAGGATTGCGTTGATGGTGGCGACTACATCTTCCGAAGTCAGCGGCGAGCCGTCGTGGAACGTCACACCAGGGCGCAACTTGAAGGTCCATTCCGTGCGCGTCTCGTTCGGGTCCCAGGAGAGCGCGAGGTCCGGCTCGACGGTCATGTCCGGCTTCAACCGGGTCAGGTTGGAGTAGAGCAGCTCGGTGACGAGATACTCCGGATTGACGCGTGCCAGCATCGGATGAATGACTGAGGCCGCCTGATCCAGCGACATCCGCAGCACGCCGCCGCGCTTGGGTGTATCGGCGATGGCGATCCGGGGAAGCGTGACGAGGCTTATGGCAGTCCCGGCAAGGAAGACGCGGCGGGTGACGGTCAGCATAGGGGTAGGCTCCTGAGTTAGCGAATGGCGGTTGCTTCAGGCGAAAGGTCGGGCCGGAATTCGGCGGACAGATAGGCAAGGACTGACTTCGCGAGCGCGACGATGTCGGTGAGCGTGGTGAATTCGCCGGGCGCGTGGATACGGCTGTCCGAGCGGCCGAGGCCAGTCAAAAGGATCTCCTGCATGCCGGTGGCTTGCACCCAGCCAAAATCGGAGCAGCTCGTGGCGCCCCATTTGGCGAATTCGTCGGGCGCGTAACCGAACCCGGCCGACAGCGCTTCCTGCCAGCGCGGCCAATGAGGGCCCGTCGGATCCGACGTCGGCGTCAAATGACCGGTAAGAGCGATCTCGATTTCGGCCTCCGGCACGGCCTTGCGGATCGTATTCTCGATTTCGCCGCGCGCTGCCACGAAATCCTCCTCCGGAGCGTAACGGCGGGAGACGAGGATCTCGAATTGCGAGGGAATCTGCCCGCCGCATTGGCCGCCATGCGCGGCGGAGATGTCGAGCTGTGCGGCGAGCGGGCCCCTTGCGCCTGGCGCGGCGGGCAGGGCAGAGATGCGCTTTGCAATCTCCGGTTTGAGCGCGGCGAGCGCATTGAGGATCGGCAATGCGGCCTCGATGGCATTGGCGCCGGTTCCGGCAAGCGCGGCCTCGCTCGCATGCACTGTGCGACCATGAACCCTCACCAGCAGCGTGAACAGACCGAAGCACCCGGCCCAGATCCGCGGCGCTGCAACGCCATTGAAATTGAGGATGTGACCTTCGAGCAAGCCCTGCTCGGCGAGATAGCGTATGCCGGGATAGAGCCCGCCTTCCTCATCGGTGCAAAACAGCAGCATCGGATCATAGCCGAGCGGCAGGCCAATCCTGTCGGCCGCGCGCAGCGCCAGCAGCACAGCGGCGATGGTACCCTTCATGTCGGCGGCGCCAAGGCCGATCAGACGATGGCTATCGCGCGTCAGTCGCAGTGGATCGGTTGCCCAGCCCGGCGAGGCCGGCACAGTATCGACGTGGAAATACAAGCCAAGCGCCGGTTTGCCGGAGCGGCGGCGTGCAATGAGATTGGTGCGCGTGCCGTGCGCCGGGCCGCCGGCGACGCGCCACAAGTGCTCCGGCACGTCGACGCGCCGGCGTTCCATGCCGAGCGTTGCGAGTACGCCGTCCATGAGCTCGACAAACGCATCGTATCCCGCGCCGGGGGGAAAGCTCGTATCCACCGCAATCATCCGCGCGAGATCGTCGACCGCACTTTCAGCGCTGCGTTCGATCTCGGCGAAGCTGTCGGCCAGCGTCGGCCCGGGCTTTGATGGAGACAAAATCATTTGCTTTTGGCGATTTCTATATTCTATATAGAAATAAACGATGGGCGCCGATTGCTGTCAATTCCAAAGAATGAGGCACATGTGACCGGCAAACAGGCAAAGGCAGCGACCCTCCCCTCGAGCCTGCCGGTTCCGCTGTACGAGCACGTCAAGCGGCAGATCGCCGAGGCGATCCTCGTCGGCGAGCTTTCCCCTGGTACTGTCTTGCCGGGCGAGGTTGCACTTGCGGCGCGATATGGAGTTGCGGTCGGTACCATTCGCCGCGCCTTGGCCGACCTGACGGCTGATGGCATGCTGGCGCGGCGGCGCAAGACCGGAACGGTCGTAACCGGACGCGCACCGCAGCACAGTCTTCGCTTCTTCTTTCAGTATTTCCGGCTGCATGGCGAGGACGGCACCTTGCAGCATTCCGCGCCCGAGGTTCTGTCGGTGCAGATTGGACCTGCCGACGTTGAAGAGGCTGCGCTCTTCGCCGAGCCCGTTGGTGAGCCGCTGATCCGTCTACATCGCATCCGGCGCATCCGCAGAGCACCCGTGATGCATTCGCGGATCCGCCTGGTCGCACGCCGCGTCCCCGATTTCCCTGACGTGCCGGCCCGAGTGCCCGCGCTTCTCTATCTCCATCTGCTCGACGTCTACGGCATTCGAATTGCGGCGGTACGTGAAAAGCTGCTTGCAGAGCTCGCCGACAAGGACGACCGTCGCCTGCTCGCGCTCCCTTCCCCCAACGCCGTCCTCGTGATCCGGGAGGAAGCCTACGACCAGACGGGCGTGTTGACGCTGCTCAGCGAGCACCGCGCCACGACCAAACGACATCACTATGTCAACGAGATCAGCTGAGAGAGGGTGTTTCTTACAGCCAAGAGGCCACGATGAGGATCGCGATCAGACCGTAACCGGCTGCCCACTATCCTTCAGGCCAGGGCCTGAAATAGCAATTTGAGATGGTTGCGAGGCGGCGCTTTGAACCTGCAATCGCAGCTGAGCGGCTTCAGGGGACTCGGTCCATCCAGCCCCGCGATCGCGGGTCCGAATATTGCGATAGCTTTCGAATTTTGGCGACAGCTTCGCCCGACCGATAGCCCGAGGTCTTTCAACTCTCGCATGTATGAGCGTAAAGCTCCGCTCGCTGTAAACAAGCTTCGAACTTTGACCCCCTCGGCTTCCAACATTGAACCCGCACGAGATGAGCGTTCCGGTGATGATTCAAGCAATTGGGCGGTGTTGAGCGGGATCAACCCTCGGCACCGTTCACGGGTCAAACTGTAGCCGAATAACGCTTAATGGCGCGCCCAACACGAGTTCGAACGTGTGACGTTTGCCTTCGGAGGGTAGGCGTTTCGTTTGGCGTTTAACTCTGACTGCGGCCCGTAATCCGAGGCGGGTGGAATCTGACCAGAGGCCCCGTGTCTACCGGAAATGCGCGCCTTCGAGTTTCCGCGATGGAAGTCGCCTTGACCCGACGGGTAGCCGCAGGGCTTCAATATTCCTTCGCACGAGCGTAGAGCTGCGCTGGTGCTCGTTCTCACGAACTCTATGCGCAACTCTGGATGAGATATCGTAGGTTCGGCTGGTGTGGTGAGCAGCCCGAGACATAGGTGACAGAACGTACCGGAGACATGGATTACACTTTCCGCTTTTTTTCTGCGGGAGGTGTCGATGCCGTGGAGAGCTCGTTCGGTCATGGAAGAACGCCTTCGCTTTGTCGCCCGGCTTCAGGATGGAGAGGCCATGTCCGAGGTCTGTCGCCAGTTCGGCATATCGCGCAAGACCGGCTACAAGATCTTCGTTCGGTACAAGGAGCATGGTCTCGAGGCGCTGTGTGATCGCTCCCGGCGGCCGGTCCTACCCCAATCAGCTGCCTAGCCAGATCGAGACCCTGATCGTTCACTTCAAGGCCGCGCGCCTGTTGCAACCGGAAGCGCCGGTTCCGGGGTAGACCGCCTGAATGCGCTTGAATCGGTACTGGCCGAAGACTTGGATTGCTTCCTCAGCGTAGGAGAGGTGCACCGCAATGACCGGTCGCCGTTGATCCCGCTGTGGCTCGCCGTTCCGGTGGATGACGGTCCAAGCCGGCGACGGCCTTCGTGAGCGGTCGGTGACAGGCCACGATTTGCGCCCCGCCGACGCGAGTCCATGCGATGTCGCCGCGTAGGAGATGATCGCGTACTGCAGCCGATGCGACCAATCAGTTCTCAGGATGATGACAGGCGACACCCGCAGCACCATTAGTCCGCCATTCCGGATACGCAGTGCGGCACAGGTCGGACGCGCGCGGACAACGAGGGTGGAAGTGACATCCTGCTGGCGGATTGGCGGCTGACGGAATTTCGCCAACGATGCGTGGCATCTGGCCTCTTATCTTCGGATCGGGGATCGGCGAAGCATCGCGCAGCACGCGCGTATAGGGATGGCGTGGTGCGCCGAACACGCGGGCCACCGGACCGCTCTCGACGATGCGTCCGAGATACATGACCGCGACACGCGAGCAGAACCACCTGATAACACCGAGATCGTGACTGACGAACACGAAGGTCAGGCCGCGCCGAGCCTGCAGGTCCTTTAACAACAGGAGCACCTGGGCCTGAACGGAGACGTCCAGTGCGGAGACCGGCTCGTCGGCAACGATCAGTTCGGGTTCGACAGACAGAGCACGCGCGATCCCGACCCGCTGCCTCTGGCCGCCCGAAAATTCGTGCGGGTAGCGGTCGTAGGCGGACGGCGGCAGGCCTACCTCCTCCAGCAATGCGATTGCCCGTTCGCGCGCGGCTCGACCGCGGGCGAGGCCGTGCACGCCCAGCGGCTCTGTCAAGCTCTGGCCGATCGTACGCCGCGGATTGAGTGACGAATATGGATCCTGGAAGACGATCTGCATGCGTCGGCGCAGCCGCTGTAGCGTCGATCCATGGGCGGTGGTCACATCGATGTCTGAGAAACGAACACGGCCGGCATCCGGCGGAATCAGACGCAGCACGGTGCGCGCCGCCGTAGACTTGCCGCAGCCGGACTCGCCGACGAGGCCGAACGCCTCGCCGCGTGCCACCACGAAGCTGACGCCATCGACGGCGCGGACCGTCGTAGTGACCGGGCGGGGGAAACCCTTGGTGACCGTGAAATGCTTGGCGAGGTCGTGGACCTCGAGCAGGGCCTGGGACGAGGTCATTGGGCGTTCGCCTTCGGATCGGTCACATCATAAAGGCCGTCGCCGACGAGGTTCAGCCCCAGGACCAGTGCAAGAATTGCCAGGCCTGGCCATATGCACAGCCATGCCGAATCAAGAATGTTCTCGAATCCATCCCGCATCATGCCACCCCAGGTCGGCGTCGGCGGCTTGACGCCGAGCCCGATGAAGGAGAGCGAGGCTTCGGTGCGGACTGCGGTGGCCATCCAGAGCGTGCCCATGACCATGAGATCGTTGACGATGTTGGGCAGCACATGCACGAGCAGAATGCGCACATGCGAGAAGCCGAGCGCGCGTCCGGCCTCGATAAAGGCGCGCTCCTTGAGCACCAGAACGGGTGCTCGCGCAATGCGCGCAAACGGAGCTATCGCGGTCAGCGCAATCGCAATGACGAGATTGGTGACGCTCGAGCCGAGCAGGGCCACCATGATCATGCCGAGAATCAGGCTTGGAAACGACAGCAGGACGTCCATGACCTGCATGGTGAAGAGATCGAACCGGCCGCCAATGTAGCCGCTGACCATACCGATCGCCCCGCCGATGATGACGGCGGCTGCAATGGAAAGAAACGACACCAGCAGAGACACTCGCGCCCCCCAAAGCAGCCGCGACAGCACGTCACGGCCGAATTGGTCGGTGCCGAGCAGATATTCGGAACCGGGTCCCGCTAGGCGATCCAGAATGTTCTGTTCGAGGGGATCGCGTGGAGCAAGCCACGGAGCCAGCAACGCGCCGGCCACGACGATCGTGCAGAGGACAATGCCCGCGACTGTCGTGGGATCGGTCAAGAGCCGTCCGGCCATCGTACGCCAGGACGAGCGTGGTGCGGAAAGGACCACATCCGTCATTGCTTGACCCTTGGATCGATGAAGCCATAGCTGATGTCGGTGACGAGGTTCACGACGACGATCAGGAAACAGTAGATCACCATCATGCCTTGCAACATGGTGTAGTCGCGCTGGGTTAGCGCGCTGACGATCACCTTGCCGAGGCCGGGCCGGTTGAAGACGATTTCGGTGAGCACGGAATTCCCGATGAGGATGCCGACATAGAGGCCGACGACGGTGACCACCGGAATCAAGGCATTGGAGAACCCGTGGCGCCAGATGATGGCGCGCCGTGGTACGCCCTTGGCACGCGCGGTGCGGATGTAGTCCTCCCCAAGGACCTGCAGCATCGAGCTGCGCGTCACGCGTACGACATAGGCTGCCATCACGATGCCGAGGGTCATCGCGGGCAGGACGAGCTTATGCAGGCCGTCGATCCAGTCGCCGGCGCGTGGATTGCCGATCACAGGAAAGAGGTGCAGTTGCAACGCGAACACGATAAGCAGGAAAATTCCCGAAACGAAGACCGGGAAAGACAGCCCGAGCAGTGAAAACAGGCGCGTCAGCACGTCGATCGCGCCGTTGCGGTGTAGCGCTGCCCCGATGCCGGCGGGAATGCCGATCAAGCAGCCAATCGCCATGGCCGCCAGCGTCAACACGATGGTGTGCGGCAATGCTTCGGCAATTTCGGTCCAGACCGGACGGTGCGTGACCATGCTGGTGCCGAGATCGCCGAGCAAGGCATGGCCGAGGAAGTCGAAATATTGCGCGCCGATCCAGCGATCGAGGCCGAGTTCGGCGCGCAATGCTGCGAGGGCGTCCGGAGTCGCCCGATCGCCGAGGATTGCGATCGCGGGATCGCCTGGGACCACGCGCACCAGCAGAAAGACGAGTGTCAATACCGCGAGCAGCGTTGGTATAGAGGCCAGCAGCCTGCGGATGATGAAGCCAATCACCGGGCGATCCTGTGGCTGATCCTGCCTAACTCACTTGAAGTGCGTGGCTTCGGTCAAGAGCGGACCGAGCGACAGTGACGCCTTCAAGTCGTAGCCAAAGTCGAGGTCGGTGCGATGCGCCCAGATCTGCAGACCCTCGGCCAGCGGAACGGCGCAGACGGCTGCGATGATCTTTTTCTGGGCCTCGACCCAGAGGGCAACCTGCTTTTCGGTGTCGGGCTCGGTCTTGGCGGCGTCGATCTCCTTGTCCGCCACGTCGCAATGGCTGAAATTGGTGACCGCCGTTGGCTTGCCGACGATGCTCGCCGAGTGGAAGAACTGGGTCAAGTAGATGTCCGCTATCGGGAATCGCGCCGCCGCATAATAGACGATCGGGCTCAGATCCTTGCGGATCTGCTGGTGGAACGTGGCATGATCGACCACCTCGATATCGAGATTGATGCCTGCCTTCTTCAGCTGCGCCTGCACGACCTGCATGCTGCCCAGCATCTGCGGCAGCTGGGTGTGGATCACCTTGATCGTCACGCCGTCGGGATAGCCCGCCTCCTTGAGCAGAGCCTTCGCCTTGGCGATGTCGGTGCTGACGAGACCGACGTCCTTCGAAAATCCGAGATAGCCGGCCGGAATGACGCTCTGGCCCGGCCGCGCCGTGTCGGCCCCCTGCCACTTCACGAGTTCCGGCCGGTTGACGGCGTAGGCAATCGCCTGTCGCACGCGGATGTCGTCGAGCGGCTTCGCTGTGACGTTGAGATTGAGATTGGCGAGTTCGCCAGGTTCGAAGACGTCGACGGCCGAATTCGGTAACGCGCGGATGCGGTTTATCCAGGCCTGATCCTGCTTGCCGTAGATGAGATCAATTTCGCCGTTCTGGAAGGCAAGGTCCCGCGAGGAGTCTGAGGGAATGTAGCGATAGCTCACGTGCTGCAGTTGCGGCTTACCGCGGAAATAACCGTCGAAGGCTGCGAGTTCGAGCGACTGGTTCGGCGTGTCGGAAACGAAGGCGAAGGGCCCCGTGCCGACCGGATTGCGCGTGTAGTCCGCGCCATATTTCTCGACCGCCTTGCGGCTGACGATGTAGCCGCCGGAATAGTTTGTGAGCAGCCCCAGCAGGCTCGGCACCTGCCGCGCCAGCACGATGTGGACCGTGTAGGGATCGGTCGCCTCGATGGTCTTGAAAGCGGCGAAGTCGGCGGAGAAGGCCGAGGTCTTGGCATCGCTGGCTCGCTTGAGGCTGAAGACGACGTCATCGGCCGTCAACTCGCCGAATTCGCCGTGAAACTTGACGCCGTGACGCAGATGGAACGTCCAGTCGAGCTTGTCGGCGCTTGCTTCCCATTTCTCGGCGAGATCCGGCTCGATCTGTGTGGGATCCATCGTCCCCGGCTTGAAGCGCGCGAGGCCACTATACATCCAGGCAACCACGGTGCGGTCGATTGTGCTGACCGCGCGGTGAGGATCGAGCTGGCCGACGTCTTGTGCAGCCATGCCGATTTTCAGATCGGTCTTCGGTGCCGCCGAAGTAGGCACCGAAACGATTGTGGCGGCCGCGAGCGCTGCACTAAGCGTGATGCGAAGCTTCATGTTTCTGTCCCTGCTGGTTGAGTGATCCGTCCTGCGCGAAACGATCGATCCGGAACGGCTCGAGCGGAACATCGGTGTGTCCGTCAAGAACGAGCTCGCTCATGATGGCCCCGATGGCCGGGCCGAGCTGGAAACCGTGGCCGGAGAATCCGAATGCATGAAACAGGCCAGGCGTGGTGCGGCTCGGCCCGATCACCGGAATATCGTCCGGTGTTTCGCCGTCGATGCCGGTCCAGCTGCGGATCACCTGCACGCCCGCAAGCTGTGGCACGAGCTGCAGCGCCTTTGCCATGACCGCATAGCTTGGTTCGGGCAGCGGCCGTGAACGCGGAACGTCCGGATCGGATTCCCCGCGCCCGCCGCCGAAGATCACGTTGCCGCGGCGAATCTGGCGCAGGTAGACGTCGCCGCCGACGACACCCAGATTGGGCGTGATGAAGTAGGGCAGGGGCTCGGTCACGAGCATGTTGGGGTTGAGCGGCGAAATCGGAACCGCTTCGCCGAACGTGCTCGCGACCGCGCCGCCCCAATAGCCGGCCGTGTTCACGAGATATCGGGCGCGAAATTCATGCTCGCCTGACGTCACAATGAACTGGGTGCCATCGTGGGCCAGAGTGCTGACTGGCCTGAATTCGCGGATGTCAGCGCCCTTGTCGCGCGCGGCTCGCGCGAGAGCTGGACTCAACAGGCGCGGGTTGGCAGCGCCGTCGTCAGGCGCGAGCGAGCCGGCCACGACATCCGGGCCGAGCCACGGATATTGTTGATGGATGGCGTTGCCTCCGATCATGATCAGCGGAAGTCCATTGGCCTTGGCGACGTCGAGATAGGCGACGAGGTTGGCTTCCTCGGCTTCGCTGCGTGCGAGCTTGAGGTGACCGGTCACCTCGAATTCGCAGTTGGTGCCGATGAGCTGTGGCAGTCTCGTCCAGATCTCCCGGGAGCGGCGGGCGAGCGGCAGTTCGGCCGGATGCCGCCCCTGCTGGCGCACGCCGCCGTAATTGACGCCGCTTGCCTGTCCGCCGATCTGGCCGCGTTCGAGCAGAATGCATCGCACGCCGCGGCTTGCCAGATGTAGGGCCGTGGAGCAGCCCGCGCCGCCGCCACCGACGATCAGCACATCGGTCGCCGTCACGCTCATGCGGCCTCCGCGGGAAGGATGGGGATCGGCTTGACGGGCGGCTGTCCGCGCAGGCGACCGACTTGCTCCACCGGGCAGGAGAGTGCGGCCGCCAGCACCTCGGCCGCGGCCGCGCCGCAGACACGACCTTGGCAACGGCCCATGCCAACGCGGGTCAGGGCTTTCGCCCGATTGACTTCTGGTGGCGGCAGCGTTGCCAGCGCTTCGCTCGCGGCCGCGCGCAGTTCGCCCGCCGTGATCGTCTCGCACCGGCACAGGATCGTTTCGTCGGCGATGCTGGCTGCGAGGTTTGCCGGAAATGGAAATGCACGCTCCAGTGCGGCGCGGAAGGTGGCGCCGGCCGCCAGAACCGCATCGAGGCGCGCGACGTCACGCGCATCGAGGCGCGCGACGTCACGCGCATCGACCGCCGAGCCGCGGGCTGCCAGCACAGCCCTGGCGGCACGTGCGCCCGCCGCCTCGGCGAGATCAGCGCCCCGGATGCCACCGCCGTCGCCGGCGAGGAACACGCCTTCGACGGATGTTCGCCCGGCGAGATCCTTGCGCGGCACCCAATTATGCTGCACGGGATCGAACTCGAAGGGGACGCCGGCAAGATCGGCGAGCTGCGCCTCCGGCTTCAGCCCGAAGCCGAGTGCGACGGCATCGACTGCCGCCTCGTGTCTGTCGCCGCGCGCGTCCCGCCAGCTCAGTGTCTCGACCTGGCCGTTGCCCGCGATCGCGAGTGGGGTCGCGCCCTCGACGATGGGGATGCCGTGTGCGCGCAGCCAGGCGATGTAGTAGAGGCCTTTCGCGAAAATTACTCCACCACGCATCAGCCCGAACGCCTGTCTCGCCTTGTTGCTAAACGGTGTCGTGTCAAGCACGGCCGCAATCCGCGCACCAGCGCGGGCATATTGATAGGCGACGAGGTAGAGCAGCGGACCGGTCCCGACAAACGCGACCTGCGCACCGATGGAGCAGCCTTGTGCCTTCAAGGCAATCTGCGATCCACCCAGCGTGAAGACGCCCGGCAACGTCCAGCCCGGCAGCGGGATCACCCGGTCCATCGCGCCAGTGCAAAGGATTGTGTGTGCGAAAGGCACCGCGCTCGCCTTTCCGTCACAGATCGTGTCGATCACGCCGGGGCGCAAATTCCATGCGAGCGTTCGTGGGCGAAAGTCGATCGCGGGACGCAACCGGTCGAAAGTGTCGTGCACGGCCTGCGCCTTTATGGCCTCAAAGCCGTAGAGGGTGCGCGCGCTGCGATGGAATCCTGCGGGCTGACGTTGATAGATGCGCCCGCCGTTGTCGGGCGCTTCGTCGATCACGATTGGGCGCAGGCCTGCGCCGACGAGAACCTCGGCCGCGCGCGTCCCGGCCGGACCGGCGCCGACAATGACAACGCTCATGGCTGCCCCATCCTGCGCGACACGCGCATGCCCTCGGTTATCGGGGTGGTGCAGGCGCGCACGCGGCCGCTCCCCTCGACGTTCACCCAGCAATCTTGGCACGCCCCCATCAGGCAGAAGCCGGCACGGAGACCATCCCCGAATTCGCTCTCGCGCAGGTGATCGTCGCTCGCGAGAACGGCCGTGAGCAAGGTGTCGCCCTCGAGCGCGGTCACGGCAGCGCCGTCGAGCATGAATGACACGGCGGATCGATCCGTCTCCGCCAGCCGTTGCAGTCTCATAACATGTCCTCCAGCCGGCAATTGACCAGCAGTTCGGCGATGGTCGCCGTGTTGGGCAGTCGCAGGACCGTCGCGATCAGCTCGGCGATGTCGCGCGGATCACTCATTTTCTCGCGCGGCCATTTGGTGACATGGGCGGTCATATCCGTGGCAACAAAGCTTGGGCAGATCGCAGTCGCGCGAATACCGTGCTCCCAGCCGTACTGTCGTACGGCATGGGTGAGAGCGAGCAGCGCAAACTTGCTCATCGCATAACCGACGTTGGGATTGCGGACGCGCTTGCCGGACATCGAAGCGACGTTGATCACGCGCCCTTCGCCGGTCTTGGCGAGATGCGGCAGCGCGAGGCGAATGAGCCGCATCGGGGCCTTGACGTTGATCAGCATCATGGCGTCGAGCGCCGTCTCGTCAGGATCGGTCAGATTGGCTTCCGGATTGATTCCGGCAGCATTGATGAGGCTGTCGAGCCGGCCGAAGCGCTCGATTGTCGTTGCAACCCATGCTTCCGCCGAGGGCAGCGACTCGGCATCGTAACGATGCAGCATCAGCCGATCGGACCCGACCATCCCACGGGAATCGCGTACCCCGGCTGAGACGCGATAGCCGCCATCGATCAGGCGCTCCACCACCGCGCGGCCGATCCCGCGCGACGCACCCGAAACCATGACGACGCGACCATCCACCTCAAGCACGGGCAAGCTCCTTGTCAAAAGCGTTCGTTGCGACGTGACACCGCGCGAGATGCCGTGGGGCAGCAGCCGCCAGAACCTGCGGCACCTCACATCCTTCGCGGCGCAACGGGCAGCGCGGCGCGAAGCGACACCCTTTCGGCATGTCGTTCAAGGGTGGCACGCGCCCTGGAATGGCGGCGAGCGCCTGCTCGGCGCGGTCCATGCGCGGGATGGCCGAGAAGAGCGCGTGCGTGTACGGATGGGCGGGCGCTGCGAAAATCTCGTGCACAGGCGCTTCTTCGACGATCTGGCCCGCATACATGACCGCGACGCGATCGGCGATCTGGGCAACGACGCCGAGATTGTGCGTGATAAACAGCATCGCCATGCCATGCCGCGCCTTCAGGTCGGCAAGCAGCCCGAGCACCTGCGCCTGAATGGTGACGTCGAGGGCGGTCGTCGGTTCATCGGCGAGCAGCAGCGTCGGCTCGCAAGCGAGCGCCATCGCGATCATCACGCGCTGACGCATGCCGCCTGAGAATTGATGCGGATAATCGTGGAAGCGCTGCTTTGCAGACGGAATCTTCACTTCCTCGAGCACAGCGAGTGCCTTCGCCTGCGCGTCCTCCTGCGACAGACCGCGATGGACGCGCAGCGCCTCGCCGACCTGCGCGCCGATGCTCATCACCGGATTGAGGCTCGTCATCGGTTCCTGGAAGATCATCGTCATGCGGTCGCCGCGCAGAGCTTCGAACCCTGTCTCATCGAGCGTTCGCAGGTCCGTTCCGTCGAGCAGGATGCGCCCTGCCGACACGCGACCCTGCGGCTGCGGCACGAGACCCATGATGGAGAGGGCGGTGACCGACTTTCCGCAGCCGGACTCGCCGACGAGGGCCAGCGTCTCATTGCGGTCGAGCGTGAAGGAGACGCCATCCACGGCCGGATACCATTCCGCACCAATGCGAAATTCGGCTCGAAGATCTTCAACACGCAAGACCGGTTCGTGCATGGGGCGGGACTGCCAGAGCGAGGACGTCACCCGCTATTCAGGTCTTTGAATGTCTGTCGTGTCAATGCCATATTCCGACATGTGCAAAGAGGTGGCCCTACCTTTCCATTATATGTAATGTTACCGCCCGTTAGCACAGAATATTTTTCATATGTCGAATGATGCCTTAGGAAACGGACCTTCCGGAAGCCTACCGCGCGCAGTTGCACTGCTGCGTGCACTGGCCGCGAGTGGCGGCGAGGGGGCGAGGCTGACGCATGCCGCCCAAACGGCTGGATTGACCCCTGCCTCAGCGCATCGGCTGCTACGCATGCTGATCGATGAAGGCATGGTGGAGCAGGATGCGCGCAGCAAGTACTACCGGCTGAGTGTCGAGTTCTTTTCGCTTGCGGCCCGAGCGGGGAATCCGAGCAATCTGCGCGACATTTGTCGACCTGTGCTGTTGCGGTTGTCCGCTGCGTTGGGCGACACTGTGTTCCTGCTGGTGCGCAGTGGGTATGAGGCGGTCTGTCTCGACCGCTGCGAAGGGCCGCTGCCGATCCGATCCTTCACCAACGACGTCGGCGGCAAGGTGATACTTGGCGTTGGCCAAGGCAGCATGGCAATCCTCGCTCACTTGCCTGAAGCGGAACGCGAGGAGGTGATCCGCTTCAACCTGCCGCGACTCCTCCATTTCGGCCTGTTCGATGAAGTGTTCTTCCGCAATGAGATCGAGCGAGTTCGGGAAAGCGGCTTTGCTGCGCGCGGGTCGGGGCTTCTGCCGGACATGGCTGGGGTTGCGGTACCGATTCTCGATCGCGAGCGCCGACCGCTCGCCGCAATCAGCATCGGCACCACAGTCGCGCGGCTCAATGCTGAGCGTTTGCCGACTGTGGTCCGGGTGCTTCGGCGCGAGGCCGATGCGCTTGCGCCGAAGATCAACCCGTTTGATCCAGCCTTGCGCATGCCGGGGCAGCAGGCCGGCTCGTATTGATATCTCCCATGCACGGTAAGGTACGTGAGTTCGTGCGGACCATCGCAATGAAGCCGCCAAAACACCGTTGCTAGACTAGGGCCGCCGACCGTGCGGGGCGAGGACGGAAAAGCAATTTCAAAAAGGATTGACAGGCCCCCCTTCCGCCATCTGCGTACATACGCGCGATCGTTAGGTACTGCAGGCCGCCTGTCCCGGCGGGAGTTCTCGTGTGACGCAAAACGGACCACTCTTCATTTGCTTCGATCTCACTGGTGCCAGTTAGCTCAAACTTCCCCATGATGGATTGGGCTTGCTGATCCAAGCTCGCCTTGGGCCGTGTTTGATAAAGTAAGCTCATAGAGGATCGAAATGGGACGCGGGAGGAGGGCTCTCTCGCGTGTTGCGCGATCTGATGCTTGGAACCGCAGATCTCGTTTCGACGGGATGTCGACTGACTTGTCGGAACCGGCATTGTCGTTCGCCTTGAATCGAGGCCGCCCCCAGAAGTGCGCCGGCAAGACCCGAAGGGCGAAAACGTGGTCGATCTGATGGTCGCGCTGCGCAAGAGCGTCGGCGGCGCTGCGGCCCAGGCGGCTAGAAGAAGCCTGCCCAGAAGAAAGCGTCAGCCGGCCGGCCGCGAAGGAGCCCGCGGCGGGGGGCGCGTCAGAAGCCGGCCTAGGAACCTGGACGCGCGCGGCCGGTTTCTGTGGCGCCAGCTTTGGAGGTTCCGATGACGGAAGCCTCCGGATTGACGGATGAACAGGGCGGCCTTGAGCGGGTTTCGGCGGAGCGGTCGAACGTGAAGACTGGGTTCGCGGACGGCAGGGCGAACCCGGACAACTTCACAGGATGCAGCGATGCGCTGGGTCGAACGTCTGCGCAACGTGACGGTGAAAGCCCCGCTGCAGTCGCTTTTTGCCGCGCTTCTGCTCGGCATTTGGTTTGCGCGTCGCCGGTAAAGCGCTGCCGATGATCACGCGACCGCAGCAGCTGGGCGAGCACTTCGAACAGGGCTCCCGAGATACCATTGATCTTGCGAAAGGGGCTGGCGTCGAGGCCGCCGATCCTATGGGCGTGAAACAGTCTGATGAACAGGAACAGTCCGGCAAATCCTCGCATTCCAGGCCATCCCGCCTGGAAGAGGCGCGACGGGCCACGCAGGAGTACGTCGAGGACCTCCGGGAGATCCTCAGGAAGCTTCGCGCGCGTCTCTTAAATTAGGTCTGGACCAAGGATTAACCATTCTATGTCACGGTCGAAAAATTCCTTCTTCACCCCTTGAAACTTTTTTTTCGCTCCTAAATTTTTTCGTCGTCGCCGCGTGGCGGCCGGGACGCCTTCGGGGTCCCGCGAAGTAGAGACGGGCGCCCGGACGGTGTCCGGAGCCTGCTCGTACCCATCTTGCTCTTAGGAGGACTTGGATATGAGGTATGATTGGACTCCCCTCTGGAGGTCGACCATCGGATTCGACCGCCTTTTCGACGCTCTCGACGAAGTGCAGCGGACCGCCGAAGAGACCTATCCCCCCTACAACATCGAACGTCTCGATGAGAACCGCTTCCAGATCACGGTGGCGCTCGCCGGCTTCACGCCGGAGGAAGTCTCGCTGACGAGCGAGCAGAACGTTCTGACGCTCGAGGGCCGCAAGAACGACAAGGAAGGCAAGATCTTCCTGCACCGAGGCATCTCGACCCGCAACTTCAAGCGCCAGTTCACGCTGGCCGACTACGTCGAGGTCAGGGGCGCCCGCTTCGAGAACGGCCTGCTACTCATCGACCTGCAGCGAGAAATCCCCGAAGCGATGAAGCCGCGCCGCATCGCCATCAACGATGCCACGCCCGGCAAGGCGACCCAAATCGAATCCAAGGCCGCCTAATCCGAGCGGGCGGTAGCTTGATTCACAAGCCGCGCGGAACGTCCCGCGCGGCACCTGCTCATTCGTCCAAGAAATGGAGAGAGCCATGCGGCCGACGACCGCAATCAACGGCAACGTAATCGATCTCAACGCAATCCTTCATCCCGGCACGGTCTTCGGGCATCCGCGGGAGGTGGTGTCCGACCCCCACCTGAGCCTCTCCGAGAAGCGCGCCATTCTGGCCTCATGGGCCTCGGACGCTTCTGCGATCGCATCGTGCCCGTCGCTGCGGGCGCCCGAAGGGCTGAAAGCGCCGGTGACCATCGACGAGATACTGGAGGCACTTTGCTCATTGGACGAGGGACCCCGGAATCCGCCGGGCGGGAAGCCTATGCGCCTGCGGTCGGTCGAACGCCGTGCTGCGGCGTAGGGGGCGCACATGCCGACGAAAGTGCAAGACTTCTCTGAAACATTTGAACGCGATCTCGCGCGCAAGCTGCTGCGGCAGGTTGCCGACGTTCGCCGGCGCGGATACGCACCGCCGACGGCGTTCAGGTCGAGTGGCGGTACCGGCGGCAGCCGGGCTCGAGCGGTCTGCGCAGCGTAACGGGCAGCTCTTACGGCTCCTGACCGTCTTCATTGGAGGCGCGCCATGAGGCTCTAACTTCTTTGACGCGACCGATCGAGACGGTCGGCTCATCCGCGACGACGTCGCGCAGCGTGGCAAAGAGGCGCCCCATCAGATACGCAGCATTGAGCATTCGCTGTCGTTTCTGAGGCAGCTGGCGCATAGTCGTCCGCGAGGCGACTGGATCGTGTTCGAGCTCGATCTGATCTCTTACGTTCGCTCGCACGGAGCTCATACGATCGGCGGCGATCGGAAGGAGCCGGAGCGAGCCGCTCCGTTGACCGAAAGCCCGCGTTCGCCGAGCAGGCTTGCCGCGCGTTCGAGCTAGTGGTGGGGGTTCCGTCGAAAGTCTAACTCTGCTCGCGGCATCAAGATCAGCGTCAGCCCCGCTGAGTTGCAATCCATCCGACCGCGCCAAGCAGTCGCTTTCCAACGTTCTTGCACATGTCGAACATTTAATCCCGTCGGTACGACACTTTCGCGCAGCGCCGTTCGTTTTAACTCCAGACAAAGGGCAGGTTAGCCACTGGAGGATTTCAATGAACGAACTTGGCAACGCGGGGCAGCCCCGCAAACGGAAGCTATTGGCGACACGGAGTCTGGCGCTCCTTGGGTCGGTCGCCATCATCGGCGGCGCCATGTGGCTCGCTTATCCGCTGGAATATGGCAATCCCGGCAGCCTGTGGTCGTCCCCGGCCCACGCCGCCGAAGTCAACCAAGGACTCGCAGGCTTCCAAGGACCCCCAAGCTTCGCTGACTTGGTAGCCAAGGTGAAGCCCGCCGTCATTGCTGTTCGAGTCACGATCGATGAAAGCGCGGATGCCGCAGACACCACACAAGATCAAACGACCATTCCACCTCAATTTCAGGGCACGCCCTTCGAGCAGTTCTTCCGTCAGTTCGGCGGACTGCCGCCAGGGGTCCAGCAGCACCAGATGATCACGGGCCTCGGCTCCGGCTTCTTCATCTCGCCGGACGGCTACGCCGTGACCAACAACCACGTGGTCGACCACGCCAAGACGGTTCAGGTGACGACCGAGGACGGCAGCAAATACACGGCGAAGGTGATCGGCACCGATCCCAAAACGGACCTCGCGCTGATCAAAGTCCAGGGCAAGTCAGATTTCGCCTATGTCAATTTCGAGAACGGCGCGCCGCGGGTCGGCGATTGGGTGGTCGCCGTCGGTAATCCTTACGGGCTCGGCGGCACGGTGACCGCCGGTATCATCTCGGCAAACGGACGCGACATCGGCTCCGGCGCCTACGACTACCTGCAGATCGATGCGCCCATCAACAAGGGCAACTCGGGCGGTCCGACCTTCGACATGAAGGGCAACGTGATCGGCATCAACACGGCTATCTACTCCCCGTCAGGGGGCTCCGTAGGCATCGGCTTCGATATCCCCGCCCAGACTGCTAAGTCCGTGATCGCCCAGCTCAAGGACAACGGCAAGGTCACGCGTGGCTGGCTTGGCGTGCAGATCCAGCCAGTGACGTCAGGTATCGCCGATAGCCTTGGTCTCAAGAACAACCATGGAGCTCTGGTCGACGAGGCCCAGGCCGATAGCCCGGCGGCAAAAGCCGGCGTCCAATCGGGCGACGTAATCACGGCCGTGAACGGGCAACCCATCAAGGACTCGCGCGAATTGGCCCGCGGTATCGCAGGACTCGCCCCGGGCAGCTCGGTCAAGCTCGATCTGATGCGCAAGGGCGAGAGCAAAACTCTCACGGTCGCGCTCGGCACCGCGCCCAATACACAGCAGGCGAACGCTGCGGAGCCGCAGCGTAAGCAGGCTCGGGCTGTGCCGCATCTCGGTCTTGCGGTCGCACCGGCGGATGAAGTGGCCGGCTCTGGAGACAAAGGGGTCGTCGTAACAGCGATCGATCCCGGGGGAGCCGCGGCAGAGCACGGCCTCCAGACCGGCGACGTCATCCTCGATGTGGCCGGCAACGCAGTCAGCAGCTCGGGTGACGTGCGCAAGGCGCTCTCGGAAGCCAAAGCCGAGGGCAAACGTGACGTGCTGATGAGAGTAAAATCCGCTCAGGCGATGCGGTTCGTCGCCGTGCCCATCGGCTGATCCGCTCCGCGTTCCTCTCGCGGTCTATGTCCCGTCCAGCGAGAGGCGACAAGACTCGAAGGGCCGTTCTCCAGAGGCCCTTCGAGTCGGGAAACTGCAACCACGGATCCCAAAAGTGGCACATCGATGTCCAGGATCGTCGTTTTCTCCGGCAGTTCGATCGTCGCTGCCCATTGCGCTCGCTCACTTCGCCCCTAATGAACTGGTGCGACTACAAGCTATCCGCGCTTCCTTCCTGTCGGCACTGATGTTTGCGGGAATGCTGGTTCTTCCGAGTTGCTCGCGCGGTCTCGAAGGACTCCGAATGTCCGCTGTTTGGGATTAGAGGACAAGCTGGGCAAGGTCGGGGATGTCTGATCATGACCCCAAAGCGGACTTGCATTGCTGTTCTACCTGGCCGTCTTTTCGACCTTTCATTTTTGCAATTGATCGAGCGCCTTCAAGGCAAGGCGAGCATGATCAGCAGCCTTCTCATTTCCCAATTTTGCAATGTGTTCGAGCGCCCGGACCTAATGTTGAATAGCTGCGGCCCGATCTTCTGCTGTGACATCGATCAACGAGCCTCACGGCTCGCACATGAGCGAGTGGCTGAGAACGCCCGGGCTACAGCCGCCCGACTAAAGCCTCAAGGCCAAGTTGCGCCGCGCGCGACAATATAGTTCCCGGCGTTAACCTAAGTTGTCGTATTGGCCCGTTGCCTGCGGCAGTGTGCAGGCATCACCACACGGCCCGTGGCACTTATCGGTGATGAGAGCGGAGCGCTCCCGCCCAACTGGCGCCATGACCAGGCATCGGCGTCGTTTCAAACAAACCAAATCGCTAGAAGCACGCCTTGCTATGGCGGCTTACCGCCTGCGCGCAAAGGCCAAGAAAGCTCCTTCAAGCATCGAACGAGAAGCCCTTCTACTTAGAACGCACCAATTCGAAGAAGGCCAACACATTGCGAGCGATATCCATGCCATTCTAAACGGCACCAAGCCCGGCGATATCCCGTTTATCAGCCCACGAAATTTGAATTGTATATCAATCTGAAGGCCGCAAAGGCACTTTCACTGACCGTGCCCGCGACGATGGCGACGATCGAATCTGCTCCTTCGACATTGTTAGAAGCTCGCATCCGATCGCTTCATGTCCAGCACCGCGGCATTGGAGCAACAGTCTCACAGCACTTTGCACCAGCGCACGATTGTTAATTTGCATCGTCTGCACGATTCAGGCCTGCTCTCTCTGCAAGCCAAACAGAATATAGGGGAAGGCGAGGATGATCATACGGGCGGGGGTCACTGTTGCGTTGTTGCTGATTCCCTTAGGGTCCGAAGCCTTCGCTTCGCGACACCACAGACCCACGTGGCGCATCTCTTGCAGCGAGGTCAGATACTACGTCGCGAAATATTCGGCGTCAGTGGCTGAGATGTACGCACGTAATAACGGCGCTACCGACGCTCAGATCGAACGAGCACGACGTTGCTTGGCCTCAAACGAGACTGCGGAAACGGAGCGACGAGGCGCTTATACAGATTAAGATCGGTACATCGGCTCCTGGTGAACTGGGAAAATGGCTCTCAGCGCTCCTCGAACACCTACCGTGCCCGCACCTGCTTGGACGTTACCGCGCCGCCCTCTCGAGAGGCGTGGTGCTCGTCCATGCCAGCGATGTTAGCTTTGAGATTCGTCGAGGTCGGTGAAGACGTCGGCTTGGCGGCGGAGCTCGTTGGTTCGCACACCGCGGCGCTGAACTGCCTCGACCATCGAGCAGAATTCGCGGCAGTTGTGAACGGCACGGCTTCGTCGATGCGCCCGGGCATCGCAAGGGTTCACGCTCAGGGCGTCGAGATCAATCCGCGCGCTGTTGCAACTATCCAGCGGTTGCCCCAACGCACGATAGAGTCGATCCGCCCGATGCCGGCGACCACGTCTCCCCGTGCTGCCATTCGAACTCCAGCTGGCCCTTCGAGCACCGCCGTTCCGCCGCGAACGTCAAGCACAGCCCAGCCCTCGATAGTCGCCGGCCTTGTGTCGGGGACTGGCAGGAGCGGTCCCGCAGACGCAAGCGATCCCGTCACAGACATGTCCGCGTCAATAACCGAAGAGGCGTTCGAAGCTTCCGCCGATTGCGCCGCACCCGACGCTTTGGCCAGAGTCTTCGGAGCAAGACTCGCGCTGACCGTCGAAGGCTGCCCTAAAGCAGGTGGCGTCCGCCAACCTGATGCTGATGCTATCTTTCGGGCGCTTTCGACCTTAGCACCGCGCTTTGCGTCCGGCATGCGGCGCGAAGCCGTTTCTACCTCCGGAATCGAGTTGAAAGCCGAGATGGTTGCAGGACCGTACCAAGCCCCAGCCCACCCCAACCCGAAGCCGCTAGCCAAGGCGATTAAAACGAGCCGAAAAATAGGTTTTGAGCGATCGCTTTGGCGAAGCAGCGCCAGGACCTCATCTCGATCGGACGTCGAGAAATTCCATCGATCGAGATTGACGGGCGTCGCAACCTGACAACCGTCGTGGTCCGCGGCTGCTTTGATCCTTACCAAGCTATTGGCATGGTCCAGCTGCATGCTTGGGTCCCTTGTGGTTCCCAATGATCATGCCGGGAACTAAACCAACTCTTAACAGCCGACGCCCCTCAGCACGAATAAGTCGGCGATAGGTCGCGCAAGGGTCCAAAGCGAGATCTCTAGCGGCCGGCAGGGGGCTCGTCCCTATGACCGTGAGGCTGAATTTGCAACCTTGAGCAGCTGGGACGGCGCTGCATTCGACCCGGATTTCGTCTTACGAGCACAATGAATCCACTGCATCGCCAGATTTGGGCCGCATGGCGGCCCATGTCGGCGCGAAGGGTCACTCCTGGCGGGAGCGTCACGCCGGGAGTTTTCGATGTCCGGTAGTTTGCGATTGTGCTTTGCTAGTTTGGCACTTGTTGAAATCCTTTCGGCGGCGCCCGCATCCTCCAATCCTCTCGCCGACATCTTCAATTCTGCAGCGTCCCAACCTGCGGCAACCTCTCCACCACAAGCGGAGTGCGTGAGGCGACCCGGCAACTCGCCCCCCGTCGGCCAGCATTGGGTCTATCGAATGGACGGGCATCGCAAATGCTGGTTCCTGACCGAGGGTATAGCGAAGGTGAAGACGACCTCTCCTCGTCGCGTAGTCAAAAACGCCATCGCCGGTTTGGATGAGAACCGGACCGCGTCGTCCAGACAAAGCGCGGTCGTTGACGTGCGGGCGAAGTGGCTACGTTCGGCACCACCCGAGCGGTCTCAGCCGCGCCGTCCGGAAGTCACGCTAGCTGATGCTGCACCCGATCCCGGTGCGACCACCGCTCTGATGTCGGTGACCATCATCGCCGAGCAAAGCCCCCGGCCCACGCTCTCGGTGTCGAGCCACGATCAAGTCGATGTTGAGCAACTTCTCGCGGCCGCGCCGGCCAACGAAACGCTGACTTCGACCGAACCTCCAACTATGCCGATCGACGTGCTTATGCTTACCGAAGAGGCCCGAAACAACGCGCCGAGCCGGACGGCAACTTGGCTAGGCTTATTCCTGGTGATGCTGGGAACGCTCTCTCTCTTGAGCTCGAGCCGCTCGCTTCGGCACGCGGTCAGATTACACTTCTGAGGCGCACTGCACCGGGCGGGGATTATCGCATGCGCCCGTCGGGATCGAAGGGTTCCAGGCGCCTATAGCCGAATTGCCACACGTACAAACGTTCCTCGCGTCAGCGCTTACTTTGGCCCAGCCTTAAACGAAGCCATGGCGGTACCGCCAGAGGATCGGACTTCCTTCACGCGGTATAAAGTGTTCGTGGTGGACAGCAACGGTCAAGCGATTTGCGCCGCAAAGCTCGACTTCATCGACGAGCAGGCGGCGAGACGACGAGCTGAACAAATGTACAGCGAGCACGACGTTGAGCTTTAGGACAGTGATCGGCTCGTCGCCGTGTTTCTAGGTGCAGCGTAGTAGTGCTGTACTCTACAAGCCCGTCCAAACCTCAGAGGTTGTCGGGCGTCTTTAGTTCACGCCTGATCTGTTCTTCTTTGAGCTGTCGTTCGGCCTCAAGCCAGAACTGATTTTCTTTGCTCTCTGGTCGTCCTGCTTGCTCCCATAGCTGGTGAGCACGTTCGCGTATCTTTTGCTCTTCTACTTGCGCCACTTGAAACCTCCAGACGACGCGCGATGACCCAGCATCGCTGCGCAGACGCCCGAGTTCACCCCGACCGGCCCCTTCAGTGATCCAGCCTAGGTTCGTGTGCCGAGCCTGCAAGGATTGCGTAAGCTCGCTCCGCCTGCTCCTTGGTCAAATTGGCTGCGATGTCCGTACCAAGTAACGCCGGGCCTCGGCGCTCTCTATCATAAACCATCCAACCAATGCATCCCATTCGAATGAGAAATCTGTTCGCTGGTCGCCCAATTTCACTCACCACGGCCTCTCAGTGTCTCTTTGACAATCTGACGAGTAGGGCGCGCCCATTCCTCAGCTGCATTGATCTATGTGAATTTGCTCGGGAAAAATATGTAACTGGAACAGTGCGAAAGCGAACAGAGCAGCGCTTCGGTCTGTGAGTAGCCTAGCTTTGCTTGGTGCAATTGGCACCAAGCACCTCCAGCGGCCCCGGCCTTACACCCCAAAGCCCCCACCGGGCCGGGGCCGTCCCACCTGTCGTTTTGGTAGCCGACGATTGAAAGCTGCGCGTCGCCCGATCGAAAGTCGGGGGCCGGACGTCCGCACCGCCGGGTGTTTCCCCGCATCTGTCCCATCACATTGCCCAAGCGTAAATCGTCAGAAGGGTCCCATGTTCCTTCGTCCGGAACATCCGATCGTCGCTGCGGTTAATTCGGCGAGGAGGCAGTCCCGCATGAGCTTGAGACAATTGATCGAAGGTCTCGGACCCTATACTTCGCTGTTCCTGCTGGTGCTTCCGACTGCGGCGGTCGAACCGCTGAAGCTTGTCGCTGTGGCGTTGGCAGGCGAGGGTCATTGGGTCACCGGCACCGCGATGATTGCGGCCTGCTACGCATTTAGTCTCCTGATCGTCGAGCGGCTGTTCGTCATCGTGAAGCCGAAGCTGCTGACAATTCGCTGGTTCGCACGTCTCTGGGCAGGATTTGTATTCACCCGGACCGCCGCGTGGGCGTGTCTTAGGCGCTGGTTCGGCTTTCCTCCCGATCGGAAATCTTCCGGTGCCGCGCCCTTACGCGAGCGCACCAATTCGGCCACAGAGCGGCGGTTCTTCCAGAGATGAGCGGCAAGTCGACGCTGCCGAGACGCCTTTAACCTATGCTGGCCACGCTCACGGACGCGCCATTCGACGACCCGGAGTGGGTATTCGAAGACAAGTACGACGGCTTTCGGATGGTCTCGGAGATTCGCCAGGGCAAGGTCGCCCTCTACAGCCGCAACGGCAAGATCATCAGCCGCTCATACGCCGAAGTCGCGAAGGCTCTAGAGGGCGTGAGGGGCGACGCGGTCATCGACGGCGAGCTTGTTGCCATCGGAAAGGACGGCGTCTCGCGTTTTCAATTACTGCAGAACGCACTGCGTCACGAAGCCAAGCTGCTTTACTGCGTCTTCGACCTAATGTTCGCGGACGGCGAGGATCTGCGGAAGCTGCCGTTGGTCGAACGCAAGGAACGGCTCAAGGCCATCCTGCCGGGCCACAAGCTGATCGCACTCAGCAAACATCGCAAAGGCAGTGGGCGGCAGTTCTTCGCCGAGGCCGAACGCAAGCGCCTCGAAGGTATCATGGCCAAGCGCGCAGACAGCCCGTACGCATCGGGCGGACGGACCGCCGACTGGCTGAAGGTGAAGACTGCGCAGCGGCAGGAGGTCGTGATCGCAGGCTTCACCGCGCCTCGCCGCACGCGGCCGTTCTTCGGTTCGCTTGTTCTGGCGACGCGGGAGGACGGTGCGTGGAGGTACATCGGGCATGTCGGTACCGGTTTCAGCCACCAGACCCTCGAGGAGCTTCACGGCAAGCTGATGAAGCTGAAGGCCGCGGCCTCGCCTTTCCCCAGCAATGTCAAAGATCAGGCGGTCACGACCTGGGTCCGGCCGTCGTTGGTCGCCGAAGTCAAGTTCGCCGAGTGGACGAGCAAAGGCGAACTCCGCCAGCCGGTCTATCTCGGCCTCCGTATCGACAAGAGGGCGACCGACGTTGTGCGCGAGCGGCCGCGGACAAGGAGATATTCCCAAATTAATCGGCGAAAGATCACATAAATCAATGTGAAGCCGGGGCTTACATGCGAGTTTTGTGGGTATGTCCAAATCAGTCGCCCAGCGCTGGATCGACCATCACCTTGAAGCTGCGTCCTCAGAGGCAGAAGCGACTAGTGACGAACAGGCCCGAGCCATCATTGACCGCGCGGTGGCAGAGTTGGCCGCCCTCCGGCTTGACCGAACGCGCCCCGTTCAAAAGCCGGCGCTCTAGCATGGGAGTTGTCAGCCTAGAATTTCAAAGTGGTTCTGAGGCCGAACACCGACGCGGTCTTGAGGCCCCGTCCAGCGAGCGGCCCTGTCGGCGATGTGGCACCGCCGCCCGGATGGACGATGTATTGAAAGTTTGGTTGCACCGTCCAGCCGTCCTTGATCTGATATTGATAGGCCGCCGTGAGCAATCCCTCGAAGCTGCGCACGGGCCAAGTCGGATTCGTGAGGCTCCGAAAATCAGCGTCGAGCGCCTGCGCGCGTTTCGAAACGTGAGCATAACCCGCAGCGATCCCGAATTTGTCGTCCGGACGGTCGTCGCGCAGACCGATGAACTCGAGGCCCGCATCCGCGTAGAGGTCGATCAGGTTGCGATCGGCGGCCGCCCCGGAAACACGCGCGAAAATGCCGATGCCGCGATCGTCGCTCGTCGGCACGCGATAGAGCTTTTGCTCGAAGACCGCCCAACCGCCGGTATCCCCTGACAATAGCAGCGGCTCGCTGCTGCTGTCGGGAGCGGCGAGCGAGACGCCGTTCGACGCCAGCCGTTGGTCCGCGAAAGAGCCGAAGTGCCTCCAGCCTCCGAACTTGATCTGGCCGGCGGGGTTAGGATCCCCCTTCTTGTTATTCCAGGCGTACTGGATCTGGCCGAGAAGGAGGGGAGGATCGTTGACGCGGAAATTCACGCCGTAGCGGTTGCGCTCCTGGGGATCGCCCGGTCCTGGCCCGGCCTGGTTACCATCGAAGATTCCGCCCAGCACGGAAAGCTGCTCCGTTACGTTGACTAGAAGCCGGGCTCCCATAGCAGCCAAAGGCGGTGAAGGTCCGCCGCTGGGGAGGTCGATCGACGTGATTGCCGGCCAGCCCATCGAAGCATTGGTCAAGACATCTGTGTATTTAGTGTTGAAGAACTCGCTATCGGCGGCGAGCAGCCCGAACTTCAACGAGACCTTCTTCGCGCCCCACTGCTTCTCGAAATAGGCTTCGTACAGCCGAGTCGACGGCAGCGCCTCGATGCCGCTGACGACGAAGAAGTTCTGCAGTTTGCTGCGCGACAGCCCGTCGCCATGGATCTGAAACATGTTGGCGTGAAAGGTGAGCTTATCTATGCCGACAAGCTTCTGCAGATCGACGTCGACGGCGAGGTTCAGGCGGCCTTCGTAGATCGCCCCTTGCTTCAGTCCTCCCGAAGCATTGCCGAGCACCTCGCCGATATAGGTCGCCGCAAACTTTACGCCGTACTTCTGCAGTGGATTGGGTAAAAGGCCGAGCGTCTTCTCTTCTACGGTGCTCTCTCCGGTATCGGGATCGGCTGGCTTATCCTCGTCGGTCGCGTCCTTAATGGCATCTTCTGGGTCTTGCGATCCGGAGCGCCATGGCGCGACCTGCCAGACACCTACGGTCCGTACACGACCTGCCACAATCGCTTTGTTCGTTGGCGACAAGTCGGTGTTTGGTCCAAGATTCTGAACGCACTGGCAGGCGCCCATGATGCCGCTGTCCAGATGATCGACACCTCCATTGTCCGCGTCCATCAGCACGGAGCCTGCATCACAAAGAACCAGCGTCAATCGATGGGACGATCACGCGGCGACGCACAGGTCGCGGCGGTTGCGACCTATGTCCGAATCCATTGGGGCAAGGCGCCGCCGGTCAGCGAGGACGAGGCCAGGAAAGAGCGCACGGCGCTGGATGCGAGAACAAACTGAACCTTACGTCCGGGTCAAAAAGTCCATTGACCCCAGCCATAGCAGGATGCCGAGCCAGAACAGCCCCGCGCCCGCGAAGACCAGCGTGAGGCCGCCTCGATGACGCAGCTCCATGAAAATGGCGGCGACAAGCCCCGCCTTGATCGTGCCGATAGTCAGGGCCACGACGCCATTGCCGGCGCCGAGTGGGACATAGGCCATAACCACAGTCAGCGCCAGCAAGGCCAGCAGGCCGAGCCAGGCTGCGACGAGAGCAGTCGGCGGCCGCCAGTCCGTCATGATATCGACCTCCCGGGCAGGTAGATCAGCGCGAATAGGAAGATCCAGACAACGTCGACGAAATGCCAGTACAGCGCCGCGCTGTGCAGGGCCGTGCGATGCCGCGTCGTCGGCGCCCTTCGACAGATGATCGCAAGCGTGACCAGCAGGCAGATCCCGATCAGCATGTGCAGCGCATGGATCGCGGTGGCGATGAAGTAGAAGACGAAGAATAGCTGAACGCCGCTGGCCTTTGGTCCGGCGAACTGGAAGTCGATGCCGGGGACGAGATGCTCGTCGTATTCCTTGCTGTACTCGATGCCCTTGAGCGCGATGAAGACAAGGCCGAGACAGGCAGCACCTACGAGCAGCCATGTGACGATCCCGGTGGTGGCGGGCGAGAAAACCTCGACCGCCCACGCCACCAGAAAGCTCGACGTCAGCAGCAGGGCTGTGTTGGCGGTGCCGATCACGATTTCGGTGTGCCGGCTGCCCGCAGCGAAGCCTTGCGGGAAGACGTGCCGATAGACCAGATAGGCGAGGATCAGGCCGCCGAACAGCAGCACCTCTGTCGCGATGAACACCCACATGCCGAGTTCGGCGGTGTGGTCGCGGTGAGGAATCGATGCATATTGCGGTGAGACGGCGGAGCTCTCAGGCATTTTGCGGCTCCGCCTCGAAACGCTCGTTGTATTGATATGGCTCGCGCGTCACCACCGGCTGGGTCTCAAAGTTGAACTCCGGCGGCGGCGAGGACGTCTGCCATTCGAGGCCAGGCGCGTTCCACGGGTTTGGCGGCGCGCGTTTGCCAAAGAAGGCGGAGTAGCCGAGATAAAACAGCGGCATCAGATAGGCGACGGCGAGGATCGCGGCGCCTCCTGAGGACAGCACGTTCCAGAGCTGAAACTCCGGGGGATAGACGTGATAGCGCCGCGGCATGCCCTCGGCGCCCAGGATGAATTGCGGGAAGAATGTGAGGTTGAAGCCGAAGAAGATCAACATCGCGGCCGTGCGCGCCCAATATTCCGAGTAGAGCCGCCCGGTGATTTTCGGCCACCAGTAATGCAGCCCGCCGAAATAGGCCGTCACCATGCCGCCGACCATAATGTAATGGAAATGGGCGACCACAAAGTAAGTGTCGGTCGCGTGCACATCGAAGGCGAGGCAGGCCAGGAACAGCCCGGTGAGGCCCCCGATCGTGAACAGGCCGATGAAGGCTAGCGCATAGAGCATGGGTGCATCAAAATGGATCGAGCCCTTGTGCAGGGTCGCGGTCCAGTTGAAGACCTTGATCGCAGACGGTACCGCCACGATGAAGCTCATGAAGGAGAAGACGAGGCTTGCCACAAGGGACTGCCCGCTAACGAACATATGGTGGCCCCAGACCAGGAAGCCGACGGCGGCGATGGCGAGGCTGCACCACGCCACGAACTTGTAGCCGAACACCTCCTTGCGCGAGAAGCAGGAGACCAGTTCGTTGATCACCCCCATGCCCGGCAGGATCATGATGTACACGGCGGGATGCGAGTAGAACCAGAACAGGTGCTGGAACAGCAGCGGATCGCCGCCGATCCGGGGATCGAAGATGCCGACGCCGAAGAACCGTTCCGTCGCCATGAGCAGCAGGGTGATCGCAAGCACGGGCGTTGCCAGCACCAGGATGACTGACGTCGCATAGAGCGACCACAGGAACAGCGGCAGCCTGTACCAGGTCAGTCCCGGCGCGCGCAGGCGATGGATGGTGACGATGAAATTGAGGCCGGTCAGGATCGACGAGAAGCCGGCAATGAAGACGCCGGCGGCGGCGACGATCACATAGCTGTTCGAATAGAGCGTCGAGAACGGCGTGTAGAAGGTCCAGCCGGTGTCAACGCCGCCGGCGAGGATCGCAAACAGCGTGATGCAGCCGCCGAGCATGAAGATGTACCAGCTTATCAAATTGAGCCGGGGAAAGGCGAGATCGCGCGCGCCGATCATCAGCGGGACAATAAAATTGCCGAGCGTGTTGGGAATCGACGGGATCAGGAAGAACCACACCATGATGATGCCATGCATGGTGAACAGGCGGTTGTAGACGTCGGAGCTGACGAGGTCGGCCTGCGGCGTCGCCAGCTCGATCCGGATTGCGGTGGCGGCCGCGCCGCCGATGAAGAAAAAGAAGATCAGGCTCGCGAAATACAGGATCGCGATGCGCTTGTGGTCCGTCGTCAGGAACCACGATCGCAGCGTGAAATCGGTGGTGAGATAGTTCTTCTCGCTCATGATTGATGTCCTGCGAGCGACTTGATGTAGATGACGAGCCGCAGCAGCTGGTCCTCGCTGACCTTGCCCTCGAACGAAGGCATCACCGGCTGATAGCTTGCAACCACCTGGCTGCGCGGCAGCAGGATGGAATCCCGAATGTACTTGTCATCCGCGATCACGGTGGTGCCGTCGGAGAGCGGCACGGGCTTGCCGTAGACACCTTCGAGCGGCGGCGCACGAACGGTCCCACCGCCACCATGGCAGCCGCTGCAGCCGAGCTCGCGGAAGAGCTGGCCGCCTTCGCTCGCGAGCGGGCTGGATGGCGCCTGCTGCGTCAGCCAGTTGGAGAAGTCGGCCGGATCCATTGCCACGATCTCACCGATCATGCCGGAATGGTCGGTGCCGCAATATTCGGCGCAGAACAGATGATAATGGCCGGGCTTGTCGACCTCGATCTCGAGGTCCTGGTAGCGGCCCGGAACCACGTCATGCTTGAGCCGAAGCGCCGGGATAAAGAAGCTGTGGATGACGTCTTGCGAGGCCATCACCAGGCGGATAGGGCGCTTGACCGGGATGTGCAGCGCGTCGATCTCCGACTGACCGCCGAGATGCTGCGTCTTCCACATCCACTGCTTAGCCACGACGAACACGTCATGTTCGTCGGTCGGTATGCGATAGATCTGGAGATACACGCTTGTGCCCCAGACGAAGAGACCGAGAAAGCAGACGAACGAAGCGGCAGTCCAGCTCACCTCCCAATGCCAGCTTTTCTTGACGCGGTGGTCGCGATCGGTCTGGTTGCCCGCGCGATAGCGGGCGCAAAACAGCGCGAGCAGAAAGAACAGCAGTGCGAGCGCTAGCGCACTTGCGAGGAGAAGACCTGCGAACAACAGATCGACGTCACCGCTATGCGGCGACAGGCCGGGATGCCAGAACGGGATCCACTGGCGCCACATCTAGGCCAACCCCGATCGGAGCGCGCTCATGGAGACGGCCATCCAGGCAGGCCCTTGCGCAGAAGAATCTCGACCGCGCGATCGATGGGAATGCGGACCTCCCCTCGGCTGCGATCGGCCCAGCCGTAACCGCCCTCGATCTGCGTTTCCCCCTGTCGTGTTGCCTGTAGTGTGGCTTGTGGGCTGACCTCGAGCGGAGGCGCATTGGAGCTCATGGCCGGGCGGCTCGCAGGCGTGACGTGTTTGGTGGACAGCGGAAACAAGAGGGGCAGGACGAGCGGGGTGACTACAATGAAAGTTGCAAGGCCTGCCGCGAGCCAGCTGACAAGGCGGAGTCCGACGTCCGACCGCTCGTAGTCGACGTGGTTGGTGTCCGCCATGCTGCTGTCCTCGATCGCGGCGGGACAATGCACGCTCGGGGATTGTGTTCCTACGTTAGGAACCAACGCGCGGGGACCAGATTGTCGATCGGACAGCTCGCTCTCAGGTCACGGCGAGAATGGTGCAAATATTCTCACCTGTGGCGGACACCTGGATTCGCCTGTTTCTGATTGGCGGCCTGTCGCTCGCCGGCGGCAGCATCGTGGCCGCTGTCGGCTTCGCGCATTCAGCGTACATGACCGAGACCGATATTCGTCCGCATCAACCGGTGCCGTTCAGTCATCGCCATCACGCGGGGGAACTTGGCATCGACTGCCGCTATTGCCACAGCAACGTCGAGGCCGGGCCGCAGGCGGGCCTCCCACCGACCGAGACCTGCATGACATGTCATTCCCAGATCTGGACCAACGCCTCGATGCTGGAACCGGTGCGGAAGAGCCTCGCCGACAACACGCCGATCCCATGGACGCGCGTTACGAAGCTGCCTGATTACGTGTTCTTCCGCCACGACATCCATATCGCCAAGGGCGTTGGCTGCGAAAGCTGCCACGGCCGCATCGACCAGATGGCGCTGACTTATCGTGCCAAAGCGTTCACGATGCAGTTTTGTGTCGATTGCCACCGTGATCCTGCGCCGCATCTGCGCCCCAAGGATCACATCACCGACATGGCGTGGACGCCGCCCGCGAACGCACGCAAGGAGGGCGAGGCCATGGCCGCCCATGAGGGCATTCGCTTCGGTGAACTCACGCATTGCTACGTGTGTCACCGATGAAGCGCCGCAACGACCATCAACCGGCGGACGGGCCGCGCCTGTGGGCAGGCATCGAGGAGCTGTCGGATGATCCGCAGTTCCAGGCCTTCATCGAGGCGGAATATCCTGTTGTCCACGAATTCTCCAAGACCGCGCGCCGCGACTTCCTGAAGCTGATGGGCGCGTCCTTCGCGCTGGCGGGACTGAGCGGCTGCGAGAAGAGCTCGTTCATCACGGCGTTGCCCTATGTCTACCAACCGCCGAGCGAGACCATCGGCCTGCCGCGCTATTATGCGACAGCCGTGCTGCTCGACGGCTACGCCCAGCCGGTGATCGCCACGGCGCATGCGGGTCGACCGACCAAACTCGATGGCAATCCCGGTCACCCCGCAACACAAGGCCGCAGCGACATCTTCATGCAGAGCGCCGTGTTGCAGCTCTACGATCCCGATCGCGCGGCTGCGCCAAGCCGTCATGGTGAGGCCGTGAGCTGGGCCGATGTGGAATCGGCGATCGGTACGATGCGCGAGAACTGGCGCGCCGACCAGGGCTTGGGCGCGCGGCTGCTGCTCGGCCCGACGACCTCGCCGACATTGCTGCGGCAGATCGATGCCTTTCGGAAGCAGTTTCCCAAGGCACGCGTTCACGTCCACGCGGCTGCGGGACATGAGGCGAGGCGGCGACAGATCACAGCCGCAGTCTATGGGCAGGCCGTCGATCTCCATTATGGCCTTGGGGACTGCGATGTCGTTGTCGGACTCGACGATGATTTTCTGGGCCCCGGTCCTGATCAGGTGCGGAACGCGCTGGGCTGGTCGCAAGCGCGCCGACGGTCCAGTGACCGGCCGGGCAATCGGCTGTTCATGGCGGAGAGCGTGCCGACCGCAACGGGCGCCCTGGCGGCGCACCGGCTCATTGCTGACGCGAGGCGAATGCCCGTGCTCGCGGAGGCGCTGGCGAACGCGCTTGATGTGGCCGGTGCATCGAAGCCAGACGTGACGGATGCCGAGGCCGGCTGGATCGCGCGCGTGGTCGCGGCCTGCAAGGACCGGGTAGGGCGTTCGTTGTTCGTGTCGGGCCCGAGCGGCGGTGCAGCTGCAGCGCTCTGGATTGCCAGGATCAACCAACAGCTCGGCAATGCCGGTCAAACCTTAAAGCTGACAGCGCCGATCACGGGCCCGGTTGATACGGGAACGTTGCCCGAATTGGTCTCCGATATCAACGCGGAGCGCGTCACCTCGCTGCTCGTGATCGACTGCAATCCCGCCTACAACGCCTCAGGTGAGCTCAACGTCGGCGATGCCATCAAGCGCGTTCGCTCCTCGCTTCATATCGGTCTGCACCGCGACGAGACCGGCGCGCTCTGCCAATGGCAGCTTCCGCTGGCGCATGCGCTGGAAAGCTGGAGCGACGCGCGCGCCGTCGATGGCACGGCAAGCATCCTTCAGCCAGTGATCTCGCCGTTCTACGACGTCAGATCGGTGCATTATGTGTTTGCGAAGCTGCTTGGCGAGGTTGATCCGGCGCCGGATGCCGCAATCCGCGAGACCTGGCAGGCGAGCTTTGGTGACGCATTCGAAGCGCGGTGGAAGCAGGCGCTGCATGACGGCTTCATTGCGGGGGCGGCACCGTTCGTCACCGCATCGCCTGCAAGCAATCCGATTACGTCCCCGAACAAGGCCGGTGATCTCGACATCGTGTTTCTGCCGGACCCGACGATCTGGGACGGGCAGTTTGCCAATATCGGTTGGCTTCAGGAGCTTCCGAAGACGCTGACGACCGTGACCTGGAGCAACGTGATCGCAGTAGGCCCGGCGCTGGCGAACCGTTTCGGCAGCACGAACGGTGATCATGTCGAAGTGACGGTTGGCGAACGTCGCATCAAGGGGCCGCTGTGGATCATGCCGGGCCAAGCCGAGAACACCGTCGCGCTCTATCTCGGCTATGGCCGAAGCCGCGCGGGACGGGTGGGCGACAATCTTGGCTACAATGCCTATCAGGTACGGCCTGCGGCAGAGCCATGGCTGACGCAGGGGAGCCTGCGCAAGCTTGATAGCCGCGAAGATCTCGCGGTGACGCAACTGCATCATCGCCTCGATGGGTTCGATCTCGCCCGTGAGATCAGCCCCGGACAGGTCGAGAAGGTAAAGTCCGAGGAAGCCAGTCTTTATGCCCCCTGGCCGTCGGCCAAGAACGCCTGGGGCATGGTGATCGACCTCGATAGTTGCATCGGCTGCAATGCCTGCGTGACCGCCTGCACGGCAGAGAACAACGTGCCCGTGGTCGGCGCGGATCAGGTGCGGGCCGGCCGTGAGATGCATTGGCTGCGGATCGCGCGCTACTACACCGGCGACGTCACGGAGCCACGCAGTTTCTTCGAACCGGTGCCGTGCATGCATTGTGAGGATGCGCCGTGCGAAATGGGTTGCCCGGTCCACGCCACTACCCATAACGCCGAGGGCATCAACCAGATGGTCTATAACCGCTGTATCGGCACGCGCACCTGTTCCAGCTACTGTCCCTACAAGGTGCGACGCTTCAATTTTTACGACTATCGGTCGTCCGCGGATTCACCTGAGCATGCCGTCCATAACCCGGACGTCACCGTCCGCTCGCGCGGCGTCATGGAGAAGTGCACCTATTGCACCCAGCGCATCGAGGCGGCCCACGTGGCCGCGGACAAGGAGAACCGCTCCATCCGTGATGGCGAGATCGTCACAGCCTGTCAGCAGGCCTGCCCCACCAAGGCGATCGTGTTCGGCGACATCAACGATCCGAACTCGGAGGTGTCGCGCCTGAAGCGCGACGGCCGGCACTATGTTCTGCTGGAGGAGCAGGGGACACGGCCGCGCACGACCTATCTGGCGCGCTGGCGCGAGGATGATCCGGAATCGAGACAGGGATGAGCGAGCGATCCGACATCTTGCCGACGCGCCAGAGCATGGGCGGTATTACCGACCAGCTCACCGGCATTCCCCTGCATTTCCCGGCGGACCGCCGCTGGGTGATCGCCATGACGGTCGCAAGCGCGCTGCTGCTGTTGCTGATGGCCTCGGTGGTCGCGCTGTTTACGCGCGGCGTCGGCATCTGGGGCATCAACATCCCCGTCAACTGGGCGTTCGCGATCCACAATTACGTCTGGTGGCTCGGCATCGGCCATGCCGGCACGCTGATCTCGGCGCTGCTACTGCTCACCGGCAGCGAGTGGCGCAACTCGCTCAATCGTTTCGCCGAGACCATGACGCTGTTCGCCGTGGTCTGCGCCGGCATCTATCCGATCCTGCATCTCGGCCGGCCCTGGTACGTCTATTGGATGTTTCCCTATCCGGCGACCATGGGCGTGTGGCCGCAATTCCGCAGTCCGCTGGAATGGGACATCTGGGCGGTGCTGACCTATCTGACGGGCTCGCTTGCGTTCTGGTACACGGGCCTGATCCCTGATCTCGCTGCCGCACGCGATCGCGCGACGCGGCGGGGCTGGCAAATTTTCTTTGGCATCACCGCGCTCGGATGGCGCGGATCGGCCAGGCATTGGCAGCGCTGGCAGCAGGCCTACCGGCTGACCGCGGGGCTTGCTGTGCCGCTGGTTGTCTCCGTCCACAGCGAGGTGTCGTTGCTGTTCGCCGCCGGGCAGATCCCGGGCTGGCACTCGACGATCTTTCCACCTTACTTCGTGCTGGGGGCGGCCTTCTCCGGTTTCGCCGTCGTCTCCATCATCACAGTTTCTCTGCGCTCCTGGTTCGGGCTGAAAGACCTCGTGACTGACGATCATCTCGACCTGCTCGGCAAGGTCTTGCTCGCGACTGGCCTGATGACCGGCTATGGCTACGTCTTCGAGGTGTTCGATGCGGTCTATTCCGGCGAGGCGCACGAGATCCAAACGCTGGCCGACCGTTTCACCGGCCCTTATTCCTGGACTTATTGGGGCGCGGTCATCTTCAACTTCATTCCGCTGCAGGCGCTGTGGTGGCGAGAGGTGCGGCGCAGCGGCTGGATGCTCCTGCTGATCTCCGCGTCCGTCGTGGTCGGCATGTGGCTTGAGCGCTACATGATCCTGGTCACCAGCCTTTATCGCGACTTCCTGGTGTCGTCGTGGAGCCACTTCACGCCGAGCTTCTGGGACTGGTCGACTTATTTCGGCACGATCGGACTGTTCCTGGTGCCGTTCCTCATCGCCATCAGGCTCGTTCCCATGATCTCGATCTTCGAGAGCAAGGAGCTCCTCCACGAGGAAAAGGAGGAGCAGCAACATGGCTGAACAGCTCTACGGCGCGCTGGCTGAATTCAAGTCCCCGGAAGATCTGCTGGCGGCGGCACGCAAGGCGCGGGAGGCCGGCTATCGCAGCCTCGATGCTTTCACGCCGTTCCCGGTCGAGGGCCTGGATCGCATCCTGCGGTTTCCGCGGGCTACCATCTCCTTCGTCGGCCTCGGTGGAGCGATCGTCGGCGCAAGCACTGCACTCGCCATGCAGTTCTTCGCCAACTACGACTACCCGCTCAATGTCGGGGGACGGCCGATCTATCCGATCTCGGCCTTTGCGGTCGTGACCTTCGAGCTCACCATCCTGTTCTCCGCGCTTGCCATGCTGTTCGGAATGCTGTGGCAGAACGGGCTGCCGCGGCTCAGCTATCCCGTGTTCAACGGCGAGCGGTTTCACCGCGCCAGCAAGGACCGGTTCTTCCTCTGCGTCGGTGCAGAAGATGCGAGGTTCGATGCGGGTGAGACACTGGCCTTCCTCAGCAGCACCGGAGCGTTGTCGGTGGAGCTGGTGCCGGAATGAACAGGTGGCTGGCCATCGTTACGCTTGCCGGTCTGCTCGGCGCCTGTGACCAGAACATGGACGAGCAGCCGCGTTACAGCGAATATTCGCGCGCGGCGCTGTTTCGCGGCAGCGTGCTGCGACCGCCGCCGGCGAACACGGTCGCCCGGGACGATCTGGATCGGGAGCAGGCGGCCAAAACCAAGCCTGTGCTGTCAGCCCAATTGCTGGCGCGCGGGCGGGAGCGCTTCCGCATATTCTGCTCACCTTGCCACGGCGGCGCCGGCGACGGGACCGGCATCGTCGTCCAGCGCGGCATGCCGGGCCCGACGAGCTATCACGACGACCGGCTGCGCACCGCCGACGATCAGTATTTCTTCGACGTGATCACCAACGGTCACGACGCGATGTATTCCTATGCCGCCCGCGTCCCGCCTGGGGATCGCTGGGCGATCGTCGCCTATATCCGTGCGCTCCAGCTCAGCCGCCGCGCCTCGCTCGACGATGTGCCGGCTGACCAGCGCGCCAGGCTGGAGAGCCAGCCATGAGAGATCCCGGCAGCGCAAGGAGCGTGGTGGCGGTGGTGTCGGGCCTGGCGTTGATCGCCGGCTTTATCATCGACGCCAGATCGACGACATCGGCCTACCTCGTCGCCTGGAGCGCTTTGGCTGCTATTCCGATCGGCGCATTGATCGTCTTCATGACCAGCTATCTGGTGCGGCGGCGCTGGACTGAGACGCTGCATCCGATCTTCGTTGCGACATCTGGCATTCTGCCCGTCGCCGCACTGACGTTTATCCCCGTCCTGCTCTTCATGAGGGAGATCTATCCGGCCATCGCGGATGGATCCTCATTGCCGCCGTTCAGGGCGCACTGGTTTGTGCCGTGGTTCTTTGTGCTGCGGACGGTGCTCTATTTCCTGATCTGGGTCGCACTCGCCCAACGGCTCCGGCGCGCCTGGTGCAATGACGACGCCATGGTGCGCTCGGCCTCGGTGGGATCGATCGTGTGGACGCTGACTGTGTCGTTTGCCGGGATCGACTGGCTGGAATCGCTCGAGCCGGAATTTCACTCCTCGATCTACGGACTCATCTTTCTCAGCTTCCTGCTGGTGAACGGAACCGCGTTCGTCATCGCGGCCGGCCTGTTGTCGTCGCGGCAAATTGGTCCGAGCCGCGGCTATAGCGGCCTGCTGCTCTCGGTCCTGCTGCTGTGGTGCTACCTTCACGCCATGCAGTACATCGTGATTTGGTCGGGCGACATCCCTAAGGAGGTCACCTGGTATCTGGTGCGATCGGAGAACGGCTGGCAGCTCGTGCTCGCCGCGCTCTCATTCGGGCAATTCGTCTTTCCGTTCTGTGCGCTGCTGAGCAGCCGGGTGCGGTCGGACCCGCACTGGCTGCTGGCGCTGTGCGGGTTGACGCTGGCGATGCGGTGGCTGGAAGCCGCGATCCTCATCCTGCCGGCCATTCACGGCGTGTCCGCGATCGTCACCGGCGCCATGTTGATTGCCGCCGGGTTCTTCCTCGGCGCGATCTTCTGGCTGGCGTTCGATGCCGTTCTCACGCGGTCCGAGGAACCAGAGCCGTTGGGCGCTATCTGGTGGCGTGCTCGCGCCGGAGCAGAAGCCCGATCAGCAGGGCAAGGACGATAGCCCCGATGGAGGACGTCGCGATCAGCAGCCGCCGCGCGGCGAGCGTGTAAGTGCCGCTCGCGGGATCGAAGCCGTAGCAGAGCAGATGGACCTGGTCGGTCCAGCCGCCGACGTGTCCTCGGCCGGCCTCCACCACAGCGAGACGCAGATTGGTGTTATCGACGGCCAAGGCTGAGAGCGCGCGCGAAATCCGACCACCCGGCGTTACCACAAAGGCTGCAGCAGGATGGGCGAATTGGTCATGCTCGCGATCGTAAACGGGCTGCACACCGAACGCGCCGGTCAACGTACTGATATCAGGCGCAGTCGCCCGGAGAAACACGCTGTGCTCGGCGAGCCCGTTGCTGGGAGTGAGCTGCGCATTCATCATCGCCAGCGCCTGAGCCGCCGTATCCCTGGGATCGAAGCTGACAACGATGAGCCGAAAATCCTTGCCGGCGCTGAGGCCCGTATCGGCCAGCGCGTTCGACACGATCGAGATCGCCGGCCCGCACAGCGTCTCGCAGGTGTAGTCGGCCAGGATCCACACGGTCGGGACGCCGCCAAGCCAGGTCTGCAGCGATGCGCTGCGCTCCTTCAGGTCGCTCATTCGAATCTGCAGGGGCAGCTGTGCGCTCGGACGAGGAGCGAGGGTGACCTGTTCGAGCTGCGAGGCTGTGAGGGCCGCCTGCGCAGGTGGTGATAGTGCGGCCCAGGCAATCAGCGCGACGGTCCGTCCCACGGCTTTTGCGGGGGGCCACCTTGTGGAAGGGACGTGCAAACACTGAACCGGCAATTTGCGTCTCTGGTTCCCGAGGATGCCCGGAACGAACATGCGCACCCGATAATGGTTCCAAGGGACGGCGGTCACTCGGAAGGGATCGCCAGTCCTCCTGAAAAAACTTGACGCCGCGGCTCGTGAAGAACTCGCGAAGGAGATCAAGGAAAAGGCTGAGAGTTGGTATGTGGCGTTTGTCGAGGTCGAGGAGATCGACGCGATCAACATCTATTGGGCGGACATCCAGGCTATGCAGCGTGCGGTCCGGGGGCTGGGGTTGCTGCCGAGTGCGAATTGATCGCCAAGCGAGCGAATGAAAGTAACCGAGGGCTCTATCTTCGGGCGGGTCAGCACTACTGCGATCTAGCAAACGACATGCGTGCCTTGATTGCATCATTCGACGTCGCTGCATAGCACCCAACGGGGTCCCTCCGACCAATCAGATCGGCCGCAGACCTGGCTTTAGGTCTGAAGGTCCGAAAGGTCTTAGGCCGAGAAGTCCGCAGTAGATCAGATCGGTCGCGGCAGCACGTCTTGGTGCACGCGCGAAATATGTTGTCGTGGACCACAAGTCGCGCTTCCTTACTATGCAAGCAGGAGCGCGCTCGATGTCTTAGCTACCGGCGCCGTCCGTCAGAGCGTGGTGCGAATACATCGGGTCCCGTGGTTCGTTCCGTGCATCGAACGGCATACATCGGCGGCCGCGAGCCGGGAGAATGTGCCCAATCGTCCAGATGTGCCGCTACATTAACTTGTCTGGCCTTCTTTAAAAGTGCGTCACGCTCCGGCCCGGGTGTAGCTGCCTGGCCTGCTCAATGATCTTTAGTGCCCAGATGTAAGGCGAGCTTAAAGGCTGAGGTGTTGTTTGAAACGACGCCGACGACTTGATCATGACGTTGCCCCCGGTTTGAGTTGGGCGGGAGCGCGACGCTGCGTTCTAATCACCGATGTTGCCTTGGGCTGCGCGGTGATGGATGCAATTTGCTGAAGCGGAAAATCATCTCGGGTCGCTTTTGTTCAGAAAGTGATTTGTTCTGTAGGAGCAAATGCCTATGGCAATTGCCGGCAGGGTCGCGAGCATCACTCTCAGGCACCAGCCCGTCGAGCGCTGTGCCCGGCAGGCTCCTTCAAAATACAACCGTGCTTGGCCTGCGAACGACACTGAAGTTCTGGTTCGATTCAGCAGGCCAGCCTTTTGATGGTCTTGGTCGCCCGGCCGGGCCCATGCCAACCAAGGAATTTCAGCGCCTTGTTCTCCAGGGCGTTAGTCGCTTGAAAAAACTGTTCGAGATCATCGCGCGCATGGGAGGGGAGATCGCGGATATCCTTGAGGTTGGTTTCGAGCGGTGATCGGTCGGGCACCGCAAAAATGCGGTCGTTTCGCTCCTTCTTTCCCTTTTTCTTCTGTTCGACTTCGAGAATGCCAACGGGGCGACAGCGCAGCACCACTCCCGGATAGGTCTGCGCATCATGCAGGATCAGCACATCCAGCGGGTCACCGTCATCGGCCTTTGTCGAGGGAATGAAACCCCAATCGTAGGGATAGGTCAGGCCCGCCATGAGCGACTTCGCCAGGGCAAAGACACCGAGGTTGGGATCGAAATCGAGCTTGCACGAGCTGCCGCGCGGCGTCTCGACGACCGCAAAGACATTGTCTTTGTCGGCCCAGCTCGGCAGTTTTGTCAGATTGGTCATGGCAACAGTCGCCTATCGTTGGGGCATCGAAAGGAAGCGGGCCTGACGAAATCATTCGGCAGGCCCGGAGGTGGCGATCAGGCCGCGCTGGAGGCCTTCTTGTTGACGCCCTTACGCAGCGCCACCGTGTTGAGCTTGGTGTTCGCCGCCTTCTCTTCGTTCAGGTTCGTGTTCAGAAAGCGCACGATATCGTCGTGGCCAAGCCCTTCCGCCCAGGCGATCAGCGTGCCATAGCGGCAGATCTCGTAATGTTCGACGGCCTGCGCGTTGGCGACGATCGCCGCATCCAGCACCGCCTTGTCTTCGATTTCGCCGGCCGTCTCGTCGGCTTCCTTGATGATGCCGTCGATAGCAGGACATTGCGTGCCGCTCGGTGACTGGCCCAGTTTTTCAAAGGCCTTTTCGAGACGTTCGACCTGCTTGTTCGTCTCTTCGAGATGGTTCTTGAGGCCGGTGACGAGAGCTCGGTCGGTGGCTTTGTCGATCATTTTCGGCAACGCTTTGAGGATCTGCTCCTCGGCATAATAGATGTCCTGCAAGCCATGCAGCAGCAGATCATCCATTGTCTTGATGTCTTTCGTGAATAGTCCCATGGCGTCTCCTCGCGTTCAAAGCGATGGAACGGCACGGATCGGGCTTTGTTCCTCGCCGCCGTTGCCGCGGCCCGGTCGCGCGGGTTGGATCGCCACGCTGGCTGTCCGTTTGCGAAAGGTGCACGGAGCCCGCTTCCCGTCGCAGGAGGAACTGCCGCTCCAAGCGGGCGTTTTGCTTCATTGCGCGGAGTTCGGGATGGTCAGCACCTCGTTGTGGATGAATACGGAGATTCTGCCGGGGCGGGCGAGCTCAAAGGCGAGGCCCATTGCGATGTAGCTGTAGTTGGCTCAGGCATCGCCGGGCTCTCGACCGCCTACGAGCTTTGTAAACGCGGCCAGTCGGTCATCGTGATTGATCGCAAGGGCATCGCGAGCGGCATGACGGCGCGTACCTCGGCACATTTGGCGCCGCTCTGATGAGCGAGTTCAAAAAGTTGCGCGGCGCGACGGCGGCCGTAACCTGCTGGGCTTATGATGTCCGCCCGTCGGCGGCAGCACCCCGGCTTTTAAATGCGGCATCGGTCTCGAAGAGCTGCGTGCTCGAGACGGAGATGAGGTCGGGGTGCGCTTTCTTCATGACCAGCGCATTCAGGTAGGGCTTTTCGAATTGGACGCCCCGAGACTATCGTCATCCTGGCTGCAGATGGCCTCGGTGCGTCACTGCTGCCCGATTAGGATTCAATTCGAGCGTTGAACTCAGTTTGATCCCTCCGGCTACTTTCCGGCTCCCGTGGTCAAGCCGCTGACGATGTAGCGCTCAAGGAAGATGCCGACCAGGACCAGCGGCGCGATCGCCGCCGTCGACAGCGCAGCCATCGACCACCAATTGATGCCTTGCGAGCCGGTCTGGCTCGCCACCATCACCGGCAGCGTCTTCGCGTCGGTGCTGGTGAGGAGGGCTGCAAAGAAGTATTCGTTCCAGCACAGCACCAGCGAAAGGATGAACGCGGCGGCCATGCCGGGCACCGCGAGCGGCAGGATGATACGCAGGAACGCGCCCCAGGTCGACAGGCCATCCACGAAGGCGGCCTCATCGAGCTCGATCGGAATCGCGTTGAACTGGTCGCGCATGATCCAGATGACAATCGGCAGCACGGTCAGCGTGTAGAGCAGGATCAGGCCAAACGTCGTGTCGAGCAGCGCCAGGGCCTTGTAGAGCACGAGGAACGGCAGCGCGAGAACGACCGGCGGCAGGATCAGCTGCGACATGAAGAAGAACAGGATGTCGTCGTTGCGCATCCAGGCAAATTTGTAACGAAAGCGGCTCAAGCCGTAGGCGGCTAGCGATCCGAGGGCGAGCGCGAGCAGCGATGCGCCGACCGAAGTGATGATGCTGTTGACGAAGCGGTTCATGAACTCGGAACGCGCGGTCGAGGTCCCGAACAGCGTATCGGGCGACAGGCCGATCGAGCGCCAGCCTTTCCAGTCCGGCTGAAAATCGACCCAGGGGATCAGGTGCGCCTGAGTCACATCGACCGCCGATTTGAACGAGGTCGTAACGGTCCAGTAGAGCGGAAACAGGCAGATGAAGGTCCAGAGCAGCAATGCGGCGTAGATCAGCATGCGGCCGAGCGTGCGCCTGGCGCCCGGTCCCGCCGGATGTTTGCGGTTCGGCTTCGATGCGACGCTCGACATGGACAATCGCTCAAACTCCTTTGCTCTACATGACCTTCTGAGTCCAGCGCTTCGACAGGCGCAACATCAGCGTCAGCAGCACGATGATCAAGAGCAGATAGACCATGGCGAGCGCCGTGCCGTATCCGACGTTGGAGCGGTCGCGGTAGACGCGGTAGATGAAGCTCGACACCGTGTCGGTGGCACCGCCGGGGCCGCCGGCCGTCACGTTGATCACGATGTCGGCGAGCTTCAGCTTGAAGATGATGCGGATGATCAGGACCGTGATGCTGACCGGCAGCATGATCGGGAAAGTGACGTGCCAGAACGACTGCCAGCCATTCGCGCCGTCGACCTTGGCCGCTTCCTGTACCTCCTTCGGCATCGCTTGCAGGCCTGCGAGCAGGATGATCATGATGAAGGGGATCGAGACCCAGGCGTCCATCGCCTGGATGCTGAACCGCGCCAACCAGGGCGAGGCGAAGAATGCCGGGTTGTCCCAGCCCAGATAGCGCGCCAGCGTGGCCGCCGGGCCGAAACGATATTCTAGCAGCGACTTGCCGATCATCCAGCTCACCGCGACGGGGCTTAGCATCATCGGCAGCAGGAAGACCACGCGGAAGAATTTTCGCGCGCGGATCTCGGCGCTGAGCAGCAGTGCCAATCCGAATGCGATCGCGTATTCTCCGAGCACCGCGACGGTGTAGAAGACCATGTTGCCGAGCGCATTCCAGTAATAAGTGTCGTTCAGCATGCCCCTGAGATTGTCGAAGCCGCTGAAATGCGGGCCCTCGATCGAGCTGAGATTCCAGTCGAGCGAGGCGATATAGATCCCGAAGATCGTCGGGAAGATCACGACGGCGACGGTGAAGAACACCGCTGGCAGCAGGAACAGCGCACGTTGGCCACGCTCGCCACGGGTCAGAACCTGTCCGACGCCAAAGGCAATGGCCCAGACGAGATATGCGATGAGGATCGGACGCCAATCGGAAAATCCGGCACCAATCGTGCCGGTCGTGTGCAACACCTGAATAAGAACGACAAGCACGAAGCCGAGCGACGCCAGCAGAACAAGCGCGCGGCCAGCGGCCTTCCTGCTGCGGGGCGCGCGCTTCGCCGCTGGCTTGTGGTGCAGGTCATCGCTTACGGATACGAAATTCTGCATTGAGATGAGTCGCATTCAGTGCCGGCTATGACCGGGAATGTTTTCGGCTGGCGCCGGAGCGCCAGCCGAGGGTAGATGATCTCGCGTAGGCGCGCTACGCGCCGAGCGAGGCCTTATAGAGCCCGATCTGCCGCTCCCGGCCGATCTGGTCGGTCAGCTTCTCCCAGGCGGCCGCGATGTTGTTCGCCCCGGTCTGCGCGTCGACCTTGCCGGCGAAGATCTTCGTCAGCTCGTCTTCCGCGATGCTGTAGTACTGGAAGATGCCGGGAATGCGCGGCTCGACCGCCCGATTGGGGTGGTTATACGAGTTGAACTGCGAGTTCAGATAGGACGTGATGTACTTCCTATCGTAGCCCGCCGCCACCCATTCATCGATGTTGGACTGGCTGGTTCGGTGAACCTGGAAGCCCGACGGGTACAGCACCGTCCAGAACGACAGATCCTTGCCGCCGAGATGCGCGGCTGCGCTCCAGGCCGCATTGTGCTTCTTCTCGTCGCCATTGACACGCGCCATCACATAGATGCCCCAACCGAGATAGGCGCAGTTCGGGGCGTGGTTCGGGCCGCTGGCGAGCTTCTCCCACTTGCCGGTCTTGGAATTATAGACATCGTCCGAGCCCGGCAGGATGTCGAAGCCGACAGTGTCGCCGATGACCGATGTGTCGCTTGCTTTCGCCACTTGGCCAATGTCACCCCACCAGGGGATCATCGAGCCGATGCCGGCCAGGAATTGCTGGAAGCCGGTGGTGTTCGGATCGGCGTTGAGCTGATCGGCCGGCTCGGACGGCAGTGCGTCGATCACGTCCTGGATGGCGCGCACCCACGCGGGATTGTTGATGCGCGGCTTCATCGTGTCGATGTCGAACAGCCAGGCCTTGTCGTCCGGATGCTTGGCATAGGCCGTGGCGCGGCTGCCGAGGAAATAGAAGCCGAACCCGCCCCAGGGCTTGGGCGCATCGAGATAACCGTAGACGTTCTGGCCCTTGAACTTCTGGCCCTTGAGGAATTTCGTCACCGCCTGGACCTGCTGCCAGGTCTTCGGCACGCCCCATTCGCTCGCATTGCCGGCATCCTTCCAGGCCTTGGCGAGGGCAGGGTCGGAGAAGACGTCGGTGCGGTAGTTGAAGTTGTGGCAATCGCCGTCGATGGTGACGCGATAGGTCTTGCCGTTCCAGGTGCCGACCGGGGGCTTCAGATAGTCGACATAGTCTTCGATATCGATCTGCTTTTTGACCCAGTCCGGCATCTCTGAGGCCAGGCCCTTGCCGCAGACATCGCCTTCGAACGGTGCGCCCATCTCCAGGATGTCGAAGTCGACCGTGCCGGTCGCGATCGCCTGCTGGAGCCGCGGGTTGTAGTCGGCCTGGGCGAGATCGATCCAGGAAATCTTCGCGCCTGTATAGGCCTCCCATGGCTTGAGGAAGCCGCGGAACAATAGGTTGTGCAGGTTCTGATTGTTCAGTCCCATGAAGGAGAGCTCGACGCCTTTGAACTCGCCCTCCTTGATGCTCGCTTTGGTCGGCCCGAGGCAGAGCTCGCCGACCTTCTGCCAGTCGGCATCGGTCGGCGCGCCCTTGCCGACGCCTGGAATTTGCGAGATCTGCGCGCGCAGATTGTTTTGTGCGAGCGCAATCTCCGAGAACGTGCCGAGCGCTCCGCTCGCCCCCAATGCCGCGGCGCTTGCCGCACCCTTCAGCACGGTTCGCCGGTTCGGACGGAGTGTAGAAAGCCAATCGTAATCTTGCTGTTTCATCGCGATACCCTCCCTTTTGACTTTCTTGATGTGAAGTCTGAATCGCCGGAGCACATCGAGGCCGTTGCGCTCGCGGACTTTGGTGTCGTCGTGATGGGTCATCGAGGCCGCGTCGAGTATGCAACGGCGCATTCCAAAGTCAACGAAAGCAAGCAAGCTATAAGGCCGTCCACGATGTCGACGGACAGCCGTCGAAGATGCCGCGCTGCAAGATGGATGATCAGCCGTGACGACATGCAGCGTCGACGGCGTTCGCGGCACGAATAGGTTGGTTCCCGACGGCGGCAGCTTTTCCGGCGTCAAGTTTGTGCCGGAGGTATCGTGCGCCACCAGAGTTCGATCAGCCGTCGGGCGAAATGTCGCCCTTCTTGAAGATGAAGCAGCCATAGAAGCGCCGTTCGCCGGTCTGAATCACGCAATAGGATTTCTTGGCGAGTTCATAGAAGGCAAATCGCTCGACCGATCCCATAGGAAACGAGCGTCCTTCCGCTGCATCGAATGGCGGCTTTCACTTCGCGCTGCATCTCAGGGATTTCGCCGGGCGGCCGACGATCTCCATGCGCGACGCCGGCTTGTCGACAAAACTGTCGAGCACTTTCGGCGAGAATATCGAAAGCGCAGAACTGCACCTCGTGGTCATGCTTGCGGGAGTGCAGCGCATCGAAATCAGAGATGCCGTCGACGCCGAGCACGACCGCTTCACCATCGAGCACGAAGCGCTTCTGGCGCATCTTGCGCGCAGCCTCGACGATCCAAGGATAGCGATTGGCCCAGTTGTAGCCGCCGCGCGTGATCAGACGCGCGCGATCGCCGTCGCGCTCCAGGCGGAGGCGGTAGCCGTCGTATTTTACTTCATGAAGCCAGTCGGGCCGTTCGGAACCGCAATGCCCTTCATCGGCAGGCAAATCTCAAAATGAACGCATGCTGAAGAAAATAAACATTCGCGGGCCTGATCGCGTGGCAGGTCTCGCTCGACACCGAGTACCAACGGCGCTGGGCAATGGCAGCAAGTCGTCGCCAATGCCGCACGCTTCTGTCCAGAGCCTGACCCGTGTGCTCGGCAGGCTAGGAATCGCTGGCCCAGCCCGCTGCGGTGAGGCAGCACTAATGACCAAAAACACCCCGGCAGGCTTACACGTCCGTGAAGCTGCTTCGTGGACCACGGCAGCCTGAAACCAAAAACCCTCTCGCGAAACACTTTTCCAAGAGCCGGGAAACACCCCTGAATTGATCGTGATGGAAGATCTTCATGCAAGCCGGAGCTGATTCGAACCAAATGCTCAGGAGCCACGCTCATGGATTATTTTCGTCAGGATTCAGCGCATATTGCCAACGGCCTCTCATTGAATCAGCCTGTCGTGAAGACTTCGGAAAATGCGAATACCCACAAGCGCTGGGCGAGGAGTGTGCTCACTTTCTATGCCTGCTTATTCTTGGCCGGCGCAGTCGCGATTGGAATTCATCAGACGTCGTTCAGTGGCACGCAGCAGCATCAGGCCTCGTTGCAAACTGACATTCGATCGCCCCACTAAACAAGAATTTGGAAAACCACCTCGACTTACATCATCAGCGCACCACTGCGCCAATTTCGAAGGGATCTAGGTCATGGAATTCGCTCAGCATATTCATGCCTCGTCCTCAGTGCCACGCAGCCACGACGGATGGTTCATTGCGGTCTATAGTGTCTTGGCAGTCATCACGCTTGCTGCGCTCTATCTAGCCTCAGGTGGTCCGGGCAACGGCGAGGCAGCCCTTGCCGCAATGGTCGCTATGCCCTGATTGATCGCAGACTATGCGAGCGCTTTTGATTCTCTTTGTGGCTTTTGCGATCATGTTGGCGGCACACGGCCAGCATCAATATGGCTTTGTGCCGCTTCCAACCGCGCCCATGCCGCCGATCAACGTGCCTTAACGTCCGTTTCGCGAGTGATGCTGAGGCAAGGCCTCTCATCCGGTGGGCGGCGAAGCCGCGCGGCCAGACGATCCGCTTAGACGCCACCGCCACGTGTCAGCGATGGGCCGCCAGTGCGCCAAAGATCGGGGCGTGCCATGTTACCCGTCGCCGGGATTAACGCGCGCTACCCCTATGGCAGCGGCTCCAATTGGGACTTCCCCAATCGTCCTATTTGACCACTCGCCACCCAGCCGTTACGCTACGGCATTATTTTCCGAATTTGTTTTCGAGTAGGTGCGTCATGTCCAGTGCAATTGAATTGATCGTTGATGGCTACGCTCGGTTGGGGGATCGCGAATCCCTGGAGAGCCTTAGAATGCAAAGGCGTCGGCTGGCCGTCGATCTCAAGTCCATGACTGGCTTCGATTGCAGACGGTCGATCGAACAGATCGAAGGTGACATCGCGGCCATTGAAGCCGGACTCGCCAGTCTGAGCCGGGAGTGGACGACAGGCCAGGCGTCGTAGAACCTTTTAATCGCGCCGACATCGCTGTGTGCAAGCTGAGCAAGCCATCTTGCGCCAGCGCAAAGCGATCGAGCTTCTTTGCTGTTCTATTTGCGGATGTATCACGCAACCTTGCTGACCGGGGTTGTCGAGATATCGAGACGCGGCCGTACGGAATTGCTCGCAGCTTCCGCCGCTCTTTCGGAACAGTGTGTTGACCAGCTCGATGAAGACGAGTCCGTCCTGCTGGGTTGAATGCCGCTGGCGATCTCGAGCAGCTTTCGGGCGCCGGCCTCAGGTCAGCTAAGGGACGAGCAGATGTGTATTTCATTGTCACGAGGGATTGAGTCGCCGTAGCTGACCAACCAAGTGGGCGCCTTGGCCTTCGCCATGAAGTTACTTCGGCTCTTGCCTGCCATCGAATTCGCGAGCGGCCAGGCTAAGCTCAAGTTCTCTGAGCTGTTCGAGCAAGTGTTCTACGATCTCTTCGTAGTCAGTTTGCGTGAGGGAATGTATGCCGCGCAACGTCAGTTGATTGTGGAGGATGGTCGCCATCATGGCTTTAATGCTCATGACTTCTCGCTCAAAAAGCTAATCGTCATAAAAACAATCGAAAGTAGACGCCGAATACTGGGAGTGCGCAATCTCCGTAGAATTACGGCCATGGCGGACCTTTGCAGCGCAAATACGGCATGGCTCGACGACCGCTCCGACCTCGCGCGCTTCGACAATTGAGCGCAAATGAACGCACTGGATTGCGCCCATTGTGATTGACGCGTGATTTGAAACCGCAACGAAAGCCGATCGCGCTTCGGAAAGTATAATTAGTTCTGAGCTATAACTATAATGACTCCGACGCAAAAATAGAAAATAGGGTGGAAAAAACAAAAATAAATGGGAGGAGTAGATGGATACTGTGAGTCGCCTGCGCGCGATGGCTTCGCTGTGCCGTCAGACCGCCGCGCATCATCCCGATAGAAGCTGGAAACTGCTCGCCGAAGCTGAGTACTGGGAGCACTTAGCCAATGATGCGCTGCTCGATCACTCGTGCACATCTGGCATCTCGCTCCCAGCAATCGGAGATGATGCGGACACCACGCAATCGGCTCACAGTATGGCGGCATGACCGCCTTCGGTACCAAAGTCTCCTCGACTGCCACAGCTAGCTCTCACTCTTTGCAGAGCGTTCTGTTCTGGGGAGGAGGTCTCAAACTTCCTCGCGGGGTACGAGCGAGTCAGCGGTTGGCATAGCAATACATCACGAAAAAAGCTGACTACATTTTCTTGGTAGGGTTCTTGGTAGGGGTTGCGTTCATGGATAGCGTAGAGCGGTGCTTCGCCGCAGTGACGGCGATCGGTTTCTTTGTGACCGTCGTCGGAATGATCTTGCTCCAAACGATCTGAGTTCTGGCTCTTTCGCGTTCAACAGCCAGCTCGCGACGAGGCGCCGCGCGGCGGCAATTGCTTACTCCAATGAAGCGGTGCAGAGACGTCTATGCTTGCGCAAGATCAACATGGCTTGCCCCGCTCTCAATAGCCTTGCCCCGTAGCCGAACAACCTGCAGTTCAGGCTGCTGAGGTTATGAGGCCCGGGCTCCTAGGCACTCCGGGCCTCGCCTTATTCCCGCACAGGCGCCGAGACAATCCGCTGGCAAGGAAGGCATTTGTAGACCCGTACCGCCGGCCGATCGGCAATTGCGCGTAATCTTCCAGCGTCACCATTTCGCGGGTGCATTTCTCGCAGGCTGGCGATCGCCCGGTATGGTCATAGGGCAGCATAGCTGAGCGCTATCGGATCACCGGCGGGCCCTGCACTTGAGAAATTTACGGGTGGGCTGGAAGCCGACCTACCGTCGATCTTTACACCATCCTAAGACCGGGTTTGTCGGCCGCCTTCTTCACGTCCAATTCGTATTGCGTTCCGAGAATGCGATTGAGAGTATCAACCAGCCATTTCTGTCGAAGGCTAGCTGCCGCGCGACGAACGCTGGCGAGCAGGAATGGCTGACGCTGAATGACAGAGAGCGCTGTAAGCGCGTTCGGCCTGCTCCTTCGTCAAATTGGCGGCCCAATCGGTGCCAACGAGGGCCGGACCCTTTCGCTCGCGATCGTAAACCATCCAACCGGCGCTTCCCATCCGAACAAGAAACCTGCTTGCCTTCAGTTCTCCTTCACTCACCGAAGCCTCCTCATTCATCTAGCGTGACGGCGGCCCTTCAGTCCCTCGAAGAAATTGTAAGAGATCCTGATTACCAGCGGGTCCGAAGGCGCCATGCGAAGGTTCAAGAACCCCGAAAAAGACCCCAGCTCACTGTTGGGGGCGATGGAGCTGGGGTCCAGACTTGGGGTCTGCCCTTGTGGAAAGGGCATCGGGAAAACATGGCAATCGAACCGTGGTTCCTAACTCGAAGCGCCTTGGCAGCGGCCAAGATGCCCAACATGCGCTGCACTTCCTTTGATGCTTGACCCTCGCGGCAAGACCTTGCGGCTGCATCAGTGCCAGTGCCGCGAACCCATTTGGGACGATTAAGGCCGCCTCAGCTAGCGGCCTCTTTCAGTTACAGCCCATCGTGACTTCCGCTGTTGGCCCCGTTGCTGACCAGCGCTCAATATGAGGCAACGTCCGCTTCCCGAAGATGAGGCGACCTAGTCGCGATAACGGCAAAACTCGTCCCCGTTATCGTATTCGAAGCAGATCTTTACGCGACGATGGGGCCGATCGTCATCGTAGTAGCGCGAGTGACGATCCATATCTTCATCATGCATCCGCTGATTTCGACCCATCGTGCGATGGTCCATATCTTCCATCATGCGTCCCATGTGTTGCTGGCGCATGCGGTCCATGCCCATGCGATCTTGCTCGCGCTGTTGCGTCGTCCAGTCCGGTTTAACGCGGGTATCTTCGGCGCTCTGACGGTCGCGCTCGCGAGCCTGGTCTGACTGTTGTGGCGTGCGCTCTGGCTGGACGGGAGTGGTTTGAGGCTGGTTATCCGGAGAGTTCTCCGATTGTTGTGCGACTGCGGCAGTGCAAGCGAGGCCGGACGACAGCAGCAGGATCGTAACCAGAGCTGAAATGCGCATTGTTCATCCTCCCATAAGGATGATGGTTCAACGGGGTGGATAGGCGTTTGGTTTCTATGGGAGTTTTGCAGGTCGATGATTAGGAACGGGAGGGACAGCAATCCCGACCTAGTTTTCGATGAAGCATTGATACGAGGCCGAGCACCTCGTGCAGCTCACATTGCAGCTATCCGCTGGAGAACGGCGGCGCCGCGTGGCATCCGCAGGCGGTCGCGTTGTGGTGGGAACTGGGAGAGACGGGTGGCGACTGGTCCGTCAACGTCCAGCCGGATCGGGGCCATCACTGTGCTCGTTTCCACTGACGACAACTTTGCTTCGGTGTCGCTCTCGGGAGTTCAGCCAGAGCAGAGCGAGAGCAGCGACGAGAAAAAAGACTGTCAATAGGTCAAGGATCACGCAAACGCCTCCATCACCCGCGTCATCGCCGGGTGCGTCCGGTTCTTCACCTTCATCCAGTGCCTCGATTGTCCCGCCTGATAGGGCCGGTCGCGCCGCTTGCTGACGATACGCGCTTGGCCTCGACATGACGAGGCGCGATCTCCAGAGTGGAATGGCGTTTGAGAAAAAGCCATGGGAAATCGGCAAGAGTTTTGATCACTCAGCCGTGGTTGGTCCGATCCATCCGGTGACAAGCACCGGTCATCTGACCAAAGGCGCAATCTCACTCACGATCAATGGCAAGATTCGGCAAGACTCCGATCTCGACAAGATGATCTGGTCTGTTGCCGAGCAGATAGCAAAACTGTCGGAAGCATTCGAGCTCAAAGCTGGTGATATCATCTACTCCGGTACGCCGGAGAATGTCGGGCCCGTCGTTAAAGGCGATGTATTGCTGTGCAAGCTTGACGGTTTAACCGACATGTCGATCAAAATCGTTTAGGACGAAGATCAGCTCTATCGATGGTCGTCCCCACCTGCCGTGCGACTTTCGTCGCGCGGCGGGGCGCCTCGATTCACGTGCCAAACTTCTGTTTCTGGTCTGAGCTTGCACGAATCAGTGTCAGGTTGACAGCTGATTTCGGACGGAGTCGGACCTGTAGAGGCTAGGGGGGCACGCCCAAGTACAAATCACATCGGCCTTTCTTTTTCTATCAGCGCACGATTGCGGCAATCTAGCCAAACTGAAGTAAAGCGGGACGCGCTATCGGCTCGAACTAGTTGAGCAGCAAGAAGGTCCAGCATGCAAATCTCAGGAGCATGGCGTCACGTCGCGCGCGCATTTCTACCGTTTGCTGCTGGATACTTTCTTTCGCATCTGTTTCGATCGATCTACGCTTTGATCGCCAGTCGCCTCAGCTCAGATATGGGGCTTGGGTCTGCCGACCTCGGGTTGCTTACGTCAGTCTATTTCCTTGTTTTCGCGGCGGCTCAGATCCCCGTCGGCATATTGTTGGACCGCTTTGGTCCACGTCGGGTCCAGAGTGTTCTGCTCTTGGTCGCAGCACCGTGCGCTGCGTGAGCGGCTGGTTTCGGAGACCAAGGATTGGTCGATAATGGAAATGCTCAAAGCGAAGGAGGAGGTTCTGCGCAAGCCGCAGACTCCGATGTCGATCAAGAAATGCCCCGATGCTCCTTGGCGATCGGCTTAAGGCGTTAGATCCATTTCGAGGCGGATGAAGCCCCTCGCTAGACGGCCTCGGCCAGGTAGATCACGGTCCCGTCGGCGGAGGTAAACACTCGGCGAACCTTGGCGACGGACGCGTTCAGGCCGATCTGCAGGTGCTTGGCGATATCGGCATCTGCGGTGCCGATCGTCATACGATTTCCTGCGCCAAACCACGATGCACTGCGATTTTGTGCTCCTGACGGTAGCGATCGAGAGGCCTCGGCGCGAATTGCGTTCTGCGCACGGGTTTCTAAATGGCCGCGTCTGTCACCCGCTCGCGCAGACGCGGGACCACGAAATCGACGAAGGCGCGCAGCTTCAGGGGCAACCGGCTCTGCGTGTCGTAGACGAGATGCACGGGGCGTGGCGCCGGTTCGAAGGATTCGAGGACGAGCTTCAGCCGGCCGCTGCGGACATGGTCGACGATCTGGTAGGACACCGCGCGTACCAGGCCCGCCCCAGAGAGCCCCGCGTCGATCGCGGCATCGATCGTGTTCACACTGAGACGCGAGCGGAATGAAGCAGTGATCTCGGCGCCTTCGGACTCAAAGTCCCAGGAGCTCAACACCGACACGCTCTGAAACGAAATCACGCTGTGCCGCGCGAGGTCGTCGGGCGTCGAAGGTGTACCGTTCGCGGCGAGATAGTCGGGGCTTGCACAAATCACGTGTCGTACCGTGCCCAATCGCGTCGCGATCAGGCTCGAATCCGGTAGAGGACCGATGCGCAGCGCTACGTCGACCTGATCATCCAGGAAATGCGCGACCCGATCGGTCATGACCAGTCCGACGGCAACGTCGGGGTAGGCGGCGAGGAAACGCGTCACTATCGGCAGCACATGCAACCGTCCGAACATGATCGGCGCGGTGACGACCAGATCTCCCTTCGGCTCGGTGTATTCGCCCGCGGCCGCGCGCTCGGCTTCGGTCACCTGCTCCAGGATCGCCTTCGCGGCGCTCACATAGGAGCGGCCGGCTGGCGTCAACTCCAGCCCCTTTGCGGATCGGATCAGCAAGGTTGCGTTCAGGTATGCCTCGAGCTCGGCGACCTTGCGACTGACCGTCGCCAGCGGAAGCCGGAGGTCTCGGCTCGCCTTCGAGAGGCTGCCACTCTCCGCCGCCGCGAGCAGCACCGACATGGCTTCCAGGCGATCCAAGGGCCCTTCCATAAAGCGAGAGGTCTCCTCCCAAACCTAGCGACTGCCGCAGAGTTTTGGAAGGGCATAAACGGTCGGTGGCGCCACACACCATCGCGGCGTCCGAACCGACGAGGAGAGACGATGACCACGATCCGCGCCCACTACCGTAACGCCACCGTGAACGGCCGGAAGATCTTCTACCGCGAGGCCGGCGACCCTTCGGCTCCCACAATCCTGCTGCTCCATGGCCTGCCGACCAGCAGTCAGATGTTCCGCGACCTGATGCCGCTACTCTCCGACCGCTTCCATCTGATTGCGCCTGACTACGTTGGCTTCGGCCATTCGGACGCGCCATCGCGGGATGCGTTCACCTACAGCTTCGACAACCTCGCGTCGCATGTCGCGGGCCTGATCGAGGCATTGAAGCTCGAGTCGTACATCCTCTACATGCAGGACTACGGCGGGCCCATCGGTTTCCGCCTGTTCACCCGAGCGCCCGAGCGGGTGAGGGGCTTCATCATCCAGAACGCCAACGCCTACATCGAAGGCGTCGGAGACGCGCCGAAAAAAGTGCTGCTGCCGCTCTGGGAGAACCGCACGGCGGAAACGGAAAAGGCCGCGCGCGAGTTCGTCAGACTGGAAGGTACCAGATTTCAATGGCTGGTCGGGGCGAGCGATCCCGAAGCGATCAACCCCGACAACTGGATACTCGATCAGGCACTGCTCGATCGCTCGGGCACCCAGGACTACCAGGTCGATCTGCTCGAGAACTACAAGACCAACGTCGCGCTTTATCCTGAATGGCAGGCGGCCTTCCGCGCGCACCGGCCGAAGGCGCTGATCGTCTGGGGCAAGCACGACCCATTTTTCATCCCGCCGGGGGCGCGCGCCTACCTGAATGATCTGCCTGACGCAAAGCTGGTCTGGCTCGATGCCGGCCACTTCGTGCTCGACGAAAACGCAGGGCAGGTCGCCGCCGAGATCAAGGCAGTCTTCGTTCCTGAAGCTGTTTCCGACGCCGCCTGAGCGGCCCCGTGTCGACGTCGGTCGACCATCCGCGATCAAATCCCCTCCAATCAGAACCACGACCATGAGCAAATTGCTGTACATCAAAGCTTCTCCGCGCGGCACCGCCTCCAAGAGCAGCGCCGTCGCCGATGTTTATGTCGCTGCGCTGCGCGAGCGGCGTCCAGGTCTTGTCGTCGACACGCTCGACCTCGCGCAGGAAAGACTTCCCGACTTCGACGGTGACAAGGTCGCCGCGAAGATGGCTGTCATCGCGGGTCAAATCCACGAGGGCCGACAGAAGAACGCCTGGGACGAGATCACGGCAGTGGCGAACCGGTTCATCTCGGCGGACCTCTATCTCATCGCAGTCCCGATGTGGAATGGCGGGATCCCCTATCGCCTGAAGCAGTACATCGACGTGATTCATCAGCCTGGACTCCTGTGGGGCCTTGATCCCCAGGCGGGCTACTTCGGACTGCTGAAGAACAAGAAGGCGGTGCTGACACTGACGAGCGGCGCCTTCGGCCCATCGATGCCGTCTCCGGCCTTCGGCGTCGATCATCACTCGACCTATCTGCGGGACTGGCTGAACCAGGCCGGCGTCACCGAGATCGAAGAGATCCGCTTCCAACCAACTCTTCTCAACCCCGATCCTGAGGGCAGCTTCGAGGCCGCCGCGGCGGTCGCTCGGTTCCTTGCGGCTCGCGCCTGATAAACCGAAATCGGGAGAATGATCATGGACCGCCGCCTTTTGGTATTGGCCATCGGAATGTTTGCGCTCGGCACCGACAGCTATGTCGTTGCCGGCGTGCTGCCGGAAATCACGCGTGCTTTCGATGTGAGCATCGGAGCCGCAGGCCAAATGACGACTGTGTATTCGGTCGCCTTCGCCTTGCTCTCGCCGATCATTGCCGCGATCGCAGCGGCGATACCGCGCAAGCGCCTCCTTCTTTCAGGAGTAGCCATCTTCGTGCTCGCCAACCTGGCAACCGCGATGGCTCCGAGTTTCGGGATCGCGCTGTTGGCCCGAGCCTTCGCCGGCCTGGGCGCGGCGATGTTCTCGCCCACGGCCACGGGATCGGCCGCGATGCTCGTTCCTGCTGAGCGGCGAGGCTTTGCCCTTTCCGTCGTCGTCGCCGGGCTCACTCTGTCCACGGCGCTCGGCTCGCCGACCGGGGCCGTGATCGGCGGCCTCGGCGACTGGCGCTGGACCATGGCTTTCGTGGCCGCTCTCGGTACCGTTGCCGGCCTCGGCGTGTGGGTCTTCCTGACCGACGTGCCGCTGCCCCCGGCGGTCTCGTTGAGCAAGCGCCTCGCGCCCCTCGCTGATGTGCGTGTCGGATTGACGCTCGCGACAACTTTTCTTGGTCTGACCGGCATATTCACCGTCTATACGTACTTCGCCGTCGCTTTCGACCAAGCGATCGACGGAAGCGCCGTCGTGCTCGGTGCGCTGCTTGTGCTGTGGGGCGCGGCTGGCACGTTCGCGAACCTTGGTTCCGGACGCCTGATCGACCGGATCGGCTCGCGCAAGGTGATCCTGACGATGTTGACTGTGCTCGCGATCGACAGCGCGCTGATGCCGTGGACCAGCAGAGAACTTTGGACCGCGGTGCCCGCGATCGCAATCTGGGGCGCCGCCGGTTGGGGGCTACTAGTGCCGCAGCAACATCGGCTGGTTGGTCTCGCTCCGTCGATCGCGCCGGTGCTTCTGGGCCTCAACACGGCAGGCTCCTTCTTCGGGATCTCCGCGGCCGGCGTTGTCGGTGCTGTGGGAATCCAGGTGCTCGGCGCGCACAACCTCGGAATCATAGGAGCTGGGTTGGCTGTCATCGCACTGATCGTTGCCGAGTTCGCCACAACCCGCATCGCCACCGCCAATCTCTCGCGCTCAATAGAGCTTTCTCCCTCGACCTAATCCACATCGTCAACCAAAACATGGAGTAAGGATTCATGAGTCAAGCAGTTCAAACAGTCCGGGCGTTTTACGACGCCGTTTCGCGGGTCGATGCAGCTACGGTTTTAAGCCTGTTACATCCCAATCTGCACTGGACCGAGGCCGAGGGATTTCCCTATTACAGCGGCACTTGGCGCCAACCGCAGGAAGTTCTCGATAAGCTGCTGGTCCCGCTGGTGCGCGACTGGGACAATTTCGCGGCCGTTGCTGACGACTTCATCGTCGAAGGGGATCGCGTCGTCAGCCTCGGAGCCTATTCCGGGGTCAATAAGGCGACGGGCGGGGCTATGCGCGCACCGTTCGCCCACGTATGGCGCGTTGTTGACGGCAAACTCGCTCGCTTTGACATGTATACGGATACTCTGCTGATCGATCGAGCCATGCAACAGCGGCACGCCAGTAGCAGCGACGGCGCGCAGATCAGTTCGTAGCCACATGCCACCGATCGAATGAAAGCGAATCGGCGAGGAAGGATTAGGATGATGAAAACTCTAGTTCTCGCGGCGGCTGCGGCCGCGTGGATCGTTGGCCATGCTGTGGAGGCCACTCCTATGGAATCTACATCTGCCACGACAACCTACCACCGCGTGACCGTTGATGGCGTCGGCATCTTCTACCGCGAGGCCGGTCCGAAAGATGCGCCAACGATCGTGCTGTTGCACGGGTTTCCGTCCTCCTCACGCGAGTTCGATACGCTCATTCCCTTGCTTGCCACCCGTTATCATCTGGTGGCACCGGACTTTCCGGGATTCGGTCAGAGCGAGGCCCCACCGCCATCGTCCTATGCATACACCTTCGACCATCTGGCGATGACGATGGATGACTTGCTCGATCAGCTCAAAATCAGCAAATGCGCCTTCTACCTTCATGACTATGGCGGGCCCGTTGGTTTCCGCATGCTGCTGGCGCATCCGGAGCGGGTGCACGCTCTGATCATCCAGAATGCCAACGCCTATAAGGAAGGCCTGGGCGCCAAGTGGACCACCATCGCGCAGTATTGGGCCGATCCGAAGGCGCATCCTGACGTGTTCGACACGTTTGTATCGCGGGCCGCGACCGAACAGCGTCATACGCTTGGCACTTCGCATCCCGACCGTTACAACCCGGATACCTGGACCGACGAGTACGCCCACCTGTCGCGCGTCGGCCAACGCGAAATCCAGGAAGATCTGCTCTACGACTACCGGACGAATGTCGCCTCATATCCTGCATGGCAAGCATGGTTGTGGGAGCATAAGCTGCCGACCTTGGTGGTCTGGGGACGGAACGATCCCTCGTTCATCGCTCCCGGGGCAGAGGCATACAGGCGCGATCTGCCGGACGCTGAAATACATTTGCTCGACGCCGGCCATTTCGCGCTCGACGAGAAGAGCGATGAGATCGCGGATCTCGTTCTCGCGTTCCTCACCAAACACCCAATCTAACAGCGCGCTACGTGCATTGCGCTGCTAGGTGCCGGGGATCCGGCAGCCGCGGAGAAGATGCACGTCGCTCGCTTTCGTGCGATCCGATCTTCCTGGTCTTCGAAACTCGTCTTTGAGAGCGTAAAGTGGGCTCGGTCAGTGGCCAAACAACTACCTCATGCCAAGGATTGGGTAAGATATCGTAGGTTCGGCAGGTGTGGGGAAAAGCGGTAGCGCTCCTCCGCTACCAATCCTGCGATTTTGTACGCCAAACGATTTTCCGCGATTGTGCTGCTGACGGCAGCGGTTGAAGCGGCTTGTTCGCCAATTGCAATAGCCTTGCCCCGTTTGATCGAAATTGTTGGTCGTCCAGCCGACGGGAAGGAGTAGCTCCGAGGCCGAACCAGATCAACAGGCGCCACGAGCGAGCCCAAACGGTCCGCATCTTGAAGGGGCGGACGCCGGCCAGTGCTAACGATTCGCCGAATTTCGCTCGATTGCTAGTCGTGGCGATCGGAGCCGTCACGCGAATGGCAGGCCTACGTAGTTTTCGGCGAGAGTTGTCGCGGCCGCCCTGGACGAGGCCACGAGCTCAAGCTCTGCGAGTTGGCGCTTCAGGTCGAATTCGGTGCCCTCATGGAATCGATGGAGCATCGACGTCATCCACCATGAGAAGTGCTGGGCGCGCCACACGCGGCGAAGCGCGGTGCGCGAATAGGCATCCAAAAGATCGGTCGATCGTTTGGCGTAATACGAGGCCAACGCCCCGGCGAGTACGTGCACGTCGGCCGCGGCCAGGTTCAAGCCCTTGGCGCCGGTTGGGGGGACGGAATGCGCTGCGTCACCGGCAAGGAATAATCGTCCATGCTGCATCGGTTCGCAGACGAACGAGCGGAGGGGGATGATCCCCTTTTGAAAGATCGCACCCATCTTGAGCTCGAACCCATCGCCACCCACCCGGGCCTGCAGCTCATTCCAGATTCGATCATCGGACCAGTTATCGACGCTGTCGGTGGGGTCGCATTGGAAATACATGCGCTGCACGTCCGCAGATCTCGTTGAGATCAGCGCAAACCCGCGTTCGTGGTGAGTGTAGATCAACTCTTCAGAAGATGGAGGCGCCTTGGCCAGAATCCCGAACCAGCCGAAAGGATAGACCCGGAAGTAGTCGCGGCGGACCGAGTGTTCTGGTATTGCGACGCGACTTGCACCGTAGCCGCCGTCACATCCGGCGACGAAGTCGCAGGACAGTTCGCGCGTCTCGCCATGCTTGGTGGCGAATCGGATGGCGGGCCGGTCGGAGGTGAGGCCGTCGATACTGGTTGCTTTGGCCTCAAAATGAATCTGGCCGCCCGTACGCAAGCGAAGCGCGATCAGGTCTTTCAAGACTTCGTGCTGCGGATATACGGTGATCGTGCGGCCATTCGACAGGCTCTGAAGATCGATCCGATGCCCGCGGCCGGCGAAACGCAGCTCAAAACCGCCATGGACGAAACCCTCGTGCTTCATGCGATCTCCGGCACCGATCTCGGTCATCAGATCTACGGTCGACTGCTCGAGAACGCCGGCCCGGATCGTCTGCTCGATCTCTGCCTGCGACCGGCTTTCGATGATGATCGAGTCGATGCCGCTTAGATACAGCATCTGAGAGAGCAGCAATCCCGCGGGACCCGCTCCGACTATACCTACTTGTGTTCGCATTGAGTGTTCCTCTCGCAATCTTTCGAATGTGTCGAGCGGCTGTAACGACCTCTCGTCACGTTTTGCGCGCGGGGATATGGCGACCAACGACAGCGAGTGAGAGGGTGAGACCCATCATGGCAACGCCCAGCATCAGGAGATAGCCATCCTTTCCGCCGACCGTGATCACCGTTGCACCGGCAAAGGCACTGAGGATGGCTCCAAGCCGGCCAAAAGCGAGGGCGGAGGCCGTGCCCGTCGCCCGCACCGAGGTCGGGTAGACATACGCGCACACGGCATACATGGTCGACTGCACCGCATTGGCGAAGAAGCCCTGCACACCGAACCCTGCTATCAGCATGCTTGCTTCCAGCGCGATGTTCACGCGGGTCAGGTAAAGCGCGGTGGCGGCGCCGAGGAAGCTGCACAGCAGGAGCGGCCAACGGGAGCCGTACCGGGTGATGGCTACGGCGCAGGTCAATGCGCCGAGCACGCCTCCGAAGTTGTAGGCGGTCAAGCCGGACCCCGCGATCGCGACGTCCAGCCCTTCGGACGTCAGCATCGTCGGCAACCACGTGAAGGCGCTATAGACGGCAAGCAGGTTGAGAAAAAAGGCGCACCAGAGCGCGATCGTGTCGCGAGCCCGACCCTTCTCGAACAATGCAAGAAAACCCTCGCGTTTCTCGATTCTTTGCTCGCTCAAATCTGTGAAGACTATATCGGCTGCGACCGGTCGCGATATGCGCCCGACGAGCCGGCGCAGCTCGGCCCAACGCGCGGGCCGGCGCACGAGAAAACGGGGCGTTTCCGGGAGGATGAAGAGCAGAAGGAAGCTCAGGAGCACGGCCAGAGCTCCGCCAAGGAAGAACAGGGCCCTCCAACCGAAATTCGGCAGGACCAGGCCAGCGAACAGGCCGGCGAGCATGCCTCCAAGCGGGACACAGACGATGGTCGCGGTAATGGCGAGCGTCCGCCGCCGTGCGGGCGTGAATTCCGCTGCAACAGTGGTGGAGCTCGGCAACGCTCCGCCAATGCCGAGTCCTGCTATGAATCGCAGCGCGCCGATGTGCCACAGGTTGGCCGCGAAGCCGATGCAGAAGGTTGCCAGCCCGAAGACCATCACACTAACGATCACGGCGCCGCGTCGTCCGAACCGGTCAGCCAGGAGGCCGGTGAAGGCGCTCCCTATTCCCATTCCGACCAAGCCGGCGGCAAGGGCAGGAGCAAAGTCGCCGCGCGTAACACCCCATTCCTTGATCAGAACTGGCACAGCGAAGCCGATCAGCTGTCCATCAAACCCGTCCATGATGATCGATAGCGCGGCGATGAAGACGACGATTTTCTGCAGGACAGTCCAGGGGCCATTATCAAGGAGCTGCCCGATGTCCAGGGAGGCTGCGCTGTCGCGGCTGCTGTTCACCTCACTGGGATGGCGAGTTGGGCTGGAGGTTGCCGCGATGTGCGGAGTGGACAAGGGGCCTATGGGGTACGACTCTGTCACAACTTCCCTCCCTGTTGTTTTGCATCGATGTGTCGGATCAAGTTGACGTTCGATAGGCCTTCGAAATGAGGACCGCCGAACAAGGGTCCGTTCGCGGGACAGCCGAAAATGGCGATCCCATGGCGCTGTTGCTGCTGATCTGACATCCTGCGCTCCCTTCTGGACGAGCTTCCCCGTGCCCTCCCCGGCAATGGCGGAAGGGCGACGTCACTTCATTGGGGTTGAGATCGGGCTCGCGCCCGATCAGAACGGATAGTGTCGTTCGCTTGTCTGAATGGTCATCCAGCGGGTGTCCGTGAATTCCGCAATTCCAGACTTGCCGCCAAACCGCCCGTATCCGCTGTCCTTGACCCCACCGAACGGCATCTGGGCCTCGTCGTGTACGGTGGGACCATTGATGTGGCAGATGCCGGATTGGATGCGCGAGGCGACGCGCATGCCTCGCGACGTATCCCTGGTGAACACGGCAGACGACAAGCCGTAGGCATTGTCGTTTGCGCAGGCGATCGCTGCGTCCTCGCCCTTGACCCGAACGATGGGCTTGATCGGTCCGAAGGACTCCTCGCTGTAGATCTTCATATTCGATGTGACACCGTCGATCAGTGTGGCCGGCATCAGTGTGGATTCAGCCTTTCCACCGCAAAGCAGTTTCGCGCCTTTCGCGAGTGCGTCATCGATGAGGTCGTTGCAGCGCTTGACGGTGGTCATGTCGACGACGGAGCCGAGGACGACGGGGCCCTTTCGCGGGTCGCCAAGCGGCAGATTGGATGCCTTGTCGGCAAGGCGACGCACGAATTCGTTGGCGATGGCCTCGTCAACAATGATCCGCTCGGTCGACATGCAGATCTGTCCCGAGTTGGCAAAGGCACCAAACGTGGCTGCGTTCACGGCGGCGCCGATGTCGGCATCATCAAGAACAACGAGTGGCGCCTTGCCTCCGAGTTCGAGGACGGCCGGCTTGAGATACTTGGCGCAAGTGGCAGCGATGATCTTTCCGACGCGGGTCGATCCTGTGAAATTGACCCGGCGGACGGCGGGATGCGCGATCATCGCTTCGACGACAGGTCCTGCGTCCGACGGAGCGTTGGTGACGTAGTTGACGACGCCCTTGGGAAAGCCGGCTTCCTTGAACGCCTCGACGATCAGCCCGTGGGTTGCGGGGCACAGCTCCGATCCCTTCAAAACGACGGTGTTTCCGCAAGCCAGCGGAAGCGCGATCGCTCGCACGCCGAGGATCACAGGCGCATTCCAGGGCGCCATGCCCAGGACCACCCCGGCTGGTTGCCGCACTGCCATTGCAAGGCTGCCGGGTACGTCGGAGGGAATGATCTCGCCGCTGATCTGCGTCGTCATCGCGGCGGCTTCGAGCAGCATGCCGGCCGCGAGATGGACGTTGAACCCGGCCCAGATCCCCGAGCCGCCGGTTTCGGCAGCGATCGAGGCGGCGAATGACGGGGCCTTCGCTTCCAGCGCATGCGCGGCTCGGGTCAGAAGGGCGCGACGTTCCGAGGGGCCCGTTGCAGACCAACTCGGGAAGGCTGCGGCTGCAGCTTCCACGGCCGCAATCGCATCCTGCGGTGTCGCTGCTGGCGCTCGCGTTGCAATCTGGCCATCGAGCGGATTGAGGCGCTCGAACGTGGCGTTACCGGTGGCAGCTCGCTGTTCGCCGCCGATCAACATCGAAATCGTATTCATCTCTACTCCCTGGGTTCTGTTTTATCTGTACAAGTCGGCTCTGCTTATCGGTGCAGGTCTCTGTCCTCGACCTCGACTTCGATCAGTGTCGGTCGCCCGGACGAAAATGCCTTGGCCAAAGCGTCATGGAGGCCCTTGGCATTCTCGACATGAATTGCGGAGCAGCCCAGGCCCCTCGCGATCGAGACGAAATCGAGGCCGGGGAGATCGGTGCCTTGGACGTGCTCTTGCGAGCCGAAGCCGAACACAGGTGCGAAGTCCTGTAGCGCGGCGTAGCGCCCGTTCTTGAGGATGACGAAGGTGACAGGCAGAACAAGTTGTGCGGCGCTCCAGATGGCCTGGATCGAGTAGAGGCTTGAGCCATCGCCCATCAGAGCAATCACACGGCGGCCGGGCTTGCCGAGGGCCACGCCGACAGCCGCCGGCATGCCGTAACCGAGGCCGCCGCTGTCCATGGTGTAGAAGGCTTCGCTCTGCGTGATGGGCAAGTGCGCCTGCATCACTGGCCTGGCGCCCGGCGCTTCCTCGACGATGATCCCGGCGGTGGGCTTCATGTCAGCAATGGTTTGCATCACGAAGGCCGTTGAGAGCGGCGCCGTCGGCTCCACTCGCCGCGCGATGGTGCGAGCAGGAGGAGTGGAGCGTGTCGGCGGCGTCGCACGTGCTAGAAGATCCAGGAGGCCGAGCCGCACGCTGCCGATCGCGGCCATTCCGTCCGGCGTCCATGCCGCGGTCTGGGGATCGTCGGTCAGCTGGAAGAGCTCGGCTCCGTCAGGCAGATGCGGACCAAATCCCTCGACATGATACGAGAACGCCGGCGCGCCGATCGCGAAGACGAGATCGTGTCCCTCGAGCAGGTGGACGATCTTCTCGCGGATTGCCGGCAGGAATCCCGCGAACAGTCGGTGGTCCTCGGGGAAGCTGCAGCGGCCGGACATCGGCGCAGTGAAGACTCGCGCATTGTGCGCTTCGGCGAGCTGCCGGACCTCGTTGAAGGCCCCGTCGCGATCAACAGCCGCTCCGACGACGAAAGCCGGCCGCTTCGAACGATCGAGGGCACTTCCGATCTGGTCGAGAATGGCTGGATCGGGGCGGACCTGCTGGCTGACCGTGCGTGGCGGCAGATACTCGGCGGGACGATCCCAGTCGTCCACGGGCACCGAGACCAGGACGGGCCCGCAAGGTTGCGTCATCGCGATGTAGTAGGCCCGCGCAATGGCATGCGGCACGTCCTCGGCACGTGCCGGTTCGATGCTCCATTTCACATAGGGCTTCGGAAGCTCGGTGGCCTCGCGGGAGGCGAGAAACGGATCGAAAGGCAGGATAGAGCGGGCCTGCTGGCCGGCCGTGATGACGAGAGGCGTCCGGTTCTTGAACGCGGTGAAGATGTTGCCCATGGCGTTGCCGACGCCGGCCGCCGAATGCAGGTTGACGAAGGCGGCGTTGCGCGTTGCCTGCGCAAAGCCGTCGGCCATGCCGACCACAACGGCCTCCTGAAGTCCGAGAACGTAGCGGAAATCGTCGGGGAAGTGCCGGAACAACGGCAATTCCGTCGATCCTGGGTTGGCGAAGACGGACGTCATGTTGAGACGACGCAGCAGATCGACGACGACATCGCGCACAGTCGGCGCGGTCACGCGTCTTTGCTCGAACGTATCCGTCCCTGTGGCCATATCCGTTCCCATCCCGGTCTTTTTGTCGTTCGGACACTAGGGGAGGGACGCCGTTGCAAAGAATTGAAAAAAAGGGGAAAAGCCATTACACTTGGTTATGGCCCTGAGCATCGAACAGCTGACGACCTTCACCACGATCGTCAAGGCGGGGAGTCTTGGCCGGGCGGCTGTCCTGTTGAACATGACACAGCCCGCGCTGAGCCGGGCAATCAAACGGCTGGAGCAGCAACTTGGCGCCGAACTGTTCGAGCGCCACTCCAAAGGCATGCAACTGACAGATATCGGAAGGGCCTTCTTACCGCACGCGACGTCGCTGCATGTCGAGGCCACGCAAGCGCTGGAGGAAATTCAGGCGCTACGCGGAGCGGCGAAGGGGACCGTTCGAGTAGGGGCGGTGGCGAGCATCGCGAGTTCGATCCTGCCGCCCGCGATCAAGCGCACCTTGACCAAATGGCCCGGACTTCATTTCGAAGTATTTGAAGGCGTCTGGGACTTGTTGGCAGCGAGTTTGTCGAAGCACGAGATCGATCTTGCCTTGGGCGCGGAAGCGCCGGACACGGACGAAATCGTTGCAATCCGTGATTGCTGCTGGGAGGACACGAGCCACGTGATCGTTTCGTCCGGGCACCCTCTCAGGCGTCGTCGAAAATTGACGCTCGCCGATACGCTTCACGAGAAATGGACGATCCCGCCACCCGGCACCGGACCGCATCAGCACGTCGAGCGTGTGTTCGCCGAGCAAGGCCTCGGCATGCCAGATGTGATCGTCAGAACACGCTCGATCACGGTGCTCAAGAGCCTTGTCGTCGATTCCGGGTTTCTCAGCTGGATGGCGGAGCCGATGTTCGAGCCGGAGCGGCGCGCCGGTCTCATTGCTCCCCTTTCGATCGCCGGGGTCGATGGGAGGCGAAGGCTGGTGGCGTTTCGCCGCCGCCGGGGTCTCCTGGCCGTTCCGGCAGTGAAGCTGCTGGACGAGTTGAGACGGCTGACGTCGGCGGGAAGCCGCAAACGCTGACCGCAAGTTCGGCCATGGGGATGCTTGAGTACACCCCGAACTAGTTACGACAACAGCCAAAGAGGCTTGGGTGCAACGGTTTAGATGCCTGTCCTGTTGTTGGAAGGCGGGTAGCTTCGAGCTTGGAGTGCACGCCGGGTCAGGTGGGCTGTCCTGAATAAACCCCCTTTATCGGTGCCACCGCCTCCGCCTATGATGGCAAGAAAATTGCTTCGGTCGGCGGGAGGAGGGAAAGATCGATGAACCGCGTCCGCGACATTGTTTCGCAAGACCTGAGGCTATTCGGTGACATCGTCGTGCGACTTCAGCGCATGGATCCGAGCGCCGACCTGAGACAGTCGATCCTTCCGGATCTGCTGCGGCTGCTGCGCGCCGACTTCGTCGCATCGTATGTCTGGCGGTCAGAAAGCGCGAATTTCCAACACGGCGTCTCGCTCAACATGGATCCGCAGAATCTGAAGCGCTACGACGACTGGTTTCAGTTTCGCGATCCCATGACCGCGCAGCTTCGCCAGCGCCGTCGCGCCTCGTTCGTTGAAGAAGTATTACCTCGCCGCGATATGATCCGTACCGAGTTCTACAACGACTTCCTGGCGCGAGATGGCCTGCATCACGGCATCAACATGTATGTCTTCGACGGCGACCGCGATCTCGGTGACTTCCGGATTTGGCGCGCGGCGGGACGCCCGGATTTCGAAAGTCGCGAGATCGATCTTCTTACCGGTCTCGAGCCATTCCTGCGCGGCGCGATGTTGCGAGGCATGCACAGGTACGAGGACTTGACCGCGCGCGAAAGCGACGTCGCGAGCCTGGTCGCGAGGGGCTGCACGGATCGAGATATCTCGCGGTTGCTCAACATCGGCTTTGCGACCGTTCGCACACATATCAACAACGCCATGCGGAAGCGCTGCTGCGCCAACCGTGCCGAACTTGCAGCCCTGGTGGCACGCGAGAAGCCGATCAGTTGAACCGCAGCGGTCCCCGACCGCCTCAGATTGAGGTCGCGGCGCGCTGATGTTGCAGCGCGGTCGCGTACGCTCCACATTTCTGTTGATACCGCCGCGTGCAGAGGCATCCTATCAATCGCGTCCTGGAAGCAATTTCTGGGACTGGCCATGAAAAATCTGCACGAAATGGGCGTGGTGGAAGCCGCTGCCGCGATCCGCTCGGGCGAGATCACCGCGGAGGCGCTTGCTTCGGCGCTGCTGGAGCGCGCGAGGACATTCAGCGGGCTGAACGCATTTGTCACGCTCGATGCCGACCAGGTCATGGCGGCGGCTCGGCGGGCCGATCAACAGCGACAGGCCGGTCAGGCGCTTGGATCGCTCCATGGCGTGCCGATCGCATTCAAGGACAACATCAATACCGCCGGTCTGCCTACGACGGCCGGCACGCCCGCATTGCGCGCGCACCGGCCGAAAGCGGACGCTCCGGTCGTCAAAGCCCTGAAGGATGCCGGCGCGATTGCCTTCGGCAAAGCCGGGATGCACGAGTTGGCGTTCGGCATAAGCTCGAACAATCAGGCGTTCGGAGCCATTAGGAATCCCTTCGGAGATCGTCACATACCGGGAGGCTCGAGCGGTGGCTCTGGTGCGGCCGTGGGAGCGCGGCTGGTCCCGGCCAGCATCGGCTCCGACACCGGCGGATCGGTCCGCGTTCCCGCTGCATTCTGCAGCGTGATGGGTTTTCGGCCGACGGTGTTGCGGTGGCCGCAGGCGGGCATCGTTCCGATCTCGTCAACGCGCGACACTGCGGGGCCCTTGGCGCGACATGCCGCCGACCTCGCAGCCCTCGACGCTGCTGTCACGGGCGATGCCAGCCCTGTCCCGGTGAAGCGGCTATCGGATCTCCGGATTGGCGTGCCCAGGTCATTCTTCTGGGATGATCTGGAGCAGGAGACCGCCAGTATTTGCGAAGCGGCTCTCGACGTGCTCAAGCGCGCAGGCGTCACCTTGATCGAAGTCGATCTGCGCGAGGTTGCCGCACCGAACGAGGCCGTTTCGTTCACGGTGGCGCTTTATGAAGTCAAACGTGACCTCGATGCGTATCTAAGAGAGGAAGGCATCGCTCCGCGCTTTGCCGAGATCGTCGCAGAGATAGCCAGCCCCGACGTCAAAGCCGTTCTCGCACCTTTGCTGAACCCCGCATCGGAAGTTCCAGCAGAGGCTTATCGGGAGGCGATGGAAATCCATCGGCCGAAGCTGATCTCGCTCTATCGCGCATGTTTTGCCGAAAACCAAATCGATGCTGTGGTCTTTCCAACGACACCGCTGCCGCCTCCACTGATTGGCGAAGACGATAGCGTAATGCTCAACGGCCGAGCCGTTCCGACCTTTGCAGCCGTCATCCGTAACACTGATCCCGGAAGCAATGCCGGCCTTCCTGGCATTAGCATCCCCGTCGGCCTGACCTCGGCTGGTCTGCCGGTCGGTCTTGAATTCGACGCTCCCGCCGGTGGAGATCGAGAACTGCTCTCGCTTGCTATCGCGCTGGAGAAGGTGCTTCCGCCGCCGCCAACGCCAACGCCCTGACCCGATTGCACATATCGTCATGCCATCATTGGAGGGAAAAGTGCCTACATCAATCAAGATGACTCGTCGCGACCTCGTCCGTGCCGCCGGTGCGGCAGCCCTTGCGATAGGTGCGCCCGCGATCATTCGCCCTGCGCGCGCAGCGGACGCGCTCAAGATCGGCGTTCTTGTCGCCGATTCCGGGCCGGCTGCCTTGTTCGGTCCTGCGCAACGCGCAGCGGCAGAGCTGGGCGCCGCGACCATCAATGCCAAAGGCGGAATTCTCGGACGCCAAGTCGAAATCATCTTCGCCGACGCGGGAGCTTCGCCTGCCGAAGTGGCCAAGAGCGCCGTCAAGTTGATGCTGAGCGACAAGGTCGAGATGATCTTCGGCTCGCACGACAGCGCTGTTCGGCAGGGCGTGGAGAACGTGGTCAAAGGCAAGATCCCGTACGTTTACACGCCTCTGTTCGAGGGGGACGACTGCTCGTCCAACGTCTACTTTCTCGGCGAAGTGCCCGAGCAGGAGTTGCAGAAGACGCTTCCGAAGATGGTCGAACTCGCCAAAGGCAAGACTTTCTACCTTGTCGGCAACGACTACGTCTGGCCACGCACGACCAATGACAAGGCGAAGAAATACATCGCTGATCTCGGCGGCACCGTCGTCGCGGAGGATTACTACCCGCTTGGCGCGCCGAACAAGTTCGAGAACACGGTGACCAAGATCAAGTCTGCAAAGCCTGCCATCGTGCTGCAGACCTTGGTCGGCGGCGACAATGTCAACTTCAACCGCACCTTCGCCGACTTCAATCTGTCCGATGATATCCTTCGCCTGTCTTGCCTGCTCGAGGAGAATACGCTGATCGGAATCGGGAAGGATGCCAGCAAGAACCTCTACTCGAGCCTCGGCTATTTCGCGGATCTCGATCTTCCGGAAAACAAGGCCTTCATTGGCGAACTGACCAAGAAGTATGGCGACAAGGCGCCGCAGCAGTGCACCATATCCAAGGGCCTTTACGATGCGTTTGTGTTCGCGGCCGCTGTGACGACCAAGTCGAATTCGCTCGCCGCCAAGGACTTCGCCGCGGCTGCCGAGGGCGTGCAGTTCAACACCCCGAGCGGGCCGATGACCATGACGCACCGCCACACCTCGAAGAACATCTTCCTGGCTCGTTGCGAGGGAACGAAGTTCGCTGTGATCGACACCTTTGCGGCCGTCCCGACACAGCAGTCCTGCACCTGACGAGGTCGATGGTATGGAGGCATTGCTCTTCACGCAGGGGCTCAACGTCGTGTTCGAATCCCTGATCCTTGCGATGTTGGTCCTCGGCCTCGCCGTCGTGATGGGCTTGTTGAATGTCCTGAACATCGCGCATGGCGAGTTCATCATGATAGGCGCGTATGCCGCCTATATGGTGCAAAGGGCAGGGCTTCCATATTTGCTCGCGATACCGGCCGCTGCGCTGGTCTGTGGGGTTATCGGCCTTGTCGTGGAGCGATGCCTGATAAGGCCGTTGCACTACGAACCATTCGAGACGCTGCTGGCAACCTGGGGGCTGGGACTGCTGCTTCGCAAGTGTGTCGAGCTTGGGTTCGGCCGGGGCTATCGCAGCGTGGAGATTCCGATCGGCGGCTCAGTGAGCCTCTTTGGTGAGTCCTATCCGGCGTACCGATTGGTGCTGATGGTCGTCGCCGCATTGGTGCTTGCCTGCCTGTTTGTCTGGTACCGGCGCGCTCCGACCGGAGCTCGAATCCGAGCCATGGTCGGCAATCCCGTGCTCGCGGAGGCCGTTGGCATCCGAACGCGTGAACTGGCGCGAAACACCTTCATCACGGGCACGGCATTGGCAGGTGTTGCCGGCGTCCTGGTTGCGCCGCTGACGCCGGTCGAACCATTCATGGGGCTGACCTTCATCGTGAACTCATTCTTCGCGCTGGTCGTCGGCGGAATGGGAACCGTAGCCGGGCTATTCGCTGGCGCGACCATCATCGGTGGACTGCAAAGTGTTTTGTCTGCCGCCGTCAGCCCGACCTCGGCCTATCTCGCCATGCTCCTCATCTCCATCCTCTTCCTTTGGCAGCGACCCCGTGGCTTATTTCCTCGTCCGTAGCATCCTGACACTGGCGTTCTTGATCCTCATTCCACCCTTGCTGGGTGAGTTCTGGGCCTATCAGCTCGGGCTCTATTTCATCTACGGCCTGGCCGCCTTGGGGGTTGGTCTGACCTGGGGACAGGCAGGGATTCTGCCGCTTGGGCAGGGAATGTTTGTCGCGATCGCCGCCTACCTGACGGCACATGGGCTGCTCGCTTTTGGCTCGTCGCCGATCGCCTATCTCGCGCTGCCCGCCGCCAGCGTCCTCGTCGCCGTTCTTGCCTTTGGGTTTGCCGCTCTGGTGTTCCGAGGCCGGTTTGAGCAAGGCCCGTCGTTCTCGCTGATGACGCTCGCGTTGACACTGGCGGCATTTCAGGTGGCGAACGGATGGAGTAGCGTCACCGGCGGATTCAATGGGCTTCGCAATATTCCAGGCCTTCCCGGCTTGGATGGCTTCCTCGACCTCTACTATCTCATTGCCATCGTCTTGGGGCTGAGCATCGCCGCTGTTGACTACCTCTTGCGCGCCCCAATTGGCGTCTTGTGGCGAGCAGCTGCCGACAACGAACGGCGACTCGCCTTTCTCGGTTATGACGTTTCAGTTATCAAGGCAGCTGCGTTTGCGACAGCGTCCGGCCTCGCCGGCCTTGCGGGAGCTCTTTATGCTCCGCAACAAAACCTCGTGACGCCCGATCTTGCAGGCTTTGCCTTTTCCGGCGACCTGGTGATTTTTGCTGCTGTCGGTGGTCGTGCCACCGTGCTCGGGCCTGTGATTGGCGCAGTCGTCGTCGGGGTTCTGTCGGCCGAGTTGCGTGATCGCTTCCCCTGGTGGGAGATTGGCATCGCGTTGTTCTTCATCGTCGTCGTGCTTCGCCTTCCCGGCGGACTCATGACTCTCTTTGCGCCATTGCGAGGGTTCTCATTCGCGAGAATGGGCACGCGCGCCAGATCAGCAGCCCCCGGCAAGCCGCGCATTGCAACGTCGCTCTCTGTGGCATTTGAGGATGTACGTGTGCGCGTCGGGGATGTGACAATTCTGGATGGCCTGTCGGTGCGCACCGGCGAGGAAGCCGTGCTCTGCGTTATCGGCCCGAACGGTGCCGGCAAGACCTCGACGCTCAACGTCATGACGGGCATGCTGCCGAGGCGAGGCGGCAGGATTGTCATTGATGGAGCGGACGTGCTTCGGCCAGAGCCGGCGATCGTTGCAAACAAGGGAGTGGCCCGTAAATTCCAGGCACCGTCAGTGTTTCCGACGTTGACGATCGACGAAAACCTGGCTGTCGCGCTTTGGGCCGGACGTTGGCACGGGTTCGACCTGCTTCGGCTCGGTCTGTTTGGATGGACCTCGCCGCTGCTCGAGGAGATGCGAAGGCGCTTCCAGTTCCTGAATGACGGAGCAAGGTCGGCATCTGCTCTGTCCCACGGCGAGCGTCAAATTCTCGAGCTCACCATGGCCCTGATTACCGAGCCGCGCATGTTGCTGCTGGATGAACCCTGTGCGGGGCTGTCGCACGAAGAGACCGCAGCAGTGATCGACGCAATCCAATGGGCGCGAGGCGAGCTGAACCTGCGCATCATCATCATCGAGCACGACATGGAGCTCGTGCGCCGCCTCGCTGACCGCGTGGTCGTGCTGCATGAAGGCCGTTTTCTCGCGGACGGCAGCGTCGAGGAGGTGCAGCGGAATCCGGAGGTCCGCGCCGTCTATGTCGGAGGCTCCCGATGACAGGCGGCTATTTCGAGATCCAGAACATCTCTGGCGGGTATGGGTCGGGACGAGTCGTCCGCGACGTCAGTATTTCGATCGATCGGGGAGAGGTGGTGTGTCTGCTTGGTCGCAACGGCGTTGGAAAATCGACGCTTGCGAAGCTTGCGTGCGGATTCCTGCAGCCGATGAGCGGGACAGTGCAGCTCGCAGGTGTTGAGATCACAGGGAAGCGGCCGTCGGAGAACCTGAGGCTAGGGTTGACCTACTGCCCGCAGGAGAGGGTGGTATTCGATGATCTCACCGTTGCGGAGAACTTAACTCTGATGCGCACCGATCGCCGGCTCGACGAGTTCGATCCCTATTTTCGTGCCTTTCCGCGACTCTCCGAACGCCGCGGCCAGCACGCCGGAACGCTCTCCGGCGGCGAGAAGAAGCTGCTGTCCTTTGTGCGGGGCCTCTCGGAGGGATCGGCGATGGTGATCATCGACGAGCCGACCGAGGGGGTTCAGTTCGAGAACGTCGTTCGCATGGCAGAACTCATGCTCGCGCAGAAGGAAGCCGGGGCGTCGTTTCTAGTCGTCGAGCAAAACCTGACATTGGTCGACCGAGTGGCCGACCGGATCGTGATCATGGACCACGGAGAAATCGTGTTGAGCGCGGCGGCGTCCGAGCTCGATCGACAGCAGATTCTCGCGCACCTCACGGTGTGACCTGAGGCCCAACGAGGCTGGTACGATGCGAGGCCCAGCGCTCGGATATCAGGAATGCATCTCCTGCCCGTTTCGATAATCGCGCGGCGCCATTCCGAACTTGATCCGGAAGGCCTTGCTGAAATGACTGAGATCGTTGAACCCGTTGTCCATCGCGATCTGTGACACGCCGCGCGCGCGCAAAGCCGGGTCCTTCAGTTGTTCGGCGCAGCGATCGAGCCGCCTTGACCATATGTAGCGCGACAACGAGGTCCCCTCGACTTCGAGCAACTGGTTGATGTATCTTGCCGACAGCTTGAGCTCGGCTGCGATCGTCGCCGGTGTCAGATCGGCATCGTGAACGTTGCGCTCGACCGTCTCCTTGATCCTCATCAGAGCCAGGCTCCGATATTCGGTAAGGGAGGGCGCGCAGGACTCAGCCAATTCCGCCAGTAGGGCAAGCAGAAGGTCCTTGAAATTCTGCGATATCTTGAGGCCGGCTGCGCGGCTCGTAAGATGGGGCGCACGATCGACGAGATGTGACAAATAGCCAAAGACCATTGGCGCGAGCTCGGATCGGTCACCCAAATTGCAAGCCGAGAGACGATTGAGGTGCGGGATCCTGCCGACGCACTGCTCGCGGGGGACCCGAACGCAGGCAAGCTCGAACGCCTCGTGCGAGGAAAGCTTGTATGGTCGCGTTGCGTCACACAGTGCGCCGTCGCCGGGGTTCAGGTGCGCCAAGCGCCCATCCTGCTCGGCGACCAGCGAGCCCGACAGGACGAAGTTGAAGACCAGCATCGAGTGGTCCGCGCGGGAGATGCCTTCGGTGCTTCGCTGAGCCACATGGGGAGAAGCCTTGATGCGGCACAGGTCGAGACCATTGATCGGTGTGGAGTGGAAGCTTGCATCGAATTGAGCTTCGCCAACCAACCGGTAGTCCAGGTCGACGAGGTTGCGGCTTACAACGTCGTGCCAATAGTCGAAGCGCTCTCGCGGCGGAAGGCTCGCCGTCGAGGCGAAGCACGGCTGCATCGAAGCAGCCTTTGTGGCTTCCAGAAGCATCTCTTGATTCCCCTCGATCCGTTACGATGGGGTTCTTGGGTGCCCCTTCGGCGGCAATCACTGAACAGGATCATCCGCCAGCGTGAAGTTTATTGCTCAATTTCGGGACCGATCAAGCACGAAATATGCCATTTTCCCGGGTTGGCCCGGATTGTTTTCCGCTGACGCGGGGATCTCGTCCAGCCGTCTCAGACAAGTTTCTGTTCCGTCCGAACCAAGCCGCCTTCGACAGAGCTGACCAATGTGGGCCCGTCAATTCGGTCAGCATCTTTGCATCGGAGAACATTCATGGTTTCGAAGATTAACTCCAGTCCTGTCCCCGAGACCGGTATTGCCGACCCCGCGCGCCGCGACTTTCTAAAAACCGCAGCGGCGCTGACGGCGGGGGCGACGCTCGGCTCGACCGGCCGTGCGTGGGCTGCCGCGGACAAGAAGATTCGCGTCGGTTACATCAGCCCGAAGACCGGGCCATTCGCGCCGTTTGCCGAGGCCGACGATTTCATTCTCGATCAGGTCAGAAAGTCGCTTGCCGGCGGGCTGTCGGTGGGAGGGTCAAAATATGAGGTCGAGATCATCGCGCGCGACGATCAGAGCAGCCCGGACCGTCAGTCCAACCTCGCCGCCGAGCTCATCAACAAGGAGAACATCGACCTGATGCTTGCGCAGGTCTCGATCGGTCCGGCCGTATCGCAGCAGTGCGAGCTCAACGGCGTTCCCTGCATTTCGACGATGGGCCCGTGGCAGGCGTGGATGTTCCCGATGAAGGGCGATCCGGCCAAGGGATTCAAGAACGTGTTTCATTTCTTCTGGGGAATCGAGGACATTGCGGCCGTCTATCTCGACATCTGGAAGGACGCAGACACCAACAAGGTGGTCGGCTCCGTCTTCTCGAATGACGTTCCTGGCAATGCCATGGGCGACGCGAAGCTCGGCATGCCGGGCGCCTTCGCCAAGGCCGGCTACAAGATCATCGATGTCGGACGCTTCCCGGTTGGAGCGGACGACTTCTCGACCCACATCCAGGCCTTCAAGAAGGAAGGCGTGGAGATCGTCACCGGCCTGTTCAATCCTCCCGAATGGGCGACCTTCCTGAATCAATCGGCTCAGATGGGGTTCAAGCCGAAGGTTTGCACAATCGCGAAGGCGTTGCTCTTCCCGGGCGGTGTGGCGGCGCTGGGTCCGCGCGCGGAGGGTATGTCCACGGAAATCTGGTGGTTGCCGAGCTACCCGTTCCGCTCGAGCCTGACCGGGCAAACCGCGACCGAGCTTGCTGCCGCCTACCAGGCGGCCACGAAGCGGGAGTGGACGCAGCCGATCGGCGTCGCGCATGCCCTGTTCGAGGCTGGCGTACAGGCCTTGAAGGCAAGTGGCGATCCGAAATCCCCCAACAAGGTCGTCGAGAGCCTCCGCAAGCTCAAGACCGATACAGTCATCGGAAATCTCGACTTCGGCGCAAGCGGAATCGCCAATGTCTCGAAGATCCGGGTGGTCGGCGGGCAGTGGCATGTCGAGGATGGCGGAAAGCCGCACCTCTACATCACGAGCAACAGCACGGCGCCCGAGATCAAGGCCGAGCGCAAACTCGAACTCCTGAAGAGCTGACGGCAATGACGGCATTGCTCGAACTGCGGGACGTCAGCAAGCGCTATCGCGACATGGTCGTGATTCCCGGCTTGACGCTTAAGGTCCGGGCAGGCGAATTCGTCGGCGTCATCGGGCCGAACGGAGCGGGTAAGACCACTCTGTTCGGCCTGATCTCCGGTAACCTGCGCTGCGATTCCGGAGCGGTTTATCTCGATGGGGAAGACGTCACCGCACTCGGCGCCGACGCGCGTTGCCGCGCCGGGGTCGGCAGGACGTTCCAAATCCCGCAACCCTTCCAGGGCATGACCGTGTTCGAGAACGCGCTCGTGGCGGCCACCTTCGGGGCAGCTCTGCACGGCAAACGAGCTGAGCAGAAAGCACGCGAAGCTCTCGTTCGTTGCGGCCTTGAGCGTCTCGGCGACACGCCAGCCGGCCGCCTGACCTTGCTCCAGCGCAAGCGGCTTGAGCTGTCCCGGGCACTTGCCACCCAACCCCGATTGCTGCTGCTCGACGAAGTCGCGGGTGGGTTGACGGACGCCGAAGTCGGTGAACTCCTCGAACTCGTGACCGCGATCCATAGAGCCGGAGTGACCGTGATCTGGATCGAACATCTCGTTCATGCGCTGGTCTCGTCCGCAGATCGCCTGCTTGTGCTGTCGGAGGGAAGATTGCTCGGCGACGGGGCGCCAGGCGCAGTCATGAGCAGCCGCGAAGTTCGCGACGTGTATCTCGGATCCGATCTCGACGAGCAGGCGTCCCATGCTGCGCACTGAGCAACTCGATGCCAACTACGGCATGTTTCAGGCCTTGTTCGGCATCAACTTCTCAATCGAACGCGGAGAGGTCGTTTCGCTGATCGGCGCGAACGGCGCCGGCAAGTCGACCCTGCTGCGCGCGATTGTGGGATCGGTTCCGGTTGCCGCTCCGAGCGTGCTGCTCGATGGAAAGCCGGTCGGCGGCTCCGCCGAAATCGATCAGATGAGTCGTGGAATTGCGCTGGTGCCGGAGGGTCGCCGGCTGTTTCCGAGCCTGACAGTCGACGAGAATTTGCTGCTCGCCGCGAAAAACGGCCGTCGAGGCCCATGGACGCCAGATCGCCTCTATAGGGAACTGCCGGCTCTCCAGAGCTTGCGCTCTCGTCCCGCCACGGCACTTTCCGGCGGTCAGCAGCAACTCGTGGCGGTCGGCCGGGCGCTCGTCACGAATCCTGACTTCCTTCTCTGCGACGAGATATCGCTCGGCCTTTCGCCGGTCGCGGTTGAGACGGTCTACGAGCTGCTCGGCACGGTCATCGAGGAGGGCATGGCCGTGGTTCTTGTTGAGCAGAACGTGCGCCGCGCGCTCTCCAGGTCGTCCAGGTACTACTGCATGTTGAAGGGAAACGTCGTGCTCGAGGGCATCTCGAAGAGGGCCGATTACGCGCGCGTATCGGCCGCGTATTTCGGAGATTGATCATGCAAATCGCCGCTGAAACGTTGTTGAACGGGCTGATGCTGGGAGCGCTCTACGCGCTGTTCGGACTTGGCCTCAGTCTGAGCGTCGGCGTCATGCGCATGATCAACATCGCCCATGGCGATCTGATCGTCGTCGGGGCCTATCTGACCAGTGTCGTCATGAGCGGAGCGGGCGTCGGTGCCTTGACCGCGTTGCTCGTGGTCATTCCGGTGATGTTCGCGCTCGGTTGGATCCTTCAAATCGTCCTTCTCAACCGTGTCGTCGGAAAGGATGCTTTGGCCCCGCTTCTTCTGACGTTCGGCCTCTCCATCGTCTTGCAAAACGTCCTTCAGGAGATCTTCACCGCGGATACGCGAAGCTTGCAGGCCGGGGATCTCGCAGGTCTCGGATTCAACGTTCTTGGCGTTTCCATTGGAGTTCTTCCCCTCGTCTCTGCGCTCGCGAGCATCGCACTGCTCGGTGCGGCGCATTGGCTGGTCGGCCACACGCATTTCGGGCGTCAGGCGCGCGCCGTATCGGATGACCCCGGCACCGCGAGGTTGGTCGGCGTAAACGATAGACGTTTGTTCGGAATTGTGACGGGCGTCATCTTTTCGGTGATCGGTGTGGCAGCCGTGCTCTACGCGCTCAGGACGCCCTTCTCGCCAGCGGCAGGGCCCGAACGGCTGCTCTATTCGTTTGAAGCGGTGGTGCTTGGTGGGCTCGGCAATATCTGGGGGACGTTGTTCGGTGGACTCGTCATCGGCGTCGCACAGCTTTTCGGGGCGAAGATCGCCTCCGGCCTTGGTCCCTTCTTCGGTCATCTCGCATTCCTCGTGGCTCTGCTCGCTCGTCCCCAAGGGTTGTTCGGAAAGGCGTCGTCATGACCGTGGTCACCATGTCGCGTGCGAGCTCCAGGACGATGTTGACGCGGATCTCAACAGGGGCCGGGCTCCTCATTGTCGCTACGTTCGCAGTTTTGATTCCCTTGATATCGACATTCGCCGTTCAGCGGCTACTCGTTGAATCTTTCACAATGTTCGCGGTCGCACTCGCCTGGAATTTGCTCGCAGGCTATGGCGGCCTGGTCGCCATCGGCCTGCACGTCTTCGTCGGCGTAGGCTCATATTCACTCTTCGCGCTCTCGAACCAGCTGCACCTTAACCCGTTTTTGCTGCTGCCTGCGGCAGCCGTCTTTGCGGCCGTTTTCGCGGTTGTTTCGGCGTGGCCGATGTTCCGTCTCAGCGGTGCTTATTTCGCGGTTGGCACATGGGTCCTTGCCGAGATGATGCGGATACTGACGTTGAATTCGCCATGGCTTGGCGCCGGAGGTGGCATGCCGCTGGAGGCGATGAGCGACATCGATCGGTGGACGCGCAACGCGGGAGTCTACTGGGCGGCGCTGTTCGTCGGTGTCGGGTCGCTGGTCGTCAGCCGACAAGTGCTGCGCGGCTCGCTGGGACTTGCGTTGATGAGCGTGCGTGACTCGGAGCCCGCCGCGTTGGCGAGTGGCGTTCCGGTGGCCCGCGCCAAGATCGCGCTCTGGGTGCTGTGCGCCGTCATCTCGGGGCTTGCCGGCGCTGTGTCCTATATGAATACGCTTCAGGTCACGCCGGATGCCTCTTTCTCGCTGAACTGGACCGCGGCGGCAATCTTCATCGCCGTTCTCGGGGGCATCGGAACGCTGGAGGGCCCGATCGTCGGCACGATCGTCTATTTTCTGCTCCGCGAGACCTTTGCGGGCTATGGCGCCTGGTACTTCATCGGGGTCGGGCTGCTTGCGATCTTGACCATGGTGGCAGCTCCGGGCGGCGCGGTTTCTCTCATTGCGGAAAAGTGGCACCTCGATCCGTTCCGGATCCGCCGACGCATGGCCGAGCCCGATCCGGACCTATTCGCGTCATTCCCTACAACCTAAAACCTGGCTCGGAGAACTCGCATGCAGGACACGAAATTCAAGGTCGCAGTCGTTCAGGCCGCGCCGGTATTCATGGATGCACCAGCCTCCGTTGCCAAGGCGATTGGTTTCATCCAGGAGGCGGGTGCAGCGGGGGCGAAGTTGCTGGCGTTCCCGGAGGTCTGGATTCCAGGCTATCCTTGGTGGCTTTGGCTCGGGACGCCGGCTTGGGGAACGCAGTTTGTACCCCGCTATCATGCCAATTCGCTGCATGCTGATGGGCCCGAAATCCTGCAGCTCTGTGCGGCCGCCGCCGAGGTGAAAATCAATGTTGTGATGGGTTTCTCCGAAATCGACGGAGGAACGCTTTACTTAAGTCAGGTTTTCATCAGCGATGCGGGAAAGATCATCTTCAAGCGCCGAAAGCTCAAGCCGACCCATGTCGAACGTACGCTATACGGCGAAGGAGATGGGTCTGATTTCCGCGTTGTCGAAAGCAGCGTCGGACGCCTCGGAGCCTTGTGCTGTGCCGAGCACATTCAGCCGTTGTCGAAATACGCCATGTACTCGATGAATGAGCAAGTTCACGTAGCGTCGTGGCCATCTTTCACGCTGTATCGCGGCAAAGCCTACGCTTTGGGCCATGAGGTGAATCTCGCCGCCAGCCAGATCTACGCGCTGGAGGGAGGTTGCTTCGTCCTGCATGCCTCGGCAATTACTGGCCAGGATATGTTCGACATGCTTTGTGATACTCCAGAAAAGGCCGATTTGCTGAACGCGGAGGGAGCGAAGCCAGGTGGCGGCTATTCGATGATTTTCGGTCCCGATGGCCAGCCGATGTGCGAGCATCTGCCGCAGGACAAGGAAGGCATCCTTTATGCTGACGTAGACCTGTCGATGATTGCAATCGCCAAAGCGGCCTACGACCCCACGGGGCACTACGCCCGCGGTGACGTCGTCCGCCTCATGGTCAACCGCAGCCCGCGTCGCACGAGCGTCAGCTTCAGCGAAGACGAGAATGCGGCGGTTACTTTCACTGAGACTTGAACGGTCTACGCGACACTGTGTTCGCTCGCCAAAACCGTCGGTAGAACGAAATAAGTGAAGCAGCAGCCAGTGTCATTTCGGCGACCTGGCTGGATCGCGAGCGGTCGCGATGTGCTTGTTGAAAGCCGTGTCGGGTCGCGCTTATGATTATAACGGTGTGGTTTGAGGGCTTACAGTGACGCCGATTAACGTAGACGACTATCGAAGCCTGGCTAAGCGTCGCCTTCCACGAATGGTGTTCGACTATCTTGATGGGGGAGCTGAAAGTGAACGTGGTTTGCACCGAAATCTCAAAGCTTTTGCGGCGATCAATTTTGCGCCTCGGCGGCTTGTCGACGTCAGCCAGCGCAGTTCGTCCGTATCTCTGTTCGGGCGAACGCTTCCAACGCCCTTTGTGGTCGCACCGACAGGCCTGAACGGTGCTCTGTGGCCTGACGGCGATGTAGCGTTAGCCCGGGCCGCTCGCAGCGCAGGGATCCCGTTTGTACTTTCGACCGCATCAAACGCGACACTTGAGGACGTCGCGGAACGGGCGGGCGGTGATCTCTGGTTTCAGCTTTACGTCGTGCAGCGAGATCTAGCGCAGCAGCTTGTCGGCAGGGCCAAAGAAGCGGGTTACCGTGTGCTGGTCCTCACCGTTGATGTTGCGGTGAATGGCAGAAGGGAACGTGATCTTCGAAACGGGTTTGCGATTCCGTTCCGCCAGACCCCCCGATCGGTTCTCGACGCCCTAACTCATCCAAAGTGGACGCTCAGGCAGATCCGCCATGGGTTGCCCCAGCTCGCAAATTTTGCCAGCCCCAACGCAACCGACGTGAACGCACAAGCCGCCTTGATGCGTCGGCAGATGGATGCCAGTTTCTGCTGGGAGGATCTTCAGGCGCTCCGCGAGGCCTGGCCGGGAATCCTTATCGTGAAGGGCGTCATGACTCCGACCGACGCAAGTCGATGCCGGGAACTTGGCGTAGATGCCGTCGTTCTGTCCAATCATGGCGGAAGGCAGATCGAGGATGTTCAGGCGCCCATAGACTTGTTGCCGGAAATCTCGAATCAGAATGCGATGCCGTTTCTCGTCGATGGCGGCATACGCCGCGGAGCCGATGCGGTCAAGGCGTTGGCGCTCGGTGCCAAAGCCGTGTTGTTGGGACGTGCCGTCCTTTATGGGCTTGCCGCTGCGGGCGAAGAAGGGGCAAGTCACGTGCTTGAAATCCTCGCTGCCGAAGTCGATACGACGCTTGCCCTTGTCGGCTGTCCAGAAGCCGCACGACTTAACAGCCAGTTCATTCAATTGGGACCACGCACCGTCGCGCTGGCGTAAAGCTGGCGCGCCGCTGGCCGCGAAGGCCAATGACTTAGAAGGTGCTCACTGCGTTCCCTCGTCAGAACTGAACTTGAACCGAATGTCGGTGTCGGTGGTCGCGTCCCCCGCAACCACCGATACCAACACTCCCGCAGCCGGCGCTGGGGGAGTTTTCGATTTTGGCTGTGGATGGGCGGCTTTTGACACCCAACCGGCGCCCAACATTGACGCCGCCTGATATGCAGTAAGCGCCCGGATCCATTTCGAAACGGAGCAGTGAGCCGGGGCCAATGTTGGAAGCCAAAAAGGGTCAATATTCGCAGCCGCGAGACAAGATGGCCCACCTTCGTCGTCGGTGACGATCTGCGCGCAGGTCGACTTGTTCCGGTGCTCAAGCGCTTTGACTTCGGTGGTCCACCGATCCGTGCGGTGTATCCGTCGAGCCGGCATCTATCGCCGAAGGTTCGTATCTTCATTGATGCGGTCATCGACGCCTGGCGACCCGAACCGCCCATGAGCGCATGGGCGGCTGCATCGCCGCCGTTTCAGGCTACCATGGCGGCGCCAAGTCCCATGAACCGATTGCGGTGAGACAGCGCAGAACCGAACTGGTTCGCGACGACAAGTGCCTTGCGTAGGAACAGGCCGATGTCGCACTCATCAGCCCAGCCTATTGCGCCATGCATTTGCAGCGCCTCGCGGGTTACCAGCAGAGCCGTGTCGGAAGCTCTGGCCTTGGCCCTTGATATTGCGAGTGAGCGCCAGGCGGGATCCACGGCTTGCTCTGCCTGGATTGCGGCATCGTCAATGCTGGCGCGGGTCAGGGTCAATTGGATCATCAGGTCGGCAGCCCGATGCTGGAGGGCTTGGAACGCCGCGAGCGGTTGATCGAACTGCCTGCGCTGCTTGAGGTAGTCGAGCGTGATGTCGAAAGCGCGTTGTGCGAGGCCGAGCAGGTAGGCAGCGCTCGTCAGAGCGGCTTCGTCGAGTGCGGCGCGGAGGCTATCACGGACGTCGCCGCATAACGTGCGGCCGCAGTCCACCGGAATTTCGACGGTTCCGACCGTCGTTCCATCCTGTTGGAGATGCGTCGCGATGGACAGCTCGTTGGCGTCGAACAGGCGAAGCTGCAGCCGATCGGAGCCGGCAACAGGAGCCAGGTAGTACTGCGCTGCGCCGGTCATCGGGACGAACAGCCTGCATCGAGTGCGGCCGGCGGGTAGCTCGATTCCGTCCGGCGTCTCCTGCCAAGCGAGTGCGACCAAGGTGCCTCCAGCGATCACCTCCTGGACCAGATCCTGCTCCGTCGTGACAGCGAGCATGCGGACCGCAAGGCTCGCCGCGATCAGGGGTTCTGGGACGAGACCTCTGCCAAGCTCCTCATGTAGCGCGACCGCTTCCATCACGCCCATCCCGACGCCGCCCATCGATTCAGGAAGGCGTAGCCCGATCCAGCCCAACCCGGCCATCTCTTTCCAGACGGCAGGGTCGAAGCCAGGCGATGTGAATCGCAGCTTGCGCACGCGTTCCAGCGTGCCGTTGCGGGGCGCGACGGCGCTGGCAGTGTCGCGAATGGCCTCTACGAACTCCAGTCTCTGCTCGTCCATCGTTCATATCCCACTTGAGCCCAGCCAATCGGCCAGGACCTCGTCGTTGTGCTGGCCAAGGCGCGGCGGAAGGCGGTGATAGCTCGCTGGCGTTTCGGACAGGCGCATGGGATTGGCGACAAAGCGGAACGAGCCGATCTCCGGATCAGGCATCTCGCAAATCATCTTGCGATGAACGACCTGCGGATCGGAGAGGGCCGAGGCAAAGTCGTTGAGCCGGCCGCACGCAATCCCCGTTGCATTCAGGATGTCGACCCATTCCGCGGCGGTTCGTCGTTCGAATGCGCTTTCGAGAATCGGGGCGAGCTCGCTCTTGTTTGCCATGCGATCCCGGTTCGTGACGAACCGCGGATCGGTGGCAATCTCGCCCGCGCCCAGGGCCTTGCAGAGGATGCCAAACTGTCGGTCGTTTCCGACCGCGATCATGATTGTGGCGTCCGCTGTCGGAAACGCCTGCCAGGGCATGTTGATCTGGGAGGCGGTTCCGGCTCGCACCGGCAGCCTTCCGGACACCAGATAGTTCTGCGCGATATGCGACTGAGCAGCGAGTTGGGTATCGAGAAGCGCGATATCGATATGCTGGCCCCTCCCAGTGATGTCATCCCGCGCGCGCAATGCGACCAGGATCGAGATCGCGGCGTAGAAACCGGCGTTGATGTCCGAGACGCTGTAGCCGACCAGCGCGGGGCCCGCACCGGGAGCTTCGGCAGGTTGGCCGGTCACGCTCAGTAGGCCGCTCTGCGCCTGGAAGATCGGATCGTAGCCGGGACGTGGAGCGTATGGGCCGTCCTGGCCGTAGCCAGTGATCGAGCAGTAGATGAGTCCAGGATTGCGCGCCGAAAGCGTGAGATAGTCCAGTCCGAACTTTCGCAGGCTCCCCGTCTTGAAGTTTTCGACGAGGATGTCAGCACGTTCCGCAAGGCTCAGAAGCTTCGCGAGATCCTCCTGTTGCGCCATGTCGAGCGTAACGGAACGCTTGTTGCGGTTCATCGCAAGAAAAGAAGAGGTCTGGCCTGTTTCGCTGCCGTCCGCGCGCCGTTGCGGAAATCCCATGCGGCGGACGTCGTCGCCACCGAGGGGATGTTCGACCTTGACGACATCGGCACCGAAATCGGCGAGCATCTGCGTAGCCCAGGGCCCGGCAAAGACCCGCGTCAGGTCGAGTACCTTCACGCCTGAAAGAGCAGGGGACATCGATGTCATCGTGCGGGCATCCCAAGCTCGTTGCGGGCAAGCACGTTGCGCAGGATCTCGGATGAGCCTCCGAAGATGGTCGCCGGCCGTGCCAGAAGAAACTGGCCGGAGGGATGCAGGCCGGACTCGTCGATCGGCTCGAAGCGGCCGGCATGGCCACCGCCGATGGCCACCATTGTCTCGGTGATGCGCTGGAAAAGTTCGGTCTGGACGATCTTCAGAACCGAGATCTGCGCGTTCGGCGTCTCGCCCCGCTTCACGGCTCCGACGATCGACGCATACAGCGCCTTCGAGTCCACCAAGTCGAGCTGAAAACGCGTATAGGAAGCCTGGAAGGCAGGATCGTCGGCGACACCGACCTCGTCCGCAAGCTGTTTCAGTTGGACGAGGCCGCTCGACGACAGTTTGGGGCTTCCGATCGCGATCCGCTCGAATCCGAGCAGGGCCTTGGCGTAAGTCCAGCCTTTGTTGATCTCGCCGACTACACGGTCCTTTGGCACGCGGACGTTCTCGAAGAACATTTCCGCGAACTCTTCATGCATATCGAGATTGGTGATGCCGCGGACGGTGAGCCCGGGCGTGTCGACAGGCAGAACGAGGAATGAGATTCCTTCCTGTTTCTTGCCGTCGTTGCTGGTGCGCGCCAGGACGAATACCCAGTTCGCATCGGTTCCCAGAGTGATCCAGGTCTTTTGGCCGTTGAGCAGCCAGTGATCGCCCTGATCACTTGCTGCGAGCCGTAGCGAAGCAAGATCGGAGCCGGCGCCGGGCTCGGAATAGGCTTGGGCCCAGACATGCTCCCCGGAAAGGATTCGCGGCAGGAAGAACGCCTTCTGCGGCTCGCTTCCGTGCCGGATCAGCAGCGGTCCAAGCATGACCAGCCCCTGATCATTGACACGCCCTGCGCCGAAGCGCTCCATCTCCTCGATCATGATGAGCTGGCGTGTACCCGATAGGCCCATGCCGCCGTGCTCTCGTGGCCAGCTCGGTGCAATCCAGCCCTTTGCCGACAGCCGCATGAACCATTCGCGGTTCTCATGCCAGAACAGGCGCCGTGAAGGATAGCGGATCATGCCGGGCGGATAATTGGTCTCTATCCACTCCCGTACCTCGAGCCGAAAAGTGTCGTCGCTCAATGTGTCGAGACGATCGAGTTCTTCCGCTTTGATATGCTTCGGCATGATTTCACCGGCCCTTGAAGACCGGCTTTCGCTTTTCTCGGAATGCCGCCAGTGCCTCCTTGGTGTCCTCGGTTTCCGCCAGCGCTGCTGTCTGGCTCTGCTCGTAACGATAGCCGTCGCGCAGCGGCATTTCCTCGGTCAGGCCGAACGAGCGTTTGGCCGCGACGACTGCAAGCGGAACCTTCTCGGCGATGGTCCGCGCGATGGCGGTGGCCTCTTCGAGAAGCTTCGCCTTGGGCACGCATAGCGACGCTGCGTTCATGCGCAACAGCTCGGGTCCGTAGATGCGCTTGGTCGTGTAGATCATCAAACGCGCATCAGACGGACTGAAGGCGCGCAGCACGTGACGGACGCCGCCGGCCAGACCGTAATCGACCTCCGTCATGGACAGGAATGCCTCCTCGGCGACGACGAGGATATCGCAGACGAGCGCAAGCACGCAGCCCGCGCCGATCGCTGCGCCGTTGACCGCGGCAATCACCGGCTTCGGACATTCGAGCACGCAGTCGAATGACGCGCGAACGAGCCGGTTGTGTCGCGAATACCCGCCGGGCTCGGCCAAAATCCCGGGCCGCTCGGACAGATCCGCTCCTGCCGAGAAGGCTTTGCCTTCGCCCGTCAGGACAATCGCGCGCACGTCGATGTCTGCGCCGAGTACGTCGAAGACCCGGATGCATTCCTCGCGGAAACGCCGGTCCTGCGCATTTACCGGTGGCGCGGTGATCGTGACGGTCGCAACATGGGCCTCGACCGTGACGCGAAAGCGCTCGATATCTTCCAATCCTCTCATGCTTGTTCCTCCTCTTTGAAGTCGTAGAGCTCGGTCGGGTTCACGACCAGGATGCGCCGGATGAGCTCGACATCACGCAGCCAATCCTGAAAGAGGTCGGCGAGGCGTCCGGCGTCCGGCGCCGGCCGTATCCGGACATAGGGCCAGTCGGAGCCCCACACGAGCCTGTGCGGCGCGCGTTCGACCAGGCGATCGTGGAGCGGCTGGATGCGCGCGTAATCGGCTCCGCCGGCGGACAGGCGGCAGACCACCAGCTTGATCCACAGCGCGCCGTCCGCGAGCAGATCGACGATCCGGGCGAAGGCTGGCCCGTCCGGCCCCTCGTCCGGATTCGGGTTGCCCATGTGATCCACCACCAACGGCACACCAAGCCGGAGCAATGCAGGCAGATGCTCGACAAGCTGGGATGCGGTGGCCCAGAGCTGGGCATGCATGCCGAGTTCGCGCATGCGTGGCGCCAGCGCGTGAAGCGCCGCAACACCCACGCTGCCGGGATAGCGCTCTCCGGAAGGCGTTCGCATCTCGGTGAAGCGCAATCCGGCAATGCCGCCGGCGCGCCAGCGTTCCAGCATCACACCGTCGATGGATTCGTCCGTCACCGCGACGCCGCGCAGGGCCTGTGGTGCGCTCGCGATCGCCGCCAGCATGGCGCTGGGATCGCTGGCGTAGGGCGCGGGCTGCGTCAGCACGCCGCGCGCGACGCCGAGCACGCCGCGAGCGGCGGCGTGAATCTCGGGGCCGGCCTCGGGCAGTGCATAGACGGACCGCTCGATCGGCGGATAGGAGCCGAAAGGCCCGAAGACGTGGCTATGGGCGTCGCAGGCACCGCTCGGAAGCGCCCGCGCGGGTGCAGTGACAGACGGGGCAGGAACGGTCGGGATCGAACCCGCGATCACGACATGCCTCCGAGCCGCCCTGCCGGCAAGGTAACCAGCTCGTCTTCGGACGGTAGCGCTTCGTTTCCATCAGGAAGCGGCAATCGGTGCGCGTTGAGGGTGATCGCGACCATCGTATAGTAGCCGATCACGGCTGTCAGCTCGACCACGCCACGGGTTTTCCAGCGCCGCTGGATCGCAGTGTAGATCTCCTCGTTGACCTGGCCGCTTTGCTGGAGGGTTCGGGCGAATTCGTAGACTTCCAGGTCCGCCACGTCTGAGAAGATGGGTGCGCGCTTGGCGCCGATGGCTTCGATCACAGTTTCGGGCATTCCGGCGCTGGCGCAAGCGCGGGCGTGCACCCACCATTCGACCTGACTGGTCCAGCGCCGCGCCGTGACGAGGATGGCGAGCTCGTTCAACCGCGGCGGCAGGCATGTGCGATAGCGCAGGAACTCTCCGAACTCGGACCACAGCGCGGCGAGTTCCGGACTGTGGATCGCCGCGCGGAGCGGACCTATCATCTGGCCGCGTGGTCCCGATACCACCTGATCATGGATCTGCCGCTGCGCAGGGCTCATCTCCTCAGTGCTGAGGAGTGGAATGCGCGCCTCACGACGCGATGCTTGCTTGCTGTCGGTGCTCATACGATGCCTTCCGCCACAAGCGCGGAGATCTCGACTTCGTCGAGGCCGATCTCTGCGAGGACCGACCGTGTGTGCTGGCCGAGAGTAGGAGGCGCGCGATCGAAGCGGAGCGGAGCATCCTGCATCCGGATCGGACTGACGATCTGGGGCAAGTTTCCGCCAATGGGGTGGGAAAGATGCCGGAGCATCTGCCGGTGCCGCACCTGGTCGTCAGCCAGAACCTGATCGACTGTGTTGATCGGAGCGGCGGGGACGCCAGCCTCGTCGAGGGCGGCCACGATTTTGTTTCGTGTCCAGCCGGAGAACTGCGCGCCCAGCAGCTCCGTCAACACGGCGTTGTTGGTGACGCGAGCGGCATTGGTGCTGAATCGCGGATCGTTCGCCCATTCGGACTTGCCCAGAACCGAGCACAGCTTGGCAAACTGGCCGTCGTTACCGACCGCGAGGACGAACGTCCCGTCTGCGCAGGCGAATACGTCTTGCGGCTGGATGTTCGGATGCCGGTTGCCGCCGCGTATCGGGATCCGGCCGGTGAGCAGATGGTTCATCGCCTGGTTGGCGAGGATCGCCGCCGAGACGTCCAGCATGGCAAGATCGATGGTCTCGCCCTGTCGCGTCTCTTTGGCGCGTGCCAATGCGGCAAGGATCGCGACCGCCGCGTACATGCCCGTCATGAGATCGATGATGGGAATGCCCACCTTCTGCGGACCGGCTCCAGGACGGCCGTCGCGCTCGCCGGTAATGCTCATGAGCCCGCCCATCGCCTGGATCGCAAAGTCGTAGGCGGCCTGGTCGCGGCGCGGTCCGTCCTGACCGAAGCCCGTCACTGAGCAATAAATCAGCGCCGGGTTGAGCGTCCGAAGAGAACCTGCATCGAGACCATAGCGCGCCAACGCGCCGGCCTTGAAGTTCTCGATCACGACGTCGGCCGTTGTCGCGAGCTGTCTCACGATGGCCTGCCCCTTCGGTTGCGCGATATCCACGGTGATCGATCGCTTGCCGCGATTGACCGCAAGAAAGTAGCCGGCATCCTTCGTGGCCATTCCTTGCGCGTCTTTCAGGAAGGGGGGGCCCCAGCTGCGCGTGTCATCGCCGCTCTCCGGCCGTTCGACCTTGATCACGTCCGCGCCGAGATCGGCCAGGATCTGGGTCGCCCAGGGGGCGGCCATGATGCGACTGAGATCGAGAACGCGGATATGACTGAGCGGACCGCTGCGCGCGGCGGAGGGAGCGTCATCAGCCATCGAAGGCCTCCGTGGCTTGCGCGGATGGGCGTGCGGCAAAGCTTTCGTGCCATTTGGCGAGATGGGGACGGCCGGTTCGCCAGTTGAGCTCGGCGAAACGGAAGTCGGCGTAGGACAGCGCACAGCCAAGCGCGATCTCGCCGATGCCGAAGCTCGGCGTCGGCGCATCCACCGCCTGTTGTTCGAACCTGTCGAAGGTCGCGTTCACCTTGGTCGCGAACGCCTTGATCCAGGCCTCGGTCTGTCGCTCTTCTGGTTTGGCGAGTTCGTTTCGCCACAGGATCAACAGGTCAAGCAGGCCGTCCGCGAGCGCCTGCCGACTCAGAGCCCGCCACCGCCCCGGCCCCTCGAGCGGAAGCAGCACGCCCGGTCCTGCCAGACTATCGAGGTATTCGACGATCGTCCGCGAATCCTGCAGGACATCTCCGTTGTCGAGCACCAGGGTCGGGATCTTGCTCAGGGGATTGTCCGCCATGATGATGGGATTCGGCGTCGGCAAGGCCGCGACGCTGCGCACGCAGGCGATGCGGTCTGCGAGCCCCAGCTCATGTGCTGCAACCATCACCTTGCGGACGTACGGGGAGCGAGGGGACCAATGCAGCTTCACGGCCGGCCTCGCCGGAAGAGGACATGAGACACTGGGCGTTTCCCGTCTTGCAGCGTTATGATGCTTCTCGCCTTAGAGCGAAAAAGGTCATATGTCTAGCCTATTGATTATAGAAAGCCCGCAGTCCAGCCATGCCTAGCCGCACCCTGTCCCCGGCCAAGCCGGATCTCTCGCGCAGCAACGTTGCCCGGTATGTCCAGTTGGCAACGCTTTTTCGCCGGCATATCGAGTCCGGCCATTGGCCGGCGGGTGAGCAGATCCCCACCGTTGACGAACTAGCTGCGCAATACGGCGTCGCGCGCGCCACCATTCGCCAGGCGCTCGGCATGCTTGAAAGCGAGGCCCTCATCAGCCGGTTCAGGGCCAAGGGCACCTTCGTCAACGCGCAGAAACGCGAGCACCTCTGGCTCGACATGACGACGGATTGGCGCGGGCTTCTGAATGCCCGAGAGGGCGCCGTCATCGAGGTGCTCGAAGAGGAGGATGTGAGCCTTTTGCCGTCGCGTTTACACGATATCGGCACGCCGACCCGGCGCTATCGCCGGCTGAGGCGGCGTCATTCGCGGGAGGGTCAGATCTTCCTCGTGGCCGACGTGTTCATCGATGCGGAGTTCTTTCCGCTCATCCCCCGTGAAGCGCTGAGCAGCACGACGGCGATGCGCCTTGCCACGTTCTTTCCGCGCAACATTGGCCACGCTCACCAGACGATCGTCATTGGCGCCGCCGATCTCGAGATGTCCGCGCTGCTCGACCTTCCGTTGAACGCGCCTGTTTGCCTCGTCGATCGATCGGCCGTCGATGATCGAGATCGTCTCATTCTCTTGTCCAAGGGCGTTTATCGCGGCGACCTCGTCCGCCTGGACATGCGTCTCTAGCAAAAGTCCACTGGACAAGATTAGCTCTATAGTCCATGTTTATGACATAAAGACTTAACGGTGCGCCATGAGCGCGACCGAATGGGAGGGCGCGCGTGACGGATAGAGCGATTGATGCGGTGGGACGCCAGCAGATCGACGCGACCTTTCGCAAAGTAGCTTGGCGTATCATTCCGATCCTGATGCTGGCCTATGTGCTCGCCTTCATCGATCGCGGCAATGCCGGGTTCGCGAAGCTGCAGTTCATGGGCGATCTGCATTTCAACGAGGCGACGTTCGGGCTCGGCGGCGGCCTTTTCTATCTCGGCTACAGCGTGTTCGAGATTCCCAGCAATTTGTGGCTGGCGCGCATCGGAGCGCGGTCCACGCTGCTGCGCATCATGGTCTGCTGGGGCCTCTGCTCGGCGGCGCTTGCGTTCATGACTGCGCCTTCGCACTACTACATTCTTCGTTTTATGCTGGGAGCCGCTGAGGCCGGCCTTTTTCCGGGCGTGCTGTTTTATCTCACCACCTGGATTCCGCCGTCGCGCCGCAGCCAGTTCACAGCGCTGTTCATGTCCGCGATTGCCATCTCCGGCATGGTCAGCGGGCCGCTGTCAGGCGCGATCCTCAGCGCGACCGACGGGCTGCTCGGCCTGAAAGGCTGGCAATGGCTGTTCCTCATCGAGGGCTTGCCTTCGGCCTTGACGGGTATCGCAATCTACTTCGTGCTCGCCGACAGCCCCCAGACGGCGAAATGGCTGTCGGCACGCGAGGTTGAAATCATCACGGCCGAACTGCAGAGCGAAGCGAATGCAGGCCAGCTACTGCGTCAGCATAGTTTTGCGGGTGCTCTGCGCGATCGGCGCCTGTACATCCTGGCTGGCATGTCGGTGGGGCTCATTGCCGGCGGCGCCGGCATTCCTCTCTGGCTTCCAACCATTCTCCGGGGAGCGGGCCTTCACGACCCGCTCTCGATCGGCCTGTTCTCCGCGATCCCGTACATTGTCGCCGTGGTCGTACAGCAGCTGATTGCACGAAGCTCCGACCGGACGCGCGAACGTCGTTGGCACGCCGCGGTGCCGGCGCTGCTTTGTGCCCTGGGATGGGCGTTGCTGCCGCAGGCGATGAGTCATCCCTGGATGGCAATCGGCCTGCTCACGGTCATGACCTCGGGATATCTCGGCGCGACCGGTCCGTTCTGGACGATGCCCAGCCTCTATCTGTCGGGAACGGCCGCAGCCGGCGGCATCGCCTTGATCACGACTTGCGGCGGAATTGGCGCGTTCTTCGCGCCGACACTGGTCGGGTGGATGACCACCACGACCGGCTCGTTGACCTACGGGCTGTATTCCTACGGCGCGATGATGGCGCTTGCCGCGATGGTAATGCTTCTGGGAACGAGCCCGGTGAAGCCCGCAATCGCTGCTGAACCTGCTTCCGAGCTTCGGTTGGCGGTCAAGCACCATGCTGATCTCTAGACATGTTGTCGGACCGTTTGGTTTCGGCGATCAGCGGCTTCTTCAAAACTCGTATTGCAAGAGGTTAGACAGGGGGATCCTAACAGATGTGCGCCGCGGGGAATCGCAGATTTGCAGCACCGGTATCTGGCTCAATTTGTAATCAACGTACATCGGAGGAACAAACGAGCATGTCGCGATCGGCGCCCATCGTGAGTAAGGACGCGGCGATACTTCCTTGGGCCCCGTGGTCGCTTGCGGCTCGCTGGGCATTGCTTGGGACGTTCGTCGCTATGTCGGTCATTGCGGCCACGACATTTTTTATCCCGTTTGGAATCTATCTTGGGCAGATGGTGAAAGCCTTGGGCTGGTCCCGTGGCCAGTTCTCGTTCGGTTTTTCGGTCGCATCGCTGTGCGGTGCGGCGATGACGCCGGTCTCCGGCTGGCTTGTCGACCGCTACGGCTCGCGAATCATTGTCACGGCGGGGGCTTTGCTGCTGCCGCTTGCGATGGCGTGCTTCGGTGTGTTTCCCGTATCTTATTCAGCGTTTCTAGCGGCCTGCGTCTTCATGGGCGTCGTGTCAGCGTTGTCCGCACCCTCGGTGGTTTTGTCCATTCCCCCGCAATGGGTTGAGCGAAATCTTGGCTTCGCCTTCGCAATCGGCGGGGTTGGTTTCGGCGTCGGCGCGACGGTGCTTCCACCGCTCACTGCTGCCGTCGTCGGGGCCGTCGGTTGGCGCGAGGCATGGCTAGTGATGGCAGGATTGGTCGGCATTGTTGGCATCGGCAACTCGCTGCTGCTGATCCGCGACAATCCGGATGTCGTGCGCGCGCGCCGAGCACGGGCGGCTTCGGAGGATTTGCCGGGCTTCAGCTTCGGCGAGACGATCCGATCCGTCGCTTACTGGCTGCTCATCGCCACCTACCTCATCGTCGCGGTTGTCTACACGGGGGTCGCGTTCCACGTCGTGCCGCTTCTAACGGATATGGGGATCCCGCCCGCGCAGGCAGCCAGTGCGCTCGGCATCATGGGCATCGCGTCACTGTTCGGCCGGCTCGGCACAGGGCTGTTGCTTGACCGTATGCATGTGCTTGTCGTCGGGTGCAGCATTCTGGGCGGGTTGGCTGCCGGACTGATCACGTTGACATTCGCCGGCGCCGGCACGGCTCCGTACATTGCGGCGGCATTGATTGGCTTGGCGGTCGGCGGTGAGGCGGACCTCATGCCGTTTATTCTGCGTCGTCGTTTCGGCCAGCGCGCCTTCGGTCGCACTTATGGCCTCGCTTATGGCTTCTTCCAGCTGGGGCCGATCCTCGGGCCGTTGGCCATGGGCATCGTGTTTGACCGAACGCATTCATATCAACAAATCCTGTATTGGTTCATCGCCGCTGTGCTTACCTCGATTGCGCTCCTTGCTTTCGCCGTGCTGCTGCGCGATCGGACCGTTCCCGCATCGGTGCAGCCATGCTGACATCCGAAGAAGCCGCGGCTGATGTGCTCGTTGTGGGCCTCGGCCCAGTAGGCGCCACTCTGACGGCGCTGCTTGTTCGGCGTGGCGTGCGCGTGCTGGCGATCGACAAGGAGGCGGATGTCTATCCGCTGCCGCGCGCGGTCGGATTCGACCACGAGATATGGCGTATCTTTCAGCAAGCTGGTGTGGCCGAGCAGGTCATGCCGCACGTGAGGGAATCCCGGTTCTATGATTTCCTCGGTTCAGATGGTCGCCTCGTGCTGCGCTACGACCGGGCCAATATGAAGCGGACGTCGGGCTGGCCGCCCAACGTGACGTTCTTTCAGCCTGCCGTGGAAGACGCCCTGCGCGCGGCGGTCCGCGCATCGGGGCGCGGAGAGATCCGAACATCGCGTCGCTTGGTCACTCTGCAGGATGGGCCTGAGGGAGTTACCGCGCGGCTAGACAGCCCGGAAGGCGAGGAGGTGGTGAAGTGCCGATTCCTGGTTGGTTGCGACGGAGCTTCTTCGGTCGTGCGCTCTCTGATCGGCACGACGCTCGCCGATGACGGCTTCGATGAGCCCTGGCTCGTGATCGACTGCTTGGCTTCAGACGAGACCGGGCTGCCGGATCGCAATCTACAGTTCTGTGACCCAGCGCGTCCGGCCACCTTCATGCGTATGGGGCCGGGCCGACACCGATGGGAATTCATGTTGCTGCCTGGCGAGGTCCCAGAAGCGATGCGGGAGACGGATACAATCCGGCGTCTGATCGAGGCGCGCGGTTTTCCGGTCCCCCATACGATCGAGCGGCGCGCCGTTTACCGCTTCCACGCGCTGATGGCCGATCGCTGGCGGAGCGGCAACATACTGCTTGCAGGCGACAGCGCGCACCAAACGCCTCCTTTCGCCGGCCAGGGCATGTGCTCTGGCCTCCGCGACGCCGCTAACTTGGCTTGGAAACTCGCTTTCGTACTCAACGACAAGGCGGACGACGCGCTCCTCGACAGCTACCAGACTGAGCGCGAGCCGCAGTTGCGATTCATCATCGACCTTGCGGCCAAGCTTGGGCGGATAGTTTGCACGACCCACCGCTCGATTGCGGCCGAGCGCGACGAGCAGATGCGTGCCGATCTGCAGGCGGGTAAACAGGCTTTGCCTATGGCCTATCCGCCGCTGTCGGGCGGTTGCGTGTTAGCTGGGACGGCCGGAGCGGGATCGTTATTTCCGCAACCCGTCGCCGAAACCTCCGCCGGTGTGAGCCGCCTCGACGATGTCTTCGCGGGCCGGACCATCCTTCTTTCGAGGACATCGCCCATTTCGGCCAAGCGCGCCGTCGGGCTTGCTCAGTTCGAGCTGACCACGCCTGAATTGTCTCCGTTCGCGGCGGAGTTAACCGCTTGGCTCGATGCGCACGGCGCGCCCGCCGTGCTTATTCGACCCGATCTTTACGTATTCGGGACCGGCACCCCTGAACACCTCGCTGACCGATGGTGTGAGGCTCTACATCCATCAATGCGCTCCCTCCTTACAGCATAAGGTCCTCGCTCATGCCCGACACCCATGAAAGCATCTGGTCGCACCTGGTAGATGTTCCGTTCCGCCAGGATTGGATCAACGCCGGCGGCATAAAAACCCGTATCGTCGAGGCCGGGTCACCCGACCGACCGACGGTGGTCTTTTTGCACGGGATTGCCGGGAGTTGGGAGGGATTCTGCGCAAACATAGGTCCGTTTGCTCGACAGTTCCGCGTGTTTGCGTTCGACTGGATCGGCGCCGGCTTCACGGACAAACCGGAGCAGCCGATCTACACGATGCAGGACTACGTCAAGCATCTGCACGACGTGCTGGCGGCGGTGGGCGTCGCACGCACCTCCCTGGTTGGCGTGTCGATGGGTGGCTGGAGCGCCATCAACTTCACTCATGCCCATCCAGAGATGGTCGAGCGGCTGGTCATCTGCGCAGCCTCCGGCTTGCGGCGACCACCGGGTTTCACGCCACCCGCCGCGGCGAGTATCCGCAACGATCGGGCCAAAGCGATCGACGATCCGTCGTGGGACAACGTATCGAGCGTCTTCACTGATCTTATCCACGATCCGGTCAAGCGCATCCCCGATCTCATCAAGCTCCGGCAGACCATCTACAGCTTGCCCGAGATGAAAGCGTCCATGGCCCGCATCCTAGCGATCACTGCTACGGAACGGTTCAACGAGAGCGCATTGTCGGACGACGAGTGGCGATCGATCGACCAACCTGTCCTCCTGATTGAATCGACAAGCGACAGTGAGCATTTCCGTCGCAACACGGCGCGCGCACACAGCCTGCTCAGAAACTCTGCGGTCTTTGCCATGGAGGGTGTTGCGCACTGGCCGCAATTCGAGAAGCCAGAAGTCTTCAACCAAAAGGCTATCAGCTTCCTGCTCGGGCAATGATCGCGCTACGGAGATTTCTAAAATGCCAATGACATTCCGCCTCGGCTATCTTGATCTCGGCTCGACCGACGTCGAACGAGACACCGCCTTCTATACCGACGTGATTGGACTTGTGCCTTCGGGCTCGGCAAGCGACGCGGCGTGGCTTAGCCTCGGTTTTAACGATCACGACCTCTGTCTCCGCTCTTCGAGCGACAGTCTTCTCGCCGTTGGCTACCAGCTCGCTGCTGGCACAACGCTCGATGCGGCAGCGGCGCACCTGAGCGCGCATGGAATTGCTTCGAGCCGACAGTCCGACCCGCGACCTGGCATCACCGCGCTCCTTGAATGCGAGCCAGTACCGGGACATCGGGTTCAGCTTTTCAAGGACATGGCCGCGCCTGCACGGGGCTTCGCTGAACGCGGTGTCGCGCCCATCCGGCTCGGGCATTTCGCGTTCATGTATCCTGATAGCGAGCGCAAGCTTGATGTATTCTACCGCGACATCCTTGGCTTCCACTACACCGATAGCTTTGGAGAGGCGGTAAACTTCTATACGTGCAGTCACGAACACCATGTCTTGAATATTGTCAATGTGCCGCACGCGCGCCATCGGCTGCACCATCTGGCGTTCCAGCTCCGTGACTACTCTGCGCATAGTCGGGCGGCGGATACATTGGCGACGCGCAACGTGTCGCTGCTGTGGGGACCATCGCGTCATACCGCCGGACACAACATCGCCAGCTATTTCCGCGACAGCGCGGAGCGGCTCGTGGAGCTGTACGCCGAGATGGATGTATTTCTGCCGGATGCAGGAATGGTCGAGCCGCGGCCATGGCACAAGCAGCTGCCGATGCGGCCGCAGCGCTGGGCGCCCGGCGATGTCGTCAATTGGAAGACATCCTTCGAGTTTCAGCTTTCCAAAGCGTGAGCCGTGGCGCGAAGCCGAAGGGGCGGTACCAGCCTGGCTTCGATTGCCGATGATACCTGCAAAAGAAGGATACTGAGATCGATGAAACTGTTGCGCATCGGGGCTGCCGGCGCTGAAAAACCGGCACTATTGGACCGCAATAACACGCTGCGCGACCTGTCGAAGCATGTCCGCGATTTTGATGCTGCGGCGCTGTCGAAGGCCGGTCTCGCAGCGCTCGCTGCGATCGACCCGGACTCGCTGCCGGTGATCGACACTGCTCCTCGGATCGGGCCCTGCGTGCCTCGCCCCGTCAACTTCGTCTGCATCGGCCTCAACTACGTCGATCATGCGCACGAGGCTGGCCTTCCCATCCCGGCCGAGCCGATTGTCTTCCTAAAATCCCTTGGCTCTATCCAAGGTCCGAACGATCCGGTCCGTCTGCCGCGTGGCTCCGTCAAGACGGATTGGGAGGTGGAACTTGGCGTCGTCATCGGCAGCTCCGCCCGCTATGTGTCCGAGGCGGGCGCGTTAGCGCATGTCGCGGGATATTGCGTCGTTAACGATGTCAGCGAACGGAGTCTCCAGCTCGAGCGCGGCGGCACTTGGGATAAGGGCAAGGGAGCCGACACATTTGGCCCTATCGGCCCCTGGCTGGTAACCGCCGACGAAGTCCCGAATCCGCAGGCGCTTCGACTGTGGACAGAGGTAGACGGCACGCGCATGCAGGATGGCACTACCGCAACAATGATTTTCGATGTCCGTAAGATTGTGAGCTACGTGAGCCAGCTTTGGACGCTTAACCCCGGTGATATCATCGCGACCGGCACCCCACCCGGCGTCGGGATGGGCAAGAAGCCTGAACCGATCTTCCTGCGAGCCGGACAGACCATGCAGCTCGGCATCGATGGACTCGGGATCCAAACGCAATCCGTGGTAGCGGACTGATCAATTTGCTGACCCCATCTCCCGGTGGCGCTGGGGATCATATCATCTTGGGGTATCTCCAACGGATCAAGAATGCCAAAGCTGCACCTCAACGAACCAGCGCCAATCGATGGGAAGGTGCCGTAGATTATGTGCTCGCGGCTAGGTGATGATAGGAGGAATCGACAGACTGGGCGAAATCAGGATACCGATAAGTTAGGTCTGAGGAAGCCGCAAAGCCGAATTGGCGAAAGTGCGCCTCACAGTTGAGGATCAGGTGCCGTGCGGCCGTGCACGGCACCTGCTCTTAGGCTACCTTGCGACGAGATGCTTGACATACCAGTCTCGCGCCGCCGAAGCTGATCGCTCGAAATCGGCGCCGTAGCAATCAAAGTGTCCAGAGGGCAATGCCAGCAATTGCTTCGGTTCACCGACTGTCTCGAAAGCCTGCTTGGCGAGCTCGAACGGAATAAGTGAATCATTCTCTGCGCCGATGAACATCAGCGGGCGTGGCGTGATGCGATGGAGATAAGCGAGCGGCTCGAAGCTGCCGATCATCTCGAAGCTTCTCAAAGTCACCTCGTTTTTCCAGTTTGGGGCGATCGGGGCCATCTGTCTCGTGCAGAACTCCCAGGAGTCCTGCGTGGGGAGAACACAAAGCGTCTTCGTGGTATCTTCTGCAGCGACGGCCGCCATCATGGGCAATTGGCCGGTCGCGCGAGCCCTGCGGTCCTGCGCGAATATCTGCGACAAGTGTTTGCGTGCCTCCGGGGGTACTTGGCTCCAATAGCCACCACCGCTCAGAAACGGCACTTGCACGACGATGCAGCCAATGCGCTGATCAAGCGCTGTTGCCTGGATTGCGACGCCGCCACCATAACTGCAGCCCCAGACACCAATGCGGTCGGGATCGACACGCGGCAAGGTCGAGCCGAATGAGATGGCATCACGGAAATCTGAGACTTGCTGGAACGGGTCGATTTCTTGACGGATGCGACCCTCACTGTCACCAAAGCCCCGAGGATCATAGACAAGCGCACCGAGGCCGGCTTCCGCGAACACATCGGCAAACTTGTCGAGGTAGAATTCCTTCACGCCACTAAAACCGTGGTGAAGGACGATGAGTGGAGCTCGATCCGCACCACCATTTTTAGGCAAGAAATGCCAGCCCCGAAGGATGGCACCGTCGTCTGTCCTGAAGGCAATGTTGCTCGATCCAGCGGGCGCTGCTGCGTTCGCCATTTATCTGTCCTCCCTTGCACGGGCGATAAGCCGCATGTTGTAGTCGTTCTCGGTAGCGAATAGACTAGGTCAAGGTTGGAGACCGCGTCCTGCACGATAGCGAACGACCAGGACAATCGCGAACAGCAGCTTGGTCTTCTACGTAGGCAATGCGGGGGGACTTGACCATGAATGATCCGCTCGCGTCCGACGGTCGTGATTGTACCGAGGACCTGAGATTGTGGGAGCGTCCTATTCTGGATTGGCAGCTTCGCGCTCCTGCAAGCGCCAGGCCTTTGGTGGCTCGCTCGCGCAAACTGAGCAATGTTCTGCTGGTCGATGGGCGCCTCGGCCAAGGTTGCATTGGGGCGCGGAGCCCAGCGCCCTACGGATTTGTCGTCGTGGATTTCATTATTGACGGGCGCGGAGTCGGATGCGGCGAGCTTCAGAGCTTGTCGCTCGAGCGGGGCGACGTCGCCGTCTGGAACACCCGCCAGAAACTGAACTTCGAAGTTCTTACTGCAATGCACAAGTTCATGCTTGTCGTTCCAATCAGGCAGGCGCGCAAGCTATGGCCTGATTTGATTTCTCCGAACCTTCTCCACTTCTCGCACCGAGATGCACTTTCACCAATTCTGGCCGCCTGTTTCGAGTCCTTCTTAGCTGGTGTCGATTCGATGGCCGATGCTTATGCATCGGCCGCAGCCGAGGCTGGATTGGATGTGGCAGTAAGGGCGTGCCGCGTTCAACGGGACGAGGGCCCCTCTGACCGAAAGTCTCTGTTGATGCAGAGGATCATCGGCTATCTCGAAGCCAACCTTCGCGATCCAGAGTTGAACCATGATCGCGTAGCGACCGAATTCAACGTGTCTACGCGATACCTTCAGATCCTATTCGCCAGGAGCGGTGCAACGGTCTCCGAGTGGATTCGGCAGCGTCGACTGGAAAATTGCCGGAAAGCATTGGAGACGAAAAGCAGAACCGAGACCATCACGAATATTGCTCTTGCCTGGGGGTTCAACGACGCGTCCCATTTCAGCCGGCTATTTCGGCAACGCTTCGGCATCACACCACAAAACTACGCCCTGAGCTGCTGCGAGAGCGCCTTGGCGAGAGGTGTGAGCGCGGCTCATTCCCCGCGCTTGGGGCCTGACCCCTGGATCCGCGCCCGAACGCCGGGCTAGGGCCGACGAGGCGGATCAACTCCGCGCCGCCCCAGACACCTATTTTCTTCATCACATTCGCCCTATGCACGTCCGCAGCCTTTGGGCTGTGATCTCGAATTCTTGGATGGAACCATTAAGCAATTTGATGCTATTGACAGCCGATAGCACGAGGTCCGTACGAGGGGGGGAGCGCAGCAGCACCCGCTACTTCACCAATGCGCACCCGCCTTCCGCCAGCGGGCGGAACGCCTGGTCCGCTGATATCGTCGATACCAGCTTGTAGTAATCGTACGGATATTTCGCCTCCTCCGGCTTCTTCACCTCGAACAAATACATCGGGTGCACGACGCGGCCGTCCTGGCGGATGGTGGTGTCGCCGAACAGCTTGTCGTGACCCTTGAAGGTCTTCATCTGCGGGACCACATCCTTGGCATTGTCGCTTCCGGTGGCGGCGACCGCGTTGAGATAAGCGAGCGTGGAGGCGTAGACGCCGGCCTGGTTGCCGCTTGGCATCTTGCCGTTCATGCCGGGACGTTGCGAGAAGCGCTTCGCGAATGCGCGGGTGTCGTCGTTCATGTCCCAGTAGAACGCCTCCATGAGCTGGAGCCCCTGCGCGACCTTGAGCCCCATGCCGTGGACGTCGTTGATGAAGAGCAGGAAGGCCACCAGCTTCTGCCCGCTGCTCTGAATGCCGAACTCTGCCGCCTGCTTCACCGCGTTGATGGTGTCGCCGCCGGCATTGGCGAGGCCAATCACCTGCGCCTTCGAGCCCTGCGCCTGCAACAAATAGGAGGCGAAATCGGAGGTGCCGAGCGGATGCTTGGCGGAGCCGATCACCTTGCCGCCGTGGGACTCGATGTATTTCTGCGCTTCCGCCTCGATACCCTTGCCCAGCGCATAGTCAACCGTGAGGAAGTACCAGTCCTTGCCGCCGCGCGACATCATCGCGGCCGCCGTGGTGTTGCCGGTCGCCCAGGTGTCGTTGACCCACTGGATTGTATTGGGCGAGCAGGCCTTGCCGGTCAGATCAGCGCTCGCCGTTGACGACGCCAGGAAGGTCATACGACTGTCGCGCAAGATATTGTTGATGGAGAGACCGACGGCCGAGTTCGGCACGTCGACGATGGCGTCGACGCCGTCGACGTCGAGCCATTTGCGCGCAATCGCCGAGCCCACGTCGGCCTTGTTCTGGTGGTCGGCATAGACGATCTCGACCTTGATATTCTTTCCGCCGCCGTTGAAGTCCTCGGCGGCCATGCGCGCGGCCTCCACCGACCCCATGCCGTTGGTGTCCTGGAAGATGCCGGAGATATCGTTAAGCACGCCGATGCGCACGACATTGTCCGAGATTTCCGCGCTCGCCGTTCCGCTTGCGAGGCACGCTATCAGTCCCAGCAACTTATTCAGGTGTTTCATCGTCTCCTCCCTGTTGACCTTGCGGCCGGTCATTGCCGGGCCGTCACGAGAACTTTTAGATCTGCCGCTCGGGCAGGCGCAGCACGAGGCCGTCGAGCTCGGGCGACATCCTGATCTGGCACGACAACCGGCTGGCCGGCTGCCGCTCGGCGGCGGTGCCGTCCAGGAGCGCGTCTTCCTCGTCGCCCATCGCCGGCAATCGCGCGAGCCAGGCGTCGTCGACATAGACGTGGCAGGTCGCGCACATGGCATTGCCGCCGCATTCAGCCAAAATGCCGTCGAGGCCGTGACCGGTCGCGGCCTGCATGGCGCTCTCGCCGTTGCCGACCTCGATACGGTCCGTCTTGCCGTCGGGATGAATGAAGGTAATGGCGGGCATCGAAGGTCCTCGTCAGGCCGGAGTGATTGATATCGGCAGGCTCTCGAGCCCGCGCAGGGTGTTGTTGTAGCGGCGCTGCACCGGACCGCTGATCTCGATCGAAGCAACCTTGCGCGCGATCGCCGAGAGCATGACCTCGCCCTCGAGGCGCGCGACGAGCTGTCCAACGCACATGTGGATGCCCGAACCGAAGCCGACATGGCCCGACGTCTTGCGTGTGATGTCGTAGCGGTCGGGATCGTCCCAGCGGCGCGGATCGCGGTTGGCGGCGCCCAGGAACATCAGCACTTTCTCGCCCTCGCCAACGCGCGCGCCCGCGATCTCGACGTCGCGCGTCGTGGTGCGGAAGAAGGTCTGCACCGGGCTTTCGAAGCGCACGGCTTCCTCGAACGCGTTGCGCGCGAGCGACGGATCGGCGCGCAGCCGCGCGAACTCCTGCGGAAAGCGGGCGAGGCAATAGACGGCGGCGCCGATGCCGTAGACCGTGGTGTCGAGCCCGGCCGACAGCAGCGAACGCACGAGGAGCGGAGCTTCGTCCGGCGTGATCTCGCCGGTATCGGAGAAGGCGTGGATGCAGGCGCCAAAGCCGCCAGGCGCGAGATTAGGGCGCTGGCACTGCTCCGCGACATAGGCCTGATGCGGCGCCGAGCGCTCGATCGCCGTCTGACGCAACTCGTTCGGTGGGCCGAAGGCGTTGAAGACGAGGCCGGCATAGGGGATGAGATGCTCGCGCCCCTCTTTCTTTAGCCCCAGTGCGTCGGGAAACACCGACAAGGGATAGGCTTCCGCGAGGTCGGCGACGGCATCGAACGATTTTCGATGCAACAGCTCGTCGATCTTGGCTTCGGCGGCCGCGGCAAACCGGTCCCGGATGCGCTTCATGGTGGCAGGCGACAATACTTTGCTGAGAACGGCGCGAGTGCGGGTGTGCGCGGGCGGATCGGCCTCCAGGATCCGGCTCGGCGGCCGCCAGGGCTTTTCCTTCTTGAAGTCGCTCAAGCCGACGCCGCGGCTGGAGCAGAAGGTCTGGGGATCGTTAAGCACCGCATGAACCTCCGCGTAGCGCGCCACGCCGTGGACGTTCCATTTGTCGAGAAAGACGACCGCGCCCGCCTCCCGCAGCCTTTCATGAGCCGGATAGGGATCGTCGAAGAACGAGATCGCGAAGGGATCGATGTCGAGATGCGGAATGGCCGGCGCTCCGCCGGCGGCGCCGATCGACGCTGAGGCGTTTGGTATACTCATTCACATCCTCCAAATTTTGAGCTTGTGAAGCGTTGCCGCTTGTCCTTATTTCTGGGGCGCATGATGCGAGCAGTGATGCGATGACCCCGCCCTCGACCAGATCCCGACATAAGCCCGTGGCCACGCAGGAAGGGCCGACGCTCGACCTTGAGCGTTACGTGCCGGCCTTCATTACCTTCATAGCCAACAAGCTGTCCAACAGCGCGACCGCCTTCTATCAGCGCGAATTCGGCGTCAACGTCACGGAATGGCGGATCATGTCGCTGCTGGCGATCGAGCCGGGCATTCCGGCCTCGCGCATCTGCCACGTCATTGGCTTCGACAAAGGGCCGGTGAGCCGAACACTGGCCGGCATGGAGAAGCGTGGGCTGATCGCGATCCGCACCGATCCTAATGACGGGCGCACCCATTCGATCTCGCTGTCTGCAAAGGGTCGCGCTACCCACGATAAGGTCATCGTCGCGGCCTTCGAGCGCGAGCGGCGGCTGTTGTCTTGCTTGTCGAAGGACGAGCAGGAGGTGCTGATCGACCTGTTGCGTCGCCTGCACGAAAATCTCGGCGCGGTAACGGGCGGCGAGCGCTGAGGTGCCGCGCTTGGCGCAACCGACGCGCGCCCCTTTGTTTTCAGGCATCCGCCGGCGTTTGCCGGCGGCGCTATCCCTACCGAACATGATTCCTCCAGATCAGGCGCAGCGGTTGCCCCGCCGTCATTCTCGCCTGCGAAGGATTCGCACAAATTAGTTGCTTAGGCAACAAAGAATTTCGACGGGTTAATGGCAGCGATGTTGGCCCATTAAGGGATGTTCTCAGATCTCGCGCATTTCTGGCTTGTCCTCCCTTGTAAAATCGAAAGGAGGCCAGTGCCTCTTGCCTCCGATACTGTCCGGCGTGGGAGTGGACGTCCTGACGATCAGCCGGCCCGGGCAGGCCCGCTCCGACCCATTGGATTTCGTGGATCGGGGCTGGTCCCATTCCGATAAGGAGTCAGCGGCTGAAACTGCGGTTTTCTACGATCTCGCCGGATCGATTGTAGCGCTCAAGTGACGCGAGTTGAGCGTGTCGCGGCCCGCCCGGCTCCGCATGATGATCAGGATCTGCTGCGCCTTCCGTGTGAAAAGGCGCACCAACGAATTGAGCACAAGACCGATCACGCGACGGATCTCCGCGAGATCTGCGAGCCGCATCAATCCAGCAAGACGCGCGGCGCCCTTCTTCCCGACAAGGCGCCAAAGTACTGCCCGGTAGCTACAGCCGCGCTGACGCACGCTCTACAACAACCTACGCGGCATCAGGCTGCAGCGGGGGAGTGCTTATTCTTATCAAAGAGCCAGACATCGAACTGCATCAAACTGAGTCACAGCCAATGGCGCGCCCCATTGACAAAGTCGCCTTATCCATCGGGCGGGCTGCATCCCAGATGCATCATTTCAATAAATATATCAGATCAAAACGATCAATTTTACGAATGAAATGAATTCTGGAATATGACGCCATTCCGACGGTCGATGGCGCGTCGGCACGAATGAATGAGCTTAGGGATGACGCCCGCGACCTCGCTTGCGAGGACGATCGCGCATGGGGGGATTATGAAGCGAGTACTGAAGCTTTCCGCAATGATGCTGGTGGTCGGTGCGGCCAACGGAGCAATGGCTGCAGAGAACGGCGTGACCAACTACCCAGCCGGTTCGCCAGGCGTCTTCGTTGGCGCCTTTCCGCCGATCCCGGGTCTTTTTGCGATCAGCCAGACCAGCTACACGAGCGCGAACGGCCTATACGATGGAAGCGGCAACAAGTTGCCCATTCCATTCCAGCTTTCGGCGGTTTCGGAAACGGCCAGGTTTCTCGCCAGCTATCCCGGCGAGTTCTTTGGCGCTCACGTCTATTCTCAGCTTGTTGTCCCATACGTTCACATCGACAATTCGAACCCGGGGGGCACGTTCCAGGCCAACGGATTTGCGAACCTGACGATCTCGCCGGTGATCCTGAACTGGGCGCTCTCGCCGCTGCAGAGCGTCACGCTCGGGCTCGACATCATGCCGAACACCGGCACCTACTCTCCCAGCAAGCCCCTCAATGTGGGCACCAACTACACCACGATCTCGCCCGTGTTCGCGTATCGCTACGCCGATCCCAAGGGGTTCGAGTTCGCGATCTCACCGCGCTTGTTGCTCAACGGAACCAACACTGAATCGGTCAACGTTTTCACGGGAGGCCTGCAGCAGTACAGGAGCGGCGACGCTTTGGCAGTCGACTTCACCTCGGGCTACAATGTCGGCGCTTGGAAACTGGGCATGGTCGGCGGTTACACCCAGCAATATGCGGATGACACGGTAAACGGGATCAAGGCCTTCAATGCAGCAGGCATTCAGAACGGCAACCGTCTTCGGGCGCTCAATTTCGGCCCCTCGGTCACCTACAACGCAGGTCCCGTTCAAATCAACCTGAACTACCAGCACACCTTCTACGTGGAGAACGGCACCAAGGCCGACACCGTCTGGGCCAATGTGGCTTTCCCGATCTGGGTGCCCGCACCGCCGCCAGGTGCCGGACCGGGCAAGCACTGATCCGAGTGACTGCCCAAGGATCCGGTCCCAACGAGGCATTGATAGAGAGCCGGCGCATGCGTGTTGCCTTAGCGCAAGTCGAGAGCAGCTGCTCGCATGGTGTCGCGCAACCAGATCAGGCCGGCGTCGTTCGAGCGATAGCGGTGCCATTGAGCGCATTGCTGCATGCTTGGCAACGATACCGGCAATTCGATGATGCGGATCGGTAGGCTTCGCTGCGCAAGTTTCGCAAGTCGACGGTGCAGGGTGGCGATGCGATTGGTCCCCACCACAAGATGCGGAATTGCGGTGAAGGCGTATGTCGAGATCGCCTCGTTGCGCGTCACTCCGCTTTGCTCCAGGTAGCGGGTCTCCAGGGATTGAGCCGCGATAGCCGGCCGCATCACAACATGGGATGCCTTGGTGTAGTCGCTGCGCGAAAGCTTTCCTCGCGCGAATTTCCCTTTGCTCCAGGCGATGGCGCAGAAATCTTCCTCGACGATGACCTCCGAAGGGTGAAGTTTTGAGCTGAACTCCCGCGGGATGATGAGCAGGTCGACGTCGCCCCGTTCCAGGGCGCGCTCGGGCGCCTGAACCTGCTGGAGGAAGTCGAAGCGAATGCCGGGGGCAGCCGCTTCGCAGCGCGCAAGCAGCGCCGGCACCAGGGTCGCCATGGTGTAGTCCGACGCGAGGATCTTGAAGCAGCGGTCGGACTGAGCCGGATCGAACTCCGACGTTGACGCGATCGTCCAGTCGACCCGAACCAGCAGGTCTCTGATGGAATCTTTCAGCGCCTCGGCGCGGGGCGTGAGCTCCATCTTGCGCCCGAACTTCACCAGAAGTTCGTCATCGAAGTAGTTGCGCAGACGAAGCAGAGCGTTGCTCATCGCGGACTGCGTCACATTCATGCGCGCCGCTGCGCCGCTCACGCTGCGCAGATGCAGGAGATGATCGAGGGCGACCAGAAGGTTGAGATCGAACTTGTTGTTGAAGCGCATCGCGACGCCCGAGGATCCATTTATGAAATCAATATCAGGGATCTTAATAATCAATTTTTCAGAGGAATAAAAGGGCGCTACCTTAGCATCGGGAAGAACGTCCAAGGGCGCGCCTTTCGTGCGCCGAGAGTGGTCAATGTTCAGGTATTTTCCAACGAATTACGTCTGGAATCTCTCGGTCGATCTCGCGATCGAAATGGGGGCCAGGATCGGCGAGATCGAGGAGATGTGCGCGCCTCTGCAGGAGGCCGCGCGACAGCCCGATACTGCAGGTACGGCAGCTTTCCGCGAAACCTGGTCGCGCATGGCCGACAAGCTCTGCGGACTTGCTGCCGAGGATGAAGAGCGCGGACGGCTGCTCTCCGCGGGCGAAAAATACGGACGTGCCGCCACCTATCTGATCACTTGCGAACGGCTGCAGGCCCACGGCGCGCCGGGCCGCCTCGAACTCTACCGCCGCTTTCTCGACGTGTTCGCCAAGGGCGTCGCCCTGGCGCGGGAGAACTGCGAGCGGGTCGAAATCCCCTATGAGGGTGCCTACATCGCCGGTCTTCTCGTGCGAGCCGATGGCGTTGAAAGTCCGGCTCCGCTCCTGGTGCAGGTCAACGGGCTCGATTCAACCAAGGAGATGAAGTACCGCGTTGGGTTGCCGGCCTGGCTTGCCAAGCGCGGCGTTTCCTCGCTCGTGATCGACCAGCCGGGATCTGGCGAGGCGCTGCGGCTGCACGGTCTGACGGCGCGCTATGACAGCGAACATTGGGCGAGCCGGGTGGTTGACTGGCTCGAGACGCGCGCCGATGTCGATCCCAAACGGATCGGGTTGGAGGGCGTTTCGCTCGGCGGCTATTTTTGTCCGCGCGCCGTGGCCTTCGAGCCGCGCTTCGCCTGCGGCGTCGCCTGGGGCGCCAATCATGACTGGCGGGACGTGCAGAGGAAGCGATTGCAGAAGGAAGGCAGCTTCCCGGTCCCGCATTACTGGCAGCATGTCCGCTGGGTCTGGGGCGCCAAGGATCAGGACGATTTCGAGAAGATTGCCGAGAGGGTTCATCTCGACGGCGTCCTCGACCGCATCAGGGTGCCCTTCCTCGTGACCCATGGCGAGAAGGACTCGCAGATTCCGCTGCATTGGGCGGAGCGCACCTACGAGCATCTCGTGAACAGTCCCAAGCGCGAGCTCAAGGTCTTCACCGACCGCGAGGGCGGCTCGCAACATGCGAGCTTCGACAACAGCATCAATGCGGGCCAGTACATCGCCGATTGGGTGGCCGAGACATTGGGCGGTCGTGTCAATTGAACACCGGCATTTCCGGGGAGAAGAATGAAAATCGTAGGTTTAGACAGTTTAATCTTCGGCGTGGACGACGTGCCCGGTGCTGCACGCTTCCTCATCGACTACGGCTTGACGCCCGTCGACGTCTCGGATGCCGGGGGACGCTTCGAGGCGATCGACGGCACATCGGTCGTGATCGCGCGCGAGGACAATCCGCGGCTGCCCGTGCCGCCTGCGCCGGGCTGCCGGTTGCGCAAGACCATGATGGGCGTCGCAGATGGCGCGACGCTGCAGGCGATCGCTGCGGAATTGCGCCGGGATCGCGAGGTCCGTGTCCTGCCGGACGGCTCGATCGAATCAATCGACGATTCCAATTTCGTCATCGGCTTCCGGACGACCGTGCGCCGGCCCTTTGCGCTGCCGGGCGAGATCTCCAATGCGCCGGGTAGTGTGATCTTTCGTCCCGTCAACAGCCTCGGCGTGCCGCCGCCCGGGACGGTGATCCGCCCGCGCTCGCTGTCGCATGTGGTGTATTTCGTGCCCGACGTGCTCAAGGCAGAAGCGTTCTACGTCAACCGGCTGGGCTTTCGCTGCACGGACCGCTTCACCTCAACCGGTCCGTTTCTGCAACCGGCGGGGTCGCTCGACCACCACACCCATTTCCTGATCGGCGCGCCTCCGCATATGCACGGCGTCGAGCACTTCACATTCCATTTCGGCGGCCCGTCGGAAATGATCACCAACGGCTACCGTTTCGTGGAAAAGGGCTACCAGGCGTTCTGGGGACCCGGCCGCCACATCCTGGGCTCGAACTGGTTCTGGTACTTCAACAGCCCGTTCGCCTGCCACATCGAGATGGATGCGGACATGGATCTGCACGACGCCAGCTGGGCGCCGCGCGAGGCCGCGCTGTCCGCCGATGCGTCCCAGACGTTCCTTTTGAAGATGCGCAAGAAATGGGCCCCCGGTCCGGGAATCCACGAGAATGGCGACTACGCCTGAGGTGAAGATTGCAAGGTTACTCCGGATAGGCCGAGCCGACGAGATCGGCGAGGGTCAATCGCGCGGATTCGATCCGCACGAGTCCGGAGAGGACACGATGTTCGTCGTTCGGCAGGGCGGTGTCCTGCAGGCTTGGCGCAACGCCTGTCCGCATATCGACGGAGCGCCGATGGCCTGGCGCAAGGACGCGTACCTGAATGCCGATGGCTCGCGCATCGTGTGCCATGCGCATGGGGCGGAATTCCTGCCTGATAGCGGGATCTGTGTGCAGGGCCCGTGTGTGGGTAAAAAATTGACCGCCGTGCCGATCATCGTCGATCGCCGCGGCGAGCTCTTGGTGAAAGAAGAATAAGACCGCCGAAAAAGGCGCGAGATTTGAGAGGAGGGACACCTTGGCGGTGATTCATAAGGTATTGGTCATCGGCGGAGGATTTTCCGGCATGGCTGCGGCCATCCAGATGCGCAAAGCCGGCATCGACGTCGATCTCGTCGAGATCGATCCCAACTGGCGTCCTGAAGGGGCCGGCATCACCGTCAATGGTCCGACCTTGCGCGCGCTCGAGACGATCGGAGTCTTCGACGAATTCGCAAGGCGCGGTTTTACCTCCAGCGGAGTCGATCTGTTCACCCCCACGGGGCAGAAGATCGGCGAGATACCGACGCCCAAAGTGGCGGGCTCGGACGTTCCAGGGGGCGGCGGGATCATGCGGCCGGAGCTGGGACGGATCCTCGCGGACGCCACCCGCGCGAGCGGTGTCGCGGCTCGTGTCGGATGCACCTACACGACGATCGAGCAGACGGCCGATCAGGTCACCGTCGCATTCACAGACGGGACGACTGGTAGCTATGACCTCGTCGTCGCCGCCGACGGTGTCCACTCGAAAACGCGCGAACGTTTCTTTCCGGAGGTCAAGCCGCCGCAATATATCGGACAGGGAGTCTGGCGCGCGGTTCTGCCGCGTCCGGCAGAGATCGTGCGCCCGCGGATGTGGCTGGGAGGCACCGTCAAGGTCGGCGTTAATCCGGTCAGCCAGACACATTTGTACATGTTCATCACCGAGGCGCGGCTGGAAAAGACAAATCTCGATCCGGCCTCCTTCCCCGATCTCGTGACGTCCATGCTGAAGCCGTTTCCTGATCCGTTGATCCAGTCGCTCATTCCCCACGTTTTCGCTTCCGAGGCGCCGATCGACTATCGCCCGCTTGCCAACCTTCTCGTGCCGGCACCCTGGAATCGCGGGCGCGTCATCCTGATCGGCGATACGGTCGCGGCGACCACGCCGCATCTGGCATCCGGCGCCGGTATCGGCATCGAGAGCGGCATCGTTCTTGCGGAGGAACTGGCGAAGGCTGCGACCCTGCAAGACGCGTTCGACGGCTTCCATGCGAGGCGCTGGGAGCGTTGCCGCATGGTGATCGAGAATTCGGAAAGGCTCTGCCGGATCGAGATGAAGAACGGCGACAAAGCCGAGCACGCGAGGATCATGCGGGAATCGGTCATTGCGCTGACGCAGCCGATTTGATCCGGCGGATGCTGGTGGTCAGCTCAGTGCCGTCGAGCCGAAAGACAAGTCATAAATCAAAGGGGGAATAGCAATGCAATCGACAACGGAAAACTGGTCAGGCCGTCTTTCCTTGATGGTGGCGCACTGCGCCGGCATGGTGGACCTCGTCGCCTTGCCGGTCTGGGTTGGCGCCCTGATCGCGCAGTACAAGTTCGCGCCTCAGCAGGCGGGCGGGCTTGCGACGCTGTTCCTGATCGGCGCGGTGCTTAGCAGCCTGTTCTTTGCACCACGCCTCAACCGCATAAATGCACGGCTGGCCGTGATCGGCGGCTTCGCGCTTGCCGCGGCAGCCTTCTTCGCTGCAGCGTGGGTTACGGATTTCGCGACTCTCGCCGTCTTGCACGCGCTTGCGGGCGCCTCGGCCGCCTGCGGCCTCAGCTTCACGCATGGGACAATCGCGCGCAGCGCCAATCCGCATCGCCTGTTTGCGATCGTCGGCATGGCGCTGGGCGTCTTCGCCATCGTGTTCCTCGGCGCGACGCTGAACCTGATCGGCGCGTTCGGTGGCCGCGCGCTGTTCGCGGTGTTCTCGGCCGTCATGGCGATTGCCGCGATCGTTGCTGCAATCTCTTTCCCTGCCGTCGTCGCGCGTGAGGAGAACTTGATTGCGGACGTCAGTCACCTCTCTCGGGCCGTGTGGTTCGGCGTGGCCGGGGTAAGCTGCATGGCGTTGACCCAGGCGATGATGTTCAGTTTCATCGAGCGCATCGGGGTCGACAGAGGTTACGGCACCGAAGCGGTTACCGGCGTACTGATCGCGCTCGGCTTCGTCAATCTCCTGCCGGCACCGCTCGCGGCAGTCCTGGAAAAGAAGCTGTCGGCAAGGACGGTGGTAATCGCGGGGCCGATCTGTCAGGCGATCATCGCGGTGGCGATCACCTTCGGCAGCGGCTTTCTTGCCTATGCGATCCCAACGGCCCTGTTCGTCGCGGTAATGATCTTCACGCACACCTTCGCCTTCGGCCTGCTGTCGCGACTCGATCCGACGGCGCGTGCCCTTGCGGGAACGCCGGCGATGCTGATGATCGGAGCCGCGGGCGGCCCGATTCTCGGCGGCACGCTGGTTCAAACCTTCGGCTACCAGGCGCTGGGACTTGGCGCGATCGCCATCTCGACCGTCGCGGTCCTGCTGTTCTCGCGTGTGTTTGCCACGAGCACGGAGCTCGCAGGCCCGCAATCTCTCGAAGTTGCCTGATCCGAAGAGAATCGAGGAATGACGATGTCGCTCGCACCAATTCGCCGTGTCGTGACAGGTCACGACGCGCACGGGGATGCCGTGATCGCAACCGACGGCGCCTTGCCGACGGTGGTCGCGCTCACCGCGATTCCGGGGACGATGTTTCATGAGGTGTGGAGCACGGCTGCAACGCCTGTTTCCATCGACAACGGACCGGACCCGACCATTGGCCCCCTGCGCCTGCCGCCGCCGGCGCACGGTACCCGCATCCGTTTCGTCGACATCCCGCCCGACACCGAAGACTTCCTCAAGCATGGTGCGGCGCGGATGAAGGATGCGTTCGGCCAGGTCGGCGACATCAACGCATCGACCGTGCGACCGGACTCGCCACATCCGCTGATGCATCGCACCGAAACCGTCGACTACGGGATTGTCATCTCCGGGGAGATCACGCTGGTGCTCGACAAGTGTGAAGCGAACCTGAAAGCCGGCGACGTCGTGATCCAGCGTGGCACGAACCATGCGTGGGCCAACCGAAGTGCCAAGCCGTGCCGGATGCTGTTCATGCTCGTCGATGGACAATTCAGCGACGAAGTCAATGCATCGAAGGCTGGCTCATGAGACTTGCGACCTACGATGACGGAACCATCGACGGCAAGCTGGTCGTCGTTTCCAGGGATCTTCAGCGGGCGGTCGGTGCGCGCGTGATCGCGCCGAATCTCCTGACGGCGCTGCGCTGCTGGCCATCGGTGGAGGCGCCATTGCGCCTTCTCGGCGAGCGGCTCGACCACGGCCGCGCCGAGGACGCCGTGCCGTTTGATCCAACTCGCTGCCTCGCGCCGCTGCCGCGCGCGCCGCAATGGTGCGATGGATCGGCATTTCTCAATCATGGGCGGCTGATGGATCTTGCGTTCGACAAACCGCCAATTCCGGATTTCGACACCATCCCGGTGATGTACCAGGGAGCGAGCGACGATTTTCTCGGCCCGCAGACCGATGTGCCCTTTGTGACCGAGGCGGACGGAATTGATTTGGAGGGCGAGTTCGGCGTGATCGTCGACGAGGTGGCGATGGCGACGCCGCCCGCGGAGTGCGGCAGACACATCCGGCTCCTGGTGCAGATCAACGACTGGAGCCTCCGCGCCATCGGCGCGCGCGAGGTGCGGACCGGATTTGGTTTCCTCCAAGCCAAACCCTCGACGAGTTTCGCGCCAATCGCCGTGACGCCAGACGAGCTCGGCGACGCCTGGCGAGACGACCGCGTGGACATGCAGCTTGGCGTCTGGCGCAACGGGGAACGGGTCGGTGCGGCCTCGGGCCGCGAAATGGCATTCAGCTTTGCGGATCTGATCGCCCATGCTGCGAAAACGCGCCGCCTCACAGCCGGGACAATCATTGGATCGGGAACCGTGTCGAACGCCGATCGGTCGGCGGGCTCGAGCTGCCTCGCGGAGGTAAGAGCCATCGAAATGGTTGATTATGGCGCGGCCAGGACGCCGTTCCTGAAATTCGGGGATCGCGTGTCCATGCAGGCGCGCTTCGCCGACGGGCGGGACGGACCGTTTGGTCGTATCGATCAGAAGGTCGTCCGGGCGGGCGATAAGTCTGTGGCCCCGCCTCGCTCGTCCAATCGCGGCGGAATGTAGATCGATGCGGATTTTGGTCACTGGAGCTGCGGGATTCATCGGTAGTGCGCTGCTGAAGTCGCTGATGAGCGACCCCGCTATGCCTGAGATCGTCGCCGTGGACCTCGCCGGGCGGCCGGCCTGGGCTGCAGCAGGACGCGCGCGCTGGATTTGCGGTGGGGTCGACGAATGCGCCGTCCTGGACGCGATCTTTCGCGACGAATACGATCTTGTCTTCCATCTCTCGAGCATCCCGGGGGCGCTTGCGGAAGCCGATCCGCGGCTCGGACGTCGCGTCAATCTCGACGCCTCGCTCGATCTTCTGGAGCGACTGACGGCGACGTCTCGCTGCCCTCGCGTGGTCTATGCCAGCAGCATCGCGGTCTACGGCCCGAGCTCCGGCCCCGTCAGTTCGCGAACGCCGGTGCGTCCGGCGATTACCTATGGCGCGCACAAGCGCATGATCGAGATCGCCCTGGCCGACCACACCAGGCGGGGTGAGCTGTCCGGCATCTCGGTGCGGCTGCCCGGCATCGTGGCCCGCCCAGGACCGGCGACCGGATTCGGCTCTGCCTTCATGAGCGAACTCCTGCACGCGCTCTCGGCCGCCGAGCCCTATTGCTGTCCGGTATCGCCGAGCGCCACCATGTGGTGGCTGTCCGTTACCGCGGCGGTGAACAACCTCAAGCACGCCGGCGCGATCGCCCATTGCGGTACCGTTCAGCTTCCGGCGCTGCATCTAACCATCGGGGAAGTCGTCGAAGCGGTTGCTGAGGCCGGTGGAACGGTACGAACGTCACTCGTTCAATATCGTCCGGATGAGCGCATCGAGTCGACATTCGGCCGTTTCCCCGAACTGGACGTTGCCGACGAGCGCGCGCTTGGCTTCACCGACGACGGCTCAGTCGCGACGCTGATCAGGAATGCGCTCGCCCAACCAAATCGGGCCTCCCGGGAAGGGTGAGCGACATAGAGAGACAAGCCGCAGCGCAAGAGGACCTTGACCTGGCTTTCAGTCGGCGACGGATCTCGCACGGGCGGCTGCTGTCGGGCGGACTGTCAATTCGCCCGTCTCGCGAGTTAGGCTGCCCTCCGGTAAGAGCATAGCGCTTCCAAGACAGTGGGTTTCGCGAATAGCGGACCCTCGCTACCAAACCTGCGATTTTGCATGGCAAACCACGATCTTTTGCGATAGTGAAAACGGAGAGGCGCATGCCGCGTGTGATGCAGGAAGCCGAGCCGTTCTTTTTCAATGGCAATGATATTGCCGTGCTCGTCTTGCATGGTTTCACGGGGACCACGCAGAGTATGCGCTACTTCGGGCAGGAGCTGCACCGGCGCTATGGGTTTACGGTCCGGGGTCCTCGCCTGGCTGGACACGGCACCACACCCGATGACATGGCAACGACCGGCTTTCACGACTGGATCTCTTCGTGCGAAGAGGCACTCCATGAACTGGCCACAGGCGGCAGGTCTGTTTTCATCGCAGGCTTATCCATGGGCGGGACACTGGCGCTTAACCTGGCCGCACGTTTTTCTACGGTTGTCCGTGGCATTGTTCCCATAAACAGTCCAATCGGCATTTTCGAACCGCCGCTCGCGGAGTTGATCCTAAGCAAGTCCGTTCCGGCGCGGGTCCCCGGAATAGGTTCGGATATAAAAGATCCGAGGCGTCCGAGCTCGCCTATTCGGAGCTGCCCGTCAACTGCGCACGGGAGGTGTTTGTCTTGGTCGCTGCGACTTCTGCAATTCTTTCCAAGGTAACTTGCCCAGTGCTTGCGATGCACTCCCGTGAAGACCATGTTGTGCCGGCGCGAAATGGACAAAGAATTCTCGAGAGCGTTGGGTCCGACGACGTCAGGCTGCTGTGGCTGAATAACTACTATCATGTTGCGACTCTCGACAACGACAAGGATCTTATCGTCCAGCGCGCAGGGCGATTCATTGAGGAAATCGGCTGATAGCTGACCATACAGTTGCGGCAGGGCCTCGGCTCACGAACAATCCTACGCGCAAACTTGGATGAGGTAGCGTAGGCCTGGTCGGAGTGTGGAAAGACGGTAGGTTCCAGTGACTCGAACGCCCGGAAGCTTCAGAGCGGCTAAGATTCGCTAATCACGACGCCCTCTCGCGGTTGGATATTTGGCTGCAAGCCATTGGTCTCTAATGATCGGATTTTGATAATAGCTTTGGCCTACCATTGAACTGTACGTCAACGCCTATGGGACAATTGCGTCACTGCGCGACCGGCAGCAGGAATACCCGCCGATAGTCCGCCGTCCACTGCAATGGTTTGGCCGGTGATCATTGATGCCTTCTCGGAGACGAGAAACGCAACCGCGTCGGCAACGTTCGCCGGACCTGAAATTCGCGGCAGCGGGCAGAGCGCTTGCAACTCGTCGAATACGCCTGGGTTGGCTTCGAGGCGGGCGTTCCAGGCGCGGGTTCGGACGGTCCCTGGTGCGACAGCATTCACTCGGACGCCATGGGGCCCAAGTTCGACGGCGAGGCATTTTGTCAGATGGATCAACCCCGCCTTTCCGGCGCTGTAGCCCGGGAAGCCATAAACCCCGAGGCCATTGACGGTTGCGATGCTGACGATGCTCCCTTGCTGCGCAATCAACTGGTCACGGAAAGCCTGAATGCAAAGAAATGCAGAGTCGAGATTGGCGGCGATGTCTTCACGCCAAGTCGCATAGTTCATCGTGAAGATCGAAGCTCCCTTCGCTCGGCCGACCGTGTTTACGAGAGCGGTGATGTTCCCGAGCTTCATGGCCGCGCCTGCTGCTGCGGAAACCGAAGCAGGATCGGTGGCGTCTACTTTGAACGAAACGGCCTGACCACCTTCCATGCGGATGCCGGAGCAAATCTTTTCCGCTCGCTCTTCATCCAGATCGACGCAGACGATGCCGAACCCATCGCGCGCGAGAGCCTGACAAACAGCGCTGCCGATATCTCCGGCGCCCCCCGTGACGAAAGCCCAGTTGGTCATGTCCAGTCCTTTACGATGTTGCATGGAGGTGAGGTGGGCGATGCTGCGCCCAAGGTCGCGTCGTCTCGAACCGGGATGCCAGCTGCAAGACGCCGAGATCGTCGAAACGACGTCCGACGATCTGCAGTCCGACAGGAAAGCCCTCTGATGTGAATCCGCAAGGGATTGAGGCAGCCGGATTGCCCGACAAGTTGAACGGGTATGAAAACTCCGCCCAGCTCAACCAGTCCCAGGGGTGTTGCGGCCAGTGCGCGGGCTGGAGTCGATCCGCCGGAAACGCGGCGACGGACACGGAGGGTGTTACGAGGAAGTCCCAATTCTCGAAGAAGCGGTGTATGTCGACCGCATAGGCGTACTTCTTCAGCCGCATGCTCTGATACTCGGCAAGCGTGTAGTTCATTCCAGCGCGGATACAAGTCACGAATCCCGGATCCATCTTTGCTTCCCACTCGGGCAGGAGCGATGCGTGACGGGCGGCAAAATGTGCTGGCCAGAAGAAGCGTGCGAGTTCTGGACCATGCGGGCCCCAGGCAGGCGTGATTTCCTCGACCGTGAGACCCAATTCGGCTTCGTAGACCTTCAGGGCTGCAGAAACTAGTTCGGCGACCTCGCGGTCGACCCGCGCGTGACCGAGATCAGGACTGAACGCAACGCGCAGGGGCCGAGGAGAGGTGTCACGCAGTCGGCCGGGATAATCCGCCGGCAGGGACTCCAAGCTTGTCGGATCCCATGGATGAGGTCCAGCCATTACCTTCAGCATCAGACTCGCGTCAGCGACGCTGCGCGTGATTGGCCCCAAGTGGAGGGTGTTGTCGCCGGTAGAGGGTGGGTAGATTGGAACGCGCCCATACGTCGGTTTCAGCCCAAATACGCCACAGAAGTGCGCAGGCATGCGGATCGAGCCGGCGCCGTCTCCGCCCTGGTGAAGGGGCCCATACCCCGCAGCCGCCCCGACGCCCGCGCCCGACGAAGAGGCGCCGGCATTGTAACCGTGCTTCCAAGGGTTATGTGTGGTGCCGGTCAGCGGCCCTTCGCTGACCCCTTTCCAACCAAACTCCGGTGTCGTGGTCTTGCCCAGGATGATCGCGCCCGCATCCCGCAGCCGCGCCACCATCGGCCCAGTGAAATCTGCCATTTTGCCTTTGCTTGTAAAACTCCCGAACTCCGTCGGAAGTCCCGCGATTGCTTCGTGGTCCTTGATCGTGACCGGAATCCCGTGCAGGGGACCGGACCCTTCCCCCCTCATGAGAGCCTGTTCAGCTTTTCGTGCTTGGTCTAGAGCCATCTCCGGGATCAATCGGGCAAAGGCATTTAGACGCGGCTCCAGACGCTCAATGCGTTCGAGAATGGTTTGCACGAGCTCTACTGGGGACAGCGCTCGCGATTGGTAGAAACGCACTAATTCAGCGGCGGATGCGAAACAAAGATCTTCGGCGTTCATAGGACAATCAGCCCTTCTTCAAATTCCAGAAGACCGGCATGCCGTCGACCATACCAGTCAGATTTGAGCGATAGGCGGTCGGTTGGTAGTAAAACCCCAGCGGAATGTACGGCACATCCTCAAAGGCCTGTCTTTGCATCGAGTCGACAATCTTTTTCTGCTCGGCCATATCGGCTGTGTTCATGTAGGCGTCACGGTAACCTTCCAGAGCAACGCTGGTCGGCCAGCCGGCGCCCGAGAAGCCGGCGGCGCCGATGCCTCTCAGGAAGGTGTGACTGATCGGGTTAAGCCCCAAGATGCCGGAAGTATAATTGCACCAGACACTCCAGCCACCGCGATCGGCGGGCTGCTGCGAGTTGAGGCGGGGCAGTACCGTTCCCCAGTCCAGCGCTTGGTAGTCCAGATTGACGCCGCTGCGCCGGAACATGTCCGCGGCGATTTCGCTCATCGCATTCAGGGATGGGATGTCGGAGGGAACCAGAAGCACGACCTTCTCGCCGTTGTACCCGGCCGCTTGGAGCTCCTTCTTGACCTTCTCGATGCTGCGTGGCTGCTTGAAGACATCGAGGCCAACGTCGCTGGCCGCGGGCGAGTTGGGTAAGAAGAAGCCGACGTCGTCCTTCCAGAGACCATGGTCCTCGCCCATTACAGCAGTCATGTAATCGGCTTGATTGACGGCGGCGAGGAATGCACGGCGAATGGCCGGATTGTTGAACGGCGGCTGCAGGTGGTTGAACTGCAGGAGTGCAAGATAGCCAGCCTTGTCCTTTACGTCGACGGTCACGCCGCGCAATGACTTTAGCTGAGGTAGAAGATCGGCAGTAGGCTGCTCCCACCAATCCATCTCGCCGACCCGAAGGGCTGCCGCGGCAGTCGATGCATCGGGCAACGTGTGCCATTCGACGCGATCGACGTGAACGATCTTCGCTCCCGCGGTGAGGCCTGGGGCCTCTTGCCGGGGGGCATAGCCTGCGAACTTCTCGTACACGGCGCGCGTGCCGGCCAGGCGCTCGTCGGTTCGGAAGCGGAAGGGGCCACTTCCGATCATTTCAGTGATCTGCTTTGCGGGATCCGTCTGGGCGAGACGCTCGGGCATGATGAAGCAACACCTTGACGGCTTGCCGAGCGCAAAGGGCAACGACGGAAACGGTTGCTTGAGCCGAAAGCGGATGACCTTGTCGCTGGGGGCACTCAATTCATCCGTGATGGCGGCGAGCTGCTTGCCCAGGACATCGAGGCGCCACCAGCGCTCGATACTCGCCACTGCGTCCTTTGCGAGAACCGGAGTGCCGTCGTGAAAAATCAGCCCATCGCGCAATGTGATGGTCCAGCGTCGGCCGTCATCCTCCACGAGATGGCCGGCGACCATCTGTGGCTGGATGGTGAATGACGCGTCCATCCCGTACAAGGTGTCGAACACCATCAGCCCATGGTTGCGGCTGACCAGGGCCGGGCTTTGCACCGGGTCCAGCAGGGCCAGGTCCGACTGAGGGATGAATTTCACGACCGGCCGGCTCTGTGCTCGACTGACTGCGGGACTGAACAACGGCAGTATCGATGCGCCTGCGCCTTTGAGGAGGGTTCTGCGAGTGACCATGTCGTGCGCTCCGTAAGTTCCTGAATTCAGATGTAGCAGGGTGGTTCGTCGCAACTCATGCGGCGCCGGCGATTGCCGCGCCTCAAAAATAGGTCCTCAGGCTCCGCGTGATCCGATAGTCATCGTCGACCATGTGTACGATCCTCCACTTGTCGAACGTCAAACAGGGGTGAGAGATGCCAAGCGCCACCATGTCTCCCACTCGGAGCTGCGAACTCGCTGGTAGCGTCATGTGGCAATGCTGATCATTCAGTCCTGTGACTTTGTGCTCTGGAGGGATCGGGAGAGGTCTCCTCATCCCGCTATTCGGCCTAAACCAGCTCAGCGCTACCGGTGGCTCGTCAGGGGAGATGTCGCGTTTGCCCAATCCAAGGATTGCCTTCTGCGGCTCGGGACGTGACTGGACGTAGCTCCAGACTTCGAGTGCCGGGCGGAGGCCCTCGTCGTTCGCGACGATGGCTGGGCTCCGCTCGCGAAGCCGCTCGAAAGCGCGCGTGTACATGATGGCGTCGTGCGTGATGTAGCAACCGGATCTCAGAACCACGTGATGTGGCCGACCGAGATGGGCTTGCTTGAGTTTGGTCGCCACGATGTCGAAATAGGATGATCCGCCTGCGCTCAAGATCGGCTCGTCCACCGAGAGCAGATGCTCCGTTGCGCACCGCTCCGCGAGATCGACCATGCAATCCAGGAACGCTTCGACCTTGGCAGCCGCCTCGGCTGGCTGAGGCGAATTGAGTAGGCCCTCGAAACCTTCGATTCCCACCAAACTAAGTCCGGCCGTTGCCGCAACGACGCGAGCGAGATCCAAAGCTTGGGCGACGGAGCGGCACCCAGTGCGTCCACCCGGATAACCCAGCTCGACCAGCACATTCACCGCTCGCGGCAATCGCATCATCGATGCTTGTCGCGCGATGGATTTGGCATGCTCGGCGTCGTCGACAAGGCAATAGAATTCAAAATCCGGATCGTTGCGGATTTCCGAGAGAGCGAATTCGATGGCAGCGCGACCGACAAGCTGGTTTGCCAGGAATATCCTGCTGTGGCCGAACGCTCTTGCGACCCTAATTTGATGCGTTGTGGATAGAGTAATCGCCCACGCACCGTCCGCGATTTGGAGATCGAACAGATCAGGCGCCATCGTGGTTTTGCCGTGAGGAGCGAACCGGACATTCTGGGCGCTCAAGAACCGCTTCATCCAGGCGCTGTTGTGTCGTAGGGCCGATTCTCTGATGACGGCCGCGGGTAGGGGGAGGTCTTCTCTCAGAATCTCCCAGCCCTGCTTGGGCACATCGTCGAGCAAGATGTTCTCGGAGGTTGGCGGAATGCCCTTTTCCCAAGGCTCTAGACCGGCCTGGGCGATCCCGATTTTTGATTTGTTCATTGCTCTGCCTCTCGCGCGAAGCGCGGCTCTGCCGCGCAAGTGCCGGCGTCGTCCCGCATAGTTCCGAAGACCGCCTCGGAAACGCCGGTGGTCTCTGTGCGAAAGGCGATGACTGTCCCGGTCTCTGCTCTCCCCGAACGATCCGTCGCGAGCGAGGTGACGAAGACGGTTTTTCCGTCAGGTCCGCCGAAGCAAGGCATCGTGGGTGCGGACACCGGCAAAGTGATGCTGTCGACGAGCACGCCGTCGGGCGAGAACCTGTTGATGCAACCCGCTGTGACGCCGGCGCTCCAGTACAGGCCATTCACATCAACGGCGGCACCGTCCGGAAGTCCGTCCTTCTCGGTGAGAGCCGCGAACGACCTAGCCCTTCCGAGACGACCAGATCGTGCGTCGAAGTCGAACGCGCGGATCTCGCCCGCATTACTGCACGCGCGGCTATCGGCGTGATACATGGTTCCGGCATCGGGACTCCAAGCCAGCCCATTCGAGACCTTGAGACCATCAATGACACGTTCGCAGGAGCCGGTCGGGGTAATTCGATAGAGAGCTCCGGAAGCCACGCGTGGGATGGCGTCGTGCATGCTGCCAACCCAGAAGCAACCATCCGGGCCGATCCTGCCGTCGTTCAGGCGGTTGGTCGTACGGTCAGGCTCAGGGTGAACGAGAAAATCGAGCGTCTCCCGCGCAGGATCGAACAGGTGGATGCCACTCCTCAGAGCGAGGACAAGGCGTCCATCCTGAGCGAAAGCCAGACTGCCGACCGCAGATGGCATGGCATAAGCGGCCGATTTTTTGGTCTTTGGGTCGAGCCAATGGATCGACGGCGACACGATGTCGACGAACCAGAGCACGTTTCGGGTGGTGTCCCACACCGGGCTTTCGCCGATCGCAAGACCAAAATCGATGAGTGTCTCGAAGCTGAACGTCACCGAAAAGACCCTGTTCCCTGGAGCTTGATGTACTCACCAGTACAAAGTTTTGATATATCAAAAATGTGTATTTGTCTACATTTAGGCGATATCATCCAATATGTCCGCTTTTTGATATGCCAAATGTCACTAAATTGAGCGCGGGCTTGCCTTTAGTGCAGGCATAGCCGCAGATGTTCGCCCTGAGGAAATAGGATCGAGAATGAGCGCGGATGTGATCGAGCCCGAGGCTGCGGACCAAGTCGCACGGGACAGCCTGTCGGAGCGCGTCTACGCGCAACTGCGTCTCGAATTGATGATGGGCATGTACGAGCCCGGCGCGCGTCTGAACATCCGCCGGATCGCCGCCACTTCCGACATCTCGCCGACACCGGTCCGCGAAGCCGTGATGCAGTTGGTGCGGGAAGGAGCCCTGGAGCTAAAACTCGGACATCAAGCGCGAGTGCCGGTGTTGAGTGTCCGTGAATACATCGAAATTCGGGAAACCAGAGCGCCTTTGGAACGCTTGGCGAGCGAGTTGGCGGCTGTGCACATCACCAAGGATGAAATCGCATCGCTGCGCGATCTGCACCGCCGCTTCATCGAGGCCGAACGTGAAGGGAGGTGGAAAGACGCACTGGCGGTAAATCAGGAGTTTCACTTCCTCATCTATCGATCCAGTCAAAACGCGACTCTCGTCAGGGTGATCGAGAACCTATGGCTTCTGATCGGGCCGTTCATAAACCATCAGTACCCATTGGTGCAGCGAGCTCACATCGAGCTCCATCCTCACCTCCTCGTCATTGATGCCCTCGAACGACGATCGCCCAGCGAAGCCGGCGAGCTGATCGTGCGCGACTTGCGGGAGGGATCCTATCTTATTCTCTCTCATCTCGGAGACGAAAAGAGCAAGAAGCGACGAGGCCGGAAATCCCGAAGCGAAGGCGCGTATTCCTTCTCTGGAAAATCCAAAACCTCGTAAGCGGTCAGAATGGACGAACCGCGCTGGGGCGCTGGTGCGGCGTTTTGTATCGGACGATATTGCTGGGTGCCTCGTAACGAGCAGAGCCAACCAGCGCGCAAGACATCGCATCCTTGAGGGGGAGCAGTGTCCGGCGCCGTCCCGTGTCCGTAGCTAGGAGGCGACCTTCAAGTTTGGAAATATCTGATAAGAAATTGATATCAGTCGGGGCGAATTCGGCTTTTTTCAATCGCCGCTCGGATTCGTTCAGTTTTCAAACTGTTCGTGCATCGGCAGACCAGATGCGCCCCCCAAGTTAGGCTGCCCTTCGATAAGAAAATAGGGCTTCCGAAATAGTGGGCTTCGCGATGTAGCGGACCAATGACTCGAACCCTCGACAACTCCAAGAACTCAGTCAAGCACGACCTGCTCTTCGTCGAGAGTGTGCAACCGAGCCATTCCGACAAGGGCAGAACCTGTTGGCGGCTCATTGCAGGATCGAAGAGAGGTTTGTTGGAATAGCTATTGATTTTACCAGGAAATCATACGCCTCGTAATCGGCGGCTCAAGCGCAGGGTGCTGCCACCTACAATTTGGAAGCGCACCGCGCGGCCGAGAACGAGATCCCGTCTAAGCTCCCAGGCGGTCTCATCTTGCCGTCAGCTGTCGTTCTCGCGGAGAAATGCCGCAATGAAATCGCAACGAATTGAGCGAAACGAACGTGAACAGAACGCGACCGACGGGGCTGCCGTGCCAAGAAAGATCAATAACTTAGAAGATGCTCACTGCGTTCGGGACGCAGGGAACGCCCTCGGTCAGATCGCCACTCGAACGGAATGTCGGTATCGGTGGTTGCGCCTCCTGGATTTGAAGCTACCCCGGACATTTTCCCAGATGACTTTTGTAGAGGCTGAGGCGGTGCAGACTTCAACCTATTCGGCGAGTATCAAAGTGGCCCCCAAGAAAGGAAAAACTGGTTCTTAAGAGCCGCCCGAAAGACCGATATGCAAGGTTCTGCAGTAATCCGGTCGAAATGTAGAGGGGCAATTGTGAGTAAGGACGCAGTTGATTTTACGCCGAACGCACTAGACCGCCGGACCTTCGTAAAGGCAGCGGCAGCAGCCGCTACAACTGGTGCAATTGTCTCTTTTGGTAACAGGGCGGCCACCGCTGCGACTCCTGTGCGCATCCAATATGATTGGCTCATAGGCAACGGCCAGATCGGCGATATTGTCGCGCAAAAAAGAGGTTACTTTGCTGAGGAGGGTTTGGACATAACCTTCGGCCCGGGTGGCCCCAACGCGCAGACGGTACCGCCGGTTCTCTCGGGGCAGGCGCAGTTCGCGCAGCTCTCGTCGACCGCCCAATTTTTTAAGGCTTACGGGGCCGGGCGCCCTCTGAAGCTTTTTGCATGCGGCTTCAGTTATTCGCCATATGCATACATTTCGCTGCCAAAAAATCCGATACGCACACCGGCGGATTTGGTTGGCAAGACGATCGCGATTAATCCCAATGGACGTTATCTTCTCGATCTCATCATGGTCGCCAACAAGCTTGATCGATCGAAGGTCAAGGTGGTGACGATGGGAACGGATATGTCCGCGTTGATCTCCGGCCAGGTGGACGCGGTTACTGGATTCATCACCAACACAACGGCGTTGTCGGTTCTTGGCCCTGATGTCGTAACGCTGTTTCCCGCCAAAATAGGGGTTCCGAACTACGCGAATGCGTACTTCACCTCGGAAGATGCCTATCCGAGCCAAAAGCAAAACCTGGCAAGATTCATTCGGGCTGCCTCGAAGGGGTGGGGTTGGGCGTTCAGCAATAGGCGCGAAGCCGTCGATATCATGTGCGAGGCCTATCCGACGCTGGACCGGCAGATCGAGTACAAGACCATCGATTTGATCATGTCGTTGTCCTTCGATGAAACGACGAAGCAGTCCGGCTGGGGCTGGATGAGCCGCGAGAAGCTCACCGCTCAGGTCGCGCTGTTTAAGGAAACAGGAAACATCCCCCCGAATGCCCCAGGCGTTGCGGAGTCTGTCACGTGGGAGATCCTTGATATGACTGCCGACGTCCGACCGAAGCTGGGTTGAGCATGATGCCGGACGAAGCGGCGATCCATGTGCGTAACCTCGAAATGTCGTTCGGCGAGCTGGTCGCCTTTCGCGATTTGTCGATCGACGTCAAACCCGGACGCTTCGTAGTTCTGATCGGACCGTCCGGGTGCGGGAAATCCACTCTGCTTCGTAACATCGCAGACTTGCTGACAAGCACCGACGGCGAGATTCGCGTCTTCGGCGCAAGTCCGGCAGAGAGTAGGCGAAGGCGCCGCTTCTCATTCGTATTCCAGGAAGCAACGCTGCTTCCGTGGCGAAATGCGCTCGACAACGTCAGGCTGCCGTTACAGGTCGGGGGTTGGTCCGGCCTCGGACGGCAAAGCCGGGACGAAAGAGAGCTCCTGGATCTCGTCGGATTGGAAGGCCGCGAGGACGCATATCCATGGCAGCTATCCGGCGGCCAGCGGCAGCGCGTGGCGATTGCCCGCGCGCTCGTCACTCAACCCGATATTCTCTTGATGGACGAGCCCTTCGGTGCACTGGACGAAATCACTCGCGATGGTTTGAACGAGGAGCTACTTCGGATCTGGCGAGAAACGGGAACGACGATTGTTTTCGTTACGCACAGCTTGGCTGAAGCAGCCTTCCTCGGCCAAAGCATCGTTGTCATGGGGACGAATCCCGGACGGATCGTTGAGCAGATAAATCTAGATGATGAAAAGCCAGGCAATCACATCGAACGCAACTCAGAGAAATTCTTCAACATCACCTCTCGTCTTCGTGCAGTCCTCGAAAAAGCGCACGGCTAGTGAGTTGGTGGTGAAGAGAGGTTTCTCCTGGATTTGGCCCCTGCTGGGCATCCTATCGCTGCTTGCCCTGTGGCAGGCCGTGATCGTCGGCTTTCAGGTGCGCCGTTTCATCGCCCCTGATCCGATCTCGGTTGCAAAATCGATCTGGATGAATCGGCAACTGCTTTGGGATAACCTGCGAGTGACGGCGTCGGAAGCCGTTCTTGGATTTCTGGTCGGCAATACTATCGGGATTCTCCTCGCAACCGTGTTCGTACATAGCGAGCGAATTAGGAGGACGTATCTGCCGGTGATCATTCTGTTCAACACCATTCCGATTATCGCGTTATCTCCTGTCTTGATTCTGATCTTCGGGCTGTCGATGACGTCAAAAGTCGCGATTGCCGCAATCATCTGCATGTTTCCGACACTCGTAAACGCGTTGCGTGGGCTCGAGTCGGTTTCGCAATCGGAAATGGAGCTGATGCGTATCCTGTCGGCAAGTCGCAGCGAGGTGTTTCTCCGCCTTCGCGTGCCTCGCTCGCTGCCATTCCTTTTCTCTGCGTTAAGAATCACTGCAACGAGCAGCGTCATTGGCGCAATCGTCAGCGAGTGGGTAGGAGCGGAGTCCGGCATCGGAGTCCTGATAATCCAATCGACCTTCGACTATCGGACGGAGCTTCTCTACGCAGCGATTGCAATGTCGTCAGCGCTTGCCCTCTGCATGTTCGGGATCGTGGCCTTGCTCGAGAAGTATTTGGTTACATGGAAAGCGCACTGAGTGTGGCCTCAAGGAGAATATCGAGATGACTGACAAGCGTTCCGAGATCGCGAGTGCGGCGAATGGCGACACCAGGCGTCACAATCAGCTCAAGGAGCTCGATCTTCCTCGTTACGTGTTGCTTCCCGGCGATCCCGATCGGGTAAACTTAATGGCAAGCCAGTGGAAGAATGCGAAGCTAGTCGACTTGCCACGGGGATACCGGGCTGCTGTCGGAGACTACAAGGGAGCAAGGATTGGGGCGGTTTCCGCAATGATTGGAGCGCCATCCCTGGATGGAGTTTTTACGGATTTGGCATGGCTTGGTGTCGATACGTTTATTCGCGTTGGTACGTGTGGAACGCTGCATGAAGAGATCCAGACAGGCAGCCTGATCATCAATGACGCGGCGGTCAGGCTCGACGGAACGAGTGAAAATTACATTCGCAAGGAGTTTCCCGGGGTCGCCTCAGTCGAAGTGACCTTCGCGCTAGTCGATGCAGCGGTGGCTGGCGCCCATTCTTATCGCGTAGGAACAGGCGCGACCACGGCGTCGTTTTGGGTGGGACAGGGCAGGCCCGGTTTCAGAAACTATATTTCATTTGAGGGCGAGCGGGTTTTTGAAGAAATGAAGCGCGCCGGCGTGCTGAACTTCGAAATGGAAACGGCAACTTTGTTGACGCTCTCGCGGATATTTGGTCTGCGCGCCGGGTCAATCTGTTCAGTGATTGCCAATCGCGTGACCGGCGCTTGGGGCGACAACGGAGGTGTTGCACAGGCATGTCTAGTCGCCGCCGAAGCGGTGAAGCGACTGACGCTTTGGGACCAACGGGTAGCTCAAGCAAGAAGACGAAACATTATAGCGGCTGATCTTTCCTAGTCGTCCAATAAACGTTCCTGGAATCTGCTGGTCGAGGAGACGGTGATGAACGCAGTCACCATGCCCACAATTATTGCCAAAGGTATCCTGCTTGAGGACGAGGCGGTCAGGATTCTGGACCGGCGAACCTTCCCCCTGAAGACGGAATATGTGGTTTGCCGGACCTATGAAGATGTTGCCGTCGCGATCGAGCAGATGGTGACGCAAAGCAGCGGGCCGTTCTTTGCGGCAAGTGCCGGCTTTGTGTTGGCTGCCAAGCAGGCGGGTCGGATGCGTAGCAACGAAGACCGCCGCGCTTTGCTATCGAAAGCTGCGGTGCGTCTCATCCAGACGCGGCCGACGAATAACAACATACGCGATGTCGTTGCCCATCTGGTGAAAGAGGCCGACGCGATTTTGGGGGATGAGGATATCGGCATCAAAATGGAGGAAATCGTGCGGGTCGCCTGGGCCCGTCAGCAGGAGCTCAGTCGCAATCTCGGAGCAAATGCTGCCAGACTTATCGACAACGGCGACACCATCCTCACGCATTGCTGGGGGGAGTCCGGAATCGTGGAAACGCTAAATGCCACGCTGCGTGCGGGAAAGAAAGTAAAGGTCGTCTGCACGGAGACGCGTCCCTATCTGCAAGGCTCGCGGTTGACGGCACATAGCATCGCGGAAATGGGCATCGACGTAACCGTTATCACCGACAACATGGGGGCACATGCCATGGACCGCGGGATCGTCAGCAAGCTTCTGACTGCGGCTGATCGGGTCACGCTTTCGGGCCATGTCATCAACAAGGTCGGCACACTTCAATTGGCCATTGCAGCCAACAACTTCGGCCTGCCTTTTGTCACGATGGTAAGAATTCCGGATGCGGCGGCGTCAACACCAGATGATGTGCGGATGGAGGAGCGCGACGGGGACGAATCCCTGCATTGCCTCGGCATGCGCACGGCAACCCCGCTTGCCAAAGGTTGGTATCCAGCCTTTGACGTGACGCCGCCAAAATTGGTGTCCGCCATCGCAACTGCCGTAGGCGTGTTTCCGCCGACCTTGATACGGGAACATTTCACTGTGCCGCGGGCATCCTGATGCAAGCCGATAAGAGAATTTGCCTGACGGGTGGCTATACCTGGCCAGGCCGCAGCGCGGTCATGGCACGCGGCGGCATACTCATAGCGGGGAGGCGCATCAGCGACTTGCTCGCGCCACACGAAGAAGAAGAGGCTTCCAAAAGCGCGGACGAAATCATCGATGTGTCTGGCATGTTGATCATGCCGCCGCTGGTGAACGGACATGTGCATTCGACCTCGACCTTGCTTAGAGGTACGGAAAACTCGCTGCCACTCGAATTGTGGTCCTACTACGCAATCGGTTACGGACATGGCTTCGGCGAAGAAGCTGCGCGATATGCCGCTCTGACGACCAATATCGAGATGATCAGAAATGGCATCGGGGGCTATATCGATCATTTTCCGCAAACGCGCTTCGTAAACGCAGCGCTTTCGGCGCATGTCCAATCGGGTCTGCGGATCGGCTTCGCACCATTCTTCGCCGATCTCTGGGACGAAGATATTCTGGGCATTCCGCTTGATCGGGACACCGTGGGCAGATTGACGCCACGCGCTCCGAGGCTCTCGAGCGAGATCAAGTCAACTTTCACGGACCTCACCGCCGAAATCCGCAGTTCCGGAGAGGGACGGGTTGCTCTGCTCGCCGGCCCGAATTCACCGCAGCGATGCTCCGACGATCTGTGGAGTCTCTGGAAAGATCTGCAGGACACGTTCCATATCGGGAGTCACACGCACCTTCTCGAGACCTATCCGCAGTTCAAGGCCGCCCGGCGGCGCTGGCCTGGCGGGTTGCTCAAGGCGCTAGCAGATGCGGGTCTTCTGAACGATAGCCTGTCCGTCGGCCACGCCATCTGGCTCGATCAATCGGACAGAGAGCTTCTGGCAGCCCACGGGGTCACCGTGTCCTTCAACCCGATCAGCAACGGCATGTTGGGATCCGGACAAAAGCGGATTCGAGATGACTTGGATGCCGGCCTGAACGTCGCGCTCGGTACCGACTGCTCCAACACCGGCGGCCGGCACGATCTCTTTGAAGTGATGCGCCATATGCTGATTTCGGGACGGCAACCGGGCTCCGATTTCGACCGATGGCTGACACCGGAAGAAGTGCTCGATGCCGCAACAACAAGCGGGGCAAGGGCGATCGGCGCTACGTCTGCAACCGGTAGACTGGAAGCCGGCGGCCCGGCGGACATTCTCCTGCTCGACCTTGAAACCAATGGGTTGGCGACATCGTCGAAGACGCTCAACTCCGTTGTCGTTCACGCCGATCCCAGAAATGTTCGCTCGCTTATGATCGACGGGCGCTGGCTGTTGAGAGATGGAACGATCGTCGTCTTGGACGAAGCTTCCGTTTTACGAGAAGCGAAACTTGTCGCCGAGAATGTACGCATGGATGCGAGCGAGCGGCTGCGCGACATCAGGACGTTCCATGAGACCTATGCAACATGGCAACGCGATATGTTTTCCGGTCGATGTTGCCCGACGTGCGGCAGGCTCTCCTGCGACTGAGAGCTAGCGGATAGAACATGAGGCGAAAGATGTTGAATGAAGCTGACAGTCGTAAAGATCTTGCTCGCATCTACCAAGAACTTGATCAACAAGGCCTGATATTCCTGGCCGCAGGCAATATCAGCGTCCGACATGGCGGCGATATGCTGATTTCTCCAACCGGCGCAACAGCCGGCGCGATTCAGACGTCGTCATTTGTGCGAACGAAGTTCGATGGAAGCTCCCATTCGGATCAAAAGCCGTCGAGCGAGTGGTCTATGCATGCGTCGATTTATCGTAAATTTCCAGATGCGGCGGCAGTGGTGCACACGCACTCCGACAGTTGTGTCGCAATGGCCTGCACCGGTCAGGCGCTGCCGGCGTTTCACTACATGATTGCCGCGTTCGGCGGTGACGATGTCCGTTGCACCCCTTACGTGACCTACGGCTCGAAAGAGTTGGGAGATCATGCCGTCGAAGCCTTGGTCGGACGCACGGCATGTTTGCTGGGCAACCATGGCATGATCTGTCACGGAACGACGCTTCAAAAAGCTTTCAATGCAGCTTTGCGTCTTGAAATTCTTTGCCGTCAGTTCATCCAGGCGCGACAGGCCGGAACAATCAAGATGCTCAACGACAATGAGATGGCGATCGCGATTGAGCGTTACAAGAGCTACGGTTGATGGGCGAAACAGCGTCTAAGCCGAGATCCTGGCTTTCCGCGACGCTTGATGACGTATGGCCGCGCGAATGCTTTTCACTGCACCGTCAATTTTCGATTCCGGAATCTGTGAGACTGCAATCCTCAAGCAATTGCGCCTTGCATTCTCAGAATAAAATCGTTCGCCAGATTCAACCAAAATGCCTTGCTTCGTGAGCATTGAGGACAGCGCGTCCGCCTCAATGTCGGCGGGCAACTCCATCCAGAAAGATGACGCGCCGTCAAAATGCTTGACGCGCGCCTCGGGCAGCCATCGCGCGATCGATTTTACCATCGTGTCCGTTCGCCGCCGGATGGTCGTCGAGACGTGCCTCATATAGGAGTGGTAGTAACCACGGTCGATAAACATCGCAAGCGCACGCTGAATGTTGCCCGGCGGATGACGATGTATGAGTCGACGAATTGCGCGTAGCTCACTGATAACGAGAGGTGAGGCGACGACGAAACCAACACGAAGCCCTGGTGCAACGCATTTTGACAGACTGCCTACGTGAATGACCCGCCCCTCGCGATCGAGGCTCTTGAGGGAAGGAATCATTTTTGCGTGCGCAAGCAGTTCCGTTTCGTAAGTATCCTCAACAACAATCATATCCTCGCGCCGCGCTCGATCGAGCAACTCGAGCCGGCGCTCGGCGGGCATTACCGCCGTTGTTGGGCAATGATGTCCAGGCATCGCGAAAACCACGTTGCAAGAATTCAATTTATCCGACAGCTGGAGGCCGAATTCATCGACATTCAAGGTGACCCGCTTTGCTGGCGTTGTCGCAAGAATCTCAGCCATGTCGGTCAGGCCGGGATTCTCGATCCCAACCCTTGTTCCGGCCCTGCAGAGAAGCTGAGCGACGAGATATCGACCTTCCTGGCCGCCGAGAGTTACGAGCAGTTCGTCCTGCGCTGCCCAAATCCCGTGTTTTGGCAGAACATGCTGGCGAAGACTGGATAACAAGGCGTCGTCATCACGATCGAATGCGTCGCGGCCCCATTCCGCAATTTCAGTGACGCCCAGTGCGCTTCGCTCGCATTCCCGCCAGTGATTGATCGGAAATGTACTCGGATCAAACTGGCCATACAGCAGATTGTGAGAAGCGAGGCTCAACTGGGGATCATCTGACGGCCTGACTGGCACCTTACGAGCCGGCCGAAGTCTCGAAGACCAATCGTAGGGTTCGACGGCCTGCACGGGATGAATATCCCGGTACTCGATATCGTTGCGCGCGGCGACAAAAATCCCCGAGCGATCTTTTGCTAGGAGATAGCCTTGTTCGATCAAGGAATCTATCGCTGCAATAACCGTATTCCGACCAATCTTGAGCGATTCCGCTATTGATCGACTGGACGGCAGCCGCACGCCTTCCGGAATCCTCTTTCCGTCTATTGCATCGATAAAAGATGCAACGAGTTGCATAGAAAGCGATCCGCGGGACTTTTGCGGTTTTGGCAACAAGTGATCCCAAACCTGAGCGGGATCGCTCTTTCGCTTGCTGGCCTTTGCCCCACCGTAGCTCGCCATCGCGGCTCTCGACGAAATCAACTGCTCTCACTAAAGAAAAATCTGGTTCTTATCAAGCGACTTCACTGTTTTTATCACTCAAGGCATCTCTGTTGGACGCTCAGGAGAGTTCGTGGGGAGGATTGCAGGCGGGCTCGCTTCAAGTCGTGGCGACCGACCACGGCTCTTTCACGGCGGAGCAGTAGTGCGCGCGCCGGCAAACAGAGACAGCCAATGAATGTCGGTATCGGTGGTTGCGCCTCCGGGATTTGAACCTGCAATTCGACCCGTGTGAAATTCTGACCAGAGACACCGCCTGCTAGCATACGATAGCGGCATCGAAAATTCGCTCGTTTGCGATTTTTCGCGACATAGGCCGCTTTCAGCCGACTGGTAGCCGGAGAATCTTTCAACATTCCCCTGCGTGAGCGTAAAGCTGCGCTTAGATAACTCGCCCGCAGTCTTCGGGCCCGTTTGGAAACGGAATTCGGAAGCCGCACAGAGGACTAAAGGCGTAGTGTTTCATCAAACATGTTGCTGCTCTCTTAGCTAGCTTGCAGCATAACATACATTGCGCAGGCCCAACCGAGCAGGTGCTGTCAGGCGGCCATCGCAAATTGGCGTAGTTTAGCGAACAAATCGGACAACTCGCCCCAGCGGCGTTCCTGGAGCGATTGGAGCCTTACGAGCGGCGCCGCGGCCTGTCTCGACTGGGCGTCCGGGAAGGCGAGCGCCACGCCTCGAGGAGCATCTTGAGGAATTGGCTGGCATGAGGGGATAGCGTCGACCCGTGCCTGCGCACGATTCCGATCGTCCGCGACACCTCCGGCTCCGTCAACCTGACGGTGTGAATGATCGGATGGCCGGCGGCCGGTGTCGCGAGCCTCGGCAGTACGGCGATGCCTAGTCCCGCTTCGACGAGACCGAGCGAGCCGGAGAGGTGAGCAACTTCATAGGACCAGTTTAGTTGCAGGCCGTGTCGCGCCAGCGCGTTGTCGATCAACGCGCGGTTGCCACTGTTGCGGCCGACGGTAATAACCCGGTGCGATACGATCTCCGACCAGCTTACCTGTTTACGCGATGCCAACGGATGGTCGTGGCGGCAGGCCAAGACGAACGGATCTTCAACCAGTTTCTCGAATTCGATTTCGGCATGCGAAGCACCGATGAAGTTGATGCCGAAGTCGGCTTCTCCGCGCGCGACCGCTTCCAGTCCCTCATTGGCCCCGATGTCCAGAATCCGGATGCGGATGCGCGGATATGCCTCGGCAAAACGGCCGATCGCACGCGGCAGGAAATAGAACACCGCCGTCGGCACCGCAGCCACCGAGACCAGGCCTGAACTTCGCGCGCCGATATCATGGATGGCGAGCACCGAGGTCTCGAACTCGTCGATGAGACGGCGCACCTTCGGCAAGAAATCGCGGCCGGTCATGGTGAGATTGACGTGACGGGTCGACCGCTCGAGCAACGGCGCACCGAGGCTCTCTTCCAGCTTCTGAATGCGTCGGCTGAGTGCCGGCTGCGACAGGTTGAGCGCCTTGGCGGTGCGGACAAAGCTTCCCGTCTCCGCCACGCTAATGAACGCCTTGAGGTCGAGCAGTTCTGCGTTCATGGCTGGCTCCCATTATACCGTATGATGCATTAATACTTCAGATATTTGCATTTTACAGAAGAGTTGCAAGAGCCCATGCTCTGTTCGCACGAAGATGTTGCCGAACGGAACAGCTCCAATGAACGATCAGATTGCGATTCCCTGTGTGGTCATGCGCGGCGGAACCTCGCGCGGGCCGTTTTTCCTGGCCAGCGATCTCCCGGCCGATCCCAGGGCGCGCGATGCGGTCCTGCTGTCGGTGATGGGGGGCGGGCACGACCTGGGCATCGATGGAATCGGCGGCGGCAATGCCGTCATCAACAAGGTCGCGATCATCGGACCGGCATCGGTCCCCGGCGCCGATGTCGACTACCTGTTCGCCCAGGTAAGGGTGCGTGAAGGGATCGTCGATACGTCGCCGAACTGCGGGAATATGCTGGCAGCGGTGGGACCGTTCGCAATCGAAGCCGGTCTCGTCGCCGCGTCCGCAGATCGCACCCATGTGCGCATCCACAATGTCAACACCGGCAAGCTGATTGATGCCACGGTTGCCACTCCCGGCGGGCGGGTGACTTACGAGGGCGACGCGCGGATCGACGGCGTGCCGGGAACGGCCGCGCCCATCGAGCTGTCGTTTCCCAACGCGGCCGGCGCGCGCACCGGTCGCCTGCTGCCGACGGGACGACCGGTCGACCGCATCGATGGGATCGAGGTGACCTGCATCGACGCGGCGATGCCGGTCATGCTGATCCGCGCGGCGGATCTGGGATGGACCGGCCGCGAGGCGCCATCGGATTTCGTCGACAGCGGCTTCCGCGCGCGTCTCGAAAGCCTGCGCGTCGAGGCCGGACGCCTGATGGGTTTTCCAGATGCCGCGAACATGGTGATCCCGAAGCCGGTTCTGATTGCCTCTGCCGGCGAGGCGACGTTGAACGTCAGATACTTCATGCCGCACGAGTGCCACAGCGCGCTGGCGGTGACCGGCGCCGTCGCGATCGCGACGGCGTGTGTGACGCCAGGCACGATCGCGGCAGAGATGGTCGGACCGCTGGCGCCGCCGGTGCCGATCACGCTCGCCCATCCCTCCGGCCAGCTCGTGGTTCGGCTGGAGCCCGGCCCGGTTGCCCGGGTGCAGCGGACCGCCCGCCGGATTTTCCAGGGTCACGTCTTCGCCCGGCGAGTGCACGTGCCTCATTCAATCCTGGCGGCCTGAACTCGGTCCGCCTTAAGCCATCGATAAGAATCAGAATCATGGGAGAAACGAGAATGCACACGCAAGCGCTGGCTGGGTCTCCAAGCATCGAGGTGCGAAAGCCGTTCTACCGGATTCTCTACGTCCAGGTGCTGATCGGTCTCGTGCTGGGTGTCCTGACCGGCCATCTCTGGCCCGACTTTGGTGCCGCGCTCAAGCCCCTCGGGGACGGCTTCGTCAAGCTGGTCAAGATGATGATCGCGCCGATCGTGTTCTGCACCATCGTCAGCGGCATCAACAGCATCAGCGATTCCCGCGAGGTCGGTCGCACGCTGGTGAAATCCATGGCGCTGTTCTATCTGCTGACCGTGCTCGCCCTGCTGGCCGGGCTGATGGCTGTTTCGTTGATCCAGCCGGGCGTAGGCATGCATGTTTCAGTCAGTACGCTGGATCCGTCGGTGGCTGCGAAATTCACCAAGCAGGCCGCTGCGACCGGATTTGCTGACTTCGTGCTGCATATCATCCCGCATTCGTTCTTTGGTGCGTTCGCCGATGGCGAAGTGCTGCCGGTCCTGCTGGTCTCCATCCTGATCGCCTTCGGCCTAAGCCGTGCCGGAGATGGCGGTGCCGTAGTGACGAAGGCGGTTGAATCGTTCTCGCAGGTTCTGTTTATCTCCTTCGGTTTCATCATGAAGCTTGCCCCGCTCGGCGCCTTCGGCGCCATGGCGTTCACGGTGGGCCGCTATGGCATCCGTTCGATCGGCTCACTCGGGCTGCTGATCCTGACATTCTATATCGCCTGCTCGGTCTTCGTGGTCGTGGTGCTCGGGACGCTGGCGCGGTTGAACGGCTTCAGCCTGTGGAAGACCATCCGCTACTTCAAAGAAGAGCTGCTGATCGTGCTCGGCACGTCATCGTCGGAGCCGGCACTGCCTGGCGCGCTGCGCAAGTTGGAGCAGCTCGGGTGCCGGAAAGGCGTGTCAGGGCTCGTGCTGCCGATGGGTTACTCTTTCAATCTGGACGGCAGCGCCATTTATCTCACCCTGGCGTCCATCTTCATCGCTCAGGCCTGCGACATTCACCTGTCTTGGGGGCAGATTGCGGCGATGCTCGGATTGATGTTGCTGACGTCGAAAGGGGCGGCCGGCGTCACCGGCAGCGGCTTCGTCGCGCTTGTCGCAACTCTTACCGTCATGCCGGACTTGCCCGTGACCGGCGTGGCGCTGCTCGTCGGTATTGACCGTTTCATGTCGGAAGCGAGGGCACTGACCAGCATGATCAGCAACTGTGTCGCAGCCATCGTCGTTTCGCTGTGGGAGAACGCCTGTGACCGTGAGGCGTTGGCCCGTGAACTGGGACAGAGTAGCGCTACCGAACCCGCAGCGGGATCGAAGAATGCCGCAGCAGCAGTGGTGCAGGAGGGCAAGAGCTGGATGCCGACGCCGCAATCGGCCGCTTGAGGGAGGGACACTTCGGCCGGCGTTGGACTTCGCGCGGCGGATACCGCGAGCTCGGCCGGCTCAATGGAAGCCGGCGGGTGGCGGCAAAGCCCGAGCTTTGCGATTCACGTCTGCGCTGTCTCCGCAACCGCAGCGGCTTCCCAACCCGGTTCGACGGGGAACATGTACCAGGTGGTCAGCACGACCTTTGAAAACAGCCAACGACCGTTCTCTCTGACGTATTCATCGTCGAAGCGCCCACCAACCATAATGCTTTTGCCGTTGAGGACGGGACGCCCGTCGAGATGGCTGTAGCCTTTGCCGTGGTCACCGTCGATCTCGACGACATGCGCGTGGATGAATTGGCGCGCCCACTTGATGGGAAAGTTGATGAAGAAAGATCGAATCGCCTCGCGGCCGGTGACGGATGGCCGCCCGCCGTAGGAAACGGTAGCGTTCTCAGAAAAGAGATCCGCCAGTTCAGCCACTCTCTCCTGATTGACATATTCGTGGTAGGTGCAGCGGAGCGTTCTGATGGCCTCTCGATCGTCATGCTCGGCAAGGCGCCTCTCGAGCGCTTCAATTCTGGCTCGAAGGTCCGCAACACTGTCTGAATTGCTCATGGTCCATCCGTTTTCGTTAGAAGTTGTCTGGCTTGTGGAGCCGGTGGTCACCGATGATGTCGCGGAGCCGCTCCTCGACGCGGAGCCGTACGGCCGGGTGCGGGAGGATGTAGAAGTCGTCATCGTAAATCGCTTGCATCGTTATCCTGGCGACATCGGCGGCGCTCACATTGGATGCCTCCATCCCCGCTCTGACGCGCCGATCGAACGGCGCGCTCTCGGGATTTGTGGACGCCAGGTGCGCAGGACGATGCCTGTCCGAGTCGGCAATGGCCGTCTTGACCAGCGACGGGCACAACACGTTGACCTTCAGCTTGGAGTCGGAGAGCTCGAGATCCTTCAAAAGGCACTCGGACAAGGCAACCACCGCGTGCTTGCTGGCGCAGTAAACTCCTGATCCCGCAACCGCGGTTAGCCCTGCAGCGGAAGACGTATTGACGATGTGACCCTCATCGCCGTCCGCAATCATGCGCGGAACGAAGCATTGAATGCCGTGGGCAACCCCCAGCAGGTTGACGTTTAGCACCCATTTCCAGTCTTCTGGGGTTGCGGACCAGACCGGGCCAAGCGTCGCGACGCCGGCGTTGTTGAAGAGCAGATGAACGTGTCCGAACTCTTCAAAAGCGAGGTCTGCAAGGCTCCGAACGGCCTCGAAGCTGGAAACGTCACAGTGTTGCGTGCGTACAACGATGCCGCTTGACATCAGGCTTCTTGTCGTCGAGAGACCGTCGTGATCGACGTCCGCGAGAACGAGCTTCATGCCGCGTTCAGCACAAGCAATGGCCAATTCGCGACCGATGCCGCTCGCAGCCCCCGTAATGACAGCAACCCTTCCGTCGAACTGCTTCATGCCGCAGTGATCCCACCATCCACGGTGAAGACCGAGCCGGTGATGTAACTTGCGGCCGGGGACGCCAGCAGCAGGCTGATGCCGGCGATCTCGCGCGGCATCGCAATTCGCCTCATGGGAACCATGGCTTCAAGCGGCTTCGTCCCGGCCTCGTCAAGCAGGCGGCCGCCGCCGAGCGACGTCCGGAAGAAGCCGGGTGCAATGGCATTTACCTGAATGTCGAACGGAGCCAATTCGAGAGCCGCCTGCCTGACGAGATTCACGACCGCGGCTTTTGAAGCTGCGTACGAATATCCAGTGGCCCAGGCGCCGCGTAGTCCGCCCACGGACGCGGTAACCACGATCCGGCCGCTGCGCTGTGCCTTCATGTGGCGGGCCGCAGCCTGCATCGTTGTGAATACACCGGTCTGGTTCGTTGCGAGGACCTCGTTCCACGCGGCGAGATCGACATTTTCGATGTTGCCCTTTGGCGAGACAATTCCCGGCCCGGCGCTTATTCCGGCATTGGCGAACACGACGTCGAGCTTGCCTTTGCGCGCGACGACGTCGTCCACCAGGCGGCGGACGGCCTGTGGATCTGCGACATCGACCGTTGCAATCTCCGCCGCAGGAATCACTTCCTGACTGACCCGCCTCAGTTCTTTCTCGTTCCGGTCCACCAGGATGACGTCAGCTCCGTTAGCCAGCATCGCCTCGGCAATGGCCAAGCCGAGGCCGCTCGCGCCTCCGGTCACAATGGTCACAAGTCCTCTCACGGAGAAAAGGTGCTCGGCTGCCAATGACATGCGTTTGTCTTTCATAGGCTTGATTTCGAATGCGCCATATTGGCGTGCTTCGACGAATGGAGGCACGAGGCCCCAAAGATCGAGGCATATCCCTATCGAAATAGGCAGTTGCGCCCCGACACCGCGAGATCCCGGTCCGAAGGGACGCGCCGGCGCCTGGGACAGACAAACGCAGTTCATCAGCGACATTGTCGCAATCGCGACAATCGATGCAGAAAAACTTGCCTAGCGTCGCCCCGAAGCCGGGCGCATGCGGATGGCCCGGCAGCAACGAAAGACCGCCGCCAGGGGAAACGGACAGCTATCATGACAATCGAGACAACGAATGTTCTGCTCGCTGCTCCGGGCGAGGCGAGAGACGGAATCGTCCGGCTGTTTACGAAGATAAGTTGGCGTTTGCTGCCGTTCCTGATGCTTTGTTACGTCGTGGCCTTCCTTGATCGAATCAATATCGGATTCGCTCAGCTCCAGATGAAGCAGACGCTACCTTTCAGCGATGCCACCTATGGAATCGGCGCGGGGATATTCTTCGTCGGATATATGCTGTTCGAGGTTCCCAGCAATTTGCTGCTCGAGCGGATCGGCGTGCGAAAGACGTTGCTCCGGATCATGTTCGCCTGGGGCATCGTCGTCGCGGCGATGGCGTTCGTCCAGACGCCTCTTCAGTTCTACATCGGGCGGGTGTTGCTCGGCGTTTTCGAGGCTGGCTTTCTCCCCGGTGTGATCCTCTATCTGACTTATTGGTATCCGTCGGGAAGGCGCGGCCAGGTGATGGCCACGTTCATGTCGGCAACAGCGATCGCTCCGCTTCTGGCCGGCCCGCTCTGCGGAGCGACACTGAAGTACCTCGATGGCATCGAAGGCCTGCATGGCTGGCAATGGCTCTTCATTTCCCAGGGAGTGCCGGCCTCGATTCTGGGCATCGCGTCCTATTTCTACCTTCAGGACGGGCCGGAGGATGGCGACTGGCTAACAGCCAAAGAGAAGTCTCTGCTGCGGCTCCAGCATGAGCAGGATCATCCGGAGGTCGAGACCTCCTCGCATAGCGGCTTCTGGCAAATGGCGACGGATCCCAAGATCTACGGTCTGATCCTGGTGGACATTCTTCTTCTTGGCGCAAATTACACGATGGTGTTTTCGATCCCGTCGATGATCAAGAGCTGGGGTATCTCGGATTTGCTTCACGTCGGTTTGCTCTCGACTTTGCCTCAGATCGCGGGCGTGATCGGTATGATCCTGGTTGGCCGGCATTCCGACAGGCATCGCGAGCGGCGGTGGCACTATGCATTATGCGTTTCGGTCGCCGCTCTGGGGATTCTTCTGATGATTTTTGCGAAAGGCAACATCGCATTCGCGATACCTGGCCTTACAATCGCCGGCCTCGGCTTCATCTCCGCCGTTCCGCTGTTCGTTACGACCTGTACCGAATATCTGTCGAAGGCGAGCATTGCCGGGGGAGTTGCGTTCATCGCAGGGCTTGCCAATCTCGGCCCGGCCGCGGCGCCGCCAGCCACGATATTCATTGCGACTGTCACGGGCAGTCCGGTCTACAGCCTCTATCTGGTTGTGGTCTTGTATCTGCTGTCCGGGGCCGTCCTGCTGGTCACGTTGCGCGGTGCTCCGTCGCGCGGCCGGTGACGATCCGATTCGACGCAACGAACGCCAAAGCAGGCGCGCGAAGCAATACGAACGGAGAGGGAGTTTGATGATTATCGTGGTTGGATCTGTGGACTCGCGAAGTGAAAGCTTCGCCGATCTGGTGAAGCTCAGTCTCGAGCACGTGCATCGGTCTCGCGGAAAGGATGGCTGTATCGAACACATCGTGCAGATTGATTGCGAAGAGCCCCTCTGCTTGCGGTTTTTTGAACGTTGGCGTGATGCTGCCGCGTTGAAGCTACATTTCGCCCAACCGAGCTCACGAGCGTTCGTACAACAAGTCGCCAAGCTATGCTCGGAGCCGCCGGTCATGGCGATCTATGATGCCGAGGAAAGGTCGATCTAGAGCTCTTGGCGCCCGACAGTTCGGCTCTCGCGGTCGAGACGCAGTGGGGCCGCCATAGACCTTTCTGAGTGTGATGGCCCACCGTTGGCGCACGCAAATGGACTTCGGCGCCCAATATGTTGCGCCCAGGGTTTCAGGGATGCAAAAGTATAGCCCGTAAGCAGCGTGGTATCGGCAGGGAGTAGGGGCGAGGCCGCCAGCCAGGAAATCAGCGGGCGAGCTCGGCTGGCCCTTGCCCGCGCAGGGCTTCGAGCAGGGCGGGTATCGTTGCGAATGAACAAATCGGTTCTGAAGGCTGTTCTGCGCAAGAACAAATGGTTTGCCAGCCTTCCCCCATCGTTGGCGGACAACATTCTTCGTCTGGGGCGCATTCGAACCGCGGATGATTCGTTGATCTATTCGGCCACCGATAGCCGGGACGGATTGCTTGCCTTGATTTCGGGGCAAGTCCGCCTCACGGGCTTTTCGCGGTCTGGAAATCCATCCTTCCTTCTCGTTTCCTCGCCCGGGTCGTGGATAGGTTTAACCTCGGCCCTTGACGGGCGTGCTTATGGCTATGACGCGTTTGCCATAGGAAAGACCGTGCTCTTTCATCTGAGCCAGGAGCGGTTCGACGCGCTTATCAACGAGAGCAATGAGAACTATTCGGCGTTTGTCCGACTGGTCTGCGATCACCTGCGCGTTTCGATCCAGAACCTGATCATTCTGCGCAATCGGCGTCCACTTCACCGCCTCGCGCAGGAATTGCGAAGACTGGCAGAACGTCACGGCCGCCAAACCAAAAAGGGACTGGTTATCGATCTGCGATTGTCGCAGGAGGACCTTGCGGTGATGATTGGCGTCGGCCGCCAGACGATCAATCGCCTGCTCAGGAGTCTCGAGCAGGATGGAATTGCGACGACCAAATACGCGTCTGTTACGATTCATAACCTGCCAGCCATCGAGCGCCTCAGTTCAAGCGATGGCGTCGACAGCTAGGAAAGCAGGACCTTTCTCGGATCAAGGAAAGCTTTGGGAGTGTCACCAACCATCCAACGCGCGGCGCCATTCCTTTCATTTTGGAAACAGCTGCCAAGCTATTGAATCTGTTAGAGGGCATTTTGATCCTTTTTCCCAAACGCGCTTTGAAATCGCTGAACAATCAAACAGATTTTGATTCCGCCATTCGGAGGTTCGATCCCTCCCGCCCCAGCCAGCCCTCCGTCGTTCAACTACTGGTGAATTCGGCCTGGCTGGAGAGCTGATGCACGGCTTTGCGACACATGCTGCACAGGGGGGCGGTCGAACCATGGCCCGCGAAGAGAGAGCCAAAGACGGAGGTCTGGCGGCGATCGGAAAGCCGGAAACCTTCGCAAGAGGACGGCTGACCAATCATGAAGAAAAAATGGTCTGGCTGCCGACTATCGCGGCGATGCCCGCGGGCGCCATCGTCACTCGGCTTCGATGGAGGCGACCATGTCGGCAAAGAGACTGCCTCCAACGATGATGTGAGCGCGCATCGCCTGTTGTGCTTCGATCTCGTCTCCAGCTTCAATTGCGGCCACTATCCTCGTATGCTCGCCGAACGAGAGCGCCAGGCGTGCCGGCAGTGACAGGCTCTGGTGTCGGAAGAAGCGCATGCGGAGGCGGGTTTCGCTAACAAGATCGGCCAAGGGGACGTTGCGCGCACCGGCGTAGATCGCCTCATGAAACGCCGTGTTGAACTTGATGTAGCCCGCGGTCTCGCCGGCGCTCACGGCTGGCGCAGACTCCCTGTGTATCTCACGCAGGGCAATCCGTTCGACGTGGGTCATGCGCCGTGCTGCGAGGCCGGCAGCTTCGGCCTCCAGCGCGGTGAGGATTTCGACCATGCCGATCGCCCGCTGCGGCGTCATGCTGGCGACGACCGCGCCTTGACGGGACTTGAATTTGACCAGACCGTCATTGGCCAAGCGAAGCAGTGCTTCCCGCGCCGGCGTACGCGAGACCGAGAAGCGTTTGGCGAGGCTCTGTTCGTCCAGCTTGTCACCGGGAAGAAGTCGGCCATCGGCGATGTCGTTTTCGATTCTGCGACAAAGCTCATCAGAAACGCGAGCGCGCATAGGGAGCTGCCTTTATGTATTCATGGGTGCCTTTATGTATACGTAGAACATTTTTAGAAATACATATAGTCACATTCGAGCAACGACACATCGGAAGCGCCAATGACACCAGAGGATCAGGGTGGATCCCCCTTGCTGAAGACCGACGGGCTCGTCGCGACGATTTTCCTCAATCGTCCGAGGCAAATGAACAAGCTCACCGCAACAGATCTCGCCGTTCTGTCTGAGCACTTCGCCAGTGTTGAAAGCGCCGGTGCGCGGGTCCTCATCATGACCGGCGAAGGACGCGCTTTTAGTGCCGGCTACGATCTCGGAGATATCGCTGCCCGAACGGAGAGCGCGGCCGCCTCCAAGGACGGCGTTCAGGTTTCCGGCTTCGAGAGGGTGGTTGACCAACTCCAGGACCTCGCGATGCCAACCATCTGCAGGCTCAATGGCGGAGTCTACGGCGGCGCGACCGATCTCGCGCTTGCCTGCGATTTCAGGATTGGCGTGGACAGCTGCGAAATGTTCATGCCGTCGGCGCGTCTCGGGCTTCACTACTACAGCAGCGGCCTCGTCCGCTTCACGTCGCGTCTCGGCGTCGCGGCAGCCAAGAAGTTGTTCCTCACGGGCCAGAAACTGGACGCAGCTGAGATGCTGCGCATCGGTTATCTGGATGAAGTCGTCCCTGCAAGCGGCCTCGATGCACGTGTGAACGAACTCGCCGCTGTTCTTACCGCCAATGCGCCGGTCGCGATGTGCGGCATGAAACGGGCAATTGATGAAATCGCCCGAAGTGAGTTCGATCGCACCGCTGCCGATGCCCGCTACGGTGAGAGCCTCGCTGGCGCCGAACTTCGCGAGGGCAGTGCGGCTTTCGCCGAAAAGCGCGCCCCACGCTTCGGTTGCTGTTCGGAGGGGCGATGACCAAGCCCGCTTCATCGATGACAATCGCGCTGAAGCCCAGGTCGAAGGGGCCGCTCGCCGGCCTCATCGTGGTCGATCTCACTCGAGTGTTGGCGGGGCCGTATTGCACGATGATGCTCGCAGATCTTGGCGCACGCGTCATAAAGGTCGAGATGCCAGGTGTTGGTGACGATGCTCGACACATCGGCCCGTTCATTTCTAATTCCGATAGCTCGCCGAGTTCGGGATATTTCTTCTCTGTCAATCGAAACAAGGAATCTATTGCGCTCAGCCTCAAGGACGATGCCGACCGCGGGATATTCGAAAGTCTGCTCTTGGGCGCAGATGTCTTGGTGGAGAATTTTACACCCGGCACGATGGACCGTTTTGGCTGGAGCTGGAAAACCCTCAGCTCGCGATTTCCGCGCCTCATCTTGGCATCGATATCCGGCTTCGGTCAGACGGGCCCTTACCGCGAACTGCCGGCCTACGACATGGTTGTGCAGGCGATGGGAGGGGTCATGAGCTTGACCGGTGAGGAGGGGGGCTCACCGACCCGCGTCGGCGTATCGATTGGCGATATAGCCGCGGGCACGCATGCGGTGATCGGAATTCAAGCGGCAGTGATTGAGCGCTCCCGCACTGGTCAGGGCAAGCACGTCGACATCTCAATGCTAGATGCGCAAGTCTGTCTCCTCGAGAACGCGCTCGTCCGTTATCAGATTGATCAAACCGTTCCTGGCCCCATCGGCGCGAGGCACCCTTCGATAACACCTTTCGGCATATTCAAGACCAACGGCGGGCACATCATCATCGCCGCGGGCAACGACCGGAAGTTCAAAGAACTTTGCGACGCCCTGCAGATGCAGGAAGCCAAAACCGACAGGCGATTCCTCACCAACGCCTCACGATGCGAATACCATCGTGCTCTCGTGGAGAAGATCGACGCCGCGCTGGCAGATAAGACCACCGGGGAATGGCTTTCGATTCTTACGCAAGCCGGAATTCCCTGCGGACCGATGAACGATGTCGCTGCCGTCATGCGCGATCCCCAGCTCAATGCGCGTGGAATGTTCGTCCCCCTGGAGGCTCCAGGGGGCACGGTCCTTAAGACGGCCGCATGCCCCATTCGTTTCGCCGACGACCAATTTGCAAGCTACAGGCCTGCTCCCGAACTCGATGCCGACCGCGAGGCTCTCCTGCAAGAACTCGGCATCGTCTAATCGTTCAGAGGAATGGAATTCATGAAAAGGTACGCCTGCTTTTCTATGTTCATCATGTTGGGTGTCGCTTTGCTTTGTCCGGAAGCATCGGCGCAGAAGCAATATGATCCCGGCGCCAGCGACACGGAAATCAAAATCGGCAACTTGATGCCCTACAGCGGAGCTGGATCTGCCTACTCGGTGATCGGGAAAACCGAGGCCGCCTATTTCGAGATGATCAACAAGAAGGGAGGAATCGGCGGCCGGAAGATCAATTTCATCTCGTACGATCACGCCTACAGCCCGCCAAAAGCCGTTGAGCAGATCCGCAAGCTCGTGGAAAGCGACGAGGTTCTGTTGACCTTCAACATCCTCGGCACGGCCCACAATGCCGCTGTGCAGAAGTACCTGAATGCCAAGAAGATCCCGCAGTTGTTCGTGGGCAGCGGCGCGGAACGATGGAACGACCCGGCGCACTTTCCTTGGACGATGGGGTGGCAGCCGAGCTATCAGGCAGAGGGACGCATTTATGGCCGGTATGTCGCTCAAACCGTGTCCGATGCAAAGGTTGCGATCCTTTGGCAGAATGACGATTCCGGTCGGGATTACGTCAAGGGGTTCGTTGAGGGTCTAGGCGGCAAGATTGAGCCGGCACTGAAATTGTCCTACGAGATCACGGATCCCACCATTGATCCGCAGATTTCGCAATTGAAGGCATCGGGAGCGAACGTCTTTTTCGACGTGGCTTCCCCGAAATTTGCTGCGCAGGCCATTCGCAAGACCGGAGAGTTGCAATGGAGGCCGATGCACGTCCTGAACAATATCTCCACGTCTGTGGCGGCAGTCTTGAGACCTGCCGGGGTCGATAATGCCAAAGGGCTGATCTCGACTGCCTATCTAAAGGATCCGCTCGATCCGGCCTGGAGCGGCGACGAAGGTTATCTGCACTGGATTGCGTTCATGAACGAATACATGCCCGGAGCTGACAAAGCTGATTCCAATATCGTCTATGGTTATTCGGTCGCCCAAACGTTGGTCGAAGTGCTCAGGATGTGCGGCGACAATCTCTCGAGAGAAAATGTGATGAAGCAAGCTGCCAGTCTGAAAGACTTGAAGCTCGACATGCTTCTTCCGGGAATAACCATCAACACGTCAGCAGCGGATTTCTCGCCGATCAAGGAGGAGCAATTGATCCGATTCGACGGCGAGAAATGGGAGCGGCTTGGGCCGGATGCGGCGACTATCAGGTGATTTCCGGAGGCGATGATATGCGACAGGGCTAACACGGGTCCGGTGAAGGAATGGCGCAAACCGCCCGCCTGGGGGGATCGGGACTGGCGGCGATTGTGCTGGGCGGCGGGGCGCCGATGGTGTTGGTCGCCTACGGAGGCCTAAAGTTCGCTCCGGCAGCCCACGGGGCATCGCTATTTACCGCACTCATCCCCTTGCTGGTTGCGATCTTGGCCGCCATCGTTCTTGGCGAGACATTCACTGTTTCAAGGCAGATCGGACTTGCCTCGATCGTGGCTGGGGCCCTCCTGATCGTCGGTGGCGCGGGTGCCACGATCGGATCGCGGCAAAACATCGGCCATGCCCGGTCATCGGAGCGGCGATGTTGTGGGCCTGCTATTCCGTCGCGATGTGGAAAGCGAGATTAGACGGGCTCCACGCTGCCGCTATTGCCGCGGTCGGATCATTGATCGCTTACGTGCCAGTGTACGCGTCATGTCCGGGGCCAATCTGCTCAATGCACCTTGGCACGACGTCGTGTCAATCGGCATTGGACTGGGGCCCCCGATCGGCGTCCAAAGGGAACCCTTTGATCGACGCGTTCTGCCGGTAGCGTTCGGCTCGTCGGAGCTGGCCGGGATAGCGGAGACGAGCCGAGCGCGGTTGGCGTGATCGTCGTCGCGGCTTTTGAATCGCCAGCTGTCATTGCCGGTCTCGACGATGTCGCAGTGATGGGTCAACCGATCGAGCAGCGCAGTGGTCATCTTGGCGTCGCCGAACGCGCTGGGCCATTCTCCGAAGGCGAGATTGGTGGTGACGATGACGGAAGCTCTTTCGTAGAGCCGGCTGACGAGATGGAAGAGAAGCTGGTCGCCGGACTGGGCGAAGGGCAAATATCCGAGTTCGTCCAGGACGATGAACTCAGCAAGCCGGCCCTGTCGTCCGTTGCGAGTCTCGGTCTCGAGGCGGTTGACGAGGTCGACTACGTTATAGAAGCGGCCACGGGCACCAGATCGGATGCAGCTTCTGGCGATCGCAATGGCCAGGTGGGTTTTGCCCGTGCCGGTGCCGCCGACCAGGACGACGTTGCGCTGCTGGGTGATGAAGCCGCCGCCGAGATCATTGACGAGCGTCTGGTTGATTGGCGTGCCGTCGAACTGGAAGTCCTCAAGGTCCGCTGGCCCCGCGTTGTCGTACCAGCTTTCGCTCTCCTTCATGACGAGCGAACAGGCGTCGGAAGGCGGCTCGGCATGGTGGTGAGCCCGCCTCATTCGCTGCGTGCAAAGGCTACTCTTCTCGATCGCTGGATGGCCGAAGCCCCGCTCGAAGTGCGACAGGATCGGACAATAGTCCGTCTTTCCGTATTGCTTCCGAACACCAGTGCTCGAGCCAGGCAATCCAGCGGTTCATCATCTCACGCTTCCGCGCGATGGCAGGATCGTTGCAATAGAAGTGGCCAGTCACATCATCTGGCTCTAACCCTTCTGAATGGTCGAGAATAAGTCGAGCTTCTGACCGAGCGAAGCTCAAATCGCGTGGTCCGTATGTTGCGAAGGCGTAACGTCCACCGTGCGTGGAGCACGAAATACCCGGCAGGCGCTCAATCCAGCGGTTGAGCAGGTTAACGCCGGCTGGCGCGTCGACCGTTCGGTTCCGGTGGGGGAGGAGCCAGGGCCGTCCGTCGATCATGGCCAACTGCGCAAGCATGTCGTGAGCGGTCGCGCCGAACCCCACGAGGGGAATCAAATGGCTTTGCGATCCTCTTTTGCGGGTTTTTCTGAAAAACGGCGGCACGAACCAGGCCCGCTCGTCGGGCGCCTCGTCAAAGGTGAAAACGCGGCGGCTGTCCGCGCCTATCGTCTGACGCCGACGCTGCACGGACGCGAGTAGCAGCTGAAAGCCGAGGCTGACGGACTGGGGCAGTGCGCCCGACCTCGAAATAGCCAGCAAACGGCCCATTTCGATTTCCGGTGGGGCCTTTCCGCGGAGCTCGGTTTGCGGGTCAAAAGGCAGGCCTGGAGCACCAAATTCGGAGCGCGGCCGGGGAGGGGGTCTGAGGTCCGCAAGCGATACTGTCACGCCCGTCTCTCGGACCCGGGCTGGATCCCTCAACCACCCGTAAAATGATTTGAGCGATCGTAAGCTGCCACAGCCCATGTCGTAGGCCCGTTTGCAGGTCGTGTTTACTGCTTCCGCTATTTCCTCCTTGGTGATCACTGCGACGGGCCGACCGCGGAAGCGGTTCAATTCGACTGTCTGAAGTTTCGAGGCGTAGTCCTTCCTGGTGGCCGGCCGGTGGGTCGCTGCTTCCGGCTGCTTGGGATCATAGAGGACGTCCAAGAAGGTCGCGACCGCGGCCTCCCACCTCATCTCCGGCTTCCGAGGCCGTGCACTCGAAGCGGAAGGTGCAGTGCGTCCGGTAAGCCGGTCAAGGAAGGGCTCTGGGTATATGCCGCGCCGAGCTTGCTCCTTCGCCTCCAGCGCCCAGTTTCTGGCGGTCTGGAGGACAATTCCCTCGTGGTCGCGTTCGGCGACGGCACCCAGGTCCCACCGGCGCTGCTGGTCTCCCCAACGCAGTCTCAGCGACCATCGGCAGCCCGATTTTCCGACCCGGAGTGCTAGCCCGCGCACCGCCGCATCGAGCAGGTCATATCGGCTTTTGCCCGCGCGGTGATCGCGTAGCGCTTTGCGCACGTGCTCGATGGTGAGAACAACGGCCATCCCCAATGTCTCCCTGGGTCACTTCCGGCTTGTGGGTCACTTTGGGTCACTTGATGCGGAATGTGCTCCCGTTCGGATTCCCAGAGTGGAAACCGTTGCTTGTAGAGCTTCGTTTTCAGAAACGCAAATTCGGGAGGGCAGTGTTTTGCGATTAACTGCCCTATCTTGTTAACGAATTTGGCTTCGCGCAAGGGTACCAAAGAGGGGTAGAAATGATCCAATTGCCCGCCAACAGGGCCTTCGTCTTGGAGCACGGGCGAAATAATCAGTGGCAAAGGGAGCTGACTGTAAATCAGCCGCCTCATGGCTTCGCAGGTTCGAGTCCTGCCTCCCCCACCACGCCTCGCTCTTCGGGCTACGCGTGGCGCAGCCGCGCGATGCCTGAAGAGCGAAGCGTGGTGTCCGGCGAAGCCCGCAGGGCGAAGACGGACTGAGCAAGCCAGCCGAAATCACCGTCACGCGAAGCTTGCGAAGGCTGTCGCGCCGTAGTCCGCAGGGCGTAGGCGGACTGACCGCTACCTCATCATCTCCCGCACCATCGGCACCACTTTCCGCCCATAGAGCTCGATGCTGTTCATCAGCTTCTCGTGCGGCAGCGGGCCCGCCGAATATTTCAGTTGAAACCGCGAAATCCCAAGCGCCTTGGCCGTCTTTGCGATCTTGCGCGCCACCGTTTCCGGTGAGCCGACATAGAGCGAGCCGTGCTCGGCCTCGCTGACGAACTCGTCGCGGCCCATCGGCGGCCAGCCGCGCTCGCGGCCAATGCGGTCACGCATCGCCTTGTAGTCGGGCCAGAGCTCTTCGCGCGCCTGCTCGTCGGTTTCGGCGATGTAGCCCGGCGAGTGGACGCCAATTGGCTGCGCGGGGCGGCCGAATTCCTTGAAGGCCCGGTGATAGAGATCGACGTAAGGCGCAAAGCGCTCGGGATCGCCGCCGATGATGGCAAGCATCAGGGGCAGGTCGTAATGCGCTGCGCGCACCACCGATTTCGGACTGCCGCCGACGCCGATCCAGGTTTTGAGCTGGCCGTTCTCGACCGGCGGATAGACCAACTGCTCCTTCAGTGGCGGACGCAGCTTGCCCTGCCATGTCACCGGCTTCTGCGACAGCAGTGCGGCGAACAGGTCGAGCTTTTCTTCGAACAGCTCTTCGTACATGCGCAGGTCGAAGCCGAACAGCGGGAAGGATTCGGTGAACGAGCCGCGACCGAGGATCACCTCGGCGCGCCCGTTGGAGAGTGCATCCAGCGTTGCAAAGCGCTGGAACACGCGGATGGGATCGTCCGAGCTCAGCACCGTCACCGCTGAGCCGAGATGGATGCGTTTGGTGCGCGAGGCGATCGCGGCGAGCACGGTCTCGGGCGAGGAGATCGCAAAATCAGAACGATGGTGTTCGCCGAGGCCAATGAAGTCGAGCCCGAGCTCGTCGGCCAGCACCGCCTCGTCGACGACGTTGCGGATCACCCGGGCATGCGGAAGCATGGCGCCAGACGCATCCTTTGTGACGTCGCCAAAGGTGTCCAGTCCGAATTCGAGCGGTGCAGTCATCGATCAGGTCTCTATGGGAGGTCGATGAGATTTAATCGATGGTCGCAAGCCAACAAGGCGGTTTCCGGAAATGCTCGGTTTCCGTTTGTGCGTCTATGTCGAGACGCGCACGACCATCTTGCCGAGCGCGGCGCGTGTCTGCATCGTCTTGAAGGCCTCGCGAAAGTCGTCAAGTGCGAAGACGCGGCCGACCACGGGCTTCAGCTTGCCCTCGGCGAGCCAGCCGGTCAGCTCTGCCATCAGGCGCTTCTGAACATCGGGCTCGCGGGTGGGAATCTGCGCGAGGTCGACACCGAGCAGGGCGCCGCCCTTCAGGAGCGGCAGATTGAACGGCAGCGCGGGGATCGCACCGCCGGCAAAGCCGACCACGAGATGGCGTCCGCGCCAGGCGATGGAGCGAAACGCCTGGACCGAGATGTCGCCGCCAACGGGGTCAAAGATCACGTCGGCGCCATGTCCGCTCGTCAATTCCTTCAGCGTGTCGCGCCAGCCGGCCTGCGTGTAGTCGATCACAGCGTCGGCGCCATGCGCCTGCGCGAAGTCGCGCTTTTCCGGTGTCGACGCCGCCGCGATCACGCGAGCGCCGAGCAGGTTGCCGATCTGCACGGCCGCGATCCCGGTGCCGCCCGCCGCTCCCAACACAAGCAGCTGTTCGCCCTCGCGCAACATGGCGCGGGCGCTCAGCGCATAAAGCGCCGTCAGGTAGTTGGCGCGAAACGACGCGGCAACCTCGGCGGCAACGCCGTCCGGCAGGGGATGGAGCGCCTCGGGTCTGACGATGATCTCTTCAGCCAGCGCGCCCGACCGCGTCATGCCCATCACGCGCATACCGGGCTGATAGCCGCCGGGGCTGCCCGGCGCTTCGGTCACGATCCCGGCGAATTCCGTTCCGGGAATGAAAGGCAGCGGATCCTTAGTCTGATAGCGCCCTTCGATCTTCAAGCCATCGACAAAGCCGATGCCCGCAGCCTCGACGCGGATACGCAACCGTCCGGGCTCCATGGACGGCGACGGAATGTCCTTCAGCTCGATCTGATCGATAGGGGCGTATTGCTCGACGACGACGGCTTTCATCTCGGACCTCTGTTGTTCCCGTCACCCTGGCAGTTGCCGAGACTAGCCTCTTGCGTCTACCGCCACATCCCCCGCATCCGCGCCCCGATGTCGATCTTCGGCCCCTGTGATCCGGTGCGCGCGGCTCCCGCAGCGGCCTTCGGCCAGGCGGTGCGCTCGAACAGATAGACGAGCTGCTCGGGGATGAAGCGGGTGCGCGAGGCATAGACGTGACGGTCGCCCTTGGCGGCCTGGCCGTGCACGAAGAAGCGCTGCGGCACGACGAGATGCAGATCGTCCTTGGCGCGCGTCATCGCGACATAGAGCAGGCGGCGCTCCTCCTCGAGCTCGGCCGAGGTGCCGGCGCCGAGATCGGAGGGCATGCAGCCGTCGACGACGTTGAGCACGAACACCGACTTCCACTCCTGGCCCTTGGCCGAATGGATCGTCGAGAGGATCAGATAGTCCTCGTCGCGCAAGGGTGGGCCTGACTTGTCGCTGGTCGCATCAGGCGGGTCGAGCGTGAGCTCGGTCAGGAATTTTTCGCGCGAGGAATAGCCGCTCGCGATCTGTTCGAGCTGCATCAGGTCGGCGCGGCGCGTCTCGGAATCCTCGTGGATGCGGTCGAGATGCGGCTCGTACCAGAGCCGCACGCGCTCGAGATCCGCAGGCCATTCCGAATAGCGCAAATTCTCGACCGTGCGGACGAAGCCGGTCCAGTCATCGCCGGTGCGCGCCGGTACCGGCAGCCGGCTGAGCCCATGCAGCGGATCGGGGCTCTCCGCCATCTGGTCCAGCACGCGCTGCGCGGTGGCGGGGCCGATACCGGGCAACAGATGCAGGATGCGAAAGCCGGCGACACGGTCGCGCGGGTTCTCGGCAAAGCGCAGCAAGGCCAGCACGTCCTTGACGTGTGCGGCGTCGAGGAATTTCAGCCCCCCGAATTTCACGAAGGGAATGTTGCGGCGAGTGAGCTCGATTTCCAGCGGACCGGAATGCGAGGAGGTCCTGAACAACACGGCCTGATGCTTGAGCAGCGCGCCTTGCTCGCGATTGGCCAGCACCTGCTCGACGATGTAGCGCGCCTGGTCGGCCTCGTCATGGACGGTGACGAGCTGCGGCTTTTGCGTGGAGGTGCGGTCGGTCCATAGATTCTTGGTGAAGCGCTCTCGCGCGAGGCCAATGACGCCGTTCGCTGCCGCCAGTACGGATTGTGTCGAGCGGTAATTGCGGTCGAGCGTGATCGTCTCGGCGCGCGGCGAGAAGCTCTGCGGGAAGTCCAGAATATTGCGGACGGTGGCGGCGCGGAACGAGTAGATCGACTGCGCATCGTCGCCCACGACGGTGAGCCCGCGGCCATCGGGCTTCAGCGCCAGGAGGATCGAGGATTGCAGGCGATTGGTGTCCTGATATTCGTCGACCAGCACGTGGTCGAAGCGGCCGCCGATCTCATCGGCGATCAGCGCATCGCTCATCATCTGCGACCAGTAGAGCAAGAGATCGTCGTAATCGAGCACGTGCTGGGCCTGCTTGGCCTCGACGTAAGCGGCGAACAGCCCCTTCAGCTCGGCCGCCCAGCCCGCGCACCAGGGATAGTGCTGGCCGAGAACCTTCTCGATCTCCATCTCGGCATTGACGCAACGTGAGTAGATCGACAGGCACGTGCCCTTGGCCGGAAAACGGCTTTCGGTCTTCGACAGGCCGCGCTCGTGCCGGACCAGATTCATCAGGTCGGCGGAATCCTCGCGGTCGTGGATGGTGAAGGCCGGATCGACGCCGATGCGCTCGGCATATTCGCGCAAGAGCCGCGCGCCGATGCCGTGGAAGGTGCCGGCCCAGGTGAGCGCGTCGCGCATGATCGCCGCGTTGTTCTCGCCCAGCACCTTGCGGGCGATGCGCTCGACCCGGCCGGCCATCTCGGCTGCCGCGCGGCGGGAGAATGTCATCAGCAGGATCCGGCGCGGATCCGCGCCGGCGACGATCAGATGCGCGACACGGTGGGCAAGCGTATTGGTCTTGCCGGAGCCGGCGCCGGCAATGACGAGCAGGGGAGCGCCCACGGTCGCGCCATCGGCCACGCCATGCTCCACGGCGCGGCGCTGCTCCGCATTGAGCGTGTCCAGATATGACGTCACGAATCGCCCCGGTGAAAGCGTGAGACTCGGCGATCTCCGCGCGAATCGCAATGCGGCTGGACGGAGCCTCGGATAACATCTAGGGAAAACACAGCCCAAAGTTCCGGCCCGAAAAGCGCGCCCCCGACATGACCGAGCTCAAGCCCAACCAGTTCGAGATGCGGCGGCTGGAATCGCTCAGCAACACCATTTTTGGCGTTGCGATGACATTGCTCGCGTACGACCTGCCCAAGGCGGCCGTGTTCACCCGGGCGCCCGACTGGAGCGATCTCGCCCAGGTCTATTCCGGCAAGCTCGCCGGTTTTGCACTCAGCTTCATCATCGCCGGCGTGTTCTGGATCAGTCATCACCGCAGGCTGGCACGCCAGCCGGTGGGCAGCCGCGGCATGGTGATCCTCAACCTGTTCTTCCTGCTCTCGATCGTGCTGCTACCCGTGAGCAACGGTCTCTACACCAATTACGGCATGAGCAGCGCGGTGGCCGTGCTCTACGGCCTGCATCTGACCGCCATCGCGGGCCTCAATGCCTGGCTGTGGTGGCTGATCATGGGCGGCTGGCGCCACGAGATCATGGCCTCGATGTTTCCGTTGCTGGTGTTCGTTCCGGGTACGATCGTTGCGGTCTTCGCGCCGCACGTCGCACCCTTCGTGTGGTTCATCGCTTTCGGCGGTCTCGTGATCCAGCGCTTCTATATCGCCCGGGCCGAGCCCGACGCGTGAAACGGCGGCTCAGCCCTTTGTCGCGCCGAACCCATCGGCCGGCACATAAAGCTTGACCGGTCGGATTTCGTAGGCCGCGCTCGGATTGACCGCACGCAGCTTTCGCGCGGCTGCGATTGCTTCCTCATCGGTGTCGTATTCGACGAGGTGGAAGCCCAGGAGCTGCTCCTTGGTCTCGGCAAACGGCCCGTCCAGCACGATGCCGGCGCCCGGGCCGCGCAAGGTATGGGCCTTTCTCGTGTTGTCCAGACGGGCAGCCGGCCCGAGATGTCCGCTTGCCCTCAGGGGCGCCTGAACCTCGATGACCTTGGCCACGACCGCGGCATCCTGCTCCGGCGTCCACGCCAAGAGCTCGTCCTCCACATGGTAGGCCAGGATTGCGTAAAGCATCTTCATCTCGCTTGTTTTTGGGGGCGCAGCCCGAAAGACGTATGGTCGCCGCCGGTTCCGACAATCCCGGAGACTAGACTATTGCGTCCCGCTTGTACGACGAAACCGTCCTGAAACCCGATTGCGGCCTGGCGCGGTGAACGCCGTCCGGCGAAGAGGCGACTGATGGCCACAACAACAGTCGAGACGCATCGGAGGCGGCAATGTCGGGTCAGACCATCAAGATTATCTGCGATGCGCGGCGGGCAGGGACGTCGGAGCCTGCCGATCTGCACGACCAGGCGGGCCATCACCGCTATTACGGCAGCTCGGCCGAGAATGGCGGCGAGCGCATCGTCGAGACGCGCCGCGGCAAGCGCCCCTTCGTGCTCGCCATCTTCGGCTTCTGAGCCTCGCCGGCGTCAGGGTGCGCTGAGGACCTGCTTGACGAGCGCCTCGCGCAGCGCGGCCAACTCGCCACTCGCCTCCATCTGCGCGATCACCTGTCCGACCTTCGGCACCAGATCACGGTGGCGCTCGTGCAGATAGTGGTAGATGCTGATGCGTTCGAGCGGAGGGGAGAGCGGATAGATCCGGGCTTGTAGATTGAGCTTGCGAACCGCGACCAGCCCGCTGAAGAGGTCGGTGACCATCACGTCGAAACGATCGGCATCGAGCATCATGATCATGTTCTCGAGGCTCGTGGTCGCCGTGACGCGATCCATGCCGCGCGTTCCGGCTTCCGATGAGCCGACGCCGCGGACGATACCGATGCTGTAGTTCCTGATCGAATTCCAGCCGTGCACGTCGAAATGAAGTTTCGTCGCGAACACCGACGGCTCAATGTAATTGATTGCCGGCGTCACCTGCAGCAGCGTCGGGTATTCGCGCGACAGCGTTCCGATCCGCTGGATCTCGCCGTCGACCTCGCCGGCGCTGGACAGCGCCAGCGCCCGCTTGCCTGGGACGTCCTCGAATTCGAGCTTGATGTTCAGCTTGGCGTAGACGGCCCGCAACATCTCGCCGCCAACATATTGATCCGGGATGTCGGCGATCCGCGCCAGCCGGATCACCGACTGCGCGGAGGACGAACCGGCTGCGCATAGCAACAGGCAGACGACGACTATCCGCCACATGGGACGCCTCTCTGATCGGTTCTTGCTACTATTGGGTTCTGGTGCCTTGCGCGATCTACCGGAGATGGCGCTTACGCCAAGCCACGACACTCATCGTTCGCCCGCCATGCGGGCGACTCCCGGTTTTTCACCGATGTTATTCTAGCACGCAAAGTGGTAATTTGCGCGAGAATCCTGCTGCTGGGCGCAAGATATGACCCCACCGAACTCAGATCGCCCAAGGGCCGACAGGATTGCCGCGCGCATCGCGTGCTGAGAGAGAATCAAGATCGTCGAATTGTGCGCGGCTGCGACCGGCAGGCCGAAGAGGAGTGTCGCCATTTTCGAGAGTGGGGTGCATGGGCAACGCAGGTGACAAGAATCCCGATCGCAGCCGCGCGGTTGCTCCTGCGGCCGCGAAGCAGCATTTGAGCGGCATCGGAAGTGCATTCGCGGCCCCGCTGCCGGGGGCGCTGCTGTCACGGATCTTCAACTGGTCGCGAAGCGGCGTCGGGCCCCGCCTGCTTGCCGCCGTTCTGCTGTTCTCATCGCTCGTCACGCTGACACTGACTGCGCTCCAGTTCTATCTCGACTACGATCGCGAAGTCGGCGCGATCGAGACGCGGCTCGACGAGGTCGGCCGCAGCATCACGGCCAGCCTCGGCGAAAGCCTGTGGAATCTCGACCAGAACCAGCTCAAGCTTCAACTTGACGGCATCCTGCGGCTGCCCGGTATGCGCGCTGCCGAGGTCCGCGAGGTTGCCGATCGCCCCAATCCGATCCACGTCGCCGTCGGCGAGCGAAGCAGCCGCTCCATCGTGACGCGCGACTACCCCTTGACCACCGTTGTGCAGGGCACCCCGCGCGACATCGGCGTGCTGCATGTCGAGGCGACGCTGAGTGACGTCTACCAGCAATTGCTGAACCGGGCCCTGGTCATCCTGGCAAGCCAGGCGGCCAAGACGTTCGTCGTCTCGCTGTTCATCATCTACATGTTCCACATTCTGGTGACGCGGCATCTGGTCGCGATCGCCGAGTTCGTCAGCAGGTACAATCTGGCGCGACCGCCGCCGCCTTTGCACCTGGAGCGGCGACCACCCTACGATCCGGACGAGCTGGACAAGGTGATGGATGCGTTCAATGGGATGTGCGTCAATCTCGGTCATGCCTATGGCGAGCTCCGCGAGGCCAATGCGAATCTCGAACGTGATCTGAAGATCCGCCGTCGTGCGGAAGAAGATGCGCGCGCGAGCGAGCAGCGCTTTCGCGACTATGCCGAGACGGCATCCGACTGGTTCTGGGAAACCGGGCCGGATCATCGGTTCACCTATCTCTCCGACCGGGTCACCGCATTCGGCATGGACAAGACCATGATCGGCAAGCGTCGGACCGATGCCGCTTTCGACCGCGATGCGGAGCCGGAGAAGTGGCGCGCGCACATGGCGATGCTGGACCGCCACGAACCGTTCCGGAAGTTCGAGTATTGCGGCCGCGATACGACGGGACGTCTGCGCCATTTCAGCGTCAGCGGCCAGCCGATCTTTGCCGACGACGGGCGTTTCATGGGCTATCGCGGCTCGGCCACCGATCTCACGGCGCAGCACGAGACCGAGGAGCGGCTTCGCCAGTCCCAGAAGATGGATGCGATCGGCCAGCTCACCGGCGGCGTCGCGCACGACTTCAACAACGTGCTCACCGTCATCACCGGCACCATCGAAATCATCCGGGAAGGGCTTGCGGACCAGCCTGAGCTCGCCGCGATCGCCCAGCTCATCGACGATGCGGCCTCACGGGGTGCCGAGATCACATCGCAGCTGCTGACCTTCGCGCGGCGTCAGCCGCTGGAGCCGCGCGAGATCGACGTCAACGGTCTCGTGGTCGAGACGGCGAAGCTGTTGCGGCCGATCCTCGGCGAGCATGTCGAGATCGTGACCCGGCTCGCCGACGATGCGTGGCCGGCCATGGCCGATCCGTCGCAGCTGTCCTCGGCGATCGTCAATCTTGCCGTCAATGCGCGCGATGCGATGCCTGACGGCGGCAGGCTCACGCTCGAGACCGCAAACCGGGAGCTCGATGGCACCGGCGAGGGGGACGGCGATGCAGGCTCCTATGTCATGGTCGCCGTCTCCGACACCGGTCACGGCATTCCGGCCGACGTCCGCGACCGCGTGTTCGAGCCGTTCTTCACCACCAAGGGGGTCGGCCGCGGCACCGGGCTCGGCCTGAGCATGGTCTACGGCTTCGTCAAGCAGACTGGAGGCACGGTCGCGATCGAGAGCGAGGAGGGCCGTGGCACGGTGGTACGGCTGTTGCTGCCGCGATCGGCGGGCGAGGGAGCGGCGAAAACCTCGCCGGTGCAGGCGCTGGCGCCGTCGCGCGGGCACGAGACCATCCTCGTGGTCGAGGACGACCCGCTGGTGCAGGGGTATGTCATCGCCCAGCTCGGCAGCCTTGGCTATCGAACTTTGACGGCCAGCGATGGCGCAAGCGCACTTGCGCTGGTCGATCAGGGCGCGAGCTTCGATCTGCTGTTCACCGACATCATCATGCCCGGCGGGATGAACGGGCGGGAATTGGCCGACGCTGTCCGGCTGCGCCGGCCGGGCGCGCGGGTGCTCTACACGTCCGGCTATACCGACAACGCCATCGTCCACGAGGGACATCTCGTTCCCGGTGTGGCGCTGCTTCGCAAGCCGTACCGGAAGGCCGACCTGTCGCAGAAGATCCGTGAGATGCTGGCGGGCGAGGGGCCGCTCTGAACGGCGCGCGATACCGCCGAAATCGGCTGACCAAAGAAAAGGCGCGGCAGGGGAGAACCCTGTCGCGCCCGATTTCTTGCTCGCTGGTCCAGGGCTGAGAGCGCCCCGATGCCAAGCCTCTTTCAAAGCCTAGCGGGCGATCCCAGCGAGGTGACAGCGCTTGAGACAAGACACTGGATCACCTCCTTTCGTTGGTTTCGGGACACTCAATATAGGTCTAAATCGCCGCGCCGTTAAGGGGTGGTGCCCGGAGGCGGGAACAACCCCCTCCGCGAGGCGGGAAAGACCGGTCCGGAGCAGTTGAGACCGTCGCCGGGCCGTGTTAGGGAGCCCCTGTCGCGGGTGTAGCTCAATGGTAGAGCAGCAGCCTTCCAAGCTGAATACGAGGGTTCGATTCCCTTCACCCGCTCCAAATGTTTTCAATCACTTATCGGGCTTGTTAATTTCCATTCCGACAAGACGGCGGAATCCATTCCGACAAATGTTCACTTTCTGGCCGCCTGCTTGCGCCGCTTGATGCGCTTGATCTGTGCGTCCTGCTTAGCCTCGTCGTCGTGATGGAGATAGTGCGCCATCGCTTGGTCGATGACCATTGCCCCTTCTTCATCAGCTGCGCTTCTGTGAGGCCGGACGTGCTCGCCTCGGTGGTCCCGCCATGCCGGCCAAACGACGTGAAGGTCAGCTCAGGACGCAAATCCGCGGCCAGAATGATCTTCTTCGAAATGCGCTCGACTTGAGTCAGCATCTCGCCCTTGCCGCTCCAGGGCAGACTGCTTCCATCTCGCCGGAGCATCAGGCCGCCGGTCGGCCGCAATGCTTTCATGGCGTCGAGCTCGGCCATCAGCAGGGGATAGAGCGGCTTACCCTTCTATCGAAGAGCGGCTCCCACGATCCCGTGCTCGTCTTGTAGTTGATGACATAGACATGGTTCGGGCGGCTTTCCCGGCCGGTAGTGCTCCGCCATAAACGGATGAAGATATGGGCCTTGCGCTGCAGCCATTCCCAACCGATTAGGACACCGGTTGCCAATGACGGATAGCCCAGCTCGATCGCTTTCGCACGGAATGCCGCCAGCTCGTCAAAATTGGCATGCGGCGTTTCGCGCGAGGTCGATTGCAGGCCCATCTTCTCAAATGGGTTCTTCGGTGGAAACAGGTGAGGGTGCGCCCGTGAGATCGTGTTCCATGCGCCGCGAGCGGTCTTCATCGCGTGGTTCACGGTCGTGCGGCGTTCGACCTTCTCGCCGTCGACATCCTTGTAGAGCAGTTTCTCGAACAGATCGTCCGCAAACGCCGTATCGATGCTCGAAACGCGCAGCGTGCCAAGGCGCCTTCCGTCCTTCAACAAGTATTCGCAGATCATCTTGATGCCGGTCTCATGCACGCGACATTGACCGGGGCTCAAAGGCTGCAAACGCTTTGCCGTCTTCTGTTTCCACGTTCGACGATACTCGTGAAACATCCAATCCAGCGTTCCGATCACCACCCCAATGCCCACGGGATTCGCGTCATCGCCACCTGTCAGCCAGCTGTCGAACGCAGGCAGCAAGATCTTCTCGGCGCGCTGCACCGCCAGCTCGTAATCGGCGCCGAGCGGTTCGTTCTTGATTGGACAACCTTTTTTACGTGCCCACGTTGGCACGTCGAAAAAATACGCAAAGCTCCCTTTCTGAAGGCGTTTGCGCCTTGTGTAGCGAGGCAGCGGCAGCGCCGAACGTCCCACCCTCATCACAGCAAACTCCTAGACACCTCCGGATCGTCCTTAGGATCTATTGGAATCGATCTCTCTTCCCGTATCAACACAGAAATGCGTCCGTCAGGCCAAATCTCGACACGCGCGACTTTGCCTCCACTGTCGAGAACACCTCTAACAGCGCGCTTAATGTCTGCTTCAGTAAATCGGACTCTCGACATCCAAGCCGGTGGGTACGGAAGCGAAGGCGCAGTTGGTAGTTCATTCAATCATGACCCGCAGTGATCGCTCCACTGAAGGTAGAGGAAGCTTGGCGCATGTTGAGGCACCTGAACGGCTCTAGATTCGAAATAAGGAAGAGCAATCACAGGAGAGGTTAACGATCATATTTCGTTGAGATCGTTGAAGCGGTGAAGTGAAGTTGGACCCAGTCGCTGCCGTACGGCTCAAGCTGGCTTAAACTTCCCCATGATGGATTGGAACGAGAGCTAAAGTTTTTCAGTAGGTTAGCAGGTGGCGTGTGCGCGACGTGTGCACCGGGAGATCAAGAAAAATCCACGATGGCCAACGTGAGCAGCCTTGTCGCGCATGTGCAGAACCCTGAATTCCGAGGACGGGGCGGCGAGTGCTTACGTGCGGTCTCAGCACGGAATGATAGAAATCATGGGTTTGCGTCCCACTCCCCGCTCCCTCGGCCATTTCCACAATTTTGTACGCCAAATTGCGATCTCGTCAGTGCAAGGAATTGGTGTCTTCGCCATTGAGTTGCGTCACGAGCCAATCGGCAAAGGCTCGTACCGCGGACCTCTGTCTACTCGCGCGCGGGTAGATTAGGCGATGGCCGACGTAGCGGATATCGTTGGCGCGTCCTGCCAATGGCGCCACCAATCGTCCACTCGCCAGTTCGCGTTCTGCGAGAAGTGTTGATTCCAACGCAACGCCCAACCCCTCGGCAGCCGTCGCTATCGCAAGAAAGCTTCGATCGAACCTCATGCCGTGGAGGGCAGGTGCTTCCAATCCGTTCGCCGTGAACCATTGGTGCCATTGAACCTGCTTCACGTCGGAGCGTATCAGCGTCTGATCGAGGAGATCGGCAGGCTTCCTTATCGATCTCGCGAGGGCAGGCGAGCAGAGCGGGGTCACCGTCTCCTCCGGGAGAGGAACAACCTCCACGCCCTCCGCACGCGGCGGACCGTAAACGATGTCGATATCAAAATCATCGTTGCTGAAGCGAGCGTAGTCCGTGCTCGCAGCCAGCCGAACCTCGAGCTTCGGATAAGCCGCGAGAAACTGTGCAAGCCGTGGTGCAAGCCACTGCGCGGCAAAACTGGGTGCCGAATGGACGCGCACCAATTGTGGTCCGCGCGCGGCGACTTCCTCGAGGCCACGGCGAAGCTGATCGAAGGCCGCTCCGGTGTGTCGCATCAGATTTTCGCCGGCCGGCGTGAGCCGCACCGATCGCGCGCTACGCTCGAACAGAACGGTGCGAAGCGTGTCCTCCAGCTTGCGGATCGCATGACTGACCGCACTCGGCGTCAGGTGAAGCTCATTCGCCGCATCGCGAAACGATCCGGTGCGAGCGGCGGCCTCAAAGGCGCGAATTGCTGATATCGGGACATTCGACAGCATCCCATAAGTGAACCAGATTCATCGATCCGTGACAACTGTGCGTTTGTCTGTTGGGCGCCGGCGGGGCATTCCTGGCCTTGCCAAGGAAAACAATTTGCGGGAGGAACTGATGCTGCTCAGCGGCAAGACAGCGATCATTTCGGGCGCGGCCTCGCCGCGCGGCATCGGGCTGGCCACCGCCCGGCGGTTCGCCGCCGAGGGAGCGCGGGTCGCCATTCTCGACATTGACGCGAGCGCGGCGGCGGACGCCGCAACATCGCTTGGCAAGTCCCACATTGGGCTGCAATGCGACGTTGCCGACCAATCATCCTGCGAGCAGGCCGTTTCTCGCGTGATCGAGTCCTTCGCAAGCATCGACATTCTCATCAACAACGCCGGCATCACCCAGCCAGTGAAGTTCCTGGATATCTCGCCGGCCGATTGGGATCGCATTCAGGATGTCAATCTGAAGGGCGTTCTTTTCCTCTCCCAAGCGGTGATCCCGCACATGCGTGCGCGCAAGTCCGGATCGATCGCCTGCATGTCCTCGGTTTCGGCCCAGCGCGGCGGCGGAATCTTGGCGGCCCGCATTATTCGGCCGCCAAGGCTGGCGTGCTCGGTCTCGCCAAGGCGATGGCCCGCGAGTTCGGTCCGGACGGCATCCGCGTCAACTGCGTCACGCCCGGCCTGATCGGCACCGATATCACCGCGGGCAAGCTGACTGACGAGATGAGGGCGAAGATCCTGGAGGGCATTCCGCTCAATCGCCTCGGCACGGCGGAAGACGTCGCCGGCATCTACACCTTTCTGGCCTCGGATCTCTCCGCTTATGTCACCGGCGCCGTGATCGACGTCAACGGTGGCATGCTGATCCACTGAGCCAGCAAGAGACAAGGTCCAAATCGATGGAAACGCTGACCAACACGCCCAAGCTGGCGGACCGCGCCTACAACATTCGCCGCAATGCGCTGCGCATGGGCGAGGTCCAGGGCCAGGGCTATATCGCACAGGCGCTGGACATCTCCGACGTCCTGTCCGTGGCGTATTTTCACGCGATGCGCTACCGGCCGGAAGATCCGTCCTGGGACGAACGCGACCGCTTCCTGCTCTCGAACGGGCACTACGCCATCGCGCTCTATGCGGCTTTGATCGAGGCGGGGATCGTCCCCGAGGAAGAACTCGAAACTTATGGCAGCGACGAGAGTCGCTTACCGATGTCGGGCATGGCCTCCTACACGCCCGGAATGGAAATGTCGGGCGGCTCGCTAGGGCTTGGGCTCAGCATCGCCGTAGGGATGGGCCTCGGGCTCAAGCGCAAGAAGTCCGATGCGAGGGTGTACACCTTGTTCTCGGACGGGGAGCTCGACGAGGGCTCGGTCTGGGAGGCCATCCAGTCGGCGGGCCATTACAAGCTCGACAATCTGATCGGCATCGTCGACGTCAACAATCAACAGGCCGACGGTCCTTCGTCGCAGGTCATGGCATTCGAACCGCTGGTCGAGAAGCTTCAAGCCTTCGGCTGGTTCGTACAGCGAATCGACGGCAACGATCTCGATGCAGTGATCGCCGCGTTCGATGCCGCCAAGTCCCACCCCGAGCCAAAACCCCGCATGATCGTCGCCGACACGCTGATGGGCAAGGGCGTACCTTTCCTGGAGCAGCGCGAGAAGAACCATTTCATTCGCGTCGAGCAGCACGAATGGCAGCTCGCGCTGGCCGCGCTGGAAGCCGGGAGGCAGGCATGAAGACCGTCAGATCAGCACCCCAGCCGGGCAAGCCACGCCTGACCACCTCGGCCATGATCGCCTCGATCGCGTCTGAGGGACAGAAAACGAAGCCGGCGCCGTTTGGGCACGCGCTCGTCGAGCTCGCGCGCAGCCGCCCCGATGTGGTCGGCATGACAGCCGATCTCGGCAAATACACCGACCTGCACATCTTCGCGAAGGAATTTCCGGACCGTTACTACCAGATGGGCATGGCTGAGCAGCTCTTGTTCGGCGCGGCCTCAGGTCTTGCCGCCGAAGGCTTTATGCCGTTCGCGACCACCTACGCGGTGTTCGCTTCGCGCCGTGCCTACGACTTCATCCATCAGACGATTGCGGAGGAAGACCGCAACGTGAAGATCGTCTGCGCATTGCCCGGTTTGACCTCGGGCTATGGCCCGAGTCATCAAGCCGCGGAGGATCTCGCGCTGTTTCGCGCCATGCCGAACATGACGGTCATCGATCCCTGCGATGCCCATGAAATCGAACAGCTGGTGCCCGCGATCGCGGCGCATCAGGGGCCGGTCTACATGCGCCTGCTGCGTGGCCAGGTGCCTGTGGTGTTGGACGAATACGACTACAGGTTCGAGCTCGGCAAGGCCAAGTTGATCCGTGACGGCAAGGACGTCCTGATCATCTCATCCGGCATCATGACCATGCGTGCGCTCGATGCCGTGCAAACTCTGAAGCACGATCGCGTCGATGCTGCGGTGCTCCACGTTCCGACTATCAAGCCGCTCGACGCCGAGACGATATTGCGTGAAGCCGGCAAATCAGGCCGCTTGGTCGTCGTTGCCGAAAACCACACGACGATTGGCGGTCTCGGCGAGGCGGTCGCCGCACTGCTGATGCGTTCAGGCGTCCATCCGCCGTTCCGCCAGATCGCATTGCCGGACGAATTTCTTGATGCTGGCGCACTACCGACACTGCACGACCGCTACGGCATTTCCACCGCCGAGGTCGCAAGGCAGATCAAGCAGTGGCTTTAGGGCACCGGCACTAAGCCAAGCCAATGCGAATGAAGAGTTCCGCCCGCTGCATGTTGCGGTGGACGAGCGATGGCTGTTGCCCGAATGCGGGTGTTCGTAGAGCCCAGACAGCTGAAAGGCAGCGCCAGCTCAAGCAGCCGGCACAACGTCAATAGAGGATCAGGAGGAAAACATGACTGTCTCGAAGCCCGGACGCATCAGCCGCCGTTCGCTCTTGCTGGCGGCCAGTGCCGTACCTCTCTGCGGGATTCTGACCCGCCCCGCATCCGCCGCCGAGTTCGTCTACAAGTTCGCGACAGGACAGGATCCGACCCATCCTGTGAATATTCGCGCGCAGGAAGCGATCGACCGCATCAAGGAAGCGACCAGCGGCCGGTTGGAGATCAGACTGTTCCCGGCCAACCAACTCGGTTCCGACACCGAGCTCATGACGCAAGTCCGCAGCGGTGGGGTCGAGTTCTTCAATCAATCATCCTCGATCCTCGCCACCCTCGTGCCGAGCGCCGGCATTGTGAACACGGGCTTCGCATTCGCCGATTACGACAGCGTGTGGAAAGCGATGGACGGCGACTTGGGCACCTACATCCGGGCGCAGATCGCCAAGACGCCGATCATGGCGGTGTCGAAAGCCTGGGACAACGGCTTTCGCCAGGTGACCTCATCCGGTCGCGAGATCCGCACCCCGGATGATCTGAAGAATTTCCAGATCCGCGTTCCGCCCGCGCCGCTGCTCACTTCGCTCTTCAAGGCGCTCGGCGCCGGGCCGACGCCGATCAACTTCAACGAGGTTTATTCCGCGTTGCAGACCAAGGTCGTCGAGGGGCAGGAGAACCCGCTGCCAATCATTGCGACCGCGCGTCTTTATGAAGTCCAGAGCACGTGCAGCCTGACGGGGCACGTCTGGGACGGCTACTGGATCCTCGGCAACAAGCGCGCCATCGAGCGCCTGCCCAAGGACGTGCAGGAGATCGTGACGCGCGAGCTCGATCGCTCCGCGGTCGAGCAGCGTGCCGACATCGCAAAGCTCAGCCAGTCGTTGCGTAATGATCTCTCGGCCAAGGGTCTCAAATTCATCGACGTCGATCGCACCGCCTTCCGCCAAGCCCTGTCCAAGACCAGCTTCTACGCGGACTGGAAGGGCAAGTTCGGGGAAGAAGCATGGTCTCAGCTCGAAAAAGCCGCGGGCCAGTTATCATGACCAGCGTGAGCCATACGCCGCACGTCGATGCCGGTGTGACGACCGGCGCATCACAGGCGGGCCGGCGCAGTTGGGGCGTGACAGCGAACGCTGTGCTCGGCCATATCGTCGCTGTACCTGCAGCACTGCTCGTTCTCGCCGAAATCGCGGTGTTGTCCGCGGGCATTGTGGGCAGATATGTGTTCCGCTCGCCGATCGTCTGGTCTGACGAGCTTGCCGGCATTCTCTTCCTCTGGCTCGCCATGCTGGGATCGGTGATTGCGTTTCAGCGCGGGGAGCATATGCGGATGACCGCCATCGTCGGCGTTCTCAGTGCGGAGGTTCGCGCATTCCTGGATGTCGTGGCGGCCGCAGCATCGCTGGCCTTTCTCGTGCTCGTCGTCTGGCCAGCCTATGAGTTCGCCGCCGACGAGGCCTTCGTGACGACGCCGGCGCTCGAGATCGTGAACAGCTGGCGTGCGGCGGCGCTGCCGATCGGGATTGGATTGATGCTGGTCGCGGCGGTCCTCCGCCTGATCCGCATCGCGAGCCTGCGCAGCTTGCTCGCTTCCCTGGCGCTCGTTGCAGGTATCATTGCGATCTTCGTCCTGCTCGCTCCCGCCTTGAAGCCGCTCGGCAATCTGAACCTCCTGATCTTTTTCGTTCTCGTTGTCGGGGCGATGGTCTTCGCGGCCGTGCCGATCGCGTTCGCGTTCGGCCTCGCCACCGTCGGCTATCTCGCCTTGACGACCGGCACGCCCGACGTGGTGATGATCGGACGGATGGACGAGGGCATGAGCCACCTAATCCTGCTCGCCGTGCCGCTCTTTGTCTTTCTCGGTCTCCTGATCGAGATGACAGGCATGGCGCGCGCCATGGTCAGCTTCCTCGCGAGCCTCCTGGGCCACGTGCGCGGCGGATTGCACTACGTGCTGGTCGGAGCGATGTATCTGGTGTCGGGCATTTCCGGCTCCAAGGCGGCAGACATGGCTGCGGTGGCTCCGGTCCTGTTTCCCGAGATGCGGGAGCGCGGGGCCAAGCCGGGCGACCTCGTTGCGCTTCTGGCGGCGACCGGCGCCCAGACCGAGACGATTCCGCCCTCGCTAGTCCTGATCACGATCGGCTCTGTGACAGGCGTTTCGATCTCGGCGCTGTTCACCGGAGGGTTACTGCCCGGAGTGGTGCTCGCGGTCATGCTCGCGGCGATTGTGTGGTGGCGATATCGCCGCGAGGACCTATCCCACGTGAAAAGGGCCACTGGGCGGGAGATCGGCCGCGCTTTTGTCATCGCGATACCGGCCATCGCGCTGCCATTCGTGATCCGGACCGCCGTCGTCGAGGGAGTAGCGACGGCCACGGAAGTCTCGACCATTGGGATCCTGTACTCGATCTGTGCCGGTCTCCTCATCTACCGCCAGTTCGACTGGCGCCGCATCTATCCGATGCTGGTCGAGACAGCCTCGCTGTCAGGGGCGATCCTGCTCATCATCGGCGCGGCGACAGGCATGGCCTGGGCGCTGACCCAGTCGGGATTTTCTGCCTCTCTGGCCAAATTCATGACCAGCCTTCCCGGCGGGGTCCCCGTCTTCCTGGCCGTGACCATCCTGACCTTCGTGATCCTCGGCAGCGTGCTGGAGGGAATCCCAGCCATCGTCCTGTTTGGTCCGCTGCTGTTTCCGATCGCGCGGCAGGTCGGCGTACACGATGTCCACTACGCGATGGTCGTCGTTCTTGCCATGGGAATCGGCCTGTTTGCACCGCCGTTCGGCGTCGGCTACTACGCGGCCTGCGCCATCAGCCGCATCAGTCCGGACGAGGGTATGAAGCCGATCGTGGGCTATATGATCGCGCTCCTGATCGGCACGCTGATCGTTGCTGCCGTGCCCTGGCTATCGATCGGCTTCCTTTGATCTATTGGCGAAAAGCCTTGAGGCTTCTCCCGCACCGGCCTGCCGCTTCTTACGGTGCGGCTTCTCTGCAGTCGTAACTCTCTGCCGCGCTCCTATTGCCCCCGACATAATGTGGATAATTGGGGTAACGGCACATCGGACGGGACGCCTTCAGAGCAAAGGGCGGCGTGGCTTCCTTCACCGTCTGGATCAGCGCGTCGGCCGGTGCGATGCCGTCGGCGACCCAATGGTCGAGTGGGTCGAGCAAGTCGACCATGGTCGGGATCGCGGTGCCATCCGGTACGGTTGCGCCGTGGCCGGTGTGGGTCGAGCCGGGCGAAAGATAGAGGCGCGCCGAGACGTCGACAGTGGCTTGACCGAGCTTGGCCACGACCGACTTGAAATAGTCGATGCCGGCGAGCGGGCTCTGCGCGAGGTCGGCTAGATTCTCTCGCATAATCAGCTTGCCGCCATGGGCGAAGAACGGCGACAGATCAGGATTCGTGGAATCGAGCAGCTTTGAGACCTCCTCGACGCGGGCACGAAAATTTTCCGGGAGATAGCTTCGGACATCGAACTTGGCGTCCCGCGCGACCATGAAGCGAATGGCGTTCGCCCCGTAGATCCAGTGTTGCGAAGCCGTGGCCACATCAAGTGGCTCGCTCGGTGGCGCCGTGCCGACAACCCAGCGCGCCATGGTCGATCGATCAGGGTCGGGTGTCGTCTCGTTGCCATAGAGCCATTGCGGATAGGCGGTGATGCCGTTGGCCATCGCGAACGGGAAGGGATGCGGCGCATGCACCGCCTGGACGGAGACGATCTGCAGGTCCGACAGGCAGTTGTCGCCGGTATCCCTTCCGCCGGAGCAGCGCAATGCGGCCAGATTCACCTTGGCTTGGCAGGCGAATGAGTTGCTGACGATGCCGTCGCGCAGGCCATCGAGTTCGTCGCAAGCCTCCATCACGAACTTCGCCAGCGTCTTGGTCTTTGCTGGATTGAGCCAACCGCCCTCGAACTGCGGCAGCACGTTCGGGATGTAGGACTGGAACAGCATAGAGAGCTGCACTACCGGCACGACGCTGACGATCCCGTCATAATCGACCGGAAAGCGCTGGGCCATAGTGAGGCCTTCGCGACCGCCCTCGGAGCCGCCAAAATAGTAGATCCTCACTGGCCGCTTGCGATAAAGTACTTCGCTTAGCACGACGGCGACATCGCGCACCTTCTTGTAGGAGGCATAAGCATAGTTGGTGAGCATCTCGTCGTTGAGAGCGAACTTGCCGATCGAGTCGCGAGGAAAGCTCGAAGCTTGATGGCCGGAATCGGTGCCGACCGTCGCATAGCCACGCGCAAGCGGCAGGAGATCGTCGGGCGCTGCATCGCGGAGGGGCGCCAGGCCGGTGATCAAGCTTCCATTGTAGCCGCCCCCGCCATATTGCAATAGCCTGCCGTTCCAGGCGGCCGGCAGATTGAGCTCGAAATTGATCAGCTGCGCCGCCGGATCAATCGGGGCAATGGTGCCCAGGACCTTGCAGAAGTCGGGCGTCTTCGCCTGCGCTGCTGCCGGCATGAAGCTTACAGACGTGACGATGGCGTCCCCGCTCGGAAGACCGATCAATGTGGCTGGAATGGTCCGATCGGCAAGTCCTATGCAGGCGCCCTGAAATGCCTCGTCGGCGACCGAGCGTCCTCCGCTCAGCAACACAATGGCCACGCCAAGCGCCAGACTTAGAGCCGCGGCCGATCGGAGCGGCCTTGCGCGAGCAGGGGGGCCGTTGTTTCTGCCTATCATCATTTCACTTCCTAGCGGAGTTTCTGTTGCGCAGAGCCGGACGCACTCGAAAATTCTCTTGCGAAGATGCCAACATGTCAAATGTCTGAGATGGCTCAGGATCGTGTCTGTCGAACCGTTCAAAGCGTGGCAGTAAAGGCGAATTGAATTTTTGAGGCGGCTGCGGCGAACAGTACTCTGTGGGATTGCACCTGATGTCGTCGATCCACGAAAGCCGCGGGCGTGTTCGCAGGTCGCTGCGACGCGGGAGCCCTCCCTTAGGCGAACTTTGGCAGATGCAGTGGCAGCCCATCACAGGCCATGTCAATCTCCTCGACCTGGCCCTTGCCGACCTCAGTGACGCGTAGCTTCCTGCCTTCGAGCGCAAAGGCACAATTGGTCGGTTGGGGTCCGTCCAGGACCAGACGATCGGCGACCTCACCCCGCCGGTCTAGCACCGTAACGTTCTTCTGGTTGTAGACCGTGCAATAGAGCCGGCCGTCCGTTCCGAAGGCCATCCCGTCCGGTCCTTTGAAGTCCGAATTGGCATCCAGCTGCAGCACGTTGCCGAAGACGACGCGCTTCGGCACTGCCTCGCCAAGCACGTCATACCGATAGATCTCGCCGGTGAAGGATGCGTTGGCGTAGAGGTGGTTGTCGGGACCGAAGGCAATGCCGTTGGTGAAGCGGATCTTGCGATCGAGCACGCGGAGCACCTTCATGGCTGTGGGATCGATCTCATACACACGGCCGTCCCAGTCGAGATCCATATACCCGTCGACGAAGGCCTGGCCGTTGATGAAATCCTCGGCGGCCATTCCGGAGTCGGTCATGTACAGTAGTCCGTTCGGGCCGAAGCAGAGGTCGTTCGGAAACAGAAAGCGCTCCGCGCCTTCCCCTTGCATGCGCCGGATCTCGTTTCCGCTTTCATCGATGCAGATCAGCGCCCGGAGGCCGGCTTCCGCTATCCAGATGCGGCTGTGGCCGTCGGTCGTCAGTCCATTCGGACGGCCACCCGTCGTTCGGATCACGCGACGATTGCCCCGAGGATCGAGCCGCGTGACGCAAAGGGTCGACGCGGACATCTCGGTGACATACATCGAGCCGTCGGGCAGGCACACCGGCCCCTCCGGCGCGCCGATTCCGGTTGCAAACAGTCTCGACGCCATTCATCCCTCCCGTTTTCGAATGCTGCACTCGTTATGCGATGACCAAATCGCTGGTCGGATCAATCAGCACCACGCGATTGAGGTCGATGGCGAGATCGATTCGCTCGCCATGGCTGCTGACGTCATGGGCCTGCAGCTCGGCAACCGCATCGACGCCGCCGATCTTGATGGTGGTGAAGGTGCGTGTCCCGGTCGGTTGAATGAGATCGGCAGTGGCCGAATAGTAGACTACGCCGTCGCGCAGCGTCCCGCCGGCCCGACTGAAATGTTGGGGCCGAATGCCGACGAGAATCTCTCGCTCATCCATATTGGCCAGCGGCCTCGTCTTCGCGCTCGGAAGCGTCAGTTCACCGCCGGACTGAAACACCACTGCTACCACCGGACCGTTCGTCCTAAGGGTCGCCGGGATGAGGTTGATCGACGGAGAGCCGAGAAAGCCTGCCACGAACCCCGTACGCGGCTGCTCGAACAGTTCCAGCGGAGCGCCCTGCTGCTCGATTTTTCCGTCACGCAGCAGCACGATCCGGTCGGCCAGCGTCATCGCCTCGACCTGGTCATGGGTGACGTAGATCATGGTCGTCGTGATCTCGTGATGCAGGCGCTTGATCTCGGTGCGCATCTCGTCACGCAACTGAGCGTCGAGATTCGAGAGCGGTTCGTCGAACAGGAACAGGTCGGCCTTGCGGACGATGGCGCGGCCGATGGCGACGCGCTGACGCTGTCCTCCGGACAGCTGCCTCGGATAGCGCTGCAGGAAATTGCCGATGCCGAGCATCTCCGCGGCTTCACTGACCCGCTTCCTGATCTCGATCTCGGGAGTCTTGCGGGCGCGCAGACCGAAAGCGATGTTCTCGCTGACGGTCAGATAGGGGTAGAGCGCATAGTTCTGAAACACCATCGCGATGTTGCGCTCGCGCGGGCGCAGATCGTTGACCACCGCGCCCCCGATGGTGATCGCCCCACCATCCGGATCCTCGAGGCCGGCGATCGTTCGCAACAGCGTGCTCTTGCCACAGCCGGACGGCCCCACCAGCACAGCGAATTCGCCATCGGCGATGGTGAGATCCACCCCCCGGACCGCATGCACGTTGCCGTAATATTTGTGTACTCCGGACAGCTTGACGTCAGCCACTCCGCTCTCCCTAACCCTTGACTGCACCCAGCGATATGCCGCGCACGAGATAGCGCTGCATCACCGAGACCGCGATAAAGATCGGCAACGTCCCCAGGACTGACATCGCCGCAATTTTGGCCCAGAAATTCGATTGGCCGCCGAAATAGTGCGTCAGCATGACCGGAAACGTGATGACCTCGGTGCGCGTGAGCACGAGCGCGAACAGAAAGTCGTTCCAGGCGAACACGAAGGTGAAGACCGACGTCGCCATGAGGCCGGGGCGAACCATCGGGAAAACGACCTTCCAGATCACCTCCCATCGATTGAGGCCATCGACCAGCGCGCTTTCCTCGAGCTCCAGGGGAACGTCGACGATGTAGCCGCGCATCATCCAGATCACGTAGGGAAGATTGAATGCGGTGTAGAGCAGGATCAGCCCGAAATAGCCGTCGACGAGGCCGAAATACACGTAGATCAGGAAGATCGGGAAGACGACCGCGATCGGCGGGATCATGCGCTGGGAGATGATCCACATCGCGAGGTTCTCGCCGCCGGTGCCGAATCGGGCGAGGCTGTAGGCGCAGAGCGTCCCGAGAACGATTGCGATGCCGGAGCTGACGCCGGCGACGATCAGGCTGTTCAGAATCGCCAGGACGTCGCCATCTCTGAACAGGACGTAATAGTTCGAGAACTGGATCTCTCCGGGAATCCACAAGGGCGGGACGTGATAGATTTCGTCCGGTGTCTTGAATGAAATCATGAACAACCAATAGACCGGAAACAGGAACAGCAGGGTCACGATGCCGGCGCCGAGATAGCGGACGGCGAGAATGCGGGCTTTTCTGGCCGGAAACCTGCCGGTCCTCATCGCGCAAGCTCCATGCGCTTGAGGACCAGGGTCGTGATCAGCGTCAGCAGCGCAATCACCAGGAAGGAAATCGCGGCTGTGTAGCTGGTCTCGAATTGCGAGAAGCCCTGGACATAGGTGTAGAGCGAAATGGTCTCGGTCGTCGAGCCCGGCCCGCCTTCGGTAAGGGCCCAGATGATGTCGAAGATGCGGACAAGATCGAGGCCGCGGATCAGGCAGGCGACGGCGATCACGGGCGCGATCGCCGGTAGAACGATTGCGCGAAGCACGCGCAGGTACGACGCCCCATCGATTTCCGCGGCCTCGAGCTGCGACTGGTCAACATTCGACAGCGCAGCAAGCAGCAGCAGGAACATGAATGGCGACCACTGCCAGACCTCGCAGATGATGATCGCCGGATATACGTAGGCAGGATTGACGGTCCAAAGGATCCGCACCGGCTCACCAGCGAAGAAACTCAGAATCTGGCCAATCGGACCGAAGCGGACGTCGAACATCAGGCGCCAGGTGGCGCCCGCAACGATTGGAGAAATGACGGTCGGCAACACCAGCAGTGCGACGAAGATCTGTCGACCCGGCATGCGATCGATGAAGAGCTGCGCCATCAAGAAGCCGACCAGCAGCTCCAGGGGCAGGGAGATCGCGGTGATGATGGCGGTGTGACCGAGCGAGGCCCAGAGGCGGGTATCCCTGAACAGCTCCGCATAGTTCAAGAGGCCGGCGAAAGAGGTGTCACTCTCGGTCATCGTGATGCGCTGGAAGCTCACGACGAGCGAGTAGATCAGGGGAAACAAGCCGACCAGCAGGAGGATCAGAATGGCCGGCGCGACGATGAGATAGGGCAGGCGATCCTCGAGCATGCGCCCGAAGCGGCTGGGGCGGTGCTCGGCAGCGTTGAGGTTCACAGAAGCTGTCATTATCAGTCCGGAAACGGCACCGCACGGGAGGGCGATGCCTCCCGTGCGATATCCAATAAGCTATTGCGGATAGGCGCCGGGCTTCGCGGCCCAGACCTTGTAGACGGCTTTCTGGTTCTCGATGCCGACTTTCTCGGTGATCGCGTCGAATTGCTGCGCCATGCGGTCGAGAATGGCCTTGGGATCTTCGCCGGCCCAGAGGCTCGAGATCGCCTTGGTCATCGCCTCATCGTACTTGTCCTGTTGCAGCAGCGAGAGATCGAGCAGGCCCTTTTCGCCCGACGTCTTGATCGTATCGAGATAGGCTGGAGCGTCAGGCCAGAGCGCGCGGTATTTCTCGCTCGCGTAGTGCGAGAAGCGGAACGGATCGCGCAGCGTATAGGGGAGCTGGACGCGCTCCAGGCTGGTCTTCTTGCTGTTCAGCCACTGGATGAAGAGATACGCGGCCTCCTTGTTCTTGCTGGTGGCCGACACCGACAAGTCGAAGCCGACGCCGAGCTCCGGGCGACCGAGAGGCGTGAGTGCGTAGCCGACCTTGCCGGCGACTTGGGATTTCGGCACCCACTTCAACGCCTCTTCGCCTGAGCCGTAGCCCGCGGCCCAGCGGCCGTAGGGCGGCCAGGAGATCGTCATCGCGGTTGTGCCCTGAAGGAACGCAGCTAGGTTGTCGACGAAATTCCACTGCTCGACGCCAGGCGGCATGAACTTGTTCTCCGCCAGCATCTGCTTGAACACCTTAAGGCCGACGTCGCTGTTCACCGACGCTTTCATGGTGTCTGCGTTGAAGAACTTGCCTCCCTCCATACGGAAGCGCTCCTGGAACATGTATTGCGGATAGGGCGCCGTGCGGAAGAAGCCGGCGCCGTAGACCTTGGGCGCCATCTTGTCGGTGATGAATTGGCCGATCTCGTCGAACTGCTTCCAGTCCTTTGGCGGAGCGAGCTCGTAACCGAACTTGGCCTTGAAATCGTCCTTCATCTTCGGATCCTCGAAGATGTCCTTCCGGTAATAGAGCAACATCACGTCGCCATCGTCCGGGAAGCCGTAGATCTTCCCGTCGTACTGCATCTGGTTGTCGCGATAGGCGGCGGCGATGTCCTGCAACTCGTCACGATAGCCGAACTTGTCGACATATTTGTCGAGCGGCTCGAGCGCGCCGGCACGTGCTAGATCAGGCATCCAGGACGGAATGACGTTCAGCGCGTCATAGGCTCCGGCGCCCGATTTGAAATCCTGCACGATCTTGGTGAACATCTGGTCGGTCGGCACCTCGACCACTTTCACCTTGATGCCGGTGAGCTTCTCCCATTGCGGGCCGGAATAGTTCAGCGGGTCGAGCGACTGCAGACCGGCCTCCCAAACGATGCTGATCGTTGTACCCGCGTACTTCTTCGCGGCTTCCACCGCTGTGTCGGCGGCATCCTTGTCGGCGGCCGGGGCTGAACTTGCAGCCAGCGCTAGCACTGCGGCCGCGGCGAGAAACGTCCTGAACTTCATCCCTTCCTCCTCCTCTCTTGGACGTCCGGAGAACGGCAGTGCCGGCTTCGGAGCGCTTCTCACGTGATCCCTGCCCGGTTAGCCAGCCGCCGGCGTGAAGACGCTGTCGGCGGCGACCTGCCGAGAGAAACAAATTCATCTATGTCGAGGATTTGCAGCGCAGGCGCATCGCTGGTCCGGGCTTGTCGCCCGCAACCTGAATGGACGCCAGTTGGCGTTGTAGAAGCACGCATCCTCCCCGGAACGCTCGACAGCGTTGACTTTGGGGCTAGTCTGCGTCGAGGCGGAACTCGCCGACAAATGAGAACTTTGCAAGCATCGGTGAACCGCAGTCACCTATCTGCTGGGGTCTCTCAGAAGCAAAGCGAGCCGATCATGCGCTTGCTAGATCGGGCAGGAGAACAGGCTTACAGGACGGTGCAGACGCAATGCTCGCGCAAGCTCGCGCCGGTGCAATCGTGGCGGAACAGGCCGCGCCTCAGAACAGTGGTCGCGGGCGCGGTGCCCATAACGCCGAAACTTGCGCCCGCCGCATTCTCGGAGATCATCAGCCGCACGCAATGGTTGCCGACAACGGCGGCGTGCCGACCTCTCCTTGTGTACGCAACCAAGGGCCAACGCAACTATAGTTGACGAGCGTTCGCCCGCCGGTGCTTGACGCCGTGGCCCACCAGTCTTCACGAGTTAGCGTGCGTCTCAGGATCAGAGGCAGGAGGCCGCCGACACGAAGGATCTCGCATTCGAGGCTCGTCTCGATTGCGGCGATCGCCTGGAAGCTGTTGATCTCGGTTTCGCCGCGACGGATGCGTACGCTCACATCTCCACGAGGGCGGATCGCTTCTATCGGAGCATCGATCTCGAACAGTCCGTCGACATGTCGACGGGTCGAGATCTCCGCCGTCTGCCGTATCTGCATAATGAGTGCACTCAGGGGATCGACGACGCATGGACCGACGAACAAGGTCAGAGCCGCTCGCGAGCTTCATCAAGCAAACGTTTTCCGCTTTGGAAGCCGAACTCTAGGGCGCGGGTTCGTCGACATGCTTACCCCCAGTCTGGTGATCGCTAACGCGTGAGGCGCTTCAGCGCATTGAATTCAGGGCGCGGCAACTTTCTCGTCAGGCGAGGAGCGATGATGTATGATCAAGGTCTGATCGGAGTGCTCTGGATCGAATGGGCCTGAGGATGAGGCAGCTGTTATTGATGCTCACCTGCTGCTTGGCGGCGGCTGAGCTGGCCGGCGCGTCGGCTCAAAATTCCGTGAATTCCACGTCGTCCGTCGTTCAAGCCACTGACCCCCTTGCGGGTAGTGCCTTGTACGATGATGTGAAGCAGTATGAACGGTTCGGTCTCCATCGGTTCGGTACGGTCGGCGCCAACGCCGCGCTAGATTGGATCGCTGAACGACTTCAGGCCACGGGCCTTGCGGTCGAAGCCCAGCGGTTTTCCATAGAGCGGCAATACGTCCTTGATTCCGCAACCATGACGGTGGGGGAAAAGACGGCTTCGATCGTGCCGCAATGGTGGATACCGGAAGACAAATCCAGCTTCACACTCACCGCACCGATAGCCCGAGGCGGAAACGTCGCCGGAAAATTTGTGAGACTTAAGATTCCATATGACGGAGGTGCCTATCTTAATGAAAAGCATCGCGCCGCGATTGCCGCCGCGTCGCGCAGTGGGCCCGCGGCAATCCTGCTGACGATCGATCATCCCAGTGGAGAAATCTTTACTTACAATGTCGCCCAGTCCGACGCCCCCTGGGGCGTACCGGTGCTCTTGGTTGCGCCAAAAGACGAGCCCCTGCTCGAAGAGGCACGGCGGACCGATAGCCCCGTCACCGTGGCTGTGAAGGGGCGCTATGAAAGGAATGTTGCCGGTCAGAACGTGATCGGACGGCTTGATCGCGGCAAGGACACGACCATCATCGTGTCCACCCCGGTAACCAGCTGGTTCACCAGCACTTGCGAGCGAGGGCCCGGCATTGCCGCGTTTCTCGCAACTGCGGCTCTCGCGGCCAGATCACTCCCCGATGCCAACTTCATCTTCGTCGCCACCTCAGGTCACGAGATTGGACACGGCGGAATGGAGCTTTTCCTTCGCAACAAGGCGCCACGGCCCGATGCTAAGATCTTGTGGTTGCATTATGGTGCGTCACTGGCCTGCTATCAGCGGGTAAGGAATGGCGATGAGTGGAAAATCTTGCCCGAAGTCGACGCTCAGCTCCGATTTTTCGGTGTGAGCGAGGCGCTGGCAGCGTCCGCGCGGAATCACCTGCAGCAAGAGCATGCCACATGGCTCGTTGGCGATCGTGCAGCGGCAGGTGAGTTGCGAGATGTCAAAGGCGCCGGATATACAAATTTCCTGGGCATGTTTGGTCTGCATCCTCTGTTTCACACCCTTCAGGACAGTGCAGAGATGACGGGGCCAGCCGTTCTGGACCCGGTCATGCCGGGGGTCGCGGCGGTGCTGCAGGACTTTATCGCCAAGCAAAGGTGAGGGTTACGACCGCCATCGTGACGTCCTCACGCCCTCTGCCGCGCACAAGACGCCGCTGCGGTGGCGACCAAGATCGAGGTCGGTGAATTCGCTCGGGTGTCACAGTCGGGCTTCAATGCTCGACCGCCGGTCGGCTCAGCACACCATCCTCCCGCAGTCGCTCGATACAGGCTCGCTCGATCGGCTTCTCGGAGATAGTCTTCGGAATGGTATCCAGCACCTGAAATATCTCGGGGATGTCTCGCTTCTGCAGCGACTTGCCGCAATAGGCCAGGAGATCTGCTTCTCTGAAATTGGCGGCGCACGGCACGACAGCGGCAACCAGCGTCTTCTCTCCCGCGACGTTCCGGGGCGTCGCGACGCCATAGACGAAGACGTCGGAGACGAGGCCTGACTTGATCAGAGTCGCCTCGACCAGAGCGGTGTTGATGAAATCGCCGTTGCGACGGACGCCGCCGCCGATCCGGTAATGGAAAAAGAACCAGCCATTCTCGTCTTCGTGCACGACGTCGCCGGTGCGGAACCAGCCATCGACAACCTTTGCCTCGCTCGCCTCCGGATTTCTGAAATACGTCGTCTTGATGGCCACGCCATCCTTGCGCCGAAAGCGCAGCTCGCCGGGCTGCATCGGTGGGCAGCGCCGTCCCTCATCATCGAACACGACGGCTTCGAGTTCGGGTGGCGGCTTACCCAGGCTGCCGATCGGTCCGGATCCGGGCGGATTGGTGAGGGCGCCGCCGCCTTCGGTCGAGCCGTAGATCTCGCAGATCCTCACGCCATAACGGCGCTCATACTCCGTCCAGAGGTCGGGCGGCATGCCCGCGCTGATGATCAGCCGGACCGGGTTGCTCGCATCATCGGGCGCTTCCGGGCTGCTGTAGATCTCTGGAATCATGCCGCCCAGAATGTTGAACATGGTGCAGCCGAACCTCCGGCAGATCGGCCAGAGATGCCGCTTGCTGAATTTGCGACTGATGACGACCGGCAAGCCTGCCGTCAGGCCGATGCGAAGCGTGCCCTGGGCGTTGATGTGCGTCAGCGACAGGCCGGTGTAGAGCACATCATCGGCATTGAGCTCGATGCCGTGCATGCCGCGTGCCCGGCTCATATAGGCGCCGTGGGATATCACGACGGCTTTGGGGTTGCCCGTCGTGCCCGACGTGAACATCAGCATCATGGGATCGGTCGGTGAAACGCCGATCCGGTCGCTGAATCCGCCTTCCTTCAACACATCCCGGTAAGCCAGGTTCACCCGCGCAATCGAGGCAGGCCAAGCGCTTTGCTCGGTCAGGATCACGGCCCAGGGGAGGTCGTTGCCTCCGAGGTCGGCAATGGCGGCTGCACATTCGGCCGAGCAGATGACGCCGCGGCACTCGGCATGCGACAGCATGAAGCTCAGCTTCTCGCCGATCGTTCTGGGATCGATCGGCACGAAGACCGCGCCCAGCATTGCGGCGGCCAGCATGGCTTCGACGAATTCCGGGCGATTGGCCATCATCAGCGCGAACGTGTCGCCGCGCCGAAGACCGAGTGCTGCGAGACGCCGCGCGAGCGCCGCGCCGTTTCGTTCCAACTGGGAGTAGGAGCGCTCCTCCGTCCGATAGGTGCCGTCGGCCGCCACGTCCACGAATGTCAGGGCCGTCTTGTCAGGCGTCCCCGAAGCCTGGGCGGCGACGAGGTCGTAGACCGTATCGAGCGGAGGAGTGGTTTCCACGGGCCTCAACCCCCGAAGCCGTAGTAGCTGCGGACCACCGGCTCGCGAAGCTTGCCGGGCTCGAAGATCTCGATGACGACGCCGTCGGGCGCGCCGAGCATGAAATAGCCGCCGCCACCGCCGAGCCGGCGGATGGGATTGGGAATATGCAGGCCCGCGGCCTTCATGCGATCGTAGAGCTCGTCGATGCCGACGACCTGCATGCCCAGATGATGGACGGCATTCTTGCCTTCGCCGCGCGGAAGCTGATCGTAGAGGTGCAGCGCGCCGATGCCCACTTTGATGAAGACGTTACGCGCGCCCGCGACGTCGCCGTCCCACATCACCTCGGCATCGAACCAAGTTTTGTAGAAGTCGATCGTGGCATCGACGTTGGATGCAAACAGATGCACATGTTGCAGGTGATAGCGCTGTTTGGTGCCGTAGGGATACTGCCACTCGTTCTCGGGTGTCGTCATGGTCGCCCTCTTTTATTGAAGTCGGATATCGAATGCCGCGTCAGCGCTTGACGAGCGGGCAGGTGCTTTCGGTCAGCGGAATGGTGACGTCTTGCGCCGGGATCGTGCGCAGGATCTTGTAGAGGTCCCACTCGCCCTTGGACTCCTTGGGAGCCTTGACCTCGGCGAGATACATGTCGCGAACGACGCGGCCGTCCTCGCGGATCGTGGCACCGTGCGTGAAGGCGCTCTCGATGGGTGTTGCGCGCATCTTTGCGGTTACAGTGTTTGCGTCGTCCGAGCCGGTTGCTTCGATGGCCTGCAGATAGTGACGGACGGCCTCGTAGACGCCGATCTGCATGAAGGTCGGCCGCTGCCCCTTGCGCCGGACCGCGAACTTGTCCGACCAGGCGCGGGTCTGTTCGTTGAGATCCCAATAGAAGGGAGTCGTGAGGAACGTTCCTTGCGTCGCAGGAAGGCCGAGCGAGTGGACGTCGGTGAGCAGCAGGAGCATCGCGGCCATCTTCTGCCCGCCCGCCGTCAGGCCGAACTCTTCGGCCTGCTTGATGGTTGCGACCGTGTCCCCGGCGGCATTTGCGAGGCCGACGATGTTGGCTTTCGAAGCCTGCGCCTGCAGGAGGAAGGACGCGAAATCGGTGGTGCCTTGCGGGTGTGCGGAAGCTCCCAGCACCTTGCCGCCATTGGCCTGAACGACGGCACTGGCGTCCTTCTGAAGCTGATGGCCAAACGCATAGTCGGCCGTCACGAAGTACCAGGTTTTTCCGCCGCCTTCGACCACTGCCTTGGCCGTTCCGCGGGCGAGGGCGTAGGTATCGAAGGTCCAGGCGACACTGGTTGGTGAGCAGAACTGATTGGTGAGCGCCGTCGTCCCGGGCGACGAGAACAGCATGACGCGGGAGCGGGTGCGGGCGACCTCCTGAACCGCGAGTGCGACGGCGGAGTTCGGAACGTCGGCGATGGCGTCGACGCCATCCTGCTCGAACCATTTGCGGGCGATGCTGGCGCCAACGTCCGGCTTGAGCTGATGGTCCGCGAAGACGATCTGGATCGGCTTGCCTGCCACGCGGTTGCCGAACTCCTCCGCAGCCAATTGAGCTGCGACGACGGAGCCTTCACCCGTGGCATCGGAGACGATGCCCGACATGTCGGTCAGCACGCCGATCTTCACGACATCGCCGGAGATTTGTGCGCGAGCAGGCACGCTTGCCTCGATAGCCAGTGCTGCGACGAGCATCCCGAATACGAGTCTCATCAGGCGTTCCCCCATCATCGGTGTGTGATGGTGGGGTCTGTGTCAGAGCGGGCTCCGGCTGGCAAACGAGGTTTTTTCGGTGCCTCTTGAGCGAAACTCAACACTCAGCCGGGCGAATCCTTTCGCGTGGACTTCTTGGCAGCTGCTTTCTTGCTGCCCTGCAGCTTGCAGGCGTTACACAGCCAATTGGAAAACGCGGCGACGGCCGGCTCGTCTGCCATGCGCTGCTCGTATTCGAGCACGAAGTGACGCCGCGTCGGTCGGACGAGAGGATGCGCCCTGACGAGATCGAGCTGCGCGAGATCTGTATCGAGCAAGCTCTCGATCGCAATGGCGGCGCCGAGACCGGCGGCTGCAGCCTCGATGGCAAGGCCGAGGTTTTCGAAACTGCTCCCCCCGCGAACAGGCACCTTGGTGAGCTGCGCATGGTCGAGCCAGCGCCGCCAGTCATCCGGTCGCGGCCTGTTGTGCAGCAGCGGAACGGACGTGAAATCCAGCGTGCCGTTCTTCAGCAGGGCTGGCGAGCACACCGGCACGGTGGCGATCGGGAGCAAAGGCCGGGTGACGAGACCAGCCCTCGGCTCGCCATCCGATACCGCGATGACGGCGTCGTAGCGGCTGGCGAGAAGGTCCACGGGGTTCGCGCTGGTATGCAGATCGATCTCCAGCTCGGGATGTGCCGCCTTGAGCGCCGGCCACATCGGCAGGAGAAAGCGTGACAGGAAGAACCCGTAGACGCCGACCGATAGCCGCCTGAATTGCCGCAGGTGCAGGCCTTCGGCCGCATCTGCAATGCGGTCCAGCGCTTCACGCGCGGAATCGGCGAAGGCTTTACCCGCCGAGGTCAAGATGAGGCCGCGCGATCCACGCAGGAACAACGCCGTGCCCATGCGCACCTCGAGCGCACGGACATGCCGGCTGACGGCACCGACCGTCACGTTCAACTCGTCTGCGGCGCGCGTGATCGACAGATGTCGGGCAGCCGCCTCGAATGCCCGCACGGCGTGAAGCGGAGGAAGTCGTCGTGAAGCCATGATCGTGCGCCCCGCAGGATGAGCGAACCTTGAGTTTAGCTCAAGGCCCCCACCCAAGAAGTCGTTTGCGTGGACCGCTGTCAAGCCATACCCGAACCTTGGCAGGGTCCATCCCGCCCAAGATACGTCGTTCGGAGAGGAAACTTATGACCGTTCATGCCGGTTTGGCCCGTCGCGAAGCGTCGTCCCGGCGCTCGATGGCGTTAGCGCCCACCTGCCGCGGGCTGAACTACTATACCATCGACCAAAGCGTTCGGGATCTGCTTCCTCTCTACATGGACGCGCCGTTGCTGGCGTACCTCGATCCGCATCTCACCGAGCTCGGCGCGCTCGCTGGCACCACGCTGCACGACCTTTCCGATCAAGCCGAGCGCCACCAGCCCGTTCTGCACTCCCGCGACGGCTATGGCCGCGACGAGGAGTGGGTCGAATATCACCCGGCCTACCGGGAGATGGAGCGGATCGCATTCGGGCAGTTCGGCATGCACGCGATGTGCAACCGCGCTGGCGTGCTGGGCTGGCCGTCGGCGATGCCGCCGATCGCGAAGTACGTGTTTCACTACCTGTTTTCCCAGGCCGAGTTCGGCCTGCTGTGTCCGGTGAACCTCACCGACAGCTCGTCCGAGCTGGTGCGACGCTTCGGCAGTGCCGAGCTGCATGAGCGCTATCTTCCGGGGATGTGGAGCCAGGATCCGGCCACACTGCTCAAATGCGCGCAGTTCATGACGGAGAAGGCCGGCGGCTCCGATGTCGGTGCGGCCGAGCTGACCGCGGTGCGCGATGGCGCGCACTGGAAGCTCTACGGTGAAAAATGGTTCTGCTCCAATGCCGATGCGGAGCTTGCCGTGTTGCTGGCACGGCCGGAGGGGGCAGTCGGCGGCGGGCGGGGCCTCGGCCTGTTCCTGATGCCGAAGACGCTGCCGGATGGCAGCCGCAACGCGTATCGCATCATGCGGCTCAAGGACAAGCTCGGCAGCCGTACCATGGCGAGCGGCGAGATCGTGTTTGACGGCGCGGTGGCCTATCAACTCGGTGAGCTCGACCAGGGCCTGAAGCACATGCTGGTGATGGTGAATTCCAGCCGCGTCTCGCATCTGGCGCGCGCCGCCGGCATGATGCGCCGCTGCCTAAATGAGGCGCTTCAAGCCTCCCGCCACCGTAACGCTTTCGGCCGCGCCGTGGTCGATCATCCCCTCATGCGCCGGCAACTCGTGAAACTGATGGTGCCGACCGAGCAGGCGCTTTCGGCGCTGCTCTATTCGGCAACTGCGCCGGAGAAGGTGCTGCGGCTGTTGACGCCGATCGTCAAGTACCGGGCTTGCCGCGACAATGTCACGGTGGCGACCGGCGCGATGGAGGCACGTGGCGGCAACGGCTATATCGAGGACTGGCCGAATGCGCGGCTGGTGCGCGATGCCCATCTCGGCCTGATCTGGGAGGGCACCAGCAACATCAACGCGCTCGACGCCGTGCAGCGCGCAGTCGGAAAGGTCGGCGCGCATGCCGCTTTGCGCGACGACCTTGCGACCCGGCTTGGGGACACGCAGGGAGTTCCCGGCCAATTCCGCACGCGGCTCGACGGTGCGATCAATTCCGCACTGCGCTTTGCGGAGGAGGTTGCGTCCGACAATGAGAACGAGCGTTTCTGCCGGCTTGCTGCGGGCAAGCTCTATCATGCCGTTACAGCCGCGCTGTTCATCGAGGACGGCTTGCAGCTGGCTGCATCCGGCGGCGATACCCGTCGCTTGCTGCTCGCCCGCTTCGTGCTCGAGCATCGCTTGCAAGAACCGAATACGCTGAACCTCGACGGTCAACGCTGGGAGGACGAGGCGATCGACCTGCTGTTGGGTGAGGCCCCCGTGCCGTTGTCGCGCGCGGCAGCGCTCCTTGTGAGGTGATCACGATGGATCAGTCGACCCAACGTGAGCTTGCCCGCCTGCTCGCAACCCTGCGGCGCGAAGGACGCCAGCAAAGCGGTCTCGATCAGCGTCTCGTGCCGCCCGACAAGGCGACCGCCTACCGTATCGCGCATATGGTCGAGGAGGAGCTCGGTTGGGACGTTGCGGGCTGGAAGATCGCTGCGATGAAGGAAGGGCTGCAGCGCGAGCTGCGCACGGACTCGCCGATCTATGGTCGGGTCTACGCTCCGCTCGTCAAGGAGTCGCCGGTGACGGTCGAGCATACACGGCAGTGCAGCCCCATTCCGGAAGTCGAATACCAGGCGGTGCTCGGCGCGGACCTTCCGCCGCGTGACACGCCTTACAATCTCGCGGAGGTCAGGGACGCCGTCGTTTCGCTGCATCCGGGCGTGGAATTGGCCGAGTGTCGCTTCGTCCATGACGCCGCATTTCCCCCTCTGCCGGCGATTCTTGCAGACGGAGCCGGAAGTGGGACCATCGCATACGGTCCGCCGATCGAGAATTGGCGGGAGCGCGATATTGCCGGCCAGGAGGTCGTGCTGACCTGCAACGGGACACTGAGGCGGAAAGGCAGTGCGGCGATCGCGCTCGACCATCCGATCGTGCCGGTGACGTGGCTCGCCAACGAGCTCTCGCGGACCGGCATCGGCCTGAAAGCCGGGCAGATGATCAGCACCGGAACGGTGACGGGAATGTTGAGACCGAAGGCCGGTGAGACGTTCGTTGCTGATTTTGGACCCTTCGGCAACGTGACGGTGACGTACGCGTGACCTGATCGAACGGACACTTTCCTAGAACAATAGTCGGATGTGCTGCGCGACCGTGTCGCCACACCCAACCGACAAGGAGTTGGAAACGGCATGGCTCAAGCCTCGCCTCGGGGAGGGAGAAGCTTATGGGGTTGATCGGTCTTTGTCGCAGATTAATTCTTGCGACCATTGTGTTGTCTATGCCCACGACGGCGTGGGCGGAATTTCCCGAGCGGCCGATTAAATTCGTCGTGCCTTTTGCGGCCGGCGGACCGACGGACGCGTTGGCGCGGTCTCTGGCCGAGGGCGTCAGAGCAAGCTCGGCCAGGCCGTGATTGTCGAAAACCGGGCCGGCGCCGGCGCCAACGTCGGAGCGGACTTCGTCGCGAAGGCGCCGGCCGATGGTTACACCCTCCTGTTTGGGACATCGGGCCCGCTTGCCATCAATGTGAGCCTGTACACGAAGCTCAGCTACGACCCGATCAAGAGCTTCGATCCGATCATCATGATCGGCAAAATGCCGAACGTGCTCTCGGTACATCCCTCGGTGCCGGCGCAGAACGTGCAGGATTTGATCGCATATGCGAAAGCGAACCCGGGAAAATTGAGCTTCTCCTCGTCCGGCAACGGCGCATCCACTCATCTCGCCGGAGTCATGTTCAACGCCGCTGCCGGCACAGATATTCTGCATGTGCCCTATCGCGGCGGCGCACCTGCGATAAACGATCTCGTCGGCGGCCAGGTTCAGATGAGCTTCGCCGATATTTTCGTTTCAGCCCCTCACATCAAGGCCGGAATCCTTCGCGCGCTCGGCGTCACGACGATCGAGCGGACGCCGGTCCTGCCCGATGTGCCGACCTTCGACGAGCAAGGTCTGAAGGGCTTCGACGTCAGCGTCTTCTTCGGCGTCGTCGCGCCGAAGGGCGTGCCTGAGCCGATCATTGAGAAGCTCAATGCGGCCTTCGTGGCTACCATGAATGACAGCTCGATCAAGCCGATCCTCGATGCGCAAGGGATCATCCCGGCGTCGTCGAACAGCCCCGCCTATCTGAGGAAGTTCATGGCGCAGGAAATTCCCAAATGGCGGGACGTGATTAACTCGATCGCATTGCGGATTGAATGAGGCCAGCTTCGCTAAACGCAACTGGCGCGGCTGGCTATAGCTTTCCGATCGCGCCCTTCAAGACGAGTTCGAGCTCGTGACTGACTTCCTCCAACGGCTCGGCACTCCGCGCGGCCCGGCACATTGCGACCGTGCCCTCGACGGACGCCACGACCAGCGTCGCGAGCCGCCGCGCGCGCGACGCGGTGAGACCTTCCTGCTTCAGCGCACTCGACAGGATCTCCTGCCAATCCGCGAAGATGCCTTGAGCGAGATCCAGCAAGTGGCGCTGGACCGCCTGTCCGCCGGCGGTGTCCTGATCGGAGGGGTCGCTCATATATTCCTCGACGGCGACTGCCAGGATCGGACATCCGGCCTGATAATTCGTCCTCTCCAGCGTCTTCTTCCAGAGTGCGATGAAGGCGCGGAGGCCGGCCATGGCCCCCCGTTCGCTAGTGAGGTGCCGCAGGGGACCGCTGACCTGGGCGCCCGCAAAGACAATGGCATCTTCGATGAGCTGCTGTTTGCCCCTGGGGAAATGATGGCTGATCGATCCGCGCGGCGTGCCGGTGTGACGCACGACTTCCCGCACGCTCGTCGCATTCACGCCGCGGCGGCTCATCAGATCGGCGGCCCCGGCCACCATTTTCGCTCTCGTGTCAGACGTCATCAGGCACCTCGTTATCCGAAACTACAATATGACAGTTGACATAGCCAGCGCTTCGTGGATGTATGTCACGTGGCATAATCGGGGTTGACCCAGATAGATTGCGATGACCTTTATCCATGTAATGAGCCCGCAAGGACGATTGACCGGCCAGCAGCGTCGGGTGCTGGCCAAGACGCTGACGGATGCCGTGCTGGTGCCGGAGGTCGGTCGGCTCGTTCCTCAGGCGCGGCGAGGTTACCAGGTGCATTTCCTCGAGCGGTCGCTCGACATGATCGCGCACGGCGGAGAGTTGCTGTCGGACCAACCGAGCGATGTCATGGTGGTGGATGTCGTCGTGATGGACTGCTGCTGGACCCGCGACGATCGAGCCACCGTCATTCGCAACGTTCTCAGGGCCCTCTCGGATGCTTGTGAGCTAAAGGATCCGCCTCCGGGCTGGTGGGTCAATTTCCGCATCATCGAAGAGGGCAACTGGGGCTCACGCGGTGGCGTGCTGTCGTTCCTCGATATTCTTCAGGAGGGCGCGGCAGCGTTCCCGCCCGAGCGGGCCGCGGCCATTCGAACCGCACTTGCCATCAAAGAACGACAGATAAACTGGAGGCGACGCAATGACCACCGAGGGCACGATCCGCACCGAGGCGCATGATCACATTCTGAAGATCATCATCGACAATCCCGCGAAGAAGAACTCCTTCTCGCCGGCGATGATGGACCAGCTTTCGGACGCGTTGACCGAGCTGCACAACAACGACAGCTACTGGGTCGGCGTGATCTGCGCCGAAGGCAAGGACTTCACCGCCGGACTCGACATGCCGAAATTCTTCGGTCCGAATGCGGAGAAGCGGAACATCAAGGAAGGCAATGTCGACGTCTTCGGCCTCACCAAGCGTTGCAAGAAGCCGATCGTGACGGCGGCGCAGGGCATCGTCTACACCGTCGGCATCGAGCTGATGCTGGCCGGCGACATCGTCGTTGCCGCCGACGACAGCCGGTTCTGCCAGATGGAGGCAAAGCGCGGTATCGCCCCCTTGGGCGGCGCGCACTTCCGCTACCTGTCCCGCGCAGGCTGGGGCAATGCCATGTACCACCTCTTCCTCTGCGATGAATTCACTGCACAGCGTGCGCGGGAGATCGGTCTCGTGCAGGAGGTCGTGCCGGCGGGTCAGCAGGTCGCCCGCGCCATGGAGATCGCGGCGATCATCGCCCGCAACGCACCGCTTGGCATTCAGGTGACAAAGGAAGCGGCCTCGAAATATGCCGAGCAGGGCGAGGCGGCTGCGATTGCCTGCATCCCCGCGATCCGGGACCGCGTTCTCAAGAGTGCCGACGCGCGAGAAGGTATTCAGTCCTTTATCGAGCGGCGTCCGGCGGTCTTCCAGGGGCGATGAGGCTATACCGATGATCGCCTACTGACCGGTGCCGAAGAGATCGACACCGGCTCGTCCCGCTGCAGCTCCACGTGAGTGAACTTTGGCAACATGGTCAGCCACCTTCCGTTTGGCGCGATCTTGGCTCCGTGTAGGGCAGGGAGGAGGGCCAGCTCGAGTGCTCCCTGGGCTGACGACATCGGGTAGGTCGCAGATCCGGCCGGGCAAGCTGGAATCAGGGGCTCCATGATGGCAAAGACGCGCGAGAGGCGGAGAATGCCGGCGCCACGGCGCTGGCGGACGCGGTCGGTACCGATCGCGGCATCCGCTAGGCCGTGATGCACGCTGGAGCGCGGCGCGAGTTACCGCGTACTCGACCGCTCCTACATCTATGGACTCCGCGTCGGATTTTTCCTCAGTTCATCCACGCATCGGCGCTGCACGTTCCGGTAACGTGCATGCGACGCAGTATGGCGTGCCGCCGCGGCTTATGTCATCATAAGCGAGATCAAATACTGAGGGGGAACCGCCATGTGCAATCTGTTTGCGCAACAACCTCAACGCAACTACGAAACGCAGACCCGTTCGCTGCGGATCGGAGGCCATTGCACATCGATCCGTCTCGAACTCGCATTTTGGGACACGCTGGAGGAGATTGCGGCGAGAGAGCGGATGAGTCTCGCCAAGTTTCTGACAACTCTCCACGACGAGGTCCTCGAGCATTACGGCGAGGTAAACAACTTCACCTCGCTCTTGCGCTGTTGTTGCCTCATCTACCGCTCCAGTGGTGATGGCGCGAAAAGCGATCGCGTTATTCCTGTATCAGTCATGCAGAGCAGCCGACCGGAGCCTCAGCTATCTAGGCTGGAGCGCAAGCAGCGATCTCAGGACGTAGCTCTGTCACTCTTGAAGTGACAGAGCCGCGCGGCCGACCGGATCTATATCTCTTTCTTCTGCATCGCGGCGGCCATGTAGTCGGCCTGCCGGATCGCCAGTGATACGATCGTCAGCGTCGGATTGCAGGCTGCGCCCGATGTGAACTGACTGCCGTCTGAGATGAATAAGTTCTTCACGTCGTGGGTCTGACCGAACTTGTTGACTACGCCATCCCTAGGCTTCTCGCTCATCCGGTTGGTGCCGAGATTGTGGGTGCTCGGATAGGGCGGCGTCGGATAGGTCACGGTGGCGCCGACGGCGTCGTAGACCGCTGCACCTTGTTTGTAGGCGTGCGCACGCATCGCGATGTCATTGGGGTGATCGTCAAAATGCACGCTCGCGACGGGCATTCCGAACTTGTCCTTCACCCTCGGATCGAGCGTGATGCGGTTGGTCTCCTGCGGCATGTCTTCGCCGACCAGCCACATGCCGGCCATCCGGGGATAGCCATCGAGCGCAGCGGTGAACGGGCGGCCCCAGGCGCCGGGATTGAGGAAAGCAGCCATGAAGGGTAGGCCGAGCGACAACGTTTCCATCTCATAGCCGCCGACGAAGCCACGCTTCGGGTTGTTGGCGGCCTCGTCGCGGATGATGCCGGCCATGGTCGTGCCGCGATACATGTGCACTGACTTCTCGAACAAGGCATACACGCTGCCCGTCATGTGCCGCATGTAGTTGCGGCCGACCTGGCCCGATGAATTGGCAAGACCGTCGGGGAACATCGAGGATGCGCTGTTCAACAGCAGCCGCGGGCTTTCAATCGAGTTTCCGGCAACCGCGACGATCCGCGCCTTCTGGCGCTGCATCGCACCGGTCTCGTCTGCGTAGACGACGCCGCTCACCTTGCCGCCGGCGTCATGCTCGATCTTGACCGCCATGCTGCTCGGCCGCACTTCCAGATTGCCGGTGGCTTCGCCCTTCGGGATCTCCGTGTAGAGCGTCGACCATTTCGCGCCGGACTTGCAGCCCTGGAAGCAGAAGCCGATCTGCTGGCAGGAGCCGCGTCCATCGCGCGGCTGGCTGTTGATCGCCATATTGCCGGTGTGCACGGACTTGTAGCCGAGCTTCTTCGCGCCGGCTTCGAGGACCTTGAAGTTGTTGTTGCCGGGCAGGCCGGGAATGCCGTTGGTGCGGGTCACGCCCATCTTGTTCTCGGCCTTGGCGTACCACGGCTCGAGTTCGGCAAGCGTGATCGGCCAGTCCAAGAGGTTGGCGCCCGGGACGTTTCCGTAGGTGCCCTTGACCTTGAACTCATGCTCGTCGAAGCGCAGCGACGCGCCGGCCCAATGTGTGGTCGAGCCGCCAACCGCCTTGACGATCCAGGCAGGGAGGCCAGAGAAATCCTTGGCGACGCGCCAGGTTCCCGACGTCGTGCGCGCGTCGGTCCAGGCGAGCTGGGTGAAGCTCTCCCACTCGTCGTTGATGAAGTCCTGGTTCTCGATGCGGGGACCCGCCTCGAGAATGACCACCTTGACGCCCTTCTGCGCGAGCTCATTGCCCAGCGTGCCGCCGCCGGCACCGGAACCGACGATCACCACAACGCTGGAATCGTTCAGATCGAATTTTGCCATATGCGTTCTCCTGAACCGTTGGGTGGCTTAAGCCTTCGGCAGCCAGTCGATGTCGGCGAAGCCGCGGTTGATGTAGCCGCCGTGCTCGGCGGAGGAGCCCTCGTAACCGAACCGCGGCCAGACCTCTTTCTGGTTGTAGAGCGAGACGACGAGGTCGCCGCGCACCTTCTGGAAGAAGTCGCTTGCCTCGATCTCCTTCAGCAGCACGACGCGGTCGGCTTCCCACGGCACTTCGGCGTAGGCCATCTTGTGGCGGTCGCGCGCGTTCTGATCGAGCCGGGTGATGCCGTCGCTGATCAGCGATTTGACGGCGGGATCCTTTGCCGCCTTGCCGTCCCACGGCTTGATCGCCGTGATGTAGTAGCTGTCACCGAGCACGTCGTGCGGATAGATGTCCCGCGCAACCTTCAGCAATGTCTTCATCGTCGCGGGCGAGAGTGTGCTCGCGTCCTCGGCCCAGGCATCCTCGATGCTCACTGTGACGCTGGTTGCGACGGCGACGACGGGCACGGCGGTCGCCGCGCCCTTGAGAAAGACGCGGCGGCTGTGCTTGCTTCGACGATCGACTTCTCTCATGGCATTCCTCCGTGGAATTTTATGATCTGGATTGTCTTGATTTGATCAGCCGAAGCGTCCGCCTTTCTGGATCACCTCGATCTTGTAGCCATCGGGATCACTTACGAAGAAAAAGCGCGCCAGCGTCCTGCCGTCGTGCTTGAAGTGGCGCAACGGTCCCGGCGCGAGCTTCTCGCGAACGAAGCGGGCGTGCTCGGCATCGAGATCCTCGACCACCACGGCGAGATGGCCGTAGCCATCGCCGAGCGCGTAGGGTTCCTTACGATCGAAATTGACCGTCAGCTCCACCTCGAAGGAGGAGGAGGAGTGACGCAGATAAATCAGAGCAAAGTCTGCAAACTTCAGATGATCGGCGACTTCTAGGCCGAACGCGCGCCTGTAGAAGTCGAGCGAGCGCGCCTCATCGAGCACGCGGATCATCGAATGGACTGGCTTGGCCATTCAGTTGAGTTCCTTGAGATAGCCGATGATCGCGGCGCGGATTTCCGGTTTGACCTGGCGATAGGCCATCACTGCACCTGGGACCACCGCCTGGGGATTGGTCAGCCAGGCATCAAGCCTCGTGTCATCCCAAACAAAATCGGCTTTGGCGAACCCGTCCGAGTAGTGAAACCCCTCAGCTTTGCCGGCAGACCGCCCAACGATCTTGTAAAGCGATGGTCCCTGCCGAGCGGGGTCGGAAAAGTTCGTTGTATGACACGTGGCGCATTGCTGTTTGAACAGTGTTGCCCCGTTGGAGGGGTTGACGGCAGGCAAGCTCATCTGGGCATTGGCCAGCTGCGTCGCAAGCAATACGCAGCAAAGTCCACACGCTATTCTTTTTGTCGTGCTTAGCTTGACCATCGATCCTCCCGATGGTTGAGGACTTTAGATGACGCGGATCCATGCTTGGTAGTAACGGGTTGTTTCATCATGGATGAACAGTGACATTCGCACTGCAACGCAGAAAGACTGTTGGCGCGTCTGCACAATGGCCGTTGGCGCCGTGACACAAATCCACTGGCACAAAAAATGCTGAGGCTCGAATGACCCAATGGCGCACTGAAGTTCGCCGGGGAGACGGAGGAGATAATGAGAGCCCAAGTACTGCGAGCCTATGACGAGGAACTTTCCAACGACCTTTGGGTCAGGGAAGAAAAGGTGCCTGATCCGAAATTGACGAAATCAAGCGACGTTATTGTCCGCATTGGTGGTGCGGGCGTATGCCGAACCGACCTTCATATCATCGAAGGCGTGTGGAAGCCGCACATGGATCCGACCGGTGACAAACTGCTCCCCCTCATTCTGGGACACGAAAATGCAGGCTGGATCGAAGAGATCGGCAAGGAAGTCGAGGGGGTGAAGAAGGGGGATCCCGTGATCGTCCACCCGAAGATCACCGGTGGCACCTGCCTCGCGTGTCGCCGAGGCTTCGACATGCATGGTCCTGGCACATTTCCCGGCCTCGACTGCAACGGCGGTTATGCAGAGTTCCTTTGCACCTCAGAACGCAACATCGTCCCGCTGCCGCAGACTCTCGCACCGAAGGAAGTCGCGCCGTACGCGGACGCGGGCCTTACTGCGTATCGCGCTGCCAAGAAAGCCACGCGTCACCTTCTGCCGGGCGAATTTTGCGTCGTTATCGGTGCGGGCGGCTTGGGCCACATTGGAATCCAGTGCCTCAAAGCAATGTGCGCGGCCGACATCATCGTCGTCGACAAGTCCGAAGCATCGCTGAAACTGGCCGAAAAATCGGGCGCCGATCATCTCGTGAAAGCTGACGGAAACGAAGTGGAAGCCGTTCTGGCCCTCACCGCTGGAAACGGCGCGGAAGCGGCGATCGATTTCGTCGGCGAGAAGGGCACGACCTCGAAGGGCCTGGCAATGACCCGTCCGATGGGCAGCTACTACGTCGTCGGCTACGGCGAGGACATTCGGGTGCCGACCGTCGACATGGTGATTACCGAAAAGAACATTATCGGCAATCTGGTCGGCACATGGGCCGAGTTGACTGAGTTGATGGCCCTTGCGGACCGAGGTCTGGTCGAACTCGCCACGGCGGAGTATCGCCTTGCGGATGCCAACAAGGCCTTGCACGATCTCAATGCCGGAAAAATTCATGGGCGGGCCGTGTTAATCCCTTGAAGGGTAGGTGCATCATCCATCGCGAGTATGCATTTCCTCGCGATGGATCGAACGAGCGGCCATCGTCATGCCCGTGTGGTGCCGTCGGTGACTGTTACGGGAGCCCCAGCCGCGTGAGATCTTCTGATGGTCACGCGCTGCAGCAGTTCAATCAGATTGGTTTCACACAGGCTCATATCGCAGTGCAAACACCGCAAAGGTGGAGGAGTGGTCCGATCTCCGGAGTCTCATCCTGCGCCATCGTCTCAATCTGCATGGTTGTCAATCTCATATCGATAAGATCGCTGTAGGAACGCGCATGAGGTTCGTCCTCGTCAATGGCAGAACACCTTCGCTGAAGGCGTTCTGCATGTCTTGCTGCGAACCGATTCACACACACTATCTCAGGGAATGCAGTACCGGGCTTCCTTTCTGCGATCATGATTGCTACGTCCGGCATACGGAACGCTGGATCGAGAAGGTCCGGCAACCGAACCAGGCGGCCGTTTTCGAGGACTATCGCTAGTCTGAGTGGGCGAGCAACGAACCGATCTCGGCATGCACGGCCTTCACGCGAAAGAGGTCTGTCGCATTGAGGCGCCGCGCTCGATTCCGAAAGCGCCCATAGTATTGCCCCGGGGCAATTTCTGGGCCTGCTGCGGCGCAAACATGCCGCAAAGTGACGGTCTCCGCGTTGCGCCAATTCTCATTTTGCAACTCTTGTCGCAATTTGCATTTCCGCAGGTGTCGCCAACCGGGAGCCGCTAGGTCTCCGTCGGCGCTGATCCTCACCTCCGGCAGTCAGAAATCGATTTGGCGGGGCAAGTGAGCGCTGGCACGCCCATTGCAAAGCTGTTTGGCACAACAACGCTGACTGCTCCGTCCGGGGCGAGCCGCGAAAAGAACGAGGGAAGGGGATGCTGAGCTGAGGGCGAACCTTGGGGCGGGGTGACTCAATTGCGATTGAAGGACGGCTGGGTCCGAAGATCGCTCCCGATCATCCCTGAGGCGCTCAACAGTCATCCTGAGACCCTTGCCGATATCAAACGTCCGGCCGTGCAAACGGTCGCGAGGTGGCCCGTAACGCACGGGTAAGCGCTGCTCGGTCCGCGGAGGTCCAGGCAGGCGGAATATCGATGTGGTTTCTGACCCGATCAGGAGGAAAGACGAGATGTCTGGAACGCTAACGCTCAACAAGATCACCGCCCAGCGCGGCATTTCCGTCGGTGAGGCTGCAAAGAAGATTGCAGACCTCGGATGGAATCCGTCCTACGTCCAGGAAGCGATGACCTTCCCCACCGACTACAAGATCACGAAGGCGCCGAAGGATCCGATGAAGCAGGTCCTTCGCTCCTATTTCCCGATGCAGGAGGAGAAGGACAACCGCGTTTATGGCGCCCTCGATGCCGCGCTCCGCGGCGACATGTTCCGCAACGTCGAGCCGCGCTGGGTCGAGTGGATGAAGCTGTTCCTGGCCATCATCCCGTTCCCGGAAATTTCGGCGGCACGTTCCATGGCGATGGTCGGGCGGCTCGCACCCGGCGAAGATCTCCGGACCGGCTTCACCATGCAGATGGTCGACGAATTCCGTCACTCGACCATCCAGATGAACCTGAAGAAATGGTACATGGAGAACTACATCGATCCGGCCGGCTTCGACATCACGGAGGAGGCGTTCGGCAAGTGCTACGCCACCACCATCGGTCGCCAGTTCGGCGAAGGCTTCATCACCGGTGACGCCATCACGTCGGCGAATGTCTACCTGACCGTCGTCGCCGAGACGGCGTTCACCAACACGCTGTTCGTCGCGATGCCGTCGGAAGCGGCCCGCAACGGCGACTATGCGCTGCCGACCGTGTTCCTCTCGGTTCAGTCGGACGAGAGCCGCCATATCGGCAACGGTCACTCGATGCTGATGTCGATGCTGAAGGAGCCGGAGAATCACCTGCTGCTCGAGCGCGACATGCGCTACGCCTTCTGGCAGAATCACGCCATCGTCGATGCGGCGATCGGCACCTTCATCGAATACGGCACCACGAACCGCGACAAGAACAAGGAGTCCTACGCGGAGATGTGGCATCGCTGGATCTTCGAGGACTATTACCGGACCTACATGCTGCCGCTCGAAAAGTACGGCATCAAGATCCACCATGACGACGTGCAGACCGCCTGGAAGCGGCTGACCGAGAAGCATTACGTTCACAAGGTCGCGCAGTTCTTCGCGGTCGGCTGGTCGGCGAACTTCTGGCGCATCGAGGCTCAGACCGACAAGGACTTCGAGTGGTTCGAGCACAAATATCCGGGCTGGTATGCGCAGTTCGGCGAGTTCTGGAAATGGTACGAGAAGCTGTCGCATCGCGGTCAGACCAACATCCTGTTCAACAGCGACGTCGGCTACGTCTATCCGCATCGTTGCTGGTCGTGCCTGGTTCCATGCCTCATCCGTGAGGACATGGTCACCGACGAGATCGACGGCAAGCTCCACACCTTCGCCCACGAGCTCGATCGATGGACGGCGGTGGAAGCGTTCGCCGGCGAGTACCAGGGGCGTCCGACCCCGGCGATGGGAAGATTCAGCGGCCGTCGCGAGTGGGAAAGCGTCTACCACAATGTCGATATTGCCGACGCCATCAAGGATCTCGGCTTCGTGCGCACGGACGGCAAGACCCTGGTCGCGCAGCCGCACCTGCGCTTCGACCAGAAGGAAATGTGGACGCTCGACGATGTCCGCGGCCACATCCTCAAGAGCCCGCTGCAGACGCTGCGGGAGATGAGCCCGGCCGACCGCGAGAAGCATCTCGCCGAGTATCGCAAGGGATTCACCATCAATCCCTGCAACTAAGTGGGACGGAAGGGGCCGGCTCCGGCCGGCTCCTTCCCGATCGCTCCCCGGAAGATCTGAAAGCGTTCGTTTGAGGAGGCCCCGATGGGCGCGCCCGCTAATGTCGTTCGCCTGCAACCGGTAGGCATAGAGTTCGAGGTCGAGGAGAACGAAACTGTTCTCGACGCTGCGTTTCGTCAGGGAATCGCGCTGCCGCATGGTTGCAAGGAAGGGCAGTGCTCGGCGTGCAAATGCGTCCTGACCGGAGGTGATGTCGAGTTGAAGAAGTACTCGACGTTTGCCCTCAACGAGATGGAGCGCGGCCAGGACTACATCCTGCTCTGTCGGACCTTGGCGTACTCCGATCTCGAGGTGGAGCTCCTGAACTATGACGAGGAAGTGCTGTCGAAATCGATCCCGGTCAAGGATTTCACGGGCATCGTTACGGGCGTCTCTGCGCTGACCCATGACATCCGCCGCCTCGAAATCACACTGGAGCAACCTCTGAAGTTCTGGGCGGGTCAATATGTCGACATCACGCTCCCGGGACCAGAGACGATTACGCGCTCGTTTTCCATGGCAAATTCGCCGGGCGAAAGCCAAAAACTCGCGTTCATCATCAAGAAATATCCCAACGGACGCTTCTCCTCACGGCTCGACGGAGATCTCGCCGTCGGAACCGAAGTCGGAATCAAGGGACCTTACGGGACCTGCTTCCGACGAGAAAACAAGACGGGAGCCATGATCCTGGTCGGCGGCGGATCCGGGATGTCGCCGTTGTGGTCCATCCTGCATGACCACATCAGCTCCGGTGAAGTGCGTCCGGTGCACTTCTTCTACGGAGCCAGGACGCAGAACGATCTCTTCTATCTCGACCATCTCGCGGAGCTCGCCGTCAAGCATCCGGAGTTCACTTTCGTCCCGGTTCTCTCCCATGCGGCGGACGACACGGCCTGGAGCGGAGCAAAGGGTTTCGTGCATGAGGCCGTCGGCGAGCACCTTCGCAGCGCGGACTACGGCGAAGATGTCGACGTCTATGCCTGCGGACCATCGCCAATGATCGAGGCGCTGACGCCGGTGTTGCAGATGAATGATGTCGAGTCGGACCGGATCTTCTTCGACAAGTTCACGCCGGCGAACAACTAAGACGCCTCGACCGCTCAACAAAGTTCTAGAGCCCAACAACAGGAGGAGGAAGACGACCATGACTGCCGTTCAAACCGTATCAGCCAAATCCGGTGCAGCAGGTTCTGCGGTGTTTCCGGATTCGGATAGCCGCAGATATCGCTATTTCGAGCCGCGCAGCAAGCGAGCCACGCACTACGAAGACGTTACAGTCGACGTGCAGCCGGATCCGGAACGTTACCTGTTGCAGGACTGGATCATCTCCTTCCCGAACGGCAAGGGTGCGTACACCAAGGACAACACGGCGGCCCTCAGCTCGAATTGGCACGCGTTCCGTGCTCCCGACCAGGAGTGGGAGCGCACGCACTACCAGCGCCAGTCCAAGATCGAGGCCATGGTCCAGGCTGTGATCGCCAACGGCCGCAAGTCCGGCGCGCCGAAGAGCTTCGACAAGGCCTGGGTCAAGATCCTGCAGAACCACCTCGGCGCGTGGAAGCACGCTGAGTTCGGTCTCGGCACGTCGCTGATGCAGGCGCAGCGCTATGGCTACACCCAGATGATCAACAACGCGACGCTGACGAACTCGTCCTACAAGCTTCGCCTTTCACAGGATATTACGCTGTATCTCGCCGAGATCGGAATGGACATTCCGGGCTTCGACGACACGGCCGGCAAGCGCGTCTGGCTGGAAGACAAGGGCTGGCAAGGAACGCGGGAAGCGATCGAATCGATCATGGGTTCGGCCGACTATTTCGAGCAGTATTTCGCCACCAACATCGTGTTCGAGCCCTTGGTTGGCGAGCTGTTTCGCAGCGGCTTCCTGATGCAAGTCGCTTCGTCGAACGGCGACTTCATCACGCCGCCGGTGATTTCGTCGGCGGAGGCGGACTACGAGCGCAATCTCGCCAACACGATCGATCTGATGCACCTCCTGGTGACCGACAATCAGCATGGCGCCCACAACAAGAAGCTGTTCCAGGGGTGGGTGAACAAGCACGTCGCGCTCGCCAACAAGGCGGCTGCAGGCCTGCAGCCGATCTGGTCGCAGCCGCACTCGAAACCGGTGCAGTACGCCGACGCGCGCGCGCAGTCGGTCGAACGCATCAAGAAGATTCTCGGCGAGCTCGGCCTCACCTTTCCCAAGGAGTAAATTGCAATGTCCGTCGTTTCCAGATCTGCGACCAACCAGAATATCTTCCAGAAGATGGGGGACCTTCGTTTCGAGCAAACGATTTCCCACCAGTGCGGCGTCACCATGAACGACAGCGTCGAGGCGCGCGCCATTGCCGAGTTTATGGCGAAGAAGCCGAACGTGACCGTCACCTACCAGCCTGCCCTGATCCGCATCGACGGCGAAGGAAAGCTGATCTTCAAGATGGATGAAATCAGCGAAATTCTCGGGAAGGAAATGACGGCCGAGATCTTCGAAGTGAACACCTCGACCCACTACGGACGGATGGTGCGTATCGACGACAATACGGTGACGCTGTTCGGCAACATGGACGAGGTCTTCGAATACATCGAGTGAGCTTCCGTCTCCCTGACTGGGTGGGGCCGCATCCCCGGTGGCTGTGGCCCCGCCGCTTCTCGAAGTGGTCTCGCCCGACCACCGCGCTTCGTTTGATCGACTACAGCCAACCAGGAATTTCCGGAGAGCATCATGTTCATAACTCCCAGCGGCGAGGAAGTGTTCGTCATCGACGGCCATACCCATTTTTGGGACGGCAGCCCGGCGAATCAGCTCAACGTCCACGGCAAGCAGTTCATCGACTGTTTCTACGCCTACCACACCTCGCTCAGCCCGAAGGACAAGCTCTGGCCGAAGGAGCAGTTCGAGAAATACAGCGCCGACCAGATGTACCACGATCTGTTCGTCGACGGTCCTGACGACATGGCGGTCGTTCAGTCGACCTACCTCACGGAGTTCTACAAGAACGGGTTCAACACCATCGATCGCAACGCCGAGATGGCGAAGAAGTACAAGGACCGCTTCATCGTCAACGGCGCCTTCGATCCACGGGACGGCGAGAAGGCGCTCGAGTACATCCACTACATGAAGGAGACGTTCGGCATCAAGGGCGTCAAGCTCTATACCGCCGAGTGGAAGGGTGACTCGCGGGGGTGGAAGCTCACGGATCCCAACGCCTATCGCTGCCTCGAGCTCTGCCAGAAGCTCGGCATCACCAACATCCACGTCCACAAGGGCCCGACGATCATTCCTTTGGACAAGGATGCGTTCGATGTCCACGACGTCGACCATGCCGCAACCGACTTCCAGGGGTTGAACTTCATCATTGAGCATTGCGGTCTGCCGCGCCTCGATGATTTTTGCTGGATCGCGGTGCAGGAGACGAACGTCTACGGCGGCCTCGCCGTGGCGCTGCCGTTCATTCACGGACGGCCGCGCTATTTTGCCGAAGTGATCAGCGAACTGCTGTTCTGGGTCGGCGAGGACAAGCTGCTTTTCGGGAGCGACTACGCGATCTGGACGCCCCGCTGGCTGGTCGAGAAATTCTGGAACTTCGAGTTGCCGGAGGACCTGAAGCAGGAGCACGGCGTCGACCTCACGCCGCAGGCAAAGAGGAAGATTCTGGGCCTCAACGCCGCACGTCTCTACGGAGTGGACGTCGAGGCGCAGAAGGCGAAGCTCGGGCAGAAGATCCACGCGACGGCAGCGGAGTAGAGCCGATGAACGCGCTCCATCAGCACGATCGCAAGACCAACGAGGTGTGGGAGCGCCTCGCGCTGGTCACGGATCCCGAGCTGGACGAACCGGTTACCGAGCTTGGATTCGTCGAGCGGGTCACGGTCGATCATGTTGATGGAGTCGACATCGTGTTTCGGCTGCCGACCTACTGGTGTTCGGCGAACTTCGCGTTCCTTATGGCCGATGATATGCGTCGGGCGGTGTCCTCGTTGCCGTGGGTTCGCGAGGCGCGCCCGCAGCTTCGCGACCACATGGTCGCCGAGGAGATCAACCGCGGTGTCCGCGAGGGCAGGTCGTTTGGCGAGGCGCTCAAGGATTTCGCAAGCGGCGGTTCACTTGACGAACTGCGGGAGAAATTCCGCCGCAAAGCGTTCGAGCGGCGCCAGGAAGTCATGATCCTGGCGTTGCGTGGGCTAGGTTACGAGGATCCGGCGATCTGCCGGATGAATCTGGGTACCTTTGATGCGATCAACTTCAGCTCGGAAGAAGTTGCGCGCCAGAAGCCGCGTTATCGCGAGCTTCTGGTTGAGCGGCGGCTCGCCAATCTCCCGGCCGCCCCCGCCTTTGTCACCTACGACGGGGCGTCAATCAAGCGCCACGAGATGGCCGCGTATTTACAGCGGTTGCGGGGAGTACGCATCAACATGGAGTTCAACAGCTCGTTGTGCCGAGGCCTTCTTGCGGTGCGTTATCGCGAGCTCGATGGGGATCGCGTGGAGCAGACGCCAGCTCCGTGCGGAGGTTGCGGCAGTGGCTGCGCCGTGCGGTCGGTAGGATCGCCTGCAATGGACAAGCGTTTCTCTGCGCTAACGTGAGGTCGCGCTGATACGCGTGCGACCTGTGAGTGCCGACAAAACGGAGTGGGCAGCAAGTCCGCCAGACCTGATAACCAAGAGACGACCACGTGGGAGTGAAACGCGATGCCAAAAGTTCTGCTGCACGACATAGATGCTCGCCGCGCTCTTGCGCGCGGAGTCCAGAAGCTGGCTGCCGCGGTCGAATCGACCCTCGGCCCCAAGGGTATGAACGCGATGGTCGACAGGCCGATCGGCACGCCCATCGTGTCGCGCGATGGCGTTACCATCGCCTCCGAGATCGACTTGCCGGATCGCTTCGAGAACATGGGCGCCCAGGTGGTGCGCGAAGTCTCGATGCAGACCAACGAGGTCGCCGGCGACGGTACGACGACGGCTATGGTGCTCGCGAACGGCCTCATTCAAGGCGGCGTTGCGGCTTTAGAACGCGGTGCCAAGCCGGTCGATCTCTGCAAGGGGATCGACCGGGCCGTCGAAGTCGTCGTCGAGAGCCTGAAGAGCGCGGCAATTCCAGTATCGGACCGCAACACGCTACAGGCCGTGGCAACGATTGCGTCGACCGATTCCCATCTGGGCGGCCTGATCGCTGAGGCGGTGGAGCGCGTCGGCAAGGATGGCATCATCAGTTCCGAATACGGGCTGACGACGAGCACGACGCTCGAGGTGGTCGAGGGCATGTCGTTCGACCGTGGTTACATTTCGCATCATATGGTGACGGACGTGGAGAAGATGGAGGTGGTGCTGGATCAGCCCTACATTCTCCTGACGGACCTGAAAATCAAGGCGCCGGGCGAGCTGGCTGCGGTGCGTGCGAGGGTCGCGGAGACCGGGAGACCGCTTGTCATCGTCGCCGAAGAGATCGCACCGGAAGTGGTCGTCACGCTGCTCGGCGAAGGCAACCGTGGCAAGGTTCTGGTGGTCAATCCGCCCGACTACGGTCACTGGCGCAAGGCCATGATGGATGACCTCGCCATCATCACCGGAGGACGGGTCATCGCCCGCGAACTCGGGGGCGCGCTGGAAGAGACGAGCCTTGCCGACCTCGGCACTGCGCGGCAGGTTCGGGCCAGTGCGCGCGAAACGGTAATCATCCGGGGCGGTGGGGACGATGCGGCGATCGCCGCGCGCCGACAGCAGGTGGCCAAGCAGCACGATCTGGCACCGCCGAACATCGAGCAGGACAAGCTTAAGGAACGCCTGGCTAAGCTCTCGGGTGGGACCGCCGTGATCCTTGCGGGCGGCGTCACGCCGGTCGAGCAGAAGCGTACGATCCAGTTGATCGACGATGCGCTCAGTGCTGCACGGGCTGCGGCCGAGGAGGGTATCGTGCCGGGCGGCGGGACAGCGTTGGCGCAGTGTGCGCCGGTGGTGGCGCGCACCCTCGGGAACATCAATGGAGACCTGGGTGAAGGCATCAAGCTGGTACGCGAAACCCTGTCGCGCCCTGCTGCTTTCATCGCCCGAAATGCCGGCCATGATGCGGCGAAGGTTGTGGCCGAGCTGCAAAGTTCGCGGGCCGGGGTCGGGTTCGACGCTGCAAACGGCGTGTTCATCGACATGGTATCCGCCGGCATCGTCGACCCGGTCAGGGTGACGTATACCGCGCTTCGAAATGCTGCCTCCGTGGCCACGCTGGTGTTGACGACCAACACGCTGGTTGCCGATGTGCCGGAGTATGTTGATCCGACGCAGGGACCTGCGTTGGGCGGCGGGGCAGAAAAGCTTGGGCGGGCCTGAAGCACATGAAATGCGGTTCGCGTTCCGTCAGGGCGTCAATGGTCGACGCGACGCGCCGCGATGGCTTGACCGTCACGATCGAATGATTGGACGGTGACAACGATCTGGAAACAGCTACAATCTTGCAAGCTTCGGCGTGAGCCCGAAGGAGGCAAATCATAAGCCTCCACGGTCATTCGACCAGCCGGGGCAGGAGGAAACGGGACATGGTCTACATCATCTCCAAGCGCGACGGTCCGCACCGCGAAGAGCTCAAGGCGAAGGACTTCCTTCAGAAGAACCGCACGAAGATCAACTCGCTCGCCAATCACCTGACGCTCGGGCGTTGGCAGGAGTTGCGCAATCCGACGCCGCCCTCTGAGCCCCAGCCATCAGGCAAGCTCTGGTCCACGCCTCCGGCTCAGCCGAAGGAGATCGAGCCTTACGTGCGGATCAGTTATAACGGCCGCGTCGTGATTGCCGATCTCGCGTCAGGGCGGCAACTCCATTTTGTCGGCGAATTGCGCGGCGGCGGCCAATCGCGATGCTTGGCTCTGGCGACACGCGAGAATGGGATCTTCGAGCCGCTCGACGACGAATTATACAAGGTCCTGATCGACCTCGAGGGAGTGAGCGTGCCCGACGAGACGTCGGAAGCGCGCCTGGAGCAGATCATCTCGGGCCGTCTCGGTTTGGATGCGATCGCCAGAACGGTCGAATGATCTGCGTGAGCCACGCCGGTGAGAGCACGATCTCATTGGCCCTGCTCATGTCGTTTCTGCCGATCAAGCTGCTGTTTGCCAATATAGGTTTGGTGCTCCAATGCTGACGGAAACCTTCATGGCTAAGCCGCCGTTTTCCCTGGAAGGCTACAAAATTCCGGAGGCCGCGGATGCGGAGCAGGGACGGCCGTACGATGAACGGGAGACCAACAAGGCGTGGGAAAATTTCCTGACGTTCGGAGATGCAAAGGGCGAGAACGCTCTGGTGCGGGGCGTTATCGAAGAATCATGGCAACGCAGCATCAAGTCGGGAGTCAATGCACACTGCAGGGGCAGCAGCTTCGTGACTTCGCCGGACGAGCTCTATGAGCTGCGTCTGAAGAACGATGATCTGCTAGGCTCCAGCGCCCACACCTTCCGCCGCGTTGCGGAAGTCCTTGGTGATGCGGCCACAATGCTGGTCATCACCGACAGGAATGGCGTCGTGCTTGATGTCGGAGGCGATCAGCGGACGATCGATGCCGGGCATGATATTCGCCTCGAAGTCGGCGCCGCCTGGGGCGAGACGGTGACCGGCACCAACGGCATTGGCACAGCGCTCGTCACCGGAAAACCGGTTCACGTCCACGCCGCCGAACATTTTTCCGAGGGTATCAAAGCTTGGACTTGTGTCGGCAGTCCCATTCGCAGCCCGATCGACGGCAGCATCATCGGGATCATTGACTTTTCCGGACCACAGGCGATCTTTCACCGCCACAACATTGCACTGGCGGTGATTGCCGCCAATCACATCGAGCTTGCGCTCTCGGAGAAGATTCGGCTTGAAAGAATACGGCTGCTCGAGGCCAGCATTTCTCGAATGCCGGGAATGGGCAGCGCTGACGGTGTCGTGATCCTTGATCGTTTCGGTCGGGTCATCCACCACAACGATATGGCTCGGGTTCGCTGGCAACGGATCGCGGAGTCCATCGACCTGGGCATCGGAAATCGGATACTTCCGAGCCAGGATGGTCGTTTGGCTAAAGATCTGACCAATGGCCTGCCCGAGGGACTACGTGAACAACGGATCGAGCCGCTGCTGGTCGATGGTGTTGTCCAGGGGGCTATGCTCGTGCTTGCAGCAAGGCCGCGAGCAAGTTCTGCCAGCGCCCAAGTCTCGCCGATAGCGCGCGCAGCGCTCACCTTTGCTAAAGAAGCGATTGTCGGATGTAGCGAAGCACTGGCGCAGGCGGTCGAGAAAGTCGAGCGGGCGGCGCTCGGCCGGACGGCTGTCTTACTCGAGGGCGAGACCGGAGTTGGCAAGGAATTGTTTGCTCGTCTCGTTCACGCTGGAGGCCAGAAGACTGGCAAGGAGCCCTTCGTCGCGTTCAATTGCGGCGCGGTCTCCAAGGAGCTTCTTGGCGGCGAATTGTTCGGGCATGCCCCGGGCGCATACACGGGCGCCACGCGAGAAGGAAAGCCCGGCAGGTTTGAGTTTGCCAATGGCGGCGTGCTCAGCCTCGACGAAATCGGTGAGATGCCGCTGGATCTGCAACCATACTTGCTGCGGGTGCTGGAAGAGCGAGCGGTGTACCGGCTCGGTGACAACAAACCGCGTCCCGTGGACGTCCGGCTCGTGGCGTCAACCAATCGGAATTTGAAGCAGGAGGTAGCGGAGGGACGTTTTCGCAAAGATCTGTATTTCCGGATCGGCGTCGTCAAGATCACCATCCCGCCGCTTCGGGAGCGCCTCGGCGATGTCGAGGTCCTGATCGACCACTTCAACCGACAATTTGCGGAAAGCTATGGCACACAACCTCTACGTTTCGAGGCAGCCGCAATGGAATTGATGCGGCGCTATAGCTGGCCGGGCAACGTCCGCGAATTGCGCAATCTAATCGAGAATCTCGTGCTCATGACCCTCACCGGGGTGGTGACCCCGAGGGACTTGCCGGAGGACTTCGTCGAAGCGGCGGCGCAGCAGCCGTCGATGCCGTTGCCGAGTGGTCATCGCTCGACGCCAGAAAACGACGAGGTGGCGCGCTTCGATGAAGTGGAGCGTCGCGCCATCGAGAGGGCCGTCGCCAACGCCGGCGGCAATATTGCCGCCGCGGCCGAGAAGCTAGGGCTTTCGCGTGCCACGCTATATCGGAAACTGCATCAATATCGCTCGCGGACCTGAGGACACGATCGTTCATGGCGATGGTCTGGGACGGACAAAAAGAAGGAGGTGGGGCTGCTGCTGCTGCGGAGGTTGCCTCGCAAATACTGTCACGTGCAGACCGCGACGTGACTTTCATGATGCACCTGGTTGGCGAAAGCCAAAATCTGCTGGTCAGGCATTTCGTAGTGTTCATCGAGACTGAACTTGCGAAGCGCGGCGCCAGTTACGGCGCCCATCCGCTATTGCGCCCTTTCATCGAGACGCACGCACGCGAACTTTCCAATTTCGTTCTGCAGGGCATCGGACTACGGCTTCAGTTTGGTTTGCAGGCGCTCGAGGCTATGGCGGGCGATCCGATGCGGTTGCTGAGGGTCGATCTATGGGACCCGCTGCAATCTCATGTCAATGATGCGCAGCGCCACTTTGTATCTGGTGTTGGTGGCTTGCAGCGGATCCTGGTTCAGATCGAGGCCGGCGCATGAGCGCCGGTTCGATGACGGCTCTCCAAATGCTGGCCCAGCGCTTGCAGATCGTTCAGGAGATGTCGGCCGTCCAATCGCGCACTCTACTCAACCGTCAGCTTGGCGGCGGTGCGGAATTCGAGATTGAAGGCTCGAGCAAAAGATCGCGGCCTCCGGCTGTTCGCCTGACCGCCGCAGGGCCCTCGCGGATGCGCGCGAGCGCTTACGAAGGGCAAATGCCGAGATGGCGGAATGCGATGCCCATTGCGCTGTGCTGGAGCAGCGCCTTGAGGAATTAGACAGGTGTATTGCCGCCAGTAAATAAGACGATCCGAACCGTGAGGCGACCGATGGATACGATGGACGCAGAAGCCCCGACGCTCTATGATTTGCTTGGGCGGCACTGGACGGTAGGTGCGGGCGTAACGAATACCGCGTTTGATCCCGCGGGACGGTGTGTCGCGTTTGCGCTGGCCGATGGCGCTGTGGCGATAGCTCCTGTGGCCGACGTCGAGCCGCCGCAAGATCGCTGCCGCGTGGAACTGGATATGGGGCGGACGACGATTTCACCTCGACAGAAACCAGTGCCACCATTGACGAAGGTGATCATCAGCGACGGCCCGCTCCGTCTCGCTCCGATTGGGACATCGGAATTCGTCACCAGTGACCACGGCCGCTTGCTTTGCATTTCGGCGTCCGGCGTCACACGGGCGGTATCGAACAACGCGGCGCCTGTCGATTTTATTGCCCCCGTACCGGGCGGTGGTATCCTGACTGCTTCCGGAGGGTCGATCCTTTTTTACGATTCCAAGGGTGAGGTTGTCTGGCTGCAGGAGCGGATTGGTGGGCGTGCCTCGGCGATTGCGGCATCATCGGATGGTCTCAGCTTCGCGATCGGGGCCGACGGTCGTCTGTTCGTTCGAACGTTCGGCCCACGGCCAGAGCCGGCCACTTCGTTCGAGGTGGGACCTGTCTCTGCGTTGTCGTGGAGTCCCGATGGAAGCTGGTTAGCTGCGTCAGTGATCGAAGCGGGCGTTGTCTTGGTGCGCCTTGCAGACGCGAAGATCATCAGGATTCCCACATATCCCGCAGCCGTCGCATCTCTTTCGTGGAGCGCGGACTCCCGTATCCTTGCCACGAGCGGAGCCTATCGGACAATTGCATGGGACGTTTCTAGGCTTGACGACCACAGCGAGCAACCGACGAACCTCGCCACCGGCCGTGCCCGGTTCGTGCTCGTTGAAGCCGTAGATTTCCATCCGCAGGGTAGATTGGTCGCGGCGGGGTATGCCGACGGTCTGGTCGTTGTTGCTAAGGTTGGACGGTCCGACGAATTGGTCGTCAGGCGGCCAGGTGGAGGCGCCGTTCATGGCCTGCGTTGGTCCGCCAACGGCCAACATCTGGCACTCGGAACGACTGAGGGCGAGGCAGCGATCGTGACGTTCCCGCCGCATGTCTTCAAACAGCTTCCCATTCGAGTATGAATACGGATGAAACGAAATCACGAGGAGAAATAACTATGTCGACCGATCGCTCCGTCAGTGAAACCGAAAGTAAAGATCGATTCTTTGTAGAGTTGGCCGAACTATCCGAACGCATGGTCGCTGCGCACGGAAAGGACTTCTCGATGGGTGCATTGGTGCTGGCCGCGAGGTTTATCGCCGAGAACAAGCCGTTTGAGCGAAGCGCGGCGACACAGTAAGAGTCGGTGCGGTTCAGGTGAATTTGTCGATAGAGTTTGCGGGGGAATGGTATGTTGAAGCGACTTTTTCGGAACGACGAGCTTCTTCACAAGGCTGAATGGCTCGAGACGCTTTCGCTTTATTCGGGCATCGGATTGTGGGACGCGATCCTTCACGAGGGAGACGCTATGCATCCCGACGCGCGCTGGACTTGGTCGAGCGAATTCCGCCGATTGTGCGGGTATAAGACCGAGGTCGAATTCCCCAACGTCGTGCAATCGTGGTCGGACCGCCTTCATCCCGACGACGCCCCAGCGACGTTTGCCGCGTTCGGTTCGACATGCCAGACGGGCGTCGGCTATGACGTAAAGTACCGCCTGAAAGTAAAAGACGGAAGCTACCGCTGGTTTCGAGCGACAGGTGGAGTCGTGCTCGATGAGAAAGGAAAACCGCGGCGCGCTTGTGGATCGTTGGTTGACATTCACGAGTTGATGACAGCAGAAGCCGAGAAGAAAGCTCTTATCAACAACCTGGCCAACGATTTTGAGAGTGCAATCGGCAAAGTCATCGAGACGGTTCCTTCAGCCTCAACTGAACTCGAGAGTTCGGCAAACAAGCTAAGCAGGACTGCCGAACGGTCGCAAGAGATAACTACGACCGTCGGTACCGCCTCCGAGGCGGCTTCTACGAACGTGCAGTCCGTTGCATCAGCGACCGAGCAACTTTCCTCATCCGTTAGGGAAATCAGCCGACAGGTGCAGGAAGCTGCTCGCATTGCCAACGAGGCCGTCAATCAGGCGCGAAAGACCAACGACCGCGTCAGCGAGCTCTCTAAAGCGGCTGCACGCATCGGTGACGTCGTTGAGCTCATTAATTCAATCGCGGGACAGACTAATTTGTTGGCCTTGAACGCCACCATCGAGGCGGCGCGGGCGGGCGAAGCCGGCCGTGGCTTCGCGGTCGTGGCGTCCGAAGTGAAGGCCCTGGCAGAGCAGACGGCGAAAGCTACTGGAGAAATCAGCCAGCAGATCGGCGGGATCCAGGCCGCGACACAGGAATCAGTCAGTGCAATAGGTGAGATCAGCGGTACGATCGAGAAGCTGGCGGAGATTTCGTCGACCATCGCCGCGGCTGTCGAACAGCAGGGTGCCGCGACGCAAGAGATTGCACGCAACGTTCAGCAAGCTGCAAGCGGTACCCAACAGGTGTCCACGAACATCATGGGCGTGAGGCGTGAGGCCACTGAAACTGGTGTGGCTTCTTCCCAAGTGTTGACCTCGGCACGGTCCCTGTCGAGCGAGAGTGGCCGGCTGAGGGACGAGGTGAGCCGATTTCTCAAGACGGTACGTGCTTCATGACGTAAATGCGAAAATTTCGAGGAGCTTTTCGACACCTCCTTTTGGCGCAGCACAGTCTTTCGAGATCAAAAAGCTCATCGCAGGTTAGAACGTAAAAAGGCAGGCCAGAAACTATCGGTTTGGTGACCAGGCCGGTTATCCGAGATGGGGCGTCAAGGACGTCATCTGCGCATTGAGCAATACTAGATCTAATCGTCACCTCGATGAGTTGGCAGCTAGGACGGGTGGCTGGAACGCACGATTGATGGTCTTACCAAATGAGAGATGCGCGCGACCGGAGACGGTTTCGAGAGCTGATGCGTCCACCGCCGGACTAAGACGGATGAAGGGTGTAGTTGGACGAAGAGCGCCATAGAGAGGCCGGCCATCATTCAACTACGCATGGGGCGCCGCATCTCGGCACCATCGCGCCGTGGTTGAGAAGCGAGGCGCTGTCTAGCGACGATCGGCGACCGATCATAGAAGTAGCCCAATTTCTAGCGTTGCGCCATAAGAATTCGTTATGGCGGCAGACCGCAGTCATGCTTCCCCCGGCCATAGCCGCAAATCTATTTTTTACCGTCGACCGCGGCAAAAAAGTCTAAGAGCAAGATCGCAAAAGCGGCGACGTGGTCAGGCGCATTCATTTGCAGCAGCAACGGAGCGGGGAAATGACGATTGAGTTGAGCCGACGGGGATTTTGCATCGGGACCGCCCTGATTGGACTACAGTCCGCTTCCTCCATCGCCTTCGCCCGAACTGAGGATGGTACGGTCAAGCTCGGCCTCGTCGCGCCGATGAGTGGGCCGAATGCCAGGTATGGCGCTTTCTCGCTGCGCGGTGCCGAGATGGCGGCGAAAGAGATCAACGCCGCCGGAGGCGTCGGCAGCCGCAAGATCAACGTCATGCCCGCGGACAGCCAGGGGACGCCGGTCGAGGGCGTTTCGGCGACGCGTCGCCTGATCGACCAGAACCAGGTCGACTACATCATCGGCGACGTCTCGAGCTCGGTCACGCTGGCCATGCAGCCGGTCGCCGAGGACGCAGGTGTCCTGCTCCTCAATGCAGCGTCGTCCAACCCGATGATCACCTATAAGGCCGGCGTTGGCGGCTTCAAATGGACGTTCCGCAACTATCCGACTGACGAGAACCGCGCACTGATCGTGCTGCAATACGCCGCCGAGAAGAAGGGCTTTACGAAATACGCCGTTCTCTCGGTCGATACCGACTATGGGCGCGCGGCCATTACCTTCACCAAAAAGTATCTGCCCCGCTTCAACAGCCAGATCCTGACCGAGGATTACTATAAGGAAGGCGAGGTCGACTTCCGCAGCGTGCTCTCCAAGATCCGCGATTCCGGCGCCCAGGCCATCATCATGTATGGCAATGCAGATTCGACGCCCATCGTCGGTCGCCAGATGATCGAGGTCGGGATCGCCGGCAAAATTCCGCTGATCGGCAACGCCGAGTTCAATACGGCAAGCTCGATCAAGGCGGCGCCGAAGGCGCTCGAAGGCGCCATCGAGGCGGCGGCCTGGCTTCCGGCTTACGACTCCCCGAAGAGCAAGGCGTTCGTGGAGAAGTTCATCGCCGAGTACGGCGAGGCGCCGAACAATCACGCCTATGTGCATTGGGAGACGGTGCACCTGCTGGCCAAGGCGATCGAGCAAGCCCAGAGCATCGACCGCGACAAGGTCCGCGCCGCGCTCTCCGCAATCCACTACGAAAGCGCAGTTGGCGAGGTGACGTTCGACGATCACAACCAGGCCCGCTTGCCGATGATCCTGCTGGAAATCGAGCACGGCAAGCCCGCCATCAAGGGAGCTTACTCGGCTGAGATCGACTATCCGAAGTAAGACGGCACAACGGGGCTCACATGTTCTACACGGTCATCGAGCAGGTCGTTAACGGCATCGTATCCGGATCAGTCTACGCGATCGTTGCCGTCGGTATGACGATGATCTTCGGCGTGCTGCGCGCCATCAATTTCGCTCACGGCGAATACTACATGCTGGGGACCTTCGGCGCCTGGTTCGCGATCGACTATTTCGATCTGCCCTATCCGGTGGCGATCGTGATCGGTGTGGTGGCGACGGCCTTGATCGCGGTCGTCGTCGGTAACCTCGTGATGCAGCGGATCGTGGGAGCCCCGGCCGAGGCGGGCGTTCTTGCGACCCTCGGCGTTTCTCTGATCCTCCAGAACACCATCATTCTGGTGTTCGGCGGCAGCTACAAGTTCTTCTCCGGCGGCTATATCGAGCCGGTCACGCTGTTTGGCTTCACGCTGGCCGAGCAGCGCATCCTCATCATCATCGTCGGCCTCATCGTGTTCGTCGGCCTCGAGCTGATGGTCACCTACAGCCGGATGGGCAAGGCGATGCGCGCGGTCTCGCAGAATATCGAGTGCTGCGCGGTGGTCGGCATCGACGTCCGCCATATTGCGCTGTGGACCTTCATCCTCGGCGCCGGCCTTGCGGCGCTGTCGGGCGTGCTGACTGCGCCCGTCAACGTCAGCGTCTACGGCGGCATGGGCGAGCTCATCACCTTCAAGACGCTGCCGATCATCATCATGGGCGGGCTTGGCAACGTCCGCGGCACCTTCGTCGCGGCGATGATCCTCGGCATCGCCGAGAGCCTGGTCGCGACCTATGTTGGCTTGCAGTTCCGAGACACCGTCGGCTTTGCGACCCTGATGCTGGTGCTGATGTGGCGTCCGCACGGGCTGTTCTCCGCGCAGGCGCGCTTCTGATCGCCGGGATGTGACATTGACCGAGATTGTCCGAGATCAGACCATGACACCGGCAGAAAGTCCGATCGCCAAGACGGGACCGGACCTGCGCATCCCGTTCGGCCTTGCGCTGGCGGCGCTGGCCTGCGTCGCGCCGCTGTTCCTCGGGACCTATCCGCTGCACGCGATCATCATTGCGCTGATCTTCCTGCTGCCGGCGCATGGTCTCAACCTGCTGCTCGGCTACACCGGGCTGCTGTCGCTGGCGCAAGCGGCGTTCTTCGGCATCGGAGCCTATGCCTCGGCGCTGCTGGCCGTGCATGTCGTCACGCCGTTCTATCTGAATTTCCTCGCCGCCGGCCTTGTGACGGGTGCGATCGCGTTGCCGCTCGGCATTCCCGCGCTGCGGTTGCGCTCGACATCCTTCGTGATGTGCACCCTCGGCTTCGTCATCATCGGGCAGGCGATCGCCAAAAACTGGATCAGCCTGACGCGCGGCGACATGGGCCTGGCGGCGATACCGAAGCCTTACTTTGCGCTGGGGCCGGCCTCGTTCACGGTATCCGGCACCGTCGGCTTCTACTATCTGGTGCTCGCGATCGCGGCGCTGGCGACGCTGGTCGTTTATTTGATCGTGCGTTCGCCGGCCGGCCGCAACATGATCGCCATTCGCGAGAACGAGACGCTGGCGGAATCCGTCGGCATCCCCACGTGGCACTACAAACTGATCGTCTTCATGATCAGCGCCGTTTTTGCCGGGCTCGGCGGCAGTCTTTATGCCCACTACCTCACTGTGGTGAGCCCGCTAACTTTCCAGATGTATTATTCGACCACGATGCTGATCATCGTGCTCGGCGGCGGGGCAGGGACCATCTCAGGCGTCATCTTCGGAAGCCTGCTGTTCGTCGGCCTCACCGAAGCCCTGCGCGTCGCGCCGGAACTGCGCATGATCGCCTACGGCTTCTTCCTGCTCGCCCTCGTATTCTACTTCCCGAACGGCTTCGCACCGCTGATCGGCCGTTTCTGGTCATTCCTCGAGAGGCGCAAATGAACGGGCTGCCGATCCTCGACATTTCCGGGCTCTGCAAATCCTACGGCGCGGTGCGCGCGGTCGACGGGGTCGACCTGCATGTCGATCGTGGCGAGATTTGTGGGCTGATCGGACCAAATGGCTCCGGAAAGTCCACCTTCTTCGACTGCGTGACCGGGCTTGCCAAGCCGAGCGCCGGGGCAGTGAAACTCGATGGCCAGGACATCACGGGCTGGTCGCTGAACGATATCGCGCGGCAGGGGCGCATGCTGCGCTCGTTCCAGAAGACGGTGGTGTTCTCGGCACTCGATATCGAGGAGAACCTCGTCATCGCCGGCCAGATGTTCACCTTCCCCGGGATCTTGTCGACCTTCGGGATCGGCGCTGCCGCGCGCAATCGTGTTGCGGCCCTGCGGGAGCGGGCGCGCGAGCTGATCAAGATCGCCGGCCTTTGGGATGTGCGCTTCCAGCCCGCAGGAAAACTCTCCGGCGGACAGCAGAAGCTGATCCAGTTCGCCTCGATGCTGATGCCTGAGCCGAAGCTCATCCTGCTCGACGAGCCCATGGCCGGCATCAATCCAAAACTGATCGAGCGCGTGGTTGACAGCATTCGTCTTGCCAACACCTCGTTCGGCGTCAGCTTCCTGATCATCGAGCACAACATCGACGTGGTCACGAGCCTGTGCCGGCGCGTGGTCGTGCTCGACCAGGGGCGCAAGCTTGCGGAAGGCACGCCGCACGAGATCGTCCAGAACCAGGCAGTGCGGGAGGCCTATCTCGGTGGCTGAACCCTCTCTTTCGATCAAGGGCCTGCGCGCGGGATACGGCTCGCTCGACATCCTCAACGGCGTCGATCTCGACGTGCCGCAAGGCCAGTTCGTCGCGCTGATGGGCCCGAACGGCGCAGGCAAATCGACGCTCCTCAAGACGCTCTACGGCATGACGACCGTCAAAGGCGGCAGCATCAATTGGCAGGGCAAGGACATCTCGGCTCTCAAGTCGCGCGCGATCCTGGCCGAAGGCATCTCCTGGGTGCCGCAGGGCCGTTGCAATTTTCCTGTCATGACGGTCGACGAGAATTTGCAGATGGCCGCTTATACCTTGCGCGACAGCAAGGTGAAGGCGGAACGCGACTATGTCTACGACCTGTTTCCGATCCTGAAGACGCGCCGCAACACGCTCGCCGGCAATATGTCCGGCGGCGAGCAGCAACTGCTCGAGGTCGCGATGGCCGTGTTGCAGCGGCCAAAGATCCTGCTGGTCGACGAGCCCTCCGTCGGCTTGTCGCCGACCGCTATCGGAATCGTGTTCGACGAGCTCGCGCGCATCAACGCGGCCGGGCAGACCATCCTGCTGGTCGAGCAGAACACCAAGAAGGCCATGCAAGTCGCCCAACGCGCCGTCATCTTGCGGCTCGGAAAGGTGATCTGGGACGGCCGGCCTGCCGACATCACTCACGACGAGCTCGGCGAGCTGTTCCTCACCGGCCGCATGCGCGGTGAGACCGACGTCGAGCACTAATACGATCTGCAACGCAAAGGACGACCCCAGTGACGATCTTCGTGCCGGCCACGCGCGTCTCGCGCATCAAGATTTCCCCGACCACGGCAGCGTCCGCGCGCGTGCGCGAGCTGAAGGCCGCCGGCCGCGACATCGTCGACATGGCGATCGGCGAGCCCGATTTCGACACGCCTGACGACGTCAAGGCGGCGGCGCATGCTGCGATCGATCGCGGTGAGACGAAATACACCGCCGTCAATGGTACCGTGGCGCTGCGCAAGGGCATTATTGCCGACTACAAGCGGCGCCTCGGGTTGGAGTATGCGGACGGCGAAATCTGCGTCGGTGGCGGGGCCAAGCAGATCCTGTTCCTTGCATTGATGGCGAGCGTGGAGGAGGGGGCCGAGGTCATCATTCCCGCGCCCTATTGGGTCTCCTATCCCGACATGGTCATTGCCAATGACGGCAAGCCAGTGATCGTCCGCTGCTCCGAGAACCAGGGTTTCAAGCTCACCGCCGACGCGCTGGAGGCCGCGATCACGCCGAAGACGCGCTGGCTGATCCTCAATGCGCCGTCAAATCCGACCGGCGCGGCCTATTCTCGCAGCGATCTCGAAGCGCTCGGTGCCGTGCTGCTGCGCCATCCGAATGTGCTCGTGCTCTCCGACGACATCTACGACCAGATCTGGTATCGCGACGAGCCTGCGACGACGCTCGCGGCGGCAGTGCCCGCCCTCAGGGATCGCATCCTGCTCACCAACGGCGTGTCCAAGACCTATGCCATGACCGGATGGCGGATCGGTTATGCCGCTGGCCCCGCGCCACTGATCGCGGCGATCAACAAGCTGCAGTCGCAGATGTCGTCTTGTCCGTCGTCGATCAGCCAGGCGGCAGCGGCCCATGCACTGACCAGCGACCAATCGTTCGTGCGCGACAGCGTCAAGCTCTACAAGGAGCGCCGCGATTATGCCTGTGCGCGCCTGAACGCGATCCCCGGCCTGTCGTGCCTGGTGCCCGATGGTGCGTTCTATCTCTATCCCGGCTGCGCCGGTGTGATCGGCAAGACCACGCCTGAAGGCAAGGTCATCGAGAACGATCTCGACTTCGTGCTCTATCTTCTGGACGGCGTCGGCGTCGCCGCGGTGCAGGGCGCGGCCTATGGCCTCTCACCTTATTTCCGACTGTCGATCGCGACCTCGATGGAAGCGATCAAGGAGGCCTGCGACCGTATCGAAAAGGCCTGTCGGGCACTTCGCTGAGCCCTCTTCAGGCGCGGACGGGAAAAGCCCGGCGGCCTGAGAAGAATCTCATTGAAATCAATAGGCTAGATAAAGGATAGTGCTGCTCAGGATCCTATTCTCAGAGCCGGTATTCGACTCATATGAGCGTCGATTTCAGGAAGCTGAAGAGCTTCGTCAAAGTCGTGGACGCCGGCAGCGTTTCGCGCGCGGCCGGCCTGCTGCGCACGGCGCAACCGGCGCTCTCGCAGCAGATCGCGGCGCTTGAGAGCCACTTCAAGCACAAGCTGCTCCTGCGCAGCAATCACGGCATTGTCCCGACCGAAGCCGGCCTGATCCTTTATCGTCACGCCCAGTTGCTCTTGAAGCAGATCGAGCAGGCGCAGATCGACATCGACCAGTCGACCAAGGCGCTGGCCGGGCGCGTGTCGATTGGACTTGCGACCTATTCGGCGTCGAGCACGTTGTCGTTGCCGATTCTGAAAGAGATGTCCGCGCTGCATCCGCAGATCATCGTCCATATCAACGACAGCTTCGGTCACGTGCTCAGCGAGCTCATCATGACCGGGAAGATGGATATGGCCATGATCTATGGTTCCGGGCCAATCAAGGGCGTCAAGCTCCAGCCGCTGTTTCGCGAGGAGCTGTATCTCGTGTCGCGCGCCGAGACGGCGTCGAAGAAGTCGACGGATGAACCGCTGCCGCTGTCGGCGCTGGCCGACGTCAAGCTGCTGCTGCCGAGCCAGGGGCATTTCCTGCGGCGCCTGATTGATGAATCGCTGGCGCGAGCGCGGGTCACGCCGAACGTCGCCTCCGAGATCGAATCGGTCTCGGCACTCGGTGCGGCCGTGACCGAAGGCTTGGGCTCGACCATCCTGCCTGCCTCAGTCGCCGCCGCCAGCGCGTCGAGCTTTGCGGGCGTCGAGGTGCGGCGGCTGGTCCGCCCCGCCATCGAGGCGACCGTCTCCCTGTGCGTCTCCGATCATCTGCCGCTGTCGGAGCCCGCGCTGGCCACGCGCTCGGTGCTTCTGACCGTGGTCGAGAGGCTGATGCGCAGTCATCCGCAAGGTATCCGGGCGGTCTAAGCAGCACGCTTGCAATTTGAGGCACGGGCATCGCCGCAGCTCGAGCAGCATTGTGCTGGTTTCGCCATGCCATAAACAAAACCTATGGCGGCAGACGGGAGTTGTGGTGGTCGCGTGTGGCCGCATTTCCTACCCTCGAAGATAATCGCTTCGAGGACAAAGATGGCCAAGCTCGCATTCGATACCGGGGGAACTTTTACCGATTTCGCGCTGCTCGATGACAAGGGCGAGCTGCATCTTCACAAGGTGCTGAGCACGCCGGCCAATCCGGCCGAGGCCGTGGTTCGTGGGGTTTCAGAGCTACTCGCGCAATTCGGTGATGTCGTCGATCTCGACAGCCTTCAGGTCCTGGGGGCGACCACCGTCGTCACCAATGCGGTGCTGGAGCGCAAGGGCGTCAAGACCGGCTTCATCTCGACCGCCGGCTTCCAGGACATGCTGCGCATCCGCAACGAAGGGCGCTACGATCTTTACGACCTGAACTTGAAATATCCCGATCCGCTGGTGACGCGCGCGAACAGCTTTGGCGCGATCGAGCGCATCTCGGCGGACGGCGAGGTCGTGACCGCGCTCGGGGAGGAGACTGTCCGCGAGATCGCCGGCCGGCTGCGCGAGGAAGGCATCAAGTCCGTCGCGGTCTGTCTGCTGCATGCCTACAAATATCCCGATCATGAACAGCGCATCGCGGCGCTGCTGCGCGAGGAATATCCCGATATCTTCGTGTCACTGTCGTCAGAGGTTTGCCCGGAGGTCCGGGAGTTCGACCGCGCCTCGACCACCGTCGTCAACGCTTATACGCGGCCGCAGATGTCCGGCCACGTGGCGCATCTCGAGCGCGAGTTCGCAGCCAAGGGTATCCATCGTCAAGTGCTCTGGATGACGTCGTCGGGCGGCCTCGTGCCGAGCAGCCGCGCTGCGGAGCTGCCGGTGCGCCTGATCGAGTCGGGCCCGGCCGCAGGCGCTGTTGCCGCTGCCGAATTCGGTCGGATCGCAGGCGAGGGCAGCGTGCTGTCCTTCGACATGGGCGGCACCACCGCAAAGCTCTGCCTGATTCCGAACGGCGAGCCGACGGTCGGCACTGACCTCGAAGTCGCACACTATCATCGCTTTCGCAAAGGCTCGGGCTTTCCCCTCAAGATCCAGTCGATCCGCATGATCGAGATCGGCGCCGGCGGCGGCTCTATCGCAGCGAAGAATCCGCTCGGCCTGCTCGATGTCGGGCCACGCTCGGCGGGCGCGATGCCGGGGCCGGCCGCCTATCAACGCGGCGGTACCGAGCCGACCGTCACGGACGCCGATATCCTGCTCGGCTACATGGGCACGGAATCCTTTGTCGGCGGATCTTTCAAGGTGTCGAAAGACGCCGCGCTCACGGCGATGACCAAGCTCGCAGATTCGCTCGATGTCAGCGTGCCGCGTTGCGCCTTCGGAATCCACGATCTCGTCAATGAATCCATGAGCAAGGCCGCGGCCGTGCACGCGACCGACCTCGGCGTCGATCCGCGCAGCCTTCCCATGGTCGCCTTTGGCGGCGCCGGTCCCGTGCATGCCTACGGCATCGCGCGCAAGCTTGGCATCAAGCGTATCATCTGCCCGACCGGCGCCGGCGTCACTTCGGCAATCGGCATGCTGATTGCGCCTGTGGCAGTCGATCTCTCCACAAGCTTCCCGATGCAGGTCGACACCTGGGATTTCGCGACGATGGACCGCCTGCTCGGCGATCTCTCCGCACAAGGGGCAGAGGTCGTCCGCGCCGCTGGTGTCGCGCCGGAGACGATCACCAACAGCTATACGGTCGACATGCGTCACGTCGGCCAGGGCCACGAGATCACTGTTGCATTGCCGGATCGCAGCCTGCCGCCGAAGCAATTCCACGAGGAGCTGCTTGCCAATTTCTACAAGCTTTATCGCGAGCTGTTCGGCCGCACCGTCGCTGGTTCATCGGTCGAGGTGATCACATGGCGTCTGCGCTCGAGCGGCAAGAAGGATCAGGTGACCCGCCCCCATACGCGCGATGTTGCCGAGGCCAGGAAGGGCGCACGTTCGGTCTATTTCAGCGAAGCCGGGGGCTTCGTCGATACGCCGGTCTACGATCATTACAAGCTGCCGGTCGACGGGCAGATCAAGGGGCCGGCAATTGTCGAGCAGCGGGAATCGACCGCGGTCGTCGGACCGAGCGGTACGGCTCACGTCGACGCTAACGGCAATCTCGTGATCAACATCGCCTGAGGACCACGCCCCATGTCCGCGAACGCTGCCGATTTCAACGATCCGATCAATCTCCAGGTGATGTGGAATCGCCTGATCTTCATCGCCGACCAGGCCGACATCGTGCTTGGCCGCACCGCGTTCTCGCCGATCGTGCGCGAGAACCACGATTATGTGACCGTGCTGCTCGACAGCCGCGGTCGCGCGCTGGCGCAATGCACCTGGTCGATCCCGGTGTTCATTACCTCGCTGCCGGTCGCCGCGCAGAAATACTTCCTGCCGAAGTTTCCGGCCGAGACGTTGCAAGAGGGCGACGTGCTCGCCACCAACGATCCCGAGATCGGCACCGGCCATCTGCCCGACGTCACAATGATCACGCCGATCTTCAAGAACGGCAAGGTCGTCGCCTATGCCGGCTCGATCGCACATCTTCCGGACATCGGCGGCGCTCCCCTGCATTCCGAGGCCAGCGACATCTTCGAGGAAGGCATTCGCTTTCCGATCGTGAAGCTGCACAAGGCCGGCGTCCCCAACCAGGACGTGCTCGACATCATCGCCGCCTCTGTTCGCCTCCCAACGGAGGTGATGGGCGATCTCGAATCCATGGTCGCGGCCAACAATGTGATGGGCCGGGAACTGGTCAAATTCCTCGATGAATACGATCTCGACGGCATCGACGAGTTGGCCGACGCGATCCACACCCGCTCCGAAGCGCAGACCCGGCGCGCGATCCGGCAATGGCCGAACGGCACCTACAGTGCCGAGGTTCTGCTCGACGGCTACGACACCGACGTGACCCTCAAGGCCGCAGTGATCGTCCGCGACGATTCCATTCATGTCGACTACACCGGAACGTCCGAGCAGATCCTTCATTCGATCAATTGTCGCACCAATTATCGCTACGCCCATTCGGTCTACGCGCTGAAGTGCTTGCTCGACCCGGATACGCCGAACAATGAGGGCTGCATCACGCCCATCACGGACGAGGCGCCGCTCGGCTCGATCCTCAATCCAGAGGAATGGACGGCGGGCAATTCGCGCAACCTGATCGGGCATGTGATCCCATCGCTTATCTTCAAAGCGCTGGAAGGCGTGGTGCCGGGCAAGGTGATGGGCGACAGCGGCGGCGCGCCGATCTGGGCTGCCAACTGCGTCGGTCGGCGCGACGACGGTTCGCAATACGGCTCGGTGCAGAATTTCCACGGCGGGCAAGGCGCGCGTGCCGAATTCGACGGTCTCGATACCCTGAGCTTTCCTTCCAACTGCAAGGTCACGGCGATCGAAATGTTCGAGATCGCGGTGCCCGCGCTCACGGAGTGCAAGGAGCTGATCCCGGATTCCGGCGGCGCCGGCAAGAGCCGTGGCGGCCTCGGCCAGCGCGTCGTGCTGCGCAATCTCGGACCCAATCCCATGAATGTCTACCTGGCGTCCGAGCGCGTGCGCCATCCCTGCTTCGGCGTCGTTGGCGGCCAGTCCGGCAGCACCGGCAAGGTACACAAGAATGGCGAGCCACAGTTTCCAAAGGGCAAGGTCGTCCTCAAGACCGGAGATCGCTTGGAGGTCGAGACGCCGGGCGGCGGCGGCTGGGGCAAGACGTCGGAGCGCAGTGCGGCATTGATCGAGCTCGACCTTGCGGAAGGCTTGATTACGTCCGCTGCCGCGAGGCAGATTTACGGCTATCAGCCCTCAAGCGTGGCGGCGACCGCCGCCGAATAGGACAATCATGGGTCTTCTCGACGGAAAGATTGCACTCGTCACAGGGGCCGGCACGGGCATCGGCCGCGAGGCCGCCATCCTCCTGGCAAAGGAAGGTGCAACGGTGGTCCTGACCGGACGACGGATTGATCCGCTGCGCGACGTCGTCGCGCTCATCGAGAAGGCCGGCGGCAAGGCCGTCGCCCATGTGCTGGATGTGGCATCGCGCGATGCGATCCGGGAGACAGTGGCCTGGGCCAAGCGTAACGTCGGGACGATCGACATCCTCGTTAACAACGCCGGCAGCGCCAGCAAGGTTCTGAATGCGCGGTTCATCAGCGAGGCCGAGTGGAATGCCACGGTCAACGTCAATCTCACCGCCGTGTTCAACCTGACGCAGGCCGTTCTGGACGACATGATTGCCAGGAAGGAAGGCACTGTTATCACCGTGTCGTCGCTCGCGGTCGTGAACCCGAACCTGCTTGGGGGAGCGGCCTATGGTGCGGCCAAGGCCGGCGTGAAGAACTTCATGACGTTCCTGCACAACACGTTTCGTAACCAGGGCATCCGAGCAACGACGATCCTGCCAGGCGAGACCGACACACCTATCATGGATAACCGCGCGCGCCCGCCGCTAGACAGCGAACGCGCCGTGATGCTCAATCCGCACGACGTCGCGCGTGCGGTGCTGCTCTGTGCGAGCCTGCAAAAGGGTGCCGTGATCCCCGAGTTGCACATCTGTCCGACTTTCATGCGCGATACGTCCGCGGACATTGAAACGGCCCGTTGGGTCGGTGCACCCGAGGGCCTCGCCGACAAGCCGAAAAGCTAGAGAAGAGGATCTCCCATGAACGGAGCCAAGTTGCGCGAACGCCTTGCCAAGGGCGAGGCGGTCACCATGTTTACGCCCCATCACTCGTCGTCGGGACTCGCTGTCCGCCTGGTCGAGCTCGGTGGGGATGCCATCTTCGTCGATTGCGAGCACGGCACCTGGAGCTTCGAGGATGTTCGGGTCACGGCCCAGGTCGTCCGCGGTGCCGGCGGCGCCGCGATCGTTCGTCCGCATTCCCATGAGCGGCCGGTCCTAATCCGCTATCTCAATGCCGGTGCAGACGGTCTAATGGTGCCGATGGTCGATACCGCCGAGCAGGCGCGCGCCATTGTCGATGCGGTTCGCTACGCATGCCCCGCCGATCACGAAAAGCGGCTCGTCATCGCCATGATCGAGACGCCAAAGGCGATCGAGGACATTGAGGAACTGCTCGCGGTGGAAGGGATCGATGTCTTTTTCATCGGGCCCGGCGACCTCTCACAGAACATGGGTTATCCGCCGGCGCCGCCTTTCGGGCAGCCCAGGCCGCAGGCCGTTACGGAGCGCGTTGCCCACGCCGTGAAGAAGATCCGCGCAGCCGGCAAGGTTGCCGGAACGCTCGTGACGTCGGATGAACTGCCTGCGCTGCTGGAGCAGGGAGTGCGGTATTTCTACATCCACTCCGACCCGTTCCTGCGTGTCGGCCTAGCTGCTGTCATGAAGCTGCTTGAACGCTCAGCTCGGACAACGTACGCGTAGTGGGAAAGGAATCCCGTGGCATTCGAAATGTTCAATCTCGCGGGCCGGCGCGCGCTGGTAACGGGATCATCGCAAGGCATCGGGCTTGCCATCGCCCGAGGGCTGGCCGAGCACGGCGCCTCCGTGGTGCTGAATGGCCGCGACCGCAACAAACTGGATGCGGCCGCGGCAAGCGTCAGGGCCGGCGGCCATGAGGTCGCAGTGACGAGCTTCGATGTGACCCGGCCCGACGCCGTTCGCGGTGGAATCTCGCGCATTGAAGAGGCGATCGGGCCGATTGACATTCTCGTCAACAACGCCGGCATGCAATTTCGCACTCCGTTGGAGGACTTTCCCTCGGAGAAGTGGGAGGAGTTGCTCAAGACCAACGTCTCCAGCGCCTTCTACGTCGGTCAGGCCGTAGCACGCCATATGATCTCACGCGGGAAAGGCAAGATCATCAATATAGCGTCGGTCCAGAGTGAATTGGCGCGGCCCGGCATCGCGCCGTACACCGCGACGAAGGGAGCAATCAAGAACCTGACGCGGGGCATGTGTGCCGATTGGGCGAGGCACGGTCTGCAGGTCAACGCGATCGCACCCGGCTATTTTAAGACTCCCCTTAACCAGGCTCTGGTGGACAATCCCGAGTTCTCGGCATGGCTCGAAAAGCGCACGCCAGCATCGCGCTGGGGCAATGTCGACGAACTGATCGGCACCGCCGTGTTCCTCTCCGGTGAGGCGTCGTCCTTCGTCAACGGCCATACGCTCTATGTCGATGGCGGCATCAGCACCTGCCTGTGATCTAACGCCTCACCGCCTTCAAACAACACCGCCGCCTTGGACCGGCCTTCACGAAGGATTCCGCGCGATGTCGACGAAGCCCGAAGTATTGATGATCGGAGCCTATCCTACTTGGGATATGGTGGACCTTGAGGCGCGCTATATCGTGCACAAACTCTGGGAAGCGGCTGATCGCGACCGCCTCATCGAAGCGCATCGCAGCACGATCCGGGCGATTGCCACCCGTGGTGAACTCGGCGCATCCGCCGACCTGATGAAGCGGTTGCCGGCGCTCGAGATTGTCTCCTGCTATGGCGTCGGTACCGACGCTATAGATCTGGCCCATGCCAGGACAAATGGAATCCGGGTGACCAACACGCCGGACGTATTGACCGCCGACGTTGCCGACATGGCTATCGGCCTGTTGCTGGCGGTGGCGCGGAAGATTCCACAGGCCGACAGTTTCGTGCGCGAGGGACGTTGGACCAAGGGCAACATGCCGCTGGTGACCCGGGTCACTGGCAAGACTGTGGGCGTGGTCGGGATGGGCCGTGTCGGCGCGGCCGTCGCAAAGCGGCTCGCCGCGTTCGATTGCGAGATTCGCTATTTCGACGTTGTCCGGCGCGCAGACCTTCCTTACGCGTTCGTGCCGAATCTCGTGGAGCTGGCCCGCCGCGCCGAGTTCCTGATCGTGACACTGGCCGGCGGCGAGAGCACCAAAGCTATCGTCAATGCGAGCGTGCTCGATGCGCTTGGACCTGACGGTATCCTCATCAATGTCTCCCGAGGCTCGACAGTGGACGAGACGGCTCTGCTTTCCGCGCTCGAGGCAAAGGTGATCAAGGGTGCAGGTCTCGACGTTTTCTGGAACGAGCCGAATATCGATGAACGACTCAAGGTCCTCGACAATGCCGTCCTGCAACCCCACCACGCCTCGGGCACAACGGAGACCCGGTGCGCCATGGGCAAGCTTGTGCGCGACAATCTTGCCGCCCATTTCGCGGGCGTGACTCTGATCACACCCGTTCTTTGAACGCGACCCGCGCCGTCCTCCGCCAAGCGACCTGGAGCTCTCTTGGAGTGCGGAACGTGCCGGTAGGCGCATGGTTCAGGAGTGTTGATAAGCGGACCGCTCTTGTCGACGAGAACGGGCGGCCCAAAACCGGGCCGGGATGCGTTGCGTGCCAGCAATCTCGCTCACAAGCGCACGGGCACCGCAATTGCCATATCGAATGAGGTCTGGCAGCTCGTTAGTATAATGGTGCCCGTTGCGATCGGCATCGTGTTTTCCGCAACGGGCTCGTTCAGGATTGCTCTTCTTACGCAGGCGGCCGATCCGCTGATGGCCGCGGTACTTACGATTTTCGTGCGCTATGAGCCCGAAAGCTGATGTGTCTCGGGCAAGGAATATTTGGCACGAATGGTCGCAGCATTCGATACCGTGACGGGGCCTATCAGGCTGGAGAGGAGCAGGAGTGCCTGCAACGCGTGTCGCCTTGGCACTCTACCGCGCCCATAGCGAACCCCCTGGCCGGCTGGCGCTCCCATGACCAGGAATAGCGGATGGACGACCCGGAAGGCAGGCCCTCGACGTGCAGGAAAAGCGCGCTGCCCCGCTCTCATAGCGCGAGAACGAGTCGGCCGGCACCGCGAAAACCTGATTCAGCGTCGGCAATCGCGGTCAGAGCCTCGCTGAACGGCTTCTCTAGACCGACGTTTGGCCGTAGCACGCCCTCCGTCGCAAGCTGAGCGATCTCGGGGAGGTGCTCCGTGCCCATCGTCGCGAAGGCAAGCTTGTATCGGCCCGACAAAATCCCGCGGATTGCTCTGCCAGGTGTGGGGTTGATGTCGACGAATACTCCTCCGCGCTTGAGCATGGAAATTCCTTCGCCTACGGGCATCGTTCCGGCCGTATCGAAAATCGCATCGAACTTTCCCGCCTCTCGGTACGAGGGGCTATCAGCGTAGTTGAATACCGGATCAACGCCGGTGGCTTTGGCCGCTGGCATGGCGGCCTTGCCGCATGAACCAGCGACCGCCGCGCCTCGTGCCAGCGCCAACTGCACTGCGAACGCGCCGACCGCCCCGCTACAGCCGTTGATGAAGATGCGCGACTCGCTGCGAACTTGCGCCTTGTCGATGATTGCAGCCCAGGCTGTCGTTGCCGGAATGGGAAGGCAAGCAGCCTCGCTGAACGAGAGCCGCTCCGGTTTTCTGGTCAGATATCGGCTATGGACCACGATCGACTCGGCAAAAGCGCCCGCGATCTTGAAGTCCATCGTGCCGAAGACATCGTCTCCAAAATGCACGTTTGTTACGTCCTCGCCGACGGCCTCCACGGTCCCGGCGTAGTCGGAGCCGACCCCCTTCGGAAATGCCCTGCCGATGATCAGTTTCATGGCGCCCCGACGGAGCTTCCAGTCGAGGGGATTGATGGCGACAGCTTTTACCTTGACGCGCACCTGGTCGCGCTCGAGCGGCGGTGGCGTGTAGTCGCCGAAATACATCTCCTCGGGACCACCATAACGATCGTACTGCACTCTCTTCATGTCTGACTCTCGGCGTTTGTCAGTAAACTACCGCGAGGTTCTCGATCTCGGCAGCGGCTGCAGCCAACGCTGCGGTCCGGTTCTCGGGGCTGCGTCCAAGGCCCTCGGCACGGATGACTGTCACGTCGCTGACTCCGAGAAAGGTGAAGAAGCTCTTCAGATATTTCTCCTGATGATCGAACCCGGCGGCGGGCTGACCGTCAAGATAGAGATTGCCGCGCGAGGAAGCGATGATCACGCGTTTGCCCTGTGCAAGTCCTTCGACGCCGTTGGCGGTGTAGCGGAATGTCTTTCCTGGGACGGCCACGCGATCGAGCCAGGCCTTGAGCTGTGACGGAAGAGAAAAATTGTACATCGGCGCGCCGATGACAATCACGTCGGCGTCGACAAAGTCATCGAGGGCTTTGGAATTGCGCGCTGCGCTCTCCTTCGTAGCAGCATCCTCCGGAGCCGAGCCCCGCTGAACCAGTAGCTCCGGACCCGTCAAGTGTCCGATTGGCTCTGCGGCGAGGTCGTAGCGAACGACCTGTGTATCGGGATTGAGGACGGTTAGTCGCTCCACGATGGCAGCTGAGAGTTGCCGGCTGGCCGATTGGCCGCCAAGGATGCTGGCGTCGACATGCAGAAGTTTCATAGTCCTAGTCCCTTCATATGGCCCCGCGACGGGGCCTTTGATCGCGAGTTGCCTTGCGGCCGCTCAGCGAGGAAATCTTCCCCAGCCCGATAAATGCGGAGCACGCATCCCCGTAGAGGCCAGAAAATTACAGTCTGTGTAATTTTTAAATATTACAGCGACTGTAAAGTTACAAGGGGTGCGGTAAGTGTTATTTGTAGGTCATGAAACAGGAATCATCGGCTCCGGATGGCTGGCGTGAAAGAAAGCGTCGCGAGACGCTGCAGCGCATCGCCGAAACGGGGCTTAAGCTATTCGTCGAGAATGGGTACGAGGCGACAACGCTTGAAGCGATCGCGGCAGCCTCCGGCATATCGGCACGGACATTCTTCTATTACTTCAAATCGAAGGAAGACATTCTGCTCGCTTGGCAGCAGGGAATGCCGGAAGCCGTCCGGGCGGCGATTCTTGCTGAAGCCCCCGACCAGCGTCCCGTTCACCTCGTGCGCAATGCGTTCTTGAAATTGGCGGTCCATTTCAGCTCCGAGCACGCCGTGGCGATCGATCGGATCGTGCGCTCGACCGAACAGCTAAGGGCGAGCAATCAGGCGAAGTTCTTGTCGATGGAGAAAGCGGTATTCGAAGCTCTATCGGAGCACTGGCCGCAAGCACGCCGGCGCAGGGCCCTTCAGGTCGTCGCAATGGCCTGTGTCGGGGCCATGCGTCTTTCCGTTGACGCGTGGGCAGATGAGGGAGGTCAGAAGCCGTTGGCGAGCTTCATCAGACAGATCTTCTCTGCGTTGGAGGATGAACTTTAGCAATAGCAAGACGCCGGCGTTTATGTTTTTCAAGGTTGCCTATAAGGGAGGAATATTTCTCCCGAAAGTGTGCCCTGCTAAAACGCCAATCCGTCGCTTCGGCATGCTCTCCGCCGCGACAGGTAGTGTTTTGCGTCGACCTCCCACAGCCGGCGCCTCTCTAGCTAATAGCAAGGGTCGGTTGGCCGATTGAGTTGTTCGCGACGGTGGAGCTCCCTGACGGTCAACGGCGTCGCTCCCTTGCGGCGCCAGGACCGGACCCGACGCCGTTGAGCTCTTCCATTGCACTATCCGGCAAATTGAGCTCGAATGCAGCGAGATTTTCATGCAGATGTGCGACAGACGAGGTGCCGGGGATAAGTAGAATGTTGGGCGAGCGACGAAGCAACCAAGCAAGCGCTACCTGCATGGGTGTTGCACTGAGGCGAGCGGCGACATCCGTTAGGGTGGCCGATTGAAGGGGAGAGAACCCTCCGAGTGGGAAGAACGGGACGTAGGCGATGCCGTCCCGTGCGAGTTCGTCGATCAAGGCGTCGTCGGACCTGTGAGCCAAGTTGTATTGGTTCTGCACGCAGACAATCTTGCAGATCTTGCGTCCTGCCGCGATCTGTGAAGGAGTGACGCTGCTCAGCCCAATTTGCTTTATTAGGCCCTGGCGTTGGAGATCTGCCAAGACCGTCACCGGTGCTTCGATGGCCTTGGCCGGGGCATGAGGGTCCATCATGACGCGGAAATTGACGACATCGAGCGCGTCCACGCCGAGGTTTCTCAGATTGTCGTGGACCGCCTGGGTCAGCTCTTCACGAGAGAAGGCCGGATGCCATGAAGCGTCCGCGCCGCGTCGAGCGCCAACTTTAGTGACGATGACGAGGTCCTTGGGTAGGGTTGCAGCGCCTCTCGGATCAATTGGTTCGTGACGTGCGGACCGTAAAAGTCGGAAGTGTCGATATGATCCACGCCCCACGCGACGGCTTCGCGCAGGACAGCCAACGCCGCCGCGCGGTCTTTCGGAGGACCGAACACGTGGGGACCGGCAAGTTGCATGGCGCCGTAGCCAAGCCGCTTTACGCGGCGGTCTCCCAGATCGAAGCTGGCAGCTGAGTCGGTTGTGGGCATAGGTCGTCTCCGTAATCGATGATCTGTAGCTAGATGTTGCCGGGCCGCTCGATAACTAGGTACTCTCCGAACGGGGCGTTCGGAGAAGTGAACAGTGAAAGTCGATCTGGGGAACTGAGCGCCTTCGTGACCGTCGCGCAGGCTGGAGGCTTTCGGGAGGGAGCTCGGTCGAGTGGGGCCAGTGCCTCAGGGCTCAGCGAAGCCGTCACCAGGCTGGAAGCGCAACTTGGCGTCAGGCTGTTGAACCGAACGACCCGGTCCGTCGTGCCTACCGAAGCGGGGCAGCGCCTCCTCGAGCGGCTCGGGCCGGCATTCGCCGAAGTGGAAGCTGCGGTCGACGTGGTCAATAACTACCGCGACAGGCCTGCAGGTATTCTGCGTCTCAACGTACCCGTTAGCGCGGCGCGTCTCGTGCTGCCGACAATTGTACCGGGCTTTCTCGCGGCTTATCCCGACATTCGGCTGGAAATCATTGCCGAGGACAGTTTCATCGACGTTCTGGCGGCGGGCTGCGATGCCGGCATCCGATATGACGAGCGTCTGGAGCAGGATATGATGGCAGTACCGATTGGACCTCGCATTCAGCGCTTTGCGACCGCTGCCGCTCCAATCTATCTCGATCGTCACGGCCGGCCCAATCATCCTCGCGATCTGCTCAACCATGCTTGTCTTGGGGGGCGTTTTTCGTCCGGTGCGCTGGTGGCCCCGTGGGAGTTCGAAGGTGAGGGAGAAATCGTTCGCGTCGAGCCCAAGGGACCATTGTTGGTCAGCGCGGGGACGGCGACAGACCTTGCTGTTGCCGCGGCCATCGCCGGTACTGGCATCATCACTCTCTTTGAAGAATGGCTGCGCCCCTATATCGCCAGTGGTCAGCTCGAGCCGGTCCTTGAGCCCTGGTGGCAAAGCTTCTCCGGTCCATTCCTCTACTATCCCGGCCGACGACTCGTGCCAGCGCCGTTGCGCGCATTCATCGACTTCGTGAAGGGTGAATAATCCTACCCGCCGTGTGGATCCATTTCCTACTCCCGTAGCGCGCTCGCCAGCAGCAAGACGCTCCCTGGTTGAGCGCTCAAAGCTGCGCGCGGAGCTTTACGGCGATAGAGGAACGTGGCGAAACGAGATACCGGCCTCGTATCAAGTAGCAGAGAGCTCCGATGACTTTTCCCAGAGGAGGAGGGGGAGGCGCGAGATATTGTGGCCAAATGTTATACGGGTCCGCAATGGATCGCGTCAGTAAAACCAAAACCTCGGACATTCGAAATTGCCGATATGAGCAATAGATTCCCCCGATGGTCCGCGCGGTAGCACGCGAAAAGGCGTTCATCAGGAATTGTCGATGGCACTTGAGACATTCACAGTTCGAGTTGGTGCAACGGTCGGTGCCCCGGAATCCTTCAATAGTCATCACGGCTTTACTTGACGCATATCAAAATCGGACATATATCAATTTCCGGCTTGCCGCAGCGAAGGTCGGTAGCGCGGTTGTCCCTGGCTAGACAAGGAAGGCTGATGAAACTGTACTATGCACCAGGCGCCTGCTCGCTCTCGCCGCATATCGCCCTTCTGGAGGCTGGTCTTCCGTTCGACATGGTCAAAGTCGATCTGCGAACGAAGAAGCTCGAAAGTGGGGAGGACTATCTGGAGGTCAATCCCAAAGGCCAGGTCCCCGCGTTGCAACTGGATAGCGGCGAGGTCATAACAGAGGGGCCGGTCATCGTTCAGGTGATCGCCGATAAGGTCGGCAATGGCCTAGCTCCGGCCCGTGACAGCGCCGAGCGCTACAAGCTGCTCGAATGGCTCAACTTCGTCACGACGGAGCTGCACAAGAACTTCGGCCCGCTGTTTTCACCAATACTAGCCGACGACGCTAAGTCATTCTTCAGGGACCGCGTCATCGCCAAGCTAAAGTATGTCGACAGCCAGCTTGCTGGCCGCAATTTCCTGATGGGCGATCAGTTCACGGTCGCCGACGGGTACTTGTTCACAATATTAGGCTGGACCGATCCCTTAAAGTTCGATCTTTCGGGTATGGGGAGCCTGCTCGCCTACAAGGCTCGTATAGCTGCGCGCCCGAAGGTGAAAGAGGCCCTCGTTAAGGAAGGTCTGATGAAGGCGGGGTAAGGCGCGACGCTCGGGGGAGGGCGCGTCGAGAGCGTCAATCCGTTTGGAGGGCGCGGAGCTGAGGGTAGAAGGCGATGAGGTCCGCGTAATCAAAGAGGACGCGGAGAAGGCTCGTGCTGGTGCATTTCACGAGACTTTTGGCAGTGCCTAAACACAAGGCGCACGTCTGCGGAGGAGCGTGACCTGTCGCGTGAGAGGCGGCGCTTGCTCTGCAAAGATCGGCGCTCAAATCGGAGGAGACAATGACCCTTAACAGGAACGAGTCAAACGACAGCGTCGGCCAAACCTCCTTCAACGTTGATCAAGAGCCAGACGTAGCCGCGTCGCGCCGCCAATTTCTCAAGACAGCTGCGGTCGGCGCCACAGTCGCTGCGGCTGCTGGGCCGCTCATGCCATTCGGCGCGAATGCGCAGCCTTCCGGAGAGCAAGGCAGTGACGGCATCTTGAGCCGGCTGCAGGGCTCTGAGACTGATCGCAACCGAAGGATACTACTCAAAGGCGGAATCGTGCTGTCCATGGATCGATCCGTTGGCGACTTCATGAACGCCGACGTATTGATTGAGGGAAAGACGATTAGGGCTGTCGGGCCAAACCTTTCGGCCCCCGATGCCATTGTTGTCGACGCCACGAACACAATTGTTATGCCCGGCTTTGTCAATACACACCACCATCAATTTCAAACGAACACACGTGGCTACTTCGCCGACGCGTTCTATTTTACCTCTGGACGTCGACCGGACTACCGGCGTGCGTTCATGCCTGGCGGCATCCATGAGAAGTATACACCCGAAGACGCATACATCGGCCAGCTCGTTGGCGGGCTCACCAACATATCCGCGGGTGTCACCACAGTGTGCGACACGTCGCAGGTGTCAATCACGCGAAAACATACGGACGCTTGCATAGATGCGTTCAAGGAGTCCGGTCACCGCACCGTCTTTGTCTTTACGAGTGGTCCGGGCAACGCCGCTAGTATGGCGGACTATGCATTTCCTCAAGATATCCATCGCATAAAATCCCAATACTTCAGCTCCGAAGATCAGCTCATGACGCTCGGCTTGGGCGCCTTTCCTCCCGACGTCAAAGCGGTTTTCCCGCTCGCTCGCGAAATTAAGATGCCAATTTACGTTCATGTGACCGGAGCAGCCCGAAGTGCGGTGGTTGAAGAGTTAGGAATACTCGCCGACTGCACCATCATTCACGCGATGGACCTGCCAGAGAGCGCGTGGCGGCAGATCGTGGACAACGGTGCGAAAGTGTCCATGTCCTCCGTTACCGAACCTACTGTGGCAAACGGAATTCCGGCAATCATGGAGGTGATGAAGTACGGCATCATGGAGCGGGCGAGTTTCAGCACCGATGCCGAGGCCTTTATGACTGCCGACTTCTTCTCTCAGATGCGCGGCGCATTTATGCTTCAACGACTTCTTGCTGTACAGCTCTCTGATAACGGTCAGCGTGATGTACCCCGGCCGATCACTTGCCGCGAGGTTCTGGAGATGTCGACGATGGGAGGCGCGGTCGGTGCGAACCTGGCCCACAAAGTTGGCTCCCTGACTCCGGGTAAAGAAGCAGACGTCATCATGCTACGAGTCGACATGATAAATGTGTGGCCGATCACCAACGTTCCGGGAGCGATCGTAACGCTGATGGACACCAGCAATGTGGATACGGTCTTCATCGCGGGTAAAGTGAGAAAGTGGCGAGGCAGACTTGTCAACGTCGATATGGTGAAACTGCTCCGCTCGCTCGAGACCTCTCGAGACCAATTGTTTGCTCGCGCCGGCTGGAGGGTCGAGCCCTTCGGAACATGCTGCGAACGTTAGAAGACTACGGCACGAATTCAAAGAGACCGATTGATTCTCCGGACCGTGATGTCCGATTGTCCATCGGGCGGATATGGTCGAACACGCTGCCTAGCAAAGGAAGGGCCTGGTAGCTGAGACCGTCCGGCAAATCTGAGCTATCCCGATTGAGGAGTCGCTCCGGACAAGGCTCAAATGTAGTCTCGGCGGGACGAGGCGTAATGTCATGCAGAGAAGTACCGGCGCAGCCTGAGCGGTAAACAGCGACAAGGATTGTGACGATCGCCGCGGCCCAGGGCAGGGTTGTTTCGGCAGCAGCGGGCCAACGTCGCCACGCGTCACCGAGACCCCCCAGCTCGCCGATAATCTGTTTTTCTGGAAACTCCCGTGTAATTTTCGGGGGATGATCTTTCTGTTTCGCGTTCTCCGTCGAACCGGTCTCGCAAGCCTTTGGAAGCGGGCGCAGGGGCAGTGGTAGGGACTCTTGTCCGTTCGAGGCAAGCACTCGGAAGGTGGTCCTCACATTCACCGCGCCATTAGCGCTGCTGCGTCTGCGATCGCGAGCGCTTTTCTCACCCTATGAGTTGCATCGCGGATTCTGCATGCCGCGTCGGAGCATGCGTGCGATCGACGAAGTGGGAGGGCATGCCAGTGATAGCCGCGAAGGACATAGGCGGGCGCATGAGCTGATGCCTGGGCTTGTAAGGCTCGCAGGGCTGCATTGCCGAGGCAGTGCTCGAACTCTCGTCGAGAAGGCGAGTGGCACAAAAGGTTCGACTTCATTCAGAGCGGTCGCTCGTACTGTTGCCGATTTATGACTCCGCCGTGGATTCAATGGTGAGGACCTAGATTGGGTTCTGAGAACCACAAGCGAGCGGCTCCTTGGTGTCAATTCAGAGTGTTCGCGGTCCGACTGCAAATCAGGCGCGGCAAATGGAGGAAGCATAGGGTGAGGCCGATGCATCATGCACGGTCTTGGCCCGTTCATATAGAGGGGGACAAATGTTAAACTATGAGAGACTACGGGCGGCAGCACTTTCCATCGCCATGATTGGGTCAGCTAGTATGGCAAACGCTGCGGACCTTTCGGTGAAGGCGAAAGAGGCGCCACCGGCAGACCCTCCATTCTTCCTGGTGAACGACAATCGGCTGACGTTTTCCTGGATGCCACAAGGCACGGAGCCAGGGGCTTATTCGCGGCGTCCCGACGGGTCAATTGATGGTAAGACTGCAAAGCAGGTCTACTCCTTCACACACTTCGACGTTTGGGCCTATGGCACCAACTCGTTCAATATTTCTCTGCTTAAGTCGGATCACAATAACCCGGCACACCCGTGCACAAATGCCGGGATAATCCAGACGAGCTTTACCAGTCCGGTGGTTGCAGCCACTTGCTCGGGAGCAAGCGACGTTACCGGGCAGTTGCGCTCGACCTTCGGGTGGAATGAACTCTTCAACACGAAGACGTTCACTGCGGGGCCCCTGAAGAACATCTCATTCGTCGTCGGTTTGGATGGCGGCACCGAAAACAACTTCTTGTCTCCGGCCAGGCGTGACGTCGTCGCCGGTCTGCAATTCCAATTCGATTTGCCATATAAGGGCTTCTTGAATGTCGCGCCGATGGCGTTCTGGGAGTTCTCCAACAATAGCGCGTACGCTCAATGCGGAAGTAGTTTCGCCGGCACTATTCCGGGTGTGAACTGCCTGATCGACGGCACCAGAAGATACAATCCGACATGGTCGATTGAGGCCAACTACTACATGGATCTCGGATTTCTGCCAGAAAACATGCAATTCTTCTCAGTTAGCGGCCGTACTGCAATTATCGGAAAGAGAGGAAATGAGGCCAATCCGCTCCCTGGCCTCAGTACCGCTGTACAGTACTTTTCCGAGCCCATCCGCCTGACCTTCGACGCGAGCAAGGCGGTTTGGGGAGCCAAGTACTCACATTTTGTCGACCTATGGGTGTCTTACCGATACTGGCAAAACAAGTTCGGACTTGACCACAGCGTGAGCAGGACCTGCAACGTTTCTCCAGGCGTGAGCAACAACACTTGCACCGAATCCACTGTCTACGCTGGCGTCACGGTTAAATGGTAGTTGCGGCGACGTGGCGCGTTGAGCGGCCAGCCTTTAGCACCAAATAGCGATCTCGCGAAAAGGGGCTTCCGATGGAAGCCCCTAAAGCTCCTGACCGATTGCTGCTGGATGGCTTGGTGCAGTGGACGGAGCGGCGTACCTTCTGAGTGCAACGCAGCACATCTGCATATTTGGACCAGTCAGCAAGGTTTACGGGGGCCATTCCGGAGCAAGCCACGGTTCTCAACGTGAGCCCGGCCTGGAACGTGCGCAGCTGGTACCAAATTCAATGGAGGTTAATTCCGTGTTAGATAAAGATCCGAGCCGTAACACCAGCCACATTGATCGGCGCCAAGATGTACTCGAGGGCGCACTTCTACGCGGCTCGATCACCCGCCGTGCATTTGTCACAATGTCGCTGGCATTGGGCTTTCTTTCAGCCAGTCGTATCGGCGCGCTCGCGCAAACGTTGGACGAAATTAAAACCAATCAGGCAGCACGAGCCAAAGCGTTGTCCGGGAGCTACGACTACGTTGTATGCGGAGCAGGCACCGCAGCGTGTGCGCTCGTCGGCAGGTTGGCCCTTGACAGCAGCAAGAGCATTCTTCTGATCGAAGCGGGCGGATGGGACGACGCGCCGTCGATCCTCAATCCCAGCATCTGGTTCACCAATATTGGCACCGAGCGAGCCTGGAGCGACGTAACGCCACCGTTCGCCGGCATCAACAACCGTTCGATCCTCGAGCAAACAGGTAGGGTGTTGGGTGGGGGCAGCAGTATCAATGCCGCCTGCTGGGTGCGCCCGTTCAAGGATGATTTCGAATTCTGGGCTAACGAAGCCAAGGATGAGAGGTGGGGTTATGAGCATGCACTTTCCATATATCGCCGGGTCGAAAATTGGCGAGGCACGCCGGATGACAGATATCGCGGTAAAGATGGACCTGTTTGGTGCCAACCTGCAAAGGACCCTTCGCCGGTCGCGCCGGCGATGCTCGAGGCTTGCCGAGCACTCGGTCTCCCTGTGATAGAAGACTCCAACGGCAAGCGTGAAGAGACGGGCGAAGGGTTCGCTTACTTCAATCACATTGTCCGGGACGGCCAGCGACAAAACATGGCGAAGTCCTATCTCTACCCTGTGCTGAATAAAAAGAACGTCACGCTGTTGGTTGATACCCAGGTCGATCGCCTTTTAATCAAGAACGGAAAGGTTAGCGGAGTCGAGTTCGTCCGCGATGGGAATAGGCAAATCGTTGCGGCAGAGCATGAGGTCATCGTTTGTGGCGGCGGCATCAACACGCCACGATTGCTGATGCTGAGCGGCATCGGTGACGAGAAGCATCTCAGGTCCGTCGGAATCGAGCCCGTGGTTCATAGCCCCGAAGTAGGCAAGAATTTCCAAGACCATATTCTACACCGGGGCTGCCTCTGGGAGGCCCAGAAGAAGGTAGAACTACGAAATTCGGGGGCGGAAGTACTGGGTTATCTGAAGAGCGACCCGTCTCTCAATCGTCCCGACATAAGCGTGGTCCAAGTGGAATCGCCAATCACGACCGAGGTCATATCAAAGAAGTATAGCCGCCATCAACGAGCTGGGCGCTCTGTTCAGCTGTAGTCGCGCCGAAAAGCCGCGGTCAACTCAGGTTGAAATCCAGCGATCCAAGGGACCGACCCATTGTCGAACCGAATTACTTGAGTCATCCGGAGGACGTTGCGGCGCTGATGCGGAGCATTGAGGTTTGTCGACAGATTGGAAACTCGGCGGCGATGCGTCCGTTTGCGCTACGTGAGGTCGCCCCTGGCAAGGATCTTAAAGGTGAGGAACTTGCCAACTTCGCCCGCGACGGAGCTTCGACATTTTATCATGCTAGTGGAACGTGCCGCATGGGCGCAGATCCACAGGCAGTTGTCGACGCGAAGCTGCGCGTCAATGGAGTCAGCAACCTTCGCATTGCTGATAGTTCTATCATGCCGCGGATTCCCGGTGCGGCCTTGATGGCTGCATGCGTGCACATTGGCGAGCGTATGGCAGAGATACTTTCGGCCCCAGCCTAGCGGAGAGATTGATCGATAAGTCGCGCCCGGCTTGATGGCATGTCGATTTGTCGTTCTTCCGCGTTGTTCTAATAAGTCGAGCCGCCCGGACGTGCTGCCTAGTCGTTCGGATCGAAATACGTCGCGGCCCCAACGAGGAATGTGGATCGCGAAACGGGCCGTGAGAGGACACTACGGCGATTGAACTGGTTTGATGGTCGCTGTGATCCGCGAGTCAGCCAAGGCTGCTTCGGCCGAGCCCATGACGGGGCCGGGCGCGTTGCGTCGGCGGTGCCTTCACCGAAGGGCTGCGTGGGACTCGAATGATCCGGATGCACCTCAAGATTGAAGTACGCATGTGGCCGAGGATTTGGCGGTCTACCTCGTGCCTCGGTTGGTCGTGGCACTTCATAATCGAGCCGCGCGCGCCGACGAAGCCGGTGGAGAACGCGATCCATCTCGACAAGAACCGTACAATCCCGTATTGATCCTTGGAGATTCAGCTCACGGTCGGCAGTAGCCAGACAGGCTGACACAAGGCTAGTGGCGCGCCCGTGCCAAGTCGCTGTATGAAACAGGTGGCTCCCCAGCCGGTTTGAAGGGGCATCGTACAGTCCGTTCCCAGCGGGCGATTCGACCATCGGCATTGTTCGCTACAGTCCACGGGCGTCGCTGTTGCCCGCGCCGCCGCTCGTCAGAAGTCACGCGGCGACAGCGCCCATCGCTGCTTCCATTTCCACCAGCAGTCCCTTTTCAGTGTAACCGTCGGAGTAAGGCTCGCGGAATAGTCGCCGCCGGAAAGCCGTTTAAGCAGCGGATTTAATACGCGCCTTCGATCCCCAAGGCAGCCGTTCATTGTTCCGGCGTGGGGTGTAATTGGCGGTGCCGGCGAGGTCGTTAGCTGGCCAGACTTGCGGATCGTGCTTCGGTCATGATCGAGGGATGCCTCAACGCGGCGAAGTAGTTCCATGATCGGAGCACGCGAAGAGCCTCACATGCGTCCGGAGGAAAGTCGCGCAACGCGCGTTCTGCCGTATTGGTTGAGGGCAGATGCGGCCGTCATATCAGCGCACCAGCTGCCTCGACGCCGATGCCTACCTGCAAGGATTGCGTGTCTTTGCGCGTTCAACCGGAAATGTGCTCGAACCACCAAATCCTGTTCGCGCCGAGCTTTCCTGAATGCCTCAGACTGGACATAACATAATTTCGGTCGTATCATAATTTCGTGAAAATGCGCATATTCTTTTGAAGAGTTGCCAAGGTAGAGAGGGAGGAGTCTCGAATGCCGTCGTTAGCGAAAAAGTCTGCCTGTAAGCACCGTCTTTCTTAGCCGGTTTGACTTCTACGATGCGATCCGGCCGGTAAGAGACGGCAGCCCTCTATGTAGCCGCGCTGGACGGCCAAAAGTCGCTTCTTTCTTTTTCATGGGTCTGACGAAACCCCAATGCATTGGTCACACGACCACACACGCGGGAGAAGCAAATGTCCCCGAGTCGCCTCCTGTTGCGATCGAGTCCTGGTCCTAGTCGTGAAGCGGACCATAGAGGAAGCACAGTTGATACGCTGGCCCGGGATGCCATGGGAAGAAACAGATCATTTGTAGTTCCAGGAAGCGTGGATCAGACCGGCGAGGAGCGTGGGCTGGAGCAGTCGGCTTTTGATGATGGCCATTGTTGGCCAGGAGACATTCAGAAGAGCCGGGAGAAGATGGTTCGACTACTGCGCCTATTTTCATCGCCCCGGAAGCGGCTGGGTCTTACCCCCGATGAGGTGCTCATCTTCCTTGCGATCGGCTATCTTTGCACGACGACTACGAACTGTGTTGTTCAACTCACGCCGATCGGCTTAATCGATGTGGCGACGTTGCTCGGAATCCCGAAAGAAACGGTTCGTCGAAAAACGGGCAGGTTGGCAGATCTTGAGTACGTGAGCTGCACTCCGAAAGGGGTCATGATCAAGCAACCCAAGGTGTGGTGTGATATGTTGAATCGTGCTCTTGCCTGAAATCCTCGATTGCTGCCCTCTAGACAAAAAAAAGGCTGCGCGCCTGCCGCAGCCCAGTCTTGGGAGTAAGCCTACACGGAGGATAGCTCGGTCACTTCGACGCCAGCACCGAAGAGCCGCGATCTTTCATTGCAGCCCGACGGATTCAGGTGAGGTAATTTGACATAGAACGAGCTTTAGATGTGGTTCGTAAAACCCAGTTTGGGGGGCGGGACTAATTTAGTTTATCAAACCGCGGCTAATTTAATATCGGTCGGGCCGGGAAAGAAGGCCATCAGTACTAGGCAGGCCCTATAAAGGGTGCCCTTCACAAGATCTTCGCTCGGGCTAAACCTCAATCACCAAGTGTGCGGGTGCGGAAAAAATGAGGCGGAGGGACAACGAGGCGTCCAACCGAGCTTCCCTTCGAACCGGTTGCCAGGTCTGTCGTCGTCTCCACGAGAGGAGATGGTTGCAATTGCAGAGCGGCGAGTAGGGGATGACGTTAGGCTTCGAACAACGCGCTCATCAGTTGTTCTCTGCTCAAAGGCAATGAGCGGACACGGGCGCCGAGCGCGACAGCCACCGCATTGCCGATCGCAGCTGCGGTCGGGCCGAGCGCTACCTCGCCAATACCGAGCGACAGGTCCTTTGGGCTGCCGATTAGCTTGACCTCGATCTCCGGTATCTCGCTGAACCGTAGCACCGGGTAGTGTTCCCACGCGTTCGAATTTATGACCCCGTCTTCGAATCGCACGCGCTCCTTAATTGTCCAGCTCGCCGCTTGGATCGCTCCGCCTTCGATTTGATTGATCGCGCCGTCAGGATTGATGACGAGACCGGCATCTGCTGCAATCCAAAAGCGCTCTAGTCGTATTTCTTCGTCGACCAAAAGGTCAACGACCATGGCAAGGTAAGCGGCGCGGTTCTTGTAGCGGCTAAAGGCGAAACCTCGGCCCCGACCGCTCCCGATCTCGCCCGGTCCGCGCCAGCCGGCCATCGCAGCCGCCGCCTCGATTACCTTCCGCCCGCGGAGATCGGACAGATTTTCTAGTCGATAGTCCACAGGATCTCGCCCCACGAGCTCCGCCAGCTCGTCCATCATTGATTCAATGGCGAATACATTTGCGAGCGCGCCCAAGCCCCGCATGGACGAACTGCGCACCGGGGGATCGGTCACAAGCCGATGCAGGACGTGCCGTCGCGGAAAGTCATAGATGGGAAAGCCATTGCGGATGCCACCGCCACCGCTGGCGTCTGAAATGTCGACTGGCGCGGACGGCGAGGGCGGATTTGGTATAAGTTGCGCGCTCAGAAGGTTAACCCGTCCTCCCATGCCCGGCCGTGTGCCGTGCACGGGGCTTAAAATATCCATACCCCATGTGAGCGGCTTTCCGTCGTCGCCAAGACCTACATCGATCGTCACTTCTGCGGCGGGACCAAGAGGAGACGAGGTCATCTCATCCTCGCGCATCCACATAACCCTGATCGGGGCGCCAGGCTTGGAGCATGCGATCAGTGCGGCCTCGAAAGCCGCGTCGTCGGCCCCATTGTGTCCGTAGCAGCCCGCTCCCTGGCGGTGGATGACGTTAATTGCGGAAGGATCCAGGGCGAGTGCCGTGGCGATCGCGTTGCGAAGTGGATTCACGCCTTGCGCATGGGTCCAGACAGTAAGGTGCCCAGCCTCAAAAAGGGCGATCGCACAGGACGGTCCGATCGAGGCGTGAGCGAGCCAGGGCCGCGAGTAAGTCGCGGTGACCGTTCTGGCGGCCATTGCAGGCTCTGCGCTCTCTTCATCGCACAACGTGCGCGCCTTGATGGTGCGCTTGCGTAGGGCGCTCGGGTCTTCGTCGCCCCGCTGCAGAGGGGCCCCACCGGTCCAGCTGATGAAGCGTTCGCGAGCATGCCAAGCACTTACAACATCTTCTTCTCGCTCTCCAACGAGCGCGGCAAAGTCCCCCGTCCTCACTATCTCGACCGCATCGACGTAGCGCTTCGCCAGCTTGGTTCTTTCGAGCCGATCTATACGTGCACCTGGCCAAGGCTGGTGCAGCACGCGCGCATGCAAAATGCCCTTGAACCATATGTCATGAATAAACCCTGCGCCGAAGACCTTCGCGGGAAGGTCTATCCGCTTAAGGCTGGTTCCGATTACCTTGAAGCTGGCCGGCGACTTGACCATCGCGGATCCGGTAGCGGGTCGATGGAGATTGACCACACCGGATAGGCTCCAATAGCTTTCGCCCGTCTCTTGACCGTCCCGCAGGAACGCGCCATCCATGATCGAAATCGCGTCGTTTTGGCAATTGAGCTGTTGCGCAGCTCGGCTGCAAAAAATCTCGCGGACTTCGGCGGCCACCAACCGGACAGCAGCCCCAGATTTCTCTATCGATATGCTACCGGCCGTATAATGCTCATCAGGACATCCATCGGTGTCGCCGGATACGACGTCGAGCCGGTCCGGCGAGACGTCCATCTCTTCAGAAACTAGCTGAGCAAGCGCAGTTAGCACACCTTGCCCCAGCTCCACTTTGCCCGTCGCGAAGCGGACTCGTCCGCCCGGTTTGATCGTGATCCACTGGTCGAGCCATGGATTGTCGACCAAAATCGGCGGAAGATCGTTGGAAGTCATGATGCGGCTTTCTCCGCTCCTCGGGCAAGGAGCTCCGCCGCGCGCTCGACGGCCCGCAAAATTCTGAGGTGCGCCCCGCAGCGGCATAGATTGGGTTCTAGGGCAGCACGGATTTCCTGGCGATTGGGGCGCGGACGCCTATCAAGAAGCGCCTTTGCCGAAATCATCATACCGGACAGACAGTAGCCACACTGTCCAGCTTGTTCCTCGAGAAACGCCTGCTGTAGCGCGTGTGGCTCCCCGAGCTTACCAAGACCTTCCAAGGTCGTGACCGGCCGCCCAACAGCTTGCAAGACCGTCGTCGTACATGAATAGGTCGGCTCCCCATCGAGGAGCACCATGCAAGCGCCGCACTGCTCTTGCCCACAGCCAAACCGCGCGCCAGTCAGCCTGAGATAGTTTCGCAACGCCGTCAGAAGTGGTGCGTCTTCTGCAATGTCGAGCTTTGCGAAGCGGCCATTGACTTCCAGTTCAACCATCATTTTTCACCGACACTTGATTTATCTGCATAGCAACGACGGCAACCGTTCGATTTCGTCGGTAACGAAGGAGAGGGGCCTCGTAGTTCCATAAGCGCGCTTGCTGTGCCGACGCCGGGATCGCGTGTCTGTGGTCCGATTGAGCCTACCCTCAGATATAGGGAAACCTTCGGCGGGCATGCCGAAGGTTTCCGTAGTCGCGCAAAACTTGGAGATGAGAGCCCATGCTCTCTTATAGGTTCGTTGCTCCCCGTCCTCGTAGTCCTAAGTGCAACCTCCTCGACCAAACTATCTGATTTCGACTTACAACACGTGCCTTCAGCCTGACAGATTAGTGACCGCCGCCTTGTTTCTCACGCCTGCGGTTCGCATTCAGTTCGACTCTCTAGATGTCGACAGTTTCGCGCGGGAGCAACCTGCCAAAAAATAGTACATGTACGATTTTGCGCGTGTCAATGGTTTTGTGAGCCCCCCTGCCGGATAGGTCCGTGCAACTGCAGGCGCGTGGGCGAGCGTAGCTGACGGGTCACCAGTAGCTGGCACCCGGAACACCGCGTGCCAAACGCCGATCGACAAGTTGTCCTGTTCACTCCAACACACGTTGGCTTCGCCTTGATCGCCAGTCGTCGGGCTCTGCGTCATGAAGCAAGACTGCGTGCAATTGTCTCGAACGTGGCGGGCTCGCGACCCAGGAGCATGCGCATGACGTTGTTGTTGCCCAAAAAGCCGTGTCGATCGTAGTGCTCGTTCATGGCGTGCCAGTCTGCTAACCCTTCGGGAGAGCGGGCGGCGAGGCGGGGCGTCAATTTTACCTCGAACGTACGGATCTGAACCGGATCCAGCGATAGGCCGCGCAGGCGGCCAATCGTGCGCACCATATCTGCCATTGAACCTTGCGTGCTGCTCAATTCATAGCTGGCGTATTCGTGGCCTCTCTCTGCGATCGACTTTACTCCGACCTCAGCCAATTCACGTAAATCTACGAGCGAGAACAAGCGGTCGGGATTGAACGGGATTGGAATCCGCCCTGCCGGCGAGTTGCCGCCATAGGAGCGATATACCACCTGGGCGAACATCGCCGGCTGCAATATGGTCCAACTCAGCGAGGTACTACGGATTGCGGCTTCCGCCTCGGCCTTTCGCATGTGATGGCGTAGGCCGGGCGTATGGGGATGAAGGACCGATACGTATACGAACTTCCTGACCTTTTCGTTCTCGGCGGCGCGCGCAACCGCTATAGCATACTGGGCTTCGGCACCGACCATGGCCGGGGGAATTAAATAGACCGCGTCCGCGCCCTTAAGAGCCGCTTGGATTGTTTCCACGTTTGAGAAGTCCGCGTGAACCACCTGGTCCGCAGAGCCGCCGATTACCCTGGCGCCCGAGTCGCTATGTGTCGTCGCTCGCGTCCGAAACCCGGCCGCGCGTAGAGCGCGCAGCACGTATCCACCGCTGATGCCCGAAGCGCCGAAGACGACCACCAGTCGATTATCCGCATGGCTGCGCTCCGAAAACATCACCTTTTCATCTTTCACATTATTGTCTTTCAAACAGGAAGCCTCTGCTCGAAGGGTTCCGTCGATGCGTGGCCGATATGAGAGGCCGAATGACGTGGTCGTGCGATGAATTCCTTGCGAGGAGCGAGACTAGCTCTATCTCCGGTGTTGTGGCGTGCTCACTGGCCATGGCGGCAATACGTCGGGCTGATGTTCAGGTTGACGGCACCAGCCCGCCAGGGCCTTTCGCTGCTAGCGCTTAAGCCTCTACGATCGGAAGTCGCTGGACGTGTTTGCCGGTCAGCTTCCGCCAAGCGTTCGCGACGGCGGGGCCGACCGGTGGCACGCCAGGTTCGCCTGCGCCGGTTGGCTTCTCGCCGGAATTGACTATCGACACTTCTACCTCGGGCATCTCATTGATGCGCAACACGCGATAGTCATTGAAGTTCGACTGTAGAACACTGCCGCCGTCCGCCAGTGCGATCTCACCGAACAGGACCGCGCCCAGTCCAAACGCGATACCACCTTCCATCTGAGCTCTAACCGAATTCGGGTTGACGACAACGCCGCAATCGACTGCACACCAGACTTTGTGCACGCGGGGGGTGCCGTCAGAATTACGCGACACTTGGGCAACCTCCGCGACGTGGGTACCGAAGGACTTGACCACTGCAACGCCCATCTGATGGCCTTCTGGGAGGCGCTTGCCCCAGTTTGCCATTTCCGCTGCGCGCCGCAGCACGCCTTTGTCACGCTCATCGGCAAGGTGTGCGAGGCGGCCCTGCACGGCATCCTTGCCTGCCATCTGCAACATCTCATCCACAAACGTCTCGACAGCAAAGCCGGTGTGTGTGTGTCCGACCGAACGCCAGAACATGGGCGGAACGGCCAGGACAACATTGTGGGCCTTTACTCTCAGATTCGGGATGGCATAGGGCAGATCGTCGGCGCCTTCTACCATGAAGTGCTCAACATCTTCGCCAGGAGTGAGACGCTGGCCGACAATCGCATGATCCCAGCCGACGATCATGCCCTTGCTGTCAATGGCGCCCCGCAAGTTATGGAGGAACATCGGCCGATAAAAACCTCCACGGATGTCGTCTTCACGGGTGTGGAAGTGCTTGACGGGCCGGTTTCCTCCAGCCGCTTTGAACACCTCTGCGGCGTGGCTCATGCCGGGGCCACCGAAGGTAGTTCGGCGACCAAATCCGCCCCCGGTGAGCTGAGCGTTGAGGCGGATCTTGGAAGGATCGAGCCCGAGCACTTTGGCCGCCGCCTTCAAATCGACGCCAGGCATTTGCGAGCCGCAGAATATGTCGAGCCTACCATCGTCCCGCGGCACGAACAGCTCGTCCATCGGCTCCATTGGTGCGTGCGCTAGGAAAGGAAAAAGAATGCGGGACTCGTGCGTTCGGACGCTTTTGTCCGCCAACACTCTGTCGACATCGCCCGTTTTGACGGCGACTATACCTGCTTCTCCCAGTTTCTCGGCATAGGCGGCCGCCAATTGTTGGGAGCTCCGCGTCTCCGCCTTCGACAGATTCCATTCGACCTTGAGCAGGTCGCGCGCCTTGATAGCCGTGTAGGTATCGGTCGCATAAACCGCAACGCCTGTGGAAACCGCCTTCACATCGACCACGCCCGGAACCTTACGCGCTTCTGAATCATCGAACGACCGCACGCTGGCGCCGAATTGATCGGGGTGCTTGACCAATGCCACCACCATGTTCTCGGCTTCGAGATCCAAGGTGAACACCGCTTTGCCCGTCGTTTTGTCAGGGATGTCCAGCCGCGGAAGCTCCCGGCCAATCAACCGGAAATTCCTAGCATCCTTCAGCACTGGATCGGCTGGCGGGGTCTGCTTTGCCGCTCGCTCCGCGAATGCGCCGAAGTCGCCCTTCCTTCCGGAGGCGGAGTGCCCGATCACGCCCTTCGAAACAGTAATTTCGGCCGCCGGTACGCTCCACTCCTGCGCCGCTGCAGCCACCAACATGGCGCGGGCCGTGGCGCCGGCTTTACGATATTGCTCATACGAGTTGGCTATGCCGGAAGAACCAAAAGTCCCCTGCAGGAATATGTTCCGACTGACCAGTATGAGATTGGCGTAGACCTTGTCATCGATAGGTGAATGAACGACCCTAATCTGCGACCAGTCGGCGTCGAGTTCCTCGGCAACGAGAGCGGCCAAACCTGAATGGATTCCCTGACCCCATTCGAGATGTTTTGAGAGGATAGTAATCGTGCTGTCCGGTCCCACCTTGACGAAGGAATTCATGGAAGAATGTCCGGCCGGGCCGCCTGGAAGAGCGTCTAAAAGTGCGGCGCGGGCCATGCCCTTCGGCATCACGGCAAAGCCAATGACGAGGCCGACGCCCCCAAGGAACGTTCTGCGCGAGGAAGGAAGGTCTTGAACGCTCATCGCACCATCTCTCTATGTTTGCCGAAGGACTTCGTTGCAGGGATCACACCTGTATGAAATGGGTCTATTATTGCCGTCGACACTATCTCAAAGACGCCGCGATATGGTCCGCGTGCAGATTCCGAAATTGCAGACCTAATTCGGCGTTGCAGGTGCCAAGAGGATATATTGTAGGCCAAGCGAATGTTTGTCGTTTTCCGGCCGTTTACGCGCAGGTTGTGCGCCTAACGCGCTGAATATATCGCGCGATTGGCGAAATGAGCCACAAACCGCCGAATTGACGTCCTGCTGAATGGCGCGTGATGGCGGCAATCGATACGGCAGTGTTCGCTCTTGGAACTGCGACATATCTTGGCTCTCTAGTAATAGCGCCATGAGCTGGTTAAGCAGGTGCTTGGACGCGCTAGGTCCGATGAGCGCGATTAGCAAATTCGAACATGTCGAGCCGCGCAGTCGTGCGGTCAGATTCGGTTATCGCGCCCGACTCGTTGAAGTTCATGATGGCGTTAGGTTCAGTCGAACTAGCTGTCCATTGTGGCAAACCACAGCCGTTAGGATCGCCTGTCTTCACGAAATTGATCCAATATCCGTTCATGGCCTTTGCCATCTTCCGGTCGTCATCCGTGAAAGTTAGAGGCTCGTTGAAGAGGGTACTCGTCCAGTCTGCTCCCATTGATGTCGCAGGAGTTTGCGACAGGTTGTCGAGCATAAAGGGCAGCTCGGAAGCATGTAGAGCTCCGGCAATCTTGGCACGAAGGGCATATGCCCTATACGAAAAGCGGTATGAATAGACGGGCTGTCTCAGTTTCGCGAAAGAGCGGGCGACCGCGCGAGTTGGTTCGTAGTAGAGCGCCTCGGTCAACAGGCGCGCGGCTCGCTCCGGCTCGGGGTATAGCGATTCGAAAGCTCGGAGCAGCGGCTCACGATTGGCGCCCAAACTGCCAAGAAGTCCCTCTAAATCGATGCCTCCAAGAAATACCCGTGCTTCGTAATCAGTCGTGCCAACGATGATCGGAACAGGGCTGAACGCCCCTTTCTCGAAAGCGCGCCCGAACGAGTCAGTCATGATCTTCCCGTCGATCATGGGGCCAGCGAATGTTGTGCGCTGGGGCGAGTTTTGTCCGAGCCCGCTGACGATCGTCTCGCCGGGTAAGGCCCGTAGGCCTGCTGCATCGAGTTGCCCCAATCGAAAGTGTTCTAAAAAAGCCTCGCCCAGCGATTCGCCCGTACGCGCCACTCCCGCCTGATGATGCAGCGGGGGCTCTCGATGCATTCCGTGCGTCGACGATTGCAAGATGGCTTTCTGAAAGAGCCCTCTGGCTTGGGGGGCTATCAGCATTGCCGCAACGCTGCGCGCGCCGGCCGACTCGCCGCAGATCGTGACGTTCTCGGGATCTCCACCAAATGCTGAGATATTGCGCTTCACCCAGCGAAGCGCCGCAATTTGGTCCATGAAACCGTAGTTTCCGAGCGGCTCGTTGGTGTGCGCTTGCGTCAGTGAGGGATGGGCGAAGAATCCGAAGCGACCGAGCCGGTAGTTGAAGGACACGAAAAGAATCCCCGCGTTCGCGAATGGCGTGCCGTCGTAAAGCAGGGTGCCACTCCCTCCATTGAAGAAGCCGCCTCCGGGAATAAACACCATCACTGGACGCTTGGTCCTCTGGGATCCGTAGGGGCGCCACACGTTGATAGTAAGGCAGTCCTCGCTTGTTCCGTTCACGGGTGGCGTGAATGGAACGTCCGATTGAAAGCATGCTGGGCCAAACTCGTCGGCGGTGCGAATGCCCTGCCAAGAGATCGCGGCTTGCGGTGGCCGCCAGCGCAATGGCCCCAGGGGCGGCGCTGCATAGGGTATCCCCCTGAATACCTCGGTCCCTTCCTGTGAAATCCCACGGACCTTACCAGAATCGAGTGCAACGACTGGCCCGCTGGCTGCGTTAGACGCCATCGGCTCCTCCATTTTCGAATGCGTCCCGCCAGCTGCGTCTCGCCACGAGTTCTTCTCGAGAAATTGCGGACGACGATGTCCAATTTTGCTCCGGACCGAAGGAAGGCGCGTCTTCATAAGTTCGGTACTGCTCCAATATGAAGCAGGGGCTCGCCGCTGGTTTCATCTGTTCCGCAAGGCCCAGCCTAAGCGGCCACGGCCAGCGTGGGCTATTTTTGACATATGACAAATTCGGACATATTGCAATTTGATCTCGCTCGTTCTTTCTTTCGGGATTTCGATCTCTAGATCGGGTTCAAGCCACGGTCGCGCGACTCGCGTTGAGTCCGACATCGCCCGCGCTTGAGCTCTGTCCGCTGCGCCTTCAGATCGACATGGGAGCCAACAATGCATGAGCCTGCCTTCTGGTACCAGCCACGCTCGCCGTTGTCGTATTTGCTCCGCCCGTTAGGAGGGCTATATGGCGCAATCGCCGCCCGGCGTATGGCGCGTGAGGGCCTCGAACCTTGCATCCCCGTGATCTGCGTCGGGAATTACCACGCCGGCGGCGCAGGCAAGACCCCGACCGTGCTCGCATTGACAAGCCTCTTGCGTGAGCTCGGCGAGAGCCCAGCTGTGGTGAGCCGCGGTTACCGTGGCCGGCTAAGGGGCCCAGTAATGGTCGATCGCCAGCATCACAACGCCTCCGATGTCGGCGATGAGCCGCTGATGATGGTGAATGAACTGCCAGTCGCGGTGGCGCGAAACCGTCTCGGCGGCGTCGCGCTCGCCAAGTCTCAGGGCGCGACCGCCATTTTACTCGACGACGGCTTTCAGGACCCGCGCATCATGAAAGATGCCGCGCTAATTGTGATCGACAGCGAACGTGGCCTTGGCAACGGCCAGGTGTTTCCGGCGGGTCCGCTTCGCGGGCCGCTGAAACCGCAGATCGCGCGAACTGATGCGTTGGTCCTGATAGGCGATGGTCATGCCGCGGACTATGTGGCGGCTGAGATCGCGATGCGCGACAAGCCGGTCCTGCGCGCGCGTCTGAAGCCTGACTCCGCCACGGTTGCCAAGCTGGTCGGCAAGCGGGTCCTGGCATTTGCCGGCATCGGGGATCCCGAGCGCTTCTTCCGAATCCTACGGTCGAACGGCATCGAGGTCGCATGCACGCATCGCTTCACAGACCATCACATGTTCTCCAAGGCCGATATTGAAGCGCTCTCCGCCAGGGCGAAGCGCGAGCAGCTCACGCTTGTGACCACGGAAAAGGATCTTGCGCGACTGCTCGGCAGCAATCTGTACGACCAGGCCATGCCTTTCGCGGTCGAGATCGAGTTCGACGATCCGGCAGGGCTCCGGGCAGCGATCAGCACTTATCTGTACAGGGCCCGCGAACGGTGTCGCTTGGCTGAGCGGCTTCAGGCCAGCGTCCACGCGCTGGCCGGTTTCACCGTCTGAACCACGCGCGTTCGAATTTCGCGAGCGTGCTCGTAGCGACTGCTTGCAAGGCTGTTCACTGTTCTCGAACGCGCTCCACAGCAACGCTCGTAACGCGATGACTATAGCGATGCGACTACCGTATTCGGTACCGCGTAGCGTCTGCAATATGCGCGCGACAAATGCGTATCGATGGACGCCGGGGATTGATCGCGCCACGATCAATCCTGAGAACGGTTCCCATCCTTTGATCGATGGTTTCGTCGAGATCCGGCGCCAGCCGCGCTTCCCTACGAACTTCGGAGCTTTCTGTTGTTGCTCTCGCACGCGCGCCGACGCTTTGCCGCCGCGCGTTATTCTTGACATATATCAAAATCGGACATATTACAATTTCGCGGCATCCGGGTCCATCGTGGCATCGGATGCGGCGCCGACTTCCTATTTTGTTGAGAGGCTCCCCATGTCGATGCCGGCGTTCATGCCAACTGCGCGCGCAATTCCTTCGGATGCAGTACCGACAAGTGCGCTCAAGCAGTATGTACCGCATCTCAGCATCGCCGAGCGGGATAGGCGATGGGCCCAGGCCAGGAGCAGGATGATGTTTGCCGAGCTGGACGCCCTGGTCTTTCTCGGCAACGACATTTACTTCGGCATGGGCATGGCAAACCTCAGGTACATGTTTCAGCTGGATGCGCAGATCGGGGGCGATGCTCTCTTCCCAGCCGTAGGTGATCCGGTTGTCTGGACCGGCATCATTCACATGAACCGGCCGTTCAATCCCTTCGCGGCGATCCAGGATTGGGTTTCCGACGTTCGCGGGCGCGCCGGAATATCGGGGATCGTCGACGAGTTGCGCGGTCGCCGTCTTGAGCGCGCGCGAATTGGGCTGGTGGGCTTTTCGTCGACCATTCAGCGTACCCCGACCTTGCTGCACCGAGAGGTCGAGGCTCTCAAGTCGTCCCTACCGGGTGCGACCTTTGTTGACGCCGGCTGGCTCATCGAGGAGATGCGCGTCGTCAAGAGCGAAGAGGAGATTGGCATGCTACGCAAGGCGGGTGGTATCGCCCGCAAGGCCGTAGACGCTCTGATCGCTACCGCTCGCCCGGGAGTACCTGAGGCGGTTGTGTTTGCAGAGATGATCAAGACGCAGATCGCGAACGGCGCCGAACCCAACATCTTCAATCTGTGGGCGGCCGGCCCCGTCGAGCACCCCGCGAACGAACTATGGCACACCCTGCATGGGTCGGATCAGCCGATTGCGCCGACCATGCGCCCGTTGGCTTCGGGCGATATCATCATATCGGAACTCCACACCAAGTACGGCGGCTATCGCTGCCATACCGAATACACGGTGTATCTCGGCCGCCAGGCGCCGAAGCAATTGCTTCGCATCTGGGATGTCGCAGTCGAGTGTCTGCAGGTTAGTAAAACCGCATTGACGCGAGGCCGGACCATTCGTGAAGCCGTTGCAATGATCCGCAAGCCGGCCGAGGCGGCAGGACTAGACTGGGTCGAACTCGGTTTCCACGCCATGGGAACGGCGTCGCCCGAACACCCCAGCGTGGTCTACCCAAGCGGGTACGGCGTTGATGCAATCAACGGTGCGCGGGTCGACGATATGGAGCTCGAAGTTGGGATGGCCTTTGGGAACAACATCAACCTGCACGACTCAAACTGGAAGGTCGATGTCGGGGTGATGCTGGCAGATTTCATGGTTGTTCGCGACAAAGAGGCCGAGGTGCTGGTCAATACGCCTCTCGAGTTGGCTCAGATCGCCTAGGCTTCATCGCGTTTGCAGCGGGCCCAGTTTTGGAGGTGAGCAATGCCTATGCCTAAGAGATTCGCTCGGCGTGGGTCTTGCCAGACTTGTTCTGATGTATGGGCTCGCGAGTTCAGCGGCCGCTGCGGCGAGCCGAGTTTCCTTAAGAAAGTGGTGTAAGCATGCTCGATACGCGCGTTGGGAGCGGCTTGCCGTCCGAAGGCCTGCCGGCCTCCGCCAATACCGTGCTCTCCACCGTCGAGGTGAAGAATCTCAAGCACGTCTATGTGCCGGCAAATAAGCGGCCTGTCGTTGCGCTCCAGGACGTGTCCCTCAGCATCAGGGCCGGTGAGTTCATCTCCCTGCTAGGACCTTCCGGTTGCGGAAAATCCACCTTGCTCTACCTGATCGGCGGTTTCCTGCCCGTCGTCGAAGGGAGCATTTCCGTCGACGGCAGCGACATTAGAGGACCTGGGCCGGACAGAGGCGTAGTCTTCCAGAGCTTTGCGCTGTTCCCTTGGCGCACGGTATTGCAAAACGTCACCTACGGGCTGCGAAAGCAGGGAATGTCGAAGGCCGACGCCGAGAGCAGAGCTCGCGAATTCATTAGGTTGGTCGGCCTCAATGGCTTCGAGGACAGTTTTCCCTCGCAGCTGTCGGGCGGTATGAAGCAGCGAGCCGCGATCGCGCGTACGCTCGCGATCGATCCCAAAATTCTTCTGATGGACGAGCCGTTCGGGGCGCTCGACGCTCAGACGCGCAGCCTGATGCAGGATGAGTTGCTGGGTATATGGCGGCGGTCTCCTAAGACGGTTATCTTCGTGACCCACGACGTGCAGGAGGCTGCTTATCTCTCGCAGCGCGTGGTCGTCATGTCGGCTCGCCCCGGCCGGATCAAAACCATCGTTCCCTGTAATTTCGACCGGTCCGATCCTTCGTTCGTGCGAAGCGCCGAATTCGTGGCGAAAGTCGACGAGCTTCAGGAACTGGTCCGAGCCGAAGCCAGGCTGGCTCAGGAAGCTGCCGGTCGATGAAACGGACCATCGTCTACTACGCTCCGCTGCTTGTAATCGCCTTGATATGGGAGGGAGTCTCGCGTGCGGGCTTGGTCTCGACCGACATCCTCCCACCGTTGAGCACGGTAATCGTGTCACTCATCGAGCTGGTCCGCGATGGTGAGCTGCCTTCCAATGCTTTTGCCTCACTTGAGCGAGCGGGATCAGGACTTGCCCTCGCGATTGCGTTCGGCGGCAGTCTCGGCATTCTGATGGCGTGGTCGCGTGGGCTGAATGCAATCATCAATCCACTTGTGCAGATCTTCTATCCGGTGCCCAAATCGGCCCTTATTCCGGTTACTTCCATCTGGCTCGGATTTGGTGATGCATCGAAGGTGCTGCTTGTCTTTCTCGGGTGCATGCTCCCAATCACCATCGGTGCCTACAACGGCGCACGATCTAGCGATGCGGTGCTCGTCTGGTCCGCGCGCAGCATGGGATCATCGAGGCTCGGTGTCTTGTTCGACGTCGTCGCTCCCAGCGCGCTGCCCGAGCTTCTCAACGGAGTCCGCACGGCATTGGCGCTCTCATTCGTGCTGCTGGTGGCCGGCGAGCTGATCTCTGGCCGCGACGGGCTTGGCTACCTGATCGGCTTCTATGGGGCCGCGGGCTCTTACGCTCCGATGTATGCGGTTATCGTTACGGTCGCGCTTCTGGGCTTTGGTTTCGATCGCATGTATCAGATGTTCACGCGGAGGCTTCTACTATGGCGCGAGTAGCGCGCATTCAGGGATCCTCGCCTCGGCAGGACTCGATCGGGTTCATCGTCGTGATGACAAGCGTCGCGAACATCGGGCGCAATTCGATCGCGTTGGTGGCGCTCGCGATCTCCTGGGAACTGTTCGCCAGGAGCGGATTGGTCACGCCTTTTCAATTGCCGTCGTTCAGCTCGGTGGTCGCAACCATCTACGAAAGCGCCATATCAGGCGAACTCTGGCGCAGCCTGTGGCTCACCCTCTACCGTACAATGGTGGGTTTTTCGATCGCCAGCGCTATTGGCATCTTCCTAGGCGTGTTGATTGTTCGCAGTCGGGCTGTTCGGTGGTTTTTTGACCCTATCATCTCGATCGCATTTCCCATTCCGAAGATCGTCTTTTTGCCGATCATCGTGTTGTGGTTGGGTTTCGGTGATGCGACGAAGCTCTCCATGATCATCATCGATGCAATCCTTCCGGTGCTCACCGCCACGATCGCCGCTGCTACGGTAGTTCAGCGAGATCTGATCTGGTCTGCAAAGAGCATGGGAGCAAACGATACCGAACTGGTCTGGGATGTGTTGCTGCCGGCGGCCCTTCCGCAAGTACTGACAGGGCTACAGGTAGCTTTGCCGCTCTCGCTGATCATATGTATCGTCGCTGAGATGCTTACCGGCGGGGCCGGGCTCGGAGCGGACATGATGAACGCGTCTCGCTACTCAAATTCCAGAGCAGTCTTCGCGGGCATCGTTGAGGTCGCCGTGCTCGGCTTCCTTCTGATCAAAATCCTGGGGACGCTGCGGCAGCGGCTGCTGCGTTGGCATCAGGAAGCAGCCGCACCGACGACGGTGTGACCAGATCCGCATCCGGCGCGCAAGGACAATCGTCGCCTGAAGGCGGCAATCAACGGGAGGATAGAACAATGATGCTGCTCGCAAGAGTCGCAGCCGTAGCAGGCTTGGTACTGTCGATGGATGCCTCCGCTGGTGCGCAACCCGCGGCAATCAAGTTGTCCTGGGTTGTCCCGGTCACCAACTGGGGTTCGATCGTACTCGAGAAGAAGGACCTGATGCTGAACAACGGCAAGACCTACAATCTGGAGGTTACGCGTTTCCGCGGAACCTCCGAGGCTCTACAGGGCCTTGCTTCCGGCGATCTCAACATCGCGGACATTTCGACCACTGGCTTCGCCGTCGCCTACGAAAACGGGGTGAAGGATGTCAGCATCATCGCCGGCGAGCTAGAGGACGGCATACCCGACTATTATTCGACTGAGTTCCTCGTACGCGATAGCGGCAGCATTCGTACCGTGCCCGACCTCAAGGGTAAGACCATCGCCGTAAGCGCGCGCGGTAGTGCCAACTACATGCTTCTTGTTGCCATGCTGCGCAAGAACAACATCGACGAACGCAAGGACGTGAACATCGTCGAGGCCGCCGCTCCGACAATGGGCGCGATGCTAAAAAGCGGGAAGGTCGACTTGATCGCCGTGACCCGTCCATTTTCGGCACAACGAGGGGTCAGGGAGGGCAATAGGGTTCTGTTCACAGCTGCAGATGCTGTGGGAGAATGTCAGGCCATCGTGTGGGTAGCGAAGAAGACCTTCATAGAGAAGAACCGCGCGGCGCTGATCGACTTTCTCGCCGACATGCGGCGGGTCGCACATTGGTTTTCGGATCCTGCCAATCACGCTGAAGTCGTAAAGATCGCGGCGAAGGTGACGAAAATGCCCGAAGCGTCTTGGCAGGACTGGCTCTTCACTAAGGCGGACTTTTATCGCGACCCCAACATGATGCCGAACGTGGCGGCGATGCAAGCCAATCTGGACCTGATGGAGAAGCTGGAGATTATCAAGGACCCTATCAATCTATCGGACACCATGGATCTGAGCCTAGTCGAGGCAGCGATGAAGCGCGAGTGATAGTCGATCTGGGAAGGCCTCCGAGCTGGAGGAATGTTGTTCTCCGGCTCTGCGCTTGCTTAGTGCGGGAAGCGTGGGGCAGGTCTCGAATAGCCTGGTCGGGCGGGCATGAGCTCAACGGGCACGGGCCCATAGGAGTGCCCGGGCGGCGACTTCGTCCAGTGGGACTCTGATCGAAAAGCTGCCGAACAACAAATACGAGCGACCTGCAACCGTCCCTTCCATCGCGGTTTTCTGGCGACTGTAGGACCTCCCGCAATGCGGTCCGATGAGAGGTTGAAATGCCGAGCGACATTGGCGTAAAGGTGATCGTCTTGTTTCACTCCCGCAGTGGGAATACTGTGCGCATCGCACAGGCCCTCGCCGATGGGGCTAGGCGAGTTCAGGGCACTACCGCGAAGGTATATCGCGTCCCGGAACTTACGGATGAAGCGGAATTGCTCGCGCACCGACATACCGGGACCGCCTTCGCGGAGATCCAACAGTTCCCTGTGGCGCAGCCAGACGATCTAAGCGCATTTGACGTCGTGTTGATGGGAGCGCCCACGCGCATTGGCTCAATGTCGGCCGAGATGAAGCGGTTCATCGACCGCCTCGGCGAGAACTGGCAACGGGGAGATCTTCGAGACAAGATCGGTTCAGCATTTACGTCGGCTTCCACGATACACGGAGGTCATGAGATGACGCTGATGGGTATTCTGACTAGCATGATGCATCTCGGCATGATCGTAGTTACCCCCGGCTACAGCGATCCCATTTTCAGTTTCGTTGCCGCACCCTACGGCGCGACCGCTACGACGAAGCCGGCCGGCACTCGGGTGAGACCAAGCGCGGATGATCTTGAGGGCGCAGCCGTGTTGGGCCAGCGGGCTGCCACTTTAGGCTTATGGCTACTACGGGGGCGCACGCGCGATTAGATTGTTGCTTTAAATTCTCAAACCTGGGAGGGGCGGAATGCGCGTCATTGCAATTGAAGAACACTTCGTTACGCCGACATTCGTATCCGGCCTTGGCAAGGCCAGCGCAGAACGGATGCGCCAAGCCCCGGGCGGAGGCAAGCTTTTCGATAGGTTGATGAATATCGGGGACGCGCGGATCGCCGAGATGGATGCTGCCGGCATTGACATGCAGGTCCTCTCTCTTAATTCTCCCGGGGTCGAGCAAGCCGATGCTTCGGAAGCAATCGCATGCGCGCGTGACGCAAACGATTACCTCGCAGCCGCAATCAAGGCTCATCCTACCCGTCTGGCGGGCTTTGCTTCGTTACCGATCCAGTCCCCGGACCAGGCTGTAATCGAGCTCAAGCGTTGCGTTCTCGAACTTGGTTTCAAAGGTGCCAATGTCAACGGCCACGCTCGTGGCCGCTACCTCGATGATCCCTATTTCAGTCCGGTTCTTGCCTGCGCCGAGAGCCTCAGCGTTCCGATCTACCTCCATCCGACGCTGCCGCCGGAGCCGGTCATCAACGCGCTGTACGGCGGCTTCCCTCCGGCAATCTCGAGCGTGTTCGCAGGGAAGGCCTGGGGTTGGCACATTGAGACCGCCACCCACGTTCTCCGGCTGGTTCTCGGCGGTGTGTTCGACCGTTATCCGGCGCTCCAGGTAGTGATTGGCCATCTCGGCGAGGGAATACCCTTCATGATCGAGCGGCTGAACCGGTCCTTTCCCGTGCAAATGACAAAACTTAGACGGCCAGTCGCCGACTATCTTCGCCAAAACCTGCACTATACGTTTGGCGGGTTCAACTTCATGCCGACATTTCTCAATGTGTTGCTCGAAGTCGGCGTGCAGCGAATCATGTTCTCTGCGGACTACCCCTACGGGACGATGGAGGAGGGGAGGTCGTTCCTTAATAACCTTCCTGTTAGCGCGTCGGACAGGCAGTGTATTGCCCATGGCAACGCGGAGACCCTGCTTAACCTTCCGAGCGCTACGGGCTGATATCAATTATGCGGGCCGAAATCCGTTTCCTGCCGCGAAAGTTGAAGCGTATTTCGAGCGTTACACTAGGTCTGCGCCTCATCGCGCAGTCCGGAAGGAAGATCGTATAGTGAACCGCCGTTATCGAGGTCGATGGCGCGCCTCCAAATCTCTGTTGCTCGAGACCATGGCGTTCTCGAAAGCGGCACAAGATCACCCTTCAGGGACAACACGCTGGTCTGCCACTGGGAATCGCTCAGATCCCGCCATTCAACATTGAGATGCACCGCCGAGTGCTGGAATAGATAGCGCAACGCATGTGCGGGAAGGGTCGCGCCGAACTCGACGTTCTCGTTCTGGTGTTCAGGTTCTACCAGGACCTCTTTGGCCATTCCCTTGCGTGCTGCTTCGGCGAGTCGCGCAAGGCTGCGGGCCTGATAGCCAATGTGAGCAACGACATGGCGACGGGTCCAGCACGGAATGAGAGAGGGCGCGTCCAGAGCGCTGTCGGAGAGTTCGTTCAACTTTCGAGCAAAGTATGCCGTCCCTTGGCGCGCCCACAAAAGATCTCGCGCGGGCGCGGCCGGACAGTCGTGTCGAGAGTCCGAACCGAGCCGCTCACGCAATCGCATCCAGGCCTCCTCTTCCACGCGACTGGACATCCTCATCTTTGGTGCCCACGGGATTGTCGTGCCGGCTTCCCTGCACCTTCAGGCACGCTGGGATTAGACCCAAGGGGCCGGCGCTCGGACTAGTCAATTTGAGTCCTGGCGAAGTGCAGACGCTCCATTATAGGCGCATCCGAGAACCGAAAGAGATCGAACTGCGTCTCAGCCTCAAGGGACCAGCCGACCCAGGAGGGCACGACGAAGAGGTCCCCCTTTTCCAGACTTGTCCTGGCGCAATTGAGAGAAACCGTGCCTGATCCTTCGAAGACCTGGAACACCGACGATCCGACCTCGCGTCGTGGCGGCGTGGACGTTCCGGCTCGAATGCGGTGAAACTCGGCGCGGATTGTTGGCATAACATCACCGCCGGTAGTCGGATTGACATAGCGAATCGCTGCGTGCCCTTGCTCCACCGTTGCCGGCTGCCCCTCGTCCTCGAGAATCAGTTGCTCAGCCAGTGCGCGGTCGGTGAACTCCCATCGGTACGCACCGAGAGGCGAACTGACGGTGTCCTTCAGCTGCGAGAGCGGCCGCAGGCCCGGATAAGACCAGAGACGCTCTCCGCGCGAAAGGCGCGGTGTTGCGTAATCAGTCACGCGATCGGATCCGAACTCAAAAAAGCCGACATCGTTCTGGTAGGAGAACGGAATGTCGAGACCGTCGATCCATGCCATCGGAGCGTCCGTGTCATTGTGGTGGCCGTGAAAATGCCAGCCGGGGGTCAGCAGAAGGTCGCCTCGGCTCATGCGTACCGGGTCGCCGTTTACGACGGTCCATACGCCTTCTCCATCTACGACGAACCGGAAGGCATTTTGAGCATGGCGGTGTTCTGGCGCGGTCTCGTGCGGACCAAGATATTGGATCGCCGCCCAGAGCGTTGGACTGATGTAGGCTCTGCCACCAAGGCCTGGATTGGCAAGTCCGATGGCGCGCCGCTCGCCCCCCCGTCCGACTGGAACGAGTTCACCTGAGCGTTGCGCAAGCGGGAGTAGCCGCGACCACTTCCATATGTGAGGCACCGCCTTGGGAGCAGGCACGACCGGCATGAGGTCGTCGATTTGCGTCCACAGCGGTTTGAGATATTCGGCTTCGAGCTCCGAATACAGTTGACGTAGCTCCGGAGTGTCCTCCGGCTTCATCATGTTACTGTGATCTTGATCCTTCATGTTCCTGGCCTTGTCGTCGTATGGTGATGGTAGCGCGGGTTAGAGGGGCATGTCGGGGCAGGGGACGATAGCCGCAGCGGACCCAACCGGCGTCAAGTCATGTGTCGGCCAAGGCCATCTTCGTGTCCGCTTCCGCAACAATTGGCTCGCTGATTTGTCCTTCACCTCCGCTCTGCTCATCCGATAACTCGCCCGTCCGGATTTCAGACTGCCCTGCAGGGCAGTCGGGCAAATCGCTGCGGGCTTCGCAACTACCTCGAATCATTGGATGCAGCGGGGAGGGAAAGTCAGCTCATCCAACCGGCTCTGCAATGGTAGTGGTGAGCGCGCCCAATCCTTCGATCTCGACGACGCAGACGTCTCCGGGCACCAATGCGCCGACGCCTGCGGGGGTACCGGTATAGACGAGGTCGCCCGGCACCAAGCGTACAGCACGAGAGAGAATCGAGATGATCTCCGGTACTGACCAGATGAGCTCGGAAAGGTTGGCGCTTTGACGAACAGTTCCGTTGACGGATAACCTGATCCCACCAGAGGCGAGCCGACCGACCCCTGCAGCCGGGTGGATTGGACCGCATACGGCCGACTTGTCGAATGCCTTGCCCCAGTCCCAGGGCCGACCCTTATCACGCGCCTCCAATTGCAAGTCTCGGCGGGTCAGATCGTTGCCGATCGCGTAGCCCCAGATTAAGTCCCAGGCACTTTCTTCCGGCACGTTGAACCCGGGTCGCCCGATCGCGACGACAAGTTCGGCCTCATGCTGGAAGTCCTTCGTCAGCGGCGGGTAGGGCACAATGGCCCCGTCGTCCACCACTGCATCCGCAGGCTTGGTAAAGAAGAACGGTGCTTCGCGCGAGGGGTCCTTGCCCATCTCGCGGGCGTGGGCCTCGTAGTTTCGGCCGACGCAGAAGATTCGGCGAACGGGAAAGCGTGTGGCTTGTCCATGGACGGCTGCGCTTGAGGTCGGAATGGGGTCGAACACGAAACTCAATCTGGTCATCCTTTTCGATATGCAATTTCTATCGGAGCCCGTATCGGTCCGAGAGAAAGCGGAGCATCGGGCCGTCTTTAGCAACGATGCTTAGGGGACTGGCAGTGCCTCAGAACGTTTCGTTTGTACCAAAGCGAAGCTGGTCTCAATTGAGGCTATGCCTTCAAGGCGCGCCAGCTTCTCCCTCAAAAAGCGCTCGTAGGCCCTTAGATCGCTGGCGACTATTCGTAGCAAAAAGTCGCGCTGCCCTGTCATCAGGTAGCAATCGATAACTTCCGGCCAACTCATCACGGCTGCTGCAAAGCGGTCGACGTGCTCCTCGGTCTGACGTTCGAGTTTGACGGATGCGAAGGCGCTGACCGGCAATCCGACCTTTTCCTGGTCAATGATGGCGGCATAGCCTTTGATGATGCCGCTGTCCTCAAGCTGCCGCACTCTGCGGGCACACGGAGACCCGGACAGGCCAACCTTTTCGGCTAGGTCTCCAATCGTGATCTTGCCGTCGCATTGAAGGGCCCTAATGATCTTTTTGTCGATCGCATCTAGGTTGGCAACCGACATCCTCAGTCTTCCCACCTTGTCGTCATTGTAAGTGGCCAGGTCGCTACTCCTGGCTCGAGTGGTCTGAGCTCTTTGTGTGAGGGCCATGTCGGGAACCTAGTTGATGAATCGCGCCCTTGCTCCGCTTATGACCAATCCCTGGAACCGGTAGAAACAGGATTAGATCTGCATTGCGGATCGGCGGCTTCAGACCGCCGCATGCGCGAAGCGGCATCACATGCCCCTCCGCGAATGCGAGGCCGCCAACCGTTCACACCGTCCCGCGGCCTCGTGTCGACCCATCCGGATCTGAATCAGCTCCGGGTATGTGGCCAGTTATGGTTCAAGTCTTTCCACGGAATGAAGCCGACACCCGGGGCTCCCATCATCCTTGCTTTGTCCTCGGGGTACCCCTCCCAAGTGCAGATCTCGAACTTGTGGCCCTCCGGTGATTTGAAGTACACGGAAACAATATCGATATCACGGTGGCTCATCGGCCCGAAGAAGGGGATGCCTTCCTTCTTCAGACGCGCGATGTTCATATCAAGTCCTGCTACCGAGGTCCTGAAGCCATAATGCGGGGATATGTTGGGGTCGTCGGGCTGCGGCGTAGACGGGCCTGCTTCTTCCGTACATTGCAGAAGCGAGTGACCGATCCGTAGGAAGAGGTGGGGCTTACGGCCCATCTTCTTGTCCGTCTCATCGAAGCCTGCGTAATAATAGGGTTCGCCTCCCATAAACTCGCGCACGAAACGCTCCATGAGAGCTACGTTCTGGCTGGTCAATGCAAAGTGGTCCAACCCCCACAACCCAAAGGCATTGTCGACTTTTTCTTCGCGGCCGCCGACCTTGGGATTAAGGTTGGACAGGTGCGAGGCCGTTTCTTTCGTGGTCATCCGTCAAACTCCTCCTATGTTCAGAATATCCCATGCGCTTTTTCAGAGTGCCGTCTGCGAAGCGGGGCGGTCTTCGCTCGACTTGCGCCCACTTAAGGTCGAGTGCTCGCCGCTCAAATTTCCCCGGCCAAAGGCGTTCTCAAAGAGCGGCGCGGCGATAAAAATGATATAGGACCGAAAATGATATATGTCCAGTATTTATTGTCCGCTTCGAAGCACCCCCGGCTGTGGGCCTCAAGAAGGCCGGCCGGCATCAGCGGCGAGCCTCTATTTAGAGCGGTCCTCTACCGCCCAGCCGCCGGCACACCGGCATCGTTTATTAGGAGGGAGAGTCTGAATCGCGTCCGGTGCTTGACCAAGAAAAATGTACCATGTACAATTTTTGCTTGCGGTCAGTTTGCTGCTGAACAAGCCGAAAGTGGCGTTGGTCGCTGGGGCACTCCATCTGCAAGCAGCATTGTCAATTTCGCTATTTTTGTACGAAGCTGCCGCAGGGAAGTGGAGATCCTCGACGGGAGCGCTGATACGCTTCCATACAGGGTTCGGCAGATAGCAATCAGCGGATAAGATGAAGTCAAAGGCAAAATCGAAGACGCAGCGTTCCAGCACGCGCGCTCCCTCTCGTGACAAGGAACAGCCTCACGACGTTTATCGCATCCGTGGCGCGAATGCGGATCATGTGGAGACGTTGGGGCTTAGAGAGCAGAATAAAGTCGACAAGTTTCAGCGAATCTACGCGGCCGCGCGCCGTCAGTTCGCCGAGGTTGGCTACGACGGCACGACGCTTCGCGACATCGCCAAGGAAGCGCGCGTAGCTCTCGGGACCCTCGGGTTTTACGCCGAGAACAAGCGTGAGTTAGTGCTGCTCATATTCAATGAGTTCATGCCTCCCGTGATAGAACGCTGCCGAGAAGCCGGCATCTATCAAGGATCGCTTGTGGACGCGGTCGTCGCTCATTTCCGCCCGGTGTACGCCGCATACGCCGCCGAACCCGATCTTTTTCGCACCATCCTGCGCGAGAATGTTTTTCACACCACGTCTCCCCATGCGCGCGAGTTCAGTCGTATTCGTCTCGAAACCGTCAGCCATCTTCGAGACATCGTATCCAAGGCGCGCGACGCGGGGGAAATCATGCCATATATCGACGTAGACTTGGCCGCTCGCACAATCTTCTATCTCATGTTCGCGTCGGTGCGTTGGTGGCTCCATACAACCAACAAGCCATTGGTCGAGCCCGGACTCGCGGAGCTGAGAACAATGACTGCTCTGCTTCTCGATGGAATGAAAAGCGGTAAAGCGGAGGTCGCTCCGGCCACGCGCCGCGCTCCGGTTCGCAATCGCACATAGCTAGATTGGATTCGCGCGTTATTGCCTGTGCTCGGGGGCGTCGGCCGCAACCGCGCAGCCAAATATTGACACGTCATAAAATCGGACATATTGCAACTTGAGGGGCTCGCCATCTATGAGCCGCTTGATGACTGGGGTTGCCTTGGAGCTCCCCCATCCGCGCCAGCGTCAAGCCGAGCGCGCCCTATTCCTTTTGCAACAAGCCCAGTTTGGAGGTGTGCAATGCCTGCGTCTGAGAACTCATCTCGGCTCGGGACCTCGACAGCGGAAGATGACCGGATCAATGAGGCGTTTTCGGCGATCCGCGCTCGAGGCGGCGACATCCTGAACATACATAAGACATTGTGCCATTCTCCCGCGATGCTAAGAGCTCAGTCGGCCTATGCGACCGCTCTCCGCGGAGACTCCTCGATTCCCAGGCCGCTACAGCAGTTGATGATCTTGCGTATTTGTCAACTGAACGACGGCGCATATGAATGGAGTGTGCACATCCGGGTGACGGTAAAACTCGGTGTACCCCTTTCAAAAATTGAAGCACTCAAAGCCTGGGTTGATTCAGATTTATTCTTGACCGACGAGAGGGCGGCACTTGCATTCGTTGATCAAGCTTGTGGTGCCGACGGCGTGGATGACGAAACGTTTCAAGCGGTGATCGACGCGTTTGGCGCACAGGGCGCCGTAGATTTGGCCGCCCTCGTGGCTTGGTATGTCGGGAATACGCGTTTTACCAAAGCGCTTCGAATCACGCCGGAAACGACCGGGGTGGAAATGGAGTCCGTCGACGCGAGACCCACGCGACCAACTCCGGGTGGATGATGATGAAGCGCGACGGCGCGCGCGGCTTCCAGGCCCTACCTGCGGGAGGACCTGAACGCCAGCGCTAAGGAAGCGGCCTGATTGCGCCGTCAATTAGCCGGCCCCCGTCCAGAATGATACGAACGTTAAGTTCGACTATGCCGCGCGAATCTTGGCGAGGAAATTATGCACCTGCTCGCCGAGTCCGCGGCTTTGTATCTCCAGCGTTTCGGAAGCGAGCTTCACGCTCTCGGCCGCACCTGCTGCTGTATCAGCGTCTGCTTTTACGCCGGAGATGTTGTCCAATACGTTTTTAGTGCCCTGCGCCGCGTATTGCGTGCTTCGCGTGATCTCTTCGGTCGCCGCGCCTTGCTCCTGAACCGCAGCGGCAATCGAGGTTGCCACCTCATTGACCTCACCGATAATACCGCCGATCGCCTGAATCGCATTGATAGCATCGCCAGCCACTCTCTGGATGTCCGCAATCTGTTCGGAAATTTCCTCGGTTGCTTTTGCCGTCTGGCTCGCCAGCGACTTCACCTCGGAGGCGACCACCGCAAATCCCCGCCCCGCGTCCCCCGCTCTGGCAGCTTCGATAGTAGCGTTAAGCGCAAGCAAATTGGTCTGCGCTGCGATACTGGTGATCAGACCGACTACCTCACCAATCCGGTCGGCCGATTTCGCAAGCCCCTGTACCGTGGCATCCGTTTCCCGAGCCTGGTTCACAGCACGACTCGCAATACCTGCGGCATGCGAGGCCTGCCAGCTGATATCGTTGATCGAGGCGCTCAATTCCTCCGAGGCCGAAGCTACGCTCTCGACGCTTATGGAAGCGTCGCCGGAAGCCTTTTCGGCGACCTGAACGCGGTGGTTGGTCTGGCGCGACACGGCCGATAGGTCGCCGGATGTCTTCCGCATCTCGCCGGAGGCCTCCTTCAACTCATTAAGGGATTTGCGAACACTGCCCTCGAATTCGCCGACATACGCTTCGATGGCGTGCTGGCGCGCGATCGCGGCGGCATTGCGCTCGCGTTCTTTGCTTTCCATCTTCAACTTCTCGACGGCTTGATGTTTGAATGTCTCCAGGGCGCCGACGAGCGATCCGATCTCATCGCCTCGATGAGCGTAGCCCGTTTGAACGGAAAGATCGCCAGCGGCGACCTTCAACATGGCATCGCGGATCTTATGCAACGGGGTGATCACACGTCGCCTGACCATCACCATCGCGCCAACGCTCAATAGGATTGACCCTGCCAGGATCGACAGCTGCAGGACCAGTGATCTAAGGGCAACGGAATACAGGATCCGTGCGCGCTCCTTGGCGGCATCGAGGGCGGCTTCGGCAACGCGGACCGTCGTTGACAGACGGCCAGAAGTGATGACATTCCACTGAGTCGCCGTCAGTTCGGCCTTCTGGCCCTGCTCAAGGGCAATAAGTAAGCGATCACGCAGCGAGAGCAATTCTGGGTCGAAATATGCGCTTTTGTTCGCAGTCATGGCGGTGGAAATCGCTTGTGGCAACTGCATGGTAGCGGTCGTCAATTCAAGCGCCTTCCACGCAGCGTCGACGCCGCCGTTGGATCTGATGTAGTTGTTCTTGAGCTCTGGCGTGACACGCCCTTCCATTAGTCCAGCCGTAACAATCGAAACAGCTTCGCCAGCCGTGCTTCGTAACAACCAGGCGACCTGCTTTATCGCAAGCAGTTGGTCGATCACGGCGTCCTTGTGGTTGATATCGACGGCCAGGACAGCCGACAACTTCCCCAATGTGGCAAGCAGCGCATTCGCCGTTTCCGTATACTCTTTTGCGAGCCCTGGACGACGAGGCGCCTTGGGTTGCCTTATAAGCTCCCAGAATTCCCGTTGCTGGGACAACAAAGTTTTGAAGAGTTGGTCGAATTCGGGGATCAGGATACCCTTCGACTCGAAATCGATCTTCTCAAGGACAGCGAGCGCGTTTGCCATCGCCGGTACTTCCGCGTCGCGGAGTTGCCGCAGATATTTTTCAGTGTCGCTATCGATAGGGGCGTCGGCATTGAGATAGCTGCTGGAGAGGCGGTCGGTGCGGAGATTATGCATCGCCGCGAATAAGTTTGCGGAAGCGTCCGAGATCACGGAAATTCGGCTTGCGACTAGTAAGCGCTGCCAGCCATCCCATGCATTGAGCGAGAATACGACCACGACGCAGAAAGCTGCGGCGAAAATCACGATCTTCAGTAGCGCCGATATAGTCAACCGATTCAACATTCGTTTCTCCAGAACCTCGCTGTAGATGAATTGCGTCGCTATCAGCCGGCGGCAGCCTCATCCGCTCCCACCGGTATCGAGAGAGAAAACCGCCTTTTTGGAGGCGAATCTAAAATTAGTATATGACCGAAAAAGCTAATCGCTCCTTGACGTCGAGATCGCGGTAGAATGCGGAGGAGGATTAACGCCAGAGTTTCCTTTCCAGGATAGCGCGAACCCCCGGATTCATTGAGCATCCGCCCGCCTGGCGCGTATCCCAACCCGAGGCCCGGCCAGTCCTCGGCAGCCGCCGTCCTCGCCCTCCAAAGCGCCAAAAACTGATTGACGACATGAAATCGGACATGTACATTTTTAGGGTAATCTGACCTGACCGTAATCTGCTAGGGGAGGAATGGCTGTCTCCGGAGGGGCGCGTCTTCACGCGCGGGCACTATTGCGGGCGGCGCATATGCCGACGGCATGAAGCAAGTCGTGGTGACCAGTCCATGCGGTCCGTTCGTCAAGAATGCCTGTCACTACTTCCTTGTTTGCGGATTGAAACGTAACGCGGTCGTCTTCGTTCGGGCCCTCGGCTGAGTTATCGCGGTTCATTCACAATCAGTTTTTGTCGGCCCAACATTCAGAAGCCGAAGCCATGAAGGCTTCAAAAAGGTGCAGTGACTGCGCCGTCAGTTTTCGGTGCCCAACGTCTGACAGTAGCGCCGTCTTCTTGTTCTTGGTCATTAGCCAATTGCCATAGCTGATCGTGATGACGTCGGGTGTTCGATGAACATGCGCTTCCCGCCATTAGGCGAGCTGCAACCGTTCGTGCGCGAGGACATTCGAAACTGCGGGTGCTTGGCAATACCCACCAAGTCGACGCGATCCAACGAACAAATTTGGCAAGAAACACCCTTTTCAATGTGTAACAATGCGGCTTGGGAGAAGCGGTCTAATGAGCGCGCGGGCGAGTTCGAACAGAACGCGGCGGTTGCACGAGCCGAACAAAGTGAAGCTGGAGGCTGCCGCGCCAGGCGGCGGCGTTCGAACCGTTGCGGTTGGGCTGAATCACGTTTCTCTCGTTCGACAAGCACCGAACTTCATGGACTCGGCGCTAGTGCCATGGTCGGTACAATCAAAACAATCATGTCAGCCACCCTGCTGCGCGATCAACCCTGGGCAGTGCCACCTGATGATGGCGAAAGCCGTGGCCGGTGACCAGAAAAGGCCCTTTCGCCGGTCATCGCTGACCAGCCGACCTGCCATGAACCCTTCAGTGTTTTGGTGGATTCGGCGAACCGCATGCGCGGAGCTTTACCAACGAGATCGATGCGGAAGTTCGGATAGTTCATGCGTGCAGGCGCTCTATGGCGCTACTTGGAGGAAGTCATGACGACTAGCTTTATGATCAATGGCAAACCGGTGTCTGTCGATGCGCCGACCGATACTCCGCTCCTGTGGGTGATCCGCGAAAGCCTCAAGCTGACCGGCACAAAATTTGGCTGCGGGGCCGGGCTTTGCGGCGCCTGCATGGTCCATATTAATGGAAAGCGCGCGTATTCTTGTCAGACGCAGCTTTCGGAGTTGGCCGGCAAGACGGTTACTACGATTGAGGGCCTCTCAGCTGACTCGAGCCATCCGGTTCAGAAGGCGTGGCTCGCTGAGAGCGTACCGCAGTGCGGCTACTGTCAGTCCGGACAGATCATGAGCGCCGCCGATTTGCTGAACCAGAAGCCTAAGCCTACGCGTTCCGAAATCGTTGAGCACATGAGCAGCAATCTTTGCCGTTGCGGCACTTATCAGCGCATCATTCGCGCGGTCGAGCGTGCGTCGCGGGAGGCATGACATGAACAAGCGCATCGAGAAATCTGAAGCGCTTCTATCACGTCGTCAGGTTATGATCGGCGCGGCCGGATTGTCGTTCGCGATCGCCCTCCCAGAGAACGCTGACGCAGTCACTGTTGCATCTGATCCAAGCGGAAAGACCATGAGTCCGTGGATCAGCATTTCCCCGGACGGTACAATAAGCATCATGTCGCCTGCCGCTGAAATGGGGCAGGGCTCGATGACGGCGCTCCCCTTGATCGTTGCGGAGGAGCTTGATGCTGATTGGTCCCGAGTCAACGTCGTACCGGCGCCGATAGTAGATGAGATCTATGGCAGTCCAATCTATCGGATGCTGTATACGGCGGGATCATACACGCTCGAGGCTTACTACACTCCGCTGCGGGTCGCCGGCGCGCAGGTGCGTCGCGTGCTGCTGGAAAATGTGGCACGTAAATGGGGCGTTCCTTTCGATGAGCTTGCTACTGAACCGAGCGTGGTTGTGCATCAGAAATCGGGTCGTAGGTTGACCTATGGTGATATCGCCAAGTTCGCAGATGTGCCCGCAACGGCGCCCGAGATCACGTTGGATCAGCTCAAGAAGCCCGCTGACTTTCGCCTGATCGGCAAGGACCGCATGCGGGTCGAGCTACCTCTGAAAGTGAACGGTAGTGCGACCTACTCGATCGATGTGCAAGTTCCGGGCATGCTCTACGGCGTGGTATTGCGCGCGCCGATCGAGGGGGCAATTCCCGACAAGATCAATGAGGCTGTGGTCAAAGCGCTCCCTGGGGTAGTTTCCGTGGTTCGGCTACCGCACGGGGTGGGCGTCGTGGCCGAGACGGTTTGGGCTGGCCTCAAGGCACGCGAAGCGCTGAATGGCGCAGTCACGTGGACCCGCACCGGCCTGGCTTGGGGCTTCGACAGCGACAAGGGGCTCGACGCCTTTGCCGCGAGGGCCAGGAATGTGAAGGGGCCCTCGCTCAATTTTAATGCGCGGGGGCAGGCGCGTGCCGAACTCGAGAAAGCGGCCAGCGTAGTCGAGGGCGAATACCGTACGGACTATGCCTATCACGCGCAAATGGAGCCACTGAATGCGGTCGCCTTTGTCGCGCCGGATGGCGGCTCAGTCGAGATTTGGGCGGGCACTCAGGGGCAGTCTATCGCGCAGACAACACCGGCCAAATTTCTCGATATCCCCCGAGACAAGGTGAAACTGAATAATTTCTTGCTGGGTGGCGGCTTTGGCCGGCGAGGCAGCCGCGACGCTGACTTCATCATGGATGCGGTCATGCTGTCCAAGGAAGTAGGGCGCCCAATAAAAACGATATGGACGCGAGAGGATGACGTTCGCAACGGCCGCTTTCGCTCTCTTTCTGCCAACTTTCTGCGCGCCGGCTTCGACGGAGCCGGCAAGCTCATCGCTTGGCATCATCGCGTTGCGGCAGATCGACTAACGCAATATCTTGATCCTGTCCGCTTCGTTGAACGTGGCGGTAGGGATGGCATGCTGATGAGCGGCACCGACGTAGACGGCTACGACGTGCCGAATTTTCTCGTTGAGCAGAGTTATCAAGAGACTGGTGTTCGCACCAGTCCGCTTCGCGCGATTGGAGCAAACGCTAACAAGTTCGCGACCGAAGCGTTCATGGACGATTTGGCGCGCAGTCGTCGTGTGGATCCGCTCGACTTTAGGCTCGAGCTGCTCAAAGGCCCGCGTGCACGCAAGGTGGTGGAACGGGTGTGCCAAATGGCGGAATGGAGCAAGAAGCGCTCCGGCCGTGCGTTGGGGTTGGCATATATGGACTTTCAGCACACCCACGTTGCAGGCGTCGCGGAAGTGTCGCTCGACCAACCCAGTGGCAAAATTACGGTGCATAATTTCTGGAGTACCGTCGATTGCGGGCTCGCAGTCCAGCCCGACAACGTCGTCGCTCAGTTGGAAGGCAGCATCGTTTTCGGTATCGGCTTGGCGATGAGCGAACGCATCTCGATCAAGGATGGCGCAGTCGAACAGTCTAACTTCTATGACTATGCAATCCCGCGGATGAACGAGATTCCGGAGATTCACGTGGAGGTGATCAAGACCGATAATGCTCCGACCGGGGTTAGTGAAGCGGGAACGCCTCTGGTTGCGCCGTGCATTTCCAACGCGATCATGGAGTTGAGCGGGGTGCGTCTGCGACACACACCGTTCTTGCCCGAGCGGGTGAAAAAGGCGATTGCTTAATACGGGAAACCTCTCAGACTCCAACCGAACCGCTTTTGGTTTCGGTTGGCTTTCTGGTGCCTTCAGCATTGGGACCGGCTCTCTTTGGAGAGGCTTTCATCCTAGTGATCGCAAGGCTGGTACGAGGTCTTGAGGGGCGCCCCGGATGCATACGAGGAATCGTCGAAGTCCCGGATCGACGCCCAATCGGATGTGCGGTGGTTGAAACAACGAATCTTGCTTATGGGCTCGCATGCAGAAGAAGGTGTCGTCGGCCGAAGCAGGCTGTCGTTGTCGGAGGGTTTTGTGATTGTCGTCTCCAGGGCGGAGCAATACACAAGGTCGGTCGGTTAGTATCACTGTCATCACGGGTCGTTTAAATGCAGCGGGTTCTTTACATCCTTTGGATTGTAGGTCTCTTGACAACGGGGTCGGCGGCTCAGGAGCAATATCCGACCAAGCCGGTCACGATCGTCGTTCCGACAGCTCCGGGAGCCCTTGTGGACACAATCGCTAGAGCTCTTGGACAGCGCCTCTCCGAGACCTGGAAGCAGCCCGTGATCATCGAAAATAAGTCTGGCGCCAATAGTCAGATTGGTGCCGTGGCCGTAGCCCGGGCCCAACCCGACGGCTACGTACTGCTCATCGCGCCAGATGCTACCTTCGCCATAAATCAGCACCTCTACCCCGCGCTTCAGTACGACCCTTTCCGAAACTTTGCGCCTATCACTGCCGTAGGCCGCATCGATCAAGCGTTGATCGTTCATAGCTCCGTCCCAGCCACGAGCTTTCAGGAGCTGGTGGCCCTCGCTAAGTCCAAACCAGGTGGCCTGACCTACGGCACTGTCGGCGCGGGATCTAGCATGCATCTCAACTTCGAACTCATGCAGCAGATCGGTCAGTTCAAGCTATTGGCTGTCCATTATCGAGGCGGGGCGCCCGCGTTGTCTGACGTACTCGCAGGAACTGTCTCGATGATGCTGGTATCGCCTGCTCCGGCAGCGGAAGCCGCGGAAACTGGTTCCGTCAGGCTTTTGGCGACTGGCGGTCTCCAGAGGCTCTCGAACCTGCCGAATGTACCCACTATTTCCGAGAGCGGGCTCGCCGGATTTGAGGCCTATACATGGGTCGGCCTGGTGGCGCCGGCAGGTACACCTCAGCCTGTTGTCGACAAGATCAACAACGATGTGAGGCAGATTCTCTCCGACGCCGACTTTGAGCGGAAATTCCTGGCGCCCAACATGCTTAAGTCCATCGCGACGTCGCCTAGCGAGTTCGCAGTTTTTATGAAGAATGAGTCAGAGAAGTGGGGAAACGTGATCCACGAGATCGGTCTCAAGATCAACTGAGAGCGGCTTGCAAGTCCGCGGTCAATTGGACGCCGGCGTCTTCCACATGCGGACTCGATGCCGTTTGGCGACCATGCTGAAAGAGACAGCCTCGCGACGGGCGATGCCGGTATTTGCTAGGAGTGCTTGAATGAAGGCAATTGTACTTCGCGAGTTTGGACCGCCCGAAGTCATGCGCTACGAGGACGTGCCAGAGCTGGAGCCGCGGGAGGGCGAAATCCGCATCCGCGTTCTCGCGTCTACGGTGAATCGGGTACTGGATGTTTCGGTTCGTGCTGGGAATGAGCGTCATCGCGGCATTGTTCTGCCCTTAATCCCGGGGGTTGATTGTGCTGGTGTGGTCGACAAAGTTGGCCCAGGGGTCATCGGGTGGCGCTCGGGTATGCGTGTGGCTGCTGCCGGCATGATGCCGCTCGATACATGTCGCAACGTCGAGGACTATCGCGGACCCCTCGGTATGATGGGCATTAACAGACCCGGTGGTTTCGCGGAGAAAGTCACAGTCCCGGCTGCCGTCGCAGTCGAGATCCCGTCAGATATCGACTTTCATCATGCTGCGGTCGTCATGCGGCACGTGCCGACTGCCTGGAATCTCCTTGTCAATGTAGCTGAACTGAAACGATCCGAGACGGTGCTCATCATGGGCGCGGGCGGCAATCTCGGGACCCTCGGAATTCAAATTGCGAAAAATATAGTCGGTGCCAGGGTCATTGCTGCCGCAGGTTCGGATGATCGCTCCAGATTGGCAACGTCCCTTGGTGCAGATTACGCCGTGAACTATAACTCCCACGACCTTTATGAGAAAGTTATGGAGATTACGGGAGGCAAGGGTGTCGACGTGCTCTATGACAACGTTGCGAACCCGAAGGTATTGCCGGCAGCCTTTCGCGCGATCGGCTCTAATGGTCGCCTCGTCACGGCAGGGGCGCACGCCGGCCCGGTGGTGCCAATAGACTTCTCCCATCTTTATCAGAAAAGCATCTCAATTAAGGGGCGGCCAGGCTACTCCCGCGCCGACATTCCCAAGATCTTTGCTGCCGCCGCAGCCGGAAAAGTTCAGGCTGTAATTGAGCAAGTGCTGCCACTTTCGCGCGCGGCCGAAGCGCATCACCTCATGGAAACACAGGAGGTGCTAGGCAAGATCGTACTTGACCCGACGTTGAAATAAGCCCCGCCTCTCACCTCTGTTCGCTGCGTTGATTGCACGAATAGAAGGAAATCCGTCAGATGAAAATGTTTTTGCCGTTTCTGAAACCCCTCTATAGCGGCCTCGAACCCTTTGCTTATCCCCTGATCCGTGTCACAGCTGGGCTTCTGCTCGTCCCGCACGGCGCGCAAAAGTTGTTCGGATGGTTTGGCGGTGATCCTGCAAAGACGATTGTGGCCTTTCAGGCCATCGGCTTCAAGCCTGCCGATTTTTTCGTGGATCTCACCGGATCGATCGAGTTCGTCGGTGGCCTGCTCATCGCCGTCGGCCTTTTGACGCGCCCTGCCGCAGCGGTATGCGCTGGTCTTCTGACCGTCACCATCTACGTGACCTCGGCAAGGGGCTGGTCGGCGATGGAGTACTCGATCTTATGGACGACCGCCTGCCTTGCGATCACCGTTCTCGGGGGCGGCCGATTGTCGGTGGACAGGCTCATTTGTCGCGAATTCTGATCAACCTAGAAACATCGCTGGGGAAAACGGTCCGGTCATCCGTCAGTCGAAAAGCGCGGTCGCGGTCAGGCCACAGGCGCACAGGCCGGTCACGACGGTGATACTCTTCCAGTGGTCGAACGGCAACGCGAGACGCACACGCAACATGCAAGGTTCGCCGATGATTGGTGACGTCCGACATCCGCTTTATAATGGCGCTGCTGAAGCGCTCGTTGCGATACGGGTGATCGTCAAGGGCATCTTGCGTTCTCTGCGCGATCTCTCTTCCGACCTGATTTTTGAATCCTGTCGAGGAGGGATGATTGGAGACTCATTTTCCACCTGCGCGTTGGTGAGCCGTGTTCGATGATGATGCATCAGGTTCCAGAGCAAGCCGGTAGAACAAGATGCTCTGCGCCGCCAGTGCACGGCATTCCAAATTGAGGAAGCGGAGATGCGAGGATGCCGACCGGCAAACGTGGGTCCACCTTCGCCGAATTGCAGCAAGTGCCGTCGACGATCGGCGAAAATCGGCAGACAAATGCCGAGATGGTCCGAATAAATGAATTCGATCGAGAACACGTTCCAGGAATTCATTGACGCAATCCAGACAGCGGGCGATGCGAACGCATTTGAACGAATCGCCGCGCGGCTTGCGCAAAAGCTTGGATTTCAGCGATTTGCCTATTTGCGCTTAGCGGACGAGGCGCCCATGCTCATCTCGTCCTACCCGAAGTCCTGGACCAGTCGCTACTTTCATCTTGGATATCAGCAGCTCGACCCGGTGGTCCTCCGTGCCAAGGTCGAACGGGACCTGTTCAGTTGGGGCGGAGTGGCCTGCGCGCCTGCCGGCTCGCGAGCGCAGCGACAGTTCTTTGATGAGGCTACGACCTTTGGCATTCGATCCGGCATCACTGTGCCGATAAGAGGCGGTTTCGGACGAATGGCGGCCTTCACACTGGCGACGGACGATCGCAAAACAGATCTCGATCGTCTTGTTGGCGAGTTCAGTGATATCATCCACCAGGCTGGCTTGTATTTTCACGTCTATGTCGCTGCTCGGCTCGATGCTGCTTTTGTCACGCGGCAACTCATTGGAAATGAGTTGACCCAGCGCGAGCGCCAGTGCCTTGCATGGACAGCCCAGGGCAAGACGGTCGCGGATATTGCCGTTCTGGTCGCGATCGCGCCGCGTACCGCCGTGTTTCATCTCGAAAACGCGCGCCGCAAACTGGGCGCGGCGTCGATCGCCCAGTGTGTTGCGATAGCCCTACGCCGCGGCCTGTTGAGCTGACGGCCTCTCATTCGATTTCCGGCAAAGCCAGATCGGGGAGGCGCGGGCATGCGCCTGCACGACGCATGGCGCATTGTATTCCAGCCAAGGTGATCTAACGTGGTCCGGCGGCTCTCACGCCACCTGCAAAATCTGACAGGCGATCACGTGTCCGTTTTCTGCTGTCAAAGCCTTCCCGGTAGTTCGAGGAGGTCGACATGCATGCCATCGCGCTTCACACATCTCAATTTGGCCGCCATCTGGATTTTCTTACTTCGATGTATCAACTCCGCCGCCGAGTTTTCAAAGACCGGCTGGACTGGAGCGTCTCGGTGTCGGGTGACCTGGAAATCGATGTCTATGATACCCTGAATCCGACATATCTTCTCGTGATCTCAGATGAGAATGAGGTTCTGGGCTGCGTCAGGCTCCTGCCCACGACAGGCCCAAACATGCTCGCCGACACCTTTACCCATCTTCTGGGCAACCGGGCTGCGCCGAGTGACGTGGGCATTCTCGAAAGCTCGCGTTTCTGTGTCGACACAGAGCGCAGTGTTGACCCCGGCCAAAGCGGGTTTAATCGCGCAACCTTCGTGCTGTTTGCTGCGATGCTGGAGTCGATTCGAGCGGCGGGAGCGCAATCCATTGTGACTGTCACCGATGCGCGAATGGAGCGCATCCTCAGGCGAGCCGGTTGGCCCTTGGAGCGGCTTTGCGAGCCGCAGCCGCTTGGGCAGACCATCGCGCTTGCGGGATTTCTTCACGATTCGGATCGGGCGCTCGAGGCCATGTACCGGCAAGCTGGCGTGGACGGACCGGTTCTGATCCCGCTCGCTTCGGAACGCAAGGCCGCTTGATCTCTGGGTAGTCGCCGAGGTCCCGTCTCGTGCTAGCCGATCCGCGACATAGCTTTATCGTTCTTTTGAACATCACACGAGGCGGCGGGGTGGACGCTCAGGCGTCCGCCCTTGGCGCTCGCGTAAATCTCGCTCTGCTGCCGGCTTGCCGCGAGGTCTTTGGCATTCCCCAAATCGCAGTTGGCCGGTATGAGCAGGGCATTCTTCCTGATCAGATTGCCGCTTCGCTAGAGCAATTCGATATCGATGCCCTTTCCGTATGGCAGGATCCCCGTCTTGCGGCACGCCTCAGGGAATCAGATGCGGGCGTCGTGTTTCTGGGCGGAGCATTCCTTGAGGAAGAGGTGCTGATCGCGGCATTGGAAGGGGCGCGGCAAGGCTATGACATACGGCTGCTCTCGGATTTGTCGGCCGCACGAGATGAACCCGACCGGTGCCTCGCCTTAGCTCGATTAGCGCATCACGGCATCCTCGCGACCACGGTTCGACAAGCTCTGCTCGAATGGGCCGTGTGCTTAAACGATCCTGCCGTCAGCCGGAAGGTCCAGGAATTGCTCTCCTCAATGGCGCCTCCCGCAAGCTGCCGCTTGCGGACCGGGCTCTCGTGTTGGGGTGGACGGTCCCCTTCCGCCACACTGCGTGGCAAGAAGAGGCGTCGCTGACCTCAAACGAAGGAGCCGCCCGTGGAAACGATTGTTCGCATCGGTTTGGACACGTCAAAGAGCGTATTTCAGTTGCATGGCGTCGACAGGTTGGAACAGCCGGTCTTGCGACGTAAGTTGAAACGCAGTCAAGTTCTGGCGTTCTTCGGTCGTTTGCCGCCTGTGTTTGTCGCGATGGAGGCTTGCGGAGCATCGCACTATTGGGCGCGGGAGCTGCGATCGCTGGGGCATGAGGTGGCGATGATCCCGCCGCAATATGTCAAACCGTATGTGCAGCGCGGGAAATCCGACGCTGCGGACGCCGAGGCGATTTGCGAGGCGGCGAGTCGACCAAAACTGCGCAAGAACTTTGTGGCGGTCAAAAGTCCCGAGCAACAGGGTGCACAGATGTTGACGCGCGTGCGTACCCAGTTCATCGGTAGGCGCACCCAGCTCGCCAATTCGATCCGCGGTTACGCCGCAGAGTTCGGCTTTACCGCGCCCAAGGGGCTTTCGCGGCTTCAGCAACTACTGATCGATATTCGGGCCGACGCGACAGTTCCCGAGTTGGCAATGGAGTTGGTGGAAGCGTTGGCGACCGAACTGGCACGTGTAGATGATCAGATCGCCACGCTCGACAAGAAGCTCATGCAACTCCATCGGGGTAACGAGATGAGCCGACGACTGGCGGCTATTCCAGGGATTGGTCCGATTGGTGCGACGTTGTTATCAATCAAGGTCATAGACGCCCGCGGCTTCAAGTCGGCAAGAAACTTTGCGGCCTGGCTCGGCTTGACGCCGAAAAACCATTCGACGGCAGGCAAGAACCGGCTCGGTGTTATCACGCGCGCCGGTGACGAGATGCTACGAAGCGTCTTAGTCGCGGGCGCTACCGCGGTCATCGGCGACCTACGCCGGAGCGGCAGTAGGATGTGGCCCTGGCTAAAAGCTTTAATCGCGCGGAAGCCACCAAAACTCGTCGCGGTAGCATTGGCCAACAAGATGGCGCGGATCGCTTGGAAATTGATGATGAGCGGGGAGCGCTATCGACCCATTGGCAACGCCGTTCCAATGGCGACACCGATATAGGCCTGAACGAAACGCAAAGTTTGGCGTCAGCACCGCAGGTCTGACGCTGAGGCCGGAACTTGCAGGATAGGAAGAGGTGGTGTGATCGGCGCAAGCCGAACAGCGAGAGTTTCCGCTCGGTTCACCGGCAGCAAATGCCGTTCTCGTGTTTGGATCTCACTGTTCGCGAAGCCCATCTTGGCCAGTGGTCGCAGACCCAATCGTAGGCCGGACATATGAGCGCAAGCGATCCGAGCATGCTGCCAAAGCCAATCCTTGCAAGTCGGGGGCCGTCCACATATGAACCGAGCCCGCTTCGCGGTCTCGGCCTCCGGCTTCGATCCCTGGCGCAAACACGTCGTCCACGGATCTTAAGCTCGCGTGTTGTCTGCGTGATCGATAGTGCGCGACGGCCTCGGTGACGCGCCGGCGATCCGTTTGAGACGATACTTTGAGGAGCCGGCCGCAGGCGGCCGGCGCTTTTAATGAGCCCCCGGAAGGCGGGGTGGGCGGCGCTCCCGCATAGCCCCGAACCGGCGGTCCGCAACCACGCCTCGCTTGGGCTCTCCGTGTCGCTTGTGTGCTTGGCGCGGTCCTCCGCTGACGCTCCGGCCGTTCCGGTGCGGTCCGCCTTCATGTTCGGGGCTTTCCGGTCGCTCTTCGCCGCCCACCCCGCCTTTCGGGGGCAGGACGCGGAAGAGAAGCGAGCGGAGATCGTCATGTCCAATAATTCAACCCGCCATCACGCGGCGAAGCTGAAGGCAAGTCTCTACGAAGAAATCACGGCTCACATCGTCGCCGATCTGGAGGCTGGCATCTTCCCATGGGCCCGGCCATGGGGCACGAGTGGCGGCAATCAGGCTTTCGCGCTGCCGAGAAATGCGGCCACGGGCAAGGTCTATTCCGGGATCAACGTTCTGATCCTGTGGGGACGGTTGTTCGAGGGAAGCTTCGCCTCGGGGCGATGGCTCACCTTCCGCCAAGCCGCAAGTCTCGGCGGGACAGTGCGCAAGAGCGAGCACGGCGTCACAGTATGCTATGCCGATCGCTTCATTCCCAAGCGCGAGCGGGGAGACACAGGCCGTGCCTCTCAAGACCAGAAGGACGCGGAAGGGGCGGCCATTCCATTCCTGCGGCGCTACACCGTCTTCAACGTCGATCAATGCGACAACCTGCCGGATCATTGCCTCGCCGAGGCGCGGGCCCCGCCTGAGCGCGAGATCGTGCCGCGGGCCGAAGCGCTCACGGTCGCGACGCGCGCCGATATCCGCATCGGCGGCGCAAAGGCCTTCTATTCACCGTCAGACGACACCGTCCACGTCCCGCCACAGCCCGCGTTTTTCGAGCAGATCAACTATTACCGAACGCTGTTCCATGAGCTTGGGCACTGGACCGGCCACCTCTCGCGCTTGAACCGCGAGCTGTCAGGCGCATTTGGCTCAAAACTCTACGCCAACGAAGAACTGGTCGCCGAGCTCACCGCAGCTTTCGTTTGCGCCGCGCTGTCGATCGAGCCCACCGTCCGCCATGCCGACTATCTCGGCTCATGGCTCAAGGTCCTTCGGGAAGATAGCCGCGCGATCTTCCGCGCCGCGAGCAAGGCCTCTAAGGCCGCCGATTTCCTGCTCGCCTTCACAGACGACGGCGAAGCCTCCGCGACTGCGATGCAGCGCGAGATTGGACCGTGACGAGGGGGCGGGCGTCGGCGGCTGCCTTCGCTCGCCCCCTAAACGGCCTCTCTGCATCGGGCTCGTTGACGAGGTCGCCCGCAATCAATGAGCCTGTTCTCAAGACAAGGATAACTGACATGGAACTGCGCAACATCGCCCTTAGCAATCTCAGGCTTACGAACGTCAATGTCCGGCATAGCCGGAAAGCCCCTGACATCTCCGACATCCTGCCCTCGGTCCGCGCGCGCGGCGTGCTTCAGCCTTTGCTGGTCCGGCCACACGGCGACGTCTTCGAAATCGTCGCCGGGCGACGCCGGTATTTTGCAGCAAGCAAGGTCGCAGAAGAGCAGGGCTTGACGACCGGTGCCGTCCTGCTGCCATGCGCGGTGACGGAGGCCGACAGCGATGCCGACGCTCTGGAAGCGTCCCTGATCGAGAACGTGGCACGCGCTCCCATGGACGAATTGCAGGAATACGAAGCGTTCGCCAAGCTATTGAAGCAGGGGCGATCCGTTGCCGATATCGCCCAAACGTTCGGGCAGACTGAGCGCTACGTCAAGCAGCGCCTTGCGCTCGCGGGCCTCAACAGCGCGATCAAGGAGGCCTACCGGAATGGCAATATCGAGCCCGAGGAACTGCAACTGCTCGCCACCGCCACGCGCAGCCAGCAAAAGGACTGGGTCGCGGCATTTGAAGCCGAGAAGGGGCCGGACGAGGATGCGGACGGCGCGCCAAGGGGACACCAGTTGAAGCAATGGCTGTTCGGCAGCGAACAGATCGTAACGGGCGCTGCGCTGTTTCCGGTTGAGGCCTACAAGGGCGACATCGTGACCGACCTGTTCGGCGATGCCAGCTATTTTGCCGATGCCGCTTCATTCTGGACCTTGCAGAATGGCGCCATTGCGAGCTTGAGAGAAGACCTAGCGGCGAAGGGCTGGAAGGTGACCGTGCTCGACAAGGGCACGCGCTTTCCTTCGTGTCAATATGACGAGGCTTCCTTGGAGGAGGGCGGCGAAGCCTTCATCGAAGTCCGCAACAATGGCGAGGTGGAGGTTCACGAAGGCTATCGACTTTACGTGGAGACATTCACCTCGACCAAGGCAGAGGGGGCGGATGGCACGCCGCAAGCCGCACGATCCGAACTGACAAAGGCCGCCGAGAACTATCTCGCCCTCCATCGGCATGCCATAGTCCGCGCCGAACTCTTGGCTCGCCCTGGCATCGCGCTTCGTCTTGCGGTCGCCCATATGGTCTGCAGCTCGCCGCTGTGGAGCGTCAAGCCCGACCCGCAGCGAGCGGACAAGGAAACGACCAGCCAAAGCATTGCAGCAAGTCCGGCCCAATCGGCCCTCGCTGCCGAACGGGACGCCGTTCTCGAGTTGTTGCAGCTCGAGAAAAGCTATTACGGCGCGGTCACGCGCGGCAATGGTGATGCCTTCACTGCCGCGAGCCTGCTTGCCAGACTGCTGGGGCTTCCCGACGAGGTCGTGCTGCGGATCATGGCCCTTGTGATGGCTGAGACCTTGGCTGCGGGCTCGATCCTCACCGAGGCCGCGGGGCTGGCAATCAAGCCGGACGTGAAGCGGTGGTGGAAGCTGGACGACACATTTCTTGACCTCCTCAAGGACAGGGCGGCAATCAACGCATTACTGTCGGAGGTCGCGGGCAAGGCGGTTGCGGACGCCAATGTGTCGGAGCCCGGCAAGGTGCAGAAGAAGATCATCCAGGACTGCCTGAATGACGAGGGACGAGAGCGCACCGATGGCTTCCTGCCGCGCTACATGGCCTTTCCGATCGGCCATTATGATCCGAACAAGACCCTCGAAATCGCTCGCGCGTCCGAGGGAATTAACGCTTTGTTTACCTGAGTTTTGAGCCGACGATTCGGGCGCGGACGGTCGCGCCGCGCCCGAATTTGATCCCGGCCGAGTCGCAAAAGAGTCAACCTGGGGCGCGGCAAATTTCGGGAATCGAGAGCGGCGCGACTCATCCTATAGGTCGATCCGGTTGAGCGGCGCGCGCTGCATCATGGAGCCGACGATGGTGAATCCGTCCAAGCTGTTTCCCGAACCGCAAGCGGTGAGGCTTAGCCGCATTTGCCTCGCGCAAACCGTCGTCTGCCTTTCCGCGCTCGCTTCCAGCGCCGTCCTGTTGTCGAAGGTCCTGCCGACGATGATCAGCGGGTTCAATTGATCGGACCGCCTTCGGCAGGGAAGCCGACGCCCGCGACGGACCCCTCAAAATCAGAAGCCGGACCGTGAACGCAATACCTCGCTCAACGATCCGGCCTCATCGGTAACGATCCACTCTCGGCCAGGGCAACCAATCGACCACGCAAGCTCAACGCTGCGGTGGCGCCGCCCCTTGACGCTGAAAGCGGGAGGTCAGCGAAGACCTACTTCTTTTTTTTCGCGGTGGTCTTTTTCGCGGTCTTCTTCGCCTTCTTCGCTTTCTTGGCCATGTGCCCTCCGTCAATGCATGAAGCTAAACGGTGCACACCGGGAATCGGCATGCACAGAAATCAGCGTAACATCGAACGCACAATATTGACCTCGCGACACGCAACGCACGCCCGTTGCGCATTCGAGTCGCACCTCTTCGCGGTGTAAGGCCGTAAGCAATGGCGGAGCGATAGCCTCGCGAGCAGCGCTCGCCGAGGCCGATTGGCGTCACTCCGCCGCCGTTACAGATCGCGGCAAGCACACTGTCGTCGTTCTGGTGGCAAGCACTGCCGAGGCTGTTGGAGAGAGCTTGCATCAGAGCCAGCGCGGCGCCGTCAACGACAGGTTCACATAGTCCTTCGCTGATCCGCCACGGCGGAGATGGCCGCGCCAGACTTGATGCCTCTCGTGAAGACCCGGAAGTCAGGATGGGTCTCTGCGCTCTTGTCGCGGTTCGGGATGATGTCGATCTCGGCCCGGATGGAGACGGTCCTGAGCTGGCCTTTGTCGTTGCCGCATCGTCTTGTGCCGCCCGGCCGGGCGGTCTTGTCCTCTTCTGTTGCCAGCGGGTCCGATCCCCTCACGCGTGGCGAAGAGACCTATGGGAAGCGCTCCGCCTGCAAAACCCTCACCTCCAGCTTTTTTCCCCGCCGGACAAGTCCGGCTCCTCGCGGCCGCTTCGCTTCAAAAAAGCTTTCAGCTCAGGTGCTTCGCGTGCGCTGCGCCCCGCAAGCGGGTTCGAAGACGTTTCGCTTCCCATAACGGTCTCGCCATCGCGAGGGGATCGGCTCCTCGCGGAAACAGAAGAGGACAAGACCATGACCGCCATCGGATACGTCACCAAGAACGACAACGGCAGCTACAAGGGCCAGCTCAGGACCGTCTCCATCCGGGCCGAGATCGACATCATCCCGAACCGCGACAAGAGCGCAGAGACCCATCCTGACTTCCGGGTCTTCACCCAGAACGTCGAGATCGGGGCAGGCTGGATCCGCCGCGGCGAGGCCAGCGGCAAGGACTATGTGAGCCTGTCGCTGGCAGCGCCCGAGTTCGGCCCGCGCAAGCTCTACGCCAATCTCGGCCGCGCCGCCGGCCAGGACGACGACAGCGTGTTCGCCCTGATCTGGAACCCGGCGGACTGACGCTAACGGCCCCCGCGAGCGTTGCTCGCGGGGGCCGTTCTCCCGCCCGATTTGGACAGGACGATCCAAAGTTGTATAAGTGTTTTAGTGGGGAGCCGTATTGAACCGTTCGGTGAATTCGAAGGCAGGTCGAGACGACGATGATGTCGCTTCCTGCGCGCTCGCCGCCTATGACGGCGGCGACTGGGCGTGGGAGTTCCTGCGGCGGAACGCTGACTATGTCGCCGACTGGCGATGCAGCGTTCCCAGGCACCTGCCGTGCATCACGCTGAGCGATGGGACCAGGCTGCTGCGCCTGCGGCGGCGTTTCCTGCAAGCAGAGAGATGGGGGCTCTATGCCTTCGCCGATCCACGACTCTGCGCTCACGAGGCAACCGCATTCTGGCACGCCAACGCTTTGAAACGGGTGGTGCGCCTGAATGCAAGAAAGCCGAATGATGGCGAAGCGAGCGTCCGGCGGCTCGCTGACTTCAACGCCGACCGGTACGCAGTGATCGGCGCAGACGGCATCCCGCTCGTCGTGCTGAAGCGCAACGGCGTTCGAGTTCCCTTGGAAATCCACGGTCTTCCTGTTCTGACCACGTCCTTTACGCCTGTCTATGAGCTGCACGATCTCGACGATCTCACCGCTCAAGCCGAGCTTCTGAGACGTCTGCAGCGCTTCGCCGACGCAGACTTTAGAGCGATTCAAAAACCGTCCGCTGCAACTGACGAACGCCTTCACCAGGCCCTGATCGCACTCGATGAGAGCCTGAAGGGCAAGACGTATCGACAGATCGCGATTGCGATCTTCGGAGAGGAGAAAGTCACCAAGGAATGGAACGGGCATAGTCAATTTTTGCGCGATCGCACCCGACGGCTGGTCGCCAAAGGCACAGAACTCATGAAAGGTGGTTATCGCGACCTTTTGAGCTGATCGAATTTTCTCATTCTCTTTTGACGAATTTTCCTCGCGCGGGATGGCGAAACAGAAGCTCTAATCTTCGCCACTCCACAAAGCGCCTCCAATCTGACGACGCTTCTTCTCGCACCTTTTGGTTGCACGGGGTGCGGGAAGGAAAGCTGGAATGACGCGAACTGACGACAAGGAACCCGACAAGCCGTTCCTCAACACGGTCGAGGCGGCCGCCTGGCTCAGGCTCACCAAGAACACGCTGGAGAAGATGCGGGTGCAGGGGCGGGGACCCACCTACCGCAAGCACGGGCGCTACGTCCGCTACCACATCGAAGATCTCGTCGAATGGTCGCATGCGAGCAAGCGGAGGTCGACCTCCGATGCCGATTGATCGCACCAGACTTTGGCGCCAGGCGACCACTCTTTCGGCGATGTGCGCGGGCATCATCACGCTTCTGATGTCGTCGGCACCCGCTACGCCGCTGCTGATCTACAACGCCACCGGCAGCGCGCCGCTCGGCTTCTATTATCTGGAGCAGCGGTTGCCGGGGCGCGGCGAGCTCGCGGTCTACAAGCCGCCTCCCACGGTCGAGCTTCTAATCGTCGCCTACCAGATTCTCCCGACGCCGGTCCCTCTGTTGAAGCGGGTCGAGGCCATCGGCGGCGACGAAATCTGCCGCGCCAAGCATCCGATCGACAGCATCGCGATCAACGGAAAGGTCGTTGCCGAGGTTCTCGAGAAGGACCGGGAAGGGCGACCTCTGCCGGCTTGGGAAGGCTGCATGAGGCTCGTCGAGGGGGAATACTTTCTGCTGCAGCCGCACCCGAATTCCTTTGACTCGCGCTACTTCGGGCCCGTGCTTCGTTGCGATATTTTGGGCGTGGCGCGCCCGCTCTGGACGTGGAATCCGGACATGTGACGGTGGCAACGACGGGCGCGCGTCTGAAAAACGGGCGCGCCCGTCGCGTTTTCCTCGTCGGCTCTAGCTCGGATCGGCATCTGCCGCGTCCGCCCGGCAGGCAAAATTGTTTCCAGCAGTAAGGCCAACAAAGCGTCCACGAGCCGCAGATCGCGACGTTGATGATCGGAGATCGATCGCGCCAGCTCGCGCATTGGTTGGCATGCGGAAGCCGCTTTTCTTTGAACGGGGGACTTGAGGGGCGCTGCCCCTGCACCCCTGCAAGACCTTCTTTCGTCCTCCGGTGCAGCAAGTCGGTCGCACGTCGCCGCTCACGCGGCTCGGTGCAACCGCGTTGCGCACCATCGGATTCGCGCCGCTGCGCGGCGCCGAAACAAGCTCTTGCCCCCGAAACCCCGGTCTCGCCGACGGGCAGGCGGCATGGCGAAGGCCATGCGCGCAGCGCCCATCATCAACGAGCGAGACATCACTATGGCAAAACTTACGAAAGCTGAGGCAAAGGCACATGCAGAGGCTGTTGAACTGCTCAAGAAAGACGCCCTCACATACGATGAACGCGTGTTTGTGCTCGACAATTGGCACGAGGGCGCAAGCCATATCAACGGGTCGGCTGGCGCGTTCTTTACCCCTAGCGGGCTTGCCGGTGACTTCGCAATCGATGCCTATGGCGGCCGAACTGTCGACCTTTGCGCCGGGATTGGCGCACTCGCGTTCCACGTCTTTTGGAGGGCACACTACGCGCGCGGCCGTGACGAACCACAGAAAGAAATCGTCTGTATCGAGCGTAATCCTGCCTATGTCGAGGTCGGCCGCAAGGTGCTTCCGGAAGCCAGATGGATTTGTGCTGATGTGTTCGATCTGGACTTCCCAAGCTTGGGGCATTTCGGTTGCGCGATCGGAAATCCGCCGTTCGGAGCCACGCCCAGGATCGCAGGCGGACCGCGCTACACCGGGCGCTCATTCGAGTTTCACGTGATCGATATCGCCTCCGACATCGCGGATTATGGGGCATTCATCATCCCGCAGTCGTCCGCGCCGTTCCAATATAGCGGCGTGCAGTGCTACCGCGAGCGCAAGAGCGCGGACTATCTAAAATTCGCCGAGCAGACCGGAATTCACCTTGAAGCGGGCTGCGGCGTGGACTGTGCGTATCACCGCGACGCGTGGAAGGGCATCGCGCCCAATGTCGAAATCGTCTGCGCCAACTTCGAAGAGATGCCCCGCAACAAGGCTCAATCATCTGCCGGCCCGGAGGCGGAATTGCGAGCTCTCTGGAGTGAAAAGGGCGTACCGGTCGAGCGGCAGGACGCGATGATCGCCGAGATCGAGGCCAAAGCAAAGGCGGGAATTCGGTTCGACGAACGGCCCGTTCAGCCAGACTTGTTCGCTAATCTTGGCTCTGTTGCATCCAAGCGTTGATGGTCGCTGTGTTGAATTTCGTCTACATCATTGCCATCTGAGCGGAACAGGCAGTATGCCGGTTTCACTCAGGCGGCATCAGCGCGCGGTGAGCGTTGGCGCGACGCATGAGCGTCGCGCCAAGATCAAGGGACGGGGCTTCCGCCGGCTGAAGCCGCCAAAGCTCGCGGCTTCAGATCGTTGGCAAGTTTGCCCGGATCATCATGAACGCGCGCCAGAGGTCTCGAATGAAGCGACTCGATCGCTTGTGTCGCACAATCCTGCACAAAGCCGTCGCGAACGAGAAAATGGTCGCATCAGGTGACCGTAATTACCTTTGAGACGTAGGCGAGGGCGTGCAATAGGGCCATGTGAGACTTCGCTCGCTTTTCGCGCAAGACCTTCCGTACGGAGTCGTCGGCCAAACTGTCGATGATCCTGTCGGCCTCGGCCCCCAGCTCGAGCAGTTCTCCGATCTGACGCCGTATTGCAATGCAGCCTTCCGTAATCGCTGCAAGCTGTTCGGTCGACAACTCACGGTTTGGCTCCGGACGATGCCTGTCCACGGAGCGTTCCTCAACGCTATCTCGATGCAGGCGTATGACCTGTCCCACCTCTTTCCTCCATCGTGCAATGGTTAAGGAGTCCCGATCGCAGATGGTGCGGGCGAAGCTGGAAAGACCCGTTAAGGCGAGCACCTCGCGGAGATCCAAAAAGCGAAAAGCCTATCCCAAATGCGAGCCGTCCCGTTGCTTGATGTGCGCTAAGTGCACTTGTGGTCACAAGCGAATCTGCCCCGCACCGACGAGAGCGGGGGACCAAGTTGGTTGGCCATGAGGCGCAATCGTCCCCGGTCAGCCATCGGCAACGCGTTATGCGAGCGCATGGATGCGCGAAATATCCATCATCAAAAGCTGAGACAACGACCGGCAATGTCACAGCCTGACTTGTGGTGCGGGACATCTGGTGAGGGCCCGAAATTCGACCGAGTTTGCCGCTTTTGCTCGCCGCGATGGCACACATTCTATGCGCGACGATCGCGTGGGAGTGTCACTGGTGGGGTTCATAACGTGCTGATAACGTATGGGCGATGCCTTCGGCCCGCGCTCTACTCGTCGCTTCGCTCCTCACCGAGCCACCCTACGGGTGTCTCGGCCCTGCGGGTAACGATCGCTATCGCGAGCGCGCGCAAACAGCGGGGCTCCGCAAGTCAACTGCCAAGTCGCGGCGGCTCCTTCGCTAGGAAAGCAAAAAAGCGAGAGGGCAAGATAAAAGCACTGGCGCTACGGAGCGCCTAAGCCGTTGTCTGCACATCCAAGATTTGGTGCTGCCCAGGTTCTTGCTGTCACCAGGTTCGACCTAATGCAATGGTGATCTTGCGCAATCACGTCTGCGTCTTGGCGAAAGCTAGTAGGCCACACATATCGGCCGCTCATTCAGATGTCGGATGCGTGCCATGCGAGAGATCGACGACGAATTCGAAGCCAAGCTCGGACGGATCGGCAACCGCAGAGCCGGAAGGGCGCACAGCTATCTTCGACGCGTCCGTCAGGAAGCGGCCAAGGCCGGCGCCAGTGCGCGGGCAAGTTCGTCGTTCACCGGCGGTCGTATCGGCCGCGGCCGGGCGCAAGGTGCGGTGCTGGCAGGGCGCGGACGAAGTCAGGGGCAACGCCGTGTTGTGATCAAGGCCCGGATCGTCAGGATCAAGTCGGGCGATCTAGGTGCCGTGCGAGCCCACCTTCGGTATGTCCAGCGCGACGGCGTCACTCGTGAAGGCGAGCCAGGTGAGCTATACGACGCCAGCAATGACCGCGCCGACGGCAAGGACTTTACGGAACGAAGTGCCGGCGATCGCCACCAGTTCCGATTTATCGTGGCGCCTGAGGACAGCGTAGAGCTCGCAGATTTGAAGCCGTTCGTCCGCGACCTGATGCAGCAGATGGAACAGGATCTCGGCACCAAGCTCGACTGGGTCGCTGCCGATCATTTCAACACCGGCCATCCCCATACCCACATCGTCTTGCGCGGCAAGGATGATCAGGAAAACGACCTGGTCATCGCGCGCGACTACATCGCTCATGGCTTTCGGTCGCGGGCGGCGGAACTGATGACGCGAGAGCTCGGCCGCGAGACCGAGATCGAGGTTGCTCGCAAGCTTCAGCAAGAGATCACTGCCGAGCGGTTGACGCGGCTCGACCGAAATATCCTGCGGGATGCTGCTGGCGGAGTTCTTGAACTGGGGGCGCTCTCTGCGCGTGAGCCTGTCTGGCAGACGGCTCGGATCGGGCGGCTGCGAACCTTGGAGCGTATGGGATTGGCGGAAGAGACTGAACCGGGCCGTTGGCAGATCGACCCCGAGCTCGAGCCCAGGCTGAGACGCATGGGGGAACGCGGCGATATCATCAAGACCATGCACCGCGAGATGGCCGCGGCCGGAGTTACGCGGGCTCCCGGCGACTACGCGATCTTCGATCCGCAGGGAAGCGCTCACCGCCTGGTCGGGCGGGTCGTTGGCGAGGGCTTTGCGGATGAACTGACGGAGCGCCGCTATGTTGTGATCGATGGGGTGGACGGACGAACGCACTATGCCGAGATTGGGGCTCTTCGTCCCAACGAAGAAGCGCCTGTCCGGAACACAATCCTGGAGCTCCGGTCGCGCGTCCCTGAGCCTCGCGCAATCGATCGCACCATCGCTAGCGTCGCCGCCGGCAATGGCGGCATCTACAGCGAGCGTGCGCATCGGCAATTCGATCCGCAAGCATCTGGCGAATATGTCGGGTCGCACGTGCGGCGCCTGGAAGCGATGCGGCGCGAGGGGGTGGTCGGCCGGCTTGCCGATGGCAGTTGGAGCGTGGGACGGGATTATCTGGATCGGGTGCTCCAGTACGAGAAACTCCAACAAACGCGCAATCCGGTGCGGGTCACCGTGCTGTCGTGGCAACGGCTCGAAGTTCTGCCGCAGGCGCTGGGTACCACCTGGCTCGATCGCACGCTTGTTGGGATGGAGCCCGATGGGCTCGCATCGACCGGCTTTGGTGCGGAGGTGGAGACCGCGCTCCGAACAAGACGGCAATGGCTGATCGAGCAGGGGCTGGCGCGAGAGGAAGCCGGCCAGATGCGCTTTGCCCGGAACATGCTCGAGACGCTCGAGGCGCGCGAGCTGGCACGGACTGCGGCCGACATATCCGCGCGCACTGGCCTTGCACATGTCGATGTCAAAGCCGGCGACAAGATCGAGGGCGTCTACCGGCGCATGTTGACGCTGAACAGCGGACGGTTCGCCCTGATCGAGCGATCCCAAGAGTTCGCGCTGGTGCCGTGGCGGCCGGTGCTGGAGCGGGCGCGCGGCCAATTGGTCACCGGCCACGTCGGTGGGGAGGGCATCTCCTGGTCGATCGGCATCAAGCGCGGCATCGGCCGATGAGGCCGATGATGTGGCCAAGGTTTCTGTACTCCGGTCGCAGTGCGGAGGAGCCGTCGCCGCTTCAACTCATCGACTTTCAACGGTGATCCTGGCCTTTCCGCTGCTGCCTATCCAGTCGGCGAGGGAAGATTCATAGCCCCACCAGCCGAGCATGGGCTTGTTCAGATATACGAAAAGCTCGCCGTCACGTTTTGGCGTAAGAACCTCAGCAAGCTGCTCGGAATCATCGGGTATCGTATACTCAACGTCGTTGGCCCGAACGTCATCGCTCTGGTTGGGTGGCGCGCGGTCGAGAAAATCCTCCTCGTTACCCCTTGCGCCGACGCGGAATATGATGCTTCCCCATGGGCGGTCGAACGTGTGGCGGAACGGATAGAGCAGAGCCATTGCCGCTGCCTTGAAGAATGGCAGACGGCCTATCGGCTGTCCGCCCATATAGGACTCTTCGCCGAAGAAACTCCACTTGCCGGATGGGGGCTTCGTCTCGGGCGCAGGGAGCCGCTGGACGACAATTCGGTATTCCTTGCCGGTCCTGACGAATACGCCGGTCGAGATGCAGATATTGTTCGGCAAGTTGGTGGCCGATGGCGATGCATCGAAGACCACCTCGATCTGCTGCTTCTTCCTGCCTTTTTCCGTGCTGCCAGCCAGTCCGGTCGTCTCCGTGCAGAAACTGCCGAAGCCGTCGCGGATGTTGAAGAGGTAGTGGCTGCCAAATGCGACGGCCAGATATAGGATTCCAATCGCAGATAGCGCTGGAGCGAGATAGAACTTAAATCCTCGAAGCAGCGCCTGATAGATTTTCGATTGCCGAAGCTTCCGGACAGCCACGCTGGGCAGGAAATAGAACACAAGGAAAGCGCCAAGAACGGCGCGGACTGGCTGCGCGGTATAGGTCAGCAGGCTGTCCTCGTAGCTGGCGGGCAGACGCAGCCAGTTGAGCAGCGGGCGGTCGAATTCAGGATAGAGAAACAAATACAAGATGGCGCCAGCGAACAGGATGGTTTGGGCGGGCGAAACAACTTTGGGGACTTTCGGTTCTTCGGGCTTGTTGGAGTCCGGCAAGAAACGCGTCCACAAAAGTCTCATGCCATCATTGATCGATCCTTTCAGGCTCGCGCTTATCCAGATGAGAAATGCGACGAGAGAAGCCCAGATGACGAACCAGGCCGGATCTCGCGCATAGGCGTCTATCCAGCGCGAGGCCATGCCTGGCAGGAAATTGCCGATGATCCGGATCGTATCCGACAGGAATCGAAAGGAGGTGCGGAGCTCCTGGAACGGGTAACTGTCCCTAAACAAGGGATAGAGCAGGAGGTAGCCGGTGACGAACACCGTCAGAAAGTAGATTGCCCGGCGCCGCCAGACGAGGTCCCAGATGCCTTCTTGCTCCTTGTGCCGGTCGATGGACGGCTTTCCCTCAGACACGCTCGAGTCATTTGGCTCGACAGTGACCGAGACGTTGGAGATCGTTGGTCCCGAAGGCCAATAGTTGACATAGGGAGCGGTCGAGCGGACGACCTCATATTGTTTTGGGAAGCCAATGGGCGCATAAAAATGCGCACCAAGCTTGATCCTGCCGAAGACTGCCTCATGAATTTTCGGCACTGGCTTGGGATTTGGCGTGCCGTCAGGCGCAACTGTCGCAGGCATCGCGTCATAGAAGTCCTGGATCTTGCGAGGACTGTAGCGGTAATAGCCGCCAAGGCCGCTGCGGGAATCGTACAGCCTGCCGTCCTTGTCCTTTGCTGACTCGGTGCTGATGAGTGCATCGGGCTCGGCGTCAGGCATGTCCTTGAAAACGACGCCGGCTTGCTTGGCCTCCGACATCATCCACGCCAGCGAGATGTTTGCGAGAGAATCGTCAGGGTAGCCGCCGCCGACGTTGGAATGAACACCGGTGAACCAGACCTGCAACAACCGCTCGTCACTGGAATGCCGGCTTGATCCGCTCGGCTGTGTATTGGTCGTATCTTCATCCCAAAGGACGGGGTGGAATGTTGCCCGCTCGTCGTCGATTGCCAGCGCATGGCGCGCCTTGCGGATCTTGGGATTGAATGTCTTGTTCGGCAGCTCCAGCGGCCAAAGCCAATCGTTGACGCCGCGCGTCATTTCATCGATCGGCAACCCGTAAGCCGCAACCGTGTCCCACACGCCGACGAATTCGATGGAATCGACCACGCGTTCGCATGGGGTGTAGAAGCGCTTGTCGAGCCAGGACTGAATGAGGCGAAATGGATATTGGAGGTTCCAGACCGGATATTTGTCGTGACGATAAGCGCGATAGGCCGCACGTGCCTTTCGATCCAGTTCTGCCTCGTTAGCGAACTTCACGAGCCCCTGATTGAGCACCAAGCCAACGACTATCCGAACGGTAAAAGCACCTCGGCTGAAGCCAAAGGCATAGATCTTGTCGCCCTCTCGGTAATTGCGGCAGATGAATTTGTAGAGGTTGAGGACGTTGCGCTTCAGACCGTACCCGAAGGCACCGCCGAGAATGGCAAGCGGCTTGAAGGATGAAGTTCCGACGCCGTCATCGTAGATCGCGATCTGATCCGATGTCTTGAGATCAAGCGACTGAAAAGTCCGCCAGACATTGGTCCGCCAGACCTTGCCGGCGGCGTTGCCCGTGCCATCCGATAGCAGAATGATATTCTTGGGCATCGGCTTCCTCCAGATGAACAGGGGTCAGCAGTTGATTAAGAGCAATTACAGGTGCCGGCTCAAACAGGCCGGCCCGGTGGAAAAAAGAACAACAAGAGGTTCAGCGCACCAAGGAATAAGAACTGGCCGATCGCCAGTGTCACCGTGGCGAGCTTGAGAGCGGTGAGCGTCGAAAGTAAGCGGAACGAGTGAGGAGTGAGCGGGATGCACAATTTTAGAGTTGCCGCCAGGCCAGTATCTTCCGCCAGATCCGCCACCATGTAGAAGGCGGGGAGAATCCACCAGATCCACGTCGGAACGGCCGAAAGGAATCCCAGCCGCTCAGCGAGTGAGGTGGATGCAAGGCCAAGAAATAGCCCAAGGCAAATCAGGAAGAGGACGTCGAGGGGGAATAGGACGGGAAAGACATATCCGCGGATCGCCTTTGCATGCGTACTGTCCGCAAGCCAGCGAGCGAGCGTTGTCTCGCTCAGAACTTCGGTCTGAGAGGGAATATACTTGAGCCGCTCGAGAAATCGCTCCGCGACGTCCTCGCCATATCGTGGGGCGACAATAAACTTCAGCGCAAGAGTCAACGCAAGCGTCAGTCCGAACAAAACAAGGATCGTTCGCACAAATATGCCCTCGTCAAAAAAAAATCGGTCTTCGATCGAAGCCGCTCTCGCCCGTAATACAAACCTTCTGGGTACCTTCTGAGGGCGGATCGGTCCCTAGCCTCAGCAATTTATCGATATTGTCACACTTTCAAGTTGCTTGGCTAGATCAATGCAGCTTTTCCCCAGACCCCAGGCGGGCGCGCTACTTCTGATCGGTGGCAGGAAGTACCTGATCAGGCAGGTAGGTCCTGTCCCCAGCTTCCGGCCGGGTAGGGATCATGATGGGTCGTCGCTAGTCGGGCGATGTGTTGTGCGTCCTGGCGCAACGGCGCTTAGGCACACGAGGGAATAGCTCGTACTCCTCCCGCCGCCCTCGTCCTTGACGAGGATACCCTGATTGACGAGACCTTGGATGTCGCGAAGGGCGGTATCAGGCGAGCACTTTTCGATCGTTGCCCATTTGCTCGATGTCAGTTTGCCTTCAAACCCGTCCAGCAGACGGTTCAGCATATCGCGCTGCCGCTCGTTCACTTGAGCCGTGGAGTGCCGCTTCCAGAAGTCGGCTTTTTCGAGCACGGCTGCGAGAGTAGTCTCGGCGCCACTGAAGGCGCGGTCGAGACAGCCCAGGAACCACTCAAGCCAGGGTGTGATGTTGAGATCGCCTTTCTGCGTGGTCTCCAGCAAGTCGTAGTAGGTCTTCCGCTCGGTCCGTATCTGGGCCGACATGCTGTAGAAGCGTTGCGGGATCCCTTCGGAGCGGGCAAGCGACATGTCGGCGATGGCGCGCGCGATACGTCCATTGCCGTCCTCGAATGGGTGGATGGTCACAAACCAGAGATGCGCGATCGCAGCCTTGATGAGCGGATCGGTGTTCTCTTCGGTATTGTACCAGTCGAGAAACGCAGTCATTTCGGCATCGAGCTTGTCGGCAGTCGGTGCTTCGTAGTGCACGCGCTCACGTCCATAGTCGCCCGAGACGACCTGCATCGGTCCTGACGAGGCATCGCGCCAGGCTCCCACCGCGATCTTCTTCATGTTGCTGCGGCCGGTCGGAAACAGCGATGCATGCCAGCCAAACAACCTTTCCGCCGTGAGCTCGGCTTTGAACTTCTGAGTAGCGTCGAGCATCATCTCGACAACACCCTCGACGTTGCGATCGGCTGCTGGCAGAGCGCCTGCGTCCATGCCGAGGCGACGCGCCAGTGAAGAGCGCACCGCGTCTTTGTCGAGTTTTTCGCCCTCGATTTCGCTGGACTTGAGGACTTCCTCGGTCAGGCTCGTGAGGACAGCCTCCTCCTGTTGGGGGAAGCCGAGCGCCTGCATCCGGCCGATGAGCTGGCCCTGGCGCAGCCGCACGGCCGCGAGCTGCTTCGCGAGGGCGTCGCTAAGCCAGGAAAAGTGAGGCCAATCAGGTAGTTGGTGGATATAGTCGGACATTCCCCGCACTCCTTGCGGGGAATATGGCGGCTTTTCTCCGCAACCGCAAGGTTAATTACCGCAAAATATGCGGAGAATGGAGGCGGTATTCTCCGCACCGGACCGGACCTCGCCAGCCCGAAACAGGATCCGTTGGAGCTTCCGCCTGACGCCCTCCTTTGAACTTCGAGGGCCATCAAAGCCGCCGGCGGATGCCGCTGGGTGCTGCCTGGATCGCCATACCTCCGCCGAGGCTGCGCGAGTTCGCGCGCTTATACTCATTTCGCGAAGTGAGTATAACGAGCCGCTTTTCAGATAATCGGTCGATGCGCACCGTCGAACATTGCGATCGAGTAGGGCGGTCGATTCGTTCTCTCTCAATCGGTCTCGTGCGCGGCGCACATCGAAGCGAGCCCGGTAAGTGATCCAGCTTGATCAGGCCGTTCACAGTCTATTGAGCTGCTTCCTCAAAGACGCCGAGATTGGCGCATTAACGATCTCGCATCGATAGGCTTGATAGACACGGATCTCGTTGCCGCAACCGATTTTTATTCAGGTTGAATGCGAAGGCGTCTGCCGCTTTTCATCTTGCCGCGCTCGTTCGCGAGAGTTGAGTGGGGCAGAAAATGTTTCCGGCGAAAATCTATGTCGGCCAGATCGCCGTCGTGCTCGGCATCGTTGCCGTCTCGACGTGGGGCGCGACGCAATGGACTGCCGCAGCTCTCGGCTATCAGCAGCGCCTCGGTGAACCCTGGTTCCTGATTGTCGGCTATCGCGTCTATCTGCCCTGGCGGTTGTTCGAATGGTGGTTTGCCTACGAGGCCTATGCGCCCGAGGTGTTCGAGGAGGGCGGAGCGATTGCTGCAGCTGGCGGCATCGCGGGCGCGCTTTTTGCGATCGTCAATTCGGTGTGGCGCGCGCGCCAAAGCCAGTTGGTGACGACCTATGGTTCGGCGCGGTGGGCCACGCCGAAGGAAATCAAGACGGCCGGCCTTTTCGCGTCCAAGGGCGTTTTCTTAGGGCGCCTCGAAAACAACTATCTGCGTCACGATGGACCGGAACACGTCATGTGCTTTGCGCCGACCCGGTCGGGCAAGGGTGTGGGGCTGGTATTGCCCACGTTGTTGTCGTGGACCTCCTCGGCTGTGGTGCACGACATCAAAGGCGAAAACTGGGAATTGACCTCCGGTTGGCGTTCGACGTTCTCGCACTGCCTCTTGTTCAATCCGACCGATTCCAGAAGCGCCCGCTACAATCCGCTGCTCGAGGTGCGCAAAGGGGAAGCCGAAGTCCGCGACGTCCAGAACATCGCCGATATTCTGGTCGATCCCGAAGGAGCGCTCGAACGCCGAACCCATTGGGAAAAGACCAGTCATTCCCTTCTGGTCGGTGTCATCCTTCACGTCCTTTACGCCGAAGAGAAGAAGACGCTCACCCGCGTCACCGAGATCCTGGCTGACCCCGCGCAGTCCTTTGAGAAGACGCTCAGGATCATGTTGGCAACCAATCATCTCGGCACCGACGCGGAGCCGAAGGTGCATCCAGTCGTTGCCGCGACCGCACGAGAGCTGCTCAACAAGTCCGAAAACGAACGCTCCGGCGTTCTGTCGACCGCCGTGAGCTTTCTGGGGCTCTACCGCGATCCCGTCGTCAGCAGAAACACCGAGCACTGTGATTGGCGCATCGCCGACCTCGTCAGTGCCGACAAACCGGTCACACTCTATCTCGTCGTTCCGCCGTCGGACATCAGCCGTACCAAGCCGCTGATCAGGCTGATCCTCAACCAGATCGGCCGCCGGCTGACCGAGACGCTGAACACCAAGGCAGGTGACCCCAGGCATCGCCAGCTCCTGATGATGCTGGATGAGTTTCCTGCGCTAGGCCGGCTCGATTTCTTCGAAAGCGCGCTCGCATTCATGGCCGGTTATGGCATCCGCGCCTATTTGATCGCGCAGTCGCTCAACCAGATCGCAAAGGCCTATGGCGAGAACAATGCGATCCTGGACAATTGCCACGTCCGCATTGCCTTCGCCGCCAATGACGAGCGCACCGCAAAGCGGATCTCGGACGCACTCGGCACCGCGACGGAGCTACGTGCACAGCGCAACTATGCCGGACATCGCCTGGCTCCCTGGCTCGGACATGTCATGGTCAGCCGTCAGGAGACGGCGCGTCCTTTGCTGACGCCGGGCGAAGTGATGCAGCTGCCGCCCGACCAGGCCATTGTGCTGGTTTCGGGGCTGGCACCGATCCGCGCGATCAAGCTGCGGCACTATGAGGACGCAAACTTCGTCAGCCGTCTGCGCAAGCCGCCGTCATTGGTAGGCGATGTATACGCCGATCGGCCGCCGGCGCGACCTGACGATTGGCGGGGCGAGGTGCGCTCCACCGATCTTCGCCTTGCGACCCTGCCGTATCGCGAACTCGTGCAGACGGGCGGCGAGGAGGGCGGTCTCAAGCAGCAATTGGCGCTATTCGACGAGGCCGCACCCGCCGTGAATGAGCCGCGCACCTTCGAGGAGCGATTGCTCGACGACGAGACCGACGTCGCCGCCGACCGCAGCCAGATGCAGCAGGCGGCAAGCGCGTCAAGCAGCGTACGCCGCGCTCATGCCGTCACTCGCGACGACGACGATCTTCTCCCCTCATTCTGAAGAGCATCCCCGATGAAACCGAAATTGTCGGCCTACGTGTCTGAAAGTGTGGCGCAGAGGCTCGAGATCGCCGCCAAGCGTCCAGGAGCCAACAAGTCATCCATTGTGGATGCCGCGCTGGATCGCTTTCTCAACCCTGAGCGGGACACGAGCGGCGATGCGGCGCTGATCCGTAGGCTCGATCGCATGAGCCGTCAGCTCGATCGATCCGATCGCGATCTGTCGGTGATGGCGGAGACCATCGCGCTCTTCATCCGCTACTACTTGACCATCACCCCGCCGCTGCCGTCGCAGGATCAGGATGCAGCGCGAGCGCTCGGCCGCGAGCGGTTCGAGATGTTTGTCGCCCAGGTCGGCAAACGCGTCGCCTCCGGTGGCCGGCTTGTCGCCGACGTCATGGACCGCGTCAGCGCCGTCAAGCCGGATCTCTTCATGCGGAACATCGAGGAGGGCGCCCCATTGGGCGCTGCTCAAACTGGCGATACTGGATCCCGCGCGCAGAGCGCGGCGGGTGAGCCGCCGGAGCATCCTCCGGCAGGGCGAGAGGAGGTCGGCAATGTCTGATCTCCTCTCGCCAGAAACCCGTGAACGGCGCCGGGGCATGCTGCGGACCGCGATGGGGCCGGCAATTGCGCTCGCTCTGGAGGAGCCTGATGTCGTCGAGGTCATGGTCAATCCCGATGGAAGACTTTGGCTTGATCGGCACGGAACGGGCCGCGCCAATACCGGCGTTGTCCTGACGCCGCAGGAGTCCGAGCGGATCATCCGCCTTGTTGCCAGCCATGTGCGGGCGGAAGCGAGCGGTTCGTCCCCAATCGTCTCGGCGGAACTCCCCGAAACCGGTGAGCGCTTTGAAGGCGTCTTGCCGCCGGTTGCGCTCGCCCCTTGCTTTGCCATCCGCAAGCCCGCAACGACCACGTTCCGGCTATCCGATTATGTCAAGGCGCAGATTGCCTCGCCATTGATGGCGAAGGTGCTGACCGCCGCCGTCACGGAGGCGCGAAGCATCCTGATTGCCGGCGGCACTGGCTCGGGCAAAACGACGCTCGCCAATGCGCTTCTTGCTGAGATTGCCGGCCTTGAAGAGCGGGTGGTCATCATCGAGGACACCCGAGAACTGCGTTGCGATGCCAAGGATGCCGTGACGCTCCGAACCAAGCCGGGCGTCGCGAGCCTTGCCGATCTTGTCCGCTCCACGCTGCGCCTGCGGCCCGACCGCATCATCGTCGGCGAGGTCAGGGGCGCCGAAGCCCTCGACATGCTGAAGGCCTGGAATACCGGTCACCCCGGCGGGATTGCCACTGTTCATGCCAACTCGGCCCGAGCTGCGCTCTACCGGATCGAACAGCTCATCCAGGAAGCAGTCGCAACTGTGCCGCGCCGGCTCATCGCCGAGGCAATCGATCTGATCGTCTTCATCAAGGGGCGAGGGCCAGCGCGACGCATCGAGGCCGTCGCCGAACTCAAAGGTCTCGATCCATCTGGCGACTACCTGCTCGAGACCCCGCCCGGACTTCCAAACACATCCCATCGCCCCTGACCTCAAGGAGACTGCAAATGTCCATTCGTCTATCTCTCAAGGTGCGTTCTCGCCTGCGCGGCTTCTGCTCGGTTAGCGGATTGCCGCTGGTCGCGCTCGGTGCAGCGTCGGCTTGCGTGCTTCTCAGTGTCACGGCGGCACACGCCGCGGGTTCAGGCATGCCATGGGAAGCTCCGCTCGAACGAGTTCTAGAGTCCGTGCAGGGACCCGTCGCCAAGATCGTCGCCGTCATCATCATCACAGTGACCGGCATATCTCTGGCCTTCGGAGACACCTCCGGCGGATTCCGCAAGATGGTCCAGGTCGTATTTGGCCTCTCAATCGCCTTCGCTGCGAGCTCGTTCTTCCTGTCGTTCTTCTCGTTCGGCGGTGGAGCTCTGATCTGATGCGTCCCGATGGTTTTGAGCTCGTGCTCCACCGCTCGTTGACCGAACCCATCCTGATCGGCGGCGCCCCGCGTGCGGCCGCCATCCTGATCGGGACCCTCTCGGCCGTGCTGGCGCTCGGCCTGCGCCTTTGGTTCGCAGGCCTCATCCTCTGGGTCATCGGCCACAGCGCGGCCGTCTGGCTTGCCAAACGCGATCCGGCCTTCGTCGAGGTCGCCATCCGTCACACCAAGCACAAGGGACAGCTCGCATGCTGAACTTGAGAGAATTCCGCGGCAACGCCTATCGGCTGGCTGATTGGCTGCCTTGGGCATGCCTGGTCGCGCCAGGCGTCATCCTCAATAAGGACGGCAGCTTTCAACGGACGATACGCTACCGCGGACCGGACCTCGACAGTGCGACCGAGGCCGAGCTGATGAGCGTGGTATCTCGCGTCAACAACGTTCTAAAGCGCCTTGGTTCAGGTTGGGCGCTCTTCTTCGACGCCACACGCATCCCAACTGGCGAATATCCGCGGTCGGAATTTCCTGATGCGGTGTCGTGGCTGGTGGATGAGGAGCGACGGGCCGGTTTCGAAGGGCCGGCCGGGGTGGCGTGGGAGGATCCTTCACGCCCCGGCGGGCAGCACTTCGAAAGTGTGCTGCATCTGACCTTGATGTATTTGCCGCCGGCCGAAACGGTCTCGCGCCTCGAAGGCCTGTTTCTGGAGCGTCCCCAGGCGAGGACTCGCGCGGCTGGGGGACAACGCGCTCGTAGTGGTCAAACACCCAAACCTCATGAGCGCGGTGACATTGACCACGGGGAGACCGACGGCCAACGAAGATTTGACAGCGACCAGAAAGGCTATCGCGATCATCTCCAAAGATTCATCCAGGAGACCGATCGGGCGATCGATCTGCTCTCGTCAGTCCTGCCCGAGATCTGGCCTCTCAGCGATGCGGAGGCGCTCACCTATCTTCATAGCTGCATCTCGACCAAGCGCCATCCGGTCAGCGTTCCCAAGATCCCAGCCTATCTCGATTGCTTCCTAAGCGATGAGCCTTTGACTGGGGGATTGTCGCCGGCGATCGGGCGGAGCCATCTCCGCGTGTTGACGGTCCTTGGGTTTCCGCACGTCACCTTTCCAGGCCTGCTCGATGAACTGAATCGGCTTGGCGTCGCCTACCGATGGGCCACCCGGTTCATTCCGCTCGACCGCACCCAGGCTAACGCGACGCTATCCCGATACCGGCGGCAATGGTTTGCCAAGCGGAAGTCGCTTGCCGCAATCCTCAAGGAGGTCATGTTCAACGAGCAGGCGGCGCTGCTCGACACCGACGCCAGCAACAAGGCTCTCGACGCCGACGCGGCGCTGTCCGAGCTCGGCGACGATCTGGTTGCTTTCGGCTATATCACCACGACCGTTACCGTAAGCGATGAGGACTCCCATCAGGCTGATGAGAAGCTCCGTGCGGTCGAGCGGGTGATCAATAGCCGCGGTTTCACGGCCATCCGCGAGAGTGTCAACGCCGTGGAAGCCTGGCTCGGCAGTCTGCCGGGCCAAGCCTATGCCAACATCCGCCAGCCGATCGTCCACACCCTGAACCTCGCCCATATGTGCCCGTTGTCGGCAGTATGGGCCGGACCCGAACGGTGTGAGCACCTCGACGGCCCGCCGCTTCTGATCGCCAAGACCAAGGGGGCGACCCCGTTCCGGTTGTCGCTCCACGCCGGCGACGTCGGGCACACCATCATTGTCGGACCTACGGGAGCGGGCAAGTCGGTCCTGCTTTCGATGCTGGCGCTGCAATTCCGTCGATATCCGAATGCGCAGTTGATCACGTTTGACAAAGGGCGGTCGGCCCGGGTTACCACGCTCGCATTGTCCGGATCCTGGTATGAGCTAGGTGCCAAAGGGGGCATTGCCTTTCAGCCGCTCAAGGATGTCGCGGAGGAGGGGGCAAGGCTCTGGGCGCTGGACTGGCTCTGTGGTGTCCTCGCCCATGAGCGCGTGACAGTGACCCCCGAGGTCAAGGAGACGCTCTGGTCGGCGCTCCGGAGCCTCGGGTCTGCGCCGGTCTCGCAGCGGACGATGACCGGCCTCGTGGCGCTGCTTGCCCGCGACGCGCTGCGGCAGGCGCTGCAGCCCTACACGCTGGAAGGACCCTACGGCCGATTCCTCGACGCAGACGCCGACCGTCTTTCCGGTGCCGACGTGCTCACCTTCGAGATGGAAGAATTGATGGCATTGCCGGGCCTGGTGGCGCCGGTGCTGACCTATCTCTTCCACAGCCTTGAGGACCGCTTCGACGGCCGGCCCACGCTGCTGGTCCTCGATGAGGCCTGGGTGTTTCTGGATGACCCGCTGTTTGCGAGCCGGATTCGCGAATGGCTGAAGACGCTGCGCAAGAAGAACGTCTCTGTCATTTTCGCGACCCAGTCGCTGACCGATATCGCCGACAGCCACATTGCCCCTGCGATCATCGAATCCTGCCCAAGCCGCATCTTCCTTCCGAACCCAAGAGCGCTGGAGCCGACCCAGACCGAGACCTATCGCCGGTTCGGCCTGAACGACACGCAAGTTCGGCTAATCGCAGAAGCATTCTCCAAGCGCGACTACTACCTGCAGTCCCGTGCTGGAAACCGCTTGTTTGAGCTCGGCCTCGGTCCGGTGGCGCTCGCGCTGGTCGCGGCGTCCTCGCCAGAGGATCAACGGGCCGTCGATAGTGTCCTGTCCCGCTCCGGCCCCCATCACTTCGCCAAGCGCTATCTCGCAGAGCGAGACCTGCACTGGGCAGCGAACCTGATCAGCACCTTCGAACAGGCCAAGGCCTGACCTCAATCTCAACTCTTGGAGTCTCTTCCATGCTCGAAAGTGTCGGCCGCATGTTCTTGGGTACAACTTCTAGAATTATCGTAACAACGATACTATCGATGGCCATCGCCGTGAATGGTTCGAGGCGGCTTGGCGCGTTTGATATCGTATTCGATCCTACCAACTACAGCCAGAATCTCCTGACTGCCGCACGAGCGCTTGATCAGATCAACAATCAGATCAGGAGCCTCGAGAACCAGGCGCAATCGTTGCGCAATCAGACAAAGAATCTCACAGCCTTGCCGACGAGCGTCGTTGGCCAACTCACGTCGACGATCAACCAGATGAACACTCTGATTGGTCAGGCCAAGAACATTTCGTTCGATGTTCAGAGAACCCAACAGGATTTCGAGCGGCTGTATCCTCGTCAATACGCGGCAGCCGTTTCGTCCGACAAGATGGTTCAGGACGCGACCTCGCGCTGGGACAATAGCTACGACGGGCTGAAGCAGTCGCTCACGCTTCAGTCTGCAATCGTTGGCTCGTTGGATCAGGACGGCCAGACGCTTCGATCGCTAATGGCGAATTCGTCCGCTGCGGTCGGCTCGCTACAAGCCCAACAGTCTGGCAATGAATTGCTCGGCCTCCAGATCAAGCAATCGTTGCAGACCCAGGCTCTCATGGCGACGCAGGCGCGTGCGGACACGTTGCGTGCAGCCGAACAGCAGGCATCGTCCGCCGCCGCGAAGGAGCGATTCAATCGCTTCATCGGCGATGGCCATGCCTATACCGGCGGCAAGTAAGTGAGGGCGCCATGGCCGATCTCTCCGTCATTGACCGGTTCACCGACACCTTCTCGCGCTACATCGACTCCGGATTTGGCCTACTGTCCGGCGATGTCTCATTCTTGAGCTCAACGTTGATCGGCATCGACCTGACGCTGGCGGGACTTGCCTGGAGCATGCGGGCGGACGACCACATCATGGTCACGCTCGCCAAGAAGGTGCTTTATGTCGGCGCTTTCGCGTTCATTATCGGCAACTTCAAGAACCTTGCCGATATCGTCTTCTCGTCCTTCTCCAGCATCGGTCTAAAGGCGGCCGGCGGGAGCTTGAGCGCGGCCGACTTGGCGCGGCCTGGCTTTGTCGCTTCCGCCGGGTTCACCGCCGCCCATCCACTTCTGGAGGAGACCGGGCAATTCTCTGGGTTTGATGTCCTGACCAACCTGCCGACGATCCTGATCCTGCTGTTCTGCTGGATCCTGATTGTGCTCGCGTTCTTCATCCTCTCGGTGCAGCTCTTCGTCACGCTGATCGAGTTCAAGCTCACAACGCTTGCAAGCTTCATCCTCGTGCCGTTCGCCCTGTGGGGAAAGACTGCGTTCCTCGCGGAAAAAACCCTCGGCAACGTGGTTGCCTCGGGAGTGAAAGTGATGGTTCTCGCAATCATCATCGGCATCGGTTCGACCATCTTCGGTCAGCTCGCGAGCACGTTGACGAAGCCAGTCGACATCGTATCGGCCATGAGCTTGTTGCTGGCCGCCCTTTCGCTGTTCGGTCTTGGCATCTTCGGCCCAGGAATCGCGGCAGGACTGGTCTCAGGTGCACCCCAGCTCGGCGCTGGAGCGGCCGCCGGAACGGTGGCGGGCGCGGCGGCTGTCGTGATCGGCGGCGGAGCGGCAGCCGCCGGAGGCTTGCGCCTTGCGGCGGGCAGCTCAATGACCGCGGTTCGCTCCGCAGCATCGCTCACAGGGGCGTCTTCGGCCGCCGGCACATCAGCCCGGGCCGCAGTGGATCAGCTCTCGAGTGCGGGTACTGCCGGCGCGGCGACCGGAGCACCGGCGTCAGGCGCAGGGCGTGCAGCAGCGCCGGCAGGACGCGGACACGCGAGGGAAGCGGCACAAGTTGCAGCTCACACGCTGAAAGAGGGCGACAAGGGTGGGCATTCGTCGGGCCCGAAGCTGGGGGAGGAGTAGGATATGGCAGCCCACCCCTTTCAGCGCGTGTCCGTCCGCTATGGCGAGACGCCAGAGCCGGTCACGCCTTATCAGAAGGCAGCCCAGGTCTGGGACGAGCGGCTCGGATCCGCCCGTGTTCAGGCCAGCAACTGGCGGCTGGCAGCGCTGGCAGCCATCGGCCTGTCCAGCGTCCTCGGATTGACGATTTTCACCCAGATCGCTCGCTCGGGCGTCGTTCCCTACGTGGTCGAGGTCGATCGGCTCGGTGAAGTCCGAGCAGTCGGGCCAGCGCTCGAGGCCTACCAGCCGTCAGACGCGCAGATCGCGCATTTTCTTGCGCGATTCATCGAGAACGTCCGCTCGCTGTCGATCGATCCGGTCATCGTTCGTGCGAACTGGTTGCGCGCCTATGACTTCGTCACCGACCGTGGGGCGCAAGCCTTGAACGATTACGCGCGCGAAGCCGATCCGTTCACGAAGATTGGCTCCAAGACCGTGACCGCCGAAGTCACGTCCGTGGTGCGCGCGTCCGGCGACAGCTTCGAGATCCGCTGGAAAGAAAACACCTACGAGAATGGCGCAATCGCGAAATCCGAGCGTTTCACGGGTCTCGTCACCACCGTTCTCAAGCCGCCGGCGGATGCCGAAACGCTGCGGAAGAACCCCCTCGGGCTCTACGTCCATTCCCTCAACTGGTCGCGCGACCTCATCGGAGACGCCAAATGAATTCCAAAGCCCTCACCAAGCTCGCGTCGGCCAGCGCCGTTGCCTTGTCGCTTGGGCTTGCCGGATGCGCCACCAAGCTCAATCTCGAAGCGCCCTATGATGAGATGACATTTGAAAAGGCCCTTCCAGAGAGCGATTCGCCGGCGCCGGTGCAAGTCGTCGAAACACCCAAGGTCCTGCCGTTGCCTGGCCAGCTGAAGCCTCTTCCGACGAAGGCAGCCAAGGAGGAGAAACTGCCGCCCGAGCAGGCGATCGCGAAAGCGAACAAGGCCGCGCGGATGGAGCCCACACGCGCCGGGTATATCAACGCCATCCAAGTTTATCCCTGGACAGAAGGAGCGCTCTACCGGCTTTATGCAAGCCCGGAGAAAGTCTCAACCATCGCGCTGCAGCCGGGCGAGGAACTGATCGACGTTTCCACGGGCGATACGGTTCGCTGGGTCGTCGGCGATACATCAAGCGGGCAGGGGAGCTCGCGGCGCGTGCATATCCTGGTCAAGCCAACGCTTCCGGACATTCAGACCAACCTCGTGGTGCTGACGGACCGGCGCGCCTATCACCTCGAGCTCGTCTCGACCAAGCAGACCTACATGGCGTCCATCTCATGGACGTATCCGACTGATACGCTCGTCGCTCTTCACAAGCAGAACGCCGCCGCCCAGCAGGCCGAAGAGAGGATCGCCGATCGCGGGGTGCGGCTCGACAGCCTGAATTTCCGCTATCGCATCGAAGGTGACGATCCTCCGTGGCGGCCGGTGCGCGCTTTCGATGACGGCCGCAAGGTCTATATCCAGATGCCGTCCGGCCTGTCGCAAGGCGAAGCGCCGCCTTTGTTCGTTGCCGGAGCCGATGGCCGGCCAAACCTCGTCAACTACCGGGTCCGCGGTTCCTACTACATCGTCGATCGGATGTTCGGCGCCGCTGAGCTTCGCCTTGGCGAAGATCCTCAGCGCATCGTCCGGATCATCCGCATCGACGCGCGGCCGGTGTCTCAGATCTTCGGTACCGGGAGCGCTTCATGACGACAGGGTCGGATCAGGATCCGGAGCCGCTGGAACTGCGGGCACGGCCGCGGCCCGTGCGGCGCCTCAACAGGCGTGCGCTCATGATCGGCTGCGCTGTTGCTGCGCTGTTCGTCGGCGGAGCGATACTCATTGCGCTCAAACCAAATTCCTTCAAGCAGTCTGGGCGAACAGAGCTGTACAACACCGACCGCAAGCAGACCGCCGAGGGGCTGAGCAAGCTGCCAAAGTCCTATGAGGAGTTGCCGCTATCGACGCCGCGGCTTGGACCGCCATCGCCTGGGGACATTGGCCGGGCCTTTGCTGAGAACGAGAAGAAGGCTGGCGTCGCGCCGGACGCTGGCTTCCGAACCAATCCGGAGGAAGACGCCGAACGGGCTGAGCGGATCCGCCAGACGCGAGTCGCTCAGCAGGCAAAGGAGTCGGGCTTGTTCGTCCGCTTGTCGGAGAAGCAGGAGAAGCGGAAGCAGACAAGCACGACCGAAGCAGCGGCTGCTGCTGCCCCATCCGCATTCCGGCCTTCCACGCCCGACACAGGGCCATCTGCTGCGGAACTCGCAAAGACTGCGCAGGCAATGATCGACCGATCCAGCGAGATCATCCCCTCGTCGCAGGCGCGAAAGCTTGCCTTCGTGGGAGCGAAGGCCGATACGGAGACCACGAATCCCCATGCGCTCAAGCCGGCGCCATCGCGCTATGCCGTGATGGCGGGGTCCATCATCCCGGCTAGTCTCGTCACGGCGCTCAACTCCGACCTGCCAGGGACCACCATCGGTCAGGTCACCGAGAACGTCTACGACACGATGACAGGCGAGCATCTCCTAATCCCCCAGGGGACAAGGATCGTGGGCAAGTACGACAGCGTGGTCGCTTTCGGTCAGAAGCGGGCGCTAGTCGTCTGGACGAGACTCATCCTGCCGAACGGGAATTCGATCGTGATCGAGAACCTTCCGGCTACAGATGTCGCAGGCTATGCCGGGCTCGAGGACCAGGTGGATTTCCATACCTGGCAGTTGCTCAAGGGAGTGGCCCTTGCGACCCTGATTGGGGTGGGGACACAGCTATCGATCGGCAACGACGAGAGCGATCTCGTTAAGGCGCTGCGAGAAAGCACCCAACAAACGACCAATCGCGCCGGCCAGCGCCTGGTGGAGCGCGAGCTCGACGTGCAGCCGACGATCACGGTGCGGCCGGGTTGGCCGTTGCGGGTGATTGTTTCGAAAGACTTGGTGCTGAAGCCTTACCAGGACGCTCAGACAATTGCCCAGGACGTTCAGACAATTGCGAAGGGCAGGTGAAAGATGAAGCTTGCGAAGCTGCCTGATCGGACGCCCGTGAAGATGAACGTTGTATTTACGCCAAGCCTGGCACAGAGGCTGCGCGAGTATGCTGCGTTCTATGCAGAAACCTACGGCAACAAGGAGGAAGTAGCTGAGCTGATACCGTTCATGCTCGAGGCATTTCTCGATGGCGATGCCGATTTTCGAAGGAGTAGGAGATCGGCGGCCACAGACATCGCACCACCTTAGTATATGGCTGTTAAGTCGCCGCCGGCTCTATTGTAGCGATCGCGCGCTCCACAGCCCAGACTGACTTCTGCAGCCTTTCAAGCAGCAGTTTTAGTTCGCCCTCTTTCGCCTCCTCCATGTGTAGGTTGTTGCGCCGCAGGAGTGCGTCAACGAGCTCATCAAGTGAGATAGTGCTCTTTGAAGGGCTACAATCAGACGTCGTACCACTCGCGATGGAACAAATTTCTCCAGTAGATGATAGGCTTATTTCGACTGAGACGCTCTCCATGATGGAGCGTTCGATCAATTCGACAGGAAGCTCGATGGAAACAACAACTGTCCCACTCGAGACATCTCTATATCCAACCGTAGAAGTGCTCTTTCCAACTTCCGCGAAGGGGCGAAGAGCCAACGTTTCATCTCGCCACATGACAAGATCTTCCGAGTTGATGTTGCCTTGATTGTGGAATCTCATTGATAGGGACTATAATCCCTAGAGACTATATGCCCGACCGTATTCGATCCTGCAATGCAGGATTGGCGCAAAATCGTCGGCAAAAACGTCCGGAGGATTCGCCAAGAACGGGGAATAACCCAGGAGAAGCTTGCCTTCGAAGCCGAGATAGATCTGACCTATGTCGGAGGCATTGAGCGTGGAAAACGCAATCCAAGCCTCCTCGTTTTGGCTCGAATAGCCGAAGCGCTCTCCGTGCATTTGACGAAGTTGCTCGCTGAGTAACTGCGGCAGTCAACGTCTAATTTAGTGCCTTTTGCTCCAATGGTTCGCGGTCGTCTTCGAAATCGCGATTGAGGTCGATCAACCACAAGCGAGTAGGCAACACCATCTGACCAGGGGAACGGTCCAAGGTGATAACGTCGACCTGATGGAGGCGTAGTGGCGGACTGTGGGCGGCTCGGCCTCGGGCGAATCCAGCGCTCCAAAGAAAAACGCAAAGAGGCCGCGAAAGGCGGGCAGAAGGAAAGACGGCGAAAGAAAGCGCAATGACGAAGACGGCGGCGGGCTGACGAAGAAAATCTGCATAACGCTGCGCGGTCTGCGCTCTTCGTCCTTCTGCTTACTCGACGGTCAGATTCGTTTTCTCCGAGACGTCATTGGCATTCGCCTGCAGTAAGCTTCGCATAGCGCGTGCTGCCGGGACGAACGCCTTTTCGTACGTGAAGGCATGCCAGTCGATATTTTCTCGGGCACCCAACTTGTCTTGGTGAAGCTTGTCTCTGACGCTCATCGCACTGCCGACGTCCGCATCGAGACCCAATGTCGCCTCGGGATCGAACTTCTTCACTAACGACGGCCTCCACTGACGCGTCTCGATGCGATCGCTTGCCGACCCATCCCGCCCGTTTTCGACGAGCCAGAGTGCCGAGCCTAGTCCTTCGCAGATTGAAAACGTGCCGACGCAGAATTCGAAGTTTAGCATCTGGAAGTAGGGCTCGAACAAAAGCGACTTACCGTTGCCGCGCTTGGCATGCGGAACGATCAGAGCAGCCTTCATCTCCAACGCAACCAGAATGTGTTTGAGATTTGAGACAAGCCGATCTTGCACCACCTGAGCAAGGCCTGCCGGAAGACATTTCCTGATCCATGCTTCCCAATCGGATGAACTGGAGAGGTTGACATATCCGTCTGGCTGACTCGGCAATTCGATGAGGTGAAACTTCAATCTTGCCTCCGAATAAGGAGGGGTTCCATGGAAGAAACCGGCTCGCCGCGATCAAGAGCCGCTGAAATGTCCTCTTTTTTGTCCCCTAAGTGTTTTGTCATAACCATAATTATATCAGATAGATACGAAAATTTCACCCAGGAAGTTGAGCCGATCAAAGTCCTCATAAATGTCCACCTTTCAAGAGGTTGAAGAACTCCAATCTTCGCCAATACATTGAAATTGTTCTCAAAATGTTCTTTAGGTCTACCCTCCGCCCCAGATGGTGAGTCGAAACAATCGGTCCATGTCTGACGAACAACTTCATCCGCCGGCAAGCTGGGACAAATTCGAGGAGATCTGCGCCGATCTCTTTTCGCGCATTTGGAATGACCCAGAACTCGTTCGTTACGGGCGAAGCGGCCAGCGGCAAAAGGGTGTCGACATATACGGAAAGCCAAACGGCGCCGACGCCGGCGTTCAATGCAAAGGAAAACGCGTTTGGCCGCCGACGAAGCTAACAATTGCGGAAATTAATGCGGAGATCGAAGAAGCCAAGAAATTCCGTCCTGCGCTCAAGACCTACATTATCGCAACCACCGCTGATAACGACGTCGCCGTCACTGACCACGTCAATGCGATTTCCGAGAAACATGCGGAAGAGGGGCTTTTCCGCGTAACTGTCTTCGGCTGGCGTGAGCTCACGCGCCGCATTGATGATTTTCCTTACCTAAAAGAAAAGCACTTCGATATTATCACGCTTCGGCAAATGAAGCGCTCAATGCCGGACGAGATTGCCGAGCGTGTTGTCGAAGGATTGAAAAACGCAAATATCGTCATTCCTGCCGGCGTGGATCATGCGACGCAGCCCAAATCCACTATTCTTGATGAAGGCCTCGCCGAAGCAATCGAACGTGATGTCGCGCACCGCTATGAGCGAGCCCTTCAACGTTCCATCTTCCCTGAGTTAAGCAAACAGGATGAATTGGCGCAGCTTGCGGTCGAGATCATTGACAGCAAGGGCTCAGCCCCGTCATCCGGACTACGGCGCACCATCTTACTGCGAGCCGCAAGGTCCGCCGCCGCTCGCGGCAATCTGATAAATGCGCGCAGTTTTTTGACCGCCGGCCAGAACCTTTCAGGCGCCGATTCCGACGCGCCAGCCCGCGCGCGCCTCGCAGTCGCCGAAGGCAACATCAATGAAGCGATTCAGATATTGCGCGACCTCTCCGACGCGGATTCGCGCTCGGTTCTTTTAAGCATTCTGGCAAAGGACCGAGGCGAAGATCAGGCTGTCGCTTGGATGACCGAGAACAAGGTGTCACCCGCGCAGCTAACCGCCTTGGGCATTTTTACTCTCTGCACGATCTACCTGAAGAAGGGGGACCTGGACTCCGTCAGTCGAGTTCTGGCTCAAGTGACGCCGGCGCAGTTCAAAGAGCTTCCCTATTTGCATTTTCTGAGGGGGGCCATCAGTTTCACGCGGCTGCTGCCGGTAACGGAACAGGCAACAGCCCTCAGCGGCCTCCCTCTGGATGTGCGCAACGCGCGGCCCGTTATAGGTGGGCAGGAACTTTCCGTCATCCTCGATGCCGCGATCGACGACTTTCGCGAGGCTCTTCCCTACGCCATAACCCTCAGCCTCACGCATGCCCCGCGGCTTATTCAGTTTTATATCAGATGGTGCGAGTTATTACATCCGACCCGTAAACAAGCCGCGCTCGCGCAGCTTCGCAGCGACATGGAGGACAACGCGCGCGCAGTCGCCAATGTGCAATATGCGTTTGCCTATCTCGATGGCTATTCGCCAGCAGCACTCGAAACCTATCTTCAGCGCCGCGACGCTCTCGGTGGATTGAACGATGACGAACTCCGCGCCGCGTTTGTCATAAGCTTGAACAAGAATGACGCGTCCGGCCTCGCTTCGCTGATCGCCGCGAAGCGCCAGCAAGCCGAGGCCTCGTTTGGCAAAAATGGCATTCTTTCGCTTGAAATTCAGGCGCTCGCAAAAAGTGGCGATGCGACGTCGGCGAAAATAGTCCTCGAAGACAATCTCGAGCTCTTCGATTCGGGCCAAGTCGCTAGCTTTCGCGCGGAGATCGCGAAAGCGGAAGGCGCCGATCCGGTCGCCGAACATTTGCGTCTCTATGAAAAGGAGAAGACGCCCGAAACTCTACGGGCACTCGTCGACGTCCTCGTTTCAAAAAAGGACCATGTCGGCATTGCCAAATACGCCAAATTGCTGTTTGCCGCGACCAAAGATCCGCGCGACATCGCACTGGCCGCGGAAGCCGAAATGCGCGCCGGGCTTGGTGACGATTTCGTCCGCACATTTGAGCTCAATCCTTCCTTGCAGGATCATCCGCCGTTCCTGCGATACTACGCATGGCAGTTGTTTCGCCTCGGCCGGGTGCGTGAAGCGAAGGCGATTACAGAACGTATCGAGAAGAACGATGCGGCACATCGCGATCTGCAACTCGAAGCCGCGATCGCGATCGAAACCGGCGAATGGGAATCGCTCGCGGGTCCATTGGCGGCTACACTTGATCCCTCACAGGACTCGAACGGCCTCACACTCATCCGCGCTGCCCATCTCTCGCAGGCGTCGAGCCAAGGGCCGCTGATGGATCTTATTGCCGCCGCCATCGCAAAGGGCGGTGACGACCCAAATGTCCTGCTGGGCGGTTACTTCCTCTATGTCGAACAAGGGCTCGAAGAGGAGCGCGCGGAATCGCACGAGTGGTTCCGAAAGGCGCTTGCCCTTTCCGGCCCCGACGGGCCACTTCAATCCTTTGAGATCAAGGATCTTCTCGCGCAGCAGACGGATTGGGATCAGCACACGCGCTTCGTTAGCGCGAAGGTGGTTGCGGGTGAGTTTCCGCTTGCGGTTGCTGCGCCAGGTTTGCGAACAACCTTGGTCGATATCGTTCTTCGAAATCTGATCCGCAATGCCGCGATGACTGATGCCCGGCGAAAGGTCGCTCTGCCACTCTTTGCCGGCAACCGGCTTCCGACGCCCCCTGGCCTGACGACGTCCCTTGCGCTGGACATCACGGCGCTCCTTGTGCTCGGCTGGCTCGGCATCCTGCCCCTGATCCTCGCGACTTTCCCCAACGTCATTCTGCCGGGCGGTGTCTTTGCGGAACTCTTCGAAGGACGACGTCGGATACGCCGCGGACAAAAGACGCGGCTGCGGAAGTCAATCGAAATACGCGAGGCCATTGCGAAGGGGCAGATCAAGGTCTTGCGTTCGCCGGCCCTCGTCCAGGATGCCTTGACCGCCGAAATTGGCGTTGAGCTCAGCGCGCTCCTCCGCGAAGCAAAAGCAGCAGACGGAATCGTTATCCGGCCAGCGCCGATTGCGCGTGTTGGCCTCGCAGAGACCGGCGACGCTGACATGAGCGCTCATGAGGATCGCTTGTCCGACATGCATAGCCTGCTGAAAGTGTTGGCTGATCAGAATGCAATTGATGAAGAGGCGGAGAAGTCTGCCAAGCAGTATTTTGGTCTTCAGGACAAGATGTGGGCTTCATCAGCGATACCTGACCCCGCGCGCCCGGTTTACCTGGATGGCTTAGCCCTCGCTTACCTGCAATATACCGGCCTGCTGCCCGCGTTTCTCCGTACATTCTCCGACGTTTACATCCATCAGTCGACTGAGGAAGAAGCCAACGCCTTGATCGAAGACGATCTGAACGTAGCTGAAGTGTTCCGCATCATCGACGATATTCGCTCCGCTGTACGGCGAGCCAATGCGGCCGGACATGTTACGTTCGGAGCCCGACGTGCGCAGGCCAATGAGAATGATTTCGATGGCATGCAATCAAGTTTGAATCTGATTTCGGACCTGACCGATGTCGATGCTGTCGCCATCGACGATCGTGCTCTAAATAAGGAGCCCTTCGCGGCAGATACCGCTGGGCGCCGTGCGCGCTTGGTGACGACGCTGGACCTGATCGAAGAGCTCCGTACTCGCGGTGCGCTGACTGAAGAGCGATGCCGGGCGTTGCGCTACCGCCTGAGATCGGTCGGCGCCATGTTAATGCCAGTCACGGCCAGCGAACTCGCGGCCGCCGCCAGACGTAATCGTCAGAACGAGGCTCCCGAGTTCAAGGCCATTCGCGATAGCCTTGATTTGGCACGGGTATCGGAGACGCCACAATTTCCCGGCGAAATGCGCTGGTTCATGAGCTACGTGCAGGCAACTCGTATCTCTATCGCGCGCATCTGGAATGAAGAACCCGACGAGCAACGCGCACGGATACTCGCGACAGCTATCTTCAATATGCGGATCGTCCCAGAAGACTGGCTCGGTCGTTGGGGCGATCATCCACCTTCCAATTGGGTGGACGCCGTCCGAAGCGCTTTGCTTGGCGGATTCGCGGTACCGGTCGAAATTGGTGACGACGACAAAATCGCGGCCTACCAAAAGTGGCTCGATGACGTCGTAATGGCCGATATCCGCTCCCTATCACCTGAACTCTATCAGAGGGTGGTCATCTATCTACGAAGCTTTGCGCTCACACCGTGGAGCAAGGACGAAGAAGATGCGGGGGACGAAAATGAATAGGCCGAACCTCACGCCCGCCGAACTCGCGCGATACAAGGCTATGTTCGCCTTGCGTCGTCTCGGTTCCACGCTACAAAGCGATGTACTGGCGGATGGAGCCGTCGCCCGCGAGTCCGGTATCGGAATTTCAAACCCAGTTCATTTACCCGATGGCGTTAGCCTCGATCGCAATAGCCTTTTTGACGCTTTTCAAAAGGCGACCGACGGTGAGGCGATCCCATCACTCAAGGATACGGACGGCGCCGAACGCAGCCTTAAGCTCGAAATTCAGAATGGAAATGGTGTTCTTTCTTACGGAACGAACCGTATTGCGTTTCCCCAAGCTGCGCTGCTCTCTAAAAAAATCGACACGCGGCAGGCACTCCTCACTGGGGCTTTGAAGGGCAACACGCTGACCCAACACGCTGCGGAACAGCTCAACGCGATCGTTAGCAAGCCGGATTATTCACAAACTGATTTTTTCGCCGCGCGCAAGATTTTGGGTGGCGCCCCGGAAAGTTTTGCGACCGGCCTCCATGAAGTCGCCCGCAACAAAGGCGAACTCTCGCAGGACGACCTTCTTCCTTCCGAACCATCGCATTGGGAGAACCTCGCTGCGGCTCACAGGGCATCCCAACAGCTCGCCGATTTTGTCAGTTGCGAGCTTGCCGCGGAACGCTCCAGGCGTATCTCCCAAGATCCTATTGCCGCCATCGATACCATTTCATTGAGCTTCGGAAGCTCAGAGATGGTTCCTTTCGAGCTTATGCGGACAATCCATACGGATGATCTGCTGTCCAGTCTGCGAGCGCTGATTGAGCTCTCCGACCCTGTTGCACTAACGGGTGCGTTTGAACTGTGTGCGGATCGAGCCGCGGACGATCAGCGGCTGATCGAGATGGGCAGTGCTTTGCTTGACCGGTTGTTGAACGACCCAGCGCGCCTTCTTCGCGAGCTTGAGACTTTTGCAACGGCGTTTGTCATAGCGACCGCCCATCTTGCTGAGCACGAAGACTTTCGCACGAAGCCGGTCTTCTGGCGTCGAGTTGTCGCAGCTGCGCATGCCTCCCTTGTGGCGCGAGTCCTGGGTAGCTCGCCAGATGACAAGAGTTCGCTCTTGAATTGGGCGATACGAATTCGCGGCAAAGCCTACTATCTTTCGATCGTGCACGACGCTTATACCGGGGCCCGCTGGCGCGCTGACTGGATCACTCCTGACCATGTAGCGGCAGATCTCTACGGCCGCCTCCTTGGCGCCCTACAGAAAATGGGAGATGCTGTGCCAGAAGTCTGGCGCGACAAAATCAAAAGTGCAGAGCGTTCTATCTTGAAGGATAGCTTGCCTCTGGCGCAGTCGTTTCCATCCCTGCTCCAAGGTGCAGCGCCAAGCGCGGAAAGGCCTCCGATAGCGACCGATGTGGGCCGCATGTATGCTGAGTTCATAAGTGAGCCGACGCTCGAGAAATTTCTCTACTTCATTCCCATCGTCTATGCTTTTGGCTTTTCGGCCGATGCCCGCAACGCCGTCCTCAGCACGATCCAGATGCTCCGGGAAAATCTGTCAACGACTCCGCCGGAAATGGCGCAGGCGGCTCTCGGCCTTGCGGCCATGATTGCGGCTCAAAACCGCGACGTCGAGATCGCCGATACTGTCACTATGGTTGCCGTCGAGCGCGTTGCATTCGATCAGGGTGTCGATGTTCTGTTGTGGACCGTGACGACACTCGTAGAATGCGCAGCTGCACGGACCGATCGTAAGGAGGCGCTCGCCGCCTTAGCTCGGCGACTGGAAAACCTAGCCTTCGTAGCGCCGACCAAGTTCCTTGAAGAAGCGGTCGATGCCTTGCGAATTCTCCAGTCCTTGGATCGGGAGCTGGCAGTATGGCTCGGACGGGCGATTGCAACGGCCCGGCTAGGATTGTCTAGCTCAGCGAATTGAGGAGTGATCATTGGTCGAAGCGGAGAAGAAAACGCCGGATGACATGGCAGCGGATGTCGTCGCCGACATCAAACGAGCTGAGTCTGATATACTTGATCTCTATGAAAGGCACTGCCGAGGGCCAGTCGGCTACCAGCATTTCTATTTATTGGTATCGCTCGTCGTGCGCTGGCCCAAGCTGCCGCTTTCCGCAGCATGATTGAACAGCGCAATTCGCTTGTCGCCTCGTCAATCATTCGCATGCAGCTGGATACGGTGCTTCGGCTCTATGCCATGTTCTGGGTCGCCGATCCGGAGAAATTCGCAGAAAAGGTCTTCAAGGGGACTGACATCAATAAGCTTAAGACGGCTGACGGTGAGCTCTTGACAGATGGCTATCTCAAGAAGCGCCTCGGGGCGAAAAATGATTGGATACGCCCGGTCTATAGTGAGACGAGCGGCTACATTCATTTCTCGAACCGCCACATCAAGGCAGCATTCAAACCTTCGGAAGCCGAGACCGCGCGTTCTGTCGATCTGGTGATTGGGCCGGAAGATATGGGCCGGCCGCTAGCTTACTATGGTGAGATGTTGCGAGCGTTTCGACATCTCACAATGATGATACCTGTTGCCGCCGAGGATTGGTTCGAACGTCTAAAGGGCAGCAAATTCAACACTGCGACCCTGTCGAATTCACCAGGGATCAGGAATTCGAAGGGCAAACCTCCAAAGTGATTCCGTTGAAGTGGGTGCCGAGGAGCTCACGAGCTCGACAGAATTTCAAAAGTGTCTGGGTGAACACGGAAAACCTGCTCAAACCGTGTCTTGGCCCAGTCCGCCATCTCCGCCTTGGAATAGGTTTGCGTCAGCCAGTCAAAGTCGTAGCGAAACGGGCCCTCATCTAAGATCCATTGGCGGGTAAGATCATAGTTGATGATGTTTGCGTAGAAATTGCTGAGAGTTTTTGTGATGGCTTCTGGGGCTTTCCCAGGGATGTTCCTTGGGAAAATGCCGTCATCGTCCGCTCTATCGGTAAAGAGGGACAGGTATTTTAGAAACAGAGATTGGCTGTTCTCAGAAACACGCGGCGCGGCGAGCCAGGCGCCTGGCCAGCAGAAGAATTCCGGACGCTTCAACTTGTCTATCGAAAAGCTAATGAAATAGGAAAATAGAACGCGCACAACAACGTTACCGGGATTGAACCGGAATGTTTCCTTTTCTGCCAGAATTTCGGCAACGCCAGGCATGGCGGTCGCCCACGTTTCGATCGTTGAAAGCGCCACGCCCGGGTGGTCATACCCACACGCCTTCGTCAGCATGTCGGCGACCTGCATATACTCTTGGCGCGAATACTCGGTGATACGGCCCAGCAACTCAGGGTGCTCCTCTCGCACAGACTGGCACAGACGCAAAAACCGAATGCCCGGATCGACGTCGATGATGAAATTCTCGAAACTTTCGATATCGAGTGGAAAACCGGCGGTCGGATTGATCGCGAGATCGACAATCAGAAGGAAAAGGGCAACCGCGGGATCATCGACAAAATTAGGCCTCGCTGAATTCGTTGCTTTGAGAAAGCTTTCGAAGGCTTTCCCATACTCGCCTCTGAAATAGCCGGCATCCTTCAGCGCGTCCAAAGTAGGTGGATTGGCCATTCCGAACGTCAGGAATTGTAGTTGGATCATTCGCGCTTGGCCTTCGAACAGTGCGTGCAATCCCAAGGGGGCAACGCGTACCTGCGTGTCGCGTGCCCAACCTTCCAGCTTCGCATCCCTATTGCGGATAAAGCGCTCCTGCCATCCTGCTGTATCTGGTAAGTGCAACCAATCACGGTCGACTGTCGCAGCCAGCAGTCCCACCGCGTGCGTGTAGGCCATCCAATAGCAGTGACCCACAGTCTCGAAATAGGGGTCTTTCATCGCCTGCGGGATCAACGCCGGTGTGATCGTTGCGATCTTGTAGAATTCGGCGTCAACGGCGTTATTGACCGCCATGTTTGCCGCTCGAAGGCCGGGATCTTCGTCTGTGAGACCAGCTCGTGCAGCGTCTTCGGCCCACCGCTTCAGCGATTTTTTCGGACCGACAAGCTTGAGGACTTTCTCCAGGTGTTCCAGATTTTCGTGAGCTTGCGCAGGGTAGGTCAGGCTCAAAATAAGACCCGAGATCGAGCCGATATGCTGCCACCAATGAATCGTTTCGTGCAAATAAGTGGAATATGCTTGAATGGTTTCTCCATCGACGTCTCCCGGGGCACGAGCACCGCTCGTGACGGCATCGACAAGTTCGTGGACCCGCGGGCTTAGTCGCAAGACGAAATGCTCAGTCGTATAGGTACCGAGCTGATTGAGACATGCGCCGAACTCGCCCGGCGCCCTGAGCGGCTTGGCAACAGGCTCAAGAAGGGTCGGGTCGAGGTTGTCGAGCAATACGGTGATCCCAGCAACGAATGGAGAGACGTTGTGCGCGCTGTCTCAATCCTGCAAGAACCCACGATCCAGGGCAATATCCCCGTGACAATGAATTGTTGTTGGCAGAGGCTTCATGACTATGAAGCGGCAATCGTCTAAGGGGTAAAAGCCGGCCGTCGCTCACGCTCATGGTCCCGGCACTCGTGCTGAACCAGATCAATCAGGGCCGCCAGCGCCGTCTCATTGCTCTGGCGCAAGCACGTTGCTCTTCTCCGCCGCAACGAAGTCGAGCAGCTTTGATTTTCGGGCCCAAGCAATCACCCTGGGAACACTCTCGCTAATGGCGGCGCGACGGAATCTTCAGCTCCGTCCGGCGCTCGGCGACCAGTTGCCGCGCTTCTGTAGTATCTAGCCCGGCTTGCTGAAGCTGCCGTATTGTTCCGTTCAGTGCCGCGATCTGCGCGCGAAGATGAAGCATTCGTATCGGCTGCTTCTCTTGCACTCTGATGAAACCGCCCAACACCGATTTGCGTGCACAGAGCACCGAGCCTAGCCTGAACACGGGAAGTTTCGATGTCTCAGCCAGGTAATATACTTTTCGCCGAAGCTCACGTGATCCGAACAGATATTCTGCGATAGCTCCAGCACCTTCCAAGATGTCGTCAGCGCTTATGTTTAAGCTGGCGGCCCTCGGGTCCATGTGTCCTCACTTGCAGTTGGTTAATCCTTGGCGGCTGCTAAGGATATTCCCAGAGCAACAGGGGGCACGTTCGCTTGAACCTCACTGGACCGGCCTCGAAATTAGACCCTGCCAAATTCAGGTAACCCCAACTATCCTGACCCGCGTTGAACTTAGGCAAGGGGGTTAAGGGAACAGGCTCATTGTCGTTTTTGATAGATGAGAATCAATCGCAAAATGCTGCAGCGCAAAACATTACCAATGGCTCCAGACATTCCTAGTCGACGCCATACGCCGATATTCACTGCGCAATAATTGGCGTGACGGCTAAGCATTCTTGCTCAGCTATCTTCCGATAGATTTTGCTGATCCTGGCCACAGGTGTGACATACGTCACCGCTGCTATATTCGCTTTCGCTGATGACGTTGCCCTTGCAATTGTGGTCGCGACAATCTTGGCGTCTGATTTCATAGTCTTTGTCGCACATCAGGCAATGAAGGGTAGCGTTGTCCTTGAGGAAGGCGGTCTTGCTTTTGTCCAAGTTCACTTCGTAAAATCTTGTCGTGGCCTCATAGATGCACGAATGACAAAGATACCTGCGCGTCGTCTTGCTGATCCCGAAAAGTGTTTTGAACGCGCTCTTCTTGATGGCAGCAAGATCTAACGGCAATTCGTCGATAACTTCTGACGCAGCGGACGAATATTTTCCGTCGTGAAAGAACGCGGGGCCTGTCCGGGATGCGAAGGAAACGCGATCCTTAAGCCACGGCCTGCCGTTCCATAGTTCGACATATTGACGAACTAAAAGATCAATCAGCTCTTCAGGCTGAAACCTCTGGCCCGCATGTCCAAGGTGCGCAAACTTATTCCTGAGGGATCGAATTTCATTGTAGGCTTGAATATATTCGTCGCTGAGCGCTTTCGCGCAGAGGGAATTGACGGCCGCGGGTAAATCGACAGCGTCGAGAGTCCGCAACTCCGAGAAATCGATATCACGTCCCACCGTACTGAACTTCGGGTCACTGTTAAGAAGAAGCAGGTAAGCGCTGACAGCGCATATCCGCGCTTTCAAGGCGAGTTCATTCGACTGCTGAATGACAGAGCAAACAGCCTGCAACTCGGGTTGATACTGTTGGATATATTCGGACCATTCCTCGCCCCATTGCCCCTTCGTTGGGCGCGGGTCCTCACCCGGTACACACCTGATCAAAATCCTGCCGGATTCGGATGAGCGACGACCAAGCCGAGAAATATAGCCTGAGAGCAACGTCGTCCAAGGCTTGAGGGGTCGGGATATTCACGATCATGAGAAGGCTCTTAGGGGAACGGGCTGGTTGGAGTTTTAGGTCATAGCCGCAACAGTGAGCAAGCGACGCGGCTCGGCAGATAAACGGATCATCTTCGAGGCCCGAATGCCTGCGGCGCGGCATTGACAATCATTCCCGACGTTTCCGCCCGGATTCCCAATCCTTCCGATCGGGAATTCCAAACTCATTCGGTAGACCAGAGTCTCCTCAATCCAGAAAGGAGATTGCCAATGACTGTCCTCACCATCGGAAGAAAACTCGTCCCCCTTGCACAGGTCGCCTTTGTGGAGGGGTTTGATCCGACCGCAAATCCCGAGTTCAAGCCGGAGAAGGAGTTCAAGGCGAGGCTGATCCTACTCAACCGCGAGATCGTCCTCACCTAGAAACCGTGGAAGCGTTCGCGGGCGAGCACGGGCTGCACCTCTTCACCGAAGATACGGTTGCCGTAAACCAGGCGATCGTTTTCCGGGTCGAGGTTTTCGAGTCAACCGCGGACTTCAAACCGGCGAAGCCTTACAAGACCCGCCTCAAATGGCGCGACCTCGTCGGCGGGGAACAGAGCAAGCTCCTGCTCACGGACCGCAGACCGTGATCCAGGGCATACTGAAGACAAAGGTCGCGACCCGGCCGGCTGCGATCGCAGCTCGACGCCCTGCTCGCGGCCGCAAGGGGTCCCGTCGGCTCTTAGCGATCTCTTTCTGACGCAATAAATCTCTTGATATCGTCCGTCAGCCGAAACCATTCGCGGCTATGACGAGCGGTTCGGAAGCGCCTGTGCAGCTCGCGTTCAAGCGACACCGTGCCCGGGATGGTCAGGTGAATTGTAGGCTCGACATGCGAGGCCGTCCGCAACTGCTTCAGTCTTCGCTCAAGGGACGTACTAAATCCAATCTTTACGAATTCCGGATTGTCGGTGCTGATGAGATAAACAACAGGCCCGGAAGATCTCTCCGGACCGTTGTAAATCTCGCTGATGATACGTTGGCACTGACGCCGCACATCGTCATCGAAACAGTCGGTCCGGTCTGGCGGTTCCTCGGGAAATCCAAACACGAGGCGCGCGGCCACCGTTGCCTCGCGAGCTTTTGACTGCGTGGGATCGACCGGAATATTCGCGTATGCCCGCCGCGATGACATGACCGTGGATACGACGTCATCGATTGAGTTGATGGCTCGTTGCTTTAACTGCCTATCATCGAATTCCTCGGTGCCGTCACCTCCCTCGGCTTCCTCCGAGAGTTCCATATCCATTTCGCCTGGATCAAAACGATCCAATAGCCAGCGGCGCGCTGTTTCCTTCTTTGCTTTCGCAAGCAATTTCTTTGCAGCGGTCCTTGGCATATGGCGCAGATCATCGTTGTCGCAAAGGATGATCCAGTCTTCCGGCAACCCCCACGGGGCGCCAAGGTGCTCCAGGAGGCTCGCCAAAGCTTGAACTGCCTCTGCGGTTTCGCCCATAACCCAATCCATCCATCGAGGCGTGAAATCGTTTCGAGTGTAAGTGAATCGCTCCAGAATACGCCAATTCGTACCCTTGGACGACCGGTTCCGTCCTATTGGTTGGGGACAATATCAATCGGACGGCAGCGTCCTGCATTTAGAAGTGCAAACGGCGGCGGGCCATGACACGCCGGATGTTGTCGAGGCTGACAAGGACGTTCAGCCGGGCGACGGTGCCGGATTCGAGAAGGTCGAGTTCATCCTCAAAGCCAAAGGTAAGCCTGCAAAGCTCGTCACGGGTGAGATAAAAAAGATCGTCGATTGTCAGCGGCAGCATCGTTTCCTCCATCAAACGGCCGCGCCAATCGCGGCCTTTAACGGAGGCCGATGCGACGGAGGAGGCGGGCGCGCCCGGAGGGCGGGAGCGAAGCGGACGAGCGCTCAGTGCTTGCGCCTTCATGCCGAGGACGGTGCGACAAGGCCGGAGAAGAACGTGCTTGGGGTGGCTATGGAGAACAGATTGCGGGCTTAATCACCGCCGATGGATATCGAGCCGATGAGCTTCCAGGCTGCTTATCCCGCGATAATGCCGCTATGGACGAACAGATAGAGCTTTTCGTCGGGGCGGCGCTGCGATTGCCATTCCTGACCATGACGTTCGAAGCCGCACGCCATCAGACCTTTATGCATCGGCACGCGCGCTGTTACGGACGTGGCAAATATTCGGCGGCCCCCAGCACGGGAAATCAGGGCTTCGACGATCTGCCGGGCGTGCGAATGTCCCCGGTGCGCCTCGGCGACGACCACCCATCCAATTTCCAGATCAAATGTGCTGGAGACATCCTTCGCATGTGCGTTGCGAAATACCTTACGCACGTAATTCGGATAGGGGTTTTTGAGAGCGCCTACACCGATCAATTCCCGCCCGATGCGCAGGAAAGCGAGCGCTTCGGCTCTCACGATCCGCGCATCAAACCCGCCCGCGGTGACCTCTCCGGCTTCGAGGACCATGCCCCGAAAGCGGTCTATTCCCTCTCTAGAACACTCGCCCGGCGCCTTCAATTCGAGGGTCGGCCCACGCTCGGTCATAACTCAATGTTCCAGAAGGCCAGCGCGGCGCGCACCTCGTCGCGGGGATAGTGCGGTCCAGCATCTTTAAGGTCCCGGCGGATCGCGGCCAGCCTGCGGTCCGCGCTTCGCCGTATCCCGTCATCCAGCTTTGCAACGCCTTTCGGCAAAGACGCCCGTCCGGACCTAGGCCAGCTCTCGGGATAGGCGCTCCAATCCGTCCAGGCCTCGATAGCGGCGAGCCCCTCTTTGGCACCCTCATGGTCGCAATGCCAGCCATACAGATGCCGCGCACAAATCCGCAACATCGCCTTCACATCCTGCATAGTGTCGGTGAAAGCCTTGAGAGGGGTCGGCAACAGAACCATGTTTGCGACACAGGAGAAGAAGCGGCGATCCTGCACGATCGCGTTGGCTTCCTGAAACTGCGCATCGTCGATGCCCCAGATATGGCAACATGACCAGTTCGGGCGGTCGTCAGACCGCAAGCCAAGAGCATGTGTCAGCGCCATGTTGGCGTGAACATTGCCCTCCCGCTTGTGCTCCGTATGACCCGATTGCCTGTTCCTGTTCATCTGCGGCTTGGACCAATTCTCCTTGTAGAAATAGGTCCGCCTCGCATGCTCCGGATACCATAGTGGCAACAGCCGGAAAGTCGTGGGATCAACCCACCGCGCCGTGTCTTCGATGAGCCGCATGATTTCGCTCAGCTTCAACACGTCGCGCAGAGCGGTTAGCCCATCAGGTAACGTCGTGCCTGACAATTCGTCCCTGCTCCTATTGCTCGGGAAACTTCCTCCTCCGCATACATTCTGTCAATTCCGCTGGTGCGCCCCGCTGCGTCTTGCCCAAGCGCTCTTGGCGAGCTGACTCCGCCGGTAGCGTTTGTTATGCGATGGAATGTCCTTCGATGATAGCCATACAAGTAGCGCTCATGGAGGGCGGGAGCGTGGCGGAGGTCCAGTACGGACAATTGCTGACATTGGCCGTAGCGCTACCGTGAGTAATTGTACTCAGGCTCCTGCTCCCTCTCATTTGACGTCTCACGTGGACGATCCGACGAGATATTTTCGCTATCGCATCTGAGCTTAATTCGCAGCTGAAGCGGTTGAGCGCCCACAAAGTTATTGGTCCTTCCGCGTCTAACCGCGTGCGCTCATCGTCAACCTGCAGGCAGTAATTCGCCAGCACGGGAATACCTCGATCGAAATTGCCGCTCGACTGTCGACAAGATGACGCGTAGCACCCGCGCGCCACTCTCCTCTAGCGAACCCGCCGATAAGTCTTCAGCAGAGTCAGCTCTCCGCGATCAGCCTTTTCTTTGGCTGCCAACAGAATCGCGCGCAGCCTTGATCACCGGCGGCTCGAGAGAGGTAATGAGAGCCGCCACCTTGGGATCGAGGCCGCCATTGCGGCCATAGCGCCGGCGAGCATCGCCGGCATGTACAAGATACGATCCCGAGTCCGCTGTGCGATGGCGTCGTTGTCGAGGAGCTAGGCCATGAAATGCCGGCTCGAATAAGCGATACGTCCTGACGCTAGATCTTGAGAATTTTCTTGATGTACTGCCACGATTTCGAAAGCGGCTGTGACCAGCGAACTGTGCCGTCTTTCCGGACGTATTTTTCCCATTCGGGGAAGAGACGTTTTTCGCCTTGATCGGAAAGCTCTTCCATTGAGCTCGATCAGAATCGGGTGAATTGGCACGACCCGTCCTGAGGAATTGGTCTTGAGATTTCTCACGTCCTTGAGCGCGACCCTTCCGGTTCGTGCATCGAAATCTCGAAGGTCGAAATAGAAGAATGTTCCGTCGGTCGGAATTTGCGCGCACTCGAGTTGACCGACTTCGTCCCGCTTCATGCCGGTGAACAGGCAAATCAGGTATCCCCAATATAGGTGGTGCTGAACGAAATATGCTCCGGGCTTCCAAATGCGGAGCCGGTTGAGGCAGCGGCGGAGTTCGAAGGCGAGGGCGCTACGTCGCTTAGCGTGTGTACGCCAAACGCAACGAGAGCCGCGATCAGCAGCGCATAAACCACCAGCAATACCGCGCGCGTCTCCCGGTAGTTTTTCATCGCTTGTTCGATCGGTGTTTCGGCTATTTCCTCCCGCTCGCGGACGGAAATGTAACTGTAAAGACTTTGCATCCAGCTTCGCCGCGAGGAAGCCTGACTCTGGAAGAATGAACCATTGATCCGCCACTGCAAAGCAAACGACAGGCCGATGAATGCCGCAGCCGCAAAGTAGAATAAAGATGAAACCAGGACGCCCGGTGTCTTGGTCGCGTCGCCCAGGATCTTCAGTATGAAGGGCGCCGCCGAGACGGCCAGGTCGCGCCAGAGGGTAGCCGCGAGATCCTGTGCCCGCTGTGCGACCTTCTGGGTTTCATCAATGACGGTCTTGCGGAGATCAGCAAGCGCCTTCAGAGTTTCACGGCTCGTTGATTGAACATGAGCCTCATAAGCAGCTTTCGCCGCCTCGAGCGCCTGTTCCAGGGTCGTTGCAAGATCTTGCTGAGGACGGCTAGCGCGAGCCAGCTCTCCGGAGAAGAGCAGGTGGCGCGCCTCGATGTCGGTCCCGGAAAGAAAAACCCACGAGGCCGCTTCGGTCAGCTGAGGGCGTGCGCCGGGCAGGGCATGATCATCAGCTTTGATACGATAGATTGGAGGTGTGGCTGCGGCCTGCAACCAGACCTCACCGTCCTCAAGCCATACGCGGGACACGAGTCCGCCCAACAAGCGTCGGGCCGCAACGGCCTCCCAAGCTTGAAATGCTGCGGATGACGCCGCTGGCGCCGCTACCAGGATCCATGGATTGAGATCAGTGGCTACCTCGCGATCCGGAACAAAATCGCGGACATATCGAGTAGGATTGATGGCGTCAGGCAGCGCTTCCGGAGGTCCGGCCGGTCGCTCAAAATCCCAAGGAGCGACGTTTAATCCACGCGTGCGGAATGCCTGATTGGAATTGAAGTCGGCGGCCGCAACTTGCGCCAAGACCGTCCGCCGCGTCAAATATTGTGGAATGCTAGATTGGAAAATGAAGAACGCGCAGCCTTCGGCTGCCGGCTTTCCAAGTGTGATCACGACCTCGCGTGCTGGGTCGAATGCATCGCCCGTGAGTAGGTCGCCACCGAGAGCGAGATTATAAACTTGCACGGACGTGAACGGCGACGGCACATCGTCCGCGAATCCGAGCCAAGCCGTCTGCGCATCGGCCGACGACAGCCGCCCGCGCAGAACGAGGGCGTCGACACGCTCGTCCGCTAACGCGCCGCCTGCGACCAGCTCACGTACGCGTTCGACCAGATGTGCTGAGCTCGAAGTCATCGAGTGTGATCGTGTCCTTGATGATAATCTCGCCCTTGTCGCGATTCACGGAAACCACTGAAGGTGTCAAACCGATCGGGAAGGTCAGTTTGACGCCGCTTGCCGTTTCCACCCGCCGGTTCCTGGGCGGAGGAATTGCGTTCTTTTGGAGAACGAACGACTCTCCGGCCATTCCCTCACGCTTCAGCTTTGCCTTAAAGTCCGTCACGACGGGACTGTCGTCGGGGAGTGGACCAAAGATACTCTGCAACCAGTTCTCAGCGTTCTCGCCGTCGACAGAGCCGCCCGACTGGCTTGCATCGTAGAGACGCTGCGCCAAATTCTTCATCGTGTCCGGTGGAAGCGTGTCTTTGTACTTTTGGGCGATATTGCGCGTGACATCGACAATTGTCTTGGTCAACTCTTCTTCCGTGCGCTGACGGCGGACCAACAGAAATTGCTCGAAATAGGCAGCAGGCCGCTGCGGGTTCTGCCGATCAACAACGCAGATCTGGTCTCCCCCTCGATGCAGCTTGATGAGTGCGGCCTTCTGCAAAGCGTTCCGGTTCTGCACAAACGTTCGCTCGATCTCGCCAAAAGTTGGCTTTGGCTTTCCAGTGCGTCCACGACTGACATCGTAGTCGTAGCTGAGAACCTTTTCGTCTTCGAATTTCAGAAGCGCAAACAGGCGACCGCTCGAACAGGAGAGCGAAAAAATCAAGAACGCGCCGACCGCAGTGCTTCCCCCGTGGGCCTGGTTGAATGCTGTCGCCAACTTCTCACTCTCTTCTTGGAAAGTCCCCTTGTCCCGACTGATGCGAGCGAGCTGGGCTCGGACCGGCGCGTCCTCCAAAAACTCGTATCGGTTTCCGCTATTGACGGATCGAACACGGCCAAAAAGAAGGCCGCATGTCGTCCGGCATCGAAGGCCGTCAATAACTGAAAGTGCTCCTCACCCGGGCCAACGATATGGAACACACTCTGATCAATGCGCAGGCTTTCAAGCTCCTGCTCAGTAAGGAAGGCCATGATATTGTTCCTAGAACAAATAGAGAACATTTGCAATTGAAGAAATTTTCAGCACTCTAATTACCTCGCATGCCCTTAAGAATCCTGCACTTTGTGGAGTATTCCACTTCAAATTGAAGCTACGGGCTTGAGTATTGGGCGGTTGAAATCGCTTCGTAAACCTTGGAGTGTTAAGCGTGGCGCGTGCCGTCTAACCCCGCAGCGCCACCACTGAAGCCCGGGTGGAGCAGCCGGGGGGCGATCGACGCAATCCGAACGACAGATCAGCTATGGCAACAGTGAACCAGAAACCCGCAAATGGCAGCCGGTCTGCAAGCAACCCTCTGTAGTGCCTTCCAAATCAGTTTACGATTGGGAGCGGTTCTGGATCGATCGCTCGGGTGTTGTCGACCTCTCCGATGGAGGCTTTTTGGTGGATCCGGTCAGCCTGCTTCGGCGAGCTCATCCAAACGCGCCTGTAACACTTGTAACACTAGCCGAGCCTGGTCGATATCGCGCTCTTCAAATGGCGCGCTTCGGTCTACGGAAATCAAGCCGCGACAGCGCATGCCGCCCGACATTGATTGATGGGATTGATTAATTTGCAGTAGGGGGCAGTGTGCGCGAGGTCACCGACACGAACTATCTGATGTTTCCTGAGCTGAAGGAGTACTTGTCGAAGCCATACAATTGCGTTGTCCTTACCGATCTGGTCATCATGGAGACGCTCAGAATTGGCGATCTCGAGTCGGTATGCCGCCAGCTCGAACCGCTGACCCAGCATCCAAAACAGGTCATTGTACTGAAGACGACCCATGCCGTGGCCGGCCTGCGCAGACGCAGGCGCCGCGGCTTGCAACGCCGGCGCGTCCACAGGGTGCAAACGCAGGGCTTCGCGGCATGGTGCGAAAAACTCGATCTGGCCAGAAAGGGCGACAAGGAGTTGGTCAAACAGTTCGTGGCGAAATGCGAGCGCGCGTCCGCAGACCTGGCGGACTTAGCGATGGGCCAAGAGACGTTTGCGGCCAACCTAGCCGAGCACGCAAAGCATTATTCGGAGGCTGAGCTCAAGATCCTGCGAAAAAATGAGCCTATCACGCCGGAGCTTCTGAAGAAGATTAAGGGGCACATCGTTGATCTCGCTGGCGCTCTCTTTGATGCGCATCCATCTTTCAAGAAGCGACCCGCTGTTAAACATCTCCCAAATGCTTTCGTTTTTCGATACGCCATATCCGGATACGTCGTCGCCCTTCGCCGGATAAAGGAGGGAGGAGCGAATGAGGCGTCGGCCGAGAAGATCCGGAACGATCTGATCGACGCGATGATCGTGGCTCACGCGACCTATTTTGATGGCTCTCGAGCCAGGATCAAAAAGCAAAAGAGATACACGAAACGACATGCGAGTTGCTCAAGCACTTCCATGACGAGATCAAGGCGTTTGCGGGAGACGCATCAACCGCTGAAAGAGCCGTGGTCGAGCAGGAAACGGACGCTTCAGGCTACCTTTCGTTTTGAATCGGCTCGGATTTGTCGCAGCTAGGATACGGCGATGAGTTTTCTGGACGGCGCTCAGGACGACATCTTTATCAATCGCGAAAGAGAACTCGCTTGGCTGTCAGAGGTGACAGAGCGGCGCGGCCGTACGGCTCGAATTTTTGGCGTCGGTGGCATCGGAAAAACGGCTCTCGTCAGACAATTCCTTAAGAGGTATCGATCTGAGGCCGAGGCAATCGTGCTGGCTCAGTCAGGATCGGAGCTCGATCTTGATCGCGTGGACTACACTCTGCGTGAAGCGCGACGGGGGCGCGTCAGCATGGTCGTGATCGAGGACGTTACCTTGTCCGCTGAAGCGACCGAGCGGTTGAATCGGACGGTGTTCAACTGGAAGGCCATTCGATCCCTAATTCTCACATCACGGCCGAAAACCTTCGGGGGCGAGCGTGACACTTTGCATTTGGGCCCTCTCGATCATGGCGCCACACGTAAACTCTTGGAAGCTCTGACCCGGGTGAATGGACCGATTCCCGAGGCCGTGTTTTCGCTGACTGGCGGCCTTCCTTTGGCAATCCGCCTCGTCGCTGGCCAGCTCGAAACACAAGGGCCGGACGCGGTCTTGAGTCAGCTTCAAGGTGCTCTCTATGATCTTGAGGCATTAGTTGACGCACCGCCAAGGAAGCTGATCGCGACCGTCAAACCAAAATTGATTGTCGTCAACGAACAGATCCTCGATCGCCTCAAACGACGCCCTCAGGATATTCACAATATCGATCACCGGAAGTTCGAGGAGATCGTCGCGGAGTTGCTGGACGATATGGACTTTGATGTTGAGCTCACGCCCGCCACCCGGGACGGAGGGAGGGATGTTCTGGCTTACTGGAATTCGCCGATGGGGCGTCTTCTGTGCCTGGTCGAGGCAAAGAAATATCGGCCCGACAGGCCTGTCGGCATTCAGCTTGTGCGTCAACTATACGGCACATTGGTTGACGAGCGGGCAACCAGCGCGATGCTTGTCACGACTGCGGATTTCTCGCCGGATGCCAGAAAGTTCGAGCAAAAGCACAAGTGGCAAATCTCTCTCAAGAATTACGCTGACTTGGCCGAGTGGATTGAGAATTACAAGAAGCCAAAACCGAAGGGCACCATACTGCCGTAGGGCGAGATACCTGGAATTCAGTAATGTCGAGCAAGGTGCAAGAAGAGATTTCCGAAGCCGAGGCTTTGATTGCGGAGCTGTTCCGGAACATGGGATATCGTGTCCGCCGTCGCGTGTTCGCGTTCGGCATCGAAGTGGACATGATCGTCGAGAAAGATGAGCTGAAATCGCCGGTAGAAGTCAAAATCAGGCACAAGTCTCATTTTGGGCTGCAAGACATCCAAGATATCTATGCCCGCTTCATGCCGCTCGTTCAGGTAGGCGGATACGTAGCTCCCATTATTTGTGTGTTCGGCAGAGTCAGCGGCGCCGCTAAAGAATTTGCCAAAGCGCAGCCCGGATTCCGTATCTGGGACATCTACGAGCTGCGAGAGAGAGCCAGACCTTACCATGACGTCTATCAGAAGTTTGGTGGGGCCAGCGGCGACAAGCCGCTTCCGAAAGCATCAAAACAGGCGATTGAGCAGGCCCAGTTGCTGATCGGAAGGTTAGTGAACCATGAGAGCGATGCGGGACTGACGCCGCAAGAGTACGAAAGCCTCTGTCAGGAAACCGCCGCCTTCCTGTTCGATCCGCACCTTTACGGCTTTGAGCGACAGACCGAAACAAGCGATGGCGGCAACCGGTATGATTTCATTTGCCGTATAAAGCCCGGAGACCCGTTCTGGGACGGGGTTCGAGCGGATTTCCGGACGCGGGCCATTCTTTTTGAGTGTAAAAACTACGCCGAGCCGATTACGGCCGATCAGATATATTCGACGGAGCGTTACCTGTTTTCGCGCTCTTTGCGCACTGTATGCGTGCTCGTTTCGCGGCGGGGTCCTGATGACAGTGCAAAACGTGCAGCCCAGGGAGCAATGCGGGAGAGCGGGAAACTCATACTGCTGGTTTCCAACGCTGATCTTGTTCGGATGTTGAAGCTGAAAGAGCAGGGCGAGAACCCGACGCTGATTTTGGACGAGATGATTTGGGACTTCATCATAAAGCTCCCCCGCTGATGTCTTGTTTGTCGGGAGCGGTGCGAGGACCGGGGATATGATTATTCGAGCGGATACTCCGGGCAGTCATCTCCGATCGACGCGAGCACCCCGGCGGTCGTGACAGCGGCAACCTGCGTGGAGAAGCCCGGTGCGGATCCTAGCGAGCGGCGTCGAGCGCTCGTTCGCAGGCATGCGGAACCGTGGCTCTATCGCGCCTGTATCGGTGCAAACGGGAGGCCGTCGGCCTGTTCGAACGACCCAAATGCCATCCATATAGGAGGCGATTCGCGCCGGTCATCGAAGCTGCCGTCAGCTGGTGCGTGATGTCCGACTCACGGTAATCAACAAGCGACACCCACAACGGGCCTAAGATGGTTGCGGCTATGCAGGGACAGCTTGCTTCGGGCTATGCAATCGAGGTAGACGGCCGGCTGAAGGCCGAATTTGCCACCAAAGACGGCGCAAAGTCGGGCGCTAAGGAACTGAAAAAGCGGTTTCCCATGCTCCAGATTAGAATCTACGATGCTCAGACGAGAGAGCGGGAAGAGATTCAGCTATTTAGAGCTTAGCGTTTCAGTCGGACTGCACTCAGGACCGTAAGGGGGCTTCATGCTGTCGGTGGGCCAGATCCATCGCCTCGCATCCTACTTCGATGCGCTTGATCGTAGTCTGGTCGAGGGATTAGCGGATCGCTATCCCACAGACGAGCGCGAAGTTACTCGCCGGCTTGCTCAGCTTCTCCATGATCCGTCGAAATGGTACGCCAATGTATCTGTCTCATCGGCATGGCCGAAGACCGAAAGGGATCCGTACCTTGCCATCGAAGTGCGACTGCACCCAACGGGTTGGGAAAATGAAATCACTTACTCAGATTATGGTCTGGTGGTTACATTTGAGGATGAGGTGCTTGCTCGCGGTCCGCAGACCGCGGCCTATCTGATCCAGGCCAAACGCCTCTATGATCACGACGGAGAACCACCCTATGACCTTCAGGCGCAATTTCGTGCCGGCAACGAAGGGCAGCGCTTAAGTCTCCGGCACCTCGAAGACCATCTCGGCGAGAATACTGTAAAGTCCGCGTCTTATTGTCCGCGGCTGTCAGTTTTTGACAAAAACTCGATCGCGATTGTCCGGCAATTGCACCAGGAAAACGCAGGCGCCTTGTACGTCGGCACTCCCTTTGGACAAGAATTGCAACGCAATGTGAGCGACGCGAGCTCGACGGCTTCGGAAGCCGGCTTCTGGATCAGCCCCGTCTCGCCGAGGCTGTCGAGGGCAGTGGATTTGCACCGAACGGCATTCCTCCGGAGCCTGCCGTTCGGATGGTTCCTCATCGCAAATTTGTGGACTTTGGCGACAGTTGGCAGCGGACCTTCGCGCGGTCCGGTCCCTTCAGCTCCTCACGTTGTTCCTTGGATCAGTCCGGGTACTCCCCACGACCTCAGGCTCAACATTGCCTGCGAGCCGAAGCGCCAACAGCTCATCCTCGGCCTTGCCAGAGGGGAGTTGGACGCTGCCAAAGAGCTTGCGAAGATCTCTGGAGACAAAGTACCTGCCAGCCGGTTCCGACCAGCTGCCACGGTTGAGATACGAATAACGCGAACAATTGCACCAGAGCTCCGTCTTCCCCTAGATCACGATCCGGACGACGGCCTCCGTCTGTAATTCATACGCTAGCTTTCGGACGTGGTATCAACGCCGGGCGGCTCCTTCCTTGCGGTCACGCTCTGCGCGCAAGCTCGCGCTTGTGGCCCGAGCCGGAAAACGTCTCCGCTCTTCGGGTAACGATCGTTGCTGCTTGGTCGGTCTGCTTGATCCCCGAGGTTGATACAGTCGCGTCCGTTAACCTGTCAGAGCTAGAAGCACGCCCTGTGGTCTTCGTGAGGGGCTGGACTGACCCACGTTAGATGACGTCGGTTGTCATTGGACGGAATTTGCGAAGCGGCGCGATCGCCAGCAAATCGATCGAGCGCCGGCTAGCTCGAGCGCTCACTTCTGAAATCGAAAAGCTGAGGTGTGGTGGCTGTCGAGCCAGGGGGCAGTCCGAGTACCTTGCCGCCAGTGACAGCCAACTCGAATATCATTCCGACAGGAACAAAATCTGTAGTGATCTCAACAAGCAAAAAGGCTGCGAATTGTCGGAATGTCTGTTGAAAGCGCAACGGAAATTCGAAGACTTCCAAGCTGAATACGAGGGTTCGATTCCCTTCACCCGCTCCAAGCATCTCAGACGACGTTGCTCCCGAGCTCAATCCCCTAACGCGTAAGCAATGACGTAATCGCCGCGCCTGGTGCCGAACGAGCCGTGGCCGCCGGCCGCGGTGACGACATATTGCTTGCCACCCGCCTCGTAGCTCATCGGCGTCGATTGGGCGCCGGCGGGCAGGCGATCCTCCCAGAGCACCTTGCCGTCGCGCACGTCGTAAGCACGGATCGTGTACTCGTAGGTCCCGGTGTAGAACGCGACTCCGCCGGCGGTCGTGATCGGCCCACCCAGCATTGGGACGCCCATCTTGAAAGGCAGCGGCAGCGGCGTGGTATCCCGGATCGTGCCGTTGGGATGCTGCCAGACGATCTTCATCGTCTTCAGGTCGATCGCGGCCATCGAGCCCCATGGCGGCCGGTAGCACGGCACGGAGAGGGGCGAGAGGAAGCTCTGGATATCCACCCCGAACGGCGTGCCATACATCGGCTGCGCGCCGACCTCGCTGCCGACAGGCTTCTCGGCCGTCGGCGCCGGAGGATTTTGCGGCCCGCGCGGAATGAGCTTCGAGACGAAGGGCAACGACATCGGGTTGGCGATGGCGATCTGTCTCACCGGATCGATCGCGATGCCGCCCCATTCGAACATGCCGAGATTGCCGGGGAAGACGAGCGTGCCCTGCAGCGACGGCGGCGTGAACGTGCCCTCGTAGCGCAGCCGGTGAAACATGATCCGGCACAAGAGCTGATCGAAGATCGTGCCACCCCACATGTCCGCGCCCGTCAGTCTCGCCTCGGGGCGGAAGGTCAGCTCGGAGAATGGCTGCGTCGGCGCGGTGCGGTCGCCGGGCGCTGCGCCTTGCGGGACGGTGCGCTCCGGTGCCGGCACGATCAGCTCGCCGGTCCTGCGATCGAGCACAAAGATGTTGCCGACCTTGGTCGGCTGGATGATCGCGGGAACGACGCCATTGGCCGTGGTTACATCGACCAGGCTCGGCTGCGAGGGCACGTCCATGTCCCAGAGGTCGTGATGCACCGTCTGGTACGACCAGACGCGCTTGCCGGTGTTGACGTCCAGTGCAACGATCGAGCTGGAATAGCGCTCGACCAGCGCATTGCGATTGCCTCCCCAGATGTCGGGTCCGTTATTGCCTGTCGGGATGTAGACGAGGTTCAATTTCGGATCGAACGAGGCCGTGATCCACGAATTCGGCGAGCCGTTGGTGTAGTGGCGCGTCGGCGACGGCAGCTCATTTTCGTCGGCCGCGGCGGAGTCCCAGGCCCAAACCAGCTTGCCGGTGTAGACGTCGAAGCCGCGGATCACGCCAGACGGCACGTCGACCGCGTAATTGTCGATCACCGCGGCGGCGACGACCAGGATCTTGTCGCTGACGACAGGCGGTGACGTCGGCTCGAAGAAGCCCGCCGTCTTGATCCCCATGCCTTGCTGGAGGTCGAGGCTGCCGTGATCGCCAAAACTCTCGCACAGCTTGCCGCTGTCGGCATCGAGCGCGATCATGCGCCCGTCATTGACCGGCAGGAAGATCCGCCGCGGGCATTCGGCGGGCGCGGGAGCGCCGCTGCTGTCGACGGCACCATCGGCGGTTTCGTGATAGGAAACGCCGCGGCAGGTCATGTGCTGGAAAGTCTTGTTGAACACCAGCTTGGGATCGTATCGCCAACGCTCCTTGCCGGTGCTGGCGTCGAGCGCAAACAGCACCTGGTGCTGCGAGCAGAGATAGAGCGTATCGCGCACCTTGATCGGCGTCACCTCGAAGGTCGTCTCGCCGGAATCCTCCGGCGTCGGCATATCGCCGGTGCGGAAGGTCCAGGCCACCTTGAGCCTGCCGACATTGTCGGGCGTGATCTGCTTCAGCGGCGAATAGCGCTGTCCGAACTGCGTGCGACCATAGGCCTGCCAATCGCCGTCCGGCTGAGGGTCGGCTTCGCTTTGCGCTACGGTCGACGCTGCCTCGGCGATCGTGCCTTTGATGTCGTGATAGCTCGATAGAAGTCCGATGATGAGGACGACGGAAGACGCCGCTATGCCGATCCAGAGCGGCAGTGTCGCGCTTCGGTAGGACACCGGCTCGTCTCGCAGCAATCCGCGAACGATCGCCGGCGTCAGCAGCCAGAGCGCCATCGGGAAGACGACGTCGCCGCGCGCTGCGAGCGGCCACCAGTCGAACTGCACCTCGGAGATGGCCCAGGCCAACGTGCCGACCAGCACGACCGCAAACAGCCAGAGCGCCTGATGACGCTGCGCGAGCAGCAACCCGGCCGTCGCGAGAATGCCGACACCGAGAACGACATAGAAGATGGATCCGCCGAGCGCCGCGAGCCAGAGGCCGCCCCCCGCGAGCACCAGACCGATCAGGCCATAGACGAGACCCGTGACAAAGACGGCCGTGGATCGCTGCATGGCTGCTCCGGCGCGGCGAAGGGTCGAGGCGGTCCAGTGCAAACGCAACAGACGGCGCTTGGTTGCAACCACTGTGGTCCAGTCAACCACAGGGAGCAACCCTTAACTGCTACATCGAAGCAACATCCGCGCGCAAAAACTTGCGATCTGATGTGATAATGCTTTGATCGCAATTGTGCGCGCACGGAGTGCGATCACAGTTGCATGGCCTGTCCACGCCGCTAACCCACGGGAACCACATCCGCCATGTATCTGGGCATCGATCTCGGCACCTCTGCAGTCAAGACGGTTCTCGTCGACGACGCCCAGTCTGTGATTGCGAGCGCGAGCCAGGCGCTGACGATGGCCTCGCCGCAGATGGGCTATTTCGAGCAGGATCCCGCGCAATGGATCGAGGCGGCCTTTGCGACCCTCGACGCCTTGAAGGCCTCGCACGGACAAGAACTCGCGGCGGTCGAAGGCATTGGACTGTCAGGCCAGATGCATGGCCCCACGCTGCTCGATGCGAATGATCAGCCATTGCGGCCCTGCATCCTCTGGAATGACGGACGCTCCGCCGCTGAGTGCCGCATCCTGGAGCAGCGCTGGCCCGCGCTGCGCGCGATCACGGGCAACAAGGCGATGCCGGGCTTTGCGGCGCCAAAACTGCTCTGGATCGCGACGCATGAGCCTGAGATCTTTGCGGCGACGACGCGCGTCCTGCTGCCGAAGGCCTATCTGCGTCTGGCGTTGTCTGGCGAGGCGATCGAGGACGTCTCGGACGCATCGGGATCGCTGTGGCTCGACGTGGCGCGCAGGGACTGGTCGGATGCGGCGCTGGCCGCGACCGGCCTGTCGCGCGCGCACATGCCGCGTCTGGTGGAGGGGTGCGCGCCGGCGGCAACGCTTCGCAGCGAGCTCGCGCAGCGCTGGGGCATGGCGAGACGGCCAATGATCGCGGGCGGCGCCGGCGACAACCCTGCGGGTGCCATCGGCATCGGCGCGATCAGGCCCGGAACCACGTTTATCTCGCTGGGAACTTCGGGCGCCTTGCTGGCGCCGACCGACCATATTGCCGCCAACCCGGACCGGGTGGTCCACACCTTCTGTCACGCGATCCCAGGCATGTGGATCCAGGCCGGCGCGATCCTCTCCGCGGCGTCATGCCTTGCATGGGCCGCGCGGCTGTTCGGCGTCGCTGAAGCCGAGCTGTTGGCGCCGCTGGGGGCGCGCCCGCGGGCGCCGTCGCCCGTCAGCTTCCTGCCTTATCTCGCGGGCGAGCGGACGCCGCACGACGATCCCCTCGTGCGCGGCATGCTCGACGGTTTGAGCCATGGCACAGACCGCACGGCGATCGTGCAGGCCGTGCTCGAGGGCGTCGCCTTTGCGCTGGCCGATTGCCGTGACGCGCTTGGCGATGCTGGCATCGTGGTCACGGAAGCCGACGTCATCGGCGGCGGTTCACGGTCGAGGTTCTGGTTGTCGGTGCTATCAAACGTTCTGAATATTCCGATCCATCGCTTTGCCGACGGTGAGACCGGCGCCGCGTTCGGTGCGGCGAGATTGGGGCGGCTTGCTGTCACCGGCGAGGCAATCGCAACCGTCTGCACGCCACCGCAACGCGTCGAGACTTTCGAACCCGATCGCGCACTAGTGGGGGCCTATGCCGACCGGCTTTCCGCCTGGCGCCAGTTGTATCGACCGCGCCACTAACGTCGCTTTGGTTGCGCATTTCTCCCTGTTCGCTGTTGCCCTGTGCGATGGCCTTTTGTTTAATGGGCGAACCGCGCTCAAAACGAAACGCGGACAGGAAACGCGTTGTGTGCCGGAGGAACGATGAACGATCCGATCCTCGAAATGCGGGGAGTTTCGAAATCCTTCTTCGGCATCAAGGCGCTGCGTGCGGTTGACCTGACCGTCTATGCCGGCGAGATCCATGCCTTGATGGGCGAGAACGGCGCCGGCAAATCGACCCTGATGAAAATTCTGTCGGGGGCCTACCGGCCCGATCCTGGCGGGGAGATTCGCATCGAGGGCAAGCCGGTGCGGATCGAAGGTCCGCACGGCGGCCGTGCCGCGGGCATCTCGATCATCTATCAGGAACTGTCTTTGGCCCCCAATCTGAGCGTTGCGGAGAATATTTATCTCGGCCGCGAGATGTCCCGTTCAGGTTTGCTGGCGCGCGGCGCGATGCGCGAGGGTGTTGGCCCGATCCTGGAGCGGTTGGGCGCCGATTTCCTGCCGTCGACATTGGTGGCGCATCTCTCCATGGGTCAGCGCCAGCTCGTCGAGATCGCGCGTGCGCTGCACGCGCGCTCGAAAATCCTGATCATGGACGAGCCGACCACCGCATTGTCGGCCGGCGAGAGCGAGCGGCTGTTCGCGCTGATCCGGCAACTTCGTGCCGCAGGGCTCGCCATCATCTACATCTCGCACCGCATGGATGAGGTCTATGCGCTCGGTGACCGCGTCACCGTGCTGCGCGACGGCCGGCTGGTCGGCTCGCTCGACAAGCAGGACATCCGCGCCGATGCCATCGTCCGCATGATGGTCGGGCGCGATGTCTCTTCCTTCTACAAGAAGGATCATGATCCCGAGGCCGGGAAGGGGCACCCCGTGCTCACGGCCATCGACATGGCCGACGGCCAGCGCGTCAAGGGCTGCTCGCTCACGGTGCATGCGGGTGAGGTGGTGGGGCTTGCCGGCCTGATCGGCGCCGGCCGTACCGAGCTTGCACATCTCATCGTCGGTGCGGCACCGAAGATTTCGGGCCGTCTCGAACTCGAAGGCCAGCCCATCGACATCCGCACGCCCGGCGAAGCGCTCGAGGCCGGCATCGCCTATTTGACGGAGGACCGCAAGGCGCTCGGCCTGTTCCTCGACATGTCGTGTCTGGACAACATCAATCTCGCCGTGCTCGGGCGCGATGCCAAGCTCGGCTGGTTCCTGGATCGCGACAAGGCGCGCGAGCGCGCCGACCGCGCCTTCGCTGGCCTCAGCATCCGCGCGGCCAATGTCGGCGTTCCGGCGGGGGGACTCTCCGGCGGCAACCAGCAGAAAGTGCTGCTCTCGCGGCTTCTCGCCATTGCGCCGAAGGTATTGATCCTCGATGAGCCGACGCGCGGCGTCGACGTCGGCGCCAAGTCGGAGATCTATTCGATCATCGACAATCTCGCCAAGGCCGGCACTGCGATCCTCGTCATTTCGTCCGATCTGCCTGAAATCATCGGTATCTGTGACCGCGTCCTGGTGATGCGGTCGGGGCATATCGCGGGCGAGGTGAGGCGAACAGAGACGGCGCCTTTGACCCAGGAAGACATCATGGCCCTCGCGACGGGGACGGAGCATCTCGATGCCTGACAATACTGCCTCGAAGGCCCAGCCCGCTCCGACGACGACCAACGGGGGCGCGGCAGAGACGAAGCGCCAGCGGGTGAGGATGCTGATCAGCGCGCTCGGCATGCTGCCGGTGCTGCTGATCCTCTGTATCGGCTTCCACTTCCTGTCCGAGGGGCGTTTCTTCACCGGGCAAAATCTCGGCATCGTGCTGCAGCAGGCTGCCGTCAACACCGTGCTTGCCGCGGGCATGACCTTCGTCATCCTCACCGGCGGCATCGATCTCTCGGTCGGCTCGATCCTGGCGGCGTCCGCGATGGCGGGCCTCACGATTTCCAAGCTACCCGAGTTGGGTGCGCTGTGGCTGCCGGTCGCGGTGCTCACCGGTCTCGGCTTCGGCGTCGTCAACGGCGCGCTGATCGCGCTCTTGCGCCTGCCGCCTTTCATCGTCACGCTGGGCTCGCTCACCGCCGTGCGCGGCCTGGCGCGGCTGCTCGGCGCCGATACCACCGTGTTCAATCCGTCGATTCCCTATGCCTTCATCGGCAACGGCTCGCTGACGCTCGTGCCTGGCGTTGCGTCGATCCCATGGCTCTCGGTGATCGCACTGCTCGTCATCCTGGTCTCCTGGCTGGTGCTGCGCCGGACCGTGCTTGGTGTGCACATCTATGCGGTGGGCGGCAATGAAAGCGCGGCGCGGCTTGCCGGCATCAAGGTCTGGGCCGTCGTGATCTTCGTCTATGGTGTGTCGGGACTGCTGGCCGGGCTCGGGGGCGCGATGCAGGCGGCGCGGCTCTATGCGGCCAATGGCTTGCAGCTCGGACAAAGCTACGAGCTCGACGCCATCACCGCGGTCATTCTCGGCGGCACGTCTTTCGTCGGCGGCATCGGGTCGATCTGGGGAACGCTGATCGGCGCGCTGATCATCGCCGTGCTCTCGAACGGCCTGATCCTGATCGGCGTCTCCGACATCTGGCAATACGTCATCAAGGGCCTTGTGATCATCGGCGCCGTGGCACTGGATCGCTACCGGCTGCAAGGCTCTGCCAGAACGTGAAGGCTCTGCCAGAACCTGAAAGAGATCGGCGCGCACGCCGCAATACGAGGTTCCGCTACGGCAACTGGTCTGCCGTGCCGGTTTTTGAAGACAGACCAGGGAGGAAGCCAATGTTGAAGACCACTATGCTCGCCGGCGCCGCGATGGCGCTCGCCCTGACCACCGCGCCGGCCTCCGCCAAGGAGCTCAAGTCGATCGGCGTCTCGCTGGGGTCGATGGGCAACCCGTTCTTCGTCGCGCTGTCGAAGGGCGCCGAGTTCGAGGCCAAGAAGACCAATCCCAATGTGAAGATCACCACCGTCGGCTTCGAATACGACCTCGGCAAACAGGTCACCCAGATCGACAATTTCATCGCCGCCGGCGTCGACCTGATCCTGCTCAACCCAGGCGATCCCAAGGCGATCGGGCCGGCAATCAAGAAGGCGCAGGCCGCGGGCATCGTCGTGGTTGCGGTCGACACGGCGGCCGAAGGCGCCGATGCCACCGTCACCACCAACAACGTTCAGGCCGGCGAAATCTCGTGCCAGTACATCGTCGACAAGCTGGGCGGCAAGGGTGACGTCATCATCGAGAATGGGCCGCAGGTCTCCGCGGTGATCGACCGCGTCACCGGCTGCAAGAACGTCTTCGGCAAGAATCCCGGCATCAAGGTGCTGTCCAGCGACCAGGACGGCAAGGGTTCGCGCGAAGGCGGCCTCACCGTCGCGCAGGGTTATCTGACCCGCTTCCCCAAGATCGACGCCATCTTCGCCATCAACGATCCGCAGGCGATCGGGACCGATCTGGCGGCGAAACAGCAAAACCGCAGCGGCATCATCATCACCGCAGTCGATGGCGCTCCTGACATCGAGGCCTCGCTGAAAGATCCCGCGTCACCGCAGGTCCAGGCGTCGGCCTCGCAGGACCCGTTCTTCATGGCGCGGCGCGCAGTACAGGTCGGCGTCGGCATTCTCAATGGGCAGAAGCCGGCCTCGACCGTCGAGCTGCTGCCCTCGAAGCTCGTGACCCGCGACAATATCAAGGATTACAAGGGCTGGACCTCGGACCGTACGCAGTAGGACAGGCTGCAGCGGGCGGCGATCCCTTGACGGATCGCCGCCCGTTCACTCTCGCTCGATCGCTCGCTTCGGCACCGTCAGAACCATCGGCACGGTGACTGCAAAAATCGCGACACCGATGATCCATACAAGCCAGGTTCTGTCAGGCCGCGACAGGGCGTAAATTGCGCCGAAGGCGAGCGGGCCAAGGATGGCAGCCAGACTGACGAAGCTCGCGACAACGCCCTGCAACTGGCCCTGGCGTTCCCTGTCGACGGCTTTCGACTGGAGCGCCCGCAGGGCCGGCGCGCTGATGCCGCCGAATGCGATCAGGGGAATCAGTGCGAACGCGATCCAGCCTGCCTGCGCGAAGGCGAGGATGAGGAGGGCGATCGCCTCGCAGCCGATTCCGAGCAGAAGCGTGCCGCGTTCGCCAAGCCGTTCCGTGAGCGGGGCAATGGCGAAGGCCTGCACCAGGGCCACCAATGCGCCGAAGATGCCGAGCGAAATGCCGATGTCGGTCGCAGTCCAGTGGAAGCGATCCGTGACGAAGAGCACCCAGAGCGTACTGTAGGTCTGGCCGACGAGGCTGACGAGCAGGAAGACGGACAGCAACGGGATCAGCGCACGAAACGTCAACGCCCAGCGCAGCGGCGCGAACGGATTTAGCGTCCGCCATGCGAACGGCTTGTGCTTGGTACGATGCGTTTCCGGGAGAACGAACAGCGCGATCAGGACGTTCGCACTACTCAACGCGGCCGCCGCAAGGAAAGGGGCACGCAGCGAGATATCACCGAGCATGCCACCGATGACCGGACCGATGACGAAGCCGGAACCGAAGCAGGCGTGGAACAGGCCGAAGCGGTGGGCGCGCATCCCCTCCGGGGTGATGTCGGCAATGGTGGCGGTGATCATCGCCACGCCCGCCGCCGTCAATCCGGCGATGGTGCGGCTGATGAACAGCAGTGACAGATATGGCGTGAACGCCATGATCAGATAGTCGACCGTCGTGCCGGCAAGCGCGAGCAGCAGCACCGGACGCCGGCCGACGCGGTCCGACAGGACGCCGAGCACCGGAGTGACGATGAACTGCGTGAGCGCGTGCAGCGCCAGCAACGTGCCATAAAGCGCAGATACGTTATCTGTGCCGGCCATGGCGCGCAGCAGATGTGGCAGCGTCGGGAAGATCAGCGCGATGCCTGATGCCTCGAGGGCTGCACAGACGAGGATCGCAACGAGCGGCCGGCTCATGGGATTTTGCCGCCTGTCAGTCAGGCGACACCTTCCGCGAAGGCGGACGATGCGAGCGGCAAGGCTTCCCTCCAGCGGTTGGAGGCGGCCGTCTCAGCCGTCAGCCGGCTCGCGTCCGCGGCTTCCACCGCGAGAGCGACGGCCTCGTCATCTTCCGGCGCCATCGCGGTCAGGAGATCCGGGCGCTGGCGCTCTGCGATCGCGAGATAGGGATCGTTCGGGATCGGATGCCAGAGCCAATAGGCGGCAGGCTGCTCTGCCGTGAAGCCATCGACATGAGCCGCAACCTCTTGCGTGAATTCGGACGCCGCGGCTTCGACAGGCATCCGGCTGCGGTAGTCGATCGGGGGGAGGATGTTCATCGAGAACCCTGTCGCGTCACGGCGCGACGCAAAGCCGGGCAGAACCAGCGTGCCCGTCCGCGCATAACGCGCAGGTCCAGGTGGATAGCGGAAGTCGGCATCATGGGTCTTGACGGTGATCCCGGCATATCTGGCGCTGGGATAGACGTCCACGACCATGAAGACGACGCCGTTGTTCTGAAGGACCTTCGAGATCTCGGCGCCGGTGTTGCGTCGTGCAAATGCGATCGGCGTGGCCGCGGTCGCGCTCCGGCCGGCGTAGATCCATCGCTCGGTGGGCGTGGGCTGGCGGCCGATCGAATAGACGAAGCCGACGTTGAAGCCACGGTCCTTGAGATGCGCTGCGAACAGTTCGAGGCTCCCGATGTGGGGCACGGCAATGATGCAGCCGTTGCGCGCCTGTGAAAGCGCCCGCGCGAGACGATCGAGCGCATGTTGCGGAATCCTGGCATCGAGGCCCATGGCCCGAGCGCGATCCTGCTGCAGATTGGCAAGGTCGAACAGGACGGTGACCCAGGCGGCCAGACCGTCGATCACATGATCCGATGTCGCGATGCTGCGGCGAATGATGCTCTGGCGCAGGAACATATTGTTGCCCATCGTGCTCGGCAGGCTCGTGATTAGGCTTGCGATCTCGCGCGCGACATCCACCTGGCGTGCGATGGGGACGATGGGTGCCAGGCGGTCGACAAGGTTCACGACAGCGGTCTGGATGTCTCCGTGTCCACGGGGGAAGGGACGCGGATTCGTCTCGCGCGGTTCGGTGCCTGCTGCTGTTTCCCGGAACGTCACCTGAACCCCAAAACCCGCCGAATATTGCGGGAAAATCACACCACACAAGTGTTACCAGCTTCTCAAGGTGCCCCTTTCAGCCATTGGCGGCGCCCTCGGCCTCACCTTGGCCTTGCGGCTGGAATCCTCGGAAAAAGAACGCTTTAGCGCCATAGTGGGTTGACCCCGGCGAACGATATGTCAGAGAAGGGCAGGTGTCGGCCGGAGCTGGAAGCCGGCCTTCTTGGGCACTTTGGGAGCATTTGCGGATATGGCTGAGCGGGTCGCTCTCATCACCGGCGTGACGGGTCAGGACGGCGCTTATCTCGCCGAATATCTGCTGTCGCTCGGCTATGTCGTGCACGGGATCAAGCGGCGTTCGTCCTCGTTCAACACCGCGCGCGTCGACCATCTCTACCAGGACCCGCATGTCGGCAACGTGCCGTTCCTGATGCATTACGGCGACATGACGGATTCGACCAATCTGATCCGCCTGGTGCAGCAGATCCGCCCCACCGAGATCTACAATCTCGCCGCCCAGAGCCACGTCGCGGTCAGCTTCGAGAGCCCGGAATATACCGCCAATGCCGACGCCATCGGCGTGCTGCGCCTCCTGGAGGCGATCCGCATCCTCGGCATGGAGAAAGAGACGCGGTTCTACCAGGCCTCGACCTCCGAGCTCTATGGCCTCGTGCAGGAGATTCCGCAGAAGGAGACGACGCCGTTCTATCCGCGCTCGCCCTACGGCGTGGCAAAGCTGTACGGCTACTGGATCACGGTGAACTACCGCGAAGCCTACGGCATGTTTGCCTCGAACGGCATCCTGTTCAACCATGAAAGCCCGATCCGCGGCGAGACCTTCGTCACCCGCAAGATCACCCGCGGCGTGGCGCGGATCGAGGTTGGTCTGGAGCAGACGCTCTATCTCGGCAATCTCGAGGCCAAGCGCGACTGGGGCCATGCCCGGGATTACGTCGAGGGCATGCACATGATCCTGCAAGCCGACAAGCCCGATGATTTCGTGCTCGCCACCGGCGAGATGCGCTCGGTGCGCGAGATGGTCGAGCTGTCGTTCGCGCAAGTCGGCCGCCGCCTCGAATGGCGCGGCGCCGGCGTGGATGAGACCGGCGTCGATGCCATCAGCGGCAAGACGGTGGTGAGGATCGATCCGACCTATTTCCGTCCGACCGAGGTCGATCTGCTCGTCGGCGATGCCAGCAAGGCGCAGAAGGTGCTCGGCTGGAAGCCGAAGCGAAGCTTTGCGCAGCTCGTCGAGGAGATGATGGCGAGCGATCTGGCCGAGGCCAAGCGGGACATCGCGAATGGCAAGCGTACCGTTTGAGCTCAACGGCAAGAGCGTCTACGTCGCCGGTCATCGCGGCATGGTCGGTAGCGCCATCGTGCGGCGGCTGGCGCAGGAGAATGTGAATCTCGTCACCGTCGACCGGCACGAGGTCGATCTCTGTAACCAGGCCGCCGTGTTCGACTGGTTCGCGCGCGTACGGCCGCAAGTGATCTTTCTCGCCGCGGCAAAAGTCGGCGGCATCGTCGCCAACGACACGCTGCGCGCCGAATTCATCTATGACAACATCGCGATTGCTGCGAACGTCATCCACGCCGCGCATGTGAACGGCGCCGAGAAGCTGATGTTCCTGGGCTCGTCCTGCATCTATCCGAAGCTCGCGGCCCAGCCGTTGCGCGAGGATTCGGTGCTCTCGGGCCCGCTGGAGCCGACCAACGAGCCTTATGCGATCGCCAAGATTGCCGGCATCAAGATGGCGGAAGCCTATCGCAGCCAGTATGGCAGCGACTTCATCAGCGTGATGCCGACCAACCTCTACGGTCCCGGCGACAATTATCACCCCGAGCTGAGCCACGTCGTCGCGGCGTTGATCCGGCGCTTCCATGAGGCAAAGCTGTCGGGCGCGAAGACCGTCGCAGTCTGGGGCACCGGCACGCCGCGGCGCGAGTTCCTCTATGTCGACGACATGGCCGATGCCTGTGTGCATCTGATGAAGACCTACTCGGGCGCGGAGCTGATCAACATCGGCACCGGCGAGGACATCGCCATCGCCGAGTTCGCGCGCGTGGTCGCCGAGATCGTCGGCTATCGCGGCGAGATCGCCTACGATACGTCGCGGCCCGACGGTACGCCGCGAAAGCTGCTCGATGTCAGCCGTCTCGAGAAGCTCGGTTGGCGCGCGACGACGTCGCTTCACGACGGCTTGAAGCGCGCCTACGAGGCGTATCAGGCGACCCTGCTGGTTCCCGCGCAGTCCTAGGAACCATCACCGCAAGCACGAGTTGGCCGCTGGGGCAGGACGACATGCCACACGAGGCCTTCAGTGCAAGACATCGTGCCCGTGCGCTCCACTGCGCAAGTCGCGGGTCATCCCATTCATCCGATGCTGGTGCCGATCCCGATCGCCTGCTTCATCGGCGCGTTGCTGACCGACATCACCTATCTCGCTTCGGCCGAGATCATGTGGGCGGATTTCTCCGCCTGGCTTCTGATCGTCGGCGTCATCTTCGGTATGCTGGCCGCGATCGCAGGCCTGACCGACTTTCTCGGCAATCGCCTGGTCCGAGCACAAACACCGGCCTGGCCGCATCTGATCGGCAATGCCGTGGCGATGATCCTCGCGATCTTCAATGCGTTCATTCACACGCGTGATGCCTGGACCTCAGTGTGGCCGTGGGGGCTGGTTCTTTCGGTACTCACCGTACTGATCCTGCCCGTCACCGGCTGGCTCGGCTGGGCCATGGTGTATCGCCACGGTGTGGGAGTTGCGCGATGATGTCTTTTCGCACGCGCGCGCTCTTGTGCGCTTCGCTCCTCGCTCTTCTCGCCGGCTGCAATGACGGCAGCGGCGATCCCAAGGCGCAGATCGGCGCCAATCCTGTCCTGCCCGAGATCCAGCAATATCTGCTGCCGCCCATGCACATTGCCCGCATCATCGGCTGGAAGAAGGACGAGACGCCGACGGTTGCACAGGGCCTGCAGGCCAAGGCCTTCGCCACCGGATTGCAGCATCCCCGCTCGCTCTATGTTCTCCCCAACGGCGATGTGCTGGTGGTCGAATCCAAGGCGCCGAAGGCCGCCGCGATCAAGCGGCCCAAGGAGATCGTGATGGGATATATCGAGTCCTGGGCGACCTCCGGCGGCGATACCGGACCCAGCAATCGCATCACGCTGCTGCGCGATACCAATGGCGATGGCGTGCCGGATACGCAAAGCGTCTTCCTCGACCATCTCAACTCGCCGTTCGGCGTCGCCCTGGTCGGCAACGACCTCTACGTCGCCAACACCGACGCGATCGTGAAATATCCCTATGCCGAAGGCGACACCAAGATCACCGTATCAGGCACGGTGCTAACGCCGCTGCCGGGCGGCCCGATCGACCACCACTGGACCAAGAGCCTGGTTGCAAGCCCGGACGGATCAAAACTCTATGCGGGCGTCGGCTCCAACAGCAACATCACCGAGAACGGGATGGAGGCCGAGCACAATCGCGCCGATATCCTCGAGATCGATCGCGCCAGCGGCCGCTGGCGGATTTTTGCCAGCGGCTTGCGTAATCCGAACGGCCTGAGCTTCGAGCCGCAGACCGGCGCGCTGTGGACCGTGGTGAACGAGCGCGACGAGCTCGGGCCGGATCTCGTGCCCGATTACATGACCTCGGTGAAGGACGGCGCCTTCTATGGCTGGCCCTACAGCTATTACGGCCAGCATGTCGATCCCCGCGTCAAGCCGCAACGGCCGGACCTCGTTGGCAAGGCAATCGTGCCCGATTACGCGCTGAGTTCGCATGTCGCAGCGCTCGGACTTGCTTTCTCCAGCGGCAGCAAGTTGCCGGACGCCTATCGCAGCGGCGCTTTTGTCGGCGAGCATGGCAGCTGGAACCGGCAGGTTCTGACCGGCTACAAAGTCGTGTACGTGCCGTTCACGGATGGCAAGCCGAGCGGGCCGGCGCAGGACGTCGTCACCGGCTTCCTCACCAGCGACAACCAGGCACGCGGCCGTCCCGTCGGCGTTGCCATCGACAAATCAGGCGCGCTGCTGGTCGCCGACGACAGCGGCAACACGGTGTGGCGAGTGACGGCCGCGCATCCGCAGGTCACCCAGCGATAGGCAGGCCGCGCAGCGATAGGAGAGGGATGATGGGTCTTGCTCAATATGCGATCGTACCGGTCCAGGACGAATGGGGCGTGCTGCATGATGGCAACGTCAAGAGCAGATACGCCACGAAGGAGGCCGCGTTCGAGTCGGCGGTGGCCGCAGCATCCCTGGCGCTCCGTGAGGGTCATGAAGTCCATGTCAGCGTGCCCGGCCGTGAACCCGGCGAGAACGCGCTCGGAATCTAGCCGCTTCACACGATCAGCCGGCCGCGCCTCCTGGCGATGCCGATCGTGACCTCGGCGCCCGCGTTGAAATCGAGGCGATCGGATTCGACGCCATCGCTGAAGATCACGCCGTTCTCAGCCATCAGCGAGCGGATGCGCAGCTGCTCCTCGGACGCGAGGCGGCCGCAGACGAGACTGGTCTGCGAGTGCCGGCTGGGAAAGGGCTCGCGCACGGCAAAGCGCAACTCCGCGGCGTTCCAGGGCAGGGCCTCGTAATCAGTCAGAGCGGGCGGCTGGCCAAAGCTGCCGGCGATCGCAAGCGAGCCGGTGACGATGCTCTTGAACCAGGCGGTCGAGCCGAGCCCGGTCGAGACGATCAATCCGCTCGAGGATTGCCGCTCCGTCGTCCCGCCGGCCGCGATCTCGTAGATCGCGGAGACATGCGTGCGGGCGCCGATGAAGAGGTCGTTCACCGCATGCAGCACCTGGCCGTCGCTGAGCCGCGCCTCCGCCATCGTCACGGCCTGGCTGCCGCGCTTGTCGGCGGCGACATCAGGCAGCAGCTTGGCGAGATCGCGTGGCGCGAAGGGCAGGAGGATGCCGTCGTAGCGCGCAGGGTCGGGGTTGAGCCCAACAAGCGGATGGTCGTCGAGATATTTCATCGTGTTGGCGACGACGCCGTCCTGGCCGAGCGCGACCACGATGTCGTCGGGCGCGAAGATGAAGTTCGGCAGGAAACCGCGCTCGATCACCTGATAGCGCCCCCATTGCTCCAACACCTGAAGCGTCGCGCGCCGCTGCGCCTGATAGACCTCGTGCTCCCTCTCATAGTCGGAGAAGTCGGCGCCGAGATGCTCGGCATAGAAGCGCGCCTGCGCCGCCGTCAGGTAACGCGCGACCAGGTCTTCCAGCCTGGTCTTGCGCGTCACCAGCACGATCTTGCGGTCATTGGCGGCGGGCATTGGCGGGCTCCGGCTTCGGCTTCTCCATGAGCTGGCTGAGCAGATCAGGCGAGACGTTGAGCTGGCCGATCTTCTCGGCCTTCTCGGCGATGCCGGAGAAGGCTTGCGCGATCAGCTGGCCCGGCTGCATGCCGGCGGCGGCGAGCGCCTGGATGACGCGGGTATCGACGCCCTCGAAGATCTTCATCAGCGCGCCGACGCGATAGGCCTCGGCATCGGCCAGCGTGCGGGTGTTTTCGGCATTGAGGCCGACGAAATCCTTGCGCTTGCCTTCCAGCACGATGTCCGCGGCCATGCTGGCCTCGCGCAGCCCGTTGCGCTTGGCGGCAACGCTCGCCTCGGCATCCATCTGGGTCTCGCGGATCGAGCGCTTCTTCTGCTCGACCGCGATCTCGGTGTCGAGCTCGCTCTCGCGAATGGCGCGCTCCTGCTCGACGGCGAAATTGCGCCGCGCGAAGATCGCTTCATCCGCGTTCTTCAGGATCGCTTCGCGTGCCTGCGCCTCCAGCGCCTTGGCGGTGTCAGGCGTCGGCTTGATGCCGCGGATGGATACGCCAAGGATTTCCAGGCCAAGCGCTTCGATGTCGGCGCGCCCTCGCAGACCGCCCGCGATGATGTCGGCGATGCGGTCGGAGGCTTGCAGTGCATCTTTCAGCGTCAGCTCCTTGATGGCCTGCTGCGCGAGCACCTCGACCGTGCCGAGGATGCGTTCCGGCAGCTTCTCCGGATCGTCGGTCTCATAGGTCTTGCCGTCGGACTTCAGGGTGAAGTTCAGCATCGAGGCCGCCTTCTTCGGCTCGCTGACGCGATAGGTGACGTGGCCCTGCACGGTCAGCGTCTGAAAGTCGCGCGCGATCAATGAGAAGATGAAGGAGGCGTCGCGGCTGCCGACGGGCACGGCGACGAGCGTCGTCACCGGCGCGTAGTACAGCGCGGAGAGGCCGGTGCCCTCCGCGACGACCGCACCGGCGCGGTACTTCATCAGATAGGTGGTGGGCTGGGCCTTGATGAACCGGATGCCGAACATGGCTTGCCTCCTGCGGCTATAAGTTGGCCTGAGCAACTAAGTAAGTTGGACTGTACAACTAACTATGCTACTGTCAAGGCCGAACAGGGGAGGCTGTCGATGGCGGGCGAGGTGCGGGCCGAAGGTCTTGGAAAGTCAGGACATCTGGACTTCCCGCGGCCGCTGACCACGGTCGATGTCGTGATCTTTTCGATTCGCGACGATTGGCTTCAGGTGCTGCTGGTGCAGCGTCCGGCCGGTGAGGGCGAACCGTTTCCGCTCAGCCTGGCACTGCCGGGCGGCTTCGTCGACATCGCCAGGGATCGCGACCTTGCCGCCTGCGCGGCGCGCAAGCTGAAGGAGAAGACCGGGGTCAGCAGCCCCTATCTCGAGCAGCTCGGAAGCTGGGGAAGCGCGTCGCGCGATCCGCGCGGCTGGTCGGCAACCCATGCCTATTTCGCGCTGATCCCGGCAGAGGCAAGCGTGCTGACATCAGATGCGCGGTGGTGTCCGATTCAAGACGGAAGGCTGAAGGAGAAGCTTGCCTTCGATCACGGCGACATCCTGGCAACCGCGATCCAGCGCCTGCGCAACAAGGTGGAATATACGTCGCTGCCGGCTTACCTGATGCCCGCGGAATTCACGTTGCCCGACCTGCAGCGCGTCTACGAGATCGTGCTCGACCGTCCGCTCGAGAAGAGCGCCTTTCGCACAAGGATCCTGTCGGCCGACATGATCGAGCCGGTCGCAAAGATGCGGCGCGGCCCGAACCGCCCCGCGCAGCTCTATCGCCTGAAGAAAAACAGCGAGCCGGTGTATTTCGTGCGGACGTTCAATCCGCCGGAGTGATGCTGCGCCGGATGCTCGGCTAGAATAACATCATGTTAGGTTTCTCGCATAACAGGGTAATTGTGTTAGCCCGGCGAAAGCCTATTATCGCGTCACTCAAGCACCAATCGGCAGTAACGAACGCTAGCGGAAAGTCCGCATAGCGCGTGGAGAATGCTGCCAGTTTCTTCCAGAAGCCCGCCCACGGGCCGCAAGCAAACCAATTTGCAAACCAATTTGGAGGACTCCCAGGATGACCGGAATCCATCACGTGAGCCAGTCAAGGAAGGCCGCTGCGAGCGGCTGGATCGGGTCGGCTCTCGAATATTATGACTTCTTCATCTACGCGACCGCCGCCTCGCTGATCTTTCCGCAGATCTTCTTTCCGTCGGAGAATCCGACCGTCGCCATCGTCGCATCGCTGGCAACCTATGGGGTCGGCTATGTGGCCCGGCCGATCGGCGCCTTCGTGCTCGGACATTGGGGCGACACCCATGGCCGCAAGACCGTTCTCATCGTCTGCATGTTCATGATGGGTCTGTCGACCATGGCGGTGGGCCTCCTGCCGACCTACCAGCAAGTCGGCATCCTCGCGCCGATCCTGCTGGTCATCCTGCGTCTGATCCAGGGATTTGCCGTTGCCGGTGAGATCTCCGGAGCGAGCTCGATGATCCTGGAGCACGCGCCGTTCGGTCGGCGCGGCTTCTATGCGAGCTTCGCGCTTCAGGGCGTGCAGGCCGGACAGATTCTCGCGGCCGCCGTGTTCCTGCCGCTGGCTGCCTATATGCCGACCGACGCCTTCAACAGCTGGGGCTGGCGGATTCCCTTCCTGCTCAGCTTCTTCGTCATCGTCGCTGGCTACATCATCCGCCGCGAAGTCGACGAAACCCCTGCCTTTGCCCGAGAGGACCAGCGGGGAGAAACGCCGCGCTCGCCCATCGTCCAGGCCATCAAGCTGAGCTGGCCTGACATGCTCAGGGTCACCTGCATGGCGCTGATGAACGTCATCCCCGTGGTTGCGACCATCTTCGGTGCGGCCTACGCGGTGCAGCCGGCCTATGGCATCGGCTTTGCCAAGGACGTCTATCTGTGGATCCCGGTCCTCGGAAACATGTTGGCCGTGTTCGTCATTCCCTTCGTCGGCAATCTCTCCGACAAGGTCGGCCGCAAGCCTCCGATCGTCGTCGGCGCGCTGCTCTCCGGTCTGCTGGCCTTCGGCTATCTCTATGCCATCAGCATCAAGAACGTGCCGCTGGCGATCCTGCTGTCACTGTTGATGTGGGGCGTGGTCTATCAGGGCTACAACGCGATCTTCCCGAGCTTCTATCCGGAGCTGTTTCCGACCCGCACCCGCGTGTCGGCTATGGCGATCTCGCAGAACATCGGCACCACCATCACCGCGCTGCTCCCCGCGCTGTTTGCGACGGTCGCGCCTCCCGGCTCGGCCAATATCCCCTTGACGGTCGGCGCGATCGCCTTCGGCATCACCGTCATCGCGGCGCTGGCAGCCGTCACGGCCCGGGAAACCTATCGGATCGGCATCGACGATCTCGGTAATCCCAAGGCCGTTCCGATGCCGCGGGGCGACTATGAGCGTCAGCGTGCGGAGGCAGCGGGCGGCGCGGCCGCAATTCCGACCTGACAGACGCGCAAGCAAGCCATGCCGTTGCGATCGATCGTTTGCGGTGGCATGGCTCGATGCGCTACGTGACTGCCTGTTCGAACCCGGTGCGCGTGAGCGCAATCATCATGAGGTTGCCAGATGAACCCCGTCGTCGTTGCCGTCGCCATCACCGGCTCCGTTCCGCGCAAGAAGGACAATCCGGCGGTGCCGATTCTGCCGTCTGAACAGATCGAGTCGACCCACCAGGCCTTCGAGGCCGGTGCCACGTTGGCCCACATCCATGTCCGCAACGACGACGAGACGCCGTCCTCCGATCCGGAGCGCTTCGCCCTGGTGCAGGAAGGCATCCGCAAGCATTGCCCCGGGATGATCGTGCAGTTCTCGACCGGCGGGCGCGGCCGCGACCCCTCGGCGCGCGGATCATCGCTCTACCTGAAGCCGGACATGGCCTCGCTGTCGACGGGATCGGTGAACTTTCCGACCATCGTCTATGAGAACAGCGCGGCCCTGGTCGAGACTCTCGCCACCGGCATGAAGGCAAATGGCGTTCGTCCGGAAATCGAGATCTTCGATCTGTCGCATTTGCACGGCGCGCGACGCTTGATCGAGGCGGGGCTGATGGACGCGCGTCCGCACGTGCAATTCGTCATGGGCGTGAAGAACGCGATGCCGGCCGACGAGCAAGTGCTCGACATCCTGCTGGCAGAACTGAAGCGCCTGATCCCGAAGGCGACCTGGACCGCAGCCGGGATCGGCCGCCATCAAGCCGAGGTCATGGGCTGGGCCCTGGCGCGCGGCGCCGATGCGGTGCGCACCGGGCTCGAGGACAATATCAGGGTCGACAAGACGCGCCTTGCCGCCAGCAATGCCGAGCTCGTCCGCATCGCCTGTGAAGCTGTCACGCGCCATGGCCGGCGCGTGGCGACTGCGGCCGAGGCGCGATCCTTGCTCGGGATTGTGCGGTAGTGACGATCGTCCCACACCTGACGTCTGCCTGACATGCTCCTGGCTGCCTTCTGCCATTCGGCGGCCGGAGTTCCCGCGTGCTGAGTCTGCGGGTAAGACGAGGCTCACAGGCGTGATCGGCGCCTGCCGGGCAGGCGACGACTTGAATGCGGTTCTTGAAATCTGACAGCAGGCTCATCGGGGTCCTGCTGGTGCTCGCGATAACCCAGCTCATTGGATGGGGTACGATCGGCCTTCCGGCCGTGGTTGGCCGCGACCTTGGAGCCGATCTAGGCATGAGCCTGCCGGCGGTGTTCGCGGGCAGCTCGGTTCTCTATGTCACCATGGGCCTGTGCGCGCCCTGGCTCGCCAAGGCCTTTGCGCGGCACGGCGCGCGCAAGGTGATGATGGTGGGCACGGTCGTCTCCGCGCCGGGCTACGTCGTTCTGTTTTTCGCGCGCGAGCCGCTGCTCTATTTCGTCGGCTGGGTCATTCTCGGCATGGGCGGCAGCGCCACCTTGTCGACCGGCGCCTATATCATGCTGAACGAGGTCGCCGGGCGCGGCGCCAAGAATGCCATCGGCGGGCTGATGCTGGTGACAGGGCTCTCCAGCAGCATCTTCTGGCCGACCACCTCGTTCCTCAGCGATTGGCTCGGCTGGCGCGGGACCTGTCTCGTCTATGCGGCGATGATGCTCGCCATCAACCTTCCGCTCTATGCGTTTGTCGCGCCGCGCCGCAAAATTGTGACTGACGATCGTGGCGAGGCGGTCAAGGCAGCGCGGCCGCCTGCGATTCCAAGAAGCACTTTCGGTCTCGTCGCCTGCGTGATCACGATGAACGCCTTCGTGAACTTCGGCATCAGCGCGATCCTGATCGAGCTGTTGCGTGCGGAGGGGCTTGCGCCCGCGCAGGCGCTTGCGTTCGGCTCGATGCTGGGCGTGATCCAGGTCAGCGCCCGCGGCCTCGACTTCCTCGGCGGCGGCCGGTGGGACGGCATCACCACCGGGCTCGTCGCAGGCACGGCATTGCCGGTCGCCATGCTGCTGCTGATGATGAGCGAGGGCGCAACCTGGGCGGTCGCGACCTTCATCCTGCTCTATGGCGCGGGCAGCGGTGCGATGGCGGTGGCGCGAGCGACCATCCCGCTCGTGTTCTACGACCAGGCCGAATTCGCCAGGGCGATGTCGATGATCGCATTGCCGCTCAATCTGGCCTCCGCGATCTCGCCACCGTTGCTCGCAGGCCTGCTCACCGAATTCGGCAGCCGCGGCGCGCTTGGGCTCACCTTGGCCTTTTCCTCCGCAACGGTGCTGATCCTGGTCCTGCTCGGCCGGCGTCGTCCGCGAGTGGCCGCGGTCGGGGCGGCCTGAGGCGTTATTCGCAGCACGGAATTCGTCGCTTCGGACTGCGCCTGTCGCCGGCACAGGGGATGGCCGTATGCCGCCAGTGCAGTGCTCGGGGCATCAAAATGGTGTATCCGCAGGGAGCGTAGCCACGGCTTCTCGCCGCCGCGCCAAGATCCAGTTCCCCGGAGGAAATCGACATGTCGGCCCTGCCGCTCTCAGGCATCAAGATCCTTGACCTCACGCGTGTGCTCGCCGGGCCCTTGTCGGCCCAGATGCTGGGCGATCTCGGCGCCGAGGTGATCAAGATCGAGCGGCCGGGCACCGGCGACGACGCGCGCGCCTTCGGCCCGCCTTATCTGACCGATCCAGAGGGCAAGGCGAACAACAACAATTCGTTCTATCTCTGCGCCAACCGCAACAAGAAGTCGGTCACCGTCAACATCGCCAAGCCCGAGGGTCAGGCGATCATCCGGGAGCTTGCCAAGGACGTCGACGTCTTCATGGAAAACTACAAGGTCGGCGATCTCAAGCGCTACGGCCTCGACTACGAGACCATCAAGGCGATCAACCCTCGCATCATCTATTGCTCGGTGACCGGCTTCGGTCAGACCGGTCCCTATGCGCCGCGCGCCGGCTATGACGCCATCCTCCAGGCGATGGGCGGCCTGATGAGCGTCACCGGCCATATCGATGGCGAGCCCGGCGAGGGCCCGATGAAGGTCGGCCCGTCGATCGTCGACTACATGACCGGCATGAATACCTCGATCGGGCTGCTCTCGGCGCTGTACCATCGCGACGTCAATGGCGGGCAGGGACAGCATATCGACGTTTGCCTGTTCGACACCGTCATTGCGTCGCTCTCGCATTGGCTCCAGATCTATCTCGTCAACGGCAAGGTGCCGCCGCGCCGGGGCACCTGGGGCAATGGCGGCATGCCGGCCGGCGTATTCCGCTGCACCGACGGGGAGCTGATGGTTGTGGTCGGCAATGACGGCCAGTTCCGGAAGACCTGCGCCGTGCTCGGCGAGCCCGAGCTCGCGAGCGATCCGCGCTTCGTCAAGAACAACGACCGCGTCGTGCACGGCAAGGAGATCATGGCGATCTTCGCCGGCCTGTTCCTGAAGAAGCCGGTGGCCTATTGGCTGGAGAAGCTGGAGGAGGCCGGCGTGCCGTCGGGCCCGATCAACGATTTCGAGCAGGTGTTCTCCGATCCGCACGTGCAGTCGCGCGGCATGCGGGTGAAGGTTAACCATCCGTTTCAACCGGATCTGTCGCTGATCCGCAATGCGCTGACCTTCTCAGGGACCCCGATCACCGATTACCGCGCCCCGCCGCTGCTTGGCGAGCACACCCAGGAAGTGCTCGGCGGCAAGCTCGGCTATGATGCCGGCAAGATCGAGGAGCTGAAGAAGCAGGGGATTATCTAGCCAGGTCTTCGCATCTCCTCGCAAGCGCGGCGACCCAGCACAGCCGGAACAGAGCCGTATCGCTGCGCATCAACTGGTGACGGAAGCATGGCGATGGCGCGGCCTTGTGCGGGGCTTGCGCGCAATCCCCAGATAATCCCGGTCCGTAGTCGCACAGGCTTCCACTTTCCTTGAGACTCTGATTCGATCCCTCCACTGACTTCGGGAGGGAAATGGATGTCCTACACGATCGGGTTCCAGGCGAAGGACCAGAAGGCAATTCTGGCGACAGAGGCGGCAACCGCTAACCAGGCTGTTGCCATCATTGCCGCACTGCGGCAAAGCGCCGAAGAGATCAAGTTCATCCGCTCGCCGCAGGAAGGCGATATGGGCATCGAGATGCTGCTGCTGCTCGCCAAGGAAGAGGCCGAGGAGATGCCGCAGCGGGGCTAGAGCATGATCCGGAAAAGTGCGCAGCGGTTTTCCGACAAGATCATGCTCAGACGATAAGTCTCCGCAAATTACACTTCGAGCTCCAGCGAAGCATGCCGGCGGCAGGATGACGTAGCCTGGCACCGGTCTCGCTTGAACCGAAGGTGGCCCATGAAACGCGAAGCGCTCCGCGTCGAACCGATTTCGACCTATCTCGACCGCTGGAAGGCGCCGGCTTCGCCCGTGACGCGCGCCGGCAACATGATCTTCGTATCCGGCCTGCCTCCGTTTGATCCTGAAACGGGCGAGATCGCGGCCGTGCCGATCGAGCGTCAGAGCGAATTGGTCATGGAGCAGTTGAAGCTGTGCCTTCACACGGCCGGCGCCTCGCTCGACAACGTGATGAAGTGCAACATTTACTGCACCTCGGCCAAGCACTTCCCCATCTTCAACGCGATCTATGCGAGCTACTTCCCGGAGCAGCCGCCCGCGCGGATCTTCGTCTGCATTCCCGAATGGACCGGGTCTTTCGACATCGAGATCGACTGCATCGCGATGATGTGAGCGATTACCGTGCAGCGACCCGCGAGGGCGCCTTGGTCGCGGCCTTGCCCGCCGTCAGCGCCATGGTCGCGACGCTGACGACGCGCGCGACCACATCCTCGACGTCGTCGAGATCGCATTGGCCTTCTGACAGCTTTGTCAGGCGCTCGCTTTCGCGGATGGTGTGGTGCGCCATCGCGAGTGCGAAGTTGAGCCCCCAATAGATATCGACGTCGCTGCGGTCGGGCAGGGAGCGGAGCATGGCGCCGGCGAATTTCCGCAAATGGTCGATCTCGCGGTTCTTGATGCGGCGGATCGGCGGTACGGATTCGATCGAGGCGCGGATCATGAAGCGCGCCGCGGTGGAACGCTGGTTCTCCGGCCCGAGGCATCCGCGCAGCGTCGGTCCCACCAGGGCGCGCAGGATCACCTCGATCGGCGCGCGGCCGCCGCCGTCTTCCTCGGCGGCCTTCAACTCGCGCAGGCGCTCGCGGTTGGTCGCGATCGAACGGGTGACAAATAATTCCGCGATCAGCTCGTCCTTCGAGCCGAAATGGTAGTTCACCGCGGCCAAATTGACGTTGGCCTCCGCGACGATGTCGCGCAGCGTGACGTCGCCGAAGCCGCGATCGGCATAGAGCCGTTCGGCGGCGGCGAGAATGGCAGACCTCGTATGATCGCTGGCCATGGATTGCCCTCAGGGAGGGGAGTTGCAATTCAAACACTTGTATGAAACTATCGTTTGAAGGCCGGAGAAAGTCAATCCGCAATCGCAACTCGTTCGCAACGCGCGAACCGGTTCCGAAGACCCGTCAGGCGCATTCGCGGCTTGCGGGCCGCACGAGGCGGGAGGACAGTCCGGCGCAAAACGAGATCGCAAAGAGAGAGACGAGGAGCGTCCCATGGACTTCGATATGTCGCCCAAGCAGAAGGAATGGCTCGACCGCGTGCAGTCCTTCATGGCCAAGCATGTGCGTCCGGCGGTGCCTGTTTATAACGAGCAGGATCAAAGCGGCGAGCGCTGGAAGGTGATCCCGGTCCTGGAAGACCTCAAGAAGAAAGCGAAGGCCGAAGGTCTCTGGAACATGTTCATGCCGCCGAGCGAGCATGAGGACGACGAATTCCGCGGCGCGGGATTGACCAATCTCGAATACGCCCTGCTGTCGGAGGAGATGGGCCGCATCACCTGGGCTTCGGAGGTGTTCAACTGCTCCGCGCCCGATACCGGCAACATGGAAGTCTTCATCCGCTACGGCACCAAGGAGCAGAAGCGGAAATGGCTGCGTCCGCTGATGGACGGCGAGATCCGCTCCGCCTTCCTGATGACCGAGCCGGCAGTGGCCTCGTCCGATGCGACCAATATCGAGACCCGGATCGAGAAGGATGGCGATCACTACGTCATCAACGGTCGTAAATGGTGGTCGTCGGGCGTCGGCGATCCCCGCTGCAAGATCGCGATCCTGATGGGCAAGACCGATTTCAACGCGGCCAAGCATCAGCAGCAGTCGCAGATCCTGGTTCCGCTCGACACGCCCGGCATCAAGGTCGAGAAGATGCTGCCCGTGTTCGGCTTCGATGACGCGCCGCACGGCCATGCCCAGGTGCTGCTCGAGAACGTGCGCGTGCCGAAGGAGAACATCCTGCTCGGCGAGGGCCGCGGCTTCGAGATCGCGCAGGGCCGCCTCGGACCGGGCCGTATTCACCACTGCATGCGCACCATCGGCAAGGCCGAGGAGGCGCTGGAGAAGATGGTGAAGCGGCTCACCTCGCGCACCGCCTTCGGCAAGCGGATCGTCGAACATTCGGTGTGGGAGCAGCGTATTGGCGAAGCCCGCACCAACATCGAGATGACGCGTCTGCTCTGCCTCAAGGCCGCCGACATGATGGACAAGGTCGGCAACAAGACCGCGCAGGCCGAGATCGCCATGATCAAGGTCGCGGCCCCCACCATGGCGCTGAAGATCATCGACGAGGCGATCCAGGCGTTTGGCGGCGCGGGCGTCTCCGACGACGCCGGCCTTGCCAAGGACTACGCCCACATCCGCACGCTGCGTCTCGCCGACGGTCCGGATGAGGTGCACAATCGCGCCATTGCAAGGCTCGAAGTTCGGAAGTATGCCAATTCTCCCAAGCATTAAGCGATGGAGCGGGATGAAGCGCCCGCTCTAAAGAAGCGACAAGAGCATGATCCGCATTCGGTGGCCGCTTGACGCAAGTGCGCCAGCGGTTACCGAATAGGATCCCGTTCGGACTGAAGAGGGAGCGTCACCGTGGCTAACGGCGTCAGGAAAGACGAAGAGTTCTCGGGCACCAAGCCGGTCGAGGAGCGTCATCGCTTCGACGAGTTGCGGCTCGAGGCTTGGATGCACGAGCACGTCGAAGGCTTTGAAGGCCCGCTGGTCGTCCTGCAGTTCAAGGGCGGCCAGTCCAATCCGACCTACCGGCTCAACACGCCGAAGCGCTCCTATGTGATGCGCAGAAAGCCGTTCGGCAAGCTGCTGCCTTCGGCGCATGCGGTCGATCGCGAGTACCGCGTCATCGCAGCCCTTGGAAAGCAGGGTTTTCCGGTCGCGCGCGCCTATGCGCTGTGCCAGGACGACAGCGTCATCGGCGCTGCCTTCTACATCATGTCGATGGAAGAGGGCCGCGTGTTCTGGGATCCGACGCTGCCGAGCCAGGATAACGATGCGCGCCGCAAGATCTTCACCAGCAAGATCGAGACGCTGGCCGAGCTCCATATGTTCGACCCCGTCGCAATCGGCCTCGGTGATTTCGGTAAGCCGGGCAATTATTTCGCGCGGCAGATCGATCGCTGGACCAAGCAGTATCGGGCGTCCGAGACCCAGCACATTCCGGAGTTCGAGAAGGTCGCCGAATGGCTGCCCAGGACCGTGCCCGAGCAGGCGCGCGTCTCGATCGTCCATGGCGATTATCGCCTCGACAACATGATTTTCCATGCGACGGAACCACGCGTGCAGGCCGTGCTGGACTGGGAACTGTCGACGCTCGGCGATCCCATGGCCGATTTCACCTATCTGTTGATGCAGTGGATCATGCCGGGCCTGCAGGGCGCCGATCTCAAGGCGCTTAACATCCCGAGCGTCGAGGAGGCCGCGCAGATCTATTGCAACGTCACCAGGATGACGGTGCCCGATCTGAACTGGTATTTTGCCTACAACCTGTTCCGCCTCGCCGGCATCACGCAAGGCATCGCCGGCCGCGTCCGCGACGGCACCGCCGCCAATGCCAAGGCGCTGGAGTCCGCCAAGCGCACCGTGCCGCTGTCAAAGGCCTCGTGGGAATACGCGCAGAAGGCGGGCGCGGTGTAACGAGATAGAGGCGCGGTCGATGACCGCGCCTCTTTTGATTTGACGCGCGGCTGTTCCCACACACTCCGTCATTGCGAGCACAGCGAAGCAATCCAGAATGTTTCCGCAGAGGCAGTCTGGATTGCTTCGTCGCATCAGCGCAAAATTGCTTGGCAATTCTGTCGCGGGCTTCTCGCAATGACGGGGAGGCGCGCGTGTCCCTTGTACGGCTAACAAACTTGACCACATCTCTTCCCGCAAGGAGGCGGTCATGATCCAGCAACTGCGCATCTACGAAATCTTCGACAAGAACAAGGCTGCCTTCCACGCTCGGTTCCGCGACCATGCGGCGCGCATCATGCGCACCCGCTATGGCTTTCAGATCGTGGCGATGTGGGAGACAAAGTCAGGCGAACGGACCGAGTTCGCCTATCTCCTGGAGTGGCCGGACGAGGTCGCCAGGATTTCGGCATGGGCGGGCTTCATGGCGGATGCCGAGTGGAGCGAGATCAAGCGAGTCACACATGCGGAGCATGGGCTGATGGTCGGGCAGATCGAGGACCGCCTGCTCGTGCCGGTGGACTATTCGCCGTCGTTCAGCCTCCTGCACTGATCCGCCTTCGGAGCCGCGTACATGATCGACCACGCCACCCTCGTCACCTACATCCTGATCGTTCTCGGCTTCGTCTTCATTCCGGGCCCGGCGACCCTGCTCACCATCGCTCGGGCGGCAAGCTCCGGCACAAAGGTCGGCATCGCGACGGGCGCAGGCATTGCCGCAGGTGACCTCATCCACACCAGCATGGCGATCGCCGGCCTCTCGGCGATCATCGCGACCTCAGCGCTGCTCTTCAGCATCGTCAAATATGCCGGCGCGGCATTCCTGATCTATCTCGGTATTCGCGCGATGCTCGACAAGGCGCCGATCGAGCTGAACAGCGCCGCGCCCGCGATCGGCGCGGGCCGCGCCTTTCGGCAGGCTGTGCTGACCGAAGTGCTCAATCCAAAGACCGCGCTGTTCTTCCTCGCCTTCCTGCCGCAATTCGTGCGGCCGGAGCATGGTTCGATCGGACTTCAGCTTGCGATCCTCGGCATTGTCTTCGTGCTGCTCGGCCTCGTCAGCACCGTTGTATTCGCTGTCGGCGCCGGCCGCCTCGGCAATCTCCTGCGGCGCCATCCGAGCGTGGTGAAGTGGCAAGGCAAGGTGGTTGGGACCATCTACTGTGCCGTCGGCATGCGGCTGGCGTTGCAGGAGCGGTGAGGCACGGCGCTCGCTCCTGCGGCACTTGCGACTACCCCTTCGCGCAATGCGCGATCAGCCTCTCCACAAACCCCGCGCATTTCTCCAGCTCGGCCATCGCGATGAACTCGTCCGGCGTATGCGCCTGCGCGATCGAGCCGGGGCCGATCACCACCGAAGGGATATCGGCCATGCTGGTGAACAGGCTGGCCTCGGTGCCGAAGGCGACCTTGGCGTGGTCGTTGCGCCCCGCAAGGCTCTTGGCCAGCGTGACGATGGCGGCGTCGGCCTTGGTGTCGAGCGCGGGATAATCGAGGATCTCCTCGAAATCGATGCCGCATTCGGGGTGTCTCGCCTTCATCGCCGGCTCGAGCTCGGCCTTGGCCCAGGCGACGATCGCATCCGTCACCTCCTTGGATTCGGTGATGCCGATGCCGCGGCATTCGAAGTCCACCGTGCAGGTGTCGGGCACGATGTTCAGCGCCGCGCCGCCATGCACGATGCTGGTCAGCAGCGTCGAGTGCGGGACGTCATAGAGGCTGTTGCGCTCGGCCTCGCCCGCAAGCTTCACCGCGCGGCGGCGGATCTCGGTGATCAGCTCGGCGGCATATTCGATCGCGTTGACGCCATCGGGCGCGATCGAGGAATGGCGGGCAAGGCCCCGGAACGTGGCGCGCACGCCGTGCTTGCCCTTGTGGCCGATGATGACCTTCATCTCGGTCGGCTCGCCGATGAAGGCGCCGAGCGGCCGCAGCTTCTTCTTCGCGACTTCGGCAAGCATCGGCCGCACGCCGACGCAGCCGATCTCCTCGTCATAGGAGATCGCAAGGTGGATCGGCGTATTCAGCTTGGCTTCGAGCATCTCCGGCACCATCGCAAGGCACACTGCGACAAAGCCCTTCATGTCGGTGGTGCCGCGGCCATAGACCTTGCCGTCGCGCTCGACGAGCTTGAACGGATCGTGACTCCAGTCCTGGCCCATAACAGGCACGACATCGGTATGGCCCGACAGCACGTAGCCCGGCCGATCCTCCGGTCCGATCGTGACCCAGAGCGACGCCTTCTGCCCTGTTGCATCGGTGATGCGCTCGCCCTTGATGCCGAGGAAGGCGAGATAGCTCTCGATATGCGCGATCAAGGGCAGGTTGGTGCGATCGCTGATCGTGTCGAAGCCGACGAGGTCGGCCAGCATGTTGCGGATGCGATCGGGACGTGAACTCGGGAAGATCGGATTGGGCATTGTCTCGTTCATGTGATGGAGGACGGCCTCACCGCTTGCACGAAACATACCAATGGAGTGGCCATTCGGGCAAATCCGACCGCGAACCAGGCTTTCGCCGAATCTCAGGCAAGTGCAGAAAGATCTTTCGGCAGCATTCGCTTGAACAGGTCCAGCGCGCGGCGCGCCTCCAATGGTGGCAGCGCAATCGCGAACCGGACTGCGGCCCCGATCTCGATCATCGCCAGTTGCGAGAATGTCGTGAGAGCAGGGGCAGGCTGCTTCGGCGCGACACGATGCAGGGCGTCACGCAGCAGGCCGGCAAGGAAGGCAACGTCTTCCTGGTCGATCCTCTGAAGCGTCCGATCACTTTGGGTCGCCTGCCAGATGTGATGCATCACCGGGTGATCGCGGAACATCTGGTAGTAGCCGTCGGTGATGCGGCACAGCGCCGCGTGTAGGTCGGACAGCTTCTTCATCTCGGCGAGGTCGCGCGCAACGCATTCGTGGCCGGTGGCATTGCAGCGCTCGGCGAGCGTTCCGATCACTGCGCTCTTGTCCGGGAAATATTGATAGAGCGAACCGAAGGCGATGCCGGTGCGCTCGACGATGTCGCTCATCCGGATGGCGTCGCTGCCTTTCTCGGCAAGGATCTCCGTTGCCGCGGCCAGGATGCGATCGAATCGCTCCCGGCTGCGTTCCTGTGTCGGCACCAGCGGCGTGCGCCGTCCGGTCGCCTGCGTCGCTTTGACCGCCCTGATCTTCCGTTCCGGCATCGTGGTTCCCGCCATCTGCGCTTGACGCCAGAAATAAGAGAGTTTATCGCCTTTATCAAATACGAGAGTTTATCGTATTTAACGGAGGTGCGTCATGCGGCAGGTTTTCACGACCGGATTGCTGTGGTTTTCGGCGCTGGGCTGCGGTGTCATGGCGGGCGTCTATTTCGCCTTCTCGAACTTCATCATGACCGCGCTTGGCCGGCTCGATCAGGCTGCCGGTATCGCGGCGATGAACGCCATCAATGTCGACATCGTGCGCTCGCTGTTCATGCCGCTGTTCCTCGGTACAACGGTGGCGGGTGCAGCGCTGGTGGTGATGGGCGCGTTGCGTCTTAGCGAGCCGGGCGCGATCAGCATGATCGCCGGTGGCAGCCTCTATGTCGTTGGCATGTTCGTGGTGACGGTGGGGCTCAACGTGCCGCTGAACAACGCACTCGCCGCGGTGCAGCCGTCGGCCCCGCAGGCGGGCGTGGTGTGGGCCGCGTATCTGAAGGACTGGATGTTCTGGAACCACGTGCGGACATTGGCGTCGGTCGTGGCGAGTGCGTTGTTTATCGCTGCGCTCGCCGCGTAACAGGCTTCGTAGGGTGGGTTAGCGAAGCGACGTCCACAATCTCTTGCGCTGCCTGACGGGCAAAACACGCGAGCCGTAGGGCAATGCGTCTCGCGAAAGATATTCCGCTTTACCGAAATTCGGAAACGACGTATGTGTTGCGGCAACCCGGCCCATGGAAGAGGGGCGTATCGCGATCGTCACGACGCGGGCCGGGCGGCGGTGGACGCTAGTCACATCGGCGCGAAGGGTCTTGCAGGGCGGGCAACCGTGAGCAAGACCATCGCGCACACGACCGGTGTGACTGCGTACGGCAAAATCGTGTGGTCCTGGCGCCCGGAGCCTGTGCGCCAAGGCTCGTGGTGATGTGCGATGTCCAACCGGATGCGCACATCGGTCATCTGCGAGACGACGGGGGCAATAGTGCATCGCTCCCCGGGGAGATCACGACATAAGCCGTCAAACCACTGCGCAGGGAAGGCCGGATGTTTCGGCTTCACCTGTATGCCGCTGTGCAGCCTCTTGTAGCGCAACCTTCGCACAGTGGACCGCGGGTGCCAGCCGGGCACCCGGCCTTCCCTGCGCCCTCTTTCAGATGAGGGTGAGGTTGATGAAGCAAAGCTCGGGCGGAATGAGCCGCGAGGCTGCGAAGGTGCGTCTGTGATTGAAAGATCGAATGCTAACGTTGCCGCGAACACTGCCCTGTGACCGTCGCCCTGAGGCGGCCGCTACTTCAGCGGCCCTCGAAGGGCGACAGCCCGGCTGCATCTCGGCCGCACATCCTTCGAGGCTCGCAACGCAGTGCAGATGCACTGCGTCACTCGCACCTCCAGCGACAACCGCTTCGCGGTTGCGCGGGGATGACGGAATGGATATTGCTGGTGCGGAAAGACTCTGGATTGCTTCGCTGCGCTCGCAATGACGGTGTGGAGAGACTTTCGCACCAAACGTCGGTCTCGTGCCCCGGACGCAGCGCAGCGCTTCTTCAGCGGTGCGGCGCGTCCGGGACACGAGTGAGCCGTCAGACCGGCTTGCCCGTATACGGCATCGATGCCGTGAGGCCGCCGTCCACCGGGAAGGCCTGGCCATTCACATACGACGCTTCATCACTTGCCAGGAACAACCCCATCGCCGCGAGCTCGTGGGGCTGGCCGGGGCGCTTCAGCGGATTGAGCTGGCCGATCTTGTCCTGGGTGCCGCGCTCTTTCGCACGGTCGAAGATCGGTTTGGTCATGCCGGTTTCGATCAGCCCGGGGCAGACCGCATTGATGCGCACGCCGGTGCCGGTGAGGGAATATGCGGTGGTCTGCACCAGCGAGATCACGCCGGCCTTGCTGGCGGCATAGGGATGCCCGCTGGCGCCGGCCTTGAGGCCCGCGACCGATGCGGTCAACACGATCGCGCCGGACTGCTGCTTCACCATGTGCGGCATCGCGTATTTCACCGCAAGGAACGGTCCAATCAGATTGATGCGCAAAATTTCCTGCCAGTGGTCGACGGTCTGTTCGGCCAGCGGAACGAGCCCGCCGGAGATGCCGGCATTGGCCCAGATCACGTCGAGCCTTCCATGCGTCTTCACCGCCTTGTCGATGACGGCGATGACGTCGGCCTCGGAACCCGCGTCGGCGATCATCGCCTCCGCGACGCCGCCGGCCTTCTTCACCTCGTCCACCGTCTCCTTCACCGCCTCGCTGCGATCGACCGCGATCAGTTTTGCGCCTTCCCTGGTGAACAGCAGCGATGCGGCACGGCCGATGCCGCTGCCGGCGCCGGTGATGATGACGGATTTGCCTTGCAGGCGGCCCATGCGTTTCTCCCTTCGGTATGCCGCGCGACGCTTGCCGCGCGACGGAATTTCAAACAGAATTTCAAACGGTAAAGTGTCTTGAGACACGTTCGCTACTCACGTACAGCGACATCACACGGGATGGAAGGGTTTCGATGGCAGGTGCAGACAAGCCTGATGTGGTCACGACACGCTGGTGGTGGGTTCGTCATGCGCCGGTGCGCAATGACGGCGGCAACATCTACGGCCAGACCGATCTTCCCTGCGATACCAGCGACACCTACGTGTTCAACGCCGTTGCCAAGGTGTTGCCACGCAACGCGGTCTGGTATTCGAGCAATCTGATGCGCACGCACCAGACCGCGGAGGCGATCTGGGAAGCGGGTTTTCCGAGGCCTGCGTCCATGACGTGGGAGCCGGATCTCGCCGAGCAAAATCTCGGCCGCTGGCAAGGCATGAACCGCGCGGCGTTCATCGCGAGCCGTCCAGTTGGCTCGAGCTGGTTCGCCGACATCAACGAGCCGGCGCCGGGCGGCGAAAGTTTCATGGATCTCTATAATCGCGCGCGCCGCGTCATCGAGCGGATCAATAGCGAGTCCGCCGGGCAGGATATCATCGCGGTCGCGCATGGTGGCACCATCAAGGCGGCGATCGGGCTCGCGCTCGACGGTCAGGTGGAGAAGGCGCTGTCGTTCGACATCGACAATGTGTCGATCACGCGGCTCGATTGTTTCGCAAGTCCCGAGCGCACGATATGGCGGTTGCCGATGGTGAACCAGCAGCCGTGGATCGCCGATGATGCGCATGCCGAAATGCATCAGCCTGCGGGACCGGAAGTCAGGAAGCTCGCCTGAGCCGTTACGGCTCCAGGCCAATTCGAAATCATACTCTGGGAGGAAAGCATGACCTTGTTCGACATGAAGGGAAAAGTCGCCGTCATCACCGGCTCGACGCGCGGTATCGGGCTTGCGATCGCCGAGCGCATGGCCGAGCACGGCGCCAAGGTGGTGATCTCCTCGCGCAAGGCTGATGTCTGCGAACAAGTGGCGAAGGGCATCAACGACAAGTTCGGCAAGGGCACCGCAGTCGCGATCGCCGCCAACATCTCATCGAAAGAGAATCTGCAAAATCTCGTCGACGAGAGCAACCGCGCCTTCGGCAAGATCGACGTGCTGGTCTGCAACGCGGCGTCGAATCCATATTACGGCCCGCTCGCCGGCATCTCCGACGATCAGTTCCGCAAGATTCTCGACAACAACATCGTCGCCAACAACTGGATGATCTCGATGGTGGTGCCGCAGATGATCGAGCGCAAGGACGGCTCGATCATCATCGTCTCCTCGATCGGAGGCCTAAAGGGCTCGACCATCCTCGGCGCCTACGCGATCTCCAAGGCCGCCGACATGCAGCTCGCGCGCAACCTCGCCTGCGAATACGGCAAGCACAACATCCGCGTGAACTGCATCGCGCCCGGCCTGATCAAGACCGATTTTGCCAAGGCGCTGTGGGACAATCCGGAGAACCTGAAAGCCTCGACCGCGCGCTCGCCGCTGCTGCGCATCGGCGTTCCCGACGAGATTGCGGGCGCGGCTGTGTTCCTGGGATCGAAGGCCGGCGACTTCATGACCGGGCAGACCATGGTGATCGACGGCGGCGCGACGATTAGTTGAGGCGTCAATGCCGGTGTCATCGCCCGCGAAAGCGGGCGATCCAGTACTCCGCGGCGGAAGTTGTGTGAACGAACTGCCGCCGCGGAGTACTCGATGCCCCGGTCAAGCCGGGGCATGACAGCGAGTGTGTGGATGCGGCCTCGCGACGCGAGCCTAAGCGAGCGATTTCAATCCACCGCCGCGTAAACCAGATCCCGCACCAGCGTCCGCGTGTAGTCACGTTGTCCCGGGCCCTGGCTCATGAACACCGCGAACAGATCCTCCTTCGGATCGATCCAGAAGAACGTCCCCGCAATGCCGCTCCAGAAATAGTTGCCGGCGCTGCCGGGGAAGGGCGCAATGCCGGCCTCGCGGCGCACGGCGAAGCCGAGGCCGAAGCCGTGGCCGGGCGAGAGCAGCGTGCCGTTGATCTGAACGTGAGGTCCGAGGTGATCGGACGCCATCAGCTCCAGCGTCTTGCGGCCGATGATCCTGACGCCGTCGAGCGTGCCGCCATTGCGCAGCATCAGCGCGAAGCGGGCATAGTCCATCGTGGTCGAGACCAGACCGCCGCCGCCTGACTCCATCACCGGCTGCTCGAGCATGTTGAACAGCGCGACCTTGTCGCCGGTCCAGGGATCGGCTTCGAACGGTTCGGCGAGCCTGTTGGCATTAGCCTCACTCGTCGAGAATCCAGTTTCGGTCATCTGGAGTGGCGCAAGGATGCGCTCGGTGAGGAAGGTGCCGAGCGATTGGCCGCTGATGATCTCGATGATGCGGCCGAGGATGTCGGTGGAGCGGCTGTAGTTGAATTCGTCGCCGGGGTGGCACACGAGGGGAAAACTCGCGACCAGCGCGGCGTGCTCCGCGTTGGTGATCTTCCGGCTGCGGACGCGGGACTCCTGGTAGATCTTGTGCACGGGGCCGTCGCCCTGGTGCTCATAGGTGAGACCGGAGGTGTGCCGGAGCAGGTCCTGCACCGTCATCGGCCGCTTCGGTGGAACCAGGTCCAGCTTGCCACCGCTGACCACGCCGACCTTTTGGTTCGCGAACTCCGGGATGAATTTGGCGACGGGATCGCCGAGCAGGAGGTGACCGTCCTCGAGCAGCGCCATGATACCGATCGAGACGATCGGCTTGGTCATCGAAAAGATCCGGAAGATCGAATCAAGCGCCATCGGCGCAGTTCCGGCCGGGCTCTGCTTGCCGAGCGCCTCGAACCAGCCGACCTGGCCGCGCCTGGCCACCAGCACGGTCACGCCGGGGACGGTTCCCTTATCGATCTCGCGCTTGAACGCATCCGACATCGCCTGGAGGCGAGGGCGCGACAAGCTCAGCGTCTCGGGCTTGGCCTCAGGCAGAGGCGGGGTTTTCGGCGCGGTCGAGGGGCGAGGGGCGGCGGTCATGTTCACTCCCGGGGCACATTATTGTCGGGAACGAAGAGTGGCCCAGAAGCCGCTGCACAAACAAGCGAAGCCAGCGCGCTTCACCCTTGCAATCCGTCCTTGCAATCCGGCCGTCCCCTGTGCTTGAAAGCGGCCCTGATCCTCCGCGGCAAGGCGAGGGTCCGTAGGAGTGTAGCTCAATTGGTAGAGCACCGGTCTCCAAAACCGGGGGTCGCAGGTTCGAGCCCTGCCACTCCTGCCAGCTAATCCCATACAGTCAGGATCAACGGGCAGGATAGCGGCGAGCCGAAAGCTCGGCGCGCAGGTCGTACGGGCCTATAAGCCCTTGATCCACATTACGTCCGTCGGCCGGGCCCCGGCGCATTCCGCCCCCGCCACACCTTGACCTTTGGCCCCATCCGCAGTAGATACCCCGCACTCGCAGCCGGCCCGTTGAGATGCGGATATCCGGCGCGGCTTTGAAATCCCCCGAACATCAGAGCCCGGTTTTCCGGCTCATCCTTCGAGACAGAGGGCTGGGCCACAGGCGGCTGTTCGGATCCCCGAAATCCTTATTGGCGTCTCAAACGATGGCAGTCAGCCCGTTCAAGTTCTTGCAGGAAGTGCGCTCGGAGACCGCCAAGGTCACCTGGCCGACCCGTCGTGAGACCACGATCACCACCATCATGGTGTTCGTGATGGTCGCCGTGGCCTCGGTCTTCTTCTTCGCCGCCGACCAGATCATCCGCTACCTCATCACCTTCCTTTTGGGCATTCACTGATGGCTACAGCAACGGCTCAACTGTCCGACAAGCGCTGGTACATCGTCCACGCCTATTCGAACTTCGAGAAGAAGGTCGCCGAATCGATCCGCGAGCAGGCCAAGCAGCGCGGGCTCGAGGATCTGTTCGAGTTGGTGCTGGTTCCGACCGAGAAGGTCACGGAAGTGCGCCGCGGCCGCAAGATCGACGCCGAGCGCAAGTTCTTCCCGGGCTACGTGCTGGTGAAGATGAAGCTGACCGACGAGGCGTTTCATCTGATCAAGAACACGCCGAAGGTCACGGGCTTCCTCGGCGCGGAAAACAAGCCGATGCCGATCTCGGAATCCGAGGCCATGCGCATCCTGCACCAGGTGCAGGAAGGCGTGGAACGGCCGAAGGCGTCGGTGTCGTTCGAGATCGGCGAGAACGTGCGCGTGGCCGACGGCCCGTTCGCCTCGTTCTCGGGTGTGGTCGAGGAAATCGACGAGGCGCGCTCGCGCGTGAAGGTCGCGGTGTCGATCTTCGGCCGCGCAACGCCGGTCGAACTGGAATTCGGTCAGGTCGAGAAGGTCTGACCGGGTAGCGCGGGAAGCCGATCAGGCTTTTCGCAAAGAGAGGCCGTGGGAGGGAGAGGGCGGTTGCCAGCCGCATCCGACCCAGACCACGAACCTGAAACCGCCGGCGTCAGTCGGCACAACAGGAGTGATACATGGCAAAGAAAGTGACCGGATACCTGAAGCTTCAGGTCCCGGCCGGTGCGGCGAATCCCTCGCCCCCGATCGGTCCCGCGCTCGGTCAGCGCGGTCTCAACATCATGGAGTTCTGCAAGGCGTTCAACGCCCAGACCCAGAAGGAAGAGAAGAACACCCCGATTCCCGTCGTGATCACGATCTACGCCGATCGTTCGTTCACGTTCGAGATGAAGACCCCCCCGATGTCCTTCTTCCTCAAGCAGGCCGCCAAGATCCAGTCCGGCTCGAAGGCGCCGGGCCGTGACAAGGCCGGCAAGGTGACCAAAGCGCAGGTGCGCGAGATCGCCGAGAAGAAGATGAAGGATCTCAATTGCGACACCATCGAATCGGCCATGAAGATGGTCGAGGGCTCCGCCCGTTCGATGGGTCTGGAAGTTGCGGGGTAAGCGGTCATGGCAATCGGAAAGCGTTTGAACAAAGCCCGCGAAGGTGTTGACCGCGAAAAGCTTTACCCGCTCGCGGACGCCATCAAGATGGTCAAGGAACGCGCCAAGGCGAAGTTCGACGAGACCATCGAGGTTGCGATCAATCTCGGCGTCGATCCGCGTCACGCCGACCAGATGGTCCGCGGCGTCGTGACCCTGCCGAACGGCACCGGCCGTACGCTCCGCGTCGGTGTGTTCGCCCGTGGCGCCAAGGCTGACGAGGCCAAGGCTGCCGGTGCCGATGTCGTCGGCGCCGAAGACCTGGTCGAGAAGGTGCAGAACGGCGCGATCGATTTCGACCGCTGTATCGCCACTCCCGACATGATGCCGCTGGTCGGCCGTCTCGGTAAGGTGCTCGGCCCGCGCGGCCTGATGCCGAACCCGAAGATCGGCACCGTGACCATGGACGTCACCGGTGCGGTGAAGGGTGCCAAGGGCGGCTCGGTCGAGTTCCGCGTCGAGAAGGCCGGCATCCTGCAGGCCGGCGTCGGCAAGGCCTCGTTCTCCGAGGAGAAGCTGGTCGAGAACATCAAGGCGCTGGCCGATGCTGTCGCCAAGGCGAAGCCGGCCGGTTCCAAGGGCACCTACATCCAGCGCGTTGCGGTGTCCTCGACCATGGGCCCCGGCGTGAAGGTCGAGCCGGGCACCATTCTCGGCTAAGTCTGGAAATTGCATGAGGCGAGGGGCGGAATTGGGCAACCGATTCCGCCCCTCGTCGTTTGTGGGGGCTCACCGGAAACAAGAACAATGGCTGACAAGGTCCTGGTCTATTCGCGCTTTCCCAAGTCGATGATGGCGCGCTTCGCCGAGCGGTTCGAGCTGCTCGACACCGGCGGCAAGCCCGCGCGCGAGGTGTTTTCGGCCGGCGAGCTTGGCGGCATTCGCGCGCTGCTCACTGCCGGCGGCTCGCCACTCGGTGCGGAGGTGATGGACCTGTTTCCAAAGCTCGGCGCCATCGTCTGCTACGGCACCGGCTATGACGGCGTCGACCTGAAGGCGGCCGCCGCGCGCAACATCGCGGTCGGCCACAGCCCCGGCGCCAATGCGGCTTCCGTCGCCGATATCGCGATGACCCTGATGCTGGCGACGACGCGTCGGATCCTGATTGCCGACCAATATGTCCGCAGTGGCGACTGGGCCGCATCAAAGCAGTCGCCGATGATGCGCCCGCAGGCCGGCATGCCCGGCCGCCGCATTGGGGTCTACGGCATGGGTGAGATCGGCCGCAAGATCGCGGCGCGCTGCGCCGCGTTCGAGAGCGAGGTCGGCTATTTCAGCCGCACCAGATACGATCTGCCTTATCAATATTTTCCGTCGCTGGAGGCGCTCGCCGACTGGTGCAGCGTGCTGATGGTCGCGGTCCGGGCCGGGGCCGACACCCAGCATGTGGTCAATGCCGACATCCTCGGGCGCCTCGGTGCGGACGGCTACGTCGTCAACATCTCCCGCGGCTCGGTCATCGACGAGAAGGCCTTGGTCGCGGCGCTGACCGAGAAGACCGTTGCCGGCGCCGGCCTCGACGTCTTTGAAAAGGAACCGCACGCTCCCGACGCGCTGACCGCGCTCCCCAACGTGGTGTTCGCGCCTCATATCGGCGGCCACACCCTCGAATCGCACGTTGCCATGCAAGGCTGTGTCCTGGCCAACCTCAGCGCGTTTTTCGAGGGCAAGCCGCTGCCGTACAGGGTCAAATCAGCCTGAATCGGCCCTTGTCGGGCCGGATCAAGCCGGGCCGGCATCGGATTGGAACTGGTGTGAATTTTGCTCTTGGCAAGCAGGCAGAGAGCGGTTAAAGAACCGCTTCCGGACGTGCCGGCCTTGGCTGGCGCGTTCGTGCACGCATTCCGAAAACCCGTCACACAGGAGATCATTCCTTTTCAGGACGTCCGTAAGGATTTGCCCGAAAAGGAAGGAAAATCCATCGGCCGGTTGGGATGCGGGCAGAGGTCAGGCGGTTCGCCGGCTGGCCTTGTCCTGTCCAAGACTGCAGGCGCCCGCGGGAAATTTCGATTTCTCAACGGCTTAATCGCATAGCCTGCATAGACGGGTGAAGACCGGATTTCACTTCGCATCTCACCTTAAGGTGGCTGCGGAAGGAGTTTGGTTCGGACCTCGACACGCCGTGGGCCTTAGCGGGTTCCCGGAGGGCAGGCTTTGAATTGTCGTCTTGCCCGGCGTGTCCGATGGGTTTTGGCCCTGAGGTTCAGGTTTGGGCGGGACGATGGGTGCAACCCGGCGGTCCCGCTTTCGCGATGACCGCCAACCGGAAAGAGCTTGCTGTGGAACGAGCGGCAAAAAAAGACGCGGTCGAACAGCTCAATGGGGTCTTCAAGACCACGAGCGTCGCGATCGTTGCTCAATATTCCGGCCTCACCGTCGCCCAGATGCAGAAGCTGCGCCAGCAGATGAAGCAGGCGGGTGCCTCGGTGAAGGTCTCGAAGAACCGTCTCGCCAAAATTGCTCTTGAAGGCACTGACGTCGTTGCCATCGGCCCCATGCTGAAGGGGCCGACCGTGATCGCCACTTCGAACGATCCGGTTGCGGCGCCAAAGGTCGCCATCGAATTCGCCAAGGCGAACGAAAAGTTCGTCATCATCGGCGGCTCGATGGGGAAGACCGTCCTGAATGTCGACGGCGTGAAGGCGCTTGCCTCGCTGCCGTCGCTTGACGAACTGCGCGGCAAAATCGTCGGCCTGCTTGTGGCTCCGGCGACCAAGCTGGCTCAGCTCGCCAACGCACCCGCGGGCAAGCTCGCGCGCGTCATCCAGGCTCATGCCTCAAAGGGCGAAGCGGCCTGACGCCCTTCGCAAAACTCAAACCGAACCAGACTTACACCTAAGGAAACTGAACAATGGCTGACTTGCAGAAGATCGTTGACGACCTCTCGAGCCTCACCGTGCTCGAGGCTGCCGAACTCGCGAAGCTCCTCGAAGAGAAGTGGGGCGTTTCGGCTGCCGCGGCTGTCGCCGTGGCCGGCCCGGCTGGTGGTGGCGCTGCCGCCGCTCCGGCTGAAGAGAAGACCGAGTTCACGGTCGTTCTCGCCTCCGCCGGCGAGAAGAAGATCGAGGTCATCAAGGAAGTCCGCGCCATCACCGGTCTCGGCCTCAAGGAAGCAAAGGACCTCGTCGAGGGTGCTCCGAAGCCGCTGAAGGAAGGCGTGAACAAGGAAGAAGCCGAGAAGATCAAGGCCCAGATCGAGAAGGCTGGCGCCAAGGTCGAGCTCAAGTAAGCAACGCTTACGGGCGGGGTCCCGGGCGGAAGCCCGGGACCTTGGTCCGCCTCAAAGGGCGGGCCGGATGCAAAAGGCGTGCGACGGATCGTCCCGACGCGGGCCAGACACGAAAAAGTGTGGGGATTTGAGGGTTTACCCCTCGAATCTGCACTATTGTCGTCCCATATCGGGTCGACAGCACGAAAGCGCGGTGGCAGGGAGGCCGGATTTCCCTGTAAGCCGTTGGGAGAGCAGGCTATTTCGGGCTTTTGCAGTCCGTGAAGACGATCGTTGTGACGGGCGGGCGCGCACCAGCGCCCCGCGCGTCGTTTTGCGTTTTGAAGGTCTGAAGAACGGATTCAGGACATTCCGGCCTGAACCTGAGTCTTCGGCCCCCAAAGCGGGTTCGACAAATTCAACCCGGAGAGCGGTGGCAGCCGCGTTCCGGACGGTTCGCCCAGAGCGGGCGGCGAAAATGAGAGGCCACGATGGCGCAGCAGACATTCACCGGTCGCAAACGCGTTCGCAAGTTCTTCGGACACATCAAGGAAGTCGCCGAGATGCCGAACCTCATCGAGGTTCAGAAGGCGTCCTATGACCAGTTCCTGATGGTCGACGAGCCCGCGGGCGGGCGCCTCGACGAGGGCCTGCAGGCCGTGTTCCGCTCCGTGTTCCCGATCTCCGACTTTTCGGGCACCTCGATGCTGGAATTCGTCCGCTACGAGTTCGAGCAGCCCAAATACGACGTCGATGAGTGCCGCCAGCGCGGCATGACCTTCGCGGCCCCTCTCAAGGTGACGCTGCGCCTCATCGTGTTCGATATCGATGAAGAAACCGGCGCGAAGTCGGTGAAGGACATCAAGGAGCAGGACGTCTACATGGGCGACATCCCGCTCATGACGATGAACGGCACCTTCATCGTGAACGGCACCGAGCGCGTCATCGTCTCGCAGATGCACCGTTCGCCGGGCGTGTTCTTCGACCACGACAAGGGCAAGACCCATTCGTCGGGCAAGCTGCTGTTCGCTGCCCGCGTCATCCCGTATCGCGGCTCCTGGCTCGACATCGAGTTCGACGCCAAGGACATCGTCTATGCGCGTATCGACCGTCGCCGCAAGATTCCGGTGACGTCGCTGATGTTCGCCCTCGGCCTCGACGGCGAGGCGATCCTGTCCACGTTCTACAAGAAGATCCTCTACAAGCGGACCAAGGAAGGCTGGCGCGTTCCGTTCGACGCCAACCGTTTCCGCGGCTACTCGACCATCAACGACCTGATCGACGCCGACACCGGCAAGGTCGTGCTCGAGGCCGGCAAGAAGCTCACCGTCCGCGCCGCCCGCCAGCTCCAGGAGAAGGGGCTCAAGGCGCTGCGCCTGTCGGATGAGGAGCTCGTCGGCAATTACCTCGCCGAGGACCTCGTCAACCCGAAGACCGGTGAGATCCACGCCGAAGCCGGTGAGGAAATCACCGACAAGTCGATGAAGGCCCTCAACGAGCACGGCTACAAGGAACTGCCGCTGCTCGACATCGACCACGTCAATGTCGGTGCCTACATCCGCAACACGCTCGCGGCCGACAAGAACATGACGCGTGAAGACGCGCTGTTCGACATCTACCGCGTGATGCGTCCGGGCGAGCCGCCGACGCTGGATTCGGCGCAGGCGATGTTCCAGTCGCTGTTCTTCGACGCCGAGCGTTACGACCTCTCTGCGGTCGGTCGCGTCAAGATGAACATGCGCCTCGATCTCGATGCGCCCGACACCCAGCGCACGCTGCGCAAGGAGGACATCCTCTGCGTCATCAAGACGCTGGTGGACCTGCGCGACGGCAAGGGCGAGATCGACGACATCGACCATCTCGGCAACCGCCGTGTGCGCTCGGTCGGCGAGCTCATGGAGAACCAGTACCGCATCGGCCTCCTGCGTATGGAGCGCGCGATCAAGGAGCGCATGTCCTCGGTCGACATCGACACGGTCATGCCGCAGGACCTGATCAACGCGAAGCCGGCGGCTGCCGCCGTGCGCGAGTTCTTCGGCTCCTCGCAGCTCTCGCAGTTCATGGACCAGACCAACCCGCTGTCGGAAATCACCCACAAGCGCCGCCTCTCGGCGCTTGGACCGGGCGGTCTGACCCGCGAGCGCGCCGGCTTCGAGGTGCGCGACGTGCATCCGACGCATTACGGCCGCATCTGCCCGATCGAGACGCCGGAAGGTCCGAACATCGGCCTGATCAACTCGCTCGCCACGTTCGCGCGCGTGAACAAGTACGGCTTCGTCGAGACGCCGTATCGCAAGGTCAAGGACGGTCGCGTCACCGACGAGGTCGTGTACCTCTCGGCGATGGAGGAAGGCCGTTATTCGGTCGCTCAGGCCAACGTGCCGGTCGATGCCAAGGGCCGCTTCACCGAGGACCTGGTGGTTTGCCGCGCGAGCGGCACCCGCGACGTCGTGCCGCTGACGCCCGACAAGGTCGACTACATGGACGTGTCGCCGAAGCAGCTCGTTTCGGTCGCAGCAGCGCTGATCCCGTTCCTGGAGAACGACGACGCCAACCGCGCGCTGATGGGCTCGAACATGCAGCGCCAGGCGGTGCCGCTGGTTCGCGCCGAGGCGCCGTTCGTCGGCACCGGCATGGAAGGCGTGGTTGCGCGTGACTCGGGTGCTGCGATCGCGGCGCGCCGTTCGGGCGTGATCGACCAGATCGACGCGACCCGCGTCGTTATCCGCGCCACGGAGGATCTCGATCCGACCAAGTCGGGCGTCGATATCTACCGTCTGATGAAGTACCAGCGTTCCAACCAGTCGACCTGCATCAATCAGCGTCCGCTGGTGAAGGTCGGCGACATCGTCAAGAAGGGCGACATCATCGCCGACGGTCCGTCGACCGATCTCGGCGAGCTCGCGCTCGGCCGGAACGTGCTCGTCGCGTTCATGCCGTGGAACGGCTACAACTTCGAAGATTCGATCCTGCTCTCCGAGCGGATCGTGAAGGAAGACGTCTTCACCTCGATCCACATCGAGGAGTTCGAGGTGATGGCCCGCGACACCAAGCTCGGGCCTGAGGAAATCACTCGCGACATTCCGAACGTCTCGGAAGAAGCGCTGAAGAACCTCGACGAAGCCGGTATCGTCTACATCGGTGCGGAAGTGCGCGCCGGCGACATCCTGGTCGGCAAGATCACGCCGAAGGGCGAAAGCCCGATGACGCCGGAAGAAAAGCTTCTGCGCGCCATCTTCGGCGAAAAGGCGTCCGACGTTCGCGACACCTCGCTGCGCGTTCCCCCGGGCGTGCAGGGCACGATCGTGGAAGTCCGCGTGTTCAACCGTCACGGCGTCGACAAGGACGAGCGTGCGCTGGCGATCGAGCGGGAAGAGATCGAGCGTCTGGCCAAGGACCGCGACGACGAGCAGGCGATCCTGGACCGCAACGTCTACAACCGTCTTGCCGAGCTCCTCGAGGGGCGGCAGGGCATTGCCGGTCCCAAGGGCTTCAAGAAGGACACCAAGATCACCCGTGCGGTGCTCGAGGAGTACCCGAAGTCGCAGTGGTGGCTGTTCGCTTCGCCGAACGACAAGCTGATGGCCGAGATCGAGGCCATGCGGAAGCAGTACGACGAGTCGAAGAAGGGGCTCGAGCAGCGCTTCCTCGACAAGGTCGAGAAGCTCCAGCGCGGCGACGAATTGCCGCCCGGTGTGATGAAGATGGTCAAGGTCTTCGTCGCGGTGAAGCGCAAGATCCAGCCCGGCGACAAGATGGCCGGCCGCCACGGCAACAAGGGCGTGGTGTCGAAGATCGTGCCGATCGAGGACATGCCGTTCCTCGAAGACGGCACGCATGCCGACATCGTGCTCAATCCGCTGGGCGTGCCCTCGCGCATGAACGTCGGACAGATCCTCGAGACCCATCTCGGCTGGGCTTGCGCCGGCCTCGGCAAGCGTATCGGCCAGACGGTCGATGCCTATCTGTCGAAGCAGGACATCAAGCCGCTGAAGGATACCTTGAAGAAGGTCTACGGCGAGGACGAGACCATCAAGACGCTCAACGACAACGAGCTGCTTGAACTCGGCCACAATCTGAGCCGCGGCGTGCCGATCGCGACGCCGGTGTTCGACGGTGCCAAGGAAACCGACATCGAGGAGATGCTGAAGCTCGCGGGTCTCGACGCTTCGGGCCAGTCGACCGTCTATGACGGCCGCACCGGCGATGCGTTCGATCGCAAGGTGACGGTGGGCTACATCTACATGCTCAAGCTGCACCATCTCGTGGACGACAAGATCCACGCGCGTTCGATCGGTCCGTACTCGCTCGTCACCCAGCAGCCGCTGGGCGGCAAGGCGCAGTTCGGCGGCCAACGCTTCGGCGAAATGGAGGTGTGGGCGCTCGAAGCTTACGGCGCGGCCTACACGCTGCAGGAAATGCTGACCGTGAAGTCGGACGACGTCGCCGGCCGTACCAAGGTGTACGAGGCGATCGTGCGTGGCGACGACACCTTCGAGGCCGGTATCCCGGAATCGTTCAACGTGCTGGTCAAGGAAATGCGCTCGCTCGGCCTCAACGTCGACCTGCACAATTCCAAGATGGGTCCGGCGCCGACGTCGGAAGCGGCCGAGTAACACGACCTTTCATGCCCGGCCTTCGCGGCCGGGCATTGGCGCCCCTCCCGATGCCTTGAGGGCAGGGCGCCCCGCTTAAGTGATTTTCGAATTTGCGGCCGGAGGCGACCGGTACGCGAGGAGAAGACGATGAACCAAGAAATTATGAATCTCTTTAACCCGACGACGCCGGCTCAGGTCTTCGACCAGATCCGCATCTCGATCGCGTCCCCGGAGAAGATTCTGTCCTGGTCCTACGGCGAGATCAAGAAGCCGGAGACCATCAACTACCGTACCTTCAAGCCCGAGCGCGACGGCCTGTTCTGCGCCCGCATCTTCGGGCCGATCAAGGATTACGAGTGCTTGTGCGGCAAGTACAAGCGCATGAAGTACAAGGGCATCATCTGCGAGAAGTGCTCGGTCGAGGTCACGCTGTCGCGCGTCCGGCGCGAGCGCATGGGCCATATCGAGCTCGCAGCTCCCGTCGCCCACATCTGGTTCCTGAAGTCGCTGCCGTCGCGCATCGGCCTCCTGCTCGACATGACGCTGAAGGATCTCGAGCGGATCCTCTACTTCGAATACTACGTCGTGCTTGAGCCGGGCCTCACCGCGCTGAAGGACCGTCAGCTGCTGTCGGAAGACGAGTATCTGAAGGCGCAGGACGAGTACGGCCAGGATTCCTTCACCGCCATGATCGGCGCCGAGGCGATCCGCGAGCTGCTCAAGGGCATGGACCTCGAGAAGCTCGAGCTCAGCTTGCGCGCGGAGATGCAGGAGACCGACTCCGACATCAAGCACAAGAAGCTCGCCAAGCGCCTGAAGATCGTCGAGGCCTTCCGCCACTCCGGCAACAAGCCGGAATGGATGATCCTGACTGTCGTTCCCGTGATCCCGCCGGACCTGCGTCCGCTGGTGCCGCTGGACGGCGGCCGCTTTGCGACCTCCGACCTCAACGACCTGTATCGCCGCGTCATCAACCGCAACAACCGCTTGAAGCGGCTGATGGAGCTGCGCGCGCCCGACATCATCATCCGCAACGAGAAGCGCATGCTTCAGGAAGCGGTCGATGCGCTGTTCGACAACGGCCGCCGCGGCCGCGTCATCACGGGTGCCAACAAGCGCCCGCTGAAGTCGCTCGCCGACATGCTCAAGGGCAAGCAGGGCCGTTTCCGCCAGAACCTGCTCGGCAAGCGCGTCGACTATTCGGGCCGTTCGGTGATCGTGGTCGGTCCCGAGCTGCGCCTGCATCAGTGCGGCCTGCCGAAGAAGATGGCGCTCGAGCTGTTCAAGCCGTTCATCTATTCGCGGCTTGACGCCAAGGGCCTGTCCACCACCGTGAAGCAGGCCAAGAAGCTGGTCGAGAAGGAGCGGCCCGAGGTCTGGGACATCCTGGACGAGGTGATCCGCGAGCATCCCGTGCTGCTCAACCGCGCGCCGACGCTGCATCGTCTGGGCATCCAGGCGTTCGAGCCGGTGCTGATCGAGGGCAAGGCGATCCAGCTTCACCCGCTGGTCTGCTCGGCGTTCAACGCCGACTTCGACGGCGACCAGATGGCCGTGCACGTTCCGCTGTCGCTCGAAGCGCAGCTGGAAGCGCGCGTCTTGATGATGTCGACCAACAACATCCTGCATCCGGCGAACGGCCAGCCGATCATCGTGCCGTCGCAGGACATCGTGCTCGGTCTCTACTACGTCTCGATCATGCGCGAAGGCCTGCCCGGCGAGGGCAAGCTGTTCGGCGACATGGCCGAGCTCGAGCATGCCCTGCACGCGAAGGTCATCCACCTCCACACCAAGATCAAGTACCGGTGGGAAGGCATGGACGAGACCGGCAAGGTCTCCAAGCGCTGGATCGAGACCACCGCGGGCCGCGTCATGCTCGGCAATCTGCTGCCGAAGAACCCGCGTATCTCGTACGAGATCATCAACAAGCTGATGACCAAGCGCGAGATCTCGGGCGTCATCGACCAGGTCTACCGTCACTGCGGCCAGAAGGAGACTGTGATCTTCTGCGACCGCATCATGGCGCTCGGCTTCTACAATGCGTTCAAGGCCGGCATCTCGTTCGGCAAGGACGACATGGTCGTGCCGCACGGCAAGTGGAAGATCGTCGACACCACCCGTACGCTGGCGAAGGATTTCGAGCAGCAGTACAACGACGGTCTGATCACCCATGGCGAGAAGTACAACAAGGTCGTCGACGCCTGGTCGAAGGCCACGGAAGAAATCGCCAAGGCGATGATGAAGGAGATCTCCGCCACCAAGAAGACGGCGAGCGGAGCCGACGCCGACATCAACTCAATCTACATGATGGCCCACTCCGGTGCCCGCGGTTCGCCGGCCCAGATGCGCCAGCTCGCCGGCATGCGCGGCCTGATGGCCAAGCCGTCGGGTGAGATCATCGAGACGCCGATCATCTCGAACTTCAAGGAAGGCCTCTCGGTTCTCGAGTACTTCAACTCGACCCACGGCGCCCGTAAGGGCCTCGCGGACACCGCGTTGAAGACCGCGAACTCGGGTTACCTGACCCGCCGTCTGGTCGACGTCGCGCAGGACTGCATCATCACGCAGTCCGACTGCGGCACCAAGCTCGGCATCAAGATGCGCGCCATCGTCGATGCCGGCACGGTGGTCGCTTCGCTCGGTTCGCGCATCCTCGGACGCACGGCCTGCGAAGACATCCGTGACAGCTCGGGCAAGGTGATCATCAAGCGCGACACGCTGATGGAAGAGAGCCATCTGGAGGCCATCCAGCAGGGTGGTGTTCAGGAGGTGAAGATCCGCTCGGCGCTGACCTGCGAACTCGTCAACGGCATCTGCGGCAAGTGCTACGGCCGCGACCTCGCCCGCGGTACGCCGGTCAACCACGGCGAAGCCGTCGGCGTCATCGCGGCGCAGTCGATCGGTGAGCCGGGCACCCAGCTCACCATGCGCACCTTCCACATCGGTGGTGCGGCGCAGCTCAACGAGCAGTCTTTCGTCGAAGCCAATTTCGACGGCAAGATCGTGATCCGGAACAAGGCCATCGCCCGCAACAGCGAAGGTCATCTGATCGCGATGGTGCGCAACATGGTGGTGGCGGTGGTCGATGCCGACGGCACCGAGCGTGCGACGCACCGCGTCCAGTACGGCTCGCGCCTGCACGTCGACGAAGGCGATATGGTCAAGCGTGGCCAGCGCATCGTCGAGTGGGACCCGTACACCCGTCCGCTTCTCACCGAAGTGGAAGGCACCATCGGCTTCGAGGACCTGGTCGAAGGACAGTCGATCTCGGAAACGCTGGACGAGGCCACCGGTATCGCCAAGCGCGTGGTCATCGACTGGCGCTCGACCCGCGGCGGCTCGGACCTGCGTCCGGCCATCGTGGTCAAGGGCAAGGACGGCAAGGTGCTCAAGCTCGCCCGTGGTGGCGACGCCCGCTACATGCTGTCGGTCGACGCCATTCTCTCGGTCGACGTCGGAGCCAAGGTCAACCCGGGTGACATCCTCGCCCGTGTCTCGACCGAAAGCGCCAAGACGCGTGACATCACCGGCGGTCTGCCGCGGGTGGCGGAACTGTTCGAGGCACGGCGTCCGAAGGATGCGGCGATCATCGCCGAAATCGCGGGCACCATCCGGTTCGGGCGCGACTACAAGAACAAGCGTCGCATCTCGATCGAGCCGATGGACAAGACCGACGAGCCGCGCGAGTACCTGATCCCGAAGGGCAAGCACATCCACCTTCAGGACGGCGACGTCGTCGAAAAGGGCGACTTCATCGTGGAAGGCAATCCGGCGCCGCACGACATCCTTGCGGTCAAGGGTATCGAAGAGCTCGCGGCCTATCTGGTCAACGAAATCCAGGAGGTCTACCGGCTCCAGGGCGTGCTCATCAACGACAAGCACATCGAGGTGATTGTCCGTCAGATGCTCCAGAAGGTGGAAATCACCGACCAGGGCGACACGGACATGATCTCCGGTGAGCAGGTCGACAAGATCGAGTTCGACGCGCTGAACGAGAAGGCCAAGGAAGAGGGCAAGAAGCCCGCCACAGGTACGCCGGTTCTGCTCGGCATCACCAAGGCGAGCCTGCAGACCCGCTCCTTCTTCTCGGCGGCCTCGTTCCAGGAGACCACCCGCGTCCTCACGGAAGCGGCGGTCAACGGCAAGATCGATCCGCTCGAAGGCCTCAAGGAGAACGTCATCGTCGGCCGGCTGATCCCGGCAGGCACCGGCGCCTCCATGGCCAAGATCCGCGAAGTCGCGATGAAGCGCGACAAGCTGATTCTCGACGAGCGCGAGAAGCAGGCGTCGGTCGTGCCGCCGGCGCCCGAGGCGGAGCCGATGGCTCTGCCGCCTGCGGAATGATGGTTCATCCGTAGGAATACCGAGGACAATGAAAGGGCCGGCGAAAGCCGGCCTTTTTGCTGCTTTGATTGCCTGTTGCGATGCGGGATCAACCTTTGTTCATCTTTCCTTCAGGCGCCAAAGCGCTTCTGCTAAGGGAACTTAGACCGGTGGTCCCGTGACGGGGGACAGGGCCGGAGACCACGGAACTCACATGCTTGATCTCGCAATCGTAGGCGGCGGCCCCGGCGGGCTGATGAGCGCCTGGTACCTGAAGCGTAAGCTCGGCGATCTCTGCCGCATCACCATTTACGAAGCGTCCGACCGCCTCGGCGGCAAGATCGTCACGCGCAAATTCGATTCCGCGCCGGCAATGTACGAGGCCGGCGTTGCCGAGATCTACGACTACTCGATGACGGGCCCCGATCCGCTGCGCGAGCTGATCCAGCATTTCGGATTGCAGACCATTCCGATGGACGCCGAACAGGTGCACCTCGACGGCGAGCTGTTGAACGATGTTCCCGGCATGCGCCGCAAATACGGCGCCAAGACAGCGGCTGCGATCGAGGCCTTCCGCAAGCGCTGCGCCGACGAGATGTCGCCGATCGAATATTACGAAGGTGTCGGCGCCCACGACAACGAAAACCCCTGGGCCTACAAGACTGCCGAGCAGGTGCTCGATGAAGAAGTCGAGGACGAGACCGCAAAGCGATTCTTCAAGGTGATGGCGCGCTCGGACATCGCGACCGAAAGCCACAACACCAACGGCCTCAACGCGCTCAAGAACTATCTGATGGATGTCGACGGCTATATCGGCCTCTACTCCATCCAGAACGGCAACGAGCAGCTGATCGAGTGCCTGCAGTCGGAGGTCAATGCCGACATCCAGCTCAATCATCGCGTGCTCACGGTCGGCAAGGTGCCGACGGGCCGCTACCAGCTCAAGATGATGAACGGGAAGGGGCCGGAGACGCGCGACTTCGATCTCGTGCTGGTCTGCCTCCCGCATTCCTGGCTCGCCACGATGGGGTGGGAAGGCGAGCAGCTGCGCAAGTCGATGGTCAAGCACGTCGCCTATTTCGACCGTCCCGCGCATTATTTGCGCGTCTCGATCCTGTTCGACACGCCATTCTGGGGCGAGAAGATTCCCGGCGCCTGGTTTATGTCGGAGGCTTTCGGCGGCTGCTGCGTCTACAACGAGGGCGCGCGTCACGACGTCGGCAAGCACGGCGTGCTGAACTGGCTGATTCCCGGCTCCGATGCGCTGGCCTTCGCCAACCTGTCGGACCAGGAGCTGATCGATGCCGCGCTGAAATCGCTGCCGGCCTCGCTTGGCAACGTGCGTGAGCATTTCATCGAAGGCAAGATCCACCGCTGGCTGTCGTCGGTGAACGCGATTCCGGGCGGTCTGCCCGTGCGCGACGTCATGACCAATCACCGGCCCGAGCCGAAGCAGCATCCCGGCATCGTCGTGGTCGGCGACTATCTGTTCGACTCCACGCTGAACGGCCTGCTCGACTCCTCGGATGCGGCGACCGACATCATCCTGACCGAGATGATGCGCCTGCGCCGCGAACGCGCGCAGGAAAAGGGCGAGCCGATCTCCGACAGGATCGACCGCGACTATTTCGAGAATTATCGCGGCCTCGGTCCCTACAGCGAAGTCTGGAGCCATTTCACCGACCCAGATTATCTGACCAAGCTGATCAGCATCGTCTGGGACAAGGCGAAGGGCGCCAAGCTTCTGGTCGCGGGCTCGGCCAGCGGCGAGCTGGTCGGTGCGCTGCGTGAGCGCGGCATCGATGCCTGGGGCATCGAGAACAACCGCGCGATCCACGCCAAGACGCCGAAGGCGCTGAAGAAATACAACAAGCTCGGCTCGATCACCGACATGCCGTTCAAGGACGGCAGTTTCGACTATGTGTTCGAGACCAGCCTCTGCCACGTGGCCCCCAAGCAGGTGGTCCGCGCGATCCGCGAGTTGAACCGTGTGGTCAAGACCGGGCTCGTGTTCGGCTCGATCACCTCGGACATGGCATCGGTCGTGATCGATCGCTACGACCTCTTGCGCGGGGTCAAGAAGCTCGGCACCTGGTGGGAATGGTCCGAACTGTTCTTCGGCAACGGTTTCGATCTGTCGATGCACCGCAAGGACTGCACCGACGCGCTCTGGACCGCGACGCTCGCGGCCAACAAGGGGCCGGGCCAGTGGTATGCCGACGCCGACTCCTTGCGCTATTCCTTCTTCGACAAGGTCGAGGACGAAGACGGCGACGGCTAGCTCACAGAGCGGATGAATTCGCCAATTGCTTTGCCGAATTCATCCTGATCGCATAAAATTGGTGCAAGTAGCGGCATTCCGCTATTTCTCTGCGGTCATGCCGGCCGTCAGCATCGGTTGGTTTCATGGCGTCCAGACCTCTCTCCCCCGACAGACAGAAGCTCGCTGCACAAGAGGCGGCCGAGCTCGAGGACAAGCTCGCCGCCGGCCACGAGCCCGAGCTGAACGAGGACGACGAAGACGAAGACGAGGACGACGACGAGCTTGAGCTCGACGACGACGATGACGAGGACCTCGTCGTCTTTACCGCCCGCGAAGCCGCCGGCGCGCTCGCGACCATCCTGGGCTTCGTCAAGCCCTTCCTGTCCAACTACAAGCGCATCCTGGGCTATGTGGCGTTCGGCGTAATGGTCGAGACGCTGTTCAATGTCATCATGCCGCTCAGCCTCAAGTTCCTCATCGACGATGCGCTCGGCGAGGAGGATTTCCAGGCGCTGTACAAGATCCTCGGCGTGCTCGCGATCGCCGGCATCTTCACCTCGATCGTCGCGGTCTGGTACGAGCGCTGGGATGCGCGGCTGGCCGCCCGCATCATCTCCGACGTCCGCAAGCGTCTGTTCGAACACGTCCAGGACCTGCCGGCCGCCTATTTCGGCCGCACCAAGCGCGGCGAGATCCTGTCGCGCTTCTCGGTCGACCTCTCGGCCTTCGAAGGTTCGGTCAAGACCTTTACCAACAGCGCCGCGCTGCCGTTCCTGGAGTTGATCGCCGGCATCATCCTGATGCTGTTCCTGAACTGGCAGCTCGCGGTGGTCGCGCTGCTGGTGTTCCCGATCACGCTGATCGGCCCGCGGATCCTGACGCCGAAGGCGGTGCAGGCCAATTACGAGCAGAAGCTCAACGAAAGCGCGCTGCTCGGCATGGTGCAGGAGAACGTGGCGGCGCAGGCCGTGATCAAGGCGTTCAGCCTGCAGCGCAAGATGTTCGGCTTCTTTACCTTCCGCAATGACGAGACCCGCAACCGGATTGCGGTTGCCGGATTCCTGTCGACGATGGTGGAGCGGACGGTCACCATCTCGGTGTTGCTGTTGCACCTCGTCGTGCTCGCGATCGGCGCCTATCTCGCGACCAAGGGGCAGATCACCATCGGAACCTTCGTCACCTTCGAGAGCGCGTTCTGGGAGGTCTCCTACAACATCGCCCACGTGATGCACTTCATCCCGGTGTCGATCTCCTCGGCCGCCGCGATCCGCCACATCCAGGAGCTGCTCGACGAGCCCACCCGCGGCGCCGATCGCCCCGGCGCGCCGGATCTGCCGCGCATCACCAACGACATCACCTTCGACCATGTGACGTTCCAGTACGAGGGCGGCCAGACGCCGGTGCTGGACAATCTCAGCCTCAAGCTCAACGTCGGCAAGAGCATCGCCATCGTCGGTCCCTCGGGCTCCGGCAAGAGCACGCTGCTCAATCTGATCCTGCGGCTCTACGTGCCGGACGAGGGGCGCGTCACCATCGACGGCGTCGACGTCCGCAAGGTGACGCTGGATTCGCTCCGCCGCAGCATGGCGGTGGTGTTCCAGGAGAACATGCTGTTCAACATGTCGATCCGCGAGAACATCCGGCTCGGCAAGGAAGGCGCCACCGACGAGGAAGTGGAGGAGGCCGCCAAGAAAGCCGAGATCCACCGCTACATCATGAGCCTGCCGCAGCGCTACGACACGCCGGTCGGCGAGCGCGGCGATACGCTGTCGGGCGGCCAGCGCCAGCGCATCGCAATCGCCCGCGCGATCATCCGTAATCCCTCGGTGCTGCTGCTCGATGAAGCCACCTCCGCGCTCGATCAGACCACGGAAGCGGCGATCAACCGCACATTGCTGAAGGTCGCCAAGGGCCGCACCATGATCTGGTCGACCCACCGCTTGACTTCGGTGGTCGAGATGGACGAGATCATCGTGATTTCAGGGGGCAGGGCGATCGAGCGCGGCTCGCACGCCGAACTGCTGGCCAAGAACGGCACCTATCGCAAGCTGTGGAACGACCAGATCCACCAGCCCCACGGCGCGGCCGCTCAGGCCGACGTCGACAGCGATGATGACGAAGACGATGAGGACGACCTCGACGAGGATGATGAGGACGAGGACGACGAGGAGGAGTGACCGAGGAAATTCGGCTCCAGATGGATCACCCCTCCGAGCCGCCGCAATAGTCCCTGGGTCGACCACGCCATGAAGCGGGCCCAGCGCTGCGCGGTCCAGTAGGGGCTTGTCGCAATCGAAACCGAGCGGAAGTCGAACGCCTTCGCCGCCGACCATTGATCGCAGGCCCGCTTCACCGGATCAGCGTAGAAGGCGGCGATCTTGCCCGCATCCATCCCATCGGACGCCAGCCATTGCGGGATGTGGATATTGCAGAGCCGTTCGACGTCGGTGAACACCTTGTCGCAGCCGGTGCCGGCGACCGGGCAGGAGGTTGCGAAAGCATCGCCCACCAGCACCACGCCCGGCTGGTGGCTGGCGTCATTCACGTAGAGATCGACTGGGCGGACCTTCATCTCGCCGACGATGTCGAACGGGCCGGTGACGCGCTTCAGCCGGGGCAGGGCGGTATTCAATGTCTCGGCTGGCGCGCGGCGCAATTCGCGCAGCCAGGGATCGTCGAAGCCGCGATACACGAACAGATTGGCCCGCATCCGCGTGCCGACCGGAAACAGCGAGATGTAGGGGATGCGGTCGCTCGGCCGCTCCGAGAAATAGGTCAGGGCCGGGAAGTCGAAGGAATTCCGGCCGGCAGGCGCCACGTCGAACCCGATTGAGATCGAATGGCAGGCACTGACGATCTTTCTGATGATGCCGAGCTGGTGGCGCAGGCCGACGTTCAGGCCGTTGGCGAGCACGACCAGGCGGGCCGAAATCGTCTCGTCGTTGGCCAGCGCGATTCGCTGCCGCTCCGGGCTGGCCTCGACCGATATCGCCTTGCTCCAAATCCGCTCGACCGCTTCAGGGATCTCGTCGCGGACCGCGTTGACCAGGGAATCGTAGAGGATGTTGAATTGCCGGCTCGGCGCCTTGTCGAGGAGATGGCCGAAGCGCGCGATCCAGTTCTCGCCCGAGAAGGTCGCGCGACGCAGCACTGAGTCGGCGATTCCGGTTCGCCGGAATCGCTCGATCTGTCCGTGACCGCTCAGCTTTTCGACGCGAAAGTCGGCAGGATAGGTCTGGTGCGGGTCGATCAGCACCGTCGAAATGCCGGCGCGCCCGAGCATCGCGGCGGCGGTCGAGCCGGCAAGTCCCCCGCCGACGATGGCAATATCGATGTACCGCATGGGCGCCTGTCTCTGCCGGAGGTGGCAGATTGACGCATCAAGAGAAAAAAAAGCCTTAGCGGGCGATATAAAAGTACATTTCTCCCGGGTAAAAATTGGTTGCGGTTCTGGTGAACGGGGGCTTCCGCTCCCATATCCGGGATGCGCGGTGGGGAGGCCGGCGGGCGATTTCTCAAGGCGCGAGAAGCGCTTTGTGACTGTCGTTTCGCCTTGACTTGATCGATTCTCACTTATAGAAAGCGCCTCACTTAACGACAGGCGGTGAGCATCGCCAACGTCGGAACGGGCCACCCGTTTGATCCCTGAGGGGTCGCAAAGACGGGCACCAACCTCGACGAATGCCGCTCAAACGCTGTCGATAATAGCTAGGCAATGCCAGTGCGATTTTAGGTCTCTCGAGCATGTTCTCGTGAGGCCGAATTCGGATGCATGACCTCAGTGCGCGGGCCGCGGCTTTATGCTGATCGGCCTCAATACTGCGGTCCTCTGTGGCGTCGAAGCGCTTTCTGCTCAGCAATGGAGCGGATGGCGCAATTTCGCTTTGTGCGGGTTGTTCCGCGCGAGGCGGGCCCCGTCGGGCGGGTAGCGCGACAAGAATTTGCGGTCCCGGCAACGGGCCGCGGCAAGACAGCGGGCCCGGAAGGGGCCGCGATAACAAAGGGTAAGGCCAGGATGCCGACGATCAACCAGCTGATCGCTCAACCGCGTGAAGTGCAGAAGTCGCGCAAGAAGGTGCCGGCGCTGCAGCAGTCGCCGCAGAAGCGTGGTGTTTGCACCCGCGTCTACACCACGACCCCGAAGAAGCCGAACTCGGCGCTTCGTAAGGTCGCCAAGGTGCGCCTGACCAATGGTTTCGAGGTGATCGGCTACATCCCGGGTGAGGGCCATAACCTCCAGGAGCACTCGGTGGTGATGATCCGCGGCGGCCGCGTCAAGGACTTGCCGGGCGTGCGCTACCACATCCTCCGCGGCGTCCTGGATACCCAGGGCGTCAAGAACCGTAAGCAGCGTCGTTCGAAGTACGGCGCGAAGCGTCCGAAGTAAGCGGGAACCAGCTCAATGTCTCGTCGCCACTCAGCGGAAAAGCGCGAAGTTCTTCCCGATCCGAAGTTCGGGAACATCATCGTCACCAAGTTCATGAACTCGGTGATGTACGCCGGCAAGAAGTCGGTCGCGGAAGGCATCGTCTACGGTGCGTTCGGCATCATCGAATCCAAGACCAAGCAGAACCCGCTCGGCGTGTTCGAGCAGGCGCTTGAGAACGTCATGCCGACCATCGAGGTCCGCTCCCGCCGCGTCGGCGGCGCGACCTATCAGGTTCCGGTGGAAGTTCGTTCGACCCGCCGTCAGGCGCTGGGCATTCGCTGGCTGATCTCGGCCGCGCGCGAGCGCAATGAAAAGACGATGACGGAGCGTCTCTCGGCAGAGCTCCTGGATGCGTCGAACAACCGTGGGAACGCCGTCAAGAAGCGCGAAGACGTGCACCGGATGGCGGAAGCCAACCGCGCCTTCTCGCACTATCGCTGGTAACGGCGAAACAAACGGACTCGCAAGGAACACCCTATGCCCCGCCAACATGCCATCGAGGACTACCGTAACTTCGGTATCATGGCGCATATCGACGCCGGCAAGACGACGACGACCGAGCGCATCCTCTATTACACCGGCAAGAGCCACAAGATCGGCGAAGTGCACGAAGGTGCCGCGACGATGGACTGGATGGCGCAGGAGCAGGAGCGTGGCATCACGATCACCTCGGCTGCGACCACCGCATTCTGGGCCGGCAAGCGTCTGAACATCATCGACACCCCCGGCCACGTCGACTTCACCATCGAAGTCGAGCGTTCGCTGCGTGTGCTCGACGGCGCCGTCTGCGTGCTCGACTCGAACCAGGGCGTCGAGCCCCAGACCGAGACCGTCTGGCGCCAGGGCGACAAGTACAAGGTTCCGCGCATCGTCTTCGCCAACAAGATGGACAAGATCGGCGCCGACTTCTTCAAGTGTCTGGCCGACATCGTTGACCGTCTGGGTGCCAAGCCCGTCGCGATCCAGCTTCCGATCGGTGCCGAGAACAACTTCAAAGGTCTCGTCGACCTCGTGAAGATGAAGGGCGTCGTCTGGAATGACGAGTCGCTCGGCGCGAAGTTCGACTATGTCGATATCCCGGAAGATCTCGTCGACCAGGCCAAGGAATACCGCGAGAAGATGGTGGAAGCCGCCGTCGAGCTCGACGACGACGCCATGGCCGCTTACCTCGACGGCAAGGAGCCGGATGAGGCGACCCTGAAGCGCCTGATCCGCAAGGCGGTGCTGACCGGTGCGTTCTATCCCGTGCTGTGCGGCTCGGCCTTCAAGAACAAGGGCGTGCAGCCGCTGCTCGACGCCGTCGTCGACTACCTGCCGTCGCCGCTCGACGTTCCCGCGATCAAGGGCACCGACGACAAGGGCAACGAAGTCGTGCGCAAGGCGGACGACAAGGAGCCGCTGGCTCTGCTCGCGTTCAAGATCATGGACGACCCGTTCGTCGGCACCATTACCTTCTGCCGCATCTATTCGGGCGTTCTGTCGTCGGGCACCGGCGTCGTGAACTCGACCCGCGAGAAGAAGGAGCGCATCGGGCGCATGCTGCTGATGCATGCGAACAACCGCGAAGACATCAAGGAAGCCTATGCCGGCGACATCGTCGCGCTGGCCGGCCTGAAGGAAGCGCGCACCGGTGACACGCTGTGCGATCCCGACAAGCAGGTGATCCTGGAAAAGATGGAATTCCCCGAGCCGGTCATCGAGATCGCGATCGAGCCGAAGTCCAAGGCCGACCAGGAGAAGCTGGGCGTGGCGCTGGCCAAGCTCGCCGCGGAGGATCCGTCCTTCCGCGTGTCGACCGACCACGAATCCGGCCAGACCATCCTGAAGGGCATGGGCGAACTCCACCTCGACATCAAGGTCGACATCCTCAGGCGCACCTACAAGGTCGACGCCAACATCGGTGCGCCGCAGGTGGCGTTCCGCGAGCGTCTCACCAAGCGCGTCGAGCACAGCTACACCCACAAGAAGCAGACCGGTGGTACCGGCCAGTTCGCGGCCGTGTCGTTCATCGTCGAGCCGAACGAGCCCGGCAAGGGCTACGAGTTCGAATCGAAGATCGTCGGCGGTGCGGTGCCGAAGGAATATATCCCCGGCGTCGAGAAGGGCCTCGAGAGCGTTCTGTCCTCCGGCGTGGTCGCGGGCTTCCCCGTGGTCGACGTCAAGGTGCAGCTCGTCGACGGCAAGTATCACGACGTCGACTCGTCGGCGCTCGCCTTCGAAATCGCCTCGCGCGCCTGCTTCCGCGAAGCGCTGCAGATGGGCAAGTCCGTCCTGCTCGAGCCGATCATGAAGGTCGAAGTGGTGACCCCGGAAGACTACACCGGCTCGGTCATCGGTGACCTGAACTCGCGGCGCGGTCAGATCCAGGGTCAGGACATGCGCGGCAACGCCAACGTCATCAACGCGATGGTGCCGCTCATGAACATGTTCGGTTACGTGAATAACCTGCGCTCGATGAGCCAGGGTCGCGCGACCTTCACGATGCAATTCGACCACTACGCAGAAGCGCCGGCCAACGTGTCGGCAGAAGTCCAGAAGAAGTTTGCCTGATTGTCGTCGGTTGAAAGCTGACGATTGAACGGAGAGTCAAATGGCCAAAGCAAAGTTTGAACGTACCAAGCCGCACTGCAACATCGGCACCATCGGTCACGTCGACCATGGTAAGACGTCGCTGACCGCGGCGATCACCAAGGTTCTCGCCGAAGCCGGCGGTGCAACGTTCACCGCGTACGACCAGATCGACAAGGCGCCGGAAGAGAAGGCGCGCGGCATCACTATCTCGACCGCGCACGTCGAGTACGAGACGCCGAACCGCCACTACGCTCACGTCGACTGCCCCGGCCACGCCGACTACGTGAAGAACATGATCACCGGCGCCGCCCAGATGGACGGTGCGATCCTGGTCGTGTCGGCTGCTGACGGCCCGATGCCGCAGACCCGCGAGCACATCCTGCTCGCCCGCCAGGTCGGCGTTCCCGCGCTCGTCGTGTTCCTCAACAAGTGCGACATGGTCGACGATCCGGAACTGCTCGAGCTGGTCGAGCTCGAGGTTCGCGAGCTGCTCTCCAAGTACGACTTCCCGGGCGACAAGATCCCGATCATCAAGGGTTCGGCTCTCGCCGCCCTCGAAGATTCGGACAAGAAGCTCGGCCACGACGCCATCATCGAGCTGATGAAGAACGTCGACAGCTACATCCCGCAGCCGGAGCGTCCGATCGACCAGCCGTTCCTGATGCCGGTTGAAGACGTGTTCTCGATCTCGGGCCGCGGCACCGTCGTGACCGGCCGTGTCGAGCGCGGCGTCGTCAAGGTCGGCGAGGAAATCGAGATCGTCGGTCTCCGCGCCACCCAGAAGACCACCGTCACCGGCGTCGAAATGTTCCGCAAGCTGCTCGATCAGGGCCAGGCCGGTGACAACATCGGTGCGCTGCTCCGCGGTACCAAGCGTGAAGACGTCGAGCGCGGCCAGGTGCTCTGCAAGCCGGGTTCGGTCAAGCCGCACACCAAGTTCAAGGCCGAGGCTTACATCCTCACCAAGGAAGAGGGCGGTCGCCACACCCCGTTCTTCACCAACTACCGCCCGCAGTTCTACTTCCGCACCACCGACGTGACCGGTGTCGTGCACCTGCCGGAAGGCACCGAGATGGTGATGCCGGGCGACAACATCGCGATGGAAGTGCACCTGATCGTGCCGATCGCGATGGAAGAGAAGCTCCGCTTCGCCATCCGCGAAGGTGGCCGCACCGTCGGCGCCGGCGTCGTCGCCTCGATCATCGAGTAATTACGAGAATAGGGACGGCGAATAGCGAGTGGTGACATTCGCTATTCGCTATTCGCCACCCAACGAAGAGAGACCACGGCAATGAACGGCCAAAATATTCGCATCCGTCTCAAAGCGTTCGACCATCGTATCCTCGATACGTCGACCCGCGAGATCGTGAACACGGCGAAGCGCACCGGTGCGCAGGTCCGCGGACCCATTCCGCTGCCCACCCGCATCGAGAAGTTCACCGTCAACCGTTCGCCGCACGTCGACAAGAAGAGCCGCGAACAGTTCGAGATGCGCACTCACAAGCGTCTGCTCGACATCGTCGATCCGACCCCGCAGACCGTCGACGCTTTGATGAAGCTCGACCTGGCCGCCGGTGTCGACGTCGAGATCAAGCTCTAAGAATTTTGGATCACGTTCGCATCTCGCGGACAGAAAGAACAGGAAGCACGCCGATGCGCTCCGGAGTGATCGCACAAAAGGTCGGGATGACGCGGGTCTTTACAGAGGCCGGCGAACATATCCCCGTGACCGTGCTGAAGCTCGGCAATTGCCAGGTCGTAGGCCACCGCACTGAAGAGAAGAACGGTTACGTCGCGCTCCAGCTTGGTTCTGGCAGCCGCAAGACCGTGTACATGCCCAAGGCGGAGCGCGGCCAGTTCGCGGTCGCCAAGGTCGAGCCAAAGCGGCAGGTCGAGGAGTTTCGCGTCACCGCGGACGCCATGATCCCCGTCGGCGCCGAGATCCAGGCCGACCACTTCGTCGTCGGCCAGTTCGTCGACGTCACCGGCACCTCAGTCGGTAAGGGCTTCGCCGGCGGTATGAAGCGCTGGAATTTCGGCGGTCTGCGCGCCACGCACGGTGTGTCGATCTCGCACCGCTCGATCGGTTCGACCGGTGGTCGTCAGGACCCCGGCAAGACCTGGAAGAACAAGAAGATGCCCGGCCACATGGGTGTCGACCGCATCACCACGCTCAACCTTCGCGTCGTCCAGACCGATGTCGAGCGCGGCCTGATCCTCGTCGAAGGCGCCGTTCCCGGCTCCAAGGGCGGTTGGATTCGCGTGCGCGACGCCGTCAAGAAGCCGCTGCCGAAGGAAGCTCCGAAGCCCGGCAAGTTCAAGGTTGCGGGCGGCGAAGCCGAGGCTGCGGCCCAGCAAGAGGGTGCGTGAGATGGAACTGAAGGTCACCACCCTCGAAGGTAAGGAAGCCGGCTCGGTCCAGCTTTCCGACGCCATTTTCGGCCTCGAGCCGCGCCAGGACATCATTGCGCGTTGCGTGCAGTGGCAGCTCAACAAGCGCCAGGCCGGCACCCACAAGGCCAAGGGCCGCGCCGAGATCTGGCGCACCGGCAAGAAGATGTACAAGCAGAAGGGCACCGGCGGTGCTCGTCACGGCTCGGCCCGCGTGCCGCAGTTCCGCGGCGGCGGTCGTGCCTTCGGTCCGGTGGTGCGTTCGCACGCCACCGACCTGCCGAAGAAGGTCCGTGCGCTCGCTCTCAAGCATGCGCTGTCGGCCAAGGCCAAGGACGGCGATCTGCTCGTGATCGAGAAGGCCGCGCTGGAAGCCGCCAAGACCAAGGCGCTGCTCGGTCACTTCTCGGGCCTGGGGCTCACCAACGCGTTGATCATCGATGGCGCCGAGCTCAACAACGGCTTTGCCGCTGCGGCCCGCAACATCCCGAACATGGACGTGCTGCCGATCCAGGGCATCAACGTCTATGACATCCTGCGCCGTCAGAAGCTCGTTCTGACCAAGGCCGCCATCGATGCGCTGGAGGCGCGCTTCAAATGACGAAGAACATCGAGGCCCGGCATTACGACGTGATCGTCGCCCCGGTCGTCACCGAAAAGGCGACGCTGGCGTCCGAGCACAACAAGGTGCTGTTCAAGGTGGCCGCCAAGGCGACCAAGCCGCAGATCAAGGAAGCGATCGAGAAGCTCTTCGACGTCAAGGTCAAGAGCGTCAACACGCTGGTCCGCAAGGGCAAGGTCAAGGTCTTCCGCGGCAACCTCGGCTCGCAGTCGAACACCAAGCGCGCGATCGTGACCCTCGAAGAGGGCCACCGGATCGACGTCACCACCGGTCTGTAAGGTCGCACGACGATGGCACTGAAGACATTCAATCCCACGACGCCGGGCCAGCGCCAGCTGGTGATGGTCGATCGTTCGGCCCTCTACAAGGGCAAGCCGCTGAAGGCGCTCACCGAAGGCAAGAAGTCCTCGGGTGGCCGCAACAACACCGGTCGCATCACCGTGCGCTTCCGTGGCGGTGGCCACAAGCAGACGCTGCGCACCGTCGATTTCAAGCGCGAGAAGATCGACGTCCCCGCGACGGTCGAGCGTCTCGAGTATGATCCGAACCGCACCGGCTTCATCGCCCTGATCAAGTATCAGGACGGCGAGCAGGCCTACATCCTGGCGCCGCAGCGCCTGGCCGTGGGTGACACCATCGTCGCCGGCAACTACGTCGACGTGAAGCCGGGCAACGTCATGCCGCTCGGCAATATGCCGGTCGGCACGATCATCCACAACATCGAGGTCAAGATCGGGAAGGGCGGCCAGCTCGCCCGTTCGGCCGGCACCTACGCCCAGCTCGTCGGCCGCGACCAGGACTACGTGATCATCCGCCTGAACTCGGGTGAGCAGCGCCTGGTGCACGGTCGCTGCCGCGGCACGATCGGCGCGGTGTCGAACCCGGACCACATGAACACCTCGATCGGCAAGGCCGGCCGCAAGCGTTGGATGGGCCGTCGCCCGCACAACCGCGGTGTCGCCATGAACCCGATCGACCATCCGCACGGCGGCGGTGAAGGTCGTACCTCGGGCGGTCGCCACCCGGTCACCCCGTGGGGCAAGCCGACCAAGGGCAAGAAGACCCGCACCAACAAGTCGACCAACAAATTCATTCTCCTAAGCCGCCACAAGCGGAAGAAGTAAGGAACGACGGACATGGTTCGTTCAGTCTGGAAAGGCCCGTTCGTCGAGGGTTCTCTGCTCAAGAAGGCAGATGCCGCGCGCGCGTCCGGCCGTCACGACGTCATCAAGATCTGGAGCCGTCGCTCGACCATCCTGCCGCAGTTCGTCGGTCTGACCTTCGGCGTCTACAACGGTCAGAAGCACGTGCCGGTGGCCGTCAACGAGGAAATGGTGGGTCACAAGTTCGGCGAGTTCTCGCCGACCCGGACCTTCCATGGCCACTCCGGCGACAAGAAAGCCAAGAAGGCTTGAGGATTAAACGATGAGCAAACCTAAGCGCGAACGGAGCCTCGCCGAGAACGAGGCCAAGGCGGTCGCCCGGATGCTGCGGGTGAGCCCGCAGAAGCTCAACCTGGTCGCCCAGCTCATTCGCGGCCGGAAGGCTTCCGCTGCGCTCGCCGACCTGCAGTTCTCGCGCAAGCGGATCGCGGTTGACGTGAAGAAGTGCCTGGAATCGGCGATCGCCAATGCCGAGAACAACCACGACCTCGACGTCGACGATCTCGTCGTGGCGCAGGCTTTCGTCGGCAACGGCCTCGTGATGAAGCGCTTTGCCGCCCGCGGCCGTGGTCGCTCGGGCCGTGTCTACAAACCATTTTCGCAGCTGACGATCATTGTTCGTCAGGTCGAAGCCGAAGCAGCAGCGGCTTAAGGGTCGCAGGAGAAAACGATGGGTCAAAAGATCAATCCGATCGGTCTGCGTCTCGGCATCAACCGGACCTGGGATTCCCGCTGGTTCGCCGGCAAGCAGGAATACGGCAAGCTGCTGCACGAGGACGTCAAGATTCGCGAGATCCTGCACAAGGAGCTCAAGCAGGCGGCTGTCGCCCGTATCGTGATCGAGCGTCCGCACAAGAAGTGCCGCGTCACCATCCACTCGGCCCGTCCGGGTGTGGTGATCGGCAAGAAGGGCGCCGACATCGACAAGCTGCGCAAGAAGGTCGCGGACATCACCTCGTCCGACGTCGTCATCAACATCGTCGAAATCCGCAAGCCGGAGCTCGATGCGACGCTGGTGGCCGAGTCGATCGCGCAGCAGCTTGAGCGCCGCGTGGCGTTCCGCCGCGCCATGAAGCGCGCCGTGCAGTCGGCGATGCGTCTCGGCGCGGAAGGCATCCGCATCAACTGCTCGGGTCGTCTGGGCGGCGCGGAAATCGCGCGCATGGAGTGGTACCGCGAAGGTCGCGTGCCGCTGCACACGCTGCGCGCCGACATCGACTACGGCGTTGCGACCGCGTTCACGACCTTCGGCACCTGCGGCGTCAAGGTCTGGATCTTCAAGGGTGAGATCCTCGAGCACGATCCGATGGCCCAGGACAAGAGAATGGCCGAAGGCGAGACGGGTGGCAGTGGTGATCGCGGTGGCCGTCAGCGCCGCGACACGGCTGCAGCCTAAAGCCGCACAGGAATTTGAGGGCTTAAAGCCATGATGCAACCTAAGAAAACGAAGTTCCGGAAGGCGCATAAGGGCCGTATCCACGGCGTTGCGTCCTCGGGCGCGACGTTGGCGTTCGGCCAGTTCGGCCTGAAGGCCACCGAGCCGGAGCGTGTCACCGCGCGCCAGATCGAAGCCGCCCGCCGCGCGCTGACCCGCCACATGAAGCGCGCCGGCCGCGTCTGGATCCGCGTGTTCCCCGACGTTCCGGTGTCGAAGAAGCCGGCTGAAGTTCGCATGGGCTCCGGCAAGGGTTCGCCGGAATTGTGGGTCGCCCGCGTCAAGCCGGGCCGGGTGCTGTTCGAGATCGACGGCGTCAACACCCAGACGGCGCGTGAAGCGCTGACCCTGGCGGCCGCCAAGCTGCCGATCAAGACGCGCTTCGTCGAGCGCATTGCGGAGTAATGGCCATGGCCCAGATGAAGATCGAAGACATCCGCGCGATGAGCCCCGACCAGCAGGACGACGCCGTCCTGAACCTGAAGAAAGAGCGCTTCAACCTGCGCTTCCAGCGTGCCACCGGGCAGCTCGAGAACACCTCGCGCCTGCGCGAGGCTCGCCGCGATATCGCCCGGATCAAGACCGTCGCCGCGCAGCAGCGCGCGAAGAAGAAGTAAGGGGCTAACGGATATGCCGAAACGTACTTTGCAAGGCGTGGTCGTCAGCGACAAGACTGCCAAGACCGTCGTGGTGCGCGTCGATCGCCGCTTCACGCACCCGATCTACAAGAAGACGATCCGCCGTTCGAAGAACTACCATGCGCACGACGAGAACAACGAGTTCAAGCCGGGCGACATGGTCTGGATCGAAGAGACCAAGCCGATTTCGAAGTTGAAGTGCTGGATCGTGATCCGGGGCGAACACAAGAAAAGCGCCTGATCTGTTGGCCTTGGCCGACTAACTTCAGGGAAATGTTGAGCGCCGGCTAGGCTGGCGCAAAGAGAAAGAGGACGAGGTGCATCAATGATTCAGATGCAGACCAACCTCGACGTGGCCGACAATTCTGGCGCACGCCGTGTCATGTGTATCAAGGTGCTCGGGGGCTCCAAGCGCCGCTACGCCACGATCGGCGACATCATTGTCGTCTCGATCAAGGAAGCCATTCCGCGTGGCAAGGTGAAAAAGGGCGACGTGATGAAGGCCGTCGTGGTGCGTGTCCGCAAGGACATCCGCCGCGCTGACGGCTCGGTCATCCGCTTCGACCGCAACGCTGCCGTTCTGATCAACAATCAGTCCGAGCCGGTCGGCACCCGTATCTTCGGGCCCGTGCCGCGCGAGCTGCGCGCCAAGAACCACATGAAGATCATTTCGCTCGCGCCGGAGGTGCTGTGATGGCTGCGAAGATCCGCAAGGGCGACAAGGTCGTCGTGCTGACCGGCCGCGACAAGGGTCGCACCGGCGAAGTGTTCGAAGTTCGCCCCGACGCCGGCACGGCGCTCGTGCGCGGCATCAACATGGTCAAGCGTCACCAGAAGCAGACGCAGGCCCAGGAGGGCGGCATCATCTCGAAAGAGGCGCCGATCCAACTGTCCAACATCGCGTATGTCGGCAAGGACGGAAAGCCGACCCGCGTTGGATTCAAGATTCTGGCGGACGGCAAGAAGGTTCGCATCGCCAAGAGCTCGGGAGCTGAGATCGATGGCTGAGACCGCTTACACCCCGCGCCTGCGCGCGGAATACGACGCGAAGATCCGCACGGCGATGACCGAGAAGTTCGGTTATCAGAACGTGATGCAGGTTCCGCGCCTGGACAAGGTCGTGCTGAACATGGGCGTTGGCGATTCCGTCAACGACCGCAAGAAGGCCGAGACCGCCGCTGCCGAGCTGACCCAGATCGCCGGCCAGAAGGCGATCGTGACCTATTCGCGCATCGCGATCGCGACCTTCAAGCTGCGTGAGAACCAGCCGATCGGCTGCAAGGTCACGCTGCGCAAGGCCCGCATGTACGAGTTCATCGATCGCCTGGTCAACGTCGCGCTGCCGCGCGTCCGCGACTTCCGCGGCCTGAACCCGAAGAGCTTTGACGGCCGCGGCAACTACTCGCTCGGCATCAAGGAACACATCATTTTCCCCGAGATCGACTTCGACAAGGTCACGGAAGCCCGCGGTATGGACATCACCGTCTGCACCACGGCCAAGACCGACGAAGAGGCAAGGGCCTTGTTGACCGCTTTCAATTTCCCGTTCCGGCAGTGAGACGCTGACCTAAAGCCTCTCAAACGCGGATACCCAGGAGCCAAGCATGGCAAAGAAGAGTTCAGTCGAGAAGAACAACCGGCGCAAGCGGATGGTGAAGAACGCCGCCCCGAAGCGCGAGCGGTTGAAGGCGATCATCGCCGACAAGACGCTGCCGATGGAGGAGCGGTTCGCCGCGACCCTGAAGCTTGCGGAAATGCCGCGCAATTCGTCGGCCACCCGCATCCGTCTGCGTTGCGAGCTGTCGGGCCGCCCGCGCTCGAACTATCGCAAGAACAAGCTGTCCCGTATCGCGCTCCGCGACCTTGGCTCCAAGGGCATGGTCCCGGGCCTCGTGAAGTCGAGCTGGTAAGGAGGGTCGTTTAGATGTCTACGCACGATCCAATCAGCGATCTGATCACCCGCATCCGCAACGCGCAGATGCGCTCCAAGAGCAAGGTCTCCACGCCGGGCTCGAAGATGCGCGAGAACGTCCTCGAGGTGCTGAAGAGCGAGGGCTACATCCGCGGTTACGCCACGCTCGAGCACTCCTCGGGCCGCAGCGAGATCGAGATCGAGCTGAAGTATTTCGACGGCGAGCCCGTCATCCGCGAGATCGAACGTGTCTCCAAGCCCGGGCGTCGCGTTTACGCCTCGGTGAAGAACCTGCCGCGGGTCAATAACGGACTCGGTATTTCGGTGTTGTCGACGCCGAAGGGGATCATGGCCGACCACAGTGCGCGTGAAGCGAACGTGGGCGGCGAAGTCCTCTTCACGGTGTTCTGAGAAGGATTTTTGATCCATGTCACGTGTTGGCAAAAGGCCTGTGGCGGTGCCGTCCGGTGTGACCGCGACCGTCGATGGGCAGACCGTCAAGATGAAGGGGCCGAAGGGCCAGCTTCAGTTCGTCGTCCATGACGACGTCGAGGTGAAGCTCGAGAACGGCCAGGTGAAGGTCAAGCCGCGGGCCGAGACCAACCGCGCGCGCGCGCTGTACGGCACCGCTCGCGCCCAGGTCGCGAATCTGGTCGAAGGCGTCACCAAGGGCTTCGAGAAGAAGCTCGAGATCACCGGCGTCGGCTACCGCGCTGCGATGCAGGGCAAGAACCTGCAGCTCGCGCTCGGCTACAGCCATGACGTGATCTACCCGATCCCGGAAGGGATCACGATCGCCGTGCCGAAGCCGACCGAAATCACGGTGTCAGGCAGCGACATTCAACGCGTCGGCCAGGTCGCCGCCGAGATCCGCTCCTATCGTCCGCCGGAGCCCTACAAGGGCAAGGGCGTGAAGTATGTGGGCGAATTCATCTTCCGCAAGGAAGGCAAGAAGAAGTAACGGAGCCGGTCATGTCCAAAGCCAAGGTTACGAATGCCCGGCGCAAGCGGAGTGTGCGGCTGAAGCTGCGCCGCTCCGGTGGTGGTCGTCCGCGTCTGTCGGTGTTCCGCTCGTCCAAGCACATCTACGCCCAGGTCATCGACGACCTGAAAGGCGAGACGCTGGCCTCTGCCTCCTCGCTCGAGAAGGCGATGCGCGACGGCGGCAAGACCGGCGCCGACATCGATGCGGCGAAGGCGGTCGGCAAGCTGCTGGCCGAGCGCGCCGCCGAGAAGGGCGTCAAGGAAGTCGTGTTCGATCGCGGCAGCTACCTCTACCACGGGCGCGTCAAGGCTCTCGCCGACGCTGCGCGTGAGAGCGGGCTGAGCTTCTAACAGAATTTGAGGATTGAGGCGTAAGCCTCTGAAGGATTGGAAAAATGGCAGAACGCGAACAACGTGGTGGACGCGATCAACGCGGCGGCGGACGTGAACGCAAGGAGCGCGAGGAGCGCGACAGCGAGTTCGTCGACAAGCTCGTCCACATCAATCGCGTGGCCAAGGTCGTCAAGGGCGGCAAGCGCTTCGGTTTCGCAGCGCTCGTCGTGATCGGCGATCAGAAGGGCCGCGCCGGCTTCGGTCACGGCAAGGCGCGCGAAGTGCCTGAGGCGATCCGCAAGGCCACCGAGTCCGCCAAGCGCAACCTGACCCGCGTGTCGCTGCGCGAGGGCCGCACCCTGCATCACGACATCGCCGGCCGTCATGGCGCCGGCCGTGTCTATCTGCGTGCAGCCCCGGCCGGTACCGGCATCATCGCCGGTGGTCCGATGCGCGCCGTGTTCGAGACGCTCGGCGTCCAGGACGTGGTGGCGAAGTCGATCGGCTCGTCGAACCCCTACAACATGGTTCGCGCGACCTTCGATGCGCTGAAGCACCAGGACTCACCGCGTTCGGTCGCGGCGCGCCGCAACATCAAGGTGTCCACCCTCCAGGGTCGTCGCATCGGCGGCGATGCCGAGGCGGCGGCGGACTAACCAACGCTTTTCGGAGTAGACCACGATGGCCAAGGCCGCAAAGACAATCAAGCTCGAGCAGACCGGTAGCGCGATCCGCCGCCATCACTCGCAGCGTTCGACGCTGATCGGGCTCAAGCTCAACAAGATCGGCCGCGTCAGCGAACTGCCGGACACCCCGGCCGTCCGCGGCATGATCGAAAAGGTTCACCATCTCGTCCGCATCGTCGACGAGAAGTAAAATTGCGCGCATGATCCAGGTCATGCGCAAAACACAAGGAGCAGGGCGATGAAGCTCAGCGATATCGCCGACAACGCCGGCTCGCGCAAGAAGCGCATGCGCGTCGGCCGTGGCATCGGTTCGGGCAAGGGCAAGCAGTCCGGCCGCGGCGGCAAGGGCCAGACCGCGCGCTCGGGCGTGCGCATCAAGGGTTTCGAAGGCGGCCAGATGCCGATGCATCGCCGTCTGCCCAAGCGCGGCTTCAACAACATCTTCCGCGTCGAGTACGCCGAGATCAATCTCGACCGTCTCCAGGATGCGGTGGATGCCAAGAAGCTCGACACCGGCAGCGTCGTGAACGTCGAGGCCCTGGTGAAGGCCGGCGTGCTGCGCCGCGCCAAGGCCGGCCTGCGGCTGCTCGGCCGCGGCGAGCTCAAGGCCAAGCTCAACATCGAGGTGCACGGCGCCACCAAGTCTGCGATCGAAGCGGTCGAGAAGGCCGGCGGTTCGGTGAAGATCCTCGCCCCTGCCAAGGAAGAAGGCGAGGCGGCGTAACAACTGCGTCATTGGCCCGCGCCTCGCGGGCCTTTACGCATGCGGGACGTGGACTTATCGAAGCCGAAGCCCCAGATAATGTCCGGCGTCCGCTAGATTAGCCCGGCCGCGGGTATGACGGCGCAAAAGGCGGCGGGAGAAAGTCCAATATGGCCTCAGCAGCGGAACAACTGGCAGCCAATCTCAATTTCGGCGCGTTTGCCAAGGCCGACGAACTGAAGAAGCGCATCTGGTTCACCCTGGGTGCGCTGCTCGTTTATCGGCTCGGAACCTACATCCCGCTGCCCGGCATCGATCCCAACATCTGGGAGCAGGTGTTCAAGTCGCAGGCAGGCGGCATCCTCGGCATGTTCAACATGTTCGCCGGCGGTGGCATCCACCGCATGGCGATCTTCGCGCTGAACATCATGCCGTACATCTCGGCCTCGATCATCATCCAGCTCCTGACCACCGTCTCGCCGCAGCTCGAGGCGCTGAAGAAGGAAGGCGAGGCGGGCCGCAAGACGCTGAACCAATACACCCGCTATCTGACGGTGATCCTGGCCGCGTTCCAGTCCTACGGCATCGCGGTTGGCCTTGAAGGCGCCGGCAATGTCGTCAGCGACCCCGGCATGTTCTTCCGTCTTTCCACCGCGATCACGCTGACCGGCGGCACCATGTTCCTGATGTGGCTGGGTGAGCAGATCACCTCGCGCGGCATCGGCAACGGTATCTCGCTGATCATTCTCTCCGGCATCGTCGCCGAGCTGCCGGCTGCGCTCGCCAACATGCTCGAGCTCGGTCGTCAGGGCGCGATGTCGACCGGTCTGATCCTGGTCGTCATCGTGATGGCGGTCGCGGTGATCGCCTTCATCGTGTTCATGGAGCGTGCCCAGCGCCGGCTGCTGATCCAGTATCCGAAGCGCCAGGTCGGCAACAAGATGTTCGAGGGCCAGTCCTCGCATCTGCCGCTCAAGCTCAACACCTCGGGCGTGATCCCGCCGATCTTCGCGTCCTCGCTGCTGCTGCTGCCGACCACGGTCGCGAACTTCAATGCGGGCAAGGGGCCGGAATGGTTCCAGTGGATCACGACCCAGCTCGGCCACGGCCGTCCGCTGTTCCTGATTCTCTATCTGGCGCTAATCGTGTTCTTCGCCTTCTTCTACACCGCGATCGTGTTCAATCCGACCGAGACCGCGGACAATCTGAAGAAGCACGGCGGCTTCATCCCGGGCATCCGCCCCGGCGAGCGCACCGCCGAATATATCGACTACGTGCTGTCGCGCATCACCGTGCTGGGCGCGATCTATCTGGCGATCGTCTGCTTGATTCCGGAAATCCTGATCTCCTATGCCTCGGTGCCGTTCTACTTCGGCGGCACCTCGCTGCTGATCGTGGTCAGCGTCACCATGGACACGGTGGCGCAGGTGCAGGGCTATCTGCTCGCCCACCAGTATGAAGGCCTGATCCGCAAGTCGAAGCTGCGCGGCCGCCGTAGATGAACATGGAGCTTGCGCGCCGGATCGCTTTCACGATTGGCGCGCTACTCCTGTTCAGACTCGGCACCCACATCCCCGTACCCGGTGTGGTGCCGTCGACGCAGCCGCTCACGGCGGGACTCGTTGCCCGCCTCTCGCTTTTCGCCCTCGGTCTCGTTCCCTATCTCAGTGCCGCGATCCTGGTCCGGCTGCTGGCGGTGGTCTGGCGCGGCTTGAGCGCGATCGAACGATCGGGCGAGGCAGGCCGGCGGCGGATCGCTCGCATCACGCTCGCTGTGACGTTCGTCCTCGCCACGTTCCAGGCCTATGGCATTGCCTCGGCCCTCAAGGACATCCCAAATCTGGTCAGCGACCCCGACGGCTGGTTCGTGGTTACGGTCACCGCGACCCTGGTCGGTGGGGTGTTCGTGCTGATCTTCCTCAGCGAGCAGATCACCCGCCATGGCGTCGGCAATGGTCTCGCGCTGGTGCTGAGCGTCGGCTTCCTTGTGGCGTTGCCGACTGATGTCTCAAACGGCATCGAGCTGATGCGAAACGGCTCGGTCTCCAGCAATCTCGTGCTGTTCCACGTCGCGTTCTGGATCGCCGCGGTCGTGCTCATGGTCGTTGGCGAAAGCGCGCGGCGAAACATCGGGATTGAATTTGCCGAGCGTAGCGTGGGGCCGCGCATCCTGGCGGCGCGGCGGGCGGTGCTCCCGGTCAAGTTGAACAGCGCGGGCTTCCTGATACCGACCGCGGTGGCACCCTGGTTCATCTTCCTGCCGCTGACCGCTGCAGGCCTCCTGCTTGGCGGCGCCCCTTGGATCGAGGGCGTCTACCAATCCCTCCAGGTCGGGCGGCCCGCCCATCTGATCGCGATCTCGATCGCCGTGTTCGTGCTGGCGTTCGTCTATACCTCCCATGTGGTCGATCCCGCAGAGGTCGCCGAGCAGCTTGCCAAGCACGGCGGCGCGATTCCCGGCGTCGCGCCGGGTGAGGCCACGGCGGACCATCTCGATCGCGTCGTGTCATTGACGACCGTCCTCGGAGCCGTCTACCTGACGCTGGTGCAGATGATTCCGGAAGCACTCTTGGTTTACGGAAACGGGCTGCCCTATAGTATGAGCGGTGGTGCGGCGCTGATCGTGGTTTGCACCATTCTCGATCTTCAAACACAGGTGCGCGACGTATCGCTCACCAATCCGGGGGGCGTACGCCGATGAGAATTATACTTCTGGGACCGCCAGGATCGGGCAAGGGGACCCAAGCGCAGCTGCTGGTGCAGCGCTATGGCATCGTCCAGCTCTCGACCGGCGAAATGTTGCGTGCAGCTGTTGCGGCCGGAACGCCGGTCGGACTGAAGGCCAAGGAGATCATGGCCAGCGGCGGTCTCGTCCCTGACGATGTCGTGGTCGGAATCATCTCCGACCGCATCGACCAGCCGGACGCCAAGCATGGCTTCATCCTGGATGGCTTCCCCCGCACCGTGCCGCAGGCCGAGGCGCTGGACGAATTGCTGAAGCACAAGCACATGAAGCTCGACGCCGTGATCGAGCTTCGCGTCAACGAGAGCGCGTTGCTGAGCCGTGTCGAGACCCGTGTCGCCCAGATGCGGGAGCGCGGGGAGGAAGTCCGGCTCGACGACACTCCGGAGGTCCTGACCAAGCGGCTCGCCAGCTACCGCAGCCAGACGGAACCGCTGATTCACTATTATTCCGAGCGTCGGAAGCTCTCGACCATTGACGGCATGATGGCCATCGACGAGGTCACCCGTGCCATCCACCGCCAGCTCCTGGCGCTTGGTGCGGTCGAGCCCAAGACCCATGCCAAGACCGCGGCCAAGACGGCCTCCGTCAAAAAGGCGGCCAAAAAGGTCAAATCCGCCAAGAAACCGGCGAAAGCAGCCAAAAAGGCCGCCAAATCGGCCAAATCCGCCAAAAAGGCCGTGAAAGGCGCCAAAAAGGCAGCCAAGAAGCCGGCCAGGAAAACGGCCAAGAAAACGGCTAAAAAGACCGCCAAGAAGGCCCTCAAAAAGGGTGCCAGAAAAGCCGCAAAAAAGGTCACGAAAAAGCGAGCTAAGCGCTAGCGGCGGTTGACGAAAGCCCCCGGAATCCCTTAATAAGCCCCGCATCCAAGTCGGATAGTTTCAAACGATGCCGGGCCCTAGGAAGACCAGGGGTGGGCGTCGTGTTCGCGTTTGTGAACACCTGCCCGAGAAACATAAGCACTTAAAGCCCGATTCCTGACGAGGGATCGGCAACAGGAGAGAAGGCCGTGGCCCGTATTGCCGGCGTGAACATTCCGACCAACAAGCGCGTGCTGATCGCGCTCCAGTACATCCATGGCATCGGCCAGAAGATCGCTGGTGAGATCCTCGAAAAGGTGAAAATCCCCGAGGATCGTCGCGTCAATCAGCTCAGCGACGCTGAAGTGCTCCAGATCCGCGAAGTCATCGACCGCGACTATCTCGTCGAGGGCGATCTGCGTCGTGAAGTCGGTATCAACATCAAGCGTCTGATGGACCTCGGCTGCTATCGCGGCCTGCGCCATCGTCGCGGTCTGCCGGTGCGCGGCCAGCGCACCCACACCAATGCGCGTACGCGCAAGGGTCCGGCCAAGGCCATCGCCGGCAAGAAGAAGTAAGTTTTCGAATCCAATCGCGGCGTGTGGCGATAGGGGAAGCCCTTTCGCCACGCGCCTTTCGTTCCATCAGGTGTAGCCGCTGGCATTACGGCGGCGTTTGAGATCTCTAGGAAAGGTACTCTATGGGCAAGGAAGCCACCCGCGTTCGTCGTCGTGAGCGCAAGAACATCGCCTCCGGCGTCGCGCACGTGAACTCGTCCTTCAACAACACGACCATCACCATCACCGACGCGCAGGGCAACACCATTGCCTGGTCCTCCGCCGGCACGATGGGCTTCAAGGGTTCGCGCAAGTCGACCCCGTATGCCGCGCAGGTCGCCGCCGAAGACGTCTCCAAGAAGGCGCAGGAACACGGCATGCGCACGCTGGAAGTCGAGGTCGCCGGTCCCGGTTCGGGCCGTGAGTCGGCGCTCCGCGCGCTGCAGGCCGCGGGCTTCACCGTCACCTCGATCCGCGACGTGACCACGATCCCGCACAACGGTTGCCGTCCGCGCAAGCGTCGGCGCGTCTGATACGAAGTTGCGGGCGCCGTGGTGCCCGCGATGCTTTTTTTAAGAAGCCGCGGATTTGATCTGCGGCCTTTCTCCAACGCCAGTATTTGAATTTTCAAATCGACTGGCCTGTATGGGTGAAACAGTGACGATCCAGAAAAATTGGCAAGAACTGATTCGGCCGAACAAGCTCCAGGTCACGCCCGGCAGCGACCCGTCGCGCTTTGCGACCATCGTCGCCGAGCCGCTCGAGCGCGGCTTCGGCCAGACCCTCGGCAATGCGCTGCGCCGCATCCTGCTCTCCTCGCTCCAGGGCGCGGCGGTGCAGTCGGTGCACATCGACGGCGTGCTGCACGAGTTCTCCTCGATCGCTGGCGTCCGTGAGGACGTCACCGACATCGTGCTGAATATCAAGGACATCTCGATCAAGATGCAGGGCGAAGGCCCCAAGCGCATGGTCGTGAAGAAGAGCGGCCCGGGCGTCGTCACCGCCGGCGACATCCAGACCGTCGGCGATGTCACGGTGCTGAACCCGGACCTGCAGATCTGCACGCTCGACGAGGGCGCCGAGATCCGCATGGAGTTCACGGTCTCGACCGGCAAGGGCTACGTGCCCGCCGAGCGCAACCGTCCCGAGGACGCGCCGATCGGCCTGATCCCGGTCGACAGCCTGTACTCGCCGGTCCGCAAGGTCTCCTACAAGGTCGAGAACACCCGCGAGGGCCAGATCCTCGACTACGACAAGCTGACCATGACGATCGAGACCAACGGCGCGATCTCGCCGGATGACTCGGTGGCTTACGCCGCTCGCATCCTGCAGGATCAGCTCAACGTGTTCGTCAACTTCGAAGAGCCGCGCAAGGAAGTCGCCCAGGAGATCATCCCGGACCTCGCCTTCAACCCGGCCTTCCTGAAGAAGGTGGACGAGCTCGAGCTGTCGGTGCGTTCGGCCAATTGCTTGAAGAACGACAACATCGTCTACATCGGCGATCTCGTGCAGAAGAGCGAAGCGGAAATGCTCCGCACTCCGAACTTCGGCCGCAAGTCGCTGAACGAGATCAAGGAAGTGCTGGCCCAGATGGGGCTGCATCTCGGCATGGAAGTGCCGGGCTGGCCGCCGGAGAACATCGACGAGCTCGCCAAGCGCTTCGAAGATCACTACTGATCGACTTCACCGTGACGGCCGGCGTCCCCGGCCGTCATTTTTATGGGCGAACGCAGGAAGCCCACCTGAGCAACTGGTCCGACGAACCGTCGCGGCAGTTCTAAAACAAGGAATAGTTACATGCGTCACGGCAAGGTTCATCGGAAGCTCAACCGCACGGCCGAGCACCGCCGCGCGATGTTCGCCAACATGGCAGCCGCGCTGATCAAGCACGAGCAGATCGTCACCACGCTGCCCAAGGCCAAGGAGCTTCGTCCGATCGTCGAGAAGCTCGTCACCCTTGGCAAGAAGGGCGGCCTGTCCATGCGTCGCCAGGCCATCTCCGAGATGCGCGACAAGGACCAGGTCAAGAAGCTGTTCGACGTGCTGGCGCCCCGCTACAAGGATCGCCAGGGCGGCTACACCCGCATCATCAAGGCGGGCTTCCGCTACGGCGACAACGCCGCGATGGCCGTGATCGAGTTCGTCGATCGCGACGTCGATGCCAAGGGCCAGGACTCAGGTCCAGTGCAGGCGAAGGAAGCCGAGGCGGCGTAAGCCAAATCGAAAATCAGGTTTCGAAAGCGGCGCCCTCTGGGCGCCGCTTTTTTGTATCCCGCAGCCACTTCTCATGCGGCGCACGATGATGACGAAATCATACGTGCGATTGCGCAAGCCATCGCGCGCGACGGTCACAGCCTGAAGTCGCTGATGGCCTATGCTGGCCGTGCCACCATGACTGCAGGACCTCGATGCCCTCGTCGCGTTTGTCAGAACGCTGTCGCCAAAGAAATAGGTGCCGTAGGGTGGGCAAAGGCGCGCGTGCTTCGCGCGCCGTGCCCACCACCTATAGATGGTGGGCACGCTTCCGCCTTCGCTCCTCGAGCTATGGCCGACAAGCCGCTTTGCCCACCCTACAAATCTGCCGTTGTGGCAGCTCTCACGCATCGGTGAGCGGCGATTGCACCGACACGTGCAGCGCACGATATCGGCTTCAACCTCAGCGGAGATAAAACATGAAGATCGACCTTTCCGGAAAGACTGCCCTCGTCACCGGCTCGACCGCCGGCATCGGCCACGCCATTGCCAAGGGCCTCGCGGGCTCCGGCGCGAGTGTCGTGATCAACGGGCGCGGCCAGGACAAGGTCGATGCCGCCGTGCGCAAGCTGGAAGGGACGGGAGCCAAGGTCCGCGGCATCGCCGCCGACGTCTCGACCGCTGCTGGCTGCAAGGCGCTGGTTGCGGCACTGCCCGAGGTCGACATCCTCATCAACAATGCCGGCATCTTCGAGCCGAAGGGCTTTTTCGAGATTCCGGACGAGGACTGGAGCCGTTTCTTCGAGGTCAATGTGATGAGCGGCGTGCGGCTCTCGCGCGCCTACATGCAAGGCATGCTCAAGCGCAACTGGGGCCGCATCGTCTTCATCTCCTCCGAGTCGGGACTCAACATTCCCGCCGAGATGATCCACTACGGCATGAGCAAGACCGCCCAGCTCGCGGTCGCGCGTGGCCTCGCGCAGCTCACCCAGGGCACCGCCGTCACGGTGAACTCGGTGCTCCCTGGCCCGACCATGTCCGAGGGCGTCGAGACTTTCGTGAAGGATCTGGCGAAGCAGAACGGGCAATCGGTGGATGAAGCCGCCGCCAATTTCGTCAGGCAGCACCGTCCGAGCTCGCTGATCGGGCGTTTCGCCAGCGTCGACGAGATCGCCAATATGGTGGTCTATGTCGCCTCGAAGGAGGCATCCGCGACCAACGGCGCGGCGCTACGGGCCGAAGGCGGCATCGTCAACACCATCGCTTAAGCCGTGATCGGGCGTCGGGAGCGGGAGTTCCGGCCTAGCCGTTCTGCTCCTGCGCCCCTTTCATTCGCGGTGAGACTGGCTAAAACGGGCCTCCATGCTCTGGCCCCTCTCGACCCGCCACAAACGCCTGTTCAGGCTGACATCTGCACGCTGGCAGCGGCGGGCGATCTTTCTGCTCGGCGGGATCGGCGTCGGCGCTGCGGCCGTGGCGCTGGCGCAGCTGGCTGATCTCGCGCAATACGCCTTTACACTCCTCCTGGCCAAGTCGCGCTATGCCGTGCTGGCGGTGACGCCGCTCGGCTTCATGCTTTCAGCCTATATGACCCTCCGCCTGTTCCCGAATGCGCAGGGCAGCGGCATCCCGCAGGCGATCGCCGCGCGGCATCTGACCGATCAGGCCGCGCGAGAGAGCCTGGTCTCGATCCGGATCGCGATCGGCAAGATGATCCTCACCTTGTTTGGGCTGCTGTGCGGCGGCTCCGTGGGGCGGGAAGGGCCGACCGTCCAGGTCGGCGCCTCCATCATGTTCGCACTCGGTCGTGTCTCGCCGCGCCGCCAACCTGGGTTGATCCTGGCCGGTGCGGCTGCCGGCGTCGCCGCGGCCTTCAACACGCCGCTCGCCGGAATCGTCTTCGGCATCGAGGAGATGAGCCGCGCCTTCGAGACCCGCACGTCCAGCCTGATCATTGGGGCCGTCATTGCGGCCGGCCTGACCTCGCTCGCGCTTGCGGGCAATTACGCCTATTTCGGCAGCAGTGCGATGACGCTGGCACGTGGCGCCGACTGGCTGGCCGTTCCGGCCTGCGGCGTCGTCGGCGGCCTCGCGGGCGGCCTGTTCAGCCGCGTCGTCATTGCCATGGCGCGCGGGTTCAAGAGCCCGCTCGGACGGGCGATCAAGGGCCATCCGCTCTGGTTTGCGTTCGCCTGCGGCCTTGCCGTCGCGATATGCGGTCTGGTGTCCGGCGACACCATCTACGGCACGGGTTATGTGCAGGTGAAGGCGGCGTTGGATCACGGCACCCCGTTGCCGCAGGACTTTGGGGTGCTCAAGCTCTTGGCGACGAGCTTTGCCGCCATCAGCGGCATACCGGGCGGCATTTTCTCGCCATCGCTCGCCGTCGGCGCGGGCATCGGCAGCAACATTGCGTCATTCTTCCATGACGCGCCGCTCGGCGCGATCATGCTGCTCGGCATGGTCTCGTATTTCGCTGGCGTCGTTCAAGCGCCGATCACCGCCTTCGTGATCGTGACCGAAATGACCGACAATCACGGCATGGTCGTGCCGCTGATGGCGGCCGCGCTGATCGCGCATTTCGTCTCGCGCATGATCTGCGAGGAGGGTATCTATCACGCGCTCGCAAAAGGCTTTGTCGAGCGGGCGACCCGTCCGCGCGAGGGGGAGGAAAGATGAGCCGTTTCTGGAGCAGCTTGACGCACGAGCTGAAGCCCTATGTGCCGGGCGAGCAGCCGCGCATGGCGGATCTGGTCAAGCTCAACACCAACGAGAACCCGCTCGGTCCGTCGCCGCGGGCGCTGCAGGCGATCCGTGACGCGGCGGCCGATACGCTGCGTCTTTATCCGGATCCGCAGGCGACGGCGCTGCGGGCGGCCCTGGCCGCCTATCACGGCGTGAGACCAGAGCAGGTGTTCGTCGGCAACGGCTCAGACGAGGTGCTGGCGCATGCCTTCGTCGCGCTGCTGAAGCATGATGCGCCACTACTGTTTCCCGATATCACCTACAGTTTCTATCCGGTCTATTGCCGTCTGTTCGGTATCGCCTATGAGACTGTGGCGCTCGATCAGGCCATGCAGATCCGCACGGCGGATTATCGCCGGCCGGCGGGCGCGATCATCATTCCGAATCCGAACGCGCCAACAGGCATCGCGCTGTCGCGCGCGGAGATCGCGACACTGCTGGCGGAGCACAAGGATGCGCCTGTCGTCGTCGACGAAGCCTATGTCGATTTCGGCGCCGAGACCGCGATTCCGCTGGTTGCGTCCCATCGCAATCTCCTGGTCGTGCAGACCATGTCCAAGTCGCGCGCGCTCGCCGGGCTTCGCGTCGGATATGCGATCGGCGATGCCGATCTGATCGACGCGCTGACGCGCGTGAAGGACAGCTTCAATTCATATCCACTCGGCCGGCCTGCGCAGGCCGGCGCGATCGCCTCCATCGAGGACGAGGACTATTTCCAGCAGAGTCGCCGTCGCGTGATCGAGGGCAGGGAGCGGCTGACCCGCGGACTGAAGGCGGTCGGTTTCGAGGTGTTGCCCTCGCTCGCCAACTTCGTCTTCGCGCGCCATCCCGCGCATGAAGGGGCTGCGCTTGCGGCGGCGCTGCGCGAGCAGGCAGTGATCGTCCGCCACTTCTCCGTGTCTCGCATCTCGGATTTCCTGCGGATCACCGTGGGCACGGATGAGCAGATCGAGCGGCTGCTGTCGGCTTTGGTCCGGATCGTGGGGTAGCGCCGGAAATCGTAGGGTGGGCAAAGCGGCTTGTCCGCCGTAGCTCGAAGAGCGAAGACGGAAGCGTGCCCACCATCTCTTGCCGCCATAGCCAGGTGGTGGGCACGGCGCAAGGGCGCCTTTGCCCACCCTACGAGACGTTACGAGGCCGTTGCTACCACCCCTCCAGCACGATCTTGCCGCGCGACTTGCCGCTCTCGAGCAGCGCGTGAGCACGCTTGAGGTTGGCCGCGTTGATCGTGCCGAAAGTCTGGTCGAGCGTGGTGCGCAAGACGCCCTTGTCGATGAGGTCGGCGACGTCATTGAGCAGATGATGCTGCGCGATCATGTCTGGCGTCTGGAACGAGGAGCGTGTGAACATCGATTCCCAGTGCACCGAGATCGCCTTGCCCTTGAACGTGCTCATGGTGAATTCCGGGGGATCGTCGATCAGGCCGAACCGGCCCTGCGGCGCCATGAGCTCGGCGATGCTCTTGTAGTGCTGGTCGGTGAAAGTGAGGCTCGCCACCAGAGCGACCGGCGGCAGCCTCAAGCTCTCGATCTGCTCCTTCATCGGCTTGCCGTGATCGATCACAGCGTGGGCGCCGAGATCGAGGCACCATTTCTGCGATTCAGGCCGCGTGGCGGTGGCGAGTACGGTGAGGCCCGTGAGGCGGCGCGCGAGCTGGATCAGGATCGAGCCGACACCACCGGCGCCGCCGGTGATGAGAAGCGTACGCGGATCGACGCTCTTGCCCGGGACGGCGCCGAGACGATCGAACAGCAATTCCCAGGCGGTGATGGAGGTGAGGGGAAGGGCGGCGGCCTGCGCGAACGAGAGCGACTTCGGCTTGTTGCCGACGATGCGTTCGTCGACCAGATGGAATTCGGCATTGGTGCCCTGGCGCAGGATCGAGCCCGCGTAGAACACCTCGTCGCCCGGCTTGAACAGCGTGACGTCGGGGCCGACGGCATCGACCACGCCGGCGGCGTCATAGCCCAAAATCTTGGTCTCGCCCTCGGGCGGCGCGGCGCGCTTGCGCACCTTATAGTCGACCGGATTGGCCGAGATCGCCTTCACGGCAACGCGGATGTCGCGTCCTTTCGGCTCTGGCTTGGCGGTGTCGAAATCGAACAGCGCGTCCTGATCCTCGATCGGAAGCGACTTCTTGTAGCCGACGGCCTTCATGGCTTGTCTCCATCAGATGGCGTATTCGCATGCGCCCTAACTGTCGCCCTGGCTCCGATTTGGCAAGTACTGTACATTCGGGGATATAGTCCCTGTTTGGATACTATTGGGAAAACTACTTATGAAACGGCGCAATTTTGCCCGTCGTCCCGGGTGCTCGGTCGAGGCGACGCTGGACCTGATCGACGGCAAGTGGAAGGGCGTGATCCTCTACCACCTCCAGAGCGGCACCCAGCGCTTCGGCGAACTGCGCCGCATGATGCCCGGCATCACCCAGCGGATGCTGACCAAGCAGCTTCGCGCGCTGGAGGAGGACAAGCTCGTCACCCGCAAGGTCTATGCCGAGGTGCCGCCGCGGGTGGAATATTGCCTGTCCGAGCTCGGCGAGAGCCTGCGGCCGGTGATCGACATTCTCAAGGCCTGGGGCGAGAGCCACCAGCAGCGGCTGTCTTGCGCACCGCCACCGGTGGTCGTGAAGAAGCCGAAACGCGCGGCGTAGATATCCGGGAGCGGCGTGCCGCTGCCGGATCGATCGCTTCAGAACGCGACCTGCGTGCGCATCGCCACCGCGGTTCCCCACTGGATCAATTCGCCGCAACCGAATCCGTCCGCCATGAGGATGGAATATGATCAGCATCATGCCAATTCGCTGTCCTGGCGACTTGTCATTCCGCACGCAGAACTTGCATGCCGGAGGCGGCGGAACGGCCCGAATATTGCCGCCCGGCGCCCTTCTATTGGGGGGCGAACGCGCCTATATTCCGGCGTCTTTTCCAAGAGGTAGGAATGTTTCGATCGATCTCGACCGCCGTCCTCACGGCATTGTGCATAGCCCTTTCGGCCCACTTCAATCCGACCGCGGCGCAGGACCGTCGCGTGCCGTCGTCGCCGGCCGAACTGCGGCTGTCCTATGCGCCGATCGTGCAGCGGGTGCAGCCGGCGGTCGTCAACGTCTATGCCGCCAAGGTGGTGCAGAACCGCAACCCACTGCTGGACGACCCGATCTTCCGCCGCTTCTTCGGCGTGCCGGGCCAGCAGCAGGAGCAGGTGCAGCGATCGCTCGGCTCGGGTGTGATCGTTGATTCCTCCGGGCTCGTCGTCACCAACGTCCACGTCATCGAGGGCGCCGACCAGGTGAAGGTATCGCTGTCGGACAAGCGCGAGTTCGAGGCCGAGATCGTGCTGAAGGATTCCCGCAGCGATCTCGCGGTGCTGCGCCTGAAGGACACCAAGGAGAAGTTTCCGGCGCTCGAATTCACCAATTCGGACGAGCTGATGGTGGGCGACGTCGTGATGGCGATCGGCAATCCCTTCGGCGTCGGCCAGACCGTGACCCACGGCATCATCTCAGCGCTGGCGCGCACCCAGGTCGGCATCACCGATTACCAGTTCTTCATCCAGACCGATGCTGCGATCAATCCCGGCAATTCCGGCGGCGCGCTGGTCGACATGAACGGTCGGCTTGCCGGCATCAACACCGCGATCTATTCGCGCTCCGGCGGCTCGCAGGGCATCGGCTTTGCGATTCCGGCCAATATGGTGCGGGTCGTCGTCGCCTCCGCCAAGAGCGGCGGTACGGCGGTGAAGCGGCCGTGGCTCGGTGCGAAGCTCCAGGCGGTGACGCCCGAGATTGCCGAGAGCCTCGGCCTGCGCTCGCCGACCGGCGCGCTGGTCGCAAGCGTCGTGCCCAATGGTCCTGCGGCGAAGGCGGGGCTGAAATCCTCCGACCTCATCACCGGGATTGACGGCCAGGCCGTGGACGATCCCAACGCGTTCGATTACCGCTTCGCAACCCGTCCGATCGGCGGCACCGCGCAGATCGACGTGCAGCGCGGCAGCAAGCCGCTCAAGCTGACGATCGCGCTCGAGATTGCACCTGACACCGGCCGCAACGAGCTCGTCATCACCACGCGTTCGCCGTTCCAGGGCGCGAGGATCTCCACCATCACGCCAGCGGTGGCCGACGAGCTGCATCTCGATGTCGACACCGAGGGTGTCGTCGTCACCGATATCGGCGACGGTACGGCGGCGCAGAATGTCGGCTTCCAGAAGGGCGACATCATCCTGTCCGTGAACAGCCAGAAGATCGCCAAGACCAGCGACCTGGAGAAAGCCGCCAAGGAGCAGCCGCGGCTCTGGCGCATCGCGGTGGTGCGCGGCGGTCAGCAGATCAACGTCACGCTGGGCGGATGAGTCCGAAGCGACCACAGGAGACGCCAACTCTCTTTGCCGCGGCGGGGCTCGATCACGAGGCCCCGCATCCGCTGCCGGACCGGCTGCGGCCGCGTACGCTGTCGGAGGTCGTCGGGCAGGATCACATCCTCGGCCCCGACGGCGCGTTGACGCGCATGCTGGAGACGCGCACGCTTGGTTCGCTGGTGTTCTGGGGACCGCCCGGCACCGGCAAGACCACGGTGGCGCGGCTCTTGGCGGATGCGACGGACCTGCATTTCGAGCAGATCTCGGCGGTGTTCTCCGGCGTTGCCGATTTGAAGAAGGCATTCGATGCCGCGCGTGCCCGCCGCGAGATGGGCAAGGGCACGCTGCTGTTCGTCGACGAGGTGCATCGCTTCAACCGCGCGCAGCAGGATTCGTTTCTGCCCGTGATGGAAGACGGCACCGTCGTCATGGTCGGCGCCACCACGGAAAACCCGTCCTTCGAGCTCAACGCGGCGCTTTTGTCTCGCGCGCGCGTTCTGGTGTTTCGTTCGCTCGATGCTGCTGCGATCGAGAAGCTGTTCGCGCATGCGGAGGCGGTCGAGGGCAAGAAGCTGCCGCTCGATGCGGAAGCGCGCGCAGTGCTGGTGCGTATGGCCGACGGCGATGGCCGCGCCTCGCTGACGCTTGCGGAAGAGGTCTGGCGTTCCGCACGCGCGGACGAGATATTTAACGCCGCTCAGTTGCAGGACATTTTGCAACGCCGCGCGCCGATCTACGACAAGTCGGCCGACGGCCATTACAACCTGATCTCGGCGCTGCATAAGTCGGTGCGCGGCTCCGATCCGGATGCGGCGCTGTATTATCTCGCGCGCATGCTGGATGCCGGCGAGGATCCGCTGTTCCTGGCGCGCCGCGTCGTGCGCATGGCGGTGGAGGACATCGGCCTTGCCGATCCACAGGCGCTCGTCATCGCCAATGCGGCGAAGGACGCCTTCGACTTCCTCGGCCATCCCGAAGGCGAGCTCGCGATCGCGCAGGCCGTCGTCTACCTCGCCACCGCACCGAAATCGAACGCGGTCTACACGGCGTTCGGCTCGGCAATGCAGGTGGCAAAGCAGGCCGGCTCGCTGCTGCCGCCGAAGCACATCCTGAATTCGCCGACCAAGCTGATGAAGTCGGAAGGCTACGGCGCAGCTTACGAATACGACCACGACGCCCCCGACGCCTTCTCCGGCCAGGACTACTTCCCGGAAGCCCTCGGCCGCCAGACCTTCTACGACCCGCCCGAGCGTGGCTTCGAGCGGGAGATCAGAAAGCGGCTGGATTATTGGGCGAAGCTGCGGAAGGAACGGGGTGGCTCGGGCTAGAGGTGGCCATTTCACCGTGACGAAAGGCTGCTTTTAGGGTACGCAGGCAGCCATGAGCCGCCGCATCAAAAGAACCAATCAAGAGCCCCGTTCGCGCGATGAGCGCAAGGAATCGCGCCCGTTCAAGGCGCGTAGCGCGAAGAAGGCCGGGCCGCGTCCGGGCGGCAAGCCCGGCGGGAAGCCGCCGCGCTTTGCGGGCGAGCGCGCCGAGCGGCGTCCGCCTAGGGCCAAGCTGGAGAGGGCGGAAGCGGAAAGGGCCGCACCCGAAAAGTCCGTCGAGACGCTGCTGCCGACCAAGGTGCAGACGGTCATCGTCACGGCCGACGAGAACAACATGCGTGTCGATCGTTTCCTCGAGGCGCGCTTTCCCGGCCTGTCGTTCTCCCATATCCAGCGCGTCGTCCGCAAAGGCGAGCTGCGCGTCGACGGCAAGCGCGTCGACAGCAAGGACCGGCTGGAGGAGGGGCAGAGCGTCCGTATTCCGCCGCTGAAGCTGGATGCGCCGAAGGTCGTCGGCGAGCTCTCGGAAGCCGCGCAGAAGACGCTCAAGGCGCTCAAGGAGATGACGATCTACGAGGACGACGACGTCCTCGTGCTGAACAAGCCCGCCGGTCTTGCCGTGCAGGGCGGCTCGGGCATGACGCGCCACATCGACCAGATGCTGGAGGTGATGCGCGATTCCAAGGGTCAGAAGCCGCGCCTCGTGCACCGCATCGATCGCGAGACCTCGGGTTGCCTGTTGATTGCGAAGACACGCTTTGCCGCCTCGCATCTGACCGGCGCGTTCCGCTCGCGCTCGGCGCGCAAGGTCTATTGGGCGCTGGTGCCGGGGCTCCCGAAGCCGAAGCAGGGCCGCATCTCGACCTTCCTTGCCAAGGAGGAGAGCGAGGACGACACCATCATGCGGATCGCGCAACATGGCGATGAGGGCGCGAGCCACGCGGTAACCTACTACGCGGTGGTCGAGACCGCCGGCAACAAGCTGACCTGGGTGTCGCTGAAGCCGGTGACGGGCCGCACGCACCAGCTTCGCGCCCACATGGCCCATATCGGCCATCCCATCGTCGGCGATCCCAAATATTTCAACATCGAGAACTGGCAGCTCCCGGGCGGCCTGCAGAACCGCCTGCATCTCTTGGCGCGCCGCATCGTGATCCCGCATCCACGCGGTGGCGTGATCGACGCCACCGCGCCGCTGCCGCCGCACATGCAGCAGTCGTGGAATCTGCTCGGGCTCGATGCAAGCCGGTTCGATCCGATCGAGAATGCGCCGGAGGAGTAGGGAGGCAGTCAATCTCTCGGTATCGTCCCGGCGAAGGCCGGGACCCATCACCGCGGAATCTATCGGTAGAGTGCCATCTTCGTATCGGCGAACGAAGCCAACTGCTGGTCTTCGCCAAACGTCTGCTGCGGAGTATGGGTCCCGGCCTTCGCCGGGACGACACCCGAGGATTTGGCTGACAATTACAGCTCCCTCAATTCCGAAACTGCTCCAGAAACATCCGCAAACTGTCATGCGGGCTCTCGACGTCAGCGATCAGCCAACCTTCGGGCCCGCTGACCAGAATGAAGTTCAGCGCGACCTTTCGGCCGCGATTGTCGAAACTCGCCGCGACATAGGTCTTGTCGTAGTGTTTGCGGATGATTGCGATCGTAACAGGGCCGAGCTTCCAGCTCGGGCTCTGCACCAGGAAATCATAGGGCTCGGTCCGCGGCCCGCTCCAGGCCTTGCGCAAGGAGGGATCGAAGAATTGCCGGGCCGTCGCATCATCCCGGGGCAGGCCCTTGGACAGTTCCGGCGCACCCTCGCCGTAATAGGCATAGACGTTGCGGACGAGCGATTCCGGGGTGCGAAAGCCGGCCTCGGCCGCAGCCGGCCAAAGCCCGGTGAACAGGGCCACAATGCCCGCAAGTTCCTTCATGCCCGCCGCTCGCTTTATCGGCCACAGGTCTTATCTTAAAAGCCGATCCTATTTTGAAAACTTGCATTCAGCGACCGGGACCGAAAACTCACATGCGCGAATTGTTCGAAGAAGCCGCTGGCCAACCTCCGCCGGATCCCAGGGAATCAGCGCGCGCGTCGGCGCGGACGCCGCTGCGCAAGCGCTTCTACAAGGAAGCCGGTGTCGCTGAGGTTGACGGCGGCTTTGCTATCACCCTTGACGGCAGGCCGATCCGCACGCCCTCCGCCCGCCAGGTGGTGCTTCCTTCGCAGACGCTCGCCGATGCCGTGGCCGCGGAATGGGCCGCGCAGGGCGAGGCGATCGATCCGGTGACCATGCCCCTGACGCGGATTGCCAACAGCGTGGTCGAGGGCGTGGTCGACCGCGTCGAGCTCGTGACTGATGACCTCGCCAAATACTTCGAGACCGACCTGCTGTTTTATCGCGCCGGCCATCCCGAAGGGCTGGTCGCCCGCGAGGCCGCGCATTGGGACCCCGTGCTGTTCTGGGCTGCTAACACGCTTGGGGCACACTTCATCCTCTCTGAAGGCATCATGCATGTGAAACAGCCGGACGAGGCCGTCCAGGCCGCCCGCGCCGCGCTGCCTGATGATCCCTGGTCCGTGGCCGCCCTCCACATGGTGACGACCCTGACCGGATCGGCGCTGCTGGCGCTGGCGCTGGCCCATGGCGTGCGCGACGCCGACCAGGTCTGGTCTGCCGCCCATGTCGACGAGGACTGGAACGTCGATCAATGGGGCGTGGACGAGGAGGCGGCCGCTCGCAGGGCCACCCGCCTCAGGGATTTCCAGGCCGCCGTGACGGTCTTGGCGGCCGTGAATCCGGCCGCGGCCAAAGGTCCTTAACGAGAGGTTTACGAGGGCACCTTAGGGTGGGACCAGCGTTCCCTGGGCCTTCCGAGATGCCGACGCCAGTTACTTCGATCCTTCCGGTCAGTGCCGCCAGCCCCGTGGCTGATGCGGCGACGCCGGATCTTGTGCTGCAGGCCGGCAGCGTGGTCGATGCCCGGGTCGTCAGCCTGCTTGCCGACAATCTGGTGCGGATTGCGATCGCCAACCTCTCGATGGACGTGATGTCCGAGGTGTCGCTGACCCCGGGGCAAAATCTCCAGCTTGCGGTATCGCAGAACGACGGCACCATCAGGCTTGCCGTCGTGGGCGGGGCAGGCGAGGCGAGCGCCGATCAGGTCACGCTGACACCGACGGCAGCCTCGCTGGTCGACAGCCCCTCGCTCGCGCCATCCGCGCCCGCAGTCCGCAATCCCCTGACGCCGGCCGAGCAGGTCGCCGTCACGGTCGCCTCGGCCGAGGCCGTGACCAGACAGGGCAGTCAGGCACCGCTGTTCGCCAATCTCGCCTCCGTTGTGACCGGCAGCGATCTGCCCGAGGGCCTGAAGCAGGCCGTGCTGGACGTGCTGGCGCAACAGACGCCGCTCGACACCGCACTCGATGGCGGCGACATCGAATCCGCCTTCCAGAAGTCGGGCCTGTTTCTCGAGGCTTCGCTCGCCTCGGGCACGCCGCAGCCGTCAGGCGCGATGCCGGATCTGAAGGCGGCGCTGCTCGTGCTGCGCCAGACATTGTCGGCGACGTCTGGCACGCTCGAGACCGGCGCGCCACGGACGCCGGTGCAAACCGCCGCGCCACCGCCAAGCATTGCGGCCGCGCCGCAGACCGCAGCCGCCGCACTTCAGCCGGCAGGCGAGGCCGTACAGACGGCGGCGCCGCCTGACGCTGAAATTGTCCAGCCCGCTCCATTGCCGCGCGACGCTGTGCTTGCGGCCGCTGTGCTGAAAGACATGGCGGGCGAGGCGCCGCAGGCAGCGCTGCCGCGGGCGATCTCCGCCGGCCTCGCTGCGAGCTTGCTGCAAGAGGCCACGCAAAGCTTGCCACGCATGACCGGTAACGTGCCGGGCTCGAATAGAGCCGTGCCGGACAGCCATGTCTTCGAAGCGGCCGCGCGTCCAACGACGCCACCGCCATTCCGGGGCGCGTTGCCGGCGCCGCAAGCCGTCGCCTCGCCATCGCTCGCACCGAATGCGCCGCTCGCTGCGACCGTGCATCGCCTGCTCGGCGACACCGATGCTGCGATCGCGCGACAGACGCTGTTGCAGGTCGCCTCGCTGCCCGACCGCACCGATGCCAGCGGGCATCGCATCGATCCGACCGTGCCGCAGTGGAATTTCGAGATTCCGTTTGCGACCCCGCAAGGCACGGCGATGGCGCAATTCGAGATCTCGCGCGACGGCGGCAACGAGACGCCCGATCCCGCCAAGCGTGCCTGGCGCGCGCGCTTCTCGCTCAATGTCGAGCCGGCGGGGCCCGTGCACGCGCTGATCACGCTGAGCGGCGACAAGACCTTTGTGCGGATGTGGGCCGAGCGGCCGGCGACCGCGCAGCAGCTGCGCGCCGGGATCGGTGAGCTCAATCAGGCGCTGGCCAAAGCCGAGCTCAAGCCCGGCGACATCATCGTGCGCGACGGCACCCCGCCGCAACGGGCGCCGGCGCGCGCCGGGCATTTCCTGGATCGCGCCACATGAGCGAGCAGTCCAAACTCGCAATTGCGCTGCACTACGAGAAGGGCGGCGGCGCGCCTGTGGTCGTCGCCAAAGGCAAGGGCACGATCGGCGAAAAGATCGTGGAGATCGCCAAGGCCCACGATATTCCGATCGAGGAAAACGAGATCCTGGCGGGCGCACTTTCCAAGGTCGAGCTCGGCGAGGAGATCCCGCCGGATCTCTACAAGGCCGTCGCCGAAGTGCTGGTGTTCGTGCTGCGGCTGTCGGGCCGCGCGCGCTAGCGCATCTCTCTCCGCGCGTCATTGCGAGCGCAGCGACGCAATCCAGAATCTTTCCGCGGAGGGACTCTGGATTGCGTCGCTGCGCTCGCAATGACGGAGTGTGCGGCTCTATCCCAGCTTGAACAGCGCCTGCAAAAACTCCACCACGGCTTTCTTCGACTCCGCCGCCGTCGCCGGATTGCCGCCGACATGCGGGTTGAGCTCGACGCAGGAATCCTTGTAGGTGAAGGGCACGTTCGCATCGGCGTTCATCAGCACGCCGCCGTCGCCTTCCTTGATGTGGCAGTTGCGCACGGTTTGGGCGTTGGCCGACACCACGACCGTTTTGACGCCGAGCAACCCGCTGTCAAAGCCGTGCGCGCTATCAGGATATTCGGTCAGCACCACGTCGCGGCCGGCAGCTTTCAGCCGCTCGACGAAGGCCTTGCAGCTCCTCACCGGGTTATAATCATCAGGCGTGCCGTGGAAGATGCGGATCGGGCGCGCGGCGACCTCGGTGTCGGTCTGATAGGTCGTCGAGCAGTCCGGATAGAACGGGATATAGGCCGCGAATTGCAGGCCGGACTTGTTCCAGAGCTTGTTGAAGCGGTCGAGGCTCGCATAGAGCGTCGCCTGTCCGCCGCGTGAAAAACCCATCAGCACGATGCGGTCAGGGTCGACGCGCGGGTGCCTGGCCAGGATTTCCAGCGAGTGGTAGACGTCGATGATCAGGTTGAGCCGGCCGAGCAGGGCCTGGTTCGGCCCCGTCACCGTCAGCCCGCGGCCGGTGAAGCCGTCGATCACGAAGGTCGAGATGCCCATGGCGTTGAATTCGTGCACCCAGGCTTCGGTGGTGGCGCCGACGCCGCTCGAGCCGTGCATCAGCACCACGACCGGCATCTTGCCGGTGCCCTGCGCCACGCGGAATTCGCCGGCCACCGTCACCGGCTTGCCGGACGCGGCATCGCCGCTCAGAAATTGCTGGTCGGAGAGGGTGAGAGACGGGATCGGGTAGATCTCGGTTCGGGCAGGAGCTTCCTTGGGAAGCGATTGAGCGGCGGCGAGCCCTGATGAAACGCAGAGTGCGATGAGCGCCAGAGCGACGCGCAATGCCGTTGGCATTGAATCCTCCCCCATGATTTTCGGGAAGTAGATCAACGGACATGCGCGCTGTCAATTTGCGCGAGGCACTCTCACGCCTTTTCGGCCGGCTTCTTTGCTGTCAGCGCCTGGTCGATAGCGAAACCGCCGATCTCGCTCATCGCCTGCGAGATCACGTCGCCCTTGCGCGCAAAGCCGCTGGAAAGATAGTCGAACTGCGTCCGCGCCAGCCGCAGCACCTCGATCGGCACGGACACGACGGTCTCGTTGAAGGCGTCGACGGACGTGCGAAGCGTATCGAGCTCGGTGGTGAGCTTGCCGATATGGCTTTCCGCATCCTGCATCAGCATGAGCAGCTTGCCACGCTCGGTGTCAAAAGCAGTTCGTTCGGCGGCGGCTGCCGCTGTCACGTCGGCAAGCTGCGTCCGCAGCGCGGCGATCTGGTTGACCATGGCGTCGGAGGCGAGCTCGGCAGCCTCGCGCAGCTCGACATGGCGCGTGTTCTCTTCCTGCTGCTGGTGGTAGAGCCGCTCGGCCGACATTGCCCGCTGCGCCAGCGACTCGATCAGGCTGGCCGCGCGCAGCAGCATCTCGCCGTTCCGCCCCGACACCATGCTGGCCATCCGCCGCAGGAAGCCGGTGGTTTCGGACGCGCTGTTCGGAGGCAGGGGAACGACCGTGGCGGACATGTGGATGATGCTTGCAGCCGGACGTGATGACCGCCGCCGTACCGACTGAGTTCACGCAACATTCGGCGCCTGATCGAAACGGGAGCAAGCCTGAATCGGCTGGCCCGGTCAACCGGCGCGTCGCGACAAATTGCGACCATTGCCCCGGGGCGCGATGGGTCAGGCGTCCTTCTGGCGACCGATCCGCCCGAGATGGGTGAAGCCGAAGCCTGCAGCATATTTCAGGCCATAGCCCAGCGCCCGGTCGATGCCGATATGGGCGAGCCAGATCAAGGCGATGGAGAGGGTGAGGGGCGAGGCGAGGCCAAAACCAAGCGTCATCAGCGTCACCGGCGCCATGTAGCTGTGGGCGGCATTGTAGACCAGCGCACCGAACTTGGCGTCCGACAGGTATGCCAGGAAGCTCAGATCCGGCACCAGGAACAGCAGGACGTAGACCCACCAGGAGCCGCCCCAGCTAGCATAGAGCGCCGTCATGGCCGCGAACAGAGCGAGCCCCTCGAGCCGCAGCAGGATCCTGACGCCGCCGGTCACGGAGCCGGCGTCAGTTGTTCTCTCGTCCATCGTGGCCTCCAGGCAAAACTTTGGAATTCCTTGCGCTTTCACGCTGTGTCAGGGCAGCCCTGCGGCGCCGAAAGCCGCTTCCCGGGCCGCAAAATGCCGTGTTAGAACCCGCTTCACTTAAGGCTTAAGAACTGGCGGGAGCAAATGAAACATATCCTGGACGCCCTTGAAGACCGTCGTGCCGGCGCAAAGCTCGGCGGCGGGGAGAAGCGCATCGAGGCGCAGCATGCCCGCGGCAAGCTGACCGCCCGTGAGCGCATCGAGCTCCTGCTCGACAAGGGGTCGTTCGAGGAGTTCGACATGTTCGTCGAGCACCGCTCCACCGAGTTCGGCATGGAGAAGACCAAGGTGCCCGGCGACGGCGTCGTCACCGGCTGGGGCACCGTCAACGGCCGCAAGACGTTCGTGTTCGCCAAGGACTTTACCGTGTTCGGCGGCTCGCTGTCGGAAACGCACGCGTTGAAGATCACAAAACTCCAGGACATGGCGATGAAGGCGCGGGCGCCCATCATCGGCCTCTATGACGCGGGCGGGGCCCGCATCCAGGAAGGCGTTGCCGCACTCGCCGGCTATTCCTACGTGTTCCGCCGCAACGTGCTCGCTTCGGGCGTGATCCCGCAGATCTCGGTCATCATGGGCCCCTGCGCCGGCGGCGACGTCTATTCGCCCGCCATGACCGACTTCATCTTCATGGTGAAGAACACCAGCTACATGTTCGTCACCGGCCCCGACGTGGTGAAGACCGTCACCAACGAGGTCGTCACGGCGGAAGAGCTCGGCGGCGCCTCGGTGCACGCGACGCGCTCCTCGATCGCGGATGGCGCCTTCGAGAACGACGTCGAGACGCTTCTGCAGATGCGTCGCCTGATCGACTTCCTGCCGTCCAACAATTCGGATGGCGTGCCGGAATGGCCGAGCTTCGATTCCATCGAGCGGATCGACATGTCGCTCGACACGCTGATCCCCGACAATCCGAACAAGCCCTACGACATGAAGGAGCTGATCCTGAAGGTCGTGGACGAGGGCGACTTCTTCGAGATCGCGGAGGCCTTCGCCAAGAACATCGTCACGGGCTTCGGCCGCATCGCCGGCCGTACCGTCGGCTTCGTCGCCAACCAGCCGATGGTGCTGGCCGGCGTGCTCGACAGCGATGCATCGCGGAAGGCCGCGCGCTTCGTCCGTTTCTGCGACGCCTTCAACATCCCGATCGTCACCTTCGTCGACGTGCCGGGCTTCCTACCGGGCACGAGCCAAGAATATGGCGGCCTGATCAAGCACGGCGCAAAGCTGCTGTTCGCCTATTCGCAGTGCACCGTGCCGCTGGTCACCATCATCACCCGCAAGGCCTATGGCGGCGCCTTCGACGTCATGGCGTCGAAGGAAATCGGCGCCGACATGAACTACGCCTGGCCGACCGCCCAGATCGCCGTGATGGGCGCCAAGGGCGCGGTCGAGATCATCTTCCGCAGTGACATCGGCAACGCCGACAAGATCGCCGCCCGCACCAAGGAATACGAAGACCGCTTCCTGTCCCCCTTCATCGCCGCCGAGCGCGGCTACATCGACGATGTCATCATGCCGCACTCGACGAGGAAGCGCATCGCACGTGCGTTGGCGATGCTGAAGGACAAGAAGGTGGAAGCGCCGGCGAAGAAGCACGACAATTTGCCGTTGTGAGCAAAGCGTAGGGCGGGTGAGGCAAAGGCGTAACCCGCCTTATCTATTGGAAGCAGATAGCCGAAGACGAGCCTGACATGCCGAGCGTCTTCGACTTGCCTGAATCTCATCCTCTGCGCGCCGCGCACAAGAAGTGCATCAATCACCGCGCAGACATCGAACGCAGTCAGCTCTGCGGTTGTTTCTATTGCAGAGAGACGTTTGGACCAGGTCGGATTGTCGATTGGGTTGATAAGGACTCTACAGCTCTATGCCCGGAGTGCGGGGTCGACAGCGTAATTGGGGATGCATCAGGCGTGCAGATCACCAAATCGTTTCTAGAGGAAATGCATGCTGCTTGGTTTAGCTGAGCCAGTCCGCTGCTCTGCTGTCGCCGTGCCACGCCAGGTTTGTCCCAAGTATCGGCGATTTGAGGTCCCATGACCGAAGACGATCCGACCGACGAAATCTCCGAGATCGAAGACCGGATCGAGCGGCTGGCCGAGATCGCCGAGCGGTGCCGAAAGTACATCCTGGCGTCCAAGATCGCGATCGGCAGCGGTGCGGCGCTGCTCGTGGTCACCATCCTCGGACTGTTTGGGCTTGGTCAGACCGCCGCACTTGGCTCGATCGCCCTCGTGCTCGGCGGCATCGTCTCGCTCGGCTCGAATATCAGCACGCTGCGGCAGACCGACGATGCGATCGGTGCTGCCGAGGCGCACCGTTCGGCGTTGATCGGCAGGATCGATCTGCGTGTGGTCGCCGATACGCCGATGAAGCTGGTGTAGTCCGCTGCACAATGCTCAGAGCGTAGGGCGGATTAGCACAAGCGTAATCCGCCATCTTTCCATAGCGACGAAGGCGGCGGATTCTGCCTGTCTACCGGCAGGCCGGATAGCCGAAGCGCTTGATGATTTCGCTTCCCGAGATCGAATGGAAGGCGAATGTATCCATGAAATGGTTGTCGGTGACGTATTGGCGCAAGGCGGCTTTGTAAGTGCTGGCCATCTGTTGCGTGCGCGACGCGCTGACGATGCCCTTCTTCATGGATCCGCCGGCGTGAAACAACAAGGTCGCGCCTGGCGTGACGCAGACATTGCGGATCGAAAGGAACATGGTGCAGGCGGACTGACAATGGCTGTCGATGCGAAAGCGCTCGCCCGAGGCGTTGTACTGCTGGATCACCGCCAGGAATCGATCAAACTCGGCCGGAGTGGCCGCGCCGTAGCCCATGTGCAGGGACGATACGGAGCCGTCGGCATAGGCCTGATGTCCGGTCAGACCGTAGAACATGCAGAGAAATCCAAGTGTACCCAACGTGCGCGCCAATCGCGGCCATCTCTTCATTGCGCTCTCCCGAATGAATCGATCGAAGATGATTTCGTTGAAAGCAGGCAGGTTGCTGGGCAGACCGGCGCGGTGCAAGCAGCCCGGCTAAGGCGGCAATGGGATATACATGAATTTTCTGCGAGCAGGTTGGAGGCGACGGCTCACGCCGCAGCCTTGGGCGTCGCCTCGGGCGTGAGCGCCTGCAATTCCGTACGGCATTCGGCGGCGTAGGCCTGAAGGCGTTCCACGGTTTGCCGGTCGAGGATTGCCTTCGCGAGGCGCTCGGCGCGGGCCAGCTGGTCTTTCAGATATTCGATGCGGGCCATGTGTCGCCATCCTGGGGAAGATGAGAGGCAAATTGCTTCGTCAGCGGTGACGACTCTACGGCCGACGCCCGACCAATTATGTGCGGTGGATCACGCTTCGCGTGTTTTGTCCGCCGCAGCGAAATGCGCCATCTGGTCCGCGCGGGCTTTGGCGAACGCCGGACGAGCGGTGGCGCGCGAGACATAGGCGCGGCAGGCGGGGCTGTCCGCCAGCCCGTCGAACTGATCGACGACGCGCAGCACGTCCGACATCAGGATGTCGGCGACGGAGAAAGTTCCGGCCAACCATTCGCGCGCCGCAAGCACCGGCTCGATACGCTTGAGGCGGAGCTTGAGGAAGTCGTCCACGAACTTCCACGCCGCGGTGTCGCTCGGATGGCCCATGAACTTCGACATGGTCCACGGCAGGCTTGCCATCTCCACCGAATTGAGCGCGGCAAACAGCCATTCGGTCGCCTCAACGCGGCCGCGGGGATCCGTCGGCATCAGCTTCGCGCTGCGCTGACCCAGATGCAGCAGGATCGCGCCGCTCTCGAAGATCGAGAGGTCGCCGTCGGTGAGCCACGGCACCTGGCCGAACGGCTGGTGCGCGAGATGCGCGGGACCGCGGTCGCCGAACGGGACGCTGGCGACGCGGTAGGGCAACGCGGCTTCTTCCAGCGCCCAGCGCACACGTAGGTCGCGCACGAAACCGCGAGGCGGCGGGGGAACCCAGTCGAAGGTGGTCAAAGTGAGGTCAGGCATGCTGTGTCTCCGTGCTGTCTGGCAGAGGACGGATAAGGGGCGGGCATTCCGACATGGCGAGAGATTTTTTCCGAATGCACTCGCATCTGAGCACAGGATTCAGCCGCAGTTCATCTCGCGACCGCGACACTTCTTGGGCATCACTCGATCGACTGGATAGAGGATACCTTCATGGAGCGAAGGAACTTTTTGAAACTTGCTTTCGGCGTCGCGGCGAGCGCGGCTGCGTTAACTGCTGCCGCTCAGGCCGCGCCATTGGCGCCGCAGCCGCTCGGTGATGTCGGCCTGCCGCAAGACCATCCGGAAGTTCGCCCTGCGGTGACCAGCAGTGAGGAAGCCGCGCAGCTCAAACCCGAGCAGGTGCGTTGGCACGGCCGTCACTGGGGATGGCATCACCGTCACTGGGGCTGGCACCATCGCCATTGGGGTTGGCGGCATCGCTGGCATCGCCGCCACTGGCGTCATTGGTAACAGCGCCTGGAATAAGAAAGGGGATCGCGATCACGATCCCCTTTTATCGACGTGAAGGGCCTCAACGAAAATGGCCGCGCAGGCTGGTCCTGCGCGACCATTTCGGAAGTGCGAGGGATCAGAACGGACGGCAGCGGCCAGCGTACCAGCGGAAACCATAGGGGCAAACGCGCGGACGCACCACGACGACAGGCGGGGCAACCACGACCGGGGCGGGGGCCACGACGACCGGACCACGCATCGGACGGCAGCCGCCATAGGGGCCGCGATACCAGCCGGGGCCGCAACCACCGGCGGCGCTGGCCGCCTCGCTGAAGCCGACAACCGCGCTGGCGAGCATCACGGCGGCAAGCAGATACTTCATTTGATGATTCCTTCTGGTCCTCGGGGCGAATCTTGGGGCTGCGCTTGCGGCGCACAATGAATCAAAAGACACGATTTGACACATTAAATCTGGGCATGTGCCAACACGTCGCGATCCAAATCTGCCAATCGTGACCTGAATGCGCCATGAATATTTCCCGACGTGCAGCCTTGCGCGACATGGATGGCGCTGCAGCCCTGTCTAGATGAATCGGAAACGGGACGCCCGATTCTTGTTTGGCGCATTGTCGCTGCGCGAACCGGTCTCCATTTCGTTCGACGCTTCAGCGGCCGAGAAAGCCCAGCACCAGCTCCTTGTACGTCTCCGGCGCCTCCAGGAAGACGAGGTGCCCGGTGTCCGGGATCACCTCGGCCCGTGCATTCGGCATCTTCGCGGCAAACGCTTTTGCGAGTTCCGCGTTCTGTCCCATCTTTGCGCGCAATGCTTCCGGCGCATTCGGTCGGCCCGGTGCGTTGTGGTCGTCGGCGCCCATGATGAACAGCGTCGGCTCGGTGATGTCAGCAATCTCATGCGCGACCGGCTCGCGATAGATCATCTGGCCGGAGGAGACGAAGGCGCGCAGCCAGCGCGGATAATCGGGGCTGCCCTTGATGTTGAAGCGTGCGTCGATGAACGGCGTGATCGCGTCCGGCGGCAGCTTGATCGCGTAATTGGTCTGGAGCTGCTTGCGATAGCCGTCGGCCGTGAGCCTGTCCTCGGCCTCGATGATCTTCTCGGTCGGCGTCGGCGGCACATAGAGGCGGTAGTCTTCAAGGCCGATCGGCGCGGTCAGTACGAGATGGGCGACACGATCTGGATAGGCACGTGCGATGCGCACGCCCAGCATGCCGCCGAGCGAATGCGCGACGATGTCGGCCTTGTTGACCCCCAAGTGATCGAGCAGCGCGATGGTGTTGCGCGCCAGCGTGTCGAAATGCAGTTCGCCCACAGGCTTGGAGGATTTGCCGAAGCCGATCTGGTCCGGCACCACGACGCGGTACCCGGCCTCGTTCAGCATCTTGATGACAGGCGCCCAATAGCTCGACGGAAAATTACGTCCGTGCAGCAGCACCACGGTGCGGCCATTCGGCTGTGCCGGTGCCACGTCCATATAGGCCATGCTGAGTTGCTCGCCGTCATTGACGACAGGCAACAGATGCACGGGATAGGGATAGGCAAAGCCTTCGAGCGCGATGCCGTAGGGCTCGCGCTGGGGCGCGTCGGTGGCGCGGGCGGCAGCGAGTGGTAGAGCGAGCAGGGCGGCTGCGAGGGCGGCTGAGAACAAGCGGGTCATAAAGGTCTCCGTCATGCCCGGGCTTGACCCGGGCATCCACGTGCCAGCCGCAATAAAGGCGTGGATGGCCGGGTCAAGCCCGGCCATGACGAGAGCGAGAGTTCACACGCGATTGTGTGCCGTCACGCGCAGAGCGTGATCAGTCCTTGCCGTTCCCGAACAGCGCTGCGAACTGCTTCTCGCCGGTGCGCGTGAAATTCACCACGCGGCTGCCGGGGGTAGCATCGCGCGCGGCCCATTTCAGCTCGGCGAAGCGCTGCATCATGGCGGCGCCCAAAGTCCCGGCGAGATGGTGGCGCCGCTCGCTCCAGTCGAGGCAGGCCTTGCAGACCGGGCGGCGGGGATGGCTGAGCATGTCGGGCGAGATCTGCAAATGCTTGGCGAGGAAACGCTCGCCTTCCGGCGTCAGCTCGATGTCCTGCTTCTTCTGCTTCACCAGATTTCGCGCACGCAAGCTATCCAGCATCTGCACGCCGAGATCGCCGGCGAGGTGGTCGTAGCAGATCCGCGCGCGGCGCAGCGCCGGATCCTTCGGTCCGGTGCGCACGCGCATATGGCCAGTGCGCGCGGCGAGTGCCGCAAGGCCTTCCAGCATACCGGCGACGTCATCGTCGGTGAGGCGGTAATAGCGGTGGCGGCCCTGCTTCTCCGGCTCGATCAGGCCGCCAGCCTCGAGCTTGGCAAGGTGCGAGCTCGTGGTCTGCGGCGTGATGCCGGCCTCCTGCGCCAGCTCGCTTGCGGTGAGCGCGCGGCCGTTCATCAACGCCGTGAGCATGTTGGCGCGAGCGGGGTCACCGATCAGCGAGGCGACCATGGCGATGTCGGGACCTGATTTCATGCTTCGATGCTAGCCGAAGCATTGTGGTCGGGCAAGGGCGTAGCGTGGTGCCGCAAACACGCCATTGCGAGCGAAGCGAAGCAATCCAGATGCTTCAGCGGCGACGGCGTCGTTTGTGCTTTTCGTAGTGACAGATCAAGGAGCCCAACATGTCCGTCACCGTCTTCATCCGCTACCAGCTCGATCCGTTCAAGCGCGCGCAATTCGAGGACTATTCGAAGCGCTGGCTCACCATCATCCCGAAATGCGGCGGCGATCTGATCGGCTATTTCATGCCGCATGAGGGCACCAACAACATCGCGTTTGCGCTGATCACCTTCGAGAGCCTTGCCGCCTACGAGGCCTATCGCGCGCGGCTGCGGCAGGATGCGGACGGGATGGCCAACTTCCATTTCGCCGAGGACAACAAGTTCATCCTCGCGGAAGAGCGCACATTTCTGCGCAAGGTGGTAATGTAGGCCATCAACGACGAGGAGACGCCCATGATCGCCGTGATCTTCGAGGTCTGGCCCAAGCCGGACCATCGCCAGGCCTATTTCGACCTCGCGGCCGATCTGAAGCCGATCCTGCAGACCATCGACGGCTTCATCTCGGTCGAGCGGTTCGAAAGCCTGACCGAGAAGGGCAAGATCCTGTCGCTGTCATTCTGGCGCGATGAGGCCGCCGTCCAGACCTGGCGAAACACGATGGAACATCGGCGCACCCAGGCCAAGGGCAGGGCGCAGATTTTTGCCGACTATCATCTGCGCATCGCCGGCGTCATCAGGGACTACGGGATGAACGATCGCGAGCAGGCGCCGAAGGACAGTCGCGCGGTGCACGACACGCACTAGCGCGCGCGAGGATGCGTGCCTATGTCTGCGCGGCCAACAAGGGAGAGAAACATGCACGTGACGACTGCGGACAAGCGCGCAACGTTCAGGAAGATGCACGAGAGCGGCTGCTTTATCCTGCCCAATCCGGTCGATGTCGGAGGCGCCAAGGCGTTGCAGCATCTTGGTTTCAAGGCGATTGCGTCGTCGAGCGCGGGCTTTGCCTGGACCATCGGCAAGGCCGACAATCGCGTCAATGTCGAGGACGTCTGTCAGCATCTGGCAGCATTGAGCTCCTCGGTCGACATCCCCGTGAATGCGGATTTCGAGGGCGGTTTCGCGGTTGAGCCGGACAAGGTCGCGGAGAATGTCGAGCGCGGCGTGCGCACCGGCGTTGCGGGCCTCTCGATCGAGGATTCCACCGGCGACAAGGACAAGCCGCTCTACGATCGCGGGCTCGCGGTCGAGCGCATCAAGGCCTCGCGCAAGGCGATCGGCGACAGCGGCACACTGCTGGTCGGCCGCTGCGAGGCTTACTTGTGGGGCGTGACCGATCTCAAGCTCGTCATCGACCGGCTCACCTCTTATGCGGACGCCGGCGCCGACTGTCTCTATGCACCGGGCCTGAAGACACGCGAGGACATCGCTGCGGTGGTGAAGGCCGTCGCACCCAAACCGTTCAATCTGTTGATCGGCGGCTCCGGCCTGTCGTTGAAGGAGGCCGAGGATCTCGGCGTGCGCCGGATCAGCGTCGGCGGCTCACTCGCTCGCGCCGCCTGGGGCGGCTTCATGCGCGCGGCGAAGGAGATGGCGGAGAAGGGCACGTTCAGCGAGCTTGCCAGCGGCTATCCCGGCGGCGAGCTCAACAAGATGTTCGGCTAGAAAGGCCACCGAGACAAACGAAGAGCGGTGGGATGTGTGTCCCGCCGCTCTCTCATCCTCTCGGTGTCATGCCCCGCGCAGGCGGGGCATCCAGTACGCTGCGGCTTTTCGATTCAATCGCTGCCGTCTCGGAGTACTGGATCGCCCGCCTGCGCGGGCGATGACAGTAATGGGTTACGCACAATAGTCGTTACTTCGCGCCGTCGGACGGCGTCTGCGTATCCGGGGCCGGCTTGCTCGGCGCAGCGCCCGTGGTCACGCCGGGCGCGGTGTTGTTGCGCGGCGTCACGTCACGCATGCCGGGAGGCGCGGCTGGATTGGCAGGCTGAGTCTGCTGGGCGGTCTGCGTGGCAGGCGTGTTGCTCGCCTGGTTGCCCGTGCTGGTGTTGTTCAAGCCATAGAAGACGGCCCCCAGCACCAAGGCGACGGCCACGGCGAACAGCGCGACCTTGCCGCTGGAAGCGGGGCCTTCGCCAAGCTCGGGATCGGCCTGAAGGTCGGCATCCCTCCGCGCCGCGCGAAGGTACTCATCGTCGGCGAGGTTCGGGCGGTACGGATCGTTGGGAAAACGGTCGTCAGCCATCGATTGGGTCTCCTCGTTGATTGCCACCTGACAACCCGTGGCTGCGGGATTCTGTTCCGCGCGCGTTATGCTTTCGTCGCATGTTGCCCTCAGGCGCGGAATCGGGAACCTGTTCATGCTGGAACCCGGCGCGGTTCCACCGAGGGGAAAGGGAACAAGGCGATGTGGAGCCTGCCGCCGAGCGATAGCGTGCTGCATTTCCTCTCCCTGGTCGCGGTGGCGGCGCAGGGCATGACCGCCGCACTCGCGGCCGGCCGCCGCAGCATGGATTGGCTGGGGGTCTGCTTCCTCGGTTGCATCACCGCGCTCGGCGGCGGCACGCTACGCGATCTCTTCCTCGGGCATTATCCGCTGGCCTGGGTGCAGAACCCGATCTACCTCGCGCTCGCCGGCGGCGCGGCGTTCCTCACGATCTTGATGGCGCGGCTCGTGCACCGGCTGAAACTCGCCTTCATCGTGCTCGATGCCATCGGCCTCGTCGTCTTCACCATGGCCGGCTGCGACATCGCCTGGCAGATGGATGCATCGCTGCCGATCGTCATCGTCTCCGGCATGGTGACGGGCTGCGCCGGCGGCGTGCTCCGCGACGTGCTCTGCAACGACGTGCCGCTCTTGTTTCGCTCCGAGCTCTACGCCAGCGTCTCGGTGGTGACAGGATTGTTCTATGCCACCGCCTTCGGTCTCAATCTCAACGCCGAGCTCTGGACCATCCTGACCTTCGTCCTCGGCATCAGCTTCCGCCTGCTCGCGGTGCGCTACAAATGGGAGATGCCGAAATTCGTGTTCACGGGGGACGAGGAGAAGTAGCTACGGCTCCTGCCCACGCGCCTTCGCCACCTGCGCCGGCGTCACCAGCACCCCGGCATTGCCCCAGGAATTGCGGATGTAGTTGGTCACCGCCGCGATCTGCTCGTCGGACAACTGCCTGGCATAGCCTGGCATCTCCCCGGTGTTCGGCGCGCGCGGTGTCGTCACGGTGTGGGCGCCGTCGAGGATGATGCGCAAGGTCGAGGCGGGGTTGATCGATTGCAGCAGCGCATTGCCCGGCAGCGGCGGATAGATCCGCGGCGCGCCGGATCCGTCGGCCTCGTGGCAGGCGATGCAGAGCTTGGCGTAGACGGCCTGTCCGGCTTTCATCTCGGCCTCGTCGGGCGGCGTGACGATGGTCTCGCGGCGCGCCGGCGGCAGGCTCTTCAGATACACGGCCATCGCGCGCACGTCGGCATCGCTCATCTTCGATGTCGAGGCGATGATCATCTCGGCCATCGGCCCGCCGGCATGGCTCCTGGCATTGCGCCCGCTCTGCAGATATTCGGTGATGTCATCCGCGCTCCACGATTGCAGACCGCTCCGGGCGGCACCATCGAGGCGGGGGGCGTACCAGCCGCCGAGCTCGCTGCCCGACAGCGCCTGTGCGGTCTTGTCCGCACCAAAATAGTTCTTCGGGGTGTGGCAGGCACCGCAATGGCCGAGCCCGGTGACCAGATAGCCACCTCTGTTCCACACCGCGCTCTTGCTCTGGTCCGGTTCGAACAGGCCGGGCTTGAAGAACAGGAAATTCCAGGCCCGCATCAGGCCGCGATAATTCAGCGGCCAGCGCAGCTCGGGCGGCTTGTTGCGGCCAGTGACGGGCGCGAGCGTGCCGAGATAGGCGCGGATCGCCAGCGTGTCGTCCTTGGTCATCCGGGTGAAGTAGGGGTAGGGGAAGGCCGGGTAATACTGCGAGCCGTCCGGCGCGGTGCCGTAACGCACCGCTCGGGTGAAATCGGCATCGCTCCAGGCGCCGATCCCGGTGTCGCGGTCCGGCGTCAGGTTCGGCGCATAGATCGCGCCGAACGGCGTGTCGATGCGTTTTCCCCCGGCGAAGGGCTTGGCGGGATCGGCGGTGTGGCAGCCCGCGCAGTCGCCGGCCTCGACCAGAGTCTTGCCATAGGCGATCAGCTCGGGCGACGGCTCGGCGGCGACGGACGCGCTCGCAACCGCACCGCACAAGAGCGCAACAGCCAGAATCGTCCGCATCGAAAGCCTTCTCCTGAGACCATCAATCGAGCGCCGGATCATAGCGGCGCCATGTCGTTTCGCGATATCGGGGGTATGGTGACACAAATTGAAAATCGCCAATGCCTTTCCGGCCACGAAATTGCGTTTTTTTCCGGCCGCCGCGGAACGTCCAGATTTGTGATGCGAAAGGTGAAATATCCGACATAGAGTGGCGCAAGTGGTCGGCGCGCCCTAGCTAAAAACAACGGGCAGGCAACGGCTTAAGTGGCCAAACGCTCAAGAGGGCGGAAGAGGACAAGAATGGGCATCAACCAGGGTCCGATCAGTCTCGATCAAAAATACACCCAGGAGACCGGGCACGTCTTCACCACGGGCATCCAGGCGCTGGTCCGCCTGCCGATGGCCCAGATCCGCCGCGACCGCGCCAATGGGCTGAACACCGCGGGCTTCATCTCCGGCTATCGCGGCTCGCCGCTCGGCGGCTACGACCAGCAGCTCTTCGCCGCGCGAAAACATCTCGAGCAGTACAACATCAAATTCCAGCCCGGCGTGAATGAGGATCTGGCCGCCACCGCGATCTGGGGCTCGCAGCAGCTCAACCTCTCGCCCGGCGCCAAGTATGACGGCGTGGTCGGCATCTGGTACGGCAAGGGCCCCGGTGTCGACCGCTGCGGCGACGTCTTCCGCCACGGCAATGCCGCCGGCTCCGCCAAGAACGGCGGCGTGCTGTGCCTCGCCGGCGACGACCACGGGGCCAAATCCTCCACGGTTCCGCATCAGTCCGACCATGCCTTCATGTCGGCCTTGATGCCGTATCTCTATCCCTCGAGCATCCACGAGATGATCGAGATGGGCCTGCTCGGCATCGCGATGTCGCGTTACTCCGGCTGCTGGGTCGGCATGAAGGTGATCACCGAGACGGTGGAGACCACCGCCGAGATCGACCTCACCGACGAGATGAAGCCCTTCATCATCCCGCCTGATTTCGAGATGCCGCCCGGCGGGCTCAACCTGCGCTGGCCGGACGACCGTTTCGAGCAGGACCGCCGCTTGCAGGACTATAAGGGCTTTGCTGCGATCGCCTTTGCCCGCGCCAACAAGGTCAACCGCGTCACCATGGATTCGCCGAACGCCCGTTTCGGCATCATGGCCTCGGGCAAGAGCTACGAGGACGTCCGCCAGGCGCTGCGCGAACTCGGCATTACCGAGGAGGTCGCCGCTAAGATCGGCCTTCGTCTCTACAAGATCGGCATGCCCTGGCCGCTGGAGCCGGAAGGCGTGCATCAATTCGCCGTCGGCCTTGAAGAAATCTTCATCGTCGAGGAGCGCCGCGAGATCGTCGAGAACCAGGTCAAGCAGGTGCTGTTCAACTGGCGCGACGACGTCCGTCCGCGCATCGTCGGCAAGATGGACGAGCACGACAAGCGCTTCCTGACCTTCGCCGCCGAGCTCAGCGTCGCCTCGCTGGCGACCTCGCTCACCGAGCGACTGCTTCGACTTAATCTCAACCCCGAGATCGCGGAGATGCTTCGCGCCAAGGCCGACTGGTTCAACGGCCGGCAGGCGTCCCAGATGATCCCCACGGCGCCTGTCTCCCGAACCCCTTACTTCTGCTCCGGCTGCCCCCACAACACCTCGACCAAGGTCCCCGAAGGCAGCCGCGCGCTCGCCGGCATCGGCTGTCACTTCATGGCGCTGTGGATGGACCGCTCCACCGAGACCTTCACCCATATGGGCGGCGAGGGCGTGCCGTGGGTTGGCATCGCGCCCTTCACCAACGAGAACCACATCTTCGCGAACCTCGGCGACGGCACCTATTTCCACTCTGGCATTCTCGCCATCCGCCAGGCGATCGCCTCCAAGGCCAACATCACCTACAAGATCCTCTACAACGACGCCGTCGCCATGACCGGCGGCCAGCGTCATGACGGCGATCTCTCGCCGCAGAAGATCATGGCCCAGCTCCATGCCGAGGGCATCAGCGAGATCTACCTTGTCTCGGAAAACCCCGACGCCTATCCGGCCGACACCATCCCGCCCGGTGTGAAGAAATATCACCGCGACGACTTGCAGAACGTCATGAAGATGTGTCGCGAGTATAAGGGCACGTCGGCCATCGTCTTCGTGCAGACCTGCGCCGCCGAGAAGCGCCGCCGCCGCAAGCGCGGCCTGATGGAGGACCCGGCGCGCCGCGTCATGATCAATCCGGCCGTCTGCGAAGGCTGCGGCGACTGCTCGGTGCAGTCGAACTGCATCTCGGTCGAGCCGCTGGAGACCGAATTCGGCCGCAAGCGCGCCATCAACCAGTCCTCCTGTAACAAGGACTATTCCTGCCTCAAGGGTTTTTGCCCGTCCTTCGTCACCGTCGATGGCGGCGCGCCGCGCCACCGTGCGCCGGCCGAGCTCGCCGATATCGGTGAACTCCCCGAGCCGGCCTCGCGGCCGACGCTGGATAAGCCCTACAATATCGCGGTCGGCGGCGTCGGCGGCACCGGCGTGCTCACCATCGGCGCGCTGCTCGGCATGGCCGCGCATATCGAGGGCAAGGCCTCGATGATCCTCGACATGTCCGGCCTCGCGCAGAAGGGCGGCGCGGTGCTGAGCCATGTGCGCCTCTCGGATCATCCGGCCGAGGTGACCTGCTCGCGCATCGTGACCGGCACGGCCGATCTCGTGCTTGCGGCCGACGAGGTCGTCGCCGTTGCCAAGGACACGATCTCGCTCTGCGACTCTAGTCGCACCCGCGGCATCATCAACAGCCACGTCATTCCCACCGCCGACTTCATCCTCAATCGCGACTTCAACTTCCAGACCCGCAAGCTCAACGGGCTCCTGGAAACCGCGCTGCACAAGGACTCCGTCTTCTTCGACTTCACCAAGCCGGCCGAGCAGCTGCTCGGCGACAGCATCGCCACCAACATGATGATGATGGGCTATGCCTATCAGAAGGGACTTTTCCCGCTATCCGCTGAATCGATCGAGCAGGCGATCGAGGTCAACGGCGTCTCGATCAAGATGAACAAGGAAGCCTTCCGCCTCGGCCGCCTCGCGGTCGCCGATCCTGCGCGCCTTGCCGAGATGCTGAAGGGGACGGACGAGGTCGTTGCGCCCAAGACGCTGGATGCGATGACGCTCGATGAAGTCATCGAGCATCGTACCAAGCATCTCACCGCCTACCAGAACGGCCGCCTGGCAAAACGCTATCGCAAGCTGGTCGACCAGGTCCGCGATGCCGCGATGAAGGGCGGCTATGGTGATGCTCTGCCGCGCGCAGTGGCGATCAACTACGCCAAGCTACTCGCCTACAAGGACGAGTACGAGGTCGCGCGCCTGTTCTCTGACGGCGCTTTCGAGCAGCAGCTCCGCGACCAGTTCGAAGGCGACTACAAGTTCAGCTTCAACCTGGCTCCGCCGATCTTGGCGTCGGGCGTCGATGCGCTTGGCCGCCCGAAGAAGCGCGCCTTCGGCCCGTGGATGCTGAAAGCATTTCGTGTGCTGGCGAAGTTCAAATTCCTGCGCGGCACGCCCTTCGACATCTTCGGCCGCAGCGCCGACCGCAAGCTCGAGCGCGACCTGATCGTCGGCTACGAGAAGGACGTCGCCACCGTGCTCGGCCTGTTGTCACCGGTCACGCACGACACGTCGGTCGAATTGCTGTCGCTGCCCGACCGCATCCGCGGTTACGGCCCGGTCAAGGAGAAGGCCGTGGCGGATGCAAAAGCCCGCTACGCCCAGCTCGCCGCCGATCTGGCAAACCCGCCGCCGGCGCCAAGGCAGATCGCAGCGGAGTAGTGTGGTCTCCTAGGGTGGGCAAAGGCGCGACGCGCCGTGCCCACCACATTCGTCGGAGTCGTGCCAAAAGTACGTTGGCAAGCTGCGCTTTTGCCCACCCTACGACATCGACGATGTCTCGACTAACTGGCGCTCCGCCACATTCGAAAAAGTTAGGCCACGCCGAGCCGGGACCGGCTAACCCATCTGGACGTCGGACTCCTGCGGGTCAGGGCCATACCTGTTCGGTCCGACAGTGCCGGGCAGGACGCCGAGCTCGACGATCGCCCATGCAACCAGGGCGAATGATGCGACGTTCAGGATGAGGCCCGAAGCAGACATTTGTCCGGCGATTTGGCAAAGGGCTGGACCAAGGTAAAACAGCAGCAACCACCAGCCGCTCTTGTCGCGATCGTGCAAGCGTTTCCGTCCGACCGCGATGGCCGAGTTGAGAAGCAGCAGCGAGAAGATGAGCCAGAGGACGATGGCTAGGTAAGGCAACCAGCCTAGCAAGGCGGTCACCAAAAACATGGCCACCTCGGCAATGATCCACAAAGGCCACGCGATCCAATAATCCGACCGTCCGATGCGACCATCGAAACGAAACAGCAGATCGATCGCTTGCTCCCGGAACGCGTGAGTAAAGATAGTTTTGCCTAGAGGCATGTTCACCTTATTGGAGTGTTGCCGCTTCGATACACGTATTGGGGGAGGCTGACAAGCAAGGCCGGTTCGGCGGATCCCAGTCGGTACGACCGATCGCGACAGGCCATTTCGTTGGGCGGGTCGGGGCGGCTGGTGACCACCATCCCTTGCGTTGCCGTCGGGCAAAACACCCATGCTGTGGTCAATCCGCACGCACAAAAACATTCCGCTTTACCGAAATTCGGAATTGTCGTATCAATTCGCCACCTCATCCCTCCAAAAAGGGGCGTATCGCGATCGTCACGAAACGCGGGGTGAGCGGCGGTGGACGCGGGCTGCGTCGCGCGAGCGATTGTCTCGTGCACGACGGGCGCGGTCTCGCGTACGGCAAAATCGTGTGGTCCTGACGCCCGGGGTCTGTGCGTCAAGTCTTGCGATCGCTCGCAAGACGACGGGGGCAATAGTGCATCGCTCCCCGGGGAGAGCGCGACATAAGCCGTAAAGCCACTGCGCAGGGAAGGCCGGATGTTTGGCCGCACCTGTATGCCGCTGTGCATCTGTTCTTCGCGCACTTGCGCACAGCGGACCGTGGGTGCCCAGCCGGCACCCGGTCTTCCCTGCGCCCTCTGTTTTCGGAGGAGGGCAAGACGGACACAAAACTCGGGCGGAATGAGCCGCGAGGATGCGGCGGTGCGTCTGATCGTCATTGCGATATTGAGGCAGCGAGCCCTGCGTAACCGTCACCCTGAGGTGCTCGCCTCTTCGGCGAGCCTCGAAGGGCGACGCCCGGCTCTCGCGGCGAGAGTGTCGAGACAGCCGTGCATCCTTCCAGGCTCCCGGCGCGATGCCTTGCATTGCGCCACTCGCGCCTCAGGATGACGGATTGGGGAATTGCGCCAAGCCGCTGCTCTCTCGCACGACGGAATATTTCCGCGCTTGCCAACAGGGCACCAGCGGTTCAGAAAAAAGAGCCAAGAAGAAACGCGAGCGGAGACCTCTGTTTTGACCATCAAGGGCAAGGCCTACATTGCCGGGATCTACGAACACCCGACCCGGCATGCGCCGGACAAATCCACCGCCCAGCTCCATGCCGAGGTCGCCAAGGGCGCGATCGAGGATGCCGGGATCAGCAAGGACGATGTCGACGGCTATTTCTGCGCGGGCGATGCGCCCGGCGGGGCCTGGCCGATGGTCGATTATCTCGGGCTGAACACCAGGAAGCTTCGCCACGTCGATTCCACCGAGACCGGCGGCTGTTCCTACATCATCCATCTCGGCCATGCGGCCGAAGCGATCGCGGCGGGCAAATGCTCGATCGCGCTTGTTACGCTCGCCGGCAAGCCGCGCACCGGCGTGATGCCGCCGCGTGCAGCCGGCGCCGAGGTCGATTTCGAATCCGCTTACGGTGCGACCACGCACAATGCCTATGGCATGTGTGCCATGCGTCATATGCACGACTATGGCACCACCTCCGAGCAGCTCGCCTGGATCAAGGTCGCGGCCTCCCATCATGCGCAATACAATCCGCATGCGATGCTCAAGGACGTCGTCACCGTCGAGGACGTCTTGAACTCGCCAATGATCTCCGATCCCCTGCACCGCATGGATTGCTGCGTCGTCTCCGATGGCGGCGGCGCGCTGATCGTGACGACGCCGGAGATCGCCAAAAGCCTGAAGAAGCCGCTTGTGCGCTTGATCGGCCATGGCGAGGCGATGAAAGGTCCGCGCGGCGGCAAGGATCTCGATCTGACTTACTCGGCCGGTGTCTGGTCCGGACCGCGCGCGTTCGACGAAGCCGGCATCACCCCGAAGGACATCAAATACGCCTCGATCTATGACAGCTTCACCATCACCGTGCTGATGCAGCTCGAAGACCTCGGCTTCTGTAGGAAGGGCGAGGGCGGCAAGTTCGTCGCCGACGGCAATCTGATCTCGGGCGTCGGCAAGCTGCCGTTCAACACCGATGGCGGTGGCCTCTGCAGCAACCATCCCGTCAACCGCGGTGGCATGACCAAGATCATCGAGGCCGTCAGGCAGTTGCGCAGCGAGGCGCATCCGAAGGTGCAGGTCAAGAATTGCGATCTCGCCATCGCCCACGGCACCGGCGGTCTCCTGGGTGTTCGCCACGCTGCCTCGACCGCCATTCTGGAGCGCGTGTGATGAGTGAAGCAAGGAAATATCCGGCGCCGGTGACCAATCCGGAGACCGCCGCGTTCTGGGACGCGGCGAAAGAGGGCAAGTTCATGATCAAGCGCTGCACGGCGTGCGGCGAAGCACATTACTTCCCGCGCTCGATCTGCCCGTTCTGCTACTCCGACAAGACGGTGTGGGAGGAGGCCTCGGGCGAGGGCACGATCTACACCTACAGCCTGATGCGGAAGTCGCCGACCGGCCCCTACGCGATCGGCTACGTCACGCTGAAGGAGGGGCCGTCGGTGCAGACCAATTTCGTCGACTGCGATCTGGAGAAATTGAAGATCGGCCAGAAGGTGAAGGTGGTTTTCAAGCCGACCGACGGCGCCCCGCTGCCGTTTTTCACGCCGGTGTAGGACAGTCCTCATCCTGAGGAGCTTGCGAAGCAAGCGTCTCGAAGGATGGTCACGACAAAGAAAGCGTTTCGGGCATCCTCATGGTTCGAGACGGCGCAAGAGCGCTTCCTCACCATGAGGATGAGAACCAGAGGAAACAAACAAGATGTCCGCCAGATACGAAGAGCTCAAAGGCCTCAAAAACCTCGGCCAGAAATATGCCTACGGCGATCGCGAGGTCATGCTCTACGCCTACGGCATCGGTCTCGGCGCCGATCCCATGGACGAGAACGAGCTCGCCTTCGTCAACGAGGGCACGTTCACGCCGCGTCCGCTGAAGGTGGTGCCGACGTTCGCGTCCGTCGCAGCGTGGGGCTCGGGGCCGGGCGAGATGAATCTCAACCGAGTCATGGTGGTGGACGGCGAACGCGACATCACCTTCCACCAGCCGCTGCCGGTCGTGGCCAACATCACCGCCGACTCCTCCGTCGTCGAAGTCTACGACAAGGGTGAGGGCAAGGGCGTCGTCATCAGCCATCAGACCGTGCTGAAGAACGAGAAGGGTGAGAAGCTTGCCACACTCGTCGCTTCGCGCTTCGCCCGTGGCGATGGCGGCTTTGGCGGGCCGAGCCTGACCCAGCCTGATCCGCACAAGATCCCGTCGCGCACGCCCGACAAGACCATCGACATCGTCACGCGTCCCGACCAGGCGCTGGTCTATCGCCTCTGCGGCGACCGCAACCCGCTGCACTCGGATCCCGAGTTCGCCAGGAAGGCCGGCTTCCCGCGTCCGATCCTGCACGGCATGTGCACCTACGGCATCACCTGCCGCGGCGTGCTCCAGACCTATGCCGACTATGACGCGTCGGCCTTCCGCCAGCACGTCGCGCGGTTCTCTTCGCCGGTCTATCCCGGCGAGACCGTGACCATGGACCTCTGGAGGGACGGCAACACGATCTCGTTCGAAGCCAAGGTGAAGTCGCGCGGCGTCACCGTGATCAAGAACGGCAAGACGGTGCTGGGTTAGGGCAGTCTTGTGCCCCGGATGCAACGCAACGCGTAGCGGTGCGCTGCAGAGCCGGGGCCAAGGGGCCGCCTCCAAGAACTGGGTCCCGGCTCTGCGACGCAGCGTTTCACGCTGCATCGCGTCCGGGACACGGGAGAACAAGAACAAACAGGGAGAAGCCACCATGGGACTACTCGACGGCAAGGTTGCGCTGATCACCGGCGCGGGCGGGGGGCTCGGTGAGGCCTACGCAAAGCTGTTCGCGCGGGAAGGGGCGGCGGTCGTGGTCAACGATCTCGGCGGCCCCCGTGACGGCTCCGGCGCCGACACCTCGATGGCGCAAAAGGTGGTGGACGCGATCAAGGCCGAGGGTGGCAAGGCGATCGCCAACGGCGCCGACATTTCCACCATGGAGGGCGGCCAGTCGGTGTTCGACGATGCCATCAAGCATTTTGGGCGCGCCGACATCCTGGTCAACAATGCCGGCATCCTGCGCGACCAGACCTTTCACAAGGCCAGTGAGGCCGATTGGGACAAGGTGATCAAGGTGCATCTGAAGGGCACCTTTTGTTGCACCATGCCGGTGTTTCGCTGGATGCGCGAAAACGGCGGCGGCGTCATCGTCAACACCTCCTCGACCTCAGGGCTGATCGGCAATTTCGGCCAGACCAACTACGGCGCGGCCAAGGGCGGCATCTGGGGCCTGTCCAACGTGCTGGCGATCGAGGGCCGGAAATACAACATCCGGATCTGGACGCTGGCGCCGGGCGCCCTGACCCGCATGACCGCAGACCTGCCCCGCTATAAGGAGAACCCCGGCGCGGCGCTGGGACCGGACGGGATCGCGCCGGCCGTGCTATACATGGTCAGCGATTTGTCGGGCGACCAGACCGGCAAGGTGCTGGGCGTGTCCGGGCCCCGCGGCGTGCGCGAGATGCGGATGATGGAGATGGAAGGCTGGAAGCCGCCGCACACGGGCTGGAACGCCCGGGACATCGCCGATCATGCCAAGGAGATCTTCTTCTCCGAGGAGCAGATCAAGATGGGCGCGCGGAGGTTTTAGCCAAAACTGTCATTCCGGGGCGCGACGCAGTCGCGAGCCCGGAATCCATAACCACCAGCCGGGGTTATGGATTCCGGGCCTGTCCCTTCGGGCCATCCCGGAATGACGAACAGAGAGAGAGAGACAAGGACTGATGAAGCTCACCGCCGACGCCAAAGGCACCTTCGCAATCGCGCCGACGCCATTCCACGACGACGGCCGGATCGACGAGCGCTCGATCGACCGCCTGACCGATTTCTACGAGGAGGTTGGCTGCGACGGCGTCACCGTGCTGGGTATCCTCGGCGAGGCGCCGAAGCTCGATGCCACTGAGGCCGAGCAGGTGGCGGTGCGTTACGTCAAGCGCGCCAAGAAGATGCAGGTGATCGTCGGCGTCTCGGCGCCGGGCTTTGCCACGATGCGGTCGCTGGCAAGGGCCTCGATGGACGCAGGCGCGGCCGGCGTCATGATCGCGCCGCCGCCGAGCTTGCGTACCGACGATCAGATCGTTGGCTATTTCAAGCAGGCGGCCGAGGCGATCGGCCCCGATGTGCCCTGGGTGCTCCAGGACTATCCGCTGACGCTCACGGTGGTGTTCACCCCGGCTGTGATCCGCAAGATCGTCATGGACAACCCAAATTGCGTGATGCTCAAGCATGAGGATTGGCCGGGCCTCGAGAAGATCACGACGCTGCGCGGCTTCCAGAAGGACGGCTCGCTGCGTCCGCTCTCGATCCTCTGCGGCAATGGCGGCACGTTCCTGGACTTCGAGATGGAGCGCGGCGCCGACGGCGCCATGACCGGCTATGCCTTCCCGGAGCTTCTGATCGACGTCGTCAACCTCTCCAAGGCCGGCAAACGCGATGCCGCGCACGACATCTTCGATGCGCATCTGCCGCTGATCCGCTATGAGCAGCAGCCCGGTGTCGGTCTGACCGTGCGCAAATACGTGCTCCAGAAGCGCGGCATCATTGCCTCCAGCGCCCAGCGCAAGCCGGGCGCGACGATGACGGCGACCGCGAAGGCCGAGGTCGATTATTTGCTGTCGCGCGTCGCCCGTTTCGACAAGCGCGCCAATCTCGGCCCGCAATCCAGCGCCGCAGGCTAGTGGAATGGCCGAGACATCAGCATCACGCCCGGCCTCGACCATCCTCCTGCTGCGCGATGGCGCCAAGGAGATGGAGATCTTCATGATGGTCCGCCATCATCAGATCGAGTTCAACTCGGGCGCGCTGGTGTTTCCCGGCGGCAGCGTCGATGCCGGCGATCAGGAAATCGTCGCTCGCGCCGACCTTTATTCGGGCGGCGAGGCCTTGAGCGAAGCGGAGCGCGGTTTTCGCATCGCCGCGATCCGCGAGACGTTTGAGGAAAGCGGCATCCTGCTGGCGCGCGCGAAGGGCTCGAACGCACCTGTCGATGCCAAGCGCGCCGGCGAGATCGCCGACGCGCATCGCGTCGCGCTCAACGAGCACAAGATCAGCTTCCTCAGCATTCTCGCCGACAACGGTCTCCAGCTCGCGCTCGACACGCTCGTGCCTTACGCGCACTGGATCACGCCGGAGGGCATGCCGAAGCGCTTCGACACCTGGTTCTTCCTTGCGGCCGCACCGCCCGACCAGCTCGGCGCGCATGACGGGCGGGAGTCGACCGACTCGATCTGGGTTTCCGCGCGCGAGGCGGTGGAGGGCGGCGAGAGCGGCCGCTTCAAGCTGCCGTTCCCGACCACGCGCAACCTGATCCGGCTGGCCAAGCAGCCGCGCGTGAGCGCTGCACTCGACCATGCCAGGGGCCTGTCGATCGTCACGGTGATGCCTGTCATGACCAAGACCGAGAGCGGCCGCCAGCTCCGCATTCCTCGCGAAGCCGGCTATGACGGCGAGGTGTTCGAGGTCGGCGCGGTCGGCTAATACACTTCGACGCGCAACGAAGTATTGGCGAACGCGAACGAGCTAGGTTCCGTCCATCGTGGAATGGACGGAGCGCGTCATGGATACCAGGCAGCAGACCAACGTCGCCGTCGAGCTGGCGCTGCTGGTCGGGCTCGCAACGCTGTGGGGCGGCTCCTACACTTTCATCAAGCTTGGTGTCGCCACCATTCCGCCGGTGACCCTGATCGCGGCGCGCACGTCGATCGCAGGCCTGCTGCTGCTCATTGTCATGCGGGCGAGGGGCATCAGCATGCCCACGGACGCCGCGACCTGGCAGCGCTTCGCGTTCCAGGCCGTCCTCAACAGCGTCATCCCCTGGACCCTGATCGCCTGGGGCGAGCGCCATGTCGATGCGGCGCTTGCCACCATCCTCAATTCGGCCGGGCCGATCTTCACCTTCCTGCTCACCGCGATCGTCACCCGTCATGAGGCCACGACGCCGCGAAAGCTGTTCGGCGTGGTCGCCGGCATGGCCGGCATCCTGCTGATCGTCGGCGTCGATGCGTTCCGCGACATCGGTAGCGGCCTCCTCGCGGAAGCGGCGATCGTCGCCGCCACCGTCTGCTACGCCTGCGCCGCGATCTTCGGCCGTAGCTTCAAAGGCCTCGATCCCATGGCGCCGGCCGCCGGCTCGTTGCTGGCGGGTGCGGCCGTGCTGATCCCGGCCTCGCTCGTGCTCGAGCAGCCTTGGGCGCTGTCGCCCTCGCTCGCTTCCGTCCTGGCGCTGCTCGCGCTCGCGGTATTCTCGACCGCGGCGGCGTTCGCGATCTATTTCCGCTTGATCCAGACCCTCGGCTCGGTCGGCACCACGGCCCAGGCGTACCTGCGCGTCCCGATCGGGGTTGCGATCAGCGTCGCTTTCCTGGGCGAAACGCTGAGCCGGACCGCATGGATTGGTCTCGCCTGCGTCGTCCTCGGCGTCGCCGCCATGACGATCCCGGCCCGGCGGGCTGCCGTCGCTAAACCATCATGAAAAACAGCCCCTTCCGGCCTCCGGAGGCATGTTCCCCCGGAGGGGCGATACAGCGTATATTGGGCGGGTATGGAGTCCGGTTCCGCCCCAATGCCCGTCGAAACGCCACCGAATTCGCCGCCGAAGCGATCGTTTTCGCTGTCGATCGGCCAGATGACGTTCGGCAGCTTCATCCTGGTGCTGGCGGTGATCATCGTCACCTCGACCGCCAGCGTGATCGCGATCCGGCATATCGACGCCACCTTCGCCGAACTCCAGCGGCTGCAAAGCGTCGGCGATCTCGCCGAAGACATCGACCGCCGCATGAACGATTTGCGGCTCGCCGCGCGTGACTTCGTCACCGATCCTGGCGCCGGCATCCAGTTCAAGCAGGTCGGCGAGGCCGCCTCGACCCTGAGCGACATTCTCAAGAAGACCCGCATTGAGCTTGCCCCTGAACAGCAGGACATGATCGACGGCGTCTCCGAGCGGCTTGCGACCTATCGCAGCGGGCTGGAGCGGATCTCGACCCTGATCGATCGCCGTGCCCAGTTGCTCGCCGGGCTGCCGCCATTGCGCGACCAATTCGACGCAGCGGTCTCCGCAAGCGGCGACCGTGATCTTGCCGCCCGCCTGTCGGAGGCGCAGAGCCGGATTGCGCTCGGGCTGCTCGCGCGCAATCCATCCGCTGCCGAGCAAGCCGCGCAGAGCATGCGGACCATGGAGATCGCCGACAGCGGATTGAAGGCGGCCGTGAACAATTACGCCGATGCCATCATCGCGGTCGCCGTCCGCGAACGGCAGATCGCCGATATCGACCGCGAGGTGCTGGGGACCGAGGGGCGGCTGATCGGCCGCGTCACCGAATTGCTCCGCGACGTCAGCGACCGCCGCGGTCACGTGCTGTCGCGCGACTTTGCCCGGACGCTCGCGGAAGCGCGCTGGCAGAGCATCGTGCTCGGCAGCATGGGCGTGCTGATCGGCATCCTCGCCGCTGTCTTCGTGGTGGGACGAACTGTGCGCCCGCTGGCCCAGATCGCGCGCTCCATCCGTGCCCTTGCGGCGGGCGTGAAGGATACGTCGATCCCGTCGGCCGATCTCAACAACGAGATCGGCGACATCGCCCGCGCCGCCGAGGTGTTCCGCCGTGCGCTGGAGGAGGCCGACACCGCCCGCGAAGCGGCGGTGCGCGCGCTCACCGAGCAGCGGCTGGCGGAAGAAAGCTATCGCAAGCTGTTCGAGGGCTCGATCGACGGCATCTACGTGACGACGCCGGCAGGCGATCTCCTCAACGCCAATCCGGCGCTGGCGCGGATGATGGGCTATGACAGCCCGCAGCACCTGATCGACAGCATCAGCGACATCGCCCATACCATCTATGTCCATCCCGAGGCGCGCGCGGAATACCAGCGGTTAATGCATCGCGACGGCATGGTACGCGAGTTCGAGTACCAGGTGCGCCAGCGCAGCGGCGACATCCTCTGGCTTTCCGACAGCGCGACCGGCGTGCGGGACGAGGATGGCAAAATTGTCCGCTACGAAGGCACGCTGCGCGACATCACCGACCAGAAACGGGCGGAAGATGCCATTGCCGAAGGCCGGCGCCTGCTCCAGCAGGTCATCGACACCGTGCCCGCCGTCATCAACGTCAAGGACCGCGACCTCCGTTACGTGCTGATGAATCGCTATATGGCCGGCATCTTCGGCATCGAGCCGGGCGATGCGCTCGGCCGCACCACGGCCGATCTGATGTCGCGCTATGGCGCGGCCAAGACCGACGAGAACGACAAGCGCGTTCTCCGCCAGCGGAAGGGGCTCGGCTTCTACGAGGAGGAGTACAAGGACGCCTCCGGCAACATGCGGCAATGGCTGGTCAACAAGCTGCCGCTGCTCGATGCCGAGGGCGAGATCGAGCGGATCGTGACCGTGGCGCTCGACATCGGCGAGCGCAAGCGCGGCGAACAGGAGATGCGGAAGGCCAAGGACGCCGCCGAGACCGCGCTGCGCAATCTGCGCGAGACCCAGGCCTCGCTGATCGAGGCGGAAAAGCTCGCCGCCCTTGGGCGCCTGGTTGCCGGCGTCGCCCACGAGGTCAACAATCCCGTCGGCATCAGTCTGACCGTCGCCTCTGCGCTGGAGCGCAAGACGGCGATATTCAGCGCCGAGGTGGAGCGCGGCGAGCTTCGCCGCTCGACGCTCAACGACTATCTCAACACCAGTCGCGATGCGTCCTCGCAGCTCGTCTCAAATCTCAATCGCGCGGCCGAACTGATCCAGTCGTTCAAACAGGTCGCGGCCGACCGCAATTATTCCGACCAGCGCACCTTCGACCTCGCCGACCTCACCGAGCAGGTGGTGATGAGCCTGCGCCCGGGCCTGCGCAAGCAGAACCTGACGCTCAATGTCGAGTGCCAGCCTAACCTGACCATGAACAGCTATCCCGGTCCGTACGGGCAGGTGCTGACCAATCTGTTCCTGAATTCGGTGGCGCACGCTTTCCCGGATGGACGCGCGGGGGTCATCGACATCCAGGTGCGTGAATCCGGCAAGGACAATGTCGAGATCATCGTCTCCGACAATGGCTGCGGCATGTCGCTCGACGTGCGCCGCCGTGCCTTCGATCCGTTTTTCACGACGCGGCGCGATCAGGGCGGCACCGGCCTTGGGCTGCACATCGTCTACAGCATCGTCACCAACCGGCTCGGTGGGCGGCTGGACCTCGATTCCGAGCCGGGTGGCGGCACGCGCATCCAGATGATCCTGCCGCGCACGGCGCCGCTGGAGCAGGCTGCAGAATAGCTCGCGCCAGAGCTTTTCCCATTCCGATGGAATCGGAACGGGGCTCTAGATTCTTGTCTTGACGCGTTTTCTTGACGCGAACCGGTACCCACTTCGCTCGAAAACGCTCTAATCGACGTCGACGAGCTTGTGCAGGGTGGCGCCGAAAATCAGGCTGGCCTTGCCGACCAGCGCCGTGCCGGTCATTTCTGCGCGTGTGTCGGTGTAAGTCCCGCTGACGCCGATGCCGACCGGAGCAGGGCCACCGAACAGCGGATTGTCGTCGCCGCGCGGTGACGTGTGCCGTTGCACCAGCACCTCGCCCTTGAAGGTGTGGTCGTCTTTTACGACGTAGCTGCCGGTGTAATAGAGGTACGCATCGCCGCCAAGGATCTTGCCGTCGCGAAAAAGAATCACGCCGCTGCCCTTGCCGACTCGACCATCGAGCAGGCTCACGTGGATCGAATAGAGGCCGTTCTTCATAACGTCCCGAGGCCGGCCGCCATCGCCCAATGGCGTAACCGGTGAAGCTTTTATGCCAAAGCGCAACTCTTCGCGCAACGCGGCAGTTTTGCCTGCAATGGTGTTTCGTGCCGGCACGCGAACCGTAGTCATCCCGGCTTGCCTGTGACGCAGATATGACGGTCTCATCATGCAGCGAGGCCAGTCGCTGCGAATCAGAGTTGGCCCGCGAAATGCATAGCCATTGTTGCACTGGCCGCGGGGTGCTGGAGCAAGACGAACGTGAGCAACTGGATCGATTCCGGCGGCGATGAGCCGCGTCTGTACAGTGCGCGTCCCACGATTTGCGAAACGCAGCGACGGCGAACCGGCCGTCCCACACGATGGCGAAGCGCGGCAAGTGTTGCTTGCGCGCTGGCGCTGATCACGCTGGTTGCCCCGCTCGGGCACGCACGCGACCGCGGCCAGTTCGTCAACACCAGTGCCGAGCTGAAGGCCTGGTTCGACGGCTTGCGCAGCGGCAAGGGGCCATGCTGCTCCGATGCCGACGGCTCGGCGATCTCCGACTCCGACTGGGAAAGCAAGGACGGGCACTATCGCGTCCGCATCCCGCGCCTCGGCTACGTCATCGAAGGCAAGGAGCAGGAGCTTGTCTGGGTGGATGTGCCCGAGGATGCGGTGATCTCGGAGCCCAATCGGGTCGGGCGTACCATGGTATGGCCGATCTACGGCTATATGGGCGTCAGCATCCGCTGCTTTATGCCGGGTAGTATGACCTAGCTAGCCGGGCAGCGCTTCGCCTGCCGCGTCACGTATATTTCTTGTCGCGCTCAAGCAGCTCGATGGAGATGCCTTCGGGCCCGCGAATGAAGCAGATGCGAACGCCTGGCCGGATCGTGGTCGGCTCGCGCGTGAAGGTTACGCCCTTGGCCTTGATCTCGGCGGCGACGGCGTCGATGTCCTTCACCGTGAGCCCGAAATGGTCGAGGCCCTGATGAGGGTGCGGAGGCGGCGGGCTGACGGTGCTGTCGCCTTCCAGCGGCGCGATGAAGATCCTTGCGCCGCCGAGATTCACGTCGATACGTCCCGGCGCGCGCACGATCTCGCCGCCGAGGACATCGCGCAGCCAGGCCGCGGTTGCTTCCGGATCGGGGCTGCGCAGATGGACGTGATCCCAGGTGACGACAACCGGCATTTCAATTCCTCCCGATAGGGGCTTTGCGATGTTGCAGCGCATGTTAGCGATCCCGACCGACGATCGCCACTGCAGCTCCTACCCGAGATTCCCACGGTCGCGGGAACCTTAGTTCGTCTCGTGGATTAACGAGGGAGGCGGGTAATATACCTATGAGCGCAGGGTCTGGCCGGATCGGACTGGGAAATCTCGTCAGGAATGGCGAGGATTCGCTGCGGTCCAGGCTCGCAAGCATCTGGCTCAAACGCGGCCTTCTCTGGTTGTTGGCCGCGATCGTCACTGGCGGTGCCGTCTGGCTGGTGATGCCGCCTTCCGAGGGAAACGTCGCACAAACCGGGCCGGTGAAAATGGCGCTGGCAACCATCGATCCAGCTTCCCCGACAACCGCCTCGGATACCTCCGCCACCCAAGCTGCAGGCCTCGACGGGCTGAAAATCTCGTCACAGACTTGGCGCCGCGGCGGACTTGGTTCGAAGGCGCTGGTGACCTTCACCTTGCGAAACGACAATGACTATGCCGTAAGGGACGTCGAGATCGTCTGCGCTTTTGCGCGACGCGACGGCAGCCATTTGACCGACCGTAGTCGCGTGCTGGCCGACATCGTCGGCATGAAGAGCCGCAAGACCTTTGCGCGCGTTCCCGTCGGGTTTGTTAACGTGAACGCCGATCAGGCCAAGTGCTCGTTGGTCACGGCGCGGCGCGTCTAAGGGGACCACAGTTCGCTAGCGGAAAAGTTACCGTCCTTGCCCATTGGCCAAATTCTTGGCGTTGCCATTTGAACCAAAGGCTGGCCGCAGGAACCAATTAGAGGATCGCCGGTTGAGGCGAAAAGCCCACGCGGGGATGCGGGGGGCGGAGCGCGGCCAATGCCCATCTTTCGGTATTTCATGTTCGTCGGTGGAGCGCTACTCGCACTGTTGTTCGCAGTTGATGTTGTTTGGCCGACGTCGCCGGCCGCGCAGGCCGTTGCGAGTGCAGGCTACGACCAGCCACTGATCCGGATCCGGTCCGACCGCCATCTGCCTGACCGCGTCGTGCTTGATACCAGCCAGCCGACCATCGCAGCGCCCGCGACAAAGACAGCTGCCGTCGCCGCGCCTCAGCCGACCGCGCAGGCGGATCCATTGGCTGACATGTCGGCGAAGTCGCGGGTGCGCGAGACATTCGCCCAATTTACGCCGAAGGCCGACGCCAAGCCGCAGGCCCAGGCCCCCGCTCAGCCCAGGCGCAAGGTGGCTCGGGCGCGTCCGGCGCCGCAGCGTGGCCAGCCGATGATGCTGGTGGCGCAGCAGCCGCATTTCGGTCTTTTCAACACGACATGGTGACAGTGCCTTTGGCCGCCTCGATTAAGGCGGAGGGGGCTTTTTATTGTCTGACCGCTCTGCTAATTCGAACCGATCCGAACGTCGTCGATGGGCTGGCCTGCCAGCATATGACCGTGGCGCTTCGGTTGCGGCCCAATATCTGGGGCCAGGGCGCTCGTAGCTCAGCTGGATAGAGCATCGGATTTCGATTCCGAGGGTCGGAGGTTCGAATCCTTCCGAGCGCGCCATCGTCACTGTTGTCCAGGCCGTCGCATCCGTCCGCGCCGTCCGCTCGCGCGGGATCTGTGGCGCCGCTGTCAGCTTGCCGAAAGTCCGGCTTGCCGCGCCCTCGCCAACGTATCGGAAGGTGCCTCGTGGAAAGTTGCGCGGTACGCCGCCGCAAACTCGCCGAGGTGATGAAAGCCCTGGGCGCGCGCACACGTGGCGACCGAGACGCCACTGCTCCTGAGGAGTTGCGTGCGGGTGGCCCACAGCCGCTTCAGGCGGATGTATTGATGCAGGCTCATGCCGCGCACTTTGCTCACCGCGCCGCTGAGCGTGCGGACCGAGACGCCGAATTCACCGGCGAGATCCGCGGTATAGATCGGAGAGGTCGGATAGGCCGAGACATAATCGTCGATCTGCTGAACGAGCCTTGCGGATCGCGCGCCGGCGCTCGGTGTGCGGCGCTCGGACATTGGGTCTATCTGAAACAGGTCGTCGAGAGCGAGCAGCAGGCCCTCCTGGAGATGCGCCGCGACTTCCGTGGTCTCGAACATGTGCGGCTCGACCGAGGCGGTCCGGAGAATGTCTTGCACGAGCTGCCGCGCATAGAGATGAGCGGCAGCGTCCGCGATGCGAATCCACAGAGCGTCGGCGCGATCGAACCAGCCGCGATCCTTGAGTGTCGGCGCGAACATGATCAGCGCATGATAATTGATCTGGGGCTCGACGAAATGGCAATGGTGGTTGCCCCGCAGGGCGATGAAAAAGCGCGAGTCGATATCCATTCCGCTCGAACTGGCGCGCAGGTTATCGCTCATCGGCAGGATCACCATACCGCCCGGTGCGCGGTAGGTGGTCTCCAGGATACGTGCAAACGACCTTGCGACAATGATCCGGCATGCCGGCAGGTTCACGATCGCGCGCGCTGCCGCGAAGTTGGCGACGTCGAGCGGAATGCTGCGGGCGTCTTCCAGCGACTCGGCCGGGCGAAACGAGTCGACGTCGGTAAACCGGGTCAGCTGGAGGGCGGAGGAGGGGGCGAGAGCGTCGAAGAACATGCATCTGGCCAGATCTTGCAATGTGACAATAAAATGAACGCGGCCATCAATGGCGAAACCCGACGATTCAGTAAACTGGATTCCGGGCCGTAGTATTGCGGGCGTCATGCCACAGGGACGGTCGGATCGATGCCGCCGTCGACGGTTTCGGCTCACCAGCTGATCGATGGTATGAGCCTCGTACCAGGCGAGTGCAGGCGTCAAAGCTCGCCGCCTGCACCATCTCGCAAAAGCGAAAGGGCCCCAGAGGGCCCTTCAAATCTCACCAGCGGCGATAGCCGTAATAGCCATAGTAGCGCGGTCCATAGTAACGCGGGCCATAATAGCGCGGCCCATAATAATATCCCGGGCCGTAACCGTAATAATAGTTCGGCCGCCACCAGCAGCGTCCCCAGGCGTTGCAAACCATGCGGACCTGCTCGACGTTGGAGGCCTGCGGCGCGGTCGGGGCCGGTGCAACGGGCATGGCTGACGCCGTCGACGATACCGCGAGGGTGCCGAACAGGGACGCGGCGACAAGGCCGATCTTGAGCTTCATGATGTCTTCCTCCGCTTACGCAATACAGGATATCGAAGTTGTTCTGATCAAATTGTGGCGGAACCGAAATGTAATGGTGATGAACAAATCCTCGTCGGTCCGCTGAGGCCTGATCCAGCGCGGGCAAACTACCTAGGTTCACGTCCATAGCCAAGACCGTGCGCGCTGCAGCCGGGTCGGGCGACCGCTGCCGTTTGTTGATCCCGCTCAATTCGCAGATCCGGCTCTGCTCCTAGTCTGATTACACCAAGGCCGTGGCAAGGTGCCGGCGGTCGGGCAGGGTGAATCTCGATGCGAGCCATTCCAAATCTGTCGATCTCGCCGGAGAAGGTCTTCTTCGTCGTATCAAAGGCGCGCCGGTCCGATAGCGAGGCGGCCGGGGGCGGGGTCATTCTGGATTCCGGTGACGACGACATGAGCTATGGCCGCGGCGGGCGTGGCGAAGCCACCGACCGTGCCGAGCTCGCCGGCTTCATCCGCGACCTCAACGTCGACGAGCAGATCGACCTCGTCGCGCTGACCTGGCTTGGACGTGGCGACGATGAACTCTCCAACTGGCGCGACCTGCTTACCCAGGCGGCGCAGGCCCATAATCGGCGCACCGCATCGTATTTGATCGGTACGCCCATGCTCGCCGACTATCTGGAGGAGGCGATGGCGCAGTTCGGCAAGTCCTTCGAGGAGTTCGAAGAGCATCTCTGACCCGTGACACGGCGCGTAGTTTTTTGAGGAGCAGTGCAATGAACAAGATGAGGATCGACAAGGGCGACTGGCTCGTCGTGTGCGACGGACGCAAGGCGCTCATTCTGGAAAATCTCGGCGATGAGATGTTTCCGAACCTGCACACCAAGGAGGTGCACGAGCAGTCCAATCCGTCGACCGCCGCGCAAGGGACCGACGCGCCGGGCAGGTTGCATGCGTCGGTCGGCGGCGCCCGCAGCTCGGCGGAGCAGACCGACTGGCATGACGAGGCCGAGCGGATCTTCCTGCGAAACCTCGCTGGCCGGCTCGATACTGCGCTCAGCTCGGGGGAGACGTCGGCGCTGACCATGGTGGCCTCGCCGCGCGCACTGGGCATGATCCGTACGGATTACTCGGACGCGGTGCGCAAGGCACTTCGCGGCGAGGTCGGCAAGGACCTCGTCAAGCTGCCGGTCTACGAGATCGAGAAGCAATTGCTGCTGTCAGGGGCCACCGGTTAAGGCGGGCCCCGCCGCCAGAGCCGCGTCGGCGCTCTCAGTAGCAGGGGTGCCGGCGGCGGTCCTGGCCGATATAGGCGGCCGCGCTCTGATAGCAGTGGTTGGTGGACGGGCCATCGTAATAGGCAAAGGTGCCTGGGGTGAGGCCGGGGCCGTAATTGTGCAGATAGCTGATCGGATAGGGCAGCGGGTTGGCATAGTAACGGTGGTACCGGTGATGCGCCCGCGCCTCCGCCAGACTGGGGGCGAGGATTGCTGCCGACAGGGCAGCAACCACGGCAACAAGCTTCAACTGGCTCATCTCGATTCTCCGGAACCCGCGCTTAGAGGTCAGTTCCTTATAGCCATTTTGGGCAGGGCGGGCACCTGTCCGGGGACCGGAAATCGGGCCTAATCCGGCTGATTCTCGGGCGGGTGTGACCGAAATGCCGGAGGAAGCCCTGGCGGCCTGCCCATTTTTGGCCTTTTCGGGATGCTTAACGAATTCCCCACACAAGTATGGCCAAAGAGAATCCGGTCAAAGATTCCCCGCGCCAGTCCTGTGGGGTGCTCTTCGAGGCCGGTTCGTTTCTGCAAGGTTCTCACCGTCACGCTGTCATGCGCATCACGCTCCTCAGCCTGCTGTTGCTCTTCGTCGCCGCTGCGCCTGCGCGGGCCGAGCTGCACATCACCCGCGACCACGGCGGCTATGTCGAGGAGTACAAAGCCAAGTACAAGCGCGTCCGCGACAAGGGTGAGCGGGTCATCATCGACGGCATCTGCAATTCGGCCTGCACACTGGTGCTCGGCATCGTGCCGATGAACAAGATTTGCGTGACGCCGCGCGCGAGCCTCGGCTTTCACCAGGCCTATTACGACAAGGCCTTCACCTTCGGAATCAAGGTCACCAGCGCCGAGGGGACGTCCGACCTGATGTCCTACTACCCTGATACGGTGAAGGACTGGATCCGCCGCAATGGCGGGCTCACCACCGACATGAAGAAGATCAAGAACGGGGTCGAGCTCTGGAAGATCATCGATCCCTGCCCGGAAGAATGGTGATCGGCTGATCTGGTCAGCCGCGCGCGCCGCAGCGCAGCATCGGAAATTCGCATTGCCGCACCGCGCCCGCTCGGGCAATGAGGCAGGCAATGAATCATAGTCAAGATCCTCTGGCCGCCCGTGCCGCGCCGGTGCTGTTCGTCCTGCTCTGGAGCACGGGTTTCATCGGCACCAAATACGTCGTCAACAACGCCGACCCCTTGACCTATCTCGCCATCCGCATGGCGCTGGTGGTCGGCTTGATGGCGATCATCGCCGGCATTGCCCGCCCGAAATGGCCCGATCGCAGCGGTATCGCGCATAGCGCAGTCGCCGGCATTCTCATCCACGGCTTCTATCTCGGCGGCACCGCGATAGCGATCGCACATTCGATCCCGGCGGGGCTCTCCGCGCTCATTCCAGGCCTCCAGCCGATCCTGACCTCGACCATCGCCAACCGCTGGCTCGGCGAGAAGGTGACGCCGCTGCAATGGGGCGGCCTGCTGCTGGGACTGGGTGGCGTGGTCCTGATCCTGCACAATCGCCCGATGACCGGCGAGGCCGGGCTCGGGTGGCTTGCTTCGGTGGTCTCGCTGATCAGCATCACCTTCGGCACGCTCTACCAGCGCCGCTACTGCAACCACATCGACTGGCGCGCCGGCAATCTGGTGCAATACCTCGCCGTCACGATCTTCTTCGCAGCCGGTGCTTTCCTGTTCGAGGATCGCGTCGTGCACTGGACGCGGGAGTTCGTGCTTGCGCTGGCCTGGCTTGTAATCGCGCTCTCGATCGGATCGATCGGGCTGTTGTACTGGCTGATCCGCCACGCTGCGGCAACGTCGGTCGCGAGCCTGTTCTATCTGGTACCAGCGGTGACGGCGCTGATGGCCTATCTGCTGTTCGGCGAAAAGCTCGATGCGCTGGCGATCGCCGGCATGGCGATGTGCGCGACCGCGGTGTTCGTGGTCCACCGGCGCGCGTAGACGGGCTTGCGGAATACATCCCTGACGTGCAGCATCTTTCGTGTTAGGCTAACCGCTTTTCGGCGACCCTTTCACACGGTGATTTTCATGAAGAAGGCGGGGCGCGCACTGCTCGGCAGGTCGATGAAGCCGGTCCGGATTGCCTGCATCAACTACGCCAGGGAGTCGATCGACGAGCGCGACATGAGCCGGCTCACCGCGGCACTTCAGAAGTGTTACGACAAGCATTTCCTCCCGGTGTGGGGTTATCCGGTCGAGCTCTATGTCACCCGCAAGCCGAAGCGCACCGATTGGCAGCTCGTCTATTTCGACGATGCCTTGCACAAGAACATGCTCGGGCGCCACGAGCTCACCCATCGCGGCCAACCGATCTCCAAGATCTTCGTCAAGGCGCTGGGGGAGGAGCCGATCAGCGTGGCGGCTTCGCACGAGCTGTTCGAGATGGTGCTCGACCCCCTGGCCAATCTCTGGGCGGACAAGAATCCGAACACCCAATATGCCTATGAGGTTTGCGATGCGGTGGAGGAGGATTCCTTTAACGTCGAGGGATTGCCGATGTCGAACTTCGTCTATCCATCCTGGTTCGAGCCTTTCAAGCACCCCCGTGGCACCAAGTTCGATCACAAGGGGACGCTGAAGGCGCCGTTCTCGATGACTGAGGGCGGCTATGTCATCAAGAAGGTCAACGGCAGGAAGGTGATCAAGGCGTTCGGCTCACCTGCGAAGCGCCGGCGCTTCAATGCGGAAGACCGGCGCGGCCATCGCAGCGAGTTTCGCGATCCGCAAGGCCAGCATCATCCGGGCAGGCGCGCGTCGAAGCGGAGAGGGTAGGAGCAGTCTCCGGGTGCGCCGCCCCCGGAGACTGGCTCTCAAGCTGCGATCAGCGCTTGGCCTTCTTTTTCTTCTTGACCGCCTTTTTCGCGGTCTTCTTGGCGGCCTTCTTCACGGATTTCTTGGCGGCTTTCTTCGACGATTTCTTGGCGGCCTTCTTGGCCTTCTTCTTGGAAGCCTTCTTTGCCTTCTTCGGCGCGACTTTCTTCGCAACCTTCTTGGCGGCTTTCTTCACCTTCTTCACGGCGGTGACGGCGGCATCCTTGGTCGCTTCCACGGCGGTGGTTATCGTCTCCATTGCCTGCTCGGTGATCGGCTTGTCGTCGTCCATATCGTGTCCCCCACGGTTTGCATGGAGTGATGACGATAGCGAGTTTCACAATAGTGTCAAAGCAACGCTCAACTCTTGCGGATCTTTGCGTAAGCGGCGAGTGCGCGCTCGCGTCCCTTGGCATGATCGACGATCGGTTGCGGATAGGTCTTGCCGAGTGTGATGCCTGCGCTGGCCAGTTCGAGCGGCGTCGCCTGCCAGGGCTGGTGGATCAGCTTGGCTGGCAGGTCTTTCAGCTCCGGCACCCAGCGTCGGACATAGGTTCCATCAGGATCGAACTTCTCGCCCTGGAGCACCGGGTTGAAGACGCGGAAGTAGGGGGCGGCGTCGGCGCCGCAGCCGGCCACCCATTGCCAATTGGCCGGATTGCTGCCGGCATCCGCATCGACCAGCGTGTCCCAGAACCAGGCTTCGCCATCGCGCCAGTCGATTAGGAGGTGCTTGACCAGGAACGAGGCGACCACCATCCGCACCCGGTTATGCATCACGCCGGTGTGCCAGAGCTCGCGCAGACCAGCGTCGACGATCGGATAGCCAGTGCGGCCGCGCTGCCAGGCGGCGAGGGCCTTCTTGTCGGTCGTCCAGGGGAAGTCATCGAAGCTGGTTTGGAGGTTTTCGGTGCCGAGATTCGGGTGGTCGTGGAGCAGATGGCGGCAGAACTCGCGCCAGCCCAGTTCGCTCAGGAACTTTTCGATGCCGGGGCCGATCGCCGGATTCTCGGCCGCAGCGAAACGGGCGGCGTGAAAGACCTGACGGGGGCTGAGTTCGCCGAACCGCAGATGCGGGGAGAGGCCTGAGGTGCCCCGGCGATCGGGGCGATCGCGGTCGCCGACATAGTCGTGCGCGGCGTGCTTGAGGAAGTCGCGCAGGCGCGCTCGGGCGGAGGCTTCCCCCGGTGTCCAGGTCTCGCGCAGGCCGCCAGCCCAGTCGGGCTTGCTTGGCTCGAGCGCCCAACTCTCCAGCTTGTCGCTGGCCAGCTTCGGCGCGGGTCGAAGCTGTTTCGGTGCGGGCAGGGGCTTTGGCGGATCGCCGAGCGAGAGCACCCGCCGCCAGAACGGCGTGAACACGCGCAAGCCGCGGCCTTCCTTGTTGCGGATCGCCGAGGGCGGGACGAGCAAGTCGCCGGGAAAACGCTGCGAGGCCACGCCGAGCTCTGCCAGCGCCCCTTCGAGCTGTTTCTCGATGGCCTGTTGCGGGGCCTGAGCGACCGTATTCCAATAGACCGCGCCAGCTTCGCACTTGCGCGCCACCTCTGGGATCACCCGAGCCGCCGTCCCCTTGCGCAGGACGAGCGAGCCGCCACGCGCTGCAATGTCGGCGCCGAGCGCGCGCAGCGACTGTGCCAGCCACCAGCGCGCTGCCCCGCCAGGGGCTCGTCCGGCCGTATCGTCGAGCACGTAGAGGCAAATCACCGGCGCGCCGGATTTGGCGGCGGCGTGAAGGGCTGGGTGGTCAGACAGGCGGAGGTCGTCGCGGAACCAGACGATGACAGGCGGAGGGCTTGAGGTGATCAGGATGTCCTCGTTTACGATTTGGAAACTATTGCCGCGTGGATCACCGTTAATGGGGCCGTAAGTGAATTGCATGAATATGCAGGAGTTCCGGGGGTAGTTCCATCGATGACCAATTCGTTAACGGCGAAGTTCGTGCCGCAGTTCAAGCTGGGTACCAAGGCCGTCCTGTGTGCGGTGCTGCTGATTGCCATGAATACGGCCCTCGTGGTCGGCGCCGGCTATTGGTCGCTCACCTCCGCCTTCAATGACAGGGCTCTGCGCGACATCGAGGTCAATCTGCGCACGTTGGCCCTGGCCTTCGCCGAGATCGTTCCTGACGCCCGGATCACCGTGCGAGACGGCGCGGTGGTGCGCGCCGAGATCGCCAAGATGCCTGATTTTAAGGATCATGCCATCGTCGATCGTGCGGTGTCCTATGTCGGGGGTAGCGCGACCCTGTTCGTGTTCGACGATGCGAGCGGGCAGTTCGTCCGCCGCTCGACCAACTTGAAAAAGGAAAATGGCGACCGTGCCATCGGCACCCAGCTCGCGGCCGATCATCCGGCGCAGGGGCCGCTGCGCCGCGGCGAAGCGTATAAGGGGCCGGCGACGCTGTTCGGCAAGTCCTTCATGACCGGCTATTTTCCGATTTTGGATGCGACCGGCAAGGTCAGCGGGCTGCTCTTTGTCGGCATTCCGATGGCGCAGTACGAGAGCATGCTTGCCCACGCGATCGAGAGCATGGCGGTCGCGGCCGGCATCGCCGCGCTGCTGGTGCTGGTGCTCACCATGCTGGTCGTGCGCCGCGTCACCCGGCCGCTGACCTCGGTTACCCGCTCGCTGACGGCACTCGCCAATGGCCAGAGCGACGTCGCGATCGAGTGTGAGGACCGCGCCGACGAGATCGGCGAGATCGCGCGCACCGTTGCGGTGTTCAAGAGCAATTCACTGGAGCGGGCACGCCTACGCAGCGAACAGGCGGAAGCCGCGGCGGCTGCGACCGAGCAGCGCAAGGCCGACCTTCGCAACTTCGTTGCTGAATTCCGTAGCGGCGTCGGCGGCATCCTCGACAAGGTTCTGCGTTCCTCCGGCGAATTCGAACGCGTGGCGCAGCAGTTGACCGACAACGCGCGCTCGACAGCGGAACTGTCGGCGAAGTCGGCCGGTGCGTCCGAGCAGGCCTCCGACCACGTCCGTTCGGCGGCGTCGGCCTCTGACGAACTGTCTCAATCGATCTCCGAGATCACCCGGAGAGTGCAGGAATCCAACGCGATCTCCGCAGAGGCGGTGCAGCAGGCCGAGGCCACCGATCAGCGCATCGCGCAGCTCTCCGAAGCAGGCTCCCGCATTGGGGACGTCGTCAAGCTGATCACCTCGATCGCCGAGCAGACCAATCTGCTGGCACTGAATGCGACCATCGAGGCCGCCCGCGCCGGCGATGCCGGCCGTGGCTTTGCGGTGGTGGCCCAGGAGGTGAAGACGCTCGCCGGCCAGACCGCCAAGGCGACCGACGAGATTTCCAGCCAGATCGCCAGCATGCAGCTTGCGACCGAGGAATCGGTGACCGCCATCAAGGCGATCACGGAGACGATCGAGCGCATCAGCGGCATCGCAAGCTCGATCTCGAGTGCCGTCGAGCAGCAGAGGAACGCCACCCAGAACATCGCGGCCAGCGTTCGCGCGGCGGCCTCGGGCACCGCCGACGTCGCCGTCAATGTCCGTCAAGCGGCCGAGGGCGCGAGCGAGACCGGCGAGACCTCGAGCCGGATGTTTGCCTCCGCCCAGGCGCTGTCGGGCGAGAGCCTGCATCTGAAGGCCGAGGTCGACAGCTTCCTCGATCGCGTGCAGGCGGCTTGATCTCGGGAGCGGGCTGAAACCATCGGCCCGCCGCGACGTAACTGACGGCATGGTGAGACCGACCGCGCGTCGCGGGCAGGGAGGCCGTCAGTGAACCGCATCGCCGTGCTCTATGTCGCAACCCTGATCGTGCTGACCGGGCTGGATTTCCTGTTCCTGGGTCTGGTCGCCAAGGGCTTTTTCGCCGCGCAGGTTGGCGACATGCTCGGTGATTTGAGGCCGGTGCCCGCCGTGCTGTTCTACCTTCTCTATGTCGTCGGCGTTCTGATCTTCGTCAGCGGATCAGCCGGCGTGACCTGGCAATCGACGTTGCTCTACGGCGTGTTGTTCGGGCTGTTTTGCTATGCGACGTTCGATCTCACCGCGCTGGCGCTGCTCAAGCACTGGAGCTGGCCGGTCGCGTTCGTCGACGTCGGCTGGGGCGCGATGGTGACCGCGGTCTCGTCGACCGCGGGTCTGTTGGTGGCGGATCGGGTGACCGGTTAGCGGCCTTTATTTCGGCTGCGGCACGATCCGGATATAGGGCTTCGGTTCTTTCCAGCCTCGCGGGTAGATCGTCTTGGCCTCGTCATTGGAAACCGAGCCCGCGATGATCACGTCCTCGCCCTGCTTCCAGTCGGAAGGCGTCGCAACGCGATGCTTGGCGGTGAGCTGGAGCGAGTCGATCACGCGCAGGATCTCCTGGAAGTTCCGGCCCGTGGTCATCGGATAGACCAGCACCAGCTTGATCTTCTTGTCCGGCCCGATGACGAAGACGTTGCGGACAGTCTGGTTGTCGGCGGCCGTGCGGACGAGGGGATCGCCTGAGATCGCGGCCGGCAGCATGCCGTAGAGCTTCGAGACGTTGTAGTCGGTGTCGCCGATCATCGGATAGTTCGGGGCGGCGCCTTGCGTCTCCTTGATATCCTCCGACCACTTCGCGTGGCGGTCGACCGGATCGACCGAGAGGCCCATCAGCTTGACGCCGCGCTTGTCGAATTCCGGTTTCAATTTGGCGAGAGCGCCGAGCTCGGTCGTGCAAACCGGCGTGAAGTCCTTCGGGTGCGAAAACAGCAGGGCCCAGCTGTTGCCGATCCAGTCGTGGAACTTGATCTTCCCTTCAGTGGTCTCGGCTTCGAAGTCGGGGGCGGTGGTGCCGATCGGAAGTGTCATGGTTTGACCTCATCGCGTTGAAACTGCTTGGAAATTACCGTCTGGACGTCAAGCCCAGTATAGGGGCTTGCCGACGTCAAGTGAACGCCGTCTGAACTGCTTGAAGTAAAATGTGAATTCCTCCTCTGAAGGGCTGATTTCTCAGCACAATTTTGTTACGGCGGCGCCTGCGGCGAAACACACCTCCACCGGGGCTTCACGGTCTCGATTGCCCCGATAAAGCCTTTTATGACCCGCATCACGCCCGCCCGACGCTCTCCGGAACCGAAACGGTCCTCGCAGCGACTAATCGGCAACCATTGAGAAAAGTCGCGATCCCCATATCCAATCATTAACCACCCCTTTACGCCCAGCATGAAAATGCTGGGCCATCAGAAGAAATCTGGAAGTGAACTATGTCTGCCGCACTGCCCAAGCCCGCTGAAAAGCCCGCGGAGTCCTCGTCCCTCGAACCGTCCTGTCGCGATACCGCGGCCCATGCGCTCTCCATCGTGCGCGACGGCGTGATCACGGGCGAAGGTCCGACCACCAAGGGCCGGGTGCACTTTTCCCGCTCCATCGATGCCGATGACGCCGCCTGGTGCGCCCGGATCCTGACGGCCGCGGCCGTCAACGACCAGCCGGTCAGCCGCGCCGAAGCTGAGGCGCTGTTCGAGATCAACGAGGCCGCGACCGAACGCGCCGATGGCGGCCGGTTCGACGATTTGCTGGCCAAGGCCGTCGCCCATTATGCCGCGAGCGCTTCGGGCCTGAAGGTGCCGCTGCGTAGCGTCGCGCTGGCGCAGGACACCGACATCGAGAGCTGGGCGCCGTCCTATGCCTCCAAGGTCAAGAGCGAGATGCTGGAGTGGATCGCCGGCCAGATGCGCGGCAAGCGCCAGAACAACCGTCGCCTGATGGCGATGGTGGCGACCTTCGTGGGCGCCACCGCGCTGCCTCTGGCGGGCCAATTGCCCAATGTCTTCGACATCGGCATGTAAGAAACGAAATTTTCCCGCGCCCCTTGCGAGGCGCGAGAGCAAGCGGCGGGGTTATTTCCCCGCCGTTTTTTGTTTGCCGGCCTCAGGCTCCAGGCCCAGCGTACGGCCGGGGAATCCGGCGGCGTCGAAATAACGCTGGCTGCCGACGCGCTGGACGTTGAGTACGGTCTCCAGGCCGTTCTCGGACTTCTTCCTGGACCGCTCGACGGCCTTGAACGCCTTCGGCGTAACGCCATTGGGCAGCGCCTCCGACATCACCCGACCGACCAGACCGCCGTTGTGGGAGCCGCGCAGGCCGAGGAGCTGGGCCGCGGTCATGCCGACGTCGGCATTGCTGACCGGCAGCTCGTCGACGAAGCCGGCTTTGAAGTCCGGTCCGATCGCAGCCATGAAGTTGTAGGTGTCGCCGCGGCTGAAGCTGCCATGCATGCCCTGGCCCTGGCGCAGCACGGTGTCGGCCACCTGCACCGAGCAATTGGTCGGCGCCTCGCCGCATTCGCTGGCATAGGAGCGGAAGTTGACCACGATCGCCGGCGTCGGCGTCGCCGCCTTGCCGCGCAGATTGATGCTCGACAGCGGCAGCGTGCCGGGGAAGCGGCCAAGGGAGTCGTCGACGAACAGGCCCGAGACGTAGTCCTGCTCCAGCAGCGCCCTGACGGTCTTCGCCGCCAGCTTCTTGTCCTTGTTCGGCAGGTAGATCAGGTCCGAACCGCCATTGGTGGCGACAACGAGCTCGGGCTTGGTCGGATCCTTGCCGAGCACGCCGTTGCCGGCCTTCGGATGCTTGTTGCCCTCGACCTTCGCGTTCTTGTCGTTCGGGTCGAACAGCGGCAGGTCGAGCGCCTTGGCCAGATCGAGGGCGACGAAGCCCATCGGCAGGAAGTCCTTCGGCGTGTCGTCGTAGCTGACCTTGGCCGAAGGGCTGGTCTTGCTCTCCTTGGAGATGGTCGAGAAGCCGTGGTCGGCCTGGATCATGATGTTGGTGTTGGCAGCGAGCCCGAGCTCATCCAGCGCCTTGCGGATCTGGGCGAGGTTGTTGTCGACGTTCTTGATGCTCGCCATCGTGCTGGGGCCGTTGATGCCCGGCAGGATCTGGTTGAGGCTGTCGCCCTGGTTGTGCTGGGTGCCGTCAGGATCGCGCGACCAGAACACCAGCACGAACGGCTTGTTGCGCGCCTTGAACATCGGCAGCACCACCTTGGTGGCAACATCGGCGAAATAGGCCTGTTGCGTGACGTTGGCGACCGTGGTGCCGGGCGTCTTGGCGTCGCCCGCCTTGGCATTGTCGCCGCGCGTCGGAGCGGCGAGGGGAAGGCCGGCTTTGGTCAGCGCGTCCTTGACCTCGTCCGACAGGGCGACGCCGTTCTTGCCGCCGGTGGAATCGTCGACCACGATCGAATGCTGGCCGGCCTTCTCCGGATGGTCGGTGTGGTCGAACTGGTAGGCCGGGCCGACCTTGCCGATCGTCGCCGTGCTCAGGCCCTTGTCGCGGGCCATCTTCAAAACGGTCTCTTCGTTCAGATAGTCGCCCTTGAAATGCTCGTCGATGTCGCCGAGCACGGCGTCGTTCTCGATGAAGGGGACCACGGTGTCGCCGGCGGGCACCGACGTGTAGTTGGTCCAGATCGTGTTGGAGAACACGCCGGTGTCGCCGAGATAATGGCCGGTCGACATCGCCGAGCCGTTGGCCATGGTGAAAGTCGGGAACAGCGAATGCGAGTTCTTGAAGTTGACGCCCTTGTCGCGGACCTCGGCCATCGCCGGCGCGGTCTCGGAGGTGATCTTCAGCGCCCGCAGCCCGTCGGGAATGAACAGGATCAGGTTGCGGGGCGTGTTGTTTTCGGCGGAGGCAAATCCGGTGGATAGCACTGTCAGCCCGGCTGACAGCAACACCAGTGAACGGCGCATCGAAATCTCCTAACGGTGAGGCGGCTTGGCCGCCGAACCGCGGCCCCCGGCCATCGTTTAGTTTTGCTGTATGACGGTTTTGTTACAAGACCCGATCGGCATGCAGAAGTGACGGGGGGGGGCGAGGAGGCATCCACGGATTCGTCATTGCGAGCGCAGCGAAGCAATCCAGACTGTCACCGCGGAAAGACTCTGGATTGCTTCGCTGCGCTCGCAATGACGGAGCAAGCTGCATCGGCATCGCTCATTGTTTACATCTTCCTCTCAGACGCACCATCGCATTCTCGCGGCTCATCTCGCCCGAGTTTTGTCCGTTGCCTCACCCTCATCTGAAAGAGGGCGCAGGGAAGGCCGGGTGCCCGGCTGGCACCCGCGGTCCACTGTGCGATGGTTGCGCTACAAGAGGCTGCACAGCGGCATACAGGTGAAGCCGAAACATCCGGCCTTCCCTGCGCAGTGGTTTGACGGCTTATGTCGCGATCTCCCCGGGGAGCGATGCACTATTGCCCCCGTCGTCTCGTAGATGACCGATGTGCGCATCCGGTTGGACATTGCACATCACCGCGAGACTTGGCGCACAGGCTCCGGGCGCCAGGACCACACGATTTTGCCGTACGCAGTCACACCGGTCGTTTGCGCGGCGGCCTCGCTCACGGTTGCCCGCCCTGCAAAGCCCTTCGCGCCGATGTGACTAGCGTCCACCGCCGCCCGGCCCGCGTCGTGACGATCGCGATACGCCCCTCTTCCTTGGGCCGGGTCGCCACGACACATGCGATATTTCCGAATTTCGGTAAAGTGGAATATGTTTTGGGGTGGGGAATTGACCCATCTTTCGCGTGTTTTGCCCGTCAGGCAACGCAAGGGCTATGGTCACTAAATGAAGACCCGCCGCTCAGGGAAGCGGCGGGTCCGGGACATGAAATCGTGGCTGCTACCAGCGATAGGGGCCGCTCAGCGTGCCGTTGTTGTTGCCGTCGGGGCCGACATCGCCCTGCGTCGAGCTCGGCGTCGGATGATTGGTGCCGTTATAGGCCCCGTACGGGCCCGCGACATCAGGATAATAGGCGCGCGGCTGAACCGGCTCATAGGCGGGGGCGGTGCGATCCCAGCCCACACGCGGCCCGTTCCAATCGTAGCCCTGTGCCGACGCGGCCGTGGTGCCCGCGACCAGGGATGCCGTGATCAGGCAGAGGAGTTTTGACTTGTTCTGCATATGAGATGCTCCTTGTGTCGGGAGCCAACTGCTGCAATGCGGGAGCGTTCCGAGCCTGTCGGGTCCATGCGATCAACTGCGATCAACAGGTCATGAGGCGGCGTTCCGGGGAACGAAGTGTTTGAAACTCGGGCGGAATCCCCGACGTACTGCCGCAGCCGGTTCCGTGTTAAGTGCGTGCCTTAACCAATAATTAATTATACGTTTGCGGCTGGGCGACAGCCCGGCCTAGCGTGCGGTGGGGAGCCGCTATCCGCGAAGCCAAACGAGTTGGTGCGTATCATGATGTCCAGATCACAAGGGGCGTTGCTCGCCTCGCTCAGCGCAGCTGCGCTGCTCCTTAGCCTCAGCGATGGTGTTGCACGACCGGCCGGCGCCGCCACGCAGGGCATGGTGGCCGCGGCTGCGCCGCCCGCCGCAGTACATGCGCCGATCGCGCCGGGCGCACGGTTCCGCGGCCGCAGCAATCGCTTCAACAATCCCTGGGTCTATTGGCCGGGCGGCGGCGGGTTCTTCTACGACGGCGCGAGCTATGCCGAGCCGTTCGTTGATGCCGGGCAGCCTGTCACCAACGACGTTCGCTATACCTACACCTACGACGTTCCCTGGGACTGGGCCCATCGCTTCCCGCCGAACGTCGTGCCGTCCGACCGGCCCTATGTCTCGAGCTGTCCGACCGAGCAGGTGACGGTGCCCGGCCGCGGTGGCGGCGAGCACATCGTCAACATCATGCGTTGCTACTGAGCAGGGCGCTGCATTCGCGGCTCACTACAGAATGCCTGCCGCGGCGGCTTGGTCGCGGTCGGACTGTTTCCGCCTGACATTCGCAAGCTCGCGGCTGCAGGCCACAAACGCTGATGTCCCCGGGCGCAGTCCGAACTGACCGCAGACATCCCGATCTTCATCGGCGATGAGGCGCGCGAGGTCCGCCTGGGCGGCCTCGCGCATCGCAGGCGCCGAGGCGAGCGCGTGCAGCCCGAGCGCCGTTACAACGGCAAGCACCAACGCGGCAGCGACGCCGAGGCGCTGCGTGTCATCGCCCGTTTGTTCGGAAAGGCGAGTCTTGCTTTTGGCTTCCGTCATGAAATCCTCTCGCATAAAATATCGATAGGCAGAAAAATGACGTTCGAACCGTCCGGCAAATTCGGCGGATCGAATACTGATACACGCTGCTTCGCAGCGGTGACGTGAAACAGATTACAAATTTCAAGCCGGCGCAGGGCCGAATTCAAAGTCGCTATTAGCCCAGTTCAAAGCTGGTTACGCCGAACACGCGGTCGAGCCGCAATGATGCGATCGGTCCAGTGTACATTCGCGCCGTTTCGAATGTCGGCTTCAGCCCGAGGGATTCCGCAACCGCGATAGCATCGCGGTTCATGGCGGGGATGTCGAGCACAATCTCGTTGCTGCCGGGGCTCGCCAGCAAAGCCTGCAATACGGCCTCCGCCGCGGCGCGGTCGTCGGCTACCATCGGGCCGATCTTGCGGCCGATTCGACAGGGACGGATCACGCCCCACGCGGCAAGCTTGCCGTCGCACAACAGTGCGCGGCCAACGTGTCCCGGCGTGTTGATCCAGGCGCGCAAGAAGGCCTCGCGCGGGGCAGGGAAAACGGTGGCGTCGTCGGCTTGCACAAGGGCAAACGGGATCGTGTCGAGCGCAACAATCTCGGCGGGCGGATTTGGTGGCGCGGTGACGGCGCCGCCGTAGCGGATGTTGGCGTAAGCCAGCTGGAAGCCGGACTTCTTGTAATTGTCCTGCTGCGCTACGACGCCGTCGAGCCCGATCACGCGCGAGCCGGCATGTGCGATTGCAGCGTTCCAGATGCGCAGGCCGTGGCCTCTGCCACGAAAGCCTGCGCGCACGATGTAGAAGCCGAGGAAGGCGAAACGATCGTCGTAGGTGACGCAGGAGACGGTCGCGACCGGCTCGCCGTCGATCTCGCCGACGAAGAAGCCTTTCGCGTCGGGAATCGCGAAGCAGGCGGCATCCCGCAGGCCGGGATTCCAGCCCTCAGCCGCGGCCCAGTCGATCGCGATGGAGATCTCCTCTGGCCGTAAATTGCGGATCTGCAAATCGCTCATGTCGTGGTGCCTCGTGGCAATGGACCTGTGGGCAAGTCTGGCTGTAGAAGGCGCGATAACAGGCTGAACCTTGGCAGACTGAACCTTGTCGGACTCCTTGGGCTCGCCTCAACGCTATCACAGGGATATCTGGTCATGGCAGCAGAGAAGGTCGCACTCGTAACCGCGGGCGGCAGCGGCATGGGGGCAGGGGCTGCGTGGCGGCTCGCCGCCGACGGCTTTCGCGTCGGGATCCTGTCGTCCTCCGGCAAGGGCGAGGCGCTTGCGGCCGAGCTCGGCGGTTTGGGCGTCACCGGCTCCAACAAGTCCAATGACGATCTGAAGCGCCTCGTCGACGGTGCGCTGGCAAAGTGGGGGCGGATCGACGTGCTCGTCAACAGCGCCGGCCACGGCCCGCGCGCGGCCATCACCGAAATTACCGACGAGCAGTGGCATCTCGGCCTCGACACCTATTTGCTCAACGTGATCCGTCCGGTCAGGCTGGTGACGCCGGTGATGCAGGCGCAGAAGGGCGGTGCCATCATCAACATCTCGACCGCCTGGGCGTTCGAGCCGAGCGCGATGTTCCCGACCTCGGCAGTGTTCCGCGCCGGCCTCGCCGCCTTCACAAAGATCTTCACCGACACCCATGCGGCAGACAACATCCGCATGAACAATGTGCTGCCGGGCTGGATCGACAGCCTGCCGCAGACGGAGGCGCGCCGCGACAGCGTGCCGCTGAAGCGCTACGGCAAGGTCGAGGAGATCGCGGCGACGATCTCCTTCCTCGCCTCCGACGGCGCCGCCTATATCACCGGCCAGAACATCCGCGTCGATGGCGGGCTGACGCGCTCGGTTTGAGGGCGGCCAAATTCGAATAGCGTTCCTCCGCGCCTCAGCTGTGTGCGGTCAGCAGGTGCGCCAGCGCGGGCAAAATCCTGTAGCGGGCGATCTCGTGCGGATATTCGCCGCGATTGGCGAGCAGCACGATGCCGATCCGGCGTGACGGCACCAGGCCGATATAGCCGGAGGCGTTGTTGAGGCCGCCCGGCTTGTCGACAACAGTGAGGCCATCGAGATGCACAGTCTCCCAGGCCATCGCTTGACCGAACGAGGCCTGTCCGAACGTCTGGTCGGTGCGAAAGCTCTCACGCTGCGTCATCCGCAGCGCCTCGCGCAAATGCGGGTCGATCGCGCGGCCGTCGACGCAGGCCGACACGAATGTCGCAAGGTCTCGCGCGGACGAGAACATCTGGCCAGTGCCGGGGAAGTCGAAATAGCTCTGCTGGCCTCCGATCGGGCCGATCGTGCTGCCCTGGTCGGAATAGCCCTGCGCGACGCGCCGCAGCGTCGCCGCATCCATGATCGCGCGGTTGTCCGGTCCGCGTTCGGGAGCCGATGTGGCATGCATGCCGAGCGGCGTGAGGACGCGGCTTTCGATCAACTTTGCGATCGGCGCGCGATAACAGCGCTCGAGCACGAGCTGGAGCAGCACGTAGCCGGCATGGCTGTAGATGCGCTGCTTGCCAGGCACGACGCCCACGGGCGGCGCGAAGGCGTTGAGCATGTCGATGAATTGCGCCTGGGAGTAGGAATCGTTCGGCCAAGGCGGGTGATCGGTCGGCAGCAGCAATCCCGATGTGTGCGTGGCGAGCTCGCCGACGGTGACGTTGCGGACGTAGGCGCCGCTCAGCTCCGGCAGATATTTCGGCAGGGGATCGTCGAGCTTGAGCTCGCCGCGGAGCGTGCCTGACGCCACCAGCGTCGCCTCGAACGGCTTTCTCAGAGAGGCGAGATTGAACAGCGTGTCCGGCGTCACCGGCCGTTTACTGGCCTCGTCCGCAAAGCCGTAGTTGAAGAATTCGACATGACGGCCGGCATAGAGGGCGGCGGCGAGGCCGCCCGGATGCTCCGGTGTCGCAGTCGGCGCGAGCTCGCCAGCCACGATGTCGCGCATCTGCGCGATCATGTCCGAATCCGCCGCGGCGCGGCGCGATCCGGCGAACGCTGCCGCGAGAGGAATAAGCGCAGCGCGGGCGAGGGATCGCCGGGTGATGTGGGGTGGATTGTCAACAGGCGGCACGTGCTCTGACTGAAAATGCGATGCGCCCCCGTGGACCAATTTAGCGGGCAGAGGCGAGCATCCCAATTCACGATTGCGCGTTGTCGGTTCCATGTCTGGCGCCGTCGAATTTATACTTAGCTTTCTAGCTAACAATCATTGACACCGAATCGCGGTGCGACTATAGTTAGCTTCATGGCTAACCAATTGTCCCAGCTCGACCATGTCTTCGCAGCGCTTGCCGATCCGACGCGGCGGGCGATCGTGATGCGGCTGTGCGCCGGCGAGGCCTCGGTCGGCGAGCTCGCCGAGCCATTCGAGATGGCGCTGCCGAGCTTCATGAAGCACATCCACGTGCTGGAGCTGAGCGGGCTCGTGCAGTCGGAGAAGTCCGGCCGCGTGCGCACCTGCCGCCTCAGCCCCGACGCGCTCCTCAGCGCGGAAGACTGGTTCCAGCACCAGCGCGCGATCTGGGAGACGCGGCTCGATCGCTTCGAGGCCTATGTGATGAAGCTCAAGAAGGAGAGGGCGGCTGCCAAGCGGCCGTCCAAGACGACAGAGAAGACAACCAACAAGCCAAGCAAACGGAAAGGTACAGAGTAATGACGAATGCTGCCAATGCTGCCCTGTCGCAATGGTCGATGGACCGCGAGATCGTGATGTCGCGCGTGATCGACGCGCCGCGCGATCTGGTGTTCGAGGCGTGGTCCGACCCAAAACACCTGCCGCAATGGTTCGGGCCGAAGGGATTCAAGATCGAGACCTTCGAGATCGACGTGCGCGTAGGAGGCGTCTGGCGCTTCAACATGATCGGCCCCGACGGCACCGTCTATCCGAACCGCATGCGCTTCCGCCGCATCGAGCGGCCGAAGCTGATCGAGATGGACCATGGCGCCGACCAGGACGAGGATCCCAATATGTTCCGCTTTACGGTTACTTTTGCCGAGCAGGCCAACGGCAAGACCGTGCTGATGATGCGGCAGCTGTTCGCAAGCACCGAGCAGCGCGACCACACGATCGGCTTCGGCGCCGTCGAATACGGCTACCAGACGCTGGACAAGCTCGCGGCCCATGTCGGCGGCCTGAAGAAGTAGGACGCCCGCGTGAGTCCAGGGCCCTTCGAAGAAGGGTCCCGGACTAAACTTGGAAGGGAGCAGGGAGAGCTATCGCCCTAGCAATTATGGCAGCGCGCGGTCGAATTACGACAGTGGCGTCACGCAGATTTTTGTCGCGCCGTGCTTCAGATTTATGACAGAATTGCTACCGTTGGATGTCATCTCGGCTACAGCGGAGCTCATCATGTTGCAGTGGCAGGCGCGGTCAAATCCCCTCGCGTGGTGGTGGGGGTCCCTGACGCTTGTCAGTGCGGCCAACATTCTCGTCTGGTTCATGCTGTACCGCGAGTTCTATCCGAGCGTGGCCGGCAGCGTCGGCGGAGGCTCGGACATTGGCCTGATGTTCCTGTTGTGCGCGGGCTATGTATTCGGCTGCGCCTTCCGCTCCGTGCTGCCGCGCGCCGATGTGCAGCGCATCTGCCTGTTTGACACCTGGCTCTCCAGCGTCTTCATCGGCCGCACCGTTGCGACCGTGGCCGAGCTCTGCTTCGTCGCGCAATGGGCGATCATCCTGCACCAGCTCGGCAAGATGACCGGCGCGGAGACCGCGGTGAACATCGCGCTGGTGATCGTGCCCATCATCATCATCGCGGAGTGCTTCTCCTGGTACGCCGTGGTCACCACCAACTTCCTCTACAACGCGATCGAGAACTCGCTGTGGGCGGTGACCTTCTTCCTCGCCGGCATCGCGCTGTGCCGCCTGATGCCGGAATTTCAGGGCGTGGTGCGCTGGGCGCTGATGTCAGGCATCGTCGGCATCGCCTGTTTCCTCGCCTTCCTCGTCACCGTCGACGTGCCGATGTATCTCAGCCGCTGGCGGGCAGGGCATGAAGAGGGCAACAAATTCCTCGGCTTCCTCGAGGGCCTGCACGACGTCGCGACGCGGTGGGTGGTGACCCACGACATCGCGCATTGGAAGGGCGAGCTGACCTGGATGTTCCTGTATTTCAGCGCTGCCGTGTGGTCGAGCCTCGCGCTCTGCGCGCTCTATGCGATGGAAGGTTATCTCACGCTGTATCTCGCCTGAGACTCTTTGTTTGACGCGTTTTCTTAACGCGAACCGGCGCCCACTTCGCTCGAAAGCGCTTTGTCTACTTGCCGACCAGGCCGCACTTGCTGCGGTCGAGCGGGCGGAAGGCCTGGTCGGGCGGAATGGTCGCGACCAGCTTGACGAAGTCCCACGGGCCCTTGGATTCCGCCGGCGTCTTGACCTGCACCAGATAGAGATCGTGCACCATGCGCTGGTCCTCGCGGATGCGGCCGTTCGTCGTGTAGGCATCCGACACCGGCGTCGCCTTCATCTTGGCCATCACGGTCGCGCTGTCGTCGGAGTCGGTGTCCTTCACGGCCTGCAGATAGTGGCGCACGGCGGAATAGACGCCGGCCTGGATCTGTGACGGCATCGCCTTGCGGCGGGCATAGAACGCATCGGAGAATTTTCGCGCAGCCGGCGAGAGGTCCTCGAAGAACGAGGTGACGATGAGATCGCCGCGCGTGGCCTTGAGACCGACCGCCTCGATGTCGACGTTCTGGAACGACATCGGCACGATCTTGATGCCTTGATCGGCGAGGCCGAATTCCTCCGCCTGCTTGATCGCAGTGGCGTTGTCGCCGGCGACGTTGATCGCGAGGATCTTGGCGCCCGAGGACTGCGCCTGCAGCAGGAACGATGAGTAATCGGGCGTGCCGAGCTGGGCCTTGACGCTGCCGGCGACCTTGCCGCCGAGGGCAGTGAGACGATCGCGTGCAGTTGCCTCGATCGAATGACCGAACGCGTAGTCGCCGGTGATGAAGAACCACGGCTCCTTGCTGGTCTGCATGACGCCGGAGACGACGGCGGTTGCCGTCGAATAGGCGTCCTGGGTCCATTGCACGCTCGAAGGCGCGCAGGCCTCATCGGTGAGCTGGTTGGCGCCGGCGCCGGACACCAGGAAGATCTTGCCATTGCCGCGCACCAGTTCCTGCACGGCGAGCGCCGCGCCCGAGCTGCCACCATCGGCGATCGCCTGCACCCCGTCGCTGAACCATTTGCGGGCGAGCGAGGCCGCGAGGTCAGGCTTGTTCTGGTGGTCCGCCTGCAAGATCTCGATCGGCTTGCCGTTGATCTTGCCGCCGAACTCCTCCGCCGCCATCCGCGCCGCCTCGACCGAGCCTGGGCCCATCGCGGTTGCGAAAATGCCGTTCATGTCGGTGAGCACGCCGATGCGGATGGCGTCGCCCGTGATCTCGGCGCGCGCAGCGGGGCCAGCGAGCATGAGTGTGAGGAGCAGCGTCGTGAGGGACGTCGTTCGGTTGGTGGTCATGGCGTTTCCCGATTTTGATTTAGGCGTGTGCACCGCCATCGTCGCGACGATGAGCGCGCGGTTTCGCAGAGGCTTTAGTTGACGTGCTTGCAGGTCGGATCTTCGGGCCCAAAGGCCTGCTCGCCGGGAATCGGTGTCAGGATCTTGTAGTAGTCCCAGGGATATTTGGATTCTGCGGGCGTTTTGACCTGAGCAAGCCAGAGATCATGCACCATGAGGCCGTCGGCGCGGAGCTTGCCGCCATGCGCGAAGAAGTCGTCGATCGGCGTGTCGCGCATCCTGCTCGCCACCCGAAGCGGATCGTCGGTCCCGGCTGCCTTGACGGCGTTGAGATAGTGGGTGACCGCGGAATAGACGCCCGCTTGCCACATCGTGGGCATGCGCTGCATTTTTCCGAAGAAGCGCTTCGACCACGCGCGCGTCTGCTCGTCCATGTCCCAGTAGAAGGCGGTGGTCAGCAGCAGGCCTTGCGCGCTCTGCGATCCAAGCGCGTCGATGTCGGTGATCAGCGCCAGCAGGGCTGCCATCTGCTGTCCACCTTGAAACAGGCCGAACTCACCGCCGGTCTTGATCTCGTTCACGTTGTTCGGTGGGCCGCCGGCGATGCCGATGATCTTCGCTTTCGAGGCTTGCGCCTGAAGCACGAAAGACGACATGTCGGTCGTACCAAACGGAGGCCGGGCCGAGCCGAGCACCTTGCCGCCCTCGCGCTTGATCACCTCGGTGGCGTCACGCTCCAGCGCATGGCCGAACGCGATATCGTCGGTGAGGAAGTACCAGGCATCGCCACCGCGCTTGACCACTTCCTGGGCCGTGCCGACGGCGAGCGCATGCGTATCGAACACCCATTGCATGGTGTAGGGCGAACAGAACTTGCCGTGAAAGTCCGCCGTTCCGGTCGCAGTGACGATGAGCAGCTTCTTCCTGTCGCTCGCGACTGTCTGCACGGCGAGCCCTACCGCCGACACCGGCACATCGACGATGAGGTCGACCTGTTCGGTGTCATACCATCGCCGCGCAATGGCGGCGCCGATATCGGGCTTGATCTGATGGTCTCCGACGATCAGCTTGATCGGCTTGCCCAACACGCTTCCGCCGAAATCGTCGATCGCCATTTGAGCCGCCGTCACGGAGCCCTGACCGGTTGGTGTCGAAGAGGGCCCGGTCATATCCGACAACACGCCGATCTTGACCTCGTCGTCCGAGACCTGGGCCTGGACGGCTGTGCTTGCCAGGATAACTGCCGTCACGACGAAAACGCGCGCGAAGCCATGCATGTTGTTTCCCTCCCTTCGGTGCCGGATGCGTCCCTTTTTCGGGATCGTCTCGTTTCAGGCGGCCTCGGCGATGACCTTGTTGCGCAGGATGCCGATGCCGGAGATTTCGACCTCGACGGTGTCGCCGGGGCGCATCCACAATGGCGGCGTGCGTTTGGCGCCGACGCCGCCGGGCGTCCCTGTTACGATGACGTCGCCGGGAACGAGCGGGCAGATCGTCGAGATGTAGGCGATGAGCTCGGGGACGCCCGTGATCAGGAGATCGGTCGTCGTGTTCTGCACGACGTTGCCGTTAAGGCGCGTCTGAAGCGTGAGCTTCGATGGGTCCGGAATTTCGTCGGCCGTCACCAGCCACGGGCCAAAGCTGCCGCTCTCCGCAAAGGTCTTGCCGGAAAGGAACTGGCTGGTGTGGCGCTGCCAGTCGCGGATGCTGCCCTCGTTGTAGCAGGCATAGCCGGCGATGTGGTCAAGCGCGCGGCTTGCGGGAATGTGGCGGCCGCCTTTGCCGATCACGAGCGCAAGCTCGCCCTCATAGTCGAAATCGTCGCTCACATCAGGTTTCACGATGGGCTGGAGATGGCCCACCTGGCTGCACGGAAAGCGGACGAACAGCGCGGGCTTCTCGGTGACGGTGCGCCCCGTTTCGGCGACATGGTCGCGATAGTTGAGGCCGACGCAGATGATCTTGCCGGGATCGGGGATCACGGGCGCGAAGCTGATGGTGTCGAGCCGATGATCGGGCGCGGTGGACGCAACCAGCTTTGCCGCTTCGGCCACGCGATCAGCTTCTAGCAACTGCCGCAGCGTGGTGCAGGGCGCCATGCGCCAGCCGAGATCGACGATGCCGTTGTCCTTGACGGCCCCGAAGGAGGCTCGACCGTCGGCGATGAAAGAGAGCAGCTTCATGGAGTATCCTCGAAAGATGTTCGGTCAGGCCGCGGACGGCACTTGGGTTTGATGGAAGATGGCGGCGATGAGCCGATCGAGCTCGGCATCGTTGCGAGCGGTGCCGCCGATGTAGCGGTCGGGACGAACCAGCGCGGCAATGATGCCGTGCTCGCGCAGCCACGGTCCGATGTCTTCGGCATCATCGCTGGTCAGGATTTTGACTCCGGCTTGTGAAAGAGCGGGACCTGCTGCGCTCTCCACAAGCAGCACGTCGCCGTAGCCGATCCGGTCGTCGCCACGGCTGCCGTCCTTCAGCACGAACTGCGGCGCAAGATGTCCAGCGAGTGGCAGGTCGCCGAGCGTGAGCCCGGGGCCGAGCAGGGGCTTTTTGACCTCGAGTTTGACGGGCGCATTCTCCCGCGCCTGCCCGGCGGCGAGGCCTGCTTCGATCGCCTTGGTGTTGATGACGCCGCCAAGGCGAATGGCGAGCTCGATGAACTCGCGAACATGCGGCAGCCGTTCGCTCTGATAGGTGTCGAGGATATCGGCGCTCGCGTCGCCACGAATGACGCTCGCGAGCTTCCAGGCAAGGTTGGCGGCATCGCGAATGCCGGCGCACATGCCCTGGCCGAGGAAGGGCGGGGTCTGGTGTGCGGAATCGCCGGCGAGCAGCAGCCGGCCGCTCCGCCATTGCTGCGCGATGGCGGAGTGAAAGGTGTAGACCGCGGCGCGTTCGAGCTCGGCGTCCTCAGGCGCGATCCAGCGCGACAGCAGCTCCCAGACCTTTGCCGGCTGCGCGACGTCGTTCGAATCCTCGCCCGGGTGAATGGTGATCTCCCAGCGCCGCCGCGTGCCGGTGCCGCGAACATAGGTGGCCGGCCGCCTGGGATCGCAGTGCTGGAGGCTGTAATCGCCGAGATCGTCGCGCGCCCGCTTGAGCAGGACGTCGACCACAAGCCAGCGCTCATGGAAGCCGAGATCGTCCATGCCGGAGCCGATGAAGCGGCGGACCAGAGACCGCGCCCCGTCGCAGCCGATCACATAGCCGGCGCGGACCTCGCTGAGCTTGCCGTTGGAGAGATCCTCGTAGCGGACGCGCACGCCGCTCTCGTCCTGATCCAGCGCGAAGACGTCGCAGCGGCTGCGCAGGCTGACGTGCGGCCAGCGCGCGAGGCCACTGACCAGCACGTCTTCCAGGTCGGGCTGATGGAAGCGATAGCTGAGATTCCAGCCCATCGGCGTCAGCGTCTGCGGCCGCGACCAGTCCAGCAGCATCTTGCCGTCGGCATCGAGGAACAGCATGCCGGGGCTGAGGGTCACTTGCGGCAGGATCGCGTCGGAAAGGCCAATGGTCTGGAACACGCGCATGCATTCGTCGTCGAAATGCACCGCGCGCGGCAGATGATAGGTCCGTGCCTCACGCTCCAGCACCAGCGTCCGCAATCCGCAGAGGCCGAGCAGATTGGCAAGCGTGGCGCCGACCGGGCCACGGCCGACGATCACGACATCAAACCCTTCGGGTGCGGATTTATCTTGCATGGGGCTATCTCTTCCCCAGGCGGTGGCACCCGTTCAACGGCGTCGGCCGAACTGTCCGCCCAGCGGACGGACTCCGTCATGGCAGGGCTTGTCCTGCCTGCGCGGCCGAAGCCGCTTCGGCGAGGCGAAGGCCCGGCCATCCACGCCTTGCGGCGTTGCACGAAAGACATGGATGCCCGGGTCGAGCCCGGACATGACGGCGTGGAGACGCCCGCGTAAAAAAGGCCAATCAGGCCACGCTACGCTTCGACCGGAATGGCCGCGGCCGTCTCCTGAAGCTGCTTGGCGAACTGCGCCTTCGCTTCCTCGATCCCAAGTGCCGAGCGGATCCAGATGATGGAGATGCAGCCGTAGACGGCGCCATTGCGTACGATAGGGACGGCGATCGAGGCGGTCTTGGGATTGTATTCGCCCTCGCTGCGGATCGCGTAACCCCGCGCTTGCGTCTCGGCGATCATCCGGTCAAGGCGGCCCTGGTCGAGGAAGGGGCGGTCATCTGCCTCGTCGATACGGCGCAGATGGCTGATGATGAGATCACGCTCGCGCACAGGGCAGGCGGCGAGGTAGGCGCGGCCTGCGGAGGTCCGCAGCATCGGCAGGCGCTTGCCGATCATGCCGCGGTCGATCGAGAGCGGACTGCGCGAATGCGTGGTCTCCTGCACCACCATCGCGGCGTTTTCATAAGTCGAGAGGTCGACCGGCCAGACCAGGGTCTTGCTGAGCTCGGCGAGATAGGGCGCGGCCGCTTGGCAGATCACCACGCCTGGGTCATAGCCATCGCCGAGACTGAGCGCGAGCCGGGTCACGCGAAAGCGGTCGTCGCTGGCGCTACGGGCGACATAGCCGAGTTCCTCCAGCGTTTCGAGCAGGCGGTAGACGGTCGGCCGGGGCAGGTCGAGCGCGCGGGCGACGTCGCCGGCGCGGATGCCGCCGGAGCGGTTGACCTCCTGCAGCACGTCCAGCCCGCGCTTGAAGGCCCGGACGCCCTCCGACTGCCGCGGCTGGCCGTTCCGCGTCCGCTCCTTGGACACTTCGTATTTCCTCCCTTGTGGCAGATCGCGGCGTGATTATCGTCTTTGCGAACGCGAAGCGATTGCGTGACGCCACCGTAGGGTCGCGCGCGGCCGGTATCAAGTTCGCCGCGATGCGGCAAGCACGATGCTCTCGGGAGGAATTCGATGGAAATCACCGCGCTCGGCTATATCGGCATCAATTCGTCGCAGCTCGACCAGTGGGGCCAGATGGCAACCGGGCTGCTCGGCATGCAGCAGGTCGACCGCGGCGGCAAGATGCGTGCCTTCCGTATGGACGATCGCAAGCAGCGCCTGATCGTCGATGGCAGCAGCGACGCCGGTCTCGCGGTGATGGGCTGGGAAGTCTTATCGACCGCGGAGCTCGATCAGCTGGCAGGCCGACTGGAAAGCCACGGCGTCAAGGTCACGCGTGGTTCACGTGCGCTCGCCGACGAGCGACATGTCGCCGAGCTGATCGCGTTCGCCGATCCGGCCGGTAACCGGCTGGAGGCTTTCTGCAAGCCGGAGCTTGCAAGCGGGCCGTTCAAGCCGGGACGCCCGATCTCGGGCTTCCGCACCGGCGCGCTGGGCATGGGGCACGTCGTGCTCAACGTCGAGGATGTCGAGCCACTGCTGCCATTCTATCGTGACGTGCTCGGCTTCCACGTCTCCGATTTCGGGCTGAAGCCTTACGGCCTCTATTTCTTCCACGTCAATGGCCGCCACCATTCCTTTGCGATGGTCGGCTCGGGACGCAAGGCGCTGCATCATTTCATGGTCGAGCTCGGCAGCCTCGACGATGTCGGGCAGGGCTACGACCTCGCGCAGATGGACGACGGACGCATCGCCTACACGCTGGGCCGGCACACCAACGATCACATGACCTCGTTCTATGTGAACACGCCGTCCGGATTCTTCATCGAATATGGCTGGGGCGGGCGCGTCATCGATCCCCAGACCTGGCAGCCGCACGAGACCTTTGACGGCCCGTCGCTGTGGGGCCATGAACGGCTCAACATGCCGGAAGAGCAGCGCAAGCGGCTGCGCGACATGCGGATGGATGCGGCGGCACGCGGCGTGCGCGTTCCGGATCCGCGGGTGCCGCCGCTGAACTGCGCCTGGCTAGACTCCGTCGTCGCGCGCGAATGATTTGCGCGGGCGTTCAGGCCTCGCCGAGATCGGGCTCCGTCAATATCCCTTGCCGCAACGCTAATCGGACCAGCTCGATGTCGGAGCCGACGCCGAGCTTGTCCTTGATCAGCGAGTGCAGATTCGCCACCGTCTTCGGGCTGACGTGCAAGGTCTCGGCGATCTCCTCCGTCGTGTTCTCGGCGAGCAGCAGCCGCAGCACCTCGAACTCGCGCGGGGTGAGCACATCAGCGGCCGAGTTCTCGCCGCTGATCCGGCTCAGCGCCAGCTCGTGGTCGATGTCGGGGCTGATCGCGATCTTGCCGGCGAGCACGTCCATCACGGCGCGGACCAGCGTCTCCGGGGGACTGGTCTTGGTGACGTAGCCTCGCGCGCCGGCGCGGATCGCCTGGACGGCAAATCCCGCATTCTCGTGCATGGTGAAGACGAGGATCTTTGCGGCCTTGTCCCATTGCCTGATCCGCCTGACGGCCTCGACGCCGCCGATGCCGGGCATGCTGAGATCCATGATGACGAGGTCGGGCGCCTCGGACTTGAACAGGCGATAGGCCTCCGCTCCGTCGCCCGCTTCGGCGATGACGCGCAGGCCCGGCTGTTTCTGCAGCACGGAGCGATAGCCCTCGCGGACCACCGAATGGTCGTCGACCAGCAGGATCGTAGCCGTCATGCCGCGTGCTCCAGCGCCTGTGCAGTGGCGGCCGTGAGCGGAATCACGACGCGCAGCGCGGAGCCGCCGTTGGGACTCGCCTCAAAGCTCAGCCGGCCGCGCAGGGCTGCGACCCGCTCGCGCATGCCGAGCAGGCCCATGCCCGATTTCGCGGCGGGCTCGGTCGAGCGCCCGTCATCGTCGATGGCGAGCGCGATCTCGTCGGCATGCATGGCCAGTTCGAGATTCACCTTAGTGGCGCCGGCATGCTTGGCGGCATTGGTGAGCGCTTCCTGCACGATGCGATAAAGGTTGGCGCTGATCGTCGCCGGCATGGTCTCGAACGTGCCGTCGAAACGGATCGCAAAGCGGGTCTCGCCACGGCTGCGGCCATTCCAGCCGGCAACGAGACCTTCGAGACTGGCAACGAGTCCGAGCTCCTCGACATCGGGCGGACGAAGGCGGAACAGCGCGCCGCGCAGCGTCTCCATCATCCCTGACGCGGTTCGCGCGATGCCGTCGCATTCGCCAAGCAAGGACGGGCATTCCTGTGCGGCAGTCTGGCGGGCGGAGGAGGCGAGCGCGCGGATCGCGGCCAGCGATTGGCCGAATTCGTCGTGCAGCTCGCGGGCGAGATGGCGGCGCTCCTCATCCTGGAGCGCGATCAGTTTCCGGGTCAGCTCGGCGCGCTCGGCCAGCGCGGTGTCGAGGCTCTCGGCGAGATGGTTGAAGACGTCGCGAACTGCGGAGAGCTCGGCAAGGTCGAATGGCGGCAGCCGCGCGCTGAGGTCGCCAGCGGCGACGCGCTCGAGGCCGCCGCGGATCATACGCGTCGGGCGCAGCGCGCGCGCCAGCGCGGCGTAGACCAGGACGCACAACAGCGGCAGCGCGATTGCAAGCGCGAGCATCAGGCGGCCGGCCTCGTGCCAGGCCTCCGCCGTCTGCACGGCCGGGTCGACCGAGACCACGACCTCGCCGAGTTTCGTGCCGCGCACGATCACGGGCCGTGCCGCCTCGCGACCAGGGTCGAACAGGCTGTGATAGAACGCCGCGAAGATCTGCGGCGGCGGGTCCTCCGTGACAGGCGCGCCGCTACAGAAGCGCTGAAGCATCTCGCCGCCGGTGCCGCGGAAGGCGAGGCACAAGCCGGGCGTCATGACATAGGCTGAAACGGGATCGAGGTTGGGAAAGTCCGAGCGCGGGCTTGCCGTCCACTGCACCTTGCCCTGTTGCAGCTCCAGCGTTTTCGCCACGATGGCCGCGATGCCATCGATCCGCGCGTGGGCGGCACGATCGGCCGTGATCAGGAAATAGGCTGATATCGCGGCGAAGCAGGCGGCCGATATGGCGGCCACGCGCAAGGTCAGGCGGACCTTGAGATCGGATCTCGGGCGGTTCCACATCGGCGGGCACCTGGCGCGAACGGAATTGTCGCCTCCGCATTAAAGGGCAGAACGGTGCCTGCGCAAAGCGGCACGCTTGCCGCAGTGCAACGTCGTGAAATTTTCCCGGCGCCGGTCGGGATGTCTACGGCTGCAATGCCGCGCTGACGCTGCCTTGGCCTGCCTGCCTCAGAACGTCAGCTGCACCTTCATCGACTGCGAGCGGTCGCTGGCGAGCTCGAACGCGGCCACCGCGTTCTCGAACGGCATCGTCGCCGTGATCAGCGGCTTGACGTCGATCAGGCCTTCGCCCATCAGCCGTACCGCCAGCTCGAACTCGGGATCGAAGCGGAAGGTGCCGCGGAGCTGCAATTCCTTGGCGACGATGGAATTGATCGGCAGTGTCATCTCGCCGCCGAGGCCGAGTTGCACCAGCGTCGCGCCGGGACGGAGCACGTCGAGCGCGGTGCGCAGCGCGGCCTGATTGCCGGAGGCTTCGAACAGCGTATCGAACACACCCTTGCCGGCGCGCCACGGATCGAGCGCGGTGGCATTGGTCGCAACATTGATGGCATGCGTGGCGCCGAGCTTTTTGGCCACCGCGAGCGGCGCCTCGGCAACGTCGGTCACCACGATCTCGGAGGCCCCGCCGAAGCGTGAGACCAGAATCATCAGAGCGCCGATCGGACCGCACCCGGTGATCAGCACGCGCTTGCCGAGCAGGGGGCCGGCCTGCTTGCCGGCATGCAGGCAGACCGCGAGCGGTTCGGCGACCGCGGCTTCCGCCAGCGAGAGCTTGTCGGAGATCGGCACCGCCTGCGTTGCATCGACCGTGATGAACTCGCGAAAGCCGCCCTGCACATGGGGAAAGCGCATCGCGCTGCCGAGAAAGCGCATGTCGAGGCACTGGTTGCGCATCCCCTCCTGGCAATGCAGGCACTGCCCACACGGCTTGCTCGGATTGACCGCGACGCGCGTGCCGGCCTTGACGGCGGTGACGCCGTCACCAACCGCTGCCACCACGCCGGCGATCTCATGTCCCAGCGCCATCGGCTGCTGGATACGCACCACGCCAAAGCCGCCGTGATGGTAGTAGTGCAGGTCCGAGCCGCAGATGCCGCCATTGGCGATCTTGACGCGGACCTCGCCCGGGCCGGGCTCCGGATCAGGATAATTGTCGATCCGCAGATCCTTCGGGGCGTGAATGACGACGGCGCGCATGGTCTCGTTCCCTGATGTTCGCGATTACATCGCGGCGATCATGCCGCCATCGACATAGATGATCTGGCCGTTGACGTAAGTGGAGGCATCCGAGGCGAGGAAGATCGCCGCGCCGACCAGCTCGTCCGGCTTGCCCCAGCGCTTGGAGGGGATGCGGCCCATCAGCCAATTGTTGAAGTCGGCGTTGCTCATCAGCGCCTCGTTCATGTCGGTCAGCATGTAGCCGGGGCCGATCGCATTGGCCTGGATGCCGTGCTGGGCCCATTCCACCGCCATCGAGCGGGTCAGGTTCTTGATGCCGCCCTTGGCCGCGGTGTAGGGCGCGATGGTGGGCCGCGCCAGCTCGCTGCCGAGCGAGCCGATATTGATGATCTTGCCGCGCTTGCGCGGGATCATGCGCTTGCCGGCTTCGCGGCCGATCACGAAGGCGCTGGTGAGATCGGTCTCGATCACCTTGCGCCACTCGTCGGTGGTGAACTCGACCAGCGGCTTGCGGTGCTGGATACCGGCATTGTTGACGAGGATGTCGACGGCGATGTTCTTCTTGTCGAAGTCGTTGAAGGCGGCGACGATGGCGGGCTCGTCGGTGACGTTGAACGCGGCACCTTCAGCCTGGTGACCGGCGGCGCGGAATTCGGCGACGGCCTGCTCGACGCGCTTGGGGTCGACGCCGTTGATGATGATCCTGGCGCCGGCCTTGGCCATGCCTTCGGCGATGGCGCGGCCAAGTCCGCGCGAGGAGCCGGTCACGAGTGCGGTGCGGCCGGAAAGGTCGAACAGGGCAGTGCTCATCTCAAATAATCCTCAGACGTTGGAGCGGCGCACGATCAGATCGGAGCGCTCGAAGACGGCGGGCAGAAGGTCGACGCCGAGGCCGGGGCCTTCCATCGGGAAGACGTAGCCGTCCTTGATCACGGGCATCGTGGTGACGAGCTCATTGTACCAGCCCTTGTAGAAGGCGCGCACGGATTCCTGGATCAGCGTGTTGGGCTGGCTGAACGACATGTGGATGGCGGCGATGAAGCCGATCGGGCCGATGCAATCATGCGGTGCGAAGGGGCGGTGATAGGTCTCGGCCATGGCCGCGATCTTGCGGCCCTCGGTGAGGCCGCCGGTCCAGCACAGGTCGGCCATCACCACGTGCATGGCGTCGCGATCGAGCATGTCCTTGTAGGGGAAGCGTGAGCCCAGCGTCTCGCTGGCGCAGACCCAGACGTCGGTCGAGCGGGCATATTCGGCCAGCGCCTGCGGCGAGTTCATGCGGATCGGGTCTTCGTACCAGGTCGGCTTGTACGGCTTGATCGCCCGCGCGATCTGCTTTGCGGTCGGCAGGTTCCACAGCGAATGGAGCTCGACCATGATCTCCATCTTGTCGCCGACGGCTTTGCGGATCTTCTCGAACGGCTCGAGTGCCTGCTTCATCTGCGCGGCGGTGATGTAGAGGCCCTTGTTCTCCTGCGCCGCGGGATCGAACGGCCAGATCTTCATCGCGGAGATGCCGCTTTCCAAAAGGCTTTCGGCCAACGCATCGGCGCGGTTCATGAAGCCGTCGAGGTCTTCGTAGGGGCCTTTGGACGCTCCGAGATTCCAGTTCGAGACCGGGCTGATATTGGTGGAGCGGACATATTGCGTGCCGGCGCAGGTGTTGTAGATGCGCTGCTTGTCGCGGCAGAGGCCGCCGAGCATCTGATGGACCGGCTGATTGCAGACCTTGCCGAACAGGTCCCACAGCGCGATGTCGATCGCGGAGGCTGCACGGTATTCGACGCCGGTCGAGGACTGCGCCATCGGCAGGTTCAGCATGTCGCGATGGATCGCTTCGATGTGCAGGGGATTGCGGCCGAGCAGGCGGCCGGCAAAGGTGTCATGGATCTGCGCTTCGACGGCGCCGGCGCCGTAGAAGGTCTCGCCGAGACCGATCACGCCGCTATCAGTGTGAACGCGCACCCAGATGACGTTGGAGAATTCCTCGGTGCGCAGCGTCTCGATCGACGTGATCTTCACGGCCATTGTCCTCCCATCATAGGCGCGTCGCGCCGACGTGTTTTCATTTCGCACTGCAGCATGCTGCGGAGTCGAGGGAAGTTTTACGCCTGCTTGTAATATATCACAACATGTTTTAAGGGTGCCACAAATAAGGCGCGGCCCTGCGAGCGACAGCGAGGCCGGCGGGAGGCAAACATGGCACGGCGCAAGCGCGCGCTCGAGGTGGTGAGATCAGAGGACGGCGGCGAGGGCAGGCCCTCGCGGCGCAACCGCCTCAACTTCTTCGAGCTGGCCTATCAGAAGATCGAGGAGCTCCTCGTCCATTGCGAGCTCAAGCCCGGCCAGTTCATGACGATGCTGGAATTGCAGCAGATCACGGGCTTCGGGCGCACGCCGGTGCACCACGCCGTCAATCGTCTGTCCGCCGATACGCTCATCATCATCCGTCCGCGCCACGGCCTGCACATCGCGCCGATCGATCTGGCACGCGAGCGCATGCTGCTCGGCTTGCGCCGCGACATGGAGCGTTTTGTCATTCGCCTGGCGGCCGACCGCGCCAGCCTTTCCCATCGCAATCAGGCGCTGCACATCGAGCGACTGCTGCGCGAACGTCGCGCCAGCCTGAGCCTCGACGAATTCAACAGCCTCGACCGCCGCATCGACGCGCTGGTGCTGGAGGCCGCCGGCGAGCCGTTCCTGGTGCACACGCTACGGCCGCTGCACACGCTGTACCGCCGCATCGGCTACATCCACCACCGCTTCATGCCGGGGCAGGCCGATCTGTCGGGAACGATCGATCATCACCTCGACATCCTCAGTGCCGTTGCGAACCGCCGCGTCGAGGACGCGGTGAAGGCCAGCGATGCCCTGATCGACTACATGGGCGAGATATTCACAGGCATGGAGGCGGGGATCGATCCGCGCCTGCTCGATTGCAGCATCGAGCCGCTGCTCGGTGCTTAAGAAGTGCTTGGCGCATAGAGAATTTTGAAGAGAGGACCAAACATGTCAACGATGGCCGTGCCACAACCGACCGCAAGCGAAGCCGCGGTCCGCTACCTCATCACCAACTACAGTCCCAAGGGCAACAAGGTCGGCTGGCTGATGATGGCCTCGATTCTGGTCGAGGCGTGGGACCTCTATTCGATCGCCTTCGTGCTGATCTTCATCAAGGAGCAGTACAATCCCGATCCGCTGATGCTGGGCCTTGCCGCGGCGGGCACGCAGGGCGGCGCACTGATCGGCGCGATACTCGGCGGCTGGCTGTCCGACAAGATCGGCCGCCGTGTGATGTTCCTGCTCACGATGGTAATGTTCATCGTGCTGGCGCTGGCGCAGGCCTTCGTGCCCAGCGTCGGCTGGCTTGTCGTGATCCGCTTCCTGCTCGGCGTTCCGCTCGGCTCGGACATCTCGACCGGCTATACCTACATCATGGAATCCATGGCCAAGGGTGAGCGCGAGGTCATGGGCAACCGCTGGCAGTTCATGTTCGCGGTTGGCGAGGTGCTGACCATCGGCGTCATCGTGATCTTCCTGCTGCTCGACATCCATCACGAGACGCTGTGGCGCGTGACGCTCGGCCTCGGGGCGTTGCCGGCGCTGATCATCCTGGTGATGCGCCACGACGTGCCGGAGACGGCGGTGTGGCTGGTGCAGAAGGGACGCTACCGCGAGGCCAAGCAGGTCGCGCGCGAGATGTTCAACGACAATCTCGACATGCTGCCGGACCAGGACGTGGTGGTGCCGAAGGTCAGCACCCGCGCGTTCCTTGCCGACCTCAAGAAGGATCCGATCCGCTGGCGCGCCACACTCTACGGCTGGATCGCCTGTTTCATGCAAGCAAGCGAGTTCTCGACCTTCGCGTTCTACCTGCCGGTACTGTTCGCGATGGTCGGCGTCTCGTCGATTCTCGGCAACAATCTGGTGACGATGGCGCTGTTTGCCTTCGCCGGGCTGTCGGGCTGGGTCGGGCCCCTGCTGACGCCGAAGATCGGCCATCGCGGCATCTCGATCGCGGGCTTCTCCATCGTGCTGGTGTCGCTGCTGGTCGCGGCCTTCGCGCTCTATACCGACAACAAGATGCTGCTGCCGTTCGCGGCCGCCGCCATGCTCTGGGGCCATTACTGGGATGCCTCGAACTGCATGACGATCCCGACCATGGTCGCCAGGCCGCAATACCGCGGCACCGCCAGCGGCTTCGCCTATATGTTCGTGAAGCTGCCGTCGTTCCTGGCGATCTTCCTGTTCCCGTCACTGTTCGCCGCGATCGGGCAGGCCAACGCCACCCTGTTCGTCGCGATCTTCCCGCTGATCGGATTGTTAGCTGCAATCTTCATCCTGCCGGAAGTCTACGGCTACGAGAACGACTGACGACAAGCTATCCGGTCGCGGCCTCATGGCCGCGATCGGTTTGCTCCGGGTCTACGGGCTCAGGAAAACGGGATCAATGCCGGTTGCGGTGTGGCCGAGCAGGCCGAGGGCCTGAAGCTGGGCGCTGTGCAGGTCGATCTGCACCACGGCGAACAGGACCAGCAGCACCACGGTGCTGAAGAGCAGCATCGGGTGGGATGTTTCGCCCGACGCTGAAAAGCCGTGAAGCGAGCGCAGGGAAAAGCTCTGCGGCAGTGCCTTTGATTGAATCTGCATGACGAATCTCCTTGCCGCGCCCCATGAGGCTGCGCGACAAGGTACAGTATAGGTTCTGCTATGCGCGGCACATTGATGCGCCGCAAATTGCGCAATTAATGGATCGCCGCCGCGAGCGCTGCGATGAGGGCTGGCGGCGTCACCAGCATGCCGAGCTTGAGAAACGGCCATGCGCCGACCTCGATCTTCTCCCGCCGCAGCGCGACCAGCCACAGGATCGTGGCGAGCGATCCCGTGACCGACAGATTGGGCCCGAGATCGACACCGATCAGGATGGCGCTGACGACGGAAGCCGGCAGATGATCGCCGGCCGCGACCGAACCTGCGACCAGGCCGACCGGAAGGTTGTTGGCGATGTTGTCGGCGACGGCCGTTGCGACGCCGACACTCCACGCCGCTTTGGGCACCGATTGCGCCACCGCCTGATGCAGCAGCGCGCTGAGCTGGCCGATCACGCCGGTGTTGATCAGCGCTTCGACCATCACGAAGAGGCCGCCGACCAGCGGCAGTACGCTCCAGGATACGCCCTTCAGCACGGGCAATGGCGATTGCCGGCTGATCAGCAGCACGATCGCGGCTGTCACCACGCCGCAGATGAAGGTCGGCAGGCCCAGCTGCTTGTCCAGCGCCGAGGCCGTCACCAGCACGATGCCGATGGCGACGATGCCGACGGCGGTCAGCTTGCCGCCGCGGCCAAGCCTTGGATGCGGTACGCGGCTTGCGATCGTCTCGTCCTTCAAAGCGCGATGCTGGGTCAGGCGCAGCACGACGTAGGTCAGCAGGATCGCGGCCGCCGAGGGCAGGGCGAACAGGCGCAGCCAATCCGTGAGCTGCGGCATGCGCGCGCCGAACACGACGAGATTGGCGGGGTTGGAGATCGGCAGCACGAAGCTCGCGGCATTTGCGATGAAGGCGCACACGAAGAGATAGGGCAGCGGCTTGGCGCCGGCGGCGCGCGTCGCGGCGTAGACGGCCGGCGTCAGCACGATCGCGGTGGCATCGTTGGAGAGCAGCACGGTCACGACCGTGCCGACAATGTAGATCAGCAGGAACAGCCGCTGCGGCGAGCCGGCGGCGTATTCGACCGCAAGCGCCGCCAGATAGTCGAACAGGCCTTCGAGCCGGGCCAGCTCGGCGATCAGCATCATGCCGATCAGGAAGAGATAGACATCGAGGCCTTTCTCGATGCCCACAACCGCATCCCGCCAGGGCAGGAGGCCGAGCAGCACCAGCGCGCCGGCGCCGAGAACGGCCCAGATTGCCTCGGGCAGGCGAAAGGGGCGGATGATGACGCAAGCGGTGGCAGCGACGATGATGCTCCAGGCCCAGATGGCGTCAGACGGCACAGTCGGCAAGTGGCTTTCTCCGTTCGCCCCTGACTATCGCGTCGTGGATCGAACCGCCAGCCTCAAAACTTCACTGCAAGCAACACCGCGCCGGCGCCGATCATGCCGATCCCGATCCAGCCCTGCGCGGACGGCCGCTCGCCGAGAAAGGCGAACGCGAACAATGCGACCAGCACGACGCTGAGCTTGTCGATCGGCGCCACCAGCGTCGCGGGGCCAAGCTTCAGCGCGCGGAAGTAACAAAGCCATGATGCGCCGGTGGCGAGCCCTGACAGCACGAGGAACAGCCAGGTCGTCGAGGAGACCATTGAGGGCGCGACGAACTGTCCGGTGAAGAACAGCAGCAGGGAGAAGGCGAGCAGCACCACGATGGTGCGGATGAAGGTGGCGAGGTCGGGACTGATGTTCTCGACGCCCACCTTGGCGAAGATCGCAGTCAGCGCAGCGAAGCAGGCCGAGAGCAGCGCCCAAGTCTGCCAGGCGGAGAAGAGGGCGGGTTTCATGGGGGAGTATCTTAGCCGTGCAGTTGTCGTTATGAGGGTAAGTCCAGCCTAGCATTCCGCCTTCGCTGGGACGACTGTAGAGAGGTACTCACCTTACCACCGACAGCTTCTCGGTGATCGCCTTGCGCAGGATTCGCGAGAGCGATTCCACTGAATATGGCTTCTGAATCAGCTCGAAGCCGCGATGGGCGCTTTCGGCGAGCACGTTGCTGTAGCCGGAGGTGAGCACGACGGGCAGGCCCGGATAGCGCTCGCGGATGATGCCGGCGAGCTCGACGCCGTTCATGCCGGGCATGATCACGTCGGAGAACACGAGGTCGACCGCGAATTCGTTCTCGCCGAGGATGGCCAGCGCGGCATTGGCGTTGGCGACGCGGCGGGTGACGTAACCGAGGTCTTCCAGAAGCTCGGTCGAGAACTGGCCGACATCGTCATTGTCCTCGACCACGAGCACGCGATAGCCGCGCCCTGTGGTGGCGGCCTCGCTGGTCAGCGCCGCCGCGTCCTTCTCGGCAACGGGGCTCTGCGCCTGCGGCAGATAAATGGTGAAGGTCGCGCCTTGGCCTTCCGTGCTCGTTACCGCGATATCGCCGTCGGACTGCTTTGCGAAGCCAAAGGCCTGGCTGAGGCCAAGGCCGGTGCCCTTGCCGACCTCCTTGGTGGTGAAGAACGGCTCGAAGATGGCATCGATGTTCTCAGGCGCGATGCCGCTGCCGGTATCGGCGACCGAGATCGCGACATAGTCGCCGCTGCGCGCCGACTGTGCCCGCAGGTTCGGGATGCCGTGGACCTTGCGCACTGAAATGGTGAGGCGGCCTTCGTCGTGCATGGCGTCGCGGGCGTTGATGGCGAGGTTGATCAGCGCGGTCTCGAACTGGGCGATGTCGGCGACGGTGTAGCAGTCGGCATCGTCGATCTCGACCACGATCTCGATGCGGCCGCCGACCAGTGGGCGGACCAGCTGTGCCACGCCCTCGACCTGGCTACCGACGTTGAAGATTTGCGGCTTCAGCGGTTGCCGGCGCGCGAACGCCAGCAGCTGCGCGGTCAGCTTGGAGGCGCGCTCGACGGTGTCGGAGATGGCGTCGACATAGCGGCGGCGGCGCTCCTCCGGCAGCTCGCGGCGGCGCAGGAAGTCGGTTGCCGAGCGGATGATGGTGAGGAGGTTGTTGAAGTCGTGCGCGACGCCGCCGGTGAGCTGGCCGATCGCCTCCATCTTCTGCGACTGCCGCAGCGCTTCCTCGCCGAGGCGGCGCTCGGTGATGTCGACGGCCTCGGGCACCGCGCCGGTGATGTTGCCGTGGCGGTCGAGCACCGGGCGCATGCCGAACTCGAAATCGCGCTCGCCGATCGGCAGGCGCAGCCGCATCTCCAGCCGCACCGCTTCGCCTTTCAGCACGGTGTCGAAGGCTTCGCGCACGGCGGCGCCCATGCCCGGTGTGCCGGTGAACCAGGGCGTGTCCCAGAACGGCTTTCCGATTACGTCCGAAGAGCTCGCCTTGATGCCGTCGAGCGCGGTCCTGTTGGCGTAGAGCAGTTCGCTCTTCAGATTGACCAGGCCTTGATACTGGTTGCTGGTCTCCAGGATCGCGCGCAGCCGCGCCTCGTTGGATTCGAGCTCGGCGGTGCGCTCGGCGATACGCTCTTCCAGCGTCTCGTTGATGCGCCGGAGCTCGATCTCGGCCTGCTTGGCGACGGTGATGTCGTGGGCGACGCCGATGAAGCCGATATGCTTGCCGGTCGGATCCCAGCGCGGCTGCGATTCCGAGCGCAGCCAGCGCCATTCGCCGGATGCATTCTTGTAGCGCGCTTCCAGCACGAACGGCTTGAGCGAAGCTTCGCCCTGCACCGATTGCTGCAGGACATGCGGCAGGTCGTCGGGATGCAGCACCTTGCGCCAGTCGAAGGCGATGGCCTGATCGTAGGGCAGGCCGACGAAGTCGACATAGGCCTGGTTGGCGAAGGAGCGCGTGCGGTCGAGCTTGGTCACCCAGATCGGCACCGGCGCACTGTCTGCGATCAACCGGAAACGTTCTTCGCTCTCGCGCAAGGTCTCGCGAGCGAGCATCTGGTCGGTAATGTCGAAGTCGGCGCCTACGAGGCGGAGTGCGCGGCCGTTCTTGTCGCGCTCGATCTTGGCGACGACGCGGATCCAGCGCATCTCGCGGTCGCTCGATCGTATGATGCGGTACTCGTCGGAATAATCGTCGCTCGCGCCCTTCAGAGTGTCGAAGAGGTGCTTGACCGTCCGCTGGCGGTCCTCCGGGTGAATCCTGGCGACCCAATCCTCGTAGGTTTCGCCGGTTGATTCGGGGGGCAGGCCATGCACCAGCAGATATTCCGGCGAGCGGCGGTTCTTGAAGCCTTCGCGGAAGTCGATCTCGAGCCCGCCGACCTTGCCGATCCGCTGGATGCGCGCGAGCTCGGCCTCGCGCTCCTGCAGCGCGCGATAGGCATTGTCGCGCTCGCGCGCGATTTCTTCGAGGTGCTGGCGCAGCCGTTCGGCGGCGATGGTCTCGGGCAAAGGATCGTTCAAGGTGTCGGCCGTTGTCATGCGGGTGCGCACGTGCCGGATCGATATTCACACAGACAGGGCGTGATGGCTATCGCCTGGGAGGGAAATCTGCAACGGCCGCCGCAACCCGGTGCGACGGGGTGTAAACCAATATCGGGACTGGCTATTTGTTCCTGAAGAAGGAACGATGAGCCCTCGGCGCGCGTATCTGCGAGGCGCCCCAACTGATATTCGAAACGCTCCTTTCTCAAGAGGTTCAAGCTTGAAGCTCTTTGTCTGCCAGGATTGCGGCAATGTCCTCTATTTCGAGAACCGCGCCTGCGAACGCTGCGGCCACCGGGTCGCATTCCTGCCGGAGAAGGAGACGATGTCGGCGATCGAGCCTGACGGGGAGGGCTGGAAGGCGCTTGCTGACAAGGGCGAGAGCCGGATGTTGTGCCGCAATGCTGGGTACGACGCCTGCAACTGGCTGACGGATGCTAGCGATACCACCGGCTATTGCCGCGCCTGCCGCCACAACGGCATCGTGCCCGATCTCTCCGACGCCGCGCAGCTCGCCGGCTGGCGCGAGCTGGAGGTGGCAAAACACCGGCTTTTCTATTCCCTGATCCGCTGGAAACTGCCGCTCCAGACCCGGCAGGACGACCCCGAGCACGGGCTGATCTTCAATTTCCTCGCCGACGATCCGAGCACGGGGCAAAAGATCATGACCGGCCATGACAACGGCCTGATCACGATCGCGCTCACCGAGACTGACACGATCGAGCGCGAGCGGCGCAGGCTCGAGATGGGCGAGCCCTACCGTACGCTGCTCGGGCATTTCCGCCACGAGGTTGGTCACTATTTCTGGGACGTGCTGGTGCGCGATGGCGGCAAGCTGGACGAATGCCGCGCCATGTTCGGCGACGATTCAGGCGATTATGGCGAGGCCCTGCAACGCCATTATGCCGAAGGCGCCCCGCCGGACTGGCAGCAGAATTTCGTGTCGGCCTATGCCACCATGCACCCCTGGGAAGACTTCGCCGAGACCTTTGCGCACTACCTCCACATCGTCGACACCCTGGAGATGGCTGGCGAGTTCGGCATGGAGGTGCGCCCCAAGGTCGACCGCGACGGCGAGCTGACAACGCGGATCCGGTTCAATCCCTATCAGTCAAAGGACGTCCAGACGCTCGTCGACGCATGGCTGCCCTTCACCTTCGCCATGAACAGCGTCAACCGCGCCATGGGCGCTCGCGACCTCTATCCCTTCATCCTGTCGCCTGCGGTGGTCGCCAAACTGGGCTTCGTTCACGAGCTGGTCCGGGGCGAAGCCAGGGCCGGACGCCGATAAGGCCAGCTTTTGGGTGTCGATAAGCCGCGCAGCGGCAGCCGGGCTCCGTCTGGTACGCCAGTGCCGAGGCGGATTTAGACCGTTGCCTCCGGCCCATTTTGCTGTACCACGACAGGATACGGCCCCGTCCGGTCGGCCCGCCAAGGCCCCGGGAGGGGTCCCGCCCAAGGGACGAAGCTCAAGAAAATCATGTTCAAACGCATCCTGATCGCCAATCGCGGCGAAATCGCCTGCCGGGTCATCAAGACCGCCCGCAAGATGGGAATTCAGACGGTCGCCGTCTATTCCGAGGCCGACCGCGACGCCCTCCATGTCGAGATGGCCGACGAGGCCGTGCTGATCGGCCCGCCCGCCGCGGCCGAGAGCTATCTGGTGATCGAGAAGATCGTCGAGGCATGCAAGAAGACCGGCGCCGAGGCCGTGCATCCTGGCTACGGCTTCCTGTCCGAGCGCGAGGCGTTTCCGCGGGCGCTGGAAGCCGCCGGCCTCGTCTTCATCGGCCCGAACCCGGGCGCGATCGCGGCAATGGGCGACAAGATCGAATCCAAGAAGGCCGCCGCCAAGGCCAAGGTCTCGACCGTGCCGGGCTATCTCGGCGTCATCGAGGACGACAAGCACGCGGTCAAGATCGCCGACGAGATTGGCTATCCCGTCATGATCAAGGCCTCCGCCGGCGGCGGCGGCAAGGGCATGCGTATCGCGCATTCCAAGGCCGAGGTCGCCGAAGGCTTCAATCTCGCCAAGGCCGAGGCCAAGGCTTCGTTCGGCGACGATCGCGTCTTCGTCGAAAAGTTCATCGTCGATCCCCGCCATATCGAGATCCAGGTACTGGGCGACAAGCACGGCAACGTGATCTATCTCGGCGAGCGCGAATGCTCGATCCAGCGCCGCAACCAGAAGGTCATCGAAGAGGCGCCGTCGCCGCTGCTCGACGAGGCCACCCGCCGCAAGATGGGCGAGCAGGCGGTCGCTCTCGCAAAGGCCGTGAATTATGATTCCGCCGGCACTGTCGAATTCGTCGCAGGACAGGACAAGAGCTTCTACTTCCTGGAGATGAACACGCGTCTGCAGGTCGAGCATCCCGTCACCGAGCTCGTCACCGGCGTCGATCTTGTCGAGCAGATGATCCGCGTTGCTGCGGGCGAGAAGCTCGCGATCGCGCAGAAGGACGTGACGCTGACCGGCTGGGCGGTGGAATCGCGTCTCTACGCCGAAGACCCGTTCCGCAACTTCCTGCCCTCGATCGGGCGCCTGGTGAAGTACCGGCCGCCGGCGGAAGTGAGCCAGGACGGCATCACGGTGCGCAACGACACCGGCGTGCAGGAAGGCGGCGAGATCTCGATCCATTACGACCCGATGATCGCAAAGCTGGTCACGCACGCGCCGTCGCGCGCGGCTGCGATCGAGGCGCAATCGACCGCGCTCGACTCGTTCTATGTCGACGGCATCAGGCACAACATTCCGTTCCTGTCGGCGCTGATGCATCATCCGCGCTGGCGCGAGGGACGGCTCTCGACCGGCTTCATCGCGGAGGAGTTTCCCAAGGGGTTTGCGGTGCGCGTGCCCGAAGGCGAGGTCGCCCGGCGGATCGCCGCGGTCGGTGCCGCCATCGATCATGTGTTGGGGGCGCGCAAGCGGCAGATCTCCGGCCAGATGGGTGGCCGCGTCGTGCAGCGCGAGCGCCGCCGCGCGGTCTGGCTCGATCGCCAGGAGATCCTGCTCGAGGTCGCCCGCGAGGGCGATGCCATCGCGATCCGCTTCGTCGACGCCGACGGCAAAGTCGGCAATGCGCATCTGTTGCAATCCGCATGGAAGCCGGGCGATCCGGTCTGGCAGGGTACGATCGACGGCCATTTCGTTGCGGTGCAGACGCGCCCGATTCCAAACGGCATTCGCCTCGCGCATCAGGGCGTCGAGGTGCCGGTCTATGTCTGGACCGAAGCGGAAGCGGCTTCGGCGCGGCTGATGCCGGTGACGACGGCCTCCGACACCGGCAAGAAGCTGCTGTGCCCGATGCCCGGCCTCATCGTCTCGATCGCCGTGACCGAGGGGCAGGAGGTCAAGGCCGGCGAGACGCTGGCGGTCGTCGAAGCCATGAAAATGCAGAACGTGCTTCGTGCCGAGCAGGACGGCACCGTGAAGAAGATCCACGCCAGCGCCGGCGCGACGCTGGCGGTGGACGCGCTGATTTTGGAGTTTGCGTAAGGCATGCTGGTGGGGCCCTTAGCCGGGCCTCACGACCGCTGTCATTGCGAGCGCAGCGAAGCAATCCAGACTGCCGCCGCGGAAAGATTCTGGATTGCTTCGCTGCGCTCGCAATGACCGAGTATGTTGCGGCTGCGTCGCAACAATTGAGAGAGCATCATGGCCTTTCGTTCCCGCCGCGAGAAACTGCGATTGATCCTGTCGGGCGCAACTTGCGTCCATCCCGGCTCGGTCTATGACGCGATCTCGATCCGCATCGCCGAGGATCTCGGCTTTCCGCTCGGCATGTTCGGCGGCTCGGTAGCTTCGCTCGCGGTGCTCGGCGACCCCGACGTCACGCTGATCACGCTCACCGAACTCGCCGAGCAGATGCGGCGGATGTCACGCGCCGCGACCCTGCCGGTGCTGGTCGATGCCGATCACGGCTATGGCAATGCGCTCAACGTGCGTCGCACGGTGCAGGAGCTGGAGACGGCGGGCGCCGCCGGCCTCACCATCGAGGATACACTGCTGCCGGCGGCCTTTGGCGAGGCGAAGGCGCAGCTGATCTCGCTGGAGGAGGGCGTCGGCAAGATGAAAGCCGCGCTCGATGGCCGCGCCGATCCTTCGCTGGTCATCATGGGCCGCACCGGCGCCGCCTCGATCACCTCGATCGAGGATGCAATCAAGCGTGCGAGGGCCTATGAGGCCGTTGGTGTCGATGCGCTGTTCTTTACCGGCATCAAGTCGCGCGCCGAGCTTGAGGCGATCGCGTCCGCCACGCGTCTGCCGATCGTGCTCGGCGGTGCGCCGGACGAATTGAACGCGATCGATTATCTCCAGAGCCAGCGCGTGCGCATCGCGCTCCAGGGCCACGCCCCGATCGCGGCGGCGACGCAGGCGGTTTACGAGGTGCAGAAGGCGCTGCGCGAGGGCATGCCGCCGAAAGCGCTGAAGGGACTGGCGTCGGCAGAGCTGACCAGTCGCATCATGCGCGACGCCGAAGTCAAAGTGCGCAACGCTGATTTTCTCGGGCTGAAGCCATGAGCCGGGCGATCCTCCAGGTCATGATCCGCGGGCACGTCCAGGGCGTCGGCTATCGCGCCTGGGTCGAATGCCAGGCGACCGCGAGCGGTCTCGAGGGCTGGGTCCGCAACCGCCGCGACGGCAGCGTGGAAGCGCTGTTCGCCGGCGCGCCGAAGCATGTCGCGGACATGGTCGCGCTGTGCCGTCATGGTCCGCCATCCTCGCGCGTCGATAGCGTGACGAGTGAGACGGCAAGTGCGGACGAACTGAATCTGCGCAGGGCAGGGGAAGCATTCTCGGTGTTGCCGACGGTGTAGGTGTGCCCTGTGCGCGCTGGCACAGGCCGCGGTCTTCACCTCGTCGGCAGTTTCGAAATCGCTTCGCTGAGCTCGTGGATCTCATACGGCTTGCGCAGGATCGGGAAATCACCGTGCACGCCGGCGGCGGCTTCGCTGTAGCCGGTGGCGAGCAGGATCGGCAGGTCGGGGCGGATCTGGCGCAGACGGTGGGCGAGGTCGAGCCCGTCCATCTTGCCGGGCATGACGATGTCGGAGAACACGAAGTCGACTCCGTTGTTCTCGAGCTCGCGCAGCGCGGATTCGGCGTCCGCGACCCGGCGCACGCGGTAACCGAGCTGCTCCAAAAGGCCGATGCTGACGAGCGCGACGTCGGGATTGTCCTCGACCAGCAGCACCGTGCCGCTGCCGCGCAGCGGCGTCGTCTCGGAGGCCTCGCTCGACGCGGTCGCGGTTTCGCGCGGCAGCAGGATGGTGAACGTCGTGCCCTTGCCGAGCTCGCTTGCGACCTTCACCGTGCCGCCCGCCTGATGCGCAAAGCCGTGCACCTGCGACAGTCCGAGACCGGTGCCTTTGCCGACCGGTTTCGTCGTGAAGAACGGCTCGAAGATCTTGTCGACGACGTCGGAGGGGATGCCGAGCCCGGTATCGGCGACGGCGATGGCGACGAATTCGCCGCTGTGGAACGGATCGTCCAGGACAGTGTTATGCGCGCCGATCGTCACGGTGCCGCCGTCTGGCATCGCATCGCGCGCGTTGATGACGAGGTTGAGCAGAGCCGTCTCGAACTCGGAAACGTCGGCCTTGACCGGCCAGACCTCGCGCTCGATGTCGAAGGCGAGATGAACGGCGCTGCCTACGCCGGCGTGAAGCACCTCGCGGATCGCCTCGATACGCGCGCCGAAATGGATCGCCTGCGGATTGACGCTTTGCCGCCGCGCGAAAGACAGCAGCTGTCCCGTCAGCGCGGCGCCGCGCTTGGTGGCAGTCTCGATCGCCAAGATCGCGCGCTGCAGCCTGGACTCGTCGGGATCGCCCTTCTTCAGGACGTGAAGGCTGCCGCTGATGATCATCAGCAAATTGTTGAAGTCGTGCGCGACGCCGCCGGTGAGCTGGCCGAGCGCATCGAACTTCTGCGACTCTGCGAGCTGTCTCTGCATTGCCTCGAGCTTGAGCTGGGTGTTGCGGCGCTCGGTGATGTCGCGGGTGATCTTGGCGAAGCCGACGAGGGTGCCGTCCTCGTAGATCGGGTCGATCACGACGCTGGCCCAGAAGAAGGTGCCGTCCTTGCGGACCCGCCAGCCTTCCTCCTCGTAGCGGCCCTGATCCCGCGCGATGCCGAGCGCACGGGCAGGCTTGCCGTTGGCGCGGTCGGTCTCGGTGTAAAAGCGCGAGAAATGCTGGCCCAGGATCTCTTGGGGCGAATAGCCTTTGATCCGTTCGCCGCCGATGTTCCAGCTCGTGATGGTCCCGTTGGGGTCGAGCATATAGAGCGCGTAGTCCGCGACTCCCTCCACCAACAGCCGGAAACTCCGCTCGCTTTCGAACAAGTCTCTCTGTTGACTGGACTTTTTGACCATTCCGGACCCCGCCTCGACCGTGGCAAACGCTCCAGACGGCGTTTGGTTCCCGGTTCACTGGGACGTTTTTAGGCAAATAGAGCCCACGGTATGCAAGGAGCAAGGCGGCCTGCGCCACTTGACAGGCAGACGTTCGTGTCAGATATTTCTGTTATGACAGAAATAACCGGAAAGAAGAAACTCCCTGCCGCCGTCGAACGCTTCATCCTGCATTGGGGCGACATGGGGGATCAGTGGGGTGTCAACCGCTCGGTCAGCCAGATCCACGGGCTGCTCTATCTCGCCGAGACGCCGATGACGGCAGAGGACATCGCCGACACGCTCGGGATGGCGCGCTCCAACGTCTCCAACTCGCTGAAGGAGCTGCTCGCCTGGAACCTGATCCGGCGGGTGCCGATCCTCGGTGATCGCCGCGATCATTACGAAGCCGAGACCGACATCTGGGAGGTCGCGGCCAGGATCGCCGCGCGGCGCAAGGAACGGGAGCTCGATCCGGCGATCACCGCACTTCGGGCCTGCGTCACCGATGCCGCCGACGATCCCACCATCAATCCTGTCGCGAGCAAGCGGCTGAAGGAGATGCTCGCCTTCACCGAGCTCGCTGACCACTGGTTCATGCAGATGCTGAAAGTGCCGCGGCCGCGGCTGGTCGCCTTGATGCGGCTTGGCGAGAAGATCGCCAACCTGCTGCCGCTGGGCAAGGCCAAATAGTTGTGAGGAGGGTGCGATGACGTCGGCTCGATTATCAGGTTCAGGCGCAACTCCCTCCGCTCACATCAAACTGCTCGACGACCGCCGCTTCCGCGCGCTGCTATCGGACGAGGATTGGGGCCGCCTGCCGCTCGCGACCTGGCGGCGCTTCTCAAAACGCGTCGCCGATGGCGATAGCGTCGTCTATGTCGGCGTCGTCGACGAGGTCGCCTTCAGCGACATCGGTTGGTGGTTCGCGCAGATCGCGCGTCTGATCGGCGGCCCGCTGCCGACCGGTCGCGACACCGGCGTGCCGATGATCGTGACCGTGACCGAGGACGGCGCGACCGGCGGCCAGACCTGGACCCGCATCTGCGCGCGCAAGCGCGGCTTTCCGCAAGTGATCCATTCTGCCAAGCGCTTCGCCGGCCCGACCGGGCTCGAGGAATATGTCGGCTTCGGCGTCTCGATGGCGCTGCGCATCGCGGTCGAGGACGAGACGCTGACCTTCCGCAGTGCAGGCTATGGCCTGCAGCTCGGACGGCTCTGGATGCCGCTGCCGCAATGGCTCACGCCGGGCGATCTCACGGTGACGCATCGCGATCTCGGCGAGGGCGCCTTTCGCTTCACCCTCGATGTCATTCATCCGCGTTACGGCGCGCTGATCCACCAGTCCGCCGTGTTCAGGGAGACCGTGTCATGACCCCGCTGTTGTGGACGCTCATCGCCATCCAGATCGTGATGGGCGTGTTCGATACCTTCTATCACCACGAATTCACCGAGCGCCTGGCCTGGCGTCCGTCGCAGCGTTTCGAGCTGAAGCTGCACGGCATCCGCAACATGCTCTATGCGCTCCTGTTCCTGCTGCTCGGCTGGCTCGAAGTCCATGGCGTGCTGGCGCTCCTGATCGTCGCCGTGCTGGTCGCCGAGATCATCATCACGCTGATGGATTTCGTCGAGGAGGATCTGAGCCGCAAGCTGCCGCCGAGCGAGCGGATCAATCACACGCTGCTCGCGATCAATTATGGTGCCATCCTGGTGCTGTTGCTGCCGGTGCTGATCAATTGGGCGATGCAGCCCTTCGGTGTGATGGTGGTCTATCAGGGCCTGCTCAGCATCGCCGCGACCGCCTGCGCGGTCGGCGCGTCACTCTGCGGCATCAGGGATTTTGCCGCGATGCGCCGGCTGGGCCGCATGAAGAATCTTCCTGCGGAAGGACTCGTCGAGAAAATCTCCAGCCGCAAGACCGTGCTGATCACCGGTGCCACCGGTTTCATCGGCAGCCGCCTTGCGGCGAGCCTTGGCCGAGCAGGGCATCACGTCATCGCGCTGATCCGCAATCCCGCCAAGGCCGAGATGCTGCCGCCGCCGGTCACGCTGATCACGAGCCTCGATCAGCTCGCCGCAGACACGCCCATCGACGCCATCGTCAATCTCGCCGGAGAGCCGATCGGCAACGGCCTGTGGACCGAGGCGAAGCGCGCCAAGATCATCGGCTCCCGCGTCGACATGACCGGCGAAGTGGTGAAGCTGATCGCGCGGCTCGCGCGTAAGCCTGAAGTGCTCATCAGCGGCTCCGCGATCGGCTGGTATGGATTGTGGGCGGATCAGGTGCTGACGGAGTCCGCCAAGTCGCACGCCTGCTTCAGCCACGAGCTGTGCGCGGCCTGGGAGAAGGCGGCGCGGCCGGCAGAGGAGCTTGGCATCCGCGTGGTCAATTTGCGCATTGGTCTCGTGCTCGGCACCGAAGGCGGCTTCATCACGCGCCTCCTGACGCCGTTCGAGTTCGGGCTCGGCGGTCCGCTCGGCACCGGCCGGCAGTGGATGTCCTGGATCGAGCGCGACGACCTCATTCGCCTGATTGCCTATGTGATGGCGACGCCCGATCTCACAGGTCCCGTCAACGCCACCGCGCCGATCCCCGTCACCAACGCGAAGTTCACCGAGGAGCTTGGCCGCCGTCTGCACCGGCCTGCCGTGTTCCGCATTCCCGGCGGCCTCTTGCGCCGGATCGGCGGCGGCTTTGCCGACGAACTCCTGCTCGGCGGTCAGCGCGTGCTGCCGAACAAGGCGCTGAGCCGCGGCTTTGTGTTTCGGCACGAGACGCTGCGCAGCGCGTTCGAGGCGATTTTGTGAGGTCGCAAGATGTCTTGGAAGACGTTCTCCCGAGCATTTCGAGGTTGGCAGGGCGCAACACTGACAGCGACTGCCGTTGTTGAGTTATTTGTCCTGTTTCTTGTGGCGTTAGCCGGCGTCAAAGGCTTTGCCGCGCTCTCAACGTGGGATTTCGTCTGGACTATCTTGATTAGTGTGCCTTTGATCTTGGTGCTGATTTCCTTGGTCAGTAGTATTCCGTCAGCACTTGTAATCTGGCTGAGCGAACGGTTCTGTATTCGATCACCGATATTTTTCGTTCTTTCCGGCGGCCTCGTGGGAGCCGTGAGCCAGACTGCATTGTTCAGGTCGTTCGACGGATTGAGCTTGCTATTTGCAGTAGCGGGATGTCTCGCCGGACTGGACTATTGGCATACAGCGGGTAGATATGCGGGTGAAGTGTGTGGGGGGCTGATCCTTAGGCCGTCGCCACGCTCCGAAACGTCGCCGTCACCGCACGCAGCGCCGCAAGCTTCGCGGGATCGCTGACCTTCGAATGCAGCATCACTTTCGAGCTGCCGAGTTTCGGCAGCTTGTGCGCAGGGCCGATGTCGATCAGCCCGGGAGGTGCGATCCGACGCGCCAGCGGCGTGATCGCAAGTCCAGCCAGCGCGGCGGCGACCACTGCGGTCACGCCACCGCCGACGAAGCGCTCGCGCCAGGCAAGGCCGGCTTTGTCCAGCGCGCGCACGCCGACCGCGCGGACGCCGCAAGGCGGGGCGAGGGTGGCGAGCGGCAGCGCTTCGCCCTTAGGCAGGGCGAAGCGCCGGGACGCGAACCAGCCAAATTCGTCTTCGGTCAGCTTTTCACCGCCGCGGCGGCTGCCTTCCTGGCGGACGATCACCGCGTCGAGCTCGCCCGCGTCATAGGCGTCCTGCATCTCGCGCGAAAAGCCGATGATGACGGCAAGCGTCAGGTTGGACGACATCGCGTGCAGCCGTTCCAGCAGCGGCACCAGCTCGGGGCCGGCGGCGTGGTCGGAGATGCCGAGCGAGAGCGATTGCGCGGTGGAAGCTTCGCCCGACAGCGCGCGGTCATGCGCCGCCATCAGTGCGCGGGCGCGATCGAGAAAACTGGCGCCATCGGCGGTGAGCCGGACTGCGCGCGGCGAGCGCTCGACGAGGCGCTTGCCCAGCAATGTCTCGAGCCGTTGCAGCTTGAGGCTGACCGCCGCCTGGGTCGTGCCGAGCGCTTCGGCGGCGCGGGTAAAGCTCTGGAGGTCGGCGACCAGCAGGAAGGCCTTGATGGTGGCGATGTCGAGGATGGCTGTCATTACGATATATTATCACTGGTATCATCAGAGATAAGATATCAAAATGACAGCGGAAGGTCTAGCTTCTCATCAACGCCGCGCAAGACCTGCGCAGCATCTTGAGGAGAACGACCATGCCCCTGATCACCGTGTCCTACACCACCTCCCGCCAGTCGCCGTCGCTGAAGGCCGACATCGCGAACGCCGTGTCCGAGCTCACCGCCAAGATCCTGCACAAGGACCCCAAGGTCACCGCCATCATCGTGAAGTCGGTGGATGCCGGCGACTGGTTCGCCGGCGGCAAGTCGCTCGCCGAGCAGAAGCTCGCCAGCTACTGGATCGACATCCACGTCACCGAGGGCACCAACACCAAGGACGAGAAGGCGGCCTATCTCGCCGCGATGTTCACACGCATGGCTGAGATTCTGGGGCCGCTGCATCCCGAGACATACTTGCACGTCGACGAGGTCAAGGGCGATGCCTACGGCTTTGGCGGCCTGACCCAGGAGCGGCGTTACATCGCCGGCAAGCTCGACGTGTCGCTGAAGGCGGCGTGAGGCTTCGGCCGCGGGTGAGCCGTCTCACCCGCGGCCTGATCGTCAGCTCGCGGCCCGGAACTGGACTTCGGCGTCGTTGATGAAGCACGTCTTGTCGAACAGCTTCAGGTCCAGCGGGTTCGGCAGCCGGACGTCGTTCAGATCAGGGCAGGGTTTGATCGCGGGATCATAGGAGCGATCGATCTGCGAGATGAAGACGACGATCAGCCCCTTGTCGCGCGCGAAGGATTTCAGGGCTCGCACCTGGACAGTGAGATCAGGGTTTTCCCGCCGCTGGTCGAGCAGTTGCAGATAGTCGATCACGACGACCGTGCCGCGCGGCGCCGCAGCCATCTGCTTGATGATATAGTCGGCGCTGATCGCGTCGGAGCAATCGGTCTCGAACAGCCTGTCGAACTGGGCAGCCTCCGCGCCGATCGCGCGCAAGCGATCCGCGACATCTTTCTCGGTGTATTCAAGCGAGAAAAATGCCGCGCGATGGCCTGATTTCATCGCCTCCACGGCGAGTTCGAGGCTCATCAGCGTCTTGCCCTGACCCGGGCGCGCGCCGACCAGCACGAGGTCGCCAGGCCTGAATTGCGGAAACAGCTTGTTCGCCGGCGTCAGCGCCGCGGCCTTGGCCGCGAGCATGCTCCAGGCGGAAAAGCCTTCCGTCGTGGCGATACGGTCGAGCGCGTCGTGGAGCGGGATGCCTTCCTCGCGCGACAGACGCTTTGCTTTTCGCTTGAGATGATAGATCGGCGCAGACAATTTCATCGTTAAACCTCCTGATGCGAGCAGAAAGCGCAATCCCTCCTTATGCGTGGCGCTCGAACAGTCGGTCCGATGATCAACTCGCCCGACATGAGATCTGCTTTCCCGGCGGAGGGGGGAGGCGTGGGCGACACCGGGTGCAAGACTAGCCGATTCCATGCCTGACGAGAACGCGCGCGGCGCCTCGCCAACAGAAATGCGTCAGACCGCGGCTTCCGGCAGCATTGCGCGCGTTGGCCCGAACAGATCTTCAAAGGCCTGCCGAAGCGCGACATCGACATCGGCGAGCGTCACGAGCTGGCCGAGATCGACTAGCGAGGTGACGCCGTAGCGGGGGTCAGCAACGCCGCAAGGAACGATGCCGGCGAAATGCGACAGATCCGGCTCGACATTGATGGCGATGCCATGGAACGAGACCCAGCGCTTCAGCCGCACGCCGATCGCCGCGATCTTGTCCTCGTGCTCGGGTCCCTTGTCCGGGCGCTTCACCCAGACCCCGACGCGATCCTCGCGGCGTTCGCCGCGAATGTTGAAGGCAGCGAGCGTCTTCAGGATCAGCTCCTCGAGGCTCGCGACATAGGCCCGGACGTCAGGCCGGCGCCGCTTGAGATCGAGCATGATGTAGGCCACGCGCTGGCCGGGGCCGTGATAGGTGAGCTGCCCGCCGCGCCCGGTCGCGAAGGTCGGGAATCGGGGATCGAGCAGGTCGGTCTCCTTGCCTGACGTCCCGGAGGTGTAGAGCGAGGGGTGTTCGAGCAGCCAGACCAGCTCCGGCGCCTCGCCAGCCGCGATCGCCGCGACCCGCGCCTCCATCTCGGCTACGGCTTCGGGATAGGGCACCGGCGTGTCCGAGATCCGCCACTCGACGGGCGCGCCGCTTTTGGCGGAAAACGACGTCAAATCGAGGTCTTGGCGGCCGTTTTGCGGAGAATTAACCATTGCCTAACCATAACGTGGTGATCATCGCATGCGCAAATGCCAAGTCCTTTGGCGTTGAGTCCCAAGTCTTAAGTCTCAACAGTTCTTAAGTCTCAAGTTGCGGCGGTCATGACAGTGCCCACACTCGATAAAGTCACCGTGGATCTCATGGTCGTCCTCGGGACGACCACCATGCCGATCCATCAAGTATTACGTCTTTCCCGCGGCGCCATCATCGAGTTGGACGCAACCGAGGCCGACGAGGTCAAGGTTCTTGCCAATAATCTGCCGGTCGCCTCCGGCGTCGTGCTGGTCGACCGCAACCGGATCGCGGTCGAGGTCAAGCAGATGCTGCCGCGGACGCTAGGGACGCGGTAGCGCCCTGGGCACCCGGTAGCGGCCCGGGCACGCGGTAGCAGCCCGGGGGGCCCGGCAGGGGCTTTCGACTCACCTGATAGGGCCGATCCGGGCAGGTATGAGACTTTCCTGCCAAGCCTGTGGAATTCAGGGCCTTTGCAGGCTTGTATCCCCCTGATGGATTTGTTAGATCGGCGGCCGCTGATCCGGCCAGCCAGACGACCTCAGGCCGGTATCTTCTTGCGCTCGTGGCGGAACTGGTAGACGCGCTGCCTTGAGGTGGCAGTGGGTAACACCGTGGGGGTTCGAGTCCCTCCGAGCGCACCAAAAACCCTTCGTTTGAAATCATTGGGCTTTTCCCCAGAACGCTGCCGCTCCGCTTTCGTGCAGCGCTCGCACGTTGTCGCTTCGGGCGCCCGTAGAAAGTCATCGACTGACTGGCTCCGATCGAACGCGACGAATGCTTTCCTTGCTGCTGTCGTAGCGCTAACGCCGCCGAGCGGGTTTCTGGGACAGAAAGAGCGCGACATAGGCCAGGAGGTCTTCCATGAACTGCTTGGCCAAGCGCGATAGCGGGCGGTGTTGCGAGTGCACGACGCGGTAGCCAATGTCGATGCTCGGATTGAATGGGCGGATTGCGACTCCGCGTCCCAAAAAGTCGCGAGCGCTGAAAGGGTCGACGATTGTCACGCCTGCGCCCGCCAGGACCAGCGAGCAAGCGCTTGTCGATAGCGAAGTTACAATCATCCGCCGATATTGAATCGATCTAAGCGCCGTTTCGACGCCATGTCGAAGATCGCTGCCCGATCCAAGCATGATGATGGATTCGTTGACCAGATCCGAGGCTCGAATTGCCGTGCATTTGGTCAGCTTGTGACCGTTCGGCAATACGACAACAGCCGATGCCGTGATGCTGGAAAAGCTTACGGAGGATCGGTCCGCCGATGCCATGCACACACCGATGTCATAGCGGCCGCCGGCGACCCGCTCCACGACCGAGTGTGAGGGGATCCCGTCGAGTTGAATGTCGACGTCCGGGCGGTTTCGGCAGAAGTCAGCAATAAAGTGGGGCAGGAAATGGATCGCCATTGCAGGCATGGCGGCAATGCGGAGCGATCCAGAACGCTTATTGCGCAGATTGTCGGCATGGGCCGTCAAACGATCCAGCCCGAGGAATGTGCGCTCGACCTCGGCCAACAGATCGATCGCTTCGGCAGTTGGAACGACTTGATTTCCTCGACGATGGAAGAGCGTTAGGTCAAGCACGTATTCAAGATCGCGGATCAAACGGCTCACGGCCGGTTGGGTGATGTGCAGCGTTTCGGCCGCGGCAGTCATCGCGCCCGTCAGCATCACCGCTCGGAAAGCTTCAACCTGCCGACTGTTTATCTTCACGAAGGTTCCACCATAACATTTCTGTATTCACGACCGGCTACTTATGAATTTGAAGCCTGCGAAACCCCTTGGTAGCAATCGCATACTGCCCGATCGAGCGCAGGTGGTCCATCGAGTCCGATCCGGCCGAACGCAAATCTGTCGGACGACCTTGAGGGGAAAAATGAAGCTGTTGCACAGGCCACGACCGGGGAGTCACGTGGGGGCGCATGCGTCTTCCGGCGGAATAACCGCGTTGCAGTCCATCCTTGCAACTGTCGGCATCGCGCTACTCGGGATCACGGCAGCATCGGCTCATGTCACCATCGAGCCTCAGCAAGCGATGGTCGGATCGGCCTACAGGGCCGTTGTGATAGTCCCTCACGGCTGCGCTGGCTCTCCGACGCTCAAGCTACGGGTTCAGATCCCGAACGGAGTCATCGCTGTCAAGCCGCAGCCAAAAGCCGGTTGGACTCTTGAAACTGTGAGCGGCAAATACGGTCAAACCTTTGACTATTTCGGAACGCCGATCAGCGAAGGTGTGAAGGAAATTGCCTGGAGCGGAAGACTGCTCGACGAAAACTACGACGAATTCATCTTCCGCGCCTATCTCACATCGGACCTGCAACCCGGTACCAAGCTCTATGTACGAATAGTCCAGGAGTGCGAGAAGGGTGTCTCTCGCTGGATTGAAGTTCCGACGAACGATACGTCAAGCGACGCGTTCAAGTTCCCCGCGCCAGCCGTACAGCTAATCCCGAGAAGTGATGTTCCGGCAGTGCAGCGTCCGTCGCCCGGAGCTCGGTGATGGCCTTTCTCGCATGGTTCTCGCGCCTGCTCGTCCTGCTGCTCCTGACAGCGACAGGCGCTGGTCAGGCATTGGCGCATGCCGCGCTTGTTTCCACCTCTCCGAAGGACGGAGCGATCGTGGCCGGACAGCCGTCGGAGCTGACCTTGGCTTTCACCGAACCGGTTTCTCCGATTACGCTGAAGCTGATCGGCCCGGATGGTTCGGCCTCGATACTTGAACGCTCTGCTCTGCGCGACAAGACGCTCGTTGTCACACCTCCAGCTGGCCTCCGCGACGGAACCCATGTTCTGAGTTGGCGCGTCATTTCGGAGGATGGCCATCCGGTCAGCGGTTCAGTTCTGTTCTCGATTGGCGCGCCGACGGCTACGCCGTTGGCTAACGAGAAGACTGATGTATCAGTCGTAACCGCGATCTGGTTCGCGAAAGTGGCGCTCTATCTCGGACTCTTCTTCGGTGTCGGTGCATTGGCCTATAACGCCAGAGTGTCGCCTCTACCGCCCGCCGCGGAGCGCATAGCTGGTTGGTTGATGGTCGTCGGTTTACTGGCAGCGATCTCCTCTCTCGGCCTTCAAGGACTGGACGTTTTGGGAGTGCCGCTGGGCGAGATCGGTAAGTTCGCGCCATGGGCTGCGGGCCTCCATACCTCATTCGGTCTGACAGCAATCATAGCCGCGGCAACCTTCATCGTCGGCTTGGCGTCCCTGCGCGTCCGTCAGAAGGGCCTCGGGAGCGTGCTGGCTTCTCTCGCTCTCATTGGCGTCGGCGCCGCCCTCGCAGCGAGCGGTCACGCGAGCGCAGCTTCACCACAATGGCTGACCCGCTCTGCCGTTTTCGTCCACGCTACCGCGATCGCCTTCTGGGCCGGTGCCCTTATTCCTCTGGCCGAAGTGTTGTCCCGCCGCGGCCCCGGTTCGGTTGATGCGCTGCGGCGGTTCTCGCGCGCCATACCCTTTTTCGTAGCTCTTCTTGTTATCGCGGGCAGTCTGCTTGCAATTATTCAGGTCGAGACGCCTACCGCTCTGTGGACGACCAGTTACGGGCGCGTTCTACTCATCAAGCTCGCGATGCTGGCGGGGCTTTTTGGCCTGGCCATCGTAAACCGCTACCGTTTCACGCCTCCAGCAGAAGCTGGAGATTTCAAAGCCATGAGATTGCTAACGAGGTCTATCAAGATTGAGGTTGTACTTGTCTTGGCAATCTTTGCAGTGGCTGCTGTCTGGCGCTTCACTGTTCCGCCGCGAGCCTTAGCCGCAGCCAAAGCGGCGCCTGCGCATATCCACATTCATTCGGAGAAGGCCATGGTCGACGTGTCGATCATGCCTGGCCGTGCCGGCCCGGTCACGGCCTCGATCGACACCATGACCGGTGAAGGCGACGTCCTGAAGGCTAAAGAGATCCGCCTTATGGTGGCGAACCCGGCAGCTGGCATTGAGCCGATTGAGCGCCAAGCCTTTCAGCAGCCTGACGGCACTTGGCTGATAACAGATTTAACGCTGCCAATGGCCGGACGATGGAAAATAGACGTCGAAATTCTGATCGATGATTTTGAAAGCGTCCGAGTATCGGGAATGGCGGAGGTGCGGCAATGATTCCATACGGATACTCAACTGTCGAAATTGAAAACCTGATGAGCCGGCTTAAGTCGCCGCACGTGATTGGACTCGTCTAATGTGGCTGATCGAATTCGCCGTCGTTCTCTGCTGCATCTTTGTTGGCGCAAGATTAAGCGGAATCGGGATCGGATTGGCCGGCGGCTTCGGCTTGCTGATCCTTGTCTTCTGTTTCGGGTTGCAGCCGACGTCTCCACCGATCGACGTCATGCTGATCATCCTGGCTGTCATCACGATGGTTTCGACCATGCATGCGGCGGGTGGCTTGGACTACCTGGTTGATCTGGCCGAAAAGATTCTTCGTCAAAATCCGGCAAGAATAATCCTGATAGCTCCGGTGGTTACCTATTGCCTCGCGTTGTTTTGCGGCACGGCTTACGTCGCGTTTGCCTTGTACCCCGTCATCGTGGAAGCCGCCTACGATGCAGGCGTCAGGCCCGAGCGCCCTCTGTCCATAGCTACGGTCGCGGCGTCACAGGCTGTCACGGCAAGCCCCATGAGCGCAGCGACTGCCGTCTTAATTGCGCTGGTCAGTCCGCACGGAATCACCATCGGCCAGATTCTGCTGGTCTGTGCCCCGGCCGGGCTGATCGGCGTGCTGGTTGGGGCATTGTCAGTTTACCGACGCGGGTTTGAGCTCGACAAGGATCCAGAATTTCAACGAAGGCTCGCGGCTGGAGAGATCGCGCCGCCGAGAGAGACGAGGGCCCGCACAGTCGCTTACGAGGCCAAGCTCTCGGTTGTCTTCTTTGCGGTCGCCGTTGTGAGCATCGTCACTTTTGGATCGATGCCGAAATTTCTGCCGTCGTGGGCTGTCGAAGGCAAGATCGTCAGGCTCTCGATGCCGAACGCGCTGGAAATGATCATGCTGAGCTTTGCATTTCTCACGACAATCCTGCTGAGGATCAAGACGGAGAACATCGTCAATAGCTCGATCTTTAGAACCGGCCTGGTGGCGGTGGTAGCAATCTTCGGCATTGCATGGATGGTCGACACCTTTTTCAGCGCGAACCGAGCCTTGCTCGTCGATACGCTCGGACAACTCGTCAGGTCTTATCCCCATCTGTTCGGCTTGTCGCTGATGGCGATGGCAGCTCTTGTCCTAAGCCAGGGAGCGGCGATCCGGGCCCTCGGCCCGTTGGGACTAACGCTGGGTATCAGCGCAGGTCACCTGGTGGGGTTCTTTCACGCTGCATCAGCCGTCAACATTATTCCGGCCACTGGAGCGGTGATCGGTTCGGTATCGATCGACCGGACAGGTACGACGAAAATCGGAAAATTCGTCTTCAACCACAGCTTTCTCGTGCCGGGGCTGGTCTCGACAGTCTCGTCAGTTCTCGTGGCTTACGCGATTGCGTCCGTCCTTCTGGGAGGGACACCAAAGGGATGACGAGGGTCAGCGGAGAAGCTCCGCACCGTCGTCCCTGCGCCAACGAGGGTCGAAAGAGCCATCGTGCTGAACGTGCAAGTGCGCGTCGTCGCGTCAGATCGCCCAAATTCGGCCATTCATCCTTGTCGTACAGGAGACTCTTAATATGAGAGAGCGTGTCAAGCTGCCGCCGTCAAAGGTCGTGGTGGATTATCTCATACGTCCCAGGCTCGATGCCGGTAGCTACGCTTCCTTCGAACCGATCATGGACCTAAATCGCGCCCATGTGGTGATGTTGGCGGCACGAAGCATTATCAAGCAGGAGACCGCAAGAACGCTGATCCGCGTTCTTGAAGATGTCCGTGCTGCCGGTCCAGCCGAGGTCACATGGGATCCAGCGCTCGAAGAGGCTTATTATAACCTCGAGGCGCACATCATCAAAAAGGCCGGACCTGCGATCGGCGGGCAGATGCATACCGGAAGAAGCCGTAACGATCTGGGCGCAGCCCTGACGCGCATGTCCGCGCGCAGCCAGTTGCTTTCGCTTGCGACGCTTCTGCATTCGCTGCGTGAGGAGTTGCTTCTCTTGGCCGAGACTCACGCCAGCACGATCGTGACCGGCTATACTCATATGCAGCCAGCACAACCGACGACCTTGGGCCACTATTTTCATGCGGTCGCTCACGCCCTGGAAAGGGACGAGCTTCGGTTGCAGCAAAGTTACGAGGTCGTGAACCGTTGCCCATTGGGAGCTTGCGCATTCAATACGACTGGCTTTCCGATCGACCGACAGATGCTTGCGGAACTCACGGGATTTTCGGGCCTGGTGGAAAACTCGATCGATGCGGTGGCGAGCCGAGACTACATTCCGCAAATCCTGGTGGCCCTGGCGATACTGGCCGTCAACCTGAGCAGGCTTGCACAAGACTTGTACACGTGGGGGACGGATGAGTTTGGTTGGCTCGAAATCGGTGACGAGGTCGCTACGACATCGAGCATCATGCCTCAAAAGAAGAACCCGATAACGCTCGAGCATATCAGAAGTAAGTCATCTCATCTCATCGGCGCCACCACTGCGGCGCTTGCGGCGCAGAAAGGTGTTCCGTATGGCCATTTGCGCGACATTTCTCTCGAGTCGGTACATCCCTTGCGCGAGGGTCTCAAGGAAGCTGAGGCGGTCCTAAGTCTGACGACGGCGACGCTTCGCTCTCTGGAGATCAAGGGCAATGTCGCGGATAAGCGGGCGGCTGAGAACTTCTCCACTGTGACCGAGTTGGCCGATGTGATGGTTCGAGAGACCGAAATCTCCTTCCGGGAAGCCCATATCGTCGTCGGCTCGGCTGTGAGCGAGCTGTACGCTCGGGGCGCGCCCCCTACAGATCTCACGATTCAACTGCTGGACCGGATTGCCGAGGCGCGCTTTGGGCATCCGTCGGGCCTGTCCGAAAACTCTCTCCGGCAGGCGTTGTCGCCCGCAGCCAACGTGGCCATCCGGCGTGTGAGGGGTGGACCTGCGCCATCCGAGGTTCTTCGTAGCATCGAGGCCAGCAGGAAGCGTTTCACGACCCAGCAGACGTGGTGGGACGAGCAGAAGGCGAGCCTTGAGGCGGCGCAACGACGCCTGGACGCGGCCGCAGCCAGCCTTGCCGCAACGTGAGGGCGGCGAGAGGCGCAAGCAGGTTGCTCATCACTGCGGCAAGGACACCAGCAGCCAGGCGCCTGCGGCCACGCATGCAATGCCGGCGGCACGCGCGATCCATCGTCCGACCGGCGTGAGTTTCTCCAGGAGAACAAGCAGCGCCAGCAGCGCAATCCAGAGCACGTTCATCACCCCGCCCACGAATAAGAGCGCCATCAACACCCAGCAGCAGCCGACACAATAGCCGCCGTGCCGAAACCCCAGCAGCAGGCAGCCTCGCGGGCTGTCGCGAAAGCCGCCATGGTCCATCAGGAACTTGAACGGCGACCGGCATTGGGCGAGGCAGACCTCCTTGAGCGGTGTCCATTGATAGAGTCCCGCCGCGATCAGCACGATGGCGCCGAGCAGGTTGCTGCCGATCACCATCCGCGAATCCAGCAGGGCCGCTCGTTCGATCGCCCATTGGAGGAAAGTGGCTGCCAGCGAGAAGCCGTTCCAGGCGAGGAGATAGCCGGCCGCAAACCAGCCGGTCGCGGCGAACGGCTTGCCCTGTGCTTTGCCCCGCCGGCCAACGCGGGCGTACATGAGGATCATGGGCGCTGCCGAGGGCGCCATCATGCCGACCATCATCACCGCCCACATCAGGAACACATACGCGAACTCAATCGCTCGCCACGGCTCGCTCGCCGGCATCATGATTCCGATGCCGGCCGGGATCATCCGGAACCCGGTCATGTCCATGCCGCCCATATCCATGTCGTTGGCGAGCCAGAGCACATAGCTCCATGCCAGTGCGACAATGATGCCGATGGCGCCGCCGACGACCCAGCGGTCGCGGCGCAGCACGGTTTCCAGGGCGCTGTCGGTCATTTGCGATGGACGTTGCCGGCCTCGTCGCAGGGCCGGTATCGGAAATTACATCAGGCCTGGTTCGACCAGCGGATCGGCGCATAAAGGCCGTTCCTGCCGGAATTATCCCAGTGCATGCCGTGATCGCTGAACGTGTTGCCGGCGGCGCCGACCGCCATGACCATCGCGTCGGGGCTCACGGGATGACCGATGTTCGCCCACATTTCGCCGCTCGGGTGCATGGTCGGCAACGGATCAACGGACATATGCAAAATACCCGGAATCTCCGCGGATCGCGTCTTGCCGTCGATCCGGAAGGTGATCGGGACCTTGCGCACGCCGAGGTTCTTGCTGATCAGCGGTGTGAACGCGGCCATCGGACCGCCGGCGGCGCCGGTGAAGATGGCAGCGAGAGCCTCGGTCTGAGAATCGTCGGCGCGCTGATCGATATAGGCGGCCACCGACCAATCTCCGTCTGCCATCACCCCGGGTGCGTGGAGGACGACCAGGACATTGAGTCCGTCGAGCGCGAGGTCGCCATAGCGACCGCTTTCGACGTGGAAGATCAACGGAACGTTGCAGAAGCCCTCGGTCGGTCGCGATGTCAGCGGGGGAGCCGCCGACACGAGGCAGGGACACACGAGGGCGCAGCTGCAGTTTTCGAAATAGTCACCGGAAAGGTGCCATGGGACATCCGCCATCGCTCTCTCCCGCCAGGTTGAACCCGATGGATTTCTCTCGAATGAACGACGTGTGGTCGGAAGCTACGCCGCGCGGCGAAGTCCCGCAAGCCGGAGCTCGGCCGACTTGCCGGAAAAAGCAACCGACCAGCTGGCCCCTTTAGTCCATTTCCGCAAGCGCGCCTCTCAGCCATATTCCTCGCCGATGCCGTATTCCCGGTAGATCTCGAGTGGATCGAGGTCGGGGAAGAGGCGGCATTTGGCCTGGGCCAGATGCAGGCTGACGGCCGCCGGCTCCTTGCCGTTCGACAACAGTTTGCGGATATCGTCCATATGCGCGCTCGGCTGGTGCTTTGCCTCGAGCTGCTCCAGTGCGACCAGGGCGGTCGCGAGCGCCTCGGTCAGAACCCAGTCGTCGTGGCCCGTGATTCCCTTCTTCGGCATCGGCAGACCCCAATCGGCAAGACTTCACCAGCAAGACTTCATCGGCAAGCCTTCGCCTGGTGCGGTGGCGGCACTCTACCGCAGCTTTCGTCGAATCTCCATCGAGCCGCACCGGGTGGGCGGCTTGGCGCGTGGAAGCGGGCGAGGGGGCCACGCTGTCGCTTGCATTATGGCGGGGCGTGGCTAAAAGGCGGCGGCGCGCGGGCGATGGTATCTTTGTTGAAACAAAGTTGGCGTAGACGGGCCTCGCGCGACCTCTCTCGGCTGGAGCCAGCATGGTCTTTCTAAGCTTCGTCTACCGCTTCCTGACCAATTTCGCGTTCATGGCGCTGGTCTATTTCAGCCTGAACTTCATGGAGAAGTACCAGAACCGGGCGATCCTCGCGATCCTGGTGCTGGTCTACGCCGGCATGCGCGCGGCCTCGACGCTGCGCGCCTTCTACTTCTTCCAGAAGATCGAGAAGCTGGAAGCCGAGACCAAGCGGCTTCAGGCGCCGATCAATGACGGCTCCGGCGGAACCAACGCGCGCAGGCAGATCATCACGGACGTCGCGCGGCTGCGCCGCGACGGCGAGCTCAAATCCTATATGGATCTGTTCTTCCTGGCGCTGATCGTGCTGCTCTGCGTCGCCAACATCATGCGGCAGTAACAGCGCTTAAGCTCAGGCCCGCTTCTTCACACTGGTGGCGACGCGGGTCGGGCGGGGTGCCGGCGTCCTGGCTTGAGCTGCGTGCCTCGGCGCGGCATGCGTAGCCGCGCGCGGTGCCTGCATCCTGCCCGCCTTGCCCTTGCCCGGATGCGGCGCCTCGGCCGCCATCGCCAGCCGCGTCGCGGCGCGCCGCGACAGGGTCGTCGACAGCAGCACCTCGACCGACCCCTCGGGGATCGCGAAGAGATCGCGGCTAGGAGCGGGCAGGGTCGCGGCGACATCGGCCTGTGCCATGGTCTTGCGCGGCAGCACGACCGGCTGGTGCGCGGTCTGCGCGTTGAGGTCAGCGAGGGCGGGGGCCGGCAGGCTGGCGGTCTGCGTGAACACGAAATTCGGCACTTGAGGCCAGCGCGCGATCGGCGTCGATTCCGTCGGCGGATGCAGCAGCCACTCCACCGGCGTGGTCGGCGTCGCCGGCTGGTCGGCGGTCGCGGGCACCACGTGCACGATGCGATAGCCGCGCGCCTTGAGGTCGCGGATGATCTTGGGCAGCGCCGCCACGGTGCGCGGCTGGATGTCGTGAAGCAGCAGGACGCCCTTGCCCTTGGCCTCCAGCCGCTGGATCGCGAGCTGGTAGACGCGATCGGGCGAGACGTGGCGCCAGTCATCGGCCGGGAAGTCGGCGCTCCACACCTGGATGCCGCGTGAGATCAGATAGTTCTCGACGCCGTCGGCGCGCATCAGACCGGGAATCCGGAAGAACGGCGCCAGTTTGGATGGGTCCGTCATTGCCGCCGAGGTCCACTCGATGCCGCCATTGATCTCGGCCTCGGCCTTCTCGATCGGCATTCTGTTCATCGTCAGCGGATGGGTCATGCTGTGCGTGCCGACGGTGTGGCCCGCGGCGACCAGCTTGCGCACGCCTTCCGGATTGGCCTTGGCCTGCTGACCGATGATGAAGAACGTCGCCTTGATGCACTCGCTGGCGAGGATCTGAAGCACCTGGTTGGAATATTTCGGCAGCGGACCGTCGTCGAAGGTGAGAACCACCTCGTGGTCCTTCAGCGGCAGCGTCTCGCGATACTGCATGGTGCCGATGCGCGGATGCTCGTGCGGGTCGACGACGAGGGTGCGGGAGGTACCGAGCGCATCGGGATGACCGGGGCAGTCAGCCGCAGACGCCGCCGGCGACGCGGCGGTCAGCAATCCGAAGAACACGCCACCAAGCAGGACGGTCAACGATCGCGTCCGGACAATAACGCTACTGCCGATCATGAACCCGGTCTGCCTCATCTACGTTGGCTGCGATATCCGTAGGTCGGAGGTGCCCGGAAACGGTTCAGACGCAAAGACCTTTTCCGCCCAAGGTCCCGTCCATGGCACCCCTCAATCATTGCATGGCCTAGCATGAACAGAGTGTTAATAGGGCTGAAATCACCCCATTTTGGTCAGACGTGACATTCCGGCATCAATGCGCGTCGGCATTGTTCGATGCTGTGCCTGCCGGGACCACGTGAACCACGTGAAAGCCGTTTTCTCTGAGGTATCGCAGGAAGGCCGGCATGATGGCGGCCGTGCGGGCCTTGGAATCGTGGAACAGGATGATGCCCTTGCCGGCCGCGGCCACGCGCTCGGTGATCAGCTTCAGTTCCTGTTCCGGCGTCATCTCGTTCCAGTCGCTGGCCCAGAAATCGGCGCCGAACACAACGATGCCGCGCGACTGCAGCAGATCGAGCTCGGCCGGCGTCGCTTCGAAATAGGGGAAGCGGAAGAATGGTGTCGAGGGCGTCGTGGTCGAGGCGCCATTCAGCGCCATCTCGTCGGCGGCGATGCCGCGGTCGATCTCGCTCCGAGCCTTGTCGGCCGGGATCCGCGCCATGAACGGATGTGACCAGGTGTGGTGGCCGATGGTGTGGCCCTCGCGCGCGATGCGCTTGACCATGTCAGGATGTTCGGACGCGTGCAGGCCGATCAGGAAGAAAGTCGCACGTACGCATTCCTGCGCCAGCGCCGCCAGCACCTTCGAGGTGGTCGGTGGATGCGGGCCGTCGTCGAAGGTCAGCACGACCTCGTGATCGGCAAGCTGCAGCGTCTGCGGAAAACTCTTCAGGCCGACGCGTGGCGTGCTCCTGGCATCGACGCTCAGCACCCGCGACGTGCCGAGCGCATCCTTGCGCGGGCAGTCTGCGGCTCCGGCCGCGGCACTCCCGATGAGGGCTGCGAGAGCCGCGCCCATCGTGACCGAGGTCCAGTTCGGTCGATGCATCTTTGCCATTGCGCTTGCGATTGCCTTGTGGGTATTGGCTGACCGTCAGCCCAAATCACCAACCTGTTGCGAGGCCCACCATGGATGAACAGATGGACGGCGCCGCCTCCGTCGAGGCCTCGGTACTCGACCACGTGCCGATGCGCAATGAAGACGGCGAAATCAGGCATGAATTCGTCGAGGAAATCGCCCATGCGATCGAGGCCGCCGACAGCGCCGCGCTGCGTGCCTGCGTCGCCGAGCTGCACGAAGCCGATCTCGGTGATCTCATCGCGGCGCTCGCGCCCGACGATCGTGTCCGCCTGGTCGAGCTGACCGGCGCCGACTTCGACTTCTCCGCGCTGAACGAGCTCGACGAGGGGGTGCGCGAGGAGATCCTCGACGAGCTGCCGCCCGAGACAGTGGCCGAGGGCGTCCGCGAGCTCGAATCCGACGACGCGGTCGAGCTGCTCGAGACCCTCGACGAGGACGAGCAGGAGGAGATCCTCGAGAAGCTGCCGTTGCAGGAGCGCGTCGCGCTCGAGCGCAGCCTGCTGTATCCGGAAAACTCCGCCGGACGGCGGATGCAGACCGAGTTCATCGCCGTGCCGCAGGATTTCACGGTGGGGCAGGCGATCGACTACATGCGCGACACGCCCGATCTGCCCGATCGCTTCTACGAGATCTATGTCGTCGACAAGGACCAGCACTGGCAGGGTGCGGTTCCGCTCGACGTGCTGCTCCGCGCCCGCCGTCCGGTGCCGCTCACCGAGCTGACCGACGAGGATCGCCGCCGCGTCTCCGTCTTGGAGGACCAGGAGGAGGTGGCGCGCATGTTCGGCAAGTACAACCTTGTCGCGGCTCCCGTGCTCGACACCCAGGACCGGCTCGTCGGCGTCATCACCGTTGACGACGTGGTCGATGTCATCGAGGAGGAGGCGGACGAGGACCTCAAGGCGCTCGGCGGCGTCACCAGCGACGAAGAGCTGTCGGACACGTTTCTCACCATTGCGCGCGGCCGCTTCAACTGGCTGCTGATCAACCTCGCCACCGCCTTCCTGGCGTCCTCCGTGCTCGGTCTGTTCGAGGGCCAGCTCGAGAAGATGGTGGCGCTCGCAGTGCTGGCGCCGATCGTGGCGAGCCAGGGCGGCAATGCCGCGACCCAGACCATGACGGTCGCAGTGCGCGCGCTCGCCACCCGCGAGCTCGGCTCCTCCAACGCTTGGCGCGTGGTGATCCGCGAGACGCTGGTCGGCCTCGTCAACGGCATTGGCTTTGCGGTGATCACGGGCATCGCCGCGGTGGCCTGGTTCAAGATCCCGGGCCTTGGCATCGTCATCGGGCTTGCGATCATCGTGAACCTCGTCGCCGGCGCGCTCGGCGGCATCCTGATCCCGATGGGGCTCGAACGCGTCAGGGCCGATCCGGCCGTGGCTTCCGGCACGTTCGTGACGACGGTGACGGACGTGGTCGGCTTCTTCTCCTTCCTCGGCATCGCCACGCTGTGGTTCGGGTTGAAGTAGGGGGCGTGGCAACTACGCTCTCGTGTCCCGGGCGCGCTGCAACGCTCTTTGGCGTTGCTGCGCAGAACCGGGACCCAGAAGGGCAGCAAACTCCGCGCTCAAATGGGCCCCGGCTCTGCGGCGCACCGCGAAGGCGCGCTGCGCCGCGTCCGGGGCACGCGACCATCTTTAATCCGACTTTAAGCGACCTGTCGCATCATCGCCTGCGCTTGGGGGAATGAGCATGCGCTTGCGGCTGAAGGCGGACGGACGGGTCGTTGAATTGCGGGACGGGCAAGAGCTTCCTGTCCAGCCGGCCCCGCCTGCAGTCGAGACTCGGCCGGTGGACGCCGGCTCGCTCGCGGTGCGCGATCTGCGCCGGCGCGCCTGTCTCACCCAGATGGAGTTTGCCGCCAAGCTCGGCGTGCCTGTCGAGACCATCCGCAACTGGGAGCAGGGCAAGCGCGCCCCGCGCGGCCCGGCCCGCGCCTTGCTGGCCGTGATCGCGCATGCGCCCGACACGGTATTCCAGGCGCTCGCCAAAGCCTGACCCGCGAACCTGCCATTCGCATTGCAGCTTAAGATGTGGACCCCGGGGCCGGCCTCGTCCGTTGCACTCTGGCGGACCCGGTCCATAATGACGTCGTTGACGAGTCTGGGGCTGCCGCAACAGAGAGGTTTCCTCATGCTGTTCGTCGAGGCCAATGGCGCAAAAATCCCGGCGATCGGGCTTGGGACCTGGGAGCTGGAGGGGCGCACCTGCGCCCGCGTGGTCGAGCAGGCGCTGCGGCTCGGCTACCGCCACATCGATACCGCCCAGGTCTATGACAACGAGCGCGAGGTCGGCGATGGCCTGCGCGCTTCCGGCGTCCGCCGCGACGATGTCTTCGTCACCACCAAGGTCTGGACCAACCATTTCGCGCCGCATGATCTCGAGCGGTCGATCAAGGAGAGCCTGGCGCGCTTGAGGCTTCCCTCCGTTGACCTCGTGCTGTTGCATTGGCCCAATCCGCACGTGCCGTTGGAGGAGACTCTAGGGGCGCTGGCGCATGCCAAGCGCATGGGCCTGACGAGCCACATCGGCGTCTCCAACTTTACGGTGGCCTTGATCGAGCAGGCGGTGGCGCTGTGCCCCGAGCCGCTGGTCTGCAACCAGGTCGAATACCACCCTTATCTGGACCAGACGAAGGTGAGGGCGGCCTGCGATCAGCACGGCATGGCGGTGGTCGCCTACAGCCCGATCGCCAAGGGGCGGATCAAGTCTGACCAGACGCTTGTGGCGATCGGCCACGCCCATCACAAGACGCCGGCGCAGGTCTGCCTGCGCTGGCTGGTGCAACAGAATGTGTCGGCCATTCCCAGGACATCGCGCGTCGAGCGTCTGTCGGAAAATATCGAGATCTTCGATTTCGAACTCTCGGACGACGAGATGGCCCAGATCTCCGCGCTGGCCAGCCCCAAGGGCCGCCTGACCGATTTCGGCTTCGCGCCGAAATGGGATTGAGGGGAGGCTGCGGTATGCTAGGAGCAGGCCGGCAACCCAAGATCGGGCGATGGAACTGCGGAAGATCATACGGACTGATATCGCGGCGTCAGCCATCGCGCATCTGACGCTGGTGGCGCTGATCATCGTGATCAGCGAAGTCCATCCGTTTCAATCTGCGCCGCCCGAGACCGTGACGGTCGATATCGTCACGCCAGAGCAGGTGAAACAGGAAGAGGCCAAAGCCGAAGAGAAGGCTCAGGAGGAGGCGAAGGAGAAACCGCCGGAGCCGCTTCCCGACCTGAAGCTGCCGAAGCTGGACCTCACCGACAAGCCGGACGCGGCGCCGAAGCCCGCGCCGGCCCAGAAGAAGGCGCCGCCGGAGCAGAAACAGGCCTCGCACGAGCCGCAGCAGAAGCAGCCTCAGCCGTCACAAACGGCGAAGCAGCAAGAGGCCAACGCCCAGCCGCAACCTCAGCCATCCCAGCCGCAGCAACAGCCACAGGTGCAGCCATCGCAGCTGCCGCCGCAACAGCCGCCGCCACCTCAGCCTCAGGCGGCGCAGCAGCCACCTCCGGCGACGCCGCAGCCGCAAGCTGCGCCGCCGGCCTATCAGGCGCCGGAGCCGGACGTCACGGTCAAATACGGCGTGTTGCTGGGCCTGCCGCCCGAATTGCCGCCCGAGCCGAAAGACGCGCCCAAGGATGACGGCGGCGATGCCAAGGATTCGATCGCAGCCAAGCTGCCGCCCGAGGTCATTGCCGAGCTTCGCCGTCACTTGAGGAGTTGTTCGAAACTGCCGGCGGGCGTTGCGCCGACCGACGCCGTACGCATCAAGCTGCGCGCGGTGCTCGCGACCGACGGCACGCTGGCGCGCGCGCCGATCCTGATCGCGGCCCCGCCATCCGCGAAGGGCGTGGCCATCGTGAAATCAGCGATGAGCGCGATGCAGGCCTGCCAGCCCTACAAGATGCTGCCCGTCGACAAATACGCCGAATGGCAGGTGATGGACCTGTCGTTCACGCCGGCGGATTTCGGGTCGTAGCTGGCTTGCAGGTTTCGCCTCGCCCGACCCGTCTTACGAATTGTGGCTTGCGAGCCAGGCGAATGCCGCCAGGATTCCCGGCAGTTGGAGGTCGTGGCGAAGCTTGCCGGACGCCGGCAGGAGGCGGTGCTCCACCGCGACGCCGACGCGGCGCAGCGCCTCGACATAGGCGGTCTGAACTGACGCCGACACGCGCTGATCGAGCGGATCGGTCAGTGCGATGATCTTCTCCGGAGGATGGCGGGCCACCTCGGCGACATGATCGATCGGGTCGAGGAAGTCGGCGTGTCCGGTGATGTCGGCGGTCCAGCCGTTCTCGCGATTGCGCCGTGCGACCGCTGTATTGCCCGAGGTGATCACCGCGCAGCCGATGTCGTCGCGGCGCGCGATCAGTGCGGCGACGAGATGACCGCCGCCGGATTGGCCGACGAGATTGAGCCGACGCCAGCCGAAATGTGCCTTGAGGCGGCTCAGCGCCGCATCCACCAGCGCGACCTCGCGCGGCCGGCGTCGGTCGAGATGGTGACCAGTCGACCCTAGGATGCCGGGACGTGCCAGATGGACATAGGGGCGATGGAAGCTGGCGCTGAATTGTTCTGCCAGCGCCTGCACGTCGTAGGCCGTCGTCGCGACGTACCATTCGTTGGCGACGACCTCGCCATCGCGTTTCTCCACGGCATCGCCGCGCAGGAAGATGACGGGATCATCAGGGGCGCCTTCGGGCGCAGCACCGTAGAATGCGAGAACGTCGGGCCTGCCGTCGACCTCGATCCGAACACGTCCCGGACCGTCGTTATCGGACGTAGTGAATTCGACGCCGCGAACCACATCGGCCCCGGAAAAAGGCGTGGTCGGCAGATCTGCAATGTTTGGAAAGCTGATCACGAGCAGAGTTGTCGGGGAGATACGCACGCAATGTCAAGTGGCGCGCGTGATCTCGGATTGCCCGACGGGCAAATCAGCCGGGCAGCTGTCAACCGACTCGCGCGAAAATATTCCACTTTACCGAAATTCGGAAATGGCGTATGTGTTGCCCATCCCGGCTCATCCTTGAGGGGCGATCGTACGTCGTCACGAATTGCGAGCCGGGCTTGCGGTGGCCGCGGCAGCGTTAGGCGCGAGAGGTGCGGGCAGGGCGGGTAGTCCCTGTGAGCCCGAAACCGCGTGCGGACGAACGGCGCTGTAAAGTTCGTCGCGCCAACATTTTTCCCGCAACGTCGACAGCGCGGGAAAACCCTGTGGCCGGCGAATGCGCGCACGGCAAAACCGTGTGGTCCCGGCCGTCGTAGCTACGGTCAAGCTTTCCGCGGAGGTGTGGAGCGTCCAACCGGATCAACCACATCGTCAATTCGCGGGGCGAGGGAGGCCAGAAGGAATTCGGCTCCCGGGAGAGCGCGGCATAAGCCGTCAAACCATCGCGCAGGGAAGGCCGTGTGTTGGGCTTCACCTGTATGCTGCTGTGCGGTCTTTTTGCGCTACATTTTCGCGCAGCGGACCGCGGGTGCCAGCCGGCACCCGGCCTTCCCTGCGCCCTCTTGGATAAGAGGGTGGAGTGATGAAACAAAGCTCGGGCGGATTGCGCCGCGAGGGCGCGAAGGCGTGTCTGCTGTGTGAGAATCGGAAGATCGATGAGGCAAGCTCAACTCTATATCCGTCACCCTGAGGTGCGCGCTCAGCGGCGCATCAGCGCCGTTGAGCGAGCCTCGAAGGGCGACGGCCCGGCTGCATCCCGGCCGTTCATCCTTCGAGGCTCCCGGCGCGATGCGATGCATCGTCCGGTGCGGTGCGCTGCAGAGCCGGGACACAAGGGCCTCAATGCCCCCGCTTCAGCCCCCCGTCGCCCGCAACCACCTCCGGACCCATCGCGGCCCAGGCGCTCGACGCGAACTGCCGCCGCCACGTCACCACCACCACGGCGGCCGTGGTCACGAACAGCACCCAGGGGCTGACGAACCAGCCGAGATAGCCGAGCGCGAAGAAAAAGGCGCGCTGGCCGCGGTTGAAGTGGCGGCCGGCGGATTCGAACACGCGCGTGGTGCGGATGACATGGGCCTCGGCCTCCGGCGTGTCGCGCTGCGAGGCCGGCGGCATGCCGCCATAGAGGATGGCGACATAGTTGAACAGGCGATAGGCCCAGGCAAATTTGAAGAAGGCGTAGACGCAGATCAGCACGAGACCGACGCATTTGAGCTCCCACAGCGCAGGCGAGGGGCTGAGATCGATCGGCAGCTTGCCCAGGATGGCGATTGCGTCGTTGGTGGCATGCAGCAGCGCCAGCGCGCCGCCGAGCGCGAACAGGCTGGTGGAGGCGAAGAAGGCGGTGCCGTTCTGGAGCGAGGCCATGATCTGCATGTCGACCATGCGTGCCTCGCGGTCGAGCAGGCGGCGCACCCAGACCTCGCGGTATCGGTTCATCCGCGCCGACAGGCTGTCGCGGCCATAGGCGGAATGCTCGAGCGTCGCAGCATAGGCCAGCCACTCGATGATAAAGAAGCCGACGGCGGTGATGTCGACCCAATGCCTGCTCATGTCTCTCTCCTCGCGAGCCATGACGATTGCCACGCATGGTTGGGGGCGGCAACGATTGATTGGCGGCAGGCGATGGCGTTAAAAGCAGCCGCACAGACGGACTTACGGAAGGACCAGGGACATGGCAGCGTTCAAGCTCGCGATCGGAAACAAGAACTACTCATCATGGTCGATGCGGCCCTGGCTCGCGCTTCGCGCCAACGACATCCCGTTCGTGGAGACAGTGATCCCGCTCTACACCGACAATCCCGCGGACAAGGAGCAGATCCTGTCCTTCAGCCGCGCCGGCAAGGTGCCGGTGCTGGTCGACGGTGACATCACGGTGTGGGATTCGCTTGCCATCATCGAGTTCATCGCCGAGCGCTATCCGGAGAAGAAGCTGTGGCCGGACGACGTCGCCGCCCGCGCCTTGGCCCGTTCGGTGTGCGCCGAGATGCATTCCGGCTTCATGGCCTTGCGCAGCGAATGCGGCATGAACCTGCACCGTCCCGTGCGTCCGGTGGCGCTGTCGGCGGACGCCAAGGCCAATGTCGCGCGCGTGCAGGAGATCTGGCGCACGTGCCGGACCCGCTACGGCGCAGGCGGGCCGTTCCTGTTCGGCCGCTTCAGTGCGGCGGATGCGATGTATGCTCCCGTCGTGCATCGCTTCCGGACCTACGCCATCGAGGTCACGCCGGAGACCAAGGCCTATATGGACGCGATGATGGCGATGCCGGCCTTCCAGGAATGGACCCGCGACGGCCTCGCCGAAACGCTTGTCATCGAAAAGTTCGAGAACGTGTGAACATGCGCATGACCGGAAGGAGCGGGGACCGGCTCTCCGCCAAGGTCATGCTCGCTTGAAATGTGATGGAGCGCCGCTTGACGGCATGCCGGCTCGCGGCGCTCAATCACGGAGAACAACGAAGAGGGGACGGCCATGGGAATTCTGGACTCGCTGGAGAACAATCCCGCACTACGCAGCGCGCTCGGCCAGCTTGGCGCCGCCGTCCTGCCGGCCGTTCTGAGCGAGGTGATGGGCAACAACAACCAGGGCGGCTTGGGGGCGATCGTCGCCAAGCTCCAGCAGGCGGGCTTTGGCGAGCAGGTCAAATCGTGGCTCGGCAACGGCCAGAACCTGCCGATCTCGGCCGACCAGCTCCGCGCCGTGCTCGGCAACGATACCGTCCGCCAGCTCGCCGCGCGCTATAACATCCCGGTCGACCAGCTCGGCGAGATCCTGGCTCAGGAGCTGCCCAAGGCCGTGGACCGGGCGAGCCCGGACGGCCATCTGCCCCCCGGCGCCTGAGCGGCTGGTTCCGACGGTATCACCGGATGCCCGGTGCGGCCCCTATCATCCTGAAAACACTGTGAGATTGGCGTATTTTCCGAGCCTGCATACTGCTGGCCAAAACGCCGCGCCGCGTGCTATAGGTCGGGTCGGGTATTCAGCCGGTCCGTCGCAGTGGGGACCCTGGGCACGGCCGGCGCTGTTTGAGTGATGGAGATGGGCGTTGAAGCATAAATTCCCCGTGGGAACGCGCGTATTGTTCACGGCCAGCAACGTCGCGCGCCCGGCTGCGAGTGGCTCGTATGAGGTCATTCGCCTGCTGCCGACGGAAGGCGACGACTGCCAGTACCGGATCAAGAGCTCCACTGAGGCCTTCGAACGGGTCGCCAAGGAAAGCCAGCTCGCGCTCTCGTAACGCGCAGACCACATGTACGCATTGACATTGCGGACGAATTTGCTCCGCTCGCCGTCAAAAGGCCCGCTTCGCCTTGGCAAGGTGGGCCCCGGGGGCAGCTGCCGGTTCGCGGTGCTCGCTTGACCATCAGCTCTTTGCTCGCGTGAGGGACATCGCGCATGGACTGGGCATGGGCCTCGTCGCTCGACCAAATCTGGCGCTCGCCGGCGTTCCCGATGTGGATGACGCTGGCCGCTGCCGGCTTCTTCGGGTTGATTCTGCTGATCACGCTCCTGCGGGCCGAGAAATCGGTCGCCAACGGCGCGCTGACCGTCATCACGCTGCTCTCGATCGGCATCGCCGTGGCCGCGACTATGCGCATCTATGGTCCGATCGGTCACGAAACCTCGACGGTTGAAGCCGGCACTCAAGCCACGATGACCGCGACCCTTCCGGCGCTCGCCTGCCTCGACGATCTCGCCGGCGATGCCGTCGCGATCGGCTGCGAGAAGGCGCTGTTCGGTGCGCCGGATGCGGCGGCTGCCGCTGTCGCCTACACTGCGGCCCGGATCGACCGGCTGACCGCGCTCGGCGACGCCGCGAGTGCCAGCAAGAGCCTGACGCTGGACATGAAGGTGCTGCGCAAGGCGCTGGAGCGCGATCGCTATGGCCTCGTCGCCCAGGTGCTGGTTGCGCGCGACGGCTGCACGCAGTTCGACTGCGCCGCGTTCCGCTCGCTGACGGATCAGCAGCAGGTGGCTGCCAACATGGAGTCCCACCTCTACGATCAGCTGGTCGGGCGCTACGCGCCGACCTGGAATTCGCCCACGGCGGCGCCCGGAGCGTTGCCGCCCAATCCGATCGCGGCGTTGCCGCCGTCGATGCCGACGGGCAAGCCGACCAATGCCGAGTTCCCGAGCGCCTCGTCGACCCCGCCGGTGAGCATCATGAATCCGGAGCCGCCGACGGCGGCCACACGTCAGGCGCCGGCCGCCAATGCGGCCGCAGCGCCGGCGCCACGTGCCCCGGCAGCAACCTCGGCACAGGCCACCCCGCCTGCGGCACCAAAAAAGCCGCCAGCGCCGAAGGCTGCGCGCGCACCTGCCGCCGCGCCGGTTCCGCTCGCACCGCCGCCGGCTTCGGCTCCCGCGGCTGCGGATAACAACTAGTTCGGCTTTGAAAACCTGCGCACGGCCCGCTAATGCTGGGCCATGCCACTCCATCTGATCAAGCTTGCCGTCGGCTGCGACTCCGTCAAGGAATTGAAGGAGTGGGTGGCCGAACGGATGCAGACGGCCAAGAAAAAAGGCCTGCCGCAACACCACATCCACATCACGCGGATGGTGCCCAAGCGCGATGCCGAGATTCTCGCGGGCGGCTCGCTCTATTGGGTCATCAAGGGCGAGATTGCCGCGCGCGAGAAGATCATCGGCATCGAGCCGTTCCGCGACAAGGACGGCATCGGCCGGTGCCGGATCGTGATGCAGCCGAAGGTGATCTCGGTGTCGCCCCGGCCGATGCGCCCGTTCCAGGGCTGGCGCTATCTCACGGACGATTCCGTGCCGCCCGATCTCGGCAAGTCCGCCGCAGGCAGCATCGCGGCCATGCCGGAGCCGATGCGGCGCGAGCTGCGCGACCTCGGGCTGCTCTAGACCACGATATTATCGATCAGTCGCGTCGCGCCGAGCTTGGCTGCGACCAGAATCCGCAGCGGCCCGTCCTTGCGCGAGGTGACCGGCGCCAGCGTCTCGGCGTGCCGCGCCTCGAAATAATCGAGCGCAAAGCCGGCCGCCTTGATCATCTCGGCGCCGCGCGCCATCGCGCCGGCGATGGCTTTGCCGGCCCGGATCTGCCCGGCACTGTCCCTCATGGCGCGGTAGAGGGTGGTCGCGATCTGACGCTCCTCGACCGAGAGGTAGACGTTGCGCGAGGACATCGCGAGGCCGCCGCGCTCGCGCACCGTGCGGGAGCCGATCACCTTGACGCCGAGGTCGAGATCCCGCGCCATCTGCGTCACCACCCGCAATTGCTGAAAGTCCTTCTCGCCGAAGATCGCAAAGTCCGGCCGGCACTGCGTGAACAGCTTGCCGACGACGGTGGCGACACCGCCGAAGAAGTGCGGCCGGAAGCGGTCTTCGAGGCCGGCCAGCGCCGGCCCCTCCGGCACGATGCGGGTGGCAAAGCCGTCCGGGTACATCGCCTCGACGCCGGGATGCCAGACGATATCGACGCCCTCGGCCGTGAGCTTGGCAATGTCGGACTTCCAGGTTCGCGGATGGGCGCCGAAATCCTCTGACGGGGCGAACTGAGTCGGGTTCACGAAGATCGACACGACGACGCGGCTGGCGCGCCGTTTGGCGAGGCGCACCAGCGACACATGCCCGTCATGGAGGGCCCCCATGGTCGGCACCAGCGCGATCGTGGCCTTTCGCTTGCGAAGATTGTCGACGGCGCGTCGCAGAGCGGGCACCGTGCGGGCGATCAGGGGGCTTCGTGACATCAGGACTCGGCAAGGTTGGGGGAGGGACGCAGGCAGCTAACCTTAACAAGCGGCGGTCGTGGACGCCATGCATCGACATCAGGCACAGCCTCTCGCGCTGTGCCGCGCAGGATGTCATCGACATCGTGGGCTGAATCACAGACCAAAGGTGACGGCGCGATTCATGATGAAGAGCTACGCACATCGATTTGCATTTCCTGTCACGCATTTCACTTGACCGCAGAGGCGGCCAACTTGAAGATATTGCTTAGGGGTGTTGAGGATCGCCATGCTTGTGCAGGCCAGCCAAAGCCAATCCGGCTCGGCACACGTCGTTGTGCTCGGCAATGAGAAGGGCGGCTCCGGCAAATCGACCACCGCCTTGCACATCGCAGTTGCGCTGCTGAAGGCCGGCCAGCGCGTCGCCACCATCGACCTCGACTGCCGCCAGCAAAGCTTCACCCACTACATCAACAACCGCTCCGCCTGGGCGCGCCGCACCAAGCTCGATCTCGCGCTTCCGGTGCATAGCTGCATCAAGCTCGGCGAGACCATGCAGATCGCCGAGAACGAGAATTCCGAGTTCCAGCAGTTCATGGAGGCGGTCTCGGCGGTCGAGAGCAGCTTCGACTTCATCGTCATCGATACGCCCGGCACCGACAGCTATCTGATGCGCCTTGCGCATTCGATGGCCGACACGCTGGTGACCCCGATCAACGACAGCTTCCTCGACTTCGACGTGCTCGGCACCGTCGATCCCGCCAACTACGCGGTGACGGGCGAGAGCCATTACGCGGAGATGGTGCGCGACGTCCGGCGCAAGCGCCGCCAGCTCGACGGTTCGACGACCGACTGGATCGTGGTGCGCAACCGCCTGTCGATGCTTGGCTCCCGCAACAAGCAGCTCGTCGCCGACGGGCTGAAGGATCTGTCGTTGCGGCTCGGCTTCCGCTACGTCGACGGTTTCGCCGAACGCGTCGTCTACCGCGAGTTCTTCCCCCGCGGCCTGACGGCGCTCGACGAAATCGACGAGGCAACGCTCGGCATGCGGCCCAATCTCGGCCATCTCACCGCGCGGGAAGAGGTGATGGGCCTGCTTCGCCAGCTCAAGCTGCCGCTCGACGAGCGCGGGCGGCGCCGTGCGGCAAATCGCGCCGAGTGGTTCAGCCAGGTGGACAAGCCGCTCGAGCTCCACGACATCCTCGGCGCCTAGCCGGGATACGCCGCGACTTCCGGTCGATCAGAGCAGCGTTCCCGCGGGAACCGAGCGCGGGCAAAGTCGTTTTCACTGGGAATTCGCGAGGAAACTGAACCTGATCGTCACGGGTTGCGTCGGATGGGTCACCTGCATCCGGACGTAGCGGTATCAGAACAGGGTGCTCAGCAAACGTGTGCGCCGCACAATGAAAGGGCTGCCGGATCACAATATTTAGCCTTCCTGTCACGCGCCTGTGACATATATTAGGGAATAGGCGCGAAGGAGCCGAAGAGCTCCTCGAACAACACGATTTTCAACAGGGATCAGGTCGGACGGCCTGAGGCTGAGGACGAAAATGAAGCGTGGAATTGCCGTTCTGGTTTCGGTCGGAGCCCTCTGCGGGATCGCCTATTTCACGGCGAGCAAGTGGGCCATCAAGCATGAGACCATCACCTTTTACGATGCTTCGCGCGACAATCGTCCCGTGCCAGTCGACATCGCGATCCGTCGTGACAAGGAAATGCAGGCCAATGCCGGTATGATTACCCTGCCGGTTGCCGTCATCAATCATGGCAATACCGTCAAGAACACCGAATACGGCTTCCTCGCCAACGTCTTTGCTGCGCGCGGCTATCTCGTGGTCAGCCCGCAGCACGATCTGCCGACCGATCCGCCGATGGTGACCAAGCCCGGCGAGCTCTATGTGGGCCGCCTGCCGCAGATCCTGCGCGGCGTCGCCAACATCCATCTGGCGATGCAGGAGATGAGGAAGGTTCAGCCCAACGCTGACTACACCAAGGTGACGATGGTCGGCCATTCCATGGGCGGCGACATCACGATGTACTTCGCCAAGCAGTATCCGGATGAGGTCAAGAAGGTCGTGACGCTGGATAATCTCCGGGTGCCGTTCGTGACCGCCGGCAAGTTCAAGATCCTGTCGTTCCGTTCTCATGATCCGCAGTTCAAGACCGATCCGGGCGTGATCCCGACCGACGAGGAGTGCGAGAAGGCTGGTATTCAGGTCGTGAAGACGGACTTCCAGCACAACGACATGCGCGATACCGGCCCGGATGATGCCAAGAACTCGATCCAGGGCATGCTCGATAAATTCCTGAGCGACACCGACAGCGCCATCGCGCCGGTCGACACCCGTTCGGCTCCGCCCAAGATCCTGGAGCCCGGTCCGGTCGCCCTGATGGCGCCAGCCAAGAGCTGACCTTTTCGCCCAAAGTTCGAACAAGTCGCAAAAGCCTCCGCCGGCTCCCGCCTGCGGAGGCTTTGCACATTGACCGGGCAGGGGACGCTATCCACATGAGGGGCGTGAGATCACGTGCGGCCCCCAAATGTCCGGCGATCCCCTCAAACCGCGCAATAGCGATGCGGTCTCGGCGCCAGCCGAAAGCGACGCCGCGTTGCCGCAGGCGAAGACGTCGACTGCGGAGGACGTCGCTGCCTTCGTCGCCAAGGCGCGCGCCCTATCGCCGCATGCACCGGGCGCGAAGGGCCGTTTGATCTTCGCGCTGGATGCGACGATGAGCCGGCAGCCGACCTGGGACATGGCCTGCGCGCTTCAGGCCGACATGTTTCGCGAGGCTGCGGCGCTCGGCAGCCTCGACATCCGGCTCGTCTATTATCGCGGCTACAACGAATGCCGCGCCACCGGGTGGATTTCTGACAGCGGCAAGCTTGCGACGCTGATGAGCAAGATCGATTGCCGCGGTGGCGACACGCAGATTGGCAGAGTGCTGACCGACGCGCGGCGCGAGGCGGTCGCATCGGGCGTGCGGGCCGTGGTCTTCGTCGGCGACGCCATGGAGGAGAAGGTCGACGCGCTCTGCGCCAAGGCTGGCGAACTCGGCATGCTGAAGGTGCCCGTGTTCCTGTTTCAGGAAGGCCACGATGCGGTCGCCGAGCAGGCGTTTCGCGAGATCGCGCGTCTGACGGGTGGCGCCTGGTGCCGGTTCGATCCGGGCGCGGCGGCGCAGCTGCGCGAGCTGCTGCGGGCTGCTGCGGCCTACGCTGCCGGCGGCCGCGAGGCGCTGTTGAGACTCGCGAAAACGGGCAGCGGCGCGGCGCGGCTCATCGGACAGATGAAGTCGTAGCTCAAGCCGGTCGAGGCGGACGCCATGTATTTTGCCGGAAGGGCGACTATAGTCTCGCTATGACTCTGATCGCCGGCGTTGTCGCCGTTATCACACTCTATCTGCTGCTCCAGATGTTCCGCGCGGCCAATCCGGCGGTGCTGGCGCGCGCCATCAAGCTCGGCGGCGGCGTGGTCGCGCTCGCGGTCGCCGCCTTCACCGGCTTGAGGGGCGAGCTGGCGGTGGCGATCCCGCTCGGAATTTTCGGGGCCGGACTGCTCGGCTGGACGCCGCTCGCAAATGCGGGGTTCGGCAATATCGGCGGCTTGTTTGGCGGTGGCGCAACGCGCCCGTCCGGCCAGACTTCGCGCGTCCGCTCGCAATTCCTGGACATGCGACTGGATCACGAGTCCGGCCAGCTGTCCGGCCAGATCGTGGCCGGACCTCACGCCGGACGCAGTCTCGACGAGTTCGATCTTGCAGGCCTGCTGGCAATAGTCCCGACGCTCGACGCCGAGAGCGTGGCCTTACTTGAAAGCTATCTGGACCGCCGGTTTCCCGCTTGGCGTCAGAACGCGCAAGGCGACGCGGCAGGGCGGCAGCGCCGCACGGCGGCGAGCGGCAAAATGACGGCGGAGGAGGCCTATCAGATCCTTGGCTTGCAGCCGGGAGCGGGGCGCGACGACATCAGCCGGGCGCACAAGTCCCTCATGAAGAAACTGCATCCCGACCAGGGGGGCTCGACGTACCTCGCTGCCCGGGTAAACGAGGCCAAGGATACTCTGCTTCGTACGCATAACGGCTAACTCCGGCACCACGCCACAAACGCCCGTACCGCGTGCGCTCCGCTTGGCTCTGTTTGCCGTCGCCCCGTTGCCCGCCATTGTCGGCGTGGTCGATCCCTTGAGCAAAGTCTTAACCGTAAATTCTTGACGAGAGGTTGTCGTGGAACAGCTTCCGGCGCCACCGCATCCCCAAAACAAAAATGCCCGCGCAAGGCGCGGGCATTTTGTTGGGCGGGATCAGAGAGATCAGTTGCGAACGGTCATGCAGGAGATGTCGGCACGCTTGAGCGTCCGGCACACCGCTTCGGCCTGATCCCGCTCGAGCCCGGCGAAGCGGGCGCGGTAGAGCTTGCGATTGTCACGGGCGACGACCGGCTCGGTGAACGGATCGGCCCTGCTGAGCAGGCCGCGGGCCGAACTGCGCGCGGCTTCAATTCGCTGCTGCGCCTCGCTCTCGCTCTCGAGCGCTCCGACCTGGACGATCCAGCCGCTATGGGTGACGACCGGCTTGGTGGTGGCGCTCATCTGGATCGGCTGCGGGGCCGGGTCGGCGGAGGCCAGCTTGGCGGCCGGGGCGGGCGCCGGGGCAGCCGCGCTCGCCGCCGGCAGCACGCCGAGGATGCCGTTGCCGGTGCCGAAGCCCGCCGGCTGCTGCGGTAGTTCGGTACGGGCGGCCTCGGACCTGACCGGCTCCGGCTTGTTGATGACATCAGCCCGCGCGACGACAGCTCCGGAGGTCTCGGCGACGTCGTTGCGGGGCGAAATCGTGTTGGTGACCTGCGGGGCAACTTGCGTCGGCGTGGCGGACGCAACCTTCACCGCACCGGCCTTGACCTGAACCGTCTTGACCCGGACCGGCTTCATCGGCTCGGACGAACCCGGGATCAGGGCGAGCGGCTGGCTTGTGATCACGCCATTGGTGAGCGGCGCGGGCTCGATCTTGGACTCGGCGGGCTTGGCTTCAGGCTTGGCCTGAACCGGGGGCATCGCGGCGGTCGCAGCGGCGAGCGTCGACAGTCGCGAGGTGAAACGCGGGGCGGCAGCCTCAGCAACAGGAGCGGCCGCGACCTGGACCGGCGGTGTCGGGCGAGCCGGGGTATCCGATGCGTCGGCGACCTCGGTGCTGGCGTCGGCGCTGTTGCGCTCGGTCACCGCGGCAACCGTGTGGCTGGTTGCGCCCTTCTCGAGGTTCTCCGCGAGCAGGTTGCGCATGATGGCGTCGCGTGAGCCGCCGCTGCGGCCACCCAGCACGACGCCGATCAGATGACGGTTGCCGCGACGCATCGAGGTCACGAGGTTGAAGCCGGAAGCGCGCGTATAGCCGGTCTTGATGCCGTCAACACCTTCGACGCTGCCGAGCAGGTGATTGTGGTTGCGGATCGACTCGCCGCGCCAGTTGAACGTCGTGGTCGAGAAATAGCGATAATAGCGCGGGAAGCGCTCCTGGATGGCGCGGCCGAGCGTCGCCTGGTCGCGCGCAGTGGTAACTTGCTCGTCGTTGGGTAGGCCGTTGGCGTTGCGATAGACCGTCTTGGACATGCCGAGGGCGCGCGCCTTGCGCGTCATCATCGCAGCGAAATCGTCCTCGTCGCCTGCGATCGCTTCCGCGATCACGACGGCGGCGTCGTTGGCGGAGCGGGTGACGAGGCCCTTGATCGCGTCCTCGACGCGGATGGTCTGACCGGCACGCAGGTTGAGCTTGGTCGGATCCTGGTCGGCGGCGTGCTGGGACACCGGCATCTCGGTGTCGAGCTTCATCTTGCCGGACTCAAGACGCTCGAACAGCAGATAGAGCGTCATGATCTTGGTGAGCGAGGCGGGATGGCGCAGCCCGTCGGGGCTGGTCGCCTGAAGCACTGCGCCGGAATTGCCGTCGACGATGATCGACGCGAATTGCGGGCTGTAGCTCTCGGACGCATCGCTATGCACCCGGTGGTGCGCGTAGTGGCGCCGATAGCGTCGCGCGTCCGCGGCGTTGGTCGTGAAAATGACGGCTGTGGTGACCGTAAAAAGCCCGAAAACGCCAACCCGCGCCAAGCGCGAGGAAGACCAGTTGCTACGAAGCATGGAACCCCGTCCCCGTTTGTGACTTGATCACCGGCTCGTGAGGCGAAATTGTGCCCTGCGGACCCGGGATCATTACCTGCTCAGGCTGCCCCTTCCGCTGATGCTCACCGCGAGGGACGTTGGGCCTGAGCCGCTGTTCTGGCTAAGGTGATGTTCTCAAACGGCTTTTGACCGTCTGCGGAAGGCGAACATTTCCAGGGAATCAGGGTAGGGGCCCCCGGTTTCCAAATGCTTAAGGAACCCTTGCGGGAAAGCCCGGGAATCTCGATAACTTGCAGCGATTCTTGTGCGTCGCACAAAAAATCTTGACATTTTTGTGCATTGCACTAATTATGAGCAGAGTCAGGGAGCCGGGGCTTCCGGACGAGAGCCAGGGAAAAGGATTCCAAGATGTTCAAGGTTGAAGACTTTCAGAACTACGGGAAAGAGCATTTCGAGAGCTGCGTTGCTTCCGCGACCTCGGTGCAGCAGGGCCTCCAGGCAATCGCCAGCGCCTATGGCGACTACACCAAGAAGTCTTTCGAGGACACCAAGTCGTTCGTCGAGAAGCTTTCCGGCGTGAAGTCGCTGGACAAGGCGCTCGAAGCGCAGACCGACTTTGCGCGCTCCGCCTACGAGACCTTTGTCGCGGAAACGCAGAAGATCGCCGGCCTCTACAGCGACCTCGCCAAGCAGGCGTTCAAGCCGGTCGAGACCGTCGTGTCGAAGTTCACCCCGGCCGCCCAGTAATTCGTTCGACAAGTTCTGGAATCAGGAAAGCCCGGCTGGTTCAGCCGGGCTTTCTCTTATCTCGCCAGCCGCAGCTTGCTAAGAGCGGTCCCGATCGTGTTGAACGTGGTCACAATCTGGGTCGAGCTGGTGAGCATGTAGAACTTGTCCGGGCTGCTCGCACAGTATTTCAGGATCGTCGACGTGGGATCGGCGGGCGAACTCGTGTTCACCTGGATCGTGTAGATCGTGTACATCGGTGCGCCGCTGGCGTCCCTGGCGTTGTGCAGACTGTCGCACAGGACCTGCTGCCTGGCGTCGATCGAGCCGGGGAAGGTGCTGTTGCCGTAAGTGGTTGTCTGGCTGCTCCCGTCGCCGTAGGCTGGCCAGCGGTTCTCGGTGTTCAGGCCATCGGATAGCAGGATGATGACCCTGTTGTAGGTGGTGCCGCTGGTGGTGCTTTCCGCGGGCGCGTTCAACGGAGCGGTCTGCAAGAGCGAGAGCCATCCCCAGGCCAGACCGATCACCTGATTGGTGCCGCCGGTTGGCTGCATTGCGTTGACCGCGGTCTTGAGTGCGCTCCAATCATAGCTCAGCGGGATGATCGGCTCGAGCTTGGTCGAAGCGCTGCTGCTGCAAAAGGAAGTGGCGTTCTCGTAATATTGCTCCGCCGGGAACAAGGTGGCGACAGTGCTTGCGTTCGGCGCCGTGGACTGCGCGTCGTAAGGCTGGGTCCGATCCGTAATGCATCCGCTCCACGTCGAGTGGGAATTCGGGATCCACGTGTGCGTATACGTTGAGCCGGATGCCACGCTGTTATAACAGCCGTTGATCAAATAGTGGTACTTGTACCAGCCACTGCCGTTGGTGCCGGGGCAGATCAGCCCTTTATTCGAGCCCGAGTTCGGGATGGTAGTGACCGCCGATGTGCTGCCCGGGCCGTTCACGCAAGTGAAGCCATTGGTTGACATGGTCCACGGGCAGTTCGAGCCCGGTCCGATGTTCGACCAATTTGAGGGTTTGGACGACACGAGGTCCGGCGCCTCCGCCTCCCAGCTCGTCCAATCGATCCAGCTCTGTCCGTAGTTGCTGGATCCGACATTCACATCCTTGGCAAACGGGATGACCGAAATATAAACGTCGCCGTTGTTCTTGCTGAGTGCGCTGAGCTGATCGATCAGGCCGCCAGATCCGGCCACGGCGTTTCTTAGCGCCGTAATCTTGCCGTCCTGGGCCATCGATCCCGTGTTGTCGAGCACCAGCGCCACGCGCATCTTCGCGTTGCCCCAGGTAGAGGTCGAGGTGGTGTTGAAGCCGAGCGTCGGATAGCCGGCAATCTGCATGAAGTCGGAATTGATGTAACCGGAGCCGTTCAGCAGCAGGGTGGCTGGCGCACTCGTCGTGGCGGCCGTGTAGGTGGGGGTAATGGTGACACCTTTCGCCTCGGTATCGGCATAGAGGCCCGAGAAGTAGCTCTGCGCCTTCGTGCTGATGTCCGAGGTCGTGATCGTTCCCGCCGTCAAATCCTTGGACAGCATCAGTGTGGTGGAGTCGAGGGCGGCTTGCATCGCCGAGCGTGCGCGGGAAGCGCGGGAATAGTCGATAGCGGCGCCGACGAAGCCCAGGACGGGGACGAGCGCGATGGCGAAGATCACGGCAATATTGCCTTGCTCGGCCCCGGCGAAACGGACGAGCTGTCGTCCAGCGCGGCTGACAGCGAGCGAGCGAAACATGGCGATCCCCGAGATCTGTGGTTCTGCCCGATTTCACGCCACAACCTTGAAGGGTGGGTAAATCGAACCGTAGAAAAACGGGAAATCTCGCGCCAAATTACCGCAGTCACCGTCCGCGTCAGGTTCCTGGTCAACATGTTCTGAACACGTTGACGGGAAATTTTTGTCAAATCGGTCCGGATTGATTAACCTTGTCCAAGATCGCCCGGACCGGGAATCGGGACCGCCGCGGCCGTATCGGCTGGAGCTCGGCACGCTTGCGGCGAGCCGGGGGCAGGGCCATATTCCCAGCAATCGATCCGGACCGGACCGGTTGGAAGCGGCGATCCGACAGGACGGCGCGCCTGCGCGAGGCTCCCCGTGAGGGGCCGTGTGGTGAGCCGTCATACGCTTCCGTGGGGAATGTGAACGCCTGAGCCATGCCGCAACTGACTTCCAGACTCGACCTGCCCGCGGCCGCCGCCGCCCACGCTCCCCGGATGAGCAATGACGAGAACCGTTCCGGAGGTCCGGCGGGGCCGAACACGTCCGTCATCACCAAGGTCAAACCGAAGACCAAGCGGCCGAACCTCTATCGCGTGCTGATCCTGAACGACGACTACACACCAATGGAATTCGTCGTCCATGTGCTGGAGAAGTTCTTCCAGAAGGACGTCGAGGCCGCGACCAAGATCATGCTGCATGTCCACCATCACGGCATCGGCGAATGCGGCGTGTTCACCTACGAGATTGCCGAGACGAAGGTGACGCAGGTGATGGATTTCGCCCGCAAGCACCAACACCCGCTGCAATGCGTGATGGAAAAGAAGTAGGGCGCGTCACGGCGGGTACGAGCCGGCCCTGTGCATGGCGGATGTGATCGTCGCGTGACGCCTTCGTGTGGTGTGCCGGCGTGATCTCCATCGCCCCCGGCAAAACTACGGAAATCCGTGCCGGCGAGAATCTGTCTAAGAATTCTGCCCAAATCGGAACGGGTTTTGCATCGAGAATACCGCAGGTGCCGATCTGCCAAGTCGCGGAACCGGTCTTTCGCCGCGATCTTGTATAACTATATGTGACAAAGGTTGTTGTTGCCTGACCGGGCGATGGCGATCATGATGGTGGGGGCCATAGAGGACGCGAATGCCGACTTTTTCCCAAAGCCTTGAACAATCCCTGCATCGTGCGCTGGCGATCGCAAACGAGCGTCATCACCAATACGCGACGCTCGAGCATCTTTTGCTCTCTCTGATTGACGACTCCGATGCAGCCGCCGTCATGCGCGCCTGTAGCGTCGACCTCGACAAGCTTCGTACGAGCCTCGTCAATTATCTTGAGACCGAATTCGAGAACCTGGTGACGGATGGCGCCGATGACGCCAAGCCGACCGCCGGTTTCCAGCGCGTGATCCAGCGCGCGGTCATCCATGTGCAGTCGTCAGGTCGCGAAGAGGTGACCGGCGCCAACGTGCTGATCGCAATCTTCGCCGAGCGCGAGAGCCACGCTGCTTACTTCCTGCAAGAGCAGGACATGACGCGCTATGACGCGGTCAACTACATCAGCCACGGCATCGCCAAGCGGCCGGGCGTCTCCGAGGCGCGCCCCGTCCGCGGTGTCGACGAGGAAACCGAGACCAAGGGCAACGAGGACGCCAAGAAGAAGGGCGAGGCGCTCGAGACCTATTGCGTCAACCTCAACAAGAAGGCGCGCGACGGTAAGATCGATCCGGTGATCGGACGCAATTCCGAGATCAATCGGGCGATCCAGGTGCTGTGCCGTCGCCAGAAGAACAATCCGCTGTTCGTGGGCGAGGCCGGCGTCGGCAAGACCGCGATTGCGGAGGGCCTCGCCAAGCGCATCGTTGACAGCGAGGTGCCGGAGGTTCTGGCGGCTGCGACCGTGTTCTCGCTCGACATGGGCACGTTGCTCGCGGGCACGCGCTATCGCGGCGACTTCGAGGAGCGCCTGAAGCAGGTGCTGAAGGAGCTCGAGGCGCATCCCAACGCCATTCTGTTCATCGACGAGATCCACACCGTGATCGGTGCGGGCGCGACGTCGGGCGGGGCGATGGATGCCTCCAACCTGCTCAAGCCAGCGCTGGCCTCGGGCACGATCCGCTGCATGGGCTCGACCACCTACAAGGAATATCGCCAGCACTTCGAGAAGGACCGCGCGCTGGTGCGGCGCTTCCAGAAGATCGACATCAATGAGCCGACGGTCGAGGACGCCATTGCGATCCTCAAGGGCCTCAAGCCTTATTTCGAGGACTACCACCGGCTGAAATACACCAATGAGGCGATCGAGGCTGCGGTGCAGCTCTCCTCGCGCTACATCCACGACCGTAAGCTGCCCGACAAGGCGATCGACGTGATCGACGAGTCCGGCGCGGCGCAGATGCTGGTTGCCGAGAACAAGCGCAAGAAGACCATCGGCATCAAGGAGATCGAGACCACGATCGCCTCGATGGCGCGGATTCCGCCGAAGAGCGTGTCGAAGGACGACGCCGAGGTGCTCAAGCATCTCGAGCAAACCCTGAAGCGCACCGTGTTCGGCCAGGACAAGGCCATCGAGTCGCTCGCCGCCTCGATCAAGCTGGCGCGAGCCGGCCTGCGCGAGCCGGAGAAGCCGATCGGCTGCTATTTGTTCTCGGGCCCGACCGGTGTCGGCAAGACCGAAGTGGCAAAACAGCTCGCGGCGACGCTCGGCGTCGAGCTCTTGCGCTTCGACATGTCGGAGTACATGGAACGGCACACCGTTTCGCGCCTGATCGGCGCGCCTCCCGGCTATGTCGGCTTCGACCAGGGCGGCCTTTTGACCGATGGCGTCGACCAGCACCCGCATTGCGTGGTGCTGCTCGACGAGATCGAGAAGGCGCACCCCGACCTCTACAACGTGCTGCTCCAGATCATGGATCACGGCCGGCTCACCGATCACAACGGCAAGCAGGTCAACTTCCGCAACGTGATCCTGATCATGACCACGAACGCAGGCGCGTCGGATCTCGCCAAGCAGGCGTTCGGCTTCACGCGCTCGAAGCGGGAAGGCGACGACCACGAGGCGATCAACCGGCAATTCGCGCCGGAATTCCGCAACCGTCTCGATGCCATCGTCTCGTTCGGCCATCTCAGCGTCGAGGTGATCGGCACGGTGGTCGAGAAGTTCGTGCTTCAGCTCGAGGCGCAGCTCGGCGACCGCGACGTCACCATCGAGCTGTCTGAGCCTGCCAAGGCCTGGCTGATCCAGCACGGCTACGACGAACAGATGGGCGCGCGGCCGATGGCCCGCGTGATCCAGGAGCACATCAAGAAGCCGCTGGCTGATGAGGTGCTGTTCGGCAAGCTCAAGGGCGGCGGTCACGTCCGGGTCGTCCTGGTCAAGGACGAGGCCGACGAGACCAAGGACAAGATCGGCTTCGAGTTCGTCGAGGGTCCGGTCACGCCGAAGCAGGAAAAACTGCCGGCCCGCAAGCGTCCGCCTGGCAAGCCCAACAAGCCGGGCGGCCCCGGCGGCTCCAAGGGGCCGACCTCGAAGGGCCCGCTGGTCAAGGCGTGATCGGCGCATCATGAAAAGAAAAGGCCGGCTGAAGAGCCGGCCTTTTTGTTTGCCGTGCGTGACCTAAGTCCCGGTGTCGGGCGCGGGCGCTGCCGGCGCTCGCGGCTTCTTCGTTGCGGGCGGCCGGGCGCGAGGAGGAGGAGCGGACGGCTGCATCGTCACGATGACCGGATTGGGCTTGTGATCGGTTGCCGCGCCCGTTGCGGCATCGACTCCCATGCCGACGACACCGCCGAGCAAGAGATTGCCCGCAAAGCCGGCGGCGCCCCCGGTCTGGATGTCCCGGCTAAGCGGCACGATTTGCGGCTCATAGCCTTCCTTCTGGAAGGTGATGGAGATGTCGGCATTCCGCTTGACGACCACAGAGCAGGGCGTCGTGCAGGTGGTCGGAACTTCCATTCCGCTGACGATGGCTTCAACGCCTGAAGGAGTGGATGAAATGCTGATGTTCTCGGTCGTGCCGCGCGTGACAGACGCGCAGCCGCCCAGCATGACGCTGAGCGCCACAAATCCAAATGAACGCATGAAATGCCCCTTGTCCCCGCCCCAATGAAGCGCAACCGGAACGGGAGGGCAATATGTCAATCGCCCAGATGGTTAAGCTACGCACAGATTGCGCATGGAGGCAGTGGAGCCCTGGGCTTGGGGCCTGTTATTCGCCGCGCAGGCGTTGGTCATCCTGCACGCGGACGTGCTCGGCACCCCGCGCCCCCGCGGGCGACAGCCGCAACATGCTCAGCATCGCGCCGCAGAGGGCAAAGCCAACGCCGGTGAGCAGCGCGATCCGGGTTCCCTCGACAGGGTAGCGGCCAAGGAACAGCGCGACCAGCGCAGCTCCTGTGGTCTGGCCGAGCAGACGTGCCGTGCCCAGCATGCCGCTGGCGCCGCCGGCGCGCTCGCGCGGGGCGGCCGCGATCATGGTGCGGTTGTTGGGCGTCTGGAACAGGCCGAAGCCGGCGCCCGCCAATGCCATGCGCCAGACCACGTCGAGCGGCGTCGGATTTGAGGACAGGAAAGCGAGCGCGGCAAGGCCACAGGCAAACAGCGTCAGCCCGATGCCACCAAGCAGGCCGGCGGGGTAGTGCTCGACCAGGCGGCCGGCGAGGGGAGCCGCGAACGCCACCGCGATCGGCCATGGCGTGATCAACAGGCCCATATGCACGGCCGAATAGCCGAACCGGCTCTGCAGGTAGAACGGGATCGCAACGAAGGCCAGCATCTGGCCGCAGAACGAGGCGATCGAGGTCGCAATCGACAGTCCGAACACCGGGATGCGCAACAGATCGACCGGCAGCAACGGCGATTTCATGTGCGTTTCGCGGTAGACGAGCAACGCGCCGGCGACGATCGCGATGGCGAATTGCACGAGACAGGTTATCAGCGCCTCACCATGTCCGACGCTGTCGATCGCGGCGATGCCGACGCCGAAGGTGATCGCCGACAGCCCCGCGCTCTGCCAGTCGAAGGAGTGGCTCGCTGGAATCGTGTGCGGCAGGCTGCGCAGGCCGAGCGCGAGCGTGACCGCGCCGAGCGGGACGTTGATGGCAAACAGCCAGGGCCAGCTACCGACCGCAAGGATGCCGGCCGCGAGCGTCGGCCCGACCGCGGCAGAGAAAGCGACCACGAGCGCATTGAGCCCGATGCCGCGGCCGAGCAGGCTGCGCGGATAGGTGAAGCGGACGAGGGCCGAATTGACGCTCATGATGCCGGCTGCACCGAACCCCTGGATGATGCGCGCGATCGTGAGCAGCGGCAGCGTATGCGCCAGCGCGCACAAGGCGGATGCGAGCGTGAACAGCGCGAGCCCGATCAGATAGACACGGCGATAGCCGACGATCTCGCCGAGCGAGGCCAGCGGCAACAGCGAGATCGTGATCGCGAGCTGATAGCCGTTGACGATCCAGATCGAGAAGGCCGGGCTCGCGTTCAGGTCGGTTGCGATCGTCGGCAGCGCGACGTTGGCGATGGCGCTGTCGACGACGGCCATGATGATGCCGAGCGCAATGGTCAGCACTGCCTGGTTGCGCTGAGGCTGCGGCAGGCCGTCGACGTGCTCGATGGTTGTAGACGTCATCGCGATGCGTGTTCGGTTGAGGCGCGGTTACTGGTCCGCAACTTGGTCCGACCCGGGATGGTTCCAGCCAAAGCCGTGGGCATTTCAGCCCTATTTCGTCCTCCGCGGCTCCTGAATCGCCCTAAGATAGCTTACCACGGCTGCGGCGTCGTCTCGGCCGAATCGAGCCGTCGGCATGGCGCGATGAATGCTGCTGTAGCCGTCTTGAAGGCGCTGCATGAAGTCGGGATCGTAGAGTTTGTTCTCGCCGAGATAACGGAACGGCGGCGCCAGTTCGTTCGGACTCGCGCCCGTCCTGCCGACCGCGTGGCACCGTGCGCACATCCGTTGCAGCATTGCCTCGGTGTGCCGCTGCTCGAGGTCCAGGGCTTGACTGGCAGTGCTCCACAGAACGCCGATGGCCAGCAGCGTCGGCGCAAACCTGTTCATCGTGTAATCCCGTCAATCCCAGCGCGAAGTTGCCTTGGCCCAGACGTAGAGTGCAATCAAGGCGATGGTTACCCCTGTGGAGAAGATCAAGATGCGGCGATCCCAATCGATCCTCTCTCGCTCCGCTCTTCTCAAAGAGAGGGCTGAGAACAGGGCCTTCATGGCAAATCGGCGCATCGGAAGCCTCGCGATGGTCATAGAATGCCACGACCGACGCAAGCAGGCTTGATCCAACTCAAGGACAGATGCGCTGTTGGCTGGCTGTCAGTGCCGGAGCTGGTTCTGCCTGTAGTCGCGTGGCGACATCCCGAAATGCTCCCGGAAGACGCGGCCGAAATGCGAGACGTCGTTGAAGCCCCAGGCAAAGGCAATTTCGCTGATGTGACGCTGGGCGAGCACGGGCGAGGCGAGGTCGCGCTTGCACTGGGCAAGACGCTCGGCGAGCACATGACGCTGGAACGAGGTGTCCTCGTCGGCAAGGAGATCGTTGACATAGCGCGATGAGATGCCGAGCGCAGCGGCCGTCCCCGGCAGCGAGAGGTCGGGATCGGCGAGGCGCGCGCGGATATGCGCCTTGAGCCGGTAGAGCAGGGCAGAGCGATGGGTCGAGGACGGCAGCGATGTCTCGCCAAGCCGTTCGCCCAACGCCATGGCCAGCAAGTCGACGGCCTGCTCGGACAGGGCGGCCGCGCTGTTGGGCGCAAGCCGGTCTGCGCTCTGACAGAGGCGGAAGATGAAATCATAGGCGAGCCGCTCGAGCGGCACATCGGCCCCGAACGTGATCGCTGTGAGCGCCTCGGTATTTCCGAGCCGCCGCTGCAGCATCTCGCGAGGCACCTTGAAGATGGTCTGAGAGAATGTGTCTCTGAACTTCAGCTCATAGGGGCGCGTAGTGTCGTAGAGCGCGAACTCGCCTGGGTGGATTACGGTCTCGCGGCCGTCCTGCACCACGCCGCCATCGCCGCGATTGCCGAGCGCGACCAGAACATAATCCTGATCCGAACGCGCGATGCGCGAGGGCGTGCGGAAGACGTGTTGGCGCTCGGAGCAGACCTCGGAGCAGACGGCTTTGCCGAGCGGGGCCTGGGTGACCGAGCCGTGAAATGCGCTGCCGAGGTCGGACTTGCAGTCGAGCCCGACGAAGACGTCGCAGACGATGTCCTGCCAGAGGGCGAGCCGCCGGTAGCCGGGGCTGCCGTCTGTCGTGAACTGAATTGTCATCGTCAGGCCTCCCTTTCGCATCAGGCAAACCGCACGGTGGCGCAGATCCAGCCTGACCGCAGGCAAGTTCCGTACCGGGCGCAATTCCTTCCAGTCGAGTTTTCGCCAGTCGAGTTTTTGTTCCGCCGTGGTCGAGCGCGCGGCCGCCCAGCTTGGCCCAATAGACTGCATCGGACGTGGTCTTGGATCAACTGGCAAGGGAGGCGGTAATGGGCATCGAACATCCGAAATACAAGGTCGCGGTGGTGCAGGCGGCGCCGGCCTGGCTCGACCTCGACGCCTCGATCGACAAGTCGGTCGCGCTGATCAGGGAGGCTGCCGAGAAGGGCGCCAAGCTGATCGCGTTTCCGGAGGCATTCATTCCCGGGTACCCCTGGCATATCTGGATGGACTCGCCGGCCTGGGCAATCGGCCGCGGCTTCGTGCAGCGCTATTTCGACAATTCGCTATCCTATGACAGCCCGCAGGCCGAGCGGCTGCGCGAAGCCGTGCGCAAGGCCAAGCTCACCGCCGTGATCGGCCTGTCCGAGCGCGACGGCGGCAGCCTTTACCTGGCGCAATGGCTGATCGGCCCGGATGGCGAGACCATCGCAAGACGCCGCAAATTGCGGCCGACCCATGCCGAGCGCACCGTCTACGGCGAAGGCGACGGCAGCGACCTCGCCGTGCACGCGAGGCCCGACATCGGTCGCATCGGCGCACTGTGCTGCTGGGAGCATCTCCAGCCGCTGTCGAAATACGCCATGTACGCCCAGAACGAGCAGGTGCATGTCGCGGCCTGGCCGAGCTTCTCGCTGTACGATCCGTTCGCGCCGGCGCTCGGCGCCGAGGTCAACAACGCCGCCTCGCGCGTCTATGCGGTGGAAGGCTCCTGCTTCGTGCTCGCGCCGTGCGCGACGGTGTCGCAGGCGATGATCGACGAGCTCTGCGATCGGCCGGACAAGAACGCATTGCTGCATGTCGGCGGCGGCTTTGCCGCGATCTACGGCCCCGACGGCAGCCAGATCGGCGACAAGCTCGCGCCGGACCAGGAGGGGTTATTGATCGCGGAGATCGACCTCGGCGCCATCGGCGTCGCCAAGAACGCGGCCGATCCCGCCGGACATTATTCGCGCCCCGACGTCACGCGCCTGCTGCTCAACAAGAAGCCCTACAAGCGCGTCGAGCAGTTCGCGCTGCCAGTCGACACCGTCGAGCCGGTGGATATCGGCGCGGCTGCGAGCTGATCGCTGCGATCGAGGGGAGGGTACGATCATGGAATCCGCAATTCCCGCGCATCTCGAAATCCAGCGCACGCGTCACAAGCGCGTGCCCGACGATTATCAGCCGCCATATCCGTCCTTCGTGGCGCGCTACAAGCCCGCGGTCAGCCGCGTCGTGATGGCCTATTTTGGTCTGCAATATCGTGGAGCGACGCCGGCTGCTGCGACGGAAGCACTTGCTGAAATCGATGGTCTGCTCGCCGGCGAAGGCGGTCCCACGCATTCGGATCGCGCGCACTATGTCGACCAGGCTGGCCACGCCAACATTGTTTCGGTGGCCTATTGGGACGATATTGCGCGCTTCGATGCCTGGTTCGCGCCGGTGCGCGAGGTGTGGACCGGAAAGCCGCGCGAGGGGATCGGCACTTTCATCGAGGTGCTGCGTCCCGCCGTGGCGCGGCACGAGACACTGTTCTCCTCGCTCGGCAGGCCCGAGGGTGTCGCCGTGATCGCGGATGGCATGAGCGGCGAGGTGCAGGAGCACGCCTATTGGGGCGGCATGCGCGATCGCATTCCGCTGTCGCAGACGGATCCGATGTCGCCGAGCGGCAATCCCGAGTTGATCCGCGACGGTGCGCGCCTGCGGGTGAAGGCGAATGACAATCTCTGCCTGATCCGATCCGGCCAGGACTGGAGCGATACGGAGGCGTCGGAGCGAAAGCTCTATCTCGACGACGTCGAGCCGGTGCTGCGCGAGGGCATGGATTTCCTGCGCGACGAAGGGCTAGCGATCGGTTGCTATGCCAACCGCTACATGCAGGTGCTCTCGGCTGACGGCAAGGCGAACGAGAAATCCTACGGCCAGAGCTGGTGGAAGAGTCTCGCTGCACTGGAGCGCTGGGCGGAATCGCACCCGACCCACGTCAAGATTTTCGGGGCGGCGATGAAATATCTCTCGACGCTGGGGCCGTCAGCGAAGCTGCGGCTTTATCACGAGGTCACGGTGGCGGCTGCCGATGAGCAGTTCTTCGAATATCTGAACTGCCATCCGAAGACGGGAATGCTTGCGGCGGTTGAAACCGTGACTGCTTAGGCGGCGCAGTGGCCGAGCAGCTCGGGATGCGCGGCGCAGATGTGGTGTGCGCCGGCATCCCTGAGCTCGGCCTCGGTGCCGTAGCCATAAAGGACGCCGATCGCCGTCATGCCGTTGGTTCGGGCGCCGACCACGTCATGACTGCGGTCGCCGATCATGACGGCGCTGCCCGCATCGACTTTTGCCTCGTCGAGCGCGTAACGAAGCAGATCCCGCTTGTCGACACGGGTGCCATCGAGCTCGGAGCCGAACACGCGCTCGAAATACGGCTTTAGGCCGAAATGATCGACGATGCGGGTGGCGTAGACCGCAGGCTTGCTCGTTGCCACGAACATGCGCGTGCCGGTCGCAGCCACCGCCGCCAGTGTGTCGTGGATGCCCGGATAGGGCGTGTTCTCGAACAGCCCAACCTCGGAAAACCGTTCGCGGTAGAGCAGGAGCGCCTGGTCGGCCAGCGCCTCGGTTCCGGTCAGCGCCTTCAGGCTCGCGTGCAGAGGCGGCCCGATGCACCAGGTCAATTCATCCTGGGTCGGGACCGCCATACCAAGTTTTTTCAGGGCATACTGGATCGAACCGGTGATCCCGGGCTTTGGATCCGTCAGCGTGCCGTCGAGATCAAAATAGATTGTCTGCATCCTGGCCGGGCTCAGCGTTGCTAATTCCGGCCGTTGCTAGTTGCCTTGGGGCCTGAATTCAAGAGCCGATATTGAGGGCGACATGGTGTTCGTCGGGGCTCGGAAGCGGATCTGGTGGCTGCTCGCGGCGGCGTTGGTGTGCACGCCGGTGCTTGCTGAGGATGCCTCGGTCCCTCCGACGCAGCTTGGCCCCGAGGCGCCGGCAAAACCGACGGGGAACGAGCCTGTGCGCGAGAGCGACACGCGGGAGTCGATCTGCCTGATCGTGGAGGCGGCCGCGCGCGATGCCAATCTGCCGCTGGAATTCTTCGCCCGCGTGATCTGGCAGGAGAGCCGATTCCAGGCCGATGCAGTGGGTCCCGTGACGCGCAGCGGCGAGCAGGCGCAGGGGATTGCGCAGTTCATGCCGGGCACGGCGAGCGAGCGCGGGCTGCTCAATCCGTTCAATCCGGTGCAGGCGTTGCCGAAGTCGGCCGAGTTCTTGAACGAGCTGCGCAACCAGTTCGGCAATCTTGGCCTTGCGGCGGCCGCCTACAATGCCGGGCCGCGACGGGTGCAGGAATGGCTCGCCGGCACCGGCGGCATGCCGGAGCAGACCCGCAACTATGTCTACGCCATCACGGGTACGAGCGTTGACGCTTGGGCCAAAGCCGGCAGCACCGGCAAGGGGCCGCCGAGCTCGCCGCCGACGAGTTGCCGCGACCTGATGGCGCTGCTTAAGCGCGCGCCGAACCCGTTCGTTGCCGAGCTGGAGCAGCATGTCGAGCTAGCTGCAGCCAAAATCTGGGGCGTTCAGCTCGCTGCCGGCTTCGACCGCAACAAGGCGCTGGCGATGTACTCCCGCGCCGTCACGCGCCTGAGCAGCGTGATTGGCGAGCACGATCCCAGCCTATTGAGCTCGGTCGTGCGCAGCCGCGGTTCGCACCCCTTCTACCAGGTCCGCATCGGCGCCGACACGCGACCCGAGGCGGACGAACTTTGCAACCGCATCCGGAAGGCTGGCGGCGCCTGCTTCGTCCTGAAGAACCGGGGCGTGAGCGGGTAGCGACTGCCGTGCATGCCAGCCCCGCCGCATGCTTCCTTGACGTCAGCCTTGGCATTGCCCGTTATGCAGGCCGATTTCTCACCCGGCCAAATTAACACCGTGGCGCTTCCTCCACTCGATTCCCCGCAATGGCAAAGTCCCTGGCGCGCCTTCACCTGGGGGCTGCGCTCGATCACGCAAACGATCCTCACCCTCGTTCTGTTCGCGACTTATCTCGGTATCGGCGCGCTCGCCCATGACAGCCATTTCAGCCTGGTCTGGGCGCTGGCCTCGACGCTGTTCGTCTGGGCAGGGCCGGCGCAGATCATTCTGATCACCACGCTCGGCTCGGGCGCCACCATCATCCAGTCGGCGATCGCAGTGACCGTCAGCGCCATCAGGCTGTTTCCGATGGTGGTCTCGGTGTTGCCGCTGATGCGTACGCCGACGACTAAGCGGCGTGAGTTGTTCTTCGCGGCGCATCTCACCGCCGTGACGCTGTGGGTCGAATGCCATCGCTTTCTGCCGCAGGTCCCGCGCGAGCGGCGGATCGCCTTCGTCAACGGACTTGGCTTCGGTCTGGTCTCGGTGTGTCTCACCGCCAACACGATCGGCTATTTCCTCGCCGCCAATCTGACGCAGACGTTTGGAGCTGCGATCCTGCTGCTGACGCCGCTGTCCTTCCTGTTCTCGACCGCACGCAACAGCCGCGAGGTTGCCGACGTGGTCGCGCTCACGCTGGGGATATTGCTCTATCCGCTGGCGGCGAAGATGAACTCCGGCCTCGACATCCTCGTCAGCGGCGTGGCGGCTGGCACGATTGCCTATGGCGTGCATTGGTGGCAGGAGGTGCGCGCATGAGTGCTGCGCAACTCATCGGCGATTGGCAGGCGCTGGTCGTGCTGTTCGTCGCCGGGGTCGTGCCCAACCAGATCTGGCGCATGCTGGGACTCTGGTTCGGCGGCGGCATCGATGAGGGCTCGGAGCTGCTGGTTTGGGTGAGGGCGGTCGCGACCGCGATCCTCGCCGGCGTCATCGCCCAGATCGTGGTCGAGCCGCCCGGTGCGCTCTCCAGCGTGCCGGACGCTCTGCGCTATGGCGCGGTGGCCGCCGGCCTTGTCGTGTTCCTGCTGGCCCGCCGTTCGATCTTGGCGGGCGTCGTCGCCGGTGAGCTCTTCATGCTGGCCGGCAAGTGGTGGTTGGGCTAAAACCGCATCCAAACAGCCAAGGAACTGGAAATATGGTTCGCGAAAACGAGCTCCGCGAGGGCGAGGTCGCCATCGAGTTGCCGCCGGCGCGGGATGCCGGCCTCGTCTTCATCGGTCGCATCCGCACGCCCTGGACTTCGCGGCTGGAAACGCCGCGGCAGGGGCGCCAGGACGGTCCGATCTGCCGCCTCGAGATCTTCGAGCCGTTTGTGCAGGCGATCAAGGGCGTCGACTTCTACAGCAATCTCGAAGTGCTCTACTGGCTCGACCAGTCGCGCCGAGACATCGTGCTGCAAAGCCCCAAGAACAACGAGAAGACCCGCGGCACGTTTTCGCTGCGCTCGCCGGTGCGGCCCAATCCAATCGGCACCTCGATCGTCAAGCTGGTGGGCATCGAGGGCAACACGATCCTCGTGCGTGGCCTCGACTGCCTCGACAACACGCCGCTGATCGACATCAAGCCGGATCGTTGCGAGTTCACCCCGCTGGCCGCGCCTCAGGCTGGGGATTTCCAGGCGGAGTGAGGTCTCTCTACAGCGTCATTGTGAGGAGCGAAGCGACGAAGCAATCCAGACTGTCTCCGCGGAAAGAATCTGGATTGCTTCGCTTCGCTCGCAATGACGATGTGGAGGCAGCTAGCCCGTCTTCAGCGCCGCGATCAGCTTGGTCGCGTTCTCTTCCAGCACCTTGACGTCTTCCTTGCGGCTCGCGGGCGGCAGCATCGCAACGCCGTCGTGCCGGGGCATCACGTGCATGTGGAGGTGAAACACCACCTGGCCACCGGCAGGCTCGTTGAACTGCTGCACGGTGATGCCGTCGGCGTTGAACGCCTTCATCGCGGCGATTGCGATCTTCTTCGCGCCGCGAGCGACGTGGGCGTAGTCGTCCGGCGTGACGTCGAGGATATTGCGGGCAGGGGCCTTCGGGATCACCAGCGTGTGGCCGGGCACGCGCGGCATGATGTCGAGGAAGGCGAACACGTGCTCGTCTTCGTAGACCTTGTGGCAGGGCAGCTCGCCGCGCAGGATCTTTGCGAAGATGTTGTTGGTGTCGTAGGCGGTGGTCATGGCGGCTCCCTCGGAATTTTGCGCTTACTGTCACCAGCCACAGTCAACCGTCAAGGCGCCTCGTCGATGCCCTTCCGGAACGGTCCGAGCTCGGCAAGCTCCCGGCCGGCCTCCGCAACATAGGCGCGCTCACGCTTGAGGTAGTCGGCGATAGCGCGGCGCAGGCCGGGATCGGCGATGAAATGGGCGGAATGGGTGGTCCGGGGAAGGTAGCCGCGCGCGATCTTGTGCTCGCCCTGCGCACCGGCTTCGACGTGCGTGAGAGCATGTTTGATCGCGAAATCGATCGCCTGGTAGTAACAGACCTCGAAATGCAGGAAGGGATGATGCTCGACCGCGCCCCAGTTGCGGCCGAACAGCGTGTCCGAGCCGATGAAGTTGATCGCGCCTGCGATCCAGCGATGGTTGCGGCGGGCCATCACCAAGAGCACGTCCTCGCGCATGGTCTCGCCGATCAGCGAGAAGAACTCGCGCGTGAGATACGGCCGGCCCCATTTGCGCGAGCCGGTCTCCATGTAGAACTCGAAGAAGGCGTCCCAGGCGTCCTCGGTGATGTCCTTGCCGGTGAGCCAGTGAATGGTAATGCCCGCCGCCAGCGCATCACGCCGCTCGCGCTTGATCGATTTGCGGTGGCGCGAGTTCAGCGTCGCCAGGAAATCGTCGAAGCTCGCAAAGCCTTCGTTGTGCCAGTGGAACTGCTGATCGGTGCGCTGGAGGAAGCCGTGCTGGGCGAGCAGCTTCCACTCCGCCTCGCGCGCGAAGGTGACGTGCACCGAGGATGCCTTGCTGACGCCGCACAGCGCTACCAGCCCACTCGCCAGCGCTTCGGTGACACGCTCGCGGTCGACGCCGTCGCGGACCAACAGCCGCGGCCCCGTTGCAGGCGTGAAGGGAACCGAGACCTGAAGCTTCGGGTAGTAGCGTCCGCCGGCGCGCTCATAGGCGTCGGCCCAGCCGCGGTCGAAGACGTACTCGCCCTGGCTGTGCGATTTCAGATAGCAGGGCACGACGCCCGCGACGCGGCCATCGATCTTGGCTACCAGATGCCGCGGTCCCCAGCCGGTGCGGATCGTTGCCGAACCCGATTTCTCAACGGCGGAAAGAAAGGCGTGCGAGACGAACGGGTTATAGGCGGACTTTAACAGGCCGAGGGAATCGCCTGGAAGCCCGGATGAGGTTCCCAGGCCGTACCCATTGCAGGCCTTTTCATTAAGAGCCCTGCCAGGATTGGCGCAGGCGTCCCAATCCTCCGGCGAGACTTCGCCAATGGACGGTACCGCCTCCAGAGTGATTTCGGATGATGCCATTGCACCCAAGATCGTGCATTGCAGCAGCGACTTCAAGGGGCGGGAACTTCAACCCTACGGCACGAAGCCCTCAAAGATCATCTGGTCGGCATATTGCGCGACCCGCGCCCGCTGCTCCGGTGTGCGGGTGGTCCAGCCGAGCAGGGCGCAGCCGAAGACGTTGCGGGCGATCCAGGGGGCCGGCGCCGGCAGGTGATCGACCTTGTAGGCGACGAAGTGGGGCTGGGTCCGGAAGCCGTGGCGCAGGTACAGCATGCCGTCGCGCTGCTCTGGGGTCAGGTGGGCCCAGTATTCGTCCTCATAGCTCCGCTGCGCGACGATGCCGCGCGGCAGGAAGGGCAGCAGCTCGCGGAGCGCCAGCACCTGGTCGGAATCGAAGGACATCCCGACTGCGTGCCCCTGATAGGACGCCAGCACCTCGGCCATCCGCTTCACCAGCTTGCGGTCGCCGTCGAAATGGCTCTTCACCTCGATCACCAGCGGCACGCGGCCGGCGACCATGGCGCAGAGGTCGCCGAGCGACATCATCCGCTCGGGCGTGTCCTTGAACTTGATCGCCTTCAGCTCTGCCGCGGTCTTTGCGACCACCGGGCCGGCGGCCTCGGTGAGACGGCCGAGGGCATGGTCGTGATGAACCATGGCCTCGCCATCGGCAGAGAGCTGGATGTCGACCTCGATCGAGAAATTGCCTGCAACAGCGGCCTGCACCGCGCCGGGCATGTTTTCCACGATGCCACGCGAAATGTCATGCAGGCCGCGATGGGCGACCGGCCGTGCCGTCAGCCAATCCGGAGCACGCATCAGCGTCAGGCGACCTCGAACACGCCTTCGACCTCGACGGCCGCATCCGCGGGCAGTGAGGCAACGCCGACGGTGGTGCGGGCGTGGCGGCCCTTGTCACCGAAGGCAGCGACCATCAGGTCCGACGCCCCGTTCAGCACCTTCGGTCCGTCCAGGAAGTCCGGCGCCGAGTTGATGAAGCCGCCGAGGCGTACCACACGCACGACCTTGTCGAGGTCGCCGAGCGCTGCCTTGACCTGGGCCAGCAGGTTGACGGCACAACCGCGCGCGGCCGCCGCGCCGTCCTCGAGCGAGACGCCGGCGCCCAGCTTGCCCTTGGCGATCAGCTTGCCTGATGGATCGAAGCAGACCTGGCCGGAGACGAACAGCAGATTGCCGGTACGCACGAAGGGCACGTAATTGGCGACGGGGGTGGGCGCCTCGTGCAGCTTGATGCCCTGTTCCGCCAGTTTCTGCTCGACCGTGCCCGCCATGTCTCGACCTCGACGTCTGAAAAATTCTCATCCGCTCCGGCACGTCTGGTGACCGCCAGGCGAGCCCTGTTTCGCCCATCATGCCGCCACATGCAAGCAAGCCGATAGGACGGTGGGATATCTCGACGGATTGTATTTTCCTGAGGCCGGTCAGGGGGTTCAACGACGAGGCGCAACTTTACGTGAAACCGCCGCAGTTGCGACGCAATGGAACGGTCATTAAAGTGTCGAATCTGCGCGGCCCCAGGGAACAGACATGGTGCACCTTTTCCGGACTTCACTCGGTGTGATGGCGCTCGCGGCGGCCACTGTCGGCGCCGGTGGTGGTGCGCACGCCGCGAATGGTCCGTTCCTCGCGCACCAGGCGCTCTACGATCTCAGTCTGGTCAAATCGCGCTCCAATTCCATCAACAGCGCGCGCGGCCGCATCCTCTACAATTTCGCCGGCAGTGCTTGCGAAGGCTATACGTCGGAATTCCGCCAGGTCTCCGAGCTCGACAGCGGCGAGGGCAAGGTCACGCTCAGCGATCTCCGCTCCAACTCCTGGGAGGACGCCGCGGGGAAAAGCTACCGCTTCAAGATCGAGACGCGGATGAACGAGACCGAGGCCGGCCTCGTCGACGGTTCGGCGGAGCGCGATGGCGACCACATCAACGTCAAGCTCAAACTGCCCGCGCCGAAGAATTTCACCCTCGACGGCAAGATCGTGTTCCCGACCGAGCAGATCCAGCGCATCATTGCAGCCGCCAAGGACGGCAAGTCACTGCTGGAGCTCTCCGTCTATGACGGCTCCGACGACGGCCAGAAGGTCTACAACACGCTGACCGTGATCGGCCAGCCGATCCCGGATGACCGCACCGCGACGCCTGATCCGGCGACGTCGGACGAGCACATGAAATCGCTGAAGCGCTGGCCGGTGACCGTCAGCTATTTCGACCGCGACGTCCAGCAGAAGGAAGGCGAGCAGATGCCGGTCTATGCGATGTCGTTCGAGCTCTATGAAAACGGCGTCTCCCGCCGGCTCGTGCTCGACTACAACGATTTCGTCATTTCCGGTGCGATGGGCAAGTTCGACGTCAAGGACAGCAAGCCCTGCAATTGAAGGGTGAGGCTAGCGCCCGACACAGTCTCCAGCTACGCTCCCGTCCAACCATAAAACTCCGGGAGCCAGCCCATGCCCAAGCTCGATCATCTCCGTCCCAGCGGCCTGCACCACAATCCCGCTTATTCCCACGTCGTCACCGCCTCCGGCGCGCGCACGATCTACATCTCCGGCCAGGTATCGGTGGACGAGGAGGGCCGGATCGTCGGCGAGGGTGATATCGCCGCGCAGACCACGCAGGTGATGCAGAATCTCGGCCATGCGTTGAAGGCGGCCGGCGCGACTTACGCCAACATCGTCAAGATCACGACCTTCGTCGTCGGCTACAAGCCGGAGCTGCGCCCGATCATCGGCAAGGCTCGCTCCGTCTTCTTCGAAGGCATGGAGCCGCCGGCTTCGACGCTCATTGGCGTCTCAGCGCTTGCCGCGCCGGAATGGCTGATCGAGATCGAGGCGATCGCGGTCGCGGATTGACTGCGCCTAATGCGGCGCGCCGCCCTCGCCGGGCCGCGCCGGCCCCGCGCTTTCGCAAAAACCTGAAAACAACCCCATGCACAGTAGAAACGCCATCTCGGGATGGTCTGCTATTTCGTATTTTTAGAATTTTCTTTGACCCGTCGGGCAAAACAGTGGCACTATGGCATCGTGGCTACCACGGATTGACGAAATCCGCCCGTCCACCATAACTTCTCGCGACCGCCATCGATGACTCCGCCGTGAGGAAATAGGGGAGGCCAACGTGAAAATCCTGATGTTCGCGATTCCGGTCTTCATGGCCACGATCCTCATCGAGGCGGCGATCGCGTGGCGGATGGGGCGTCGCGGGGTCTACGACGTACCCGACGCCATTACGAGCCTGCACCACGGCGTGCTGAGCCAGGCCATCGGCGGCTTCGCCAAGCTCATCGACATCGGCCTCTATGTCGCGGTCTACCAGGCCTTCCACCTCGTCGAATGGAGCCGCGACAGCGTCCTGCTCTGGGTCGCCGCGTTGCTGCTCTACGACTTCTCTCACTATTGGTACCACCGCTTCAGCCACGAGATTCCCGTGCTCTGGGGCAGCCATGTGGTCCATCATTCGTCGGAATATTTCAATCTTTCGACCGCGTTGCGGCAGCCCGCGACCGCCGCGCTGTTCACCTGGATCTTTCACCTGCCGATGGCCGTGCTGGGCGTTCCACCGATCATGTATGTCATCGTCGGTCTCGTCGATCTCCTGTACCAGTATTGGGTCCACACCGAGCTCGTCGGCCGGCTCGGCGCGCTCGACCGCATCCTGGTCACTCCGTCGAACCATCGCGTGCATCACGGTCAGAACGACTATTGCATCGACAGGAACTACGGCGGGATCTTCGTCCTCTGGGACCGGATGTTCGGCACCTTCGTCGACGAGCGCGACGGCGAAAAGATCGCCTACGGAATCCGCAAACCGCTGCGGAGCCTGAACCCGCTCTGGAGCAACCTTCAGGTGTACGCGGATCTGATCCGACAGACCCGCGCGGCTCGCGGGCTCGCCGGCAAGTTGGCCGTCTGGTTCGGAAGAATGCAGGCGCCGGAACCTCTGGATCCGTCGGTCGTGCGTCGTTACGACCCCGAGACGCCGCGGGCGGTCGCCGCCTACGGCGCGGTTCAGTATACGCTCACGATGGTGATGCTTCTGCATTTCCTGTCCGGCTTCGAAACCTTTCCGGTGCAGGTCTCCGTCACCTATTCCATTGTCATCCTGGTTTCCTGCATGACCATCGGCGGCGTCATGGAAGGACGTCGGATCGCCTTCGCCGCCGAAACGGCGCGACTGGGCGCGCTCGCGCTGGCCGCGATTGCGCTGCCGGACTGGTTCGGCTTGCCGCTGCCGACGGCGGCCCGCGCCGTCGCGGCAGCGGGCGCGCTCGCCGCCGGGATCTGGTTGCTCACGCTTCGCCGCGAGCGACGGTCCGCCCCGGCGGCGGCCTGACCGATCGGAGGCCGGGACGAAACCCAGGCGCCGATTGAACGCAGCCCTTAAGCCGCGCCTTCCTCGACCGCCGCCGATGCCGACCGGGGCGTGGAAACCAGCGCGGCGAAGGCCCCGAGCAGCGGCATGGCGATAAGAAGCGCGACCGCAGCGACGTCGAAGGCGACGCCCGCACCGCCGGCGCGGTGCGCGAAGACGCCCGCGATCGGCGGCAACGCCAGCATGCCCGCGTAGAACGCGGAGAAGAAGATTCCCATTCCGACCGCGCGCGCCTGGGCGGGAAGCGCCCACGTCGGCAGGCTGGCGAACGTCGCTCCGGATAGGCCGGCCACCAGCCCCAGTGCTGCGAAGATGAGAACGTCGTGGTCGGACACCGGAACGGCTGCCATCCCGACCGCGGCGAGCAGCAGGGATGCGGCGGCGATCCAGATGCCGGAGCCTCGCCGGATCGCAAGCGCGCCGCCGACCGGGATAGCCGCGATGGTGACCCACAGCGCGACGCTGACGTGAGAGGCGGCGATCTCGGCCGTATAGCCCCGCTCGGTGAGAAGCAACGGACCGAAGGCAAACGCATTGGCGAAAGTGGCGTTGGCAGTGCCACCGACGAGGCCTGCAATGGCCACCGCGGCCGTGACGGTCGCGCCTGGAAAGGCCGCGGACAATGGTGCGCTCGGTCGCGCCTGCTTCGGCAGCGCGAACAACAGGATGAGCGCCATCAGGGTCAGGATCACGAGTGCCATCGATGCCCCCATCAGCCCGAACTTGTCCGCTATCGGCGGCAACGCGATCAAGGCCAGCGCTATCCCGCACGGCCACGAGCCGGCGAGAGCCGCCATCGCAAGGCCGAACTGCCTGCCAGTGAACAGATCAGCGATCATCTTGGTGCCAGCGATGGTAAACACCACCCCGCCCGTGCCAGCGATGATTCTGGCCAGCAGGCGCGCGTTCCAGTCGCTCGACAGATCGACGACGGCGCCGGCGAACATCAGCGCTGCGCACAGAAGAAGCGTCGTTCGTTCGCCGAGCCTTTGGACCATTATTCCCCCAGGAAGCGCGACGAGGACGCTGGGTGCGAGGTAGGCGCCGACCAGGATGCCGAGCCGGGCATAATCGAGGCCCTCCGCGCGAAGCAGGGGGCCGAGCGCTCCGACGCTTTCGAACTGCATGCCCATGACGCAACGCGCCGTGAAAAGCAGGGCCAGAATTCGCCATTTCGACTCCACAGGGGCCTCCGCATCCGACGATTGCATCCGGCCAGTGTTACGTCGAAGCTCCCGCGAAGCAAGCCGCGATGTCGGCTTGATCAGAGGATCCTGAGCTTGCAATTCGAAAAACAAGGGGTGAAGCGGGGGAGCCATCGCGCCACCCTTGCTGGGCCGCGCCCGCCCTGCGCTTTCGCAAAACTTGAAAACAACCCCGTGCACAGCAGAAACGCAATCTCGAAATGGCGTGCTAGTTCGTATTTTTAGAATTTTCTTTGGCGCGTCGGGCAGAGCAGTGGCACTATGGCATCGTGGCCATCCGAACATAGCAGCGGCAAATCGAGGTCGGCGGCGCGCGCAATGCGTGCGCGACGTCCTGTCTCCGGGCAAGCAGCGTGACGGTTGCCAAGCGGTTTTGAACGAAAGGAAAAGCCATGTCGCGAGGGCTTCGCATCGGAGAGGTCGCCGGCCGAACGGGCCGCAGCATTCATACCATCCGCTGGTATGAAGCTCAGGGCTTGATCCCCGGCGTCGTCAGGGACGGCGGCGGCCGGCGCGTCTATAGCGATTTTCACGTCGGCTGGCTGGATCTGATGGAGCGCCTGCGCGGCACCGGCATGTCGGTCAAGCAGATGCGCGAATATGCGGCGCTTGCGAAACGAGGCGAAGCAGCGCTGACCGAGCGTCACGCGCTGCTCGCAGCTCACCAGCGGCGCGTACAGGACAACATCCACCGCTGGTCGCAGGCCTTGGCGCTCATCGAAGCCAAGGTCGAATTCTATGAGGAGTGGATCGTCAGTGGGGAAAGACCCGCGGTGTCGCCGCATGGGCGCCTCAAGGCCGCGCCGGCCTCATTGGCTGCCGGGCGGCCTTAACACCCTCTCGACCAACGCGGTGTCCATGTATTCGGTCAGCTCGCGCAGTTTTCCGTCGGCCATGCGTATGACGAAGCAGTAGGTGTTGGCGTAGAGCTCGCCGGCAAGCGTCGTTGCATTGCCCCGGCACTCGGCAACGACGTAGTCGCCTTCTGCAATGATGCGGGACACGGCGAGGCTGGTGGGAGCGGTGAATTGTCGGTGGAGAGGCTTCATCAGGCGCTCTAGCACGTCGGCCTTGCCGACATATTCGCCGGACCAGGGCGTCGAGCCGGTGATCCGCCAGACGAAGTCATCTGCCATCGCGGCGATGAAGGGGCCGGGGTCGCGACGTGCGCGCGCATCCATGATGTCCTGAATGAGCGCCTTGTTGTCGGTCACTGTCATGGGCTGTCTCCTTGAATCGGGGCCAGCCATCTCTCTACAGGCTAGAGCATGCTCTAGATCAAGCCGAATTTAGGACGTGTCGATCGTCTGCATACTAACCGCAACGGTTGGCGTGACCTGCATCATCCTATTCACGCTATTGGCGACACCCCCAACTGTCCCAAGTTGATTTTAGAGGCGTCCTAATCTTTTGCCCATGCGATTCAATCGCTCAAGGCGCCGTCTCCGACGATGATGTCGCCTCCGTCGCGGGCGCGCTTCTCCACTTCGGTTAGAAACACAAGGAGCCTATCGCGCTGTTCCCAATTCGCTGCAAGCTCGCAGAGCTTTTCCAGCGTTTGTCGCCGATTTCCCCGAGGCGCCCGGCCTCGTAGCGCCGCGCTTCTTCCTTCCGATATACTACGCGATCCGGCCAAGGTAACGAGATCTTATGTCCCAAATCGATTGGCTTAGCCAGCTCCTGCAACTGATCACCATCACCGGCCAGCTCGAGGTCCGCTGCGCCTACGGTGCGCCGTGGCGTCTTACCTGGGGCCGGGCAGCGGCGAACGAGATCCCTTACCACGTCATAGTCAAGGGCCGGGCCATTTTAGAGAATCCGGAGACGAGAACGGCGCGGGAGCTGGTGAGCGGGGATATCGTGCTGCTGCCCCATGGTGCTGCGCATGTGCTGCACGACGGTAGTGGGCAGACGCCAATCCGTACACACGAAAGCGTAGGCTCTGCCGGATGGATGTTGAGCGAGAACGATGGGCAGGGTGAGCAACTGGATCTGATGTGTGGGCGATTTTTCATTGCGCCCCCCCATGATCGGCTGATCCGCAACTACATGCCCGTGGAACTGGTCGCGCGGGCTATGAACAGCAATGGAGAAGACGAAACCGGCTCCGCTTCCAACCAACTGGCCAGCTTGGTGAGGCTGATGCGAATGGAGTCCGCCTCTGACAGAGCGGGAGGACGTGCTATTCTCGACGCACTTTCTTCAGCCTTGTTCACCCTGGTATTGCGCTCGGCGAGCGAAGCTGAGAAAGCGCCCGAAGGCCTCTTGGCCCTCGCCGGTCATCCGCGACTGGCTCCAGCCCTTGCGGTGATGTTTGCCGATCCAGCGCGGTCTTGGAAACTGCCTGATTTGGCGGAGATGTGCGGCATGTCGCGCGCTACGTTCATGAGGCACTTTCAAGACAGGCTAGGTTGCTCCGCCCTCGACCTGTTGACCGATCTCCGCATGAGCCTGGCCGCCAACGAGTTGAAAAAACCTGCCATCAGCACCGAGGCTGTGGCCGAGACAGTTGGGTATCAATCCGTTTCGGCATTCCGGCGTGTATTTACCGAGAGAATGGGGATGACACCGGGGGAATGGCGCCGAGTGGCGCACAAGGGTGAGTAGACCTACGGCCTGGGTCGGAGGCGCGCCAGTTTGATCCTTTCGCGCATCGTATTGAGCTGATCCAGTCTCGAAGTTTCCATGGCCAACCGTAAATTGGGCTCCGTCATCACTTGATGAAGGAGCCACGCAATGAACTGCACCACCCCAGTCGCCGCCGATCCCGCAACCAGCGCAATCGCTGAGATCTTTCCGCAGGCCAAGACGGGCGGAAATACTCCCCCCTCCCAACCTTCCCATTCGCTCACCCAGCCGATGCCGACGAACGTCGTCATTGAAACCATTCTGAGCCGCAGTGCCGCCAAGTACTACGACCCCACCGCCACTTTGCGCGACGATCAGATCCGCGAGTTGGTGCGGATCGGCACGTCCGCGCCGACATCCTTCCACCTGCAGAACTGGCGGTTCATCGCCGTCCGTACGCCCGAGGCCAAGGCTCGGCTCCATCCGATTGCCTGGAAGCAGCCCGCGATCCTCGACGCTGCCGTTACCTTTATCATCATCGGGCAATTGGCCGATGCCAGCACCGTGCCCGATCGTCTGGCGTCTGTCGTGGAAGCCGGAATCATGCCGGCGCACCTAGTGCCGGATTGGGAAATCCCTGCGCGCGGACTGTATGACGATCAGCCCCAGCGGCAGCGCGATGAGGCGGTACGCTCCGCGACCTTCGGCGCCGCGGCGATCATCTATGCGGCTCGCTCTTTGGACTGGGGTTCGACGCCGATGATCGGCTTCGACGCCGAAGCCGTGCACCGCGAGTTCGGTCTGGCCGAAGACGAAGTGCCGGTCATGCTGCTGACCGTCGGGCCGGAGCGAGCAGGCAACTGGCCGCAGAAGCCCCGCATGCCGGTGGCTGACGTGCTCGACTTTGCATAATTCCAAATCAACTCAAGAATTCATGGAGACTACGATGGCAAGGACTGTTGCTCTGAAGCAAGAACAGGTGCCGGTTGAATCGAAATCGACCCTTGATGCGTTCACCAAGAACATGGGGTTCACCCCAAATATGATGGCGGCCTTCGCGCAGAGCCCAATCGCATTCAACTCCTGGGCCACCCTGCTCAGCTCCCTGAGCAAAGCCCTCGACGTAAAGACACGCGACAGTATCGGACTCGCGGTCTCCGAGGTGAATGGTTGCAACTATTGCCTGACGGTTCACAGCTTCACAGCCGAACACATGGCGAAGCTATCGGCCGATGACATCATTCTTGCCCGAAAGGGCCATGCCAACGACCCGAAGCGGGACGCCGCCGTCCAGTTCGCACGCAAAGTCATCGAGACGCGTGGGCAAGTCAGTGATGCCGATCTGAAAGCGGTCCGCGAGGTTGGCTACACCGACGCGAACATCATCGAGATCGTAGCATTGGTGGCCATGTACTCGCTGACGAACTTCTTCAACAACGTTTTCGATCACGAGAAGGACTTTCCGGCCGTCGCGCCGGCCGGCTCGATCTGAGCTTGGTCCCGTCGCAATCCCACGAAGCAAATGGAATCGATCGCATGAACATCCTCCATATTGATTGCAGTCCGCGTCAGGATTCGCATAGCCGCCGGCTTTCGGCGGCGGTCGTCGAAAAGCTTCTCGAGGTTGCGCCCGGGGCGAGCATCACTCGGCGCGATTTAGGGACTGAACCCTTGCCTCACGCCGTGGCGGATTACGCGGTCACGCTGTCTTCGCTGGCCACGTTGGCGGCTCCGCTGAAGGGTGCTCTGGACGTTTCCGAAGCGCTTATTCAGGAAGTCGAGGCGGCCGATGTGATTGTCATCGGAACGCCTATGCACAACTTCACCATTCCCTCGGTCCTCAAGGCCTGGATCGATCAAATTCTGCGCGTCGGTCGCACGATGAAGTCGACGCCGTCGGGAAAGGCGGGAATGCTCCGGGATCGTCCGGTTTTCATCGGCGTCGCTTCCGGTGCCGTCTTTTCCGGCGAGCGAGCCAATCAGCCCGATTTCCTCACGCCGTACCTGACGCTGGCGCTGAACTCCATTGGGCTGAAGACCCTGCAATTCCTCCCGGTGCAGGCCACCGCGATTCTTGACGGGGACAAGGCCACATCAGCGAGGGACAACGCTCTTGCCGCCATCGACCTTACGGTCATGGGAGAGCTTCGAGGCGGCCTCGATCGTCCTGCAGTGCTCTCGCGATGCCCTCCTGCTCCGGGGACGGTCGCACCGGCAGCATTCAAGAGCGCGCCTCTTGGCACGCTCGCATCATAACCCTCCGGCCTCTGCCGGGCTATGAACACGAGGTCTTTCGATGATTTTACCTGCCGGTACGCTTCCCCAAGTCGGCGACAGGATCACCGACAAATCAGCACCGCCCGATGACAGCGCCGTACGCAAATGGCTCGGACCAGATGCGTTCGAGCATTGGGCTGAGCTGCGGAACTGGATCGACGAATTCTACCCTGGATTTTTCGCGCCGGACTGGCTCTACGGTGGCAAGAATCGCGGTTGGTCTCTGCGCTACAGGAAAACCAAGGCGTTCTGCACCTTGGCGCCGGAATACCGAAGGTTTTCGGCTGTCGTGGTGATGGGTGGCGCAGAACGAGAGAAGTTTGAGGAGCGGCGCTATGTCTGGCGGCCGCAGTTGGTCAAGCTCTACGATGAAGCCAAAACATACATCGACGGGAAATGGCTGACGGTTGCCATCTCATCGGCAGATGATCTGCATGATGTGACGAAGCTTCTGACCATGAAGCGCCCGCCAGATGTATCGTAGCCTAGGCTCAGTTCGGCCCGCTCATGTTTTGCAACAGAGCCATCGCCTCGTCGGCGCGATCCACGGGCACGAAGAGATGATCGTGATGAAACGCCGACACGGCATTCACGCTGATCCCGGTCGCGGCGAGACGCGCTGTGATTGCTGCCAGAAAGCCCACCGCATCGAGCGCGGAGTGAACCGTCAGGGTGATCAGGCGCGAGGGAAATGCGTAGCCTAGTCCCGCACGTTCGGCCTCCTCGTGCAGGATCACCAGCGTCGTTCCTTCGCGTTCGCGGAACGTCAGCACCGGGCTGATGGTGGCTGGAATGCTCGCGCCCGGCGCGAGCGTGCAAAACACGAAGATGCCGTCCAGGATTTCCGGCTTCATGTTATTCAGCAGCGCGTCGAGATTGCGTTCGCCTGTCACCATGCAAGCAGCCGCCAAGCGCATGTTGAAGCCGCGACCAACATACCTTTGTATATCTCCTCAAATACTTCTAATAGGCCGAGCCTACGCTGGTACAATTGAGCGACAGCGGGAGATTCTTACAATTTGAGTCCACTCGGGTCACTGCGAGGAGCTCAAATGAACGTCGTCATCCAGAAGCTCAACGGCTTGTGGCACCTCATTGTCGGGTCTTGTCAGATCCGGACTCCGTTCCTGGAGACGCAGGATCGGCAGCTGGTCGTTCAGTATGCGAGGCGCGCCTATCCCGGTGCGCAAATCTTCGAAGGCGACTAAAGTCGATCGGGAGGCCATCACTCCTGCGCCTTCTCCGGGCCGTCATAGGCGATACCGCGGATCACGGCGGCGTTGCCGAACTTCTTGCGCAGACTGTCCACCGCGCGCTCGGCATGGGCGGCGCGGCGGTCGAGCATGTCGGTGTCGTCGGCAGGAGAGCCGTCACGCAGGGCGCTGACACCGGCGCCCATCAGGCGGAAGGCAGTGCCGTCGATTTCCTTGGCCAGCATCTCGCGGCAGATCGAGAAAATTTTTGCGGCAAGCTGGGTCGGCGCCGCGATCGACTGCGAGCGGGTGCGCTGGCGGAAGTCGGCGGTCTTCAGCTTCAGCGTGACGGTCGAGCCGGCAAGCTCGCTGCTCTTGAGCCGCGACGACGTTTTCTCGCACAGCCGCCACAGGATTTTTTCCAGCGAGGCGAAATCGCGGATGTCGGTTTCGAACGTGGTCTCGCTCGAAATCGTCTTGGCGCCGCGATCGGGCTCGACGCGGCGATCGTCGATGCCGCGCGCGAGCCGCCACAGCCTGCGGCCGTCGCTGGGAAACTGCCGCATCAGCTCGATCTCGTCGGCCTTTTGCAGATCCGCGATGATGCGGAAGCCGCGCTGCACCAGGCGCTCCTGCGTCGCCGGCCCGACACCGAAGATGAAGCCGACCGGCTTCTCGGCCAGCATCGTCCGTGCTTCCCCCTGATCGAGCGTGGCGAAACCGCGTGGCTTGTCGAGGTCTGAAGCGATCTTGGCCAAAAACTTGTTGCAGGAGAGGCCGACCGAGACGGTGATGCCGACGTCGCGCTCGACGTCGCGAGCAAAGCGCGCCAGCACCTTTGCCGGGATCATGCCGTGCACGCGCTCGGTGCCGGAGAGATCGAGAAAGGCCTCGTCGATCGACAGCGGCTCGACCAGCGGCGTCAGCGCCTGCATCGCCTGCCGCACCTCGCGGCCGACGCGGACGTATTTCGCCATATCCGGCCGGATCACGGTCGCATGCGGGCAGGCTTCCAACGCCTTGAACATCGGCATCGCCGAGCGCACGCCATAAGTGCGCGCGATGTAGCAGGCCGCCGACACCACGCCGCGCTTTCCCCCGCCGATGATGACGGGCTTGTCGGCGATCTCAGGGTTGTCGCGCTTTTCGACCGTCGCGTAGAAGGCATCGCAGTCGATATGGGCGATGGTGAGCCCCGCGAGCGCAGGGTGGCGGACCAGGCGAGGGGAGCCGCAGGCGGAACAGCGCCGCACGCCCATATCCAGATCGGCCAGACAATCCCGGCAGAAACAGCGGGGCCCGGCCGTATCAGGGGCGCTCACGGCACGTCGCGCTCCCAGGTGCGGTCGCCGAGCGCATCGCCCAGTACCTGCCGCGCTGCAGCAACGTTGGTCGGGTGCAGCTCCGAGGCCTTGGCAAAGGCCTTCACGGTGTCGTCGTCGCGCAGAACGAAATCGAGCACGCTGAGCAGGAAATTCGGGTCCGAGGCGGCGTTCCGGAGGGTCTCCGGGCCGACTCCGGTCTCGGCCAGGAACAGGCCCAGCCTCTCAGGGTCGCCCGCAATGAAGGACAGCGCCTGAATCGCAACGATTTCAGCGACTTCGCGGGGGTTGTGAACAGGCTTTTTCAAGGGGCCGGTTTGCCTTTCCGTTAACTTTCGGTGTCTACTTTGGAATATGCCCGAGTCTTAATGTTGAGTCTCGGCTTTGAGTCTTGCGGCCCCGGACAAGCAACTGGAAACCACCGCAGAAAGTGGCCCTCGGGTTTAACGAAACTAGAGCGAATCTGAGGCTAGTTTGAATCCAGTTTTCGAAGCGCCGGAAAGCGGCCTCTGAGGCGTCACATGCATCGGTCATTGCGACCAAACAGGAGGGCGGGATGGCTAAGACCGTCCTGATCGTGGAAGACAACGAGCTCAACATGAAGCTCTTCCGCGACCTGTTGGAGGCGCACGGCTACCAGACATCGGGCACCAGCAACGGCTACGAGGCACTCGACCTCGTGCGCAAGATGCGGCCCGATCTCGTGCTGATGGATATCCAATTGCCGCAGGTCTCGGGGCTGGAGGTGACGCGCTGGATCAAGGACGATCCGGAACTGCGCGCCATTCCCGTCGTCGCGGTCACGGCCTTCGCGATGAAGGGCGACGAAGAGCGCATCCGCGAGGGCGGCTGCGAAGCCTATTTGTCCAAGCCGATCTCGGTCGGCAAGTTCATCGAGACGGTCCGGCGTTTTATCGGATAGGAAGTGAGTTCAAAGTGTCCGCGCGAATCCTTGTCGTCGATGACGTTCCTGCCAACGTCAAGCTGCTAGAGGCCCGTCTCTCCGCCGAGTATTTCGACGTGATGACCGCCTCGAACGGCACCGAGGCGCTGGCGCTGGCCCGCCGCGCCGAATGCGACATCGTTCTGCTCGACGTCATGATGCCCGACATGGACGGCTTCGAGGTCTGCCGCCGCCTGAAGACCGATCCAGCCACCCACCACATTCCCGTCGTGATGGTCACGGCGCTCGACAGCCCCGCCGACCGCAACCGCGGGCTGGAAGCCGGCGCCGACGACTTTCTCACCAAACCCGTCTCCGACGTCGTGCTGATCGCGCGCGTGCGCTCACTGACGCGGCTGAAGATGATGACCGATGAGCTGCGCATGCGCGCCATCACCTCGCTCGAGATCGGCATGCAGGCGCCGGAGCGGAGCGCAGTGGCCGATACGGGCAAGGGCGGCCGCATCCTCCTGGTCGACGACCGCGAGTCCTCCTACGAGCGGCTGGCGACGATCCTTGCCGCCGAGCACACCATCGACGTCGAGCCCAATCCGACCGAGGCGCTGTTCCATGCCGCCGAAGGCAATTACGATCTCTTGATCGTCTCGCTCGATCTGAACAATTTCGATGGCCTGCGGCTCTGCAGCCAGGCGCGCTCGCTGGAGCGCACACGCCATGTGCCGATCCTGGCGATTGCGGAAGCGGAAAACTCCACGCGGCTGCTGCGCGGTCTCGAGATCGGCGTCAACGACTATCTACTGCGCCCGATCGATAAGACCGAGCTGCTCGCGCGCGCGCGCACCCAGATCCGCCGCCGTCGTTACACAGATCATTTGCGCGACAACGTGCAGAACTCGATCGAGATGGCGATCACCGATGCGCTCACCGGCCTGCACAATCGCCGCTACATGGAGAGCCATCTGGCAACGCTCGCCGAGCAGGCCTCGACCCGCGGCAAGCCGCTCGCGCTGATGATCCTCGACATCGACTATTTCAAGTCGATCAACGACAATTACGGCCACGACGCCGGCGACGACGTCTTGCGCGAATTCGCGGTGCGCGTGCGCAAGTCGATCCGCGGCATCGATCTCGCCTGCCGCTATGGCGGCGAGGAGTTCGTGATCGTCATGCCGGAAACCGATCTGCACGTCGCCGGCATGGTTGCCGAGCGTCTGCGCCGCTCGATTGCGGGCGAGCCTTTTGCGGTCCACAAGGGCACCAAGCGCATCGAGGTCACGATCTCGATCGGGCTCACCACGCTGGAGCAGAAGGGCGAGGCGGTCGCCGACGTCCTCAAGCGCGCCGACACGGCGCTCTATCGCGCCAAGCACGACGGGCGCAATCGCGTGGTGTCACAGGCGGCGTGAGATCGGGGCCGAGACAAAAGCGCGACAACAACTCCCTGCACATTGTCGAGAGAGTTGACTCCATCTCCCGCTCGAGGGCGGACCCTTCGCTTCTCTCAGGGATTCTGCGTCACACCCCTCGGATCCGGGTGCTGCGGTCCGGGCTCCTGACGCGGGTCTCCATTCCTGTCGGTGTCAATCGACGGAACAATGTCGGGGGCGGTAACAGTGTCGCCAAAAAGCGCAACGTATTCTGAAAGCGGCATATAGCCAGCTTCGACCAATGCGCGTGCAGTCGTGCGATCCATGGGCATTGCGATCCTCCAGCCGATAGCCTCAATGCTAGCCTCGCTCGGGTAAATGCGACGTTAGGTCGATGCGCAACTGCTGCGTTGCGTTGCGGTTAATGCGTTGCGTTTAATGCGTGGCGCAGGGCGGTGATCACACTCCCCAGCGGTACGTGAATGCAGCAGATTGACCGACGAGGGAGCCCGGAAGGCGCCTTCTAGGCTTGCTTCACCGGCTTTTCACCATGCCTTACTTTGACGCCTGCATTCCGCAGCAGCACCTTCGCCGCCTCCTTCGCCGCACGCGCCATCGCGGGGTCATCACGCACCAAGTCTTGCGCGATTGAGCCGTCGACCAACAGCACAAGCTGTGTGGCGAGCGCATCGGCGTCCGTAACGCCAAGCTCGGTCAGCCGGTCACGAAACCAGACGCGGCGACTTTCCTTGAAGGCGATGGCGATCTTCTTGACGGCGCGGTCGGTGGGCCCGAGCTCGGCCACCGCATTCACGAACGGGCAGCCGCGAAAATCCTTCGCGGCAAAGCGCCGCTCGAGCGAATCGAAGGTGGCGAGAATCTGCTCGGCCGGCGGCTTGTCGGAGGGGCGGGCGTGGACGAAGCGGCGCTCCAGATAGGCCGCGATCAGCGCGTCCTTGGAGGGGAAGTGGTTGTAGAGCGTGCGCTTGGAGATGCCGATCTCGGCCGCAATGGTGTCGACGCCGATGGCACGAATGCCTTGCAGATAGAACAGTCTGTCGGCGGTCTGAAGGATCCGTTCCTTCATGTCGGATTTTTCGGCGGACGGCATAACACAGACCTGTGTAACAAGCGCCTTGACAGCGCCCGCTACCTATAGACTAATTACACAGGTCTGTGTAACCAAAATCAACGCGAATTGCAGATGCCGGCGCGCGTGCCGCGCCCATGAGGGAGAACAACAATGCCCTTGTTGCAGGTCCTGCGCCCGGCACTGCCGATCCTGATCGGCGCCTCGATCATGCTGACGCTGAGCATGGGGCTGCGACAATCGCTCGGCATCTTCATGCAGCCGCTGACACACGACATCCACCTCTCGGTGTCGGACTTCACGCTGGCGCTGGCGGTGCAGAACCTCGCCTGGGGTTTTCTTCAGCCGCTCGCCGGCGCCATGACGGTGCGCTTCGGCTTCCGCCCCATCATGATCGTCGGCGCGTTGATGTACATCGTCGGCCTCATCCTGATGGCGACGGCGAACGGGCTCGTCAGCACCATGATCGGTGCCGGCGTCCTGATCGGCACCTCGCTCGCCTGCACAGCGGCCGCGATCGCGATGTCGGTGGCGGCACGCGCCGTGCCCGCGACGGTGCGCTCCACCGTGCTCGGCATCGTCTCGGGCGCCGGCTCGCTCGGTGCGCTACTCTCGGCGCCGATCGGGCAGATGCTCAACGAGGGCTTTGGCTGGCGCATCGGGCTTGCCGGCTTCGTCGTCATGTCGGTGCTGATGATTCCCGCCGCATGGTATGCCGGCCGCGTCGACGCGATCCCGCTGCCGAAGCCGGCCGCCGACGACATCGGCGATGCCACGGCCGCATCCGTGACGAAGGCGGCGTTCGGCAATGCCTCCTTCGTGGTGATGACCTGCGCTTATCTCGTCTGCGGCATGCAGCTCGTCTTCCTCACCACGCATCTGCCGTCGTACCTCGCGATCTGCGGCCTCGATCCGATGCTGAGCGCGCAGACGCTCGGCATGATCGGCGGCTTCAACGTGCTGGGCTCGCTGTTCTTCGGCTGGGCCGGCCAGCGCTGGAACAAGCTGGCGCTGCTGGGGACGATCTACATCCTGCGCTCGCTGGCGCTCGCCTGGTACTTCATGCTGCCGGCGACGCCGTTCTCGACGCTGCTGTTCGGCGCCATCATGGGCTTCCTCTGGATGGGCGTCGGGCCGCTGGTCGCAGGCGCGGTCGCCGAGATGTTCGGCCTGCGCTGGCAGGCCATGATCCAGGGCCTCGCCTTCATGAGCCACCAGATCGGCAGCTTCCTCGGCGCCTATGGCGGAGGGCTGATCTACGACGCACTCGGCTCCTACAGCATGGCCTGGCGCATCGGTGTCGCGCTGGGATTGGCCGGCGGCATCGTGCAGGTGGCGTTCGCGCTGATCCGGCCGGCGCGGCCGTCGGCGCCGATGCTGCGGACGGCGTAGGCATTGTCAGTCGCTGCTCATTCGTTGGGCGATGCGCACCTGCGTGAAGCAGCGCGTGGCGCGGTTGCCGCAAGGCAGCAAGCTGGAATCGAAGCGCATTCAGCAGCTTGAATGAATCGCGTCGATGGTGCGATTCTTGCATATCCTTTCACCAAGAATTGGAACCGCGTCTGACGCTTTCCGATCTGGCGACAAGGGAAAGGCTGATAAGCCATGAGGCTGGTCGATGCCAGTCTCCAGCCATCGACGCTCGACGACCTCATCGCGCCGAGCCGCGATCATTTTGCCCCGAAAATCCGAGCTGATCACGCTGGCGCTGTCGCTCCGGCGCGAATGATCGTCGCTGCGGTTCCACTCAAACAATGCCCAGAAGGCATCTCTTGCGACTGATCTCTTGAGACTGATCTCTAAGACTTGGGAGGACGATGATGCAATCAAGAACATCCACGCGCCAAAGGCTCGTGACACTGGTGGTCGCGCTGTTGGGAATTGCGCTTCTCTACCTCGCCCTCGGCGAGGTCGCGCTCGCCGAGGATGCGGCCCCGCCCGCCTGCGGCGGCAAGATCCTCGAGAAGTGCACGCCCAATTCCGGCGACACCGCCTGGATGCTCACCTCCGTTGCGCTGGTGCTGATGATGACGGTTCCGGGGCTCGGGCTGTTCTATGGCGGCATGGTGCGCAAGAAGAACGTCGGCGACACCGTGATGACGAGCTTTGCGGTGACCTGCCTCGTCACCATCCTGTTCGCGCTCCTGACCTACAGCCTGGCCTTCCGCGCCGGCACGCCGTTTATCGGTGGGCTGGATCGCATGTTCCTGAAGGACATCCTCAGCGACATCGGCAAGGGCGGTATCGGCAATCCCAATCCGCTCGCGGCGACCATCCCCGAGAGCGTCTATGTCTGCTTCCAGATGACCTTTGCGATCATCACGCCGGCGTTGATCGCAGGTGCGTTCGCCGAGCGGATGAAATTCTCCGCGATGCTCTGGTTCATTGGCCTCTGGGCGATCTTCGTCTATGCGCCGATCGCCCATTGGGTGTGGGGCCCTGACGGCATCTTCTCCTCCGGCAATGACGCCGCCTGGGTCAAGGTGCTCGATTTCGCCGGCGGGACCGTGGTGCATATCAATGCCGGCGTGGCAGGCCTGATGTGCGCCATCATGCTCGGCAAGCGCAAGGAGACGGGACCCGCCCACAACATGGTGCTGACCTTCATCGGCGCCTCGCTGCTCTGGGTCGGCTGGTTCGGCTTCAACGCGGGCTCCGCGGTGACGGCAGGCATGCAGGCCGGCATGGCGATGTTGGTGACGCAGATCGCAACGGCGGTCGCCGGCTTCACGTGGATGCTGGTGGAGTGGTCGCTCAAGGGCAAGCCGACGGTTGTCGGCATTTGCTCGGGCGCGGTCGCAGGCCTCGTCGCCATCACGCCGGCGTCGGGCTTCGTGAGCCCGGTGGGCGCCTTCGTGATCGGCATCGCGGCCGGTGTCCTCTGCTACTGGGGATGCACCGGGCTCAAGGCCATCTTCAGCTATGACGATGCGCTCGATTGCTTCGGCGTCCACGCCCTCGGCGGCATCGTCGGCGCACTGCTCACCGGCGTCTTCGCCGTCGAGCAATATGGCGGCACCGCGGGCGCGCTGGAGGGAAATCCCGGCCAGTTCATCAACCAGTGTATCGGCGTTGCGACGGTCTTTGTCTACGACGCCGTCGTCAGCCTGATCATCCTCTATGTGGTCAAGCTGTTCGTCGGGTTGCGGGTATCGGAGGATATGGAGCGCGACGGTCTCGACCTCGCACTGCATGGCGAGGTCGTGCACTAGGAGTGCGCGACGGCAATGTAGAACCATCCGGCCATCCGCGTGATCAGCAGATGCGCCGGCACGGGAGAAGGCATGATGACCGAAATTTTTGCGCAAGGTGACCTGCTGATCGAGCGGGTGTCCGATGTGGCGCCATCGGGAACGCTCGTCCAAACCGGTGTGCCGCTGGTCCTGCTGGAGGGCGAGGCCACCGGACATTGTCATGCGATCCGCGAGGGCGCGACGCTGTTCCGCGACGACGATCTGGCACGCGACATTCCGGCCGGGCTCTATCTTGGGCATCTCCAGATCGCCGCAGCTTATGCGCGGGTGACGCACGAGGAACATGCGCCGCTGACGCTGCCGCGCGGGACCTATCGCGTGCGTCGTCAGCGCGAGCTGGGGCCGCGGGATGCGCGCGTCCTCGCCGACTGAGCAGGCGCTGTCTGCGGGGCAGACGGCGGCGTTGGGCGATTACCGTGCGCGGTGGAGAGCCATCGGACGCGCGACGGCGCCTGCCGATCGCGATGCCGCGGAGGAGGGCGCGCGGCTTGCCTATCAGGCCGCAGAACTAGAGCCGCCGGCCCGTATCGTCTGGTGCGACGGGCCGCTGGCACTGGCCGGCCGGAGGTCGCGCGACGACGGCCGCAATGTCCGCGTTCGTCTCGTCGATCGTCTTCGCCGGCGTATTGCGTCGCTGGTCAAGGCGCGCTTACACCGGAAGCTGCTGGCCGCGGTCGACAGAGCGGTCGATCCCACTGATCCGCTGATCAGGGCGTCGACCGAGACGGTGATACGGAACGTGCCGGAGCATAATCTGTCGGTGCTGGGGCAGCTGCGCCGGACCGGCTTGTCGTTGTCAGGCGTGCTAGAGGCGTTCACCGCCCCACGGCGCTTTGCGAGCTGCGTGGCGGGGCCCCACGATCTGTCGTGGCTTGGCGCTTACGATTATCTCCGCGAGGTCTTTGGTTTGCATGCGGAGACGGAGCCCTTGCGCGGCCTGATGCGGCTCGCGACGAGCGTGGGCTGGCTGCTGCCGCACGAGCACAGCTGCTGGCTCACGGAGCGACCGAACCTGTTGAGCGGCGATGCGCGCGACCGGCTACATCACGCCAGCGGGCCGGCGCTGCGTTATCCCGACGGCTGGTCGATTTGGGCCTGGCGCGGGGTGGAGGTGCCCCGCTGGATTATCGAGCAGCAGGACCGGATCACGCTCGCCGCGATCGACGAGCAGATCGACGTCCAGGTCCGCCGCTGCATGATCGAGATCATGACGCCGGAACGTTACGTCGCCCTTGGCGGCGCGACCCGGGTGGCCGAGGACGAGACCGGAATCCTGTGGCGCCGCAACTGGCTCGCTGCGGACGCCTGGGCCGCCGTGGAGGTCGTCAACGCCACACCCGAGCCGGACGGCACGCGCAGGCATTTCTTCCTCCAGGTGCCGGCCAATCTGCGCACGGCGCGCGAAGCGGTCGCGTGGACCTACGGCATGAGGGCGGAGGCCTACGCACACCTCGTGCTGAGGACGTAACGCATGCCTGGTCGCTAGCTGCGGTAGTAGCGCCACATTCGCAGGAAGGTACGATGGATCATGTCCGGCGGCTGATCGAACGGCTCGACATTGATCCGTACCATGTTGGTGTGGCTCATCCGCCAGGGCAGGCGCATCAGCCAGCGCCAGGATGGCTGCTTGCGCCAGTCGGCCACGAGCGCGCTGGTGAGCGGTGCGTTCAGCACGATCTGGAGTTCATGCACCGTCATGGCGCGCTCGGCGATCTCGACGAGGTCGATGCGCTCGATGGCGCGCCACCGGATCAGGCCGAAGGCCTGGATGAAGATGCCGTATTGGTTCGCGCCGATCGTGGGCCGGCCGGTCTCGAGCAGCGGAATGTTGTAGTAGGTGAACCCGGCCGCGAGTGCCGCGAGCGCAAGCCAGTAGAGCGCGCCGGTGAGAAGCGCAGCCGTGCAGAAGATCGCGGCCAGCGCCGCCGTGACGTAGACCGGGAAATAAGTATCGTCGCGGCCATAAGCGACCGAATAGCCACCGACATGTCCCTCGTCCAAGGCTGCGATCATGGACGTGGAGGCTACGACCATTGGCCGCAAATAAAAACGGGGTCGCGAGGGCCCCGTAAGACAGCATTGGTCGATCTTGCTTGATCTCGACGACTTGGCCGCCTGCGCGCCAATCAGGCGGGCAAGAGGGACGACTGATCCTGCCTTGCGCGCCACGCCGCGACCAGATGCTCCAGTTCGCGGCGAACCTCGTCCACGACGCCGGCCCAGTCGCCGCGCTTCGTTTGCCGGAACAGCCGCATCGACCGGTACCACGGGCTGTCGTCGCGCTCGAGCAACCAGCGCCAGTCCGGATTGAACGGTACCAGCGTCCAGACGGGCGCTCGAAGCGCGCCGGCGAGATGAGCGACGCTGGTGTCGACCGAGATCACCAGATCGAGGCAGGAGATCAGCGCCGCTGTTTCGCTGAAATCGGTGAGGTGTTCGGTCAGGTCGACGATGTCGGGACGCTCGCTCAGGAAAGCCCGGTCGTGGTCGCGAACGCCTTTTTGCAAGGAGACAAACTGAACGTCGCAGTCCAGCAGCGGCGTGAGCGTGCGCAAGGCCAGCGATCGATTGTGATCGTTCTTGTGGTCCGGATTGCCCGCCCAGACCAGGCCGACGCGGAACCGATTGCGGCGACCAAGCCGGTCTTGAAGTCGGTCTTGCCACGCTTGCACGCGCGCTGGCGAAGGCGGAGGCAAATAGCCTTGCGCGAACGGGATGGTGTCGAGCCGTGTGCCGAAGGCGAGTGGCAGGGTGCCCAGAGGGCAGTGCAGATCGAACATCGGTGGAGACGATCGGCCGATACATGCGGTGACCCCGGCGATGCCGGCCAGAAGCTGCTGGATCGGGGGCTCGACCTCCAGGATGACGCGCGCGCCGAGCGCGGCCACCATCGGCACATAGCGGGCGAACTGGATCGCATCGCCCAGTCCCTCATCGGAGTAGAGCAGGATGGTCTTGCCCGCGATCGGCTGGTCGCCACGCCAAAGCGGCTTTGAAAAGCCGCGATCGACCAGGCCAACGGAGGGGAGTCGCCAGCGTGCTTCGCGTGCGAGCCAGCCGCGCTCGAAGTCGCCGGTCAGCAGCTGGAGCGTCGCCAGATAAAACAGCGTCTGCGCATCGTCAGGGGCCGCCGCGAGCGATCTTTGCAGGGTCGCGAGCGCTTCATCCAGCAATTGCAGATGCAGCAGGACCACGGCCTTGTTGTTAAGCACCGCATGGAAATCGGGTCGAAGGCTAAGGGCCCGGTCGAAACAGGCAAAGGCCTGCTCCAGCCGATCAGATCGCCAGTGCAGCAGGCCGAGATTGTTGTGCGTCTCCGCAAGGCTCGGATCCAGTGCGATCGACCTCTCGTAGTCGGCCTCAGCTTCGTCGAAGCGGTTCAGTGCTGACAGGCAGACGGCGCGCATCTGATACAGCGCTGCGGAATTCGGATTGAGTTTTTCCGCGACGTCGAAGCATTCCACGGCCTCTGCATGCCGGCCGAGCTCGAGCAGCAGCATGCCGCCATTATGCGCGGCCTCCCAATATCGCGGATTGAGCTTCAGGGCCTGCTGCAGATGCTGCGCAGCCTCGTCCTTGTGCCCGAGCTGCCAAAGCAGATTGCCGACGTGATTCCACAGGCCCGGATCGTCAGGCTTGAGGCTCAGGGCCTGGCTGTAATGTTGGCGTGCGTCCTCACCGCGGCCCTGTCGCTCCAGCACCGTGGCGAGGCTGAGCAGATATTCGGCCTTCGGTGCCTGCCGGATCGCGCGGCCGATCCATTCCACGGCGGCGTCAGGCTGCTGCGCGTGAAAACAGAGGACGCCGAGCAGGTGCAGAGCATCCGGGTGCTGTTCGTCCAGTGTCAGCGCCTGCTGGCAGCACAGCTCGGCCTCGGCAATCCGCCCAGACTGAAAATGCACAAAGCCGGCCTGGCACAGCGCCGCCGGCGTGACCTTTCCGGATTGTTTGGCCGCCGCGGCCCGGCGCTCTCTGCGATTCATGGATGGTTGGAAGAAGATTCTGAAGCAGCCTCGCGATTGCAGGCTGCGAGACTCTTCTTCCTAACCACGCCAGGATTTCGCGAGGCTGGCGGCTCGTGGCCATGACACGGCTCTCGTGCCCCGGACGCAGCGCAGCGCCTCTTCGGCGGTGCGCTGCTGAGCCGGGGCCCATGGCTCAACAGCGTGCCGTGTCGCTCTCTGGGTCCCGGCTCTGCGGCGCACCGCTACGCGCTGCACCGCGTCCGGGACACGTGAGGGCCAGTGCTGTGACCCACGCTGCGTCATTGCAAGCCACCGGGTCCGCGCGAATCGCGGCCCGATGACAGGCTCCGCGATGCAATCCAGAATCCCTCCGCGGCGGCAGTCTGGATTGCTTCGTCGCAAAGGCTCCTCGCAATGACGGGGAGAGAGGCGGAGACACAAACGAAAACGGGGCCCGAAAGGGCCCCGCAAAACTCATCGCTATCGCCGATCTTACTTGATCTTGGCTTCCTTGAACTCGACGTGCTTGCGCGCGACCGGGTCGTACTTCTTCTTGACCAGCTTGTCGGTCATGGTGCGCGAATTCTTCTTGGCGACGTAGTAGAAGCCGGTGTCGGCCGAGGACACGAGCTTGACCTTGATGGTGACCGCTTTGGCCATGTTCTGAACCTCAGAAAATTGGGGAATCTGGAGCCGGCCAAACGGCCCGCGTTGGCCGGCAACCTAGCCAGAAACCGGGGGAAGTCAAGGATTTAGGGCCGCAAAACCACTCAAATCGGGCCCATCAGGCCTCGAAGAAGCGGTTTTTCGGCCGGGGAAGGCCCAGATTCTCCCTCAAAGTGGCCCCTTCATACTTTTTCCGGAAAATCCCCCGCTTCTGAAGCTCGGGGACCACCTTGTCGACGAAATCGTCGAGGCCGGCGGGCAGGAACGGGAACATGATGTTGAATCCATCCGAACCGCGGCCGACCAGCCATTCCTCCATCTGGTCGGCGATGGTTTTGGCGGTGCCGACGAAGGACAGCCCGCCATAGCCGCCGACTCGCTGAGCGAGCTGGCGCACGGTGAGCTTGTCGCGTTTGGCGAGATCGACCATGCGCTGGCGGCCGCTCTTGCTGGCGTTGGTTTCGGGGATCTCAGGCAATTGCCCGTCCGGATCGAAGCCGGAGGCGTCGGTGCCGAGGATGACGGAGAGCGAGGCGATGGCGCTGTCGTAATGCACGCGACTGTCGAGCAAAGCGCGCTTCTCCCTGGCTTCATCGACGCTGTCGCCGACCACGACGAAGGCGCCGGGGAGGATCTTGAGATGTTCGGGATCGCGACCGACCTTCTCCATGCGGCCCTTGATGTCGGCATAGAGCTTCTGTCCGTCGGCGAGGCTGCCGCCGCCGGTGAAGACCGCTTCCGCGGTTTCCGCCGCGAGCTGCTTGCCGTCCTCGGAGGCGCCGGCCTGCACGATCACGGGCCAGCCCTGCACCGGGCGGGCGATGTTGAGAGGCCCGCGCACCTTGAGATATTTGCCGACATGGTCGAGCGTGTGCATCTTCTGGGGATCGAAGAACAGGCCACTCTCGACGTCCCGCACGAAGGCATCATCCGCGAAGGAATCCCACAAGCCGGTGACGACGTCGTAGAACTCGCGGGCGCGCTTGTAGCGCTCGGCGTGCTCCATGTGTTCGTCGAGGCCGAAATTCAGCGCCGCGTCGGGGTTCGAGGTGGTGACGATGTTCCAGCCGGCGCGTCCGCCGCTGAGATGGTCGAGCGAGGCGAAGCGGCGGGCGACGTGATAGGGCTCGTCGAAGGTGGTCGATCCCGTCGCGATCAGGCCGATCCGCTCGGTGACAGCCGAGAGCGCCGAGAGCAGCGTGAACGGCTCGAACGAGGTCACGGTGTGGCTGCGCTTCAGCGCGTTCACAGGCATGTTCAGCACGGCAAGGTGATCGGCCATGAAGAAGGCATCGAACTTGCCGGCCTCGAGCTTCTGGATCAGCTGCTTGATGTGCGCGAAGTTGAAATTGGCGTCGGGCCAGGCCCCGGGATAGCGCCAGGCGCCGGTGTGGATGCTGATCGGGCGCATGAACGCGCCAAGCTTGAGTTGCCGTTGTGCCATCGCCCCGTATCCGTTCTGGGTGTCGTTCGCAAAGACATAGGGACTCGGCGGAACTCTGCCATTGGGAGGGCCGGGAAGAATTTTTCGTTTTTCGATCAACTCTCAGCACGTTCGCGTCATTCCCGGGCGCCGCGAAGCTGCGCGTCCGGAATTCATCAAGCCTCAGACGCTCACAGCGAGCGGGGCTACTGCCCCCGTGCCCTTTGATCGAAGGCGCTCAGCACGGCGAGGGTCATCGCGGTGACGCCGGTCTGGATGGTCGGTTTCGGCACCGGGGCGAATTGCGGCGAGTGGTTGCCGGGAAGCGGCGGGCCGCTGCCGTTACGCGCGGCGGCGACGCGCTCGGGCTCATAGACGCCGATGTTGAAGAACATCGAAGGCACGCCGGCGCTGACATATTCCGAATAGTCCTCGCTGGTCGTGTTTGCTGGGGTGACGTTGAACTTGTCGCCGAAGGCCGCTTTCAGCACCCGCTCGGCCGGGCCGACCACAGCGGCATCGTTGACCACCGCCTTGGTACCCTCGTCGAGATGGATTTCGGGCGCCGGCGCATCCGCCATCGCCGCCACCGCTTTCGCCGTCCGCTCGATCCCGGCCAGCATCTTGGCGCGCACCTGCGGCTTGAAGCTGCGGATCGTGCCAATCACCCTGGCCTCGTCGGGAATGATGTTGCCGGCAGTGCCGGCGTGGATCGCGCCGATGGTGACAAGGCCGAATTCGGTCGGGTCCTTCTCGCGGCTGATCACGCTCTGCACGTCGACGACGAAGCGGGATGCCATCATCACCGGATCGATGGTCGCCTGCGGTATCGCGCCATGGCCGCCGCGGCCGAGAAATCGGATGAAGAGACTGTCGACATTCGATGATCCGACCCCGACCCGATAGGTCACGGAGCCGTAGGCTCCACTGCCGTCGTGCAAGGCAAAACCCGCGTCGGGTTTCGGAAAGCGGGTGAACAGACCGTCGTCGATCATCGCCTTTGCGCCCGTGACCTCTTCCTCGGCGGGTTGCGCGATGAACATCAACGTACCGTGCCACTGCTCCTTGATGCCGACCAAAGTCTTCGCCGTACCGACCCAGCTCGCCATGTGGATGTCATGGCCGCAGCTATGGGCGACAAATGTCTCGCGGCCCTGCCAGATCTGCTTGTCACGGCTGGCATAGGGCAGGCCGGTCTTCTCCTCCATCGGCAGCGCATCGAGCTCGGTGCGGACCATGATGGTGGGACCGTCGCCGTTCCTAAAGATGGCAACGAGGCCGGTCGTGCCGACATGCTCGGTGACTTCGAAACCAATCGCACGCATCTCGGCGGCGAGTTTCGCCGCGGTCTTCTTTTCCTGGTAGGCAACCTCGGGATGGGCGTGGATGTCCTTGTAGAGCGCGTCGAGCTTCGGATATTCGCTCGCGAAGGAGGTCTCGATCGTCTGCTTCAGCTTGGCGACGTCGAGCTCCGCATGGGCAGGCGGCGAGAGCAGGGCGCACAACGCCATGGAAGCGAGCAGAGGCCTAACGAACCGCGTCATCCAATCCTCCAGTCGTTCAATCCCATTGCTTCACCTACCACATCTCGTCGCTTCTCGCCGCCATAGAAATGGAAGAACGGCACCGGCGCATCGTGGCGTTGCTTCGAACCAATCCGCCTCTCGCGCCGACCAAGCCAAGACCTTCGTTTTCCGAGGAGACTTTTTCATGACTGGCGCAATGACCGTGGACGGCTGCATCGTCCGGATCGACCGCCCGATGCCCTGGTTCGGCCGGCTGCTGTCGCTGCCGCTGCTGGCGGCGAGCGCCTATCTGCTTTGGAACGTCGCGCTCGGCCTGCGTCAGGATTTCTCCGGCTTCGGCCGGCTTGCCGATGATCTCGTGCCGGTGCTGGTGTTTTCGGGCCTCGGGCTGCTCATCGGCATTCCCGGCGTGATCCTGCTGACATTTCGCTATTTCGTCGTGCTCAACGAGACGCTGCGCCAGATCGTCATCACCAGGCAGTTCGGGCCGCTGAACATCCGCAAGCAGCGCGATCTTGCCGACTATCACTTCATCAGCATCACGGATGACTATGATCCCGAGCTGACGACCTACGACGTCAATCTCTGCGGCAATAAGGGCACCGAGCCGATCACGCTGCAGAGCTTCACGAAGCGCGAGGACGCGGATAAGCTTGCCAGCGAGATCGGCCGTGTCCTCAAGCTGCCGGCGCGCGACTATGTCGGCACCGAGCCGGATAGCGATGACGCACGGTAGAACATGCGATTGACCGGCCGGGTTCACCTCTCTCTACGCGAGAGGTAAGGTCAGCTCAAAATATCCTTCTGCATCTTGCCGCCGTAGAAATGGAAGAACGGCACCGGCGCGTCGTGGCGCAGCGGGCCGGTGGCAAGACGCGTATCGAGCTCGTTCAGGACATTCCGCGTCATGGGATGCAGATCGGCGAGCGGCTTTGAGCCGAGCTCGACCCAGACCAGTTCGACCAGCTCCGCATCGGCATGGATCACGCCCTCGACATGGTGGGTGATCGCGGATGCATCGGCGGTGAAGAAGCGGGTGTCGAACCTTTTGACGCGGCCGGGCGGGGTGATCGCGCGCGCGATCAGGAACAGGCTGGAGGGATCGGGCAGGAGCCCTGCATCGGCGAATGGCTTCCAGGGGCCTTCGAGCCTTGCCTTGCCGTCCACCTTGCGACCGAGGCAGAGGCCGGTTTCCTCGCAGGCTTCACGGATTGCGGCAATCGCCAGCGACTTGGCGCGCGAGGCCGGCGTCTTCGGGCTGCCCTTGGCGAGATTGGCCTCGAGCTCCGCGGTAATCGGGGCCGCGACGGGCACGCGATAGTCGTTCTTGTCGACGCGGCCGCCGGGGAAGACGAACTTGCCGGGCATGAACACCACCTTATCATGGCGCTTGCCGACCAGAACCTTCGGAGTGCTGCCGCTGCGATCGACCAGGATCAGCGTCGCCGCATCCTTGGGGCGGAAATAGGGATGGTTGTCGGCTTCCTTCTCCTCGTGGACCTTGGCCTTCTCCACTGCTTGCGCAATATCCGTCATGTCCTCACCCGAACCGTTCTTGCTTATTTTGCTTACACGGGCGGAATACCATCCGGCGGGTTCTCGTCAAACCCGTGCATGCGCAGAGCCCATTGCAAGCCGACCACAGCTCCTTTCACCGGCTGCAACAGGGCGAGCGAGGCAAAGAAGGTGAAGGGCAGGTAGGCCACAAAGCTGAGCCAGACCGGGGTGGTGTAGTTGGTCTCGATCCACAGGATCGACGGCACCACGATGTGGCCGACGATGACGATCACGAGATAGGCGGGCAGATCGTCGGCGCGGTGCGGCGTGAAGTCGAGACCGCAAGCCGAGCAATTGTCCGCAGTCTTCAGGAACGCGCGAAACAGCTTTCCCTGGCCGCAGCGCGGGCAGCGGCCGCGAAAGCCGCGCTTCATCGCCGCCCAGAGGTCGCGCTTCTCGACGAGGCCGGTCTCGCGCGTCCAGATCTTTGGGGCTGTGCTCATCGTCACCATGCCTTGCCCTTCTTGCCCTTACTCTTGCCCTTGCCTTTGCCCTTCGCCTTGCCGGATTTTGGCTTCGGCGGCTTGCGTTTTTTATCCGGACTGCGGCCCGGATGCGCTTTGAACGAGGGGCGGCGTTGTTGACCGGGACGCCTGCGATCGCGCGGGCTCGTCTCGCTGGAGGACGACAGCAGCTCGAAGCGCAACGCGCCTGCGACAGGGGCGGCTTCAATCAAGCGGACATCGACGACGTCGCCGAGCTGGTACATGGTGCCGCTGCGCGTGCCGATCAGCGCGTGTCGGCTCTCGTCATAGTTGAAATATTCCGTGCCGAGGGATCGGATCGGGATCAATCCGTCGGCGCCGGTCTCGCTGAGCTTCACGAACAGGCCGGCACGGGTGACGCCGGAGACGCGGCCCTGGAAGCTGGCGCCGATGCGGTCGGCGAGGTGATGGGCGATCAGCCGGTCGACGGTCTCGCGCTCGGCCTTCATCGCGCGCCGCTCGGTCAGCGAAATATGCGCGGCGACTTCGCTTAAGGTTTCCGGCGTCTCGCTGTCGGGCAGGGCGCCTTCGCCCAGGTCCAACGCACGGACCAGCGCGCGGTGTACGACGAGGTCGGCATAGCGGCGGATCGGCGAGGTGAAATGCGCGTAGCGGCGCAGGTTCAGGCCGAAATGACCGTAATTGTCCGATGAGTATTCGGCTTGTGCCTGAGCGCGCAGCACGACCTCGCTCACCAGCGGGTAGTAGTCGTGGCCTTCGAGCTGAGCCAGCACGCGGTTGAAGAGGGTGGGGCGCAATGCGCCACCCTTCGCGAACGGAACGTCGAGCGTCTCCAGGAATTCGGAGAGCGCGTGGACCTTCTCTAGCGTCGGCTCGTCATGCACGCGGTAGATCAGCGGGAGCGATTTCTTCTCCAGCATCTCGGCCGCCGCGACGTTGGCGAGGATCATGAATTCCTCGATCAGCTTGTGCGCATCGAGACGCTCCGGCACGACGACGCGGTCGACGGTGCCGTCGCTCTTCAGGAGGATCTTGCGCTCGGGCAGATCGAGATTGAGCGGATCGCGCTCGTCGCGAGCGCGCTTGACGCAAGTGTAAGCGGCCCAGAGCGGTTTCAGGATCGGATCGAGCAGGGGGCCGGTGGTGTCATCGGTACGCCCGTCGATTGCGGCCTGCGCCTGCGCGTAGCTCAGCTTGGCGGCCGAGCGCATCAGGATGCGGTGAAAGCTGTGCGACTTCTTGCGGCCGTCAGGTGCAATGACCATCCGCACCGCGAGCGCGCCGCGCGGCTCGCCCGGCACCAGCGAGCAGAGATTGTCGGAGATGCGCTCGGGCAGCATCGGCACGACGCGGTCGGGGAAATAGACCGAATTGCCGCGGTCGAGCGCATCGCGGTCGAGCGCAGTGCCCGGCCGCACGTAGAAACTCACGTCGGCAATGGCGACGTCGACGATGAAGCCGCCCTTGTTGTTCGGATCAGGGTCGGCCTGCGCATGCACCGCGTCGTCATGATCCTTGGCATCGGGTGGATCGATGGTGACGAGCGGAACGTCGCGCCAGTCCTCGCGTCCCTTCAGATTAGCCGGCTCGGCGGCTTCCGCCTCGCGCTCGGCGTAGGAGGAGAACTGCATGGGGATGTCGTGGGCGTAGATCGCGATCAGGCTGATCGCCTTCTCCGACTTGACCGAGCCGAGCTTCTCCTTGACCCGCCCTGAGGCCAGCCCAAAGCTGCGGGTGCGGACGATGTCGACGCTGACGAGGTCGCCGTCCTGCGCGCCCTTCGTGTTATCAGCCGCGATATTCAGTTCGCGGTCCGCCATCTTCTTGTCGACGGGGATGAGGCGTCCGCCGCCTTCGGGGAGCGCGCGGAAGACGCCGAGGATGCGGCTCTTGGCCTTGTCGAACACCTTGATGACGCGGCCGCGATAGGCCGGGCCTTCGTCCTCGCTTGTGCGCTCGATCCGCAGCAGCGCGCGGTCGCCGACGCCGGCGGCGGTGCCGGGCTTGGGCCGGCGCGGCATTTCGACGAGGATCTTGGGCGGCTCGCCATTCTCGACCTCGTCCCATTCGGTGGGGGAGGCGATCAGCTCGCCGTCGCGGTCGCGGCCTGTGATGTCGGCGACCAGCGTCGGCGGCAGGCTGTCCGGCTCGGAGACCGTGTGGCGTTTTTTCTTGATGGTGCCGTCGTCGGCGAGCTCGCGCAAGATGCGCTTGAGCTCGATGCGATCGGCGTTCTTCAGGCCGAACTCGCGCGCGATGTCGCGGATTCCGACCTTTCCGGGATGTGCCTTGATGAAGGCGACGATGGCTTGCCTGTCGGGAAAGCCACGGTCATTCTTGCGTTTCACTTAACCTCTAATTGGTGCCGGCACTCTTCTTGGCCGGAGCTTTGGCTGCGCCACCCGACTTGGTCGCCGACGGCTTTGTGGCAGAAGTCTTGGCCGTCGACGCCACGCCAGCGCGCGCCTTGCTGGTGGATTCAGTTTTGGTTTTGGCCGCGGCTTTCTTCGCGGCCGGTTTCTTCGGCTTCGGCGCGGTGTCGTCACCGTCCGCAGCCTTTTCTGCAGTCTTCTTGGCCTTGGTCGGCTTCGCGGCCTTCTTGGCTTTCGCCTTGCCGCCGCCCTTGGCCGCACGCTCGTCGATCAGCGCGATCGCCTGGGCCAGCGTCACCGTGTCCTTTTCGAACTCGGCCGGAATGGTCGCATTGACGCCGCCTGCGGTGACATAGGCACCGTAGCGGCCGCTCTTCACCGTGACGGTGCCGAGGGTCGGGTGATCGCCCAGCGCCTTGCCGGGATCGGCGCCGAAGCGCCGGCTCGGGCCCTTGGCGACCTTCTCCGCAATCAGCGTCACGGCGCGGTTGAGGCCGATGTCGAAGACTTCGTCGCCGGCCTCCAGGCTGGCATAGGTCTTCTCATGCTTCACGAACGGCCCGAAGCGACCAAGGCCGGCCGTAATCGGCTGGCCGGTCTCCGGATGCTTGCCGATCTCACGCGGCAACGACAACAGCTTGAGCGCAAGTTCGAGCTCGATATCGCTGGGTGAGGTGCCCTTGGGGATACCTGCGCGCTTCGGCTTCTCGCCTTCCTCGTAATCCTTCTGCTCGCCGAGCTGGATGTAGGGGCCAAAGCGGCCGGCCTTGACCCAGACATCGCGACCCGTCTCAGGGTCCTGGCCGAGCGAACGGTCGGCGGTGCTCTCACCGTCGGCGGCGAGCTGACGGGTGTAACGGCATTCCGGATAGTTCGAACAGCCGACAAAGGCACCGAACTTGCCGGCCTTCAGATTGAGCCGGCCGGTGCCGCAACTCGGGCACTGCCTGATGTCGCCGCCGTCCGCGCGCGGCGGATAGATGTGCTGGCCCAGCATCTCGTCGAGCACGTCGAGCACCTGGGCGACACGCAGATCCTTGATCTCGTCGACTGCGCCGATGAAGCCGGTCCAGAAATCCTTCAGCACCTGCTGCCAGGAAATCTCGTTGTTGGAGATGCGGTCGAGCTGCTCCTCCAGATTGGCGGTGAAGTCATACTCGACGTAGCGGTTGAAGAAGCTTTCGAGGAACGCGACCACGACGCGGCCCTTGTCCTCGCCGTGCAGGCGCTTCTTCTCGAGCTTGACGTAGCCGCGGTCCTTCAGCACCTGGAGGATCGAGGCATAGGTCGAGGGCCGGCCGATGCCGAGCTCCTCCATGCGCTTGACCAGCGAGGCCTCCGAGAAGCGCGGCGGCGGCTCGGTGAAGTGCTGGGTGACGGCGAGCGACTGACGCTTGATCGCCTCGCCCTGGCTCATCGCGGGCAGGCGGCGGGAGTCCTCGTCCTCCTCGTCGTCGCGACCTTCCTGATAGAGCGTCAGGAAGCCGTCGAACTTGACGACCTGGCCGGTGGCGCGCAGCTCCAGCGTGCGACCGCCGGCCTTCGCCGTGATGTCGACGGTGGTGCGCTCGAGCTCGGCGGATTCCATCTGGCTCGCGATGGTGCGCTTCCAGATCAACTCATAGAGCTTGGCCTGATCGGCATCGAGCCTGCGGCTCATGCTGTCGGGGCGGCGGGAGAGATCGGTCGGGCGGATCGCTTCGTGCGCTTCCTGGGCGTTCTTGGCCTTGGCCTGGTACTGGCGCGGGGCATCCGGCACATAGGCGTTGCCGTAATCCTCGCCGATCACCTTGCGTGCCTGGGTGATCGCCTCGGGGGCAATCTGCACGCCGTCGGTACGCATATAAGTAATGAGTCCGGTGGTCTCGCCGCCGATGTCGATGCCTTCATAAAGGCGCTGGGCGATGCGCATGGTGTGCGCCGGCGCAAAGCCGTATTTGCGGCTGGCTTCCTGCTGCAAGGTCGAGGTGGTGAAGGGCGCCTGCGGATTGCGGCGCGCCGGCTTGGCATCGACCGCCGTGACGGCATAGGTCGCGAGTTCCAGTGCCTTCTTGAAGTCCTCGGCTTCAGCGCCGGTGCCGATGTCGAGGCGCTGGATCTTCTTGCCGTCGGCGCCGACGAGGCGGGCCTCAAAGGCATCGCCGCGCGGGGTGAGCAGGGTCGCGATCAAGGACCAATATTCGCGCGGCACGAACTTCTCGATCTCGAGCTCGCGGTCGCAGACGAGGCGCAACGCCACCGACTGCACACGGCCGGCCGAGCGGGCGCCCGGCAGCTTGCGCCACAGCACGGGGGAGAGGGTGAAGCCGACCAGATAGTCCAGCGCGCGGCGCGCCATGTAAGCGTCGACCAGCGCACCGTCGATCTCGCGCGGATGCTTCATCGCGTCCGTGACGGCCTGCTTGGTGATGGCGTTGAACACCACGCGCTCGATCTTCTGATCTTTCAGCGCGCGCTTCTCCTTCATCACCTCCAGCACGTGCCAGGAGATGGCCTCGCCCTCGCGATCAGGGTCGGTCGCCAGAATCAGGCGGTCGGCACCCTTCAGGGACCTGGCAATATCGTTGAGCCGGCCGGCCGCCTTGGGGTCGACCTCCCAGATCATCTTGAAATTGCTCTCGGGATCGACGGAACCGTTCTTTGCGGGAAGGTCGCGGACATGGCCAAACGAGGCCAGAACCTCATAGGACGAGCCCAAATATTTGTTGATCGTCTTGGCTTTCGCCGGCGACTCCACAATGACGATATTCATGTAGTTCCAGTAACTTACGGGAAAATCTCGGGCCGAGATCGATCAGATTCGGGTCGGCCGTTTCGCCCCGAACATGGGTGGTGAGGCGGTCCCTGTCAAATCGAAGGGTGTTGAAAGCCCCGGGAATGGGAAAAGTTTCATATCGAGAAAGTTGTAAATTACAACCTTGGAGTTGCGGCCGCTATGGGCGTAATGTTCCTGCGGGGCATGGATTCGGGTGGGGCCGGTGGCAAAGCCAGGAAAGAAACGGGCGCGCGCCGCATCAGGCGTGCGGGGAGGCTCGCGCAACGAAGAACCGGAAGAGGGCGGCGCCGACGAAGCCGTGGCCTTCATCGCCGAGCAGGCGGCTGCCTTGCGCAGACTCGCCGAGCGCCACAAGCTCGACGTGCTGCATCATCTCCTGGGCATGACCAAGCTCGAGGCCGACGAGCATCTGCGGCTGCGGAGCAAGCGCAAGCTGTCGTGAGATGGGAGGTAGATGCGAGGCCGCGATTGACGGAGCAGGGGCGCGGTCACCACTGTCCCATGAGCGCTCGAAAGGCGAGCTTACCTGTCCGTCACGCGAAAGACGCGCGCGGCTCCTTCCACGCCCCGAAGCGGTGCGTCGAACGCAACAACGCTGTGACCGGCGAGAATCTGGCTTACCCCCGGTGCAGAATATAGCGCTTCTGACAGGCAAATTTCGCCAGCGCCGGCCAGCGCCTGGACACGCGCTGCAACATTCACCGTCTGCCCGAAATAGTCGAGGTTCTCGTTCAAGGTGACCGCGATCGATGGTCCGCAATGGGCGCCTATCTTGAGGATGATACTGGGATCGCCGTGCTCGGCATTGTAGCGCTCGATGTCCGCCAAAATATGCAGAGCGGCCGAGGCTGCATCGGACGGACGGGAGAATACGGCCATCACGGCATCGCCGATCGTTTTGACGATCGCGCCCGAATGCTGCTGGACAGTCGCGCCGAGCAGAGCAAAGTGCTCGCGCACCAGCGCGTAGGCATTGAGGTCGCCAAGCCGCTCGTACATAGCGGTCGATCCCTTGAGGTCCGTAAACAGCAAGGTTACCTGCCTGATGCCGAGGCCTTCCTTCTCGTCGACACGCTCGGACCGGAACAGTCGTCGGAAGGTCTGTCGGGCAAGCAGCATGCCGCCTGACAGATAGGGGTCAAAGTCGAGCGCTGGCTTGACCGTTTGCGCCAGGATCTCCGGCGGCCAGTTGATCAGAAGCAGCGAGCCGCGTGTGGACGAGCAATTCTCTACCTCAACCACCGCCGGCCCGGGCGGCACGGCCGATGCCAGCGGAGAAAAACGGCGCCCATCGTATGTCACGGGCAAGCGCGTCGGAGACGCCGCGGGGGCGCCGGTTACATTCACTGCGAAGCTGGCCTGCGTCTGCACATTGACGCCGGCGAGTGCTCCGGGCGCGAGTTCGACCTTAAGCGTCGTGGTCGAGCCTGGGGGCAAGAACGCCATGCCACGCGCGAGACCGCGGAGAACATCAAGGAAGCGCGTCGGCTGTCCGGGCAGGCGCCCATCGGCGAGAAAGCGGGCCTTCCAGTGGAAGTCTTCGACTGAAAGCTGATCGAGATCGTGGAACTGAAGCCTTCGAAGCTGTGGAGATACCGTGAAAGTCACTTCGATGAAATCATCGAGGTCGGTATCGCCGCTGACGTCGCACAGACCGCAGACATAGTGCGTTTTCAAGGTTCGCAAGGCGCCAAAACTGTCGAGTACCATGCCGGATTGGGGGCAGACGACATCCCAACTCATGTCGAACAGACCGCTGCGTGCTGCATGGAGAAACAGGTCGATGCTCTCTGCTTCACTGATGGCGCGGTCGCGTGCAAATCCGAGGGGATTGACCCGGTAGAGAGAGAGGTCGTCGCCGCCCCTGATCAGGCCTTCGAATTTGGAGATGACGCGCGGGCTCCAAGATCGGGCTTGCTCGACCTCGGTCATCTTGCTTTCGAGGAGCCGTTCTTGAACGTGATGCATCTTCCCACCCAGGTCATCGACGAGGTTGAACGGGACGTCATGCGTCAGCACAAATGGCAGCTGCTTGCAGCAGTCCAAGAATAGCACAAAACCCGCGAGACAAAGGCATGCTTGGAGGCAAGTGAGGAGCGCCACGACCTCGGGCGTGCTCTTACCCCAACGACCAAGGGCCGAGCGCGCACGCAGCTACCCCGCCGACCGCCGCCGCGGCGCCGGCCGCGGCTTCAGCATGGTGTCCGCGGCGGTGAGCAGCCGCCCGTCCTCGGCGTGCAGTTCGAGCTTCTTCACCGGGCGGCCTTTTGCGCGATCGACCAGCATGGTCGCGATTTCCTCGGGGCGATCGTCGAACTCTTCGCTCCATTGCCGGAGTGCCACGAGGATCGGGAAGAGGCCGCGGCCCTTCGGTGTCAGCACATATTCCTGGTAGATGCTGCCGTCGGAGGCGGGGGCCGTTTCCAGAATGCCGTGATCGACCATCGATCGCAGTCGCGCGGACAGGATGTTCTTGGCCATGCCGAGCTTGTTCTGAAATTCGCCGAAGCGGCGCAGGCCGAACAGCGCCTCGCGGATGATCAGCAGCGACCACCAGTCGCCGATCGCTTCCAGCGATCGCGCGATCGGGCAGGCATCGCCCTCAAAGCTCGTTCGTTTCACCATCGTTTCTCGTCCAGTCGCGTTCGCACGGTTTCGCCGCCGATCACGCTGATGTGTGGTTGCATAATAAAACCATATGGCCTAGATGGCAATCATAGTTTCATTATGCAACCACTGGAGACGAATGTGAGGCTGAAGAACAAGACGGCACTGATAACCGGCGGCAACAGCGGCATCGGACTTGCGACGGCAAAGCTGTTCGTGGCGGAAGGCGCCAGGGTGATCATCACCGGGCGCAACAGGGAGACGCTCGAGGCAGCCGCGAAGGAACTCGGCCCGAACGCGCTCGCCGTTGCGGCCGATGCCACCGACATTTCGGCGACCGAAGCTGCGATCAGGCAGGGCGCCGAAAAATTCGGCAAGCTCGACATCGTCTTCGCCAATGCCGGCATCCCCGGCAACACGCCGCTCGGCTCGGCAACGCGCGAGGTGTTCGAGAAAGTCATCAGCACCAATCTCACCGGCGTGTTCTTCACGGTGCAATCGGCGCTGCCGTATCTCAACGAGAATGCTTCGATCATCCTCAACGGCTCGGTGATTTCAGTGCTTGGCGTCCCCGGCTATTCCGCCTATGGCGCGGCCAAGGCCGGCGTGCGCGCAATGGCGCGGATCATGGCTTCGGAACTGTCGCCACGCGGCATCCGCGTCAACGTGGTCGCGCCCGGTGCGATCCGCACGCCGATCTGGGGCGCCGCGATCGCAACGCCCGAAGCGGAGAGGGTGTTCGAGAAGCGGATCGGGCTGATGACGCCGCTCGGGCGCCTTGGTGAACCGGATCACATTGCCAGGACAGTGCTGTTCCTTGCCTCGGACGATGCCGCACACATTCAGGGACAGGAGATCTTCGTCGACGGCGGCGCAGTTGCGTCACCCGCCGGCGCGCCCATCTACCGAGGCTGATCAAATCAGTTTCAATTTGAATCGGTCGGCGCCCCGAAAATGGTTGCGCCGGCTGGTTCCCGCGTCTTGCGAGATGTATTTTCTGAAGCTTGCGTGACGCGTTGAACCTTTGCGTGCGCTGCCAAGACTTTTCTACGGGCGAAGGGGCATCGGCCCATTGAGGAACCCGTTATGGCGAAAGCAGCACATATTTATCCGCCGATTTCAGCACCGCGTATTTACACCGAACGTTCCGCAGTTCCCGTCAAGCAGCGCTCCGATATGTCGGAATTCATCGGGGTCGCCATCTTCTCCGGTGTCGGCCTGCTCGTGTCGCTCATTGCCGTGATCCTGGGCGTGCAGGGCACCTGGTTTTAGCTTTGTCGATCTTTCAGCCGCCGCCGGGGTCCGGCAGCGGCTGTCGTCGGCGCAGCCTTACGCCGCGCGCAAAGAGGTGGCCGCCTGGAGCGCGCCGGCTAGCGCTTTCTCGCGATGGTCAGGGCCAACCTGGATTCCGTCAGCGACGATGAATTCAGGGTTCGTGATGCCCATGAACGCGAACACGCCGCGCAGATAGCTTTCGAGATGTTCGAGTGAGGCGGCCGGCGTGCCCGGACCGTAGTAACCGCCGCGCGAGATCGCCACGATCACGCGCTTGCCGCCGGCAAGGCCCTGCGGGCCATCGGCGCCATATTTGAAGGTCTTGCCCGCCACCAGCACGCGATCGATCCAGGCCTTGAGCTGGCTTGGAATCGTGAAATTGTACATGGGCGCGCCGATCACGACGATTTCGGCCGCGAGGAACTCGTCCAGCACGGCGGCGCTCGCCGCGAGATCGGGTCCGAGTTCCGCCGGCGCTGGCGCGCCCTGGGCGGCCGCGAGATGCGATCCGGAGAGATGCGCGAGCGGAGTCTGGGTCAGGTCGCGGTAGACGAGGTCGAGCGAGGGCGAGGCCTGCTTGAGCCGGTCGACGACGGCGGCAGACACCTGCCTGGAGACGGAGTGGGGGCCGAGGACGCTGGAGTCGATATGGAGGAGTTTCATTGGGGTCACCCATGGTATAGATTTGTAACCCGCACTACATGAGTGACTGTCGAAATCCCCGCAAGAACGCACTTTTTTGAGCCATGGGCACATCTTTGACACCTGAACACATCCATTTTCCTGCCGAACGGAGGCCGGATCCCAACCATTCCGACTGCCGCAACGTCGCCTCGATCCTCGCGCGCGTCGGGGACAAATGGAGCGTGTTCGTCATCATGATGCTGAGCGACGGGCCAAAGCGCTTCAATGAGCTCAAGCGCATGATCAACGGTATCTCGCAGCGGATGCTGACCTTGACGCTGCGCGGGCTGGAGCGCGACGGCCTCGTCACACGCACGATCTTCCCGACCATTCCGCCGCGCGTCGATTACGAGCTGACAGACCTCGGCCGCGGATTGCAGCAGCCGGTGAAGGCACTCGGCGAGTGGGCGATGGCGCACCAGGACCAGATCGCGGTGGCGCGCACGCGGTTTGACGAGCGGAATGGCGGCTAGAGCAGCGACACCAGTCCGCCGCCATGGCGCTCGAGCCTTCCGGCAAGCTCGAGCTCAAGCAGCACCATGCGCACGATCGCGGGTGAGGCGCCGGACATCCGCACGAGATCGTCGATCGAGATGGGGGCGGGGCCGAGCAGGTTCGTGATCTGGTCGCGGTCGTGTCCTTGTGGATCACTCTCGAACGGCTCGCTATCGGGCTCGCTCGCAGGACTCATCAACGGCCGCTCCATGATCGGCTGAACCGCGTTGATGATGTCGGCAGCTTCCGGGACGAGCGTTGCACCCTGCTTGATCAGATCGTTGGTGCCGGCGGCGCGCGGATCGAGCGGCGAGCCCGGGACTGCGAACACCTCGCGGCCCTGCTCGGCCGCCATGCGCGCGGTGATCAGCGAGCCCGACCGATGCGCCGCTTCCACCACGACCACGCCGAGCGACGCGCCCGAGATCAGGCGGTTGCGGCGGGGGAAGTCGCGGGCGCGCGGCTCATGGCCGAGCGGCATTTCGGAGATCGCCGCGCCCTGGTGATCGAGGATCGCGGCGAGCAGGTCGCCATGTTCGGGCGGATAGATGCAGTCATGCCCGCCCGCGAGCACGGCAATCGTGCCGCTTTCGATGCTGGTCCGATGCGCAGCCTGATCGACACCACGAGCCAGGCCCGAGATGATGATGAAGCCGGCTTCGCCGAGCTCGCGCGCGAGCTGGCCGGCGAATTTCAAGCCCGCGCCGGAAGCGTTGCGCGAGCCGACGATCGCGATCATCGGCCGCATCAGCGTTGCGACGTCGCCGCGCACGGCGAGCAGCGGCGGCGCGTCGTCGAGTGTCGCGAGCCGCGCCGGATATCCGTTCTCGCCCGGTGCGAGCCAGGCGATACCGAACTTGCGGCTCGCGGCGAGCTCGGCTTTCGCTTCATCGACACTGCAGATGCGCCCCGACCGTGACGCGCCGCCGCGGCGCGCCAGATCGGGCAAACGCTCTAATGCAGCGCGCGCCGTGCCGAAGTGTTCGACCAGTGACCGGAAGGTGCGCGGCCCGACATTGTCGGAGCGGATCAGCCGCAGGCGGTCGATCCGCTCTTGCTCGGTCAGCTCGGTGCTCGGATTGATGGCGTCCACGGCGTCTCCTTGTGGAGGCAGCATGGAACAACCTGAGGGCGTGAGCAAGCGTGGCATGCGCTTGCGCGACCCTGTCGCAATGCTAAAAGCGATGCCAATAAGAAGGGTGTTGCCATGATCTCACTTGCCGACCTCCAGCGCCGCATTGAAGCGGGCGAGCTTTCGCCCGATGCCGCGATCGCCCAGTCGCTCGCGGCGATCGAGGCGAGGGAGAAGGACGTCCACGCGTTCGTCCGCTACGACAAATCGGCGAAGGCGCAAGGCTCGGGGCCGCTGCGCGGCATCGCGGTCGGCATCAAGGACATCATCGACACCGCCGACATGCCGACCGAGATGGGCTCGGAGATCTATCGCGGCTGGCAGCCGCGCAGCGATGCGCCCGTGGTGATGATGCTGAAGCGGGCGGGTGCCACCATCATCGGCAAGACCACCACGACCGCTTTCGCCTCGCGCGATCCGACGGCGACGCTCAATCCGCACAATCTGGGTCACTCGCCTGGAGGTTCGTCCTCGGGCTCGGCGGCGGCCGTCGGCGCCGGCATGATCCCGCTGGCGCTGGGCACGCAGACCGGCGGTTCGGTGATCCGGCCCGCCGCCTATTGCGGTGCGGCTGCGATCAAGCCGTCGTTCCGCATGCTGCCGACGGTCGGCGTGAAATGCTATTCGTGGGCGCTCGACACGGTCGGCCTGTTCGGATCGCGCGCGGAAGATCTCGCGCGTGGACTTCTGGGAATGACCGGCCGCACCGAATTCGCAGGCATTACGCCGGCGAAGTCGCCGCGCATCGGCGTGGTCAGGCAGGAGTTTGCCGAGGCCGTTGAGCCGGCGGCGGAAGAGGGTTTGCTGGCCGCGATCAAGGCGGCCGAGAAGGCCGGGGCCAGCGTGCAGATCATCGATCTGCCCGAAGCGGTCAAGGAAGCCTGGCGCATCCATCCCATCATCCAGGATTTCGAGGCGCATCGGGCGCTCGCCTGGGAGTTCGATCAGCGTCACGACGAGATCGCGCCGCTGCTCCGCGCCAGCCTCGATGAGACGGTCGGACTGACGCCGAAGGAATATGACGATGCCCGCCGGATTGCCCGCCGCGGCCGTCGTGAGCTCGGCGAGCTGTTCGAGGGTTTCGACGTGCTGCTGACCTATTCGGCGCCCGGCACCGCGCCGGCCAAGGAGCTCGCCTCGACCGGCTCGCCCCGCTACAACCGGCTGTGGACGCTGATGGGCAATCCATGCGTCAACGTGCCGGTGATGAAGGTCGGGGGTCTTCCTGTTGGCGTGCAGGTGATCGCGCGCTTCGGCAATGATCCGGGCGCGCTGGCCGCGGCGTGGTTCCTGGAGAATGCGCTGGCGAAATCAGGCTAGGGCGGGCTCGGCCGCGGGCAGGGTGCGTTGGGTCGCAATGCTATTTGCGCCGAGCCAGCGCTCGGCGGCCGCGCGGCCGCTCCGGTGCAGCAGGCGGATGAAGCCGCGACCAAGATCGGTCGATGAACGCTGCGCAAGTCCGTCAACGGAGTCTTCGGCCGCGATCCTGGAAAGCCGGAGCGTCGGCGCTGCATGCGGTTGCGCCCATTCGATCGCCGCGATCTCGGCCTTGAGCGCGGCATTGGCGGCGATCTGGTCGAGGCGGCGGTCGATCGCGGCGAGCGTGATCGGCACGTAGCTGTCGCGGGCCGGCGTGACCTGGACCAGCAGAAGATCGGCAGTCGTCGATTCCCGTGCGAGCTTGATCAGTGGCGGATTGCCGCCAAAGCCGCCGTCCCAATAGGCCTCGCCGTCGATCTCGACGGCGCAGTGCACCAGCGGCGGGCAGGTCGAGGCCAGCGCGACGTCGGCGGTAACAGCGTCATTGCGGAAGATCTGCTGCTGCCCGTCGCGGATCCGCGTCGCTGCGATGAGGAGTTTTGGACATTTGGGATCGCGCAAGACCTCGAAATTGATGTCGCGCGCCAGCGCCTGGCGGAGCGGATCGAGATCAAACGGATCGAACTGGCCGGAGCGCAGCGTCGGGCCGAACGCGACGGAGCTTCCCGCCGGCGAGAAGCCGCCGATCAGCATCAGCGAGCGGAACGAAGCCTCGTGCATCAGCCGGACCCAGAACCGGTTCAGCCGGCTGCGTGCGCCTTCGCGGCCGCCTTCGGCAAAGCCGCCGGCGACCAGCAATGCATTGATGGCGCCGGCGCTGGCGCCGCTGATGGTGTCGAATTCGATGGACGGCTGTTCCAGCAGCCGCTCCAGCACGCCCCAGGTAAAGGCGGCAAAGCTGCCGCCGCCCTGTAGCGCCAGCGACAATTTTCGCGGCGGCCATTGATTGGGGCGAGTCTGTTCGATGGACGCGGCCGGCATTACGACCGGCGCAGGCGCTTGCACAATGGGAGCAGGTGGCGGCGCTGGCGGCAAAACAGGAACGGGCTTGGGCGCAGCAGGCGGCGAGGGCGCTTCCGACCAGATATTGGTGGCGAGGAGCAGGCGGCTTGCCGCAGTGCCCTGCGAGCCACCGTCATCATGCGTGCCGTCAATCTTCTCGCTCATTCTGAGCAACCGCGTAACGCCATGTCCACTGTCAGGATGACAGGCATGGAACCTGACCGCCACTAGCTCCTGCGAGTCGGGTGAAAGTTGCGAACAGGATTTGGCATATAATGCGGAAGCCCTGCGGCGGTATCCGTACTTTTTTCGGTCTCGGATTCGAAAGCGCGACTTAAGCCTTCTCGCCGATGCGGCCTTCTTTCCCCGATTGCAGCCGCTTGATGTTCTCGCGATGCATGTAGAACAGCAGCAGCGTCAGCACGACCGACAGCGAGGCCAGCGCGAGGTGGCCGAACCACCACAGGAACAGCGGCGCGACGAAGGCCGCCACCAGCGCCGAAAGCGAGGAGTAGCGGGTGGTGAAGGCGGTCGCGAGCCAGATCAGGCAGAACACCAGCGCCGCCGGCCAGAACAGGCCGAGCAGGATGCCGATATAGACGGCGACGCCCTTGCCGCCTTTGAACTTCAGCCAGACCGGGAAGAGATGGCCGAGGAAGGCGCCGAGCCCCGCCAGCATCGCGGCATTGGGGCCGGCGATGTAGCCTGAGACCACCACCGCCGCGGTGCCCTTGAGCGCGTCGAGCAGCAGAGTTGCCGCGGCGAGGCCCTTGCGGCCGGTGCGCAGCACGTTGGTGGCGCCGATATTGCCGGAGCCGATCGAGCGCAGGTCCTGCGTGCCGGCGAGCCTGGTCAGGATCAGCCCGAACGGAATCGAGCCGAAGAGGTAGCCGATGATGAAGGCCACCGGCAGGAATGCATCAAACCCCATGGCGGTCTCTCCATGGCTGACATAACCAGCGCCCATTAGACATGCTCATAAACCGTTCGTCCGCCGACGATGGTCCTGATGGCGCGGCCTGTAAAGCGGGCTTCGTCGAACGGGGTGTTCTTGCAGGGTGATTTGAGGTCGGCGGGATCGACCACCCAGGGAACATCGGGGTCGATCACGATGACGTCGGCCGGTGCGCCGTTGCGCAGGGTTCCGCCCGGCAGGCCAAGCAGCTCGGCCGGCCGGGTCGACATCGCCCGGATCAGCGTCTTGAGGCTGAGCTCGTCATTGTGGACCAGCCGCAGGCCCGCCGGCAGCATGGTCTCGAGCCCGATTGCGCCGGGAGCCGCTTCCGCGAAAGGCAGGCGCTTGACCTCGACGTCCTGCGGATTGTGGTCGGACATGATGACGTCGACGAGGCCGGAGGCGACGGCCGCGACCATCGCGCGGCGATCGTCTTCGGTGCGCAGCGGCGGCGACACCTTCAGGAAGGAGCGGTAGGGGCCGATGTCGTTCTCGTTCAGCGCCAGATGATTGATCGAGACCGAGGAGCTGACGGCAAGCCCGGCATCGCGGGCGCGCTTCAGGATCTCGAGCGACTCCATGCAGGACAGCGCGGCGGCGTGATAGCGGCCGCCGGTGAGCGCGACGAGACGCATGTCGCGTTCGAGGATCACGGCCTCGGCCGCCGTCGGGATGCCCATCAGGCCGAGGCGCGAGGCGAACTCGCCCTCGTTCATCACGCCTTCGCCGACCAGATCAGGATCCTCGGTGTGGTGCACGATCAGCGCGTCGAAGTCGCGGGCGTAGGTCAAGGCGCGGCGCATCACCTGCGAATTGGTGACGCTGCGGTCGCCGTCGCTGAAGGCGACGGCACCTGCGGCCTTGAGCAGGCCGAACTCGGTCATCTCCTCGCCGCGCATGCCCTTGGTGAGTGCCGCCATCGGCTGGATGTTGACGATCGCGGTGTCGCGGGCGCGGCGCATCACGAAATCGACGGTCGCCGAATTGTCGATGACGGGCGCGGTGTCGGGCTGGCAGATGATCGTGGTGATGCCGCCGGTCGCCGCCGCCTGGCTGGCGCTCGCAAAGGTCTCGCGATGGCTGAAGCCGGGCTCGCCGACAAAGGCGCGCATGTCGATCAGGCCGGGCGCGACAATCTTGCCGGAGCAATTGACGACGTCGGTGCCTTCGGGGACGCCGGCCGCGCCAATGCCGCGGCGGGTCTCGCGGATGATGCCGTCGGCAATCAGGACGTCGCCGGGACCGTCGAAATCCCTGGAGGGATCGACGACGCGGGCGTTGGCGAGCAGGATCGGGCGGCGGTCGGTCAGCATGGGCATCACGCGTTCGGCAGGTTACGGGCGAGCGCTTCCAGCACCGCCATGCGCACGGCAACCCCCATCTCCACCTGTTCGCGGATCAGGGACTGCGCGCCATCGGCAACCGCGGTGTCGATCTCGACGCCGCGGTTCATGGGGCCGGGATGCATCACCAGCGCATCGGGCTTGGCGTAGCCTAGCTTCTTCTGGTCGAGCCCGAAATAGTGGAAGTACTCCGACGTCGACGGCACGAAGGAGCCGTTCATGCGCTCGCGCTGCAGCCGCAGCATCATCACGATGTCGGCGCCGTTCAGCCCCTCGCGCATGTCGCGCGCGACCTCGACGCCCATTCGCTCGATGCCGGGCGGCAGCAGCGTGGAGGGGCCGACGACGCGAACGCGGGCGCCCATGGTGTTGAGCAGGATGATGTTGGAGCGGGCGACGCGCGAATGCAGCACGTCGCCGCAGATCGCCACCACGAGGCCCTCGATCCGGCCCTTGTTGCGACGGATGGTGAGTGCATCCAGCAGCGCCTGGGTCGGATGCTCGTGCGCGCCGTCGCCGGCATTGATCACGGAACCGTCGACCTTGCGTGCCAGCAGTTCCACCGCGCCGGAGGCGTGATGGCGCACCACCAGGATATCAGGGTGCATGGCGTTCAGCGTCATCGCGGTGTCGACCAGCGTCTCGCCCTTCTTGATGGACGAGGAGGACACCGACATGTTCATGACGTCGGCGCCTAAGCGCTTGCCCGCGAGCTCGAACGAGGACTGGGTCCGGGTAGACGCCTCGAAGAAGAGGTTTACTTGCGTCCGTCCACGCAGGACGGTGCGCTTCTTGTCAACCTGGCGGTTGAGCTCGACATATTCTTCGGACAGGTCGAGCAGGCCGGTAATGTCGGCCGCGGAAAGGCCCTCGATGCCCAGCAAATGCCGGTGGCCGAGGACGAAGGTCGATTTCGATGTCATTAAAGCGAGAGCTATAGGCGCGGATGGCGGGGGGAGCAAGGGCCAATGCCGGGGCGGGGAGTTATCCCCTGATCTGTCTTAATGCGGCCGTGGCGTGACCTCTCGGTCATGCCCGGACTTGTCCCGCCTGCGCAGCCGAAGCCGCCTCGGCGAGGCGAAGGCCCGGGCATCCGCGATCTTCGTTCGCATTTGACGTAAAAGGGCCGCGGATGGCCGGGACAAGCCCGGCCATGACGACTGGGATGCATTCCGTGAAATCAATCCTGACAGCGCTCTTGGCCGTAGTGACGATCAGCACAGCCCAGGCCCAATCGCTCCCCGGCGGCTTCGTCTATCTGCGCGACATCGATCCCAGCATCATCCAGGACATCCGCTACGCCACGCCGAACAATTTTGTCGGCCGCCCGCTTGCCGGCTACGGCGCCGGCGAATGTGTGGTGAAGCAGGAGGTGGGATTGAGGTTGAAGGCAGTCCAGCGGGATCTTGCGGCACAAAATCTCTCGCTCAAGATGTTCGACTGCTATCGGCCGGCACGGGCCTCGCTCGACATGGTGAGATGGTCGCAGAACGGTCATGAGAGCGCGGCCGATCGGCGCTACAATCCGAGGATCCCCAAGACCGAGCTGTTTCGCCTCGGCTATATCGCCAGCCACTCGCAACATTCGACGGGTGCCGCGCTGGATCTCACTCTGGTCGATCTGAAGGCCGACAACTCCGCCAGGATCGACCCCGCGAAGGCCTATGCGGACTGTACGGCACCCGTCGAGGCGCGGCTGCCGGAAGGCAGCGTGGACATGGGCACCGGCTATGATTGCACCGATACGAAGGGCCATACCGCAGCACCGTCGATCAGGCCTGATCAACGGGCCTGGCGCAAGCGGCTGGTGGCTGCGATGGCCAAGCAAGGCTTTGTGAACTATTCGAAGGAGTGGTGGCATTTTTCCCTGCCGGGGGCGGGCGGGGCGGCCTATGATTTCCCGATCCAGCCGCGGCGGAACTGATTCCGCGTGGGAAGCCAGATGACCCAGCCCAGCTTTGCGACCCATGAGGTCTTCAACCAGTCGCCCCCGTTCGAGGACATCGATCTGTTCGCCGTGGATCGGCCGCTGGTCGATGCAGTGAAGGCCAATGGCGGTGCGGCTGCGGAGCGGGAACTGTCGGCGTTCGGCAAGTATTGGGGCTCGGCGGCGATGGCCGATCGCGGGCGCGTCGCGAACGAGAACACGCCGAAGCTGCGCACGTTCGATGCCAAGGGCAATCGTCGCGACCGGGTCGAGTTTCATCCTGGATATCACGAGCTGATGGCGCACAGCGCGCACGCGGGCGTGCATAATTCGACCTGGACCGCGGATGGCAAGCCTGCGGGCGATGCGGCCGAAGTCATTCGCGCGGCAAAATTCTACATGGCCGCGCAGGTCGAGACCGGCCATCTCTGCCCGATCACGATGACGCGTGCCTCCGTCGCGGCACTGGCGATGCAGCCGGATCTGCTCGGCAAGGTGATGCCGGTGCTGTCGACGAGGAGCTATGATCCGAGCTTCGCGCCGTGGTGGGATAAGCGCGGCATGACGCTCGGCATGGGCATGACCGAGAAGCAGGGCGGCACTGACGTGCGCGCCAACATGACGCGCGCGGTGCGCGACGGCGACGCCTATCGCATCACCGGCCACAAATGGTTCATGTCGGCGCCGATGTGCGATGCTTTCCTGGTACTGGCGCAGGCAGATAGCGGACTGACCTGTTTCTTCATGCCGCGCTTCGCGCCTGACGGCTCGATCAATGCGATCCATTTCCAGCGGCTGAAGGACAAGCTCGGCAATCGTTCGAACGCCTCCTCGGAAGTGGAGTTCGTCGGCGCCTATGCCGAACGCGTTGGCGAAGAAGGTAAGGGCATCCGCACCATCATCCAGATGGTGCAGCTGACGCGGCAGGATTGTGCGATCGCCTCTAGCGGCCTGATGCGCTCGGGCCTTGCGCATGCGCTGCATCACGCCCGTCACCGCAGCGTGTTCCAGAAGCATCTCGCCGATCAGCCCTTGATGCAGGCCGTGCTTTCCGACATGGCGCTGCATGTGGAGGCGAGCACGGCGCTGGTGATGCGGCTCTGCCGCGCTTTCGACCGCACGCCGCACGACGCCGCCGAGGCCGCCTACATGCGGCTGCTGACGCCGGCGATCAAATACTGGACCTGCAAGAGCGCGCCGCCATTCCTCTACGAGGCAATGGAGTGCCTCGGCGGCAATGGCTATGTCGAGGACGGTATTCTGGCGCGCCACTACCGCGAGTCGCCCGTCAACGCGATCTGGGAAGGTTCGGGCAACGTGATGTGCCTCGACGTGCTCCGCGCGCTCTCGCGCGAGCCGGAGGCCGCGATGGCGGTGCTGCAAGCGCTGGCAACCGAGACGAAAGGCTTGTCGGGGGCAGCTGACGCGGCTGCCTTCATCGGCAAAACCTTCCGCCGCGCTGACGGAGAACGAGTCGCGCGGCTGGCGGTCGAGAAGCTGGCGCTGCTCGCCGCTGCCGCCGCGCTCAGCGGTGTCTCACCGCACAGCGCCGAGCTCTTCGCGGCCACGCGTCTCGCCGCCAATCACGCCAGCATGTATGGCGCGGTGGACCTCGATAGCGGGGACGTGCGCGCGCTGCTCGAGCGGGCGCTGCCTTGAGCCTCCCAACCGAAAGCCTTCTGATGGATTCTCTCAATCCCGATCATCCGCCGCTGACCGTGACGCCGGCGCCGCTGCGCGTCTGGAAGTTCTGGGGCACGGCGCTGTGGGGCCTGCTCATCTTCGTCGCGATGTTTGTCGGCCAGATCGGGGCGGTCGTATTGCTGGTTGCGCTGCGTGGCCTGCCGATGGATCTTGCCTCCCTCCAGGTCGTCGGCCGGGAGCCGCAGGCGCTGGCGCTCTCGGTCATCATGGGCCTGCCGGCAACGCTTCTCGTGGTGTGGCTCGCCATCCGCATCAAGAAGGCTTCCTTCGTCGACTACCTCGCGCTGCGCTGGCCGACCTTTCGGCAATTCTTGCTCGGCGCCGCCGGACTGCTCCTGACCGTGCTGGCCTGGGAGGTTGTGTCACGATCCCTCGGCCGCGAAGCGACGCCAAGCTTCATGACCGATCTCTTGAAATCCGGCCGCGACAAGGGCGCGGCGCTGTCGATGCTGCTCGCCTTCAGCGTGGCCGCGCCGATGTCGGAGGAAGTGCTTGCGCGCGGTTTTCTCTTCCGCGGCTGGTCGGCGAGCTTCCTGCGCGTGCCCGGCGCAATCATCCTGTCGTCGCTGGTGTGGACGGCGGTGCACCTGCAATACGATCTCTACTTCCTCGCCGAGGTGTTCTCCATCGGCCTGTGGTTCGGCTACATGCGGCACCGGGCGAATTCGCTCTGGCTCACCATCGTGCTGCATGCGCTGAACAACATGACGGCGGTGGTGCTGACGATGTGGCTGGGGAGCTGACGGCAGGCACCCGTCGCTCCAACTTCTGGTCGACGCGGTTGTTGTTCTGCCGACACCGATGCTATTCCTTATTGACGGTAGGCCGCCGGTCTCGTTACTCTGAGTAGAGGATGAGATTTAAATCGCCAGATAGTTGCTGCAACAAAACCATATGACGGATCTTAAGAAGATGACCGATCGCGGCGTGCCCTCTCGGTCGGCGCCGCGCACGTGGGATTTTTGGGAGACAACGCTGGTCGGCTTGCTTGCGGACGGTGCATTCGTTCTGGTCGGCGTCGTTGTGGTGAGCATCGCACTCTCCGTCGGCGCTGGATCAAAGGTGTACGCTCCGGGAGAACTCCAGGCGTTGGCATCGCAAGGGCGCTGGTATGGAGTTTTCCTTATTTCGGGAGCGCCGGCTGCCATCGCAGTGCTTTGGATCGCAATCCGGATGGCAAGGAGGGAGTTCGGCGAATATCTCGCTCTGAATTGGCCACGTGGTGGCGAAATCGTTCGGGCTCTCGCCATTACGACGATCTTTATGTCGATTGAGGGATTTGTACTGTCGAAGATGAGCCCGAATGGGTATCAAGCCGATCCTACGCTTGTGGTGGGAAGCGCCGCGGGACTGCTCGGTTGGCTCATCGGAGGCTGCATCGCGGGACCCATCATGGAAGAGTTTGTCGTTCGCGGTTTCCTGTTTCGCGGCTGGTCGGAATCCTTTCTCGGTCCGATCGGAGCCATCTTTCTTACGTCGGCTGTCTGGGCGCTAAATCATACCCAGTATGATTGGTTCGGGCGCGCGATTATTTTCGCTTTCGGGTTGGTACTTGGCCATCTTCGATGGTCCAGCAACTCAACATGGACGAGTGTGGTGGCCCATTCGGCCTGCAACACTTTCATCCTCTTTACATCGGGGCGCTACGTCTAGCGCTCACGCCACCAGCGCGATCGCGATCGGCATCGTGATCGCCGCCAAGATCGTTTGCAGCGTGATGATCTGCGCCAGCAGCGGCGCGTCGCCGTCCATCTGGCGGGCCAGCACATAGGCGCTCGGCGAGGTCGGCACCGCCCCGCAGATCGCGACGATCGCGAGGTTGGTGCCTGACAGACCGAACCAGGCGGCGAGCACCAGTGCGAGCATGGGCATCAGCACCAGCTTGAACGCCACGCCAAGGGTCGCACCGAGACTTGGGCGGAGCAGGCCCTTGAGCTGGAGGCCGGCGCCGGTGACGAGCAGGCCGATGGCGAGCGAGGAGCGGCCGAGCGCGTCGGCGACCTCGTGCCAGATCTTCGGCAGCGGCAAATGGATGACATTGATGACGAGGCCGATGACGCAGGCCCCGATCAGGGGATTGCGGATGACGGTCATCGCGATCGCGCGCGCGGACTGCTTCTCGGGGGAAGCGTAATGCGCGAGCACGGCGACGCTGAACACGTTCACAAGCGGGATGATGGCGACCATCGCCACCGAGGCCAGCGCCAGCCCGACATCGCCGTACAGATTGGCGGAGACGGACAGCGCCACATAGGTCTGCCAGCGCGTCGCGCCCTGAAAAATCGACGTGAAGGCGGGGCCGTCGATGTCGAGACGCACCAGCGCCGGGCGGAGCGCGAGGCAAAGCAGCGACATCGCCAGCGCCGACAGCAGCAATGCGCCACCGACCCCGGCGACCGGGACTTTCGAAAGATCCGCCCTCACCAGCGTCTGGATCAGCAGCATCGGAAACAGCACGAAATAGGTCAGCCGCTCCAGCCCGTGCCATTGCGTGTCGAGCCGCATCAGGCTGTGCCTGAGCACCACGCCGAGCACGATGAGGATGAAGACCGGCAGCAGCGCCGCGATCACGACGGCCATGAATCAGCCATTTCCCGATGCTGCGCGAAGATTTGCGAGCCGATCGAGCGCGCCCTGCAGAATGAAGATGGCGGCGTGCTCGTCGATCACCTCGGCGCGCTTGGCGCGGCTGACATCCATGCCGATCAGCTCGCGCTCGACTGCGGCGGTCGACAGGCGCTCGTCCCAGAGGCCGATGGGGAGTGTGGTCAAATTGGCCAGATTGCGGGCAAACGCACGGGTCGATTGCGCGCGCGGACCCTCGCTGCCGTCCATGTTGATGGGAAGCCCGAGCACGAAGCCGACCACCTTGCGCTCAGTGGCGATGGCGAGCAGCCGGGCTGCGTCCTGCTTGAACTGCTTGCGCTGGATGGTCTCGACGCCTGTCGCGAGACGGCGGTCCGGATTGGACACGGCGACACCGATGGTCTTGGTGCCCAAATCAAGGCCGATCAACCCGCCGCGTTCGGGCCAGTGGGTTGCAGCATCGACGAGGGGCAGGATAAGAGCCGGCATGGGATTAGCGCATATCATGCGCTGCGCTGCGGAGTGAACCCACAACGATGGATGCCCTGACACTATTCGGCCTATTTGCCGTGACGGCGATGCTGGTCTGCTATGCCCTCGAAGATCGCAGCCACTGGTTCGTGCTGCTGTTCGCCGTATCTTGCGGGCTCGGCTCGGCCTACGGCTTCCTGCAGGGCGCCTGGCCGTTCGGTCTCGTCGAGGCGATCTGGGCCTTCGTTGCGCTGCGGCGGTGGTGGCTCAGGCCGCGATGATTTCATCGTCCCTGGTGAGGCAGGACAGGAAGCCCTGAAGCGCGCTGGTTTGATGGCCGGCGCGGCGCTGGATGAACAGCGTCTCGACGCGGGCGTGTGACGGGTTCAGCGCCTGCATGGTGACGCTGCCGTTCATCGCGCTCCGCTCGACCACGGCGCGCGGCAGCAGCGTCACGCCCATGTCGGCGGCGACGCAGCCGATCATGCCGTCGAGCGTGCCGAGCTCGAAGCGCGCTGCCGAGGGCCAGCCGAACTCGACAAAGATCTGCTCGAGACGCTGGCGGTAGGTGCAGCCGGTGCGGAACACCAGCGCGGTCGGGCCTGACTCCGGTGTACCGGCGCGCAGCTCGGCGAGCGAGGCCCAGCGCCGGGCGCTGACCAGCACCAGCTCTTCGCGGAACGCGCTCGTCACGGTGAGGTCGGCATGCGCGATGGGACCTGCGACGAAGGCGCCATCGAGCGCGCCTTCGAGAACACCGGCGACGAGATCGGCGGTCGGCGACGTACGTAGGCTGAGGCGCACCGCCGGGAAACGGCGGTGGAAATCGGCAAGCAGCGGCGGCAGCCGCACGGCGGCCGTCGTCTCCATCGAGCCGATCGAAAGCGGTCCTTTCGGCTCGCCGTCGTCGCGGGCGGCGAGGACGGCTTCGCGCGACAGCGCGGCCATCCGCTGCGCGTAGGGGAGGAGGCGCTTGCCGGCGCCGGTCAGCGCCATGCCGCGGCTGTGGCGCTCGAACAGCGGCGTGCCGATCTCGGCCTCCAGCGCCTTGATGCGCTGGGTGACGTTGGATTGCACCGTGTTGAGCTCTTCGGCGGCGCGCGTAATGCCGCCGGTGCGCGCGACCGCGGCGAAGGTCTGGATGTCGCTCAGTTCCATGGTGTCGTTTCGCTTTTGTGATGGCAGCGTTCGCAACAATTCATTTTTCGAGAATGCTAGACCCCCCTAATCTCGCTGTCCAGATCGGGGAGGGGCCATGCCCATTGCGACGCCGCTGACGAGGCTGTTGGAGATCAAGCATCCGGTCCTGCTGGCGCCGATGGACGTCGTCGCCGGCAGTCGCCTGGTGACGGCCGTGAGCTCCGCCGGCGGTTTTGGCATTCTCGGCGGCGGCTACGGCGAGAAAGCGTGGCTGGAGCAGGAGACTGCAAAACTCGCCGAACTGCGCGCGCCGTTCGGGATCGGCTTTATTACATGGAGCCTCGCCAAGCGACCCGAGCTGCTCGATATCGCGCTCGCCGCAAAGCCGTCTGCGATCATGCTCTCGTTCGGCGATCCCGCCCCGTTCGCGCCGCGGATCAGATCGGCCGGGGCGCGGCTGATCTGCCAGGTGCAGGACGAGACGATGGCGCGTCAGGCGCTCGATGCCGGCGCCGACATTCTGATTGCGCAGGGGACAGAGGCGGGCGGTCACGGCGCCTCACGCACCACCGTCGATCTCGTGCCTGCCATCGTCGATCTCGCTGCGGGTCGCGTGGCGGTGGTGGCGGCCGGCGGCATCGCCGACGGCCGCGGTCTCGCCGCCATGATGATGCTGGGCGCGAGCGGCGTGCTGCTCGGCACCCGCTTTTATGCGAGCCGGGAGGCCGACGGCGCTGATGAGGCCAAGCGGCGCATCTGCGCGGCGAGCAGCGGCTCGACCGTGCGCGGCATCATCTTCGATCTCTCGCGCAACAATGTCTGGCCGGCGCCGTTCACGGGACGGTGTCTGGTCAACGACCATGCCCGCCGCTGGGGCGGCCGCGAGGTCGAGCTGATGCAGAATGTCGCCGCAGTTTCGGCCGAGTATGCGGCCGCGAAAATGTCGGGCGATTTTGATATTGCCGCGGTGATCGCGGGTGAAGCTGTCGGCCTGATCCATGATATTCCACCAGCGGCCGAGATCGTCGAGCGGATTGCGTCCGAGGCCGATCAATTGCTGGCCGGTCGGCGCAACTCCATCGCATCGTTCGCCTGAACCTAGAGAGACACACCATGTGGCCTGACCGTCGACTGATCGATCTGTTCAAGACCGAATTCCCGATCGTGCTGGCGCCGATGGCCGGTGTGATGGATGCGGAGCTGGTGATCGCCGTGGCCGAGGGCGGCGGACTTGGCTCATTGCCGAGCGCCATGCTGTCGCCGGAGAAGGCGCGCGAGCAGGTCAACGTCATCCGCCAGCGCGTGAAGGCGCCGCTGAACATGAACTTCTTCTGCCACACGCCGATCGAGCTCACGGCCGAGGCCGACGCGCGCTGGAAGCAGCGGCTCACGGGTTATTACACCGAGCATGGTCTCGATCCGGCGGCGCCGGTCAATGCGGCCAATCGGGCGCCGTTCGATGCGGCCTTCTGCGAAGTCGTCGAGGAGCTGAAGCCGGAGGTCGTCAGCTTTCATTTCGGCCTGCCTGAGCAGGCGTTGCTCAAGCGCGTCAAGGCGGCCGGTTGCCTCGTCATCTCGTCCGCCACGACGGTGAAGGAAGCGGTCTGGCTCGAGCAGCACGGCGTCGATGCCGTCATTGCGCAAGGAGCCGAGGCCGGTGGCCATCGCGGCATGTTCCTGACCGACAAGATCGCCGAGCAGCCGGGTACCTTTGCGCTGGTGCCACAAGTCGCTGATGCCGTGAAGGTGCCCGTGATTGCGGCCGGTGGCATCGCGGACGGGCGCGGCATCGCCGCGGCCTTTGCGCTTGGGGCGTCCGGCGTGCAGATCGGCAGCGCTTACTTGCGCTGCCCGGAGTCCAAGGTCAGCGCGGGCGGCCGCAAGGCGCTCGCCGAGGCGCGGGACGATTCCACCGTCATCACCAATGTGATGACCGGCCGCCCGGCGCGTGGCGTCCAGAACCGCCTGATGCGCGAGGCCGGCCCGGTCTCGCCGGACGCGCCGCCATTTCCTCATGCGGCAACCGCGCTTGGGCCGCTCAAGACGGCTGCTGAAAAGCAGGGCAGAGTGGATTTCACCAATCTCTGGGCCGGACAGGCCATCGCGCTCGGTCGTGAGGTCCCGGCCGCCGAATTGACCCGGGATCTCGCCAAATCGGCGCTGGAGCGCCTCCGTCAGATGGCCGGGTAGTTAGGTTGTTGTTTGCGCATGGTCTTTTCGGAAAACCGCTTCACACTTTTCCGGACCATGCGCTAGCGCCGGTTGCGGCGCAAAAGCGGCCTCTGCTATACGGCACTTAGGTTTTGCCGTGAGAGGCCTTATATAATGTCCGTTGACGCCGCTACCGTCCGCCGCATCGCGCATCTGGCGCGCATTGCGGTTGCTGAGGACGAGGTTCCGCATCTGCAGGGCGAGCTCAACGCCATGCTCGCCTTTGTCGAGCAGCTCTCGGAGGTCAATGTCGAGGGCGTGGAGCCGATGACCTCGGTGACCCCGATGCAGATGAAGAAGCGGCAGGACGTGGTCAATGACGGCGGGATCGCCGACGATATCGTTGCCAACGCGCCCGCGACCGAAGGTCACTTCTTCCTGGTGCCCAAGGTTGTTGAGTAATTCAATTCAGGACGCTGTCCGATGTGCATGCTTTGCGACGATGAGAAGGCCTATCAGGCCTACATGAACTACCTCGACAAGATGGAACGGCAGGGCAAGGCCGCCGATCCCAACGTCGCCGTCAATGAAGTGCTCGACGAGCTCCAGGCCGCCGCGAATGCGGCCGCCAAAAAAGACGACCCGGCCAACGACAAGACCCTGTCTCCGTTCTTCTGCAGCCCGATCAATAAATGACCGATTTGACATCGCTGACGCTCGCCGAGGCCCGCAAGGGTCTCGCCGACAAGACTTTCACGTCGCTCGAGCTGACCGACGCGCATCTTTCCGCGATCGAGAAAGCGCGCGTGCTCAATGCCTTTGTGATGGAGACGCCCGACCAGGCGCGCAACATGGCGCGCGAAGCGGACGTCCGGATCGCCAAGGGCGATGCCGGTCCGCTCGCCGGCATTCCGCTCGGCATCAAGGATTTGTTCGCGACCAAGGGCGTGCGCACCACGGCGTGCTCGAAGATCCTCGGCAATTTCGTGCCGACCTACGAGTCCACAGTGACCTCGCAGCTCTGGCGCGACGGCGCGGTGATGCTCGGCAAGCTCAACAATGACGAGTTCGCGATGGGCTCGGCCAACGAGACCTCGTGCTTCGGGCCCGTCGGCAATCCCTGGCGGCGCGAGGGAAGCAACACCACGCTGGTGCCGGGCGGCTCGTCCGGCGGCTCGGCCTCGGCCGTGGCGGCGCTGCTGTGCATGGGCGCGACTGCGACCGACACCGGCGGCTCGATCCGCCAGCCGGCGGCGTTCACCGCCACCGTCGGCATCAAGCCGACCTATGGTCGCTGCTCGCGCTGGGGCATCGTCGCCTTTGCATCCTCGCTCGACCAGGCGGGCCCGATCGCGCGCACGACACGCGATGCCGCGATGCTGCTGCGCTCGATGGCTGGCCACGATCCGAAGGATACGACCTCGGTCGACATCCCCGTGCCTGATTACGAGGCTTCGATCGGCAAGTCCGTAAAGGGCATGAAGATCGGCATCCCCAGGGAGTATCGTCTCGACGGCATGCCTGCCGAGATCGAGAAGCTCTGGAGCGAAGGCGCGGCGTGGCTGAAGGCGGCCGGTGCCGAGCTCGTCGAGGTGTCGCTGCCGCACACGAAGTACGCGTTGCCGGCCTACTACATCGTGGCGCCGGCGGAGGCGTCGTCCAACCTCGCGCGTTATGACGGCGTGCGCTATGGACTGCGCGAGCAGGCCAAGAACATCACGGAGCTCTACGAGAACACCCGCGCCGAAGGTTTCGGCGCCGAGGTGCGCCGCCGCGTCATGATCGGCACCTATGTGCTCTCGGCCGGCTATTACGACGCCTACTACCTGCGGGCCCAGAAGGTGCGCACGCTGATCAAGAAGGATTTCGAGGATTGTTTCGAGAGGGGCGTCAACGCGATCCTCACACCGGCGACGCCGTCGGCCGCCTTCGGCATCGGCGAGAAGGGCGGCGCTGACCCGGTCGAGATGTACCTCAACGACATCTTCACGGTGACGGTGAACATGGCCGGCCTGCCGGGCATTGCCGTGCCATCAGGCAAGGACAGCCAGGGCCTGCCGCTCGGCCTGCAACTGATCGGCCGTCCGTTCGAGGAGGAGACGCTGTTCTCGCTCGGCGAGGTGATCGAGCAGGCCGCCGGCCGTTTCACGCCCGCGAGGTGGTGGTGAATGTCGCCGGTTTCATCGCAAGCCTCGACGGCGCGGCGCCCGCGCCGGAGCTGAACGCGCCGCTCGCCGGTCTCTGGTGGGCCGCGAAGGGCGACTGGGACCAGGCGCACAAGATCGTACAGGACGACGATGGCCGCGACGCCGCCTGGGTGCACGCGTATCTGCACCGTGTCGAAGGCGATCTCGGCAATGCCGGCTACTGGTACCGCCAGGCCGGCCAGCCTGCGGCAAAAGATTCATTGGAAGCGGAGTGGGAGCGGATCGCTGCCGCGCTGCTCGGGAGCACAACATGAGCACGGCCACGCACAAGCTTCTCAAGGGCGCCACTGGTGACTGGGAGGTGGTCATCGGCATGGAGATCCATGCCCAGGTGACGTCAAACTCGAAGCTGTTCTCGGGCGCATCGACGGCATTCGGCGGCGAGCCGAATACGCAGGTGTCGCTGGTCGACGCGGCGATGCCCGGCATGCTCCCGGTCATCAACGAGGAATGCGTCAGGCAGGCTGTCCGGACCGGGCTTGGGCTGAACGCGAAGATCAATCTTCGCTCGGTGTTCGACCGCAAGAACTATTTCTATCCCGATCTGCCGCAGGGCTATCAGATCAGCCAGTACAAGTCGCCGATCGTCGGCGAGGGCGAGGTGTTGCTCGAGCTCGAGGGCGGCAAGACCGCCACCGTCGGCATCGAGCGGCTGCATCTGGAGCAGGACCCGGCGAAAATGCTGCACGACAAGTTGCCGTCGCAGTCCTTGATCGATCTCAATCGCTGCGGCGTCGCGCTGATGGAAATCGTCTCCAAGCCTGATATCCGCGATGCCGAGCAGGCCAAGGCCTATGTCACCAAGCTGCGCTCGATCCTGCGCTATCTCGGCACCTGCGACGGCGACATGGAGAAAGGGTCTCTGCGCGCCGACGTCAACGTCTCCGTGCGTAAGCCCGGCGACCCGCTCGGCACCCGCTGCGAGATCAAGAACCTGAACTCGATCAACTTCATCGGCCAGGCGATCGACTACGAGGCGCGACGCCAGATCGAGATCCTGGAGGACGGCGGCAAGATCGATCAGGAGACGCGCTTGTTCGACGCCAACAAGGGCGAGACGCGCTCGCTGCGGTCCAAGGAGGAGGCGCATGACTATCGCTACTTCCCCGATCCCGACCTGCTGCCGCTCGAGTTCAGCCAGAGCTTCGTCGACGAGCTGAAGGCGAAGCTGCCGGAGCTGCCGGACCAGAAGAAGGCGCGCTTTGTCGCGGAGTTCGGCCTCTCGGCCTATGACGCGAGCGTGCTGGTCGCCGAGCGCGAGAGCGCGATGTTCTACGAGACGGTGCTCGACAGGCTCGCCAACCGCGCCCGCGATGCCAAGATGGCGGCCAACTGGGTGATCAACGAGCTGTTCGGCCGCCTCAACAAGGAAGGCCGGGATATTACGGGTTCTCCAGTGTCATCCGAACAGCTCGCGGCGATCGTCGACCTGATCGGCGAGGGCACGATCAGTGGCAAGATCGCCAAGGACCTGTTCGAGATCGTCTGGCAGGAGGGCGGCGACCCGCGCGCGCTGGTCGAAAGCCGCGGCATGAAGCAGGTGACGGATCTTTCGGCGATCGAAAAGGTTGTCGACGACATCATCGCGGCCAATCCCGACAAGGCCGCGCAGGTGAAGGACAAGCCGCAGTCGCTCGGCTGGTTCGTCGGCCAGGTGATGAAGTCGTCCGGCGGCAAGGCGAACCCGCAGGCGGTCAACGAGTTGCTCAAGTCCAAGCTCGGAATCTGATCTCGCGCGTTCGGACGAGGTGACGACACGCCTCGTCACCTCGCTGAGCGTTCGCGATGCGACACTCTCACGCCTCATCGACGACAAATATCATCCCGTGCAAACGCGATGCGACGACCGAATCGCGGTCCGCGCGATTCGCGCAAAACGGCGACTTGCACGCGCTCTGACGAGCGCCGCCGCCGTTAAGCATGAAAATAATTTCGTTGCCAAAATTCGCGACTCAGAGTCCGCGACTCGCCTCCGTGGGGTGATCGCGCGCGTTGCTGCATGTGTCGTCGCCTTGATCGCGCGCGATGCACACGCACAGAATAATACTTGCTGCATAGTGTTTTCCTGCAATCGCGATGCTTGCCGACGTCAATGCCGCGAGATGCATTTGCAATCGCGGAGGCGCGTCTGTGCTGACAAGCAAATCAGGCGCGGCTGGCGCACGCGCGCTGCGTCGTCAACACTTCCTTAAGTGAGAAGATGTTTTTTTCGTCGTGTTGGTGTATTCGGGGTGAGTGCATTCGATCCCCGAATGCGCACAGCGATTAAAGCCATCTCACACATCGGAGGGCAACATGGCCAAGAAAGCGAAGAAGGCGAAGAAGGCGAAGAGCGCAGTGAAGAAGACTGCGAAGAAGACCCGCAAGGTCGCGAAGAAGAAGAAGTAACTTCGCTTCTGAAGTTGCCGGCTCCTAAGAGCCGGCACGTCATCAGCGCCTCCTAGAGGTTCTGGTCGACGATAGAGGGTGTCGGCGAGACATCAGGTCAACGGTCGGATCGTCAACTTCGCGAGCTTGCTCGTCAAAGTCCGGTCCGGCAGAAGAAACAGAGTTTTCTTCGTTCGGTGCGGGTCTCCTTCAAAAGGGCTCCGCAATTCCACAAGCGGCCCTCGGGCTCATTTGGAATCTGGTCCTGACGTGTTCGCCGACGCCCTCGTTCCCTGAGGCCGGGGTATTGCCGGCAATCCCATTCCCGACATTGTTGATCTGACTGCGGCGTAGCTCTGCTGCGCGATCGCGTTGCCTTGGTCGCATCTGCCTGGGCAAGCGAGGGCTGCGGCACGATTGCATGTTGTTTGCGCGACGCTCCCCCATTCTCGGTGTCATCGCCCGGCTTCCCACGGGCGATCCAGTACGGCGAGACGGTCGTGGTTGAATCGATGGACCGCGGCGTACTCGAATCCCTGCCTGCGCGGGGAATGACAGGGCGGATGCGGTTCGCCACCGTGCGCGATGGTTATCGATGTCCGAAAACCGCAAGGTAAACCGAATCTGACGAACCGCAGAAGTGCCTGCAAATCAGGGACTTCTTGAATTTGCCGTGCGCACGGCGCGGCCTCGCGTTTACGTCTGCTTCATCGCGATACTTAAACTGCCATTCAAATTTGCCCGCCATCATCGCCTCCAACAAGCCGGCAAACGGCAATGGGCAAGAAGCCCAAGGGGATGAGTTGAACAGCGCGGGGCCCGGCAAGGTTACGCGCATCAGAGTTGGACGGGAGCCGCGCTCGGGGGAACGGGGCGGCATAAGAAAAAGGGGATGCGTTATGTTTCAGGGTACTTTCGATCTCGATACGGCCACGCCGATCGATGCGAGCGCGCTGTCGGACGTTCTGTTCGAGCGCGGGATCTATTGGGCAAGCGGCCGTTCGGGCCTGGTCGACCTCGTCGCCGCCCACAAATGGTTCAACCTCGCCGCGTTGAAGGGCCGCAAGGATGCCGTCGCGCTGCGCCAGGAAGTGGCCGGTCAGATGTCGGACGCCGAGATCTCAGCTGCGCAGCGTGAGGCGAGGGCGTGGGTGTCTGCGCATTGAGCGCCGCATCGCATCCGGCCCCGTGTTTTCACGGAGCGATTGGGTTGCGTTGAATCAAGTTCCCGCGTCGTGCCGCCATCTAAAGCGGGATGGGGTTAGGTTGAATCGATTTGGGATTGAACGAAGCCGCTGGCGCGGCATGTAGGGAGTCATAGCAAGGATTGCCTCCTGTCTGAGAGGATTGCGGGTTTTCGCAGCCCAACCCTTTAGACAGGAGGTTTTCCGATGGCTGAGATCAGCCCACTTCGCCGCCGCATGATCGAGGACATGACGGTCCGCAATCTGTCACCGGCGACGCAGCAATCCTACCTCAACGCCGTAGCGAAGTTGAGCCGATATTTCGGTCGTTCTCCCGACCGCCTCGACCTGGAGGATATCCGTGCCTTCCAGGTTCATCTGGTTGCGACGGGGATGTCCTGGCCGGCGCTGAACCAGATCGTCTGCGCACTGCGGTTCTTCTACGGTGTGACGCTTGGTCATGACACCGTTCCGGAGCGCATCGCCTATGCGCGTAAACCGCGCAAACTGCCGGTCGTGCTGAGCGCCGACGAGGTCGTGCGCTTCCTGGAAGCGATCCCAAGCCTCAAGAGCCGTACCGCGTTGACCACCGTCTATGCCGCAGGCTTGCGCGTATCGGAAGTGGTCCTCTTGAAGGTTGTCGACATTGATAGCCAACGGATGTTGATCCGGGTCGAGCACGGCAAGGGCGGCAAGGACCGTTACGTTATGCTCTCGCCGCAGCTTTTGAGGATTCTGCGGACGTATTGGCGGCTCACTCGGCCAAAACGATGGCTATTTCCCGGCCGCGACGACGAGCGTCCGCTCGTCCCGAACGTGCTGCACGCCGCCTGTCGTTCAGCCTGTGCTGCGGCTGGCTTGAGCAAGTCGGTGACAGTGCATACGCTGCGGCACACATTCGCGACCCATCTCCTGGAGAACGGGGCCGACGTGCGCATCATCCAGGTGCTGCTCGGCCATGCCAGTCTGGCCAGCACGGCGCGCTATACCCAAGTCGCCACAAAGACCATCAGCAATACGCCAAGTCCGCTTGACCGACTCCGCCTGGAGGTCGTGCCGCCCGGCTGAGCGGACCTGATGGCTCCGGTTCTGGAAGTGGCGGATATCTTCTGCCGCCACGGCGAAGCGTTTCGGCAAGCCCGTGCCGAGCATTTGGGCCGCGTCGAGCGGCGCGTCATGGGCGCGATCACGGCATGCCGGACGGCTGTGCTCGGCGGCCACGTCGAGCAGTGCGATGACTGCGGCGCCACACGGATTGCCTACAACTCCTGCCGCAATCGGCATTGCCCGAAGTGCCAGGGCTCGGCGCGCGTGCAATGGCTCGCCGAACGACAGGCCGAACTCCTTCCCGTGCCGTATTTCCACGTCGTCTTCACCATGCCGGCCCCCGCCGGAGAGATAGCCTTTCAGAACAAGGCCATCGTCTATGCCATCCTGTTCCGCTGCGCGGCCGAGACGCTCGCCACCATCGCGGCCGACCCCAAGCATCTCGGCGCTCAGCTCGGTGTGACCGCCGTCCTCCATACCTGGGGCCAGACGCTGCAACACCATCCGCATATCCACTGCGTCGTGCCTGGTGGTGGACCTTCACTCGACGGCACACACTGGGTCGCTTGCCGGCCCGGCTTCTTCCTGCCGGTGCGCGTCCTCTCCCGGCTGTTCCGCCGTCTGTTTCTGCTAGAGCTCCAAGCTGCCTTCGCGGCTGGCCAGTTGGGCTTCTTTGGCGATCTCGTCCATCTCGCCGATCCCGCCGCATTCGCCGAACGCCTCGCTCAACTTCGACGGACCGACTGGGTCGTCTATGCCAAGCCGCCATTCGGCGGGCCCGAACAGGTGCTGGCTTATCTCGGCCGCTACACGCATCGCGTCGCCATCGCCAACAGTAGGCTGATCTCGCTTGCCGACGGCAAGGTGAGCTTTTCCTGGAAGGACTATCGGCAGAATCGTCAAGCCAAAGTGATGACGCTTAATGCCGATGAGTTCATTCGTCGCTTTCTCCTCCACACCCTGCCGGACGGCTTCCACCGCATCCGCCACTATGGCTTCCTCGCCAATGGCGGACGCAACGATAAAATCGCCCTCTGCCGTCAACTCCTTGCTGTCCGCAACGCTCCGACTGATCAAGAAGCCGGCGACGATCCCCTCACCAAATGTGAGATCCCCGTCTGCCCGCATTGTGGCGGCACCATGCGGCGCGTCGATGTCGTCCCACGAGCCTGCGCCCGCGACCATCCGTTTCGTTGTGATACGTCATGACCAGCGCCTGCACTATCCACCCCTTCCGTGATCACCTTCGCGGTGGCAACGTCCGAAGTCGCCGTGGCCGCGCTCGTCACCGCTCACCCCGCCAATCGTTCGGCCGCGCATCCCAGCGCAACAAATCCCTCGCGGCATCGCGCCCACTGCCCGATCAATCGGGCCGCTCACACCTGCTCAATGTCTCGCCGACGCGCGGCGACCACAGGCGCACCTTCTCCGCAACTGCACCGGCTGCACTATCGCCATAGTGCCCGCAACTCCGCGGCTTCGTTCAATCCAGCTTCTATGAGGTCGCACGCTACGACTGCGCGCGCGGCTTAAGTCTGCCCCGCGACCTCACAGAACCCTCAAGATTCCCAAATCAGCGTATTCCTGATTCACCATGCTGGCTGGGCAGGAGGCCAGCATGGATGGGCAAGCCTTACTCTTTGGATCTTCGAAAGCGCGTCGTGGCTGCGATCGAGGGCGGGATGTCCCGTAATCAAGCTGCCAGGCAGTTTGGAGTGGCGATCAGCACGGCCATCGGCTGGATGCAGCGGGTCGAGGAGACCGGCAGTGTTGAGCCTGGCCAGATGGGCGGCCACAAGCCGAAGGCAGTCTCGGGAGAGCATGCGGTCTGGCTGTCGCAGCGGATCAAGGACGGTGATTTCACCATACGCGGGCTCGTTGCCGAGCTTGCTGGACGCGGCCTGAAGGTCGACTACCACTCGGTCTGGGACTTCGTGCATGCCGAGAAGCTCAGCTTCAAAAAAAAGCGTGGCGGCTGGCGAACGCGATCGTCCCGAGGTGGCGCGGCGGCGAGCCCAGTGGGCAAAGTATCAAGGTCGCGTCGAAGCTGAGCGGCTGGTCTTCATCGACGAGACCTGGACGCGGACCGATATGGCCCCCTTGCGGGGATGGGCGCCGCGCGGGCACAGACTTCCCGCCAAGGTTCCCCACGGCCGCTGGAAGACCATGACCTTCCTGGCGGCCCTGCGCCACGACCGGATCGATGCGCCATGGTTCATCGAGGGGCCGATCGATGGCGTGAGCTTTCGCACCTATGTCGAGAAGGTTCTTCTGCCCGTCCTTCGACCCGGCGATATCGTTGTCTTGGACAACCTCGGCAGCCACAGGAGCAAAGCAGTTCGCCAGCTCATCCGTTCGGTCGGAGCCAGACTCTTCTTCCTGCCAAAATACTCGCCCGACCTGAACCCGATCGAACAAGTCTTTGCCAAGCTCAAGCACCTGCTCCGCAAAGCGGCCGCGCGAACCGTCGACGCGGTCTGCGCCGCAATCGGCCACGCACTCGACGCCTTCACACCTGAGGAATGCGCCAACTACCTGAAAAATTCAGGCTATCGAACTTAATGCCATCACGCTCTAGATACGCGCGGCATGAGTGAGCCCGACAGGAATGGTCTGAGCCCCTGGCTGCCGATTCAGATCGCGCCTGATGATTGCGATCTGGAACTCGGACGGCCGCACAAGACCGGCATTCTGCCGCTCACCTTTCCATGCCGCCGCAAGGCCGGTGTCTGGTTCAATGTCTGGGCGGACGAGGCCGTGCTGATATCGCCCTCACACTGGCGAATCTGGCGATCCCGGATCTAGGTGGGCACACATATATAAGGAGTGAGCGAATCAGGCTGGGTTCAGCCGCGCGGCTTTCACCTGGAATGCACAGGCCGCGATTCTGCTGGGGTGGCGGAGAGAGAGGGATTCGAACCCTCGATACAGCTTGAGACCGTATGACGCTTTAGCAAAGCGTTGCCTTCAGCCACTCGGCCACCTCTCCGGTGCGAGCCTTATGCATCTAATTGCTTGGGCCGGTCAATTTGGAAGCGCGTGTTTTCGTTCAAATATTCCCAACGAATTCCGCGGGGGTGGGGTGTCCGCACTGATTCCCCGATCTCCCGAGGGGCTTCCCCCCTTATAAAGTCTTCATGCCGCGCATCCGGTGCTGCTGGATTGCACCTGTCCTGCGGGGGATCACCGACCATTACGGGCCATTACACATCCCGTTGGGTCTTCGTGCCGATTCCACGATTCGAGCGCCTCAGAACCGCGTGTGTGCGTAAGTCGGCTCGCCAGCCATCAGACCGGGAACTTTGGGGGCAAAAGGAACCGGTCAAAAAAGATCAATAAGAACAATGTGTTGCGAGTGTCGTTCGATCACATCTGCGTGTTATTTGTGCAACACCCGTCGGAAAACACGCTTCATAGGCCCGGTTCGGAGCGTTCTCTTGTTGTGTGTGCAAGGACGTTCGGTAATTGTGAACGGGCGACGGAGGGGGGCATCCCAAGGTCGTCCCGTTTAGGTCTTTCGCTTAAGTCCCTCGCGTTCATGCGGGTGTGTCCGAAGACGCGAAGGTGACCAAGGCGGTGATTTAGAGGGGGTTGGGGAATTGGCCATTCGGGTCAGTGACCTTCCCTGAAGAGCAACTTGGAGGTTTAACATGAAGTTGGTTAAGAGCCTTTTGCTCGGCTCAGCGGCGGGTCTGATCGCCGTGGGCGGAGCACAGGCAGCCGATCTCCCCGTGAAGGCCAAGGCGGTCGAATACGTGAAGATCTGCTCCCTGTACGGTGCGGGTTTCTACTACATCCCGGGCACCGATACCTGCATCAAGCTGGGTGGTTACCTGCGTGCTGACGCCGCGATCCATGCGAGCGACTTCAACGGCTATTTCAGCGGCACGGGCGGCGCCGAAAACCGTCTGTCGAACTACTACACCCTTCGCGCCCGCGAAGACCTCAACATCGATACGCGGACCGCGACCGAGTACGGCGTTGTGCGTACGTTCGCTGATCTGACCTTCTCGTGGACGACCGGCGGCTACAGCGGCACGGCTGCTGGCGCGACTGGCTATGACGTCATTTCTGGTACGACGTCGTCTGCGCCGGGCAATGCCACGGGCGGCGGTCTCGCTGGCGGTTCGCTTGGCGTGTACTACGCCTTCATCCAGTTCGCTGGCTTCACGATGGGTAAGGCTGTTTCGCAGTTCAGCGCTCCCTGGACCAACTATCCGGCCAACAACTTCGATGGTCTGGTCGGCAATGGTGGTACGGTCACTGGTGTTACTCAGTTCAGCTACACTGCTGACTTTGGCCAGGGCATGACCTTCACGGTGTCGGCGCAGGATCCGACGGTTTACTACCAAGGCGGTGTCGTCAACGCGTCGCTTGCGACGTCGGCGGGCATTGTCGGTGGTTCGCTGGGCGGTTCCGCCTACGGTGGAACGAGGTCGCCTGACTTCGTCGCGATGTTCCGCGCCGATCAGGCTTGGGGTCTGTTCCAAGCGTCGGTTGCCGCGCATGACAACCACGTTGCCTACTACGGCGCGACCGAGACGACGGGTCACCCCGATGACAAGTGGGGTTGGGCTGGTCAGTTGGCCTTGTCGATCAAGAACATTCCGACTGGTGCGGGCGACACGATCAACATGTCGGGCGTCTACACCAACGGTGCAAGCTTCTACAACTTCCAGGATCTGGCACCGCACGCTTGGTCGATGTTCGGAGGCACTGGCCTCGCTGGCGCATACCAGAGCGTTGGCTTTGCTACCGTGACCGACAGCGTGTTCATTCCTGGCTCCGGCCAGGAGCTGACCACGACCTACGGCTTCAGTGGTGGTTACACCCACAACTGGGATCCCTACTGGAACACGACGCTCTACGGTTCGTACGGTGCGGTTCGCTACAACAGCAATGCCAAGGGCTTCATCTGCGGCGGCGCTGCCATGGTTGCCTTGTTGACGGCGGGTTCGACCTGCAACCCGGACTTCAACTACTGGGTGATCGGTACGAAGACTGGCTGGACTCCGGTCAAGAACCTGACGTTCTCGGCCGACGTCAACTACGCGGAGATCGACACCAAGTACGCGGGCTCGGTCGCGTATGCGGGTTCTGCCGTTACCGCCAAGCCGGCTGCGATCTACGAGATCAAGAACCAGGGCACCGTCTCGCTGCTGCTTCGCGCTCAGCGCAACTGGTAAGTTCGGTCTAACGACCTGACGAGAGAGCCCCGGCGGGAAACCGCCGGGGCTTTTCTTTTGTGGCAGAACGACAGACCTGGGACGCAAGACGACTTGCTTTCGGCTCCCGAAAGAAAAGAGGCCGCCCAGCGCGGCGGCCTCTTCGAAGTTCGAATCTCCGATTGTCCTTGTTTCAGATCCGGGGCGGCAATAGTCGCCACCTTCGACGCCGGTCCAGCTCCAGTTCCATGCTGTTGTTGCGGCACGCGTCATAGGACGCGAAGTTGAGAGCGTTTCGACAGTTTTGCACGGCGCTCCCGAACAATGAGCGGTCGACATAGGGGCCGTTGCTTGTTTCGGCTGCTGTCGTGACGGGGCGGCGCTCGTTGGTACGATCGAAAAGACAGCAAGCGCTAGAACAGATGTTGCAAACATCTTCATAGCTTTCCCCCCTTTTGTTTTCCGGACTCCAGACGCCCGTCCCAAAAGCGGAGAGTAGCAAGGCGAGTTCGCCCGTCGCACTCATCTGGGCGCGTCAGTTCGTTGGGGGAGCATGCGGCCGTCCGAGAGAGGAGGGTGCTATTCCACGCTGCCGGTGCCGCGACGCAAATCGGCCTCGATCTGCAACCGCGTGCCGCCGCCGAAGCGGGCACGGTAGACCTGAAGATTCTCCATGATCCGCTGCACGTAATTGCGCGTCTCGGAGAACGGGATCAGCTCGACCCAGTCGACTGCGTCGATCTTGGGATCGCGGGGGTCGCCGTAGCGGTCGATCCACTTCTTCACGCTGCCGCGGCCGGCGTTGTAGGCGGCAAACGTCATGATGTAGGAGCCGCGATAGTCCTCGAGCAGGCCGCCGAGCTCGGCGGCGCCGAGCGTGGCGTTGTAGGACGAATCGTTCTTCAGCCGCGACAGGTCGTAGGTCGCTCCGTGCCGCTTGCAGACATAGCGTGCGGCATCAGGGGTGACCTGCATCAGGCCATAGGCCTGCGCCGGCGAGACCACGGAGGGGTTGAACGCGCTTTCCTGCCGCGCGATGGCGTAGACGATGCTGCGCTCGACCTCCGGGCCGATCTGGCTGAACTGCGGAATGCCGTTGACGGGGTAGGCGTAGAAATCGAACGGCAGCCCGCGATTGAGCGCGGCCTTGCCGACCAGCAGCATGCCCCGCGCATCGCCGTAGCGCTGGGTCAGCTCACCGAGGCCGGCCAGTGCCTCGGGGTCGCCGTTCTCGCCCATGTCGGCGAGCATTGGCACGGCGAGTTCGCGCTCGTCGAGCTCGTAGAGCAAGTGCGCCGCGCGCACGATCTCGAGCCGTTCGGCGCCACGGCCGCGCGGCTGGCTGTTCAGCTCGATCTGCGGCAGGCCGAGCTTTGCGCGCGCGAGCTGGCCGTAATAGCTGGTCGACTGCTCGGCGGCGCGGGCATAGGCGTTGCGCGCCTCCTGCTGGCGACCGGCGGCTTCGGCGGCGCGGCCCTGCCAGTAACCGGCACGCGCCAGCGTGGTCGGATTGACGCTGCCGACGCCGATGCGGGCAAAGTGCTGGGCGGCCGCCGCAGGATCGTTGAGGAAGCGTAGCGCGATCCAGCCCGCCGTGAACTCCTGCTCGGTCTTGTAGATGTCGCGCGAGGGCAGCGCCGCGTCGCGCGCGATCAGATAGGCGCTGCGGAAATCCTCGGTGTCGATCATCTTGCGGGCCAGCAGGCGCCGCTCGATCCACCATTCGTCGAGATTGTAGAGCCGGTTCGGGTCCTTCGGCGCCGACAGCATCAGCTGGGCCGCTTCAGGAAACTTCTCTTCGCGGCGCAAGAGCTGGATCTTGCTGAAGATGAAGCCGGGATCGCTGTGCAGCTCGCGCGGCACCTCTTCGAGCAGCGCGCGCGTGTTCGGCGCCTTCTTGAAGGAGGCGATACGGGCCCTGGCGAGCGCGACATAGCCGGCGCCGAGCCGCTTTGCCGCGCGCAGCGCCGCCTCGTGCTCGCTGCCATAGAGCAGCGCATCCATCCGCGCTTTCTGGTCGCCCGGTGTCAGCAGGGCGCCGAACTGATCGAGCGCGTTGTTTTCGGTCTCCTCCGACATCGGGTCGTTGCGCCAGGCCTCGCGCACCAGCCGCTCGGCATTGGCGCGATCGCCGCGCGCCAGCATTGCCTTGGCGAGCACGAAACGGCCCTTGGCCGACACAGGAGATTCGTTCTCGAACCACGACCACGCAACTGAATCGTCACGCCTGTCGTCCCACATCGCGGCTTCAAGACGGCGGCGCAGGAAGGTCTGCGACGGCCAGCTCGGATTGGCCGAGAGGAAAGCGCGGTAGCGCTCGACGCTCGCGCCGTTGTCCTCGCTACGCAGGATGATCCATTCCGCCAGCTTTCGCGCGACAGGATCGGAAATCGAATCTGCGTAACTGGTGGCATCGCCCGGCTTGCGCTTGCGCACGAGCTCGATGACGTTCTCAAGCGTGTCCTTGTCGGCTTGCGACGTCGACGAAGTCGCAGCGACGGCGGCCGGCGTGACCGGCTTGCGCGGCGCGGCGTGCTGACGGGTCGCAGGCGCGAGCACGGGCGTTGCGACAGGCCTGGCGGTGGCCGGAGCCGGGGCGGTGGGTCTGACGGTGGCCGTCACCGCCGGTGCCGCCTGATGCGTCGGCGCGTTGGATGCCGGTCGCGATTTCGGTGTGGAGGCGGCGGCAGCGGGCTTCGGCTTGTCCTTCGCGGCATCCTTGCCGGCAGGTTTCTTCGCGGCGTCCTTGGCCGTCGCTGGAGCGGCTCCCTTACTTGCACCCTTGGCGCTGTTCTTGGCGCTGTCCTTTGCGGGGTCCTTGCCCGCGCCCTTGAAGGTCTCCTTGGCTGCCCCCTTGGCCGTGTCCTTCGCGGGCTGCTTGGCGGCTGGCTTTGTGGTTCCCTTCGTCGCTTGCTTGGCCGGTTCCTTCGCGCCGTCCTCGGTCGTCTCGCTGGACTTGGCCAGGGCAGCGCAGCCAATCGAAAGGCCGGCCACCAAGCATATGGCCAGACCGGCGGATCGCCATACGGCACGGGATAAGGAGGTCACGGAGGTTCGTCGCCCCGAATCAGTCAATTGGCTCAAGACCTATCTGTACAAGATCTGGCTGTATTTGATTGAATATGCGGACAAAATACCAACAGTCGCTTACCGTCGCCGGGTTTGCACCACCACCGCGGCAAAATCGCGGCCTAAACGGTGCGTCACGCAGATGCAGGTCTTTTACGGGCGGGTGAGACCCGATATGAGAGAGGCTTGCTCTAAAATCTCGCCGCGTACGGAGGAAGTCCATGGCAGCCAAGACGAAATTCCGGGGATCGTTCACCGCCTTGGTCACGCCGTTCAAGAACGGCTCGCTGGACGAGGCGGCGTTCCGGTCGCTGGTCAACTGGCAGATTTCCGAGGGCACCAACGGCCTGGTCCCGGTCGGCACGACGGGCGAGAGCCCGACGCTCAGCCATGACGAGCACAAGAAGGTCGTCGAATGGTGCATCGCTGAAGCCAAGGGACGCGTGCCTGTCATCGCGGGCGCCGGCTCCAACTCGACCCAAGAAGCGGTCGAGCTCTCCCAGCACGCCGAGAAGGCCGGCGCGGACGCCGTACTGATCGTGACGCCCTACTACAACAAGCCGACCCAGGAGGGCATGTACCAGCACTTCAAGGCGATCAACGACGCGATCGGTATTCCGATCATCATCTACAACATCCCGCCGCGCTCGGTGATCGACATGTCGGTCGACACCATGAAGCGGCTGTGGGAGCTGAAGAACATCGCCGGCGTCAAGGATGCCACGGCCAGCATGGTGCGGGTGTCGCAGCAGCGCGCCGCGATGGGCGAGGACTTCAACCAGCTCTCCGGCGAGGACGCCACCATCATCGGCTACATGGCGCATGGCGGCCATGGCTGCATCTCGGTAACCTCGAACGTCGCGCCGCGCCTGTGCGCCGAGTTCCACGCGGCTTGGGCGAAGGGCGACACCAAGGCAGCGCTCGCCATCCACGACAAGCTGATGCCGCTGCACAACAATCTCTTCATCGAGAGCAATCCGGCTCCGATCAAGTACGCGATGTCGCTGCTCGGCAAGCTCGACGAGGCGCTCAGGCTGCCGATGGTGCCGGTGTCCGAGCCGACCCGCGCTGCCGTGCGCAGCGCGATGGTTCACGCCGGCCTGGTCAACTAAGCGGTCACAGACCGCATCGACCGGTTCACGACGAAGCGTCGAAGGATAGGGGATGGCCATGCTGAAGGAATTCCGCGAATTCGCGATGAAGGGCAACGTCGTCGATCTCGCCGTTGCGGTCGTCATCGGTGCCGCCTTCGGTGCCATCGTCACGTCGATGGTCAACGACGTCATCATGCCGATCATCGGCGCAATCACCGGCGGCCTCGATTTCTCCAACTATTTCATCGGACTCTCGAGCAAGGTCACGGAGCACAATCTCGCCGATGCCAAGAAGCAGGGCGCGGTGCTGGCTTATGGCAGCTTCCTCACCCTGGTCGTTAACTTCGTCATCGTCGCTTTCGTGCTGTTCATGGTCGTTCGCACCATGAACCAGTTCAAGCGCAAGGAAGAGGTCAAGCCCACAGAGCCGCCGAAGCCCTCGGCGGAGGTCGTGCTGCTGACCGAGATCCGCGATCTCCTCAAGAAGTGACGCGCGCGCTTCATCCAATCTGTTAGATTCGCTGCGTATCTGGATCAGGTTTGTCTGCCATGGCCGATAAGAACGAACGTCCGATCAAGGTCATGGCGGAAAATCGCAAAGCCCGCTTCAACTACGCGATCGAGGATACGATCGAGGCGGGCATTGCGCTGACCGGAACCGAGGTGAAGTCGATCCGCAACGGCAAGAGCACGATTGCGGAATCCTATGCCGACTCCAAGAACGGCGAGATCTGGCTGATCAACGCCACCATTCCCGAATACCTCCAGGGCAACCGCTTCAATCACGAGCCCAAGCGCCCGCGAAAGCTGCTGCTGCATCGCCGGCAGATCAACAAGCTGATGGGCGCGGTCGACCGCGAGGGCATGACGCTGATACCGCTCAAGCTCTATTTCAACGAGCGCGGGCGCGCCAAATTGCAGCTCGCGGTTGCAAAGGGCAAGAAGCTGCATGACAAGCGCGAGAGCGAGAAGAAGCGCGACTGGAGCCGGGAGAAGGGCCGGCTGATGCGGGCGAGGGGATGACGGGATGACGACTCAGAGGAACTTGCTCGAGGTCGATTGGAGCCAGATCCCTGCGCCCAGAGACGATGGCGGGGCTGCGCACCTGAAGGGCCTGACGCTGCCGGCGATCAGCCTGCTCGCGACTGACGACACCTCGGTCAATCTGTCGACGCTCCCGGGCCGCACCGTGGTATTCGCCTATCCGCGCACCGGCGAGCCCGGCAAGATCGGGCTGGTCGACGACTGGGACATGATCCCGGGCGCGCGGGGGTGCACGCCGCAGACCTGCGCCTTTCGCGACTTGTTTGCCGAGCTGAAGGCCGCCGGTGCCGCGCAGGTGTTTGGCCTCTCGACCCAGAGCAACGAATACCAGACCGAGATGGCCTCGCGCCTGCATCTGCCGTTCCCCGTGCTTTCGGACGAGAAGCTGGCGCTCACGCGCGCGCTCAATCTGCCGACCATGGAGGTCGCGGGCCTCACGCTGATCAAGCGACTCGCGCTTGTTGTCGACGATGCCAGGATCACACATGTGTTCTATCCGGTGTTCCCGCCCGATCGGAACGCCGGCGACGTGCTGGATTGGCTGAAAGCCCATCCGGCGAAGGTTTAGTCGAGGCCGGCTTTCACCTTCGCGAAGACGCTGCGGAACATGTCCGTCGTCAGCACGCCCGTATTCGTGTTGTAGCGGGAGCAGTGATAGCTGTCGTACAGCTTGAATCGACCAGCCTGATGCACGGCGCCGTGGCCGAATGGCGCTTGCGAGGCCTTCAGCCCGAGCGGCTTGAGCACGCTGTCGTGCGCAATCCGCCCGAGTGCGACGATTGCGCGCAGCTTCGGCATCGTTTCGAGATTGGCGACGAGAAACTGGCGGCAGGTATTGATCTCGACCGGCAGCGGCTTGTTCTGCGGCGGCACGCAATGCACCGCGTTGGCGATCCGGCAGTCGACCAATCTCAGGCCGTCGTCGGGCCGGGCCTGATAGCTGCCCTTGGCAAAGCCGTATTCGAGCAGCGTGGCGTAGAGCAGGTCGCCGGCATAGTCGCCGGTGAACGGCCGGCCCGTACGGTTGGCGCCCTGCATCCCGGGCGCAAGGCCGACGATCAGCAGGCGGGCCGTGATGTCGCCGAAAGGCGCAACCGGGGCATTGTGCCAGGACGGCTCGCGCGCGCGGTTCGCCTCGCGAAAGGCGACCAGGCGCGGGCAGAGCGGACAGTCACGGTCGGGGGCGAGGGCGGGAGGCTGGCGGCTTGACCGTGCCGCCTCACTCCTCGAAGTCGTCATCGCCCCTTGTCGGCGCCATCGTGGTCGCGCGCTGGAGGAACTGCGGGGCGTGATGACGACCCTCACCACGCTCGCCGCGGTCGCGCGGGGCAGGCCGCTCGGACGGGTCGCGGCCGAGCTTGGACTGCAGCTCGACGAGGTCGGTGAAGACGTCGGCCTGGCGGCGCAGCTCGTCGGCAATCATCGGCGGCTGGCTGGCGATGGTGGAGACGACGGTGACCCGCACGCCACGGCGCTGGACGGCCTCGACCAGGGAGCGGAAGTCGCCGTCACCGGAGAACAGGACCATCTGGTCGATGTGCTCGGCGAGCTCCATGGCGTCGACCGCGAGCTCGATATCCATGTTGCCCTTGACCTTGCGGCGGCCGGAGGCGTCGATGAATTCCTTGGTCGCCTTGGTGACGACGGTGTAGCCGTTGTAGTCCAGCCAGTCGATCAGCGGGCGGATCGAGGAGTATTCCTGATCCTCGATGATGGCGGTGTAATAGAACGCCCGGAGCAACGTCCCGCGGCTCTGAAATTCCTTCAGAAGGCGCTTGTAGTCGATGTCGAAGCCCAGAGTTTTCGCCGTCGCGTAAAGATTGGCCCCGTCGATGAAGAGCGCGATCTTGTTGGTAGGGGAAGGTGACATTCAGTTTGCTCGCGTAGTGTGTTCGTGATTGATCGTTTTATTGTTGGCGCGGCGGCAGCAAGCCGCGCAGTTCAAATGGCTGCCGAAACCCGTCGAAACCGCAAATCCGGAGAAGTCGGGGCAATCAAGGTATAGTTATGGCGGCGCTGCATACACCCGGCCCCGCCCACAATGGCAGCCCGGGAAATCACCCATCCCAGCCCTAATGTGGGGGTACCAGAGCCGTTTGGCGAGGCCAAATCACAAATTGGCCTTGCGAAATCGTCCCGGCCCCTATAACTAGCCCCAATCATCCACATATTTCGTCCCACCCGCAACGGAGCGACAGTCCATGGCTCGCGTCACCGTAGAAGATTGTATCGACAAGGTCGACAACCGGTTTGACCTGGTCCTGCTGGCCGCCCACCGTGCCCGCATGATTTCGTCCGGTTCACAACTAACGGTTGACCGCGATAACGACAAGAACCCTGTTGTATCTTTGCGCGAAATTGCCGACACGACCATCTCGCCGGAGGATCTCCGCGAGGAGCTGGTGCACTCCCTCCAGAAGTTCGTCGAGGTGGACGAGCCCGAGCCGGACACCGTGCCGCTGATCGGTTCCGCCGGCGCCAGCGTCGATGCGGACGATACCGAAGTGGCTGTGGAGCGCATGACCGAAGAGGAGCTCCTGAAGGGCCTCGAAGGCCTCGCGCCGCCGGAAGAGCAGCCCGAGGAGGACGAGTAATCGTCTTGCTCGCGATCGTCGACTTCTTGTGATCTTATCAAAGGCCCGAACCCGCGTTCGGGCCTTTGCTTTTGTTGGCGTTTTCGTGGTTACCATAGTGTTGCCGGTTCGCGCGGCGCCCGTCATCAAATTGATCGGCAGCGTCTGCAATCGGGGCTTAGGATGTATGCAACGGACCGTTGCGCGGTCCGTTTGAAGGCAGGACGGCATGGTGTATCGACGCCGCAGACCCACGCAGATGCAGGCCGCAGCCGAATCGGTTGCCGTGGCCCCGACTGCGCCAGTGGCACGGCCAGCGAAGCCGCGCGCGCGGATGATGCGTCAATATGACCTGGTCGAGCGCGTCCGCTCCTACAATCCGAACACCGACGAGGACCTGCTGAACCGGGCCTATGTCTACGCCATGAAGGCGCACGGATCGCAGACCCGCGCGTCGGGCGACCCGTATTTCTCGCACCCGCTCGAAGTGGCGGCGATTCTCACCGACCTCAAGCTTGACGATGCCACCATCGTCGCCGCGCTGCTCCACGACACGATCGAGGACACCGAAGCCACGCGCGCCGAGATCGACCAGCTGTTCGGTCCCGAGATCGGCGCGCTGGTCGAGGGTCTGACCAAGCTGAAGCGACTCGAACTGGTGTCGCGCGAGGCCAAGCAGGCCGAGAACCTGCGCAAATTGTTGCTGGCCATCGCCGACGATGTCCGCGTGCTGCTGGTCAAGCTCGCCGACCGCCTGCACAACATGCGCACGCTCGACTTCGTGCCGACCGAATCGCGCCGGCGCATCGCCGAGGAGACGCTCGACATCTACGCGCCGCTGGCGGGGCGCATGGGCATGCAGGAAATGCGCGAGGAGCTGGAGGATCTGTCCTTCCGCACACTCGATCCCGAAGCCTATTCGGTGGTGATGCAGCGGCTCGATGCGCTGGCCGAGCGCAACCGCAATTTGATCGGTGAGATCGAGGACCAGCTCTCCAACAACCTGCGCCACAGGGGGCTCGGCGCGCGGGTTTATGGTCGCCGCAAGAAGCCGTTTTCGATCTGGACCAAGATGGAGCGCAAGTCGGTCGGCTTCGAGCAGCTGTCCGACATCTTCGGCTTCCGCGTCGTCGTCAACGACATCGAGGCCTGCTACCGCGCGCTCGGCATCGTCCACACCACCTGGCCGGTCGTGCCGGGGCGTTTCAAGGACTACATCTCGACGCCGAAGCAGAATGACTACCGCTCGATCCACACCACCGTGATCGGCCCCGGCAACCAGCGCGTCGAGCTGCAGATCCGCACCGAGGCGATGGACCAGATCGCCGAGCGCGGCATCGCCGCGCACGTGTTTTACAAAGAGGGCGTGGGCTCGCCGACCGAATTCCTCAAGCGCGAGTCGAACGCATTCGCCTGGCTGCGCCACACCATCGGCATCCTCTCGGAGAGTGCCAATCCCGAGGAATTCCTCGAGCACACCAAGCTCGAGCTGTTCCACGACCAGGTGTTCTGCTTCACCCCGAAGGGCAAGCTGATCGCGCTGCCGCGCCATGCCAATGTGATCGACTTCGCCTATGCCGTGCATACCGACGTCGGCAACAGCGCCGTGGGGTGCAAGATCAACGGCAAGTTCGCGCCGTTGTCCTCCGAGCTCCAGAATGGTGACGAGGTCGAGGTGCTGACCTCGGAAGCGCAATCGGCGCCGCCCTCGGCCTGGGAAACGCTCGCGGTCACCGGCAAGGCGCGCGCCGCGATCCGCCGCGCCACCCGAACCGCCGTGCGCGATCAATATGTCGGCCTCGGCCGCCGGATCGTCGAGCGCCTGTTCGAGCGCGCCAAGATCGAATATGCCGACGACAAGCTCAAGGGCGCGCTGCCGCGGCTGGCGCGCACCTCGATCGAGGACGTCATGGCGGCGGTGGGGCGCGGCGAGATCAAGGCCTCCCACGTCGCACGCGCGATGTACCCCGATTACAAGGAGGAGCGCGTCGCGCGCTATGGGGTCAAGAAGGCGCAGGGGCTTGCCGCCAAGGTCAAGGAGAAGTCGCCCGAGCCGTCGCGCAGTCCAGTCGCGATCCCGATCGGCGGAAACAATTCCGCCCTGCCGGTGAAGTTCGCGCCGAACGGCGGTGCCGTGCCAGGCGACCGCATCGTCGGCATCGTCACGCCGGGCGAGGGGATCACGATCTATCCGATCCAGTCGCCGGCGCTGAAGGATTTCGAGGAGGAGCCGGAGCGCTGGCTCGACGTCCGCTGGGACATCGAGGACTCCGCGCCGCAGCGCTTCCCGGCGCGGATCAAGGTCGAGAATGTCAACGAGCCCGGTGCGCTGGCGCAGATCGCCACTGTGATCGCCGAGCATGACGGCAACATCGACAATATCAGCATGCATCGCCGCTCGCCCGACTTCACGGAGACGACGATCGATCTCGAAGTCTACGATCTCAAGCATTTGAGCGCGATCCTGGCCCAACTGCGCGCCAAGGCGGTCGTCGCCAAAGTCGAACGTGTTAATGGATAGGCGTCTGTCGCCATCGCCTGTTGCTCCGATCTCGTGAGTCCTGAAATGCCCGCACCTCCGCTCCGCCTCGGCGTCAATATCGACCATGTTGCGACTGTCCGTAACGCACGCGGCGGCCGCCATCCCGATCCGGTCCGCGCCGCGCTGCTTGCGATCGAGGCCGGCGCCGACGGCATCACGGCGCATTTGCGCGAGGACCGCCGGCACATCCGCGACGAAGACATGGCGCGGCTGAAGGCCGAGATCTCCAAGCCGCTGAATTTCGAGATGGCGGCGACCGACGACATGATGCGCATCTCGCTCGCCACCAAGCCGCATGCGGTGTGCCTGGTGCCCGAGCGGCGCCAGGAGGTGACGACCGAAGGCGGGCTCGACGTCGTTGGCCAGCACAATGCGCTCGCGCCTTACATTGCCCGGCTGAATGATGCCGGCATTCGTGTCTCGCTGTTCATCGCCGCGGACCCAGCCCAGATCGAAATGGCGGCGCGGCTGGGCGCGCCCGTGATCGAGATCCATACCGGGGCCTGGTGCGATGCCGTGACAGACGGCCACGTCGACAAGGCGGAAGCCGAATGGCAGCGGATCGTGGCGGGCGTGAAGATTGCCAAGGCGGCAGGGCTGGAGGTCCATGCCGGCCACGGGCTCGACTACGCGACGGCGGAGAAGATCGCCGCTCTGCCCGAGATCATGGAGCTCAACATCGGCTACTACATGATTGGCGAGGCGCTGTTCGTCGGTCTCGCCGAGACGGTGCGCAGCATGCGCGCCGCGATGGACCGCGGCCGGGGCCGGGCATGATCATCGGCATCGGCTCCGACCTCATCGACATCACCCGCGTGGCCAAGGTGATCGAGCGCCATGGCGAGCGTTTCCTCGACCGCATCTTCACCGCGGCCGAGCGGGCCAAGGCGGAGCGGCGCGCCAAGAACGAGAAGATGGTGGTGGCGACCTACGCCAAGCGCTTCGCCGCCAAGGAGGCCTGCTCCAAGGCGCTCGGCACCGGCATCCGGCAGGGTGTCTGGTGGCGCGACATGGGGGTGGTCAACCTGCCCGGGGGACGGCCGTCGATGCGGCTGACCGGGGGGGCGCTGGCCCGGCTCCAGGCCATGACGCCTGATGGCTTCGAGGCGCAGATCGACCTGTCGATCACCGACGACTGGCCGCTTGCGCAGGCCTTCGTGATCATTTCCGCCGTCCCGCAAGCCAAGTCCTGAGCGCCAGACGTCCATTTTATAATTCGTATTAAGAATCAATGGCTTGCGCAATTTTGATGCGATCCTTGATTGCGTCATCTGCGACAACCGTCTAAAAGTCCGCGGACGCAAATCAGGCTGGGCGAATTCGGCTTTACGCCGGAATTGGCCCTCACTATCAGAATCAGGACAATCTCCTTGGGCTGCGAACCGATGGGCTGTTCGCGGGAGGAGGGCGTTCTGTGATCGCCGGCCGGAATTGAGAGAGCAATGAGCGTGACTTCGGGAACGAAAACTGAAAGCGGCGTCGGCGAAACGGTCCGGGTCGTCATCCACGCTCTGCTGATCGCGCTGGTGATCCGCACCTTCCTGTTCCAGCCCTTCAACATCCCGTCGGGCTCGATGAAGGCGACGCTGCTAGTCGGCGACTACCTCTTCGTCTCGAAATATTCCTACGGCTATAGCCACTATTCGATCCCGTTCTCGCCGCCGCTGTTCTCGGGACGGATCTGGGGCTCGGATCCGAACCGCGGCGACATCGTCGTGTTTCGTCTGCCGAAGGACGATTCCGTCGACTACATCAAGCGCGTGATCGGCCTTCCCGGCGACCGCCTCCAGATGAAGGGCGGGCTGCTCTATATCAATGACGTGCCGGTGCACCGCGAACGGCTGAGCGATTTCGTCGGCGAAGACCCTTGCAGCGCGTCCGATACGGAGCGGGTTACGACGGCGCGGGTGAAGCGTTGGAAGGAGGAGCTGCCGAACGGCGTCGCCTACGAGACCCTCGATTGCGTCGACAACGGCTTCTACGACGACACCAGCGTCTATACCGTGCCGGCCGGTCACTTCTTCATGATGGGCGATAACCGCGACAACTCCACCGACAGTCGCGTGCAGTCGGCGGTCGGCTACGTGCCGCAGGAGAACCTGATCGGCCGCGCCCAGATGATCTTCTTCTCCATCGGCCAAGGCGAGCACGTCTGGATGTTCTGGCGCTGGCCGTGGTCGGTGCGCTGGAATCGCTTCTTCAAAATCGTCCGATGAAAGACGAAGCCAAGGACGTCACGACCGAACCGATAGAGGCGCAGGCCGCTCCCGAGGGCGAAGCTGCAACCAAGACGCTTGCGCCCAAAACGGCTGACAACAAGACTCCGGAAGTCAAGGCGCCCGCGAAGAAGAAGCGGACGCGAAGCAGCAAGGCCAAGGAGAAGGCGAAAGCGGCGGCAGACGCCAATGCGGCGCTCGAAGCGCGCATCGGCCACAGCTTCACCGACCCGAACCTGTTGATGCAGGCGATCACGCATGTGTCGGCGCTGAAGTCCGGACGCAAGCGTGGTGACAGCTATCAGCGGCTCGAGTTCCTCGGTGACCACGTGCTCGGGCTCGTCGTCTCCGACATGCTCTATCACGCCTTCCCGAATGCCGATGAGGGCGAGCTGTCCAAGCGGCTTGCCGAGCTCGTGCGCAAGGAGAGCTGCGCCGATGTCGCCAAGTCGCTCGGCCTGCTCGACGACATCAAGCTCGGCTCGGTCGGCTCAAGCGCCGATGCTCGCCTGCGCAAATCCATCCTCGGCGACATCTGCGAAGCCGTGATCGGTGCGATCTTCCTCGACGGCGGCCATGCGGCGGCGGACGAGTTCGTCAAGCGCAACTGGACCGAGCGCATGCACAAGCCGCGGCGTCCTTTGCGCGATCCCAAGACCGTGCTGCAGGAATGGGCGCAGGGCAAGGGATTGCCGACGCCGGTTTATCGCGAGGTCGAGCGCACCGGCCCGCACCACGATCCGCAGTTCCGAGTTGCCGTCGACCTGCCGGGGCTGGCGCCGGCCGAAGGCATCGGCGGCAGCAAGCGCGCGGCGGAGAAAGTAGCAGCTTCAGTGATGATCGAACGTGAAGGCGTTGGCGGCGGCAATGACGGCTGAAACAAGCGGCGATGTGCCCACCGCGACGCGCTGCGGGTTCGTTGCGCTGATCGGCGCGCCCAATGTCGGCAAATCCACGCTGGTCAATGCGCTGGTCGGGGCCAAGGTCACGATCGTCTCGCGCAAGGTGCAGACCACGCGCGCGCTGATCCGCGGCATCGTGATCGAGAACAATGCGCAGATCATTCTGGTCGACACGCCCGGCATCTTCCTGCCCAAGCGCCGGCTCGATCGCGCCATGGTCTCGACCGCCTGGAGCGGGGCGCATGACGCCGATCTCGTCTGCGTGCTGCTGGATGCCAAGACCGGCATCGACGAGGAGGCCGAGGCGATCCTCGCCAAGGCGGCAAGCGTCAATCACGAGAAGATCCTGGTCATCAACAAGGTCGATCTGGTTCAGCGCGAGAAGCTGCTGGCGCTGGCGCAGGCCGCCAACGAGCGCATGAAGTTCGCAAGAACCTTCATGATCTCCGCGATCTCCGGTGACGGCGTCGACGACATCCGCAAGACGCTTGCCGAGATGGTGCCGCCGGGGCCGTACCTCTATCCCGAGGATCAGATGTCGGACGCGCCGATGCGGCAGCTGGCGGCTGAAATCACGCGCGAAAAAATCTATCAGAAGCTGCACCAGGAATTGCCCTACCAGTCGACGGTCGAGACCGACAAGTGGGAGGAGCGCAAGGACAAGTCGGTGCGCATCGAGCAGACGATCTTCGTGGAGCGCGAAAGCCAGCGCAAGATCGTGCTCGGCAAGGGCGGCGCCACCATCAAGTCGATCGGCGCGGACTCGCGCAAGGAACTGATGCAGATCCTGGACGTGCCGGTGCATCTGTTCCTGTTCGTGAAGGTGCGCGAGAACTGGGGTGACGATCCCGATCGCTATCGCGAGATGGGCCTGGAATTTCCCAAAGAATAAGCAAGAACAGATCGGCCAACGATGAGCGTGCCTCATAACGTCCAGCGTTTCGAAGCGCTGCTCTATGCCTCGCTGATGCTGGATGCGTTGTCTGTGGCGGTCCAGGACCGCACGCCCACGATCGAGATGACCGAGCAGATGATCATGACGGCGACGCTGCTCGCCGGCGGCATGATCCTGCTGCTGGTCTATTTCGTCTGGCTGGCTGCGCATGGGCGCAAGAACTGGCCACGCTGGGTGCTGGCGGCAGCGCTCGTGCTGTCGGTGATCTCGCTCGGCCAGATCCTCGGCGAGCGGGGCCTCGAGCTCGACAGCGCCATCGAGATCGTCTCGTGCCTGCTGACGGCGTTCGGGCTTTATTTCTCCTTCACAGGCGATGCGCAGGGCTGGTTCGACGCGTAGCCTCTTGCGCAGTGCCGTAGGGTGGGCAAAGGCGCGCCCTTGCGCGCCGTGCCCACCATCTCGCGCCGTCGATCAAATTGGTGGGCACGCTTCGCTTTGCCCACCCTACGATCCCTCGAATTGCGCTACACTTCATCCCATGGAATGGACCGACGAAGGCATCGTGCTGGGCGTGCGGCGGCATGGCGAGAGCAGCGCCATCGTCGAGCTCTTGACGCGCCAGCACGGCCGGCATCTCGGTCTCGTGCGCGGCGGAGCCAGTTCGCGGCTGCGGCCGCTTCTGCAGCCCGGCAACAGTGTCAGCGCAGTGTGGCGGGCGCGGCTCGACGAGCATCTCGGCACTTATGCGATCGAGGGCCTGAAGCTGCGCGCAGCGACGCTGCTGGGATCATCCCATGGCGTCTACGGCGTTACCCATCTGGCCTCGATTGCGCGGCTCCTTCCCGAGCGCGATCCGCACGAGGAGATCTTTGCACTGCTCGAACATTCGCTCGACGATTTCGACGACATTGGCAGCGCGGCCGTGCATCTCATCCATTTCGAGCTCGCCATGCTCTCCGAGCTCGGCTTCGGCCTGGCGCTCGAAAACTGTGCGGTGACCGGGGAGACCACGGACCTGATCTATGTCTCGCCGAAATCGGGGGGCGCGGTGTCGCGCGGCGCGGGCGAGCCCTGGCGGGACCGCCTGCTGCGGCTGCCGCCGTTCCTGCGCCACGGCGAAGCCGCGCATGAACTCACTGATGAGGATCTTCAGGACGGCTTCCGACTGACCGGCCTGTTCCTGCTGCGTCATGTGCTGGAGCCTCGCGGGCAGGGTCATTCCGACGCGCGTGCGGGCTTCATTAATGCCCTGATCCGGCAGCAGGCCAAAGCGGCGCTGCCCACGCCATGAGCTGATCGCGCTGCTGCATTGCCCCAGGACATGGGGTTCCCCCGGAACGAAATTTGGCTCTTCGCGTTGGCCGGAACAGGTTCCACAACGGGGACAGCCCACATGTTGATCAGGGGTTTTGCGCTGACCGCGGCGCTGCTGGTTTTTGCGCCTGATGCAATGGCCGGAGAGCCGCAACCGGGTGTCTTCCGCCGGGCCTCGTGCACCGTCGTCCGGTATTATGTGGCGAAATATTCCGCTGCAGCCGCAGAGACATGGGCGCGGTCCCACGGCGCAACCGATGCAGAGATCGAAGCGGCCCGTCGCTGTGTCGCCAACATGCCGGCGACGCCGCCGGCCAAGGTCCAGCCGACCGTGACCGCGGGCTGGGCAGGGCAGTAGGAGCCCACAGGGAACAATCGATCCTTGCCCGATTCGCTTCCACGGTTTAACCGGGCGGCATGGGAAAACGAATCGTTCCTCCGGAAGAACCGGCCGAAATTCACGAAGTGCCGCTGCGCGACGCACTGGAAGAGCGCTATCTTGCCTATGCGCTCTCCACCATCATGCACCGGGCGCTGCCGGACGCGCGTGACGGCCTGAAGCCGGTGCACCGGCGCATCCTCTACGGCATGCGCCTGCTCAGGCTCGACCCCGGCACGGCCTTCAAGAAATCCGCCAAGATCGTCGGCGACGTGATGGGCTCGTTCCATCCGCATGGCGACCAGGCGATCTACGACGCCATGGTGCGTCTCGCGCAGGATTTCTCCTCGCGCTATCCGCTGGTCGACGGCCAGGGCAATTTCGGCAATATCGACGGCGATAATCCCGCCGCCTACCGCTACACCGAAGCGCGCATGACCGACGTTGCGCGGCTTCTGCTCGAGGGCATCGACGAGGATGGCGTCGAATTCCGCGCCAATTACGACGGCCAGTCGAAGGAGCCGGTGGTGTTGCCCGGCGGCTTCCCCAACCTGCTCGCCAACGGCGCGCAGGGCATCGCGGTCGGCATGGCGACCTCGATCCCGCCGCACAATGCCGCCGAGCTGTGTGATGCGGCGCTGCATCTGATCGAGAAGCCCGACGCGAAGTCCAAGGCGCTGCTGAAGTGGGTCAAGGGCCCAGATTTCCCGACCGGCGGCATCTGCGTCGACTCCAAGCAGGCCATTGCCGAGGCCTACACCACCGGCCGCGGCTCGTTCCGTGTCCGCGCCAGGTGGTCGCATGAAGAGGGCGCACGCGGCACCTGGGTCGTCGTCGTCACCGAGATCCCCTTCCTGGTGCAGAAGTCGCGCCTGATCGAGAAGGTGGCCGAACTGCTGGACCAGAAGAAGCTGCCGCTGGTCGGCGACATCAGGGACGAGTCGGCCGAAGACGTCCGCATCGTCATCGAGCCGAAGTCGAAGAACGTCGATCCCGCGCTGATGATGGAATCGCTGTTCCGCCTGACCGAGCTCGAGAACAAGATTCCACTGAACCTCAACGTGCTGATCAAGGGCCGCGTGCCCAAGGTGGTCGGCCTTGCCGAGGCCTTGCGCGAATGGCTCGACCATCTGCGCGACGTGCTGATCCGCCGCAGCAACTACCGCAAGGCGCAGATCGAGCACCGGCTGGAGGTGCTCGGCGGCCATCTGGTCGCCTATCTGAACCTCGACAAGGTGATCAAGATCATCCGCACCGAGGACGAACCGAAGCCGGCCCTGATCAAGGCGTTCAAGCTCACCGAGATCCAGGCGGAAGCCATCCTCAACATGCGTCTGCGCAATCTGCGCAGGCTCGAGGAAATGGAGATCCGCAACGAAGACCGGGATCTGCGCAAGGAGCTGAAGGGCATCGAAGGCGTGCTCGCCTCGGAAGCCGAGCAGTGGAAGAAGGTCGGCGAGCAGGTCGGCAAGGTCCGCGACATGTTCGGACCGAAGACGCCGCTCGGCAAGCGCCGCACCACTTTTGCCGATGCGCCCGAGCACGATCTTGCCGCGATGGAGGAAGCCCTCGTCGAGCGCGAGCCGGTGACGGTCGTGGTCTCCGACAAGGGCTGGATCCGTACCATGAAGGGCCATGTCGAGGACCTCTCGGGCCTCGCCTTCAAGCAGGACGACAAGCTCGGCTTTGCCTTCTTCGCCGAGACGACCTCGAAGCTGCTGCTGTTCGCCACCAACGGCAAGTTCTACTCGCTCGACGTTGCGAAGCTGCCGGGCGGCCGCGGCCACGGCGAGCCGATCCGCCTGTTCATCGACCTCGAGCAGGAGGCGGCGCCCGTTGCGCTGTTCGTCAACAAGGGCGGACGCAAATTCCTGGTCGCGAGCCATGAGGGTCAGGGTTTTGTCGTCAACGAGGACGATTGCGTCGGCACCACCAAGAAGGGCAAGCAGATCCTCAACGTCGACATGCCGAACGAGGCACGCGCGATCACCGAAGTGCTCGGTGACACCGTCGCGGTCATCGGCGAGAACAGGAAGATGCTGATCTTCCCGCTCGATCAGGTGCCGGAGATGGCGCGAGGTCGCGGCGTGCGCCTGCAGAAGTACAAGGACGGCGGTCTCTCCGACGTCGCTGTCTTCGAGGCCAAGGCAGGCCTCACCTGGAAGGACTCCGCAGGTCGCGAATTCTCCGCGACCATGAAGGAGCTCGCCGAGTGGCAGGGCACCCGCGCCGACGCCGGCCGCCTGTCGCCGAAAGGCTTCCCGAAGTCGAACAAGTTCGGCAAGGTGATCGGGTAGGCGGCCTCACGTTCCTGATGTGCAGCGATGCTCTTGCATGGCTGTATCGGCCGGCGCGGTCTGATACCGTCCGCCGTGCCGGATATTGGGAACGTTGAGAAGTCACGCGATGTACGATGTCATTGTTGTCGGCGGCGGCTCGGCCGGCGCCGCGGTTGCGGCACGGCTCTCCGAAGATGCTGCACGGCGCGTCCTGCTGTTGGAGGCGGGCCTCGACTGGCGCGCTGACGAGGCGCCCTGGGAAGTCAGGACGCCGAACCCGATCCCGATCATTCACAAGCGCGAATATCAGGAGAAATGGCAGTGGCCGGATCTCTTGACGCGCCGGGTGGCAGGGCAGGAGCCGCGCTTCTACTGGCGCGGCAAGGGGCTCGGCGGCTCATCGATGATGAATGGCCAGATCGCCATCCACGGCGTCGCCGATGCGTTCGACGAGTGGGCTGCCAGTGGCTGCACCGGCTGGTCGGCCAGGGAGGTGATGCCGCTCTTCTCCGTGATCGAGGACGATCTGGAATTTGGCGATACCGCAGGTCACGGCCGCGGCGGACCGTTACCGGTCTATCGCGCGCCGCCGGAGAAGTGGGGCCCGATTGATCGCGGCTTGCGCGATGCGGCGTTGGCAAGCGGCTATCCCTGGTGCGCCGATCTCAACGGTCGTGATGGCGAGGGCGTCGCCTGCTATCCCATCAACAGCCGCGACGGCCGCCGCATCACCACCAACGAGGGGTATCTCGAGCCCGCTCGCAGCCGCGCCAATCTGGAAATCCGGGGCAAGACGCTGGTCGATCGCGTGCTGATCCGCGACAACAGGGCGACGGGCCTCCGCGTTCATACCGATGGGCAGGGCACCAGCGAGATCAGCGCGCGCCAGATCGTGCTGTGCGCCGGCGCGATCCACAGCCCGGCGATCCTGCTGCGCTCGGGCATTGGACCCGCGGCCGAGTTGAAGGCAATGGGTATCGCGGTTGAGCGCGATTTGCCGGTCGGCCGCCACTTCTTCGACCATCCGCTGTTTCGTGCCACGATTCAGCTCCACGAAAATCTGCGGCCGACCGATCCTGACACCCGCCACACCAATTGCTGCGTGACCTATTCCTCGGGCCTCGCCAATGGCGGCAAGCGCGACATGATCCTGATTGCGTTCAACCATCGCGGCATCGGCATGCCCGGAGCGATCGGCGCCGGTCTGTTCAACGCCTATTCGCGCGGAACGCTCAAGCTGGCTTCGACCGATCCAGGTGTCGATCCCATCGTCGAGGAGAACATGCTCGCCGATCCCCGTGACATGCTGCGCATGATGGACGCGGTGAAGCGGCTCGCCGTCATCACCTCGCAGCCGGCGCTTGGGGGCATCGCCGACTGGATCAGGCTGACCGACACGGACTTGACATTGCCGCAGGCAGCCGCGCTTCCGGATCACGAGCTGGATGCATTGTTGCGGCGTGAGACCGGAGACATCCAGCACGCCGCCGGGAGCTGCCGCATGAGCGGCGTCAATGATGCCGATGGCGTCGTCAATCCCGATGGTTCGGTGAAGGGCATCTCGGGCCTGCGCGTCGCCGACGCCTCGATCATGCCGTCCGACTGCCGCGCCAATACGCACCTCACGACGGTGGTGATCGGGGAAGCCATTGCGCGGATGATGATGCGGTAGTGCGACAATGGCGCTGCTGTGAGGCTGACGGACAACAACCGAAGGGCGGACAACTTTCGCTTCAACTGAAGCTGATGCCGCGACCGGCATCAGCTTCTGCTTGAAGGTTACGGCTGTCCGTTACGCCTTCACCTTGTTGGTCGGCCAGTTGTGGGTCTCGGCCGTGGCGTCGCGGCACCAGCGATAGAAGGCGTCGTAGAGCAGCATGCCGGCCTCGAGCTGTTCGAGGTCGTCGTCGAACATCCGCGACAGCCCGAGCGAGGCCGCGAGCAGGCCGGGCGCCTCCGGCGCCAGGTCCGGTCTTGCCGTGTCGGCGCCGCGCACCAGCGTGGCCAGCCGCAGCAGGGCCGGAGTCGCGATCCCGAACTCCTCGATCATGACGTCGAAGGTGCAGAGCTCGCCGCGGTGACTCCAGAACACGTTCTCGATGTCGAAGGGGGCTGCGTTGAAGCGCTCGCTGACCCCGACGACCTCGGACGGTGTCACGTAGAGGAACACCGCGTTGGGGTCGACGAAGCGACGGATCAGCCAGGGACAGGCGATACGATCGACCTTCGGGCGCGCCCGCGTCACCCAGACCGTGCGTCCTTTGGCGTCGCGTGGCGGCAGCTTGCGGGTGTCGAGCAGCGGCAATTTGGCCGCCTTCCAGCCCTCAAAGCCGCCCTCCAGCGCTTCGGCTTCGGCGCCGAGCTGGCGGAGCCAGGCCGCCGTGCCTTGTGCCAGCTTTTCACCGCGCAGGCAGGAGACGATGGTCCGGCGGCCGGCGAAGTCGCCGCCCCAGTCGGGAACGTTGCTGTGGCTGAGCTTGATCGAGCCAGGGATCAGCCGTCGGTCGGCGGCAAAGTCCTCCTCCGTCCGCACGTCGATCAGGACAGGAGCATTGGCCGTGCCAATCAGGCGCGCCAATTTATCGGACGAGATAGTCGTGAAAGTAGGCATGTAGTTGCGTCCTCGTGAGAACATAACGGGACGCGATACTTGGGCCTGTCGCCTCGTGGGGAGATCGCTCAAATCCCCATGGCGCTGATTACAGCGAAACCGCGCCGGCCTGTCAATCGCCGGTTTCGTTGGCCATGAACGTTAGAAAGGATTGCAACTCGGGCCTATAGTGGCGGATGCGGAATTCTGCGGCGGGAGCGGGGTTGATCCTCGGTCGCAGCAAGAAGGCGCTACAAGGAGGGACCAAGGATGACACGCAAGATCTCGCTCGCGCTCGCCATCGCCGCACTGGCGCTGTCCGTCCAGGCTGCGTTCGCGCAAAAACCGGGCGTCGAAAAGCTCTATATCCTCAATTGCGGGGAGGGTGTTGCCGGCGACATCGGGCGCTGGTCGCCCGGGGTGAATGAAGGCAAGTCGATGGACTTCGTCGACACCTGTTACCTCATCAAGCACAGCCAGGGCTGGTTCCTTTGGGATACGGGTATCCCTGACGCCGTCGCGGCGATGCCGAACGGACTCGCGCCTGCCGATCCCAAGGCCGTGACCTGGAGGCGGCCGAAGACGCTCGCCTCGCAGCTCGAGCAGATCGGCGTCAAGCCGGTTGATATCAAGGCGATGGCCGTGTCGCATACGCATCCCGACCACATCGGCAACGTCGAGATGTTCCCGCAGGCGACGCTCTACGTGCAGAAGGTCGAATACGACTGGCCGGGCGCCAACAACGAGCCGCGCTTCAAGCCTTCGCATCCGGTCGAGCTGCTCGCGGGCGACAAGGACGTGTTCGGCGACGGCAGCCTGATCATCCTGTCGACGCCCGGCCACACGCCGGGACACCAGTCGTTGCTGGTGAAATTGCCGAAGACCGGTGCAGTGGTCCTCTCAGGCGATGCCGTTCACTTCAAGGACAATTGGGACAATCGCCGCGTTCCCAGCATGAACACCAACAAGGAACTGACCGCGACCTCGATGCAGAAGATTGCCGAGACGCTCGACAAGGAGAAGGCGCAGCTCTGGATCAACCACGACAAGGCCCAGCGCGACACGCAGAAGATGTCGCCGGAATTTTACGACTAGCTTTCGCAATCGCTGTTGCCACTAAGGTGGCAGTGGGGATGTGGTAGGCGCCTCGAAATCTCCGGGACGGGAGGCGAAGAGTGGAGTGGCTCGGGGTCGCGATCGCGCTTGTCTCGAGCAGCATCGGTGGCACCGCCGCGGCGATCACCCGCTATCTCGTCGGTGGCGCCGATCCGGTCATGCTTGCGATCCTGCGTTGGGGGATCGGCTTTCTCTGCCTGCTGCCTTGCGCGCTGCTGCTCCGCGTGCGTTGGCCGCAGCGCTCCGACTACCCCGCCGTGATAGCGCTCGGCATCTGCTTCTTCGGCCTGTTCTTCATTCTTTACAATATCGCGGTGTCCTACACGACCGCTGCCCGCGCGAGTCTCGCGCTGGCGACGCTGCCGCTTCACACCATGGTGGTTGGTGCCATTCTCGGCGTCGAGCGGCTGACCGCACGCAAGATCGTCGGTGTCGGCATCGCCGTGCTCGGCGTGGCGGCGGCGCTGGCTGTGGGTCTGGCACAGAGTCCCCCCGGTTCCTGGCGCGGCGAGCTGATCATGACCGGCGCGGTGTTCTGCATGGCGTTCTACAACGTGCTGTCGCGCCCGCTGATGCAGCGCTCCAGCGCGCTCGGCTTTCTCACGGTCGGCATGGGCGCTGGTGCCGTGGTGCTGGTCGTTGCCGGGCTCATGAAAGGCAGTTTTGCCGCGCTCGATCACTTCACGACGGCGCAGTGGATTGCCGGACTCTATCTCGGCGCTGGCGGCGGCGCGCTCGCTTTCATCCTCTGGGTCATGGCGCTGGCGCGGGCGACGCCGACGCGCGTCGCCAATACGATGACGGTCAACCCGATCGCGGCGACCTTGCTGGCGGCGTTGCTGATCGGCGAGCCGATCACGCCGAATCTCCTGATTGGGCTCGTCGCCGTGTTCGCCGGCATCTGGATCGCGACCAGCCAGCCGAAATCGGCCTAGCTCTTCGGCGCCGTGACCGGCGGCGGGGCCGCCTCCGGCGTCTTCTTCGGTTTCAGCGTGCCGGCATAGAACGAGAGCAGCCACACCAAAAGCACGGCGAGCAGATAGACGCCCCAGGCCTGCGGCGGCGTCATGGCCCAACGCAGGAGGCCCTTGAATGTACGCGGCGGATGATTGTCTTCGGTCATGATGCGCTTGTGCGCGAAAGCTCAGGCCCGGTCAATCCGGCCGCCGCTGTGCGCGGATCAGGAATAGCGCGGCAAGCGCCGACAGGCTGAGTGCCGACGAGACCATCAGCACCTTGGTGCCCATGACGTCGATCAAGAGGCCGAAAGCCAGCGGCGCCACGGCTTGGGCCATCCGCGCGGGGGCACCGATGATGCCGAGGCGATAGCCGAAATCCTTCGGGCCGAAGATCGACAGCGGCAACGTCCCGCGGGCGATCGTCAAAATGCCGTTGCCGGAGCCGTGCAGCAGCGCAAAGGCGCTCGCCGCAGGCGCGCCGAAAATGGCGACGACGGCGGCGCCGATCGGGTGGGTGATGCAGGCGAGTCGCGTTGACCACAGCGGATGGAAGCGGCTGAGGACGCTCGCTTCGAGAATACGTGCTACCACCTGCGCCGGACCGATCAGCGCGCCAGCCGCGATCGCCTCGACATGCGTCGCGCCGGCTGCCTCCAGGATCCGCGGGAAATGCACGGCCATGGCGCCGGTGACGGTCCAGACTGCGGCAAAGACAAAGGCGAGCAGGATCATGGTGCGGTCGAGCGGCACGTGCGGCTTCTCCGCTGTCGCCGCGGCCTGCTTGGCGCCCTTGATCGCCGGCAGTATGAAGAAATTGAGGGGCAGGCCGATCACGATGTTGGCGGCGGCCCAGGCGAAGCAGGTCTCGCGCCAGCCGATATGGGCCAATCCCCAGGCGGTGAGGGGCCAGCCGACGGTCGAGGCAAAGCCGGCCATCAGCGTGATGCCGGTGATGGGCCTGCGGGCTTCGGTGCCGTAGATGCGGCCCAGCGCGGCGAAGGCGGCGTCGTAAAGCCCCATCGCCATGCCCATGCCGAGCACGAACCAGGCCAATGTCATGACCGCGACCGACTGCGAGACGCCGAGCAGCACGAGGCCGGCGGCAATGGTGAGGTTCGAGGCCGACAGCACCTGCCGCCCGCCGACGAGGTCGATCTGCCGGCCGATGCGCGGCCCCAGCATGGCGGAAATCACGAGCGAGGCCGAGAACGCGCCAAAGATCCAGTTCGTGGAAATGCCGAGGTCATGCGCCATGGGATCGGCGATCAGTGCCGGCAAATAATAGCTCGAAGCCCAGGCGAGGGTCTGCGTCGTGCCGAGCGCGAGGATAATCGGAAGCTGGCGCTGGCTCATGTCCCCGTATTTCTGGTCGGCGGTGTCATCATTTGCATTTGCAGCCGGTGCACAAAGCACGTCAACAGCGTTCGCGGCATATTCGACCTGCTACGGATGGGAGCCTGGTTGCGGCCTTTCGCTCGTCACGAATGCACGCCATAATGGCGTATGCAACTCACCTCCCGCCTTGCGTTGATGAACTGGCTGGCCGGCCAGGGGCTCACCGGCCTTCCTGAACCCGAGCTCCTGCGCGGTTTCTGCGAGCGCTGCCGCGCCGAGGGGCTGGAACTCTCGCGCGGGCTCGTCGTCATCGATACGCTGCATCCGATCTACGAGGGTCGCGCTTTCCGCTGGAGCGACACGCCGTCCAACGAGAGCGACGTCCACGAATACGGCTCGACGGCGGAGGGTGATGCGGCCAAGAACTGGCGCCGCTCGGTGTTCTATCATCTGCTCGAGCATGGTCACGACGAGATGGTAATCGATCTTGCCGACGCGCCCTCGCTTGATTTTTCGCAGATCGGCGAGCTCGCCGAAAACGGTCACCGCCATTTCCTGGCCTTCGTGCACCGCTTCGGCGAGAGTGGTGCGCTCGGGCAGATGGATTGCCTCTACTCTTACTGGACGACGCGGCGCGACGATGGCTTTACCGAAGCCGAGCTCGCCGCGCTACGCGATCTCGTGCCGGTGCTGGGGCTTGCGATCAAATCGGCGCAGCAGGTCGACATCGTGCGGACTCTGGGGCGGGTCTATCTCGGGCGCGATGCCTCCGAGCAGGTGCTGCGCGGGCGCATCTCGCGCGGTGTCACCGAGCGCATCAAGGCCGTGCTCTGGTATTCGGACCTGCGCGGCTCGACCGGAATTAGCGAGAGCATCGGCCCGGACGAGATCATCCCGTTCCTCAATGATTATGCCCAGGCCGTGATCGATGCGATCCACGAGGCCGGCGGCGACGTGCTGAAGCTGATCGGCGACGGCGTGCTGGCGATGTTCTGGGGAGAGGACATGGCGGACGCGCGGCGGGCCGCGCTGCGGGCCGAGCATCTGTTCCGCCAGAACGTCGCGGCGTTGAACGCACGCCGGGCAGCGGAGGGCCGTCCCATCACGTCGGCCTATATCGGCCTGCATGTAGGTGAGGTCTTTTACGGCAATATCGGCAGCGAGGATCGGCTCGATTTCACCGTGGTGGGGCCGACCGTGAACGAGGTCAGCCGGATCGCTTCGATGAGTCGTTCGGTCGATCGCGAACTGCTGGCGTCAGCTGAGTTCTACAAGGGCCTCGATGCCGCCGGCCGCCGCTACCTCGTCTCCACCGGCCGTTACGCGCTGCGCGGCATCGGCCGCGCGCAGGATCTCTATACACTCGACCCTGAAGTCGACGCGAGCGAGCCGGTAACGGGGAGCTACGAGCGCTATCTGGCCAACTAGCACTGCGCCGCGGCTTCGTCCCCGACCATGTCAGGTTGTTGGTCGAGGGCCACCGCGGGCGACATCCAGATCACCAGCGCCTGCACGCCGAACACGGCGGCCGCGAGATAGAGGCATGCTTCGGCACCGTAGAATCCGCCGACAATGGCGCCGAGCGCCGAGCCGACCGGGCGGGCGCCGTAGCTCATGATGTTGATGGCGGAGACGCGACCGAGCAGGCGCGGCGGCGTCACCGACTGGCGCAGCGTCGTGGTCGAGATCACCCAGAGGATCGGCCCGACGCCGAGCAGGAAGAAGCTCAAGCCCGCAAGCCAGGGCGAGGGCACCAGAACCGTCAGCGCCATCACTGCAGCGGCGACGAAGCCGGTAACCGGACCGAGGCCGACCACGGTGCCGAAGGCGATGCGCTTCATCACGCGCGTGGCGAACAGCGCGCCGATCACCATGCCGACGCCGTACATCGTCAGCACGGTGCCGACACCGGCGGCGGTCAGGCCGAGATGACGCACCGCGTAGGGCACGAACACCGCGATCTGCAGGAACCAACCGGTGTTGAAGATGAACTGGGTGATAAACACCGGCCGCAGCAGCGGATGATGGAAGACGAAACCGGCGCCCTCGCGAATGTCTTGGAACGGATGGCGTCGCGGGGTAGGCGCACGCACGGGCTCGTAGAGGCCGGAGAGCAGCACCACGGCGATCGCCGAGAGCGCCGCGGCAAAGCCGAAGGCCGGGCTCGCGCCCCACCATCCCACCAGTGCGCCGCCGAGCGCAGGACCGCTTGCAAAGGCGATGGTGCGCGCAAGCTCGATGCGGGCATTCGCAGCCGGCAGCAGCTCCGCGCTCACCAGCGAGGGCACCAGCGCCGGTGCGGCGACGCTGTAGACCACGGTGCCGCAGACGGCGGCAAAGCCGAGCAGCGCCAGCAGCGGCAGATTGAGTGCGCCGAACGCGAGCAGCAGTACGATTGCTGCCAGCGCCCCAGCGCGTAGCGCCTCGGCACCTGCCATCAGCAAGCGGCGGGAGATGCGGTCAGCGAGCAGGCCGGCGGGAATCGCGAACAGCACGAAGGGCAGGGTGAGGGCGGTCTGGAGCAGGCCGGTCTGGCCCTCGGCGACGCCCAGCGTCAACACGGCGACGATGGGGGCCGCGGCCAGCGCGATCTGCTCGGCCGACTGGGCTGCAAGATTGGACCAGGCGAGCCGGTTGAAAGTGTCGGGGAGGCGAGGGGCATTTGACATGGCGCATTTCCTGCAAAGTCGGATTGGCGCCAGTATCTACTTCCGGGAGCGATCAAACCCACCCGCTTCCCGACAGGGTTGGGCACAGGGGGGCTGGCCGCGGGAACCGATGCGGCCAGATGCAGTTGCAAATGAGTTGCAATAAGGATCGACTCCGGTATTGTCGCCCCATGGATGCCCGATCGCCCGATCTGACCCAGGACCTGACAGAAGCCTCGGCCGCTGGTTGGCGCGATGATGCGCCCGCGACCAAGAGCCTGCCGGAGGTGAACGCCACGGTGACCATCCCGACGGCGGGAGCGTGGTGGCGGCGGCTGCTCGCCTTCGTGGGCCCGGGCTACATGGTCTCGGTCGGTTACATGGATCCCGGCAATTGGGCGACGGACCTCGCCGGCGGGTCGAAGTTCGGCTACACGCTGCTCTCGGTCATCCTGCTCTCGAACCTGATGGCGATCCTGCTGCAGTCGCTGGCGGCGCGGCTCGGCATCGTCACCGACCGCGACCTCGCGCAGGCCTGCCGCGCGACCTATTCGCCGGCGGTGAACTTCCTGCTCTGGCTCGCCTGCGAAGCGGCAATCATCGCCTGCGATCTCGCCGAGGTCATCGGCACTGCGATCGCGCTGAAACTTCTGTTCGGCATTCCGCTGATCGGCGGCGCGCTGATCGCCGCGCTCGATGCCTTCCTGCTGCTGCTCCTGATGAACCGCGGCTTCCGCTTCCTCGAGGCCTTCGTCATGGCGCTGCTCGCCGTGATCGCGGTCTGCTTCGCAATCCAGATCGTTGCTGCTGCGCCGCCGGTCGCGGAGGTGTTGCGCGGCTTTGCGCCGAAGAGCGAGATCTTCACCAATTCCGAGATGCTCTACATCGCGATCGGCATCATCGGTGCGACCGTTATGCCGCATAATCTCTATCTGCATTCCTCGATCGTGCAGACGCGCGCCTATGCGCGCAACCACGAGGGCCGCCGCGAAGCGATCAAATGGGCGACGACGGATTCCACGATCGCGCTGATGCTTGCGCTGTTCGTCAACGCCGCGATCCTCGTCGTCGCGGCAGCGACCTTCCACACCAGAGGTCATTCCGACGTCGCCGAGATCGGCCAGGCCTTCGAGCTGCTGTCGCCGCTGCTCGGCCTCGGCATCGCCTCGACGCTGTTCGCGGTGGCGCTGCTCGCCTCAGGCCTGAACTCGACGGTAACGGCAACGCTGGCCGGTCAGATCGTGATGGAGGGGTTCCTCGACTTGCGCCTGCCGAGCTGGGCGCGCCGCCTCTTGACGCGCGGCATTGCGATCGTTCCGGTGATCGTCGTCACCGCGATCTATGGCGAGCGCGGCACGGCCGATCTCTTGGTGTTCAGCCAGGTCGTGCTGTCGATGCAGTTGCCCTTCGCCGTCATCCCGCTGGTCCGCTTCGTCTCCGACCGCCGCAAGATGGGGCAGTTCGCGATTGCGCCGTACGTTGCTGCGGTCGCGTGGATCGTCGCGGGCGTGATCGTGATTTTGAATTTGAAGCTGCTGGCCGATACGCTGTTCGGGTGATGTTGCCACCACGTAGCTATCATCGCCCGGTTCAACCGGGCGATCCATTATTCCAGAAACGGTTCTGATTAAGCCGAGAGGCCGCGGCGTACTGGATGCCCCGCCCCCCGTGCGCAATTGCGCAGCTAGGCGGGGCATGACAGAAGGCTAATCCTGCGGCTCAGACGTTGCATCGCCTTGCGCGTCGATCCGCAGCCAGCCCGAGGGCGCGAGGCGCTGCTGCGGCAGGAAGCGGGCCTTGTAGTCCATCTTCTTCGAGCCCTCGATCCAGTAGCCGAGATAGACGTAAGGCAGGCCCTGGCGCCGTGCACGGGCGATGTGATCCAGGATCATGAAGGTGCCCATCGAGCGGCTGACCTGGTTGGGATCGAAGAACGAATAGACCATCGACAGGCCGTCGCTGAGCACGTCGGTCAGCGCGACCGCGATCAGCTCCTCGCCGCGGCCGGTGAGGCCGCTATCGGGACCACGCTTGCGATACTCGATGATGCGGGTCTCGACATGGCTGTCCTCGACCATCATGGCGTAGTCGAGCACCGTCATGTCCGCCATCCCGCCATGGCGGTGGCGGGCGTCCAGATAGGCACGAAACACCGAATATTGCTCGGAGGTCGGCACGGCGCTGCGTTGCTCGCCGACGATGTCGGCGTTGCGCGCCATCACCTTGCGGAAGTTGCGGGACGGGCGGAACTCGTTGGCGACGACCCGGACCGAGACACAGGCGCGACACTGATCGCAAGCCGGACGGTAGGCGATCGACTGGCTGCGGCGGAACCCGCCATGGGTCAGGAGATCGTTGAGATCGCCGGCGCGGTCACCCACGAGGTGCGTGAACACCTTGCGCTCATGCCGGCCCGGCAGATACGGGCAAGGGGACGGCGCCGTGAGGTAAAATTGGGGGGTGTCGCGCGAGTGCTGGGTCAAGGGACGTCGTGGGCCTCCGAAGTGGGTATCAGCATCGCGCTACGAAGGCCCCGGGTCAATCGGTCTGCTCGGCAGGTTTGGTCGGTCAGCTTAGCCGCTCCGGGTTAGTAGGTTCTTGATCGCCAGATTCTCAATAGGTCCTTGCCGTCTGAGGCACGGGTGCGCGAACGGAATTGTTGATCACGACCGTTCCCAGCACGAAATCGTGCAGCAGCCGACGGCGGCCATTGAACAGGCCGACCAGCACTACGAATGGCGACAGGAACGAGACCGTCACCCAGAACAGCACGGCATGGGTGGCGCCGAGGACAAAGTAGCCGGGCGCGCCGTACCAGGTGCGCAACTCCAGGTCCATGATCCGCATCCCGACCGTCGCCGAGGAGGGGCCGCCGATGCAGGCGCCGTAATAGACGATGGCCCAGATCACGGAGGCAGGCCAGGCCAGCCAGAACAGCGCCCAGCCGATGCCGAGCGTCACCGCGCCGAACAGGGCGATGAAGATGTAGCCGAGGATGACCGGAACGGAGATCACGACCATGTCGATCAGGAACGCGAATGCGCGCCGGGTCGAGACGCCGCGGAACAATTCCGGATGCAAATAGGGATCATAGGCATGCGGCTGCACGCCGCCGCCATTGCGCCAGACGCCGCTGTCATTTGGCGAACCCGAGTAGGACATGAGCTTCCCTTCCGCTTTCGGATCTCTCACCCGGCAGCACATGGGAACCACCCGGCCACACGCCAAGGCTGTCGGGCGGTCGATCCTGCAAAATATTCCGGCGATTCGACGGCCGGCGATGCTTGCGCGGTCCATCATTTGCACCATGCTGCAGGGGGGGAGGGCACAATGCCGGCCCCGGACAGGACGATTTTCATGGGTGGTCAGGTCGAGCTGCATTGCCGCTGCGGCGCCGTCCGCGCCGTGGTCACGCGGGTGTCGCCACGGACGGTCAATCGCGTGGTCTGCTACTGCGACGACTGCCAGGCTTTCGCGCATCAGCTCGGCCGCGCCGATCTGCTGAATGCGGGCGGCGGCAGCGACATTGTCCAGGTCGCGCCGTCGACGCTCTGCTTTGTAGAGGGACAGAACCGGATCGCGGGGGTGCGACTGAGCCCGAAAGGCCTCTACCGGTGGTATGCAAGCTGCTGCAACACGCCGGTCGGCAACACGGTCTCGCCGACCGTTCCCTTTGTCGGCATCATCGCGCAGGCGTTCGACGGCGGCACGCCGGCCGTTGACGATGTCGCCGGCGCGCCAATCGGCGCCATTCTCGGCAAGTATGCGGTGGGCGAGCCGCCGGCGGGCTCGACGGGACTTAACCTTTCTCTTCTCCTGCGCGTTATCGGCAAGGTGCTGGCGTGGAAGGTGCGCGGGAAGACGTGGCCGCATCCATTCTTCAAGCGGGAGACGCACGAGCCGATCTTTGCAGTCACGGTGTTATCGCGCGAGCAACGCGACGCGCTCCGTCCGTTGTGTGGGCCTCGGCCTGCGGCGCAAGCGGCGGATTGAGTGACGTAAGGGGGCCGCGCCGTGCCCAAAATCGTTCAGCGCTCGTTGGCTGGGATTGGTGGGCACGCTTGCGCTTTGCCCACCCGAGGGCAACTCATCCCTGGCTGCGCAGCTTCTCGGCTGCCTTCGGCGCAAAATAGCTGAGCACGCCGTCGGCGCCGGCGCGCTTGAAGGCGAGCAGGCTCTCCATCATGGCGCGTTCTCCGTCGAGCCAACCATTGTTCGCGGCGGCCGCAATCATCGCGTATTCGCCCGAGACCTGGTAGGCGAAAGTCGGCATCGCGAACGTGTCCTTCACGCGGCGGACCACGTCGAGATAGGGCATGCCGGGCTTCACCATCACCATGTCGGCGCCCTCCGCGATGTCGAGCTCGACCTCGCGCAGCGCTTCGTCGGTGTTGGCGCTGTCCATCTGGTAGGTGCGCTTGTCGCCGGTCAGCGTCTTGGCCGAGCCGATGGCGTCGCGGAACGGGCCGTAGAAGGCGGAGGCGTATTTGGCCGCGTAGGCCATGATCTGCACGTCGAGCAGACCGGAATGATCCAATCCTTCGCGGATCGCGGCGACGCGGCCGTCCATCATGTCCGAGGGTGCGATGATGTCGCAGCCGGCTTCGGCCTGCACCAGCGCCTGGCGCACCAGCACCGCGACCGTTTCGTCGTTCAGAATCTTGCCGTCGGAGATTAGCCCGTCATGGCCGTGGCTGGTGAAGGGATCGAGCGCGACGTCGCAGAGAACGCCGATTTCGGGAAACTCCTTCTTGATTGCGCGCACCGCCCGGCAGACCAGATTGTTCGGGTTGGTCGCTTCCGAGCCTTCCTCGTCGCGCAAGGACGGGTCGGTGTAGGGAAACAGCGCGAGGCAGGGGATGGTCAGCTTCATCGCACGCTCGGCCTCGCGCACGGCCTGGTCGACGCTGAGGCGATCGACGCCGGGCATCGAGGCGACGGGCTCGCGCTTGTTGTTGCCGTCGATCAGGAACAGCGGCCAGATCAGATCATCCGTCGTAAGCACGTTCTCTCGCACCATGCGCCGGGCCCATTCGGCCTTGCGGTTGCGGCGCGGGCGGACGGTCAGATCGAGGGCGTGGGGCACCGGTGCACCCGTCCCGCGCGCGACCTCGCGCAATTCGATCGGACGTCCGTATTTGATCGCCATTACTCTTCTCCCGGCTGGAATTATTCTTATACCAGTTCGCATGGTTCCCGTCACCGCGGCTTGACCTCCCGCAAGATGATGGCAGCCGATTGATTTTGCGGGGCGAACCAGCCAGAAGGGGGCATGTCCGAGATTTCCACCCGCGATGCGTCCCGCGACAGCGCCAATGCCAGGGACGCCGTCAGAGACAATGCGCGAGACAGCGCGATGTCGGTGGCGGCGATCTCGTCGGAGAGGCCTGAGTCCGACGACAATGTCTGGACACGCCGGCTGGTGTTGTTCCTGCGGGTGATGGCGCTGCTGTCGATCCTCAAGGGTCTTTATCACTGGGCGCAGGTGACGGGCTTCGTCGGCGGCGAGGACGAGGCGTTCGAGAACCAGTCGATGGCCTGGCAGGCCTCGACCATCTACTTCGCCGTCATCGAGCTCGTCGCCGCCGTCGGCCTGTGGCTGGCCACGCCCTGGGGCGCGGTGGTGTGGCTGACGACCGTGGTCTCGATGGCGGTGATCGAGTTGATGTTCCCGGGCATCTATGGTGGCAGCCTGATCGTGGTCGGTGTCGAAGCCTTTATGCTCGCCGCCTATCTCGCGCTCGCCTGGATGGCCGCGCGCGAACGGCCGCCGTAGCGCAGGCTATTTCTCGTGCCCCGGACGCACTTGCGGCGTGATGCGTTGCAGAGCCGTGGCCCATCTTTGCACGATCTCGTCTGTGGCTTTCTGGGTCCCGGATCGGCGCTCCGCTTCGCTGCGCTTGTCCGGGACACGAGAGTGCGTTCGTGGTGACTTGGTTGACCACTGGTTGCCTCAAATTCGAGGTAAGTTTTCGTTGACTTAGCGGTTTCAGCCACAGCTCTTACGCGTGCGTTTCGAAACGGGGCGGGGCTGTTCTGGAATGTGACAGGAGGGCCGGACGGAGGGTGAACAGGACCTTGCGACGGTCAACAGACGGTTGCGAAAAGTGCTTGTGGCACAAGCTTAATCCGCAATTCACTGTCTTAAATTCATGATCTCTTTATTCTCTTATTTAAGCCGATCTTCAAACGCCTCCCCTTAAGTTGCACCTATCAGACGGGACACAAGTTTCGTCGAATAAGTGTCGATAAAAACGACAACAGGGGAAGTGTCATGATGAAAGCCGTCGCAACTGCGGCAGATACCGCAGAGCGCGTTTCCGGCCCGCAGGGTTCGGTGCAGTCGCTCTATCTGGAAGCTTTGACTCTGGTGGAGCGGCTGCATCGCCGGCTCCTCGACGTGATCAAGGACGAGTTCGATCGTCGTGGCCGCGCCGACATCAATTCCGTGCAGGCACTCCTGCTCTACAACATCGGCGACAAGGAGCTGACCGCGGGCGAGCTGCGCACGCGCGGTTACTATCTCGGCTCCAACGTCTCCTACAATCTGAAGAAGCTCGTCGAGCTCGGCTTCCTCGACCATCAGCGCTCGCGCGTTGATCGCCGCTCGGTGCGCATCCGCCTGACGCCGCAGGGCCAGGAAGTCCGCCGTATCGTCGACTCGCTCTACCAGAAGCACGTCAAGACCGTGGAGCAGGTCGGTGGCATCTCCGGCGAGGAGTTCTCGACCCTCAACAAGTCGCTGCACCGTCTCGAACGGTTCTGGACCGACCAGATCCTGTATCGGCTCTGAGTTCCAAACGGGATCAAGGACAAGCCGGCCCGCAACAAGACCGGTGTGCCTTTCCTGACGTGCCTGACTTCCCCCAGCGCGCCGGCCTGGCTTGTCCCGGACCGGCGCGTTTTGCCGTCTTTTCGCGGTTGCGAAAAAATCTGCCTGACAGGTGGAACCGGGTCCTCGCGCCGCAGTTGTCTCTCTGGATCGGAGGGACACGATGCTGGTCGAGCGCGGGTTGCAGACTATGAACGTCGAACTCGTGAGCGATGCCTATGCCATCGCCGCGAATTACCTGCGCCGCTCTGGCGCGATCCCCGACACGCTCGTCACCAATGAACGCCTGCTCGAGATCCTCGTAAAGCTGTTCCAGCACGGCGAATTCAACAAGATCAGGCTCGCCAACAAGGCGATCGTGCGCTTCGAGGCGCAGGGCGAGGCCAGAGCGGTTGCCTGATCAAGACTCCCAAAATTCAAAACAGCCAGAGGGTGCCATGGAAGCTGCCATCGACCGCATCATGAAGACCTATGACCTGCTCGCCAACCGCACCGCGGCAGCGAGCGAAGAAGCGCGGGAAAAGGTGACCAATTACCTCAACACCCTGATGGAAGCCGGCGAAAAGGACACTCACAGGTTGACGGTCTGCGGTCTGACCTATTTGCGCCAGCTCGACGGCAGCGTGGACCCCGTGAAGGCCGGGTATACCGGCCTGTAGACCAAGCGGCCCGGGAGGGCTGACGGATCCGGCGAGCTCGATGGTGCCGGGCCCATTTGACCATCGGCCGGTTCGTTAAGGATGGGGCGGTCGAGTCCGCGCGTCTGCGCCGAAGAGTCCCGTAGGCTTGCGGGGGTAAATCCTCCGATTCCCACCATATCTGGCATAATTCCTGTACCCGACCCGCAAATGCTTGGCCGGGACGGGGCGATGTGGTAAGTCGCGCCTGCTTCCGACCGCCACACCAGACCGACCGTAGCCCGCCGCAGGGCTGCGGCGGTGGAGATATTCGCCGATGACGTCAGCCAAGACCGCCAATGCGCCCGATTCGTTTTTCACCGCCTCGCTCGAGCAGGCCGACCCGGAAATCGCCGCCGCCATCAAGGGCGAGCTCAGCCGGCAGCGCCATGAAGTCGAGCTGATCGCCTCCGAGAACATCGTCAGCCGGGCCGTGCTGGAAGCGCAGGGTTCGGTGATGACCAACAAGTACGCAGAGGGTTATCCGGGCGCGCGCTACTACGGCGGTTGTGAGTGGGTCGACGTCGCCGAGAACCTCGCGATCGATCGCGCCAAGAAACTGTTCGGCGCTGGCTTCGCCAATGTGCAGCCGAACTCGGGCAGCCAGATGAACCAGGCGGTGTTCCTGGCGCTGCTCCAGCCCGGCGACACCTTCATGGGTCTCGACCTCGCGGCTGGCGGCCATCTCACCCACGGCTCGCCCGTCAACATGAGCGGCAAGTGGTTCAAGGCCTCGCACTACACCGTGCGCCGCGAGGACCAGATCATCGACATGGACGCGGTCCAGAAGCAGGCCGAAGAGGTCAAGCCGAAGCTGATCGTGGCCGGCGGCTCGGCCTATTCGCGTGCATGGGATTTCAAGCGCTTCCGCGAGATCGCGGACTCTGTCGGCGCTTATCTGCTGGTCGACATGGCGCATTTCGCGGGCCTCGTGGCCGGCGGCGTGCATGCCTCGCCCGTGCCTCATGCCCACGTCACCACCACGACGACGCACAAATCGCTGCGCGGTCCGCGCGGCGGCCTGATCCTCAGCAATGACGAGGTGCTCGCCAAGAAGCTCAACTCGGCGATCTTCCCGGGCCTGCAGGGCGGCCCGCTGATGCACGTGATCGCAGCGAAGGCGGTTGCCTTCGGCGAGGCGCTGCGTCCTGATTTCAAGGTCTATGCGAAGAACGTCGTCGAGAACGCCAAGGCGCTGGCCGAGGCGATGAAGAGCCACGGCTTCGACATTGTCTCCGGCGGCACCGATAACCATCTGATGCTGGTTGACCTTCGGCCGAAGGGCCTGAAGGGCAACGTCTCGGAGAAGGCGCTGGTCCGCGCCGCCATCACCTGCAACAAGAACGGCATTCCGTTCGACCCCGAAAAGCCGTTCGTCACCTCGGGCCTGCGTCTCGGTACGCCCGCGGCGACGACCCGTGGCTTCGGTGTCGCCGAATTCCAGCAGGTCGGCGGCATGATCGCCGAGGTCCTCAACGCGATCGCACAGTCCGACGACGGCAAGGCACCGCTGGTCGAGGCCGCGATCAAGGAGCGGGTCAAGGCGCTCACCGACCGGTTCCCGATCTATCAGTAAGGCTGGGTCCCAAGGATGCGCTGCCCGAACTGCAACAGTCTCGATACGCAGGTAAAGGACTCGCGTCCGACCGAGGATTCTTCCGTGATCCGCAGGCGGCGCGTGTGCGTCGCCTGCAATTTCCGCTTCACCACCTTCGAGCGCGTGCAGCTGCGCGAGCTCACGGTGATCAAGCGCAACGGCCGCCGCGTGCCGTTCGATCGCGACAAGCTGATGCGCTCGGTGCAGATCTCGCTTCGCAAGCGGCAGGTCGATCCTGAAAGGGTGGAGAAGATGGTCTCCACCATCGTGCGTGAGCTCGAGACCGGCGGCGAGGCCGAGATCTCCTCCGAGGTGATCGGCGAGACCGTGATGGAGCATCTGCGTACGCTCGACGACGTCGCCTATGTGCGCTTCGCCTCCGTCTACCGCAATTTCCGCGAAGCCAAGGATTTCGCCGAGGTACTCGGCGAGCTCTCCGGTGAGGAGGAAGCGCGGCTCGCCGCGATCCGCAAATGATCTTCCGCATCCTGGAGGATCAGTTCGCCGCGAGGATCCGCGAGTCCAAGGACGTCGATCGCCGGTTCATGCAGCTGGCGCTGGCGCTCGGTCGGCGCGGGCGGGGCAGCGTTTGGCCCAATCCCGCCGTGGGCGCTGTCATTGTCAAGGACGGCGTCATCGTCGGCCGCGGCTGGACGCAGCCAGGCGGACGGCCGCATGCCGAGCCTGAAGCATTGCGGCGGGCGGGCGAGGCGGCGCGCGGCGCCACGCTCTACGTCACGCTCGAACCCTGCTCGCATTTCGGCAAGTCGCCGCCTTGCGCCGACGCGGTGATCGCGGCCGGCATCAAGCGCGTGGTGGCGGCGATCGAGGATCCCAATCCTGAAGTGGCGGGGCAGGGCCATGCGCGGCTGCGCGCTGCCGGCATCACCGTGGATGTTGGCCTATGTGCCGCAGAGGCGGCGTTCGACCATGCCGGCCATTTCCGCCGCATCAGGGACAAGCGTCCGCATGTGATCCTGAAGCTCGCGGTCTCGCCCGACGGCAAGATCGGCGCGGCCGGCGGCCGGCCGCTCGCGATCACCGGCGAGGCCGTGCGCGATCGCGTGCATCTGTTGCGCGCGCAAAACGATGCCATCCTGGTCGGCATCGGTACGGTACTGGCTGACAATCCGCAGCTCAATTGCCGCCTGCCGGGCATGGCGGCGCGTTCGCCGGTGCGTGTGGTGCTCGACCAGAATTTGCGAATTCCGGCATCCAGCCAGCTTGTTCGTTCTGCACGCGAGTTGCCGCTCTGGGTGATCGCTTCCGAGCTTGCGGAAGCAGCCGCCGCGACACGTCTCGGCGCCGCTGGCGCGCAAATCATGCGTGTGCCGCCCGGAAGTGCTACCGGGCTCGATCTTCCGGCTGTTCTGCATCGTCTCGCCGAGAAGGGCATCACGCGGCTCATGGTCGAGGGTGGCAGCCACGTTGCGGCTTCGTTCGTGTCAGCCGACCTCGTCGACGAGATCTGGCTGTTCCGCGGCGCGGAAGAGGTGGGCGCTGGTGGGGTCGATGCGCTCGATGCATTGCCCCTGTCGAAAATCACGCAGTCGCAGGCCTACAAGGTTCATGCTAGCGAGACATTCGGCCAGGATACTCTCACCATCTACGAGCGCGCCTAATATGTTCACCGGCATTGTCACCGATATCGGCGAGATCGTCAGCTTCACGCCCGTGGCGCAGGGGCAATTGCACCGCCTGCGCATCGCTTGCAGCTACGACCAGACCACCATCGCCGATGGCGCCTCGATCGCCAGCAACGGCGTCTGCCTCACCGTGGTTGCTTCCGGCGTCGCTGATGGCAAGGATTCTACTCAAAGGACCTGGTACGACGTCGATGCTGCCGCCGAGACGCTGGCGCTGACGACGGCCAAGCACTGGAAGCTCGGTACGAAGCTCAACCTCGAGCGGGCGCTCAAGATCGGCGACGAGCTCGGTGGCCACATCGTCGCCGGCCATGCCGACGGCATCGCCACCATCGTCAGCCGTGAGGACCTGCCCGACATGGCGCGCTTCGAGCTCTCCACGACGCGCGAGCTGGCGCGCTTCATCGCCACCAAGGGCTCGATCACGCTCGATGGCGTCTCGCTCACGGTCAATACGGTGAAGGACACCGCCTTTTCGGTGCTGATCATTCCGCATACGCTGGAAGTCACGACGATCGGCGGCTGGAAGGCGGGCACTGAGGTCAATATCGAGGTCGACCTGATGGCCCGCTACGCGGCGCGGCTAACGGAAATGAAGTGACCGGCGAAGCCGGATTTGCGCTTTAAAACTTGGCTTACACGCCTGCGGTGACTACATAACGGCCGACCCAGTAAACGGATTGAGACGATGGCTGACGCGCGACGCGCACCCCTGAAGGACCAGACCGACATTTCCGGCGCGCGTGCGCTCGTTGTCGAAGCGCGGTTCTATGACGACCTCCAGGACGCGCTTCTGGACGGCGCGGTCACAGAACTGAAAGCGGCCGGCCTGACCCATGACGTGATCACGGTTCCCGGCGCGCTCGAGATCCCGGCTGCGGTCGCGATTGCGGTCGATGCGGCTGCGGCGAACGGCAAGCCCTATGATGCCGTGATCGCGCTCGGCTGTGTGATCCGCGGCGACACCATTCATTTCGAGATCGTCTCGCAGGAATCCTCGCGCGCGCTGATGGACCTTGCGGTGGCGCGCAAGCTTCCGCTCGGCAACGGCATCCTCACCGTCAACAACGAAGACCAGGCGTGGGCGCGGGCGCGCGCCAGCGAGCTCAACAAGGGCGGCGATGCCGCACGCGCAGCGCTTGCGATGCTGCGCATCAAGCGCCGCCTGGCGCGGGCCTGAGCCATGGCTGACATCAGGAAACCAGCGGGCGTTGCCGAGAAGAAAGCGAACCGTCGCGGTGCGGCGCGGCTTGCTGCCGTTCAGGCGCTGTACCAGATGGACATTGCCGGCGCCGGCATCAACGACATCTTTGCGGAGTTCGAAAGCCACTGGCTCGGCAACGAAGTCGAGGGCGAAACCTACCTGCCGGCGGAAGCGGCGTTCTTCCGCGACGTCGTTTCCGGCGTCGTGCGCGACCAGAAGAAGCTCGATCCCCTGATCGACGAGGCGCTGTCGAAGGGCTGGCCCTTGAAGCGAATCGAGGCGATCCTGCGTGCAGTGTTGCGGGCAGGGGCCTATGAGCTTCAGCACCGCAAGGACGTGCCGGGCCGCGTCGTCGTGTCCGAATATGTCGACGTCGCCAATGCCTTCGTCGACCGCGAGGAGACCGGCATGGTCAACGCCGTGCTCGATCAGATCGGCCGCCAGTTTCGCGGTGATGAGTTCGGGCGAGGATAGCGCGGGCTTAGGGCGGTGAACTGATGCGATGCAGCTGCCCCATACCCCGGTGTCATGCCCCGCGAAGGCGGGGCATCCAGTACGCCGCAGCCTATCGATTTCACATGACTGTCTCTGGAATACTGGATCGCCCGGTCAAGCCGGGCGATGACAGTTGTGTGTGGAGCTGACATCGATGACCGCTCCGCACAATCCTTCCGCCGAAGACTCCCTCATCGCGCGCTATTTCAAGCCGCTGGCGATCGATCCCGGCGCGTTCGGTCTGGTCGACGATGCCGCGATCCTATCCGCGTCCGGTGACGACATCGTCGTCACCACCGACGCCGTGGTCGAGGGCGTGCACTATCTTGCCACCGATCCCCCCGACACCATCGCGCGCAAGGCGCTGCGGGTGAATCTATCAGATCTCGCCGCGAAGGGTGCGATGCCGGCCGGCTTCGTGCTGACACTGGCGTTACGCAGCAAGGAGGATGCCTGGCTTGGGCCGTTCGCGAACGCGCTTGGCGAGGATACAAGAGCCTTTGCATGCCCTCTGCTCGGCGGCGACACGGTGTCGACGCCGGGACCGCAGATGATCTCGATTACCGCCTTCGGCCGCGTGCCGAAGGGGCGGATGGTCGGCCGCACCGGCGCCCGGCCGGGCGATATTATCCTGGTGACGGGCACGATCGGCGATGCCGCGCTCGGGCTCGACGTACTTACCGGCGGCACGGTTGCCGCGGCGCTTGCGTCTGATCCCGCCGCAAGAGAATCACTGATCTCACGCTATCGCATTCCGCAACCGCGCAATGTGCTAGCGCAGGCCGTGCGCGACCACGCGACGGCAGCGATGGACGTGTCGGACGGGCTTGCCGGCGATCTGACCAAACTCTGTGCAGCGTCCGGCGCCTCTGCCAACGTCGATGTGGCGCGTGTGCCGCTCTCAGCCGCGGCGGCCGACCTGATCGCGCGCAACGCCATTTGTGTTGAGACGCTACTTGCCGGGGGCGACGACTACGAAGTGCTGTGCACGGTATCGCCGGCACAAAGCGATGCGCTGATGGCCGCCGGGCGGGCCGCCGGCGTGGCCGTCACGGCGATCGGCACGATCGTCACGGGTCATGGGCAGCCGCGCTTCCTGGACGCGCAGGGCCAGGAACTCGCCCTGAAGCGTCTGTCCTACAGTCATTTCTAGAGTCGCAATCCCTGCGCCAGCCAACACATGTATCGCCTCCTTTGATGCAAAGGCAGCCAATGGGTGCGATTCGATGACGGCGGCCGTTTCGGGGGTGAGTGAGGCGCTGGCTGCTGCCGGGCGCGCGTGCGGAAGCTGCACGCTCTGCTGCAAGGTCTACAACGTGGTCGCGTTCGGCAAGCCCGCCGGCACGTGGTGCTCACATTGCGAGCCCACCTTGGGCTGCGCGATCCATGATAGCAGGCCAGGCGAATGTGCGGCGTTCGACTGTCTCTGGAAAACCATGCTAGCACTGCCCGTGCACTGGAAGCCCGATCAGGCGAAGATGGTGCTGACGGTGCATCCTCATACCAACAACATCCAGGTCGTGGTTGATCCCGACCTGCCAGCAGCCTGGACGCGGCAGCCTTATCACAGCCAGTTGCGCCTGTTGGCGAAGAGCAACATGGCGAATGGCCATCTTGTGATCGTGTTCGTTGGCGAACTGGCGACGCTGATCCTCCCCGATCAGGATGTGCCGCTTGGCGCTCTCACGCTCGACCAGATGGTGTCGGTGACACTGGAGGCCGGCGCGAGCGGCAGCGTCTACGAGGTCAAGGTCTTCAACCGACGCAGAACGGCCTCCGGGCAGACCTTGGAATTGGCGTCATCATCGCGTCATCCCGCGATGGCGGCAGCTTAGGGCGCAGCCGAGGCTTGGCCTCGCCTGGCGGAGCGGTCGCCGCCCCGGTGTGATGTCGAAGCCGGCGGCCAGGCGCAGAGGATGAGCTCTAAATACTTGCCGAGATCGGCTTTTTCGCACCTATCCGGCGTTGCACCCTCAATTTGATTTTGGCAAGCTTGTGATCGACTAGGGCAATCCCTCCGGGGCTGCCTTGTTCAAAATCAAGGCGCCGCCGCGAGACGGACAATAAAAGGCGCCGGGGGTACATCAAGGATCCGAGGCAGAAAATCACATGACAGCTCTATGGTTGATAGTGCTCTGCGGAGTGCTTTCCGTCGTCTACGCGATTTGGGCGACGTCTTCGGTATTGGGCGCGGATGCGGGGTCGCCGCGCATGCAGGAAATTGCAGGGGCGGTGCGTGAAGGCGCACAGGCCTATCTCCGGCGCCAATACACCACGATCGGTCTCGTCGGCATCGTCATCTTCGTGCTGCTTGCCTATTTCCTCGGACTCTATGTCGCGATCGGTTTTGCCATCGGTGCCGTCCTGTCGGGAGCGGCAGGTTTCATCGGCATGAACGTCTCGGTCCGCGCCAATGTGCGCACCGCGCAGGCCGCGACGACGTCGCTTGCCGGCGGCCTCGAGCTCGCCTTCAAGGCGGGCGCGATCACCGGCCTGTTGGTCGCGGGTCTCGCGCTACTCGGCGTGACACTCTATTTCGGCTTTCTGGTGCATTCGCTCAAACTTGCGCCCGACAGCCGCACCGTGGTCGACGCGATGGTCGCGCTCGGCTTCGGCGCTTCCCTGATCTCGATCTTCGCCCGTCTCGGCGGCGGCATCTTCACCAAGGGTGCGGACGTCGGCGGCGATCTCGTCGGCAAGGTCGAAGCGGGCATCCCGGAGGATGATCCGCGCAACCCGGCCACCATCGCCGACAACGTCGGAGACAACGTCGGTGACTGCGCCGGCATGGCCGCCGACCTGTTCGAGACCTATGCGGTGACCGCGGTCGCCACCATGGTGCTGGCTGCGATCTTCTTCGCCAAGACGCCGATCCTCGCCAACATGATGACGCTGCCGCTCGCGATCGGCGGCATCTGCATCATCACCTCGATCATCGGCACCTTCTTCGTCAAGCTCGGGCCGAGCCAGTCGATCATGGGCGCGCTCTACAAGGGCCTGATCGCAACCGGCATCCTGTCGCTGATCGGCATCGCCGTGGTGATCTATTACCTGATCGGCTTCGGCAAGCTCGAGGGCGTCGACTATACCGGCATGGCGCTGTTCGAATGCGGCGTGGTCGGCCTCGTCGTCACCGCGCTGATCATCTGGATCACCGAATACTACACCGGCACCGACTATCGCCCTGTGAAGTCGATCGCCCAGGCTTCGGTCACAGGTCACGGCACCAACGTGATCCAGGGCCTCGCCGTCTCGATGGAAGCGACCGCGCTGCCCGCGATCGTCATCATCGCCGGCATCCTGGTCACCTATAGCCTCGCTGGCCTGTTCGGTATCGCGATCGCGACCGCCACCATGCTGGCGCTGGCCGGCATGGTCGTCGCGCTCGACGCGTTCGGCCCGGTGACCGACAACGCCGGCGGCATCGCCGAAATGGCGGGCCTGCCGAAGGAAGTGCGCAAGTCGACCGACGCGCTCGACGCGGTAGGCAACACCACCAAGGCGGTGACGAAGGGTTATGCGATCGGCTCTGCCGGTCTCGGCGCTCTCGTGCTGTTCGCGGCCTACAACCAGGACCTCAAGTTCTTCGTTGCAGACAGCGCGCATCACGCCTACTTCGCCGGCGTCAATCCGGACTTCTCGCTGAACAACCCCTATGTCGTGGTCGGCCTCCTGTTCGGCGGATTGCTGCCGTATCTGTTCGGCGCGATGGGTATGACCGCGGTCGGCCGTGCGGCCGGCGCGATCGTCGAGGAGGTGCGGCGCCAGTTCCGCGAGAAGCCGGGCATCATGCAAGGCACCGACAAGCCTGATTACGGTAAGGCGGTCGACCTGCTGACGCGCGCCGCGATCAAGGAGATGATCATTCCCTCGCTGCTGCCGGTTTTGTCGCCCGTCGTCGTCTATTTCGTGATCTACGCGATCGCGGGCGGTGGTGCAGCCGGCAAGTCGGCGGCGTTCTCGGCCGTCGGCGCCATGCTGCTCGGCGTGATCGTGACAGGCCTGTTCGTCGCGATCTCCATGACCTCGGGCGGCGGCGCCTGGGACAACGCCAAGAAGTACATCGAGGACGGTCACTTCGGCGGCAAGGGCTCTGATGCCCACAAATCCGCGGTGACCGGTGATACCGTCGGCGATCCCTACAAGGACACGGCGGGCCCTGCGGTGAACCCGATGATCAAGATCACCAATATCGTGGCCCTGCTACTGCTGGCGATCCTGGCGCACTGAGCGGCGCAAACGACCCAGACAATGACCCCGCGGCGCGAGCCGCGGGGTTTTTGTTGGATGTCGTCATTCCGTGATGGTTCGAAGGACCTGACCCGGAATCACGAGATGGAAGGTCGAGCCTCAGGCTTTCGGCTCCGGTCCGTCCTCAGCTCTTTGCGCGAAGACCTCCTTCGCTGCGAACAGGCCGTTGAGGGCAGCCGGGAAGCCGGCATAGACGGCCATCTGAATGAGGATCTCGATGATCTCCTCGCGGCCGAGCCCGACATTCAGGCCTGCCTCGATATGCACCTTGAGCTGAGGTGCGGCGTTCCCCATGGCCGCCAGCGCTGCGATCGTTGCGATTTCGCGCGAACGGAGGTCGAGCCCGGGCCGTGAGTAGATGTCGCCAAATGGAAACTCCAATACATAGGTGGCGAAGTCTGGAGCGATGTCGCCAAGCGCCGCGACGACCTTGTGGCCGGCCTCTCCGTCGATCTCAGCGAGTGCGCGCCGACCGCGCTCCAACCGGCTTTCGCCGGCGTTCGGGAAGTGTTGCATCATAATCCTTCATCCTCTGTTCCGTTTCGGCATAACCGCCGATCTTGGTGTCGAGGACGAGAAGACAGGCATTCAGTTCGTCGACGTGGGCACGCACGCTTTCGCGATGTCGCTCCAGCAGCGCGCGCCGCTGGGCCTCGGTGCCGCTGCCTCGATCTCGCAGTTCCGCGTAAAGCAGCATGTCCCGGATCGGCATGCCTGTTGTCTTCAGGCGGCCGAGAAACTCGATCCAGACAAGGATCGAGGCGTCGTAGTCACGTCGGCTGGATCGATCCCGGTCGGCGTAAGGCAACAGCCCGATCCGCTCGTAGTAGCGGATTGTATGGGCCGTGAGTCCGGAACGCCTTGCAAGTTCGCCGATCTTCATGCCTGTCTCTCATCACGACGCACGGAAACTACGAGTTTGAGCGCGCTCTAAGTCAAGAGACATTCTGGGACTGTCTGTGCAAGCGTCGCGCCGGCACGTCCGGTCGGGCCATGTGGCGGGCCAGCGACCTACTGCACGTCCATCTGCAGACCTTCCTTCTGGATGATGCCGGCGAATTTCTTCGTCTCGTCGTTCACGAAGGCGGCGAACTGCTCTGGCGTGCCATAATCGGCGCGCGCACCCATGGCGGCGATCTGCTTCTTGATGTCGTCGCGCTCAAGCATCGCCTTGACCTGGAGATTAAGCGCCTCGAGCACGGGCGCGGGGACGCCCTTCGGCAGAAATACCGAGAACCACGAGGACACGTCGAAATTCGCAAGCTCCGGCGCGCTCTCGCGCATGGTCGGCAGGTTCGGCGCGAGTTCGCTGCGCTCTGTCGTGGTGACGCAGAGGCCGTTGAGCGTGCCGTTCTGCACCTGCGGCAGGCTTGGATAGAGATTGTCGAACAGGATCTGGATGTCGCCGGCGAGTGCCGCCTGGAGCGCGGGACCTGCGCCGCGAAACGGGATGTGCGTCATCTTCAGTCCGGTGAGCTGGAGGAACCAGGCGCCGGTGAGGTGAGGGCTCTGGCCGACACCGGAGGAAGCATAGCTCAGCTTGTCCGGATTGGCCTTCAGATAGGCGATCAGATCAGTGACCGATTTGATGCCGGTCTTCGGATGCGCCGACACGATGTTGGGAATCCGGATCATGTTGGTAACCGGCTGGAGCTGGTCCGGCTTGTAGGTGAGGTTCTTGAAGATGCTGTAGGCGATCGCGTTCGGTCCCGGGTTGCCGATCAGGATGGTGTGGCCGTCGGCCCTGGAGCGAACGACTTCCGCCGTGCCGATCGTGCCGCCGCCACCGGACCGGTTCTCCACGACGGCCGTCTGGCCCCAGGTGGATTGGAGATGGGCCGCGAGCAGCCGGCCCATTACGTCGGTCGAGCCGCCGGCCGCAGCCGGCACAATGATGCGGATGTTCTCGGTCGGCTTCCAGTCCCCCAGGCTCGGTCGCGGCAGGATCGCTGCGGCCGACAGGCCAGCGACACCGGCGAGCACGCGACGGCGGGACAGAATTTTGTTGGGCACGAATCCACTCCCAGCTTCTTGTTTTGCAGGGAGCGTAGGGAACCGGGCGTGCAACGGCAAGTCGCACGCGTTCGCGAGTGCCGCGCGAAGAGCGGCACGACGCCGCAGGCTGAAGGCTCAGTTAAAGCTGAGCAGCTTGAACAGCGGCGCGAGGTAGCTCATCTCCTGACCCGACGTCGGCGTAGTCCGGCTGATGAAGTCGAAGATCTTGCCATCCTGCAGGCCGTAATTCGCAAGCCGGCGCACGCGCCGGTTCTTGTCGAAATAGATCGCGATGACGCGCTGGTCGACGACCCTCTGGTTCATGAAGGCGACCATGCGCTCGGAGCGCTGCGAGATGTAATAGAACACCTCGCCGTCCAGGGTTGCGACGGTGGAGGGCGTGCCCATCACGATCAGCACCTGGTCCTGGCTCGCGCCGATCGGGATCTGCTCGAGTGCGCCTGGCGGCAGGATGTAGCCCTTCTGGAACTGCTCGCTGGTGCAGCCTGCGAGCGATGCGCCAAGCAGGGTCATGGCCGCGAACATGCGCAGGCCGCGCCAGCGCGAATTCAGGCCGCGCCAGCGCGCGTGAAGGCCGCGCCGCTTGTTCGCGCGCCGGGTGGTCTGGTTCGTTATCGTCATAGCGGAACTGATTCCGTCCCCTTGCGTCGCGCGAGGCGCTGAAGTACCGGGCAGGGCGTCTGAATGCAACTCGCGCGCGCCCGCTTGCGGAAACCACAATGCTTTGGCCGTTCAATCACTTCAGGAAACCCCGGCTAGCCCCGGCCGGCACCATTGAGGCCATCTATGGCATGATCGTGACGCAGGCGCGAGAACCCATATTTTACCGGGACTTGGGCGTGCCGGATACGGTTAATGGCCGTTTCGACCTGTTACTTCTGCACCTCTGGCTGTTGCTGCGGCGGCTGCGGACGGCCCAAAGCGGGGTGGAGCTGTCGCAGGCCTTGTTCGATCGCTTCTGCGAGGACATGGACGACAATCTGCGCGAGATGGGCGTGGGCGACCAGACCGTCCCGAAGCGGATGCGGGCCTTCGGCGAGGCCTTTTATGGCCGCGTCCAGGCCTACGACCAGGCGATCGAGGCGGGTCCCGAGGCACTGGCGCAGGCGATCTGCAAGAATATCTTGAACGGGGCCAGCCTGGATCAGGCGCGGCGTCTGGCCGCCTATGCGGTGGCCGCGAATGCGGATCTCGGCCAGACTGGCGACCCCGCCTTGCTGCTTGGATCCTTCAAATTCCCTGCACCGCTTCGGGAGGGTGAGCCGTCATGAATCGACCGATGACCGGATCCGAACCCGATCCCTGGCGCGCGCCGGTGATGGTCGCGCAAATTCCTGATACCGGGCTGCACCGCAAGCTCGAGGCCTCGGCGGCCGAGCGCCAGGCCATGGCCGATGTTGCGGGCCTGCGCGACATTCTGTCGGCCCATGCCGACTTCGACGTCGTGCCGAGAAGCGGCGGCCGGATCCAGGTCACGGGTCGCGTCCGGGCCCGGATCGGCCAGACCTGCGTGGTCACGCTCGATCCGATCGAGAACGAGATCGACGAGGAGATCGATCTGACCTTTGCGCCAGAAGCCGAGACGCGGCGGCTCGAGGACCTGATCGAAGAGGGACAGGACGACGAGGAGGCCCCCGAGGTCGCCGATCCGCCGGAGGCCATCGTCAACGGGACCATCGATCTCGGTCGTATCGCCACGGACGCGCTGTTCCTGGCCATCGATCCCTATCCCCGCAAGCCGGGTGCCGTGTTCGAGGCGGAGGTCACCGCGCCTGACCCCGAGGATCATCCGTTTGCGGCGCTGAAAGCGCTCCAGGACAACAAGCAGGGCAAGAAGAAGGGCAAATAGCTGGATGTTCCGGCAAGACCCCCCTTCCTTGGAGTGAGAACTCTTTGCAGGGGTGCTTTCAAAGGCTGATTTATCTATTTGATTTCTAAATGTTTCTCGTGAAATTGCTGGTCCGGCGCCGGGGTCACCCCGAATGCAAAAGGCTGGGGGCAAGAGGTTGTTTCGGGATAACAAAACGCTATTGTCCGCCCCGGTCCGGGTGCGGCGTGGCGCTTGGCCGGTCGCCATGTCCATGGCGAACCCATCTCGCGGCCCCGCTAGTTCAAGACCGCACCAGACCAGGTTTCCGGGACTTCTATGCCAAGCAAGGTTCGCATCGCGCTGGACGCCATGGGGGGCGACGCCGGCGCCGCCGTGGTCATTCCGGGCGCCGCCATCTCGCTTGGCAGGCATCGCGATATCGAATTCCTGCTGGTCGGGGACCGCGCCAAGATCGAGCCCGAGCTCGATCGGCACCCCCAGCTCAAGGCCGCCGCGAAGGTCATCCATACCGAGGTTGCCGTCAGCGGCTCGGACAAGCCGAGCCAGGCGCTGCGGCGCGGCCGCAAGACCTCCTCGATGTGGCTTGCCATCGATGCCGTGAAGAAGGGCGAGGCCGATGTCGCGGTCTCCGCCGGCAATACCGGCGCGCTGATGGCGATGGCCCGGTTCCATCTGCGCACGCTGCCCGGCATCGACCGCCCGGCCATTTCAGCGATATGGCCGACCCGGCGCGGCGAGTCGGTTGTGCTCGATCTCGGTGCCACGATCGGCGGCGACGCGCACCATCTGGTGTCGCTTGCGATCATGGGCGCGGCCATGGTCAGCGTCGTGTTCGACAAAAAACGCCCGACCGTCGGCCTGCTCAATATCGGCACCGAGGAAATCAAGGGCCACGAGGAGATCCGCGAGGCCGGCGAGATGCTGCGCGCGATGAACCTGCCGGAACTCGACTATATCGGTTTCGTCGAGGGTGACGGCATCGGCAAGGGAATGGCCGATGTGATCGTGACCGAGGGCTACAGCGGCAACATCGCGCTCAAGGCTGCCGAGGGAACCGCGCGCCAGATGGCGGACTTACTCCGTAACGAGATTCAGCGGAGCTGGCTGTCCAAGCTCGGCTATCTCTTTGCCCGCAACGCCTTCCAGGCGCTGCGGGACAAGATGGACCCGAACAAGTCGAACGGTGGCGTGCTGCTCGGGCTGAACGGGCTCGTGGTCAAGAGCCACGGCGGAATCAATGCCGAAGGCTTTGCCTATGCGATCGATGTTGGCTATGAGATGGCTCACTACGATCTCCTGAACAAGATCAATCAGATGCTCAACCGCGAGGGTGGTGCACTCAGTTCCGTGCAGACCGCGCCGGAGGATGTTTCGTGACTCAAATTCGTTCGGTCGTGCTTGGCTGCGGCTCTTATCTGCCGGAGCAGGTGGTGACCAACGCCCAGTTGGCGGCGCGTATCGACACGTCCGACGAATGGATCGTGCAGCGCACGGGCATTCGCGAGCGGCACATCGCGGCCGAGGGCGAATTCACGTCGCATCTTGCGATCAAGGCTGCGCAGGCCGCGCTCACTGACGCTGGCGTGGACGCCCAGTCGATCGAGCTGATCGTGCTCGCGACCTCGACGCCTGACAACACCTTCCCCGCCACCGCGGTCGCTGTGCAGCACGGGCTCGGCATCAATCATGGCGCGGCCTTCGACCTCCAGGCGGTGTGCTCGGGCTTCGTGTTCGCGCTCGCCACGGCCGACAATTTCCTGCGCACCGGCGCCTACAGGCGGGCGCTGGTGATCGGCGCCGAGACCTTCTCGCGCATCCTCGACTGGAACGACCGCGGCACCTGCGTGCTGTTCGGCGACGGCGCCGGCGCGGTGGTGCTGGAGGCGCAGGAGCAGCCGGGCAATCCCGCGACCGACCGCGGCATCGTCACCACGCATTTGCGCTCGGATGGGCGTCACAAGGCAAAGCTGTTCGTCGACGGCGGGCCGTCCTCGACCCAGACCGTCGGCCATCTGCGCATGGAGGGCCGGGAGGTCTTCAAGCACGCGGTCGGCATGATCACCGACGTGATCGTCGACGCCTTCAAGGCAACCGGGCTCAACGCCGACGGCATCGACTGGTTCGTGCCGCATCAGGCTAACAAGCGAATCATCGACGCCTCCGCCCACAAGCTCCACATCGCGCCGGAGAAGGTGGTGTTGACGGTGGATCGCCATGGCAATACCTCCGCGGCCTCGATTCCGCTGGCGCTGTCGGTGGCGCGCAAGGACGGCCGCATCAAGCGCGGCGACATGGTTCTGCTGGAGGCGATGGGCGGCGGCTTCACCTGGGGCTCCGCGCTGGTGCGCTGGTAAAGCCACATCCATAAAATTTTGCCGGAATCAGCCGCGATATCGATGCGTCTGCATTGATGAGCGGTGTTGACCGCCGTATCGTAAGCTCATAATTTCAGACAACAATTGTTCGCCGTGATGTGGGGCAGGGCGATGACCGATCAAAGCAAAACCGTAACGCGTGTGGATCTCTGCGAAGCCGTCTACCAGAAGGTGGGACTGTCGCGCACGGAATCGTCCGCCTTCGTGGAACTCGTGCTGAAGGAGATCACCGACTGCCTTGAGAAGGGCGAGACGGTGAAGCTCTCCTCGTTCGGGTCCTTCATGGTCCGCAAGAAGGGCCAGCGCATCGGCCGCAATCCGAAGACCGGCACCGAGGTGCCGATCTCGCCGCGCCGGGTGATGGTGTTCAAGCCGTCGGCGATCCTGAAGCAGCGGATCAACGGTCAGCACCGGGCCAATGGCGACGCCAGCAAGGCTCAACAAGAGGCGTAACCGCCTTTCGGAAAGGATTGGCATTTGGACAAGGCGCCGGATGCGTTCCGAACCATCAGCGAAGTAGCGCAGGAACTCGACATTCCGCAGCACGTGCTGCGGTTCTGGGAGACCCGCTTCTCCCAGATCAAGCCGATGAAGCGCAGCGGCGGCCGCCGCTATTACCGCCCCGACGACGTCGATCTGCTCAAGGGCATCCGTCGCCTGCTCTACGGCGAGGGCTACACCATCCGCGGCGTGCAGCGGATCCTCAAGGAGCACGGCGTCAAATCGGTCCAGGGTCTGGCCGACAGCTCGGCCGCAGTCTCGTTCGGGGCGATCGAGGACGCCATCGGCGCGAGCCTGATGGAGCCGGAGGACGAGGCCCCCATCAAGGGCATCACCGATACCGACGATGACGACTACCAGGGCGACGAGGAGGAAGGCATCGACTTCCGCTTCACGGAGGTCGACGACGAGGAAATCCTCACCACCTTCCGCAAGGGCGGCACGTCAGCCGCGCCGGCCGGCCCCAGCGCGCTAGACCGGGAACGGCTGGAACGGGTGCTCGGCGACCTCGTCGCTTGCAAGGACATGCTGGATCAGGCCCTGAAGGAGGGCTGAGGCGCCGCCTTTGCGGTCCGTTCCCTAAGGTTTGGCCGAAGCCACCAAAATGGTGCGGCTCGCCTTGCGCATCGCCCCGATCCTAGCTAATGGAACGACGTTCGGAGCGTGGCGCAGCCCGGTTAGCGCACTAGTCTGGGAGACTAGGGGTCGGAGGTTCAAATCCTCTCGCTCCGACCAATACTTAGCCGGATTTCAGGGCCTCCGGTTTTTCCTCAGGGTAACGTTTAGGGTAACGCGGGTTCTCGCCACTTTGCGGTTGCTTCCCTTGCTTTCAATCCTCGATTGCGGAAAGCTTAGTCCACAGGATGGGGGAATCATCATGGTGTGGCCGTGTATCGCTGATGCTCATCGGCAGGTCGTTGTTCAATGACCGCTGAGATCGCGATCATGAACCGGCACGCACTTGTCCTTGCTGCGGACAGCGCGGTGACCGTCTCCCGTCGCAAGGTCTGGAAGACTGCGAACAAGCTATTCTCGCTCTCCCCGCACAATGACATCGCGATCATGGCTTACGGCGCAGGTGATTTCATCGGATTCCCTTGGGAAACCATCGTAAAGACCTACCGCCTAGCAGTCGGACAACGGCAGTTTAAATCCGTCCAAGAGTGCGCAGATGACTTTATTGCGTATCTGAAAAACGAAAAGTTCTCCGCCAGCACTGAGGAGGAAGTTAGCGTCGTCATAGGGTTCGTTAAGCATCTGGATCTTCTTAAAAAGCAGATGCCCGAATATAAAACCAGAAAGGAATTTCGAGCAGCGCTGGAGGTTCGGATCGCGAGAAGCAAAGAGCGAATCGAATCGCTGTCAGAGATTGCAGCGGACATCAGCCTGACGGATTTTCGCTCGCAGTATCAGGAAACAATAGCTGGCCTAGCAAAAGAAGAATTCAAGGAACATGTGCCAAAGAAGATAATGAAGAATTTGGTTGAACTTCTTTTTATGGGATTTCGACGAAGGTTTAAGTCAGACTATTACACGGGAGTAGTGGTTGCTGGTTTCGGCACGGACGAGCTTTTTCCGTCTCTTGCTTCTTACGTGATCGACGGCAAGCATAAGGGCCGCCTGAGAGCTTGGAAGGAAGAGGTAAACAGTCACAATTGCAACGAAGTGGATGAGTCGAACGGTGTGATCATTGCCTTTGGGCAAGATGACATAGCGGTCCTTTTTCTTGAGGGCGTTATGTCGCAGCACACCCGCTGGATGCGGCGTACTCTTAAGAGGCTGCTTGATGACAAGTCGGACTCGCTCATCGAAACTTACGTTCCCAATCAGGACGAGCAAACCGTCGAACGGACGCTCCAGCGGAAAGAAAATTCTAAAATCGTAAGGGATTTGGATAAGGAATTCGAAGATTATCGCGATAGGAGCTTGGTTCAGCCCGTGATGAAGGTAGTCGCGACCCTCCCAAAAGAGGAGATGGCCGAGATGGCTGAGGCGCTGGTGGAACTAACTTCCCTTCGACGACGCGTTGATTCTCCGCTAGAGTCGGTTGGTGGACCGACTGATGTTGCTGTGATCTCCAAGGGCGATGGTCTTGTGTGGACCAAGCGGAAACATTACTTCGATGCCGCGTTGAATCGTGACTTTCTCACGCGTAAGGCGCTGCAACTTCAGAAGGTGAGTCTCGATGAAAGATCGAATTGAAAATCGAGCCGTTCGCTCTCGTCGGACAGTGCTGGACTACTTCCATGGCTCTCGTGCTGTTGGCAGTCCCGAAGAAGAGGCTGAAAAGGCTTCGGAGCGCATCATTGGAAAATTGCACCGGGAACGCGAGAACGCTCGGGAGGAAATACGGCGCAAACAGCAGCCCGCCGCCTAAAGCCGCAACTCGCTGACGCTTGCCGCCGACCACTGCGTCGCCATCCATAGCGTAATTGCGACCGACAGCACTAAGTCGTCGTGAGCACCGACGCGCGCCGCGTATGTCGTGCGGCCGGCCTCCGATATCCTCCGCTTGAAGTCCTTCAGTTCTCCCTTTAGCGCTGCGGCGTCGTTTGCGTCCGCTGCGATACGCAGTTCGCCGCTGTGCGAATGGGCCTCAAGGTTCGAGATCAACAAGCCCTTGGGCACGTGCCAGGTCTTGGCGCCGTGCTGCGTCGCTTCCAGGCCAGCCGTGATGGTGATTCGGCTGGGCGACAGGCCGGCAGCATCGAACATATCGCCGACTGGGCGACCAACGCCTGTCTCGTCAATGACCAGGGTCGGCTTTAGCGTGTCGAGGGGCGGGCGTGCCAGCAGGTTGACCACTCGCTGGATTTGCTGCGGATAAGACATGCCGAGCGGTAGGCGCTCAAGATGCCGGACATCGAAGTGCACTGAGCTACGTTGGCGCCATATCTGTAGCTTCTCGTTCTTGATCCAGTCGTCGAGCGGGATCACGCGATGATGCATTACGCTGATTGCGGTCGGGTCGGTGCTCTGCCCAAGATCGACGCCGACGAACCAACGATCGACAGCGCGAGCCGGCAGTTGCGGCCATTCCGCAGGGTAGATCATGCCCATAGCGGCCGAACCTCATTGGTGAACATGGCGTCGATTATGTCAGCACCGAACGCAGCGTCCTCGGTGTCCAAGAATTCGCACAGGTACTCTTGCCGGAACTTCGTCTCGCCGAGATTCTTCCGCTCGCGTTCAAGAAACTCGGGTGTGATGCGATCGCAGGATCCCAACTCGACGCGAATGCGGTGCCAGTCCGGATCATTGGCGAACCACGTTTCATAGAAGGCGCCGCGCTTGCCGGCAGGCGTTGACAGGTAGACGAGCTGCGCGCGCGGGTTGGTGGCCAACATGGGCCGGATGGCGGTGATCAACTCATCGGAGCAGCGCGATGCTTCGTCGATGATGGCCAAGCGAACGTTGGCAAGGCCGCGTAGGGTGTCGCCGTCGTTGTCGCCTGGGCAGGCAAGGATGCGACTGCCGTTCTCGAACTCGATACGGCGCGCGGCGTCGCCAATCAGGCAGGGTGCGTCGGCAAGGCGGCCATAGGTTTTGCGCGACCGGCGCACAAACTCGTCAGAAAGCCGCTGAGCCGGCGACGCGATCAGGATGAGGCTATCAGGCTCCGTCGTGGCCACCGATAGCGACTTGATCGTCGCAGCCTCCGTCTTCCCGTGCTGCCGCGGGATCAGCATAGCCGTCTGCGGCGCGTCGGAGCGAACGAACTCGGCTTGCCAGTCATCCAGTGCTATGCCAGCGTCAACCGCCAGCAAGGCCGGGTCGAGCGCTCGCGCAATGTCACGGGCCATCAGCACGGCGAGGGGACCGGGCAGGGTGGCACAGCGGGCTTGGCCTCGATGAGCAAAGGCGGCTTCCCTGCGCGCTCGGTAATCACCGCCGCGGCGTCCGTCTCCAGCCGATGCAGGACCGCCCCGACTACCCGGGCAGCCTCAGGGAAGGGGCGGAGGGCCGTTACGATCGCCTGGCGCGTCGCCAGGTAGTCCGCGCTAATCAGGAGCGACGTCGACCGCACGTCATGACGCTGCACGATCATGCCCAACAGCTTTCCGACCAGGGCTAGATTTGCGGTGATGGCGCCTTCCGCGCTGATCGCGGCTTTGATGTCGCCGAAGTCGATCGCGGTGGCCACGTGCTGTTGCAGCCGGGCGCGCTGGTGCACGAGTTGGGACAGCAAGCCTTCTTGCTCGCTCGCCTGCAAGGCCTCCAAGTCGATCTCGGTAGGCTTCTGTGCGGTCAGGATCGCCGCGCGCATGGCGGGGCTGACGTGGTTGGCGGCGTGGCGGCCGACGGCATCAGCGCTGACGTTGAAGCGACGGGCGAGGGCGTTGTGCGCAATGCCGTGCGCGAGTCCAATCTCGATCTGATGCCGGGACTTGTGAGAGCAAATTGAACACTTCGGGCCGGTCTTGCCCATACTCAACGCACCTGCGATTTGGCCACGCGAATTCGCGTTTCGATACCCCTGTGTTTACCCCACCTATATCGAAAAATCCGTAAATGCGCAAAAGTGCTGCATTCATAGTAACGCAGCGTAACAGAGCATTAGTCAGTAGAACTAGAGCGCCTCGAATGAGGAGAGCAAAGCGCCGCGCTTGAGCTATTTTGTATCGCTTCGCACAGTAAAATGCGGCGCGCTTTCATTCGCGGCTCGGTCGCGGCTCGGTGTTGCGATGTCGTTGGGGCTGGTTGTACGTTTGTGCTTTTCGGGAGAATTTCAGATGTCTAGTTGCATTGTGTCATCAGCTTCTCCATTGATCGGCGGTGAACCGTGACGGGAACGGTGGAGCGTATCGTTAAATGCCCCTGGTGCGCGGAAGAAGTGCAGTCGGAAGCGATCATTTGCCGACATTGCGGTTCGAACATGAACTGGACGCCGGCACATGCGCAAGCCCACGCTGAGCAGCAACTCCAACTCGCCGAACAGCAGCTAAAAATCGCGCAAGCTCATCAGACGGCGCATAACATTGGAACAATCATTGGGCTTGTGATCGGAATACCAATTGCGATCATGATGATTATCGTCATTGTGGGCTCTTCAGGGCGATGAACGCAGGTCACGACAGTCAATTGTTGGCGCTCACGCGCCTATATCTGTTGGTTAATCTGCTTTTAATCGCCCCCGCGCTCGCGCAGAACGCCGACCAAAACTCGGAGAGTCCTGGCGGCATCACGGCCCGCGGCGCGAACTACGAGGTTGTGAGGAGCGGCCCCGACGACCATCTTAATTGCCTTTATCGAGATAAGGTCAAGCTTTTGTGCCCTGAAGGTGTGGAGTTCGTCAGCATCGAGCAACATCACAAGCTTAGGGACTATGACTTGATTATCGTTTCGATGGGGCAACTTGGATCTGGCACCCGGTGGCACGACTGGAGTGTTATCGCAGAAGACGGGAAACGCGGCACTATCAAAGAACTCGCCAGCGCTTGTTTAGAGTGTGAGATTAAGGTCAAGCGATTGGGGCCAAGTTCAAATGAGGCGCTGTTTATCTATCGACAGGAGCAACACCTCGTGACCGCTCGCTTCCATGAGGGGCGTCTCACCATGCGGAAGAGCAAGCTCGACCCCCATGAGCCTCTCGGAAAGGAAGATTGCGGCGGCCTTTTTGGCATTATGAAGCAGTGCAAAGAGACCAAGCCGAATTCATTCTACTGCACCACGATGGGCAGCACGGCGCGCAACTTTTTCATACGGCGGATCGTGGATCACCACAGCGGATTCTCGATCGGCCGGTTGGAGCAGCAATGCAGAGCCGCCTGCTCGACCGGCAAGCTCATGGATCGAAAATCTTTCTTCAAGCGTGTATGCCGTCACACGCCTGATTGAGAGCTGGTGCAGCGCCGCAACCAGGAACTATTTCCAAGGCTCAAAGGTTTGGCGGCCGCCCGAGCATTTTCCGGTTCATTTCCACGTTGACTCACGTTCGTTGGTTCACTGGTTCACCTATAGGGATATGAGTGAACCGAACCAGACGATGATGGGGCAAAAATGCCCCCCATCGTTTCGTCGTTGGTTCGCTGATTGGTTCAGGCGAACCAGCCTGTTATCTAAGGGTTTTTTGCTTCTCTTGGTTCGGTTTTAGTTCGCACTTTGGTTCGCTTAACTTGCGCCTGGAAATCGTGCGGGAGGCAGGGGTGGTTGGTTCACCCCTGAACCACGGGAATCCATGGCGTTTAATTCCCGCTGACCCGCACTGGTTAACGTCCAACCGCTACGCTCTGACCGAATTAGCTTTTGCTGCTCCAGCTTCTGTGCAAGGCGGTACACGCGGCTGTCGCTCATCCCGAGCAGCTTTCCGATGTCCCGCCGGCTCTTGCGCGGGTGCTGATCGATGGTGCGCAGCAGCGCGTCTTCGTCCCGCTCGGTCGCACGCTCGCGCTCCATGATGCCGATATCCGACACAGGCCGAGCAACGACGGTCGGGATGGGACGCCCCTTTGTGTCGCGCAGCTTTGGATGCTGCACCGTGACCAGCTCGAAATGGACCGGCTCGAACGATGGCCCGCGAAACTTGCCGAGGGCCTCGAAGGCGATCACTTGACCATCCCGACGCAGGGCAACGTTTCCGTCCACTTCGTTCAGGAACGCCCCGCCGCCCTTTGGAATAAGGTCATCGTCGGCTGCGCGCTTGGTCGGATGCGCCAAGGCGAGCACGCAGGGGCCGCCAGGAAGGGTCGTCATGGACCGCAGCAATCGGGCGTAGTTGCCCATTTGGACGTTGTCGTTGTCGTCATCGCCCTCGAAATATGCCGCGACCGTATCGACGACGATCAGGGACGATTTCAGGCCCTTGGTTGCGACCTCCGCTTCTATGTTGGCGACATTCTCCGAAATCTTGACCACGCCGTTGATGAAATGCACGTCTATCGTCTCCGGGTCGATGCCCATCTCTTGGGTGACGCCGAGCCAGCGCGCCTGCACGTCCGTCGGGTTTTCGCCAGCCGCATAGATGACCGTACCCTTGTCAACTTGAATGCTGCCGATCGGACGGCCAGTTGCGACGTGAGCGGCTAGGCGCATGGCCGCAGCGGTCTTGCCACCGCCGGTCTTGGCCGTCATCGAGTAACAAAAGCGCCGCTGGAAGATCCGGTCGACGACGTAATCGGGCGGCACAAAGTCGCGAACAAATTGGGCGGACGTTTGGATGAGGTTCGTGGGTGCAGGTGATTTAGGGAAGGGGACGACGGGCATCGCTTTTGGCTTCTCCAGTAATTCGCGGAAACGGCGTTCGGACCAACGTTCGATTTTCTTCGCATCTGACCAGGGGCGGCCGTCCGCCAACCATTTCGCATAGCCGGCGTCATCGAGATCGAAGAAGCGGTCGAGCCGCTTCAGACGGCTCGCCTCGCTCGCCTTCTGCTTGGCTTGGGCTTCGACTGATGCTCTAGCGGCGGCTTCCCGGCGCTGTATCTCGGCGGCGAGTTCCGGGATCGAGTCGATCAGCACTTGCAACTTGTTGCGTGTTTCCTCGTCACGATCGGGCGGATTGCCGTCGTTGTAAAACCAGACGCTCGAGTCCTTGTCGTGCTCGATCCAAGCTGACGCATCGACGGTCTGCGCGGTTTCAGGAATTACGCGTATGAACGCTGGCCAACCTTCACCGGCTAGGCAGTCGATGCCGCCTGGCAAATCCATATTGTCCCAACCTTCGCAGGGTTCATCCTGATCCTCATGAGCCGCAAGTCGAACGATGGGTCGGTATTTTCGATCATGGATGACGAACGAGTTGGATGCGGCAAACGCTCCGTAGGGCAGCAATTTGGGATCGTTAATTTGCGCGACGATGCACATTTGTGGACTCCATCAAGAGCCCCCACGCAACATTTACATTGCGGTCGCCATCGAAGTGTGGTAGCGATCAACGTGCGACAGTTTACAGCTACCCTTCGACGCCTCAGCAATGCCCGTTGCTGGGGCGTTTACTTTTAGACGGTACGAACGTTGGCAGCCTGCGGCTTTCCGGTTCGCGAACTGATCTCGATTTCGAAACCAACGTGCTGCCCGACATCGAGTGAGTCGACGCCGCTAGGCAGCGCCGAGACGTGGCAAAAGACGTCGTGCCCGTCCGTCGAGATGAACCCGAAACCCCGCTCGGCATTCCACTTTTTCACGTGTCCGATTTTCATTTCCGTTTTCCTCGATGCAAGTTGCTACGCGTAGGCAGGAGCTGACTCGTGCGCTGCTATCCATTCCGCCGCCGCCGCTTCGCTGATGCGGGTGCATTTCCCTATCTTGACGATGCGCGGTCCTTTGCCTTCGGCGCACCGTCGGTAGAAGGTGGCCCGGTGGATGCGATAACGCTGGCAGAATTCATCGACGGTCAGCATGTGTCCGCTCCTGTTCCTGAACGCAAAAAATCCCGCCGCAGGCAATCAAGCCTTTGGCGGGTTCGTCACAGCGCAGATGATGCGCTCGATTCCTAAAAAGTCGCTTAATGTCGCGCGTTGGCGCGGTGGGGCTTATATGTATCGTTCCAGAACGTCTACTTGGTCGAGATAGCGGCGGTCGACAATGTATTCAAACTCTCCGATCGCAAGACTGTGCTCGTTCGGCGAAGCCAGAATTGCAATCGAAGGCGCGACGGTGACCAGCAGAACGCCACCTTCTCCCTTTGGACAATTCAAACCACGAGCGAACATCTCGCCGATGTCGCGTTCGGAAGTCCAAGAAAATCCATATGTGCGATTCTGATGGTTCGACCATCGCTCGCCGCGGTAGAGCCGCAGCGACGGCCCATGGTAACCCGGCAGCAAATTGGCAAGAGCTGGCGCGAGCACCGTATCTACCGAAAAGCAGTCTCGGATCCAGAGGCCCTGATTGGTCCAAGCAGAGTGGAAAGCGCGCTTGATCGAGTCGGCGGCCGGCGGCACATGTGCTAGGCGAACGAGTAGCCAATAGAATAGATCCGGCTTCTGCCTCGCTTCCCATAGGCAGCGATTAATTTGATCCGTATTGTCACTCAAAATGCCGCGAACGAAGTCCTCGACCGTTTTAAGCGGCACGGCAGGTTGTCCGTACGGATTTGAATCTAACATACCCTTAGCCGCCTTTGTATCGGTCACTCCCACCACGCCGCCTGCAACATTCGGCCAGGGTAACTCGCTAAGAATCGGATTTGATCCGCCGGGACGCCAAGGCCGACAAGCGTGGTCATGAGTTCAACGCGGCTTCCGCCTCCCGCGAACTTTTCGATCGCGGTTTCATATTTGCCAAAATCAGCGAGAGTGCGCAGCGAAACGAAGCCAGGATAGCTGGCGCGGATCGTGTCGATCATAGTGATGCAAGCCCCCTGTGCTCCTCAGAGCATGAAACCACAAAGACGGTCAGCGGTCAATCGAAATTCGGATTTATGGAAACTGTCAACGCGCGATGTAACTTGTCAACGGTGACAAACTTCTCCACACCCGCGAGGCACAGTAGCTCGTAAGCGCATCCACCCACTATATTCGGCCCTGAACTGTGATGAGGCGCACGGAGAGGCGGGAAGGCTCGGGGGGCGCGGGCTGCTCGGGATGAGCTGGAGGCGGCTATTCGATGACGTTCTGTCCGCGTTGCGACAACAGTCGTCTGGACCGGCCATAGGTTGGCGACGGGCGGTACTCGATTAACCGATACCTCCGTATCTCTACTACTTTGGCGAAGGCCCTATTGATCTATCGCCTTGGTTGCGATTGGATAATTTCGGCTCAGGGGGAAACCATGCGGAATTTGGGGATCACGGCGCTTGCCGTCGCGTTAGCCGGATGTGCGTCGTCGTCTTCGGACATCACGCCCTCGTATGTCTCGCCGATGATTTATCAGAGTTACAACCGCCAGCAGTTGGCGATGGAGGCACAGAGTGTGTCGGCGCGCGCGGGTCAGACCTGATCGCCGCACAGAAGCCAGCAGATCGCGCAGGTCAACTCTAAGGAATTTCCTCCCGGCCCTCGCACAACCTGTGAGTAGGTCAAGTTGAAAAAGGCGGACGAAGTGAAAAGCATTCAATTTTGGTTCTTGACATTATTTCTTTGGGCAAATGGGCCTGCCTTCGCTGCGCCGCCCGCTGAGTGCGTTGGCAAATTCGTCGGGAGTTGGACGATCCGGGTCAATGCCACAGGGCAGACATATCCCGCTCAACTCTTTGCAAATGGCAGGTCACAGGTAAGCTGTCCGATGTGCACACCGGGCAGCACTTGGACGTGCTCTGGCAACACATATTCTTACACCGTGGACAATGGCCCATCGGGATCGGCCACCCTGAGCGCGGATGGAAGGACGATGTCCGGCGGATGCTGCACAATTACGCGGAACGGCGCTCTGCCTTCGTCGTCCGCAGCCGCCTCCAAAGATGCCAAAGCAAAGTCCGCCGCGCTGGCGCAGCAGCCGACGAAGCCAGCTACGCAGCAGAAAGCTGGCGGTTCGTGCGGAAGCGACATAACCGGCACCGACCATACTGCGCCCGCATCGAACGGCAGCGATGATTGCAAAGCAGCCGCTCGCTCGCTGCACGCAGCTCGCGTCCTGAAAGGAAAGAAGCAGTTCTCGCTCCTCGCCCCCGAAGAATACAAAAAGGCTGCAGCAGCGGCTCAGCGGGCTGGCGACACAGAGCTTATGTTAAAAATAATCCGAGAGGCCGAGCAGCCCGATGCGCCAATAGCGGACAAGTCCGATCCATACAAGGAAGGCCTCGTGCGATCAGCAAATGCAATAAGCGATGCTGCGAAGGAATTGTTGAGCAAACCCGTAACCTGCAGCGACATGAAAGATGCGGAGGCGCTCTATTCGCGCGCCGCGAAAGATTTTCTCGACGCCGACGAAATTGAAAAAGCCAACGAAGTGAACCGTAGGAATACTGCACTTGTCGAGACGTTGGATAGTCTAGAAACGCAAGGGAAATGCAAAGTCCAGCAGGCATTCATCAAGCAGTTACCCGCTTCCATCACGAACGCTCAAACTGATAACACCACCAAATGCCAAGCAGCGCTGGAAAGTCTTAAGAAACTAGATCAGCCGACCGCCAACATGGCCTCTATCGGGGAGCCAACGGACGCCCAGTCGACACCTTCCAACTATAACGTCGTTGTTGCAAAAATGAAACTCGCAGCGGAGGGCTGCAATGTGCCAAATGCCCAGCCGTATACGCTTAGGGAATGTTTGGCTGCTCGAATCTATATGGCCCAAGAGGGCACAGCTCCTGACGTAATCTCCGCTATCCTCGAACATGCCGGCTGCTCGAAATAGGACACGATATATAGCGGCGTGCTCACGGCAGCCCTGCGTCAGCGTGCGTCGCATGCCAAGATCAAAGCGAGCTTGGCCGCAGCAGGCAAGCCCGTACAGAGGCGATCCGCTCGCCAGTGGCTGGTGTCCAGCTCTTTGCGTTCGATCTGCTCGCGGCCAGCGGCGAGGATCTGCGCCAGTTGCCGCTGGAGATGCGCAAGACCAACCTGGCGCGACTGCTCCGCGGCCGGCCCGACGGCATGTTCGCCGCGCCGTTCGAGGCGGGCGGGATCGGGCCGGAACTTTTTGGCGCGGCCTGCCGCATGGGCTTGGAGGGCTTAGTGTCCAAGCGTCGCGATCGGCGCTACAGCGGTGGCCGCTCGCAAGACTGGATCAAGGTCAAGAACCGCACACATCCGGCCATTAGCAGCGAGTTCTAAGTTACGATCCAAGCCAGGCTTCGAACTCCGCCGCACTGCGAACCCCGGCGGCTGTGAAGAGAGCCCCTTGAGTCAAGTTCACGGCCATTTCCACCAGATCAACGACTTCGGCGCGATCGTCCAACGCGCGGATCTGCTTGGCTCGGTTGGTCTCCAGCCAATTCGCGGTGATGACATCGCGCGAGCGCGTATCGAGGCCAGAAAGGGCCGGATCGCTTTCCCAAATTGCAGTGATGAGGCTCGGATCCGTGATCGTACTCGCCAAGGCGATGCTTTCGGTCACCGTCGTTGCGCGCATTATTCGACGATACTCGACCCGAAGCGCGGCACCAGCCGCGTCTGTCTTGTCGATCGCTTTAGGGATCAAGGCGTCTCGGTCGTTCTGCAATTTCGTTCTGGTGTCAGCCGCCGCGCTGCGCACGCGCAGGAAGATGGCGCGCTGAGTGGATGCGAATTTCTTCAGCTCGTCCGCCTTGCCGTCGACAGAGAGTAGCGAATTCTTGGCGAGGTCGGCGCGCTTGGCGTCCATGCGGTCGACGATGCCGACCGCGGAATCGAAGGTTGAAGTGAGCGCGGCGTCCGCGCTTTTCGGGAAGCGGGCCTGAAGGGTTGCAGCGGCAGGATTCGAAGAGGGCATATGTAGGTCGTCCTTTGAATGTGTGATGATTTCAGGCGGCCACGGGCTGTCGACGTGCAGCTACGGTGCGTTCCCAAGCGCAGAGTTCACCAACACGCCAGAACCGGCGTTTCGCGATGTAGAGCGGGCGAGGGAAGTGGGGATCGTCTTTTAGGCGGCGCTCGCCCCACATGTGACTCACGCCGCCATAGCGGGCGCGGAGCTGGGATGTGGGGATCAGGGCCTTCGGATCGTCAGCGGACATCGTGACCTCATATGTTGGTCACATGCTGTCACGTTCCGCATCGGATTTAGTCAGCAGCTAAATCGCGAATTAGGTGCTGCGGGATTTTGCCTGGGCTTTGGATGAGCGACGAGCAATATTCTCAATCACTTCCGGATCCAACCTGAAGTGCTTCGCGGCAGCTTCCAAGAGTGCGCTGTGGCCGCGATGGGCTTTTTTGTTCTCCTGCATCCATTTTTTGATTGTGAAGTGCTGACTATCTCGTTTGTCAATCCATGAGACCCGACCCTTGGCATCCACAAAAAATGTGTGCTGCGGCCGGCGTGCCGGTTTTCCCCTTGGGCGTTTCTCTTTGTCTTCGAGGACATCGGCCAGAAAGGAACGGACGTCATTATCGTCCAATAAATGTTCGCTACGGAGCATCGCGACAAGCGAACGTCGATCGCCCCGCTTTGCCCAATCAAGCGCATCCTGCCACGCGATAGAAATTTGAGCCGCCGCTGCGTCCTTATCGTGCGCGGCTTGCTCCTCGTCCGATAGCGGCGCGCTCGGCAGCGGTGGCTTGGGATGCTTGCTCATGCCGTCTCCCTAGCAAACGGGTACACGTTGCTCGCGGGACGGTTGTTCACCAGATCGTCGACATATCGAGCCCACGCCGTGAACGCCTGCGTCTTTTCGCGCAGATATTTGTGTCTGGCGTAGACGCGGGCTACGCCCCGAATCGCACCCGACGAGTGGTTGACGCAGGCTTCCGCGATTTCAATCGAAAATCCGAGCGCTTGCAGGCCTGAATAGAAGGTGCGGCGCAAGTCGTGCAGTGTCCAAGGCTCCAATCGCGCGTTCGGATCGCTCTTGCGCAGCTCGGCTAGCATAGCTTCATCGAACCGCTTTTTCGCTTTGCTGAGACCGCTAATCGGAGTTTCGCCGGTCGTGGTGAACAGCAGACCCTTTCCCTTGATGGCGGGAAGCGACTTCAACAGCGCAACAGCCTGTGGGCTGAGCGGCACAAGATGCTCGCGCCCGTTTTTCGTTCGCTCTTTCGGGATCGTCCAGAGCGGTTCGCACCACCGGCTGCCGTCGTCGAGCACTATGGCTGTACCCTGCAAATCGAGTTCGATCCGCGGCAGTTCGCGCAGTTCGTCGCGGCGTTGCCCCAGCAAGATCAAGCCCTGTACGAGGCGCCCAAAAGGGTAGCCCTCCCGATCGGCAACTTTCCAGGCGGCGACCAGCTCGGCGGCTGAAAGCTTTCGTTCTCGCTCGGTTTCGTGGGCAAAGGCGTCGAGCGAAGCGACTGGGGAGGCCTCGCGCATGTCGCGGTCGACGCACCAGTCGAAAAAGGTCTTGAGGGTGGTAAGGGTTCGATTGGCTGTCACTCCGCGCCCAGAGTCGACTAGGCCGTCGAGCAGCACGATTGCATCATGCTTGGTGACGGATCCGAGTGGGCGACCCGACCATTTGCCAAGCACGCCGTTCCCGGTCTTATCCCATTCGCCCGGCTTCTCCGGATCTGGTTTCAGGCCGAAATAGTGGGCAGTGAGCAGGCGGGTCGATTCGCGCAAACCCTGGCGTTTGCGGCCCTTGTACCGCTTCAAGAACTCGATCGTGGCCGCATCGATGGTGTTATCGCGGACAGCCTCCCGCTTGGCTTCAGCCTTCTCCTGCCGGCGGACATGGGTGGGGTCGATCCCACGCTGAACGTCCTCGGCGGCCGCTGTTGCCAGCATGCGGGCTTGGCTGGGGGTCAGAGGATGGCCGATCTGTGGCTGAGCAGGGGAGGGTGTGAGCGCCAGCGGTCCGAGGGTGAGCTTTTTAGGCGCACGCTGCCCAACCTCGTCACGCTCAACCGGTGAGCGGAAGCGGAAGACCCACGACTTAATGCCGGAGGGGTGGACCACCAAGAACAAACCGGCCGCGCCGCCGTCGGATTTTTCATAGCGAACCGCGCGCGGTTTGAGCTGCTCGATTGCCAGGTTGGATAGCGCCCTAGTCTTGGCCATGCCGTTACCCCAAGGTGCTGTGGGGTAACGATTTTAGCCTGTTAGTGGCCGTTACCCTGCGTTCGTAACATGCCACAAGAAATCAGAAATATCTAGTTCAATAAAGTGTTTACACCCTATCCGATCGTTCAGTCTCGTTACGCTTCGTTACCCTATCGCCTTCGGCTGGGAGACTAGGGGTCGGAGGTTCAAATCCTCTCGCTCCGACCATTTTCTTCAGAGAAGGACCAATGTGCTTGCCCGGTCGCGGGATCGGCAAGCGATCTCCTCTGCTCGGGACAATCCGTTGTCAGCGGCTGGCGATCAGCACCGGTCGTGCGGACAGTGCTGCTCCGCGCCGGCCTTGCTGCGGGCCCATGTCGGGACCGCGAAGGCAAGTTGAGATCGCCCCATCGTGTCCACGAAGGAGGCTTGCGCGCTCTGCAGGCGTTTGGTCAGCCCGCCGACGTTCAGGTCCAGAGCTGCCAGATCCAGGGTTGCGTCGACGGCCAAAAGGGCCATCGACAGGCATGCAACCGTCGCCGCGACGGCGATTGCCTTCCATTCTGGTGACTTAATCATTTGACTTTATCACGTATTGCCTGCCCGGATAGATAGGATTTCCGAGCAGGATTCAACCCCCCGTGCATGGCCCGCGCACGCGTTCTTGAAGTGCGACGGTCCGGTAACAAGGTGAGGCGTGTCGCTGTGGTCGGCGCGAATCGATCGCGGCCTTGAATCGATCACGTCGGGCGCCGAGGCTGGTTCAGGAACGAATGCTAGGCAGGTGGCCGCAGATAACCCACCACCATCCGCGTCGTCTCATCCACCAGCGTCCGCACGACCTTGTTCGGCAGCGTCTCGGCCTGGTTCAGTACCGTGTTGTGCGCGACGGCTTCGATGGCGCTGACGCAGATGAAGGTCGCGATATCGAGGTCGATCCTGCGCATCTCCTTGCGGCGGCTGTCGAGATAGGCGCGCATGAGGGTGTGGACCTCGCGGTTGAAGGCCTCGACGTCGAGCTTGCCTGCACGCGGGATCTGCTCGGCGAGCACACGATGCAGTTTGGGGTTGATGCGGTGGGCCTCGATCGCGACGGTGACGAGGCGGCGCACGGCCTTCTCGATCGGCATGTCGGTGACCTCGATGAGCGTTGCGCGGACGATCGCCATGATCTCCTCGTTGTGACGATCGATCACGGCGGCGACGAGCGCCTCCTTGCCTGGAAAATATTGATACAGCGAGCCGACGCTGACGCCGGCGACCTCGGCGATCCGGTTGGTGCTCGTCTTCTCGAAACCGTCCTTGACCAGAATGCGAGCGGTTGCCTCGACCAGCGCGTCGACCGTGGCGCGGGATCGCTGCTGCGAAGCGCTTTTTCGGGGTTTTGTCGGCGGTTTGCGGGCCACGGCCTTGTGATCTGAATGCGAGTTGGAAAAGCGAGTGAATGCTCGCATTATATCGGCAAGTGGCGGCGGGTCAGCAAGCCTCTTTGTCGCCGCATCGAATGAGCCGGATGGGGATGTGGCCATGAGCGTTGCCAGGATCGTGTCGGCCTTGCAGATTTGCCCGGGCGGTTGCGTGTTCAGTCCACCGGCCCGGCATGATCCCTCGCCGAGTCTGCAGAGCCGCCTTTTCAACCTGCTGCTCGGGCAGCTCTCCTACAAGCAGCAGTTCGCCTCCGCCGAGGCCGTGCAGGCGCACGTAGCGAAGTTCGCGCGGGAGCCTGCAACGTTCGAGCCGGTGGGGCTCGGCCGCGGCGTCGAGGCGGTGCTGACGAAAATGGGCGGATGGCCGGTCTATTACACCGCGCCATCGTCGGGTCATGAGGGCTGCAACCACGTCATGTTCCTGCATGGCGGCGGCTACATCAACGAGATCGTAGCGGCGCACTGGCGCTTTATCGGCGAGATGACCCGCCGCGCGGGCGTGGTCTGCGTCGTGCCGATCTATCCGCTGGCGCCGCGCGCCACCGCGAAGGATGTCGTGCCTGCGACGGCCGAGTTGCTGCGGATGCTGCTGGAGGACGCGGGGCCCGCAAAGGTCACGGTGGTGGGCAACTCGGCCGGCGCGGGCCTCGCGCTTGCCGCGTGCCAATGGCTGCGCGATCATGGCCATCGGCAACCGAACCGTATGGTGCTGATCTCGCCCGCGGCCGACGCCTCCGTGAACCGCCCCGAGCAGGTCGAGATTGCGGCGCGCGATCCGGTCCAGGACATTCCGGGGATCATCGAGGCAGGGCGTCTGTATGCCGGCGAGCTCGATGTCAGCCATCCCTTCGTCAGCCCGCTCAACGGTGCGTTTCGTTGGCTTGCGCCGATGACGATCTTCTCGGGCACGCGCGATCTGCTCTACCCTGACAGCGTCGATCTCGCCGCGCGGGCGAGGGCGGCAGGCGTGCCGGCCGAGCTGCATCTGTGGCGAGATCAGCCGCACAATTATGCGCTGATGCCAACGCCAGAGGGCCGTCGGGCACGTGCGATGATTTTGAGGGCGGTGGCTTAAAGAATGAGCGTGACCGTCGTCACGCTACGCACTGCCTCATGCCAGCCTTTTGCCAGCCTTTTGCCAGCCTTGGGCTCTGGCGAGATTTCGGCGCTGATCGTGTCGCGCGGAGGATTGAGGCGGCCCCCCGGGCGTCTCCTCGGTATCAGTAGTTTTGCGGGGCCTTAGGCGCGGCCCTTGATCTCATAATGACCCGGCACGCATTTGTAGCGCTCGAGGCGCCAGTTGGTGTGATAGATCGGATGCTCGTCCATCCATTTCGCAAGCGGGGCCTGTGCGCCGACAGCGCATGCCATCATCGACATGTCGGGCGTCATATTGCTGTCGGTCACGATTTCCTCGACACAGCCGCCGGAGGCGGCAGCACCGAGCCGGCAGAGCACGGCAACGACGGTTATGAACATTCCAGTCACCTCATTGGTAGTCTCGACCACGAGGAGGATGCAAGCCGAGTGCCACAGCCTGTGTCGAAAACGACACGCCGGCTGAGCCTGCTCGCCCCAGCGTTCCCCATTTGACGATTCGGATTGTAAAAAAATTCCCCTTAAACCGAAGCCGGGGAACTACGGGGAACCCACAGAGAATCAAGCAGAGATGAGCGATTGTAAGGGCTGTGCCGCGTTAGCCGCCCTTCACAGCAATGGCTGAGCCGGTAGGCTTCGAGCGTGCGGAATACCCGTCAGAAGAGCGGGGCCGTGACGCAATGATGGAAACGCGAGGGCAGACCATGACAGTACGACCGACCGGCGTGATCCCGCCGATGACGACGCCGTTCCGCAAAGATGGCGAGATCGATTACAAGCTCGTGGCGCCCCAGGTCGACTGGATGATCGGCGCCGGCGCGCATGGCGTTGCGGCCGGCGGCTCGACCGGCGAGGGCCACACGCTCGACCACGAGGAATATCGCGACCTGGTGGCGGCGACGGTGGAGGCGGTGAACGGGCGCATTCCCGTCATCGCCGGCATCATCGTCGATTCCACGCGCGATGCGATCCGCCGCGGCAAGCTCGTGCGTGACATGAATGTCGCCGCCCTCCAGGTCACGCCGGTGCATTATCTGTTCAAGCCTGACGACGAGGCGATGGTGGCGCATTTCCGCGCCATGGCCGACGAAACCGGCATGCCCATCATCATCTACAACGTGGTGCCGTGGTCGTATCTGTCGCCGGCGCTCTTGACGCGGATCATGACTGAGGTGCCGCTGGTCGTCGGCGTCAAGCAGAGCGCAGGCGATCTAAAACTGTTCGCGGACCTCATGATGATGGCGCCAGACAAGCTGATCTACAGCGCGGTCGATGCGCTGATGTATCCGTCCTACACACTGGGCGCCCATGGTTCGATCGCCGCGATCCTGACCGCCGCGCCGCATGCCTCCGTCGCGCTGTGGGACGCGGTGAAGGCGGGCGATCATCCGCGCGCGCTCGAGCTGCACAAGAAGCTGCTGACGCTGTGGAATGCGATCATTGCCGACAATCTGCCGGCCTGCACGCGCTATGCACAGACGCTCCAGGGTCTGCCCAGGACCTATCCGCGTGCGCCGATGCCGGAGGCTTCACCTGCGCAGCAGGCGGCGACCTGCAAGGCGCTGGAGGCGCTCGGCGCCTTGAGTGGGGCGCGGGTCGAGGCGGCCGAATAGTCCGTCGGCCGAAATAACTGATGTCGGGATGCAGCGCCGATCCGCTTTTACCTGCGGATGCGGCGCTGCTACATTTCGCACGCGTCGCATCAGCGGCGCGCTAACGACGAAGAAACAGACCGACAAGGGGAGGGGCCGAAAGTCCCATGAAGGAATTTGCTGGAAAGATCGCCGTCATCACCGGTGGCGGCACGGGCATGGGGCGGGAGCTCGCCCGGCAGCTCGTGGCCGAGGGCTGCAATGTCGCGATGTGCGACGTCTCGGAAGCCGCGATGGCCGAGACCAAGCGCCTGTGCGAGGTGGAGAAGCTGCCGCAGGGCCTGCGCGTCACGACGCATGTCGCTGACGTCTCGATCGAAGATCATCTCAAGCGCTTTCGCGACGAGCTCGCCGATCAGCAGAAGACCGACAAGATCCACCTGCTGTTCAACAATGCCGGCATCGGCGGCGGCGGCAGCCTGTTCACCAACACGCGCGAGCAGTGGGAGCGCACCTTCAACATCTGTTGGAGCGGGGTCTATCTCGGTGTCCGCACCTTTCTGCCGATGCTGGTCAAGGCGGACGAAGCCCACATCATCAACACCGCCAGCGTCAACGGCTTCTGGGCCTCGATCGGCATGGGCCAGGCGCACACCGCCTACAGCTCGGCCAAGTTCGCGGTGAAAGGTTTTACCGAGGCGCTGATCAACGACCTCCGCCTGCACGCGCCGCATGTCAAATGCTCGGTGGTGATGCCCGGCCATATCGGCACTTCGATCGTCTCCAATTCGCGCAAGGTGCAGAGCGGCGACGGTTCGGATCGCCTCAATGCCGACGAGGTCGTGCTGACCCGCAAGCGGATGGCCGCCGCCGGCGTGCCAGATGCTGACAAAATGTCGGACGAGGACATCCAGGCGGCGTTCGCTGAACGCGCCCGCAGCTTTCTGGAGGATGCGCCAACGACGGCGGCAGAGGCTGCGAAGATCATTCTCGACGGGGTGAAGGCGGAGCGCTGGCGCATCCTGGTTGGCGAGGACGCCAGGCGTCTCGATGAACGTGTAAGGGCGACGCCCGAGCAGGCCTACGACCGCGCCTTCTACGAAAGCTTTGCCCAGGAGGTCGGCTGGAGGCTTGGCTGAGGCCATCAGCGAGCGCGCGCACAGATAGGTATGATGAATGTCATCTCAAGAGCGGTGCCGGCAATTTTACGCAGGTAATCTTACCCGTTACCTGCGCGCGTTCGCCCTCGTATGACGGTGCGGAATGTCACGCTTGCGCGATATTCCCGCGTTCAAGCGATGGTGATCTCAAACATGCCGCATTTGAAGCAGCCCAGCTTGGTTGGCGAACCAAAATAGGTTAGTCAATCAGGGGTAACGCCACGATCGAGCTTAGCTCCGATGATACCCGCATGCCTCTCCGACGATTTCATCCTGTGCCCGGAGAGAGAGGATATCTCCGCTGAATTCACTCGCCTGCTGACCGCGGCCCAGGAGGGCGGCGCCACGATCGCCGAATGCCTGATGATCGCGCGGCAGCTCAAGCGCGGCGACGAGCGATCCTGGCATCGCGAGTGGAAGAAGCTGGCGCAGGCCAACCGGCATCGCGCCGAAGCGGCGTTCGCAGAGGGCCACCTGGTGACCGCGCAGCGCAATTGGCTGCGCGCGATGAACTATTACGGCGCGGCCGCAATGCCGCTCGATCCGGCCGACGAACGCCGCTGGGTCGCGGTGCTGGCGATGCAGGAATGCGCCCGTCGCTACCTCGCAGCGCGCGGGCCGGCCGGCGAAGTCGTGACGATCCCCTGGGTCGAGGGGCATGCGCTGCAGGGCTATTTTCTGCCGGCGCCATCAGCGAACGGACGGGCGCCGACCGTGATCTGCATCGGCGAGCCCGGGCATCGCAAAGAGGAGTTTTTGGTCAAGCTGGCGCCGCATGCGCGCGAGCGCGGCTTTGCGATGCTGGCGCTCGATCTGCTCGGCGACGAACGGGATGATTACGCCGACATGCTGTTGCAGCGTCGCGATCTCGAGAGCTCGATCGGCAGCGTGATGGATTATCTGGAGCTGCGCAACGACGTCGATTTCGATCGCGTCGCGATCGTGGCGGACGGATGGGGCTCTTCGTTCGTGACGCGTGCGGTGCTGCAGGAGCCGCGTCTGGCCGCAGCGGTCTGCGACGGCGGTCTGTGGGATCTGCACGAGCGGTCGTTCTTTGCCAGCCGGTTTGCGATGAGCGACCTCAGCATCGTGCCGGTGCCGCATACGCCGCTGATGGCCTCCAGCGCCGAATGCCCGGTGCTGATCACGATCGGCGAGGACGGCTGGCTCAAGGCCGACCGGGCGCGTCAGATCGTGCAGAAATCCCGGCTCGGCAGTTCGGACATCGTGCTGAAGGTGTTCACGGCGGCGGAGACCGGCGCGGCGCAGGCCCATGCCGACAATCCGAGCCTTGCCAACGAATACATTTTCGACTGGCTCGAATCGCGGCTCGGCGCCGTCGGCATGCGGATCTGAGCCAGGAAGCGAATTCGAGCTTCAGAAGTCCAGCGAAATCCTGACGCAGGCCTTTTCAAGCCGGGTCTTCAGCGTCGCGAGCTTGGCGGTGAATTCCGTCAGCTCGTTCTCGTCGAACTCCTGGAAGACGAATTCGCGAATCGTCTTGTACTGCTCGTTGAGGCTGGCGATGTGCTTTTGCGTCTTCTCGACGAGCGACAGCCGCACCACGCGTGCGTCAGTCGGTGAGGGACGACGGCGCAACAGGCCCTTCTTCTCCAGAAGCTTGGACTGGGTGGTGACGAACGACGGGTCGACGTGGAGGAGTTTCGAGACCACGTTGACGGGAACGCCGTCGTCCTTGTCGAGGTCGGAAATAGCCATCAGGATCAGCCATTGCGGTCCGCTGATGCCCAGCGTTCTGGCCCAGAACTGACGCAGCTCCTCCAGATACATGTTGATCGACGATATCTCCCAGGTGAAGCGCCTGATGATATCGAGATTGCCGACGGAGCGGAGACGCGCCCCTTCTTTCCTCGTCGCTGACAAAGCGTCACTCCCGCAAGCTGATTTCTTTCCGGCTGGTGTTCGCGGCGGCCATAGTCCACGCAAGTCTGCTCTGACGCAAGTGCAGAGCAGGGTAATTTTGTCACGGAAACTACAAATATGAGCAGATCAGCATTTATCGCCATCTCGGGTGTTGCGCTGTGGACACAGAGTTAGTAAAGCCACAAAGCTGATCTAAAAAACTATTTTGATTAACGTAACGGCGCAGGCATATTGATCCGTGACGGTGGGGGGTTCTCGATCGTCCCGTTGCAGGTGGTTCGCTCACGTCCCTCGCGTCGAATGCGGGTGTGTCCGGAGGCGCGAAGCGGCCGAGCGGATTTGAAGAGACGGGGATCTGGGGGGCCTTACGGTCCGGTCTCCGCAAAATGGCAACTTGGAGGTTTTAAATGAAAGTAGTGAAGAGCCTTTTGCTCGGCACTGCGGCGGGTCTGATTGCCGTCGGTGCAGCTCAGGCGGCTGATCTTCCGGTCAAGGCCAAAGCGGTCGAATATGTGAAGATCTGCTCGCTCTATGGCGCCGGTTTCTACTATATCCCGGGCAGCGACACCTGCATCAAGCTTGGTGGCTATCTGCGTGCGGAAGTCGCGCTCAACGCCGGTGGCAACTACAGTGCCCAGTACAACGGCGTGTCCGCGGCGAACAACCGCTTGACCAATTACTATTCGATGCGTGCTCGTGAAGACCTCACCGTCGACACGCGCACGGCGACCGAATACGGCCTGGTCCGCACCTATTTCGATGCGGTCTTCACCTGGACGACGGGTAGCTACAGCGGCATCGGTGCCGGCGCAACCGGCTATGACGTGATCGGCGGCGGCAGCACGGCGAGCGCTCCGGGTAACGCCAGCGGCGGTAACATCTCCGGCGGCGCCCTCGGCGTCTACTATGCCTTCATCCAGTTCGCCGGCTTCACCCTCGGTAAGGCGGTGTCGCAGTTCGACGCGCCCTGGATCAACTATCCCGGCAACAATTTCGACCAGCTGGTCGGCGGCAGCGGCACCACCAACGGCGCTCCGCAGGCGACCTACACCGCCGATTTCGGCCAGGGCGTGTCAGGGACGATCTCGGTCCAGGACCAGACGCTGAACTTCCAGACCAATCTCTGGAACACGGCCGGCATGACCACCACGGGCGTGCTTGGCGGCGCCTATGGCTCCAGCGATTTCGGCGGCACGCGGGCGCCCGACATCGTCGGCAACATCCGCGTCGATCAGGCCTGGGGTCTGTTCCAGGCGTCGGTGGCGGCGCACGACAACCATGCCGCCTATTACGGCGCAGCCGAGGCGACGGGTCACCCCGCAGACAAGTGGGGTTGGGCGGTCCAGCTCGCTCTGTCGATCAAGAACATCCCGACCGGTGCCGGCGACGTGATCAACTTGTCGGGCGTCTACACCGAGGGTGCGAGCCGCTATAACTTCCAGGAGCTGGCCGCGACCAGCTACTCGATGTTCGGCAGCTCGAACGCGGCCTATCAGAGCATCGGCTTCGCCGGCGTGTCCGACGCGGTGTTCGCACCGGGCGGCGGCCTCGAGCTGACCAAGACCTACGGCTTCCGGGGTGCCTACACGCACAACTGGAGCCCGTACTGGAACACGGGGCTCTACGGTGCGTGGGCTGCTGTCAACTACAGCGGCACGGCCAAGAGCCTGATCTGCGGCAGCGCTGCGTTCGCCACCCTGACCGGCGCCTGCAACCCGGACTTCAACATCGGCCAGGTCGGTGTCATCACCCGCTGGACGCCGGTCAAGAACCTGACCTTCTCGGCTGACTTCACCTACAGCCACCTCGACCAGAAGTACTCGGGCACGATCACGACGCCGGCGCTGACGTCGGTTGCCAAGCCTGCGACGACCTACGAGCTGAAGGACCAGGACACCTACAGCCTGCTGCTGCGCGCCCAGCGCAACTGGTAAGCTCGGTTTTCTGACGATCTGACGAAGCCCCGGCGGCCAACCGCCGGGGCTTTTTTTCCGGTGTCGAGCGATTTCGAAAAGCAGAAATATGCCACGCCGGCGGCGAAGACGCGCTATGCGATTGGATCGCCGTCAAACTTATTTACTTACCTGAGTTACTAAGCTATATAGTTCTCGGCCGATTTCGAAAGTCACGGCTCTTAGCTTCACGCTAAGCCTCCAAGAACCTCCGGTAGTGCCCTGCCGGAGGTTTTTCGTTGTGGGGTTCGGGGCACGCGGCGCTTCAGCCGCGCATGACGCGCGCGCGGAAATTCGGCCGGTAGGCGAGGCGGCTGTGGCCGGTGCAATAGGGCTGGCCGTCCTGCACGGCGTTGCCGCAGAAGCAGAAATCCTCGGCACCCGGCGTAGAAATCGGCCAGCGGCAGCTGAATTCACCGAGCTCCATCAGTGAGCAGCGATTGGCGTCGTCGATCGGCCCCGTCGTCATGGGCGCGTCGGTCTCGCCATAGATCGTGGCCAGCATTTCGTATTGCAGCCGCGGCACGGCCCGTGTCGCGCGTGCCGGCGCACAGCCTCTGTCCTGGACCTTGCGGTCGTCGACAGTCCGCCCGCGCGTGAGATTCAATCGCGACAATTTGCCGATCACGGCGTTGCGGCTGACGCCGATGTCGGCGGCAATCTCGCGGCACGACAGGCCGGCCTCGAAGTGCTGCTTCAGAAGTTCAACTCGTTCATTGGTCCAGGTTGGTGAGAGAACAGGCATTTGTAACGGTCCCAGGTTGCGACATCTGGCCGTCCGTCGCCGAGATCCGTCCGCTTCACGCTCCGTGTGCGCTCACGTCCTGCCATTGTCGCGGATCGACAAGAGCCCGTCCTTGATGGCGAGACGGATGCCTTCCTCGATCAAGGTACGTGCGACGCCGGGAACGCTGGTGCCGTGGGTGCCCTGTCTCACCAACTTCTCCAGGTAGGTGATGGTCGAGAGCGCCAAGGTTACGGGGATACGGTCAGTCTCGGCTTTTTCGGTGGCCATGGCCCGAACGCTAGCCTCTTACTCGGGTACATAAAAGTAACGATTAAGACTCTATTTAGCTTTGAGGGCAGAAGTCAAATCCGGGCTGTGACGGTGGTTCAGCGCTTTGGAATCGCTAGGGAAAAGCACGCAGCTGAGCGCGCCGAGCGGAATCCCGGGCGGCGGTGCGGCGTCAGCAGGTCAGAAGATGTGGACGAGGCTCAGGCGTGCACGATCGCCTTTTCGATCATGCAATGGATGCCCTTGGAGCCGTTGACGGTCTGCGTGACTCGCAAATCGGCCGCGAGACTGCATAGCGTGTAGGCGTCCTCGCGCGACAGGTTTCGGATCTCGCCGAGCAGCGCGATCATGTCGCGCAGTGCCCGCACCGCGCATTGGTCGAGGTCGGGATCCATCGCCATGGTCATGTAGTGGCTCGGCGTCTCCGCGCGCGGATAATCGAACCTGAGATCCTTGCGCAGCGTCAGCCGGAAACGGCCCTGGAGCGCGGTCTCGATTGCGGTGACGCAAACCTCGCCGTCGCCCTGAACGCCATGGCCGTCGCCACAGGAGAACATCGCGCCCGGGACGAACACCGGTAGATACAGCGTCGCGCCGGCGCCGAGCTCCTTGTTGTCGAGATTGCCGCCCATGGCGCGTGGAACGAGCGAGGAGATGCGGCCCCAGGCCGGCGGGGGCGAAACGCCCATCACGCCGAAAAACGGCTTGAGCGGCAGGTCGAGGCCCCAGGGCATGCGGCCGACCATTCGCGCCCGGTCGAGCGGGAGGTTGAGGATGCGCGTCTCGTGAAAATCGTCGGGCAGGGTGCCCGACAACGGCTTGATCAGATTCCAGCCCCAATCCTGCCGAAGCTGGACGTCGAGGATCTTGATTTCCAAGACATCGCCGGGTTCGGCGCCGTCGACGGCAATCGGGCCGGTGAGGATGTGGCCGGGGAGCATGCGTTCGTTCTTGGCATGAACCTCGAACATTTCAGGCGGAATGTGAAACTTGCTGCGATCTGGCAGCATGTCGGGGCCGCCGCTGATGGTGTCGACGGTGACTTCGTCGCCGCTGGCGACGGTCAGAACGGGCTTGAGCGCGGCTTCAAAGAAACCCCAATGGCAGGTTTCGGAACTTGAATGCAGGTGGTGATGGGTCATTCGCCGCGTCCAATCGGTTTCATCAGAATTCGTGTTGCGATCTTGCGATGGCCGGGCTTGACCCGGCAATCGATCCTCTTCCAAGAAGATTTCTGAAGACAAGCAGGCGGGTCAAGCCCACCTGTCGCCGGCACGATCATTTCAGCGAGGTTCCTCCTGTTCTTCATTCTTTCCAAGACGCTCGGCGCCGCGGTGCTGCCGGTCAACCTTCTGGTCGAACTCGGGATCGTCTCGGTCGTGCTGATGGCAACGCGCTTTGCCGGGCTCGGCCGGAAACTGGCCGCGACCACGCTGGTCCTGCTCGCGCTCGCGGCCTTTTCGCCGCTCGGCAATCTCTTGCTCTATCCGCTGGAGTCGCGTTTTCCCCCGTGGGATCCGTCGCGCGGCGCACCTAGCGGCATCATCGTGCTGGGCGGCTCCGTCGATACCGATCTATCGGCAGCGCATCACACGCCGGTGGTCCCGCACGCTGCCGATCGGTTGTTGGCGCCGGCCGAGCTTGCACGCCGCTTTCCGAATGCGCGTATCGTCTTCACCGGGGGCTCCGCGAACCTGGTCGCGAATGACGCCAGAGAGGCCGATTATTCGGTCCCGATTCTGGAAAGCACTGGCATCCCGAGGGAGCGCCTGATCGTGGAACGGGACTCGCGCAATACCTACGAGAACGCGATCTTCACAAAGCGTCTGGTGGCGCCGAAGCCGGGCGAGCGCTGGCTGCTGGTCACCTCGGCCTACCACATGCCGCGTTCGATCGGCATTTTCCGCAAGGCCGGATTTGACGTCGAAGCCTATCCGGTCGATTGGCGCATGGGCGGGCGCGACGATTTGTTCTCCTTCACCAACTACGGTGCGGATGGCCTCGGCCGTACCGAGGTGGCCGTGCGCGAATGGATCGGCCTTGTGGCCTACCGTCTGATGGGACGGACCAGCGAGTTGCTTCCCGGGCCGGCCAAGGACTAGAACTGGCCTCAGAAGCAAAATGTTCGCGTCGGGAGGATGCCATGCAGCAGCAAACTGCTGAAACGATCGACCTTGCCGGCCTCGTGGCCGATCTCAACAGCCTGCTGCGGCTGAAGACGACGGTAACAGGCATGAAGCTGTTCGCGCATGCTTCGGACATGGAGGCGATTCCGAAAATCCGGCGGCCGAATGCCGTTCACACCACCGACCAGATCGTCAGCATGGCCTCGCGGCTCGGCTGGACCGTCGGCATTACCGGCGAGGATCTTGTTGGCGCGCAATGCCGTGCGGTGATTGGATTGGCGCCGCAGGACGAGAAATGGCTCGCCGGCGAGAACTATGTCGGCGTCTGGCACGGCACGGCGGAGGATGCGCGCAAGCGCCAGGAGGCGCTGGACGTGGTTCCGTTCGGGCAATATCAGGCGCTCGCGGTCAGTCCGCTCGCAAGCGGCCGGCTCAATCCGCCCGACATCTGCCTCGTCTATGCCACGCCCGGGCAGATGATCATCCTGATCAACGGGCTGCAATATACCGGTTACAAGAAGTTCGAGTGGGGCGTGGTCGGCGAGACTGCCTGCGCGGATTCCTGGGGGCGGGCGCTCAAGACCGGCCAGCCCAGCCTGTCCTTGCCATGCTATGCCGAGAGGCGCTATGGCGGCGTGCCGGACGAGGAGATGCTGATGGCTTTGAAGCCTCATCATCTCGCCAAGGCGATCGAGGGCATGAAGGCGCTGGCCAAGAACGGCCTGCGCTATCCGATCCCGCCCTATGGAATTCAAAGCGACGTCCGTGCCGGCATGGGCGTGAGTTACGCAAAGAAATAAAGGCCCACCATGAGCTCTGCGAAGTTCGACATCATTGTCTATGGCGCGACCGGTTTCACCGGCCAGCTCGTCGCCGAATATCTGGCGGCCCACTACAAGGGCGACAGCTCGCTGAAATGGGCTATGGCGGGGCGCAGCCTCGACAAGCTGAAATCCGTGCGCGATGCCATCGGCGCGCCGGCCGATACGCCGCTGATCGTGGCCGATGCCTCCGATGCGGCCTCGCTGAAGGCGATGACGGAGCAGACGAGATCTGTCATCACGACGGTCGGTCCGTATCAGCTCTACGGCGAGGCGCTGCTGGCTGCCTGCGTCGCGACAGGCACGGATTATTTCGATCTCTGCGGCGAGCCGATCTGGATGCGGCAGATGATCGACAAATACGAGGCGGCTGCGAAGCAAAGTGGCGCGCGCATCGTGTTCTCCTGCGGCTTCGATTCCGTGCCGTTCGAGCTCGGCACGTTCTTCGTGCAGGAAGAGGCCAAGCGCGTGTTTGGCGCGCCCGCCGCGCGCGTGAAGGGCCGCGTGCGCGACATGCGCGGCACGCTCTCGGGCGGCACTGCGGCGAGCGCCAAGGCGACGTTCGATGCCGTTGCCAAAGACATGAGCCTCGTTGCGATCCTGAACGATCCGTTCGCGCTGACGCCCGGCTTCACCGGACCGAAGCAGCCAAGGGGTAACAAACCCCTGATCGAGGAGGATCTCAATTCCTGGGCCGCGCCGTTCATGATGGCGCTGATCAACACCCGCAACGTCCATCGCTCCAACATGCTGATGGGCTTTCCATACGGTCAGGACTTCGTCTACGACGAGATGGTCCTGACCGGGCCCGGCGAGAGGGGCGAAGCCAACGCCAAGCGCGTGATGGCGGCGAACGCCGAGAAGACCGGCCCGAGCGCGCCGAAGCCGGGCGAGGGGCCGTCGAAGGAGGAGCGCGAGAACGGGCTCTTCAATCTGCTCTATGTCGCGATCGCGCCTGACGGCCGCATGGTCCGCGCCGGTGTCACAGGCGATCGCGATCCTGGCTACGGCTCGACCTCGAAGATGATCTCCGAATGCGCGATCTGCATGCTGCGTGATGCAACGGATGTTGCCGCCGGCTTCTGGACGCCGGGTGCAGCGATGCAGCACAAGCTGATCAAGCGGCTGCGCGACCATGCGGGGCTGACGTTCGAGGTGGAAGCGTAAGCTCCGCTTTCCCGGAGGGGGCCTGATCGATGTCCGCGACGTTCGACATCGTCGTCTACGGCGCGACCGGATACACCGGTCAGCTCGTGGCTGAACATCTCGCGGCGCATTACGTTGGCGACGGTGCGCCGACATGGGCGATGGCGGGACGCAGCAGAGACAAGCTTGCTTCCGTTCGCGACACGATCGGCGCGCCTGCTGACACGCCGCTGATCGTAGCCGACGCCTCCGATCCCGCATCGTTGCGCGCCATGGTCGATCAGGCGAAGCTGGTCGTCACCACTGTCGGTCCCTATCAGCTTTATGGATCCGATCTGCTTGCCGCCTGCGTCGCCTCGGGCACCGACTACATGGATCTCTGCGGCGAGCCGATCTGGCTGAAGCAGATGATCGACCGACACGAGGCCGCCGCCAAGGCGAGCGGCGCGCGCATCATGTTCTCCTGTGGCTTCGATTCCATGCCGTTCGAGCTCGGTGCGTTCTTCGTCCAGGAGGAAGCAAGGCGCGTGCTCGGTGCACCGGCGTCGCGCGTCAAAGGACGGGTCCGCGACCTCAGCTGGAAGTTCTCCGGCGGCACCTCCGCGAGCGCAAGGGTCACCTTCGAAGCGGTTGCGCAGGATCTCAGCCTGGTGTCGATCCTCAAGGACCCCTTCGCATTCACGCCCGGCTTCGAAGGGCCGAAGCAGCCGCGCGGCAACAGGCCTGTTTTCGAGGAGGATCTGCAATCCTGGTCCGCCCCGTTCGCGATGGCGACGCTGAACACGCGCAATGTGCATCGTTCCAACATGCTGATGGGATTCCGCTATGGCCGGGATTTCGTCTACGACGAGATGGTGCTGACCGGGACGGGGGATGAGGGGCAGGCCAATGCCAAGCTCGTCATGGCCGCCAACAGCGAAAAGACCGGCCCTGAGGCGCTCAAGCCCGGCGAGGGACCATCGAAAGAAGAGCGCGACGCCGGACATTACGATCTGCTCTATGTCGCCATTGCGCCCGATGGCCGCCAGGTTCGCGCGGCCGTGAAGGGCGATCTCGATCCCGGCTATGCGTCAACGGCGAAGATGACCTCGGAATGTGCGATCTGTCTGTTGCGCGATGCGCCTGACGTTCCGGCCGGTCTCTGGACGCCGGGTGCAGCGATGCAGCACAAGCTGATCAAGCGGCTGGTCGATCATGCCGGGCTGAGGTTTGAGGTGGAAGCGTAGCTGTTGTTCTTCGCCTCCCCCCGCAAGCGGCAGGGCTATCGCATATGGCCGAACAGGGCGAGGAGGAAGGTGTCGTCCCAGCCGGCGCGCTTGATTTTCCGGCGTATGGAGGTGGGACCAGGACAAGATCGAAGGATGTTGAGCGCGAGTCTGCGCAGGATGGCGAGGTTCTCGGGAGCATGATCCATTCTCGCCCGGTTGCCGTCTTCGTCGAAGTGGACGTCGAGCACCCAATGCAACTGGTTCTCGATCGTCCAATGACTGCGCGTGACCGACAGCAGCCGCCTGGCGGACATGGGCTTGGAGAGCAGGTAATAGCGCACGACCGGCGGCTCGGCGCGATTGCCCTGCAATTGCCTGCGCGAGGTGACGCGGCCGATCGCAACGACGCCAGGGAAGCTGTGGACGGCAGCCAGACTGGTATTGCGCATGATGGTTGCCCGGCGCGCTTCGCGCCGGTCGTGGGTGGAGGGTTCGACCGTTTTGGTGGCCCTACGCTCGCCGGACCGAGCAAACTGCCCGACCACGGCCTTGAACAGCGGTCCACGGTTGGCCTTGATTGCCAGCACATAGTCGCCGCCGCGATCGAGCACCGTCTTTGCCATCGCGCGATGGCAATGCAGCGCATCGGCCGTGACGATGCAGCCTTCAAGAGACAGCAGCGCCAATACCTCCAATGCCCCCTTGGTCTCGTTGCGGCCGGGGGCCTTCTGCTGGGCAAGAGACATTCGCGCCTCCACCGCAAAGACGTTGACCAGGTGCAGAGGCTCGTAGCGCGAACCACGCTCGAAGGCGCCCCGCAGCGCCTTGCCGTCGACCGCGACCACTCCGGTGAGATTGAGCCGGTTAGCCTTGGCAAACGCCGCCATGAAACGCCGGAACGCAGCTTCGAACGCTTCCGGCTCGAGCAAACGGAACACGCGGCTGAAGGTGTCGTGACTGGGAATCCCGTGCGTCAGGCGCAGAAACAGTCGCAGCAGGTCTTCCTTGGCCTCTCCAAACTCCGCCATGTCCGAGCAGGTCTCTGCTCCGCACAGCACCGCAGCCAAGGCGATAACCAGCACCTCCAGCAGATCGTGCCGTGCGTTCGCCGCGCGCGGGTCCGACAACCGCCGAAAAGCCTTCTTGAACTTCCCCATCCGACTCCCTCCGCGTTGTGGGAGTCGTTCTCAGAATCCACCTTGTCAAACAATGCAATAGAGGCCGCAAATCCATATGCGATTCCCCTGCCGCAAGCGGGGAGAGGGAGAGAAGGAATCACGCCGCCCTCGCGTCATAGGCGTACATGAAATCCATGCTCTTTGATCCCAGCGGCAACAGCCATTTGATCATCTGATTGCGGATGAAGGCGCCGGTGGCGCTGAACTCGCGCTTGTTGTTGCCGTTGCGGCGGGCGATGGCGACGATCTTCTCGGCGCGCGGGCGCCGCTCGGCTTCGAAGGCCTGGAAGGTCGCCGTCAGCTCCTGACCCTCCTGCATCAGCCGGGCGAGCCGCATCGCATCTTCCAGGGCCAGCGAGGCGCCCTGGCCGGCATGAGGGCTGGTCGCATGGGCGGCGTCTCCGATCAGCAGCGAGCGCTTGCGTGACCAGGTCGGCAAGGTCGCGACGTCGAGCGTGTCGGTGACCACGATGTTCTCGGTCGCCTCGATGATCGCGGGGATCGGATCGTGCCAGCCGTGATGGAAGCCGCGCAAATGCTGCTTCAGCGTCTCCGCGTCGAGGGCACGAAACATCGCGGCGTCCATGCCGTGTGCAGGCTGCGTGCTCCACCACATCGCGCCGTCCTTGGGATCGGGGCTGCAATAGCCGTAACCGAAGAAGCCGCTCTGTCCGAACGTGGTCTCGACGCGCCCGCCGATCGCCCTTCCGTTGAGGACGGAGTGCGGCACGAAACCACCGAACCCGATCAGGCCGGTGTTGAAGGGTTTTGGTCCATCCGGCACAACCTGGCGCCGTGCGATCGAGTGGACGCCGTCGGCGCCAATCAGGAAGTCGCCTTCGGCGGTGGTGCCATCGGCGAAATAGGCGATGACAGGCTGATCGCCACGATCTTCGACCTTGATCAGGCGCTTCTCGAAATAGAGCGAGACGCAGGCGCACCAGGCTTTGTCGACCAGGATCTCGTTCAGCGCGGCGCGGGAGACGTTGACGGCCGGCTGGCCGAAGCGCCGCGCCATGTCGCGGTTGATCGAGCCGAGCCTTTGGCCTTCCTGTGAATAGAAGTCAAAGGACTCGGCGATCGAGCCGCGGCTGATCAGCTCGCCCGCAAGCCCGATCTCATCCATCACATGCATGCCGTTCGGTGCGATCTGGAGGCCGCCGCCGATGCCCTTGGAGTAAGGCCAGGCTTCGTAGATTGCGGATTCGATGCCGGCGCGTCGCAGCAGGATCGCGGCAACAGGCCCGGCGATGCCGGCGCCGATGATCAGGGCCTTGCGGGGACGATGAGGCATTGGCTTGCTCCCGACGTTTCCGTGGTGCTAGGAGAAATTACGGTCGCTAAATCTCTTAGTGGCTAAGATATATATCGACTAAGATATGAGGTGAGCCTTGTCAAGGACAAAGGCGCGCGCAGCGTTGCTGGGGGAATTGGAAGAGGCGATGCGGCGCTCGTCGGCGCAGGGCGTGCTCTATGGGCAAGCGGTTGCGAACGTGGCCGGAATTGCCAATTCCGATCTGGAATGCATGGACATTCTCTATCTCGAGGGACGCGTGACCGCGGGTCGGCTCGCCGAGGTCACGGGATTGACGACCGGCGCCATCACCGGCGTGGTCGACCGGCTCGAGAAGGTTGGCCTGGTGCGCCGCGAGCGGGACGAGGCCGATCGCCGCAAGGTCTACATCGCCGTCGTACCGGAGACCGCGATGAAGATCGGCCAGCTCTACGTGCCGATGCAGCAGGCGATGGAGAAGGTCTTCAGCGCCTATAGCGATGAAGAGCTGCGCCTGCTGCTGCGTTTCGCCAACGAGGGCTACAAGGGCGTGCTCGCAGCGACCGCTGCATTAAAGGGCCTGCTCGATACGCCGCCCGAAAAGAGACCGCAGCTCAAGCTGAAGAAGCATCCTCGCCAGACGTGATCTTGTAAGCCTGCGCGGCCGCGATCATGCCCCACATCGCGCCCAGCATCATCCAGAAATGGCGCCAGTGGTCGGTGTCGATCACGAAGCTTTCGCCGACGGTACCGACGAAGGCCGAGAACACCGCCAGATAAGCCCGCTGCCAGGGCACGCGGATGAAGATGTGGCGGAAGCCTGTGATGACGGTGGTGAAGACCAGTGCGGGATAGCAGACGCCGGAGAGCCAGCCGCCGGACATGAAGGCGTTCAGATAGGAATTGTGGGTGTCTTCGGGAAAGAAGCGGTGGAACTGCAACGGGCCGATGCCGAACGGCAGATCGAGTGCCATCTCCGCACCCAGGATATGCCGGCCGAACCGGCCAAAGCGGCCTTCGTCATAGCTCTGGTCGAAGCTCGCGCGCTGCTTGAACATCTCGGCGATGGAATCGAACGACAGCAGCACCGCGATCAGTGCGAGGCCGAGCACCACCGCGACGATGGCCATGACGATAATGCGCGAGCGCTGCGCATTGGTGCGGCTGGTCAGCACCATCAGCGCCAGCATGAAGGCGGCGGTCAGCACCAGTCCGCCCCATGCGGCGCGGGAGAAGGCGAGCAGGATCGCCAGCGACATGATGCCGAAGGCGATGACGTTGCGGAAGGCCTTAGCCTGCTTGTCCGAGACCACGCTCTGGAGCGCAAACAGCGCCGGCAGGATCAGGAACGCACCGAGCACGTTCGGATCCTTGAACGTGCCGCGCGCCCGTCCGTATAGCGTGAGAAGGTCGTCTCCGCCCGGCACCAGGTGGAAGTAGCCTGCGACTGCCGACAGCGAGGCGACCATCGCTCCGACCACCAGGCCACGGCGGAGCATATCGAGCCGAGCCGCCGTGTCCTCGGACGTGACCATGGCGAAGAACACCACCGTGACCGCCATGTACCAGGAGGTCGCGATCCAACTCGCCACCTCGGACTGGTCGTATAGCGGGATCGCGCCGATGGTGTAGCCGACATTGAGCAGGACCAGGGCCAGCACCAGTGGCATCAGCACGAGGCGCAAGCGCAGACCGGTGGCGAAGAAAGCGACGGTGGCGAGCAGCGTCGCAACCTCGTAGGGGCTCGGCTCGATGAAGACGATCGCGCCTGACGCGCCGACCAGCCACACCAGCGCGCGCTGAAGGGCCAGCACGCCGGGCGCGGCCGGTGCGGCTATTTTCATTCCACCGGCTGTCGCCGCATAGGCCATCAGACGCTCATACGCTTACGCAACTCTACGCCACAAACATTGCCGTCATCGCCCGGCTCGGCCGGGCGATCCAATATTCAGCGGCGCCCATTGGAGAAAACAAGCTGGCGCTGCGGAGTACTGGATGCCCCGCCTTCGCGGGGCATGACGGAAACTCAATACGCGTTCTCGTTCTTGGTCAGCAGCGAGAGCGGCGTCTTCAGGAGAATGACAAGGTCGAACAGCACCGACCAGTTCTCGATGTAATAGAGGTCGAACTCGACGCGCTTCTGGATCTTCTCCTGATTGTCGATCTCGCCGCGCCAGCCGTTGATCTGGGCCCAGCCGGTGATGCCGGGCTTGACCCGGTGGCGGGCGAAATAACCGTCGACGGCCTCGTCGAACAGCCGGCTCTGGAGCTTGCCCTGAACCGCGTGCGGCCGCGGGCCGACCAGCGAGAGATTGCCTGAAAACACCACGTTGAAGAGCTGCGGCAGCTCGTCGAGGCTGGTCTTGCGGATGAAGCGGCCGACGCGGGTGACACGCGGATCGTTCTTGGTCACGACCTTCGAAGCCGTCGGGTCGGCCTGGTGGTGATACATCGAGCGGAACTTGTAGACGTCGATACGCTCGTTGTTGAAGCCGAACCGTTTCTGGCGGAACAGGACGGGGCCGGGGCTGTCGAGCTTCACCGCCAGCGCCACCAGCGCCATCACGGGAAGGGCCGCGAGCAGTGCGAGGGTGCCGACGACGCGGTCGAACAGCCATTTCATCACCAGATCCCAGTCGGTGATCGGCGCCTCGAACACGTCGAGGGTCGGCACCTCGCCGAGATAGGAATAGGAGCGGGGGCGGAAGCGCAGCTTGTTGGTGTGGGCGGAGAGGCGGATGTCGACCGGCAGCACCCAGAGCTTCTTCAGCATCTCCAGGATGCGCGCCTCCGCCGAGATCGGCAGCGCGAACAGCACGAGATCGACTCGGGTACGGCGGGCGAATTCGACGATGTCGTCGACCTTGCCGAGCTTGCGCGCGCCTGCGCAGGTGTCGAGCGCGCGGCTGTCGTTGCGGTCGTCGAACACGCCGAGCACGTGGATGTCGGAATCTTCCTGTGCCTTCAGTGCCTCGACCAGCTGCTCGCCGTTGCTGTCGGAGCCGACGATGATGGTGCGGCGGTCGAGCCGGCCCTGGCGTGCCCAGCTGCGCACCAGCGAGCGCAGAACGAGGCGCTCGACGACCAGAGCCGCGAGGCCGAGGACATAGAAGGCGGCGAGCCACAGCCGCGATATTTCGCTGCCGAACTTGGCGAAGAAGGAGATGCCGATGAAAAGCAGGAAGACGAACGACCAGGACGAGATCATCCGCGTCATCTGCCGGAGCTGCCCGCGGAACAACTGCACCTGATAGATGTCGGCGGCCTGGAAGCAGATCACGGCGGCGATCGCGACGGCGACGATCTCTGCGGGGTAGACCCAGCTGAAGCCGACCAGCGGCATGACGTAGCCGACATAAACGGCGATGCCGACCACGCTCAGCAGCACGAAATCGATGACGCGCGCGAAGCCGGCGATCACGATCGGCGAATAGGCGCGTGCGACCCTCTGGTTGACGACCTCGAGTGCAGCCGGGGTGAGGCGGCGACGGCGTTCGACGAAAGCTGTCTCAGCAGGCTTGGCCGCGGCGCTGGTCGCGACATCGAGCATCGAGCGTGCGTTGAGCGGTTCCACGAGCGTCCACGTCCATTTCAAAGACCCGCGGGCACGCCTTTGCGCCCCGAGGGCATCCCCCTGGGACGTCGATTATCGGATAAATCGGAAGATTCTCTAAAGCTGGCTTAAGGATGGTTAATGATTGGCAAATGCGTCGCGATAGCCCGCGAGCACGCCATCAACCATCGCCTGCTGGGAGAAGTGCGCCGAAATGCGCTCGCGCAAGGCCGATGCGCGCTGCGCGGTCGCCTGCGTATCCTCAAGCGCGGCCGCGATCGCCTCGGCCATGGCGTCGGCGTTGCTCGCCGCGAACAGGGCAGGGCTATCGCTGCCGAAAATCTCGGGAATACCGCCGACGCGCGCGGCGATCATGGGAACGCCGGCCGCCCCCGCCTCGATCACGACGTAGGGCATGGAATCGCCGCGCGAGGGAACGACCAGCAGCCGCCCCTTGGAGAAGCCGTAGCGCGCCTTGACATGCCCGATGAAACGAATCGCGTTCGCGAGGCCAAGCCGTTCGACCTGCGCCTTCAGTACCGCCGTTTCCTCGCCATCGCCGCCCAGCGTCAACGTCACCTTCTTGCCGCGCTCGTGCAGCCGCGCCACGGCATCGACCAGCAGATCGGCGCCCTTGATATGGCGGAACTCGCCGACATAGGCGAGGTCGGTGGCATCGTCGGCAACCGCGACGGGCTCAAATTCGTCCGGCGTTACACCATTGAAGACGCAGTGCACCACGCCCTTGGGCTTGCCGACGATGCGCTGATAGGTATCGCGGGCGAACGCGCTCTCGAACAGGAACAGATCCGTCGAATCCGTCAGCGCCCGCTCGAGCCGTGCGTAGAATTCGCCCTTGAAGGTGTTGAGGGGGTAATGCAGCGAGCCGCCATGCGGGGTGTAGATCCGGATGGTATCGTCCGAACGCCGCCGCATGCGAACGAAGGCGCCGGCCTTGGCGCCATGTCCGTGCATGACGTCGGGCTTGAGCGCAGCGATCAGGCGGCCCATCCGCAGCCAGACGAGAAAATCGTCTGGTGAGGGTTCGCGACGGATCGCGAGCCGGTGCACGCCGAGCTTCAGCCGCGGCGCAAGCTCGGCCAGCGCCTTCTCGGCGCGCTCGCCGCCGGTGAGGCTGTCGGCGAGAATCCCGACTTGATGACCGCGATCGATCTGGCCGTTGGCGAGGTCGAGGATGTGCCGGAAAATACCACCGACGGGCGCGCGCACGGCGTGCAGGATGCGGAGCGACTGGTCAGGAGAGGGGGGCATGATCAAAACCAGCGCTCGACGGCGAATGCCGAACAATCTTCGAAAATATCGAGACGGATTAAGGACCCTCGTGGTTAACAAACGGTGACGACATCCTCGGGTGCGCATGCGATTGGCCGCGATTAACCCAGCGGCAACCATAATGGAGTGTAATCGCGGCGATTGAAGTAGGTTAGTGGCGTCGCCCTGCGGGAGTGTTCGATGCGTTTAGCGTTCTGGCGTGCCGGCAAGGACAAGGCCGTCATCGAGCGGGCCGTTTCGAAGGCCAGGGTTGAGGCCAAGCCCGAAGCCACGCCTCGCGTTGAAGCTGGACCCGTAGCGGTTGTCGCAAAGCAGGCGCCGGCCGAATCCGGTGACATCGATCTGCACGCGCTCGGTGGCGCCCTCGCGCGCAAGCGCGCCTGGATCATCGTGCCGACGGTGCTGGCGCTCGTCGCATCCGTCGCTGTCGTCAATGTCATTACGCCGCGCTACAAGTCCGAAGCGCGCATCCTGATCGATGGTCGCGAGAACGTCTTCCTGCGGCCGAACAGCGATCGCACCGAGGAACGGCAGGCACTGGACGCCGAGGCCGTCACCAGCCAAGTGCAGCTCGTGCTGTCGCGCGACCTCGCGCGCGAGATCATCAAGAAGAACAAGCTTGCCGAGCGCCCCGAATTCGATCCGGTGCTGCAGGGCGTTTCGCCGCTGAAATCACTCGCCGCGCTGGTCGGCATCGGCCGCGATCCGTTCTCGATGACGCCTGAAGAGCGCGTCCTCGACGCCTATTACGATCGCCTTCAGGCCTATGCCGTCGACAAGTCGCGCGTCATCGTCGTCGAATTCCAGTCCGCTGATCCCGAGCTTGCCGCGCGCGTCGCCAATTCGATCGCGGACGGCTATCTCGTGCTCCAGCAGGATGCGCGCCAGGAGCAGGCCAAGAACGCAAGCCAGTGGTACGCCGGCAGGATCGACGAATTGCGGCGGAACGTTTCGGAGGCCGAAGCGAAGGCCGAAGATTTCCGCTCCAAGTCGTCGCTGTTCGTCGGCACCAACAACACCACGCTGTCGAACCAGCAGATGGGCGAGGTTAACACACAGCTCAACAATGCGCGTGCGCTCAAGGCCGACGCCGAAGCCAAGTCGCGCCTGATCCGCGAGATGCTCAAGAGCGGCAAGCCGATCGAGGCCTCGGAAGTCCTGAACTCGGAATCGCTGCGCACGCCGTCCCAGCAGCGGGTGGCGCTGCGGGCCCAACTGGCCGAGCAATCGTCGACCTTGCTTGGCAATCATCCGCGCATCAAGGAATTGAAGGCGCAGCTGGCCGACCTCGACAACCAGATCCGGGACGAGGCGGCCAAGATCGCCCGCTCGCTCGAAAACGATGCGCGCGTCGCTGGCGAGCGTGTCCAGGAATTGTCGGCGAGCCTCGAGCAGCTCAAGAAGCAGGCGACCTCGACCAACGGTCAGGATGTGCAACTCCGCGCCCTCGAGCGCGAAGCCAAGGCGCAGCGCGACCTGCTGGAGACCTATCTCGCCAAATATCGCGAGGCCAACACCCGCGAGACCATCGACACCGCGCCGACCGATGGCCGCATCATCTCGCGCGCCATCGTCTCCAACACGCCGGCCTATCCGAAGAAGCTGCCGATCGTGCTGATCGCAACGCTGGCGATGCTGCTGCTCTCGTCCGGTCTCGTCGTCACCGGCGAGCTGCTGCGCCAGACTGCACCGCGGGCCGTTGCCACGTTGACGCAGCCTATGGTTCGCAAGGAGCCGGTCGTCGAGGCGGTCGAGGTGGAGCCGGTGCCGCTCCAGCCGGAGATGGAGATGACGACGAATGCCGATGCCAGCGAATTCGTCGAGATCGGGCAGCTGGTCGAAAGCCTGAAGGCCGCAGGTTCGGCCGCGAAGAAGGTCACGGTGCTCGGCACCGCACCGGGCGATGCCATCACGCTGTCGGCCCTGACGCTCGCCCGGCACCTTGCTCGCGACGCGCGCGTCGTCGTGGTTGATCTTGCCGCATCCTCGCCGACGATTGCCGCTGTGTCCGTCGATCCGACGGCGCCTGGTCTTGCCGAGCTGATGCAGGGACAGGCTTCGTTTGCGCAGGTCATCACGCGCGACAAGCTCTCGCCGCTGCACCTGGTCATGGCCGGTCGCCCGGGCTTCGACCGCAGCCTGCTCCAATCGCCGCGGGTGTCGCTCGCGATCGACGCTCTGTTGCGCGCTTATGATCACGTGCTGATCGACGCCGGCAGCGCATCCGATCTGCCGGCCGAACTGCTGACGGCGAATGCCCGCGCCGTCGTGGTGCCGGACGCATCGATGGAGGCGGACGCACGCACCCTGATGTGCGAGCAGCTCAAGGCCGTTGGCTTCAGCGAGGTGACGATGCTGAGCCGGCCCGTGCAGCCGTCGGATGCCGGCGAAACGCCGCGCGTGGTGGCGGCGTAAGGAGAGGGCGCGCTTCGGCGCCTACCCGAACGCTTGCCGCACTCTGCGGGCCAGGTCGAGCAGCATCTGGTTCTGCTTCACCAGGCGCTTGCCATGGTTGAACGAGGACATCGCCATCGCCGCCAACCTGCCGCGCGAGGTCAGCGGCACGAAGCTGTCGAAGATGTCCTCGTCACCCCTGCAGAACATGCGCTTGTAATCGTCGGTGCCGATGCCGAGGTCGAGTGAGCGGTAGCCGCGCTCGGCGTAGCGGTCGATGATGTAGCGCATCAGGATCAGACCCGGACTGTAGCGGGCGTGCTCCGACATCGTGTAGGTGTTGAACATCATCGAGTAGCGCTGGCCGTCGGCGACGCCGGCGAAGACCGCGATCACCTCGTCGTCGCATTCGAGCGCATGGATGTCGATGACGCGGCCTTCGCCGCGCGGTGACAGACAGGCGTCGCGGATGAATTGTTCGACGCCCGGCTCGGCAAAGACGTTCGGCAGCTTCTGCTCGGCCATCCGCACCGGTTTGACACGGAAGAACCAGTCGAGCAGACGGGTGACGTCCGCGTCGGTCGTGGCCAGGTGATAACGATAGCCGGCCAGCCCGTGCAGCTTCTTTTCCTTGCTCTTCAGCCGGCGGCGAAGGGAATTGCTGATCCGGGAGGCGGGTGGCCCACCCGGCTCCATCTCCAGCAGAGGGCAGCCGTTGATGGCGCTTTGCTGCGGCAGCAGCGCGAACGGGTTCTGCTGACCGTGCCAGTGCCTGGGCTGCTGCGTCAGCGCGAGAACGTCGACCTGCTCGCGTAGCGGGGCAAACAGCATGTCGATATCTGCGGCGCGCGCTTGGGCGGCGAACTCGGCGCTCCACAGTCCCATGTTGAAGGTCGTATGCTTGCCGCCCATGAAGCAGGCTGTGCGTACGCCGTGACCTTGGCGTAGCGCAAGCGGCAGCACGGCAAGCAGCCTGTGCTCGGCATCGCGCGCGATCACGATGAAGGGGCGGGCGCCCTCGCGTTCCCCGACTGATCGTTGCCAGGAGCCCAGCAGGTCGAACCGCTGATAGGGCGTGAACAGGTGTCCGGGCTCCTCGAGAGCGCGCCAGACCGGCTCGGCCTCGGCAAGGTCGCCGACGACATCGACATGCGCGATATGGCTCGCTCGAGGCCGCGCTGGCGATTCTGCCGTCCGGCTTTGTATCGCCGCAGCCATGGTCATCCGCGAAACCTGTCGAGAAAGCAAGAAATACGTATTTCGGCCAGTGGCCGACCTTTGCAAAGAAATGTCAACAAAGGGTAATGACAGTGGCTGAGGGATCAGGCCGCCAGCGAACCCGAAGGTGGGATATTGGCACCCGACAACAGATGGCTGGAGCGGTTGCGGCTCGAACTGACCTGGTTGACCGGCCAGCCCTTGCTGCGCAGCCGTGGTGCAGGCGCCATCCTGCGCTTCGAGCGCGTGCGGCCGCGACGAGGCGGCGCGTTTCAACCGCTGCGCCGGAACGAAATCACGCCGCAATTTCTCGATCGTGCCATTCGCGCGCTGAAGCGTTGGAATTATGATTTTCTCGGCATGGACGAGGTCTGCCGCCGCGCGGTGACGCTGCCCGAGAAGCGTCGCTTCGTGGCGCTGACCTTCGATGGTGCGAGCAAGGATCTGATCAGCTTTGCCTATCCGGTGCTGGCGCGGCACGCCGTGCCGTTCACGCTCTACGTTCCCACCGCCTTTCCCGACGGCGTCGGTGAGGCATGGTGGCTCGGGCTCGAGCAGGTGATTGCACGCGAGAGCCGCATCAGCCTGATGATGGGAGACAAGGAGCAGCGCTTCAGCGTCACGGATAATTCCGAGAAGCAGGCGCTGTTCTCGTATCTCGAGAGCTGGCTGCGCTCGCTGCCGCCGGCGGATTTGTCGACCGCGATCGCCGATCTCTGCACGCGTTACCGGGTCGATCTCGCCGCCCTCTCGCGCGAGGCGTCGATGGACTGGGAGGATCTGGCGAGGCTCGCCGCTGATCCGCTGGTCACGATCGGCAGCGCGACTGTGAACTATCCCAATCTCGCCAGCATGAAGGACGCGGCCGCGCTACGCGAGATGACGATGGGCAAGGCGGTCGCCGAAGCGGCCTTCGGCCGCGAGGTCGGGCACCTCGCGTTTCCGTTCGGCGATCGCGCCTCATTCCGGCGCAGCCACGTCGTGATGGCCGAGGAAGTAGGTTTCGCCAGCGCGGTCTCGACCATCTCAGGAATTGTCGATGCGGAAGGGCGCACCAATCTGCACGCGCTGCCGCGGATTGCCTGGGACGGGCGGGTGCGCTCGCTGCGCATGATGCGCGTGCTGGTGTCCGGTGTCGCCTTTGCGCCGGTGAGACCGACTGGCAGTGCTACGAGCTAGATTTGGCGCGATCCGGCCGCTGCATCCAGCTCACGATCGGCATTGCCGGCAGCACCCAGCCCATGCCGACTACCACGTAGTAGATCGCCTGCCGCCAGCCGGACTCGGCGATCCACGGCATCTGCGCAGCCGCCATGCCGAGCAGGGCCCAGACGGTGGCCAGCACCAGAAGCAGGATGGCGCCGAGGAACTTGCGGGTACGGATCGTCATGGCGGGGGCTTGCGGCTTTCGCGTAACTTGCGCTGCAGGAGCGGGGGACTATAAGGGGCACGCAGTCTGGTTCAAGTAGCTTGGATACAAGGCTTGGTTCGCCCCTGAAATGACGACGAATTTCGCCCCGATCAACCCGCATCGCGCCGTGCGCTGGTGGCTGATTTCCGTGGCCGCCCTGATCGCTCTGATGGTGCTGGTCGGCGGCGCGACGCGCCTGACGGAATCCGGCCTTTCGATCGTCGAATGGAAGCCGGTCACCGGCAGCGTGCCCCCGTTGTCGGAGGCGCAGTGGACCGACGCCTTCGAGGCCTACAAGAAGATTCCGCAATATCGCGAACTCAATGCCGGGATGAGCCTGTCCGAGTTCAAGCAGATCTTCTGGTGGGAGTGGAGCCACCGGCTGCTCGGCCGTTTCATCGGCGTCGCCTATCTGCTGCCGTTCCTGTTTTTCCTGTGGCGCGGTGGTCTGGCGGGCGATTTGAAGCGGCGGCTTTGGCTGTTGTTCGCGCTTGGAGGCCTCCAGGGTGCGGTCGGCTGGTGGATGGTGGCCTCAGGGCTGTCCGAGCGGGTCGAAGTGTCGCAATATCGGCTCGCGACGCATCTGGTTCTGGCGCTGCTGATCTTTGCCGGCATCGTCTGGACGGTGCGCAGGCTCGCCGATCGGCCGCAGCTTGCGGTTCCCGCGCGGCTGCGGTTCACGAGCGCGGTGCTGGTGCTCGTGACCTTCATCCAGATCTATTTCGGTGCGCTGGTCGCGGGCCTGCGCGCCGGACGCGCCTACAACACCTGGCCGCAGATCGACGGCGCATTCATTCCGTCGGCGGAGCGGCTGTGGTTCGAGACGCCGTGGTGGCGCAACATGTTCGACAATGTGCTGACGGTTCAGTTCGAGCACCGCATGACGGCTTACTTGCTGTTCACGCTGGTGGCGCTGCATGCGTTCAACGCGGTGCGCTCGCGCGCCGGCTCGGCGACCAGCGGTGCGCTCTGGCTGCTTGCGGCGGTCAGCTTGCAGGTGGTGCTCGGCATCCTCACACTGCTCAACCAGGTGCCGATTGATCTGGCGCTCTCGCACCAGGCGGTTGCGATCGCCGTTCTGACGTTGGCGGTGATGCAGGCGGAGCGGCTGGCGGCGCGGCAAAGCGCGGAAGCACAGCCGCGCGCGGTCCCGGTGGAGCAGCCCGGCTGACCAGATCAGCAATAACCGTAGATGCCGCACGAATAGGGCAGGCGCCAGAAGTAATCGACCTGTTTCCCGCCGTAGTACGAGCCCTGGTAATCGTAGTCCCAGGGGCGACCGTAATAGCCCGGCAGCGTATGGGAGCCCGGCAACAGCGGCGTGCCTGGCAGGTTCCGAATGTAGCTGCCAATGCCATAGGCCGGCGAGATCAGCGCATCCGGATCAGTCTCGACATAGACCTTTGGCGGCTCCTGCGGCGGAGCGGCGGCCCGCCGCTTCGGATGGGCCGGAAAGTCAGCGGCAACGGCGGCTGAGACCGTCAGCATCACCGCCAGGGCAGGCACCATCCAGCGCAGCATCATCGGCTCCGAATCAAAGGGGCGATCCAGCGATGATGTATGCGGCAGATATGGTTAATGACTATTAACCGGGGCGCGCTTTCACTTGCTCCGCGGATCAGGCCGGAAACGTCCTGACCGGGGTGACGACCGCGTCGAATTGGATGCTCACCCTGTTCTTCAGAACGTGCTGGATGACCTCCGTCTCCGACTTCTCGAAGAATTCGTCCCAGTTCGCGGCCTGACCGAACTCTCGCGCGAAATCGATCTCGGCGAATTTGCCGAGGAAGAGGGCGGTGACATCAGACTCGTTGTTCTTCGCGAATACGTGCTTTTGTCCGGACTTCCTCATGTACAAGCCGATCATGCGGAGGGCCTTGTAGACCAGCGTGCTGTCGTGAAAGAGAATGACTGCATCGCTCTTCATCAGCGGAAGCGTCCACAAGAAATCCCTGAAGCAGGCGATGTCGGTGTGCTCGCCATCGATGAAAGCGATCTCGAAGCTGTTTTGAGCGCCCTGTACCGCATCCACCGAGCCATCGAACGTGGTCAGCTTGGACGTCGGGATGCCGCGAGACACCAGATTGTTGATCATGGTCTGGTGGGTAATTCCGGAATAGTCGTACTTGGCGCCCCGCTCGTCCGGCTGCTGGCGTCCCCTTTCATCAATTGAAAGCACCGCCGTGCATGCGGGGTCCAGCAGAAACGGCGTCAGGCTGCCGCCGAGATAGGAGCCGATCTCGACATAAGAAAACGATCCGAGCACTCGCTTGGCGAGAGCAATGGTCTGCAACAAGAACCTTTTATCGTGAGCGCTTGTTTGCGAGGGGATTGGAAACAGCGTTCCGATGTCCGCTACGGCGATATTCATGGCCATCCTTGTGCAGTCGCGTTCATGACGCCCGGTTGAGACGTGGGAGCGTTGGGCGACTGTAGCGAGGGAAGCTGGCGCGGAGCCTTCGGCAAGGCGCAGCGCCAGTTTCCGGTGCGGATGGAAGGTGTCGAAGCTTGCTAGGCGCCCAGCGCCTGCTCCAGGTCGGCGATCAGGTCTTCCTTGTCCTCGATGCCGATCGAGAGCCGGACCACGTCGGGGCCGGCGCCGGACTTGATCTTGGCGGCGTCGTCGAGCTGGCTGTGCGTGGTCGAGGCCGGATGGATCACCAGCGAGCGCGTGTCGCCGACATTGGCGAGGTGCGAGAACAGCTGCAGCTTCGACACCAGGTTGACGCCGGCGTCATAGCCGCCCTTCAGGCTGAAGGTGAACACGGCGCCCGCGCCCTTTGGCGCATATTTGCGTGCGAGCTGGTTGTACTTGTCACTCGGAAGGCCGGCATAGCTCACCGAGGCCACCGCCGGATGTCCGGCGAGGAATTCGGCGACGGCTTTCGCATTGTCGCAGTGCTTCTGCATGCGCAGCGGCAGCGTCTCGATGCCGGTGAGGATCATGAAGGCGTTGAACGGCGACAGCGCCGGGCCGAGGTCGCGCAGGCCCAGCACGCGGCAGGCGATCGCGAAGGCGAAATTGCCGAACGTCTCCTGGAGCCGGATGCCGTGATATTCCGGCCGGGGCTCGGAGAGCATCGGATATTTGCCGCCCGTCGACCAGTCGAACGTGCCGGCATCGACGATGATGCCGCCGAGCGAATTGCCATGGCCGCCGAGAAACTTCGTCAGCGAGTGCACGACGATGTCGGCGCCATGATCGATCGGGCGGATCAGATAGGGCGAGGCCAGCGTGTTGTCGACGATCAGCGGCACGCCTGCCGTGCGCGCCACGGTCGAGATCGCCTCGATGTCGGTCATGCTGCCGGCGGGATTGGCGATGGACTCGATGAAGATCGCCTTCGTGCGCGGCGTCACCGCGCGCTCGAAGCTGGCGATGTCATCTGGGTCCGCCCACACCACGTTCCAGCCGAAGCTCTTGAATGCATGGGTGAACTGGTTGATCGAGCCGCCATAGAGCTTTCGCGCGGCGATGAACTCGTCGCCGGGCTGGAGCAGTTGCTGCAGCACCACGACCTGCGCGGCGTGGCCCGACGCCACCGCCAGCGCGGCGGTGCCGCCCTCGAGTGCGGCGACGCGCTCTTCCAGCACCGCGTTGGTCGGATTGCCGATACGCGTGTAGATGTTGCCGAACGCCTGCAGGCCGAACAGCGAGGCGGCGTGGTCGGCGTCGTTGAAGACGAACGAAGTCGTCTGATAGATCGGGGTCGCGCGCGCACCGGTCGTGGGATCGGGCTGTGCACCGGCATGCACGGCGAGGGTCGAAAATCCCGGAAGGCGATCGCTCATACTTGGCGTCCTGTTTTTGTGGTCTGAAATCGCGCGGCATGCTGATCGGCGCCGCGCCCGGCGTCAAGCTGCGGCTTCACATCGCAACGATCGTGCTACGCATTGTCGCGTTCGCGGAATGAATCCGTCGCGATTGCTTCAGCTCTGTTCGGTCTTGTTTTTGGCGGCACGATCGGAGGCTGCGGTATCGCCGCCACCGACACTCATCCGATTGAGGGATAGACGCATGCCTTGCGTCGGCGCTGGCGGGCGCTTGGAGGAGAGCGTGCGCGAATTGACGCCCATCCAGGAGATCTCCGACGACAGCCGGCCATATTCGATCTTGGGACAGCGGTTCATCACGACCTTGATACCTGCGGCCTCGGCCTTTTCCGCCGCCGCATCGTCGCGTGCGCCAAGCTGCATCCAGATCACCTTCGGCAGAGGATCGAGCATGAGGGCTTCCTCGACGACAGGCATGATGTGGCTGGAGTTGCGGAAAATGTCGATCATGTCGACGGGGCTGCCGATGTCGGAGAGCGAGGCGACGAAGGGCTTGCCGAGCAGGTCCTTGCCGACATGTCCGGGGTTGATCGGGATCATGTCGTAGCCGCGCTGCGCCAGATATTTGAACGCGAAATAGCTCGGCCGCACATTGACCGGCGAAGCACCGACCATGGCGATCGACTTCACGCTGTTGAGAATGCTGCGGATATAATTGTCGGGATAGGAGTCGTGATTCATTGCTGGTCTTTTCTTGTTGTCACTCATCCCGCCAGGTCGGCGCGCGCTTCTCGATAAAGGCGCCGATGCCTTCTTCGGCATCGCGTGCCATCATGTTTTCGGTCATCACCTCTGCCGCATAGCGATAGGCATCGGCAAGGCTCATCTCGGCCTGGCGATAGAACGCCTCCTTGCCGAGCTTGACGGTGTAGGCCGACTTCAACGCGACCTGTTGCGCCAGCGCGATCGCGGCATCGCGCTCGGTGCCGGCAGTGACCACGCGATTGACGAGACCGATCTCTCTCGCGCGCGCGGCGGGGACCGGCTCGCCCGTCAGCAGCATCTCCATCGCCTGCTTGCGCGGCACATTGCGCGACAGCGCCACCATCGGCGTCGAGCAGAACAGGCCGATGTCGACGCCGGGCGTGGCGAAGTGGGCGGCTTCCGATGCAATCGCAAGGTCGCAGCTCGCCACGAGCTGGCAGCCGGCGGCTGTCGCGATGCCCTGGACGGCAGCGACCACGGGCTTGGGCAGATGCACGATCGCCTGCATCATCGCGCTACAGGCGTTCATGGTCTCGGCGAAGAAGGCGCGGCCACGATCGGGATCCGCGCGGCGCGCGGTCAGCTCCTTCATGTCGTGACCGGCCGAGAAGGCAGGACCGTTGGCTGCCAGCACGACGCCGCGGACGGCCTTATCGCCGCCGATCTCGTCGAGCGCGGCATGCAGGCCCGCAATCATCGCCGTCGACAGGCTGTTGCGCGCGGCCGGCCGGTTCAGGGTTAGGACTGCGATAGGGCCGACCATTTCGCGCAGCAGAATTGGCTGATGCGGCGAGGGGGCGCGGGCGGCCTGGGTGGACATTGGAGCGTTTCCGATTGGATTATTACAGTTGGATGATGCAGATAACCTAATGTAGCAGGTGGCGCGAAGCGAGGGTGGGGAACGGCATGGCGGCAGCGAAAATGAGCGTGGCGGAGCTTGAGCAGTTTCTCCGCGACGAATTCCCCCAGGCCTTCAGCGGCGATGACATCACGATCGAGAGCGCGGACGGCCAGACCTGCCTTTTGCGCCAGCGTTACAGCGAAAGGATGCTGCGGCCGGGGGGAACCGTGTCCGGCCCGACGCTGATGGCCCTGGCCGATTTCGCCATGTACGTGGTGCTGCTGTCGGCGATCGGTCCGATCGGGCTCGCCGTGACCACCAATCTCAACATCAATTTCCTCCGCAAGGGCCAGCCGGGGCAGGACGTGCTGGCCGAGGCCCGGCTGCTCAAGCTCGGCAAGCGCCTGGCGGTCGGGGAGGTGAACCTGTTGACGGGAACGTCGCCCGATCCCATCGCCCATGTCACATCGACCTATTCCATTCCAAATATTTGACCTTTTTGCAGGTAATATAGCACCATATTTTTAAACCATTGATTCTGCTTGCGTAAATTCCATCTTTGGGCATTGACCGTTGCGCGGCGCTTCTCTAGAAACTCGCGCAGTCTGGTGCGGTGTTCGCGCCGATGTCTCCCTTCACGGAAATTCAGAGATGAAAACCTTTTCGGCAAAGCCGGCCGAGGTAACGAAGAAGTGGGTGCTGATCGACGCCAAGGGTCTGGTCGTCGGCCGTCTCGCCACCATCGTTGCCATGCGTCTGCGCGGCAAGCACCTCCCGACCTACACCCCGCACGTTGATTGCGGCGACAACGTCATCATCATCAACGCCCAGCATGCCGTCCTCACCGGCCGCAAGCGCGAGCAGAAGACCTACTACAAGCACACCGGCTATGTCGGCCACGTCAAGGAGCGCACCGCGCGCCAGATCCTCGAAGGCCGTCATCCCGAGCGCGTGCTCGAGAAGGCCGTCGAGCGCATGATCCCGCGTGGTCCGCTTGGTCGCGTCCAGATGGGCAACCTCCGTGTTTACGGCGGCGCCGATCATCCGCACGAGGCCCAGACGCCCGAGAAGCTCGACATCGCCAAGTTGAACCGCAAGAACACGAGGGCCGCATAATCATGGCCGAATCCATTCAGTCGCTCGACCAGCTCTCGCAGCTCAAGACCGCAGCCGTGGCGCCCGATGCGCCCAAGCACGAGAAGAAGGTCGACAAGTTCAACCGCGCCTACGCCACCGGCAAGCGCAAGGACGCGGTCGCCCGCGTCTGGATCAAGCCGGGCGCCGGCAAGGTCACCGTCAACTCGCGCGAGGTCGAGGTCTATTTCGCCCGTCCCGTGCTGCGCATGATGATCGAGCAGCCGTTCTCGGTGGCCCAGCGTTCGGGCCAGTATGACGTGATCTGCACCGTCGCCGGCGGCGGTCTGTCCGGCCAGGCTGGCGCCGTGCGTCATGGCATCTCCAAGGCTCTCACTTACTTCGAGCCCGAGCTGCGTAGCGTGCTCAAGAAGGGCGGCTTCCTCACCCGCGACTCGCGCGTGGTCGAGCGTAAGAAGTACGGCAAGGCCAAGGCCCGCCGGTCCTTCCAGTTCTCGAAGCGTTAATCGCTTCGGTCACATTCGCCGCGAAAGCGGCTTCAATGAGATGCAAAAGGGCGCTGATTTCAGCGCCCTTTTTGCTGTTCGTTTGTACGCAAATTGAAGACGAGTTTCCCGAAAACTTGGGCTCGCGTGAAAACCTGAATGGAACTCGCCGGACCTAGCGTGGCATTTGGAAGGGCGCGCAAGTCGGCTGGGCCGATCGCGTAACTGCTATGTCTTGAAGGGGGCCGACATGATGTCGCTCGATAGCATCACGCTCTATTTGGTTGCCACCATGGTCGCCGCACTGCTCGGCGCCATGATGGTGTTGTTTGGTAAGCAAGAGAACAGCCCTGCGCTGAAATGGTGGGGCACCGCGTATCTGCTCGGTGCGGCCTCCGTGGCGCTGTGGACTGCGGCCGGCGACAAGCTCGGGCCACATCTCTATCTCGCGCTGAACGCAGTCGGCTTCGTTGCCTGTGGCATGGTGTGGAATGCGGCGCGCGTCTTCCATGGCCGCAAACCGAACTGGCCGGGCCTGCTCGCCGGTGCGCTCGCCTGGGTCGCTGCCGCCTCGCTGCTCGATCCTGCCGCGTCCATGCTGCGCATGCTCGTCGGCGCCGGCATCGTCTCGATCTACGCGGCGCTGACCGCGGGCGAGCTCTGGGTCGAGCGGCGCAAGAGCCTGCAACGTCGCTGGCCCGCCTTCGTCGTGCCGGTCATGCACGGCTGCGTCCTGATGCTGCCGATCCTGCTCGGCAGCTTCATGCGCCCGAACGACGCGAGCTTTTCCGGTAGCATCTGGGTCACCGTGTTCGCGGTCGAGCTCGTGCTCTACGCCGTCGGCACCGTGTTCGTGATCTTCATGCTGGTGTCCGAGCGGACGGTGACCGCGCACCGGACCGCCGCATCCACCGATCCACTGACGGGCATGCTCAACCGCCGCGGCTTCTCGGAAGCATGCAGCCGGGTGATCGAGCGCGAGGCCAAGGCCGGACGTCCCGTGACCGTGATGATCTTCGACATCGACCACTTCAAGTCGATCAACGACCGCTTCGGCCATCCCGCCGGCGACGAGATGCTGAAATTGTTCTCGACCGTCGTCGTCAGCAACCTGCGCATCTCCGATCTTTCCGGCCGCATCGGCGGCGAGGAATTCGCGGCGCTGCTGCCGTGTTCGCTCGAGGAGGGCGTGCTGGTTGCCGAGCGTGTGCGCGAGGCGTTCGAGACATCGGGTGTTGTCGTCGATGAAGGCCCGGTCGACACCACGGTCAGCATCGGCGTCGCCGGCGGCCCGGCGGGCACCGAGCTCGAGGTGCTGCTGGCCTCAGCCGACACCGCGCTCTACCAGGCCAAGCGCGGCGGCCGCAATCGCGTCGAGTCGGCGGAGGAGCTGCCGCTGTCGCTGGAGAACTGGCGTCGCCAGAGCGCCGCGCGGACCGGCGCGCCGCAGACGCGTCCGGCCACGGCATGAAGCAAACGGGCGCCTTGCGGTAATCTTCTGTTTACCATTCGATCCATACCATTGCGGTCATGGAATCGATCCGTCGACAGAATCCGCAGGCTGCCCTGATGTCGCTCGAAGCCGCTGCAAGCTCGGCCCGCGGCGGCTTCGCCTGCCTGTTCTCGACCGCGGACGAATACGAGACCGCGCTGATCGCCGAGCGCCGCGCGCAAGGCCGCTACACGCAAAGCCACAGCTACTGGCCGTTTGTGCTTTTTCTCGGTTGCGCGTTCATCGTTGCCGGCACCGTGCTGTTGTTCGCCTGAGAGCGCCGCATTTTCGGCCGGGCAGGGCGCCGTTTCGGCGCCTTTTTCTTTGCTTCCAGCTGCGGTAGACACGGCCACCAAACAAATAGGGGTGGAAACCGATGATCACCGAGATCGCGCAAATCGACGTCAAGCCGGGCAGCGAGAAGGATTTTGAGGCCGCTGTCGCCAAGGCCAAGGCCGCCTTCGGCCGCTCCAAGGGCTTTCACGGTTTTGAACTGCACAAGTCGATCGAGAAGCCGCAGCGCTACCGGCTGATGGTGAAATGGGCGACGCTGGAGAACCATACCGTCGATTTTCGCGGCTCCGAGAATTTCACCGAATGGCGCGGGCTTGTCGGCCAGTATTTTGCCTCGCCTCCCGATGTCGAGCACACCGAGACCGTGCTGACGACCTGAGGCGCTACCTCTTTATGCCCCCTCTGCGAGAGGCGCCTCATACGTCTTGAAATGGTCGATCATGACCTTGGCGATGGCGACGAGCGGCAGCGCCAGCGCCAGGCCCCAGACGCCGAAGACGACGCCGAGCAGGATCTGGAACGCAAACAGCGTGGCCGGCGGGATGTTCAGCGCCTGGCGCTGGAGCAGCGGCGTCAGCACATAGCTCTCCATCGCATGCACGCCGAGGAACAGCATCAGCGCCGACAGCGCCGGAATCCAGCCCGAGGCGAGGCTCGCCAGCACCACGACGACGCCGGCGATGATGGCGCCGACGGTCGGGATGAAGGCGAGCAGGCCGGCCTGGATGCCCAGGATGAACGAGCCGGGGATGCCGATGATCGCAAGTCCGATCCAGGTCACGAGTCCGACCGCGAGCATGACGATGATCTGCGCGATCAGCCAGCGCTCCAGCGTCTCGCCGATGCGGTCGACGATGAGGGTCGCGCGGACGCGGTGCCTGACCGGTGCGAGGAATAGCAGCCCGTCGTGATAGACGCTGGGCTGCGTGGCGAAGGCGAGCCCCAGGAACAGCACGATGAAGATGTTGCCGACGGCGCTGATCGCGCCGAACAGCAGCTTGAAGGTCTGGCTGACGATTGCTCCGCCGCTGGAGGCAAGCGCGCCTGCGCCTGGCAGTTGACCGCGTGCAGTCGGGCTTGCCACCGGTGCCGTCGCCGTATCGCCCGAGGCGGAGGGGGCGGCGGAGGTCGCGTTGCTAATGTCGAAGAAGCTGGTGTCGATGCCGTGGTTTTCGAGGAAAGACCTGACATGCGAGATCTGCGACTTGATGGTGTTGCTGAGCGCTGAGGCCTGATCGGCAATCGTCGCGCCGCCGAGATAGGCGACGCCGGCAAGCAGGGCCGCAAGCACGGTGCAGACGATCGCAAGCCGCGCCGCATGTGGCAGGTGCACGCGGCGGCCGAGCGCATTGGTCAGCGCGTTGAGGCCGACGCCAAGCAGCATGCCGGTGAAGATCAGGAGCAGGGTGGCGGCAAAGTACCAGGTGAAGACCAGCGCCGCAGTGAACAGGACGATCCCGATGCCGCCGACGGCAATGGCCCAAGCCCTGTCCCAAGCCCTGTCCCAAGCCATGTCCCGAGCCAAATCGGAGCGGTTTTCCGGCTGTTCATCTCTGGAGATGGTCACATCGTGTCCTTTTCGGAAGCGCGCAGCAGCACTCTTTCGTGAAATCTGACCGGGGATCAAGCCGGCCCCGTGCGCCGGATTGAAGCGCCCAAGTGCGTTCAAGTGCGTTCAAGCGCGTTGCGGCCGACGCCCATGGGGCCCCAGGGGGCGCGCCGAGGGGCAGGAATTAGGTCAAAATAGCATTGCCGGCCCGCGATCCGCTCTGTTGAATTTGTTCCATCCGAGGGGCATGTTTAGAGAATCTTTTTCGGCGTGGAGGTCGGAACGGGAGATGAGAAAGCCGGTCGTCGGCGTGATCGGGAATTCCCATCGCGTCGAAAATCGTTTTCAGGTCCAAATGGTCGGCGAGCGCAACCTGCGCGCCGTGGCCGAGGTCTCCGGTGGCCTGCCGATGATGTTTGCGGGCTCGCCCGACATCACCGATATCGCTGCACTGCTCGATACCGTTGACGGCATCGTGCTGACCGGGGCTCGTGCCAACGTCCACCCGACCCGGTTCAACGTCGATCCCTGCGAGAAGCACGAGCCTTATGACATTCACCGCGACGAGGTCGCGCTGGCGCTCTCGCTCGCCTGCGTCTCGCGCGGCATTCCGCTGTTCGGCATCTGTCGGGGCTTGCAGGAGATGAACGTCGCCTTCGGCGGCTCGCTGCATCCCGAGATCCGCGAAATCCCCGGCCGCATGAACCACCGCATGCCCCGGCTGGAGAATGGCGAGATCCATCCCGATCCGACCGTCGTGTTCGCCGACCGTCACGACGTCGACCTCACGCCGGGCGGCGCGTTCGCAAAACTCCTCGGCTGCGAGAAGATCCGGGTCAATTCGCTGCACGGGCAGGGCATACTCGACCCCGGCAAGCGCGTGCTGATCGAAGGCGTGGCCGAAGACGGCACCATCGAGGCGATCCGCATCGCGGAAGCGTCGACCTTCGCGCTCGGCGTGCAGTGGCACGCCGAATACGACCCGCAGCGCAATCCGATCAATCGCAAGCTGTTCGAGGCTTTTGGCGAGGCGATGGTGGCGAAACAGAGGGCGGCGGCATAGGCCGATCGGCGTCGCTCTGACCTCACGGTCGGGAGTTGTGCCGGGCCGAACTCGCGCGTTACGTTCCAGGCTGGAGCTTCCAGTCTGGAATTAACTTCCGATGATACGCAACCTCGCCGTTACGGCTCTCATCGCGATCGTCTCGCCCGCATTGGCCCAGACCGTCCCGCCGCAAGAAGGACCGATCACCTGCGTTTCGCCAATTGCGCGGGATGATACGGAAGCAAGCCTGAAGCAACGCTACGGCAAGGACGCGGTGGTCCAGGAACTGCCGGGCGCCGAAGGTGAGACCTACAAGGGGCTGGTGCTGTTTCCGAAGGCGATGGACCGTCGCATCGAGATCGGCTTCGCCGACGACAAGGCTGGGCGCGCCTCCGGCCTGATCCTTCGCGACACCGCGAAGACGAGCCGCTGGAGCGTCAGCGGCATCACGATCGGATCGAGCCTCGCCGACTTGCAGAAGGCGAACGGCAAGCCGTTTCTGGTGGCCGACTTCGAGTGGGACTATGGCGGCTTCGTCACCGACTGGAAGGGCGGCACGCTCGGCCATCCGTTGCAGGGCGGCTGCACCGTGACGATCCGCTTCGACCGGAAATCGGCTGCGCCGAAATCGCTGCTTGGCGACGGCGTGAAAGTCGCCTCGGACAATGCGACGCTGGTGAAATGGGCGCCGGTGGTAACGGAGATCGGGGTGAATTTTCCGGACAAGTGAGGATGTGACGAACTGCGTGCGCAACATTTCGAGTGGAGTAAACCAATCAGTAGGAATCGTTGCGCGCTGATTTTTCCGATTCCGATTCGTTCTTTGAGAACGAAGTGGAGTCAGATGCGGAACGAAAGTTTTCAGCCTTCACAGGATGGATAGAGCGTAGCGAAACCCATCCTGCGACCATTCCATACAGCAGCTACACCTTCGCGTTCTCGCGACCGACTTCGCCCGAGCTTTGGTCTGTTTTCCGCCTCTCCGGAAAAGCTGGACACTTTTACGGGTCGCGAGGGGCGGCCCCGCTGCGCACGCATCCTGGGGAATGATGGGGGACGTTGTCTGCGACCCGAGTGCAGCAGTTCGACCCCATCCATTGCATCGCACAATCGCAATGACGGGCGACGCACTCCGCATTGAGGTTTGCGTGATGGCCACCATATCTTCGGCAAGGGAGCCCTTGCCGTGCAGATCATGAAGGCGGCCCTCGTTGCGGCGATCGGCATCGTCGCTTGTCTTGCCTGTCTCCGTCCCGGCTCAGCGGAGGATCACCGCCGTCTTGCACTCACCGTCACGATCGACGGGGCCATCGGCCCGGCGTCGGCGAGCTATGTGAAGGAGGCGCTGGTCAAGGCCAGCGAACGGCGCGCCGAGATCGTGATCCTTCGCATGAATACGCCCGGCGGCTTGAACTCAAGCATGCGCGAGATCATCGCGGACGTGCTCGGCTCGTCCGTTCCTGTCGCCGGCTACGTCGCGCCGGCCGGCGCCCATGCGGCGAGTGCCGGGACCTATATCCTCTATGCGACGCATATCGCGGCGATGGCGCCGGGCACCAATATCGGCGCGGCGACGCCCGTGCAGATCGGCGGACCCCTTCCGGGCCTGCCGAGCGGTACGCCAGACAAGGAGAGCAAAGACAAGAAGGATGAGCCGAAGGACGCAATGACGGCGAAGGTGACGAACGATGCCGTCGCCTTCATCCGCAGCCTTGCCGAACTGCGCGGCCGCAATGCCGATTGGGCGGAGAAGGCGGTCCGCGAAGCCGCCACGCTGTCCGCCACCGGCGCGGCGCAGGCGCACGCCATCGACCTTGTCGCGCGCGATGAGGTCGACCTGCTCAGGCAGATCGACGGTCGCGTGGTCGAGCTTGGCGGCGGCACGACGCAGCGCCTGGCAACGCAGGATGCCGTCATCGAAGCCGTCGATCCCGGGTGGATCTCCCGATTCCTGGCGGTTATCACCGATCCCAACGTCGCGTTCATCCTCCTGATGATCGGCATTTACGGCCTCATCTTCGAGTTCATGTCCCCCGGCACCGTTGCTCCGGGCGTGGTCGGGACGATCTGCCTGCTGCTCGGCCTCTACGCCCTCAACATGCTGCCGATCAATTATGCCGGGCTCGGCCTGATGCTGGTCGGGATCGCGCTGCTCGCCATCGAGGCGTTCAATCCGACTGTCGTGATCGGCCTCGGAGGCGTCGTCGCCTTTGTGCTGGGCGCCATCATGCTGGTCCGGGTCGAGTCGCCCAGCTATCGGCTGTCGTGGTCGGTCATCGCCGTCGTCGCGGCGATCTTTGCGGGATTCGTTCTGGTCGTGCTCGGCGCGCTCCGGCGCGCCCGCCGCGGTTCGCCACGGGTCGGCGCGCAAGCCATGCGTGGCCTGATCGCCGAGGTCCTCGACTGGAACGAAAACGAGGGGCATGTCTTTACGCACGGCGAGCGCTGGCAAGCGCGCGGCAATGACACTTTCAAACCCGGTGAGAGGGTCGAGGTCGCCAATATCGTCGACTTGACCCTGGTGGTTCGGCGGCCGAGCGGTGAGGGAGGTCAAGTCTGATGTTCGAATATTCGCTCTATGCAGCGCTTGCGCTGATCGTCATCCTGTTTCTCACCCAGGCTGTTCGCATTCTCAGGGAATACGAGCGCGGCGTCATCTTCACGCTTGGCCGCTTCACTGGGGTGAAAGGGCCGGGCCTCGTCATCCTCATTCCGGTCGCGCAGCAGCTGGTCAAGGTCGACCTCAGGGTGATGGTGCAGGTGGTGCCGCCCCAGGATGTGATTTCGCGCGACAACGTCTCGGTCAAGGTCAACGCCGTTCTCTACTTCCGCATCGTCGATCCCGAGCGCGCCATCATCAAGGTCGGCGACTACATGGCCGCGACCAGTCAGCTCGCCCAGACCACGCTGCGCTCGGTGCTTGGCAAGCACGAGCTCGACGAGATGCTCGCCGAACGCGACAGGTTGAACGCCGACATCCAGGAAATCCTCGACAAGCAGACCGACGTCTGGGGCATCAAGGTGACCGGCATCGAGATCAAGGACGTCGATATCAACGAAACCATGGTGCGCGCCATCGCCAAGCAGGCCGAAGCGGAACGGTTGCGGCGCGCCAAGGTGATCAACGCGATGGGCGAGCAGCAGGCCGCCGAAAAGCTGGTCGAGGCCGGCCGCATTCTCGCGCAGGAGCCGCAGGCGATGCAGCTGCGCTACTTCGCCGCGCTGCATGACATCGCGGGCGAGCGGTCGTCGACCATCGTGTTTCCGCTGCCGACGGGGCTGCTCGATCATTTCACGCCGCGGCGCGAGACGACGTGAGTGTGGATCGACGGAGGACTGCGAACTGCGCTCGCAACATCTCGGATCGAATAAACCAATCAGCAAGGATTGGTGCGCGCTGATTTTTTCGATTCCGATTCGTTCTTTGAGAACGAAGTGGAGTCAGATGCAGAACGAAAGTTAAGTTTCGACCGTTCAAAACAAAAGGCGCCCAAAAGGGCGCCTTTCGCGTGTCGGGATATCGAGCCGATCAGCCCGAATAGTACATGTCGAACTCGACCGGATGCGGGGTCATCTCGAAGCGCTCGACTTCGGTCATCTTCAGCTCGATATAAGCGTCGATGAAGTCGTCGTCGAACACGCCGCCGTTCTTGAGGAAGCCGCGGTCCTTGTCGAGGTTTTCCAGCGCCTCGCGCAAGCTGCCGCAAACGGTCGGGATCTGCTTCAGCTCTTCCTTCGGCAGATCGTAGAGGTCCTTGTCCATCGCCGGACCCGGATCGATCTTGTTCTTGATGCCGTCAAGGCCCGCCATCAGCATCGCGGCGAAGCCGAGATAGGGATTGGCAAGCGGATCGGGGAAGCGCACCTCGACACGCTTGGCCTTCGGCGAAGCGGTGTAGGGGATGCGGCAGGAGGCCGAGCGGTTGCGCGCGGAATAGGCGAGCAGCACGGGCGCTTCATAGCCCGGGACCAGACGCTTGTAGGAGTTGGTCGACGGGTTGGTGAAGGCGTTGATCGCCTTGGCGTGCTTGATGATGCCGCCGATGTAGTGGAGGCAGGTCTCCGAGAGGTCGGCATATTTGTTGCCGGCAAACACCGGCTTGCCGTCCTTCCAAATCGACTGGTGCACGTGCATGCCCGAGCCGTTGTCGCCATAGACCGGCTTCGGCATGAAGGTGGCGGTCTTGCCGTAGATGTGCGCGACCTGATGGATGCAGTACTTGTAGATCTGCAGGTGGTCGGCCATCAGCGTCAGCGTGTCGAACTTCATGCCCAGCTCGTGCTGGGCGGAAGCGACCTCGTGGTGATGCTTCTCGACCTTGACGCCCATCTTGGCCATGGCACCGAGCATCTCGGAGCGCATGTCCTGCACGGAGTCCTGCGGCGGGACGGGGAAGTAGCCCGCCTTGGTGCGGATGCGGTGGCCGAGGTTGCCGCCCTCATATTCCGTGTCGGTGTTGGTCGGCAGCTCCGAGGAGTCGAGGCGGAAACCGGTGTTGTAGGGGCTCGAGGAGAAGCGCACGTCGTCGAACACGAAGAACTCGGCTTCGGGACCGACGAACACGCTGTCGCCCACGCCCATCGACTTCACCATGGCCTCGGCCTTCTTGGCGATGCCGCGGGGGTCGCGGTTGTAGGGCTCGCCGGTGGTCGGCTCGAGCACGTCGCAGGTAATGACCATGGTGGTCTCGGCGAAGAACGGGTCGATCGTCGCGGTCACCGGATCGGGCATCAGGCACATGTCGGACTCGTTGATCGCCTTCCAGCCGGCGATCGAGGAGCCGTCGAACATCGTTCCTTCGGCGAAAATGTCCTCATCGATCATGCTGACGTCGAACGTGACGTGCTGCCACTTGCCGCGCGGATCGGTGAAGCGCAGGTCGACGTACTTGACGTCGTTGTCCTTGATCGATTTCAGGACGTCTTTGGCGGTCTTCATGCATACCCCTTATGGCTCTGCGGGTCGGTTTCCAGATGAGCAGATTCGTTCTCGCTTTCGGCGAGTTTGGCGCAACTGCACAAACGAAATCAGGCCGCCGAAGCAGCCTTTTTTCTTTCAGAGTGTCGCAAGATTCGGGATAGCACCCGGCTCAGATAGCGTCCAGCCCGGATTCGCCGGTTCGGATGCGGATCGCCTCTTCGATATTGGAGACGAAAATCTTGCCGTCGCCGATGCGGCCGGTCTGCGCGGCGCGGCGGATTGCGTCGATCGCGCGCTCGACCAGATCGTCACCGATCACGATCTCGATCTTCACCTTGGGCAGGAAATCGACGATGTATTCTGCGCCGCGGTAGAGTTCGGCGTGGCCCTTCTGGCGGCCAAAACCCTTGGCCTCGGTCACGGTGATGCCCTGGAGGCCGACTTCCTGAAGCGCTTCCTTCACCTCGTCGAGCTTGAACGGCTTGATGATGGCTTCGATCTTCTTCACTGCGCGCCTCCCGGCCTTTCGATCAAATAGCAACGTCTTCGTCAGGATGCGCTTTTCTTAACGCACGATCTTGTCTTCGCTATGCCGGGACCTGACCAGCCCGGCAACAACGGCTGGCCACACCCAGATGATGTCAGTGAGCACGACGAACCGAAGCGGCTTCCTCGAAAGCAGGGTCTATGCCAAGTTGCAAATGCCCTGGATATTGGAGCGTTATCAGCCTTTTAACGAGCATCTCTGATAGGTGGAGCCAGTCGGCTCAAAATACCGCAGACTACGAAATAGGCAAACGGTTCAATATCTGTGCAAACAAGTGTTCCGTTGGTCGGAGCGGCACGAAACGTGCCTGTTGAAAAGGCGTTTGGACCAGGGAAGTGGCATGGAAGTTCTAACCACCGCCGAGATGCAGCGGGCTGACCAACTCAGCATCACGGCCGGCACGCCCGGTTTCAAGCTGATGCTGAGCGCCGGCCAGGCGGTCGCGGAAGCCGCCAATGCGCTGGTGGAGGAGGGGGCGATCCTGATCGTCGCCGGCCCCGGCAACAATGGCGGTGACGGTTTTGTCGCAGCCGCCGAGCTCGCCGCGCAAGGGCGCGAGGTCTCGGTCATCCTGATGTGCGAGCGCGATCAGCTCCAGGGCGATGCGGCCTCCGCCGCGCGCGGCTGGAAGCACCCGGTGCTGCCGTTTAATCCGCAGGCGATCGGAAGGCCGGCGCTGATCATCGATGCACTGTTCGGCGCAGGCCTCAGCCGCTCCGTCGACGGCGAGGCGCGCGAGATGATCGAGGCGATCAACGCCAACGGCGCGCCCGTGCTCGCGGTCGATCTGCCGAGCGGCATCAACGGCACCAGCGCAGCGGTGATGGGCGTTGCGGTGAACGCCACCGAGACCGTCACTTTCTTTCGCAAGAAGCCCGCACATCTCTTGCTGCCCGGGCGCATGCATTGCGGCCGCGTGCGCGTTGCCGACATCGGTATCGACGCACAGGTGCTCGACGAGATCGCGCCGCAGATCTTCGAGAACGATCCGGATTTCTGGGGCGCCGCGTTCCCGGTGCCGCGGATCGACGGCCATAAATATACGCGCGGCCACGTGCTGGCGGTATCCGGCGATGCGGCCGCGACCGGCGCTGCGCGGCTTGCCGCCCGTGGCAGCTTGCGCGCCGGCGCCGGTCTCGTGACGCTTGCGACCCCGCGCGATGCGCTGGCGATCAATGCGAGCGCGCTCACGGCCGTGATGGTGCGCCCTGTCGACACCGCGGTCGAGTTCGGCGGGCTGCTGGAAGACAAGCGCTACAACACCTGCATGATCGGTCCCGGTGCCGGTGTCGGCGAGCGCACCTGCGACATGGTCCATACCGCGCTGACCGCGCAGCGGCATCTGGTGCTGGACGCCGACGCGCTGACGAGCTTTGCCGCAAAGCCGGAGCGGCTGTTTGAATCGATCAAGTCGTCGCACGACACCGTCGTGGTGCTGACGCCACATGAGGGCGAGTTTCCGCGCCTGTTCTCCGACCTCAGCAACAAGACTCCGGGCCGCTCCAAGCTGGAGCGCGTGCGCGCCGCCGCCGAACGCTCGGGTGCCGTCGTGCTCCTGAAGGGTCCAGACACCACCGTCGCCGCGCCCGACGGCCGCGCCACCATCGCCGCCAACGCACCGCCCTGGCTCGCCACCGGCGGCGCCGGCGACGTGCTCGCCGGCATCATCGCTGGCCTTCTGGCGCAGGGCGTGCCGGCGTTCGAGGCCGCCAGTATCGGCGTCTGGATGCATGGCGAGGCCGCGAGTGAAGCCGGGCCGGGGTTGATCGCCGAAGATCTCACCGAGACTCTGCCGGCCGTGCACCGCCGGATCTATCATGCGCTCGGGATCGAGTACTGATGCTGCGGCTGCTCGCGCTCACCGACATGAGCGCGGCGGCGCAAGTCCATCGGATCGCCTTCGATCAGGCGATGCCGTGGCTCGCCGGGCTGCACACGCCGGACGAGGACCGCTGGTTCTACCGTGAGCGTGTCTTTCCTGCCTGTCACGTCTGGGGACGCTTCGATGGCGACGAGCTCTGCGGGATCATCGCGTTCCGTGACGGCTGGATCGAGCAGCTCTACGTCCGCCCCGCCGCGCAGGGCCGCGGCATCGGCACCGAACTGCTCAATGTCGCCAAAGCCGCCAACGAGCGGCTTGAGCTCTGGACCTTCCAGCGCAATGCACCGGCGCGGGGCTTCTACGAGGCGCACGGTTTCAAGCTTGCCGAGAAAACGGATGGAACGCGGAACGAGGAGAACGAGCCTGACGCGCGGTACGTCTGGGTAAGAACGAGCCGATAGCCTCACTCCACCCCGTACCACCGCACCAGCCGCGGTGCCGCCCAATCGGTCATGACGGATTCGATCAGCCATCGTCCTTGTGACGTCGCGGCGAAGGCGATGCGCTCGGTCTGGTCGGGCTCGATGGCAAGCGTATCGAGCCAATAGGGCTTCCAGCCATCGTCGAGCCGGTCGAGCAGGCGGAAATGATGGCCGTGCAGGTGGAACACGGTGGTGAGCGGGGCGGGGTTTTTCAGGGCCAGCACCACGGTCCGGCCGGCCTTGGCGCGGAAGGCGGGAGCGGAGGCGGTGGAGAAGTTAGCGGTCCGCGCCCAGCCGGCGTCGGCCGCGCCGAGCGCGACATCGAACCGCAGGGCCCCTTTCAGGTCGAGCTTTTCGGGGAGGCCATTCGAGGGGAGCGGCTGCGGCGGCCCCAGCGGCGTACGCTCGATTTTGCCGGAAACGGCGAGGCGTCCGAGCAGGTGCGCCTCCTTGCCGTCATGCAGCACGAACGCGGCCGACGCAGCTGCATCCACAACTGCGTCGACACGGGCGCCTGGGGCCAGGACCAGAGCGCCGTTGCGGGCCGGAAACGGCTCGGCCGGCTGACCGTCCAGGGCCATCACCTGGACCTCGTGGCTTTCCAATTTGATAGCCAGAACAGAGCGTTGTGAGCCGTTGATGAAGCGCAATCGGAGCCGCTCGCCGGCGGAAGCTGACAGTTCGAATGAAGTCTGCCCGTTCAGGGTGTAGAGCGGGCTTGTGCCCTCGGGAGTCCGGCCCGGCGGAAGCGCCGTGCCGTCCGGTCGCAGGCGCCATTCTTCGATCAGCAGCACCTCGTCGCGATCGACGCTCACCGAATTCGTCTCTGTGGCGATGATCGGGAGCGGCCGGGCGGGCTGGCTCAGGCGATCCTCAAAGAGACGGAAGTTGGTCAGCAGAGTTCCGGCATTTGGTATTGAAATAATTGATGTTTCTGTCGAATCCGGACCGACGGGCGCGCGCCCTCCCAGCGGGTCGGGCACGGCTGCGCCATCAAGGCCGTACCAAACAGGAGCAAGCGGTACGGGCAGGTCGTTTCTGAAAACCATTTCGCAGCGGTCGCCGCGCTTGAAGCGCACATTCCCGATGTGGCTTGCGGCGACGAGCTCCCAGATCGGTGTAGCTGGCTGGCCCGCCCTGAGAGGCAATGTTGCCGGTCTTGCCTGTAGAAGGACCTGGGCGGTCGGGAGCGGGGCTGCGCCGCCCGCCACCGATCCGGCTGCCGAGGCTCCGAGCGAGGCCCCCAGGCCGGCTAAAACCTCGCGCCGGGTCAGGTCAAAAATCCGCGGTTTCATGGCCCGATCCCGACCACGCGGCGCTGGATAAGTCCAGCCGTCATGCCTACTTGAAGCCTGCCTCCATCAGGCCATTTTTTTGCTGCGAACAGTCGGGCACATGCTATAAGCCCGGCCGCCCGCGGCATCGCGGCCGGTCTTGATGCAATTCACGCGGGCGTGGCGGAACTGGTAGACGCGCTGGATTTAGGTTCCAGTGACGAAAGTTGTGGGGGTTCGAGTCCCTCCGCCCGCACCAAGCGCTAATCGCGTTTGCACGGATTACCGAAGGGCCTCGCTTTGCGCGGATGTTTGTCCGTCCGGAGCAGGGCTCTGATGAACCACCGGCGTTGAGGCGTTTGCCTCGCGCCGGATCGATTAATGACAGCGTCCCGACGCGGCTAGCGTGCCGGGACCGAGCGAGAAGAAGATTGGACGCCATGCAGGTCACAGAAACCCTCTCGGAAGGTTTGAAGCACGAGTTCAAGATCAGCGTTCCCGCGTCTGATCTCGACGCAAAAGCAGGCGCCAAGCTCGTCGACCTCAAGGACAAGGTGCGCCTCAACGGCTTCCGTCCCGGCAAGGTGCCGGTCACGCACCTCAAGAAGGTCTATGGCCGTTCGGTGATGGCCGAGACCATCGACCAGACCATTCGCGACACCAACACCCAGCTCTTCACGGAGCGCGGCTTCAAGCTTGCGACCGAGCCGAAGATCACCATGCCGACCGAGCAGGCCGAGGTCGAGGAGCTGCTGAGCGGCAAGTCCGACCTGACCTACACGGTCGCGATCGAAGTGGTGCCGGCGATCGCACTCGCCGACTTCAAGGCCTTCCAGGTCGAGAAGCCCGTCGCCGAGGTGTCCGATTCAGACGTCGACGAGGCGATCAAGCGCATCGCCGACACCAACCGCACCTATGCCGCCAAGGGCGAGGGCGAGAAGGCCGCTTCAGGCGACCGCGTCACCATCAACTTCAAGGGCACCATCAACGGCGAAGCCTTCGAGGGCGGCGCGGGTGAAGGCATCCAGGTCGTGATCGGCTCCAATACCTTCATTCCCGGTTTCGAGGAGCAGCTCATCGGCATCGGCGCGAACGAGACGCGCACGCTGAAGGTGTCGTTCCCCAAGAACTACATGAGCGAGAAGCTTGCCGGCCAGCCGGCCGAGTTCGAGACCACCGCGACGCTGATCGAAGCGCCGCAGGATCTTGCGATCAACGACGAGTTCGCCAAGACGCTCGGCCTGGAATCGCTGGACAAACTCAAGGAAGCCGCGCGCGAGCGTTTGGTTGCCGAGTACGCCGGTGCGACGCGCCAGCGCGTCAAGCGCGCGCTGCTCGATCGTCTCGACGAGGCGCATCGCTTCGAGGCGCCGCCCTCGCTCGTCGACGAGGAGTTCAATCTGATGTGGAACTCGGTCAAGGCCGAGATGGATTCCGCCGGCAAGACCTTTGCCGACGAGGACACCACTGAGGACAAGGCGAAGGAAGAGTACCGCAAGATCGCCGACCGCCGCGTGCGTCTCGGCCTCGTGCTTTCCGAGATCGGCGAGAAGAACAAGATCACCGTGACCGATGACGAGGTCGGCCGCGCCGTGATCGAGCGCGCGCGCTCGATGCCCGGCCGCGAGAAGGAAGTCTGGGACTATTACCGCAACAACGCCCAGGCGCTGGCCCAGCTTCGTGCACCGATCTACGAGGACAAGGTCGTCGACTTCATCCTCGAGCTCGCCAACGTGACCGAGAAGAAGGTCTCGCGCGAGGACCTGTACAAGGACGACGAGGAAAAGACTGCAGCCTGAAGGCTTTGACGCAGTCTCCTGTTAAGGATGATCAGCGGAAGGGCCCAGCTAGCCAGATGGCCGGCTGGGTCTTTTTGCGAGAATCAGCTTCAAGTGCCAAGTGGATTAACGGGTGGATTAAGCCATAATTCGCTCCGCACTTGTCTGGCGCGAATTGGGCTATATCTGTCGGTACCTACGCGTTCTACCTCTACCAACTTCCTGCATCACGGGACGTCCATCGGCCTTCCGGCAAACCCAGCCCGACGACTGGCAGCCAAGACTGGCGATGTCCGCCTCTAAAACCCTAGGTGACTCATGCGCGATCCGGTTGAAACCTACATGAACCTCGTGCCCATGGTGGTCGAGCAGACCAACCGTGGCGAGCGCGCCTACGACATTTTCTCGCGCCTTTTGAAGGAACGTATCATCTTCGTGACCGGACCGGTCGAGGATGGCATGTCGACGCTGATCGTCGCGCAGTTGTTGTTCCTTGAGGCGGAAAATCCGAAAAAGGAAATCTCGATGTACATCAACTCGCCGGGTGGCGTGGTGACGTCGGGCCTTGCGATCTACGACACGATGCAGTTCATCCGCCCGCCGGTCTCGACGCTGTGCACCGGTCAGGCCGCCTCGATGGGCTCGCTGCTGCTCGCCGCAGGCGAGAAGGACATGCGCTTCTCGCTGCCGAACGCGCGCATCATGGTTCACCAGCCCTCCGGTGGCTTCCAGGGCCAGGCCACCGACATCATGCTGCATGCCCAGGAAATCCTGAACCTGAAGAAGCGGCTCAACGAGATCTACGTGAAACACACCGGCCAGACCTACAAGTCGATCGAGGACGCGCTGGAGCGCGACAAGTTCCTGACCGCCAACGACGCCAAGGAGTTCGGCCTGGTCGACAAGGTCATCGACAAGCGCGCCGAAGAGGCCGCGCCTGCGAAGGCCCCGTAGCGTTACCGGGACTGCAATTTTGATCCCTGGGATCATCAGCACGGCGTTCATGTTAAGGACGCGTTCGCAAGGGCGCAAAAAGCCGGTTTTGCGCCCTGCGACAGGCAGAAAGTTCCGCTTTCGTGCTTGTTTTTCGTGGTAATCCAGCAACGCTGGGGTGATTTCGGTCACTTCGCCCGTGCCAAGACGTGAAATCACGGTATTGTCACGGGTAGCCGGCGCCCCCCCGATTAGCGAATTCTTGATAGTCGGGTGACAGCATGGTTGGCTACGAATGATGGGCTATGATCGCGGAGAAGCGAGTGACCGTGATTCGCACGGGATGTAACGCGTAGGGTCTTTTTTGGTACGGAATTTGCTCTATTTGAATCCCTTACCCGCCAACGTTTCGGGATGGGACGATCGAGCGGACGGGATCGAACCGCGGACGGAGACATGAATGAGTAAGGTCGGCACGAGCGACTCCAAGAACACGCTATATTGCTCGTTCTGCGGCAAGAGCCAGCACGAAGTCCGCAAACTGATCGCGGGTCCCACGGTCTTCATCTGCGACGAGTGCGTCGAGCTCTGCATGGACATCATCCGCGAGGAGAACAAGTCCTCGCTGGTCAAGTCGCGCGACGGCATTCCGACGCCGAAGGAAATCTGCAAGGTGCTGGACGATTACGTCATCGGCCAGAGCCATGCGAAGAAGGTCCTGTCGGTCGCGGTGCACAATCACTACAAGCGCCTCAACCACCAGACCAAGCACAACGACGTCGAGCTCGCGAAGTCGAACATCCTCCTGATCGGTCCGACCGGCTCGGGCAAGACGCTGCTCGCGCAGACGCTCGCCCGCATCCTCGACGTGCCGTTCACGATGGCGGATGCGACGACGCTGACCGAAGCCGGCTATGTCGGTGAGGACGTCGAGAACATCATCCTGAAGCTGCTCCAGGCCGCCGACTACAATGTCGAGCGTGCCCAGCGCGGCATCGTCTACATCGACGAAATCGACAAGATCAGCCGCAAGTCCGACAATCCCTCGATCACACGCGACGTGTCGGGTGAGGGCGTGCAGCAGGCGCTATTGAAGATCATGGAAGGCACGGTGGCTTCGGTCCCGCCGCAGGGCGGCCGCAAGCATCCCCAGCAGGAATTCCTGCAGGTGGATACCACCAACATCCTGTTCATCTGCGGCGGTGCGTTCGCCGGCCTCGAGAAGATCATCTCGGCGCGCGGCCGGTCCACCTCGATCGGTTTCGCCGCCCAGGTGATGGCGCCGGAAGACCGCCGGACCGGCGAGATCTTCCGTCACGTCGAGCCTGAGGACCTCCTGAAGTACGGCCTTATCCCCGAGTTCGTCGGCCGTCTGCCGGTCGTCGCGACGCTCGAGGATCTGGACGAGACTTCGCTGAAGAAGATCCTCACCGAGCCCAAGAACGCGCTGGTGAAGCAGTACCAGCGGCTGTTCGAGATGGAGAACATCGAGCTCACCTTCGCCGACGAGGCGCTTGGCGCGGTTGCCCGCAAGGCGATCGAGCGCAAGACCGGCGCGCGTGGACTGCGTTCGATCCTCGAAGCAATCCTGCTCGAGACCATGTTCGACCTGCCGGGCCTGGAAGGTGTGGAAGAAGTCGTGATTTCCCGCGAAGTTGTGGAAGGCACGGCGCGTCCGCTCTACATCTACGCCGATCGGACCGATCGCGCGGTCGAGAACGCCAGCGCCTGATTTCCCGGCGCTGGGACGCTCCAACGTCTTTGCTAGTAGCGGCTGCGGACATTTCCTCCGCAGCCGGAATTGCGTCGCTTACTCGTTGCGTAAGCGCCTGATGGCGCGTGTTTTTCAATGACTTGACACCCCCCCGGTCGATAGCCACCTAATGTCGGCGGCGAGCGAGAATTCTGTTCAAGATTCGCCTCAGTTTCGATCCGGCAAGCCCGGTCCAACCTACGAAGGGTAGACCGGTTTTGTGGATCATCTCGGCACCTTGTGGCGGTTGCGCACCAGATGCGGGCTGCGTGCGAGGGGGCAAAGCAAAAGGAAAAGGCCATGACTAATCCAAAACCCCGGCCAACCATCGTCCATGGCGAGACGCACGCTTATCCCGTGTTGCCGCTGCGCGATATCGTCGTCTTCCCGCACATGATCGTTCCGCTCTTCGTCGGTCGCGAGAAGTCGATCCGCGCGCTCGAAGAGGTGATGAAGAACGACGCGCTGATCATGCTCGCGACGCAGAAGAATGCGTCCGACGATGATCCGGCGCCCGATGCCATTTACGAGACCGGTACGCTTGCCAGCGTGCTGCAGCTCTTGAAGCTCCCTGACGGCACCGTGAAGGTGCTGGTCGAAGGGCTCGAACGCGCACGCGTGTCAAAATACACCGATCGCGCTGACTATTATGAAGCCACCGCCGTTGCGCTCGCCGACACCGATGCGAAGTCGGTCGAGGCGGAAGCGCTGGCGCGTTCGGTCGTGTCCGACTTCGAGAGTTATGTGAAGCTCAACAAGAAGATCTCGGCCGAGGTCGTCGGCGTCGTGCAGGCGATTACCGATTTCGCCAAGCTCGCCGACACCGTCGCCTCGCATCTTGCCGTCAAGATCGCGGACCGTCAGGGCATCCTGGAGACGCTGTCGGTCACCACGCGCCTGGAGAAGGTGCTGGGCCTGATGGAGAGCGAGATCTCGGTGCTGCAGGTCGAGAAGCGCATCCGCTCGCGCGTCAAGCGCCAGATGGAGAAGACCCAGCGCGAGTATTATCTCAACGAGCAGATGAAGGCGATCCAGAAGGAACTCGGTGACGACGACGGTCGCGACGAGCTCGCCGATCTCGAAGAGAAGATCTCCAAGACCAAGCTCTCCAAGGAAGCGCGCGACAAGGCGCAGCATGAATTGAAGAAGCTGCGCCAGATGTCGCCGATGTCCGCGGAAGCGACCGTCGTACGCAACTATCTGGATTGGCTGCTGTCAATCCCGTGGAACAAGAAGTCCAAGGTGAAGAAGGATCTGGAGCAGGCGCAAGCCATCCTGGATTCCGATCACTACGGGCTTGAGAAGGTCAAGGAACGCATCGTCGAGTATCTCGCCGTGCAGTCGCGCGCCAACAAGCTGACGGGCCCGATCCTGTGCCTCGTCGGCCCTCCCGGCGTCGGCAAGACCTCGCTCGGCAAGTCGATCGCGAAGGCCACGGGCCGCGAGTTCGTGCGCGTGTCGCTCGGCGGCGTGCGCGACGAAGCCGAGATCCGCGGTCACCGCCGCACCTATATCGGCTCGATGCCCGGCAAGATCATCCAGTCGATGCGGAAGGCGAAGTCGTCCAATCCGCTGTTCCTGCTGGACGAGATCGACAAGATGGGCGCCGATTTCCGCGGCGATCCGTCCTCGGCCTTGCTTGAGGTCCTCGACCCCGAGCAGAACGGGACGTTTGCCGACCACTATCTGGAGGTCGACTACGATCTGTCGAACGTCATGTTCATCACGACCGCGAATACGCTCAATATTCCGGGCCCGCTGATGGACCGCATGGAGATCATCCGGATCGCGGGTTACACCGAGAACGAGAAGGTCGAGATCGCGCGCAAGCACCTGATCCCGAACGCGGTGTCCAAGCATGGCCTGGACTCCAAGGAGTTCTCGATCGATGACGACGCGTTGCTGCTTCTGATCCGCCGTTACACCCGCGAAGCGGGCGTGCGTAATTTGGAGCGTGAGCTCTCCACACTTGCCCGCAAGGCGGTGAAGGAGCTGATGATCTCCAAGAAGAAGTCGGTCAAGGTCACCGAGAAGACTCTGGAAGAGCTCTTGGGCGTGCCGAAGTACCGCTTCGGCGAGATCGAGAGCGAGCCGCAGGTCGGCATTGTCACCGGCCTTGCCTGGACTGACGTCGGCGGCGAGCTGCTGACCATCGAAGGCGTCATGATGCCCGGCAAGGGCAAGATGACGGTCACGGGCAATCTGCGTGACGTCATGAAGGAATCGATCTCGGCGGCGGCGTCCTATGTCCGCTCGCGGGCGATCAACTACGGGGTCGAGCCGCCGCTGTTCGACCGGCGCGACATCCATGTGCACGTGCCCGAGGGCGCGACGCCGAAGGACGGTCCGTCGGCGGGCGTCGCCATGGCCACCGCGATCATCTCGGTCATGACCGGCATTCCGGTCCGCCACGATGTCGCGATGACCGGCGAGATCACGCTGCGCGGCCGCGTGCTGCCGATCGGCGGCCTCAAGGAGAAGCTGCTCGCCGCCGCTCGCGGCGGCATCAAGACGGTGCTGATCCCCGAGGACAACGCCAAGGATCTCACGGAGATTTCCGATGCGATCAAGGGCGGCATGGAGATCATCCCGGTCTCCCGTCTGGACGATGTCATCGCCAAGGCGCTGGTGAAGAAGCCGGTGCCGATCGTCTGGGAAGAGGACACCAAGGTGACCGTGAAGCCCGACGGGGACGAAGCCGCCGGCGGCCTGACCGCTCACTGAGATCGCAGCTTGGAAAGATGATAAAACGGCGCCTTCGGGCGCCGTTTTTGTTTTGGAAGGGGATGCGATGCAGGTCGACGGTCACTGCCATTGCGGCAAGATCACCTTTGAGGCCGAGGTCGACCCCGAGGCGGTCTCGGTCTGCCACTGCCGCGACTGCCAGACCCTCACGGGCTCGCCGTTCCGGGTGACCGCCATCTGCACCGCAGATGACATCAAGCTCACCAGCGGCACGCCTAAGGTCTATGGCAAGCGTGGCGACAATGGCCGGATGCGCTTCCAGCACTTCTGCGGCGATTGCGGTTCCCCGCTGTTCACCAGCGGTGAAGGCGACCAGGCCGACGATTGGGGCATCCGCTGGGGCTGCATCCGCCAGCGCGACAAATTGCGCCCTGTCAGGCAGATCTGGTGCCAATCGGCCGCGGTTTGGATTGATGCGGTCCCGCTGCTGCCGGGCCGACCGGGCGATTGAAGGCCAGCTGATTGGTGTTCAGCACTTGCCCGCACCTGCCGGGTAGGGATAAAGAAGCGCCGTGGGGCGGTTAGCTCAGCTGGTTAGAGCATCTCGTTTACACCGAGAGGGTCCGCGGTTCGAATCCGTGACCGCCCACCAGTGACTTACGAGACTGCCCCGGGGCAGTGCCAGTCTAGCGCGCTGCTGGCTTCTGAACGCCCTCCTGCCACGCCATTGCTGAACCGCTGTCGTCCGAGAACTGGCCGATAGTCAGGCCGGTAAAGGAAATCCCGGTTCCGACTCGAAACGCTCATTTGCACAACCGTGACTGGCGGGATGCAGGCTTTTTGACAAGTCGCCGATCGAGCCGGCCTGACTTGGCAGACAGATCTGCAAGCACAGTTGACGGCTATGCCTTGCGAGATCTGAAGAGCAGTTCGCTCGACAGTGTTGGCCATTTGCCGAGCGGGTCTGCCAGGAAGGCCGTGAGCGGCTTGATCGCAGGTTTTTCGACGAGGACATAGACGAGCCAGGCGATGGTGATGAGGAAGGCCGGCACAAGGAAGGCCCGAATGAGCCAATCCGCCGGCGCGCCCTGGCCGATATGGCCCCAGCGCAAGATCATGAGTCCAACGTCCTGGTGAATTAGGTACAGCGGGTAACTGATTACACCGATGAACGCCAAAGCGCGAAACGGTCGCGGTAGGAGATGGTCATATCGCGCGGCAAGATAGACGACGGCCGTACCGACCCATAGCAGCAGCGAGCGGTACGTTTCGATTGGGACCGACGGTTGCCTGAAATGGAACTTCAGGTGGTAGAGGTCGACTGCGATTGCAACGACGATCCCGGCAAGAGCTTCCCTTGTACGTCCCCTCGTCAGCGCGGCGATGCTCATGCCGGCGATGAAGAACGGGAAGAAATCGTTCGAGGTGTAATAGTCGGTGCTGGTGGTCAGGGTTCGGAATATCGTCACCGCGCAGATCAGCGCCAGCAGACGTCGCCTCAGCCCGAGCGCCATCATTAGGAAGCAGAAGATATAGAATTGAGGGTCGGAAGGGCGATGACCGTGTAAGCGTAGTGGACCCATTTCAGATCGCGGCCGGCCTCGACGAGTTCGGGTGCGAGTGCCTTGAACAACGTTGTCAGGAAGCCGCAGACGATCAGCGCGGGCAGCAGGCGGCCGAGTCGTTTGGCGTAGAAGTGCCACGCCGAATGCGAGGAGTCGGCGCTGATCGCGATGCAATAGCCGCTGATGATGAAGAACAGCAGGACCCCGAACGTGCCGCGGTTGAATATCGGCAGCGGCACAAAATGATAAAGCAGCACCCAGATGACTGCGATGGCCCGCAGGCAGTCGATACCGGTTGATCTTTCGGATTTCAGGAGGATTTCTGCCACGCTGCAACTTTAGGCGGCTCATTCTGGTTGTGTCAATTCGGTCGAACCTCAAGTTCGAAACCGTGCGAAGATCATGCGGCCGTTCATTGGATTTGAATGGGCTCGAACTTCGCTTCGTGATATGGCCGTCTCGTCGCCAAATACCGCGCGAGTGAGGTCTCGATGCAACAGCCCACCGGTCACGAGCAAAACGCCGACCAGATCGCCTACTGGAACGGACCGAGCGGTCAGCGCTGGGCCGATCGCCACAGCGCGCAGGAAAGCCTGCTCGGACCCATTGCCGACGTGCTGATCGACCGTGCCAGGCCGAAGCCAGGCGAGCGCGTTCTCGACGTCGGCTGCGGGTCGGGCGCGACGACCTTTGCATTCGCGAAAGCTGTCGCGCCCGACGGCTTTGCGCTCGGCCTCGATGTCTCCGAGCCGATGCTGTCGCAGGCGCGCGCGTCGACGCCGAAGGGGCTGCCGCTGGATTTCGTGCTGGCGGATGCGACCGTTTACCCGTTTGAGCCGGCCAGTTTCGATCTGCTCGCCTCCCGCTTCGGCGTGATGTTCTTTGCCGATCCGATTGCGTCCTTCACCAATCTTCGCCGTGCGCTGAAGCCGACGGGGCGGCTCGCTTTCGTCTGCTGGCGCGAGCCGAAGGAAAATCCGTGGATGATGGCGCCGCTGATGGCGGTCTACAAACACGTGCCGAAGATGCCGCCGGTCGGGCCGGAGGAGCCGGGCCCGTTTGCGTTCGCCTCGGAAGAACGAGTCACGCGTATCCTCAAGGGCGCGGGATTCATCGACGTCGCGATGGAGCCGCATAATCTGCCGATGGACATCGCCATTGGCGGCGGGCTCGATGCTGCCGTCGACGGCTCGCTCCAGATCGGCCCCGCCAGCCGCGCGCTCCAGGGCCATCCGCCGGAGACATACGCTGCGGCCAAGGCATCGATCCGCGAGACGCTCGCGCCGTTCGCGGAGGGACAGTCGGTGGCGCTGCAAGGAGCGATCTGGATCGTGACGGCGAAGGCGGGGTAGAGAGCGCTCTATCCGTACCCGTCATTGCGAGGAGCGAAGCGACGAAGCAATCCAGACTATTTCCGCAGAGGGATTCTGGATTGCTTCGCTTCGCTCGCAATGACGACGTAGACGGGTCCGTGCTCCCTCACACCACATCATCCGGCGCCAGCGCGCAGCCATTGTCCGGATGCGTCTCGATCTGGAGCGTGGTGTGGCCGATGCGGAAGGTCGTCTTCAGCATCTGCGCGGTCTCCATCAAGAATGCGTCAGCGGTGCCTGATGGCATCACCAGATGACAGGTCAGTGCGGTCTCGGTGGTCGAGATCGGCCAGACATGGAGATCGTGAATCGCCGAGACGCCCGGGCGTGCCAGCAGGAACGCTCTGATCGCGGCGAGGTCGGTCCCCCTGGGGGCGGCCGCCATCGACATGTCGATGGAGCCGCGGAGCAGGCTGGTCGTGCTCCAGAGGATGGTGCCGCAGATGACGAGGCTGGTGACGGGATCGAGCCAGAGCCAGCCGGTCCAGGTGATCAGCGCCGCCGAGACGACGACGCCGAGCGAGACCGCGGCGTCGCCGGCCATGTGCAGATAGGCGCCCTCGATATTGATGTCGTCCTTGCGCCCGCTGGCGAACAGCAGTGCGGTGAAGCCGTTGACGAGGATGCCGATGCCGGCGACCACCATCACGGTCACGCCCGCGACGGGCTCCGGCTCGCGCAGACGCAGGATCGCCTCCCAGCCGATCGCGCCGGTGGCGACCAGCAGGAACACCGCATTCGCCAGCGCCGCCAGAATGGTGGAGGCACGAAAGCCATAGGTGAAGCGGCCGCTCGGGGCGCGCTGCGCCGCGATCGAGGCGCCCCAGGCGACGACCAGGCCGAGCACGTCGGACAGATTGTGGCCGGCATCCGCGAGCAGGGCGGTGGAATTGCCGAGATAGCCATAGACCGCCTCGGCCACGACCAGAGCGGTGTTGAGCGCGATGCCGATCGCGAACGCCTTGCCGAAATTGGCGGGCGCGTGGACATGTGCGTGACCATGACCGTGCGAATGGTCGTGATCGTGACCATGGCCATGCGCGTGGCCATGGCTATAGTCATGGTGGTGATGACCGTGATGGCTGTGACTGCTCAACCTAGTGCTCTCCGGCTTCAGCCAAATCAGGCGCCATTGTAGGCGTTTCGCTCGCCCCGTCACGCCGGAACAGCACGTAGAGCGCTGGCAGCACCAAAAGCGTCAGCACCGTCGAGGAGATGATGCCGCCGATCACGACGGTCGCGAGCGGTCGCTGCACTTCGGCGCCGGCGCCAGTGGCAAGCGCCATCGGCACGAAGCCGAGCGAGGCGACCAGCGCCGTCATCAGCACCGGCCGCAGCCGTGTCAGCGCTCCCTCGCGCACAGCGTCGGCAAGGGGCCGTCCCTCGCTGCGCAGCCGCTCAATGAAGGCGATGATGACGAGGCCGTTGAGCACGGCGACGCCCGATAGCGCGATAAAGCCAACCCCGGCGCTGATCGACAGTGGGATGCCGCGGAGCAAGAGCGCGGCGACACCGCCGGTCAGCGCTAGCGGCACGCCGGAGAACACCAGCGCGGCATCCGCCACTGAACCCATGCTCATGAACAGCAGCAGGAACACCAGCGAGAGCGCGACCGGCACCACGATCGTGAGCCGTTTGCTGGCGGAGACCAACTGCTCGAACTGGCCGCCCCAGCCGATCCAGTAGCCGGGCGGCAGTTTCACTTTTTCGGCGACGGCGGCTTGTGCCTCCGCCACAAAGGACCGCAGGTCGCGGGCACGGACATTGGCCATCACCACCACGCGGCGCTTGCCGTTCTCGCGGCTGATCTGGTTGGGGCCGGGCGCGATCTCGATCGCGGCGACCGAGGACAGCGGAACATAGCGGAGCGCAGCGCCCGATGGGCCGGACCAGGCGGTCTTGGTCACAGTGGTGGCATCCGCGGCCGGCGGCAACGGAATCGGCAGCGCTCTGATCGCGTCAGGGTCGGCGCGCAGGCTCTCGGGTAGGCGTACCACGATATCGAAGCGGCGGTCGCCCTCGAACAGTTTTCCGGCCGGCTTGCCGCCGATCGCGATCTCGACGAGGTTTTGCGCCTCGCTGAGGCTGAGGCCGTAGCGCGACAGCGCCTGGCGGTCGAGCTTGACGGTGAGGATCGGCAGGCCCGCGACCTGCTCGGTCTTGACGTCGGCGGCGCCCTCGATGCCGCGGACGACGCCGTTGACCTGTTGCGCAACATTGGCAAGCACGTCGAGATCATCGCCAAAGATCTTGACGCCGACGTCGCTGCGGATGCCGGCGATGAGCTCGTTGAAGCGCATCTGGATCGGCTGGGTCATGCCATAGGCGGTGCCGGGCAGGGTGTTGGCGGCGCGTTCGATCTCCTCGATCACCTCGTTCTTCGGTTTGGCCGGATCGGGCCATTCCTCGCGCGGCCTCAGCGTGACATAGGTGTCGGCGGCGTTCGGTGGCATCGGATCGTTGGCGATCTCGGCGGTGCCGATCTTGGAGAAGATGGTCGCGACTTCAGGCACCTGTTTGACCGCCTTCTCCAGCCGAAGCTGCATGTCGACGCTCTGAGTCAGACTGGTGCCGGGAATCCGGATCGTCTCGATGGTGATGTCGCCCTCATCGAGGCTCGGGATGAACTCGCCGCCCATGCGCGTTGCGGCAAGCAGGCTGCCGGCCACGATCAAGAGGGCGCCGAGCGCAACGCTGCGGCGATAGCGGATGGCACGGTCGAGCAGCGGCACATAGGCGCGCTTGGCCGCGCGCATGAAGATGTTTTCTGTCTCCGAAACCTTGCCGGTGACGAAGATCGCCACCGCGGCCGGGACGAAGGTGACCGACAGCAGCGCCGCGCCGGCGAGCGCCATCAGCACGGTCAGTGCCATCGGCGTGAACATCTTGCCCTCGGTCCCCGTCAGGGTCAGGACCGGCAGATAGACGACTGCGATGATCAGCGTTCCGAACAGGCTCGGCTTGATCACCTCGCTGCTGCCGTCGCGGATGGTCTGCAGCCGTTCGTCCAGCGTCAGCAGGCGGCCAAGTCGATGCTGCTCTGCTGCCAATAGCCGCAGGCAGTTCTCGACGATGATCACTGCACCGTCGACGATGATGCCGAAATCGATGGCACCTAAGCTCATCAGATTGGCGCTCACCTTGCGCTCGACCATCCCCGTGATCGTGAACAGCATCGAGAGCGGAATGACGCAGGCCGTGATCAGCGCGGCCCGAATGTTGCCGAGGATCAGGAACAGCACTGCGATCACCAGCGCTGCGCCCTCAATGAGGTTCTTCTCGACGGTCTGGATGGTGGCTTCCACCAGATGGGTGCGGTCGTAGACCGCGCGCGCGATCACGCCGTCGGGCAGGGATTTCGCGATCTCGCCCAGCCTTGCGGCGACGCGCTGGGCCACCGTGCGGCTGTTCTCGCCGATCAGCAGCATGGCGGTGCCGAGCACCGTCTCGCTGCCGTTTGCTGTCGCCGCGCCGGTGCGCAGGTCCTGGCCCTCACTCACCTCGGCGACGTCGCGGATGCGGACCGGCACCCCACCGCGCGAGCCGATCACGATGTCTCTGATATCGGCGATATCGGCGACCTGGCCGGGGGCACGGACGAGATATTGCTCGCCGTTGCGCTCGATATAGCCAGCGCCGACATTGGCATTGTTGGCGGCAAGCGCCGTCATGATATCGCGGAAGCCGAGTTTGTAGGCCATCAGCCGGCCGGGGATCGGCAGCACGTGGAATTGCCGCTCATAGCCGCCGATCGAGTTAACCTCGATGACGCCGGGAATGGCGCGTAGCTGCGGCTTGATGATCCAGTCCTGGATGGTGCGCAGCTCCGTCGGGGTGAACTCGGTGCCAGCAGGCGACTTTGCACCGGTCTTGGCCTCGACCGAATAGACATAGATCTCGCCGAGACCGGTCGAGATCGGGCCCATCGCGACCTCGGTGCCCGTAGGCAGCTGATCTCTCGCCTGCTGGATGCGCTCGTTGACGAGCTGACGCGCGAAATAGATGTCGGTGCCGTCCTGGAAAACGACCGTGACCTGGCTCAGGCCGTAGCGCGAGATCGAGCGGGTGTAGTCGAGTTTTGGCAAACCGCCCATCGCGGTTTCGATCGGGAAGGTGATGCGTTGCTCGGCTTCAAGCGGCGACAGGCCCGGCGCGCGCGTGTTGATCTGGACCTGCACATTGGTGACGTCGGGGACGGCGTCAATCGGCAGGCGGGTGAAATTCCAGATACCGAAAGCACCGGCCGCGAGCGCGATCAGCACCACGAGCCAGCGCTGGCGGACAGAGAAGGCGAGAAGGGCGTCAATCATGATCGGCGTCTCCCTTGCCCATCTCGGCCTTCACGACGAAGCTGTTCTCCGCGACGTAGCGTTCGCCGGCAGAAAGACCGGCGCGGATCTCGACGAATTTCGGATCGGAATCGCCAAGCTCGACCGGTCGCGCCTCGATCTTGTCGTTGTCCTCGCGGACGAACACGATGGTCCTGTTCTCCAACGTCTGGATCGCGCTTCTGCGCACGGCGACGACCACATTGCGCGCGGCAAGGATCAGCCGTGCCGTGACGAACAGGCCAGGCCGCAGCCGCCCTTCCGGATTGGGCAGCACCACGCGCGCGAGCGCGGTCTGGGTCTCGCTCGAGCCGATCGGGGCGATGTAGGAGATCGCTCCCTTGATCTCGCCGCGGCCGTCGTCGGGGTCGATCAGCACCTCGTCGTTGAGGCGCACACGCTTGAGGTCCTGCCGGTAGATCGAGAGGTCGACCCAGATGGTGGAGAGATCGGCGACGACGAAGGCCGGCTTCTGCTCGGAGGCATATTCACCGAGCGAGATCTGTCGCTCGATGATGGTGCCCGGGATCGGCGCCTTCAGCTCGTAGACAGTGAGGCTCTGGTTGCTCTCGATTGCAGCGAGCAGATCGTCCTTGCCGACCTTGTCGCCGATGCGCTTCTGGATCGATTTTGCCACACCCGGAAAGCGCGGGGTGACCTGCACGACCGCTTCTTGATTGGCGCGCAAGATGCCGTTGAAGGACAACGTATCGGTCAGCGTGGCGCTCGCCGCCTCCGCCAGCGCGACGCCTGCCGCCGCCAGCTTGACGTCGGAGATGCGGATGCGATCGGCGCCGTGCTCGTCGGGCTCGACGTGGTCGTTTGGTTTCTCCGGCTTCTTCTCTTCGGCATGTTCGGTTGACGCGACCTTGGGCGGCGAAAGCATGGAATAGCCGAAGGCGCCGAGCGCGGCGGCAAGGATGGCGGCCAGGATAGTGGACGATGTCTTCATCGGGCGCTCTCCCGGGCCAGCGAGAAGGGATTGCCGACGAGGCCTTCGATGGTGGCAACGCCGGCATGGAAATTCTGCAATGCCTCCTGCTCGCGCAGCCGCGCTTGCGTTACGCTGGCCTGGGCGTCGAGCACTTCGAGGAGGGTGAAGCGCCCCTGGCCGTAGCCTTGCGAGATCGCGTCGGCCGCTTCGGTCGCCTTGGGAATCGCGGTCTCGCGCAACACCGCGAGCTCGCGCAGCGAACCCTGCAGGGAGTCGTAGGCGCGGCCGGCGACCACGATCAGCGTGTTGCGGTTGGTCTCGCGCTCGGCCCGGGTCTTGGCGAGGCTCTCCTGGGCCGAGAGGATGTTGCCCTGGTTCTGGTCGAACACCGGAATCGGCACCGAGACGGAGAGACGGATTGCGTCGTCATTGGTCTCGTTGAAATGACGCCAGCCGGCGGCGATCCGCACGTCGGGATAAGGCTTGAGCCGCGCCATTAGCAGCTCGGCGTTCCGCTGCGCATAGACCGCGGTCCAGCGCATCAGTTGCGGATTGGCATCGATGGCGGCGACCACGGACTGGAAGGTCGGCGGCCGTCCCGTGGTGTCGGGCCGGCCGGAGACCTCGCCGAATTTCGCGGCGGGATCGCCCATCAGCACCGCTAGCTCGCGCCGGGCACTCGCCAGCGTCGCCCTGAAGCGCTCGCGGTCGGCTTTCACCAGCGCCGAGGCGACCTCGGCGCGGCCGGTCTCGGCCGGCGAGGAGGCGCCGGCTTCGACGCGGCGGTGCAGGAGCGGCGTCAGCCTGTCGATCGCCGCGATCTGCTCGTCGAGGATCTGGATGCGCCGCTGCGCGCCCAGCACGCTGAGGAAGGCGATCGCGGTCTCCGACAGCACCTCCAGCCTGATCGCCTTGCGCTGGATCGCGGCGACTTCGACGCCGGCTGCGCCGGCCGCGATCCGCGCCTCGCGCTTGCCGAACAGCTCAAAGGCCTGGCTGATCTGAAGCGTGGTCTCGGCCGATTTGGTGCCGCGATAGACGCCGGAGCCGAACGAATTGTCCTGCTCATAGGACAGTTCCGGATTGAGCTGGGCGCCGGCCTGGATGCGCTGGCCCGTGGCGATGCCCACATCGCGTTCCGCCGCCGTCAGGCGTGGGCTCGCGGCGAGCGCGCGCGACAGCGCCGCGCGCATCGTCAGCGTCTGGGCGCGCGCGTGCTGTGTCAGCCAGGGGCTGACGATAACAGCCATCGCGCACGCGAAGCGCGCGGCAGTCCATTTGAAAGACATGAGGGTGACCTGTGAACAATAGCGTCAAAGGCGCACGCGGCGCCCGGCTGATCGGTTCAGGTCAGTGTTTTGGGGGCGGGGAGTCGGTATCGGGCGCGATCCCGATCAGCGCGAGCGCGCGATGCGGGATCGGTGCGGTAACGATGTCGGTTGTCCCCTCGGATTGGAGCGGCTGCGCGACAGCGACTGAGAAGCAGCCGTGGCAGTGATGGCCGCCCAGCGCCTTGTGATCGCCGTGACCATCAGAGTCGAGCACCAAGGCGACCTCCGAGCCCCCTGAGGGGCTGGTGACGTCGATGTCGTGCGCGCCATGGAGCACGCCTGACAGCAGGTACATAGTTGCCGCCAGCACAGCCACGAGCCCGCGCCAGTTGCGCACGGACCAAAAGCGATGGGGGCGGCGGATCGCGATCACGAGGTTACCCAGTTCCTGATCTGCCTGCGGTAGCACGGCGGCCGGAACAGTGTCGACCCGCAACATTGTTACGTGTGGGGAACTCGATGTCGCAAGCGCCCAAACGAAAAGGCCCCAGCCGGGGCTGACCGGCTGAGGCCTTTTTTGCTCACAATCTTCATCCGTTGGGACTTGCGGAGACAATCAAGCGCGCGATGGTTCGTTCCCGCGCCCTGCAAAATTTAGGAACGTTCTCCGGTCCCCCTCATTAGCGCCCCGGAGCGTTTGAGGAGGAAGGGACCATGGACGGACTGATCTATCTGATCGGCCTGATCGTCGTGATCATGGCGATCTTGTCGTTCTTCGGCCTGCGCTGAGAGAATTGCTATGGCGATCGAAACTCTGGTGCAGGACAATTTGATGGAAGGCGGCGTCGTCACCGCCGAGGAGCGGCGGAGCATCCAATGGAGCTCCGTCATCGCCGGCGCTCTCGCCGCCGGCGCAATGTCATTCATCCTGGTCGGCTTTGGCGTGGCGATCGGTCTCGGTGTCAGCTCGGCTTCGCCGACCTGGCGCGATGCATCGGCGGCGCTGGCGCTGTTGTCGGGGCTGTATCTGATCATTCAGGCGATCGTCAGCTTCGGTTTTGGCGGCTACATTGCCGGCCGGACGGCGCGGCCGGCGCCCACGCTGGCGACGATCGAGGATGACGGTGAACGACGCGACGGGCTGCACGGGTTGACGTCATGGGCGTTGGCCGTGCTGATCGGTGCTGCGTTGCTGGCAATCATCGCTGCATCGGCGATCGAGCGCTCGCCGACGCGAAGCGCGAACGGCAGCGCGACCTCCGCCGAACCGTTGTTCAGCTACGAGCTCGACAAGCTGTTCCGCGCGCCGCGGCGGCCCGTTAACACGGACATGCGGGAAGCCCGTGCCGAAGCCGGACGCATCCTGATGACGTCATCGAGCCATAGCGGCGTGAACATCGACGATCGCAATTATCTGGTGCAGCAGGTCTCAGCGCTGACGGGACTGGGTGCGCCGGACGCCGAACGGCGCGTCGACGCGTCGATCGCCGACTCTCATACGGCGATCAGCCGGGCGAGGCGCAATTCGGTGATCGTGGCCTTCTCGGTTGCAGCTGCGGCCCTGATCGGTGCTGCGGTGGCCTGGGCTGCCGCCGTTGCCGGCGGCCGGCATCGCGATGGCGAGCCGCTACCGAACTGGATGGCGAGCTCCAACCGCTTCCATCGTGGCCGGCGCGCCGTGCCGGTGCCGTAAGGGGAGAAGGCTTTAAGCCTTCTCTTCCCAGATCATGGCGAGGTGCACGATGGTCTGCACGGCCTTCTCCATGTCCTGCCGGCTGACCCATTCGAGCCGCGAATGAAACGCGTGCTCACCGGCAAAAATGTTGGGGCAGGGCAGGCCCATGAAGGACAGGCGTGAACCGTCGGTGCCGCCGCGGATCGCGGTGCGCATCGGGCGGAGGCCCGCGCGGCGGATCGCTTCGATGGCGTATTCGAGGATGTGCGGGTGACGGTCGATCACCTGCTTCATGTTGCGGTACTGCTCCCGCACCTCGAACTTGTAGCTCGAGCGCGGGTACTCCTTCATCACATCCTTGACGATGCTCTCGAGCAGGGCTTCCTTTTCCTTCAGCCCTTCCTCGGTGAAGTCGCGCACGATGAAGGAGAGCGTCGCCTGTTCCAGCGCGCCTTCGATGCCGACCGGATGCAAGAAACCCTGCTTGCCCGAGGTCGTTTCGGGCGAGCAGCCTTCCCTCGGCAGGCGCTCGACGATGGCAGCCGCGATCTTGATCGCGTGCTCCATCTTGCCCTTGGCATAGCCGGGATGGGCGCTGACGCCTGAAATGATGATGGTGGCGCCGTCGGCCGAGAAGGTCTCGTCCTCGACGCTGCCGGCGGTCTCGCCGTCCATGGTATAGCCGAAATCCGCGCCCAGCTTCTTGATGTCGACATTGTCGACGCCGCGGCCGATCTCCTCGTCCGGCGTGAACAGGATCTTGATGGTGCCGTGCTTCACATCCGGGTTGTTGATGAAGAAATGCGCGGCATCCATGATCTCGGCGACGCCGGCCTTGTTGTCGGCGCCTAGCAGCGTGGTGCCGTCGGTGGTGATGATGTCGTTGCCGATCTGGTGCTTCAGCGCGGGATGCTCGGCGAAGCGGATCACCTGGCTGGGATCACCCGGCAGCGTGATGTCGCCGCCGCGATAGTTCTTCACCACCTGCGGCTTGACGTCCTTGCCGGTAACGTCGGGCGAGGTGTCCATGTGCGAGCAGAAACAGATCACCGGCAGCTTCTTGTCGGTGTTGGCCGGGATCGTCGCGTAGACATAGCCGTAATCGTCGAGATGGGCGTCGGCGACGCCCATGGCCTTGAGCTCAGTCACGAGAACGCGGCCGAGATCTTTTTGCTTCTCGGTCGATGGCGAGGCCGGGGAATTCGGATCGGACTGGGTGTCGATGGTGACGTAGCGCAGGAAGCGCTCGGTCACGGTATGCGCGAAGGTCAGGGACATGTTGGATCAAACTGCCGGGGCTTTGGAGAGCAGGGGCTGGGAAGCAGCCGGTATATCAGAAAGCGGGCGGCGTTGCGGCACCAGGGACGTCGGATCAGGCTTAACCAAGCGTAAGCGCTCAAATCGCCTCTTTCAGCTCCTTGACCGGGCGGAACGCGACCTTCTTGCTGGCCTTGATGTGGATCGCTTCGCCCGTGGCCGGATTGCGGCCGGTGCGGGCGGCGCGCTTGCGGACCTGGAGGATGCCTAAGCCCACGATACGAACGCGGTCGCCCTTCTTGAGATGCTTGGTGATGAGGTCGACCAGGTCGGTCAGGACCGCTTCGGCATGCTTCTTGGAGAGATCCTGGCTTTCCGCGATATCGGCGGCGAGGTGCTTGAGCGTGATGGTGGCGGGGGCGGCTGCCTTCTTCGCTGAGTCCTTCTTAGGCGAATCCTTCTTAGCCATGTCTGGCCTCCTCGATGCTTGCGGGGTCGCGGGAAGAGGGCCCTGGGAACCTTGCAAGTGACGGAAGGCGTAGACGATTCGGGACCGGACTGACTACATCGCGCGACCTTGAAGGGTCGGTCCCTGCACGTTGGCGGCGCGAAACGGGACTATTCCGGCTGTCGGCGCCAACGTCCTTGACTTCACAATGTCGCGCCTTTAAGTCCCCCCTCGTTCCGCGGACATCGCGTCACGCGGGAGTAGCTCAGTTGGTTAGAGCGCCGGCCTGTCACGCCGGAGGTCGCGGGTTCGAGCCCCGTCTCTCGCGCCATTTTTGGCAACATTTTCCTCCCCTTCGCCGCCAACATCACCAACCAGACCACGGGCGTCGTGCGACCTCAGTCGATCGGATGACGAATTCATTTGTCTTATCAATATCTTGTATGGTGATCTTCAGTCCTGTCGGGAAAGCAAAAAAGGCCGCCCGTTGGCGGTCATTGCATCTCAAAGCGGACCTTTTTCGGCGATTAGCGAATCTCAGACGCCTCCGAACTCGTGATCGCCATCGGCTTGCCGGCCTTGATGACGTGGGTCGACTGGGCGGTCTGGCTGTAATCGGCGTTGGTGCGGGCTGCGATCCCGAAGGCGGCCACTGCGATGCCGGCCACCAGCGCCACCACCACGATCTTCAGGTGGGTACCCCGATCAGCAGAGTGAATTGAGTGGTTCATCGAAGCCTCCCGACGGGCTTTGGCGCCGTCTGTAGGCTGATGTCTTAAGGAGCATCTGTTTCCGGATCGTTTCGCGGGTTCCGCAAAATGGTTTCATCTGGCGATTCCGCCGTTTCGCCTTGAGCAGCCTTACCTGCCGCGTAATCGCACAGGCCCAGTCGCTTCGTCATGATCGCTTCCATCGGCCGCGAACCATCCGGCGAGGAGAAGCACCATGAACCGTCGAACCGTCCTCGAAGCCACCTTACTCGGCACCGCCCTGGCGGCAGCATCGGGCGCCGGCGCGCCAGCGGCGGCCCAGCCGGTTGTCCGATCGCCCTATGTCGTCGCCAGGGACGGCACGAAGCTGTTCGTGCAGGACTGGGGCAGCGGGAAGCCTGTGGTGCTGCTGACGGCCTGGACCTTCGATGCCAGCACCTGGGGCAGCCACATTGCGGCCCTCAACGAAAAAGGCTTCCGCTGTCTTGCGCCCGACAGGCGCGGGCATGGCCGGTCCGAGATGCCGTCCGCGGGCTATGACCTGGATACACTGACCGATGATGTCGCTGCGATCATCGAGGCGCGCGATCTGCGCGACGTCACGCTGGTCGGCTTCTCGATGGGAACGGTCGAGGCGCTGAACTATCTCGGACGATACGGCTCGGACCGGATCGCAAGGCTGGTGCTGGTCGCACCGACGACGCCGTTCCTGGTCAAGACCGAGGACAATCCGGATGCGGTCCCGAAGGCGATGATCGAGACCGACCACGCAGCCATCGCCCGCGATTTCGCCAAATGGATCGCGGCGAATGAAGCGCCATTCTTCCTGCCGGAGACACCGGAGATCACGCGGACCTGGATCCGACAGATGATGCTGAGCGTGCCGCTGCCGGTTGCGCTGGCGTGCCGCAAGACGATCTCCTTCTCCGATCTGCGCGCGTCTGCAGCCAGGGTCGATTGCCCGACGCTGATCCTTCACGGCGACAAGGATGCGAGTGCGCCGCTGCCATTGACCGGAGCCAAGACCGCAAAGCTGATCAAGGACAGCAAGCTGATCGTCTATGAAGGCGCGCCGCATCCGCTGCCGCTGACGCATGGTGAGCGGCTGATGGCGGACATGCTCGCATTCATGAGCGTCTAGCTCGCCCTGACGATGTCGGTGCGGATGGTCCGCGCCGCCCAGACGAACAGCAGGGCGCCGAGCGTGGTCGTGACCGCCGCCGAAAGCAGGGAATAGCGCACGGCGTCCGCGCCGTAGCTGCCCTTCAAGGCGTCATTGACCATTCCCACCGCGAGCGGGCCGACGCCCTGGCCGAAGCAGGTCGCGGTGAGCGCGATCAGCGCAGAGGCGAGCGCCCGCATGCTCGGCTTCGCCACCGTCTGCGCGATCGCGAAGACGGGCCCGAGATGGAAGCCGACCAGGAACGAGGTCAGTGCCAGCATCGCGATCATCGTCGCGAAGTCCTGCGTCAGCATGCACAGCGCGAAGACGGGGCCGGCGAGCCCGGAGGTGATCGCCGGTGCCCACAGCTTCCAGCGGTCGTCGCGGCGGCCGATTTGCGCCACCACGAAACCGCCGAGCAGGGTGCCGGCCATGCCGGCGAGCCCCTTGAACGTACCGGCATAGGTGCCGATCTCGGCGCTCGACAGATGGTGCACGCGCGCCAGGAATGGCGGGATCCAGGCCGCGGTGGCGTAATTGGTGTAGGTCGTCAGGCAGAAGCCGATCAGCACGATGACGAAGCTTTGCTGCGAGGCCAGAAAGCTCAGCGTCGGGCCGAGCGGCTCGGGCACGAAATCTTCCTGCATCGCGCCGCGCTTCGGCTCCGAGACCGTCAGCCACAAAATCAGCGCAAGCAGGATGCCGGGGACGCCGGCGACATAGAAGGCCATGCGCCAGCCATGGTGCTGGTTCACGTAGCCACCGACGAAATAGCCGAGGAAGACGCCGAGATAGGTGCCAATGGCGTAGATGCCGAGCGCGCGCGGGCGCTCGTTCTTGGCAAAGAGGTCGGCGACGATCGATTGCGAGGCCGGAGAGCCGGCGGATTCGCCGATGCCGACGCCGATCCTGGCAAAGGCCAGCGCGGTTACGCTCGAAGCCGCGCCGCACAGCGCCGTCATCGCGCTCCAGAATGCAAACGCCAGCGCCACGATGTTGCGGCGGTTGAGCCGGTCGGCAACGCGCGCGATGGGAATGCCGAGCAGGGAGTAGAACAGTGCGAAACCGAAACCAGCCAGCAGCCCCATCGTGGTGTCGCTGAGCTGGAATTCCTTCTTGATCGGCTCGATCAGGACGTTGAAGATCGTGCGGTCGAGGAAGTTCAGCGCGTAGATGATGGTGAGCAGGCCCAGCACGTAATAGCGCCGCGCTGCGGGCTTCGCCGCGGCGGCCGTCTGCACCGACATCTGTGACGTCACATCGACCATCGCTTCCCCCGATTTGTCTTTGTTGTTGTCGGTCCCAGCCCTCGTTGGAGCTGGCAAATCATCCTTCGCGGATGTAATTCCCCGCTTCGAACTCGACCGGCGGCGCGCTGCCGTCGAACGACACGCCGATCGGATCTCGACCTGCTTCCATCGCTTCCAGCTGCTCGCCGAGCATGCGCCGGATCATCAGGATGCCGCGGTCGCTCTGGCCGAAATGCTCCTCGGAATGGACCGTCACCTCGCCCTGGCCGACCTGGGCCTCATAATCGCCGGGAAATTGCTGGTGCTCTTCTTCCGTCATGTCCCACCAGAACTTGCCGTTGAACTTCGAGCGCATGCGGCCGATGTCGCCGGAATTTTTCACGCGGCTGGCGACATAGATGCGGAACGAGGTGTCATCGATCGGCAGCGTCCAGCCGATCGACTCGACACGTGCGAATTGCGCCACGCGCGGGTTCGGCACGACGCGCAAGCTGGGGAGGGCGGCTTCGGTGACACGGTAAAACACACGGCCGTCGTCCTGCCTGCGGATCGAGCGCACGACGATGCCGCGCGGCGTCTTGTCGAACGTCACCTCCGGCATCGAAGCCATCATGTTGGTGAATTGCGGCCCCGAGAACGAGCCGTGCAGCACCGGCACGTGGTAGGGATCGACCACGTTCTCGAAATGCTGGAGCCAGTTGCAGGGGATGATGGCCGGGCCGCCGCCGCCGATCGAGGAATCGTCAGCCTCGACGAACTCGCCGTCGTCCATCTTTTCCAGGCATTCGTAAGCCGGCAGCACCGGGCGTTTCTCGGCCGGGCCCATATAGGCGAAGATCAGACCGTAGCGCTCTTCGACCGGATACCAGGGCTGGCGCACCTTGTCCTTGAATTGGCCGCCGTCGGGCTCGCAAGGCTGCTCCAGGCAATGGCCTTCGGTGTCGAACTTCCAGCCGTGATAGCAGCAGCGGATGCCGTCCTCCTCGACCTTGCCGTAATAGAGCGTGGTGCCGCGATGGCAGCAGCGCGCGTGCAAGAGGCCGGCGCGGCCATGCTTGTCACGGAACAGCACCAGATCTTCGCCCAGTGCACGCACCTTCTTCGGCGTGTCGGTGGCGTCGGTGACGAGCCCGACCGGATGCCAGTAGCGGCGGAGCAGCTCGCCCATCGGCGTGCCGCGTTGCACTGAAGTGAGCTCGGTGCGGGTGTGCGCTGGTTTCATCGCATAGGCCGTGCCGAGATCGCGATCCCGCTGGGTGATGGTCATGCCGGTCCTCCCGCTCCGGCCGCGACGGCCGGGGCCTTTTTCATGGCTTGCCCGCAGTGAAAAATAGTTCGATGACAATGTCAACGATCTTCCCGGAAAGCCTCTTGGTCGCGTTCGATCGGGCTGGGGAGGTTGCGCTACCAAGGCTTGGCACATCCTGGCTTTCTTGGCAGAGGTGGACCATGAGCCAGACATCGAGCAGGGGCGGGCACGAATCGTCCGATGCGGACGACAATCACTCTCCGGCGCCGATCACCGCGATGCTGTCGTCGCGGCTGATGGTGCTGGCCAATTTGCTCAAGCGCGGTGCCATCCTGCGCTACAAGCGTCTCACCGGATTGTCTTCGGTCGAGTTCGGCCTGGTCGCTTCGCTCGGCCGCCGGCCGCCGATGAGCGTAGCGCGGCTCGCCGAGGCAGTCGGCCAGGACAAGGGACAAATCAGCCGGGCGCTGGCAAATTTGCTGTCGCGCAAGCTGATCGTGAAATCTGCAAATCCGAAGGACAGTCGCGAGGTGCTGATCTCGCTGACACAGTCCGGGCTCGCAGCGCATGATGCGATCGTTGAAGGCGCGCAGGAGCGCAACCGGACGCTGCTTGAGCAACTGAGCCATGATGATCTGGAGACGCTGCTCGCGCAGATCGATCGTCTCACCGCGACTGCGGAAGCGATGCTCGAAGCCGAGAAGGTCGCGCGCTGATCGTGCGGAAATCTTTGGACGTGTTTGAGCGCTTCTAAGAGCTGCTCTAAGAGTTCTTCTAAGAGCCTTTCCATTAGCGATATCGCGCGCGCTCCCCTAAGCGTCACCCGATCGCATGCCGTTCCGGGACAGGCGGCATGGTGCATCAGATGCACATTGGGGTGACGCGTTGGACAGTCTTGGAATGCTGCGGTCGGCCGTGTTGGCGACCGCGTCCGCTTGGGTTTTGATGCCGCAGGCATCGCTTGCACAATCGTCGGCACTGGGTGGCGCACAGAACCTGCCGCCCGTGAACGTGGCTGCACCGGAACAGCGCCGCCGCGCTGCTACGCCCGCGTCGCGCCGCGCGCAGAGCCAGGTGCAAACGGTCAACAGTCCGAAGCCGCAGCCGCAACGCAATGTCGGCGTGGTCGAGAATCCGCGTGGTCCGATGCAGGGCTATGTCGCCAGGCGCAGCGCGTCCGGCACCAAGACCAACACGCCGATCATTGAGACGCCGCAGGCGGTGTCGGTGATCGGTGCGGACCAGATCCGCGACCAGAAGCCGAACAAGCTCGACGAAGTCCTGCGTTACACCGCCGGCGTGCGCGCCGGCACGTTCGGCGCCGATACCCGCAACGACTGGTGGCTGATCCGCGGCTTCAAGTCCGACGACATCGGGCTGTTCCTCGATGGCATGCAGCTGTTCTACACGTCCTATGCCAGCTGGAAGCTCCAGCCCTTCAACATGGAACGGGTCGAGGTGCTGCGCGGTCCGTCGGCCGTGCTGTATGGCGGATCGAGCCCGAGCGGCATCGTCAACGTCATCAGCAAGATGCCGCCGATCGAGCCGGTCCGCACCATCGAGACTGGTGTCAACAATTTCGGTAACGCCTATGTCGGCTTCGATGTCGGCGGTCCCGTCGCGATGCAGCCCCAGGATGGCCAACAGGACGGCAAGCTGTTCTACCGCCTCGTCGGCCAGGTCCAGAACGGCGGCACGCAAGTCAACTTCACGCCCGACAACAATTACTTCATCGCGCCGTCCTTCACCTGGAAGCCGGACGCCGACACCACCTTCACGGTGCTGGCCTCGGCCTCCAAGCAGGACACCCGCGGCATCAACTTCCTGCCTTACCGGGGCACGGTGACCAACGCGCCGTTCGGCAAGATTCCGACCAGCTTCTTTGCCGGCGATCCCGCCGTCGACAAGTTCACGCGCGAGCAGGAGATGCTCGGCTATCAGTTCGAGCGCAATCTCACCGACGATGTGACGTTTCGGCAGAATGCGCGCTTCGCCCATGTCGACCTGACCTATCGCGGCTACGTCGGCAGCGGCTGGAGCGAGATCAGCACGGCAACGCTCGGCCGCTACAATTGGTATGCGAAGGACACTGCCAACCAGGCCGATCTCGACAACCAGCTCGAATATCGTTTCAACACCGGTGCGGTGAAGCACACCACGCTGTTCGGGGTCGACCTGAAGGGCTATCAGATCGACGACTATCAGGCCTTCGGGTTCGGCGTCTCATCGATCAACGTCCTCAATCCGTCTTATGGGGCCGCCGAGGTTCCGCTGCCGACCTCGCCGTTCCGCAACTTCCTGATCACGCAGAAGCAGGCCGGCACCTATCTCCAGGACCAGATGAAGGTGGGCAACTTCACGCTGGTGCTGAGCGGGCGCAACGATTGGGTGGAGACGTCTCAGGCGGCGCGTGACACCAGCGCAAGCATTGCCCAGCGCGACGACAGCAAATTCAGCGGGCGCGCCGGGCTGATCTATAATTTCGACACCGGCATCGCACCCTACGTCTCCTATGCGACCAGCTACAATCCGATCATCGGCCTCAACGCGCAGAACAAGCTGTTCCTGCCGGAGACCGGCCGGCAGGCCGAGATCGGCGTAAAAGTCGCGCCCAAGGGATTTGACGGCTATTTCACCGCGTCGCTGTTCGATCTGAAGCGGCAGAATGTGGCGACCACCGATCCCGCGAATGTCCTGCTGCAGAACCAGACCGGCGAGGTGACCTCGCGCGGCATCGAGCTCGAAGCGGTCGCCAACGTCACCAAGGAGCTGAAGCTGATCGGTGCGTTTACCGCCTACCATCTCTTTACCAGCAAGGACCTCGATCAATCCCTGATCGGCAAGACGCCGACCAATACGCCTGAGATGCTGATCTCGGGCTGGGCGGACTACACCTTCAATGACGGGCCGCTGGAGGGATTTGGTTTCGGCGGCGGCGTTCGTTACGTCGGCTCGTCCTGGGCCGACACCGCCAACACGCTTCAAGTTCCCGCCGTCGCGCTCGGCGATCTCGCCGTTCACTACGAATGGCAGAACTGGCGCACCGCGCTCAACGTCATCAACCTGACCGACAGGATCTATGTCGCGAGTTGCGCGTCGGCGACGTCCTGCTTCTACGGCGATCGCCGCCGCATCACCGCCAGCGTCTCCTACAAATGGTGAGGCAAATGGTCAGGCCCGGCGAGGGGAGAGTTTTGTGAAGGCGCGCACGGTCCGGGTCTGGTCCGTGGTCCACACCTGGACGAGCCTGGTCTCGGCATTGTTTCTGCTGCTGCTCTGTCTGACCGGCCTGCCGCTGATCTTCCATCACGAGATCGATGAGCTCCTGGGCTACGCCCCCCAGCCCGAAGCTCATGCGAGCGCGGCGCGCGCGACGCCTCAGGCCGTCGCCGACGCCGCGCTCGCCGCCGATCCCGGCTGTGTCCTGCAATATGTTTCCTGGGACAAGGACGCGCCCGGGATCGTGATGGCCTTCACCAACAGCGCGCCTGACGGGGCACCAGACAATGCGACCGTGCGCGCGTTCGATGCGGTCTCGGCAAGACTGCTCGGGCCGGTCGGTGTCGGGCCGATGCTGGTCGTGCTCAAGCTGCATACCGACATGTTTGCCGGCCAGGCTGGTAAGCTGTTTCTGGGCGCGATGGGACTGTTGTTTGCGGCAGCCATCATCTCCGGCGTCGTCCTGTACTGGCCGTTCACGCGTCGCCTGCGCTTTGCCACCATTCGTGACACCGCCTCGCGCCGGGTCCGCTGGCTCGACTGGCACAATCTGATCGGTGTGGTGACGGTGACCTGGGCGCTGGTGGTGGGCCTGACCGGCGTCGTCAATACCTGGGCCGAACTGATGCTCAACCAGTGGAAGGCGACCGAGCTCGCCAGCATGGTGGCGCCCTATGCCGGCAAGCCGCCGCCGGAGCATCTTGTCTCGCTTGACGAGGTGGTTGTTCGCGCCAGACAGTCGGCGCCCGGAATGGAGGTCGCCTTCATCGCATTCCCGGGCACGCCATTCTCGTCCTCGCACCATTTTGCAGCTTTCATGCGCGGCGACACCGCGCTGACGGCGCGGCTGCTCAAGCCGGTGCTGCTCGACGGCGAAACCGGGGAAGTTGCCGATACCAGGGCGCTGCCGTTCTATCTCCAGGCACTCCTGGTCTCGCAGCCGCTGCATTTCGGCGATTATGGCGGCATGCCGCTCAAGCTGATCTGGGCCGCGCTCGACGGGCTCACCATCGTCGTCATCGGCAGTGGCCTCTATCTCTGGCTAGCGAGGCGGTGGAGGCGGGCGCCTGGCCCGCATTCGCCAGACAAGCCCAGGTCCGGTCATCTGGTCCGGTCATCAGGTCCCGTCATGATGCATGGCTCCTCTGATCATGCGCCCCTGTGGATACGTGTCTTTGCGGCACCAAGCCTGCTCGCGACGATGACCGTCACGGGGCTCTTGGCGGCGTTGCTCTGGGAGAGGGGCGGCCAGTATGTCGCCTGGGTGACAGTCGGGGCGCCCGTTGCCGTCGTCGGCTGGGTCTGGGGGCGCTGCCGCAGCCAAAAAACCGGCTCATTTTTGCCGGCGATCCGCGGCAAATAGCCGGCGCGGCCGGTACGCCGCAATCCGAGAGCTGCTGCCCTGCAAAACCGTGGCCGCCCTTGTCGCCTCAGGCGATCTGCTCCATACCAGCCGCGGGGTGATTCCGGGATTTCCACCGGTCTGGAAGCAGCAAAGGGCCTGAAAAGAGCGTGTCTTGCGCCCATTGGTGCACTGCGCTAAGGCTCAGAATAATTCCAAATCGGACGAATCCGTGGCTGTCCCGAGGCTGCGGGAAAAAGGGCTCGTCAATGAGCGGCATTCTACAGAACTATCTTCCACTCGTCGTATTCATAGGAGTAGCGGCCATCATCGGCCTGGTGCTGCTGATCGCGCCCTTCATTGTGGCGTTCCAGCAGCCGGATCCGGAAAAGCTGTCGGCGTATGAGTGCGGTTTCAACGCCTTCGACGACGCCCGCATGAAGTTCGACGTCCGCTTCTATCTGGTCGCCATCCTCTTCATCATCTTCGATCTCGAGGTGGCGTTCCTGTTTCCCTGGGCGGTGGCGTTCGGCAAGCTCGGCGCGACCGGCTTCTGGTCCATGCTGGTGTTCCTCGCCGTGCTGACGGTGGGCTTCGCCTATGAATGGAAGAAAGGAGCACTCGAATGGGATTGAATCCTGTGCCGTCCGCCGGCCCGGCGATCGCGCCGGCCCCCAAGGGCATCCTGGATCCGTCGACCGGCAAGCCAGTCGGGGCCAATGATCCGTTCTTCCTCGAGGTCAATCACGAGCTGTCCGACAAGGGCTTCTTCGTGGCCGCAACCGATGACCTCATCACTTGGGCGCGTACCGGCTCCTTGATGTGGATGACCTTCGGTCTCGCCTGCTGCGCGGTCGAGATGATGCAGGTATCGATGCCGCGCTACGACGTCGAGCGCTTCGGCTTCGCCCCGCGTGCCTCGCCGCGTCAGTCCGACGTGATGATCGTCGCGGGTACGCTCACCAACAAGATGGCGCCAGCGCTGCGCAAGGTCTACGACCAGATGCCGGAGCCGCGCTATGTCATCTCGATGGGCTCCTGCGCCAATGGCGGCGGCTACTATCACTATTCCTACTCGGTCGTGCGCGGCTGCGACCGCATCGTGCCGATCGACATCTACGTGCCGGGCTGCCCGCCCACGGCGGAAGCGCTGCTCTACGGCGTGCTGCTGCTGCAGAAGAAGATCCGCCGCACCGGCACCATCGAACGCTAAGGTTTTACGTCATGGACGACGCCAAGCTCGACGCCCTGGGGCAGACGATCGTGAGCGCGCTTCCGGGCGCCGCCATCGGTCATTCCGTGGCCTTCAACCAGCTCACGGTTGATGTCGAGGCCAGCAAGATCGTCGAGGTGGTCAAGTACCTCCGCGACGATCCGAACTGCCGTTTCGTCAACTTCACCGACATTACGGCGGCCGACTATCCGTCGCGCGAAAAGCGCTTCGACGTGATCTATCACTTTCTGTCACCGACCCTGAACACCCGCATCCGCCTCAAGGCCCAGGCCGATGAGACCACGCAGGTGCCGTCGCTGATCGAGGTGTTCCCCGGCGCCGACTGGTTCGAGCGCGAGGCCTACGATCTCTACGGCGTGTTCTTCGTCGGCCACCCCGACATGCGCCGTATCCTCACCGATTACGGTTTCGAGGGGCATCCGCTGCGCAAGGACTTCCCGCTGACCGGCTTCCTCGAGGTCCGCTACGACGACCAGGAGAAGCGCGTGGTGTATGAGCCCGTCCGGCTCAACCAGGAATTCCGCAAGTTCGACTTTTTGTCTCCGTGGGAAGGTGCCGACTATCCGGTTCTTCCCGGCGATGAAAAAGCGGGACCGAAGGCCTGATCATGAACGAGCAACCCGAAAACCTTCGCAACTTTACGATCAACTTCGGACCGCAGCATCCGGCGGCGCATGGCGTTCTTCGTCTTGTGCTCGAACTGGACGGCGAAGTCGTCGCCCGCGTCGATCCCCATATCGGCCTGCTTCACCGCGGCACCGAAAAGCTGATCGAGCAGAAGACCTATCTGCAGGCGATCCCTTACTTCGACCGGCTCGACTACGTCGCGCCGATGAATCAGGAGCACGCCTTCTGCCTCGCTGCCGAGAAGCTGCTGGGCATCGAGGTGCCGCGCCGCGGCCAGCTGATCCGCGTGCTCTATTGCGAGATCGGCCGCATTCTCTCGCATCTTCTTAACGTCACCACGCAGGCGATGGACGTCGGCGCGCTGACCCCGCCGCTGTGGGGCTTCGAGGAGCGCGAGAAGCTGATGGTGTTCTACGAGCGCGCCTCGGGCAGCCGTATGCACGCAGCCTTCTTCCGCGTCGGCGGCGTGCATCAAGACCTGCCTCAGAAGCTGGTCGACGACATCGAGGCCTGGTGCGATCCGTTCCTGAAGGTCGTGGACGATCTCGATCGGCTGCTCACCGCGAACCGCATCTTCAAGCAGCGCAACGTCGACATCGGCGTGGTGCCGCTGAAGGAAGCCTGGGAGTGGGGCTTCTCGGGCGTGATGGTGCGCGGCTCGGGCGCCGCCTGGGACCTGCGCAAGTCGCAGCCCTACGAGTGCTACGCCGAGATGGATTTCGACATTCCGATCGGCAAGAACGGCGACTGCTACGATCGCTATCTGATCCGCATGGAAGAGATGCGCCAGTCCGTCCGCATCATGAAGCAGTGCATCCAGAAGCTGAACGCAGCCGACGGGAAGGGGCCTGTCGTCGTCGAAGACAACAAGGTTGCACCGCCCCGTCGTGGCGAGATGAAGCGTTCGATGGAAGCGCTGATCCATCATTTCAAGCTCTACACCGAAGGCGTTCACGTGCCGGAAGGCGAAGTCTACGCCGCGGTCGAAGCGCCCAAGGGCGAGTTCGGCGTCTATCTGATCTCCGACGGCACCAACAAGCCTTACAAGTGCAAGATCCGCGCGCCGGGCTTTGCCCACCTCCAGGCGATGGACCACATCTGCCGTGGCCATCTGCTCGCCGACGTCTCGGCCATTCTCGGCTCGCTCGACATCGTGTTCGGAGAGGTCGATCGGTGATGGCGCAGGCGCCAATCCAGTTTGACCGCGCCTCGGGGGCCCTTGAAGGGGCCAACCTGTGGGAGCGGACGGCTGCCTTGGCGCTGGTGACGGGATCGAAGATCTCCTCGCACTTCTCGCATATGGGCTACATCGCCTGCGCGAACCTGCTGCGCAAGACGCTGCCCGAGCGCAACATCGCGATCAAGCTCAACCCGGATGCCGTGTTCGAATTCCCGTACGGCGACGGCTATTGGAGCAAGCTGCTCAACCGCTCTTATTGCTACGAGGACGAGTTGGAGCTGCTGTTCGCCGACTCCATCGACGTCGACTACACGCTGCTCGATTGCGGCGCCAATTACGGCTACTGGTCGGTGCTGGTGTCGAGCAAGCCGTTCGGTTCGCACAAGGCGATCGCGATCGAGCCGTCGGGCCAGAACTATCCGAAGCTTGCCAACAATGCGCGCGTCAACGGTGGCCGCTTCGAGACCATGAAATGCGCGATCGGCGCTGCCCGCGGCACCGCGCGTCTGTCAGGCACCAAGCATGAGGCCTTCAGCATCGCCGGCGCTCCGTCGGATGGCGGCGAGGAAGTGCCGGTGCTGGCGCTCGACAATCTGATCGACGACGGCAAGGTCGCAGGCACCGGCAAATACCTGATCAAGCTCGACGTTGAAGGCGTCGAGATCGAGGCGATCAAGGGCGGCGCCCGGCTGCTTCAGGCCGACAGCGTCATCATGTGCGAGGAGCACGGCAGCGACCGCTCCCATGCGGTGTCGCGCTATATCCTCGAGCAAACCCCGCTGAAGCTGATCGTGTTCGATCCGCGCAGCAACCGTATGGAGACCGTGACCGAGCTGTCGATCCTCGATCGCATCAAGGTCTCGACCCACGTCGGCTACAATGTTTTCGGCACCGCAAGCGCGTTCTGGCAGGACAGGATTGATGCCCTGAATGCCAAGGCCGCGCGCCGCATGCAGTGAGAGATAAGATATGTCCGTTCGCCGATTAGCACCGAAGGAAGTCCAGCCCGCGAGCTTCGCGTTCACGGAGGAGAACCTCGCATTCGCCAAGCAGCAGATCGCGAAATATCCGGCCGGACGCCAGGCTTCGGCCGTCATCGCCATCCTCTGGCGCGCGCAGGAGCAGCATGACGGCTGGGTGTCGGAAGCTGCGATCCGCGTCATCGCGGACATGCTCGACATGCCCTATATCCGCGTGCTCGAGGTTGCGACCTTCTACACGATGTTCCAGCTCGCTCCCGTGGGCAAGAAGGCCCATGTCCAGGTCTGCGGCACCACGCCGTGCCGCCTGCGCGGCGCCGAAGACCTGATCCATGTCTGCGAGAGCCGAATCCATCACGATCCCTTCCATCTCTCCAAGGACGGCAATTTCAGCTGGGAAGAGGTGGAGTGCCTGGGCGCCTGCGTGAACGCGCCGATGGTGCTGATCGGCAAGGACACCTATGAGGACCTGACCAAGGAAACCTTCGGCAAGGTGCTCGACGGCTTTGCCTCCGGCAATCCGCCGAAGCCCGGTCCGCAGAACGGCCGCCAGTTCTCCGCGCCGGCGGGCGGGCCCACCACGCTGAAGGAGACCTCCTGATGGGTCTTCCGTCTCAGGCGAACGAGGGGAGCGGAGCCGTGAAGAAATGGGGCTTCGTTGCCATGCACGCCGCGCTCGCGGCCGCCTTCATGTTCCTGCTGCAGCGTTTTGTGATGAACGCCCCGCAGGAAACCAGTCTGCTCTGGGCGCTGACCTTCGCCGTCTGCGCCGCCGGACTTGCCTACAAGCAGTCCAATCGTTGATCGGAAAGCACTGATATGCTCGAGGACAAGGACCGCATCTTCAAGAACCTCTACGGCCTCCACGATTGGGGGCTCGAGGGCGCGCGGCGCCGCGGCGCCTGGGATGGTACCAAGAACATCATCGACAAGGGCCGCGACTGGATCATCAACGAGATGAAGGCCTCTGGCCTCCGCGGCCGCGGCGGCGCCGGCTTCCCGACCGGTCTGAAATGGTCCTTCATGCCGAAGGAATCGACCGACGGCCGTCCGAGCTATCTCGTCGTCAACGCCGACGAGTCCGAGCCCGGCACCTGCAAGGATCGCGAGATCATGCGGCACGATCCGCATCTGCTGATCGAGGGCTGCCTGATTGCCAGCTGCGCCATGAACGCGCACACCTGCTACATCTATGTTCGCGGCGAGTTCATCCGCGAGCGCGAGCATCTTCAGGCCGCGATCGACCAGGCTTATGACGCCAAGCTGGTCGGCAAGGACAACGTAAACGGCTGGCCGTTCGACATCTACGTCGCGCACGGCGCCGGCGCCTATATCTGCGGCGAAGAGACCGCGCTGCTCGAAAGCCTCGAAGGCAAGAAGGGCCAGCCGCGCCTGAAGCCGCCGTTCCCGGCCAATGTCGGCCTGTTCGGCTGCCCGACCACCGTGAACAATGTCGAGTCGATCGCGGTCGCGCCCGACATCCTGCGCCGCGGCGCCGCCTGGTTCGCCGGCATCGGCCGTCCAAACAATGTCGGCACCAAGCTGTTCTGCATCTCCGGCCATGTCGAGCGGCCCTGCAACGTCGAAGAGGCCATGGGCATTCCGTTTCGTGAGCTGATCGACAAGCATTGCGGCGGCATCCGCGGCGGCTGGGACAATCTCAAGGCGGTGATCCCCGGCGGCTCGTCGGTCCGCATGGTGCCGGCCGAGCAGATCATCGACACGCCGATGGATTTCGACAGCTTGAGCAAGCTGCGCTCGGGCCTCGGCACCGCCGCCGTGATCGTGATGGACAAATCCACCGATTTGATCCGCGCCATCGCCCGCATCTCCTATTTCTACAAGCATGAGAGCTGCGGCCAGTGCACGCCGTGCCGTGAAGGCACGGGCTGGATGTGGCGCGTGCTCACCCGCATGGCCGAGGGCCGCGCCCACAAGCGCGAGATCGACATGCTGCTCGAAGTGACAAAACAGGTCGAAGGCCACACCATTTGCGCGCTCGGCGACGCAGCCGCCTGGCCGATCCAGGGCCTGATCGCGCATTTCCGTCACGAGATCGAAGCGCGCATCGACCAGTATTCGCACAGGGCCGACATCGATGATGCCGGCGTCCGCGATCCCGTGAACATGGTCGCGGCGGAGTAAGAGACATGACCAAGCTCATCATCGACGGCAAAGAGATCGATGTTCCCGCCGAATACACGCTGCTTCAGGCGTGCGAGGCGGCGGGCGCCGAGATTCCGCGCTTCTGCTATCACGAGCGCCTGTCGATCGCCGGCAATTGCCGGATGTGCCTCGTCGAGGTGAAGGGCGGCCCGAAGCCGGTCGCATCCTGCGCCTGGGGTGTGCGCGACTGCCGTCCGGGCCCGAAGGGCGAGCCGCCGGAGATCTCGACGCGTTCGCCGATGGTGAAGAAGGCGCGCGAAGGCGTGATGGAATTCCTTCTCATCAACCATCCCTTGGACTGCCCGATCTGCGACCAGGGCGGCGAGTGCGACCTGCAGGACCAGGCGATGGGCTATGGTGTCGACACCAGCCGCTTCGCCGAGAACAAGCGCGCGGTCGAGGACAAATATCTCGGCGCGCTGGTCAAGACCTCGATGAACCGCTGCATCCAGTGCACGCGCTGCGTCCGCTTCTCGGCGGAAGTCGCCGGCGCCCCTGAAATGGGCGCGACCGGGCGCGGCGAGGACATGGAGATCACGACCTATCTCGAGCACGCGCTGACGTCGGAGCTGCAGGGCAATCTCGTCGACATCTGCCCGGTCGGCGCGCTGACCTCGAAGCCCTATGCCTTCGCGGCGCGTCCCTGGGAGCTCGGCAAGACCCAGTCGATCGACGTCATGGATGGCGTGGGCTCGGCGATCCGCGTCGACACCCGCGGCCGCGAGGTGATGCGCGTGCTGCCGCGCATCAACGAGGCCGTGAACGAGGAGTGGATCTCCGACAAGACCCGCCACATCGTCGACGGCCTGCGCACCCAGCGCCTCGATCGCCCCTATATCCGCGAAGCCGGCAAGCTGCGTGCGGCGAGCTGGCCGGAAGCTTTCGCCGCGATCGCTGCGAAAGCGGCGCGCACCGACGGCAAGCGCATCGGCGCGATCGCGGGCGATCTTGCTGGCGTCGAGGAGATGTTCGCGCTGAAGGATCTGCTCGCCAAATTCGGCTCGGCCAATCTGGCGGTGCAGGGCGGCGATGCCTTCGATCCCGCGCTCGGCCGCGGCTCCTACATCTTCAATCCGTCGCTCGCGGGCGTCGAGCAGGCCGATGCGCTGCTCATCATCGGCGCCAATCCGCGGAAAGAGGCGGCCGTGTTCAACGCCCGCATCCGCAAGCGCTGGCGCGCCGGCGGCTTCAAGATCGGGGTGATCGGCGCCAAGGCCGATCTCACCTACGATTATGACCATCTCGGCGCAGGCACCGAGACGCTCGGTGAGCTCGCCTCCGGCAAGCACTCCTTCATGGACGTGCTGAAGAACGCCAAGAACCCGATCATCCTGGTCGGCGCGGGCGCCACCTCGCGCCACGACGGCGCCGCCATTCTGGCTGCCAGCGCCAAGCTCGCGCTCGATGTCGGCGCGGTGAAGGACGGCTGGAACGGCTTTGGCGTGCTGCACGAGGCCGCCTCGCGCGTCGGCGCGCTCGACATCGGCTTCGTTGCGGGTGCGGGCGGGCTGAACGCCGCGCAGATGACGACCTTCGGCACGCTGGACTTGCTGTTCCTGCTCGGCGCGGACGAGATCAAGGCGCCTGATGGCACTTTCGTGGTCTACATCGGCACCCATGGGGACCGTGGCGCGCACCGCGCCGACGTGATCCTGCCGGCGGCCGCCTACACCGAGAAGTCCGCGATCTACGTCAACACCGAAGGCCGCGTGCAGATGACCGGCCGCGCCGCGTTCCCGCCGGGTGAAGCCCGCGAGGACTGGGCGATCATCCGCGCGCTCTCCGAAGCGCTCGGCAAGAAGCTCGGCTATGACTCGCTGGCCGCGCTGCGCCAGGTGATCTTCAAGGCCGTGCCGCATCTGATCCGTCTCGACCAGATCGAGGCCGGCTCCGCCGACCAGGTCAAGAAGCTGGCCGGGAAGGGCGGCTCGCCCGAGAAGGCGCCGTTCAAGCCTCTGGTCGAGGACTTCTATTTGACCAACCCGATCGCGCGTGCGTCCGCCGTGATGGCGGAATGCTCGCGGCTTGCCTCCGGGCAGATGCTGACCGCAGCGGAGTGAGCAGAATGGAATTCTTCGAAAGCGCATTCTGGACCGGCTTCCTCTGGCCGCTGATCATCATGATCGCGGAGAGCGTGCTGGTGCTCGTCGTCCTCCTGGTCGCGATCGCCTACATCCTGCTCGCCGACCGCAAGATCTGGGCGGCGGTGCAGATCCGCCGCGGCCCGAACGTGGTCGGCCCCTGGGGCCTGTTCCAATCCTTCGCCGACCTGCTCAAATTCGTGCTCAAGGAGCCGATCATTCCGGCCGGCGCCAACAAGGGCGTGTTCCTGCTGGCGCCCTTGGTATCGTGCGTGCTCGCGCTCGCGGCCTGGGCGGTGATCCCGACCAATCTCGGCTGGGTGATCTCCGACATCAATGTCGGCATCCTCTTCATCTTCGCGATCTCGTCGCTGTCGATCTACGGCATCATTATGGCCGGCTGGTCGTCGAACTCGAAGTATCCGTTCCTGGCCGCGCTGCGCTCGGCGGCGCAGATGGTGTCCTATGAAGTCTCGATCGGCTTCGTCATCATCACCGTGCTGCTCTGCGCCGGCACGCTGAACCTGTCGGCCGTGGTCGAGGCCCAACATGCGCGGGGTCTTGCGAGCCTGATCGGGCTGCCGCAGCTCACCATCCTGAACTGGTACGTCTGGCCGCTGTTCCCGATGTTCGTGGTGTTCTACGTCTCGGCGCTGGCGGAAACCAACCGTCCGCCCTTCGACCTCGTCGAGGCGGAATCCGAGCTCGTTGCCGGCTTCATGGTCGAGTACGGCTCGACGCCGTACCTCTTGTTCATGCTCGGCGAATACGTGGCGATCGTCACGATGTGCGCGATGGCCACTATCCTGTTCCTCGGAGGCTGGCTGCCGCCGGTGGACCTGCCGCCCTTCAACTGGGTGCCGGGGATCATTTGGTTCTCGCTGAAACTGTTCTTCATGTTCTTCCTGTTCGCGATGGCAAAGGCGATCGTGCCGCGCTACCGCTACGACCAACTGATGCGCCTCGGCTGGAAGGTGTTCCTGCCGCTGTCGCTGGCGATGGTGATCGTGGTGGCCGGCGTGCTGCAATTCGCCGGCATCGCGCCGAAGTGAGGCTGTCATGGGTATCAACGTCAACGCCACTGCACGCTCGCTTCTGCTGTCGGAATTCGTCTCGGCGTTCTTCCTCGCCATGCGCTATTTCTTCCAGCCGAAGCCAACGCTGAACTATCCGTTCGAGAAGGGCCCGATCTCGCCGCGTTTCCGTGGCGAGCATGCGCTGCGCCGCTATCCGAACGGCGAAGAACGCTGCATCGCCTGCAAGCTGTGCGAGGCGGTCTGCCCGGCGCAGGCCATCACCATCGAGGCCGGCCCGCGCCGCAACGACGGCACCCGCCGCACCGTGCGCTACGACATCGACATGGTGAAGTGCATCTATTGCGGCCTCTGCCAGGAGGCCTGTCCGGTCGACGCCATCGTCGAAGGTCCGAACTTCGAGTTTGCGACCGAGACCCGCGAGGAACTGTTCTATGACAAGGCCAAGCTGCTCGCCAACGGCGACCGCTGGGAACGCGAGATCGCGAAAGCGATCGAGCTCGACGCGCCGTACCGGTGAGGTGAGGGTATGATCCTTCCCGCGCTCTTCTTCTATCTCTTCGCCGGCGTCTGCGTCGCCTCGGCCGTCATGGTGATTGTCTCGCGCAATCCCGTGCACTCCGTGCTGTACCTGATCCTGGCCTTCGTCAACGCCTCCGGCCTGTTCGTGCTGATGGGCGCCGAATTTCTCGGCATGATGCTGATCGTCGTCTATGTCGGCGCGGTCGCGGTGCTGTTCCTGTTCGTGATCATGATGCTCGATGTCGACTTCCTCGAGCTGCGCGAAGGCTTCATCCAGTACCTGCCGGTCGGCGTCGTGATCGGCGGCATCTTCCTGTTCGAGCTGCTGTTGACCGTCGGCGCCTGGGTCATCAATCCCAATGTCGGCAAGACCATCACGGCCCCGATCCCGGCCAACGTCTCGAACACCGAGGCGCTCGGCCTCGTGCTCTATACGAAGTATATCCACTACTTCCAGCTCGCGGGCATGGTGCTGCTGGTCGCCATGATCGGCGCCATCGTGCTGACGCTGCGCCACAAGGCGAGCGTGAAGCGGCAGGACATCAACGTTCAGAACGCACGCACGCCCGAGATGGCGATGGCGATGCGCCAGGTGGCACCGGGGCAGGGGCTCTCGGACGCCGACGCGGCGGAGTGGGTGAAATGACGATCGGGCTCGGACACTATCTGGCGGTCGGCGCGATCCTGTTCACGCTCGGCATCCTCGGCATCTTCCTGAACCGCAAGAACATCATCGTCATCCTGATGTCGATCGAGCTGATCCTGCTCTCGGTCAACATCAACCTGGTGGCATTCTCGACCTTCCTCGGCGACATCGTCGGCCAGGTCTTCGCGCTGCTGGTCCTGACCGTTGCAGCCGCCGAAGCCGCGATCGGTCTTGCCATCCTGGTGGTCTATTTCCGCAACCGCGGCTCGATCGCGGTTGAGGACGTCAATCTGATGAAGGGCTGAGCTCTCAAATGGTTCAGGCAATCGTTTTCCTGCCGCTGCTGGGCGCCATTCTGGCCGGCCTGATCTCGCTGGTCGGCGCGCATGGTCGCAACCCCTCGGGTGACGAGCTCGAGCATCATGGCGATCACGGCCACGGTGCGCACGTTCATGCGTCCGATACCATCAACGAGGATGCCTCCGTCATCCACGAGAGCCATCACGAACCCGGCGACGGGCATGACGGCCACGGCCCGGCCGAGCCGGCGGCCGCGGGCTCGCGCGGCGCCGAGCTGATCACGACCGCCCTGCTGTTCGTGTCGGCGGCGCTGTCCTGGATGACGCTGGTCGATGTCGGCTTCAACGGCCACGACGCCCGGTACCAGCTCTTGCCCTGGATATTCTCCGGCGAGCTCGAGGTCTGGTGGAGCTTGCGCGTCGACACGCTCACCGCCGTGATGCTGGTGGTGGTGACGACCGTGTCCTCGCTCGTGCACCTCTATTCCATCGGCTACATGGACGAGGATCCGAACCGGCCGCGCTTCTTCGGCTATCTCTCCCTGTTCACCTTCGCCATGCTGATGCTGGTGACGGCTGACAACCTCGTGCAGCTGTTCTTCGGCTGGGAAGGCGTGGGTCTCGCCAGCTACCTCCTGATCGGCTTCTGGTATCAGAAGCCCTCGGCGAACGCCGCCGCCATCAAGGCCTTCGTGGTCAACCGCGTCGGCGATTTCGGCTTCGCGCTCGGCATCTTCGCGATCTTCATGCTGACGAGCTCGACCGATTTCGAGACCATCTTCCATGCCGCTCCCGGCCTGACCGGCAAGACCATCGACTTCCTCGGCTGGCATGCCGACGCGCTGACCTTGACCTGCCTGCTGCTGTTCATGGGCGCGATGGGCAAGTCGGCGCAGTTCCTGCTGCACACCTGGTTGCCGGACGCGATGGAAGGCCCGACGCCGGTGTCGGCGCTGATCCACGCCGCGACCATGGTCACCGCCGGCGTCTTCATGGTGGCGCGCCTGTCGCCGCTGTTCGAGCTTGCTCCGAACGCGCAGGCCGTCGTGATGTTCTTCGGCGCGACCACGGCGTTCTTCGCCGCGACCATCGGTCTCGTCCAGAACGACATCAAGCGCATCGTTGCGTATTCGACCTGTTCGCAGCTCGGCTACATGTTCGTGGCGATGGGGGCAGGGGCCTATTCGGTCGGCATGTTCCATTTGTTCACGCACGCCTTCTTCAAGGCGCTGCTGTTCCTAGGCTCCGGCTCGGTGATCTACGCGATGCACCACGAGCAGGACATCCGCAACATGGGCGGCCTCTGGCGCAAGATTCCGTACACGTTCGCGGTGATGGCCGTCGGCACCTTGGCGCTGACCGGTTTTCCGTTCTTCGCGGGCTACTACTCCAAGGACGCGATCATCGAGGCGGCCTATGCCGCACATAATCCGTTCTCGACCTACGCCTATCTGCTGACGATCGCGGCAGCCGGCCTGACCTCGTTCTATTCCTGGCGCTTGGTGTTCAAGACCTTCTTCGGCGAACCGCACGACCAGGAGCACTACGAGGCGGCGCATGAAAGCCCGATCTGGATGCTGATCCCGATCGGCGTGCTGGCCGTCGGTTCGATCGCGGCAGGTTTTCTATTCGTGGAGGTGTTTGCTCACCCCCACGGCGTGGAGGAGTTCTTCCGCGAATCCGTGAAGATGAACCCGCACATCCTCGAGGATATGGAGCACATGCCGCGTCTGCTCGGCTGGCTGCCCTTCGTGATGATGGCTGGTGGCTTCCTGGTGTCCTACACTTTCTACATCCGTAAGCCCTACCTGCCGGTCGAGCTCGCGAACACGCAGCCGATGCTGTACCAGTTCCTGCTCAACAAATGGTACTTCGACGAGCTGTACGACCTCATCTTCGTCCGTCCGGCGAAGTGGATCGGCTATCAGCTCTGGAAGAAGGGCGACGGCTTCATCATCGACGGTCTGGGTCCCGACGGCGTCTCGGCGCGCGTCTTGGATATCACCCGCAACGTCGTGAAGATCCAGACCGGTTATCTCTATCACTACGCGTTCGCCATGCTGATCGGCGCCGCCGGCCTGATCACCTGGTTCATGTTCGGCTTTGGAGGCCAGTAAATGACAACCTGGCCCATCCTTTCGGTCACGACGTTCCTGCCGCTGGTCGGTGCGCTGATCGTTTACCTGAGCCGCGGTGATGACGAGGCGTCGCGGCGCAATTCGCGCTGGATCGCCCTGTGGACCACGATCATCACCTTCGCCGTGTCGGTGATCCTGGTGCTGCGCTTCGATCCGTCGAATGCCGACTTCCAGTTCGTCGAGAAGGCGAACTGGCTCGCCACCGGCATCACCTACCACATGGGTGTCGACGGCATTTCGCTGCCCTTCGTGATCCTGACCACCGCCCTGATGCCGTTCTGCATCATTGCGAGCTGGAAGTCGGTCACGAGCCGGGTGCGCGAATATATGATGGCGTTCCTGATCCTGGAAACGCTGATGGTCGGCACCTTCTCGGCGCTCGATCTCGTGCTGTTCTATCTGTTCTTCGAAGGCGGCCTGATCCCGATGTTCCTGATCATCGGTGTCTGGGGCGGCCCGCGCCGGGTCTACGCCTCGTTCAAGTTCTTCCTCTACACGCTGCTCGGCTCGGTCCTGATGCTGCTCGCCATCATGGCGCTGTATTGGAACGCCAGCACCACCGACATCCCGGTCCTGATGCACACGGCCGTGCCGCGGTCATTGCAGACATGGGCCTGGCTCGCCTTCTTCGCCTCGTTCGCGGTGAAGATGCCGATGTGGCCAGTGCACACCTGGCTGCCCGACGCGCACGTCGAGGCGCCGACCGCAGGCTCGGTGATCCTGGCCGCGATCCTGCTGAAGATGGGCGGCTACGGCTTCCTGCGCTTCTCGCTGCCGATGTTCCCGCTGGCCTCGCATGACTTCGCGCCGCTGATCTTCACGCTCTCGACCATCGCCATCATCTACACCTCGCTGGTGGCGATGATGCAGGAGGACATGAAGAAGCTGATCGCGTACTCCTCGGTCGCGCATATGGGCTTCGTCACCATGGGCATCTTCGCCGGCACCATGCAGGGCGTCGCCGGCGGCGTGTTCCAGATGATCTCGCACGGCATCGTCTCCGGCGCGCTGTTCCTCTGCGTCGGCATCGTCTACGACCGCATGCACACCCGCGAGATCGCGGCCTATGGCGGCCTCGTCAACCGGATGCCGCTCTACGCCATGACCTTCATGGTCTTCACCATGGCCAATGTCGGTCTGCCCGGAACCAGCGGATTCGTCGGCGAGTTCATGACGCTGCTCGGCACCTTCAAGACCTCGATCCCGACCGCGTTCTTCGCCACGACCGGCGTGATCCTGTCGGCGTGCTATGCGCTGTGGCTGTACCGCAAGGTCGTGTTCGGATCGCTGGTGAAGCCCTCGCTGGCTAGCATCAAGGACCTCACCTTCCGGGAGTGCCTGACGCTGTTCCCGCTGATCGCGCTGACGATCCTGTTCGGCGTCTATCCGAAGCCGGTGCTCGACATGTCGGCCGTCTCGGTCCAGCAACTCGTTAACAACTACAACACCGCTGTGACGGCCGTGAAGGCCGCCGCACTGCTCCAGTGATCGGGCAGGTCAGGATATCGCCATGAGCTTTTCGACTGCAGGTTATCAACTGGCGCCGGTGCTGCCCGAGCTCGTGCTCGCGATCGGTGCCATGGCGCTTCTGATGCTCGGCGCCTATCGCGGGCAGGGGACCACGAGTGCGGTGACCACGCTGGCGGTGCTGCTGCTGATCCTGGTCGGTGTGCTCGAATACACGCTGCCCGCGGGCAAGCAGGTCACCTTCGGCGGCAGCTTCGTCGTCGACGATTTCGCGCGCTTCATGAAGATCCTGTCCCTGGTCGGCTCGGCGGTGACGCTGATCCTGTCGACCGAGTTCCTGGCCGATCCGTCGCGCCGCATCTTCGAATATGCGATCCTGGTGCTGCTCTCCACGCTCGGTATGATGGTGCTGATCTCGGCGGCTGACCTGATCACGCTCTATCTCGGCCTCGAATTGATGTCGCTCGCGCTCTACGTCGTGGCGGCCTCGAACCGCGACAATGCCAAGTCGACCGAAGCCGGCCTGAAGTACTTTGTGCTCGGCGCGCTGTCCTCGGGCATGCTGCTGTATGGCGCCTCGCTGGTCTACGGCTTCACCGGCACCGTCAGCTTCACCGGGATCGCCGCGGCCGCGACGATCTCGAATACCGGCCTCGTGTTTGGCCTCGTCTTCCTGCTGGCCGGCCTCTGCTTCAAGGTTTCGGCCGTGCCGTTCCACATGTGGACGCCAGACGTGTACGAGGGCGCCCCGACGCCGGTCACCGCCTTCTTCGCCTCGGCGCCGAAGGTCGCCGCGCTCGCGGTGTTCACCCGCGTCACGCTGACCGCATTCCCCGGCATCGTTTCGCAATGGCAGCAGATCCTGGTGTTCGTCGCGATCGCCTCGATGGCGCTGGGCTCGTTCGCCGCGATCGGCCAGAGCAACATCAAGCGCCTGATGGCCTATTCGTCGATCGGCCATATGGGCTTCGCCCTGGTCGGCCTTGCCTCCGGCACGGTCGAAGGCGCGCAGGGCGTCTTGATGTACATCGTGATCTATGTCGCGATGACGCTCGGTTCGTTCTCGATCATCCTCGCGATGAAGCGCAACGGCCAGGCGGTCGAGCAGATCAGCGATTTCGCGGGCCTCTCGCGCACCAATCCGCTGCTCGCCTTCATGTTCGCGATGCTGCTGTTCTCGCTCGCCGGCGTTCCGCCGCTCGCGGGCTTCTTCGCCAAATGGTACGTCTTCGTCGCCGCCATCAAGGCGAATTTGTTCACGCTCTCGGTGATCGGCGTGCTCTCCAGCGTCGTCGGCGCCTACTACTATCTCGCCATCGTCAAGACGATGTATTTCGACGAGCCGGCGGGGCAGGTCGATCCTGTCAGGGTCGAGGTCAAGACGGTGCTGGCGGTCGCAGGCCTGTTCAACATCCTGTTCGCGCTGTTCGCGGGTCCGGTGGTGAGCGTCGCCTCCGCCGCCGCCAAGTCGCTGTTCTAGGATGGGATTCGCGCTCGGTCCTCGCGCGTCAGCGGCGGGCTACAAGCTCGCCGCCCTTGAGCGGACCGGCTCGACCAACGCTGATGCGATCGAAGCAGCCCGCGCCGGCGAGCGCGGCCCGATCTGGTTCGTGACGTCGGAGCAGACCGCCGGCCGCGGCCGCCGCCAGCGGCCCTGGATCGCACCCAAAGGCAATCTCGCCGCCAGTGTGCTCGAAGTCCTCGATGTCGCCCCAGCGGTGGCCGCCACGATCGGTTTTGCCGCCGGGCTGGCGGAGGAGGCCGCCCTCGAGAAGGTCAGCCTGGAGGCCGCGCTCCGGCTTGGCCCCGACCGGCCCCGATACGCCCTGAAATGGCCGAATGACGTCCTCGCCAACGGCAAGAAGCTCGTCGGCATTGGTCTTGAGGCCGAAGCCGTGGGTGATCGCCTGGCCATCGTGGTCGGGATCGGCACCAATATCGTGGCGGCCCCGGAGGGCACGCCGACGCCGGCGGTATCGCTCGCAGCCCTCGGCGTCCAGATCAGCGCCGAAGAGCTGTTCTCGGCCCTGTCGGACGCCTGGGTCGAGTTCCGCGGCATTTGGGACAATGGCCGAGGCTTCGCCGAGATCCGTAAGCTGTGGCTGGAGCGGGCCGCCCGCCTCGGTGAGCCGATTGCGATCCACACGGGAACCATGGTCTTGGAAGGCATCTTCGACACGATCGACGACACCGGCTGCCTGATCGTCCGCACCGCGGAGGGCCGCCTTGTGCCCGTGGCGGCGGGCGAAGTGTTCTTCGGCCCGGCCCGTTCGGTGGGAGCTGCGTGATGGCGAGGCCCGACGAACTGGTGTTTGCGCCGCTCGGCGGCGTCGGCGAGATCGGCATGAACCTGTCGATCTACGGCCTCGGCAACCGCCACCAGCGTGCCTGGCTCGCGGTCGATCTCGGCGTCTCCTTCGGCGACGAGGAGCATCTGCCCGGCATCGACCTGATCATGCCCGACATCAGCTTCCTGGAAAAGGAACGCAAGAACCTGATGGGGCTGGTGCTGACGCATGCCCACGAGGATCATTTCGGCGCCATCATCGACCTCTGGCCCAAGCTGAAATGCCCGATCTACGCGACGCAATTCAGCGCGGCGCTGTTCGAGGCCAAATGCGCCGCCGAGCGCAATGCCCCTGTCATCCCCGTCACGGTGGTCCCATCCGGCGGCCGTATCGATGTCGGTCCGTTCAACGTGGAGTTCATTCCGGTCGCGCATTCGATTCCGGAAGCGCATGCGCTGGCGATCCACACCGACGCCGGCGTGGTGCTGCACACCGGCGACTGGAAGATCGACCCGACCCCGACGCTGGGCCGTCCGACCGACGAGAAGCGGCTGCGCGAGCTCGGCGAGGAGGGCGTGCTTGCCTTGATCGGGGATTCCACCAACGCGGTGCGCGACGGCCGTTCGCCGTCCGAAGCCGAGGTCGCCCGCACCATCATCGATCTGGTCAAGGCCGCCAAGGGCCGCGTCGCGGTCACGACGTTCGCCTCCAACGTCGCGCGCATCAAGGCCGTCGCAGATGCCGCCAAGGCCGCCGACCGCGAGGTCGTCGTGGTCGGCCGCGCCATGGAGCGCGTGGTGCAGGTGGCGCGCGAGACCGGCTTTCTCGACGGCGTGCAGAATTTCCGCTCGCCCGAGGTCTACGGCCATCTGCCGCAGGACAAGGTGCTGGCGCTCTGCACCGGCAGCCAGGGCGAGCCGCGCGCCGCGCTGGCGCGCATTGCCAATGACGACCATCCGGAAATCACGCTCAACCGCGGCGACAGCGTGATTTTCTCCTCGCGCACCATCCCGGGCAACGAGAAGGCCGTCAGCTCCATCATCAACAATCTGGTGCTGCAGGGCGTCGAAGTCCTCACCGACCGCGACCATCTGGTCCACGTCTCGGGCCATCCGCGCCGCGACGAATTGCGCGACATGATCTCCTGGGTGAAGCCGCAACTGCTGATCCCCGTGCACGGCGAGGCCCTGCACCTGAACGACCACGCCAAGCTCGCGCGCGCCGCCGGCGTGCCGCGCGTTCTGGTCATTCGCAACGGTGACCTCGTCAAGCTTGGCCCCGGCGATCCCGGCGTGGTCGGCGAGGTGCCCTCGGGCCGGCTCTACAAGGACGGCACCATTCTTGAGGACTCCAAGTCGCGCGCGGTGGTCGAGCGCCGCCGCATGGCATTCTCCGGCTGCGCCTTCGTCGCCATCGCCATGACCGCACAGGGCGAGCTCGCCGACGAGCCCGAGGTCGATCTGGTCGGCATCCCCGACAAGAACCGGGCCGGCGAGCCGTTCGACGACATCGTCTTCGATGCCGTGATGTCCACGGTCGAGGGCCTGCCGAAAGCGCGCCGGCGGGATCCGGATGCGCTGGCGGAATCGGTGCGACGCGCCGTCCGGGCCGTCATCAACGAACATTGGGGCAAAAAGCCCCCCTGTCTGGTCCACGTCCTGACGGTGTAGGCTAGGCGTGATCTTGCGGATCATGCCCTGAGGGAGAAGAAACATGCTGGGTCGCCTCAACCACGTCGCGATCGCGACCAAGGACGCCGTCAAGGCCGCCAGGATCTACGGCGCCGCGTTCGGGGCGCAAATTTCCGAGGCCGTGCCGCTGCCCGAGCACGGCGTCATCACCGTGTTCGCGACGCTGCCCAACACCAAGATCGAGTTCATCGAACCGCTCGGTGAGACCTCGCCGATCGCAAAATTCCTCGAGCGCAACGCCGATGGCGGCATCCACCATATCTGCTACGAGGTCGTCGACATCATCACTTCGCGCGATACGCTGGTGAGGGAGGGCGCGCGCGTGCTCGGCGACGGCGTGCCGAAGATCGGCGCTCACGGCAAGCCGGTGCTGTTCCTGCATCCGAAGGACTTTTCCGGCGCGCTGGTCGAAATCGAGCAGGCGTAAGACCGGGTCATGGCCGCCCAGATCTCAACCGCGCTCGCGATCTACTTCGTCATCTGGTGGATCGCGCTGTTCTTGACACTGCCGTTCGGCGTCCGCAGCCAGCACGAGGACGGCGGCGGCGCACCCGGGACCGATCCCGGCGCGCCTGTTCTGACCGGGATGAAGCGCAAGCTGGTCTGGACCACGATCATCTCGGCGATCATCTACGGCCTCGGTCTTGCCGCCTATCAGGCCGGCTATCTCTCGATCGAACGCCTGTCGAAACTGATGGGAATGCCGTTTTAGGGGTAGAGACAACGTATATTAACCAAGGGCGTCATTGCGAGCGTAGCGAAGCAATCCAGAGTCTTGCCGCGGAGGGATTCTGGATTGCTTCGCGGAGCTCGCAATGACGGCGGAGATAGTTCGTATAGTTGGGAGAGCAAATGACTTTTCAGAGGATCGTGGTCGCGCTTCTGGTGCTGATCATCGCCGGTCTCGGAGCCGTCGGCTATGTCGAATGGAAGACGGCTGTGCAGGTGCGAACGCTGAAGGCGTTCGTCGAGGGCTATGTCTTTAACGAAGTCGTGATGGCCTGCGAGCAGGCCAAGAGCTCGACGCCGTTCAAATGGAACGGCGGCAAGAGCACCTCGGTGATCGGCCTGAACTCGGTCAAGCTTGATAAATACACCGTCAGCGCCAGCTACACGCTGGTGGCGGACAGCGTCTATTGTGATTACGATCCCATCAAAAGAAAGGCCGAGATCGGCTCGAGCTTCCTGGAGCGGGAGTAACGGTCCGGCCCATACCAAGCATGATCCGGAAAAGTGTGAAGCGGTTTTTCGACAAGATCATGCTCAAATAAACGGGATAGGATCGTCATGACTCACGGGCAGGGGGATTACCGGATTCTGCAGGAAGCGGCCTTGCGGGATTATCTTGCGGGCCTGCCTGACATCACCGCACTGCTCGGCGGTGCGCCGGCGTCATGGGCGATCACCGAGGTCGGCGACGGCAATCTCAATCTCGTCTTCATCGTGAAGGGCGCAAGCGGCGGCATCGCCGTGAAGCAGGCGCTGCCTTACGTCCGCCTCGTCGGCGAGAGTTGGCCGTTGCCGCTGTCGCGGGCGCATTACGAATATCTCGCGCTGTCCCGGCAGGCCCGGCTGGCGCCCGGCCTCGTGCCGGCCTTGCTGCACCACAGCGAGACGCTGGCGCTCACCGTGATGGAGCTGCTCGAGCCCCACATCATCATGCGCAAGGGGCTGGTTGCCGGAACGCGCTATCCGCGCTTTGTCGACGACATCTCGACCTTCATGGCGCGGACGCTGTTCCATACTTCCGATCTCGCGCTTGCGGCGGCCGAGAAGAAGGAGGCCATCGCGGCCTTCGCCGGCAATCATGCGCTGTGCAAGATCACCGAGGATCTGATCTTCACCGATCCCTATCGGATCGCCGAGCAGAACCGCTGGACCGCGCCCTATCTCGACGGCCTCGCTGCATCCTTGCGCGAGGACATGGAGCTGCATGTCGCGATCAGTAGGCTCAAGCTGAAATTCATGGCAAGCCCCGAGGCGCTGCTGCACGGCGATCTCCACACTGGCTCGATCATGGTGACGGCGTCAGAGACGCGGGTGATCGATCCCGAATTCGCCTTCTACGGCCCGATGGGGTTTGACCTCGGCGCGGTGCTGGCCAATCTGCTGATGGCCTATTTCGCCTCCGCCGGCCACGAGCGTGCGCCGGGCGAGCGACGCGAATTCGAGACGTGGGTGCTGGAGACGGTCGAGCAGGTCTGGAACGAATTTTCGCGAAAATTTCTCGGCCTCTGGCGGTCGGAGGCCAGCGGCGATGCCTATCCGGTCTCGCTCTTCACCGGCGAGAAGGGCGCTGCGCGGCTGGAGTCCGAGCGGCAGGCCTACATGCAGCGGCTGTTCACCGACACGGTCGGCTTCGCCGCCGCCAAGATCATCCGCCGCATCTTCGGCCTCGCCCACAACATCGATTTCGAGCTGATCGAGGATCCGAAGCAGCGGGCCATCAGCGAGGCCCGCGCCATCAGGCTTGCGCGGGGGATGATGGTGGAGGCGGCTGCGTTTCGGGCGATCGGTGAGGTCACCGGCGCGGCGCGGAAATTGCGGGACTGGCAGCCGGAATTGTCAGGCTGAAGACGTCGCAATGACGCGTGAGAGACGGTCGTAGAACGCTAATAGAGATGCACCGGCAGCATGACGCCATGCGTCTCGACCAATAGACCCCAGGTCTCGTTGGCCGCAACCTCGAACTCCCGGCTGCGCGCCGGGCTGCCATCCACCGTCAGGGTGACCTTGTACTTGCCCGGCGACAGATCGAGCTTCTGGCTCTCGGGCAATTCGGCGGCCGCGTCGTCTGAATTCGCCAGGTTCTTTCCGGCATGTGCCGCCAATCTGATGGTCCGCTCGTTGACGGTGACGACTGCCGCGCCGTCCGTGTTGTTGCCGAGCATCAGCCGCCCTTGCTCCGGTTTTGGCAAAAACCCTGCCGTCGCGACAGGACGCTTGCGCAGCGACAGGTCGGCGATTGTCTTGCCGTCCCGACGGGTGAGCCGAAGCGAGCCCGGTCCGTCGGCCGTTGTGAAGCCGATCACGATCCGATCGGGCTCGATGGCGGCGCCTTCATTCTCGGTCCAGCCACGGTCGTCGAGCGCGGCACGATAGAAGCCGAGGACCGCCGCGAGATCGAGCGGCGTCTCGACGTGCGCCGACCGGATGAAGGGCGAGTTGTTCGCGGTCATCAGATCCCAGCCGCCGGGCAGGGGCAGGCCCAAATCTGTCGACGTTTTGCTCTCAAAGGTTCGGCGTCCGGCGCGAGTCAGCGCTTCGAGAGCGTCGCAGATCAGGCGCTCACCGAGAAAGTCGGGGGAGCAACGGCCCCAGACCGTCCACCAGATATCGGCAACTTCCCCATTCCACCGCGAGGTGTGGGACCAGCCGGCCTGGATGCCGTCGGCAGCTCCGTCCCTGTCAGGGGCCGGCGCGACCGGAATCGCCATCGCAGCGGTCGCGGCGACCAGAATGCCGGCGAGCAGGACAGCTGGCGTTCGACGATTCATTCTTACCGCGACCCTTGGGCTCAGATAACGATCGTGAGCTTGGTCGCGTCGATCACGAAAAATGTTCACTGGCTCGGTGCTCGATGACGCACTGCGTCATCAGGCGGGCTTGCGTCACGCGGGCGTGCAACCCCACGAGGTCTTCGTGCCTGCCTGAGGAACCGGCATCGGTTGCCCTCAAAACGAAGCTTGCGTTCGACGGGCGACGGATGATCAAATCCCTGATCGACATACCTTGCGTTGATGGGGGACCACATGATGTTCAGGATGACTGTGATCGTCGCTGGAATGGCACTGGCGCTTGCCGGATCGGCGGAGGCCCAGACCCCGCGCAAGGGCGGAACCATCCGGATGACCGCCCCCTACGGTTCGAGCTTCACCAGCCTCGACATCCACACCACCCAGCGCGCGCAGGACGAGATTTACGCCAAGGCGCTGCATCGCTCGCTCTACACTTGGGACTCTGCGGAGGGAAAGCCGGTTCCCGAGCTTGCAAAGGAGGTCGTCGTCTCGGGCGGCGGTCTCGTTCAAACTTTCAAGCTCCGCGACGACGCCTATTTCCACAACGGTCGCAAGATGACGGCCGACGACATCATCTGGACCTTCAACCGCATCATGGACGGCACCAAGGCCTATCCCGGCGCGCGTTATGTCCGCATCATCGAGGGTGCGGCGGCTGTGGAGAAGGGGCAGGCCAAGGAGATCTCCGGCCTGAAGAAGATCGACGACTTCACCCTCGAGATGAAGCTGACCGAGAAGGTCGATCCCGGCTTCTATTTCTTCACCGCGCTGACTTCGATCTATCCCGCCGACGAGGGCGGCAAGGAGAGCTTCATCCAGCATCCGATCGGTCTCGGCCCCTTCAAATTCGTCGAGCACGTGCCGGGTTCGCGCATCGTTCTGGAGCGGTGGGACAAGTTCTACAAGCCCGGCAAGCCCTACGCCGACAAGCTCGTCGTCTCGATCATGGGTGAGGCCGCGGCGCGCGACGTCGCCTTCCGCAACAAGGAAATCGATACCTCGGTGCTCGGACCTGCGCAATATGTCGCCTATGAGGCTGATCCCAACCTCAAGGGCACCATCGTCGAGGTCGCTGAGGTCTTCACGCGCTACATGGGCATGAACCCCGCGTTCAAGCCGTTTGCCGACAAGCGGGTCCGGCAGGCAATCAACTACGCGATCGACAGCGACCTGATCATCAACAAGCTGGTCAAGAACAAGGCCTATCGCGCCACCAGCTGGCTGCCGCTGACCTCGCCCGCCTACGACAAGACGATGAAGCCGTACCCCTACGATCCGGCCAAGGCCAAGCAGCTGCTCACCGAGGCAGGCTATCCCCAGGGCTTCGAATTCGAATGGACCACCAGCCAGAACGAAAGCTGGGGCCTGCCGATCGTCTCGGCCGTCATCCCCATGCTGGACAAGGTCGGTATCAAGGTGAAGGTCAAGCAGGTCGAGACCGCGGTGCTGGCGGAGGTGGTGCGCACCGGCGACTACCAGGCCTTCATCTATTCCCAGCAGAGCGGACCGGATCCGCTGGCTGCGCTCAAATGCTTCCACTCGTCGACGCCGCAGCCGGCCTGCAATTACATGAATTTCAGGAATCCCGACTTCGACAAGATCCTCGACGAGGCGGGACAGACCGACGACACCGCCAAGCGCAACCAACTGCTGCAAAAGGCCAATGCGTTCCTCTACGAGGAGGCGCCGGTCTGGTTCTTCAACTACAACAAGGCCGTCATGGCCGTGCAGCCCTGGCTTCACGGCATTCAGCAGAACCCGACAGAGCTGACCCATCAGAACACCGAGGAGCTGTGGGTCGACGACACTTCGCCCGCGAAATGACACGCGTTCTCGTGCTCCCTCCATCGCCATGAGCGATGGAGGGACTGAAGAAAGTGCCGATGCTCTCCTTCCTGATCCGTCGTCTGCTGCAAACCATTCCGACCGTGCTCGCCGTCGTGCTGCTGGTCTTCGTGCTGTTCAGCGTCGTTCCCGGCAGCATCGCCTCGAGCATGAGCGACGACGTCGATCCCCAGGTCGAGCTGCGCCTGAAACAGCAACTCGGTCTCAACGATCCCGTTTATGTGCGGTTCGGCAACTACATCGGCAAGCTCGCCACCGGCGATTTCGGGACGTCGTTCCGGACCCGCGAGCTGGTCACGAGCATGATCGCCAAGCGGGCCTGGCCGACGCTGCAGCTCATCTTCACGGCCATGGCATTTTCCGTCCTGCTCGGCGTGCCGCTCGGCTTCGTCGCCGCCCTGCGGCCGGGCGGTCTCGTCGACAGCGCAGCGATGGTCCTGGCGGTCTCGGGCCTGTCCATCGCCAAATTCTGGCTTGGGCTGGTGCTGATGTACTTTTTTGCGTTGAAGCTCGGCTGGCTGCCGAGCTTCGGTTACGGCGATGGCGGCCTGAAATATCTGCTGCTGCCGGCCGTGACGCTCGGCGTCTCGCCGATGGCGCTCTTTGCCCGGACGACGCGCGCCGCCGTGCTCGAGATCATGACCGCTGATTTCGTCCGCACCGCGCGGTCCAAGGGCATGAGCGAGACGCGCGTGGTGAAGTGGCATGTGATGCGCAACGCGCTGGTCATCATTCTCACCACGGTCGGCCTGCAATTCGGCGGGCTGATGGGGCAGGCGGTCGTCGTCGAAAAACTGTACTCCTGGCCGGGCATCGGCTCGCTGCTGGTCGACAGTGTCCTGCAGCGCGACATCCCGGCCGTCCAGGGCTCCATTCTCGTGGTGGTGCTGGCTTTTCTCGCGATTAATCTGCTGGTCGATTTGCTCTACGGCGTGATCGATCCGAGGATCAGATACGCATGAAGCTCCGCGCCAATCTCATCATCGGTGGCTCGTTGTTCGCGCTCGCGATCGTGGTCGGCGTGCTCGCCCCATGGCTGGCGCACACCGATCCCGTCATGGATGCCAATCTCATGAACGCGGAGGAGCCGCCGAGCTGGACCTGGTGGTTCGGCACTGACGACCAGGGCCGCGACATCTATTCCCGCGTCGTCTATGGCGCGCGTATCTCGCTCACGGTCGGTATCATCTCGCAGCTCATCAACAGCGTGATCGGCGTGGCGCTGGGCTTGAGTGCCGGCTATTGGGGCGGCTGGTGGGACGATGTCGTCAACGCCCTGACCAACGTCATGCTCGCGATCCCCTCGCTGATCTTTGCGCTCGCCATCATGGCGGTGCTTGGCCCCGGCCTGACCAGCCTCCTGATCGCGCTCGGGCTCACCAACTGGTCCTTCACCTGCCGGATCGCCCGCGCCTCGGCGCTCTCGCTGCGGAACCAGGGCTATGTGCAGGCCGCCACTGTACTCGGCTACGGCGACTTCCGCATCATGATCACGCAGCTCTTGCCGAACATGCTGGGGCCTATCGTCGTCATCGGCACGCTCGGCATGGGCAGCGCAGTGCTCTCGGAGGCGGCCTTGTCGTTCCTCGGCCTCGGCGTCCGTCCGCCGTTTCCGAGCTGGGGCAGCATGCTGTCGGATGCCCGCGACCAGATCACGACGGCGCCGTGGCTGTCGGTGTTTCCGGGCCTTGCCATCTTCCTGACGGTGCTCGGCCTCAACCTGCTCGGCGACGGTCTGCGCGACATTCTCGATCCCCAATCGCGGAGCCGGCGGACATGACCGGCGCGCCGCTGATCGAAGTCGAGGATCTGCGCATCGATCTCGACGGCGGAGCGCGGCGCGTTGCCGCGGCCGAGGGGGTTTCATTCCGCATCGATCGCGGCGAGACGTTTGGCCTCGTCGGTGAATCCGGCTGCGGCAAGAGCATCACGGCGCTCTCCTTGATCGGCCTCTTGCGGCCGCCGTTGTCGATCGGGGCCGGCGTGATCAGGTTTGACGGGCAGGAAATCCAGCACCTGTCCGCGGCCGCACAGCGGGACCTGCGCGGCAACAGGATCGCCATGATCTTCCAGGAGCCGATGACGGCGCTGAACCCGGTCTCGCCGGTGGGACGGCAGATCGCCGAGATGTTCGTGCTGCACAAGGGCAAGAGCTGGCGGGACGCCAACAAGCTCGCGATCGAGGCGCTGGCGAGCGTCCGTGTCCCTGCACCCGAGCGGCGCGTCAACGATTATCCGCACCAGCTCTCCGGCGGCATGCGCCAGCGCGTGATGATCGCGATTGCGCTGGCCTGCGGTCCGGATCTTCTGATTGCCGACGAGCCGACCACCGCGCTCGACGTGACCGTGCAGGCCGAGATCATCGAGCTGATGCGCAATCTGTGTGCGGAGCGGGGCACAGCGATCCTGATGATCAGCCACGACCTTGGCCTGGTCGCCAATGTCTGCCGCCGCGTCGCCGTCATGTATGCCGGACGCATCGTCGAGGAGCGCGGCTCCGCCGATATCTTCCGCGCACCCTCGCATCCCTATACGCAGGGGCTGGTCGCCTCGCTGCCGCGGCTCGGCAGCCGTGCCGCGCTCGGCCGTAGCAGGCTCAAGGAGATCGCGGGCGTCGTGCCGGCCATCACCAGCTTCCCGGATGGCTGCCGCTTCAATCCGCGCTGCCCGAACGCGACCGACATTTGCAGGCGGGTGGTGCCGACGGCGGATTTTCTCGAGGCCGGCGGTATGGTGAGGTGTCACCACCATGCATGAGCCCAGGACCAGAACGGGGGAGGGAAGGCCAGACGACGATCTCATTCTCAGCGTCGAGGATCTCGCGGTGCATTTCCCTGTCGGCGGCGGCCTCCTGGGCCGCAACCGGCGGCTGCTCCGGGCCGTCGACGGCGTCGATCTCAGGCTGAAGCGGGGCGAATGCCTCGGCCTTGTCGGGGAGTCCGGCTCGGGCAAGTCGACGGTGGCGCTTTCGATCCTTGGCCTGCTGGCACCGACGCGCGGCCGCATCATCCTGGACGGGAAGGTGGTGACCGACGGGCTGTCCGGCGACCGGAAGTCTCTGGCCCGCATCGTGCAGATCGTGTTTCAGGATCCCTACGCTTCGCTCAATCCACGCCAGACCGTCCGCCGCACGCTGGAAGATCCCCTGCGCGTCCACGGCGTGACCGCCAAAAGCGAGATCGAGGACCGCGTCGCGACCATGCTGCAGCGTGTCGGCCTGCGGCCCGAGCAGGCCGACCGCTATCCGCATGAATTCTCCGGCGGCCAGCGCCAGCGCATCGGCATTGCGCGCGCGCTGATCCTCAATCCAAAAATCGTCATCTGCGACGAGCCGGTGTCGGCGCTCGACGTCTCGATCCGGGCCCAGATCATCAACCTGCTGCTGGAGCTAAAGGACACGCTCGGTCTCTCCTACATCATGATCAGCCACGATCTCGGCGTCGTCGAGCACATGAGCGACCGCGTCGCCGTGATGTATCTCGGCCGCATCGTCGAGAACGGCGACTGGCGCGAGATTTTCGAGCGGCCGGCGCATCCCTATACGCAGGCTCTGATATCGGCCATCCCCGATCCGCTGCGCCATGCGCCGCTGGCAACGACCGGTGGCGATCTTCCCAACCCGCTGAATCCGCCGAACGGCTGCGCCTTCAGCCCGCGGTGTCGGTACGCGGAAGATGTGTGCCGTCGCGAGCCGGGGCCGACTCTGGAGACGCGGCCCGATGGGCATGCGGTGCGGTGCTGGCGGGCCGACGAGATTGCGAGCCGGACCGCGTTGGCCTCGTCCGTAGGCGCAGATCGATAGAGTGGAAGGGGCGCTTCGCGACGACATCTGTACTTGGCTCCGAAGCAGACATTTTTGCGGTGCGGCACCGAATGCCGGCTTGTGACCCAGAGCGAGCATCGTTAGCGAGCTTGGACTAGTGCCCGATAGGACCGTTTGTTCGCTATCTCCTTTAAGATCAGGCAATCAATCCACGCTATCGTCTCGGCTGCGTCCTTCAAGATGGTAACGGTTGGCAACACGGAATGTCTTACTACTTCTTCGCTGCCTGTCTGATCGTAGTAGCCTTGAGTTACGAAGTATCGTTTCGCCGAGCCTGGAAGCTGTCACGGAACTATGAGCTGCTTGGCCCAGCCCAGCGGCTCGCCCTACGGCGGGGTGCGCTTTGGCCGATAGGCTACGGACTGATTTGCATGCTGCTTGGGTGGGTCTTACTTCATTTTAGTCAAGACAAGCTTGTTCTCTATCTAATAATGCTTAGTGCCTCTTTCGTTGCCGGATCGTTTATTGGCGTTATGGCCGGCACCGCGAACCGGGTTTGAAGCATCGCGAACAACACCAGAGAGACATCGAGCTATAGCCGCCGACAAGCGGGACTATGACTTTGTCATTGTCTTGTTGATGTCCAGTTTTGGCCCTTTGCGTCCGACCTCCATACTCACGTTGGCGTCAGCTCTTGGCGGTAGACCGGACACGAACGCAGTCACAGCCGATCGACGCGAATGACCCGATTGAAATATCCTCTTGAGAGTCGGGCGATGAAGAACGCGATCCGTCGGCTGAGCCATCAAAGGCCCTTGTACGCTCAAGAGGGAGTACCACCATTTTTCTATCGCGATTGGCCATGAGGTTGTTACCGTCTTGTTGGGAATGGCAAAAACCCTCACCCTTGATTAGGCCAGTTCATTCCGACATCGCATTGATGAAAAGCTAGGAGGGAACATGCGCAAATATGTTCGTGGTACCTTCGTCGCCGCGCTAGGTCTTGCCTTTATCGGCGTGGCCCTCAGACCAATTGCAGCAGAAGAGCCTTACAAGGCTCAACTCGACACGTTGCGCAAATCGCTGGAGAAATATCAGGACTACAAGGCAGCCGTGCGCGACCGCTACCTGTCGACGGTGGGCTGCGTGCACTATTCCGGCGAGAAAGTCCCGCACCACATGGAATATGCCAAAGGCGCTATGGGAGTGCACTTTGCCAATGTCACAGTGCAGGGCGCTCCCGATCCGATGAAGCCCAACGTGTTGATCTACGAACCCGTGGGCACGGAATTGAAGCTCGTGGCTGTTGAGTGGCTGGTGCCTCTAACGGCAGATACCAAGCAGCGCCCCTCTCTCTTCGGCCAACCCTTCATGGGCCCGATGGAAGGACACTGGCCGCTCATTCCAAAGGAGTTTGTGCATTATGATCTGCATGCCTGGTTGTTCAAGGACAACCCGCTCGGCATGTTTGCGCCCACCAACCCGAATGTTAGCTGCGATGGCTACGACTTTTCCCTGCTGGAAGAGCCGACCATGATGATGCCGGGCCCATAAGCCAATCGCGAGGTCGGCTTCTGGCCCTAAGGCGAAGATCGCGATGGCGCCCAGCACGTCAGCAGCCGAGGCCAGACCGGACGTGGTGGCGACGCGGCCAAATCGACGCGAATGACCCAAGGCGGACAAAGCTGTTTGCTCCTCGGCGCGGTCTAGGCGAGCCTTAGGGTTTCGGCTTAATGTTCGGACATGTCGCTCACCAGTCCGATCAAGCGCTATGATCCGATGTGGCCGCAACAATACGCGGCAGAAGAGGCGCGACTGAAACCCATTTTTGGTTCTGCGCTGATTGAAGTCCATCACGTTGGGAGCACCGCCGTTCCTGACTTAGCCGCCAAGGCAGAAATTGACGTGCTTGCGGTGGTCAACTCAGACAACAGCTTGGAAGATTGGAGCCGATCATTAATGGCGCTAGGCTATCGTCGCGGAGGCGATCTCTCGCCGGGCCACCACTTTTTCAAGCGGGATGTGGACGGTGCCCGCACTCACAAGCTTCATGTGTGCTTGGACGGCCACGGAGAGATTGCGCGGATGCTGAAATTCAGAGATCATCTGCGCAAGCATCCAGGCGACCGTTTGAAATATCAGGAATTGAAGCTAAGACTGGAAAGCGAGAACACCTCAGGTATTCAGCAGTACCTGATAGCCAAAGACCCATTTATCCAAAATATTCTGGCCAAGCTCGATTGACTGGCAACGGTCGACACTAAGGACGGGCGGTCCATGTTACCCTTTGTGCGAGCAGGAGGATTGAATGACGCTCAAGCCGCTAGAACTGAGAGAGATGACCCCAGAAGAGAGGGAAAAGCGTGATCTTGCCATTAAGGAGGCGAGAGACTCTGGAAAGACAGACGCTGCTGAAAAGTTGGTGACGCTCCGGACATCACTGAAGAAGAAGTAACGGCGGCGATGCCGGGAGGTGCAGATCACGAAATTCACGAACGAGAGGCAGAAGCTCCGGACCCGCTGAATGTCGTATGTCGGGAAGTGGCCGATCTGCGAAGTAGCGTCTCCTCTGACGGTGGTCCGCTCATGGAGACGGAGCGGGCCAGATTTGCTCAACCTGAATTCTTCGCAGACCGAGCGCCTGGACCGATTCCAGGCGCGCGGCCGAATGATGCTCAGTACCCGAGGAATGGTCCTTGGGTCCACATGCCTTCGCGGCGGTTGTGGATCCACGCCGCACCGGTGACCCGGTTGTCGGCAATACCACCTACGACAGCGGTGTTGCCGTCGGCGGACAATGCCGCGGAAAAGCCCTGCTCGGCGTGTCCGGTTGCGCCAAGGCCAACCAGCTTTTCGCCCTCCTGGCTCCACGTGGCTCCGCTTCGGCGGTAGGCCCACGCGGCCCCATTATATGAGTTGTCACCGATTCCCCCTACGACGGCGGTGCGGCCGTCGGCGGACATCGCTACGGAATGACCTTGTTTGGCTTCCCCAACCGCGCGGCTGCCAACCAGCTTGCTGCTCTGCTGGCTCCAGGTAGCTTCGGTGCGGCTGTAGATCCACGCCGCACCGGTGTTTGCGTCGTCGCCGAGCCCACCTACGATGGCGGTGTTGCCATCAGCGGACATCGCAACGGAGAAGCCTTGTCCGGCCTTTCCGGCTGCGCCGGTGCCGATTAGCTTGTTGCCCTGTTGTCTCCAAACGCCGTCGCTTCGGACAAAGACCCACGCTGCCCCGGCGTATGAGTCGTCAGAAGGGCCGCCCACGATGGCACTATTGCCATCAGCGGACAATGCGACCGAGGAGCCTTGCGCTGCGTTTCCAACCGCACCGGTGCCGACCATCTTGCCCTGTTGGGTCCAAACACCATTACTTCGAGTGAAGACCCACGCCGCTCCGGCCTTCAAGTTATCGTAACTCCCGCCGATCAGGGCGGTGTTGCCGTCGGCCGACAGCGCGACCGAGGAACCTTGCGCTGCGTTTCCAACCGCACCGGTGCCGACCATCTTGCTACCTTGTTGAATCCAAACATCGCCACTCCGAGTGAAGGCCCACGCCGCTCCCGCGTGTAAGTTGTCATAAGGCCCGCCGACCATGGCCGTGTTGCCGTCAGCGGACAGCGCAACGGAGATGCCTTGACCGGCTTGTCCGACCACGTTGCTGCCCACCAGCTTGCTGCCCTGCTGGGTCCAAACATCGTTGGTGCGCGTGAAGACCCACGCTGCCCCGGTGAGCTTGTTGTCGACGATGCCGCCTACGATAGCGGTGTTCCCATCGCCGGACAGTGCTACAGACCAACCCTGCTCACTGGGACCAACCGCGCCAGTGCCGACCAGCTTCGATCCCAATTCCGAGTTGGATTGACTTACGGCCGGAACTGCAGCTGCAATCGCGGCGAACGCAACGAAGCAACATAGCAACGATCGCCGCCCGGCTCCTCGCCGTGGCACGATTGTGATTTCATGAGCCCGTTCGGCTAACCAAAGTTGCTCGCTTCGGGTCTCAAAGTCGAACTCTTGTTCGACGACGTCGAAGCGCGGACCCGGCGGACCTGTTGAGATTCTTCCACCGATAAAGCTCAACCCATGTTCGTCGGCGATAGATGTGATGGAGCCTTCTGTTCTCGAAGGAAGCGGTATGCGATCGATTTTCATGACTAGGTCCTCCTCTGCGCAAATCGATGCGCTAAGCTCCGGACCTCGCTCGAGCCGCCTACTGGCCGCGAGACGGCGCCCAGTGATCGACATCAATTCTAACGATGTAGGTGAAGATAGTTTGCCAAGTTTCAAGTCAGCGTGCGCTCATGCGCCTGCAAAAAAATACCACGACGAGGTCGACGCTTTTTGATTTGAGTCAATGCCGATTGCTTGCCCACCTACCGCCCCAAGACTTCACGATGCAACGGTCGCGCGTATTTCCTGTGATCCGCTATTTTCCCGCCGGCACCTTCGAAGGCGATTTTCCAATATCATCCGTAACTATGCCAGCAAGGGCATGGCAGCGGGTGGAGCGCTTTCTATCGGAGGAGGTCCGCGACCGGCTGCTTGAAAGCAGGCCCTAGCAATAAGCTATGGGCGGCGCATGCGCATGGCCCGTAAGTCCGCTTCTGGGCCCCATAGCGGACCTACTGCACTATCCGCCGATTTATCAGCTCGTGACCTGAAGCCGCGGCCCTGTCTTCTGAACTGCCGATTTGCTGCCTACCTAGGCGACGTCGGGCTCACCGCAAAGTCAAGCGCGATTGGTCTACCCATAGCTCTCCGCACTTCTGCATCTGTGCGAGAGCACGATAGAGCGCTTCGTGGGTCAAGCCGAGCTCGGCCGCCCAATCCTTCTTGGATTGCTTCAGGTCGACCACGCCGGCCTCGCCTTCGGTCTCGACGAAGTGGACGATCCGCTCCCGAGCTGTCTTGAGACTCAATCTTTCAGCTTGCGTACGCACTCTGCGGAGCTCCCGCGCGAGGTGGGCGATCCACTTGTCCCTGAAGTCGCTGGCCTCGAATGCTGCGCGAAAGGCTTTGCCCGGGATAGCCAGGATCGACGAAGGTTCTGTGGCGACCGCGTCGCAATGGTACACGGGCTGATCGAGGCTCGCCTCGGCCAGAAAGCCGCGCCCCGTTCGTTGAAGAATAATCTCTCCGCCGGAATGCGATCGCCGGACGAGTCGGACTTCTCCCGAGAGCACGAAGAACATGGCTCTTGGGCGGTCGCCCCGGCTGAAAAGAGTGGTTTGGCGCGCTATCTCCAACAACCGCGTCTGTCGCCGGACAGGCCCGGGTAACGCGGCGAGGAGCGGAGATGCAAGCGACAGCGACTTCCAATCAGGTGCCACAGGGGCCGTCGCTCGGCTCGTCTGCCGGCCTTTTTCGATCAGGATCATATGATCGAAATCATATGTGAACAGTCCCCGTTGCGTCTATGCTTTTTTGCCACTGCTCGGGAAAACTGATCATGCGCCTTCATCTCGCCGCCCTGGTTTCGGGGCTATTGGTTCTTTCGGTCGGATATGCCGCCGCCCAGCATCACATGCATCAGGGTGATATGGATCACGGTGTTTCCGTAACCGATACGCGCGAGTTCGTGAAGTTTCCGCCCGTACTCGTCGAGCACACTATCGCAAATATGCGCGATCACCTGCTCGCTCTTCAACAGATCAACGAGGCGTTGGCTCAGGGCGAGCCGGAGAAGGCGGGCAAGATCGCCGAGGAACGGCTGGGCATGAGCTCGTTGCGGCTGCATGGAGCGGCGGAGGTCGCGAAGCACATGCCGCAAGGCATGCAGGATGCTGGCACAGCGATGCACAAGGCAGCCAGTCGTTTTGCCATCGAGGCACAAAACGTGGGCGTCACCGGCGAACTCAAACCCGCTCTCGGGGCGCTCGGCGAAGTGATGGTCGCCTGCGTCGGCTGCCATGCGGGCTATCGACTCAAATAGCCTTGTTGGCGGGTCAGCTCGTGGCCGGCAGCCGAGCTAGTTCGAAGCAAATGCGATGGCTAGTATGTGTAGTAGACTGGACGCGAGCATGCCGCCACGAGCCGGGCCCGGCGTTGGAGACGCGGCCTGATGGACATGCGGTGCTGGCGAGCTGAGGAGATTGCCGGGGCAGGCGGCGGTGGCCGTGGCCGAAGGCGCTCATCCCTAGAAAAGGCGCGGTTCGCGACGACGTCGCCATTTGGGTCCGAAGCAGACATTTTGCAGTCAGGCTCCGAATGCTGGCTTATGGACCCATAGTGCACCAATAGACGCCAACCTGTGACACCTGGCTCCAGGGTAACTCAAGATGGGCTTTGAACCTGCGGTTCGCCACGTCGACCTATGTCTTAAGTGATCCTTGTCCCGGTGGGCGAGAGTCATTGCGGCTTCGTCTTGAACAATGACGGTCCTGCGACCTGCGGTCCGACAAAATCTTGGGGGAACGGATGAGCAAAGTCGTCATTTGCGGTGGAGGCGTAATTGGATTGTGCGCAGCCGCGATGCTTGGCCGCGATGGCCATCGCGTGACGGTCCTGGAGGCTGACCCGGCAGATCGGCCCACGGCATCCGCGGTTGGGTGGGACTCGTGGGAGCGTCCGGGAGTTGCCCAATTCAGGCAACCTCATAACCTCAGTGCGCGATTTCGAATGATCAGCGATCAGGAATTGCCGGGGTTGACGGATGATTTGCTTCGAGCTGGCTGCGTTTGGGTGGACTATCTCGACAGTCGCTCTCTTCCTCCAACTTTGACGGACAGGGCACCGCGACCGGGTGATCAAGCCCTGCGCTTCGTCACCGGCCGGAGGCCGATCGTTGAATGGGCCGTCGCTGCCATCGCGCAAGCCGCACCCAACGTGACTGTCAGCCGCGGCATCAAAGTTCGCGAATTGATCACCGGCGCATCGGCCGTCCCAGATGTGCCGCACGTGACCGGGGTTCGCACGACATCGGGTGAAGAGATTCCCGCCGATCTGGTGATCGACGCCATGGGGCGGCGAAGCCCAGCCTGCGAATGGATCCTCAGCGCGGGTGGCCGCAGCCCGATCGAGCAAGCCGAAGACAGTAACTTCGCCTATTTTACCCGATATTTCTCAGGGCATCAGCGGCCTCGCAGGATGGGACGCGCGCTAACGCCGATGGGATTGTTCTCGATCCTAACCCTGGACGGGGACAACGACACCTGGTCGGTCACCCTGTATACATCGTCGAAGAACAAGGCGATGCGAGCCTTGCGCGATACGACCACGTTCCATCGTGTTGTTTCGGCATGTCCGCGGCACGCCCATTGGCTCGACGGGGAGCCAATCACGCCCGTTCTTCTGATGGCGGGAGTCGTCGATCGTTACCGGCGGTTTGTCGTCGACGGTAAGCCTGTCATCACGGGATTCGCCGCGGTGGGTGATGCCTGGGCCTGCACCAACCCGTCCGCAGGACGAGGTTTGAGCGTCGGTCTCCTGCACGCACAAGTCCTCCGCAACATCGCTCGCCGGCACATCAATGATCCCGAAGCATTCTCCCGGAAATACGACGCTGACACCGAAAGCCAAGTCGGTCCGTTTTATCGAAACCAGATCGCTGCGGACCGCGTTCGGATAGCTGAGATGAACGCGCTCGAAGCGGGCATGCCCATGCCGGCACCCAACCCGGTCATGGCCAAGCTTCTCCTTGCCGCCACCGAAGACGCCGACGTGCTCCGCGGCATGGTCGAAATCGCGTTGTGTGTTGCGCTGCCTCAGGAGGTCATGGCCAGACCGCCCGTCGCCGCGAAACTGGCTTCAATGGACGGCTATCAATTGCCGCCGGACCCGAACATCATCGATCGCGATCGAATGGCGGCGCTCCTGGACGGCTGATCTCTACGACGCCAGACGATTATGCTCGCGTAAGAAGATAAAGAGCCGTGCCGACGACAGTCGAAGCATTCTCTCGACCGCTACGGACCAGTTTCCAGACCATCGCAACTTCGCCGCTACCGCTCATCCGATCACGGGCGGGAGAAAAACGCATGGAATTCCCGACCAATGAACTATTGGAGATCGATCCCAATGTCGAAACCGGCGAAGCGGCGTCGCACATCCAGTCTTATTGGCGGCGTTTTTAACCTTTATCTTTTCGCTGGTCCTTCTGGTGATCCTCCTCCCCATTTATGCGCCCCCTTAGAAATTCAAAAAGCCTAGCCACGCCGACGAGGTTGGTCGACTTCCGAAATTGGCCCTTTGCTTCCGTTAGGGCGTTGCGGCGAGATGTCCGGTGTCGGGGTAAAGCGGAAGCTCCCCACACTGGTCAAAACGGCGCTGTTGACCTATCTCGGACATGATCCGACCGGAGCTCAGGAATTCCGTTACTGAGGCGCAAGGAGGACATCGACATGTCGCCTGCGTGACACTCGTCACATCCTGTAGTCTCGGCGTCGGGTATCCCATCGGCTATGGGCTGAGGTTGGTCCTCACCGAGAGATTAAAGGGAACGACCATGCGCGATATTCGTGATCGGAGTTCAATCGAACTGACCGACGAAAAGCGCGAGCTGACAATTGCAGAGCTCGACAGGATCGCTGGTGCCGGCGGCTACAGCGAGGCCGACCAAGCGCTATCCTCCCTGATAAAGAGCCTTCACGACGCCAGAAACTCCAACATCGGAAAAATCTGAGAAGAAGTGATTTCCGCGTCGAGGCCGGCTCAGTTGGCGGCCTCTTTCATTTCGAAATATCGCTTATTGGCCCCTTAGCTGAACGCAGCAAGAGCCTTCGCCACTTCCGCTAGCGGTCGTAAAGTTGGTTTGGGCCGACGGCCGCCCTTGGCTGAAGGATGACGCGATAGGAGTTTGGGCGATCGTCGCGCTCCTACCGCGCGGACCCGACCTCAAACCAGCGCCATCGCAGTTCCGGCAGCGGCGCTGAAGGCGACGACAATGAGCGGAGGGGCGCGCCAGGCGACCAGCAGGACGAAGCCGACAAGCGCGATGCCGAAATCCCTTGGCGAATGCACGGTCGTGGTCCAGACCGGATTGTAAAGCGCAGCACCCAGCACGCCGACCACTGCGGCGTTGACGCCGCGCATCATGGCCTGGGCGCCGGCGCGCTTGCGGAACGAGTCCCAGAAAGGCAGTCCGCCGAGCAGGATCAGGATGCCCGGCAGAAAGATGCCGACAAGGCCGAGCGCGGCCCCTGCCACGCCGTGCGGTTCCGGAGAAACCACCGTGCCGAGGTAAGCGGCGAAGGTGAAGAGCGGGCCCGGCACCGCCTGAGCGGCGCCATAGCCGGCGAGGAAGGCGTCATCGGTCAACCAGCCCGGGGCGACGAAAGCTTGCCGGAGCAGGGGAAGCACGACATGGCCGCCGCCGAACACGAGCGCGCCGGAGCGGTAGAAGGCGTCAAACAGGGCGACGCCCATCGAGCCGGTCAGCCCGCGCAGGACGGGGAGGCCTGCCAGCAGGACAAAAAACGCCCCGAGCGTGGTCAGCCCCACGGTCCGCGAGACCGGCATCTCGACGTGCCCGGACGGCGCCGCTGCATCGCTGCGGCACAGCCAAAGGCCGGCGAGCCCACCGAGGACGATCGCACCGATCTGGGCAATCGATGCCGTACTGAAGAGGATGATGAGCGCCGCCACGACGGCGATCGACGCGCGCTCGCGATCGGGGCAGAGGTTGCGCGCCATGCCCCAGACGGCCTGCGCCACGATCGCGACCGCGGTGAGCTTGAGCCCGTGCAGCAGGCCGGTCCCCACGGGGCCGCCCAGCGCGCCGGCGCCGTAAGCAAACAGAACGAGGATCACGGCCGACGGCAGGGTAAATCCGGTCCAGGCGGCAAGGGCACCCGGATAGCCGGCGCGCATCAGGCCGATCGAGAAGCCGACCTGACTGCTGGCGGGACCCGGCAGGAACTGGCACAGCGCGACCAGATCGGCGTAGGCATGCTCGTCGATCCACTTCCTCCGCACCACGAACTCGTCGCGGAAGTAGCCGATATGGGCGATCGGACCGCCGAAACAGGTGAGCCCGAGCTTCAGGAAAATGCGCAGGACTTCCAGCGCCGAGCCGGCGTGGGACCGCTCTCCGGCGGCGATGGCGGTTGATCGATCGAGGTTGCTCACGGAGGTTCGTTTCCAGCACGGGTTTATCGAGTTTCGATAAACGATATCGGCAAGGGCGGCCAGCGCTAATCCTTCGCCAAGTCGTTCATGGCCTCGCCGGTGAATTCGAGGAGCCGGGCCTTCGCGAGGATCAGCCCTTTCTTGCCCAGCGGCGTTGCACGGTAGAGCGTGCGCGCGGTCCGGCCCGGATGTTCCTTCCGCGATCGCAAATAGCCTTTCCGTTCCATGCCGTGGAGCAGGGGATAGAGCGTTCCGGGACTGAGCTTGTAGCCGTGCCGGGCCAGTTCCTCGATCATCCACTGGCCGTAGATCTCCTGTTCCGCCGCATGGTGCAGAATGTGCAACCTGACGAACCCGGTCAGCAGATCCTTGAACTTCATGCCGTCTTTATCGAATTTCGTAATTGGAACGACGCCTCGCGTCATCAGTTGGTGCGCCGTCGCGCTGGACGCTTACGAGTCTGGCGAGGCCATGATAGCAGCGAGGAGACTGGTTATGGCAAGTGCGGCAGATCGCGATCCCCGACACCATACGCAGAAAATGCAGAAGGCACTCCACGATATCAGGAACCATCTGCGTGAAGACGTGCAGAAGGTGGACGAACCGCAGTTGAAGGCGATGTTCGAAACCTCCGCCGAGGTTCTGGGCGGGCTTGAGAAGGCCTTCAAGGATTACGAGCAGAAGAACGAAAAGGCCTGGCGCTGAGAGAGCTCGGTGCCGCGACAAATGTGGGCCCACATCTCCACGGGAGCGCCGTGATGGTCGTCATGCCAAGCAAGCGTCGCTTGCTCCTGCTCGGAGGCGCGTTGGCGGCGGTCGCGGCGCCCGCCGTCATCACCCGGCCGGCCCTTGCTGAACGCAAGGGCGGCCGCGCGAAGCAAAAGGGCGCGGAGAAAAAGGACGAGGAAGTCAGTCCGCCCGAGGATCTGATGCGCGAGCACGGCGTGCTCGATCGGGTCTTGCTGCTCTACGAAGCCGGCATCCGGAAGTTCTCGTCGAACGAGGATTTCGATCCCGCCCTCATCACGCAATCTGCCGGCATCGTCCGCGATTTCATCAACAACTACCATGAGAAATCCGAGGAGGAGCACGTCTTCCCGCGATTCAAGACAGCCGGCCAGATGACCGATCTGGTGGACACTCTGCTGCGCCAGCACGAGGCGGGCCGGAAAGTCACCGACAACATCCTGAAGCTTGCGCCGTCGGGTCGAAGCAATGACGACGACCGCAAGCAACTGGTCGGAGCGATGCAGTCCTTCATCGCGATGTACCGGCCGCACGCGGCGCGCGAGGACACCGATCTCTTTCCGAAGCTGAAAGACGTGGTCTCCTCGAACGAGTATGATGCGATGGCCGAGGATTTCGAGAAGAAGGAGCACCAATTGTTCGGCGAGGACGGCTTCGAGAAGATGGCGACCCGCGTCGCCCAGCTCGAGCAGCAGATGGGCATTCACGATCTGAACCAGTTTACGCCGCGCTGACGCGGATGATGTCATCGTGCTCCTGTTTTGCCCGACGTGTCAAATGCCGCTGAAGCGCTGGCTCAAACCACTCCGCGCCAAATTCCCCAATGATTTGTACTGTGCATGGGGTTGTTTTCGCGGTTTTGATGTGAGGGCGGCTACTCCGCCGCTTTTTCGCGCAAGCGCTGCGCATAGACATTGATGATCAGGGCCACCAAGAGGATCACGCCGCGGATCAGGATCTTGAGGAAGCTGTCGATGTTGACGTGGTCGAGGCCGTTGTTGAGGACGCCGAGCACGAACAGGCCGACGATGGTGTTGCCGATGCCTCCGCGGCCGCCGAACAGGCTGGTGCCGCCGACGACGACGGCGGCGATGGAATCGAGCAGATACGTGTCGAACTCGTTCTGCTGCGCGCTGCCGAAATGGGCGACGCCCAGCATGCCGCCGATGCCGGAGCACACCGCGGAGATCACCATCACGCTACCCAGGATGAGCTTGACGTTGAGGCCGGAATATTCGGCGGCCTCCCGGTTGCCCCCGACCATGTAGACGTAGCGGCCGAAGCGCGTGTAGGTCAGGACCAGATGCCCGGCGAGCAGCATGATGGCGGCGACGATGACGATCCAGGGGATGCCACCGATCGAGCCCGAGCCGAGCGTCGAGATCAGGCTCGGCACCTTGTAGGCGATCTGGCCGCGCACCAGTAGCGCCGAGATGCCGGCGGCGATCTGCATCATCGCCAGCGTCATGATGAAGGAGGGGATGCCGATGACGGTCAGCCCGAGCGCGTTGATGAGGCCGAGCGCCGCGCAGAGCAGAATCGACAGCAGGATCGCGACCGCGCCGGGCAGTGGGATGTTGGCGATGTTGACGTAGGATTCCTGCAGCGTGAAGTAGGCGACCGCGATGCCGGTGACGTTGGCGATGCTGGCGATGGAGAGATCGATCTCCGCGCAGAGGATCACGAAGGTGAGGCCGACGGCGATGACGCCCGTCACCGACACCTGCGTCAGGATGTTGCCGAGATTGTCGATGGTCGCGAAGGAGGGGCTGGCAAAGGCGAAGAAGGCGGACAGGAAGATCAGGGTCAGGAACGGTGCGATGTTGCGCATTTGCGAGCGCAGGAAGGTCGCAACACCCCGTGCGTGCTGTCCTGTCGCTGGAGCCGTCTCACTGCTCGCCATGGTGCTTCTCCGTCACGCCGCTTCCAGCAGGCGGTCCTTGCTGACCGGCTCGTTCTTGAACTCCCGCACCACCGCGCCGCGCTTGAGCACGAGAATGCGGTCTGCCAGCGACAGCACCGTTTCCGGTTCGGTCGACAGCACGATGATCGCGAGCCCCCTGGCGCGGAGGTCGCGGACGATGTTGATGACGTCGTTCTTGGCGCCGACATCCATGCCGCGGGTCGGCTCGCACAGCACGAGCAGCTTGGGCGGATAGGTCAGCCATTTTGCCAGCGCAACCTTCTGCTGGTTGCCGCCCGAGAGCATGCCGAGATCGAGCCCGACGACCGGCGGCCTGATCTGCAACTGCTCGACCTGGCGCAGGGCGATGTCGCGCTCCTGCACAGGCTTGAGCAGCAGCGACGAGATGCGGTCCAAAATGCTGATCGAGATATTCTTGTAGACCGGCTCCTGGTGGAACAGCATGGCGCGCCGGCTCTCCGGCACCAGCGCCACGCCGGCGCGTCGCGCCGCCGCCGTGCTGGCGAAAGTTTTCGGCTTGCCCTCGACGATCAGTGTGCCGGCGTCCGGCTTCAGCTTGCCGAACAGGATACGCGACAGCTCCTGCTGACCGCAGCCCATGAAGCCGTAGATGCCGAGCACCTCGCCGGCGTGGGCCTCGAAGGAGACATCCTTCAGGCTGCGCGCCAGCGACAACTGATCGACCTTCAGCACCACCGAGCTGTCGCTCGGCCGCGGCAGCATCAGGTCATCGGTGTAGCTGTGCTCGAGCGCCTCGCCGCCGCGGCCGATCATGGCCTCGATCAGCGCGCCCTTAGTGGTCGCGGCCGCCGCTGTTTCCGCGACCTTCCGCCCGTTGCGGAACACGGTGACGGTATCAGACACCCGCAGAATGTCCTCGATGAAATGCGAGATGAAGACGATGGCGGTGCCTTGCTCGCGCAGCCGCCGCAATGTCGCAAACAGTCGCTCGACCTCCGGCGGGGAGAGCGCCGAGGTTGGCTCGTCCAGGATGACGATGCGGGCTCCCGAGAACAGCACGCGAGCAAGCTCGATCAGTTGCTGCAGTCCGATCGGCAGATCGCCGAGCCGCGACATTGGATCGACGTCGATGCCGAATCGAGACAGCTGCTCACCGGCCTCGCGCGCCATGCGTCGCCATTGCACGAGGCCGAGGCGGTTGGTCGGCTGGTTGCCGAGAAAGACGTTCTCGGCGACCGTGAGATCAGGCGCAACCGAGAGCTCCTGATGCACCATGGCGATGCCGGCCGCGTGCGCATCGCGGGCCGAGCGGAAATGCGTCTCCGTCCCGTCGATCAAGAAGCGGCCGGAGAATTCGCTGTGCACGCCGGCGATGATCTTCATCAGCGTGCTTTTGCCCGCGCCGTTCTCGCCGACGAGACCGTGGATCTCGCCGGGAAGAAGCGCGAAGTCGACACCGCGAAGGGCTTCGACGCCGCCGAAGCTCTTCGTGATGCCCTGCAGTTCCAGGATGGGCTGACGACCCTCGGGCATGCAAGTTCAGGTCTTGGAGGATTTCAGATCAGGAAATGGTCTTCCATCCACTGCATCCCGGCGGCATTGGCCTTGGTCACAACCGGGCCATCGGTGACGACATTCTTGGGAATGCCTTGTCCGCTCTTCTCGCCGCCGACCACGGCTGCGACACCGGCGATGATCGCGCCGCCATGGATGCGGCAGGACGGATTGCGGACGGTCGCGAACATCCGACCCTCGCTGACCGCCTGGATCGCCGGTGGCATGGCATCCACCCCGCCGATCAGGATGTTGGTGCGGTTATGCGCCTTCATGATGTTGGCGGCGGCCAGCGCCATGTCGTCATTGTGGAAGAACGCCGCGTCGATCTGCGGATACTTCGTCAGATAGGTCTCCCAGAGCCGCGCGGTCTTGGAGACGTCCCAATCGGCCGGCTGGGTGTCGAGCACCTCGATCCCGGGGAATTGCTTGACCACCGAATCAAAGCCCTTGGCGCGGCCCTGTGCGCCGGTGTGGCCAAGCGCGCCTTGCGTCATGATGATCTTGCCCTTGCCGCCCATGGCGTTGCACAGCGCCTGCGTCACCGAGGCGCCCATGAACTCGTTATCCGGGGCGAGGAAGGAGTGGACGTTGATCTGGTCGAGCGGCGCAATCAGCGTGTCCATGTCGATGACGGGCGTGCCGGCGTCGATCATCTTCTGCACGGGCTGGGTGAGGGTGCCGATGCCAAAGGCCTGGATCGCGACGAAATCCCATTTCTGCGAGGCCATGTTGTCGATCGCAGCGCGCTGCTTCACCGCATCGAGCTGGCCGTCGAACCAGGTGACCTCGACATTGAACAGCTTGCCCCAGAATTCCGCAGCCTGCTTGCCCTGCGCGCACCAGGTGGCCTGAAGGCCTGCATTGGAGAATGCCGCCTTCAGCGGCTTCTCGCTTCGTCCGACTTCTGCTGCAAGTGCTGGGTTTATGCCCATGCTGCCTAGGATGGCAGTCGCGGCGCCGGCGGTTGCTGCCGCCTGAAGAAGATCGCGCCTCGTCGTCGAGAAATCTTTCGTCTCGGACATCGCTCGCTCCCATATATTTTTCGTCGGCGCGTCATTGACTGCGCGGCCGATGCGGAAAGTGTCTCACAAGAGTTGGCGCCACTCAATGTGCAATCAAGGCTTCGATCGTTGTGGCTGTGTTGGTGCAGCGCAAAGGGCTACGCTGCGATGCCAGCGAAGGCCTCGATCTCGACGAGCAGCTCGCGCGGCGGGCCATACACCTCGTGCGAGGCGACCTCGCAGGAGATCAGGCGGAAATGCCCGCTGAGCTCGCCGGCGTAGTCGACGATCGCCTCGATCGTAAGCGCAAGCATCGATCCCATGATCAGCTCGCTGCCTCGCGAACGGAACATCATCCGCGTTTCAGGATGCTGCATGAACAGACGTTGATAGATGAGGGCGCAATATCGGGGCAGCGCGCGGCTGCAAGCTTAAAGCTCTGGTCGATCGGATTGCGAGAAGCGCTGATCGGTACGTCAGCCGCGCCGACAAAAAAAGAGCGGGGCCCTAGCCCCGCTCAAAAATTGTGTCGACCCTATTATCCCCGATTCTAAGATTTGATCTTGATTGACGGGGCGACGCTGCGTTTTGCGCGCCAGGGGCTCCTCCCGAGACTTGGACCACCAGACTTCGACCTTGCGGTCAGCGCCTGAGCAAGAGGGATGCTAGATCAACTTTTCTCGCTTGTCATCATTTTCGGCAACGATTGTTCAAAATTCGAGCAGTTCACGAAATGATCGGGCTTTTTGTTCTCTAAGTATATGATAAATATATGAAATATTTGGATGGGGAGGGCGGTTTGACTTGCCTCAATTGCTCGACACGTGGGTCATGCTGGTCTTTCCGAGGCACAATTGTCGATAAATTTGCGCGGGGCCAAGCTGGCGCTGGCATCGACCTCGACTCGAAGCTTGCTGCGGTGTTTAGTTAGTAGGCGAACGAATGGCTCGGCGGATGCGCGCACGGCTGCAAAAATTCTTACCCCTGGTCCTGCTGGCCCTGGCAATGCAGGTGCTGGCGCCGATCGCTGCCTGTTGGGCGGCCGGTCAGGCCGTTGCCGATCCGCTCCAAGTCGCCGTCATCTGTCACAGCGTCAGCGAGCAGGGCGGTCCGAACGACCAGGGCGTGCCCTCGACGCACGCCGGCACGTGTGCCCTGTGTTGCCTGACGCAGGCCAATGCGTCGTTCGATTCGCCGGCGCAGGCGACACTCTTCATTCCCTTCCGTCGTGCTGACCGCGTGGTGTGGCATGAGGCGGATGCACGCGTAGTCACCGCACATGGTGGCTCCAACGCCCAGGCCCGCGCGCCTCCGCATTTGACGTAAGCGTCGCGGCCGGACCGGCCGCTTGAACCTGTACGTCGCTTTGCTTTCTTGCGGAGACATCGCATGTCTATCAGTCGCACGCGTGCGGGCCTGTCGGGCCTCGCTATTGCGCTTTGCCCTCTTTACCCAAGTCTTGTTTCCAGAAGCTTTGCCCACGAGATTGTCGGCAACCGCTTTTTTCCGGCAACGCTCGGCATCGACGATCCCGGCGTCAACGACGAGCTCTCGCTTCCCACCTTCGACAGCTTCAAGACTGGCGACGCTCCGCCCGTTCGGCAGCGCGACGTGTCCGGCGAGTTCTCCAAGCGGATCACCGAGGATTTCGCGATCTCGTTTGGCTCGACCTACACCTTCCTCGGTCCGATTGACTCGACGGTTCCCGGGGCCAACGGGTTCCAGAATCTGGAGACCACATTCAAGTATCGGGTGTTCAAGGACCCCGTGCATGAATTCGTGATGTCGGTGGGCCTGAGCGTGGAATGGGGCGGCACCGGCGCGCAAAGCGTGGGAGCGGATCCGTTCAATACCTACACGCCTACGGTCTATTTCGGCAAAGGCTTTGGCGACCTTCCTGACACGCTCTCCTGGCTTCGGCCGGCAGCGATCACAGGCCAGGTTGGCTACGCCATCCCGGGTCGGAATTTCACCACCACCTTCGGGATCGATGCGGATACGGGATTGAGCACTGCCGACACCGAATTCCATCCGCGCGTGCTGAACTGGGGCGGCACTATCCAGTACAGCATGCCCTATCTGAAATCAGCGGTCGTCGATCTTGGTCTGCCGGATTTCATCAATCACCTGGTTCCGCTTGTGGAAGCCACGCTGCAGACTCCGGTGGCGAACACGCTTACTTCCGGCACGATGACGACCGGCACGATCAATCCGGGCGTCATCTGGGTCGGCAACAAGTTTCAGATCGCTGCGGAGGCGCTGATCCCGATCAACCGGCAAAGCGGAACCAATGTCGGCTTCATCGCTCAATTACATCTGTATCTGGACGACATCGATCCGCGCGGCATCGGCAAGCCGATCTTCGGTGGGCCTGCCCAGCCTGCCAGCCAATTTACGAGGAATTGAGTTATGCGAGCGTCATCACTTTTTTCCATGATTCCGTTGTTGTTGCTGCTCGCCTCCGGTGAAGCTGTGGCTCATGCGACGCTTGACTATGCCGAGCCGCGGGTCGGCAACAAGGTTGCGAGCCTCCCCCACGCGGTGACGCTTACCTTCACGCAGAAGCTTGAGGCTGCATTCAGCTCGATCACTGTCACGGGGCCTAACGGGCAACGCGTGGACGCCGGTAAGGCGAGCGTCAACGGCAACCAGATATCTGTTCCACTGAAGCCGGGCGGCGCCGGCACCTACCACGTGAACTGGCACGTGCTGTCGGTGGATACGCATACGACCGACGGGAGCTTCACCTTCCAGGTCGGCCCTTGAAGGCGCAACTGCCGATGGATTGGTCAACGTCCGATGCGCCCCTGGTCGCGACCCGTGCCGTGCATTTCGCGACGACGGCGATGATGGCTGGAAATATCCTGTTTCAGGCTTCCATCGCCGAACCCGCTTCACGTGAGCTGGCAGGCGCGGCTGAGCGCGTGCGGACCCGTGCGTTGTGGATCTCGTGGGGTTGCCTTGCCATCGCTGTGATCTCGGGCGGGATTTGGCTGACACTTCAGGCGGTGTCGATGAGCGGCATGCCGCTCGACGAAGCGCTGAGCCCGGACGTGCTGTCTACCGTTGTCAACGAAACGCAGTTCGGCCAGGTCGCAGCCCTCAGGGCCTGCACTGCGGTTTGTTTGGCGATCTGCCTCATCTGCAATCGTGCGGCGATCGCGCGATGGCTTGGACTTGCGGCGTCGCTTGCATTTGCTGCAATGCTGGCCTGGACCGGACATGCCGGCTCGACCCTCGGTATCGTCGGCTACCTGCATCTTGCTGCGGATGCGCTACATATTCTGGCCGCTGCCGCCTGGATCGGTGGCCTGGTGCCGCTGATTCTCTTCCTCGCCGCCGCCCGCTATAGTAGCTCGCCGTCGGCGGCCCGCGATGCTGTCGGGCGATTTTCGACGATGGGCATCATCAGCGTGGCAACTCTCATACTGACTGGCGTGGCCAACACGGTGATCCTGGTCGGCTCTGTGCGAGCGCTGATCGCCACAGAGTACGGCGAATTGTTGTTGGTTAAGCTCGTCGTGTTCGCCTTCATGCTGACATTCGCTGCTGTCAACCGGCTGTCACTGACCCCGCGGCTCGGCAAGTGCGGGGATGGTGCGCGCGCCTCTCTCATGCGCAACAGCACCATCGAGCTCGTTCTCGGCCTTGTCATTTTCGCTATAGTCGGGCTGCTCGGCACGCTGCATCCCGCCATCCACCTCGCGAACTGAAATCAACAAGAGGAGCACAAAGTGCACATCAATAAAGCTTCGTTCGGATCAATCGCAGGCGCCGTCCTGCTCGCTCTCGTCCTGCGTGCCCCCGCCAGCGCCGACGAGGTCAAGGCAGGAGATCTCGTCGTCACCCAGGCCTGGAGCCGGGCGACGCCTGGTGGCGCCAAGGTCGCCGGTGGCTTCCTGACGATCGAGAACAAGGGCACCGCGCCCGATAAGCTCGTCGCCGTGTCGGCCGAGATCGCCGGCAAGGCTGAGGTCCACGAGATGGCGATGGACAATGGCGTGATGAAAATGCGTCCGCTGGACAAGGGCCTCGTCATCGAGCCGGGCAAGACCGTGAAGCTCGCCCCCGGCGGCAATCATCTGATGCTCCAGGATCTGAAGGGCCCGCTCAAAGAGGGCGAGAAGGTGCCGGTTACGCTCGAGTTCGAGAAGGCCGGAAAGGTCTCCGTCTCGCTCGACGTCCAGGGCGTTGGCGCCCAGGCGCCCGGCGGTGGCGGGCATATGATGAAGAAGATGCCGGATCATTCGGGAATGAAGATGTGACCAGTGTGATCTAGTCTCGGGAGATCGAGCATGTCGAAGACAGTCTGGCCGATCCTGATGGCTGTGCTGGCTGGATCGCCGGCGGCGGCGCACGTTTATCTGGAAGGCAAGCAGGCTACGGTCGGCGCATCCTACAAGGCCGTATTCGCGGTGCCGCATGGCTGTTCGGGCTCGCCGACAGTCAAGATCCGTGTGCAGATCCCTGAAGGCGTCATCGCGGTGAAGCCGATGCCGAAGGCCGGCTGGAACGTCGATGTCGTCGAGGGGCAATATGCCAGCGCGTACGACTACCACGGTAATAAGCTGTCCTCGGGGGCGAAGGAGGTGGCGTGGTCCGGCGGCAAGCTGCCGGATCACAATTACGATGAGTTTGTCATCAGCGCCTTTCTCGCCGACAGCCTGAAGCCGGACACAACTCTGTATTTCCCGGTCGTCCAGGAATGCGAGAAGGGCGTCAGCCGCTGGATCGAAATCCCGACGGAAGGAGGCGGGCATTCGCATGAAGGCAAGTCGCCGGCGCCTGGCGTGAAGCTGCTGCCCAAACCGTAATGCGTCTTCTCGCAGCGCTCGCGACACTGCTGATGCTCGTCGGTCATTCGACCGGCGCGTCCGCGCATGCGGCGCTGATCTCAGTCGAGCCGGCGAGCGGCAGCATTCTTGCGAGCGCACCAAAGGCAGTCGAGTTGCGCTTCAACGAGACGGTGACCCCGGGCGCGATCCAGTTGATCGACGGCGCGGGCAGGGCGCGGGCCGATGCGCGTGTCACGACATCGGGCGAGGGGATCTCGGTGGCGATGCCGGCGGATCTGCCGCAGGGCACCTCAGTCCTGAGCTACCGGGTGATCTCACAGGACGGTCATCCCGTCGTGGGATCCGTGATCTTCTCGGTGGGCGCGCCGACGGCCACGCAGCCTGCGGCCAATGTAGATGGCCGGTTGAACGCGCTGATCTGGCTGTCGCGGATCGGCCTCTATCTTGGGCTTTTTGTGGGCGTCGGCGGTGTATTCTTTGGCCGCTGGATTGCGTGGTCGATGACAGGCATGAATGTGCCGCGCGGTGCGCTGCTCATCGGTCTCCCATGTGCTGTTGTCTCCATCGGCGTGCTGGGTCTTGATCTCCTTGGTTTGCCGCTTGCAGCCCTTGTAACGGCGGCCCCCTGGACAGTCGCATTCGCGACCAGCGCGGGGCCCGCCTTGCTCGTTGCCATCGCGGCGATGCTGCTCGCACTGATGGCGCTCGGCCGGGCGTGGTACGCGCGCGCTCTCGCGGCCATCGCGTTTGCCGGTGTCGGCCTGTCGCTCGCGATGACCGGGCACGCCGCCACCGCGCCGCCTGAGGTGCTGACACGGCCAGCGATCTTCCTTCATGGCCTCGCCGTCGCTTTCTGGATCGGCGCGCTGGCACCGCTTGCCGCGTTGCTGTCGAAGCCGACACCGGCGGTGCTGCCGCTTTTGAACCGCTTCTCGCGCATTGCCGTGCCGGTGGTCGCCGTGTTGGCGCTCACCGGCCTCACGGTGGCGATCATCCAGCTCGAAAAGCTGTCGGCGCTCCTCGAGACCGGCTACGGCCTGATCTTGTCGGTCAAACTGGCGCTGGTCTTGTCCCTTTTGGGCCTTGCCGCCCTCAATCGTTACAGACTGACACCGGCGCTAGCGAAAGATCGCGGGGCCGCGTCCGCGCTCAAACGTTCAATCCTGCTGGAGTGCGGGGCCGCGCTCGCCATCTTTGCCGTGGTCGCGGGCTGGCGCTTCACGCCGCCGCCGCGGACCATCGTGCCGGAGACGCCGCTGGCGATCCATATCCACACCGACAAGGCGATGTTCCAGGTGCTGGTGTCCCCGGGCAAGGCCGGTATGGACGATTTCGTGCTCCAGCTCATGACCGGCGAGGCGACGCCGTTGAAGGCCAAGGAGGCGACACTGACGCTGAGCCTGCCGGAGCGCGGCATTGAGCCGATGGAGCGGAACGCCGAGCTCGGGCCCGACGGCTATTGGCATGTGCGCAAGGTCGAGCTGCCGTTCGCCGGCCGCTGGCATGTTCGGATCGACGCGCTGGTGACCGATTTCGAGAAGGTCACCCTTGAGGACGACCTCGAGGTCGCACCACCTTAAGGCCGGCACGGCTCAAGTCGAACCTGAAGTCGACGGAAAAATGACAGGAATTCCGCCGCGTTAGCGGCTTTTCCTCATTCCCGGTCTTGTGTTTTCGCTCCCAATCCGGTTTCACTGCAACCCCTCACTGATTCCCAGAGTATTGCCATGCGGTTGTCGCGGTTTTTTCTGCCCATTCTGAAGGAAAATCCGAAAGAGGCGGAGATCGTCTCGCATCGGCTGATGCTCCGCGCCGGCATGATCCGGCAGGAGGCGGCCGGCATCTACGCCTGGCTGCCGCTTGGCTTCCGGGTCCTGAAGAAGATCGAGCAGATCGTGCGCGAGGAGCAGGACCGCTCCGGTGCGCTGGAACTGCTGATGCCGACGCTCCAGCTCGCCGACCTCTGGCGCGAGAGCGGGCGCTATGACGCCTATGGCCCGGAGATGCTGCGCATCGCCGACCGCCACAAGCGCGAGCTGCTGTACGGACCGACCAACGAGGAAATGATCACCGAGATTTTTCGCGCGTATGTGAAGTCCTACAAGAACCTGCCGCTGAATCTCTATCATATTCAATGGAAATTCCGCGACGAGCAGCGTCCGCGCTTCGGCGTGATGCGCGGCCGCGAGTTCCTGATGAAGGACGCTTATTCATTCGATCTCAACGAGGCCGCCGCACGCGTTGCCTACAACAAGATGTTCGTGGCCTATTTGCGCACCTTCGCGCGGATGGGGCTGAAGGCGATCCCGATGCGCGCCGAGACCGGCCCGATCGGCGGCGATCTCAGCCATGAATTCATCGTGCTGGCCGAGACCGGCGAATCCGGCGTGTTCATCAATCGCGACGTGCTGGACTTGCCGGTGCCGGGCGAGGACGTGGACTACGACGGCGATCTGACGCCGATCATCAAGCAATGGACTTCGGTCTATGCCGCCACGGAAGACGTTCATGACGCAGCTCGGTTCGAGCAGGAAGTGCCCGCCGACAAGCGCGTGAACACTCGCGGCATCGAAGTTGGCCAGATCTTCTATTTCGGCACGAAGTACTCCGAGCCGATGAAGGCGATGGTGGCGGGCCCTGACGGCGTCGACGTGCCGATCCACGGCGGATCCTATGGCGTCGGCGTCTCGCGCCTGCTCGGCGCCATCATCGAGGCCTGCCATGACGATGCCGGCATCAAATGGCCGGAGGCTGTCGCCCCGTTCCGTGTGGCGATCCTCAACCTCAAGCAGGGCGATGCAGCGGTCGATGGGGCCTGCGAGAAGCTCTATGCCGAGCTCACCGCCAAGGGCGTCGATGTGCTCTACGACGACACCGATCAGCGCGCCGGCGCCAAATTCGCCGCCGCCGACCTGATCGGCATTCCCTGGCAGATCATGATCGGGCCGAAGGGGCTGGCCGACGGCAAGGTCGAGATCAAGAAGCGCAGCGACGGCTCCCGCGAGACGATGTCGCCCGCGGACGCGGTTGCACGCCTGGTCGGTTGAATATTGTTCATCGCCCGAGATCGCGGCCGCCAATCCGGCCACAATTGACCCCGAATCATGGGATTATCGAGCGATGGATGAAACCATGACCGAAACTGTTCAAACCGCGCCTTTCGCGCCCTTCGAGTGGATGCTGTCGGCGCGCTATTTGCGGGCGCGCCGCAAGGAGGGATTCATCTCGGTCATTGCCGGGTTCTCGTTCCTCGGCATCATGCTCGGCGTCGCCACGCTGATCATCGTGATGGCTGTGATGAACGGCTTCCGCAAGGAACTGCTCGACAAGATCCTGGGGCTCAACGGCCATATCCTGGTCCAGCCGCTGGAATCGCCGCTGACCGACTGGAAGGACGTCGCCGACCGCATCAGCCAGGTCCAGGGCATCCGGCTGGCTGCCCCCGTCGTCGACGGCCAGGCGCTGGCGTCCTCGCCCTGGAATGCCTCGGGCGTGCTGGTACGCGGCATCCGTTCCGACGACCTCAACAACCTCACCTCCATCGCCAAGAACATCAAGCAGGGCTCGCTCGAGGGCTTTGACGACGGGCAGGGCGTTGCGATCGGCCGGCGGCTTGCCGACCAGCTGTCGCTGCACGCCGGCGACAGCGTGACCTTGGTGGCGCCGAAGGGCGCGGTCACCCCGATGGGCACGACGCCGCGCATCAAGCCGTACAAGATCGTGGCCGTGTTCGAGATCGGGATGTCGGAGTACGATCTCGGCTTCGTCTTCATGCCGCTGGCCGAGGCGCAGGCCTATTTCAACCGCAGCAGCGACGTCACCTCGATCGAGGTATTCACCACCAACCCCGACAGGATCGACGCCTTCCGCAAGGCCGTGACGGACGCGGCGGGGCGGCCGGTGTTCCTGGTCGACTGGCGCCAGCGCAACTCGACCTTCTTCAATGCACTCCAGGTCGAGCGCAACGTGATGTTCCTGATCCTGACCATGATCGTGCTGGTCGCGGCCCTCAACATCGTCTCCGGCCTGATCATGCTGGTGAAGGACAAGGGCAGCGACATCGCGATCCTCAGGACCATGGGAGCCTCGCAAGGCTCGATCATGCGGATCTTCCTGATCACCGGCGCCTCGATCGGCGTGGTCGGCACGCTGGTCGGCTTCTTCGTCGGTCTCGTGATCTGCCTCAACATCGAATCTATCAGGCAATTCCTGTCCTGGCTGACCTCGACCGAGCTGTTCTCGCCGGAGCTCTATTTCCTGTCGAAGCTGCCCGCCGAGATCGACGTCGGCGAGACCACGGCCGTCGTCATCATGGCGCTGACGCTGTCGTTCCTGGCGACGCTCTATCCGTCGTGGCGCGCCGCGCGCCTCGATCCTGTCGAAGCGCTGCGGTACGAGTGAGGGGCTGATGGAGCAGCAGCAGGGGGCTGAGGATGTACCGGTCATCTATCTCCACGAGATAAGGCGGCAGTACCTCCAGGGTGAAGCGGCGCTGACGATCCTCGACAACGCCAAGCTGGCGCTGTGGGCGGGCCAGTCGGTCGCGCTGGTCGCACCATCGGGTTCGGGCAAGTCGACGCTGCTGCACATCGCAGGCCTGCTCGAGGCGCCCGATTCCGGCGAGGTCTATGTCAACGGCGCGCCGACCTCGCAGCTGCCCGACATCGAGCGCACCCAGCTTCGCCGCACCGATATCGGCTTCGTCTACCAGTCGCACCGGCTGCTGCCGGAATTCTCGGCGCTGGAGAACGTGATGATGCCGCAGATGATCCGCGGCCTGAAGAAGTCCGAGAGCGTCAAGCGCGCCAAGGAGATCCTCGGCTATCTCGGCCTCGGCGACCGCATCACGCATCGGCCCGCGGAGCTGTCGGGCGGCGAGCAGCAGCGCGTCGCGATCGCGCGTGCGGTCGCCAATGCGCCCCGCGTGCTGCTGGCGGACGAGCCGACCGGCAATCTCGATCCGCACACCGCCGACCACGTGTTCCAGGCGCTGATGCAGCTGGTCAAGGCGACCAAGGTCTCGATGCTGATCGCGACCCACAACATGGAGCTGGCCGGCCGTATGGACCGGCGGGTGTCGCTGTCGAACGGCCAGGTCGTCGAGCTCGAATAACAAGGCGGCGAAAACAACCCCATGCACAGTAGACGGCCGCGGCCGGGGTGCCGCCAGACGGTCGTTTGACTTCATGGGCAAAATGGTCGCGATTGCGCAACGCCTCCGTAGGGTGGGCAAAGCGAAGCGTGCCCACCTCTGCTAGAGTGACGGATAGACGGTGGGCACAGCGCGCGAAGAGCGCGCCTTTGCCCACCCTACGCGGCTGGGACGACCTTAAAGAATTTGGGTTTGTGACCAAACGCGAAGTCGATGGCAGATTGAGTTGGATTCCTGTCCCCCGCAGCAAGCTCTAAGTCCGCGCTCGGCTCTTGCTTGCTTTTCGTCCAATTTCGCCTCTCTTGGATCCGAGGGAGGATCTAACATGGCAGACGACCTGAGGCAGATCAAAGAACGGATCGCTCAATGCAGGCAGCAAAACGCTGCTCTGATGAAAGACGTCGATTCGTACCTGCAAGACATTCCGGCGTGAGAGAATACAAACGAGCAGCCGCCGTGGCGCATCATAAAAGTGCGGCTGACGGAACCATCGCCGATCTCAATCCTTACGCCAACCGGCCAGATCGTCAACGAGTTGCGGTCCTGTTTGGATTCACTGGCGACCCGCCTCGCTCTTAGGAATGGCAAGAGCACATCGGGCGTATATTTCCCAATTTCCAAGGACGCCCGCGTCTTTGCTGCCGACGGCCTCCAAAAAATTAAGAAGCTTTCGCCCGCAGATCAGAAGATGATCACTGACCTCCAGCCACACGGCGACGCAAATCCGAGACTGTTTGGGTTTCACGACCTTGATCGCAATCGGAAACACGTCGAGCTCGGGGTTCAGGCGGCAGGTAACTCCGGCTTCGGCTTTGCGCAATGGAAGTGTGCAGATCATGATGGGGCAACCTGCCGGAACGTTGCAGCTAAATGAAGAGAAGGCTGGCATTGCTTTTGTTCCAAACGGTCCTTGTGAGTTCATGATTTACAATCGGCTCACGTTCAGCACGCCGTCTGAATTGGCCGGACTGCCGGTCAATGAGGGCATCGATTGGTTCGCCGGAGAAGTCGAACGGATCGTGACGCTCTTTGACTAGGGCTGGGCGCCTAGACAATGCCCGCCTATCTTGCGGTCGGACTAAGGCCTGGTATTATCCTAGTACTCCAAGACCCCCATCCACGGAACCACCCCATGGCCGATCCCCGCCGCGTCGAATTCGGCGACTTCCTCCGCTCACGCCGCGAGAAGCTATCGCCGAAGACCGTCGGTCTTCCCGCGGGACAAAGGCGGCGCACCGCGGGGCTGCGCCGCGAGGAGGTCGCCCAGCTCGCCGGCATCGGGGTCGACTGGTACATCCGGCTCGAGCAGGGGCGCACCGTCAGCCCGTCGGTCACGACCGTCGATGCGCTGGCGCGCGCGCTGCGGCTGAGCAAGACCGAGCATGCGCACCTCAAGGATCTTGCGCGCGACGGCGCGAGGGGTGCGTTCAGCCGCGAGGTGGTGCCGCCAGCCATTCAGCGCCTGGTCGAGAGCCTGCCGCACCCCGCCTACATCACCGGGCGGCGCTGGGACGTGCTGGCCTGGAACGCAGCCGCCGAGGAGGTCTTCGCGTTCGGCCGCTTGCCGGAAGAGGATCGCAACACGCTGCTGTTGATGATGACCAACAAGAAGACGCGGAAATCCTACGGTGCGGGCTGGGCCGACGTCGCCAAGCGCATGGTCGCGATGTTCCGCGCCACCCACGACGTCTGGGCCGGCGATCCCGCCTTTGCCGAATTGCTGGCGCGCTTGCGCGAGGGCAGTCCCGAATTCGTCAAATGGTGGGGCGCGCACGAGGTGCACGGCACCTTGTCGGGCCGCAAGACCATGACCCATCCGACCAAGGGCGTGCTGCATTTCGAGCACGTCAGTTTTCAGGCCAACGACGATCCCGCGCTGAAGCTCGTGATCTATACGCCGGTGTGAGTACGACATCTAGCGCCGAACTCATTCTCCGAAGTCTTGTCGGCCGGAGAGCGCTTCCTTGCAGCGTGCCGCGAACGCCATCAGGTAGCCGCCAATCTCTTTGGCGAGATCGTCGCCGGGCTCGATGTCCTGCAGGCTCATGTTGATGGCATAGACCGGCAGACCCTCGACCACGATCGGCGTGGCGACGGCGAGCACGCCTGGCTGCCAGGAGGCGGCGCAATAGCCGTCGCGTCTGACGGCGCGAATTGATTTCTGGACATCGGCGACCAGCGCCTTGGTGGCGGCGGCACTGCGTCGCCTGAACTGCCCGATCAGCCTGTCGCGTTCGCCGTCCGGAATCCCTGCGAGATAGGCGCGGCCCAGCGAGGTTAGCTCCATCGGGACCTGTTGGCCCGCAACAATGCTGCGCAACGTCGGGCGTGGATTGTAGCGAATGGACTCCAGGTAGACCATCATCGCGCGGTCGGCGGTTGCGAGACCAACGTTGAGCTTGCGCCGCGTCGATTCAGCCCGCATCAATGGACCAAGGACCCTGAGCGCCGGCGAGCCCATGCGAACGGCGTGACCAAGGCTGAGAACCGCCGCCGCAAGCCGATAACTCCGTTCCGCCCTGATCTCGTCGAGCATGCCGAAGGCGACCAGCGTCTTGGTCAAACGGCTGACGGTGGAGCGGGGCAGTCCGGTCCGTTCGACGATCTCGCCGTTGCCGAGCGTGTCGACGCCGGGCCGGAAGGCGCGCAGGATTTCAATGCCTCTCTCGAGCGACCTGTTTCCGTTTGCGCCGCCGGAATACTGCTGTGCCAAGGCCATCTCAGCTCCTCAACCGAATTCCATTTAGTGGAAATGACCGATAGTCGCTTTTATGGCGGTCCGATATAGACGCAAGCAATAAATCAAAACCAAATCCCGTCGGGAGTACGAAACGCAATGTCCAGAGATCCCCTTTAGGTAACCCGTCCGGCGCGATCCGCTCCGCGGCTTCGACCCGCCGGACTGCGGTCTGGAACGAAACGTCGCTTATCCCTCAAGGCGCATGCGCGGCGAGACCCCCGGGTCGGCATCTGCCGACGCGGCCGAAGTGATGCGCCCATCCGAGATGAACGTCGGCGTTCGGCGCAAAACCGCAACAAGGCTTGTACATGACCAACCAACTCATCGAATTCTCCGTTGAATCCGGCGTTGCGACTATCGTCCTGGACAGGCCCGAGCGCCGCAATGCCATGAGCGACGAGATGCGCTCCGAATTCGTCGATGCGCTGCACAGCGTTGCGGGCGATAGGGCGATCAGGGCCCTGGTCCTGACCGGACGCGGCAGCGCGTTTTGTGCTGGCGGTGACATCAGCGGGATGAGGCGGCGCCTGGACGCACCGCAAGGGGAGGTCGCGTTCAACGGTTGGAGCAGGCAACAAGGCGTGCATCGCGCGCAAACTTTGCTGCTCAACCTTCCTAAGCCAACCATCGCGGCGGTGAACGGAGCCGCGGCTGGCCTCGGCGCCGATACAGCGCTCGCGTGCGATTTCCTGATCGGCTCCGAGCGCTCGAAATTCACCTGGTCCTACGTCAAGCGTGGATTGATCCCGGACGGCGGCGGTCTCTACTTTCTGCCGCGGAGGGTCGGTCTTGCCAAGGCGAAGGAACTGATCTTCACGGGGCGTATGGTCGAAGCCGAGGAGGCGCTTGCGCTCGGCATTCTCGATCGCAGGGTGGCTGCCGGCGAGTTGCTTCCGGCTGCACAAGCCTGGGCCGCGGAGCTCGCACGAGCTTCGCCGACGGCGCTGGCGCTGGGCAAGGGTATTCTCAACCAGACCTTCGAGCGATCGGCTCACGAAATCTTCGATCTCGGCAGTCAGGCGCAAGCGATCTGCTACACCAGCGCCGAGCACCGTGATGCGGTGGTGGCATTCCTGTCCAAATCCTCCGTGAAGGAATGACGTCATGAACGCCATCAGCCGCCTCATTCGACCGCGGAGCGTCGCCGTGATCGGCGCGTCGGCCGACCCGGGCAAGACGTCGGGGCGACCGGTGTCGTTCCTGCAAAAGCATGGCTTCAGCGGCGAGATATATCCCGTCAATCCGAAGGTTGAACGTATCGCCGGGCTCACATGCTATCCGGAGGTTGGTGCGCTCCCTGCCGTGCCCGATGTCGGCATCGTTCTGCTGGGCGCGGAACGCGCGCATCTTGCCGTGCGAGAGCTCTCCCAGCGCGGCACCGCTGCTGCGATCGTTCTTGCCAGCGGTTATACCGAAACCGGCGAAGAGGGGGCGTTGCGCCAGAGACAGCTCATCGAGTCTGCCGGCGCGATGCGGCTCCTCGGGCCCAATACCATCGGTCTGGTCAACCTGACCGACAACATCGTCCTCTCGGCCTCGGGCGCGCTGGCGATGGATCATTTCACCGCCGGCTCGATCGGCGTGGTGTCGCAAAGCGGAGGAATCCTCGGGGCGTTGCTCTCGCGCGCCGCCGCGCGCGGGATCGGACTGTCGAAGCTGGTGTCAACCAGCAATGAGGCCGATCTCGAGCTTTCCGACTTCATTGAATTTCTTGCGGCGGACGAGGCAACCCGGGTGATCGCCCTCTATGTCGAGACGATCCGTCATCCGATCCGCTTTCGCGAGGCTGTGCGCAAGGCGCGGCAGGCGGGCAAGCCAGTGGTGGCATTCAAGATCGGTCGCTCGGAAGCCGGCGCAAAGGCAGCCGTGTCGCACACCGGCGCTCTCGCCGGATCGGACCGGATGTACGACGCCCTGTTCAGGCAGCTCGGCGTGATCCGGGCGAAGACGTTCGAGGACCTGCTCGATATTCCGGCGGCTCTTGCCACCGGCAGGATGCTCACCGGCCGGCGCGTGGCGATACTCACTTCGACCGGCGGCGCCGGAACGATCGTCTCCGACAGCCTCGGCGTCGCCGGGTTCGAGACGCCCGCGCCCGACGGCAAGACCGCGGCCCAGCTCAGATCGCTGCAATCCGGGTCCCATGCCAATCTCGACCGCAATCCGGTTGACCTGACCTTGGCCGGGCTGCAACCGGACGTGCTGCGGGGCGCGATCCGCGTCCTGCTGGCTAGCCCGTCATATGATGCCCTGATCGTTATTGCGGGATCGTCGGCGGTTGGCTCCCCGGCGCTGCTCGCAGATGCCATCCGTGATTGCCTTCCGATGTCCGGCAAGCCGGTCATCGCCTATGTCAGTCCTCACGCGCCGAATGTCGGATCGGCTCTCACGGCGCAAGGTGTACCGGCCTACACATCGGCGGAAAGCTGTGCGTCCGCGCTCTCGGGCCTGCTCAAGGCAGCGGAGCCGTTGCAGAGCGACGACATAACGACCCCTGCAAACCATGTCGACGTCAGCGATTTCCCCGCAGGCTCGCTCGACGAGGCCGCTGCAAAGGCGCTGTTTGCCAGGTTCGGCATTCCCACGGTCGCAGAGCGGGTCGTCCAGGCGCCGGCCGAGGCGGAAGCGGCAGCGCGAGAGCTTGGCGGCAAGGTCGTGCTCAAGATCCTGTCCGGCGAGATCACGCACAAGAGCGATGTGGGCGGTGTGGCCCTCAATCTCACACCCGATACGATCGGTCGCCGGCTGGTGCGCATGGCTGAAGAAGTGGAAGCGGCGACCGGCCAGCGGCCCCGGCGGTTCCTCGTGCAGGAAATGGTCTCCGGTGGCGCCGAGTTGATTCTGGGGCTGCATCGCGATCCGCTTGGAACCGCAGTACTGCTCGGCATGGGCGGTGTCGCCGCGGAGCTGTTCCAGGATACGACCATGCGCCTCCTGCCCGCGCAGGGCCGACTGAGCCGCGAGGATGCGCGCTCGATGCTGCGCGAGCTGATGACCTGGCCGCTGCTGGACGGATTCAGAGGGCGACCGAAAGCCGACATCGAAGCGATCGTCTCGACCGTCGTGTCCTTCTCGGCGATGGCAGCAGAGCTCGGGGAGCGCCTGATCGAGGCCGAGATCAATCCTGTGTTCGTCTTGCCGGCCGGACAGGGCGTCCGGGCCGCGGACGGCGTTGCGGTGCTCGGAGCAGCCGGCGCGGTCTGAGCAGCCTCGGGCGCTCGCCGATGACCAAAAAAAGGGGAGGATGCGCATGTCGACATTGGTTCATGCCGGGGCCACGACGCCCGCGGTCAGCGTCAGGAAATTCCTGACCGTCCTGGTCGCTCTTGCGATCATGGCCGCTATCGTCATGGCGCCGGCTCCTGGCGGTCTTTCACTTGCCGGGCAGCGCGTGATTGCCGTGATGGTCTTCGTGGTGCTGATGTGGATCACCGAGGCGATTCCGTACGGCGTCAGCGCGGTTGCGCTTGTGCTTCTGCTGATACTCGCTCTCGGGTTTTCACCTGCCGCGAACGATGCGGGACCCATCCTTGGAACAGCGAAAGCCATACCGCTTGCGCTGAGTGGGTTTTCGAACGGCGGCTGGCTGTTCGTCGCGGCAGGGCTGGCCATGGCCGCAGCCATCACGAGTACTGGGCTCGAAAAGCGCGTTGCCTATCTGATCCTGAAGCTGGTCGGCGCGGAAACGCGTGCGATCATGCTCGGTATCATCCTGACCGCATTTGCACTCACGTTCTTCATTCCGTCGGTGATTGCGCGCGCGGCAACGCTTGTTCCGATCGTCATCGGGTTGACGGAGGCTTTTGGTCTGCCGCGCAGCAGCCAGATCGGCAAGGCCATGTTGCTGCTGGCGGGCATTCTGCCGTCTGTCACCGGAGTCGGTGTCCTCACCGGCGCGGCGCCCAATCCCGTGATGGTCAATTTTCTCACCAGCGCCGGCCAAACCCAGGTCAGTTATGTCGACTGGTTGGTCTACCTTTTCCCGTTCACGGTGGTGTTTTCCGGCGGGCTCTATGTCCTGGTGACCCGGCTTTTCAAATTTGAGTTCGCAGAATTGCCGGGAGGGAGCGACTACGTCTCCGCTCGGATCGCGGAATTGGGGCCGATGTCCAGCCTTGAAAAGCGGGCTTCGGCGATCATGGTGGTGACGATCCTGCTCTGGGCGACGGACAAGATGCATCACATCGAGGCGTCCGCCGTTTCGGTTTTCTGCGTGCTGCTCCTCGTTTTGCCAGGCGTAGGCGTTACCACCTGCAACGACCTCTACAAGCGGATCGACTGGAACTCGATCCTGTTGTTCGGCGCGGGCATCTCGATGGCAGAGATGCTGTCCAAGACCGGAGGGGCTGCCTGGTTGTCGAAAGTCGCATTCGTTGAGTCGGGGATGGGAGGGTTGTCGGTCACGGCGCTGGCGATCATGATCTTCGTCGTCGTGTTCTTCGTTCGCTTCTGCTTTACCAGCATCACGTCGTGTCTTACCGCGATCACGCCAGCGATTATCGGCTTTCTGGTATCTCTGCATGATCCGGCACTCCCGATTGTCGGTATCGTGCTCGGTGTCGCTCTGATCGCTCAGTGCCTCTCGATCATTCCCGTGACCTCGGCTCCGGCCATGATCGCCTATGGCGCCGGCGGCTTCACGACGCGGGACATGATGCGCCTGGGCCTGCCGCTCGCGGCCATCATGTACGGCTTGATCGTGCTGTTCATATTCACCTATTGGCCACTCGTCGGTCTTTGGACATGAACCAGTGTCCAACAGCTGCCGCTCTGAAGCTCGTAATCCAAACGCCGGTGTGAGGCCCCGCGAACCTTTTTGCGAAATGAGGAAGTTTCAGAGTAGGTTCGTCGGCACCATTAGCCATTGTTTGGAGCCTGCCTGTGACCATCGCCCTCAAGGGCATCATTCCCGTGATGCTGACGCCGTTCACCGAAGCGAACACGATCGACTATGCCGGCCTCGAACGGCTGATCGAATGGTATATCGCCGGCGGTGCCGACGCGTTGTTTGCGGTTGCCCAATCGAGCGAGATGCAGTTCCTGACGCTGGACGAGCGTGTCGCGCTGGCCCGTTTTGTCGCGAAGACCGCAGCCGGCCGGCTTCCGGTCATCGCCTCAGGCCATATCAGCGACTCTAGGGAGGACCAGCTCACCGAGCTCTCGTCCATCGCCAAGACGGGCGTCGACGGATTGGTGCTGGTGACCAATCGCCTTGCCTCCATCAATGCGACGGGGACTGCGTTCGCCGACAATCTGACCTGGCTGCTCGACCAGCTGCCCAGGGACATGACGCTCGGTCTCTATGAATGCCCGGCGCCGTTCCGCCGGCTCCTTTCCGATGATGAGCTGGCCTTTTGCGCCGACAGCGGGCGCTTTGCGATCCTCAAGGACGTCTCCTGTGATCTTCTGACCGTGCAGCGCCGGGTCAGGCTGACGAGGGGCTCGCCGCTCACCATCGTCAATGCCAATGCGGCGATCGCCTTCGATGCGATGAAGTCGGGGGCTCCCGGCTTCACCGGCGTGTTCACGAATTTCCACCCCGATCTCTACAAATGGCTGCTGACGCGCCACCACAAGCATCCGGCGCTAGCGAACGAGCTTTCGGTGTATCTAGCGCTTGCCGCGATGGCGGAGCCGATGGGCTATCCGAAACTGGCAAAGCTCTATCACCAGCGGCTCGGCACCTTTTCCTGCATCGAGAGCCGGGCGGTCGATTTCGACATCAGAGAGCGGTTCTGGGCGCTGGATGCGCTGATCGACAAGATCGTCGAGGGGCAGGAGTCGTTCCGCGCGAAGATCGCGGCGGCGCGCTGAGCGGGCGAGGCCGCTCAAGGCGACGGCGCAGCCGAAGGCGTTGCGTTGACCTTCTGCTCGGGCGCGGGCCAGGGGCTCTTTGGCGCGGGCGTCGTTGCTGGGCATGATGCCGCGAGCTGCGTCCACGCCGACGGCAGGCCGCTGGCGTCGATGTCGAACTTCGTCGTGTCCGCCGTTTCGTCCGGCTTGCGCGTGATCTCCCGGACGTGCAGGGAGCGGGACGCCATGATCGCCCTGAACGTGCCGAAATCGAGCGAGCCGCTCCACATTTCGTATTTGCCTGTCCGGACCGCAAATCCGCCGGCTTCCTCGCTGGGCGCGGCGTCCGCCGTCATCATGATCGAGCGTTTGCCAACCGCCGCCTCGTCGACCTCGGCTGCGAACATCAGCGGCACGCGATTTTTGTTGTCGCAGTACAGACGCCATTCCATCGTCCGGAAGGAGGGCGCGTTCTCGTTCTTCAGCGTTGCGAATTTGCTGAGATAGGGCCGCGTGGCTTTCTCCAGCCGCCACATCGTCTCGGCAAGGGGACGCGTGTCGACACCGAAGCGGTAGAGCTCGGCGCGCGTCAGCATGTGCAGGTTTTCGAACTTCACGGTGCGGATCAGGTCATCGAGCTCGCGGCTGGTCCCCATCGCCACGATATAGGCGGTTCGATCGTGATCGGCTGCGGCCGTCCGGCGCTGCTTGAGCTCGGCGATCAACGCCGGGGGTGGATTGCCGCGAATGGCGAGCACGAGCCTGGAATTATGCACCGCCAGTGCGGCGTCGGGCGCGACCTCGCGCGATGTCGCGCCGAGAAACACGTATGCGCAGGCCGAGTTGCACATCGCATGATAGGTGGTGAGCTCGGCGTCGATCTCGCCGCCCGCGTTCTTCGTCTTCAGGCAGGCCGCGTCCACCTGCGCGTCTGCGGCGCAGGCCGTCACCAGGGTCCGGCCGACCCGCGCGATCGACTTGCGGCCGCGGAGCAGCCGCCCGATGACATAGGACTGCTCGACATTGCCACCGGGCGAATACAAATAGATCGGACGCTGCGTGTCCTTGACGCCGGCGAGGAAGCGGCGAATGCGGGGCGCCGCATTGCCGTCGATCTCGCCCTCGATGGCGATCCATCGGTCACAACCCGGTCCGCAGGAGTCGGGTGCTCCCTTGGCAAGATAGATCGTCAGCGTGGAGGCAAATCCCGCTTTCTCGGCCGCTGTCTGCTCTGCACGCAATGCGCCAGGGATCGTCAGCGAGGTCACGAGGAGCAAGATGCGGGCGAGCATGAAATGAGCAGACCGGACGCGATGCAGGAGACGGCATGACGTTACAGGATGATCGCAGCAGGCACAACTTTTAGTGGCACGCTTGAGCGCCGCGAGGTTATTGTATCAACGGGCCGAGAGCATCTTCTCCATGGAGACGTTCGCGACTGATTCATCAGGCTTTGCCGACGGGCTCCGAATGCGTGAATTTGCGATTTTCGACGATTACGCCGGCCACAGCGCGTTGAGCGATCCCGGCGCTCATGCCGGTTTGATCAGCGACTTGCCGCTGGATATTCCGGCGTTGTGTCGCATTTTGCACGGCCTGCTGATCCACGAGGCATGGATCGAGCGGCAGGGGTTCGATCCGGCTACGTTTGCCGGGCAGAGCCGTGCCACGTTGCCGGTGTCCAAACGCCTGGATCAGCTTCTGGCGATCGACCCGAGACCGCTGGCGGTCGCTCGTCCAGGCGAGTCGAGAGCTCTGGCGACTTGCCGGGACTTTGCGTTGATGTTGTGCGCGGTTCTGCGCCAGCGCGGCGTGCCCGCCCGTGTCCGCTGCGGTTTCGGCACGTACTTCACCGGCCACCCCTATCACGATCACTGGGTGTGCGAATATTGGGCGCGAGGAGAGCAGCGGTGGGTTCTGGTCGACGCCGAGCTCGACGATGCGCACCGCACCCTTCTCGCGTTCGATTTCGAGCCCACCGACGTGCCGCGCACGGCGTTCATCACCGGCATCGAGGCGTGGCAACGCTGCCGATCCGGCGCCATGGATCCCGGGCAGCTCGGGCACGGAACGACGACCGGTCTGTTCTTTGCGCGCGTCAACCTTGCGCGCGATCTGCTCGCGCTGGCCAAGAACGAGACCTCGCCATGGGATACGTGGCGCGCCGCACGCGAGCCGCATCTTGGGCTGGACGCTTCAGCCCTGTCGCTCTGTGATGACCTTGCGCGCCTCGGCGAGGTGAGGGCCGTCGAGATCGCGCCGTCGTTGCGCGTTCCACCGTGGCAATGAGAGCGCAGGCGCGCGCTATCAGCCTTCGCCGTGATCGAGGCGCCGCGACCGGTGAGGAACTGCCGGCGCCTTCTGCGTGAAATACGGGTTCACGATGCAGCTCGCGGAGCGGCCAACGGCGAGAAACTTGCACTGGTCCAGCGAGCCGTAGCGGCAGTCGAGATAGCCGACGGGACCGTAGATCTGCATGCAGACCGGATAGTCCGGATCATAGGTCTGCGCATCTGCGGCTACGCCCATCAGCATCAGCAGCGTTCCGATCGCGATGCGGACAAATGTGGCGAAGGCGAGCGAGAATGTGGCGACAATGGGGAGAGGAAACGATGCGCGCATCTTCGATTCTCCAATCACACAATCGTGCGCGCGACGTTGTACCGCGCGCTCGCGATATAGAGCATGCAGCGGACATTGGAATCGCAGAAAACTCTTGTTTCAAAGGGTTTCCGCGCACGCGATACTAAACACTCGTTCATGAAATCGGGCCCTTTGGCGCGAACTGTTGCGTCGAGGTTACAGCAATTCCGGCGATCACTGCTAAGACGTCGCCTCGGCCCGGGGGCCTAACGACGAAACTGGAACGGGAATCAAATGAACAAGAATTTGTTGCTTGCTGCCGTGAGCCTCGTCGCGCTCAGCGCGACTGCGCCGGCGCTGGCTGCTGACCTCGCTGCGCGTCCTTACACCAAGGCGCCTGCGATGATCGCCACGGTCTATGACTGGAGCGGCTTCTACATCGGCATCAACGGCGGTGGCGCTTCGGCTCACACGACCTGGGATCAGCTTGCTCCGGTGGTTGGCGGTGAAGGCTCGCACAACGCGACCGGCGGCACGGTCGGTGGCCAGGTCGGCTATCGCTGGCAGTCCGGGCAGTGGGTGTTCGGCGTGGAAGGCCAGGGCAACTGGGCCGACTTCTCCGGCGACAACGTCAGCGGCCTCACCGGCTTCACCGATCGCTCCAAGATCGATTCGTTCGGTCTGATCACCGGTCAGATCGGCTACGCCTGGAACAACGTCCTGGTCTACGCCAAGGGCGGTGCGGCTGTGGTCGGCACCAAGAACGAGCTGCGTGCTGCCGGCGCGACCTTCGCTTCGGTCAGCGACACCCGTTGGGGCGGCACCATCGGTGCGGGCCTCGAGTTCGGCTTCGCTCCGAACTGGTCGGTTGGCGTCGAGTACAACCACATCTTCCTGTCGGACAAGGACATCACCTTCGCCGGCTTCCAGACCGACCGCGTCCGTCAGGACGTCGACATGGGTCTCGTCCGCCTGAACTACAAGTTCGGCGGCCCGATCATCGCCAAGTACTGAGAACAGCCCCTCTAATCAGAGCGGTCGTCGAAAGCCCCGGCCTTGCGCCGGGGCTTTTTTGTTATTTGAATTCAGTGAGTTAACCATTTCATTTTGAAGCGGCTGAGATCGCTTGACTCCCTGGAACGAAATGAGAACAATGTTCTGCATACGTTCTAGGGATGGAGCAAGCCATGTTCAGGATTTTCGTCGAAGAAGCCGCTGCACTGACCTCGATCGCACTGTTCGTCGGGATGATCGCGATCTGGGCCCAGGTCATTCCGCAGCTCTGACGGGCGCCCCTTGCTGACCGCCTTGGGGAAAAGCGGGATGAGGCGGCGAAGCGGCCGCTCCAGCGTGGACTCTGGCGCGGCGAGCCCCCACCATTGTGAGGCGAGTCGGCCGGGTCAGTGCAGGATGCCTCGACGGCCGGCGACCGCTCCAACCCACCTGCAAGAGGCCGTCACGCGACCATGCCGAGCGCCGGATTTGTCCACCTTCACGTTCACTCGGCCTATTCGCTGCTCAAGGGCTCGATCAAGATCGCCAAGCTCGCCGAGCTTGCGAAGAAGGACCACCAGCCGGCGCTGGCGCTGACCGACACCGACAATCTGTTCGGCGCGCTCGAATTCTCCGACAAGATGGCCGGCTCCGGCATCCAGCCGATCGTCGGCCTGGAACTGGCGGTCGATTTCGGCGACCAGGATCCCAATGCGCGCAACGCGCTGCCGCCCTCGCGCGTCGTGCTGCTGGCCGCGCAGGAGCGCGGCTATCGCAGCCTGATGCGGCTGAATTCGCGGGCCTTCCTCGAAACGCCCGACAGCCATGCGCCGTTCATCAAGTTCGATTGGTTCGACGGCGAGACCGAAGGCCTGATCGCGCTGACCGGCGGCCCGGACGGACCGATCTCGCTCGCGCTTGCGAGCGGCCAGACCGAGATTGCGGCCGCGCGCTGCGAGCGTCTTGCCGGTCTGTTCGGCGACCGCCTCTACATCGAATTGCAGCGCCACAACATCGACAAGGAACGGCGGATCGAGAGCGGGCTGATCGACATCGCCTATGCGAAAGGCCTGCCGCTGGTCGCGACGAACGAGCCGTATTTCGCATCGACCGACGATTATGAGGCGCATGACGCGCTGCTTTGCATTGCCGGCGGCCGGCTGATCGCGGAGACCGATCGCGTCCAGCTCACGCCCGATCACCGCTTCAAGACCCGCGCCGAGATGGCGGTGCTGTTCGCCGACATTCCCGAGGCGCTGGCGTCCACCGTCGAGATCGCCGAGCGCTGCTCGTTCCGCCCGCTGACGCGCAAGCCGATCCTGCCGTTCTTCACCGTCGGCGCTGCCGGCAGCTCCGATGCGGCCGCGGTCGAGGCGGCTGAATTGAAGCGGCAGGCGGAGGAGGGGCTCACCAACCGCCTGCGCGTGCACGGCCTGTCGCAGGGCACGAGCGAGGAGGACTACAACAAGCGCCTGGCGTTCGAGCTCGACGTCATCATGCGCATGAAGTACGCGGGCTACTTCCTGATCGTGTCGGACTTCATCAAATGGGCGAAGAGCCAGGGCATCCCGGTCGGACCGGGCCGCGGCTCGGGCGCAGGCTCGCTGGTGGCTTGGGCGCTGACCATCACCGACCTCGACCCGATCAAGTTCGGCCTGCTGTTCGAGCGCTTCCTCAATCCCGAGCGCGTCTCGATGCCGGACTTCGACATCGACTTCTGCCAGGACCGCCGCGGCGAGGTGATCAGGTACGTCCAGGAACGCTATGGCCGCGACCAGGTCGCGCAGATCATCACCTTCGGTACGCTGCAGGCGCGCGGCGTGCTGCGCGACGTCGGCCGCGTGCTGCAAATGCCCTATGGCCAGGTCGACAAGCTGACCAAACTGGTGCCGCAGAATCCGGCGGCACCCGTCACGCTCGCGGCCGCGATCGAGAGCGAGCCAAAACTGCAGGCGTTCCGCGATGAGGATCCGATCGTGGCGCGCGCCTTCGACATCGCCCAGCGCCTCGAAGGCCTGACGCGGCACGCCTCGACGCATGCGGCCGGCATCGTGATCGGCGATCGCCCCTTGAGCGAGCTCGTGCCGCTCTACCGCGATCCGAAATCCGACATGCCGGTGACCCAGTTCAACATGAAATGGGTCGAGCCAGCGGGCCTCGTGAAGTTCGACTTCCTCGGCCTGAAGACGCTGACCGTGCTCGACGTCGCCTGCAAGCTGCTCAAGCCGCGCGACATCCATGTCGATCTCGCCACGCTGCCGATCGACGATGCCGAGAGCTACCAGATGCTGGCGCGCGGCGAGGTGGTCGGCGTGTTCCAGGTTGAAAGCCAGGGCATGCGGCGCGCGCTGGTCGACATGCGGCCTGACCGGTTCGAGGACATCATCGCGCTGGTCGCGCTGTACCGACCGGGCCCGATGGCGAACATTCCGACCTATTGCGCGCGCAAGCATGGCGACGAGGAGCCGGAATATCTGCATCCGGTGCTGGAGCCGATTCTGAAGGAGACGTTCGGCGTCATCATCTACCAGGAACAGGTGATGCAGATCGCGCAGGTGATGTCGGGCTATTCGCTCGGCGACGCCGACCTCTTGCGCCGCGCCATGGGCAAGAAGATCCGCGCCGAGATGGACAAGCAGCGCGACATCTTCGTCGCCGGCGCGGTGAAGAACGGCGTGCCGAAGGGGCAGGCCGAGACCATCTTCGAACTGCTCGCCAAGTTCGCCGACTACGGCTTCAACAAGAGCCACGCGGCGGCCTATGCGCTGGTGTCCTACCACACCGCCTATATGAAGGCGCATTACCCGGTGGAGTTCATCGCAGCGTCCATGACGCTCGATCTCAACAACACCGACAAGCTTTCCGAATTCCGCTCCGAGGCGCAGCGCCTCGGCATCAAGGTCGAGCCACCGAACATCAACCGCTCGGGCGCGACCTTCGAGGTCGGCGAGAAGACGATCTACTACGCGCTCGCCGCGCTGAAGGGCGTGGGCATCCAGGCCATCGACCAGATCATCGAGGAGCGGACCAAGCGCGGGCTGTTCACCTCGCTCGCCGACTTCGCCGCGCGCGTCAATCCGCGTGCGATCAACAAGCGCATCATCGAAAGCCTTGCTGCCGCCGGCGCTTTTGACTCGCTGGAGCCGAACAGGGCGCGGGTCTTCGCCGGGGCCGACTCGATCCTGGCGGCGTGCCAGCGCGCGCATCAGGCCGAGACGATTGGCCAGAACGACATGTTCGGCATGTCGGCGGATGCGCCGACCATCATGCTGCCGCAGATCGAGCCGTGGCTCCCGGCCGAAAAACTCCGCCGCGAATACGATGCCGTCGGTTTCTTCCTGTCGGGCCATCCGCTCGACGACTACGCCACCGTGCTGAAGCGGCTGCGGGTGCAGTCATGGGCGGAATTCTCGCGCGCGGTGAAGACCGGCGCCACCGCCGGCAAGGTCGCGGCGACAGTGGTGTCGCGTATGGAGCGGCGGACCAAGACCGGCAACAAGATGGGCATCATGGGACTGTCCGATCCCACGGGCCATTTCGAGGCGGTGCTGTTCTCCGAGGGCCTTGCGCAATATCGCGATGTGCTGGAGCCGGCCGCGGCCGTGCTGCTTCAGCTGGGCGCCGAATTGCAGGGCGAGGACGTCCGAGCTCGCGTGCTGCACGCCGAACCGCTGGATGACGCCGCGGCCAAGACGCAGAAGGGCCTGCGCATCTTCGTGCGCGATACCAAGCCGCTGGATTCGATCGCCAAGCGCCTGGCCGGACCGGAAGGCGCGGGCGCGAACGGTGCCGCGCCGAGGATCGGCAGTCCCGGCATCGCGCCGCGCTCGAATGGCGACGGCGAGGTTTCGCTGGTGATGATGCTCGACCTCGAGACCGAGGTCGAGATGAAGCTGCCCGGCCGCTTCAAGGTCTCGCCCCAGATCGCCGGCGCCATCAAGGCCGTGGCGGGCGTGGTGGACGTGCAGCAGATCTAGCGCTGTTCCAGGCAAATCGCGCCGTCAACGTCGGGTTGCTGTTGCAACCTGACGCCGATTTTGGCTAGCATCCATCCCCGGGGAATGGGTGGGGTACATGATGCTGCGATTGGGCGTGTTGTTGGCCGTTGGTGCCATGCTGACAGGCTGTGTCAGCGATCAGGTCGGAACCGATTTTGCTACCGTGTCACGAAAGGTGGGGCCTCCGCGCGCGGGGGAGTCGCGGGTGGTGTTCTTGCAAGACAAGCGGCAGGGCCTGAGCATGGCTATCTGCGGCTGCCAGGTGAAACTCGATGGTGCGCCGCTCGGGACAGTCGTCGCCGGGAAATACGCCTACGCCGATCGTCCCGCCGGACGGCACGAGGTTTTGCTAACCGAGGCATTGTTTCCCGGCGATACCAAGCGAGAGATCGTGATGGAATCCGGCCGGACACATTTCTACCTCATCAAGAGCAGTGCCCGACACGATGCCACGACGGGGGGAGCGATCCTAGGCGGCCTTGCGGGGCTTGCGGTCGTTTCCGTCGCGACGGCAGGTGAAACCAATCGTGGGCCGGGCGAGCTTGTCGCGCTGGACGAGGCGACCGCGCGAACGAAGCTCGCCGAATTGCAGGCCGTGGACTAAGATGCGCGGCCCGATCGCCGCTGCATCGATAAAGGCGGCCCCGCGAGGGAGGATCAAATCATGTGCGAGAATTGCGTCCAAGACCGCAACGTACAAGACCGCAACATCGGCATCGTGTCTTCGCGGAGGTCCTTCGTTCATTTGACTGTCTCCGCGCTCGGACTGGCTTTCGCCGGCGCAGCGCTCGCCAAGGAAACCAAGCCGCCGCCCAAGCCGCAGAACGTGCTGTCGCCAGATGCGGCGTTGAAGCGGCTGATGGACGGCAATGCGCGCTATGTCGACGGCGTGACGCGGCGCCACGATTTCAAACATGAGCGCGAGGCGCTGGCGGGCGGGCAGAATCCGTTCGCGGCGGTGCTGAGCTGCGCCGATTCCCGCATTGCCCCGGAATACGCCTTCGATACGGGGCGCGGAGATCTCTTCGTCTGCCGCGTTGCCGGCAATTTTGCCGGCACCGAAACCATCGCCAGCATGGAATATGCGGTCGCCGTGCTCAACGCGCCGCTGATCCTCGTGCTCGGCCACGATGCTTGCGGCGCGGTCGATGCGACACTGAAGGCGATCAAGGACGACAAGCCGCCGCCGGGACACATTCCCTCGCTGGTCGATGCGATCGCGCCGGCCGCCAAGGCCGCGATGCAAAAGGGCGGGGAGGTGCTGGACAAGGCGATCCGGCAGAACGTGATCGACAATGTCGCGAAGCTGAAGTCGGCCGCGCCGATCCTCAATCCAGCCGTGGACCAGGGCAAGCTGAAGGTCGTCGGCGGCATCTACCGGCTCAGCACCGGAACGGTGGATCTGATCGCGCAAGGCTGAGGTTTACGGAGACTGAAGCTTGCAGAGACTGAAGCTTACGTAGGGCTGACGCAAGACGGCGAGCTTGGGCGGGCGCCACGCCGTCGCCTCAATCCGAGCCTTTCGTTCAACTGCCGTTCAGCCGGCCGCGCGTCTCATGCGTGGTGGACACTCAACAACAATAACGGGCAAGCCAGCCATGCGCGGGACACACAAGGTTTTCATCTGCTTCCTTTTACCGACCCTGCTTGCTGCAGGTCTGATTGCTCCGGCGCGCGCGCAGCAGCAGGAAAAGCGTATCGCGCTCGTGGTTGGCAACGGCGCCTATGCCAAGGCGCCGCTGGCGACCACCGCCAACGACGCCGGCCTGATCGCGCAGACGCTGCAGGCGGCGGGCTTCGACGTGGTCGGCGCACGCGATCTGGACGGCGACACGTTGCGCAAGAGCCTTCGCGACTTCATCCAGAAGGCGCAGGCCTCGGGCCCCGGCACCGTCGCGATGATCTATCTTGCCGGCTATGGTGTGCAGCTTGCCGGCGAGAACTATTTCATCCCGGTCGATTCCAGCATCGCGCGTGACACCGACATTCCGACCGAGGCGCTGCGCATCAGCGATTATACCCGCCAGCTCGCCGCAATCCCACTCAAGGCCAACATCGTCGTGCTCGACGCAGCACGGGCGCAACCCTTCATCGAGGGCGGCCAGCAGCCGATCGCCAGTGGGCTGGCGCTAGTCGAGCCCGATCCGAACATGCTGATCGCCTTCAACGCCGCGCCGGGCACGGTGGCGCCGGAAGAGCAGGGGCCCTACGGCATCTATGCACAGTCGCTTGCCGAGATGATCCGTACCGGCGGGCTGTCGCTGCCGGAGGTGTTCGACCGTGTCCGCCTGCGCGTCAATGAGAGCTCCAAGGGCGCGCAGGTGCCGTGGGACGATCAGAAGATCAGCGCGCAATTCGCTTTCTTCGAGCGTGCCCCAGACGCCCCGCCGCCGCAGGCCGCGCCCGATCAGGTTGCCGCGATCCGCAACAAGCCGATCCGCGATCTCAGTGTGCAGGACGCCTATGCGGCCGCGCTCGAGCGCGACACGCTGCCGGCCTATGAGGACTTTCTCGCTGCCTATCCCGGCGATCCCTTGGCCAGGCGCGTGATGGCGATCGTGGCCGCGCGCCGCGAGGCGATCACCTGGCGGCGGACCTATCGCGCCGATACGCCGGACGCCTATTGGTCGTATCTGCGCCGCTATCCGCACGGGCCGCATGCCGGCGATGCCAGGCGCCGGCTCGCGATCCTGACCGCGCCGCTCGAGCCGCCGCCGACTTTCGCGATGATGGACTATGATGTGCCGCCGCCGCCGCCGGAGGAGATCGTCTATGTCGACCGCCCCGTGCTGTATTTCAGCGATCCCGTGTTCGACTTCGTGCCGCCACCGCCGCCGCCGGTCTATTTCTGCCCGCCGCCGCCGCCGGATTTCGTGGTGCTGCCGCCGCCGCTGCCCGTGGTCGGCCTGTTCGTGCTGCCGCAGCCGGTGTTCGTGCCGATTCCGGCGTTCTACAGCCCTCCGGTCTATGTTGCGCCGCCGCCGAACAACATCATCTTCAACAACATCCATAACACCACGATCATCAACAACGTGATCAACCAGGCGCCGGCACCGGCACCGGCAGCGGCGGTGAGTGATCCAGCCATCAACGCGACCGTGGCAGCGTCCGGAAAGCCTGCCGGGGCAACGACGGCTGTGCCGCCGACCGTGGTTCAAAAGGCGGCCTTGATTCGCGACAACAAGGCTCCGGTCCCCAATACGGTTTCGGTCGATCCGACAACGAAGGCCGGCGCGGCAGCCTTCAAGACAAGGAGCCAAGTCACGACGCCGACCGGCAACGCTGCTGCGGGAAGTCCGGCCGGCGCTCCCTTAACCGGCAATGCCACGACGAAGACGGGAGCGCCCGGCGCGCCGGTCACCGGCAGCGCAGTTGCACCCACGGCCGGAGGCAAGACCACCAGTCCGGTGACGGCTACCGCGCCGAGCACAGCGGATACGAAGGCCGGTGCGCCAGCCGGCCACTCCTTGCCCGTGCCCGGCCAGACCGCGCCCGCAATCAAGGGCGCGCCGCAGACGGGAACGGCGGCCACGGGCACGTCTTCGTCGACGTCCTCGACGAACCCCGTCGGCGGCGCAACCACCAAACCCGGCAGCAGCTCGCAGCCTGCCAACGCCAAGCTTACACCACAGACGACACCGTCAAATGCGCCGCCTACCGGAGCAACGCGTCCGAACTTCCCGGAGCATGCCAATACGGCCAATCCCGCCAATACGGCCATTGCGCCGGTAAAGCCCGGCGAGACCAAGCTGACCCCGACAGGCAAGCCGGGCGTGACCACGACGAACGTGACCAACGGGAAGCCGACGCAGCCTTCTCCGCCGGTCGCTACGCGGGAGCCGATCAAGCCGCAGAGCCTGCGGCCTGCAACACCGCCCCCCGCGCAGGTCACAAGGCCGCCGCCACCGCCACCGCCGCACCCCCAGGCGGTCGCAAGACCGACACCTCCGCCGCCGCCCAGGATGGCTGCGCCTCCGCCTCGGATGGCTGCGCCGCCACCGCCGCCTCGGCCGCCTGTGGCTGCTGCCCGGCCCGCGCCGCCGCCGCCCATGGCTCGCCCGGCGCCACCGCCTCCGCCGCGGGTCGCGGTTGCGCCCCCGCGACCGCCGGCCCCGCCGCCGCGGCCGCCTGCGCCGCCGCCAGCGGCGAAAAAATGCCCGCCCAACCAGCCGAGGTGCTAGGTATCGCGCCCCGGAGCGGGGGCCTGAAAGGCGGGTAGCGCGGAGGAGGGTGCCAAAACACCCTCCGGAGGGCCCTTATTTCCTTGCTTCTGGCCGAAATGGCGCTATATAGCGCGCCATCTCACACGGAAGCATGGCTCAAAAGGCCGTCCGGTGGCAGCCGGGGCGACAACGCTCCGTTTTGCTCACACGCTTCCGGAGGAACCAACCGGAGAATTAGAACGATGGCACTGCCCGATTTCACTATGCGTCAGCTGCTCGAAGCTGGCGTGCACTTTGGTCACCAGTCGCACCGCTGGAATCCGAAAATGGCTCCGTTCATTTTCGGTACCCGTAACAACATCCACATCGTCGACCTCGCCCAGACCGTGCCGATGCTGCACACGGCCCTTCAGGCCGTCAGCGACACGGTTGCCAAGGGCGGCCGCATCCTGTTCGTCGGCACCAAGCGCCAGGCACAGGACGGCGTCGCGGACGCTGCCAAGCGCTGTGCGCAGTACTTCGTCAATTCGCGCTGGCTTGGCGGCACGCTGACCAACTGGAAGACGATCTCGGCCTCGATCAAGCGTCTGCGTCACCTCGACGAAGTGCTGGCCGGCGGCGAAGCCAATTCCTACACCAAGAAGGAGCGCCTGACGCTCCAGCGCGAGCGCGATAAGCTCGACCGCTCGCTCGGTGGCATCAAGGACATGGGCGGCCTGCCCGACATGATCTTCGTGATCGACACCAACAAGGAAGACATCGCGATCCAGGAAGCCCAGCGGCTCAACATCCCGGTCGCCGCGATCGTCGACACCAATTCCGATCCGAAGGGCATCACCTATGTGGTGCCGGGCAATGACGACGCCGGTCGCGCGATCTCGCTCTATTGCGACCTGATCGCGCGTGCCGCGATCGACGGCATCTCGCGCGCCCAGGGTGATTCCGGGATCGACATCGGCGCTTCGGTTCGTCCGGTCGCCGAAGAGCTGCCGGCTGCGTCTTCGAGCGGCTTCCAGGGCCTTGCCGGTCCCCGCGGCACCGCCGACGACCTCAAGAAGCTCCCGGGCGTGTCGGGTGCGATCGAGAAGAAGTTCAACGACCTCGGCATCTTCCACTACTGGCAGCTCGCCGAACTCGACCACGACACCGCGCACACGATCGGCGAAGAAGTCGGTCTGCCGAGCCGCGCGGATGCCTGGGTCGCCAAGGCCAAGGCGCTGACCGCGGAAGCGGAATAGTCAAGACGAGCGATGCGTTGGCCGGATTGGATCCGGCCGCCATTTCATTCTGTTGACGCGAATTCCTGAGATGGACCGCGGCGGGGCAATTGGGTGCCACGCCGCGGCAAACCGGCAGGCAAGAAGGATTTTCAAATGGCAACGATCACTGCTGCGATGGTCAAGGATCTGCGCGAGTCCACCGGCGCAGGCATGATGGACTGCAAGGCCGCGCTGACCGAAAACGACGGCAACATGGAAGCGGCGCAGGACTGGCTGCGCAAGAAGGGCCTGTCGAAGGCCGCCAAGAAGTCGGGTCGCGTCGCCGCCGAGGGCCTCATCGGCGCGCTCACCAAGGCCAACAAGGGCGTCGTGGTCGAGGTCAACTCCGAGACCGACTTCGTCGCGCGCAACGGCCAGTTCCAGGGGCTGGTCAAGATTGTTGCCCAGGTCGCCTTCGACACTGGCGCCGACGTCGAGAAGATCAAGGCCGCCAAGGTGGGCGACGTCACGGTGGAAACCGCGATCAACGATGCGATCGCCACCATCGGCGAGAACATGACGCTGCGCCGCGCGGCCTCGCTGGAAGTAAGCCAGGGCGTGGTGTCGAGCTATGTCCACGGTGCGGTCATCGACGGCGCCGGCAAGATGGGCGTGCTCGTGGCGTTGGAATCGTCCGGCAAGGCCGACGAGCTCGCCGCGCTCGGTCGCCAGCTCGCGATGCATGTCGCGGCCGCCAACCCGCTCGCGCTCGACCCGACCGGCCTCGATCCGGCGGTCGTGAAGCGTGAGAAGGACGTGTTGGCCGACAAATATCGCCAGCAGGGCAAGCCGGAGAACGTGATCGAGAAGATCGTCGAGTCCGGCCTGAAGACCTACTACAAGGAAGTCTGCCTGCTCGAGCAGGCCTTCATCCACGACACCGGCAAGTCGGTGGCGCAGGCGGTGAAGGAGGCCGAAGGCAAGGTCGGTGGTCCCGTGAAGATCGCCGGCTTCGTGCGCTATGCTCTCGGTGAGGGCATCGAGAAGCAGGAATCGGACTTCGCGGCCGAGGTCGCGGCGGCCAGCGGCAAGAAGTAAGCGCCGGAACACTCCTTCCGGCGTGCCGCCGGAAGCGGCGCCCGGACAAGGGAAGTGCTCATGACTGATCCGGTCTATCGTCGCGTCGTGATCAAGCTGTCCGGCGAGTATCTCGCGGGACAGCAGGGTTTCGGCATCGATCAGCCGACCATGGACCGGGTTGCGGACGATCTGATCGCCGCCCGCCAGCTCGGATGCGAGGTTGCGGTGGTGATCGGCGGCGGCAACATCTTCCGCGGGGTCGAGGTCTCCTCGCGCGGCGTGTCGCGCCCGACCGGCGACACCATGGGCATGCTTGCCACCATGATGAACTGCCTGGCGCTCGAAGCCACGATCGAGCGCAAGGGCGCGCCGGCGAGGGCGCTCTCGGCCTTCGTCATGCCCGAGGTTTCCGAGCTGTTCACCCGCACCGCGGCGCACAAATACCTGGCTGAGGGCCGGATCCTGCTGCTCGGCGGTGGAACCGGCAATCCGTTCTTCACCACGGACACGACGGCGGTGCTTCGCGCCGCCGAGATCGGCGCCGAGGCGGTGCTGAAGGCGACCAATGTCGACGGCGTCTACTCGGCCGATCCGAAGAAGGATCCGTCCGCCACGCGCTTCGACCGGCTGACGCATTCGCAGGCGATCGAGGGCGGCTACAAGGTGATGGATGCGACCGCCTTCGCACTTGCCCGCGAGACGTCGCTGCCTATCATCGTATTTTCGATCGCCGAGCCGGGGTCGATCGGCGCGATTCTGCGCGGCGCCGGCCACGGGACGATCGTCGCCGGCTGACGGCTCATCTGGCGCGCCCCAAGGAAGGGCGCGGTGAGGTCGCCGGGTTATTGAAGGAGAAACGTTATGGCCACGGGTAATTTCGACCTCAACGAAGTGAAGCGCCGCATGCAGGGCGCGGTCGCCTCGCTCAAGCACGAGCTTGGCGGCCTGCGGACCGGCCGCGCATCGGCCTCGATGCTCGATCCGGTGCAGGTCGACGCCTATGGCAGTCACATGCCCCTCAACCAGCTCGCCACCGTCAGCGTGCCGGAGCCGCGCCTGATCTCGGTGCAGGTCTGGGACAAGTCGATGGTCAAGGCGGTGGAGAAGGCGATCGTCGATTCCAATCTCGGCCTGTCGCCGGCAACCGAAGGCCAGGTGCTGCGCCTGCGCATCCCCGAGCTCAACGAGGAGCGCCGCAAGGAGCTCGTCAAGGTGGCGCACAAATATGCCGAAGCCGCCAAGGTCGCCGCGCGCCACGTCCGCCGCGACGGTCTGGACGTCCTCAAGAAGCTCGAGAAGAATCACGAGATGTCGGAGGACGATCAGAAGCGTCACGCCGACGAGGTGCAGAAGGCCACCGACGGCACCATCACCGAGATCGACCAGCTGCTGGCCGCCAAGGAAAAAGAAATCCTCACCGTCTAAGGCTTCTTTTCCATGCCCAACGCCGCCGCGCCTGCAACTGAAGGACCCGACCGGTCCGACGCGCCTGCGCATGTCGCCATCATCATGGATGGCAACGGGCGCTGGGCGGCCGCGCGCGGACTGCCGCGCGCGGAGGGGCATCGCCGCGGCGTGGAGGCGCTGCGCCGTGTGGTGCGTGCCTCGCATGAGCTCGGCATCCGCTATCTCACCATCTTTTCGTTCAGTTCCGAGAACTGGTCGCGCCCGGCGAGCGAGATTGGCGATCTCTTCGGTCTGCTCAGGCGTTTCATCCGCAACGATCTCGCGAGCCTGCATCGCGACGGCGTCAAGGTGCGCATCATCGGCGAGCGCGAAGGGCTGGAGGGCGACATCTGCGCGCTGCTCAACGAGGCCGAGGAACTGACGCGCGACAACACCCGCCTCACGCTGGTGGTCGCCTTCAACTACGGCTCGCGGCAGGAGATCGCGAAAGCGGCGCGGAAGCTCGCGCGCGAAGTCGCGGACGGCAAGCGCGATCCTGACACGATCGACGCCGATACGCTCGGCGCCCATCTCGATGCGCCCGACATTCCCGATCCCGATCTCATCATCCGCACCAGCGGCGAGCAGCGCCTGTCCAATTTCCTGATGTGGCAGGCCGCCTATAGCGAGCTCGTGTTCGTGCCGGTGCACTGGCCCGATTTCGACAAGGCTGCACTCGAAAGCGCGATCGCCGAATTCGCCAGGCGCGAGCGCCGTTTCGGCGGTCTGGTCGCGAAATCAGCCTCGTGAGCGAACCCGACGCCGCACCGGCGGGCGCCAGGCCTGCCCCGAGCAATCTGGTGATGCGCGTGCTCGCAGCGCTGGTGCTGGCACCGCTCACCATCGTGCTCGCTTATGTCGGGGGCTGGCCGTGGGCACTTCTCGTGACGCTGGTGTCGATCGGGCTGTTCGCGGAATGGCTCATGGTGGTCGGAGCTGGCTCGACCGCATTGACCGGGGCAGGGACGATCGTCATCGCCATGATGGGCTTGTGCGTTGCCGCCGGCGCGCTCAAGACCGCTGTTGTCGTCGGCTGCGTCGGCGGCGCGATCGTCACGCTGATCGCGCGCGGCAAGTTCATGTGGGCCGCGACCGGATTTGCCTATGCAGCTGCGGCGCTGCTGGCCTCGATCCTGGTGCGGAAGGATCTGGTCAACGGTTTCGCCGCGTTGATGTTCGTGCTGCTGGTGGTGTGGGCGACCGATATCGGCGGCTATTTCGCCGGCCGCAGCATCGGCGGACCGAAGCTGTGGCCGCGCGTTAGCCCCAAGAAGACCTGGGCCGGCGCGGTCGGCGGCTTTGCAGCAAGCCTTGCGGTTGCATCGGGGTTTGCAGCCTTCGGTATCGGAAAGGCAGTTCCGCTGCTGCTCGTCAGCGCCATCCTGTCGGTGGTATCGCAGGCTGGCGATCTGTTCGAATCCGCGGTGAAAAGACGCTTCGGCGTCAAGGATTCCAGTCACTTAATTCCTGGCCATGGCGGGCTTCTGGACCGCCTGGACGGCTTTGTCGCCGCCATCCTGGTGGCATGGATGATCGGCTTTCTCCGCCATGGTGTGCATAGCGCCGGAAGCGGTCTTATGGTTTGGTGAGGATATGAGCGCAGTCCCTTTGCGTAACAACAAGCTTGCTGCGTCCGACATTCGCAGCGTCACGGTCCTCGGCGCCACCGGCTCGATCGGTGACAGCACGATGGATCTGCTGCGCGCGTCGCCCGAGCGCTATCGCGTCGAAGCCTTGACCGCGAACAGCAATGTCGACGCGCTGGCCAAGCTCGCGAAGGAATTTTCCGCGCGCTTCGTCGCGATCGCGGACAGCACCAAGCTCGCCGATCTGAAGGCCGCACTCGCGGGCACGGACACCGAATGCGGCGCCGGCGAAAGCGCGGTCATCGAAGCCGGCGCGCGTCCGGCCGATTGGGTGATGGCCGCTGTGAGCGGCGCAGCCGGATTGAAGCCGGCGCTGGCTGCGGTCGATCGCGGCGCGCATGTCGCGCTCGCCAACAAGGAATGCCTGGTTTGCGCCGGGGATTTCTTCATGCAACGCGCGGCGAAGGCGGGCGCCTGCATCCTGCCTGCCGATTCCGAGCACAACGCGTTGTTTCAGGCGCTGGCATCGGGCAATCGCGACGAATTGGTTCGCGTCATCATCACCGCATCGGGCGGCCCGTTCCGGACCTGGAAGAGCACCGACATCGAGCAGGCGACGCTCGAGCAAGCCCTGAAGCATCCGAACTGGAGCATGGGCCAGAAGATCACGATCGATTCCGCCTCGATGATGAACAAGGGGCTCGAGGTGATCGAGGCGTCCTATCTGTTCGCGCTTTCGCCGGACGAGATCGACGTTCTGGTGCATCCGCAGTCGATCATCCACGGTATGGTCGAGTTCTCCGATCGCTCCGTGGTGGCCCAGCTCGGCTCGCCCGACATGCGCACCCCGATCGCCCATTGCCTGGGCTGGCCCGACCGGATCACGGGACCGGCGGCCAAGCTCGATCTCGCCAAGATCGGTCAGCTGACCTTCGAGGCGCCCGATTTCGAGCGGTTCCCCGGGCTGCGCCTGGCCTTCGATTCGCTCCGGCACGGGAAGGGGGCGACCACGGTCTACAATGCCGCCAACGAGGTCGCGGTCGCAGCCTTCATCGCCGGCAAGATCCGGTTCGGCGCGATTGCCCGGCTGGTCGAGGCGACGCTCGAGGACTGGATCCGGGGCGGGAACCACGGCCCGATGACGTCAGCGGATGATGCAATAAACGTTGACCATGTTTCGCGAAATAAAGCTGCCGCCCTATTGCCTCAAATTGCCTTAAAGGCATCCTAGATGGTTCGGTGCCAGGGCCTTGCGGCGCTGGATGAGGGAATTCGATGATCGACTTTTTTACCCATAGTTTCAATACGTTGAGCCATGGGCTCCTCGGTTACGTGGTCCCTTTCCTGTTCGTCCTGACCATCGTCGTGTTCTTCCACGAGCTCGGCCATTTTCTGGTCGCGCGTTGGGCCGGCGTGCGGGTGTTAACCTTTTCGCTCGGCTTCGGGCCTGAGCTTGTTGGCTTCAACGACCGTCACGGCACCCGCTGGAAGATCTCGGCGATCCCGCTTGGCGGCTACGTCAAGTTCTTCGGTGACGAGAGCGAGGCCTCTACGCCATCGGCCGAGAGCCTCGCGGCCATGACGGCCGAGGAGCGCGCCGGCAGCTTCCACCACAAGAAGGTCGGTCCGCGTGCGGCCATCGTCGCAGCCGGTCCGGTCGCCAATTTCATCCTCGGCGCCCTGATTTTCGCGGGCATGGCCCTGTATTACGGCAAGCCGAGCACGATCGCGCGCGTGGACGGCGTCGTCGCCGAGGGCGCGGCAGCCGCCGCCGGCTTCAAGATCGGCGACGTCGTCGTTGAGATCGACGGCAAGCCGATCGAGAGCTTTGCCGACATGCAGCGAATCGTCGCGACGAGCGCCGGTTCAGCTCTGGTTTTCCAGGTGAAGCGCGATGGCGCGGTGGTGTCGCTGACGGCGACGCCGGCGCTGCTCGAGCGCAAGGATCCGTTCGGCAACAGCCACAAGGTCGGCGTGCTCGGCGTCGAACACAAGTCCCAGGCGGGCGAGGTCTCGACCGCGCCGGTTGGCGTTGGCGAGGCGCTCAAGATCGGGGTTGAGCAGGTCTGGTTCATCATCACCAGCACCTTCAAGTTCCTGGGCTCGCTGTTCACGGGGGCCGGCAATCCAAGCGAGGTCAGCGGCGTCATCGGCATCGCAAAGATGTCGGGGCAGGCGGCCAACGCCGGATTGCAGTTCCTGATCAACCTCTGCGCCGTTCTGTCGGTCTCGATCGGCCTGTTGAACCTGTTCCCGATCCCGCTGCTGGATGGCGGTCACCTTATGTTCTATTCGGCGGAAGTGGTCCGCGGTCGTCCGCTGTCCGAGCGGACGCAGGAGATCGGGTTCCGAATCGGGCTGGCATTGGTGCTGATGCTGATGGTGTTCTCAGCCTATAACGACATCCTGCGATTGCCGGGGTCCTGATAGGGGCTTTTTTGTGGCGTTGCTGTTGGGCAACGTCTTGGAACGAAATTGAAATTACGGCGCGCTCGGCCGTTTGCGGCGTCGGGGAAATTGGCTACAAGCGGCTAGAACTTGGGGAATCTCCCAGACCGGCTTTGGGGTTGGGTCTGGTAAGTTGATAAGGGCGCGTTGCGCATGAAGTTTGGACTGCGACTCCGGGGGGGCTTGCTCGCAACCCTGATCATGTTCGGCGCGCCGGTGGTTGCCCCGGTTGGGGCTGTTTTGGTGTCTTCGTCTGCGCTCGCTCAGACCGTGCAGTCGATTTCCGTCGAAGGAAATCGCCGCGTCGAGGTGGAGACGATCCGCTCCTATTTCAAGCCTGGCCCCGGTGGCCGCCTCGATCAGGGCGCCATCGATGACGGCCTCAAGGCGCTGATCGAGACCGGCCTGTTCCAGGACGTGAAGATCAACCGCGGCGCCGGCGGCCAGCTCGTCGTCTCCGTGGTGGAAAACCCGGTGATCGGTCGCATCGCCTTCGAGGGCAACAAGAAGATCAAGGACGAGCAGCTCACCGCCGAAGTCCAGTCCAAGGCACGCGGCACCTTCTCCCGCGCCATGGTGCAGTCGGACACGCTGCGAATCGCCGAGATCTATCGCCGCTCCGGCCGCTATGACGTGACCGTCGTGCCCGAGATCATCGAGCAGCCGAACAACCGCGTCGATCTCGTCTTCACGATCAACGAGGGCGCCAAGACCGGCGTCAAGTCGATCGAGTTCATCGGCAACAACGCGTTCTCGTCCTATCGCCTCCGGGACGTCATCAAGACGCACGAATCGAATCTGCTCAGCTTCCTCTCGAGCGGCGACATCTACGATCCGGATCGCGTCGAGGCCGACCGCGACCTGATTCGCCGTTTCTACCTGAAGAACGGCTTCGCCGACGTTCAGGTCGTCGCCGCGCTCACCGAATACGATCCGGACAAGAAGGGCTTCAACGTCACCTTCAAGATCGAGGAGGGCGCGCAGTATCGCGTCGGGACCGTCGATTTCCGCACCAGCATCCCGAACTTCGACGCGAGCTCGCTGCGCAGCTTCTCGCGGGTCAATATCGGCTCGCTCTACAACGTCGAATCGGTCGAGAAGTCGGTCGAGGAGATGCAGATCGAGGCCTCGCGCCGCGGCTACGCCTTCGCGGTGGTGCGTCCGGGCGGCGACCGCAATTTCGATGCGCACACCGTCTCCGTCGTCTTCAATATCGACGAGGGTCCGCGCACCTATATCGAGCGCATCAACATCCGCGGTAACTCCCGCACGCGCGACTACGTGATCCGCCGCGAGTTCGACATCTCCGAGGGCGACGCCTACAACCGTGCGCTGGTCGACCGCGCCGAACGCCGCCTGAAGAACCTCGACTACTTCAAGACCGTGAAGATCACGACCGAACCGGGCTCATCGAGCGACCGCGTGGTTCTGATCGTCGACCTCGAAGAGAAATCGACCGGCGACTTCTCGATCTCGGGCGGTTACTCCACCACCGACGGTGCGCTCGCCGAAGTCTCGGTCTCCGAGCGCAACCTGCTTGGCCGCGGCCTGTTCGCCAAGGCGTCGGTCACCTACGGCCAGTACGCCCGCGGCTATTCGCTCTCGTTCGTGGAGCCGTATCTGCTCGACTACCGCGTCGCGCTGGGCCTCGACCTCTATCAGCGCCAGCAGCTGTCCAACAGCTACATCTCCTACGGCACCAAGACGCTGGGCTTCTCGCCGCGTCTCGGCTTCTCCTTGCGCGAAGATCTGGCGCTGCAGCTGCGCTACTCGATCTACCAGCAGGAAATCTCGCTGCCGTCCTACCTGGCGAACTGTAACAACGTTGCCGGTTCGGCCTTCAACCCGAGCCCGGCTTTTGCGGCCTCGCAGACCCCGCCGATCGACCTGACTTCGACCAACGGCCTCGGCTGCTACAGCGACGGCGAAGCCTCGCTGCCGGTCCGCAAGGAGCTGGCGAACGGCAAGACTCTGACCTCGGCGCTCGGCTACTCGCTGACCTACAACACGCTCGACAACAACAAGAACCCGACCGACGGCCTGCTGATCGACTTCAAGCAGGACTTCGCCGGCGTCGGCGGCGACGTCTCCTACCTGAAGACCGTCGCGGACGCGAAGTACTACCAGTCGCTGGTGTCTGACCTCGTCGGCCTCGTCCATCTTCAGGGCGGTATCCTGAACAAGGTCGGCAACAGCGACCTGCGCATGCTGGATCACTTCCAGATGGGGCCGAACCTCGTCCGCGGCTTCGCGCCGAACGGCATCGGCCCGCGCGACATCAACCCCTACGACACGCAGGACGCGCTCGGCGGCACCAAATATTGGGGCGCTTCGCTCGAATTGCAGATGCCGTTCTGGTTCCTGCCCAAGGAAGTGGGCCTGAAGGGCGCCGTCTATGCCGACGCCGGTGGCCTGTATGACTATAAGGGGCCGACCACGTGGGCGCTGACCGGTGAAACGACCACGCCGGCCAACTCGTCCTGTACGCCGTCGACGACCAACCCGGCCACGCCTGGCACCTGTACCGGCCTGATCTACGACGACAGCAAGGTCATCCGGTCGTCGGTCGGTGTCGGCCTGATCTGGGCCTCGCCGTTCGGACCGCTGCGCTTCGACTACGCGGTGCCGCTGACCAAGGGCAAGTATGACCGCGTGCAGGAGTTCCGGTTCGGCGGCGGCACGACGTTCTAGTTCGATCAGCAGGACATGATCCGGCCGCCTCGGCATTCCCGTCGGGAATTCCCTGGGGCCGGCGACCAAAAAGATCGTGCTCAATCCGTGAGATAAGGCATGATGCGGCGGAGCCGCTTCATGCCGAAGCCGGACCGCGACGGGGTGGAATGGCGCAGCCGACCTTCTTCACAAAACCGCCGGCCTCAACGCTGGCTGACATTGCCGCGCTGACCAAGGCGCAACTGGTCGACCCGACCAGGGGCGATCATGTCATCACGGGTCTGGCTTCGCTCGACGAAGCCGGCCCGATGCATTTGGCTTTCTTCGACAACCTCAAATACAAGCGCGAGCTCAAGGCCACCAGAGCCGGGGCCTGCCTGGTGAGCCCGCGCTTCGAGGCGGAGGTGCCCGCGCATGTGGCGGTGCTGCGGGCGTCGCAGCCGTTTCGCGCTTTCGTCCGGATTGCCCGGGAATGGCACGGCGATGCGCTCAGGCCGCAATCCTCGGTCGGCAATGACGGTATCGCCCCGTCGGCCATCATCGATCCCTCGGCCCGTCTGGAGGACGGCGTCATCGTCGATCCGCTCGCGGTAATCGGCCCGTATGCCGAGATCGGCAGCGGCACGGTGGTCGGCGTCGGCGCGGTGATCGGCCCGAACGTCAAGATCGGCCGCGACTGCAATGTGGGCGCCCGCACGGTGATCCAGTGCGCGCTGATCGGGAACAATGTCTTGATCCATCCCGGCTGCTCGATCGGCCAGGACGGCTACGGCTTCATCTTTTTCGGCCCTGAGGGCCACCTGAAGGTCCCGCAGACGGGGCGGGTGCTGATCCAGAACGATGTCGAGGTAGGTGCCGGCACGACCATCGACCGCGGCTCCCTGCGCGATACCGTGATCGGTGAGGGCACCAAAATCGACAATCAGGTCCAGATCGGCCACAATGTGACGATCGGTCGGCACTGTCTGCTGGCGGCCCAGATCGGGCTCGCGGGCAGCCTGACCATCGGCGACAACGTGGCGCTGGGAGCGAAGGTTGGCATCAACAATCACCTCAAGATCGGCGATGGAGCCCAGGTGACGGCGATGAGCGCGGTCAAGGACGACATCCCGCCGGGGGGACGCTGGGGCGGCCATTTCGCCAAGCCGACCAAACAATGGTTCAAGGAGATCATCGCGGTGGAGCGTCTGGTGCGCGACAGCAAGACCGATCCGAAGGATGAGGGACGGGAATGACTGAGGAATCTCCTGTTAAGTTCGAACTGGTGGATATCAACGCGATCCTCCAGACACTGCCGCACCGGTTTCCGATGCTGCTGATCGACCGGGTGATCAACATCCGGGCCGATTACAGCGGTATCGGCATCAAGAACGTCACCTTCAACGAGCCGGCCTTCCAGGGCCATTTCCCCGAACGTCCGGTCTATCCCGGCGTCATGATGATCGAGGCGATGGCGCAGACCGCCGGCGTCATCGGCATCAAGTCGGTCGAAGGCACCGAGAAGCCGCGGGCGGTGTATTTCCTCACCATCGACAAGTGCAAGTTCCGCAAGCCGGTGCTGCCAGGCGATACCATCGAGTATCACATGCGCTCGCTCGGCCGGCGCAAGGCGATGTGGTGGTTTCACGGTGACGCCAAGGTCAACGGTCAGATCGTCGCCGAAGCCGACGTCGGAGCCATGTTGACCGACTAAGGACAGCGGGCTGCCCGTTCAAGTGTTGGATGAAGTCGTTGATGTAGCGGCGCGTCCTGTTTAGCTGGCGTCTGAAACATGCCGAGATCATACGTCACTGGACAGATCGGACGCAGTCGCGCTAACAGGCGGAAAGCCTAGCAAGTTCAACACATAGTCAGACCTTGTTGATAAGTAAGATCGCTTGATGAGTAAGATCGATCCCACCGCGCGGGTGGAAGACGGCGCCGTGATCGGCGAGGGCACCGAGATCGGGCCCTTTTGCATCATTGGTCGCAACGCCCGGATCGGGGCCAATTGCAAGCTGATCGGACAGGTCACAATCATCGGCCACACCACGGTTGGCGACGGCTGTGTGATCTCGCCGTTTGCGGTGCTCGGCGGCGCCCCGCAGGACCTCAGCTACAAGGGCGAGCCGACCACGCTCGACATCGGCTCCGGCAACGTCATTCGCGAAGGTACGACGATGAATGTCGGCACCCTCAAGGGCGGCGGCAAGACGCGCGTCGGCAACGACGGCTACTTCATGAACAACAGCCATGTTGGCCATGACTGCGTGGTCGGCAACAACGCGATCTTCGCGACCTCGGCGACGCTCGGCGGCCATTGCGAGATCGGCGATGCCGTCTATATCGGCGGGCTGTCGGCGGTGCATCAGTTCACCCGCATCGGCTCTTACGTCATGGTCGGCGGCCTCTCGGGTGTGCGCGACGACATCATCCCGTACGGGCTTGCCAACGGCCAATATGCGGTGCTGGAGAGCCTCAATTTGATCGGGATGAAGCGCCGCAAGTTCACCAAGCAGCGGCTTGCGACCGTGCGGGCGTTCTACCAGAAGCTCTTCCATGGCCCGGGCACCTTCGCTGAACGGCTTGAGTCCGTGCGGCCCCTCGAGAGCGAAGACCCCGCGATCGCCGAGATCCTCGGCTTCATCGGCAAGGGCAAGCGCCCGCTCTGTCTGCCCACCATCGAGAAGTGATGCTGCAATGGCCGCGGACATGACATCGGCGGCTTCCGAGATTTCATCGCCGGTCGGCGTGGTCGCGGGCGGCGGCGCGATGCCGTTTGCGGTCGCCGAGTCGCTCGCCGCGCGCGGCATCACGCCGGTGCTGTTTCCCCTGCGCGGGGCCTGCGATCCGGACCTCGTGGAGAAATTTCGCCACCGCTGGATCTCGGTCGGCCAGCTCGGCCGCGCCATGCGCCTGTTCCGCGAGGAGGGCTGTCGCGACCTGATCTTCATCGGCACCTTGGTGCGGCCCTCGCTCACCGAGATCCGTTTCGACTTCAAGACGCTGCGATTGCTCGGCAACGTCATCCGTGCCTTTCGCGGCGGTGACGACCATCTGCTCTCCGGCGTTGGACGGATCCTCGAGCAGGACGGCTTTCGTATGGTCGGCATCAGAGATGTCGCGCCCGACCTCTTGATGCCCGAGGGCTGCATCAGCCGCGCCTGGCCGGCCGACAATGCCAAGAGCGACATCGAGCGCGGGCGCGCGGTGCTCGCCGCGCTCGGGCCGTTCGACATCGGTCAGGCTGCCGTGGTGATCGATGGCCACGTCGTGGCGGTCGAGGACATCGAGGGCACCGATGCGCTGCTGGCGCGCGTCGCGCGCCTGCGCGAGGAGGGGCGCATCCGCGCCGCCACGGGCCGGGGCGTGCTGGTGAAGATGCCGAAGAGCGGCCAGGACCTGCGCTTCGACCTGCCGACGATCGGTCCGCGCACCATCGAGGGGGTCGCCAAGGCAGGCCTGGCGGGCATCGCCGTCGTCGCCGGCAACACCATTGCGGCCGAGCCGCAGGCAATGATCGCGCTCGCCGACGCCAAATATCTCTTCATCATCGGTCTGCCGGCGTGATGCAGGTGCGCGATCCCATCAGGAAGATATTCCTGATCGCCACGGAGGAGTCCGGCGACCGGCTCGGCTCTGCGCTGATGAAGGTGCTGCGCCAGCGCCTCGGCGACGGCGTGCAGTTCGTAGGCGTCGGCGGCCGTACCATGGCGCGGGAGGGCCTCGAAACACTGTTTCCGATCGAGGAGCTGTCGATCGTCGGATTCGCGGCGGTGGTGCAGCAGTTGCCGAAGATCCTGCGCTTGATCCGGGAGACTGCGGACGCGGTGACGGAAGCCGCGCCGGATGCGCTCGTCATCATCGACAGCCCCGATTTCACCCATCGCGTCGCCCGCCGTGTGCGCGCGAAGAACCCGGAAATTCCCGTGATCGACTACGTCTCGCCCTCGGTCTGGGCCTGGCGGCCGGGCCGGGCGCGCGCCATGCTCGACTATGTAGACCATGTACTCGGGCTGCTGCCGTTCGAGCCGGAGGAATACCGCAAGCTGAAGGGGCCGCCCTGCAGCTATGTCGGCCATCCCCTGATCGAGCAATTGTCTTCGCTGCGGCCTGATGCGAACGAACAGAAGCGCCGCGACAGCGAGCCCCCGGTGCTGCTGGTGCTGCCGGGCAGCCGCCGCAGCGAAATCCGTCATCATCTGGACCTGTTCGGTGCGGCGCTCGGCCGGTTGCAGGCCGCGGGCGTCGCGTTCGAACTGATGCTGCCGACCATGTCGCATCTCGAAGCCACCGTCCGCGCGGGCGTGGCGCGTTGGCCAGTCAAGCCGCAGATCGTGGTCGGCGAAACCGAGAAGCGCGCAGCGTTCCGGATCGCGCGCGCGGCGCTGGCGAAGTCCGGCACGGTGACGCTGGAGCTGGCGCTGTCGGGCATCCCGATGGTGACGGCCTATCGCGTCGGCGCGATGGAGGCCTTCATCCTGCGCCGGGCGATCCAGGTGTCCTCGGTGATCCTGGCAAATCTCGTGATTGGCAAGGACGTCATCCCCGAATTCTTGCAGGAAGACTGCACGCCGGAGAAGCTTGCCGGCGCGCTGTCCGAGGTGCTGACGGATACGCCGATGCGCCGGCAACAGGTCGAGGCCTTCGCGCGGCTCGACACCATCATGTCGACGGGTAACAAATCGCCGAGCGTGCTCGCCGCCGACATCGTGCTCGCGACGATGCGGAAGCGACGCGCGAGCTAGGCGAGCCCGCCGTCGACCCGGAAACACTGGCACGTAATCCGCTGACTTGCGTCCGACGCAAGATAGAGGGCCATGTCGGCGATGTCCTCGGGCGTCACCGCATCGGGAATGGCTTGGCGCGTGCGCAGCTCGGCAATCTGCCGCTCGTCCGGATACCACAGCTTGCGCTGCCGCTCGGTGATCACCATCCCCGGCGCAATCGCGTTGACACGGATGCGGTCGGCGCCGAACCGGCGGCCCAGCGAGTTGGTGAAGCCGACGATTGCAGCCTTCGCTGCGGCATAGACCGGCAGCGCCGGCGCGCCGCGCATCCAGGCCACCGATGACATGTTGATGATCGAGCCGCCGCCCCGCGCCTGCATCTGCGGCACCACGGCTTGCGCGGCAAAGAAGACGTGCTTCAGATTGACGCCAATCGTCCAGTCGAAGTCCGCCGGCGTCACGTCTGCCAGCACCTGGCGCTGGTCGTTGGCGGCGTTGTTGACAAGCACCGCGGTATCGCCGAGTGATGCGTGAATCTTCGCCAGCGCAGCGCGCAAGGCATCGATGTCCATGAGGTCGCAGGGCACGAATAGCGGCGCGGCAGGCGAGGTCTTCGCGACGTCCTGCGCCAGCGCTCCGCCAGCCTGCGCATCGATGTCGAGGAAGGCGACGTGGGATCCCTGAGCGGCGAAGGCGCGCACGAAGGCTGCGCCGATGCCGCTGGCGCCTCCGGTGATCAGCACCACGCGATCCCTAAGGCCGGCATAGGTCGTCTTGGTCATGCGATCAGTCGCTCCGTCTCGGGGTCGAACAGGCAGATACGGCGCGTGTCCAGCGCAAAGGAAGCGGTGGCGCCGGGTGTGGGCCGGATGTCCGGCGAGATGCGTGCCTGTGCCGGCTCGCCGCCGAGCCGCAGCAGGACGATGGTCTCGGCGCCCGTGGGCTCGACCAGTTCGACCGGCGCGGTGACGATGACAGGCGTGCCTACGGCGCCGGAGAACACGCGGTCGCCCTCGGCGATGCACTCCGGCCGGATTCCGAGCACCACCTCGCGGCCGACATAGGATGCCGCCGCCTCATAGCCCTGCAGGCGCAGGCGTACCTCGTCCGGCCGGCCTGCGCCGATCACCACAACAGGCCCGCTCGTGTCGGACTCGAGCCTTGCCGGCATTGTGTTCATCGGCGGCGAGCCCATGAAGCGGGCGACGAACAGATTGGCAGGATAGCGGTACACGGTGTCGGGGTCGGCGAATTGCTGCACGACGCCGCGATGCATCACTGCGATCCGCGTCGCCATCGTCATCGCCTCGATCTGGTCGTGGGTGACATAGATGATGGTGGCACCGATGCGTTGGTGCAGCCGCTTGATTTCCATGCGCATCTCGACGCGCAGCTTGGCGTCGAGATTGGAGAGCGGCTCGTCGAACAGGAAGAGCAGGGGATCACGCACCAGCGCCCGCCCCATCGCCACGCGCTGGCGCTGTCCGCCGGATAGTTGCGATGGCTTGCGACCGAGCAGCGGTTCGATCTGGAGCAGCTTGGCAACATTTGCCAGGGCCTTCTCTTGCTCGGCTTTCGGGACGTGGCGGCATTCCATGCCGAAGGTGATGTTCTGGCGCACCGTCATCGAGGGATACAGCGCATAGGACTGGAACACCATGGCGATGTCGCGGTCCTTGGGCGGGACGTCGTTGACCACGCGCCCGCCGATCTCGACGGTGCCGTCGCTGGCGTGATCGAGCCCGGCGACGATGTTGAGCAGCGTGGACTTGCCGCAGCCGGACGGACCGACCAGGACGGTGAATTCGCCACTCTCGATGTCGAGGTCGACGCCTTTCAGCACCTCCAGATTGGCGTAGCGCTTGGACAAGGCGCGAATGCTCAGGGCTGTCATGGCAAATCCATCATTTTACGGCGCCGGCGGTCAGGCCACGAACAAAGTACCTGCCGCCGAAGAGGTAGATCAGCAGGGTCGGCAGGGCGGCGATGATCACCGCGGCGCTCTGCACGCCATGCTGAGGAATGTCTGCGACCGCGGCCGACAGCGCGATCAGCGCAGCCGTGACCGGCTGCTGCTGGCCGGTCGTGAAGGTCACGCCATAGAGAAACTCGTTCCAGATGTGCGTGAACTGCCAGACCACGGTGACAACCAGGATCGGCGGGGAAAGCGGCAGGATGATGCGCCAGAAGACGCGGAAGAAGCCGGCGCCATCGATGCGTGCGGCCCTGATCAGCTCATGAGGGATGGCGACATAGTAGTTCCGGCAGAACAGGGTGGTGAAGGAGAGTCCCTGGATCGTGTGGATCAGGACCAGGCCTGTGAGCGTGTTCATCAGGCCTGTATCGCGCAGCACGATGGTCCAGGGCAGCAAACGCATCTGCTGCGGAAGGAAGATGCCGAGCGTGACGATCCCGTAGATCCAACTGTCGCCGCGAAAGCGCCAGAGCGACACGGCGTAACCGGCGACAGCACCAAGCAGGGTGGAGAAGATGGTCGCGGGGATGGTCACCAGTGCGGAGTTCAACATATAGGGCCGGATGCCGGCGCAGGTCTCGGCGACGCAGAAGCCGCTCCAGGCGGCGGCATAATTGCTCCAGGCGAAGTGCTGCGGCCAGCCGATCATCGAACCTTGCGCGATCTCCTCGTTGGTGCGGAGCGAGTTCAGCACGACGACAGCCAATGGCGCGAGCCATGCTGCAGCGATCAGCGAAACGACGAGATAGATCAGAATCCGGCTCGGGGCGTAGGTTCGCTCACGCATGGATTGTTCGCCGCCGCTGGACATAACGCCATGCCGCGTAGGGCAGCAGCACCCCCAGAAGAATGAGCAGCATAAGGACTGCCGCCGCCGCTCCCCGACCGAGCAGGCTGCGCTGGAACATCAGGTCATAAACGACGAGCGCCGGCAGCTGGGTCGCAATTCCTGGCCCGCCATTGGTGAGCGCGCGGACGAGATCGAAGGTCGAAATCGCGAATTGCAGCTGGATGACGATGACGGTGACGGTGATCGGCCACAGCGTCGGCAGGATGACACGCCGGTACATCCTGACAGGTCCGGCGCCGTCGATCTGCGCGGCCCTGATCAGGTCGGCGTCGACAGACCGAAGGCCGGCCAGGAAGAGCGCCATGGCAAAGCCAGATGATTGCCAGATCGCAGCGATCACGATGGTCCAAATCGCCATGTCGCGGTCGATCAGCCAGTCGAACCGGAAGGAGGACCAGCCGAGGTCGTGGACCAGCTTCTGGATTCCGAGGCCGGGATTGAGCAGCCAGCTCCAGACCGTGCCGGTGACCACGAACGACACCGCCAGGGGATAGAGAAAGATGGAGCGCAGCACGTTCTCGCCGCGAATGCGCTGATCGAGCAGGATTGCGAGGATGAGGCCGGTTGCCAAGCTCAGCACCACGAAGGTGCTGCCAAACAGCAGCAGATTGTCGAGGGCGATCTGCCAGTTCCGCGATGCCGCAACAGCGGAGTAGTTGCGCAAACCGACCCAGCCCGTAACCGGGACCAGCGTGGAGGGGGTGAACGAGATCCAGATCGTCCACAGCGAAAACGCAATGAGGTGCGCCGCCGACAACAGCAGCGGGACCCAGATCATCAGATATTCGGGCAGCCGGCGGACCATGTCGGAGGTCGCCGGCCGGCCCGGATGCATTGGTGTCGAGATGGCGTCGGTCAACGTGCGCTCTCGACGGCGTCTGCAAGGCGTGTGGCCGCTTGCTCCGGCTTGATCGTCTTGTTCTTCACATATTCGGTGATCACGTCGATCATCGACGCGGTCATTCCGTTTTCCTGCGCCATGTTGTGCGCGAGACTGAGCACGGCCTGGTTGCTGGCGATCGCGTCTTTCAGGGCCGCTGCGGTCGTCCGTTGACCATCCGACCAGCCTTCGCCGGACAGATCGACGTCGGTGCGCACGGGGATTGACCCTGTGATCTGCGAATACATGGTCTGGATCGCCGGATCCATCACGAGCTGGGCCATCAGCTTCTGGCCGGCTTGCAGGTCCGCCTCCTTGCGTTGCCAGAAGATGAAGGCATCGGCATTCAACAGGAAAACAGGCTTGCCGTTATCGCTAGGGCCGGGGGCGATCATGAAGTCTTCGAACTTGAAGCCGGCGTTGCGCAAGACGCCTTGTGCCCAGCCGCCCATGATCATCATGCCCATGTCGCCATCGACGAAGCGCTTCAAATTGGTCGAGAAATGCTGCGCGCCGACATTGGGGTCCATCCAATCGGCGATCTTGCGGACCTGCGTGAACGCAGCCTTGATCTCAGGGCCCTCCAACGCCTTCTTGTCGAGATCCATGATGGCCGCGCGGTACGAAGCGGGGCTGATTCCCGCCAAGGCGGCCTCGAATTTCTGACCATCATCGGGCCGGGTGCCGCCGTTGGCAACGGGATAGGCGACGCCCGCGGATTTCATCTTCTCGGCGAGATCGTTGAACTCGGCCCAGGTGACGGGGGCCTTGTCGGCCTTGGCCTTGTCCATCGCGCGCTTGGAGAGGAACAGCATATTGGTGCTGTAGATCTGCAGCGGCAGCGCGATCCACTTGCCGCCCGGCTTGTGCAGTTTTGCAAGATCGGGTGCGACCACCTTCTCGTAGCCGGCGGCCGCGACGACGGCGTCGAGATCGACGGTCGGGGCGATCTTGGACCAGGCCGCGATCTCCGGACCCTTGAGCTGCGAGCAGGCGGGCGGATCGCCGGCGATGATCTGCGCGCGCAGCTTGTTCATCATCTCGGTGGTGAAGCCGGGCACGGGCGAGTGCTGCCAGATGCCGCCCTTCTCCTCGAATTTCTTGCCGAGCGCGGTGATTGCCGCGCCGTCGCTGCCTGCGGACCATTGCGAGATCGCGGTCAGGCGCGGCGTGACCGCGCCTTGCGCGCGGGCAAAGGCGGGCAAAGCGAGGGCGGCAGCCGAACCAGCGAGCAGACGGCGCCTTGTTACTGTGATCGTCATGGCAAGTTCCTCCCGGGTGTGAAGTTGTTTGCGCCATTTGGCGCTATTGTTGGAGTGCGCGAGCCGCACGCTGCCTAGCTCATCTCAAGCGGCCTCCGTCGATGCGGCCGGCATGCCGCCGCTTCTGGCCAGGCAGAAGGCGGCAAAGGCAAGTGCCGATTGCGGATCGTTGCCGTTCGAGGGCGGCACGAAAGCGAGGTTCACCTGCGCCAGTTTCCGGCCACCGAGCAGACATGCATCGATCCCGTCGATGACGGCCTTGCGATCGTCATCAGCGAGCAGCGATGGCCAGCCGCTGACGGCAACGCCGCGACAGGGCTTCACGTTCAGCGTGTTGCCGATGGCAAGACCAAGCCTGAACAGCCGCTGGCGCAATTCCTGGCGCACGCGCGGTGTCAGCGAGATCGTGGTCACCCACTCGTTGCCAAGTTGGAGCAGTTCTGCCTCCGTGGTGCGCAGCAGCTCGGCCACTGCCGGCAGCGACGTATAGGCTTCGACGCAGCCATGGTGACCGCAGCGGCAGCGAGGGCCGCCGGCCTCGAACACCATATGACCGAGCTCGACCGGCTGCAGCGCTTCGTCCTCGCCCGGATTGTCCATCCAGGTCCCCGCGACGCCCTGGCCGACGAAGACGAACAGATGCGCATCGCTGAAGGGATAGTTTTCCGTGCGGTAGCGATGAAAGGTGGCATGCGCCACTACCGAATTGGTGAAGGCGACGGGGAGGTCCGCGAACATGGCATCGAACATCTCGCCGATGCGGTCGACGTCACAGGGGATGATCGGATTGCCTGATACGCTGAGCCGGCCGAGCCCCGGAATGGTGACGCCGATCTGTGCGAGCCTGATGCGCCGCCGCCGCGTCCAGTCGCGCAGCAATGTCAGCGCTTCACGAAACACAAGGCCGACCGCCTCGGTCGTCGGCTCCGTCGGCAGCGGTACACGCTCAGTGTAGCGCAGTTCACCCGAGAAGTTGCCGACCCCGACGCTGAGCCACTGACCGGTCAGCTCAACGGCTCCGAGCGCCACCGAACCATCAAGCGAGACGAGACCCGTCGGACCGCCGACATAGGGGGCGGGGCGCCTGATCTCCTCGATCAAGCCTTCGGCCTTCAGGTCGAACAGGATGCGCGACAGGCTCGCTTCGGACAGCCGCACGGCTTTCGCCAGCGGCGGCCGGAACGAGCCGCCCGACTGAAGCAGATGAGTCAGAATGGCAGCGCGCGTCTGCCGCCGACTTCTCGGCTGCTCTGGCATGTCCGTCCCTGTCGTCATTCTTACTTAGTGTAAGAATTTGCGCGCGGAGCGTTTCGCCTGTCAAGCGCTTGACGGCGCGATGCATGGGCTTGTTGTTGTGCGTGGCAACAAGGTCAGGACAGGCGCGCGACGTCGACGAGGATCCGTTTTCGATTGTCCGGGTCGACCAGAACAGGCAAGGCGACGCCGGGAGCGGTGCGGCTTTCGCGCCGACTTGCACTGCTGAACGACATGCGCGTGACAGCGTCCCAGTCCGGGCCGCCATTGGGATCGCTCACCCGCACGGTGATGTCCCACGTCCCGCCCGGTGCGCTGCTCGGTCCTGCCTCGCGCGCGCTCAAGACGGTCGCTATGGACGGGACGAGCCCCAGGGCTGCGGCGCCGCCGGCGAGCGCGATCTCCGTCTGCTGCGCCGTGAGGCCGTTGACCGCCGCTGACGATGCTGCGGCATATTCCACCTCGCGCCAGACGAGGGGAAACGGGCGGCTCGGCGTGGCGGGCTGCACGTTGCCGCGCAATTGCTCCGCAAGCTGCTCGGCGGCTTCCCGCCCGGTCGGCACCTGATCCCATTCGATCCTGAACCGCTGGGGATCGGCGAGGTCCACGGTGACAGGCAGCATCATCCGGGGGCGCGGCCATTTCGGCTTGGGGACGTCGTAACCGCCGTACCGCACGGCTGTCGCCGCGAGGCGCTCTGCCGTGATCACCCCGTCGATGACACAGCGCGGAACGAGCACGGTCTCTCCGGCCGCATCGGGGAAGGGCGAGCAGGACACCACCTGCAGCCATCCGTCCACCGGGTTCGTGATCCGCATCGGCTTGCCCTGTGCTTTGCTCGCTCTCTCTGTGTCTTGCCAAACAAAAACGGCGCCATCGTGAGATGGCGCCGTCTTGAAAGCCGTTTTGGCTGCAGACTTACTTGCGATCGTTGATCGCGACGTAGTCGCGGCGGGTGACGCCGGTGTAGAGCTGGCGCGGACGGCCGATCTTCTGCTGCGGATCCTCGATCATCTCGCTCCACTGGCTGATCCAGCCGACGGTGCGGGCGACCGCGAACAGCACGGTGAACATCGAGACCGGGAAGCCCATCGCCTTCAGCGTGATGCCCGAATAGAAGTCGACGTTCGGATACAGCTTGCGGTCGATGAAGTACTGGTCGCTGAGCGCGATCTTCTCGAGCTCGAGCGCCACCTTCAGCATCGGATCGTCGCCATGGCCCATTTCCTTGAGCACGGCGTGACACATCTTCTGCATGATCTTGGCGCGCGGATCGTAGTTCTTGTAGACGCGATGGCCAAAGCCCATCAGGCGGACTTCAGAGTTCTTGTCCTTCACCTTGGCGATGAACTCGGGGATCTTGTCGACCGTACCGATCTGATAGAGCATGTTCAGCGCGGCTTCGTTGGCGCCGCCATGCGCCGGGCCCCAGAGGCAGGCGATGCCGGCCGCGATGCACGCGAACGGGTTGGCGCCCGAGGAGCCGGCGATGCGCACCGTCGAGGTCGAGGCGTTCTGCTCGTGGTCGGCGTGCAGGATGAAGATCTTCTCCAGCGCGTCGGCCAGCACCGGGCTGACCTTGTAATCCTCGCAAGGCACCGCGAAGCACATGTTCAGGAAGTTCTCGGCAAAGCCGAGCGAGTTCTTCGGATACACGAAGGGCTGGCCGACCGTGTATTTGTAGGCCATCGCAGCCAGCGTCGGGATCTTCGCGATCATGCGCATGGACGCGATCATGCGCTGCTTCGGATCGTTGATGTCGGTCGAGTCGTGATAGAAGGCGGCGAGCGCGCCGACAGCGGCCACCATGATCGCCATCGGATGGGCGTCGCGGCGGAAGCCCTGGAAGAAGCGGGCCATCTGCTCGTGCACCATCGTGTGATGGGTCACGCGGTAGTCGAAATCCTTCTTCTGCGCGGCGGTCGGCAGGTTCCCGTAAAGCAGGAGATAGCAGGTCTCCAGGAAGTCGCCGTGCTCGGCGAGCTGCTCGATGGGATAGCCGCGGTATTCCAGCACGCCCGCATCACCGTCGATATAGGTGATCTTGGACTGGCAGCTCGCGGTCGAGGTGAAGCCGGGATCGTAGGTGAACAGGCCCGACTGGCCGTAGAGCTTGCCGATATCGACGACATCGGGCCCGACGCTGCCGCTGAGGATCGGGAGATCGAAATTCTTGTTTCCGACCGTCAGCGTGGCGGTCTTTGGGCTTTCTTTGGCGTCCATCAGAGGTCCCCGATGTGTGGTGAAACGGGCCGGAGCCGGTGTCCCGCAAAGGAGATTATGGGGCAGCCGGATGTTCCAGAATGTGCGGCAAGATGGGTATATTATTGCTGTGTGCGCTGCAAGATGGCCACTTGCATAGCCTACTTACGTCGTAGCCTGATCCTTAAGCCGGGCGAGGCTTTCCTGGCGTCCCAGCACGTCCAAAACCTCAAATATACCAGGCGACGTGGTCCGTCCGGTCAGCGCCGCCCGCAAAGGCTGGGCGACGGCGCCGAGCTTGAGACTATTTTTCTCGGCAAAGGCGCGCAGCGCGGCTTCCGTGGTGGCGCCGCTCCAGGTCTCGACATTCTCCAGCGCGGAATGAAGCTGGCCGATCAGCTTGCGGTTGTCAGGCGTCAGCAGGGCGGCTGCCTTGGGATCGAGCTGCAACGGCCGGTCGGCGAAGATGAAATAGGCGCCGTCGATCAGCTCGAGCAGCGTCTTGGCGCGCTCCTTCAGGGCCGGCATCGCCTTGAGGAGCTGCGCGCGCGTGATGTCGTTTAACTTGGCTTTAATCTCGTCGCGGGGGGGCACGACGTGGTCAAGCACGTCCTCGAACATCTTCAAGAGCGCTTGATCGTCGGCGTGGCGGATGTAGTGGCCGTTGAGGTTTTCCAGCTTGGCGAAGTCGAAGCGGGCGGCGGCGCGGCCGACACTGGCGAGATCGAAGGCGGCGATCATCTCCTCGGTCGAGAAGATCTCCTGGTCGCCATGGCTCCAGCCGAGCCGGACGAGGTAATTGCGGAGCGCTGCCGGGAGGTATCCCATGGCCCGGTAGGCATCGACGCCCAGCGCGCCGTGGCGCTTGGAGAGCTTTGAGCCGTCCGGGCCGTGGATGAGGGGGATGTGGGACATGTTCGGCAGCGCCCAGCCCATGGCATCATAAATCTGCTTCTGGCGCGCGGCGTTGATCAGATGGTCGTCGCCGCGGATGACGTGGGTGACGCCCATGTCGTGGTCGTCCACCACCACCGCGAGCATGTAGGTCGGGTTGCCGTCGCCGCGCAGCAGGACGAGGTCGTCGAGATTCTCGTTCTGCCAGACCACGCGGCCCTGGACCTGGTCCTCGATCACGGTCTCGCCGGTCTGCGGCGCGCGCAGGCGGATTGTCGGCTTGACGTCAGCCGGCGCGGTTGCCGGATCGCGGTCGCGCCACATGCCGTCATAGAGGCGGGTGCGGCCCTCGCTGCGCGCCTTCTCGCGCATGGCGGCAAGCTCCTCGGCGGTGGCGTAGCAACGATAGGCCTTGCCGTCGGCGAGCAGCTGCTCGGCGACCTCGCGGTGGCGGGCGGCCCGGCTGAACTGGTAGATGACGTCGCCATCCCAGCCGAGCTCCAGCCATTTCAGCCCGTCCAGGATCGCGCCGATCGCGGCCTCGGTGGAGCGTTCCCGGTCGGTGTCCTCGATCCGGAGCAGCATCTTGCCGCCGTGCTTCTTCGCATAGAGCCAGTTGAACAGCGCCGTGCGGGCGCCTCCGATATGGAGGAAGCCGGTCGGAGAGGGCGCAAAGCGCGTGACGACGGAATCGGTCATTCTTGGCAGGGCCTATGCATTGGAAGCGGTGGTGTATAGCAGGAACGGGACATAACTAAAGCCCGTCAGCGGACCCGCGAGGCCTTGCCTAGGCCCTTGGCGCGGCCACGCGAATTTGGCAGAAGGACCGCTGATTTCCCTACAGGATTTTCGTAATGACAGAACCGGTGGCGACTGAGGTTGGGCGCGATTTCATTCGTGACATCATCCAGGCCGACCTCGATCAGGCCAAGTACAAGGAGATCGTGACCCGGTTCCCACCGGAGCCGAACGGCTACCTGCATATCGGCCACGCCAAGTCGATCGCGCTCAATTTCGGCATCGCCCAGGAGTTTCCGGGCCGCTGCCACTTACGCTTCGACGACACCAACCCGGTCAAGGAAGAGCAGGAATATATCGATTCCATCCAGGCCGACGTGCATTGGCTCGGCTACGATTGGGGCAAGAACCTGTTCTATGCCTCGGATTATTTCGACCGCCTGTACGAATGGGCGGAGAAGCTGATCCGCGACGGGCTCGCTTATGTCGACGACCAGTCCCAGGAAGAGATCCGCCTCTCGCGCGGCACGCTGACCGAGCCTGGCAAGAACTCGCCGTTCCGCGACCGCAGCGTGGATGAGAACCTCGACCTGTTCCGCCGCATGAAGGCGGGCGAATTTCCCAACGGTGCGCGCGTGCTGCGAGCCAAGATCGACATGGCCTCGGGCAACATCAATCTGCGCGATCCCGTGCTGTACCGCATTCTGCATGCGCACCATCCGCGCACCGGGACCAAGTGGTGCATCTATCCGAGCTACGACTATGCCCATGGCCAGTCCGACGCGATCGAGGGCATTACGCACTCGATCTGCACGCTGGAGTTCGAGGATCATCGGCCGCTCTACGACTGGTTCATCGAGAAATTGCCGGTGCCGTCCAAGCCGCACCAGTACGAAATGGCGCGGCTCAATCTGACCTACACGCTGCTCTCCAAGCGCGTGCTGACCCAGCTCGTCCGCGACGGCCATGTCGCGGGCTGGGACGACCCGCGCATGCCCACCATGGCGGGAATGCGCCGCCGCGGCGTGCCGCCGGCGGCCTTGCGCGAGTTCGTCAAGCGGATCGGTGTCGCCAAGGCCAACAGCGTGGTCGATGTCGGCATGCTCGAATTCTGTATCCGCGAGGAGCTGAACCGCACCGCGCAGCGCCGCATGGCGGTCTTGCGGCCGCTCAAGGTCGTGATCGAGAACTATCCGGTAGGGCAGACCGAGGAACTCGAGGCGATCAACCATCCGGATGATCCCTCGGCAGGTACGCGAAAAATCACCTTCGGTCGCGAGCTCTATATCGAGCAGGATGACTTCATGGAGAACCCGCCGAAGAAGTTCTTCCGCCTGTCGCCGGGCAACGAGGTGCGGCTGCGCTATGCCTATTTCGTCAAGTGCACCGGTGTGATCAAGAACGACAAGGGCGAGGTGGTGGAGCTGCGCTGCACCTACGATCCCGCGACCAAGGGCGGCAATGCGCCCGACGGCCGCAAGGTCAAGGCGACCATGCACTGGCTGCCGGCGGCGACGTCCGTGCCCGCGGAAATCCGCATCTACAACCAGCTGTTCGCCAATCCGAGCCCCGACGCTTCGAATTTCGCTGCCGATCTCAATCCGAACTCGCTGGAGATCCTCAGTGATGCGCGGGTCGAGGCATCTGTTGCCGAGAGCAATGCGACCGAGCCGATGCAGTTCGAACGCCAGGGCTATTTCGTGCGCGACAAGGACTCGACGCCCGGCAAGCCGGTGTTTTCGCGCACCATTGGCCTGCGCGATACGTTCGCGAAGGAAGTTGCCAAGGGCTGATGACAGTGAGTAGTGAAGCCGACGCCATCGTTTCCGCCATCATCGCGAAATGGTGCTCCGGCTTCGCGACGCTCGATGCGGCGGCGCTGTCGTCGCTGTATTCGAACAACGCGTTCTTCTTCGGCTCCAACCCGAAGCTCTATCGGGGCAGGGACGGTGTCGCCGATTATTTCAACGGCCTGCCACGCTGGCGCAGGCCCAGCGCGGCGTTCTCGGAGGTGCAGGCGGCGCACGCGGGGCCGGATCTGATCAACATGGGCGCGACCATCACCTTCGATCTCGCCGGTGAGCGGCCTGATCTCGTCGTCAAGATGAGCTGGGTCATCATCCGCGAGGACGGCGACTGGAAGATCGTCAATCACCATGCGTCATCGAAGGCGCCGCTGATTTAATCGCAGCTCCATCGGCATGGTCATTCCGGGATGGCCCGAAGGGCCAGGCCCGGAATGACAGAAGAATACGAACCCAAACTCTCTGCGCGCGTTGAGACGGATCCAACCAAGGATCCCCCCATGCAGAACATCGCAGAGCATATGGAAGTCATCGGCGCCGACGGCGTCCATGTCGGCACCGTCGACAAGGTCGAGGGCAACCGCATCAAGCTGACCAAGAAAGACAGCGGCGAGGGCAGCCACAAGGGCCACCATCATTTCGTCGACAAGGGCCTGGTCGCCGGGGTCGAGGGCAACAAGGTCCGGCTGTCGGCCAAGGCGGATGTTGCCGTGACGATGGAACAGGAAAAGTAGGGCTCGTCCCCTTCGTTCCCGATCCGTACCGCTATTCGGCGGCCTGCACGTTCCGGTAGCTTCTGCGTCCGTCGCGTATCGCAGGGTTGCAGGGAATGGCGGAGCCGGGCCGGCCACAGCGTGCCTCGCAGGGGATCGCCGGCACTTGGCCGACCGGCAGGGCTGCCTCGGCCGGCGGCCTTGTGCCGGCAGGCTTTGACCTTTGGCCCGCGATCGTCGGGACGCTGCGCGAATGGGTCAAGGCTGAAGCCGGCGCCGGGCGATTGTTTCCCTGGGTGCCGATCGCCTTCGGCTGCGGCATCGCGCTCTACTTCGCCGCCGATCACGAGCCGGTGCTGTGGGTCACGGCTACGACAGCGGTCGCGCTTGCGATCGGTGCGATCCTGTTGCGGCGGAGCCGCCTGTTTGCGCCGGCCATCATGATTGCGGCGGTCGCGGCCGGGTTCGCCATGGCGACCTGGAAAACGGCACGCATCGCGCACACCGTGCTCGCCAAGCCGCTGTATTCGGTGTCGCTGTGGGGCTTCGTCGAGACCCGCGACATCCGCGAACGCACCGACCGTTTCATGCTGCGCGTCACCGCGATGGAGGCGCAGCGCAGCGACGTGAAGCTCGAACGCGTCCGCCTGTCCGTGCGGAAGGGCACGGCGCCCGATGTCGGCAGCTTCGTGCAGCTGAAGGCGCGGCTGATGCCGCCGCTGTCGCCGCTGCGACCCGGCAGTTACGATTTCTCGCGCGATATGTTCTTCCAGGGCATCGGTGCGTCCGGCTTTGCGATGGGGGCGATTACCACCGTGACGCCGCCCGTGTCAGGCGGATTGCAGCTACGCTATGCCGCGATTATGCAGGGCCTGCGCGATGCGATCGACGCGCGCATCCGTGCCACGCTCGACGGCGACAACCGCGCGATCGCGACCGCGCTCCTCACCGGACGCCGCGATGCGATCACGACGCCCGTCAACGATGCGATGTTCATTTCCGGCCTCGGCCACGTCTTGTCGATCTCCGGCTATCACATGGCCGTCGTCGCCGGCGTCGTCTTCTTTGCGGTTCGCGCGCTGCTTGCGTTGATCCCCGGCCTAGCGGTCGGCTTTCCCATCAAGAAATGGTCGGCCGCTGCGGCGCTGGTGGCATCCGCGTTCTACCTGCTGCTCTCGGGCGCCGAAGTCGCAACGCAGAGATCGTTCTTCATGACCGCGGTCGTGCTGATTGCGGTTATCGTCGATCGCCGCGCCATTACGTTCCGCACCCTAGCCGTGGCCGCGCTGATCGTGCTCGCAGTGGCGCCGGAAGCGCTGGTGCATCCGAGCTTCCAGATGTCGTTTGCTGCAACGCTCGGGCTGGTCGCGATGGTGCAGATCGGCATGCCGAGCCTGTTGGCCTCGCCCGATCATTCGACGACGGCGCGCATCGCGCTGTGGGGCGGCCGCGAGATCGCGATGTTGTCCATGGCCTCGATGATCGCAGGGCTGGCGACCACGCCTTACGCCGCCTTCCATTTCCACCGCGTTACGCCCTACGGCGTGCTCGCCAATCTCGGCGCTATGCCCGTGGTCTCGGCGCTGGTGATGCCGGCGGGGCTGCTGGGACTGCTCGCAGCGCCCTTCGGGCTCGACGGCGTGTTCTGGTGGTTGATGGGGATCGGCATCGACTGGATGATTTTGGTCACGCGCTGGGTGGCGGCGCTACCGGGCGCTGTCGGCCATGTCGGCGCCTTCGGTACGGCGCCGCTGATCGCTGCGAGCTTGGGCCTGGTCCTGATGGGTCTGCTGCGCACACCGCTGCGTTGGTCGGGAGCGGTCGTGCTCGTGGCCGCGACCATCTGGGGTCTTTCCGTCCGGCAACCCGATATTCTCATCGCCGGTGACGGCCAGAACGTTGCGGTGCGAGGCAGGGACGGGCAGCTGCATCTGATCAGGACGAGGAAGGACAATTTCCTGCTCAAGGAGTGGCTTGCGGCGGACGCTGATCCGCGCGACGCGGCCAGCGGTTCGCTCGGTGACGGCGTTTCATGCGACGATGCCGGCTGCGTGACACCGCTTGCCGACGGCCGCATGGTTGCGCTGGCCCTGCGCATCGACGCGCTGGCCGATGATTGCAGCCGCGCGGCACTGGTGGTGACGACAAGGCCTGCGCCGCCGGATTGTCGCGCGATGGTGGTCAACCGGCCGCGTCTGGCGAGCCAGGGCGCGCTGACGCTAACACCCCGCGGCGATGGTTTTGCGATTGCGGCGGTGAGGGCGAGGGGCGCAAATCGCCCCTGGTCGCCGGCGGCGGCCGGCGATGGAGATTTCGAATTGACCCTCGTGCCACGGTCGACAGCTCCGCGCTCCAAGGACGCAACACCGTCCGAAGCCGACCTTCAGGCCGAGGATTAAAACCGACGGTTCAACCGATCGGCAGGCCCGGAGTTGTCGACTGTCTGTCGGCCACCACCTGCGGCTTGTGCTCGCGCTCGCCGAGCGGCTGGGTCACAGGCAGTTGCAGCACGGTTGCGCGCTGGCCTTCGACGAGCTGCGTCACCAGCACGTACTTGCCGTCGGGGAATTCGATCGCGTCGTGATGACGATCGGGAATGTGCGGATCGATCTTGCCGAACTTGCCGACGCGGGAATTGACGGTGCGCGTCCAGATCCAGCGGTTGTCGTAGCGGACGTTGTCGGCGAAGGCGAGCTCCGTTCCCGGCAGCAGGCAGACCGCGACCGACATGTCGGCTTCGGAGGCGAAGCCGCGCGTCGAGGTGCCGCGGAACGTTGTCGTGACGATGGTCTCGCCAACTTCTGCGGGACGTGTCGCGACGGCATGCAGGCTATAGTCACACATCGGGTGCTCCTCATGCAGGGATAGCGACCCACGTCCCTTATCGAGGCGCAGGCCTCTACCAGAGTGTAAGCATGAAAGCTCCGCTCGGTTGTAGGCAAATCTGCGGCTTGGATCCGCAAGCTACAATCACAATATCTTTCCCGAATTCGCTAGGAACAAAGCCTGCGTCCGCGCATTCGGCAAGCTTCTCCGTCAGCGTCCGGCCGGCGCCGACCAGCCCGAATATTGCCAGGCAGGCTGCGCCCGCTGATCCATGGCGTTGCGGGCATCGCGGAATTGCGCGCTGGCTGCCTGCGGCGCCTTGCGCGCGTGATGCTGGGGCTGCTTGGCAAAGGCCTGCGACGCAGATGCTGCGATCAGCATAAGCGTGACGGTGCTCAAGATGGTCTTGCGCATGGTTGTCTCCTCGGTCTCCTGATGGGCCTCGCGAAGCGATAACGCTTCGTTGCGGCGTGCCGAGGATGTAGCGCTGAAGAGGTGGCCGGATAATCTGTGCAAAACCAGAAAGACTATCCAGCCGGAGCGGACAATCGTCCGCTCCATCAGTCGATGGCGATCACCGATCGCGCGAGAGCGAGGCGCTCAGTATTTCCGGTACAGGCCGATCAGCTTGCCCTGGATCTTGACCCGGTTGGGCGGAAGGATGCGGACCTCATAGGCGGCATTCGCTGGCTCCAGCGCGATCGAGGCACCGCGGCGGCGGAAGCGCTTCAAGGTCGCCTCCTCATCGTCGATCAGGGCGACCACGATATCGCCGGTGTCGCAGCTCTCGTTGCGCTGGATCAGTGCCATGTCGCCGTCGAGAATACCGGCGTCGACCATCGAATCGCCGCGCACCTCGAGTGCGTAGTGCTCGCCCGCACCCAGCATGTCCGGTGGGACGCTGATGGTGTGGCTGCGGGTCTGCAAGGCCTCTATCGGTGTACCGGCCGCGATCCGGCCCATCACGGGCACCGCGACGGGACGCTCGCCCTCGTCGGCGGGCGGGCTCGACGTCGTGCGCAGCTTGCCGAGATTGCCCTCGATGACGCTCGGCGTGAAGCCGCGGCGATTGCCGGCGGCGGCCTGCAGCTCGGGCAGCTTGATCACTTCGATGGCGCGGGCGCGGTTCGGAAGGCGGCGGATGAAGCCGCGCTCCTCGAGCGCCGTGATCAGGCGATGGATGCCTGACTTCGAGCGCAGATCGAGCGCGTCCTTCATCTCGTCGAAGGAGGGCGGTACGCCGCTTTCCTTCAGCCGCTCGCTGATGAACCGCAGGAGCTCGTATTGTTTGCGCGTTAACATCTCGACCAAAATCCCCCTGACGATGTCGTTCGATTCCGAGACGCTGGATTCAGCGATAAGCCGCTACATGCTCGAAACAAATCATGAACGGACACTATATGTTCGATACATGTTCCGCAACTGCTTAATTTACCGTGAACGCCACAAAGTTCGCGGAACGCACGCGAACGAAGCGGTCAGGCGGGCAGTCGCAATACCTCGCAGGGCATGCCGGCCTCGGCCTTCGGCGCAAACGGCGCGCGCACGAGAAGTGCCTGTGCCGCAGCGAGATTCGCAAGCAGCGAGGAATCCTGGTGATTGACGGGAACGGCGACGAGCGTGCCGTCGTCACGTGTGTCGAGGCGCGCGCGCAAATAGTCCTCGCGCTGGTCGTTGGCGCCGACGTCGCGGCCGAGCACGGCGCGTTCGCGGCGGTGATGAATCACCGAGCGGCCTGATAACGCGCGAATCAGCGGCACCATGAACAGGAAGCCGCAGACGTAAGATGACACCGGATTGCCGGGCAGGCCGATCACCCGCATTGCCCCGAGCTGCCCGTTCATCATCGGCTTGCCCGGCCGCATCGCGATCTTCCAGAACGCCATCGCGGTGCCTTCATCGCGGAGCGCCTGCTGCACCAGATCGTGGTCGCCGACCGAGGCTCCGCCGGTCGTGACCAGGATGTCGGCGCCGCTCTCGCGCGCGCAGCGGATGCCGGCGGTGGTGGCGGCAAGCGTGTCGGCGGCAACGCCGAGATCGATGGTGTCGGCGCCCTCGCTGCGGGCAAGCGCATGCAGGGCGTAGCCGTTGGAATAGACGATCTGGCCGGGGCCGGGCGTGGTGCCCGGCATCACCAGCTCGTCGCCGGTGGCCAGGATCGCGACTTTCGGACGGCGGCGAACGGCAAGCTGCGGGCGGTTCATGCCGGCAGCGAGGGCCAGGTCGCGCTCGGTCAGCCGCGCGCCCTGGCGCAGCAGCACGTCGCCCTCGCGAAAATCGATGCCGGCAGGGCGGATGTGCCGGCCGGTCATGGCGGCTTCCTTGATCGTGATGCGCCCGCCGTCGGCAACGGTATCCTCCTGGATGATGACCGCGTCGGCGCCGTCGGGAACGACACCGCCGGTGAAGATCCGCACGGCTTCGCCGGCGCCAACGGTTCCTGCGAAGGGACGGCCGGCTGCAACCTCGCCGATGACAGCGAGCTGTGTGTCGACCTTCGCCGCATCGGCCGCGCGGACGGCATAGCCATCCATCGCCGACATGGCCTGCGGCGGCTGCGTCCGCAGCGCCGCGACGTCGCGCGCCAGCACACGGTGAAACGCCTGGTCGAGAGCGACCGCTTCTTCAGCCAACGGCTCTGCGCCCGCAAGCACGGCGGCAAGCGCATCGGATACCGGCATCAGGGCCACGGCGAACTCCCGCAACATCAGCAAAAGACTCGGTCGGCAAGGTTTCTAGCCGAGCGGCGAGGCCGACGCAAAAGGCCAGGGGATGATCTGCAATGCGCGCGGGATTCTCTGCGGCGTGCTGGCGGCCGCCGCCCTTGACGATCTCCAGCGCAAAGGCGGCTTCTGCCCGGGTGAGGCCGCCATAGCGCTAGCGCAAGGCCTCGAATTGCGCCCTGGCGCCGAGCTCGGGGTCGGTGATGAGCACCATCGCGCTCGATCGCCAGCCGGAGGCGAGAGGTATGGCATTCTCAGTCCATTCGCTGCCGGCTGGTGTCGCCTGCACGTGCAATGGCACGCGGCCAGGCGGTCGATGCAGGCGCATCTCGCCGCCGATGCGATCCGGATTGTCGAGGCTGCAGGAGCCGATCAGTGCGCGCAGACGATGGCCGTCCTCGACGTTGACGGCTCGAACGTCACGACCGCGTTATGGGATTGCTTCTCGACGAATTGCCATCTTCCGCGACATCAGGCGCCTGGAGCCCCTGGTCCTTGTCGGGCATCGGATCGGCCTGGGCCTTCAAATCGGCTGCCTTGCTGATCAGCTTTGCGGAAAGCTCAGAATCCGAGGTGGATCTGGCGAATTTCATCAGCAGAGAGGCCTGCTTGGTGAGGTAGGTTTTGCCCAACACGTCGATACGTCCAGTTCCGATGTAGAATTCCCAACGGACTCAAGAGTCCGAAGGCGGGCATTCCGTTCCCGGAACTTCGTATAAAAATGCACAGAGCGATTTGGTTCCTGGTTCCAGGCGGAAATTGTTCCCGACCGGCCGGGCCGGGGCCGTCCGCATCCGTCGGATCAGATCCCCAGCGCCCTCAGTGCATTCCCGACCGCGGTCGGCGAGGTCACATGCACGGCGGTCAACCCGCGGGCGCGGGCACCCTCGACGTTCTCGGCCAGATCGTCGAAGAACACGATACGGTCGGCCGGCACCCCGATCGCGGCAACAACATGGTCGAAGGCTTCCGCATCCGGTTTGCGCAGCCCGATGCTGGAGGACAGGTACAGCTCGCGGAAATGGCCAAGCAGCTCGGCATATTCCTTCGAAAAATGGTCCACATGCGGTCGATTGGTATTTGAGAACGCGTAGAGCGGCATCCGCTTCGCCGCGCGCTGCAGCAGCTCCGCGATGTCGGGCATCTCGCCGGCGAAGATCGCGTTCCAGCCCTCGAGGAACTGTGCATCCGAAATGCCGATGCCGAGCGAGGCGCGCAGCGACTGGAAATAATCCGCGTCGCTGATCTTGCCGACCTCGTGCAAGCGGTAGGCCTCGCTGTCGCGCACGTAGCGTGCGACGATCGCCTCAGGCTGGCACCCGGCATGTCCCGCCCAGCAGGCGATCGCCTTGGAGAAATCGATGTCGAGCACCACGCGCCCGAGATCGAACAGGAGCGCATCCGCGCTGCCGGGAGAGAGCGATGTCATTGCGTCGATTTCTCGTCAGTAACGATATGGTTCGTGATCGAACAGCGGGAATGCGCTGAACACGCTCGGCGGGTTGGTTGCAGTGGCCGGGTGCAGGCAGGATTTGTCGATATCGGCGAACGAGGTAGCGCCCAAAAGACCGAGGCAGCGCAGCACCTCGTCCTCGAGCAGCTCCAGCATCCGCGCCACGCCTGTCTCGCCGGCCGCGGCGAGCGCCCAGCATTGCAGCCGACCGATGCCGACCAGATCGGCGCCCGCGGCGATCGCCTTGACGATGTCGGTGCCGCGGCAGATGCCGCCATCGACCATGATCTTCGCGCGGCCCTTCACCGCGTCGACGATCTCGGGCAGCACGTGCATGGCGCCGCGGCCGTGGTCGAGCTGGCGGCCGCCATGGTTGGAGACATAGATCCACTCGACGCCGTGATCGATTGCGATCTGCGCATCCTCGGCCGTGGCGATGCCTTTGATGATGAGCGGTATCCTGAACTTGTCCTTGATCATCTTCACGGTCCGCCACTCCAGTCCCTTCTGGAAATCGCCCCCGGTGGCGCGCAGGCGGCTCTCGCGGACGTAACGCTTGGCAATGTCGCGCTCGCGGCGGCTGTAGTGGGCGGTGTCGACGGTCAGGCAGAAGGCGGCATAGTTGGCTTTCTCGGCGCGGCTGACGACGTCGGCGACAAAGGCGTCATCGCCGCGGACATAGAGCTGGTACATGCGCAGCGCATCGGGGGCGGCTTCGGCGGTCTTTTCCAGACCCGGCTCGGAGACCGAGCTCAGCATATGCGAGGCACCGAAGGTGCCGGCGGCGCGGGCGACGCTGGCGGCGCCGAAGGGATCGAAGATCTCCAGCGCACCGACTGGGGCGAGCACCACGGGCAGGCGCATCTTGCGCCCGAACTGCTCAACGGAGCCGTCGACCTTACGCACATCGCGCAGCACGCGCGGGCGGAAAGCGATCTCGTCCAGCGCCATGCGGTTGCGGCGCATCGTGGTCTCGGTTTCGGCGGCGCCGACGATGTAGTCCCAGGCGTTCTGGTTGAGGTTGGAACGGGCCTTCCGGATGAATTCGTGCAGGTTCTGGAACGGCTCGTTGCTGGCGCCGAGCTCGACGTTCCGTTCCGGCCGGAGTGCTTCGTTCATTTGTTATCCTCCCGAGAATTTGAAGCCTTATGCCATCGCCTATCCCGTCCGGCCCTCCAAAACCATCCTAAAATCGCATAGCTGCGAGGCGTGACGTGGCGGCCGATTCTCGCTCCGCGGGAGCCGGTCTTCCGAACGTTGCCAAATGTTTAGGTCGAGGCGAAGAGGTTTCTGCGGTATACCCGCCGGTGTGGCGTGCCGGCCTTGAAGAAACCAGAATGATATTGTGAGAACCGGGTTGGATCGCCATTTGCATGGCGGCTGCCAAGCCTCAAAAGAACCGCTAAGCGAAAAGGCTACCCATTCCATGCGGAAAACCCTGCTGTTCCCCTTGGGCGCGCTCACTGGAGCATGCCTGACCCTCCTCGTATCCGGTCCGCAGGGCGGACTCTGGGCGGCACGGGCGGCGGCGGGCGCAGATAGCGCCTATTCCCAGCTCAATCTGTTCGGGGAGGTTTTCGAGCGGGTGAAGGCGAGCTATGTCGAGAAGCCCGACAATTCCAAGCTGATCGAAGGTGCGATCACGGGCATGGTCACCTCGCTCGATCCGCATTCGCGTTACATGAACGACAAGGCCTGGACCGAGATGCAGGAGACCACCTCCGGCGAGTTCGGCGGCCTCGGCATCGAGGTCACGATGGAGGAGGGCTTGGTCAAGGTCGTCTCCCCGATCGACGACACGCCGGCGTCCAAGGCCGGCATCATGTCCGGCGACCTCATCAGCAAGATCGACGGCGAGGCCGTGCAGGGCATGACGCTCGAGCAGGCCGTCAACAAGATGAAGGGGCCGGTCGACACCCAGACCAAGCTCACCATCGTGCGCAAGGGCGCCGATGCCCCGCTCGATGTCGCGATCAAGCGCGAGATCATCCATGTGCGCCCGGTGCGCTTCCACGTCGAGAACGGCGACATCGGCTATATCCGCATCACCTCATTCAACGAGCAGACCACCGACGGGCTGAAGAAGGCGATCGCCTCGATCTCCAAGGATGTCCCGCAGGAGAAGCTCGTCGGCTATGTGGTGGATCTGCGCAACAATCCGGGCGGCTTGCTCGACCAGGCCGTGTCGGTCTCGAGCGCGTTCCTCCAGCGTGGCGAGGTCGTCTCGACCCGCGGCCGCAATCCCGAAGAGACCCAGCGCTTCACCGCCCATGGCGGCGACCTCATCAAGGGCAAGCCGCTGGTGGTCCTGATCAACGGCGGCTCGGCCTCGGCCTCGGAGATCGTGTCGGGCGCGCTGCATGACCACAAGCGCGCGACGCTGATCGGTACGCGCTCGTTCGGCAAGGGCTCGGTGCAGACCATCATTCCGCTCGGCACCGGCAACGGTGCGCTGGCCCTCACCACGGCGCGCTACTACACGCCGTCGGGCCGCTCGATCCAGGCCCAGGGCATCGCGCCCGACATCGAGATCCTTCAGGACGTCCCGGCCGAGCTGAAGGGCCGGGTCGACACCATGGCGGAGTCGCAGATGCGCGGGCATCTCTCGGCCGCCGACGGCACCGAGCAGACCGGATCGCAGTCCTACGTCCCGCCGGAAGAGAAGGACGACAAGGCGCTGCACGCGGCCTACGACTTCCTGCACGGCGTCACCGTGAATGCGGCCGCCGCGAAGCCGGCGCCCAAGACGACTGTGCCGAACTAGACTGTCCGGTCCCTGCGACCTGCAAAAGATTCGCCCGGGCGTGGATGGCCACGCCCGGGCGAATTCGTTTCAGTCGCGCCGTTCGGGCGCGGCGTTTGAGAGGTCCTAGCTCGCCTCGCGGCGACGGGCCTCGCTGCCGTCGCGCTGAGCCAGACGGCTGCGATGGAGCGCGAACAGCTCCATGATCTTGTCGGCCGGCTTTGCGGCGCTGAACAGATAGCCCTGCATCTCGGTGCAGCCGAGCGTGCGGAGCAGGCGCTGCTGCTCTTCGGTCTCGACGCCCTCGGCCGTGGTCGCCATGCGGCGGGCGCTGGCGAGGTTGACCACGGCTTGCACGATGCTGGCGGAACCGTCGGGACCGGCGATGTCGTTGACGAAGCAGCGGTCGATCTTGATCTTGTCGAACGGGAAGCGATGCAGATAGCTCAGCGACGAGTAGCCGGTGCCGAAATCGTCGAGTGCGATGCGCACACCAATGGCGCGGAGCTGGTGCAGGATCGCAAGTGCGGTGTCGTCGTCGCGGATCAGCACGGCCTCGGTGATCTCGAGCTCCAGCCGGCTCGCCGGCAGATTTGAGGCGGCCAGCGCCGCCATGATCTTCAGCGCCAGCGTGCTGCTCTTGAACTGCACCGGGGAGACGTTGACGGCGAGGCGGATGTCGTCGGGCCAGCCGGCCGCATCGCGGCAGGCGGTCGCGAGTACCCATTCGCCGATCTCGTTGATCAGCCCGGTATCCTCCGCAATCGGGATGAACTCGGCGGGCGAGACCATGCCGCGTTCGGGGTGACGCCAGCGCACCAGCGCCTCGCAGCCGGTGATGCGGTCGTCCTTCAGGCTGAGGCAGGGCTGGTAGTAGACCTCGAGCCCGCCTTCGCGCCCGCCTTGGGCGATGGCGTGGCGCAGATCGATCTCGAGCTGGCGCCGCTCGCGCACCTTGGCATCCATCTCCGGCTCGAAGAAGCGATAGGTGCGACGGCCGGCGGACTTTGCGGCGTACATCGCCATGTCCGCGTTCTTCAGGATCTGGTCCAGCGCGGTACCGTGTTCCGGCGCCATTGCGATGCCGATGCTGGCGTCGGTGGTGAGATGATGGCCCATGCAATCGAACGGTGCGCGGATCGCGGCGAAGACCCGCGCCACGAGCGCGTTGACCTGGTCCTGCGAGCTCACTGCGTTCTGCACGATCGCGAATTCGTCGCCGCCGAGCCGCGCCACGAAGTCGGCCGGACCGGCGCAGTCGCGCAGGCTCTTGGCCACCGACTTCAACAGTTCGTCACCGACGAGATGACCGAGTGCGTCATTGACGCCCTTGAATTCGTCGATGTCGATGTAGTGCACCGCGAGCTCTTCGCCGTCGACGATGGCGGTGAGCTCGTCGCGCAGGTGTTCGTGGAACATGGCGCGGTTGGGCAGGTCCGTCAGCGCATCATAATGGGCGAGGTGGGTGATGCGCTCCTCGATGCGACGACGTTCGGTGATGTCCTCATGGGTCGCGACCCAGCCGCCATCGCCGAGCGGTTCGTTGACGATCTGGACCGAGCGGCCGTCGCTGGTGTCCACGACCATGGAGTTGCGCACATGGATGTCGCGCAGCACGCGCGCGACGTACAGGTCCACGTCGCCCGCGAACGAGCCCGTCGCCTTGCGGTGCACGATGATGTCGCGGAAGCTGCAGCCGGGCTTCACGGTCTCCGCCGACAAGCCGTACATTTCGATGTAGCGATGGTTGCAGACCACGAGCCGCCGCTCAGCATCGAACAGCAGCAGGCCCTGGGTCATGTTGTTGACGGCACGGTCGAGGCGCTGTTTCTCGAGCGTCATCCGCTCGCGGGACAGGCGGTGCTGCTCCAGGAGCTTGCGCACGATCGCGATCAGCACGCCCGCGATCGCGAGCGCCGAGGCGCCGGCGACCGAAATCAGGATGCCGATCTGCTCGCGCCAATCGGCAAGCGCTGCCGCGCGCGTGGTCGTCGCCATCATCAGGATCGGGAAGTGGGGCAAAGCCCGCGCCGAGATCAGTCGGTCTTCGCCGTCGATCGGGCTCACGACACGTCCGGCGAAGTGGTCGAGCGTGAAGATCTTCTGCTGCTCGTACGAACCGTTCCTGAAGTTGCGTCCCATCATCTCACTGGAAGAGGGATAGCGGGCAAGCAGCGTGCCGTCCCGGTGCAGCATCGAGATCGTCGCGCCGTCGCCGAGCCTGACGGTCTCGAAGAATTTCTCGAAATTGGCCGGCTCGATGCCGCGCCCGACGATACCCATGAATTCCCCGTGCGCTCCCATGATCCTGCGCACGATCAGGATGGTCCAGGCGCCGGAGATGCGGCTGTGAACCGGTTCGATCAGCACGTCGGGCGCCTGCGGATCGTATCGGAAGGCGCGGAAGTAGGCGCGGTCGGCGACGTTGACCTTCGGAGCCGGCCATGCCGTCGAGGAATTGATCACATTGCCGTCGGCGTCGATGATGTTGACGCCGCCCATGTACGGAAGCGCCTCGATCTTCGAGCGTAGCATCCGGTGCACGTCCTGGCCCGAGAGGCGCTTGCGGAAGTCCTCTGCGGTGGCAATGCCGGTCACGCGCACGTGGTCGACAAGATCCTTCTGGATGACCGCGAAGTCCTGCAATTGCTGGTCGAAATGATGGGCGAGCAGCAAGACGGTGTTTTCCAGCTCGCGGCTGGAGTTGCGCAGCGCGCGTTCGCGAAAGTTCTGTGCCATCAGCACCGCGCCGACGGCGATCGCAGCGATCAGGAGCGTGCCGCCCACCACGAGCCAGCGGATGGGTCCGCTACGCACGAAGGCCTGGTCAAGCCGAGTTCCGTATCTCGTCATCATGCCGATCGTTGCCGTGCACACGTCTGGGTCATTCGCGATCCCCGTCACATCCGTCGGTTTACGGGATCGATGTGGAGGCGACGTTAGGAATCGCGGTTAATGCGACATGAACCGCGATGCGCAAATGCAATCGATGCGGATGGCGAGAGCCGTGCAGATTTTGCCTGCATGGTCGAGATGACCATCCGTCCTTGCCGGTCCCAGCGACGTCAACCAGCGCTTAACCAACTAACGTGCTGGCGATGCTCGATGTCGCGATGGCGCGCGGTTTGCAAACCAGGTTCGCTACCACGCAGAGAGGACGCGATCATGAAAAAGACTTTGAAGAATTTTTGGGCCGACCAATCCGGCGCGACCGCAATCGAATACGGCCTGATCGCGGCCGGCATTTCGCTCGCCATCATCACCGTCGTGAACGGCCTGGGCAGCAAGCTCAACACCAAGTTCGGATCGATCAGCGCGGCGCTGAGATAATCGCGAGATCAGGCGCGATAGTGGCCCGATTTGCCGCCGAGCTTCTCGACGAGATGGATGCCCTCGATGCGCACGCCGCGCTCCACCGCCTTGATCATGTCGTAGATGGTGAGGCAGGCGACCGAGACCGCTGTCAGCGCTTCCATTTCGACGCCGGTGGGGCCGGTCACCTTGACGCTGGCGCGCACCATGCAGCCCGGCAGCTTCGCATCGGGTTCGATGTCGACCGTGACCTTCGACAGTGCGAGCGGATGACAGAGCGGGATCAGCTCCGCGGTGCGCTTGGCCGCCATGATTCCGGCGATGCGCGCGGTGCCGAGCACGTCGCCCTTCTTGGCATTGCCTGAGAGGATCAGGTCGAGCGTCGCCTTCTCCATGACGACGCGACCTTCGGCGACGGCGAGCCGCTCGGTTGCGGCCTTGTCCGAGACGTCGACCATCCGCGCTTCACCCGAAGCGCCGATATGGGTGAGGGCAGGGCCCGCCGTCTTCGATGGCCTGGTTTTCGCAGGCTTGCGCACCATGTCCTTGCGCGCCATCAGCGCGTGCCCGTGGCGCGGGCCCTGGTTTCGCGCGCGAGCAGCGTGCGCGTGGCCGCGGCGACGTCGGCCTGCCGCATCAGGCTTTCGCCGACCAGGAAGGTCGACATGCCGACGCGCGCGAGCCTGGCGAGGTCATCGGGCGTGAAGATGCCGCTCTCGCCGACCATCAGCCGCTCGCCGGGGATCAACGGCGCCAGTGTCTCGCTGGTCGCCAGCGTCGTCTCGAAGGTGCGCAGATTGCGATTGTTGACCCCGATCATCGGCGAACGCAGCTTCAGCGCCCGGTCGAGCTCGGCGCGATCGTGGATCTCGATCAGCACGTCCATGCCGTAGGCGATCGCGGCGTCCTCGAGGTCCTTGGCCGTGGCGTCGTCGAGCGCAGCCATGATGATGAGGATGCAATCGGCGCCATGCGCGCGCGCCTCGACGACCTGATAGGTGTCGAACAGAAAATCCTTGCGCAGCACAGGCAACGAGGTCGCCGCGCGCGCCGCCACCATGAAGTCGAGATGGCCCTGGAATGAGGGCGCATCAGTCAGCACCGACAGGCAGGCCGCGCCGCCCGCTTCATAGGCCTTGGCAAGCACCGGCGGATCGAAATCGGCGCGGATCAGTCCCTTGGAGGGCGAGGCCTTCTTCACTTCCGCGATCAGCGCGTAGTCGCCATTGGCGTGCTTGGCCTTGATCGCGTGCACGAAGCCGCGCGGCGCGGCTTGCGCCTTGGCCTGTGCTTCGATCGCCGAGAGCGGCTGGGCGCGCTTGGCGGCTGCAATCTCCTCGCGCTTGTAGGCTTCGATCTTGGTCAGGATATCGGACATGACAGGCTCAGCTGTTCGAGACCGCGATCAGATGCTTCAGGCGGGCGTTCGCCGCGCCGCTGTCGAGCGATTTCGCGCCGATCGCGACGCCTTCCTTGAGGTCCTTGGCGCGTCCGGCGACGATGAACGCGGCGGCGGCATTCAGCAGCGCGACGTCGCGATAGGGGCTCGGCTTGCCGTCGAGCACGCTTTGCAGCGCGATCGCATTGGCATCGGCATCGCCGCCCTTGAGCGCGCCGGGCTCACAGCGAGACAGGCCGGCATCCTCGGGCGTCACCTCGAAATTCCTGATGTCGCCATTGTGGAGCGCGGAGACGAAGGTCGGACCGGTGAGGGTGATCTCGTCGAGGCCATCGGAGCCGTGCACCACCCAGGCGGATTCGGAGCCTAGATTCTTCAGCACCTGAGCCAGCGGCTGCACCCATTGCCTGGAGAATACGCCGACCATCTGCCGCTTCACGCCGGCGGGGTTGGATAGCGGCCCGAGCAGGTTGAAGATCGTGCGGGTGGCGAGCTCGACCCGGGTCGGGCCGACGTTCTTCATCGCCGGGTGATGAGCGGGAGCGAACATGAAGCCGATGCCGCATTCGCGGACGCAGCGACCGACCTGCTCGGGTCTGAGGTCGATCTTCACGCCGAGCGAGGCCAGCACGTCGGCAGCGCCCGAGCGCGACGACAGCGCGCGGTTGCCGTGCTTGGCGACCGGCAGGCCGGCGCCCGAAACGATGAACGAGGCGCAGGTCGAGACGTTGACCGAGCCGGAGCCGTCGCCGCCGGTGCCGACGATGTCGACGGCGTCCGCAGGCGCATCGACCGTGAGCATCTTCGAGCGCATCGCGGTGACCGCGCCGGTGATCTCCTCCACGGTCTCGCCACGCACGCGCAGCGCCATCAACAGGCCACCCATCTGCGATGGCGTGGCCTCGCCGGACATCACGGCGTCGAAGGCGGATGCGGCTTCCTCACGCGACAGGCTGGCGCCGGTCGCCACTTTTCCAATGATCGATTTCAGGTCGTCCATCGCGTGCTTTCAACTCACTGGTTCGCGCCGGTCACTTGCGCGAAGGCGGCCTGATTAATGCTGGTCCCGATGTCCGTTTCAAGCTTGTTGACGTAGGAGGCGACCTGCTCGTCGGTCAGCGAGCGGTCGATGCTGTCCTTCAGCTTCTTGACGGCGTCGGAGGCGGTGTCGACGGTGGGATCGACGATGTCGGTGACACGGTAGACGATCACTTCGGTGCCGCCGGTGACCGGTGCCTGTCCGGCGCCGTCCTTGGCGGCACGGAAGGCGGCCGCAACGATGTTCGCGGGCACGCCGGCCGGCTGATCATCACGCTTGAAGCCGCTGGCGGTCTCGACCTTGGCGTTGATCGCAGACGCCTCGTCGGCGAGCTTGCCGCCCTGTTCGAGCTTCTGCACCATCTCGGTCGCCTTCGTCTTCAGCTTGGTGGCGATCTGCTCCTGGCGCCAGCGCGCCTCGACCTGGTCGCGGACCTCGTCGAGATTGCGGTCGCGCGACGGCGTGATGGCGAGCACGTCGTACCAGACATAGCCGCCCTTGTACGAGATCGGGTCGTTGTCGACGCCGACATCGCTGTTGAAGGCTTGCGAGACCACGTCGAGGCCTTGCGGAATGTTATCGACCGGCTGCCCGCTCGGAGCGCGGCCGGAGCGGTCGACGGCATCGACGGTCACGGCAGTGAGCCCGAGCTTCTGCGCGGCATCAGCGACGCTGGTGCCGGCACCGCGTTCGTCCTCCATCTTGTCGCGGAGCTCGCCGACCTTCGCGCGCGCGCGGCCAATGGCGATCTCGCGCTTGATGGCGGGGGCGAGGGTCGCGTAGTTCGCCTCGGCGCCCGGCTCGATCTTGTCGACCTTGACGATCGAGACGCCAATCGGTCCCTGGATCGGCTGGCTGATTTCGCCGACGGGAAGCGCGAAGGCGGCATTGCCGACCGCCGCTTCGAGCGAGGATTTGGCGACGAGGCCGAGATCGACGTCGGAGGCGCTCAGCCCGCGCTCCTTGCCGAGGTCCTCGAAGGAGAGCCCGCCGACCAGACGCTCGCGCGCGGCCTGCGCCTCGGCGACATTTGGAAACACGATCTGGTGGATCTGGCGCTTCTCCGGCGTGCCGAGCTGATCCTTGCGCTGGTCGAACAGCTTCTTCGCCTCGTCGTCGGAGACGTCGGTCCACTTGGCGATGTCATCAGGCGAGATCACGGCGAAGACGATCTTGCGGTATTCGGGCGCGCGGAACTGGACCTTGTGGTCCTCGAAATAGGCGGCGAGCGCCTCGGGCGAGGGGGCCTCGATGGTGCCCGCTTGCGCGGCGTCGAGCCTGACGAATTCGATCGCGCGCTGCTCGTTCTGGAAGCGCGTTGCGACGTCGAGCATGGCCTTCGGCGGCTCGAGGCCCGCACCGATCGTGCCGGTGATCTGCCGGCGCAGCGCCACCTTGCGCTGTTCGGCGACGTAACGCTGCTCGGTGTAGCCGAAATTGCGGATCAGGGCCTGGAAGCGGTTCGCATCGAATTTGCCGTCGACGCCCTTGAAGTTCGGGTCGTTCATGATGAGCTGGCGGATCTGCTCGTCGGACTGGCCGAGCCCGAGCTGGCGCGTGTTTTCGTCGAGCGCGGCCTCCGCGATCGTCTGCTGCAGCACCTGGCGATCAAGGCCGAAGGCGCGCGCCTGGTCCGGCGTCAGCGGGCGGCCGAACTGGCGGCTGATCTGCTGGAGGCGGTCGGTGTAGGTCTGGCGGAACTCGTTCAGCGAGATCTCGGTGCGGCCGACCTTGGCCAGCGTGGACTGCCCGAAGCCCCGGAAAATGTCGGCAATGCCCCAAATGCCGAAGCTGATGATCAACACGCCCATCACGACGGCCATGATGGTCTTGCCGACCCAGTTTGATGAGGCCTTGCGCATTCCTCGAAGCATTTGGTCCAACTTGTCTGAAAGGAGGGGAACGGGAGCGCGTCTTAATGCAGATTCCGCAAAAGCGCGTCACCAAATTGATATGCCATCATAAAGTGGCGGCTTTCCCCCCGCAACCTTGGCTCAACCGGGTCCGCGAAGCTGCGCCCAAAGGGGCTCTGGTCTCTGGAACTGCCACGACACCTCTGCTAGCGCATGCACAAACCTCAATTTGCTGGACATTGACATGACCGATGCCATCCGCCCGCTGATCGCCGGCAACTGGAAAATGAATGGCCTGAAGGCCCAGGAAGCCGAATTCGACGCCATGCTCAATGGCGCGGCAGACGTCGCAGGTAAGGCCGATCTGCTGGTCTGCCCGCCGGCGACCCTGATCGCGGCCTTTGCCGACAAGGCGCGCGGCCAGAAGGTCGCTGTCGGGGCCCAGGATTGCCATCCCAAGGCCTCCGGCGCCCATACCGGGGATATCGCTGCTGAAATGCTGGCTGACGCGGGGGCGAGCGCCATCATCGTCGGCCATTCCGAGCGCCGCGCCGACCACGGTGAGGGCGACGCCCTGATCAGGCAGAAGGCGGAAGCGGCCTGGCGGGCCGGGGTGGTGGCGATCGTCTGCATCGGCGAGACGCAGGCCCAGCGCGATGCCGGCCAGACCCTGGATATCCTGCGCGGCCAGCTCGATGGCTCCCTACCGGACGGCGCGACCGCGGCCAACTTGGTCGTCGCCTATGAGCCGGTTTGGGCGATCGGCACGGGCCTCACGCCTACGGCCAAGGATGTTGAGCAGATTCATGGGTTTATCCGGGAGTTCCTGACCTCCCGGTTCAAGGCCGACGGTGCGAAGATGCGAATCCTCTATGGCGGCTCGGTGAAGCCCTCGAATGCGGCCGAGCTGATGGCCGTGAAGAACGTCAATGGCGGCTTGGTCGGCGGCGCCAGCCTGAAAGCGGCCGATTTCCTTGCGATCGCCAAGGGCTGCCCCTAGCTAAGCGTAAAGCGCGGACCGGGCCGATCGGGGGTGGCAATGCCCCTTCCGATCGTGTAACACCGCGCAACTTCAGGAAAACCCGCGAAGCGCGATCGGCCGCCGTCAGGCGCCGCCCGCTTGTGACGGAAGGATACTATGCAGACCGTTGTCATCGTCATCCACCTCATGATCGTTGCCGTCATGATCGGTGCCGTCCTGCTCCAGAAGTCGGAGGGCGGTGGCCTCGGCATGGGCGGAGGCGCGGGCTTCATGTCGAGCCGCGGCACCGCGAATCTGTTGTCGCGCACCACGGCGATCCTCGCCGCCGGCTTCTTCCTGACCAGCCTGTTTCTGTCCTGGTACGCTGGCTACAACCGCGCGCCGTCCTCGATCATCGGCCAGCCGGCGTCGCAGACGCAGCCGGCCGGTGGTGGTCCGATCGCCCCGCCGACTTCGGGCGGTATTCTGGACACGTTGAAGAAGGCGGACGAGCAGCAGCAGCAGGCCCCGGCAGCGCCGAGCGGCCCGCAGGTGCCTCGCTCGCAATAAAGCAGGGGGGCCATGCAGGACGATGGCTAGCGTCCTGCATCAACAATCCCCATCAAGGCACTGTCACCATTCTTCGTTTTGGCTCACCCACAGGCCCGCAGATTCTTTGGGGCTGAATACGAATCGTTTTGGCGAATCGGGTTCGAGGGATTAGAGGTTAGGTCCCATGGCGCGGTACATATTCATCACCGGCGGCGTGGTTTCTTCGCTCGGCAAAGGTCTGGCTTCAGCGGCACTCGGTGCCCTGCTGCAGGCCCGGGGCTACAAGGTCCGCCTCCGCAAGCTCGATCCCTATCTCAACCTCGATCCCGGAACGATGTCGCCGTATCAGCACGGCGAAGTGTTCGTGACCGATGACGGCGCGGAGACCGATCTCGATCTCGGTCACTACGAGCGCTTCACCGGACGGCCTGCGACGAAGCAGGACAACATCACGACCGGGCGCATCTATCAGGACATCATCACCAAGGAACGCCGCGGCGATTATCTCGGCGCGACCATCCAGGTGGTGCCGCACGTCACGAACGCCATCAAGGAGTTCGTGCTGTCAGGCAATGACGATTACGACTTCGTGCTGGTCGAGATCGGCGGCACGGTCGGCGACATCGAGGGCCTGCCGTTCTTCGAGGCGATCCGCCAGCTCAAGAACGAGCTGCCGCGCGATCACGCCGTCTACATCCACCTGACGCTGCTGCCCTACATTCCCAGCGCCGGCGAACTCAAGACCAAGCCGACGCAGCACTCCGTGAAGGAGCTGCGCTCGATCGGCATCCAGCCCGACATCCTGCTCTGCCGTACCGATCGCGAGATCCCGAAGGAGGAGCGGCGCAAGCTCGGGCTGTTCTGCAACGTGCGCGAAAGCGCCGTGATCGAGGCGCGCGACGTCGACAACATCTATGCCGTCCCTGAGGCCTATCACAACGCCGGCCTCGACGACGAAGTGCTCGCCGCCTTCGGCATCGGCTCGCGGATCCCGCCGGTACTGCAGAGCTGGCAGCAGATCAACGAGCGCATCCGCAACCCTGAGGGCAACGTCACCATCGCCATCGTCGGCAAGTACACCGGCATGAAGGATGCGTACAAGTCGCTGATCGAGGCGCTCTCGCATGGCGGCATCGCCAACAAGGTGAAGGTCAACCTCGACTGGATCGAGAGCGAGATCTTCGAGAAGGAAGATCCGGCGCCGTTCCTCGAGCACGTCAACGGCATCCTGGTGCCCGGCGGCTTCGGCCAGCGCGGTGCGGAAGGCAAGATCAAGGCGGCGCAGTTCGCGCGCGAGCGCGACGTGCCGTATTTCGGCATTTGCTTCGGCATGCAGATGGCGGTCATCGAGGCGGCGCGAAACCTCGTCGGCATCGAGGACGCCAATTCCACCGAGTTCGGTCCGACCAAGGAGCCCCTGGTCGGCCTGATGACGGAATGGTTGCGCGGCAACGAGCTCGAGAAGCGCTCGCAGGCCGGCGATCTCGGCGGCACGATGCGGCTCGGCGCTTATCCCGCGGCGCTCAATCGCGGCAGCCGCGTCTCGCAGGTCTATGGCGGCGCGACCGAGATTTCCGAGCGCCACCGCCATCGCTACGAGGTCAACACCGCCTATAAGGACCGCCTCGAGCAGCACGGCCTGAAATTCTCCGGCCTTTCGCCCGACGGCGTGCTGCCTGAAATCGTCGAGTACGAGGATCACCCCTGGTTCATCGGCGTCCAGTTCCATCCCGAACTGAAGTCGCGGCCGTTCGAGCCGCATCCGCTGTTCGCCTCGTTCATCGAGGCGGCGGCGAAGCAGAGCCGGTTGGTATAGTTGCTCAGCCGCCTTTGACGATCGCGCATTTTGTTGCGACAAGCACCCTGCAAGAACAACAATGCAGGGAGTGAGCTCCGATGATCTACGAAATGCGCCAGTATCGCTGTGTGCCCGGTCGCCTGCCGGCCCTGCTGAAGCGCTTTGACACGATCACGCTGAAGATCTGGGAGAAGCATGGCATCAAGCAGGCCGGGTTCTTCACCACGCTGATCGGGGAATCCAATCAGGAACTGACCTATTTCCTGGCCTGGGAGTCGCTGGCCGAGCGCGAGAAGAAGTGGGGCGCGTTCATGACCGATCCGGAATGGCTCGAGGCGCGCGCCAAGACAGAAGCGGACGGCCAGATCGTCGCCAACATCGTCAGCCAGATCCTGGCACCGACGGCTTTCTCGTCGGTCAAATAGCGGTCTTTCCAGCGAGAGAGGCTGCGGCGCAACCCTGATATTCGAAGGTCAGATATTCGAAGGTCTTGGCCGAATGGGGTTGATCCCACCCATTCGGCCGCTATGGTCGCGCCGAAACAGGGATTTTGCGCCGTGAGCACCAGTCAATCAGCAGCGCCGGTCGTCACCGTCGGGTCGGTTAAATTCGGCAATGATCTGCCGATCTCGATCATTGCAGGTCCCTGCCAGCTCGAAAGTCGCCAGCATGCGCTGGAGGTCGCCTCTGCGCTGAAGGAGATCACCACGCGGCTGAAGATTGGCCTCGTCTACAAGACTTCCTTCGACAAGGCCAACCGCACCAGCGCCTCGGCGGCGCGCGGCCTTGGTCTGGCGCAGTCGCTGCCGATCTTCGCCGAGATCCGTTCCTCGCTCGGCCTGCCCGTGTTGACCGACGTGCACGACGCCGCGCAATGCGCCGAGGTGGCGCAAGCCGTCGACGTCCTGCAGATCCCGGCCTTCCTGTGCCGGCAGACCGATCTGCTGCTGGCTGCAGCCGCAACCGGCAAGGTCGTCAACGTCAAGAAGGGGCAGTTCCTCGCGCCCTGGGACATGGCGAATGTCGTCGCCAAGATCACCAGCGCCGGCAATCCCAACGTGCTGGTCACCGAGCGCGGCGCCTCCTTTGGTTACAACACGCTGGTCTCGGACATGCGGTCGCTGCCGATCATGGCGCGCACCACTGGCGCGCCCGTGATCTTCGATGCGACCCATTCGGTGCAGCAACCGGGCGGGAAGGGCGCGTCGTCCGGCGGCGAGCGCGAGTTCGTGCCGGTGCTGGCGCGCGCGGCCGTGGCCGTCGGTGTCGCCGGGCTCTTCATTGAAACCCATCCTGATCCGGATCGCGCGCCGTCCGACGGACCGAACATGGTGCCGCTGCATCAGTTCGAAGGGCTGATTCGCACGTTGATGGCGTTCGATACAGTGACCAAGAGCATCACGCGCTGATGCACCAGCCTGTGACGAGGCCATCCTCCGAGCAGAAGTTTCCACCCGCGATCAACATCATCGCGCTTGCCGGCTTCTCGGCGGCGCTGTCGACGCGGGCGCTCGATCCCGTGCTGCCACATGTGGCGGAGGATTTTGCGATCAGCATCACCACGGCCGCGAGCATCGCGGCCGGCTTTGCCCTGATCTATGCGCTGGTGCAGCCGGCGATCGGCGCGGCCGCCGATCTGTTCGGCAAGGCGCGATTGATGACGATGTGCCTGGCGCTGCTCGGCGTCGCCTGCATTCTCGGCGCGCTGACGAGTACGTTCTCGGCCCTGTTCGCCACCCGCATCCTGGCCGGCATCGCCTCCGGCGGGGTGTTTCCCGTCGCGCTCGGCCTGACCGCCGACCTCGTTGCACCCGCCAAGCGACAGGTCGCGATCGGGCGCACGATGGCGGGATCGATGACCGGCAATCTGCTCGGCGCATCCGCCTCCGGCATCATCGGCGATTTCATCGGCTGGCGCGGCGTGCTCGTGATCCTCGGCGCGCTTGGCCTGATCGCGGCCCTGGCGGTCGCGGCGGGTTTTCGCGGCGCTGCGCTGACGCCGCCGCCGAAGACCGACCTGAAGACGCTGAGGCAGGGTTACCGCACCATCTTCGCCAATCCCAACACGCGCTACTGCTACTCGGCCGTCTTCGTCGAGGGCTGCTGCGTGTTCGGCCTGTTTCCTTTCATCGCCGCGTTCCTGTTTGATCTCGGCGAAAAATCATTGTCGATCGCGGGCATCGTGATCGCAGGATTTGCGGTCGGCGGCTTGCTCTACACCTTGACTGTATCGCGCATGCTGCCGTGGCTTGGCGTCAAGGGCATGATGATCGCCGGCGGCTGCCTTGTAGCGTTGCAGCTCGGCGCGCTCGCCTTCGGTCCCGGCTGGAAGCTGCAATTCGCCAGCATGCTGGCGATGGGCTGGGGCTTCTACATGATCCACGGCTGCCTGCAGGTGTTCGCCAGCGAATTGTCGATCGGGGCGCGGGCGACCGCGATGTCGCTGCATTCGTTCTTTTTCTTCATGGGGCAGACCGTCGGACCGCTGGCCTACGGCCTTGGCCTCCAGCACGGCGGCAAGCTACCGGCGCTGCTTGCGAGCGCGGTGATCATGGTGGTGCTGGGTCTGGTCTGCGCACAGATGCTCAAGCCGCGTGCGCCGTCTGACGCGCGGGCCTGATAGGCGTCGAACTTCCGCTACGATCGATGTCTAGCCCCGCCCGCGATAGGGCGCGACGCCCTGCTCGGGCACCCACAGGCCCTTCGGCACGCGACCGGTCTGCCAGAACACGTCGATGGGAATGCCGCCGCGCGGATACCAGTAGCCGCCGATGCGGAGCCATTTCGGCTTGATCTCGGCGGCGATGCGTTTGCCGATCATCACGGTGCAGTCCTCGTGAAAGGCGCCGTGGTTGCGGAAGCTCGCGATGTAGAGCTTGAGCGATTTCGACTCCAGCAGCCACTGGCCGGGCGCGTAGTCGATCATCAGATGGGCGAAATCGGGTTGTCCCGTGACCGGGCAGAGCGAGGTGAATTCCGGCACGGTGAAACGGACCAGATAGTCGGTGCCCGCTTGCGGATTGGGCACGCGGTCGAGCTTGGCTTTCTCCGGCGTATCAGGCCATTCCACGGCGCGACCGAGTTGCAGGCTGGACGAGGTCTTCGATTTGTTGGGTTTTTTCGGCATGGGGGCCCTCATAGCCAATCATCAGGCGGCCGTCACCCGGCCTTTTCCGCTTCGATGCATTGCGGTAGAAGCACCCGCGAACTGCCCCCCTTTGTTCCCCGAAAAGAGGCCCCCATGACCGCCATCATCGACATCATCGGACGCGAAATCCTCGATAGCCGCGGCAATCCCACCGTCGAGGTCGACGTCGTGCTGGAAGATGGTGCGCTCGGTCGCGCCGCGGTGCCGTCAGGTGCCTCCACCGGCGCCCACGAGGCGGTCGAGCTGCGCGACGGCGACAAGGCCCGCTATCTCGGCAAGGGCGTCACCAAGGCGGTCGGCGCCGTCAACGGCGAGATCTTCGAGGCGCTGAGCGGCCTCGATGTCGAGCAGCAGGCCCAGATCGACCAGATCATGATCGAGCTCGACGGCACACCGAACAAGAGCCGGCTTGGCGCCAACGCCATCCTCGGAGTGTCGCTCGCCTGCGCCAAGGCGGCCGCGAACTCGCTCGACATGCCGCTCTATCGTTACGTCGGCGGCACCTCGGCGCGGCTGCTGCCGGTGCCGATGATGAACATCATCAATGGCGGCGTGCATGCCGACAATCCGATCGACTTCCAGGAATTTATGATCCTGCCCGTCGGTGCGTCCTCCTTCGCCGAGGGCCTGCGTTATGGCGCCGAAGTGTTCCACACGCTGAAGTCGGAGCTGAAGAAGGCCGGCCACAACACCAATGTCGGCGACGAGGGCGGCTTCGCCCCGAACCTGCCGTCGGCGGATGCCGCGCTGGAGTTCGTCATGAATGCGATCGGCAAGGCCGGCTTCAAGGCGGGCTCCGACATCGTGCTCGGCCTCGACTGCGCCTCCACCGAGTTCTTCAAGGACGGCAAGTATGTCTATGAAGGCGAGGGCAAGACCCGTTCTGTCTCCGAGCAGGCGAAATATCTCGCCGACCTCGTCGGCCGCTATCCGATTGTCACCATCGAGGACGGTATGTCGGAAGACGACATGGACGGCTGGAAGGAGCTCACCGACATCGTCGGCAAGAAGTGCCAGCTGGTCGGCGACGATCTCTTCGTCACCAACGTCAAGCGCCTCGCCGAAGGCATCAAGGCCGGTCGCGCCAACTCGATCCTGATCAAGGTCAACCAGATCGGCACGCTGACCGAGACGCTCGCCGCCGTCGAGATGGCGCACAAGGCCGGCTACACCTCTGTCATGTCGCACCGCTCCGGCGAGACCGAGGATTCCACCATCGCCGACCTCGCGGTCGCCACCAATTGCGGTCAGATCAAGACCGGCTCCCTTGCGCGTTCCGATCGCACCGCCAAATACAACCAGCTCCTGCGCATCGAGCAGCAGCTCGGCAAGCAGGCGCTGTACGGCGGCAAGGCGGCACTGAAGGCGCTGGCATAAGCCAGCGTCACCGCGCGAAAGCGCGAACAAGAGGACAGGGGAGGATCGACATGAGCGATGGCAAGACCGGACTGCAACTGCGTTCGCTGATCAGGAAGAGCGGTGAACTTGAAATCTCGCTTGTCGATGTGCCGACCCCCGAGCCTGCGGACGACGAGGTCGTCGTCCGCATCGAGGCGGCGCCGATCAACCCCTCCGACCTTGGCCTGCTCGTCGGCGCCGCCGACATGAGCACGGCCAAGGCATCAGGCACGAAGGATGCGCCGGTCATCACCGCGAAGGTGCCTGATGGTGCGATGCGCGCGATGGGGGCGCGGATCGACCAGTCCCTGCCTGTCGGCAATGAGGGCGCCGGCGTCGTCATCAAGACCGGCTCCTCGGACGCCGCGAAGGCGCTGATGGGCAAGACGGTGTCGATGATCGGCGGCGCTATGTATTCGCAGTACCGCACCTTGAAGGCGAGGGACTGCCAGGTGCTGCCCGACGGCACGAGTGCGGCCGAGGGCGCCTCCTGGTTCGTCAACCCGCTCACCGCACTCGGCATGACCGAGACGATGCGGCGCGAAGGTCACAAGGCCTTGGTGCACACCGCAGCCGCCTCCAATCTCGGCCAGATGCTGAACAAGATCTGCATCAAGGACGGCATTCCGCTGGTCAACATCGTGCGCAGCAAGGAGCAGGCGGAGATTCTGCACAAGATCGGCGCAAAATACGTGGTCGATTCCAGCGCGCCAAGCTTCCTCGACGACCTCACCAATGCGCTGGTCGAGACCGGCGCCACCATCGCTTTCGACGCCATCGGCGGCGGCAAGCTTGCCGGCGACATTCTCAACTGCATGGAAATCGCGATCAACAAGACCGCGAAGGAATACAGCCGCTACGGCTCCAGCGTGCACAAGCAGGTCTATGTCTACGGCGCGCTCGACATTCGTCCCATCGAGCTGCCGCGCGGCTTCGGCATGGCCTGGGGCGTTGGCGGCTGGCTGCTCACTCCGTTCCTGCAGAAGATCGGGCCTGCCGACATCGCGCGGCTGCGTCAGCGCGTCGTGAACGAACTGAAGACGACCTTTGCCAGCCACTACACCAAGGTGGTGTCGCTGCAGGAGACGCTCGAACCCGCCAACATCGCGGTGTACGCCAAACGTGCCACCGGCGAAAAATTCCTCATCAACCCAAATAAATCTTCGTGATCTGCGACGGCGGGTGATCAAAAAGAGGTCTTGCCTTCTGAGCGAAGCGGAAGATTATTCCGCCGCGTTGAAAGCGGAAAAACCGCAACGCGCGCTCAGAAGGGGACATCTTCATGATCGATCTCAATCGCCGTCATCTGCTCGCAGGCGCGGCCGCCATCAGTGCGGCTGCCGCGACCGGCCTCCGGCCGTCCACCGCCAATGCCGCAGTGCCGCAAGCCGGCGCTCAGGCACCGGGCTTCTACGTTACAAGGTCGGCAGCTTCGAGTGCACCTCGATAAATGACGGTGCACGCAGCTTTCCGATGCCGGACAAGTTCGTCACGAACATCCCAAAGGACGAGGCGCTTGCCGCCGCCGATGCCGCCTACATGCCGAAGGGGATGGTCACTGTCCCGTTCAATCCGCAGCTGATCAACACCGGCTCCAAGCTCGTGCTGATCGATACCGGCAACGGCGTCGCCAACCTGGAGCCCAGCAAGGGCGCAGTCGGCCGTACCCTGCAAAACCTGCAGGCCGCCGGCATCGACCCGAAGAGCATCGACGTCGTGCTGCTCTCGCATCTGCATCCGGACCACACCAACGGCATCCGCCTGGCCGACGGCTCGATGGCCTTCCCGAACGCCGAGATCATGGTGCCGCTGAAGGATTGGGAGTTCTGGGCCAGCGAGGAGAACGCGGGCAAGGCCTCCAGCGACATGATGAAGAACTACTTCGCCAACGTGAAGAAGACCTTCGCCGGCATCGAGTCCAAGGTGACGAAGTACGAATGGGGCAAAGAGGTCGTATCCGGCATCACCTCGATCGGAACGCCCGGCCACACGCCCGGCCATACTTCATTCGCGGTCGCCTCGGGCGACAAGAAGGTGTTGATCCAGTCGGACGTCACCAACATTCCGGAACTGTTCCTCCGCAATCCGGACTGGCACGTCGCCTTCGACACCGACGGCGCGATGGCGCAGGAGACCCGTCACAAATTCTACGACATGGCAGCGGCGGAGAAGGCGACCGTCATCGGTTTCCACTTCACCTTCCCCTCGGTTGGCCATGTCGAGAAGGATGGCGCGAAGTATCGCCTGATCCCGTCGGCCTGGAATCCGACGATCTGATCCGATCTTCAGATTTGCGCGAAACGTCGGGCCGCCGTCTGGCGGCCTGATTGTTTGAGTGACCATCTGCTTTCGCGAAACGCAGCGTTTCCAAATCGGACCGGTTCATGCACTTGCATCCATTGGCCCACATCGCTTAAGTGCCATCAGGCACTTCCGCTCAAGCCTCAAGGACACCCAATGGCCTACAATATCGTCGTGATCGCCGGCAGTCTGCGCAAGGACAGCTTCTCGCTGAAGATCGCCAACGCGCTCGCCGAGCTCGCGCCGGCATCGCTCAAGCTCGACGTCATCACGCCGGCGGGCATCTCGTTCTTCAACCAGGATCTCGAGGGCGCGCCGCCCGCCGACTGGCTCGCCTTCCGCGAAAAACTCCAGAAGTCCGACGGCGTCATCTTCGTGACGCCGGAATACAACCGCGCCATCCCGGGCGTGCTCAAGAACGCCATCGACGTCGCCTCGCGGCCCTATGGCAAGAGCTCGTTCAACGGCAAGCCGGTCGGCATCATCTCCAATTCGCCGGGCGCGCTCGGTGGCGTCAGCGCCGCCAAGACGCTGCAGAACATCCTGCCCGGCATCTCTGGCCCGATCATGCAGCAGCCCGAGACCTATCTGAATGCGGTCGGCGATGCCTTCGATGCCGAGGGCAACCTGACCAAGGACTCGCTGAAGGGCGTGCTCCGGGCCTATCTCGACGCTTTTGCTGCGCACGTCGCCAAGCACCACGGCTGAGGTTTCTCAGCCGAGGTTGCCCAGCTCTCCGTCATGGCCGGGACAAGCCCGGGCATGACGACTGCGGTCGGCGCAATTAGCACTCCCTTAACCAAGCTGGCCCATCTTGCCAAAATGGTCTCCCGCGCCCGCCTCAAATCGATCCTGACCGGTCTTGCCCTCTATGCGATGGCGGCCGCCATCGTCGGCTATTTCGGCGTCAACGCCTACACCGGCAAATACGGCCTCAACGCCCGCCAGGAGCTCGACCAGGAGATCATCGCGCTGACCAGCGAGCTCGCCCAGCTCAAGCGCGAGCGCGCCCGGAGCGAGCAGCGCGTGTCGCTGTTGCGCACCGAGAGGATCGATCCTGACATGCTGGACGAGCGAGCCCGGTTCCAGCTCGACTACGTCAATCCGCACGATCTCGTTCGGATGATCCCGCAGAACTAGCGCTTTCCGCGCCATTCGAAACGGGCCGCGAAAGCGCCCGTTCATCGTTCCGGAATTCGTACTTCGAACCGCCACCTTGACGCCGGCGCGGCGCGCCGGGCACTCCTAGCCCGGCGCGATGCCGCCAAAGGTTGACGGAGATCAATCGGGGTGTGCAAGGCGCCGCTTAGACTGCTTCCCGGAGGAAACGGTGATGGATGGGTCAATGCCCCGGCATCACGCGGCTCGTGTCGAGGCCGCTATTGCATCAGGCCAGGCGGCTCGTTCCGCGCTCGTGGCCTCGTGGCGCCGTTCCTCCCGATTGCATCATCTCGATCCCTGCGGCCGCAGCGCGCCGTTGCGTCTGAGCGACCCTGAGCTGCGACAGGCGCGCGAGCGCGTCGCGCCACTGCTGGCCGCCGCGCAAGGCGCCATGGACCGGCTCTATCAGGCGGTCGGCGCAAGCGGCTGTTGTGTGCTGCTCGCCGACGGCGAGGGGGTGCCGGTCGACCGGCGGGGCACGTCGGCCGACGACACGACGTTTCAATCCTGGGGCCTCTGGACCGGTGCGCTCTGGAGCGAGGAGCACGAGGGCACCAACGGCATCGGCACCTGCGTTGTCGAGCAGCGGCCGCTGACGATCGATCGCGACCAGCATTTCTTCACCCGCAACACGCTGCTGAGCTGCACCGCCGTTCCGATCTACGACCATGAGGCGGCCTTTGTCGGCGTGCTCGACGTCTCCTCCTGCCGTGCCGACCGCACCGATGCCTTCTCCAGCCTGATCGCGCTGGCGGCCGGTGAGGCGGCGAGGCGGATCGAAGCTGACCTGTTTCGCCGCGCCTTCGCTGAAGCCCGTATCGTGCTGACGCCGGGACCGGACGGCCAATCCATTGGCCTCGTCGCGGTCGACGCGGATGATCTCGTGATTGGTGCGAGCCGGTCGGCGAGGGCGGGATTCGGGATCGCGCCGGGCCGGGCGCTGCAACCGGTTCCCGCGGCAGATCTGCTCGGCGGCGATGCCGCGCGGGATCATCTGGCTGGCGGCCAGCGCGCAGTGGTGCAGCGGGCGCTGCTCCGTGCCGGTGGCAACGTTTCGGCAGCTGCCAAGGCTCTCGGCATCAGCCGCGCCACGCTGCACAGGAAGCTGAAGCAGTTCGAGCTGAAGCACTGAGTGCTATTGCCTTGCGACTGTCGCAGTTCTGCGACAGGTCCGCACCTACATCGCATCCACCCGGGCTGACAGAAATCACCTTCCGCGAGATCGTTGGCGCAAGTCGTGAGCACACGACGATTTGCGCAAACATCAACATCGGGAGTGATCAATGAACAAGGTGGAATTCCTCAATCTCACGAAGAATCCGTTCGCCGCAAGCTATGACAATTTCATCGGCGGCAAATGGGTGGCCCCGCGGACGGGCAAGTACTTCGATAACGCCTCGCCCGTGACCGGGCAGGTCGTCTGCAAAATCGCCCGCTCCGACGCGCAGGACGTTGAAGCTGCGCTCGACGCCGCGCATGCGGCCAAGGACGCCTGGGGTCGCACCAGCGTCGTCGAACGCGCGATCATCCTCAACAGGATCGCCGATCGCATGGAAGAGAATCTCGAGCGGCTCGCGATCGCCGAGACCTGGGACAACGGCAAGCCGATCCGCGAAACCCGCGCCGCCGACCTGCCGCTTGCGATCGACCATTTCCGCTACTTCGCCGGCGCCATTCGCGGGCAGGAAGGCAATCTCTCCGAGATCGATCAGGACACCGTCGCCTATCATTTCCATGAGCCGCTCGGCGTCGTGGGCCAGATCATCCCCTGGAACTTCCCGCTGCTGATGGCCTGCTGGAAGCTCGCGCCTGCGATCGCCGCCGGCAATTGCGTGGTGCTAAAGCCCGCCGAGCAGACGCCGGCTTCGATCCTGGTCTGGGCCGAGCTCGTCGGCGACCTCTTGCCGCCCGGCGTGGTCAACATCGTCAACGGCTTTGGCCTCGAGGCCGGCAAGCCGCTCGCCTCCAGCCCCCGCATCTCCAAGATCGCCTTCACCGGCGAGACCACGACGGGCCGGCTGATCATGCAATATGCCAGCCAGAATCTGATCCCGGTCACCCTGGAGCTCGGCGGCAAGTCGCCGAACATCTTCTTCAAGGACGTGTTGGCCGAGGACGACGATTTCCTCGACAAGGCGGTCGAAGGCTTCGTCATGTTCGCGCTCAACCAGGGCGAGGTCTGCACTTGTCCGAGCCGGGCACTGGTGCACGAATCCATCTACGACCGCTTCATGGAACGCGCGCTCAAGCGCGTCGCCGCCATCGTTCAGGGTGATCCGCGCGATGCCGCGACGATGATCGGCGCACAGGCCTCCAGCGAGCAGTTGGAGAAAATTCTTTCCTATATCGACATCGGTAAGCAAGAAGGTGCCAAGGTTCTGGCCGGCGGCGCGCGCGCAAACCTCTCCGGCGATCTCGCCGGCGGCTTCTACATCCAGCCGACGGTGTTCCACGGCAACAACAAGATGAGGATCTTCCAGGAGGAGATCTTCGGACCCGTCGTGTCGGTCACGACCTTCAAGACCGACGAGGAGGCGCTGTCGATCGCCAATGACACGCTCTACGGTCTCGGTGCCGGCATCTGGAGCCGTGATGCCAACCGCTGCTACCGCTTCGGCCGGGCCATCCAGGCGGGCCGCGTGTGGACCAACTGCTACCACGCCTATCCCGCGCACGCGGCGTTCGGCGGCTACAAGCAGTCGGGCATCGGTCGCGAGACCCACAAGATGATGCTCGATCACTACCAGCAGACCAAGAACCTCCTGGTCAGCTACAGCCCGAAGAAGCTCGGCTTCTTCTGATCGGGCAGTCCGGGCAGGGCAGTGCAATTCTCCCGTTGCGCTGCCCTGTGCCGGTGAGATGGCAGCCATGAATGACAAGGTCAGCGCCACTGAGGCTGCACTCGAGCTCCTGGCCGAGATCTGCAAGGATCACGGCCCGGTGCTGTTTCATCAGTCGGGAGGCTGTTGCGATGGCTCATCGCCGATGTGCTACCCGGCCGGCGAATTCGCCGTCGGCGAGAGCGATGTGCTGCTCGGCCATATTGGTGGCATGCCCTTCTATATCGGGGGGCAGCAATACGAGATTTGGAAGCACACCGACCTCATCATTGACGTCGTTCCCGGGCGCGGCGGGATGTTTTCATTGGACAACGGGACGGAGAGGAGGTTCTTGACCCGGTCGCGAATCTGTTCAGCCGACCGCAGCGGTTAGATTTGTTACGCAATCAGTGCAAAAGATTTTGCAATATTTCCACCCACGTTGCAGTGCGGCATAATGAAAATCGCGTCGCGGCGCTGCGGTGCTTTCCAAGGGCGTTTGAGTTGGGTTAGAGAGGGCTTAGTTTTCTCTGACCCGGAATTCTCATGGCCGCCCCCAAGAAAGCCGCCGCAAGCAGCCCACACGACAAAACCGACGGCGCTTCGCCTCCGGAATTCACAAGAGAGCAGGAGCTGAAAGCGCTCCGCGACATGCTTCTGATCCGGCGATTCGAGGAAAAAGCGGGCCAGCTCTACGGCATGGGCGCGATCGGCGGCTTCTGCCATCTCTATATCGGCCAGGAGGCCGTGGTAGTTGGTATGCAGATGGCCCTGAAAGAGGGCGATCAGGTCATCACCGGCTATCGCGACCATGGCCACATGTTGGCCACCGGCATGGACGCCAACGGCGTCATGGCCGAGCTCACGGGCCGCCGCGGCGGTTATTCCAAGGGCAAGGGCGGCTCCATGCACATGTTCAGCAAGGAGAAGCACTTTTACGGCGGCCACGGCATCGTCGGTGCGCAGGTCTCGCTCGGCACTGGTCTTGCCTTTGCCAACAATTATCGCAGCAATGGCAATGTCAGCGTCACCTATTTCGGCGATGGCGCGGCCAACCAGGGCCAGGTCTATGAGAGCTTCAATATGGCGGAGCTCTGGAAGCTGCCGGTGATCTACGTCATCGAGAACAACCGCTACGCGATGGGCACCGCGGTCTCGCGCGCATCGGCGCAGCAGGATTTCTCCAAGCGCGGCGTGTCGTTCAACATCCCCGGCAAGCAGGTCGACGGCATGGATGTCCGCGCCGTCAAGGCCGCGGGCGACGAGGCTGCGGCCTGGTGCCGTGCCGGCAAGGGCCCCTTCATCCTGGAGATGCAGACCTACCGCTATCGCGGTCACTCGATGTCCGATCCCGCCAAATACCGCACGCGCGAGGAGGTCGAGAAGGTTCGCCACGACCAGGATCCGATCGAGCAGGTGCGCAACCGCCTGCTTGCGGCCAAGGTGAGCGAGGCTGACCTCAAGGCGATCGACGCTGAGGTGCGTGACATCGTCAACGCCTCCGCCGACTTTGCCCAACATGATCCCGAGCCGGATGCCGCCGAGCTCTGGACCGACGTTTACCGCTAAACGCGCGCAAGCTTTCTTTTGGAGTCGATATGCCAATTCAAGTGCTGATGCCCGCGTTGTCGCCCACGATGGAAAAGGGCAACCTCGCCAAATGGCTTAAAAAAGAGGGCGAGACGATCAAGTCCGGCGACGTGATCGCCGAGATCGAGACCGACAAGGCCACCATGGAGGTCGAGGCGACCGATGAGGGCACGCTCGGCAAGATCCTGATTCCGGAAGGGACCGCCGACGTCGCCGTGAACACGCCGATCGCGACCATCCTCGCCGATGGCGAGAGTGCCGCCGATCTTGCGAAAGCACCTGCGCCGGCCGCGAAGGCTGCTGAATCCGCGCCGCCCGCGGCTGCCAAGGCCGAGGCGCCCGCGCCCAAGGCCGCGCCCGCACCGCAGGCCGTCGCCGAGCCTGATCCCGAAGTGCCCGCCGGCACCGAGATGGTCACCCAGACCATCCGCGAAGCGCTGCGCGACGCGATGGCCGAAGAGATGCGCCACGACCCCGACGTGTTCGTGATGGGCGAGGAGGTCGCCGAATATCAGGGCGCCTACAAGGTGACGCAGGGCCTGCTGCAGGAGTTCGGCGCGAGGCGCGTGATCGACACCCCGATCACCGAGCACGGCTTTGCCGGCGTCGGCGTCGGTGCCGCCATGACCGGGTTGAAGCCGGTGGTCGAGTTCATGACCTTCAATTTCGCCATGCAGGCGATCGACCAGATCATCAACTCCGCGGCCAAGACGCTGTACATGTCCGGCGGTCAGATGGGCTGCTCGATCGTGTTCCGCGGCCCCAACGGCGCAGCCGCGCGCGTCGCCGCCCAGCATAGCCAGGACTATTCGGCCTGGTATTCAAACGTCCCGGGTCTCAAGGTCGTCGCACCGTTCTCGGCCGCCGACTACAAGGGCCTGCTCAAGGCCGCGATCCGCGATCCCAATCCGGTGATCTTCCTCGAGAACGAGGTGCTCTACGGTCACACCGGCGAAGTGCCGAAGCTCGACGATTTCATCGTCCCGATCGGCAAGGCGCGCATCGTTCGTTCCGGCAGCCACGTCAGTATCATCTCCTGGTCGAACGGCATGACCTATGCCCTGAAGGCCGCCGACGAGCTCGCCAAGGAGGGCATCGAGGCCGAGGTGATCGACCTGCGCACGCTGCGTCCGATGGACACCGAGACCATCGTCAACTCGGTCAAGAAAACGGGGCGTGCCGTCACGGTGGAAGAGGGCTGGGCCCAAAGTGGCGTCGGCGCCGAGATCGCCGCGCGCATCATGGAGAACGCCTTCGACTATCTGGATGCGCCGGTTGCGCGCGTTGCAGGCAAGGACGTGCCGATGCCTTACGCCGCGAACCTGGAGAAGCTCGCGCTGCCCTCGGCGGCAGAAGTCGTCGAGGCCGCAAAAGCCGTCTGCTACAGGTAGACCATGGCGGGCCCCAAGGAACAGCCACTGCCGCCCGACGTCATGACCCGCGACGATGCGGTCGAGATCCTGCGCGTGTTCGTGCTGGATGGCGGGCTGTCGATGGCGTTCCAGCGCGCCTTCGAGGAGCCCGACATGTGGGGCCTGCTGCTAGTCGATCTCGCCCGCCACGCCGCGCGCGCCTATGCGCGCGAGAGCGAATACACCGAGGAGGACGCGTTGAACCGGATCCTCGACATGTTCCAGGCCGAGATCGAACGTCCCACAGACGCCGGCACCACGACGCCGCGCGGGAAGGGACACTGACCCGTGGCGATCGAAGCGCACCATTATGATTTCATGCTGGAGGCGATCCGCGAGGCCGAGGCCTCGATCGCGCAAGGCGGCCTGCCGATCGGCGCGGTGCTGACGCGCGGCGACAAGATCATCGCCCGCGGCCACAACAACCGCGTGCAGGAGAACAATCCGATCCTGCACGGCGAGATGAGCTGCCTGCGCGAAGCCGGCGCGATCTCGTTCCACGACACCGTCATGTACACCACGCTGTCGCCATGCTCGATGTGTGCCGGCGCGCTCGCTTTGTTCAAGGTCAAGCTCGTGGTGATCGGAGAATCCGTCACCTTCGAGGGCTCCAAGGACATTCTCGACAAGTTCGGGATTCCCTGGATCGACCTTGCCGACGACCGCTCCATCACCATGATGAAGAATTGGCGTTCCATCCCTGCCAATGAGCGCCTGTGGCAAGGCGACATCGGCAACTAAACCCGGTCTGTTCGTCTTCATTGTCGGAGACGACGTTTTGAGAAGTTCTTCGTGAGGTCAGCATGCCCATCAACATCCTGATGCCAGCTCTTTCGCCGACGATGGAGAAGGGCAACCTCGCCAAGTGGCTGAAGAAGGAAGGCGACAAGGTCAAGTCAGGCGATGTCATCGCCGAGATCGAGACCGACAAGGCCACCATGGAGGTCGAGGCCATCGACGAGGGCACCATCGCCAAGATCCTCGTGCCCGAAGGCACGCAGGACGTCCCGGTCAACGATGTCATCGCGGTGCTCGCCGGCGAGGGCGAGGACGTGAAGGCTGCTGGCAGCGCCAAGCCCAGCGCCTCCGCCGCGCCTCCGAAAGCCGCCGAAGCTCCCGCTGCGGCACCGGCTCCTGCGCCTGCTGCGCCCAAGGCTGCACCGGCACCTGCTGCCGCTCCGGCGCCTCAGGCTGCTGCACCGGCCGCGCAGAGCAACGGCCATGCCGGCCGTGTGTTCTCATCGCCGCTGGCGCGGCGTCTTGCCAAGGAAGCCGGCATCGACGTCGGCATGGTCACCGGCACCGGCCCGCACGGCCGCGTGGTGGCGCGCGACGTCGAGCAGGCCAAGTCAGGCAAGGGCCTCAAGGCGCCCGCCGCGGCGTCCTCCGCAGGCGCGTCCTCGATCGCGCCGACCATGTCGGACAAGCAGATCCTGTCGCTGTTCGAGCCCGGCTCTTACGACATCGTCCCGCATGACGGCATGCGCCGCACCATCGCGCAGCGCCTGACCGCGTCGATCCAGAACGTCCCGCACTTCTATCTCACAATCGACTGCGACATCGGCAAGCTGCTCGCCGCGCGCGAGGAGATCAATGCGGCCGCGCCGAAGGACAAGGAGAAGAAGCCGCTCTACAAGATCTCGGTCAACGACTTCGTCATCAAGGCGATGGCGGTGGCGCTGCAGAAGATCCCGAACTGCAATGTCAGCTGGACCGAGTCAGGCATGGTCAAGCATCACCATTCCGACGTCGGCGTTGCCGTGGCGATGCCGGGCGGCCTGATCACGCCGATCATCCGCAAGGCCGAGACCAAGACGCTCTCGACCATCTCCAACGAGATGAAGGATTTTGCCGCGCGCGCGCGTTCCCGCAAGCTGAAGCCTGAGGAATACCAGGGTGGCACCACGGCCGTCTCCAACCTCGGCATGTTCGGCATCAAGGACTTCACGGCGGTGATCAACCCGCCGCATGCCACGATCCTTGCTGTGGGCACCAGCGAGGAGCGGCCGGTGGTGCGGAGCGGCAAGATTGAGATCGCAACAATGATGAGCGTGACGTTGTCCTGCGATCACCGTGCCATCGACGGCGCGCTCGGCGCCGAGCTGATCGGCGCCTTCAAGCAGCTGATCGAAAACCCCGTCATGATGATGGTCTGAAGCTGTCGCTGATAGGACCACGTTGAATGCGAACGCGCTGGCCCTGGATTTCGATGTTGCTGTCGATCATCGTTCTCGTCAGCCCGATCGGCACGGAAATCCTGCACGATGCATTCGTCAGCGGCGAGCAGCTCTCGCGCAGCATTGCGCAGCCGATCGCCCTGGTCGGGTTTGCGATTCTGATCTCGATCTGCATCGTCGAGTGGCTGGTCAGGTCGATTGTTTCAAAACGCCGCGCCCGCGGTGCAACGGTTTGAGTTGAATGGGAGCCGCAATGGCCGATACATCCTTCGACGTCATCATCATCGGCTCCGGCCCCGGCGGCTACGTCACCGCGATCCGCGCCGCTCAGCTCGGCTTCAAGACCGCGATCGTCGAGAAATCCTATCTCGGCGGCATCTGCCTGAACTGGGGCTGCATTCCGACCAAGGCGCTGCTGCGCTCGGCCGAGATCTATCATTACATGCAGCACGCCAAGGACTATGGCCTGTCGGCGGAGAAGGTCTCGTTCGATCCGAAGGCGGTGGTGCAGCGTTCGCGCGGCGTCTCCAAGCGGCTGAACGACGGCGTCGGCTTCCTGATGAAGAAGAACAAGGTCAGCGTGATCTGGGGCGCGGCCTCGATCGACGCACCCGGCAAGATCACCGTGAAGAAGTCCGACGTCGAGGCGCCCAAGGGGACGCTAGGCGAGGGGACCTATCAGGCCAAGCACATCATCGTCGCGACCGGGGCGCGGCCGCGCGTGCTGCCGGGCCTCGAGCCCGACAAGAAGCTGATCTGGACCTACTTTGAAGCGATGGTGCCCGAGCGGATGCCGAAGTCGCTCCTGGTGGTCGGCTCCGGCGCGATCGGCATCGAGTTCGCCTCGTTCTTCCATACCATGGGCAGCGACGTCACCGTGGTCGAGGTGCTGCCGCAGATCCTGCCCGTCGAGGACGCCGAGATCGCCGGCCTTGCGCGCAAGCGGCTGGAGAAGCAGGGCATCAAGATCATGTCCTCGACCAAGGTGACCAAGCTGGAGAAGAAGGCCGACAGCGTCATTGCCACCATCGACGACGGCAAGGGCAAGCCTGTGACGACTGAGTTCGAGCGCGTCATCTCAGCGGTCGGCGTCGTCGGCAATATCGAGAACCTCGGCCTCGAAAAGCTCGGCGTGAAGACTGATCGCGGCTGCATCGTGATCGACGGCTACGGCAAGACCAACGTTCCCGGCATCTACGCCATCGGCGACGTCGCCGGTCCTCCGATGCTCGCTCACAAGGCCGAGCATGAGGGCGTGATCTGCATCGAGGCGATCAAGGGCCTGCATCCGCATCCCATGGATAAGAACATGATCCCGGGCTGCACCTATTGCCATCCGCAGGTCGCCTCGGTCGGTCTCACCGAAGCCAAGGCCAAGGAGAGTGGCCGCGAGATCCGCGTTGGCCGCTTCCCCTTCGTCGGCAACGGCAAGGCGATTGCGCTTGGCGAGGACCAGGGCCTGGTCAAGGTCATCTTCGACAAGAAGACTGGCCAGCTGCTCGGCGCCCACATGGTCGGCGCTGAGGTCACCGAGCTGATCCAGGGCTACGTCGTCGCCATGAACCTGGAGACGACGGAAGAAGAGCTGATGCACACCGTGTTCCCGCATCCGACGCTGTCGGAAATGATGAAGGAGGCCGTGCTGGATGCGTACGGGCGGGTGCTGAATATCTGAGGTCAGACCCGTCATCCTGAGGTGCGAGGCCAGCGGTGCAAAGCACCGTTGGCAGAGCCTCGAAGGATGAGCGGCCGAGATGCAGCAGTCGGGCCGTCGCCCTTCGAGGCCTCCGCTTCGCTCCGGCACCTCAGGGTGACGGGACCAACACTGGAAAAGCCAAAACAAGAAGAGGGAATGAACCCATGCACGACAACGACAACCTGACCATCGAACGCCCGACCTTCGTCACGCATCTCGAATGCGCCATGGAAGGCGATCATTACGCCGCCGACCAGGTCCACAACCTATCGAAAGCCGGCAAGCCGCTGCTCGTGCGCTACGACCTTGCCGGCGTCAAGAAGGCGCTGACCAAGGATGCGCTCGCCCAACGTCCCGGCGACATGTGGCGCTACCGCGAGCTGCTGCCGGTGCGCAAATGCAAGGACATCGTCTCGCTCGGCGAGGTCACGACGCCGCTGATCCGGCTGCCCAAGCTTGGCAAGAAGCTCGGCGGCGGCGAGATCATCGTCAAGGACGAGGGACGGCTGCCGACCGGCTCGTTCAAGGCGCGCGGCTTGGTCATGGCGGTGTCGATGGGCAAGGCGCTCGGCATCAAGCACATGGCGATGCCGACCAACGGCAATGCCGGCGCAGCGCTCGCGGCCTACGCGACGAGCTGCGGCATCAAGACCACGATCTTCTGCCCGGCCGATACGCCGGAGGTGAATGTCAGCGAGATCGAGCTTCAGGGCGCGACCGTCTACCGCGTCAATGGCTATATCGATGATTGCGGCAAGATCGTCGGCGAGGGCAAGGCCAAGGTCGGCTGGTTCGATACCTCCACGCTGAAGGAGCCGTACCGTATCGAAGGCAAGAAGACGATGGGCCTCGAGCTTGCCGAGCAGCTCGGCTGGGACGTGCCCGACGTGATCTTCTATCCGACCGGCGGCGGCACCGGCCTGATCGGCATGTGGAAGGCGTTCGACGAGCTCGAGAAGATCGGCTTCATCGGCTCCAAGCGTCCGCGCATGGTCGCGGTGCAGGCCTCCGGCTGCGCGCCGATGGTGCGCGCCTATGAGGCCGGCACCGAGCATGCCACGCGCTGGGAGGACGCCCACACCATCGCCTCCGGCATCCGCGTCCCACAGGCGATCGGCGATTTTCTCATTCTGCGCGCGGTGCGCGAGAGCAAGGGTTTTGCCATTGCCGTCGACGACGACAAGATCTCCGCGGCGCTGAACGAGGTCGCGCGCGAGGAGGGGCTGCTGCTATGCCCCGAGGGCGCTGCGACCTACGCTGCCTACAAGGAGAGCCTCGCCGACGGCCGCGTCTCGAAGACCGACCGCGTCATGCTGTTCAATTGCGCGACCGGCCTGAAATATCCGCTGCCGCCGGTCACCCGCACGCTCGATCGCCACAAGCCGATCGATTACGCGCAGTTCTGACTTGCTTCTCCCTCGCCCCGCTTGCGGGGAGAGGGTCGGGATGAGGGGGACTCTCCGCGGGGACGGTAACAGCTGAATTTGCGGAGGCTGCCCTTCACCCGAATTGAGGCGCAATTCGACCTCTTCCCGCAAGTGGGGAGAGGTAAAAAACAAGAATCCTCGGGGAGATCACAATGAAGAAGGCCGTCTGGGCCGGGCTGATCGGATTTCTCGCCCTCACCGCCACCGCGCGCGCCGACGATTATCCCTCGCATCCCATCACCATCGTCGTTCCCTTCGCGGCCGGCGGCCCGTCGGATGCGATGGCGCGGGTGCTCGCCGAGCGGATGCGTCAGTCGCTAGGCCAGCCGCTGGTGATCGAGAACGTCACCGGCGCCGGCGGTTCGATCGGGGTGGGGCGCGCCGTCCACGCGCCGCCCGATGGCTACACCATCTCGTTCGGTCATCTCGGTACACACGTGGCCAACGGCGCGGTCTACAAGCTCAATTACGATCTCGTCGCCGATCTCGAACCGGTGGTGCTCTTGCCGAGCAATCCGATGATCGTGGTCAGCAAGAACGCGGTGCCGGCGACCTCGCTCAAAGAGCTGGTGGAATGGTTGAAGTCGCGGCCGACGCCGCCGACCGCAGGCACCGCGGGCGCCGGCTCCGGCAGCCACATCGCCGGCGTCTATTTCGAAAGCGTCTCCGGCATCAAGCTGCAATATGTGCCGTATCGCGGCACCGCGCCGGCGCTGAACGATCTCATCGCCGGCCAGATCGACATCATTGTCGACCAGACCTCGAACTCCATCAACCAGGTTCGCGCCGGCACCATCCGCGCCTACGCCGTCACCGACGACAAGCGCCTCGCCTCGGCGCCCGAGATTCCGACCGCCGACGAGGCGGGTCTGAAAGGCTTCAACATGACGCTGTGGTCGGGAATGTGGGTGCCGAAGGGCACGCCAAAGGAGATCATTGCCAAGCTGAACGCCGCCGCCGTAGACGCGCTGAACGATCCCGCCGTGAGGAAGCAGCTCGAAAGCCAGGGTCTGGAGATGACGCCGAAGGATCAACTCACGCCGGAGGCGCTCGGCGTCAGGCAGAAGGCCGAGATCGCAAAGTGGTGGCCGATGATCAAGGCGGCGAACATCAAGGTGGATTGAGGCGGGACGTCACTTCGTGACGTCGTCACCTGCTGCCAGCGCCCTCTGCAGGCATTGCATCAGATCCGCGGGGCGGAACGGCTTCCCGAGAAAACAGACTGCCCCGGCTTCGAGCGCCCGGATGCGAAGCCCCTCATCCGGGAAACCTGTGATCAAGATGAACGGCGTAGCCGAACCCTGCGCGCGCATCTCCGTCAACAAATCGATTCCGGTCATGGACGGCATGTGCACGTCGGCGACGACGCAGGAGGTACGGTTGGAATCGCTGGAGCCCAAGAATTCTTCGGCCGAGGCGAATGTGTGGACGATATACCCGCGCGACCGCAAGAGATTGTTGATCGCCGCCCGCACGTAGGGGTCGTCATCGAGCACCGAAATGACCGAAGCCGCTGACAAGACGTCCGCTCCTCGCCCGGGATTGCGCTTGCCGTCGCGCGGTCCAACCTGAACATGCAGGGTGGACCTGCCACTCACCGTTGCAAACTCATACTTAGGTTTGTACGTCGGACGGGCCGGGCCGAATGCCGAGCGCCTCACTCATTCTCACGAGGTCGGCCAGCGACTTCGCGCCCATTTTGCGCATGATCTGGCCGCGATAAATCTTGACGGTGATTTCGGCCAACCCGAGTTGGGCAGCCACTTGCTTGTTCATCAGGCCGGACGTCACCAGAGCCAATACGTCCCGCTCGCGCGAACTGAGTGACTCGAAGCGCGATCTGACGTTCGAGACCGTCTTGTTGAGATCGCGGCGCTTGCGGTCTCGCTCGATCGCAGCCTGCACTGCGTCCAGGATGTCCTGGTCGCGGACCGGCTTGGTCAGGAAATCGATCGCGCCGCCTTTCATGGCTCGAACGGTCATGGGAATGTCAGCGTGGCCGGTAATGAAGATGATCGGGGTGTGGATGTTGGCCTTGGCCAGATCGGACTGCAGCTCAAGGCCGCTGACTCCGGGCAGGCGGATGTCCAGCACCAGGCAACTGGGGACTTCCGGCGGCTTGGCCTGGAGCAGTTGAGGGGCCGAGCCGAATGCTTCGACCTTGAGGCCGACCGACTCGAACAGATTGGTGAGCGCACGCCGCATGGACACGTCGTCGTCGACGATGAAGACGATTGGCTGATCGCCGTTCTCCTGCCGCGCCGGAGGCTCCGCGTGCTCGGTCACGATGTTTCCCCACAATGGCGGGGCAGGGTGATCTGGAAGGTCGCGCCGCGCCCTTGGTTCGGTCCGGCGGAAAGTCGTCCGCCGTGAGCCTCGATGATGGAGCGACAGATCGATAGCCCCATACCCATGCCGGAGGACTTCGTCGTAAAGAACGGCATGAACAGGCGGTCTATCGCCTGTTCACAGATGCCCATGCCGCAGTCGCTGACGCTCACCAGCACCGCCTCGTCGTCACCGGCCGCTGAGCGGATCGTCAGCTCGCGCGGGCGATCATGGACGCCTTCCATGGCCTCGATGCCGTTCATGATCAGGTTGATGAGGACCTGCTGCAATTGGATTCGATCGCCAAAGATCTTGGGCAGCGCGGACGACAGCTCCATCCGCACCGACACGGCATGGCTGGCCATCTCGCGCTGCACGAGCGCGACGGCCTCGCGCACGACCACGTTGGCGTCGAGCGGAACCATCTCGACGTCAGATCGCTTGGCAAGCGCCCGAACGCGACGGATGACGTCGCTGGCACGCGTGCCGTCCTCGATGATCCATTCCACGGAGCGGCGGGCCGCTGCGAAATCGGGCGGACTGCGCTGCAGCCAGGTGAGGCAGGCATCGGCATTTGCGATCACGGCGGCGAGCGGCTGATTGATTTCGTGGGCAATGGAGGCCGTCAGCTCCCCTAGCGTCGTGACGCGCGTCACATGGGCCAGCTCGGCTTGGGCCTTGCGCAGCGCGTCTTCGGCCTGATCGGCTCGGATCGCCGCAGTGATGTCGGTGCAGACGCCACGGTAACCCAGAAAGGCACCCTCGGCGTCAAAGAATGGTTTGCCGCTGGTGCGGACATAGATCGGCTGCCCGTTGCGGTCTTTGCTGCGATACACCAGGTCGCGGAATGGAACGTGGGCGTCGAGCGCCGCCCGGTGTTGCCGCCATTTTTCGGGTTCGAGATCCGCGTCCGGAGCGATGTCCCAACGGGTGAGCCCGATCAGGCCCGCCGGGGCGGTGGCGGTATCCGAATGCTCCGATATCAGGGTCACGCGGTGGTCTGGCCCCGTCTCCCAGAACCAGTCAGATGCGGTCTCGGCGTAGTCGCGAAAGCGCTGTTCGCTCTCGCGAAGCCGGCGCAGCGCCTCTTTGGTCGCCGTGATATCGCTCACCGATCCCACAAACTCAACCTGACCGGCGGAATCCCGCGTGGCCCGGGCCACCGCCCGGACGTACTTGATGGAGCCGTCGGCCATCACCAGCCGGTACTCGTGATCGTAATCTTTTCCCTCGCGCGCGGCCCGCCCCGTGGTCTGTTGCACCGCGAGCCGGTCCTCCGGATGGATCCGCTGGAGCATGACTGGGATCTTCGGCGTACTGCCCTCATCGCATTCGAAGATGCGATAGGTCTCCTTGGACCAGGTGATCTCGCCGGTTGCGGCCCGCCAGCCGAAACTGCCGGTGTGGCTCAATTCCTGCGCCTGGGCGAGATAAGCCTCGCTCTGTCGCAGCGCATTCTCCGCTTCCTTGCGCTCGGTGATGTTCTCGCACGCCACAAGCACGATTGGACCGCCATCGGCTCGCACCATGGTCTTGGCGTTCTCGCGCACCCACAGCACCGAGCCGTCCTTACGCACCTTCCGGATCTCCCAGGTGTGGGACTGATCGACGGTCTCGAGGCACAGCGCGACGCACGCGCGGACGAAATTGCGATCCTCTTCGAAGAAGACATCCAGCACGGATCGGCCGATCAACTCTGCGGCCGTATAGCCCAGCTGCGCGGCGCCGAACGTGTTCACGTTGATCACGGTTCCGGTCGGATCGACCATGAAATACATGACCGGGTTATGCTCGAAGACCTGCTGCCACTGCTTGACCGCCTCGATCCAGCCGTCATCGGGATCGGTGTGCGGTTTCGTGGTAACAGCTTGCCTGACGCAGCCGGCGAGGAATTGCGCGGCTGACTTCCCGAACGTTACTGCTCGGCGAGGCTTCATCGCAGACGCTCCTGGCGCCCTCTGCGTGAAGACGAGTAGAGCACGTTGCCATGAGAGGAGCAAATCCGGCCAAAGTCGGATGAGGGGGGACGACCTTTCGCCTTCGACTTGACCGCCGCCGCCCTGGCCATCACGGCGCGTCAGGCACGCCACGCCGGCAAAGTCTTTCACGGTGCACGTGCAGCCGGAGCATCGTGCGCCGTCTCGTTGAGCGTGATCGAATGCGCCAGCTCCGGGCAATTACGGACAAACCTACGTATAGCTCGTCCAATCCTAGTCATGTCGATCATTTACCTCCGTACAATTGAGCGCTTCGTACCCGGCGGACTACCCTCACGACCAATCGGCAGTGTCGATCCGCCAATCGCGGCGAGCATATGAGAACCGGTCTGAAAGCATTTGGGCGAGGCCGCCGCTCTTCTCGACACGCAACCGCGATCGCCGCAATTCACGACCCGCGAGAGGTCGAAGAGAACGAACTGGCAAAAGCGCTAGCGACGACAGAGGGAGACAACAATGTGCGATGCATCCGTACCCCTTGAGCGTGGCCCGTCCCAGTCCGAACGCTGCTCTTCAGCCAATGGCTGCGCGCTGTGTGGCAGCAAATTTGGTCTGATCCGCTACTACTCGTGGCGCACCGCGCTCTGCTCCAAGACGTGCGTCGATCGCTTCCGCACACGCCGCGAGCGCGACCGTCGGTGGTTGTTTCGGGCTCAGTTCGCGTGAGGCTGAATTAGAGAGCTGAGATCGTCGCGCAGGTCTGATCCGGGAGTCCGTGTCTTGAATCGCCGTTGCAAGCTCATGTGCTCGATCGTTCTCCTCTGCTCCGCCACGATTGTCCAGGCGCAGGAAGCGGAACACGGTGCTGCCCATCGCCAGCACCCACCCCAGGACCAGGCGCTGCACGAAAAGTTCTATTCGACCTGGCACATGCCGGATAACCCGAGCCTCAGTTGCTGCAACAGCGCCGATTGCTACCCGACCGAGATCAAGTACGTCGACGGCCATATCTATGCACGGCGTAGGGAGGACGGGAGATACATTCTGATCCCGCCGCAAAAAGTGGAGCGAAACAGGGATAATCCAGACGGCCGAAACCACCTTTGCGCTCCACCGCCCGCACTCTCTCCGCTCGACAGCGTTTACTGCTTCGCCTTGGGAGGTGCCACATGAGATTCGCGTTCGTGCTCGTGAACGACCGGACTCCGTTCCGGCAAACCTGGTGCATGCAGTGCTGCGAGACCATCAGCGGCAGCTATCTTCGTGAGATTGCGACCCGTCTGCCTTACTGCGACCATCAGTGCTACGCGTTGTTCTGCGAGGCCCTGGCGCAAGACCGCGTGAGGGCGGCTTCATGAAATTCGTGCTGGTCAATCACGAACCTCCGTTGCGCACGGCCGCGTGCAGCGCATGCTCGCGGCCGATCCAGTCCGGTTACGTCCGGCACGTGCGGACGCAGCTGCGTTACTGTGACTACGACTGCTACCGGCGAGGCGAGCTCGCCACGCTGTTGATGCAATGGCCGATGCCCGCAGAGCTTGCTGCCGGGAATATCGAGGCCGCCGCTCGCAGCATGATGGAGATGTTTGCGGTCCTGAGTGCCGTCTCGTGCTGGAGCTGCACGATACAGATCTGGACCGTCGCGAGAGCCTTGACCGGCGCATTCCTGGACGGTCGCGACCTGATCACGACGGAAGGAGGTGACACCTAGCTGCGCGGCCGCAGTCGCGTGGAAGCCGCAGCAACGTAACCTCGCAGGCGCGCCATCCAGCCCCGGCGGCGTCGACTAGGGAGCGGGTGCTGCGGCCGCCACGGGGGCGGCTGCACCGGTCTGGTCCGTCACCACGCGCTGATCGCTCTTGCCGGCCACCGCGCCGCTGCTCTCGAACCGTGCGCGGTAGACCAGCACGTTCTCCATCACGCGCTGGACGTAATTGCGGGTTTCCGAGAGCGGGATGCGCTCGACCCAGTCGACCGGATCGACATTGGGGTCTCTGGGGTCGCCATGCGCCTGCACCCATTCGCGCACGCGGCCGCGACCGGCATTGTAGCCGGCGAAGGTCATGATCTGGTTGCCGCGATATTCCGACAGGAGCGCGCTGAGCTCGGCGGCGCCCATCTGCGTGTTGTAGACGGGATCGGAGACCATCTTGTCCCAATCATAGGTCAGGCCGAACCGCTTTGCGGTGTCACGGCCGGCTTCCGGCGTCACCTGCATCAGGCCGACCGCATTGGCTGACGACTTGTCGCGCTGGTCGAACGAGCTCTCGGTGCGCGCCACCGAATAGATCACGCTGGTCTCGATCGCGGGCGCGACCTGCTTGTGTTCGGGGATGCCGATCGTGGGGAAGGCGTAATGGTCGAGCGCGAGGCCGTGGGCAAGCGCCGACTTGCCGACCTCCAGCATCACGCGCGCGTCGTTGCGCTGGCCGGCGAGCTCGCCAAGCGCCCCGAGCGCCGCGACGTCGGTGCTCTCCTTGGCGAAATCCTCGGCGTAGTAGAGCACCACGTCGCGCTCGCCGATGGCATAGAGCATGTCGGCGGCGTGCACGCGTTCGTCCGCGGCCGGCGTGTCAGCTGCGGCCAGCACGGGCGAGGGCGCGCGCAGCTCTAGCCCCTCCAGGCCGAGCCGTGCACGGGCAAGCTGGCCGTAATAGGCGGTCGGATAGCGCGCGGCGGCCTTGTAGCTCTGCTGCGCATCGGCTGTGGCTCCCATGGCTTCAGCGGCGCGGCCGCGCCAGTAATGGGCGCGCGACAGCGCGATCGGATTGGCGGAGCCTTCGTCGATCGCGGCGAAGTGCGCAATCGCCGTCCTGGGATCGTTGAGATAGCGCAGCGCGATCCAGCCGCACATGAAGTGATAGTCGACGCGGTAAACCTCCATCGCCGGCACCGCAGCCGCGCGCACCACCTCATAGGCCGTCCTGGACTTGCCCTGGTCGAGCAGCTTTCGCGCGAGCAGGCGGCGCTCGCGCCACCAGGCATCAGTGTCCTGGGCCGCCATGGTGTCGGGCGCGGCCGCCAGGATCAGCTCGGCGGCATCGTCGATATGATCCTTCTGGAGGTGCCATTGCGCGCGGCACAGGACATAACCGAGGTCGCCGCGGGCGTCCGCCGCGACGTCGTCGAGATAGTCCTTGGCCTTGGTCTCCTTGCCATTGACCGCGGCGCAGGCCTTGACGATGGCGAGTGCGTCCTCGCCGAGGCGTTTTGCGGCGCGCCGTGCGCCGGCATAGTCCTTGGCCCCCAGGCGCTTGTCCATGCGGGCGCGATGATCCTCGGGCCGCAACAGATCGTGGAATGCTTCGTAGGAATCCTCCTCGCTGCGCTCGGACAATTCCTCCGAGCGCCACGCCTCGCGCACGAGCCGCGTCGCCCGGTCGCCGTCGCCCTCGGCGATCAGCACGCGGGCGAGCGCAAAATTGCCCTTGGCGCTGATCGGCCGGTCCATCGTGAAGGCGTGCACGGTCGCTGCGTCGCTCTTCTCCTGCCACAGGCGCGCCTCCGCGCGCTTGCGCAGCAGCACGGCGCTCGGCCAGTCCGGATTGGCGGCGAGGAAGGCGGCGTATCGCTTGAAAGGCGCTGTGCTCTCGGAATGGCGCAGCATGAACCAGTCGGCGAGTTTTTGTCCGGCCGGATCGGCAATGCGCTCGCGCGCCGCGGTCGCATCGTCGGTCTTGCCCTTGCGCGCGAGATCGATCGCGTCCTTCAGCGCGGCGAGGTCGCCGGTTAGCGCCGGCGGCGCGGGCTTGTCCGCGGGTTCGTCGTCCTGCTTCTTCGATTTGCGCTTGGCCTCGGCATGTTTGCCGTGCCTGCTGGCCGCAGCATGCCGCTGCTTGCCGGTTTTCGCTTCGTGCGTTTTCTTTGACGCAGATGATTTGGACGCGGATGATTTGTGACTGCTCTTCGCTGCCAGCTCGGTGGGAACAAGGGCCAAAGCGGCCACGGCAACGACACACGCGAGCGAGCGTAGGCACTGGTTCATTCGATGGTCCCCCTGCGAAACCACTACAAACCAAGGTCCGCGACGACATGCGGCTTGAGAATCAATCAATGACACCAAAACGATGCCATGACATCGTTTCGCATTCCTCACGCTCGTTCAACAATGCGGCAAAATACGGATTGGAGCCAGGGAACTCCTGAAACGGCGGAAGTGGCAGGATCTTTAACCTTTGTTAACGACCGGCCTCGCGCGACGGTTGCGGGCGGCTCCGGGCGCCACGGATGGGTCGATTGCGCGTGTTCCCCGGCGAAAATCCGGTGTATTGAGTTCCATAGATCCCTTCTTGTCAGCTTTTGCCCTTCATGCCGCTTTTCAACCAGTCGATCCGGCGCAAGATCGTCGGCATCGCCCTCGGATTGATCGTCCTGATGCTCATCACCTCGATCCTGTCGATGGTGATGTCGAGCCAGGTCGGCGTTCTCCTCGACGAGCTGACCAACCGCTACATCCCGGCCTATGGAGATCTGGCGCGGGCCAATATCCGCTCGCTGGAGCGGTCGGTGGCGTTGCGGCGGATGGTGATGGCGAAGATGCAGGACGTTTCGGACGAGCAGGCCTATGCCGCGCGCCTGAAGGAGTTCGAGGAAGCCGACCGCAAGATCGAGGAAGAGACGTCAGGCGCGCAAAAGCTCATCAACGCGATCATCGAGGATCCCAGGACACCATCGGACAATGCCGCGCTGGCGCGGATCGACACGCGCATCGAGACCGCCGTGACCGAGCTGCGCCAGGGCATGAATGAGGACCACGCCAAACTCCTCAAGCAGATCGACGCCAAGCAGATGCCGGAGGCGCGCGGGACGCTGGAGCACATTGATGTGCTGCGCGATCAGTTCAACCAGAGGATCGATGCGGTCCGCGCCGACATGCTCAAGCAGGTCTACGCGAGCACATCGACAGTGGTCGGCCACCAGCGGCAGGCGATCATCGTCTCCGGCGTCGTGACGCTGCTCGCAGCCGTTGTCGGATTTGCCTTTGCGTTGCTCGTCTCCGGCGGCATCACCCGCCCGGTGCGGCTGCTGCTCGCCGGTGCCCGCGAGGTCGAGGCCGGCCGCTTCGACAAGAGCATCACCGTCTCGACCCAGGACGAGATCGGCGAGCTCGCGGCTGCCTTTAACCGCATGATCGAGCAGCTGCGTCACAACGAGCGCATTCGCGAGACCTTTGGCCGTTACATCGATCCCAAGGTGGTGCAGGGCCTGATCGACCGGCCCGAGGTTGCCATCGACGGCCAACGCCGGGTGATGACCATCATGTTCTCCGACATGAGCGGATTCACCTCGATGAGCGAGGGCATGACCCCGCGCGGCCTCGTCAAGGTGATGAACCACTACTTCACGGTGATGTCGGCTCCGATCCGCAACAACCGCGGCGTCATCGACAAATACATTGGCGACGCCATCATGTCCTATTGGGGCCCGCCCTTCATCGAGGAGGGCGAGCAGGCGCTGCTCGCGGGGCTTTCCGCCGTCGACATGGCCGAGCAGGTGCCCGCGCTTCAGAAGCAGTTGCCGGATCTGCTCGGCATCCGCACCATGCCTGTAGCCTGCGATCTGCGCATCGGCATTGCCACCGGCGAAGTCCTGACCGGCAGCATCGGCTCCGAGCTGATGATGAGCTTTACGGTGATGGGCGATGCCGTGAACCTTGCCTCGCGTCTCGAGGCCGCAAACAAGGTCTACGGCACCCGCATTCTGATCGCGCAGGCGACGGCGGATGCCATCGGCGCGCACCTCGAGCTGCGCGAGATCGATCGCCTTGTCGTGGCCGGCCAGAGCACGCCGCAAGCGGTCTTCGAGGTGATGGGCAGGGCAGGTGCACTGACCGCGGCGCAAGAGGATCTGCGAAAACACTATGCCGAAGGCCTTGCCGCCTATCGCGGGTGCCGCTTCGACGACGCACGCACCGCGTTCGAGGCTGCGCTGGAGAGCTGCCCCGGCGACGGTCCTGCGCGCACCATGCTCGCCCGCATCGCAAAATTCGAGGCGAGCCCACCGGCGGCCGATTGGGACGGCGCCTGGTGGATGGACAGCAAATAGCCGTCTGCGTCCTGGCGAATAATTATTTCTACTTCATAACGATGTTCGCCGTGACCCATTTCCCGGGCTTAGGTTTGCTGTCCTTGTGGCGTTTGATGGGGACACGCCGATGACCGAACTCGAGGACAGGCTGGAACGGTTCGAGACGCTCACCGCCGAATGCGAGCTGATTGCCAAGCTCGCCACCGACAGCACCAAGCGCGAAGTCTATCTGAGGCTCGGGGAGCAGTATCGCCAGCTCGCGGTGGACATGCGCCAGGTGATCGCGACCAGGGCTGCCGCCTGACAGCGGCGGCAGGTTGCGGCCACAGACAAGGCACGATGCTTGGCATCCGCGCCTGTGGGAGCGGTCGTGCGGTCGCAATCCGTTCTTAACATTTGAGTCGCATCCTTGATGACGACGGGGATTCGCGCGTTGCGGTTCCCGGCGATGGGAATGCCTGGGGCAAGGTTGCGATGCAACGTTCCCCACCAACGTTGCTCGTGCGATGGTCACATCCCATGCGTCTTCTTGCGGTCATCATGTTTGCGCTTCTGACGGCAGCCTGCAACCAGGAGCAGGACGTCACGGGCTCGACCCCGGTCTGCCCGATGCGGACCTACACCTCCTACAATCCCCGTGACATGAGCCAGTGCGTTGCCGCCTGCAAGGCGTGCGATCACGGCAACACCGTCACCTGCTCGACGGCCTGCACGCTCCACGGCGCGCGGTGAGACGGCCGCGCCCCGGGGAACTGCGAGCGCTGAGTCGCTTGGCGGTGCCAGGACACCGGAACGATTCACATGGGTTAGTCATTAGAGGAGGGCGGCAGGACGCGGAGTCCTTTGGAATGGGTATGCTCGATCCCGGTCGGTTTCTGGTGTCGTGCCAGCAGTGCGAGGCATGGCCGATGGCCGCCAATATCAAGCGGTCGAGCTGGTCGGCCTCGCCGCACGAAGTGCGCTTCGTGTGCCCGCGTTGCCGCCGCGAGGAGACCGCCATCATCTCCGCCTCCGGTGAACTCACACCAATCAAGCGCATCGATGTTCCGCCGCGCGACGTCAAGACGGCTTGGGCTCAGGCCCAGCAGCGGCCAAGAGGGCGGGCCTAGCCCGCCCGTTTTGAGGTCAAGAGGGCGGGCATCGCCCGCCCGTCTAAGTCGAGAGGGCGGGCATAGCCCACCCGTTTTGGAACTGCGGTCGCGCGTCTGACGTTTCCGCCTCGACACCAAAGCAATCGGGACCGGGCGCATGATCAGCGAACATTTCGACACCCGCACACGGATCAACATGAAGCTGGCGCTGGACCGCGTCTGCCGAAATCGTCCCCGCGGCGAGGACCATGGCTTCCGACGATCGGTTGCCGAGAATATTATCCGCTGCGCACTCGCGGGGAGAACCGGCATCGGCCAGCTCGTCGACGCCGGCGAACGTGCAACGATCAGGACGCATGCGGAGCGGGAGCCGGTCTGATTGAGCCAGCGCAACCTTCGGTGCGGTGCTTCGACGCTGTTTCAACACGCAGATTGACTCTCCCTCGGCGCGACCCGTAAATTCCCCAGCGACGGTTCTCCTTACGGAGATCAAAAGGGAACGTTGTGCGGGATTTTCCCAACGCCGGGATTGTCTCAAAGCAGCGGCTGCCCCCGCAACTGTAAGCGGCGAATCTTTCGTCATATGCCACTGGGAATCTCGGTCCTGGGAAGGCGACGTAGAGGTCACGACCCGCGAGCCAGGAGACCTGCCGTCAGCCGTGGTCACACGCGAAGATGTCGGTCGGGGAGTACAGGCATTAGCTTCACCGGAGCAAGTTCGCGCTCCGTCGTGAAACCTCGTTCGCTGTGACGTGCCACTGACGTCATACCGAGGTTACAAGAGTGTCCCGCATCGTCCCTGCCGCCAGGCGCTTGAGCGCCGGCCTTGTCGCGTCGTTTTCCCTTTGCTCACTCGATCTTTCCGTGGTTCAGGCACAGCAGTCGGCATCGCCCAACCTGCTGCCGCCGATCGATGTCGCGTCAACCGAACGTCCAGCCAAGCCGCTGGGCGGGCAGCGTAACCCTGACAGGCCGGTGCAGAGGCGCCGCGCTCTGCCGCCGAAACCCGAAGCGCTGCCGGCGCCGCCCCCTGTTGCCGGCGTGTCTGCCGCCAATTTGTTTCCGACTGTCGTCGTCAGCCCAACGGGCGTGGTCACGCCGACCAATCTGGTTGCGAACTCGGTCACGGTCCTGACCGCCCGGGACATGGAGCGCGATCAGCGCCGAACGGCGTCCGACGCGCTCAGCGCCGTTCCAGGGCTCAATCTCGTCCAGACCGGCGGGCCAGGCGGACAGACGTCGATCTTCATGCGTGGAACGAATTCAAATCATACCAAGGTGCTGATCGACGGCATCGACGTCAGCGATTCCAGCAGCCCGAACCGCTCGTTCGATCTCGGCAAGCTGCTCACCTCCGACCTTGAGCAGATCGAAGTGTTGCGCGGTCCGCAGAGCGGTCTCTACGGCGCCGACGCGCTGGGCGGAGTGATCTCCATGGTGACACGGAAGGGCGACGGTCCGGCGCGCGCGACGGGCTCGGTCGAAGCAGGCTCGTTCGGTACGTTCAACCAGACGACCGGGCTGAGCGGTTCGCAAGATCACTTCAACTACGCCTTCAACGTCGCGCATTTTCGCGCCAGCGACGTACCGGTGACGCCCGTCGAACTGCTGCCGCCTGGTCAGAAGGCGATCGGCAACCATTACGACAACACGACCTATTCGACCAAGCTTGGCGCCGATGTCAGCGAATCCGTGACGCTCAATGCCGTTGCGCGGTACACCGATGCCACGCTGCACTTTACGGGCGACAGGTTTGATCCCGTGACATTGGCGAGTTTTCCCGCGGCTGCGCAAAGCACGCAGACGGTGCACCAGCTCTTCACGCGGGGAGAGGCGATCTGGTCCGCGCTCGATGAGCGGATGAAGAGCTATGTCGGTGTCAACTACACCAATCACCGCAACGACGACATCTCGCCCGGTGACGCGATGCCGACCATGACGACCGGCGATCGTGTCAAGTACGATTGGCACACCACGACTGAGCTTGCGCCCAATAACTATGTGATCATCGGTGCGGAGCACGAGACCGAAACTCTGCAAACCGCGACGGTCTCCGCGCAAAACGTCAACAAGGCCGGCTATACGGGGTTGCAGTCCCAGCTCCGGGATCGGGTCTTCGTCACGGCCAATGTCCGGCAGGATGACAACGAGCGGTTTGGCGAGCACCCGACCTTTCGCCTGGCCTCTGCGATGATCGTGCCGGTCACGGATACGAAGTTCAAGGCAAGCTACGGCACGGGATTCAAGGCGCCGACGCTCAATCAGCTCTATGTCAGCTTTCCCGCGTTCTTCTTCTTTGCCAATCCAAACCTCAAGCCCGAAGAAAGCATTGGCTACGACGCCGGCTTCGAGCAGCCCTTGTTCGGCGATCGCGTTCGCTTCGGCTCGACCTACTTCCGCAACGACATCACGGGCCTGATCCAGAGCGCGTTCGACCCCGCGACGTTCACCAGCACGAGCGTGAATATCGGCAAGGCGATCACGGAAGGCACTGAAAGCTTCGTCGCGGCTGCGATCACCGATCGTTTGCGTCTTCGCGCCGATTACACCTTCACCCGCGCCGTCGATGCGACGGCGGGGCTGGAGCTCCTCAGGCGTCCGAAAGAAAAGTGGAGTGTAAACCTCATCTGGAATCCGGTCGATCGGCTGACAGTGTCGGCAACGGTGTTGCACGTGGGGAGCTTCGTCGACGGCAGCCGCGACTTCAGCATTCCGCGTCTCCTGGCTCCGGCTTACACCGTCGCCAATTTGGCCGCGGAATACCTGATCACCGATCAGCTCAAGGCGTTCGGCCGGATCGATAACCTTGCCAATGTGCATTATCAAAATCCGACCGGCTTTCTGCAGCCGGGCCTCGGTGTCTACGCCGGCATTCGCCTCGCGACCTATGACGTCAGATAGCGGAAGCGAGGAATCCCATGACCAAATCTGATCCGCGCGTGGACTGGCTCGCGTGCCGGCTTGCTGGTCCCGGACCTGCTGCTGCGCTTCCGCAAAATATGCTATCAATCCCGCAAGGAGATCATTCCATGACTGTCACTATCCTGTCGCCGCGTGCCGATCGTGTCCGGCTCCGCCCGGTCGAGCCGCGCCATGCGTCGATGTTCTGTTTTGCGCTGCTGACTGTGGCGTGCGCGCTCGCAAGCTTTGCGTTCGCCTGCGCGATACCGTTTGCGGCGTTCGCCGTCATGGCCGCGGCCGCGCTGCCGTTGCGTCCGGCGCTGCTGGTCGTAACCGGGACATGGCTCGTGAACCAGTGCATCGGGTTCGGCGCGCTGCATTATCCCGTCGATGCCGGCACCATCGCCTGGGGTTTCGTCATCGGCGCTGTTGCGCTTGTGGCGACGGCCGCTGCGTCGACGGTGCTCCGTTCGCTGCCGCAGGGCCGTACGGCATTGATGCTGGCGTTGGCGCTTGTAGCCGCCTATGGCGCCTATGAGCTGGCGCTGTTCGCGGCGACGCCGGTCCTCGGCGGAGCGGGCGCTTTCACCGCCGCGATCGTGACGCGGATCGGGTTGACCAGCGCGGTCTGGCTCGTCGGCCTTGTCGCCGCCTGTGAAATCATCCGTCTGCTCGATCCGCTCGGACGGGGACGCGCGACAGCTTGAGCAGCGAGGTCCATTGGCGCGACGACATCGCATCGCTGGTGTTTCCCGTCACCGGTCACGGCGCGATCTGTGCCGTGCACCGCGGCGCCTTCCGGACATTGCTCGGCGCCGAGCCCTTGCCGGAGGCCTGCCTTGCCTATTTCCGGCGGTTCGAGGCGGTGTTTCGGGGCGCCGCCGACGCCAAGATCGCCCGCCGGGGCATTTTGCCCGGGACAAGTCTGCATCTTACCAGTCGCGACATCGCCCGGAAGCTGCTACAAGACCCCCAAATCGCCAATGGAGAATAGAACATGAGCCAGTCCCAGCTCGCCAACGCCCAGGTTCAGGTCACCCTTCCGGTCGCCGCCGGGCAGGTGGGACGGCTGTCGCAGGCTGTGATGGCCATGGTGCTCGGCCTGTTCGTCGTTGGCATGGTCGGCTTCTCCCATATCGACGTCGTCCACAACGCGGCCCACGACGTGCGCCACTCGAACGCATTCCCCTGCCACTAACCGAGACGGCATGAGCACGTTTCGCGCGATCGTCTTCGCGTCGGTCATATCAGGTTTCATCGTCGGTCTCGTCGTCACGGTCGTCCAGCAGGTCGGCACCGTTCCCCTGATCCTGAAGGCGGAAGTCTTCGAGAAGGCGGCGGAGTCGCACCAGCATGACGCCGCGGCGCAGCCGGTTGCAGCCGGGCATGACCACGCCGACCATGACCATGCGGCCCACGACCATGGCGACCACGACCATGGCGCCGGAGCCTGGGAGCCGCGCGACGGCTTTGAGCGCAATGCCTACACCGCCGCCGCCAACATCCTGACTGCGATCGGTTTCGCGCTTCTCCTTGCCGGCTTTTTTGCCGTGCGCAGCGGCGCCACCGGCGCGAGCGTGTCCTGGCATGAAGGCCTGCTCTGGGGCCTGGCGGGCTTCGCCGTCTTCACGCTGGCGCCCGGGCTCGGCCTGCCGCCCGAGCTGCCGGGCGTGCCCGCCGCGCCGCTGCTGTCGCGCCAGATCTGGTGGCTGGCTGCCGTGCTGGCGACAGCGGGAGGGCTCGCTTTGATCGTCTTCCGCCGCACGGTGCCGGCCGCGATATCAGGCGTGATCCTGCTGATCCTGCCGCATCTGATCGGCGCGCCGGAGCTCGCCAATATCGAGACCAACGTGCCGTCGTCGTTGATGCACCAGTTCGTCACCGCGGCGACGGTGACGAGCCTGGTGTTCTGGACCCTGCTCGGCGGTCTGACGAGCGCAGTGTTCGTGCGCTTCGATCAGCGCGCCTGAAGCTTGCGCCAGCGCTGTAGCGCGACAGCCGTCCACACCGTCTCGATAAGGCCGAACGGCCAGGCGCCCTGAAGAAAGCCGTAAGTCGCGCTGACCGACAGCAGCCCGAAGGTCGTGAGGGCGTCCATCAGTTCGCCGGGACCTTTGGCTTCTTGGCAGCGCCGAGCGCGTGAAAGACGGCATACTCCATTATTGGCCACAGCGCAGCCGTCGCCGTCAGCACGGTCGCCGCACACATCGCCGCCAGCACTGACGGTCTGATCTTCAGACCCGTTCTCCGCGACCGCCACACGATCCAGCCCCAAGCGCAGAGCACGACGGCGATCGACAGCCCCGTCATCAGCCCGTGAGCATGGTCCAGCACCGTGATCACGCTGCCCGCGCTGGCGAGCACGACGGCGGGCAATGTGAAGGGCAGCACACAGCACGCCGTGCAGGCCGCAGCGACAACGGCCGTTGCGACCGCCGTGCCTGCGGCTTTGCCGCCGGCAGGCTCGGTCTTGGCCGCGCAAGCGCACCCCTCCGATCTCTCAGAGGGGAGGCTGCACGACGGTCCAATAACGCTCATGTGATTCTCCTCATGCTTGTGCGTCTCGGACCCGATCGCTACGCCCTCAAGCCACTTGAGGTTCAAGCGAAAAGTGAGAGCTTCCATGAGAATTGGCGTCCTCGCCAAAGTAGCCGGCGTCTCCGTCCCCACGGTCCGCTATTACGAGAGCATCGGCCTGCTCGCACCGCCGGCGCGACAGGGTGGCCAGCGCATTTACGGCAGCGACGACGTCAAGGCGCTCAGCCTGATCAGGCATTGTCGCGATCTCGATTTTTCGATCGACGAGATCAGAGACATCCTCGCCTCGGTGCAGCGGCGCTTGCCCTGTAGCGACACGAAGACGTTCGCGGAGCAGCATCTCCGGTCGATCAGAAAGAAGATCGCCGGGCTGAGAGCGTTGGAAGCGACAGTGGCCGCGCTGGTCAGCGGCTGCGAGACGACATGCTGCGGCAGCGCCGCGCCGGACTGCGTGATCCTACAGCCAGGTCAGGCGCATTGCGGTTGAAGGCGGCCTGCTTGCTTCAGACATCCGCCGCTTTGCGCCCACCAATCGCTCGCCCAGTCCGCGTCGGCGATGGGGTGTCGCGATCGGCATCAACTTCCAAGCTCGCCAAGGGCCTGCGTGCCGCGCTCGACAAAACCGCGAGTGCAAAAGGCTGACCCCGCTGGCCGTCACGACATCAGTTCGTGCAGGCCGGTCCATCCCGTGTAGAGGCCGACGAAGACGATCAGGGCCGCCGAGACATAGGGCGCGCGGTGGGCGTAGCGGCTGAAGCCGCCCCAGTGGCGTTCGACGTGTCGCAGGCTGAGCGCGGCGAGAACGCCTGAAGACACCATCGTGATCGCGAGCCCGATGCCGAAGGACAGCACCAGGACGAAGCCGAGGCTGAATTGCTTCAGCTGAAGGCAGAGCAGCAGCACCGTGATGGCGGCGGGGCAGGGGATCAGCCCGCCGGTCAGACCGAACAGGACGATCTGCGCCGTGGTGACCGTGCGTCCGGCAAAGCGCTTGCGGATGTCGGCGGCGTGGGCGCGGGCATGCGCATCGTCCTCGTCGCCGAGATCGATGTGGTCATGATCGTGCTCATGCCCATGCTCTTCAAACAGCAGTTCGGTCGCCTCGCCGGCGAGGGTGATTCGTGCCTTGAACGCATGCGGCTCGGGAATCTCATCGACGCTTTCGAGATATCCATCGCGGGCAGTGAACGCGAAGCTCTGCTCCGAGCCGTCCTCGCGGATGGTGGTCACCCTGATGTCGCCGGCAGCGGGACGCGAGCCGTTCTCGCTCCGGATCCGCCAGCGCGGCGGCACGCCGTCTTCGAACACCTCCAGCAGCAGCGCGAAGCCGGCGAGCGAGATGGATTGCGGCTCGTCGTGGTGGTGATGATGATCATGATCGTGGCTCTGGTCCCGCCAGGTGCGCCAGACCATCCAGCCGGCGATGCCGACGATGATGGCGGCGGACACCAGCTGCAGCCAGGCCTCGCTGCGTTCGCCTGATAATTCCTGGCCGAAGTACAATCCCGCGAGCGCGACCGCCCAGACAACAGCGGTATGGGAGATGGTCGCCGACAGGCCGAGCAGCACGGCCTGGAGCACGGTGCCTCTGACTGCGATGATGAACGCCGCCATCATCGTCTTGGAATGCCCGGGCTCGAGGCCGTGCAGCGCGCCGAGCAGGATCGCGCTGGGCACGAACAGCCATGCGTGTGCGCTGCTCTGCTGGAGCAGGTGAGACAGGTCGGTCATCGCGTTCACTTCAAATAGGTTCGGACGACGTCGATGAGGTCGGCGGCGCCCTTGGCCTTCTCCGGATCCTTCTCGTGCGCGGGATCCACGACATGATGTCGGATGTGGTCTTCCAGCAGCTCGGTGGTCAGACCGCTGATCGCGCCTTTCACCGAAGCCACCAGCATCAGCACGTCGGCACAGCCGATCTCCGACTCCAGCGCGCGCTCGACGGCCTCGAGTTGACCCTTGATGCGCCTGACGCGGCCGATGAGCTTCGACTTGTGCTTGATGGTGTGAGACATGCAAGTAAGATAGGGGGGTACCCTATACGAGTCAATGCGCGCTTGCCGTCATGTGAAGCTCCGTCGTCGCGAATTCCTATCTGTCACCGTCACCCTGAGGTGGCCGCTTCTTCAGCGGCCCTCGAAGGGCGACGGCCCGCTTGCAGCCGGGCCGTACATCTTTCGAGGCTCGCCTTGCGCTGCATTCGCATCGCAAGCCTCGCGCCTCAGGATGACGGATTTGGAAGCAGTGATGCCGACTCAGTCGCGATCTCAGTGCGCCCTCGCAAAACTGGTCGCGCGTCTTGTGACATGAAATCAGAGATTGTGAGATGTCATCTTCACGAGGGTATCACTGTAAGCAACCCCGTGTCTTCCCGGTAACGATAGTGCCGCGAGAGCAACACTTACGGTGGATTTAACCTTCATCACTGGTCGTTCGCGTCAGCGCCGCTTTTTGGCCACACCCGAACATGAATAAAATCGCTCTAATGTTTTCAGGGGCTGGGCTGGCTCCTTGCAGGCGCGCGGAAAATCCCAAGGTCGATTCAAATCTTGGGTCTGATGTTCTGGGTCTGACAAGGGTTGGCCAAGGAAACTGGACCAAGGAAACTGGTCGCGATGGACGCCAAGGCCAACATCAAGCAGAGGCTGCCGAGCCGTCACGTGACGGAAGGTCCCGCGCGCGCGCCCCATCGCTCTTACTTCTACGCCATGGGTCTGACCACCGCGCAGATCCACCAGCCCTTCGTCGGCGTCGCCTCCTGTTGGAATGAAGCCGCGCCCTGCAACATCGCCCTGATGCGCCAGGCGCAGGCGGTGAAGAAGGGGGTCGCATCCGCCGGCGGTACGCCGCGCGAATTCTGCACCATCACCGTCACCGACGGCATCGCCATGGGCCATGACGGCATGCGCTCCTCGCTGCCGTCGCGCGAATGCATCGCCGACTCGGTCGAGCTGACCGTGCGCGGCCACGCCTATGACGCGCTCGTAGGCCTTGCCGGCTGCGACAAGTCGCTGCCGGGCATGATGATGGCGATGGTCCGTCTCAACGTGCCCTCGGTCTTCATCTATGGCGGCTCGATCCTCCCCGGCAATTTCCGCGGCCAGCAGGTCACCGTGCAGGACATGTTCGAGGCGGTCGGCAAGCACTCCGTCGGCGCCATGTCGGACGAGGACCTCGACGAGATCGAGCGCGTGGCGTGTCCCTCCGCGGGCGCCTGCGGCGCGCAGTTCACCGCCAACACCATGGCGACCGTATCGGAGGCCATCGGCCTTGCGCTGCCTTACTCGGCCGGTGCTCCGGCACCGTATGAAATCCGCGACGCCTTCTGCATGACCGCGGGCGAGAAGGTGATGGAGCTGATCGCGTCCAACATCCGGCCACGCGACATCGTCACCCGCAAGGCGCTGGAGAATGCGGCCGCTGTCGTCGCAGCGTCAGGCGGTTCGACCAATGCTGCGCTGCACCTGCCGGCGATCGCGCATGAGGCCGGCATCAAGTTCGACCTGTTCGACGTCGCCGAAATCTTCAAAAAGACACCTTATGTCGCGGATTTGAAGCCGGGCGGCCGTTATGTCGCCAAAGACATGTTTGAAGTTGGCGGCATCCCGCTTCTGATGAAGACGCTGCTCGACAACGGATTTCTCCACGGCGACTGCATTACGGTCACCGGTCGAACGATCGCCGAAAACCTCAAAAGCGTGAAATGGAATCCGCACCAGGACGTGGTGCACCCGGCAGACAAACCCATCACCGTCACCGGCGGTGTGGTCGGTCTGAAGGGCAATTTGGCGCCAGAAGGTGCGATCGTGAAAGTCGCGGGAATGTCCAACCTCAAGTTTACCGGTCCGGCCAGGTGCTTCGACCGGGAGGAGGACGCGTTCGCGGCCGTTCAGAACCGCACTTATAAAGAAGGCGAAGTCATCGTGATCCGCTACGAGGGCCCCAGGGGCGGCCCCGGCATGCGGGAGATGCTCCAGACCACTGCGGCGCTCACCGGCCAGGGCATGGGTGGCAAGATCGCACTCATCACCGACGGCCGCTTCTCCGGCGCCACGCGCGGCTTCTGTATCGGCCATGTCGGCCCGGAGGCGGCGGTCGGCGGCCCGATCGGGCTGCTTGAGGACGGCGACATCATCGAGATCGATGCGGATCTCGGTACCCTTAACGTAAAATTGAGCGACGCTGAGCTGGCTCAGCGCAAGACCAAATGGAGCGCTCGCGCGACTAACCATACGTCGGGTGCGCTCTGGAAATATGCCCAACAGGTTGGACCAGCGGTCGGGGGGGCAGTGACCCATCCGGGCGGTGCGCACGAGAAACAGTGCTATGCGGACATCTAGGCGTGCCATAGTTGCGTTTGTGTTGGGGGCTACCGCGCTGGCCGCGCCGGCGCTCGCCTTCGACGGCGCGCCCGTCAACCCGAAGGATGCGACCATCCCCGTCGTAACCACCTTGCCCGGTGCTGCCGGCACGGTGCGCAAGGCGGCGCCGCCGGTGGTGACTCAGGAAACCTCGGTCAGCGCCCTGGAATATGCCGCCGAGGGCGGTCACCCGGTTGCGCAGTGGATGCTCGGCCGCATGTATGCCAGCGGCGACGGCGTGGCCCGGGACGATGTGCGCGCCTTTGAATATTTCAGCCGCATCGCCAACACGCATGCCGAGGACAGCCCGTCGACGCCACAGGCGCAGGTCGTCGCCAACGCCTTCGTCGCGCTTGGCCGCTACTATCTCACGGGCATCCCGAACTCGAAGGTCAAGCCGGACCCGGATCGGGCCCGGGAGATGTTCTCCTATGCGGCGTCCTATTTCGGTAACGCGGACGCGCAATACGATCTGGCGAGGCTCTACCTGAAGACGCCGGACGCCTCGCGCGAGGACTTCCGCTATGGCGCGCGCTGGCTCGGCCTTGCCGCCCAGAAGGGCCAGCACGAGGCCCAGGCGCTGCTCGGCCAGATGCTGTTCAACGGCGACCGCCTGCCGCGGCAGGCCGCGCGCGGCCTGATGTGGCTGACCCTGGCGCGTGACAGCGCCAACGCCGACGAGATCTGGATCAAGGAAAACTACAACCGCGCCTTCGCCAAGGCCTCGGTCGACGACCGCGCCATGTGCCTGCAATTGCTGGAACAGTGGGTGCAGGGCCGCCACGAGTAGAGCGGTAGCCTCGGTCTCGTAGGGTGGGCAAAGCGAAGCGTGCCCACCACCCGTTTCGATCAGGAAGAGCCTGTTTCGATCAGGAAGAGATGGTGGGCACGGCGCTTTGCGCCTTTGCCCGCCCTACGGCAGTTGCGATTGCCGCTCGCTCCGACTAACCCGGCGTAAAGCCTACGCCGCCTCGAGATCCAGATCTGCCCACACCGGCACGTGGTCCGACGGCTTCTCCCAGGCCCGCACATAGCTGTCGATGCCGACATTGGCGAGCCGGTCGCTGGCCTGGGGCGAGAGCAAGAGGTGGTCAATGCGCAGGCCCTGGTTCTTCTGCCAGGCGCCGGCCTGGTAGTCCCAGAACGTGTACAGCCCAGGCTCGTCGGTGACGGCGCGCAGCGCATCGGTCAGGCCGAGGCCGAGCAGGGACTGGAAGCTCTCCCGCGTCTCGGCCTTGAACAGCGCGTCCTCGGTCCAGGCCGCGGGATTATGGACGTCGCGGGCGTGCGGAATGACGTTGAAGTCGCCTGCGAGGATCAGCGGCTCCTCGGTCTTAAGTCGCTCCTTCGAATACTCAAGAAGCCTGGACATCCATTTGAGCTTGTAGGGATATTTCTCGGTCCCGACAGGGTTGCCGTTGGGCAGATAGAGGCAGGCGATGCGCAGCACTCCGCGCTTGAGCGTCACCACGCCCTCGAGGAAACGGGCATGAGTGTCCTCGTCGTCGCCGGCGAGCCCCGATTTGGTCTCGTCGAATTTGAGCTTGGAGAGCAGCGCGACGCCGTTGAACGTCTTCTGCCCATGCGTGACCACGTTGTAGCCGAGCGCCTCGATCTCCAGCCGCGGAAACGCCTCGTCGACGCATTTGATCTCCTGCAGGCAGACGATGTCCGGCTGGCATTCCCTCAGCCAGGTCAGGAGAAGATCGATCCGCTGCCGGACCGAATTGACGTTCCAGGTGGCAATTCTGATGGGCATGTCGGCGGGCTCCGGGCAGGGGCCATGGTTAGAACAAACTGCCAACGCGCCCGTCAAGGACGCTGCAAAATCTCCCACAAAATTAACCCGGCTTAAGCAGGCGGCAGGTCATTGATCGTCAAAAGGTTCCTCGGATGGGATGGCCGCACAAATCCATGACGCGAACTGAGCCGCGCGACGGTCTGATCGGCGCGTTCCTGTACTGGCTCGGCGGCTTCGAGATCGAGGATGGCCTCACCGCCGATCTCAGCGAGCGCGAGCTGCGCCGGATCCGTGCCAAGCAGATCGATGCGGTGACGCGGCTGATCCCGGTGACGATGGCCGTCACCATGCTCAATGTCGCCATCGTGCTGATCCTGTTCTGGGGCAGGGGCTGGAACGACTTCCTCGCGATCTGGGGAGCAACCCTCACGGCGGTCGCTTCGCTCGCGGTGCGTTCGTGGCGGCGCTCGCTCCAGGCCCCGCCGCAGGAGGCGTCGCGGCGTGCCGTGCGGCAGATGACGCGGCAGGCGTTCTTCCTCGCCGCGATCTGGGGCGCGCTGCCGCTGGCGCTGTTCAGCCTGATAGAGCCGACCAGCCAGTTGATCCTGGCCTGCCTGATGGTCGGCATGATGTCCGGCGGCGCCTTCACGCTGTCGACCTTTCCGCGCGCCGGCCTCGTCTATCTCGCGACCGTGACGCTCGCCTGTGTTGGCGCATTGCTGCTGTGCGGCAGCGGGCCGTATCTGGTGACGGCGGTCTTCCTGCTGCTGTTCGCGTTCTTCATGGCGCGCAACATCGTCTCGCAGGGCAATCTGTTCCTCGGCAATCTCAAGGCCCAGCTCGAGCTCGAACGCCAGACTGAGATCATCTCGCTGCTGCTAAAGGATTTTCAGGAGAACGCCAGCGACTGGCTGTGGCAGACCGATGCCGAAGGGCATCTCACCGACGTGCCGCAACGTTTCGCCGACGTCGCGCAGCTGCCGCTTCCGCTGCTGAAGGGATCGCTCTTCGCCGACGTGCTCGACATGCTCTGCCCCGAGGACAAGGCGGCCGCCTACAACATCGTCGGCCTGATGGAGCACGCCGAGCCGCTGCACGAGATGAACCTCAAGGTCGTCGCCGGCGGCGAGGCGCGGCTGTGGTCGCTGACCGCGAAGCCGGCCTACGACCGCGACGGGCAATTTCTGGGCTATCGCGGCTTCGGCCGTGACGTCACCGAGCGCTGGCGCGCCGAAAAGGCCGAGGCCGAGAGCCGCGCCAAGTCGGATTTCCTCGCCGTGATGAGCCACGAGATCCGCACGCCCATGAACGGCGTGCTCGGGCTTGCCAGCATGCTGCTCGAAACCGAGCTCGATCCGGAGCAGCGCGAGGCGGTCACCACGATCCGCGAATCCGGCGACAACCTCCAGCGCATCCTCAACGACATCCTCGATCTCTCCAAGCTCGAGGCTGGACGCTTCCAGTTCGAGGCGATCGACTTTGCGCCGCAGGCGCTGGTCGAGACGGTCGCGACCGTCGTGCGCGCCAGCGCCAAGAGCAAGCGGCTTGCCGTCAAGGTCGAGCTCGATCCGAGCCTGCCGCCGACGCTGCGCGGCGACGTCGCGCGCATCCGCCAGGTGCTGCTCAACCTTGCCTCCAATGCCGTCAAGTTCACCGACCAGGGCGAGGTGACGATCAAGGCCATCTGCCAGGCGCGGCGCGATCTGCTGGCGACCGTCGAATGGACCGTCACCGACAGCGGCATCGGCATCGCGCCGGAGAAGCTCGGCCAGCTGTTCTCCGACTTCGCCCAGGCCGACGCCTCGATCAGCCGCCGTTTCGGCGGCACCGGCCTCGGCCTTGCGATTTCCCGCCGCATTATCGAGCAGATGGGCGGCACCATCGGCGTCACCTCGACGCCGGGCGAGGGCTCGACCTTTCGCTTCACGCTGGTGCTGCCATGGAGCCAGACGCAGACGTCCGACCAGGACGCCGGCCGCGAGGAAGCCGATGACCTCAAGGCGCGCATTGCAAGCCTCGACCGGCCGCTGAAAGTGCTGGTCGCGGAGGACGACGCCGTCAACCGCCTGGTCGTGAGCAAGATGCTCAGCGCCTTCGACGTCGAGCTACGGGTCGTCACCGACGGCGCCGAGGCGGTCGCGGCCGTGTCCGAGGGCGATTACGACATCGTGCTGATGGACGTGCGCATGCCCGAGATGGATGGCCTTGCCGCGACCCGGGCGATCCGCGCGGAAGGAGGGCGCTTCGCCGCCTTGCCGATCGTCGCGCTGACCGCCAACGCCTTCCCCGACGACGTCAAGGTTTGCCGCGAGGCCGGCATGACGGACTTCGTGGCCAAGCCGCTGCGCAAGCCCGCGCTGGTCGCGGCCCTGCTGCGTGCGCTGGACGGACACGTGATGACGGAGGAGGCGCCGCTGCTGCAGCCGGAGCTGCTGCCTGACGAGGTGGAGTGGACGGACGAGGAAAGGCAGATGACGGGCGCTTAAAGTTTGCCATAAACCCGCTCGGCGACCGCCTTCAGGTGCTCGACCGAACCGGACTCCGGATGCGGCTTGACCGGGGCGAACAGGATCGAGGCCTGCCTGCCGTTCTTCCAGACAAAGATGTTGACGGCATTGCCGTTGCCCTTGGTGCAGGAATGCTCGCCGAAGGCTTCACGGCCGAGCTCGGGGATCGCCACGTGCTGGCAGGGGTTGGGGCGCTTCATCATGCTGACGGCGGTGTCGCGCGAGGTCGTGATCACCGCGACTGTCATGGTGTTGGCCTCGCGATCGAACATCATGCAGCTGCCCGCGCCGGTGCGCTGGACCTGCAGCGTGCTCTTGTCGAGGAATCCGTCGGCATCCGCTGCGGTAAGCCATTCGCAATCGCCGAACCGCTCGCTGGTCCTGGTGACATTGGCGATGGCAATGCGCGCGGCGTCAGTGACCGGTCCGAGCAGCGTGTCGTCGGCGCGCCGGCCGGTCGGATAGACGCTCACTTGCAGAATGTAATCGCCGGACAAGGCGACAACAGAGGCCTCCTGACGCTCCGCACCGGCGGCGCTCGTTCCGCCCTGGCCTTCCTCGCCGATGCCGGACACCGCGTTCAGCGGCATGCGCTCTTTGAGCGTCTTGACGAAGGTTGCGTACAATTCCCTGGCGCGGTCCTTGTCGGGATTGCGGAACACGGTCAGCATCATCGTGTCGCCGCGACCTCCCTGATAGATGCAGCCGCGGCCGTCCTGATTTGAAATCAGCGACCATTTGAGCGCCGGCATCGCACCGGCGAGCTCCTTGGCTCTGATGAACGGGCAGGTTTCGGCAGCGTGCGCGGGAAGCACGGAGAGGGTTGCGATGGCAAGGACTAGGACGAGGTAACAGAACAGACGATCGATCATGCGCATTGGATAATTTGCTACCGCTATTGGTGCGCCATGGGCCGATGAAGGCACCACTCGTTCGCCGTGGCACTGCGATGCAAGTCTATCGCGACGACAATGCCACCGATCGCCCGTCGGGGAATTCCTAGGCACCTCCACAATGTGGCTGTGGTTCCTTGCATCCGTCAAGCCAGCGGCGGGATTTCCCATATTTTTACAGCTTCGAGCAAGCGAGTGTTGAGCACGCGGCTCCAATTGCCCGTAACGCTATCTCATCGATCGGCCCTGAAAATGGTCGAATGTGCCGTCGCGGGGAGGCCGATGTTCGAGGTCGACTGTTGCGATCAAGCTGGAGCGCAGTCGCCAACTGCCGCCGGATCGTTCAGTTGGTCAGAAGCAGCTCCAGTCACGGCGCGGCTGCTCATCGCAGAAAGATCGTATTGAAGATCCCACCAGTCTCTCAACTCGCCGGGTGAGCGTCGGGCAGGGGATGTGGGCCCCGCCATGGTCGATGAAGATGGGCACTATCGTTTCGTCGTGGCACGGTGATGCAGCGCTCCAGTCGAGAATGATCTATCCGTCGACTTGACCGTCTTTGCGTGACCACTTCGTGGAGACGGAAAGGATGGCTCTATTTCGGGGCTGGGAGTCCTTCCATTGCGACGATGCGGAACTTGGCGCCGCTCTGCCGTACCTTTGCTGCTTCTCGATTCTCTGGCGAGTCGAACCAGCGTCTTGCTGTGTCCATGTCTGGAAACTGAAGAATGGCCATGCAGCAAGGGGCGCCTCCGTCGCCTTCAAACAGAACGTTTCGCTGGCTGCGTGCAAGATAACGCGCACCATATTTCGGCAGAATGTCACGTGCCAATCTGCCGTACTCCTCCTGAATCGACTCGGCTCCGCTGGTCGCGGTTCGTTCGATAACAACGAACGCAGGACGTTCTTCCTGAGCGAACGACGGTGACAACAGAATTGCCACAAGGGCAACTGAACCGAAAAGAGCAACGATGCCGGCATCATTCAATGATCGCTTCATCGACTCTTCCTCCGCATGTTCGTCCGATCTTTAGACGGCGGCTGAAGTCGTACTGGGCCCCGTATCCGCGCATGGCCGCGTGTCCTGATCCAGCAGGACGTGCGCGATGACCGAGAACGGCTGCGGGACACGGAATGTTCCCGTCTTGAATGAAGGTAACGAACTCCTGCAGAGCATGGATTCGAGGCTGGCCCTCATCAGGAACATGAAAGCGGTAGCCGTTTGCTCAGGGTATGTGGTGGAGGCAATGCTGGTACGACGGCGGGCGAAGGCCCGCGGTGAGCGCAATTGGCGGGGGCGGCGCGGAAATCGGCGCTCGCAGGACACTCTGTCATGGTCTGGCGTAGGGCGGCGCGCCACGGCCGATGAAGCAGGGCACCACGCTTTCGCCGTGGCGCTATGACGCGGCGACCGCCGACGCGATCCAGTCGCAGCACGTTGCGAAGATCGATCGCTGCGACAGTGTTACGCGGTAGAGGCGCGGCTTATTTCGCTGCCTGCGGCCCGAGGTAACAGACCCGATCAGCCGCTGCTCGGAAAACCGGCAGAGCCAGCTGCAAAATGGTCCGACGCGCCGGGCCTCCGATGACGGTGTACGCAATTGCGAAATGGCGTGCCCCTTCAGAACACTTTCACGAACTCCCAGACAATTGAAATCCCATGTGATTTTGCAGATGCTCACGGCACAGCGATCCTCGCCGCCGACTTTGGTCCCGGCGCGTGCCTTACAAACTCCGCGCGCCATTGCGGCTCCGGAATGCTAATATCGCCGCGGCCGCAAAGACCGACGCGATTGAAATACGGTCGAGACGAGCGCGAAGAGACGCACTCGAAGAACAACGCCTGACCGCATTTGCGGTTCGTCGGCCGGGATACGGAGGACGCTATGGCATGGCGCGACGACAAGGCCCGGGCAACTCTGATCCACGACGCGGCGGAAAGCGTGCAGCCGGGCAAGGCCCCCCGGACCTTTGCCGAACTTCTGTTCGGCTACGCCAATAGCGAGGATCTCGCCAACTACGATGCCTCCTCGCTGGCCCTCCTGGCGGAGCAGGCCTGGGAGCACGTGCAGCGGCGCACGGCCGGTCGTGCCGATATCCGAATCGTCAATCCGATGATGCCGGATGGGCGCGAGATGTCCGTGCTCGAAATTCTCAACGACAACATGCCCTTCCTGTTCGATTCCACCATTGCTGAAATCGCCGAGCAGGGCATCGAGGTCACTCTCGTCGCTCATCCCATCATCGCGGTGGAGCGCGATGACCAGGGCAAGCTCGTGCGCTTCTACGGTGAAGCGCTGCCGGAGGGAGCAAAGGGCACACGCGAAAGCCTGATTCACCTGCATATCACCCGCCTTGACGCCGACGCCGACCGCGAGAGGCTGATCGACGGCCTCACCAGAACGCTCGGCGACGTGCGCGCCTGCGTCGTCGACTGGCGCGCCATGCGCGACAGGGTCGAAGACGCGATCAAGACTTTCTTGTCCAATCCGCCGCCGCTGCCGATCGACGAGGTCGCCGAGGCCAACCAGTTCCTGCAATGGCTCTGCGCGGACAATTTCACCTTTCTCGGCGTGCGCGAATATCGTTTCGCGCCAGATAGCGATGTGTCGGACGACATCACAACCGCCGAGGGCCTCGGCATCCTCCGCGACCCCGATGTCAAGGTCCTGCGCCGCGGCAACGAGATGGTGGTAATGACGTCGGAAATTCGCCAGTTCATGCGCGAGCCGACCCTGCTGATCGTCATCAAGGCCAATGTGAGCAGCCGCGTTCATCGCCGCATCCGGATGGATTATATCGGCATCAAGCTCTATGCGCCCGACGGCCGGCTCGAGGGCGAATTGCGTGTCGTCGGCCTGTTCACCTCGGGCGCCTATACGCGCTCGGCGCGACAGATCCCCTATGTTCGTCACAAGGTCTCGCGGGTGCTCCAGCGCGCCGGCTTCGACCCGAACAGCCATTCCGGCAAGGCTCTCCAGCATATTCTTGAGGAATATCCGCGCGACGAGCTATTCCAGATCGACGTCAATACCCTCTTCGATTTCGTCATGGAGATCCTGATCCTCTATGAGCGCCCCCGCGTCCGCGCGCTGGCGCGGGTCGACAAGTTCGATCGTTTCGTCTCCATCCTCGTTTTCATTCCGCGCGACAAATACGACACCGACGTGCGCGTGCGCGTCGCCAACTTCCTTGCGCAATCCTACCGGGGCACGGTGTCGGCCTCCTACGTGTCCTTCCCCGAAGGCGCATTGGCGCGCGTCCACTACATCATCGGGCGCTATGAAGGTAAGACCCCGGCCGTCGAGCGCACCACGCTGGAAGCAGGGATCAGCGCCATTGCCGCGACCTGGGCCGACAAGCTGAAGGCCGCGCTGGCTGCGTCCACGGACGGCATGCGCGCGCGCATGCTCGCCAATCGCTATGCCCGGGCCTTTACCGGCGGCTATGCCGAGGTTTCCACGGCGGAGCAGGCGATTGCCGACATCGCAACCATCGAAAGGCTCACACCGGCCCGTCCGGTGACGATTTCGGTTCACCAGCTCGATGGCCCGGAAGATCCCAGACACTTCGGACTGAAGGTGTTCTCGGATGCCGCGCCGCTGTCGCTGTCCTATCGCGTGCCGGTGATCGAAAACCACGGCCTGCGCGTGGTCAATGAACGCACCTATCAGATCGTGCCCGGGAACCGGCTCGAACCGGTCTGGCTGCACGACATGACGATAGAGACCAGCGATGGCCAGCCGATCGAGATCAGCCGGGAGTTCAATCATCGCCTGGAAGCCTCGCTGATGGCGGTGGTCGGCGATCGCGCCGAATCCGACGGATACAACGGGCTGATCCTGCGCACTGACCTGGGCTGGCGCGAAGTCTCGACCATCCGGGCGCTGTCGCGCTATCTGCACCAGATCCGCACGCCGTTCAGCCAAGACTATATGTGGGAGACCCTGCGCAAGAACGCGGCGATTACTGCCAACCTCGTTGCGCTGTTCCAGGCCCGCCTCGACCCGCGCCTTGCCGTGACCGATTCCGAGCGCGCGGCAAAGGAGAGCGCTCTCCTTGCCGAGATCGAGGAGCAGCTCAAATCCGTCGCATCCCTCGACGAAGACCGCATCCTGCGCCGTTTCACCAATCTGGTGCAGTCCACCATCCGGACCAATCTGTGGCAGGTCGGCGAGGACGGACATCCGCATCCAGTGATCTCCTTCAAGTTCGACGCGCGCGGTATCGAGGACTTGCCGGCGCCGCGACCGCTGTACGAGATCTTCGTCTATTCCCCCCGCGTCGAGGGCATTCACCTGCGCTTCGGCAAGGTTGCGCGCGGCGGCTTGCGCTGGTCCGATCGGCCGCAGGATTTCCGCACCGAAATCCTCGGCCTCGTCAAGGCGCAGCAGGTCAAGAACGCCGTGATCGTGCCGGTCGGCGCAAAGGGCGGCTTCGTGCCCAAGCGCCTGCCGCCGCCCTCCGATCGCGAGGCGTGGCTCGCAGAGGGCACCGAAGCCTATCGCATCTTCGTGCGCTCGCTGCTCGAACTCACCGACAATCTCGACGGCGACATCGTGGTGCCGCCCGACTTGACCGTGCGGCATGACGGCGACGATCCCTATCTGGTCGTCGCCGCCGACAAGGGCACCGCCACCTTCTCCGACGTCGCCAACGCGATCTCGGCCGAGAAGCACCATTGGCTCGGCGATGCCTTCGCCTCCGGCGGCAGCCAGGGCTACGACCACAAGAAGATGGGGATCACGGCGCGCGGCGCCTGGGAAGCGGTCAAGCGCCACTTCCGCGAGCTCGGCACCGACATTCAGACCATGCCTTTCACCGTGGTCGGTGTCGGCGACATGTCCGGTGACGTCTTCGGCAACGGCATGCTGCTCTCGCAGGCGACGAAGCTCATCGCGGCATTCGATCACCGCGACATCTTCATCGATCCGTTCCCCGACCCGGCGATCAGCTTCACCGAGCGAAAGCGCCTGTTCGACCTGCCGCGATCGAGCTGGCAGGACTACAACAAATCGCTGATCTCGGAAGGAGGCGGCGTGTTCTCGCGCTCGCTCAAGGCTATACCGCTCGCGCCGGAAGTGCGCAGCCTGCTCGATCTCGACAAGGAGCAGGCGACGCCCTTCGAAGTGATGACGGCGATCCTGAAGGCGCGCGCGGACCTCCTGTGGTTCGGCGGCATCGGCACCTATGTCCGGGCGTCGGCGGAGAGCGACGATCAGGCCGGCGACCGCGCCAATGATCCGATCCGCATCACCGGGACCGAGGTTCGCGCCAGGGTGATCGGCGAAGGCGCCAATCTCGGCGTCACCCAACGCGGCCGCATCGAAGCGGCGCAGAAGGGCGTCAAGCTCAACACCGACGCGATCGACAATTCGGCCGGTGTGAATACCTCTGACGTCGAGGTCAACATCAAGATCGCCTTGGCGCGCCCCGAGCGCGAGGGACGCCTCAGTCCGGCTGACCGTAACGCCCTGCTTGCCGCGATGACCGACGAGGTCGGTACGTTGGTCCTGCGCAACAACTATCTGCAGACGCTGGCGCTCTCGCTGGCCGAACGCAAGGGCGTGGCCGAGACCGGTTTCCTCACCCGCTTGATGCAGTCGCTCGAGCAGCGCGGCCTGCTCAGCCGTGTCGTCGAATTCCTGCCGGACGATGCGGCGATCGCCGAGCGCACACGACGCGGCCAAGCCCTGACGCGGCCGGAGCTAGCCGTATTGCTCGCCTACGCCAAGCTGACACTCTACGACGACCTGCTCCTCACCGGCGTGCCCGATGATCCTCATCTCGCCCGCAGACTATCCCTGTATTTTCCGGGCGAGGTCCTCGACAAATTCCCGACGGCGGTCGAACTCCATCGGCTCCGGCGCGAGATCATCGCGACCAGTCTCGCCAATGCCGTGATCAACCGCGGGGGCCCGGCCTGCATCGTGCGCCTGACCGACGAGACCGACGCCGATATCGCGACCATCGTCATGGCGCAGGTGGCTGTCGACGCGATCTACGACCTCAGGCGGCTCAATGACGCGATCGACGCGCTCGACACAAAAATCGACGGGCAGTTGCAGCTCGGCCTCTACGCGTCGATCCAGGATCTCCTGCTCTCCCGCATGGTCTGGTATGTGCGCAATGTCGATTTCAGGGATGGTCTCAGCGCGATCAACGCCCGGTTTGGCCCGGCCGTCCGCGAGATCGCAGCCTCTCTCGACGACGCCCTGCCGCCGGACATGCAAGCCGCGCGCGGCAAGCGCCGGCAGGACCTGATCGATGCCGGCATCCCCACCGGCCTCGCCGGCGAACTCTCCGACCTCGACGCCCTGGTCTCGGCGCCTGATATCGTGACGGTCGCCGAGCGCACCGGCCGCAGCATCGGCGATGCCACCGCGACGTTCTTTGCCGCCGAGGCCAATTTCCGTCTCGACCGCATCATCGCCGCCGCGCGCACTGTGACGGCCAGCGATCATTTCGAACGCCTGGCCATCGACCGCACCGTCGAGCTCATCGCGGCCGCCGAAAGACGCCTGACCGCAGATATGCTGGCAACTGGCCAATCCGGTCAGCAGGCTGCGGAAAGCTGGCTTACGGCTCATCCCGAGGCGACGCGCATCCGCCGCGCGGTCGAGGAAATTGCCGCCGGTGGCCTGTCGCTCGCCAAGCTGATGGTTGCGGCGAACCTGCTCGGGGACCTGGTCAAAGCGTGAGGGCGTGCGAGGCGGCGATGCGAGATGTGCAATGCTTGCTCAGGACGGAGGAATCCAATGATCCACGCCACTTGCCATAGCGCCGACAATGTCCGCTGCGTGGAGTTCGATGCCACGCCGTGGTTCAGCGAGGCGGATGCTCCGAGCATCATCGATTTGGCCCAACGAGGATGGGCCAGCAAGGCGATTGCGGAGTCGCTCGAGCACCGAGGCGGATACGAAGGCTTGCACGACCTCGTCGAGTATGCGGCGAAGCGACTGCAATCGGAATCCCTGGAGGATCCAACCTGGGAAACCTTCGAGTGCGTCGTCGATGGACCCGAGGCCGTCGCCTGGCTCAAGCAGAACCGGCCCAACGTGGTGGCAAAAATTCCGTAAGCCACGGGAAGCGCAGCAAAGGCCACCGTTGATTGGCGGCGTCGCAAGCGAAGCGGCGCCGCCGACAAGATTCGAACTTTCCTGATGGATTGGAGTGCGGCAGAGGGGGCCGCTTCGGCATCAGGCTGTGTCGGACCCGCCGCGTGTGTCCGGTCGAGCTCCCCATCCTTGGGGACCTCGCGATGATTGCATCTTACCGCTGTTTTGCCGGACGGGTCAAATTATTTTCGTAAAATCCGAATAGTGCCGTGCCGGTGTCCCGGCTACTGTGCATGGGGTTGTTTTGCAGATTTCGAAATGGGCTAGATCGAGAAGCTGGTGCCGCAGCCGCAGGATGCCGTCGCGTTGGGATTGTTGACGCGGAACGAGGCGCCGATCAGGTCGTCGACGAAATCGACCTGCGAGCCCGCCAGGAACGGCTGCGAAGCGGAATCGACCAGCACCACGGCATTGTCCTGCTCGATCACGAGGTCGTCGTCGGTGCGGTCGCGGTCGATGTCGAACTTGTACTGGAAGCCGGAGCAGCCGCCGCCCTCGACCGAAATGCGCAGCATCGCGCCAGAGCCTTCGCCCTTGAGGATCTCCCCGATCCGGCGTGCGGCGCGGTCACTGATGGTCACGGCAGTCGTCATTGTCGGTCTCCGGTAGGCCCACGTCATACCCAATTCATTTGGTATCCCGCGTCCGGCATAGTTAAGTGCAAGAATACGCAGAATCAAATGGATAGGGACTAAATTCGTCGTGTCCGTCGGAATGGCAGCCCCCCGCGCGCCCTATGCCTGCGACCCCGACCGCAGCCGCGGCCGGCTGGTCGCGGAGCCGCCGAGCCGGACCCGGAGCCCGTTCCGGCGGGATTGCGACCGGGTGATCCATTCCACCGCGTTCCGCCGCCTGAAGTACAAGACCCAGGTGTTCGTGTTCCACGAGGGCGACCATTACCGGACCCGGCTGACCCATTCGCTGGAGGTAGCCCAGGTCGCCCGTGCTCTGGCCCGGCAATTGGGGCTGGACGAGGATCTCACGGAAACGCTGGCGCTCGCCCATGATCTCGGCCATCCGCCGTTCGGCCATGCCGGCGAGCGGGCGCTGGATGCCTGCCTGAAGGATTTCGGCGGCTTCGACCACAACGCCCAGGCGCTCCGCGTCGTCGCCGCGCTGGAGCATCGCTATCCTGAATTCGACGGGCTCAACCTGACCTGGGAGTCGCTGGAGGGCATCGTCAAGCACAACGGCCCGCTGACCGACCGCAGCGGCGCGCCCGTTGGCCGCTATCGCGAGCACGGCGTTCCCGTCGGCATCGCCGACTACGTCAAGACGTACGACCTCGAACTCTGGAGCTTCGCCTCGCTGGAGGCCCAGGTCGCGGCGATCGCCGATGACATCGCCTACGATGCCCATGACATCGACGACGGCCTGCGCGCCGGCCTGTTCCACCTCGACGACCTCAAGGTCATGCCGCTCACGGCAGAGATCATCGCCGAGACCTCGGCGCATTACCCTGACCTCGAAGACGTCAGGCGCGGGGCTGAGCTGGTGCGCGAGTTGATCTCGCATCTGATCGGCGCGGTGTTCGCGCAGGTGCAGAAGAACATTGCCGCTGTCAGGCCGCAATCGGCCCAGGACGTCCGCCGGCAGAGCCGGGCGCTGATCGCGTTCCCCGCCGAGGTCGCCGAGGAGGAGGCCGCCATCAAGGCATTCCTCTACCAGCACATGTACCGCCACAAGCGGGTCATGCGGGTGATGGCCGAGGCCGAGCAGATCCTGTTCGACCTGTTCGCGAAATACCTGAAATCGCCGGCCGACCTGCCACCGGAATGGCTGGTGGGGGCGCAAGGCGACGACGAGGGCGACCGGGCCCGCCGGATCGGCAATTTCATTGCTGGAATGACCGACCGTTTCGCCCTGACCGAGCACCAGCGGCTCTTTGACTCGACCCCGGATTTGCGTTAGGCGGCGGCCATGCCCGAGACATCCTCAAGCCCGCATCTGTTCGCCGACGTGCTCGCACGCGTGCACGCCGCCTGTCGCGCGCTCGCGGCCGAAGCCAACTGGCCCGAGGGCATCGATTTTGCGCGCGTGGTGGTCGAGCCGCCGCGCGATGCCTCCCACGGCGATATGGCGACCAACGCCGCGATGGTGCTTGCGAAAGAGGCAAAGGCTAAGCCCCGTGATCTCGCCGAGCAGATCGCCGAGAAGCTCCGTGCTGATACGCTGATCGCCAAGGTCGATGTCGCCGGTCCCGGCTTCATCAATCTGACCCTCAAGCCCGCCGCTTGGGCCGAGGCGTTGCGGACGGTGCTGCGCGAGGGGGCCGATTACGGCCGTGTCCGCGGCGGCTCCAAGGTCAATGTCGAATACGTCTCGGCCAATCCGACCGGGCCGATGCATGTCGGCCATTGCCGCGGCGCCGTGTTCGGTGACGCGCTGGCGAGCCTGCTCCAGTTCGGCGGCCATGACGTCACCCGCGAATATTACATCAACGACGCCGGCGCGCAGGTCGACGTGCTCGCGCGCTCCGCGTTCCTGCGCTACCGCGAGGCGTTGGGCGAGGATATCGGCGCGATCCCGGAAGGGCTCTATCCCGGTGACTATCTGAAGCCGGTCGGACAGACGCTCGCGAAAGAGCACGGCGACAAGCTCCTGGCGATGAGCGAGGGGCAATGGCTGCCGACGGTGCGCGCCAAGGCGATCGCGATGATGATGGACGAGATCAAGGACGATCTCGCCGCCCTCAACATCCGCCACGACGTGTTCTTCTCGGAGCGCTCGCTGATCGAGACCGGCAACAACAAGGTTGCCGAGACCATCGACTTCCTGAAAGCCAAGGGCGACATCTATGAGGGTCGCCTGCCGCCGCCGAAGGGCGCGCCGGTCGAGGACTGGGAAGACCGCGAGCAGTTGCTGTTCAAGGCGACTGCTTACGGCGACGACGTTGATCGTCCGCTGATCAAGTCGGACAATTCCTACACCTACTTCGCCTCCGACATCGCCTACCACAAGAACAAGTTCGACCGTGGTTTTGCGGAGATGATCGACGTCTGGGGCGCCGATCACGGCGGCTACATCAAGCGCATGCAGGCGGCGGTGAAGGCGACGACCTCAGGCAAGGGATCGCTCGACGTCAAGATCGTCCAGCTCGTGAAGCTCTTGCGCAACGGCGAGCCGGTGAAAATGTCCAAGCGGAGCGGGGACTTCGTCACCTTGCGTGAGGTGGTGGATGAAGTCGGCCAGGACGCCGTCCGCTTCATGATGCTCTACCGCAAGAACGATGCGGTGCTGGATTTCGACCTCGCCAAGGTCATGGAACAGTCGCGCGACAATCCGGTGTTCTACGTGCAGTACGGCCACGCCCGCGGCCATTCGATCTTCCGCAACGCCCGGGCGGAGGTGTTCCCGGACCTGCCTGATGATACCGACAAGCGGATCGTCTGGCTCACTGAGTCGCCGGTGGAACGGCTGTCCGACCCCGTCGAACTTGATCTTCTTAAGCGCCTCGCAATTTATCCGCGCATGCTGGAAGCGGCCGCCGCAGCCCATGAGCCGCACCGTATTGCCTTTTATCTCTATGACTTAGCGAGCGAATTTCACGCACTTTGGACGAAAGGGCGCGATTTGCCCTATTTACGCTTCATTATCAATAATGATGCAGATCTTACAAAGGCGCGACTGGCCATGGTCCAGGGCGTCGTCTCGGTCCTGGCATCGGGCCTCGCCATCCTCGGCGTCCATGCTCCGGACGAGATGCGGTAGTTTGGGGCGAACTACTTAAGGGGAATATTCGGGGGTACCGGCAGAAGCCGGATCGCTTAGACTTGGTTGAAAGCCTTGTGGGTCGAAAGCTGCGCCTTGGTCGAGGGGCGCGCAGCTTTCCCGAAGGGACGCATCATCACGATGGCCGATCGATATCACGACAGACCGTTTCCTTCCGATGACTATGGTCGCGGCGCCGATCAGCATGGGAGCGCGGACGGCGACCCCTTGGCCGAACTGGCCCGCCTGATCGGGCAGACCGATCCGTTCGCAGCACAGGGCCGGCAGGGCGCGCGGCCGGCCGCAGCGCCTGCGCAGCACTATCGGGACGACGACTATTCGCAGGATGATGACCAGCAGGACTACGCCGAGCCGGCCGCGCCGCCTCCGCCTGGCCCGCCGTCATGGATGCGCCGCGCCAACGTGCAACCGCAGCCGGCGCCCGAGCCTGATTATCCCGTTGCCGTGAATCCCGTCCATCCGTTGCATCGCTATGCAGCCCAGCCGGCCGCGCCCGAGCCGCAACTTCACCAGCCGCAGGCTTACCAGAACCAAGCCCACCAGGATCAGGCTTACCAGGATCAAGCCTATCATCAGGACCAGGCTTACGAGGCGTCGTACGAGCAGCCAGATCCGGCGCGCTATGATGATGCGCTCTACGGTCGCCTCGAATCGGGCGAGCAAGATTTTCAGCGTGAGCCGGCCTATCCTGATGATCCTTACGCGTTTCAGAGCGACTACCCCGAGGCTGATCTCGATGAGCCCAGGAAGTCGCGTGGCGGCATGATGACGGTTGCGGCGATCCTCGCGCTCGCCGTGGTCGGAACTGGGGCGGCGTTCGCGTACAAGACCTATATCGGCTCGCCCCGCAGCGGCGAACCGCCGATCATCAAGGCCGACAATACGCCGACCAAGATCGTGCCGGCACCGTCGGACTCCTCCACCAAGGTGCCGGATCGCATGGTGAGCGGTGACGGCAGCGAGAAGATCGTGCCGCGCGAAGAGGCGCCCGTTGACGTCAACGCCAAGGCGGCCGGTCCGCGCGTGGTGTTCCCGGCGCTGAACCAGAATGCCAACCCGCCGTCGGTCGCGAGTGTCTCGCCGAACACCGTGCCGCCGCCGAGTGCCGGTCCGGTACCGAGCAACGGGACCATGCCGAGCGCCGCGCCGCGCTCGGTCAAGGTCGTGGTCGTGAAGGGTGATCAAACCGACAGCACCGCACCGCAAGCGGCCGCTCCGGTCCCCGCCAAGCCAGTCGCGTCCCCGAAACCGGCGGCGCAGCGCACGCCGCCGACGTCGGCCAACGCCAGTCTCAATGAGCCGCTCTCGCTGGCGCCGCAGGCCTCGCCGGCCGAGCCGCCGCAACGCATGGCCGCGACCAATCCGACGCAGATTGCGCCGGCCCCGAGCACTGCGAGCACCAGCTCCGGTGGCGGCTACATTGTTCAGGTGTCCTCGCAGAGGACCGAGTCCGAGGCCCAAGCCTCCTACCGGGTGTTGCAGGGTAAGTATGGCAGCGTTCTTGGCTCGCGCCCGCCAGTGGTGAAGCGGACCGATCTCTCCGACAAGGGCAAAGGGATATTCTATCGCGCCTACGCTGGGCCATATGGTTCCCAGGACGAAGCGTTGAAGGTTTGCAATAATCTCAAGTCGGCCGGCCTGTCTGACTGTTATATCCATAAGAATTAACGGCCGTTTCCTTGACCCCCTCCGGGGGCAGGGCTAATCGGCCCCTATGAGCACATCGGCCTTCATTACCGGCGTATCCGGAACGGAACTGAGCGCCGCTAGGCGGGCGTTCGCCCGTGCCCGACAGCGATGGGACTTCATTCCCCTCAGGCTTAGCTTTGAGATTTCGGCCCAAGCCGCGCTCGATGTTAGGGAATTGGACGCGCGACGGCTGATTGCGGCGAAACTAGCCGTGCTCAGCATTCTCGTGGATGGCGCCCCCAGGCCGCTCCATCCGGTGACGACTTCTGCGACAATGATCGCTCAGGTGATTCGCAGCGCAATCGGGTTCCAGGGTTTGTTGATGAGTAATGACGTGCCGATGAAGGCGCTCGCGGGCGGCATTGGCGAGGGAGTTCGCGCCATATTCGCGGCCGGCGCTCCGCTTCACAGCAACGACAATGCGGAACTGGACGCATTGACCGCAACCACGGCATTCGCATGACCGCAGAAATTCTATCGTTTGAAACCGGCCGGCCCGCAGAGCTAGCCGAGGGCGAGCCGGCATTGGTGGTCGATGTCGAGGGCTATGAGGGCCCGCTCGACCTGCTGCTCGCGCTGGCACGGCAGCAGAAGGTGGATCTCGCCAAGATATCGATCCTGGCGCTGGCCGACCAGTACCTTCACTTCATCGAAGCCGCGCGAAAGATTCGGCTTGAGCTTGCCGCCGACTACCTCGTGATGGCGGCCTGGCTCGCCTTTCTGAAGTCGCGCCTGCTGCTGCCGGAGCCGCCGAGCGCAGAAGGTCCGAGCGCCGAGGAGATGGCAACCGCGCTTGCCAACCGGCTGCGCCGGCTGGAAGCCATTCGCGAAGCCGCCAACCGGCTGATGAACCGGCCGCAATTGCAGCGCGACATCTTCCCGCGCGGTGAGCCCGAGCAGATCGCCGAGATCAGGCATCCGAAATATACCGCCACGCTGTACGACCTGCTCACCGCCTATGCGGCGCAGCGCCAGTCGCGGGTGCTGGCAAGCGTGCATCTGGCCAAGCGCACGGTGTGGTCGCTCGCCGAGGCGCGCGCCACACTGGAACGGCTGGTCGGCAGCATCAGCGAGCAGGACGACTGGGGCGTGCTCGACGACTTCCTGATCCGTCATGTCGCCGATCCGACGCAACGCGCAACAGTGTTCGCCTCGAGTTTTGCCGCCGCACTCGAGCTCGTGCGTGAAGGTCAGCTCGAGCTGAACCAGAAACAGGCGTTTGCGCCCATCTATTTCCGGAAAGGGCGCGGAAAACCGATCGTGGACGCAGCTTCTGCGCCCGATGCGCCGGTCGGTTAAGTGCAAGAAGGAGAAGCTGCCATGGCAAGCCTGGCTGAAGTGCGGGTAGAAGAGGCCGAGCCGATGGAGAACGAATCCCAGGCACGTCCCGAAGAATTGCGGCTGCTGGAAGCGCTGCTGTTCGCCTCGAGTGAACCGCTGGATACCGCAACGCTGGCCAAGCGCATGCCCGATGGCGTGGACGTGAAGGCTGCGCTCGAGCAGCTCCAGGCCGACTATGCCTCGCGCGGTGTGAACCTCGTGCGCGTCGCCAACAAATGGACGTTCCGCACCGCCGGCGATCTGTCCTGGCTGATGACCCGCGAGAGCCACGAGACCCGGCGTCTGTCGCGCGCCGCGATCGAGGTGCTGGCGATCATCGCCTACCACCAGCCGGTGACGCGCGCCGAGATCGAAGAGATCCGCGGCGTGGTCACCTCGAAGGGCACGCTCGACGTGCTGCTGGAGACAGGCTGGATCAAGCCGCGCGGCCGCCGCAAGACGCCCGGCCGTCCGCTGACCTTCGGAACCACCGAGGACTTCCTGTCGCAGTTCACGCTGGAACAGCTCGGCGATCTGCCGGGGTTGGAAGAGTTGAAGGGGACGGGCCTCCTGGATTCGCGCCTGCCGACCGGCTTCAGCGTGCCGACGCCGTCGGATGATCCGGCGCTGCGTGAGGACGAGGATCCCCTGGAACCGGGCGAGGAGCTCGATCTGGCCCTGGCACCTGCGGTCGAGCCAGAGACGCCGCCGGAAGGCGGCAATGAGGGCGGTGAGGGTGGCGGCGAGGAGTGATCCTCCCGGCCTTCTACGGGGCCCCTGCGACCGGTTAACACTAGCAAGATTACGTAGCGCCAACAGCGAATTGGCGCTGCCTTGGTCCTTGTTTTTGGGCCTTGCGAAGCCTACGTTCCGGTCAAGATCGGCCGGGTCCCGGCTATGCGCGTTTGGAGGGTTGCAGGATGGGTTCACTTAGCATTTGGCACTGGATCCTGGTGATCGCAGTGGTCCTGCTGCTGTTTGGCCGCGGCAAGATTTCGGATCTGATGGGCGACGTGGCGCAGGGCATCAAGGCCTTCAAGAAGGGCATGCAGGACGACGACAAGCCCGCCGAGAAGCAGGAGCCGTCCAAGTCCATCGAGCACAACGCGGCGCCGACTGCGGCGCGGTCCGACGTCGGCAGCAAGGCCGTCTGAGCCAGGAGCACGCGAAACGCGGGAAGCGGTCCCGATCCTGCGCGTGAAGGATTGGGCCGGTCGTGATTTCGCGTGAACGGAAGACGTCATGTTCGACATCGGGTGGAGTGAACTGGTTCTGATCGGGGTCGTGGCCCTGGTCGCCATTGGCCCGAAAGAGCTGCCGGGCGTGCTGCGCATGGTCGGCCAATGGATGGGCAAGGCCCGCAAGATGGCCGCCGAATTCCAGGGCCAGTTCCAGGAGGCGATGCGCGAGGCCGAGATGGCCGACCTCAAGAAGAGCTTTGACGAGGTCAAGGAAGCCGCCTCCGGCTTCACCAGCGGTGGTCTGATGACTTCGCTGCAGAAGGATGTCAGCGACGCGCTGCGTGTCGATGCGCTCGACAAGCCGGCCGAGACGCCGACGACCACGGTTGCCGAACTGCCGGCTACGCCGACCACGCCGGAAGCCCCGACGCCTGAAACCTTCGTGGAAGCGGAAGCGCATTCTGCAGTGAACGAGCCGCTCGCCATCACCCGCGAGGTCGAGCAGGCGCCGGTCGCGCAAGATGCCGTTGCTCAAGACACGGCGCCATCCGAAGCGATCAAGGACGCCAAAGCGTCATGAGCGACGCCGATATCGAGGCCAGCAAAGCCCCGCTGATGGACCACCTGATCGAGCTGCGCTCGCGGCTGATTAAGGCGCTGCTCGGCTTCGGCGTGGCCTTCATCTTCTGCTTCTTCTTCGCCAAGCAGATCTACAACGTGCTGGTCTGGCCGTATGTCTGGGTGGCGGGTGCTGCGAATTCCAAATTCATCTACACGGCGCTGCTGGAATATTTCATCACCCAGCTCAAGCTCGCATTGTTCGGTGCCGGCTTCATCTCGTTCCCGATTGTCGCCACGCAGATCTATAAGTTCGTCGCGCCGGGCCTCTACAAGCATGAGAAGCAGGCCTTCCTGCCGTATCTGATCGCGACGCCGTTCTTTTTCGTGCTCGGTGCGGCGCTGGTCTATTTCGTTGTGTTTCCGATGCTGACCCGTTTCTCGCTCGGTATGCAGCAGGCCGCTGGTGACAACACCGCACAGATCGAACTGTTGCCGAAGGTCGGCGAATATCTGTCGCTGATGATGTCGCTGATATTCGCCTTCGGCATCGCCTTCCAGCTTCCGGTGATCCTGACGCTGCTCGGGCGGGTCGGCATCATCACGTCGAAGATGCTGCGCGAGAAGCGCCGCTACTTCATCGTTCTGGCTTTCATCATCGCAGCCGTGCTGACGCCGCCTGATATCCTCAGCCAGTGCTCGCTGGCGGTGCCCTTGCTGGCGCTCTATGAAGGCTCGATCATTGCGGTGGCGATGGTGGAAAAGAAGGCGGCGGCCTCGCGGTCCACGACAGGCACCGACGTCTCGACGCCGGCCAATCCCGCAGAGTAGGGCGGCTGGCTCCGCTGTCATTCCCCGCGAAAGCCGGGAATCCAGTACGCCGCGGCTTCTCCGTACCTCTCGCTACCTCTGGAATACCGGATCGCCCGCTTTCGCGGGCGATGGCGGCCGTGCTAGGGGGAAACGCTGACGTACAACGTTCTCCGTTGTATGTTGACGCGCTAATTCAGGACCGCCGCCATGCACGACATCAAATCGATCCGCGACAATCCGCAAGCCTTCGACGCCGGTCTCGCCCGGCGGGGTCTGAAGCCGTTGTCGGCGTCGCTGCTTGCGATCGACGAGAGGCGGAGGACGGCGATCCTGGCGTCCGAGCAGGCGCAGGCGCGACGCAATGCGGCGTCCAAGGAAATCGGCGACGCGAAAAAGGCGAAGGACGAGGCGCGTGCGGCGAAGCTCATGGCCGAAGTCGCCGAGCTCAAGACCACGATGCCCGAGCTCGAGGCCGCCGCCAAGGCCGCCGACGAGGAGCTGACCAGAGAGCTGTCCGCGATCCCGAACATTCCGTTCAACGACGTGCCCGATGGCGTCGACGAGCACGGCAATGTGCAGCACCACGTGTTCGGTGCCAGGCGCAACTACGGTTTCAAGCCGAAGCTGCATGACGATCTCGGCACCGCGCTCGGCTACATGGATTTCGAGGCGGCGGCAAAACTCTCCGGCGCCCGCTTTGTCGTGCTGAAGAAGGGACTCGCGCGGCTCGAGCGTGCGATCGGCCAGTTCATGCTCGACCTGCATACGACCGAGCACGGTTACACCGAGATCAACCCACCGCTGCTGGTGCGCAACGAGGTGATGTTTGGCACCGGGCAACTGCCGAAGTTCGAGGACGATCAGTTCTGGGCGATCAAAGGCGAGCTGCTGGCATCGCCTGACCACGAGAGGTTGAAGACCGAGCGCCTCGGCCTGATCCCGACCGCTGAAGTCTCGCTCACCAACCTCGCGCGCGAATCCATCCTCGACGAGAAGCAATTGCCGATGCGCCTCACCGCGCTGACGCCGTGCTTCCGCGCTGAGGCGGGTGCGGCCGGGCGCGACACCCGCGGCATGATCCGCCAGCATCAGTTCACCAAGGTCGAGCTGGTCTCGATCACGACGCCGGAAGCGAGCAAGGACGAACTGGAGCGGATGCTGTCCTGCGCCGAGCAGGTGCTGCAAAAGCTCGATCTGCATTATCGCGTGATGACGCTCTGCGCCGGGGACATGGGCTTCTCGTCGCAAAAAACCTATGACATCGAAGTGTGGATGCCCGGGCAGGGCGACGGCGGCATGTTCCGCGAGATCTCGAGCTGCTCGGTGTGCGGCGATTTCCAGGCGCGGCGCATGGATGCGCGCTCGCGCGGTCCCGATGGCAAGCCGCGCTTCGTGCATACGCTGAACGGCTCCGGCACGGCGGTCGGCCGCGCGCTGATTGCCGTGATGGAGACCTATCAGCAGGATGACGGCTCGATCGCAGTCCCCAGCGTGCTTCAGCCCTATATGGGCGGCTTGAAGGTGATCGCGCGCGAGTAACAAGGCGTTTTCCAGCGAAGTGGGGGCCGGCTCGCGTCAGGAAAACGCGTCAAACAGGACTCAAGCGCGATTGCCCGATGTCGCGGCAGAAACGTTTGGTTGCGAAGATCGGGCGGACGGTTATCCTGACGGTGACCAGCGAACGCGAAACCACCGTCCATGGCCTTGCACCGCGATATCTTCTGGATCGGCCGACAATGGGCGGTGACCGGTGCCGGCATCCAGGCCGTCGATCAGCGTTTGCGGGGCGTGCTTGATATCGACATCGCGCGGCTCTGGGACGACGCCCTCATTCAAAGCCGCAGAGCGAAGGCCGGTGTCAATATCGAGGATTTTGACAAGGCGGTGACGGTAGCGCGCGGCCGTTATCCGCAGATGCCCGTGGCGGAGCCGCTCATCGCCCAACTCGAGGCGCTCGGCGTGATTGAGACATCGCCCGCCGCAAGTCCAGTCGTGCCGGCGATGCAGCTGCGTGCCGAGGGCAGGCTCGCGCGCTTCCTGCCGCAATGGCGGGTTCGCCGCTAGAGCGGCTTAGTAGGTCATCGGACTGAGATAATTCGGTGCCATCCGGAAATAGGTGCCCGGGTCGGCCGCGTGCGCGCGGTGCCGCGCCGGCGCGCAACCATGGCGCGTCGTGACCATGCCGTGTCCGCAGTCATGCCACTGCTCCACCGAGGACAATTTTGGCCCCGGGGCATCCGGCTTCGCTGCCGGCGTGGCGCAGGGGGCATCTCGCGGGCAACGCTTGGGCACGCATTTGCCACGTGCGAATTCCAGATCGTAGACCTGTCCGGACATCGTGACCTGGCCGTTGCACGGGCACTCGCCGGAGACCGTCATCTGACCGCCGAGGCAATTGTCCGCATTGACCCGCACGCAGGTGCCGCCCGGATCCGTGCCCGAGGCCATCAGCCGGAAGCCCACCGGACAGGCGCACTGCCCATCTCGCGCCATGCCACCGTTGCAGGTGATCGTGATTGGCGCGCGGGGCAGGGCGGGCGCTAGCGCGACGTCTGCGATGCACGCTCCGCCCTCGACATGGGTGTTGAGTGGGCATACGAACGGCGAGGCCGTCACATTGGTCTCAGCCGGTGCGGGAGGCGGACTTGGCCCCGGCGCTGCCGGGATTGGCGCCGGCGTCATCGGGGCCGATTTGGCGGCGCAGATGCCGTTGCGGAACTCCTGCCAGGGAAAGCAGCGGTCGGCAGGTTCCGAATCCTGCGCCCATCCCGCGCCAGCGACGCAGAGACTGAGGAGGAGAGCGGCTGCAAAGCGGGTCATTCCGTGCCCAGTCGCTTGAAAATGCGCCGGGAAAATAGGATGCGGCGTTGCGGCGCCGCAATGAGCTAGATCACAGAGGGGACCTGCCTTGCGCTGGCCGAATTCCCGACTTCGACCGGTTTGCCTGATCGGTCGTAGCCGGATAAGACGGCCTGACCCCAGCTCAGGAATCGACCTCCGGCATGCGCATTCTCTGCACCAATGACGACGGTATCCACGCTCCCGGCCTCAAGGTCGTGGAGGAGATCGCCCGCGCGCTGTCCGACGACGTCTGGGTGGTGGCGCCCGAGCTGGATCAGTCCGGCGTATCGCATTCGCTGTCGCTGAACGATCCCCTGCGCCTGCGCGAGGTCGGGCCGCGGCACTTCGCGGTGCGCGGCACGCCGACCGACTGCGTCATCATGGGCGCGCGCCATATCCTCGGCGCCAAACTGCCCGACGTCGTGCTCTCCGGCGTCAACAAGGGCCGCAACGTCGCCGAGGACGTGGTTTATTCCGGCACCATCGCCGGCGCGCTCGAAGGCACCATCCTGGGCCTGCCGTCATTCGCGCTGTCGCAGGAATTCAGCGTCGAGACGCGCGAGCGGCCGCCGTGGGACACTGCGCGCAAATTCGGTCCCGACATTTTGCGCAAGGTGATCAAGGCCGGTATCCCCAAGGACACCGTCATCAACGTCAACTTCCCCTCCTGCGCGCCGGAGGAGGTGCTCGGCATTCGCGTCACGCGGCAAGGCAAGCGCAATCTCGGTTTTCTCAGGATCGACGAGCGCAGGGACGGGCGCAACAATCCATATTTCTGGATCGGCTTCGAGCGCGCGGCGATGATGGATACGCCGGCCGAAGGCACCGATCTTGCGGCGCTGCGCGAGCGCTACGTCTCGGTCACGCCGCTCCGGCTCGACCGCACCAACGAAGCGTTTTCCGAAGAGCTGAGCGCGACGTTGAAGTGAAGACGATTTGGAAATGGCGGCTAGTCGCGGCGAAGCGCGGCTTCGATGGTCTTGCCGAGCGCGTCGAGCTGAAACGGCTTCTGCAGCGCGGGCCGGTCGCGGTACTGCTCGGGCAGGCCCGATGAGCCGTAGCCGGTCGCAAATATGAAGGGGCAACCCTTGGCCTTGATGACGTCGGCGACCGGCGAGATGACCTTGCCGTTGACGTTGACGTCGAGGATGGCGATGTCGAACTCGGTGGCCTGGGCAAGCCGCATCGCCTCGGTAATGTCGCCCGCTTCGGCTGCGACCTTGTAGCCCAGCTCTTCCAGCATGTCCGCGACCATCATTCGGATCATCACCTCGTCCTCGACGAGGAATACAGAGCGGCCGGAAAGCCCTGTCGCGGTCATTATCGTTGAGTCCTTGCCCATTCCCGAAAACGTTCGCAGATAACACGAATCGACGCAATGCGCGTTTCGGCCAACTGGCACCGTAAAATGGCCATGGCGGCGCCTCCGCTGCAAGCCGATTTGTGGTCAAATGCCAAGCATGAAGGCTATCATGGGTTCCTGAACAGGAACAAGATTCTGGCGCTGAGCATTGGCGCCAAAACCACCGATCCGGACCCGCACGAGACGGCATAAGCAGCGATGATCTCCAATCAGCCCCCGCCGGAAAAGATGATGTTTCAGCTCACGCTGAGGCGTCGCGGTATCAGCGATCAGACCGTGTTGCGGACCATGGAGGAGGTGCCGCGCGAGCTGTTCGTCGAGGCCGCAGATCGCGACGGTGCCTACCGCGATAGCGCGTTGCCGATCGCCTGCGGGCAGACCATCAGCCAACCCTTCGTCGTCGCCTACATGACCGAGCAGCTTCAACTCCAGAAGCAGCATCGCGTGCTCGAGATCGGCACCGGCTCCGGCTACCAGGCCGCCGTGCTGTCGCGGCTGGCCCGCGAGGTGCTGACGGTCGAGCGCTACCGCAAGCTGGCGGATGCCGCACGCGCTAGGCTTGAAAAGCTGAACTGTCACAATGTCGAGGTGATGCTCGGCGACGGCCTCAATTTGCCCGAGAACATCGGCCCGTTCGACCGCATCATCGTGACCGCCGCGGTGGAGCAGATTCCGGAGAACCTGGTCGCGCGGCTCGACATCGGCGGCATCCTGATCGCGCCGGTCGGCCCGCATCAGGGCGTGCAGACGCTGACCCGCCTCAACCGGACTGAAGCCGGAATCGAACGCAAGGAACTCGTCGAGGTCCGCTTCGTGCCGGCACTGCCTGGCGTGGCGCGGGAGCTGTAGAATTCCGGATCGGCTGCGCATCCAACATCTTATTGGGAGGGTTAAGCCGTTATTTACTCGGCGCGTGTTTACTTAAAACACCAGTTCTGTTGCGTACGAGTGAGTAACCATGTCTGTTGTCGCCGAGTTGCTTTACTCGCGCCGCGTACCGCAGGTCGCGGTGCTGGCGCTGATCTCTTTCAGTTTCGCAGGGTGCAGCGCCGACATGTCGTCGCGGCTGTCCCAGTCGAACTTCTCCAATCCCTTCTCTGAATCGACCGGTTCGGTGCAGCAGGCTCCGCCCCCGCAGCGTGAGCTGCCGCAATATGCGCGGCCGCAGACCCAGCCAGGCTATTATCAGTCCCAGGCCTTGCCGCCGCCGGCGGTCGCTGCGCCGCAATCTTATCCGGTTGCCTCGGGTGGCGGCGCTTCGGGAGGCGGACGCGGAGTCGGGTCCTACGCGCCGCCGGCGCAGCCTCATCTTGAAGCCACCGGCACCGTACCGCCGCGGTCGGTCGCAGCAGCCCAGCCGACTGGCGGGACCAAGATTATCGTTGGCACCAGCGACACGCTCGAGGTGCTCGCCAAGCGCTATCACGTCACGCCCCAGGCGATCCTCGCCGCCAACGGTTACAAGGGGCCGCGCGCTCTCTCGCCCGGTCAGCAATTGGTCATCCCGCATCCGGGCGCAACCGCTGCTGCACCGGCGCCGGCGATGGCTCCGGTCGCCGCGGCTCCTGCGATGGCGGCGAAGCCGGTTGCCGCTGTGGCCGCACCGCCCAGCCTTCACTTCGTCAATCACGGCGACACGCTCGCCAGCATCGCGCGCAAGAACCATATCTCCGCGGCGGAGCTCGCTCGCGCCAATGGTCTCGAGCCTTCGGCCAAGCTCAAGCTCGGCACCAAGCTGACTGTGCCTGGCGCCAAGACCGCAGCGGCGGCAGGTCCGCTTGCTCCGGCGCCTGTCGCTGCAGGCCCCGTGGCAGCTGCGCTGCAGCCCGTCGCGGCGACTCCGGTCCCGACCACCAAGGTTGCCGCTGCCGCGCCTGTGCAGAGCGCACGCCTGGCCCAGGCCACCACCAATATCGAAGAGAAACCCGCCGAGACGCCGGCGAAAGCGGCAGAGACCACGAGCTCGCTGCCGACCTTCCGCTGGCCGGTCCGCGGCAAGGTGATCACGAGCTACGGCACCAAGACCAACGGCAAGAGCAATGACGGCATCAACGTTGCTGTGCCCGAAGGTACACCGGTCAAGGCGGCTGATGATGGCGTGGTTGCCTATTCCGGCAACGAGCTGAAGAATTACGGCAATTTGGTCCTGGTTCGGCACGCCAACGGCTACGTCACCGCATATGCCCATGCGAGTGAGCTGCTGGTGAAGCGCGGCGATACCATCAAGCGCGGTCAGGTCATTGCCAAGTCGGGTCAATCCGGTGAAGTAGGGTCGCCGCAGCTCCACTTCGAGATCCGTAAGGGATCAAGCCCGGTTGACCCGCTTCAATTCCTGAACGGGGCGTGAGGTCTAAAGCGCCTCGCCCCACGCGTCACGACAATCGATGGATCGCCCGCGAGAGCGGGCGATCATTTTTTTGAGGACGTGACTACTTCGCCGTCAGCTTCACGCCGAGCCGCCCCGCCAGCTCCTGTACGAACTGCCAGGCGACACGGCCCGAGCGCGAGCCGCGCGTGGTCGACCATTCCAGGGCTTCGCGCTCCAGCGCCTCATCGTCGATCTTGATGCCGAAATGGCCGCAATAGCCGCGTACCATGGCGAGGTATTCGTCCTGGCTGCAACGGTGGAAGCCGAGCCAGAGGCCGAAGCGATCCGACAGCGAGACCTTTTCCTCGACCGCTTCGCCGGGATTGATCGCGGTCGAACGCTCGTTCTCGATCATGTCGCGCGCCAGCAGATGGCGGCGGTTGGAGGTGGCGTAGAGGATGACATTCTCGGGCCGGCCCTCGATGCCGCCTTCGAGCACGGCCTTGAGCGATTTGTAGGACGCGTCATTGCCGTCGAAGGAGAGGTCGTCGATGAACACGATGAAGCGGAAATCGGCGTCGCGCAGCTTCTCCATCAGCATCGGCAGCGTTTCGATGTCCTCGCGGTGGATCTCGATCAGCTTCAGTCTGTCGGCGGGCTTGCGGGCGGCGTTGATGCTGGCATGCGCCGCCTTCACCAGCGACGACTTGCCCATGCCGCGTGCGCCCCAGAGCAGGGCGTTGTTGGCAGGCAGGCCGCCTGCGAAGCGCTCGGTGTTCTCCATCAGGATGTCGCGCATGCGGTCGACGCCCTTCAGGAGGAACAGCTCGACCCGGCTGACCCGCGGCACGGCGGTAAGGCGCCCGTCGGGGTGCCAGACATAGGCATCCGCCCGCTCGAACGACTCGCGTTCGACCGCCGGCTTGCCCTGGGCTGTGAGGTGCGCCGCAATGGTCTCCAGCGCGCGGACGATGCGCTCCTGGGAGAGGTCGGAGGCAGCCATGGGAGCAGCCTTGGGAGCCGTCTTTTGGACCACCTTGGGGCGTTTTGCCGCGACCTGGGCGGGCTTTGTGGCAGGGGTACGGGGGCCTTTGCCGGCCGGGCTTTTGCTAAGGTTTTTGGGCATGTCCGAAGTTCCTGAGAATGCAGCCTTATCGGGCCTGACGGCGCGCCGCAAGGTGGCCAAATCGCCGGTCTGGCAGCGTTGCAATTGGGGCGGTGGTCGCTATAGTCCGCGCGAATTTGACCGAGCCGGTCGCCGTCAAGGCCTGACCGGCTTCCCCCGTTTCCACGAGGATCGTCCGAATGCTGATTACCCCTGCGTATGCCCAGGCCGCGGGCGCCGGTGACACCAACAGCATGTTGATGTCGCTGCTGCCGTTCGCCCTGATCTTCGTGATCATGTACTTCCTGATTCTGCGCCCGCAGCAGAAGAAGGTGAAGGACCACGCCGAGCTCGTGAAGAACATCCGCCGTGGCGACACCGTCGTGACCTCGGGGGGCCTCGTCGGCAAGGTCACCAAAGTGGTCGATGACGACCAGATCGAGTTCGAGATTTCCGACGGCGTCCGCGTGCGCCAGATGCGGTCGATGATCTCGGGCGTGCGCGCCAAGGGCGAGCCGGCCAAGGACAGCGCGAAGGAAAGCGCCAAGGACGACGCCGCGGCGAAGTGAGCGCTTTCCCGCGAGCATCTCAAATCTCCTGATCTGACAGGTCCAGTCGATGTTGTATTTCACGCGGTGGAGGGCGCTCGGGATTATCCTGACGGCGCTGATCGTGTGCCTCTGCGCGGTCCCGAACTTCTTCCCCGAGGCCCGGGTCAAGACCTGGCCCGCCTGGGCGCAGCGCCGGCTCGTGCTCGGCCTCGACCTTCAGGGCGGCTCCTATCTGCTGCTCGAGGTCGATTCCAACTACGTGAAGAAGGAAAAGCTCGACCAGGTTCGCGACGATGTCCGTCGTGTGCTGCGCGAGGCCAAGATCGGCTATACCGGCCTTGTGACCCGCGGTGACACCGTTGAGGTCCGGGTCAAGGATGCCGATTTCCAGACCTCGCTGGCCAAGCTGCGTGACCTCGCGCAACCCATCGGCGGCCTGCTCGGGTCGAGCAGCCAGCGCGACCTTGAGGTCTCCGATGCCGGCGGTGGATTGATCCGTCTGGGGCTCTCGCAGCCTGCGATGATCGAGCGCATGCGCAAGACCATCGAGCAGTCGATCCAGATCGTCGAGCGCCGCGTCAACGAGCTCGGCACCGTCGAGCCGGTGATCCAGCGCCAAGGCACCGACCGCATCCTGGTGCAGGTCCCGGGTCTTCAGGACCCGACGCATCTGAAGGAGCTGCTCGGCAAGACCGCGAAGATGGAATTCCGCATGGTCGACACCTCGGTGCCGCCGGACCAGGCGCAGCGCGGTGGAGCGCCGCCGGACTCCGAGCTGCTGATGAGCCAGAGCTCGCCGAAGGTGCCTTACGTCGTCAAGAAGCAGGTGCTGGTCTCCGGCGCCGAGCTCACCGATGCGCAGCCCGGATTTGACCAGCGGACCAACGAGCCGATTGTCTCCTTCCGCTTCAACTCGACCGGCGCGCGCAAGTTTGCGCAGGCGACGCAGGAGAACGTGGGACTGCCGTTTGCGATCGTGCTCGACAACGAGGTGATCTCGGCACCTGTCATCCGCGAGCCCATCACGGGCGGACAGGGGCAGATCTCGGGCAGCTTCACGGTCCAGTCCGCCAACGATCTCGCGATCCTGATGCGTGCCGGCGCGCTGCCGGCGCCGCTCACGGTGGTCGAGGAGCGCACCGTCGGTCCGGGCCTCGGCCAGGATTCGATCGAGAAGGGCGAGCTTGCGGCCTATGTCGGATCGATCATGGTCGTCGTGTTCATGCTCTTGACCTACCGGCTGTTCGGCGTGTTCGCCAACATCGCGGTGACGATCAACGTCGCCATGATCTTCGGCCTGCTGTCGCTGCTCAACGCCACGTTGACGCTGCCCGGCATCGCCGGCATCGTGCTCACCGTCGGCATCGCGGTCGACTCCAACGTGCTGATCTACGAGCGCATCCGCGAGGAGCTGCGCGGCGGCCGCAACGCGATCTCGGCGATCGACGCCGGGTTCAAGCGGGCGCTTGCGACCATCCTCGATTCCAACATCACCACCTTCATTGCCGCCGCGGTGCTGTTCTACATCGGCACCGGCCCGGTGCGCGGCTTCGCCGTGACGCTCGGTATCGGCATCATCACCACGGTGTTCACCGCCTTCACGCTGACCCGGCTCATCGTCGCCGGGTGGGTGAGGTGGAAGCGGCCGCAGAGCGTGCCGATCTAGGAGCCTGATCGTGACTCACACCGTTCTCATCGGGCTCGGCATCCTCATTGCTATCCTCACCGTGGTCGCGGCCCTGGGGCTGCTGCCGTCGCTGCGCATCGTCCCCGACGACACGCATTTCGACTTTACGCGCTTCCGCCGCATCAGCTTCCCGATCTCGGCGGTGCTGTCGATCGTTGCCATCACGCTGTTCTTCACCCATGGGCTGAACCTCGGCATCGATTTCAAGGGCGGCACGTTGCTGGAGGTCAAGGCGAAGTCCGGTACCGCCGACATCGCGGCGATGCGCACCTCGCTCGACAGCCTGGGTCTGGGCGAAGTCCAGTTGCAGCAGTTCGGCGGCCCCGAGAATGTCCTGATCCGCGTCGCGGAGCAGCCGGGCGGTGACGCCGCCCAGCAGGCTGCCTTGCAGAAGCTTCGTGGTGCGCTCGGAGACAGTGTCAGCATCGAGCGCGCCGAGGTGCTCGGCCCGCGCGTCGCCGGCGAGCTGCTCGCCTACGGCATGATTGGCCTGATGCTCGCGATCATTGCGATCCTGATCTATCTCTGGTTCCGGTTCGAATGGCAGTTCGCGCTGGGCGCCATGATCGCCAACGTGCACGACATCGTGCTGACCATCGGTTTCATGTCGATCAGCCAGGTCGACTTCGACCTGACCAGCATCGCGGCGCTTCTGACCATCTTGGGCTATTCGCTCAACGACACCGTCGTCATCTATGACCGTATCCGTGAAATGCTGCGGCGCTACAAGAAGATGCCGATGCCGCAGCTCTTGAACGAGTCCATCAACTCGACGCTGTCACGCTCGATCATCACCCACTTCACGGTGACCCTGGCGTTGCTGGCACTGCTGCTGTTCGGCGGTCATGCCATCCACAGCTTCACGGCGGTCATGATGTTCGGCGTGGTGCTGGTTGGTACCTACACCTCGATCTTCATCGCTGCGCCGATTTTGATCTATCTCGGCGTCGGCGAGCATCGTGAAGATGCGAAGGACGAGGCTCCGCCGGCGAAGAAAAACAAGGCATGATCCGAACCGCATGCCCTCGCATGGGTTTGCGAGGGTAGCAGCCTCATTCGGACGAAGCTCATGGCCGGCGACCCCAACGCTCCCCATTTCCCGCGCTCGGCGCCGATCGAGGCCTATGGCAAGGGCGGCTTCGCCTTCGCCGGCATGTCGCATCGTGGATCGCTGCTCTGCCTGCCCGACGCGATCTGGGCCTGGGATGTGACCGACCCGGCCAGGATCGACCGCTATTCGCTGAATCGGGTTTTTGCGGCGGCCAACAGCATCGATACGCTTCTGGTCGGCACCGGAACCGGTCTCTGGCTGCCGCCGCCGGAACTTCGCCAGGCGCTCAAGGCGGTGAGGGTGGTGCTGGACACCATGCAGACCGGGCCGGCCGTGCGCACCTACAACATCATGATCGGCGAACGGCGGCGCGTCGCAGCCGCGCTGATCGCCGTGCCATGAGCAGCGCTGCGACGCCGCCCGACACCGTGACATTCTGCGCCGACCTCGTGCGTAGCTACGACTTTCCGCGCTATGTCGCGACGCTGTTCGTGCCTGCGGCCGAGCGTCGCGCGCTGCTGGCGCTCTATGCCTTCAATGTCGAGATCGTCCGCGTCCGGGACCAGGTGAGCCAGCCCTTGCCCGGCGAGATCCGCTTTCAATGGTGGACCGATCTGTTCTCCGGCCTTGTCCACGGCAGCGCCGAAGGCAACCCGGTGGCGGCGGAACTGTTGCGCGCGATCCGCAATTTCGACCTGCCGGTCGAGCCGCTGTCACTGCTCGTCGACGAGCATCAGTTCGATCTCTATAACGATCCGATGCCGACCATGACGGCCCTCGAAGGCTATTTGGCCGCGACCTCTTCGGCGCTGTTTGCGCTCGCGGCGCGGATCATGGGCGAGGTTTCGGATGCGGCCGAGCATCTCGCGCGCCACGCCGGGCTGGCGCAGGGCATCGCGCAGGTGATTGCGAACCTGCCACGGGACTCGTCCCACCGGCAATTGTTCCTGCCGCAGCAGTTCCTGACCAGCCATGGCTGCGCCATGGAGGATGTGTTCGCTGGCAAGGAGACACCCAGTCTCCATGCCGTGCTGGATCAGCTCATCGGTGAGGCGCAGCAGCACCTCGCGACGGCGTCGTCCCTGCTGGCGCAAGTGCCGTCGTCGGTGCGGCCGGCATTCCTGCCGCTGAGCCAGGCGCGGGCCGATCTCAACCTGATGTCGCGGCCTGGGCGCAATCCCTTTACGCCGCAGCCGGTATCGCGGTTGCGCACGCTGTGGACGTTGTGGCGGGCTTCACGCTCCAGGGAATTTACCAAATAGCCGTCGGCTTATCGCGCGTACGGCCCAAATGCTCTATGCTGTCCTATGGCCGACCTGTCCCAAACCGTGCCCCCCGATCCGAGCGGCTTTCCGGTCGCCCCTGATGATATTCACGCCGCCGCCGAAATCATCCGAGGCGCGGTCGTCGAGACGCCCTGCAGCTACAGCCGGACGCTGAGCAACATCTGTGGCTGCGACCTCTGGCTCAAATTCGAGAACCTCCAGTTCACGTCCTCGTTCAAGGAGCGCGGTGCGCTGAACCGGCTCACGGCGCTGACGCCCGAGGAGCGCGCGCGCGGCGTGATCGCGATGTCGGCCGGAAATCACGCGCAGGGCGTTGCCTACCATGCCAGGCGGCTGGGCATTCCCGCCACCATCGTCATGCCCGTGGGCACGCCGATGGTGAAGATCGAGAACACCCGGCATCATGGTGCCGAGGTGATCGTGACAGGCGCGACGCTGGAGGAGGCGGCTGCGTTCGCACGGAGCCATGGCGAAGGCCGCAGCATGATCTTCGTTCACCCCTATGACGATCCGCTGGTCATTGCGGGGCAGGGCACTGTGGGGCTGGAGATGCTCAGGGCGGTGCCGGAGCTCGACACGCTGGTCGTCCCGATCGGCGGCGGCGGCCTGATCAGCGGCATCGCCATTGCGGCGAAATCGCTGAAGCCGTCGCTGCGAATCCTCGGCGTCGAGGCCTGGCTTTATCCTTCAATGTACAACGCCATCCATGGCGGCAGCCTGCCGGCGCGGGGCGATACACTCGCCGAAGGCATCGCGGTCAAATCGCCGGGCAAGATCACCACCGAAATCGTCCGCGGCCTTGTCGACGATATTGCGCTCGTCAACGAAGCCGAGCTCGAGCGAGCGGTTGCCACCCTGATCTCGATCGAGAAAACCGTCGTGGAGGGCGCCGGCGCTGCGGGCCTCGCGGCCATCATGTCCGATCCTTCGCGCTTTGCCGGCGAGAAGGTCGGTCTGGTCCTGAGCGGCGGCAACATCGACACCAGGCTGATCGCCTCGGTGCTGACGCGCGAGCTCGCGCGCGAGGGGCGGCTGACCCAACTCTCGCTCGATATTCCCGACAGGCCCGGCCAATTGGCCGCGGTCGCCGCGCTGCTGGCGGAGGCGGGCGCCAACATTATCGAGGTCTCGCACCAGCGCACCTTCTCCGACCTGCCGGCGAAGGCGACGCTGTTGCAACTCGTCATCGAGACCCGCGACAGCGCCCATCTCGACGAGGTCATGGCCAAGCTCGGCGCCTCCGGACTGAGTGCGCGCTGTACCTGAACTGGGCTCCGATGGCTACTCCGGTAGTCCCGCGGCGCGAAGCGCCTCACCAAGCGACGCTGCCAGCGCCGGAGCGCAGTTGACGCCCTGGAACTGACGGCCGTAGCGGAAGGTGGGGTGCAATTCGAGCACCCGGGTCGCGGCCGCTCTCGCTTCCTGCAATCGGCCGAGCTTTGCAAGCGCCGCCGCCAGTTGCACATGGGTGATACTGTGACGCGGATTGGCCTGAACCGAGCGGTAGGCCGCGCGACAGGCCTCTTCAAACCGGCCGCGGTGAAAATGCCCCATCGCCTGGGCGTCGAAGGCCGCGAAGGCCCAGGAGTCGAACGGGCTGAGACGCATTCCGCGCTCGCTCCATTCAATGGCACGGTCTGCATCGCCACCCCAACCCAGCATAACGCTGCCGAGGATGTAAGTTAGCGCTGATGAGGGGCTGATCGCGAGCGCGGCATCGAGCGCGGTGAATGCCGCGGAGCGATCATGTCCATCCATGCCGATCGAAAAGCCTGCCAGCGTGAGGGCAAGCGCGTCATCCTGCCCATGGGCGATGGCTGAGCGCGCGTGCTTGATCGAGGCTGCGCGACTCGTCTCTTGCAAACCGGCGCGGAGGAACAGGCAATGATGACACATGGCAGCGTTGCCGTGCGCCAGTGCGTAGGATGGTTCGAACGCGATAGCGCGTTCGAGCAGCACGAGCGCCTGAGTCACCTGTTCCGGCATCCCGGAATCGACGTCCGGCTGGGCGCGCAAAACGAGGTCATAGGCATCGAGGCTGTCGGGCCGCTGGCGCTTGACCCTGTTAATCTCGGCGCGGCGAAGGCTCGGTGCGATGGCGCCCACGACCGACATGGCGATGTCGTCCTGAAGCGCGAAAATGTCTTCGGATTGACGGTCATAACGCTCGGCCCACACATGCATGCCGGTCGAGGTATCGATCAATTGACCCGTGATGCGCGTATTGCCGCCGGTCTTCCGGACGCTGCCTTCCAGCACGTAACGCACGCCGAGCTCGCGGCCGACCTGTTTCACATCGACGGCTCGGCCCTTGTACGTGAATGTGGAATTTCGCGCGATGACGAACAGCCAGTTGATGCGGGAGAGGCCGGTGATGATGTCATCGACCATTCCGTCGGCAAAATAATCTTGCTCAGCATCACCGCTCAGGTTCGCAAAGGGCAACACTGCGATGGATGGCCGGTCAGGCAAGGTTAGTGACGGTCCGGATGCCCGGTCCGGGTTGGGCGCCGTCACCGCCGGTCCGACATAGCGATAGCCGCGCCGTGGCAGCGTCTCGATCCATTGCGCCACTCCAGACGCGTCCGCCAGCGCGCGCCGGACAGCTGCGATCTGGACAGTCAGGTTGCTGTCTTCAACCGCCAGGGCGGGCCATGCAGCTTCGATCAAATCACTCTTGGACACTGGCTCGCCGGCTCGCCGCACCAGCAGGGCAAGGAGCAGCACTGCGCGCTGGCCGAGCGAGGTCGGCTCGGCGCCGCGGAACAGGATCCCGGCATCGGCGTCCAGGCGAAAAGGACCAAACTCAAGGATCGCGGCCATTCTGAAGAAGGGCACATTTTGCAGGTTTTTTGCAATGTTTTCCGCACTGCCTTGCTACTTCCCGGAGCAGGCGGGCCATGATGTCGCCGTCGTCGCGCACCGAAGCGGCCCATCATGGAGGACCACATGACCGCAAAGCCACTCATCCGCAGGCCGGGCGCAACCAGTGGAGTGATGCTGCGGGGCCAGCCGATGGCCTTTCTGGTGACCGGGGAGGATACCCGGCACACCAGCATGTTCGACTGGACGATTCCGGCCGGTTTCGCCACGGGTCGGCACGTTCACCGTGTGCAGGAAGAGACCTTCTATATGCTTGAAGGCGAATGCGAATGGCACCTCGCCGAAGAGGTCGTCCGGGCCACGCCAGGGACCTACCTCTTCATTCCTCCGGGCGTTCCCCACAACATCACCAATGTCAGCGACAAGCCCGCGCGGGTGCTCATGACAGTATCCCCTCCGGGGCACGAGCATTACTTCGAGGAGTTGGCCAGGCTGACCGCCAGCGGACCGCCGGACGCGAAAGCCATCAGCGAGTTGCGCGCCCGCTTCGACACCGACCAGTTGTCGGCACTGACGACAAGAGCCTAGGGCGACGCCGAGGGTCCGGCGCCGCGCTGTTGCGGCGCCAGACCTGCAAGGTGGGTGATCAGACGATCGATCTCGGCTTCCGTGTTGTAGTAATGCGGGGACGCTCGCACGACGACCGGCAGCGAACGGACTTCCGCGTCGATGCGGGTGCTCGACGGATCTGAGGCGCCGATGGTAATGCCGGCTGCGGCGGCGCTGCGGACGATCGCGTCTGCCTCAACCCCATCCATCGTGAAGCTGACGATGGCGCCGGGCGTGCGGCCGAGATCGCGAATGGTGATACCGCTGATGGCAGCAAGGCCGCCGCGAAGGCGGTCCGCCAGCAGGCGGCAACGCTGCTCGATCGGGCCGAGACCGATCGCAAGCGTGTAGTCGACGGCTGCGCCAAGCCCAAGCCGAGCCGCGTAATTGTTCTCCCAGGTCTCGAACCGGCGGGCATCGTCACGGAGCTGATACTGGTTCCGCGAGACCCAGGGGGCCGCGAAATGGTCGATCATCGGCGGCTCGAGCCGTTGCAGCAGCGGCCGGCGGACGTAGAGGAAACCAGTGCCGCGCGGGCCGCGCAGGAATTTGCGGCCGGTGGCCGAGAGCATGTCGCAGCCGATCGCTTCGACGTCGACCTGCATCTGGCCGACCGCCTGGCAAGCGTCGAGCAGATAGGGAATGCCATGCGCGCGTGCGATCTTGCCCACGGCGGCCGCGGGATTGACCAGCCCGCCATTGGTCGGGACCCAGGTGATGGCGATCAGCTTCACCCGCTCGTCGATCATGCGCTCAAGCGCGTGGATGTCGAGCTCGCCACTGGCATCGCTCGGCACGACGTCAATGACCGCACCCGTGCGCTTGGCGACCTGGAGGAATGCAACGTAATTGGCGGCGTACTCCGCTTCGGCCGTCAATATCCGGTCGCCCGCGCGAAACTGCAGCGCGTAGAATGCCATTTGCCAGGCGACGGTCGCGTTCTCCATGAGTGCGATCTCGTCCGGAGCAGCATTCAACAAACGTGCGACCGACCCGTAGACCGCATCAAGCCGGTCGGACTCGCGGTCCGCGGCGGCATAGCCGCCGATCTCGCTCTCCAGATCGATATGCTGTTTCATCGCCGCGACGACGGGCGCGGGCATGAGAGCCGCCCCCGCATTGTGGAGATAGGCTCGCCGGGAGGCCGCCGGTGTGTCGGCCCGTATTCGGTCGATGTCGATCAAGCGGGCTCTCCGTCTCGCGATCCATCGGCATGGATTAGACGCACCGGAGCAGGCGGGCAAGACGGCGGGCAGCGAGGAGCTGGCCCGGTTTGGTCTCAGATGCAGAGGCCGAGGAGCTTGACGTGGCAGTTCGCGGCTTTGGGCTTGCTGGCAGGCGTGACGTCACGCTTCACGGCGACCAGCGGCTCACTATCCTTCTTGCCTTTGCCTTTGCCCTTGCCCGGTTTCGGCTCGTAGTCGCCTGCGATCACCATCGCCCAATAGGTGCGCTTGCCGCTGGCATTCTTCGCGCTCGCGATCCCGACGCGGGAGGCGTTGTGCAGCAAGAGGTTCTTGCGGTGCCCGGACGAGTCGATCCACTGCCCCAGCGTCTTCTCGAAGGTGTCGTAGCCGTAGGCAATGTTCTCGGCGGCGCGACCTGCGCCTGACGGTGCGACGCGCTTGGTGAAGGGGCCGAGGGCGTCGTGGCTGAGATCGTCCTTGGCCGCCATCGCGCGGGCCTGATCCATGGCGATGCGATCGAGCGTTCCGTCGCGCACGACGCGGCCCTCGCCATGCTTCAGCCGGAAGCTGGAGATCTGTTCGGCGGGGGGCTCGGTTGCCGTCACAGGCGCGGCCGCCAGCAGCACAAGACCTGCGATCAGCAGGGCCGCGCAGCGCCTCATGGTCCCCCAGCTCGTCATCGTTCCCCAAGTCAGCGTGATCCCGGGCTTCTCCACCGGCATTGTGGACGCTTCAAGGCGCAAGCTGGCCCCCGTAGACTAACTAGTGGGCAGGTCGGCCTCGAAGTTGAAGCGGTCGCGCAGGTTCTTGCGCTGCTCCAGGATGTCCTTGAGGAAGGCGCGGTCCTGCTCGTTCTTCATCATCGGCTCGATCAGGTCGAGCTGGTTCATCGCGACCAGTTGCAGGATCTCGGTGCGCGGTTTGCCGCCGGCATCGCGCGGCAGCGCATGAACCACCTGGATGTGTTCGGGCGGCTTTGGGCCTTTGGCGGCCGTGAGCTCGTTGCGGAGCTGGCCTTCGAGTGTGGCCAGGTCGGCTTCCACGAACGCATAGAGCCCGACGCCCGAGCGGCGGTCCGCAAAGGCAACGATCGCAGCGTCGCGCACGGCGGGGTTTTGCCGGATCAGCGCGGCCAAGACCGGCGCATCATTGACCAGCCGGCGGCCACCGCCCTCGCGGTCGGTGAAGTTGAACAGCCCGCGGGTGATCGCGCGGTAGACCTTCTTGCCGGTGGCGAGCCACAGGCTTGCGGCGAAGGACTTCTTCGCCAGGATCTTTCGCTCGCGCGGCGTCAGCGCCTCAGGCGCGTAGGAGCGCTTGTGCTTGAGCAGATGGCGGAGGTCTTCATAGGCGAGGATGCGATAGAGCCACCCGCGGCGCGCAAAGCAGGCCGCAAGCTGGAAGTCGGTCACATAAGCGCGTCCGTCGCGGCCGACCAGCCAGTTCTGCTCCTTGGCGAGATCGTTGTGACAGATGCCGGCGCGGCGCAACCGGCGGAGCATGTCCTTGGCCGAGCGGAAATAGGCGAGGTCGCCGTGGGGCTTTGCCAGATGCAGCGCGACACCGTCGACGAAGCCGCGCACCAGCGCGCGCCGGCCGGCCCACAGCAGCTCGGGTCCCACGGAGAGACCCTTTGCGAGCGCCAGCGCACGCTTCTCGCGCGCGAACAGATGCCGCGCCAGCAGGAACGACCACCACGGCACTTCGTCGAGCCTGCGCAGCACGGCGTCAACATCGCCGTTGTCGCTGCGGAAGCGGCCGCGCTCGACGGTCGAGAATACGTCGCGCTTGAGCAGCACGCCCTCGGTCCAGCGCGCCGAGAGCACCGCGGCGTCGTCTTTCGGAAGACTCATCGATATCTCACGCGGCTGCGGCGAAGCGCAAATGGTCGGCGATCCAGCGATCGAGATCGGAGAGCGCCAATGCGCTCATCGCCTGTTTCTTGGCCACCGTCTTCTCGTTGCCACGTAGGCGCGTGCCGTCGGGCTTCTTCGTCGGCGGGCTGGCGAGCGGCGGGAACAGGCCGAAATTGATGTTCATCGGCTGGAACGAGCGCGTGCCCGGCTCGATGGTCTCGATATGGCCGCCGGTGATGTGACCGAGCAGGGATCCGAGCGCCGTCGTGCTGGGCGGGCTCGCCAGCGTCTCACCGCGGGCGTCAGCGGCAGCATAAAGGCCGGCGATCAGGCCGACGCTGGCCGATTCCACATAGCCTTCGCAGCCCGTCATCTGCCCGGCGAAGCGCAGCCGCGGCTGCGCGCGCAGGCGCAGCTGGCCGTCGAGCAGCTTTGGCGAGTTGAGAAAGGTGTTGCGATGCAGGCCGCCGAGGCGGGCGAACTCCGCCTTCTCCAAGCCCGGAATGGTGCGGAAGATGCGCTGCTGCTCGCCGTATTTCAGTTTCGTCTGGAAGCCGACGATATTGTAGAGCGTGCCGAGCTTGTTGTCCTGGCGCAGCTGCACGATCGCGTAGGCCTTCGTGGTGGGATCGTGCGGATTGGTGAGGCCGACAGGTTTCATCGGGCCGTGGCGCAGCGTCTCGTGGCCGCGCTCCGCCATTACCTCGATCGGCAGGCAGCCGTCGAAATAGGGCGTGTTGGTCTCCCATTCCTTGAACTCCGTCTTCTCGCCCGCGATCAGGGCTGCGACGAAGCCGTCATACCGCTCCTTGGTCATGGGGCAGTTGATGTAGTCGGCGCCATTGCCGCCGGGGCCGACCTTGTCGTAGCGCGACTGGAACCAGGCCACCGACATGTCGATGGACTCACGGTGCACGATCGGGGCGATCGCGTCGAAGAAGGCGAGCGCGTTCTCGTCCGTGAGCTCCCGAATGGCATCGGCCAGCGGGGCTGAGGTGAGGGGGCCGGTCGCAACGATGACGTTGCTCCACTCGGCCGGCGGCAGGCCTTTGATCTCGCCGCGGGCGATCTCGATCAGGGGGTGGTCATTCAGCGCCTTGGTGACGGCGGCCGAGAAGCCATCGCGGTCGACGGCCAGCGCGCCGCCGGCGGGCACCTGGTTGGCATCGGCTGCGCGCATGATCAGCGAGCCGAGCCGGCGCATTTCGGCGTGCAGCAGGCCGACGGCGTTGTTGGCGGCATCGTCAGAGCGGAACGAGTTGGAGCAGACGAGCTCGGCGAGCCCGTCGGTGCGGTGCGCCTCGGTCATGCGGTCCGGCCGCATCTCGTGTAGCACCACGGGCACGCCTGACTTGGCCACCTGCCAGGCGGCTTCCGAACCGGCAAGGCCGGCGCCAATGACGTGCACGGTGTTGGGTAGTGGTCCTGTCATGGGGCGGACAGGTAGCGCTTTTCGGCGATCAGTGGAATCGCCGAGATCGAGTTTTCTGCCATCAGAAACGACAACGCCCGCACGAGGCGGGCGCTATCGGTTCGTCCGGTAAGGGCTGAAGGGTATCAGCCCTGATAGTGACCGGCGGCAACGCGCGGGATGTCCGAGCGATCGAGGCCGATATCGGCCAGTTCGCGATCGCTGAGCTGGGACAGCTCGGCAACATTGCGCTGATAGTCCCGGAAGGCCTGGATCATGCGGATGAGCGAGAGCAGCATTGGTAGTCTCCTGTAGTTCGATTCAGCCCTTGCTCGGGCCTCATCGTTGAAATGAATATAGGTGAGAGTGGTGCGTTGCGAAAGTTCCGATGTTGCGATGCAGCTAAGCGATGAATGCATAGCACTGGTAAGGGACGATTAACCCGTCGGCGCTCTCGCCCAACAACTAGGCGAAAATCCCCGGGCTAGGGAATAAATGCCCGTGAAATCACGGGTTTGGTGCGAAAACTCGCAATTCAGATTGTTCCGGAAATATGTTGCTTTCCGAGATCGGCAAGGAGGCGGAGCAGCTTGTAAGCCCAAGTAAGCTATGCGTGATTCGCATGAACTGCTGTTTATAGAAATGAATTCAAATTCATAAAATGACATCCGCCGGGTCCGACGAGGCGACGGTTCATGGGGGATCCGGAGTCGGCAGAACCTCCGAGAGTCCGCAGGTTCCTGAATGTCGGATGACCTCGAGAGCCCACGTCCCCATGATGCCTTGCACACACGCCAAGCGTGTAAATTGAGATTACGAAGTTGTAATGAAGATCAGAAATGCCGCATGCAGCTCTGCGCGCCACGCAACTTCACGTAATTCTCGCAGGGAATTTATTACGGAAAGTTGCCGCGTCGGCAGCAAAGTCATGTTGCAGATTCCGGCAATGTCGCTGGTTCTGTCCAAGAACAAAAGAAGGAAAGTAACATCATGACGAAGTTACTCGGGGTTATCGCAATTGCTGCCGTTGCATTCGCCGCCGCGCCGGTCCAGGCCGCCAAGCATGCCATGGGCGGGTGCAGCTCGGGCAATCTCGAGAAGACGGAGACCGCGATCGAGGCGATGCCCGATGGTGACGGCAAAACGGTCGCCCAGAAGGAAATCGCGTCCGCGCAGGATTCGCTGCTCAACGGCAAGACGGGTGCGTGTGGCATGCACCTGAGCAAGGCGATGCACGCCACCATGGGTAAGTAAGCGGGTAGGTCAACGCAATTCAAGAGAGGGCCGGTCGCCGGGCGATCGGCCCTACGCGTTTGTCTCCGTGCGTGCCTTATTAAGGGGCGTGCGCGAGCTGGGTGGCAAAATAGGCCACCGTCTTGGAATAGACCTCGCTCTTGTTCCACTGCTGCAGCACCGCGAAGTTCGGGCTTCCGGGTTGCCAATCCTTGCCCTTCTGCCAGCCATAGCCGGCGAGATAATTGGCGGTGGAGGCGAGCACGTCGGGGGCGCTGTGCAGCAGGTCGCGCTTGCCGTTGCCGTCGAAGTCGACGGCGTATTTCATCCAGGATGACGGCATGAACTGGGTCTGCCCGAGCTCACCGGCCCAGGCACCTTTCATCTCGGCGGGCGCAAGATCGCCGCGCTGGACGATGCGTAGCGCATCCATCAGCTCGCCACGAAACTGCTCGGCGCGCCGGCAATCATAGGCGAGCGTTGCGAGGGAGCGGATCGTCGCGAACTTGCCGGTGTTGACGCCGAAATCGGTTTCAAGACCCCAGATCGCTACCAGGACCTCGCCCGGTACGCCATAGGTCTGCTCGATGCGGGATAGCACCGAGCCGTACTGCTTCATCATGTTGGAGCCGCGTGTCATCCGCGGCGGCACCATGCGGCCTGAAAACTCTTCGAAGGTCTGGTTGAAGACCTTTTGCGATTTGTCACGGTTGAGCACGCTCTGGTCCAGCGTCACACCGGCAAGTCCGGCGGTGATGGCCTGTTGCGAGATGCCCTTGGCCGCAGCCTCGGTCTTGAAGTCAGCGAGCCAGGCGTCGAAATTGCCCGAGCCGCAAGCGACCGCGGCCAGAGCGGGCTCGACGGATACGATTGACGCTGAAAGGGCGAGGGCTGCGAGAGCGAGACGAGAAATCGTCAGGGTCATTCGAATAAATTGATTCCGTGAAGGGACATGACCGGAGGCGGTAATGTCCGATGTAACAGCGGCCAAAGCAAGGCGTGTGACAGCAGCCGATCCCGTCCGGGGGCGGGATCGGCTGTAACGAAATCGTCAGGCTTCAGCCTATCTCTATTCTCGATTCCGCCACGGAAAGAGATTGGCGGGGAAGTCGGCCGCCGGCTTGCGCGGACGTTGCGGCGGAGGCGGCACCGGCCGGGCGCCGGGTTCGGAGACGATGACCTTGCGATAGAGATGCCAGGTGGCGTGGCCGAGCAGTGGGATGACGACGGCGAGCCCGAGGAACGCGGGAATGGTGCCGAGCGCCAGCAGTACCGCCACGATCAGTCCCCAGGCCGCCATCGGCACCGGGTTCTTCGCCACGACGCGCAGCGAGGTGACCATCGACTCCAGCGCACCGGCATGCCGGTCGAGCATCAGCGGGAATGAGACGGCGCTGATGCAGAGTGCGGCCAGCGCGAACAGGAAGCCCGCGCCGCAACCGACCACGATCAGCCACCAGCCCTGCGACGTCGTCAGCACGCGCGTCACGAAGTCGGAGATTCCAGTCACGCCTTCATAGCCGAACGCTGCCACATAGATTGCCTGCGCGGTCGCGACCCAGGTCACGAACAGCGCGAGCAGCAACGTGCCGAGGCCGAGCATGGCGCCGAATGAGGGTGAGCGCAGCACGTCCATGGCGTCCCAGGCGCTGGCTTCCTCATACCGCTCGCGACGGCTGGAGAGTTCATAGAGGCCGAGCGCTGCGAACGGACCGATCAGAGCGAAGCCCGCGGCCAGCGGAAACAGCAGGGGTATTACTGAATAGCCCATCGCGACGCGCGCGATCACGAGGCCCAGCACCGGATAGATCACGCAGAGGATGATGGCGTGGCTGGGGACTGCCTTGAAATCTTCCCAGCCGCGCTTGAGCGCATCGTGCAGGTCGGACAGTTCGATGGTTCGGATCACCGGTCCAGCCGCGTCTGCGGTCTGGCCCATCGTGGGGACATTGCCCTGGTAGAGTGTGGCCATGGTCGGCTTGCTCCCTTGCCATGCGGCCGAATTCGGGCGCCGGCAACGGCGCAACCGGCCGCTCTTCTTGAGTGTTGCGAGTCCAACCAGACGCGAATTCCTGGTGGCATCGCGAGCTGAACGGGAAGCGTACGCCTATTTCCGAGTCCTGTCCCTCACGCTTGGGTGAGATTCGATGCCGCAGTGCAACCTTGATGACGTCATTCGGTCGTCATTTCGCCGCAGATAAGCTCATGCTGCTTTGTGGGTCGCGCGAACAGCGCGGGCGCAGTGCAGAAACTTGATCTATAAGGACCCACTCAGGGCCTTCCAACGGGATCCTTTTCGGGGAGCAGACATGAGCATTTTCGGGAAAATCATGGGCGCAATCTTCGGTAGCCATCAGGCTTCCGCTGCGCCCACCGGCGGCGCGCCCGCGGGCAGCGCACCTGCAGGGGCCGCGCCGGGCGGATCGGCGCCAGCGTCTGCACCTGCGGCCGCGCCTGCGGCAACGGTGGACGTCGCCGCGATCGTCGACAAGGCGGCCGCCGCGCACAAGGGCGAGAAGCTGGAATGGCGGACCTCGATCGTCGATCTGATGAAGGCGCTCGACGTCGATTCGAGCCTTGCGGCACGCAAGGATCTCGCCAAGGAGCTCGGCTACACCGGCGACATGAACGACTCTGCTACCATGAACGTCTGGCTGCACAAGCAGGTGATGTCCAAGCTCGCTGCAAATGGCGGCAAGCTGCCGCCCGAAATCAAGCACTGACCGACAGTTCGGTCGATGTCAGGGGCCCGCGATGTCGCGGGCCCTTTTGCATTCAGGTAGCGAGATCCGCATCCTCCGGATGCCTGTCGAGATAATCGACGACGAAACCGCAGCCCGCGATCACCTTTTTACCGTCGCGGCGAATGATTTCGAGCGCGCCCTTGATCAGATCGGACGCAATGCCGCGACCGCGCAACGCGCGCGGCGTCTCGGTATGGGTGATGATGACCGCCGACGGCGTCAGCCGGTAATTGGCGAAGGCCAGCTCGTTGCCGACATCGAGTTCGAAGCGGCTCCTGTCCTTGTTGTCGCGTACCGTTGCCGCCATGCCTGATCCTTCCGAAGCTATGCTTATTCCCTGATCTAGGCGCCTGAACCCGCGCTTGCCAAGGCGCGACCAAGGCAGGTTGCCGCAGGGGAGATATCCGCAAAATGCGTGTCCAGCTCAGTCTCATGGCCTTGCTCGCTGTACTCGCCGCGACAGGTCCGGCTCCGGCTGCAGCCGAGGGCAGTCCGGCCTGGGAAGCCTGCGGGGGACCGACCAGCGCGCCGGACGAGCGGGTGAAGGCCTGCTCGACGGTGATCGACAGCAAGAGCGAGACTGGCCGCAGGCTCGCCGGCGCCTATTGCAACCGCGGATATGGTCTCACCGAAAAGCGCGAGCTCGATGCGGCGCTGTCCGATCTCGACGAAGCGGTGCGCCTCGATCCGACCTATGCCTGCGCCTACAACAATCGCGGCCGCGTCTACGGCTTCAAGCGCGACTATGATCGCGCCATCGCCGAGTACGACAAAGCCATCAAGCTCGATCCGTCGATGGCGATGGCCTACAGCAATCGTGGCGAGGCCCGTTACAACAAGGGCGATCTCGCCGGCGCCATCGCCGATTTCGCTGCCGCGATCAAGCGCGATCCCGGCCATGCCATGGCCTACGCCAATCGCGGCTATGTCTATGCTCGCAAGCACGACACGGCGCATGCGCTCGCCGATTACATGATGCGTATCAAGCTCGCGCCGGATCTGATCGCCTACATCGACCGCGGCAATGTCTATCGCGACAGCGAGCAGCTCGATCGCGCCGCCGCGGACTACAGCGAGGCGATCCGCGTGGCGCCGACAGATGCAAGAGGTTGGCGCAATCGCGGCTTGATCCGGCTTTACCTCGGCGATAACAAGGGCGGAGTCGCCGATTACGACAAGGCGCTGCAATACGATCCGGCCGACGTGTTCTCCTGGAACAACCGCGGTCAGGCCCGGATGCGACTCGGCGACATCGAGGGTGCGATCGCCGACTTCTGCAAGGCGCTGGAGATGAAGCCCGACGTGCAGACGGCACGCGATGCGCTGCAAAAAGCTGGGCGCGCTCTACCGCCGAAGACGCAAGCATCGTGCCTTAGCACCGAATAATCCTCAAGGCCGCCCTTGTAAGTTCCAAGATGGTTCCCACGTCGTTCACAAGGACATACGCCCGAATGCGGCCGGCGGGTCGCTAGACATTCGGAGTGTCATGGTCGCCAGCCGCTGACGTATGCCTCTTTTGTAGGAGGGTACGATGTCGGACTTTGGTTTCTTGAATACTCATCGAACATGGGAAGACTGGTGCGGCATGCTGCTCGGCGCGCTGATCGCCGCCTCGCCATGGTTTCCCATCCAAGACGGAGCTATGACAGCCGGACATCAGACGGTCGTCTTGAACACGGTCGCCATCGGCTTGGTCGTGTTTGGCCTTAGCCAGCTCGAATATGTCGCATTGCAGCGGTGGCAAGAGGTGACCACGATCGTTATTGGACTGTGGCTCGTCACCTCGCCCTATGTCCTCGGCTATTCCGGTGAAGGCTTTCTCCGGATCTACCACACGAGTCTCGGTGGGGTGGTGGTGCTTCTCGGAGCACTCCAACTCTGGCAGGACTGGGATCTGAGCGACCAGGACATGCTGAAGCACGGGCAATAGGCCATCGATGTCGACAGGTCCGCCACGCTACGGGCGCGGCGGGCCTGCGCTCTCATCTCTTCACGAGGTCCTGATAGTCCGGATGCTTCTCGATCCACGCCTTCACGAACGGGCATTGCGGGATCAGCTTCAGGCCGCTGGCGCGGACCTGGTCGAGCGCGCCTTGCACCAGCCTTGAGCCGACGCCTTTGCCGCCGAGCTCCTTCGGCACCTCGGTATGTTCAAAGGTGATGACATTGCCGTCGAGCTTGTAATGCTCGGTCGCTACATAGCCCTCTACCTCCAGCTCGTAGCGGTGATGCGCCTTGTTGTTGATGACGTCGCTCATGATGTCTCCGGTCAGCTTTTCAGCGCATCCGTCAGCATCTTGCGGATCGACCAGGCTTCGCCGTCGGAGGAGCCCTTGATGTCGTCGATCTTCCAGCTGTCGGCCTCGCGCACGAAGTCGTAACGCACGACCTGGTCTGCGGGTTTGCGGTCGTTGCGGTGGCCGGTGATGGTCACCGCGAGCGTCGCCTTGTCGGCCTCAGTCTTCTCGGCGTCAATCTTGAACGACTTCACGTCGGGTTCCTGCGAATTGGTGACAGGATCGAAATCGATCGGCCCGACGTCGCCCTTCGGCGTATGCGCATCCGCCTTGGCCCACAACGTGACCAGCGCCTTGGAGAGATATTTGGTCTTTGCCGCCTTGTTCTCGGTGACGAAGGCCGCGCCGCCGTCGCCTTTGCCTTTGGCGGCACGGGTGTAGATCGCGGTCAGGATGGCTGCGGGATCGGCCGGCGCTGGAGCCTGGGCGAGGGTGGGGCGGATTCCGGCAAGAAGGGAGATTGCGACGAAGCTGCGACGGGTGAGCATGGATCGTCCATGAGATGATGGTACCATAGGCCGGATAGCCGATCGGCGTGGTATCTAGTAGACCGCTCGAGACGCCGTTCGGTTCAATCCGCCGCCTTGGCAAGCCGCGAATCTTCCGGCTGTGGTTTGGGGCGCAGGCAGCCTTGGCAGATGACCAGCGATCGGTTGACCTTGGCGTCCTGGTCTGCGTCGATTTCGTCGGACTCGGGCCGGGCAGCGATGTGCGTTGCCCGCGATGGCTCGGCGGCACGCCGCTGATTGGGATCCTCGCCGCCGGCGCCATCCCAGGCGTATCGCGCGGGCCTGAAGGCGGGATCGGAGGCAAGACGGGCTTGCGGCGCGACGGCACATCCGGCAAGCGCGAGCGACAGCAGGAGGAAGGCGGACGCTTTGACCATGATGCGGCACTCTGTACGCGAGAACTGACGAACGTTGCGCCGATCATGTTTAAAAATCCCTGAACGATTGCGGTCGCGCCGGCGACCAAAGCGCATGCGCTATCTGATCCTCCTGTTCGCTCTGCTCGTCGTCGCCGCACATGCAGATGAGGCGAAGCCGTTTGATCCCGCCGGCTATCCGCTCGCCGTGCAGAAGGCGCTGCGCTATGCCAATGAGGAATGCGACAGCCAGGGCGGCGGTGCTGTGACGTTCGTACCCGACACGGTGCGCAAGGTCGATCTGACCGGAGACGGTCGCGACGACTACATCGTCGATTTCCGCGATACCAAGTGTGGCGAGCGCGAGGGCACCTATTGCGGAACCGGCGGTTGCGTGCTGGACATCCTGGTGACGCGGCCCGACGGCAGCGTTCGCACGGTGTTCGACGGCTATGTCCGCAGCTACAGCATCGTGGCGCCGTCGATGAAGCGTGGGGCGGCGCGCGTCATCCGGTTCGACTTGCATGGCAGCTATTGCGGCGGCTTCGGCGCGCAGGCCTGCGTCAAGGAAAGGGCGATTACGGCGACGCCTTTCACGTTCAAGCAGCCGTAGGGCAGGTGTGCGGACGGCGGTCTTGCTACGCTGTGGCCGATGGCGATAAATGGGTTGCAATGAGCGGGTGGCTTGCGTGCCGCCTGCCGCCGAAGAGGAAGCCCGATGCAGCCGCTCCGCATGTCCCGCCGCGTCATGAATCTCGCTTACATGCTGACCCAGAATGCGCGGCGGCATGGATCGCGGCGTGGTTTCGTCTGGGGCGACAAGTCCTGGACCTGGCGCCAGATCGATGCGCAGGCCTCGGCGCTCGCGGCAGCGCTCGCCGCGCGCGGGATCGCCAAGGGTGACCGCATCCTCGTCCATTCCAAGAATGGCGACGAGATGTTCCTTTCGATGTTCGCGGCGTTCCGGCTCGGGGCGGTCTGGGTGCCCACCAATTTCCGCCTGATGCCCGATGAGGTCGCCTATCTCGCCCAGGCCTCGGGCGCGAAGGCGTTCCTGTGCCACGTCGATTTCCCTGAACATGCGGCGGCCGCGAAGGGCGGCGTGCTGGAATTCACTTGGAGCATCGACGGCAAGTCCTCCTTCGGCGAGCGCTCGGTGGCCGAAGCCATTGCTTCGCATGCAGGCCAGGCGGTCGAGAACGTTGCGGTCGAGCATGACGATCCCTGCTGGTTCTTCTTCACCTCGGGCACCACGGGCCGCTCCAAGGCCGCGGTGCTGACCCACGGCCAGATGGGGTTTGTGGTCACCAACCATCTGGCCGATCTCACCCCCGGCGTGACGGAAGCGGACGCCTCGCTGGTGGTGGCGCCGCTGTCCCACGGCGCAGGCGTGCATCAGCTGGTGCAGACCGCGCGCGGCGTCTGCACCGTGCTGCTGCCGACCGAGAAATTCGATATCGACGAGGCATTCCGTCTGATCGAGACGCATCGCGTCGGCAATCTCTTCACAGTGCCGACGATCCTCAAGATGATGGTCGAGCATCCCGCCGTCGACAAATACGATCATTCCTCGCTGCGCCACGTCATCTATGCCGGCGCGCCGATGTATCGCGAGGACCAGAAGGCCGCGCTGAGGAAACTCGGCAAGGTCATCGTGCAGTATTTTGGCTTGGGCGAGGTTACCGGCAACATCACCGTGCTGCCGGCGGCATTGCATGATCCCGAGGACGGACCGCACGCCAAGATCGGCACCTGCGGCTTCGAGCGCACGGGCATGCAGGTCTCGATCCAGGACGACGAGGGCCGCGAGCTTGGGGCGAACCAGAGCGGCGAAATCTGTGTGATCGGACCGGCCGTGCTCGCGGGCTACTATGACAACCCCGATGCCAATGCGAAGGCGTTTCGCAACGGCTGGTTCCGCACCGGCGATCTCGGCCACATGGACGAGGAGGGGTTCGTCTACATCACGGGACGTGCCTCCGACATGTACATCTCCGGCGGCTCCAACATCTATCCGCGCGAGATCGAGGAGAAGATCCTGACCCATCCCACGATCGGCGAGGTCGCCGTACTCGGCGTGCCCGATGCGACCTGGGGCGAGGTCGGTGTGGCCGTCTGCGTCGCGCGCGAGGGTGAGAAGCCGGTGAGTGAAGCCGAGATGGCGGCATTCCTGTCGCCGAAGGTGCCGCGCTACAAGATGCCGAAGCGGTTCTTCTTCTGGGAGGCGCTGCCCAAATCCGGCTATGGCAAGGTGCCGAAGCGCATGGTGCGCGACGAGCTCGAGGCACGCGGCCTGCTCGATCTCGACAAGACCAAGACAAGCTGAGCGCGGGTCATGCGCAGCATCAGGCAGCCGGGCGCGCCCGTCACCGAGCGCATCCAATGGGTGGAGGCGAGGGGACGCGCTTGTGCGTTCACGCTTGAAGCGGGTCTGCCGCTGCTCGAAGCCGCGCGCCGCGGCTTTGCCGCGGAAGGTTTTGCCGGCGGCGTGCTGACTTTCGGCCAAGGCGCGCTCGGGCCGTTCGGCTATGTGATGCCGGCGCTGTCGAAGACCGGCGAGAATGCGGCGTTCTACAGCGACACCTATCGGCCCGCCGGCGTGACGCACACCAAGCTCGGCAGCATGACGTTGGGCATGCGGGATGGTGCGCCGTTCTTTCACTGCCACGGGCTGTGGACCGAAGCCGACGGCAAGACGAGCGGGGGCCACATGCTGCCGGATGAAACTGTCGTCGCCGAGCCGTTCGAGGTTCAGGCCTTCGGCATCGATGGCGCGATGTTCACGGCGGAGGCCGATCCCGAGACCAACTTCAAGCTGTTCGGGCCGGTCGCCGCGGCGAGCACCGGAGCGCGCGCGACTTGCCGCGCCTTCGCGCTGCGGCTGCGCCCCAACCAGGACTTTGCTGGCTGTCTCGAAGCCTTCTGCAAGGTGCACGGCATTGCGCGCGCAAGAATCCACGGCGGGGTCGGCTCGACCATCGGCGCGCGCTTCACCCATGGCGGCCTGACCGAGCCGTTCGCCACCGAGCTTGCAATCACCGCCGGGATGATCGCGCCTGATCCGTCCGGTGCGCTGGCAGCCGCGCTCGACGTCGCCCTGATCGACTACACCGGCGGTATCGCCGAGGGCCGCCTGGTTCGCGGCGACAATCCCGTGCTGATGACCATGGAGCTGGTGCTGGAGGTTTTGGACTAGAGCACGGCCGCGGCTTGCGTCGCCTCTTCATCCACGCTCCATGTCGTCCCGGCCAACGTTCACCAGGGATTGGCACGCATCTTGGCCATGGCGAGGTATGTCGAGTCACTGAAGCCCGATGTCCCCGAACTCGATCCCTGGAAGAGGTCGAGCACCGGCGAGTAGGTCTGACTGGCGTTCTTCACGTCATACATGGCCGAGAAGCGGCTGAGCAGTTTCGAAACTTTCGCGGGGTCGCTGAGATCCTTAAGATTGAGATATTTCTCCACGATCTTGGCTTGCTGGTCGATCTGCATCGAAGCCATCTGGTCAGGCAGATCGAACGTGGTTCGAAACACTTCCGAAAGAGCCTTGTCGGCAAGAATGTCGTAAGCCGACGTGATGTGTCCGGCCATGCGCTGGAAATACAGGGCCAGACGCACGCCGGCATTAGTATCGCCCTGCTGCTGCTCCAGGCTTTGCTGGAGATAGTCCTTCTGCGTTGCCAGGAACTGATCGCGCTTTTGCGGTCCCATCATCGGAAGACGCGCGACGTTGCCCTTGCTGTCGAAATTGAACGACGCCGCGATCTCGGCAAAGCGGGGATCGCTCTGCGTGTTTGCGAAACTCTTGGGATCGTTCAGATCGGAGGCGAAGATCTTCTTGAGATCGGCGGTGCTCACTTTCGCAGGGTCCAGGCCCCTGGCGACAAGAACGAAGTCAATCAGCTTCCTGTTCGCGAGCAAATCGGAAGCGCTCTTGATGCCGCCGATCGCCTGTTGATAGTCCGAGGCGTCCTTCTGGGCTTGAGCCTTGATTTTCGCTTGGTCGTGCGGGCTTGCAAACTTCAGCTTGCCAACGACGTAATTCCTGGCGATGTCGAGAATCTCGGCCGGCCCCTGCGCCGCCAGGGGCATCGCCAGATTGCCCTTGGCGTCAAAGTTGAACGCGCGCGCGAGCTTGACGTATCGATCGTCCTTGAGCGTATAGACGTAACTTTTGGGATCGTTGAGGTCGCTCTCGAGAACGGCCTTCACGGTGGATTGAGAAACTTGCGTGGGATCGAGGCCGACGGCTGCAAGCGCAAAATTGTAGGCGGTTGGATTGGACATCAGCGCCTGGAGCGTCGTCACGTTGGGGATGGTTTTTCTGAACTGTCCAATGACCAGGGCTTCCTGCAACGGGCTTGCCGCCGCATAGACGGCTGACTTGCTGTCGTCGAAATTCTTGTTCGTGTTTGCGAGGCTTGCAGCGGTCTGCGCCGGTGTCCCCGAGGGAAGCGACCCGTCGGCAGAAAATTCGAATGCGCCGGCCAGATCCATGAACCGGCTGGTCGTCGCGATGGCGTCATTGGTGCTGGATATGGTGCTCGTGGCCGACTGAAGGCGATATTTTTCGACCAATATCTGGACCTTCAACTGATCGACATCAGCGCCAGGCTGCGACAGCTGTGCCGTGTCGTCGGAGATATTCGCACTGGCGTCGGTTGCATCCGATTTGGCCTGGCTAAGCTGGGCGTTGAGGCCATCCAGCTTTGAAGCGAAGGTGACGTTGACATAGCTGTTCGGATCGGATGGATCGCTGGACAAGACCTGCTTGATCGTGTCGCGGGACCATTTGCCTTGATCGATCCCGAATGCCGAAGCGACATAGTTGCGAAGACGATCGTCGTTGAGAAGCTGGTCGGCACTGCTCACGTTGCCGATCTTGGCATTGTAGTATTTCGTGTCGGCGGCGATTGCGTCGACATTGCTCTTCATGGCTGCCGTGTACAGCCCGATCATGTCGTCAGTCTGGTTGTCCGATTGCGCAACCTTGGCTTCACCGCCACCGAAGGAAAAGGCCGCGGCAAAGTCCCGGTAGCGCTTGTCGATCAGCGTATTGGCAAAGCTCTTGGGATCCGAGAGGTTGCTCTGCAGCACCTTTTTCATGAAAGCCTTGGCGTAGGCCATGTCTTCCAGGCCATAAGCTTTCGTGACGTAGTGATACAGCCGGTAATCATTCATCAAATCGTCGGCGGTGTGCACCTTGCCGATATTGGCTTTGTAGTAGGCGGCTTCGCGCGATACGTCCGATTGCTGCGCCACCCGTGTCAGGGATTGTGCGAGATTGCGCGCGACGTAGCTGTAGGTGAAATAGGTGGACACCATGGGGAATTCCTGACGGCTTGGCCGGACTTCGTCGGTGGACTCCTGGACGTCCGTCAATCATTGCCGGGTCGCAAGGCAGAAGACTGGCCTCATGCCAGCAGACAGAAGCATTGTTTCAATTCATTACTGCGATTCTGAGCAACAACCTGAGGTATTTCTTGCGTCGAAGCGCCGCATCGCAAGCCCCGCGCAATAGACAGCCTCGCGCAAGCTTCGTCGCATAGTCATTTGAATTCGGGTATTTGAAATCGCGGACGCACTTTTGCGTCCTCGCGGCACATCGCGCCCGAGCTTTGCGGCAGTTGCCGCCCTCGAAAGTGCCGAGGGCGCAGGGAAGGCCGGGCGCTGGCTGGCACCCGCGGTCCACTGTGCGAAGGTTGCGCTACAAGAGGCTGCACAGCGGCATACAGGGCAGCCCAGACATCCCGGCCGTTCCCTGCGCAGTGGGTTGACGGCTTATGTCGCGATCTCCCCGGGGAGCGATGCACTATTGCCCCCGTCGCCTTGCAGATGGCCGACGCGCGGACCCGGTCGGACCACACGCGTCACCGCAAGACTTGGCGCACAGACTCCGGGCGCCAGGACCACGCGATTTTGCCGTACGCAGGCCGCACCGGTCGTTTGCGCGGGGTGTTCGCTCACGGTGTGACCCGCCCTGCAACCACCTTCGCGCCAATGCGGTCCGCGTCCACCACGTCCCATCCCGCGTGTCGTGACGATCGCGATAGCGCCCCTCGGCCGGGCTGGGATGTCGGGAATATGATGTATTTCCGAATTCGCGTAAAGCGAAATATTTGGGGCGGAAGCATTGCCCATGGTATGGCGTGTTTTGCCCGTCGAGGCTGGGCAAGAATTGGTCGTTGGCGCCCTCAGGCCGGAGCGAACCGGCCGATTGCTAGCCGTGGCTGTATATTGGCCCAGAAGGCCCCTAGAGCAACCTGGATGCCCTTCAGCAGGGCTGCGAGGGTGGATCGGCAAGGAGCGAGCGTCTTTGCCAGCGCAGCCAGAAACGCGTCGAACCCAAGGATGTTGAGCACGCGTGTGAAGTTGTAGCAGAGCGCCATCAGGCTCCACTCGCCGCGGACCTTGTCGAAACCGCGGACCAGGAAATGACGGTAGCCGGCACGGCATTTGAGCGTGCCAAACGGATGCTCGACAATCCCCGAACGACGGCGCATCAGCTCGCCTGCGCCCTGCATCCGCGCGCGGTGACGTTCAAGAACGTCTTCATGCTCCCAGCGACCGATCGTCCGGTTGGTCGCGTTCGACGCGAGGCAACAGACCTTGAGTGGGCAGGTCTTGCAGGTCGCTCCGCGCGCCGCGTAGCGGATCTCGATGCGGCCACTGGTGTTCTTCTGCCTGCTCTTCATCGGATGTAGCTGATGGCCGGCGGGACAACGGTAGGTGTCGGATGCGCCATCATAGTTGAAGTCCTTGAGGGCGAAGCGGCCTTGCTTCTCGAGCCGGGCGTTGCCCTCCGGCACCGGAACATAGGCCGTGATGCCATCGTCCTCACAGGCCTTCAGTTCGCGACTGCTGTAATAGCCCTCATCTGCCAGCGCCTGCAGGGCCTTGACCTCAAGGGACTCCTTTGCCGCTACGGCCAGTGCATGTAGCTGGCCGACATCGCTGCTGTCGTTCACCACCTCGCTGGCGACAATGAGCTTGTGCTTGTCGTCGACTGCGGTCTGCACATTGTAGCCTGCAACCCCTTGGCCGCTCTTGACCAGAAGCCGGGCATCCGGATCTGTCAGGGACAGCTGCGTCTGGTCATTCTCTTCCAACCGAACAAGATCGGCTTGGGCGCGCGAGCGCTTTGTCATCAGCGCCGCAACCTTCTCGCCGATGTCGCCACCATCTCCGTCGCCGCCATCAGCCCCATCCTTGCCCGGCTTCTTGGCTTCCGCGGCATCATTGTCCTCAAGAGACTTGCCGTAAGCCTCGATCTCCTGGTCCAGCTTTGCGATCTGATCGGCAAGCCTCTTGCGCGTAAAGATGCTGGCCTTGCTGGCGTTGCCATGGAAGAACGAGCCGTCAATCGCAACAACGCTGCCGCCGACAAGACCGAGCTCGCGCATCAGCAGCACGAAGCTGCGGTTGGCCGCCTTCAGAGCCGCCCAGTTCTCTTTGCGGAAGTTGCCGATCGTCCGATAACCCGGCTTCAGATTCTTCAGAAGCCAGATTAGTTCCAGATTGCGGCAGGCCTCCCGCTCTAACCGACGCGACGACCTGATTTGGTTGATGTAGCCGTAAAGGTAGAGCTTCAGCAGATCGGCCGGATCGTACGGCGGCTGGCCGGCCCCTTCAGCCTTGCGGCCCGCATGGCGAAAGCCGAGTTTGGCAAGGTCGAGGACATGAACGAAGCTCTCGATCGCCCGGACCGGATTGTCCGGCCCGACATAGTCCTCAATCCGAGCGGGAAGCAGACTGGGTTGCTCCCGGCTCTCTCCGGTCTTGAATGTGCGATTCGCCATAAGACGAATCCTACATCAACTCCTGAGATCCAACGTTCTTGCTCAGCCTCGACGGGCAACGCAAGGGCTTGTAGGTCGCGAGCTGCGCGGCGGCCACGCCACGGCCACGAAGCGGTCTCCCCAGTAGCCGACCATGTAACCCACGTTACGGTCTTACGATCGCTAATGCCGGGCCGCTTCTGCCTCCTGCTCCAAATTCAGGATATGGGCCCGCAGCGCGTCGAACCGCGTTTCCGTGGCATCGCTGAACAGCGGGTCCTTATGGGGAGACAAGGCGTCGGCGATTTCGGTCCAATCCCGAGGTTGCAAGGCATTTGCTGCGGCGGGGAAGAAATCGCGGTCCTCCATGGCGATGTGGCGCCGTTCATGCTCCAGGAAATCGCGGACGATCTTGTCCACGTCCTGGCGCAGCACCTCGCGGCCGGCAAGGACGCCGTCCACCGCCTGCGCCACCCGATGTAACCGCTCGGCGCCTTTCTTGTGGTCCTGTGCGAGGTCGCCGACTTTTGCGGCGGCCTTGGGATCGCGAAGCCTGAGCTTGGCGAAGACGCGGTCTTCCTGGGGATGGTGGTACATCGCCGTATAGACTTCGAAATAGGCGATGATGGCGCGGATCACCTCGTAGTCGGGTCGGTCGGCGCGATCGAAGACCTCAAGTTCGTGTTCGAGCACAGTGAGCAATCGCTCGATGTTGCGGTGCTCCCGGTTAAGCAGCTCCATGATCATGGTCGTGATCCATATGATGGGCCGTTGGAAAGATTGGGGCAAAGAACGGGCGCAGCATTGCGCTGGATCAAACCTGGAAGAAATGATGCCAGCCGATCTTCCCTTCGCGCGGCAACCCGCGACGCTGGGTTTGTGCTGCGTCGCGTCAGCGATTGCTGGCGCACAGGGCAGGGACAATGTCCCCAATTCGATCAAAGACAACATCGGGTGATTGCGCCCGCAGCGCCGCCGGTGCTGCGTAGCCCCAGCACACCGCACCGCAGGCAATCCCCACCGCACGCGCCGCCTCGATATCGCGAACCTCGTCGCCGATGGAGATGACGTTTTCCGGGCTGACGCCGGCGCGGCGGATCACGCGGCGGAATTTCGCGGGCTTGCCGAACACCGAAGCCGCGCAGTCGAAATACCGGAATAGCGCGGCCGATGCGCCGAGCTTTTGCCGCGCGTTGGCCTCGCTGTCCGACGTCACCAGTGCGAGCTGCACCCCGTTCTCAGTCAGGGTTCGCAGCATCGCGTCAGTGCCCGCAAACAGCGAAATCTCCGCTGCCGCTTCTCCTTTCAGCCGCCGTGCATGTCGCGCGATCGCCGGCAGCTTCCAGACGGGCACCTCGAGCTGCGTGAGGATCTCGCGCGTCGAGGCGTGCCGCAGCCCTTCGATATCCTCATCCCGCACGCGCCGAAAGTCGAAGCGGTCGGCGACGTCGTTGATGGTGCGCAGGAACCAGGGGAAGCTGTCGACGAGGGTGCCGTCGAGGTCGAAGATGGCGAGGGAGTAGGGCATGAGGAGGGACACTGCGGGCGACACGCTGACAGATGCTATATTGTGTTCGAAGAGGTGGCAGATGTCGGAGCTACTGGCAAGAATTACGGTTAACCCGCAACCTATGCCTGGACGCCCGCGCATTCGCGATCTGCGCATAACTAGCCATACCTGATTGGTGCTCAGCTTCCCGATCGCAGGTTGCGGACGTGGACATTGATGTCGAGATCGATGTCCTTGATGCAGGTCTGTGTCGTCCGATGCGAGCCGCCCTCGTGCCAGCGACCATCGCGCGCCCGGGCGCCACGGACGTTGGCGAGCTTCAGGCATCGCCATTGCGGCAGCGGTCCGCTACTCTCGCCGCCAAATTGCCAGGCCAGCACGGCTTCCTCACCGCCCTTGTCAGTGCCGATGATATGTGGGCAAAGCTCGCGATGTCGGCCCTCATAGACACAGGTCACATGCTGCTGGGCGAGGATGGCGTTGCGGAAGAGTTGGTAGGTTCGGCTGGGCATCGCTACCTCCAGATCGCCTCATCTGGCATTGTCGCACGCTTGAGTGTAGAGGTGCGCGACCGGAAGGAAAACCATGCCGATCAATGACACCCAGCTCAGCAAATTTCTGAGCCTAGTCCTGCGCCACCAGCCGGAAGCGATCGGGTTGGTGCTGGATTCGCAGGGATGGGCCGGTACCGACGACCTGATCGCCAAGGCAAATGCCGCTGGCACAGAGTTTGGTCGCGACGATCTGCTGCGTGTCGTCGCAGAGAGCGACAAGAAGCGTTTCTCACTGTCCGCCGATGCACATCGCATTCGCGCTGCGCAAGGCCATTCCGTCTCGGTTGAACTTGGCCTGGCGGCGCAGGAGCCGCCGTCGGTCCTGTATCACGGAACGGCAACCCGGTTCGTCGAAGCCATCCTGTCCGAGGGCCTGAAGCCGCAGGCGCGCCAGCAGGTGCATCTGTCCTCCGACGAGGCCACGGCGGAGCGTGTCGGTCAGCGCCACGGCAAGCCGCATATCTTCAAGGTTGATGCCGACGGCATGCATGCCAAGGGATTCAAGTTCTTTCGCGCGGACAATGGCGTGTGGCTGACCGACCATGTGCCGCCGGAGTTTCTGGCGTAGCTGACGTCAGGATTTCCAGATGGTCTCCTCGGTCCAGCCGAGTTCGGCGAACTCGGCGGCCCGAAGCGGGGCTTCTCCCTCGGCAAAGAACTCATCGAGCTGAGGCGGCGCGACCGAGGTTTCGGAGAGCATGGCGTGCGCTTGCCCACGATGATGGATCTGGTGCTGGAACAGATGCATCAGCAGGCGGTCGCGGCGTTCGGTCTGGACGGATGTGTCGCGGTTGATCCTGATAACGCCGGCCAGAAGCTCTGGTGTCAGCGCATCGCAGATGGCAAGCAGGCGCTTGTCCATGGCGGCCTGGGCTGCCTTCAGTTCGGCAAGCGAGGAGTACGGCACCTCGTTTGCCCAGGCCCGTGGTCCGAGCCAGCCACCCTCGAGTGCGTCGATGTAGAAATGATCGATGACGTAGACGTGGTTCAGCGTGCGCCGAATGCTCGGGAAGAAGCCGGTTCGCGGGGCTTCGAACTCGGCCTGGCTAAGGTCGGCACAGGCGGTGAGCAGGCGATGGTTCGCCCACGCATTGTTGTAGGCGAACGACCGATAGGTCTGCACGAGTCCTGAGGACACAACTATTCTCCGTGGACCGATCTGTCGGCGGACTACGGCCGCAATCTACTCCGCCGCCTCGCTCGTGCTCCTTCGCTTCGGCTTCCGCGCCTTCTTCAGCACCGGCTCCAAAAACTTGCCCGTGTAGCTCCGCTGCGCTTTCACGATGTCCTCGGGCGGGCCCCAGGCGACAATTTCGCCGCCGCCGTCGCCGCCTTCGGGGCCGAGGTCGATGACCCAGTCGGCGGTCTTGATGACTTCGAGATTGTGCTCGATGACGACGACCGTGTTGCCCTGAGCGACCAGCTCGTGCAGCACCTCCAGCAGTTTCTTGACGTCGTGGAAGTGCAGGCCGGTGGTCGGCTCGTCCAGGATGTAGAGCGTACGGCCGGTGGCGCGTTTTGACAGCTCCTTTGCCAACTTGACGCGCTGGGCTTCGCCGCCCGACAGCGTCGTCGCCTGCTGGCCGACATGGATATAGTCGAGGCCGACGCGGTGCAGGGTCTGGAACGTCTCGCGTACGCGCGGCACCGCCTTGAAGAATTCGGCGGCTTCCTCGACGGTCATGTCGAGCACGTCGGCGATGCTCTTGCCCTTGAACAGGACCTCCAGCGTCTCGCGGTTGTAGCGCTTGCCCTTGCAGACGTCGCAGGTGACGTAGACGTCGGGCAGGAAGTGCATCTCGATCTTGATGACGCCGTCGCCCTGGCACGCCTCGCAGCGACCGCCCTTGACGTTGAAGGAGAAGCGGCCCGGCTCGTAGCCGCGCGCCTTGGCTTCGGGGAGCCCTGCGAACCACTCGCGGATCGGCGTGAAGGCGCCGGTGTAGGTCGCGGGGTTCGAGCGCGGGGTGCGGCCGATCGGCGACTGGTCGATGTCGATGATCTTGTCGATATGCTCCAGGCCCTCGATGCGATCGTGCGGGGCGGCGCCTTCGCTGGCGCCGTTGAGCTTGCGTGCGATCGCCTTGTAGAGCGTATCGATCAGCAGCGTCGATTTGCCGCCGCCGGAGACGCCGGTGACGGCGGTGAACAGGCCGAGCGGGATCTCGGCGGTGACGTTCTTGAGGTTATTGCCGCGCGCGTTCACCACCTTGATGGTGCGGCGATGGTTCGGCGGACGCCGCTCCGGCACCTCGACCTCGAGTTCGCCGGTGAGGTACTTGCCGGTGAGCGATTTCGGGTTGCGCATGATCTGTTCGGGCGAGCCTTCGGCGACGATGTTGCCGCCATGCATGCCGGCGCCGGGGCCGATGTCGAGCACGTAGTCGGCGAGACGAATGGCGTCCTCGTCATGCTCGACCACGACCACGGTGTTGCCGAGGTCGCGCAGCCGCTTCAGCGTGTCGAGCAGCCGCGCATTGTCGCGCTGATGCAGGCCGATCGAGGGCTCGTCCAGCACGTAGAGCACGCCTGTCAGGCCGGAGCCGATCTGCGAAGCCAGGCGGATGCGCTGGCTCTCGCCGCCGGACAGCGTGCCGGAGGAGCGGGACAAAGTGAGGTAGTTGAGGCCGACGTCGAGCAGGAAAGTGAGGCGCTCGCGGATCTCTTTCAGAATGCGCCCGGCAATCTCGTTCTGCTGCGCGTTCAGCGCACCAGGGACGGTCTCGAACCAGGCGCCGGCACCCTTCACCGACAGCTCGGAGATCTCACCGATGTGCTTGCCACCGACCTTGACGCAGAGCGCCTCGGGCTTCAGCCGGAAGCCGTTGCAGGCGCCGCAGGGCACGTCGTGGAAGTACTTTGCGAGCTCCTCGCGCGCCCACTCGCTCTCGGTCTCGCGGTAGCGGCGGTTGATGTTGGTGATGACGCCTTCGAACGGCTTCTTGGTGTCGTAGGAGCGGACGCCGTCCTCATAGGAGAACTTGATCTCGTCCTCGCCGGAGCCGTGGAGGATCGCGTCTCTCGTCTTCTTCGGCAGATCCTTCCACTTGGTGGTCAGCGTGAACTTATAGTGCTTGCCGAGCGCCGTCAGCGTCTGCGTGTAATAGGGCGACGACGATTTGGCCCAGGGCGCGATCGCGCCCTTGCCGATGGCGAGCTCCTTGTCGGGGATGACGAGGTCCTCGTCGACATGCTGCTCGACGCCGAGGCCGCCGCAGGCCGGGCAGGCGCCATAGGGGTTGTTGAACGAGAACAGCCGCGGCTCGATCTCGGGGATCGTGAAGCCGGAGACGGGGCAGGCGAACTTTTCCGAGAACAGGATGCGCTCGGGCCCGCTCTTGTCATGGATCTTTGCGGTCTTCTTTTTCTCCTCGACCGGTGCTGCCGCCGGCGCGTCGGCGAATTCGACCACCGCGAGGCCCTCGGCGAGTTTCAGAGCGGTCTCAAAGCTTTCGGCGAGGCGCTGGCCGATGTCGGCGCGCACCACGATGCGGTCGACGACGACGTCGATGTCGTGCGGGAATTTCTTGTCGAGCGCCGGCGCTTCTGCGAGCTCATAGAAGCTGCCGTCGATCTTGACGCGCTGAAAGCCCTTCTTGAGCCATTCGGCGAGCTCCTTGCGGTACTCGCCTTTGCGGCCGCGCACGACCGGCGCCAGCAGATAGAGGCGGGTGCCCTCGGGCAGCGCCAGCACGCGGTCGACCATCTGCGAGACGGTCTGGCTCTCGATCGGCAAGCCCGTGGCCGGCGAATAGGGCACGCCGACGCGCGCCCAGAGCAGGCGCATGTAATCGTAGATCTCGGTGACCGTGCCGACGGTCGAGCGCGGGTTCTTCGAGGTCGTCTTCTGCTCGATCGAGATCGCCGGCGACAGGCCGTCGATCTGGTCGACGTCGGGCTTCTGCATCATCTCGAGGAACTGACGGGCATAGGCCGACAGCGATTCGACGTAGCGGCGCTGGCCTTCGGCGTAGATGGTGTCGAAGGCGAGCGAGGATTTGCCGGAACCGGAGAGGCCGGTGAACACCACCAGCTTGTCGCGGGGAATCTCGACGTCGATGTTCTTGAGGTTGTGCTCGCGCGCGCCACGGATCGTAATTGCGCGCAGGCTCGAGCCCGCGTTCTGCTGTTGGCGCTTCGCCTTGATCACTTCATCCATCCGAGTTGCCCTCAAGGAGTCCCAAAAGCGACGCGATCGCGCCAACGTACAGGCGCGCTTCGCCCGGAACCGGGATCGGCGCCGATGGGGTTGTGAGGCGAACGTAGGAAGAACGGAGACGGATTTCCAGTGGGACTTGCGAATCGTCAACGGATTGTTGGTGCGCTGGCGGGACTTGGCAGCAGCCAGTCACCGCGCGAAAACAAAAAGGCCGGCGCGAGGCCGGCCTTTCGTAACGCGATGGCGTTGGAGCCGAAGCTCAGTACTTATCTCAGTACTTGGCGACAACCGGGCCGTTGAAGTGATAGTTCACGCCGAGCTGCACGGTGTGGAGGTTGAGCGTGCCGGTCGGCAGGGTGCCGAAGTAGGTCTCGCCGCCAAGGCTGCGATAGAGGTATTCACCCTTGATCGACCACTGCGGAGCGATGAAGGCTTCGACGCCGGCGCCGACGGTCCAGCCGGAGTGGAACTTGCTGTCGGAGACGCTCACGCCGAGCGCGGAGAGGGTGATCTTGTTGTCGATCCAGGCGTAACCACCGGTGCCGTAGAACAGGACGTTGTTGACGGCGTAGCCGATGCGGCCGCGGACCGTGCCCAGCGCGTCGGTCTTGGAGGCGGCGGTGATGCCAGTGGTCGCGTCCGTCGCCGAGGCGCTGACGTCAGCCCAAGAGCCGTCGGCCTCGATGCCGAACACGACATTGCCGGTCTGCCAGTTGTAGCCGGCGGTGCCGCCGACGAAGCCGCCCTGCATCCGCGGGCTGCTCGAATCTTCCCAGGCGCCGCCGCCGACGAGACCGAGGTAGAAGCCGGTCCAGTTGTAGACCGAGGCCATGGCGACCGGAGCCTTGGTGTAGGGGCGCGCCGCCAGGTCGGCAGCCGAAGCGGCGCCGGTCAGAGCGATCAAAGCGGCCGAAGCCAACAAAATCTCTTTCATTTTCAACCTAATCCCAGTCCCAGTTTCTGTTTTGCCTTCCGTGCGTCGGAAGGACATCGGACGCTTTGGTCCAACTGATGTCGTCCTTACACCACTAAAGCTGTAAGTTGTGTCTCCCAAAAGTCACAACAGACGTAAAATGTAATAGTTGCTGACCTTTAGTTCCCTCAGGGAACCCGCAGCAAAAAGGCCGGCACGAGGCCGGCCTTCGATTCGTCAATGATTTCAGTGGAGTCAGTACTTCGCGATAACAGGGCCGCCCCAGCGATAGTTGAGACGGACGAGGCCCATATCGACATTCTGGCTGATCCGGTCGGTCTGGAATGGAGCGCCGGCCGGTGAGTTGAGGGTGAGGGTCCGAGTCCCCAGGAAGATGTGGTCGTACTCGACGCCAACCGACCAGTTCGGCGCGAAGCCGAATTCAAGGCCGGCTCCAACCGTGCCGCCCCAGCGGTTGTCGCTGGCCGAGGCGAGCAGGGTGCCGGCGCCAGCGAAGCCAGGCGCGGTGTAGATGTTGTACTTGTCGGCGACCACCGCGGCGCCGCCTTTCACGTAAAACAAGACGTTGTTCCAGGCATAGCCGACCTGGCCTGTGATCAGCCCGAAGGCATCGATCTTCGAGCGGTTACGCTGAGCGGGGAAGAGAACGCTGACGTTGTCGCCGGAGAAGTCGGCCCAGTTGCCCTGGCCTTCGAGCCCGAACACCCAATTGGCCGATTGCCAGCGATAACCGATCTGGCCACCGACCGTGCCGCCGGTGGCGTTGTGGCAGCCCTCGCCACCCACGAACGCGCCGCCGCCAAGGACGACGTTGTCCCAGCACTTGTGACTGGATCCGCCGCCGCCGTTGATGCCGATGTAGAAACCACTCCAGTCGTAGATGGTGGCAATCATCGGCGCCGGCGCCTTGGTGTAGGGACGTGCCGCAAGGTCTGCTGCACTGGCGGGTGCAGACAGCGCGACGATTCCGATTGTAGCGAACAGAATTTTCTTCATTGCAGTCTCCCCAGTGTTGTCCGCCCTGGAGTCCCCGAGCGGTCAATCAGGCGCGACGCCCAAATGGTCTAATTCCAAGGCAACCGTAGCCCAATCGGGAGGCAGAGTCCGTCTCTGGAATGCAACAGTCGCGGGCAATCGTCCTGCGCTTAACCTAATGAATGTTAAGCATTTTCTGGTCCCGCCGAGTTCCAATTCATCGCACCGTGCACAGCGGAATTGGGTACCGCCCCGCCCGCGAAAGGTCGGTCAATTCCGCTATGGAACAAATCTGGAACAAACGTCCGGTCGATGCTATATGTGGGGATAACCAAGGGCGTCGCGGCCCGATCGGGTCTTGTAAGCGTATAGGGTCGATCCGACAGGCAGCGCGGGCGCGCCTTTTCGAAATTCAGTGGCATTTGGAGTGGAGAGCGGCGATGGCGGGAAGCGTCAACAAGGTCATTCTGGTCGGAAATCTCGGCAAGGATCCGGAAATCCGCCGCACCCAGGACGGGCGGCCGATCGCGAATCTGAGCATCGCGACCTCCGAGACCTGGCGCGACAAGAACAGTGGCGAGCGCAAGGAAAAGACCGAGTGGCACCGCGTCGTGATCTTCAACGAGGGGCTGTGCAAGGTCGCCGAGCAGTATCTGAAGAAGGGCGCCAAGGTTTACATCGAGGGCGCGCTCCAGACCCGCAAATGGACCGATCAGAGTGGCGTGGAGAAGTACTCCACCGAGGTCGTGCTCCAGGGCTTCAACTCGACGCTGACGATGCTCGACGGCCGCGGCGGTGGCGGAGGAGGCGGCAGCTTCGGGGATGAGCCGGGAGGCGATTTCGGCTCGTCCGGCCCCGTCAGCAGCGCACCGCGCCGCCCCGTGGCCGCCGGCGGCGGTGGCCGCAACAACGACATGGACGACGACATCCCGTTCTGAGAGCGGATCGCACGTGGCGAATGCGCTGCCCGGATTGGGGCGGCGCTTCCCGCGTCATGTCAGCAAATCTGACTAATAGGTGGGGCGGGCTCGGAAATTCCGGGCCCGTTTCATGTTTCGGTTGAACTCGGCCGGCACTCGGCGAGCCGGCTGGTGGGGGCCGCGCACGATTGGGAGCCGATTTCCGGCGGCCGAATCCGGGGCCGTCCAAGGCGCTGCGCACAACGCCTTAAGTCGTTGGAAAAACAATCGGAAAAAGCGCTTCCGCCGGCCTTGCAAGGGTGGTTATCGGGGCCTCGATGCGCTATATGATTCCCAGATAAAATTTCACCGGATTTCCCCTTGGCTGACGACGACAACAAGCCCGGCGACCAGCCGGCGCAACCCTCGGACATTCGCCCCGTTTCGATCTACGAGGAGATGAAGAAGTCCTATCTCGATTACGCCATGAGCGTGATCGTGTCGCGTGCGCTGCCCGATGCGCGCGACGGGTTGAAGCCGGTTCATCGCCGCATCCTCTTCTCGATGAACGAGGAAGGCTACACGCCCGACAAGAAGCATAAGAAATCCGCCGGTATCGTCGGCGACGTGATGGGCCAATACCATCCGCATGGCGACCAGGCGATCTATGACGCGCTGGTGCGCATGGCGCAGCCGTTCTCGATGCGCGAACTGCTGGTGGACGGGCAGGGCAATTTCGGCTCGGTCGACGGCGATCCGCCGGCGGCGATGCGCTACACCGAATCCCGCCTGACCAAGATCGCGCTCAAGCTGCTCGACGACATCGACAACGAGACGGTCGATTTCCAGGACAACTATGACGGCTCGACCAAGGAGCCGGTGGTTCTGCCGGCGCGGTTCCCGAACCTGCTGGTCAACGGCGCAGGCGGCATCGCGGTCGGCATGGCCACCAACATCCCGCCGCACAATCTCGGCGAGGTCATCGACGCCTGCCTGGCGCTGGTCGACAATCCGTCGCTGACCATCGACGAGCTCAACAACATCATTCCGGGTCCGGATTTCCCGACCGGCGGCATCATCCTGGGACGTCAGGGCATCCGCAGCGCCTACCATCTCGGCCGCGGTTCCATCGTGATGCGCGGCAAGGTCGAGTTCGAGACCATCCGGAAGGAGCGCGAGGCAATCGTCATCACCGAGATCCCGTATCAGGTGAACAAGGCGACGATGGTCGAGCGCATCGCCGAACTCTACAAGGAAAAGAAGATCGAGGGCATCTCGGATCTGCGCGATGAATCCGACCGCGACGGCTACCGTGTCGTCGTCGAGCTCAAGCGCGATGCTGTGCCCGACGTGGTGTTGAACCAGCTCTACAAATTCACACCGCTGCAGACGAGCTTCGGCGTCAACGCCGTCGCGCTCGACTCGGGCCGTCCGCAGACGATGAACCTGAAGGACATGCTGACGATTTTCGTCGGCTTCCGCGAGCAGGTCATCACCCGCCGTACCAAGTACAAGCTGCGCAAGGCGCGCGAGCGCGCGCATGAGCAGGTCGGCCTTGCGATTGCCGTCGCCAACATCGACGAGATCATCAAGGTGATCCGGACCTCGCCGACGCCGGCCGTGGCGCGCGACACCCTGATGACGCGCGACTGGCCGGCGCGCGACGTCGAGGACATCATCACGCTGATCGACGATCCCCGCCATCGTATCAACGAGGACGGCACCATCCGCCTGTCGCTGGATCAGGCGAAGGCCATCCTGGAGCTGCGTCTGGCGCGCCTCACGGCACTCGGCCGCGACGAGATCGGCGACGAGCTCTCCAAGCTTGCGGGCGAGATCGGAGAGTATCTCGAGATCCTGCACTCGCGCGCCCGCATCCTCGACATCATCAAGACCGAGCTCGCCGAGGTGAAGGCCGAGTTCGCGACCCCGCGCAAGACCGTGATCATGGAGCAGGAAGGCGAGGTCGAGGACGAGGACCTGATCCAGCGCGAGGACATGGTCGTCACGGTGTCGCACGCCGGCTATGTCAAGCGCGTGCCGCTGTCGGCCTATCGCGCCCAGCGCCGCGGCGGCAAGGGCCGCTCCGGCATGCAGACCCGCGACGAGGACTTTGTCAGCCGCCTGTTCGTGGCGTCCACGCACACGCCGGTGCTGTTCTTCTCCTCGCGCGGCCAGGTCTACAAGGAAAAAGTCTGGCGGCTGCCGATGGCAGCACCCAACGCGCGCGGCAAGGCGCTGATCAACATCCTGCCGCTGGAGCAGGGCGAGCGCATCACCACCATCATGCCGCTGCCCGAGGATGAATCGACCTGGGCCCAGCTCGACGTGATGTTCGCCACCACGGGCGGCAATGTCCGCCGCAACAAGCTGTCAGACTTCGTCGACGTCCGCCGCTCCGGCATCATTGCGATGAAGCTCGACGACGGTGAGGCGATCGTCGACGTGCAGATCTGCACCGAGCATGACGACGTGCTGCTGACCGGCGCTGGCGGCCAGTGCATCCGCTTCCCGGTCCCCGACGTCCGCGTGTTCACCGGGCGCACCTCGATGGGCGTGCGCGGCATCGCGCTGGGCGAAGGCGACAAGGTGATCTCGCTGGCGATCCTGCGCCATGTCGAAACCACGTCCGACGAGCGTTCGGCGTACCTGAAGATGCGCCGCGCCGTCGCCGGCGAGGCCACGGCCGAAGAGGCTCCGGCGGATGCCGAGGCCGAGGAGACCTCCGGCAGCTTCCAGCTCGCGCAGGAGCGCTACGCCGAGATGTCGGCGGCCGAGCAGGTCGTGCTCACCGTCTCCGTCAATGGCTATGGCAAGCGGACCTCGTCCTACGAGTACCGCACCACGGGCCGTGGCGGCAAAGGCATCGTCGCCATGAGCGTCAACAACCGCAACGGCAACCTCGTCGCGTCCTTCCCCGTGGAGGATGCCGATCAGATCATGCTGGTGACCGACAAGGGCCAGTTGATCCGCTGCCCGGTCGAAGGCATCCGCATCGCGGGTCGCTCGACGCAAGGTGTCATCGTGTTCGATACCGCCGAGGACGAGCACGTCGTTTCGGTCGAGCACATCACGGAAGAGGCCGAGAGCGGCAACGGCGCGAATGGAGAGGCGAGCGGGGAGTGATGCGTCGTCCCCGTCGCCCGCGCCCACTCCAATTGTCGTCCCGGACAAGCGAAGCGCAGATCCGGGACCCATAGCCACAAGGAGACGTTTGGCGAAGAGTCGGAGCTGCCGTCTTGCGCCGCAACTGCTCCCAGTGGTTATGGATCCCCGCGTCCGCGGGGATGACACCGAAGGTGCTGCGCGGTGATCGCGCTAAATCTCCAGCTCCGTGCCGAACTCCACCACCTGCTTGGTCGGCACGCCGAAGAATGCGGCCGACCGCTCGGCGTTGCGCTGGAGGAAGGCGAACAGGCCTTCGCGCCAGACCCACATGCCCGGAATGTCCTCGCGCGGGATGATGGTCTCGCGGCCGACATAGTAGGTGATATCGGAGAGGTCGATGCCGGGCAGCTTGCCCTGGCGACAGGCGAGCGCGAGTCCCTCATAGATCGTCGGGTTCTGCATGAAGCCGTAATGCAGGATCACGCGGGTGATGCCGGGAATGATCTCGATCACCTCGGAGCGGTCCTCGTCAGCGATGTGCGGGGATTCTTCGATCAGCACTGTGACGAGGAGGATTCGTTCGTGCAGCACGCGGTTGTGTTTGACGAATTGCGTCAGCGCGAGCGGCACACCTTTCGGCGCCGAGGCCAGGTATACGGCTGTCCCGGGCAGCCTAGCCTTACACTGGTTGACCGCAGTCTCGATCAGATCTTCCTCGGGCTGGCGCAGCCTTGCCCGCGCCGCCTCGACCAGCTTCACGCCGGCGCGCCAGGTCAGCATCAGGAAGGCGACGAGGCCGGCGAGCAGCAGCGGAAACCAGCCGCCCTCGAACAGCTTGATCGAGTTGGCCGCGAAGAAGATCAGGTCGATCACGAAGAAGAAGCCGTTCACGGCCACCACGAGCCAGGGCGAGAAGCCCCATTGGATCGCGACGAGGGCGGCGAGCAGCGTGGTGATCGCCATCAAGAGCGACACAGCGATGCCATAGGCACCGGCGAGCGCGTCCGAGGTGCCGAAGCTCAGCACGGCGCCGAGGGTCGCTGCGGCGAGCAGCCAGTTCACCAGCGGCACGTAGATCTGGCCGATCGCATCGCTCGTGGTGTGGCGGATCTGCATGCGCGGCAGGAAGCCGAGCTGGATCGATTGCTGGGTCAGCGAGAACACGCCGGAGATGATCGCCTGCGATGCGATCACGGTCGCCACCGCCGAGAACGCGACCAGCAAATAGTGCAGGGCGTCAGGGCAAAGCTGGAAGAACGGATTCTCGATCATCGAGGGATCGGTGATCAAAAGCGCGGCCTGGCCGAAATAGTTCAGCACCAGCGCCGGCAGGCAGATCGCGAACCAGGCGAGCCGGATCGGCAGGCGGCCGAAATGGCCCATATCGGCATACATGGCCTCGCCGCCGGTCACTGCGAGGAAGGCGGCGCCGAGGATGGCAAAGGAGACATGGAAATCCTGGTGGATCAGGAAATCGAAGGCATAGAGCGGGCTGAGTGCAGCCAGCACTGCCGGCGCCTTCACGATACCGTGGATGCCGAGCGCGGCGAGCACGACGAACCAGCCCAGCATCACCGGGCCGAAGATGCGGCCGATGAAGCCGGTACCCTGCTTCTGCATGATGAACAGGCCGACCAGGATGGCGATGGTGATGGGCACGACCACCGGGGAGAGTGAGGGGGCGTCGACCTTGAGGCCTTCGATGGCGGAGAGCACCGAAATCGCTGGCGTGATGGCGCCGTCGCCATAGAGCAGCGCAGCGCCGACGAGGCCGACGACGAGCAATTGCGCGCGCCAGGTCCCGGGCTGGGCGTGGCGCGCGTGCAGCAGCGCCAGCAGCGCGACGATGCCGCCTTCGCCGCGATTGTCCGCGCGCAGGATCAGCATCGCATATTTCAGCGAGATGATGAGCAGCAGTGCCCAGAGGATCAGCGAGGCAACCCCCAGGACAGCCTCCGGAGTCACGGTACCGCCGTGGGCGGCTGCCTTGGCGGCTTCCTTCAGGGCATAGAGGGGGCTGGTGCCGATATCGCCATAGACCACCCCGAGGGCGCCCATGGTCATTGCAAGCGGCAGCGGATCGGGATGATGATGGCCGGAGGCGACTGCGGGCGTACTGGACAAAGGCAACCCCTCAATGGGATCGCGCCCTTCGGGCCATTCCGAAGGGCGCGAGCATCAGACAGTCTGCGACGAGACGTCGCAAATATCCATGGGGTTGTGACCGACGTTTATGACGCCAGCCTGACAGACGGCCTACGGAGTGCGGTCCGCCGTGACGAGGCGAGCGACGCGGACATCGGTCTTGGTGCCGGCGCGGCGCAGGCAGGAGGCTTCGAAGTTCGGCCACGCCTGCTGCGAGCAGTCCCTGCCGATGGCCTTGATGTCGAGCCGGTCGCCCTTGGCGAGCGGTTGCGGCACGCTGGCTTCGACGGTGGGGGCAAAGCCGGGCAAGAGGGTGAGGGCTGCAGCAACACACGCAGCAAGAGCGATCGCTGAAAGAGCCTTGATCATTGACGGTCCCCTGTGATGCGGCCGCTACGCCCAGTTCGCGGCCCGTCATTCGTTGGCCGGATTAGTAACCATGGCCAGTTTCCGGACGTCTTCGCCAATGCCGGAAATGGTTTCGTTCGCGTCCCGTTTTGTTTCGTGGACGCCCCGAGGACGAAACAGACCGGCGATTTCCGACGTGGAATGACAGGAAAAACCGGCCGGGAACCGGTCCGGCTTGCCGGCCCGGGCCGGGCGGGGTAGGAGGGGACCATGCCGCGCATTGCCTTTTACCCAGGTTCCTTCGACCCCATCACCAACGGCCATCTGGACGTGGTCCGGCATGCCGTCCCCCTGTGCGACAGGCTTGTTGTCGCGATCGGGGTCCATCCCGGCAAGAAGCCGCTGTTCACGTCCGAGGAGCGGTTGAAAATGCTGCACGACGTCTGCGGGCCGGTGGCGGCCCAGGCCGGCTGTGCACTGGAGGCCACCACCTTCGATGACCTTTCCGTGACTGCCGCCCGCAAGCACGGCGCGACGATCATGATTCGCGGTTTGCGCGACGGCACCGACCTCGACTACGAAATGCAGCTGGCCGGCATGAACGAGGCCATGGCGCCGGAGGTGCACACGGTCTTCCTGCCGGCGTCTCCCATGGTCCGCCCGATCAGGGCCACACTGGTGCGCCAGATCGCTGGCATGGGCGGCGATGTCTCGACCTTCGTGCCGCCGCTTGTTGCATCCCTGCTCAAGGCCAAATTCGCCTGAAAGCGGCGCGCGTCTTCATCTCATCTGATCCGGAGTTTTCATGAACCGTCGTTTCGCAATTCTTGCCACGATGTTGGTCGCACTCATTGGCGCAGTGCCGGTAATGGCGCAGCAGCTGCCGGCCAATCTCGACAAGGCCAATGCGCTCGTCATCGACACCACCAAGGGCCGCATCGTCATCAAGCTCCGGACCGACCTGGCGCCGCAGCACGCCGAGCGCCTCAAGCAGCTTGCGCGCGAGGGCTTCTACAACAACGTGCCGTTCCACCGCGTGATGGACGGCTTCATGGCCCAGACCGGCGACGGCCAGAACGGCAACGGCACCGGCGGCTCGAAATATCCGAACCTGAAGCAGGAGTTCTCCAAGGTTCACTTCGCCCGCGGCATCGTCGGCATGGCCCGGCGCGGCGACAGCGTCGACACCGCCAACTCGCAGTTCTTCATCATGTTCGCCGACGGTGGCGGGCTCGACGGCCAGTACACCGTGGTCGGCGAGGTCGTGCAGGGCATGGACGTGGTCGACAAGCTGAAGAAGGCGCCGGCGGGTTCGCCGAGCGGCACCGTCACCGATCCCGACAAGATGGTGAAGGTGCAGGTCGCCTCCGACATCAAGTAGCCGGGACGATGGCGCGCCGCGGCGACAGGCTCCTGTTCGCTGCAGCAGCTCTGCTGCTCGGCATCACCAGCGCGGCCGCAGAGGACGCACAGGTCAATACCATCAAGGATGTCTTCCAGCACCTGCGGAGCTGCTGGAAGCCGCCGCCACCGGCCAAGGCTCGCCCACTCGACATCACTGTCGTGGTGAGCTTTAACCGGTCTGGAAACATTCTGGGCCATCCGAGGATTACCTATGAATCCGCGGAGGCTTCCGACAATGACCGGCTGCAATACCGGATCGCTGTGATGGAGGCGTTGCAACGCTGCACGCCGATGCCATTTACCGATGCAATGGCGGGCGCTGCCGCAGGACGTCCATTCGCGATTCAGTTCCGTAACCGCAAGACGTCGCCTGACAAGACTTCACCTCCAACACAAGAGAGACGAGCATGAGCGTCACCGAAAACACATTGATCCTCGAGACCACGCAAGGCCCCGTCACCATCGAGATGCGTCCCGACCTCGCGCCCGGCCACGTCGCGCGCATCAAGGAGCTGGTTCGCGAGGGCTTCTACGACGGCATCGTATTCCATCGCGTGATCGAGGGCTTCATGGCACAGACCGGTTGCCCGCACGGCACCGGCACCGGCGGCTCCGGCAAGAAGCTGAAGGCCGAATTCAACAAGGAGCCGCATGTGCGCGGCACCGCCTCGATGGCGCGCGCTGCGAACCCCGATTCCGGCGACAGCCAGTTCTTCATCTGCTTCGACGACGCCCGCTTCCTCGACAACCAGTACACGGTGTGGGGCAAGGTCACCGAGGGCATGGAGAACGTCGACAAGATCAAGCGCGGCGAGCCGGTGCAGAACCCGGACAAGATCGTCAAGGCGCGGATGGCGATCGACAAGGAGTGAGAGCTCGACCCTCATCCTGAGGTGTGCGGAACGCGCGTCTCGAAGGATGAAGGCCCCGCTGCTGCAGCTCGGCCTTCATGGTTCGAGACGGCGCTAACGCGCCTCCTCACCATGAGGTCTGGCTGTGGCGCCAAACACCGACATGCGCACCGATCTCTTCGATTTCGATCTGCCGCCGGAGCGCATCGCGTTGCGCCCGGCGAACCCGCGCGACTCCGCCAAGATGCTGGTCGTCGAGAGCGGCGCGCTGCGCGACCAGACCATCGCCGACCTGCCGCAATGGCTGAAGCCGGGCGACCAGCTCGTCGTCAACGACACCAAGGTGATCGCCGCGCAGCTCAAAGGCCGGCGCATCGGTCGCGAGACCGAGCCGAAGATTGAGGCGACGCTGATCAAGCGCCTCGACGGCTCGCGCTGGCAGGCACTGGTGAAGCCCGCGAAGAAGCTTGTCGCCGGCGACCGCATCCGCTTCGGCAATGAAGGCAAGGTCTGCCTGCTCGGTCATCTCGACGCCGAGGTCGAAGCCAAGGGCACTGAGGGCGAGGTGACGCTGTCCTTCTCGTTCCACGGGCCCGCGCTGGACCAGGCCATCGCCGATCTCGGCGGCCCGCCGCTGCCGCCTTATATCGCGTCAAAGCGCACGCCTGACGATCAGGATCTCGCCGACTACCAGACCATGTTCGCGGCCAATGAAGGCGCGGTCGCCGCGCCCACCGCGGGGTTGCATTTCACGCCGGCGCTGGAGCAGGCGCTGCACGCACGCGGCGTCGGCATCGTCAGGGTGACGTTGCATGTCGGGGCAGGGACGTTCCTGCCGGTCAAGGTAGAGGACACCGACGGTCACAAGATGCATGCCGAGTGGGGTTCGATCTCGGCCGAGACTGCGGAGCGGCTCAACGCCGCACGAAAGAACGGCGGCCGCATCACCGCCGTCGGCACCACGTCATTGCGATTGCTGGAGAGCGCGGCCAGCGAGGACGGCACCATCCAGCCATTCGCGGCCGAGACCTCGATCTTCATCACCCCCGGCTATCGCTTCCGCGCCGTCGATATCCTGATGACAAATTTCCACCTGCCGAAGTCGACATTGTTCATGCTGGTGTCGGCCTTCGCCGGCCTGGACACGATGAAGCAGGCCTATGCGCATGCGATCGCGAGCGGGTACCGGTTCTACTCGTATGGCGATGCGTGCTTGCTTTTCCGGGCAGTGCCGTAGGGTGGGCAAAGCGAAGCGTGCCCACGTCTTTCTTGAATGGACGAGGGAAGTGGTGGGCACGGCGCTTGCGCGCCTTTGCCCACCCTACGATACCTGTTCCTACCGCATCTTCTGTTACGCCATCACCCGCTGCGGCAATAGCTCCGCGATCTGCACCGCGTTCAGCGCCGCGCCCTTGAGCAACTGATCCGCCGCCACGAACATCGAGATCGAATGGCCGGAGGGATCGCTGAGGTCCTTGCGGATGCGGCCGACCAGGACGTCGTCTTGGCCCGAGGCGTCGATCGGCATCGGGAAGTAGTTCTTCACGCGGTCGTCGACGACCTTCACGCCGGGTGCCTGCGCCATGAGGCTGCGGACCTGGTCCTCGGTGATCGGCTTCTCGCATTCGAAGGTGATGGCCTCGCAATGGGCGCGCAGCACCGGCACGCGGACGCAGGTGACGCCGATCGCGATCTTCTCGTCCTCGAAGATCTTGCGGGTCTCCTTGATGACCTTGGTCTCTTCGTCGTTGTAGCCGGTCTCGGGGTCGACGGCCGTGTTGTGGTTGAAGAGGTTGAACGCATAGGGATGCGGCATCACCTTGGGCGTATAGACCTGCCCGTTGAGATTGGCGCGGGTGGACTCGACGAGCTCGTCCATCGCCGCGGCGCCGGCGCCGGAAGCTGCCTGGTAGGTCGAGATGATCACGCGCTTGATGCGGTTCTTCTGATGGATCGGCCAGAGCGGCACCAGCGCGGTGATCGCGGCGCAGTTCGGGTTGGCAATGATGCCCTTGTGGTCCCTGATGCGGTTGCCGTTCACCTCGGGGATGACAAGCGGCACGTTCGGATCCATGCGGAATGCGGAGGAATTGTCGACGACGACGGCGCCGGCCTTGACCGCTACCGGTGCGAACTTCTTGGAGATGCCGCTGCCGGCGGAGAACAGCGCGATGTCGACGCCGTCGAACGAGCGCTCGGTCAGCTCCTCGATGACGACGTTTTGTCCGCGGAACGATACCGTCTTGCCGGCGGAGCGGGCGCTGGCCAGCGCCTTGAGCTTGCCGACGCGAAAGCCGCGCTTGTCCATGGTGGCGATGAATTCGGCGCCCACCGCACCGGTGACGCCGACAATCGCGACGACGGGATCGTTACTCACTTTGTCCTCCATTGAGATCGATTTAGACAACAAAAAAGCCCCGGACCATCTTGGGCGGGGCTTCGGTAGAGCTTGATGCGTTTAGTCGACGACTATGCGCGCACGCCTCCCCGGGCCCCGAAGGCCGTGGTGGTTTTGGTCGTGCGTTTGGTGGTCGTGAACATGGCGGCGACTTATGCGGGAGAGTTTTGTGCCCGTCAATGGCTTTTCGGCGATATTGTGGTCTCGTTACTTGCCCCGGACGCCTGGCGGCTCGAGCAGGACCTCCTTGAGGTCGTCGCCGCTGATGACGACGATCGCGAAATTGAGCCGGCCGCTTTCGCGCACCAGCCCGCCGCTGATGGCCTTGCCCGCGGCCGCCTTCTCGGCGACGCGCACCGCGTCAGCCAAGCGATGCTTGATGGTGCCGAGCGCCGCGAGGTTGCTGCGATCCTCGTTGTCCAGCTCGGTCAGGGGCAGGGCGGCTTCGCCGCCGACGACCTCGCCGGTCGCCGCGTTGATGGTGTACCGCCAGATCCGGTCATTGTGCAGGGTCTTGACCCGGTACACCGGTACGCCCGAGCCGCCGTCGAAACTGATGTCTGCGGTGGTCGCGCCCGCATGGCGGGCTTCGGCAATCGCCATGGCCTGGCTGATCGAGATCGATGAAGAGCGGAAGCGCTCGATCTCGCGGCTGACGGCTTGGCGGTCCGCCGCGGCGTCCCCATCTGTCTCGTTGTGGAGGGCGGCGGGTGTAGAGCCTGCCGAGACGGTTGCCTGCGCCGGCGCTGCGATGAGCAGCCCCGAGAAGGCGATCGCCAGCAACCCGTACATCTGTCGTCTCGTCGCGCTCATGGTCGAAACCCTCGGCCGGCAAGCTGGAATCAGCAAGTCTGCCGGATGTTCGTAAAGAAATCGCGGCCGACCTTGGGCACCGGCCGGCCGCGGAGCGTCGTAACGGGCTGTACCCGTCGCGGCGATCTAAGCGGTCCGGTCCTCTTCTGGGGCTGGTGAAAAAAGTGGCCCGCACCGCTCTATAAACAAAACCATACCGTATCGTTTTATTTTGGTCAACGCAGCGGCCCTGAACAAATCGCGGGTCTCACGGAAATGTCAGCGGGAGGGGCGGCGCCGTTGCGCGGCTTTCGGTGCGCTCTGGATGCGGTCCGCAGGACCGATCGCGCCGGCCAGGAACAGCTTGATCGCCGCGCGCATCCGCTTCTCGGCGGCCTTCAGTTCCATCGGCGTTCCAAACGTCGCCATGCGGTGGGTGTGGCCGACGACGACGTCGAGGAACACCTCGGCTGCAATGGTGGTGTCATCGACGTCGAGCGCGCCTTGCGCCACCAGATGATCGAAGAAGCGCGCCGTGGTGGCGACGGCCTTCAGCCAGCCTTCTTCCTTGCCAAGCTTCGCAATGTCCGGAAAGTTGATCGCCTGCGACGTCATCATGCGGCTGAACGCCATGGCGTCGGGTCCGCAAGTGAAGTTGAGCATCTCGCGCCCGATCTCCACCAGCCGCTGCTCGACCGAAATGTCGGACGAGCTGCCGAGCTGCGTCTCGGCTGCGGCCGACAGCGGCGCCAGCCAGCGCGCGATCTCGCGCCTCAGCACCGCCGTGAACAGTCCGCGCTTGTCGCCATAACGAGAATAGACGGTCGGCTTGCTGACGCGAGCGGCCTCGGCCACCGCGTCGAGCGAGGTCGCGTCAAAACCGCGATCGAGGAACAGGCGGGTGGCGACCTCGATCAATCGCTGATCGCGCTCGATCGCCGCCGACTTCGTCGGCCGGCCGCCGCGCGATTTCGACACCTCGCGCCGAGGTGCTGCCGTTCTTGCCCTGGTCGCAGTCGATCCCATGCCCAATGATACGCCCAATGATTCCTGCACGATCGTGCCAGTGTTCATTGCTGTATAACGTGCAGCAGCCGGGGCGTCATCGCGAATCTGGCCGGATTAGCCGTATCGTCAACGGTCTCCAACCCACGCCGTTCCGCTGTGCGGGTTTCACGGCAACCGCGAGCTCCAGGCCTGGCCGCTGGCCGCTTTCTCGTATCCGTATTGATACAGCGCCCGCATATAGGCGGTGTCGAAGCCTTCGGAAGGCGGCGCCGGATAATCGCGCTCGATATAGGAAAGATGGAAGCCGAGATTGTTGCGCTTGGCGAAATCATAGGTCGAGAAGATGATCGAGCGCGTCTGCGACTGCGTGATCGACGACAGGCTGCGTGAGGCGACGTCGATCGTGCTGTTGGCGACGAGCTCGAAGTTGCGCTCGATCTTCTTGTTGACGAGGATGTAGATGTCCATCTTCGCGTTGCCCGGCAGGCGTCCCTGGAGCAGCAAGGCCTCAGGCAAGGTCAGCACCGGGGCCGTCACGCCGCCGTCGACATGCATCTCTTGAAACCTGCGGCCCTGGCCTTCGGCCTCGATCAGGATCGGCGGAAACACCAGCGGGATGCTGGCGGAGGCCGCCATCACGTCGCGAAACAGTTTGAGCGCCTCAGGCGTGCCGACCGCGGCGATCTTGCCCATGTCCCAGATCGCGGTGCGCTGGGTGTCGAGATCGGTGGTGACCACGAGGAGCCGACGGCCCCTGGCGTTCTCGCGCGCGACCTGCGCCAGGATCTCCGGCCCGACATAGCGTGCCACCAGCTCGCGCAGCCGTGTGTTGCCGAACAGGCCCGAGCCGAACAGCACGCGGATGATGCTGGGATCGTTCAAGAGGCTCTCGGCGATGCCGCTGGTGTAGAGCTCCTTCAAGGTGTCGTCATATTGAGATCCGAGGAAGGCAAACGGTGCGATCAGGCCGCCGGTGCTCACGCCTGATACGACGGAGAAGGTCGGGCGGTTGTGGGCCGCAGTCCAGCCGTTCAGGACGCCGACGCCATAGGCGCCATCGGCGCCGCCGCCCGAGAGCGCCAGATAGGTTCGGCTCCCGGTCGCCTTGTCCTGCTCGAAGCTGAACTTGGTGACGGGCTCGTCGGCATAGCGCCTGAGACCGTCGATATCGAGGACCCGCGAGCTGCTCGCGTCGGCCGCCGTATAGGGCGTGCGGGGGAGTGAGGTGCAGGCAGTGAGCGCCAGGCTGCACACCAGCGCCAGCGACCTGATCAGGCGGGCGCCTGTCCGCTTCGTCCATCCATCCGAGGACGTGGACATCTCAGTCGAGCATGTGGGGAGGGGCATCGGTCGGTGGCTGATGATCACGCATCTGCGGCCGCCGGCAATGTTGCCGCGGCGTCTCGTCCAGCCCCCACTATGAAACTATACTGTATCGTTTTGTTCATCAAGCCGCGGAGCCGATCACGTCCACGTCAACGATGTCCCGGTCTGGGGCACCGCGCGGGTTGATCGGGCTGCCGCGACACGCAATAAGCACCGCCATGAATCTTGCTGATACCGCTCTACCCAATCATTTCGAGCTGCTCGCCACCGATGGCGCCGCGCGCACGGGTCGCCTGACCACGCCCCACGGCGTGGTACGGACCCCTGCCTTCATGCCGGTCGGAACCGCCGGCGCCATGAAGGGCATGCACTGGCGCGAAGTGCGCGATGCCGGCGCCGATATCGTGCTCGGCAACACCTATCATCTGATGCTGCGTCCCGGTGCGGAGCGCATCCACGCGCTCGGCGGATTGCAGCGGTTCACAGGCTGGAACGGGCCGATGCTGACGGATTCCGGCGGCTTCCAGGTGATGTCGCTGGCTGATTTGCGCAAGGTCAGCGAGCAGGCTGTCACCTTCCGCTCCCATATCGACGGTGCCAAGGTCGAGTTGTCGCCAGAGCGCTCGATCGAGGTGCAGCGCTTCCTCGGCTCCGACATTGCGATGCAGATGGACGAGTGTGTGCGGCTGCCGGCGGGGCGCGACGACATCGACCGTGCGATGCGCCTGTCGCTGCGCTGGGCCGAGCGAAGCAAGCGCGCCTTCGAGAGCGCGCCTGAAGGCTACATGCTGTTTGGCATCGTGCAGGGTGGCGACGTGCCGGAGCTGCGCCACGCGAGCGCGCAAGGCCTCGTCGAGATCGGCTTCCACGGCTATGCGATCGGCGGCCTTGCCGTCGGCGAGCCGCAGGCCGTCATGCTGGCGATGATCGACGAGACCGCGCCGCGGCTACCGACCGACCGGCCGCGCTATCTGATGGGCGTCGGCACACCCGACGACATTCTCGAGGCGGTGAAGCGTGGCGTCGACATGTTCGATTGCGTGATGCCCACGCGCAATGGCCGCCACGGCGTCGCCTTCACGCGTTTCGGCCAGGTCAATCTGCGCAACGCGCGCCATGCCGACGATCCGCGTCCGCTCGATGAAGAGAGTTCATGGCCGTCGGCGCGCAATTGCGCACGTGCCTATCTGCACCATCTCGTCAAGGCAGGCGAAACGCTGGGGGCGATGCTGCTGTCCGAAATCAACATCGCTTACTACCAGTTCCTGATGCAGGGCATCAGGGACGCGATTGCAGGCGGAACGTTCGATGAGTTCTATCAGCGTACGCGCGAGGACTGGGCGAGGGGCGACATCGCCCCGCGCTAGATCGATCAAGGGTCAGTTGCACACGATCCGCTGCTTGACGGCGTGCTTGGTGACGAAGCCGTAGCCGCAATTGTCGCAGGTCCAGAGATAGCTGATCATGTGGTCCGAGACATAGGCGGAGGCTTCGGCGGCGACCATGGAGTCGGCGCAGACGGGACAGGTGGGCAACTCGCTGCAACGCGGATCACGCCTTGGTGCGACGGTCGACAACACTTCAGCAACTGCTGACATCGTGGTGACCTCCCTGCTTCGAGACCTAAGTCTAACATAAGCAGAATCAGTTGACGAGGTCGCAACACAAATGCGTTGCTTTTCTGATAATTGGAGCTCACGCGATTTTGCGATGCAGCGTATTTAACATGTGCCGCATTGTTGCTTGCGTGTCGTCACAAGCTGTCCGTAACTGCGCAAGCGCTGCGATAGAAGCGCAAACTATTGCCATAGGGAGTTCATCATGGACGCATCGTCCACCACTGGTGCAGCGCACCAACCCGGCCGCGGCCGCGTCTATGACTCGATCGTCGAGGCTTTTGGCGACACGCCGATCGTGCGCCTGCGGCGGCTGCCGGGCATGCACGGCGTCAGCGCGACCATTCTGGCAAAGCTTGAATATTTCAATCCGGCCGCGAGCGTGAAGGACCGCATCGGCGCGGCCATGATCATCGCCATGGAGAAGGCGGGCATCATCAAGCCCGACACCGTGCTGATCGAGCCGACCTCAGGCAATACCGGCATTGCGCTCGCCTTCGTCGCGGCGTCGCGCGGTTACCGGTTGAAGCTGGTGATGCCGGAGTCCATGTCGATCGAGCGGCGCAAGATGCTCGCTTTTCTCGGCGCCGAACTGGTGCTGACGCCCGCCGCGCAAGGCATGAAAGGCGCGATCGCCGCGGCCGAAGAGCTCCTGAAGACGACTCCGAACTCGGTGATGCCGCAGCAGTTCAAGAACCTCGCCAATCCGGAGGTCCATCGCCGCACCACCGCAGAGGAGATCTGGAACGATACATCAGGCAAGATCGACTACTTCGTCGCGGGCGTCGGCACCGGCGGCACCATCACCGGTGTCGGTCAGGTCCTGAAGCCGCGCAAGCCGTCGTTGCGCGTGGTGGCGGTCGAGCCCGAGGAGAGCCCGGTGCTGTCGGGCGGCCAGCACACGCCGCACAAGATCCAGGGTATTGGCGCGGGATTCGTGCCCGACATCCTCGACCGCTCCGTGATCGACGAGATCGTGAAGATCAACTCGACGACAGCAATCGAAACCTCGCGGGCGCTGGCGCGGCATGAGGGTATTCCGGGCGGCATCTCCTCCGGTGCCGCGATCGCCGCCGCGCTCGAGATCGGCAAGCGGCCGGAAGCTGCGGGAAAAACCATTTTGGCTATCGTGCCGTCATTCTCAGAGCGCTATCTTTCGACGGCATTGTTTGAAGGGATCTGAGAGATGGCGGATCAACCAAGGCGGCCGCGGACATTGGGCGACGCGCGCACCGAAGCCGAGGCGGCATTCAAGAAGGTGACGGCCAAGGTGGCCGCACCGCTGCCGAAGCAGAACGTGGCACCCGGCATTAAGGAGCAGGTCACGCTGCGCATCGATCAGGACGTTCTGGAGTTCTTCCAGGAGGGCGGCCCAGGCTGGCAGGACCGCATCAACGAGGCGCTGCGGAAGGCTGCGGGGAAGTAGGTGCTTTGGTCAGATCGACCACGAAAAAGCCCGGCGTGAGCCGGGCTTTTGTATTTGCGATCGAGAGCTTCGCGGCTCAGTGGCGGAACATTCCGCCCATCATGCCGCCGACCACGCCGCCCACGAAGGCCGCGCCGGCGGCGTCGCCACCGCTGTTGCGATGCTGAACTGGTGCGCTCTGCGCCGGGGCGGGACCGGCGCGCCGGGCCGGCTTCGGGCTGTCTTCGCTTGCGGTCGTCGTCGACGCCACGATCTCCGAGAGCAGGGCGTTGTGCTGGAGCCTGTTGAGGAAGCCCGTCGATGGATAGCCGCGGGCGGCCTGCCAGCGCTTCAGCACCGAGCGGGTCTCATCGTTGAACACACCCGTAACCTTGGTGTCGAAACCGAGGCCGTTGAGGCGGCGCTGCACGTCGCGACGCTGCCCTTTGTTCAGGCCGATCTGGTCTTCGGTAAGCTGACTGGCGTCGTCGGTGAAGGTCGCGGGATCGACGCCGGCATTGAGATTGCGGGTCGTGGTCGACGGTCCGTTCTGGATCGCCGCGAGCCGTGCCAGCGCCAGCGGCTTGAACTGGCCGTTGGGATAGGCGGAGAGATAGGCGTTGAGCTCCTCCGCCTTGTTGGATTCCTTCACCGAGCGCCAGAACTCGACTTCAGCCTCGGAGCCGCCGGCCGCTGCGGCCGGCACGGCGGTTGCTGTCGGTGCTGCGTTCGCGACCTGGGTCGTCGGCGCCTGGTTGAGATAGACGGCGCCGATCAGATTGGTGTGGCCCCAGGGCAGCTGGCCCTTGTGAGTCTCCTCATTGACCTGGGCACGTACAGCCGTCATCGCCTGCTGGATCTCGACGCCGGGCTTGGCAATATTGTCGATCAGCGCGCGGGTGAATGGGCTGTTGTTGCCCTCCTGGCCGTCGAGCGCGGTCTGGCCCGGGCCGGTGGCGAAGGCAATCAGCGTGCCTTCGCCGGATTTCATCTCGGCGAGACCACTGCCGACATTGACGCTGCGGGTCGCAGAGTTCGACTTGATCTTGGCGGCGAACGGATTGTCACGACAGGCGTCGAGGAACACCAGCTTGACCTTGGCATCGCCCATGGTCTGGTCGAGTGTCAGGTCGATATTGATGGCAGCCCCGAGCTTGACGTCCATCTCCGATTTGATGTCGGCATCGACGGGCAGGAGATAGTTGGTGCCGCCGACGGCGATACCGTGGCCGGCATAGTAGAACACCGCGATGTCGGAGCCCTGCGCCTTGCGGCCGAAATCGAGTAGCTTCTCGGTCATCTGGTCGCGGGTCAGGTTGGAGCCTTCGATCACCTCAAAACCAACATTGCGCAGCGTCGATGCCATCGCCTTGGCGTCGATCGGCGGGTTCGGCAATTGCGCGACATTCTTGTAGGCGCCGTTGCCGACGACAAAAGCAACGCGTCGGTCGGCCTTCGCGGCGCTGATCGACAGCGCCATGCACATCAGCGAAACGATGATGGTGAGAGTGCGCATCTGAAACCCCAGAATCGAATTGCAGGCAGCAACAAATTGGCGACGAAGCTACACGAAGTGCCCGACTTCACGCCACCAAAACGGCAGGACGTTTCGTTCAACCCGTTGCTGTGTGGCCGAATGTGCACGCTGGGAATGCCCGCTCCAACGTGATCCAAATCACGCTCGACCACTTTGTTGTGTCGCGCCAGACCGTGTCCGGGTTCACTGCGCGCGGGCGGGAACCGGCGCGACCGGCTTTAAATTCAGGAGATTGCCGAACAGGATCAAGGCCGCGCCCAGGACGGTCCAGCTATCGAGTCGCTCGGAATAGAGCAGCCAGCCGGCCGTCGCGGTGAGAGGAACCCGCAGGAAGTCCATGGGGACCACGATCGTGGCATCCGCGTAGCGCAGCGCGCTGGCGAGGCAATAGTGCGAGAAAGTGCCGCACACTCCGATCACGAAGAGCCAGCCCCAGAGGACGCTTGACGGCCAGCTCCAGACGTAGAGCGTCGGCAGCAGGCCGACGACCATCTGCACCACGATCATCCAGAACAGGATCGACAATGCGCTTTCGGTCCGGGTCAGCGATTTTGCCAAAGCCATGGAGATGCTGAAGCCGATCGCGGCCCCGAGCGCGATCAACTGGCCCGGATTGATCTCGCCCGTGGCGGGCCGCACGATCATGACGACGCCGACAATGCCGAGCACGATGGCGGCGATCTTCCAGCCGGTCATGCGCTCGGAGAGGAAGGTTGCGGCGAGCAGCGCCGTCCAGATCGGCATCGTGAATTCGATCGCGACGACCTGACCGATCCCGATCAGCGTCAATGCATAGAACCAGCCGAGCTGCGCGAAATAGTGCACGCCGTTGCGCGCGAGGTGCTGGGGCAGGCGTTTGGTCGCCACCGCCTTGAAGCCGCCAGCCCGGTAGATGATCGGTAGCAGCAGCGTGAATCCGATCAGCGAGCGGACCTCCATGATCTGAAAGACGCTCAGATCGCGCGTGGTCTCGCGCCCCGCGACCGCCATGACAAGCATCAGCGACAGCCATCCGGCCATCCATAGCGCGGCCATCGTTTTGGACGGTGTTGTGCTCATCGGCGCGGGACAGGAGATTGAAGCTGAGGGGACGCCGGTATCGGCGACATCGTCCGCGTTTGCAACGGCCAAATCTGCGGATGCACCGATGCGTAGCGGCGCGTTAAGGCAGTGCAGCGCGAAGATGAGGCCGCAGGCGCCGCCATTGGTGTGGTCTGGAAGGCGACGCTCGGGCGCAAATTCCCGAGCTGCCAAGGTCGCGATCGAAGTCGCGGCATTCGTGCCTGCCGCATAAAAAAATCGATCCGGCGAGGTCGCCGGATCGATTGTCGCGTCAGTAACGGCCTACTTCGACATCGAGATGTTGGCGCCGCGGAACTGGCTGTCCGCGCGCATCGTCACGGTCTGCTTGTTGCCGCTCGTCCTCAGCGCGATGTTGGCGTTGAAGCCGGCGGCCGAGGCGACCACCTCGAAGTTTCCACCGCCGCCGCGGCCCTGGAGCGAGCCGGAGATGTTGCGGCTGGACTCGCTCCAGCTTCCCGTAATGGTATTACCCGCCGACTGAACGTTCGCGGAGAGGATGAATTTATAGGCGTCGCTGGCGCAAGTCAGCGTCATTTCCATCGTAGGGCCGATCGGGGCGTATTTGGCCCGGCAACGGATCCGCTCCGTCGATCCGTCCTCGAGGCTGACGGTGCCGCCGCCGCTCCAGCTCCCCGCCATCGGAGCGAACGGGCCCGATTGGGCCTTGCTTTCAGTGGTGGCAATTCCTGCCGTAAACAAAACGACGGCCGCGATCAGCAGCCGCCGGTTCCAGGCGCGAGCCGAGTTTGATTTATTGGCGCGATGCTTCCCACCGCCCGCTGCACGGTATGCCTGCAGATGCTCCATTCCACTTCCCCGATCCGGCGTTGCCGTTGAGTTGACCGTTGGCATATGCACCATTGATCGAAACTTTCACAAGTCCCCCGCTGCCGATGGTGCCGGAAACGTTAGCGCCGGGCGCGGTGATCTTGCCGTCGGCAACCGTCAGCATGGAGCTTGCAGTCGGCTCGCAGGAACCGGTCTTGGTCACGATGGTGACCTGCCAATTGCCGTCATAGGGGGTCTGGGCGATGGCGGGGGCGGCGAGGGTGGCGATAAAAACTGATGCGGCACAGAACGCCGCGATGCGAGCAAAACGCATGAATTCCGTCCTTGAATCTGTCTGATATGCTGACGCTTATTCGGAAGAAATGTGACGGAAATTTGGTGCAATGCAAAGTCGAAAATTGTTCCTGTGGAAACAATGGTTTATTTGCGTTTTTGACTCCGATTTTCGAAGTGAAATCAACGCCCCTTTGCGTTAACGCGACAGGAGACTCAAAGGGGACAGGGCTCACGAGAGGCTTGGGGCCGAGGTCGCGAATTGCTCGTCCTGGGCCTTGGCCGGCAGCGCCTTGTGGACCTTGGCGTAGTCGATCACGTCAGCCAGCAGCTTGAGGCCGAGCGGCGCCAACGCACGCTCCCAGAGTTCGCGGGCGGTCTCGCCCTTCCTGACGAAGCACCAGTCCTGGGCGGCGATCGCGCCGGCGTCCATGCGATCGGCGAGATGATAGATCGTGCCGCCGGCGATGGGATCGCCTTCCTTGATGGTCCATTCCACGGCGGCCTTGCCGCGATGGCGTGGCAGCAGCGAGGGGTGATAGCCGATCCCGCCGAGCTTGCTGGCTGCGAGCGCGTCCTTGCCGATCCGGGCATGACTGTGGGCGGTGATGATCAGGTCGGTGTCCGGGGCAATCTCGGAGGCCACCACGAGCTTGGGATTGGCCTGCACCACCACCTCGATGCCGGCGGCCTTGGCGGCCGCAGCCAGGCGGTCCTCTGCATCGGCCACCACGACCCGCACGATCCCCACGCCGTGCTCGCGGAGCATGTTCAGGGTGGTCACGCCGAAATGGCGGGAGCCGACGAGGGTAATGCGCATGGGTGTCCAATCCGTCTCGCAGCTGCGTTATCCCCCGATAACACGTCCGGCCGTCCTGTCACCACCCGCGCGGCATTTGCGCCGGTTATCAACAATGCGAAGGGCGTGGCGGCAATGAACTCGGCGATTGCGTTGGCGGCTGATCCGGTGCTTCCATGCGTGCATTGCGACCTGCCGGGAGCGAGCAGATGCGTCACGCGTGGATTGTCCCTCTCGCTGTCCTGATTGCGGCCGCTCCGGCCCATGCCGGCGGACCGTACCCGGCGGTCCCGCCCGAGATCGGTGTGGCGCCCTTCATCGGCCCGACATGGGATGCCTATCGCTGCGCTGACGGTATTCCTTACAATTTCTACCACGGCGCCTATTACGGCGAGGAGCCGCCGGCGATCTATCGCGGCTATGCCTACAGGCCGCACTATCGCTACAGCGCCTACCGCAGGCCGCCGCGGACGTATTTTTGCGTCGTCGACTAGAGCGTGATGGCATTAAGTTCGATAGCCTGAATTTTTCAGGTAGTTGGCGCATTCCTCAGGTGTGAAGGCGTCGAGTGCGTGGCCGATTGCGGCGCAGACCGCGTCGACGGTTCGCGCGGCCGCTTTGCGGAGCAGGTGCTTGAGCTTGGCAAAGACTTGTTCGATCGGGTTCAGGTCGGGCGAGTATTTTGGCAGGAAGAAGAGTCTGGCTCCGACCGAACGGATGAGCTGGCGAACTGCTTTGCTCCTGTGGCTGCCGAGGTTGTCCAAGACAACGATATCGCCGGGTCGAAGGACGGGCAGAAGAACCTTCTCGACATAGGTGCGAAAGCTCACGCCATCGATCGGCCCCTCGATGAACCATGGCGCATCGATCCGGTCGTGGCGCAGGGCCGCCAGGAAGGTCATGGTCTTCCAGCGGCCGTGGGGAACCTTGGCGGGAAGTCTGTGCCCGCGCGGCGCCCATCCCCGCAAGGGGGCCATATCGGTCCGCGTCCAGGTCTCGTCGATGAAGACCAGCCGCTCAGCTTCGACGCGACCTTGATACTTTGCCCACTGGGCTCGCCGCCGCGCCACCTCGGGACGATCGCGTTCGCCAGCCGCCACGCTTTTTTTTGAAGCTGAGCTTCTCGGCATGCACGAAGTCCCAGACCGAGTGGTAGTCGACCTTCAGGCCGCGTCCAGCAAGCTCGGCAACGAGCCCGCGTATGGTGAAATCACCGTCCTTGATCCGCTGCGACAGCCAGACCGCATGCTCTCCCGAGACTGCCTTCGGCTTGTGGCCGCCCATCTGGCCAGGCTCAACACTGCCGGTCTCCTCGACCCGCTGCATCCAGCCGATGGCCGTGCTGATCGCCACTCCAAACTGCCTGGCAGCTTGATTACGGGACATCCCGCCCTCGATCGCAGCCACGACGCGCTTTCGAAGATCCAAAGAGTAAGGCTTGCCCATCCATGCTGGCCTCCTGCCCAGCCAGCATGGTGAATCAGGAATACGCTGATTTGGGAATCTTGAGGGTTCTGTGAGGTCGCGGGGCAGACTTAAGCCGCGCGCGCAGTCGTAGCGTGCGACCTCATAGAAGCTGGATTGAACGAAGCCGCGGAGTTGCGGGCACTATGGCGATAGTGCAGCCGGTGCAGTTGCGGAGAAGGTGCGCCTGTGGTCGCCGCGCGTCGGCGAGACATTGAGCAGGTGTGAGCGGCCCGATTGATCGGGCAGTGGGCGCGATGCCGCGAGGGATTTGTTGCGCTGGGATGCGCGGCCGAACGATTGGCGGGGTGAGCGGTGACGAGCGCGGCCACGGCGACTTCGGACGTTGCCACCGCGAAGGTGATCACGGAAGGGGTGGATAGTGCAGGCGCTGGTCATGACGTATCACAACGAAACGGATGGTCGCGGGCGCAGGCTCGTGGGACGACATCGACGCGCCGCATGGTGCCGCCACAATGCGGGCAGACGGGGATCTCACATTTGGTGAGGGGATCGTCGCCGGCTTCTTGATCAGTCGGAGCGTTGCGGACAGCAAGGAGTTGACGGCAGAGGGCGATTTTATCGTTGCGTCCGCCATTGGCGAGGAAGCCATAGTGGCGGATGCGGTGGAAGCCGTCCGGCAGGGTGTGGAGGAGAAAGCGACGAATGAACTCATCGGCATTAAGCGTCATCACTTTGGCTTGACGATTCTGCCGATAGTCCTTCCAGGAAAAGCTCACCTTGCCGTCGGCAAGCGAGATCAGCCTACTGTTGGCGATGGCGACGCGATGCGTGTAGCGGCCGAGATAAGCCAGCACCTGTTCGGGCCCGCCGAATGGCGGCTTGGCATAGACGACCCAGTCGGTCCGTCGAAGTTGAGCGAGGCGTTCGGCGAATGCGGCGGGATCGGCGAGATGGACGAGATCGCCAAAGAAGCCCAACTGGCCAGCCGCGAAGGCAGCTTGGAGCTCTAGCAGAAACAGACGGCGGAACAGCCGGGAGAGGACGCGCACCGGCAGGAAGAAGCCGGGCCGGCAAGCGACCCAGTGTGTGCCGTCGAGTGAAGGTCCACCACCAGGCACGACGCAGTGGATATGCGGATGGTGTTGCAGCGTCTGGCCCCAGGTATGGAGGACGGCGGTCACACCGAGCTGAGCGCCGAGATGCTTGGGGTCGGCCGCGATGGTGGCGAGCGTCTCGGCCGCGCAGCGGAACAGGATGGCATAGACGATGGCCTTGTTCTGAAAGGCTATCTCTCCGGCGGGGGCCGGCATGGTGAAGACGACGTGGAAATACGGCACGGGAAGGAGTTCGGCCTGTCGTTCGGCGAGCCATTGCACGCGCGCCGAGCCCTGGCACTTCGGGCAATGCCGATTGCGGCAGGAGTTGTAGGCAATCCGTGTGGCGCCGCAGTCATCGCACTGCTCGACGTGGCCGCCGAGCACAGCCGTCCGGCATGCCGTGATCGCGCCCATGACGCGCCGCTCGACGCGGCCCAAATGCTCGGCACGGGCTTGCCGAAACGCTTCGCCGTGGCGGCAGAAGATATCCGCCACTTCCAGAACCGGAGCCATCAGGTCCGCTCAGCCGGGCGGCACGACCTCCAGGCGGAGTCGGTCAAGCGGACTTGGCGTATTGCTGATGGTCTTTGTGGCGACTTGGGTATAGCGCGCCGTGCTGGCCAGACTGGCATGGCCGAGCAGCACCTGGATGATGCGCACGTCGGCCCCGTTCTCCAGGAGATGGGTCGCGAATGTGTGCCGCAGCGTATGCACTGTCACCGACTTGCTCAAGCCAGCCGCAGCACAGGCTGAACGACAGGCGGCGTGCAGCACGTTCGGGACGAGCGGACGCTCGTCGTCGCGGCCGGGAAATAGCCATCGTTTTGGCCGAGTGAGCCGCCAATACGTCCGCAGAATCCTCAAAAGCTGCGGCGAGAGCATAACGTAACGGTCCTTGCCGCCCTTGCCGTGCTCGACCCGGATCAACATCCGTTGGCTATCAATGTCGACAACCTTCAAGAGGACCACTTCCGATACGCGCAAGCCTGCGGCATAGACGGTGGTCAACGCGGTACGGCTCTTGAGGCTTGGGATCGCTTCCAGGAAGCGCACGACCTCGTCGGCGCTCAGCACGACCGGCAGTTTGCGCGGTTTACGCGCATAGGCGATGCGCTCCGGAACGGTGTCATGACCAAGCGTCACACCGTAGAAGAACCGCAGTGCGCAGACGATCTGGTTCAGCGCCGGCCAGGACATCCCCGTCGCAACCAGATGAACCTGGAAGGCACGGATATCCTCCAGGTCGAGGCGGTCGGGAGAACGACCGAAATATCGGCTCAACTTCGCTACGGCGTTGAGGTAGGATTGCTGCGTCGCCGGTGACAGATTGCGGACCGTCATGTCCTCGATCATGCGGCGGCGAAGTGGGCTGATCTCAGCCATCGGAAAACCTCCTGTCTAAAGGGTTGGGCTGCGAAAACCCGCAATCCTCTCAGACAGGAGGCAATCCTTGCTATGACTCCCTACATGCCGCGCCAGCGGCTTCGTTCAATCCCAAATCGATTCAACCTAACCCCATCCCGCTTTAGCGTTGCCGTGCGGCAACGGTCGGCCACAAATGATCAAGGTGCCGGTTCCTGTGTTTCGTTTCCGACAGACGGAATCCGTTGTGCGGCGTTAGAACGTGAGCTTACCGGGGCTGGCTAAATTTCATTCCGGATCCGTTTTCGAACCCGGCTTGGGCCGCTGGCGTGATTGCCAGCGGCTTTTTAATTCCGGCGATCACGAAATCATCAAACGGTAACCCGTTCTCAACTTGCTTGTCGTATCGACGAATCCGTCGCGGATTTGTATTGCGTACCGCGACACAAAAATGTCCCGCCGTCGCGCGGGCATTTTTGCGGGGACCGATGTCATGGCGAACGCAATTGAGCAGATCGTGGACGCCTACGTGAGGCTGAAGAACCGCCGTGGCCTCGACGAGCTGATGATGCACAGGCAGCGGCTCGCTGTCGATCTGAAGAGCAAGTCAGGCGGTTACGATTTCAGCCTACCGATCGACAAGATCGACGAGGAGATTGCGATCATCGAGAAAGGTCTCAGCCGGCTGAAGGCTGAATCCAGCGATTCCGGCACGGCGCCTCCGACCTGACGCGCTTAGTCGCGCCGGCCGCCGTCGATGACGGTGAATAGCGGCCGCGCCGGCGTCGGCTCGACCAGCAGCTCTTCCACCAGCGCGGTCGCCGCATCGACATATTTGCGCGTCGGCTTGTCGAGCTCGCGTTTGGCCTCGTCGTCCAGTGCGACTTTTGCAGCCTCGACCAGCTTGCGCATGCGCGCGGCGTGATCGTCGCCCGCCGTCAGCGTCGCGCGCGCCAGCGAGCGCAGCACGAACAGTTCGCCTTCGAGGCGGAGCAGGCGGTCGTTGAGCCTGGTGAGGACGGCGTTGAGGTCGGCCATGGCACATGTTCGTTGCGGAAGATCCTGCCCGATCTAGCGACGATCGGTGAACGGAGTCCAAACGCGACATGCGCAATTCGGCCGATTTCCTGTCACGCCTTGTTCCGCGCCAGATAGTCGCGTGCGAAGGCGAGATACCAGTCGAGGCAGGCCGGATTGGCCATCGCCTCCTTGTTGATGACCTTCTCGACGGGCTGGCCGAGCAGGAGCTTCTTGATCGGCAGCTCCTGCTTCTTGCCCGACAATGTGCGCGGAATCTCGGCGACCGCAAAGATCTCGTTGGGCAGGAAGCGGCGTGACAAGCCGGCCTCGATCGCCTTGTTGATCTTGGTCCGCATCGCGTCGTCGAAGGCAACACCTTCGCGCAGCACCACGAACAGCGGCATGTAGCTGTCACGGCCGAGATATTCGAGGTCGACGACGAGGCTGTCGAGCACCTCCGGCAGCGCCTCGATCGCGGAATAGAGCTCGCTGGTGCCCATGCGCAGGCCGTGCCGGTTGATCGTCGCATCGCTGCGGCCGTAGATCACGCAGGAGCCATCTAGGTTGACCTTGAGCCAGTCGCCATGCCGCCACACCGGTCCGCGGCCGCTGCCGTCGAAATTATCCGGATAGGTCTCGAAATAGCTCGAGAGATAGCGCGCGTTGCCCTTGTCGTTCCAGAAATACAGCGGCATCGACGGCATCGGCTCGGTGCAGACGAGCTCGCCGACCTCGTCGATCACGGCGCGCCCCTGTTCGCTGAAGGCTTCGACGGCAGCGCCGAGCAGGCGGCACTGCATGGCGCCCGGCGTTTGCGGCAATTCCCTGTGGCCGCCGATGAAGGCGCCGGCGAAGTCGGTGCCGCCGGAAATGTTCGCCCACCAGATGTCGGCCTGCGCCTTGCTGCCGTTGGTCTTCGACAGCGCGGCGAAGCGCGCGTTGAACCGGGCTTGGGTGTCGGCGCTGAGCGGCGAGCCGGTCGAGCCGAGGCAACGCAGTCGCGACAGGTCGCCGACAGTCGCGAGATCGATCTCGGCCTTGGCGCAACTGGCGAAGAACGCTGCACCCGCGCCGAAGAAGGTCGCTTTCGATTGCGCCACGAAACGCCACAGCGTGGACCAGTCCGGCTTGTCCTTGGTGCCGCCGGGACTGCCGTCGAAAATGCAGCAGGTGGTGCCGCTCAGCAGGCCTCCGACCTGGCTGTTCCACATGATCCAGCCGGTCGACGAGTACCAGTGATAGCGCTCGCCAAATGAGTTTGGATGATAGGAGCAGCCGATGTCATTGTGCAGGCCGAGCAGCGCCAGCACGACGATGACGATGCCGCCATGGCCGTGCACGATCGGTTTCGGCAGGCCGGTGGTGCCGCTGGAATAGACGATCCAGAGCGGATGATCGAACGGCAGCCAGATCGGCTCGAAGGTGTCGATCGCGGCATTCGTCCTTGCGGTGATGTCCGAGAGCAGGGCGTCGGGCGCGTCCGGCCCGCCGGCGTCGCTGTGCAGAATGACGTGTTCGAGGCTCGGCAGCGACCGCCTGAGCTCGGCGACGACATCTTTGCGGTCATGCTTGCGGCCGGCGTAGGTGACGACGTCGCAGGCGATCAGCACTTTTGGCTCGATCTGCTTGAAGCGGTCGATCACGGCAGGCGCGGCCATATCGGGCGCGCAGAGGCTCCAGACGGCGCCGATGCTGGCGGTCGCGAGAAACGCGATGATGGTCTCGGGGATGTTGGGCAGATAGGCCGCAACACGGTCGCCGGGCTGGACGCCCTGGTCCTTCAGATGCAGCGCCAGCGCGGCCGCCTTGCGCTTGAGCTCCGGCCAGCTGGTCTCTGTCAGCCTGCCGTCCTCGCCGCTGGAGACGATCGCAGGCAGGCCGGCGCCGTGCGCGGCGTCGACATGCCGTAATACCTGCCGCGCATAGTTCACCTGGGCGCCGGGAAACCACACCGCGCCGGGCATCTTGCGCTCGGCGATGACGGCCGCAAACGGCGTCGGCGACTGCAAATCGTAATAGTCCCAGATGCTGCGCCAGAAGGCATCGAGATCGCGCACCGACCATTGCCGCATCTCCTCGTAGTCAGCGAAGGTGAGGCCGCGCTGCGCGGCGAGCCAGCTGCGATAGAGGGCGATCTGCGGGACGAAGGGAGCGGTCATTGGATATCGGATTCGGGGGCGGGGAGGGGAATGTAGCCGGTGTCGCGGCTTGGCAGAAGCGTCAGTTCCTCATCCCTCGTGCCATGGCAAAGCGTTCGCTGCCGGACCAGTCTGATCGCACGCGGCCGGCTCGAAAGTGCTGCCGTTCGGACGCCCTCAAAGCAAAAGCTGAAAACAACCCCATGCACAGTAGCGGGAGATATCTCGCCGGCGCGACGCATCGCCCCGGCCGGATTTGACACGTCGGGCAAAACACTGGCAGAGTGACATCATCGGAAATTCGTAATACCCGCGCGGAGGAATCCGCCGCGAGTTTTTTCATGTCGCAGCAATTGCCATGATCAAAGGATCGCTATCGTCCTCTGCAACGAGCAATTCTGGTTCGTTCAGCCGCGCAACCCTACCACTCCACGCCGGCCCAGCGCCGGCCGAACACCGGGGGCCTGGTCTTCACCGCCGACCAGCCGAAGAAATGATGCTTCCCCGACCATGAGTGCACCTCGCCGCTGCAAATGCTGCATTTGAAGCTGCCGGCATGCGGCTCGGCATGCTCCTCCCTTGTCGCGGTGTAGTTCATGCCGCAACCGGAGCAGGTGAATTCTTCGATCGTCCAGATGCTGTTTGCCATTGCGCCGCAAGTGTTTTGGGGACCTGCGGCGAAGCCTAGGTGCGAGCCTTTGCATCGGCGTAAACCGACCAAAGGAAATCCGGTTAACCGCCGTTAGGAATCTCCTGCCTCATGCCGCGAAGACGTTCATCACGCTGTTCGCCGTGACGGCGACCATCGCGGCATCAATTGCAGCACCTGCCCATGCACGGCCGATCCCTCTGCGGCCGGCCGTCGGCCCACATTTCGGGACGGGAGCTGCAACGACATCGAGTGGAGGCTTGGCAATCGGACCGCATTTCGGCAGCAGCAATGCCGGGATCTCATCGGTCAGCCGGCCGACAATCGGACCGCATTTTGGCAATGGCGGTGCGTCGATGTCGACAAGCGTCCGTCCCTCGGTCGGTCCGCATTTTGGCGATGGCGCTGCGGCCAGCGGGGTCGGGACGGGAGCGCGGCCCGGCTCTGCCGGTCGCGGTCCATGGGCGGCATGGTTGCGGCTGCGGCCGTAACCGCGCCGCCCATGACGGCCTTGTGGCAAGGCGGCCGGATTCGCCGGTCGTCTTGACGCCCGGCTCGGGGCTGGCAATAACGCTAGCCCGCGCAAGCGCCGGAACCCGCGTTGATGCCGCAAGGAAAGCCGTGCCTGTGAAAAGTCTGCGTCAGCTCCTGACGGGCGAGGACGTCATTCAGCTCGTGATCCGGCTCGGCCTGCTGGCGCTGCTGATCCTGTGGACGCTCTACATCATCCGGCCGTTCATCCCGATCCTGACCTGGAGCGCGGTGCTGGCGGTCGCGTTCTATCCGGCGTTCAGCTGGGTCGCCAAGATCCTCGGGGGCCGGCCCAAGACTGCGGCTGCGATCCTCACCCTGGTCACCCTCGGCATCGTGCTCGGCCCGGCAACATGGCTCGGGGTGAGCGCCGTGGACGGGGGCAGGGAGCTGGCGCACCAGCTCGGGACCGGCGACCTCGCGCTTCAGGCGGCGCCCGAGTCGATCAAGTCGTGGCCGGTGATCGGCCCGACGCTGTATGAACTCTGGGACCAGGCCTACACCAATATCCGCGCCGTGCTGCGCGAGGTCGCACCCTACCTCCAGCCGCTCGCCGGACCGCTTTTGGTGCTCGCGGGCGATGCCAGCCTCGGCACGCTGCAATTCCTGGTCTCGGTGTTTGTGGCGGGCTTCCTGTTTCCGCATGGACCGCGACTGGTTGCGGCCGGGCGCGGTTTCCTGTCCCGTATCGTGCCCGAGCAGAGCGAGCATTTTCTCGAGCTCGGCGGCGCCACCATCCGCGCCGTGGCGCAGGGCGTGATCGGCGTTGCCATCGTGCAGGCGCTGCTCGCCGGAATCGGCTTCAAGCTCGCGGCCGTACCCAGCGCGGGCCTGCTCGCCTTCATCGTTCTGCTGCTGTCGATCGTGCAGATCGGCGCGTTCCTGGTGCTGCTGCCGGTCATCATCTGGATCTGGACCGCCAAGGACGTCACCACGGCGCTGGTGCTGACCGTGTTCTTCGTCGTCGTCGGCTTCATCGACACCATGTTGAAGCCGCTGGTGATGGGACGCGGGCTCAACACGCCGACCATCGTGATCTTCGTCGGGGTGATCGGCGGCACGCTCGCCCACGGCATCGTCGGCCTGTTCATCGGGCCGATCATCCTGTCGGTGGCCTGGGAGATGGCGGCGGCGTGGATCGGAAGCGAGATCCGGAAGCCGAAAGCGACGCCACTTGCAGAGGACGAGGTCACCTAGCCGGGTCGCGCCTTGCGGGATGTGGACAATTGCGGATGGCGGTGGCAACCGGATTGGCCATCAAACTTGTCTAATGGAATAGACAAGTTACGATAGCGCCAGATTCTTTTTTCGGTTTGCGACAGGAATGGCGAAGTCTTCCAAGCTGGTGGCCGCCAGGCGCGGCAAGGTTCTGTTGGTCAGGCGACGGTCGGACGGTCTGTGGATGTTCCCCGGCGGCCGCAAGCGCGCGCGAGAAACCGAGAAGGCCTGCCTGCGGCGCGAGATCAAGGAAGAGTTGCCGAAGCTGAAACTCGGCCGGCTCAGCCTCTGGAAAGAGGTGAAGGCGAAGAACAAGCGTTCGGGGCGCAAGATGAGCGATGCGATCTTCATCGCCAAGAGCGCCAAGGGCCGGCTCGCCATCGGCGACAAGAAGGAGCTCGACCGCGCCGCGTGGCAGAAGCCGCGCGGGGTGCGCCTGACCGCCACCTCGCGCTACATCCGCGATCGGCTGTTTCCGCGGAAGTCGCGGCGGCGGTAGCTGCCCGGGCGGGTGTGACAAATCGTCCTGCAGGCCGGTTCGATTGATCTCGGCTCTGACGCCGTGCTGGCGGCTATGCTCGGCTGCGGCTTCATGCGCCGATCTGACGGTCATGCTGTCAGCAACCGGAACGGCTTTTTCCCGGGACGCCGTGATCATGTGTGAACCAGTTCACAAGGCGCCGCTGCGAGCGATGCTATAAAGGCGTCATTGCTTTACCAATTCATTGTCGTTGAAACGCCCCAGTGACTCCAAGCACTGGGGCTTTTCATGTTGGGGGGCAACGTGGCCTGCAGTCGCCGCATTTGCTCCTGTTACGGAACAGCGGAACGCATGCCGGCTCTCCCTTAGCTGCCGTCGCAAGCAACGGAATGTCAGCCTTCTGGCGAGAAGCGGACCATGGATGGACCGCGCGGGGACGCCCTGTTGTGACCCTGAGCGGTCAGTAGTTGGAGATAGGATGGAACTTATTACTGCCGGGCTTTACCCCACTTCCAAGAATGGCAGGCATGGGGACCTGGAAGCCGTCCCCCTTTCGGAATAGCTGATCCATTCCTTCAGCGACGGCGATGTTGATTGCCGAGAGAGCAGCGCTGTCTTGTGCAAGAAGAAGGGCCCTTATCCGTACTCCCCCCTGCAACGGCAGATTGATCAATCCGGTCGCCGTTTTCAGCAGCAGCGTCTGAACCACAGTAGTTGCGGTGACATCGGAGAAGTCCGCTTGCGCAAGCGCGGCCTTCATATCCTCCGGTTCGCCGAACTGGAAGAAATCGGGCCCGTGCGGCAGGGAAACGTCAACACGCCCGTGAGCTTTCACCATCCCCAAGAGGAGACCGAAGCCGTTGGCTGGTGAGGGTCGTTCCCAAACGCTAATCGCCACGCGGCCTCCGGGACGAAGAACCCGACGCATTTCCGCCAAAGCGCGGTCCGGTTCGGGCACATGGAGTATGCCGTAGCCGCAAACGACGGCATCGAACGTATTATCGGGATATGGCAGATCTTGCGCGTCCCCTTGGCGACAATCCATCGACGGAACGTTCCGACGGGCAGCGGCAACCATGGCCTCCGAGAAGTCGATAGCGGATACCTTCGCGCCGCGCTCGGTAGCAGCCAGGGCCAGCACGCCGTGTCCCGTGCAGACATCGAGCACGTCACATCCACCAATGACTCCAGCTGCATCGAGCGTGACATCAACCGACTGCGCGGTCAGCGGACCAAAGACAGCTTCGTAACCCTCGGACACCGCGTTCCATCCGCTTCGCTCAAAGTCCCGAAAAGCGTCCGGTTGGTTCGACACCTGAATTGCCATATCCTGCCCCCCGGGGGTTCATTGTCGCGGTGAGAAAGAGCAGCGGCAGTTGAAGATATTGCCCGGCGAAACGTAGCAAACGGAAGCTGGCCCTCACAAGGACCAATGACCGCTTGTGGCCCGGGGCTGACTTCCTCCCTTGGCCTCGTACGGTCCGCTTCCAAGGGCTGAGCCGAAAGCCATCGTGGAGCCGCCGATGGCAGCCTTTGACCCACAAGAGACATGGCCCAAATACGACGCCCCTTTCGGATGATTGTTTGAGCCGATAGGATATTGGCTCGGCCGGGGGCGGACATGAAACGACGACAGTTCATTGCGGCAATCGGTGGCGGGACGGCTTGGCCGTTTGTTGCGCGTGCACAGCAGTCCACGAGGGTCTATCGTATCGCCCTTGCTCCTCCATCCGCTCCTCTATCTGAATTGAGTGAAACCGGCGGCAATCCGTTCTATCGAGTGATCTTCGAAGAATTGCGTCGTCTGGGCTATGTCGAAGGGCGTAATCTTTCCGTGGCGCGCTACAGCGGCGGAGGCCAAACCGAGCACTACGCGCAACTTGCCCGAGAAGTGGTTCGCGCCGCGCCGGAGGTGATCGTGACGTTCGGCTCACTCATGGTGCAGAGTTTTCGATCAGTTTCGAACACGATCCCTATCGTCGCAGTCGTGGGCGATCCGGTCGCCCAGGGCTTTGCAGCCAGCTTGGCCCGCCCCGGAGGCTCCATTACAGGAGCCACTCCAGATTTTGGATCGCAATACCTTGCGAAACACCTCGAGGTATTGAAAGAGGCCATCCCAACACTTTCGACAGTCGGCTACATTATAGAACCCGCCTTTTGGGACAACTCATTTGGCTTGGCAATACGAGACGCAGCTTTGCGTCTGGGCATCCAACTCCTTCCGGCCTTTCTCGAAAGCCACGAAGAGGTTAACTATCGCAGGGCATTCGCGACGGTGGCTCAGAGGCATGTAGGTGCCGTTATCTTCAATGACCATGCGGAAAATTTCACGCGTCGGCGGCTTATCGTCGAATTGGCAGAAACGTACAGACTTCCCGTAATGCTCCCGTGGGTTGAGATTGTCGAGATCGGCGGTTTTATCGCCTACGCGCCGGATCGCCTTGAGCACTACCGATACCTTGCCTCTTGTGTTGACAAGGTGCTGCGCGGAACCAAACCCGGCGACATTCCGATTTATCAGTCGATCAAGTTCAAGCTCGCTATCAATCTCAAGACTGCCAAAGCGCTGGGCCTCGCAATCCCGGAGCCTCTGCTCTCCCGCGCCGACTTGGTGATCGAATAGGTGCGCCAGCCGCAAAGCTGGCGCGATCCGGCCGGAAAGTCCGGTTCAAGTAGGGAGTAGCGTCCGTTTGGTAGCGAGTGTTGCGCGACCAATGGCGACTGTGGTTGCGAAGTGTACCAGCGATTGCATCGGGTGAGGATTGAGCCACGAAAGATTAGATATCGCAGGGGCCGAGAGTTTGTTTCTATCCACTCGAAGCCAACATGTGCGGCACCGCGAGGTGCTGACGCTCTGCCGGGGTCTAAGGCCTTAATCCCGATGAGCAATCGCGACCAGAATTTTCCAATCGGTTCCTGCGCGAACTAGATTGCAAGAGCGACGGAAGCGTCGGTACAAGGTTCCGTCCTTTCGAAACTGCTCCCATGTCAATGATGCGAGCACAGAGGCCGATCCGATCGGCGTCTTGAGTAAGTCGCTCCGATGCGAATGACCGTGATCACGCTCCGCGTACTTGGCTCCTAATACCTCGAAGAAAGCACGGATATCGTCGTGAAGTACGAAGGCATTCAATGCGCCCGTCAGCGTGGACCTTGATACAGGGCGCGATGTGCATCGACGCCAACGCCTCAGCATCCATGGCCTCGGCCGCGCTCGCATATTTTTGGAAAAACTCTTCGGTGGTGTCGCTGGTCATAAGATTCTGAAAAGATGGCCGCCGAAATATGGCCAACACTCTAGCCCAGTTTCGCTACGGTCGCATAGGCCCCGACTGATTGTCAGCTTCTGGGCCCATCTGCGACCTTAGCAAAGGTCCGCATCTTGGCCGTTGTCCGTGGGTGACCGGACATCAGTCAACTGGTCACCCAACAAGTGTTCCCCGGCGTGTGGCCTGCTCAGCCCTGCCGCCGCAAAAATCCCGTGATCGTCACCTTCTCCCAGATGCCGGCCGCGGCGAACGGATCGGCGCGGTTGAAGGCTTCGACCTCGGCGCGGCCGGGCGCTTCGATCAGGAACAGGCTGCCGATCATGGTGGCGCCGTCGTCGGAGACCAGCGGTCCCGACATCACGATCTTGACGCCGAAGCGCGAGGTGTCGCCAAGGAAGGTCTTGTGGGCATCGTAGTTGGCCAGCCGCGTCGGCAGTGCGCCGGCGCGGTCGATGGCATGGATGGCAAACAGCATGATGTCTCCGTGATTTCTGCAGGGCAATCGCATATGGCATTTTGCGTGACCTGAGCGGGCGCCTCGTCCTTCGAGACGACCGCTTCGCGGTCTCCTCAGGATGAGGCTAAGCGGCATCGGCGCCCGAAAAAAAGAGCTGCCGCACACTCAGGGCCTCATCCTGAGGGCCCGCCAACGGCGGGCGTCTCGAAGGATGGCCACAATCGCTCTCATATGCGTCGCCCCGGGGATGTTCGAGGGACGGCTGTGTCATCAGCCGTCCCGGTGTTTGATCCGAACAGGCTTCGGTCCTTTGTCTTCGGTTATTTGGCGCCGAGCTTGCTGGCCTCTTCGAAGGTCGGGCAGGTGCGCTGCTCGAGCGGCTGGTCGAAGGGCTGGTAATTGTCCTTGGTGATGACGGTCGGCTTCAGCACGACCTCGGCGATCACGGGCTGTTCGCGCAGTGCGCGGATCGCCATCATGGTGCCGAGGCAGCCCTGGTAAAAGCCGTTGTAGTCGCCGCTGGCGAGCAGCTTGCCTGATTTGATGGCGTCGATTGCCTCCTTGGTGCCGTTGATGCCGATCACTTGGGCCTTGCGGTTGGCGCCGTCGAGCGCCTCGATCGCGCCGACCGCCATGGCGTCGTTGGCGGCGAGCACGCCGTCGATCTGCGAATTCGATTGCATCAGGTTTTCCATCACCTGGAGCGCCTGGAGCCGCTGGTAGTTGCCGGGCTGCGAGGCCAGCAGCTTGGCGCCCGGGTTCTCCTTCAGCGCATCGTTGAAGCCGCGGACGCGATCGACGTTGGTGAGCGAGCCCTTGACGCCTTCGATGATGACGATGTTGCCCTTGCCGCCGAGCGTCTTGAGCAGGAAACGCGCGGTTTCGAGCCCGAGGCTGTAATCGTCGGCACCGATGAAGGAGAGGAACTTGCCACCGGCGGAACGGTCGGTGATGTTGACGACGGGAATCTTGGCGTCGTTGATCTTTTCCACGCCCGGTACCATCGCCTTGTAGTCAACAGGCGTGAAGACAATCGCGCTCGGCTTCTTCACAACGACGTCCTCGATCTGGCTGAGCTGCTCGGGGATCGAGTCCGGCTTGGTCGGAATGTACTGCAGCGTCTTGGCGTTCAGCGTCTTCGCCATGGCGTCGGCGCCGACCCGCACCGTCTGGAAGAACGGGTTGGTCTGGTTCTTGGTGAACACCGCGATGGTCTCGCCGTCGGCGCGCGCCTGCGTCGTGAATGCGGCTGCCATCATGAGCGGCAGTGCGAGATAGCCCAGTCTCCGTTTCATATCGTCTCCATCCCCATTTTGGTTTGTTGGCTTGCTTGAGAACTCATTGCGCGCGGCGGCGGGTCTTCATGTCGAGCCAGACCGCCAGGATCACGATGATGCCGGTGACGAGCGGCTGCCAATTGGCGCTGACGGACAAGAGGTTCATGCCGTTCAGCACCAGCGTCAGGATCAGAGCGCCGATGAAGGTGCCGAACACGGTGCCGACGCCGCCGAACAGCGAGGTGCCGCCGATCAGCACGGCTGCGATCGCCGGCAAGGTCAGGCTCTCGCCGATGTCAGCCTCGGCGGAATTGAGGCGGGACAGAAAGATGATCGAGGCGAGCCCCGCCATCGTGCCTGATACCGCGTAGACCAGCAGAAGGCGCCGCGCGACCGGAATGCCGGAGAGGCGGGCGGCGACCGGATTGGCGCCGATCGCATAGATTTCCTGGCCCCAGATCGTGCGCTGGGCAAACAGCGTGCCGATGCCGAGAAACACCAGCAGCAGATAGATTGGGATCGGCAGGCCGAACAAATAGCCGCTGCCGATCTGGCGGAAGCCGGCCGGGAAGCCGTGCAGCGTCTCGCCCGCCATGTACCAGTAGGTCAGGCCGTTCAGCACCCAGAGCATGCCGTAGGTGGCGATGAAGGAGGGGATGCGGAGCGCCGTCACCATGATGCCGTTGAGCAGGCCGACGATGCCGCCACAGGCAAGGCCCGTGAGGATGCCGAGCACTGAGGATCCCGTGGTGTGGATCACGGTCCCGGCGATGCAGGCGGAGAGCGCGACATTGGCGCCGACCGACAGATCGAGGCCGGCGGTCAGCACGACCAGGGTCAGGCCCGAAGCGATGAAGAAGGTGAGGCTCGCCTGGCGCAGCACGTTGAGGATATTGCCGAGGCTGAGGAAGGACTCGTTCAGAACCGCCAGCACGGCGCAGATCAGCAGCACGGCGAGCAGGCGGTAGAACAGCTGGATCGCGTCCTGGGACAGAAAGGAACGTGGCGGCGACAACGCCTCCTTGGTGATGTCGATCATGCCCGGCTCCTGAGACCGTCTAGGAACAGCGCGACGATGACGAGGACGCCGACGCTTGCGACCTGCACCGAGGAGGGCAGCGAGATCAGGTTCAGCCCGTTGCGCAGCACGCCGACGGCGATGACGCCGAGCAGGGTGCCGAGCAACCAGCCATTGCCGCGCTCGAACGAGGTGCCGCCGACCGCGACTGCCGCGATTGCATCGAACTCGAGCCCGAGGCCTGCGGTCGGATGGCCCGAATTCATCCGCGCGGTCATCAAGAGGCCGGCGACGCCGGCCATGGTGCCGCCGAGCGCGTAGACCGCGATCAATAGCTTGTTGGGCGAGAGTCCGGCATAGCGCAGCGCCTCCCTGTTGCCGCCGAGCGCGAACACATAGCTGCCGAAGCGGGTGTGATAGAGCAGGCCGTGAAAGACGGCATAGGTGACGAGCGCCAGCACGATCGGCACGGGAATGCCTGCCAGCGTCGCCGAATAGATATCGCGGACGCTGTGGGGGATGCCGACCACGCTCTGGCCGTCGGAGACGATCAGCGACAGGCCCTGCGCCATGCCAAGGGTGCCGAGCGTCGCCACGAAAGGCGGGATGCCCAGAATTGCGACCAGCCAGCCGTTGACGGTGCCGAAGGCCGCACCGACCAGGACGCCGGCGCCAAGGCCCAGCAGCATCGACTTGGTCGCGAGCGAGACGACGGCAACGCAGAGCGAGGTGAGCGTCAGCACCGCGCCCATCGAGAGGTCGAGCCCCTCGGTCATGATGATCAGCGTCATCGGCAGCGCCAGCATGGTCAGGATGGTCGACTGCACCAGCACGTTGGACAGGTTGGCCGGGGTGAGGAAGCCGGGCGCAATGGCACCGAACAAAACGATGAGCGCGCCGAGCACGATGGCGACGCCGGGAATGCGCTGCAGCGGATGGAGCTGAGCTACGACCGCGGCCTCACGCATGATGCATCCCCAATCGCACGATGTTCTCCTCGGTGAGTTCGTTGCGCGCCAGATGCCCGGCGACGCGGCCCTCGCGCATCACATAGGCGCGGTCGCAGACATGACAGATCTCGACCTGTTCGGAGGAGATCATCAGGGCCGCCGCGCCTTCGGCGACCAGCCGGTCGATCAGCGCGAAGATCTCGGACTTGGCGCCGACGTCGATGCCGCGGGTCGGCTCGTCGAAGATGAAGAGTTTTGCCCCGGCCGCCAGCCATTTGCCGATCACGACCTTCTGCTGGTTACCGCCGGACAGCAGGCCGACGATCTGGCGTGCGCTCGGCGTCGCGATACGAAGCTGCCGGATCAGGCCATCGGCGGTGCGCTGGCTCCTGCGCGGATCGAACAGTCCGCTCGGGAATAGCTTTCGCAGCGCCGAGACCACGAGATTGTCGCCGACTGAACGCAGCAGCGCGAGGCCCTCGCTCTTGCGGCTCTCCGGGATCAGCGCGATGCCGCGGCGGGCCGCGATATCAGGCTCGCCGGAGATCGGCTTGCCATCGAACACGATCTCGCCCGAGGCGACCGGATCGGCGCCGAAGATCGCGCGTGCGACTTCAGAGCGGCCGGATCCGACCAGGCCGCAAAGGCCGACGATCTCGCCGCGGCGCACCTCGATATTGATGTCGGAGATGCCGTTCGGCGCGGTGAGGTTCTTGACCTGAAGCAGCACCTCGCCGGGCTTGTCGGCAAAATTGCGCGGATAGGTCATGTCGACGGTGCGGCCGACCATCATCCGGACCAGCTGGTCGGGCGTGACGTCGGCCGGCTTGACGCCGTCGATGCGGCGGCCATCGCGCAGGACCGTGATGCGGTCGCCGAGCGCGAACACCTCGGCCATGCGGTGCGAGATGTAGACGATGGAGACGCCGTCGGCCTTCAGCCGCGCGATCAGCGCGAACAAGAGTTCGGTCTCGCGGTCGGAGAGCGCGGCAGTCGGCTCGTCCATGACCAGGATGCGGGCGTTCTGGCTGATGGCCTTGGCGATCTCCACCATCTGCTGCTGGGCGACGCCAAGTGTGTTGACGATGACGGAGGGATCGATGTCGAAACCGATCGTGTCGAGCAGGCGCTTGGCATCGGCCAGGATCTTGCGGCGGTCGATGGTGCCGGGGATGCGGCCCTTCGGCTCGCGTCCGAGGAAGATGTTCTGGGCGATATCGAGATAGGGGACGAGCGAGAACTCCTGGAAGATCACGGCAATGCCGAGCTTTTGCGCGTCCGCCGTCGAGGAAATCGTGACTTTCTCGCCCTCAAAGAAGAACTCACCGGCATCGGCGCTGTAGGCGCCGCACAGCACCTTCATCAGGCTCGATTTGCCCGCGCCGTTCTCCCCGAGCAGCATGTGCACTTCGCCGGGATAGAGCGCGAAGGAGACGTCGTCCAGCGCCTTGACGCCGGGAAATTCCTTGCTGATGCCGCGCAGCTGCAACAGCGGCGTCGCATTGTCCTCATGGCTTGCCGCCTTGTGCGACGCAGTGCTCATGCGTGCGCTCCCGCAAAGATCTTGCCGGGATTCATCAAGCCATCAGGATCGAGCGCGGTCTTGATCGACCGCATGATGTCGACGGCCGCGCCGAGCTCATCGGCGAGATAGTCGATCTTGCCCAGCCCAATGCCGTGCTCGCCGGTGCAGGTGCCGTCCATCGCAATGGCCCGGGCGACCATGCGGGCCTGCAGCGCCTTGGCGCGGTCGATCTCTTCCGGCTTGTTGGGATCGACCAGGATCAGCATGTGGAAATTGCCGTCGCCGACATGGCCGACGATGGGCGCGGTGAAGCCGTGTTCGTCAGCATCCCGCCGCGTCTCGGTCAGGCATTCGGCGAGGCGCGAGATCGGCACGCAGACGTCGGTGATGACGGCGCGCGCGCCGGGTCGGAGGCCAAGGCCGGCATAGAGCGTATTGTCGCGGGCGTGCCAGAGCCGGCTGCGGTCCTCCGCCGCCTTGGCCCATTCGAAACCACGGCCGCCGTGCTCGGCGGCGATCGCCTGCGCGAGCTCGGCCTGTTCGGCCACCGCGCTTTCCGAACCATGGAATTCGAAGAACAGCGTCGGCGCCTCGCGATAGCCGAGCTTGGCGTAGGCATTGATGCCGCGCATCATGACATCGTCGAGCAGCTCGATGCGGGCGACGGGAATGGCCGCCTGGATGATGCCGATCGCGGTATCGACCGCATTGTGCAGGGTATCGAAGCTGCATACCGCGGCCGAGATCGCCTGCGGCAGCGGATGCAGTTTCAGCGTGATTTCGGTGATGATTCCGAGCGTGCCTTCGGCGCCGACGAACAGCCGCGTCAGGTCGTAGCCGGCCGCGGATTTGCGGGCGCGCCTGCTGGTGCGGATCACCCGGCCATCGGCCAGCACGACTTCGAGCGCCATGACGTTGTCCTTCATGGTGCCGTAGCGCACCGCCATGGTGCCGGAGGCGCGCGTCGAGGTCATGCCGCCGATCGAGGCATCCGCGCCGGGATCGATCGGAAAGAACAGCCCGGTGCCGCGCAGCTCGGCATTAAGCTGCTTGCGGGTGATGCCTGGCTGGACCACGACATTCATGTCGCTGTCGTGGACGGCGAGCACCTTGTTCATGCGCGCGAAGTCGATGCAGACGCCGCCGGCGACCGCCGACGCATTGCCTTCGAGCGAGGTGCCGGCGCCGAACGGCACGATCGGCATGTTCGCACCGGCGCAGAGCTTGACGATCTCGACGACCTCCGCCGTCGTCTCCGGGAACACGACGATATCGGGGGGCAGGGCGCGATAATACGACTCGCTCTGGCCATGCTGCTCGAGCACGCCGCGCGCGATGCTCGCGCGTGGACCGACCACGCCTGCGAGGCGCTCAGCCAATGCGGCACTATCGACCCGCGGTCCCATCGTCTCTCCCCGTATCAGTCCTTGTCGCGGACTGTTGTCAGTCCGTCGATTCGACGTCTGGCCTACGCCGCTTGCGCGTTGCTCGCGGCCCGCTTCAGGCCGAAATCGTAATTGAGGTGATAATAGGCCGAGGCCACCGTGCGACCATCGGGCGCACGGCCGGGCGGGCAGTGCACGAAGTCGTGGATCAGGCTGTCCTTGACGCCGAACACCACGTCGCTGTCCAGATATTTGTCGCCGGCGACGAACACATGCGTCACCAATTGCTCGAAGCCCGGCGCTGCGATCACGAAATGCACATGCGCCGGACGCCAGGGATGGCGGCCCTGCGCCTCCAGCATCTCGCCGACCGGGCCGTCGTGCGGGATGGGATAGGCGGCGGGCTTGATCGACCAGAAATGGAAGCGGCCATTGGCGTCGGCGTGGAATCGGGCGCGCATCGCGAGATCGCCGATCTCATCCAACTGCTGCACGTCGTAATAGCCGTCATTGTCGGAATGCCAGACATCGACCACGGCGCCGGCGAGCGGCCTTCCGTCGACGGTCGAGACCGAGCCGGTGACGATCATGGGATCGCCTTCCATGTGACCTGCGATGTCGTCGCCGTTCTGCTTCTCGGGTGCGGCCTGGACGAAGAACGGACCCAATACGGTGGTCTCGGTCGCGCCTTCCGGCACCGGATGGTTGATCGCATCGACCAGCATGGAGACGCCGAGCGTGTCCGACAGCAGGATGAACTCCTGGCGCTTGTCGTCGCACATGTGGCCAGTGCGGGTCAGGAAGTCGATGCCGTATTCCCATTCCTTTTGCGTCGGCCGGATTTCGCGCACGAAGGCGTGGAGGTGGCGCACCAGGGCTTCGCTGACCTCTTTGATGCGGGGATCGGCCGCGCCGGCGATGCGCTCCAGCACGGCGTCGGTGATGTTGGTCTCGCTGAAATTACGCAAATTCGCCTCCGTCGATCAGAGTTTGGGTTCGCCCAGGCCAGACAACCGTTCGAGATGCTTCACGGTCGCGATGAAGTCGGTCTCGCCGTCGCCCTGCGCGACCAGGCCGCCATAGGTCTCGCGCACCTGCGCGGCGAGTTGCAGCGGCACGCCGACGGCATGGCCGGCGCCGAGGATGAGGTCGAGGTCCTTGGCCATCTGCCTACAGGAGAAGGTGGACTCGAAATCGCGGGTCCTGAGCGGGGCGGTTTTGTACTTCACCATGGGCGAGGCGACCGCGCTCTCGTCCAGCACCTTCAGGATGTCCTGCCAGCCGATGCCGCCCTTGCGCGCCAGCGCCAGGCTCTCGGCCATCATCGCGGCCGAGACCGCGATCATGAGATTGACCGCGAGCTTGGCGTAGCGCGCTTCCTCGCCCGGGCCGAGATAGGTCTGCGCGCGGGTAAAACTCGAAAACAACGGCCTCGCACTCTCGAAGGCGTGCTTCGGGCCCGACACGAAGCAGCTCAGCGCGCCGGTGTGGACGATGCTCGCATTGCCGGAGACCGGCGCGCGCAGATAGGAAATGCCGCGTGCCTGTGCCGCGACATCGACCTCGCTTGAGGCTTCTGCGCTGACCGTGCTGGTTTCGATCAGGACCGACTTCGGTGCCATCGCGCCGATCAGGCCTGATGGGCCGAGCATCACGGCGCGCAGGGCAGCATCTTCGGGCAGGGAGGTGATGACGACCGCACATCCATTGACGGCGTCGGCGAGAGAGCCCGCAACGGCGATGCCGTGTCCGCGCGCCTCGTTGAGCCGCGCCGCGCTTTGATCGAAGGCGGTGACGCCATAGCCGGCCTTGGCGACGAGTTGGGACATCGGCAGGCCCATCTTGCCGATTCCGATGAAGGCGATTGTCTTGGTCGTGTCAGTCATTTTTCTTGTCCGTTGGCCGCTATCTCGCGGCGTGCCCTTGTCGTTCGATGTCCCGCACCAGCCGCTGGCCGGATTGCGCGAGCAACTCCTTCTTCCGCGCCAGCCCGTCGACCAGCAGCTTTCCGTTCCGCTTTTTCCAGCGGCCTTCGATCATCACGGCCTCGATATTGGCAAGGCTCGTCTGCATCACCACAGTGGCAACGGCGTCGTGCACCGGGAAGAGGTTGAGATCATCAGTGTTGATGATGACGAGATCGGCGAGCTTCCCTGGCGCGAGCGAGCCGATCTCGCTCTCGCGTCCGAGCATGCGCGCGCCCTCGGTCGTGACCCACGCCAGCGCCTCGCGCGCCGGGATCGTGGTCGTCGCCGGAATCGTGCCCTCGCTCTCGCGCATCTCTGCATTGTCAAGCGCGCGCTGCATCGACAGCGCGACGCGCGCCGCGGAGAAGAGATCGCCCGCGAGCACGGACTCCAGGTCGATGCCGATGGTGGGACGGACGCCGCGCCTCAATAGCCGTCCCGTGATCGGAAAGCCGTGACCCTGGATCATCTCGTTCTCGGGCGTCACCGAGAAGGTGACGCCGAGATCGATCAGCCTTTGCAGGAGAACATCGGGTAGATCGTTGCCATGGACGATGTTGACGTGGGGACCGACAAGGCCGGCCTCGATCAGCTTTTCCCAACCGCCCGGCGTCTTCGCGGGACCACCGCCCTGATGCATCGATGCGATCAGGCCGAGCTCTCGCGCCAGACGAAAATCGTGCAGGGACACGTCGAGCGTCGAATAGTGCGGACCGAGAATGGCAAGTCCGAGTGTGACCAAGCCATTACGGTCGGCGAGGGGGCCGGCCAGCAGCCGTTCGACCTCGCGGCGCGGATGCGGCACCTCCGAGAAATGCGGCTCGCCCGGCTTCGGCTCCGGTTTCGGCGAGCCGTGGAAGAAGGCGGCGCGGATGCCGCTCTCGATCAGGGCGCGTACGGCAGCGTCGGTATGGGCTGGCGTCGGGTTGTTGTGGCACCAGTCGACCAGCGTGGTGGCGCCGCAATTGATCTGGTTCAGCGCGCCGACGAGCGTTGCAATGTAGATGTCATCTGGCGTGAACAGGGTCGCGAGCCCCGCATGCATGCGGCGGAAATATTCGAGCAGCGTCCAGTTCGCGGCAAAGCCGCGCAACGCCGTCTGCCAGGTGTGCATGTGGGCGTTGATCAGGCCGGGGATGACGATGCGGCCGCGGCCGTCGACGATCTCGGCGTCTCCAGCGTCAATTCCGGGGCGGACCTCGGCAATCCGCCCGTTCTCCACCAGCACGTCACCCTCGCGGAGATCGCCGATGCGAGCATCCATGCTGATGACGGTGGCTGACTGGATGAGGGCACGCTTCATCTCGGTCAAGCCGCCGCTTTCGTGGTGACCGGCGGCTCACCGGCCCAGGCGCGCGCAATCAGGTCGCGGATGGCGTCCCGCTCGAGTGGACGCGGATTCCAATAAGCATTGGTCACCGCGAGATCGGCGGCTTTGTCGATGCCACTCTCGGGCATGCCGATGTCGCGCAGTGCGAGCTTGGCACCCAATCGCCTGGCGAGATCGAACAGCCCGTGCGATGCGTCCGAAGCACCGATCGCACGCGCAATCCGCGCCATCGCGTCAGGTACGGCGGGCGCGTTGTAGGCCAGCGCATGCGGCAATACGATGGTGTGCGTCTCGGCATGCGGCAGATCGAACGTGCCGCCGAGGGTGTGGCAGAGCTTGTGATGCAAGGCCATGCCGACAGTGCCGAGGCAGACGCCGCATAGCCAGGCGCCGTAAAGCGCATCGCTACGCGCGGCGCGATCGTCGGGCTTGGCGGCAATGGCGGGCAAGGCACGCGCCAGCGCGCGGATGCCTTCTTCCGCCATCAGCGAGGTCACGGGATTTGTGTCGCGGGCATAGAGCGCCTCAACGGCGTGGGCGATGGCGTTGATGCCTGATGTCGCGGCGAGGCCGACAGGCAGTGTCATGGTCAGGTCGACGTCGTAGATCACGGTCTCCGGCAGCACCGCCAGATCGCGCACCGTGGTCTTTAGCCCGTTCTCGGTCTGGCCGACGATCGGGGTCATTTCGGAGCCGGCATAGGTCGTGGGAATGCAGAGCTGGTTGACGCCGGTGCGCAAGGCGAGTGCCTTGCCGAGGCCGGTCGTCGAGCCACCGCCGAGCGCGACCACGCAATCGGCTTCGCAAGCCTTCATCGCCGCGATGGCGCGCTCGGTCACCTCGACCGGCGTGTGCATCGTGGCGCCGGCGAAGAGGCCGGCATAGAGCGGGCCGAGGGCGGCGCCGAGCGCCTTGCCTTGCGCCTCCTGCTGGGGCGTCGTCAGCACCAGCGCGCGCTTGCCGCCGAGCCGTTCGACCTCGGCCTTGGCCGCGGCAAGCGTTCCGCTGCCGAAGACGACGCGGCAGGGCAGATTTTCAAAGGTGAACGAACCGATCATGCGCCGGTCTCTTTGACGGGATAATCGACCTGGAAGCGTCCGATCCGCAAGTCGCCGAGCTCCTCCCTGACACGCAGATGTTCCGGATGGGTGGCGTAGGCCTTCAGAGCGGCGGTGTCGGTAAACTCGGAGACGAGGACAACGTCGCAGGCATAATCGACATCGCTGACGTCCTCGCCGACCTCGATATGGGTGAGGCCGTCGATCCGGCCCTTGAGGCCTTCGAACAGGGTCTTGACCTTGGTCCTGGCCGCCGAGCGCTCTGCTGTCGTCTCCCCGCGCAGGCGCCACATCACGATGTGCTTGATCGGACCCGACATTTCCCAGATTTCCTCGCCTGACGTCTTGCTTGTTGGGGGCATTTTGCCTTGCAGAAATCGGAAATAAAGGTCAAAATTCGTAAGTCTCTTTTCCGATATGAGAAAGAATGGATCGGCTTCTCCAGCTCGAGGTGTTCGCCAAGACGGCCGAGCTCGGCAGCCTCTCGAAGGCCGCCGAGACCTTGCGGATGTCGAACGCGGCGGCGAGCCGGCATCTGAGCGCGCTGGAGGAGCGGCTTGCGGTCCGGCTGATCGAGCGCAACACCCGCCGTCAATGGCTGACCGAAGCCGGGCAGGAGCTGTTGCAGCGCTGCGGCACGCTGCTGAACGAGCTCGCCGAAGCCGAGGATGCCGTCAGCGATCGCGCGCTGTCGCCCAAGGGCATGCTGCGTGTCACCAGTTCGTTGTCCTTTGCGATGATCTACATGGCGCCGATGCTGCCGGCGTTCCGCAAGCTCTATCCAAAGCTCGACGTCCAGATCATCGCCGCCAACCGCTATCCTGACTTCATCGAGGCCGGTATCGACGTCGCGATCCGGACAAGGGAGCAGGAGCCTGACTCCAACATCATCATCCGCCGCATAGGACAGATGCGCCGCGTGCTGGCGGCCGCACCGTCCTATCTCGCGGCGCGTGGTACCCCTGAGCATCCCGCCGATCTCGCGCGCCACGACATGCTGGTCTACAACCTCGCCAACGATCCTTATTCGCTGCGCTTGAGCAAGGGCAGCACGACGCAGACCGTCCGTATCGCACCGACGCTCGACAGCAATGACGGTCAGATCATCTGCGGCGCTGCGCGTGCAGGGCTCGGCATCCTGATCCAGCCGCTTTATATCGTGCAGAGCGACATCGCGGCCGGCAAGCTCGTGCCTGTCTTGACCGACTGGGAGCTGCCGTTGCTGACGATGAACGTCGCCTATCAGAACCGCCTGCGGCTGCCGGCGAAGATCAGGGTGTTCTCGGATTTTCTGGTCGATCACATCCGCGCGCATTCGGATGCCGGGATCTGGATCGAGACGCCCTGAACGGCTGACGGCGTATTACTCGGATCGACCTTGCACCCGCGTCCGTCCGGTGGACGATCGCGATCGGGGGGCCACACGCGGTTCCGGCGGGGTCGAGAGCCTGACCGCCTCGGCCTCGCGCAGCTCCTTGCACATCTGCCGCGCGCTTCGCATGGCGCGCTTGATGAAAGGATGTTGCGAGTCGTCGGCGAAGAACAGCACCACCTCGCAACAGGGACATTGCCTGGAGTAGCCGTCCTGCAACCGTCCCGCGCGATCGCGAAACATCGTCTTGCAACGGATGCACTGGATCTGGACGGAGCTCATTGCGCCAACAAACAAGGATGATTGGAAATCGGAGCTACGGTGATCCGAACCTCTGAAGAAAGCCTGAACGCCTCTCGCGAGGGGATCGCACGCGTTGCGTGCACCGGCCGTGAATCGCTATTGTTTGGCGGCCATGGCCTCCAGGCAGTGGTTCAGATAGGCGGTCCGATCGCGCGGAAGCACCTTTTCCAGATCGGCCTTCAAGGCACATTCGCGCTGACGGATCTGCTCGGCGCGGCGTTTCTCCGCCGCCTCACGGTATTCGGGTGCAACTTTGCTGGGATCGACAAGAGCCTGGGATCGGGCAGGCGCCGTGGCAAGCAGCGCAACGGCTGCAATGAAAATGACCTGTTTCAAATGAGCCTCCGTAGAAAGACTCATCCTAGCGCCCGGTGACGGGCGGCTCAACGGTGCATGCGATTGGGGTGGGTGAGGCGGCCGCTAGGCAGCCTGCTCTTCGAAGGAGGTGTAGACCCGGCCATCGGGATCGACGATCTGAACGTCGCGGCACCCGTCCTGGATCAGCTCCCTGGCCTTCTTCAGGGCGGCAGCGAGGGACTCCCGCTTGAGGTTGACGACGCCTGCCGTGTCGAAACCGGTGATTTCAAACATGCCGTTCCTCCTGTTTCATCGAATCCTACACCTTTCCAGCGGGCTGTCTCCGGCTTTTTTGGCGGGCCGAGGGAACGGATATTACCTCCTGCATTCCAATTCCATCGCACAGTTCCGTATTCGGCCGGTGTGACCGGGCCGTCCGGCAGTCACGTCGCTAACGTGGAATTAATCCAAAATGCTCACAATTTTAGGCAGTTGTGTAAGTGAGTGCTGCGTAAAGGAGGCGTCGCGAGGACGTTCCGGCGACGGCCTCCTTTTGCTCGCTCATGAGGTCAATGCAGATGACCACGACGTCCGACACGCTGTGCTTTGCCGAGCATCTCGACGCCGCAGCACTTGCCGCCGCAGCATCCGAACCCCACCCCGAGTCGGAAGTGCCGGATGCCCCGGCACCGGGCAAGCGGTCCAGCCGGAAATCGATTCTGGCATTCTCGGTGTGTGCCCTGGCCATCAACGGCGCGGCGGCCATCTATACATCGCCGTTTGATCTTCCCACGCCCAACATCGGCAGCTTGGCAGCGCTGTTTCCCCGCCAGGAACAGGCCGCACCAAAACCGGATCCGGTCATGACGGCCTTGAAGGAGCTCCAGTCGGCCCAGCAGCAGCAGGCGGCCGCGCTCCAGGAGATCAACTCCTCCTTGCAGCAAAATACGGCGCTGCGGCAGCAGGATTCGACGGTTCTCGGGTCCCTCCGCCAGAGCATTACGGACGAGCGGAGCGACGTGAGGAGGATATCGCCGCAGCTGTCTTCGCTGATCGCGAAGATCGACACGCTGCAAAATACAATGATGTCGGACGTCACGGCCTCCATCCGAAAGGCACATGCCCGTTACGGACTGCCCGCAGCGTTACGCAAGCGGATGATGCGGGAGTCGAAATCCCTCGGACCCGTTTCGGTCGGCGGAGCTCCGCTGGGCGCACCGGCGACGATGCCGGCTCCGGAAAGCTGAAGGCAGGTCGACAAATCACACGTCACGGCGGGGCGGATCGTTGTCGATCCCTCCGCCGCGCATCGGGGAATACAACTGGCGTCAGCAGCGTGTCGGTGTTCGACGCGCTAAGCCAGGATGAAATTCGAATCGTGCAGCGTTCCGGTGTAGTTGGTCAGGTGGATCTCGATGTCGTGTGAATCCATCACGCCGTCTCCGTTGACGTCGATCTGAAGGGTCGCATTTCCGCTGGCGTTGTCGACCCGGGCCTCGGATTGCAGGGCGCCCGCGGTTCCGTCGAAAGTTGCCGTCCCGACGAAATGGATCGCCCCGGTGAAGCCGTTCGGACCGGTCATGGTCGTGAACGTGAAGGTGTCGCTGCTGGCATCGAAATTGACCACGGTGTCGCCATTGCCGACCTGCGAGTCGCCGACGGCGTTGAAGTTGAAGTTCACGGGCGACGACCCGACCGTGATCATGTCGGCGCCGGCGCCGCCGGTCACCGTGGTGGCAGCCGCACCGGTGCCGATGGTGATGAAGTCGTTGCCTGCGCTGCCATTGACGGTCTCAGTATTGACGACCGTAAGGTTATTGGCGGCCGACTGGAAGTTGATGGTGTCGTTTCCACCGCCCATGTCGAACACGGTTCCGAACGCCTGCTGCGTCACCGTCAGCGTGTCGTCCGAAGCCGTTCCGTTCAGCTGCGCGATGCCAAACAGGTTGTCGAGCGAGTTGACGCCGGCGGCCAGATTCAGCGTGTTGACCCCATCGCCAAGATTTACGGTCAGTCCGCTGACGTCGTTGAGCAGGGTCACCGTGTCGTCGCTCGGGTTGATCCCGCCGGTGAAATCGCTCCCGTTGAGGTTCTCGACGTTGACGAGGCTCAGCGAATTGGTGCCGTTGGCGAGATTGAGCGTGTCGTTGCCGGCGCCAAGATCGACCGCGAGGCCCGAGACATCATTGTGTAGAGTGAAGTAGTTGTCCAGGCTGCTGCCGTTGAGGTGCTGCGTATTGAGCAGCGTCATGCTTTCGAACTGAGAGCCGATGTTGAGCGTGTTGTTGCCGGCGCCGAGATCGACGGTCGGATTGTTGTCGGGCGTCCAGATCGTATCGGTCACCGTTAGCACGTCGTCGGACGACGTCCCGTTGACGTGCTGGACGTTGGAGATGTCGACCAGCGAGTTGGCGCCTGCGGCGAGGTTCAGCGTGTTGCTGCCATTGGCGAGATTGACCGAGACGCCGGTGACGTCGTTCAGCAGCGTCAGTGTATCATCGGAGCTTCCGGTAAAATCGCTGCCATTGACGTTCTCGACGTTGTGAACAACGATCGAGTTGACGCCGTTGGCGAGGCCGACGAAGTCGTTGCCGGTGCCGCCATCGATCGACAATCCATTGGCATTGTTGGCGAGGCCGATGAAGTCGTCACCGCTGCTGCCGACGACATTCTCGACATTGACAAGCGTGAGGGTGACGCCTGCGGCCAGCGCGACGGTGTCGTTGCCGGCGCCCAAATCGATCGGATGGCCAAAGGCGCTGCCGCCGACCATAAGGTAGTCGTCGCCCGTCGTTCCATGGACTGCGTTGCCGTTGGGTCCGAGGCCCATGGTTGAGATGTCGATCGGGCTGGCCGCGGTTCCAGAGGCGAGCAGCGTCGTGACGTCGCTGAATTGCAGCACCTCGACATTGGTGAGGACGTCGGTGCCATCCCGCGTGGGGGTGGAATCGGCGACCTGGATCTGCCCACCGGCGAGAGTCGTGATGGTGTAGGCCGAGGAGGGACCGGTGTAGATCGCCATGTCGGTGCCGGCGCCGCCGTCGATCGTGTCGTTACCGGCCTGGCCGGTGATCTGGTCGTTACCGCCGCCGGCACTGATTGTGTCGTCACCGGCACCGCCAAAAAACAATTCATTCCCGGCGCCGCCGGTCAAGGTATCGTTGAAGTTCGACCCCTGGACGGAATTGACACCGCCGATGATGGTGTCGGTCCCGACATTGGCGACATCGCCGCCCGCCGTGCCGTGTGCAGTTCCGAGCGACAGGTCGACCGTTACTGCGGCCGCCGCCTGCGAGTAGGCGATGCGGGTGTTGCCGTTGCCAGTGATCGTGTCGTTACCGCCAAGGCCTTCAAACAGGTTGAAGGTGCCGCTGTTGAAGGTGCCGCTGTCGGTGAAGCCGGTCGCGTCGTAGGTGTCGGCGAACTGGCTGCCGGTCGCGCTGTTGACGCCGGAGAAGGTGTCATGACCAACCGACGCGTCGCCGTCGGCGGTACCGGCGGCCATGTGGATGGTCACGCCTCCGGTGGCGCTGGAGTAGATCATCCTGGTGTTGCCGTTGCCGACCACCGTGTCGTTGCCGCCGAGACCTTCGAACTGGTTGAAGGCGCCGTTGCTACCGATATTGAGCGCGGTCCCGGTGCCGAACGTGCTTGCGTTGTATGAGTCGTTGAAATTGGTCCCCTGGATTCCTTCGATCGAACGCAGTGTGTCGGATCCGATCGACGCATCTCCCGTGGCGGTGCCGGCGCCCATGTTCACGGTCACGGCGCCAGTCGTGAAGTATATGTTGTTGTAGCTCGAGATATCGAAGCCGCTGCCGCCGTCGATGAAGTCGTTGCCGGCAAGACCGGTGAAGGTCTCGGCGCTGGTCGTGTTGCCGCTGCCGACGATGGTATCGTCGAACATCGATCCCATGATCGCGTTGACGCCGGTGAAGGTGTCGTGACCGACCGACGCATCGCCGCTGGCCGTTCCGTTCGCGATGTTGACCGTCACTGCCGCGGTTGCGTTGGTGAAGCTCAGTCGTGTGTTGCCATTGCCGGTGATGCTGTCGTCGCCGCCATTGCCGGTGAACTCGTTGAAGGTGCCGTTCGAGCCCGCATTGGTGCTGGCGCCGTTGAAGCCGGTCGCGACATAGGTGTCCGCGAAATTGGTGCCGCGAACGGCCTCCACCGAGCGTAGCGTATCCGATCCGATCGTGCTGTCGCCGACGACCGTACCGTTCGCCATGTTCACGGTGATGCCGGTGGTGGTTGCGGGATCGTTGTTGTAGTCGGCCCGGTCGAAGCCACCGCGACCGTTGATGAAATCGTTTCCGGCGCGGCCGTCGAACACCTCGACGGTTCCGGACGGATTGATGCTGCCGAGCAAGGTGTCGTCGAACGCCGAGCCGAAAACGTTCGAGAAGCTTCCGACGAGGGTATCGGTGCCGACCGATGCATCGCCGGTCGCGGTGTGGGCCTGGAGGTCGACCGTCACCGCCGCCGTAGCGCTGACATAGGAGATCCGCGTCAGCAGCGCGCCCTGGCTGTTGACCAAGCCGATGATGGTATCGTTGCCGCCGCGTCCTTCGAACTCGTTCAGACCGTCCGGAGCGCCCGGCACGCCGCTGGACCCGGTAAATCCGGTCGGATCGTAAGTATCGGCAAAGTCGGTACCGACGATGCCTTCGACCGAGATGAGCGTGTCGGTTCCGACGCCGGCTGCCGACCCGTTGACCGTCCCGGAAGCAAGATTGAAGGTCAGCCCGACGGTTGCATCGGAATATATGGCGCGGTCGAACCCGACGCCGCCGTCGAGCGTGTCGTTGCCGCCCAGGCCCTGCAGCCGGTCGTTGCCGGCGAGCCCTTGGATGGTGTCGTCGCCGGACGTGCCGACAAGCGTATCCGGACCGGCCGTGCCGACGACAAGAGCGCCGGAGTTGACGGTGATCGTGATCGTCTTGTCGAAGGTCAGCCCGCCGGAATCCGTGTCGCGCACGATCACCTGCTGGGGACCTGCGGAGAGCGCGCCGGCAACCACCAGGCTGCTCCCGCTGACGGCGAACTGGCCGCCAGCATTGTCGACCAGCGAGAACGTTGCGGTATCGCCGGCGTCCGGGTCGACCGCCGACAGGGTCCCGACGACGGTGCCATTGGCCGTGCCCTGGGGAATGGTAGCGTTGGACAACGAAATGTCGGTTGGCGCCTCGTTGACGTTGGTGGTCGCGATGGTGAACGTCGTGTCGTGGGACAGTCCGCCTGAATCGGTGGCGCGGATCGTGACCTGGTGAGAGGCCGCCTGTTCGAAATCGAGGGGGGCGGTGGTGACGAGATTGCCATTCGAGATCGCGAACAGGCCGCCGGCATTGTCCGTGAGCGTGAAGGTGGCGCTGTCGCCCGCATCCGGATCGACCGCCGACAGGGCTCCGACGACGGTGCCCGCCGCGCTGTTCTCCGCAACCGAGGCGTTGGACAGCAGTACGGCGGTCGGCGCTTCGTTGACGTTGATGGTCGCGATGGTGAACGTCTTGTCGTACGACAATCCACCCGCGTCGGTGGCGCGAACCGTGACCTGGTGGGAAGCCGCCTGCTCGAAATCGAGCGGAGCGGTAGTGACCAGATTGCCGTTCGAGATTGCGAACAGACCGCCGGAATTGTCGGTGAGCGTGAAGGTGGCGCTGTCGCCTGCGTCCGGATCGATCGCGCCGAGCGTGCCGACGACGGTGCCAGCAGCCGCGTTCTCCAGGACAGAGGCGTTCGACAGGGTGACGTCGGTCGGTGCCTCGTTCACATTGGTGACGCCGATCTGAAGCGTCTTGCTGAAGGTCGCTCCTGCGGTATCGGCGACCTGCACGACGACCTGATAGGAGGCGGCCTGCTCGAAGTCGAGAGGAGCCGTGGTGACGAGGGCGCCGTTGGCGATGGCGAACAGGCCGCCGGCATCATTCGTCAGCGTGAAGGTGGCGCCGTCGCCAGCGTCGGGGTCCGTGTCGGACAGCGTCCCGACAACGGTGCCGGCCGGGCTGTTCTCGGCGACGGTCGCGTTGGAGATCGCGATGTCGGTCGGCGCGTGGTTCGGCGCGATCACCGCGAAGTTGGCATCGCTCAAGGTGCCGGCGAGACCGTTCATGACAATGACGATGTCGTTGGCGTCGATCGTGCCGTTGCCGTCGACGTCGATCTGGAGTTGGGTCTGGCCGCCCACATTGGCGAGGATGGCCTCGGTATGCGGCGTCGCGGGCGAGCCGTCGAGCACGCCCGATGCCATGAAGTGCACGGAGCCGGCGAGACCTGCGACGCCGTCCAGCAGGATCTGATCCTGCGTAGCATCGAAATTGTTGATCGTATCCTCGCCGGTCGCCATCGAGGATTCGGATGCGTCGGTGTAGCGGAAGACGTCGGTCGCGGCGCTTGCCGTGATGAAGTCATTGCCGCCGCCGCCGGTCACCGTCGTGGTGCCCAATGTGTTGGCGATGGTGATGAAGTCGGTCTGGTTGCTGCCGTTGACGTGCTCGACATTGATGACGGTGACGCCGCCGTTGAACCCGGTGAGGTTCAGCGTGTCGTTGCCGGCGCCCAGATCGATGGTGTCGCCGCCGGCGTCGTTGAGCATGGTCAACGCGTCGTCGGACGCGGTGCCGTTGATATGCTGGACGTTGTAGGCGGTGATCGAATTGGTTCCCGCCGCAAGGTCCAGCGTGTTGTTGCCCTGCTGCAGGTTGACGGTCAGCCCGGAGACGTCGTTCAGCAGCGTGAGCGTGTCGTCGGAGACGGCACTGCCGCCAGCAAAGTCGCCGGTTCCGACATTCTGCACGCCGGTCAGCGCGAGGCTGTTGCTTCCAGCCGCGATCTGCAGGCCGGAATTGCCCCCGCCGAAGTCGATGGCGAGGCCGCTCTGGTCGTTGGTCAGGGTGTAGTAGGAATTAGCTGAGGTGACGACGAAATGTTCGACATTTTGGAGGGCGAAGGTCCCAAACTGCGAACCTATGGTCAGCGTGTCGTTGCCGCTGCCCAGATCTATCGAGAGGTCGTTGTTCGGCGAGTAAGGGCTGTTAACGATCGAGAGCGCATCATCGGATGCCGTGCCGTTGATGGCGTCGACATTGAAGATGCTGGTGAAGGCGTTGGCCCCTGCGGCAAGGTTCAGCGTGTTGAAGCCGTTGTTGAGGTTGACCGACAGGCCGCTCACGTCGTTCAGCAGCGTCAGCGTGTCGTCGGAGGCGGCGCTGCCGCCGACATAGTCGCCGGTGTTGACGTTCTGCAGGCCGGTCAGCGCGAGGCTGTTGCTTCCAGCCGCGATTTGCAGGCCTGAATTGCCGCCGCCGAAGTCGACGGCGAGGCCGCTCTGGTCGTTGGTCAGGGTGTAGAAGGCATCGACGGCGGTGATGGCCAGATGTTCGACGTTATGAAGCGCGAAGTTTCCAAACTGCGAGGCGACCGTCAGCGTGTCGTTTCCGGCGCCGAGGTCGATCGAGACGTCGTTGTTCGGCGAGTAAAGGCTGTTGGCGACCGAGAGCGTATCGTCCGAGCCGGTGCCGTTGATGGCATCGACATTGAAGATGTTGGTAAAGGCGTTGGCGCCCGCCGCGAGGTTCAGCGTGTTGACGCCGTTGGCAAGGTTGACAGACAGGCCGCTCACATCATTGAGCAGCGTCAGCGTGTCGTTGGAGACGTTGCCGGCTGCGAAGTCGCTCCCGGTCAAGATCTCGACATTGGTCACGCTGACGGAGTTCGCGCCGTTGGCGAGATTGACGCTGTCGTTGCCGCCGCCCATGTCGATGGTCAGGCCGTTGATGTTGGAGGCAAAGCCGACGAAATCGTTGCCTGCAGTGCCGACCAGGTGCTCGACATTGGCGAGGTTGAGGTTGTAGCCGCCGGTGATGCCGAGGATCACGGTATCGTTTGCGCCGGCGCCGAGGTCGATGAGGTGACCCGAGAGGCCCTGGTTGATCTTGACGTAATCGTCGGCAGATCCGGTCGCCGTCGTGAACGGGTTGGCCTGGGCGGTGAAGAACAGCCTGGGGTCGGACAGGTCGACCGGGTTCGCTGCGCTTCCCGAGGTGATCAGGACGGTGCCGTTGGTGAATTGCACTGCTTCGACGTTGGTCAGCGTATCCGTGCCGTCACGTCCGGCGACGTTGTCGGTCACGGTCGCGTGGCTGGCTCCATCGGTCGTAATCGAATACTGAGCCTTGGTTCCGGAGTAGATGGCGATGTCGCCGCCGGCGCCGCCGTTGATCTGGTCGTTGCCGCCATTGCCGATGAACACGTCGCTGCCGGCGCTGCCGATCAGCGTGTCGCCGAAGGCCGAGCCGGTCACGCTGAAGACGCCGGTGAAACTGTCGGTTCCGATCGCCGCGACGTCGCCTGCCGCCGTGCCATGGGCGGTCCCGAGCGACAGGTCCACCGTGACGGCAGCAGCCGCATTGGCGTAGATCAGGCGGGTATTGCCGTTGCCGGTGATGACGTCGTCGCCGCCGAGGCCCTCGAACTGGTTGAAGGTGCCGTTGTTGCCGACGTTGAGGGCGCCGGCCGCGCCGTATCCGGTCGCATCGTAGGTGTCGGCGTTCACCGTGCCCTGGATGCCTTCGATCGAGCGCAGCGTATCGGTGCCAACAGAGGAATCGCCGGTGACGATGCCCGCCGCCATGTTGACGGTGATGCTGCCGGTCGCCAGATAGATGTTGTTGTAGCTGGCGATATCGAAGCCGCCGCGGCCGTCGATATAATCGTTGCCGCCATTGCCGGTGAAGGTTTCGGCCACGGCCGTGTTGTTGCTGCCGTAGATGACATCGTCGAACATCGACCCTTGCACGGCATTGACACCGCTGAAGGTGTCGGTGCCGACGGACGCATCGCCGGTGGCAGTGCCCGTGCCCGGCGTCGCGCCGGTCTGCAGGTCGACCGTCACGCCTGATGTGGCGTTGTTGAAGCTGATGCGGGTGTTGCCGTTGCCGATGATGGTGTCGTTGCCGCCACCGCCGGTAAACTCGTTGAAGGTTCCGAACGAACCGGCGTTGATGCTGCTGCCGGAAAATCCCGTTGCATCGTAGGTGTCGGCGAAATTGGTGCCGCGCACCGCCTCGACCGACACCAGGGTGTCGGTGCCGACGGATGCGTCGCCGGTCACGGTGCCGGCGGCGAGGTGAACGGTGATACCGGAAGTCGTGGTCGGATCCTGGTTGTAGTCGACGCGGTCGAAGCCGCCACGGCCGTCGATCGTGTCGTTGCCGGCAAAGCCTGCGAACACCTCGACGGTGCCGAAGCCGTTATTGCTGCCGCGCAGGATGTCGTCGTGGCTCGAGCCCCAGACCGACTGTATGCCGCCGAGGAAGGTGTCGTGTCCGACAGACGCGTCGCCGTCGGCAGTGCCGGCCGCGAGATCCACGGTCACGCCGGCGGTCGCGCTCACATAGGACACGCGCGTCAGGAAGGCGCCTTGCGTATTGACGGTGCCGATGATGGTATCGTTGCCGGCGCCGCCCTCGAATTCGTTGTAGCCGATCGGGGAGCCCGGGATGCCGGAAACGCCGGTGAATCCTGTCGCGTCGTAGGTGTCGTCGAATGCGCTGCCGACGATGGCTTCGACGTTGACGAGCGTGTCGTTGTCGACGCCCGCCCCGGAGGCGGTGCCGGCCGCCATGTTGAAGGTGACGCCGCCGGTTGCATCGGTGTAGAGCGCACGATCGAAACCGGCGCCGCCATCGATATGGTCGTTGCCGGCGTTGCCGGCGATGCGGTCATTGCCGGCTCCGCCGAACAGCAGGTCGGCCCCGTCGCCGCCCGAGATCTGATCGTTGCCTTCGAGGCCGTCGATGGTGTCGATTGCTGCCGTGCCGGTCAGGACGTCGTTGCCCGACGTGCCGAGGATGGGGCCGGTCGGGCTGGCGACGACCGCCTCCTTGACTTGGGTCGACAGATCGGTGACGTAGGTCTGGGTCACCACGGAGGTCTGATTGGAGTCCGTGAAGTCGGTGATCGACGCGAGCGAGGTCGCCGCGTCGCCCTGGGCGACCTGTGCCGCCTGCGCGATGGTGGTGACGTTCTGAGCATCCTGGATGCTGGTGTTAGCCGCCTGCACGACGGCCGTCACCGTTGCGATCGCATCGGCGCTGACTTTGGAATCCGTGGCGATGGCGGTGACGGTATCGCCCGAGGCGAGGTCGATAGTGCCGGCCGTTGAAATCGTCTTGGCGATGGCGTCGACAACGGCCGTCGATGATGCGCCCACCGCCGCCATCTGGACGACGGTGCTCTGGACCTGGACACCGGCGGCGAGCACCGCGGTGGCCTCTGCATTGCCGCCTACGGCGGCGGGTACCGGGTCAAAGGTGGTGATGTCGACCTTGGTCGGATCGATGCCGAATGCGCTGGCGATTTGAGTGGCCGCGTCCGCCGCCGAGATGACGACGTTGTTCGCCGCAGCTGCGGCGACGACGGAGGCGATGAGCGTTGTCAGCGGCGTGACGACGGTCGAGCCTTCCGGTGCCGTGAGCGTGCCCGTGAAGGCGAGGCCGGTGGAGATGTCGGTTCCGCCCGACATGATCAGGGCGCCGTGAGGGTCGTGCAGGGTGAAGCTGCCGTCGGCATTGGTCGTGGCGGACGCCTCGCCCGCATCGTAGATGCCGTTGCCATTGGCGTCGGCGAACACGAACGCGCCGGCGACGTAGCCGTCGACCGCGCGGGCGCTGGCATCGCTCAGGGCCGCCGCGACGTTGACCGTCATCGTGGTCGAGGTGAAGGCCTGCTGACCGTTTTCGATCGAGGCGACCGAGACGTTGAGCAGCAGCGTGTCCTGATGGGCGTCGGCGCCGGGAATCAGTGCAAGCGTGGAGAGCGTGGCAGCGTCGGATGGCACTTCCCAATGGCCGTCGCCGTCGAAATAGGTGCCGTGGTTGAGCGTATAGCCTGATGGAATGCCGGTGATGACGATCGGCCCCAGCGTGCCGCTGTCGTCGACCAGATGGGCCGCGATGGAGAGCGGAATCGCGGCGTCGTCGGTGCCCGACGCGGTTGCGACCTGGAGGGCAGGGGCGTCCTGGCTGCCGTGGATGGTGAACGTAACAGGCTTTTGCGTCCCGTCGATCGAGGAGACGGTGAAGGTCTCGTTCCGGACTTCGCCTGCAGCGAGGCTCTGCACCGCAGCGTTGTCGACGCTGTAGGTGTAATGGCCGTCGGCAGAGATCGTCAGCTGGCCGAGATTACCCGGGGCGGACACCACATTGGTGGAGAAGCCGGACTGATCATGATCGGCATCGATCACCGTCATCTGGCCCGACACCGACAATGTCGGCGTCGTCGCGTCCTCGGTGACGTCATACGCCGGCGGATCGCCAATGACGGCCGGATCGTTGATGCCGTGAACGTCGAACGAGATCACCTTGGCGGTGCCGTCGGACGAGTGGACGGTGAAAGTGTCGACGTGGGTGTCGCCAAGGGCGAGCGATTGGGTCGCTGCGTTGGCGACCGAATAGGTGTAGGTGCCATCGGCCGCGAGCGTCAGGGTGCCGAGATTGCCGGCGCCCGTGATGGTGCCGGGCTGGAACGAGGACTGGTTCTGGTCCGGATCGACCACCGACAGCTGGCCTGACGCGACGAGGTCGCCGGAAGGCTGAACGGCGGTGTCTTCCGTGACGTCGTGGTTGACCGGATCGCCGATCGCGGCGCCATCGTTCACGCCATAGATCGTAAACGAGACGACCTTCGATGTGCCGTCGACCGATGTGACGGTGAAGGTGTCGACCTTGGTGTCGCTGGCGCCGAGATACTGCACGGCGCTATCGGCGACCGAATAGGTATAGCTGCCGTCGCTCTGCAGCGAGAGCGTACCGAGATTGCCGGCGCCCGCCGCAACATTGGTCTGGAACGCGGCCTGGCCGGCGTCGGGATCGCTGATCGAAATGGTGCCGGATGCCGTCAGCGTGGCGCCGCCGACGTCCTCGGTCACGCTGGCGTTGGTGGGATCCCCGATCGTTGCCGGGGTGTTCGCCGGCGCACCGCCGTGAATGGTGAAGGAGACCTGTTTGCTGGTGCCGTCGAGCGAGGTCACCGTGAATGTGTCGACCTTCGAATTGCCGCTGCCGAGCTGCGCCGCCACGCTTTCGGCGACAGAGTAGGTGTAGCTGCCGTCGGATGCGAGCGTCAGGTGTCCCGAATTTCCGGCCGCCGAAACCACCGCCGTCTTGAACGCCGCCTCGCCCTGGTCGGCGTCCGAGATCGAGATCGACCCGGTGGCGGTCAGTGTGGTCGTGCTCGGATCGGAGTAGACGTCGTGCACCGTGGGAGTGCCGATGACGGCTGCGTCGTTGACGCCGTGGATGGTGAAGGTCACCTGCTTCTGGGTGCCGTCGAAGGCGGTCACCGTGAAGGTCTCGGTCTTGGTCTGCCCGGCGCCGAGATACTGCACCTTGGAATCGTCAACCGAATAGGTGTAGGCGCCGTTGGTCGCGATCGAGAGCGTGCCGAGAGTACCCGCTGCCGCCGTCACGGTGGTCTTGAACGTGGATTGGTTCTGGTCGACGTCGGAGATCGAAATGGTGCCGGAGGCGGTCAGTGTGGTCGGATTGGCATCCTCGGTCACGTCGTGCACGGTCGGCGTGCCGATCACGGCGGCGTCGTTGACGCCGTGGATGGTGAAGGAGACTTGCTTGGTGGTGCCGTCGAGCGCCGTCAGGGTGAAGGTATCGACCTTGGTGTCTCCGGCGCCGAGATACTGCACGGCGCTGTCGAGGACGGCGTAGATGTAGGCGCCGTTGCTGCCGATGATCAGCGCGCCGAGATTGCCGCTGCCGGCCAGCAACGCCGGCTGGAATGCAGCCTGACCCTGGTCGGCGTCGGTGATCGAGACGGTGCCGATCGCATAGAGGATCGGCTTGGTGGCGTCCTCGGTGACATCGTGCACGGTCGGCGTGCCGATCACGGCGGCGTCGTTGACGCCGTGGATGGTGAACGACACCTTCTTGGTGGTGCCGTCGAGCGAGGTGACCGTGAAGGTGTCGACCTTGGTCTCGCCCGCGCCGAGATACTGCACGGCGCTGTCGGCCACGGAGTAGGTGTAGGTGCCGTTGGCGGCAAGGACGAGGTTGCCGAGCGTGCCTGGGGCCGCCGTGACCGTCGTCTTGAATGCGGCCTGGCCCTGATCCGCATCCGAGATCGAGATCGACCCTGATACCGACAGGGTGGGCTGGCTGGCATCTTCGTAGACGTCGTGCTGGGTCGGCGTTCCGATCACGGCAGCATCGTTGGTGCCGTGGATGGTGAAGGAGATCTGCTTCGTGGTGCCGTCGAGCGCGGTCACCGTGAAGACGTCCGTCTTGACCTGGTCCGCCCCGAGATACTGCACGGCGCTGTCGGCGACCGAATAGGTGTAGCTGCCGTTGCTCTGCAGGACCAGATTGCCGAGGTTGCCTGCCGCGGAGATCACGGCCGTCTTGAACGCGGCTTGCCCCTGGTCGGCATCCGAAATCGAGATCGTGCCGGTCGCCTTGAGGGTGGGGCTGGTGGCATCTTCGGTCACGTCTGCCACGGTGGGTGAGCCGATGACGGCGGCGTCGTTAACGCCGTAGATGGTGAACGACACCTGCTTCTGGGTGCCGTCGAGCGAGGTGACCGTGAAGGTGTCGACCCTGGTGTCGCCCGCGCCGAGGTACTGCACCTTGCTGTCGGCGACCGAATAGACGTAGGCGCCGTTGGCCGCGATGGTGAGGGTGCCGAGATCGCCCGCGGCGGCGATGACCGTGGTCCTGAAGGCCGCCTGTCCCGGATTGGCATCCGAAATCGAAATCAAACCCGCCGCAACCAGCGTCTGCGGATTGCTATCCTCGGTCACCGTCGAATTGGCGGGTGTACCGATGATCGCGGCTGAATTTGACATAGCTGTGCCCCCTCCCCAAAATTCATTGGTTAGCTGTCGAAACGCGATTGGCATTGTCAGTGTCGGCGCGAAAATGTTGCGCCAGTCGGATGCGAATAAAATCCTTCTCTAAAATTAGGCGGAATGTTTCCGAGAACGCGAAGTGCGTCAAGTAGGAAACAAAGATTAGGGAAAACTACGGACTCAAGCTTAACGGGATCGCGCACCGTCCCGTCGCGGTTGCATCGGGCGAGCCTGAGTTTTGCCCTTGTTTTGCAGGCAGAAGCGGCGTGCGAGAGCAGATCATATTAATGTAAAGTTGAATTCGCATCGCAAAACAGCTTTAGTTGGCGGGACTGGCGCGCCAAGGAAGAGGCGGCATGAGCTGGCGCATCGCTTCGTTCAAAAGTGAACACATCGGCGCGCCGGGGCGGGCCATCCGAACCCTGTCCGTGAAGCCGAGAGCACCAACCAACAGGAGCCGAGCGGCAAAACGGGGTTATCGCAAATTCGTTAGTTACAAACGATCGTGCCGCCGTACCCGCCAGTGTTGATGCAATTGCGATGGCGGCACGCTTCTCGGGCTGCGTCCCATGCCGCGTCCTCGGCAGCATCAGCCTGTCTTCGGGCACCTTCGAACTGAGCACGGCAATTGACGTAGGCGTCCGTGCCCTTTTTCGCACCATAGGACAAGCACTGCTGGTCGTCCTTGGCGTCGTTGGCTGCCACGCGCGATCGCGCGTCGCCAAGCCCGTTCCCGTGCGTACGACAAGCGAGTTGGCCGTTGGCTCTCCAACGCTCGTAGCACCGGCAAATTGACTAGCTTGCGTCAGCCACCCACGTAGGCTTACTCGCGCCCTTCTTCATGATCCCTATGAAATAGAAGACGCTCTCGCTTGTCAGCTTGTCGTGGTCGCCGTGCGTGAAAACGATCTCGACGCCCGCGTCCTCGATCATCTCTCGAAATGTATCGACGGTGGAGCCCCGATTGTTCTCCTGAAGAACGATCACGCCATCGTCGGCCAGGTGGGGCTGTATGGTGCCGAAGAACTCCCGGTGGATGGCCCAGTCAGGGTCGTGCGCGCGAATGTCGCCCTGATATTGATCGATGAAGTGGGGCGGGTTGCTGACCACCAGGTTCCAGCGCTCGGCTTCCGGGATGCCCCGTAGATTGTTGGATTCATAGACCGAGACTCGATCCTCCAAATGGTTCAGTCGGACGGTGTTTCGGCAGCTCGCGACCGCGGCGGGGTTAATGTCGGCCAGGCACAAGGTTTCGCAAAGACCGTGTCCCAACATCGAGAAGCCGATAAATGCCGGTCCAGCACACCACTCAAAGAGGCGGGCCTGTTTTGGCATCCGGCGAGAACGCAGAAATGGAATGAAGTCCTGGCCGAACTCGATGCCGCCTCCATCGAGCTCGCTCTTGTATTCGACTGTAATCCCGCCGAGGACGACACGCTTGGCCGGCCTCAACCGGCGCAATGCGGGCCGAACGAAGCCATGCTCGAGCTGATGCAGGATCCTCATGACTTCGCCGTTTCATTTGATTGCTGTACCTCACGGCAATGTTGCCGCCCGCAACCACGGCTTGTCAAACCGGCTCGTAACGCTTGGTTTTGCGACCTCAGCGGAGTCTGATCTTCGGGGTGGGGCAGGATCAGCACGACATCGACGAGCTCATCCGCATGGAGCGCAGCTGCCGCGATCTGGCAAGGCGGCTTGCCTCTGCTTGGTGCAACCGACGCCAAGCACGTCCAGCAGCGGCCCCGGCCACATCCATCAAGAGCCCCCACCGGCCGGGGCCGACCCCTACGTCGAATCGTTAGCAACCATTCGCTTTCCAGCATCGCCGGCCAACGCTCTGCCCGTAGGCGTCGGTGGCTGAGAAACCAAACAAGAAGGCCGTCCATGCGGGCGGCCTTTCATTCCGAGGACTATATCGTCAGCGTTGGAGCGGCGGCCTTTCGCTGCCTTAGCCAGGCGGAAGGTAACCGCCCTTCGGCAGCTGCTTCACCATTTCAAGATTCTTATCGATCGCCGCAAATAGCTTATCGAACGTACCCGCAGGAACAGTGAGGTTCGGAGAACCTCCCGAAACCGCTTCCAGCTCGGCGGCTGACAGTTCACGAGCGCTTATCGTCTTCATCTGCGTTCTCCCTGTTCTGTGTATGGCTTGATTGCCATCGGATGCAGGATGTACGCGCTCCCAGCGATGGTCGCTGTGACGCGCGTCACGTTGCCACCGTGTTCCGATATCCAGCGCAGACTGCACAAGGGCGGGGACCGTCAAAGACTGATGACGCACCGCCGGCGCGGTTGAAGCGCTGAACGATTTGGCCCGCCGGTTCACGCTGGCGGGCCTCAGGGCCCCCAGGTTTAGTACAACCCTAGATTCCTGGTCGCGCCCCGAGGAGCATGCCAAGCTGAACGTATATTCCGCGTTTCGGAAGGGGAAGCCGATGCGCCTTTTATTGCCCTATCTCGGAATTGGTTTGTGTGCGTCGCTGGCCGCCTGGTTGTCCATGTTGTTACTTTACTAGTGGGCCCTTGCCTGAACGCAGGAACGCGGGGCAATTCTGCTGCGTTACACATCGCTCGCCGTGACAGCGGCGTGGCCCGAAAGACCACTGGCCAATAGGTTGCGACGCCCATGGCCAGCGGGTCTGAGGGCCCGCTAAAATTCCAGCGGAGGCTAGCCGAGCTTGCCGCATCTAAGTGCCGGCAGCTTGCGTCCCTTCGTCGCGCACCATCCGTTTCACAAAGGTGCCGTTTTCATGCAGATCAAGCCAGCCCTTGTCGACAGCTTATCGAACGCCAGCTCCGAACTCGGCGCCCGTCGCCTTGCAGGGGCCTTCGACAGGAATGGTTCGTTGATCTTCTGAGGCGGCCTCAGAAAAGACTCATCGCCAAACCAGCGAGAAAGATCACGAAGCCAACCGCTGCGATGCCAAGGCAAACGCGCGCGTGGAATGAGTAGGTCTCGACTTGGGGGTCGTGGATCATGACGTCTACTTCGGCGCCTGTAGCCCGGACGATTGCGCCCAATCATCCAAATGGGTAGCTACTTCAGCTTGCCGCGCCTTCTTAATCATGGCGTCTCTCTCTGGCCCAGGGCTGCGGGCCAGGTTCGCGAGCCTCGATAGCCTTGCGCAGATCATCGGCCACTGAGAGGAGAGCTTCTCTTTCGATTGCCCAAGTCGAGACCGACGCGGACTCGCGGCACACGCGCTCCAGCCTGCGGAATTCTTTCAACTCCCGGTTCAACGGCAGTTCCCCAGCCTGAGGCGACCCGTCCAAATATCAGTATCAACCTACCCGATTGCCTAGTTTTCCCGCATTAACAAATATCAACCGCCGCGCGCAACGTCGCTTAAGTGCGAGTTCCGGTTTTGGAACTATCCGGCCTCCACCTATCGATCACGCCGTGCATAATTCGCGCGAACATCGTTGCCCAATCCAGCGCTTGCTGTCGGATCATCTGCTCCGGCCGCAGCCGACGCGACGGCAGGTCGTCGAAATAGAAATAGACGCTCCGGCGACCGTCAGCGAAGCGCACCTCGAAGCTGCCGGTGTCCGGCACGGCTTCGTGCTTGATGAGGCGGACGGTCATGCCGGCATCGAAGCACGGCGCCGGCGAGAGTCAAATTGTCGATTACTGTGGCTCGGACCACGTGCGAGCTACCGCGCGTTGTAGATGTGGAAAAGTCGTCGTCGACGACTATTCGTCGTCCTCTCCTGCAAGGAAGCGATCAGTGGCCCGATCAACTTCAGCCCGGTCGGCGGAGGACGCACCTGCAGCTACTTCTGGAGCAGAAGCCCCTTCGCTCGTGCCATACGTCTCACTGAGCCGGCATGGCGGCCTAACTCGGCCGCGATCTTCGCTACGCCAGCCCCCCTCCGGGCCAGTCTAACCAATGCTTTGACTTCCGAGTCGGTCCACTCTTTCGGCTTCGGTGCCTTCATCGTGCAGCAATCCGCGTTCAACTGAAACACAAAGCAGTCAATCGGGATTCGTAACTTCGGGAACTTGGGAAATTTACGGGTGGTCAGCGGCTGATAGACGCCGATGCAGCCAGCCTGATTGCGCCTCTTGCTCTTTCCGTTCGGGGCCAAGCCGATCAGTGCCGGTTCGCTCGCGCCATCCAGGTTAATGGCGGCCGGAGCTTTGCGGCCGAAGCCCAGCTAGGCTATTGCTCATCGGCTGGCCATCGCCGCTGCTTAGGGGCAGGGCAATTTCAAGTGACTGGCAGGAGCCGCTGGTGATTGTGCGGACGCTGGCGGCTCCACGACGGGAGGCAAAGCTTTCAGTGCGGCCTTTGATCCAGTGATTTGAGCAGCGCGTGCAGAAAGGCACTGGCATGATCATAATTCGAATTGCCGTCTGCCACTGCGTGAGCGCGTAGCCCCAGTTCGTGCCCTAAGGTTTCAGAGCCAATCGCATCGGCGCGGTCTGCCCAGTAATCGAGGAGGTCATCAGAGATGCTTTGGCTCGATATGAACAGGTGCAACAACCGAGCTGCACCATCGTGGTTCTCGCTGTGCTCCGCTGCGAATGCATACAGCGCGAACAAGCCTCGGAAATGATCACGGGATACCGATCGCCGGGACATGAGGTATTCTCCGCCCTGAAAATTAAATGCTCAGCAAATCAGGTTAACACTACAGCATTCGAGCGCCGGGAAAAAGTGGCATGCGCGGGCCCTCGGGGCTTGGTGGTGGGCGCGTGCTGACCACAACATCACGCAAGCCAATCAGCGGGCCAAGGCAAGGCCGTCACTTTGGTGAGGCAAGCGCCCTTGATGATGCGCGTCACGCGGAGGTGACTTTAACGGATTAGAATGACGCCATGGCTTAGGTGGGCTGGGGCCGCCCATTCGACGACCCGATCAAGCTCGATGACGGCAGGATGCTGCGTACCTTGCGCGACGCGGGCGCGTACATCGCTGCGCTCCCTGAGCCGTGCACGATCAGCCGGCATGGCAAGCAGCACTGGAGGCGCTGCTGCTGGTGGTCGAGCGCGGTGGGCCAGTTCATGCTCGACGAAATCGGGATCAGGCGGGCGATCAATGCCGGCAGGCCAGCGCCGGGGCCGAGAAGGAAACAGGCGAGAGTATAACCGAGTGGTCAGGTGAGGGCTGCTACTCAGGTGCTACACGAGTTATGTAGCAATCGAGGAGCAGATCGGATTTTACGGATATCTAGTTGTATTTTCTAGTGTATTTGGTGAGCGCGCTGGGGCTCGAACCCAGGACCCCGTGATTAAAAGTCCTGTTTCCCCGAATTTGGTGGCTACCCACGCCGCTCATGTCTTGCTTCATCGCCTGTGTTTTAAGGCTTTTCGTTTCAACGGCACATGATTACTGTGGCTCCAGTGGACGCCGAAAGACAAGATTTCGCTACCCAGGCGCTACCCACGGAAGGCGGGGACCATGAAGTTTACCAAGGACAGCCTGAACAAGCTGAAGGCAGAGCGCGAGAAGGCGGGCAATCCCGAGCGCGTTTATTGGGATGATGAGACGCCGGGCTTCGGCCTGCGCTTCCGTGCCGGCTCGACCTCCGGCTCGTTCATCGCCCATTTCCGCATTGGCGATAAGCAGCGCAAGATGACCATCGACAAGCAGGGCAAGATTTCGGTCGATGACGCCCGCGAGCGCGCGCGCGAATACTTCCAGCAGGCCAAAAAGAATATCGATCCGGCCGTCCAGCTCCGGAAGGACAAGAAGCGGGCCTCCAAGGCCCTTGAGCCGCTGATCCAGCCGTTCCTCGATTACCTTGAGCACGACCGGAAGCGCTCGCCGTCCTACGTCGGTGAGAACAAGCGCTCGCTGGAGCGCTATTTCGCCGCCCTGCACACCTTCGCCCCCGACGACATCGACCGGGAAATGGTCTCGACCGAATTGCGCAACATCAAGACCGGCCACGGCCCCATCGCGATGAACCGCAGCCGGGCGCACCTGTCGAAGTTCTTCAACTGGATGATTGCCGAGGGCGCGGCCAGCCACAATCCGGTCACCGGCACCAACAAGACGGACGAGCACGAGCGCGACCGCGTCCTGACCTTCGCCGAGCTGGCAAACATCTGGAACGCCTGCGACGGCGGCGAGCAGTCGGACAAGATCATCCGCCTGTTGATGCTAACCGCGATGCGCCGCGACCAGATCACCAAGCTGCGCTGGAGCGAGGTCAATTTCGAGGAGGAGCGCATCGAGCTGCCCGCCAAGCAGGGCCGCACCAAGAACAAGGAAAAGTTCCTGATGCCGTTGTCGAAGCCGGCGTTGGCGATCCTGAAGACGATGAAGGCGCGCGAGAACATCCCGTTCGTGTTCGGCGAGGGCGAGAAGGGCTTCTCTGGCCATAGCAACGCCAAGGAGCGCGTGGACGCGATCATGAAAGAGCGCGGCACCACGGTGCCAAATTGGACCTATCACGACTTCCGCACCGCCTTCCAGACGCATGCGCAGGACGCGCTGAAGGTGCCGTTCCACGTCGCCGATCTGCTGTTGAGCCACAAGGGCAGCGCGGTGCGCAAGGGTGCCGCGAAGCACTACAATTTTGCGCAGTATCTCGACGAGAAGGTCGATGCGATGAGCAAGTGGGGCCGCTTCATCGAGAGCCTGTCGAAGTCGCCGAAGCCCGACTTGCGGCTCGTCGCCTAGACCGGCTCTTGCCGGTATCACTCCCGAGCGCGCCGGCATCAGTCGAGCGTGCTCTTATTTTGCTTGCGACCCATTCATCGACTTCGGCGGCGACCCAGCCGACGCGCCATTCCGAGATCAGCACGCGCCGGGGAAACTTCCCATTCGCCTCCAACCGATCCAGTTGGCGGCGGCTCAGAAGGACGCCGTGGTCCTTCAACTCATCGAACGTCAACAACAACGCCATGTTCATGATGCCGGGTTAAGCGATCAGCCAGATGTTTGTCCGGCGAAGTCTGGCCTCGCGTAGACTTATAGCGCCGGGTTTGTGCGCGTGAAGACGTGCGGAAAAATGTGATCGTAAAAAACAGGATTTGATGATCGCGTGCATCGCGCAGCATTTTTGTTGTTGACGCCGCAAAAGTCCGCCTTAGCTTGATGGTTGTCGTCCCGCAGGGCGACCGGATCTGAACCGCGCCCCGCAAGGTCAGGCGGCCAGCTCTCGCAACGAACGCGGATCATACGCGCTGGACTGTAGCGCCATCGATGATGCCGCAGGAAAAGGCCCTTCAGGGCCTCCGCGTTGTGATGGAGCTGTGCGATGGACATCAAGAAACTCACCGAGCAGGAACTACGGCGGCGCATTTTGGCGCTGCTGAACGAGAGCAGCGGCGTGATCGACTACGCCGACGTGCGCGCCAAGCTCAAAATCCGATCCCGAACGCTGCTCAACTACCACGCCGACCGGCTGGAGGAGGCCGGGCTCGTTCGCGTCGAGCGGAAATTCTGCGGGCGTATGCCCGTCACGACGCTGCGGCTCGCGCGACCGGATGCGCGGCGCGGCACCAACCCCGAGCCTGAGGAGGTGCATGTATGAAAAGACCCCCGCCGAAGGCATCGGCGAGGGCCTCGATCACAGAGCAACTTTATCCCGACAACAGAGCAAGCTTAACTGATCGAGCCGCTCCCGCCAACAAGGAAACGCACAATAGCGATGCCGTGGACACTTTGCGCGCTGGCATCCATCTCGCCGCGCTGTGGCGCGGGCCGAGGGACAGGTCGCGAGCAATTCAATTCACGTTGCGTGAGTTCAACGGCGTCGAGTTCCTCGACATCCGGCAATTCGTCTCGTCGTCGGGCTTTATGATCCCGACCCGAAGGGGCGTGACAATCAGCGTGCAACAACTCGGCCGTTTTGCCGAGGCGGCCGGTACGGCGTACCGCAAGGCGGTCGCAATGGGCCTCGTTACTGCGAGGTCGTCATGAGCGCGCGCAGGCGTAACCAGATCGACGGCCAGTTCAACGCGCGGCTCATCGAGATGATGGAGAGCCCGGCCTATCGCGTGCTTAGTGTCTCGGCTCATCGCGTGCTTGACCGGATCTGTATCGAGCTTGCGCGTCACGGCGGCAACGACAACGGCAAGCTGCCCGTGACCTATGACGACTTCCTGCAATACGGCCTCCATCGCCACGCCATTGCGCCCGCGATCCGCGAGCTGTGCGCGCTTGGCTTCCTGAAGATCACGAAGCAAGGCCACGCGGGCGCGGGCGAGTTCCGCTGCCCGAACCTGTTCTTGGTGCCGTGGCTTCACTGCAAGAGCACGCCGCAGGTGACCAACGACTGGCGGCGGATCAAAACGCTTGAGGAAGCCACGTTGATCGCCCAGGCCGCGCGCAAGGCCAGCGAGAGGCCGCCACGGCGGCGGCGCAGGCCTCGCCTGAAGACTATTCAGACCATCCAATGAGGCCCGCTGACCGATGCCGCAAGCATTGCTTGGGCGTTGCTACAAGCATTGCTCAAAAGCAGTTTTCCAGTGCCGGAAACCATCACCGGTACCAGTGCCGGAAACCATCACCGGAGACGCGATTTCCCAGTGCCGGAAACCGTCACTACATGCCCAGTGCCGGAAACCATCACTACTATCTATATCTCGGATGTGTTGCTCTAGCCGAGCGCAGCGAGGTCTTGACCTTCAAGCAAACCCGCGAGCGCAAGCGAGCACATCCTCTCCCGAGCACGATGCGAGCGCGTAATGGTAGCGCTCCAGCGCGAACGTCACGCGCGTGATGGTATTATGCCGCCTATCGATTGACTTCCGTTGCATTTGTAACTTCGGCTCCGGTATCTCGTTCTGGGTAGCCCCAGCGCAATAACGCCCGCTTCAGGATTTGATCCCATGCGGCTTTCGGCCTCAGGTCTGCACTTAGGTTTTTACGCAGTGACGTTTGTCCCATAAAGTTGCTTCGAGGAAGACGTACCGGCTGGCGACAAGTTGCCATAGTGATTGCTCAAGGCCGACCTGACGCAATTCTTGATCGATAAACGTACGGTGAGGGTGCGTATCATGACCTTCTGGACTTACCGAGATATTCCTTATTCGCTGGAACGAGTGGCTGGCAGCAGCACAGATTGGAGATGGACGGTAAACGGTGGCGAGGGGGTTTACTTCGCCGGGGTCTCATCATCCAAGGAGACGGCTCTCGAGCGCGCGTTTCAAACGATTGATTTGTTGCCGGGAATGCCAAGCCTTGAAGAGCCTCGCTGGTATCGCGTCGATTGGCCATTGCCGACCCACGGCGCAATCAGCCTGAGCAACAGTTTTCGGACGTAAAGCGGACACCCGCGACGATCTTTGCGGTGAGCGTCAGCAGGCGTATCATCGCGCGCCATGTCTGGTCCGCTGAAGAACGCGCGCCGTGAACGCTTCTGCCAAGAGATCACCTCCGGCGCGAGCGCAGCCGAAGCCTATCGCCGCGCTTATGGCAGCAACGGCGACACCGCCAAGGTGAACGGGTCGAGGCTGCTAACCTTTGCTGACGTGAACGGGCGTTTAAGCGAGCTTCGGGCGCCTGTGGCGCGTCAAGCGCGCGTCACGGTCCAGTCGCTGCTCGATGAGCTGCGCCTCACCATCGAGGCCGCGCGCAAGGCCGAGCAGCATGGCGTGGTGGTCTCCAGCCTCACCCTGGCAGCAAAATTGACAGGGCTTCTCACCGAACGATTGGAGGTTTCGGCGCGCGGGCCGTTACAGCATCTCACGACCGAGGCCGAAGTTCTTGAGGATTTGGTCACGCAACACGGCGGCGATGCTGCGGGGATCGCCCGAGAGCTGCGCGAGCTGGCGGATCGGGTCGAGCGCTACCGCAAGCCGATCCTGATCGAGGTGACGCCGAACATCTGGAAATGGCCGCGTACATGAATAGTAATCACATGGTCCGACGCCAAACCCGCGTTGATCGGACTCCGCTTTTCCCTCTATGCGCCTCAGCGCGCGCGTTCTGGGTAGCGCCGGGGTAGCAAAAGCGCGTGTTTGGGATCTCCGCGCTGTCCTCGCGCATGATCGCCGCAGTATCTCGCGAGCTGGCGCGCGCCCCTCGACCTCGAGATCGCCGAGGAGGGGCCCAAGCCCACCCGGCCCGCCTTCCATCGGGGTGCGGTCGATTTGGTTTCGGAGATCCCTGCCGTTCCTTTGCCGCCGCGACGAGCGGCTCGATGATCGGCTATATCAGCAGTGCCTATGCCGACTTAACCGACGCGCCGCGCTGGTGCCGTTGGGAACAAATCGTAAAATCCTGCGCTTTACGGCAACGTGCATCGGAACAGCAGTTTCGACTCGCAATTGCATGCGCGGAGAGTCATCTTCGCGCGCATCGCCGCCACGGGCGGCAACTCTCGACATCGACATCGGCCACGACGCGCGTTTACGCGCGCGTGATGCTGCGCGAGTTTCAGCAGAGGGAGCATCATGGCGATCACGTCACTCGGCCGCAACGTCCTCTCGATGCAGCTCTGGAAGAGGGACGCAGACAGGGGCGTGGCTTGGCCGCCGGAGAGCTGGGCGTGCATCGATTGCGGCGTGAACACCGCGCCCGGTCTGTTGAACCGGCGGCAGCTACAGCAGGCGTTGGCGCGCGACTGGGCGGATCAAGGCGTCGAGCAGTATCTTGACGAGTTCTCCGAGGTCTACATCGTCAAGAACAGGGTCTGGCGAGCGGCGGGCATGTCGCCGTTCAACGGCTGTCTGTGCATCGGCTGTCTTGAGCGGCGGCTTGGCCGGACTCTCACGCCTGAAGACTTCCCGCTCAAACATGCGCTCAACTGCGGCCCCGGCACCAAGCGGCTGCTGGAGCGGCGCGGGCATAACCAGAAGGAGCAACAGTCATGACCGACTACAAGATCACCGACGTCGTCACCGCGCTTCGCAAGATCACCGCGCGCAACGTGCCATTTGATCCTCGTGAGGTCCAACGCGAGCTTGCAGAAAAGTTCCCCCAGATCAGTCGCGATCAAATTCGGCACGCCGCTCGGAAACTGGCAGACAAATTGTCCGAGGAGTCGCGCGAACTGGAGGCCGAGATAAAGCAGACCGAGGAGTTGATGCGGATTGAGCAGATGATCATGAGGCAGAACGCTATACGCGCCAAGGGAGAGCCGCGATGACGGAGGACGACGAGGAGATCGCCGGCGACGTCGAAATTGGAAACCGCATTATGTGGTTGATCGCGCACATGCCGCTCGATGAACGGCAACACTTCGCCGAACTCTCGGGCCTCACGCTCGAAGAACTCGAAGCGATGATCGCAAATTGGAAGGCCACGCTTTCCTGATCGAGAAGGAGTGCCACCCATGACCGGCTACAAGACCGCCGACATTGTCGAGGCCATCATCAAAATGCAGGGCATCAAGGCCGAGCAGATCGGGGCGCAACTCGGCAAGCAGTTTCCGGGAGCAAGCGACAAACAGATCACGCAGGCGCTCAACCTTGCGGCCTTGGAGCTGCGCGAGATGGCAAGGCGCGATTTTGCGGAGGCGCGCGAGCTGTACGCGATAGTGCGGCGCAGGCACCCGGCGAATGATCGCTAACACCCCCGCCGAGCCGCAGCGCGAGTCACTGGTGAGTCCGCGCCGGTCGGCCGGTCCAAGACACCGGGCCGAGGTCGGACGCATGGGTGGGCTTCCTACGGGCTCGCACGCATCCCGATCTCGGCCGCGACCTCGCGCGGCCGAGCGTTGCTCCGGGGTTTGTCGAGCAGCTCGACTATGTCGGCATCGGATCTGATCGCGGCTTCCAGACAGGCGCGGGCGAGCACGAAGAGATCCCGCGACATGCTCTTGCGCATCGCGTCGGCACCGCGCCTGATCATGTCTTGCGACCACCACACCGGCCGAGGCTTCTCTGGCGCCGCGCGGGGCTTCGTCGCCGTTGGCATCTGCTGGCTGCGGCGGAAATGCAGCCAGATGCTTTGCGGGCAATTGAACGCGCGCCGCTGCGCGTCATCGAGGCCTGCGCGCCATCGTTCGATGGCGGGCAACTCGTCCATCACGCGAAACAGCCAGCCGCGTTCTGCCTTGCTGATCTGATCCAGCCCGCTCTGCGATAGCCACAGGCCCATGGCCGCCGTGTATTTCCGCCCGAACGGCCTGTTGGTACCTGCGAGTTTCAGCGCTTGCGCGCGGCCCTGGACGAGCGCGTGGCCGACCAGAACCCAGTCGTTAAACTGCGTCGAACCACGCCGACAGATGCGGCCCCATGCTTCGCGAGCGGCGGCGATCTGATCATCCATGAGGTGTAAACTCAGCTTACTGTTTTACCGAAACGCAAAGCAGGTATATCATGCCGGGCTCAATTGTTTGAGACCCTGCCGATGAGCGCCGGAGTCGAATACGCCAACCGGCTCCGGAAGCATCGGCAGCGCCGTGAGGTTCTTCGCAGGGGCTGTCACGGCATCGCCCACCGCCGCCGCATGCTTGTGGTGCGGCGGCGGCCTTCTCCAGAAGGAGATGCACGATGCATCGTACGAGAGCTGACGCTGCCATCGAAGCCATCGAACAGGCGCGCGCCGCCTGCGCCAAGGCACAGGCTTCGGGTAATACCGAGCAAATCCTGCGCGCGGACAAGGCGCTGCTGCGCGCGACTGATCGATACCAGGAAATCTCGGGCGGCCGGCCGCCTGATCGGCGCGGCGAGTGAACGTCACTTGTCGGGGACAGTCACCTTCAGTGGGACACGGTCAGCATGTCGAAATTGCCGAGGTTCAGTACCCGAATTGATTGCTGGATGAGCCCACGATATGCGGCCCTCATCGAGGAGATTGCTGCGGCTCGCGAGTTGACGTCGTCCGCGATCATCAGGGAAGCCATTGGCCATTACCTCCGCACGATAGGCGCGCTGCCGGTTTCGCCAAACGGCCAGCACAATCCGGCGGGAGATAATCGCGCGTCGCTTGAATGATAGGAGCACCAACATGGCATTGAGTTACGAGCAGGTCATGGCGCTGCAGGCCGAGCGGATCGAAGCAGCGCACGTTGAAGCGGTGGCGGATATGGAAGCCGGACGTGTGGCCAATGATGCCGACCGGGTGGCTGACGCCGCCGACCGCATCCTCGTCCTGGACGCGACCCGGCAGGCTCTGGCGACGAGGGCCAATCGCTATTTTGCGGATCTACAGCAGCAGCCGAAAGGCAGCCAGTTTGGTTTGTCTCAGGACGAGGTCGAGATCGCTAACGCATCCGGCCTCAGCGAGCAGGAATATGCCGAGAACCGCGACCGCTTGCGCATGATGCGCGCGACCGGCCGGTATCGGGACCAATTCACGCGGTGATGCCATGGTGCTCACTTTCCGCAGCTCGACCCCCGAGACCTTCCAGCTCATCGGCACCGACGCCGATGGGCGCAGGCGCACGGTAACGGCGGTGAAGGACAGCGGCTCGCGATATTGGGACATCACTCTGCGCCATCCCAGCGGCGAGACGTGGCCGGCACGTTATAGCGGCGACGCGGGCATCCTCGACGCCATGGCCGAGCTGCTCAACAGCAAGGACGTGCAATTCAAGCAGGACCGGGGGCGCGGTGACCGGCCGCCGCCGCAGCCGTATGACCACAGCCGCAGTCTGGGCGACGCCGATGGCGTTCCGCCCGTCGTTCCGTTCAAGAGGTATTTCACATGAAGAAGTACAACACATCCTACAAGCCCGACGAAACCAACGGCTCGTCGCGAAACTTGAACTACTGGTCGAAGCGCGCCGAGGGCAACAGTGCCATCGCCCCACATGCAAAGGGCGGTGCGCAGCGTCTGCCCGACACCGGCGGCTGCGTGAAGCTCCACAGCACATCCGCCCCGCCACGCCGTGACAAGGCCGTCGATGGGCGTGTCATCGATGGTGCGCGCCATTCGACGCGCGGCTTCCTCCGGGGCTGAACGATGGCGCTCCAGCACGGCGGCTTCGATCTGATGTACATAGCCAAGCTGCTCGACGTCATCGACCGGTCGAAAGATCGCTGGCCCTACATCCATCGCAAGGCCGCCGACGAGCTGGCCAACATCGAACGCAATCTGGCGAGACCCGCAGATGGCTTCACAAAGAAAGTACAAGGTTCCTGAACCGGCCCCTGCCGAGGCAGCGGCGGTCCCGGATGCTGTGATCGCGGACGTACCGACACAGCCGCCGGTCGGCGATGACGCACTCCAGCGGGCCATTGCGGCCCAGCGGCGCGCCGAGGAGATGTCGCGCCAGCCGCCGCAGCAGCCATCGGTCGAGCAGTACGTCGATGCGATCCCCGGCATGAGCGCGCACTGGCGCGGCTTCTTCAAAGCTCATCCCGATCTGCTGTTCGGCGAACAGGCGCAGATCGTCGGGCAGGCCCACGCTATCGCCATCGACTCCGGCATGCGCGACGAGAGCCCCGAGATCGAACGCTTCCTGCTCTCGACAGTGGCAACAGAAATGGATGCGCGCCGGGAACGGCTCGCCAGCGCGGCCAGAGCAGTAACTGGCGCATCTGCCGCACCGATCACGCCCGAGCCGATTGTGAGAACGCCGCGCGTCCCGACCGCTGCGCCGGTCTCGCGAGATGTCCCCTCGGCATCGGGCGGTCGCCTCTCGGCACAAGGCCAGATCACCCTCAGTGTGGAGGAGAGGGAGGTCGCGCGCCGCTCGCGCTTGGATCTTCCGGCCGCCGAGGCCGAGAGGCTTTACGCAGCCAACAAGGCGCGCCTCGCTCGCATGAGACTTGATGGCACCTATCCACGATCAGGTGAGGGATAGGGAATGCGCTGGTCCGACGACACCGTGATCAACCGCTATGTCTGGCACTTGCTCTGCCGCCGCATCTGGCGGCGCTCGCCGTACGGCAGCTATCGCAGCAATCTCACCCGCGACGAGGTCATTGACGGGGTGCGAGACAGGTTCGGTGAGAAGGCCGCCGCCCAGATCGTGCTGTCGGTGCATTGAGATGCCGATCCCGACCCAAGCCGACCACAACATTGCCGCGATCCAGGACTTGGGCTCGGCCGTCGTGATGCGGCTGCAGATCATGCGCCGTGCAGGGCCGGGGCGCGGCCGAGCGGCCAAGAGCGCCATTGAGGCGCTGGCTGAGTTTGTCGTGGCGGTGAAGGCTTTCATCGATGCCGACGAATAGGAGCAGTGAGGTCTATTATCCGGGCCAACAGCAGACCCGCGACCGCAAGGAGCGGTTCAAGGAGCTGAATGACTTCGTCATGGCCAAGGGCGGCTGGATCACCAGCATCCCTGGCGCGGCGGAGGTCACGATGGAGTGCTTGCCGGGCTCGACGCTGCCGCATTCTCTTCAGGGTCTCGGCTACGACGTCGTCGAGATCGGTGAAGGCGTGCGCATCCTCACGAATGCCATCGTTGAGCACTTCGTGGTGGTTGTTGGCGCTGCGCTGGAGCCGCTCACCGCTGGGAGCACGAGGCCGGTGGCGCTTACCGTAACGCATGCGGGGGTCGCCAAGGTGCGGCGGTATGGGTTAAATCTCTACAGGGGTTCTTGAAGTTCTTGTTTACATTCCTTCCTCAGGAATGTGAAACTTAAGCGCGAACCCCCGCGACTGGAGAACCTCGTTGAACGCCAGCTCTGAGATTGCAGCCATTCACAATATCCAAGCAGCGTTTATGCAATTCGACCGGCGTGCCGAGAAAGTCTCGCAGGACATCCTCGCGAGAACATTCGTTGATGCTGAGCCGCTGTTCATCCAATTGTCGAGTCGCAATCACCAGGTTTTTTACGGCCGACGCGGAACTGGTAAGACCCATGCTCTAAAGTTCTTGGCCGAGTCGATCCGAGAAAAGGGGGAGAAGGCCATCTATATCGACCTTCGGTCGGTGGGCTCGAACGGCTCTATCTACTCGGATGGGAAGCGAAGTCTTTCGGAAAGAGCCGCGCGACTGGTCGTGGACGTGCTCGAGGCCATCGAACAGGAATTGATGGCGATTGCCGTCGAGCAGATTGACGGTGCACCTGATCCTACTCAGATCACCTTGCGGCTCGACGACCTCTCGGCGGCCATCCGTTCCGTCGAGGTTCGTGGAACCATCGAGCATGAGAACACGACGGCGACTGGTCAAGAGTCAGGGAAGTCGGGGTCCGCAAGATTGACCCCGCAGTCTGTGACCTTGGAAGTTGGGCTCAGCGACAAGGAGACTGCCAGTCGCTCGACACGGGTCAAGACGTCGGGTAGCGCCGAAATCAGCATTGACTTCGGCCCGTTACAAGGAGCCATGTCGGGGCTAATCGACGTACTGGGATCACCGACTGTCTGGCTGCTTATTGACGAATGGAGCGAAATTCCAATCGACCTTCAGCCTCATCTCGCGGACCTGATACGACGTACGGTGCTTCCTCAGCCTAAAATGGTGGCGAAGATCGCGGCCATTGAACATCGCTCGAAGTTTGCTGAACTCGGAGAAGGAGGATCGTACGTTGGCATCGAGATCGGAGCTGACGTAACCGCAGATATCAATCTCGACGACTTCGTAGTTTATGATGTTGACCAGCGGCGAGCGACGGAGTTCTTCAGAAATCTGCTGTTCAAACATTATGTCGTTAGCGAGAAAGCCGATCCCGCGTTGGACACGGCTGAGAAATTAATTTCAGCAGTTTTCACCCAGATCACCGCATTTCAGGAGTACGTCAGGGCCATTGAAGGCGTTCCCCGTGACGCCCTCAATTTGGCGGCGGCAATGGCCCGCATTGCCTATGGACGTCAGATCGCTGTAACCGACGTGCGAAAAGCGGCACGCGAATGGTATCAACAAGACAAGATGTCGGTGACGAAAAGTGCGCCACGTTTGGCTGACGTCCTCAATCATGTGATCACCGAAGTCATCGAAAACAGACGGACCCGCGCGTTCTTATTTCCAACCACCGCCCACTCTCCAGAGATCGACCGGTTATACGATGCTCGACTGCTGCACCTGCTAAAAAAGAGCATCTCATCGAATGATGAGCCGGGTAAACGATACGATGTGTACAAGATCGACTATGGTTGCTACGTCGATCTCATTTCGACTTCGCGAGCGCCAATGGGTCTGCTTGCCGGTGAGGAAGACGGAGCATTCGTGGACGTTCCGCCTGATGACTATCGTTCCATAAGACGTGCCATCCTTCGGCCGGAAGATATTGCCCCGGCACAATGATCCTGATCCGGGACATCGCTCTTGGGCCTCCGAACCGCTCCGCAAACGCCAATCTGGAGCATTCGTTCACCTTTGTTCCACGCATCCTGCGCTTCTACGGAACACAGGGCGAACTTCCTTTATGATGAGGATCTTAGGGAGCGATTTCCCAGTCACTTTGGGCCGAAAATGGATCGTTCGCTGAGGTTGTGCCCCCAGTGGCCGCAACAACCTTGGCGGATGGGCAAGGCAGAGCCAGAACGGCGCCTCCTGCGGGTTTGCGGGTTACAGCTCCCGAACCATCGCCGGATGGCTCCGGTTCTTCACCTTGACCCAGTGCTTCTGGCGCCCGCCCCGGTACGGCCGGTCTCGGTGCTTGGAGACGAGCCCCTCTAGTCCCATCCGGCAGGCAGCCCCGAAGAGATCGCTGCCGATGTCGCCGACCTCGAATGGCGCGACGAAAATGCCGTCCGGCCGACGCGCAAGCAGCCGTTCCAGATTGGTCTTGCGCAGGTGAAGCGGCAGCGGCCGGAGGTCGTCGCCATCCATCGCGAGGACGTCGAAGGCGTAGAGCTGGACCTCGTGGTCGTGCTTCCGGGAGTGCAGGGCGTTGAAGTCGGACACGCCATCGACCCCGAGCACGACGGCCTCGCCGTCGATGGCGAACTGCTTGGTCCGGTTCTTCAGTGCCGCTTCCACGATCCACGGGAACCGCTTGGTCCAGTCGTTGCCGCCGCGCGTGATCAGGCGCACGCGATCATTGTCGCGGATGACCAACAACCTGTAGCCGTCGTATTTGACCTCGTGGAGATAATCCGGGCCGGTCGGCACCGTCTTGGCCACGGTGGGCAGGCATAGCTCGAACGTGCTGCGCATGGACCGGAGATAGGCATCGCCGGGCCGCATCGGGAGTCAGGAACAAGTGGCAGGGTAGCGGGTTTTCGGGAGGCTCCGGCGTTCCCCCCGACACGGCCGGAGCACGTTAGACCCCACCGGCCCTGGCGCTCCCCCCGCGCTGGGGCCGCTTTTTGGGAAGCCGTCCGGCCGCGCTTGCTCAGGAACCAATGTTCACTTTGGTACTTAGATGCATCGCGACCAAAGGAGCAGGCACATGATAGACCATGAAGCTGTCGCAAAGCGGTATCGGGACCAAGCTGAGGAGTTCCGGGTCAAGTCTGAAATGATGAGGGACGAAAGCGCGCGCCGCCAGTACCTGAAAATAGCCGACGCTTTCGATGGCTTGGCCGACAATGAAGACATGCTCGCGCTGAAGAACAAGTACCCCTCCATTGGCAGCCAAATTCATTCAGGTGAATGCGGCGCGCCCTCTAGCCGCCCAACAAATCCGAGCCCGCCTGCGTCATCCGGATGAAGGCCCGGACTCGTGCAGTTCGATCCAGCCGCGCTTCCCTTGCGGCGCAATGCGGGCGCGGCAGTCAAAGTTGTATGGCCACCTTGCGGCAGATCAATTGTAGAATTGAAAACTGGCAGAGAGTTTGGTCTCCCATTCACGACTCTTGGTCGCCGATGCTGAACAACAGCGAAATGATGAGGTTGGCCAAGAAAATGCATGGCCGCTATGGCCATCTTGCCGAACAGGTCATGAACCAACGCGCCACCGAAAATCGCTCGGCTGGCGACGTGGAGGCCGCCGACCTCTGGACTCGGGTTGCTGCATTCATTCGCGCGATCAAGACCACGAACCAGCATCGCGAGCTGGCGAAGTCGTTTCGGCCAGCCTTTCAGGTCGCCCCCCATCCATACCTTCTGGTGTCACCCAACCTGGTCATCGCCGGTGCCAATGACGCCTACGTGGCGGGAACAGGGGCACGGCATTCCGATCTGATCGGCTGCGAGCTGTTCGATGCGTTTCCCGATAATCCCGCCGACCCGAACGCCAATGGCGTAAAGAACCTCAAGACGTCGCTGACGCGAGTACTCGATGCCGGTCTCCCGGACGTCATGGAGCGCCAACGCTACGACATCCCTCGGAGGGATGGCCTCTTTGAAGAACGTTGGTGGATGGTACAAAATCTTCCGGTCTTCGATGACGGGGGACGTCTCATATTTGTGCTCCATCATGTTCAAGACGTCACCGCGTCCATCAAGTCCACGCCGTTGTAAGGGAGCTTTTGCAGCGCACCGACCGGGTACTGCAGAAACAGGAGTAGCTTGGCACCTCCGCCGTGCGACTTACCGTCGCGACGTGGAGATTGAAACCGAAATGACTTCTGTCTAAATAGTCGCCATTACCTAATACCCGCCTTTGCTCAATCCGGTGCGGGTTAAACTCGCAAGCGGAATGACACCTTAGCGTGTTGCTGTTGCTTGTGGTGGCTAACTGCGCGCTTCTCTGTCGCGCCGGATGGTGCCGTACTCCTCGAAAAGGCCGCCAGCTTTGCGGCTCCTCTTTCATTCCGAAATCCAGCCTCGCATTGCGCATCGTAGTTGATCCGCATTGCGCGAGTACCCTCATCATGTCACCTACGACAAGCAAGATCGCACTGTTCATCGACGGTGCAAATCTCTACGCGGCGTCGAAGGCCCTTGGGTTCGACATAGACTACAAGCGGCTTTTGCAGGAGTTCGTGCGGCATGGGACGCTTCTCCGCGCGTTTTATTACACTGCGGTCATCGAGGACGAGGAGTTCTCTTCAATCCGCCCTTTGACCGATTGGCTGGACTACAACGGCTACACCGTTGTCACTAAGGCGATCAAATCATTCATCGACTCGGGTGGACGCCGCAAAATCAAGGGCAATATGGATATTGAACTTGCCGTTGATGCCCTGGAGCTTGCTCCTCACATCGACCGAATGGTCCTCTTCTCAGGCGATGGAGATTTCCGTTCACTCGTGGCTGCGATGCAGCGACGTGGGGTGCACGTTACTGTCGTTTCAACGATGAACAGCCAGCCACCGATGATTGCAGATGAACTTCGCCGACAGGCCGATGTTTTTACCGACATTGCAGATTTACGGCCCGGCATCAGCCGCGATATCCCCAACAGGGGGAGGCCCTCTGACGCGGACAGGCTATAGGGGCCGGTTGCTCACCTTGCGGCGCATCTGATGACAGTAGCTCTCCACGAACTGGGCGAGCGACTCGAAATTGACAAGCACTCGTTCGGCCTGCACCCAGTCGTCGGAGTCCGGATTAAACGAGTCCATCAAGCGTCGTTGGCGATCTGCGCGCGCCCGGCATGTTGCGGCTCTGCTTTCCACGAACTCAAGTTGCTCGTAGTCGTGGCCCAGCTTGTCCTCTTCCTCGATCAACAGCGTGGTGATCGTTGATCTGGTTGGGCTGGGAACGTCGCCGTCCTTCAACAGCTCCAGATAGTGATCGATATTCGCGCGCGCGATGAACCTCTCCATAGAGGCAATCCTCCCCCTTTGGGCGCTGGCAGGTTCCATCCTGCGCCGGGATCGCGACAAATACGAGTCAGTCGGTTGGCTTGGATATCCCAGACCGGTGCTACCCGGGTGCTACCCACGAAGGAGATTTGGGTAGCAGTAATTCCGTCATTCTGAACTATCTATTGATTTTGCTAGGTTTTTTGGTGAGCGCGCTGGGGCTCGAACCCAGGACCCCGTGATTAAAAGTCACGTGCTCTACCGGCTGAGCTACGCGCTCCCATGGCCGCTGATGGCTTGAACTCGATCGCCATCGTCTTCGGACATTCGAGAAGCATGTCTTGCCGCTACGCTGAAGGCTTGCGCTGCGGGGAAAACCGGCTGTTTCCGGATCATGCTTTCGGCCCGCGCTGTGTAGGGGGATGGGACGCCGAGGTCAATAGCGGGCACGGTTGCTGAAGATCGCGCCAGGGGTAGGGATTTGCCCGACGTATCCGCTGCTTAGATCGGGATTTTAAACCGGATTGGCCGCGGTCCATCCACGCCGAAGAGTGGAGGGCTCGTTGGAAATGCTGATCCCCGGGGGGCGTTGGGCGAGGAGGCCCAGCGCCCGGCAGGATCAGTTCGCCTCCCGCCGCACCTCGCTCGGCACCGGCTGGGCGGTGCCGCCGGGCGCCGGCAGGGCGACGGGCCGCAGGCCGATCAGCTCGGCGGTACGGATCGCGCTGTCGCGCCAGAACTGGAACGAGTTGATGCGGCTAAGCTCGAGGATCGCGATCGCGACCGCAGCGAGGAACGGCAGGCTCTGCAGCACCAGGACGCCGGCGAAGATGTAGATCTCGGTGATCTGGCGGAAAGAGTTGGAGGCGATCAGCACGCCGGCGCCGATCAGGAGCAGGGTGCCGATCACGGCCTCCCAGAACGCCTGGAATTCGATCGACATCCTGCTCAGGCCGCCCTTGGAGGTGCGCGCGAAGGCGATGTGCTCGGTGATCAGGCCCTGCGCGACCGCGCGCGACACCGTCCATTGCACGCTCATCGCGGCGATCATGGCGCCCAGCATCTGGCCGGGCTTGATCGCGACGCGGGCGCGGTACATCGACAGGAAGTGCGCGAGCGAGACGACGAAGGCGCCGATGATCGGCAGCGTCAGGATCTTGTCGGGGATGGCGATGTCGGCAAACGCGACGATCGGCACCCACACGAGATTGAGCAGCGCCACGACCACACCGAGGCTTTCGGCGCCCAGCCAGTTCAGCCAGCCGAGGCCGTATTCGCGCTTCTGGTCGGGCGTCAGCCGGCTCTTGCCGGGCAGGAACTGCCGCCAGTGCTTCTTGACGATCTGCAGGCCGCCATAGGCCCAGCGGTGACGCTGCTTCTTGAAGGCCTCGTAGGTGTCGGGCAGCAGCCCCTTGCCGTAACGGTGATTGGTGTAATGCGTGGTCCAGCCGAGCTCCTGGATCGCAAGGCCGAGATCGGAGTCCTCGCAGATCGTGTCGCTCGACCAGCCGCCGGCCATGTCCATCGCGGCACGGCGGATCAGGCACATCGTGCCGTGCACGATGACGGCGTTGAGCTCGTTGCGCTGGACCATGCCGATGTCGAAGAAGCCGGCATATTCGCCGTTCATGATGTAGTGCATGATCGACAGGTCGCCGTCGCGATGCTCCTGCGGCGCCTGCACCAGGCCAACGCGCGGATCGGCGAAAGCCGGCACGAGGTCCTTCAGCCAGTCCGGCTCGACCACATAGTCGGCATCAAGGATGCCGATGATCTCGGCATCGACGGCGGTGCGGTCCATCGCGATCCGGAGAGCGCCGGCCTTGAAACCCTGCACCTTCTCGGCGTTGATGAACTTGAAGCGTTCACCGAGCGCGCGGCAGTGATCCTGGATCGGCTGCCAGAACGCGGGATCCGGCGTGTTGTTGATGATGACCACGCATTCGTAGTTGGGATAGTCGAGCCGCGACAGCGCATCGAGCGTCTGCTTCAGCATCTCGACCGGCTCGAAATACGCCGGAATGTGGATCGAGACCTTGGGGTAGTAATTCTCGGGCACGCCGGCGATCGCCTTGCCCTTGGACAGCAGCCGTTGCGGTGGCCGGCCGAAGGCAACAGCCGCGATCTCGTCGATGCGGGCCATCGCGATCAACACCAGCGGCACAAGCAGGATCATGCCGAGCGTCAGAGCAAAGGCCGAGCCGAAGATGAAATAGTGCCCGTTCCAGAACGCGAACACGGTCGCGGCCCAGGCGCCGACGCCGTTGGCGGCGGCCGACAGCACGAACGCCTGTTTCGCGGTCGGCTGCTCCAGCCGCAGGATCGGCAGCGACAGCAGAATGCCGACCAGGAGCGCGATCGTCATCAGCTTCCAGTAATCGGGGTTCTCGACCGGGCCGGTCCAGGCGAATTTCGGCTCGCGGCTGGCGTTGAGGATGCCCCAGTACGGACCGACGCCGCCTTCAAAATACTTCCAGGGCTGATCGATCGCCTCGACGATGTTGTATTCCATGCCGATCGCTTCGGCGCGGCTGACGAAATTGCGCAAGGTCAGCGCCTGCTGGAACGGACCGGGGTCGGCATTGCGTAGATTGTAGCCCGCGCTCGGCCAGCCGAACTCGGCGATCACGATGCGCTTGCCCGGGAACTGATTGCGCAACAGGTTGTAGCGGTCGACAGCCTGGTCGACGGCTTGGTCGGAGCGGAAATTTTCCCAATAGGGCAGGACGTGGGCGGCGATGAAATCGACGTTGGAGCCGAGGTCGGGATTATCGCGCCAGATGTTCCAGATCTCGCCGGTGGTGACGGGCACGCGCACCGCGCTCTTCACCTTCTTGATCATCTCGATGAGGTCTTCGACCTTCTGCTCGCCGCGGTAGATCACCTCGTTGCCGACGACGACGCCGTTGACGTTGCTGTTCTTGCGGGCGAGCTCGATCGCGGCCTTGATCTCGCGCTCGTTGCGGTCAGGGTCCTTGTCGATCCAGGCGCCGACAGTGACCTTGAGGCCGAACTCGGCAGCGATCGGCGGCACCAGTTCCACGCCGCCCGTCGACGAATAGAGGCGGATCGCGCGCGTCATCGTCGACAGCGTCTTCAGGTCAGAGCGGATTTTCTCGATGGTCGGGATGTTGTCGATATCAGGGTGGGCCGAGCCTTCGAACGGCGCATAGGAAACGCTGGGCAACAGGCCCTTGAAATCAGGCGCGGGTTCCCGGTCGCGCAGCACTCCCCAGATTCCGGCGTGGAGGACGGACACGAGCAACAGAACGGCGGCGACAACGCGCATCGCGGCTAAACCAAAAGGGGCTGAGGGGGCAGGGAAGCGGATCCGACCCCGAGATCCGACCAAGTCCGCGGCAAATGGAGCATACCTCCGCCGCGCGGTTTCTCAACTGTCATGCCCTCATGTCCTTATGAGGGCACGGCCTTTTTGGAGAACGCGGCAGTGCCAACCCCAGCTATCGCCGATCGTTCCTGAACGACAGGTGAAACGACCCGCGGCTATTTCTGGGGCGCGGGCGAGGGGCTTGCCGCAGGCGCCGGGCTCGCGGCCGGCTGAGGGCCCGGCGCTGCGCCACTGGTCTGGGCCGCCGGCTGCGAGGCTGCTGCCGCCGCCTGTTGCGGCTGGGCGGCCGGATTGATCCAGCAGGCATGGACGCGGCTGTCCAGGGTCTCGGCGACCTTCGGATCGATCTGCGCGCCGAAGCGGGTTAGGCAGCGGAACGCAGCCTGGATGTGGCCGCCGGGGCAGCCGAAGCGGTCATAAAGGTCGAGATGGCGGAACGCGGTATCGAGGTCATCCCGCCACATCAGCCGCACCACACGCCGCCCGAGCCAGACGCATTCGGGATTGCCGGCCGGGCCATTGATGGCCTGGGCGGCCTCGGCGAATTCGTCGGTGCGGCGCTGGTTCTGAGCGGTGGCTTCCTTGGCGGCGTCGGCGGGCTGGGCGGCGGTCTTGCCCTGGTCGGGGGCGGGCGTGCCGCTCTGGGCGGAAGTACCACTGAAGCTGGCCAGGAGGACAAGGGAGGAGACGGCCAAGGTGGCGGCGAACTGCCGCAGGACCGTATTTCTTAACTCGAACACCCGTCGCCGCATGAATTCCCCAATTTCTTAATGACCGCCCGCGGAGAGGGACCTCGCGGACGCGTCGGTGATGGCGTCCAAATGGGTCTCCAATGCGGCGGAAAAGCCCTGGGGAATGCCATGACCTGTATTTGGATTTTTGTCCAGCAAAGTCACGATCCTATGGGATGGTCGAACGGCCGCAGGTTAATTCGCAAGGGGGAGATGGCGCGGCGAGCGCCGCGCCCCCCTTGGCAGATGGCGTGCGAGCAGGTAATCGACGGACCCTTCGCGGAGGACGGAACCGATTTCTCTTCGTACGCCACTGGCGCTCCTGCTCGTGTCCCTGGGTGTAATTGCTGCCGTGTGGTGGTGGCTGGCCACGCCAATCACGCTTGCACGCGCGCCCATCGATCCCAATGACAAGGTTCAATGCGTCTCCTACGCGCCGTTCCGCGGCGAGCAGACGCCGCTGAACGAATGGACTCACATCGAGGCCGACCAGATCGAGCGGGACCTGCGCCAGCTCAAAGAGATCACCGACTGCGTCCGCACCTACTCCATTGAAAATGGTCTCGACCAGGTGCCTTCGGTCGCGACCAAGGTCGGCGGACTGAAGGTGATCCAGGGCATCTGGCTCGGCAGCAACCGCGCCAAGAATTTCGCGCAAGTTGCGACCGCAATCCGCCTCACCAAGGAGTTCCCCGAAACCATCTCCGCCCTTGTCGTCGGCAACGAGGTGCTGCTGCGCGGGGAGATGACGACACAGGATCTCATCGCGATCATCCGTTCGGTGAAGGCGCAGGTCACCGTGCCCATAACCTATGCCGACGTCTGGGAGTACTGGCTGAAGAACCGCGAGGTCTATGACGCCGTCGACTTCGTCACCATTCACATCCTGCCCTATTGGGAGGACATGCCGGTGAAGGCGAAATTCGCCTCGTCCCATGTCGAGGCGATCCGCGAGCGGATGGCGGTGGCGTTTCCCGGCAAGGAGATCCTGATCGGCGAGACCGGCTGGCCGAGCGAAGGTCGCATGCGCGAGGGCGCGCTGCCGTCCCGCACCAACCAGGCGCGCGTGGTCTCGGAGATTCTGGCGCTCGCGAAGGCGCAGAAATTTCGCGTCAACCTGATCGAGGCCTATGACCAGCCGTGGAAGCGGCGGCTCGAAGGCACCGTCGGCGGCTATTGGGGCCTGCTCGATTCCGTGCGGCGTCAGCTGAAATATCCGCCCGGCGAGCCGATCAGCAATTTCCCGTTCTGGAAATGGTACATGGGCGCGGGCATGGGCCTCAGCGTGCTGGTGTTCGCGGTCGCCCTCATCACCCTGCGCCGCCGGCCCTGGACGCCGCGCTTCTCGGCCTGGCTCGCTGTCGGCATCTCCGCGACGTCGGCGGGCATCCTGCTCGGGATTGGCGCCGACAAGATGTATTACGAGAGCTACGGCTGGGGTGGCTGGCTGCAATGGGGCGTGCTGCTGCTCGCCGGCATCCTCTCGCCGATCTTCTGCGCGCAGGCGCTCGTCATCGGCCGCAGCCTGCCGACTTTCCTCGACCTGCTCGGCCCGCGCGAGGGCCGGAAATGGTCAAAGCTCTCCGCCGTGCTTTGCCTGACCCTGGCGGCGACGGCGGTGATCGCGGCCGAGACCGCGCTCGGCTTCGTGTTCGATCCGCGCTACCGCGACTTCCCCTATGCCTCGCTGACGATGGCGGTGGTGCCGTTCGCGCTGCTCATGCTGAACCGGCCGCAGATCGGCGTGCGGCCGATCGCGGAAGCGGTGTTCGCAGGGCTGCTGGCTGTATCGGCGGTCTACGTGATCCTGAACGAAGGCCGCGACAATTGGCAGGCGATGTGGACCTGCGCGATCTATCTCTTGTTCGCGCTCACGCTGTGGCGGGCGCGGGCCGAGCAAAGCCAAGGATGAGCAGGCCGATCGCAAGGCCCGCCAGCACGATGTTGTAGAGCACGATGCCGAGGCCCGCTGCGACCACGCCGAGCGTGAGCAGCACGATCGAGGGCCGCATCAGGTTCAGCGTCGCGATCACAAGCGCGACGATGCCGAACACCGAATTCTTGAACAGCGACGTCGACACCGAGCGCGCCTTGCAGATCATGGTCTGCAGGCCGGCATCGCAGGCCAGCGCCACCTGCGAGAATTCGATCCCGAGATAGCGCACATAGAGCGCCCAGCCGACGGTGACGAAACCGACGACGATGAGAAACTGCACCTGATAGGGCGAGAGACGGAAAGGCTTCTTTGTCATGCGGCGCAATATGGTCGGGATGGCGGAAGGGAGCAACAGGGGCAGGGCGATTTTCTGGCCCAACACCCAGCCGGCAATTGGCTCTTCAGCCGGCCCTACCGCCGGAAGAACGAAGATATCGTCGAACTCGCCGACGCCGTCTCGGGCTTGGGGGCGGTCGCCGCGGGCTGGGCCGCAGGCGGCGGCGCGGGCTCCTCGCGCTTCGACGAGCGCTTGGACGAGTAGCCGCGGCGTCGCTGCGGCCTCTCGGGCTTTGCGCTCGGCGCGGGCGCGGTTTCGGCTTGCGGTGCCGCGTCCTGATTCTTCTCCGTGTTCTTGTCCTGAACACGGTCCTGAGACTTCTCTTGTGTCTTCTCCGAGCCGCCGCGCATCGACAGACGCTGGCCGTCGAACACGGTGGTCTCGCAGTGGCGCTTGTTCTCGGCGAGGCCCGCGCAGAGTTTGGCGGCGGCCGCAGCGTTGATGAGCGGGCCCGCGCCCAGGCGGAGCTGCATCCCGAGGCCCGTGTTGCCTTCCTTGATCATGATGATCGGCCGGAGTGTGGCGATCTCCGGGTTGGATTTGGTCAGGCCGCGCCACAGCGCACGCAGGCCGTCGACCGAATTCGCGCCGCCGAGGTCGATGGCAAAGTGCGTCTGCTGGACGGAAATCGCAGGCGCCTCGGCGTCGGTGGCGTCCGCCGGCTTGACCGGCGCGGTGGCGACTTCGACCGGAGCGGGCGCCGGCTCGGGCGCCTTCTCGGTGGCCTTGTCGGTCGGCTCGGGCTGAATCAGTTTCGCCGCGGCGGGATCGGGCGGCGCCATGATCGACTTCGAGGGCACCAGCGGAAGGATCGGCAGGGCCGAGGTCGTCACGGGCGACTGCGGGACGAGCGAGGCGGCAGAAGCCGTCTGCGGCGGCGGGCTGGGCTGATCCTTCGCAGCCTCTTTCGAACTGTCCTTCGAGGTTTCCTTGCCGGAGCCTGTGCGTGGCCGGTCGACCAGCGACGCCGCAGTCGAGGCGACCGGCGCGACGTCAGGTGCCGGGGCCGCAGGCGGTGCGGCGGCGACGGGCGTGTCCTGCGGCTTCGGCGCGGGCGCCTGTGACGATGCCGCGTTCTGCTTGGCGATGGCGCCGGTGACGGAATCAAGCCCCTGCTCGAGCACGGTGACGCGCTCATAGAGCCGGTCGCGATCGGTGTTCAGCGTCTCGATGGCGGAGGTCAGGCGGCGGGCTTCGAGCTGGCTTTCCTTGGTCAGCACCTGGAGCCGCTCGGACTGGCGGGCGAGATCAGCAGAGGCGACCTGGTCGCGGCGCCAGCCGAGCTGGGCCTGGTTGGCCATCACGGCGACCACGACGGCGCCGACCGCGGCGACGCCCCATGAGCCCAGCCGCCATAGCAGGCGACGATCGAACGTGCCTTCCTCGGCCAAAAGTCCGGAGAACAGTCCGCCGGTCTCCTTGTCGCCGAAGGCATCCGCCAGTGGGTCGGAATCCTTTGCCATGAACGTTTGGTGCCCAGCCCTGTCCGGCTTCCCCGAATCAATCAGGGAACATTAACAGGAAAACCCACGCGCACTTGAATTCCGGGCGTTTGCGGGGGTAGCAAGACGACAGGTTCAGGCGATACCGGTTCGCCGCTCTCGGCTGATGGTCGATTCGGCCGTATTTGACAGGATTGCGATGACCGCCCGCTCAAGCCTCACGATCGTTCTCGCCGCCGGCGAGGGCACGCGCATGCGATCGAGCCTGCCGAAAGTGCTGCATCCGGTCGCTTCCCAGACATTGCTTGCCCATGTGCTCGGCGCCGCGCCGCAGGGAACCGGCACCGCGCTCGCGGTGGTGATCGGTCCCGATCACCAGGCCGTCGCCGACGAGGCAAGGCGGATCCGCCCCGATGCACTCATCTTCGTGCAGGGCCAGCGCCTCGGCACCGCGCATGCGGTGCTGGCAGCGCGCGAGGCGATCGCGCGGGGCGTGGATGACGTCCTGATCGCCTTCGGAGATACGCCGTTGATCTCGGCCGAGACGTTTGCACGGCTGCGCGCGCCGCTCGCCGGGGGCGCGGCGATTGCCGCGCTCGGTTTTCGCGCGGCGGATCCCACCGGGTACGGCCGCTTCATCGTCGAGGGCGATCGCCTGGTCGCGATCCGCGAGCATGCCGACGCCAGCGCGGACGAGCGCAAAATTGATCTATGCAATGCCGGCGTGATGGCGATCGACGGGCGCCGTGCGCTCGCGATCCTGGACAGGATCGGCAATGCGAATTCCAAGGGCGAATATTATCTGACCGATGCGGTCGGCATCGTCCGCGAACAGGGATGGGAGTCCGTCGTGATCGAAACCAGCGAGGACGAAGTGCGCGGCATCAACACCAAGGCGCAACTCGCAGAGGCGGAAGCCGTGATGCAGGCACGGCTGCGCAAGGCTGCGATGGAGGCCGGCGTCACGCTGATCGCGCCTGAAACCGTCTATCTCGCGGCCGACACCGTGTTCGGCAAGGACGTCACCATCGAGCCCTTCGTGGTGATTGGCCCCGGCGTGACGATCGCCGACGGCACCGTGATCCACTCCTTCTCGCATATCGTGCAGACCACGCTCGGCAAGAACGTCTCGATCGGCCCCTATGCGCGTCTGCGTCCAGGCACCTCGCTCGGCGACGGCGCGCGGATCGGCAATTTCGTGGAGACCAAGGCTGCGACGCTGGAGGCCGGCGTCAAGGTCAACCATCTCTCCTACATTGGCGATGCCACGGTCGGTGCCAATTCCAACATCGGCGCCGGCACCATCACCTGCAACTACGATGGCTTCAAGAAGCACAAGACGGTGATCGGGCAGGGCGCCTTCGTCGGCACCAACTCCTCGCTGGTCGCGCCGGTCAGAATCGGCAACGGCGCCTACATCGGCTCGGGTTCTGTGATCACGCGCGACGTGCCTGATGATGCGATGGCGCTGGAGCGCAACCAGCAGACCATCCGCGAAGGCGGCGCTGCGCGTTATCGCGAGATGAAGACGGGCGGCAAGAAGCCGGAGAAATGAGCGGCCGGGTGCCGATCCCCGATCGGTGTTGTTTGGGATTGCGCGCGTATGGACGACAAGTTCATCAGCGATATGGTCACGTTCCTCGCCGAGAACGTCATCACGCCGCCGGGACGATGGGTGCTGGAACAGTTCGGCGTTCGCCACCCGCGTGAGCACGAGATCGCATCGCTATTCACCGGAATAGCGTTCTGGGTGCTCGTCGTTGTCCCCGTCTGTACCCTGGTGCTGGGATGGTGAGGCTCGCCGCTATTCATCGTCGGCGAATTCGGAGAAGATCGCGCGGGTCAGGCGCCAGCCGCGCGGCTTGGCGCGCTTCACCGGTTCGCCTTCCGGATGCTTGATGAAGACCGGCTTGTTTTCCTTGCCGCGCTGGGGCGGGGGCCAATGCGCAAGGTGCGTGCCGGAGGTCTCGCTCGCGCTCAGATATCGCGAAAACAGACCTTTGCGGTCGGACGTAGCTTTCATGGCCCATGATCTCCTGGGCGCGAATCGTTGGCCAAACTTGTTGACAACGAGTTAATGCGCACGGTTAAACCCGGCCATGACGATGCGGGCAACGGATTGCCGTCATCGGACACTGTCGCAATCCGTTATAATTATTGAGTATCTGGTTCGCGGGGAACTTCGCTAAAAATCGAGCGCGTCGTTTAGGCGATTTTTCGACGATTTGGGGGATATTGGTCCGCATGTGCGGGATTGTCGGCATTCTCGGGCGCGAACCGGTTGCGGAGCAATTGGTGGATTCGCTCAAACGTCTCGAATATCGCGGCTACGATTCCGCGGGCGTCGCCACGCTTGAAGGCAAGCATCTCGAGCGCCGCCGCGCCGAGGGCAAGCTGAAGAATCTGGAGAAGCGGCTGCAAGCCGAGCCGCTCAAGGGCACCACCGGCATCGGCCATACCCGCTGGGCCACCCACGGCAAGCCGACCGTCAACAACGCCCATCCGCACGCAACCGAACGGCTCGCTGTCGTCCACAACGGCATCATCGAGAATTTCCGCGAGCTGCGCGAGGAGCTCGAGGGGAAGGGCACGGTGTTCCACACCGAGACCGACACCGAGATCGTGCTGCATCTCGTCGATGATCTCCTGACGCGCGGCAACAAGCCGGTCGAAGCGGTGAAGCTGACGCTGGCGCGCTTGCGCGGTGCGTTCGCGCTCGGCTTCATCTTCGCCGGCGACGACGACCTCATGATCGGCGCCCGCAACGGCCCGCCGCTCGCGATCGGCTACGGCGATGGCGAGATGTATCTCGGCTCGGACGCGATCGCGCTCGGGCCGTTCACCGACACGATCAGCTATCTCGAGGATGGCGACTGGGTCGTGCTGACGCGCAAGAGCGCGACGATCTTCGACAAGGACGGTCGGGCCGTCGCGCGCGACAGGATCAAGCTCGCTGCCTCGACCTCGCTGGTCGACAAGGCGAACTACCGCCACTTCATGGCGAAGGAAATCCACGAGCAGCCGGAAGTGGTCGGCCACACGCTGGCGCGCTATGTCGACATGGCGACCGAGCGCGTCTCGCTGCCGGTCAAGCTGCCGTTCGACTTCAAGGACATTCAGCGCATCAACATCACGGCCTGCGGCACCGCGAGCTATGCCGGCATCGTCGCAAAATACTGGTTCGAGCGCTTTGCGCGCCTTCCGGTCGAGGTCGATGTCGCCTCCGAATTCCGCTACCGCGAAGCACCGCTGCGCAAGGGCGATCTCGCCATTTTCATCTCGCAGTCCGGCGAGACCGCCGACACGCTGGCCGCACTGCGCTACGCCAAGGCCGAGGGCGCGCACACGATTGCCGTGGTCAACGTGCCGACCTCGACGATCGCGCGCGAGAGCGAGACCGTGCTGCAGACGCTGGCCGGCCCCGAGATCGGTGTCGCCTCGACCAAGGCTTTCACCTGCCAGCTCATGGTGCTGGCGAATCTGGCGATCGCGGCCGGCAAGGCGAGAGGCGAATTGTCCGACGACGACGAGACCAAGCTGGTTCACGGTCTCGTCGAGATCCCCCGCCTGATGTCGGACGCGCTCACCACCGAGCTTCAGATCGAGAAACTCGCGCAGAGGATCGCAAAATCCCGCGACGTGCTCTACCTCGGACGTGGCACCAGTTTCCCGCTGGCGCTCGAAGGCGCGCTGAAGCTCAAGGAAATCTCCTACATCCATGCCGAGGGCTATGCGGCCGGCGAGCTCAAGCACGGTCCGATCGCGCTGATCGACGAGACCATGCCTGTTGTCGTGATCGCGCCGCACGACCGCGTGTTCGAGAAGACCGTCTCGAACATGCAGGAGGTCGCCGCCCGCGGCGGCAACATCATCCTGATGACCGATGCGAAGGGCGCGGCCGAGGCGACCGTGGATTCGCTCGTCACCATCGTCATGCCCGACATGGCCGCCGCCTTCACGCCGATGGTCTACGCCGTCCCGGTGCAGCTGCTCGCCTATCATACGGCGGTGGTGATGGGCACTGACGTCGACCAGCCGCGCAATCTCGCCAAGTCGGTGACCGTGGAATAGGCATCAGGGATTCCGGTCGGATTGCTTCGTGGTCTTCCAAAACCTGCTAGAAGACCCTAGCTTGCTTGAAGCGACCGACTGGAACCCGAATGACCGCCCGCGACGACGCGCCTGCGCCTCTTGATCCCGCCCCGGAACCGCATACCGGCCTGATCGGCCGTTTCCGCAATTATTTCCTGACGGGGCTGATCGTCACCGGTCCGATCGCGATCACGCTGTACCTGGTCTGGTGGTTCGTGACCTGGGTCGACGGGGTGGTGCGGCCATTTGTGCCGCTGGCTTACCGGCCCGAGACCTATCTGCCGTACGGCGTTCCCGGATGGGGACTGATTGTCGCATTCTTCACCCTGACGTTGGTCGGCTTCCTCGCCGCGAACCTGATCGGCCGCACGCTGGTCGACGTCGGTGAAACCTTCCTCGGCCGGATCCCGGCGGTACGCGCGATCTATCGCGGCCTGAAGCAGGTGTTCGAGACGCTGTTCTCGGGCAAGGGCTCGAGCTTCCGGAAAGTGGGCCTGGTCGAGTTTCCATCGCCCGGCATGTGGTCGATCGTGCTGATCTCGCAATCGCCGAGCGAGGACATCGCGCGCAGCCTGCCGGGGCAGGAGGAACATGTCTCGGTATTTCTGCCGTGTTCGCCGAACCCGACCACCGGCTTCTTCTTTTACGTGCCCAGGAGCAAGATCATCGAGGTCGACCTCAGCGCCGAGGATGCCGCAACGCTGATCATGTCCGCCGGCGTGGTGCAGCCTGGCTCCGCGCCGGACCCGAAGAAGGCCGCCGCGCTCGCGGGGATGGCCAATGCCGCGCGGATCGCCAATGCCTCTGCGCTCAGGCCCGAGCCTGCGAAGGTGGAGTAGGGCCATTCCGCGACGGGATGGCCGCGGGTCGTCCGGGCGTTCGTGTCCTCTGCTATCGTTCCGGTCGAACTGAGCGTAACGCTCGCAATTCGAACTGGAGTGCCCGATGTCCAAAACCATTGCGATCCTCGCGCCCGGTGCCATGGGCAGCGCGGTGGCCCGTCGTCTCGGCGAGAACGGCGCGCGCGTGCTGACATCCTTGAAGGGGCGAAGCGAGGCGACGGTGAAGCGGGCCGCGGATGCCGGCATGATCGGCGCAGAGGACAATGCGATTGCGGACGCCGACATCATCCTTTCGATCGTGCCGCCGGGCGAGGCGGTGGCGCTGGCCGAGCGGCTGGCGGCCTTGATCGTCAAGCGCAGCAAGAAGCCGGTCGTGGTCGACTGCAACGCCGTCAATGTCGACACGGTGAAGCGGATCGAGGAGATCATCGGATCGGCGCAAGCGCCCTTCGTCGACTGCGGCATCATCGGCTTTCCGCCGCAGCCCGGTGGCAAGAGCCCGGCGTTCTATGTGTCTGGCGAGCATGCCAGGAGCGTGGCAGTGCTGAAGGATTTCGGCCTCGACCTGCGCATCGTCGAGGGCCCGGTCGGCGCGGCCTCCGCGCTCAAGATGTCCTATGCGGGCATCGTCAAGGGGCTCGCCGGGATCGGCTCGGCCATGGTGATCGCGGCAACCAAGGCGGGGGCCGCGGACGCGCTGCGCGACGAACTCGCGCTGAGCCAGCCCGCGATCCTGGCGCGGCTCGAGGTCGCGCTGCCCGACATGATCCCGAAAGCCTATCGCTGGGTCGCGGAGATGCAGGAGATATCCGGCTTCTTCGGACCCGATCATCCGGCGAGCCAGATCTACGAAGGCTTTGCCAGATGGTTCGAGCATCTGGCCGCCGACGCCAAAGCGGAGGCGGTCGATGCGTCACTGCTGAAGGCGTTTGCGGCCGGTATCGGGAAGAAGAAGGCCTGACGATCGGGCATTTGCGATCAGTCTGCTTGCCATTGCCATATGACGATGGCTGACTGTCGCTGACGTGAGACGGGAGTTCGAATGCGAGTTCTGGTGATCGGCGCGGGCGCGCTCGGTGGATATTACGGAGCCTGCGTGGCACGGGCAGGTGGCGACGTGACGTTTCTGGTTCGTGGGAAACGAGCCGAACAGTTGCGCCGTGACGGACTGCAGATCGTAAGCCCACATGGCAATTTTGCCGTGCAGCCGAAGATCATTCAGGCCAATGATCTCAAGGAGCCGTACGACGTCGTGCTCGTCGGCGTGAAGGCCTACTCGCTCGATGACGCGACGAGCCAGTTCGCTCCCGCCGTCGGCACCAGCACCATGGTGCTGCCGATCCTCAACGGGTTGAAACATATCGACGCTCTGACCGCGAAGTTCGGCGCCGCGCGAGTCCTGGGTGGGTTGGCGAATGTCAGTGCTGGCCTCGATGCGGACGGCCGCGTCGTTCAATTCATGGCCAACCAGACCATCGTCGTCGGCGAGATCGCGGGCTCGCTCAGCGAGCGTGTGCTCGCGCTGGAGACGCTGCTCAATGTCCCCGGGATCGACGTGCGCGCCAGCGAAGCGGTCATGCAGGACATGTGGGAGAAGTTCGTCCAGCTCTCGACGCTCGCCGGTATCACCTGCCTGATGCGCGCGAGCATCGGCGACATCCTGGCCGTGCCGAACGGCGAGCAATCGATCTTCCGCCTGTTCGCCGAATGCTGCGCCGTCGCGACCGCCTCCGGATTCGAGCCGCGCGCGCCATTCATCGAGTTCGATCGAAAGCTGTTCACCACCCTGGACTCGCCGCTCAAGGCTTCCATGCTGCGCGACATCGAGCGCGGCTCGATGACCGAGTCCGAGCATATCCTCGGCGATATGGCCAACCGGGCTCGCACGCTCAACGTCGACACGCCGTTGCTGGATCTGGCTCGCGCCCACGTCGCGGCCTATGAAGTCGGGCGCCGAAGGAGCGCGAGCTAACCCGCTCCGATCAGCGGGATCGCCTCGTCGCGCTCGTAGAGATACAGTAAGCAGCGCAGCGCCTCGCCGCGCTCGCCCTTGAGCTTCGGATCGTCCTTCATGATGCGCAGTGCTTCGTCACGGGCCTGCGTGATGAGCTGGCCGTGGACCTCCGAACGCGCGATGCGATAGCCGGGCAGGCCGCTCTGGCGCACGCCCAGCACGTCGCCTTCGCCGCGCAGCTTCAGATCCTCTTCGGCGATGCGAAAGCCGTCGGTGGTCTCGCGGATCACCTTCAGTCGCGCCTTCGACATCTCGCCGAGCGGCTCGCTGTAGAGCAGGATGCAGGTTGAAGCCTCCGATCCGCGCCCGATGCGGCCGCGGAGCTGGTGCAGCTGGGCAAGGCCAAACCGCTCGGCATTCTCGATCACCATGATGGTGGCGGCCGGCACGTCGACGCCGACCTCGACGACGGTGGTGGCGACCAGAAGTCCGATCTCATGGGCGGCGAACTGGCCCATCACCCGGTCCTTCTCTGTGCCCTTCATCTGTCCATGCACCAGGCCGACGCGATCTCCAAAGCGCTTCTGCAGGCTTTCGAAACGCTTGGTCGCGTTGGTGAGATGCTCGGCGCCCTCGGCCTCGGACTCCTCGACCAGTGGGCAGATCCAGTAGACCAATTTTCCCGATTGCAAAGCACGGCCGACGCCGTCCATGACCTCGCTGAGACGGCTCATGGCAACAGCGCGGGTGTCGATCGGCTGCCGGCCGGCCGGCTTTTCGCGCAGCTCCGAGATGTCCATGTCGCCGAAATAGGTCAGCACCAGCGTGCGGGGGATGGGGGTGGCGCTCAGCACCAGCACGTCCACGGCTTCGCCCTTCGACGTCAGCGCGAGGCGCTCGCGCACGCCAAAGCGGTGCTGCTCGTCGACGATTGCAAGTGCGAGATCTTTGAAGACGACGTCGTCCTGGATCAGAGCATGGGTGCCGACGAGCAGGTCGATCTCGCCCTCGACAAGTTGGGTGATGATCTCGCGCCGCTCCTTGCCCTTTTCGCGGCCGGTGAGGATCGCGACACGCATGCCGGCGCGCTCGGCGAGCGGCGCGATGGTCTTGATGTGCTGGCGCGCCAGGATTTCGGTCGGCGCCATCAGCGCGGCCTGCTTGCCGACTTCAGCCACGGCCGCGGCCGCCAGCAGCGCCACCACGGTCTTGCCGGAGCCGACGTCGCCCTGGAGCAGGCGCAGCATGCGCACCGGTTGCTTCAGATCGTCAGCGATGGCCGCCGCAGCGTTGCGCTGGGAGGGGGTCAACGCATAGGGCAGGGCGTCGATGATCTTGTTGCGCAAATGCCCGTCGCCGGCGTTGCGCACGCCGGCAGGCCGCCGCAATTGGGCTCGGATCAAAGCGAGCGCAAGCTGGCCGGCCAGCAGCTCGTCGAAAGCAAGACGCGACCAGAAGCGTTGATCGGGCAGGATGTCCGTCAGCTCGACCGGCTGATGCACGCGATTGAGCGCTTCGGTAACAGGCGGGAAGTTGCAGCGGCGCAGCACCTCCGGGCTGATCCATTCGGGCAGCGCCGGCAGCTTCTGCAAGGCCTGCGCGATGGCGCGGCGGAGCGAGCCGAGCGCGAGGCCCTCGGTCAGCGGATAGACGGGATCGATGCCGGAGAGCTTTGCGATCGCCTCTTCATCCAGCACGCGATCGGGATGTACGATCTGAGGAGTGCCGTCATACATCTGCAGCGTACCGGAGACGTAACGCTTCTCGCCCACGGGCAGCAGCTTTTCGACATAGCCGGGCTTGGCGCGGAAGAAGGTCAGCACGACATCGCCAGTATCGTCGCTGGCATAGACCAGATACGGCGCCCGCGCATTGCGCGGTGGAGGCGGGCGGTGGCGGTCGACGGTGACCTCCAGCGTCACCATGGTTCCCTGCACGGCGTCGCGGATCTTCGGCCGGGCCCGGCGGTCGATCACCTGGCTCGGCAGATGCAGCAGCAGGTCGACCAGCCGCGGCGTCTCGCTCCGGCTGAGCAGATATTGCAGCAGCTTGTCCTGCTTCGGACCGACGCCGGGCAGGCTGGTCACGGGAGCAAACAGCGGATTGAGCAGGCTGGGGCGCATGGATGCGAATCTAGGATCGTTTCGGCCCGTCATGCCCGGCTTTATGCCGGGCATCCACGTCTTTTTTCTTAGCGCCTCCAGCGGGTGCGGCCATGCCAAATCGAGGGCTGACATGGCCAGTTCCAGTGGCTATATCACCCCGGCCCGGCACGTCCGGGCTTTCGGCGTTTGACTGGATTTGAGACATGACGGGAACGACACGATCGAGCAGCGGACTGGACGATCGCCGCAAGCGGCTGCTGTTCCGCTGCTGGCACCGCGGCACGCGCGAGATGGATTTGATCCTCGGCCGCTTCGCGGATGCCGAGATCGGCAATTTGTCCGAGGCTGAATTGACCGAGCTCGAGACCCTGCTCGAGGTCAACGATCCCGATCTCTATGCCGCCATCACGGGTGACAAGCTGCTGCTAGCCGATGTCACCGGCGCGCTGTTCGCCCGCATCAAGGCCTATCCAATCGCGGACAGCGACGTATGAAGCTGGGCATGAAATCTCCGGCCGAGCTGCTCACGCCCGGCCGCGCGCTGACGCTTGCCAATGTCGCGGAAGGAGCGGAAGGCCTCGTCGTCTCCGACCTGGCGCGCGCGATCGCGGCGCGGCCGAAGAAGCCGGCTGTCAGCCTCGCGGTGGTCTGCCGCGACGGCGGGCGGATGCAACAGCTCGAACGCGCGCTGCAATTCTTCGCGCCCGATCTGCCGGTGCTGACCTTTCCGGCCTGGGACTGCCAGCCCTATGACCGCGTCTCGCCGCATGGCGGCATATTGGCGCAGCGCCTAACGACGCTGGCGCGGCTGGCCGCGCTCACCGGCAGCGACAAGCCGCTGATCGTGCTGACCACGGTGAACGCCGTCGTGCAGCGCGTGCCCGCGCGCGAGCTCGTCGCCGCGCAGGCGCTGTCGGTCGCGCCCGGCAATGTCGTGCCGATGGACACCATCGTCGCCTGGCTCGAGCACAACGGCTACAACCGCTCCTCGACGGTACGCGAGCCCGGCGAATATGCCGTACGCGGTGGCATCCTCGACCTGTTTCCGGCAGGCCTGGAACAGCCGGTTCGTTTCGACTTCTTCGGCGACAGTCTGGAATCGATCCGGTCCTTCGATGCCGAGACCCAGCGCACGCTGCTCGACATGCGCTCGCTCGATCTGGTGCCGATCTCGGAATTTCAGCTCGTCACCGACACGATCCGCCGCTTCCGCATGGGCTATGTCGCCGAGTTCGGCGCGCCCGAGCGTGACGATGCGCTGTACGAGGCGGTCAGCGAAGGCCGCCGCCACCCTGGTATGGAGCACTGGCTACCGCTGTTCCAGGACCGGATGGACACGCTGTTCGATTATCTGCAAGGCGCCGCCGTCGCGATCGAGCCGCAGGCCGAGGACGCCATCCGCGAGCGCTTCAAGCAGATCCAGGACTATTACGAGGCCCGCCGCGATGCGATGGAGCATCCGGGCGGCGGCGCCATCTACAAGCCGCTGCCGCCTGATCGGCTGTATCTGACCGAGGAGGAGTGGGGCAAGCGCGAACGCGATATGCCGCTGATCCGGCTGACCGCCTTCTCCGTTCCGGCCGACGGCACCAGCGTCGTCGATGCCGGCGCGCGCAAGGGCCGTGATTTTGCGCCTGAACGTAACGACTCGACGGTCAACGTGTTCGAATCCGTCGTCAGCCACGTCATGACGCTGCAGGCTAGCCGCAAGAAGGTCGTGATCGCGCTCTGGAGCGAAGGCTCGCGCGACCGCATGACCTCGATGCTACGCGATCACAAGCTGACCCATACCACCAGCGTCAACGCCTGGCGGACGGTGCAGGCCACCCCGCGCAACGAGACGATGCTCGCCGTGCTGGGCCTGGAGAGCGGTTTCGAGACCGACGAGATCGCTGTCATCAGCGAGCAGGACATTCTGGGTGACCGCCTGGTGCGGCCGCGCAAGGCGAGCCGCAAGCTCGACAATTTCATCTCGGAAGTCACGAGCCTCACTGCGGGCGACATCGTCGTCCACGTCGATCATGGCATCGGCCGCTTCATCGGCCTGCAGACCCTCGACGTCGCCGGCGCGCCGCATGACTGTCTCGAGCTGCATTATGCCGCCGAGACCAAGCTGTTCCTTCCCGTCGAAAACATCGAGCTATTGTCGCGCTACGGCTCCGACCAGACCACGGTCGAGCTCGATCGTCTGGGTGGCTCCGGCTGGCAGACGCGCAAGGCCAAGCTGAAGAACCGCATCCGCGAGATCGCGGGCGAGTTGATCAAGATCGCAGCCGCGCGCCATCTGCATGAGGCGCCCAAACTGCCGGTGCAGCAGGGGCTCTATGACGAATTCTGTGCACGCTTCCCCTATGATGAGACCGAGGACCAGCTTGGCGCCATCGAGTCCACGCTGAAGGATCTCGAGCTCGGTCGTCCCATGGACCGGCTGATCTGCGGCGACGTCGGCTTCGGCAAGACCGAGGTAGCTTTGCGCGCCGCGTTTGCCGTCGCGCTCGAAGGCAAGCAGGTTGCCGTGGTGGTGCCGACCACGCTGCTGGCGCGGCAACACGCCAAGACTTTCGCGGAACGCTTCAAGGGTTTTCCTGTCAACGTGGCGCAGGCCTCCCGCCTGATCGCGACCAAGGAGCTGAACCTCGTCAAGAAGGGCATTGCCGACGGTTCGGTCGATATCGTCGTCGGCACCCACGCGCTGCTCGGCAAGGCCATCAAGTTCCGCGATCTCGGCCTCGTCATCGTCGACGAGGAGCAGCATTTTGGTGTCACCCACAAGGAGCGGCTGAAGGCGCTGCGTTCCGAGGTGCATGTGCTGACCCTGTCGGCAACCCCGATCCCACGCACATTGCAGCTGGCGCTGACCGGCGTCCGCGAGCTCTCGATCATTGCCTCGCCTCCGGTCGATCGCCTCGCGGTCCGCACCTTCGTCGCCCCGCACGATCCCTTGATGATCCGCGAGGCGCTCTTGCGCGAGCGCTATCGCGGCGGCCAGGCGTTCTACGTCGTGCCGCGCATCGACGATCTCGCCGAGGTCAAGGATTTCCTCGACAAGAACGTGCCGGAGATGAAGGTCGCGGTCGCGCACGGGCAGATGCCGCCCGCGGTGATCGAGGACATCATGACCGCATTCTACGACGGCAAGTTCGACATCCTGCTGTCGACCACCATCGTCGAATCCGGTCTCGACATCCCCAACGCCAACACGCTGATCGTGCATCGCGCCGACATGTTCGGTCTTGCCCAGCTCTATCAGCTCCGCGGCCGCGTCGGCCGTTCGAAACTGCGGGCCTATGCGCTGTTCACGCTGCCGGCGCAGCAGAAGATCACGGCGCAGGCCGAGCGCCGGCTCACGGTGCTGCAATCGCTGGAGACGCTCGGTGCCGGCTTCCAGCTCGCCTCGCACGACCTCGATATCCGCGGCGCCGGCAATCTGCTCGGCGAGGAACAGTCCGGCCACATCAAGGAAGTCGGCTTCGAGCTCTATCAGTCCATGCTGGAGGAGGCGATCGTCAACCTCAAGGCCGGCGTGTCCGAGCCCGCCGCCGACCGCTGGTCGCCGACCATCACCATCGGTATGCCCGTGCTCATTCCGGAGGACTATGTTGGCGATCTCTCGGTGCGACTGTCGCTGTACCGGCGCCTCGCCGATCTCGACAGCGAGGAGGAGATCGAGAACTTTGGCGCGGAAATGCGCGACCGGTTCGGCGTGCTGCCGGACGAGGTGCGCTACCTGTTCAAGGTCGCCGCGATCAAGGCGTTCTGCCGCCAGGCCAATGTCGAGAAGATCGATGCGGGCCCGAAGGGCGCCGTCATCACCTTCCGCGACAATTCCTTCGCCTATCCCGATCGCCTGGTGTCGTTCATCAAGAGCCACGGCCAGGCCGCCAAGGTGCGCCCCGACATGAAGGTGGTGTTCCTGCAGGATTGGGAAACGCCGGAAGAGCGTCTCGCCGGCACCACCGAGATCATGCGGCAATTGTCGCAGCTCGCGCAGAAAAAGAAGGCGGCGTAGGACTCCGCTCTCACCACGTCATTGCGAGGAGCTCTTGCGACGAAGCAATCCAGAATCTTTCCGCTGAGGCAGTCTGGATTGCTTCGCTGCGCTCGCAATGACGGTGGTTGTTGGGGCAGCGCGCCCGAAAGCTACGACGCCGCCCGCGACGCGTCCGCCGACAGCCGCGCCAGCAGCGACCGTGCCGTATCCGACGGCGACAGCGAGTCGACCGAGACCACGGGATCGCTGCGCATCTCGTGCTTGCCGTTCGAGGTGTGCTTCATCACCGCCGACAGGCGGCGGGCGATCATATGGGCCGTGCGGAAATCGGTCTCGGCGAATACCACGATGACAGAGCCGTCCTTCTGCGCGGCGCCAAAGTCCATCTGCCGCATCAGGCGGCTGAGGATGCGGGCGGCATCGAGCTGCGCGCGGGGATTGCCGGGATCGAAGGCGAAGCGCGCCACCGAGAGGCCGCCGCCGCGGGCGAGCGTCTCGTCGACCGCCTTGGAAAAATCGCGGGCGAAGGCTTCGACCGTGAGCAGGCCGCTGCGCGGATCGAGCCAGCCGCCGGCATCGATCGAGCGCAGCGTGCGGCTCAATTGCGCTTCCATCGCGTGCTGCCGGATCAGCGGCAGCGCGTTCGCGGCGATCTTCACAGGCTCGCCCGCAATCAGCTCGAGATTGGGCAGGTCGTAGCTCTGGGTGAGCTGATGCGCGGTGACGACCACGGGCAGGTTGCGGAAGCGGGTGTCTTCGGCCAGCACCGTGAGGAAGGCATCGGTGACCCGTGGGGTGAAACCGTCCGAGAGCACGACGCCGTCGATGTCGCGGGTGTTGAGATGCTTGGCGGCGGCCTCGATCGAGAGCGCGCCGACCACGCCGGTGCGTTCGCCGAGCGCGACGGATAGGGCAGGATATGCCGCGCCGCGTCCGATCAAGAGCACGATGGCATCGCGTACCGGATCGCTCTCCGGCAGCGCAACTTTCACCTCCGGCAACCGGCGCAGCACGGTGGCGTGCAGCGTGCGGACGCGGATCGCGGCGCGCAAGCGTGCGATCAGGCGTTCGGCCGCGTTGCCACGGGTCGAGAAGGGCAGCGCGTTGTGGGGCAGCGAGGCTTGCGCATCCAGCGCGACCAGCGGCACGTAAAGCGGTCGATCGGCGATCTTCTTCGCCAGCAGAGCGACATGCGGTTCATGCCCGGCGGACATTGTGGCGAGGACCGCGGCCGGCTGCACCTCTTCGACGGCGCGCGCGGCGTTCGCCCAATCGCTGTCGACGACGGGAAAGAGACGGGCCTCGTCCAGCGCCGCAATGAAGGCGGGACGCTCGGTATTGGAGACAAACAGGATCGGGCCCGCCTGGGACATCAGGAAACTCTGATCACGCAATCGATGCTGCGCAATCTAGTCCGCCCGCCTTAATGCGGCGTCAATGTTCCCCGCGAAACAGCGCCTAGACCGGCCCGGATCGGTCGCGAAAAGCCTCGACCATCAAAGGGTTAAGGCCGAGCTCGTTGAGCGCCTCGCGGGCGCGGGCATTGTCCTGGGCCCGGCCTGCCAGCCGATGGCCTGAGAGCCGGTCGGGCAGGGCCGTCAGCAGTGCGCCTTGGCCGAGCCGGCGCGCCCATTCCTGCAGGTCGTTGGACAGGAAGCGATAGCCGCCGACGGCCATGATGCCGGACGGCGGCGCCGTGATGCAGATCGCGCCGTTGGCGCGGTCGATCCGCGCGGCATAGCCGGTGTCGACATAGTCGCGCGGCGGCTGCGCCGTCAGCGTCTCGCCGACCGGCTGGGGCGGCGCATAGGCCGCGATCGGCACCATCGGGCCACGCAGGCCGAGCGTACCCTTCGGGGTCAGCAGGATCTCGCCGGCGATCGACGAGCCGGCCTGCTCGCGAGGGGCGCCATGCGGGCCCGGCATCACCGCGACGGGCACGCCGTCCTCGCCGCGCCGGACGCCGAACAGCCCGGCCTCGCCGAACAGATAGATATCGGTGAGCGGTGCATGCGGCGCGGTCCAGGCTTCGCTCGCGGCCACCTGCTCCGGCGCGCGCCACAGCCCGACGACGTTCCGCAAGGTCGGCATCCGCCCCGCCAGACCGGAATCGCCGAGCCGCAGCGCGAGCTGGGCCGGTGCGATCAGCACGTCGCATGCGTGCTCGTTGATCTGCTGCTCCAGCACCTCGCTCTCGAACGGATGATGCAGCGCCAGCGTGCCGCCGCAGAGCAGCCACACCGCAAGCGAGGAGGCGAGGCCTGCGAACGACATCGGCGTGAATGCCGACATCACGGTCGCACCCTGCCGGATGTCGGCCTCCAGCGACATTGCAAGCCCGCCCGCGATCAGGCTGAAATGCGGTCGCGGCACCGGGCGGAAACCTTCCGCCGTGACGTCGAAGGAGATCATCGCCGCCTTGCGGCCGTCCTGGATCACGGCGCGCGTGGCGCCCGGCGGGCGCGCCATGACCTCGTCGAGCGAAGCCATGCCTTCGGGCAGATCAGCCCCGAAGCCGAACACGTGGCGGATCGAGAAGGCTTCGGCGGCTGCGTGCATCGCGAGGTCGGCGTAGCTGACGCTGTCGACCTTGCTCATGGTGACGATGGCCCGCGCCGCGGTGCGGTTGAGCGCGGCCGCGAGCTCCGCCTGCCGCCACAGCAGCGGCAGCACCGCGACCACGAGGCCGGCGCGATGGGCGGCGAGCACCGTCAGCACGAACTCGACCGTCGCCGGCAACTGGATCGCGATCACCGAATTGGCCGGCAGGCCCGATTCGACGAAATGGGCCGACAGCGCCTCGATGGCGGTGTCGGCCTCCGCGTAAGTCATTCGCCGCGGTGGGTGGCCGGTGATGCGAGATTTGTTGAGGGGGTCGAGCAGGGCAGGCGCGTGCGGCTGCCGCATCAGCGTCCGCTGGAACAGCGTGTCGAGCGTCGGCGATACGGCTGGCTGGTTCACGGCGTCACTTCGCTGGACTGGCTTGGGGCTCACCCTTCGACCACCAGGTCTCCGGCAAATAGCCTGAGAGCGCGGTGGCCTGTGGTCGTTCTATCCGATTCCAGCGCGCGATCCATTGTTCGGATACGTTAAACAGGGGGATTGTGTAGAAGCCCGCCATCAAGGCGCGGTCGAGCGCCCGGACCGCGTCGACGAAATCCGTATGATCACGGGCCTCCAGCAGGGCCTTGATCATGGCGTCGACCGCGGGATCCCTGGCACCCATGTAGTTGCGGGTGCCCGGATTGTCGGCGGCCGCGCTGCCCCAATAGAAATACTGCTCGTTGCCGGGCGAGAGCGACTGGTCCCAGCGGTTCTGGATCATGTCGAATTCGTAAGACAGCCGGCGCTGGTCGAACTGCACGGGGTCGACCGCGCGTACGCTCACATCGATGCCGGCGCGCTTGAGGTCGCGCTGGAAGGCGAGTGCGATACGCTCCTGGTCGCGGGTCGTCACCAGCATCTCGAAGGTGAAGGGCGCTTTTGTCTGGCGGTTGCGCAGCACGGTGCCGACGAGATCGTAGCCGGCGTCCGACAGCAGCTTGAGCGCCGCGCGCAGCGTATTGCGGTCTCGCCCCGAGCCGTCGGTCACGGGCAGGCGGTAGCTGCCATCCATGATGTCCTGCGGGATCTGCGCGGCGAACGGCTTCAACAGCTCGCGCTCGCGCGCATCCGCGGGGCGCGCATAGGCCGACAAATCGGAGCCGGCGAAATAGCCGGCGACGCGCGAATAGAGCGAGAAGAAGTAGTTGCGGTTGACCAGCTCGAAATCGAACAGCAGCGTCAGCGCCTGGCGCACGCGGATGTCGGCGAATACTGGACGCCTGGTGTTGAACACCAGGAATTCCGAGGGCTGCGGCACGCCGGGCTTGAAGGTGTCGCGGATCACGTCGCCGCTTTTGGCTGCGGGAAAATCGTAGCCATCGTGCCAGCGGAGCGGCTCGTTCTCGACGCGAAAATCATAGAGGCCGCGCTTGAAGGCTTCGAACTGGCCGTTGGCTTCGCGAAAATAATCGAGCCGGATTTCGTCGAAATTGTAGAGGCCGCGATTGATCGGAAGGTCGCGCCCCCAATAATCGGGATTGCGCGTCAGGGTCACGCTGGCGCCCGGCTTCACGGCAGTGACGCGGTACGGGCCCGAGGCGATCGGCCCTGTCAGCGTCGTCTCCTCGAAGGTCGCGACGTCGACCGCGTGCTTGGGCAGGATCGGCATCAGGCCAAGGATCAGCGGCAGTTCGCGGTCGTTGGCGCCGGCAAGGTCGAAGCGGACGGTGAGGGGATCGGGAGCTTCGGCCTTGGCGACTTTGGCGTAATATTGCCGGAGATTGGGGCGGCCGTGGTCGCGCAGGAGCTGCCAGGAGAACAGCACGTCCTCGGCGGTGACTTGCTTGCCGTCGGAGAAGCGGGCGCGGGGATCGAGACGGAACGTGACATAGCTCCGATCGTCATCGGTCTCCACGGTTTTGGCGAGCAGGCCGTAGAGCGTGAACGGCTCGTCCTGGCCGCGCGCCAACAGGCTCTCGACCACGTAAGCGCGGATCGGCTGCACCGCCAATCCCTTCACGATGAACGGATTGAGGCTGTCGAACGTGCCGAGCAGGCCCCAGGTCAGCCGGCCGCCCTTAGGGGCATCAGGATTGGCATAGGGCATATGGGTGAAATCGGCCGGCAACGACGGCTTGCCGTGCATGGCGATCGCATGCGCCTCTTCGGCCGGCGCGGCGGTGACCGACAGCCCGATGGCGAGGGCTACCAAGGCGAGGCGGCAAAGGCGGACGGCACGGCCCTCGAGCAGGCGCTGGAACATGAACATTCGGACACGTTGATTCGAGGGCCGGTGGTTCGGAATCCTATCACAGGGATTTCACTGAGCGCCCGTCCGGATGGGGCCAAAGACGCTTGTCGGCATTGATCTTTCCGTCGACCACGCTAAGAAGGCACCCGATCGCGCAAGAGCGCCGAGCCCGTCACGTATCCGCCTCAATTGACGGGGAGAGAGCCGCGCCCAAGGCGGCTTGGTTCGGCGCTTCGGAGCGGTTCGGGCACTTCCCGTTCAGAAAGGGTTTTCTGCAATGAATTTCCGTTATTTGGCCGCGTCCGTCCGGCCGCGCGGGCGACTCCTCGCCCTGTTGACGGCGACGGCATTGGTCGTCCCGTTTGCCGCTGAGGCCCAGGCTCCGGCCCCGGGCGCGCCTGCGCCAAAGGCTGCCCCGAAAGCCGCTCCGAAGGCTGCCCCCAAAGCTCCGGCTCCTGCGCCGGCTCCCCAGGCCCAGCAGGCCCCGGCCCAGCAGGGCGCTCCGGCGCCACAGGGCGGCCAGCCCGCCGATCAGCAGATTCAGCTGATCTACGCCCCCTGGACCAAGTTCTGCCTCAAGGGCCAGGATGCCAACGCCAAGCAGGTCTGCTTCACCGGCAAGGACGGCCGTATCGAATCGGGCCAGCCGGTCATCGCAGCCGTGATCATCGAGCCGGAAGGCGAGCCGAAGAAGATCCTGCGCGTGACGCTGCCGCTCGGCATGCAGCTCGTGCACGGCACCCGCATCATCGTCGACAACAATCCGCCGCTGCAGAGCCCGTATGTGATCTGCTTCCAGAACGGCTGCATGTCGGACTACGAGGCGACCCCCGAGCTCCTCGCCAACATGAAGAAGGGCCAGAACCTCGTGGTGCAGGCGATCAACGCCAACGGTGCGCCGCTGACCCTGCCGCTGCCGCTCGCGGGCGAGTTCGCCAAGGCCTATGACGGTCCGCCGACCGATCCGAAGCAGTTCGAGGAAACCCAGAAGAAGCTGCAGGAAGAGCTTCAGAAGAAGGCTGAGGAGCTGCAAAAGAAGCAGCAACAGCAGCAGGGCACGCCTCCGGGTGCGCCGGCGGCCGGCCAGAAATAATCGGGCTCAGATCCCGGACATGAAAAAGGCGCTCATCTCGAGCGCTTTTTTTGCTGCCTGCTTGTGAAGCTCAGTTCAGGGAGGGATTGCGCGGACGGTAGCCGCCATCCTTGTTCTTGATGAAGATCTCCGCGACCTGGGAATGCCGGATCGGCTCGCCGGACTCGTCGGGCAACAGGTTCTGCTCGGAGACGTAGGCGACGTACTCGGACTCCGCGTTCTCCGCGAGCAGATGGTAGAACGGCTGATCCTTGTGGGGCCGTACCTCCTCGGGGATCGACAGCCACCATTCCTCGGTGTTGTTGAATTCCGGATCGATGTCGAAGATCACCCCCCGGAACGAGAAGATCCGGTGGCGCACGACCTGTCCGATCTGGAATTTGGCTGTCCGCGCTTTAATCATTCTCCGTCGATAGACCAGGATTGTGGCCGATGCTAGTGCCCTGATCCGGAATTAACCCGCGGCTGCGGGGCAGATAGCTTCCAGGTCTTCAGAAAACACTTCATCAATGGTCGATATCCTCAATCTGGCGCTGCCTTATTTCGGCTTGATCTTCGTCGGTTTTGCTTGCGGCAAGGCCAAGTCGCTGCCGGAATCAGGCCTCGCCTGGATGAACTTCTTCCTGCTCTACGTGTCGCTGCCGGCGCTGCTGTTCGCGATCATGTCGAAGACGCCGTTTTCGGAATTGAACAACCCGCCGTTCCTGGTCGCGACCACGCTGTCCACGGTCGCGGCGTTCACCATCGCGCTGGCGGTCGGCAAGGTGCTTGGTGGGTTGACGCTGCGCGAGGCGACGCTCGCGGGCCTCTCCGGCGGTTACGGCAATATCGGCTACATGGGACCGGGGCTCGCGCTTGCGGTGCTCGGGTCGAAGGCCTCAGCGCCGACCGCGCTGATCTTCTGCTGCGACAGCATCTTCCTGTTCACGATCGTGCCTTTGCTGATCGAACTGTCGGACCGCGACCATCCCTCGATCGTGCATGCCTTCGGCGTCGTGCTGAAGCAGATCGTGCTCAACCCGCTGATCATGTCGGCCTGTTTCGGCGCAGCCGTCGCTGCGCTTCATATCGAACTGCCGGTCGCGCTCGACCGCACGATTACCTTCCTCCAGAACGCGGCTGCGCCAACGGCGCTGTTCGTACTCGGTGTCACCGTGGCATTGCGCCCGTTCGATCGCGTGCCGTGGGAAGTGCCAGGCGTGATCGCGGTCAAGCTCCTGATCCATCCGCTCGCGTCGTTCGGCCTGATGCTGGCGTTCGGTCCGTTCGCGCAGCCTTGGGCCGCCACGGCCATCCTGATGGCCTCGCTGCCGCCGGCCCTGAATGTGTTCGTGATCGCGCGTCAGAACGATGCCTGGATCGAATCCGCGTCCGTCGCCGTGCTGCTCGGCACGTTCGCATCGGTGGTGACGCTGACCAGCGTGATGTGGCTGCTGCAGACGGGCCGGCTGGTGTTTCCGTAAAGGCTGCTTGCGCTATTTACGCCACGTCGGCGTCAGTCCCTCGCGCATGGCAAAACGTCGGAGCGGGCCTATGGCGCCGAGCAGGTGCATGCCGACGGCGCGAACCGGTTGCAGCGGCAGGAAATCGTTGAGCAGCGAGCGGTTGGCAATGTCGATCGCAAATGTCCGGCTCAAAATGTCGGGCCGCCGCGCCCGGTCGTAGCGCTTGAGCACTTCGTCCGCGCCGGGGTCCTGCCCCGATGCGACGGCCTCGCCGGCGAGCCGGGCAATGTCGGCAGCATCCCGCAAGCCGAGATTGAGGCCCTGGGCGCCGATCGGGGGAACCACATGGGCGGCTTCGCCGACCAGCGCGATGCGGTCTTGCGCGAAGGATTGCGGCCGCTCGATCGCCAGCGGGAACAGGTTGCGGCCGGGCGCGACCGTCATGCGGCCGAGGATCGAATGCGACTGTTTCTCGATCGCGGTGGACAGCTCCTCATCGCTCAAGCCACGCAGCCGCTCGGCTTCGGCGGGAGCTGAAACCCAGACGATGCTGGACCGGTCGCCGGGCAGGGGCACGAACACGCAAGGCCCGTGCGGAGTGTGGAACTCGGTCGAGACGTTGCGATGCGGCCTGCTATGGCCGACGTTGAACGTCAGCGCCGTCTGTGCCAGGTCGCGCCGCGTCACCGCAATGCCGGCGGCTTCCCGGCACAGCGAGTGCCGGCCGTCTGCGCCAACCACGAGGCGCGCGGTCAAGAACTGCCCGGAGGCCGTGCGGATCGCGACATCATCGGCTTCGATGACGATGCTCTCGGCCTCGTCGTCGAACCGGACAAGGTTGGGCAACTCGGTGGCGCGTTCTTCCAGCGCCAGCATCAGCGAGCGGTTGTCGATGTTGTAGCCGAACGCATCGAGCCCGATCTCGTGGCAGGAGAACCGGACCTCCGGGGCGCGGAACAGCCTGTTGGTGTCGTCGACGAGGCGCATCACCTCGAGGCCTGCCGCGTTGTCCTTGCAGCGTGACCAGACGTCGAGGCTCTCCAGCAGTTCGACGGAGGCGCCCAATAGCGCGGTGGTCCTGTTGTCGGAGTAGGGCAGGCGCCGAGCGACCAGCGCGGTCCGCGCACCCCGCTGCGCCAGTGCAATTCCCGCCGCGAGGCCGGCCGGTCCGCCGCCGATAACACTTACGTCAAAGAGTGTCGATGCGTCTGTCATGGAACGACATTTGACACGGCCCGCGGCAAATTCAAGTCATCCATTTTGCCTGATTTTATGACTGACAGCGCGGCGCAATGCCGCGACGGCGGATGTGCAAACCGGTCCCGTTCTGGTAGCAGAAGCCATGGATACCCAGATGGACAGCCAAGAGGATTCCCTCAAGCCGAGAGCCGCGATCCGTGCCGCGGCATTCTCGGTGCACATCTTCACCGCCTTCGGCGCGGCGATCGCGCTGCTGGCGATGCTGGAGGCCGTGCGCGAGCACTGGGCCGCGATGTTCGGATGGCTGGGCGTCGCCCTCGTCATCGACGCGATCGACGGGCCGATCGCGCGCCTGCTCGACGTCAAGAACGTGCAGCCGAACTGGTCGGGCGACGTGCTCGATCTCGTGGTCGATTTCGTCACATATGTCTTCGTGCCGGCCTATGCGATCGTGGCGAGCGGCATGCTGCTGCCGGTGGCGGCGCCCGTGCTCGGCATCGCCATCATCGTCACCAGCGCACTCTATTTCGCCGACCTGCGCATGAAGGCGGATGACAATCACTTCCGCGGCTTTCCGGCGCTGTGGAATGCGGCAGCATTCTACCTGTTCCTGCTGCACTGGCCGCCGCTGTCCTCGACGCTGCTGGTTGCCGCGCTGGTGGTGCTGACCTTCGTGCCGTTTCACGTCTTGCATCCGGTTCGCGTCGTGCGGCTACGCTGGCTGACGATGTCGCTGATCGTGCTGTGGGGATTGCTCGGGTTCTACGCGCTGGAGGTGGATTTTCGCGTCGGTTCCGGCGTGACGATTGCGCTCTGTGCCATCGCGCTCTGGATCGTCTTCAGCGACGCGCTGATCCGCCTGGCGAGATCTTTCGGATGATGCATTTGTTGACCAGCCCCGAGGCCTGGGCCGCGCTGCTGACCTTGACGTCGCTCGAGATCGTGCTCGGCATCGACAATGTCATCTTCCTCTCGGTGATCGTCTCGCGCATTCCCGAGAAGCAGGCCCATCGCGCCCGCCAGATTGGCCTGGCGCTGGCACTGGTCTTTCGCATCATCCTGCTCAGTGTGCTGGTCTGGCTGATCGGCCTGACCGCGCCGGTGTTTTCGGCTCGAGGCTACGATTTCTCCTGGCGCGACCTCATCCTGATCGGCGGCGGCCTGTTCCTGATCGCCAAGGCCACGCACGAGATCCACGCCGAGGTCGAGGTCGACGACGGCGAGAAGCAGGAGTCTGCGGGCAGCGCCTTCTTCTGGGTGATCGCCCAGATCGTCGTCATCGACATCGTGTTCTCGCTGGACTCGATCATCACCGCGATCGGCATGGCGCAGGATCTCGAGATCATGATCGCGGCCGTCGTGATCGCCTGCCTGATCATGTACATTTCGTCCGGGCCGGTGGCGCGATTCGTCGTTGAGCATCCGACCACCAAGATGCTGGCATTGGCATTCCTGGTGCTGATCGGCGTTGCCCTGGTTGCGGACGGATTCAAATTCCACATTCCTCGCGGCTACATCTATTTCGCAATTGCGTTCTCGGCGGCGGTGGAATTCTTCAACGTGCTGGCCAGGCGCAATCGCAGGAAAGCCGGCAAGCCGTAACCGTTCCAGCTTGGGGCGAGTTGACAAGGCGGGCGCGATGTCTTTCGCTTCGCCTGGGAGAAGAGGAGGTCAGGTGATGACCAAAGCGGTCCGTGTGCACAAGGTCGGGGGCCCCGAAGCGCTTGTCTATGAGAGCGTCGAGGTGCCGGCGCCTGGCCCCGGCGAGGTGCGCATTCGCCAGCAAGCGGTCGGCCTGAACTTCATCGACGTGTATTATCGCACCGGGCTCTACAAGGCGCCGGGGCTGCCCTTCATTGCCGGCAACGAGGCCTCCGGCGAGGTCGTCGCCGTCGGGCCGGGCGTGACCCATTTCCATCCCGGCGATCGCGTCGCCTATTATCATAATCTCGGCGCCTACACGAGCGAGCGCAACATTCCCTGGGAGAAGCTGGTCAAGCTACCCGACCACATCACCCACGAGCAGGGCGCCGTGCTGATGCTCAAGGGCCTGACCGTCTGGTATCTCCTGCACAAGACCTTCAAGGTCGAGCCGCATCACCGCGTGCTGATCCACGCCGCTGCCGGCGGGATCGGACTGCTTGCCTGCCAATGGGCGAGGGCGCTCGGAGCCCACGTCATCGGCACGGTCGGCTCGCGCGAGAAGGCCGAGCTTGCGGAAGCCAATGGCTGCGACCATGTCATCCTGTACAATGAAGAAGACTTCGTCGCGCGCGTGAAGCAGATCAGCCGCAACGAGGGCTGCGACGTCGTCTATGATGGCGTCGGCAAGGCGACCTTCCCGGGCTCGCTGTCCTGTCTGAAGCCGCGCGGCATGTTTGTCTCGTTCGGCAATGCCTCAGGGCCGGTGCCGCCGTTCTCGATCGCCGAGCTCAACAATCACGGCTCGCTGTTTGCGACGCGACCCAAGCTCAACGATTACATCGGCACCCGCAAGGAGCTGCTGGAGGGGGCCGACACGCTGTTCGCCGCCGTCATCAACGGCAAGCTGCACGTGCCGATCAACCACGCCTATGCGCTGAAGGATGCCGCAAAGGCCCATATCGACCTCGAAAGCCGCAAGACGACGGGAGCGTCGATCTTGAAGCCGTAACTTCTCGGCGTCCGTGTCCCGGACGCTCTGCAGCGTTCTTACGCTGCTGCGCAGAGCCGGGACCCAGATGCGACAAGCAATGCGGAGAGATGGGCCCCGGCTCTGCAGCGCACCGCCGAAGGGGCGCTGCGCTGCGTCCGGGGCACGAGACTAGCGTTACGCCACGCGTCTTGCCGCGCCGGCCTTGGTCAAAATCTCGTCGAGACAGCCGATCATCTCGGCGATCTCTGCCTTCGTGACGTTCAGCGCCGGCATGAAGCGCAAGCTGTCGACCTGCGGTGCGTTCAGCAGCACGCCGGCTTCGAAGGCTTGCGCGACGATCGCGGGCGCGATCGGCAGCTTGAGGTCGAGCGCGAGCAGCAGGCCACGGCCACGTACACCGCCGAGGCCGTGCCGGGCCGAGACCTTCTGCAATTCGCTTTCGAGCAGCAGACCGGTCTCGGTGACCTGTTTCAGGAATTCCGGCTTGCCAACCTCCTCGAGCACGGCAAGACCGGCCGCGCACATCACCGGATTGCCGTTGAACGTGCCGCCCTGGTCGCCGTGCGCGAAGCAGGAGGCGCGTTCGGTCGCAAGCAAGGCTGCGAGCGGCACGCCGCCGCCGATGCCCTTGCCGAGCGTCATGATGTCGGGCGCGATGCCGGTGTGCTCATAGTGGAAGAGTTTTCCGGTCCGGCCCATGCCGGTCTGGATCTCGTCGAAAATGAGCAGCAGGCCGTGCGCCTCGGTCAGCGCACGCAGCTCCTGCAGGAACTGATCGGTTGCCGGCCACACGCCTGACTCGCCCTGGATCGGCTCGAGCATCACCGCGACGGTGTTGCCGCTGATCAGCTTCTCCACCGAGCCGATGTCGTTCAGCTTCGCCTTCTTGAAGCCTGAGACCTTCGGCTCGAACAGCGGCTCGAACGCCTTCTTGCCTGAAGCTGACATCGTCGCCAGCGTCCGGCCATGGAAGCCGCCTTCGAAGCTGATGATCTCGAACGCGCCGTTCCTGTGCAGGCTGCCAAATTTGCGCGCGAGCTTGATCGCGCCCTCATTGGCCTCCGCACCCGAGTTGGCGAAGAACACCTGGTCGAAGGCGCTGTTCTCGACCAGCGCCTGCGCCAGCTTCAGGCTCGGCTCGTTGTAGAAGGCCGGGCTCGGCGTCAGCAGCCGCTTGGCCTGCGCACTCAGCGCGTCGGCGACCACGGACGGGGAGTGGCCGAGGCAGTTCACGGCCCAGCCCTGCACGAAATCGAGATAGCGCTTGCGGCTGTCGTCCCAGAGATACGAGCCGGCGCCGCGGACGAACACGGTCTTGGGCCGTGCGGTGATGTCCATCAGCGCGTCATACGGATGCGTCGTCATGTCGAACTCCTCTGGAGGCGGGTGGAATAGGGGCGCAAAAAGCAGAAAGGCCGCACCTTGCGGGTGCGGCCTTCTCGAAAACCTGGGCTGAATTCAGTGGTTCAGCGGCGGCGTCGGACATGGCGCACCATCTCATCGTCGCGGGCGCGACGACGGAGCATTTCGGTGCGGCGGTTGGTCCGAGCGTTGATCATGGGGCGCGTCCCTACAGCCTAATGGCAGGGCTTGTCAAGCGGGTGTTTTGCGAGATGCCGCGCTGAGCGTGCGTCGCTCAGGCGGAATGAGCCGCTTCTTCTGCGTCCTCGTGTCCCCAGTCCGCGTGCGCAATTGCCGTGTCGATCAGCTCGCCGCGCATCAGCTTGAGCGGCGAATTCCAGTACAGCGCGATGTTGTGGAACGGGTCGGTCAGGACCTTGAAGACCCACACCAGTCCGGTGGTGATGCCGCGCGTGGCGAACAGCTGGAGCATGCGCGCCAGTCCGCCACCAATGCCGATCGCGAGCCAGAGCGTGCCGACGTGGCGGACGAAGTCGAGACGATCGGTTAGGGGAGCAAACAATCCGAACAGCGTCGGATAGGCATAGAGCGCGATCGGCGCGCAGCCCCAGACGAGGAGCAGGATGATCTTGCGGGTCTGATTGTAGCCGACCTTGACCGCTTCCTTGTATTCGTTGCTGACGTCGTTGACGGCGTCATAGCCGTTCGGCTCGAAGAAGAAATGCCCGGTCTGTCGCGTCAGCATCGCGAACCAGCCGACGATCCCGGCGAGCGCCGGGTCCTTCACCAGCAGCGCGTAACAGCCGAGGAAGATGACTGCGCTGACGAGGTGCAGCGTCTGATTGACGGTGCTCTGGTGGTAGAAGCGGTAGTCGTCGAAGCGCTGCGTGCGCAGCATGGTCGAGAGGCGTCTCATCAGAAATCCTCGCTCGCGTTGGAAGCGTGGCGAGAGTTAGGGCGAGTCCATGACCTCCGCGTGAATGCATTATAGTGTCACATTGCGGCGAGAGCAGCGCGAATCGCCCCGTAGTTCCGTCCGGATGCCGATCTCGTCACGGCATCTCATTTGTTGGCTGCGCAGAAACCAACAAGCCTCTAGCGCGTTTGTGATCTCGGAACGCGAATTGGTTCGAACCGGACCTCATCCGGGACAGACCAAGAGGGACGGGACCATCAAGATAGTCTGCAACCTTGTCCGATACGTCATACCCGATCGACCTCGACAGCATTCGCGGCGCATTTCCGCCGGGCATCGAGGCGCCGCCTTTGCTGCTCGATTTTGCCGGCTGGCTGAATGGGCGCCCTTGGGGCAGCGTCGGCTGCTTCTCGCTGCAAGGCCAGTTCTCCGACCAGGCTCCGATCTTCGACGGCAGCCCTTTGCGCGATCGCTTCGCGCTGTTCATGCGCCTGCCGGATGGCTCTGCCGTAGGCGGCTGGTACGGCGCCGGCCTCGACCGCGACGATCCGCCGATCGTCGGGCTCGGCTCGGAAGGCGACTATGAGCTGCTGGCGCCATCCCTCGATGCGCTGCTCGCGAAACTGACGTCGCAGCAATTCGACAAGGCCTGGCACGACCTGCGGCCGCACGACGAAGTCGAGTCTCAGACAAGCGAGCTGGCGCAGTGGCTGGCCCGACGGCCGCCCGGCGAGCCTGTTGTGTGCGAGGACGGCGGATCGGAGCTGCCCGACTTCCGCGGCTTCGTTGAGAAGTGGAGCCGGGACCGCGAGGAATACTGGGCCAATCACCGCCTGATGGCCGAACTCGGCTGGCGGCTGGCCGCGCATCTGCCCAAGGGCAAGAACGCCTGGGACAAGACCCATTTCGAGATCGCCATCGTCGGCAAGCAATACCAGGCGCGCGTGCTGTCGCGCGGGCCGCAGCCGTTCGAGGAAGCCGCCTCGATCGAATCCCTGCTGCGCGACCTGCGCGAGGAGATGCGCCGCGCCCAGCCCGAGCTCGGGCTGTGGTATGCGATGAAATTCGGCCTCTATGCCGACGGCCGCGTCATGCCGAATTTCGAGTACGACGCCCGCCCGACCATCGACGGCGAGCCGGCGCTGCTCACTGAGGCCAAGGCCGATCTCGCCCGCGCACCAAGGCCGGAGCGCTGGGTGCCGAAATGGCTGGCGTGACTGCATCCACGTCGTCATTGCGAGCGTAGCGAAGCAATCCAGAATCCCTCCGCGGGGAGAGCCTGGATTGCTTCGCTACGCTCGCAATGACGGAGGCCCTCAGAACCCCGCGACGCTGCCGTGCAGATCGTATTGATCCGCACGCTCGATCTTCGCAGTGACAATCTCGCCGACGCGCAAGGGGCGACGGCTCGATAGGTACACCGCGCCGTCGATCTCCGGCGCATCGGCCTTGGAGCGCCCCTTGGCGACGGTCGGTCCGACCTCGTCGATGATGATCTGCTGGCGCGTGCCGACCTTCCGCTTCAGGCGGCGTGCGGAAATCTTCTGCTGGCGTGCCATGAGCGCATTGTAGCGCTCCTGCTTGACCTCTTCCGGCACGGGATTGGCGATCGCATTCGACGTCGCGCCCGCAACCGGCTCGTATTTGAAGCAGCCGAGGCGATCGATCTCGGCCTCATCCAGCCAGTCGAGCAGATAGGCGAAGTCGGAATCGGTCTCGCCGGGGAAGCCGACGATGAAAGTCGAGCGCAGCGCAAGGTCAGGGCATTCCTCGCGCCAGCGCTTGATACGCGCCAAGGTCTTGTCCTGCGCTGCCGGGCGCTTCATCGCCTTCAGCACCTCGGGGCTCGCATGCTGGAACGGAATGTCCAGGTACGGCAGCACCTTGCCCTCGTTCATCAGCGCGATGACTTCGTCGACATGCGGGTAGGGGTAGACATATTGCAGCCGGACCCAGGCCCCGAGCTCGCCGAGCTCGCGCGCGAGATCCAGAAATTTCGCGCGGACCTGGCGGTCCTTCCACGGGCTCTCGGCATATTTGAGATCGACGCCATAGGCCGAAGTGTCTTGCGAGATGACCAGCAGTTCCTTCACGCCCGCGCCGACCAGGCGCTCGGCCTCGCGCAGCACGTCGTTGGCCGGACGCGAGACGAGGTCGCCGCGCAGTTTCGGGATGATGCAGAACGTGCAGCGGTTGTTGCAGCCCTCGGAGATCTTCAAATAGGCGTAGTGGCGCGGCGTCAGCTTGATACCCTGCGGCGGCACCAAGTCGAGATGCGGATTGTGCGCCGGCGGCAGCGCGCGATGCACGGCATTGAGCACGCTCTCGTACTGCTGCGGTCCCGTGATCGAGAGCACGCCGGGATAGGCCTGCTCGATCTGCTCGGGCTCGGCGCCCATGCAGCCCGTCACGATCACCTTGCCGTTCTCGGCCATGGCATCGCCGATCGCCGAGAGCGATTCCTGCTTGGCGCTGTCGAGGAAGCCACAGGTGTTGACGATGACGATGTCGGCGCCGTCATGCTTGCGGGCGAGCTCGTAGCCCTCCGCGCGCAGGCGCGTGATGATGCGCTCGGAATCCACCAATGCCTTGGGGCAGCCGAGTGACGTGAATGAAATGCGCGGCGCTCTTTCCATGTATCGCCTGGGACCTACATCTGAATTGTTCGGATTTGGGATCCAAGTAATTGATCTGATAGAAAAATTCAACCGCTACATCTGCCAGCGGACGCGATAGGCTTGGACTTCCGCCTTTGGGCGTCTGCAGCTCCTACCTTGGTCCCATTTACCCGGTTCCAATACCTGCTCTGAATACGAACCCGTCCCTCTGACCATCCATGTTGTTCTTGAGGTTGGTGCGCCAGAATCGGACGTGAACAATTCCAGGGAGGTGTCTGTGGCCCCGCGTTCCGTGGTCTTTGTAGCGGCACACCTGGCATTCCTCGCGGGATCTCACGCACTCGCGGCGCAATCGGACGAGTTCAAGCTTGTTACGCCGCCGCTCAGCATATCCAGGGACATCTTACGGCCGCCTGCCGCGACCTTGCCGGTCCCGGCGGGATATACGAGGGATGACATTCTGCACGGCGACCGCGTGTTTCACGGGGAAGCCGCGAACGGGCAGTGCAGCGTCTGTCACGGTGCGGACGGGAAGGGAACACCGAATGGCAACGACCTGACTGTCGGTATGTTCGTTTGGAGCGACGGCAGTGTCAGAGAGCTGAAGCGCACGATCTTGCACAACATGGCCGTGGCCCCCGGAATGGACGGCGACCTGAAGCCAGAGGATGTTGATGCAGTCGCAGCCTATGTCTGGGCCATCAGTCATCCGCCCGAGTGAGGATTGGCCGTATCATTTTTGCTTCACGGCAAAAGGACCTCGCTGCTTCCTGCGACCACCAGAACGACAAGATCCGCTCGCTGCTGCTGCTCGGTCTGTCTTTGCATCCGAAAGCAGATCCCTCGCCTTGACGAGCGCACGCCTTAACGACAGCTTTGCGGCATTTCCTTTGGAAGTGAACGGCTCAGTGGGACGAGCATGCGTGGCCGGAGTCCAATCGTGAGATTACCCCTCAAGGCCATCGGAGCGAAGGTATGGGTCCGATGCGCCTCAGGCTGGGCTGTGGCCGCTCCACTTGCTTGCTCTTTGAAGGCGAGGAGGACCACGTCCAGCTTTGGGCGTGGGAGCGCGGCATGCCGGTAGCGATCAGCAAGATCCCCGAGCTCCACAGATTCAAGCGGGTCGCCACCGGCGCTAGTCCTAATGGCGGTCAATTACAACCCTTTGCAGGGCGTTTCGGCATGCTATGGATGAATCACCTGCCGTGAGTGAGCCATGAGCGCCGAACAGTCGCCCAAAATCGTGATCGTCGACGAAAGCCCGATCCGGGCCGCGATCCTCGAGGAGGGGTTGCGAGAGGCCGGATTCACGCAGGTCGTCCATATCCGCGAGATGCAGAGCCTCTTGGCCCGTATTTATGCGGTCGACCCCGACATCATCCTGATCGATCTGGAAAACCCCAGCCGTGACGTGCTGGAGGCGATGTTCCAGGTCAGCCGCGCCGTGAAACGGCCGATCGCCATGTTCGTCGATCAGAGCGATTCAGCCTCGATCCAGGCTTCGGTCGAGGCGGGGGTGTCCGCCTACATCGTCGACGGGCTGAAGAAGGAACGGATCAAGCCGATCCTGGACCTCTGCGTGTCCCGCTTCAACGCCTTCGCCAAGCTCCAGGAGGAACTGGAGCGCACCAAGTCGCAGCTCGAGGACCGCAAGATCATCGAGAAGGCCAAGGGCATCCTGATGAAGGTCAAGGGTCTCACCGAGGACGAGGCCTATGTGCTGCTGCGCTCCACCGCCATGCGCGAGAAGAAGAAAATCGGCGAGATCGCCCAGTCGATCATCACCGCGTCGGAGATGCTGAAATGACCGCTCCCCTTCGCATCGGATTCATCCCGCTGGTCGACGCCGCCGCGCTGATCGTCGCCGTCGACAAGGGCTTCACCGCGGCCGAAGGGCTCGAGGTCGAGCTGGTGCGCGAAGTGTCCTGGTCCAACGTTCGCGACAAGCTGAATATCGGCCTGTTCGATGCGGCACATCTGCTTGCGCCTGTGGCCATCGCATCCTCGCTCGGGCTCGGCCACGTCAAGGTACCGATCGCCGCGCCCTTCAATCTCGGCATCAACGGCAATGCCATCACGGTCTCGCCGGCGCTCCATGCCGCGCTGATGGAGCAGATCGACGGCGACCGCTTTGACCCGCTCGCCACTGCAAAGGCGCTGGCGAAGGTCGTCGCCATCAGGCGCAAGGCGGGCCTCGAGCCGCTGACCTTCGGCATGACCTTTCCGTTCTCCACGCACAATTACCAGCTGCGGTTCTGGATGGCGGCGGCCGGCGTCGATCCGGATGAGGACGTGCGCCTGGTGGTGCTGCCGCCGCCTTACATGGTGGATAGCCTCAGAAGCGGCCATGTCGATGCGTTCTGCGTCGGCGCGCCCTGGAATTCGATCGCGGTCGATCTCGGCATCGGCCACATCCTGCATTTCGTCTCCGACATCCTGGCGCGCGCAGCCGAGAAGGTGCTGGCGGTGCGTCAGGTCTGGGCCGACAAGAACCCGGACGTGGTGGCAGCGCTGGTGCGTGCGGCGGTGAAGGCGGCCGAGTTCATCGAGAACCCGGACAACCTGGTCGAGGCGGCGCGGATCCTGGCGCAGCCCGAGCGGATCGGCGTCGATGCCGAGGTGATCCAGCGTTCGCTGACCGGGCGCCTGAAGATCTCGCCGGAGGGCACGGTGCGCGAGAGCGATCGCTATCTGCTGGTCGGACGCGAAGAGGCAGGGCGACCGGATCCGGTGCAGGCCGCCTGGCTCTACGCCCAGATGGTGCGCTGGGGGCAGACAGCCCTGAGCGGCGAAGCGCTCAAGACGGCGATGGCCGTGTTCCGGCCGGACCTCTACGATGCTGCCGTCGGGTCCAGCGGAGGAGGCCAGGTCAGCACCCCGTTCGGCGCCTTCGCCGGACCGGCTTTTGACCCCACGGATCTCGGCGGCTATCTGGCCTCGTTCAAGGTCGCTCGACGGGCTCCATAGGCCTGCTCAAAGCTTAATCACATCGATTCGAAGCTCAATCTTTGGGCCATTGCTGCCCGAAGCAGCATGAACCTTGATCCACTTCATGCGCCGCACACAATCCTAAGCCACTGATTCCAAGTGATTTTACGGTTTATGCTGCGTTGGCACACTCCTTGAATAGAGGGAGTCCAAGCCGCCCGGCGTGGGCGCCGGCGGCTTCCAAGTCCATGGTGGATTTCCGCAGCAACGAGGCTGATCGGATCGCTCCGGGCTCCGGCGAGGTGCATGAGCGCCTGCAACCGGCTCCCTGCGATCAACGTCCGTTTCACCCGTTGACGCCGCCCTACGCGCGGCAAGCTGGAGCTTCGATATGGATTACGCGAAACCCTCCGATGTTGTGGCCTCGATGGTCGATGCCAGCCTGAAGAAGCTGGCACTCGCTCCGCGCGACATCATGATCCGCGGTGCGATTTCAGGCGCGCTGCTCGGCGCGGCCACCACGCTCGCGCTGACCGGCGCGGTGACGACGGGACAGCCGATCGTCGGCGCGCTGATCTTTCCGGTCAGCCTCGTGATGATCGTGCTGCTCGGACTCGAGCTCGTGACCGGAAGCTTCGCCATCGTGCCGCTCGCGCGTCTTGAAGGCAAGGCGAGCTGGAATGCGGTCATCGCCAATTGGTCCTGGGTTTTCGTCGCCAATCTGCTCGGCAGCATCTTCGTCGGTGCATTGATCGCGATCTCGCTCACCAACATGGGCAAGCTCGAGGTCGCCGGCGTCGCCGCGAAGATCGTTGCGGTTGCCGAGGCCAAGACCATCGGCAACGCCGCGATCGGCACCGCCGGCATGGTCTCGGTGTTCGTCAAGGCGATCCTCTGCAACTGGCTGGTCTGTCTCGGCGTCGTGATGGCGATGACCTCGACCTCCACGGTCGGCAAGATCGCGGCGACCTGGCTGCCGATCTTCCTGTTCTTCGCGCTCGGCTACGAGCATGCCGTGGTCAACATGTTCGTGATCCCAACCGGCATGATGCTCGGCGCCAAGGTCAGCATCTCCGATTGGTGGCTCTGGAATCAGATCCCCGTGACGCTCGGTAATCTCGTCGGCGGCTTCGTCTTCACCGGCCTTGCGCTCTACGCGACGTACAAGCCCGCCAAGCCTGCGGCCGAAATGGCGCAGGTTGCGGTCCAGGCAGCAGAGTAGGTCCATTCAGCCCATGAAACTCGATACCACCCCCACGGCTGATTTCTCCGACGAGCAGAAGCGCTATCTCGAAGGCTTCATGTCCGGCATGCAGGTCGGGCGTGTCGGACGCGCTTTTGCAGCCGGCGGCGCGCCTGCGGCCGGCGCTCCTGCCGAGCCGACCGGACCGGACGCTGCCGCGATCAAGGCGCAGGACAAGCTCATTGCGGCAGGCAAGAAGCTCGCCGACCAGGAGAAGTTCAAGCGCGAGATGCATCCCTTCGACGCCTATGAGCGGCTGAAGGACCAGGCCCGCAACAACGCCAATCCGACGCCGGCGGACAATTTCCGCTGGCGCTATTACGGCATCTTCTGGGTGGCGCCGGCGCAGACCTCCTACATGGCGCGCCTGCGCATTCCCAACGGCATCCTGAAGCACTGGCAGATGTCGGGTCTCGCCGACATCGCCGAAAGCTGTGGCGGCGGCTATACCCATGTCACCACGCGCGCCAACTTCCAGATCCGCGAGATCGAGCCAAAGAACGCGGTCAAGCTGATCGAGGGCGTCCAGGACATCGGCCTGTGCTCGCGCGGCGCCGGCGCCGACAACATCCGCAACGTCACGGGCACACCGACGGCCGGCATCGATCCGCAGGAGTTGCTGGACACGCGCCCCTATGCGCGCGAGTGGCACTATCACATCCTCAACGACCGCTCGCTGTTCGGCTTGCCGCGCAAGTTCAACGTCGCCTTTGACGGCGCCGGCAAGATCGCAGCGCTCGAGGAGACCAACGACATCGCCTTCACCGCGGTCGAGGTGAAGGACGGCTTCGGCATCGAGCCCGGTGTGTGGTTCAAGCTCGGCCTCGGCGGCATCACCGGCCACAAGGACTTTGCGAAATATTCGGGCATCGTCGTTCGCCCTGAAGACGCGACCGCTGTCGCCGATGCCATCGTGCGCGTCTTCATCGAGCATGGCGACCGCACCAATCGCAACAAGGCGCGGCTCAAATACGTGCTCGACACGATGGGCCACGATGGCTTCCTCAAGCTGGTCGAGGAGCGCCTCAAGAAGCCGTTCTCACGCGTACCAGCGGAAGCGCTTCTGCCGCGCCCCTTGTCCGATCGCATGGCCCATATCGGCGTGCACAAGCAGAAGCAGGCCGGGCTCAACTGGATCGGCGTGGCGCTGCCGGTCGGCAAGCTCACCTGCGAGCAGATGCGGGGGCTCGCCAAGATCGCGCAGGATCTCGGCGACGGCGATATCCGCCTCACGGTCTGGCAGAACCTCTTGATCTCGGGCGTGCGCGACGAGAACGTCGCGCTCGTCACCGCCGCGGTCGAGAAGCTTGGCCTCGCCACTGAGGTTTCGAACGTTCGCGCCGGCCTGATCGCCTGCACCGGCAATGCCGGCTGCAAGTTCGCGGCGTCCGACACCAAGCGCCATGCGGCCGCAATCGGCGACTGGTGCGACGAGCGCGTCAAACTCGACACGCCGCTCAACATCCATCTGACCGGCTGCCATCATTCCTGTGCCCAGCACTACATCTCGGACATCGGCCTGATCGCGGCCAAGGTGCCGGGTGCGAGCGAGGATGACCAGGTCGAGGGCTATCACCTCTTCACCGGCGGCGGCTTCGGCCCCGATGCCGATATCGGGCAGGAGGTATTCCACGACGTGAAGGCCGAGGATGTGCCTGTCAGGGTCGAGGGCCTGCTCAAGGCCTATCTCGCCAACCGTGCCTCGCCTGAAGAGACGTTCCTGACCTTCTCCCGTCGCCATGACAGTGAAGCCCTGCGCAAGCTCGCCGAAGCGGAAGTAACAGCATGACCCAGATGTCCGTGCCTCCCAAGATCGAGATCATTCCGGCCAATGCACCGTTCAGCGAAGGCCAGCGGCTGTGGCTGAACGGCTTTCTCGTCGGCATGCTCGGCCTTGACGGCTCGACGGCGCTGTCGCCGATCGACAACGTGGCCTTGCTGGCACCGCAAGGCGATGGCGATGACGGGGAGGCGCCCTGGCATGATCCGGCCATGGCCATCGCCGATCGCATGAAGCTCGCGGAAGGACGTCCGCTTCGGCGCCGCATGATGGCGGCGATGGCGCAGCAGGATTGCGGTCAGTGCGGCTACAATTGCGCCGATTATTCGGACTCGATCGCCAACAAGAGCGAAGCCCGCCTCAACCTCTGCGCCCCGGGCGGCAAGGAGACGGCGCGGATGCTCAAGCAACTGTTCGAGGAGATCGACAAGGCGCCGGCGGCGAAGCCTGCCGGCGGAGCTGCCGCTCCCGCCGCGAGCACTCCCGCTGTGCCCGAGGTGAAGGCCGAGCTCGGCCGTGCGCGCGAAAATCCGGCTGAAGCTACCTTCCTGTCGCGCCGCCTGCTCAACAAGGCCGGCTCGGAGAAGGAAACCTACCACGTCGAGTTCGATCTCTCCGAGAGCAAGCTCGACTACGTCGTCGGCGATTCCTTCGGCGTGTTCGCGCGCAACGACCTTGGCCTGGTCGACCAGATCATCGCGCTGCTCGGCGCCTCCCATACCACCAAGGTCAACAACAAGACGCTGCGCGAGGCGCTGGTCGAGGACGTTTCTCTTTCTCCCGCACCCGATAAGCTGTTCGAGCTGCTCTCCTTCATCACCGGCGGCGCGCAGCGCGAGAAGGCGAGGGCGCTGGCGCAGGGCGAGGATCCCGATGGCGATGCCGCAACGCTCGACGTGATGGCGGCGCTGCAGAAGTTTTCGGGCACGCGGCCGCATCCGGAAGCCTTCGTCGAGGCGCTGGAGCCGCTGCAGCCGCGGCTTTACTCGATCTCCTCGTCGCACAATGCGACGCCCGGCAAGCTGTCGCTTACGGTCGATTCCGTGCGCTATGTCATCGGCAAGCGCAAGCGCCTCGGCGTCGCCTCGACCTTCCTCGGCGAGCGCATCAACGAGGGCGACAAGCTCAAGGTCTACGTGCAGAAGGCGCATGGTTTCGGGCTGCCGCAGGATCCGAAGACGCCTGTCATCATGATCGGTCCCGGCACCGGCGTTGCGCCGTTCCGCGCCTTCCTGCTCGACCGCAAGGCAACCGGCGCGCAGGGCAAGAACTGGCTGTTCTTCGGCCATCAGCGCAGCGATTGCGATTTCTTCTACCGCGATGAGCTCAACGCGATGAAGACTTCAGGGCTGCTGACGCGTCTGTCGCTGGCCTGGTCGCGCGACGGCGAGAAGAAGTTCTACGTGCAGGACCGCATGCGCGAGCTCGGCCGCGAAGTGTGGACGTGGCTCGCCGAGGGCGCGCATCTCTACATCTGCGGCGATGCCAAGCGCATGGCCAAGGACGTCGAGCGCGCGCTGGTCGACATCGTCGCCCAGTTCGGCGCACGCTCGACCGACGAGGCTGTCAGCTTCGTCGCCGATCTCAAGAAGAAGGGGCGGTTCCAGGCTGACGTGTACTAAACCTCGGTAGAACAGTCGTGAATCGCCGGCGCTGCGCAGGGCGCCGGCGACGGACCTTCTACTGTGCATGGGGTTGTTTTCGCGATTTGGCCGGGCGGAACCGGAGCTGGTTCCATCTGCCGCGGAGTTTAACGAATAGGATTTCTGGAACCGGGCAGGCTGGAGAATGTTCTCCTACAAAGTGGCGCCGAATGACGCTTCCATCACTATTTGCGTGATGGTCTTACAGCCGTCGCGTCCGATCGTTCATACTCACCGCATGGTGCGTTGGAAATCGACCATCCGGGAATTGTCGGCGGAAGCCAGGCTGCACCTCTATGCGCGATCCCTCGCGCGCAGGACCAGAGCGGGCGCGCACCACATCGGGATCTACGGCGCGTGCGCGCTCATTGCCGTGTTGCTCTTCGGCACGCTGTCGGCGCGCCCGTTCTGATCACACCCCGCGCTTGAACGGCGCGACCTCGATCCCGGCATCCTTCAACGCCTGACGCAGCGTCCGCGCGATCTCGACCGCACCATAGGTGTCGCCGTGGATGCAGACCGTGTCCGTGCGCATCTTGATGACCTTGCCTGTCACCGACACCACCGCGCCGTCCTGCACCATGCGCACCACGCGATCGGCAATCGCCTTTGCATCGTGTAGCACCGCGCCCGGCTTCTTGCGCGAGACCAGATTGCCGTCGTCCTCATAGGCGCGGTCGGCGAACACCTCGTGCACCATCGGCAGGTTGGCCTCTTCGCCTGCTTTCACCAGTTTCGAGTTGGCGAGCACGACGAAGATCAGGCTGGGATCGACCGCCTTGATGCCGGCGGCGATCGCCTTCGCCGTCATGTCGTCCTCGCAGGCGACGTTCGAGAGCGCGCCATGCGCCTTCACATGCGTGACCTTGTGGCCGGCCGCGGTCGCGATCGCCTGCAGCGCGCCGATCTGGTAGGCGACGAGGTTCTCGATCTCGGAGGCCTTGAGCCCTGCGATCGGATGCCGGCCGAAGCCCTGCAGGTCGCGATATCCAGGATGCGCGCCGACCGAAACGCCGCGCGCCTTCGCCAGCTCGACGGTCCGGCGCATGATGTCGGGGTCGCCGGCATGGAAGCCGCAGGCGACGTTGACCGAGCTTGCGAGGTCGATCATGGCGGCGTCGTTGCCCATCTCCCAGGCGCCAAAACCTTCGCCGAGGTCGCAATTGAGATCGATCGTCTTCATGGTTGCTCTCCGCCTCTGGTCTTGTTGTCCCTACGGCTCCGCCGCGACCTGCCAGGTTCCGGCATCCACGGCATTCACCGCATGGCCTGCAACATTGGCATCGCTCAGTGCCTCGATATTGAGCTCGACTGTCTCGGAGGAACGCAGGCGATCGGGCAGGGTGCGGATCAGCTGCTGAAACTTGCGCGCCTCGTCCTGCGCCTCGTCCATGCTGACGGCCTTGAAGCGGAACGCCGTTCCCGCCGAGGTCTGGGCCAGACGGCCGACATCTGCCGTGATCACGGTTGCGATCTTGGGATAGCCGCCTGACGTGCCGCGGTCCATCATCAGCGCGATCGGCGCGCCGTTGCCGGGGACCTGGATGCTGCCGTTGACCGTGCCGTCGGAGACGATGTTGTGGCCGTGCAGATGCTTGACCGCAGGGCCTTCGAGCCGGTAGCCCATGCGATCCGAGGTCGCCGAGATCTTCCATTCGCTATTCAGGAACAGCGCCTTGTTGGCGTCGTCGAACTCGTCGTCCTGCGGCCCCAGCACGACGCGGATTGGCCCTGTCGCAGGCTTGGGCAGCTCGATGCGCAGTTCCGCTGCACCGCTCGCGGCATCGACCGCGAATTCGTCGCCGGCCTGCAGCGGGCGCGGGTAGGGGCTGCCGAGACCGGCGCGGGCATTTACCGCGAGGCTGCCGAACACAGGCTCGCCCTTGATGGCGCCTTCGATCGCGAGATAGGTGAAGGCGCCGCCACGAGCAAAGCCCAGCGTCAGCGTCTCGCCGTCCTTCAGCGTGACGGACGTATCCATCGCCACCGGCTTGCCGGCAACGTCTGCATTGCGCGGCGCGCCTGATATCGCAACGCGCACGGCGCCGTTCCTGGCGGTGAAGGTGGCGCCGAATGGGCCGATCTCGACAGCGGCTGCGAACGGCTCGTTGCCGACAAGCGTGTTTGCAGCGGCCAGCGCCAGCCGGTCCATCGCGCCGCTGACCGTCAGGCCGTAGCGTTGTGCGCCGTGACGCCCGCCGTCCTGGACGGAGCTGGCGGGACCGATGCTGGCGACGACGAGCCGGCTCATGCGTCGACCCGCTCGGCAATGATCTCGCCGGCCTCGGCGGCGCGATCCAGCTCGTCGAAAGTCTTGTGGTCGATGGCGAAAAACGTCACGCGATCACCGGGTTCGGTGAGGAAGGTCGGATTGCGGTGGAGCTGATAGGTTCTGACCGGCGTGCGGCCGAGCAGGTGCCAGCCACTGGGCGCGGCCAGGCACTGGATGCCGGCCTGGACGCCGCCGATCGAGATCGTGCCGGCGGGCGTGAACAGGCGCGGCGACTGCCGCCGCGACATATGCAGGGACTTGTCGAGGCCACTGAGATAGGACCAGCCCGGCGTGAACCCGATCATGGCGACGCGATAGTCGCCGCCGACATGACGGGCGACGATATCGTCGGGCGTGGTGTTCAGCGCTTTGGCGACGTCCTCGAGGTCGATGCCGTGCTCGCCGCCATAGGCGACGGGAATGCGCCAGCGCCGCGCCTTGGTGGTCGGCGGCAGGGGCTGGCCAGCGATCGCAAGCAGCTTTTCGCCGAGCGCGTCGAACCCGATCTTGCCGGGGTCGTAATGCACCAACAGCGAGCGGTAGGTCGGGATCATCTCGGAGATGCCCTCGATGGGGTGAGCAGCGAGCGCCTTGTCGAGCGCGAGCACGCGCTCATTGGCGGCGTCGTCGATGGTGCGGCTGAACTCGACCGTGACGGCGCTGTCGCCACTGGGCAGCAGGCGGGGCGGGGGAAGCGTCGCGGCCATGACCTCTCGAAATCGGTCTTGAGAAAAGCGCGGGCTCAGCCTTGAGTTCCGCGATGCCTTTGCTTCGCGTAAATGCGCCCGCAAGTCCAATAAATTAATGCTGGGGGTGGCGATAAAGCCTTGTTATCGCGTCGCATAACCGCCCGGCAGGGCCGCATTCTTGTCAGGGCTTTGGCCCTTGACGACAAGCCCCGGGCTCGCAAGATGCGCGCGTTCTTTCCCGTACCCCGGAGCTCGTTCTCGTCCATGTCGTTGTCCCCCGAAGCCCGCAAGATCCTCGCCGGCATCACCACCGCCACCATCACCACGGTCCTGCTGAAAAAGGGCCTGCGCAATGTGTGGATGCGCGGCGCGCGTCCGCTGCGTCCGGGTCTGCCGCGCCTGGTGGGACCGGCCTTCACGCTGCGCTTCGTGCCGGCCCGCGAGGATCTGGCGACGCCGGAATCCTGGTCGTCGCCGATCTCGACCCGCACCGCGATCGAGGCGATGCCCGAAGGCTGCATCGCCGTGGTCGATGCCATGGGCATCACCGACGCCGGCATCTTCGGCGACATCCTCTGCGCCCGCATGGTGAAGCGCGGCGTCACCGCACTCGTCACCGACGGCGTCGTGCGTGACGTCGAGGGTGTGCTCGGCACCAACCTTCCGGTGTGGTGCGACGGCTATGCCGCGCCGCCGTCCGTGGCGGGTTTGACCTTCGTCGGCTGGGGTGAGCCGATCGGTTGCGGCGGCGTCGCCGTGTTCCCGAACGACATCGTGGTCGCCGACCAGGACGGCTGCGTGCTGATCCCGCAGGCGATGCTCGACCACGTCCTCGCCGAGGGCGTCGAGCAGGAGCGCATGGAAGCCTGGATCGTCAACGAGGTGAACAACGGCGCGGTGCTGCCGGGCCTCTATCCCATGAACGCCGAAACCAAGGCGCGCTACGCCGCCAGCAAGAAGTAACAGGAAACGAGGACATCATGGACATCACGCTCGCAGGAACGCGGCCGACCCGCCGCGCGCCCAAGGAACACTTCACCGGCACCGTACTGCAGGACCCCATCAACATGGCGCCCGCGCCGGCGCGGCTCAACGTTTCGCGCGTCTCGTTCGAGCCGGGCGCCCGCACCAATTGGCATCATCATCCGCTCGGGCAGACGCTCTACGTGATTTCGGGCGTTGGCCGCGTCCAGACCAAGGGCGGGCCGGTGAGGGAAATCCGTCCTGGCGACACCGTCTGGATCCCGCCGGGTGAAGTGCACTGGCACGGCGGCTCGCCAGGCAACAGCATGTGCCACATCGCCATGCAGGAAGCGCTCGACGGCGTGTTCTCGACCTGGCTCGAGCCAGTGACGGATGCCGAATACGCGGCGCCGCTCGGCTAATTCTGCTTGAACAAGGCGCATCGCCTGAGGGCGATGCGCCTCCTACGCCCGCTCCGCGGTCCACGTGCCCGAGCACATGGCGCCGCGCCAGGTGCCGGAGCCTGAGGTGCCGCTGAGCCGGCCGGAGCCGACGGCGTGCTTGATGCCGCTGCCCAGGGTGACGTTGATGCTGCCGGCATCCGCGACGCGGCCCGATGCCGTCACGGCTGCGCTGCTCGAGGCGATCTGGCCGTTGCTGATGCCGATCGCGACGGTCGCGCCGTTGCCGCAGGTCTCGCTCGACGACGAGATGCGCACGTTCCAGGTGCCATCGAAGGCGGAGCCTGCCGCATCAGCCTGCGCGAGCGGGACGGCGATGGCGACAATGGTGGCGAAGAGACCCTTGCGAAATCGATTCATGACACGCCCCTTGATTTTGACCATGCGGGGATCGTGTCAGGAGCGCGGAACTTTTGATGTGAGGGCTGTCACGCGCACCGCGCGCTCTGTGAGGTGACGCACATCGGAGCGACATCTGGCGCAAAAGCAAAGGGGTCCGGATTACGGCCCCCTTGGCTGTCTTGAAGGCGTTGCGCCCGACTCAGTTCACGCGCGTCCAGGTCTGGCCGCCGCAGAACATGCCGCCGAAGGCGCAGCCTTGCACGCGCAGGCGATCGCCTCCCTTCAGCGAGATCGTCGAATCGTAGGTTGAGCCGCTGTTAGGATCGAGGATGCGGCCGGACCATTTCTGGTCCTTGCCGGGCTTCATGTTGATCAGAACCTGTTCGCCGTTCTGATTCGATTTGCTGTCGACCGAATAGCCGCAGAGATTATTGCCGCACTGCTCGATGCGGACCTTGCCTTCCTTCTCCTCGGTGAGCCAGACGCCGAGCGGTGAATTGAGATCGCGCGTAGGTGCGGCGGCAGGCGCCGGCGGTGCGACGGCCGCGGATTGAACCGGAGCGGGGGCAGGCGCCGGAGCGGGTGGTGGCGGCGGTGCCGGCGGCGCGGCCGCTACGGTCGGGGCCGGTGGTGGAGGCGGTGCGGGTGGCGCAGGCGGTACCGCGGCCACTGTCGGGGCAGCGCCCGGAGCCGGTTGCGGCGGCGGCACCATCTCTTCGGCCGGAGCGGTGGTGGCAGTCGCCGCCGGAGGCGGAACAGCCGGAGGTGGCGAGGCCGGAGGCGGCGCCGCGGCCGCAGGCGCTGGTTCTGCGGCGACAGGAGCGGGCGCCGGCGGCGGGGCGGGGGCGGCCGGTGTTTGCGGGTCGACCTTGGCTTGCTGCGGGACCTGCTGGTCCGGCTTGACGTCGTTCTTTTTGGCCTTCCTGGCCTTGGCCTGGCCGGTGTTGTCGTACACGCCGGGAATCTGGACCGTGCCGCGGTCGGGATCGATCCGGATGGTGCGCCCGCCATACTCGAACGTGTACTGCGCTTGCGCGGCGGTGCTCGCCAAAAGGAATGCGGCCGTGGCCAACAGCTTCCTCATTTCCATCTCCCGAACAGGTGGTCCCCGCACCGAGGCTTACGCTTCGGCTCGATCCCGAAAAGTGATCTAGATCACTGTCACGGGTATGAGTCGCCTTCCAGCGGTTTCGGGTTCAATAACGCCGAACTCGGTCCAGAGTTGGACGGCTGGATGCGACCAGCCGCCGCGACCCCGAGCTACTTCTCCGGACAGCGCGAATCCGCGGCCTGCTCGGCGCGGGCCAACGCAACGTCGTTGGCCTTGTCGGTGTGGATCTCGACCGCGCCAAACAGACAGGCCTTCTCGCCGTTGATCGCGAACACCGAGAGCTCCTGGACCTAACGCTCGTCGTCACCGACGCGGCTCCAGGTGCGGATCATGCGCCGCCGGCTCTGGTCAGCGCGAGCGTGGCCACGAGCGCGATCATCAGCCGCATGCTAGTCGAACCAGGCCGCGTAGATCTTCTTGTAGCTGCCGTCCTCCATGGAGATGTGCAGCCATTGGTCGACAAAGGCTTTCAGCGCCATGTCGCGCTGGAGCCAGTAGGCCTTCTCCGAAAAGTCGAACGGCTTGTCCGGATGCACCGCGCAGAGCACGCCCGAGTTCTGCTTCTGCTGGTAGCGGGTCTCGGAGGCGTCCGTCATCATCAGATCGGCGTTGCCCTTGGCGATCTCGTGGAATATCTCGGTGTTGTCGGGGAAGACGGTGATGTCGGCGTCCTTGATGTTGGCGCGCGCGAAACGCTCGTTGGTCCCGCCGGGATTGACGATGACACGGGTGCCTTTCTTGTCGATGTCGGCGAGCGTCTGATATTTGGCCGAGTCGGCGCAGCGCGCGATCGGCGTCTTGCCCTCGCGCATGATCGGGATCGAGAAGAAGCCCTTCTTCTGGCGGTCGAGGGTCACGGAGACGCCGCCCATGGCGATGTCGAACTGGTCGGCTTCGAAATCCTTCATCAGCTTCGGCCAGGCCGTGGGCACAAACTCGACCTTGACGCCGAGCGCCTTGCCCAGCGCCTCCGCCATGTCGACGTCGAAGCCGGAGAACTGCTGCGTCGCCTTGTCCAGATAGGTGAAGGGCTTGTAGTCGCCTGTCATGCCGACGCGCAACGTGCCGCGCTTGACGATCTCGTCGAGGCGCGAGGCGGCCGGCTGCTGCGCGTAAGCCGAGAGGTTTGCCAGCACCATCACGGCCAAAGCCGCCAGGATTCGGACAGTCATTCGAACAGTCATCTCTTTTCCACCCCTACCCAAGCTGTCATTGTGCAGCCCGCGAGAGCTCGATTTAGACCAGATGCCAGTTTCTGGCGAGGCGGAATTGAAAGGAATCCTGGCGTGACGATGTCGATGTATGAGGCCTCGGTGGGCCTCTTCGTGCCTTACCTGCGCAACCTGTCCGTCCTTCTCGACAAGGGTGTCGCCTATGCCGAGACCCGCAAGTTCAATCCGGCGGTCCTGCTCGGCATGCGCTTGGCACCCAACATGTACGATCTGGCCCAGCAGGTCGGCGAAGCCTGCCGCCACGCCACCGTTGCCCCGGCCTTGCTGGCACAGTGCGAACCGGTCGCGCTGCCGCCGCTGGAGCACGACATGGCCGGGCTTCAGGCGCGGATCGCCACCTCAATCGAATTCATTGAAAGCCTGCCATGCGCCGAGATCGATGCGGCGGCGGAGCTGAAGGTCTTCTTCAGGCTGAAGAACGGGACCGAGCTGCCCTTCACCGGGCGGACGCTGCTGCTCACCAACAGCATCCCGCAATTCTTCTTCCACGTCACGACGGCCTACGACCTGCTGCGGCACGCAGGCGTCGAGCTCGTGAAGAAGGATTTCTTGGGGCGGAAGTAACTACGCCTCGCCCTTGCGCTCGTAATCGGCAAGCGAGCTGCGGCCGGCGATCTCGCTGCGCAGCAGCTCGAAGCGGCGGTGTGCCTCGTTCTCATGTTCGTCGACGAAGCGCACTGCGGCTTCGCTGGTCATGGGCCCGCTGACCACGGGGGCTGACTGCTCGCCGATGGTCTCGTGCACATAATACTGGCCGTCGTCGCCGCGATGGACCGTCCATTTCAAGCGGATCGCGACCATCGGTCCGGGGCCGACCTTGCTGTAACCGTCGGCATCGGCCGGGTGCTCCGGCACCAGCGGTTGCTCCTCGACCAGGGGATGCTCGTCGGAGGCCTGATGCTCGTCTGCGACCGAAGACTCATCGGCTGCCACCGTTTCCGTCTCGGTGTCGCGGACGACGAGAACGGGCTCGGGGTTCTCCAGGATGCTGGCGATGGTCGCCAGTGCATGGTCGGTCGGGTCGATCTCTGACAAGGGTCCATCCTCCAGCTCGACGCGGCCGGCAAGTCTGTCCCACTACCGCCGCGGCAGGGAACATTAGGCGCGTTTGATTAAGGCTGAGTTGGGGCCCGATCTGCACCAAAATGGGACGCATTCTGGCCATCCGAAGGCGGGCGGGCTGATCCGACCGCCTTCGGATTTAGCTCAGCCCAGCACGTCCTGATTGATGACGTTCTGCCTGATCGGATCGCCGTCGAGCACACTCAGGATGTTGCGCGCGGTCTGCTCGCTCATGCGCTGGACCGCCTCGACGGTCACGCCGGCGACATGCGGAGCCATGATGACGTTGGGCAGCGCGAACAGCGCGTTGCTGACCGGAGGCGGCTCCACCTCGAACACGTCGATGCCGGCGCCGGCGAGCTTGCCGGAAGTCAGCGCATCGTACAGCGCAGATTCCTTCACGATGCCGCCACGGGCGGTGTTGATCAGATAGGATCTCGGCTTCATCCGGCCGATCCGCACCGCGTCAAATGAACCGACCGTTTCCGGTGTCTTCGGGCAGTGGATGGTAACGAAATCGGCGTTCGGCAGGGCGGCGTCGAGGTCGGTGACAGGCCCGCAGCCGGCGGCCTTGATCTCAGCAGCAGGCTTGTAGGGATCGTAGACCTGCACGTTCATTTCCATGGCCAGGCAGCGCTTGGCGGTGCGGCTGCCGATGCGGCCGAAGCCGACGATCAGCACGGTCTTGCCGTAAAGGTCGAACGGCAGCATGCCGAGCCGCTCGGCCCATTTGCCGTCCTTGACGCAGGAATGCATCTCCTGCGCGCGCTTGGCCAGCGTCAGCATCATGAACAGCGCCGCTTCCGCGACCGAGGGCGAGTTCGCGCTGCCGGCGACCATCAGCGGCACCTTGCGGCGGGAGAGGGCGGGCACGTCGACGGCGTCGTAACCGACGCCGATGCGGGTCACCACCTTCATGTCGCGGGCCGCCTCGAGCTCAGTCTCGCCGAACGCAGTGGCGCCGAGCGCCACGCCGTGAACCGGCGCATGACTCTTCAGCAGGGCCTCAAAATCCTTGGCGGAGATCAGGTTCGCAAACTCGACCAGCTCGATATCGTCCCGCTGGGTGAGGAGGGCGCGTGCCCCTTGCGACAAAGTTTGTGTAACGAAAATCTTCTTCTTGTTGGTCGTCATCGCTCCCTGCCTGCTCCACGTTTCTCGAGCCGGCGTCACAGTACGACGCCGGTTTCCTCGTTTAGCAGGTGCATATTGTTGAGGTCCATCGCCAAACGCATAGGAGCCCCGTCCTTGGCGCCGGCGTTGGGATTGACGCGGCCGCACACCGGCGTGCCGTCCATCCCGAAATAGACCAGCGTCTCCATCCCCATCGGCTCGGTGACGTCGAGCACGGTGTCGAAGGTCTCGACGCCGGGATCCAGGTGCGCGTGCGACTCGGTGAGATGCTCGGGGCGAATGCCGAGCAGCAGCTTGTCGGTGCGCGGCAGCGCGTTGTAACGCGCGGCGCGGGCCGAAGGCAGCGCAAAGGCGATGCGGTCGGTCAGGCGGATCTGCAGCGTGCCGCCGGCGTCCTCAAGGCGGCACGGAATGAAATTCATCGCCGGCGAGCCGATGAAGCCTGCGACAAAGCGCGTCGCCGGCTTGTGGTAGAGCTCGTTCGGCGTGCCGATCTGCTCGATCTGCCCCTTGTTCATCACCACCACCCGGTCCGCCAACGTCATTGCCTCGACCTGGTCGTGGGTGACGTAGACGGTGGTGGTGCGCACCTTCTGGTGCACCTTCTTGATTTCGATCCGCATCTGCACCCGCAGCTTTGCGTCGAGATTGGACAGCGGCTCGTCGAACAGGAAGACCTTTGGGTTGCGGACGATGGCGCGCCCCATGGCGACGCGCTGGCGCTGGCCGCCCGAGAGCTGCTTCGGCTTGCGGTCGATCAGGTCGGTGATGTCGAGCAGGCGGGCAGCTTCCGTCACCCGCGCCTTGATCTCGGCCTTGGGATAGTGCTTCAGCCGTAGCCCGAACGACATGTTTTCGGCGACTGTCATGTGCGGGTAGAGCGCATAGTTCTGGAACACCATCGCGATGTCGCGATCCTTCGGAGGGACGTCATTGACGACGTCGCCTCCGATCATGATGTCGCCGTCGCTGATGTCCTCGAGGCCCGCGATCATGCGCAGCGTGGTCGACTTGCCGCAGCCGGAGGGCCCGACCAGCACGATGAACTCATGGTCTGCGATATCAAGGTCGATGCCGCGCACCGCTTCGACATCGTCGTAACGCTTGATCACCTTACGCAGGGAAACGTCGGCCATTGCACTTCAACCCCTCGATATCAACCCTTTGTCGCACCGGCGGTCAGGCCGGCAATGTAATAGTCCATCAGGAAGGCGTAGATGATCAGCGGCGGTGCGGCGCCGAGCAGCGCGCCCGTCATGATCTGCCCCCAGTTGAACACGTCGCCCTTGATCAGCGTGGTGATGATGCCGACCGGCAGCACCAGCTGGTCCACCGACGTCGTGAACACCAGGGGGTAGAGGAACTGGGCCCAGGACACCGTGAAGGCGAAGATCGTCGCCGCGATCAGTCCCGGGAGCGCCACCGGAATGAAGATCCGCAGCAGGGTCTGGAGCCAGGATGCGCCGTCGATGATCGCGGCCTCGTCGAGCTCCTTCGGGATCGAGGCAAAATAACCGATCATGATCCAGGTGCAGAACGGCACGGTGAGCGTCGGATAGACCAACACCAGCACATACCAGCGGTTCAGCAACGTGATGCCGATGAGATCCTGGATCACCGCCAGCATCTTGAACAGCGGAATGAACAGCAGGCTGTCCGGAATGAGGTAGGTGAGGAAGACGCCGGTCGCGAGCGTCGCCGAGCCCCAGAACTTCATCCGTGCCAGCGCGAACGCCGCGGGGATGCTGATCAGCATCGTCACGATCACCACCACGATCGAGATGATCGACGAGTTCCAGAAGAACCGCAAAAACTGGTTCGAGGTCAGCAGCTCGACGTAGTTCGAGAGCGTTGGGTGAAACACCCACCACGGATTGGTCGCCGCCGAAATCTCCGCGCTGCCCTTGAGCGAAGTGATCAACATGTAGACCGGCGGCGTCAGGAAGAAGATCGCAAACAGCACCAGGAAGAAATAGGACCAGCGCAGCGCCCAGGCGCGGTCCCGACTCATGCTGCCGAGCTTGACCTTGCGCGACGGTCCGGCTTTGTCAATTGCGAGTGTGCTCATCAGGCTTCGTTCCCGCGTTTGGAGACGTCGCGCAGGATGAAGATCGCTGCGACGGCGAGGATCGGTACCATGAACAGCGAGACGCAGGCGCCGAGGGGGATGTCATTGCTCTGGATGCCGACCTGGAACGCCCAGGTCGCGAACAGTTGCGTCGTATCCAGCGGCCCGCCCGCGGTCAGGATGCGCACGATGTCGAAATTGGCGAAGGTCACGATCAGGGAGAACAGCGTGGTGATCGCGATGATGTTGCGCATCATCGGAAGCGTGACGTACCAAATCTTCTGCCACCAATTGGCGCCGTCGATCGCGGCTGCCTCGTAGAGCTGGTCTGGCACGGATTTCAGCGCGGCGAGATACATGATCAAGAAGAACGGCGCGCCGTACCAGACGTTGACGAGGATGACGGAGAAGCGTGCCCAGAAGGTCTCACCGAGCCACGGGACCGGGCCGACGCCGAAGAAGGACAGCGTGTAGTTGAAGGCGCTGTAGGACGGGTCGAACAGCCACAGCCAGGCCAGCGTGCTCATCGCCGGCGGAATCACCCAGGGCACCAGCAGCATGCCACGCCATTTGCGCTGCTTCTTGCCGGGGATGTTGTGGACGAAATGCGCGACGATGAAACCGATCAGCGCCTTGAAGATCACGGCGGTGACCGCGAAGATGCAGGACTGCTTCACCACCATCCAGAACGTCTCGCGCTTGAACAGGAAGGTGAAGTTGCCGAGGCCGACGAACTTCTGCATCGACTTGTTGAGAGTCGCCAGGTGCACCGAATAGACGGCAGGATAGAGCACCAGGAGGACAATCACGAGGATCAGGGGGAGCGTCAGGAAGAACGCCACCGTCGATTTTCGTCCTAGCGTATTGCGCAGGCTCGCGCCCTTGCGTCGGCTGGTGCGGTCGACGCGACCTTGTTCTACGACGATATCGGCCATGAGGCAGCGTCCTTGCTGGATGTCCATCGACAAAGCCGACCGCATTGGTCGGCTTCTCGTGCGGGCGGATCGGAGCCGTGGGCGGCTCACGCGCGAATGGCGTGAACCGCCCTGGCACACCCCGGCGTCAACTCCGCATGAAGCCTTCGCACTCGCTCTCGGCCCAGGCGAGCGTATCTTCCATCTTCTCGCCTTGAGCGTAGCGGAGCACCATCTTGGTCAGCGTCGCCTGATTATAGATCTGCTCCGCGATCTTTGGCGGCGCCGGCGCGGCCGCAATCGACAATGTCTGATGATTGTAGGGGTTCGGATAGTGATAGAGAGTGCCCTTCGGGGGCGCTTCTTCGGCCCAGGTCTTCAGTGTTGTCATATTTGCATATGCCGGCAGATCGTAGCCGCCGCTTGCCTGAACGAACTTTTCAATTGAGGATGGTTGTGACAGGTGGCTCAGCAGGCTCTTGGCTGCTTCCTTGTTCTTGGAGAATTTCCAGATGCTCCAGAAGAACGGTTGGAACGGCGCAAATCGGCCCTTCGGGCCAGAGGGCATGCCATGCGTCCAGCATTGCTCCGCAACTTGAGGAGCATCGCGCTTGGCAACCGCCCAGGCGCTCGGGGGATTCATGATCAGCGCGCCGCGCCCAGAGATCAGCCACTTGTTGTTCGAGGCGTCGTCCCATGACGGCGCGTCCGCGGGCAGGAACGCGATCAGCTTCTTGTAGTATTCGAGCGCCTGGCGAACTGCGTCCGTCTTCACGGTGATGTCGCCCTTGGCGTTGACGAGTTCGGCGCCGAACGACTGGAAGATCGCACCTGCGGTGTCGATACTGTCCGGAGTTTGGCCGAGGCCGATGCCGAAGGGGAAGCCGCCCTTTTGGCAGGCTTCAGCGGCCTTGAGGAACGTATCCATCGTCCAGTTGTCGGCCTTGGGCGGTGAACCGGCCGGATACATTTCCTGGACATCGATATTCGCGTATTTCTTCATAAGATCGATACGCGAGCAGGGACCTTTGATCTGACTACCAGCGGTCCCAGGCACGGCGAGCCATTTGCCGCCGGACTGACCAAGATACTTGACCGTGCCGTTCACCTCGCCGTTCTGCTTGATGACCGGCTCCATGACGTCGTTGACCGGTTCAAGCAGATCGTCATAGGCGTGCGGCTGCCAGCCGATTTGAGACGACAGGATATCGTGACCGGACTGGGCCTGCGCTTCGGCGGCCATCGTCAGAAGAAGCTTGTTGCCCTGGCTGGTGATATAGTCGATGGAAACCTCGACCTTCTCCTTCGCAGCCCATTCATTGACGAGATCGGTCGAGGCCTTGTTGGCGTCGGGGACCCAGTGATCCCAGAAGCCGATCGAGAGTTTGCCGGCGGCGTAAGCGCCGCGGACATAGGGCGCCGTGATCAGCGCCGCGGAGGACATTGCAGTGGCAGCCACAAATTGACGTCGCGTCAGCCTTTTGCGTGACATCTCGTTTTCCTCGCCTTGGTTTGTCCTATTGTTCTGTCGTTTCCTCTGAATTTTCCAAGTTTGCTTTTTGATTTTGTTGTTGGACGTTTCTTGTTGGCCTCGTCATTCCCAGCGGCAAATCACGCGAGGGACGCGGCAAATTGGTAGCGCGATCAGATCATGATTGGTTGCGTCTGTCGAGAAAACCGAATGCCTCGATCTCTAGAACTAACGTTGTGTATGGGACAGCGATGGCGCACTTGCTCGGCCTGAGCTGGGCAGCTCTTATTGCGACGCACACGCCGAGCGAAGCCACCAAATGATCCGTGCGCAATTACGCCGCAGTTCCGAATGAGCTTGCATTGCCGCTTCGCGCCAAAGGTCTTTCCGGCGGGGACAGCGACGGTCCCTACCTAGACCTCGGCTCGGCGAAAACGGTAGAGTTGCAACCGGCAGGAGGCCTGCCGTTCCCTTAAAAGGCAAGCAGATCAAGATGGAGACCCAAATGATCAACCCGGCGCCGCCTGCGCGGCTTGGCCTGCGACGAGGGCTTGCGCTCGGGTCCGTGCTGATACTGCTCGTCGGCGCGGCCGCGGTTGCGAATGCACAAGGTTTGGTCAAGGGCGTCCAGGACGGGGCGGCGGCCGGTAACAAGGCGGCGGGGCCCGTTGGCGGCGTCCTCGGTGGTGCCATTGGCGGCGTGGTCGGCGTCTTCACCGGCGTGCTCGGCGTCGGGAATAACAACAATAACCAGGCGCCGGCTGCCAAGGACGCGACCAAGGATGCCACCAAGGACGCCAGCAAGGATTCGAAGCAGCCGGGTGCCGGCAAGGACAAGGACGCCAAGAGCGCGAAGGCTGGCAAGGGTACCAAAGCGACCAAGGAAGCCAAGAACGCGCCCCAGGGCAATGACAACGCCAATAAGGACGTCACGGTCCTGACCCAGACCGGCGCGCCACAGCTGACCGCCGACCAGATCGTCGCCAACAGCGATTCCTATATCGAGCGGATCAAGACCGAGCTGAACCTCACGCCCGATCAGGAGAAGCACTGGTTCGGCTTCTCCAGTGCCATGCATTATCTGGGGCACAATGGCGCGGAGCGGCTCAACCTGCGCATTGCGCGGGCCAAGCGCGATCCGCCTGACGACATCATCGAGCAGATGCGCAACGAGGCGCAGTTCCTGATCGACCGCGCCGCCGACCAGCGCAACGTCGCCGATGCCGCCGAACCGTTGTACTCGAGCCTCGACGACAAGCAGAAGGAGCTGTTCATCCAGGAAATGGTTCGCCTCAGCCACGAGCGCGGGCTGGATTGATCAAGTTGGATCGGATCATCCGCGCTGAAATTAACGGCGCCTGCCACGATTTCGTGAATGCTTTCTGCAATTGAGTATGCTTAGCTTCGCAAGGTGGCTGCGAGGTTGAGATGGCGGACGGACTCTCCGTTTTCCTGGTCGAAGACGAGGCGTTGATCCGGATGATGATCGCGGACATGGTGGAGGAGCTCGGCCACCATGTCGTCGCGGAGGCGGACAATGTGCGCGATGCGAGCGCCTTTGCGATGACCGCGCAGTACGATTTCGCCATTCTCGACATCAATCTGATGGGCGTCTACGTCGACCCGGTCGCCGATTTGATCGAGCGCCGCGGCAAGCCGTTCCTGTTCGCCACGGGCTACGGGCCGGAATTGCTGCCGTCCTTGCTCCGGCGCCGACCGATCCTGCGCAAGCCGATCGCGCTCGACCAGCTCAAGATCATGATCGACTCGCTGTTTCCGGATGCGGCCGCGGGCGCCCCGCACTGACACCTATATCGCCAACGACAATGGCCGCCCGAAAGGGGCGGCCATTTGACCAGAGGTCCGTCAGTGTCTCACATCAGGCCGGCGCCGAGGTCGATGCCGTGCGCCATCAGGCTCAGCGAGGCGAGAAGGCCTGCGCAGCAGAAGACGACAATGGTCTTGAAAGAATAGTCAGCCGACCGGGCCTCGACGGCAGTCGGCATTTCGGCGAGCGAAATCATGCTCATGTTCATTCCCCCCTGTGTTGATCCTGAATTGCATCAGGTGAGGGAACTCCTAGAGCAAAAAGTTTGATACAGGATTGCCAGGGATCCTTAACGGAATCGCAATCGACCGCTCTGCTGCCGGCTGGCGCCTCGAGGACTTCCAGATCTTGCAAGTGTTAGTTGCGGCCGGCCTTCAGCACCGTCGCAATGGTGTGGGCCGTCATGGCGGCGCGGTCCGAGGCGCGCTGGGCGGCCAGCCGGTCGCGGGCCTTCTCCTCGATCAACAGCTCGATCAGCGCCATGCGCTTATCGTCATCGTCCGCCTCGGTCAGCAATCGATGATAGCGATGATAGTCGAAGCCCACGTCCTGCTTACGCATGTCACGCCCCCGCACCTACGCCACGCATGCTCCGATTGTTTCTCAAAGGAAACCGGCGGGCAAGCGCGATTCTAGGTGGAACCGCGCATTGGCCGCAATCAGTTGGGAAAACGGTCGACGTAACGGGGCGACTTAATCCGCGATGTGGTCGGCAAACATCTTCAGGCCGACGAAGCTCGCGTCGCGCTTCATGACGAGGCGCGTCGGGATGTTGCGCAAATAGTCCTGGAAGCGCCCCTTGGCTTCGAAACGCGCGCGGAACGCTGAAGCCGAAAGGAATTCCGGAAAGCGCGGCGCGATCCCGCCGGCAATGTAGACACCGCCTCGGGCGCCGAAGGTCACCGCGAGATTGCCGGCGACCGAGCCAAGGATGGCGCAAAACATCTCCAGCGTCGCGCGGCTGAGCTCGCAGGTCCCGTCCAGCGCCGCCTTGGTGATACCGGCCGCATCGCGCTGCGGCACCTGGGCTTCATCGACCTCGGCCAGCGCCTCATAGAGGGATTGCAGCCCGGAGCCGGAGAGGGCGCCGCGCTCGATGGAAACATGGCCGAAGCGCCGGCGCATCGAGGCGATCACCCGTTCCTCGCGCTCGTTCTCTGCCGGCAGGGTGGCGTGACCTGCCTCCGTGACCACGGCGAGCCGGGCGCCGTGGCGTTCGATCAGGCAGGAGACGCCAAAACCGGTCCCGGGGCCGACGACCAGCAGCGGTTCTCCGGACATGCCATCCTGTCCGCCGAGCGGAATCAGGTCGGCCGGCTGCAAGGCGGGCAAGGACCAAGCCACCACCTCGAAATCATTGAGCACATGGACGCTGTCGAAGCCGAGCGCCGGCTGAAGCTCGTTGCCGTCGATGACCCAAGGACTGTTGGTCATGACGCAGCGGTTGTTGGTGACGGGACCCGCGACGGCCAGAATGGCCCTGACCGGCTTCTCGCTATCGGCGCGCCGGAGCACGTCGGCGATGGCTTCGCGGACTGTCGGGTGGTCGGCGACCTTCACATAGTCGATCGTTCCGATCTGCTCGCCATTGCTGAGAGCGAAGCGCGCATTGGTGCCGCCGATATCGGCGAGAAGAATATTTCCTGTCTTGCCGACACTCATGACCATTCGGCTGCCGTGACCTTGCAGGCCGCGGGAACCTTCTCCTCCGCTCCTTCACCCCGAGCCATATGCCACGGATATCGGAGAATCCGCTCTCGGATGTGGCTAGTCAACACGAAGGAGGCCAAAGCGTTGCATCCGGGGTGATCGGCGGGCCTTGGCGCGACATTGTCGCTGGAGGCCGGTGGTTGCGAAGCCGCGCGGGAAGGTCGAGACTGTAGAGATCGGCCGGCGCCATCTGGGCCGGACGGACGACATGGGTCCTCTCGATGAAAATATCCGACCGCGACGTGCTGCTGGTGATCGACGTGCAAAACGATTTCTGCACGGGCGGGGCGCTCGCCGTTCCCGGCGGCGAGAAGGTCGTCCCAGCCATCAACCGGATCGCCCAAAAATTCGCCAATGTGGTGCTGACGCAGGACTGGCATCCGGGCGACCACGTCTCCTTCGCGTCGAACCATGCGGGCCGTCAGCCGTTCCAGACCGTCGAGCTCGACTATGGCACCCAGGTGCTTTGGCCCACGCATTGCGTCCAGGGCACGGCCGGCGCCGAATTCCATCGCGATCTGGACCTCACGCGCGCCAGCCTGGTGGTGCGCAAGGGCTTTCGCCGTGGGATCGATTCCTACTCGGCGCTGTTCGAGAACGACAAGAGGACGCCGACCGGCCTGCTCGGCTATTTGCGGGAACGCACGCTGGAGAATGTTTTCGTTGCCGGCCTGGCACTCGATTTTTGCGTCCGCTTTTCCGCGGAGGATGCGCGCAAGGCGGGGTTCGAGGTCGCCGTGATCGAAGACGCCTGCCGCGGCATTGACCTCGACGGTTCGGTCGCCGCGACCCATCAGAGTTTTCGCCAGCTCGGCATTTCCGTCGTCAGCCTGGAGGCATTCCTGTGAGGACCACACGATAATGGCGGAGGAGAACAGCGGACAACAGCCTGGCGGATCGGAACGCGGTCCGGACGAGCCCATGCTGTGGCCGTTTGCAGCGGCAAGGCTCGCCATGGATGCCTGCTTCTGGTGGCTGGAACGCGGCCCCGTGGAGCGGGGCGAGAGCGAACTCGATTGGACGACGCCCGGCGCCCTGGCGCTGGAGCTGGCGACCATGCGCCTGCGCGATTTTTCGCGAACGCAATCGGGCCAGCCGGCGCTGATTTGCGCGCCCTATGCGCTGCATCGCGCCCTGATCGCCGATTTCGCGCCTGGCCACAGCGTGGTGCAGTCGCTGCAACATGGCGGCGTCGATCGGGTCTATCTCACCGACTGGCGCTCGGCCTCGCCCGAGATGCGCTATCTCTCGATCGACAGCTATCTCAGTGATCTCAACATAGCTGTCGAGGAGATTGGCGCGCCGGTCGATCTGGTCGGCCTGTGCCAGGGCGGCTGGCTCTCGCTGCTCTATGCGGCGCGCTTTCCGGCCAAGGTGCGGCGGCTCGTCCTGGTCGGGGCGCCGGTTGATCTGTCGGTCGATTCCCGCCTGTCGCAACTCGCCCGCAGCGCGCCCGAGATGGTCTACGACCAGCTCGTTGCGCGCGGCGGCGGCAATGTCAGCGGCAAGGAGATGTTGCACGTCTGGTCCAAGACGCCAAGCCGCGACGACATCGCGACGGCGTTGCAGAGGGACCTTTCGGACGAGGAGGGGGCGGCCCTGCTCGCGCGCTTCGACCATTGGAACAGCGAAACGCTCAACCTGCCGGGCACCTACTATCTCCAGATCGTCAACTGGATCTTTCGAGAGAACCGCATCGCAACTGGCAATTTCACGGCACTCGGCCGCGCCATCGACCTGAAGGACATCAAGGCGCCGGTCTTTCTGCTGGCCGGCCTCGACGACGGCGTCGTGCCGGCCGTGCAGGCGCTCGCAACCGCCGGCCTCATCGGCACGCCGCCGGCTTTCGTTGCCGCGGCGTCAGAGCCGAGCAACCATCTCGGCCTGTTCATGGGCGCGCGGACTCACGCCCATGCCTGGCCCCGGATTGCCGAATGGCTCCGGGATGATCTCACCAGCGTGCTGGCACGAAGCGCCTGACGCTGCCGAAGAGGCCCGGCGAAGCTGCAAATCCGTTATGCATGGTGGCGGATGGCCTGCACGGGGCCATGGCGATCGGCTACATAGAGTCCGGAGCCGGACGCGGCTGGTCCGACAAGATTTAAGGGTCTTTTGCGCGATGAACTTCCACTCGATCTACGCCCATGGGTTTGCGCGCATGGCGGCCTGCGTCACCACCTCTCATGTGGCCGATCCCACGGCCAATGCGAAGGCCATCCTGGCGGCCGCGAGCGCCTGCCATGACCAGTCGGTGGCAGTTGCCGTGTTTCCGGAGCTCTGCCTGTCGGGCTACGCGATCGAAGATCTGGTGATGCAGGATCCGCTGCTCGACGCGGTCGAGCGCGGCCTTGTCACGATCGTCGAAGTCTCCTCCGCGCTCATGACCGTCCTGCTCGTCGGTGCACCGCTACGCTTTGGCAATCGCATCTATAACTGTGCCGTCGTCATTCACCGCGGCCATATTCTGGGCGTCGTGCCCAAGATCTATCTGCCGACCTATCGCGAATTCTACGAGGGACGCCATTTCGCATCCGGTGCCGGCATCTTGGGCGAAACGATCGGCTTCGGCGGTCTGCGTGCACCGTTCGGCGTCGATCTGCTGTTTGCGGCCGAGGACGTTCCGGGCCTGACCATCGGGGTCGAGATCTGCGAGGACATGTGGATCCCGGTGACGCCGGCCTCGGAGCTCGCCCTTGCCGGCGCCACCGTGCTGATCAATCTCTCCGGCAGCCCGATCACGATCGGCCGGGCGCGGTCGCGTGCGCTACTGTGCCAGTCGACCTCGGCGCGCTGCCTTGCGGCCTATGTCTACTCCGCCGCAGGCGCTGGGGAATCCACCACCGATCTCGCCTGGGACGGCCAGACATCGATCTACGAGAACGGCGTGCTGCTCGCGGAGGGCGAGCGGTTTCGCCAGGGCGGTCAAGTCACCTACGCCGACGTCGATCTCGACCTGCTCAGGCAGGAGCGCGCGATGATGGGCACGTTCGACGACAACAGCCGGCAGCGCGAGGCGTTGTTCCGCAAAGTGACATTCGCCCTGAAGCCGCCGGTCGCCGACATCGGCTTCCTGCGCAAGGTGGAACGCTTTCCATTCGTGCCAAGCGACGAAAGCCTGCTCGAGCAGGATTGCTACGAGGCCTACAACATCCAGGTCGCAGGCCTCGTGCAGCGCATGCGCGCCACCGGTACCAAGCGTGTCGTGATCGGCGTCTCAGGCGGTCTCGACTCCACCCATGCGCTGATCGTCGCCGCCAAGGCGGTCGACCTGCTCGGCCTGCCGCGGGAGAATATTCTGGCTTACACCATGCCGGGCTTTGCCACCGGCAGCGAGAGCAAGACCAATGCGCTGGCGCTGATGAAGGCGCTCAACACGACCTCGCAGGAACTCGACATCCGCACCACCGCCACGCAGATGCTGAAGGACATCGGCCATCCCTTCGGCAAGGGCGAGAAGGTCTACGATGTCACCTTCGAGAACGTGCAGGCGGGCCTGCGCACCGACTATCTGTTCCGGCTCGCCAACCATCACGGCGGCATCGTCATCGGCACCGGCGATCTGTCGGAGCTCGCGCTCGGCTGGTGCACTTACGGCGTCGGCGACCAGATGGCGCACTATAATGTCAATGCCGGCGTGCCGAAGACGCTGATCCAGCATCTGATCCGCTGGGTGATTGCCTCCAAGCAGTTCAGCGGCGATGTGAACGGGACTCTTGGTTCGATCCTGGTGGCCGAAATCTCGCCGGAGCTGGTTCCGGTCAAGCCGGGCGAGAAGCCGCAGAGCACCGAAGCCTCGGTCGGACCCTACGAGCTGCAGGATTTCAACCTGTTCTACACGCTGCGCTTCGGCCTGCGGCCCTCCAAGATCGCCTTCATGGCGTTGCACGCCTGGAAGGATGTCGGGAAGGGCGAATGGCCGCCGGCATTCCCGAGCGACAAGCGCAGGGCCTACGATCTTCCCGAGATCCGCCGCTGGCTCGAAGTGTTCCTGCGCCGCTTCTTCGCGTTCAGCCAGTTCAAGCGCTCGGCGATGCCGAACGGACCGAAAGTCTCGGCTGGCGGCTCGCTGTCGCCGCGCGGCGACTGGCGTGCACCGTCGGATTCCAGTGCGGCGGCCTGGCTCGAGGATCTCGAGCGGAATGTGCCGGGCTGATCGATGTCGGCGATCGCGATTGTCGGGAGATGATTTGATGTCCGGCGAGGCCAGGTCGGAAGCGGGCGAAGAGGTCAGGGTCGTCAACGGCCTCTATATTTTCGACATCGAAATGCGTGATGGCAAGCGCGGGCAGGCAAGGGGCGTGGTCGTGCTTTGCGACGGGCGCATCATGGGTGGCGACAGCTATTTCTACTACACCGGCAGCTACACCTTCCGGAACGGCAAGTGGCGCGGTGACATGATCGTCAACCAGCATACCGAAGCGGTGGGCAAGACGCTGGCCTTTGGCGGCAGGGAGGTCACTTGCGGCTTCTCGGGTGACTACTCGGCAGGTGGTGCCGAGGTGAACGGCATGGCGCTGGTCGGCAAGACCAGCGTGACCTTCACCGCGCGGCTGACGCTGAAGGATGCGATGTAAGCGCGGTCTTCTCATGGAACGACGTTCCCGCTCAGGAACATTCGCTGCGACAGAACGTTCGCGTCTGTTGTTGCGAATCGTCGAGGAGAGGGACCATGCGTAAGCACTTGATGTTATCGACCGCGGCCATTGGCCTCATGCTCGCGTCCGGGCTCGCCTATGCCCAGGCGCCGGAGCGGAAGGACGAGCCGAAACGGACCGAGGAACCGGCGAAAGGCGCGGCGCCGCAGCACGGCGGTGCGGCTCAGGAGCGTGTCCAGGAGCGCGGCCAAGAGCGCGTTCAAGAGCGCGCGCAGGGCGCCCAGGAGAAACTGCAAGGCGCGGGCCGCGAGGAGAAGGGCGCCGCCAAGCATGAGGCCAACGAGGACAAGCGCCAGCCGAATGCAAAGGAGCAGGCCCAAGAATCCCGCGAGCCATCGAAAGATCGCAACCGGGAGGCCGAGAGCGCCAAATCGGGGCACGACGCCGACAAGAGCCGCGCCGAGACGAAGTCGGACAAGTCTGCGCCGCAGAAATCAACGGCCGAATCCGAGAAATCCAAGAGCGGTCCCGCTGCTCAGCAGAACGAGCGCACGGGAGCGGCGGCCAACCAGGGCGAGCGCAACCAGAGCCAGCCACCGCGCAACGCAGCCGAGCAGCAGCCCGCGCAGCCAGGCAATCGGCCGGCCACCGCAACCGACACCAATCGGACGGCTCCAACCAACAACGCACAGAGCGCGCCGCCCGCGACGGGCACGCAAACCAATCAAGCCAACCAGACCACCCAGACCAACACGCAGGTCAATCAGCAGGCCCGCGTGACCTCGGAGAAGCAGGTGCAAATCTCCGAACGACTGAGCCGCGAGCGCCTGGCGGAGCCGGAGCGCAACCTGAACATTTCGATCCGCGTCGGCGAGACGATTCCTCCGCGCGTGCGTCTCTATCGGCTGCCGTCCGAGATCGTCTCGATCGAGCCGGAATATCGGGACTACGAATATTTCGCGACCGACGATGACGTCGTCATCGTGGAGCCGCGGACGCATCGCATCGTCAGCCAGGTGCCGCGCGATCCGTCGCGAGCGCGTGCGGAGATGAGCGGTGGCGCATCAACGAGCATGGCCGCAAGCGGCGGTGGCAATGTGAATTGCCGGATCATGCGGCGGGATGCCTCGGGCAACGTGGCCGAAGCCGAACCGTCAACGGTGGGCTCGAGCGCGCGCTCGGATTCGCTGAGCGTAACGGTTCAGTTGCCCGGTGGCGGCTCGTCCGCCCCGATTCCGCTCGGTGCCGCCGCTGGCGATATCGTGGTCGCGACGCAAGGGCAGGGCGACTGCACGGTGACTCTCGAGCCGCAAACGCGCTGAGCGCCGGATAAGCAAGGCGCTTTCAAAACGACTTCGCGCCGCGCGGCTCACTAAGCCGGCGGCGCGAAATTGCGTTCGAAGTAGAAAGTTTCGAGGTCCGGAGTGCCTAGGAGTCCGGACCTCGTCACCTTGCCCCAGCCTTCAATCCCCCGCCCCATGTGGTCCCCCAACCCCATAGTGCGCGATCAGAGGGTGATGCCCGTGGAAGTGGCCGCCGATCGATGTCCCGCGATGTACGCGAGTTAAGGTTAGGATTCCATTCCGGATCACTACGGACTGAATCGTGCTTGATCGGCGCGCGAATGCGTGCGTCTGCCCGCGCAACGCGCGCACTGTCTGAGTTCGACGTCGAAGCGCAACAGATGTCCACATCGTCTGTCGTTCGTGGAATCGCTGCGCGAGCAATCCAATATCGACGACCGCTCTCGTGTCCCGGACGCGCGGAGCGCGAGCCGGGATCCAGGTGGCCACAGCATTCGCTGCCACATGGGTCCCGGCTCAGCAGCGCACCGTCGAAGAGACGCTGCGCTGCGTCCGGGACATGTGAGAGACCGCCCGCGCCGGGAGCAGGGGAGGCCTGCGCCGGGCCAATCCAGGCGGTTTCGGGGCAAGTTCCCGTTGCGCGCGCCCAGCCCGTGCGCTATCCGGCCGGAAAGGCCTGCGGCGGCTTCATATTTTCTCGCTCAGGCACCCAACCCGAGGACGGAAACCGCCATGCCAGCCTATCGCTCCCGCACCACCACCCACGGCCGCAACATGGCGGGCGCCCGCGGCCTCTGGCGCGCGACGGGCATGAAGGATGCGGATTTCGGCAAGCCGATCATCGCGGTCGTCAACTCCTTCACCCAGTTCGTGCCCGGCCACGTCCACCTCAAGGACCTCGGCCAGCTGGTGGCCCGCGAGATCGAGCAGGCCGGCGGCGTCGCCAAGGAGTTCAACACCATCGCGGTCGACGACGGCATCGCCATGGGCCATGACGGCATGCTCTACAGCCTGCCGTCGCGAGAGCTGATCGCCGACAGCGTCGAGTACATGGCGAACGCGCATTGCGCCGACGGCCTCGTCTGCATCTCCAACTGCGACAAGATCACGCCCGGCATGCTGATGGCAGCGCTCAGGCTCAACATCCCCGCCGTGTTCGTCTCGGGAGGCCCGATGGAGGCCGGCAAGGTCAAGCTGCAGGGCAAGACCAAGGCCGTCGACCTCATCGACGCCATGGTCGCCGCGGCCGATTCCAAGGTCAGCGACGACGACGTCAAGGTGATCGAGCGCTCGGCGTGTCCGACCTGCGGCTCCTGCTCGGGCATGTTCACTGCCAACTCCATGAACTGCCTGACCGAGGCGCTCGGCCTCGCGTTGCCCGGCAACGGTTCGGTGGTCGCCACCCATGCCGACCGCAAGCGCCTGTTCGTCGAAGCCGGCCACACCATCGTCGATATCGTCCGCCGCTATTACGAGCAGGACGACGCCAGCGTGCTCCCGCGCAACATCGCCAACTTCAAGGCATTCGAGAACGCGATGACGCTCGACATCGCCATGGGCGGCTCGACCAACACCGTGTTGCATCTTTTGGCCGCCGCCCACGAAGGGCAGGTGGAGTTCACCATGCAGGACATCGACCGGCTGTCGCGCCGCGTGCCCGTGCTGTGCAAGGTGGCACCATCGGTGGCCGACGTGCATGTCGAGGACGTGCATCGCGCCGGCGGCATCATGGGCATCCTCGGCGAGCTCGACCGCGCCGGCCTGATCGACACGTCGGTCTCGACCGTGCACGCCCCGACCATGAACGAGGCGCTGGAGCGCTGGGACATCATGCGCTCCAAGAGCGAGGCTGTCCGCACCTTCTATCGCGCTTCGCCGGGCGGCATTCCGACCCAGGTCGCCTTCAGCCAGGAGCGTCGCTACGACGAGCTCGATGCCGATCGCGAGAAGGGCGTGGTGCGCGATCTCGCGCATGCCTTCAGCAAGGACGGCGGCCTTGCCGTGCTCTACGGCAACCTCGCGCAGGACGGCTGCATCGTGAAGACCGCGGGCGTCGATTCTTCGATCCTGAAATTCTCCGGCCCCGCGCGCGTGTTCGAGAGCCAGGACGCGGCCGTCGAAGGCATTCTGGGCGGCAAGGTCGTGGCCGGTGAGGTCGTGGTCATCATCTATGAAGGCCCGCGCGGCGGCCCCGGCATGCAGGAGATGCTGTATCCGACCAGCTATCTGAAATCGATGGGCCTCGGCAAAGCCTGCGCGCTCGTCACCGACGGCCGCTTCTCCGGCGGCTCCTCGGGCCTGTCGATCGGCCACCTGTCGCCGGAAGCCGCCGAAGGCGGCAATATCGGCCTCGTGCGCACCGGCGATGTCATCGCCATCGACATCCCGAACCGCAGCATCACGCTGGAGGTCTCCGACGAGGAGCTCGCCAAGCGCCGCGCCGCGGAAGAGGCGAAGGGCGATGCCGCCTGGCAGGCCGTGGGTCGCAAGCGCAACGTCTCGACCGCGCTGCAGGCCTATGCAGCCCTCACCACCAGCGCCGCGCGCGGTGCCGTGCGCGAGGTGAAGCGGCGCACGAAGTAAGCGAGGCGATGCGGCCGTCGCGCATGGCGCGTGCATAGTCAAAAGTTCTGAACGGCCGGCGAAAGCCGGCTGTTCGCATTAAGGATGCCTCGACGAACTTCGGCAAGGCAAGGTTTTGCGGCGTATACTGCCCGCGACCTTCGCAAATCCATTTTCGGGCAACTGGGGCACCATCAATATGTCTCGTACTTTTGCTGTCGTTTTCTCAACTGCCGTCGCCGCGATTTCCATGACGGGTGCAGCCTCCGCCGGCTGCTACAATTGCTACGCACCGCCGCCGTGCACGACCTGCTATCAGCAGCAATACGTTCCGCCGCAATACCGCACTGTCGACGAGACAGTGATGGTGTCGCCGGGCTCCGTCGTCGCGCACCGCACGCCGGCGCAGTACCGCACCGTGATGGTGCCGCAGACCGTGATGGTGGCGCCGCCCGCCGTCCAGTACGAGCGTATCCCGCCGCAATACGCCACGCGCCAGCGCGTCGAGATGGTGTCGCCGGGCTATTCCTATTACGCGCCCGTGCAGCCGGCTTGCGGCCATTGCGGCTACTGAGCCGACGCGGGTCACACCAAGCGCAACAAGCCAACGATTGCGCGGCGTCATCAGGGCGCCGCGTTTTCTTTTGCGGCAAGCCAAACACAGCCCGGGCATGGAGGCGAACCCAACCGGGCCTCCCAGTCGCGAGTGTCCTGGGTCGCTAGTCCTGCCTGAGGCGAGGAACAGGCTGACGCGCGCCCGACAGATCCGTTCCCCGACAAAGCTTCCAGGCCCGCAGCCAACTTCGCGTTGCCTTGCGCTGTCGACTGCGTTAAGCGACAGCCATTCCGGACTTGGAAGGGTGGCCGAGTGGTTTAAGGCACCGGTCTTGAAAACCGGCGTGCCCGCAAGGGTACCGTGGGTTCGAATCCCACCCCTTCCGCCAGTATATTGTTCTCCACTGTTCGCAGTCGTTCGAACTCCACAGCAAAATCAGTGGCTTACGCCGAAGAGCTGTACTTCGCGGTTCCCCGGTGTTCCCCTTAATCGGCTCGCTGACCGTAGCTTTAGACCGTGGGTTCGGAGGACGGTTTCCTGGAGGAATAATGGCTGGAAAACTCAAACCACTCGACGTCGATCGCCAAACCAAGCCCGGCAAATACGCCGACGGCGGTGGGCTTTATTTGATCGTTACAGGACCAACTTCGAAAAGCTGGTCGTACCGGTTCTGGAAGGATGGCAAGGAGCGTTGGCACGGTCTTGGCTCCTTGAAGGATGTGTCGTTAAAGGACGCGCGACTGGCACGCGATGCTGCGCGGCTGCGCGTGAAGGGGGATCGCAGCACCGCCGGCGTGGACATCGTGCAGGAGCGGCGACAGGCGCGCGAAGAGGCGAAAGCCGTCGAGGCCAAGGTCGTCATGCCAACGTTCGAGGAGTGCGCGGAAGCTTACATCCGGGCGAACTGGTCGACCTGGAGCAAGAAGCATCGCGATCAGTGGCCGTCTTCTCTCAAGCGCTACGCTTATTCCACCATCGGCAAGCTGACGATCCCGGAGATCAAGCCGAGCCACATCCACGATTTGCTGAAGCCAATCTGGGTGGAAAAACGGGAGACCGCGAACCGGGTCCGCGGCCGGATCGAAACGATTATCGCGAAGAACGTCGATATCGACGATCCAGACTTTCGTAATCCGGCGGAGTTGACGAGGCAATTGCGCGAGAAGCTGCCGAAGCGCGCCAAGCGGGTTGTCCGCCATCATCCGGCTTTGCCTTACAGCGAGGCGCCAGCGTTCATGAAACTCCTTGCTGGCGCACCCGGAATAGCCGCCGCAATGCTACGCTTCTTAATTTTCACAGCTTGCCGGACGAACGAGGCGGTCGAAGCGCGCTGGTTGGAGATCGATCGTCCAAGCTCGACTTGGAAGATCCCGGGAGAGCGAATGAAGATGGACCAAGACCACTACGCTCCTTTGACGAATCCCGCGTTGGCGGTCCTCGATGAGATGCGAGACGGCCGTCAAGGCGAACTGATCTTCACAAATCCCGAAGGCGGGACATTCTCCGAGAACGCGATGCTCGCGGTACTCGATCGTCTTGGCTACGGGCACGTGACAGTGCACGGTTTCCGGTCGACCTTCGCAACTTGGGCTGAGGAATGCACCGATTATCCGGACGGCGTACGCGAGGCCGCGTTGGCTCACAAGTACAAGAGTGAAACCACTGCAGCTTATCAGCGAGGCCAAAAGTTGGAGAAGCGCCGGGCGTTGATGAAGGATTGGGCCACGTTTCTGAACGGCGCCAGCGTGGCCCAATTGGATGACCGGAGGACAGGGTAGGGCGCCCGCTCTGCTCCAAGAAGCTGACATTGCAAGCGTTCGGCAAATGGTCGGCTGAGGGCCAAGAAGAGACTCATGCGCCACAGCAGATCAACACCTCTATTCGATCACCTCGTCGGCGCTGGCGAGCAGCGTCGGCGGCACGGTGAGATTGAGCGCCTTTGCTGTATTCAGGTTGATGATCAGTTGGAATTTGGTCGGCAACTGCACCGGCAGATCGGCGGGCGAGGCACCGCGAAGTATCTTATCCACGTAGGATGCGGAGCGTCGAAAGAGGTCCTCGATATCTGGCGCATAAGAAATCAGGGAACCGCTTTGAGAGATGCCGGCAACCACCGGGATACGAAACTGCAGCGCCTTTTCGTTAATCAGGACCCGATTTACGGTTAAAAAGGCATCGCTCATCAGAACGAGGCCGTCGTCTCGATCCCTTGTTGCGAACGCCTCCTCGATGTCGGCAACGTTGCCAACCGGCAGTGGGATCGGCGTCACGTCGGCGGCCCTTGCCGCCGCTTCGAATGGCTTCCAGTAATAGTCAAAATAGGTAGCAATCGCCGGATTGAACATGAGCCAGCCCGCTTTGTGCGAGGAGCTACCTCTTTCAGGAGCTCAAGCCATTTTCCCCCGATCGAACCCTCGACATTGATAAAGCCGGTAATATTGCCGCCGGGTCGGGGTAGGCTGGCCACGAAGCCACTACCGACCGGATCGGAAACGGTCACAAAGACCACCGGGATAATGCTCGTTTCGCGCTGCATGGCCGCAGTGGCGGATGTGGAGGTAGTCAGGATTACATCGGGGTTGAGGCCAACCAATTCCTTCGCGAAGGCTCGGTTTCTGTCGGCGTCTCCCGCTCCATAACGAAAGTCGATTGTGACGTCGCGATCCGGCGTCCAGCCCAAATCGGCGAGCACCTTCAAAAAAGCGGCAACACGGCGTTGGGTGGCCGGATCATCCTCGGCGAATCCTATGAGAGCTCCGATCCGCCGCATGCGCTTCGCCGCCTGCTGCGCACGCGCGACAAACGGCCAAGTCGCCGCTGCGCTACCGAGCGCCATGATGAACTTGCGCCGTTGCATGCGCCTCCCTGAGGGCAGGTCTCGTCCAGTGCCTAGAGCCTAGCACTTTGGAGAAGGGGGCGCGGTGAGAAATGGCCCCCAACCGGCCTCAGACGCAATTAGGCGCGATGTCTCAGATGGGTCAACGGCGCCGTTTTGACCAGCGGTGCTTTACGCCCGACCCCGGACATCTCGCCGCAACGCAAAGGAAGCGAAGGGCCACAAGGCGACATGGCGATGTACGTCCGTACTAAATCTGCGCTCTACGAAGGCTGCTGGCCATGTCCTCTGCCCATGCCGGATTATGGGTTCTAAGCGGTGTCAGTACGTCGTCGGGCTGTGTTACATCGCCGGCCATCTGGCGCGCGCAGCGTCGTGCTTCGTCCCACTTTCCCAGCTGCGCATAGCAGCAGACGAGCACTTCCAGGCTGGTTCGCCAATTCGGCCGGACTTGTAGAGCGCGCGCTGCTGTTTCCAGAGCAGCTTCGGCGCGTCCGGAGAAGAGCCTTGCCAGCGCAAGAATGTTGAACCAGACGAAATTCTGGGGATCGTAAGAGCTCAATCGGACCCCATATTCAAGTGGTGCGATTGCTTCCGACGAACGTCCGCCGAACAGGAGAGCCATTCCCAAGACGAGATGCCCCAGAGCAAAGCTGGGGCTGATTTCAATCGCTTTTCTGGCGGCGCTAATCGACTGCTCGAACTGGCCTGCATACGCGCTGACGATCGCAAGCGAGTAGTGTGCATAGGGGTTTCGTTCGTCCAGCCGAACCGCCTTTAAAGCCGCTTCCATGCCCTCCTGCAAATCGGCAGCACGATTGTCGGACCAGCCATAAGCAACCAGGCCAGCGCTGACCCGACCGAGCCAAAGATGCCCTTCTGGAAGTTCGGGATCGAGACTAGCGGCCTGACGAAATAGCTCTCGGGCTTTCAGATGATTCTCGTTAGTGACCTGATGAAAATGCCAGGTCCCACGCCTTACTATGTCCCAGGCTGTAATGTTACCGGTATGTCGAGCCGCTGCTTGCGCGCCTTCCGTTTTGAGCAGCTCCGGTTCGATAGCACCCGCTACGCGTTCTGCAATTTCGTCTTGAATTGCAAACACCTCGGTCAATTCGAGGTCATAGCGCTCAGCCCAGATGTGCTTTGCTGATGTGGCCTCTATCAGCTGTGCAGAAATCCGGATCTTCTGAGCGGACCTGCGGATGCTTCCCTCGATTAAATACTCAACGCCGAGCTCCTGCGCGATCTGCTTTGCGTCAAGCGATTTGTGCTTGTAGGTAAAGCTTGAGTTGCGTGCGATGACGAAAAGCCAGCGAAACCGCGTCAGTGCCGTAATGATATCCTCGGTGATACCATCGGCGAGATATTCTTGTTCCTTTTCGCCACTCAAATTCAGGAACGGCAGAACAGCAATCGAAGGCCGATGCTCAGCCGCGAACGTCTTCGCCTCAGCGATCTGTTGCATTGGCTCCGTCGCCGGCCCGACGAACCGATAGCCGACCCGTGGAACCGTGGTGATCCAATCTCCCCCTTCTGCAGTAGGCCCTAGTTGCTTTCTCAGCGCGGCGATCTGAACCGAAAGGTTGCTCTCCTCGACCGCCGTGTCGCCCCAGGCCGCCTGCATCAATTCGTCTTTTGTCAGCACTCGACCGGGTGAGCCAAGCAGCGCCTCAAGCAACCGAAAACCTTTGCTGCTGATTGCTACGGGCCGGCCCTCTCGAAAAAGGACTCCTCGTTGCAGATCAATAGCAAACGGGCCGAAGGCGAAATCTGTAGACATGCCGCGAGACTAGCTGGTTTTGCAAACTTTCGGAACATTTCGGCCTGGCGTTCAAGACTTTTCGGAAGCTGATGACGAAATTTACGCGCGTGGATCTGTTCACCAAAGGAGGGTTCGATGACGGTCCTTGAAGCCACACAAAGCAACAGCAATGCGATTGCTGCAGCGCAGAAAGCCTCGGTCGTCAAGAGTGGCGCGGGCTACCGCGCAGAGCAAGGCAGCGATTACCAGCCCGGAGTGAGTGCAGAAACAGTGGGCTCACAATCGCTCTGGCTCGGGATGATCACGCTTCCGGCCGGGCAGCGAACGCTGGCACATGTGCACGAGTGTCACGAAACCGCGCTCTACATGCTCAGCGGCGATGAGATGGAATTGTGGACCGGCGACCAACTTCAGCATCGCGACACCGTGCGTCCGGGGGATTACATCTTCATTCCCGCAAACATGCTGCACGTTGCTGTGAACCGAAGCGCACAACCGGCCGTGTTCATTGGCTCACGCAACGAAGCGACGGCACAGGAAAGTGTCGTCCTACGACCTGAGATGGACCGTAAAGTACCGTAGTAACCTCTTCAGGCTCCGCTGGATCAGATCCAGCGGGGCTGGTGCAGAAGAGAATGTCGGCTCAGGGTCAATCGCGTCGGTTTGACCCTGTCAATGCCGGGTCCGGTTTAGCTCTCATCGCCGACATCGACGCGCGGGCCGAGTTTGTCGCGATGGGCCAACAGCGGAAGTCCGGATTCGCGCGCGGGGGCGAGGCCTACCTATCAATGGGCGAGAATGTGCGCACGACCTCATACATGCCCGGCTCAAATTTCGCGATGGTGAGCGCCTCTTCGAGAAAGGGTAACGGTCCAGGATCCTGGCGCATGGCCTCATAGTCTTCCGCGCTGCGCCACTGCGCATACATGGTCACCTTCGTGCCGTCGAGGCTCCGATGAAGGGTCGAGGAAACAAAGCCAGGTGCCCGGCTGACTAATTCATCGGTCGCGCGCGCAAGCAAATCGAGGAGCCGGTCCTGGTTGGCTGGATTTACTGTGAAGACATTTATTAGGCTGATCATGCCGGTTCGGTCCTCTCTTTTGTTGCCTGATGCCTTGCCTATCACGAGGGGGAGTTCCAATAGGACCGTCACCATTTCAGCCTCGCGCCGGATCGACCGCCCGAGGTCGTTGCTGGACGCAAATGACGCGCCCCGCGGGATACCGTAGCGATGGGCCAGAAGGAGACATTGCCGGCGGTCGGCTAGTGGGCGTCCGGAGTGTTGGCTCGTTCCGGCGGTGTGACAAATCTTCCCGCACCGCTCCATTGCTCCAAATTTAGCAAGATCAAACTCTCGCCAACTGCAGCGCGGCCTCAACGCCGCCTTCCAGGATCCGCTCTGCTTGGATGGTGTCGGGGACGGCCCGCGCAAACTGCAAGGTGCCCACCATGAGGCCGAAGATGGCCGTCGCGCGCCGGTGCTTTTTGACGGAATCTCTGCCGGGAAGCAGTGCGGCCAGGGCCATGACGTAGCTATGCAGTGCTTTCTCGTAATCTCGCCGGGTGGACAGGGGTTGACGGGCGATTTCCGGAAGCAACGCCGCGGAGGGACACCCGTCCGCGGCGCCTTCAAGGTGGGCGCGGTTCAGATATCGGCGGATCGTGCCTTCGAGATCGATGCCCTTAAGCTGATCTTGCTCAAGGCATAGCTGCTGCTCACCCAGCGCTCTGCCCAGCGCTTCGCGAACAAGCGTGTCCTTGGACTTGAAGTGCGGAGAGAAGGCTCCTTTAGTGAGGCCGGCCTCGCCCATAATCCCCGCAATTCCCGTGGCGGAGATGCCGTCCCGGCGCATGCACTTCGATGCCACGCCGACAATATGCCGTCGTGTCTCCGCCTTGTGACCCTTCTCGAAGCGCATTTTCTCTCAGCTCCACCAATACCCGGCATCCGCTATGGATCATGGCGCTAGATCGCGATTGGCCCGGTACCAAAAACGCCTTCGATCTTGCGTGCAAGGGCCAGAAGCGTCCGGTCGCTACCTAGCGAAGCATCAAGCTCCAGGCCAATTGGCAGTCCGGCGCGAGACAGGCCGACGGGAAGACTGATACCCGGCAACCCCACGCTGCTCGCCGACACGGTGTGGTTCGCCAAAGCTAGGTAGCTAACTTCCTGCCTCGCAATATGGACAGTCGTCTGCTCCTCGATCAAAGGCGCTGTGCAGGGTGTGGTCGGTTGCAGAATGACCAGCGCCCCATGAGAGACGAACGCCCTGTTGAGCCGACGCTGGATTTCCGGCCGGCTCACATCGAGCGCCGTGTGATAGGCTTCTGCCGAGGTAGCGCCTGCGCCACCTGGTAGTACAATATGCCCCCACGCCTGCCGAAGTTGGGGCTTAAGGCCCTCGTAAATGGCCTCGAAGGTGGTCGGAATGTCCTGGCGGCGAAGAAATTCCGAGATTGCGCCCATCGTCTCATGAGCGAAGATGCCCCACGTCGCGGTTTGGACGAGGGCATTGAAATCGTCGCCAAGGTCTACTTCAACGATCTCGGCGCCAGCGTCCTGCAGCCGCCGCACCACCTCGCGGAAGCGGGTCTCGATTTCCGGGTCCACCAGATCCAAGAACTGTCGCGGCGCGAAGGCCAGCCTCGCTCCCTTCAGGCCGTTGCCGCCGTTGGTCGGCTGGACGACCGCTTGTTCACCCGTCATAACCTGATCGAGCAAAATGCAGTCCTCGACGCTTCGCGCGAATGCGCCCGTCGTATCGAGCGTATGGGAGATCGGAGCAACGCCATCGCGCGGCCAACGTCCGGTAGTTGGCTTGAATCCCACGACACCACAGAACGATGCGGGCACCCGGATTGACCCAACGGTGTCACCGCCCAGCGACGCCGGAACGAGGCCGGCGGCCACCGCTGCGGCGGAGCCGCTAGAGGAGCCCCCTGACATGTGATCCCGCGCGTGCGGATTCTTCACCTGACCATAACGTGCGTTGTGACCGGTCAAGCCGTAAGACATCTCGACAAGGTTGTTCTTGCCGAAGATCAACGCGCCCGCCTCCTTAATGGCCCGGACAGCGTCGGCATCTTCGCGGGGCACAAAATGAGCCAGACTTTCGATCCCCAGACTAGTGGGTAGCCCTTTCGTCAAATAACTGTCCTTCACCCCAAGCGGCATGCCAAGCAGCGGGGCCGTCGATCCGGCCGCACGCAACTTGTCTGCGGCCCGAGCGGCCGCCAGAACCTCCGCCTCGTCGATGGTGATGAAGGCGTTCAGTTCGGCAAGCGCTCGGGCGCGCTGTAAAAGGGCCGCAGTGTAGGCCTCGGAGGTGATGTCGCCGCTGCAAACCGCTGTTGCAGCGATTGCGAGCCCAAGCGAGCTGACATCTGCGGTTTGTAGTGATGAGGCAGTGGTCGTGTCGTCCATGGAAATCCTCGCCAGGAGCTGTTTGGCGGCACCCGGCCGCCGCCCAACAGCGGTCCAGCTCAATGCCATTACGGTCATAATATAAAATTACGAACGTAATTCAATGATGATGGCGACCAGCTAGGACACAAGCGCGTGAAGTGTCGACGGACAATTGCGGGCAATGATTGGTTCAGTGACTTCTGCATTGGGTCAATCGCGACGATTTGGCTCGGTTTAAGTTAGGTCGGGTCTGCCCCTGACAGCCGACATATCCTCGGCCGTAGGATGAGGCAGCGATGGGCCAATTCCAGACGTTCATCTTTCTTGGGTCGAGGCGTAGTATCATATCGTTCGATTTGGCTTTTCTAGCGTTGGTGGCCGCCTCATGAAATTGTATTTCGCCCCCGGCTCATCATCCCTCCTCCCGCACATCGTCCTTCACGAAGCGGCGATCCCTTTCGAGCCCATCAAGATCGACGAACACACTAAAGCCATCTCGGGCGGTGGCGACTACAGAACCGTGAACCCTCTGGGCTACGTACCCGCTCTATTGCTTGACGACGGAACGTTGCTCACGGAAGGAGCGGCGATCGTCCAATACGTTGCCGACCTTGTTCCGGGAAAGAAGCTCGCTCCACCGAACGGCACGATCGACCGCGTAAGACTACAAGCGTGGCTCAATTTCTTCGCGAGCGAGATGCACAAGGGTGGTTTCTCGCCGCTATTCTATAAGGGAATGCCAGAGCAAGGCCGAGATGTTTTCCGCGCTCGTCTGAGGGCTCGTTTCACCCATCTCGATGGGCATCTTTCATCGAACGAATATCTGATGGGACGTGACTATTCGGTGGCAGATGCGCATTTTTTTGTAATATCGAACTGGGCAAGTTGGGTGGATTTCGATCTATCGTCGTATAGCGCCGTGGTCGCGCATCGCCAGCGAGTAGGGTCTCGCCCTGCCGTTGTTACTGCCCTGACAGCCGAAGGACTTGTGCCTTGGCCGGCCAAGCAGCCTCATTGAGGCTGCACCCTGAAGGTCAGCTTCGGGTCAAAATGCGAAGAACTCAGGTTGAGCAAATGTGGTCTGATCTTCCGTGATAAGCGGACCTCCGCCACGCCCTGCGCAACTTCGCAGACGGACAAACACCCGAGGATCCCGTCCAGCCAACTTTGGGTCAGGTCATGTACCGCTCTGCGAGCGTGGGCTGCATTGCGCTGTTTCGAAAGAGTTTAATCTGCGCGTCCGTAAGTTCGCTAAACAATGCGGGATTAGCAAGTGCGGGGATACAAACGACCTCTCGGCGAGAAAGAGCCGACAGCGAAGCGGTGACGACGTCTTCGGCCGTCATCGCAGGGGGAAGCTTGCTGGTGTCGATGCCATGCGCGACATGAAATTCAGTGCTGACCCGGCCCGGCAGACAAGCCTGGACATCGACTCCGGTGCCTTCAAGTTCGCCTGCCAGCGCCTGAGTGAAGGCCAAAATAAAGGCCTTTGCGCCAGCATAGGTTGCGCGCGATGGCAGCGGGTCTGGCGGCAGCACTGCACTGATGGCAAGCAGGGACGCCACGTTAATGATTGCACCTTTGCGTCGTCGAAGCATCCCCGGCAGAGCCGCTCGCGAAAGTCGAGCAACCGCACGCACATGAATGTCGACGAGGTCGTCAATGACCTCAGGATCAATTGACACAAACGGCCGATAACCCGCAAAGCCTGCATTGTTGATCAGCAGGCTAAGCGCTTCGTCGCTACCGGCCAGCGTCTCGACTCTGGCCAAATCCTGCTTGTCGGTTAGATCGGCGCAAACGACCTCGGCAGCTATGCCATTTCCTCTCTTCAGTCTTTCCGCCAGATCAATAAGTCGGTCGCGCCGACGCGCCACGAGAATGAGATCATAGCCTTCACGCGCCAGTCGTTCCGCGTACATCATCCCAATTCCGGACGATGCACCGGTGATAAGAGCCCGGCGACCACTTGAAACGGCATCGGACATTGCAACCTCCCTAGTCAAGGTCGCAAAAATGTACGCGAAACTTTAGATATTTAACAGCCTTCGTGTCACCGCTTTGTCCGCCCGGGGTCAACGGGCTCTCGGCAGCCAACGTGCCCTTGGCTGGGTCATATGCCGGAATCGGATATCGCCGCGCTCTGGGCTGAGGTAAGCCACGGGCCAAGAAGAGAAGTGCGATCTAACCGCTCGTCGCAGCGCGATAGTGCTTGCCTCGCTCGCCCTTCTAGCCACAGTGCTTATGGGTCACAAGCCGGCATCCCGTCACTCTAAGACCTGCGTCTGCTTCCACCCAAAAGCCGACACCTCCGCGCTCCGTGATTGTGAGACGCTGCTTCGCGGCCATGACCGTAGATTTCAACCGTAGCTGTCAAGCAAAGCCGAAAAAGAGCGAACACAAACAAAGCGATCTGGAGGAGGGAGTATCCGCTGCAGAACATATTCGGCGTCAAGTTACCCGCTCAGCCCTGCTTGGAAATCATTCGCGAATTCCGTGACATATGAGAAGGCAATAGTTGTTCGCATATACCGAAGCAAGAAAAGCTGTAGAGTCTCAAAGGCTTGATCTTCAATTCGCTTGCAGGTCGCGCGTGTTGGTCGATTGGGGGCCTGTTACCAAGGCAAATAACGTTAAGTTCGTAAGAAAGGAGCTGCGCTTGGCGCCGTCCGAATGTTCAGTCGTGAAATGCTGAACAACTGGGAACACGGCAATGGCTTCTATGAAGGGTGAAGGCGAGCGCGCGGTAATCGCTACTGTCAACGAGACTATGTTTGCGCTGAAAATCGGTCGCGCGAAGCTCTACGAGTTGTTGAACTCGAACGCATTGGAAAGCTATCGCGAAGGAGCTTCAAGAAAGATCACTTGGAGCAGCATCGACGCGTATATTGAGCGCCGATTGGGCGAAGAATCCAAGCGCCGGGGCGCTGAGTAGTCATGCAGCCCGAGATTGGATTTTTCGCATTAGTGACGCAATCAAGCCGGCGTATGGGCGCCGCAATGAGGCAGCTGCCTTTCCCTAGCGGAGAGAGGAGGAGTTTCATCCGCTTACGCCCTTATTTGGGCGAAGGTCGCATCATTGAATTTCAACGAACTCTGATCTCGCTCCCCAAACCAACCTTCGGGGCGCACAATGCGGGATAGGATCGAAACGCGAAGGGCCGCCCTTGAGCAAGGCGGCCCCGAGACGAGCGTCATAGGAAAAAGCAATCAGGAGCCTAACCAGATCGGTAGCGCCATTCAAGCTCCGAATGATTTACTCACGAAATGGCGGCTGTTGCAGGCCATTGTGACGGATTCCGCGCTTGATCCGGTGAGCAAGCTCGTTGCCACCAGACTGCTTGATCATTGCAACACGAAGACGGGACGTTGTGACCCCTCCTACCAAACGATTGCGGACGCAATTGGCTACTCCCGGCGTCACGTCATTCGCGCCATCCAACGTCTCGCGTCCGCTGGTTGGGTCCAGGTGAACCATCGCGGGCGAGGCCGCCAGGCTCGCTCCAATCAGTTCTCATTTTCGTGGCAGCGGGCTGACGGAGGATTCCTCTCGGCCGTGAAACCGGCAAAGATGAGCCAGGGTGCGCCATCAGCCCGCACCATAAAACCAGGTGATGCCGAGGTGGTGACACCCATGACACCGGCTGGTGACAATTGGGTCACCATACCGAGTGACAAGGGCGTCACCACCCGAGACGCTGCCGTCACTACTGGCGTGACACCCATGTCACCTGAAACAAGGAATTCAAACCAGGAAGAGCTAATCCAGGAACCCAAACAGGCGCGGCAAAGCCGTCCCACTCCGGCCGCCATCTTGTTCGGAGAATGCCGCAGCTATTTAGAGACATCAGCCAGTCTGTCGGCAGACCAAGCGCGTCGATTGCTGGGCAAATGGCGCCAAAAGCACATGGACTCCGTAATTATTGATGCGATTAGCAGGGCGATGCGGCACGAAGCTCAGGACCCCGTGGCCTTTATCACGGCCTGTTTGACCCGCTCCTCGTCTCCGTCCCATTCCCTCGGCGCAATGTCGGCGATTGCTGCGATTGAGAGGTACGAAACATGAGTCCGATGGAAAAGATCACCTTGGAGCACACAAGCCGATCCCCTGAGGCCCTTCTCGATCTCTCGAGGTCGCTTGATGATGTGACTGGACAGCTAGGATGGTGGGATCAGGGCGTCGGAGCCGGCAAACGCCTGCTGCTCCAAGCAGAAAACCTGATCAAAGAGGCCGAATGCTATGCGTCAGCCGTAGACATCGGTGCCGCTGTTCGGGAGCTGAAAGAGCAAAGCCGGCCTGCATCGCAGACCGAAGTCAAGCGCCAGCTCCAGATCTTGATCGGCTCTTTTCCAAACGCCCCGAAACACGACCTTCAACTTTATGGGACGGCGATGGTCGAAGACGTTCTAGAGGAGCGACCTTCGATTTTGGCTTTGTCGAACGCCTGTCGCACTATTCGTCGGACTTCTCGCTTCCTTCCGACCATCTCGGAGGTGCTTGGGGTGTTGGAGAATGAGATGTCGCGCCAGTTTGACCGAATCGAAGCCGCCCAAGAGTTCGAAAGGCGGATCGGCCTAGCCAAGTGCGCATTTGAGGAAGCTCGCAAGAAGATCGATGCGGCATTTGAGTTTCAGGTTCAAATAGCGTGCCGGCAGCTTCGCTGGGGAAATAACACCGCGTTCTTGCCACAGGAGGTCTTGGACGAGGCGAGAAAACGAGCGGGCGGATTGAAGTGAACGTCGGGCGTTAGAGTGGGCCCATTCCCAGACTGAAGGCGGAAAGGGCGGAGCTATGCCCGCCTAGGCAAAGTAGGGGTTCACAGGATGCGCGGACAGCGGGCGGGCTAGGCAGGCGAGTCACCCTTGGGACGCAGAGACTGCTGGTGAGACACCTCGAAAATTGGCAGGTGTCTCACTGCTGCGGCTCGCAAATGACGGAAGATACCCGCGCCTAACGTCGAGGTACGCTCGAAAAACAGCATTACCGGGGTGATTTGCATCGAATTCGGCTGACGAGACACCCGAGTCACCGCGCACGCCAAATGAGACAGGTCGTCTCAGGCATCGCTCGCGCGAAAACCCGAGCTGTGAGAAAGACTTAGCGTGAGACACCCAGCCGATGAGACACTCAGCTGATGAGACACCGCTGCGGTGACGAAGACTGCGATAAGAACAGGGGGTCCAAGCAACTTGGTATCTATGGCGGCTTGGCGACACAGCTGGCGGAGCGGCCCCAACAACCCTCGAAGCATACCTATCTTGAGCGGTTCAAGTTGCCTAACGCCTCAACGTTTTGGCGGCTTATCCGATCTGTCCGCAAAGATCTGTTGGAACTTCACTTCCAATGCTTGCGATACGTGCCAGAGCGTCAAAATGGTGGCGTTGCGGACCCCAAGCTCGAGGCCACTCACGTACGCTCGATCAACGCCTAGACGATCAGCCAATTCGGCCTGCGACAATCCCGCCGAAATGCGGAGCCGCCTAACATTGCCTCCTACCAGCTTCCGTACATCGCCTGCCATGGACACAATGCGGCAGAGCGTGTATTAAAATGCGACGCATTATAATGCTCGGCACAAGCTTATGAGCCTGCCAATAACAACCAATGATCCCAGCGCCAGCTGTAGCAACGCGAATGCTCGACTAGCTCAGCGCAATGAGAGCCTCGAACGCAAGGTTCGGGACCATCGCTCTTTTTGGATTTTAGCAATCGCAATTGTTCCGTCTCTGGTCCTGATCTTATTCCACAGCGTTCGGAGTCGAGAGGTCTGGGAAGGAGCGAATCGTTGCCAGACCCTCAGATGGATGGCTCACGCAGCCCATTCAAATCTCAGTATCGAAACAGACGAAAAGACCATAAACGCGGTAAACTCCCTTGATATCGCACTGTTAGATTGCACACCCTACGATTTCGGCGACGCCCCTGAAGACGAATGATCTGCGCACCTGAGCTTCGGATATGAAATTCAAGGCTGAACAGCATTTCCGAATGGCAGACACGTTGCTTGAAAAAGCACTTGCTCTGACGGACATGAGCCATGCTGCCAAACTTGTGGCAATGGCCCGAACCTTCCGCAGACTCGCAGTGAGGGCTTACATGGCCACCGACGCTGATATGAAGCGGCGAGATTGGAGCAAATATAGCGGGGAGGCTATGCTCCCTGGTCTCATCGATCCGCCTTCGCCATGGGACTCGTTGCTTGAGTGGCAGAGGTATGCAGCGGACCTCGACAAAATGCCCCCTTCGAAGACAATGAGGTTGCTCCTCGAGGAAGCGGAAGAGACCATCGTCCGGAAGAAGCTGGGACTGCTTTGATTAGATCGAGGGGCGGCGCGTTGGTTGCACCCCATTCGCGTCCGGACTGTGGCTGCAGGGCGAAGCGCTGCTCGCCGAGCTTAGTTGCGACAGCAGGGTAGGGGGAAGCAAAGAGTCCTTCGACGGAACGGGGCTCCTCCATGCCAAGCAGCTAAGGGGGCTGATTGGGTTGATCTTTTAGACCAAAATCCAAATCGCAGGATGAATCGCGACGGTGCCAAGCTACGGTTCTGCCGACGGCCAAGTGAGATAGTGAATGACACAGGTCCAATCGTTGTCATGGAGTGACCGCCCGTTTCGGCAGCATTGGCGAACGCGCTTGGCGCAAAGTGCCCGATCCACTCTATGGCTGGACCATCACGAGTCCATCAGGCCAGCTATTGAATCGCGCGGCCGATCGCCGATGCGGTCCTCACGTTCAAGAGCAAACAGATCGGCACAGTGCAGATCGTCGGTACGCGTCGACCGCGGCGGACCTCGCACCACCGAGAACCAAGGTGTCACGGCCCGTAACGTCAACCAGGCGCTGACCGACATCTTCGCGCAGGACCGTGAGACCGCTGTCGCGCTTCACGAGGCTTGCCGGGCCCAAGACAACCTCGCGCCGTCAGCGGCAGACGCGGACGTCATGGTTGGCCTTCATCAGCCGAGCCAATGGGGCGCGCCTGAAGATGTTCCGCTGCCAGCTAACAAACGAATTGGTGGCGCCGATTCGGTCCGCCTCGCAGCCTCAGGTGATACCTTTGAGCATCCGCTCCCGTTTCTCGATTCGAGCGAATTAGGCGGACCACTTAGGCCGGGAGATGCAAGCTTGCCCCAAGCTAAAATAGACAAAATGCAAGCCGTTAACCAATTTGGGCTATGGAACAGCTTGCAGTTTCCTGCTCTTGTTTGGCTATGAATTACCCTCGCGCGCCCATCACCGAAGCAGTCGTCGAGATGAGGTTTGGCCGCCAAATCGACCGCGAAACCATTGAAAAAGCAACATCTTTGATTGCTGGCGACTTCTTTTACAACGAGGAAGAGCAGATCTTCAATATTGCGATGGATGCTGATGTCGTTGGCAAGCCGCCGAAGGTCAAGACGGAGTGGTTGGGCCGTAAGCTCAGTTCGCTTGAAAGGACCGACTTGGTCTTTTTCCGCCAATCGTCATTTGTCTGTAGTCGCCTTGCGCCCTATATGGGGTGGGACAATTTCCGAGAAATAATGGGAACGGCTTGGACGGCTCTAAGAAAGCACTACTCCCAGCCTCTCGATGTCACCCGAGTCGGGTTGCGATACGTGAACAGGATCGATATCCCTGTGCAGGAAGGCGATTCGATCGACATCGATGACTATCTGAACTTCGCTCCGCGCTCGCCGCAGGCGTTTGAGCTTCCCATGCTTGGATATGTGGTCCAGACCCAGCGGCAGATTGACGTCGAGAACGATTTATACTTAAGCCTACTGTCCAGTGCTGTGCCGTCGCCGCTAATAAACACGGCCTCTTTCTCGCTCGACCTTGACGTGTATCGTGAAAAGAATATTCCTAAGCGGGATGATGAGCTGTGGTCGCTGATCGAGCGGATGCGCAGCCACAAGAATTTTGTTTTCGAGGCTTGTATTACCGAGAGCGCCAGAGAACTATTTCGATGACCACTTTGCAACCAGCCATCGGCCGTAGAGCATTTGCAACGCCGTACGTCCCGTCATTGGCAGTTGGCGCGGTGTCGAAGGTGATCGAGGGACAAATCGAAAATCTTCAGAAGCCGTCACCAACGTTCGCGAGCCAAGGAACGGCCACGTTACCGCGGACTTCACTTGATGAGCGGCTGTTCGACGTTCTGGCGCAATTTAAAATACGCACCTCGCAGGTTGCGATGCATCTGAATCGTGACTGGCGCACGCGATTATTTGGTCAGTTCGACAGCTTGCTGAACGTTGAGGACTGGGAGCCTCTTGATCGGCCGCCCACGATCGAATCGTTCGCAACGTTTCTCCGTCTGCTCGTTTTCCTGAAGCCGCAGCGGCGGCCTGGTCTCGGAGCGACGGCGACGGGTGAGCTAATAGCAAGTTGGACAAATGGCAACGACCGGTTGACGATCGAGTGTCTGCCACAGGATCTGGTCAGGTGGACAGTGTCAGTGACCATCAACGAGGAGCGCGAGCGCGCGGCGGGTATTACGCCAGTCTCTCGACTGCCGGCCGTTCTGGCGCCTTACGGCCCCGATCGCTGGTTTGCTGATGCCAATCACGTACCTGCCTGAGACGGATCACTGCGTCCGCTATGTTCCTTGGGCGCGTTTGCGCAAGGACGAGGACGACAATGTTATCGGCATCTACGGCGCGGCCTTTCGGTTGAGAGAGAACGAGGAATATCTGTCGGCGACGTGGGCTGAATTCTTTCAGGGCGCGACCCATGATGACAGGATTGTTGCAACGGTGCGGGCAATCCGGGCCAGTAACCTGGATGTCCGACCAAAGAGCGGATTCGCCGTTGGTCGCGTCGATGGAATCAAGCGGGCCTGCCTGGATGATCCGAAGAAGCACAAGATTCGCTTCATTCACGAGGCTGAGCCGGACAATCCCGGGCATGCCGCGTTGCGGGGCTGGCCCAAGGACAATGATGACCTTCTGAACATGCTCGCCGAGGAGGTGTGGTGCGATGCTGTACTGAACGTCGACATTCCCGCGTAAGCCATTCGCCGCCGCCATCGCCGATACCGAGTGACCGGATCAGAGCCTAAAAATGGCTTGAGCCGCCAACGAAGCTACCCACTCAAAATGGTCGAATGCCTCAGCTTCGTTGCGACCATACGCAAACAACTTAATGTTTAAAGCCCACGGCTGATCTATGTCGAAGAGGAGCTTCAATCGCTCGACAATGAGCTGTATTTCATGTGGCAGGATCTGTGCCTGCCCCTCGACTTCCTCTTTGAAGGCTGCTGCAATTCGATGAGCGACGCCTATCAGAGCGTCCTTCGATCCGTTTTGTTCGAGGTCTCTTAGAACTACATCTGTGTAAGAGCTAACCTGCCTTGGCAGGTGAGAATAGCTGCTTTCGAAGGAGCCGCGTTCGCAGCCAATTGACATGATCGTGGAACCTGGGCGGTTTATTGCAATCAGCAGCTCCTGATACGCTGGGCTATCGGCGACCTCAGGGATGGTCTTCACAAGCTCCGGCTTGTCGGCGAGATCGACAAATCCGTGATTTATGCTTCCGTCAGGACGATGGTTCGGAAAATAAGGGGCTAATCCACGTGGGCCGGTCTCATCATCATAGGCGATGATTATGCCGGGCTCTCGGTGGATTAGTCCACTGTTTGGTTCAGGTGAAGTGTCGTTGATCATTTCTTCGCCTTCAGCCCGAGCTCGACCAGACGGCAGATGATCTCATTCCTCATTCACCTGCGTTCTCCGGATCAGCGTCGGTGAATAATGGTAATCCCTGCTAGGTAATTACGGCAGTGCATATCAGGTCTTGTCCCAGCGAAGTCGCCAAATGTGAATTTAAATGCTTCGCCAATTCAGTCCGATAGAATAGGTTTTCCTGATCTGACAGTCCTCTAAAGCTACTGCCATCCTTGGCGATTACAGCATGGATCGAGGCGATCACGCCGTGCGCGTTCTCGTGATCTTTCATGGGCACAATGGCAACCGACGCTGTTGAAGACTCAAGTGATCCAGGGAAGATCCTCGATTTGTGAGCAACGTTTCCGAACTCGAACAATGGATTGTCACGCTTGAGTTCGAGTCCGAGCGGCTCGGCTGCGAACGCGGCGGCAACGGCACGCACAACCTGGTCGCGGGTATTTGGAGCAAGAATCGAGCACGCAACCAGGTTCGTGGCAACTGGAAGTGCCGCGGGCAGATTAGCGGCAGAGGGGAGCGCAACACCTTTTCCTGGCTCGCGCTGTGCAAGATACGTTTGGATCTGCTTGCGGGTGTTCTCGTCGGCAATTAACCCGGTGTCGATCAGAAATCTCAAGTTTGTGGCAGCCTTATCAGGATCATTTGTTTTAACGACCTCCAATATCCTCGCCGCCTCTGATTTTGTCTGTTCGAGCCGTAAGGCTTCGCGGGCTTGATCGGCATTCAACTTTTGAGCACTAGCCGATCGTTCGCGCTCAAGCTGAGACTGCCTATCGCTGCTGATGAGAGTCACGCCTGCATTGCCAAATGCGGCAGCGGCGGCCGCGAGAACAGCGATTACCAAAGGATTGATCCATCGCGATCGATCAAGCTCCTCGCGCTTCAGGCTAAGCTCGTCACGGCGCAAACTTTCCTCGGCCCGCCATTTCTCACGTTCGAAATCTAATCGAGCCTGGTCCAGATCGTGCTTTGGGGGCTGTTGCTTCATGAGGGATTATTTTCTTAGGTACCCTAGTCCAGATACGACGACCTTGACATGTTTGCTTCCGATGTGCCGACCGTTTGCCTCACCGAACCGCCTCCTTAGGGCAGGGGAAAACTGATCGAAAGCTTCAGATTATACGTCGGCAGTTGCTCTTTTTGTTGCAGCCATTCATCGGTTAGCCAGAGCTGATCAATTATCAATTGCATGCAGCTAGGTTCCTCAGCCTGAGCTGACTGATGGGCTAGGAGGTGTTTGCGGTGTAGCGCGGCGGATAGGGATGGTGATAGGCGGTTCAATAAGGTGGGGCTTTAGCTCTTCTCTTGGGAGGTACCGCGGGCCCGATCCTGAAGCATTTAGCTTCCATTCTGCTCGATCAGGAATCTGGGTCAGTCCGACTGGAAATAGTCTGATCTCTGCATCGGTGATCCGCATCCGTACGAAATTCCGGTGGGAATCGCGCCGCATCGAGCTGAACCCATCGTTATGATTGATGCCGAGGAAGCCTGACGACAAGTAGAGGTAAATGCCGAACATCTCGGCCGCGATCATTCCGCCGACCAAGATCAGCTCGGCCGCAAAAAAGATGAAAGCCGTTCGTGGTGAGACGCCCGGGTCAACCAGCGAAAGGTTCAGCTTTGCAAAGGTCCAGGCTAGTTCAAGGGCAACGACCGAGTGCACTACTCCGTTTACAAGCGAGACAAGCCCTATCTTGGGAGAGCTGCCCTCCTGATGCCTCGTGTAGCCGTAGAAGCCGCCGGCCAATACCAAGAGGCTCACGTACCAGGCATCACTAGGAAAGTGGACGGCGACGAGCCCCAATAGCCAATAGGCGGTACCCAACACGAAGCCGAAGCCAGGATTATAGAGAGGGAAAAGGAAATTCCCCGCAAGCATAGCCATGCTATCGGAGCGAGTCGGGTAGCAAGCCTCTTGAGACACGCCCGCCTTGTCCTTCGAGGTCGCGAGCTTGAGGGTCTTTTCAAAGCCGTTGGCCCAGCTAATGCCGTCTGCGTCGCGATCGACATTGATTGTGTGCGCAAGCTGGTGGGTAGGGTGAAGAAATGCTCCGCCGCCTCCCGAGGTGACGAACTGCGTCCCATTCTTGTCGCCCTCGTACCGGCTATAGTGGTGCGTGTCGCCCGAGATCACGAGCGGAATCTTCACACCCGAGCAGTGGTTGATCGCGATGTTCGCCAGGTAGTCCATTATTTTGAGCGAGCCGTTCCCGGCAATCCGGGTATAGAGCCAACCTGGCTCGGGTCCACAGAGGATGATATTAGAGTTCGGCGCCATGTCCTTCGCGATCGCGACGAAATAGTCCTTCTGCGGCTGGTCCATATCGTCGTCGAGCTGGGAATCCATCCCCCAAATCCACCACGTTTGCGTGAGCTGAAGTGCGAAATAACTACGTCGTTGATGCGTACGCCAGCCGCCCAAATGGAGGTGCTCCTTGCGACTGAACAGCGCAAGAAAAACCACCAGGCCATCGTACCAGTCGTGATTGCCGGGGATGGCGTAGACAGGAGGGCCCTTGATTAGTCCGGGATGTGGATCGGGGAACGCCCAGCCATAGGGCGTGATCAGCTTGTCGTGGTATGCCTCCGATGATGCTGTCGGGTACACCTCATCGCCGCCCATGACGAGCAACTGGCCTCGTGGAAGCGTTTGGTCATCCACCAACAGAGTGTCACGGGCCAGCAGGGAAGCGATGGCATAGGTCGAGTCAAAACCGTCTCCAAGGTCCGCCACCCAGTCGATCCAAAGGGCGCCGTCTTGATCCGGCGTGAAGGTCCATAACTCCTCGTTGTCGCCACCGGGCATGAACTGCCTGGCGCGTTCGACCAGCTCTTCCGGCTTCACCGGGTCGAGGGCCGCCACGATCAGCCGACGGTCTGCATACTGGCCGAATAGATCCGAGACGATCACGCGCCAGAGCAGCTTGAGCAGCAAGGATGGGCCGAACCAACCCGTCATGTGGGGGAGTTCGGCTGGGGACTTATCTGGTTTGGTTATCATCGGACGCTCCCTTCAGAGTAGAATATCGAGATCCCGCTCGCTTTGGGCGGGAGAAAGGGATTTCCACCGATATTTCCGCCGGTGATCGCTTCGATCGGTATTGTGGGAGGGCGGGTCAGGGGGCGCCACTAAACCGAAGCCCAGGACCTCCGATAATCCTTCACATGATCAGAGGCCCCGGGTTTGCTGTTGACTGCAAGCATCGGAGTTTGCAGTTGACTGCAAATCCTAAGCCGGTGGGGTGGGCGGGAACGGGATACGGAGGGGGTTTTGGTGTTGGCCGATTTGACGAAGGTTCTGAAGGCGATTGACGAATTCGATAAGCTCGGACGCGATGGCTTTCTGACGAAGTACGGCTTTGGGAAATCGCATCGATATTTCGTCCGACACAAAGCCAAGCCCTATGACAGCAAGGCCATTGCTGGCGTCGCTCACGGGCGCCTAGGGAAAGGATTTCTAACATGGGGGCCAGCGGATTTCTTCGGGGACGCAAAGACCGTCGCTAAACGTCTTTGGCAGCCGGGTTTCACCGTCAGCAACTGTTCAGTCTCGCATCCAGTCGGTATCCCCTTCGAGGTTGGAAGGCTCTATCACCGCAAGAGAGACAAGTTCGGCGACGAAGGCTTCCAACTCCCGGTTAAGCCGATCACCATCTGCACCATGATAAATTTGCCGATGGCACGTCGAACAAACAGCTCCTACCGACGTGGGATGGGCCGGCCCACCATCGGCCACGCGCTTAATGTGGCGAGGCTCGGACTGCCGTCCTTTCTTAGAAAAGGCGCCGCCATTTTGCAGGATTCGCAAACGCCGTTCGCCCGCTTCAGCACGTTCGCCTTGACCTTGAAGCTTCGCGCGTAATAGGTGCGTTGAGACTCCTTCGAAGGGTTTTCGGCGTGACAGCCGCCGTTATGGCCAGAGCCCTTAACTCCGCGAGCGACTCTCTTTGAGAGTAACCTTTTCTTCGCTCGCTTCTGGCGCAGGTGCGGCCTCAGATATGGGAACGAGCTCGAAGACAATCGCTTTTCGCAATTTGCCTTCGCGATCTGGCGCGTTTTTCATTTCCCAGCCGGCGAACGCGAAACACTCCACATAGCGGTAGTTGCCCTTCGATTTGGTGGCTTCGAACAGGAGAAGGTCTCGGCCGTCGGCCAGATGATCGCGAATGGCTCGGTTACCGCGAATAAATTCCATGTCCCCGCTCTAACTCTTGCCGGTATAGGCGAAGTTGCCGTCAGATTGCCAACCATCAGAATAGCCAAGCTGCTCCTCCGATTCCCCGGTGAAGCGGAAGACGAAGGAGCAATCGCTGGGCGTGGCGATGCCGCCGCGCTCCTATCCGCCGAACGCAACTTGAGCCCGTAAGCTCGAGCGATACAAGGGGCCGTGCCGGGCGGGCGGGAGCCGTGTTTGACCCGCAACGATGCAGGAGAAGGATCACCGCTCCTCCAAACCAGATCGGCCAAGACATTAGACGTTCTCCGGTTTTCGGTACGCCATCCGTGGTTTGAATGATTAACTACGGTCGCGAGCTACAAGCCAGGTGAGCTAGAAGCCGATCCGAGACCGCCAATGCGCAGGTTGGCACGCTTTGCGGCGAAAGTCGGTCTTGGCCCGATGGCGAAGATCGCGATGGTGTGCGACACGTCAGCTATCGAGGCTCGACCGGACACAGCGGAAATGCCGCCCAACGACGCTAATGACCCATGGCGGTCGTCTTGCCACCGCATCGGCACTGTGAAACAATGTGAGGTTGAAGAAAAAGGAAGCGATACGAGACGCTGTGCGCACCGGCGGTAGTAGATAGAACGTTATTCTGTTTGGACGGGAGGGCAGCGAATGGCCTCAAAGTGCCTTCAGAGAATGTTAGGAATTGCACTATTGGCCTTCGTTCTTGTCCCAGCGGCGAGGGCGCAGGGGCAAGAAATCAAGATAACACTCTTGGGCACAGGATGCCCTCCAGCCGTCATGAACCGGTTCGGACCGAGCATCCTCGTCGAAGCGGGTGGACAGAAGTTTATTTTCGATGCAGGCCGCGGTGCCCTTCAGCGGCTCAATCAGATCAAGATGCCTTGGCAGGATGTAAGCGGCGTCTTTTTTACTCACCTGCATTCAGACCACGTCGTCGGTTTCCCGGATCTGTGGCTAACCGGTTGGCTTACGCCGGGGCGGGATCGGCCACTGCAGGTGTGGGGACCAAGAGGGACAAAGCGCATGATGTCGCTGCTCGAGCAGGCATTCGAGTACGACATCCGGATTCGCCTATACGATGATCGGGCGGCACCAGACGGCGTGGTCATCCTCGCGGAGGACATCGCCGAGGGCTTCGTATATGAGAACAGCGGCGTGAAGATCACCGCTTTCGAAGTGGACCACACGCCAGTAAAGCCAGCATTTGGCTATCGCATCGACTACTCCGGTCGGTCTGTCGTGCTCTCCGGAGACACCCGCACCTCTGAAAATCTCATCCGACATGCGCAGAACGTTGATCTCTTGGTACATGAGGTCGCCTCGCCCGAGACGTTCCAGCGCGTTGGAGTCCCGCCAGCGCGGACATCAAGTGTTGTCGCCCACCATGTCACGCCAGAGCAGGCGGGAGAGGTGTTTGCGCGCACGAAGCCTAAGCTGGCCTTGTATTCACACATTGTATTACCAAACGCGACCGAGCAGGATCTCATTCCGCCAACTCGGAAGAACTACTCCGGTCCGTTGGAGCTGGGTGAAGATCTGATGGTCATCGAGGTCGGCGAGAAGGTTGAGGTCCGAAGACCTCCCAAACCTTGATTCGAGCTAAGGCGATCGAACCAATTTGCTGCGTTGCATGAGTCCAGAATTGGCCCCAAGCAGAACGACGCAGCACCCGCCGCGATGTCGGCTGTCTGCGTGAGACTGGACGTTGTACGATGGTTGCGGTGACCGCTGCTTTTGTCTGCGTCCGATTGAAAAGCAGACGTCTGTTCAAGTCATCAATCTATGATGGTGTGCCACGGGGAGCTCGATAATCATGAGTCCGGGCTGCAGTTGAAGCGAGCCGCTCGTTCACCAACGGCGAACCTTCCGAACGCGACCTGTAAGCGTACTCAATGTTACCTGTCCCGAGCAGAGGGCCTTAACTATACAAAGCGACCCATTCAGCCGCTTGTAGCGCTCTGCACCCTTCTCGAAATGAATCGCGAGACCCGCATGTCAAGAATCAAGGCGAAGGCTCAAGGCTAAGTCAAAGCAGGCAGGCGGTCCCCGCTACTTTACCTATGAGCGATTCATTTCAAGCAACGAGCGCCTCAGGCGATCGAGCCGTCTCAAATCACTCCACATGAGGAGGAAGCCGAACGCCATGCCTATCACAAGACTCTGGTCCCGCGCCGTGGTGGACCCGATCTTTTGAAGCGCAGTTGCAAGCCAAGAAAACATCTCGGGATTGGACACCACCAATACCCAGCCGAGAGCCGTTACTGCTATAAAATGGCAAGCGGCCGAGGTGGCCGAAAAAATAAAATAGACATCCTCAAATTCTTCCGACGGAAGCTCGACGAGGTAACGCAACGCGCTGAATAGCATGCTTAGTAGAACGTAGACCAAGAGAGCGGCACCAGTGCCAGTGGTGAGCGGCGAATAACTCCAACAATCGGCAATTGTACAACCGTCATGTATAATCGTGTTGAGCTCTTTCCCCATTGAAGCGACGTGGCCACTGTGAAACAAGAATAAGAACAGAGCGATAAGTATGATTGTATCATCGATGCGTTTGGCGAAGACTTTGAGTCGACGAAAAGAACTTGCTTGAATACGCTCTATTGCTGTGAGTTCTCGCACGAACGTTCGAGCTCCGCCATGAGCGGCGATCGCGTCAATGAGCTGGGGAACAAACTCATCTATGTTCTCCCAGTACGATGTGTGGTCACCGATTGGGGACAACTCGTTGCATAGTTCGATGCTCTCAATGAGTTCGGCGCTATCGACTTCGGCGTTTCTCGAGTCTTTCGCTTTAGGTATGAAGATTGGGCCATTCGGAACCGGATCCATGGACGCGTAGAAGTCGACCCATCTTGGGCCTCCGTCCGCAAACTTGGAGGCTTGATCTTTGACCTGGTCCGTCAGTTCAACCGAGCCTTCGAAAATGGCGATCCCCATAAAAAGAACGGTGCTCAATATTCCCACCCAAGTCGGCAAGCCACGTATAAAGTCGGGAGCAAAATGATGCGCGACCGCAGAAATCTCGTAAACTGCGGCGAACATGGTAACCAAAAGACAAAACCCGATCTTCCTCGTCCGCTTCTTATCTTCGAGTTGGTGTAGTTTCACGATGCCCGCGCCAAAAGTCACCAACAGGCTGATTTTGTTTGAACAGTATTTCTTGAGCGCTAAGTGAGTTACAGCCGCCCCTTGAGAGTGGGCAACAATAATGATGCGCTCGCATCCGAAGTTCGTTTCCAGCCAATCGATGTCGCGAAGCACCTTTGAGACGATGCTCTGCTGACGGATTTTGCTCGACGTGAATATGAAACAATCGCCAAGGACGGACGAAATCGCCGCATTCAGCCGCCGGACGAATTCTTCAACGGCTTTGAGTGGGACGATGGATGCGATCAGTAACGCAAGCAGCGTTATCTCTAACGACAAGGCTATGGGGGCAATGAGGGGGAGCGCCAAAATTGATAAGAGCATCACCGCAAGGGACTTTGCCGCGGCTCGACCTGTTTTTGGAGATTGGTTTATCGCTATTCGAAATTGTCGCGCGACATAGGAAAAACATATCCAAGGAACGATCCACATCATCCAAAGTGTGACCGGTCGAGATGGAGGGGGTGGAAACGAACTGGCCCAGTGGCTCTCCGCTAAGATCCAGTCTGTCGGCATCATCCCTTCGCCATTATTGATAGCGAATCTGGCGTAGGCTGGTGTATCGCGCTCCGATGGAGTGTTTGGGATAGGGCTCGCGAATGCATCGAGCAATTGAACCTTGTCTCGCCTATCTCCATTCGCGAGGTTCCCATCTCTTATAAGGCGGTTTACATCTGGAGGCCTAAGCTCGATCCGATCCTTCAAAGCAGTGTAGATTGGCTCACCAAATCCGACCAGCGTCTCGCCGCGCACCTGGTTGCCAATACCATGGACCAAAAGGATTCCAACGTCTGCCGCCATTGGTAGCCCCATCTCGATAAAGAATATTGCGCATCCATAAGACTAAATATGAAAGGCGTCGGAACGATAGGTTGTGGTAGTATCTCATACTATCGACCGCCAGTATTAGGAATCGCATCACATTTGCTTGCATTTGTTGAATGGCCGAAAACCACGTTCAAGCGATAGCGGCTTTATCCTTCGTAGATGATGTTTCTCACGCAGGCGCCAAGCCGCGATCGACTCAAAACTGTGGCCTAGCCGGGGCCGGTCGAACTTGAATCAGGTCAAGGCCTTGTATGAACCCGAGACCTTTGAGTTCTTCTATAGTCAATCTTTTGGCGCGCCTCGCAACCAGCGAGGCTGGTAACCTATGTCCGCTTACGGTGTCTAAGGCGACATCGGATTTGACTCAATCTAGGTCGGCTAGTGCCCCGTTGCTGACCTTCGCTCGGAGTGCCGCAGTGTCTGCTCACCGGAGATGAGCCGACCAACCTGAAGCAGCCTGTCGGGGCAACTTGTGACCCCGAACAGACTGTTCTGCTCGTTGGCAGAAAGCCAGCCCCATGTTTTGAAACCTCGGTCAGATGTCATGGGCTCGAAATTGAACCGGAATGCTGATTCAATGACACGGCGAAAGGTTGTCACGGGATTAGCCCTAGCGGTGGTGTGGCCGTGGACCTGTCATGCCCAACAAGCTGCGAAGGCGAAAATCATCGGATTTCTCGGCGCATCCTCTGCTGAGACTGCGGGTCCGTGGATTGCGGCCTTCGTCAAGCGGCTCGGTGAACTCGGTTGGACCGAAGGAAAGAACGTCACCATCGAATACCGCTGGGCGGAGGCGAATACCGAACGATATAGCGAAATCGCAGCTGAATTGGCGAGTCGGAATGTGGATGTCATCGTCACCTGGGCCTCTGCGCCGGTGCTGGCGGCAAAGCGCACAACCACCACGATCCCGATCGTGTTTGCTGCCCAGATGGACCCAGTGGGTGCCGGAGTTGTTGCAAGCCTAGCGCACCCCGGTGGCAATATTACGGGCATGTCGATCCAACAGACAGACACTGCCGGCAAGCGCATCGAACTGCTTCGCGAGATTGTCCCGAAGCTTGCGCGACTTGCCGTGATCGCAAACGCTGGCGCACCAGGTGCGATGCTCGAAATGCAGGAGGTCGTGAAGACCGCACGCAGCCTAGGACTTGAGGCGATACCGATCAAGGTCAGGCAAGCAGTCGAGATCTTCTCATCGATCGAGTCTCTCAAGAACCGTGCGGATGCCCTTTATGTGGCAACTGATCCCTTAGTGTTCAACAATCGAGTCAAAATCAACACTATGGCACGAGCCAAGCTCCTGCCGACCATTTACGGCAGTCGGGATTACGCGGATGCGGGCGCGCTGATGTCCTACGGTCCGAATTGGGCTGACCTTTTCCGGCATGCTGCCGAGCAGGTCGATAAGGTCCTGCGCGGCACGAAGCCCGCGGATATTCCCGTCGAGCAGCCCACGAAGTTCGATCTCGTGATTAATGCGACGACCGCCAAAGCGCTCGGCATCGATTTGCCGATGTCGCTCATTGCCCGCGCCGACGAGGTGATTGAATAGGATGATGTTGCGATGCTTCGAGACGTCGCGACGTCAGCGCAAGAAGGTCGAGATGCAGTTTGCACACTTGAAGCGCATCTTGAGGCTTGGGCGGCTCCGGCTTCGTGGCCCACGGGGCGCCCAGGACGAGTTTGTTCTCGCTGCCATCGCTCAAAATCTGAGGCGCCTCGCGTCGTTCGTTGCGCGACCACCACCCGCTCATGCCACGTGCATTGCGTAGCTTGGGAGTTGCGTTGAGAGCGTCGGGGTCGGCGGATCAAAGCCGGTCGGCCTTGCCGAATGGCTGAAAGACATCCGTCGGTACAGCCGACTTTTGCAACGAAATCGGCCCATACCGGACGATGCCCCCATGGCGCGAAAGCTAACTTTTCGCCTAGAATTGATCATCGGAGGAACGGTAGAGTGCGACCATGCGGCAACGTGGTGACAAGGTTGGACCTGGGAAGGGGCGACGTCAGCAGAGAACCAAGGCTGGCAAGTTGCCGGTGTCGGTCCTAGCTAACGACGCTCTAAATCATCGACTTCGCCAACGAACTAGAGAACTCGACGAGGCACTTCAGCAACAGGCTGCCACCAGCGAAGTGCTGAGCATCATTCGCAAGTCGCCGGTGGATGCCCAACCTGTATTCGAGGCGATCGTTGAGAGCGCTGCGCGTCTCTGCGGTGCCATATTCAGCGTTGTCTATTTACAGGACAATGATCGTCTTCGCTTCGCCGCTACGAAAAATTTTTCCACCACGGCAATAAATCAAATTAGGGAGCGCCAGGACCTCAGACAGATCAATCGTTCCTTCGTCGGCGGGCGCGCCATCCTCGACCTTGCGATCGTCCAGATCCCCGACGTGCTTGCGGATCCCGAGTACTCGCGGGAGTTCGCGCTGGCCGGAGGATGGCGGGCGGTGCTCGCGGTTCCTCTGCTTCACGAAGGAAAATCTGTCGGGGCCATAACAGTCGGCAAAACGGAGCCGACGGCATTTTCAGAGCAGCAAATTCGACTCTTGCAAACATTCGCCGACCAGGCAGTGATCGCGATCCAGAATGCGCGGCTGTTCGACGAGGTGCAGGCCCGAACCCGCGACCTAGAGACGTCCTTACAACAGCAGACGGCAACCGCCGATGTGTTGAAGGTGATCAGCCGCTCGACGTTTGACTTGCAACCCGTGCTTGATACGTTGCTCTCGTCGGCATGTCGCTTATGCGAAGCCGATATCGGAACTGTCCGATATCAAGATGGCTCAACCTACCGTCTTGCCGCGGACTATGGCTGTATTCCTGAGTGGCGCGACCATTTAGCGCGCCAATCGTCCAAACCTGACCGAGGCACGATTTTTGGGCGAACGATTGTCGAAGGGCGTACTGTCCATATCCCTGACGTCCTTGTTGATCCTGAGTTTACCCGGTTGGCAGCGCAAAAGCTGATGGGCTTCCGGGCGGCGCTCGGTGTTCCTCTTATACGAGAAGGTCGGGTTTTTGGAGTATTAAGTCTGCTTGGGCGAAGCTCCTTCACCGCGAAACAAATCGAGTTGGTCGAGACTTTTGCAGACCAGGCGGTGATCGCCATCGAGAACGCGCGGCTGTTCAACGAGACGCAGGAGGCGCTGGAGCGGCAGACCGCGACGGCTGAAGTGCTGCAAGTCATATCCAGTTCGCCTGGCGAGCTTGGGCCGGTATTCGAGGCCATGCTAGAAAATGCCGTGCGCATCTGCCGCGCCAGTTTTGGGACGCTGCTCCTGTACGAAGGCGACAGGTTAAGGCGGGTTGCGCGAATGGCCGCGCAAAACGTGCCGCAATTGTATGCGCCCGACCAAGAAACGCCGCCGCACTTCATCGCGCCGTTTGATGGGGTGCCTTCGCTGCGGCGCCTCGTTGAGACCAAGGCGCTGGTTCACATTGCCGATATTGCGACAGAGCATCCGGACGATCTGATCTACAAGGTCGCCGCAGCCCGCACCGTTCTGATTGTGCCGATGCTCAAGGAGAGCGAGCTTGTCGGTGGCTTTGCTGTCTACCGCAAGGAAGTGCAAAAGTTCAGCGACAAGCAGGTCGAGTTGCTGGAAAATTTTGCGGCACAAGCGGTGATCGCCATCGAAAACACACGACTGCTCAAGGAGCTGCGGCAGCGAACCGACGATCTCTCGAAATCCCTCGACGACCTCCGCACCGCACAGGACCGCCTGGTGCAGACCGAAAAGCTCGCCTCGCTTGGCCAGCTCACCGCGGGCATTGCGCACGAGATCAAGAATCCGCTCAACTTCGTCAATAATTTCGCAACGCTTTCAGCGGAGTTGACCGAGGAGTTGAACGAGGCCCTCAAGCCCGCCGAACTCGTCGACAAGATCCGCACCGAAGTCGATGAGCTGACGACGCTTTTGAAGAGCAACCTCGAAAAGGTCGTCCAGCACGGCAAGCGGGCCGATTCCATCGTCAAGAACATGCTGCTGCACTCACGCGAGGGACCGGGCGAGCGTCGTCTCGCCGACATCAATGCCCTGGTCCAGGAGAGTCTTAATCTAGCCTACCATGGCGGGCGCGCAGAGAAGTCCGACTTCAACATCACGCTCACGCAGGACTTCGACCCCGACGCTGGCGAAATCGAGGTATATCCGCAGGAGATCACGCGCGCGCTGCTCAACGTGATCTCCAACGGCTTCTATGCCGCGACCAGGCGCAAGTCCGAGGCGGGAGACGAGACCTTTGAGCCTGTGCTGAGTGCGACCACGAACAACCTGGACGACAAGGTCGAAATTCGCATCCGGGACAACGGCACCGGGATTCCGGTCGAGGTGAAGGAAAAAATGTTCAATCCCTTCTTTACTACCAAGCCAGCTGGCGAAGGCACGGGGCTCGGTCTGTCGATGACCCATGACATCATTGTCAAACAACACGGCGGAACCCTCGATGTCGAGAGCGAGCTGGGTGTGTTTACCGAGTTCATTATCACGCTGCCGCGATGACCTCTTTTGGCCCATCTCGTCGGTTGATGCAGTGCAGCGACATGTCCGATGTTGACGGTAGATCGGAACCGACTTTTGTGTTGAAACGATGCGATTAACGATCACCTGGGAAGTGGGATCGATGCGGCATCGGTAGACGATCCGTGACCCGTCCGCGGATATCCACTCCTCCACACCGGAATAGATAACGCTTTGGAGTATCGCTCCTTTCCGACAAGTTGGCTCGCGCGTCCGCAGTCAGCTACGGTGATAAACTACGAATAGATAAGTCTACCTCCGTCCTGCATTCGAAAGAACGAGCGAGTAGCGCGCTACGCTGCGGAATAACGCGCCACGGCTGGCCTAAACCTTATGCGGTGAGGTTAACTTCCGAACCGGTTTGCGAACCGGTACTTCCGCCGATTCCGTTTCGCTGTCGAGTAGAGTTGGTCACGACCATGATTTTAATTGCTCGACATGGGCCGTCGTCGATTGCGGCTGGGCTGGCGGACCACCTACCATGAGCTTAGAACCGCTAAGCGACGAAAGCCTCCTCCGGATGTACAAAAACATCCGGGAGCAGGCGCGCGCGGACGATTTGGCCGGCATTCGGTTTATGGGTGTGCCGCAAAGCAGCGGGCCGAGCAACTCCGCCAAGAGTTTGGTCGGCGGGGCTGCACTGCCCTCCGATCGACTGGCCATCATGACCGGCTAGCGACGCGCAACTCCCAACTCCTCCTGAAGACGAACAACGGCTTGTTCGTGAAGGGCTTGAGTGTCCCGCAGCGTGGCGAGCACCTTAAAGGCATCGGATGTGTCGTGTCCGTCCCGCTCCAACTGCCTTACTAGTGCTTCCTGCCGGGCCACGAGGCGGCTGGCTGCAGCCGCGTGCTGCTCGGCTTGGGCAAGGTATTGCTGGATAACGAACGGGTCCATGACGGAAGAACAACGCCCCGTGATCGTCCTAGTTCGCGGGCCGGCTACGGATGCGGGAGCTCGAGATCTCGTCGCAACTCCAATATTTCCTTGTCGCTGCGCCCCTGAATCAGATCGCGTCGGTGCCTTCCAACGGCTTCGAGCCACGTTTCATCGAGAAACTGGGCTGCACCGGTCGCGCTCGACCGCTTGTTCTTTTTATTCGGATCACCATTGGACTCGGCGACGATAATGCACTCGACCATTGCCTTTTCGGCCGTCTTGTCGATCGATTTTCCATTCAAATGAGCGTCACGAAACATTACGAAATTCCCGCCGAAAGCTAGGCCGACCGCCACTCCAAGTAACAACGTAATGGATTCTGCAGACAGCCAGTCGCTTGTGGCGACAACGCTCCGGCTCGTGCGGGCGCAGTGGCCGGATTTCCTCGGGACGGCGCGCTTGCTCTGGCGCATGCGCGACGCGGCGCGGGGCACCGTCGGCCATCTTCCGATACAGAGGAATTCCTGGGCTAGGTCTGGCATCGCGTTGACAGGTTCAGTGCTCGGAATACGCCATCGAAGACCCCCGACGGGCAGGGTTTTACCTCCGTGACCGGTTTGACGCGGTTGAGCTTCGCAGTTGCCTTTCCGTGCTCGACTCGAGGTCTGGGCAGCACGACGGCGGATATTCGTCCGGGGGCGCTCGGCTTCTGCTTGATGATCTTCGAAGTCTCTTGCGTGACAACCGCGGTTTGATCCGGCAGAGGCACCACTTCGCTCGAGGAAATCGGCTGCGGCGGCGCTTGAAGCATGTGCGGGATTTTGAGCCGGTCTGCCGTCGTCAGCGTATCGCGTGGGCCAACAGTCGCCTGAGCGGGCGGCGCGTTCACAGGCATTATCGCGCGCTGCGGTGTCTCGAGCTCCATCACCGCGAGTGTACCGAGGCCAGCAAGGATGAGAGTCATTCTCATCTGTCACGCTCTCCGAAGGAGAAGCCTCGCTCAGGCCCGCCGGAAATGAGCGCGGGAAATCGGAGGACGATTGCAAAGATGCAATGGGGCGGCTTAGCGGCATAAGTGAACCAGCCGGCGCGGATACGGGAGAAGATCGGAGACACGGTTAACGTGGGTCGCGCGGTGACGGTTTGATGGACACCAGGTTAAGCTAATCTTTGCTGTGGGGCCGAACTTGGGGAAATTGTCCGGCGTGATCACGCTATGCCTTGGCGCGCAGGTCGCAACAAATGTCACTTAAGATCAATGCTCACGCTTGGGGTTAATTCTGGAACCGCCTGAAAGGCTGGTCTCAATGATGAGACCCACCTCAAGCAAATGCCACTCCGATCGCTCGCTCTGAGCGCCATACGGCCCGGCACGAAAACCGAATTTGTGCGGTGGTGATGGTGAGATCGAACTCGTGCGGAATGCCGATAGGGCTGGGCACCTCTAGGTGGGCGCCGCTATCCGACAAGTTGCGCACGACACAGTTGAATGCGCCTCCGGGAAACTCGATCAAGGCGGCCTTGAAGACGCGCCGCCGGCGTGCCGCTCGTTTTTCCATGACCCACAAACTAGGAGTCACAAATGAGAAATCGATGAAAGTTATCGCCGAAACTCCGGTAGTAATCAGCGGGTACGGCAGAGAATGCGTTTACCATCGCACTCAGAATGTCCTCAGCTAGTTGCTGGCGGCCAGGTCGACGGTCGTGAGCAGCCGGACGATTTTCCCTGATGGGCTTTAACCGTACCTTAGGAATTTCCAGAGACGCTTCGGTTCATGAGAGTCGCAATGGCCTTGTTTGTTGCTCTCCTCACTCTTCATTTCGTGGACGAGCAACTTTTCAGCGCCCGCTATACCCGAGCGGCGACTTCGATGCTGTCTCACATCGTGAGCTCGTTCGGCTAATCTCGATTGAACGCGGCTTCGCCTCGATTGCAGCGCTGATGATCTAGGGTGCGTACTCATAAACTCTGCCGCTGAGAGTAGGCGCACCTATGTCCGCTTGTCCACCAACAGCGGCGCGAAGGCGGACATTGTCGGACTTCCGAGATGGGCCAAAAGGCGACATCATGTGCTTGGCCCGATATGATCAAGGCGGGCGAACTATCAGGGGGACTGACGTGGATTTTTCAGAGTGGATAAAGTTCGAAGCTGGCCGGATCATCGAGAGAGGGCTTCCACTTCCCGAGGAACACCGCGCGGACTACATGCGCATTCAAATTGAAGCCGCTTTGCACAAGGCGTTTGCTCACGGGAGAGATGGGCTTACTGAGACTGATCCACCTCGTGCAATCTGGTAGATGTCGGCTTATGCACTTGCCATGAAGAAAGGCGCGTGGGCCAACATCCCGCCGAAAAGCAACCGAAGCGATCCGATCTGCTTTAGCCCCTACCTTTATCGCGCTCGCAACCAAGTCGAACGGTTCTTCAACAGGATCAAACAATGCCGTCGGGTGGCGACGCGCTACGACAGGCTTGCGGGAAACTATCTTGCCTTCATCCAACTCGCATCTATCCGGCTATGGCTGGCCGCGCGTTATGAGTCCGCGCCCTAGAGCTGCGTCTAGCGAGAAGGTCTTACCTGCTGCTGTTTGGGCAACAGCGACCGGGCTGTTCTTGTGACCAGCCATAAGTTGCTGCCACAACCGGCGCATTCATAAAACTTCAGTCCATAGTCTTTAGCGACAGGAATTACGGCCTTGAGTACTCCGGCCCGGCTACACACCACACATCCGGCTTCACCATTCACGGCAAATCTCTCGAAAAAATAGCTTCGCAAATAAGGACCTGACAAGCTAAGTCTGCGCTGCGGGGCAACAACCGCAAGATAGGGCTCAATCGGACTTATGGCTCGCGCTGCATTGCGAGATGGCTACGGTGATGAAGCACGAGCCAGATGACAAAATTCCATCCGGGTGTACCCTACCACAGGCGGAGTTTTGATTCGTCATGCTGGAAGCAATTCTCATGCTCCTGGGAATTGGCGCGATAGCACTCGTGATAATCGCTTTTTGGGGCGCGCATATATGGCCCCGCCAAGGCTGATCTGCACGCTCGGGTCAAAGCTCATGCTCTATCGCTGGGTGGCTGCGATTCTTGATCTTGACCCAGAATTTTTGGCGGCCACAGCGATAGGGCCGATCGCGATGCTTGGAGACCAAACCTCAAGGCCCATGCGGCAGGCCGCCCGGAATAGATCGGGCCCAATCTCGCCGCTTTCGAACGGCCCCACCGCGATGCAGTCAAGCCATCGTACCAATAGCCGCTCTAGATTCGTCTTCCGCAGGTGCAGCGGTAGCGCGCGCAGGTCGTCGCCGCCCATCGCAAAAACATGGAAGGCGTAGAGCTGCACTTCCTGGTCATACTTGCGCGAGTGAAGCGCTTTAAAGTCGGAGATGCCGCCAACGCCGAGGATCACGGCTTCACCGTCGAGACGAAATGCTTCTGCCGATTCTCTAGCGCGGCCTCGACGATCCAGGGGTATCGTTGTGTCCAGTCGCTGCCAATGCGCGAAAGCAGGCGTACATGATCGCTCTCCCGGATGATGCCAGCATCCGGTAGCCGTCGTGCTCCACTTCGATCCAGTCTGGTCGTGACGGAATCTGCTTGCCGGCAGTTCGCCAAGGAGAGCTAGTACGCCAATACGCGTGCAATTTATTAGGCATTGGTCCGCGAATATGCGAATCTAGCGGCGTTTTCACAGCGTCTCGGAGCCGGGGAGGGGCCGATGCGCATTGCATTGCCGTATCTGGGAATTGGCATCTGCTTATCTCTAACGACCTGGTTGGCATTGGGGCTCGTGTTCTGAAGGCGAGTTTCGCCACCAATCAGATCTTTGGCGCCAGATCTCGCGGGCCAGAGAGAGGGATGATCTGACCGGGCACGCGCCTGCGTCCAGATGTGGTCGCGTGCGGGCGTTTCTGCTGCCCTGCTCAGGATGGGACCGGAGGGGTCGATCTGTCGTTTGGAGAACACGGACGAGAAAGATCTGCCGGGCCACGGCGAACGAGCTCTTGTCGTTTAGCTCTAAGCACCGCGACTACGATCGCGAGCGTTGCGCTGTTTATCGCTTCTTCGATCTGACGACCCGCGGCGTCGCGTGTTTCGCGCCTGCTGATAAGAATGCAACGGCCTCAGCCAAGGCTGAGCCGCTATTAAGACAGGAGAGGAACAACTCTCGACGTCGCGATTTCAGCGGAAGCCACTCCCAGGACTTACATGCCAAGCTCCTGGATAGCCCGCGCGGAAATTTCCGCTGGGTCTCGCACGCCTATTTGCCCAATCTCGATTATCTTCTTGGCAATCATCTCGGCCATAGGGTCGTTTCGATCTTGTATGCCGACGGTGCGCAGGGCGTTCTCGAAGGCCGCGGCCATGCGGTCAACCTCTTCCGGGCCCATCGGAAGATTCTGCAACAATCGATAGATTGGCATTTGGTCAGCCCCTGAAATCTAGCGTGATCACTCTGGAACAGATCTCGACGGACCGAAAGCATCCCGCTCAATCATGGTTAGCTTTTTCGAGCGATCTCGCGTGCGCTGGTGCGGAGAACCGACATTTCCCCCGAACAGTTCTTCCAGGCGCTGGGGCGGGCCCGCAAGGCGGGCCGGGACGAAATCGAGCGGCTGATCGATTGGCTCGATAGCACCATCGACGTCGACGAGGATTTTGCCGTAGACGACGAAACCTGCGAGGGAGATCCGGATGCAGAGCCTTCCCCAGGGTCCTTCGACAGGATGTCGGACCAGATCAAGGCTTGGCCAATCGCGTCAGCGACACCGACCTCGAGCTGGATGACGCCGACCGGGAGGACGACGATCCCGATGAAGCCAAGGATCAGCCCGCTGAGATGGGAGCCGTCGCATGAGCAATCGGCGTCTCAAGCAATGATCACGAGAGTCCGCCAGGTGTGCTGGCGGACCTCTTAGCTTGCTTACCGTTCAGGTCGTTGTGCGGAGCCAGTGAGGATTGCGTAAGCTCGCTCAGCCTGCTCCCTCGTCAAATTGGCTGCTAAGCCTAGCCCAAGTAACGCCGGACCCGCGGCGCTCTCGATCGAACAGATTTCTCATTCGGATGGGAGCACTGGTTGGATGGTTTACATACCTGAAGAGCCACACCGGCCGAGGCCGACCCCGGGTAGGTCCGCCGTTTTAAACAGACTCTTTCCCTGGAAGATCGCCTTGCCGAAGATGCAAGGCACCTCCGCGAAGAAGCCGAATCCCTTCCCCCAGGACCTGTACGTGACGAAGCCCTGCGCAGAGCCCGGCAGGTCGAGACCGGCGCTCACATAAGCGCATGGCTGAGATCGCCGGAACTACAGCCGCCGGGAATAGCTCTCTGGCACGATCTGCATAGACGCCAGACTCGGCCGGGCGCATGTTTTCTTTTTAAGGTCGGGAGGCGGCCTATGATGGAGCGTCTTGTTCAAGTGGCTTTCGTCGCGGTCGGGACCCTCAACGTCGTGCTTTTCGCTTGGCTTGTCCTGATACTTTGAGGCCGCATCAGTTGGCGGCCTCTTTCATTGTAGAGGGGTCCCCAATCTCGGTTTGCGAATGTCTCACCGCAGCGACCCCGCCAACGCTGTTACGCATGACGAGGCCGCCTGCGCTCCGGGTGTACCTGGGGATCGCGACCCAGACCGGAGGCCACCAAACTCTAAGCCTATTGGTTTTGAGATAGGGATAGTTCGAATGAAGCACTCCTTTCGGAGTATCCAAATCGGTAAAATGAATTGAAGCGCCTCACCTGAATCCCGCACGACGAGAACCGCTTCAGCCAGAGGAACCGCAAGGCCCAGTCAAGAATCGTATTCGCAGCTTGCCTGACGCGCGGCGGAGTGAAATGCGATACGTAGCTTATGCTGTCGATCTATCCGGCGTTACTCGTGCAGTTTACGAGATCGACTGCCCAACTGAAAATGATGCTCAAGCTCGAGCTGAGAAACTCTTGGAAGCGCATTCTGTTGTTGAGCTCTGGGACGGGCCTCGTAGGGTGGCGCGGCTCGTGCGTGAGAGTAAGCCAGGTGGCACTCAGGCATGAGGGGGCGCCGCGCAGCCGTTACTGGTGGCTTGGAGCGCCCGCGGAGCTACTGCGCGTCGTGGGTGTGGAGAAGCCCGCCGGTTCACGCTGGCGGGCTCATTCCCCGCAGCAACACAGGGTCTGCCAAAGTCTGTTACGTTGAATCCGAAATTGTCATCATTAGCCAAAAGCGATTTTTGAGCGGTTCTGATAAAGTTTCGCACCGCGCGCGAAAATTCAGTTCCCTCACGGTTAACCTAGGTTGTCGTATCGGCCTGCCTCCTGCAGCAGGCTGCATCTATCACCGCGCGGTCCGTGGCAAATGTCGGTGATGAGAACGCACCGTCGCGCTCCCGCCCAACACATACAGGGAGCAACGCCATGACAAAGCGCCGGCGTCGTTTCAAGCAAACGCAGTCCTTAGAGATACGCCTTGCCGCAGAGGCTGAGCGCCTGCGCGAGAAGGCTAAGACCGCTCCCCCAGGTGCCAAGCGGGAGGAGCTAGTGCGTAAGGCCCGACAGTTCGAGCAGGGCTTGCACATGAGCGAATGGCTGAGGATGCCCGAGCTCCAGTCTCCGAAGTAGTTTCATAAATTGCCCAATGTTATGGCTCGGCAAGCTCTCCGCCCATCTGGTGTTCTAGGCCGGGATTGGACGAAGAGCCGCGCGCCGGACCCCCGTCGCATGACGAAGCTGAAAACGTGCCATGACGGTTATGTGAAACTGTCGGCCGCTGCTCAGTGCATGTTGATTTTATCCAGGGGAAGCCTCACGGGTGGTGGGTTAGATCGGCGCCGTGTCCTCGGTGGAGGGGGCACCGTACCCGGTACAGGGGGCCTCCCATTCCAAGCCTGGGAGTCCTTGCGGGGCTCTTACCAGACGTCGAGACCCTGCCACTAGCGATCAGAGCCAGCAATGCACCGCTACGGGCCTTGACGGCACCAGGTGTCCTAATTTGTTTTTGCGGCGCGGAAACTTTGAGCCAGATCAGACCGTTTGCGTGCGGTCTCGCCATCTTTACCGCCATGGCTCACATCGTCTTCACCTGCCCGACGACGGCGTTTAAGGTCCAGCAATGGCTGGATGAGGAGAGCGATGATAATTCTCTTGGCGATCAGTACGAATCCATCGTTTGCCCCGCCTGCACGAAGATCCACTTCATCAATCGTAGGACCGGCAAGCTACTCGGAGAGAAGTAAGGCCGTTCACAGTGTCCCAGTTCACTGAAATGACTGTCCTGATTAGGATAGCACCTCCTATTTTAGGAGATCTTCGCCCTATGCAGCAGCTTCACGTAGGTCCCACTCTCGTGCAGCTCGAGCCAGCCGCGGGCGACCGCAAGTTCGAGGCCAGCTCCGAACTAGGCGCCCGCTGCCTTGCAGCCTGTCTTCGACAGGAATGGCTCGTTGATCTTCTCGATGTGGATGCGGTCATTGATCGGCTCGACGCCGGCGGCAAGCTCGAGTAGCTTGCGCGCGGCGGCCTCCGGATCGGCGTAGGGGCGGGCCTCGACGCGCTTCATGTAACCACCAGATCTTCCTTCGACGGGCCTCGCGCGACGATCTTGAGTTCGATGTCGGGAAGCGGGCGCTGCAAAGCCTTGGCCTCGTCCCATGGCGCGCGCATCCAGACGTCGCACTCCTCGGCGGTATAGAGGATGACCGGCATGGCCTTGGGGTGGATCGGCGCGACGATGGCGTTCGGCGTGGTCGTCAGAAAGCCGTAGACCTGGTGCGGCCCTGGGACCAGCTTGGACTTGGGGCCGCGGTCTCCGTAGATCGTTGTCCAGATGCCTGCGAAGGCAAACAGGGGCCGCGCGTCCGCGAGCGCGAACCAGACGATGTCCTTCTTGCCGGTCGCGGGATTCGGCTCCGGCGCGTACTCGGAGAAGCTGTTGGCCGGCACCAGACACCGGCTCTCCGGCTTCAGCCAGCGACGCCAGTGAGGCGAGGAAGTATTGCGTACATTAGTCACCGGCGGCCCCTTGATGCTCGACGGGGAGGGCGTGCCCCAGCGCATCATGGCGAGCCCGCGTTCGCCGTTCTCGCCAGTGCGCACCATGGGAGCGGGATTGTCGGGAAAGACCGACGGCATCGCCGGCAGATTGCCGACATGGCGGTTGACGACGCGAAACAGTGCGCTGATGGCCGCCTGGTTGGTGGTGATGCTGTAGAGGTTGCACGTCGTCAGGATGCCTTCTTCGAGCGCCGTGACGGCGCGGCCGGTTGCGGATCGCCGGTCGGGCGCAGGCCCATCAGGTCCGGTCGACGCTTCTTGCCGAGGGTGCGCTGGCACGGGCTGCAGTAAAGATAGTTTTGCATCAAGGCCACCTGGCGGTCGCGCGGCTGCACGACCAGCGCAAGGTCGATCACCTCGGTGTGCTTACAATGTTCACAGCGCACCTCGAGCACGGAGAACCCGCCGGCGATCGCCGCCGCGATGGTGGGCGACCGATGGTCCAGCTCGCCGATGAAGAGGGCGGTGTTCCAGGCCGCGCAGTCGAGCGCATAGGCTTTGGCGCGTGCCGCGTCCGCGGCGGCGTGAGCCTGCGCAGCCTCCTCGATCAGGTGCGCGAAGGTCACCTCGGCCTTATGAATTTCACGGGCGAAGTACTTACGATCGCCACCCGACATGGGCGGCGGCTTGATGATGCGGGCGGCGGACATGCCTCTTGTAAAGCGCGCGGCGGGCCGCTCGTCGAATCCACTACATTTGGGGCTTCCATCCTGACGAGACCCGCTAACTCCTGTGGCTGTTGATGCGTGTGCGAATCAGCCAGCTTTGGGCAGGGCCCCTTCGCCGGCATCAGTCATGGGTACTGATCTCACGGTCCAGAATTCGCGGCTGCCTCGCCGCCGGGACAACGAGTTCCGGGCGGCCCAGTACGTCCGGATGTCGACAGACCGGCAGCAGTACTCGATTGCAAACCAGATGGCCGTGATCGCGGCCTACGCCGCCGAACATCAGCTCACGATCGTGCACACCTATATCGACGAGGGCATCAGCGGGCTGAGGATCAACAACCGGCCCGGGCTGATCGGGCTGCTCAAGGAGGTGCAATCCGGCGCTGCTGACTACGGCAATGTTCTAGTGCGGGACGTCAGCCGCTGGGGCCGTTTTCAGGACACTGACGAAGCCGCCTACTACGAATTCATCTGCAAGCTTGCCGGCGTGAAAGTGCTCTATTGTGCTGAAGTGTTCGAGAACGACGGAAGTCCCATGTCCGGGCTCTGGAAGAACATGAAGCGCCTGATGGCGGCGGAAGACAGCCGGAATCAGTCGGCAAAGGTTCTTGCAGGGCAGAGCAAACTCGCTGGGCTCGGCTACTGGGCCGGCGGCCAACCAGGTTACGGCTTGCTCAGGGACCTGGTCGACGCCAACGGCTGCTCGAGGGGGGTGCTCCGGCGAGGCCAATGGAAGGCGGTCCAGAACGAAAGGGTAGTGTTGCGGCCCGGCCCGCCGGATGAGATCGCGATCGTCCAGTGGATATTCGAGAGCTTCGTCGCCGGCAGAGAGGAAACGGCCATCGCCCGCGAGCTGAATGCGCGAGGCGTCGTCAATCATCGCGGTGTTCCCTGGAATCTTCAGATGATCGGGCGCGTTCTTCGAAACGAGAATTACATCGGCAACACCGTCTACTATCGCACGTCGAATTATCTGCGAGGACGTCGTGTCATCAACGACAAAGCGAAGTGGATCCGGAAGGAAGGCGCGTTCGAGCAGATCGTGCCGGCAAAGCTCTTCGATGCCGCGCAGCGCATCATCGAGCGGAGACTGCGACGGCGGCTGTCATCGGACGAGATGCTGAAGAAGCTTCGCGTCTTGCAGCTCCGCCGGGGCACTTTGTCTGCCAAGGTAATCGACCAGGCCAAGGGAATGCCCAGCGCGGAGAACTATCGCCGGCGGTTCGGGAGTCTTCGCAAGGCTTATGAATTGATCTGCTATGTTCCCAAAGCCGACTATCGCCATCTCGAGACGCGGGGAGAGCGCAGAGACCTGATTAAGCATCTAGCCGCCCAGATCTGCTCCGCCTTGCCGACGATAGACCCTCATCTGATCGCCGAACGGTCGGGCGGCTGCCTAGCTGTCAATGATGGGTCCTTCATCTCGTTGCGCGTCGTCCGCAGCTGGCAGCACTCCCAGAGGCACTGCCCGGCCTGGTCACTGCGGCGGGGCTCGCACGCCCGTCCCGGTCTGGCCGTCGTGGTCAGGCTCGATGAAGAAAATCAAGCTCCGTTGGATTTCATCCTGACGGCGATCGACAGTCTCGCCCAGCGGCCGATGATCGTTACCGAGACGACGGTCGGAAAAGTTTTCCGGCGCAGATTCAAAGATCCCGCGACGCTAATTGCGGCCTTGAAACGGAGCCAAGTCGGGTGTTGAGCATCGTCGCCTCCACCTGAACGCAACAATGCCGGCGATGGGTTATCGCTGAGGCCGATTGCGACAAAGCCTCGGTTTGACAAGCCACGGTTGTACCGGCGATAAACATACCCAGATCTGGGGCTGTTGCAATGCGGAAAGCTGCTTTCCTCTTTTTCTTGCTGTTGACGGGCTGCATGAGCAGCGAAGAGGAGATGGCGGCGGCAAATGCCCAAGACGATCGGCAGTGCCTCTCCTACGGCGCCAAAGTTGGCAGTGACGCCTATGTTGCGTGTCCGACCCAGCTCGAATCTTCGCGAAGGCAAGCCGATGCGACAGCGCGAGCCTCGCGTCGTTCGCTCACATACACCAGCGCAGGCGGCGGAACAGTTCTCTGCAACTGACCGAGCTAACGATGATCCGCCTCGGCAGCCCGTTATCCGGTTAAAAACTACGGTTCTGAGGCGGGTGAGATGACCGTTGCAAACACCGTAGCATTTGGTCCGAAACGCAAGAAAAAGGGAGCGAAATCAAAGAAGTTGACAAGACACCCCTTCCGCCACATCCTTGAAAACACTGCATTTTTTTGGCGTAGATAGTAACTGCGGGTCGTAGGTCTAGATTAAGTCGGCTATCGGCGGGTAGACCGGAAATCGATCCGGGTCAGTCTCATCGGTGCTTTTGACCCGTAGCCGACGTCTTAGCCAAAAGTGCGCTCATCTACCTGATCAGCCCAAGGTTCGTGAGCGCGTCGCAATTGTGCCGACTCGACAGGTTCGTGATCGCGAAGGGGCGCGCGGGCCCGGGCACCAACTTCTGAACCGGTCCTTTCTCGCCGAAGCGAGGCCAGTAGGCGAGATCCCGATTGTGCGTGCGACCATGTTCCTCTCCGCCTTCCGATCGCCCATTGGGATCGTGGAAGCGGACGAAATTTGCCCAATACGATTTCATCTCGGCAGCAAGTTGCTGTCCGCCACTCGTCAGTGGCGGCGGCTGAACGTTTGCTCCCGGTGCGGGGGAGGCAGCGTTGGCGGCGGCATCTGCCGGGCTTTGTATGGTGTTGGCATCGAACAGATACTGCAACTCCGAAGCGTGCGATGCGCCGTAGGAGAAGCCGATCAGCGGCAAGAACACGTTCGGCGCGTCCGGATCGGCAAACTCGTAGGCATAGACCGGGACAAACCTTGCCAGCAATTCGTTGGAGTGGAGAGCTGGGCAGGAGTAGTTGATATCGCCGTAAATCTGGCCGAGAGCCTGGTCCGCGCTGGGTAGGTTGTTGTTATCGGGATTGGGAAAGTTGGCAGGCGGATAGAGCGCCGCGAGCGTCGACACCTTGAACGGGTCGGCAGACGTGGCGGAGATAATCCCCACAAAGAACGCGAAAGGCCGAATGCCGCGATCCACCAGAGATTGCGCCCGGCCGCCTGGTACGAACGTGAAGGCGGGATCAAAGTAAAATGGTTCAAACAGAGTGCCTTCGTTAAGGGTCGTGCCCTGTATGACCGGCACGCGGTTGAAACTGCCGCTGCCGAACGCCTCTGCCCATCCTTGCGGCAGGATCGTGGTGCCTGCAGTCGGCAAGAGAAGGCCGCCCGTCTGGAGGATGCCTTGCGAAGCAAGGAGAGCTGCAAGGGGAGCGTTCCGCAGGCAAGCGGCGATCTGGGAGTTGACACCGGTGCAATTGAGCTTGGTTGCGAACGCAATGCCCGAAGCTTCCTGGGCCGCGACCGAGGGTATCGTGTGCAGCGCATAGGCGCCGCTCTCAATGATCGCTGCTTGAAAGAGTCCCTGTGCCAATGGTGAGGCGAGATGGGAAGAAGTGCTGCCACCGCCGGCCGACTGGCCACCGATGGTTACCCGGTGAGGGTCTCCACCGAAATGCTCAATATTGTCCCGCACCCATTTGAATGCGAACTGCTGGTCCATCAAGCCGTAATTGCCAGCGACCCCATTGCCATCCAAGGCGGGGTGAGCAAGCCAGCCGAGCGCACCGAGGCGATAGTTGATCGTTACGACGATGATCTTATGGGTGCTGACCATAAGGCTCGGGTCGTACTGCGCGCCAGCACCGGTCACGAGCCCGCCGCCATGCAGGAATATCCAGACCGGCAGCCCGTCTTCGCCCTCCGAGTGAACGGGTGTCGTGATGTTGAGAAAGAGGCAATCCTCACTTGAGGGCTGCTGCGCCGAAAACTGGCCGCCCGGCTGCGGGCACGCACTGCCCGGTGTCGTCGCATCGAATATCGTATGAACGCGCGCGGGAGCTGTGGGGACCGTCCATCGGTTCGCACCAGCCGTCGAGTTGGCATAACGTATGCCCTGAAATCTGTTGACCACACCGTCGCTAACGCCACGGATCTGTCCGTTCGTCGTTACGATGATATGGGTGGGAGAGTCGGCGGCGGCGTCAGTCGCCGCAACTGCGAACACGCCCAGCAACCCGATCAAGAAGCCGGCGCCCGTATGTCGCGCACGGGTGACCTTGCCTTGCACCGTCGCAGCAAAGATCGCCATCTGATGGACCCCCATGGTCTTTCCCTCATCGGCTCCATCGATTGGAACCTAGCAGGAGCAAAGAGTCAAAAGGGGTTGTCTCGCTTACGCCTGCACCCGCCGCCGCATCGTTCAAGGGCAACGCCGGGAGTATGCGCCAGAGGTAACTGGATAACTGCTGAACCAATGGCACCTGATTCCGACGGGAGATCGGGATTTACCGACATTTGCAAAACATCTTTCAAAGCCGGACTTGGGACGGCTAAGCTGGCGCTTTCCGAGCGCGGGGGCACCCATGAAGCGCCGCACATTTATTGGTCTAAGTGTAGCAGCAGCCTTGCCGGCGGTTGCGCGGGCGCAGCAGCCCGCTCCGAAAAAGCGTCTTGCTGCCATTGGTCTTCGGAAAGTCGAAGACATGAGAATTGGGCGCGATCAGAATTCGACAATATTCTTGGAGGAACTGCAACGTCTCGGCTTTGTCGAAGGAAATAACCTCGTCGTCGATCGGTGGCAATATCAGGTGGGACATCGTGAGGAGATCGCACGCGAAGTGGTCGATACAAAACCCGATGTGATTTCCTGTGTTGGAACGCCAATGGCCGTCAGCCTCAAAGCGGCGACGACGACCATCCCCATCGTGGCAATTACCGGCGATCCCATCAGTTTCGGGCTTGTTTCGAATCTCGCCCGTCCCGGCGGCAACATCACGGGCGTGAGCGTGGACGCTGGAGTCGAAGTCTGGGCCAAGCGCCTTGAATTGCTTGCCAGCGCTGTTCCCAAAATGGCCAACGTCGTTTTCATCTCAAGCGAAGGATCCTGGACGGGCGCCGGTGGCCAAGTCGTGCGCGACGCCGCGCAAAAGCTGGGGATCACTCTGGTGCGGGGTGCCGTCAGCAGCCCATTTGGCGAAGCAGAATACCGCCGCACATTCTCGTCCATGCAGCGAGATCAATTGGACGGAATCGTCCTTTCGGATGAAGGACCTGCACACCTTCCGAACAAGTCATTGTTGGTTCAACTGATCCAGGAGATGCGGCTGCCGGCCATTTTCACGTACCCGGAGTTTGTGGAGGCGGGCGGAATGATGTCGTACTCCTCCGACTTAAAGAGCCTCATTCAAAGGGCCGCGGTGCAGGTCTTCGAGATATTCAGAGGCGCTCATGCGGGCGATATACCGTATTTTCAAGCAGAGAAGTTCGAATTTGTTGTCAATCTCAAGACGGCCAAGGAGCTTGGAATCGAGTTGCCCGCCGGGCTAGTTGCGGCAGCGACTAGCGTGATTGAGTAGCCAGATGGTTTTCCGCTCATGGCCCTTCGGTGACCTCCCGGCGAACGGCCCCAACGTCTGCTCGTCGGGGGCGACCAGACGTTCTGCCTTATCGTCTCACGCGGCGACGCGACAGCGGCTCTTGCTCCTTCAACGCCCATTACAAGGCCGCACGAGCGGCGGCGAGCGCCGCGGGCAGAGACTTCTCTGGCAGCGCCGCGATGAACTTGCCGGCATCGCGTAAGGTGACGAGCTTGCGCCGTCCCCAGCCGGTTAGGCCTGCTGGCCGATCTTTATGCGATACCATTCGCCCAGCGCTGACGTGACCAAATTCATTTCGTTGAAAAGCTCCAAAAATTCGCGCGAAAAGTCATCGATGATGTCTGCATTGTAGCGGTAGTCGGATTTGTGGAGCAGAGGTCTGCCTGGAACCGGGTTCGCCATGAGGCTCCTCCCTCTCGAAGCGTACAGGCTTGGAAACAGATACCAGCGCGCATCATCCAAATTCAGATCGACTAAACCGTGGGCGATATCATTTCGGCGACCTGCCCAATTTCTGCAACGTTTTAACAAACTGACCGCGTTGGGGCCTAGAGGGCAGTCGGGCCAGCTCAGGAGCCAACTTTCCAGCGCTGCTTGAACCATCTGCACTCTATTTTGAGAGCCAACGATGGCGGAATAGGCACGAAGCATCGGAGTCGTCGGCGCGTGAAAGTCGCCGACAGTAATCATCGTGAACAACGCAGCAACGGCGCTTTCCACCATCTCCCAACAGGAGAGGGCTCTCCCGACCACCACAAATATCTCCGCGTCGGAAGCGTTACCGTGGTCGGCCCAAGGCCTTTCGTCAGGTTTCATTTTCCTGCTCCATATCTGGATTTGAAGCAGCTTCCGCTTGCTGATTCCAGACGCCGCCACAGGGGCAGCATGGCGTTTCGCCGTCCAAGGTGAAGAGGAGCCGGCCGGTGCCGTATCTTGCCGGCGGCAAGGGCCTCCGAGGCGTGGAAGGGTTATTCGCGAGCGTCTTTCAGCGATCGTCACGATCTTCCTCGAGCGACCGCCTGGCTGAGTCTTCCACACCCACGACCGGCGGTAGTTCGCGCGCGTTCCGTACCGCAAGGAATCGACAATTTGACTCTCGCCTGCGCCGCGTTTCGATGGCGGCATGACCAAGGCAGAGAACCGAGCAGCCGCGAAGGCGTGGCATGAAGAGAGACAGCGCCAGCTTACGGCAGAGGCGCGGGCGAGGGCGGTCGAAGTCGAGCTCGCCGAGTTGGATCGGCTGCGCCGCTATCTCATTCGCGAACGCATGCTCGGCTACACGCGCCCGCTGATCGAAGCGATCGACGACTATGTTGAGCAAATCACCGGGGACCGGACCAGGCTGCACGCGAGATCCTCAAGCATCGGGCCGACCAAGTGATGCTTGCGACAAACTCCGCTCCAGCGTCTGAAAACCGGCCGGCTTCCAGGCGGGATATCGATGCCACGATAGGGCATGGATGGCGAAGGTACCTTACGCTCGTGCTGGCTACAGACACAGATATCAAGCGGTCAACCGAACGCGATCAACCATGCCGCGCTGAGAGGCGCTACCACAAGAGCATGTTCACCGTTGTCGTGAAGGCGGCTTGTCGGCTGAGCGGATGTCGCGCGTGGGCGGACAACTCGCCTGACGTAACGGGCAATGCCCCATCTTTGGGCACTTGGGCTGCAAACATCCCTAATTCGGTCTCCCCATCTTCCTGCTGTCGCCACAAACGGGACTAACGAATGTGTGACCGCGTCTTGGGGAGAAGAATGTGCGCGCACAAAGAAGAATATGGAAGGTTGTGGGGGCCAAACCTCAGCCGTCAAACATCGATCAACTTCAGCGGGACCTGGCGTCAGTCAACCGATGCATCGAGGTCTTGGAAAAAGCTGACGCGGATCCCCGCGACATCGAGGTGCTGACGGTCCATGCGCTGACGCTTGCCGAAAGAATCGATGAGATGCGCTGGTTGAACCCAGCGGCGGCCTTGGGTTGGCTATTCGAAAAAGCAATTCCGCAAAGGCCGCTGAAGGAGCGCGAGGGGGTCACGAGCTGAGTTGCGCTTCTGCGAGTATTTGTTCGGCGGCCCGTGACGTCACGCAGGTTATCGGCGATTGCTCGAGAGCAAAGTATCGATCGCCTTTGGTGATCGCTGAACCTTCAGGTTCAGCTGACATCGACTAATTCACATCACATTGAGGCTGGGGGCAGCTTCAGGAGCCGGCTGCATGCCCGTGATTCGTACACTTGCCTTGGCTATTTCCTTCGCTTTTGCTCCGTTGCTTGCGGTCGCACCGGCACACGCGCAGATTGCCATCGGCATCAGCGTCAATGTCGCACCGCCGCCGCTGCCGGTCTACGTACAGCCGCCAATTCCGGCGCCCGGTTATATCTGGGCGCCCGGCTATTGGGCGTGGGACGACGACATCGGCTACTACTGGGTGCCCGGCACCTGGGTGTCGCCTCCGCGCGCGGGCTTGCTATGGACGCCCGGTTATTGGGGGTGGTCCGACGGCGTCTATAGCTTCCACACCGGCTATTGGGGCCCAACCGTCGGCTTCTACGGCGGTGTGGCTTACGGCTTCGGCTATACCGGGGTGGGTTTCGAGGGCGCTCATTGGCAGAATGGCGAGCTTTTCTACAACCGCTCGGTCAGCAATTTCGGCAACGTGTCGGTCACCAACGTCTACAACAAGACGGTCGTGAACAACGTGACCAATGTCAGCTACAACGGCGGCAGCGGTGGCACGACCGCGGCGCCAACACCGGCGCAGCTCGCCGCGGCCAAGGAGCAGCATGTGGCTCCCACCGCCGCGCAGACACAGCACGCGCAGACGGCGGCGAAAGATCCCTCGCTCGCGCTCAACAACAATCAGGGCCACCCGACGGTCGCCGCCACCAGCAGCGCAGGGCAGTTCAAGGGGCCCGGCGTGGTTGCGGCACATCCCGGTCAGCCGGTCGCTGCCATCAAGCCGCAGGGTCACCAGGTCGGTAAGCCGACGACGCCTGGCGCCGGCACCGCGGCGACCACACCGCGCACGACGACCACGACCAGCCCCAAGCCGGGCACGACCACGACCACGGCTGCGCCCGGCATCAAGCCGGGCACCAGCAGCGCCACGACCACGCCGGCCGCCGGCACTGCAACCTCCACGCCCGGCGGCGGCAAACCCGGCGCCGCGACGACCACGACCGGCAATAGGCCGGGCATAGCCGCTCCGGCGACCACGCCCAATGTCCGTGAGCAAAAGGGCGAGGCCCGCGGCGGTCCCTCCGGCCACGAGCAGCCACAGGCGAACAAGCCGCCATCGACCGCGACGGTTGCCCATGCGCCTTCCGCCGCGCACGCTCCGCCGCCACCCGCGAACAAGCCCGCCCCGCAGCCGCGCCTCGCGGGATCGCCGCCGCGGCCTCCGGGCCCGCCGCCGCATGCGCCGGGCGGAGCAGGCGGCAAGCCGAAATGCGAACCTGGCCAACATTGCTGAGCTGCCGGATTGGAATTGCCCTCTCCCCGCGCGTGGGAGAGGGCAAATTGTTTGGCTCACGCTGCGGCGTTAATGGAAGGCCAAACAACGAATTGTCGCGTTCGCAGGTTTGCGGCGAAGTGACTGATTTCGGAATAATCGCATTATGCCACTGTTTTGCCCGACGAGGCTGGGCAAGAACGTTGGATCTCAGGAGTTGATGTAGGATTCGTCTTATGGCGAATCGCACATTCAAGACCGGAGAGAGCCGGGAGCAACCCAGTCTGCTTCCCGCTCGGATTGAGGACTATGTCGGGCCGGACAATCCGGTCCGGGCGATCGAGAGCTTCGTTCATGTCCTCGACCTTGCCAAACTCGGCTTTCGCCATGCGGGCCGCAAGGCTGAAGGGGCCGGCCAGCCGCCGTACGATCCGGCCGATCTGCTGAAGCTCTACCTTTACGGCTACATCAACCAAATCAGGTCATCGCGTCGGTTAGAGCGGGAGGCCTGCCGCAATCTGGAACTAATCTGGCTTCTGAAGAATCTGAAGCCGGGTTATCGGACGATCGGCAACTTCCGCAAAGAGAACTGGGCGGCTCTGAAGGCGGCCAACCGCAGCTTCGTGCTGCTGATGCGCGAGCTCGGTCTTGTCGGCGGCAGCGTTGTTGCGATTGACGGCTCGTTCTTCCATGGCAACGCCAGCAAGGCCAGCATCTTTACGCGCAAGAGGCTTGCCGATCAGATCGCAAAGCTGGACCAGGAGATCGAGGCTTACGGCAAGTCTCTTGAGGACAATGATGCCGCGGAAGCCAAGAAGCCGGGCAAGGATGGGGCTGATGGCGGCGACGGAGATGGTGGCGACATCGGCGAGAAGGTTGCGGCGCTGATGACAAAGCGCTCGCGCGCCCAAGCCGATCTTGTTCGGTTGGAAGAGAATGACCAGACGCAGCTGTCCCTGACAGATCCGGATGCCCGGCTTCTGGTCAAGAGCGGCCAAGGGGTTGCAGGCTACAATGTGCAGACCGCAGTCGACGACAAGCACAAGCTCATTGTCGCCAGCGAGGTGGTGAACGACAGCAGCGATGTCGGCCAGCTACATGCACTGGCCGTAGCGGCAAAGGAGTCCCTTGAGGTCAAGGCCCTGCAGGCGCTGGCAGATGAGGGCTATTACAGCAGTCGCGAACTGAAGGCCTGTGAGGACGATGGCATCACGGCCTATGTTCCGGTGCCGGAGGGCAACGCCCGGCTCGAGAAGCAAGGCCGCTTCGCCCTCAAGGACTTCAACTATGATGGCGCATCCGACACCTACCGTTGTCCCGCCGGCCATCAGCTACATCCGATGAAGAGCAGGCAGAAGAACACCAGTGGCCGCATCGAGATCCGCTACGCGGCGCGCGGAGCGACCTGCAAGACCTGCCCACTCAAGGTCTGTTGCCTCGCGTCGAACGCGACCAACCGGACGATCGGTCGCTGGGAGCATGAAGACGTTCTTGAACGTCACCGCGCGCGGATGCAGGGCGCAGGCGAGCTGATGCGCCGTCGTTCGGGGATTGTCGAGCATCCGTTTGGCACGCTCAAATGCCGTGCCGGCTACCGTCATTTCCTGGTCCGCGGTTTCGACAAGGTCCGCGGCGAGTGGAGCCTGATGGCGCTCTGCTACAACTTCACACGCGTGCTCAACATCCTTGGGTTCGACGCGTTTCTGGCTGCGCTGGCAAAGACGCTCGCTCCTTGCCGATCCACCCTCGCAGCCCTGCTGAAGGGCATCCAGGTTGCTCTAGGGGCCTTCTGGGCCAATATACAGCCACGGCTAGCAATCGGCCGGTTCGCTCCGGCCTGAGGGCGCCAACGACCAATTCTTGCCCAGCCTCGACGCGTCAAACGGGCTTCTGCGGGCGGCGCGAGGCGGACCGGGGAAGGCCTGGATTCGACCGGCCCGGTCTACTGTGCATGGGGTTGTTTTCGATCATTTGGCCGGCGCCATGCGACTGGAACGCCAGCGGACAGGCGGCGGGCTCGGGGGGCTGACCCTAATATTCGCCGGCTAAGGCGCTGAACGATCGTGCATTTTGGTTCTGCCCGCGATCCCTGTGGGTGACGGCGTGCGGAACTTTTTCCTCACCCCCGCGTTACCTCGGCATGACAGAAGACCTTTCCTTCCGACGCAAACCCCTGACCCCCGAACAGCGCCAGGCGCGGGATGCGGCCCGCCGGATCGAGGCCGAGAAGGCGATGCGCGACCACGAGGAAGCGCAGAAGGCGTTCCATGCCAATCGCGAGCGGCTGAAGGCCGAGCGACTGGCCCGCGAGGCGGCTGCCGCCAAGGCCTGACGAGATTGGTCGTTCGGCGTCGCCGGTAGGCTGGTCGCAGCTGTTCCGTCCGATCAGTGCGGACGGGGCGGGCGCGCCGCTGTCAGCGCAAGCCTGAGGGCCTGGACGGCGACCGCGATCGCCCCGGGAGGCGCGCGCTGTGCCTCGATGGCTTCGGCCGCGAGGCGGCAGTCATGGGCGACCTTGAGCAGGCCTGATCGCGCGAGGTCCATGGTCGACAGCGCAGCCTGCTCCAGGCACACGCGCTCAAGCCGTCGAAATTCCCGAAGCTGTCTGTTCATGGCGTCGGCTCTCGGTTTTTCCCGAGCCTATGCGGCCTGAGTCTGCTTAATAAATCGTAAACAAGATTGCCTAGCCGGCCAGGCTGGTCCGGGCCTGACGCTGCCGCCCGGGTCCCGAGCGGCAGCTTGACGGCGCCGGCCTTCGGTCGGAAGCTTCAAATGATCCTCAATTGACGAGAGCTACGGAGACGTTCGCTTCCGATCCAGATCCCATCAGCGATAGCGCAAATGGAGCTGACCATGACCACGTTCGACAAGCGCGAGCAGGGCTTTGAGGCCAAATTCGCCCACGATGAGGAGCTCATGTTCAAGGCCGCGGCCCGGTCGAACAAGCTGCTCGGACTCTGGGCAGCCAGTCAGCTCGGGCTCAGCGGCGATGCCGCGGCCACTTATGCGACGGCGCTGGTCACCGACAATCTGGCAAACCAGACGATGGACGAGACCCTGAACAAGGTGTCGAGCGATCTCGCAGCCAAGGGCATCTCGCGCGAGCAGGTCGGGCAAAAACTCTTGGAGTGCCTGCATCAGGCCTTGGCGCAGCTCGAGGCTGCATCGCGCCAGGCCCGCGACTGATCTCGATCAGCGCCTCACTCGGCGTGCTTGCGCGTGGTCGCGTCGCTGAACTTGTCGACGAAGGCGATCCCGATCGCCGAAACGACGAAGGTGATGTGGATCAGCACCTGCCACATCACGCCGGTCTCGGTGAAGCTGGCGCGGCTTGATCCAAGATTGCCGGCCTCGATGAAGGTCCGCAGCAGCGCGATCGAGGAGATGCCGATGATCGCCATCGCGAGCTTGATCTTGAGCACGCTGGCGTTGACGTGGCCGAGCCATTCCGGCTCGTCGGGATGGCCCTGGAGGTCGAGCCGGGAGACGAAGGTCTCGTAGCCGCCGACGATGACCATCACCAGCAAATTGGAGATCATCACGACGTCGATCAGCGCCAGCACGCTCATCATGATGTCCTGCTCGGTGAGCTCGAGTGCATGCGATGAGAGGTGCCAGAGCTCCTTGAGGAACAGCACGATGTAGACGCATTGCGCCACGATCAGCCCGAGATAGAGCGGCAGCTGCAGCCAGGCGCGAACCGAAGATGATCATCGGCAACAGGCCAAGCCGGGGCGAGGGCGGACGGGGTCCGGTGGTGGTTTCGGGCTCTGCTGACATTCAACATCCACGCGTCGAAATGGTCTCGTCTTCATGTACCCCGCCGGATTGGCAGGAGGAAGACGCAACGCTTGGTCAGCGCCTCTCATGCTATTGTGGCGAGCTGCGGCCGTATGGACCGGCGGGCAAGTGGGGAGACGGACAAGTGGTGCGCAGCGGCTTCGGCAAAAGGTTCGGCAGGCTCGCGCTTGCGAGCGCGGCGATCATGCTCGGCGCCGGCGGCATCACCGAAGTGTCGGCGACACCGCTGACGCCATTCCGCTATGAGGCGCAGGCCCAGCGCCATTGTCCCGGCGACAAGGTGGTGTGGCTGGATTTCAGGAAGGGCGTCTACTACCGCAAGGGACAGAAGCTCTATGCCCAGGGCTTCGATGGCAGCTTCGTCTGCCTGAGTGAAGCGCGCGACAGCCGCTATCGCGGCTCGCCATTGGGGTTGCGCTGAACTGTGCGGGCGAGAAGGTCAGTTGCGCCTATTTGTGGTTCGGCAGGGTCACCGGGACGTGCGGGGAGGTGCTGATGACCCGGGGGCTTCCGTCGGGATAGGTCCGGCCGCCGCGGATCAGCGATTCCAGAACCAGGAAGAATTTCTCGGCGAGCATGTGCGTCACCTTCGATGGAGTGGCCTCTTGAAATTAGGTCGAGGCGGCGAACGCGGAAATTCAATCAACTAAACGGGAGCGGGCCCTGCTTGCTGCGCCGCAGTCGCGCAGCGATCTGAAAGTACAGAAGTCCCGAGTGAGGGATTAGCCGAAGGCGAGGGCGACGAGGCTCGAGCAGAGCAAGACCAGACCGCCAGCGGTCAAGGCCAGAAAGCCGTCGGATACGAAGTCATGTTTGCGCATGGGACACCTGCTGCTCTCGTCTTCGAGGCTCGATCGGATCGATCAAAATTGTCCGAACGCGCCGTTCTGAAGAGGTGATGCAATGTCGCCCGCGCGAGTGCCGTCAGGCCCTCGTGCGGTAGCCTTCAAACGCATGGGCCAGGAAGATCCCCGCGCTTACCAGACCCATCAGTGCCGAAACCGTCTCGATCATCGTTAAATTCCAATCCCGCCCCTGCACGCGAGAAGACGCGTGCGGCCTTGCACAGTCAAAAGAATTCCGGTGAAGCCAGCGATATCGGGGGTGGAGTGAGCTTTTGGCGCAACAGCTTGTGCAGGCCTGGCACAGAAGAGCAGGTGCCAAGGCCCTCGCGCTCCGTAGATTAACGGAGAATGCCATACGTCCTGTTTACCATCCCGGCGCGAACGCTGTGAGCTCCCCATTTCCGCCGTGTTCGGGTTGCGTTATCCTTACCGTCTCCGAGGCGGTGGTGGGCCGCCGTGGAGCTTGAAGACCGGAAGGCGCTACCCCGCAGGCAAGCGGGTTGGGTCCGTCTCCGGGGAAATGGTATTTGGGGCGAATGGGGATCCGACGGTCAGATTCGATGGTGCGGGCCGCGCGGTGCGTTGCGGCGGTGGCGAGCTGCCTAGCGCTCGCCAATTGCGCCTCGTCCAACAAGTTTGCCAGCCGGGTCGATCCCAAATACGGCGTGTCCTCCAGCCCGCGAGTCGTGGCCTGGGGCGAACCCGTCCCCAAGGGCGGCGGCACCTATCGCGTCGGCAAGCCCTATGTGGTGGCCGGCCGCACCTACGTGCCGGAGGAGGATGTCAACTACCGCGCCGAGGGCATGGCGTCCTGGTACGGCGACGATTTCCACGGCCGCCTGACCGCCAATGGCGAGGTGTTCGATATGGGCTCGCTGACCGCGGCGCATCCGACCCTGCCGATGCCGTGCTATGCGCGGGTGACCAATCTTTCCAACGGCAAGTCGCTGATCGTTCGCGTCAATGACCGCGGTCCCTATCACGGCAACCGCCTCATCGACGTCTCGAACAAAGCCGCCGAACTGCTTGAATTCAAAGGCAATGGCGTCGCCAAGGTCCGGGTCGAATATGTCGGCCGGGCGCCGCTCGAAGGCTCCGACGACCGCCAGCTGATCGCGACCTTGCGCACCGGCGTCCCAGCACCGTCGCCCTCGATGGTTCGGGTCGCCTCGGCGCGGCCGTTCGTGCCGGAGCTGCCGTCGTCAACCCGCGGTGCTATCAGGGGCGAAGTCCCGATGCCGGAAGGGCGGCCCTATACCCTCGGCAACACCTCAGCAGACGTTGCCTCGATCAACGCGACCTCGGAGATGTCGGCCTCGAGCCGCAGCCGGGGCCGGGCGCTCCAGAATGTCCGCCAGGTGTCCTATGACCAGGACGGCCGTTATGCCTCCGATAGCGGTCCTGCTGCCTCTGATGACGGCGCAGCCGAGGCCCGCAGCATCCTGACCGGCCGCGGCCTCTACTAAGTCCCGATTGCGCCGCTAGCGAGACGACGCTTCGCGCAGGAATTTGACCAGCGCGGCGCTGACCTCGTCGGGCCGCTCCTGCTGCACCCAATGCCCGGCGCCATCGATGATCAGCTTTCGCGTGAGATTGGGTAGCACGCGCTCCAGCTCGTTGACACGCTTGGCACCGATCAGGCCGGTGATGACGGCATCCTGCGCGCCGGCGATGAAGAGGGAGGGCTGATGGATCTGCGCGTCCTGCCAGGGCGCGGTCAGCTCCCAATTGTGATCGAGGTTGCGATACCAGTTCAGCCCGCCGCGAAAGCCGGACTTGCGGAAGGCTTCGGTGAAGTGAGCAAGATCGCTCTCGCTGAGCCATGCCGGTAGCGGCTCCTCGCCCGTGGCATGGCCGAGAAAGCCCTTTCCCTCCTGCACGAACATGGCGGCGTTGGGATCGGCAAGCCCGCGTCCTCCAAGCACGATGCGCATGGTGCGCGCGACGTCACGCTCGAACTCGGCCTCCGCGACCCCGGGCGTCTGGAAGTACTGCCAGTAAAAGTTGGTGACGCCGCTCTGACGCAGCAGGTCGAGGGGCTTGCCGCGGCCGCGGAACGGCGGCGGCACGCTGAGACCTGCAACCGCCGTGAAGATATCGGGACGAAAGAGAGCCGCATGCCAGGCAACTGGCGCACCCCAATCGTGGCCGACCACCATCGCCTTGGTCTCGCCGAGCACCTGGACGAGGCCGACCACGTCGCCGACCAGGTCGAAGATCGAATAAGCTGATGCGTCAGGCAGGGCCGAGCTTTGGCCGTAGCCGCGCATGTCGGGGGCCACGACATGAAACCCGGCGTCCGCCAGCGCCGGGATCTGGTGCCGCCACGAATAGGACAGTTCCGGCCAGCCGTGGCACAGCACCACCAGCGGACCCTGACCGGCTTCGCGGATGAAGAGGTCGATCCCATTGGCCTTGATCACGCGGGTGGTGGACATCGCTTTTCCGCCTTGTTTCAGGGGTTTGGTCGTAAAACATCAGGTGCCACGATAGGGATGCGACGAGAATCGTGCAATCTCGGTGGCAAGCATCGGTCCTCGTGTTGTTCGCACCGGTTCCATTTGTTAGAACGCCGCTCTCAGGGCTTCGCCATGGCATCTCGTCTCATCTCGCTTCGCCAGACCGGGTTCACAGCCGGAGCGCTGGCGCGCGGCCTGATCGCGACCCTCCTCGCAGCGAGCCTCGGCTGGGGCGGGGCGCTCTACGCCGCCAACCAGAGCGTCCAGGGCGCCAAGAAGACCGAGGATGCCGGCTTCGACGGCGACGCTCCCACCGCAATCCTGATCGAGGCCTCCAGCGGCAGCGTGCTGTTCGCGAAGAACGCCGACGAGCTGCGCGCGCCCTCGAGCATGATGAAGCTTGTCACGGCGGAGGTCGTGTTCAACGCGATCAAGAAAGGCGACATCAAGCTGACCGACGAGTATCGGATCAGCGAAAATGCCTGGCGGAGGGGCGGGGCGCCCTCCGGCACGTCGACCATGTTTGCGGCCATCAACAGCAAGGTCTCGGTCGACGACCTGCTGCATGGTGCTATCATCCAGAGCGGCAACGATGCCTGCATCGCGCTCGCCGAAGGTATCGCCGGCAACGAGCGGATCTTTGCGTCCGACTTCATGACCAAGCGCGCCCGCGAGCTCGGCATGACCAAATCGACTTTCGCCAATTCCAACGGCTTGCCCGACCCCGGCAACAAGATGACGGTGCGCGAACTCGGCATGCTCGCCCGTCACATCATTTTGGACTTCCCCGAATTCTACAAGTTGTTCGGCGAGAAGGAATTCACCTGGAACAAGATCCGGCAGCCCAATCGCAATCCGCTGCTCAACGCGCTCGAAGGCGCCGACGGCCTGAAGACCGGCTACACCAAGGAGGGCGGCTACGGCATGGTCGGCTCTGCCGTGCAGAACGGCACGAGACTGATCGTCGTCGTCAACGGCCTGGAGGATGCCGAGGACCGCGCCACCGAAGCCAAGAAGATGCTGGAATGGGGCTTTCGCAATTTCGAGACCCGCACGCTGATCGCAGCCGACCAGCAGGTCGGTTACGCCAAGGTGTTCGGCGGCGAGAGCCGCTCGGTGAAGCTCGTTGCGAAAGAGCCGGTGAAGGTGATGGTGCACAAGAGCGGCGGCGACAAGCTGATCGCGCGTATCGTCTATAGCGGCCCGGTGCGCGCTCCGGTCCAGGCCGGCCAGCAGGTCGGCGTGGTCAAGGTCTGGCGCGGCGGCAATATCGCGGTGGAGACGCCGGTCTATGCGGCCGAGTCAATCGGCACCGGCTCGACCGTGCGGCGTGCAATCGATGGCGCCAGCGAGCTCGTGATCGGCATGTTCCGCGCAGGCGCCGAGAAGCTCTGACCATGACTGAGAGCAAGGGACAGCGGTCGTCCGGACGCGGACGCTTCATCACCTTTGAAGGCGGCGAAGGGACGGGCAAGTCGACCCAGATCAAGAAGCTCGCCGACCGTCTCAACGCGGCCAGACTCCGCACGATCGTCACGCGCGAGCCGGGGGGCTCGCCGGGCGCCGAGATCATGCGTCATCTGGTGTTGTCAGGAATGGGCAAGCTGCTGGGGCCAGAGGCCGAGACGCTGCTGTTTGCCGCCGCTCGCGACGACCATGTCCGCACCAGGATCGCCCCTGCGCTCAATCAAGGCATCTGGGTGCTGTGCGACCGTTTCGCCGATTCGACGCGCGCCTATCAGGGCAGCCTCGGCCAAGTGCCCGTGGGGCTGATCAATGCCATGCAGCGGGTCACGATCGGCGATCTCAAGCCGGATCTCACCATCATTCTCGACCTGCCGGTCGAGATCGGTCTGCAGCGCGCCGCCGCGCGTCGCGGCAGCGGCACGCCCGACCGGTTCGAAAGCGAGCAGCTCAGCTTTCATCAGGGGCTACGCGAGGCCTATCGGAAGATCGCCGAGGACGAGCCGAAGCGTTGCGTTCTGATCGACGCCAATTCCGATCCTGATACGGTCGCGGGCCGGGTCTGGACGGCGCTGCGCGAGCGCCTCCTGCGCACGCCTGCCTCGGTGGTCTCGGTATGAGCCCGCGTCAGGCCGAGCGCGAATCCGCTATTCCGCATCCACGCGAGACGAGCTTGCTGTTCGGTCATCGCGAGGCCGAGACGGCGCTGCTGACCGCCTATCGCAGCGGGCGCATCCCGCATGCCTGGCTGATCGGCGGGCCACAGGGGATCGGCAAGGCGACGCTGGCCTATCGCATGGCGCGTTTCGTGCTCGCCCACGGCCAGCCGCTGGCGCCCGCCGTGCAGGGCGCCGAAGACCTCGCGATCGACCCCGGCAATGCCGTGGCGCGGCAGGTTGCGGCGAGCTCGCACGGTGGTCTGCTCACGCTGGAGCGCACCGCCAACGACCGTGGCGTGATGCGCACCGTCATCACCGTCGACGAGACGCGCGAGACCATCGCGTTCTTCGGCTCGACTGCGGCGGCCGAAGGCTGGCGCGTCTGCGTCGTCGACACCGTCGATGAGCTCAATCCCAATGCCGCGAACGCGCTGTTGAAGATTTTGGAGGAGCCACCGCAACGATCGCTGTTTCTGTTGGTGAGCCACGCGCCAGCCCGGGTGCTTGCCACGATCCAGTCGCGTTGCCGCAAGCTGCGCCTGCGGTCGCTGACGACCGACGAGGTGATTGCCGCCGCCGCCGCGGCCGCCGACCTTGCTCCGACCGATCTGGCGCTGCGCGAAGCTGCGGAGGCCTCCGAAGGCAGCGTCGCGCGCGCGTTGGCGCTGCTCGGGGGCGATGCGCTGAAGCTTCAGCAGCGTACGGCGGCGCTGCTGGCACGGCTGCCGGAGGTCGATCCGCGCGAATTGCACACGCTCGGCGATTCGCTTCCCACCAACGACCGCGTGGCCCTTGCCGCCTTCATCGATGGCATCGATCGCTGGATCGCCGAACGCCTGCATGCGGACGAGGCCAACGCCAACCAGAACCTGCCGCGCCTTGCGCGCCTCGGCGAGGTATGGGAAAAGATCGTCCGCGCCGCGCGCGACACCGAAACCTACAATCTGGAGCGAAAGCCCTTGGTTTTCTCGGTGTTCGGCTGGCTGGCGGACGCAACGCGCTAGAGCATGATCCGGAAAAGTGCGCAGCGGTTTTCCGAAATGATCATGCGCAAGACAACAACCTAACGCAAACTCGTTTCCAGATTTCGGAAGAGCCGGTAAAGGAATTCGTCGTGGCAACGCGAGCTAAGAAAACCGTCAAAGGCAAGAGCGGCAAGAAGGCTGCGAAGAAGGCCACCAAGAAGGCCGTGAAGGCGCGCAAGTCCCGAGCGGCCCCAAAGGTCAGGAAGACCAAGAAGGCCACCGCCAAGAAGGCTGTGAAGAAATCGGCAAAGAAAGCCGCGAAGAAGCAGGTCGTCGCCAAGAAGTCTTCGAAGAAGACGGGCGCCAAGAAGCCCGTCAAGGGCCCGGCGAAGACGGCTGTCAAGAAGGCAAGGGCGACCGCGCCCGCCGTGATCGCCGCGCCGGCTCCGGCCGCCCCGCCGCCGAAGGCCGTGGAGCCCAAGGTCTCAAAACCCAAAGTATCGAAGCCCAAGCCGCCGCCTGGATCGAAACCGGCGGCTGTTCCGCAGACGGCGGCGCCCGCGCGCGACAACATGTTCTACATCACGACGGCGATCGCCTATCCCAATGGCAGCCCGCATATCGGCCACGCCTATGAGGCGATTGCGACCGACGTGCTGGCGCGCTTTGCGCGGCTCGACGGCAAGGACGTGTTCTTCCTGACCGGGACCGACGAGCACGGCCTCAAGATGGTCCAGACCGCGCAGAACGAAGGCCTGACGCCGGCCGCGCTGGCGACCCGCAACGCCAGCCGCTTCAAGGAGATGGACGAGCGGCTCAACGTGTCGTTCGACCGCTTCATTCGCACCACCGAAGAGCAGCACCATCGTTCCAGCCGGGAAATCTGGCGGCGCATGGAAGCGAACGGTGACATCTATGCCGACACCTATTCCGGCTGGTACTCCGTCCGTGATGAGGCCTATTACGCCGAGGACGAGACGCGCCTGAACGACGACGGCGTGCGGCTCGGACCGCAGGGCACGCCGGTCGAATGGGTCGAGGAGAAGAGCTATTTCTTCCGCCTCTCGGCCTATCAGGACAAGCTGCTCAAGCTCTATGCGGATCGTCCTGATTTCATCGGGCCGGACTCGCGCAAGAACGAGGTCGTGAGCTTCGTCAAAGGCGGCCTGCGCGATCTCTCGATCTCGCGCACGACGTTCGACTGGGGCGTCAAGGTGCCCAGCGACGAAGAGCACGTGATGTATGTCTGGGTCGATGCGCTGACCAACTACATCACCGGCGTCGGCTTCCCCGACGAGAGCGACAAGAACTGGCGCTACTGGCCCGCCGACGTGCACATCATCGGCAAGGACATCATCCGCTTCCACGCGGTGTACTGGCCGGCGTTCCTGATGTCGGCCGGCATTCCCGTGCAGAAGCGGGTCTATGCCCACGGCTTCCTGTTCAACAGGGGCGAGAAGATGTCGAAGTCGGTCGGCAACGTCGTCGATCCTTTCAATCTCGCCGACCAGTATGGCGTCGACCAGATGCGCTATTTCTTCCTGCGCGAGGTGCCGTTCGGGCAGGACGGCAACTACAACCATGAAGCCATCGTCGCGCGCATCAACGCCGATCTTGCCAACGATCTCGGCAACCTCGCGCAGCGCTCGCTGTCGATGATCGCCAAGCAGCTCGGCGGCGTGCTGCCGGAGCCCGGCGACTTCAGCGACAACGACAAGGCGATCCTGGCGATGGCCGACGGCATGATTGCCGCCTCGCGCGAAGCGATGGCGACGCAGCAGATCCATCAATGGCTCAATGCCGTGTGGGCCGTGGTTGCGGAAGCCAACCGCTATTTCGCGGGCGAGGCACCGTGGGCGCTGGCCAAGACCGATCCTGCCAGGCAGAAAACCGTGCTCTACGTGACCGCCGAAGTCGTGCGCCAGATCGCGATCCTGGCCCAGCCGGCGATGCCGACCGCATCGAGCCTGCTGCTCGACAGCCTCGGCATTCCCGAAGGAGAACGCAGTTTTGCGATGCTCGGCGGCGCCAAGCGCATCGCGGCGGGTTCGACGCTGCCTGCACCGACGCCGGCGTTTCCGCGCTACATCGAGCCGGCAGCCTGAGGCGTAGTAGCAATGCTGGTCGACAGTCACTGCCATCTGGATTTTCCCGATTTTGCGGAGGATCTCGACGGGATCGTATCGCGCGCGCGGGCAGCCGGGATCGGCCGCATGGTCACGATCTCGACGCGGGTGCGAAAGCTCGATCAGCTTCTCGCCATCGCCGGGCGCTACGATGACGTCTACTGCTCGGTCGGCACCCATCCGCACAACGCGGATGAGGAAGACGGCATTTCGCCGGATGAGCTGATCGCGCTCACGCAGCACCCGAAGGTGGTTGCGCTCGGCGAAGCCGGGCTCGACTATTTCTACGACGACGGCTCGCCGGAGGCGCAAGCGAGGGGCTTTCGCGCCCATATTGCCGCGGCCCGTGCCACCGGCCTGCCGCTGGTGATCCACACCCGCAACGCGGATGATGATTGCGCCCGCATCCTGGAAGAGGAGGCGGGACGCGGATCATTTCGCGCCGTGCTGCATTGTTACACCGGCGGGCGCGAACTGGCGCTGAAGGCGGTATCGCTCGGGCTGTACATCGGTTTCACGGGCATCCTGACCTTCAAGAAGTCGGATGGCTTGCGTGCGCTGGCGGCCGAGTTGCCGTCGGACCGTATTCTGGTTGAAACGGATTCGCCCTACCTTGCACCGGGCAAATTCCGAGGCAAGCGCAACGAGCCGGCCTATGTGGTCGAGGTCGCCAAGGTGCTTGCCGAGACGCGCGGCGTGTCGCTCGAGGAGGTCTCGCGCCAGACCAGCGAAAACTTCTTTCGCCTGTTCTCCAAGGTAAAAGCTTGAGGTTCTGAGCCGCATGACGCTGACGCTGACGATCCTGGGTTGCGGCTCTTCCGCCGGCGTGCCGCGCCCGGCGCTCGGCTGGGGCGCCTGCGACCCCAACAACCCCAAGAACCGCCGCCGCCGCTGCTCGCTGCTGGTCGAACAGACGTCCCACCACGGCACCACGCGCATCGTGATCGATACCTCGCCTGATCTGCGCGAGCAGTTGATCTCGACCGATGTCGATCACATCGACGCGGTGTTCCTGACCCACGAGCATGCCGACCAGACCCACGGCATGGATGATCTGCGCTCGGTCGTGCTGCATATGCGCAAGCGCATTCCGACCTATTTCAATCAGTCGACCGCCAAGGATATCATGGCGCGGTTCTCCTATTGCTTCATCTCGCCGGAGGGCAGCGACTATCCGCCGATCCTGACGCGGCATTCGATCGAGGCGGGCGAGAGCCAAACCATCCTGGGGAAGGGTGGCGCGGTGACGATGACCGCCTTCCTGGTCCAGCACGGCAACATCCCCGCGCTCGGCTATCGCATCGGCAACGCCGCCTACACGCCCGACGTCAACGACATCCCGCGCGAGAGCTGGGGCGCTCTGGAAAATCTCGATCTCTGGATCATCGACGGCCTGCGCTACACCGGCCATCCCAGCCATTTCAGCATCAACGACGCGCTGTCCTGGATCGAGCGCTTCAAGCCGAGGCGCGCCGTTATCACCAACATGACCGCCGACGTCGATTACGAAGTCATCCGGCAGTCGCTGCCCGCGGGCGTGGTGCCTGCCTATGACGGACTGCGGCTGGAGACGCACTGAGAGCCTGCCTGGTGGGTGGGAATTTGCCGCCGGACGGCATGCTCCTTGCTTTCGCGAGCGCTATCGTGTTGGTCTAACGTCTCAAAGACAGGCGTTGTGGGAGAGCGATAATCAATCCCGATATCGCCGGAATTGATTGCGCCGCAAATGAGGATGGGGGCCGCGTGGCAGGACACAGCGACGACGTGAAGGCTGTTGGACCGATCCGACGCGCGCTCGATCTGCTTTATCTGGCCTCGGGCATCGCCGCCGGTGTCTTCCTGGTCGCGATCTTCGCAATCATGATGGTGATGTCGATAGGGCGGCAGTTCGCGCTCAACATCCCGGCCGGAGATGATTTTGCGTCCTGGTGCATGGCCGCGATGGCGTTTCTCGGCCTCGCCCATACCTTCAAGCGCGGCGAAATGATCCGCGTCGGACTTCTGCTGGAGCGCCTGCACGGGCGGACCAAGCAGGTTGCGGAGATCATGGCGCTCGGGATCGCAACGGCATTTGTTCTGTATTTCACCCGGCATGCGCTGCAGATGACCTATGACTCCTGGCGCTTCAACGACGTGGCACAGGGCGTGGTCGCGCTGCCGCTCTGGATTCCCCAGCTCGGCTTTGCCGGCGGCCTCGTGATCCTGTCGATCGCGTTGATCGACGAGATGGTCAATGTGGTCAGCGGCAACCAGCCGACCTACGAGAGGGGCTCTCCGGACGAAACGCCGGAGGAATTCGTCGAACGCATCTCGCAAGGCGGCGGAGGTTGACCATGGCCAACCTCGGCATGATCGAATTGTCCTTCATTCTGCTCGGCGTCATGATCCTGCTCTTGGGCAGCGGCGTCTGGATTGCGGTGTCGCTCGGGCTGGTCGGCTTCGTGGCGATGGCGCTGACCACGAGCCTGCCGCTTGGCTCGGTGCTTGCGACCACCACCTGGAGCGCAAGCGCGTCCTGGACGCTGGCCGCACTGCCGCTGTTCATCTGGATGGGCGAGATCCTCTTCCGCACCAAGCTGTCGGAGGAAATGTTCCGCGGCCTGTCGCCATGGGTGCAGTGGCTGCCGGGACGGCTGACGCATGTCAACGTGATCGGCTGCGGCATCTTTGCGGCGGTATCGGGCTCGTCGGCTGCGACCTGCGCAACCATTGGCAAGATCGCATTGCCAGAGCTCGACAAACGCGGTTACGACAAGGGCTTGAGCCTCGGCTCGCTCGCGGGCTCCGGGACGCTCGGTCTGCTGATCCCGCCCTCGATTCCGATGGTGGTCTACGCGGTCACGGCCAACGTCTCCGTGCTTCAGGTGTTTCTCGGCGGTTTCCTGCCGGGCGCGCTGGTGATGGCACTCTATTCCGGCTACATCATCATCTGGTCCTTGCTGAATCCTTCGAAGATTCCGCCGCGTGATCCGCCGATGTCGTTCCGGCAGAAGATGCGCGAATCCGCCAAGCTGGTGCCGTGCCTGCTGCTGATCCTGGCGGTCTTCCTCTCGCTGGTGCTCGGCTTTGCGACGGCGACGGAATGCGCGGCTTGGGGTGTTGCGGGCGCGCTGCTGCTGGCGTGGTGGAGCGGCACGCTGACGCGCAAGAACTTCCTCGAGAGCATCATGAGCGCGACGCGCCTGACCTGCATGATCATGCTGATCCTGGCAGGCGCCGCCTACACCACGGCCGCGATGGCCTACACCGGCATCCCCGCCGCGCTCGCCACCTGGGTTCAGGGGCAGCAGCTCACGCCCGGCATGCTCGCGCTGTATCTCAGCATCATGTACATCATCCTCGGATGCCTGATCGACGGCATCTCGATGATCGTGCTGACGGCCGTCATCGTGCTGCCGATGGTCAAGCAGGCCGGTCTCGACCTCGTCTGGTTCGGCGTCTATCTCATCATCCACGTCGAGATGGCGCAGATCACACCACCGGTCGGCTTCAACCTGTTCGTGCTCCAGAACATGAGCGGACGCGATACGTTCACCGTCGCGCGGGCCGCGTTCCCGTTCTTCGTCCTGCTGCTTGCAGCCGTGTTCATCATTACGGAATATCCGCAGATCGTGATGCTGCTGCCCAAGCTCGCGTTTCCCGACTGAGCTCAATTCGACCGTGAGGAGAAGTCCGATGAAGTCTCGTCTCATTCGCGCAGGCCTGATCGCCGTCGTCATGCTGGCTGCGACACCCGTCATGGCCCAGACCAAATGGAATCTGCCGGCGGCCTATCCCGCCGACAATCCGCACTCGGAGAATCTGGTCGCGTTCGCCAAGGACGTCGAAGCTGCCACGTCCGGCAAGCTTCAGATCACGGTCCATCCGGGTGCCTCGCTGTTCAAGGCACCCGACATCAAGCGCGCCGTCATGACCGGACAGGCGCAGATGGGCGAAGTGCTGCTGTCGATCCACGAGAACGAGGATCCGGTCTTCGGCATTGACGTCGTTCCGTTCCTTGCGACGAGCTTTCCGGAGGCGATGAAGCTCTATCAGGCCTCAAAACCGCTGATCACAAAGAAGCTCGATGCGCAGGGTCTGAAACTCCTGTTCGCCGTGCCGTGGGCGCCGCAGGGTGTCTACGCCAACAAGCCGCTGGCCACGATCGAGGATATGAAGGGGCTGAAATGGCGCGCCTACAACGTCGGTACCGCGCGGATCGGCGAACTGGTCGGCGCGCAGTCGGTCACGATCCAGGCCGCCGAACTTCCGCAGGCACTCGCCACGGGCGTGGTGAATTCGTTCATGTCATCGGGCGGCACTGGCTACGATGCCAAGGCCTGGGAGTCGCTGAAATATTTTTACGACGTGCAGGCCTGGATTCCCAAGGACTACACCTTCGTCAACAAGGCGGCATTCGAGGCGCTGGACAAGCCGACGCAGGAGGCGATCCTCAAGGCCGCCGCCACCGCGGAGACGCGAGGTTGGAAGGCCTGGGAAGAGAAGGCCAATTGGTACGTCGATCAGCTCAAGGCGAAGGGCATGACGGTGGAGGCGCCCAGTCCGGCCCTGAAGGCGGGCTTCCAGAAGGTCGGCGAGCAGCTCACGACTGACTGGCTCAAGAAGGCCGGCGCCGACGGACAGGCGGTGGTCGACGCCTATAAGAAGATGTGACGTATTCGTCGGGCGGGTGAGGGTGCCTCGCGCGCCTTCACCCGTCAAAACGCCTGGTCACCAAGCGGAGCGCAGGACGGCCTTGCCGGTATAGGCCTGACTCTGAAGCAGGCACGAGGTTACGCTGAAATCGCCTTGGCCGAGCCGACCTCGTTGCGCAGCAGGAATTTCTGGATCTTTCCCGTCGATGTCTTCGGGATCGGTCCGAACACGACGGCCTTCGGCGTCTTGAAGCCGCTCATATGCGTGCGGCAGAAGGCGATGATGTCGGCCTCGCTCGCGCTGGCGCCGTCCTTCAGCTCGATAAACGCGCAGGGCACTTCGCCCCATTTCGGATCTGGCTTGGCGACCACGGCGGCGAACAGCACCGCCGGGTGCTTGTAGAGGATGTCCTCGACCTCGACCGAGGAAACGTTCTCGCCGCCGGAGATGATGATGTCCTTGGAGCGGTCCTTGATGGTGACGTAGCCGTGCTCATCGAGCACGCCGAGATCGCCGGTGTGAAACCAGCCGCCCGCGAAGGCTTCCTTGGTCGCCGTCTCGTTCTTGAGATAGCCTTTCATTACGATGTTGCCGCGGAACATGACCTCGCCGATGGTCTCGCCGTCGCGCGGCACCTGCTTCATGGTCTGCGGATCGATGACGGTGACGCTTTCCTCGAGCGGGTAGGGCACGCCCTGCCGGCGTTTCATTTTCGCGCGTTCGGCGGCGGGCAACTCGTCCCAGCCGGGCTGCTCGGCGCAGACGGAGGCGGGGCCATAGACCTCGGTCAGGCCATAGACGTGCGTGAGCTTGATGCCGATGCTTTCGGCGCCTTCCAGCACGGCGACGGGCGGCGCGGCGCCGGCGATGAGGCCGACGACGCGGCGGGCCGCATTGCCTTTCGGCGCATCGGGAGCGTTGATCAGCACGTTGTAGACGATCGGCGCGCCGCACATATGGGTGACGCCGTGTTGCCTGATCAGCTCGAAGATCTTGGTCGGTTCGACCTTGCGCAGGCAAACATTGATGCCGGCAGCCGCCGCGATGGTCCAGGGGAAGCACCAGCCGTTGCAGTGGAACATCGGCAGCGTCCAGAGATAGACCGGATGCTGGCCGAGATTGCCGGCGAGGATGTTGCTGACGGCGTTGAGATAAGCACCGCGATGATGGGTGACGACGCCCTTGGGATTGCCTGTGGTGCCCGATGTGTAGCTCAACGCGATCGCATCCCATTCATCGCCCGGCGTGACCGCCGCGAAATCCGGATCGCCTTGCGCGACGGCCGCTTCGTACTCGATCTCGCCGATGCGCTTGCCGCCCTTGAAGGCGGCATCATCGACGTCGATCACGAAGGGCTTCGGTCCGGTCATCTGCGCCAGCGCGTCGGTGATGACGCCGGAGAATTCGGGATCGACCAGGATGATCTTGGCGCCGCCATGATCGAGCTGGAACGCGATCGAGGGGGCATCGAGCCGGATGTTGAGTGCGTTCAGGACGGCGCCGGTCATGGGGACGGCAAAGTGCGCCTCGTTCATCGCCGGGATGTTCGGCAGCATCGCCGCGACGGTGTCGCCGACGCCGATGCCCTTGCCGGCGAGATAGGATGCAAAGCGCTTGCAGCGCTCATGGGTTTGAGCCCACGTGAAGCTGCGCCCCTCATAGACCGTGCTGACGTGATCCGGATAAACCGCGGCGCTGCGGGCGAGGAAGCTCAACGGCGACAGCGGCACGTAATTGGCGGGTGTCTTGCCGAGGCCGATGTTGTACTGGTTCTGCCGATCGCTCATCGACACCCTCCTTGACGCCCACGTTACAGGAATCCAATCGAGATCCAGGGGAAGACCGCGACGACGATCAATCCCACCAGCAGTGCCAGCAGATAGCCCCAGATCGGCCTGACGCCTTCGGCCGGATCGACGCGTCCAATGGCACAGGCCGCATAATAGCCGACGCCGAAGGGCGGCGCGAATAGCCCGATACCCATCGCCAGAATGATCACCATGGCGTAGTGCACCTCATGCACGCCGACGGCGCGGGCGATTGGAAACAGAAGCGGCCCGAACAGCACAATCGCGGGGATGCCCTCCAGCACGCTGCCGAGGACGGTAAAGGCCAGGATGGACACGGCGATGAAGGTCGCAGCCCCCCCCGGCAATCCGGTCATGGCGGCCGCCAGCGAGCGCGAGAAGCCGGACTGGGTCAGGCCCCAGGCCATGCCCGTGGCCGTGCCGATGATCAGCAGGATCGCGCCGGACAGCGCCGCCGTCTCGACCAGCATCGGAAACAGCCGCCGCCAGTCGAAGCGGCGATAGACCAGCAAGCCAACCAAGGCGCCATAGACGATGCCAATGGTCGAGACCTCAGTGGCGGTCGCGATGCCCTCGACCACGGCGTAGCGGATCACGAAGGGCAGCGCGAGCGCGGGCAGGGCGATGATGAAGGTTTTGCCGATCTCGGAGGCCGTGGCGCGGCGGACATGGCTCATGTCCTCATGGCGGTAACGCCACCGGACCAGCATGCAGAGCGTGATCGCGAGCACGACACCCGGTAGCAGTCCGCCGGTGAACAGCGCCGCGATCGACACGCCGGTGACCGAGCCGATCGTGATCAGCACGAGACTCGGCGGGATGGTCTCGGTCTGGGCCCCGGTCGCCGCCAGGAGCGCGACGAGATCGCCGGGCTTGGCGCCGCGCTGCTTCATCTCGGGAAACAGAACGGGCGCGACCGCGGCCATGTCGGCCGCCTTGGCGCCGGATATGCCGGAGACCAGATACATCGCGCCCACCAGCACGTAATGCAGGCCGCCGCGGACGTGGCCGAGCAGGCTTCCCAGGAACGCCACCATGGCCCGGGCCATGCCGGTCATTTCGATCAGCAGCCCGAGGAACACGAAGAGCGGTACCGACAGCAGGATCAGGTGGCTCATGCCCTCGTCCATCCGTCCGACCAGCACCATGACGGGTGTGCGCGTGGTCAGCGCCAAATAGCCGAAGATCGCGAGGCCAAAACCGAACGCAATGGGAACGCCGGCGAAAACGCAGAAGCCGGCGACGCCGACGAAGAAGATAACGAGATTGAGATTGCCGAGAGGCTGTAGGTAAGGCTGCGCCAGCCAGAACAGACCGATAACGACGATGACGGAGATCACGGCCGTCAGCACCATGCGATAATCGGCGGTGCGAAGCAGCCGGAGCAGCGCGAACGCCGCCATCAGGCAAATCCCAACCGGCAGAGCGACGGCACGCCACATGTTGGAAATCTGCAGCGCCGGCGTGGTGATGAAGCTTTCCTCGTAGGCATAGTCCCAGGACGGCCAGATGATCAGCACGAGGAACGCCAATGCCGCGCAGGTCGCGATGAGGTCGAGATAGGCGCGCATGGCCGGCCGCGCGCTCGCGACAACCGCGGTCATGCGCATGTGCTCGGAGCGGCGAAATGCGACCGCCGCGCCCAGCATCGCTAGCCACAAGAACAGGATCGAAGCGAGTTCGTCGGACCAGATCAGCGGCCGGTGCAAGCCGTAGCGCGCGACGACGCCGGCAAACAGGATCGCGATCTCGACAACCACCAGAATGGCCGCCGGGATTTCGACAGCGAGGCCGAGGATGCGCTCGAGCGAAGCCAGCACGGAGGATCGGCGAGGGGGCTGAACAGCCACCTCGCCCACGACTTCGGTCACCTGAACCTCGATATGAGCCATAACGGCTCCAACGCGTTACGACAGCTTGCCGACGGCCTTTTCCAGCAGCTCCCAGGCCTGCTCGCCATACTTGCCCTTCCACTCGGCATAGAAGCCGGCGGACCGCAGCTTGTCGCGGAACGGCGCGACTGCGGGCTGGTTGAAGGTCAGGCCTTTGCCCGCGAGCTCCTGCTGAAGGCTGGCATTCAGCTTGGCGGTGTCCTCACGCTCCTTGATGGCGGCGGTGTTGATGTTCTTGGCGACGATGGTGCGCACATCCTGTGGGAGCTTTTCCCAGGCTCTCCGGTTGGCCAGGAACCAGAAGCCGTCCCACATGTGGTTGGTCAGCGAGCAGTATTTCTGCACTTCATAGAGCTTTGCCGTCGAGATGATCGCCAGCGGGTTCTCCTGGCCCTCGACGATCTTGGTCTGAAGCGCGGAATAGACCTCGGCGAAATTGATCGAGGCGGGCGCGGCATCGAACGCCTTGAACATCGAGGTCCACAGGGGCGAGACCGGCACGCGGATCTTGAAGCCCTTGAAATCGTCCGGGCTGGTGATCGGCTTGGTCGACGACGTGGTCTGGCGGAAGCCGTTGTCCCAGATCTTGTCCATGACCTCGAGGCCGGCCTTCTTGATCTCGCCACGGACATAGGCGCCGAGGTCGCCGTCCATGGCCTTCCAGACCGTGTCGTAGTCCGGGAATGCGAAGCCGATGCCGTTGATGGACGCTGCCGGCACCAGGGTCGACAGGATCAGGCCGGACAGCGTGAAGAACTCGACGCCGCCGGAACGGATCTGGCTCAGCATGTCAGTGTCCGAGCCAAGCTGGTTGTTCGGGAAGATCTGGAGGTCGAACTTGCCGCCAGTCTCGCTCTTGATGGCCGCAGCCATCTCCTTGGCGCGGACGTTCAGCGGATGGCTGTCTGGCAGGTTGTTGGCGTATTTGTAGGTGAACTCGGCAGCCTGGGCACGGGCCACATAGGGCGCGCTGACGCCGCCAAAAACGGCGGTCGCGGCGGAGGCCTTGAGAAGCGCGCGGCGGGAAAAACTCATGGGTCTGCTTCCTCAAAAGGATTGTTCTTGTTGTGAGACGCAAACCATACGGACGTCGGGCCTGAAGGTCATCTGCGATCTCGCGAAGCTCGCTTATTGCAGCCGGACAAGGTCGCGGCAATATCGGCTTTCGAAGACATCGGCCCGATGCAAAATCTGAAAAACAACCCCATGCACAGTAGCCGTCAAGCGCTGACAGGCTGGACAAACCCGCAGCCGGAAATCGCGCAGGAGCAAAAGCGCCATGATAGCAATTTCGGCTAAATATCTGATTGGATTATATATAAATATATTCCATAATATACCTTATGCGAATTACAGATATGGCTTGGCCAATCAGGGCTGCGCGTGATTGCTTTCCCCAAATCGAGATTCTGTTGGCCCCTTGCCCCTTCACAAACAGACCCGCGCCGGCTCGAGCCAGTGCAGTCCGTTTCGGAAGTCGATCGAGTCGCGGCATCCAAAGCGAACTACGCCGACGTGCCAACCGGCTGGCAACATGCCAAGCAGGTGTCCGACACCGGCGGGAGCAGGCCTTGACCGCTAACCGCGGGCGCTAGTCCGCCGAAAGAGAACGGAGCCAGGCCAACCTGGAGATCGCCCTCTCCGCCATCTGTTGCAGGACTTCGGTCCGGGCAGCGTCATCCGAGCGTTCGGCCCCGTCGAGATAGCTGTCGACCAGGGCCTCGGCGATCTCCAGCGAATCCTTATTTTCGAGCGAGGCCGGAAAGCGGCCGACACCAGCGGCGGCGTCGGCCATCCTTGCCGTCTCGTCGTGGAGCTCCCGCGTACGGACCGCGCTTGGCCCGCTCATATGTCGCGCGAGATCAGCCAGCCGGTTGGCCAGGCGAAGCTCGAGCGTCCGCGCATTGATCTGCGGTGTTGCGGTCCCAGATCCCGCGGCGGGTTCCCGCGCGTGCTCGCGATGGTAAGCGCGGCGCCTCTCCTTCCGCAGTACGGCAACATGGCCGAGTTCCTCCCTCGCCATGGCTTCGGACGCCTTCTTGATCTCGGGATCACTGGAATAGGCCGCGAGATAGGACCAGAACGCGAAGGCTCGTTCCTCGTTGCGGACGGCCATCGCGAGCGCGCGATACGGCGTCATCAAGCGGGATGTCTTCACCTCCGCGGCAGCTTCCGGATCAATCGCTTCGGGCGTCTGCCAGCGCACGAGAGCGGGATCGGGAACCTTGCCGCGGCGTGATTGTGACCATTGCGCGACGCTGTCGACGTGCTCGCGCTCGGCGGAACCCAAGTTCGCGAACACGTCGGCGAGATCATGCTTGCCTTGCTTGCGCATCTCTTCGGCCAAATCGTCGTATCGATTTGCCGCCTCCTGCTCCATTCCATGCGCTAGCGCAAACAGCTCGTCGAGAGACGCCGGTACACCACCGGGCTCAGCACTCAGCAATGACGTGCGTAGGAATGGCATGACGAGGGCTCCAGATGCAGACGACTAATTCGGCTCCACATGCACCTAAGGAGTTTTGCGGAGTTGACAGATGCGGTCGTGGACGATGAGTTTTACACGTCAGCGGCGACAAATCATCAACGAAGAATCCTTCAGCACGCGCGGCCCGCTCGGCCGCGCAGATCGCGTTTGACTCGAAATGTCGCAGCAGCCGCATCACGATACCGGCTTCGCAAGACGTGCAGCGCACGCGCTCGCAGGCTTGCTGTTGATGTGTTTGGCGTACATCTCGCCTGCATTCGCCGCCGGCGACTTGCAAACATACCTGCCGAAGCTCGCACCCGCTGACTTTTTCCCTGGTGCGGATCGTTTTGGCTCGCCGCAAGGCGATCCGCCCATTGTTCCGGTCTACCGCGGCGACCAGCTCCAGGGATTTGTCTTCCTCAACTCCGACTTCGCGAACGCCGTCGGCTACTCGGGCAAGCCGATTCACATATTGGCGGGAATCGATCCGAAGGGCGTTCTCACCGGCGTAAAGCTTGTCGACCACAAGGAGCCGATCGTGCTGGTCGGCATTCCTGAGGCACGCATCGTCGCGGCCATGAACTCGCTGATCGGCAAGGACATGAAGCCGGTCGCAAGCGGGGCCGAGAGCCCGCCGCAAGTCGACATTGTCAGCGGCGCGACCGTCACGGTGCTGGTGATGAGCGACAGCATTGTCCGTGCGGCATCCAAGCTCATCCGAAGCGGTCGTATCGGCGGCGGAGACGGCGCCGCGGCGTCGGCGGCCCTACCCCCGGTCATCAAGACTCTCGATCTTGCACAAAGCGACGTGCGCGACTGGGAGAGTCTCGTCGGCGACGGCTCGGTGCGCCGGCTTCATCTCGGGATTGGCGACGTCAACGAGGCCTTTGCCAAGTCCGGGAACGCTGCAGCGAGCCAGTACCCTGAGCCGGGCGATGCGAGCGACAGCTTCATTGACCTTTACGCCGCGCTGGTGACCGCGCCCACGATCGGTCGCAGCCTGCTGGGCGAGGATGGCTATCAACGGCTGAAGGACCGGCTGAAGCCGGGCCAGCAGGCCATCATTGTCGCCGGCAATGGCACCTATTCCTTCAAAGGGTCGGCCTATGTTCGCGGCGGCATCTTCGATCGCATCGAGATCTTGCAGGACGGCAACAGCACCCGGTTTCGCGACCGCAATCATACGCGGCTAGGCGCGCTGGAGGCTGCGGGCGCTCCCGAGTTCAAGGAAATCGCACTGTTCGTCACGCCTCCCGAGTTCACGCTTGATCCGACGCAGGCCTGGCAACTGAAGTTGCTCGTGCAGCGAAGCCTGGGCGGACACGACAAGGCCTTCCTGACATTCGACGTCAACTACACCCTGCCCGACAAATACGTGCGTCGCGAGCAGCGTGCGGTGACCGTGCCGGAGAGTGCTGCTCCCCCTGCAGCGCAGGCCACGGCCGCAGCCGCCCCGGCGCCAGAGACGGATGAGCCGCTCTGGATGCGGATCTGGGGTGCGAACACCGTCTCGGTCGCCATAACAGCGTTCATGCTGGCCGCCCTCACCGGCATCTTCTTTTTCCAGAATCTGCTTGTGCGCCGACCGGTCTTCTACAACTGGGTTCGGCGAGGCTTTCTCGTCTTCGTTCTGGTCTGGCTCGGCTGGTACGCAAACGCCCAGCTCTCCGTGGTCAACGTCGTCACCTTCACCAACGCGCTGGTGACCGGCTTTCACTGGGAATTTTTCCTTGCCGCTCCGCTGATCTTCATTCTCTGGGCTGCGACGGCCGGGGGCCTCCTGTTCTGGGGCCGCGGTCCGTTCTGCGGCTGGCTATGTCCCTTCGGCGCGCTGCAGGAGCTGACCAACCAGGTCGCCAAATGGTTGAAGGTGCCGCAAATCACCGTGCCATGGGGACTGCACGAGCGGCTCTGGCCGATCAAATATATCATCTTCCTGGGGCTGTTCGGCCTGTCGCTCTACTCTGTCGACATGGCCGAACGGTTCGCGGAAGTCGAACCGTTCAAGACGGCCATCATCCTGAAATTCGCACGACAGTGGCCGTTCGTCCTCTACGCAGTGGCGCTGCTCGTGATCGGCCTCTTCATCGAGCGATTCTTCTGCCGCTACCTTTGTCCGCTCGGCGCGGCGCTCGCGATTCCCGGACGCATGAGGACGTTCGAATGGCTTCGCCGCTGGCAGGAATGCGGCTCGCCATGCCAGCGCTGCGCCAAGGAGTGTCCGGTGCAGTCGATCCATCCCGAGGGACATATCAACGTCAACGAATGCATCTACTGCATGCATTGCCAGGAACTCTATTACGACGACCATCGCTGCCCGCACATGATCCAGGTGCGGCTGAAGCGCGAGAAGCGTCAGGCGTTGGCGTCGCCCTCGATGCGCTCGGGCGGCAAAGGTCCCGCGACCGTCATCACCGCTGGCGGCAAGCCTGTCAGCCGATCACCCGTCACCTCTCCACCCGTCACCTCTCCACCCGAAACCTGAAACCGAAAGCCGAGGAGGCAATCATGAGTGAGAACGACAAAGCAAAGGGCGTCAGTCGACGAACGGTGCTGGGAACGACAGCGGCTGCTGCGGGCATCGGCCTGGCGGGCGGCGCCTCAGTGAAGGGCGGTGGCGGGTTCGTTTCGAGCGCCGATGCCCAAACAAACGCGGCCCCGAAGGCGCCCCCGGCGCGATCGGCCGTGCAGAAAACCGAAGTGGCGCCTGGCGAACTCGACGAGTACTACGTGTTCTTCTCGAGCGGCCAGTCCGGCGAGATGCGGATCGTCGGCCTCCCCTCGATGCGCGAACTGATGCGTGTGCCAGTGTTCAATCGCTGCAGCGCGACCGGCTGGGGCCTGACCAATGAAAGCCTCAAGGTTCTGACCGAGGGACTGCAGCCCGCCACGCGCGAATTCCTCAAGACTCGCGGCGGCACGTTCATGAACGGCGACCTCCACCATCCGCACATCTCCTTCACGGACGGCACTTATGACGGCCGCTATGCTTTCATGAACGACAAGGCCAACACGCGCGTCGCGCGGGTGCGGCTCGACGTCATGAAGTGCGACAAGATCATCGAGCTGCCCAACCAGCATACGGTCCATGGCTTGAGAGTGCAGAAATATCCGCGCACCGGATATGTGTTCGCCAACGGCGAGGATGGTGTGCCCCTGCCCAACGACGGCAAGATCCTCGACGATCCCAAACAATATCGGTCGATCTTCAGTGCGATCGATGGTGACACGATGAAAGTCGCCTGGCAGGTGATCGTCAGCGGAAATCTCGATAACGTCGACGCCGACTACCAGGGCAAGTACGCCTTCTCGACCTGCTACAACGGCGAGGAAGGCGTCACGCTGGCCGAAATGACGGCCAACGAGCAGGATTGGGTCGTCATCTTCAACATCAAGCGCATTGAGGAAGCCGTCAAGAAAGGCGACTTCAAGGAGATGAACGGCGTGCCCGTGATCGACGGCCGCAAGGGATCGGCCTACACGCGCTACGTTCCGGTCTCGAACAATCCGCACGGCATGAACACGGCGCCGGACGGTATTCACATCGTGGCAGCCGGAAAGCTTTCGCCGACCGTGACCGTGATGGACGTACGGCTGTTCGACCAGTTGTTCGACGACAAGATCAAGCCGCGCGACGTCGTGGTCGCCGAGCCCGAACTCGGCCTCGGACCGTTGCATACGGCTTATGACGGCAAGGGCAACGCCTATACGACCCTGTTCCTCGACAGCCAGGTCGTCAAATGGAACATCGATCTGGCCAGGCGAGCCTTCAAAGGAGAAAAGGTCAATCCCATCCTCCAGAAGCTCGATGTGCACTATCAGCCGGGCCACAACCACAGCTCCATGGGGCAGACCAAGGAGGCTGACGGCAAATGGCTGATCTCGCTGAACAAGTTCTCGAAGGACCGCTTCCTGAACGTCGGGCCGCTCAAACCGGAGAACGATCAGCTGATCGACATCTCAGGCGACCAGATGAAGCTGGTGCACGACGGCCCGAGCTTCGCCGAGCCGCATGACGCCACCATCGTCCACCGTTCCAAGATCAACCCGATCTCGATATGGGACCGCGCGGATCCGATGTTTGCCGATGCGGTCAAGCAGGCCAAGGCGGATGGCGTCAATCTGGAGGCGGATTCGAAGATCATTCGCGACGGCAACAAGGTGCGCGTCTACATGACCTCGACCGCACCGGCGTTCGGCCTCGAGAAGTTCGATGTCAAACAGGGTGACGAGGTGACCGTCTTCATCACCAACATCGATGCGGTCGAGGATCTGACGCACGGTTTCTGCATCGTGAACTACGGCATCCAGATGGAAATCGCGCCGATGGCGACCGCATCCGTCACGTTCACGGCCAGCAAGCCGGGAGTTTACTGGTATTACTGCTCCTGGTTCTGCCACGCCATGCACATGGAGATGAAGGGCCGCATGTTCGTCGAGCCGAAGTCGGTCTGACGGGAGCCAGCTCGTGAACGTCTTGTTGCGCATGTTCCCGGCGGCGCTGGTTGCCGCCGGGGTATCCGGTTTCGCCAATGCGGAGATTCTGACGGCTGCGCCGGGTCAGCCGTTGCAGGCGCTGCTGGATGGCGCGCGCGCCGGCGACGTCGTCGAGCTCTCGCCGGGCGAATATCACGGTTCGTTTCGGATCGATCGCCCCCTGCAACTGATCGGCCAACAAGCAGCGGTGCTCGACGGTGACGGCGCGGCCAACGTCGTCACGGTCAGCGCGCCGGACGTCACGGTTCGTGGCGTGACCATCCGGCGGTCCGGACGCGATCTACAGGCGATGAATTCCGGAATCTTCCTGGAAAAGACCGCCGAACGCGCGACGATCGAAGACAATCATTTCGTGGAAAACCTGTTCGGCGTCTATGTGCACGGCGCCCGGGGCTCCAGGGTCAGCCGCAATGATATCGAAGGCCTGCGCGGCGGGCGTCTCAGCGAAGCCGGCAACGGCATCTCGCTCTGGAATGCGCCCAACGTCACCATCGCGGACAACACATTCCGCTATGGCCGGGACGGCATCTTCTCGATCTCCAGCAGCAAGGACCGCTTCATCAATAATCGCTTCGACCAGGTCCGCTTCGCAATCCACTACATGTACACCAACGACAGCGAAGTCAGCGGCAACGTGTCGACCGGCAATCATGTCGGCTATGCCATCATGTATTCGAACCGGCTGGTGATCCGCGGCAATGTCTCCGATCACGATCGCGACCACGGCTTCCTGTTCAACTACGCGAATTACGCGGAGATCAACGGCAACCGCGTCACGGGCGGCCCGCTGAGCTCGATGATTGACGGGACGGACAGTGGGCCTGACGACGAGCGGGGGATGCTTCCGGAGCCGGTGCGGGCACGCCCGCTTCGGAGCGGCCCGGAAAAATGCGTGTTCATCTACAATGCCAACCACAACAAGTTCCGCAACAACTGGTTCGAGAACTGCGCCATCGGCGTGCACTTCACCGCCGGCTCCGAAGGCAACGAGATCACGGGCAATGCCTTCGTTAACAATGCCAACCAGGTGAAATATGTCGGCACGCGGAACCTGGACTGGTCGACCGGCGGGCGCGGCAACTACTGGAGCGACAATCCGGCCTTTGACCTCAACGGGGACGGAATCGCCGATACGGCGTACCGGCCGAACGATCTCATCGATCGCGTGCTGTGGACCGCGCCCGCTGCAAAGGTCCTCATCAACAGCCCTGCCGTCCAGGTGATCCGCTGGGCGCAGGCGCAATTCCCGGCCCTGCTGCCGGGAGGCGTCGTCGACAGCCACCCTCTGATCTCCCCGCCCCCGCGCCGCACGGCCAAGGAGGCACGATGATGAAGACGGTACGCATCTCCGACGTGACGAAAGACTACGGCAGCGTGAAAGCCGTCCGCGGCGCCTCGTTCGAGCTCCACCAAGGCGAGCTGGTGGCCCTGATCGGCCACAACGGCGCCGGCAAGACCACGCTCATGAAACTCATGCTGGGGCTGATCCGGCCGACCAGCGGCTCGATCGAGGTGCTTGGCGACAATCCCGCGGCTGGCGAATTCGCGGGCCGCCGCCAACTCGGTTACTTGCCCGAGAACGTCTCCTTCGATGCAGCGCTGACCGCCCGCGAGACGCAGGCCTTCTATGCCAGGCTGAAGCGCGAGCCGGTGGCGGCGGCACTCGATCTGCTCGACGCCGTCGGACTAGGAGCAGCCAGCCGCCGCCGGGTCGGCACCTATTCGAAGGGCATGCGCCAGCGCCTCGGACTTGCGCAGGCGTTGATCGGACGTCCGCGGGTGCTGCTGCTGGACGAGCCGACCACCGGGCTTGATCCGGAGCTGCGTCAGACCTTCTACGAGGTCATTCAGCGACTTGCCGCCGAAGGTGCGACAGTGCTGCTGTCGTCCCACGCGCTCACCGAGCTCGAGGAGCGCGCCGGCCGGGTGATCATCATGAATCGCGGCCTCAAGGTCGCGGACGGATCGATCGCAGAGCTGCGCCGCCTCGCCCAGTTGCCCACCAGGATCCGTCTCAAGGTTTCGGGCCTTGCTCAGAGCGAGCTGCCGGGCTGGGCCCCGCAGGATGCAACCTGCCGCCGCCTGAACGGCCACATCGTCGAGATCGACGCCGCGCCGGAGCGGAAAATCGAGCTCCTGCATCGCGCGACGGCCTCGGGCAATTCCGTCGAGGATGTCGACGTGATCCCGCCCTCCCTGGATGAGCTTTACGCTCATTTCCTCAGGCAATCGGAGCAGGCACCATGAATGTCCTGATCGTTGCAGCCAAGGAGATCCACCAGGCCATCCGCAATCGCTGGGTGCTTGCCGCGACGCTGTTGCTTGCCGGGCTTGCGCTATCGCTGAGCTTTCTCGGCAGCGCGCCAACCGGGAATGTCGGCGTTCGCACGCTCGACGTGGTCATCGTCAGCCTGTCGAGCCTGACGATCTTTCTCATTCCGCTGATTGCGCTTCTGATCTCCCATGACGCCATCGTCGGCGAGATGGAGCGCGGAACGATGCTGTTGCTGCTGAGCTATCCGGTCGCGCGATGGCAGGTGTTGCTCGGCAAATTCCTGGGCCATCTCGCCGTCCTCGCCTTCGCCACCAGCCTCGGCTATGGGCTTGCCGTCGGCGCATTGGCGGCGGCCGGCAGCCGCATCGATACCGATAGCCTGCTGGCCTTCGTAGCCATGATCGGCTCCTCAGTGCTGCTGGGAGCAGCTTTCGTGGCGATCGGATATCTGGTCAGTGCGCTTGTCCGTGACCGGGGAACGGCGGCTGGCATCTGCATCGGATTGTGGCTGCTGCTGGTCTTGATCTACGATATGGCCCTGTTGGGCGTGCTTGCGCTCGACCAGGGACGCAACATCTCCGCAACCGCACTTAACGCTCTGCTGCTGTCGAACCCGACCGACGCCTACCGGCTGATCAATCTGACCGGATTCGCCAATGTCAGCACATTTGCCGGCATGGCCGGCCTGACGCAAAGCACGTCGCTGACGGCGCCGGTTCTTCTGGCCGCCCTGCTCTGCTGGACCGCGGTCCCGCTGGCATTTGCCGCGCTCGCTTTCTCGCGGAGGGAGCTATGAGACAGTGGGTCATGGCTTGCGCATTGCTGCTGCCGCTCGCGCTTACGGGCTGCAACGAGAAACAGGCGGCAAAAATTCCGCCGCCGCAGCGGATGACCGCGGAGGACATCGGTCATTATTGCGGCATGAACGTGCTCGAGCATCCGGGACCAAAAGGGCACATCTTCGTCGCGAGCCTCATAGAACCCGTCTGGTTCTCGTCGGTGCGCGATACGCTCGCCTTTACCCAACTGCCGGATGAGCCGAAGGACATTCAGGCGATCTACGTCTCGGACATGGCCAAAGCGCCGAGTTGGGACAAGCCCGGCCCCGACAACTGGGTCGAGGCGCGCAAGGCGCTGTTCGTGATCGAAAGCCGGGTCAGAAGCGGCATGGGAGGGGATGAGGCCGTTCCGTTCTCCGATCGCGGCGCAGCCGAGAAATTCGCTGCCGAAAATGGCGGCAGGATCGTCGGGTTCGACGATGTGCCCCGCGACTACGTCTTGACGTCGGCGACCGCCAACATTGACGCCACGTCCGACGCAACTGATGGGCTGCCGGGCGAGCGATCGAAAGGGCAACCATGATGCAAATGCCGACGCGCCGACGCTTCATCCGGATCAGTGCCGCAGCGGCGGGCCTCAGCCTGCTGTCCGGCGGGCGCTCCATTCATGCCGAGGTCGTGCCGACTGTCTGGCGAGGCACGATGCTGGGTGCGGTCGCGACGATGGAGGTTCACTGCGAGGACCGCAGCCGTGCGGACCGGCTGATCGCGCTGGCTTGCGCAGAGGCGCGCCGGCTCGAGCGGCTGTTCAGCCTTTACCTGAACGACTCTGCGCTGGTCGAATTGAACCGCACCGGGATTCTGGTTGATCCAGCTGCCGAGATGGTCGATCTGCTATCGGCCTCGCAGCACTACTCCCGCCTGACAGGCGGACTGTTCGATGTCACCGTGCAGCCGCTGTGGGACCTCTATGCCAGCCATTTCGCGCAGGATGATGCGGACCCGGCCGGCCCGGCAGCGGCTGCGATCCACGCCGCGCTGGCGCGCGTCGGGAGCGACCGTATGACGGTCGGCCGCGACCGCATCGTGATACCCCGCGGCATGGCCATCACCCTGAATGGCATCGCGCAGGGCTATGTCACGGACAAGGTGGTGGATCTGCTGCGCGCCCACGGCGTCACCCACAGCCTGGTCGATATGGGGGAAGCTCGGGCGATTGGCGCGCGACCGGACGGACGATCATGGGAGGTCGGCATTGCCGATCCGGATATCGAGGGCCAGACGAAAGCGGTGCTGCCGATCGTCGACCGTGCGGTGTCCACCTCGGGCAATTATGGCTTCAGGTTCGACCCCAGGGCACAATTCAACCACCTGTTCGATCCGCAAACCGGCGGATGCGCTCACCGCTATCGCAGCGTGACCACTGTGTCCCGCAGCGCGACCGCGGCTGATGCCTTATCGACGGCGTTCAGCTTCATGCCGGACGAGCAGATTCGATCGTTGCTGCCAAGGGTCGACATCGATCGCGTGTATCTGATCAATGACGCCGGTCAATCGATCGACATCGCCGCGTAGCGGCTGCTAAATCGTCTGACGCGAAGAGCGTCGGCGAATCCTAGCCGGTCGAGATGGCCGAAGCCGATATTGCCCTTGAACTGCGCGTCGGCGTTCGATCGGCGGCCTCGGGGGGCTTGCCGAGCAACGGCGCAAACTGCTCCGCAGTTATCGTCTCATTGGCGATCAACAACGCGACCCCGGCATCAAGCTCGGCTCGCCGCCGTTGCAGGATATCGCGGGCGCGACGGTCGCCCTCTTCGACCAGGTTCCGCACGGCAAGATCAATCTCACGGCCGGTCGCTTCCGCAGCCGCCACGATCGCATCCTGGGTGGCAGCCATGAAGGCCTGCGGTTTTGGTGCATAGGTGCGCTGCCCGACGGTCTCGTCCATGCCGTATTTGGTCACCATCTCGATGGCGACTTCGGTCGCCCGTTGAAGATCATCGGCGGCGCCGGTCGAAATGGCGCCGTCGAAAATCAGGCGCTCGGACGCGCGTCCTCCCATCAGCACGGCAATACGGTTCTTCAGCTCCTCGATCGTGAGCAGGAACCGGTCCTCGGTCGGACGCTGGATGGTGTATCCCAGCGCCCCGATCCCGCGTGGGATGATCGACACCTTCTGCACCGGATCGACGCCGGGCAGGCTTGCCGCGACGAGGGCATGTCCCATCTCGTGGTACGCAACCCTGCGCCGCTCGTTCGCGCCGAGCACCCTGCTCTTCTTTTCGATCCCGGCTACGATCCGCTCGATCGCCGAAACAAAATCGGCGAACGAGACCTGCTCGCCGTTCCGCCTGGTCGCGGCGATCGCGGCCTCGTTGATGAGGTTGGCAAGATCGGCGCCGGTGAAACCGGTCGTGAGGCCGGCGACCTTGTCGAGGTCGACATCCTCGCCCATGTGGATCTTGCGGACGTGCACCTTGAGAATGGCGACGCGTCCGGTCTTGTCCGGCCGGTCCACGAGGACCTGTCGATCGAACCTGCCGGCGCGCAACAGCGCCGGATCCAGGATCTCGGGGCGGTTGGTGGCTGCGAGCAGGATCACGCCGGCGCTCGGATCGAACCCATCGAGCTCCGACAGCAGCTGGTTGAGGGTCTGCTCCTTCTCGTCATAGCCGCCGACCGACAGCGGCCCGCGGCTGCGTCCCAGCGCGTCGAGCTCATCCACGAAGATGATGCACGGGGCAGCCTTGCGGGCCTGCTCAAACAGGTCCCGAACGCGCGCAGCGCCAACTCCGACGAACATCTCGACGAATTCCGAACCGGAGATCGAGAAGAACGGGACAGCGGCCTCGCCCGCGACCGCGCGGGCCAGCAAGGTCTTGCCGGTGCCCGGCGGCCCAACCAGCAAGATGCCTTTCGGCACGTGCGCGCCCAAACGGCCGTAGCTCTTGGGGTCCTTCAGAAATGAAACGACTTCCTGCAGCTCGAACTTCGCCTCGTCGACGCCGGCGACGTCGGCGAAGGTGACCTTGATGTCCTTCTCGACATAGACCTTGGCGCGGGACTTCCCGATCGCCATCAATCCCCCGAAGCCCTGGCCGCCGGTGACACTGCGACCGAGCCAGAACCAGATCAGGAAGAAGACGATGACCGGGAAAATCCAGGACAGCAGGCTTTGCAGCCCGCCGCTTGCCGGAACGCCGGTCACGCTGACGCCCTTTGCCGCGAGCTTCTCGGCCAGGGCCAGATCAACCCGCGCGGTGACGAATGCTGATTTTCCGCTCGCGAGCGGTTCCTTCAACTTTCCCAGGATTGTGTCCTGACCGACGGAAACTTCGGCGAGCTTGTCCTGGGCGAGCAGTTGCTCAAACTGGCTGTAGGGGATGGTCTCGATCGAATTGTACGCCGTCGAAATGAACTGCAACAAGACGAGCAGCATGCCCCCCGCGAAGATCAGGGCCATCGCTATGGTCTGCTTGCGCGATATTTGTTCAGGCTCCACCGGCTGCTCCCATTGACGTCGGCCAGGATGCAAACGTTACCGGTGCAGCGGTGGCTTCCGCTTGACCCAGGTCAACACCAAGGTCAACACCCAGGTCGACACTCACGTCAACGCGGCGCTGGTCGCGAGCCTCGCGCCTTGGCGCGGTCCTACGGACAGTTCCTTAGGTGATGAGCCCGAATTTCGGCCGCCCGACTGACCCGCTAAAAAGCATTCGGCCAGCACGCATTCGGCTCGTTGACGATGGAGCCTGCAATGAATCACTCGATTTATACCGCAGATAAGGCAACCCACGTGAAGGTCGTTGTCTCCGTTCTGCTCACCAGTATTGCGATCATGGCGATAACGTTGACCGCCCGCCTGACCCATCCTGATGTCAACGCGCGAGCCATGGCGACCCAGACTGTCTCCAAGCCTCATCCTGGCCATGCTCTTACCGAGCTGGCCCGACTGGAAAAGCATCCGATCTAGATCGAATTGGCGGAGGGCACCAAGATGACCAATGAAGCGATCAAGGCGCTGATGGTACTCGCGCTCTACGGCGTGCTCGAACTTGCGCTCTTTTCCTCGTCCATCGGCAGATTCGCAAAGCGAACCGTGCTGTCCGGCCACCGTCGCATGGCGAACGGCGCATTCAAGTCACGGCGATCGCCCCCGATCTAACGCAGCGGCAGCAGCTCGAGTTGGCTCTGCGCCTTCTTGACGGTTGCCGCGAACCAGCTCTGGCTGGGCGCTTCCCTGGCGAAGCACTTGGTGTAGGCGTCCATCGCCTGGTCTTCCAGAGCCATGGAATCCCGCGGGACTTTTCGCGCCATCATCTGCTTCCAGACCTTCTCGCAAGCCGGGATCTCGGCCGTCGTCACGGCCTCGGTTGCCGCAAGGAAGTAGACCTTGTCGTCCTGGATCGCGACCACGTCGATTTCATGCGGCGGTCCCTTGAGGTCGCCATTGCCGCGGATGCCGAGAACGGCGACAGCGACGCTCGCAGATGCTGGCTTGGTGATCGGCAGCTCGGCATATTTGGCGAAGGCAGCGTCCTGGATCGCCTGATAGTAGAAGCGGTCCGACCGAAATGCCGCATCCATCTCCTGCGGCATGCCGTCCTTGCGATGTTCGGCAAGCCAGTGCTTCAGCAGGGACTTCGTGGTCACCACGGCCTGCTGCTTGTCGCCTTCGGTGGCGAAGCCGAGCCCGTCGAGATGGCCAAAGCCGATGTCGCCCTTGAACAGCGTGTCGACATTGGACTTGCCGTCGGCCGCAAGCCCCTTGATCGTGACCGGGCCCACCAGGCCGCGCAACACGCCGGTCAGCTCGTTCAGCGCCGCATCGTGCTGCTTGTAGGTCTCGTCGTTCTCCTTGGCTTTCGAGAACTTCGCGATGTAGCGGTCGCGCAGGTCGAGATAGTGCTGCTCGGAAGAGGCCGCATGCGCTGAAGTGGCGAAGGCAAACAGGCAGAGGAAGGCAAGCGATCTCATTGCAAAGTCCGGGAAGCCAGGGAGCGATCTCCAGTCTTTGTGGCCGTGCCGGGCCCGAAGGTTCATCCACTACGGTTGCCCAGCCGCTGGAGAACCGATCCTTCACCATGCCCTGCCCAGATTGCCAACCTCGTCGGCGTCTCGCCCGAATACATCTTGCGCGTCGAGAGCGGCGAGATCAGCATCCCTCTCCACCAGCTCACCCACATGGCGGATCTGTTTCTGGTCGATCTCGACAGCCTCGTGGCAGGCTCCGCCTCGATTGCCTTGCCGCCGGCCGAGCCGAACGCGCATGAGTCTGCCGGGGCCCCGCTCCGCTAACCCTTCTGACAGCACGAGCCGCTCTGCTCGCCGGTCAGCACACTGCGGCTGTTGCGATCAGGCGGGATGTCGAAGGCCGCGTTGGCCGCGAAGAAGCCGGTCGGCTTCAGCACGAAGCCGGCATACTCGACAGGCATGATCGGAAAATCCTCGGGCTTGCAGATATGAGTGTGGCCGAACGAGTGCCACAGCACGATATCCGCATTCTCGATGTTGCGGTCTTGCGCGGCGTAGCGCGGCAAACCATCGCCGCCGGCATGGTTGTTGGGATAATCGCCGCTGGCGTATTTCTCGGCCGGATCGAATGCCGTCACCCAGACATGCCTGGTGGCAAAGCCTCCGCGCCTGCGCACGTAGCTGCCCTCCTGCGCCAGCATCAGCGGGCTCGGATTGACGACGAGCTTGTAGGCGGGCGCATTGCCGACCGAATTGATCTCGTTGGGATTGCTGATCTTCCAGAACCGGCCGGTCTCGCCATTGGCAACGGCGGCAGCGTCGCGCTCGCGTGAGAGGACGCGCGTGGTGGTATCGAATACGTTGCCGTGGGGATTGTCCGCGCCCCAGGGCCGCGGCACGAACTCATGCTCGGTCACGGTGTTGCCGCCACCGTCGAGATCCATGTGCAGGCGCACGTTGAAGAAATGCTGGTGCGTCGGCCCGCCCAGGTTGTCGTCGACCATTCCGCCCCATTTGTACTTTTCACCCGACGGCACGGCGGCGGTCTGGATGATGCCGGTGAGTTTTGTCTCGAGCTGAATCGTGCCGTCCTGGTAGAGGTACCAGTAGAAGCCGTAATCGTAATTGCCGACGGTCGCGAAGAACGAGATCACGAGCCGCCGGAACCTGCGCACCTCGAACAGGCCATTGCGGAATTCGTAGTGTTTCCAGGCAATTCCGTAGTCTTCTTCATGCATGCAGATGGCGTTCTGCATGACGAAGGGCTTGCCGTTGTTGTCGGCCGCCGGCACGTCGAAATAGTGGATGTTGCCGAGACAATCGCAGCCGAGCTCGAGCGCATTGGCGAGCATGCCGAGGCCGTATTCGCCGGCGTCGAACGCCGACTTCCAGAAGTGATTGGCGGTCGGATCGGCGTAGGGCACCACCATCTCGGTGACGCTGGCGCGATGGATCAGCGAGCGCTTGCGCATCCCGTCCTGATAGGCGAGCTGATGCAGCACCAATCCCTCGCGCGGTGTGAAGCCGACACGAAAGCTCCATTTCTGCCAGTCGACCTTCCAGCCGTCGACGCGAAAGCTCGGCCCTTCCGGCTGCTCGATATGCAGCGGCTTGATGTCGGTACGCGGGTTCGCAACTTCATGCGCGCCATAGTTCCGCTTCTTGCGCGGGATCGGTACGACCGGATCCTCATCGGTGAGGTCGATCACCCTGCCCCCGATCAGGTCGACGACCGCGACCACGCCCTCGATCGGATGGGCGTAGCCGTTGTCCTGCGGGTGCTCGCGAAAGAAGCTTACGGCACGGACGATGCGGGCGCCGCGCTCATAGTCGAAATCGAAGAAGCCAGAGGAAAACGGGTCGACCTGGACCAGCTCGATATCCTTGTCCGTGAGCCCGCGACGGTGCATCGCCGCGCGCCAACCGGAATCGGCTTTGACCACGGCCTCGCACTTGAAGAACTCCTCCAGCATCACCGGTGGCTGCCCATAGGGCGCCTCGCGGTTCGGAATGGCTTTTCGCGCGACGATCTCGCTGCGGCCGAGATCGACGATGTGCTCGATCGCCTCGCCCGTGGCGATGTCCAGCGTCAGCGCAAAGGCGCGGCGCGTTACGCCGCCAGCGGCCAGCTCCTGCTTGGTCGGCTCCTCCAGCCGCACCGTCGGGAATCGGCAATTCTCCGGCGAGGCGGCTTCGGCGCGCACCAGCGTGCAGGCCGCAGTGATCTCCTCGGCGGTCAAGGGATCGAGCGGATGCGGCGTCGCAGTCTGCGTTGATGAATCGGCTTTGACTATATCGAGCATGGGGATGTCCGGAGGTCAGCGCGGAGCCAGGTGTGTCGCGATGGCGCGGAAGGCCGCGAACCAGCGCTGGTCGACCGGCACGTCCATCGCCTTGGGCTGCGTCGCGAGCTTGACGATGACGGTGTCCGAGTCGAGATCGATATGGAGGTGCTGGCCGTGGATACCAATTCCGGTGATCGCGTTCCGCGCCGGATCGATCGTGAACCATTTGCTGCGATAGCGCGCACCCGGGAAGAACTCGGCGAGGTCGCCGTCGGCCCAGGCCTTCGGGTCGCCGTTCTCTCTGATATCGTCGATCCACCAGCCCGGCACCACCTGCCGTCCCTCCACCACGCCGCGATTGCGCATCATCTCGCCGAAGCGCAGCAGATCGCGCGCCGTGACCGAGATGCCGCCGGCGATGCGGCCCATGCCGTGGCTATCGAGGGTGAGCGAGCCGTCCTCCTCCGCGCCCAAGGGCTGCCAGAGATAGTCGGAGAGGATGCGGTGATAGGGCATTCCGCAGGCGCGCTCATAGACCCAGCCAAGCACCTCGGTGTTGGTCGAGACATAGTGGAACACCTTGCCGTGCGGCTTGCCGGTACCGCGTAGCGTCGCCAGATAGGCGCGCTGATGACTGGGCTCGACGCCCGGTGGCGGCACGTCCCAGCCCGACGAGAAGCGATAGCGCGCAACGTCGCCGGCTGGGTCCTCGTAGTCCTCTTCGAACTGGATGGCGACGGCCATGTCGAGCAGGTTGCGGACCGTGCAGGTGCCATAGACCGAGCTCTCCAGCTCCGGCACATAGCGCACCACCCTCGCCTCGGGATCGACCAGGCCGCGGGCGGCCAGCACGCCGCCGAGCGTGCCTGATATCGCCTTGCTGATCGAGCAGATCAGATGCGGCGTAGCCACGCTCATACCGTCGCCGTACCATTCGTGGACCAGCGTGCCCCGATGCATGACCAGCAGCGCATCGGCGAAGGTCTCGCGGAGCGTCGCCTCGATCGTGGTCGCCTGACCGTCAGGTGCGGTGAAGCCAAGCTTTGCCAGCTCGCGCGGCGCGCTCGCGATCGGCGTCGGCTGTGCCGAGCGGCGGATCTCGGCGGTCGGCAGCACTTCGCGAACGTGCGTAAAGCCCCAGCGGATGGCGGGAAAGCTGCGCCAGTTGGCGCGGGTCACCTGGGCCTCTGGCGCGGGCGGGCTGCCGCGCATGATTTCAGTCGGTCGCATCTCGATTCCTCCGCGAAGCGCGATTCCGGCGCCGCTACCCGGACCGGCAGAGCGTAGGACTGCACAGGGGCAGGACCGGGCGTTATCGAGATCCGGCAATATTTTGCTGGACAGGGTCCGTGGCCGTGCCAGTCTGGCGGGGGTTCTGCTGTCTGCACGGCTACAAGATTCTGACATTCCGTCATGGCCTTAAGCGCAACTCCTCCGATTCAAGACTCGGCTGTCACCCTGTTTCAGGCGAGCAGCACCGACGTGGATGAGCATTGCGCGGCGCTCGGCCGCTGGCGGCTGAGCTACGACCAGATCAGCGCCGGCGCATTCGCCGGCAGCTTCACCCAGCTCTCGCTGCCACGCGTCGAGGTGTTCCGCGAGATCACCAGCCAGCAGGTCCGCCAATACGGCCAGTTAGGGGCTGGTAGCTTTGGCATCGGCCTGCCCTGGCACGGTGACGGCGAGGTGAATTGCAACGGCGCCTGCGTTGCAGGCACGCAAGTCATCACCTGCATCGACGCCGAGGTCGACATGTGCACGCCGAAGGCGTTCGAGTTGCGTGGCGTCGTGACCAGCGCGGCGCTGATCGAGGAACTGGCCACTCGCCTCGACGTCGAGCTGCCGCGCACGGTCTGGCACCAGTTGCGGGCGATGGAGATGGCGGAGGCGCCGGTCGCGCGGCTGCGCGCGCATCTCGCCGCGATCCAGGACACCATCGCGACCGCACCGGAACGTTTCGACGATCCAGCCGCCCGACAAGCGCTTGAAGATGCCCTCCTCGTCGAAATCATGGACATGCTGCCGACGGCGCGTTGCGCCGATCCTGGCCGTAGTGCCGTGGCGCGCAAGCGCACCGTCGATCGCGCCCGTGAGTTGATCCATGGCAGCGGCGATCGCCCGCTTTCACTGCTCGAGATCTGCAAGACGGTCGGCGCCAGCCCGCGCAAGCTCGGATATTGTTTCCATGAGGTGCTGGGCACGAGCCCGATGCATTATTGGCGAGCGATGCGGCTGAACCGCGCGCGCCGCGACCTCAAGCGCGGCATCGATGCGTCCGTCTACGACGTCGCCGTGCAGCACGGCTTCTGGCACTTCAGCCAGTTCTCGCTCGACTACAAGCGCCACTTCTCCGAACTCCCGTCGGAGACGCTGCGGCGCGCCCAAGCTGGCGGCCTGATCGGGATCAGCGGTGTCGTAGGCGCCGATTGACCCGGCGCGCCAGATAGTCGCCGGCGCTCTGCACGAGCTGCACCAAGGCGATCAGCACGACCACCACGGCCAGCATCATCTCCGGCATGAAGCGCTGATAGCCGTAGCGGATGCCGAGGTCGCCGAGCCCGCCGCCGCCGACTGCGCCAACCATGGCGGAGTAGCCGAGCAGGCTGACCACCGCGAGGGTGAGCGCCAGCAACAGGCCCGGCAGCGCCTCGGGGATCAGGACCTTGAACACGATCTGGATCGGCGATGCGCCGAATGAGGATGCGGTCTCGATCAGTCCGGCATCGACCTCGCGGATCGCTGCTTCCACGAGGCGGGCGATGAAGGGCGTCGATGCGATCGTCAGCGGCACGATCGCTGCCGTCGATCCGATCGAAGTGCCGGCGACGAGCCGCGTCAACGGGATGATCGCGACCACCAGGATGATGAATGGCGTCGAACGGGTTGCGTTCACGATCATGCCGAGCACAGCGTTGACGGCGGGGGCCGCAAACAGCTCGCCCTTGCGGCTGGCCGCCAGGAACACGCCCAGCGGCAGGCCGAACACGGTGCCGAGCGCCGCCGCGATCCCAACCATGAACAGGGTTTCAAAGGTGGCCTGGATGATCAGGTTGATGAGTTCAGGCGACATAACCGAGACGCTCCGCCGAGAATTGATGCTGAGAGAGCCAGGCGAGCGTGCGCATCGCGGCGCCTTCGTCGGCGGGAATGCCGAGCACCAGCGAGCCCACTTGCTGGCCGCCGATCTCGTCTATGCGCGCCGACAGCAGCGAAACATCGAGGCCGACCTCGCGCGCGAGCCGCGCGATCAGTGTATCGCCGGCCCCTGCCCCGCGCACCTGGACGCGGATCACGACCTGGCTTCCCGGCGCCTGCACAATCCGGCTGGCCAGCGAGACCGGCAGGCTGTCGCCGGTCACCTCGGCCAGGAAGGACTGTGTGATCGGATGCTTGGGATGGGTGAAGATGTCGGCGACATGGCCGCTCTCGACGACGTGGCCGGCATCCAGCACGACGACTTCCCTGGCGAGTTGCCGGACGACCGACATTTCGTGGGTGATCAGCACGATGGTCACGCCGAGCTCGCGGTTGATGTTGGCAAGCAGGTCGAGGATCGCGCGCGTCGTTTGCGGATCGAGCGCCGAGGTCGCCTCGTCCGACAGCAGCACGTCTGGCCGCGTCGCCAGAGCGCGGGCAATGCCGACGCGCTGCTTCTGGCCGCCTGAGAGCTCTGACGGGTAGCGGTCGTGCTTGTCGGCAATGCCGACCAGCGCAAGCAGTTCGGTCACGCGTGCCTTGATGTCGGCTTTCGACCAGCCGGCGATCTCGAGCGGCAGGGCGACGTTGTCGGCTGCGGTGCGCGACGACAGCAGGTTGAAGTGCTGGAAGATCATGCCGATCGACCGCTGCGCTAGCCGCAACTCGCGCCCCGTGAGCGCCGAGATATCTCTGTTATCGACGATCACACGGCCCGTGGTGGGCTTCTCCAGCCCGTTGATGAGGCGGACCAGGCTCGATTTGCCCGCGCCGGAACGGCCGATTACGCCGGTGATGGAACCGCGTCGGATCGCGAAGTCGATGCCTTGCAGCGCGTTGACGCCGGGCTTGCCGCGATAGGCCGGATAGGTCTTCGAGACGGTCTCGAAGCGGACCATTGCCTCCGGTCCAGCCGCGGCATTTCGGATCTCGATCGGCTCTCCGATCAGCAGCGAAGGGTGCGCATTCATGGAAGCGGCTTTCATGGACGATGATTAGCTCGTCCGCCCAAAAGGCGCACGAGACCCAGGTCGCGATCCAGGCGACGAAGGATGGAACCAAGGCAGGCGCTCGATGACGACGCTGCACTGCAGCGCACCATCGCCTCTTCCCATCTCTCTTGCAATGTCAGATATTTGCGGGGAGTTGGGCGAAACTTTCCCAATTTCCAGTGCGAGCAGAAAATTCGTCTGCCCGAATCGGCCCCGGAGGCCCGCCTCACCGGACCATGGACAGCCAGGGCAGCACGACCAGCAATAGCCCGGCGAAATAGAGCACGCCGAAGATCAGCCCAAAGCCCCAGAACTGGCCCTTTCCGATATAGCCGCTGCCGTAATACATCGGCGCAGGTCCGGTCGCATAAGGCGAGATCACGCCCATCAGGCCGAGCGAATACATGCAGAGCATCGCAAGCGTGGTCACGGGCAAATCGGGAATGCCGGAGCCGACCGCAAGCACGACCGGCAGCACCGCGGCCGTATGTGAGGTGATGCTCGAGAAGAAATAGTGGATCCAGAAAAACAACGCGACCAGCAGGATCATCGCGGTCGAGGGCGAGAGTCCCGCGAGCGGCTTTGCGAATTCATTGGCGAACCATTTGATGAAGCCGATTTCGTTCAATCCCGAGGCCAGCGTCAACAACGAGGTGAAATAGAAGAACACCTCCCAGGCGCTCTTCTCGCTGACGATGTCGGCGAATTCGATCACGCCCGTAACCAGCATCAGCGAGATCACGATGAACACGACGGTGGTGGCATTGACGAAGTTCGACCCCAGGATCGGTACGTGGATGTCCGGGCTCGAGCCTGCGATCCACAGGAACATCGCGAGCACGATCAGCGCGAGCATGATCCACTCGTTGCGCGACATCGGGCCCATTTCCGCGAGCTCTTTGGCCGCCCATTCGGAGATTTCCGGGCTGCGTTTCACCGCGGGACGGCAGACCACGTAGCTGAGCAGCGGAACCAGAATCATCAAGAGAATGCCGAGCGGCGCGAAGCCGACGAACCACTGGCTCCAGCTCACATCGACGCCGACCGTCTTCTTGGCGATCGCCAGCGCCGCCGCGTTCGGCGCCAGCGCAGTAAAGAACAGCGAGCTCGTGATCGCGGTCGCCGCGAACGCGGTCCACATCACATAGGTGCCGATCTTGCCGGCGGTCGGCCCCGGCTCGGAGCCATAGATGCGCGGGATGTTGCTGATGATGGGATAGACAATGCCGCCGCTGCGTGCGGTGTTGGACGGCGTTGCCGGCGCCAGCAGGAAGTCGGACATCGCGACCGCATAGCCGAGGCCGAGCGTGTTGGCGCCGAGGCGCCGCACCAGCACCAGCGCGATGCGCCGGCCGAGCTGGCTCTTGCGATAACCGATCGAGAACACGAAGGCGCCGACGATCAGCCACACCGTGCTCTCGGCAAAGCCCGCCAGCATCCAGCGCAGCGATTTGTTGGGATCGGCGTCGATATAGCCGCTGATGCCGGCGACCGTGAGGCCAATCAGGCCGACCGCGCCGACCGGCATTGACTCCAGGATGAGCCCGGTGATGACGGCCGCGAACACCGCGAAATAGTGCCACTGGTTGACGTTGAGGCCCGCCGGCGCCGGCCACAGATAGATCGCGAGCCACACCACGAGCGGTGCCATCAATCTCCAGCGAAAGCCTTTCGCCTCAGGTGCCTGCGAACTGGCGGTCATGCGCCCTCCCCTCAATCGACTGCGAATAGCCCATCGGCCAGGCCGTTTTGTCCCCGCGCGGCGTATACGGATTGTCGGTGCCACGATCAATGGGCCGACATCTACCGTCCCCTGAAGTGCGGCTTGCGGCGGCCCAGGAACGCCTCGACGCCCTCCTTGTGGTCTTCGCTGAAGCTCGCGAGCGCGAACTGGTCGACGTCCATGTGGCTGGCGAGATCATCCAGCGCATGCGCGAGCCGGTTGACGGTCAGCTTGGTCATGGCAACAGACAGCGGCGGCTGCGCGGCCACCTTGCGGGCCAGCTCCATGGCGGCATCGAAGGCATAGCCGGGGTCGGTCACCTGCTCCACCAGGCCCCATTCATAGGCCTCGTCAGCAGAGATGCGCTGGTCGGCCAGGATCACCGCCTGCTTGGTGCGGGCCGGTCCGATCAGATGGAGCATGCGCGGGATGCTCTGCCAGCTCATGTTCATGCCGAGCCCGATCTCGGGCACGCGCAGATGCGCATCGCTCCCCATGACGCGGAAGTCGAGCGCGACCGCCAGCGCCACGCCGCCGCCGACGCAAAAGCCCTCGATCGCCGCAATCGTGATCTGTTCCATCTCCTGCCAGGCGTGCGTCAGGCGCGGCCCGAGCTTGAGGTGCCGCCTGAGCGTGCCGAGATCCATCGCCTTGCGCGATCGCCCTTCGTCGTCCTTGAGGTCGAAGCCGGCACTGAACGCGCCCGAATTGCCCGTCAGCACCACGACGGAGGTCGATGCGTCATCCTCGAAGCTGCGCGCCGCCGCAGTGAGCTGGCGCAGCGCTTCCGGCGACAATGCGTTGATGCCGTCGTGACGATCGAACCGTACCACAGCGATCCGCCCCTCCGGCCCGAGACCTTTCTCGATCTTGACGAAGTCCCTCATGGCGCGCCTCCGAAGCCTGATTTTCGCCGGATCGTAGCGCACATCAGGCGTCACGAATATGGGACCTGATGCGCCGCAACGAACGCTCGACAGGACAGGATCATTGCGCTTAATCTTTCGCGCCATGAGCCACGATCACGACCATCATCATCACGACCACGATCATTCGGAATTGTCGGAGACCGAGCTGCGCGTGCGCGCGCTCGAGACGATCTTGACCGAGAAAGGCTACGTCGAGCCGGCCGCGCTCGACGCCATCATCCAGGCCTATGAGACCAAGATCGGCCCGCATAACGGCGCGCGCGTCGTCGCCAAGGCCTGGACCGATCCCGCCTTCAAGAAGGCGCTATTGGAGGACGGCAGCAAGGCGATCGGCACGCTCGGCCATGTCAGCCGCGTCGGCGACCATCTCGTCGTGGTCGAGAACACGCCCTCGCGTCACAATATGGTCGTGTGCACGCTCTGCTCCTGTTACCCCTGGGAAATGCTGGGGCTGCCGCCGGTCTGGTACAAGGCCTCGCCCTACCGCTCGCGCGCCGTGAAGGATCCGCGCGGCGTGCTCGCCGATTTCGGCGTGAGTGTGCCCAAGGACATTGAGATCCGCGTGTGGGATTCGACCGCCGAGACGCGCTTCCTGGTGCTGCCGATGCGCCCGGCAGGAACGGAAGGCTGGAGCGAAGAGCAGCTTGCCGAGCTTGTGACCCGCGACTCCATGATCGGGACCGGCTTTCCCAAATCGCCGGGAGCGCCGTCGTGAACGGCGTGCATGACATGGGCGGCATGGATGGTTTTGGCAAAGTCGAGCCAGAGCCGAACGAGCCGATGTTTCACGAGGAGTGGGAATCCCGGGTGCTGGCGATGGTGCGCGCGATGGGCGCAGCCGGCGCATTCAACATCGACACCTCGCGCTTCTATCGCGAGACGATCCCGCCGCATGTCTACCTCTCCAGCTCCTACTACAAGAAGTGGTTCCTCGGCCTCGAGGAGATGCTGATTGAGAAGGGCTACCTCACCCGCGAGGAGGTCGCCGCCGGCCATGCCATGAAGCCAGGCAAGGCGCTCAAGCACGGCAAGTTCGATCTCGGTCAGGTCGAGCGCATCATGGTGCGCGGCAAGTTCGCCCGCCCCGCTCCCGCGCCGGCAAAATTCAATATCGGCAACCGCGTACGTGCCAAGAACATTCATCCGACCACGCACACGCGGCTGCCGCGCTATGTCCGCGGCCATGTCGGCGTCGTCGAACTGAACCATGGTTGCCACGTGTTCCCTGACACGGCGGCGATGGAGCGCGGCGAGAATCCGCAATGGCTCTACACGGTCGTGTTCGAAGGGCGCGATCTCTGGGGCGCAGATGGCGATCCGACCCTGAAGGTGTCGATCGACGCGTTCGAGCCCTATCTGGATCCGACGTGATGAGCAGCAGCTCTGCTGCCGCAGCGACGGCGGCGATTCCGAGCATTCCGCGTGACGACGACGGCCCGGTGTTCCGCGCGCCCTGGGAGGCGCATGCCTTTGCCATGGCGTTGACGCTTCACGAGCGCGGCGTGTTCACCTGGCCCGAATGGGCCGCAGCGCTGGCTGATGAGATCAAGCGCGCGCAGGCTGCGGGCGATCCTGATACGGGCGAGACCTACTATCTCCACTGGCTCGCCACGCTGGAGGGCCTCGTCGCACGCAAGGGCGTGGCGTCGATGGACACACTGCACCGCTATCGCGATGCCTGGGATCACGCGGCTGATCGCACGCCGCACGGCAAGCCGATCGAGCTGAGGCCGGAGGATTTCGGGTAGCTGGCGCCTCACTCTCGTGTCCCGGACGCGCTGCAGCGTGGAACGCTGCTGCGCAGAGCCGGGACCCAGAAAGCCACACAGCGCCATTCAGAGACATGGGCCCCGGCTCTGCAGCGCACCGCTGCTGGACGATGCTTCGCATCGCCAGGGAAGCGCTGCGCTGCGTCCGGGGCACGAGGGGAGTATGGCGCGGCGCTACCTCCCCGCCACAAACTCCCGCCACCCCTTCGCCCGCAGGCTGCACGCCGGGCACTCGCCGCAACCGTAACCCCAGTCGTGCCGCGCGCCGCGTTCGCCGAGATAGCAGGTGTGGGATTGGTCGCGGATGAGATCGACCAGCGCGCCGCCTCCGAGATCGTGCGCGAGCTTCCACGTCGCCGCCTTGTCGATCCACATCAGCGGCGTGTGCAGCTCGAACTTTTTGGCCATGCCGAGCGAGAGCGCCGATTGCATGGCGCGGATGGTCTCGTCGCGGCAATCGGGATAGCCGGAATAGTCGGTCTCGCACATGCCGCCCACGATGTGGGTGATGCCGCGCCGATAGGCCAGCGCCGCGGCGAAGGTCAGGAACACGAGGTTACGGCCGGGCACAAAAGTATTCGGCAGGCCGTCGGCGCCCATCGCGATCGCGACATCGCGCGTCAGCGCCGTCTCCGACACGGCAGCCAGCGTCGGGATTGACAGCGTATGGCTCTCGCCAAGCTTTGCTGCCCAATCGGCGCGCAGGCCCTTGATGCCATCGAACAGCCGGTCGCGGCAGTCGAGCTCGACGGCGTGCCGTTGCCCGTACTCGAACCCCAGCGTCTCCACACGAGCGAACCGACTCAGTGCCCAGGCAAGACAGGTGGTGGAATCCTGGCCGCCGGAGAACAGCACCAGCGCGGTTTGTGATGAAAATGCGTCACTCATGGCCCGCGCTTTAGCACTGTGGAACGTATCAGCCAATCAGTGGAAATCGGCCCGTTCCTGCCCGCCCCGCTGGGAACGGCGGCCCGCTTTTGGCATAAGGATTGGGCCCCAGGAGACTGCCCGCCAATGACCCCCTCCCGCGATATTTCCCGCCTGATCGAGATCATGGCGGCACTGCGCACGCCGGTGACCGGCTGCCCCTGGGACCTCGAGCAGAACTTTGCGACGATCGCGCCCTACACGATCGAGGAAGCCTATGAGGTGGTCGACGCCATCGACCGCGGCGATCTCGACGACTTACGCGAGGAGCTCGGCGATCTCCTGCTGCAGGTCGTGTTCCACGCCCAGATGGCTTCGGAGCAGAACGCGTTTTCCTTTGGCGACGTCGTCGAAGCCATCACGCGCAAAATGATCCGGCGCCATCCCCATGTCTTCGCTGACAAGGACGGCAATCTCGCTTCCTCCCACGTCAAGGAGGTCTGGGACCGTATCAAGGCCGAGGAGAAAGCCGAGCGCGCCGCGCGCCGGCCGCCCGAGGCAACGCCGCCGCACAAGTCGTTGCTGTCAGGCGTCAAGGTGGGCCAGCCCGCGCTGACGCGCGCCATGGAGCTGCAGCGCAAGGCCTCCACCGTCGGCTTCGACTGGAACGATCCGCGTGCGGTGCTGCAAAAGATCCGCGAAGAAGCCGATGAGATCGAAGCCGCGCTCGATCGCAACGACAAGCAGGAGATCGCGGAGGAGACTGGCGACCTCATGTTCGCCCTCGTCAACCTCGCCCGCCATGTCGATGCCGATCCGGAGGCAGCGCTACGCGCGACGAATGCGAAGTTCGAAAAGCGCTTTGCCTATATCGAGCGGGCGCTGGAAGCGCAGGGGCGCACGCTGGAGCAGGCGTCGCTGGCGGAGATGGATGCGTTGTGGAATGCGGCGAAGGATGAGACGAAGCCGGCGTCAGAAGGACGCAAGGAAGCGCGCCGCTGACCCCTGTCGTCCCGGACAAGCGCGCCTCACGCGCGCGTAGATCCGGAACCCATACCCCCAGGGAGCAGTTGCGGCGGCAAGCAGACAACCACGCGTCAAGCTACGTCCTGTGGCTATGGGTCCCGGATCTGCGCTTACGCTTGTCCGGGACGACAATGTCGTTGAGGAAGCAGTTGGGTAACTCACACGGCAAGTCGCACGCGACTATGTGGCGTGATGTGGTACGGCGTCGAACCTGTTCACGACGATATCCCGCTTGGTCTCGTCCACCCGCACGGTCATGTCGAAGCGGCCGTCGTGCAGCTCCTTGGCCAGCACTTCGGAATTGCGGTGCAGCCAGGAGATTCCGGCGCCGTCAGCGGCATCGATGGTGAGATCGAGCGTCGTGCGTTTGGCGGCGAGGCGTTCCTCGATCGCGCTGAGCAGTGCATCGATCCCCTCGCCTGACACGGCCGAGACCAGCATCGCCGGATGATCTTCGGGCCTTCGCGCCGCGATATTCAGAAGCTCTTCGCGCCTGTCAGGCTCGTAACGATCGATCTTGTTCCAGACCTCGATGATGCGGCCTGAGTCATCTGGATTGATGCCGAGCTGGCGCAGCACGGCGTCGACATCGCTCTGCTGCGCCTCGGCATCCTCATGCGAGATGTCGCGGACATGCAGAATGACGTCGGCTTCCAGCACCTCCTCCAGCGTGGCGCGGAAGGCCGCAACGAGCTGGGTCGGCAGGTTGGAGATGAAGCCGACCGTGTCCGACAGCATGGCCTTGCCGCCATGCGGCAGGTTGAGTGCGCGCAAGGTCGGATCGAGCGTTGCGAACAGCATATCGGCGGCCTGCACGTCGGCGCGGGTCAGGCGATTGAACAGCGTCGATTTGCCGGCGTTGGTGTAGCCGACCAGCGCGACGACGCGATACGGCACGCGCTGGCGACCGGCGCGATGCAGACGGCGCGTCGCCTGCACCTTTTTCAGCTCGCTTTCGAGCTTGGTGATGCGCTCCTGGATCAGGCGGCGGTCGGCCTCGATCTGCGTCTCGCCGGGGCCGCCCATGAAGCCGAAGCCGCCGCGCTGGCGTTCCAGATGGGTCCAGGATCGCACCAGGCGCGAGCGCTGGTAATTGAGATGCGCGAGCTCGACCTGGAGCGAGCCTTCCTTGGTCTTGGCGCGGCGTCCGAAGATTTCGAGAATGAGCCCGGTGCGATCGAGCACCTTGGCCTGCAGCTCCTTCTCGAGATTGCGCTGCTGGATCGGCGCCAGCGCGCAATCCATCACGACGAGCTCGACGTCGAGACTCTTGGCGAGTGCGGCGATCTCCTCGACCTTGCCCTTGCCGATATAGGTCGCCGGCCGGATCTGGTTGATCGGCGCGATGATGGCATCGGCAATGACGAGGTCGATCGCGCGCGCGAGGCCTGCGGCTTCATCGAGCCGGGCCTCCGCGTCGCGCTGAACATGACTCTCCGATTGCGCGTCGGCACTTCCCGCGCGCGCTCGCAAATAGGGGCCGATGACAAGCACCCGCCCCGTCTGCTTAGCCCCAGCCGACCGCGGACGGTCGGCCTCCCCGTCGAAATTCCGGGGTTCCAATCAGATCACTCTCAAGCCGGCTGATCCTCGCCGCCTTCGAACAGCTGGATCGGAGCGCCCGGCATGATGGTCGAGATCGCGTGCTTGTAGACAAGCTGCGAGTGACCGTCGCGCCGAAGCAGCAAACAGAAATTGTCGAACCAGGTCACGATGCCCTGGAGCTTCACTCCGTTGACCAGAAAGATCGTCAGTGGCGTCTTGGTTTTGCGAACGTGATTGAGGAAGGTGTCCTGTAGGTTTTGTGCGCGGTCTGCCGCCATTGTTTTTTTCTCGCTTTGAGTTTCTTTTTATTGCGCCGGTTGCGGGCCCGTTTTGAAAGTTTTGGCCTTCGTCCGGTTGCCGTCCCCTCTGAGATCCCCCTCTAGGGAACAGCAGGTTGATTAGAAGGCAGGAGGGCATTTTAGGCAAGCCGCTTCACGCGGCAGGACGCGCCCAAGAACACCGAAAAACTACGGAAATCGATGATTTCTCTCGAATAATACCCGTGCCCCCAGGGCCTGAGGCGCTCAACCGACGCCCAATGCCTTCAACTTCCGGTGTAGCGCCGAACGTTCCATGCCAACGAATTCGGCCGTACGAGAAATATTTCCTGAAAAACGGCTGATCTGGGCAATCAAATAGTCGCGCTCGAACACTTCGCGCGCCTCGCGCAGCGGCAGGCCCATGATGTGCTCGCCATTGTTGCTGGTCGGCATCGCCGGGACCATCGAGCCGACGTCCTGAGGCAGCATGTCGGCGGTGATGATCACCTCCGGACCGCCCGCGGCCAGAATCATGACTCTCTCAACGTTGTTGCGGAGCTGGCGCACATTGCCCGGCCAGACATGCGATTGCAGCACCGCCATCGCGTCCTGGCCGATCTGGCGCTTGGGCAGGCCGCTGCCGGCCGAGATCTGCTCCATGAAATAGTCGATCAATTCAGGAATGTCCTCGCGCCGCTCCGACAGCGCGGGCACGCGAATCGGCACCACCGAGAGGCGGTGATAGAGGTCCTCGCGGAAATGCCCGGCCGCGATCTCCTCCTCGAGATTGCGCGCGGTCGAGGAGATGATGCGGACGTCGACCTGCACCTTGGCGGTGCCGCCGACGCGCTGGAACGACTGCTCGACCAGCACGCGCAGGATCTTGTTCTGGGTCTCGCGCGGCATGTCCGCGATCTCGTCGATGAACAGCGTGCCGCCATGGGCCTCTTCGAGCGCGCCGGGCTTGCGCGGCTGCTCGCCGTTGGACTGCTCGACGCCGAACAGTTCGTGCTCCATCCGCTCCGGTGTGATCGCCGCCGCGTTGATGACGACGAAGGGGCCGTCGGCGCGGCCCGAGGCCGTGTGCAGCGTACGCGCGGTCAGTTCCTTGCCTGCGCCGGCAGGGCCGACGATCAGGATGCGGCTGTTGGCCTTGGCGGCGCGCTCGATGGTCTGGCGCAGCTGGTTCATGCTCGGCGAGCGGCCGACGAGCTGGCTGGCGCTCGGCGCGAGCTGCTTCAGCTCCTTGACCTCGCGCTTGAGCCGCGAGTTCTCCAGCGCTCTGGTGGCAACCAGAATGAGCCGGTCGGCCTTGAACGGCTTCTCGATGAAATCATAGGCGCCGCGCTTGATCGCGGCGACCGCGGTCTCGATGTTGCCGTGGCCGGAGATCATTACGACCGGCAGGTCGGCATTGTCCTTCTTGACCTGCTCGAGCAGTTGCAGGCCGTCGAGCTTGGAGCCCTGCAGCCAGATGTCGAGGAACACCAGGTGCGGCCTGCGGTTGGCGATCTCGGCCAGCGCGGAGTCGCTGTCGCGCGCGGTGCGCGTGACGAAACCCTCGTCTTCGAGAATGCCCGCAACGAGATCCCGAATATCGGCCTCGTCATCGACAATCAGAATTTCACTTGCCATGGGTCGCGCCTGTCTTGTCAGCTGCCTGTTGAGGCTTCGATTTTCGTTGAATCATTGGTCTTTTCAGCCGGCTCTTTGGTTTCGGCCGCCGGCTCTTTTGTTTCCTGCGTCTTGACCGATTCCCTGGTGGAATCCGCGGCCGCTTCCTTGTTATCCGCCGTGGTCGCTGGCGCCGGCTCCGCTCCATCGGCCTTCTTGGCCTGACCGGAGATCGCAAAGCGCATCCGCATCCAGGCGCCGCGTTGGCCCGCGCGGAAGTCGGAGGCGTCCTTCAGCTCGATCCGTCCGCCATGGTCTTCCAGCACCCGGCCGACGATGGCAAGGCCAAGGCCGGTGCCCTTGGCGCGCGTGGTCACATAGGGCTCGAGCAGCCGCGATCGTGCGACCTTGGGCAGGCCGATGCCGTTGTCGATCACGTCGATCAAGACGTCCTCGCCCTCGCGCGACACCACGACATCGATGCGGCCTTTGCCGAGCTCCTCCGGCGGGACCTGTTCGATCGCCTCGGTGGCATTCTTGACGATGTTGGTGACCGCCTGCGAGATCAGCCGGCGGTCGAACTGGGCGCGCAGCGGATCCTCTTTGAACTCGGCCTCGATATCGAGCTCGGGATGGGCGACCTTCATCAGGAACACCGCCTGCCGCACGGTATCGGCGACGTCCTCGCCTTCCATCACGGGTTTTGGCATCCGCGCAAAGCGCGAGAATTCGTCGACCATGCGCCTGATGTCGTCGACCTGGCGCACGATGGTGTCGGTGCACTGGTCGAAGATCTGCTTGTCCTTGGCCTCGGTAATGCCCTTGCCGAACTTGCGGCGGATGCGCTCGGCCGAGAGCTGGATCGGCGTCAGCGGATTCTTGATCTCGTGGGCGATGCGGCGCGCGACGTCGCCCCAGGCCGAGGTACGTTGCGCCGAGACCAGCTCGGTGATGTCGTCGAGCGTGATGATGTAGCTGTCGTGCGGCTGGTTCTTCTCGGCGCTGACCCGCACCGACAGATTGCGCTCGGTGCCGTCGCGGGTGATCGTGATCTGGCCCTGCACGAGGCGCTGGGTCCCTTCCCGCGACGTCTTCATCATCTCGTCGAGCTCGGGCAGCACGTCGGAGAGCGGATGGCCGAGTGTCTCGGCCTCGGAATGCCCGATCAGCTTCTCGGCAGAGCGGTTGAGGATGCCGACGCTGCCCGAGGTATCGACGCCGATGATGCCGGCGCTCGCCGACGACAGCACCGCCTCGATGAAGCGGCGGCGGCTGTCGATGAGGTCGCTGGCGTTGACGAGCTCGTCGCGCTGGCTGCGCAGCTCCTGCGTCATCTTGTTGAAGGTCTCGCCGAGTTGCGCGAGGTCGCCTTCCGATTGGTGCACCGGCACCTTCACATGCAGGTCGCCGGTCGAGACCGTGTGGGCCGCATTCATCAGACGCCGGATCGGCGCCACCAGAGAATTGGCGAAGTTGAGCCCGATCAGCACCGAGGCCATCAGGATGGTCAGCGCGATCACTGCGAACATCAGCGCGAACGCGACCTGGATGCCAAGGCGACGCGACTCGATCTGGGCGTATTCGGCGACGCTGAGCTCGGTCTGCTTGAGCTGGTTGACGACGTTCGGATCAAGCGGACGCGCGACATAGAGGAAGGTGTCGTTGAAGGCCCGCAGCCGGATGACGGCGGCGACGAAATTCGCGTCGGGCAGCACCGCGATCTCGGGCTCGGACTCGTTGACATTACTGAGGAAGTCGGGTGCCGGCGGCGAATAGGCCAGCCGCATCCCGGTGTCGGCGGACTCGAGGATGTTGGTGTTCTTGTCGATGATCATCGCCCCCGGCAGGTTGCGGGAGGCGGCGCTTGCCGTCAGCAGCTCGCGGAACGAGCGGCGATCCTGGTCGTAGAGGGGCCTTGCATGGGCGATGTCGTTGGCCATGCCGAGGATGTCGCCGCGGATCAGCTGGGCGTGGTCCTGCATATAGGCCCGCGCGATCGTCAGCGAGTTCTGGATGACTTCCTTGGTGGGACCTGAGAACAGCCGGTCGAGGCCGCGCTCGATGGTGACGTTGGCGACGACGGCGACCAGCACCGCGGGCAGCACGGCGACGATGGAGAACAGGCTGACGATCTGGACATGCAGCCGCGCCGCCGCCCGTCCCCGCCGCCGGGCCAGGATCAGCTGCCAGAGCTCGCGGACGATGATGCCGACCAGCAGCAGGATCGTGCCCGCATTGATCAGGTAGAACGAGCGCACCACTTCCGGCGACGGCTCGATGTTGGTCAGTCCGGTCAGGACCAGGAAGGTCAGGAGGGCCGAGAGCAGCGCCAGGGCGACCGCAAACGGCGCCAGCCAGCGTCGCACCGACCAGCGCCGGGGCTCTTCGGCTGGGGCCGTGTCAAAGGATGCGGCCGAGGTATCTGCGCTGGTCATTCCGGCAATGGGTGCTGAAAACGGGTCCGCGTCGGGCGGATACTGATGTATTCGTACCACATTGTTGCCGAATTGCGACAATTCCGCGGCGTCTCCCGCGCGACGGACGGGCGCATCCACAGGCAAACTCGCGCCGTTGGGTCATGGCCCGGAACAGAATCCGGCCATTCCGTCTTGATCCGGCATGGACAGGTTCTTTCTCGCAATGATGGTGTCGGCCGTGCTGCTGCTGATCGTGGCCTCGGACCTGTTGGTCAACGGCCCGAGCCGGCAGGACCAGACGGCGCAGATGGCCAACATCCAGCCGGTTGTTGCCCGCATGATCAGATAGGCGCGCCGCCGCGACCTGCGGTCGCAATTGCTGCGCGACCGCGGAACATTTCAGCCTCATCAAGACTTCTGCTCACCGCGCAGACCATAACGGCCAGCGCGATCCGGACAGGCTCAGCTCCGCTTTGGTAGGGGGAGCTGAGCCACCGCCGCGCGAACGTGTTCGACGTTGTCGCGCGAGCCTAGCCCCCGCTCCTGTACACCTGGATGTCGAGATCCCGGATCTTCTTCCGCAGCGTGTTGCGGTTGAGGCCGAGCAGATCGGCGGCGCGGATCTGGTTGCCGCGGGTGGCGGCGAGCGCGGCCGTCAGCAGCGGCACCTCGATCTCCTTGAGGATGCGGTGATAGAGGCCCGGCGGCGGCACGCCGTTCGGGAAGCCCTGGAAGTGCGATGAGAGATAGGCCTCCACCGCGCCGCCGAGATTGTCGACGCCCTGCTGGACCGCCGCGCCCGGGCTGACCGAGGGCGGCGCGAGCTCGCCGTCGATGACGGAAGCCGTGATCACGTCCTGCGGATAGAGCGCGGCAAGGCGACGGGCGAGGTTTTCCAGCTCGCGCACGTTGCCTGGCCAGCGATGCTGCTTCAGCCGCTCCAGCGCCAGCCCATCAAGCTTCTTCGGCGGCAATCCGTCCTTCTCGGCGAGCGCGAAGAAGTGGCGCACCAGATCCGGCAAATCCTCGATGCGCTCGCGCAGAGGCGGCAGCCGCAGCGGCACGACGTTGAGGCGGAAAAACAGGTCCTCGCGGAACAGCCCCTGCTGGATCAAGACGCGCAGGTCCTTGTTGGAGGCCGCGACGATCCGCACGTCGGTCTTGATCGGGGTGCGGCCGCCGACGGTGGTGTATTCGCCCTGCTGCAAGACACGCAGCAGGCGGGTCTGTGCCTCCATCGGCATGTCGCCGATTTCGTCAAGGAACAGCGTGCCGCCCTCGGCCTGCTCGAACCGGCCCGAGGCGCGGGTGTTGGCGCCGGTGAAGGCGCCGCGCTCATGGCCGAATAGCTCGGACTCGATCAGATCGCGCGGGATCGCCGCCATGTTGACCGCGACGAACGGGCCGTTGCGACGCTTGCCGTAATCGTGCAGCGCGCGCGCCACCAGCTCCTTGCCGGTGCCGGACTCGCCCGTGATCATCACGGTGAGGTCGGTCTGCATCAGGCGCGCCAGCACGCGGTAGATTTCCTGCATTGCCGGCGAGCGGCCGACCAGCGGGATCGCCTCCATCTCGGCGTCATCGTCCGGCGCTGCGACGCGTTCCTTCGGCTCGGCCAGCGCGCGGCCGACGATGGCGATCAGCTCCTTCAGGTCGAAGGGCTTCGGCAGATATTCATAGGCGCCGCGCTCGGAGGCGCGGATCGCCGTCATGAAGGTGTTTTGCGCGCTCATGACGATGACGGGTAAATTCGGCCGCATCTTCTTGATCCGCGGCAGCAGGTCGAAGGCGTTTTCATCCGGCATCACCACGTCAGTGATGACGAGATCGCCCTCGCCCTGGCTGACCCAGCGCCACAGCGTCGCGGCGTTGCCGGTCAGCCTGACTTCATACCCGGCCCGGGAAAGTGCCTGATTGAGAACCGTGCGGATGGCGGTGTCGTCATCAGCTACGAGAATGCTACCTGCGGGCATTGTTAATCCTCATTTTGCCCCCTGTGATGCAGACGACGACTTCCCGGCAGAGCCGTCGCGACTGCTGTGATCCGCGTGTTTGACCGATGTCGAGTACATCGGCATCAGCACGCGGAAGGTGGTCTTGCGCGGCTGAGACTCGCATTCGATGATGCCGCCGTGATCGCCAATGATCTTCGCGACCAGAGCAAGACCGAGGCCAGAGCCGGTCTGCTTGGTGGTCACGAACGGGTCGAACAGGTTGGGCAGAAGATCGTCCGGCACGCCTGGTCCGTTGTCCCTCACGCAGAATTCGAGCGGCAGGGATACCCGGGATTTTTGACCGGGGACTGACAGGCGCACGCCGGGGCGGAACGCAGTGGTGAGCTGGATCTCGGCGTCGGGCACGTCGATCAGCGCTTCGGCGGCATTTTTAACCAGGTTGAGGAACACCTGGATCAGCTGGTCCTGGTTCGCCAGCACCGGCGGCAGCGAGGGATCGTAATCCTCGATGAAGCGGATGTTGCGGGCAAAGCCCGACTGCGCCAGCCGCTTCACGTGATCGAGCACCGAATGGATGTTGACGGGACCGCGCACCACGGGCCGTTCGTCGCCGAACACTTCCATGCGGTCGACCAGCGTGACGATGCGGTCGGCCTCGTCGCAGATCAGGCGGGTCAACATGCGGTCTTCGGAGGACGCCTGCTGCTCCAGCAATTGCGCCGCGCCGCGGATGCCCGAGAGCGGATTCTTGATCTCGTGCGCGAGCATCGCTGCTAGCGCTATCACCGAGCGCGCAGCGCTGCGGTGGGTGAGCTGGCGGTCCATCTTGTCGGCGATGGAGCGCTCCTGGAGCATCACCACGATATGGCCGGGCCGCTCGGTGAGCGGGGCGACATGCAGGTCGACCTGGCGGTCGCCGCCCATTCGCGGCGTGCCCAGATCGACCTTGTATTCGTTGACCGGTGAGTTCGACGAGCGCACCTGGTCGATCAGCGCCAGCAACGGGCTGCCGAACGGCACCAGCTCCTTCAGCGACTGCCGCTTCAGGAATTGCGTCGATATCTCGAAGAAGGCTTCGGTCGCGATGTTGGCGGCGACGATCTTGCCGTCGGGCCCGATCATGAGCACCGGATTCGGCAAGGCGTCCAGGATCGCGTCGCTGTCGGACGGAACAGGCCGACGATGGTCAGCGGCCGAACTCATGCAGCGGCGCTCCATGCGAAGTCGTCGAAGGCATCCTGCAGCGACTGGTGGACGAGCTTTGGATCCTCGGACGTCAGGATCTTCTGGCGCCAGGCTTTCAGCTTCTCGGCTGGCACGCGGCTCACATCGGCGGCGACGTCGAGCGCCCAGCCGAGATGTTTCCGCGCGTGCTTGAGGCCGACCCGGAGGCCATAGAGCGCGCAGATGCCCTCATAGAGGGTGCGGACATAATGGAGCTGGGTGGCGAGCGAGGGCGTGGCTTCAACCGCCCCGCCCTTCAGACGCCGGCCGATCTCGCCGGGCAGCCACGGCTGGCCGTTGGCGCCGCGGCCGATCATCACGGCATCGGCGCCGGAGGCCTCGAGCGCCGCGCGCGCTTTCTCGTATGTCGTGATGTCGCCGTTGACGACGAGCGGAATGGAGATCGCCTCGCGCACGGCACGGATCGCATCCCAATCGGCCTCGCCCTTGTAGAACTGGCAGCGGGTGCGGCCGTGCACGGTGACGAGCTTGATGCCGGATGCCTCCGCGCGGCGCGCCAGCTCTGGCGCATTGCGGGTGCGGTCGTCCCAGCCGAGCCGCATCTTCAGCGTCACCGGAACTTTCACGGCTGATATCGTCGCCTCGATCAGGCTGACGGCGTGATCGAGATCGCGCATCAGGGCCGACCCCGACTGGCCGCCGGTGACGTGCCGGGCCGGGCAGCCCATGTTGATATCAATGATGTCGGCGCCCTCAGCCTCGGCAATCCGGGCGCCCTCGGCCATCCAATGGGCCTCGCAGCCGGCAAGCTGAACTACATGGGGTCCGACGCCGGTCGCTTCGCAGCGCAACCGCGACATGCGGTGGCCGGTGGCGAGCTCATCGCTGGCCGTCATTTCGGAGACGACCAGGCCTGCCCCTAGCTCGGCGGCGAGCCGGCGGACGGGCGAGTCAGTCACCCCTGACATCGGTGCCAGGAAGACCGGGGTGGCGACAGTAATATCGCCTATCTTCAACGGCTTAGAGCCTGATACTGCCGAGCCGGTCACTGGGGTCTCGTTGCGTGGGCAGCGCCTCATCGCGCCTGCCATGGTCTATCTTGCGCACAATTCTTGTGCAGTCAAGCGTCATGCCTACAGTTTAGACAGTTCTGCAGATTTTTCAAGTGCAGTGCAGCAAAATGCTGTTTCCCACAATCCAGGGAAACCCCCTTTTTTTGCGGGCCTGCCGTGCTAGAGGCATGCCGGCAATCTCCCCCTGCCCGACGCTTCTCTTAACAATTGAATATTTGAGTCCTATGGCGAAATCACAGCGCACCGCAGTCGTTCTTGTCGCGGCCGGACGTGGCCTGCGCGCAGGCGCCGGCGGTCCCAAGCAATATCGAGAGATCGGCGGCGTGCCGGTGATCTACCGCGCCATGGAAGCCTTCAGCACCCACCCTGACGTGTTCGTCGTGCAGCCGGTGGTGAACCCTGACGACAGCGCCATGTTCGCTGCAGCGGTCGGGGGCCTCAAACATGAAGCGCCGACCAATGGCGGCGCGACGCGTCAGGCCTCGGTGTTGGCCGGCCTCGAGGCACTCGCCACTCACAAACCCGATATTGTCCTGATCCATGACGCCGCGCGGCCGTTCGTCTCTTCAGGCGTGATCTCGCGCGCGATCGAGGCGGCCAGCCGCGCGGGAGCTGCGATCCCTGTCGTCCCTGTCACCGACACCATCAAGGTCACGAGCGAGAGCGGCGATGTCGAGGACACGCCTGACCGGGCGCGTTTGCGAATCGCGCAGACGCCGCAATCCTTTCGTTTCGATGTCATCCTCGAAGCGCATCGTCGCGCGGCAAAGGACGGACGCAGCGATTTCACCGATGATGCCGCGATCGCCGAATGGGCGGGATTGACGGTTGCGACCTTTGAAGGCGATGTTGCAAACATGAAGCTCACCACATCGGAGGATTTCGTGCGCGAGGAAGCGCGCCTGGCCAGCCTGCTCGGCGACATCAGGACCGGCACGGGCTATGACGTGCACGCCTTCGGCGAAGGCGATCACCTCATGCTCTGCGGCGTGCGCGTGCCGCACACCAAGGGTTTCCTCGCCCATTCCGACGGCGATGTCGGCCTGCATGCGCTGGTCGATGCCATCCTCGGCGCGCTGGCCGACGGCGACATCGGCTCGCACTTCCCGCCGAGCGATGCGAAGTGGAAGGGCGCCTCCTCCGACCAGTTCCTGAAATATGCCATCGAGCGCGTCACGGCGCGCGGCGGCCGCGTCGCCAATCTCGAGGTGACGATGATCTGCGAGCGGCCGAAGATCGGCCCGCTGCGTGACGTCATGCGTGCACGCATCGCCGAGATCTCCGGCGTCGACATCTCCCGCGTCGCGGTGAAGGCAACGACCAGCGAGCGGCTCGGCTTCACGGGCCGTGAGGAAGGCATCGCGGCCACCGCGAGCGCCACCATCCGCCTGCCCTGGAGCCTGTAGGATTATGGGCGGCAGCGACGCACGTGCCCTCTCCCGCTCGCTGCTCGATTTGTGCCGGATGCGCAAGCTGACGATCGCGACCGCCGAGTCCTGCACCGGCGGCCTCGTCGCCGGAGCGCTGACCGACATTCCCGGTTCCTCTGACGTGATCGATCGCGGCTTCGTCACCTATTCCAACGACGCCAAGCGGGCGATGCTCGGGGTCGAAGCCTCAACGCTCACCAATTTCGGCGCCGTCAGCAAGGAGACCGCGACCGCCATGGCGATCGGGGCGCTGGAGCGGGCCGACGTCGACCTGGCGGTTGCCATCACCGGCATTGCCGGCCCCGGCGGTGCCACACCGGGCAAGCCGGTCGGCCTCGTCCACTTTGCGGCGGCCGCCCGGGACGGCCGCATCATTCATCGCGAACAGCGCTTTGGCGCGATCGGCCGCACCGCGGTGCGCCAACGCTCGGTGGTCGAAGCGCTGCGCATGCTGATGGAGCTCGCACGCGGGCCGCAAGCCGCGGCCAAGCCACGCCGCGCCGCGGCAGCAACGAGGCTCCGTCCCCGCGTCACCCGCTCGCCCCGCCGGCACGCCGTGAAGCGCAGGCCGCCGCGGTCGCCGCGCGGGTAAGTCGCGTCACGCCGCGGCCAGCAGCGCGCTCGCATGGTCCAGCACCCGCTGTTTGACGGCATCGGCATCCGACGGCTTCACCTTCGCGCTCACGGTCAATTCCACAACCGGCGCCGCGGGATCGGCGGCGATCACCTTCGAGACATTGACTGACGGTGCCGTCCGCTCGTCGACGCGCGGGTCACCACGCAGCTCTTTCAGGATCTGGTCGGCAAGTGCATTGGCCGATCCGGCCCTGACCGGAAATGTCACCTTGACCTCGCCCGTGCCGGGATAGGCGCTGTGATTGATGATGGCGGCACCCCACACCTGACCGTTCGGCAACAGGATCTGCGTGTTGTCGGGCGCGACCAGCTCGGTCATGAACAGCGACAGCGACCTCACCTTGCCGGCTTTGCCGCCGACCTCGACGTCATCACCGATGTGGAAGGGACGGAACAGCAGCAGCATCACGCCGGCGGCAAGATTGGAGAGCGTGCCCTGCAGTGCGAGACCGATCGCGAGTGATGTGGCGCCGAGCACGGCGACGAGGCTCGCGGTCTGGATGCCGAACAGCTGCAGCACGGCGATCCCGACGATGGCCAGCACGCCGTAGCGCGTCACGCTGGCAACGAACAACGTCACGAGCGGGTCGACGCGATGCGTCACGCTCAGCACGCGCGTGACGAGGCGCTGCGTGGTGCCGGATAAATACCAGCCGATCGCCAGCAGCAGGATCGCGTAGATCGCGTTCAGGCCATACAGGACCAGTGACGCTTTCAGCGTGTCGAAATTGATGGTCATGAGGTCTCCAACCCGGACAATCTGGAGAGAACGCCGAGCGCAACGAAATGATCCCGCCGGCGGTGTCGGATGGAACAGGCGTGCATGCGACGCGAGCACTTCCGGAGGGTGGATCGATGAAACACATCCATCCAGGCATCTACACGGCCTTGAGCCGCGAGGATGTGAAGCTGTGTCTGAAAATTGAGATGCGAGCGGATAACGGAGCGCGTGCCTTCTACTCCGTCATTGAGCGCAGCGACTTATCCGCCGAAGCCTTGGCGAAGGCGGAAGCAATCCAGAATCCCTCCGCGGAAGGATTCCGGATTGCTTCATTGCAAGAGCCGCTCGCAATGACGACGGAGAGAGTATGCCCTACGACGAGGCCAGCTTCGGCCGGCCGTAGATCGCATCGGCGCGCTTTTCAAATGCGGTCGAAAACCGTGCAAACGCAGCATCGAACATCGAGCCCATCAGCATCGCCAGCATGCGGCTCTTGAACTCGTAGGCGAGGAAGAAGCCGACGTCGCAGAATTCATTGCCGTCCTGCTGGCCTTTCGGCTCGAAGGACCAGCGGTTTTCGAGATTGCTGAACGGACCTTGCAGATATTCGACCAGGATCTTCAGATTGGCGCGGTCGAGCGTCACGCGGCTGGTGAAGGTTTCCTTGACCAGCTTGAACGACACCGTCATGTCGGCGATCAGCACCTCGGTGCCGTCGGGTTTGGCCATGCGCTGACGAATCTTCAGCGCGCTGCACAGCGGCACGAATTCCGGATAGCGCTCGACATCGGCGACCAGATCGAACATCTCGGATGCGCTGTGATTGACACGGCGCTTGCTCGAAAATCGGGGCATATTGGTTCAGCGAGCCGACGCGGCCCGCGCAGCCTTCAGTCTCGCGAAATCCTCGCCGGCGTGATGCGACGAACGGGTCAGCGGGCTCGCCGACACCATCAGGAAGCCCTTGGTGTAGGCGACCTTTTCGTAGGAGGCGAACTCGTCCGGCGGTACATAGCGCATCACGGCGTGATGCTTGCGGGTCGGCTGGAGATATTGCCCGATTGTGAGGAAGTCGACGTCGGCGGAGCGCAGATCGTCCATCACCTGCTGCACCTCGTGGCGCTCCTCGCCGAGACCGACCATGATGCCGGACTTGGTGAAGATGGTGGGATCGAGCTCCTTGACCCGTTGGAGCAACCGGATCGAGTGGAAATAGCGCGCGCCCGGCCGCACCGTGAGATAGCGCGACGGCACGGTCTCGAGATTGTGGTTGAAGACGTCGGGCTTGGCCGCAACCACCACCTCCAAAGCTCCCTCCTTGCGCAGGAAGTCTGGCGTCAGGATCTCGATCGTTGTCGAGGGGCACGCGGCGCGGATCGCACGGATGGTCTGGGCAAAATGCTCGGCGCCGCCGTCGGCGAGGTCGTCGCGGTCCACGGACGTGATGACGACGTGCGCGAGGCCCAGCTTGGCGGTCGCCTCGGCCACATGTTGCGGCTCGGCGGCATCCAGCGCATTCGGCAGGCCGGTCTTGACGTTGCAGAAGGCGCAGGCCCGGGTGCAGGTGTCACCCATGATCATGAAGGTCGCGTGCTTCTTGTCCCAGCACTCGCCGATGTTCGGGCAGCCCGCCTCCTCGCACACCGTGTGCAGCCCGTTGGACTTCACGATGTTGCGGGTATCGGCATAGCCGCGGGTGTTGGGCGCGCGCACGCGGATCCAGTCCGGCTTCGGCGGCGAAGCGGAATCGGGGCGATTCACCTTTTCAGGGTGGCGCGGGCGCAGCGGGTTCGTGACGGTATCGACAATAACGACCATGATCTGTCCGGTCTGTTCAGGTCCTACCTAGTCGGTCTGGCTGCCTGCCGCAACCCGGCTCGCGCCGCTTCAGGGAACATGGCAGATATGGGCAATATCCTGCTCTGTTCTCAGGCGATTCTCACCTCGAATGGCTCCAACCTCGAAGACATCCACACTTCGGCTCGGCAAAGCCCTCAAGCGCAGCTTTTTCGATCGTAACGTGCGCGAGGTGGCCCTCGATTTGATCGGCGCGACCATGCTGGTCGATGGCGTCGGCGGCCTCATCGTCGAGGTCGAGGCCTATCATCATACCGAGCCGGCGGCGCACTCCTACAATGGCCCGACGCCGCGGAACCGGATCATGTTCGGCCCGCCCGGCTTTGCCTATGTCTACCGCTCCTACGGCATCCATTGGTGCGTGAACTTCGTCTGCGAGGAGGAAGGCTCGGCCAGCGCCGTCCTGATCCGCGCGCTGGAGCCGACCCATGGCATTGCCACCATGCGTCGTCGCCGCCATCTCCAGGACGTGCACGCGCTCTGCTCGGGCCCGGGCAAGCTGACCGAGGCGCTCGGAATCACCATCGCCCACAACACCCTGCCTCTCGATCGATGGCCAATTGCGCTGCATGCGCGGACGGAAGACGTCGAGGTTGCGACCGGCATCCGGATTGGCATCACCAAGGCCGTCGAGCTGCCCTGGCGCTATGGCGTCAGGGGCTCGAAATTTCTCAGCAAGCCGTTTCCCCGCTGACGGTTATTCCGGGATGTTCCGAAGGACCAGACCCGGAAGCTCGAGATCCTCAGGTGCGCAAGGGCGCACCAGAGTTCGGCTCTTCGAGCCGCCCCGGAATGACGGCCAGCTTACGAGGCCTGCTTCAGCCGCTCCAGCGCCTCGAGCAGCTTGGCCTTGCGTGCCAAGGCCGCCTCACGCTTTTCGCGCTCCTCCTCGACGACCTCTTCGGCCGCATTGGCGACGAACTTTTCGTTCGCGAGCTTGGACTCGGCGCGCTTGATGTCGGCGTCGGCCTTGCCGATCTCCTTGTCGAGACGCGCGCGTTCGGCGGCGAAATCGACCACGCCCTTCAGCGGCAGCGCAGCCACCTCGCCGCGAACGAGCAGCTGAACCGCGCCGTCGGGCGCGCGATCGGCGAAGGAAATGTCCGACAGCCGCGCCATGCGCTTGATGACGTCGGTCCAGCGTGGCGCGCGTTCCCTGGTCTCGGCCGAGGCGCCTGCGAGCACCAGCGCGGTCAGCGTCGCCGGCGGGATGTTCATCTCGGCGCGCACCGAGCGGATCTGCGTGACGAGGTCGATCACCCAGCCGATCTCCGCTTCCGCCTTTGGATCGCTGAAGTCGGCATGGTCGAAGATCGGCATCATGAACGCTGGCGAGACCAGCGGATCGGTCGGTCCGGCTGCAGCCGCAAGCATCGCAAGCTGTTCCGTGGTCGGCTCGGCCAGCTTCAGCGGCCACGGCGCCAATGCGAGCAGGCCATCGCGCTTGGCCGTCACCTCCCACAGTTCCTCCGTGATGAAGGGCATGAAGGGGTGCAGCAGCTTCAGGATCTCGTCGCGCGCCCAGGCGACCATGGCGCGCGTCTCGTCCTTGAGCGGGCCGTCGGCGCCGAGAAGCGCTGGCTTGGCAAGTTCGACGTACCAGTCGCAATAGATGTTCAACACGAACCGGTACATCGCGCCCGCGGCTTCATTGAAGCTGTGAGCTTCAAGTGCCTCCGTCACCTCGCGCGTGGCTTCCGCGGCCTTGTGTGCGATCCAGCGATTCAGCGGCTCCTTGGCCTTCGCCGGCTCGAAGCCTTCCGGCACGACGCAGCCATTCATCTCGGCGAAGCGACAGGAATTCCAGAGCTTGGTCGCGAAGTTGCGGTTGATCTCGACCAACTGCGACGACAGCTTGATGTCATGCGTGTGGGCCGCCTCGCGTGCCAACGCAAAGCGGAGAGCATCGGCACCGTACTCGTCGATCAGGTTGAGCGGATCGATGACGTTGCCCTTCGACTTCGACATCTTGGCACCCTTCTCGTCGCGGACGAGGCGGTGGATGTAGACCGTCGAGAATGGCGCCTCCTTCATGAAATGAAGGCCCATCATCATCATGCGGGCGACCCAGAAGAAGATGATGTCCCAACCCGTGACCAGCACATTGGTCGGGTAGTAGCGGTTCACCTCGGGCGTGTCTTCGGGCCAGCCGAGCGTCGAGAACGGCCACAGCGCCGAGGAGAACCAGGTGTCGAGCACGTCCTCGTCGCGCGTGATGAAGCCCTCGCGCTTGTTGCGGTCGAGCGCCATCTCACGGCCCTGCTCGGCCGTGATGACCTCCTGCTCGACGTAATAGCCGAGCGCGTGGCTGATCGCCTCCTCCTCGGTCTCGGCGACGAACACCTTGCCGTCGGGTCCGTACCAGGCCGGGATCTGATGGCCCCACCACAGCTGGCGCGAGATGCACCAGGGCTGGATGTTCTCCATCCACTCGAAATAGGTCTTTTCCCAATTCTTCGGCACGAACGACGTCTCGCCAGAACGCACCGCGGCGATCGCGGGCTTTGCCAGCGTCTTGGCGTCGACATACCACTGGTCGGTCAGGTATGGCTCGATCACGCTGTTCGAGCGATCACCATGCGGCACCATGTGGGTGTGCGGCTCGATCCGCTCGACGAAGCCGAACGATTCCAGGCGCTCGACGATGCGCTTGCGCGCGGCGAAGCGGTCGACCTTGTTGAACTCCTCGGCGAATTGCGAGGCACCTTCCGGCAGGCCCTTCAGATAATCCTCGTTGCCGACGAGATCGAGACAGCCTTCCCGGTCGAGCACGCTGATGCGGCGCAGGCCGTGGCGATTGCCGACCTCGAAGTCGTTGAAGTCGTGCGCCGGCGTCACCTTGACTGCGCCCGAGCCCTTCTCCGGATCGGAGTATTCGTCGGCGACGATTTTGATCTTGCGGCCGACCAGCGGCAGGATCACGTTCTTGCCAATCAGCTTCTGGTAACGCTCGTCCTCGGGATGCACGGCTACGCCGGTATCGCCGAGCATGGTCTCGGGGCGCGTCGTGGCAACCACGATGAAAGTCGAGGAATCCTCGGGGCTGAACGTCTTGCCCTCGATCGGATAGCGCAGATACCAGAGGCTTCCCTTCACCTCGGTCTGCTGCACTTCGAGATCGGAGATCGCGGTGAGCAGCTTGGTGTCCCAATTCACCAGCCGCTTGTCCTTGTAGATCAGGCCGTCGCGATGCAGCTCGACGAACACCTTGACGACGGCCTTCGACAGGCCCTCGTCCATGGTGAAGCGCTCGCGCGACCAGTCGCAAGACGCGCCGAGCCGCTTGAGCTGGTTGATGATGGTGTCGCCGCTCTCGGCCTTCCACTGCCACACCCGCTCGAGAAACTTCTCGCGGCCCATCTCGCGGCGGCCGGGCTGCTGGCGCTCCATCAGTTGGCGCTCGACCACCATCTGGGTCGCGATGCCGGCATGGTCGGTACCGGGCTGCCACAGCACGTCGCGGCCGCGCATGCGCTCGAAGCGGCACAGGATGTCCTGCAGCGTGTTGTTGAGGGCGTGGCCCATATGCAGCGAGCCCGTCACGTTCGGCGGCGGGATCACGATGGTAAAGGGCACCGCGCCGCGGCGGTCGGGACGGCCGGCCTTGAAGGCAAGGCTGTCCTCCCACACGACGGACATGCGGGCTTCGATATCGGCGGGCTGGTAGTTTTTCTCGATCATGGGGCTGCTAGAAAGCCGCGCGCGGGGTTCAAGTCAACGGAAAGCTCAGCGGCAAAAGGGCTTTTCGGCCCGACCGGCAGGCCAAATATGACACTGGAGCGGGGCTTTATCGGGGCCGGGCGGCCGGGCTCAGCGGCCGCCGCGCGAGACCCGCTCGATTTCGGCCTTCACGATACGCTCGACGAGGCCCGGCAAATTGTCGTCGAGCCAGGATTTGAGCATCGGACGCAGCATCTCCTTGACCAGATCCTCCAGCGTCCGTGCATTGCTGCTGAGCACCGTGTGGGCCAGGGAATTGAAGGCGGATTCGACCGCCGAGACCGTCGATTGCGCCAGGATCGGCTGCTGCGGCGGCACCGGCGGCGCGTCGAAGTCGACCGGCGCATAGGACGGTGCGGGGCTCGGACGAGGCGGTGGCGCTTCAGCAAATTCGAGATCATCGCGCGGCTCGACCTTGCGGAAGCTGGGCGGAGGCGGCGCCGGCTCCGGATCCATCGCCATCTCGTCGGTTAGCTCGAGCACGTCGGGCTCAGGCTCGGGCTCGGGTTCCGGGACCCGCACCTCGGGCGCAGGCGTCGCCTCGTCGAGCCCCGCCAGCAGCGCATCGATGTCATCCTGGCTGTTGGGGCCGGCGTCCGCCGCAGGCGTGGGCGGTGGCGGCGCCGGAGCAGGTTTTGCAGCCGGCGGTGGTGCGGGCTTCTCAGCGGCAGGTTTTGCAGGCGCGACCTTCGATGGTGGGATGTCGGCCATCGCCTTCGGGGCGGGCGCAGCGGGCGCCTGCTTCGCAGCCTCCGCCGGCGGCGGCTTGGCCTCATCATCGGCAATGATGCGCCGGATCGAGGCCAGAATCTCCTCCATGGAGGGTTCTGTGACCTTTGCAGGCTGCGTCATCTCCGACTCCACATCATCAACGCCCTCGCATGCGTTGTTTTACACCAAGCACGACAGGATTGGCCGGTTCCGGATGTGTGCCCCGACATTTTCGTCGCGACAGCCAGACTTGTCCCCAGATCACGACTCAAAGTGAGGCGCCGCGCCCCTGCTCCGTCACTCAAGCATTACGCATGCAACATCGGATGCGGAGCGAATCGACCCGCAGCTTCTTGGCAAGGCTATGTCAGGGATTTTGACGATTGCAAGCAAAGCGCCGGTCGGCCTCGGCTGTTTGCGAGGTCGACCGGAAGACTACGGCAATCAGCGTCCGTCGGGCGTGCGCACGCCAGCCCAGCTGTCGCGGACCTGATGGTAATGCACGCTGGGATCGTAGACCGTGGTGTTGAGGCCGAGCACCTGCGGTGCAAGGCGGCCGATCGCGTTGAGCACGGAATAGGACGCCACGACTCGGTCATGTTGGGCGGTGACGAGCGCGACGCGCGCGTTGACCAGCGCCTGCTGCGCATTGAGCACGTCCAGCGTGGTGCGCTGACCGGCCTTGGCCTCTTCACGCACGCCGTTCAGCGCGATCTCGGAGGCCGTGACCTGAGCCTGCGCCGACTGCACCTGCGCCTTGCCGGCCTCCAATTGCCCCCAGGCCTGCACGACGTTGGCGCGGGTCTGATCGCGGGTGGTCTCGAGATTCAGGCGCTGCTGCGCGAGGTTCTCTTTCGACTGGCGGATCAGCGCATATTCAGCGCCGCCCTGGAAGATCGGCACGGAAGCTGTCGCGATGGCCGACGCGTTATTCGTTCGAAAGACCGTCAGTTGCTGCTGGTAGGCTGTGCTGGCAGTTGCCGCGACCGTGACCGTCGGCAGCAACGCGCCTTCGTTGATCTTGACCTGAAGATAGTTCACGTCGATGCCGAACATCGCGGCCGTGACGTTGGGATTCTCCACCAGGCTCAAATTCACTGCGGAGGCGATCGTGCCGGGCAGGAAGCGGTCGACCGGCGAGCCCGGGGCGAGGTTGCTCGGCTCGTTTCCGATGATCCTGCGGAAGTTCGCGCGCGTTGTTGTCAGGTTCGATTCGGCGGTTAGGGCCTGGGTTCTGCCGGCGGCCAGCTGAGCTTCGGATTGCGCCACGTCCGTGCGCGTGACCTCGCCGACATTGAAACGATCGCGCGTCTGCTTCAGCGTCTGCTCGAGCACGCGCACGTTGCTGCGTTGAACTTCGAGCGTTGCCGCATCACGCAGGTAGTCCATATAAGCCGTTGCGGCTTGCAGCAGGACCGTCTGCTCAAGCACGCGCAACGCCTCGCGGGCGCCCGAGACCTGGCTCTCTGCCGCACGCGTCCTGTTGGCGGTCTGATTGCCGTTATAGAGCGTCTGGCTAACGCTCACGCTCGCGCTGTTGGGCTGAAGCGGCGGATCGCTATGGATCGCGAGGCCCCTCTGCGTCGCCTGGATATCTTGATATTGGTAACCGGAGCTGAGGCTCAAATTGACCTTGGGGCGATAGCCCGACAGGGCCTGCGGAACGTTTTCGTCGGTCGAGCGCACTTGGGCGCGCTGTGCGTTGAGCTGCGGATTGTTCTGATAGGCGCGCACCAGCGCGGCCTCGATCGTGTCCGCCAAGGCAGGCGTCGGCCCGGCGAGCGCCATCAGGAGGACCGAAACCGCTGCTCCGGTGAAGAGCTTCACCCCATGCATCCCTAAAATTCCGTTCATTCTCACGTCAGACTCGTGCCCGCGAGCCTGGTTACCGTATCCGAGTGGAGTCGTTGCCCCGCAGCAACATAGGACGCGGTCAAGCGCAACGGAACTACCTCTGGGTCGTTCTCAGCGGAAACTCTTCACGTGCAGCATCCCGGCCACACTTCTGATTCAGAACAGGATTTTAACGGGGTTTCAGTGGTCAGAAGACGAAGGCGGCGGCCCGCTCCAAGCCGGGAAGCACCGGGGCTGCCGCGTCGAACAGCGGCCGATAGCCGAATTCGCCGTGCGACCGGGTCACGATCATGGCCCGGGACGGCCGGGATTCGGCCGAGACGCCCACCAGGCGTCCACCTTCCTTAAGCTGACCGAACAGCCCTTCCGGCGTCACCTCGGTCGCGCCGTTGAGGACGATCACGTCATAGGGCGCGGCTGATGGCTCGCCCTCGGCACAGGCCGCGGCCTTGCAGGTGACATTGGCGAGCCCGAGTGAGGCGAAGGCGTCCTTGGCTTTCGCAGCCAGGGCCGAATCGCTCTCCGTTGCCGTGACCTGGCGCGCAAGCTTGGCGGTCAGTGCGGCGAGGTAGCCGGTGGCGCAGCCGACGACCAGCACATTGTCGCCCTCGCCGATCTCGGCAGCCTGGAGCAGCTTGCCCGTCAGCTGCGGCTTGATCAGGTAGCGCTTGGTGGTGCCCTCGCTCACGTCGAGATCGAGGTCGAGATAGGCCAGGGCCTGCCGGCTGGCCGGCACGAACACCTCACGGGGAACCGTGAGCATGGCGTCGAGAATACGGCGATCGGTGACGTCATTGGTACGCACCTGGCCATCGACCATTTTTTGGCGCGCGGTCGAGAAACCGGACATTTGCAGACCCTGCATGGCGGACGGATGCCGCTGAGAGAAGTTGGCGGCATCTTTGGAACAGGCTCCGCGAAAACGCAACACGTCCGTTGGCCCGTCAGCCAACGGCAATGCCAATGCGAAAATCGGGGCGGGAAGCCCTATTCGATCGCGACGGCAAGACGCCCGATCAGGGCCGCCACCTCGTCCAGCCGAGCCGAATCGGGGGTCTCGACCGCACGGGCGAGACAGGCCAGGCATTCATCGTCACTTAGCTCTGGAACATCCGCCGGCAGAATCGAAGGGGCCAGGTGGGCGCGGTCGATCTGGATGTCGGGCATGGGAATCAGCTCCGTAAGAGTCCGGCCCCACCAAGCTCGATTTGAATTAAGTCGATTTGGTGCCGCTGCCGCACACATCCGCTTGAACGCGATTCTGCGCTCGGGATCGCCACATCGATGCTGACAGATTGATCGAGCGATATCGCGTGCCACATCAGCACACGTCCGCAAGCCATTGAAAATGAAGTGAAGTTTGGCTCCCCGGGCTGGATTCGAACCAGCGACCATCCGATTAACAGTCGGATGCTCTACCGCTGAGCTACCGAGGAAAAGGCGAACCTGTCGTTCGCGCGCGGCTGCGTATAACAAAGCCGGTTGCGCTTGCAAAGGACCAATTCGTCATCATTCGCAAAGCATCGAGGAAGGGCTTATCTGGCCCCTCCTCGGGCTCAGGTTAGGTCGCGTTATTCACAGGTCGGCGGAGTTTGTTTTATCCGACGTCGGCGCAGGCACCGAAGCGCCGTTGCTCTTTCCGGTCACCGCGCCGACCAGCGCCTTCACCGGATCATCGCCAGGGGCAAATCCGCTCTGGCGCAGGATCTCGTCGATCATCGGGCGTAGCGCGTGCACCTTGAGGAGCTCGCCGGCAAGCCCTTCGCCGAAGCCGACGCCGCCGCCCGCAGCTCCGTTACCGTTGCCGCCGAACGCGCCGCCAGTGTGCAGGATGCGGACGTCCTTGAGGTTGGCGATCGGCCTGACCATCTCCGCGAGCGCCGAGGGCATCGTCTCGATTCGCTTCTTGGCGATCTCGAAATCGATGACGTTGGTACCGAGCTTGTTCTGCGCCTCGTTCTTCATGGTGATGACGGCAGCCTCGGCCTCACCGATATTGCGGACACCGACCGCCTTGATCTTGTTGGATTCAGCCTCGGCGGTCGCCAGCGTCTTGACGGCCTCGGCACGGTCGAGCGAGGCCTTCTTCTCGGCTTCGGCCGCCACGATCAGCTCGGTCGATTTGCGCTCGGCCTCGGTGCGGGCGGCGAGCACCTGGGTCAGGCGGGCGCGGTCTGCGACCTCGACAGCGCGAGCGGTCACGACCTTTTCCTCCGCCGAGACGGCAAGCGCTTCGGCCGCTTTGGCTTCGGCGACGGCCTCCGAGGTCTGCTTGCTCTTGGACGCGATCTGGATCTCGTTCTCCTGGGTCGCGATTTGGATTTCGCGCTGCGCGTCGGTCTTGCGCTTGTTGATCGCCAGATCCGACTCGATGACCGCGGTCTCCTTGACCTGCTTGGCGCCCGCCTCCTTCTCCGCGACCGCCCGATCGGTGTCGATGCGGGCGTTCTCCTCCGTCAGACGCGCGGTCTGCGTCGCGGTTGCGACTTCGGCGCGGGTGCTCGCGGTCTTGTTGGCGATGTCGCGCTCCTGCGACAGCTCGGCCTCCTTTTTGGTCCGCTCGATCCCCAGCGTCTGCTGGCGCGCCTCAAGATCCTTCTGGGCGATCGCGACCTCGTTGTCGCGCACGATGGCGTTGCGGTCGCGGCGGCGGGTCTCGGTAATGGTCTTGAGCTGGGTCAGGCCTTCGGCGTCGAAGAAGTTCTCGGGGTTGAAGAACTTGACGTCGGTCTGGTCGAGTTTTGTCAGTGACACCGACTCCAGTTCGAGGCCGTTCGATTTCACGTCGGACTCGACGGTCGCCTGCACATGCTTGACGAAGTCGCTGCGCTTTTCCTGCAATTCCAGGATGGTCATGGTCGCCGCCACCGAACGCAGGCCGTCGACGAATTTCGCCTCAACCTGGTTGCGCAAGGCTTCGGCGTCGTTGGTCAGCGCGCCCAAGGTCTGGCTTGCGAGCGCAATGCTCTCGTCATCGGGGCGAACGCGGACGTAGAATTCCGCGACGATGTCGACGCGCAGCCGGTCCTTGGTGATCAGGGACTCCCGCTCCTTGCGCTCGACCGTGAGCCTGAGCGTCTTCAGATTGACGCTGGCATAGGAATGGAAGATCGGCAGGATCATGGCGCCACCGTCGAGCACGACTTTCTTGCCGCCGAGACCGGTGCGCACGAAGGCCTCATCGCGCGTGGCCCGCTTGTAGAGAATGGTGAAGATGACGCCCAAGACGATGATCAGCACGACGCCGATCATGGCCGGGACTGCGATATCGAACATGTCTTTCTCCAATAATGATTTAGCTGCTGCTTAGAGCGGGTTTGGTCGGTTTCAGTTCATCGTCGGCCCTGACAGCCACGAAGCGGGTATCGACGCGATCGACCAGCAGCACCAACGTGCCCTGCGGCAGAGGCGATGAACTGGGAGCGGCCACCGCGGAGACGAAGTGCCTGTTGCCGTGGACATCGGCGACGCTGACGCGGCCCGGCGGGCCCTGATCGAGCGGACCGACGACGACCTCCCCGACGCGACCGACGAGGTCGCCGAGGCCGATGACGTAGCTTTCATCCTTCGGAATGATCCGGGCGATGCCCCGGCTTGCACCGCGCACCAGCGGCACCGAGACCACGACCGCTGCGAGCGAGGCGAGACTGGCCGGCAAGGGCCCCGCCACCATCCGGGCGACGTCCTGGATCAGGAAGCCGGTGATCGAGAAGGCACCAAGCGCCAGCAGCAGGAAGATCAAGAGCGGGACGCCGCCGACATTGATCCAGGAAATAGCGTTGAGGACGCCATTGTCGCTGGGATGGCTGAAATCGATGCTGGTGCCGAGCATCTCGCTCAAGGAGGCCCCGACCAGCATCGTGACGACTTCGAGCGTGCCGACGATGAGGATCATGGCCGCCGCGATCGCGAACGGCCGGACCTCCGGCGCCATGACGTGTTCGAGCAATGCGCTCATGACACGATACTCTTCAGGAGCGCGACTTCAACCGCGCGAGCCTCGCTGCAATTTCCTTATTGCGATGCAGCGCGCTGAGCTCGTCGATGTCGCTCGAATACGGGATGCCCGGCGGCACGCCGGTGACGCGCGCCACCGCCCTGCCCGCACGCAGCGCCTTCGCCGCCGCGGAAGTTCCGCCACGTTTACGCGGCGAATGCGAAGCCTGGTGGCTCGCGGCCGCCTCGCTCTTTTCGAGATCGACGCGGCGCTGCTCGGCGTCTTGTAATGCCGAAAGCACCGCGCGCAGCGACGTCACGCATTGCTCGATCTTCTCGTTGTTCTCGTCGATGGCGCGGGAGAGCACCTCAAACTGGGCCTCCAGATCCATCTGTCTGGCGATACCGGCGCGGGCAAGGTCGTCGCGGCTATCGGCGATTGCGCCCTCGATCTTGGCGGTGAGATCGGTCATCTCGCGTTCGATTTCCTTGCGGCGCGCGTTGAGGCGATATTCCTCGGCGCGCGCGGCCGCGAGCGCATCGCGCGCCTCGCTCTCGGCGCGCTCGATCTCGCGAATGGCTTGGCCGACCACTTTCAGCTTGTTGTTGCCTTCTGCCTGCTCAATCGCGTCATAAGCGATGCCGGCGATCAGACGTCCGACCCGGGACAGGAAATTCTCGGGAGCGGCTGCGATGGTATCCATAGCGTTCTCCTCCTCTGGCAGACTGTTCGGCGTGACGCCGTAGTGAACCTCGAAACCGTCGTCGGTGCGGATCAGGTGCGCGGGCACACTCTGCCCCCAGCCTTCCGCGTAGCCGGCGTAGTCGAAGGGCACGCTGAAGCGCCCTTGCACGGTCGAAATCGAAATTGTGGCCGGGCCTTTGATCTTGGCGAGCTTGTCGTCGAGCGGCAGGCGACGGCCCTGTGCCGCCCGATAGTCGGCGCGGTCGCGCAGCCCCAGCGTCACCAGCCGCGACGGTAGCGCGGTCTGTTTCCGGATCGGCTCATAGGCATGGGCGTGCAGCAATACCACGTTGGAGCCCACATTGTGGGTCCGCGCGACCTCGTCGAGGATCTCCATCATGCGGTCATAGGCCTGGAACGTCGCCTCCATGGCGGCCTTGGCGGCCGGGTCAGGGGCAAGCCTGTATCGAAGCGCCGATGGCGCGTTTCGTGGCGACGGGCTCATGGAAAGCACTAAAGCACCATTTTGGTGCTTTACAAGGGAGGAGTTCGATCACGTTCCACTGATCCTGATGCACTCTATGGATTAGTCGCTGTCGCCTGGGGCTGCGTTCAAGGCGCGCCATCACTGCTAGATCACCGCCGATCAAGACTTCTTGCACGCGCGGGTTGCAATTTGACAAGAAATGCGCGGAGTGGTTGGCAACGCAGTCCGCTCTCTCAGCATCGTTGGTGCCTAGTCCGTCATCCTGAGGTGCGAGCGATGGGGCGCGATGCGCCTCATCGAGAGCCTCGAAGGATGAGCGGCCGGGATGCAGCCGGGCCGTTCACCCTTCGAGGCCTACGCTTCGCTCCGGCACCTCAGGATGACGGCGTTAGAACTTCGCGCTTATTGCATACGTACTTGCGCATCCTCGCGGCTCATCTCGCCCGAGCTTTGCTTGATCTCGTCACCCTCGGATGTCAGAAGGCGCAGGGAAGGCCGGGTGCCGGCAGGCACCCGCGGTCCACTGTGCTGGGGTTGCGCTACAAGAGGCTGCACAGTGGCATACAGGTGAAGCCCAACACACGGCCTTCCCTGCGCAGTGGGTTTACGGCTTATGCCGAGCTCTCCCCGGAGAGCGATGCACTATTGCCCCCGTCGCCTTGCAGATGGCTGACGGGAGAGCCCGGTTGGACCACACCCATCACCGCAAGACTTGACGCACAGGCTCCGGGCGTCAGGACGACACGGTTTTACCGTACGCCGTCTGCACCTGTCGTATGCGCGCGGCCATCGCTCACGGTTGCCCGCCCTGCGATGCCTGTCCGCGCCGATGCAGTCGGCGTCCACCACGGCTCACCCCACGTTCGTGACGATCGCGATACGCCCCTCTGACCGGGATGAGGTGACGGGACAATGCGCAAAATCAGAATTTCTGTAAAGTCGAATATTTTCGCGCAGGCGGATTGACCCGACGCTCGCGTGTTTTGCCCGACGACGGGCAACGCAAGGGATGGTGTTTTATTGCGGACTGCGTCAACAATCCGCCACGGGACTTATCCCTCAAGCGTCCGCCGAGCGCGGTTCGAGACCGGGAAACCATCGATGACTCGTCCGCATCAGGCGATCGGCTCTCGCGCTCGAACCGCACGGTTGCCCTGGTTGCTCGCGGCTGCGCTCGCGCGCGGGCTGGTGGTGGCACTGCTCATCTGCATCAGCTGGTCGGCGGCTCAAGCCGAGGCCGCCAAGCTCCGGGTGGCGACCCGAATAGTGCCGCCCATGGTCGTCGAGAGGAACGGCGTGCTGGGTGGCTTCAGTATCGAGCTCTGGAACAGCATCGGCAAGCGCCTGAACCGCGAGACCGAGTATATCGTGTTGCCCGATGTGAGCGAATTGCTTGACGCCGTGGCAGGCGGACGGGCCGATCTCGCCATCGCGGCGATATCGATCACGTCGGAGCGGGAGGACAGGTTCGACTTCTCTCAGCCGATCATGAACTCAGGCCTGCAAATCCTGGTGCGCGGCACGGCCGTCAATGTCGAAGCCAATCCGCTCCGCGAGCTGATGCAACTGTTCTTCTCACGCACCCTGCTGATCTGGCTCGGCATTGCACTGCTCCTGATCCTGGTGCCGGCGCACCTGATGTTCCTGGTCGAGCGAACGCATCACAGCGGCATCATTCCGACCAAGAAATATTTCCCGGGAATCTTCCATGCGATGTTCTGGGCAGCGGGCACACTCGCTACCCAGGCCGATCAGATGCCGCGGCACTGGATGGCCCGGATCGTCGCCGTGCTGTGGATGTTCACGGGGGTGGTGTTTGTTGCGTTCTATACGGCGCAGCTGACGGCTTCCCTGACGGTGCAGCAGATCAAGGGACCGATCAACAACCAGCAGGACCTTGTCGGCAAGACCGTCGGCACCACCCGCGGCAGCACGGCAACGACCTACCTGAATGAGCTCAAGGCTCAGGTTCGCGAGTTCGAGAAGGTCGATGACCTCTACAAGGCCTTGCTGGACCAGCAGGTCGACGCCGTCGTGTTCGATTCACCTGCCCTGCTCTACTACACGACCCACGACGGCAGCAGATTGGCGCGCACCGTTGGTGACGTGTTTCACAGAGAAGACTATGGCATCGTCTTCCCGACCGGCAGTCCATTGCGCAAGCAGGTCAACGAAGCCCTTCTGGGGCTGCGTGAGAACGACACGTATCAAAGGATCTACGAGGAATGGTTCGGCAAGCGCTAGGTCAGTCGGCCGAAGCGGATCCCGTCATTCGGACTGCGAAGTCCCGCCAAATCAGATGATTGGGCCACAAGACCTATCGGGTTCATAAATCTGTCAGGAATGATTCGGAGCCGTTCCGGATTTGCGTCGGATACCAGCCGTTCAACAACTTGTCCGCAGCATATCCACAGCCGTCGCCTGAACGATTTACGCTGGAATCGCAAAGCACTTGCTGCGCACAAATCCACAAGGAGGTCAGCCGCCGGCTTGGTCGAACACGCTGCGGCAATGCTCGCTCAAGCTTGAGCGGTTACGCCGCAGGCAGGCCGTGATGGCCCGGACATTGGGGATTTCGCCAGCGCACAGCCGATAGACGTCGGGCGTGCAGGCCTTGCGCTGCTCCGGTGTGCTCTGCTGCGCCTGGGCGGCACTGGCAAACAGCGTCAGGAACAGCCCGACCGTCGAGGCGCCATGCGCCCGGCTTCTCACACCCGCAAACCGCAAGAACCTCGCCTTCATGACCAGTCTCCTGTCTGCCCGCCCGCCCGGCCGCCGTTGGCCGGTCTGGGCAAAGAGATAGGAGGAATAAACCGCGGGGGATGTGATCTCTTTCACACTGGTTGCTGCCCTAGGACGCCTAGGGTTCCAGTGGGGTTTTCTGGGGGCTTTTCAGAAATCGCTAACCAAACCGGTCCTGATCGCCTGATCGTTAAAATGCGAACGATCGGGTCAATCGGGTAACAAATCGGCTTTGCGACATTGCGCCATCCGCGTTGTGCGAGGGTGTGATGAGCGAAGCCGAATTCAACTTGATGCTGGATGCCGTGCGGGACGCCATGATCAACGAAGATTTTGCGCCTGCGCCGCAGGAGGATTTCGTGCCCCGCTCGTGGAGCTTTCACACGAGGCCCAAAGCGGCCAATGACAATGAGGGCGCCTGGCCCCTGCTGCCGTTTCCGGACGGCTGGTACGCCGCCTGCTGAGACCTCGCAGCCAAGCCTGAAGCCGAGCCCCCGCGGCTACGCGAGCCACGATCAGTTCTTGACGCTCTCCTCGTCGTCCTGCGGCGCCCGCTCGGGCGCGGCCGGCGGAAAGATGCTGTCATAGATCGCGCGCGCCTCGGCGATGAGGCGAGCACGCTCCAGCTCGGACTTCGGGATAAATCGGACGATCTCGCCCACGTGCTCTCCAGCGCTCGGTTGTTGGGACTGCATCACCCTGCCAATGCGAACTCTGTGCCAGACCACCTGAATCGCGGGTTTCCAACTACCCCCGGGCGAACACGGTGCGGCATAGCGGCAGGTCGCCGTCCGCGGCGCTCGCGGAACCGCCAGGGAATTCGATTTTCTACTGAAATATTAGAGAGTTGTGATGGAGGCCACGACCAGAATTGAACTGGTGTACACGGTTTTGCAGACCGTTGCGTAACCACTCCGCCACGTGGCCCCGTTGTCGAAAAGACAAGTTTTGTCAGTGGGTAAGGATAACCTGAACCATTCTCAATGGCCTGCGCGAAACGCACAAACACGGACGAAAACGGTACAAGTCCCCCAAGAAGTCTCCACGCCTTCGGAGCGGTCCGAAGGTGCCACTCGAATATAGGGCCGCGTCCGGCCGGTCAACCCAGCGTGCGAAAGACTGGCCAAGCTGCCGACTTTCGATAGCGTTCCCAGTAGTTGACCCGGCATGATCTCGGTCACCGGCGGCCGTAACCTGCTGGGCATATGATGTCCGCCCCGGTCAACGCCGCTCCACCAATCCTGATCTGCTCAGGCTGCCGACGTCCGATGACGTTCTTGGCGACCCTCCCGGCCATCCTCGATCTGCCCGCTGTGCACACATTCCAGTGCCGCCCATGTCTGCGCGTCGAGACGATTCCGTTGTCATCTTGAGGTGCAATCGCGGACATACGGGGCGGGACAGGCTCAAGTCAGGACCGTTTGCCGCGGCGGAAGTCGCGCCGGCGGCCTTTGGCTGCCGGCTTTGGCGCCAGTTCGGGCATCTCGGCCTGAACCTCGCGGTAGCGTGTCAACAGCCGTTCAAAACTGGCGTTCAGCGTCTCGGCGATGTCAGGGCGACGCTCGAGCCCCGCCAGCAGCGTCGCGGCTGCCTCGATGGTCGACAGTCCGTCCTTGCGCGGCTCGCGACGCAGGCGGCCATAGCGCGAGGGGTGCTTCGGGTTGAGGATCACGCGCTGGCATTTCAGCATCCAGGGATTGCGCCACCACAGCGCCTTGGCCTGGCTCCAGGTGCCGTCGAGCAGCACCACGCCTTCGAGCTTGTTGAAGATGGCGCGCTGGTTCTCCGCGACCTCGCCCTTGCGGTTGAGCGCGACGATCTCTCCCTCCACGTCGAGGTCGGCGGCGCGCGCCGAGCCGAGATAGAGCACAGCCCAGTGCGAGGCGTTCTCGATCGGATGACCAAGCGCCTTGGACAGGCTCGGCCAGGACAGGCCGACCTTCACGGTCGCATCGGCGAAATGCTTCGCCAGCAACCGGGCGGTGCCGAGCGCCCTGTCCTGCTCTTGCGGATGCTGCAGGATCAGGAGCGACAGCTTGTTCTCGATCGGCGTGACACTGTCGCAGATGCAGAGCGGCATCGGCTTCTGGCAGTGCGGGCATTCGGGGACAGGCTCTGGCGCGGCGGCCATGGTTTGGGCTGGGTTCGACATGGTCGCCGCTATACGCTTGGTGCGGCCGTTCAACAACCTATTCCGCCGGGGCCGCCAGCGCGCGCGGCTCCGACCGTCGGCGCAGGCGGTCGATCAAAAGGTAGATCACGGGCGTGGTGTAGAGCGTCAGGACCTGCGAGACGAACAGGCCGCCGATGATGGTGATGCCGAGCGGACGGCGCAGCTCCGTGCCCGGCCCGGTCGCGATGACCAGCGGAAGGCCGGCGAACAGCGCCGCCATGGTCGTCATCACGATCGGTCGGAAGCGCGCCTGGCAGGCCTCGAAGATCGCCTCGGCCGATGACAGGCCGCGCTGGCGCTCGGCATCGAGCGCGAAGTCGACCATCATGATGCCGTTCTTCTTGACGATGCCGATCAGCAGGATGATGCCGACGAAGGCGATCACCGTCAGCGGCGTATTGGTGATCTGGAGCGCCAGCAGCGCCCCGAGCCCGGCCGAGGGCAGCGTCGAGATGATCGTGAGCGGATGGGCGAGACTCTCGTAGAGCACCCCGAGCACGATATACATCGCCACCAACGCGCCGAGGATCAAGAGCGGCTGCCGGCCGCTGGTCCTGGCGAAATCGCCGGCATTGCCGTCAAAGCTGCCGCGGATGCCCTCGGGCATGTGCAATTCATCGACCGCGCGCTGGATGTTTTGCGTGGCGGCCTGCAGCTCCACGTCCGGCAAGGTGTTGAACGACACCGTGGTCGAGGGCACCGACTGCGAATGATAGACTGCGAGCGCGGCAAGCCCGCGTGTCGCGTGCACCACGGCCGAGAGCGGCACCTGCGCGCCGCCTGCGCCGGCGACGTAGATGCGTTCGAGATTGGAGGGATCGACCTGGAACTTCGGATCGATCTCGAGCACGGTCATGTACTGATTGCGCTGGGTGTAGATGATCGAGATCTGGCGCTGTGAGAAGGCGTTGTTCAGGGCATTGTCGATGTCCTGGACCTTGACACCGAGCGTTGCTGCCCTCTGGCGGTCGATGTTCAATGTGAGCTGAAGTCCACCGGGATCGCGGTCACTCGAAATGTCGGTGATGCCCTCGACCGTCTCCATGCGCTTGGCCACGATCGGCGCCCATTTCTGCAGCAGGTCGAGGTCGGTGCTTGAGAGCGTATATTGGTAATTGGAATCGCTCTGCCGACCGCCAGCACGGACATCCTGCGCGGCGAACATGAACAGGCGGATGCCGGGTACGGGAAACAATGCCTTTCGCAACCGATCGATCACCACCTGGGTCGAGACGTGATCGCGTTCTTCCGGCGGCTTCAGGCTGATGAACATGGTGCCCCGGTTGGAGGTCGCAGCGCCCGGCCCGACACCGCTGCCGACCGTCGAGCCGATGCCGGCCACGGCCGGATCTTTCATCACGATGTCTGCCAGCCGCTGCTGCAGATTCAGCATCGACTGGAACGAGATGTCGGCCGAGGCGCGCGTCGCGCCGATGACGAAACCGGAATCATCCGTCGGGAAATAGCCCTTCGGCACCTTGGCGTAGAGCAGCACCGTTAGCCCAATGGTGGCGAAGAACACCAGCAGCGTCAGCAGCGGAAACTCGAGCACGGCCCGCAGCGTGCGGGCGTAGAACGCGACGATCCGCGACAGCGAGCCCTCGATCAGGCGGTCGAACAGCGTGGCGGATCCCGACGTGGTCTGCCGGACGTAATGGGCGCAGATCATCGGCGTGACCGTCAGCGACACCAGCGTCGAGACCAGAATCGCGAAGGTCAGCGTCAGCGAGAATTCGCGCAGCAGCCGCCCGACAATGCCGTCCATGAAGATCAGCGGCGTGAACGCCGCGATCAGCGACAGGCTGATCGAGACTACGGTGAAGCCGATCTGCCTGGCGCCCTCCAGCGCCGCCTGCATCGGCCGCATGCCGTGCTCGAGATTGCGGAACATGTTCTCGATCATGACGATGGCGTCGTCGACCACGAAGCCGACCGAGATCGCCAGCGCCATCAACGACAGATTGTCGATCGAGAAGCCGGCGACCCACATCCCGGCGCAGGTGCCGGCCAGCGCAAGCGGCACCGAGATGCCGGCAGCGATCGTCGGGGTCATGCGGCGCAGGAACACGAACACCACGACCATGACAAGGATAGCCGTGGCGAGCAGCGTCCACTGCATGTCCATCACGCTGGCGCGGATCGTCGAGGTGCGGTCGACCAGAGTGGAGACGTCGACGCCAGCCGGAATCCATTGCTTCAGCTCGGGAATCAGCGCCTTCACCCTGTCGACGGTATCGATGACGTTGGCATCGCCCTGCTTGGTGATCTGGATCAGCACGGCCGGCTGCTTGTTGAACCAGGCGATCGAGCGCGCGTTGCGGACGCTGTCCTCGATGTCGGCGACGTCAGAGAGCCGGACGAAATTGCCGCTCGCGCTCTTGATGACGATGTCGCCGAATTCCTTGGCCGTGCGCATCTGCCGGTTGAGCGCCAGCGTCTCGCTCTGGCGCTCGCCGTTGAAGATGCCGACGGGGCCGAGCGGGTTGGCGTTGACGATCGCAGTCCTGACGTTGTCGGTGGAAATCCCCGCATTCGACAATGCCACAGGGTTGAGCTGGATCCGCACCGCCGGCTGATCGGCACCCGATACGGTCACATCGCCGACGCCGGGCACTTGCGAGATGCGCTGCGCCAGTACGGTATCGGCGACGTCGTAGATCGCGCTGGCGGACAGCGTCTTCGAGGTCAGCGCCAGCACGAAGACCGGCGCGCCGGCGGTGTTCGCCTTGCGGAAGCGCGGCAGCGCCGGCAGGTCGCTCGGCAGGTCGACCAGCGCAGCATTGATGGCCGCCTGCACGTCGCGGGCGGCCTTGTCGATGTTGCGGCCGATATCGAACTGGAGCTGGATGTTGGAGGTGCCGAGCGACGAGGTCGAGGTGATCTGGTTGATGCCCGCGATTTCGCCGAGCCGCCGCTCCAGCGGCGCGGCCACGGTCGCAGCCATCACGGACGGGTCGGCGCCGGGCCGGTTCGCCGCGACGAAGATGGCGGGGAAGTCCACGTTGGGGACCGAGGCGACGGGGAGGAACTCGTAAGCGACGGCGCCCAGCAGGAACAGCCCGATCGACAGCAGCGTGGTCGCGACGGGCCGGCGGATGAAGGGCTCCGAGATCGATGCCATCACTGCATCCCCTCGGTCGCCCCCGCCGCCGGCGCCTCGGGCTCCGGCGGCGGCAACGCCTGCTCGAGGCGGCGGTTGATGCGGTCGAGCGCGAGATAGATCACCGGCGTGGTGTAGAGCGTCAGCAGCTGGCTCAGCAGCAGGCCGCCGATGATGGAGATGCCGAGCGGAAAGCGCAGCTCGGCGCCGGTGCCGCTCTCGATCGCCAGCGGCAGCGCGCCGAACAGGGCGGCCAGCGTCGTCATCATGATCGGACGGAAGCGCAACAGGCAGGCCTGCACGATCGCCTCATGGGCCGGCATGCCCTGCCCGCGCTCGGCTTCCAGCGCGAAGTCGATCATCATGATCGCGTTCTTCTTGACGATGCCCATCAGCAGAATGATGCCGATCAGGCCGATGACCGAGAGATCCTGTCCGCACAGGATCAGCGCCAGAATGGCGCCGACGCCGGCCGATGGCAGCGTCGAGAGGATGGTGATCGGGTGGATGTAGCTCTCATAGAGCACGCCCAGCACGATGTAGATCGTGATCACGGCGGCGAGCAGCAGCCAGGGCTGGCCGGCGAGCGCCTTGGCGAATTCGGCGGCATCGCCGGCATAGACGCCGACGATGCTGTTGGGCATCTCGATGCGGGTCTCGATCGTCTTTACCGCCTCGACCGCGTCGCCAAGCGCCGCGCCCGGCGCGAGGTTGAAGCTGAGCGAGATCGCCGGGAATTGTGCCTGGTGCGAGATGGCGAGAGGCGCCGTGGTGCGCTTCAGCGTCGCCACCGCGTCGAGCGGCACTTGCGCGTTGGGCGCACCGGCGGTCGCGCTCGCCCCGCCCGGCAGATAGAGCTTCGACAGGATCGAGGGATCGCGCTGGTACATCGGCAGCGCCTCCAGCACCACGCGGTACTGGTTGGCCTGGCCGTAAATGGTCGAGATCTGCCGCTGCGCGAAGGCGTCGTTGAGCGTGTCGGTGATGGCTTGCAGGCTGACGCCGAGCTGGCCGGCACGGGTGCGGTCGACCTCGAGCTGCGCGCGCAGGCCGCCTTCCTGCGCCTCCGAGGAGACGTCGCGGAACAAGGGATCGCGCCGCATCTCATCGACGAGTTTTCGCGCCCATTCCGAGACCAACGCCGCATCGGTGCCGGTCAGCGTATACTGGTATTGCGAACGGCTCGACTGGGTCGAGATCTGCACGTCCTGCACCGGCTGGAAATAGACGGTCATGCCGGGAATGCCGGCGACCTTCTCCTTGAGCCGGACGATGACCGCGCCGACATCGTCGCGCCGCTCGCCGCGCGGCTTCAGCGTCATGACGAGACGGCCGACATTGGTGGTCGGGTTGACCGAGCCCGCGCCGATCACCGACACCACGCCTGTCACGTCTGGATCGGCCTTGATGGCGTCGGCAGCTTCGGCCTGCCGCTTCTGCATTTCGGCGAAGGAGACATCAGGGCCGGCTTCCGTCACCGCCGTGATCGAGGCCGTGTCCTGGAGTGGCAGAAAACCCTTGGGCGCGACGACGTAGAGAACCAGGGTCGCAATCAGCGTGGCAAAGGTCACGATCAGCGTGGCGCGCTGGCGCTCCAGCACCCAGAGCAGCGTGCGGTGGTAGAATTCGACGGTGCGGTCGATGAAGCGGCTGATGGCGGCAAGTCCCGGCACCGCCAGCTCCTGATGGGCGTGCTTGAGCAGCCGCGAGCACATCATCGGCGTCAGCGTCAGCGAGACCACGGCCGAGGTCACGACCGCGATCGTCAGCGTCAGCGCAAATTCGCGGAACATGCGTCCCACCAGGCCCGACATGAACAAAAGCGGGATGAACACCGCGATCAGCGACACCGTCAGCGAAATCACGGTGAAGCCGATTTCGCTGGCGCCCTTCAGCGAGGCCGTCATCGCGTTGTCGCCATTCTCCATGTGGCGGACGATGTTCTCGATCATCACGATGGCGTCGTCGACCACGAAGCCGGTGCCGATCGTCAGCGCCATCAGCGACAGGTTGTCGAGGCTGAAGCCGGCAAAATACATGATGCCGAAGCTCGTGATCAGCGACAGCGGCAGCGCCACGCCCGCAATCACGGTTGCGCGCAGCGAGCGCAGGAACAGCAGCACCACCAGCGTCACCAGCACGACGGCAAGCACCAGCGTGAACTGCACGTCATGGACGGAGGCGCGAATGGTGACGGTGCGGTCGGAGACGATGGTCAGTTTCACGCCGGCCGGAATCGCGCGCTGCACCTTCGGGATCTCGGCGCGGATCTGCTTGACGACGTCGATGACATTGGCGCCGGGCTGGCGCTGGATGTCGATGATGACGGCCGGTGTGCCCTGGTACCAGCCGCCGGTGCGGTCGTTCTCGAGCCCGTCGACGATCTGCGCAACGTCGCCGATCGTGACGGGCGAGCCGTTGCGGTAGGCGATGATGATGGGACGGTAGGCGTCAGCCGCGGCGATCTGGTCGTTGGCGGCGATGATGTAGGCTTGCTGGGCGCCGTCGAGCGAGCCCTTGGGACCCGAGACGTTGGCGTTTGCGATGGCAGCGCGCAAGTCCTCCATGGCGATGCCATAGGCGGCGAGCCGCGCCAGATCCGCCTGGATGCGCACGGCCGGCTTCAGGCCGCCGAGCACGGACACGCGGCCAACGCCGGAGATCTGGCTCAGCCGCTGCGCCAGCAGCGTGTCGGCGATGTCGCTCATCGCCCGCAGCGAGATCGTGTCCGAGCGCAGCGCCAGCGTCATCACCGGCGCGTCGGCCGGGTTCACCTTGGCGTAGGTCGGCGGATAAGGCAGCGTCTTGGGCAAGACGCCAGCGGCAGCGTTGATCGCGGCCTGCACGTCCTGGGTCGCGCCGTCGATGTCGCGGTTGAGGTCGAACTGCAGCGAGATCTGGCTGACCCCGAACGAGCTCGTCGAGTTTATCGCCGTCAGTGACGGGATCTGGCCGAGCTGGCGCTCCAAGGGCGCGGTGATCAGCGAAGCGATCACGTCGGGGCTCGCGCCCGGTAGCTGCGTCGTCACCTGGACGGTCGGGAAGTCGACCTGCGGCAGGGCGGAGACCGGCAGCGCGAAATAGCCGAGCAGCCCGCCGATCAGCAGCGCGATGCCGAGCAGCGAGGTCGCAATTGGACGGCGGATGAAGGGTTCTGAGACACCCATGGGATAGGCCTGCCGCTTCAGGCGGCTGTTGTCGGGATCATGGCTGCTTGCCTCCAGGTCCCGACGGTTGAGCCCCCGGCCCCGGCGCAGGCCCGGTCTGGCCCTTCTGGTCGCCTTCGCTGCTCTTCCGCTTGGCGCGGAATTCGCTGTCCTTGCCCTGCCCGTTCTTCTGGCCTTCTTTGGCGCCATCCTTTGTCTGGGCATCCGGCGCACGGGTACGTTTGCGCGGGGCGAGGTCGGCCGATGGCGTCTGCTCGTCGCGGCCGACGATCACCTTGGAGCCGTCGGACAGATTGGCAAAGCCCGTGGTGACGACCCGATCGTTCGGCGACAGGCCGCTCGCGATCACGGCGTCGTGCTCGTTCTGCTGGGTCACCGTCACCGGTTTCGCCGAGGCGATGTCGCCCTCGCCGATGACATAGCTGAACGTACCGATCGGCCCGCGCTGGACCGCCGACGTCGGCACCACCAGCGCCTGCGACAAGGTCTCGACCTTGAGACGGACATTGACGAACTGGCCGGGCCAGAGCTGGTAATTGGCGTTGGGGAATTCCGCCTTGAGCCTCAGCGTACCGGTGGTCTGGTCAACCTGGTTGTCGATGCCGGTGAGCTTGCCGGTATCGATCACGGTGATGCCGTCATTGCCGAACACGTCGACCGACAGCGCGCCTTTGGCGGCGGCCGCATTCACGCGCATGATCTGCTGCTGCGGCAGGCTGAACCACACCGCGATCGGCTGCAATTGCGTGATGACGACGAGGCCGGTGGTGTCGGAGGCGTGGATGATGTTGCCCTGGTCGACCTGACGCAGGCCGACACGGCCGGAGATGGGCGCGACGATCTTGGTGTAGCTCAGCGTCGCCGCCGCATTGTCGATCGCGGCCTGGTCCGCTTTGACCAGCGCCTCGGTCTGCGCGACCGCGGCGCGCTGGGTATCGGCCTGCTGCTTGGAGCCGGCATTGGAGGCCGCCAGCTGCTCATAGCGCGTCAGATCGATGCGCTGGTTGGCGAGCTGGGCTTCGTCCTGCGCCTTCTTGGCGACGGCCTGGTCATAGGTCGCCTGGTAGAGCGCCGGATCGATCTCCCCGAGCACGTCCCCCTTCTTGACGTCCTGGCCTTCGGTGAACTTCACGGCGATCAGCTTGCCGTCGACCTGGGAGCGCACGGTGACCGTGTTGAGCGCACGAATGGCGCCGACACCATCGAGATAAACTGGCACGTCCTGGACGCGAGGCGTTGCCGCCAGCACCGGGACGGGAAGATCCGGGCGCTGCTGGTTGCGGCCGTTCGCCTGCTGCGGCTGCTGATGCATCACCGTCCAGCCGAGATAACCGAGGCCGCCAAGGATCGCGAGCGTAATCAGGGTCATAACGAAGCCGCGGCCGCGCGACGTCTTCGCCGTCCCGCCTTTCGCGCCGTCCTTCGTATCCGGCTTAAAGAGCATTGACCGGTTTCTCCATTCGCGGCTCCCAGCCTCCGCCGAGCGCCTGGTATAGGCTGACGATGGCAAGAAGGCGTGCGAGCTGCGCCTGAGATAGCGCATCTTCGGCCTGGAACAATGTCAGCTGCGTGTTGAGCACGGTGACGATATCGGCCGTGCCGGCCCGCAGCTGCTGCTCGGCGAGGTCGAAGGCGCGCCGTGAGGCGTTAACGACATCACGCTGCAATTGCAGCTTGATCGTGGTCTGCTTGATCGAGAACAGCGCATTGTCGACGTCGGTGAAGGCCTGGACGATGGTTTTACGGTAGGTCTGGAGCAACTCGTCCTGCCGCGCCTTGGCATATTCGAAATTGCCGAGGATCCTGCCGCCGTCGAAGATCGGCTGGGTCGCGCTTCCGACCAGCTGGAAGAACGCCGCGTGCGGCTGGAATAGCGAGACCAGCGCCGAGCTCTGGTAGCCGCCATTGCCGGTGAGCTGGATGGTCGGGAAGAATTGCGCGCGGGCGTTTCCGATATTCGCGGTGGCCGAGGCGAGTTGCGCCTCCTGCCTGCGGATATCCGGCCGCTGCGTCAGCAGCTCCGACGGCAGGCCTGGCGTGACGCGCGGGATCGCGATCCGATCCAGTGAGCCGCCGGCGAGGCGCACGCTCTCCGGCGGGCGCGACACCAGCACTGCAAGCGCATTGGAGTTCTGGTCGAGCGTCTGGCGCAGCGGTGGCACCAGTGCCTTCTGGTTGGCCAATACGCTTTCCTGCTGGGCGACGTCGAGATCGGTGCCGGTGCCGGCCTTGCGGCGCTCGCGGATGGCATCGAGGATGCGCTGGGCGCTGGCGATATTGCGCTGGGCGGTGCGCAGGCGGTCCTGCGAGGCCAGCACCTGGAAATAGGCATTGGCGACGGCTGCGAGCGTCGTCAGCGCGACAGTGTCGCGATCGAAACGGTTGGCATGGGCGGTCTCTTCCGCCGTCCGCAGCGCGTCGCGGTTCTGGCCCCAGAAATCGAGCTGGTAGCTGGCGCTCAGCGACGCCTGGTAGTTGACGACCTCCCGGCCGCCATTGGTAAGGCCGGACGCGGAGGAGCCTGAGGTACGCGAATAGGTCTCTTGTCCCGTTCCCGACAGGCTTGGCAACAGCGCTGCGCCCGCCTGCCGCGCCTGGGCGTCCGCCTCGACGATGCGGGCGACGGCGGCGGCAATGTCGAGATTGACGGTCTGCGCCTCCTCCATCAGCTGCGTCAGCTCCGCCGAACGGAAGCCGCGCCACCAATCCAGCGTCGGCGGCACGTCCGCCTTCCCCGCGTATTTGTATTGCGCGGGAACGTCGAGCGCGGGATCGGGCAGGTCCTGGGTCAGCACACAGGCGCCCGAGCTCGAGGCCAGGCACAGCAAGGCGACAGCACGGAATGTCCGGGACGCCGAACCCAGGAATTGCCGCACGGCGGCGGCGGCCGGAGTCCGCTGTGTCACATCGCCCCCCTGCCCGCCAGATCGTGCCGCCGCGGCGCGGCGGGATTAGCCGATTCGCGGGCGGACGGCCGGAGGCCTTTCTGAAGCGCGTTCACGGGATGCTTTCTGCGAAACCTGAAATCCATTCTAGCCGGGCGCGGAACCGCGGGACAGTCCCGCACCTGCGAAACGCACAGCCGACCATGCCCGCGACCGGACCATTGGATTGCAAGATATGCCTGTCTTGCAGGCCTTTCTTCGATTCCAGCAAGGTTCGGAAACACAATCGAGCTTACAAAGATTTCATGTGATATTGCGGCCACACTTGCCTCAGAGGCACCGAGCCAGTCCTGCGCTCCAACGAAATCTTTGCCGCGGCGCAGCGCCGCTTAGCAGGCACTCATGTGGGACGCCTGTACGTGGCGACCAAATCCTCTCCAAGGACATCAGTCGAACGCGCCGGCCCGCCTGACTTACTTCTCGAGCCGAGCCTCCTTTCGGCTCTTGAACATTCCATTCGCGTCCCCTGGGCCTGGCGGGCTGAGGTTACAATGAGGGCTACCCCGTTCGGGATCATGTTACTGTGCGTCTCGACATCGGTGCTGTTTCCAACCTGGTGGTACGTCACCTCACTGGCCGGTCCAATGATCACGGCGGCGAGCAATTTCGCCGTGCTGCGCTTTTGCCGGGCCGTGCGTCAGAAACAGATCGGCGTGTCATCGCCGCCAATTTCGATACGACCGATATCGCGAGGTTTGACGAGACCTTCCGTAGGTGGCCGAGCGCGATGATCAACACCGGCTTCTACGACCGAAAGCCGCGGAGGGAGCCTGTCTGCGGAAACCATCTTGGCGCGCGGCAAAACGCGGCCCTATATTATTGGTCGCTGACCGTTTGCAGGGCGCGCTCGGATCCGGCGACCTAACCGGGATGGGCATGCTCGACGGGCGGTCGAACAGTATCCGCTGAGGTCATGGATCAGCCGATGTCGAATGCCATCTCGGTGACGCCTGATGACGTCGAAACAGTGCTTGCCGACTTGCCGCGGATCGTTCGCCTCGCCCTGTCCTTCGGCGCGCGACTGCGGCGCGGGATGCTCGATGTCACCCTGCCGGATGGGCGCCTCGTCCGGCTCGGCGGACTTGAGCCAGGTCCAAACGCCGCGATGCGGCTGCACAATTACGGCTTCGCCTCGCGCCTCATCAATGGCGGCGACATCGGCATTGCCGAAGCCTATCTCGCCGGCGATTGGGATACGCCCGATCTGACGCAGTTTCTCTACCTGTTCTGCGTCAACCACGATCTGATCCAGGCCATGCTGCGCGACAAGCCGCTGATGCGGTTCGTGCAGACGGTGCAGCACTGGTTCAACCGCAACACCCGCCGGCAGGCACGGCGAAACATCCACGCCCATTACGACATCGGCAACGCATTCTACTCGGCCTGGCTCGATCCCAGCATGACCTATTCGTCGGCCCTGTTCGAGGAATCGACGACGGACCTGACCGCCGCACAGACCAACAAATATCGCCGCCTCGCCGAAGCAATCGACCTCAAGCCGGGCCAGAAGCTGCTCGAGATCGGCTGCGGCTGGGGTGGCTTCGCCGAGTTCGCCGCCAAGACGTTTGGCGCGCGCGTCGTCGGATTGACCATTTCCACCCAGCAGCGCGACTTCGCGCAGAAGCGCATCCAGGAGGCGGGCCTCGCCGAGAAGGTCGAGATCCGCCTGCAAGATTATCGCGACGAGCGTGACCGCTATGACCGGATCGCCTCGATCGAGATGATCGAGGCGGTCGGCGAGCAGTTCTGGCCGCGCTATTTCGCGCAGCTGCGTGACCGGCTGCTGCCGGGCGGGCTGGTCGGCATCCAGGCCATCACGATCCAGGACAAGCTTTTCCAGAGCTACCGGCGCGAGGTCGACTTCATCCAGCGCTACGTTTTTCCCGGCGGCATGCTGCCCTCGCCCGCGGTGCTGAAGTCGCTCGGAGATCGATTCAGTATGCCTGTCATCCGCGAGCGCATCTTCGGGCAAGATTATGCCAAGACACTCGCCACCTGGCGGAATAATTTTCGCGCAGCGTGGCCGTGTCTGGTGCCCTTAGGCTTCGACGATCGGTTCCGGCGGTTGTGGGAATACTATCTCGCCTATTGCGAGGCCGGATTCCTTTCCGGAAATATCGACGTCCGACAGGTCATCTTCGCAAAGCAGCAATAAGAACTTCCGCCCTCGTCTTGTGCGGCTGGAGACCCTACTTTAGGGTCTGACGACTTCTCGCCTCCAGCCGGTAATTGCCTGACATGACCATCAAAAACGACGTTGTCGAAGCCATCGGCAACACCCCGCTCATCAAGCTCAAGCGCGCCTCCGAACTGACCGGCTGCACCATTCTCGGCAAAGCCGAGTTCATGAATCCCGGTCAGTCGGTCAAGGACCGCGCCGGCAAATGGATGATCCTCGAAGCCGAGAAGCGCGGCGAGCTGAAGCCGGGCGGCCTCGTCGTGGAGGCGACCGCCGGCAACACCGGCATCGGCCTCGCCGTGGTCGCGAGCGCGCGCGGCTATCGCACGCTGATCGTGATCCCGGAGACGCAGAGCCAGGAGAAGAAGGATTTTCTCAAGCTGTGCGGCGCCGAGCTCTTGGAATCGCCGGCACTGCCCTACTCCAATCCCAACAACTACCAGCATGTCGGCCGCCGTCTTGCCGATGAGCTGCGCAAGACCGAGCCGAACGGCGTGCTGTTCGCCGACCAGTGGAACAATCTCGACAACGCCAAGGCCCATTACGACTCGACCGGCCCCGAGATCTGGGCGCAGACCGGCGGCAAGATCGACGGCTTCGTCTGCTCGGTCGGCAGCGGCGGCACACTCGCCGGCACCAGCCGTTTTCTGAAAGAGAAGAACCAGAACATCCGCATCGCCTGCGCCGATCCGCACGGCGCCGGCATGTATGAATACTTCCGGACCGGCGAGGCCAAGGCAACGCCCGGCGACTCCATCACGGAAGGCATCGGGCTCGGCCGCAAGACCGCGATCGTCGAAAGTGCGAAGGTCGATGATGCCTATCTCATCCCCGACGCCGAAGCCGTCACCGTGATCTACGAGCTGCTCCAGCACGAAGGCCTGTGCCTCGGCGGGTCCACCGGCATCAACATCGTCGGCGCGATACGTCTCGCGAAGCAGCTTGGACCGGGCAAGACTATCGTCACCATTCTCTGCGATTCCGGCAGCCGCTATCAGTCGAAGCTGTTCAACGCCGACTTCATGCGTGCCAAGAATCTGCCGGTGCCGGAGTGGCTGGAGAAGCGCAGCAACATCAAGCTGCCGTTCGTCTAGAGTCTTTCCCGTTCCGATGGAATCGGAACGGGGCTCTAGATTCTTGTTTTGACGCGTTTTCTTGACGCGAACCGATATCCACTTCGCTCGAAAACGCTCTAACAGCCGATCCGTCTAGTGCCAGGTCGGACGCGGTCCGCCTTGCGATACGCGCGCAATGCGCGCGTCCGACGCCGAGAGTTTGCTGGCTGCCCGCGCAGGCCGTTCGAAGGGATCTGAATAGGTCTCGCTGCCGACGCTCGGCCAGAAGGTGAGCGCCAGCAGCAGAGCGAGATTGACCAGGCCACCCGCCATCGTGCCCTGATGCTCCTGGCCGATCGCCCAGGCCGGATACCGGCTCGCCACCATGTGATCGACCACCATGAGTGCGATCCAGGCTGGGATGACGCAGACCGGATCCCAGCCAATGTCGCGGAGGCGCATCGACTGCAGCGTCAAGCTTGCAAGCCCAAACACGATCATCGCGGCAATGATCGCCCAGTTCCTTGTGAGGTCTTCGGGGCGGATCATGCTCGGCGATGTCGTGCGCAGCGTGGCCATCGCGATCCCAAAGCAGATCGCCGTCATCACAATCGCCAGCGCCATCGTGGCCAGGAAGAAATGCAAGCGCCCGAGCCGGGCATTGAGGCCGAACACGAAACTGAGCATTGAAGGCACCCCATTTCGGCGCCTTATGCGCAGCAAGAGCTTTCGGACGCATGAAGCGCCGCGACGTCGCTGACGGCATGGTTTTCGGACAACGACGGAATTACGTAAAATTTTAGGGTATCAGCGCAGGATCTGGCTCAAGAACAGCTTTGTGCGGGCGTGCTGGGGCGCGGCGAAGAATTCGTTCGGCGTGTTGGCCTCGATGATCTGGCCGGCGTCCATGAACACGACACGGTTGGCGACTTCCTTGGCAAAGCCCATCTCGTGGGTCACGACCAGCATGGTCATGCCCTCCTCGGCGAGGTCGACCATGGTGTCGAGCACCTCCTTGACCATTTCAGGGTCGAGCGCCGAGGTCGGCTCGTCGAACAGCATCACCTTGGGATTCATGGTCAGGGCGCGCGCGATGGCGACGCGCTGCTGCTGGCCGCCGGACATCTGGCCGGGAAACTTGTTGGCCTGGTGCGGAATCTTGACCCGCTCCAGGAATTTCATCGCAGTCTCCTCGGCATCCTTCTTGGGGATGTTGCGCACCCAGATCGGCGCCAGCGTGCAATTGTCCAGCACGGTGAGATGCGGGAACAGATTGAAGCTCTGGAACACCATGCCGACCTCCCGGCGCACGGCGTCGACGTGCTTGAGGTTGGGCCCCAGCTCGATGCCGTCGACGACGATCTCGCCCTCCTGAAACTCCTCGAGCGCGTTGATGCAGCGGATCAAGGTCGACTTGCCCGAGCCGGAGGGACCGCAGATCACGATGCGTTCGCCCTTTTCGACCTCGAGGTCGATGTCGCGCAGCACGTGAAACTCGCCGTACCATTTGTTGAGGCCGGAAATCTTGACGATGGGGTCGGACATGGTGAGCTCCATCAGTTGCGACGGTGGGCGTTGAGACGGCGCTCGACGAAGAGCGAGTAGCGCGACATTCCAAAACAGAAGACGAAGTAGATGATGCCGACGAACGCGAAGCCGGTGAAGGCGGTCGACGGCGTCGTCCAGACCGGATCGGCGAACGAGGCTCGCAGCGAGCCGAGAAGGTCGAACAGCGCGACGATCGAGACCAGCGAGGTATCCTTGAACAGCGAAATGAAGCTGTTGACGATGGCGGGAATGACGTGGCGCAGCGCCTGGGGCAGCACGATCAGTGAGGTGGTCTTCCACCAGGACAGGCCGAGGGCGGAGGCCGCCTCTCCCTGCCCGCGCGGCACCGCCGCCAGACCGCCACGCAGGTTCTCGGCCTGATAGGCGCCGGTGAACAGCGAAACGCCGATCAGCGCGCGCACCAGGCCGTCGACGGTGAAGTTGCCCGGCAGGAACAAGGGCAGCATGTAGGTTGCGAAGAACAGCACCGTGATCAGCGGCACCCCGCGCCAGAACTCGATATAGGTGATCGAGAAGATCCGGATCAGGGGAATGGTCGAGCGCCGACCGAGCGCCAGCGCGACGCCGATTGGCAATGACGCCACGATGCCGGTAATCGCAATCACCAGCGTCACCAGGAGCCCGCCCCACAGCCGCGTGTCGACGATCGCCAAGCCGCCGTGATCGAGCCCCATCAGCTTGATCACCGCTGCCATTCCGGCGAACGAGACGAGGCTTGTGATCAGCGGCCGCGATCCGGCACGTGCGCCGCCACCGAGTACGAATAGGATCACCGAGACGACCACGGCAGTGATCAGGAAGTCGAGCCAGGGCCCCTGTCCTGCCGCCTGCATCTGATCGCGCAGCCACGTCAGTGGAAAAATGACCCAATGCAGCAGCGTGCCGAGCAGCGCGATGACGCTGCCGATCGCCCAGGGCAGCGGGCCGACGGCGGACGTCTTGCTCAAACCGACCAAGATCTCTCCCGCTCCGCCGATGCTGTCGGCGAACAATTGCAGCAGGCCCGCGACCCAACTGACGCCGAAGCCGGTGATGCCGCCGCCGTGCAGCAGGAAGAATGCGACCGCCGGAAAGGCGAAGAAGAACAGTCCGGCGTTCACGCTCTTGGCCGGCAACCGCGGAATCAGCAGCGGCAAGAGCAGCACGGCGCCGAGCGCGAAGGTCAGGTTGACCCGCCAGCGTTCGGCTTCGGGATAGAAGCCATAGAAGAGCTGGGTGAACTTGGCCTGGATAAAGGGCCAGCAGGCGCCGACCGGATGGCCGGCATTCTCGGCCAGGCACGCCGTGCGATCCTTGCCGCTCCAGACCGCGTCGACCAGCAGGAATTTGACAGTTGGAACGACGGTGTACCAGACCAGCAACAGGCCGAGGATCGTCAGCAGGATATTCGTCGGCGAGTTCAACAGGCGCGTGCGGACGAAGCCGAGAAAGCCGGTGGTCTTCACCGGCGCCGGGCGCTCGGCAACTAGGTCTTGCCGGACATAGGAGGATGCGATGATATCGGTCATGCACCCAGGCTCCGGCTTATGCGCCAGCCATAGACGCTCATGACGGCGCTGGTGACGAGCGAGGTCAGCAGATACACGCCCATCGTCATGGCGATGATCTCGATCGCCTGTCCGGTCTGGCTCAAGGTCGTGCCGGCAAACACCGAGACGAGATCGGGATAGCCGATCGCGACCGCAAGCGACGAGTTCTTGGTCAGGTTGAGGTACTGGTTGGTGAGCGGCGGCACGATCACGCGCATGGCCTGCGGCACCACGATCAGCCGCAATGTCGCGCCCCGGCTGAGGCCCAGCGAGGAGCCCGCCTCCATCTGCCCCTTATGGACTGACAGGATGCCGGCGCGAACGATCTCGGCGATGAAGGCGGCCGTATAGGTCGATAGCCCCACCGTCAGCGCCACGAGTTCCGGAATGATCCGCGTGCCGCCGGCGAAATTGAATCCCTTGAGTTGCGGCAATTCGAAACTGACGGGCGGACCGAACGCAAGGATCGTCGCGAGCGGCAATCCGACAAGCAATATCAGCACGTATGGCCAGATCCGGATCGCGCGGCCCTGACCAAACAGCGCCCACCTCGCGTAGCTGTGTAGCACCAGCGACACGACAAGGCCGAGCGCCAGCACGGCAAGGAAAGGTACGAGGCCAGGCTGCCCCAGCGCCGACGGCACGATCACGCCGCGATTGTTGAGGAAGAAGGCACCAAGGATCGAGACGCTTTGCCGCGGTGCCGGCAGCGCTGCGAGCACGGCGAGATACCAGAACAGGATCTGGAACAGCAGCGGCAGGTTGCGGATGGCCTCGACATAAAGACCGCCGACGCGGGACACCAGCCAGTTGGGTGACAGACGGCAGAGCGCCACGACGAAACCGATCACGGTGGAAAAGAAGATGCCGACCACCGAGACCAGCAGCGTGTTCAGCACGCCGACCAGGAATACGCGGAAATAGGTATCCGACCCCGAATAGGAGATCAGCGTTTGATTGACGTCGAAGCTGGCGCTGTTTTGCAGGAACCCGAAACCGGCGGCGATGTGCTGGGTTTCCAGGTTGGTACGGGCGTTCGATATGATCTCATAGGCAATCCAGGCCAGGATCGCGCCAAAGACAAGCTGGACGGCGACGCCGTTCCAGCCTGCCTTGCCACCGAGCGCGCGCCTCAGCTTCAGCGCGGTTTGCGGTGGCGGTTTTCGGGCCTCGACGCCCATCGGCGAGCCTGCGGCTTTGCCGATCAGCGGATCGGCGGCGCGTATTGCAGGCCACCCTTGGTCCAGAGGGCGTTGATGCCTCGGCTGATCTTGAGCGGCGAGCCGGCGCCGACGTTCCGATCGAACGACTCGCCGTAATTGCCGACCGCCTTCACGATCCGGATCACCCAGTCCTTGGTGAGGCCCAGCTGTTCGCCGAGATTGCCGTCGGTGCCGAGCACCCGTTTCAGCTCCGGCTTGTCGGATTTCGTCATCTCGTCGACGTTCTTCTGGGTGATGCCGAGCTCCTCGGCCGTGACCATTGCAAACAGCGTCCATTTCACGATGTCGAACCACTGGTCATCGCCATGGCGCACCATCGGACCCAGCGGCTCCTTCGAAATGATCTCGGGCAGCACGACGTGATCGGCGGGATTCGTCAGCTTCAGGCGGCTGGCATAGAGGCCGGATGAATCGTCGGTGAAGACGTCGCAGCGCCCCGACTCGTAGGCCTTGACCGCTTCGTCGATCGTGCCGAACGCGATCACTTCATACTTCATGTTGTTGGCTTTGAAGTAATCGGCAAGGTTCAGCTCGGTGGTGGTGCCGGTCTGGACGCAGACGGAGGCGCTGTTGAGCTCCAACGCCGAATTGACCTTGAGCGACTTCTTCACCATGAAGCCCTGCCCGTCATAATAGGTGACGCCGGTGAAGTTGGCACCGAGCGAGGTATCGCGCGACACCGTCCAGGTGGTGTTGCGCGACAGCACGTCGATTTCGCCGGATTGCAGCGCCGTGAAGCGGTCCTTGGCCGACAGCGGCACGAACTTGACCTTGGTCGGATCGTTCAAGACCGCGGCCGCGATCGCTCGGCAGACATCGACGTCGATTCCGGTCCAGTTGCCCTTGTCGTCGGGCGCCGAGAAGCCGGGCAAGCCCTGGCTGACGCCGCAGGACAGCATGTCCCGATCCTTGACGGTCTTGAGCGTTTGCGCGTCGGCAGCTTGGGCAGAGAGGCCGGCGGCGAGAGCAAGAGAGAGAGCCAGGGTTACGCGTTTCATGGGCTGAAGCCTTTCAAGATCGTCTCAAGGTCAGGAATGTTGTCTCAGGATCGTCTCTGCCGGGGCAATCCTACTTAGGACCTGCCTTGCAAGAGTCGTGCTGGAAAACCTTGCCGAACACTCGCCGATCCCAAGAGGCATACCCTAATCCCCGCCGCACGCGCCCGCCATGATGGCTGTGGCGCAAGATCCGGCCAGACGATGGATCGAAGGTCGCGGCTGCCCCTCAACATGCGGCGACTGAATAGCACCTACGCATCACAGAACGACTGGCGAGCCGGGTCAAGGGGTTGACGGGAGTCTTCTGTGTTCTGTTATTAACATCCGCGGCCTCCGGCCGCCCCGGCCGTGCGATCCGCGCCCGGCGGCAACGCGCCTTTTGAAAGCAGACGCATGGATTCCTCGCACCCCGCACAGCAGCATGCCGAAACCCGGCTGGTCACCTCCGGCCGCGACACCAAGGCGCAGAAGGGGTTCGTCAATCCGCCGGTGTTCCACGGCTCGACCGTGCTCTATCCGACCGCCGAGGACCTGCATGCCCATCGTGGCGAGTTCACCTATGGCCGCCACGGCACCCCGACGACCAGGGCGTTCCAGGACACCCTGATGGCGCTGGAGGGTCCGCAATGCGCCGGCGTCGGCATCGTGCCGTCGGGCCTGTCGGCGATCTCGACCACCCTGCTCTCGGTGCTGAAGGCCGGCGACCACATCCTGGTTGCCGACAACATCTATCGGCCCTCGCGCAATTTCTGCAACGGCATGCTCGCCCGGTACGGCGTCGAGACCACCTACTTTGATCCGCTTGTTGGTGCTGGCATCGAGAAGCTGTTCAAGCCCAACACTCGCGCGGTGCTGGTCGAGGCGCCCGGCTCGCAATCCTTCGAGATGCCGGACATTCGCGCCATCGCCGAGGTCGCGCATGCGCGCGATGCGCTCGTCATCGACGACAACACCTGGGCAACCCCGCTCTATCATCGCTCGCTCGACCAGGGCGTCGATATCAGCATGCAGGCGGCCACCAAATATATCGGCGGCCATTCCGATATCATGTTCGGCACCATCTCGGCCAACGCCAAGGCCTGGCCGCAGATTTCCGAAGGCATCCGCCTGCTCGGCGTCTGCGCCGGCCCCGACGACGTCTTCCTGGCGCTGCGTGGCCTGCGCACGCTGTCGGTGCGGCTCGCGCAGCATCATCGCTCGGGTCTCGAAATGGCGCGCTGGCTCGCTGCAAGATCCGAGGTCGCGCGCGTCCTGCACCCGGGACTCGAGACCGATCCGGGCCACGCCATCTGGAAGCGCGACTTCACCGGCGCCTCGGGCCTGTTCAGCATCGTGCTGAAGCCGGCGCCGCAGACGGCGGTCGACATCATGCTCAACACGCTCAAGCTGTTCGGCATGGGCTTCTCCTGGGGCGGCTTCGAGAGCCTTGCAATTCCCTTCGATTGCGACGCCTATCGCACGGCGACGAAGTGGGCGCCGGGCGGCCCGACTCTCCGCCTGCATATCGGGCTCGAGAACACCGACGATCTCAAGGCCGATCTCGATCGCGGCTTTGCTGCTCTCAAAGCGGCAATGTGAGCCTAGTCACGCAGCATTCCGCCTGCCGACGCGCCAATGCGCGCCGCGGGAACGTGCATGAACACCGGACGTTAACGCCGACGCGCCAACAAGGGTTGATCCACGCTCGTTTGGCGTTAGCCTGACCCTTTCGACCCCGATTCCGGACACGGAGAATGGGTACGTTGGTTCTGCTCGATCTGATGGGTGGCGTGGCGCTGTTGCTGTGGGGCCTGCACATGGTCCAGAGCGGCATTCTGCGCGCCTTTGGCCCCGACCTGCGACGCGTGCTTGGGCGGGCACTCGGCAACCGTTTCAGCGCTTTTGCCGCCGGGCTCGGTCTCACCGGCCTGCTCCAGAGCAGCACGGCGACCGCGCTGCTGACCAGCTCCTTCGCCGCCGAAGGCCTGCTCAGCCTCGTTGCCGCGCTCGCCATCATGCTGGGCGCCAATGTCGGCACCACGCTCATCGTCCAGGCGCTGTCGTTCAACATCGCAGCCATTGCCCCCGTGCTGTTCGTGCTCGGCCTCGTTGCCTTCCGTTCGGGTCCGCGCTCGCGGATCAAGGATATCGGACGGGTCTGCATCGGGCTCGGGCTGATGCTGCTGTCGCTGCATATCCTGCTCGACACGCTGGCCCCGGCCGAGAACGCGCCGGGCGTGCGTGTCGTGATGTCGTCCATCACAGGCGATCCCGTGCTTTGCATCGTCATCGCCGCGCTCGTCACCTGGGCGGTGCATTCGAGCGTCGCCAGCGTGTTGTTGATCATGTCGCTGGCCTATTCGCAGTTCATCACGCCCTACGCCGCACTGGCGCTGGTGCTGGGGGCCAATCTCGGCAGCGCGATCAATCCCGTGTTCGAGGGCGCAAGGCGCGACGATCCCGCCAGCTATCGCCTGCCGGTCGGCAATCTCATCAATCGCGTGGTCGGCATCGTCCTCGTGCTGCCATTCCTCAGCGCGATCGCAGATCATCTGCACGCCTGGCAGCCGGACCTGGCCAAGATGACCGCGGCATTCCACATCGTCTTCAACGTCGGCACCGCCCTCATCTTCATCGGCCTGCTCGACACCATGTCGCGGCTGCTGACCAGGCTGCTGCCCGATCGCGTGCAGGAAACAGACCCGGCCCGGCCGCGCTATCTCGACGAGACCGCGCTGGAGACGCCCTCGCTTGCGCTTGCGGACGCCGCCCGCGAGACACTGCACATGGGCGATCTGGTCGAGGTCATGCTGCGCAAGGTAATGGCCGCGATGATGACGGGCGACCGCTCGCTGGTCGACCAGGTCTCGAAGACGGACAATGTCGTCGACAGCCTCGACGAGGCCATCAAGCTCTACGTCACCAAGCTGACCCGCGGCAGCCTCGACGAAAGCGAGGGCCGGCGCGCGATGGAGATCATCTCCTTCGCCATCAACCTCGAACATATCGGCGACATCATCGACAAGAATCTGAGCGAGCTCGCCACCAAGAAGATCAAGCGGCGATTCCAGTTCTCCCCCGAGGGCGCCGAGGAGCTTGCCGCCTTCCACAAGCGCACGATGGACTCGCTGCGGATCGCCTTCGGCGTGTTCATGTCGGGCGATGCCACTGACGCCCGCAAGCTGCTGGTGGAAAAGACCGCGCTGAAGAACACCGAACTGGCCGCCATCGAACGCCATCTCGACCGCCTGCGCGAGGGCCGCCCCGAGACCATCGAGACCACGTCGCTGCATCTGGACGTGCTGCGCGACCTGCGCCGGATCCATTCGCATATCTGCTCGGTCGCCTATCCCGTGCTGGATGCGGCCGGTGAGTCCTATCGCCGAACCGAGGCGGAGACCGCCGCCCTGCCCGCCTCAGGCGCGACCGCGCTGCCGCGTTAGGGCTGCACGAACCAGAACCGCCCCTCCGGACAGCAGCAGCCCCGCCGCGCAGAGCAGCGTCGGGGCGATCCATAGCGTCAGGAACGACAGCAGGCGCGCGTCTTCGGGGTGCTGCGGATCGTAGGCGATCCTGACCTGCTCGCCATCGGCGTAGGGCTGTGCGGTCGACCCTGCCGAGGACGTGATCGTCATTACGCGGCCGTCGCGCGTTGCGAATTGAAAGGTCGGATAGAGAAACGTACCGCCATGATTGCCGCCGCTTCGTGCGACGGCGCCGGCAAAGCGCGCATCGGTCTGCTCGGCCCTGGCGAGAAAGGCGATCGTGCCCGCCAAATTGAAAAGGCCGAGCCCGAGCAGGATCAGGCCGACCGGAAGGACCGACAGGAGCAGGACTACCGGCAGTTTGCGCATGCCCATCCGGAGATCTGCATGACGAGGAGCCCCTTGATCAGCGATCCAGCGTCTTCGAGGCAGTGCCGTGGTTCTTCCAGATCAGCATGATGTTTCTGATGTAGATGATCGTCGCAAACAGCTGTCCCATGATGATGACGGGCTCACGCTTCACGATGCCGTAGATCAGGGTCATCAAGCCGCCGCCCATCGAGCAGAACCAGAATGCGATCGGCACCACGCTATTGCCGGCACGCTCGCTCGCGATCCACTGCACCAGGAAACGTGCGGTGAAGAACAGCTGCGCGATCAGGCCGAAGGCGAGCCAGAAATCGAACTTGGCGACGAACACTTCGTAGAAGTAGTTGCTCAGCGCCTGGCCGTATTGAATGATCATGCCTTCACCTCAGTCACGTCCGGTGTCGGCTTCTTGCGACGGATAAGCCACCACACGCCGGCGAGATCCATGATGCCGATCCACAGCCGGTCGAAGAACCCATAGTTCGAAACGCCAGAATGGCGCGGCCGGTCGATCACATCGACATAGGCGATCTCGTAACCTTCACGGCGCACCAGAGCGGGCAGGAACCGATGCAGCCCGTCGAAATAGGGCAGCATCAGGAACACATCGCGGCGGAACGCCTTCAGCCCACATCCGGTATCGCGCGTGCCGTCGTTCAGGATCGAGCCCCGCACGCCATTTGCGATGCGCGACTGAAACTTCTTGAAGCCAGTATCCTTGCGCCCGACCCGCTGTCCGGCGGCGAGCCCGACGCGTGCACTCTTCTCGACTGCCGCGATCAGGTCCGGCAGGAAAGCGGGATTGTTCTGGCCGTCGCCGTCGAGCGTCGCCACGATCGCACCGCGGGCCGCGCGCACGCCGCTTCGCACCGCCGCCGACTGGCCGGTCGATATGGCATGACGCAACTGCCGAAGATTGTCCCGCTGCGCCATGATCGCGGCGAGCCGGTCGCCGGTCGCATCGGTCGAACCGTCGTTGACATAGATGATCTCATAGGCCCAGCGCCCATCGAGCGCGGCCGTGATCTCCTCGATCAGGGGCGCAATGTTGTCGGCTTCGTTGCGCACGGGGACAACGATGGAAACCGAAGGCTGGGACGGCGACAAATCGAGAGCTCGTGGTTGGATTGGCCTGCGACCTGAGGAACCGGCGGCCCCGGCAGGCAGCCGCTTTTATGGGGCGGACGGGCCGTGGGCAACCCTTTTGAGGCGTCCGGGAAACGGGCCTGGAAGCGCCACGATGGTCCCGTCGGCGCGGATGGCAAAGGCCAGCCGGCGCGCCGCAAACCAGTAGCGAACCGCCATGGCGCCGACCATGCCGACCAGGGCACCAGCGGTGACGTCGCTTGGGTGGTGCGCCAGCAGCACGAGGCGCGTCAGCAGGATCACAATTGCGTAAGTGAACATGAACACGCGCAGCCGCGGCCAAAGCGCCGAGACCGCAAAGGCCAGAGCGAACGCCGTCACCGCATGCCCCGACGGCAGACTGGTATATGCCCCGGTGCCTTCCAACGGCATGAAGTTGAATGGATCGGCCTTGCCGCCGACGAACGGCCGCCCGCGACCGATGAGATATTTCAGGATCTCGGCGACGAATACCGACGCGGCAACCGACAGAAACAGATATTGCAGCCGGGTGCCAAAGCCGAGCAGCAGCGCACGGCGGGTGCCATGCATGCCGGCGGCAACGAGCGCCACGACGATCAGGGCTATGCCCAGGACCGAGAGTACATTCACGTCCTTGCCGAAATCGGTGAGGATGCGGATCGGCCAGAGCGCCGGCGTGCCCCGCGCTGGCATCAGCTGGATCTCGGTCCGATCGAACGCGAGCATCAGCACGATGACCAGGGCTGCGCCCACCGCGCTCAGCCACAGCGAATGCCGCGCCAGTTTTCGCGCAGCCGTAGCGCGACGCGAATGCGAGGGAGCGCGCACGAGCTGCGCCAGGGAATGTCCAGCGACCGTGAGCAACTGAGTGGGATAGCTCGCACGCGGCGCGATCGTGGGCGCAACAGACATTCTATTCAGTATCCTCGGAGCGGAAGACCGAGATCGAGATCGCGCGGCCTTGCGAGAAATTATAGCCGTCGATCCGCGCGCCGACCTTGTAGCGCAACCCGATCGCCTCGGCGCGCTGCACGAAGCTGCGCTCCGAGCGCTGCTCGATCAACGCAAACCGGCACCTGCCCTGCCTGAGGAAGTCGGCGGCGCCGGACCCGTCGGTCAGAAGGGTCTGCGTTCCCGTCAGGAAGACGAGGCTCGGCTCGTGATAGCCGGCCGATGCCGCCTTCGGTCCGACGCAGGTGACGTTGCGCAAGGCGCGTGCGACCTCGATGCTCGGAAACAGCGGCGTCAAGGACGGCAGCACGATGCCATAGACCACGACCGCCAGCATCAGCGCGGCGACCAGCGCGTTGAGCAGCGAGCGCTCGGCGCGGTTATTGTCGTAGAGCCACCAGGCGAACAGGCCGAAGATCAACGCGGCCGCGATGAACGGCCAGGCGACGAAGGCCGGCTGCCGCGTCAGCATGACCGCGCCCACCACCGCGATGATCGAACCGGCCGCCGGAATCGCGAACCACCAGGCTGAGCCGCGCGCGAGCCACGAGCGCGACAGCACACGCCGCTCCAACGCGCCAACGGTGAGGATCGCGATCGCGGGATAGAGCGGCAACACATAATGCGGCAGCTTGGTCAGCACCGCCTCGAACACGATCCAGGACGGGATCAGCCAGGCCAGCAGGAATTGCGCACCGGGCTCACGCCGCGCCCGCCACACCGCTGGGGCCGCCATTGCGGCAAGCGGCGCGCCCGGCCAGAAGGTGACCCAGAACAGCGCCAGGTACACGCCGGGCGGCGCGCCGTGCGACTCCTGCGCGCCGATCTTGCTGAGCATGTCGCCGCCGACGGAATCCGCAAAGAAGGCATCGCCCGCGCGCCAGAAGATGGCGACGAACCAGGGCAGCACCAGCACCAGCATCCACATCAGCCCCCAGACCGGACGCAAGCGCCACAGCCAGGAGGAATCGCGGTCCTGGATCGCGAGCGCGACGATGGTAAGCCCAGCGAACATCAGGATCAGCGGGCCCTTGATCAGGATGCCGACGGCGAGCGCCGTCCAGAAGATGGCAGGCCAGCTCCACGGCGGATGGGTCTCATCCTCGGCGCGCTGCCAGGAGAGATAGGCCCGTGCCATCGCGCCCATCGCGGCGACGACGCAGAACAACAGCACGGCATCAGTCTTGGCGAGGCGCGCCTCGACGCCAAGCAGCACGGAGGCCGACATCAGCAGCGCGGCCAGAACCGCGGCGCGGCGCGTCACGAATCCCAGCGCCGTCCAATAGGTCATGAGCACTGCGCCAATCGCGCCGATCAGCGACGGCAGCCGGTAGACCCATATCCGCAACTCGGCCTTCGGCAGCTTCAGTGCCGTGGCGACTTCGACCGCGGCGGATTGCAACCAGTAGATGCCGACCGGTTTCTTGTAACGGACGTCTTCCTGAAAGCGGATGTCGACGTAGTCGCCGCTCTCGACCATCTGCTTGGTGGCCTGCGCAAAGCGCGCCTCGTCGCGGTCGACAGGCGGGATGGTGAAGAACCCGGGCAGGAACAGCAGCAGCGCGCACAACGCCAGGAAGCCCACCGCACGGGCGTGACTTGTGGTGACAAAGTCCAGCATCAACACGAGCCGATTGCCCGGATTGACGGGTGTTTTCGGCTCTCGGGGCGCCCCGAAACGGGGAGTTGGGTAGGTCTCGGCCATTGGTTCCGCTTACGCTGAAACCGCCATCGCCACAACCGCTTAAGCCACCGTCATTGAATTCGAATGACAACTGTGTCCGCGGCGCCCGTGGCGTCGATCACGGTCAGCCGAGCAAACCCCGGGCCGGGCGGATCGATCAGGCGCTGACGCCGCCCGTCGATCTCGCCGCGCGCGGCGCCGTTGACCATGACGGTCATCGGCAACACCCCCCCGGCGACCTTGACAGGCATCGCGGCAGCTTCAGCGCCGGCCGAGCGATCCACGTCGATCCTGGAACCATTGAGGGGGAACTGGATGTGAAGGGCCTGCTCGCCGCCGGTCCGCACCAGTTCCCCGACCGGGCGGAACCGCTTCAGCGGCAACGGCAACTTGGCGTTGCTGGCCACCAGGGTTCCCTTCGGCGGCTTGGGGAGCGGAACCAGCGTCTTGCCACTGCGTGCGAAGGCATCGAACAGAATCGGAGCCGCGGCCACGCGACCAATCAGGCCGGGAACCGGCGCGCCATCGGGCCGGCCGACCCAGACGCCGATGGTCATGCGGCCGTCGAACCCGACTGACCAGGCATCGCGGTAGCCGTAGGAGGTCCCGGTCTTGAAGGCGATTCGGTTGTGGGCGGCGTTCTCCGGCGGCGGAGTTCCCAGGAGCACGTTGCCGACCTGCCAGGCCGCAACCGGGTCCAGGAGCCGCAGCGGCTCGCGATCGTCCTTGGTCGCGACGATCTCGCGCAGCGGCCTGGTGGTGCCAAGCCGGGCAAAGCCTGCATAGAGCTGCGCGAGGTCCTGCAATGTCACGCCGACTCCGCCGAGGCCCATCGCAAGCCCCGGTGCCTCGTCCTTGGGCAGGACCAGATTGCCGCCAGCCTGCCGCAACCGCGATGCCAGGCGGCTCGAGCCGACGCGGTCGAGCAGCACGATCGCCGGCACGTTCAGCGAGAGCTGCAGCGCCTTCTTCACGGGCACCGTGCCCTGGAACGTCATGTCGAAATTCTCCGGCGCGTAGGAGCCGAAGCGGACCGGGCGGTCGTCGATCAGACTATCGGGGTGAACGAAGCCGTCCTCGAACGCGAGGCCGTAGATGAAGGGCTTCAGGGTCGAGCCCGGCGAGCGGATGGCGCGCGTCATGTCGACCTGCCCTGCCCGGCTCTCGTCGAAATAATCGGCCGAGCCAACACGGGCAAGCACGTCGCCGCTGTCGTTGTCGACCACGATGATGCCGACCGAGATGTTCGGCCCCAGCGCAATGGCGCGGTCACGCGCCAGCGGCTCCAGCACTTTCTGGAGATTTGAGTCCAGCGTCAGCTTGATGATTGGCGCATCTTTGACCGTGGCCAGCGCGCTGTCGGACGCATGCGGCGCCAGGATCGGCATCGGCTTGCGCAGCTTTGGCACGGCAACGGCCTTGGCCTGCCTCGCGTCGTCGACGCTGACCACGCCCTCCTCGACCATGCGGTCGAGCACGCGGTCGCGGGCCAGGCGCGCGGCCTCGGGATAGCGGTCGAGCCTTCGCGTCTCCGGCGATTGAGGCAGCGCGACCAGAAGTGCGGCTTCCGCCAGCGACAGCCGTTTCGGCTCCTTGCCCAGATAGGCGATCGATGCGGCGCGGATGCCTTCGAGATTGCCGCCATAGGGCGCAAGCGCGAGATAAAGGTTGAGGATCTCGTCCTTGCTCAAGCTGCGCTCAAGCTCGATCGCGCGGACGATCTGATGCAGTTTTGCGTAGAGCGAACGCTGCCGCCGCGGCTCCATCAGCCGCGCGAGCTGCATCGAGATGGTCGAGCCACCGGAGACGATATGGCCGCGCGTCGCGAGCTGCAACGCCGCACGGCCCAGCGCCAGCGGATCGATGCCGTCATGGACATAGAAGCGTTGGTCTTCATAGGCGAACAACAGCTTGAGATAGGTCGGATCGACATTGGCCTTGTCCTCGACCGGCAGCCGCCAGCGTCCATCGGCCATGGCGTAGGCGCGCAGCAGCTTTCCGTTGCGGTCGACGACGGTGGTCGAGACGCGGCGTGCCTCATCGAGCGGGAGCGGACCGAGGGAATACACCCAGCCGACGAAGCCGATGATGGCGAGGATGAAGACGAGCACAGCGGCCGAGAGGAGGCGCATGGTCATGCGCCCTCCTCCGTCATGGCCGGGCTTGTCCCGGCCATCCACGTTTTCAGCCGCAGCCTCAATATCCGTGGATGCCCGGGACATCTGCGCGAAGACGCGCTTCGCGCTTTTGCCCGGGCATGACGACGGAGATTGTGGCTCGTTCGGAACGCTAGTCATCCAAAGCACTCACTTCGCCGCTCGCACCTCGACACTACCCGTTGCGGTGCGGCCGTAGCGCGAGGGGTTGTACATGTCCTCGACATAGGCCTGCGGCAGCACGTATTTGCCGGGCGAGACCACACGCACGACATAGGCGACCGTGAATACCGCCTTGGAGCTCGAAGCCCGGTCGACGGCCGCCGTGAAGCGGTCATCGCGGAACTCGGTGTTCGCAGGCTCCTCGCCGTCCTCGATCCAGTCCAGCGTGCCGCTGTCGCCCGACGACACCAGTTTCGGGTTGTCGATCTCGAGACCCGCCGGCAGATAGTCGGACACCATGATGTGGCCGTACTCAGGCTTCGCCTCCGTGATCTTCAACACCACGGCAAAGCGATCGTTCTGTTTGACCTTGCTGATATCGGCGGGCTTGCCGTCGAGCGTGAAGTAATTCCGCTCGATCTTGAAGCCGTTCGAAGCAGCCGGCTCCGGCGTCACCGGCGAGCCGGACACTGAAACCACCGCCTGCACCGGCGCATCGCCGGTGTTGGTGATCTTCAGCGGCTTGCCGCTGAGGGTATCAGCCTTGTAACTGCGGTAGAGCGCGGTCTTGACCGGCTGGCCGTCGACCTCGATCGAGAGGTTTTCCTTGGCCAGCGCCCGTGCCGCCAGCACCAGCCACGCATTCTCCTGCGTGGAGGTGTAGGGCGTCAGGCCGCGCGCGGTCTCGACCCGCGCCACCGCCTGCGTCAGCGTCGCCTTCGGCGCATTGCCTTCGCTGGCCAGCGAGACCAGCGCTGCGGCATCGCGAAGCTGCGAGCCGTAGTCGCTGCGGCCGAACTCGAGCACCGGCTTGGGCGCGAGGCTATCGAGCGCCGCACCGTAAACCCGCTCGGCCCGGTTGCGGTCGCCGACTAGAGCGAGCGCCGCCGCAAGCTGGGACTTGGCAATTGGGGTCGCCAGATTGCTCAACTTGGTGTCGGCGAGATAGCGGAGATCGCCGATCGGCGCCGCGCCATTACGGGCGAGCACGTAGAGGCCGTAAGCGAGATCGCGGCCGCCGTCCTTCTCCGGCTCGTTGCCATTGACGACGGAGTTTCTGATGCGATCAAGCGCGTTCTTGAACAGGACATCCGGCACCACAAAGCCTTTTTCGCGGGCGCGGGTCAGAAAGTCCGTCACGTAGGCATCGAGCCAGGCATCGTCGCCGCCGGCCGACCACAGGCCGAACGAGCCGTTGGAGCCTTGACGGGCCAAAAGCCGCTCGATCGCGTCGCGGATACGCTGGTCGACATCGGTGTCCATGGCCAGGTGCGCGCCGGCCGCGAGGTCGTTGACATAGAGCAGCGGCATGGCGCGGCTCGTGATCTGCTCCGAGCAGCCATAGGGGTAACGATCGAGCGCTTTCAGGATCGTCGCTGCGTCGAGCGCCGTCGACAGGCTCGCCGAGACCGAGACACTGCCGGTGCCCGGCACGAGGTCGGAGAACATGTCCGAGGTCAGCGTCAGGCTCTCGCCCTTCGCCAAGGTGCGGATCGAGCGCCGTGCCAGGACCTGCGTCGCCGCCTTGACGTCGAACGCATAGTGGCGCGCGAGCGTCAGGCCATTCGGTCCCTTGATGTTGACATCGAGCGTCGCCTGCCCCGCCGCGGTCGCATCGAGCGCGAGCGAGAACGAGTTGCGCTGCTTGGCGGCGAGCCTGACCGTGGTGGCGGGATTGCCTGACATCTTCACCGGGCCGCCCGTCTTCGCGCTGATGACGTAGTCACCGGCCTGGCCCTCGACATTGTCGATCTCGAGATTGACCGTGCCGTGGTCGCCATTGAGCAGGAAGCGCGGCAGGGTCGTGGTCAGCACCACGGGATCGCGGATCACGACATCAGTGTTGGCGCGGCCAAGCTTGGTCGCGGTCCAGGCCACTGCCATCACGCGCGCGGTGCCGGCGAACTCCGGAATGTCGAAGCTGACCTCGGCGCTGCCGTCGGCACCGACGGTGACGATGCCCGAATAGAGCGCCAGCGGCTTCTGCGCGGGCGGCGAGCCCTGCAGCTCGGCTGCGCCAGCGTCGCCGCCTGACTTGATCTGGCCGCGCGTGCCCGACATGCCGTCGATCAACTGCCCGTAGAGATCGCGGATCTCGGCAGAGAGCTGGCGCTGGCCGAGATAATAGTCGTCCGGAGCCGGCGGCTTGTAATTGGTAAGGTTGAGGATGCCGACGTCGACCGCGGCGATGACCACCTTGGCGTCCTCGCCGGGATTGAGCCCGTCGAGCTTGACCGGAATCTTCAGCATCGAATTCGGCCGGATCAGATCCGGCGGCGTCAGCTTGACCTGGAGCGTGCGGGCTTGCTTGTCGATGCCAAACCACTTCAAGCCGATTGCCCGGCCGGGCATGCGCTGAGCGGCCGCATCGAGCGGGCGGCGCAGGGTCGCCACCACATAGGCACCGGTGCCCCAGTCCTTGCCGACGGGGAGTTTGACCTGCGCGGTGCCTTCCCTGACGTCGATGGTCTGGGTCGTCAGCAGGCGGTCGCCGACCACGTTGACGGTGAGCTTGCCGGCGGAGCGGACGTTGACCGACACCGTCATGGTGTCGCCGGACGCATATTGCGGCTTGTCGATCGAGGTCTCCAGGAGGTCCGGCGTGTCGGCGCTGCCGTCGGAATACCAGCCGACGTCGAACTGCACCGAGGTCACCGGGCCGTCGGCGTCGTTCGACTTCACGTCGAGACGGTAGCGTCCGGGCCGCGGCGCGAGCGAAATCCGTGACGGCTTGTCGGCGGCGATGGTGACGTCACCATCGGCGACGCGCGAGGTCGACTTGACCGGCTCGTACTCCCAATAATTGTTCTGGCGATACCATTGATAGCGCGACTCCATCTTCAGGAGCTCATAGCGCAGGCCGTCACGCGGCAGCGACTTGCCCTCGGGCGAGACGAACACGACGTCGAACTCGGCCTTGTCGCCTTCCGCCACGTTCTTGTCGCCGAACAGCGGCTTGATGCCGATCAGGGCGGTCGCAGGTGCGACCGGCAGCACCAGCTTGCGCTCGACGGCGCGGCCCCCGGTTTCGACCATGCGGACGAAGATCTGCGCCTCCTGCGGACGGGTCGAGGCCGGCTGCTTGTCGAGCGTCACCGGGAAGGTGGCGACGCCATTGGCGTCGGCCTCGGGCAGGTTCTCGAGCGGCGTGCGCTCGTTCGAGGTGGTCTGCTCGTCGTCGACGCCGAACTTATAGCCAGCATAGCCCGGCCGCTCGGCAGCCGGCGCAATCAGCATGTCGCCTTCGAGCTGAAGGCCCGAAGCCGGCGCGCCATAGAGGAAATGACCGTCGGCCTTGAGCTCCACAGGAGCATTGGCCTTGATCAGCTTGTCCTTGGCGGACAGGTCGAATTCGATCCGATCGGGGACATAATCCTCGACCATGAAGGTGGTCTCGCCGACCGACGATCCCTTCGGATCTGTGAAGGCGCGGACCCGCCAGGTGCCGGTCGGCACTGCCGAGTTGAGTGGCACGGCGAGCGTGCGGCCGCCGGCGCCCTGGTCGGACAGCACGGCGCGGCGGAATTCGACGCCGTCCGGACGCTCGATCACCAGCGTCAGCGGCCCGCCATTGACGGCATTGCCCTGCCCGTCGCGCAAGAGCGCGGTGAGATAAACGGTCTCGCTGGAGCGATAGACGCCGCGCTCGGCATAGACAAACGCATCGGCGCCTGATGGCACCACGCGGCCCGCGACACCACGATCGCTGAGGTCGAAGGCCGAGGTCTTGAGGCTGAGGAAGGCATAATCGGCCTTCTCGCCGGTAACGGTCAGCATCGCCGGCGACAGGCCGCCCTCGCCGCGCGCAAGCCCCGCCTCGAACAGCACATGGCCGGCATCGTCGGTCTTGCGCGTCGCCAAGATCTCATTGTTGCGGGCAACCAGCCGCACCTCGGCCTTGCCGACCGGGTCGGTCGAGGCCAGCGAGTTCACGAAGACGTGGATGCCGTCATTGCCCGAATAGGCTGTCACCCCCAGGTCGGAGACGATGAACCACTGCGTCGCGAGCTGGTATTCATCGTCGCTGCCCGGGCCCTTGGCCGCCGCCGTCATCACATAGACGCCGGGCTGGAGCTCGCCCAGCGCCTCGTCGACCGGGAATGCGGTGGTGACGTCCTGGTTCAACGTCATCGCGGTCGCCAGTTCGCCGGACCAGACCTTGACACCGCGCTCGTCGCCGAGATCGCTGAGCTGATACTTCGACAGCGTCTTCTGGAAGTCGCTGTCGATCACAGTGTTGATCAGATTGCGATCGCCAATCCTGTAAACGTTGACGTTCACCGCGGGCGTGTTGACGCTGACGACGGGAATGCCGCGCTGGCCGGTCCGCGGCAGCACATAGGCGCGGCTGGTGAAGCGCACGAAAGGCTTGCGGTCGCGCACATAGATGTTGAACTCGGCCGATTTCGGCAGGCCTTCCTTCACGGTCGACGGCAGGCCGGCGCGCAGGTTGATGTTGTAGCGTTCGCCGTGCTTCAGTCCGTCGACGCAGAGCTGTTTGCCCTCAGCCGACAGCGCCGGCTTGTCCTGGCCTGCGAGCGCCAGGAACGGCGCAAAGTCCGTGCGCTTGGCGAGCTCCTCCGAGAACTGGAAGCAGGCGCGCGGACTCGCCGAATCCGAGTCCACGGTATAGTCGAGCAGCCGGAAGCCGTGCTCGTCGCGCAGCTTCTCATATTGACCGCGGACGTCGGCGACCTCGCGCGCCTCGAGCGACAGCCGCAATGCGTCCAGCGCCGGCCGGAACAGATGCCGGTCGGCGAGCGACTTGCCGAGCACGGCAAGCGCGTCGGCCTCCTCGCCCTGATTGCCGGCCCGCATATAGGCGATGTAGGCGGCGGTGGAGGCGCGCTCCAGCAGGAAGGTCTGCTCACTCGAGCTCTTCGGGGTGATCTGGAAGATGACTTTTGCGAGGCGCAGCCAGTTGCTGGCATCCTCGGGCGTCGTGGCGGCGATCTGGCCGAGGACCGAGAGCCCGGAGCGGTAATCGTTGCGTCTGAAGGCGGCGTCGGCGTCCGTCTTCAGCGTCGCATTGGTCTTGGCGACCGGCCCCGCCTCGCTCTTGATCTGCGCCTCCAGCTTGATCGCGGAATCAGCGAGATCGTCGCGCTTGAACGCCTTGTCAGCGGCATGCGCCGCGCTCAGGCCAAACGCCAGCATTGCGCAGAAGGTGACGGCGCGAACCAGACCGATCATGAATGGACTCCCGGAAATCGCGGACGAGCGCCGCGGCGGATAAAGTGCGCGGAAAGGTGACAGACTCAAGGCGATGGAACCAGAGGTGCAAAACGTCGCATTCGCCATGGGAAGGCAAGCCCGGAGGAGACCGATCAAGATACCGCCGCACACGCCGTCCTGTGGCGCAGCCAATACCTGAAACAGTCGGCCGGCGACCGTGTCCCGGAAGCTAGCCAGCGTTGCCGGCGACGTGATCCGTCGTCCAGTCCGCTGCCGCTCAACCCGGCACCCTGACACTTCACCGTTCCGTTTTGTCGCGGCACGGAGGAAAACGGTTCGGTTCAGACTTGGCGAAACACCAGATTTTTCATATTGGCATGCTATATGAACGGCCGGCCCCCAGCGGGGGCGGCTCAGGACGGTCCCGTAGCTCAACTGGATAGAGCATCAGATTTCTACTCTGAGGGTTGCAGGTTCGATTCCTGCCGGGATCGCCAAAGCCGCAGCCCTGTCTATTTGCGCCAGCGTTCATGATTAACGCGCGCCCCGTCGCCCCATTGCCGATCAGTCCTTCACGAACGCGTGCATCGCCGTGTCCCGGGCTTTGAACCGGGCGGATGTGCCCTATCTATCCGCGGCGGGCGAAGATGTGCCCGAGAAGGACGGTCGATGCCGCGAGCTGAGTTAACGAGAATGGGAATCGCCTTTGCGGTGGCGATCGTTGCGATGTCGTTTCTGGCGCTCGATGCCGTCGTAGACGTCAACTCCGGCGCCATCAAACAGCGGATCGAGACGGCGCAGGCCTCCATTGCGGATGTCGCCAGGGGCCAGCATCAGCTCGCCTCCGCTGTTCAGGCGTGGGCGCATCGCGGCCATCAGAAGCAACCATCGACGATCGAGTGATCCCGGCGAGGCGATAGATCGGTCGACAAGTCACGCCATGCCGGTGTGAAGGTTCAGAGCCGGCATTGATTCGACGTCCACCATTCGGCAATCGCCGCTGCAAGATCATTCCATGACCTGGTCGGCAGATCCGGGACCGCGACCCGCACGCTGTACCGATCGGTGGTCGCGTCGTGAAACCATTCGGTCGCGGCGAAATCGAAACCGAAGCTGCCGGCGTGGCGAATAGGATATCCCTGCCCGCTCAGATCGCGGCTCATGGCCTCGGCGGCTTGCCGCGCGCTGGCCTCATCGAGCGGGCGACGGCAGCGGAGCGTGACGTAGAGGCCGTGGACAAAGTGGAGTTCGGCCGCGAGCGAAGCAAGCTCGTGCGCAAAGAGCCGGGCCGCATGGCGGCCATTGCGCAGGATGGCTGCAACGCGCTTTTTGGTGAGCGCCCAATAGGCCTCGCTGCCGATGTAAGGCGGGAAATGCGCCGGGAGCGCCGCGCCACCGAGGAGCCGGACGGCATTGCGCGTCTCCGCAGCCAGCCGGCCGATGATCGCACCGCTTGCCTCAGCGCCCTGCCCGCTCCAGCGGACGAACACCGCAGAGCCGAGCCGTCCGTATTCGGCGCCAAGCGAATCGAGCTTGTTATGACTTCGCACCATCACGACCGGAATTCGACATCGCTGCGCCCAGCGCAGGACGCGGCGGATGCGGCCCGACCGGCCGGCAAAGCATGTCGTGTCGAAGACCAGCAGATCGAGCGCCGAGCCGTCGCAATGCAGGGCCGCCTCGAAAGCGCTTGCGGAAGCGGCCGAATCCAGCAGCAGAATTTGCGGTGTGCCGGCCCGGGCAAACGCATTGGACAGCGGCAGCCTCAGCGTGATCGGGCGCAGGTTCGGGACAAAGCGCTCGATCAATTCCAGCGTCTCGCCGTAAGAGCCCGGCAGCACCAGGATGTGCCCCGCGGGGAGGACCGGCGCGGAGGCCAGCAGCAGGGCCGAGATCGCGGCCATGCCGGAAGCGGTATAGATCGTCTCGTGGCTCGGGCCATGCTCGAGCTCATAGAATGAAGGGCCGCTGACACTGAGATCAGCCCGCTGATAGTCGTAACTGAATGCGAATGGGCCGCTCGAGGGACAGGCCGACGCCGACCACGCTGTCTCCGTCGCTTTCCAGTCCTGCAACTCATGCTCTGCGCGCAGCACTGCGGTGAGTTCGAATTTGGCCTTGATGACCTCATCCACCGATCGCGGACGAGACAGGCGCCGCGGGCTCTTCAGGCAATCGTTCAGCAGCCCAATTTCCCTGTGCTTGCGCTCGAGATAGGCCTCAATGGTCTCCATATGAGTCTTGCTGCGGCCGTCGGAAAACTTCCATCATCCTTCAACGTCCGGCGCGGGCCGGGGGTCCAAATATCGGCTCGCCCGATGATTGTTAATGCCGCGTTTCTACCGCGAAGCGGCAGCCCGACAAAAAATCAAAGGTTGCAAGGAACGGGATCACGACCCGCATGTTGTCTGCGATGAAATCGAGTGGTGCCGACCCGCCAGCCCCGGTCGGCTTTGAAGCGCCCCGTGCTTGTCCGCCGAGCACGGGGCTTTCTCATGCAGGCGCACAAAGCAAAAGGCGCAAGGCGAGCCCCGGACGTGCGTCGACCGAATCGATCATCCTCAAACCACATTGGCCAGCTTAATTGATCTTATCCGAAATCCGGGACGAGCGGCATCACTCGGCTGATTGGAATTCGCTCGGCTCCTCGTCGCGCCGATCGCGCGCGAGCTGATGCCACGCCAAGGCCAGCTCGATGAGCCGTTGCCGGTCGGGGCCTTCAGACGCCGCTGCGCGCTTCATCGCCGCCTCGGCTTCATGCTGTGGATCGTACCTCGTACACATGATGCCGATTTTAGCCGGCTGATATGGACAAGTGCGTGGCAATTTCGTCCGTATGATTGCGGTGGACAAAAGTCGCACCGGCGCACGCGTTTCCGCACGATATTACCGTGATGGATTTTGCGCGCGAGCCGCGTGATCATCCGGCCTGCCGGTCTTCGTATTTTCCTCATTCCACGACAGCCCGCCTTGGCGGCCCCTCCTCAAAGGCAGAAGCCGCAGCACAGGCAGAAGCATCGTTCCTGCACTGGCCCGTCTCCCGAGCAGCGATTTGCATGCGGGCGCCGGCGTTGGAAGCCGCCTTTGACTCCAACGCAAACGAGGCGGGCACTAGGCCCGCCTCGTTCATATTGGATTGCGCGTCGGAGGCTCAGTAGCAGGCGCGCGGATCGGCCTGCACGTATTGGCCGCTCGGATAGCGGTAATAGCAAATGCCCTCGGCCCAATAGTAGCCGGGGCGCGAGGCAGCCGTCGCGCCGGCGATGGCACCGGTCGCACCGCCGATCACGGCACCTGCGGCCGCCCCCGAGGCATTGCCCGAAAGCAGACCGCCGAGCACCCCACCGACAATGGCACCGCCGAGCGCGCTCGCGCCGGGATCGGCGGGCGGCGGTGGAGGTGGCGGCGGCTCATAGGCGACCGGCGGCCCGGCCGGCACATAGGCCACCGGCACGTCGTCATCATAGTCCTCGGAGACATAGGCGGGCGGGCCGTCCATCCGCTGCGGATAATAGTACCAGACGCCGCCGACGTCCCACCACCAGCCGGAGCGGCCGTTGTGGACCTCGTGGCGCCAGCGTCCGCCCTCCCAGGCAAGATTGCCGCGATAGGCGTGTCCGCCCCAATCGCGCGTCGGCACGGGACCGCGTGCCACGGCACGACCGGGTCCGGGAGGCGAACCTCCCGCATTCCGGGGGCCGGGGCTGTGGGGACCGGGAGCCACCCGGGTTTGGCTGCCGGGCTGAGGTGCCGGGCGCGTCGCCTGCTGCGGCGGAGGCCCCTTACGCATGGTTTGATTGGCCGGAGGGGGCGCGCCCTGCCCCGGTGGCTGGCCGGCGCCCTTGGGCGGACCGGCGTCCTGCGCCTGCGCGGAGACCGCCAGCAAGGACATGGCCGAAACCATGGGAATGATGATTTTCACGCGGCTGGACGCACTCATTCGTGCCTACCCCCTCAACTTCGAGAAAATTGCCGTGGTCCAAGCGCGATCAACGATTCGGAGCGCGCCTGGCTGATGCCGGCTGACATAACTGGCCTCCCAAATCAGGCCATGTCCCATTACAAATGTTTAAGATCACGGCAATTTTTCGTCCGGAGACGTTGCGGGACGCCTCTAGCGCGCCGGCTCGATCACGTTGCAATTGCTGCGGCCGGACATCAGGCAGTCCTGCATCTTGCTGGCCGAGGTCAGATCACGGGCGAGCCATAAGCCTATACCGAGGAGGACGGCGGCAATGACCAGCCCGGCTATCGCGCCGCGGCGGCTGTCGCCGGATCGGGGCTTTGGTGTACCGGGCCTCCCGGCTGGGTCAGGCTTGAGCTCTGGTTTGGACATGGGACCTTGCCGCTCGGTGAGGCCCTTTATCACCTCTGCGACGTCGCGTCACATCTCACGCGCCGGCTAGCCGCTGGTCGGCCTCACCGCTTCCTTGCGCGAGGTCTCAACCGCCGGGATCGCCTGCTGCGCGCGCGGCGCGCAACTCGTCAGGATGAAGACGGTTTGGGTGCACTCCCAGGCGGCCCCGAGGACGCTGCTCTCGATGGGGTGTGGCCGCGCGGCCAACAGCACCGCGCCTGCGACCGCCGCTGCTGCGACCGTGATTGCAAGGGCTTTCAGGCTCAGCCGGAAAAAGATCATGCCCGTGCTCCGTCTCGTTAGGGCGGACGCTAGGCGCCGCCGCTGCGTGCCCTTATGAGGGACATCACAATTCGGCAGTTTTTCCGGGCTACGAAGGATCGGCTGGTTCAGCGATTTCGTGGACCTGATCGGCTGCGATTATGGGTGGCTTCGCGGCGCGTGGCGATGTACACGCTTCTGCGTCGCGTGGCGCCTGCTTGTGCCCAGCCGACGTACCAACAGGCAGTGATGTAGGATCGAAAGCGAGGAAGACAAGGCTCGTCGAATGAGTGGATTTAGGGAACCCGGCTTCGCAGACCGGCAAAAGGCGGCACAGGATGCCCGCAAAAATCTTTTAAACAAGTTCAAGTCGCAGCCGGGCCCTGACGATCCTGCTGTCGCGGCGAAGCGTGCCGAGCGCGAGGCGCTTGCAGCCAAGCGCGCCGAAGCCAAGGCCGCGCGCGAGGCCGAAAAGGCCGAGCAGAAGCGCCTTGAGGAAGAGGCCAAGGCCGCTGAAGCTGCGCGCCTTGCGCGTGAGGCCGAGGAAGCGGCCGCCAAGGCGGCAGCGCTCGAGGCCGAGCAGAAGGCCAAGCGCGACGCCCGCTACGCCGCCCGCAAGGCCAAGCGGAAGTAAGCTTCAACAAAATTTGACCTGGGGCGCATGCGCTTCAGGTCAAATCATGCCGGACCGGGCGCGCATGCGCGCAACCGGCGATGGATCATGGGCGGAGCCTGATCAAACAAATGCCGGGCTCGCCCCGTTTGAGGCGGCCGGCATGACGGCAGGAGATCAGTTCTTCTTCATCATCCCGTCGTCTTTCTTCATGCCATCCTTCGACATCGTGTCCTTCTTCATGCCGTCGTCCTTGGACATGTGATCCTTCTTCATGCCGTCCTTGGACATCGTGTCCTTCTTCATCATGCCGTCGTCCTTGCCCATCTTGTCCTGGGCAAAAGCGGCCGGCGACAGCGCCAAGCCAAGCGAGAGAGCGGCAGCCGAGACGCCGAGCACGATGCGGGTGCGAATGGTCATGAGACATATTCCCTTCGAGATGATGTTGCGAAAGCGACAGGTGCCGCTACTCAATCTCGACGGATCGACACGCCTGCTTGTTACGGGGCGTTGCGAACTTTTTTCGTAAGCCGTCGGACGCTTGCACGATCGCTCCCCGACCAAAAGCGTTAATGACCGAACACGAGGTCTTGGCGAGTGCAGCGCAGCAAGGCGAACACTTGCCGCGGGCTTCCATCTCGAACTATCAGATGAGAGGAAGTTCGGGCGAAAGACCGGCCAAGATGGGCCACGGCGCCGGTCTCAAGACCCACTCAGATCATGTCAAACAAGAACCGTTCAAGGGGATTCACCATGCTCACGCGCCGTCATCTGCTCGCGACCGCCGTCGCCGCACCCGCCATTCTCCGCTTCGGCATCGGCACCGCGCACGCCGCGACGACGCTGAAGATCTCGCACCAATTCCCCGGCGGCACCATCGACAAGGGCGATTTCCGCGACCGGCTCTGCCGCATGTTCGCCGCTGAAGTTGCCAAGCGCAGCAACGGAGACATCGCCGCGGAAATCTATCCGAACTCCTCGTTGATCAAGACCAACGCGCAGTTCTCGGCGATGCGCAAGGGCGCGCTCGACATCTCGCTTTATCCAATGCCCTATGCCGGCGGTGAATTGCCCGAGACCAATATCGGTCTGATGCCCGGCCTGGTCACCACTTACGACCAGGGCATGCGCTGGAAAAAGGAGCCGGTCGGCAAGGCGCTCTCCGACTTCCTCGCCGACAAGGGCATCATCTTGCTCTCTTGGGTATGGCAGGCCGGCGGTGTCGCCAGCCGCTCCAAACCGATCGTGGCACCGGAAGACGCCAAGGGCATGAAGGTGCGCGGCGGCTCGCGCGAGATGGACATGGTGCTGCAGACCGCCGGCGCCTCGGTGCTGTCGGTGCCATCAAACGAAATCTACGCGGCGATGCAGACCGGCGCGTGCGATGCCGGCATCACCTCCTCCACCAGCCTGATCTCGTTCCGCCTCGAAGAGGTCGCGAAGTCTCTGACCTCGGGCGCGGGTGCGTCCTACTGGTTCATGCTCGAGCCGTTGATGATGTCGAAGGCGATCTTCGACAAGCTGCCGAAGAACCAGCAGGACATCCTGGTCGCTGTCGGGGAAGAGCTCGAGACCTTCGGCCGCAAGGGCGCGCAGGACGATGATATCGAGGTCGCCAAGGTCTACGAGAAGGCCGGCGCAAAAGTCTCGGCGCTCGATGCCGCGACAGTCGGCAAGTGGCGCGACATCGCCCGCGACACCGCCTGGAAGGACTACAGCGCTAAGACCGCAACCGCGGCCAACCTGCTCAAGCTCGCGTCCGACGTCGCTGCATGAGCCACGGTCCGCTTCCGGATCGTGACGACCAGGCGAACGCTGCTGCAAGGACCGGCCTTGCGGCAGCGCTCGATCGCGGCCTCGCCATCCTCAATCGCATCATCGTCGTGTTCGCTGCGCTGGCGCTGGTCGCAGCCTGCGCCATCCTGAGCTACAGCGTGCTCAGCCGCGCCTTGTTCAAGGCGGCCAATTACTGGCAGGACGAGGCCGCCGTGTTCCTCCTGGTTGGCGCCACCTTCATGACGGCGGCCTATGTGCAGCAGAACCGCGGTCATATCGGCATCGAGGCTTTCGTCGGCCTGTTGTCGCCAGTGGCAAACAGGATCCGGCTCTGGTTCGTCGATGCGGCGACGTTCCTGTTTTGCGTGTTCTTCACCTGGAAGTCGTGGACACTGGCGCACGAAGCCTATGTCGACGGCCAGGTCTCGAACTCGATGTGGTCGCCGCCGCTCGCCATTCCCTATTCCCTGATGGCGCTCGGCATGAGCCTGCTCTGCGTCCAGATTCTCGTGCAGCTGGCGCTGCCTTTCGCAGGAGCCAAGCGGCCATGAGCGTTTTCGGTATTGGTATCGCTTATGGGGTCGCGACGCTGCTCGTGATGTTCTCGGGCATGCCGATTGCGTTCGCGCTCGGCGCGGTCGCGGTCGTGTTCATGGGCATCTACATGCCCTCGGCTTCGCTCGATACGGTGACGCAGAACGTCTACGAGGAAATGGCCTCGATCACGCTGCTGTCGATCCCGCTGTTCATCCTGAAGGGCGCCGCGATCGGCAAGTCGCGCGCCGGCCAGGATCTCTACTCGGCGCTGCATGCCTGGCTGCATCGCGTGCCCGGCGGCCTCGGCGTTGCCAATGTCTTCGCCTGCGCGCTGTTCGCGGCGATGGCGGGCTCAAGTCCTGCGACCTGCTCGGCCATCGGCTCAGCCGGCATCCCCGAGATGCGCAAGCGCGGCTATTCCGGCGGCTTTGCGGCCGGCATCATCGCCGCCGGCGGCACGCTCGGCATTTTGCTGCCGCCCTCGATTACCATGATCCTGTTTGCGGTCGCCGCGGAAAAATCGCTGGGGCGCCTGTTCCTCGCGGGAATCGGTCCAGGCCTGCTGCTGGTCTCGCTGTTCGGATTCTATGCGGTGTTCCGCTTCCGCCAGGAATATGCCGCGGCTGAAGCCGCCTACAAGAACGGCGGCCCGGAGTCCGCGATCCTCGCCCGCGACGAGTACACGCTCGCCGAACGATTCAGTGTGCTGCCCCGCGTGATCCCGTTCGTGCTGCTGCTGACCGGCGTGATGGCAGCGCTCTATGGCGGCTTTGCCACACCGTCGGAGACGGCAGGTCTCGGCGGACTTCTCGCACTGGGGTTGATCGCGGCGATCTACGGCGTGTGGCGGCCTGAAGATCTCGGCCCGATCATGAAATCGACGATCCGGGAATCGACCATGTTGATGATGATCATCGGCATGTCGCTGCTCTATTCCTACGTGATGAGCTATCTGCACATCTCGCAATCGGCGGCCGAATCCGTCGTCGCGATGCATCTGCCGCGCTGGGGGCTGCTATTCGCGATCCTCGTCATGGTGGTCGTGCTCGGCTTCTTCCTGCCGCCGGTCTCGATCATCCTGATGACCGCGCCGATCATCCTGCCGCCGCTCCGCGCCGCAAACTTCGACATCATCTGGTTCGGCGTGGTCATGACCATCGTGATGGAGATGGGGCTGATCCATCCACCGGTGGGATTGAACATCTTCGTCATCCGCAACGTCGCGCCGGACATTTCGCTCAGCGAAGTCATCTGGGGCACGCTGCCCTTCGTGCTCCTGATGATGGGCGCGGTGCTGCTGCTGTGCCTCGTGCCGGAGATCTCGACCTGGCTGCCGGATCTTGTGATGGGACCGGACGGGAGCAGGTAGCGGCAGACCAGTGCCGTAGGGTGGGCACGCTTCCGCCTTCGCTCTTCGAGCTACGGCGGACAAGTCGCTTTGCCCACCCTGCGGCGCCTCCGAACGCGCCGTCATCGTGCTCAGCGCTGTGCGCCGTCGAGGCCTGCAAGAATCTGTCGGGTGCGCTTCATTGAAAAATCATATGTCGCCCGATCGAAGGCGGATGGGTTGCCCCGCATCATGTAGCCGTGACACACCCCCGGTAAGATGTGCACTTCGACGTTCCGCATGCGCGCGGCCAAATCCCGATACGCTTCACACACCTCCACAGGCGCGCGATTGTCCCGGTCCCCCCAGATGAAACAAACTTGCTCGCGAACGCCGACAAGCTCGTGAACAAAATCCAGCATCTGCGATCCATGACAGCAGATACCGGCGGCATAGCCAAGTCGCTTTGGCCCGAGGATCGCATATGGACCGCCGTAGCAAAGCCCCATGACTGCCGCCTGTCCATTGAACTGCGGGAGTGTGCCGAGGTACCGCAATGTGTCGGCCATGTCGTCCTCGCCGACTTTGATGTGCTCAAGGCGCGGCTGCGAGCGCTGGGCAGCACGCGGATCGCCCCGGGACAGCGGGCCGGCAATCGAACGCCAGAACAGGTCGGGCACCGCGACAATGAATCCTTCCGTCGCAAGCTCGTCAGCGATCATGCGCATGTCCGCATCTACACCATGAATGGCCGAGGCAAGCACAATCCCGGCAACGGGCTGTTCAACCTCTGGCATGACGAGATAACAATCGAACTCACCGCCGCCTTGCGCGCTAATCCTTCTTGTCTTCCCCAGCATGTCGACCGCCGCGGATTTCGCCACGCTCCTAGAGCTTGATCTTCGCAAGGCTTATCACCTTGGCCCACTTCTCGGTTTCACTGGCCATGAGCCTGCCGAAGTCGGCCGACGAGCCGCCAAGTCCCGTAGCATCGAGGCTGCCGAGATGCTTTTTGAAGGCGGGATCGGCCAGCGCGGCATTGATCTCCTTGTTGAGCCTGTCGATGATGTCGACCGGCGTGCCCTTCGGCGCACCGATGCCGAACACTGAACTTGCCTCATAGCCGGGCACGAATTCGCCGATGGCCGGCAGCGTCGGCAACGCGTCGGACCGTGCCGCGGTCGTTATTCCGAGCGCGCGCAGCTTGCCGCTGTTGATATGCCCGGTCGTCGGCGCCAGATTTGCAAACACGACATGCACCTGTCCGCCGAGCAGGTCCGTGATCGCTGGCGCCACCCCCCGGTAGGGCACGTGCTGGATATCGAGCCCGCCGGCCTCGAGCTTGAACAGTTCGGCAGCGATGTGGGTGATCCCGCCTACGCCGCCTGAACCATACGACAGTCTTCCCGGATTGGCTTTGGCGTAGGCGATGAACTCCGCAACCGTGTTGGCGGGGACCGACGGGTGGATCACCATCACCAGGGCGCCCCGAGACAGACTTGCGACCGGCGCGATATCCCGCAGGAAATTGAAATCGAGATTTTCGTAGAGCGTGGCGTTGATGGCGTTGGGCGAACCGACCAGCAGGAGAACGTAGCCGTCCGGCGATGCGCGCACGACCGCGTCGGTGGCGATATTGCTCCCTGCTCCGGGCCGGTTCTCGACAACAAATTGCTGACCGAGCCGCTCCGAACACCATTGCCCGACCAGACGCGCAAGGATGTCATTTGGTCCGCCCGCGGCAAAACCGACCATGATGCGGACCGGACGGGACGGATAGCTTTCCGCCCACGCCAAGCCGGACAGCAGCGAGGGCGCAGCCGCGCCCGCGGCAAGGTGCAGAAACCGACGTCGGGAGGGGGTCATCGCTCTTGCTCCGTCGAGCCTGTACGCGCCGGCTCTCCTCAACAGTCAAGGATAGTTGATGCTGTCATAAGCACATAAGGCTATTATCTGATGAGATCATCTCAAATTGGAAATGAGGCCCGCCTCATGCAGATGAGCGATCGCATCGGGAAACGATTGAAGCTTCAGGACCTGCACGTGCTCATGACGGTGGTGCAGGCCGGCAGCATGGGCAAGGCGGCGCTCATGCTCAATACCACCCAGCCGAATATTTCGAGATCGATCGGCGGGCTCGAGCAAGCGTTCGGCGTCCGCTTGCTGGATCGCCACCAAAAGGGAATCGAGCCGACCGAATGCGGCCGCGCGTTGCTCGATTGCGGAGCTGCCGTTTTCGACGAGCTCCGCCAGGGCGTGAAAAGCATCGAAAGTCTGGCCGACCCCACCGCCGGTGAAGTGCGGATCGGAAGCACGGCTTTTCTGGCGGCGAGCTTCGTTTGCGCGCTGATAGACCGTCTGTCCCGGCGTCATCCGCGGATCAGGTTTCAGCTCGTGACCGGCTACATTGAGGCGCTTCACCGCGATTTGAGCGAGCGCAAGGTCGATCTGCTGATCGTGCGCAGTGCTGGCGCGATTGCCGACGACCGGCTTCGTTTCGAATTTCTTTTCGAAGACCATTACGTCGTGGTGGCAGGTGTGACGAACCGATTGGCCCGGCGCCGCAAGATCCAATTTCCCGAGTTGGCGGACGAAGCCTGGGTATTGCCACCGCGTGAAAGCGTTATCGGGTCGATCCTCCTGGAAGCGTTTCGAGACGCCGGGCTCGAATATCCCTACGCAACAGTCGTGACAGATTCTCCCCATATGCGGGTCAGCCTGTTGGCAACAGGCCGTTTCATCACGGTCTTCCCGGCCTCGGCGCTGAGATTTCTCGCCAAGGAAGCCGCCCTCAAGGTCCTGCCTGTCGATCTACCCAAGGCCCGCCGACCGAACGGCATCGTGACTCTGAAAGATCGCGCCCTCAGCCCTGTTGCCCGCCTGGTGATCGACAGCGCACGTGAGTTTGCAAAACCAATGGCGAAGCAGACATGACAGGAGCACGTCTGCAATGGCCCGTGGTCGACCTTATAGGTAGGAAGCCGCCCGCTTCTTCTTCGCGTTCAACGCGGCGGCCACGCGGCTGACGGGCGGCTTGCCCAGCACGACGCTCATTGCATTCGTTGCCTCGAGCAGTTTCCCCATATCGACGCCGGTCGTCATGCCCATGCCCTCGAGCATGTAGACGACATCTTCGGTCGCGACATTGCCGGTCGCTCCCGGCGCGTAAGGACAGCCGCCGAGACCGCCGGCGGCGGCATCGATGACGCGAACGCCCTCCTCCAGGCCGGCATAGAGATTGGCGAGAGCCTGCCCATAGGTGTCGTGGAAATGCATCGCGAGCTTTGCCGGCGGGATATTGGCGGCGACCGCACACAGCATCTCCTTGGCCTTCTCTGGCGTGCCGACGCCGATGGTGTCGCCGAGCGAGATTTCGTAGCAGCCGAGGTCCCACAGCGCGCTGGCAAGATCGGCAACCGCTTTCGGCTTGATCTCGCCATCGAACGGACAGCCAAGCACGCAGGAGATATAGCCGCGCACCTTCACGCCATCCGCCTTGGCGCGCGCCAGCACCGGCTTGAACCGCTCGATGGACTCCGCGACCGTGCAGTTGATGTTGGCGCGCGAAAAGCCTTCCGAGGCCGCAGCGAACACCGAGACCACTTTGGCGCCCGCCGCCCGCGCCGCGTCATAGCCCTTCTCGTTCGGCACCAGCACGTGGAATTCGGCACCCTTGACGTGGGCAACGCCGCGCAGCACGGCGTCCGAGCTTGCCATTTGCGGGATCGCCTTGGGTGAGACGAAGGCACCGACCTCGACGGTATTGAGACCGGCTTCGACCAGCGCCTCGATGAAGGCGATGCGGGCCTCGACGCTGACCGGTGTCTTCTCGTTCTGGAGGCCGTCGCGCGGCCCCATCTCGATGATGCGGACGGGATCGCTCATCTCACTCCCCCGACGGCTCGACCACGGCGAGCTCGATGCCTTCCTGGACGATGTCGCCGACCTTGCACTTGATCGACTTCAGGACTCCCGCGAACGGCGCGCGCAGCGTCTGCTCCATCTTCATCACCTCCAGCGTGAGGATCGGCGCGCCTCTCTCGAGTTTCGCCCCCTCTTCAGCCAGCACGGCGACGACGGTCCCAGGCAAGGGGGCCGCGATCTTGTCCGCGCCGGTTTGCTCCTCGGTCTCGCCGCCGAACGGATCGACCCAGTGAAGGTCGAAGCGGCCGTTGCGCGTGCGCAAGTACAGCTCATGGCCATCGATCACGGCGGCCACCGACGATTTGACGCCATCCAGTGTCAAATCGAAGCCGCCATCCTTCGACGCGACCGAGAACGCCAGCTCGCGCTCACCGATCACGAGCGTTGACGGCCCGCTGCCATAGTTCAACGCGACTTGCTGTTCGCCTCCGTGGCCAACGCGGAAGGCAAAGCTGCGCTGGCGGCGGCCGACCGGCTGCCAGCCGAAGGTCTGCCAGGGTGAATGCGTCTCGCCTTGCGCAGCCCGCTGCTCGTCACTGACGATCGCGGTCACGGCAGCACACAGCTCAAGCTCTCCGGGTGGCGGCGAAGCCTGTGTCAGGGCCGCCAGCTCACGCTCGATGAAGCCGGTGTCGATCGCGTTGGTCCGCACCTTCGGATGCGTGATCAGCGCGGACAGGAACGGGATGTTGGTGACGATGCCACGGACGTCGGACTCTCCCAGCCCGCGGTTGAGCCGGTCGATCGCGACGTCGCGCGTCGGCGCCCAGGCGATCATCTTGGCCAGCATCGCGTCATAATACGGCGAGACACTGTCGCCCTCGCGATAGCCGGCGTCGATGCGCAGGCCGCCGGTCTCCTCGGGCACGCGCCAGGTCGAGATCCTGCCGACCGACGGCATGAAGTTCTTGGTCGGGTTTTCTGCGTAGACACGCGCCTCGACGGCATGGCCGTTGAGCCTGATCTGGTCCTGCTTCAGCGGCAGCGCCTCGCCGAAGGCGACGCGCAGCTGCCATTCGACGAGATCGACACCCGTGATCAGTTCGGTCACGGGATGCTCGACTTGCAGGCGCGTGTTCATTTCGATGAAGAACACATCCTTGCCGTCGGAGACGAACTCGATGGTGCCGGCGCCGACGTAATTCACCGCGCTCGCCGCCTTGCGCGCGGCAGCGCAGACGGTCTCGCGCTGGTCGGCATTGAGTGTCGGCGACGGCGCCTCCTCGATCACCTTCTGGTGGCGGCGCTGCAGCGTGCATTCGCGCTCGAACAGCGACAAGAGATTGCCGTGGCTGTCGCCGACGATCTGCACCTCGATATGCCGGGGATTGTCGACGTATTTTTCGATCAGCATGCGATCGTCGCCGAACGCCGCCTTGGCCTCGCGCTTGGCGCTGACGATGGCGGGACCAAGCTCGGCGGCCGAACGCACGATCCGCATGCCGCGGCCACCGCCGCCGGCGGAGGCTTTCACCAGCACGGGGAAGCCGACTTTCTCGGCCGCCTTTGCCAGCGTGGCATCGTCCTGCGCATCGCCGTGATAGCCGGGCACCAGCGGCACGCCGGCCTTCTCCATCAACGCCTTCGAGCCGGATTTCGAGCCCATCGCGTTCATCATCTCGGCGGTCGGGCCGACGAAGACGAGGCCTGCGTCGTAGCAGGCCTGCGCGAATTCTGCGTTTTCCGACAGGAAGCCATAGCCGGGGTGCACGGCTTCCGCGCCGGTCTTGCGCGCGGCCTCGATCAGCCGCTCGACATTGAGATAGCTGTCGCGGGCCCGCGCCGGCCCGAGGAGCACGGCCTCATCCGCGAGCGCCACGTGCATGGCGTCGCGGTCGGCCTCGGAATAGACCGCAACCGTGCGCAGCCCCATGGCGCGGGCAGTGCGGATGACGCGGCAGGCGATCTCGCCGCGGTTGGCGATCAGGAGCGTGCGAAAACGCCGGTAGAGCTTTGAACGGTCCATCGCATCACATCCTGAACAGGCCGAACTTCGTCGGCTCGATCGGCGCATTCGACGCCGCCGAGAGGCCGAGGCCGAGCACGAGACGCGTGTCGGCCGGGTCGATCACGCCATCGTCCCACAGCCGCGCGGTCGCATAGTAGGGGTGCCCCTGGCTCTCATATTGATCGCGGATCGGCTTGCGGAATTGATCCTCCTCCTCCTTCGACCAGCTATCGCCCTTGGCCTCGATGTTGTCGCGGCGGACCTGGCTCAGCACCATCGAGGCCTGCTCGCCGCCCATCACCGAGATGCGCGCATTCGGCCACATCCAGAGGAAGCGCGGCGAATAGGCCCGTCCGCACATGCCGTAATTGCCGGCGCCGTAGGAGCCGCCGATCACGACGGTGAATTTCGGCACCGAGGCGGTCGCGACCGCCGTCACCAGCTTGGCGCCGTCACGCGCGATGCCGCCGGCCTCGTACTTCTTGCCGACCATGAAGCCCGTGATGTTTTGCAGGAACACCAGGGGAATACCGCGCTGGCAGCACAGCTCGATGAAATGCGCGCCCTTCAGCGAGCTCTCGCTGAACAGGATGCCGTTGTTGGCGATGATGCCGACCGGAAAACCCCAGATATGGGCGAAGCCGCACACCAGCGTGGTGCCATAGAGTTTCTTGAACTCGTCGAATTCGGAGCCATCGACGATGCGCGCGATGATGTCGCGCACGTCGAACGGTTTGCGGCCGTCAACCGGCACCACGCCGTAGATCTCCTCGGCCGCGAATAGCGGATCGCGCGGCTTATGCATGTTGAGGTTCGGCCGCGTGGACGGCTTCAGCGTGCCGACGATACGCCGGGCGATGCCGATGGCATGCGCGTCGTTCTGGGCGTAGTGGTCGGTCACGCCCGATTGCCGCGAATGCACGTCGGCGCCGCCGAGCTCCTCGGCGCTCACCACCTCGCCGGTCGCCGCCTTCACCAGCGGCGGGCCGCCGAGGAAGATGGTGCCTTGATTGCGCACGATGATGCTCTCGTCCGACATGGCCGGCACATAGGCGCCGCCGGCGGTGCAGGAGCCCATTACGATGGCGATCTGCGGGATACCGGCCGAGGACATCTGCGCCTGGTTGTAGAAGATGCGGCCAAAATGCCGCTCGTCCGGGAAGATCTCGTCCTGCAGTGGCAGGAAGGCGCCGCCGGAATCGACCATGTAGACACAGGGAAGATTGTTCTGCCGCGCGATGTCCTGCGCGCGCAGATGCTTCTTCACCGTCATGGGATAATAGGTGCCGCCCTTGATGGTGGCGTCATTGGCGACGATGACGCATTCGCGGCCCGAGATGCGCCCCACCCCGGTGACGACGCTCGCCGAATGCACGTCGCCGCCGTAGAGACCGTAGGCTGCGAGCGGCGACAGCTCCAGGAACGAGGTGCCGGGATCGAGCAGCAGGTCGACCCGCTCGCGCGCCAGCATCTTGCCGCGCGCGGTGTGGCGTTTGCGCGAGGCCTCGCCGCCGCCGCCGGCAACCTGACTGAGCTTTTCGCGCAAATCGGCGACGAGACCGCGCATGGCCTCGGAATTGCGTGCAAAATCTGATGACGATGGATCGATGCTGGAATGGAGCGGCATATGGTCCCGCGCTTCTGGTGACGTGGTTTGAGTGAAGGAGCTTTAAGCGGTTTCCGACATCAGCTCGCGGCCGATCAGCATGCGGCGAACTTCCGAAGTCCCGGCGCCGATCTCGTAGAGCTTGGCGTCGCGCCAGAGCCGCCCCACAGGAAACTCGGATGTATAGCCGACGCCGCCGAGTGCCTGGATCGCCTCGCCCGCCATCCACGTCGCCTTCTCGGCGGAATAGAGGATGGCGGCCGCCGCGTCCTTGCGCAGGCTGCGGGCGTGATCGGCGCGGTCGCAGGCCTTTCCCACGGCGTAGACATAAGCGCGCGTCGCCTGCCAGGTCGCATACATGTCGGCGAGCTTGCCCTGCATCAGCTGGAAATCGCCGATCGGCTGGCCGAACTGCTTGCGCTCGTGCATGTAGGGCACGACCGCATCCATGCAGGCCGCCATGATGCCGAGCGGGCCGCCCGAGAGCACCGCGCGCTCATAGTCGAGGCCGGACATCAGCACCCTGACGCCCTCGCCCACCTTGCCCAGCACGTTCTCCTCCGGCACCTCGCACTCGTCGAAGAACAGCGGATAGGTGTTGGAGCCGCGCATGCCGAGCTTGTCGAGGTGCTGGCCGTGGGTAAAACCCTTGAAACCCTTCTCGATCAGGAAGGCGGTCATGCCGCGCGGGCCGGCCTCCGGATCGGTCTTGGCGTAGACCACGAGCACGTCGGCATCGCCGCCATTGGTGATCCACATTTTGGAGCCGTTGAGCACATAGCGGTCGCCGCGCTTGTCGGCGCGCAGCTTCATCGAGACCACGTCGGATCCCGCACCCGGCTCGGACATCGCGAGTGCCCCGACATGGTCGCCGGAGATCAGCTTCGGCAGGTAACGCTGGCGCTGCGCGTCGTTGCCGTTGCGGCGGATCTGGTTGACGCAGAGGTTGGAATGGGCGCCGTAGGAGAGCCCCACCGCGGCCGAGCCGCGCGAGATCTCCTCCAGGGCGACGATATGGGCGAGATAGCCCATGTTGGAGCCGCCATATTGCTCCGGTGCGGTCATGCCGAGCAGGCCGAGATCGCCAAAGCGCTTCCACAGGTCGGCCGGGAACAGGTTGGCCTTCTCGACCTCGGCGGCGCGCGGGGCGACCTCCGCCTCGACGAAGGCGCGAACCGTGTCGCGCAGCATGCCGATGTCTTCGCCCAGATCGAAATCGATGCTCGGGATGTTCAAGGCGATTCCTCCAAGGATCTTGCAAGTTCTTGTCGGGTCCGAACCTACCCCCGCCCGGGCGCCGTGGCGGTCGAAAAGGTTGCATTTTCCGCCAAGTTTGGCGAGGATTTTCCAAAGGACCCCCGATGCCGTTCCAGGCCGCAACCGCAACGCCGCGCCGCGCCATGACCCCCGCTGCCTTCGTCCGCGGCGTGGTCGCGGCCTATGCCCGCTATGGGCGGGATCCGGCCGAGGCGCTGGGCAAGGGGCAGGTCCTCCCGGAGCTCGTCAACTCCAGCGATGGGCGGGTGACAGCCGCGCAATTCGAGGCGCTCGCCGGCCACGCCATGCGCGAGCTCGACGACGAGGCGCTCGGCTGGTTCTCGCGCCGGCTTCCTTTCGGCACCTATGGCATGCTGTGCCGCGCCTCGATCACCGCGCCCAATCTTGAGGTCGCCCTGAAGCGCTGGTGCCGGCATCACCGCCTGCTGACCGAGGACGTGCTGTTCGAGCTCGCCGTCAGCGGCGAGACCGCGACCATCTCGCTTCGCGAGCAGCGCGATCTCGGGCCGTTGCGCGAATTCTGCCTCGTCACCCTGCTCCGCTACGTGCTCGGCTTCTCCTGCTGGGCGGTGGATTCCGCGATCGCGCTGCGCGCCGCGGAATTCCCGCATCCCGAGCCCGCCCATGTCTCGGTCTATCCGACCATCTTCTGCAAGCACATCCGTTTCGATGCTGATTGCGCCCGCATCGTCTTCGACAAGCACTATCTCTCGCTGCCGCTGACGCGGAGCGCGGCCGATCTCGACGGCATGCTCAAGGGCGCGCTGCGCCTCACCGTGCTGCCCTATCGCCGCGACCGGCTGCTGGTCGAGCGCGTCAGGCGTGTGCTGCGCGAGGCGCGCGGACGCATTCTCGGCGCGGAGGATGTCGCCAGCGAGCTTGCGCTCTCCACCCGCACCATGCACCGGCGGCTCCGTGAGGAAGCAACCTCATTGCGCGACCTGAAGGAAGAAGCAAAGCTCGAGCTCGCCAAGCAGGAGCTGATGCGCGGCCGCACGCCGATCAAGCGGATCGCGGAGATCGCCGGCTTCCGCAACGAGAAGAGCTTTTCGCGGGCTTTCCGCAGCTGGACCGGCGCCAGCCCGCGCGAATTTCGCGGAAAATATCGGTGAAGCGCGCACGATGTTGCGTGTTTCTCACAAATTTACGGCCCCCGAGATCGCCCCGGAGGCCGCAAAGCTCGAAACAGCTTCTAACGCTTTGCGTTAGTTCGAGTTGGTCTGCGCGCCCGGACGAAGCTTCGGGTGCTTGGTCTGCTTGGGCTGGAAGGCGAGCGCATCGCTTGCGGTCTTCGCGCCGCCGCTCTGCGAGCAGGTGCCGCCGATGCCGCTGGCTGCCGACCGACACGCTTCCATCGTCGGATAGCCGCAGCCGTGAGCGGCCTGGGCGCCATTGGTAATGCAGTAGTCCTCAGCCTTCGCGGTCGGCGCCGTCAGAACCAGAAACGCAGACGCAACCAGCGTCGCAGCCGAGGCTGCGAACGTCTTCGAAATCGAGATCATGTTGTCTTTTCCTGCTTAAGGAGTCCCACGAAAGAGTCCTCGGCATGCGACGCAGGCTGAGGGTTCACACCCCGGATGTAGGCCGCGCGCCGGCGCCGACAATCACGGCTCAGCGCATTGCAGCACTTCGTAATTCACATGTCTTTGTTATGTGATCTACTAAGCTATATAATGCCTCACATGACGTGGCGTGCGACGGACCCCTTAGCCCGCCGATGCCGCAAGCATGACGTCAGGCACCGGCAGCGGCACGTCCTTCGCGACGCCCAGCACGGGAAAGCTGCGGACGTTCTTCACGTTGGGCATGGCGGCGAAATGCAGCAGCTGCTGGCGCATGCTCTCGACGCTCGGTGCGACGCATTTGAGGAGATAGTCGGTGTCGCCCGAAATCCGCCAGCACTGCTGGATGCGCGGGATTGCGGCGATGGTGCCCTCGAACGCTTCGAGCACCGGCTGGGCCTGGCTGCCGAGCTGGATCGAGACGAACGACACCACCTCATAGCCCAATAGCCGCTCGTCGATGACCGCGCGCACCGCGCGGATCACGCCGCGGCCGAACAGCGATTTGAGCCGCCGCAGGCAGTTCGGCGCGGAGACGCCGACGCGCAGCGCCAGCTCGTTGTTGCGGACGCGCCCGTCCTGCTGGAGTTCGGAAAGTATCCTCAGATCGACGCCGTCGAGCTGCTCACGCGCGGCCATCCCCCCACCTCGTCATGGTCCGGTCATGGGGGCAGCGAAGCACGCGGCGCAAGGGGTGCCAAGGGCTGATCGGCGAAGACCGGCGAGGAGAAGCCCCTTCAGTGCGTCCAGGGCTCGCCGCGGCGGAAGGAGAAATTGTCGGCGTAGGCGACCTGGCGGTGCAGCGACTCCTTCGGCTCGATCACCTGGTAGGCGATGCCTTTGCGCTCGCAATAGGCGATCGCCTCGTCCTTGGTGTGGAAGCGCAGCGTGATCTGCTGCTTCATGTCCCCGGACGAGGTCCAGCCCATCAGCGGCTCGACCGCGCGCGGCTGCTCCGGCTCGTAATCGAGCTGCCATTCCTTGGTCTTGGAGCGGCCGGATTGCATCGCGTTCTTGGCGGGCTTGAAAATGCGTGCGGTCATTGGCGATCCGGCCTCTTCGTCTTTCGTTCGATATTGATGCGTCACGGTAGCGATTGGTCGAAACCGCGGGCATAGTATAGAGACACCTTTCGGGAACTGATCGGTGATTCCGCCCCTCCCGGGGTCCTCGCCGACGGGTATAGTCATTATGCTGCACTGTGACAATTGCGTACCCGCCTTCCGCCCGGGAATCCCGCCCGGGGGACTCGCCTCGCCGCCTTCAGCTTATTTGCCCCCTTCGAGAGCTTCCGTCGCATGGCCTTCCTGAACATCAACGCCACGCTCCCCGACAAGGGCCGTGACCTCAGGCTCGACCTGTTTCGCGGCATTGCCAACTGGGCGATCTTCCTCGATCACATCCCCGACAATATCGTGAACTGGATCACGACGCGCAATTACGGCTTTTCCGACGCGGCCGACCTGTTCGTCTTCATCTCCGGTTACACCGCCTCCTTCGTCTATGCGCGGATGATGCTGGAGCGCGGCTTCATCGTCGGTGCCACCCGCCTGACCAAGCGGGTCTGGCAGCTCTACGTCGCCCACATCATCCTGTTCGTGATCTACATCGCCTCGATCAGCTATCTGGCGCTCCGCTTCGGCGACTCCGAGATGATCAATGAGTTCAACGTTGCCGGCCTTGTCGACAACGCCACCGAGACGCTGCGCCAGGGACTGTTCCTGCGCTTCAAGCCGCTCAATCTCGACGTGCTGCCGCTCTACATCGTGCTGATGGGCCTGTTTCCGCCGGTGCTGTGGTTCATGCTGCGCAAGCCTGACCTGACGATGGTGCTATCCATCATCCTGTGGCTGACCGCGCGTCACTTCGGCCTGAACCTCAACGCCTATCCGGCCGGCCAGTGGTACTTCAACCCCTATTGCTGGCAGGTGCTGTTCGTGTTCGGCGCCTGGTGCGCCATGGGCGGCGCGCGGCGTTCGATGACGCTGATCAACGCGCCCGTTACGCTGTGGCTCTGCCTCGCCTATCTCGCCTTTGCGCTGGTCATGACCATGGCCGGCCGCTTCCCGACGCTGGGCGGCATGTTTCCGGAATGGTTGTTCTCGGCCTTCAATCCGAACGACAAGACCAACCTTGCGCCTTATCGCTTCATCCATTTCGTCGTGATCGTGATCCTGGTGATCCGCTTCGTGCCGAAGGACTGGCCGGGCCTGGAATGGAAGATCTTCGATCCGGTGATCGTCTGCGGCCAGCAATCGCTCGCCGTGTTCTGCGTCGGCGTGTTCCTGTCCTTCGTCGGCCATTTCGAGCTGTCGATGAGTTCGGGCTCGCTGTTCGCGCAGCTGTTCGTCTCCATCGCGGGCATCGCGATCATGACGACGGTCGCCTACTACATCTCCTGGTCGAAGCGGCAGGACAAGCCGCTGAAGCCCCCGCCGGCGAAGCCCGCAGCCTCACCGGCAGCGAAGGCGGCCGCCTGAGCTGCCCGCGAACGCTCGCGCCTCCAGGCGAGCGTTCCGCCTCCATGGCCATGTCCGGCTTGTCCGGAATCGGATTGACCTGCGTCAACCGGGGGCGACGCCGGCCGGCCTAATGTTGCCAAGACATACGCCGCCGCAATGTCGGCAGCTTCCCCCTTGGACAAGGCCCAAGCACATGCCCTCTCATTTTCACGCCGTGGTCTGGATAGATCATTCGCAGGCTCGCATCTTCCATCTCGGCCTGAGCGGCTCCGACGAAGTCACGTTGCATCCGCAACTGGCGACGCGGCACCTGCATCACAAGGCCAACGCGATCGGCAGCGGCCATGCCGCGCCCGACAAGACGTTCTATGCCGAGGTGACCAAGGCTCTCGCCGATGCCGGCGAAATCCTCATCATCGGTCCGGCGGGCGCGAAGACGGAGCTCGCCAGCCACATCCGCGCCCATGCGCCCGAGCTCGCCAAGCGCATCGCCGCGGTGGAATCGGCCGATCATCCCTCGGATAACGAAATCGTCGCCTACGCCAAGCGTCACTTCAAGCTGCCGCTGCCGCGCATTCAGGCGCCGGGAGCGGCCTTGGGCGAACGACACTCGGGTTGACGGGAGCGGCTCAGGCCGCAGCCTCGCCATCGTATTCGGTGAATTTCTTGTAGATCCAGTCACGCCCGTCGTGACGGCGCCAGACCTTGCCATAGACGAGCTGCCCGTTGATCGAGCGGCGCGGCAGGATGACGGTCCAGAGGTGCCATATCTCGGTCCAGTTCGACCGTGGGCGAACCGTTTTCGAGGTGAGATCGAAAGCCATGACGGACAACTCGCGCGAAACGAAACGCCGCGACGAATGTGATCTCGTATGAACCGCTGGATGCGGCGGCGTCGCGTGCCGGGACCGGTTTGATACCAGTCGTCAAAATGGCCGCAACGACAGCTCGTGCTTAACCTAACCGATCAACCTTACTCGCCGACGGGACGTTGCCCTTGCCGGTTGAAAGGCCTGCCTATCTTTCCTAAGATATTTGCGCAATTTGAGAACGAGCACGCCGATTGCGAAGCGCGTGCCCAGTGATTTCGAACTCGGACTGATTTTTAAAGAGCCGATTGCGCGGGTTAATGATGATGAATCTGCAATGTGCATATTTGCGCCTGGCGATGCCTTCGCCGCCGCCGACACAGCTTGGCCAGCGCACCCACGACAGTTCGCCGAAAGCCGCCAATGACAACTATCCGGTCTGGCCGCTGATCCCGTTTCCGGCGGGCTGGCACGCCTCGAACTGAGCCCGCCAAGAAGCGCAACGCCGCGCAAGCGGAGTATCATCGCTTGGCGGCGTCCGTTAGGTATTGGGCGCTGAAATCCCCAACACCGATGTGTCTATGGCGACGTCCAAAGGTTCGACGAAGCTTTGGTAATTCTCCGCCTGCAATCGGTTTGGATCCCTCATCAGAGTCCACGGCTTGCAGCTGAAGCCCAGTTGCCGTCGGCGCCGAGCACCTCTTGCGAATGACAGATCTGCCGGGTCCTCTGTTCGCACCTTCAACGCCGGGCCTGCGGGGAGCAGGCCCGGCGGGCGCGAAAAGACGACGACCCGCTCCGCATCTCTGCTTCCGGGATAGCAACCAATCCCGCCGCCATGAGTTGCAGGTTTTTCCCATCCTGTCTGTTGGGCCTGCGAGCAGCTCTTTCGCTATTTGCTCGCCGTGGATGGACAGTCATCCCGTCTCACGTCCGTGAGTTGGAGCGCGGCCGGTGAATTTTCGCGAGCAAACGGAGACCAATGATCAGCAGGCCATCGGTCAAGGGGATGAAGTGAGCCAGGTTGATACGACCGAGAAACTGTCCGAGGCAGAGGAGCCCCGGACGTCGCTGTTTGCAATCTGCTGGCTCGGCGTCGCGGTGATCGCGATGATGGGCTGGATCTGCGCGCTCGGCTGGCTGGCCTGGCGCCTGGCGAATTGGGCGCTGTTCTGAGGCTGAACCGGCCGCGACTTGTTGGGCTAATTGACGGTGCCGCCGCTCTTGGGTTTGGACGAGTGCTTCACCGCCGGCTTGGCCGGCACGGCCGGCTTCTTCGACACATCATCGCCGCGGGCAGCTCCCCAGGGATCGACCGGCTTCTGGTCGGGAACATTGTTGAGCGAGCGTTGATAGGCACGCTCCGCCTGCCTTTCCGCCGCCTTCTCCGACTCCGTCTTCGGTGTGGCCTCTTCATGGTACTGCGGAACATGGTCCTGCGCCAATGCGGGGCCGGCGATCACGGCGAATAGGATGGCGATGGCGATTTTCCGCATCGAAACACTCCCGGTTGTACGACGAACATAACAATGCGCCGATTGCGGCAAGAATGCCCGCTCGCTTCTGCGCAAAGTACTTGAAAAGCTGGTCGGGGCAGCTGGATTCGAACCAACGACCTGCAGTACCCAAAACTGCCGCGCTACCAGGCTGCGCTATACCCCGAATGTCCGGCGAGCCCCGTCGATACACGCTTCCCCAGGCGCCAGCAAGCGTTCAGGCCGCCGGCGAGACAGTCCCGACCGCCTGAATCGGGCCTATTTGTTGCCGAACAGGGAATGCCCGACCCGATCTCCGGGGCGAATGCCGTATTTCTGTGCCGTTCCCGCCACCACCTCCAGGACGGCCCGGGCGGGCCCCCGCGACGAGATGATCTTGGTCGAAAGCGGTTCGGTGTTTTCCGCGATGCGCAGGATCCGGCCATCGGCGCGAATGAAGATCATGTCGAGCGAGACATAGGTGTTCTTCATCCACATCGACACTTCCTGCTCGGGATTGAAGTCGAACAGCATGCCTTTGCCGTCCGCCAATTCCTTGCGGTACATCAGCCCGGTCTGCTTCTCCTCCTCCGTGGTCGCCATCTCCACCGAGAATACCTGCACGCCGTTCTTGGTGACGATCTCGAGCGGCTGGAAGCTGGCGGCACGAGCGGGCACGCCAACGACGGCGAAGCCGACAACGACGAGAACGGCGGCAAGCCAGCCCTGGGCAAGGGACCGGGCGACTTTTCGATCAAAGCTCATGGCAGAAAACTCGGCAGGAAATCGGGATGAGACTGACTGGCCTGGCGGCGCGGAACTGCGACATCCTTACGCGGCCACCGCCATAAAAGCCAGAAGCGCGCAGGGCTGGCCCAGCGCGCTTCCGCTCACGAATCCGGGAATTTGAAGCCGCTAGTGCGATTGCAGGCCGGGCGATCCGGTCTCCGGATGGATCTCGGCCGCCATCATGCCCTTGGAGCCCGGCCCGAAGCGGACCAGCACATACTGGCCCGGCCGCAATTCGGTCATGCCGAAGCGACGCAGCGTCTCCATGTGCACGAAGATGTCTGGGGTACCCTCCCCGCAAGTCAGGAAGCCAAAGCCGCGCAGCCGATTGAACCATTTGACCTGGGCCCGCTCGAGCCCGCTGGTCGGGGTCACCGTGACGTGAGTCCGGGGCGGCAGCATCTGCGCGGGGTGGATCGCGGTCGACTCGTCCATCGAGACCACACGGAAGGCCTGGTAGCCCTTGGCGCGCTGGATGCACTCGACGACGATGCGGGCGCCTTCATAGGCAGTTTGGAAGCCGTCGCGCCTAAGCACGGTAACGTGCAGGAGCACGTCGGGCCAGCCATTGTCGGGAACGATGAAGCCGTAGCCCTTTGACGCGTCAAACCATTTGATGACGCCATGAACTTCGACGAGGTTGGCACTACCCTCACCTAACCCGGTGAAGGGACTGAGTGCGCTGTCGCGACCGGCGCCGTGCTCACCCGACGCGGGAACTCCCAGCTTCTTGGACTCAAATCCGTCCGACGACCCCATAACCCCGGACCCCGCAACCGCCATGCAACCCGCCACATTGGCGGTGCTCGAATCACGCGTCTTAAGAGAATGTTCTCACTTCGACGCGACGCGAATCTTTCGACTCAAAAGATAACACTCCCGGTTGCGACGCATAGACAAAAAAGAGATTCGCCGGAACCTATGAACAGCTTGCACAGGCGCGAATCAAATTAACGCCTCAATTGCCGACAAAGGGCCCGAGTGCTTCGCCGATGTCGTGATGGATGACGAGGTCGGCAATGTCGTCCTGCTCGGTCGGTTCGCGATTGATGATCACCAAACGTGCACCTGAATTCTTCGCCATCATCGGAAAGCCCGCCGCCGGCCATACGACGAGCGAGGAACCGATCGCGATGAAGAGATCGCAGGCCTGCGACAACTCGGTCGCGCGCTGCATTTCCTCCTCGGGCATCGCCTGACCGAATGAGATCGTTGCGGTTTTGACCGGCTCGTCGCATGCGGTGCAGTTGGGGGCGCCGTCTGTCTCGAACCGGCGCTTCACCCAGTCGAGCTGGTAGACCTGCCCGCATCCGATGCAGCGCGCGTAAGTAGTATTGCCGTGAAGTTCAATCACGCGGTCGGGGGCAAAGCCCGAGGCCTGGTGCAGATTGTCGATGTTCTGGGTGATGACCGCGGGGATCTTGCCGGCGCGATGCAGCGCTGCCAGCGCGCGATGGCCGCGACCAGGCTTGGCTGCGGCGAAGACCTCCTCCATCGCAAAGCGCCGGCGCCAAGATTCATCGCGTGCCTCCTGGCTGGCGACGAACTGTCGAACTGGATCGGCCGGTTGCGAGTCCAAATTCCGCCCGGCGAGCGGAAATCTGGGATGCCGCATTCGGTCGAGATGCCGGCGCCGGTGAACGGCACGATGATATCAGCGCGCGCGATCATGTCGCCGAGCCGTTCGACGCCGCTCTGAAGGTCCGATGCAATCACCCGCGCCTCCCGATTCAGTTTCGCGCTAGCTGCAACATGTGCAAGCGACAAGATTGTTGACGCTCTTATCCACCACTGCGCAAGTCATGCGCTGTCATTGGCGGCAATTTTTTCCGACCTTTCGCTTATCACAATCCTGCAATGCCTCCTCCCCATTGACGCCCCAATCGGAAGCGCCAATGCATGTGTTGACGCGACTCAACGTGATTGCGGCGGCAGTGCTTGAGTTCAGAAGTGCACACATACTCAGGTGTAGTGGGGATTTGACATGACCGAAGACGAACAACGCAAGATCCGCGAACGCGAAGAGATTGCCGCCCGTGTCGCCGCGTTCCGTGCCACGCAGGAAAAGTTCAAGCGCGAGCGCGAGGAGTATTTCGTCTCGACGCTCGAGAATGCGCGCAAGGTGGAGCGGCCCTCGCTCTGGCCGTGAGAGATCGCGCGGGGATTGCGCGCCTACGAAAAAAGCCCGGAGCATCGTTCCGGGCTTTTCGATTCAAGGGCCGTTACCAGTGACGATAGTAGTAGCGGTGATGCCGATAGTACGGTCCACCATAATAGGCGTACGGGCCCGGGCCGTAGTCATCATAATACACCGGGCCGCCATAATAGCCGTAGCCCGGACCGTAATAGCCGTACGGATGGGACGCGGCGACGGCGCCCGCGGTGATCGCACCGGCGGCGAGACCGAACGCCAGACCCGGGCCGATGCCGCGCGCCTGCGCCGGCGCCGCAACCGCGGTCAGACCAACTGCTGCGACGGTCGCCAGTACTGCGAGTGTCTTCGTCATGATCTCCTCCTTCGCATATTCGGAGGGGACAACGCCGACCGTCCGCAATGGTTCGCGCCGCGTGGAACCGCGATGCGCAGAAAAAATCTCGCCGCAAGGGGAACATTGTCCGGACAGGCGTATTGAACGTGCAAGTGCAGGAGCCTCCGCCATCCGGGTTGAGGTGACAGCACGAAGCCCCGTCAGCATCTCCGCGGTGCTGGCGGGGTTTTCAGTTTCGAACGACAAAAATGGCAGCAGACATGCATCGCTGCCAACGGGGCGGAATCGAGGAGGAGAGATTGCCGCTATCCGCTTTGCTGTCCCGTATCCGCCGGCTTGTTCCCAAGAACCGTGCGGAGCATTACGAGGAGATCGTCCGCAATTTCGGTGTCGGCGCGCTGCGTCCGCCGCCGACGCCGATGAGCGACGGCGAACTCGCCCGCGCCATTGCCGAGTTCCTCAAGAACTCGCCTTCGCCGGAATCGGTTGCGACGCTGGGTCGGCGGCTAGATCCCTCCTCGCGCCTCTGAGGCTGTTGCCTCCGAAGGGAACAAGCCTCCCGCGCGCACGTTGAGGTCGTCTTCCGCACGAGGAGATCCGCCATGCCCGCCTGGCTTGAAGTTCTGCTCAACCTGTCCGGCTATGCCGGCTTTGTGGCGCTTGCGACGAGCGGCGTCGCATGCCCGCAGGACTCCGACGACGACGAAGTCTACGGCAACAAGCGCTAGTTCGCTTGCGGCGGCTGACCCGTGGTGCGCACCGAGATCATGCTCAAACAAGAATCGCGCGGATTGCCTCAGACATCCGCCAGCCATTTCAACGAAGCGCGAAAGCCGAGACTGCGATGGCCGGCGACCAGCACGGTGCCGTACACCTCGGCCCCCTCCTCGCTGAACGTGCCGGAGAAGCCGCTGGTGGCTTCCACGCCGGCGAACAGCGGCCGGACAAGCGGATCGGCGAACGGCGAATGCTGGTTGGTGGCTAGCTCGCCCTTCCAGGTGCCGTTGCCTGAGGTGTAGGACCCGCACGACCAGAAGTAAGGTCCGCCGCCGAGCAGCACGCCATCGCGCAAGATCAACACGCCGCTGTCGCGGCCCTTCACACCGTCGAGCATGTGGATGTGGATCGAGTAGAGCCCGTTCTTCATGGATGCGCCCGCCCTCGCCCGCGACGATAGCGCGGGGCCCTGCGAGCGTCGAGACGGAAACCAGCTTTGTTCCGGCTTCGCCGCCATTTCGTTCTCGGGGAACGAATCGGAATCGACGAAATCGGCGCAACGCAATTCTTAAAGATTCGTTTGCATGCAAACGAGCAACGCGCCACCGCAGACGAACGAGCGCAGCGTGTCTTCCGACAACGCGCGAGAGGACCGTAACGGCGCGACGAGGATGCGGAGCCTCAAACTGACTCGTTTTGACACAGGCCGCGTGCAGCGTTCGGACACGGCGCGACTTGTTCTGCAAACGACTCCATTTCGTTCCCCAAGAACGAATCGGATTCGCAAATGCCAGCGCAGCGCGGTTGCTAACGATCGATGAAGCAAAGCGCCGTCACGTCACCGGCGCCTCTGCGACAACGCTTCACGCCGCCGCGCGCTTGGCGCTGCTCTTCTCGGAGAAGCATTCGAGGATCTGGATGCGGAGCTCTTCGGCAGCCGGTCCCTCGATCTTCCTGAGCTGGTTCCAGAGCCGGATCACTTCGCGCTGTTTCTCAATGGTCATGAGTCACCTCCAAAGCGGATGACTCAACTAGAACAAAATGAGAACAAAGAGTCCAGCCCTCTGACCGGATTTGCTGTGCACGTCGCGTTGAACCTTTTCAGCGCGCCAGAGACCAATCGGAACTGGGGATTTCAGCGCCCAGCCATTATCGCAGCGCCGCCTGACGAACATATTCCGTCACCGCGGCGCTGTTGCTTTTTCGATTTTCAACCTTAAGTTAAACACACCGCTGACGGCCAGGCGCTGAAATCCCATCGCCGTCGGCAAGAGAGCCCCGTGCGCAAGCGCGGGGTTTTTCTTTTTCTCGATGTCGGGAGTGTGCGGGCTGCACTGAACTTTTTCGGTGCTGGCGCGTCTTATTGATGAAGCTCCCCCCAGGCTTCATCCCCACCAGAAAACCCCGCTCCCCCTAGGCGGGGTTTTCCCTTTTTGCCGTCATGATGCGGCTGCCTGCGCGACGACGCAGGCGCCGCCGAATGTCCGGATCAGACGGCGTCCTTGGCCACCTTCAGCGGCGAGGCCTTGACCGACTTGCTCGCAGGCTTCGCCGCGAACTGCATCGGCTCCTTGGTGAAGGGATTGATGCCCATGCGGGCTTCGGTCGCGGGCTTGTTGACCACCGACATCTTCACGAAACCGGGAATAACGAACTCACCGGACTCGTTGAGCTCCTTGTAGCCAACCGTCGCCATGTACTCGATGACCGACTTCACGTCGTTCTTCGCAAGCTGCGTGCCCTCGGCAATCGCATCGATCAATTGAGTCTTGGTCATCTTCGCCATGTCTGGACTTCCTCTGAATTGGGTGCGCGCTGCGATGGTACTTTGTCCGGGGAGCGGTAAAACCAGGCGAGCCGCACGTCGTTCAGGCCTGCCGGCCCTGAAGCAGCCGGGCTTAGAACCCATCGAGGCTGAAAACGCAAGCCGCAGTTCGAGGTCAAGTTCCGCCCTGCGTCCGCCTGATCGCGTGGCCTGCAACGGCGACAAACCGAATTCCACAGCATCCCGAGAGAGTTCTGCCGCTCGGGCGTTCGCGCGCGACTATCTCTGCCGAGCAACGCTAGTGAGATATTTGGCCGGCGGTTTGCCCAGCGCCTTTCTGAACATCGTGATGAAGGCCGTCACCGATTCATAGCCGAGATCGGCCGAGACCTGCTGCACGCTGGCACCTTCGGCAAGCCTGCGGATCGCGACGATCAGATGCAATTGCTGACGCCAGCGGCCGAAGGTCAGTCCCGTCTCCCTGGCGACGAGGCGCGCAAGACTGCTCTCGCTGAGCGCAAGGTGATCGGCCCATTCCGCCAGCGTGCGACGGTCTGCCGGATTGTCCGCCAATGCCGCGGCGATGCGCATCACGCGTCTCTCGCGCGAGAGCGGCAGATGCAATTGCTGCACCGGCATCCGCGGCAGCTCGCCGAGCAGCACGCCGATCAGGCGCTCCCGCCTCACCTCGTCATGCTGCGCGCCATCGGACAATTCGACGATCAGTTCGCGCAGCAACGGCGAGATCGAGATGGTGCAGCAGCGATCGGGCAGACCGACCAGCTCCGCCTCGATGTAGACGAAGAACAGGCGCGCATTCGCGGTGGCGCGATTGGAGTGCGGCATGTTGCCGGGAATCCAGACCGCGCAATGCGGCGGCACCATCCACAGGCCATCGGGAACGCGACAGGTGACGCCGCCTCCGAGTGAGACCACGAGCTGCCCCTTGCGATGGCTGTGGTCGGGCACCTCGCCTTGGGTCCCGTCGGCATCGACGCGCACGGCGATGACCGGCGCGGACCGGTCGTCCACATCCAGGTCCAGCCAGGGGTAACTGAGGGGATAGCGCCGCTTCTGCCTGATCATTGACTGATTTTAGCGATTAATTGGAAGTATATGCAAATTCCTCCTGCGACAAAGCCGGTACTTCTGAGGTCCCCTCAGGAGATGCGACCATGCATGGCTCGATCACTTCTCAAGCCGCCCGTCTGGGCCGACAGGTGCGCACCCAGGCCGGCCTGGTGCGCGGCGACCCGCGCGACGCAAGCGGCGTGCTTGCATTCAGGGGCATTCCCTATGCAGCGCCTCCGGTCGGGCGGCTACGCTGGTGCGCGCCGCAGCCGCCGACGCCGTGGACCGGCGTGCGCGATGCGCTGGCGTTTGGCGCTGCGTGTCTGTCCTCGCTGGCAGACGATTCGCGGCCGGGACCGCGCGCGGAGGATTGCCTCACGCTCAATGTCTGGACCGCCGCGCGAGAGGCCAATGAGAAGCGCCCCGTGATGGTGTGGCTGCACGGCGGCGGCTTTCAGTTCGGCTCCTCCGCCAATCCCGCCACCGACGGCCGACTACTGGCAGCCAAGGGCGTCGTCCTCGTCAGCTGCAACTATCGCTTAGGGATCCTGGGCTTCCTCGCCCATCCCGAGCTCGATGCGGAAGCGCCGTCCGGGAATTACGGCCTGCAGGATCAGCTCGCGGCGCTGCGCTGGGTCCAGGCCAACATCGCGGCGTTCGGCGGCGATCCTGACAACGTCACCTTGTTCGGTGAATCCGCCGGCGCGATGGCGGTCGGCTTTCTGATGGCATCGCCGCTCGCCCATGGGCTGTTTCACAAGGGCATCGCCCAGAGCGGTGCATTCTGGGACGGCCGACACGGGCCGCTGCAAAATCATGAGGAAGCGCGTGCACGCGGCCTCGCGTTTGCGCGCCGGCAGGGAGGTATGTCGATCGCAGCCTTGCGCGCGATGCCGGCCGAGCAATTGAATGCGCAAGCCCCGTGGAGCTTCGCGCGCGACCATGTCACCGAAGCGTTCTCACCGAGCATCGATCATCATGTGGTGCCTGATGCGCCTGCGCGACGCTTCCTGCGCGGCGAACAGATGCACATCCCCCTGCTCTCTGGCTGGAACAGCGCGGAAGAATTCCCCTTCATGTCGCTATCGCTGCCGCATCATCAGGCGCAGGCCTTTCGCACGGCGGCCGAAGCGATGTTCGGCAAGGACCGGATGGCGGATTTTCTGAAACTATATCCCGCCGGCACCGACGCGCTCGCCCAGGCCTCTGCCGCCGCGCTCACGGGCGACATGGTGGTCGGCGAGCAGTGCTGGCAGGCGCTGCGGCTGCAGCGAAGCAGGACGCGCGCACCCGTCTACGGCTACCACTTCAGTTACACCTCGCCCTACACGCCGATCGCCTCGCACGTCACCGAGATCCCCTTCGTGTTCGGCACGCTGACGCCGCAGCGGGTGATCGGCAGCACCGCGCCGCCTGATGAAGCAGACCGCGCCCTGTCGCAGACCATGATGGACTATTGGGTGAATTTTGCGAGGCGCGGCGATCCGAACGCATCAGGCCTGCCGCACTGGCCAGCCTATGACGCGAGCGACATCGTGCAGATCCTCGGCAGCGCGGTCGAAGCCCGCCCCAATCCGCAAGGCGATCGCTTCCGCTTCCTTGGCAGCTTCAGGCAGAACGGTGCTCTGCCGATGCGCTGGCGGCGTGACGCGGGCAACTGAAAGCGGGCCGCCGCTTGGTCCCCGGCGGAGTTTTCCACACGAGGCCTCACCTCGTCGTGATCTTTGCAATTCGATGGACGTTGTTCAGACTCTGGTAACCTAACGCCGCCACTCTCCATGCAGTCTCGTTGCGTTGGAGTACCCCGAAAGTGCTGAATTTTGACGAGCTGCGTGAACTCGCAGCCGATGTTCGTGTGTTTGTCGATGTCGCCGAGGACAAGGCCGAGGCGCTCAGATCAGTGATCGCGGCCTATGATGTCGTGCTGGCGATCTTCCCGTCCGGAGACGGCATGGGCATCCATGTCGTCAAGGGCAAGGAGATCCTGGACAAGATCGCGAAGTCACGCACCCAGGCGATCTACAGCCATACGGCGATCGCAGTTCCCGATCTCGAACATGCCGAAGTGCTGAAATATTTGACCGTGCCCACCGAGCAGCGGATCGCGGCCTGATCGGCCAACGCGGGCACATTGAGCGATCGCCCTCGCGGCCGGTCGCCCCTCAGTGCCCCCACACGGCGATCGCGACGGCGATCCCGATAAAGCCGAGGCCGATGACGACGGGCGCAAACTCGGCGGCGTCGTCCACGCCGCACAATTTGGCGATGACGGTGCCGACTGCGCTCAGGACGATCTCGAAGATGAAGCCGAGCAAGGCGTCAAGCATGGCCGCTCACCCGGCCTTGCCGTGCTTCATGTCATGCACCGCATCGCCGATGACGCCTCCGACGACCAGCGCAGCGAAGACAGGCCATCCTGCAGACGCGACCAGGATGGTCCCGAGATGCGCGTCCCCGCCCGGCTGCCTATAGGCATCAAAGCCGGCAAAGAAGACGACCGCAACCAGGCAGCTCAAGACATATCGTTTGAAACAGCTCACGGCGAAAGACCTCGTTTTTCGGGCATTCGTCGCCGCGAGCTCCGTGCCGGTTCATCAGGCCGGCTCAGCTCCCGTTAAGGGCAGGCTATCGCAGATGGGTTTCACTGGTGTCCGCGGTCTTGCTCCCGCCTCTCCCGCTTGCGGGAGAGGCCGACGCGCCCCGGGCGATGCGAAGCATCGTCCCGTGCGCGGCGGGTGAGGGTTCTCTCCTCACAGGGACATTCTCCGCAATCCCTAGGCAATCCCGACGCGGAGACACCCCCACCCCAGCCCTCCCCCGCAAGCGCAGGGCTATCGCATATGGCCGAACAGGGCGAGGAGGAAGGTGTCGTCCCAGCCGGCGCGCTTGATTTTCCGGCGTATGGAGGTGGGACCAGGACAAGATCGAAGGATGTTGAGCGCGAGTCTGCGCAGGATGGCGAGGTTCTCGGGAGCATGATCCATTCTCGCCCGGTTGCCGTCTTCGTCGAAGTGGACGTCGAGCACCCAATGCAACTGGTTCTCGATCGTCCAATGACTGCGCGTGACCGACAGCAGCCGCCTGGCGGACATGGGCTTGGAGAGCAGGTAATAGCGCACGACCGGCGGCTCGGCGCGATTGCCCTGCAATTGCCTGCGCGAGGTGACGCGGCCGATCGCAACGACGCCAGGGAAGCTGTGGACGGCAGCCAGACTGGTATTGCGCATGATGGTTGCCCGGCGCGCTTCGCGCCGGTCGTGGGTGGAGGGTTCGACCGTTTTGGTGGCCCTACGCTCGCCGGACCGAGCAAACTGCCCGACCACGGCCTTGAACAGCGGTCCACGGTTGGCCTTGATTGCCAGCACATAGTCGCCGCCGCGATCGAGCACCGTCTTTGCCATCGCGCGATGGCAATGCAGCGCATCGGCCGTGACGATGCAGCCTTCAAGAGACAGCAGCGCCAATACCTCCAATGCCCCCTTGGTCTCGTTGCGGCCGGGGGCCTTCTGCTGGGCAAGAGACATTCGCGCCTCCACCGCAAAGACGTTGACCAGGTGCAGAGGCTCGTAGCGCGAACCACGCTCGAAGGCGCCCCGCAGCGCCTTGCCGTCGACCGCGACCACTCCGGTGAGATTGAGCCGGTTAGCCTTGGCAAACGCCGCCATGAAACGCCGGAACGCAGCTTCGAACGCTTCCGGCTCGAGCAAACGGAACACGCGGCTGAAGGTGTCGTGACTGGGAATCCCGTGCGTCAGGCGCAGAAACAGTCGCAGCAGGTCTTCCTTGGCCTCTCCAAACTCCGCCATGTCCGAGCAGGTCTCTGCTCCGCACAGCACCGCAGCCAAGGCGATAACCAGCACCTCCAGCAGATCGTGCCGTGCGTTCGCCGCGCGCGGGTCCGACAACCGCCGAAAAGCCTTCTTGAACTTCCCCATCCGACTCCCTCCGCGTTGTGGGAGTCGTTCTCAGAATCCACCTTGTCAAACAATGCAATAGAGGCCGCAAATCCATATGCGATTCCCCTGCCCGCAAGCGGGAGAGGGAGCCCACTGTCAATGCCGCAACATGGTCCGCACCATATGCGATAGCCCTTCCCGTTGAGGGGGGACCGCGCATAGCGCAAACGAGGTCGGCGCGATTGATGCCGGCCGGCCCGACCACACCGCCGAGCCATTTGCTTTGTGACGACGGTCACAGCGGCCGGCGAGCGCGTGGCGTACGTCTGCGATCACAGGTGCAAGGGGAGCACGCTCCCCGTCGACGGCGGAATGGTCCGCCGTCCGATCTCATGAGGAGCAGACCATGCAGAACAGTGATCATGCGAAGCCGGGAATGATCGAGCTGACGGATGCCGAGCTCGATACGATCGTCGGTGGCAATTGGCTGGGCGACGCCTTCCGCGCCATCGGCAACGCCATCGTCCATGCTGTCGAGTGGGTCGGCGGCATCATCGCCGGCGGCTTGCGGGGTGGCCCAGGCTGTTTCCCCGGCCCGTTCGGCTCGGGGGGCGGACCGGGTCTGCCGCCGCTCTGACGACCATCGTTCCAGACGTCGCCGCGAAAGTTGGAGGCCGCCTCAATGGGCGGCCTCTTTCATTCGCGATCCGCATGCGCGCGTCAGCACGCGCGAGCAAATCGATTTTGGGGCCACACTAAGGTTCGCCGATCCTGCCTGGCCAGTTTCCATCCCCCGGATCCTTGCTCGCGAAATGGCATCCAGCCGCAACCACGACCAGCGCGAAGTTCACGCCAAACAGAATTCGCAGGACCTGACTCATGTCCGTGCTCACGTACCGGACATCGTGCCGGGAGACGTAGCGTACCGGATGTGCGGCATCGGGCTCATGAGGAGAGATGGTCACGAGCGCAAGCCAGGCGACCGTGCCGCAAAGCGCCGCAATCCACGTCATCCGTCCAAGCCGTCGCAGCCAGCGCTTCATGCCGATCTCGTTATGGCGGGAGCTTGCCTCGCTCTGTCGATTGGCGTCCCACAATTGCAGACTTCTCAGCCTGGCGAACGCCGCCGACAACGACAAGGCCGACAGGCTCTGGATCACCGCATTCACGGGCGCCAGCCATGTGACTTAGTCGCGCGGCGTTGGCAGGGGTTCAGGCGGCGATCCCCGAGCGCCGGCTTTCCGCGCCGCCGGCCCGTTCACGGAAGATCAAGCTTCTTGCCCTAGTCTAGAGCGCTGCCTGGGGATCATCAGCGGGGGCTTGATGAGTGAGGGAGAACAACGCAACGACAGGCGTGTCGCGTTCGAGCGGCCCATCGACGCGCGCGTCATGGCGATCGACGGCACCTGGCAACGCGCCTGCAAGATCCACGACGTCTCCGAGCTGGGGGCGAAGCTGGTGATCGACGGCGCGGTGACGGATATCGGCCAGAAGGAATTTTTCCTGGTGCTGTCCCCCACCGGCCTCGCCTACCGGCATTGCGAGCTCGCCTGGATCAATGGCGAGTTCATCGGCGTTCAGTTCATCAATCGCGGCAGAGCCGCAAAGCGAGCGCGCCGCGGCGAAACGCTGGTGAAGTGATTGCCCCCTCATCCTGAGGGCCCGCCTGAGGCGGGCCTCTCGAAGGATGTACGGCGGCTCGGCAAGGCTGCCGGAACCGCGACAGGGATCAGCCGCCCGGCGGCTTGTAAGCCCCGCGCAGCTTGACGGCATTCTGCCGCACCTGCTTGATCTCGTCCTGAGTGAACAGGCGCGTCAGCTTCACGTTCTGCAGCGCACCTGTGGCGACGGTCAGCCCCGAAATCGCCGGTGCTACGCTCGGATCGGGCACGTCGAAGATCACGAGAACGCCGGGCCCGTCGGCAGCAACGCTGTACATCGACACCAGCTTTCCACCGGCGGCTTCGATCACCTTTGCTGCCGCTTCCTGGCGATTGGTCGTGGGGTTTTCCAGGATCGCATTGAGAGCACGCGGCGTGTATTGCCCTGTGAAACAGAAATGCATGGCTGATTTCCTTCTGAAATCATGGAAAATCTCGCCGCGACGAGCTGGTCGTCACGACAGTGGGCTGCGAAAAAAATATGAAGGTCTTGCCCGCCGTGGGCATAAAGGCCGCCGGTAACCGACGAGATTTCGGCACACCTCGTTGGCGGCTCGTCCTGACGATACATCAGCCGGACCAGGTATGAAAGATGCTTTCGCGTGCAGCCGCTGCAAGCGCGTCGGATCGGTTGAGCTCTCGCGAAACCCATCTCTTCTCGATCGCGGCTGGTGGAGAAGCTGGGGTATGTGATGGCGCTGGTGCGGGAGCGAGCCTGACTCGCCCGCATCACGCTGTGAGGCATTCCACTTCAATTCGTTGTGGTCTTGCCGCCGCGCATGGACACGAGCTTGTCCTCACGAAATCGGAGAATGAGCCAAGCGGTCTCATCGAAACCGTGTGCGAGCTTTCCCTCGTGAGAATAGACGATCTGAGCAGCCTTCGACTTCGACGGCGGTCCCAACGCGGTGATGACTTCCTGACGCGACATACCTAAGCGCAGCTTGCTGTCGACGGCGACAGGCGAGAACTGTTCCGGGATGATGGCGCAGTCGGTCGAGGTCCCCTCGTCTTTGTCGGTGAGCTCTTCGACGATTTCCGTGACGCGATGATCCGGGCCGCCCATCTCTCCGCTGGAGACCACCCATATTAGATGCTGCGCGCGCCGATAACACAGCCAATAGATGCTACCTGCAGCGTCACCCCGGTGTTGGATGGTCCCTTCGCCAACGGCTTCACGGACCGCGGCGAGCCGCGTCTCCTCGAAGCGGCCAACGAATGCGCCGAGCGAAAACCGGGTCGCCAATCTCTTCACGACCGTCGACGGCACGTGCTCGAACGCATGTTCGTCGAGTGGCGGCGGCGGTATCTGCGCGGAGCAGTCGGTCGCGGGGATCGCGAAAAGGAGAAGCAGCGCCAAGAGCGTCTTTGTCCTGATCATGCAGCTTAGTCGCATTGGCTCGACGAGGGTTCAGGCGGCTTTCACCATTCACTGCGAGGTCTTGATGCAGCCTTTGGCTTTCATCCAGGTGGCCGCAAGGTTCGCCCAGTCGGAGACTGGAATTGGCGTGACGGTGCTGGACTGCACCTGCCGAATATCTCAAGATCGTTTCAGTGTCGGTGCACCGGATCGTCCGGAAACCAGCGCGCGTTACGTGCACCGCAATAAAATTTGAGAAACGCCAGGGAAGAACGATGCAGCGAAAAAGAAATGTGGCGCTTGATGGTGCCATGGCTTGCCTGGCCCTTGTCGCGATCATCATGGTCGTTGCGATCTCGCCGGCAAACGCCGACGATTCAGCCAACATATCACCTGCGCTCAAATGCGCTGACTTGACCGGCTGGACGATGCCGGGATCGACGGCATCTGTCACCAAGGCCGAAGAGGTGCCGGAGGCGCCGCCGGGGACCGTGCAGCCATCGCCGCCGGCGCCGGCCACCGTATCGGTGGCGCTGCCGCCGAACTGCCGCGCCGATGGCGTGATCGATCAGCGCCTCGGGGTCGAGGGCAAACCTTACGCGATCGGCTTTGCCGTCGCCCTGCCCGATCGCTGGAACGGCCGGTTCTTGTTTCAGGGCGGCGGCGGTTTGAACGGCTCGATCCGGCCGCCGCTGGGTTACCAGGCGGCCGGCGAGGTGCCGGCGCTGGCGCGCGGCTTTGCCGTGGTCTCGACCGATAGCGGTCATCAGGGCGCAGTGTTCGACGCCTCGTTCCTGAAGGACCAGGAAGCCGCGCTCAACTTCGCCAATGCATCCGTCGGCAAGGTGACTGACGCCGCCAAGGCGATCGTCGCGCATTACTATGGCCAGCCCGCAAAACGTTCTTATTTCACGGGGTGCTCGACCGGGGGCCGCGAAGGCATGCTGGCCTCGGCGCGCTATCCCGAACAATTCGACGGCATCGTCGCCGGCGCGCCTGCGATGCGCACCGGCAATTCCAATATCGGTCTCGCCTGGGCCAACGCTGCCTTCAGCCAGATCGCGCCGAAAGATGCGTCCGGCAAGCCGGAGCCCGCCAAAACTTTTTCCGCTGATGAGCGCAAGCTGATTGCGAACGCGATCCTCGATGCCTGCGACGCCAAGGACGGCGTCAAGGATGGCCTGATCTTCGACGCTAAGGCCTGTCAATTCGATCCCGCGGTGCTCACCTGCAAGGGCGACAGCAAGGAATCCTGCCTGGCGCCGCCGCAGGTCGATGCCCTCAGGAAAGCTTTTGCCGGACCGAAGAATTCACGCGGCGCGCAGGTCTACCCGCCCTTCCCGTGGGACAGCGGCGTGGCAGCCGAAGGCGTTGCCATTCCCGGCATCCTCACGACAGGCGCGCGCAGTCCGGTCGGACCGCCTGTTTGGGAAAGCATCGACGTCGATCAACTCGAAGACCGGGTCAACGCGAGCGGGTTGGAACGGCTCACCAACACCGCCTACTGGACCAACCTGTCGAGCTATTTCGGCCATGGCGGCAAGCTGCTGTTTTACCACGGTGTGAGCGATCCCTGGTTCTCGGCAAACGACACCGTGAATTATTACGAGCGCATGGCGGCGGATTCCGGTGGCATGGAGATGGTGCGGGAGAAATCGAGCCGGGCCTTCCTGGTGCCCGGCATGGGTCACTGCTCGAGCGGCGCAACGCTCGATCATTTCGACCTCCTCAGCGCGGTCGTGAGCTGGGTGGAAGACGGCAAGGCACCCGATGCGGTGGTCGCGACGGGACCAGCCTTCCCCGGCCGCAGTCGGCCGCTTTGCGCCTATCCGCAACATGCGCAGTACAAGGGCCAAGGCGATCCGGAGAGCGCCGCGAGTTTTGAGTGCAAGTAGCAGACATTTGAACGGTCAATGCGAACCGTAGAACGCGATGCCAGGGATTGGCGCACGTGGCAGCACCATGACAATGCGAGCAAGCTCTCACCGGAGCGTGTTCAGAACATCGCGCATCGAACTACGGTGACAGTCGAGTACACTCAATTCGGACTTATCCTGCGATCGATTTTGCTCGACACATGCCGATGACAACATCTGCTCTCGCCACGTTTTCAGCCGAAACGGTTTTGCAGTTGCGCAGGTAGTATGTCGCACTGACAAAGTGACTTACGTAACCGGTAACAGTGACTCTCGAATAGACCGAATTCTTTGCAAACAGGCCGGAGAACGTACCTACGCTGGGTATACTGGAAGTTGGTTGAACGGCATCCAGGACCGTAAAGCTTCCCGGAGCAAGGCCAAACGCGCGCGCCTTGCTTTGCATGAAGCGCCAGAGGATCTCAGCCAGTTGGGAAGAATCCACAGATTGCTTTATCTGTCCGAGGCCGATCGCAAGCTCTTCGTGAGTTGACGGATTAGTGAAAGCGAGCACATCGCTGTCCGATTGATCAATCCAACCAACCGGAAGTGTGATGGACAGCATGTCGTTCTCAAGGTGGATCGACACAGATGCTCCTTTGGCCAATTGCGGTTACGGTGACAGCGCACTCAATTCATCCTGCAGCAACTTCGAATAGTGCGTAACCGCCCGGTGAGGACCACGGCGACGCCGAGCCAGACGATTAAGCCGTTACGCGAGAAACGCACCGAAGTCAGGTGCTTCGCGCAACTGCCGGAAGCTTGTTGGTTCAGGAGGCACCGCGTCGTCGTTAGACAACCCAAGGCGCCACCAACCGACATCGCGCCACGCGCCAAGCTTAAAGCCGACGTCCTTGTAGATGCCGATCGCTCTGAAGCCGACAGCCTCATGTAAACCTATGCTTGCGTCATTAGGCAGGGCGATGCCCGCAAACGCCCCGCGGAATCCTTGGGCGCGCAGCATTGCGATCAAGCCGCCATAGAGCCGCCGACCCACGCCCCTTCCGCGCGCCGTCTCGGCGACGTATGCGCTGACATCGACGGACCATCGATAGGCCGCCCGCTGCCGATGTTCGCTGGCATAGGCGTAGCCCAACACCTCGTCTTCCGCCGTGGCGACGAGCCATGGATATTGCTGTTGAATAGATTCGATGCGCCCGGCCATGATCTCGGCCGACGGCGGCTCGATCTCGAACGATATGAACGTGTCGCGCACGATCGGCGCATAGATTGCGGCGATCTGCGCCGAGTCACATCGTTCGGCCGGGCGTAGATTGATCTTGGGAGGTTTCATGCCCATCAATACCAAGCTGCATTTCCGCTGGTAGCTTGTAGGATGGGTTGAGCTCTTGCGAAACCCATCTCTTCTCGATCGCGGCACTCCGCAAGCTCGAAATACCCCATCAGGAACGACAGCTTCCGCTCCGCCAGATTGACGGTGAAGATGCTCCACCCGGAATGAAGTTGCGGCGGTTCGCGGTTATGCGCGATGTTATCGCGCTGCAAGAGAGATGGGTTTCGCAAGAGCTCAACCCATCCTACGGGCTGTCACCGTAATTGAAGGCCCGGCGACGGCGGCAGAGGAGAAGTAGCCCGACTAAAGCAAAAAAGCCCGACCGTTTGACGCGGCCGGGCTAAGTCTGGACTGGAACAGTCGTTCAGACGATCAGTACTTTGCGACGACCGGGCCGCCGAACTTGTAGTTCACACCGATCTTGGCGATCGAGAGCTTGTTCTTGACATCGACATTGGCGGTCGACGGCGCACCCGCCAGCCCGCTGAAATCCATCGCAATGCTCTTCTTGTCGAAGTCGATATAGTTGTACTCGATGAAGGCGCTCCAGTTATGATCGAAGGCGTATTCGGCGCCGAGCCCGAGCAACCAACCGACATTCGTGCTGTCCGCGCTCACCGAGAGCACACCGGGCACACTGAGCGTGTTGTTGGTGTGCATCCAAGCTGCACCGCCCTTCGCGTAGACCAGCGTACGATCAGCGACGACGCCGCCGATGCGGCCCGTGACAGTCGCCAGCCAGTCGCTCTTCGCGCTGCACGACAGAGCGCCGAGGCACGGCGCGGTGCCCTTCACGTCCATCCCGGTGATGTCCCCCTGGACGCCAAACACGGCCCAGCCGCTCTGCCAGTTGTAGCCAAACTGGCCACCACCCAGGAAGCCGCTACGGTCGTTCTGGCTCAGGACCACGCCGGCGGGAAGTCCTGGGACCGCGCCTGTGAAGGAGGTCACGGTGGATTCCGTCGTCCCCCAGCCGGCGCCGACATGACCACCGAGATAGAATCCGGTCCACGACCACACGGCGGCGGGAGCGTACGGGGCCTTGACGGCCAGGTCGGCAGCGAAGCTCAGACTGGTGGACGCAAGAAGGAGTGCAGCGGCGGCGAGTTTTGTTTTCATAATTTCACTTCCAAAATTTCCGGCCAACGGCCATTCACCCCCGGGTTGTACGGGCCGTGGAACCGAGGCGCCTAGTGCACGGCAGCAACACCTTCGTTGTTTCGTCACAACTCACACCAAAATTGCAGCGACACTTCTCAACGCGCGCACACACTCAATGAACAGCGCGCGCGATGGCGACAATGACAGCGTAAGTTTGCGCAAGCACGCGGCTTATCACGTCAAGAATGCGTCTGCTGCGTCTTGCTTCTCGCTGCTGAATCGTTGAACGAGACAACGCATCGCGACCACGGCCGCGGCAGCATCGAATCTCGCGATGGCAGGAAGAAGTGGCACCACTGCCGATCGCGTCATCGCAGAAGCGCGATGACGTCGATGCTGCAAGGCCTAGGGTTCGCCGATCCTGCCCGGCCAATTGCCATCGGCGACGTCCTTGCTCGCGAAATGGCATCCGGCCGCAACCGCGACCAGCGTAAAATTGACGCCAACTCTTAGGATGGGTTGAGCGCTTGCGAAACCCATCTTTTCTCGATCACAGCTCTTCGTAAGCCCGAGATAGCCCGCCGGCTACGGCAGCTTCCGCTTCGCCAGATTGACGGTGACGAAGCTTCCACCTGCAGCGAAGTTGCGAGGGTCCGCGGTCAAGTTGCAACGTTACTCCGCAACAAGAGCGATGAGTTCGCAAGAACTCAACCCTTCCCACAGGCTCTCGCGAGCAGAAGCGGCCCGACGGAAGCTTGTCCGCCAGGCCCTGCCGGATCAGGCGGCGGTGGAAGCTGTCTTGTTAATGCCCTTGCGCAACGCAACGGTATTGAGCTTGGTGTTCGCCGCCTTCTCTTCATTCAGGTTCGTGGTCAGGAAGCGCACGATATCGTCGTGGCCGAACTCCTCTGCCCAGGCGATCAAGGTGCCGTAGCGACATATCTCGTAGTGCTCGACAGCCTGCGCGTTGGCAACGATCGCCGCATCCAGCACCGCCTTGTCCTCGATCTCGCCGGCCGTCTCGTCGGCCTCCTTGATGAGCCCGTCGATGGCTGGGCATTGAGTGCCGCTTGGCGATTGGCCGAGTCTCTCGAAGACCTTTTCGAGACGCTCGATCTGCTTGTTGGTCTCCTCGAGATGGTTCTTGAGGCCCGTGGTCAGATCGCGGTTGGTCGCCTTCTCGATCATTTTCGGCAAGGCTTTGGTGATCTGCTGCTCGGCGTAATAGATATCCTGCAAGCCATGCAGCAGCAGGTCATCCATCGTTTTGATGTCTTCGTGAATAGTCCCATGACGTCGCTCCTCGAATTCAAACCGACGGAACGGCGGCGACAGGGCTCTGTTCCTCGCTGTTGCCGCTGCGGTGATCGCTCGCGCTCGTCATTGCCACCATCCTGACTTGCGGTGTTGGTCCATGTTTGTCTGATTTGCTCCGCCAGCCGCCTCACGCACATTTGCCCCCGCCCCCTGCCCCTGCTCCACGTTTCCTGCTATCTCTCCCCCGCCGTTCCGGCCCAAAGCAAAACCCTCCGAATACCCAAAGGGAGCAAGAACCATGCGTTATCTCCACACCATGCTGCGCGTGCGCAATCTCGATGTCGCGCTGAAGTTTTACCAGGATGCGCTGGGGCTGAAGGAGGTGCGGCGGATCGAGAACGACAAGGGGCGGTTCACGCTGGTGTTCCTGTGCTCGGCGGATGATCTCGACGCGCTGAAGGATCAGCCCAAGACGCGCGGCGCGCCGCTGGTCGAGCTCACCTACAATTGGGACGAGGAGAAATATGGCGAGGACCGCTTCTTCGGCCATCTCGCCTATGAGGTCGACGACATCTACGCCACTTGCGAGAAGCTGATGAAGGCCGGCGTCACCATCAACCGGCCGCCGCGCGACGGCAACATGGCCTTCGTGCGCTCGCCCGATCTGCACTCGATCGAGCTGTTGCAGAAGGGCGAGCCGAAGCCGCCGCAGGAGCCGTGGGCCTCGATGCCCAACACCGGCCACTGGTAACGGCCGCGCCACAGGAACCAGCCCTCGTCGCCGGTGTTGTCCCTCCAACAAGACAATAGGAGGAGGACGCGATGGGACGCGGGATTTTGCTGTGGCTGCTGGGTGTGCCGATCCCGGTGATCATTCTGCTGTGGCTGTTCTTCGGCCACTGACGTCAGCGCAAACGCATTTTGCGTTTGTTGCGCGACTGGTTGCTCTGCAATGAAAGCTCCGCCCTCGGGCGGAGCTTTTTGCATGAGGGGCGCGCGGCAATCGGCGTCGCTGCTTGGCGCAAATTCCGTTATGACCCACGGCAAATAAACGCCGCGGGAGACGCATCATGCCTGACACACAGCTGACGATCTGGGGCCGTGCCAATTCGGTCAACGTGCAGAAGGTGCTGTGGTGCCTTGCGGAGCTGGGCTTGCCCTACCAGCGCATCGATGCCGGCATGGCTTTCGGCAAGACCCGCGAGCCCGGCTATCTCGCCATGAACCCCAATGCGCGCGTGCCGACGCTGGTCGAGGGCGACTTCGCGCTGTGGGAGTCCAACTCGATCATGCGGTATCTCTGCTTGGCGCATGGGCGCGGCACGCCTGTTTATCCCGAGGCGCCAAAGCTGCGCGCCGGCGTCGACCGCTGGCTCGACTGGACGCTGTCGATGGTGCAGCCGGTCGACCGCCCGGTGTTCTGGGGCATCGTGCGCACGCCGCCCGCCGAGCGCGACATGGTCAAGGTGCAACAGGATGCCGATGCCGCCGCCGAGGTCTGGGCGATCGCCGATCACCATCTCGCCTCACGCCGCTTCATGGAGGGCGATCAGTTCACGCTCGCCGACATTGCTGTTGGCGCTTATGCGCGGCGCTGGCTCGGCGTCGAGGGCATCACCCGGCCGGCGCAGCCCAATTTGACGCGGTGGCTCGCCGAGCTCGGCAAGCGGCCCGGATTTGCTCAGCACGTGGCCCCGCCGATGTCGTGAGCCGCGGCGGCTGCGCGCAAGGTTCGGAAAGATCGCGCGGAATCGCGGTTGCCGGGCAAATCGGCCCGCGCCTGCCGGCTACTGTGCATGGGGTTGTTTTCGCGTTTTGCTGCGGCGGCCTAGTGCCAGGCGCGCTCGACCGTCACGACGATGGCGATCAGCGCCAGCGTGACCCCAATGATGGCAAGCTTTGCGATCCAGGACAGCCTGCGGCCGACCCACCAGATCATGACGAGATACATCAGCGCTGGAATGAGCAGGTCGAGCCGCGACAGGTCCGGCGACATGCCGCAAGCCTCTCAGCGCCGGACCGCAGTGCCGACGCTGACCGAGCCGCCGATCTTGACGCAGGTGCTGGTGGCCTCGACCCAATAGAAGCCGCGGCCATAGGAGGCGCAGCTGTTGGCTTTCGCCGTTCCGGTGGTGCCCTTCAGCGGCAGGGCCTTGCCGGCTTGCGGCTCTCCGGCCGGCGGCAGGCGCAAGGTCTCGGCCCGGGCTGCCGAGGTCAGTGCGAGAGGGACGAGAACGAGAATGGCGGCACGCATGCCGCCTTGTAGCCCGGACCCGGGCTCAGCGCCATCAGGACGGCCTGGACGTCAGAGGAACCGGACGCCCGCGGACTTGCCGCGGCGCCAGACCACCTGGCAGCTTCGCCCGGTCCGCGCGTCCCGCGCAAAGGCCATCCGGATCACCCCCGGCAGCTGGCCTGCATCCTCGTCCATGGTGATCTTCGCGCCTGAGGCCGAGATGTCCTGGACCAGGCAATGCCGCGCCGCGAATCCGCCCTCGAGCGTGATCCAGGCGTGCTGCGACAGCAGTTTGCGGGCTGCGCGCTTCTTGGGCTGTGGCATAGACGAAACATCTCCTGCCCCAGCGCTAGCGCAGGGAACCCTAAGAAACCGTTGAATTTACCGTCCGAACAGTCCCGGGGTGGGCTATCCACCGCCGCCCAAAGAGCGTTCCGGAACGGCTTGCCCACGGGCCCAAAGGCCACTATACGTTCGCCCGCTGCAAGCCGCCGGGCACGACTCGGACCGGCCAGCGGGCCTGTCGCCACAGGCGGCTCGGCCTTGCGTTTGCTCCCTTCGTCTATCGGTTAGGACGCCACCCTTTCACGGTGGAGAGAGCGGTTCGATTCCGCTAGGGAGCGCCAAGCAGTGCTCACATCCCTCACCGCTCGCCCTCGAAGCTGCCGCGTCATCCCGGCATGAACCTCCACGGCCCTTGCCTTCGACCAATGTCCGAAGGCAGCCGCATCGCCAGCCACAATGGCGTTACGCCCTTGAAGGACTTGGGGCCCATGGAGCAGCGCAAATCCACCACGGACGACCAGTCCGGCACCCCGTCGGCGATGACCACGCTCCCCACCTGGATGCAGCGCACGACGCCATATGCGCCGGACCGGCGCGCCAGGATGCTGGACCACATGGCGCGCGCCCGATCGGTGCCGCAGCATCAGCCAGCAGTGGCACCGTTGCCGGCGCGAAAGAGCGGCCCGGACATCCTCGGTGATCTCTTCGGCTATATCGTCCTGTTCGGCGCGATCGCCATTCTCTCCGCTTCGCGCATTCCCCTCTATCTCGGCGCGTTTCTCTTCCTGGCCGACGACGAGCGCATCGAAAGCGCCTTTGCAGCGGTCGGCGTCCGGTTCGAGCCCGATACGGTTGGGCCCGACCTCATCAAAGGCTTCCCGTCGTGGTTCGGATGGATCGCCCTGCTCGCGTCCTTGCGAACCTCCGCGCCCGTCTGGCTTGCATCGCTGCTGCCGCCGTCGCAGTCGTGGGGCGACATCGCCAGCGTGGCCCTTGCGCTCTCCGTGGTCGAAGCGCTCGGATCGCTTGCGATACGACGTGCGCGGCTGCGGTTCGGATGGGGCGGCCGGCTCGACAGCCTGACCTTGACGACGATCAAATTCGTGATCGCGATCGGCGCGCTGCTGCTGGTGGTGCTGCTCGGCACTGTTTGAGGATCTCGTCCGATCCGGGCGAGGCCAAAATGGCCGGGGCGGTCGCAATGACGCCGTTGTGAACGTCCGCGCCCGATGACCGGGATGTTTTGTCGCACTCCCCGGCGCACTACCGCCCCGCTCATTTACCGGAAATTTACCCCTCCTCCTGAGCCGCGGTATCATTTGCTTAGAATTTGATTGCTACGTGGAATTACGGAAACAATCAGAAACACGATTTGGCGCCCATGTCCGTCGCGGAGTTCCTCAGGCAGCGAGCAGTGGAAGTGAGCGTGACGGGCAGCTATTCGCTGCACCGCTGGTACGATTGTGAGGGCAAGCTGCGAAACTTCGCCTGCCGCACCAAGCGCGTCTCGCCGTTCCGTATGATCGTGGACGTGCCGGTCGTCGGCAAGATCGGCGAGCGCGTGACCTCCTATTTCCAGGACTTCGGCGAATTCGAATGCACCATCAGCGCGACGATGAAGTCGGGTTTCCTGATGGAGCTCGACATGACGCGGGCGCGCCGCGCCTGGATGTCGGAAAAGCTGACCTGGCTCGAAAAGAAACAGAAAGACGACAGCATCAAGGACCTGCGGCGCGACGCGCGCTTCGTCCCGCAGGCCTCGCACAGCGTCCTGACCCTCGCCGACGGCAGCAGCTATCCCTGCTTCATCATCGACGTCTCCACGGCCGGCGTCGCCATCTCCTGCGAATGCGATCCGGCGATCGGGACCCCGCTTGCCGTCGGTGCCTGCGTTGGACGCGTCATCCGCAAGTTCGACAACGGCTTTGCGGTCAAATTCGCCGAAAAACAGGAGCGGGACGATCTCGTCCGGCTGGTCATACGCCAGGCCGTGCCGCAATCGGCCTGAGGCCGGGCCGGACCAATCCGACGGCGGCCTGAAACGGGCTGCGGCCCGTCTCGCCTCCACGCTGCCCTATCGCGGCCCCATTGCAGGATCAGGTTTTGAGTGTCCGTGCCTCAGGCCGGACGTCATTTGCGGACTTGCGATCGGGGGACCGGATGGCAGTCAACAAGATCACCTGGGACAGGGTCGGCCGGGTCACCGTGCCCGGACGCTACATGTACACGTTCGGCTGGCTCACCATCACAGCGGGCGATCTCGATATCTGGAAGCAGTATCCGCAAGCCGCGTTCACGCTGCTCGCGTACCATACCGAGCCCGATGAGGTCGCCGGCGAGGAATTCCATCTCGGCGCATTCGACATCGCCCCCGACGCTCCACCGCTGTTGACGACCCACTGAGCGGGAAAACGCGAGCTGCCGCGCCTGGAGCTCAAGCAAGCAGCGCCTCGGTGAGACCCCATCGCGCGATATGGGAACGCATGGCATGGGCGTTGCTTAGTTAACGGTATGATCCAGATCCCTCCCGCCGATCAGGCCCTTCTCCTGCTGCTCCTCGTCTCCTGCCTTGGCACGTGCCTTGTACGAGCCATTTGGGAGCTCGAGCAGCTGCGAGCCCGCCGGAGCGCGCTCCTGCCTCGCGAACGTATGACGAAGCGTGACTAGGCCACCCCGCTCGTCGCGCGTTGTCTGAACGAGATCATCTCGTCTCTGGACTTGCGGCCCGCGTACGTGCATCGTGAATCGAAGAAACCTGCACATCATCTTGATCTGACTTATCAATCGCAAGCCGGTGGCCTATGCGTGGCCATTATCGTCGATGACGAGGTGGTCCTGTCATGCAATTGATTCCGCTCGTATTCTACAATTTGCGCCCCCGATGAACGCCAGCTGTCGCGCTTGTTAAGCAAGGGGACAGCGAGCGCATGACAGATGGTCGCATCGGGAAACGTGGATAAGCGGACCAAGGGAATCTATTTTCGGCGCCGATGTACCTGATTGAAGCGTTACCCACCGTCATCGGAACGGCTGCCATCGCCCCGGCGCTGCTGATGCTGTGGCTTGTCATAGCCGCTGAGGAACGCCCCGGACCTCCGGCCCAGGTCTGGACCGCCTTTCTGCTCGGCGCGGCCAGCATCTCGCTGCTGGGTCTCGTCCGGGCGCCATTCGCCAAGATGGTTGCGGCGCCCGACAATCCCTGGGCGGCGCTCGCCATGCATTCGGTCTTCGGGGTAGCGCTGCCCGAGGAGGCGGTGAAGGTCATCGCAATCGTGCTGGTGTCGTCGGCCAAACGGCGAACCTTCGCCAATCCCATGGATACCGTGGTCTATGGCGCCGCCGTCGGCCTCGGCTTCGCGGCCTATGAGAACCTCGCCTATCTGGTTCAGCATGCCGAGATGTGGCGGTCGCTGGCGGCGCTGCGCAGCGTCCTGACCGTGCCGTTCCACGGCGCGCTCGGCATCATCGCCGGCGCCTATCTGACGATTGCGCGTGCCGGGACGGCGCTGGGTGCGAACCGCCATCACCGCGACTGGGCCCGCCTCTCCAGCCGCCTGCTGATCTTCGCGGGTCCGCTGGCACTGCATTCGGCCTTCGACTTCCCGCTCCTCACGCTCCAGCGCATGCCGGATCTCGATCCGACCTTGCGGATGTGGCTGGGCGGCGCAAGCCTGCTGATCGGGTTCAGCTCGATCGCCTTCGCCATTCGCCTGGTCCGCCGCGTCGCGCGTCACCACGCGCCCCGCACCGATATCGCGCGGGAAAGGCTCAGTCAGTTGCGGCGGATGTGGGCGTTGCTGCTTGCTGGCGGCGGCGTCGGCTTCCTCGGCCTCGCTTTCGTGCTGACCTCGATCCACCACTGGCTCATCAACCCCGAGCGCAACCTGACGCTGGCATTGATCCCGATCGGTTTCGTCTCGATCCTGCTCGGCCTTGCGCTTCTGATCGTCACAACCGCGATCTATATTCTTGGCCGCAACCGCATCCGCACCAGTGGCGAAGGCTTTTCGTCTGCGCACGGCGGCGGTTGATCCACCGCATGGCAAGCCTGGTGCGTGCGCACTAGATTGAGCACACAACTTTCGATCAGGAGCTTCCCGATGGCATCGCCCGACGATTTTTCACGGCTGCAATCCGCGATGAGCCAGGCGGTGAAGGCGCACTGGAAGGCCTTCCTGTTCGAGGGCATTCTGCTCGCCTTTCTCGGCATTGCGGCGCTGATCCTGCCACCGCTGGCAAGCCTCGCCATCACGATCTTCCTCGGCTGGATGTTCCTGATCAGCGGCATCGGCGGGTTGATCGCAACCTATTGGGCGCGCACCACGCCGGGCTTCTGGTGGTCGCTGATTTCGGCTGCGCTCGCGATCCTCGCTGGCATGATCCTGCTGGCGCGGCCGATGCAGGCCGTGCTGACACTGACCATCGTGCTCGGCGCCTATTTCCTCGCCGAAGGCGTCGCCAGCATCATGTACGCGCTGGAGCACCGCCGTGAGCTGAGCGGCCGCTGGTCATGGCTCCTGGTCTCGGGGTTCGTCGACATCGCGATTGCATTCATGGTGATCACGGGATTGCCGAGCTCGGCGGAATGGGCGATCGGCTTGCTCGTTGGCATCAATCTGCTGTTCGGCGGTGCAACCCTGATCGGCATGGCGCTGGCGGCACGCAAAAGCAACAGTTGAGCCGCCTCGAAGCCTTGAACGCCGATTGGGGGGTGACAATCCGCCAATGGCGCGCTATATGGCCTGCCATGATCACCGTCGCCACCAGCTATTTTTGGTACTTTAGCTACGACAGCTTGCTGGCGGCAGGAGGATCGCGCTCAATCTAAATATTGAAGCAAACGTCCGAACAGCCGCCAGACCTGGCGGCTTTTTTATTGGCCGGCAGGTTCTGAAACAAACAGGAGCCCGCCGTGCTGAGCACGACTGACGATCTTCGTATCCGCGAACTGAAAGAGCTGAGCACGCCTGAGGACGTGATGCGGGAAGTGCCGCGCACGCTCACGGCGACCCGTGTGGTCATGGCAGCACGCAACGCCATCCACGCCATCCTCAATGGCCAGGACGACCGGCTTTTGGTCGTCGTCGGCCCCTGCTCGGTGCACGATCCCAAGGCCGCGCTCGACTACGCCGACCGCCTCGCACGCTTGCGCGAAGACCTCGCCGACCAGCTCGAGATCGTGATGCGGGTCTATTTCGAGAAGCCGCGCACCACGGTCGGCTGGAAGGGACTCATCAATGATCCCGATCTCGACGGCAGCTTCGACATCAATAAGGGCTTGCGGCTCGCGCGCAACGTGCTCTCGGCCGTCAACAATCTCGGCCTGCCCGCCGGCACCGAATTCCTCGACATGACGACGCCGCAATACATCGCCGACCTCGTCTCCTGGGCCGCGATCGGCGCGCGCACGACCGAGAGTCAGATCCATCGCGAGCTGGCCTCAGGGCTCTCCTGTCCGGTCGGCTTCAAGAACGGCACCGATGGCAATGTGCGCATCGCGGCGGACGCGGTGAAGTCAGCTTCGCATCCGCATCATTTCATGGCGGTGACGAAGCTTGGCCGTTCCGCGATCGCCTCGACCGCGGGCAACGAGGATTGCCACATCATCCTGCGCGGCGGAGCCAAGCCGAACTACGATGCCGCAAGCGTAGCTGCGGCCTGCAACGATCTGGCGAAATCCGGCGTCGCGCCGCTGGTGATGGTGGATGCGAGCCACGCCAATTCTAGCAAGAAGCCGGAGAACCAGCCGCTGGTCATGGCCGACATCGCCAGCCAGATCTCGGGCGGCGAGAAACGCATCATGGGCGTGATGGTCGAGAGCAATCTCGTCGCCGGTCGTCAGGATGTGGTTCCTGGCAAGGCGCTGACTTACGGCCAGAGCATCACCGACGGATGCATCGATTGGGCAACGACGGCGACTGTGCTCGAGCAACTTGCCGATGCGGTCGAGATCCGCCGGAACACCGCGCGCGCCGGACGACACGAGCGTTCCGCCTAATCGGGCCAATGGCGGGCGGCGCGATGCTGTTCGCGCCCTGCCCGCTGCGGTCCGTCTATTGTTTGAGCATGATCTCTTCGGAAAACCGCTTCACAATTTGCGCTACCGCAGCCGTTTGGGTCCGGATCATGCTCTAGCAGCCGCGGCAGATGCTCTTGATCTTCTTGTCGAGCAGAGCGTCTTCTTTGCTCACGGGGTTGTTCGGATCGTTCACGGTCTTCTCGCTCGGCACGTCACCGGCGCGGGGCTGGCGATGACCGACGGGCGCCTGCGGCAACGTTCCCGACGTGGCCCCACCGGACGGCGATCCCTTGGTGGCGGGTTGGGCGAGCGCCGTACCTCCGAGCAAGACCACGAGCGATGCTGCCACCATGATCTTCTTCATATCCAATCCTCCATTCCTCAAGCCTGGCGTGTCCTCCGCTCCTGCTCAGGTCTCGGGCGGATAAAGATGAACGTCGCCACAATAGTCCATGATACGATAGCGCGTTTCCGTCACCACATCACCTGCATCGGCTGCGGTATTTTGCGCCGCCAACACATAATTCGGTCCGACCGGCGATTTGCCGGCGCCGCCGGGAATGTCGATCACATAGTCCGGCTGACACAGTCCTGACACTCGACCGCGCAGCTGCCGCATCAATTCCTGCCCGTGCGCCAGCGTCGTACGCAGATGCGCCGTGCCGGGCGCAAGATCACCGTGATGCAAGTAGTACGGCTTGATCCGGCACTCGACGAACGCCCGCATCAAATCCGACAGAGCTGCGACATTGTCATTGACGCCGCGCAAGAGCACGGACTGGCTCACCATGGGAATGCCGGCGTCGACCAACCGCGCACAGGCTTCGCGGGCCGGCCCCGTCAGCTCGCGCGCGTGATTGGCATGCAGCGCGACCCAGGTGGTTGCGCCCTCGACCTTGACGGCTGCGACCATCTCGTCACTGATGCGCGCGGGATCGGCCACCGGCACGCGGGTATGAAGACGGATGATCTTGACGTGATCGATCGCAGCGAGATCGGCCATGATCTCGCCCATCCGGCGCGGCGACAACATCAAGGGATCACCGCCGGTCAGGATCACCTCCCAGATCTCGCTATGCCCGCGGATATAGTCGATCGCGGCGCGATAGGCCGCCTCGGGCAGCGCGTTCTCCTTGCCAGGCCCGACCATCTCGCGGCGGAAGCAGAAACGGCAGTACACTGCGCAGACGTGAACGAGCTTAAACAGCACGCGATCGGGATAGCGGTGCACGATGCCGGGAACCGGCGAATGCGGATGATCGCCGATCGGATCGGCGTTCTCGCCAGGCTGCATCTCGAGCTCAGCGGCCGTTGGAATAAATTGGCGCGCGATGGGATCGTCGGGATCGGATTTGTCGATCAGATCGACCAGCGCCGGCGTGATCGCAACCGCATAGCGCGCGGCAACACGCTCGAGCGCGGGAAGCGCCGTGGCCGGCACGAGGTCCGCGGCCACAAGTTCGGCCGGCTCGCGCAATGTCCGTGCAAGATTGGTCTTCGTCATCTCTCATCCGCAGGCGGCGTCCACACCACCTGATCAATCCGTGTTGCACCGCTCGCCAGCATCACCAGCCGGTCAAAGCCGAGCGCGACGCCGCTTGCTTCCGGCATTGCGGCGACCGCCGCCAGAAAATCCTCGTCCAGCGGATAGGCCTCGCCGTAGCGGCGCTGCTTCTCCGCCATCGATTCCGTGAAGCGCTCGCGCTGCTCCTCGGCGTCGGTCAGTTCGCCAAAGCCGTTGGCCAGCTCGACACCGCAGGCATAGACCTCGAACCGTTCCGCTACCCTGGGATCGCCTGCCTTCACCCGCGCTAGCGCCGCCTCTGGAGATGGGTATTCGAACAGGATGGTCAAACGCCCTTGTCCCAGATGCGGCTCGACGTGCTCGACCAGGACCTTGCTGAAGATGTCCGACCAGGTGTCGTCCTCGGCCACGCGAACCTTGCCGGCGGCCGCCTGGGCGAGCGCGGCACGGTTACCCTCGGCGCCCGAGATTGTCGACAGCAGGTCGACCCCGGCGAAGCGATCGAAGGCGTCCGCGACCGTCAACAGTTCCGGCTCGGCGAAGGGATCGGCGCTCCGGCCTCGGAACGAAAAGGTCCCGATTCCGGTCGCCTGCGCCGCCCGGGCGATGACCACCACGGTGTCAGCCATGATGGCATCATAGGGGGCAGCCGCCCGGTACCATTCCAGCATGGTGAATTCGGGCAGATGCAGGTCGCCACGTTCGCGGTCACGGAACACCCGGGCGAACTCGAAAATCCGCGCCTCGCCGGCCGCCAACAGCTTCTTGCAGGCGAATTCGGGCGAAGTCCGCAAATATCGGCTGGCCCGGCTGCCATCCGGCCGCATGATCTCGGTCCGGGGGGCGTGCAAATGGGTTTCGTTGCCCGGGGAGACTTGAAGGACCGAGGTTTCGACCTCGACAAAGCCCTGCTCGCCGAAAAAGCCCCTCAGCGACGCGGTAATGGCCCCCCTCGCCTGGAGGAATGGCCGGCGGTCGAGATGCCGGCTGGGCGTCCAGAATGGCGAAATCGGCTTGTCCCCAGCCATTAACCGAGCGCCTCGCAGGCCAGCAAAGTGCTGGCATCGAACCGCAAAATCAGTATGTTGCGGCCCGAAACGGGCGCCGAGGCCTGATTTGAGGCCCCAAGTCCCCCATTGATTTGACCACGTCCTGGCCTGAGCCGGGCCAAGCAAGCAGGAAATATAGCTTTGAGAGTCATCGCCAGTTCTATTCGCAAGGGCAACGTGATCGAGCAAGACGGCAAACTTTATGTCGTCGTGAGCGCCGAGAACATCCATCCCGGCAAGGGCACGCCGGTCAGCCAGATCGAAATGCGCCGAATTTCGGACGGGGTAAAGATCTCCGAGCGCTACAAGACCACTGACCAGGTCGAAAAGGCCACGATCGAAGAGCGCAACTACACCTTCCTGTATGAAGATGGCGACGGTTTCCACTTCATGAACCCCGAGACCTACGATCAGGTCCAGGTCCCCAAGGACGTCGTCGGCGATGCCGCCGCCTATCTTCAGCCAGACATGACCGTCAAGCTGTCGTTGCACGACGTCAACGTTGTCTCGCTCGCTCTGCCGCAGCGCGTGACGCTTGAAGTCGTCGAGACCGAGCCGGTGACCAAGGGCCAGACCGCCTCGTCGTCCTACAAGCCGGCGGTGCTCTCCAACGGCATCCGCACCACCGTGCCGCCGCACATTTCGGTTGGCACCCGGATCGTGGTGATGACCGAAGACGGCTCCTACTCCGAGCGCGCGAAGGACTAAGCGAGGGATCGAAACAAGTGCCGCCGGGGGGCGAGACAGTGGTTGGGAAGAGTTTCCGCTTCGTCTCGCTGCTTCTGGCGTCGCTCTCGCTCCTCACCGCCACGCCGGTCGCGGCGGACGAGATCCGCAGTCCATCCCTCACGGCCCTGCGCGTCGATTGGCGCGCAGCGCTCGATCAGCTTCGCACCGAGATCAACAGCCGGCCACAGATCGCCGGCAACTTCATCTTCGTGCCGCGCCGTTCGGTCCCGCGCTACGATCCGCGCGCCACGCCGGCGCTGGTGCAGCTCAACGCAGTCTCCTCGCAATTCTTCTCCGGCATCGCCCGCAGCTCCGTTCCCGTGCTGCTGCCGTTCGATGCTGCCGCCTATCTCGAGGCGCAACGCAGCGGCGCCCCAGGCGCCTCGCCCGCGCTGTCGCGCTACCAGGCCGATTTCGATCCCGCTGACATGTTCGACGCCGGTCCCGCCGGCTACAGCGCGACGTTCTTTCTCGAGCCCGGCGCCGGCGATGGCATGCCGCCGCGTACCTTCGCAAAACCGGTCGAGGTACAGATCACGGGCTCGGCGCTCGTCTACGACATCGCCGATCCCGCCGGCGGCAAGGGCGAGCCGGTCAAATCACTTGCCACCATCTATCCGGACCTGCGCAAATTCATCCGCGAAGGCTTTGTCCGTTACGCCTTCACGCGGTTCGGTGTCGCCTATGTGGTGTCGATCCAGTGCCTGGACAGCGTCGCAAGGCCGCGGCGGCTAGCCTGCAAGGAGGCCTACCCCGTCGCCGAGCGTTTCCTGAAGGCGCTGCACGTCGCTGGTGGTCAGCGCATGCGGCCGCTGATGGACGTTGCCTCCTACGTGATCGATCGTCCCGCCCCGCGTTCGACGGATTTCAGCTTCCGACCGAGCGGCGATATCATCCCGAACACCGGTTATCGCAAACAGGGCGGCCACCCCGATGCGATGGCCTATGCACAGATCCGCTTCCCGCTCGAGAAAGCGCCGGCCTTCGTGCATTCGCAATCCTACGCCAAGCGCGACAAGGACGACGGCCCGACCGCATATCCCTGGCGCGACAATTTCTGCGAGTCGCGCAGCTTCGAGGTCTGGCAGTGCGGCGGCGGCTACGGCCACCAGGGCGAGGACATCCGCGCCGCCAATTGCCCCTCACCCGGCGACGGCCACGAAGCCTGCGATCCCAAGCAGCGCGGGGTCGTCGCCGTCCGCGATGCCGTGGTGATCCGCACGCCCAAGGACCAGGCGGCAACGCTCGAGGTCAACAGCCACACCGAGCGCATCCGCTTCCGGTACATGCACATGAACCCGCAGGCGTTGAACGCCGACGGGATACTCAATGGCCGCATCGTCAGCGAAGGCGAAAAGATAGGCGTGATCTCGAACTATCTCGACCATCCCGCGGGCACATCGATGCATCTGCATTTCGACGTCCAGGTGTTCACGCGTGATGGCTGGATCTGGGTCAGCCCCTACGTCACGCTGGTCTCGGCCTATGAGCGCCTGATCCGCGCCCGCGGCCGCGAGATCGGCCCGGAGATCGCAGGCACCCCGCAACCGGTCGCACATGCGGCGCCCGAGGATGTAGTGAAGCCCGATCTGCGAGAGGGAGCAAGCAGCGAAGAGAACTAGGAGACGCGCCGTTGAGGTCACCCGGATTTCGCAGACGCTCCATCCGGGTCACCATCTATTTTAGTCCAGATACGTCGTCAGCTGCGCGCCCTCATCGGCCACGAACACGGCGATCAGTTCGGCCGGCTCCGTGGTGCTGGCATTGGCCGAGACCAGATGCGTGGCTCCTGGCGGCTCGAAGAAGGACTGGCCGACACCGAACGTCTCGACCGGGCCGCCCCCGAGCTGGGAGCGGATCTCGCCCCTGGTAATGTAAGCGGTCACCGAGCCGGCATGCCGGTGCGGTCGCGAAAACCCGCCGGGGCCATAAAACACGCGCACGATGGTGACCCGCTTTCCCGGCACGTTTGGCAGCGCGTAGGAACCGATCGGCTCGACCTTGTCGAGCGGCGAGCTCTCCGCAGCGGCGGCGCAGAGGGGCGCGAGTGCGCCTGATACGGTGTCCATCGTGATCGGCAGCACCTTGCCGATCGCGAGCGCACAGGCAAGCCCACCGACGACGGCCAGCACCATCGAGCGCATTGGCACCGGGCGCTGCATGGTGGCTAAATTCATTGCAGTCATGACAAGCTCCCTGTCCCAATCAGGATGTTGCAGCATTCGCTGCGATCGGCCGCTTCGCCGGAGTCCATTGAAAGGCCGCGCCAAACCGGTTCCAGACGTTGATCGAGGCAATCGCGGATGTCAGGTACATCAGCTCGGTCTCGGAGAACTCGCGCTGCACTTCGGCATACACCTCGTCGCCAAAGCCTTCAGGCAGCAGGGTCAGAGCCTCGGCCCAGGCCAGCGCCGCGCGTTCGCGCGCCGAATAGATCGGCGCCTCACGCCAGACGGCGACGAGATGAAGCTTGTCGACGGGCACCCCAAGCCGCTCCGAGAGAAGGACATGGTGCTGCACACAAAAGGCGCAGCCATTGATCTGCGAGGCTCGCAGCTTCACAAGCTCGAGGAGCTGCTTGTCGAGGCCGGCCTTGGCCGCGACCTGGCCCAGAGCCAGCACCAGATCATAGGCATTTGGCGCAATCCTCTTGAAATCCTCATATTCGCTGCGGGCGTGTGACATTGCCGTTCACCTCGTGTATTATAAGAGTACTTATATGTTATAAGAGCCCTTATACATGACACGCAAGCCTGCCGGTATCACAAGATCGCAATCGGAGCGGAAGAGGCCCGACCCCGCAAAGGACAGCCTGGTGCATGTACCCGCCCCCGGCGAGGGCAAGCGTGGCGAACAGGGCTATCTCGGCTATCTCCTGCGCCAGGCCCACGCCGCGGTCCGGCTGAAGATGGAACGCTCGCTGGCCGATCTCGGCGTAACCTCACCGCAATTCGCGGTGCTGACCATGCTCAATGCCTATCCGGGACTGTCAGGGGCCGACGTCGCCCGCCTCACCTTCCTGACGCCGCAGACCGTCGGCGTCATCATCCGCAACCTCGAGCGCGATGGTGCGATCCTGATGACACCCCACCCCGTCCACGGCCGCATCCAGCAGTGGACGCCGACGCCGCGCGGCACGACACTGCTGAAGGCATGTCGGGATCGGGTGCTCGAATTGGAGAAACGTCTTGCGACAGGAATAGACGGCAAGGCCGAAGTCACAATCCGCCGCTGGCTGGCCGGCATCGCGGCCGACTTGCAGGACGAGGCCTAGTCACCTTCAAGAAGGGAATCCGAGCCTTGCGCGAGAGCACCCTATCCGCCTTTGAGCGCATTCTGAACCTCACCGTCGGGCCAAGGCTCGCCAGTTGCCATGACTCGAACACGGCTTCGGTCCGCAGCGTTCACTAGCACATGCGAACTCATCCGGTCGGCACTTGGTTCAAGATGCAGATCCGTTTCTGGTTTCCAGCTCAGCGTTGCCGCAAGATCGGCAGGAAAGATCTGCCAGCACGATCCGTCGTCGAGTTCGACGACATGGCTTTCCGCATGCGCGCGTATCTTCATTCAACCCCGAAGTCTCGTTGAAGCAGGCGGGCCCCGGCGAATTGGCCGGGGCCCTGCTCCGTCAATCGTTGTCGTGATGAATCACGGTCTTGCTGCGATTGCCGAATTCATCTTCCTTCTTGATGACAGTGGTGCGGTCGGCGGGTGCGCGCTCCTTGATGACAGTGGTCCGATCGCGATCGCGGTCACGATACTCGTGGGACTCGCCGACCGTCACGCCAGCGCCGACCGGACCGACGTGAACGCCGACCTCATCCGCGAAAGCAGGGGCAGCGATCGCAGTGACCATGGCCGCGGCAAACAGATATTTCCTCATCTTGTCCTCCTCAATGTCATGCGAGGGGAATGCAGGAGTGCGACACTTTGTTCCGGGGAACGGCCTCTTCCTCGCGTTCCCGGAACCGGCTCGCAGAAGCCCTGTTTCCCGCTACAATGGCTCGATGAAACACGCTGATTCCTCGACCATTCACGTCGCCCGCCGCACCCTGCTCAGATCCGCACTCGGCGCAGCCAGTTTGATCGCAGTTCCGAGGCACGTCCTCGCCTCGCCCCCAGGCTTCGACGAATGGCGCGAGGGCTTTCGTGCACGCGCAATGTCGAAGGGCATTTCGGCTGCGACCTGGCAGCGCGCGATGGCGCGGGTCGAACCCGACATGAGCGTGTTCAAGCAGATGCGCAACCAGCCCGAATTTCACGAGCAGGTCTGGCAGTACATCAACCGTCGCGTCTCCGACTGGCGCATCATCAACGGCAAGATCGCACTGAAGAACAACGAAGCGCTGTTTGCGCGCATCGAGCGCGATTTCGGCGTCGAGCGCGGCACGTTGCTGGCGCTATGGGGCGTGGAGTCCGCTTACGGCGATCCGCTGGTGCAGCAAAATCACATGACGCCGGTGTTTCCCTCGCTCGCCGCGCTCGCCTGGAATGAGCCGCGCCGCAAGGCCTATTGGGAGGCCGAGCTGATCAATGCACTGCGCATCGTCGACAAGGGCTGGAGCACGCCGGAGGAGATGCGCGGCTCATGGGCCGGCGCGATGGGTCATTCGCAATGGATGCCGGAGGTGTGGCTCAATGTCGGCATCGACTATAACGGCGACGGCAAGGTCTCGCCCTTCGGCAAGCCCGACGACGCGTTGGGATCGACCGCAAAATATCTCGTCAATCGCGGCAAGTGGCACCGCGGCGAACATTGGGGCTATGAGGTGCGCGCGTCCGGCGAGATGAGCGGCAGCCGCACCTATGCCGCCTGGCAGGCGGCCGGCGTTACCCGCGCCGACGGCCAGGCATTTCCGCAGCCGAATGCGTCCGCGCAGATGTGGACGCCGGTCGCGGGCGGGCCGACATTCCTGCTGGGGCCAAACTTCTACGCGGTCAAGAGCTACAACCCTTCCATGAACTATGCGCTCGCGATCTGCCATCTCGGCGATCGCTGCCTGGGCGCACCGCCCTTCATTCAACCCTTCCCCGGCTCCGAGCGCGTGCTGACGCTCGCCGAGGTGCAGGAGATGCAGACGCGCCTGACCAAGGCCGGTTTCGATACCGGTGGCACCGACGGCCGCGTCGGCAACGACACGATGAAGGCGATCAAGGATTTTCAGCTGCGTGCCGGGATCACGCCCGCCGATGGTTATGGCGGGCTGAAGGTGCTGGCAAAGCTGCGGCAGGGATCTTAAGCCGCCTCAGTGTCTGTACTGCGGCTCTTCCGCGTCGAGCTGGCGGCGGATCGCGGCGAGATGCAGTCGTGCGGATTCGGAATCGCCCTCGCGCATCTGCGTGTAGGTCGCGGCCGCAATCGCGGGATCGACCGGCAAGACCTTTCGCCCCGTCGACATCGCCAGCACCTGCACTTCGGCGGCGCGTTCGAGATAGTAGAGATCGTCCCAGGCTTCCGCGATGGTCGGCGCCAGCACCATCACGCCATGATGCTTCATGAAGACGATATCTGCACCACCGACGGCTGATGCAATCCGCGCGCCTTCGCTGGTGTCCAGCGCGAGGCCGTTGTAATCGCGATCGACCGCCGTGCGGCCATAGAACTTCAGCGCGGTCTGGCCGGCCCAGATCAGCGGATCGCCCTCGGTCATCGACAGCGCCGTCGCGTAAGGCATGTGGGTGTGGAAGGCGACCTTGGCGCGCGGCAGGCGCTTGTGCATCTCGGCATGGATGTAGAACGCGGTCGCCTCGGGCACGCCCTCGCCATCCAGTACATGACCGTGGAAGTCACAGATCAGCAGCTTTGATGCCGTCAGCTCGCGGAAGGCGTAGCCGTAGGGGTTGACCAGGAAGAGGTCATCGTGGCCGGGCACCACGGCCGAGAAATGGTTGCAGATGCCCTCCTCAAAACCGTTGCGCGCGGCCATGCGAAAACAGGCCGCGAGATCTTCGCGCGCGGTGCGGATCGCATCGGTCACGAGGTCCGGCCGGTTCGAGCGAACGGCGGCGGGCGAGGAGGCGTGAAGGCTGTGCGCCATGACGAAGGAGACCTCTTTCGGGCAATAGACGACTGCGTTCTACAGGGCCGACGCCTGCGCGTCAGCCCCTATGGCCGCCGGCCTGCCCTGCGCGTCTCACGCCCGCCGAGGCACTCCGCCGGCATTCATGCCGCCGTCGATGACGAGTTCGCTGCCGGTGACGTAACGCGAGGCATCTGACGCCAGATACAGCACGCCGGAGGCGATCTCCGCCGCCTGGCCGGCGCGACCAAGCGGGGTTGCGATCTTGGCCCGTTCCTCCGGATCGATCGGCGCGTTCTGGCCTGCGCCGGTTGCACCAGTCGGGATCTTGCCCCAGATCGGCGTGTCGATGATCCCTGGATGGACCGAATTGACGCGAATGCCGTCGCCGGCCGCCGCACACTCCATCGCAATCGATTTGGCGAACAGCCGCACGCCGCCCTTGGTCGCCGAATAGGCTGACAATCCGGGCGCGCCGCGCAAGCCCGCGAGCGACGACATCATGACGATCGAGCCGCCGCCATGCTTGCGCATCAGCGGCAGGCAATGCTTGACCGAAAGGAACACACCATCGAGATTGATCGCGTTCTGCTTGCGCCAGTCGGCGAGCGTCATGTCGGTGATCGACGGCACGGCGATGCCGATGCCGGCGTTCGACACCAGGATGTCGAGCCGGCCGTAGCGCTTGGCGATCTCGGCGACGATCTCGATCCAGCGCTCCTCGCTGGTGACGTCCTGCTCGAGGAAGATCGCCTTGCCACCGGTTTTTGTCACACGCTTGGCGAGTTCGGGGCCGCGTAGCTCATCGATGTCGGTGATGACGACCGTCGCGCCTTCGCGAGCAAATGACTCGACGATGGCCTCGCCAATGCCCGACGCACCGCCCGTCACCAGCGCGACCTTGCCCTCAACCTGCCCTGCCATGTTCACTCCCTTTCTTTTTGTTGCTTGCGGTTTGTTGTTTGCGACCGTTACCTGATCACGGATGGCCCCTGGTCCGGTAGCGCGACGTCGACGACGCGAAACTGTACGCGCTCGGCGCCCTGATAGCGATCGACCGACAGCGACCCCGCTACATGCAATTGCTGACCACGATTGGCCAGCAATGCATTGCCAAGCTTTTGCCCGACGGAACGGAACGCGATACCATTCACGATGGCGCCGTCGCCCGACTTGAAGCGCAGGCGCAGATGCGCCTGTCCGACTTCGTCGGCAAACACGAGCTGATGCGCCGGCAGCGCCAGCACCGGCTCCGGATTGCCGCTGCCGAAGGGTCCTGCGCGATTGAGCGTGGTCGCCAGCTCCGTTGTCACCGCGCGCGCCGAGACTGCTCCGTCGATGTAGAGCTCGTTGACGTGGCGCGCCTCGGCGACATCTTGCGCCAGCGCGTTTTCGAGATAGGCACGGAATTCGGCAAGCTTCTCTTTCCGCAGCGTGACGCCCGCAGCCATGGCATGGCCGCCGCCCTTGAGCAGAATACCGTCGGCGACGGCCTGCCGCACCACCTTGCCGAGATCGACGCCGGCGATCGAGCGACCCGATCCGGTGCCGATCCCGCCGGGCTCCAGCGCGATCGCAAAAGCCGGCCGCGAGAACTTCTCTTTCAGCCGTGAGGCCACGAGGCCGACCACGCCGGGATGCCAGCCTTCGGACGCGGTGACGATCACGCCGAGCTTGTCCTCGAACCCGATCGAGGCCAGCGCCTCGGCTTCGGCCTGCGCTTCGGCCGCCTGCTCGATGACGCGGCGCTCGCTGTTGAGACGGTCGAGCTCGGCAGCGATCCGCGCGGCCTCGACGCTGTCGCCTTCCAGCAAGAGCCGCACACCGAGGTCGGCACGGCCGATGCGGCCGCCGGCATTGACGCGCGGGCCCAGCATGAAGCCGAGATGCCAGGCCTCCGGCGGCCCATTGAGCCGCGCCACGTCCATCAGCGCGGTGTGGCCGACATGGTCGCGCCGGCGCATCGCGATCAGGCCCTTGGCCACGAAGGCGCGGTTCAGGCCGATCAATGGCGCAACGTCCGCGACGGTGCCGAGCGCGACGTGGTGCAGCATGCCGAGCAGATCGGGCTCGGGCATCTCGGCGGTCCAGAAGCCGCGCTGGCGCAGCTCGCGGTTGACCGCAACCAGCGTCACCAGCACGAGGCCGACGGCCGCGAGATGGCCGAGGCCGGAGAGATCGTCGAGCCGGTTCGGATTGACCAGCGCATCGACCTCTGGAAGCACGTCACCGGCCTGGTGATGGTCGATCACGACCACGGACTGGCCCAGCCGTTTCGCCTCCGCCAGCGGCTCGACACTGGTGGTACCGCAATCGACGGTGACGAGCAGCGTGGCGCCCTTGGCCGCGAGGCCTCGAACCGCTTCGACGTTGGGACCGTAGCCCTCGAAGATGCGGTCGGGAATATGGATCAGCGGATCGAGGCCGCAATGGCGCAAGTGCCAGGCGAGCAGCGCCGCCGAGGTCGCGCCGTCGACGTCGTAGTCGCCGAAGATCGCGACCTTCTCGCCCCTCTCCGCCGCATCCGCGATGCGCTTGGCGGCGGCTTCCATTTCCGTCACCGTGAACGGATCGGGCATGAGCTTGCGGATGGTCGGATCGAGGAAATCAGGTACGGCGTCGATATCGACGCCGCGGCCGGCCAGCACCCGCGCCAGCAATTCCGGCAGCTGATGGCGTTGCACAATCGCGAGCGCCGTCGCGGCGCCGCGCGCATCCAGCCGGGAGCGCCAGAGCTTGTCGGTGAGCGAGCGCGCCACGCCCAAGAACGCCTGGGGCATTTCGACGGGGAGTGCGGATGCGGGAGGAACCATCTTGCTTCAGTCCGTACGACGACGGTAGCACATTGGGCAATCTCCCGATGCCCCAGCCGGGCGGTTTTGCACAGCGCCTCCACGAGCCCTTTTTCCGTAGACTTCACCCTGGTCTGCACAGCATCTCGCGGGCTCGGTTGGTGTGATCCGAGATCGCGAAAACAACCCCATGCACAGTAGCGGGAAGGCTTTTTTCACGGCGATTTTTCATTGCCGTTTGACGCGTCGGGCAAGATCGCTTGACACGTCGGGCAAAACACCGGCGTCGGTGCGATGGTGGCGCCATTGGCGGCCTGGTGAGCTTCGTCGAGCGCCTCGGAACACGCCCGCCTCCTCACCTCCAGAGCCCTAAGCCCTGGCGCGATCGTCCTCCGCGGTCTGCAATGTTGCTCCCCCCAGCGTCTGCGACGGATGCTCCCCGAACATCGCGAGGTAATATTGCGCGAACCGGCCAAGCTCGTAAAAGCCCTGCTCCATTGCCACGGCCGCCACGGTGGTCGAGCCGGGCGCGCTCCGGCGCAGAATGGAATGAACGGCGCACAGCCGCTTGTGCCGGAGGAAGCTGACGGGGCCGAGGCCGAACACCTCCTGAAAGGCGCGGTGCAGAGTCCGTCGCGATACGCCCAGCGCCGCGCAGATTTCCGCCACATGAACCGGACGCGTGCCTGTCGCGTCGAGATAGTCCTCGACCCTGCGGATCAGCCGGCGTGCCGAAGGCAGCCAGCCGCTATCGTCCGGCGGCAGCGACGACATGATGTTGGCCGCCATGCATTCGACAATCGATCGCTTCCAGAAGTCGGCAGTTGCCGGCGTCAGGCTGGCGCTACGGGCGCGCAGATGCGACATGATGCGGACCAGGCGGCGGGTGGCGATCGCGCCGGTCTTGGGATCCGCCCGGAAATGACCACGACTGCGCCAGGCGTCGGGATCGCTCAACCGCCCCTCGCCGCTGAACAGCGTCGCGACCTCACCGAGGTCGAAGCGCATCGCGGCGTAAGCGGACGCGCCGTGAAAGACCCCGTCGTGCTCGAGCAGCGGCGGAATGACGAGCACGTCGTTGAGCTGCATGTCGAACGCCCAGTGGGCGACGCGCTCCTCGGCCGCGAGCAACATTCCGATAATCAGCTTGTCGTCGCTGGAGACACGTTGCGTGCGCATGCCGACATTGAAGGTGCCGATGCTGAGCGAGAAGTCGCCGATGCCGACATGGGACAACCTCCCGCGCAACCGGCCGCGGCCGAGCTGCATCACGTCGACATGCGATCCGTGGACGGCCCCGCGAAGGCCTTCAAAACCGTCCAGCTTCCTCGAATCAACCAGAATAAGTGGCCCCATGGCTGCAGGCTGTTGCGGAAGCACGACAATTCTGGGGCGGGCGACAGGGCATCGCAATGCGAGACACCTGCGACAAGCTGACTCGGTTTGAGGCCAATCGGTGCCGAATTTGACGCAAGAGCCGCGCTACGTCGCGCTGGCGCTTGAGGAAATTGCCACGGAGATCATGAGGTCTCGCCTGCCGCGCTCACGCGGACTGGCACAAACTGCACATCACAGCCGTCAAGTTCTCGGATAATATTTTGCTGTCCTAACAATATCGATTGAACGCACTCTGCGGTTGGCAGAGCGCACGCCGCAAGACCTTGTGGCGCGCCGGAACGTGCATGCGCAAAGGAAAGAGATGTTGACGGAATGACGCGTCTTCCTCTCCCCGAGCGCCAAAAGAGGGGGCCAGACCATGTGTGCAAGCTGCCGAGCCATGTGCTGTCGCCGAACTCTGCCAAAGTCCGCGCCTTAGCGTCGGGTGGAATACACGTATCGGAATTTCCACCATGCTGCGTGCGGATCTGGATCGCTGCGAGTGGTTGCCGGATGATGCGAAGACCGGCGAGATGGTCTTCGTTCCCGGTGGAACTTTTCGCATGGGATCCGACCATCACTACCCCGAGGAAGCGCCAAGCCACCGCGTCTGCGTCGACGGCTTCTGGATTGATCGAACGCCTGTGACCGTCAGACAATTCAAGCAGTTCGTCGACGCAACCGGCCATATCACCGAAGCGCAGATCGTTCCGGATCCAACCAATTATCCCGACGCCCCGACAGAGCTGCAATACGCGGGATCCCTGGTGTTCGCGCCGCTGCCGCACATCACCGATCTCGCCGATTGGAGCCAATGGTGGTCCTTCCTGCGCGGCGCCGACTGGTGCCATCCCTACGGCCCCGGCAGCAGCATCAAGGGGCTCGATGACCATCCGGTTGTCCACGTTTCCTACAGCGATGCGGCGGCCTATGCGCGCTGGGCCGGCAAGGCGCTGCCGACCGAAGCGGAGTGGGAATTTGCCGCGCGCGGCGGCCTCGACGGCGAGGAGTTCGCCTGGGGCGATGCGTTGATGCCGGGCGGCAAGCACATGGCGAACATCTGGCAAGGCAATTTCCCTGTCCAGAACCTCGCCGAGGATGGGTTCGTGCGCACCTCGCCGGTCATGGCCTTTCCGCCGAACGGCTACGGCCTCCACGACATGATTGGCAATGTCTGGGAGTGGACCGCCGACTGGTGGTCGGCCCAGCACACGGCCGAAGCTGGAAAGCCGCGCTGCATCCCCCAAAATCCCCGCGGCGGTCGCGAGGAGGCAAGCTACGACCCTCGCCTTCCCGATGCCAGAATTCCCCGCAAGGTCCTGAAGGGCGGCTCGCATCTATGCGCGCCCAACTATTGCCGTCGCTACCGTCCCGCTGCACGCCACGCCGAGCCCGTCGATACCTCAACCAGCGATATCGGTTTCCGCTGCGTGGTGCGTGCAACATAGGCGTATTGCTTGGGCTGCGCGTTGGCCCTTGGGCCGCCACGTCCGTGGAGCTCGCATCATCCGCCTTCCACAAAGGCCACCGGTGTCCCTTTCGCGACGCTGGCTGCGACGCGTTCGGCATCCCAGTTGGTGAGGCGCACGCAGCCGTGCGATTGCCCCTTGGAGATATTTTGCGGCGATGGCGTGCCATGGATGCCATAGCCGTCAGCGGACAGGTTGATCCACACTATGCCGACCGGATTGTTTGGACCGGGCATGATCTTGAAGGGCTTTCGGGCATGCACGCCCTTGAAGTGATAGGCGGGATTGTAGCGGTAGGTCGGATTTGGATCGATCTCCGTCACCTTCAGCGTGCCTGATGGGGACGGCTTCTCCTCGCTGCCGACACTGGCCGGATAGAAACCGATCATCGCATTCGACTTGTCGAACAGCTTCACGGTTTGCCTGACCTTGTCGATCTCGACCCTGTCGGCCTTGACGGGCGGAGCGCTGCCGCCGCCGCTGGTGTCGACGACAGCGATGGTCTCGCCGGCGTGGTCGAAATGACGTCCTGGGTTGAGCGCCGCCAGCAGTTGCTCGCTCATGTGAAACTTCTCGCCCAACGCTTCCCTCGGGCTGGTGTAGCCCAGCTTCGGAATGTCCTTCATGTCTTCCATCTTGGCGGGAAGCTTGCGCAGGAACGGACCTGCGACGTCCTTGTCGGTGATGGTGTAGGTGGTCGTCGGCGGCCGTGCGTCCGCCTGGAGGGCCTTCCAGACGTCGTCGGTCACCTCGTCAGAGACAGGCAGTTGCCGCGCTTCCGCATAGGCGCGAAGCGCCTTCCTGGCATTCTCTCCGAACTTGCCGTCGATCTCGCCAGGCGAGAAGTGGGCCCTGTCCAGCAGAACCTGCAGGCGCACGCCCGCCGGGGTCGGCTTGTCTTTCGAGAGGGTCTTCTTCGAAGGCTGAGTGGACGCGATGGCGGCCGGATCCATCCCGGCGGCGAGCGCTGGCGTGGCCGTCAAGGCCAGCAGTGCGGCTGCAAACGCAATCTTCGCGGCCGCGCGCGGCGGCCTCGCCTCGGCCATGGTCCAGCTCCGACGTAGGGACGTTCGTCGCCATGGCAACTCGGTTCGGCGCTGGAAGTTTCCGGTTTTTCCTGACGGGCGAAAGGTGGGCGGCCTACCAGGCGGCGCGCCGCGCTGCCATCTCGGCCGCGAGCAGGACCGCAGCGCGACTGGCGCCGATCGAGGCGATCCCCTGCCCTGCGATGTCATAGGCCGTGCCATGGGCGGGCGTGCAGATCGGGAACGGGAAGCCGCCGAGCAGGGTCACGCCGCGATCGAAGCCCATCAGCTTCATCGCGATCTGACCCTGGTCGTGATACATGGTCAGCACCGCATCGAAGGCGCCGGCCTTGGCGCGCAAGAACACGGTGTCGGCGGGAAACGGGCCGTCCACGGCGATGCCGTCGCGCTTACCGGCTTCGACCACAGGCGCGATGACATCGATCTCTTCGCGGCCGAAATTGCCGCCATCGCCGGCATGCGGGTTGAGCCCCGCCACTGCAATGCGAGGCCGCGCAAAGCCCCCTTTACGCATGCAAGCATCGGTCAGCCTCAAGGCGCGCTGGATACGCTCGCCGGACAGTTTCGCAGCGACATCCCTCAGTGGAATGTGCGAGGTGACCCGCGCATTCCAGAGTTCTCCAAGCACGTTGAACTCACTGGCCGGCGTCCTCAGTCCCGCGACCTCCGCGGAAAATGCAATCTCGTCGTCGTAGTCGGCGCGCGCAAGGCGCATCGCCTGCTTGTTGAACGGGGTGAAGCAGACGGCATCGACCCGGCGGTCGCGTGCGAGCTCTAGCGCGTTCCGATAGTTCGTCAGGGCGAATTTGCCGCCGGCGAGTGTTGCCGTCTTGGGCGTGACCTCGCTGGGAGCGAGATGACCGAGATCGATGAACAGCGCGTCGCCCGGCGCTGCGCGAAGATCGGTCGCTTGCTCCACGCTGGTGAGCTCCGGCGCAACACCGGCAACGCGCGCACCTTCGTCGAAGATGCGGCGGTCGCCGATCACGACCAAGCGGCAGCGCGCTCGGATCTCGTCCAGCGCCGCGAGTTTTGCCGTCAGCTCGGGGCTGATGCCGGCAGGGTCTCCCGTCGGCAGTGCAATGAGCGGTTTTGCGGTCATATGATCACCTTTTCATGGGCGGGCGTCTCGGCGGCTGGCGAGACGTCTTTGCGGAACGGCCGTGCGAGTTGCAACACCAGCGGAAGCAGCAACAGCGCGATCCCCGCGACCACCAGGCACGTCACCAGCTTGTTGGCAAAGAAGATCCCGAGTGATCCCTTCGACATCAGCATCGACTGCCGGAACGCGTCCTCGGCCTTGTCGCCGATGACGATCGCGAGCACCAGCGGCGCCAGCGGATAGAACAGCTTCTTGAAGAGATAACCAACGACGCCGAAGCCGAGCATCATCACCACGTCGAGATAGGAGTTGGACACCGAATAGGCGCCGACGACGCAGATGATCACGATCAGCGGCGCGATGACGACGAAGGGGATCCGCATCAACGCGGCAAACACCGGGACGGTCAGCAGCACCAGCGCGACCGCGACGATGTTGCCGACATACATCGAGGCGATCAGGCCCCAGACGAAATCTTTCTGGTCCACGAACAACATCGGCCCGGGATTGAGGCCCCAGATCATCAGTCCGCCCATCATCACGGCCGCGGTCGCCGAGCCGGGGATGCCGAGCGAGAGCATCGGCAACAGCGCACTGGTGCCGGCGGCATGATCGGCGGTCTCCGGCGAGATGATGCCCTCGATCTCGCCCGTGCCGAAATAGCGGCCGCGGCGGGAGAAGCGGCGGGCGATGCCGTAGCTCATGAAGGAGGCCGCGGTCGGGCCGCCCGGGGTGATCCCCATCCAGCAACCGATCGCAGCGCTTCGCAACAGCGCAACGCTATGGCGCGGCAGGCGGCCGACCGCACGGAACACCTCCAGCCAGTCGATCTTCGACGAAACGGCACGAGCGTGAAATTCCTCTTCGACCGCAACCAGCAACTCGCCGATGCCGAACAGGCCCATCACCGCGACGACGAAGTTCACGCCCTTGACCAGCTCGTCCACGCCCATGGTGAGGCGGACGCTGCCCGAGACCGTGTCGATGCCGATGGCAGCGATGGCAAAGCCGATCGCGAGCGCCACCACGGTCTTGATCGGCGCCGCGCCGCCCATGCCGACAAAGCTGGCGAAGGCCAGGAAATAGACCGCAAAATATTCCGGTGGGCCGAAGGCGAGCGCGACCTGCGCCACCCAGGACGCCAGGAAGGTGATGAGGATAACGCCAACAAGGGCGCCGAACGCCGCCGAGCCGAAGGCGGTGGCAAGCGCCGTGGTTGGCCTTCCGTCGCGCGCCATCGGATAGCCGTCGAAGGTGGTCGCGACCGAGGACGGCTCGCCCGGGATGTTGAACAGGATCGAGGTGACCGAGCCGCCGAACAGCGCACCCCAATACATGCTGGACAGCAGGATGATCGCCGAGACCGGCTGCATGCCGAAGGTCAGCGGCAAGAGCAGCGACACCCCGTTCGGCGCGCCCAAGCCCGGCAGCACGCCGACAAGAATGCCGAGCAGAACGCCGATCGCCATCAGCACGAGATGCGGCACGGTGACCGCGATGGTGAAACCGTGCAGGAGCTCTGAGAGGTTGTCCATCGCCCTCTCCTCAGAACCCGAGCGCCGCGGCGAGCGCGCCATGCGGCAAGGACACCTGGAACATGCGCTCAAACACGACATAGAGCGCGAGCGCCGTCACCGCGGCTGTACCCGCTGAGCGCACCATGGCTTGATGCCGCGGGATCGCGAGCACGGCGAAGATGTAGCCAGCCGAAGCGACATACATTCCGAGCAACGGGATGGCGGCGACGAAGATCGCCGCCGGCAGGAACAGGCCCGCCAGCCGCCGCAGCTCAATCGACGTGATCGCGACGGGAACGCTCGCCAGCGAAGCTGTCGGCACCACGCCGCGCGCGAGATTGTAGAGGCTGCCGGCAACGATGATGAGGCCGGTCAAAAACGGAAACGTGCCGGACTCGACGCCCTCGCTCGACCAGCCGATGCCGTTGTCCAGGCTCTGGACCACCACCGCAACACCGAAACTGCCGGTGAGGACCGCGGTCGCAAGCTCGAGGACGCGTCGCGAGATCATTGAAGGCTCCGGTCACAGCACGTGCAGCGGCTGGACGTGTATGGCGCGCACTTTTTCCCCACCCCGGGTGGTCGTCCCGGCGAAGGCCGGGACCCATAACCCCAGGGAGCAGTTTGACGAAGACTCGATGTCAAGCGCTCCTCGGTACGACGACCGCCGCCCATCGAGAGATCACGCGGTATGGGTCCCGGCGTTCGCCGGGACGGCGGACGAGCTTGTGGCAAGCCCCGCCTCACTTGATCAGCCACCCCTGCTCGCTCGCGACCTGCTTGACGTGCTCGAGGTCCTCCTTGATGAACTTGTCGAACTCGGCGCCGGTCAGGAACGTGTCGACCTGGGAGGTCTTCTCGATATAGTCCTTCCATTCCGGCGTCGCCTGCACCTTCTTCATGAGGTCGACATAGTAGGCCGCCTGCTCCGGCGAGACCTTGCCGGGCAGCCAGACCGTGCGCGGCTGCTCGTATTGCTTGATGTCGAGGCCCTGCTCGGTGCAGGTCGGAACGTCGCCCCAGCCTTCGGTGGCCGTGATCTTCGGACCTTGCGGCAGCTGCTTCGGGCTGAACACGCAGAGCGGACGCTGCGTGCCGCCGCGCCACTGTCCCAAGCTCTCACTGGGATTGTTGACGTGGGAATCGAGGTGCCCGCCGGCGAGCTGCACGGCCGCCTCGGCGCCGCTCTTGAAGGGGATGTAGGTCAACTTCACATGACCGATCTTCTCGATCATGCGCGTCAGCACCTCGTCGGTGTCCTTGGACTGCGCGCCGCCCATCTTGAATTCGCCCGATGCGGCCGCCTTGAGATAGTCGCCTGCGGTCTTGTAGGGCGCGTCCTGTTTCACCCAGAGCAGGAACTCGTCCTGCGCCATCGCCGCGATCGGGGTCAGGTCGGTATAGTTGAAGGCTACCTTGGAGACGAGCGGCTGCTGCCAGGCGTTCGAGGTGCCGAAGATCACCTTGTAGGGATCGCCGGCGGAGGCCTTGCCGTAGACATAGCCCTCCGCGCCGCTGCCGCCGCCCTTGTTGACGACGACGATCGGCTGCTCCGTCAGCTTGTACTTGGTGATGATGTTCTGCACCGCGCGGGCGAGATTGTCGGTGCCGCCGCCGGGACCTGCGGTCGCCACGAACTCGATCGGCTTCTGCGGCTGCCAGGCTGCGAATGCCGGCGCGCTGCCTGCGAGCACGGCTGCACTGACGGACAATAGAAAGAGAGACGTCCCACGCATGATTTCCTCCAACTGAATTTTCTGTTTGTTTGATCAGTCGTCCTGGCGTCCGCTCAGGCGACGCGTTCTTCGCGCTCCCTGGATGCCGAAACAATTGCGCCTTCTTGTTCGAGCGCTTCGATTTGCGTCTGGTCGAACCCATGCTCGGCCAGCACCTCGCGTGTATGCTCGCCATAGACAGGCGCGCCTGATGCGACCTTGCCCGGCGTCTCCGAGAATTTCACCGGCAGCCCGATGGTCTTGACCGGGCCGAGGGTGGAATGCTCGACCTCGACGACCATCTCGCGCGCCAGCGTCTGCGGATCGCTCAGCGCCTCCAGCATGTCGTACACGGGACCGCAGGGCACGCCCTTCTCGTCCAGCGCCGCGAGCCAATGCGCGCGCGTTTGGGTTCTGAAACGTTCGCTGAGGACCGCTTCGAGCTCCTTCAAATTCGCCATGCGGTCGGAGCCATTGACGAAGCGCGGATCGGCGGCGAGCTCGCTCGCGCCGAGCGCTTCCAGCATCAGCAGCCAGTTCTTCTTGTTGGCGCCGCCGACGACGAGCCAGCCGTCGGAGGCCTCAAACGCCTGATAGGGAGCGTTGAGCGGATGCGCCGAGCCCATCGCGCGCGGCGCTGTGCCTGCGGCGAGCGCAATGGTCGATTGCCAATAGGTCTGCACCAGCGCGGCTTCAAAGAGCGAGGTCTCGACCCATTGCCCTTCACCGGTCTTGAGGCGATGGGTGTAGGCGGCAAGGATCCCCATGCTCGCGAGCAGGCCGGCGGTGATGTCGGACAGCGGCGGGCCGCACTTTACCGGCGGACCATCGGGGCGCTCGCCGGTAAAGCTCATGATGCCGCTCATGGCCTGCGCGACGAGGTCAAATCCCCTGCGATGCTTGTAGGGCCCGGTGCGGCCAAAGCCCGACAGCGAGCAATAGATCAGCGCCGGGAATTTCTTGTGCAGCTCTTCATAGCCAAAGCCCAGACGCTCCATGGCGCCCGGCGCAAAATTCTCGACCAGTACGTCGGCGTCCGCGATCAGGCGCCGCAGCACCTCCTTGCCGCCGTCGGTCTTCAGATCCAGCACGATACCGCGCTTGTTGCGGTTCATCATCAGGAAGGATGCGGCCTCGTCGCCGATCTTCGGCGGCACCGAATGGCGGGTGTCGTCACCACCAGGCCACTTCTCGATCTTGATGACGTCGGCGCCCATGTCGGCGAGCATCAGGGTGCAGGTCGGCCCCGCCATGACATGGGTGAGGTCGATGACCTTGAGGCCCGCAAGCGGTCCCGAACGGCGTGAGGTGGATTGCGATGGTTCGCTTGGCATCGGGCGTCCTATTGACCACGCCACTGCGGGGCGCGCTTGTTGAGGAAAGCATCGAGCCCTTCGCGAAAATCCTGGCTCGTGTAGCACATCAGGATGAGGTCTTCGCCCTCGTCCCGGGTCAGCCGCCGCTGCAAACGGGCGACCGCCTGCTTGGTCGCGTTCAGCGTTAGCGGCGCGTGGCTGGCAACGAGGCGCGCGATCTCATCAGCGCGCGTGTCGAGCGCTGCGAGATCATCAACGATCTCGCCGAGCAGACCGATGCTGGCGGCCTCCGCGGCATCGACGAGGCGGGCGGTGAAGATCAGGTCCTTGACCCGCGCCGCCCCGATCAGAGCGGTGAGACGGCTGACATTGGACATCGACAGGCAATTGCCCAGCGTTCGCGCAATAGGAAATCCGATTTTGGCGCTGCGGGTGCCGATGCGCAGGTCGCAGGCCGCGGCAATGCCCGCCCCGCCACCGGTGCAGAAGCCGTTGATCGCCGCGATCGTCGGCACCCGGCATTGCTCGAGCGTGGTCAGCACCCGGTCGATGCGGTTCTCGTAGTCGATGGCGTCCTGTGGCGTCTCGAATTCGCGGAACTGGTTGATGTCGGTGCCCGAGGCGAAGGCCTTGTCGCCGGCCCCGCGCAGCACCAGCACCTTGATGGAGCTGTCGTCATTGGCTTGCTCGCAGATGGCCGCGAGCCGTTCGTACATGGCGAAGGTGAAGGCATTGCGCGCCTGCGGACGGTTGAAGGTGACCCGCCCGATCCCGTCCTTGCATTCAAAAACGAGGTCGTCTGCCCTCACGGCCTGGTCCATTTCCTCGACTCCCCGACTGTTTTTGCATTTTTGAATGCAAAATTTTTGATTTTCAAGATATAATTCCGGAACTTTCGTCTATTGAGGCACTTTTGCATTCAAAATTTGAGGAAGCCCATGCTGCATGAGGAGGTCGTCGGCCGCATCCGCGACATTCTGCTCGACGGCGAGATCCCGCCGGGCGCGCGGATTCCCGAGCGCGAGCTGTGCGAACGGCTGGAGATTTCGCGCACGCCGCTGCGCGAAGCGCTCAAGGTGCTGGCTGCCGAGGGTCTCGTTCAGCTGCTGCCCCATCGCGGCTCGCGCGCGGCGAAGCTGACCGACAAGGACATGCGCGACCTGTTCGAGGTCTGCCAGGGCCTCGAAGCGCTGGCGGGCGAGCTCGCTTGCGAGCGCATCACCGATCAGGAGATCGCTGAGATTGCCGCCGCGCACGCGGCCATGGTGCAGCATTATCGCGAGGGTGATCTGATCCAGTATTATCGTGGCAACCGCGCCATCCACGAGGGGATCGTCAGCGCCGCCGGCAATCCCGTGCTTTCAGGACTCTACGCATCAGTGACCGCGCGCATCCGCCGCGCCCGCTACGTCACACCGATGACGCCGCAGCGCTGGGCGCTGGCCGTGAAAGAGCACGAAGCGATCCTGAATGCGCTCGAGCGGCGCGACGGCGCCGGCCTCTCCCACATCCTGCGCACCCATCTGCGCCACAAACGGGAGGAGGTGCTGCAGGCGGGGTTTGCCGAGGCGGAAGCGAGCGAGCCCACGCTGAAGATCGCGTGAGGCCGGCTGCCAGTGTAACCGGCGCGATTCCGCTGGCGGCCCACGCGACGGATGTGCTTTCATGAGTGCACTTTTTCCGCTGCCCAGCCTTGGTACGATTTTTCCCGTGTAGTTATTTAAAACATCGGAGACGCAGATGCCTCTCAAAACCTTTTTAGCGATTGTCACGATTTTGGCGATTCCTCACGGGATCGCTTTTGTTTTTGTACCCGACCTGCTCGCGACAATTTATGGCCTTGAGCATTCGCCAGCCGTCGCATTCATGGGCCGGCTGTTCGGAGGCGCTTTGATCGCATGGGGAGGCATCATCTAGTCAGCTCGGAATTTTGGCGACGATGCTAGCATACGCGCCGTCTTGATGTGGACCGCGGGAGCCGAAGCGATTGGCCTGGTGACCGCTGTCGCCGCGACCTTGTCGGGTGTCCTCAATGCGATGGGTTGGCTCGCTGCCGCGATATATCTGTTTGGCTCAGCCGGCTGCACCTACTTCCTGACGACGCAGGCAAAGCTCTCGGCGGCCTGACTTGAGAGAGCCCGGTTCGTCCGGTCCCCCTCCTCTAGCAGCCGAGTCTGTCGGCGATGCCGCCAAAATCCTTGGCGACGATGTCCCAGTTGCCAGTCGCTTCGAAATCGACCTTCTGGTGCGGGCCGTACTCGGTCGGCCGCGCCACGAAGGCGGTCTTCAGGCCGTATTTCTGCGCGGCGGCGAGATCGCCGTTGTGCGCGGCGACCATCATCACCTCCTCCGGCTTGAGACAGAGCAGCTTTGCGGCGCCGAGATAGGTTTCGGGATCGGGCTTGTAGTGCTCGAACAGTTCGGCCGACATGATGAGGTCCCACGGCAGGCCGGCGAACTTCGCCATGTTGGTGAGCAGCGCGACGTTGCCGTTCGACAGCGGCGCGATCACGAACTTCGTCTTCAGCCGCGTCAGGCCGGCGACGCTGTCAGGCCAGGGATTGAGGCGGTGCCAGCCCTTGGTGAGATGATCGAGATCGGCGTCGGTGAGGCCCTTGATCGCGAATTTCTCGACCAGCTTTTCGAGAGAACGCCGATGCAGATCGTCGAGCATGACGTAGCCGCGCTCGGGATGCTCGCGCACATCCTGCATCGAGGCGACATACATGCCGCGCCAGCCATCGACGAGCGCGGTCCAGTCGGCGCTGATGCCGCGCCCCTTCCCCCACCACATGAAATCGGTGATCAGGCTGGTGCGCCAGTCAACGACGGTGCCGAACACGTCGAAGATCAGGGCTTTGACGGCGGAGAGATCGGACATGGCGCGCTTCCCTTGTTCTTATCGTTGTCATTCCGGGGCGATGCGCAGCATCGAACCCGGAATCCATTTCGCCTCAGACTTTGCCGCCCGATGGATTCCGGGCTCTCGCTTCGCGAGCCCCGGAATGACAGAGGCGCTTAGTCCAAATGGAACTTCGCGAGCTCGCGATGCTCGGCCTTGATGTAGCGCACGGTGCCGGTGACGGAGCGCATCACCACCGTCTCGGTCTCGATCACGCCGTCCTTGCGGAACTTGACGCCTGACAGCAGCGAACCGGTGGTGACGCCGGTGGCGGCGAACAGACAGTCGCCGCGCGCCATGTCCTCGATGCCGTAGATCATCTTGGGATCGTTGACGCCCATCTTGGCGGCGCGCTCGATCTTCTCGCCGGAATCGAGGATCAGGCGGCACTGCATCTGGCCGCCGATGCAGCGCAGCGCCACCGCCGCGAGCACGCCTTCCGGCGCGCCGCCGGTGCCGAGATACATGTCGACACCGGTGTTGTCGGGATCGGCGCAGTGGATCACGCCGGCGACGTCGCCGTCGGTGATGAGGCGCACGGCAGCGCCCGTCGAGCGCACGCTCTCGATGATGCTGGCATGGCGCGGACGGTCGAGCACCAGCACGGTGATGCCCTCAGGCTTGACGCCCTTGGCCTTGGCGAGGCGGCGAACGTTTTCGGCCGGCGATGCGTCGAGCTCGACGACACCCTTGTCATAGCCGGGGCCGATCGCGAGCTTCTGCATATAGACGTCGGGCGCGTGCAGCAGCGTGCCGCCATCGGCCATCGCCATGGTGGCGATCGAGCCCGGCATGTTCTTGGCGCACAGCGTGGTGCCTTCGAGCGGGTCGACCGCGATATCGACCTCGGGGCCGGCATTCACGCCAACCTTCTCGCCAATGAAGAGCATCGGCGCTTCGTCGCGCTCGCCCTCGCCGATCACGATGGTGCCCTGGATCGGCAGCTTGTTGAGCTCGCGGCGCATGGCGTCGACGGCGGCCTGGTCGGCGGCCTTTTCCTGCCCGTGCCCGCGCAGCCGCGCCGACGACACCGCCGCCCGCTCCGTCACGCGCACAATCTCCAGCGTCAGAATGCGCTCGAGCAATGCCTGCGGCGGCACTGAAATATGGGTCGACATCGGCTAACTCCTTCGAAACCGTTTTGGACAGGACACCCTGCCCGCATCAACTCGTAACACCCACAGTTCGTTCGAACCGTGTCATCGTTTAAGCATGCTCTTTCCCGAAAACCGCTGCACACTTTTCGGGAGCATGCTCTAGTTCTTCTCAATTCTGATGACCTGCGGCCGTCCGCTGATCACCTTGTCCTTCTGCACGGCGGCCAGCGCGCGGCGCACCGCGTCTTCATGCGTGGCGTAGGTGATCAGGATGACGGGCACGGGCACAGCCTTGCCGTCAGCGGGCGCAACGCCGCCATTGGGGTGCCGCTGCACGATCGACTCGATCGAAATCTTCTGCTCCGCAAGTCGCGTTGCGATCGCAGCTGCGGTGCCCGGGAAATCGCGCGCGAGAAGACGGATGTAGTAGCCGCCCTCGTGCCGCTCCATCGGCGCCTTCTTGGTGTCGCGCAACTGCGCGATCGGCCGGCCGAACGGATTGGCGCGGATGCCGCGCGCGACGTCGGCGATATCGGCAACAACGGCGGACGCGGTCGCAGCGCCGCCCGCGCCCGGGCCGACCAGCGTGATCGGCGGAATGCCCTCGCCATCGATCGTGACCGCATTGGTGACACCCATCACCTGCGCGATCGAGGAAGATTTGGGAACCATGGTCGGATGCACGCGCTGCTCGATGCCCTTGGCGGTGCGAACGGCAACGCCGAGCAGCTTGACGCGGTAGCCGAGATCGGCGGCCGCGCGCAGATCTTCCGGCGCAATGGAGGAGATGCCTTCGACATACACTGCGCTTTGAGCAACTTTCGTGCCGAAAGCGAGGCTGGCGAGGATCGCGAGCTTCTGCGCGGTATCGTGACCGTCGACGTCGAAGGACGGGTTGGCCTCGGCATAGCCGAGCCGCTGCGCATCCTTCAGGCACTCGGCGAACGACAGGCCCTCCTGCTCCATCCGCGTCAGGATGTAATTGCAGGTGCCGTTGAGGATACCGTAGACGCGATTGATGCCGGTTCCCGCAAGACCTTCACGCAACGTCTTGATGACGGGGATCGCGGCGCCGACGGCTGCCTCGAAATTCAGCGCACCGCCATGCTTTTCGGCGGCCTTCGCCAGCTTGATGCCGTGCTTGGCGAGCAGCGCCTTGTTCGCCGTGACGACGGACTTGCCGGCATTCAGCGCAGCCTCGACCGCGGACAGCGAGGGATCGCCCGCGCCGCCCATCAGCTCGACGAAGCAATCGATGTTGGGATCCGTTGCGAGCGCCATCGGATCCTTCGCCCATGTGACGCCACGCAGATCGATGCTGCGCTTCTTTGCTTTTGAACGCGCGGTCACGGCGACGACGTGAATACCGCGACCGCTGCGGCCCGCGAGCACGCGCGCCTGCGTTTCGATCAAACGGACAACTTCGGCGCCCACGGTGCCGAGCCCCGCTATGCCCACTTTCAGGGGTGCAACCATGATGCTTTAGTGAACCTGTCGAAGAGAATTAGCGCCTGTTGGCGAGTGGAACGACGTTGTGCAACGTTTCGATGCCGCTTTCAAGGAAGCGACGCACGCCGCGCGCGGCCTGCCTGATCCGCTGCTCGTTTTCCACCATGGCGATGCGGACATATCCTTCACCATGCTCGCCGAAGCCGACGCCGGGCGAGACCGCAACGCCTGATTTTTCCACCATCAGGGTCGCGAACTGCATGCTGCCGACGCTGCGGAAAGCCTCCGGCAGCGGCACCCAGGCGAACATCGAGGCCTCCGGCGGCGGGATCTCCCAACCGGCGCGGCCGAACGATTCCACCAGCGCATCGCGGCGCTTGCGATACGTGTCGCGCATCTCCTTGATGCAATCGTCGGGGCCGTTCAGCGCCGCGGTCGCAGCGACCTGCACCGGCGTGAATGCACCGTAATCGAGATAGGACTTGACGCGGGCGAGTGCTGCGATCACACGCTCATTGCCGACCGCAAAGCCCATGCGCCAGCCGGCCATCGAATAGGTCTTCGACATCGAGGTGAACTCGACGGTGACGTCCATCGCGCCGGGGACCTGCAGCACCGAGGGCGGTGGATTGTTCTCGTCGAAATAGACCTCGGCATAAGCGAGATCGGACAGGATCAGGATCTCGTGCTTCTTCGCGAAGGCGACGAGGTCCTTGTAGAAGTCGAGGCTCGCGACATAGGCGGTCGGGTTCGAGGGATAGCAGACCACGAGCGCCAGCGGCTTCGGGATCGAATGCACGATCGCGCGCTCCACCGCCTCGAAGAATTGCGGCGTCGGCTCCGAAGGCACCGAGCGGATCACGCCGCCCGCCATCAGGAAGCCGAAGGCGTGAATCGGATAGCTCGGGTTCGGGCAAAGTATGACGTCGCCCGGTGCCGTGATCGCCTGCGCGACGTTGGCAAAGCCCTCCTTCGAGCCCAGCGTCGCCACGACCTGGGTGTCCGGATTGAGCTTCACGCCGAAGCGGCGGTCGTAATAGGCGGCCTGGGCCCGGCGCAGGCCCGGGATGCCGCGGGACGCCGAGTAGCGGTCGGTGCGCGGCTTGCCCAGCGTCTCCTTCAGCTTCTCCAGGACATGCGGCGGGGCCGGCAGGTCCGGATTGCCCATGCCGAGATCGATGATGTCGGCGCCGGCATTCCGCGCGGCCGCCTTGGCCCGGTTGACCTGCTCGAACACGTAAGGCGGTAAGCGGCGGATGCGGTAAAAGTCTTCCATGGGTCTCTGGGCTCCGGGCAGCCGGTCAGGACAGAATCGAGGGGCAATGACCACCCCTTTGAAGGAACCTCGGCCCGCGCCCAAAAATCACTCAAGATCAAATACTTGGAGCGACTTTTGGCGATAAGGACTAAACTCCTTCGCCCTGACTCTCGGCTGAATTGAAGTCTTTTAGCACGGTGTGGCGGGGGCGCCAGCGATTACCTTGCGCCGCACGGCGGCCGTCCCGTCGCTCTTCCGCGCTGCTATTTGGCGTCCTTGGCAGCGATGGCCTGGCGATCGCGCGCAGCCGCAAGCTCCGCCTCGATCTTGGCGCGCTGGTCGGGCGGGATGATCGCCTGGTCACGGTCCGGCGGCAAATCATGCACCGGAAGGTAGGTTCCGGGCTCCCTGGGATGTGCAGGTGAATCTGCGGCCGACATGTCCGCCAACTGGCTCGAGCAGCCGCCCAACGTGCACGCCGCCATCAGCAGCGCGCAGCACGCAAGCCGCGTCTTTTGCAGGTCCCACCACGCCAACACTTGGGAAATCCCCTACTCGTCCCAACGCAAGGCTGCCGATAGCTTAATCAACAACCTGCCCAAGCTCAAACCATTGCTGCCCACAAATGGCACGAGCGAGAAATCATCCAAGGCCCCGCGTCACAAAACGTGCATTGCGATTGTGACAAAAGCAAGAAGCCTTGTCGCAGTGCAGCACATCTTCGCGTCTGTTTAGCGCGAAACCAGCGAGCTTCGCGGTGACGAATACGGAATGAATCGTTACTGTCTCCTTCATGAGTACCGTCACAACCGACACGCCCAAATCCGAGATCAAGTCCGGGACAAGATCCGGGACAACGTCTGACACCAAGTTCGATGCGGAAGCCTTCGCAATGAATGTCGCGCGGGCGATGGAGAGCGGCGGCAAGGCGCTTGCCGCGTATCTGAAGCCCCGCGAAAGCGGTGAGGTTCAGGACCGCCCACCGGCCGAGCTCGCGGAAGTCGTCAAGACCTTCACGTCGGTCGCCGAATACTGGCTGTCGGACCAATCGCGTTCGTCCGACCTGCAGACCAAGCTTGCCAAGGACTATCTCGATCTGTGGGGCGCGGCGGCGCGGCGAATGGCCGGCCAGGACGCGCAGCCCGCGATCGCGCCCTCGCCGCGCGACAAGCGTTTCGCCGATCCGGAATGGAAGTCGAACCAGTTCTTCGACTTCGTGATGCAGCTCTATCTGCTCACCAGCAAATGGGCACAGGAGCTGGTGCGCGATGCCGAGCTCGATCCGGCGACCCGCCGCAAGGCCGAGTTCTACGTCCAGCAGGTCACCAACGCGATCTCGCCGTCGAACTTCGTACTGACCAATCCGGAGGTGCTGCGCGAGACCGTTGCAAGCAGCGGCGAGAACCTCGCGCGCGGGCTGACGATGCTGGCGGAGGACATCGCTGCGGGCAAGGGCATGCTCAAGATCCGCCAGTCCAACCCGGACAACCTCGTCGTCGGCGTCAACATGGCGACAACGCCGGGCAAGGTGATCTACCAGAACGAGATGATGCAGCTGATCCAGTATTCTCCGACGACGGAGAAGGTGCTGCGCACGCCGCTTTTGATCGTGCCGCCCTGGATCAACAAATTCTACATTCTCGATCTCAAGCCGGAAAAATCCTACATCAAGTGGTGCGTCGACCAGGGCATCACCGTGTTCGTGATCTCATGGGTCAATCCCGACAAGAAGCTCGGCACCAAGAGCTGGGAAGACTACATGAAGGAAGGCCCGCTCACGGCGATGGACGTGATCGAGAAGGTCACCGGCGAGATGAAGGTGCACACCGCCGGCTATTGCGTCGGCGGCACCATGCTCGCGACCACGCTGGCCTGGCTCGCCGAGAAGCGGCGCCAGCGCGTCACGTCGGCCACGTTCTTTGCCGCGCAGGTCGACTTCACCCATGCCGGCGATCTCTTGGTGTTCGTCGACGAAGACCAGATCGCAGCACTCGAGCAGGACATGAAGGCATCGGGCGTGCTCGAAGGCTCCAAGATGGCGATGGCCTTCAACATGCTGCGCTCCAACGATTTGATCTGGTCCTACGTCGTCAGCAACTACCTCAAGGGCCAGCAACCGAGCGCGTTCGACCTGTTGCACTGGAATTCCGACGCGACGCGAATGACCCAGGCGAACCATTCCTATTATTTGCGCAACTGCTATCTGGAAAACCGGCTGTCGACCGGCACCATGGTGCTCGACAACACCCTGCTCGACCTCTCCAAGGTCAAGGTGCCCGTCTACAACCTCGCCACCCGCGAGGACCACATCGCGCCCGCGGAATCGGTGCTGTACGGCTCGCAGTTCTTCGGCGGACCGGTGAAATACGTGCTGTCCGGCTCCGGCCACATCGCCGGCGTCGTCAATCCGCCGGCCTCGGGCAAGTACCAGTACTGGACCAACGACAACATCAAGGACGTCAACGTTGCCCAGTGGATGAAGGGTGCGGTGGAGCACAAGGGCTCGTGGTGGCCGGACTGGCGCGAATGGCTTGGCGAGCTCGACCCTGAAGAAGTGCCCGCGCGCAGTGTCGGCACCGAGGCGTTTCCGCCGATCGAGGACGCGCCCGGCAGCTATGTCAGGGTTCGCGCGTAGCGGAATCTGCGACGCTTGTATAAGCTCACTCTCAGACAGCGACGACAGAGGGGACCGGGTTATGACGCGTGAATTGTTCTGGCTGACCTGTACGGTGATCCTGACCGGGGTCCTCTGGATTCCCTACACCATCAACCGCTGCCAGGTTCGCGGGCTCAGCGGCGCCATGGCCAACCCCTCGCGCGGCGACAAGCCCCAAGCCGAATGGGCGAACCGGCTGATGTTCGCGCATGACAATGCGGTCGAGAACCTCGTGCTGTTCGCGCCGCTGGTGCTGATCCTGAATGCGATCGACTATTCGTCGAAATGGACCGTTCTCGCCTGCGTGGTCTATTTCTGGTCGCGAGTCGCGCATCTGATCGTCTACGCGCTCGGAATCCCGGTGTTCCGCACCCTCGCCTTCTCCGTCGGCTTCCTGGCGCAGGCCGTGCTGGCGCTGGCGATCTTCAAGGTGTTTTGAAAACGATACGCAGCCTCGAGGCTGCCTTCGACCTGTAATCAGGACTATCGTTGCGTGCTGGTGGCAACCAACGCGAGGAAAGCCGTGATGCGAATCCTCTTGCCTATTGCCGCGATCATCGTGCTCACCGGACCATGCAGCGCGGCCGGCGCGCAAGCGCAATGCCCTGAATTGACACGGCTGCGCAACGAGGCTGTTCAAGCCGCAAAACCGGCGTCACGCTCTTTGATGCTTGGCGAGTGCGGTGCCTATGTGCGGGCCTCGCGGACGTGGGACGCCGTCGTCGACTATGCGGCTGAGCATCAGGACGTCTGTAACATATCTGACCAGATGCTTGACGCCCTCAAAACCTCTCGCAGCAATGCTGTGACAGCCCGCAACAACGTCTGCGCCGGGCGTCCTGCTCGACCGTTTCCTGCCGACATTGTTTTGCAATGAAGACGCAGAAGCCCGGACCTGCTGACTGTCCGGGCCTCCGATTTGCGGCGCATCACGCAGGGCAATGCTTCAAGGCGCGCTGCGTCGTCTGCCGCCTACTCCTCCGGCAAGCCCAGCATCAGCCGCATATTCTGCACGGCTGCGCCAGATGCGCCCTTGCCAAGATTGTCCAGCCGCGCGACCAGCACGGCCTGATGGTACTTGTCGCTGGCGAAGACGTAGAGCTCGAGCATGTTGGTCTCGTTGAGCGCCTCCGGCTCGAGCCGGCCGCCCTTTGATGCTTCGTTCTGGAGCGGCATCGCCTTGACGTACCTTGAACCTGCGTAACGCTTGGCGAGCGCGGCTTGCAGATCTGCCCCCGTCGGCTTGCCCGGCAACGTGTCGAGCTGGAGCGGCACCGAGACCAGCATGCCCTGCCTGTAATTGCCGACCGAGGGAATGAAGATCGGCCGCCGCGTCAGGTTCGAATAGAGCTGCATCTCCGGCAGATGCTTGTGCTCGAAGCCGAGGCCGTAGAGCTCGAAGGCCGGCGCGCTGCCGTCTTCAAAGCTTGCGATCATCGACTTGCCGCCACCGGAATAGCCGCTCACCGCGTTCACGGTGACGGGATAGTCAGGCGGCAACAGGCCGGCGTCGACGATCGGCCGCAGCAGCGCGATCGCGCCGGTGGGATAGCAGCCAGGATTGGACACTTTCTTCGCGGCCTTGATCTTGCCGGCCTGGTCCGGCGCCAGTTCCGGAAAACCGTAGGCCCAATCAGGCGCGACCCGGTAGGCGGTGGAGGCGTCCAGCACCTTCGGCGCTGAGGGACCCATGCTGTCGACCAGCGCGACCGTTTCCTTGGCGGCATCGTCGGGCAGGCAGAGGATGACGAGATCGACTTCCTCCATCAGCGCCTTCTTGGCCGCGGGATCCTTGCGCTTGTCATCGGGAAGCGTCTTCACGACGACGTCGCTCTGGAGCTTCAGCCGCTCGTTGATGCCGAGCCCGGTGGTGCCGGAGCCGCCGTCGACGAAGACGGATTTTTGCTTGGCGCCGGCAGGCCGGATTTCGTTTGTGTCAGCAAGGCTCATGTCATGCTCCCTTCGAGCTTGGCACCTGGTCCGGCCAGACGCACCAATCGGATGATAGACATAGATGGGAACCCGGGTCGCAGTTCGCGAGCTGCCGGGGTAGCGTTCCATCCGCGGGTTTTACCAGCGGATTGTGACTGATGACGCGGAACGCCGCGCGGCGTTCTGTCTGCGGCGTAATCGAGGGCGAATACATTATCGATCTCCTGCTGGGCCTCCTTGGGGGCCGCCGGATCAGATCGCGCTGACAGGAGAGAGAATGCCGCGGACCGGATCCAGCGGCAAAGACGATGATCTCAAACGCGATCGACCGCCCAAACCGCTAGGATGCGGCGGCGGCGACGGGCGAACAGGATGGTCGCGGCGTTGATCATGGCGCGCGGCTATAAGGCCAGTCGCGGTTCCCGTCAAGGTTTTGGCGTCAAATCGCCCGCCAGATCCATTCCATGATCTTGGCGATCACGTCGCCAAACAGCAGCAGCGCCGCCGACCAGACCAGGGCCGAGACGAAATTGGCCGTCTGGAAGCTCCAGTAGGGCATCTCGAAGATGCCGGCCGCGAGCGGTACCGAAGCCCGCAACGGACCGAAGAAGCGGCCGATGAAGATGCTCGGCACGCCCCAGCTGCGCACGAAGGCCTCGCCCTTGGGCAACAGTTCCGGATAGCGCGAGAGCGGCCACATCTGGGCAACGTGCTCCTTGTAGCGATAGCCGAACCAGTACGAGACCCAGTCGCCAAGCGCAGCGCCAAAGCCGCCGGCGATCCAGACCGGATAGAAGCTGATGCCGCTTGCCCCGATCAGCGCGCCGATCGCCACGAGTGCGCCCCAGGCCGGGATCAGCAGCGAGATGAAGGCGAGCGACTCGCCGAAGGCGAGCAGGAATACGATCGGAGCCGCCCACGCCTGATGAGCCCGCACGAAGTCGGCCAGCGCGTGTGCAAACTGCTCCATTCCAGATTAGCCTTCCCGCGCTGTCTCAAGGTGCTGCTCGATGAAAAGGACTGGTAAGCCAAGCACTTGTGTGACATCAAGTCACAAAATCCGGCCCAGACCGGACCGGCGCGTCAAATTGCCGGGAATGGACGGGTCTGCGGCGTAAAATCGCCGGGATTGGCTCCCAACGACGCCCAAGTTCGGTCCGGCGGTGATTTTTCCAAGCCGGCCGTGGCATAGTCACCTCAACCGATTCGCCGCCTGCGCGGCCCTCAAAACGCATCAAGATATATGTCCAAGCAGTTGAAAACTAAAGCCAAAGACGATTTGTTCGAAGGCAACGAGCCGAAGGGACGCGCGAGCGCCGCAAAGGCAGCCCAGCGCGCGGCCGGCGGCGAGGCTGATTACACGGCCGCCGACATCGAGGTACTCGAAGGCCTGGAACCGGTGCGGCGCCGGCCCGGCATGTATATTGGCGGCACCGACGAGAAGGCGCTGCATCACCTGTTCGCAGAAGTCATCGACAACTCCATGGACGAGGCGCTTGCCGGGCACGCGACCTTCATCGGCGTCGAGCTCAGCGCCGACGGGTTCCTGACCGTCACCGACAACGGCCGCGGCATCCCTGTTGATCCGCACCCGAAGTTCCCGAAGAAGTCGGCGCTCGAAGTCATCATGTGCACGCTGCATTCGGGCGGCAAGTTCGACAGCAAGGTCTACGAGACCTCGGGCGGTCTGCATGGCGTCGGCATCTCCGTCGTGAACGCCCTCTCCTCGCGTCTCGAGGTCGAGGTCGCGCGCAGCCAGAAGCTCTATCGCATGTCGTTCGAGCGCGGCCATCCCAAGGGGAAGCTCGAGGATCTCGGCAAGGTCAACAACCGCCGCGGCACGCGCGTGCGCTTCAAGCCGGATACCGACATCTTCGGCGCCAAGGCCGCGTTCAAGCCGCAGCGCCTGTTCAAGATGACGCGCTCGAAGGCCTATCTGTTCGGCGGCGTCGAGATTCGCTGGAACTGTGCGCCAGAGCTGCTCAAGGGCGTCGAGGACGTGCCGGCGGAAGCGACCTTCCACTTTCCCGGTGGCCTCAAGGATTATCTGGCCGCGGCGATCCACGCCGACACACTGGTGCACCCCGACATCTTCTCCGGCAAGTCGGGCCGCAACGGCGCACACGGCGCCTGCGAATGGGCGGTGGCCTGGACTGCGGACGCCGACGGCTTCCTCTCCTCCTACACCAACACCGTGCCGACGCCCGATGGCGGCACGCATGAATCGGGATTGCGCAGCGCGCTCTTGCGCGGCCTGAAGGATCACGCCGAGCGCGTCGGCCAGGGCAAGCGCGCGGCCTCCGTCACTTCCGAAGACGTGATGGTGGGCGCCGCCGTGATGCTGTCGGTGTTCGTCCGCGAGCCCGAATTCCAGGGCCAGACCAAGGATCGCCTTGCGACCGCAGAAGCGCAGCGCATCGTCGAACAGGCGATGAAGGATCCGTTCGATCATTGGCTGTCGGGCAATCCGAACATGGCCAACCGGCTGCTCGACTTCGTCATCGACCGCGCCGAGGAAAGGCTGCGGCGCCGCCAGGAAAAGGAAACCGCGCGCAAGACCGCGGGCAAGAAGCTGCGCCTGCCCGGCAAGCTCGCCGACTGCACCGATGCTGGCACCGAAGGCTCCGAGCTCTTCATCGTCGAGGGCGACTCGGCCGGCGGGAGCGCCAAGCAGGCGCGCGACCGCAAAACTCAGGCTGTGCTGCCCTTGCGCGGAAAAATCCTCAACGTGGCTTCCGCCGGCAAGGACAAGCTCACCGCGAACGCGCAGCTCTCCGACCTCGTGCAAGCGATCGGCTGCGGCCAGCTCCTGCAATATCGGGAAGAGGATCTGCGCTATCAGCGCATCATCATCATGACCGACGCCGACGTCGACGGCGCGCACATCGCTTCGCTGCTGATTACGTTCTTCTACCGGCAGATGCCGAAGCTGATCGACGAAGGCCACCTCTTCCTCGCGGTGCCGCCGCTCTACAAGCTCACTCACGGGCAAAAGTCGGTTTACGCGCGCGACGACAAGCACAAGGACGAGCTGATCAAGAGCGCCTTCAACGCCAACGCCAAGGTCGAGGTGAACCGCTTCAAAGGCCTCGGCGAGATGATGCCGGCGCAGCTCAAGGAAACCACCATGGATCCGAGCAAGCGGACGCTGCTCAAGGTGGTGCTGCTGCCCGACGATCGCGACACCACAGCGGATTCGGTGGAGCGACTGATGGGCACCAAGGCCGAAGCGCGCTTTGCCTTCATCTCCGACAAGGCGGAGTTTGCCAGCGAGGAGCTGCTGGACGTCTGACACGCCTTGCGAGAAGCGCCCGTCGCTCCCGGCGGCGGCGCCTCTCTCGTTCTTCAAAGCCCCGGCGCAGGCCGGGGCTTTTTCGTGTCGGCACGCGGCAAACACAATTGGCGAGTTCAGCGCTTCCCGATGATTCTCTCGGCGCCCGAGTCGGCCGGGGATTTACGAGCTCAAAGGCCAGACGCGGCCCGCCTTTGTTCGGACGGGCGCGCCCCGCACCCGGACAGGAGCGACCTGGCCGGGTGGCAGTTTCGGTCCGCCACTTTGGGTGGGAAGGTAACCGATTGAATCTATGAATTAATTTCGATCGCCCGCTTGCGCGGCGGAACTGTGTCCTCCGTACAACTGCGGACCCTTTTCCGTCCATTGTGTCTGCGCAGCAACAGCTTTTCGGCAGAAACCGTCTATAGTCCAACCATCGAATTTGACCGGAACGGCGCTCGCGCCCGCTAAAGCCAAGGTTGGGGATTTAACATGAACAAGATTTTGCTGGCTCTGACCGCGGTTGCGGCGATGACGGGAACGGCTTCGGCCGCCGATCTGGCTGCTCGTCCCTATACCAAGGCTCCGGTGGCGGTCGCCCCGGCCGTCAACTGGACCGGCTGCTATCTCGGCGCCGGCGGTGGCGGTGCCATCACGAAGAACGACCACAACGATTTCGTTGCCGGATTTGGTGCAGTTGGTCCCAACCTGTCGACGGGTGCGGATGGCTGGCTCGCAACGGTTCAAGGTGGTTGTGACTACCAGTTCGCTGGTACGAACTGGGTTATCGGCGGCTTCGCCGACTACGACTTCATGGACGTGAGAGGCGATATTTCGACCGGTGGCACTTTTGCTCCGTCGCTCGTCGGAAGCCAGAAGCAGGATTGGCAGTGGGCCGTCGGCGCTCGCGTCGGTTACTTGGTTATGCCCTCATTGCTGACCTACGTTTCGGGTGGCTACACGCAAGGCCACTGGAAGTCGACGACGCTTTCCGCATTTGCTGCCCCCGGCGTTGGCGTCGCAACGTTGCCTGGATCGACCAAGGGTGGCTGGTTCATCGGCACCGGCGACGAATACGCTCTGACGAACTTCCTGCCCGGCCTGTTCTGGAAGACCGAGTACCGTTACTCGGAGTTCGATCGGTCGGACGTCTCCATCAATGCCCTTCCGAGCGGCTTGCCGACCGGCGTTTCCGAAACCCAGAAGTTCCGCGAGCACAGCGTTCGCAGCGAGCTGGTCTACCGCTTCAACTGGGCCGGCCCGGTCGTCGCGAAGTACTGATCTGAACGCGAGTTGTAGACGTCAAAGCCCCGGCATCGCCGGGGCTTTTTCGTTTTGCCGCCAGACGCGACGTTTCGTCGTTCCGGCCTGCGAATTCTACTACTGAGTGTGTCGGATGGGCGACAGCCCGCGCGCACGATTCAAGGTAGGTTTGACTCGTCTCAGCGCCGAGGGCGGACAAATTGGCGCGGCTTCTTGTTTCCAGGGAATTGAAAATGAAGAAATTGATGCTCGTTATGGTTGCGACGGTAGCTATGGCAGGCGCAGCCTCGGCGGCTGATTTGGCCGCCCGCCCCTACACCAAGGCTCCAATTGCTGCGCCGGCCGTGAATTGGACAGGCTGCTATGTCGGCGCCGGTGGTGGCGGTGCAATGACGAAGAACGATCACAACGACTTCGACACCGCAACCGGTGCGGCGCTCGGCCCGAATCAGACGACCGGCGCAAGCGGTTGGCTCGCGACCGTCCAGGGTGGCTGCGACTATCAGTTTGCAGGTACCAACTGGCTCATCGGCGGCTTCGCCGACTACGACTTCATGGACGTTCGGGGCGACATTTCGACGTTCGGCACCGCCTTTCCGACCAATGTCGGCAGGCAGAAGCAGGACTACCAATGGGCGGTCGGCGCGCGCGTCGGCTATCTCGTAACGCCCCAGCTGCTCACCTATCTCTCGGGCGGCTACACCCAGGCGCATTGGACCGCGACCAACATGGTGACCTCAAATACCGCGATCGGGGCCGCGCCAACCACCCTCCCGGGCGGCACCAAGGGCGGCTGGTTCATCGGTGCAGGTGACGAATATGCGCTGACCAGTTTCCTGCCTGGTCTGTTCTGGAAGACCGAATATCGCTACTCGGAATTCGACCGGTCGAACGTTGCTATCAACTTCACCGCCACCGGCACGCCCTTCTTCGGCACCTCGGAGACCCAGAAGTTCCGCGAGCACAGCGTGCGCAGCGAGCTGGTCTACCGCTTCAACTGGGCCGGCCCGGTGGTCGCGAAGTACTGAGCCCAACAAAGTCTCAAACGTCGAAGCCCCGGCATCGCCGGGGCTTTTTCGTTGTGTAGGGTGCTTATCGGCTGACGCTCGCCTTCAGCAATCGGTACGCCTCCCCTAGCCGGCTCTCGATCATCGTCCAGTCGGCTTCGGTTATGGCCTGTCCCCTCGCATCGCGGAACGCCATCGCCTCTGCCCGCGCGATGCCGAACTGCCTGATGCCGGGATCGTCTGCGCTCTCGCCGTAGGTCAGCGCCGTGACCCGCCCGATGGTGAGACCATAGTCCTGCGGGACCACCGCCTCGCGGCGCGCCTGCCACCAGTCGAGCTCGAGGCGGGCGGCCTGCTCCACGTCGAACGCCACGGGGGCCGCCGGCGCGAAATCGCGGTAGTACGCCACGAGCGCCGGCAGCGCCGCATCGGCCTCTTGCCGTGACTGCGTCGGCTGGAACGCCTTGGCGGCCTCGGCCGCGCTGAGGGCGACATGGAGGTGATAGAACAGCGTGGCATAGCGCTTGTCGTAATAGTCCCGCCACATCGCGGTTTCGAGCCGCGCCATTTCAGCCGGATCGAATGCCCGCAGATCCGCCTGGCGCGGCATGGCGACGTAGGCTGCGACCAAAGCGGCCACCGCCGCGGTGCCCGGAATTACGATGCGCACGGACATGCGTCCTCCCGTTTGTTGGAGCATGATCCTTTCGGAAAACCGCTGCGCACTCTTCCGGATCATGCCCTTGCGTCCGCAGCCATTGTATCTGAACCGAAGCTACGGCTAGTCTGGCGGGAAGTTTTCGCGACCCGCACCGATCTTCATGCCGCCGGTCGCGACAGAAGCAGCCCAATGGGGAGGAAAGCATGCGCAGATTTCTGCTTGTCGCAGGCCTGTTTGCCCTCGCTGTCGGGCTGCTCTGGATCGGACAGGGCACGGGCACCGTCGCCTGGCCACGATCGAGCTTCATGGTCAACCAGCTGCAATGGGCCGGCTACGGCGCCGCCATGGCGGGCTTCGGGCTGGTGCTGATCTGGCAGAGCAATCAATAGAAGAAACCAGAAAGTGAAAGCATGACATCCAACCGGTTCGATCTCCGTGGCAAAGTCGCGATCGTCACAGGGGGCAATGGCGGCATCGGGCTCGGATTGGCCCACGGGCTTGCCGACGCCGGCGCCGATATCGCCGTGGTCGGACGCAACGAAGCCAAGTCGGCCGCAGCGGTCGCCGATCTCAAAGCACGCGGCGTGAAGGCGATTTCCGTCACCACCGACGTCACCGACAAGGCGGCGGTCGCCGCCATGATCGACCGTGTCGTCAGGGAGCTCGGCCGCATCGACATCCTCATCAACAACGCCGGCATGAGCATCCGCAAGCCACCGCACGAGCTCGAGCTCGACGAGTGGAACAAGGTGATCGACACCAACCTCACCAGCGCCTTCGTCTGCTCCAAGCTCGCCTATCCGGCGTTGAAGGCGTCGGGCAACGGCAAGGTGATCAATATCGGCTCGATGATGTCGATCTTCGGCGCGAGCTTCGCGACCGCCTATGCGGCCAGCGAAGGCGGAATCGTCCAGTACACACGCGCCTGCGCCAACGCCTGGGCCCCCGACAACATCCAGGTCAACGCCATCCTGCCGGGCTGGATCGACACCGATCTCACCCGCGGTGCGCGGAGCCAGGTGTCGGGCCTGCACGAGCGCGTGCTGGCACGCACGCCGGCGGGACGCTGGGGCGACATCGACGATTTCGCCGGCATTGCCGTCTTCCTCGCCTCCTCGGCCTCGAACTTCGTCACGGGGACCGCGATTCCCGTCGACGGCGGCTTCTCAGTGATGGCCTGAGGCGCCGCCACCATTGCACGCAAAAAAGAAGCCCCGGTCGAAGCCGGGGCTTTTAATTTGGCCGTGATCTTTTCTTTGATTGGTCGTTTGTCGCTTAGTAGCGCGCGATCACAGGAGCGTCGAACTTGTAGCTGGCGCGGACGACAGCCCACTGGATGTCGCGCGGCTTGGCATCGAAGGTGTAATTGCCGGAGATGCCGCCGAGCTGGTAGGTCTGGCTGCCGAAGGCCGCGTAATTGTACTCGAGGCCGACGATCCAGTTGCGGGTGATGCCGTATTCCCAGCCGGCGCCGACGGTCCAGCCGTTGGCCCAGTGGGTCTGACCGCCCGTACCCGTCACAACCGGATCGGTGACCGACAGCCTGTTATTGACGCCGGCGTAGCCGCCCTTGATGTAGAACAGGTTGTTCTGCACGGCAAAGCCGGCGCGACCGACGACGGTCGCGAGAACGTTGGCGCGCCAGGAGAACACGTCGTTCGCCGGGCCGAAAGCGGTGTTCACGATCGTGCCCTTGTTGTCGAGGCCGGAGATCGTACCTTCCACACCGAACACGTAGTTGTTGGCCTGCCAGTTGTAGCCGATCTGGGCGCCACCCATGACGCCCGAGTTGCGCTGGCGATAGCCCTCGCCCGGCGTCAGATCGCCGAACGCCGCGCCCGTGCCGTTGTTGATGAACTGCTCGTTGGTCCAGGCGCCACCGATGTGGCCGCCGACATAGAAGCCTGTCCAGTTGAACAGCGGCTCGATATAGGCGGGCGCCTTCGTGTAGGGACGCGCGGCGAGATCGGCGGCGGAAGCAGCGCCGGTCGAAACCAGTGCGGTCGTGCAGGCGAAGGCGGCAATCAATTTGTTACGCATGGTACACCCCGTGTCCTTTGATGGGCGCACGCTCACACGCAGGTCTTACTCAAATTTGAATCAACAAAGTTAAGGCGCCGGATTGGCCCGCGGCGGGATTTGAATCCAGGTGCGCTGTTGCACGCGCGCAACGCAATGCATGCGATTTAACGCGGTGTTATCCCTACCAGATCCCTGTGCTAGGAGGCCGGCGCGGCTTTCGAATGGACGTGCTCGGGCCGCACGCCGATGGCGATGAAGCGCGCCGGAATGCCCTGAAGCCATGGCCATGCAGACATCAGGCGCAGGATCAGCGGAACCTTGAGCGGCTGATCGCCGCCTTTCAGCGCGCCTTTGATGATGTTGTTCTGCACGGCCACCTGCAGCGCCTGCGTCATCCGCACCGGAAAGGCGCGGCGCCGCCTGATGGCATCGAGCTCCGCCTCCGATGGACAGCCGTGCACCAGCTTCTCTGCGAGCAGATTGGCGGTCGCGACCGCATCCTGGACAGCGAGATTGACGCCGACGCCGCCGACCGGCGACATCGCATGCGCGGCGTCGCCGATCAGCAGCAGGCCGGGCCGCGTCCACCTGACGAGGCGGTTGATCGCGACCGTCAGCAATTTTATATCATCGAAGCTCTTGACGTCGGCAATGCCGCGCTTGAGGGCAGGCGCCATGCGCACGACGTCGTCGAGCAGCGCCGGCAATCCCCTCGCCTTCACCACGTCGTATTGCCCCTTGGCGATGACATAGGCGCATTGCCAATAGTCTCCACGGTCGAAGGTGATCATCATCTTGCCGGACTCGATGCGCGCGAAGAAATTGTCGACCGCGTCTGGCGTTCGCCCGGCGCGGAACCAGAGCACGTCCATCGGCGCCCCGATCTCCTCCGCGCTGAGGCCGGCGCGCTCGCGCACCGTCGAATGCCGGCCGTCGCAGGCGATGGTCAGGTCGGCCTCGATGTCGAGGATGCCGTCGGGCGTCCTTGCGCGCACCCCGGCGATGGTCTCGCCGTGGCGGATCAGATCGATCGCCTCTGTATTCATGAGCACCTTGAGCGAGGCAAAGCGCTGGCCGGCCTCACGCAGGAAATTGAGAAAGTCCCATTGCGGCATGAAGGCGATGAAAGGGTATTTCGTATTCAGCCGGCTCAGATCGGCAATGCGCACCTTGATGCCGCCGATCAGGCCGTCCATGGTCTGCAGGCGCTGATGCGGCAGCTTGAGGAAGCCGTCGATCAGACCGAGTTCGTCCATCACCTGAAGCGTCGAGGGGTGCACGGTGTCGCCGCGAAAGTCGCGGAAGAAATCGGCATGCTTCTCCAGCACCACAACCTCGATGCCGGCGCGTCCCAGGAGATAGCCGAGCATCATGCCCGCAGGTCCGCCGCCGACGATGCAGCAGCGGACTTTCATCAGGCGCGGCGGGGGTTGTTGAGGCGAGGCTGCGTCCATGATTCTGCCTTCTGGCGCTTAGATCCATCAAGGGATTGTAACGCCCGCCTGCGCCAAAGGCTCAATTCGATCGAGAGGAACCGCTCAATTGTTGCTGCGGTTGGCGGTGCGGAAGCTCTTGACCTCCGACACGCTGCCATCGCGATAGGTCAATTCGACCGACATGAATTGCGTCGACGGGGGCAGCTTCTCATAGAGCAGCATACCGGCCGAGATCGCGGTCGGATCTCTGAGATCGCAAGGCGGCATCTTCAGCACCTTGTCCGGCACCGCCGTGTCGATGCCGATGCGCACCTCGCGGATCGCGCAGCGGTACGAGACGAGATGCGTGTAGTAGACCAGCAGCCCGTTGAACTGGCGGAACGAGAGCCAGCTCGTCGCGGTCATATCCAGGATCTTGCGTTGGTCGCGGATCAGCGCCGCCTCTGGATCGAACTTGATCGGAAACGGGCCCTGCATGTCGCCGGAGGCGTCGACGTAACGAACCTCGATGGTGCCGGCCTGCGCATCCGGCGGCAGCTCGATCGACGGGTTCGGCAGGCGCTTGCGCGTGCGCGGGTCGAGCGTGTCGATGAAACCGGTCTCGCGAAAATCGCCACTGCCGGCCATGCGCCAGGAGATGCCGATGGTGGGATCGGCGAAGGAGAACGTCACGCTCCAGCCGCCATTGTGGCGCGAGAAGCTCGCGATCGGCGCGTTGGTGGTCTCTTCCCGCGGCACCCGCGGCACCGAGACCGGCGGCAGCGCCGCGACCTTCTGCGGCGGCGGGTCGGCCGGACGCGCTGCGGCCGCGGCCGCGTCCTTCGCGGCTCCGCTGAGGAAGACGTCGTCGACCATCTGGTCGAAATAGACAGGCACCTGCTTGTGCTTGACGGTGTCGGCCATCTCGCTGACCAGGCGGCGCGTGTGCTGCGCGACCTGAACGAGGTTCTCGCCGGGCTGGAGCAGCTCCTTGGCGAAGGTGCGCGTGAACACTGAATTCGGATTGGAATCGTCGTTGGAGAGACGATCGAGCGCGGTCTGGCGCGGGCCGGCCGAGAACACCGAGAACACGCCCTCGGGCAGCTGCGTCATCGGCGCCAGCCCGCCGCCGCCGGCGACCGCGCGCGTACCCGCGCGCTCGAACGGATTGTTGCGGCAGGCGTCGAACACCAGGATCGAGGTGCGCGCCTTCTTGTTCTGGAGACGCTCGACCACGCGGTCGGCGAGAATGGAGGCGTCGCGCACCAGCTCTTCCTGGCCTTCGGTCGCCGCCGGCACGTCGGTCGGCAGCAGATAGTTCTGGCCGGCGATCTCGAAACCATGGCCGGCGTAGAAGAAGAACGCGGTATCGCCGGGCTCGATCGCCCGGTCGAAGGCAAGCAGCGTCTCGGTGAATTGCTGACGATTCTGGTTTTCAGCGACCATCACCTGGAAGCCGAGCTGCTTCAGCGTATCGCCCATGGTGCGGGCGTCGTTGACGGCCTTCAGGAGTTTGGGGACGTTCTTGTAGTCATTGTTGCCGACGACGAGCGCGACACGTTTTTCGGCATGAGCAACGTCTGCGAAACCGCTGAGGCTCGCCGCCAGGCCAAGCGCTGCCAGAGTTCTGAAAAATCGCCGCGTCATCGTGACATTCCCCTGCAGAACGGCTCCGCCTTGGGCTCCCAGCGGAACCCCGCGCCGTTGATGTGATAGTCGGTCCAATCGCATCGAGGGTTCAACCGCTCGGAGTTTGTCCATTCCCCATTCCACCTATGGCAGATTCCGGTGGAATCTGCTTTTTTCTCGGGTGGAATTCCGTTCGAGACAAGGGGCAGCCGTGTATCGCTGGTGCACCGACGAGGTCGAGCCGCACGACCGCTTCGACTATTGGCGCGAGGTCCGCGCCAAGGGCCTGTTCGGGGTTACAGCAGAACTCGAGCGCGAAAGGCGCGGCGACTTCTACGGCGAATTCTTGCTGGGCCAGCTCGGCGGTGGCGGACTGGTCGAGCTGAAGGCCTCATCCTACGCAGTCGAACGCAGCCAGACCGACATCGGCGACGCGCCGGGTGACAGCATCTGTGTCTACCAGCAGCTCGGTGGCGGCGGCTGGTTCGGCGGCATGCGCGCCAGCGATTTCGTGATTCCCAATGGCAGCTTCGCAACCAGCCATACCGACCTGCCCTACCGCACGAGGCCACTGGGGGACGCCGGTTTTCACCTGCGGATTCTCAAGATCCCCGTCAGCGGCCTCGCGACCGAGGACAAGCGCGTGCGCGAGCTTGCGGCCAAGCCATTCAACGATCCCGCCCTGGCCCCCCTGCTCGATGCCTGTTTTGCCGACCTCGGCGAGGCGGCTGCGAATGATGGCTCGCCCGATGCCGTTCCGCTGGTCCAGGCGCTGGCGCAGCTGGCGCTGATCGAGCGCGGCATCGTCAGGCCGGGCAGCCGGCGCGGACAGGCCGGGCTTCGGACCGCGCGCCTGTCGCTGGCGCGGCGCCTGATCGCGCGCCATTTGCAGGATCCAGACCTGGCGCCGGCACGGGTCGCCGACCTGCTCGGCATCTCCGTGCGCCATCTGCACATGCTGTTCGAGGTTGCCGAGCGCAGCTTCTCGCAGACGGTGACGGATGAGCGGCTGAAGAAAAGCCGCAGCCTGATGCGCGAAGCGCCCGACCGGCTGATCGCGGATATCGCCGCCGCCTGCGGGTTCGAGAGCCTGGCGACCTATTACCGGGTCTTCAACGCCGCCTATGGCATGGCGCCCGGCGATTTCCGGGCCCAGGTCGCAAGGGCGCGTTAACCCTCAGGCTGGCCACCGTAGCCGAAAAGCCGAGCCGCGCCCGCTATTTGGGCAAAAACATGAGGGTTTTTAGGACCTTCCCGCGCCTGCTCCATTGACTTTGGCCGATTCCGCCCTATGTTCCGGGTCGACGCGGCTCAGATCGAAAAGCGATTCCTGAGCCTGGCGCTTTGTTCGCGTGAGTCAGCACCCCCAGCTTCTTTGAGAGCGCGCCGTTTCGGGGTGGAACGCGACAGCCTTTTTACCCTCGATTCCGAACGGCGGTTTCGACCAGAGGCTCAATGTCCTTTTCCAATCTCGGACTGTCCGAAAAAGTCCTCGCCGCAGTCGCGGCCACCGGTTACACCAACCCCACCCCCATTCAGGAACAGGCGATCCCCCACGTCCTCGCGCGCAAGGACGTGCTCGGCATCGCCCAGACCGGCACCGGCAAGACCGCGGCCTTCGTGCTGCCGATGCTCACCATCCTCGAAAAGGGCCGCGCCCGCGCCCGCATGCCGCGCACGCTGATCCTGGAGCCGACCCGCGAACTCGCAGCCCAGGTGAAGGAAAACTTCGACCGCTACGGCGCCGGCCAAAAACTCAACGTCGCCCTGCTAATCGGCGGCGTCTCCTTCGGCGATCAGGATGCCAAGCTGATGCGCGGCGTCGACGTGCTGATCGCCACTCCGGGCCGGCTGCTCGACCATACCGAGCGCGGCGGCCTCCTGCTCACCGGCGTCGAGCTGCTCGTGATCGACGAAGCCGACCGCATGCTGGACATGGGCTTCATTCCCGACATTGAACGCATCTGCAAGCTGGTCCCCTTCACGCGGCAGACCCTGTTCTTCACCGCGACCATGCCGCCGGAAATCCGGCGCATCACCGAGGCCTTCCTGCACAATCCGCAGAAGGTCGAAGTCTCCAAGCCCGCCACCACCGCCGTCACCGTCACGCAGTCGCAGGTGCCCGCCGGACGCGAGGCGCATGAGAAGCGCGAGCTGCTGCGCCGCCTGCTGCGCGAGGCCAAGGATCTCAAGAACGCGATCATCTTCTGCAATCGCAAGCGCGAGGTCGCGATCGTTCACAAATCGCTTCAGAAGCACGGTTTCAGCGTCGGTGCCTTGCATGGCGACATGGACCAGCCGGCCCGCATGGCCGCGCTCGACCAGTTCCGCAAGGGCGAGCTGCCCCTCCTCGTCGCCTCCGACGTTGCCGCCCGCGGCCTCGACATTCCCGAGGTCAGCCACGTCTTCAATTTCGACGTTCCTCACCACGCCGACGACTATGTTCACCGCATCGGCCGCACCGGTCGCGCCGGCCGCACCGGCACCGCGATTTCGATCGTGACGCCGCTCGACCAGAAGTCGATGGTGGCGATCGAGAAGCTGATCGGCCAGAGCATTCCGCGCGCCGAAGGCGACTACGAGGTGCATGCCGGCAGCGGCGAGCAAAGTGATCGCCCGCGCGAGGAGCGTGGACGCGAGCGTTCGCGCGGCGGACGCGGCAAGCCGCAGCGCGGTGGTCGCGATCGCGAGCGCAGCCATGAACCGCGCGAGGCACGGCATTCGGCCGAAGCCCAGCCCGCCGGCGAGCGGCCCGCACGCGAGCCAAGGCCGCAGCGCGAAGCGCGGCCGTCGTCCGAGGCCCGCCACGGCTCGCGCCAGCAGGCCAACAATTCCCACGTGCCGTCGATCGGCCGCCCCGAGCCCCGTCGGCAGCGGGAAGTCGACACCGAGCCCGGCGATCACTCGCATCTCCCGGCGTTTCTGCTGCGTCCGGTCCGCTCTCCCGCCGGGGCCTGACACCGAAATACACGCGTGAGTTGAACGGTCGAGCGTTTACCGGCCGTTCATGATCGTCCGTTAGCCTACGAACATAATTTAAGCATTGCCGCGGTCGATGGGCGCACCGACCGCTGTGGGGTATGTTCTGTGGTCAAAGTGCTCGATGAACACGAACGCACATTGGCGTTCGCCGAGGTGGCGCTCGGTCAGATCCGGTCGCTGAAGCAGACCGCAATTCCACGCAATTACGAGATCTGGTACGTCTACGCGACCGGTTACAACGCGCCGCTCAACAAGATCATCAACGAGACGCTGGCGCGCAACGGCAAGCTGTCCGAAGCCGATCTCGAGCAGATCTACGACACCTACCTCTCCCACATCAAAACGACCGACCGCATCGACAAGGTTGGTGCGCGCGTTATCGGCGAGATCGACGACGTGATGAAGGTCTTGAGCGATGCGCTCGGCATGACCGGCGCCTACGACACCAGCCTGTCGAACGCGACCGATCAGCTGTCCTCGGCCAAGAGCGCTGCGCAGATCAAGACGATCGTCGAGGCGCTGCTGCGCTCGACCGGCGAGATGCGCGACACCAACAGGGCGCTGGAAGACCGGCTGGCGCTCTCCAAGGACGAGATCAGCAACCTTCAGCAGAGCCTGGAGGCGATCCGTGCCGAAAGCCTCACCGATCCGCTGACAGGTCTTGGCAACCGCAAATATTTCGACCGCATGATCGGCATGGCCGTGCAGAGCGCGCTTGCTGGCGGCGAGCCGCTGTCGCTGCTGCTGCTCGACATCGATCACTTCAAGTCGTTCAACGATTCCTACGGCCACCTCACCGGCGACCAGGTGCTCCGGCTGGTCGGCCTGTCCCTGAAGCAGACCATCAAGGGCCAGGACATCACCGCGCGCTATGGCGGCGAGGAATTCGCGGTGGTGCTGCCCAACACCGCAATGCGCCAGGCCCTCACCGTCGCCGACCATATCCGCCGCGCCGTGATGGCGAAGGAATTGAAGAAGAAGTCCACCGGCGAGATCCTCGGCCGCGTCACCATCTCCGTCGGCGTCTCGATGCTGAAGCAGGGCGACGACACCGACGCGCTGATCGAGCGCGCGGATGCCTGCCTCTACGCGGCCAAACGCAACGGCCGCAACCGCGTGATCTGCGAAGTCGATCCGGAGTTCGCGGTCGAGACGAATAGCCGCGTGGCCTGAGACCATTCGGCGGGCGACGCGATCCGGCTCCGCTTGACATTCCAACCTGACGAACGACATCCTCCTCACCAATTTGCATCGGGGACTTGTCGCCGTGCCCAATCCTCATGATTTTCACACGCCGCAACCGTCCTACACCAAGGACGAGCTGCTGAAATCGAGCGAAGGCGGCTATTTCGGCCCGGGCAACGCGCAATTGCCGGCCCCGCCGATGCTGATGATGGACCGCATCACCGAGGTCGCCTGGATGGGGGCGAATATGGCAAGGGCCATATCGTCGGCGAGCTCGACATTCTGCCTGAGCACTGGTTCTTCGACTACCACTATCGCGGCGATGCGATCATGCCGCCCACTCTCGGGCTCGATGCCATGTGGCAGATGATCGGCTACTGGCTCGGCTGGTCGGGCTCGTCAGGCAAGGGCCGCGCCATCGGCGTCGGCGAGGTCGAGGCCACGGGCGAGATCACACCGGCGACGCGATCGGTGCGCTACGAGGTCGCCATGCGCATGGTCCGGCGCGGCAAGCTGGTGCTCGGCATTGCGGATGGGCGTGTGATGGCGGACGGCGTCTGCGTGTTCGCAGCGAAGGACATGCGGGTCGGGCTGACCAAGGCTGTCGACTAAGCAAACGGTCTCGTAGGGTGGGCAAAGGCGCATCGCGCCGTGCCCACCGTCTTTGAATCGTGGGCACGCTTCCGCCTTCGCTCTGCGAGCTTCGGCGGACGAGTCGCTTTGCCCACCCTACCGCACCGATTTCCTGGCTGCCTTCTTGGACGGCCGCTTCTTCGCAGCGGGCTTCTTCGCCTCTGCCTTTCTCTTCGCCGCTTTCTTCTTCGGCCGCTTCTTCACCTTGGCGCGCTGGGCTGCCGCCAGCGCCGCCCTCGCCCATTGCGCCAGCTCCTCGGAATCGTCGAAGAGGCGCGCCGGCAGCTCCCAGTAGGAGTTCACCAGCACGGTCTTGGCGCGGGTCGAATACTGAAACGGCTTCGAGCCTTCCGCTTCGAAATCAGGGATGGTCACCTCATCGGCGCGGAAGAACAGGCCGGCGCGCAAGGCGAGCGCGAAGTTGACGCCGTCGACGGAGATGCCGTGGCCGGAAAACATCTTTCGGATCGTGACGGGACCGAAATCGGCGAACAGGTCGATCAGGAATTCGCGGTCCATGGCCCAACTCTCTCCCCGGCGTCGTCCTGGCGAACGCCAGGACCCATTACCAGAGGGAGAAGTTTAGCTAAGACTGTCGGTACTAGCACCTCGCTCCATCGAAACATCACGCGGTATGGGTCCTGGCGTTCGCCAGGACGACGGCGGAGTGAGACGACAGAACCGGGCCTACCCGTCGATCTTGGCCGGGCGCAGCTCGACCGACTCGCCGCAGCCGCAGGCGGAGATCTGGTTGGGGTTGTTGAAGACGAACTGGGCCTGCATCTTGTCGGCCTTGTAGTCCATCTCGGTGCCGAGCAGGAACAGCACGGCCTTGGGATCGACCAGGATCTTGACGCCCTTGTCCTCGACGACCTCATCGGTCGGGCGGATCTCGTGGGCGTATTCGACCGTGTAGGACTGGCCGGCGCAGCCGCCGTTCTTCACGCCGACGCGCAAGCCGACGATCTCAGAATCGGCGCGCTGGGTCAGCTCGGTGATGCGCTGGGCAGCGGCATCCGTCAGCCGCATCACCTGCGGGCGGGGCCGCCGGGGCTTCGGAGTGGATGCTGGTGTTGCCTGTGTCATGTCAGTGATGTGGTCCGTTGCGGAGCGAATTCAATGTCGGGTTTACGCGTCACCACATGTTGAGCACGAGGCGGGCCTCGTCGCTCATGCGTTCCGGCGTCCAGGCTGGCTCCCAGACCACCTTGACGTCGACCACGCCGACGCCGGGGACGCTGGCGACCGCGTTCTCGACCATGGTCGGCAGCTCGCCGGCGGCGGGGCAGTTCGGCGTCGTCAACGTCATCTGCACGTCGACCGACCGGTCATCCTTGATCTCGACCTTGTAGATCAGGCCGAGCTCGTAGATGTCGGCCGGAATTTCCGGGTCGAACACGGTCTTGAGCCCAGCGATGATCTCGCGGGTGAGACGCTCGGTCTCCTCCGGCGGCAGCGCCGAATGGGTCTCCATCGGATTGGCTTTGATCTCGGCCGTGTCACTCATGCGAACAAATCCCGCGCCTTGAGCAGCGCCTGTGCCAGATGATCGACTTCTTCCCGCGTATTATACATGCCGAACGAGGCCCGGCAGGTCGCGGTCACGTTGAACCGCTCTAAAAGCGGCATCACGCAATGAGTGCCGGCGCGCACCGCGATGCCCTGACGGTCGATCACGGTCGCGACGTCATGGGCGTGGGCGCCCTTCAGCTCGAAGGAGATCACCGGACCCTTGCCCCGCGCGGTGCCGATTAGCCGCAGCGAGTTGATCTCGCGCAGCCGCTCCTGGGCGTAGGCCGTGAGGTCGGCCTCGTGCGCGGCGATGCGCTCCTTGCCGATCGAATTGACGTAGTCGATGGCCGCGCCAAGGCCCACGGCCTCGACGATCGCCGGCGTGCCCGCCTCGAACTTGTGTGGGGGATCGCCATAGGTGACGATCTCGCGCGAGACCTCGCGGATCATCTCGCCGCCGCCGTTGAAGGGACGCATCGCGACCAGATGGTCGTACTTGGCCCAGAGCACGCCGATGCCGGTCGGGCCATACACCTTGTGGCCGGTAAAGACGTAAAAGTCGCAACCGATGTCCTGGACGTCGACGGGCAGATGCACCGCGCCCTGGCTGCCGTCGACCAGCACGGGAATGCCGCGCGCATGGGCGATTCTGACGACGTCCTTGACTGGCACGATGGTGCCGAGCGCGTTCGACATCTGGGTGATCGCGACCAGCTTGGTCTTGGGCGTCAGCAGCTTCTCGAACTCGTCGATGAGGAAATTGCCCTCGTCATCGACAGGCGCCCACTTGATCACGGCCCCCTGACGTTCCCTGAGAAAATGCCAGGGCACGATGTTGGAGTGGTGCTCCATGATCGAGATGACGATCTCGTCGCCTTCTACGATGTTCGGCCCGCCCCAGGACGAAGCGACCAGATTGATCGCCTCGGTCGCGTTGCGGGTGAAGATCACTTCTTCCGTACGCGGCGCGTTGATGAACTGCGCCACCTTGGTGCGACCGCCCTCATAGGCTTCGGTCGCGGCATTGGCGAGGTAATGCAGGCCGCGATGAACGTTGGCGTATTCGGATTGGTAGGCCCGCGTCATGCGGTCGAGAACGGCACTGGGCTTCTGCGCCGAGGCGGCGTTGTCGAGATAGACCAGCTTCTTGCCATAGACCTGCAGGGCGAGGGCCGGAAAATCCTGGCGCACGCGCGCAACATCGTAAGCGCCGTTCTTGACTGCAGGATGCGTGCTCATGACCGCCGCTCCAGCCAGCGCTCGGCAATGCCGATCACGTACTCGCGCAAGACATCATCGGCGATCTGCTCGATCGCCTCGCCGACGAAGGCCTGGATCAGCAGCGCCTGGGCCTGCTTCTCGGGCAGCCCGCGGGCTTTGAGATAGAACAGCAGACTGTCGTCCAGCGCACCGGCGGTGGCGCCGTGGCCGCAGGAGACGTCGTCGGCGAAGATCTCAAGCTCGGGCTTGTTGTCGGCCTCGGCCTCGTCCGAGAGCAAGAGCGCCCGGGTCATCATCTTGCCATCGGTCTTCTGAGCGTCGGGACGGACGATGATGCGGCCCTGGAACACCGAATGGGCGCGATGGTCGATCACGGCGCGGAAGGTTTCGCGGCTGACGCAGTTCGGCACGGCATGGTCGACCACCAAGGTGGTGTCGCCATGCTCGGTCTTCTGCAACAGGTTGACGCCATTGGCCGAGAGCTCGCTGCCCTCGCCCGCCAGGGTGATGAAACCCTGGAGGCGGCTGACGGCCGCACCGGTGGTCATGTTGAAGAAGTTGAGTTTGACGTTGGCACCGACGGTGACGAAGTGCGAGGAGACGTTCACGGCGTCGGGCGCGTCGTCCATCAGGCGGATATGCGCGACGTCGGCATCGTCGCCGATCCAGAGGATCACCGCGTCGCTGACCTGGTAGCCGCTCGCCTTCCCGGCCGCGACGAAGCTCTCGACAATAGTGGCGCGCGCGCCTTTGCCAATCTGCAGATGCGAGCGGGTGAACGCGGACGCACTAGCTGCAGTCGCGATGTGGATGATCTGGATAGGCGCAGACAGCTGCGTGCCGTCGGCCACCGAGATCACGACGCCGTCCGTCGCCATGGCCGCATTGAGCGAGATCACGGCATCGGTCGCGGTGGTCTGGAGGAGATCGCCGGCGGCGGGATTGGCCTCGTTCGTCAAGAGCTCGCGCAGCGTCTTGAGGCTCACCTCGGACGCCAGCACTTTCACGTCGGACAGATCGGCCGCGAACACACCATCGACCAGCACCAGCTTGCGGGCGCCGGCGATCGCATGCGCCTTCACGGCGTCCGCGGCGAGCTTCAGCGCGGCTGCATCCGGCACCGCTGCCAGCGGCAGTACCTCGCCGACCAGCGCGCGCAGGTCCGTGTATTTCCATTCCTCGATCCGGCGGTGCGGCAGGCCGAGACGCTCATAGGTCTCGAACGCCTCGCGGCGTACCGCGTTGACCGCAAGCGAACCCGGCAGTCGGCCTTCGGCGCTGGCGAAGAGATCGCTCACCGCGCGGCCGTTCCCGGTCTTTGCCACAGCAACGTTCATCGCAAAATTCCTTACGCGGCATCCTCGAACTGGGCGTAACCGGACGCTTCCAGTTCCAGCGCCAGATCCTTGCTGCCGCTCTTCACGACACGGCCCTTCGACATCACGTGCACGACGTCGGGCACGATGTAATTCAGCAGCCGCTGATAGTGGGTGATCACGACCATCGCGCGCTTCGGCGAGCGCAGCGCGTTGACGCCGTCGGCCGCGATGCGCAGCGCGTCGATGTCCAGGCCCGAATCCATCTCGTCGAGAATGCACAGGCTCGGCTCGAACAGCGCCATCTGCAGCACCTCGTTGCGCTTCTTCTCGCCTCCGGAGAAGCCGACATTAACGCCGCGCTTGAGCATGTCCTGCGGGATGTTCAGCGACTTCGAGACCTCGCGGACTTTCTTCAAAAAGTCCGGCGTCGAATATTCGCTCTCGCCGCGGGCCTTGCGCTGCGCGTTCAGCGCGGTGCGCAGGAAGGTCATGGTGGCGACGCCGGGAATCTCGACCGGATATTGGAACGCCAGGAACACGCCTTTGGCGGCGCGCTCGTCCGGATCCATCTCCAGCAGGTCCTCGCCCTTGAAGAGGATCTGGCCGTCGGTGACCTCGTAGCCGGGCTTGCCGGCAATGACGTGAGACAGCGTCGACTTCCCGGACCCGTTCGGACCCATGATCGCGTGGATCTCGCCCTCGTTCACAGTCAGCGTCAGCCCGTGGAGGATCTCACGCTCCTCGACACGAACCTTGAGGTCTTTCACTTCAAGCAAAGCCATCTTGTTTTTCCATCTATCCCCTCATCCTGAGGAGCGCCGAAGGCGCGTCTCGAAGGATTGAGGCCACCAATCTTTGCGGTATCCATCCTTCGAGACGGCCGCTTGCGCGGCCTCCTCAGGATGAGGTCTGGGCTAACCGACTGATCCTTCAAGCGAGATCGAGATCAGCTTCTGCGCTTCCACTGCGAATTCCATCGGCAGTTGCTGCAGCACGTCCTTGACGAAGCCATTGACGACGAGACCGACGGCCTCTTCCTGCGAAAGGCCGCGCTGGATGCAGTAGAACAGCACGTCCTCGGAGATCTTCGACGTCGTCGCCTCGTGCTCGAACGTCGCCGAGGAGTTCTTCGCCTCGATGTACGGCACCGTGTGCGCGCCGCATTTGTCCCCGATCAGCAGCGAATCGCAGGCGGTGAAGTTGCGCGCACCAGTCGCCTTGCGATGCGCAGTCACGAGACCACGATAGGTGTTCTGCGACTTGCCGGCGGCGATGCCTTTGGAGATGATGCGGCTCGACGTGTTCTTGCCGAGATGGATCATCTTGGTGCCGGAATCGACCTGCTGGAAGCCGTTCGAGATCGCGATCGAATAGAACTCGCCGCGCGAATTGTCGCCGCGCAGAATGCAGCTCGGATATTTCCAGGTGATCGCCGAACCGGTTTCGACCTGGGTCCAGGAGATCTTGGAATTGGCGCCGCGGCAATCGCCACGCTTGGTGACGAAATTGTAGATGCCGCCCTTGCCTTCCGAATTACCGGGGTACCAGTTCTGTACCGTCGAATATTTGATCTCGGCATCGTCATGCGCAACGAGCTCGACCACGGCGGCGTGCAGCTGGTTCTCGTCGCGCTGCGGCGCAGTGCAGCCTTCGAGATAAGAGACGTAAGAGCCCTTGTCCGCGATGATCAGCGTGCGCTCGAACTGGCCGGTGTTGCGCTCGTTGATGCGGAAATAGGTCGACAGCTCCATCGGGCAGCGCACGCCTGGCGGCACGTAGACGAACGAGCCGTCGGAGAACACCGCCGAGTTCAGCGTCGCGTAGAAATTGTCCGAGGTCGGAACCACCGAGCCGAGATATTTCTGCACCAGCTCGGGGTGTTCGCGGATCGCCTCCGAGATCGGCATAAAGATCACGCCGGCCTTCTTCAGCTCCGCCTTGAAAGTGGTCGCAACCGAGACCGAATCGAACACCGCATCGACCGCGATCTTGCGCTTGGCCGGATCTTCCTCACCCACCTTAGGCTCGACGCCTTCGAGCATGGCAACTTCCCGCAGGGGGATGCCGAGCTTCTCGTAGGTCTTCAGGATTTCCGGATCGATCTCGTCGAGCGAGGTCACCGTCTTCTTCGGCTTCGGCGCCGCGTAGTAATAGAGGTCCTGGAAGTCGATCTTGGGATAGTCGACGCGCGCCCAGGTCGGCTCCTGCATGGTCAGCCAGCGGCGATAGGCCTCAAGCCGCCACTGGAGCATCCAGTCGGGTTCGTTCTTTTTCTGCGAGATGAATTTTACGATCTCTTCCGACAGCCCCTTGGGGGCCTTCTCGGAGTCGATCAGGGTCTCAAACCCATAACGATACTGGTCGACGTCGATGCGCTTGACGCGCTCGACCGTCTCTTGAACGGCTGGCATTCCATCCTCCGCTCGTGGTTTCAAGGACCACGGTGGATCAAACTCGAACGACTATTACGATGTTTCTGTGCGGAAAGCACGGGCTTAGAACGGTTCAAGCCGTGTTTCGTCGCTTAGCCTCTAAGTAGGGTATTACCGAGCTTTCGCCAAGCCTCTAACGCCCGATTGATGTCCTCAGGTTCCGTGGACCAGCCCAGACTGAGGCGCACCGCTCCTTGCGCTACGGTGGCATCGTACCCCATCGCCGAGAGCACGTGGGACGGCTGGACCTTGCCGGAGGAGCAGGCGGAGCCAGAGGACACGGCGATGCCTTCGAGGTCGAATCCGATCACGGCGGTCTCGGCCTTGAGCCCGGGCGCCGTGAGTAAAATGGTATTTGGCAACCGCTCCACATCGTTGGCAAAAACGGTCGCGCCCGCTACGGCGTAGACGCCCTTTTCTAAATGATCTCTGAGGGTTGCCATGCGTTCCGCATCCTCAGGCAGAGCCTGAAGCGCGGCCTTCACCGCCGCACCGAAGCCAGCGATACCGGCGACATTCTCGGTCCCTGCCCGCCGGTTAAGCTCCTGCCCGCCCCCCTTCAGCACGGGCTCCAGCCCGGCAATCCCCTCCGCCACGACCAGCGCGCCAATTCCCTTGGGGCCGCCGATCTTGTGGGCAGAAAAGGTCGCAAGGTCGGCGTCTGCCGCATTAATGTTGAAGGCAATTTTCCCCAGGGCCTGGATCGCATCGACGTGCAGGAGGCCGCCGGCCTCATGGACGATTCCGGCGGCCTCAGCGATCGGCTGGAGCGCGCCGGTTTCGTTATTGGCCGCCATGATCGAGACCAGTGCGGGGGGACCGTCGGCAAGCAACGCGCGGAGGTGATCGAGATCGACCACGCCGGCGCGCATGACCCTGATCTGACTGACGCTCTCCGCAGGGAACCGGCCGCCCGCTAGCACCGAGGCGTGCTCGACGGCTGACACCAGCAGCCGCCGTACCGGCCCGCCCGACGGGCCGCGCAAGCCGGGCGACAGCGCCAGCGCATTGGCCTCGGTTCCAGCGGAGGTGAAAACGACATTCCGCGGCAGCGCGCCCACCGCCGCCGCAAGCGCGGCGCGGGCGTCCTCGACCAGTCGCCGCGCCTCCCGCCCCTCGGCATGAACGGAGGACGGATTGCCGATCAGCTCGTACGCCGCCAGCATCGCTGCGCGCGCTTCGGCACGCAGCGGTGTGGTCGCATTCCAGTCGAGATAGACACGGCTTGGCATGGCGTCCTCTTAGCACCTTTTGGCACCGCGCCAATCGGGCGCCGCCGCACATCAGGCCGGCTGTTGCTGCGCGATCCCGCCAACGGAACGCGGCTCCCACCGTAGCCCGAACAGCGGACGTAACCAGCCAATGCGCCGCACGACCTCGTAGGTCGCCGCACAGGTGAGCGCGGTGCCTAAAATCACGATTGTGGCCTCGCTCGCGGCAGACAGGCCGCTGCCCCGCAGCGCATGCGCGATCACGATGATCGCGGTTTGATGCACGATGTAATAGGGAAAGATCGCATCGGTGAGATAGCGGCGCACCGGGCCGTCGGCCGTCAAATGGCGCCGCGCAAAGCCGAGCACCGCCACCATCGCGATCCATTGGTAGCAGCCATACGCCGAACCGGCGAACCATGTCAGCATCGGCGACCGCGGAAACCAGCCGGAATAACCGAGGACGAAAGCGATGAAGCAAGCGGCCGCAATTGTCAGCGCCACCCACCGCTGCCGGTCGACGTCGCGCCAGACGCGTTCTTGGCGTGCAAGCAGGAAGCCGATCAGAAACGCCGTCGCGTGGTCCGCGTGGTTGTACCAGTCGCCAAATAGCGCGTGCGTCGAGGGAAAGATCGGCGACAGAAACAGCCGCCAGGCGACAAATAGCAGGCACGGAAGCAGCAGCCACGGCCCCGCGAGCGCCGCCGCCAACTTCTCACCCATCCAATCAGCGGCCGCCGGCCGCAGGGCCAGCACGCCAGCCACGGCCATCGTATAAATCCAGAGATAGACCACGAACCAAAGATGGTTCCAGGTCGGTTGCACGATGCAGGGGTTCGGACAGAACTGCGCGCCGAACGCCAGATAATGGTGGAGGTAGTAATCGGCGAAACCTGCCGGGTAGCCGAAGCTCTCGACAATCTGGAGGTAGGACTGCGGCGGCACGATCACGAACATGCCTGACATCAGTGGGATCAAGAGACGCACCGACCGCGCGCAGACGAAGGCAGGCAGCCGGACCTTGCCCAGCATGAAGCGGCTCGCAACCCCGGAGACCAGGAACAGCAGCGACAGCCGCCAGGGATTGAGCACCAGCATCACCGGCTCGAGAAAGGTCAGCCGATGCTCGCTCTTGATGTGAAATCCCCAGGACACGTAGAGCATGCCGACGTGGTAGAAGATCAGAAGCCCAAAGGCTAAAATCCGTACCCAGTCCAGATCGATGCGTCGTTCCGAAATTGGAAGTTGCTGTGGTGTTGACATGGGTCTCTGCTCCCTAACAGGACGACATCAGCGGTTTTCGGGCCATGGCTGACGGCCAAAATGCGCCGGAAACGGAGCCCGTCGAGACGGCTTGGGATCAGAACCGGGCGCGAGGGGACGAGGCGTCGTCGTCAGGGACGAGCGGTTGGTTCCGCGGGATCAGTGGCGACTGGATGATGTTCGCTGCGATCGCGGCCATCGCGCTCGCCATCGGCATCGTCAATGCGCTCTCCGGCGCGCAGGACGCCGCCTGGCGCGGCGACAGCTATGACATTGGCCGGCGCCTGTTCTGGGAACTGTCGAGCATCATCGTCATCCTGCTGCTGGTGCCGATCCTGATGCTGTCGGTGCGGCGGATGCGCCGAGCGACAGGCCTGGCGGAGCGGATCGGAGTTGGCGCGATCGCCCTGCTCGGCTTCTCGGCCCTCCACATCGCGGGCATGGTGGGCTTGCGGAAGGTCATGCTCTGGCTCGCGGGCAGCGCCTACGATTTCCATTTTTCGCTGGCGACGGTCCTGTATGAGTTCCGCAAGGATGCGGTGACCGCATTGCTGATCGGGGCAACGCTCTGGCTGATCGAAAGCCGTCGCGAGCTGCGCAAGGCGGCTCAGGAAGCCCAGTACACGCCGGCTGCTCCGCAGGAACCCTCGTCCCCCGATTTGATCTGGCTCCGCGACGGCAGCAGCCGGATTCGCGTCGCACCGCGCGACATCCTGTGGGTCACATCCGCCGGCAACTATATCGAATACAGCCTTGCCAACGGCACCCAGCACCTGATCCGGGGGACGCTCGCCGCAACCGAAACTGAGCTCGCCCATTTCGCTATCGTCCGTGTGCACCGGACCAGGCTTGCCAATCTCCACCGGGTGAGCGGCGTGGACTTCAAGCCGTCAGGGGATTTCGAGCTCACATTCGACAACGGCAAGACGCTTGGCGGCAGTCGGCGCTACCGGCCCGCGGTGGCCTCGCTCGGAGGCCGCACCGCGGCTTTGTGAATCGCCAGCGGGATCTCGCGCTAGGCGATAAACAATCGTGATTCCAATTGGTTGTCACCCCAAGGACGACCCGGGCCATCCCCTGGTTCAATCCCCGTCGCGGTTGGCGCGCCATCGGGATGGCCGGCTAAGCTCTTGAGCCCATTGATGGATGTCGAAGATGCTTGCTTTTTGCCCCGCAGCCTATGTTAGAACGCGCACCGTCAAGTCACCGCGCGCCGTTTGCGCATCACCGCGAGGCGCACGCCTTCTCATCCTTCCATTCGCGCTTTCATCGGCATCTGCCGATGAGGCCACAATCGATTGATTGCCAAGGACCAGCTCTCCAGCACATCAATCCAGAGATCATCGATGCCTGAAGTCATTTTCACCGGCCCCGCCGGCCGTCTCGAAGGCCGCTATCACCCGGCCAAGCAGAAGAACGCGCCGATCGCGATGATCCTGCACCCGCATCCGCAGTTTCACGGCACGATGAACCATCAGATCGTGTACCAGTGCTACTACGCCTTCGCGCATCGCGGCTTCTCGGTGCTGCGCTTCAACTTCCGCGGCGTCGGCCGCAGCCAGGGCTCGTTCGACCACGGCACCGGCGAGTTGTCGGATGCGGCGGCAGCGCTCGACTGGGCGCAGACGATCAACCCCGAGGCACGCGCCTGCTGGGTCGCCGGCTTCTCCTTCGGCGCCTGGATCGGCATGCAGCTCCTGATGCGCCGCCCCGAGGTCGAGGGCTTCATCTCGATCGCGCCGCCGGCCAATCTCTATGACTTCTCGTTCCTTGCGCCCTGCCCGTCCTCGGGACTGATCGTGCATGGCGAGAAGGATGCCGTGGTGCCGCCGAAGGACGTCAACACGCTGGTCGAGAAGCTGAAGACGCAGAAGGGCATCGTGATCGACCAGCAAGTCATCCCCGGCGCCAACCACTTCTTCGACGCCAAGCTCGAGCCGCTGATGGAAACCATCACGGCCTATCTCGACATGCGCCTCGCCAACGTGCGGTAAGGCTCTCCTTTGAGCATGATCTATTCGGAAAACCGCTTCACACTTTTCCGGATCATGCTCTGATGCCCGCGTTCGTAGCCCTGCTGCGTGCGGTCAATGTCGGAGGCACCGGCAAGCTGCCGATGACCGAGCTCAAGGCGATGTGCGAAGAGCTCGGCCTCGGTGCCGTGCGCACCTACATCGCCAGCGGCAATGTGGTCTTCACCAGCCGCAAATCGGAATCCGCAGTCAAGGCTGCCCTAGAAAAACGGCTGCACGCTTACGCCGGCGCGCCAGTCGGTGTGCTGGTGCGCAGCGCGGCCGAGATGGCGGCGATTCTGGCCGCCAATCCATTTCCCAAAATGGCGCCCAACCGCACGGTCGCGATCTTCCTCGACAAGGCGCCGCCCGCGGACACGCTCGCCGGAATTCGCGGCCAGAAGAATGAAGAGGTCAAGCTCGGCCGCCGTGAGATCTACGTGCATTACGGCGACGGCATGGGAACGTCGAAACTCGCGATCCCCGCCGCCAAGGTCGGCACCGCCCGCAACATGAACACCATCGCCACCCTGGCAAGGATGGCCGCGGAACTCTAGCCGACCGCAGACGACATCGCTCGCAGGGGACAACCATTGAAGGCGTATCTGGTGCTCGACCTGTCGGTGAACGAGTTTGCCGGCTTCAAGACATACATCAGCGAAATCCCGGCGTTCATCGCTAGGCATTCGGGTCGGTACATCGTCCGTGGCGTCGAGCCGACCGCAATCGAAGGCGACTGGACGCCCGAGCGTCTCGTCATCATCGAATTTCCGGAGCGCGCGAATGCGCAAGCCTTTCTGGATGATCCTGACGCTCAGGACCTTTTCAAGCTGCGCCATGCCACGACGACGAGCAAGCTGCTGCTGGTCGACGGCTGCAACTGAAGCCCCTACCGAGTCTATAACGGCGCCCAGGCCGTAAGCTTGAGTAGATGGGCGTCGTGACGAACGAGAAACGCGCGCAGCAATTGCGGATAGTCCGCGCCGACGGCCGTGCGTACGCTTGGGCGCTGCGCGAGCTCGCTCCGCCACACCCGCACCTTCGGCACATCGGCGAAGATGTTGTGCTCGGTCAATTCGTCGAACAGATCGAAATAACGGAAAATCGGTGCGAAGACGGCGTCGACCAGGCTGAACGCTTCGCCTGCGAAGAACGGACCCGCGCCGAGCGCGGCCTCGACACGCGCAAATTTCGCCGTCAGTGCCTGGCGCTTGCTTTCGAAAATCGCCGGATCCGTCGTCGTCTCCAATCCCCAGAGATCGCCGAGGATCGCCGAACCGAACTCCATCCAGGCGCGATGCTCGGCACGCTTGAGTGCGTCGGCTGGATGTAGCTTGGTACCGCCTTGCGTCTCCTCGATGTACTCGCAGATCACGTTGCTCTCGAACAGAGCGACCTCGCCCTGCTCCGTCGTCACAACCAGCACCGGCACCTTGCCGAGCGGCGACAGCTTCAGGAACCAGTCGGGCTTGTTGGCGAGATCGATATCGATCCGCTCGAACGGCACGCCCTTCTCCTTCAGCGCGATCACGGCGCGCTGCACGTAGGGACAGAGTTTGTGGCTGATCAGTTTGAGCGAGGCGGTCATGGCATGATCCCGGCGTTAGATGCAACTGCATTCAACATAGATGCACTTGCATATATCCGTCAAGATCCATGCATTTGCATTAACCGGCGCGGCCTCAGGGCCGCGCGATCACCCCGCCGGTCATCGGCATCGGCACGCCTGTGGTGGTCGGATAGGACAGCGGCAAGCCCTTCAGGCCGCGGGCGGCGAGGAAGCCGAAGGCCTGCGCCTCGATGGCATCGGAGGCCCAGCCGAGCGTTTCGGCGGCCTCGACGGTTGCCTGTCCGACCCGCTCCCGCAGCATGCGCAGCATGGTGAGATTGCGCGCGCCGCCGCCGCAGATGATCCAGCTGCGCGGCCGCCGCGGCAGCAGCGGGATGACACGGGCGATCGCCGCCGCGGTGAAGGCGGTGAGCGTTGCAGCACCGTCGGCCGGCTGAACATCGCCGAGCTTGAGCGCGGCAAAGTCGTTGCGATCGAGCGATTTCGGCGGCGGCGCCGCGAAGAACGGCAATTCCAGGGCCCGCGCGATCCAGGCCTCGTCGGCCCTGCCGAGCGCGGCGAACTTGCCCTCCGCATCGAACGCCTGGTTCATGGTGCGAAACATGAAATCGTCGAGCAACGCATTGCCGGGCCCAGTGTCGCAGGCGATCAGCGTGTCGTTGCCGTCGATATAGGTGATGTTGGAGACACCGCCGATATTGACCACGACGATCGGTCCCTCGCGCTCCAGCGATTGCGCCAGCGCCCGGTGGTAGACTGGCACCAACGGTGCCCCCTGCCCGCCCGCCTCGACATCGGCGGCGCGGAAATCATACATCACGGGGATATGGATCGCCTTGGCCAGCGCTGGCGCATCGCCGATCTGCACCGTCAGCCGCCGCTCCGGCCGATGCAGCACGGTCTGGCCATGGAAGCCGACAATGTCGATGTCCTCGGGCCTCATCCGGTTCTGGGCGACGAACGCGGCGACCGCCTCGGCATGGGCGCGCGTCACCACCCGCTCGGCCTGGCCCAGAACGCCCGGCCTGGCATCGCGCTGTGACAGGTGCACGGCCTCGGAGAGCGCCTGGCGCAGCAAATTGCGCTCCGCCGGGTTGTAGGGCCGGTAACCGGAGGGCCCGAACGCCTTCACCTGCCTTCCGTCGGTTTCGATCAGCGCGACGTCCACCCCGTCCAGCGAGGTGCCGCTCATCAAACCGAGTGCCGTCAACATCATGGGATCAGCGTCCTCAAACACCCCTCCGGCATGCCGATCTTGTGCCAGAGGGACACATCTTATAATGCCACAGCGCCAAGTGGCGGGCAGCAATCGAGTTCCCGGATAAGACCCTTAAATTGCTCCCGAAACAGTAAACCAAGAATTGTCAGGCACGCCGACAGATGACTGCTTTTAAATCGGATTTCCTCAACACGCTTCAGGAACGTGGATTCATCCACCAATGCTCCGATTTCGAGGGGCTGGACGCACTCGCCGCCAAGGGCGAGGCGACCGCCTATGTCGGCTACGATTGCACCGCCCGCTCGCTGCACATCGGAAATTACCTGACCATGATGATGCTGCACTGGCTGCAGCAGTCCGGTAACAAGCCGATCACGCTGATGGGCGGCGGCACCACCATGGTCGGCGATCCCTCCGGCAAGGACGAGACGCGCGCGATGCGCACCATTGCCGAGATCGAGGCCAACAAGGAATCGATCCGCGGCGTGTTCGCGAAGGTGCTGAAATACGGCGACGGCAAAAGCGACGCCATCATGCTCGACAATGCGGAGTGGCTGACCAAGCTGAACTGGATCGAGATGCTGCGCGATGTCGGCCGGCACTTCTCGGTCAACCGCATGCTGACCATGGACTCCGTGCGCCTGCGTCTCGAACGCGAGCAGGAGATGAGCTTCATCGAGTTCAACTACATGGTCTGCCAGGCCTACGACTTCGTCGAGCTCGCCAAGCGCACCGGCTGCAAGTTGCAGATGGGCGGCTCGGATCAGTGGGGCAACATCATCATGGGCGTCGATCTCGGCCGCCGCATGGGCACGCATCAACTGTTTGCGCTGACGACGCCGCTGCTGACGACGGCTTCCGGCGCCAAGATGGGCAAGACCGCGCAAGGCGCGGTCTGGCTCAACGCCGACCAGTTCTCGCCCTATGACTTCTGGCAGTACTGGCGCAACACCGAGGACGCCGACGTTGGCAAGTTCCTCAAACTGTTCACGACGCTGCCGTTGGCTGAGATCAAGAAGCTCGAGGCGCTCGGCGGATCCGAGATCAACGAGGCCAAGAAGTTGCTCGCCACCGAGGCCACCGCGCTGCTGCACGGCCGCGATGCCGCGAACGAAGCGGCTGAAACCGCGCGCCGCACCTTCGAGGAAGGCGCACTCGCCGAAAGCCTGCCGACGGTGGAAATTGCGCGCGGCGAACTGGAGACCGGCCTCGGCGTGCTCAACGCCTTCGTCAAGGCGGGCCTCGTTGCCTCCAATGGCGAGGCGCGACGCCAGATCAAGGGCGGCGGCCTGCGCGTCAACGACGCGCCGGTGACCGACGAGAAGATGACCCTCGCAGCAGCCAATCTGACACCGGAAGGCGTCATCAAGCTGTCCTTCGGCAAGAAGAAGCACGTCCTCATCAAGCCTGCATAGGCGTATGAGCTTTTGATGCTTGTCAGGGCGCAACGAAGCGCGCTCCCTGACGGCAATGGATCAGAACACGCCCAAGAAAGCAGCCAAGCAGCAAAGCGGGGCGACTCAGAGAGATGCGGTGCGCACCGCACTCGTTGTGCTCGCCCTGTGCTTCACACTCGCCGTTCTCGGTCGCGGCCTGAGCGAGAGCTTCACCGTTTTCCTCAAGCCCATCTCCGAAAACTTCGGCTGGGACCGAGGACAGGTCGTCTCGATCTATTCGCTGACCTGGCTGATCAGCGGATTGACCGCGCCGCTGGTCGGCCGCCTGTTCGATCATTCCGGACCACGCATCGTCTATGCGCTCGGCCTGCTGCTGCTCGGATCGACCTTCCTGGTCGCAGGCCACGCGCAGGCGCTCTGGCAATTCCAGCTCTCGATCGGCATTTGCCTCGGCATCGGCGTCGCCTTCATCGGCACTGTGCCGAACTCGATCCTGCTCGGCCGCTGGTTCGGGCCGCGATTGCCGACGGCGATGGCGGTGGTCTATTCCGCCATGGGCGGCGGCGTGCTGGCGCTGCTGCCAGCCTCGCAACTCCTGATCGACCATCTCGGCTGGCGCGAGACCTATCAGGTCTACGGCTTCGCCGCGCTGGGCCTGCTGTTGCCGCTCATGCTCCTGCCCTGGCGCACCTTCGCGGCCGGCTCGCCTTACGTCACCAAGAAGAGCGATCCTGATTTCGTCGACAATGGCTGGACCTTGTTGAGCGCGATGCGTCACCACGCCTTCTGGGCGCTGTTCTCGACCTTCTTCTTCACCGCGGTCGGCATGTATGCGATCGCAGCGCAAATCGTGGCCTATCTGATCGATGCCGGTTTCCCGCCGCTGCAGGCCGCAACCGCCTGGGGCTTCTCGGGCGTCGTGCTGGTGTTCGGCATGTTGGGGGTCTCGGCGCTCGACGGGCTGATCGGGCGCCGGCCGTCCGTGCTGCTGAGCTACGCGATTTCGATCCTCGGTATCGTCCTGCTCTGGCTGCTGCAATATTATCCAAACGTCATCCTGCTCACCGGCTTTGTCGTCTGCTTCGGCAGCATGATGGGCTCTCGTGGTCCGCTGATCACGGCAACCGCGATGAAGATCTTCAGGGGTAAGCGCGTCGGCACCATCTACGGCACAATCTCGATCGGCAGCGGCCTCGGATCGGCGTTCGGCTCCTGGAGCGGCGGCCTGATCCATGACGCCACCCACGGCTACAATGCGCTGCTCGCCTTCGCACTTGCGAGCGTCGTGCTCGGGATGATCCCTTTCCTGATCGTGCCCGCCTTGCGGCGCTAGGTTTCCCGAAGGTAACCTGCACTCATTCGTGTCACCGGGGAACTACGTGCCGCTCCGCGCGTAGACGCTTAAAAAATGCAAACAATTCGCGGCTGAAACCCCAGCCTGCGGTGTTTTGTCCGTCATGACGAAAATGTCAGCGTGAATTGACCTGGCGCAGCTTGCGAGGCGGAACCGAATGCGGTCCTAGTCGCAGCATCGGATCGAGGGCACAAACCAATGAACTTTCCTTATCTCTCTCGCTATCAACCGGTTCTCTTGAGCCTGTTTCGCTTCATCACAGGACTGCTGTTATTCCAGTACGGCATGACCAAGCTCTTCCACATTCCGATGGTGGCGATGTTCGCCAATCCGCCGCCGCTGATCTGGGCGGCCGGCCTGATCGAGCTCGTGCTTGGCGCGACGCTGATGATCGGATTGTTCACCCGACTGTCGGCCTTTGTCCTTTCCGGCGAAATGGCCTTCGCCTATTTCATCGGCCACGTCTTCCACATCTCCAAGGAAGGCCCGCCGGTGTTCCTGCCGCTGATCAACGGCGGTACCGCCGCGATCCTGTTCTGCTTCGCTTGCCTGTATCTCGCCGCGGCGGGTGGCGGCGCAGTGAGCGCCGATGCGGCAATGGGCAACGAAAGCAGCTCGACCAGCGGCGCGTTCGCGCGGCGCTGAGATATTCGATCCGCACACACACTAAAGATGGCGCCGGCGACTTCGCCGGCGCCATTCTCTTTACCTTGAGCCCAGCGCGTTCCAGATCAGAACGAGAGCTGCTGCAAGCAACACGGACATGATGATGCGGTGAACGAATCGGTTCATTGCAGGTCCGGCCGGGCGTGATGCCCACCAAAATCCGAGATTCACAACCGGGGGCGCGCCTCACCGGCTGGGCCTGAGATGCTTCGCGCTAACGGCGCGCGCTGCAACCGCTCGACAGCTGCCTTGCCGACCCCGTCGGGCTGTCGCCGGACTGCGACGACGGCAACTGATCGTCGAACGGCGTGTTCTGCTTGCCGGTGTTGAACTCCATGATCTTGCGGGTCACGCCGGGAAATATGGCCGAGATTGGATTGACGCGCATCACGGGTGCGGCCGGCGTGCCGACGACCTCGTAGGTCACGCCGATCAGTCCCTCCTTGTCGCCAGCCCCCAGGAACAACCCGAGCACCGGAATCTGTCCGAACATGTTGTTCAACCCGTACATCGGCACGAAGGTACCGCTCATGCACACCTGGTTGCCGGGATAGTCGATCGAGCCCTCGATGGTGGCGCCGATCATCGGGCCCTTGACCACGCCGTCGCGGATGGTCAATGCGCCGTTCTGGCGGATGAACTCGGCGCGGAGCGCGCTGAAGGAAATGCCATTGCCGGTGCCGTTCGGGGCGCCCGCGGCGACGCGCTCGAGCTGCGCCTCGCCCTTCACCGTGAAGTCGCGCACGTTGATGAGCCCCTCGCGCGCCGTGTTCGGCTCGGACGTCGGCGGCTCCATCGCCACGACCATCTGGCCGCCGACCGCCTTGGTATAAGTGTCGGTGAACTTCAGCAGCGCGCCGGCGTCATTGGTCTGGAGATAGATCACCTCGCGGCTGCCCTGCGCGCGGCCGCCGCGCAGATCTGCTGCCACAGGGGTGTTCTGGCCGATCCTGCCGCTCAGCGCGAACGCCTTGATGGCCCCACTGCGCTTCGACATCTTGGCATCGACGCTGCGCATCGCCTCGCCGTTGAACCCCATGACAGTGCCGAGCTTCACGTCGATGTCGAAATCGACGTTCTTCAGCTTGCTCTTGCTGTCGTCCTTGGAATTGCCTGAGATCGCCGACTTCAGGAAGCCGCGGCCGTCGAACACGTCGCCGCGCATGGTACCGCGGACCACGCCGTCCTGACCACGCTCGACCTTCAACGACGTCTTGTCTCCGTCGGACGGCGCATAGATCGGGAAGTTGGCGTTCATCAGATCGCCGTTCGGATCGACCTCCAGCGAGCCCTTGATCGAGGCGCCGCCGCCTTCGATGACGATGTCTTCGAGCCGCGTCGATTGTGCCGTCGGCACCACCTTGAATGTCGCCTTGCTCGACTTGCCGGGCAGCTTGACCCAGCCGGGAAGGATATTGTCGAGCTTGGCCGATGTCAGGTCCACCTCGATGCCGAGCTTCGTCGTCGCGTCGGGACCGCCGGCAATCTTGCCCGACACCTTGACCGGGACCGATCCGCTGACGGCGGGACTGAGATCGAAGCCGAGGCGCGCACGGCTGGCATCGTCCAGCGTCGCCTGCAGCTTGACGTCCGCATCGCCATCGGTCGCCTTGCGGTAGTCGAGCGAGGCCGCCTGCCCGTTGATCTTGACGTCGCCCTTGACCTGATAACCCTGGTTGTTGGCGACGATCTTGAGATTGTTGGCCTCGAGCTTCTGGTTCATCACCAGCTTGTCGGCGGCAAAGCCGTTGAGATCGGCAGTGACGGCATAGACGGTGTCCGCCTTGGTCAGCTCACCCTTGACCGGCAGGCCGAGCTGGATGTTGGCCGTGAACGTACCCTTGCTGGCGTTGGGATCGACGACGGTCGACGACAGATCGCTTAAGCGGTCATTGGACAGCATTTCGGCCGCCGCCGGCACCGGGCCATCGACACGGAAGCGGGTCCGCGAGGGTGACGGCTTCGGCGCCATGTCCGGCACCTCGAACGTGAAGTCGGAGATCGTGATCTTGCGCCCCGCGGGCGTGTCGGCAATGCCCTGTCCGATATTCACGGTGGCCGTGCGTCCGGTCACGTGCGCCTTGAGGTCGGCATCGTGCACGACAGGCATGCCGTCGACGGGACGAACCGCGACGCCGCTCGCCACGATGTTGACCGAGAGACCGTCGTCGGGAATTGGCGGTCCTTTGCGTGGAAGGTTACGCGTCGGCGAGTTGACCCCGATCTCGATGCGCTGGAGCGTGCCGCGCTCGATCCGCTCGATCACCCATTGGCGCAGCTCCGGGACGATCAGCGTCGGCCACATCCGCTTCAGCGCGGAGGCCGACATCGGCGTTCCCGCAAAGCCGAGCGTCAGCCGCGGTTCGCCCGAATAGTCGATCGCGCCCGTGCCAGCGATACCGATCTCGCCATTGGAGATGTCGGCCTGCGTCAGCAGCATGCGCTTGTGATCGGTATCGAAGCGGAAGCCGATCGCGATGCGGTTGAAGACGAGCGGCGGCTCGTTGTCGATGCCGCCGAGCAGGATCGAGCCGCCGCTGAAGCCGAGCTGCCAGTCGTTCACGGTGCCGTTGGGCGGCTCCAGATGGGCCAGCAGCGTCAGACGGTTCGAGCCCGAAAGGATCTTGAACGGTGCGACCAGCACCCGCCGATTGGCATCCCATTCGACATTGATCTCGGCCGAGTCGATCGCCATCGGATAATCGGGCGTGTCGGTGTCGATGATGTTGCCCGCGCCCACGGTGACCTTGCCGCGGAAGAATGTCGGCACGCCGTCGCGGCCGAGCTCACCCTTCAACTCGCCGGTCAGCGGCAGATCGGCCGTATAGGTCAGGTCCTTCACCCGCATCGCGAGCAGGATGTTGGAGGTCGAGACCTTGTCGGCCCGGATATCGACCGAGCGCACGCCGTTCTCGGCCGGGCCGATCGTGGCGCGCAGCAACCATGGGTGGGCGCCCTCCTCGCCAAGGCTGAGCGTGACGCCGCCATGGCTCGGTCGGCGCAGGCTGAGCGTGATGTTCTCGAACGACCATTTGCTGCCGCGCTGCTGGTCGTCGACAATCAGGTTGCCGTTCTTGAGGCCGATCTCGTTCAGGTTCTGGCCGTCGAGCCCGGTCATGCTCAGGCTGTCGAGCCAATCGAGGCCCTGAAGGATTCCACTCTGCGCCGTGGTCTGAGGCGCGGCCTGCGATGCGTCCGGCGTCGCAGGCGCCATCCCGAACGGCGGCGGCGGAATACCGTTGCGGGGGAATGTCGGCGGCAGGCCGGCCTCCTTCTTGGACGCGACGCCGGTGGCAAGCGGCTTTGCCGTATCGCCGGCCGACACCGTGACGGTTCCGTCAGGCGCGATCCGGATCGCGAGCTCGGCATCGACGAGGTTGAGACTTTCGGCGCGCAGATGCCCCATGAGAAGCGCCGCTCCCGACAGCCTGACCTCGGCCTTCGGCGCGCTGGCGACAATGGCATGATCATGATCGCGAACAACGATGTCGCGGATGCGCACGGCAATCCGGATGCGTCCGGCGCGCTCGATCTGGGTGCCACCGACCTCCACGGTGTTGCCGTGGCCGATATTGTCCTCGATCGCCGCGGCCAGCCACGGCGTTGCCATGTCGAGATTGATGGGGCCGGCGCCGAGCCGCCACCACAGCGCACCGAAGCAACCGACGAAGATGACGATCAAGGCGCCGAGAACGACGGATACCCGGCGAATCCAGCGTCCGCTCGGCAGCATCCGCCGGACCGACGAGAAGCCGTCACCAACCTGGAAGCGCGAACTGGAACGCGACAGCAGGCGGCGTGCGCGATGGCCCGCCTCCTCCTCCTGATCTTGATCCCAGTCGGCCTCGTCCCATTCCGGCTGCTCATGATGGCCGCCGTGCCGATCGAAATCCCTGATGTGATCCTGGGGCGACGTATTCCTTGCCATTGCCTCTCGATGCAGGCGCCCATCGTAGGATTGAGCGCCACCGGGACCGCAGCCATCGACAGGGATCGACGCTCCCCGCCCCGGCATTGCAGCCATACTTCTGATGTTCCTGCTGTTCGTCATTTCGCCCCGGGAGCGCGTTCAACGAGCAGTGGGGTGGTGCGTGGAATTCCTTGTAACCATACTCCGGCGCCGCCAAACTTGCCCAGCCGAGGGCGCGAATCCGGCACACCGGACGAGAGCTGCAATACCGCTTTGGTTGACCCGCCGAAAGCGACGAAAGGAAGGCGTATGTCCAAGAAATCCCGAAAGAAATTGTCCAAATCGCCCTCCGGCAGTTCGACCGTCAAGAAGAATCCCTTGAAAACACGGGCATCGACTCAAACACGCAGCGCGAAAACACAGCCCGCATCGGCGGCCAAACCGGGCCCAACGGGTGCAAAGACAGCATCGCATAAGGCCGCATCGAAACGGTTAAAATCTTCTGAAAAGGCTTCCAAGCCAGCCACTGCGACGTCAGGCACCAAGTCAGCTTTGATCGAGGGCCAGAAGGCCCCGGCATTCCGCCTGCCCCGGGACGGCGGCAATGTGGTTACCCTGTCGGATTATGCCGGCCAGAAGCTGGTCTTGTTCTTCTATCCCCGCGCCGACACGCCAGGCTGCACCCGTGAGGCGATTGACTTCACCCGCCTCAAGGACGCCTTCACCTCTGCCGGCACCGCCGTGCTGGGGATTTCGGCCGATCCGTTAAAGGCCCAGGAGAAGTTTCGCGACAAGCACAGCCTCGGCATCCCCCTGATCTCGGATGAAGCCCACGAGATGTTGGAGGCTTATGGCGCCTGGGGCGAAAAATCCATGTATGGCAAGAAGTTCGTTGGGATTCTTCGCACCACGGTGCTGATCGGCGCCGACGGCAAGGTGGCCAGGGTCTGGCGCAATGTCCGGGTCGACGGCCATGCTGATGAGGTGCTGGCTACGGCAACAAGTCTTTAACCAGCCCGTTAAAATCGAGCGCTCCCGTTTCCGGAAAATTAACCATGACGGGCCCAGATTGCCGCGGCAATTTGGCCGCAAGGAACCGTTCCGACCGGCGCGGGAGTGCCGATGTCGAAAAGTTCTGCCCAATATTCGCAGTACCCCCAGCATCATCCCCACGACCACGGACGGGCCTACCAGCGTCGTGCCGCCCCTGTCGCGGCAGCCGCCATTCCCCTCCCCGACACCGACGACGCCTACACCATCCAGCATCACGGCAAGCAGGTTCGCCTCGGGCCGGTGGTGTTCTGGATCGTGGTCGGCACCGTGGTCCTGCTCGGGCTGTGGTCGGCGGCGACCGCCACCTATTTCGCCTTCCGCGACGACGTGCTGACCCGGCTGATCGCCCGCCAGGCCGAGATGCAATACGCCTATGAAGATCGTATCGCCGAGCTCCGCGCCAAGGTCGACCGCGCCACCAGCCGGCAGCTGCTCGACCAGGAGCAGTTCGATCAGAAGCTCGACCAGATCATGAAGCGCCAGACGGCGCTGGAATCCCGGGCCACGGCGCTTGGCGCCATGCCCGACGTGACCGGATCAATCCCGCGCTCGACGCCGCAGCGCGGCGATTCGGCACAGACGACGCAGGGCACGCCCAAGCCATCGCCGATCAGCGACACCGTCATTTTCGTGGCGCCGCCTGACCGCGAAGCACGGCTCGAATCCCGCGCCCCGGCCGCGACCAGCGCGCCGGTCAATCAATTCGCCAAGAACCAGGGTTTTGACAACGTCCTGGTTCGGCTCACGACCTCGCTCGATCAGGTTGAGCGCCGCCAGGTCGCGGCGCTCAACGCCGTCGAGGAAGGCATGGATTCGCGGATGCGGCGCATGCGCGGCGTCGTCAGCGACCTCGGCCTGAACCTCGCCAGTCTCGAGGCCGCCGTGCCGCGCGCCCCGATGGGCGGCCCGTTCGTACCGGTGAAACTCACTGCGAACGCGGGTCCCTTCGAGAAGCAGCTCTATCGTATCAATGTCACGCGCGCCGAAATGGACCGACTCAATCGCACGCTGGCGCAAGTGCCCTATCGCAAGCCTGTCGTCGGCGAAGTCGAGTTCACCTCGGGCTTCGGCGTGCGCAGCGATCCCTTCCTCGGCCGGCCTGCGATGCATACCGGCCTCGACTTCCGCGCCGCGACCGGCGATCCCGCCCGCGTCACGGCCAACGGCAAGGTGGTTTCGGCCGGCTGGTCCGGTGGTTACGGCCGCATGGTCGAGGTCGATCACGGCAATGGTCTATCGACCCGCTACGGTCATCTCTCCGAGATCAATGTGAAGGTCGGCGAGATCGTGAGGATCGGCCAGGTCATCGGCCTCGTCGGCTCGACCGGCCGCTCGACCGGCCCGCATCTGCACTATGAAACCCGCATCGACGGGGAAGCCGTCGACCCGCAGAAATTCTTGCGCGCCGGCGTACGGCTGAGCGCGGGCTGAGCCTGTCACTATTGGCCATGCTCGTGGCCGACCTCTCCGGTAATGACGTCGCCGAACAGCTCCCAGACCTGCCCGTTGAAGCGCATCAGCTGCATCTGCTCGATCGGGAAATAGTCATCGGGTGAGGTATTGACCATGATGCCGGGCAGCATCAGGTCGGTGTGGAAATCCTTCAGGTTTGCCGCCTGCTTCATGACGTTCTCGCGCGTGAGATTGTCGCCGCACTGCTTCAGCACCTGTGCCATCGCTTCGGCCTCCACGTAGCCGTAGAGATTATTGGCATTCGTCTTGTCGCCGTCGGGATAATATTTGTCCATGAACGCGCGCCACGCGATCACCGCCGGATCCTTGTCCCAGGTCGGGTCGGTCGGATCCTTCAAATAAGCGGTCGAGATGATGTCCTTGGAATAGTCGAGCCCCGCAGGCTTGAGCACCGAGGCAATCGACGTTGCGGTGTTCGCCAGGAAAAATTTGGGCTTCCAGCCGAGCTCGCCCACTTTGCGGATCGCTTGCGCCGAGCCTTTGGGCGCGGCCCATGAGAAGAAGATATCGGCGCCGGAATCGTGCAGGGCGACGATCTGCGAGTCGATCGAGGGATCGCTGACTTCGTAGGATTTGTCGGCGATGATCATGTCAGCCTTGTCGCCGAGGCCGTCCTTCAAACCCTTGAACTGATCCTTGCCGGCGTCGTCGTTCTGCCAGAACACGGCAATCTTGCCGTTCGGAAAATGATCGCGGATGTATTTTGCGTAGATCCGCCCTTCGCTCTGGTAGTTCGGCTGGAATCCCATGGTCCAGGGAAAGTTCTTGGGATCGCCGAACTTGGTGCCTCCGGAGGCGACGAAGAGCTGCGGCACCTTCTTGGCGTTCATGTATTTCATGATCGCCGAGTTCGAGGGTGTGCCGAGCGCCTGGAAGATCAACAGCACCTCGTCGCTCTCGACCAGCTTGCGCGCCTGCTCGATCGCCTTCGGCGGCGAATAGGCATCGTCATAGCTGACGAAATTGATCTTGCGGCCATTGATGCCGCCCTGATCGTTGACCATCTTGAAGAACGCGGCCTCGGTCCTGCCGATCACGCCATAGGACGACGCCGGCCCGCTATAGGGCATGATGTTGCCGATCTTGATTTCGGTGTCGCTGGCGCCGGGGTCGTATTTCTTCTGCGCCACGACCGGTGTCGCGGCGAGTACGGCGACGGCAAGCATGGCGAGGGCAGCAAGGTTTTCGCAACGACCCGGCATCGTTCTCTCCCCTATGTCATTTTTATTTTGTGGGCAGTGTCGCAAGGCGGCCGGCGAATGGCAAGCGGCAGGATCTTCCGCCGAATGAAACGCTCGCCCTGGGAACTTATCGAGCGCGCTGCAACATTCTCAGAGCGCGTCCGTCGATCACGATCAACGCGCTGCCGATGACGATCGCACCGGCGATCTCACGCAAGGAGATCGGCTCACCCAGCACCAGCCATCCCAGCAGGATCGCGGTCACCGGAATGAGAAGCGTCACCAGCATCACGTTGGTCGCGCCGGAGCGTCGTATGATCTGAAAGAACACGATGTAGGCGAGCGCGGTCGAGAACGCAGCAAGGCCGAGCACGGCAAGCCAGGTCGCTAGGCCCGGCAGCGGGTGTCGCCACGGCTGCTCGACCGTGGCGGCGACGATTGCCATCATCACCGTCGATGCCGAGAGTTGAAACGTCGCCGTCCCGAGCGGCGGGGAGTCTTTCAGGAGCCGTCGCGCCGCGAGCGCCGCAAAGCCATAGCTGAGCGCGCCCCCGAGACAGAGCAGGATGCCGATCCCCTGCCCGGTCCGCGCCTCGATCCCCCAGCCCCGCAAAATGACCACGCCCGCGAGACCCAGCGCCACGCCAGCCACCCGCCGCGCCTGCAACGCCTCTTCGCCCGAGGCGGCCATTACCAGGACCGTGAACAGCGGCGTGGTCGCATTCAGGATCGACGCCAGTCCGCTCGGGATGAAGGTCTGGCCGATCACGATCAGCGAGAACGGAATGACGTTGTTGAGCAGTCCGATCGCAAGGAACGGCGTCCAGCCGGCGACGCCCTTGGGAAAGCTGATCCCCTGCATGCGCAGCAGCGGCAACAGCATGGCCGCGCCGAGGACCACGCGCAGGAACACCAGCGTCAGCGGTGGCAACTCGCGGAGCGCAGCGCCGTTGAAGAAGAACGAGCCGCCCCAAAGGATCGACAGCAATGCGAGCAGCGACCAGTCTCGCGCGTCGATCCGTTTATCGTTCAGGGGCATGCGCTTCACCTCGGCGGCCGACCTAGGCGAGACCGGCTGGCAACGCCACCCGATTTCCGATCAGACGAGGGTTGGGAAGCACCGTTCGCCTCAGCCAACGCGCAGCTTCCGGATAAGGGCATTTTCCAAGACGGGCTCGAATGTCCAATCGGCGGCCATGCATTCGAACGTCTCATCGCGGAAATAGAACAGAAAATGACGCGACGACGTCGAAGTCCCGCCCACGAGCTCCCAGTCTATCGGATCCATCATATGGGGATCACAACCCGCAATCTCGTAGAATTCGCCCCAGCGTGGCGCCAACTTGCTGTAACGGCATTGTCCGCGAGACCACCCCTCATCGTTGGTCGCTCCGAGGCGATACCGGACGCAATTGCTAAAGCGAAGGATGCCTTGGTCCTCCTCCGCAAACGACGTGAATTGAAAAGGGTTGAGCAGGAAGCTCAGCAGGACGTCATGGCCGGATATGGCCACGTGCGGCCACGGAGCATTCGGCTCTGCGTTCCATCCTTCGTTCAGCTTTCGAAATGACAATTGCCCCAAATGTCACTCTCAGAAGTTGGCCAGTCAGACTTCTTCGCGCTTCTGCGCGGTCCCAGCGATATCGGCGATCACCGCCCCGATCACCAGCGCCCCGCCAACAAGCGCATGCACGGCCGGCACCTCGCGGAAAGCGACCCAGATCCAGAACGCCATCAACGGCGTCTCCAGCGTGGCGATCAGCGATGCCTGCCCTGACGGCAACAGGCGCGAGCCGAGCATATAGAAGGTCAGGCCGAGCGCGACCTGGAGACAGCCGAACATCGCGAGGATCGTGAGGTTGTGGCCGCCGACATGGGCGATGTCGTGGGCGAGCGGCAGGCTGACGAGGCTGCCGATGAAATTCGAGAGCGCAGCCGCCGCCACCATCGACGTCTCGCGATGGCGCCGAACCACGACCGTCATGGCCGATATGGCGAGCACCATGAGACAGCTCAACGCCACGCCGCCGACATCGGCGCCGGCCTGGATGCCGCCGACGGTGATGGCCACGCCGGCAAACGCAACGAGGCTCGCGATCAGCGTGCGCCGTGTCGCGGCTTCGCCGAGCCACAGCCATGCCAATGCCGCCGCAACGAACGGCTGGGTTGCGATCAGCACCGCGACGTTCATCACCTTGGTCATCTGCAGCGCGGGGATGAACGAGATCATGCCGATGGCGGACAGAGAGGCGACGAGCAAACCGCCGCGTCCCGGCACCACCAATTGCCCGAGCGCGCCGCGCCCCTGCATCAGGACGAGAATCGCCGAGATCAGGCTGCCGCCGAACAGGCCGCGCCAGAACAGGATGGTCCAGGGATCGAACGGCAACAGCCGCGTGAAGAACGGCGCCGTGCTCCAGGCAATCGCCGCCGCAGCAACGAGGGCAATGCCGAGACCGCGTTCCGATCGAGGCTGCCCCATGTCGAACTTCCCGATTAAGACGGCTTTCTCGGCCGCGACACCAGCTCGATCATCCTGCCTTCGTCCTCGTCCGGCATCGCCGCCGTCGCCCGCGCGTAGGACTCGACCGCGGCGTGCGCGACCAGCGGCTTATCGGCCAGCAGGCTCTCGGCGAGCCTGACGGCATAGGCCGCATCCTTGTGCCGCAACGCCGTCGTGAAGGTCGCGTGGCTGAAGTCGCGCGCCACCATGCGCTTGGAATGACGCTGGACCTGGGGGCTGGCGGCAACACCCGCCTGGATCGACTCCAGCACCAGCTTCATGTCGAGCCCGGCCTGCTCGGCGATCGCGAGCCCTTCGGCGAGGCCCGCGATCTGGATCGCGCCCAGGAGATTGTTGATGAGCTTGTAGACCGTGCCGGCGCCGACCGCGCCGAAATGGCGGATGGTCGCGCCGATCGGTTCGAGATAAGGCCGCACGCGATCGAGGTCGGCAGCATCCGCGCCGACCAGCAGCGTCAGCTTTCCGCTTGCAGCCGCATCCGGCGCACCCGTCACGGGGCAATCGACATAGATCAGGCCACGCGCGTTCATCTCGCGGCCCATCTCGCGGGCGTGATCATAGGAGACGGTGGAGCACTCGATCGCGATGGTGCCTGATTTCATCGCCTTGGCCGCGCCCTTGGGCCCGAGCCAGACCGCGCGCGAGGCCTCGTCATCGGCGACCATGGCCACGACCGCGTCGGCATCGATCGCGGCATCCTCAGGCGACGTCGCCCACTTCGCGCCGCGCGCGATCAGATCTTCCGCCTTGGCCTTGCTGCGATTCCACAGCGTCACCGTGAAGCCGGCATCGAGATAGCGGCCGGCCATGCCGTGGCCCATCCGCCCCAATCCGATGAAGGCGACGCGGGGCATGATCAGTCCACGTCCTGGACATCGCCGGCGGTGGTCCCGAAGGCGCGCTGCGCCAGGGTCGCGGCCATGAAGTCGTCGAGCTCGCCGTTGAGCACACCGGAGGTGTCGGAGGTCTGCACGCCCGTGCGCAAATCCTTCACCATCTGGTAGGGCTGCAGCACATAGGAGCGGATCTGGTGACCCCAGCCGATATCGGTCTTGGCGGCCTGGTCAGCGGCAGCCTTCTCCTCGCGCTTCTTCAGCTCGATCTCGTACAGGCGCGCGCGCAGCATGTCCCAGGCCTGCGCCCGGTTCTTGTGCTGGGAACGGCCGGCCTGACAGACCACCGCGACGCCGGTCGGGATATGCGTCAGGCGCACCGCGGATTCGGTCTTGTTGACGTGCTGGCCGCCGGCGCCGCCCGAGCGCATGGTGTCGGTACGGACGTCGGATTCCTTGATGTCGATCTTGATGCTGTCGTCGATGACGGGGAAGACCTGCACGCTCGAGAACGAGGTGTGCCGCCGCGCGTTGGAATCGAACGGCGAGATGCGAACGAGACGATGCACGCCGGCCTCCGTCTTCAGCCAGCCATAGGCATTGTGGCCGGAGATCTGGATGGTCGCCGATTTGATGCCGGCCTCTTCGCCCTCGGACTCTTCGAGGTATTCGACCTTGAAGCCGTGATTTTCGGCCCAGCGCGTGTACATGCGCAGCAGCATCTGCGCCCAATCCTGGCTCTCGGTGCCGCCGGCGCCGGCATGGACCTCGAGATAGGAATCGAAGCGGTCGGCCTCGCCCGACAACAGCGCCTCGAGCTCGCGCCGCGCCACTTCCTTCTTGAGGTTCTTGAGCGCGGCTTCAGCCTCGGCCACGACACCGGTATCGCCCTCGGCCTCGCCGAGTTCGATCATGCCGATGTCGTCTTCGAGCTCCTGCTCGACCTTGCCGATGCCCGAGAGCGAATCCTCCAGCGAGGTGCGCTCCTGCATCAGCTTCTGGGCTTTCTGGGGATCGTTCCAGAGGTTGGGATCTTCTGCGAGCTTGTTCAGCTCAGCGAGGCGCGCCGTCGATTTCTCGACGTCAAAGATGCCTCCTCAGCAGCCCGACTGACTGCTTGATCTCTTCTACCAACCGTTCGATTTCGGCGCGCATGTGGTTCTCTGATGTCGCGGAATGGGTCCGCGTTCGATTGCAACGGGATGTAACGGCGGCAGCGCCAAAGCGCAACCGCCGGAACAGGGTTCGTTTGCCTTGTCCTAAGCCTTAGTACAGCCCGCCGGTGCCCGGCCGCATGAAGAAGCCGGAATCCGGCTGCTGTTGCTGCGACGCCGGCACGCCGCCGCGCCCATCGGCGTCGGCAACGCCGATCACCGAGTAATTGTCCGGCGGCGCCGTGCCCGGCTTGAAGGCTTCCAGAATGGTTCCGCCGGTCTCGCCGGGGCCGGCGCGCATGCCGGTCTTGGCGACGACGCGGATCAGCTTGATGCCGGCCGGCACCTTGAACGGAACGGCGGGCTTGTCGGCGAGCGCGAGTTTGAGGAAGTCGCGCGCGATCGGAGCCGCCAGATGGCCGCCGGTCGCGGCGTTGCCTTTGCCGAGCGGACGCGGCTTGTCGTAACCCATGTAGATCGCGACTGCGATGTCAGGCGAGAAGCCGACGAACCAGGCATCCTTGGCCTCGTTGGTCGTGCCCGTCTTGCCGGCGATCGGCTTGCCGACCTCCCTCACCACGGTCGCAGTACCGGCCTGCACCACGCCTTCCATCAGCTCGGTGATCTGATAGGCGGTCATGGAGTCCAGCACCTGCTCGCGGCGGTCGATCAGCTGCGGCTCGGGCTGGTTCTTCCAGCCGCCGGGCGCATCGCAGCCGCGGCATTCGCGCTGGTCGTGCTTGAAGATGGTGTGGCCGTAGCGGTCCTGGATACGGTCGATCAGGGTCGGCTTCACGCGGCGCCCGCCATTGGCGATCATCGAATAGGCCGTGACCATGCGCATCGCCGTCGTCTCGCCGGCGCCGAGTGCGTAGGAGAGATAGTTCGGCAGCTCGTCATAGACGCCGAAGCGGCGCGCATATTCGCCGATCAGGGGCATGCCGATGTCCTGCGCAAGCCGCACGGTCACCGTATTGAGTGACTGCCGCAGCGCGTTCCGCAGCGTCACCGGCCCCTGATATTTGTTCGCCGAGAAGTTTTCAGGCCGCCACACGCCGGCGCCCTGCCCCTGATCGATCTCGATCGGCGCGTCGAGCACGACGGTTGACGGCGTGTAGCCGTTGTCGAGCGCGGCCGAATAGACGATCGGCTTGAACGACGACCCAGGCTGCCGGTAGGCCTGCGTGGCGCGGTTGAACTGGCTCTGGTCGAACGAGAAGCCGCCGACCATCGCGAGCACGCGGCCGGTCCAGGGGTCCATCACCACCATTGCGCCCGACACTTCGGGGATCTGGCGAAGACGGTACTGACCTTCGACCGGCTGCCCCTCCTTGGTGTAGAGCGGATCGGCATAGATCACGTCGCCGGGCTGCAGCACCTGCGCCACCGAGGTCGGCGTCTTGCCCTTGGCGTTGCCCTGCGTCGCCCGCGCCCAGCGCACACCGTCGAGCGTCACGAGACCGGTCTCGCGCTGCTTGCTGACGGCGCCGCCGAGTTCGCGGTTCGGCTGGAAGCCGATGCGCGCCGACTGGTCGCTGGTTTCCAGCACCACCGCCATGCGCCACGGCGAGATGTCGGAGAGCGACTTGATCTCCGCGAGCTTCACGCCCCAGTCGCCCGAGATATCGAGCTTGCTGATGGCGCCGCGATAGCCCTGCTGCTCGTCATAGTTCACGAGACCGGTGACCATGGTCTTGCGGGCCATGACCTGGATCTTCGGATCGAGCGTGGTGCGGACCGAGAGGCCGCCCTCGTACAGCTTCTTCTCGCCGTAGCGCTCGAAGATGTCGCGGCGGACTTCCTCGGCGAAATATTCGCCGGCGAAGGTGTGGGCACCGTTGGAACGGCTGGTGACGACCAGCGGCTCCTTGCGCGCCTTGTCGGCGTCAGCCTGCTTGATCCAGCCGTTCTCCTGGAGACGGTCGATCACGTAGTTGCGGCGCTCGATGGCGCGATCGCGGTTGCGCACCGGATGCAGCGTCGCCGGCATCTTCGGCAGCGCCGCGAGGTAGGAAGCCTCCGCCACGGTGAGCTCATTCACCGACTTGTCGAAATAGACCAGCGAGGCGGCGGCGATGCCGTAGGCGCCGAGGCCGAGATAGATTTCGTTCAGATACAGCTCGAGGATCTTGTCCTTCGAATAGGTCTTCTCGATGCGCATCGCGAGCAAGGCTTCCTTGATCTTGCGCGAGAAAGAGACCTCGTTGGTCAGCAGGAAATTCTTGGCGACCTGCTGGGTGATCGTGGAGGCACCTTGCGGACGGCGGTTGGAGCCGTAGTTCTGAAGATAAAGCAGACCCGCGCGCGCCATGCCGGTGTAGTCGATGCCGCCATGCTCGTAGAAATTCTTGTCTTCGGCGGCGAGGAAGGCGTTGATCACGAGCTTCGGCACCGCCTGGATCGGCAAATAGAGCCGGCGCTCCTTGGCGTATTCGCCGAGCAGCGAGCCGTCGACCGCGTGCACGCGCGTCATTACCGGCGGCTCGTAATCCTGAAGCTGAGAGTAGTCGGGCAAGTCCTTGGAGAAATGCCAGATCAGGCCTGCCACGGCACCGACACCGACAAGGAACACCACCGTTCCCGCGGCGAACAGGAAGCCCATGAACCGCACAAGCAAGCGCATTATGTGTTTATCCGTTCAATTCCAGGATCAGCCCAAAGGCACCTAAAACAAGGCACCCCAAACGGGCGCCGTCCTCACGTCGCGAATTCACCGGCCTACTCAATACCATCAATGCCGGACCGAAAGACGCCTGCCGAACGGGATTCTCGTCGATTCCGGAACCCCCTGCGTCGTTTTTATAAGGCGTCCGCTGTGGCCAAACTAGGGCTTAACGGCTGATCCGGCATTCCCTTCTTAATTCCCGGCGCCTGCCGTCGCCATCCGCTTGGCCAGGAAGGTATCGATTGCCTGGGCCATCGAGCCGACTGCCTTGGAGCGCCAGCCCTCGGACACGAGGTGCTCGAGATCGCCCTTGTTGGAGACATAGCCGATCTCGACCAGGACCGACGGAACGTCAGGAGCCTTCAGCACCCGGAAGCCGGCCGACTTCAGGGGATGCTTGTGCATCCGCACTGTCGACTTCATTTCGCCCATCAGCAAATGGGCAAAACGGTTTGAAAAGGTGCGGGTTTCCCGCTGCGTGAGATCGATCAGGATGTCGGCGACATCGGTCGGCTCTTCCGCCAGATTGAAGCCGGCAATCGCATCGGCGCGGTTTTCGGCGTCGGCCAGCCGCTGCGCCTCGGCGTCCGAGGCCTTGTCCGAGAGCGTGTAGATGGTGGCGCCCTGGGCATCGCCCTCGGCCTTCGGCAGCGCGTCGGCGTGGATCGACACGAACAGCGCAGCGTTCAGATTGCGGGCGACCTTGGGCCGGTCATTGAGCGGAATGAAGGTGTCGTCGTCCCGCGTCATGACCACCCGGTATTTGCCTGATTTTTCCAGCCGGTCGCGCAGCGCGAGGCCAAAGGCGAGCACCAGGTTCTTCTCGCTCTCGCCGCTCGACTGGGTGCCGTTGTCGATGCCGCCATGGCCGGGATCGATGACGACGACCGGACGGCCGTTGGAAGCGGTCCCCGGCTTCTGCGGCGCCGGTTCCGGCACAGCGGAAACTGCCGCCGGCGGCAGCGCGGCGATGGCCGGCCGCAATTCAGGGCGATTCTCCGGGACCGGCGTCTGCACGAAGGTGGCGCGATCGACCTCCTCCAGTTCGAGCACCAGCCTGGCCGGCTGACCATTGGCCGCCTCGAGCACGTAGGAATTGGCGATCTTGGCGGGACCGGTCAGGTCGAATACGATTCGGGAGCCGCCGGGCATCACGAGCCCATAGCGAAACGCCTTGACCAGCCCTCGCCCGGCTCCACTCCCCGGCGCCAGCTGAAAATTGACCTGGGGGATGTCGACCACGACCCGGTAGGGATCGGCGAGCGTCGCGGTGCGGAAACTGACGGTCTGGTCAAGGTCGAGAATGAAGCGGGTCTGCTTGCTGTCACCAGCCAGGCGCGCAGCCGTGGCGACCGGGAAATTCGCCGTCGCGACAGAGGGTTGCGATGGGCTTTCGGCCGCATTCAGGCGCGAGGAATCGCCGCACGGCACTACCGCGGCGCACAGCAGCGCAAACCCCAGCAAAACCCGTTGATTTGTGCGGCTCGCCACCGAATCCGTGCCTCCGAGCGGCCCTCTTTAACGCATTAGAACCACAGGGTTAATCGATCCTTAATGACACAAACGCAAAACTCTCCGACTGTGACCGGCGTGCGACGCTCCCTTGCACGGATGCCCCATTCCTCGTATGTACGGAATGCTGACGGCCGATATTTCCGGTTGTGTCGCATTCAGCCTCCCGGTGCAGCGCCGGAACTCCCAAGGTTTGGGAATTCCAGCGTTTTCCGTTCCCCTCGAAGACCAGCGCGGTGCGCGGCAGCGAGACGGAACGGGGGCAAGCTCCGGCGGCGGACGGTTTCCGGTTACCACCACGTTTCCGGAACGGTTCTGACAGCGACGTAACTCGTTACCCGGTCCCTTGATCCCAAGGGGGCGGTTCGCAAGTCCCCAAGGCGAGCGCGCTCGCGCCATGCCTGGCCAGCAGCAACTGATTGAGGGGCGGCCCCGCCGCCCGATGTTTCATACGGGCCGACGCTTGATGCGCCAGACTGTGCCGACGAATTCTGAAGGACCTTTCGCGACGCTGCGGAGTGCAAATCCCGCGCGCCGCTTCGGTCCTGAAGCTTCCGGTTCGGCAAGGCGCGAGAGACGGCGTTTCGGCCTTCCCCTCACCCCCGAATCAGGTGGACCGTCGCGTCACCCGGCAGCGCTCTTCGCGCCCACGGTGAACCGCGCCCACCGCCGCCAAGAGTTAAGACATGCCCAACAAGATGTTGATCGATGCCACCCACCCGGAAGAGACCCGGGTCGTCGTGGTCCGCGGCAATCGCGTCGAAGAGTTTGACTTCGAGACCGCACAACGCAAGCAACTGCGCGGGAATATCTACCTCGCCAAGGTCACCAGGGTCGAACCCTCGCTCCAGGCCGCCTTCGTTGAATATGGCGGCAACCGCCATGGCTTCCTCGCCTTCAGCGAAATCCATCCCGACTACTACCAGATCCCTGTCGCCGACCGGCAGGCTCTGATCGAGGCCGAAGAGCAGGCCCATCGCGAAGCCGAGGAAGAGAGCGAGAACCGCTCCCATGGCCGCCGCCGCTCGCGCCACCGCAATGCCCGCCGCCGCGGTCATGGCGAGCGCGTCCGCAGCGACATCGTCGAGGGTCTCGACGCCGGCGCCGATCCTGCCGCCCAGCCGGTCGAAGGCCAGCCCCTGCCCGAACACGCCGAGGGTGCGCCGTCCGAGGGCGAGCACCTACACGCCGATGCCGAGCATCACGGCGAGCACGAAGATCACGATCACGATCATCATGACCATGATCACGACGATCACGGGCATGACGATCACGAGCACGATGATCATGGCCACCGTGATCATCCGCACGCACATGATGACGAGCACGCGCATGATCATGACGAGCATGGTCATGACCACGCGCACGATCATCACGCAGACGAGACGCCCGCGCCGGTCGCGGCTGTTGGCGCCGAGCCCGTGGTTGCGGCCGAGACCGTTGCCGAGCCTCACGAAGCGCCTGCCGTCGAAGCCCATGGCGAAGCGTTTGCCGAAGCCGTGACCTCCGTCACCGAGCCTGCCGATGCGATTTACGCCGCCGACGAAACGGTCGAGGCGCCGCATGGCGAGGCTGCGGAAGCCGCCGGTGAAGACGACGAGGATGATGAAGACGGCGAGGAAGCCGAGGAGGAAGTCGTCGAATCCGTCGGCGGTGACGACGTGCTCGAGGAAGTGCCGGAGCGCACCTTCCGTCCGCGCCGCCAGTACAAGATCCAAGAAGTCATCAAGCGCCGCCAGGTGATGCTGGTGCAGGTGGTCAAGGAAGAGCGCGGCAACAAGGGCGCGGCGCTGACGACCTATCTGTCGCTCGCCGGCCGCTATGCCGTGCTGATGCCGAACACCGCGCGCGGCGGCGGCATCAGCCGCAAGATCACCTCGGCGCAGGATCGTTCGCGCCTGAAGGAAGTGGTGCAGGATCTCGATGTGCCCGAGGGCATGGGCATCATCCTGCGCACCGCAGGCGCCGCCCGCACCAAGCCCGAGATCAAGCGCGACTTCGAGTATCTGATCCGGATGTGGGAGACGGTGCGCGACCTGACGCTGAAGTCGCAGGCCCCGACCCTGGTCTACGAGGAAGGCTCGCTGATCAAGCGCTCGCTGCGCGACCTTTACAACAAGGAGATCGACGAGATTCAGGTCGCCGGCGAAGCCGGCTATCGCGAAGCGCGCGACTTCATGAAGATGCTGATGCCCGCCAATGTCAGTGCGGTCAGGCAATATCGCGACGGCCAGCCGCTGTTCTCGCGCATGGGCGTCGAGAGCCAGCTCGATGCGATGTTTTCGCCGACCGTGCAGCTTCGCTCCGGCGGCTATATCGTGATCAACCAGACCGAGGCGCTGGTCTCGATCGACGTCAACTCCGGACGATCGACCCGCGAGCACCATATCGAAGACACCGCGCTCAAGACCAATCTGGAGGCGGCCGAAGAGGTCGCCCGCCAGCTCCGCCTGCGCGACCTCGCCGGCCTGATCGTCATCGACTTCATCGACATGGACGAGAAGCGCAACAACCGCTCGGTCGAGCGCAAGCTGTCCGATTGCCTCAGGCAAGATCGCGCGCGCATCCAGGTCGGCCGCATCTCGCATTTCGGCCTGCTCGAGATGTCGCGCCAGCGCATCCGCGCCAGCGTGCTGGAGTCTTCGACCGATCCCTGCCCGCATTGCGGCGGCACCGGGCATGTCCGCTCGGTGTCTTCGGTCGCACTCCAACTGCTGCGCGGCCTCGAAGAGATCCTGATGAAGGGCGCGACCCACAATCTCGTGGTCCGCACCCGCACCGACGTCGCGCTCTATGTGCTGAACCACAAGCGCGGCCATCTGCGCGACCTCGAGAACGGCTTCAAGGTCACGCTCTCGGTCATCGCCGATCAATCCATCAGCGGCCCACAGGCCTACGTCATCGATCGCGGCGAGCAGGTGCATACGCTGGAAGCCGCCAAGGCACTGCTCGCGGCACAGGCGGCCGCAAGCCCGCCGCCCCTGGCCGAAGAGGCCTATGACGACGAGGACGGTTTCGACCTCGAGACCGAATCCGAAGTCGAGACCGACGAGACTGAAGGTCTCGGCGAGGAGCAGGTGTCGGGTGAAGCCGCTGCCGAAGGGGACGGCCAGCGCCGCAAGCGCCGCCGCCGTCGTCGCGGTCGCGGCGGTCAGCGCGACGGTGAGCTTCGCGAGGACAGCCCGGCCACGCTTCCGGAGCCGGCCCTGGCCGCCGGCGAAGGCGAAGAGGATGGCGACACCGAGCAGGATGGCGAGGACGGCGAAGAACAGGCCGCCCGTGGCGAGCAGCAGGGCAGCGGCGAGCGCCGCCGCCGCCGCGGCCGCAGGGGCGGACGTCGTCGGCGCGGCGGCACTGAGGAAGGGCTTGCCGGATCGATCGGCGACGAGCTCGGCGGCAATCCGCCGTCGGAAGCAACCGACGCGGTGGCCGATTTCGACAGCTCCGCGAGTGAAAGCGCGCCGTCGATTGCGCATTCGGAGTACATCGCGCCCGTTGAAACCTCTCAGCCAGAACCTCAGGCACCGGTTCAAACACCGGCCCAGCCCGCGCCTTCTGCTGCTGTCGCGGAAGACGAGCTCGCAGCCGACGACAAGGCCACGCGACGCCGCTCCACCGTTCGCGAAAAGGTGAGCTTCCTGACGAGCAGCCCGAGCGAGCCTGCGACTTCGGTTGAGGCTGCGCCGGAGCCGGTCGCTCCGCCCGTCCCTGCGCCGGAGCCCGCGCAAGAAGCGGCAGTCGAGACGCCGGCAGCCCCGCGGCGCGCCGGCTGGTGGTCGCGCCGCTTCGGCGGCGGCGAATAGGGCGAGCGCCCAAAATAAAAACGCCCGGCCTGGCCGGGCGTTTTTCGTTTCATGCCGCATCGGATGCTACGGCGGCAGCTCGTCATTCCCGACTGGCGCAGCATCGCGCGAAGCGATCTGGCGAAGTTGGTCGTAGAGATCGGGCGCCTCGCTGGTGCAGAGACAGACGCCCTTGGCGGACGCCGCCTCGCCGGCGTTGAGGTAGGCGTGGCCCATGGTGCTGTCGAGATAGATGCCGTCGCCCTCGTCCAGGATTTCAGGCGCGTAGAACTCGGTGTGAACCGCGACGCGTCCGCTCGTCACCAGAAAATACTCTTCGCCGGCATGGCGCAGCAGCGGGCCGAATTCCTCCAGCGAGCGCGCGCGGACCTCGGCCACGATCGGCACCATGCGTTTGCCGATCAGATCGGTGCATTGGTACGTGTACGTGTAGAATTTCGTGTTGATCAGCTGACCCTGCCCGGCCCGGCTGATGCTCCGCCGCGCGGTGACGGGCCGCCCTTGCGCCGGCGCCGCGACCGCCGGATTGAACAGCTCGGCGATCTCCATCTTCAGGCCTGCGGTGAGCTGGAGCAGCTTGTCGTAGGTCAGCGACATCAGGCCGTTCTCGACCTTCGACAGGGTCGACAGTGCCATGCCGGTCCGCTCCGCCACCTGCTTGAGTGTCAGGCCGCGTGCCTGGCGGGCGGCCTTGAGACACTGGCCGAGCTGGGAATTGGCACCTTCTGACGTCGTGATCTCGCTCATGTAACAATCCTACCACAACGGCGGAAAAACTTGTTTGTCTATCCGCCTAATCTTTTCGGCGAAATCGGCCTCTCGCGCCGGATTTGGCGACCCGTTGGGCAATTAAGCCACGATTTGCGCATGAAATGCCTCGATCTGACGAATTTTGATGCGAGAACTCCATTTTCCGATATGCTAAATCGTTTTCATAATCTGAAAGGGATTGGCATTGTCCGAACTTTGCGACACGAGTGCCGTTGAGCTGCGCCGTCTGCTGGCCGCGCAGACAATCTCCCCTGTCGAGCTGCTCGACTCCTGCCTGTCGCGCATCGCCGCCACTAACGCCGCCGTCAACGCTGTCGTGACCCTGGACGAACCGGGTGCCCGCGCCGCCGCAAAGGCCGCCGAGACCGCCATCCGGTGCGGCGAGGATCGCGGTGCGCTGCACGGGCTCCCCGTCCTGATCAAGGACACCCAGGACACCGCCGGGATGCGCTCGACCTATGGCAGCCCGTTGCTCCGCGACAATGTGCCGGCCGCCGACCAGGGCTCGGTCGCGCGGCTGCGCGCAGCCGGCGCCATCATCTTCGGCAAGACCAACACGCCGGAATGGGCGGCGGGCGGCAACACCCGCAATCCCGTGTTCGGGGCGACCGGCAATCCGTTCGATCCCTCGCGCTCGGCGGCCGGCTCCTCGGGCGGCTCGGCGGTCGCGCTCGCCTGCGGCATGGCTCCGCTCGCTTCGGGTTCCGACACGGGCGGCTCGTTGCGCAATCCGGCCGGCTTCTCCGGCATCGTCGGCATGCGCCCGTCCTATGGCCTCGTCGCCAGCGAGAAACGCATCTTCGGCTGGTCCAACCTGTCGACCGACGGACCGATGGCGCGCAATGTGGCTGACGCCGCGCTGATGCTGTCGGTGATGGCGAGCGACGATGCGCGCGATCCGCTCGCCTACACCCTACCCGGCGAACCGGTGCGCGCACGCGTCGAACGCTGGGCCGGGCCGCGCCCCGCCGACCTCGGCAAGCTGCGTCTCGCCTTCACCGAAGACTTTGGCTTCGCGCCAACCGAGCAGGCCATCCGCCGCGTCTTCCGCAATCGCGTCAGCAAGCTCGCGCCCCTGTTCGCCGAAAGCCGCGAAGCCACCCCCGACTGCACCGGCGCCGACGATGCCTTCGCCGTGCTGCGCGCCGGCATGTTCCTGGCGACGCATGGCAAGAACTACAAAGAACGTCCCGAGATGCTCGGTCCCAATGTCCGCGCCAATGTCGAGGAGGGCCTAGGCTATTCGCTCGAAGACCACGCCCGCGCGAGCACGACGCAGACGCGGATCTATCGCGCCTACCAGGCCTTCTTCACCAATTGCGACGTGCTGATCAGCCCGACCATCACGCTGAGCCCGCGGCCGTGGTCGGAGCTCTATCCCGCCGAGATCGACGGTGTGCCGACCAAATCCTATTTCCACTGGCTCGCGCTCGCCTATGCCGTGACGCTTGCGGGCCACCCCGCGATCAGCATTCCGCTCGGCCTCGATGAAGCCGGCCTGCCGTTCGGCCTCCAGATCGTTGGCCCGCGCGGCGGCGATGCCATCGTGCTCGCGGTCGCCGCCAGCATCGAGGCGGCGTTCGCGGGCGATGCGCAGATGTGCCGGCCGCTGCCTGATCTGGCGCGACTTGCCGCGGCGCCGCCGCTGTCATCGGCACCCGGCTTCCTCACCTGGGAATAGCACCCGGCAACAGACCAAGCAGGCATGGCCGCCGGGTCGCCGGCGAAACGGAGATGAGCATGACCGAACTTTCGCAGCGGAAAACCGGAATCGTCGCCTTCGCCCTGCTCTATCTCGCCTATTGCATCTCCTATATCGACCGCGCCGCGATCTCGCTGGCGCTGGCGCAGATCGGCAAGGACTTCAATCTCCAGGCCGCCGATCTCGGCATCGTCATTAGCGCGTTCTTTCTCGGCTACGCGGCAATGCAGGTGCCGGGCGGATGGCTCTCAGACCGCTTCGGCTCGAAATATGTGGTCATCGTCACCATCGTGATGTGGTCGCTGTTCACGGCGTTCACGAGCCTTGCCTGGTCGCTGACCTCGCTGATCGCGATCCGCTTCATCTTCGGCATCGCCGAGGGCGGCTTTCCGCCGGCGAGCATCCGCGCCATCGCGGAGTTGTTCAAGAAGGACAGCCGGCCCAAAATGTCGGCGCTGCTGCTGTCGTCGAACTATGCCGGCAGCATGATCGCACCGCTGATCATGGCGCCGCTGATCCTTTGGCTGGGCTGGCGTCACGCCTTCAATGCGATCGGCATCGCCGGTGTCCTGTTCGCGGTGGTTTATTTTGTCGCCGTTCCGCACCTTGCGCGCATCGGCGTGGGCCCCGTGACGGCGAAGCCCAAGGCGCCGATGCGCGAGCTCATGAAGAACCCGCTGCTGTGGCAATTGATGGTGGTGTGGTTCGGCCTCAGCTGCGTCAACAAGGGCCTGGATTCCTGGATGCCGCTCTATCTGCTCCAGCAGCGCGGGCTCGACCTCAAGACGGTTGGCGTGGTGGCGCCGATCCCGTTCGTGATGGCCACCATCGCGACCGCGATCGGCGGCTGGGTGATGACGACTTTCTTCTCCGAGCGCGAGAAATATCTGCTGATCGGCAGCTCCGCGTTGACCGGCATCTTCCTCTACGCCATGTACAAGGCGGAGACGATCACGATGTTGATCGTCTACCAGTCTGTGGTCTACTTCTTCAAATCCTTCGTGCTGGCCTCGGTGGTTGCGCTTCCGACAAAACTGCTCCGCGACGACCAGATTGGATCGGGCGTCGGCATGGTCAATCTCGGCGGCCAGAGCGCGGGCTTCGTCGCTCCGGCCATCATGGGCTTCATCGTGACCGGAACCGGATCATTCGACGCGGCCTTCGGCTTTCTGGTCGCGATGACGGCGATGTCGGTCATCGTCGCCACGACCATCAACACGGCGCAGCCCAGGCTCGCGCCCAAGCCGGCGTGACAGGAGAGCTCTGCCGATGAAGAGCGCAATCATTCTCGGCGGCGGCATGGTGGGCGTCGGCGCCGCGCTGCATCTGAGGCAGCGCGGCTGGGCGGTCACGCTGGTCGACCGCAGGGAGCCGGGCCGCGAGACCAGCTACGGCAATGCCGGCATGATCCAGGCTGAGGCGGTGCGGCCCTACGCCATGCCGCGCGATCTCCCGTCACTTCTTGATATCGCGACCGGTCGCACCAACGACGTACGCTACAGTCTTTCGTCGCTGCATCGTCACGTCGAGCCCCTGCTTCGCTATTGGTGGCACTCGGCGCCGAAGCGGCATCGCGAAGCCATCGCGGCATGGGCGCGCCTGATCGCCTACGCAACGCCCGAGCACGACATCCTCATCCGCGAAGCCCACGCCGACAATCTGATCCGTCGCGCCGGCTATCGCGTGCTGCACCGTGACCCTGTCTCCTTCGACCAGGCGATCAAGACGGCGGAAGAAGACCGCCGCGAGTTCGGCGTGAACTTCCGCGTGCTCTCGGGCAGCGAGCTGACCAAGGCCGAGCCGATCCTGCGCGACGATCTTCCCGGCGCGATCCACTGGCTCGACACCTGGACCGTGTCAGATCCCGGCGCGCTGGTGACGGCCTACGCCGATCTCTTCCAGCGCCTCGGCGGCAGCATCGTGCTCGGCGATGCGCAGTCGCTGCAGCAGACCGCGACCGGATGGTCGGTCGAGACCGACAATGGACGCATCGACGCCGCCAACGCTGTCGTCACGCTGGGGCCGTGGTCGCCGGATCTCTTGCACAAATTCGGCTATCGGATTCCGCTGGTGCGCAAGCGCGGCTATCACATGCACTACAGCGGCGGCGCCTCGCTCGATCTGCCGCTGGTCGACAAGGGCGGCGGCTATGCCATGGGACCGATGGCCAAGGGCATCCGCATCACCACGGGCGCGGAGCTGACCGGGCCGGACGCGCTGGCAACGCCGGTGCAGCTCGCCAGCGCCGAAGCCTCGGCACGCGAGCTGATCGATCTCGGCCAGCGCGCCGAGCCGGAGCCGTGGTTCGGCACCCGCCCCTGCACGCCCGACATGGTGCCCGTACTCGGCCGCGCCCCGCGCCACCCCGGCCTCTGGATGAACTTTGGCCACGGCCACCAGGGATTTACGCTCGGCCCCGCCACCGGGCGCCTGCTCGCGGAGATGATGAACGACGAGACGCCGTCGATCGATCCGACGCCGTACCGGCCGGAGCGGTTCTAGCTTTCGTGTTTGGCCAGCGCATCCCTGATGCGCTGGGCATCGGCGGGCGTCGCCGGGTTGTAGACGACCATGCCAAGATCGGGCCGGCCGTCGACCGCGAAGGCCGAATATTCGAACGCGATCGGGCCGAGCACCGGGTGGCGCAGATGCTTGATGCCCTCACCATAGGAGCGGACGTCGTTGTCGGCCCACAGCTTCGCGAATTCGGGACTGAGGCGGCACATCTCGTCGACGAAGTCGGCGACATGTGAGACCGCGCCGGCACGGGCCGCATCGGCACGGAACGCCGCCACCACGAAACGCGCGACGCTGTTCCAATCATATTGCGCGGCGCGCACATGTGGCTCGCAGAAGATCAGGCGCAGGATGTTGCGCTGCTCGGGCAGCAGCTTTGAATAGTCGGTCAGCACGATCGTGGCCGCGCGATTCCAGGCGACGACGTCCCACGTCACGGTTCTGATGATGGCAGGGCTCGTCTCGAGCGCATCGAGCACGCGCTGCAGCCGTGGCGAGACACCCTCGCTCGTTCGGTAGCGCACTTCGGGCGGACGGCCGAGACCGATCAGGAACAGATGCTCGCGCTCGACGTCGGTCAGCATCAGCGCACGAGCGATCCGGTCGAGCACGTCGGCTGACGGTGCGCCGCCGCGGCCCTGCTCCAGCCAGGTGTACCAGGTCGGGCTGATATTGGCCCGCTGCGCCACCTCCTCGCGCCGCAGCCCCGGCGTGCGCCGGCGGCTGCCGCCGAAGCCGAAGCTGGCTGCATCGAGCCGGATACGTCGGTCCTTCAAATAGGTCCCGAGCAGGTTCTCGCTGGCCGTCTCGCTCATCCTGTTAGCTATTATACCCTGATAATGTCACTACTTTTACCTGGATAATCCTAGCGCAGATGCTTCCCCCCACCAACCCTGGAGAATGCTCATGCGTATATTCGTCACTGGCGCCACAGGCTTCGTCGGCTCCGCCGTCGTCACCGACCTGATCGCGGCCGGTCACAGCGTTACCGGCCTTGCGAGGTCGGACGCCGGCGCGGCCGCCCTCACCGCGATGGGCGCCAAGGTCCATCGCGGCTCGCTGGAGGACCACGCCTCCTTGCGCAGCGGCGCGGCCGGTTCCGACGGCGTGCTGCATCTCGGCTTCAACCACGACTTCTCCAAATTCGCCGAGAATTGCGAGCTCGACCGCCGCGCCATCCTCGCGCTCGGCGAGGAGCTCAAAGGCTCCGAGCGTCCGTTCATCGTCACGTCGGGCGTGGCGCTGCTCGCACCCGGGCGGCTCGCAACCGAGGACGATGCGGCAGCGCGCCACTTTCCGCGCGTCTCGGAAGCGACCGCCGAAGACCTCGCGCAGCAAGGCGTCCGTGCTGGCATCGTGCGGCTGCCGCCCACCACCCACGGCGAAGGCGACCACGGCTTTGTGCCGCGGCTGATCGCGATCGCGCGCGAGAAAGGCGTCGCCGCCTATATCGGCGAGGGCAACAACCGCTGGCCCGCTGCGCACCGCATCGATGCCGCCCGCGTCTATCGCCTCGCGCTCGAGCAAGGCGCATCCGCTCGCCGCTATCATGCGATCGCCGAGGAAGGCGTGCCCTTCAAGGTGATTGCGGAAGTGATCGGCAAACGGCTCGGCGTGCCCGTGGTCTCGAAATCGCCAGATGAAGCCGAGGCCCATTTTGGCTGGTTCGCGCGCTTTGCGGCCGTCGACGTGCCAACCTCGAGCGCGAAGACACGCGCGGTTCTCGGCTGGGAGCCGAAAGAAAAAGGGCTGATCGAGGATCTCGACCAGCCCTACTATTTCAAGGTCTAACGGCGCACCGCGCCGTTGGATCCAAATCAGTCCGTCGTGATCGCCGTTTCCATGTCGGTCGGATCGATCTGCCGGCTCAGCCGCGCGGTGAGCTTGTCGCGATCGAGCTCGCCTTCCCACCAGGCGACAATCACGCAGGCAACGCCATTGCCGCAGAGATTGGTCAGCGCGCGGCACTCGCTCATGAACTTGTCGATGCCGAGCACGATCGCCATGCCCGGCACGAGCCGCGGGTCGACCACCGCGAGCGTTGCCGCCAGCGTGATGAAGCCCGCACCCGTGATGCCGGAAGCGCCCTTCGAGGTCAGCATCGCCACGACCAGGATAGTAAGCTGCTGGCTGAAGCTGAGATCAAAGCCGAGCGCCTGGGCGATGAAGAGCGTCGCCAGCGTCATGTAGATATTGGTGCCGTCGAGGTTGAACGAATAACCCGTGGGCACCACGAGGCCGACCACCGACTTCGAGCAGCCGAGTCGTTCCAGCTTCTCCATCAAGGACGGCAGCGCGCTCTCGGAGGACGAGGTGCCGAGCACGATCAGCAGTTCGTCCTTGATGTAGGCCAGGAACTTGAAAATCGAGAAACCCGCAATCCGCCCGATGATGCCGAGCACGACGAACACGAACAGCGCGGCGGTCAGGTAGAATGTCGCGATCAGGCCAATCAGATTGAGGATCGCACCGGCGCCGAACGTGCCGATGGTATACGCCATTGCGCCGAAAGCGCCGATCGGCGCGGCACGCATCACGATCGAGATGACGCCGAACACCGCATGCGCGGCATCGTCGATGAAGCTGCGGATGGTGTGGCCGCGCTCGCCGAGGCTCATGATGGCGAAGCCGAACAGCACTGAGAATAGCAGCACCTGCAGGATCTCGCCCTGCGCGAACGCGCCCACCACGGTGTCCGGAATGATGTGCAGGACGAAGTCGACGCTCTTCTGCGCCTTCGCCTGGTCCGCGAACTTGGCAACCGCCTGCGCGTTCGCTGCGGCGCTGCCGAAACCGGCACCCGGCTTTATCAGATTGCCGATGACAAGCCCGATCACGAGCGCAAAGGTCGAGACCACCTCGAAATAGACCAGCGCCTTGACGCCGATGCGGCCAACTTTCTTGGCATCCTGAATATGGGCGATCCCCGACACAACGGTGCAGAAGATGATCGGCGCGATCACCATCTTGATCAGCTTGACGAAGCCGTCACCGAGCGCCTTGATCCATTCGTTCTTGGCGATGTCTGGCCATAGCGCACCGAGGATCGCGCCGAGCACGATCGCAATCAGCACCTGGATATAGAGAATTTTATACCACGGCTTGGCCGTAGCAGGTGCGGCCGGCGTCCCGGCCATCGTTGTCGTTGTCATTGTTTCACTCCCCCTCAAAACTCAGAGCCAGCCAAGATCAACTTGGCCGGCCCTGTCAATTGGAACATTCCGTGTGGTGAAATCTAGCCGCGGCGGTCGACGATCCGGCGCGCCGCCGGGAGCAGCGCAGCGCCGAGCGCATTCTTGACGACCGAGGCGGCGATGAACGGCGCAACGCCGACCATCCAGGCCTTGGTTGCGCCGAGGCCGATGCCGTAGGCCAGCCAGCTGAAGCCGGCCACGAAGATGACCAGATGTCCAATCGCCATCGCCGCAAAAAGCAGCATGATATGGCGATCCCAACCGCGTTCGGCGAACCAACCGATGACCAAGGCGGCCAGCACGAAGCCGTAGAGATAACCTGCGGTCGGGCCGACAAGCGGTGCAATTCCGCCGATCGGACCAGCGAACACCGGCAGCCCCATCGCACCTTCGGCGAGGTAGGCGACCATGGTTGCGCTGCCAAGGCGCCAACCATAGGCCGCGCCGATCATCAGCACGACCAGCGTCTGCAACGTCATGGGCACATAGGGCAGCGGCAGACTCACCTTGGCCGACAGCGCCATCAGCGCGGAACCGAGCGCGATCAGGACGACGGCGCGCAAGGCACCGACGGACTCACCCGGTCGGGTCGGCCACATCACTGCGGCAAGAGGAGAATGCGACGTGGCGGCAGACTGGACGGTTCGGTCAGACAAGTTCAACTCCGGAAGGCTGTCGAGAACTGGCGGCTATTTAAGCCAGTGAGCGATCCGGTCAACCGCCTCCCGCATCTCTGCGGCCGAACGCGCATAGGAGAATCGGATGAACGAGCGGCCATGGATCGGGTCGAAATCGAGTCCGGGCGTTGCCGCAACATGGGCCTGTTCCAGCATCTTCTTGGCGAAGTCGAAACTGTCCGACGTGAAATCCGAAACGTCGGCATAGAGGTAGAATGCGCCATCCGCCGGCAGGAACTTGGCCAGACCCGCCCTGGGCAATCCCTCGATCAAAATGCGCCGGTTTTCCTGATAGCCGTGCTTGATGTCTTCCATCTCGGCCGCACCATCGAAGGCGGCCTCTGCCGCGATCTGCGACAGCGACGGCACCGAGATCGAGAGGTTCTGCTGCAGCCGTTCGATCGGACGCACCAGGATGTCGGGCACGACCATCCAGCCGACGCGCCAGCCGGTCATGCAGAAATACTTCGAGAACGAGTTGATCACGAGTGCATGCGGGGAGAGTTCGGCGGCCGTCACCGCCGGAAAGGCGTAGTCGAGCCCGTGATAGATCTCGTCGGAGATGAAGCGGATGCCGGCGTCTTCCGCCGCCGCAATCAGGCTTGAGAGCGCTTCCCTGGACATCATGGTCCCGGTCGGATTGGCCGGGCTGCCGACCAGCACGCCCTTCAGCGGCGCCTTGCGGTGGGCAGCCAGCAGCGCCTCGCCGGTCAGCGCGTGGCGCGTCTCGTTGGTGGTCTCGATCAGCACCGGCTCGCAGCCGAGCGCGGTGAGGATATGCCGGTACGGCGGATAGCCCGGCACCGTCACCGCGACGCGATCGCCGGGCTCGAACATCGACAGGAAGGCCAGGATGAACCCGCCGGAGGAGCCCGTGGTCACCACGATCCGCTCAGGGCTGACGGTGCAGCCATGGGCATCGCGGTAATGCCGCGCGATGCGTTCGCGCAAGGACGGGATGCCGAGCGCCGAGGTGTAGTCGATCCGTCCCGTTTTGAGCGCAGCCTGCGCCGCCGCGATTGCGGTCTTCGGCGCCCCCGCGGCGGGCTGGCCGACCTCCATGTGGATGACATTTCCGCCGGCGGCCTCGATTCGGGCGGCAGCCGCCATCACATCCATCACCATGAACGGGGGAACATCACTGCGGCGGGAGGGCTCGAGCCACTGCCCCGCCCGGTTCCTCAATGTCGCATCGTGCATCGATTTCTGCTATTTCGCTGGCGGACCGATCCGTTCGGTCCGGAAAACGGGGCACTTGCGCCCCAGACTAGCCGCATTATACGGCTCATAAGGGCATATCGCGTATCCGGTCCGCCGCCAATCGCCAAAACCAAGCACAAAACTGCATTCAAAGCCCGTTTGACCCAGACCGTTTGATGTTCCTCCAGATCGCATTGCGCAAGAAGGCCTCGGCGCTGACCGCTCTCGTCACGGCTGCGGCAATGGTGATGGCGCCGTTCACAGCGGCGCGAGCCCAGGAGGGCGGCAAGGGACCGCCGATCCTGCGCGATACTGAAACCGAGCAGCTGCTGCGCGAATATACCCGCCCGATCCTGCGCGTCGCCGGCCTGGAGAAGCAAAACATCCAGATGGTCATCATCAACGACAGCTCGTTCAACGCGTTCGTCGCCGATGGCCGCCGCATCTTCGTCAATTATGGCGCGATCCTACAGTCCGAGACGCCGAACCAGCTGATCGGCGTGCTCGCGCACGAGACCGGGCATTTGGCCGGCGGCCATCTGTCCAAGCTGCGCGAGCAGCTCGCCAATGCCCAGACCACGATGATCATCGCCATGCTGCTGGGCGCAGGTGCTCTCGCAGCGGGTGCCACCCGCGGCGGCAACAACGGCAATAATGGGCTCGCCAATGCGGGCGCGGCCGCGATCGCCGGTCCGCAGGAGATGATCCGCCGCTCGCTGTTGTCCTACCAGCGCCAGCAGGAGGAGAACGCCGACCGCGCCGGCGTCAAGTTCCTGACCGCGACCCAGCAGTCGCCGAAAGGCATGTACGAGACCTTCAAGCGCTTCACCAGCGAGAGTCTGTTCGCGGCGCGCGGCGCCGATCCCTATCTCCAGTCCCACCCGATGCCTGCCGAGCGCGTCGCCGCACTCCAGGAATTCGCCAGTACCAGCCCCTATTGGGACAAGAAGGACGATCCCGCGCTCCAGCTTCGCCACGACATGGTGCGCGCCAAGATCTCCGCCTTCATGGAACGGCCGGAGCTGGTGTACCGCCGCTATCCCCTGACCAATGACAGCATGCCGGCGCGCTATGCCCGCGCCATCAGCACCTATCTGCACGGCGATCTGCGCAGCGCGCTGACCCAGATCGATGCGCTGATCGCGGTCCAACCGAACAACCCGTATTTTTACGAGGTCCGTGGCCAGGCCCTGCTGGAGAGCGGCAAGCCGGCCGAGGCGATCGCGCCCCTGAGCAAGGCCGTCGCACTCTCGAACAATTCGGCCCTCATCGAGATGTTACTTGGGCAAGCTCTGGTTGGAACCGATAATAAAGCCTACACCGACGACGCGATCAGGATTCTCCGCGCCGCAGTGGCACGCGAGCCCGAGGCGCCGATTGGCTACACTCAGCTCGCGATGGCCTATGGCCGGAAGGGAGACTATGCCGAGGCGGATCTCGCCTCCGCCCAGGCCGCGTATTTGCGCGGCGACAACAAGACCGCTCGCGAGCTCGCCACGCGCGCGAAAACCCGTTTCGCCGTCGGCACGCCCGGATGGGTCAAGGCCGACGACATCGTGGCGTCGAAACCGCCGCGCAACTAGACTCAAGGCAACACTCACTGCGCCTGATCACGACATTCGCCATTGTTACGTCACGACACCAGCTTAAGTCCGCCGGGACGTTTTTTGAAACCTGCTCTGGATAAGAGGATTTGCCAATGCCTTCGCTGCGCCTGCTTGCTCCCGCGCTGTTTGCGCTCGCCATCTTCGGCGCAACGGGACCGGCTTCGGCCGACAGCTTCTCGGATGCCCAGCGCACCGACATCGAGGCGATCATCAAGAACTACCTGGTCAGCCATCCTGAAGTGCTCGAGGAGGCCATGACCGAGCTCAGCAAGCGCCAGGCTGACGCCGAAACGAAGAAGCACGAGGCCAGCATCGAGCAGAACTCCAACGCGATCTTCAACTCACCGCGCCAGGTCGTGCTCGGCAACAAGGATGGCGACGTCACCTTCGTCGAGTTCTTCGACTACAATTGCGGCTACTGCAAGCGCGCGATGAGCGACATGCTCGACCTGATGAAGTCCGATCCCAAGCTGAAGGTCGTGCTCAAGGAGTTTCCGGTGTTGAGCCAGGGCTCGGTCGAGGCAGCCCAGGTCGCCGTTGCCGTCCGCATGCAGGATCCGACTGGCAAGAAATATCTCGACTTCCATCAGAAGCTGCTCGGCGGTCGCGGCGCGGCCGACAAGGCGCGCGCGCTCCAAGCTGCCAAGGAAGCCGGGCTCGACGTCGCCAGGATCGAGAAGGACATCGCCAGCCCCGAGGTGCGCGCCACCATCGAGGAGAACTTCAAGCTCGCCGAGGCGATGGGCATGAACGGCACGCCGAGCTACGTGATCGGCAAGCAGATCGTAGTCGGCGCCGTCGGCCTCGACGGCCTCAAGGAAAAGATCGGCGTGGCGCGCTGCGGCAAGGCGACTTGCTAGCGAGACGCTTCACTACTTACGGACGTAACGAGGCCGGCTGAGAAGCCGGCCTTTTTCGTTGGCCAAATCTCTCCACAAATCCTGGCGTGAATCCGGCGCGACTGTTCATCGCGCGTTTAGGAAACAAATGCCGGGGAACAGCAGATGTTCCGGAACAAGTGACACCTCCTCCCGTTGTCGGCGCGGGCAATGACGCAAAGAAACACGTGAGGAGAATACGATGTTGAACCGCTTTATGATCTCGGTTGCCGCGCTCGCGCTCGTCGCAGGCACAGGTCTGGCGAACGCACAAGGCACGATGAAGAACGAGAACGGCGGCGCCGGCGCGCAGCCGATGCAGCACTCGCAGTCTTCGGGCGGCGCCACCGAGCGCGGCAAAGAATCCGCAAGCCCGCAGAAGGGCACGGTGGGTCAGGCCGGCGGCTCCATGAAGCAAGGCGAAGAGAAGTCGTCTGGCGCGATGGAGAAATCCGGCACCGCGGAGAAATCCGGCAAGATGGAAAAGTCCGGCGCGATGAACAAGAACGCGGCTGAGGAGAAGGCCGGCGCGGCGAAGGGCGAACACGCCCAGAGTGCGCAGGAGAAGTCGACGCAGGACAAGTCCAAGAGCATGAGCCAGGACACCACCAAGTCCGGCGCCCAGAAGGACATGAAGGCTGAGGGCACCAAGAGCGGCACCTCGACCAACAATGCCGAGAACCAGAAGGGCACGGGGACCCGGACCAACCAGAATGCTCAGGGCCAGACGAGCCCTAGCACGAACCAGAACGCGCAGGGCCAGAGCAGCACCAATACGACGGTCGGCCAGGCCGGCGCCGGTGCCAAGCTGTCGACCGAGCAGCGCACGCAGATCACCTCGGTGATCCGCGAGGAGCATGTCGCTCCCGTGACCAACGTGAACTTCTCGATCTCGGTCGGCACCCGCATTCCGCGCGAGGGCATCGAACTGCACGCCCTGCCGTCACGGGTCGTGACGATCTATCCGGAATGGCGGACCTATCGCTACGTCCTGGTCCGTGATGAAATCGTGATCATCAATCCGGACACCTACGAGATCGTGGCGGTCCTGAACGTCTAAGGCCGGAAGACCGGTCAGCCGAGGGGGCGGGCAGCGATGCCCGCCCCTTTGCGTTGAGCCGGCAGCCACGGCTCGGACTGGTTAACAAGCAATTTCCGTAGTTTCCGCACAGGTTTTTGCACACTGGATGAGGTACCTGAAGCCCTCCCCGAGGCCCTTCAAGGCTTCCCCTCACGCGCTTTGTTACCTATAACCCCGCCACGCCGAAACACCGGGACAGGAATGGCCGAACCAGCAACCGACACGATCCTCGTTCTCAACGGGCCGAACCTCAACATGTTGGGGACGCGCGAGCCCGAGAAGTATGGCCATGCGACGCTCGCCGACGTCGAGGCGCTGTGCCGGGAGACGGCGGCGACCTTCGGCCTCAAGGCGGACTGCCGGCAGTCCAACCGCGAAGGCGAGCTGATCGACTTCATCCACGAGGCGCATGCGCGCAAGATGAAGGGCATCATCATCAATGCCGGCGGCTATTCGCATACTTCGATCGCGCTGCACGACGCGCTGCTTGCGGTGCAGATCCCGACCGTCGAAGTTCACGTGACCAACATCCATGCCCGCGAGAGTTTCCGTCACCATTCCTACACCGCGCGCGCGGCCTTCGCCTCGCTCTGCGGCTTCGGCATCGAGGGCTACCGCCTCGCCATCCAGGGCCTTGCCGCCAAGCTCGGCATCAAGCCCAAAGCCTGACGCTCCCTCTTCACCCAGAACATTCGGATCAAAGAACATGGCGCGCCAGCCAGACGACAAAGCAGCCGCAAAATTCTCAAGCGACGATTCCGCGCTCGTCCGCGAGCTCGCTCTGCTGCTCGATGAGACCAGCCTCACCGAGATCGAGATCGAGCGCGCCGGCTTGCGCCTGCGCGTTGCCCGCAACATCAGCGTCGCCGCGACCATGCCGATGCCGATGGCGGCCGCAGCTCCAGCGCTTGTCGCGGCGCCTGCCGCCGCCACTGCTGCGGCCGCAGCCGCAGACGTCTCCAAGCATCCGGGCGCCGTGACCTCGCCCATGGTCGGCACCGCCTATTGGGCGCCGGAGCCCGGCGCCAAGCCGTTCATCGAAGTTGGCTCCAAGGTCTCGGTCGGCCAGACCCTGCTGATCATCGAAGCGATGAAGACCATGAACCAGATCCCCTCGCCCCGCGCCGGCACGGTGACGCAGATCCTGGTCGAGGACGGCCAGCCGGTCGAGTTCGGCGAGCCGCTGGTCGTTATTGAATAAGCGAGTGGCGAGTTTCGCCCGCTGAGGCACCATGTTTGACAAGATCCTCATAGCCAATCGCGGCGAGATCGCCCTTCGCATCCTGCGGGCCTGCAAGGAGCTCGGGATCGCGACTGTTGCCGTGCACTCCACCGCAGACGCCGATGCCATGCATGTGCGCCTGTCGGACGAGAGCGTCTGCATCGGACCGCCACCGTCCAAGGACAGCTACCTCAACATTCCCGCACTGCTCGCAGCCTGCGAGATCACCGGCGCAGACGCCGTGCATCCCGGCTACGGCTTCCTGTCGGAGAATGCGCGCTTCGCCGAGATCCTTTCCGAGCACAATCTGCAATTCATCGGTCCCAAGGCCGAGCACATCCGCCTGATGGGCGACAAGATCGAGGCCAAGAAGACCGCCAAGCGGCTCGGCATTCCCGTGGTGCCCGGCTCCGACGGTGCGGTCGGTCCCACCGACGACGCAATGGCGATCGCCAAGAAGATCGGCTTTCCCGTGCTGGTGAAGGCGGCTGCCGGCGGCGGCGGCCGCGGCATGAAGGTCGCGCAGAGCGAGGCGGATCTCCAACTGGCGCTGTCGACTGCGGCCAATGAGGCGAAATCCGCCTTCGGCGACGCCTCCGTCTACCTCGAAAAATATCTCCAGAAGCCGCGCCACATCGAGATCCAGATCCTCGGCGATGGCCGCGGCGGCGCGATTCATCTCGGCGAGCGCGATTGCTCGCTGCAGCGCCGCCACCAGAAGGTCTGGGAGGAAGGCCCCTCGCCCGTGCTGGCCGCAGCGGCGCGCGCCAAGATCGGCGAGACCTGCGCGAAAGCGATGCGCGAGATGAAATATCTCGGCGTCGGCACCATCGAGTTCCTCTACGAGGACGGCGAGTTCTACTTCATCGAGATGAACACGCGCATCCAGGTCGAGCATCCCGTCACCGAGAGCATCACCGACATCGACCTCGTGCTGGAGCAGATCCGCATCGCCGCCGGCGGCGAGCTGCCCGCCAGGCAGGAGGACGTGCAGATCATCGGGCACGCGATCGAGTGCCGCATCAACGCGGAAAATCCACAGACCTTCCGGCCCTCGCCGGGCCGCATCCAGCAATATCACCCGCCCGGCGGGCTCGGCGTGCGCATCGATTCCGCGGTCTACCAGGGCTACCAGATCCCGCCTTATTACGATTCCCTCGTTGGCAAGCTGATCGTCCACGGCAAGACCCGCACCGAATGCCTGATGCGGCTGCGCCGCGCGCTGGACGAGATGGTGGTCGAGGGCATCGAAACCACGCTGCCCCTGTTCCGCGATCTGGTGCGCCAGGACGACATCATCAACGGCGACTATCACATCCACTGGCTGGAACAGTATCTGGCCGGCAAGGCGGAACCGGGCGCGAAATAATCGCCCCGCCCCATGGAACCCTTTGGCCCCAATCGCGTTCTGCACGGTGGGGCCAGTTCCGAGGGGGCGTTTTGAATTCCACCCAGCCTGACAACATGAGACCGTCGTGACGATCGAGTCGCAGCGACGGCGTGTCTTTTGGCAGATCCTGCTGTTCGCGGCAGGCCTGGTCGTGCTGACCGTCATCAGCGCCGGCTCCGTCTACCTCGTCAACAAGGCGCGGGACGACAGCAAATGGGTCGTTCACACGATCGAGGTGGAGAACCAGATCAATGCCTTGCTGCTCGAAGTTCGGCGCGCAGAGAGCAGCGCCCGCGGCTTTCTCCTGACACAGGGACCGGATTTCCAGTCGGAGCACGAGAAAGCCGTCGCAGCAATCATGCCGGCGCTCGACAAGCTCACGCACCTGATCGGCGACGATCCGGCGCAACGCGACAACATCGAGAAGCTGGGCGCAGCGATGAAGACCCGGCTCGACCAGCTCTCGCGCGAGATAGGCTTCGTCAAGCAGGGGCAGCCGGACAGCGCCATCACGCTCATTCACGAAGCCGCCGCCGGCGACACCACGACGACGATCAGCAACCTGGCCAACGCGATGATCCGGGAGGAGGAACGACTGTTCCGGATTCGCACCGCCAATTCCGACCGGAGCCAGACGCTGGCCGCTTCGCTGACCGGCATCGGCTCGGGCCTCGTGGTGGTGCTGGCGCTGATCTCGATCTGGCTCATGCAGCGCTCGGCACGGATGCGTGACGAGGCCGAGGCGAGCCTGCGCGACGCCAACCTCAATCTCGAAACCATCGTCGACGAGCGCACGGCCGATCTGCGCGAGGCCAACAACGAGATCCAGCGCTTTGCCTATATCGTGAGCCACGATCTGCGCTCGCCGCTGGTCAACATAATGGGCTTCACCAGCGAGCTCGAGGAGCTGGGCGGCGACATCTTCCGCCGCGTCAGCAGCCTCACCCACGTCCCCGCCGACGGGCCGCCCCTGGTGCCCGACACCAACGGCGAGATCCTGCTCGAAGGTCCCGACCAGCAGCTGTCAACGGACTTTTCCGAGGCGCTCGGCTTCATCAAGTCGTCGATCGCCAAGATGGACCGCCTGATCTCCGCGATCCTCAACCTCACCCGCGAGGGCCGGCGCGAATTCCAGCCCGAGAAGATCGACACCCACGCCTTCGTCGAGGCCATCGTGTCGACGCTGGCGCATCAGGCCGTCGAGGCGCAGGCCGAGATCCACATCGAGCGGCTGCCTGATATCGTCAGCGACCGCCTTGCGCTGGAGCAGATCTTCTCCAATCTGATCGATAACGCGATCAAATATCTCAAGAGCGGGGTCCCCGGCGAAATCAGGATTCGCGGGCGCACCAAGCTCGGCTACGCGATCTTCGAAATCAGCGACAACGGCCGCGGCATCGACGCCAGGGATCATCAGCGGATTTTCGACCTGTTCCGCCGTGCGGGAACCCAGGACAAGCCCGGTCAGGGCATCGGTCTTGCCCATGTACGTGCACTTGTGCGCCGCCTCGGCGGCACGATGTCAGTATCGTCCGAACTGAATACGGGCAGCACCTTCACGATCACGTTGCCCATCACATGGAATGCCACCAACCGGAACGCCGACAAATGACCCAACCTGTCAGCATCATCATGATCGAGGACGACGAAGGGCACGCCCGGCTGATCGAGCGCAATATCCGCCGCTCCGGCGTGAACAACGAGATCATCTCTTTCGCCAACGGCACTGAGGCGACTAGGCATCTGTTCGGCCCGGACGGCAGTGGTCTCAGCCAGAAGGGCAACGCGCTCCTGATCCTGCTCGACCTCAACTTGCCCGACATGAGCGGGATCGATATCCTGAAGCAGATCAAGGAGAACAAATATCTCAAGGCGTCGCCCGTGGTGGTGCTGACCACGACCGACGACAGCCAGGAGATCAAGCGCTGCTACGAGCTCGGCTGCAACGTCTACATCACCAAGCCCGTCAACTACGAGAATTTCGCCAATGCCATCCGGCAGCTCGGCCTGTTCTTCTCGGTCATTCAGGTCCCGCCCGCCGCCTCATGAACCAGCGCACACCGACATTGCTTTACATCGATGACGACGACGCACTGGCGCGCCTGGTCGATCGCGGCCTGACGCGGCGCGGCTACAAGGTCGTCCATGCCGCCAGCGGCGAGGAAGGCCTCGAGCACATCCGCAGTGCGGGGGGCTGCATCGATGTCGTGGCGCTCGATCAGTACATGCCCGGCCTCGACGGGCTCGAGACGCTCGAGCAGATCATGGCGATCCCGGACGCCCCGCCGGTGGTCTTCGTTACGGCCTCGCAGGATTCCAGCATCGCCGTCACCGCGCTGAAGGCAGGTGCGGCCGACTATCTGGTCAAGGACGTCAAGGGCGACTTCATCCCGCTGCTGCATGTCGCGGCCGAGGGCGCGCTGCGCCAGGCCGAATTGCAGCGCGCGCGCGAGGAAGCCGAGGCCGAGATCCATGCCTCGCGCGACCGCTACGCCGCACTCGCCGCCGAACGCGAGCTGCTGCTGCGCGAGGTCAATCACCGCGTCGGCAACTCGCTCCAGATCATCGCATCGCTCCTGCACCTGCAGGCGAGCTCCGCCGCCCAGGACGAGGTCAAGGCCGCGCTGACCAACGCGATGGGCCGCGTCGCGGCCGTCGCCCAGGTGCACCGCCGCCTCTACACCTCGCAGGATCTGAAGAGCGTGGTGCTAAACCAATATCTGGATTCCCTGCTCGAGGATCTCCGGCGCTCCGCCGAAGGCAACCGGATGTCGCGCCTGACCGTGAAGGCCGAGCCGATCGAGATCGACCCGGACCGTGCCGTCGCCGTCGGCATCATCGTCAACGAGCTGGTGATGAACGCGGTGAAATACGCCTATCCCGACGGTGCCGGCCCCATTCATGTCGAGCTGATCTCGAAAGGAGACGATCTCCTGCTGTCGATCACCGACAACGGCGTCGGCGACAACGTCAAGGCCGATCCGCGCTCCACCGGCATGGGCCAGCGCATTGTCGCCGCCATGGCCTCAAAGCTCGAAGCCACCGTCGAGCGCGATCCCGCGCATTCCGGAACCCGCATCATCCTGCAGTTCCCCCGAACCCCCGCCGTCCCCGGCAAGGCGAGCAGCGCCGCTGCGGGTTGATCTCCTCAAGCCGCAATTCGCCCCCATCGCACGCCCATCGCGATCCTGCTATGATCGGACGCCATGACTTCGCGCGACTCCGCTTCCTCTGAAATCACCCCGGCCGTGCTGCTGCGCGCTTACGCCTGCGGCATCTTTCCGATGGCCGAGAGCGCCGACGACCCGACCCTGTTCTGGGTCGAGCCGGAAATGCGCGGCGTGATCCCGCTCGACGGCTTCCGCGTCGCCTCGCGGCTGGCGCGCACGGTACGCTCGGATGCGTTTCGCGTCACCGTCAACACCGCGTTCAAGGCAACCATCGCCGGCTGCGCCGCGCCGCAGGTGGGACGCGAGGACACCTGGATCAACAAGCGTATCCGTGACCTCTATGGCGGCCTCTACGAGCTCGGCCATTGCCACAGCGTCGAGGCCTGGCAGGGCGACGACCTCGTCGGCGGCCTCTACGGCGTGAGCCTGGGCCGCGCCTTCTTCGGCGAGAGCATGTTCCACACCGCGCGCGATGCCTCGAAGGTCGCGCTGGTGCATCTGGTCGCGCGGCTGATCCATGGCGGCTTCGAGCTGCTCGACACCCAATACGTCACCGAGCACCTGAAGAGCTTTGGCGCGGCCGAGATCTCGCGTCGGCGCTACACCGCGCTGCTCGACAAGGCGCTCGCCGGCGAGCCCGGCGATTTCCTGCGGCTGTCCAGGGGTGATGCGATCCCGGGCGCGCGCGCGCTCGAGATCATCGCCTCACGTCAATAATCAGAATTGACCGGCTGCCGAACCCGGGGGATTTGGCCTAGCGACTGCCAAACCCGGGAATCCCGAACAGGCCCGGTCGCTGCTCCGGCGGCGGAGGTGGCGGCGGGGCCGGCTGCGGTGGCGGCAGAGGCTGCGGCGGACGCTGCTGCACCTGTTTGGGCGCGGCCTTCTTCTGCGCCGGAGGCGGTGGTGGCGGCGCGGGCTTGGTCGCGGGATCCGGTGCCGCGGTCGCAATGGTCTGCTGCGGCTCTTTGCAGTCGGTCAGCCAGATGTCGTAGATCGGGTGCTCGACGCCGTGCAGGCCCGGGCTCGCGGCGTACATCCAGCCGGAGAAGATCCGCTTCACCTCGCCTTGCAAGGTGATCTCGTCGACCTCGACGAAGGCGTCGGTGTTGGCGGCTTCGGTCGCCGGCCGCGTATAGCAGGCGTCGGTCTTCACGCGTAGCGCGCCGAACTGCACGGTCTCGCCGATATCCTCGTCGAAATTGATGATGCGTCCGGTGATCTTGTCGAGGCCGGAGAAGGTCGCCTTCTTGTTCACGATCTTCTGGGCGGGTGGCTCGGTGACGACCTCGTCGCCCGGCTGCAGGCTTGCGGGCGCCTGCGGCACGGCACCCTGCTGCGGCGCGCCCTTCTGTTGCGGCTGGCGCTGGCCGGGAGCGCCCGGCGGTGCCACCGCAACCGCCGGCGGCTGGTTCTGCGGAGCGACGGTGGTACCCGGCGGCGGTGCCAGCGGCTGGCTCTCGACCGGGCCCGGCATCACATTGCCTTGCCGGCCCGGCGGCGGCATCGGCCGCGACGGCAGCACGCGCCCCTGCGGCGGCAGCTCGGGCACCTCTTCGTCGTCATCAGGGGTCGGCATCGGTTGCGGCTGCCCGCCACGAGGGATGGTCCCCGGCGGCCGCAGCGGCGGCGGATCGGAGAAGATCGTGCCGATCTGCGCCTGCACCGGCGTCGCAACCGTCAGCGCGGTAGCGGCCAGCAGCGCCGCAAGGCCTGTCAGGGTATAGGTTTTGAACATCTCGCGCGGCTTCAACAGCGAATCGGGCTTGTTCGACATTCTACAGGGGGTACCGCCGCTCGCAGGCCGTCCGGTTAACACGGCGAATACGGCGGGTTTGCGTCGCAATCAAAAAAGGCTGCAATTTCAACGTAAACTGTGACGCCCGTTCTCATTCCGTTACCGCCTTTTTCAGGGGTTTGTGATACCAATCTGATACCGGATCACGGCTTGCTCTCGTCGCCGGGGCGCCCCTGCAGCGACTATTGGCACCACTCAAGTTCCAAGGCAATGGACCGGCGGTGTGACTCGCCTCACAGAAAGCCGCTTGTTGATCGTCTAACACGACGACACGCCCGACAAGCAATAGGAGCAAGGCGATGAGCGAGACCAGCAAGGAATTTCAGGAGAACAGTCTCGATTGTTCAGACCTAGATCGAGTAACCGGCGGCTCGTTTGTGGAGAGTTTCAAAAGCGCCATTTCCGGTGGCCCGACCGAGATCACCGTCAACAAGTCTCTATCGATGGATCGAGCCTTTCAGGCGTTTGATGCTTACGTGCGCGGTTGACTGCTGACACGGCGCAAAGCTACGACGAATTGTAGTCTCCGGGCGCTGCCTACCGCCAGGAATCGATAATTTGCGAGATACCTGGCACCAGGCTGACACCCGCATCATCCGAATGCCGTCCGTTCTCCGAACCTTGTTCGCCCTTCCGCTGCGCGGCCTGACCTGGCTCGGCGGCCAGGGCACGCGCGCCGTGGCCTCGGTCGTGTTCATTGCGGCCGCCGTGCCGCCGCTCGGCGCGCTGCTGCGCCCCTATGTCACCGAGGCGATCCTCGTTCTGCTCTGCATCTCCTTCATGCGGGTCGACCTCGTGGCGCTCTACGGCCATCTGCGCCGGCCGGCGCTGGTGGCATCAGCCACGGCCTGGACCACGATCGGCGTGCCCCTGATCGCCGGGCTGATCGCACATGCGACCGGGCTCGCCGAGCGCGCGCCCGGCCTGTCGCTGGCGCTGATGCTGCAGAGCATGGCCTCGCCAATGATGGCCTCTCCGGCGCTCGCCGCCCTGATGGGCCTCGACGCGACGCTGGTGCTGGTCACGCTGGTGACGGCAACCGCGATCGTGCCCTTCACCGCCTCGCTGTTCGCAAGCCTCTTCCTCGGCGGCATGCTGAGTATCTCGCCGCTCACGCTCGGCCTGAAACTGCTCGGCATCCTCGCAGCTTCGCTGCTATCTGCGACCGTCATCCGCTGGCTGTTCGGCGCGGAGGCGATCCAGCGCCACAAGCAGCCGATCGACGGCTTCAACATCATCATCCTCTTCGTCTTCGCTTCAGCGATCATGGGCGATGTCGTGAGCGATCTGGTGACGCAGCCGATCCTCACCCTCAGCCTCGCGGCCCTGTCGTTTGCGATCTATTTCACGCTGCTCGCTGTGACGACCCTGCTGTTCCGCCGCATCGGCTACCAGCGCGCACTCGCGCTCGGGCTGATGGTGTCGCAGCGCAATCTCGGCCTGATGCTGGCCGCGACCGCAGGCGCGCTGCCGGGCACGACCTGGCTCTATTTCGCGATGACGCAGTTTCCGATTCACCTGTCGCCGTACATGCTGACACCGATCGCGCGGCGGCTAACGGCGCGGACCGATGCGCCCGGTGCGGCGGCTCCGGGCGGCGCAGCTTAAGAGCTGCCGTCCGGAAAGCACGGAAGCATTATGGATGGCGCGGTCTCTTTTTCTTGCACTCTGCCAGGATCCAGTCGCGAAACGCTTTCATCGCATGCGAGAGCTTTTTTGATTTCAGCGACGTGAGCCAATAGGATCCCAGAAAGACTTCACTGTCATAGGGGCAAACCAGTCTCTTGCGCGACAGGTCGTCCGAGAACAACACGACCGGAAGGAGCGCGACCCCGGCGCCTTGAGCCGCGGCATGCGCCAGCGAGACCGACGAGTCGAAGGTTGGGCCGGTCATTCGCGGTTGCCTGCATCTTGCGATCTCGAACCAGTGCGCCCACTCGCCCGGCCGGTACGACCGCAACAGCACCTCCTTATGCAGGTCGATTGGATCCTTAAGGCGCTTTGCGACGGCAGGTGCGCACATCGGCGTGAAGTGAGCCTCGACCAGTTGCTCAGCATTCGTTCCATGCCAGGCGCCGTCGCCAAATCGAATGGCGTAGTCGAGCCCTTCGCCGCCGAGGTCGACACGGTTGTTGTTCGCAAAGATCCTGACGTCGATATGCGGATGCCCCGCGGTGAAGCTCGCAAGGCGCGGAAGCAGCCAGCCGGATGCGAACGTTCCGACCACACCGACGGCCAGACTTTCGCGCATCCGGCCGTTCTCGAACCGATCCAGCACCTGACTGATCTGGCCGAAGGCGCTCGAGATGACGGGCTGCAGCGCCTCGCCTTCTTCCGTGAGAGCGAGCCCGCGGGTCAATCGCTTGAAAAGCTTGACGCGCAGGCTCTCTTCCAAAGTCCGCACCTGCTGGCTCACCGCGGCCTGCGAGACGCGAAGTTCGAGACCGGCTTTGGTGAAGCTGAGATGGCGCGCAGCCGCTTCGAATGAGCGGAGCGCGTTCAGCGGCAGGCTGGAAATACTGACAGGGCGGCGGGCCACATCTGATCCAAGTTTTACTTATGGATGGCCTTACGAACCATCGTTTGTCAATCGCCAGGGCGCGACGCAAAACCGTCCCGCATTCAAGGGGAGCTCTCGATGCTATCTCGACGTCAATTCAGCTCATCCGCAGTTGCGGTCGCCGGAAGCCTCTTCCTGCCGAACATTTCCGTCGCCGCATCAGGCGGAACTGCATCGCTCATTGAGGCCATCAAACAGCTGGAACTGAAGAGCGGAGGCCGGCTCGGCGTCTCAGTGCTCGACACCAATACGGGCATTGCGATCCATCACAGGGGAGACGAACGCTTTCCCATGTGCAGCACATTCAAGGTCCTGGCGGCGGCAGCAATATTGAAAGACATGGGCAGCAAGCTGGACGGCCTTGAACGGCGCATTCGTATCGAGCAGGCCGATCTCGTCGAGTACTCGCCCGTCACGAGCAAGCATGTCGGCGGCGAAGGCATGTCGCTTCGCGACCTTTGCGAGGCTGCTATTACCATGAGCGACAACACGGCCGGCAACGCGCTTCTGAAAAACATCGGCGGTCCCGCCGGATTGACCAGCTTTGCGCGAAGCCTCGGCGACGAAATCACACGACTGGATCGGATTGAAACCGAGCTGAACGAGGCCGTGCCGGGCGATCCCCGCGACACCACCACGCCGAATGCGATGGCCGCGAATTATCGGCGCCTGCTGCTCGGTGACGCCCTGCTCCCGGAAGGGCGCGATCAACTCGGTAAATGGCTCATCGCCAACAAAACTGGGGATACGCGTTTGCGTGCCGGCCTGCCGCAAGGCTGGCGTGTCGGCGACAAGACCGGAGCCGGTGAACATGGCACCACCAATGACGTCGCCATCGTATGGCCGCCTGAGCGCGCGCCGCTCATCATCGCGGTCTATCTCACCGGGGCATCGCTCGACCCCAATGGACGTAGCGATGTGATCGCGTCCGTCGGTCGCGAGGTCGGCAAGAGTCTTGGCTGACAAGCACCTGGGCTGACGAGCGCCTTCCTTGCCTACCCCGCCCTCGCCGCGCGCCGCAGCGCCTGCGGCGGCTGGCCGAAGGCGCGGATGAAGGCGCGGCGCATGCGCTCGGGATCGCCGAAGCCGGTCGTCTCCGCGACGCGCTCGATCGCCTCGCGCGAGGACTGCACGCGCTCGCGGGCGACCTCGATCCGCAGCCGCTCGATCGCCTTCGACGGCGTCGTGCCGGTCTCCGCGGCAAAGGCGCGCGCGAAATGCCGCGCGCTCATGCCGGCGCGATCGGCGAGGTCTTCAACGGTCAATCTCGTGTCGAGATTTTCGCGCGCCCAGGACAGCAGCCCACCGAAGCGGCCGTTCGGCGTCTTCAATTCCAACAGCGATGAGAACTGCGACTGGCCGCCGCTGCGGCGGTGATAGAGCACGAGCTGGCGCGCGGTCGTTTGCGCGACCTCCTCACCATGATCCTCGGTGACCATCGCGAGCGCGAGATCGATGCCGGCGGAGATGCCTGCCGACGTCCAGACATTGCCGTCGCGGGTGAAGATCTGGTCCGGCTCGAACTTCACCTTGGGATAGCGCGCGACGAATTCGCGCGTGCGGCCCCAATGCGTGGTGGCGCGGCGGCCGTCGAGCAGGCCGGCTTCGGCCAGCACATAGGCGCCCGAGCAGACGCTGGCGATCCGCACGCCGCGCTTGGCCAGCCGCTGCACGAAGGCGAGCGTGGTGGGACAGCGCGCCGGAGCCGACACGCCCGCGCCGCCCGCCACCACCAGCGTCGTGATCGCGTTCGCCGCTTTGAAATCGCGCGCCATCATCTCGACGCCGGAGGACGAGCGCACAGCGCCCGCGTTCAGCGCCAGCACCCGTAGCGCAAGCGGCTTGCCGCTGGCGCGTGATGCGATCTCGAACACCGAGATGGGACCTGCAGCATCGAGCAATTGGAAATCTGGGAAGATCAGAATGCCGATCATGGTCATGTCCGAAAGTGAGGGAAATACGCCATTTTGGACGGGATCGCATCATGCCATCTTGCGCCCGTCAAGCCCTTCATTGGAGGTTCTCATGCCGGCACCGCTCCAGATCGGTCTCCTGGTGTTCCCGCGCGTCACCCAGCTCGACTTCACCGGGCCGCTGCAGGTGTTTTCGTCGGTCCCCGGTGCGACCGTGCACCTGATCTGGAAGACGCTCGATCCGGTGCCGAGCGATTCCGTGCTGATGCTGACGCCGACCATCACGTTCGCCGACTGCCCGCAACTGGATGTGATCTGCATTCCCGGCGGCTTCGGTACCGATGCCCTCCTCAACGACGAGGAGACGCTCGATTTCGTGCGCAAGCAGGCGACAAGCGCCAAATTCGTCACCTCGGTCTGCACGGGATCGCTGGTGCTGGGCGCGGCCGGCCTCCTGAAGGGCTACAAGGCCGCCACCCATTGGAGTGCGATGGACATGCTGACGCTGTTCGGTGCGACGGCGACGAAGACGCGCGTCTGCGTCGATCGCAACCGTGTCACCGGCGGCGGCGTCACCGCAGGAATAGATTTCGCGCTGACGCTGGTGTCGCTGCTGCTCGATCGCACCACCGCGGAGGCCATCCAGCTCCGTCTCGAATACAATCCCGCACCGCCCTTCAACGCCGGCTCGCCGGAGACCGCGCCAGCCGAGGTGCTCGCGCTGATGAAGGAGCGCGTCGCGCCCTCGCAGGCCCGGCGCCTCGACGCCGCCAAGCGCGCTGCCGAGCGGATGATGTAGCCCTCTCCTCTCGTGTCCCGGACGCGCTGCAGCATGCAACGCTGCTGCGCAGAGCCGGGACCCAGGAAGCCACACAGATCGCCGCAAAATAGGCCCCGGCTCTGCGGCGCACCGCACCGGACGATGCTTCGCATCGCCGGGGGCGCTGCGCCGCGTCCGGGGCGCAAGGCCGGAGCATTTGCGCACAGCTGCATCAACATCGTCATTGCGAACGCCGCGAAACGTAAGCGTTCCACCTTCGGTGGTGGAACTGAGGTTTTGGGGGACGAGTTATGTCCGCGCGAAACTCACCGCATCCGGAGCGCAATCATGGAGCATCTCCACTACCCCAACGAAAGCACCGAGTATCGTACCGCGCGAAATGCGTTGCTGGATGATGAGATTGCCCTGCGAGCCCAGATTGAGGCCGTTGCCGCCAGGCGTCGCGCGCTGCCACTCGGCGGCGAGGTGCCCCAGGACTACGTCTTCGAACGCATCGGCAAAACGAGCATGCCGGAACAGGTCAGGATGTCGGAGCTGTTCGGCCGGCATGACACGCTGATCCTGTACAGCTTCATGTACGGGCCGGAGCGCGAGCTGCCCTGCCCCGGCTGCACCCATTTGCTGGACGGGCTCGACGGCGCCGGACGGCACATCGGCGAGCGTGCCGCGCTTCACATCGTTGCGAAATCGCCGATCGCGCGTCTTGCCGCCTGGACCCACGAACGCGGTTGGGAACATCTGTCGCTGCTGTCCACGGCCGGCAACAGCTTTGACGCGGACTATTTCGGCGACACCTCGAAATTCTCCAAGAGCATGCGCGCGCAGCACCACGTTCCCGATGGGCAGAACTGGGACGAGACGATCTTCAACGTCTTCAAAAAAGCAAACGGCAAGATCAGGCACTTCTGGGGCTCGGAGATGAGCTTCGCGCCGCCCGCGCCGAAGCAACATCATCGCGCCGGCGATCTGGTCGATCCGCTCTGGGGCCTGCTCGACATGACGCCTGAAGGCCGCGGCGACTTCTTCCCGAAGGTGCGCTACGACTGAGTGTCATCAAACAACAGAAAAAGGCCGCTCGGTTTCCCAAGCGGCCTTTCCTGTCTCACGGCGGCGCACATTCTCATCGGGCGATGTCGGAGCTTCCAGACCGGGGGCCTATCTCCCGATCGAGTCCTTCCTCGGCGGCCGCTGCATCTCGGGACAGTCGCGAACTGTTGCCCGAACCGAACGCGATGGTTTCCCATCTCCGTAAGATGGGTTCATTGAGCCGCATCGCTCGCACAGGCGCAATGGCCACGCAGCCGGCATCCCCGCTGTTCCCGTTGTCCACAGCGAAACGATGCGGATGCGTGTGCATCCAAACCGATGTTTGGACGAGCGCCCGGACTAGCCAGGCGTCCAGGGTTGGTAATCGCCGGTCGCCTTGGGCCGCCTGCCGCTGGCCAAGGTCGAGCCGGAGGGCCGGTAGGCCTTCGCCGTGCCGGTGAGATTCGGCTGGTGCGGCTTTTCCCACTCGCGCGACCGGTAGTTGATCTCGGTCGGCGGGGTGTCGACGACGTGATGGATCCAGCCGTGCCATTCCGGCGGAATTCGGCTCGCCTCGGCATAGCCGTTGTAGATCACCCAGCGCCGCTCGAAGCCGAGCGTCGGGTCGATCTTGCCGCCGGCGGTGCGGTAGTAGCGGTTGCCCTGCTCGTCCTGGCCGACCAACTCCCCGAACCTGGAGGTCCAGAGTTGCGTGCCAAAGGTCTGGCCGTTCCACCAGGTGAAGAGCTTCAGGAAGAATTGTTTCATGCGGCAAGGGCCCTGCTTCGTGGGGTCCTGATGCCATCCGGACGACCAAATGTCCAGTTCGACAGGCGCGACCATGCCCAGCCCAAACATGGTGACGGGAGGCAGCTTAAGCTGCCGCAAATCGGACGCGATCCATTCATGCCCGGTACAGCCCGGCTGAGGAAGTCTGCCCCTCATGCGCAAACCGGCGTGATCCCAGGAACTGCAACCCTTTCAAGGGATTTGCTTTCCGGGAAAGGAGTTTGAACATGAACAGTCTCAGAGTTTTAAGTGCGGCGGCAACGCTGGCACTTGTTGTTCCGATGGCGACGCCGAGCTTCGCCCAAAGCCATGGCCACTTCGGCGGCGGCGGCGGGGCGCACTTCAGTGGTGGCGGCGCCCGCATGGGCGGCGGCAGCTTTGGCGGCGGCGCGCGGATCGGAGGCGGCGGCGGCAGCTTCGCGGCCAGCGCAGCGGTGCGCCCGAGCGGCGGCACGGCACCAACCTTTGGCGGCACCCGCACCTTTAGCAGCACCTCGCCCACCTTCAGCGGCGGCACCCGCAGCTTCTCGACCGCCTCTTCAGGCACGTGGAACGGTGGCACCTGGAACGGCGGCTGGCACCACCATCACCACGGCGGCTTCTGGCCCGGTTTCGCGGCGGGCGCCGCGATCGGCGGGCTCAGCTCTTACGCCTATTACGGCGGCGGCCCGTACTACGATGATTCCTACTACGACGACGGCTATTATGACGACGGCGCGTCCGTTGCCGTGGTGCCCGACGGTGGCGGCGATTCGGCGGCCTATTGCGCCCAGCGCTACCAGTCCTATGACCCGGCCTCCGGCACCTATCTCGGCTATGATGGCCTGCGCCATCCCTGCCCGTAACGCAGCCTGAGCAATAGCATTTGTGGGCGGCGCTGACCAACGGCGCCGCCCATGCATTTCACGGCGCGGACGTGAAAGCGGACAGCCTCCTCAAACAGACTGCCAGAACGATCGCATCGACCGCGCATGAGCGGCGAGCTCCGCCAAGTTGATCGCGCGAGTTTAATTCAACCTGTCATTGAACTCCGACGATATACGCCCGTCGCAGACGTCACTCCGCCGCAATCGATGCTCGAAAGCCGCAGGGGCGCTATGCATCGCGCCGTGCATATCCTTCCCGGCCCAATCCAAATTGACCCGGCGCACGATTCGCCTATATCACGAGACGCTGTGGGACTTCGATCTACTAGGAAATGTCATGCCGCGCATCCTCGTGGTTGACGACGATCCGATGGTTGGCGCGACCATCGAAGTCCTTCTCCTGCGTCAGGGCTTCGAAGTCACGTTGACCGACGGCGGCGAAGCGGGGCTTGCTGCACTGGAAGCGCAGACGTTCGATGTGATGCTGGTCGATATCTTCATGCCGCATATGCGCGGCTTTGAATCCATCCGCATCTTTCACGAGCGTGCGCCGACCATTCCGCTGATTGCCATGTCGGGTTACGCCTTCGCCTCGTCCGCCTCGCCCTCTCCGGACTTCCTGCGCATGGCGCTGGAGCTCGGCGCTTCGCGCTGCCTGCGCAAGCCGTTCACGCCCGAGACGCTGCTGGCGACAATCCGGGAATGCCTCGCCGGTCCCGGCGAGAGCGCCGAGAAGGACAAGAAAGAAGTCCCTTGATCCCCTCGCAGCGCGTCATTCTCGGTGCTGGACTTGCAATCCTCCTGATCATCACCGCCGCCTCGATCGGCCTCGACGTCAAGTCGCGGTCGGACACGACCTGGGTCAATCACACCGTCGAGGTGTTGAAGAAGATCTCGGATCTGCGGGTGCTGATGCGCCGCGCAGAGAGCGCGGCGCGTGGCTTCGAGCTCTATCGCAGCTCGACCTTCGGCGACGAGTTCCAGGCGGCGCGGGGCAAGCTGGCGCCTGCGCTGGCCGACCTCAAACAGGCCGTCCGCGACAATCCCGACCAGGTCGCGCTTCTGGAGGGCACCGAACCGCTGGCGATGCGCCGGATCGAGATCGCGGCCGAGGCGATGCGGCTGCGCGCCGACAACGACCTGGCCGGCATCGCTGCGCTGCAGGGTAAGGCCGAAGGTCGCGGCCTCATGGATACGGTCATGATCAATCTCGATCGCCTGGCCGCCGACGAGCAGAGGCTGCTGGCTGTGCGGACATCGGATTCCCGCCGGACCGGCATCGTATTGCTCGGTATCGACGTGATCGGCGCCCTGGTGATCCTGCTGCTGGTCCTGATGCTGATCCGCGAAAGCCAGCGGACCCAGGTCGCGCTCAAGAGCTCGCTGCATGAGACCCAGGCCGCCAAGGAAGTCCTCGAGGCCGCGGTTGCCGAACGGACCGATCATCTCGTCGCCGCTCATGACGAGCTGCGGCTGTCGGTCAACGTGCTCCAGAGCACGTTCCGCAGCATGGCCGAAGCGGTGCTGGTGATCGATCGTGAAGGCAACGTGCTGCTGTCCAATCCGGCTGCGGAACGCATGCTGTTGCACCGCGCCGGCATGAACCTGAGCAATCTGCGCGCGCTGTCCGACGTCTTCCACGGCGATGGTGTCACGCCGCTCAAGCCCGATGAGCTGCCATCCGTGCGCGTGCTGCACGGTGACGAGTTCGAAGAACTGGAGATGATCGTCCGCCCGCACAGCGGCAACAACCCGCGCCATCTGATGGTCAGCGGCCGGCCGATGCGCGACGGGCAAGGCAAAATCTCCGGCGCCGTGCTGGTCTATCACGACGCGACCGCCTCGCGCGAAACCGAGCGGCAGCTGCAGCAGTCGCAGAAGCTGGACGCGATCGGCAAGCTGACCGGCGGCGTCGCGCACGACTTCAACAACATGCTGACCGTGATATCGGGCAATACCGAGACGCTGGTGGCGAGCCTGAAGGAGCAGCCGGAGCTGCAGCGCACGGCGCGCCTGATCGACGATGCGGCCGAGCGCTGCGCCGAGCTGATCCAGCACCTGCTGGCCTTCGCGCGCAAGCAGCCGCTGCAGCCGCACGACGTCGAGATCAACGCTGCCATCGCCGACCTCGCCAAGCTCTTGCGCCCGACCCTCGGCGAGCAGATCCAGATCGAGACCGTCCTCGAACAGGGGCCGATGACCGCACATATCGATCCGTCGCGCCTCGCCAATGCCGTGCTCAACATGGCGATCAACGCCCGCGATGCCATGCCGAACGGCGGCAAGCTCCTGCTCGAAACCCACCGGGTCGTGCTGGACGATGCCTATGCACAAGCCAATGCCGATGTGCGGCCCGGCCCTTACGTGATGCTCGCCGTCAGCGACACCGGTACCGGCATGGCGCAGAGCGTCCAGGAAAAGGCGTTCGAGCCGTTCTTCACCACCAAGGAAGTCGGCAAGGGCTCGGGTCTCGGCCTCTCCATGGTCTACGGCTTCGTCAAGCAGTCCGGCGGCCACATCAAGATCTACAGCGAGGAAGGCCACGGCACCACGATCAAGCTCTATCTGCCGCCGGGCCAGGGCGCGGCGGAAGCAGGCGCCACGATCGCGCCGCAGGCCGAAGGCGGCGCCGAGACCATCTTTGTCGTCGAGGACGACTTGCTGGTGCGCAACTTCGTCACCGCGCAGCTCCAGAGCCTCGGCTACAAGACGGTCGCCGCCGGCGACAGCAAGGCCGCACTGCAATTGATCGACGCCGGCCAGGCCTTCGACCTGCTCTTCACCGACGTCGTCATCCCCGGCGGCATGAGCGGGCGCGAGCTCGCCGACGAGATCGCCAGGCGCCGCCCCGGCGTCAAGGTGCTCTACACCTCCGGCTACACCGACAACGCCATCGTCCATCACGGCAAGCTTGATGACGGCGTGATGCTGCTGACCAAGCCCTACCGCCGCAACCAGCTCGCCGAGATGATCCGGAAGGCGCTGGGCGGCGGGGCTAGCGCGTCGCCAGCACCACCGCCGCCAGCGTGAAGATCAGCGCGGCGATCTGCCCTGCGCCGAGCGGCTCGTGCAGCGCGATCGCGGAGGCCACGACGCCGATGACGGGCACCGCCATCGTCCCGATCGCAGCGACCGAGGCCGGCAGGCGTGCCAGCGCTGCAAACCAGCTGACATAGGCGATGCAGAACTGCACCACGGTCGAATAGACCAGCAGCCACCAGCCAACCGGCGTCACCTTGTCCAGATGCGAGGTTTCGACGAGCAGACCGACGATCGAGATCGGCAGGCAGCCGATCCCGATCTGCCAGGCCGCGGCCGTGATCGGCGGCAGATGGATCGGATACTTCTTGGAGACCACCGTGCCGACGGCAAAGCCGAGCGCGCCGCATAGCGCCATGATGATGCCGGGCAGCTTCTCGGCACTGGCAACGATGCCGTTGCCGCCCATGATCGAGGCAAGCCCGGCAAAGGCCATCACCAGGCCCAGCGTACGCAGCAGCGTCGGCCGCTCCCCGAGCACGGGCCAGGCGATCAGCGAGGCCCACACCGGCATGGTATAGGCGATCAGTGCCGCCTCGCTCGCCGGCAGCCAGAGCAGCGCCAGCCCCATCAGCACCATCCAGCCGGTGACGTTGAGAACGGCGGCTGCGAGCAGCCGCGGCCAGATCGCGCTCGCCACCTTCAGGCTGTCGCCGCGGACCAGCGCGAGCGCGGCCAGCAGCACGGCGCCGAGCACGCCGGTGACCCCGCGAAGGGTGAGCGGCGGCAGCTCGCTGATGAGGAATTTCGTGACCGGCCAGTTGAAGCCCCAGCCGATCGAGGTGATGGCGAGGAACATCAGGCCGGCCGGGGCGATGCGGGGCCGCAGCACCGGGCGAGTCGAATCAAGCATGTGGGTATCCGGCAAGTCAGAGGTCAGCTTGGCGCGGATTCGGCGCTCCGACCACCACCTCGGCGGGCATGCCTGCCCTCACCTTCCGTAAGGATACGTGAGTCCTGCTGACGCAATCCCATTGCCCAAAAATATACCTGCCCTGTGAACAGCGGGATGAAGCGTCCGGATCATCACGGGACGCAAATTTTTTCGGTTGGGATTCCCTGAGGACTCACCGATACTTGGGCCCACAACAGGCGCGGGCTTTCCCCCTGTTATCCCCCGCAATCCACCATATTTAGTATTTGATTTAGGAACTCGCACTAGTTCTTGACGGGCGCAGCGGAGAGTCCTAGCTTTTGATCCGTTCGGCGCGAGTGAGTTTGCGTCCCGCCGACACTCCCCCAAAGGGTCTCGCAAATCTCAGCTCCGCCAAGCCAGACGAAGGCCGCGGGACGAGGGCTTGTCTGCCCTGAGAAGCGGACTTTTCGGGCGCCAGAACGGGCCGGCAACAGGCTCGGATGGCATCGGTAGACGTTGTGACGGTGGGGCGTTTGAACGCATGTCGGGCTCATCCCTTGGGGCGGATGGGTCTGGACATGCCGGCGGATGATCGGTGCGCGCATCGACCACTCACGTCGGGAGAAACTGGGCCGGATCCACCGGCTGAACTGCGGTGCCCAAGGGCCTGACAAGGCTTGGGTGGGAAACGCGAAACGAAATGTCGACCCGGACGCCTTCAACGAGGGGCCGATCCGGTCAAAGATAAGGACGGGGCAAGACCATGCGGATTGAGCGGCGCCATACCACTTCGGGACAGTCACCTTATGCGGGAATCGAATTCCGCCTGACCACGTCGGAGATCCGGAATCCCGACGGCTCGGTCGTGTTCAAAATGGACGGCGTCGAGGTCCCGGCCGAATGGTCGCAGGTCGCCTCGGACGTGCTCGCCCAGAAGTATTTCCGCAAGGCCGGCGTTGCCGCGCGCCTGAAGAAGGTCGAGGAGGAATCCGTCCCCTCCTTCCTGTGGCGCTCCGTGCCCGATACCGAAGCCCTCGCCGCTCTCCCCGAGAAAGAGCGCTTCGTCAGCGAGCTCTCGTCAAAGCAGGTATTCGACCGCCTCGCCGGCTGCTGGACCTATTGGGGCTGGAAGGGCGGCTATTTCTCGTCAGACGAAGACGCCCAGGCGTTCTATGACGAGCTCCGCTACATGCTCGCCATGCAGATGGTCGCGCCGAACTCGCCGCAATGGTTCAACACCGGCCTGCACTGGGCCTATGGCATCGACGGCCCCGGCCAGGGCCACTATTACGTCGACCCCTTCACCGGCAAGCTGACCAAGTCCAAGTCGGCCTATGAGCATCCGCAGCCGCACGCCTGCTTCATCCAGGGCGTCGGTGACGACCTCGTCAACGAGGGCGGCATCATGGACCTCTGGGTCCGCGAAGCTCGCCTGTTCAAGTACGGCTCCGGCACCGGCTCGAACTTCTCCCGCCTGCGCGGCGAAGGCGAAAAGCTGTCGGGTGGCGGCCGCTCCTCCGGCCTGATGAGCTTCCTCAAGATCGGCGACCGCGCCGCCGGCGCCATCAAGAGCGGCGGCACCACGCGCCGCGCCGCCAAGATGGTCGTGGTCGACGTCGATCACCCCGACATCGAGACCTATATCGACTGGAAGGTGAAGGAGGAGCAGAAGGTTGCCGCCCTCGTCACCGGCTCCAAGATCAACCAGAAGCACCTGAAAGCGGTGCTGAAGGCCTGCGTCAATTGCGAAGGCTCGGGCGACGATTGCTTCGACCCCGAGAAGAACCCGGCGCTCCGCCGCGAGATCAAGCTCGCGCGCCGCAGCCTGGTGCCCGACAACTACATCAAGCGCGTCATCCAGTTTGCCAAGCAGGGCTACAAGGACATCCAGTTCGAGACCTACGACACCGACTGGGACTCGGAAGCCTATCTCACCGTCTCGGGCCAGAACTCCAACAACTCGGTCTCGCTGAAGGACGACTTCCTGCGCGCGGTCGAAACCGACGGCGACTGGAATCTCAACGCCCGCACCTCCAAGAAGGTGACGAAGACGCTGAAGGCGCGCGACCTCTGGGAAAAAATTGGCTACGCCGCCTGGGCGTCGGCCGACCCGGGCCTGCACTTCAACACCACCATGAACGACTGGCACACGTGCAAGGCGTCAGGCGACATCCGCGCGTCCAATCCGTGCTCGGAATACATGTTCCTGGACGACACCGCCTGTAACCTGGCGTCCGCCAACCTGCTCACCTTCTACAACACGACGACAAAGCAGTTCGACGTGAAGGGCTACGAGCACCTGTGCCAGCTCTGGACCATCGTGCTCGAAATCTCCGTCATGATGGCGCAGTTCCCGTCGCGCGCGATCGCTGAGCTCTCCTACGAGTTCCGCACGCTCGGCCTCGGCTATGCCAATATCGGCGGCCTCTTGATGACCATGGGCCTGTCCTATGACTCGAAGGAAGGCCGTGCGCTCTGCGGCGCGCTGACCGCTGTCATGACCGGCATCACCTACAAGACCTCGGCCGAGATCGCGGCCGAGCTCGGCACCTTCCCCGGCTACAAGAAGAACGCCGCGCACATGCTGCGCGTCATCCGCAACCACCGCCGCGCCGCGCATGGTGAGGCTTCCGGCTATGAGGCGCTCTCCGTCAACCCGGTGCCGCTCGACCACGCCTCGTGCCCGCAGCAAGACCTCATCGCCCATGCCAAGGCGGCCTGGGATGCGGCGCTCGAACTCGGCGAAAAGCACGGCTATCGCAACGCCCAGACCACCGTCATCGCGCCGACCGGCACGATCGGCCTCGTCATGGATTGCGACACCACGGGCATCGAGCCCGACTTCGCGCTGGTGAAGTTCAAGAAGCTGGCCGGTGGCGGCTACTTCAAGATCATCAACCGTGCGGTGCCCTCAGCGCTGCGCGCGCTCGGCTATCGCGAGAGCGAGATCGCGGAGATCGAAGCCTACGCCGTCGGCCATGGCTCGCTCTCCAACGCGCCCGGCATCAACGCCTCGACCCTCAAGGCCAAGGGCTTCACCGATGAAGCCATCGCCAAGGTCGAGAAGGCGCTGCCGACCGCCTTCGACATCAAGTTCGCCTTCAACAAGTGGACCTTCGGCGAAGACTTCATCCGCGACCAGCTCGGCATCGGCGCCGAAGCGATCGCAGCCCCCGGCTTCGACCTGCTCCAGGCCGTCGGTTTCACCAAGCGCGAGATCGAGGCGGCCAACGTCCACATCTGCGGCGCGATGACGGTGGAAGGTGCCCCGCACCTGAAGGCCGAGCACTATCCGGTGTTCGACTGCGCCAATCCCTGCGGCAAGATCGGCAAGCGCTATCTGTCGGTCGAGAGCCACATCCGCATGATGGCGGCGGCCCAGCCCTTCATCTCCGGTGCGATCTCCAAGACCATCAACATGCCGAACGACGCGACGGTCGAGGACTGCAAGTCCGCCTACATGCTGTCGTGGAAACTCGCCTTGAAAGCCAACGCGCTCTATCGCGACGGCTCCAAGCTCAGCCAGCCGCTCAACTCGCAGCTCATCAGCGACGATGAGGACGAGGACGATGTGGTGGAGACGCTTTACGAGAAGCCGATGGCGGCGCGCGCCGCCCAGGTCTCGGAGAAGATCGTCGAGAAGCTGGTCGAGCGCATCATCGTGATGCGCGAGCGCGAGAAGATGCCGGATCGACGCAAGGGCTACACCCAGAAAGCGGTCGTCGGCGGTCACAAGGTCTATCTGAGAACCGGCGAATATGACGACGGCCGTCTCGGCGAGATCTTCATCGACATGCACAAGGAAGGCGCCGCGCTCCGCTCCTTCATCAACAACTTCGCCATCGCCGTGTCGCTCGGCCTGCAATACGGCGTGCCGCTCGACGAATATGTCGACGCCTTCACCTTCACCCGCTTCGAGCCGGCGGGCCCCGTGCAGGGCAACGACAGCATCAAATACGCGACCTCGATCCTCGACTACGTCTTCCGCGAACTGGCGGTGAGCTACCTCTCTCGCTTCGACCTCGCCCATGTCGATCCCAACGAGACGGGTTTTGACGCGCTCGGCAAGGGCATCGAGGAAGGCAAGGAGCCCGATGACGAGCACGGCGGCCACCACGCCACCAAGCTGGTCTCGCGCGGCCTCACCCGCTCCCGGACCGACAACCTCGTCGTGATGCGCGGCGGCTCCGCCGCGGTCGCCCAGGGCAACGACAGCGCGCCCTCAGGCGGCAGCAAGGTCACGGCCCTCGCCTCCCACGGTGCGTCCGCCCGTGTCGGCGATGCCATCGAAGGCGCCGTCGCCCTGAAGCAGGAAGCGCAACACGACCTTTCTCCGACGGAGAAGCTCGAAGCCCTGCAGTGGAGCAAGGCCGGCAGCGCCGCGTCAGCCGCCCCCACCAAGGCCGAGCGCCGCGCCGAAGCCAAGGCCAAGGGCTACGAGGGCGAGATGTGCTCAGAGTGCGGCAACTTCACGCTGGTGCGGAATGGCACCTGCATGAAATGCGATACGTGCGGCAGCACGACGGGGTGTTCGTAACCATCAAGCACCACCGAACGAGCGATGACGTGGGAAGGCCGCTCTGTTGAGCGGCCTTTTCGTTGACACCGGGCAGGGAAAATCTCCTTTTGAGCCTCGATCCGCCTTGCCTCCGCCCTCGCCATAATTTCTCCTTCGCCCGCGCGTTGTGTTCGAGGACGGCGAGGCCTATCCTTGCAGCGATCGGACTGCCGCACTCCCATTGACCCGACTGGATGGAGAGCGCATCGGTGCCTGAAGCGGACGATCCCAAGCCTGAGACTCCAAAGCCTGAGGCCCCCAAGCCGAACGAGGCGCGGGCCGATGGCGGGCTGGCGCGGGCCTTTGACCAGATCAAGAGCGCGGAGCAAGACCTCGCGCGGCTGGACCGGCTGGTTTCGGGAATGGAACACGCAGGCGATGGCCTGCGAGCCTCGCAGGCAAGTGCCGGTGCGAAGGCGGCCGAGACTCCAAAGTATGAGACTTCCAAGTACAAGGCGACCGATAGCGACGTTCGCGCTCAAGGCCTGAAGGGAGACCGGCCGATGCTGCGTGCTTTGGTTGGCCTCGTGCTCGCGATCGGCATTCTCGGTGCCGCCTTCGCTTCGCAATATCGCGATCAGGCCAAATCGATCAGCAAGTCGATCATGGCACGATGGGTTCCGCCAGCCGCAAGCCAACCCCAGCAAGCGGCCGCGGTTGAAAGTCCGGCGCAGCCGCCGGCTGTGCTACTGGCGGCTGCCGATCAGCCAACTTCGGTCCCCGCGCCGCCGGTCGGCAAGGAAACGGAAAGCGCACCAAAACCTGACGCTCCAAGATCTGACGCTGCAAAAACCGGCACCACAGCGCCCGACCAGCCGTCGTCCGATCTCGCGCAATCGCTCAAGACCATCACAGGCGAGCTTGCGAACATCAACGGAAAGCTCGAGCAACTGAAGAGCCGCAACGAGCGGGCGCTGCGCGAGCAGGCCGACACCATTCAACAGCTCAAGGCAGCGCAGGAGAAGGATGCGGCGGAAAATGCGCGCCTCGCTGCGCAGGTCCAAGCGCTGCAAACGCAGCTGCAAACGCAAGTGACGTCTTCATCCGCATCTGCACCCGCGAAACCCACCGTGCGCAGTGTGAACAACGAGACGGCTGCACCTGCACGGCCGCACGTGCAAGCGGCGCCACCCCGGCGGCCGAGGCCTCCGCCGCGAGGACCCTGGATGCCCCCGTCCTATATGGACTACGGCGATCCGGATTGGTGAGCCCGCAGGGCGCATGATTGCGCACGGGCGCGAGAACGCCGTGCAGCCCGGATGTCGCTCACGCTCCACCCGGGCCATTCGTTTCTCACCGCTCATCGTTCGCCACCGCATGTCGACGCGCTTGTCCTGCGGCTTGCCTCGCCGCCCTCCTCGCAACCCAGCGCGCGCGAAACTGCTTTGCGGCACGAAAGGTTCGTGGCGCGACGACCTGAAAGGCCAATGAGGCCATTCCGGCGACCATTCCTTTCATCACGTCGAAAGCGAAATCGGGTCCAAAATACTCCCACATGACCCTGCCTCCTTCTCGCGAAGGCTCCGCCTGATGGGAATGGGCTGATTTGCGAACATGAAAAAGCCCCGTCCGTCACCGGCGGGGCCTCGGGAAAATCTCAGTGCGCTTTGTTCAGCGCACGCGAAATCTCTCGGTACACCCGCTCATGGTGGACTCGATGAACCGGCTGCAAAGCATGGCCGTGCGATGAAAAACGCCCATAGTGATCATCCCAAAATTTCGAAATGCGATGGCGCCCGAATGCGCAATGCCAAACGCGCAGGAGAGGCCTGATGGCGGCAGATAAACAGAAAGGACGGCCGCCGTCTGTGGCGTAATTCACATCCGCGGTATGATTTTTTTTGGGCGCAGTGGAGCGAGGCGATACCCATCATCGGTCGTTCGACAGAGTGATGGGTTTCGCTAGGCTCAACCCGCCCTACACGCTGCTGTATCCGTCAGTACTTGAACATAAGTACCTGGACTTCAGTACCCCGACTTTGCGCTCGAGCCGGCGGCTGGCTTCGTGCTCATGCCGGTGGTTTGACCTGGAGCGTAGTTGGACGCGCCGTGGGTCTTCTTCGTGGCTTTCGCATGGTGCATCGCGTGATGCATCTTATGTCCGGGAGCGTAGCTGGAAGCGCCCGGCTCGCCCTTCTTGGAACCCGTTTGCTGCATCTCCTGACCTGGCGCCGTGTTCGATACACCCTGAGCAAGCACGGCAGGTGCAGTGGCCATGACAACGGCAGCAGAGAGCGCGACGATCGTTGCTTTCATGATGTCCTCCTCCCGACAGCCCCTCAATGCAACGAAATGAGCCAATGCCCGTTCCGCGACGAATGTTCATGAGTGTGAGATTCCCAACAGTGACCGCCGCATCTTGCGGCGCTGGGAGCTAGAGGAATTACGGTGGCAGTGCACTAAATTCGTTCGCTAACGCCGGATCGGCTACTTCGGCCAACTTTCGTATGCGCCCCTGATTAAGTGCACACCGCATTCCTCCGAAATTGCCTTTGCGGTCGAGCCCATCCCCCCTAAACTCCCGATCTCATCGGCATGGGTTCCGACGGGCCCGGTAGAAGCGGAGTTAAGTTATGCCCAAACCGGAAAGCTTCCCGATCGAGAAGATCTTCGTTCCCACGAAGCAGAAGAAAGCCATCAAGCCCGAGACCGTCGCGGAGGTCGCGGAAAGTATTATGGAGATCGGACAGCAGGACCCCATTTCTATCAGGACCGACGGAGATCGCCTCGTCCTGGTCGAGGGACTGCATCGGCTCGAGGCCTGCAAGGCGCTCGGCGAGACAACCATCATCGGTGTCCTGGTGCCGGCCGAGCTTGCTCAATACAAGCCGCAGCTCGCCGAACGTCCCGAGGTCGAGGCAGAGCGCCTCAAGATGGCGCGATTGAAACAGTTGCGTCTGGAGAAGGAAGCCGCGGAGGCATCGATAGCGGCCTCGAGGAGCGTCAACGCCACGGAAGCGCCGCGCACCCGTCCGGCGAAAGGCGTCCGCGACAATCCAAAGGCTTCACCCACCCGGACTGCAAAACCGGCACCGAAGACATTGTCGGCCTGGATCAACCAGCAAAAGGGCAGCGGCGGCCGCTACTGATTGGCGGCCGCCTCGCTCAGGGCCGCGCGCTCGTTGTCTGGGCGAATGAAAATATCATGCACCTGTCCGCAGGATGGGTTTCGCTTTCGCTCAACCCGCCCCACGCGTTCAAGCCGCAGCTTCGGTATCCGGCGTCGAAGGCTTCCCGCCGTCCGCATCCCGCGAAGCCGCTGCCTTGCTCCCCGCCATGAAGATGTCGGTCACCAGCCCGAGCTTCCCCAACCCCAGAATGATCAGGCCGTTGATGTCGACCTCGTACCAGGCGTGCGACAGATAAGCGTCGCGCGGAAAGCGGTGATGGTTGTTGTGCAGCCCTTCGCCGAAGGTGAGGATGGTGGTGACGAGCTCGTTCGTGGTGCCGTCGCCGGTGTCGAAGCGGCGGTAGCCCCAGCGGCCGTCGCTGTGGCAGACCGAGTTGACTAGCGAGGTCGCCATGGTCATGAGGTAGCTGCGGAATAGGCCGGAGAACAGCACGCAGCCGATCATCGTGCGCACGCCGCCGAAGGCGTAGCCGAGGGCGGCCGGAATGATCAGCGCCGACAGCGCGTACCAATACCAGCGCGTCCGCGTGAAGAACATCGCGATCGGGTCGGCCAGGATGTCCCTGGCGTAGTATTCGGCATCCGTGGTCGCCTTGTCCCACACCCAGCCGCCCTGCGCATGCCCCATGCCCTTGGCAAAACCCTCGATGGGATTGCCGAAGCCGTCATAATAAGGGCTGTGGACGTCGCCGGGCCGGTCGGAATGCAGATGGTGCCGGCGATGGTTGCTCACCCATTTCAGGATCGAGCCTTGCACCGCCATGGTGGCGATCGCAGCCAGGATCGTCCGCATCACCGGGCCGCAGCGGTAGCTGCGGTGGACGAAGTAGCGATGCATGAAGCCGATGCCCATGGTGGTCAGCATGAACATGCCGGCGAAGACAGCGATCTCGACCCGGCCGATGCCATAAGCGAAGGCCCAGATCAGCGCGCCGATCGTGCCGCCGATCATCAGGGCGAACGAGATGTAGGAATCGCGGAATTTGGCGTCGACCACCTCGCCTTCGAACAGCACGCCCGGCGGCATCTTCGGCGGCAAAGTCCGCTCGGCACCCTGTTCCGGAGCCACGCCCTCGATCACGGTCATTTCGTCTGGTCCATCGATGGAGAGCCCATCCTCGCAACGCAAGGTTACAGAGGCGGCCTGTCCCGGGCAACCCGTGGAAGCGCGGTGAGGCGATCAGCTGTCCGCGGGGGTTAACGCGACGGGGCGGCTGGCTCGGTGCCGTAGGGTAGGCAAAGCGACTTGTCCGCCATAGCTCGAAGAGCGACGGCGGAAGCGTGCCCACCATGTCCGTGATGGAGAAAAACCGTGGGCACGGCGCGTCGTGCCTTTGCCCACCCTACGAGATTGTCTCCGGGGAGACCGCGACCGTCTTTGGCCACTACCACCAATACGGCCAGCGCCAGCCCTCATAACGAACATAGGACGGCACCGGCGGCGGGGCATAGGGATCGATGCGATCGTCTTCGGGGCGATAACGGTAGCGGGGAACGACGTTGTAGTCCCATGGCGTCGGCCTGAGCACGGGCGCCGTGACGATCAGCCTCTCCTGCGGTGCGCGAACGACGACGACCTTCCGCGTCCGGGCCTCGGCACCGGACGCCCCAAGCAGCACCAGGGCGGTTCCGAGCGCACAGGCGACAGTCATGATTTTCATGCGTTGATCTCCTTCGCGGCAAGAGTGCGCAAGGACACGAGCGAAGGCAAGTCAATTCGCCGCGCTGAAAGCCCCGCAGCGCCCGCTCGAATTGTCGCCACGCACACCGCCCTCATCCTGAGGGCCCGCCGAAGGCGGGCGTCTCGAAGGATGGGCCGCTGGCGGGCGGCTCGCTAGCTTACGCCGCGTGGGGCTGGCGGGCCGCGCCTTGCGGCGGATTGATCTCCTTAAGGCACGTATCGCTCTGATGAATGGCGAGAATGTTGATGCCGAGCGCCATCAGCTGATAGCCGTTGTCCACGAGCCATTGCTCGAGCTGCCGCGGATCGGACTTGATCTTCTCGATCAGCAGCATGGGGCGATGAGCCCTGATCGTCGCCTGCGCGCCGGCCAGCGCCTCCATCTCCATGCCCTCGATGTCGATCTTGATGAAATCGACCCGCGGCAGGTTGAGCTCGTCCAGCGTCATCTTGCGCACGAGCACCGTGTTGTTGGTGTAGTCGATCTGCTGGCCGATGAATTCGTTGCTCGGGCGCGGCCGCAGCTCCAGGCTGCCGAAGCTGGACGGCGTGAAATAGTTCGGATTGGGCACCTGCATCGTGCCTGCCTCCGACGACACCGCCGCATGCACGGCGAGCGCATTGAAGCAGTTGTTGATGGCGATATTGCCGGCCAGCGCATAATAGATCCGCTCCTGCGCCTCGATGGCGATCACCGAGCCCCAGCCCGTCATCGCGGATGCCCATTCGATGGTGTGCACGCCGATATTGGCGCCGCAGTCAATCGCGATCACGCCGTCGCCGCGATGCTTGCGCCGCAGGCTCAGGAGTTCGAGCGCGATCTTGACCTCGCCCGGATCGAAGGCGGCCGCTTCCAGGATCTGGTAGCCGACGCCATAGCCGCGGTCGGGAGCGACCATGCGATAGTCGAACCGGTTGACAATCATCGTGCCATGGCTGGACGACGTCATGACAAAGGCCAGCTTTTGCCCCGCGATCGGCATGGTGGAATCTCCTCAGGCTTCGAGTGGATTCCGTTATTGCAGGGCCGGCTTATGCGAGGCTTGCCCCCGAAATGGAGTGCCGTAGGGTGGGCAAAGGCGCAAAGCGCCGTGCCCACGCTCTCCCTCGGTCGCCAACAATGCGTGGGCACGCTTTCCGCCGTCGCTCTTCGAGCTATGGCGGACAAGTCGCTTTGCCCACCCTACGAAGCCCTCGCAACGCCAGGAATTACCCCATGTCAGTCCTCCGCATCTCCGCCTTCTCCGACGGCATCAGGGGCGGCAATCCCGCCGGGGTCTGGATCGGCGATGCCCTGCCCGATGCCGCCGCGATGCAGGCGATCGCGGCCGAAATCGGCTTTTCCGAGACCGCCTTTGCCGCGCCTGATGGCGAGGCCTGGCGTGTCCGCTATTTCTCGCCGGCGATGGAGGTGCCGTTCTGCGGCCATGCCACCATCGCGCTTGGCGCGGCGCTCGCGCATCGCTTCGGTGATCGCAGCTTCGAACTGCAGCTGAACGCTTCCGTCATTTCCGTGTCCGGGCGACGCGACGGCAGCACCATCGCAGCCGCGCTGCAATCGCCGCCGACCCGCAGCGCCCCGCTCGACGCCGGCTTGCGCGATGCCTTGCTGGACCTGTTCGGCTATGCGAGCTCTGATCTCGACCCAATGCTACCGCCCGCGAAAATCCATGGCGGCGCCGATCATGCGCTGCTCGGCCTGCGGTCGCGCGAGCTGCTTGCGCGCATGGCCTATGATTTCGAACGAGGCCGCGCCCTGATGGAGCAAGCGGGCCTCGTCACCATCATGCTGGTGACTGTGGAAACGCCGCGGCTGTTTCATGTGCGCAACGCCTTTGCCGCCGGCGGCGTGGTCGAGGATCCCGCAACGGGCGCGGCCGCCGCCGCGTTTGCCGGCTACTTACGCGACATCGGCTGGCCCCATGGCGGCGCCATCGACATCGTCCAGGGAGAGGACATGGGCGCACGCTCGCTGATCCGCGCGGAAATCGGCGAGAGCAAAGGCAGCTCGATCCGCGTCTCGGGGACGGCGCGCTTCATGGAGGGTTTTGATGCCGTCGACGGCCTCGTCAATTGCCTCGCAGGCTCAAAATGTACTCCGACAGCACATCGGCCTGATCGGGCGTGATCACGAGGTTCGGCATGTCCTGGTGGCTGGTCCTCCAGAACACCCTGAGCGAGAGCGCAGTGGTGCCGTTGCGGTCGGCGATGGCCTGGAAGCTCGGTGCGAGGTCGAAGAAACCGGTCATGTGCGGCTCGACGGCGTGGCAGGGTTGACACCAGGCCTGCGCGAGGCGATGTCCTTCCGCGACCTTGCGCTGGGACCTGGATGCACCGGCCGCGGTGTGGACGACGCTGAACAGAAACAGCACCGACAACGCAACCAGGATGGCAAGGCCGACATAAATTCGGACGCTGCGCGACATCACTCCGACCTCGCCTTCGCTTCATTGACTTGATAAGCGTACCCGGCGCGCGTTGCGGCCGATTGATCTGAGTCAAGGGGCCGGGGCGATGCGCATAGGAAGAGATGGCGCGCAATCTTGCGGGAAGGACCACCACCATGAACGGCGATCGCTATTACGGCGTCCGCGTCGAGGGCGCGAAATACGGTGTCGGCTTCGGCTCGGCGCTCGCCATCGCAATCTCCTACACCAACAACCACTCCATCCTGTGGGCGATCATCCACGGGATCCTGGGCTGGCTCTACGTGATCTTCGTCGCGTTGTTGCGCTGACGCCCCGCCACTTTCCTTTTCTCAGCTCCGAGATCGAGACCATCATGACTGACGCCACCAAATGCCCCAACTGCCAATCGGAGCACGCCTACCAGGATCGCGATCTCTGGGTGTGCCCGGAATGCGCCCATGAATGGAGCGCTGCGGGCGATGCAGCTGCGCCTGCGCCGCAGGAGGCGGGCGTGCGCGATGCCCATGGCAATCTGCTCACCGACGGCGACAGCGTCATCGTGATGAAGGACCTCAAGGTCAAGGGCTCATCGTCGGTCGTCAAGGGCGGCACCAAGGTCCGCAACATCCGCCTGCAGGAGGCAACCGACGGCCACAACATCGCTTGCAAGATCGACGGCATCGGCGCCATGAACCTGAAATCGGAGTTCGTGAAGAAGGCGTGAGGCCCGGGCTTTTTCGGGTCGGCGGCTGACCCGGCGGATCCGCGCAGCCGTCCACCATCACATCATGCGCCTGTTTTGCCCGACGGGTCAAGATTTATTCCGAATATCAGAAATCGAAAAGAGCGCAGGCATTTCTACTGTGCATGGGGTTGTTTTCGCGGTTTGCGTTGGCACCCGCGCAAGGGCACGGCTGCCTGTGAGGCGCTTCACAAGCGCCTCACCTCCCCTGTGGTAACTTGCCGCATCCAAGCAGCTCCTGGTCTGCGATTTCAACAGCTGCACCGTCACGTGCAGCCCGGCGGCGAAGGGCAGCTAGCGGAGGCGCGTTCTAGCTCTGCCTTTGCGCGAGGTAGAATCCGCACAGCACCGTCACGAGGCCTGCGGCCTGCAGCATCGTCGGCGGCTCGCCGAGCAGCAGCCATCCGGTGAGCACGGTCAGCGCCGGCACGCAGGCCGGGAACACCGCCGCGCGCGCGACGCCGAGGCGCTGTACCGAGACCGCGAACAGATAGAGCGCGGCGGGCCCTGCGAGCACGCCCTGTGCCAGTGCCTGGATCGCATTCTCGGTGAGACCGATCGCGGCGATGTGGGCAAGGCCGACAGTGGCGATGTAGATCGGCAGCAGCAGCAGCGACAGCACGTTGATGACGAGCGCGGCCGACACCGCCGCGACGCGCCAGTGCCGCAGCAGCGCGCTGAAGCCTGCGAACATCAGACCGGTCAGCACGAAGATCAGATCGCCCTGCACGCCGTCGATGCCGATATGGCCGATCGATTCCGCGCCGATCACGCCGAGCCCGGCGACGATGACGATCGCGCCTGCGAGCCGCGAGGCCGAGATGCGTTCCTTCAGGACCAGGGCCGCCAGCAACAGCCCGCCGAGCGTGGCGCAGGAGGGCTGGATCACGCTGCCATGGCCGAGCGGCACGAACAGGAACCCGGTGTATGAGATCAGCGACATCACGGGGCCGCCAAGCACCATCAGCGCAAGGCCCCGTCCCCAGCCGATGCCGCAGAGATCCGAGATCCCGGCGCGCGCGACCAGCGGCAGGAAGGCGATGCCCGACCAGACATAGCGATGCACCAGAAGATCGACCGGCGTGAAGCCGATTTTCAGCCCATGCCGCGTGCCGGCAAAGCCCAGCGCCCAGAACAGCGCGGCCGACAGCCCCGCGAGGACACCGAGCAGCGCCTGCCTCGTCGCATCGTTGGCTTGAGTGAGAGCGCCAGCGCCGCTCGTCCGCTGATCCATGCCCAAGCCTTATGTCACTGTGTGCATCGGCTCAACCCATGCGGCTGCAGGGCTGGCCCGCGGCGGAGAATGCGAGACCGGCGCATCAGGCGTCGTTGCCAAACACCATGTGCCATCCCTTGCGCGTGTCCATGTATTCCCGCACCTCGCGGATGCGGTCGCCGGCCAGGGTGAACACGAAGCAATAGTCGTTCTCGTAAGGCCTGCCACCGGGCAGCGTCGCGCACATCCGCTCTTCCACGATCACGGTGTCGCCGTCCGCATAGACCCCACGGAAGGCGATATTGATTCCGGAAAACATCTTGTGCATCTCCTGCGCGATGAAGCGCGCGATCTGCTTCGCCCCGACCATGTGGTCGGTGTGATCGAGCGCAACCGCCGTGGCGTTGCCCTTCGGCGCGATCCACGCGGCATCGTCGGTGAACAGCGCCGCAATGCGATCCGCATCGCGCGACGAAAAGGTTTTCCAGGCGTTGAGTACGATGTCCTTCGGGCCAGTCATGTTGCGCTCCCTCGACTTGCATTGGCGTGAGGGCCGCGTTCTAGGCCGCGACGCATCATGCGGCTCGCCACAATCGGACTCGGTCATCCCCCAGCCCTTCCGTCCGCGCCGGCATGCGCTATCATTTGTCCATGCTGAGTTTCGAGACCTGCAACGCCGCGCGGCTGCGCCGTGATCCCGCCTATGACGGCCGCTTCTTCACGGCGGTGAAGACGACGGGGATCTATTGCCGTCCGGTGTGCCCGGCCAAACACCCGCTGACGCGCAACGTCGCCTATTATCCGACGGCAGCTGCGGCCGAGGCGGCCGGATTCAGGCCTTGCCTGCGTTGCCGGCCCGAGACCGCGCCGTTCTGTCCGGCCTGGAACGGCACGCGCTCGACCGTTGCACGCGCAGTGAAGCTCATCAATGCTGGCGCGCTCGACGAGGATAGCGTGGTAACGCTGGCCGCGCGGCTCGGCATCTCATCGCGCCATCTGGCGCGGCTGTTCGAGCGTCATGTCGGAGCGACGCCGCAGCAGCTTGCCAAGACGCTTCGCGTCCAGCGCGCCAAACGTCTGCTCGACGCCGGCGATCACACCATGACAGAGATTGCATTCCAGTCGGGCTTCGGCAGCCTGCGCCGTTTCAACGCCGCCTTCGCCGAACTCTATGGCCGTTCGCCATCGCGCCTGCGAGCTGTGCGGAGAGCGTAATCGCTCAGAAGAAGCCGGGACTGAGATCGAGCCCGTAGGTCAGGCTCAGCACGAATACGAACAGTGCGGCGGCAGCAAACAATGCAAGATGCCGGACGATGAACCGGCGCGGCGACGTGGCAACGACAACAGCTTTTAGCGCAACGGGCATAACAATCTCCATTTTCAAAAACGATTCTTGGCCGCCAATACGCGGCGCGCGCATCAAGCACCTTGATCGGCAGAACAACTGTTAAGGAGATCACACTCGCTCTCGGCCGCGGCACACAAGTCGCGCGTGACGAGACTTTTTCTGCCAATGGCTTCTCAGGCAGCGCATCAATGCACAACAAGAGATGGGCCGTGCGCGACACGCAAAAAAATGGCCGGGACAAGCCCGGCCATGACGTCGTGAAAGCCTCGGCGCCGATCCCTCGGCCCGGCGCGATCGCAGCTTAGCGGGCGGAGCCCGTGGTCACGTTCGCGGTCTTCACCTTGCGCGGCGTGAGCACGCTGACCTGGAGCGCCGTCACGCTGGTAGCGGGCGCCGTCACCTGCTGCTCGACATGGGCTGCGCCAAGCACGCTGACCTGCACGGGCGAGGCCGGAATGCCATTGGCCTCATAGGTCGGCAGTTCGGCGGCGAAGGTGGCAGTCGAGCCCGCAACAGCGAGAACAATGGCTGCGATCGACAAAGTCTTCTTGTTCATGGTGATGCTCCAAAGAGAAGTTCGGAGCCCATGTAAGCCTGATTTGCTGCGTTGCGACATGCATTGCCGCAACGCAACAACGCGCACTGCGCATGGCAATATGTTTAACGCGCCCAGTGGCTTGGAGGAATCCCGCCAAGGCGGATCACCCGCCCAGGACATTGCCCCAGCCGTCAAAAATGTAGGCTTTCCAGGCCACGGTTCCATCATCGCGCGCCTGGCTGGCCCGGCGATAATCATCAGCCTGATCCGCCGTCCAGGTGATGATCGTGCCGGAAACACGATCATGCAGGATGGCGGGCTCGGTGGGGTCGAAGGCGTCCATGGGGCGCAGCGAGGAATGCGTCATGGCCAAGCAACGCGGCCGGAACGGCAAAGTTGCCTCGATGTTTCAGGCAGAATGCCGCACGACGCCCTTACTTCAGCGCGGTCGCCAGCGATTGCAGCTTTGCGACAAGGTTATTGCCCAGCGCATAAATAATCTCGATGATCGCAAGCGCGATGCCTGCGGCGATCAAGCCGTATTCGATCGCGGTGGCACCGGATTCATCGGTCGCGAATTCAGACAAGAGCCATTTCAATTTCACAAGCATGTCCTTCCCAATTCTACCGGACGTTGCCGGCACGCGAGGAATGCCTCACCACAATCCAAGATTGAGTAAATCCGGAGCGTTCAATTTGATGCTCATCCGGAAGCTGATTCTGCCGGTTTTTCTCGCCTTGCATGGCCAGAACTGAACGGGAACCGGCGTTGCACTGAGGCAACACTGGTTTGAAAAGCCCATTTTGGGGAATATGCGCCATTGCACTGCCACATCGTCCCCCGAACAATGAAGGCGCCGCGTGCTTGGCTGTGCAATCTGGTTCGCTTGATGAACCTCGGAGGCAGGGATCATGAATGATCGGCGGTCTCTTCTTGTAGCGGTCTCATGCCCCTCGGCCGTGATGGTCGGCTGGCTAGCGCTCTCCCTCTCTGCCTATGCCCCGGCCCTGATCGAAAATAGTGGCGCCAACGCCGCCGCCGTCGCCCACGCCAAAGATCTCACGCACCTCGCGCTTGCCGGCATCCCGCGTGCGGCGACGATTGACGATGGCATCGCGCTGACTGCCGACATCGCGGCCGCCGCAGCGGCGTCCCCGAGCGTGGCGATGGTCGAAGCCCCCACGCCGGAGGCGCCCGCCCCCGCGATCAAGCTTGCCTCGGCCGATCCGACCGACATGGTGCCGCCTGCTGCGCCCGCGCCTCAGCTTGCGCCCGAACCCGCCCTCGTCGCGAGCGAAGCCGCTCAACCCGCTCCGGTCGCGAGTGAAGCTGCGGCCGAGCCGACGGCCGAACCCACCGTCAAGCTCGCATCCACCGATTCCGGCGACGTCGTGCCGCAGGACGCGCTGTCGCCCGCCGCTATCGCGAGCGGGCCGGTCGCCGAAAGCAAGGCATCACCCCCCGCCGACACCGTGGCCGTGCTCGACGAATGCTTCGTCATGGACGCCTGCATCGACCGCTATCTCTGGGCGCTCTATCAGCGCACGCCGAAGGAAGACTCGATCAAGGTCGAGGACCGCCGTGCCGTCACCATCAAGCGCAAGGGCAAGATGGTCACGGTGATGCGCAGCTTCACAAAACTCGTCGACGAGGATTTTGCCTGGAAGGATCCGAAGGCCGCCGACCATGCCAACATGCCGTTGATGGATTACGTCATCGGCGGCATGGACAAGGGCTTCAAGCAGAAGCTGTTTCGCATGCTGCTCGCGGCGGAAGAAGCTGGCCTCTCGCCCGGAATCACCAGCGCGTTCCGCGACGACTACCGTCAGGAGATTGCGAGCGGTTTGAAGGCGGCGTCCAACCGCTCCTATCACGGCGGTAGTCTTCGCGGCGGCTACGGTCACGGCATGGCCGCTGATATCGTCAGCACCCAGGGTAACAACCGTGCCCAGCGCTGGGCCTCGACAGAAGTGCTATGGAAGTGGGTCGATACGAACGGCAAGGCTCTCGGCATCGGCCGGCCCTATCTCGACCACGACCCGCCGCATGTCGGTCCGATCGACGGGCAGGAATATATCTCGAAGCGCGGCGTGGCGACCGACCGCAAGGACGCCGCCAACACCAGACCGAAGAAGACGCGCGTCGCGGCCAGCGCCAAGCAGCCGAAGGCACAAGGCTCGCGTGAGCCGAGGAGCTCGGCAAAGCCGCAGAAATCTGCGCAATCTATTGCGAAGAAGCGGGCGACGTGACCTAAAGCATGATCCGGAAAAGTGCGAAGCGGTTTTCCGAAAAGATCATGCTCAAACAATAACCTAAAGCGCGATGAGATTCATCCCAATCTCATCGCGCTTTGGTCTCACGTGCCTGATGTTGGTAACGGCACAAGACGCATCTCGGCAGATCCCGCCTGCTGGGTGCGAACGAGCACTGCAAAGATGGTCTCGACCGCAAGCCGCACCGCAGCCTCGACGGCCGTGCCCTTGGCGAGGTGCGCGGCGATCAAGCCGGTGAGGAGATCGCCGGTACCGTAGGGCCGGATCGGCAGAAGCGGCGTCGCAAAGCGCGACAATTGCCCATCCGCGCACAAATTCGTTTCCACCTGCCCCGCCGGCGTGTCGGTGAGCGTGCAACCGGTGGCGACGATGTCGATCCTGCGCGCCCCTGCAATCGCAGCCGCTGCAGCGCGCAGGCCATCTGTGTCTGCAATCTTGACGCCGGAAAGCAGCTCGAGCTCGAACTGGTTCGGCGTGATCAGGTGCGCTGCCGGCAATAGCCGATGCCGCACGACATCCAGAATGCCGTCGGCGACATAGACGCGACCGTCATCGCCGATGACGGGATCGCAGAGATAGACGAGCTTGGAATTGCGCGACAGCGCACGCTCGACGAAATTGGCGACGACGGCGGCGTTGTCGGGCGAACCGAGATAGCCGGTCACGAGCACGGCCGCCTCATCGACGAGATCGCGCTCCTCGACGCCTTTCAGCAGATCGGCAACCAGCTCGGCGTCAAGCACCCGTCCGCGCAAGGTCGGGTAGCGCGGATGGTTGGACAGCAGCGTCGTCGGCACGGCGGCGACGTTCACCCCCTCTGCCTGTATGGCGTGGACCGCCGCGCTGTTGCCAACATGGCCGTGGACCACCTGGCTTTGGATGGAGATGACGAGCATGCAGAGGTCCGTAAAAGCAATCGCGCCGCGGCGCAAGCGCAGCCCGATCACGAAATGTCGTAGTCGAGCCCAGGCCGTAATGCTTGCATCTTCCGCGCCAGCCGCCGGTGTCCGCTCTCCTCCGAGCGCACCAATTGACCGGCGACCACGACATGATCGGCGTCACTCTTGTGCTGATTGAGCTTGGCCTGCCCCTCGACCTGATCGACCACGAGCTCGACGACGCGGATCGCGGCCAGCATGCTGTCGCGCTTGCCCGGCTCCATTTGCGCCAGATCCCAGGGCCGCTTGGGCAGCCGCGCCTCGGCCGCCGCGAGCAGCGCATCGCCATGGCCGCGGTTCTCATCGTGCCCGCGCAGATGCGCCACGCCCGACAGGTGCACCGCCTCGTAGAGCCAGGTCGAGACGTTGTCGGGCGACGAATACCAATCATTGGAGATGTAGGCATCGTCGCCGGCGACGATCAGCAGGAAGCGCCTGACGCCGTCGGCAAGCTCAACCAGCGGATTCTTCGCCGTGAAGTGCATCTGCACGATCCTGCGCCCGTCGCGTTCGGCCAGCACGAACGGCACATGCGAAGCGCGCGGCCCTGTCGCATCCGCCGCCACGATCACGCCGAAGCCGCGCCGGCCCGCAAATTCCAGCGCGTGCTGCTCCTCGATGCGGAACTGGGGTCGAAGGACATGCATGGCGCAGCACCCGAGCGGAAGATGGGACGACGGAAGGCTACCCCATGATCCTACGGCCGGCGAAACGAAATTCAGCCGCAAACACGGATGCCAGAAATGACGTCAGCGTCGTGCCAGCTCATCGAGATAAGCGCAAAACATGTCGGCCAACCCGTCGGCATGACGCAAGATCTCCGCCTCGCTACGCGGCGTCTCCGAAAACCGCTTGCCGACCTCAGCCAGCGTCGTCTTGATCAGCTCCCCGGCGAGCTCGCGGGTTGCCTCCGAGGCCTTTGGCAGCGCCTCGCGCATGAAAACCGCGACGATGCCCTCGCCCGCCGCGCGCGCCTCCTGCGCCTCGGGCGCATCGCGATAGAGCGGCGCGGCATCGCTCAGCGCGCCGCGGATCGCGGCCTCCTCGCATTCGGAGCGAATGAAGGCGTGGACCAGTGCACGCAGCCGCGCCAGAGGCGGCTGCGTCCTATCAGCCAAAATGCCGCGCAGAAGCTCGCTCGTGCTGCGCCATTCGTCGCTTTGCAGGCGAAACAGGATCGCCGCCTTGTTCGGAAAATATTGGTAGAGCGATCCGACGCTGACCCCGGCCCTCTCCGCCACCCGCGCGGTGGTGAAGCGTTGTGCGCCCTCCTTCATCAGAACCTGAACCGCGGCATCGAGAATGGCCGCAACGAGCTCGCTGGAGCGGGCCTGTTGCGGCTGTTTTCGTGAGGAAACTGAACGACTTCGACGATCGGCCATAACGCTTCCGGGGTAATGCGAATAGGAAACGCGACGAATTAGTCGTATTTCAGTTCGCGCGCAAGCATGCGCTCTGCCGTGAACCTGGAGGCACCAAATGACCACCCCGACAATGACATCGCTTGCACCGCTGCTGGATCGTCTGTTCGACCGGGACGAAGCTGCTCGCGGCGCGCTGCGAGCCGCCTTCGCAGATGTGACCGACGCCGAGCGCACCCGCATGATGCAAAGCAAGACCGATTACCGCGACCTCTACGCACGCCTGAAGGACGCGCCGCTCGCCGTCTCGCGCGAGACGGGCCACCTGCTGTACATGCTGGCGCGCAGCTCTCGCGCCAGGACGATCGTCGAGTTCGGCACCTCGTTCGGCATCTCGGCGCTGCATTTGGCCGCAGCCTTGCGCGACAATGGCGGCGGCCGTCTCATCACCAGCGAGTTCGAGCCGTCCAAGGCGGCGCGGGCCCGAGACAATCTTACGGCCGGCGGCCTGATCGATCTCGTCGAGATCCGCGAAGGCGATGCGCTGAAGACGCTGAGCGCCGATCTGCCCGATCAGATCGACCTCGTGCTGCTCGACGGCGCCAAGGCGCTCTATCCTGAGATCCTCGATCTGGTCGAAGACCGTTTGAGGCCGGGCGCGATCATCGTGGCCGACAATGCGGACGACAGCCCCGATTATCTGGCGCGCGTGCGCGCAGCCGGAAGCGGCTATATGTCCACCCCCTTCGCAGAGGATGTCGAGCTGTCCGTGCGGATCAGTTAGGGCCGCATCGAACATATCGCACATCCTGGAGCCGCCGCACGATCCGTCGTGCGGCGGTTTTGTGCTGTCGACCGCGGAAATCCTGAGGGTTCGACTTGTCGCAGGCCCGTCACTGACACGTGATATTTGCTCCCGACAAAAGCCATGTTGTGCGCGCTGAACATACCTACCGCGCGGTATCTTTCTCGCGCACACTCGAGATCGCCATGACGTCCGCTTTCACCTCCTATGCCGCGCTTGCCCTCGCCATCGTGTTCGAAGTGACGGCTTCAGCCTTTTTGCAGCAGTCCGCGCAGTTCACGCGGCCGTGGCCGACGATGGCGATGGTGCTGTTCTACGTTGCCTCGTTCTACGCGCTGTCGGTGGCAATCCGGGCGATCCCCCTCAGCATCGCCTATGCGATCTGGGGCGGGGTCGGCATCATCCTGACCGCCACCGTGTCCTTCGTGCTGTTCCGCCAGATGCTGGACGCCGCGGCCTTCGTCGGCATCGGATTGATCGTCTCGGGCGTTTTGGTCATCAACCTGTTCTCGCAGACGACGGCTCATTGATGCCGGCAAGCGCCTACACCCGCGCCAAGCAGCCCGAGCAGGTGCGACGCGCCCTGCTCGACTGCGCGGCCGATATCGCCTTGGACCACGGCGTCTCCGGCATCACTGTGCAGGCCGTGGCAGCGGCGGCCGGCGTCACCAAGGGTGGGTTGTTCCATCATTTCGGAAGCAAGCAGGCACTCATCGAAGGCCTGTTCGCCGACCTGCTCGCCCGGGTCGATGCCGAGATTGACGCGGCCATCGAGGCGGATTCGAAACCGCGGGGCAGCTTCACCCGCGCTTATGTGAATGCGGTATTCACCGGCAAGGCCTTCGGCTTCGCCACGCCGTGGGCGGCGCTGAGCATGGTGGTGGTCACTGATCCGTCGCTGCGCAAGCTCTGGAACGACTGGATGAAGGCACGCCTAAAACGCCACCGCACCACCGATGCGGCGCCAGAGCTCCAGATCGTGCGTCTCGCCGCCGACGGCGCCTGGCTGTCCTTCGTCACCACGGGACAGACACGCATGAACGCCGACTTGCGCGCCGTCCACGACCGCCTGATCGAACAGACCTATCGGCGCGCCTGACCAGAGCCGGATCGGCGCCTACTGGCTCTGCGCAGGCTTGGGCGGACGCGATTTGGACCGGGATGGCTTTGCGCCAGGCTTGGCCGCAGCGGCGGGAGGCGGCGTATCGACCGAGACCAGATAGGCCGCAAGCGCCTTGGCACTATCGGAACTGGTCGAATAGTGATCCGCCAAGAACCAGGAGAGCGTCAGGCTCATGCGTCCCTTCGCGAGCCCCCGGGGGCTGCGATGACAGGCCGTGCAACCGTCAGCAAAGAGCTTCTCCGGCGACTTGCCGGCATCGAGATTTTGCGCGGAGGCGAGCGGCGCCGTCAGCGCCACGGCAATGGTCCCAAGAATCACCAGAGGCGCGAGGAGTTCGCGCCCCGGTCGAAATAGCGATCTCAATGTCGTCCCCTAGCCCGTCCTGCGATCACGCTGCCAGCAACCGATCGAACTCCGGCGGCGCATAGGCCTTGCCGTCCTGATCGGTGATGACGACCCGCCATCCTTCGCTCGCCCAAACCTTCGCCTTCGCCACGATGAGCAATCGGCTCTCGCGGGCAAAACTGTACTTCTCGTTGTCGCGTTCTGCGACCATCTTATAGGCCAATGCGCATCCCCTTGCGTTGCCCTGCACCCGCCTCGTCGTGGCAGCGGGCTTTGGCGGCAATTCGCCGGGAGCGTGGCAATTTGGTGCCGGCCGCGGCAGCATTGTGCCGATGACGACTCCCGTCGGGCGACGAAGGTCGATCATGCGTCATCCGGAATGCGATTCTGCTAGCCGGGAGCTTGGTGGCCGTCATGCCTGGCGCCGCGCAGACCTGCGCCGCGCTATCCGGCCTGCACCGAGGTCTACACCATCGACGACAGCACGATCGACTGTGCCTTCACGTCGATGGCGCAATGTGCCGCGACCGCCTCCGGGCAGCCCGAGCCAATGCTATGCCAACCCCCATGCGGTCCAGAGCCGCCAGCCGGACTCCGGCCCATCGCCGCCGCGACGGAACCGATTGCGTCCGGGATGCGCTCAGTGGACGCGGATCACATGTGGCCGACCGAGATCTATCAGACCCTGCACGGCCGACAGGCGATCGTCCAGGGCAGCAATGGTGAGCAACAAATTGTTGCGACGCTCGTCGAGCATACCCATCTCGGCGCCGGTGAGCTTCTTGCTCGTCCGCTCCTTGTGGATGCCGTCGAGAGATTTGCGCAAGCCGGCGATCAGGCCGGTCAGTTGCTTGGCCTCTTTGGTCATCGACTTCTTCGCGACATTTTGGCGGCGCGACTCCGCCTGGCTCTGTCTCATCGTCATCATCCTCCCGTAGCCCCGCTGCCCCGAGTGGATGCTTACAGCTTTGAATAGACATCTTACGATCAATGAAATCTGCGGGCGAAGAACTTTCTTAAATTGTACGCGCACGGAACCCGAGCCGGCCCAAAAAGAAAGCCCGGCACGAAGGCCGGGCTTTCGTTGGCAAATTCTAGTGTTTCTAGTGTTTCTCGTGGCCGCCGGGTGCGCCGCCACCGTGCGGAGCTGCGGCATTGACGTGCGGAGCACCGCCACCACCGCCGCCGGGATGCGCCATCGCAGGTGCGGGTGCGGCCGCGCGCGGCGCCGGCATCTGCGCATGCGCATTCATCGGTGCGCCATGGCTGACATTCGGCTGAGCGACGTGCGGCATCGCGGGCCGAGCCGCCGGCGCAGCTGACATGCGCGGCGCTTCATGTGCACGGGCCATCGGTTGCGCGCGCGCCGCGGCTCGGGCAGCAGTCGGCTCGTGCATCATGCGCGCCTGCGCATCGCGGGGATTGCGCCCCTGCACGGCGGTCCGCTCATGCGCGATGCGCTCGCTCCGCCCGGCGCCGGTCCGGTCCGCCGTCACCGCAGCGTCGCGCTTCGTAATGGCAGCGTCACGCTTCGTGATGGCGGCGTCACGCCGTGCGGTCGCAGCATCCCGCCCGGAGATTGCGGCGGCACCGTTGACATTGCTCTTGCCACGAATGCCTTCGCGCTCCAGCGCGACTGCTGCGTCATGCGTCGCCGCGCGACCGATGCGAGCAGCGCGCGGATCAACCGTTATCTGCGTCGCGAAACGCTCGTGCGACGTCCAGTAGCTGTCCCAGTAAGCATGGCGGCGATACCAGGGACGTCCCTCGTAGTAGCTCGACCAGTACGAACTCAACACGAAGGGAACGACCGGCACGTCAATCTCGTCGACATAGTCGGGAAGATAGACGTAGTGATTGCGGTAGAGATATTCGAGATATTGCGACGACACCCAGCCGCGGTCGTCGGAGAAGCTCACGTCGCACCAGGCATCGCCGCGAAGGCAACCATGGATGTTGACGCGGGCGCCCTCGGGGATGCGATCGACCAGGGGAAAGCCGGCACCCGGACCGGCGCGCAGGCCGGTCGAGACGGTGACGATGCCAGGCGCGGCCAATGCGGCCGTCGGGGCGAGCAGCAGTGCTGCAACTAAAGCGGTTCTCAGTCTCATGGCGAAATCCTCCTCTGAGAGGCGGAACGCGCGAACGGAATAAAGCGTTCCGCTCGCGAGCGTCGTATCAGCCAAAAGATTGAGAGACGCGCCGTGCACCGAGTTCGATATTCATCCGCCATTCATCGGCGGAGCAAAACCTTAGTTCACTTGCAGCATGAAGCCGTCGAAATATGCCGCGAGCGCGGCAAAATCGTCGAGCGGCAGCACCTGCGCGACGTACTGATCCGGCCGCACCACAACCATGCAGCCGGCCTTCCGATCGATGCCGCGCAGCGGGAAAACGTCCTGGCCGCCCTTGAGGTCCGGACAGAACATCTTTTCGTAATCGAGCAGACCGTAACGCCCCTTGCGCGGCAACAGCAGCGCAGGCATCGCCTCGATCGCGAGCGCGCGATGGTCCTGCTGAAACACCGCACGTAGATCGATCAAGGAATCGATATCGGCGCCGGAGGGCGTGTAGCGCCGAAGCGGGGATTCCCGGGCGTCAGTCAGGAAATTGCATAGCGCCCGAATGGCGGAGCCGGACGCGGCCGGATCTTCCGGGCCTGAGAACGCATAGACCCGAAAGCGTCCGTCAGCTTGCGCCGCGTGGCCAAGATGCACCGGCTTGGCGTCTCCAAGCCGTATCACCGGCGCGGAATGGAAACGCTTGCCAATGACGAATCCTTGCGCGAGATGCTGGTGCGAGGCTGCGCCGGTCAGGATTGACGGCGTGTAATGCGTCGCTGTCCCTGCGGTGTAGCGACCGTGCCTGACAAAATAGTCCTGCGTCTTGGCGGCGTCAGCGCCGCCGGCCTTGGCCGCGGAGGCCAGGATCCCCGCCCACTCGCGATCGAAATCGATCAGCTCCTTGGCGACCGCCTGCCGTTCGGCCGAATAGGAATGCAGCAGGCTTGGCGCGCACTGCTTGCGCAGCACAGCGGCGAGCTTCCAGCCGAGATTGAAGGCATCCTGCATCGAGACATTCATGCCCTGCCCAGCCTTCGGGCTATGGGTGTGACAGGCATCGCCGGCGATGAAGATGCGCGGGAGCCGCATCGTGATCTCGGCTTCCGGCACGTCGTCGAACTTGTCGGTCAGGCGCTGGCCGATCTCGTAGACCGACCACCAAGCGATCTCCTTCACCTCGAGCGTATGCGGCTTCAGGATTCGCTGCGCTTTCGCGATCACGTCTTCAGCCGTGATGTTGCGGTTGGCGACGCGCTCGCCGACATCGAGCTTTGCCAGTTCGACATAGATGCGAACCATGTAGCCGCCTTCGCGCGGGATGATCAGCAGGCTGCCGTCCTTCGCCGACTGGATCAGGCTCTTGAAACGAATGTCCGGAAAATCGGTCACCGCCAGCACGTCCATCACGCCCCAGGCGTGGTTGGCGGAATCGCCATGCAGCTCGCGGCCGATCGATTTGCGCACCGTGCTGCGCGCGCCGTCGCAGCCGACGACATAGCGCGCCTTGATGGTCTCGACCTTGCTCTCATCAGCGCCATCGACACCCTGCAGGCGCACCGTCACGGCAGGATCGGCGGGATCCGCGGCCGTATCGATCTGGAGGTCGAGCAGGCGCCGTCCATAATAGGGCTCGAGCTTGGCCGGCGATTTCCGCATGACATCGAGAAAGCCGTCATGGATCCGGGCCTGGTTGAGGATGACGTGGGGGAATTCCGACAGCCCGTCCTCGACGTCCTGTACGCGGCCGCTGCGAACGATCCTCTCCGGCATGCGCTCGTCAGGCTTCCAAAACGTCGTCTCGTTGACCCAATAGGCCTCCTTCAGCACGCGCTCGCTGAAGCCGAAGGCGTGAAACATCTCCATGGTGCGGCAAGCGATGCCGTCAGCCTGGCCGACCGTGAGCCGGCCGGGCTTCTGCTCGACGATGCAGGTCTTGATGTCGGCGAATTGCGCGAGCTGGGCGGCGAGCGTCAAACCGGCGGGTCCGCAACCGACGATGAGGACATCGACCTCGCCGGGCACGGCGCCGACAGCGCCTGCGGCCTGAACGCGATCGGCCGGATCGGCGATCTCGGGATCGCCCGGCTGGAATCCATTGAGATGGAATTGCATGGGCCTCACTCCCATTGATGCCTCGTTTGATATTGATCAGTATGCTGACTATCAGTATACTTGTCAATCATCACCCGCCGGCCCTGCGCTCGAGGAGAATTCGGTGAAAGAGAACAACGACATGCCCGGCCATCTGGCGCGGCGGTTCCAGCAGATTGCGGTTGCGGTGTTTCTGGCCGAAGTCGGCGACGCCGGCTTCGATCTCACCCCCGTGCAATACGCAGCGCTTGCGACCATCAAGACCAATCCGGGCCTGGATCAGGCGACGCTCGCAGGTCTGATCGCCTACGACCGCACCACCATCACCGGCGTGATCGATCGTCTGGTCCAGAAAGGCCTGATCGAACGCCGCGCCAGTCCCCGCGACCGCCGCGCCCGTGAGCTCGAGATCACCAACGATGGCCGCCATACGCTGCGCAGGATCACGCCGGCGGTCGAGTCCGCCCAGCGCGTGATGCTGCGGGGCCTCACTGCCAAGGAGGGCGAGGAATTGATGCGGCTGCTTCGCAAGGCCATCGCGGCCGGCAATGAGCTCAGCCGCGCCCCGCTACGCCAGTCGCAGGCCTAGAGCATGATAGTCCGAGCGCACCCGCGTCATACGCCAGAGCCCGTATTTCTATCAGTAGATGTCGCAGATCCGCGAAACCTGTAGCTAACCTTCGACTGTTAGGGTCGGTGATATTCTGCGCTTAACGCGCCATTAACTTTGCCGGCTCGGGAGTTTCGGATGTTCAGGTTCACCATTGCAGCCGCCGCCGTCGCGCTCTCGACCGTGCCTGCACTCGCCAACGGCCATGGCGACGATGCTCCTGCTCCGCCGAAGCCCGAGGCGACGACGGCACCGGCGAAAGTGGTCCTGACCAAGCAGGGTCCCAAGCTGGTCGATCTCAAGGGCATGACGCTCTACACTTACGAGCGCGACACCAACGGCAAGAGCTCGAACTGCAACGGCAAATGTACCGAGAGCTGGGTGCCGCTGGCCGCGACCGCCGACGCCAAGGCCGTCGGCGACTTCACCGTGATCAGCCGCAACGACGGCAGCAAGATGTGGGCGTATCGCTACCGCCCGCTCTACACTTCGCCGGCCGACAAGGCGCCGGGCGATGCCAATGGCAACGCCACGACGCTGCAATGGCGCGTGGCTCGGCCTGAAAACTAAGGCGCAAACGGCGCGCGTCCGTCACCACGCGGCGCCCCGGCGAGCTTGGCGTGGGCCGTGGCATCGACCGCGGCGTAATTCACCTCCGGATTCCAGGTCAGCGCGACATACAGGACCAGGCCGGCCAAAATCGATCCGTAGAAACCAAGCGTGGCCAAACGCCACTTGCGCACGATGCGACGATCGTTCTCGTCCAATTGATCAATGAATTTTTGCATGATGCCTCCAATGGCAACGAGCCATTGGGGCATAGCGCATGTGCAGCAGAACGCGTGTGAAGCAATTCACCTTGGCAGCGGCCGGGCCGCAATCGGCGCAGTCCCGTCATTCAAGCTTTGGTGATGGAGTTGACGTGACAGGACAGGTCGGCTGCTTCACCCGCGCCAGCTCGGCCCCGTCTCGATCTGCGCGCTTTGCCCGGGCGGCAGCACCACCACGGTCGCGTTGAGCTTCACCCGGTCGAACAGATCGATCACATCCTCGTTGCGCATCCGGATGCAGCCCGATGAGATCGCCTGCCCGATATATTCCGGCTGGTTGGTGCCGTGGATGCGGTAGAGCGTGTCCTTGTTGCCGACATAGAGATAGATGCCCCGCGCGCCCAGCGGATTGGCCGGACCACCGGCCACGCGCGCCGGATACGGCCCGAGCCGCGCCTGGATTTCTGCCGTCGGCACCCAGTCCGGCCATTCCGCGAGGCGGCCGACGCGCGCAACGCCCGAGAAGGCCATCGCCTCCTCGCCGACCGCGACGCCATAGCGGATCGCCTTCCCATCGGGCAGCACGTAGTAGAGGTAGCGCGCATCCGTATCGACCAGGATGGTGCCCGGCAGCTCCTTGCGCGGATAATCGACAATGTGGCGGAGATATTGCTCGGGTATGCTGGCCTGGGCGTAAGGCGTGTGCGTCAGCAACTGCCGGTCGCGCGGCGTCATGCTCGCGTCGGTCGACGGCGACAAGGTCGCCTGCATGCAGCCGCCGAGCGGCAGCAAGGCGGCAACGAGAACTGCGATTGAGAATCTTGGCACCGCCGGCCCCCGATAGCGGATAGCAGCGCCCCCAGCATCGCCAGATGCTGCCCAAATCGTGCTCAAAACAAGGCAGCGCGGAACAATTGCGCGTGTTTGGCGGGCCGGGTTCCATCACCACATCTGGCAGAAGACCGTCGCAGTCTCTCCATCGCCTCGCCTTGCTTTGGTCAAACCCGGCTGGACTCGTGCGCCATCGGGCCAATCTGACCAGACTTGGATGGGGCCATTAACTGATCGGCTCGCGCCAATGCGGACGACCAACGCTTCAAAGGAGCTGCGATGCTCGCGACGCTGAACAGTCGGCAAATCGTCGATGAGATCGTGAAGGACACGGTCAAGGACAACGATCCGCACGACGCGATCCAGATTTCGCCCGAGGTGGTGCGGGCCTCGCGCCCCAGCAGCGAGGCGCCGACGCTTGCGCCGGAGCTTACGATCCGTCCGGAGCCGAAATTCGCGCCGGAGCCGAAAGTGACGATGGAGCCGAAGTTCAGCTTGGTATTGGAGCCGCAAGCCGCCAAACCCCAAGCAGTTACGCCTCAGACAGTTACGCCCCAAGCAGCTGCGCCTTCAGTCGACACCGCCGTGCGCGTGACAGCGAGTGACGATCACGTCAGGCCAAAGCGATCGGCCGCCGGCAAGTGGTTGCGCGGCGCGTTCGTCACGTTCCTGTTCGCTGGCGGCAGCGCCGCCGCGACCATCGCCTGGGAGAAGCACGGCGATACCGCGACGCAGATGCTCGCCCAATGGACACCGGCCCTGGCCTCGCTGCTGCCGTCGACGTCGACATCGCAGACAGCGCCGGTCGCCGCAGCGCAGGCCGCTCCACCTGCCGCGCAGCAGGATCAGACCGCCGATTCAACTGCGCCCCCGCCCGCCGCGCCGGTTGCCACCGCCGCTGCCGCACCTGCCGCGACGCAAGCCGATGCTGCCTCATCGGCGGAATCGATGACGCGCGACATTGCCGCGATGGCGCTGCAGATCGAGCAGCTCAAGGCGAGCATCGCCGAGTTGAAGGCCGGCCAGGAGCAGATGGTCCGTGAGATGGCGAAGCCGCCCGCGCCCAAGCCCGTGGCTGAAGTCAAGCCGGTCAGTCCGCCCGCGCGCGCATCCGCGCTCGCGCCGCGCGCTCCGGCGCCGCTGCCGCCACCGGCTCGCAAACCCAAGCCGGTCGTGTCGCGCACCTACATGCCCGCCTACTCGCCCCCGCCGATCGCACCTCCGCCACCGCCGTCGCAAGCTGCCGCGGTCCCGCCGCCAGCGGCACCGCCGGTCGCAACGACGCAAGCCGTTGCCGATGATGACGGGCCTGTCGTGCGTCCGCCGATGCCGGTGCACTAGAGCTGCACCACACGACAACGCAAACTGTCCGACTCGACGTGACGCGTTGAGTCCGTGCAACTACGGTGATGTGTCGATAGGCGCAAAGAGAAAAGGCCGTCGGGATCTATGCCGCCGGCCTTCTCTTGCAGCTGCCGGTTCCCGGAGCCCGGTTCTGCTGCAATTCCATGCCTTATGATCATGCTGACATATTTAATTAAGTCTTAAGGCGCCCGGATGTTGCACATCATTTCTCCGCCATAAGCACAGAGATTGCGCGCGCCGTTCATTCGATAGATATCGACTCAGTGGTATGATCCAGCATGTTCTGAAGACTTGCGTTGAAGGCTTCTTTTGAGACTTTGGGTCGTCACACCGGGGAATTCGGATGCCTTATTACTCCTTCGATCTCGTTGACGGTGAAGAGTTCAAGAACCAGGGCGGAATCATCCTCGAAGATATCGAGGTCGCCTCCGATCGCGCCGTGCAGCTCGCCTGCGAGCTGTCACAGGTGAAGCCTGAGTTGCAGCGAAAGGGTTGCGCGGTGCGCGTGACCGATCGCGATCACAACGAGGTCTATCGCACGCCGCTCGATCCCGTGCCGGTCTGGCAGCGCTAGCTACTCGTCGAGAGCAGGCGGATCGAACCAGTTCGTCAGCGACAATCCGCCGTCGACGACGAAGGCTGCGCCGGTGACGTAGCCGGAAAGCTTGTTCGACAGCACGGTGAGTGCGACAGGCACGAGGTCGCTGGCCTCGCCGAGCCGGCCGAGCGGAATGTGCCGCGCCAGCGAGGGGTCGGCGACAAATCCGCCGGCCGCGATCGCACCGGGCACCAGCGCGTTGACGCGGATGTCGTGACGGCCAAACGTCTTCGCGAGCTCCTTCACCAGCATCGCCATTCCCGCCTTCGCGGTCGAATAATGCGGCAGGTTGCGCGCCGTGCCGGCATGCAGTGACGTGAGAAACAGGAACGAGCCCGATCGCTTCGCCGCGATCAACCGTTTTGCGATCTCGCGCGCCAGATGAAAGCCGGCATCGAGATTGACGGCGTGCATCTCCTGCCAGGTCCGGCGGTCGACCGCGAGCGCGTGATCGGCTTCGCGCCGTGGCGGAGAGGCGCTGTGCACGAAATGCGTGACCTCGCCGAGCGCTGCGTCGGCGGCCGCAAGCAATTCGTCGCACGCCTCCAGCCTGGCGAGATCGCCGATCCAGGGCAGCGCCAGATCAGGCCGCTTGCTCGCGCCGATGGCGGCCTTCACCCGCTCCGCGCTCACATCGGCAAACAACGTGCGTACACCCTCGCCGACCAGGCCCAGCGCGATGGCGCGGCCGATGCCGTTGCCGGCACCGGTGACGAGCGCCCTGTCGCGTTCGGGATCGAACGGCGTGCTGAACAGGCTCATGGCGCTCTCCGGACCCTGGGACGACTCAGTCTAACGCGCCGCGCGAACGGGCGACAATCGGCCCCGGCGACCATTGCGGAGCGGCCCGCCGGACGCTAGCCTCTGCAAAAAACGAGGAGGACCCAAGGATGCGCTACCCCTTCCTGATGGCAGGCCTGTTGCTGATCGCAGCTCCCGCCCAGGCGGCTGACGACCACACCCGCTCGACCTATGTGACGATGGTCTTGCAGGCCTTTGCCGCCAAGGTCGAATGCCCTGGCACCGATGTCGTCTATCAGGATCTGGTGCAGAAGGCGCAGCAGATGCAGCTTCCTGACGGCACCACCGAGCAGGTGCGTAAAGCGATTGCCTGGATGCACACCGGCGGCAAGATGGGCGAGAAGCAGGCCGACGACATCATGGCGGAGGTTGCGGTCGCGACCCAGATGACCGACCTCGACCAACGCCGGCTCGGCATGAGCAATTGGTGCGAAAAACAGAAGACCAGCCTCGCCGGCATGATCCGCAGCAAGGGCGGCTAGGTCCATTCGCGCCTCGTTAAGGACGCCGGGACGGAACCGCCGTCCTGGCCCATAATCGTCACATTCGTGGCGAGCATGCAGGCGTCTTCAAACTGGAGAACCCCATGCGGATCATCAATCTCGTCTTCGTCGGCGCGCTCGTGGCGAGCGCCGCGCTGGCAGCGCCAGCGCTGGCGAGGAATGCCGATGCCCAGAAGGGCGAGGACAAGGCAACCTCCTCATCCTGCAGCGCCTACCAGCAGGCGGCGGACGGATCGTGGGAGCAGCTCCCCTGCAAGGAGACCGGCGAACGTGCGCAGCCGCAAACCCAGCACAAGCCGGTGACGCGGGGCACCGAGCAGGGCGAGCGTTAGGCCTAACCAGGCCACCCGCCGGCTCGCGGCGGCATTTGGCCTGGCAGGGCATCGAAACGCAGACAGCCGAGCGGGTCAGCTCTGGTGCGGCCCGCGCATGATCTTCATGGCGTCAGCGATGTGGCGCCACTCCTTGGCCTCATCTGCATCGCCGCGGCCTTCGCAGGCCTGGGCTTGCTCGGCGGCCTTCGCAATTGCAGCGAAACCATGCCGTTCCAGCATCTGCCGGGCGACGGTATGAACCTGGACCTCCGACATCATGGGCGCTTCTCCCGGTTTGGCGATCCCGCGGCGCTTGGCTCACGCAGGTACCTCACAACGATTGAACCTCAGCCCTCGTTCCGTAGCGTCCATGTCAACACGCAGAAGGCGGCCCGCTATGCCCAGCGGACCGCCTTCTCACCCACCCCACATGGAACGCCGTTGGCCGCGTCCCCTACGCGACCGCCACTTTCTTGCGCTCGAAATCGTTGGGCACCTCGATATCGACCTCGAGGGTCGAGACCTCGTCGCCGCGCTCGAGCCGCACGATGACCTTGGTCGGATCCAGCATCACATGCTTGGAGACGACAGCCAAAATTTCCTCACGCAGCACACCGAGCAGATCGGGTTGGCCACGCATTCCGCGTTCATGGGCCAGCAGGATCTGCAACCGTTCACGTGCGACGGGTGCAGACGCCTTGTTGCCGCGGAGAAGCCGGAGCAGACCCATGCTCATGCAGCCCTCCGTCGCAGCAGTCGATCCATGAAACCCTTGCGCTCGGTCGGCACCTGCATGGCGACGGTCTCGCCGCACAGCCGCTTCGCCGCATCGATATAGGCTCGCGCCGGTGCGCCTTCGGCGTTCGAGAGCGTCACCGGCGTGCCGACGTTGGAGGCCTTCAGCACGTCCTGGCTCTCCGGGATGATGCCGAGCAAGGGCGTTGCAAGGATTTCGAGGATGTCGTCGATGGTCAGCATCTCGCCGCGCGCGGCCCGCGAGGCGTCGTAGCGGGTGATGAGAATGTGCTTCTCGACGCGCTCGCCCTTCTCTGCCCGCACGGTCTTGGAATCGAGCATGCCGATGATGCGATCGGAATCGCGCACCGAGGAGACTTCGGGGTTGGTGACGATCACGGCCTCGTCGGCAAAGCGCATTGCCATGGAGGCGCCGCGCTCGATCCCGGCCGGGCTGTCGCAGATCACCCAGTCGAAGCGGCTGCGCAAGTCGGCAATCACCGTGCCGACGCCCTCTTCCGTCAGCGCGTCCTTGTCGCGGGTTTGCGAGGCCGGCAGCAGCCAGAGATTCTCCAGCCGCTTGTCCTTGATCAGGGCCTGCGGCAGCTTTGCCACGCCCTGCACCACGTTGATGAGGTCGAACACCACGCGGCGTTCGGCGCCCATCACGAGGTCGAGATTGCGCAGGCCGACGTCGAAATCGACGACGACGACCTTGTCGCCGCGCTGCGCCAGCGCAGCCCCCAATGCGGCGGTCGTCGTGGTCTTGCCGACGCCCCCCTTGCCTGATGTCACGACCAGTACCTTGGCCATCTCAAATATCTCCTTCTGGTCAGTTCAGCGCGGTAATTCGCATGGTGTTGCCCTGCAGCCAGGCCTGGGCCGGCCGGCCGCGAAGAGCGGCGTCGATGTCGTCGGCGGTCTGATAAAACCCATCGATTGCAAGCAGTTCGGCCTCGATCTTCTGGCAATAGATGCGCGCGCTGGTGTGACCGTTCACACCAGCCATGGCGCGGCCGCGCAGCGCGCCGTAGATGTGGATGGAGCCGCCGGCGACGACCTCGGCTCCGGAGCCGACCGACCCCAGAATGGTGACGTCGCCTTCGGGGAAAATTACGGTCTGGCCGGAGCGCACGGGATTTTCGAGAAGCAGCGAGGTCGGCTTGGCCTCGGCCTTGGCCTCCGGTTTTCTCGGAGCGGTCGGCTCGATCACGCAGCTGCGGCCGCCCGAGAGCAGCGGCGGCATCATCGGCGTCAACCGGCCCTCCTCCACGCCCTCGATGCCGAGCACCCGGATATTGCGGTCCTGCAGGCTGGTGAGCAGATGGCCGATGCCGGCCTGGCTGAGATCGACCGAAGACAGGTCGATCACCACGGGCCGACCGGCAAAGAAGCCGGGCGAGCGGGCGATGGTGGCGTCGATCTCCTGGAGCCAGTCCTGGATCGGAACCGTCGGCACGAACACGAAGGCCACATAGGAGCGCCCGCGTAGGCGCACCATCTGGCGTTGGACTTTTGCTGCAGCCTCCATAGCGGCCGACTCGTTCCCTGTTATTGAATGGTTAACGATGCCGTCGATATGGTTAATGGTCGGTTAATTTCTCCGTTGGGTTACGTGGGATGGCGCCGCCCCTGCGTGTCCCGGACAAGCTGCAACGCACCTGCGTTGCGGCGCAGAGCCGGAACCCAGAGGCGACACGGTACGCGCCGATCGATTGGACCCCGGCTCAGCAGCGCACCGTCGAAGAGACGCTGCGCTGCGTCCGGGGCACGAGAGTGCAGAGCTTCGCTCAGCCCTTGCGCATCTTGCTGAGAAGATAGTTGTCGTAAAAATTCTCCGCGATCTGCGTGTAGAAAAGCAGCTCCTTTCGATACGCGTCGTGGCTGTCCTTGGTGCGCTTGAACAGATCGCTCTTGGCGGCGAGCTCGCTCAGATGCTCCTGGGTCGCGCTGTAGCACGCCTCCATCACGGCTTGCGGGAATGCCTTCAGCTCCGCGCCGCCGGCGATCAACCGCTTCAAGGCTGCCGGATTCACGCTGTCGTACTTCTCCAGCATCCAGGCGCCCGCAGCGGCCGCAGCCTGGTTGACGACCGCCTGGTATTGCTTCGGCAAGCTCGTCCACTTCTCGTCATTGACGACCATGTGCAGCATCGCGCCGCCTTCCCACCAGCCGGGGAAGTAGTAGTATTTTGCGACTTTCTGGAAGCCGAGCTTCTCGTCGTCATAGGGGCCGACGAACTCGACTGCGTCGATCGTGCCCTTCTCCAGCGCCGGGTAGATGTCGCCGCCCGCGATCTGCTGCGGGACGACGCCGAGCCGTGCCAGCACATGGCCGCCCATGCCGGCGATGCGGAATTTGAGGCCCTTGAGATCGTCGACGGTCTTGATCTCCTTGCGAAACCAGCCACCCATCTGGGTGCCGGAGTTGCCGCAGAGGATGGCGTGCGCCTTGAACGGTTTCAGTGCCTCGTTGGCGAGGTCGGCACCACCACCAAAGTACCACCAGGATTCCTGGTGACGATGGTTCATGCCGAATGGTGCGCCGGTGGCGTAGGCCAGCGCCGGCTCCTTGCCGATGTAGAAATAGAGCGGCGTCTGCGCCATTTCGACGGTGGCGACGCTGACGGCATCGAGCGCCTGCAGACCGGGGACGATCTCGCCGGCCGCAAAGGTCTGGATCTGGAATTTGTTGTCGGTGGCCTCGGCAACATATTTCGCAAAGGTCTGCGCGGTGCCGTAGATGGTATCGAGCGACTTCGGGAAGCTCGAGGTCAGGCGCCATTTGATCTCGGGCGCGCTCTGCGCGATCGCAGGAGCAGCCACCAGCGTCGTCGCGCCGGCGACCGCGCCACCCCTGAGGAATGTACGGCGTTTCATGATCAGGTCTCTCCCTTGAGTCAGGCTTGAATTGGATGGCGTAAGCCACGGTCTTCGCGGACCGTTTGCCCGTTCCGGTCATGCAGTTCAAGTCATGCTAAAGGAGGGGCGATCTGCCAAATCAGACAGCCGCGGCATGGCGCCGCGTGGGCTCAGGCGTCCTCGACAAAGCTCGACAGCGCCTGCCGCAATTCCCTGTAGGCTCGCGGACCGATCTTGGCCGCGAGCGCCTTGTCGCTTGCAGCGGCCGCCGGCCTCAGCCGGCTCAGCAGCGCTACGCCGGCCTCCGTCAGGTAAAGCACGTAGTAGCGGCGGTTGATCGCCGATGCCGTGCGCCGCACCAGGCCACGGCCTTCGAGATGGTCCACCAGCCGGCCGAGCCCGGCCCGCTCGATCGACAGCAATTGCGCGACCGCGAGCTGATTGACGCCGGGATTGGCGTCGATCACGCACAGCACGGAAAATTGGGCCGGACTGATCTCGAAAGCCGCAAGCTGCCGGCTGAACTCCCTGAAGATCCAGAGCTGCGCCCGGCGGATGGAGTAACCGAGCAACTGCGACAGATCTCCCAGCGCAAGCGGCTTCGCTCGAACCGGCTTTGCACCAGGCGCGGCGCGCGGCGCCGATCGCGACGGCTTTGTCGCACCCACTGAACGCTGCGGTCGCTGGGCGGCACCCCGCTTCCTCGCCCGTGCCTTCGCTGGCTGCATCTACCTGCATCTTTCATAGAGCCGGTGCTTCAGGCGCATCCGGCTGTGGCTGGAGGATTCGGACAGCGAGTCTAATGCAACACCGTCTGATCGAGAAGCCGGACGGACACCGGCCTCGCGCGCACAGCTTCTACGACAGGTTGCACGGCAATATCGCGTGATGCGTCATGTTGACACGGCAACATGGCTCCCTTAAGGATCGTGAAAGCCCGCCGTGCCACGAGCGGGTTCAAGGGGAGCGAACGTCCGTGCCGTCATCTGGGGTGGGCACCGATCCGCATGCCACAGCGCATCGCGGCGAAACGGTCTTGCGCGCGAGCGCAACTGCGTCGTGGCGCATCGCCAGCGCGCGCATGTCTCCCAACAACGATTTCAGAGACGTTTCCGATCACGCGACGCATCGCCGACGTCGGCGCGTCACGGCGCTTTCGTTCAATCATCGACGACGAAACTGGGAGGGCATGACATGAAACGACTTTTTCTCGCCTCGACGATCATCGCCACGTGGGCGTCGTTCGGTCCACAGGCCACCGCGCACGGACTGCCGCCGAGCGGCGTCGCCCCGCGCGCGTCCTGCACGGCCCTCACCGGACTCACGCTGCCGAACACCCAGATCCTGACCGCGACGCAGAAGCCGGGCTATTGCAACGTGGTCGGCATCATCAACAAGCGCGTCTCGACCCAGGATCCAGATCATTTCACCTACGGCATCGGTTTCGCGCTCAACCTGCCCAACACCTGGCATGGCCGCTTCGAGATGATGGGCGGCGGAGGCACCGACGGCAGCCTCAATGCCGACCCGCAAGGCGCAGCCGGCGTCGAGGTCGGCCAGGGCTGGGCCGTCGCAGCCGATGACGGCGGCCATGAGGACAATCCGGCCAATGTGGTGGGCGGCTATCAGGATGACGATGTCAATGCCGGCGGCTCCGCGCATTTCGCCATCGATGCGCAAGCGCGGCGCGAGTACGGCTATCTTGGCATCGAGAAGACTGCGACGACCGCCAAGCAGATCATTTCCTATTTCTACGGTCTCGACATCGTCTATTCCTACATCATGGGCTGCTCGAACGGCGGCCGCGATGCAATGGTGGCGTCACAGCGCTCGCCCTGGCTGTTCGACGGCGTGATCTCGCAAAACCCTGGCTTCAACCTGCCGCAGGCGGCCCTTGCCGAAGCCTGGAACGAGCAGGTGCTCGGTACGCTCGCGACCAGCAAGGACATCAATGGACAGCCCTTCATCCCTGACACGTTCCCCCAGCAGGATCTTCAGGTGGCATCGGCCGCGATCCTGAGCGCCTGCGACGCGCTCGACGGCCTCGTCGATGGCATCATCGACAACTATCACGCCTGCACGGTCAAGAAGGTCTATCCGGCGCTCGCCAGTTACACCTGCGGCACCGGCTCGCACGGCAGCACGCCGCATGGCGGCACCTGTCTCACCAGCGCACAAGTGGATGCGCTGAAAAAGATCTACGCCGGCCCGGTCAACTCAAGCGGCGATCGGCTCTATTCGAACTGGTTCTGGGACGCCGGCATCTGGACGCCGCCGACTGCACCCGGCGCCGGCTGGCAATTGTGGAACGTCGTCACCGCACCGGTGCCCGGCGTCAATACAGCGATCAACCTGACGCTCGGCGCCGGCGCGATCCCGATGATCTTCCAGACACCGCCGGTTGTTACCCCCGTCAACGGACCGACCGGCCAGGAAGCGTTCGTGTTCAAGTTCAATTTCGACACCGACGCGCCGAAGATCTTCACCAAGACAGCGGCCTATCCCGAAAGCTCGATGGACTTCATGGCGGCGGTGGCAACCGATTTGCGTCCGTTCCGGGCGCGCGGCGGCAAGCTGATCATCTCATCCTCGGTCAATGACGGCATCTTCTCCGGCGCATCGATCGCACGTTGGTACCGCAAGATGAACCGGCACATGGACAATCACGCGACCGATTTCGCGCGGCTGTTCATGGTGCCCAACATGGCCCATTGCGGCGGCGGCGCGGCCACCTCAAGCTTCGCGACGAACGAGCTCAAGGCGATCACCGACTGGGTCGAAAACGGCATCGCTCCGGAACGCATCATCGCGGCCAACACCAACACCGTCTCGCCCTACCCGGCCGGCGGCCTGTTCGATCCGCGCGTTGCCCAGAACTTCCCGACCGGCGGCACGCGGCCGCTCTGCGTCTATCCCAAGATCGCATCGTACAAGGGCAGCGGCCTGACCAGTGATGCGGCCAACTTTGCGTGCGTCGATCCCGGCTTCGGCCAAGGCGGCGATCACAACTTCCACGACGATGATGACGGGCAACACTAAGCAGCCGCTCTCGTGCCCCCGGACGCAGCGCAGCGCTTCTTCAGCGTTGCGCTGCTGAGCCGGGGCCCATGCCTCCACCGCTCGTGTAATTTCCTGGTCCCGGCTCTGCGCAGCAGCGTTGCACGCCGCAGCACGTCCGGGACACGAGCTTCCCTCGCCTCACCCGGCCTTGTCGTACAGGCCTGCAACGAAGTCGCTGAACGTCGGCGCAAGCGGCAGAATGTAGCCCCATCTGTCGGACATCGCCTCGGCAAGCGTCCACGGCTTGTCGTACTCGGCAACCTCGTGATCGATGCACCAGATCTGGCCGAAATGCGCCTTGTCGATCGTCATGCAGATCGGATTGCCGCCGTGATCGTTCGAGGAGAGAACGTTTGGCTAAAGCAGCTTCGCGCTCACGAACAGCGCACGCACTGCGTTGGTGGCTTGGACCGCGAGCATGGCATTGCCGGCGGCCCCCTCCAGCGCATGGACCGCTTCGTCATGCAGCGAGCGGAATTCCATCCATTCGACCGATTTGAAGTTGGTGAGGAACTGATAGGCCTGGCCGACAGTCGCGATCGCCAACGTGTCACCGTTCAGCTTGATCTTGAACGTCGTACGCAGCGGGGTCTCGGAGCTTGCTGGATCACTCATGGGCTGCTTCTGGACGACAACGGCTTAACGAAGGGAAAACGGCAGCCCCGCCGCAGCAGGTAGAGTTCGGGTCCAATATCAGGAATCGGTGCTGCCGCGCTGCGAGGCGGTCGTCGCACCGCGCAGGCTCGGGACCACGACCAGGCGATTGAACTCGCCATTGTCGTAAGCCTTGAGGAAGCGATCATAGTCCTTGATCGAGACGCAGCCGTTGGAATCGCCGCGCGGCCCGAGCATGTAGGTATGGGTGAGCAGGCCGACGCGGCCGAGCGCGCTGGTGCCGTCAGTCGGCGTCATGCGCAGCGCGCGAACGCCGTGGAACAGTTTTTCCCGCGGCTTGAGATCGTAGGTCGCCGGCGGAGTCGCGCCCACCATGCGCTGGTCGACATGGTCAGGATCGTCCATCAGCGCGCCCATGCCCGAATGGGCTTCGATCGCGACGCCGCTCGGCAGGTAAAGCGCCTTGGCCTTGATGTCATAGACCGCCGTCTTCGAATCGTAGCCGAGCGCGGCGAGATCCGGCGCCCTGCCGAGCAGGCCGTCGCCGGGGGTCAGCGAAGCGAGCCTGATCTTGTCAGTGAATTTTTCGAAGAAGTTGCGGTTGTCGACTCGGGGATTGGCGTCGGCATAGGCCTGGCTCGAGGCGATCTGCGCGGAGAAGTCTGCCTGGACCGGTCGCGAGCGCGGCATCGGAACGGCATCGGCGCGCTGTGCTGGCTTCGGTGTCTCTTCGGTCGCGGGCTGGTCGTTGTCGGCCAAGGTCGAACGCCAGTCGTCAGCCTGGAGCTTTTGGGCGAGCATCGCCTTGGCATCGCGAAGCTTGAGCTGGACCGCATCCAGAGCGGAGCGTTCCATCGTCCGCAGGCCGAGGTCGCGAGTCGGCGGGTTAACCGACAGCGAGGCGAAACGGTCTTCGAACGACGGTGCATTGGCCGGCGGCAGTGCGGCGGTGACCAGCGGTGTCGAGTCGCCGATGTCAGCGACCCACGCAGCGGCGCCCAGCGCCAGCGCGATGGCAGCCATAGACAGCAGTATTCTCTCGGCTCGCCCAACACGGCGGCGCGACAACAGCCTCTCGGCGCGTGCGCGGTCGGAAACCATCAGATCCCCAAAACGACCCCCGGGGGACCCAACCCCCACCCGGAGACTCTATACCAGCTACCACATTGGGAGCCAAAAGTTAGGCATAATCGCGGCCGGCAAGTCCTCCGGAGGTATCCAATGACCGATCCTTTCGATCTAGAGCGCTTCCTGAGAGCCCAAGAGCCGGTTTTTCACGCCGTCCAGGGAGAATTGACCGAGGGACGGAAGCAAAGCCACTGGATGTGGTTCGTCTTTCCCCAAATCGCCGGACTCGGCTTCAGCGCCATGTCGCAGCGTTACGCCATCGGCTCGCGGGCGGAGGCCAAGGCCTATCTCGCCCATCCCGTCCTCGGCCCGCGCCTGGTCGAATGCACCCGCCTCGTCCTCGCAGTGCAGGGGCGAACCATCCATGCGATCCTCGGCGCGCCTGACGATGCCAAATTCCGCTCGTCGATGACGCTGTTCGGCGCCGTGTCCGACGAACCCGTTTTCGACGAAGCGCTGGCCCGGTATTTCGCCGGCGAGCCCGATGGCGCGACGCTGCAGATTCTCGCGTCCCTCGATCAAGCGGCCGGGTGACTGCGGGCACCGGCGACAGTCAGCGTAAACCCGCGATTAAGAGGCTCCCCCTATTTTTCGGAGAAATATCTTTCTCCTCGCGTCAATCGCCGGACAGATCATGAAAATCGGTACGCTGCTGACCACCGCCATCGTCTCGCTCTCGACCGTCGGCGGCGGCCTCGCAGTCTACGTCGCCGTGACGAAGTACCAGACGATCGAGCGGATCACGGAGACACAGGGCCGGCTCACGATCGTCCGCGCCGTCAGCGACATCCCGCGTTATCTCAACCCCGAGCGCGGCTTTGCCACCAACATCCTCTATGGGCCCGCGACCGTCGACCCGGCGCAGCTCGCCGAGCATGACAAGCTGCGCAAGCAGACCGACGGCGCCCGCGATCGGATGAATGCGGTGCGCAAGGATTTGCCCGGTCCGTTCGACGACGGCACCACCATCGGCAGCAACATCGACAGCCTCAATGCGAAGTTCACGGCCCTGCGCGAAGCCGTCGACAAGGCGATCGCGGGACCTGCGGAGGCGCGCAAGGACGCCGCCAGGAAGATCGTCGCGGACAATGCCGTGCTCAACGCCGGCGTGACCGCGCTGCTCAACGAGCAGGTCCGCCGCATGGCGATCCTCAACGGCGATGCCTATCGCCAGGCGAGCTATGCCAACATCGCGATGACGCTGCGAGACATCGGCGGCCTCAACGCCAGCCTGCACAAGAACCTCGTCGGCTCGAAGAAGGTGGCGACCGACGCAGAGAAGGCCGACATCGCCCGCACCCAGGGGCGCAACGACCAGCTCGTGATGTCGCTCCAGGAGCTGCGCGGCAACCCGACCACGCCGGCCAATGTCGCATCCGCACTGGAGACGATGAACACCGACTATGTCGAGGGCTTCGGCCATGAGCAGAAGCTCGTCAAGGAAGGCGCGGTCAGCGGCAAATACGAGCACGACCTCGCCACCTATTACGCCGCATCGCAAGTCGGCCTCGGCGCGATCATCGGCGTCCGCGACGCCTTCTATGACAACGCCGAGCAAATTCTCGCCGGCGCCTCCAGCGCCGCGCGTACCAGCTTCACGATCGCACTTGCCGGCCTGCTCGCCGTGCTGATCGCGAGCGGCGGCCTCATCGTGATGGTCCGCCGTCGCGTCTGCGTCCCGATCGTCAGCCTGACGACCCGGATGTCGCGGCTCGCCGACGGCGACGTCGCCGAGGAGATCCCCGGGGCCGAGCGCTCCGACGAGATCGGCGCGATGGCCGCCGCCGTCCAGGTGTTCAAGGACAACATGATCCGCGCCGACCGGCTTGCCGCCGAGAAGCAGGCCGAGAACGACGGCAAGATGCGCCGCGCCCAGGCGCTCGACGAATTGACCCGCGCCTTCGAAGCCAAGGTCGGCGAACTTGTCGGCGGCCTGTCGCAGGCGTCCTCCACCATGGAGAGCACCGCACAGTCGATGACCTCGACGGCGGCCCAGACCAACAGCCAGGCCGCGGTTGTCGCTGCCGCCTCCGAGCAGACCTCGACCAACGTGCAGACGGTCGCAAGTGCCACCGAAGAGCTGACCTCCTCGATCGCCGAGATCGGCCGTCAGGTCGCGCAATCGACCGAGATCGCGGCCCGCGCGGTCGACAATGCCCGCCGCACCGGCGACACGGCGCGAGCGCTTGCCGAGGGCGCGCAGAAGATCGGCGACGTCGTCACGCTGATCCAGAGCATCGCCGAACAGACCAACCTGCTGGCACTCAACGCCACGATCGAGGCCGCCCGTGCCGGCGATGCCGGCCGCGGCTTTGCAGTCGTCGCGTCCGAGGTGAAGTCGCTGGCCGGCCAGACTGCCAAGGCGACCACCGAGATCTCCGAGCAGATCACGGCGATCCAGACCGCGAGCGACGAGACCGTGGCCGCGATTCGCAACGTCGCCGACGTGATCGCCGAGATCGACCAGATCGGCACCGCGATTGCGGCCGCGATCGAAGAGCAGGGATCGGCGACCAAGGAGATCGCCCGCAGCGTCCAGGAAGCCGCCCGCGGCACCCAGGAGGTCAACAGCAACATTTCAGGCGTGCAGCGCGCCGCCGACGACACCGGTACGGCCGCGAGGGACGTGCTCAGCGCAGCCGAGCAGCTCTCAACCCAGTCGCGCGACCTCGCCGGCCAGTTCGACCGTTTCCTCGGCGAGGTCAGGGCGGCTTAGAGCCGCCCCACGACGTCGGCGGCCTTTGCCACCAGCCGCCTGCGGCCGAGATCGATGAAGGGCATCTCGACGAAGCGCCACATCAGCCAGGCCGCGGGCGTCGTGATCAACAACGCCGCCACGAACAGGATCGCTGCGCGCACCACCGGCTGCTGGTCGAATGGCAACAGACGGGCCGCAATCGCAAGCCCGATCATGTGCAGAAGATAGAAACTGTAAGATATGCGTCCGTAGAACCGAACGATGCCGAAATCGAACGGTCCGAGCACGGCCAGTTTGCGCGAACCGAAGGCGGCAAGATACACGAGCGCCGACGCGCAAAGCGTTTCAAAAGCGATCGTGACTGCGGTCTGCTTGCGAACCGCGACAATGACCATGACGGCGAACGCAGCAGAGCCGACGACGGTCGCCCGAGACGGCTGCAGCATCGATTGCGATGAATCGCCCGGCAAGGCCCCGCCCGATTGCAGAAGCAGGCCGACCACGAAGGCATAGAGTGGCGCAAGATTGGTGGCACCGTCCAGCACGTGCACATAGGGCCCCCAGAACGAGAGCGCGACGAGAATTGCGACTAGGGTCCACACCGGGATCGTTCCATGTCGCCTCAGGAGCGCGTGCGACATCAGGATCACCGGAATCGCGACGCATTCCACGGTCAGGGACCACATCACGCCGTTGATGTCGCTCCTGATGAGCAACGCATTGAGAACAATGTTGAGCGGGTCGAACGAAGGCGGCATCAAGCCCATGTAGAAGCCGACGCTCTGATAGGCCAACGTCAGCAGCAGGACTGTCGTGACTGCGGCCGGCAGCAGTCTGAACAGACGGTGACGCACGAAGGCAAACGGATCAGAATCGCGATCCAGCGATCGGGCGAGCAGGAACCCGCTGAGCACGAAGAACACGACGACCGGTGCCATTCCGGTAGCGATGGTGTCCCAGGACAGCGCGCAGGCATGGAACGCAAGCACCGATACCGCCGCATACCCACGCATAGCCTCAAGTCGCGGCAGAAATGCCGAATTTCGATGCCCTTCCATTACACCGAACGATTAACCCGGCAGATCGCGGACGGCAACCACGCCGGGCACCGCGACGGACTCAATACGGCGGCGCCTTGCGCGCACGCTGCGCTTTCGCGGCCTCGATCCACCACGTCAGATCATCGGCGAAGCGCGGGAACGCGCGCTCCAGCGCCTTGCCGCCCTCGCCGATCGGCTGGCTTTCGGCCGACAGCGTCTGCGCGATAGGGCCGACACCGATGGTGCTGGAGATCACCACCATGCCCATCTCCGACAGCGTGCCGTGCCAGGCCGTCGAGGCGCGCGCGCCGGACAGGCGGCCGGCGGAATAGCTCACGATCGCAGCCGGTCGCCAGAACCATTCCTCCAGGAAATGGTCGGTGAGATTCTTCAAGCCCGGCTGAATGCCCCAATTGTATTCGCCGGTGACAAAGACAAAGCCGTCGGCGCCGCGGATCTGGCCAGCCAGCTTCTCCAGCGCTTCTGGCGCGGCGCCCGCTGGATATTCCTTGTACATGCGGTCGAGCATCGGCAGACCGATCGCCTTGGCGTCGATGAACTCGACCTCCTCGCCGCGGCTGCGCAGGCGATCGATGACGAAATTCGCAAGACGGATGCCCATGCGGTCGGAACGGTAAGAACCGTAGAGGACGAGGATGCGGTTGCTCATGGCCGGCAGGCTAGCACGAAATGGCGCGACAGCCCTCCATCGATTTGCCGCGACGGCGTCTCACCCAACTGGTCGCGGTAGCTTCGCGAGACATCTTCAAGGACGCTCTGAGCGAGCGCGCGAGAAGATGGCGGGCTGACATCACGAACCGCCCAGACAGTCGCCTAGTGCGTCGCCCTGTATTTGATGCGGCGCGGTATCGAGCCGCATGCCAACCGTTCGGCGAGCAGCTTCATGTCCTCGTGGCGACCGCTGCGGATCAGCCTGCCGAACTCTTCAGGGGTAAATGGAAGGCTGGGATCATCATCGAGCGGACGCCGCATCCGCGGGCCGAAGAACCATCGAACCAGGCTAGCCAGCCGCCGCATGTCAATTCCCTCGCGCCAGCAACAAACCTCTTGCGAGGCATATTGTTCCTGCTAGCGCGAGCGGATTGCAAGACCCAACTGAAGGATCGTCACCAAAATTTGCGGGACCGTCCGGCAGTAGCCCCCTACCCGATCCGCTTGAGCGTCTCGATGTCGTTCATGGCGCTGGTCAATGCGCCATTGCGGTCGCGCACGAAGGTTTCGAGGTCCGCCAGCACGGCGTTGATCATCTGAAGATTCTTGAACATCTCCTCGATCTGCGCCACGATGCTGTTGTAGCCGTCCTGGGTCTGGATCAACTGGCCCCGGGTCTCGTTGATGTTGGCTCCGAGCGACTCGAGCGAGGTTTCCATGCCGCCGATCGAGGCATGGGTCCGCGTGAGGCTGCTCCTTGTATCCTGCGCGAGCTTCTTCACCTCGGTTGCCACCACCGAGAAGCCGCGTCCCGCCTCGCCGGCGCGCGCCGATTCGATGGTTGCGTTGAGCGCGAGCAGATTGGTCTGGCCCGCGATCGTATCGATGATCTTCAGGATATCCCGCAGGCCGTTCATCGCCTGGGTGAGGCCGGCGAACTCCTGCGACAGCGCGGTGGTGTCGGTCGCCTTCGCCGCCGACTGTGCGCTGGTCAGGATGACCGAGCGGATTTCCCTCACCATCGTGTTGATCGAAGCCGTCTGCTGCAGCGCGCCCTCGACCTTTCCACTCAACGTGGCGCTGGCGCTCAGATATTCCGTCAGACGCTGGACGATGCCGTCCTTGATCTGGTTCAGCAGGACCATGCGGCTGAGGTGGGTGCGCGTGAAATATTCGACGAAATGCGCGTAGTGGATCGGAAACATCTCGATGAACGGATCGTCCAACGGCTTCTTGCTGACGTCGAAGAACACGATCGCGGTCAGGGTCTGGTTGATGTTGATCCCGAACAGCTCGCCGAAGGTGGAAAAGCCGGCGACCGGCATCGGCCACATGTTGCTCATGTTGCGGAGCTGGCTCTCGTTGTTCAACCGGCGCAGGATGCAGTCGTTGAGGATCGCGCCGATCGCCGGCGGCTTGCCGCGCAGGAAGGCTTCGAGATCGCGTCGCGTCTGGTCCACGAAATCGGTGGCTTCGAGCAGCTCCAGCCTGTCGCCAGAGTTGACGTCGCAGAAGAAGGAGACGACACCGCTGGCCTGGTCGATGCCTGCGACCGAGCGAACGAACAGGTCCCCGCCAACCTCGATGCCGAAGGAATACTTCGTCATCATCGACATCAGGTTCGCCGGCGTGGTGTTCAGCGCTTTCGCCACTGCGGAAGCGAACGGCTTGATCTCGCTCCCCTCCATGATGCCCGAGGCGGTCCGCCGATCCGGATCGGCGCCCATCACGACGAAGGATTTTCCGGACTTCCTGAAGTTCTGCGTCTTGAAGATGCTGTAGGCCCGTCCCGGCGCCAGCTTCAGGAAAGCGATGAGGGCGTGGTTTTCGAGAACTCGCCGGCCGTCATAGAGATAGGTGTTCTTGAAATCGAGCTTGCCGCCGGCGGAGCCGCCGACGAAGGCGCACGGAAACTTGCCGCTCTTGTACACCGCCTCCATGAAATAGTTCTCCGACGCCGACACGCCGTCCACGAGCGCGAAGGCGATCGTATCGCGAACGTTGACCGCAAAGGGCGTCCTGATCGCCGCGACCTCGCGCGCGATCGCCTCGATGCGCGCGTCATGTGCCTTCGATGGCTCGCCCTTGCGGATGTCGTCGTTGTGGAGGCTCACACTGTGGATGCTGACCGACTGGAGCAAGTCCGCCGGGAAGATCTGCACGACGACCGACGACCAGCTCGTCCCCGTCGGCTTGTAGAGCGAGGCCCCTGCCGAGCACAGCTCGCCGGCGCTCGATATCGCGATCACCGGCGTCGAGCCCGCCAGCCTTTGCAGCGACGATACGACGCGCGCGAAATCGCAATGCGGCGAGATGAACGCGATGGCGAGCGGCGAGCGCGCGCCCTCCACGACGAAGTCACCTTCGGAAATATTTTGCAGCCGGTCGTCACTTTCCAGCACCTTGATCGCGCCGGCTTCACGGAAGGCCGGCGCCTCATCGTGGACCTCCGGAACGATCGACGGGGCGGCCTGCTTATGACTTGCCTGAGAAAACAACGAGAGCATGGCAATATCCTTGTTCGACGCGTGAGACGTCTCAAAGGAATGGATTACGGATTCGACATTGCCATCAGGTTATGCCGCGCACGGCACAACCGCCTTTGTGTTGACGATCTTCACCGTATGACTACGGCGCCGCGGGTTCATGATACCGATCGCGTCGGCGCGTTTGATCTAGATCAATTTTTTCGCGGCGCAAAGACTCGGCGACGCTGCTGCAATGGTCTTCAGCATCACCCGATGTGTATGCGTCCCGAATCACCGCTCACATCTGCCGATGCACGCAGATTTGCCAGCGCTGGTCGGCGAAGCCGACGAAGCGCACGCACGCTTGGCGCGTTCGATGACCGCCTCGATCACTGCGCGCGGCACCGGCTCATTCTTGAAACCACGCGCACTGCGGCGCGACTGGACCAGTGTTTCGAATTCCACCTCGGCGCCTCCCTGCCCGTTCATTCGCCGGCATGGAGATGTAGCGCCTCGCCGGTTGCCGATGTGGCGCACCGTATCTATGCTAACCGCCAAGCAAGACCAAGAACCCCCGGGAGGACCTGCAAATGCCCGCGCCGCTCGACCCCGTTGTCGCAGAGATCATTCCGAAGCTGCCGCTGCGCGATCCCGCGACGATGACGCCACAGAGCGCCCGCGAGTCCTTGCGCGCCCTCGCTGCCGCGCGCGCGGCCGTGCCGCCCCCGCCCGTCGATACCGTGCAGGATATCAAGGTGAAAGGCGGCGCCGACCCGCTCGATGCTCGGGTCTACAAGGTCGGCAGTGCGCCTGCGCCCACTGTCGTGTTCTTCCATGGTGGCGGCTGGGTCGCGGGCGACCTCGAGACCCACGACCGGCAGGCGCGCAATCTCGCCATCGAGACCGGCGCGGTCGTGGTGTCCGTCGACTATCGCCGCCCGCCGGAGGTGCGCTTTCCCGGTGCGTTCGAGGATGCCTTCGCGGCGGCGAGCGACGTGTTCAATCGCGTCGGGGAATTTGGCGGCGATGCCGCGCGGCTCGGCGTTGCCGGCGACAGCGCCGGCGGCAATCTCGCAGCGGCAACCGCTATCGCCTGCCGCGATGCCGGCATCAAGCTCGCCGCGCAATTGCTGGTCTATCCCGTGACCGACGTCGTGGGCTCCTATGCAGACGCGAGCGAGAACGCACGCTTCCCCTCGCGCGCCGAGAATGCAGAAGGCTATTTCCTCTCCCGTGCCGTGATGCAATGGTTCGCCGGCCATTATCTTGCCGACAGCAATCACGCCGCCGACTGGCGGGTCTCGCCGCTCCGCGCCACCTCGCTCGCGGGCCTTGCGCCGGCGATCGTGACCACCGCCTGGTTCGATCCGCTGCGCGACGAAGGCGCGGCCTATGCGAAAGCGCTGGAGGCCGCCGGCGTGCGGGTGAAGCATCATGAAGGCGCCGGCCTGATCCACGGCTATTTCGGTCTCGGCGATGCCTCCGAGGTCGCCCGCGCCGAGGCGCAGCGTGCGCGCGCCGACTTCAGGGTGTTGCTGGCGCGCGGGATCTGATCGCAACCGGGCCGCGGGGGGAATCAGGCAGCGACGGACGATGCCTGGTCAAGGCCAAGCAATCGTCGGTCGCTGGAAAAAATGCCCCGCGCGCGATTGCGCCTGCTTGATTGCGCCACGATTCCGGGCTCCAATCCCCACGCCATCTTTTTGGTTTAGGGAGACATCCATGATGAAGCGAATTTTCCTCGCCGCGATCGTTGCGACCTTTGCAGCGGGCTCGGCTCTCGCGGACGACACCTGCGAGAGCAAGGCGGTCGGCAAGGACGGCAAGGCGCTCGCCGGCGCTGCCAAGACCTCGTTCATGAAGAAGTGCAAGCAAGACGCCTGCGCGCCGAAGGCCGTCGGATCCGACGGCAAGCCGCTCGCCGGTGCCGCCAAGAACAGTTTCATGAAGAAGTGCGAGATGGGCGCGTAGCCGCTCCGAATTCACTGCTTCTTTAACGAGCAATCGCTCCACCAAACTCGTCATGCCCGGGCAGAAGCGCGAAGCCAGTCTTCGCGCGAGATGTCCCGGGTATCTCGTTCTTGCTTTCGAATACAGGGGCGAAGACCTTTCGCCGCCATCCTGCACGCGCCGAGCGCGCAAGCCAATCTCATCGCCACCCTAGACAGAACGGCTCGGCTGTCGGATCATGTCCGTGCTGAGCGAACAGGGGCGCATCGAAGAGGCTTCCAGGAAAGGGTGGTCGAGATGTTGCAGTTTCGAGTGCGTGATCACATGATGGCGACGATGGGCGTGCTGTTTGCACTGCTCGTCAGTCTTGACGTTGCGAACGCAAGGGGCCCCGGCCTGCCCAATGTCATGGTTCTCGCAACCGGTGGCACGATCGCCGGCAGCGGGGCGAGCAGCACCACGGTGGTCGGTTACACCGCAGCCACAGTCGGCATCGAGACCCTGCTCAACGCCGTCCCCGAACTGAAGACGGTAGCCAACGTCAAGGGCGAGCAGGTTTTCCAGATCGCCAGCGAGAACATGAACAACGACTACTGGCTGAAGCTCGCCAAGCGCGTCAACACGCTGCTCGCGCAGGACGACGTCGACGGGATCGTGATCACGCACGGAACCGATACGATCGAGGAGACCAGCTATTTCCTGGACCTCGTCGTCAAGAGCAAGAAGCCTGTCGTCATCGTCGGCGCGATGCGGCCGTCGACGGCGATCAGCGCGGATGGGCCGATCAACCTGTTCAATGCGGTGATCCTCGCAGGCAGCGAGGAGGCCGTCGGCAAGGGCGTGCTGGTTGCTCTCAACGATCAGATCAACGCGGCGCGCGACGTCACCAAGAACAACACCTCGACGGCAGACACCTTCCGCACGCCCGAGCTCGGCTTTCTCGGCTACATGCAGGGCAACAAGCCCTATTTCTATCGTCAATCGACCCGGCGGCACACGGCGGATTCCGAATTCGACGTCTCCAACCTCGATACCCTGCCGCAGGTCGATATCGTCTACGGCTACGCCAACATGAACCGGGTCGCGATCGACGCTTTTGTCGCCGCGGGCGCCAAGGGGATCGTGCATGCCGGCGTCGGTGACGGCAGCCTGGCCCGGCCCGCGGTCGAGCCGGCGCTCGATGAGGCTCGCAAGAAGGGTGTCGTGATCGTCAGGAGCAGCCGTGTCGGCAACGGCATCGTCGCGCGCAACGGCGAAGCCAAGGACGACGAGCACGACTTCGTCGTCTCCGATACGCTCAATCCGCAGAAGGCCCGAATCCTGCTGATGCTGGCGCTGACCAAGACATCAGACACCAAGGAAATCCAGCGGATGTTCTACACCTACTAGGGTGTCGGCTACTCCCGCTTGAAGCGGTAATCAAACGCGGCGCCGAACGGTTTGATCACTCCGACCGTCGGCGCCGGAAAATGGATCGGCAGGATCAGCGTGTCGGTGTCCGCGACGGAGGCGAAGAACTTCCGCCGCGACACCGCCGACTGCTTCGCGTCCCAATCGGGCTTCGACGACCACTCCGGCTCGCGGCATTGGATCTGGTGATGCATGAGGTCGCCGGCGACCACCGCGCGCTGGCCTTTCGAGAAGATGTTCACGCAGCAATGGCAGGGCGAATGCCCTGGCGTCGGCGTCAACGTGACGGTGTCGTCAAGCGCATAATCGTCGTCGACCAGCAGCGCCTGCCCTGCCTCGACGATCGGCAGGCAATTGTCGCGAAACACCGTGCCGGGCGGATTGTTGCCCTTGGCGTTTTCGGCCTCCCAGGCTGCATACTCGCGCTTGTGGAAGACGTATTTCGCATTCGGGAACGTCGGCACCCAGCGGCCATCACGGAGCGTGGTGTTCCAGCCGGTATGGTCGATGTGCAGATGCGTGCAGAAGACGTAGTCGATCTGCTCGAAGCCGATGCCGAGCGCGAACAATTCGTTGCGCCAGCGTTCCTTGCCCGGAAAATCGAACGGCGGCGGATGGCCCTTATCCTCGCCGGTGCAGGTATCGACCAGAATGGTGTAGCGCGGCGTCCGCACGACAAAGGTCTGATAGGTGATGACGATCATGCCGCGCGCGGCGTCGAACACCTCCGGCTCCATCGTCGGCAGATGATGCCTGAATACGGCCTCGTCATACGCCGGGAAAAAATCCTGCGGGCGCCGCCATGGCCCTTCCCGCTCGATCACCGCATCGATGGTGATGTCGCCGATCCGAAGCTGCTTCACGCGTCCCTCCCGATTTTTCTCAAGCGTAGCGAACGGGTTCGCAGCGTTCAAGACGCATGAGCGCATACGCGCGCTGACGGGTTCCCATCGCTTGCGCGACAGAGCTTCAGTTGGACGCTTGCGACAGCATTCACACGGCGACGCAGATGCGTCGCCCAGGCGTCACACGCGCGTCGTCGGCCACGCTCGATAATCTCCGCCTCATTTTAGACTGATCGCGCACAGATTGTGCAGCAGAAAGCATGGGGGCACCCAAGTGAAGAAGCTCTTCTCCGTGATAACGTCGATATCGCTCGCGGCAACGCTGGCCGGCGCTGCGGCGCCGGCACACGCCGATCAGGATGACAACGGCCGCGACCGCGGCTTCGACAACTTCCGCGATCGCGACCATGATCGAGGCCATCACCACGGCCGCAGGTCCCCGCCGGTGGTCCTCATCTCGCTCGACGGCGCAAAGCCCGATTTCATCCAGCAGTTCATCGAGGAAGGCGTGCTTCCGCGCGACGGCGGGCTGGCGCGGCTGAGCCGCCATGGCGCGGTGGCGCTGCAGAACATCACGGCCTCGCCCTCGCTCACCGCGGTCTCCCATATCGAGATCGCCACCGGCTCGACCGCCGTCCACAACGATATCCCCTCCAACACCTTCCAGGCGATCGTCGGCCCGATCACATCGAGCTTCAGCGGCTTCGCGGCGCCGATCGGCGGCTATCGCGAGAGCCCGCTTGGGCCCTCGCCGCAGCCGACCGCGGCGCCGCTGTGGGTGCAACTGCGCCAGCAGGGCAAGAAAGTGGTCACCGCGACGTGGCCGGGCGGCGACGGCGCCGACATCTCGATCAACGGCACCGTGGTACAACCGGCCCAGCCGATCCGCGTCACCGACTACACCGTGCCGTTCGGCGCGTTCGGCGGGCTCAGCGCACAGGGCTTCCAGTTCTCGCAGTCGAACTTCATACCGGCTCCGGCGGTAGGCGCATCGCTCCAGGCGGCCGGCCACTTCTCGTTCAGCCCGGTGATGGCAACGCCGACGCCGATCGAGACGTTCTCATGCGCATCGGCGCAGACCGCGACCTGCACCAACGCGGCCACGCAAGACGTCAAATACGGGATCCGGGTGGCGGCGATCGACACCACCAACGACAACAAGGTCAACTACGACACCCTCGTGTTCTTCGACGACACACGCGGCATCACGGCCGGGCCGTTCGCGCCGCCGTCGACCGGACCCGCCTATGCGAAGTTCGGCGGGGAGAATGCGCCGTTCTTCTTCGAGGGCAGCGGCGCCAGGGTCGGCACCGCCTACTTCGTCTCGCAGCTTGCGCCCGATCTGTCGGCAGTGCACTTTGCCCGCTACAGCGCCAATTACATTCCGCGCAACACGCCGGTTCTGGCCGACGTCGACGACATCAACAACAGCATCGGGTTCTGGCGCCCGCAGGCCGATTTCCGCATCCCCGAGCGGCTGAGCGAGGGCTTCATCGGCTTCCCCGACATCGAGATCGAGGCGATGTACGAGGACATGGTCAAGACCTTCGTGCGCTACCAGGCCGATATCGGCGAGCGCGCGATCAAGAACCATCCCGACGCCGATCTGGTGATGATCTATATCGAGCAGCCGGACGGCTCCGAGCATCAGTTCCTGCTCACCGATCCCCGCCAAGGCACCAATCCGAAGGACCCGAGCTCGATCGGTGCCGGCCAGGACGCCGCCAAGGTCGCGCGCTACAAGTCCTACATCCGCTTCGCCTATAAGACCGCCGACAAGGCGGTGAAGCAGATCACCGAGGCGGCGGGGCCGGACAGCAACATCATCGTCGTGTCGGACCACGGCTTCGCGCCGTTCCACACCTCGGTCAGCATGACCAACATCCTGAAGAATGCCGGCATCGACACCAGCAAGGTGGCGATCCGCACCTCGGGTCCGGCGGTCAACATCTACGTCAACCTGCAGCAGCGCGAACAGAGCGGCACCGTCGACCCCGCAACCTACAGCGCGCTGGTGACGCAGATCGCTGATGCCGTGAAGAACGCGGTCGATCCCAATCCGAAGTTCAACGGCGCGCTCGAGGGCGGACGGCTCTTCACCGTTGTCGAGACCCGTCCGCTCCAATGCGAAGCCGGCATCGGGCAATGCACCAGCAAGAGCATCGGCCAGGATTTCGGCGATGTGTTCGCGCTGATGGCTCCGGGCTACAATTTCGACGGCATCCAGAACCCCGGCATCGCCCGGCTCGGCGATGCGCCGTTCAACGCGGCCACGACCTCGCTGTCGATGCCCAACTTCTACGGCGCCCACGGCCACGATCCCAGGCTGCCGGTGATGAGCGCAACCTTCATCGCCGCAGGCCCAGACATCCGCTACAACACCGCGATCCGACGCATGCACAATCTCGACGTCGCCCCGACCATCATGCAGATCCTCGGCGTCCGGCCGCACGGCGTCGATGGCGAGGTGCTGCGCGAGATTTTGCGGTAAGTGATGGCGACAGCGGATGGGCGCCGATCAGCGCCCATCCTGGAGAAATCTTGTCGCAGCGAGGAGTTACGCCTCGCGGTCGACCACGCCGTAAGATTGCACGGCATTTCTGCCCCTCAGCGGCAACGCGAGCATACCGACAAATTGCAACTGCAGGGCGGCGGCAAGAACTTGAGCGTCCGTGTGATTTCGTTCACAGCACCTTTCCAGTTCGGCTGTATGATCCAACATGCAACGCGGTGGTTTTCAGACCTTCTGCGGTCGCGTCGCTGAAAGCGATTGCGGCTCTGGGCAGATTGGCTGAAAAGTCCACCAGGCCCAGGCCCACTACCCGCTTCGCGGCGCAAGTTTCATAGGGGTTCGCCGACACGACAAGTTGGTCTCGTCTGACATGGCGCTCACCGGAGGGAGGTTTGCTGCTTATGATTTGGGGACCCCTTCGTTCAACACGAAAACACCGGCGCGCTCGTCAGCGAGCATTGGGAGCACCAGCTGTTTGCCGGTCGCTGTCAATGGCGTCACGTTCTGCTATCCTGCCCCCGTTCTGCCAAGCAACGGGGCAGTCAACGTGAACCATCCGGGGATCGATGTTGCAGAACCCCCGCCAACGCGGCGCGTGCTTGCAATCCTGGCCGCCGACGTCGTGGGCTATGCTCGCTTGACCGAGGTGGCCGAGGAGGCCACTCACATCCGCCTGCGCGCACTTCGTTTCGGCGTGATCAACCCGTGCATCGTGTCCTTCCGCGGCAGGATCGTGAAGAACACGGGGGACGGTTTTCTCGCCTCTTTCGATTCCTCGCTTGATGCCACACGCTGTGCGGTCGCATTGCAGCACGAAGTCGCGGCTGCGCAGACCCGCGAAGGGTACGATCGGAAGATACAATTTCGAATAGGTCTGAACGTCGCGCAGACCATCGTTGAAACGGAGGACATCTTCGGAAAGGGCGTCAATATAGCGGCGAGACTTGAGCAGTCAGCGCCTGCTGGGGGCGTGGTGCTTTCTGATGAGATGTTCCAGCAGATCAAGGACCGGCTCGACGTGCCCGTCCAGGACCTGGGCGTTCTCCGGCTCAAGCATCTTGCACGCCCCGTTCACGCTTATTCTCTCCTGCTGCCGGAGGCCGAACGATTGCCGTCGGGCGGCGGCCGCAAGGCGAGCCGCCAGGCCAAGGTGCCCTACATCGCGGTCCTGCCGTTTCGTACGCAGGGAGCGAACCCGGAAGACGATTACTTCGGCGATGGGACGGCCGGCGAGATCGTCGTGGCGCTCCAGAGCCTCCGCGGGCTGTTCGTCATTTCAAGCATGTCCACGTCCCCCTATCGTAGCGGACCGATCGACAGCCAGAGGATCGGCCAGGAACTCGGCGTCCGATACGTCCTGAGCGGCAGCATCCGGCGAGCAGACAAGCGGCTTCGCATTGGAGTCGAATTGACGGACGTCGAAGCGGGAATCTTGCTCTGGGCCGATCACTATGATGGCGATGTCTCCGAGCTGTTCGAATTTCAGAGCCGCATTGCGACACGCATCGTATGGAGCATAGCTCCCCAGGTCCGCGAGGCGGAGCTCAAGCGCGCGCTTCAAAAGCGCTCGGACAATCTCAATGCTTACGAGCTGCTCATGAAGGCGATCGACTTCATGTACCGCATGAATTTCTTCGACTTCGGCCGGGCGGGCGAGCTGTTGCAGGCCGCAATCGCCTCGGATCCGAGCTACGCGACCCCCTATGCCTATGCAGCGCTTTGGCACATCCACAATGTCGCACAAGGCTGGGGCGCCGAGGGTGGCCCCGATGCGGCGGAAGCGGCGCGCCTTGCCGGCGCGGCGGTCGATCGTGCGCCGGCGGACGGCTTCGCGCTCGCCGTTCTCGGACACACCAAGGCGCTGTTGTTCAAGGACTACGACGCCGCGCTCGACCTTTTCGATAGAGCGTTGAGCGCCTCGCCCGGGAACGCCATGGCCTGGACTCTTAGCAGTGGCGTGTACGGCTACCTGGGGGATGGCCAATCGGCGATTACGCGCGCCGAACAAGGATTGCGTCTATCGCCGGCCGATACACAGGCGTATTTCTACCTGATGTTCCTCGGCCAAGCCCATTACATAAATGGCAATTACGACGAAGCGGTCGTGTGGGCCCGCAAGACCGCCGCTCTGAATGGACGGCTATCCGCCAACCTGCGTGTTCTAGCAGCCGCCTATATTGCAAATGGCCAGCACGAGGAGGCGCGAAGCGTCACCCGGATGCTTTTGGACATACAACCTCGATTCAAGCTTTCGGCCTATCGTGAGCGATGCCCCTTCAAACCAGGTTTGCGGGAGCGCTTCATCGATCATTTGCGCGAGGCCGGCTTGCCGGATTGAAACCATGCTGCATTTGCAGCGAACCACAGGAGGATCCCGTCATGGGGGGAAATTGGTTCGGAGGCAACTGGTTTGGTGGCAATTGGTTCGGAGGAAACTGGACGGGCGGATCGGGCGGCGGCGGAGCACCCGTGTTCGCTATGAGGGCAGATCGGCCGCTTGCCGAGATCGCCATCACGCGGTCCTACGACGCCAAGTTCCGAGACGCGGAGTGGGACCCGGATCTGCGCGCCATCACGATCCTTCCTGAGTTTCTGGCGCAGAGCATCAAAGGCAAGCAATGGCAGGCGGCGGTTGCGCTGCCGCCGCCCACTTACCCGGTCACTGCGAAGATGATCGACGAGGTCCTGGTGCTTGCCGTTGCCGAGCGGCCGGAAGCGCTTGGCGAAATCGTGGAGGAGGACCAGAATTTTCAGCTGCGCTGGCTGCAGCTTCTCAACATGAGCGCCACAGCCTATCCACATACGTTCCTGCTGATGAAGATCGTGGCCCGCGTCGGCGAGTTCGCGATGGTCAAGCTCAAGCTGCAATATTCCAACATGAGCGGCGCCGCACCCCCACCCTATTGGTACCAGCCGCGACCAAGCCAGGTCTGCCCGACGCTTTATCCGCCGGTCCAGGTTCCGGGCCACCCGTCCTATCCGGCCGGACACGCGCTAATTGGCACGCTCACCTCCGAATGCCTGGCCGACTTGTTGCCTCAGTACAAGGAACCATTGCACGCATTGGCCGCGCGAGTCGCGATGAATCGGGTGATCGCGGGATTGCATTATCGCGAGGACATCGACGCGGGCGCCAGGGCCGCGGTCGCCCTGAAGCCCTTTCTGACGGCTTGCCCGTTCTACGCGGCCACATTCCAGCTCGCCCGGGATGAATGGAAGTGAAATCACGCGCAACCTGACCTACGGCAGCGGAGGCAGTCATGAAGGCTTGGGACCTGCGCACCGGCTATGTGCGGGTGCTGGTGCAACGCAATCAGAACGGCGTGCTCGTGAAGGCGACAAACGACCTGCTCAAGGGCGATAGTCCGATCGGCACGATGCGTGATTACATCCACGAGAACGCGGCACCCGACTTTTTGATCGACGGTGAGTTCGGCGCCTTGCCGATTTGGGATGGCGCCGATCAGCGACCTGCAGTCTCGCCCAAGGACAGGGGCGAGAAAGCGTTCTCACTCCTCGCGCTCGAGAAATCGAAGAAATTTCTGATCCGCGCCTACGTTTCTCCCGCGAGCCTCGCCAAGCCGGACTTCAACGACGGCGAGCCGGTCTGGTTGGATTCCGATGTGCGCGGCTTGCTTGCTCTGCCTCCTGCCAACAACGCCACGGGCGACACAGAGACGCTTCGGCAGGACCTCAACGCCGCAACGCTGCACGACAACGGCCTCTACGGAACGGATGTCGCCGTCGCTATCGTTGATACCGGCACCTGCAGGCCACATCTTGCCAGGCGCCTCGGCTTCAATCCGACCCTGGATGTCGGCAATTCATGGACGCCGCCGACGGTGGCGACGAAGCCAGGCCTCCATCGGATCGGACACGGCACGATGTGCGCCTACGACGTGCTCGCAATTGCTCCGAACGTGACGCTGCTCGACTATCCCTTGCTGCTTGGACGTCCGGCCGGGGAGCACACCGTCAGTGCAACGATCGGCGAGATGATGCGCGGTTACCTGGTGCTGATCTGGCGCTGGGCGATCCTGGGATCCATTCCGCAGAGCGCACTCGTCGTCAACAACAGCTGGGGCATCTTTCATCCAAGCCTCGACGACTTTGCGCCCGGCGATCCCAGGCGCTACATCGACAATCCCGGTCATCCCTTCAGATTGTACATCGCCTTGCTCAAGGCATTCGGGGCCGACGTGCTTTTCGCCGCCGGGAACTGCGGTAACGGCTGCCCCAATGCCGTGTGTCTGCAGCGGACGACGGGAATGATCATGGGCGCCAATTCATACGACGAAGTGCTGACGCTCGCCGGCTGCGACATCCGCGACGTGCGCGTCTGCTATTCCTCGCAAGGACCGTCCATCGCGGGCATGCCTCCGCAGAAGCCTGATGTCACCGCCTATACGCAGTTTCTCGGCTCGAAGGTGCTGCGAGGCCCGCGCGGCTTCGAGCCGGATACGGGAACGTCGGCGGCATGTGCCGTGGCATCCGGGTGCGTCGCCGCGCTCCGAACGGCGCGGTCGCCCATCGCGACGGATCCGGCAACTATGATTGCGGTGCTGGAAGCGACAGCACATCCTATGGGCGGCGCGGTGCCCAACTACGATTACGGCTACGGCATCGTCCGGCCGGTGGCGGCCGGGCAAAGCCTGGGCATCATTCCATAAACGGAAATTGCCCTAGCTCCGCAGCCCCGGCGCTTCCTGCCCGGTCCGCGCCACGTATTCCGTATAACCGCCGCCATACTGGTGAATGCCCTCGGGCGTCAGCTCCAGCACGCGGTTCGAGAGTGTCGCGAGGAAATGCCGGTCGTGCGAAACGAACAGCATGGTGCCCTCGAAATCGGCCAGCGCCGTGATCAGCATTTCCTTGGTGGCGAGGTCGAGATGGTTGGTCGGCTCGTCCAGCACCAGGAAGTTCGGCGGATCGAACAACATCTTGGCCATCACGAGCCGCGCCTTCTCGCCGCCCGAGAGCACGCGGCAGCGCTTCTCGACGTCGTCGCCGGAGAAGCCGAAGCAGCCGGCGAGCGCGCGCAAGCTCCCCTGCCCCGCGGTCGGAAACTGGTCTTCCAGCGACTGGAACACGGTCCGCTCGCCGTCGAGCAGATCCATCGCGTGCTGGGCGAAATAGCCCATCTTGACGCTGCCGCCCAAGGCAACCGTGCCCTCGTCCGGATCGCTCGCGCCTGCGACGAGCTTGAGCAAGGTCGACTTGCCGGCGCCATTGACGCCCATCACGCACCAGCGCTCCCTGCGGCGGATCATGAAATCGAGCCCGTCATAGATGCGCTTGGTGCCGTAGCCCTTGTAGACGTTCTTCAGCGCGACGACGTCCTCGCCCGAACGCGGGGCCGGCGGGAAGTCGAACGCAATGCTCTGGCGACGGCGCGGCGGCTCGACGCGCTCGATCTTGTCGAGCTTCTTCACCCGGCTCTGCACCTGGGCCGCATGCGAGGCGCGCGCCTTGAAGCGCTCGATGAACTTGATCTCTTTCGCCAGCATCGCCTGCTGGCGCTCGAACTGCGCCTGCTGCTGCTTCTCGTTCAGCGCCCGCTGCTGCTCGTAGAACTCGTAGTTGCCGCTGTAGGTGGTCAGCGAGCCGGAATCGATCTCGACCACTTTCGAGATCACGCGGTTGATGAACTCGCGGTCATGCGAGGTCATCAGAAGCGTGCCTTCGTAATCGTGCAGGAACTTCTCCAGCCAGATCAGGCTTTCGAGGTCGAGATGGTTGCTCGGCTCGTCGAGCAGCATCACGTCGGGACGCATCAAGAGAATACGCGCCAGCGCCACGCGCATCTTCCAGCCGCCGGAGAGCTTGCCGACGTCGCCGTCCATCATCTCCTGGCTGAAGCCGAGGCCGGACAGCGCCTCGCGGGCGCGGCCGTCCAGCGCATAGCCGTCGAGTTCCTCGAAGGCGTGCTGCACCTCGCCGTAGCGGGCGATGATCTCGTCCATCTGGTCGGCTTTATCAGGGTCGGCCATATCGGCCTCGAGCTGGCGCAGCTCGGCCGCGACTTCGCTGACGGGACCGGCGCCATTCATCACCTCGGCGACGGCGCTGTGGCCAGACATCTCGCCGACGTCCTGGTTGAAATAGCCGATGGTAATGCCGCGATCGGTCGAGACCTGCCCTTCGTCGGGCAGTTCCTCACCGGCAATCATCCGGAACAGGGTGGTCTTGCCGGCGCCGTTCGGGCCGACGAGGCCGATCTTCTCGCCCTTGTTGAGGGCGGCGGAGGCTTCAATGAACAGGATCTGGTGGCCGGCTTGCTTGCTGACGTTGTCGAGGCGGATCATGGGGGTCTTTTGGGGGGATTTTGCGTTGCAGCGTATAGGCCATGCCGGCCTCCGAGGGAAGCCCGGCGGGGTACGGGTTTTCCCCTCCTGACAAATCCTTAGCGAATTTCCGTCACAACCGCTGATAGTGCCGCCCAGCGAATCCAATGGACGGCCGTCGATCTGACGTTTGGAATGCTCCTGGGGGAATACCGATGAAAATTCGCTTTGGCCTGGTCATGACCGCCGCGCTCATGCTCGGCGGCAGCGCCGCGATGGCTCAGACCCTGCCCGACTACATGGCGCCGATATCAGGCAAGCCCAATGCCGCGCCCGGCGATGTCGCCACCAGGGACGTGCTCGCGCTGAACACGGCGATGTTCGAGCTCTATGGCGACGCTGCTAAGGTGTTCCAGAAGAACATCCTCGACAAGCACCCCGTGATCCTCGGCCTGTTCTCCGGCGCCGGCGGACGGCTGATCCTCTATCGGCCGGGCCAGCCGCCGCTGGATGCGCCGCCGGTGCCGGTCGTCTATCAGCTGCTGAAATCGATCGGCCACAGCACCATGGCGCTGGCCGAAATCGTCGGCCCCTATGTCGACAATCCCGATAACAAATCCTGGCGCGGGGCGATGCTGTCGTTCCGCAGCCGGATGCAGTCGGCGCTGGACGGCCTCGACGCCACGCCAATGCAGGCCGACTGGCGCGACAACAACCGCACCATCCTGAAGAACAACATCGCCTTCATGGACGAATGCCTCGCGAGCGGCGTCATTCCGTTCGCGAAGCTGGAGGCCTTCGGCAAGCAGCAGGCCCCGTTCCTCGCCAGGAACGTGGCCTGGGCGGCCCAAACCCAGGTCGCGCACTGGATGGGCGTGTTGGCCGATTGGAAGGCGCAGCTCGGTCCCGACTGGGAGAAGACCTATGCCGCCAGTAACACCATCTATGTCACGCGGCAGAACAACGTGATCTTCAGCGTGCTCGCACAGTTCTTCGGTCCCGAGGCCATCAACACGCGTCTGCTGCTGATCGAGACGGTTTCATTCACGACGACGCCGGCTGACATGCTGGAATCGCTGACGCGGATCATCGCCGATCGCTCGGTCGGCGCGCTGTTCTTCGGCAATTATCACCTGATGGATTACGAGCTCATGGGGGGCGACGCGCGCGCCGCGATCATTGCCGAAACTGAAAAGCGCGGCATGAAGCCGTTCCTGCCGCCGCTGGTTCCGTTCGGCTCGAAGCAATGGCCGACCCTGGTCACGCCGGGCCCCGGCCCCGCGACCATCGCCGACCTCAAGTGACGCCTTGACCGAAAGCGTGCGCTGGATGAGAGGCGGCTGCGTTCGCGGCAGCCGCCTTCACCTCTCGTAAACGGCCGTACTGTTTTACTCCCGCTGCGGCGAATCGCGGCTGCAACGCCGTCAGCACCGCGAGCCGGTAACGACCTTGTACAAGGATGAAATCATGCGGCCTTCGCGACGCGAGTTCGTGAAGTGGGTATCGGCGGGCGGCATTTCGGTCAGCCTGTCGCGTCTCGCAGCGGCGGCGAATGTTCCCTTCGCGGCGCACGAGACGCTGCCCGGACGCGGCAAATTCAATCCCGCAACCAAAGGAGCAGGCCGCGTCGATGGCGTCGCCAAGGTCACGGGCGCAAAGCTCTACGCCTCCGACTTCCGTGCCAACGATATGCCGGGCTGGCCGCAGACCACCTCGCACGCGATCCTGGTCCGCGCCAATGACGCCACGCATGTCTACACCGGCATGGATCTCGCCCGCCTCGGCGGCGCGCTGCAGCCGTCGGTCATCGTGACAGCGGCGGATCTCGATCGCATCGGCACGGAGGTGCCGGCGTTCTACGCCGGCGACCTGTTCTGCCCGCTCGGCAAGACGCCGCTCTATCTGGGCCAGCCGGTCGCGCTTCTGATCTTCGAAAAATTCGACGCCTTCGACCAGGCGCGGCTCGTGCTGCGCGACGGTACCTTCGTCAAGTTTGGCGAGGAGACCGGTCCTGTGATCGCGGCCGATTACGGCGCCTATCGCTTCACCCGCGTCGCAAGCCCCTCGCCCGACAAGCCGGACGTCTATTCGCCGATCCAGGCCGGTTGGGTCTCGCCCAAGAAAGTGCAGAGCGCCGCACTGCCGGTGTGGTCGCCGCTCGCCAAGGAGATGCCGGCCGACTACGCCAAGGCCGCGAAATATGGCGAGCAGACCCGCGCTGAATTGGCCGCGAACAATGCCTCCATGCTGGTGCTCGACCGCGAGTTCGAGACCCAGTCGGTCGATCCGATGTTCCTGGAGCCGGAATGCGGCCTTGCCTGGTACAGCGGCAAAGGCGGCAATCTCGAGCTGGTGCTCGGCGTGCAGTCTCCCTACGAGGCCGCCGAGTCGCTCGCGCATCTGCTGGCCAAGGCGCAGGCGCCCTACAAGCCCTCGCACATCAACGCCCAGTTCGCCCATGTCGGCGGCGGATTTGGCGGCCGCGACCACACGCCGTTCATTCTCTATGTTGCGCTCGCCGCGATCTGCTTCCCCGGCAAGCCGGTGCGGCTGGCGCATGACCGCTACCAGCAATTCCAGGGCGGCATCAAACGCCACCCGATCAAGATGCGCTCGCGCATCGGCATCGACCGCAACACCGGCCTGATCAAGGCCTTTGCCGCCGATCACGTGCTCGATGGCGGCGGGCTCGCCAACTTCTCCGCCAACGTCGCCGTGGTCGCCGCCACAGGCGCGATCGGCATCTACGACATTCCCAAGGTCGACGTCACCACGGTCGCGATGCATTCGCGCGGTGTTACCGCCGGCTCGATGCGCGGCTACGGCACGCTGCAGACCATGACGGCGCTGGAAGTGCTGATCGACGAGGCCGCGTCCGAGCTCCAGCTCGACCCCATCGAATTCCGCCGCCGCAATGCCCTCAAGCAGAACGGCCGGACCATGACCGGCAATCCCTATATCGTCTCGGTGCGCACGCCCGAGATCCTCGAGAAGCTCGAGAAGCATCCGATCTGGCAACAACGCGCGCAGCTCAGGCAAACCTCGGGCGACCGGCTGGTCGGCACCGGTGTGGCCTGCGTGACCAAGGATTACGGCTCTGGCGCGGACTGCTCGCTCGGCCGCGTCGAGCTCGGGCCAGACGGCAAGATCTCGATCTTCTGCGACCATGTCGAGATGGGCAACGGCATCGGCACGGCGCTGGCGAACCGCGTCGCCGGGCACCTTGGTGCCATTGCCGATGAGGTCTCGGTCGCGCGCGTCGACAGCTACGACATGCTTGGTCTCGTCACCTCGGGCGATCCCTACACGATGGACCAGAAGACCCAGGATGCAGCCTCGCGCAATCCGCACTGGGTGCCGTCGATCTCCTCGGCGACATCGGCCTCGATCGGGGCCCATGTCGGCACGCACTCCGCGGCCGAAGCTGCCGGCGTGATCTACCGCTTCGGCCTGTGGCCTGCCGCACTGGAGCTGTGGCGCATCCCGAAGACCGATCCGCGCGCCAGGCAATCGGCGAATGCGAGCTGGCAGAATGGTCAGCTCACCCTGCCCGGCCTCGAGCCGTTGCCATTGGCGAGGCTTGCCGCAACCGCCCATGCGCGCGGTTTCGTCACCGGCGCGGTCGCGCATAGTTTCTCGCGCTGGGCCTGGTCGCGGGCGCGCTTTGCCCTGTTCGGCGAGCAGTACCTCGCCGAGATCGACGCGCTCGCGATCCGCCGCGGCAACGGCAAGTTCGAGCGGATCAACCGCTCGAGCGTCACCTTTCCGCCGACCGACAACAACCGCATCGGCACCGCCTACACCTCGATGTGCGGCACCGCCGTCCGCGTCGAGATCGAGCGCGCCACCGGGAGCTTGCGCATCGCCAAGGCCTACAGCGTGTTCGAATGCGGCACCGCGCTGGTCCCTGAAGTGGTGATGGGCCAGTGCCATGGCGGCTTCGCCATGGGCGTCGGCTATGCGCTCTTGGAAACGCTGCCGCCGTTCGAGGGCGGCCCGGGCAACGGCGAATGGAATCTCGGTCGTTACCTCGTCGCGCGCGGCTCGGATCTTCCCTTGCGCGATCTCGAGATCGAGATGCTGAAGCCGCAGGTATCGGACGAAGCGCCCAAGGGCATGGCGGAGGTCGTGATGATCCCGATCGTGCCGGCGCTGATCAACGCCATCCACGACGCCACCGGTCATCGCTTCCGCGCGCTGCCGGTGACCGCGAGCCTCTTGAAGGGAGTTTTGGCGTGACGACCCTCAGCCTCACCATCAACGGCCAAAAGCATGGCCCGATGGACGTCCGCGACGATCTCTCGATGAACGATTTTCTGCGCGAGATGCTCGGCATGACCGGGACCAAGTTCGGCTGCGGTGCCGCGCAATGCCTGAGCTGCGCCATCATCGTCGACGAGCCTGATGGCTCGAGCTACACCAGCCCGACCTGCATCGCGCCGGCCGTGAATTTCGACGGCAAGTCGATCCGCACCGTCGAGGGCCACGCCAAGGAAGGCCAGCTCTCGGCCCTGCAGCAGGCCTTCATCAATCACTTCGCCTTCCAGTGCGGCTATTGCACATCAGGTTTTCTCAACGAGGGCCAGGTGCTGCTCGAGCGTCTGGCGCACACGCCGGTCGCCCGCGAGGCGCTGGAGCAAACCATTGCAGACGCGCTCGACGGGCATCTGTGCCGCTGCACCGGCTACATCAAATATCACGAGGCGGTGCGCGACGTGATCCTGGCCGATGCCAGCCGCTATCTCGTCGCTAGCAAATGAGCGCGCCAGCGATGATCCCCGCGCGCATCAAGATCATGGTTGCGATGGCAGCGCTGACGAGCAGCCTGTGCGCGGGCTATGCCGCGTCGGACACGACGAGCCACGGCCTCGCCTCGCCCGAAAGTTTTGCCGGCATCGCCGACACCGAAAAACGCTCGGCCGCGATCTTCACCGAGCTCGGCAAGGTGCTGACACATCCGCGCTGCACCAACTGCCACCCGGCCGGCGACCGCCCGCGCCAGGGCGACAATCCGCGCCTGCATCAGCCGCCGGTGACACGCGGCGCCGACGGCCATGGCCTTGAGGCGATGCGCTGCAACACCTGCCACCAGAAAGCCAATTTCGAGCCCGGCCGCATCCCCGGTCATCCCGAATGGCATCTCGCCCCGCGCGAGATGGCCTGGGAAGGCAAGACGATCGGCGAGATCTGCGAACAGATCCGCGACCCCGCCCGCAACGGCGGCCGCAAGGTCGAGGAGCTGATCGATCATATCGGCAAGGACACCCTGGTCGGCTGGGCCTGGAGGCCCGGCTTCGGCCGCTCGCCGGTGCCTGGCACGCAGGCGCAAGCCGGCGCGCTGGTCGAGGCCTGGGTGAAGACGGGAGCTGCCTGCCCCGCGCCGTGATCCGACGCCGTTCGGGCCGCTCAAGCCCCGAATGCCGCAAGCCCCGCCGCGGCCACTTGCGCGTCCTGGGTTGATTGCATGCCCGATACGCCGATCGCTCCGATCACCCTGCCCTCGCGCAGGATCGGAAGACCACCTTCCAGAGGCGTCAGGTTGGTCATGCCGAGCAGCCGCAGATGCAGACCGCCATCGGCCAGCGCGGATTCGAACGCGACTGTCGCCCGTCTGAAATCGACGCTGGTCGTCGCCTTCTGCTGCGCGACCAGCACGCTGCCGTGCTGCGCCTGATCGAGACGGTACAGCAGAACGAGATGGCCGGTGCTGTCGGCGATGGCGATCACCATCGGCCAGCCGTGACGCAGCGCTTCTGCGCGCGCTGCATCGGCCACGAGCCTCGCCTCATCGAGCGTGATCGGGGCACCATAGAGCGGTGTCAGCGGCGCAAGAGCAGCCTTCGCGGTGGCAGCGTCTGGTTTCGGCATCGGGAAGCTCTCCAATTCATCGGGAGCCCTACTCTCACCACGTCTCGATAGCTGTGATAATATCCAACAAAACGGATATATTATCTCACTTTACGGGAGAATGCCCTGACCGCTCTTGCAGATTACGCCACGTTTCTGACCATCATCGACGAGGGCAGCCTGACCTCAGCAGCAACGCGCCTCGGCAAATCGCTCCAGTCCGTGAGCCGTTCGCTCGCGCGGCTCGAGGGCGACCTCGGCGTGGAGTTGGTCTTGCGGACGACGCGGCGCCTGCGTCCGACGGCGGTTGGCCTCGAATTTGCCGGCCGCATCCGCCTGGCACTCACCACCATTGACGCAGCCCGTGACGATCTGCTCGCCAGCGACCAGCGGCTTGCCGGCACCATCCGCGTGGGCACATCGAGCCTGTTCGGCCCCGAATATGTGGCGCCCGTCGTGAGCCAATTCCTGACGCGAAATCCTGAGGTCGAGATCGAACTCGTCCTGTCGGACGAGCGTGTCGACCTCGTCGCAGAGAAGCTGGATTTCGCCATTCGCATCGGCAAGCTGCCGGATTCGACCTTGCGGGTTCGCCGCCTCGGTGGCTTGAGCTGGGCTGTATTCGCCTCGCCCGCCTACCTCGCCGCTCACGGCCGTCCTGCGCATCCGCGCGATCTGATTCATCATGAATGCGTATTGCGGACCAGCGAAGACGACAGATGGGCCTTTGGCGGCAACAAGAGACGCATCGAGGTTCAGGGCCGCTTTCGGTCGGAAAGCGCCGCGGCACGCAACGCGGCCGTTGCCTCCGGGCTCGGCATCGGCCTCGCGCCACTCTGGCAGGTGCGCAAGCTCATCGAGCAGGGCATCGTCGAGCAGATCCTGATCGGCCACGAGCCACCGCCGATTCCGCTCCAGATCGTTTGGATCAAGCCCGGCGCCGGCGCCTTGCCGCGCCGTATCCGCGCCGCGATGGACTTCCTCGCAGCGCATCTCTCTGCCCTGCGAATATGAGTCGCGCCGCTTGATCCAGCGCCGGCCATGGATGACCCGTACCGCCACTATGGCCAATCCTGAAATATCGGGAGAGAATGACCATCGGATGCGATGAACGGGACAGTGATGGATTCGCTACACACAGGACCCTTTGCGCCCTTCGAATGGATGCTCTCGGCGCGCTATCTGCGGGCTCGCCGCAAGGAAGGATTCGTCTCGGTCATCGCGGGGTTTTCCTTTCTCGGCATCATGCTCGGGGTCGCCACGCTGATCATCGTCATGGCGGTGATGAACGGCTTTCGCGCGGAGCTTCTCGGCAAGATTCTCGGATTCAACGGGCATCTCGTGGTGCAGCCGCTGGAAACGCCGTTGACCGACTGGAAGGACGTCACCGCGCGCATCGCTCAGGCGCAGGGTATCCGGTTGGCGGTACCGGTGGTTGACGGTCCGGCACTGGCCTCGTCGTCGAACGCCTCCGGCGTCCTGGTGCGCGGCATCAGGGCCGAAGATCTCAGTCAGCTTCCCTCGATCACTGGCGGCATCAGAGATGGCTCGATCGAACACTTTGACGAAGGTCAGGGCGTCGCCATTGGCAAGGCCCTGGCCGATCAACTCTCGGTCAAGGTCGGGGACAACGTCACGCTCGTTGCGCGACAAGGCGCAGTCACTCCGATGGGCGTGACGCCACGCGTCAAGAAATATCAGGTCGCGGCCGTGTTCGAGAGCGGGATGTCCGAATATGATTCGGGCGTCATCTTCATGCCGATCGCCGAGGCGCAGGCTTTCTTCAACCGCAATCAGGACGTCACCGCGATCGAGGTGTTCACGGCCAATCCCGATCGCATCGATCTGTTTCGCAAGACGGTCGCGGAAGCGGCCGGTCGGCCGGTCTTCCTGGTCGACTGGCGTCAGCGCAACGCGACTTTCTTCGGCGCGCTCGCGGTCGAGCGCAACGTGATGTTCCTGATCCTGAGCCTGATCGTCCTCGTGGCCGCGCTGAACATCGTATCCGGCCTGATCATGCTGGTGAAGGACAAGGGCAGCGACATCGCGATCCTCAGAACCATGGGCGCCTCGCAGGGAGCGATCATGCGGACCTTCATGATAACAGGCGCCTCGATCGGTGTGGCGGGGACATTGGTCGGCTTCATCGTCGGACTTCTCGTCTGCGTCAACATTGACTCGATCCGACAATTCATGTCGTTGATCACGCGCACCGACCTGTTTCCGGAAAAGCTCTATTTTCTGTCCAAGCTCCCGGCGGAGCCCGATCTCGTGGAGACCGCAGCAGTGGTGATCATGGCGCTCGCGCTGTCGTTCCTCGCCACGCTCTACCCGTCCTGGCGCGCGGCGCGGCTCGATCCTGTCGAGGCGCTGCGACAGGGAGGCTAGAGCATGATCCGGAAAAGTGCGAAGCAGTTTTCCGAAAGGATCATGCTCAAACAATAACCTAAAGCGCGATGACGATTCATCCTAATCGCATCGCGCTTTAGTTGCGGCCGCGACGCCGTCCGCAACGAACAATTCCGCGCGTTTCGACATGAGGCCGCTTGCGTGGAAATGAACGCAGCACCGCTACAGGAATATGTTCCACACCGCGATGCCAGCGTCGCTCAGATGTTCTTCGGCATCGAACTCCAGATCGACGATCCAGTGCTGATATCCCATGAGGTTTGGGCTCGTCCTCTGACAATCCACCCATTGCTTTCTGGTGCTGTTGTCATGCGGGATATCGGTCAAGCTGCGGGCTTCGACGAAGCGTCGACGCAACCGAGTGTCGGTGATTGGCTCGGCGATGGTGTGACAGCCCAATCCTTCGTTGCGGAGCAGGCTCTCGGCCGTCTCTCTGTTTGTTCCCAGCGGCACTATCCGCAGGAGCGCGTCGCGGGCCGGCCCGGAATTGTTCGTGCTCCCATGCTGCGCGGTACGCATTTCACGCAGCAGGCGATGCTCTTGATAGAAGCTCTCGACCTGGGCGGTCTTATACCAGACCCAAAGCCAAAGGCATCCGAACAGGACGGCAGGAACAGCCGCAATCGACAGGCAAACGATGAGCGCAACCTTGACGAATTTCCGCACTCGGCCTCTCAGCCTCTCAAATCGAACGATCGCTCAACAACGCCCCAAGCAGTCGCCACGCAACCACATTAGACGGCCGTTCCCTAACCGAAACTAAACCAACACGCACGGCATCGTTTGTCGCCATGCGCGCCTTCAAATACAATCAACTTCCGCGTGTCTGGTCCAATCTCGGGTAAGGGCCCCCGTTGGCACGACCGGGACGCCCCGAAGGGATGACCGACCGTGGCCTTTTGGAAGACGCTGATACCCGACGAGCCGCTGATTTCGGATGGCGGATTGGAGAGCCGATATCTGAATGGAATGCCACCAGCGGTAAGAAGCTGGTGTCTCGTGTCGCTGGCAGCCAATGGCTTTGTCGTCGCAATTGCCACAGTGTTTTTCAGAAACGCCGGACCGCTCTTGCTCGGCGCCATATTCGCGCTGTTTCCATGCTACATGCTGCTGTTCTGGAAAGACCTGGCTTCAACCGTGAACGATGTAGAGCGGAAGGCTGTCGAGCAGGCGCCGCTTCCTCTTCAGATCAATCTCAATCCGCAGTGGGCAGCGATATCGATATGCGTTGCGGCTCCCATGATGGTCTGTTGCGGCTGCCTCCTGCTCTGGTTTACCTACATGATATAGCGGGCAAGTCTCTCCCCAATGCGCTTTTGGCAGAGAGTCTGCTGCCACCGTTTGAAAGCGACTGACAGGAGCGCTGCTTGGCGCGGCGGTTAAGCCAGCCGCCATCAGCTTCAGAGAGGCCCCCAGCCGCAGGCTGCGCTTGCCCGCAAGCACGATTGGGCGCGTTACGTTAGATCGGATTCCCGATCGATATTTTTGCGCGACATCAAAGCGAACCCTTTGTTCGATAGTATCAATATGAATTCTGCACTGATCGCGGTCACGCCATCGCGTCACGAGAGAGAGAGGATGAACAATGAGCGCGGTCCAAGTCGAAGCCAACACTGCGCCTCATGTGAAATATGAGCGCCTGATAGCGGTCGCCCGACACGTTCCTCCCGCAACGACCGTCGTCGTCCATCCTTGCGACGAAACATCATTAACGAGCGTCTGCGAAGCCGCCGAAATGGGCATCATCAAACCGATCCTCGTAGGACCGAGTAACAAGATCAAGTCCACAGCGGCCAGATACGATCTGGACGTCGAAAAGTTCGAGATTGTGGACGCGCCGCACAGCGATGCGGCTGCTGCCAGAGGCGTTGAACTCGTGCATGAAGGCAAAGGCGAAGTGCTGATGAAGGGGAGCCTGCACACCGACGAGTTGATGCGGTCCGTGACGGCGACCACCAGCGGTCTGCGCACGAACCGGCGGATCAGTCACGTCTTTGTAATGGATGTGCCGAATTATGCCGAAACGCTCTTCATCACGGACGCGGCGATCAATATTTTTCCCGACCTCGATGCGAAGCGTGACATTGTGCAAAATGCTATTGATTTGTTTGTCCAGATCGGGCTGGGATCTCACCCGCGCGTCGCACTGCTGTCGGCCGTGGAGACGGTAACAAGCAAGATTCCCTCGACGATCGATGCAGCCGCGCTCTGCAAAATGGCGGATCGCGGCCAGATCAGCGGCGGCATCCTGGACGGCCCGCTCGCCTTCGATAATGCGGTCGATCCGAAAGCGGCAGAGATCAAGGGCATCAAATCTCCGGTCGCAGGCAAGGCTCAGATTCTTGTCGTGCCTGATCTCGAGGCCGGCAATATGCTGGCAAAGAACCTTACCTTCCTTGCCAAGGCCGATGCCGCAGGCATCGCGCTGGGCGCTCGCGTGCCGATTGTGTTGACCTCGCGCGCCGACAGCGTGCGAGCACGTCTGGCCTCTTGTGCTATGGCCGTACTCTCTGCCGACGCGCGACGACGGCTCCACCCCGTTCCCGCCGCCTGATGAGCGATGACGCGATTCGCCTGTTGCCAACGCGGTCGCAGGTCAGGCCGTCGAGGGAGGGCGCGAGTTCACAGACTCGTTCGGATCAGCGTTCGTCTACGAAATCAGCCAGACCGAGGGCGATGAATCCGGTTGGCGTGCTCATACCTCCGGAATTGGCTCAGGCCGACATCCAAACGCAGGGCCTGCATGTCGCCTTCCAGCAGCAAAGCAGACGGGAGAGCCCGCTACGCCCGCCGCCCTCCAGCAGGATCGTCGAGCCCTCGGTCCGGCCGCGCACCTTGATCGCGGTGACGTCAGCGCCCATCAGCGGCTTGAAATGGGGATCATCATTGTGACGTTCGGTGATGACCTCGGCTGCGATCACGCCGTCCTTGACATCGTAGCTGCCGAGATGCGCGAAGGCCGAATTGCCTCCCAACATCTTGCCGTCGTGCAGGCACATGATGCTGCGCCCGAAGGCGCCGTTGATGCCGTATTCAACCTTGTATAGTCCGTCGAGCAATGTCCTGAATCCGCAAAATCAAAAAGAATCGCGGGCGACATAGCATCGTCGTCCCATCAAGACCATCCGGCTTATCCGCGCAGGGGAGCGCCCGCGGAGCCGATCCTGCCACGATGCCAGTATGCACCTGTTTTGCCCGACGGATCAAGCAAATTTCGAAAAATCCGCAAAACGCCATTTCGAGGCCTCGCGGCTTTGGATTTCAACCACTTGCCTACGGTGCATGGGGTTGTTTTCGATTTCCTGGCGGCCCGGCAGGTCCGGGGCGTCAGTGACGCTTGAAATATTGCACGTCGCGCTCGTGCTTCTCGGCCGCCGCGCGGCTCTTGAACGTGCCGAGGTTGCGGCGCTTGCCGGTCTTCGGATTCACCTTGCGCGAATAGAGTCGGTATTCGCCGGATGCGAGCTTGCGGATCATGGCCGGGCCTCCGAGTGAACGCGTTTCACGTCAACCCGCATCGCACGCGGTCCGTTCCGTCACGGCTTTGCCCGTGGCGGAAACAGTTGATTGGCAAACGGCTGTGGATCGGAGGGAACCTTCATGACGACGAAGCTGCGTCCCATCGAACGGTGGCAGGCGTTGCAGCCCTCGGTCAGATCGCCCACGGCCTTTGCGAATTTGCGGCCGTCCTTTGCCGCGATCGCGTCGGACGTCGATTGCAGCGGCGGCTCCAGGGTCGTGACGTTGCTGACGGGGATGCCGGAATAGAGCAGCGCGGCCTCGATCAGGCTGGCCTTGAGCTGACGCAGCTCATAGCCGGCGAGCTCCCAGTTCTGCGCCTTGCCGGCCAGCCAGAGCTTCTGATGGCGCGCCTGCGCGGCGCTCATGATGTCGCCGAGCCGCGGCACATACTGGTCCGCCGATGGTGATTTGAGATCCTGCGCCACCACTGATGTGGTCGCTCCCATCAAGGCCAGCGCCAGCATCCACGCCCGAAGCTTCATCGCAATTCTCCATTCCCATCAAGGGGAGATGTTAGCCGGCGCGGCGCGCGGCAGTCTTGCGCTCGATCAAGGTCGGGCGCCCATCGGCGCAAGCAACAATCCGACACGGCACGGAATGCGCCGGGGCGCCTGCTAGAAGCACAGCGTGGTGACGAGCTTGCCCTGCTTGTCCTTGATCGCGTAGGGGCAGCGCAGCCGCTCCAGCGCTTTCTTGGCGTCCTCGTCGCCGAGCGCGGCGGCCCGCTCGTAATAGGCTTTCGCGGCATCCTTGTCCTTCGGACCGCCGCGACCTTCCTGGGCGAAGGCGCCCATCCGCTCCAGCGCACCGGGATGGTTTTGCGCCGCCGCCTTCTCGAACAGCGCGCGCGCGGCGACGTCGTCCTTCTCGCCGCCACTGCCATTGGAAAGCATCAAGCCGAGCTGATACTGCGCCTCGGCATTGGTCTCGGCCGCCTTGCCGAGCAGCGTGCGCGCCTGTGCCGGATCGGCCGGCGCTCCGCCGCCCGCGCTGCCGAGCGCGGCGAGGTTGGAGACGCCGCGGGGATTGCCTGATTGCGCCGCCTTCTCGAACAGCTTTCGCGCCTGCGCTTCGTCCTTGGCGACGCCGGAGCCGGTGCCATAGGCAACGCCGAGCTCGACCATGGCAGCGCTGGAGCCCTTGTCGGCGGCCTTGCGCCAGGCAGCGAGCGCCTCCACCGTCTGGTGGTTGGCGGCATAGGCGCGGCCAAGCGCGAACATCGCGCGGCGCGACGATGTGGCCGCCTGCCTGCAGAACTTGATGGCGGTCGCGATGTCGGCGGCTGCGATGTCAGGCACGCCCTTCACGTCGGCCGGCTTGTCGGGATCGCTGGGGTCGGCGGCGACACGGTCGCACAGCACCAGATCAGCCGATTGCGCATGCGCGGCAACGGGCGCGGCAAGCGCGAGGAGGATGGCACAGAGACAGGTTCGCATGGCCCTCACGTTGCGTCCGCGTCCCGGCGATTTCAAGGCTCGAGTCCCGACTGGCGCAGGACCGGCACGACCTCGGGAGAAGCCAGATAGCGCAGCAGCCGCTCGGCGGCTTCGACCTGCCTTGCGTCCGCCATGCGACCCGCGGAGAACACGGCCGGAATCTGCAGATCGTGCGGGACCGGACCGATCACCTCGATGCCGCCCACCTGCTTCAGCTCGCTGATCTGCTGCACGGCGAGATCAGCCTCGCCGCTGACCAGGCGCTCGGCGGTGAAGCCCTGCTCGACGATGGTGGCCTTGGCGTTGATCGCGTCCGCGATACCCATGCGCGAGATCAGCTGGGCGAAGTACACCCCGCTCGCCCCCAGCCGCGAATAGGCAACCGAGCGCGCCGCGAGCAGCGTCCTGCGCAGTGCGGCCTCGGCGCCGATGTCGGGATGCGGTTGCCCGGCGCGCACGGCAAGACCGACATAGGAACGCGCAAGATCGGCCGCGCTGCCTGCGATTACCCGGCCCTCGCCGATCATCTCGTCGAGCCCCTCGCGCGTGAGGATGACGAGATCTGCGGCCTCGCCGGCGCGCAAGCGCTTGAGCAGCGCCAGGGTCGGCGCAAAGTCGGCATCGACGTGGATGCCTGTTGCGGTCTCGAACCCGGATGACAGGCTGCGCATCGCCCCCATCAGACCGAGCGTCGAGAGCATGCGGATTTTTTCCATGAGCGGTTTCCCGGAGCGCGATCAGGCACGATGCATCAGCTTGAGCGTGGCGCTCAGGCGCAGGCTGCGCTTGCCGGCGAGCGCTGTCGCTTCCAGCACCGCCTGCTCGCTGTCATAGCTGCCGGAGAATCCGATGCCGACCTCGTGGCCGCCAAAGATCGGATCGTCCTTGGCCGGCGTATGCTCCTGATTGAGGATCTGCCCTTTCCAGCGGCCGTTCGCGGCGGTGTAGCTGCCGAGATAATAGAACGAGGCGTCGCCACCGAGGATGCGGCCTCCCTTGAGCAGCATCACGCCGGTGAGCCCGCCATCGACGCCGTCGAGCATGCGCAGGTGAATCGAATAGAGGCCGTCGGTGATGCCGGCCTCGCCGACCCCGCCGGCGATTGGCACCTCGTCCTCCGTAATCGGTGTCATCAGCGACTGAAAGGGAACGCCGGGCAGCTCCTTCAGCTCGCCCTTGAAGCGATAGAGATCGCCATCCGCGACGCCTTTCGCGATCAGCGTCGCATCATCGGTGCCGGCCATGGCGCGGTAGTTCGGATCGGGGTTGTGGCGGACGGTCTTGATGACGATGTCGACGCCATCTGCGGTCTTCTCGTAGGTGCCGATATGGGCGAACGCCGAATTGCCGCCGAGCATCTTGCCATTGCCGGCATGCATCACGCTCCGGCCGACGCTGTCGCCGAGCTGAAATCGCACCTTGTAGAAGCCTTCAAACACCAGCCGTGTCCCCGGCCCCGCGCGCATCCGACCATCACTCTATCCCGCTTTCGGCTGCGACGGACAAGTTTCGCAGCGTCACAGCCCACAGGAACGGCCGCCCCGAGAACGCAAAAATCCGCCGGAGCGTTCGCTCCGGCGGATTGAAAACCAACCCGGGCCAGCCCCCTAACCCGGGCCGGGAGGATCTTAGGCCGCGGCCTTCTTGTCGGTCGGCACGGACGAGATCGTCTTCAGGATCTGCGAAGCGATCTGGTAGGGGTCGCCTTGCGAGTTCGGACGGCGGTCTTCCAGATAGCCCTTATAGCCGTTGTTGACGAAGGAGTGCGGAACGCGGATCGACGCACCACGGTCAGCAACGCCGTAGCTGAACTTGTTCCACGGCGCGGTCTCGTGCTTGCCGGTCAGACGCTTGTCGTTGTCCGGGCCGTAGACGGCGATGTGGTCCATCAGGTTCTTGTCGAAGGCGGCCATCAGCGCCTCGAAGTACTCCTTGCCGCCGACCGTGCGCATGTACTCGGTGGAGAAGTTGGCGTGCATGCCCGAGCCGTTCCAGTCGGTGTCGCCGAGCGGCTTGCAGTGGAATTCGATGTCGATGCCGTACTTCTCGGTCAGGCGCAGCATCAGGTAGCGGGCCATCCACATTTCGTCGGCGGCCTTCTTGGAGCCCTTGCCGAAGATCTGGAATTCCCACTGGCCCTTCGCGACTTCCGCGTTGATGCCTTCATGGTTGATGCCGGCAGCCAGGCACAGGTCGAGATGCTCTTCGACGATCTTGCGGGCGACGTCGCCGACGAACTTGTAGCCGACGCCCGTGTAGTACGGGCCCTGCGGCGCCGGATAGCCGTATTCCGGGAAGCCGAGCGGACGGCCGTCCTTGTAGAAGAAGTACTCCTGCTCGAAGCCGAACCAGGCGCCGGCGTCGTCGAGGATGGTGGCGCGCTTGTTGGATGGATGCGGGGTCTTACCATCGGGCATCATGACTTCGCACATCACGAGCACGCCGTTGGTGCGGGCGCCGTCCGGGAACACCGCGACCGGCTTCAGCACGCAATCCGAGCTATGGCCTTCGGCCTGCTGGGTGGAGGAGCCGTCGAAGCCCCAGAGCGGAAGCTGCTCGAGCGTCGGGAATGACGCGAATTCCTTGATCTGAGTTTTGCCGCGCAAGTTCGGAGTCGGCGTATATCCGTCGAGCCAAATGTACTCGAGCTTATACTTGGTCATTGAGCCTCTCTGTAGATGATGCGAAAGGTGGGGTTGAGAGCCCCGCACGTTTGTACCCGGCCATCATCGGCCGGCCCCTTACAAGCATTTTGCGTGCCAAAAGGCCGCAGCGCGGGAGGTTTTCCACCACGGCGGCGGGCGGGTCCCGGGATCAAAAACCTCCACGCCAGCGTGCGTCATAGGCGCGCACCTTACCGTGAAGCTGCACCGCAATAATTCCGCGGAAAACGCCTCATTCTGGAGCAGCCAGACCCCTGCCGGAGGTTGCCGATGAAACGCGCATCAACGTCCGGCAATTTTCGCAAATCGCTACCGACCTGCCTAGCAACCTTTGGAATGGCCCAGCCGTTAATCAGCTAGGCATTGCCTTAGAGGGTGCAAACAGCTGCCTGCCTAAGAATTAGGCTGAAACTGATCTCCTTTTCAGCACTTTGCAGTTGGGGCCGCCGGGCCGATATGGGGATTCCAGTAACCACAATCGAACGAGTCGGGCGCACGATGGAGGCCAAGGCGCTTCGACCAAGGAGCAATCGCAATGATGAACAATGGTCTGAGTCACGGATCTGCGAAGATCTACCAATTCCCAGTCGGGGGCCGCGCGGCTCTTGCGGGACGCCGCTACGACGAGGCCCGCCTTCCTGCCGATCACGCTTCGCTTCCCGCGAACACCTCGATCTGCAGCGAGAGCTGGTATCATCAGGACGCGGTCGACGAAGCAAAGCCCAAATGGGAACGCTGATGCCGGTGTCTGGTGTGGTACCGGCGCGCGCTCGGGCGCTCGGCGGGGATTTGAAAGAGGGTCGAAACGCAGACGTTTCGACCCTCTTTGATTCCGGATCCGACGGCGTCGTCAGATCACCGCGCAGGCTGTGACCGGCCGCTTCAGGTGCTTGACCGTGGTCGCCCCGGTCTTGTCGATCCTGAGCGTGATGCCCGCTCCCGCGTAGCGCGTGCCTGAGACCGTCAGCCTTTTGGCGAGCGTCACCGGCTCGCCATCGATCTGGAGAAACGCGCGCTTGTCATAGTCATAAAACCCCACGATGAACTGCGTCCCATCGGCACAGCGATAATTCCGGAACGTCTGCGCATCGGCCTGCCGCGCGCCGGAAATTCCAGCCGCCAGCATGGTGATCCCCAAAAGAATGGCCTTGTCTCGCCCCATAATCGCCCCCTGTAATGGCCCGGCAGGTAACATAACAAAAACTCCCAAAAAGCTTAGGCTGATCTCATGTCAGACTCCCCTGCCCGTCACCTTGCTTTGCAAGGCGCCAGCAATTTTCGCGACCTCGGCGGCTACGCCACGAAGGACGGCCGCACCACACGGTGGCGCCAGATCTTCCGCTCCAACCATCTCGGCCAGCTCACCGCTGCCGACGTCGCGATCGTGCGCGCGCTCGGCGTCAAAAGCGCGTTCGACTTCCGTGGCGTCGAAGAGCGTGCCGCCGGCGCTTGTGTTGTGAACGAGATCACCGTGCACTCGCTGCCGATCGAGCCAACGGTGGTCGCCGCGCTGCGCGCTGAACTGGCGAGAGGCGCGCTGACGGGTCCGGTCGCGCTTGAACTCATGCGCGAGTCCTACCGCAACTATGTCCGCCACAACACCCACAGCTTTCGTGCTCTGTTCGGCCATCTGCTGGAAGACCGTGCGCCGCTCGTGATTCACTGCACGGCCGGCAAGGACCGGACCGGCTTTGCCAGCGCCCTGATCCTGCATGCGCTGGGCGTACCCGATGACGTCATTGCCGAGGATTATCTGCTGACCAACCGCCACTACAAGCGCGACGCCTCGAGCGTATCTGACCTGCCCGCCGACGTCCTCGACGCGATCGGATCGGTCGAGGCTTCCTATCTTGATGCGGCTTTCGATGCCGTCAGCCGCGACTATGGCGATGTCGAAACCTACTTGCGCGATGGCCTCAAGCTTGGCACGGCCGAGCGAACCGCACTGAAGGAACGTTATCTGCAGTCGTAAGCGCGACAGCGCCGGGGAGATCGATAATGCAAGGCAAAGCTCTGATCGTAACAGGCGCGCTCGGCGCGCTTGGCAAGGTAGTCACCGACATCGCGCTGTCGCGCGGCGTGCGGGTCGCCGGCATCGATCACGCACCCGCTCACATGCCTGCGACGACTGAGCGCATCGAGATCGGTGGCGTAGACCTGTCCGATGCGGCGCAGGCGACCACAGCAGTCGAGGCCGCCGTCAAGCATTTCGGCAAGCTGGACGCACTGGTCAACGTCGCCGGCGGCTTCGCCTTCGAAACCGTCGGCGACGGCGATGTCAAAACATGGCACCGCATGCATGCACTGAACGTGCTGACGGCCCTCAACACCTCGCGTGCGGCGTTGCCGCATCTTGCCTCCTCGAAGGCAGGCCGCATCGTCAATATCGGCGCCATGAGCGCGCTCCAGGCCGGCGCCGGCATGGGGCCCTATGCGGCATCGAAGGCAGGCGTACATCGCCTGACCGAAGCGCTGGCCAGCGAATGGAAGGGCAAGATCACCGTGAACGCGGTGCTGCCATCGATCATCGACACCAAGGCCAACCGCGCCGACATGCCGAAAGCGGACTTTTCCAAATGGGTCACGCCGCAGGAGCTTGCCGAGGTGATCCTGTTCCTCGTCAGCGACGCCGCGAGCGGCGTCACCGGTGCGCTGATCCCGGTCGGCGGGCGGGTGTAATCAATCCGGCACTAGGAGCCGCAGATTGCCCTTGAAACGGATGCTCTGTTTGCCGGCGAGTGCGATGCCTTCGCCATAAGCCGTTTCGTCCGTATAGGTGCCGCTGAAGCCGATGGTCACGACCTTGCGGCCCCACACCGGGCGCTCGTCGAACGAGGGCGAATGCTCCTCGTTGGTCAGCTCGCCCTTCCACTTGCCGTCGGCCGACGTATAGCTGCCATAGGCGAAGAAAAACGAGTCGCCGCCGCGCATGGTGCCGTCGCGCAGCACCATGACGCCCTGATTGCCGCCCTGGACGCTATCCAGGAACTCGATCCGGATGTGATACAGCCCATTCCTGATCGTCATATCGCAAGCGCCCTGTTCCCCGCACGGGGATATAGCTGGCTTGACCGCATCCGGGCAAATGCCGGCCGGCCCCCAGTCCGATCCGGGCTAGACTGCGGGCAACTGATTCTCCGACTGGAAACTCGCCTTTGGAAACCGCGCTCTATCTCCCCGTCAAACGATTCCTCGAAAGCCTCGGCTTCGACGTCAAGGGCGAGATCCGGGGCTGCGATCTCGTGGGCCTGAGCGCAGGCAATCCTCCTGTGGTCGTGATCGGCGAGCTCAAGCTCGCCTTCAATCTCGAGCTGATCCTGCAGGCCGTCGACCGCGCACCGGCGGGCGACGAAATCTGGATCGCGGCCAAAATATCGGCGCGCGGCAAGGGTCGCGAGAGCGACGCACGCTATCGCAATCTGTGTCGCCGCCTCGGCTTCGGCATGCTCGGGGTCACCGATAATGGTCAGGTCGAGGTCCTGGTGAAGCCGCCGACCGCAGCCCCTCGCCGCGAGCCGAAGACACGCTCGCGGCTCGTGGCCGAACATCAGCGCCGCCGGGGTGACCCTGTGCTCGGCGGCAGCACCCGCGCGCCGATCATGACGGCTTATCGGCAGCAAGCGCTGGCCTGCGCATCGGAGCTCGCTGCAGGCCCGCGGCGGGTGCGTGAACTGCGCGAACGCTGTCCCGATGCCGGCAAGATCTTGCTTAACAACGTGTATGGCTGGTTCGAGCGTACCGACCGGGGGATCTACGGGTTGACCGCGGCAGGACATGCCGCGCTGAAACGCTGGCCGCAACAGCGGATCGAGGTCGATGCCGGCGTTGCGTCACCGCTGTGACACCCGAGCGGTGCATAGCTGAGATGCCACATAGATTTCATATTGCATTGCAACATTTATGGCACTAGGTATCCCGGCATCAAAACGAGGCCGTTATGAGCGCAGACTGGAATACCAAATATGGCACGCGGCGGGTCCGCCACGATCCGCCCACCCTGGACGAGGCGATCTTTGCCGCCGTCGGCATCACCGACGACCAGGAGCAGCAGGCCGAGATCGCTGCCGCGCTGATGGGGATGCCGCTCGATGTCGTCCAGGCCGAGGTCAAAAAGCAGGCTCGCACCAACAGTCGCATCACTGCCACGCGCGTGATCGCCGGCGAACAGGGCGCGCAGCGCTCCGTCGTGGTCGAACGCCGCGTTGTCCGCCGCTTCGGCAACGACAAGCGCACCGGCACCTGACGTTTATCGTCTCAGCTCAAATAAAAAGCGGATCGGCAGGGCCGGTCCGCTTTTTTGATTCAGGCCTTTGATTTCAGGCTGCGCGATTGCCGTACATGCTGGAGATCAGCTTCCAGCAGGTCGAGTTGAAGCTGAGCAGCGCGCGGCCGGCCTTGAACGGCGCCGCGGCGAGATCGGCAAGCTCGTCCTCGGGAGTCTTGGCAAGATCGATCGTGCCGGTGGATTCCCCATGGCGAAAAGCAAGGTGCGCGCCGAATTTCCTGGCGAGCGCGCGCATTGCGTGATTCTCCGCACCCGTTGTGATGCGTAGGCTCTTGTAGCCCTTCCAGCGCGCTTCCGCGATCAGGCGGCTGAACAGCACGGTGCCGACATTTTGGCGTCGCGCGAAGGTTTCCACGCTGAAGGCAACTTCGGGCAGCGAATCGCCCTCCGGCGGATGCAGTTCGGCTGCACCGCGGACCACGCCATCGACGATGTAGGCGACGATCACGGTGCCGTCGTCAGCGCAGCGGGCTGCGTAGCGCTCGATGAAGCTATCGTCGAGAAAACCGTTGAAACGGTCATGCCGGCTTTCGGCATCGAGTCTCAGCAGATGATCGCGCAACAGCGGCAATTCTTCCTGCTGGATCAGGGTCCGCACGTAGCCCGGGGCGGTGCGGACGGTCTCTTCAAGTACCACGTCAAAACTCCTCTTGGTGTCCCTCGAGGAGGCGTTCGAATCCCTAGGCCCCCAATATTGTGCGTCGCAGCAAATTTTTCAAGACGGGAACCCGCTCAAGTTTGAGGCAGCGCAAACGACCAATTCGTTAACAAAATCAAGCCTCCGTAGTCCTACAGGACCAGCTGCGTCTGGGTCACCACAGCGACCAGTTTGCCGTCTTCGGTCTCAAGCCGGGTGGTCCAGATCTGGGTCCGCCGGCCCCGATGGACCGGGGTAGCGGTGGCAATGACGGTGGTCCCTTCCTTGGCCCCGCCAATAAAGTTGGTCTTGCTCTCCAGCGTGGTCGTGCCCTTGGCATCCTCTGGCAGATTGATCGCGGTCGCCGCCGCCCCGACGGAATCGGCCAGTGCCATCACAGCCCCGCCGTGGATGGTGTGGTGCAGCGTGCAGAGATCCGGCCGAACCATCATCCGCGCCACCACGCGATCCTTGTCCGCCTCGACAAATTCGACGCCCTTGAGCTCGGCGAACGGCATCTTCATCGCTTTAAGTCTTTCGAGCGGCGTCATCGGATTTCCTCCCAATTCCTTGTTCTCTCAACGTGAATGGCTTCCAGCGGCAAAGCAATGACGTCGAAGGTAATGGCCGTCGTGACGCCGGCGCTCCGCCGTGGGGAACGCGCGCCGTTCTCACGTCACTGCGTTGACGACCTGATATTCTGGTCGCCGCCACATCTCACCCGCAATCACCTCCTCGATGATCTCGGCTGCCCGCATGATCTCGCTGTCGCCGATGTAGAGCGGCGTGATCCCGAACCGCATGATGTCAGGCGCGCGGAAATCGCCAATGACGCCACGAGCGATCAGGGCCTGCATGGCGGCATAGCCGCCCTCGAAGGCGAACGAGACCTGCGAGCCACGGCGCTCATGCGCGCGCGGGGTCACGAGCCGCAGAGACGGACAGCGGCGTTCGACTTCCGCAATCAGGAGATCGCCGAGTGCCAGCGAACGCGCGCGGACCTCGCGGATGTCGACGCGATCCCATATGTCGAGCGAGGCCTCCAGCGCTGCCATCGCCAAGACCGGTGGCGTCCCGACGCGCATGCGTTCAACGCCGCCCGCGGCCGCATAGGCGAGCTCGAACGCGAACGGCTTGGCGTGACCCATCCAGCCGGACAACGCGGCGCGCGCCGTGTCGGCGTGGCGCGGCGCGACATAGAGGAAAGCCGGCGCGCCGGGGCCGGCATTGATGTATTTATAGGTGCATCCGGCGGCGAAATCGGCACGGCAGCCGGCGAGCTCGACCGGCAGTGCACCGGCGGAATGCGCGAGATCCCAGACCGTGATGATGCCGAGCGCATGCGCTTTCGCAGTCAGTCTCGCCATGTCGTGGCGGCGGCCGGTGCGGTAATCGACCTCGGTGATGTAGAGCACCGCGATCTCCTCCGACAACGAGGCCTCGATCTCCTCCGGTGCAACCAGGCGCAGTTGATGTCCGCGCCCGAGCGTGGCGATCAGGCCCTCGGCCATGTAGAGGTCGGTCGGGAAATTGCCGGTGTCGGACAAGACGACCTTGCGCTCGTTGTTCAGGTCGAGCGCAGCCGCCAGCGCCTGATAGACTTTCAGCGACAACGTGTCGCCAACCATCACCGACCCCGCTTCCGCCCCGATCAACCGCGCGATGCGATCGCCGACATGGCGCGGCTGGGCATACCAACCCGCCGTGTTCCAGGCGCGGATCAGCTCATTGCCCCACTCCGCCGTGATGACGCGGTTGACTCGCTCGGCAACGCCCAGCGGCAATGCACCGAGCGAATTGCCGTCGAGATAGATCAAACCGTCGGGCAGATGGAACAGCGCCTTGGTGTCGTCGTAGACGCGAAGCCTGGTCATGGTCATCTCTACAGAATCGTGCGCACGCGCCAGAGTTCGGGGAACAGCTCAACCTCCAGCATGCGCTTGAGATAGCTGACGCCGCCGGTGCCACCGGTACCGCGCTTGAAACCGATGACGCGCTCGACCGTCGTGACATGGTTGAAGCGCCAGCGGCGGAAATAGTCCTCGAAATCGACCAGCTTCTCCGCGAGCTCATACAGCATCCAGTGCGTCTCCGGTGCCTGGTAGACCTCGCGCCAGGCGTGAAGCACACCTTCGCTGAAACTGTGGGTCTCGCGCACGTCACGCGCGAGCACCGCAGGTGGCATCTTGAGACCCTTGCGATCGGCGAGCCGCAGCACCTCGTCATAAAGGCTCGGCGTCGCGAGCTCCGCCTCGAGCATTCTTGTCGTTTCCAAATCGTGCGCGTGCGGCTTCAGCATGGCGTGATTGCGATTGCCGAGCAGATATTCAATCAGCCGGTACTGGCGCGACTGGAAACCCGAGGACTGGCCGAGCTGGGACCGGAAGCGCGTATACTCGCTCGGTGTCATGGTGCGCAGCACGTCCCAGGCGCCGTTGAGCTGCTCGAAGATGCGCGACATCCGCGCCAGCATCTTCATTGCGGACTGTACTTCGTCCCTGGCGATGGCGCGGCGCGCGGCGCTGAGCTCGTGAATGGCGAGGCGCATCCACAGCTCCGTGGTCTGATGCTGGATGATGAACAGCATCTCGTCATGCGCTTCGGAGAGCGGATGCTGCGCGCCGAGGATCGCATCCAGCGCCAGGTAGTCGCCATAGGACATGCGCCGGCCGAAATCGGTCTCGGCGCCTTCGTTTGTGGGATCGTAATCGCTGGACGTCATGGCAGGCCTTTCGATCGATCATCCCGCGGGCGACATCAGTCGAGGCCAATCAGCCGTGCGGTGATCTGCGACGACGGGTCCTTCAGCCCGTCGATCACGGTGAAATGGTTGAGCGCGGGCTCCACGACGAGGTGCGTCGGCACGTCGAATCCGGTCCAGACATTGGCCATCATATCGGACTGGCGGATAAATTCGGGCCGCTCGCCGCCGCCGACCCAGGCGGTCACAGGCGAATGCCCGCGCGGCAGGTGCAGCGCCGCGCTCTCGAGCGTCGCCTCCTCCATCGTCATCCGCAACGTGTCGTTCATCCTGGTCTTGAGCAGCGGACGCAGATCGTGCAGGCCACTGATCGAGAGCGTGCCGGCGATGCGGTTATAGACGGCAGGCTCCAGCCGGCTGTCGTCGCATAGCATGCGCGTGACGAGATGGCCGCCGGCGGAATGGCCGGCGAGCCGGATCGGTCCTGCGACCAGCGAAGCTGCTTCCGCAATCGCATCTGATATCTCCGTGGTGATGTCGGAGATGCGCGCGGCCGGTGCCAGCGTGTAGCTCGGCAGGCAAACCGTCCAGCCGTGGTGCCGCGCGCCTTCGGCAAGATCCGTCCAGGTCGATTTGTCGAAGCGCATCCAGTAGCCGCCGTGCACGAACACCACGAGACCCTTGCTGTCACCATCGGGCGGAATCAGGTCAAGACGCTGGCGCTCGCCAGGGCCGTAGGCGATATCAGGGCGAAAATCCTTCAGAGCGGCGCGGTAGGCCGCCGCCCGCTCCGCCCATTGCGCCGGCATCTTGTCCGAGCCCGGGATATGGGCCGAATTGGCGTAAGCATCATCCCAATCGCGCATTGTGACTCCCGGGGACTCGTCCAACGAACGGGCGCCAGTCTGCCACCGGTCAGGTCGGCATCCTAGTCTTTATTTTAAGCTTAAAGGATTTGGGGACGCCATTGTTTCGGGCAACTCCCAACAGGACGAGGGGCCGGCGGCATACTCCGTCATTGCGAGCGCAGCGAAGCAATCCAGTCTGCCTCCGTGGCAGCAGTCTGGATTGCTTCGTCGCAAGGGCTCCTCGCAATGACGACGGAGAGGTCTACGCCCTCTCCACCCCGCACCACTCCGCGATGAACAGCGCCATCGCCTTGGTGGTCTTCTTCAGCGACTCCAGATCCACGAACTCGTTGAAGCCGTGCATCTCGCCGCCGCTGGCGCCGAAGCACAGGCTGGGGATGCCATGGTTGAGGCCGTAGAAGCGGGTGTCGGTCAGCGCGGTGAAGACAAGGTCCTCGACCTCCCCGCCATAGACCTTGTTGAAGGCCTTGCCGAAGGCCGCTTCCGGCGCCGCGGAATCGGTCAGCTCATAGCCTTCCGACAGAAAGCCGGACCATTCGACCTCCGGCGGATTGTTGGCGAGGAAGCGGTGGTTGCGCGAGGCCGCAGCGATGCACGCCAGAATCTCCTTCTGGTGGTCCGCGATCGACCAGCCTGGCAGGACAGCGATGCGGCAATCGACGTCGCACCAGGCCGGGACGCTGGAAGCCCAGTCGCCGCCCTTGATGATGCCGGGGTTGAAGTTGATCGGATGATTCAGCGTCTTGAAGTGACGGTCGGCCTTGGCACGCTCGTTCCATTCGATCTCGAGCTTCTGCACCGCCTGGATCAGGTGATACGCCGCCATGATCGCGTTGGCACCCGAGCCGGCATGCGCCACGTGGACGGGATGACCTTTCACGCGCAGGCGAAACCAGATCACGCCGACCTGCGAGCGCACCATCCTGCCGCCGGTCGGCTCGGGGATGAAGCAGGCGTCGGCCCGATAGCCGCGCTGAAGCGTCGAAAGCGCGCCGACGCCGGTGCTTTCCTCCTCGATGACAGACTGGAAATGGATCCGAGCCGTCGGCTTGAGGCCGGCTGCCTTGATCGCATCCAGCGCATAGAGCGCGCCGATGGTGCCCGACTTCATGTCGCAGGCGCCGCGGCCGAACAACTTGCCGTCCTTGACGACGGGCGAGAACGGCGGCGTGTCCCATAATTCCAGCGGTCCCGCAGGCACGACATCGCAGTGGCCCTGGAGGATCAGCGATTTGCCGGCCTCGGTGGAGGGACGATAGGTGCCGACCACTGTACGGGCCTTCGAGAAGTCATGCTCGATCGGGCCGAAGCCGCGGAGGTCTTTCAAGTCGTCGACATTGATGTGCCAATCGTCGACCTCGTAGCCGCGTGCGCGCAGGAGGTCGCCGATCATGTCCTGGCACGGCCCCTCCGCCCCACGAGTCGAAGGGATCGCGACGAAATCGCACGTGGTCGCAAGCTGGGCTTCGAAGCCGGTGTCGACGGCGTCAAGAATCCTCTGCTGCGTTTCGGCATTCATCGGGCAAGCTCCGGGCATCCAGTTTGGTCAAAGGTGCGCGCAAGCTAGCCGATTTCAGTCGTTCGGGTACTCCACAAAATATGCATCCCGCAATGCATCTTCGAGCAGGCGGCCCTCGGAATAGCCATTCAGTGACGCGGGCCGGCTCACACCGTCAAGCAGTCGCGGGCATGGCTCGGGCGCACCAAGAACGGTTCGTACCGGGATGCGCTCGGCATAAATGGGCAATTCGTAGTCCTCATCGTCGTCGGCGACACCCTTGGCGCGGACCTTTGCGGAGGCCTCTTCGATCTCCATCGCGATAAACGAGGTCGCCTTGATCTCCTGGGTATTGCTCGCCCGCAGGCTTGCGGTGCGATCCGGGAAGAAGCGGTCGACCATCGCGACCACCGCGCGCTCCTTCTCCGCGGGGTCGGTGACGAGATAGGCGGTGCCGAACGCCATCACGGCGCGGTAGTCGGCGGAGTGATTGAAGCCACAACGCGCCAGCACCAGGCTGTCGAGATGCGCGACCGTCAGACACACCCGCTCCCCCCTGGTCTGGTTGCGCAGCATGCGGCTCGCGCTCGAGCCGTGCCAATAGAGCTTCGTCCCCTCGCGCCAGAAGAAGGTCGGCGTGCAATAGGGCTGGCCGTCGATGACGTAGGAGACGTGGCAGAGCATCGAGGAATCCAGGATGCGGTGAACGGTGGCGTGATCGTAGAAGCCGCGGTCGTGACGGCGCTTGACCTGGTTGCGTGCTGAGGTCGGATAGGAATTTTGGCTTTCGGTCTGGCTCACGGCCGCTCCTGTCGGGATTTGGAACAATTCCAGGCCAGTTGTAGCGGCGCATTTGGTCTGCGATAGTGCCAATTCCATGCAAAAAATTCCGACCAATTCTGTCGCGGCGGGCAAAGCCGAATTGCCGCTCGATCTCGCCGGCCCCCACATCACCGCCGGCGCCTCCTCTGCGCACCGGCTGTACCAGGCGCTGTGCGAGATGATTGTCTCCGGCCTGGTAAAACCTGGCGAGGCGCTGCCGTCGTCGCGCACGCTGGCCAAGCAAACCGGCTTCCGGCGCAACGCCGTCGTCACCGCCTATGAGCGCCTGATCGCCGACGGCTTTGCACAGGCCACCGTGGGGTCTGGCACGTTCGTCGCCGCGCGCATCCCGGGCCGCACCGCCGCGTCGAAGAAGCCGAAGGCGATCGTTGAGGCGCCGCAGCAAGGCATACTCGCGCTCGGCTGCACCCATATCGACGAGCGCGCGCTGCAACGCTTCCGCGCCTTCGTCGGCCGGCGCATGCGCGCCTTCGGCAGCGAGCATCTGCACTATGGCGATCCGCGCGGTAGCCGCGAGCTGCGGGTTGCGATCGCCGATCATCTGCTGTCGGCGCGAGGCCTGCGCTGCGACCCCGACCAGATTATGCTGACATCGGGCACACTGCACACGCTGCGCATTGCTCTCAGCGCGATCCTGAAGGCCGATGATCAGGTCTGGTGCGAGGATCCCGGCTATCCCATTGCCCGCAGAACCATCACGCAGTGCGGCTATCGCACCGTGCCGATTCCCGTCGACGCGCACGGCCTGCAAGTCGCCAGGGGCCGCTCGCTCGCACCGGCCGCGCGCGCGGCCTATGTCACGCCGTCGCACCAGTTTCCGTTGGGCGTGCAGATGTCGATGCCGCGCCGGCTCGAGCTGCTCGACTGGGCCAGGCAGGCGGGCGCCTTCGTGTTCGAGGACGATTACGACAGCGAGTTCCGCTATGACGGCGCGCCGCTGATGTCGCTGGCCGGCATCGATCATCTCCAGCGCGTGATCTACATGGGCACCTTTGCCAAGACGCTGTTTCCGGGCCTGCGCATTGGGTATTGCGCCCTGCCCGAACGTCTGGTCGGCGATGTCACGGCCGCGCGCACCACGCTTGACCGCTTTCCCGGCACGTTGATGGAAGGTGCGGTCGCCGACATGCTGAATTCCGGCGCGTTTGCGGCCAACCTGAAGCGTGTCAGAAAGCTGTATCGTGAGGCACGCGATGCACTGGCTGAGACGCTTGAAGCAGCCTCGGATGGTGCGCTGACAGTCCCGGTGCCGTCGCAGGGCCTGCACCTCGTGGCACGATTCGATCCATCGGTTGCCCCCGCGGTGGCAGCCGAGGCGAAGCAGGCGACAGGTGCCGAGGGCTGGCTGCTCGCCGACACCTATGCGCGGGCGCGCCCCCTACCCGGCTTCGTGCTTGGATTTTCGGGGCACGCGGTTCCGCGTCTGGTCGCCGCCGCAGAGCGGCTGGCGGGAGAAGCGCGCGCCGCCTTGCGCCGCAATGGCAAATCCGCCCGGCGGGCGTGACGAAGGTTCACTGTCAGAATCGCCGCCCGCTTCGTACCATCGCGGCATCGATTCCAGGATCCCTCATCATGTCACTTGCCATGTCGCTTGGCCGCCCAACCTGTCTCTCGCTGCTGATCTCCGTCGCGCTTGCCTCAACGGCACACGCGACGACAGTCGGGCGCGAGCAGGATATCGTCGACCTCAAGCTCGGTCAGCGCGTGCAGGTGGATGACGGAACCTGCCCGGCCGGCCAGATCAAGGAAGTGCGTGGTTCGAAGATGACTGATCGGGGCGTCGTGCGAACCGCCTCCTGCGTGCCCCGGTTCGGTCCCAAGACCAAGTAACCAGTCGCAATAGCGACGCTAGGAACGATCCTTCGCCGGATCGAACATGCACTGCAAGGTCGGCTTGGCAATCTTGGTGAAGGTCGCGCCGATCTCACTTTGCTTTGCTGCAGGCACCCAATCGGTTTCGATCGTCGGCACACCGGTCTCGCTGATGCCACGCAGCAGCGCCTCGCGCAGGTCGCGATCCTCGACGACGGCCGCGGCATGATCGTGCAGACAGCCGCACACCTCTTCCGGATGCTCCCAGCGCCCGAGCATGCGGGGGGCGCATTGCCGCACGAATTCGGTACGCGGGTCCGGCAACCGGCTCGGCGCGCGTACTTGCGCCTCAACGGAACTCATCGTCAGAAGGGAGAGGAACGCCGCGGCGCAGGGACGAAGGGACATGATGGCTTTTGTCGGCTGATTTTCTTGTTGTGATCAGAAACGTGCCGCCAGGACAATCGACTGCGGCGCCGTAGTGGTGACCGGCGAGCCGGAATACCGGAAGGTTCCGATACCGGGCAGATTGCCGTCCGGCGCACCGGCGAGCGAGGAACCGGCGAGCACGAAGCTGAAGGCAAGGAGGAAGCTGAGCGCGCGCATGGATTTCTCTCCGAAATGCGTCGCCGGCGGAGCCGCCGTCGTCGTTGTGACGCTGATAACCATCAGCGGTTTCTCCCGTGATGCGCCCAAAGCCCAAAATGGTTTCGTTCCCGATGAGAATTGTTTCGTCGCCGGCCCCGCGACGAAACAATTCCCGGAAAACATCAATCATTTCATGCCGGACGCGTGGCGGTTTGAACCCGCTTGGAAACAAGCGTCCGATCTGGTTGAAGCAGCGCGGTCACATCCGCGACGTCAGCGCTTCACATGCATTTTACGGTTTTCTGCTGAAGGTCAGCCAACGAAGACCGGTCCCGCACGTGAACCCCGAATCGCCCGGGCACGACCGAAGCCTTCGAAAACCGAAGGGCCCGTCATCAACCGGGCATAGAGTTGAGGGATGGCCATCATGATGGCGCAAGATCGCGCAACGATGCGCGACGCGGCGCAGCCCACGGACCGCGCCGATCGACCGATCGGCCACCGCACCGGCGCGCCCGGCGCGATGGCACAACAATCAGGCCGCGGCCACGAGGCCGCGCCGCAGGCGTTCGTGCGGCTGAGCGGTTCGCATCTTGCGCGACCGCGCAGCGGCCGTGATTCCATCACTGAGTGAAGAAGTCCCCGCACTTCTGGACGTTCGCATCGGCCGGCCCCCACGGCATGATTGGCACCGTCGAAGTCGAGTTCTTCGGCGATCCCTCGATCAGCTTGTCCGAATAGACCATATAGACCAGCACATTGCGCTTGGCGTCACAGCCTCGCACGATCTGCATCTTCTTGAAGAAGAGCGAGCGGCGCCTGCGGAACATGTCGTCGCCCTGCTCCATCTTGTCCTTGAACTTGATCGGACCGATCTGCCGGCAGGCCAGCGAGATATCCGAGACCTCTTCGGCAAGACCGAGCCAACCTTTGAAGCCTCCCTTCTCCGGCACCGTGAAATGACAGGCCACGCCCTCGACCTCGGGATCGTCGAGGCCGTAGGTCGCGAGCTTGTCATTGGGACTCATCCACTTGAAGACAGTGGAACGGCGGAAGATCAGATCCGGCTCGTCGGCGGCGGAGGCGGACGCGACGGGCGCAACCAACAGCAACAGAAATAAAGCGAAGTCTTTCAAGCGGATGCGCGAAAGACCGGGGAAACGAGATGACATGAAGCTCTCCGGTAACAAGTCCTGACAATGTAGGCATGGGCCGGCCAATCAGGAAGGCGACGGGAGCCGGCCGCGGCCGCCGTTTACCGCTCCGTGAGGCTTTTTTGCTACGTCTTGGACAAAAGTAGCTGATGGCAGAACCACCATGCTGGTGAACGCGTATCCCCTCTGCGACACTAACTTCTGATTTGGATTGTGGATTCGAGGAATGAATAGCGTGAACGGGTCCCCTTTTTCGGCCGCGCCTGTAAGGCTGTGGCAGGTCGCGATTTTGGCGGCAGCGGGGGCGATCGGAACGGCAAGCCAGGCGGAGGCAGCGTTCTACTATTATTCGGATTACTCGGACGGATCCTACGGACGGCAGCAGCCGTACGTCGAGGAGCCGCGACTGAAGCCGCAGAAACGCGGCTCGGCAGCCGCAAAGAACAAGAAAGAGACCGTCGTCGAGAAAGAGACCGGCGCGAAACCGCAAGGTCCGCTCGTCATCGTCGTCTCGATCGACCGTCAGAAGGTCACTATTTACGACTCCAACGGCGTGTTCGCGGAGTCGCCGGTGTCGACCGGCATGAAGGGTCACTCGACGCCGATGGGCGTGTTCAGCGTCATCCAGAAGCACAAATTCCACCACTCCAACATCTATAGCGGCGCGCCGATGCCGTACATGCAGCGGATCACCTGGTCCGGCGTCGCCATGCATGCCGGCGTATTGCCGGGCTATCCGGCCTCGCACGGCTGCATCCGCATGCCGATGGCGTTCGCGGTGAAGATGTGGAACTGGACCAAGATGGGCGCGCGCGTGATCGTCACGCCCGGCCAGATGACCCCGCAAAGCTTCTCGCATCCGATGCTCGCTTCGCTGCGTGTCCCGCCGCAGCCCGCAGCAAGCCTCGAGCCGACGACGAGCGTCGGCGATAAGGCGGACAAGGGCGCGTCCGAAGCCAAGGTTACGGACACCAAGCCTGCCGAGACCAAGTCTCCAGAGACGAAGACCGCCAGCGCCGACGGCGTGCTCGAGTTGCGTTCCACGGTCGGCCACACCGTGATGTCGGATGTGACGACGGGCAATGCGGCGACTCGTGAGGAAGCCGCAACGACCGAGGATAAGACCGGCACCAAATCCGCCAACGCGTCCGAGCCGATCAAGCAGCCCGCGGCGGCTGCGAAGACGGACGAAGCGGCCAAGCCCACCGACACAGTAAGCACTGAAGCGAAGCCCGCCGAGGCTGCGGAAACGCCCAAGGCGACGCCGGACGACAAGGCCGAGGCCGCAAAGTCCAAGCCTTCAGATGCTCCGAAGGCCGACGCGCCGAAGGCAGAAGCAGCTGCGGAGCCTGCCAAATCCGAGCCGGTCAAATCCGAGCCTGCCAAGGATTCGGCGGCGACGGCAATTGCACCCGCACAAGCCGCTTCGCCGGACGCAAAGAATGATCAGACCCGCATCGCCGATCCTGCGCCGTCCGTGAAGCCGGACCTGCCGAAGCGAGCTGGCCAGATTGCCGTGTTCATCAGCCGCAAGGATTCCAAGCTCTATGTGCGGCAGAACTTTGCACCGCTGTTCGATGTGCCCGTGACGATTGCGGCAAGCGACCGACCACTCGGCACCCACGTTTTCACCGCCGAGATCGATAAGACCGATACCAACGCGCTGCATTGGTCGGTGGTGTCGCTGCCCGTCTCAGTCCGTGCCGCCGCGCGTGACGACGACGGCCGCCTGGTGCACCGTCAGCGTGGCGTCGCGGTGATCCCTGTCGCCGCAAAGCCGGTGATCACGCCTGATAGCCCGGCCGAAGCGCTGGATCGCATCACGATCCCCGCGGATGCCATGGCGAAGATCAACGAGATGCTCACCTCCGGCGGCTCGGTCATCGTCTCCGACCAGGGCATCAACCAGGGTGAAACCGGCGAAGGCACCGACTTCATCGTCCGGCTCTACTGAGACCAACGCCGGGTCCAATAACGTGGTGTTGAGCGGGCTTATCGAATCGGTGGGGTAAACTTCACCCCGGATCACATCCGGGGGACACCGCCATGCTGAACCGCAGGACCATGCTCGTCACGGCGCTTCTCGCGGCAACCAATTCGGCAACGCGCGCACGGGCCGATGCCGGGATGAGCCGGATTTCCGCCTACGCATTTTCGTTCCCCGCTCTGTCCGGCGACGACATCAGGCTCGCCGCCTTTACCGGCAAGCCATTGCTGGTCGTGAACACCGCCTCGCTGTGCGGATACACGCCGCAATATGCCGGCCTGCAGGAGCTCTGGAGCGAGTTTAGTGCGCGCGGCCTCACCGTGATTGGCGTGCCCTCCAACGACTTCGGCGGCCAGGAACCCGGCGGCACCAGCGAGATCTCGGAGACAGCACACCACCAATACGGCGTTACCTTCCCGATAGCCGCCAAGGCCGTTGTGGTCGGGGCGAAGGCACATCCGTTTTACAGATGGGCCGCCGAGGACCGGCCCAAGGAGGTTCCGCGCTGGAACTTCCACAAATATCTGATCGGCCGTGATGGCTATATCGCCGACGTGTTTCCCTCCGCCGTGGAGCCTGTCGACACCCGGATCAAGACTGCAATTGCCAGAGCCTTGGCCGATAGTTGAGGTGGCTTGCTCGAACGGGCCTGGGCACAATTGCGGCGAAGCGCCAAACAGCCGTTGCAATGGCGATAGAGCACCATCTAGGCTAGGATGAAAGTTAAGATAATCTTGGGCAGGAAGGTTTTGGCCGGAGGCGAAAAGCCGCGGCGGAACAACGGGATCAATCTCGAGGACAACACCATGCGTGTGGCGGCAGGACTGATTTTGGCAAGCGCGATGTCTGTTGCGCTGACAGGCGCGGCATGGTCGCAGACCCCGGCTGCAAAACCCGCAGCCGCCACCCAGGCCGCGCCCGCAGCAGCACCGGCTGCAGCCGCAGCTCCAGCAGCCGCAGCCCCGGCAGCAGCTGCAGTCCAACCGAGCGCCGCCTTCCCGCCTCCGCCGCAACAGGCGCCGCAGCCGGCGCGCGCCGCCTGCAACAATCCGAACGCACTCGGCGTCGCCCGCACCGTGGAGATCGACACCACCGGCGGTCCCGGCTTCGGCTTCGAGCATTTCAAGGAGCTCGACTTCCTGCGTGACAAGGAGGTCGTCCTGACCTTCGACGACGGTCCCTGGCCGCGCAACACGCCTGCCGTGCTGAAGGCGCTCGCCGACCAGTGCACCACCGGCATCTTCTTCTCGATCGGCAAGCACGCCACCTACGAGCCGGAGATCCTGAAGCAGGTCTACGCGGCCGGTCACACCATCGGCACCCACACCTGGTCGCACGCCAACCTCAACGACAAGAAGCTGAACGAGGCGCAGCGCAAGGACGAGATCGAGAAGGGCATCAGCGCGGTGAAATGGGCGCTCGGCGGTATCTCGCCCGCGGCATTCTTCCGCTTCCCGGCGCTGCAACATCCGCCGGAGATGGTCACCTATCTCGGCAACCGCAACGTCGCGATCTTTTCCTGCGATATCGACTCCTTCGACTTCAAGGCGTCGAAGCCCGAGAAGGTGATCGAGAACGTGATGAAGAAGCTCGATAACAAGGGCAAAGGCATCATCCTGATGCACGACTTCCAGAAGCACACAGCGGAGGCGCTGCCCGAGCTTCTGAATCGCCTCAAGGCCGGCGGCTACAAGATCGTGGCGATGCGCGCCAAGGCGCCGGTCGCCTCGCTCCCCGAATACGACCAGGAGCTGATGAAGGACGTCAAGCTGCCGACCGTGAGCACGCGCCCGGTCAATTCCGTGGTGACGACCGTTTCCGAATAGTCGTCACTTGTCGTTTCATTTCGAAGGCTACGTCATCGTCTCGGCGGACGGCATGCTGGCCGACGCCGGCCACGTCATGCCCGACAGTCTGAAGTTCGAAGGCGACAAGCTGTTCTTCGAGCAGGCGCTCGATGGCACCGCGCTGATCGTGCACGGCCGCAACTCGCATGAGCAGCAGCCGAACTCGCCCAAGCGCAAGCGGCTGATCCTGACCCGCAGGATCAAGGCCCTCACCGTCGATCCGGATATGCCGAACGCGACGCTGTGGAATCCGGAGCATGCGAGCTTCGAGGAGGCCAGCGCCTTTGCCGACGTCGCCTCGGGGCGGGTCGCCATCATCGGCGGCCCCGCCGTGTTCGAGATGTTCATGGACCGCTACGACACGTTCTGGCTCTCGGAAGCCCCGCATGTGCGGTTGCCCGGCGGCGAAGGCTGCTTCGTCGATGTGCCCAAGCGGACGCCACACGACGTGCTGAGATCACATGGGATGAATCCGGGCACGCCGTACATGCTCGACGCCGCGAATGATGTGACTGTTACGCCGTGGCGGCGGGACTAGCGCTTACATGTCGCCGTAGGCGGCCTCAGCCGGACGGGTCACGCGGCCATAGCCCATGATCATGAACAGCGCGCCGATAATCGAGAGGTTCTTCAGCGCGTCGACCACCATCGCCGCATTTTCAGGCGCCGCCTGATTCCAGAAGTCGGAGAACAGGACGGTCGAGACCGCGATGTAGATGATCATCAGCATCGCGAAGAAGCGCGCGCCGAAATTCAGCGCGATCATCAATCCAGCCAGAATCTGCAGCCCAGCGAGCGCAATCGCGAGCAGCTGCGGCGTGGTCATCGCAGTCGCGGTCTCCAACTGCTTGGCATAGGGCGCGACCACATCGGGCACCACGAGCTTGCCGGCGATGGAGTCGGCCGTCGCCTGGAGGGGGAAGAACTTGGTCGCGCCCGTGTAGATGAACAGCACGGCGAACAGGATTCGCCCGAAAGTCACGAACGCTGGCATGATCGGCCTCTTTGCAAAGCGCTAAGCACGGGACGCCTGCCGATTATGGAGAGTCCGATTGCGGTTTTCAAACGGGGAAATGGAAAACTGAAAGTTATTCAAAAGCGGTGGCGTGTTTCCTAGCAAGAGCCACGACCACAACTGTCTCAGCGTCATGGCCGGGGTTGACCCGGCCATCCACGACTTGCTCAGCGGCACGAAGGTCGTGGATGCCCGGGTCAAGCCCGGGCATGACGAATTCGCGGAACGAGCGGCCCCTTAAACGGAGAGCTACGTAAACAACGTCGGCTGCTGTCGGGCCGCACGCTCCTGCGCTTCGACCACGGCGACCGCCGTCATGTTGAGGATGCCGCGTGCGGTCACCGAGGGGGTGAGGATATGCGCGGTCCGCGCCGGGCCGATCAGGATCGGGCCGACCGGCAACGCATCCGCCAGCGACTTGATCATCTGATAGGCGACGTTGGCGGTGTCCAGCGTCGGCATGATCATGATGTTGGCCTCGCCCTCCAGCTTGGAGTGCGGCAGCACCATGCGGCGCGCCGCGGCGGAGAGCGCGGTGTCGCCCTGCATCTCGCCGTCGGCCTCGATCTCCGGATGCTTCTCCTTCAAGAGCTGGGTCGCCCGCCGCATCTTGCGCGACGACTCCGTGTCGTAGCTGCCGAAATCGGAATGCGAGACGAAGGCGATCTTCGGCTTGATGTTGAAGCGCTGGACGTGGACCGCAGCGAGCGAGGCGATCTCGGCAAGCTCTTCCGCGCTCGGATTGGGCCTCACTTGCGTGTCGGCGATGAAGAACGCGCCCTTGCTGGTGATCAGCAGAGCCAGCGCCGCGTAGTCGCTGACGCCGGGCGAGAAGCCGACGATCTCGCGCACATGACGCAGATGGCTCATATAGCGGCCCTCGACGCCGCAGAGCATCGCATCGGCCTCCCCGCGTGTCACCGCGAGCGCAGCGATGACAGTGTTATTGGTGCGCACCACCGTGCGCGCCGCATCCGGCGTCACGCCGTGGCGGCCGGCGACCTCGACATAGGACTGCACGTAGGAGCGGTAGCGCGGATCATCCTCGGGATTGACGAGGTCGAAATCCTTGCCCGCCTTGATCGACAGGCCGAAACGCTTGATGCGCGCCTCGACCACCGAGGGACGGCCGACCAGGATCGGCGTCGCCAGCTTCTCCTCCAGCACCACTTGCGTGGCGCGGAGCACGCGCTCGTCCTCGCCTTCGGCGTAGATCACGCGTACCGGCTGGGTCTTGGCCTTGGCGAACATCGGCTTCATGACGAGGCCGGAACGGAAGGCAAAGCGCTCCAGCAGCGCGCGATATTCGTCGAAATTGGTGATGGGGCGCGTCGCGACGCCTGATTCCATCGCCGCCTTCGCGACCGCCGGTGCAATACGCAGGATTAGCCGTGGGTCAAAGGGGCTGGGGATCAGCGAGCCCGGCCCGAAGCCGCCGGCCTCGCCGGTATCGAGGCTACCCTGGGAGACGGCGTCCGACGGCGCCTCACGCGCGAGCTGCGCGATGGCCTCGACAGCGGCGTGCTTCATCTCCTCGTTGATGGCGCTGGCGCCGACATCGAGCGCGCCGCGGAAGATGAAGGGGAAGCAGAGGACGTTGTTGACCTGGTTCGGATAGTCCGAGCGCCCGGTGCAGATCATGGCGTCGGGACGCACGGTGCGCGCTTCCTCCGGCATGATCTCAGGCGTCGGGTTGGCAAGCGCCATGATGAGGGGCTTCTCGCCCATGGCCTTGGCCATCTCCGGCTTGAGCACGCCCGGTGCGGAAAGGCCGATGAAGATGTCGGCGCCGCCGATGACGTCGCCAAGCGTGCGCTTGTCGGTCTTCTGCGCATAGACCGCCTTCCAGCGGTCCATCGAGGTGTTGCGGCCCTCGTGCACGAGGCCGTCGATGTCGCAGACCCAGATGTTCTTGCGCTGCGCGCCCATCGACACCAGGAGGTTCAGCGTCGCAATCGCGGCGGCCCCTGCCCCCGACGCCACGATCTTGACCTCCGACAGCTTCTTGCCGTTCAGGCGGAGACCGTTGGTGATGGCGGCGGCGACGATGATGGCGGTGCCGTGCTGGTCGTCATGGAAGACCGGGATCTTCATGCGCTCCTTCAGCCGCGCCTCGATCTCGAAGCACTCCGGTCCGCGGATGTCTTCCAGATTGATGCCGCCGAAGGTCGGCTCGAGCGCCGCCACCGTCTCGACCACGCGGTCGATGGTGTCGGCGGCGATCTCGATGTCGAACACGTCGATGCCGGCGAATTTCTTGAACAGGACGGCCTTGCCCTCCATCACCGGCTTGGAGGCCAGCGGGCCGATATTGCCGAGGCCGAGCACCGCGGTACCGTTGGAGACGACGGCGACCAGATTGGCGCGGGTGGTCAGGGTCGCGGCTTCCGCCGGGTTCTTGGCGATCTCGGTGCAGGCGGCGGCAACGCCCGGAGAATAGGCCAGCGCGAGGTCGCGCTGGTTGGCGAGCGGCTTGCTCGCCTGGATCTCGAGCTTTCCGGGGCGCGGCAGACGGTGATAGGCCAGCGCCGCCTGGTGGAGATCATCAGAATAGGACGACATGCGGTCTCTTGCCTCGCTTTACCGGCCTCAAAATGCCTCATCCGGAGCGACCATCCAAGCGGATGGTATTTCCGGGTCATGGAAACCGGATGAAGCACGGCCGAAGGCCCGGTGGCAACATCCGATTGCGCCCCCATCAACAGGGCCAGCCGCCAAATATCTGATAGCGCTAGCTTTCCCTGGACCTTGCGACCTTTCCCGAATATGGCAGGTTGCGCGGCGCACAACGAGCAACTGGAGCTGGGAATGAAGCGGATCCTGATCGGCCTGATCGTTGCAGCCGTGCTCGCCGTGGGCGGATGGTTCGGCTTCAACCTCTATGTTCAGCACCGGGCCACCAGCGAGGTCGAGGCGACGTTCGAGCAGATCCGCGCAGGTGGAGGCAAGGCGAGCCACGGGAAAATCGGGTTCGACCTGATGAGCCGGACGCTGACCATCGACGACATCGCGATCACGCCCGGCAGCCAGCCGCAAGCGCAGATCAAGATCGCCGGCATCAAGGGCACCGGTGTTCGCCAGATAGACGACACCAGGTTTTCGGCCGACAGCATCGATCTGTCGGATACGGAAATCAAATACAGCAGCGTCATGGGCGAGACGAAGCTGAATGCCGTCTACAAGGTTCCACAGCTTACGGTGCGCGACTATTCCGGCGCGGTTCGCATTCAGGGTTCGCTGGCATCAGACTCGTTGATCGATCTGTACCGATTTGTTCTCGAGCAATTCGTCAGCGTCACCGCGTCATCGGTTGTGGCACCGACCATCAGCGCCTCCGTCACCCCCGAAACGGGCAAATCGGGCAGCGGTGGTACCGAGATCACCTATTCCGGCGTGACGATACTGAACATCAACCGCGGCAAAGTCGATGCCGCCAAGGTTGACCGCACCGTTCACATCGTAAGCCTGCAACAGCCGGGCAAATCCGAAAAGCTTACGCTCGAGCTCTCGAACACGACCACCGACGATTTCGATGCAACGGCATTGGCCACCGCCCTGGACCCCAAGAGGGTCAATGATGACAGCTATCACCGGATCTACAGGCAAATCTCGGCAGGGCCCTATGTGATGACCTCAGCGCAAGGGATACGCGCACAGATCGACAGGTTCAGCATCAACGACATCGCCCTGCAGCCGTCCAAGCTCCAGTTGACCGACATCCGGGCCTTGATGAAGGACGGTTCCAGGCCGCCGACGCCGACGGAGACACGGCAGGCGCTGGAGCAGTTCGCCGCGCTCTTCGAGGGCGTGCGTGTCGGCGAGGTCGGCGTCGGCAAAGTTTCGGTCAGCACGCCGCAAGGGACCGCCAACCTCAACGCCATCAGATACGCAAACGGCGAGTTCGCGCTGGAAGGCCTCGATGCACCCGCGCCGCAAGGTCAGTTCAAAATGGAGCGCTTCGCGCTGAAGTCCTTCAGCCTGCCGAACCTGATGCGCTGGGCAGCCAGCTTCACCAATCCTGGACAGCCGCCTTCGCCGGACCAGATGCTTGCCCTCTTCCGCGTGCTCGAAGGTGTCGAGATAAAGGGTGTGGTTACGCCCTACAAGAACTCCAGGCTGGGCACGATCGACACGCTCAGCCTGAACTGGGGCCAGTTGGTCGGCTCAATCCCCAGCAAAGCCAGCCTCATCGCAAAGATGGTCGCCCCGATTGATCCGACCAATCCTACTCACATGCCGCTCGCCACCGCCGGCATCGACAAATTGGCTGTTGACCTCGATCTCGGTGCGGCCTGGACGGAGTCCTCGGGCGTTTTCGCGCTCGCGCCGGCCACGATCGATCTCGGCAATCTCGCCAGGGTGCAGGCCCGCTTCGCGCTAGCGAACGTGCCGCGCGGCCTGTTCACCACCGACCCGGTGCAGGCCATGAGCCAGGCCGAGCAGGTCGAAACCGGTGCGATCGAGCTGTCCTTGCGCGACAGCGGCGTCGTCGATCTGATCGTGGCGCAGTTCTCGCGGATGCAGAACCTCAGTCGTGATGCCGCGCGCAGCGCCATCGTCGAGATGATCCGCGCGCAGGGCGAGAAGATCGCGGCCTCCAATCTCGACGCCAAGGTCGCAGTCGATGCGCTCGCCGGCTTCGTCGAAACGTCGGGACAGACGCTCACCATCAAGCTGACCCCGCTCGGCAACGTGCCGGTGGTTCAGCTGATGGACGCCCTGAACCACGAACCGATCGTTGCGCTCGCGCAGTTCAGGATCGAGGCCTCGACGGGGTTGTAGGTCTCGTGTCCTGGACGCGCTGCAGCGTGCAACGCTGCTGCGCAGAGCCGGGACCCAGAACGATTGCTGTTTGCCGAGACATGGGCCCCGGCTCTGCAGCGCACCGCTGCTCCGGACGATGCTTCGCATCGCCGGGATAGCGCTGCGCTGCGTCCGGGGCCGAGCCCCTCACTTCTGCGGCAGGTTGACCCGCACATGCAGCTCGCGGAGCTGTTTTGTGGTGGCTTCCGACGGGGCGCCCATCAGGAGGTCCATGGCCTGCTGGTTCATCGGGAACAGCGAGATCTCGCGCAGGTTCGTGGTGCCACAGAGCAGCATCACGATGCGGTCGACACCCGCGGCCATGCCGCCATGCGGCGGCGCGCCGTACTGGAAGGCGCGGTACATGCCGCCGAAGCGGTCGACCACTTCCTGCTCACCGTAACCGGCGATCTCGAACGCCTTCACCATGGCTTCCGGCACGTGGTTGCGGATGCCGCCCGAGGCGATCTCGTAGCCGTTGCAGGTGATGTCGTACTGGAACGCCTTGATGGTCAGCGGATCCTGACCCTTCAGCGCTTCCAGGCCACCCTGCGGCATCGAGAACGGGTTGTGCGAGAAGTCGACCTTCTTGTCCTCCTCGTTGTATTCGTACATCGGGAAGTCGACGATCCAGGCGAGCTCGTACCGCTCCTTGTCGGTGAGGTTCAACTCCTCGCCGACCTTGTTGCGGGCAAGACCTGAGAACTTCCAGAACTTGTCGGGGTCACCGGCGACGAAGAAGGCGGCATCGCCTTCCTTGGTGCCGATCTGCGCGCGGATCGCAGCGGTGCGCTCCGGCCCGATATTGTTCGCGAGCGGACCTGCGCCCTCGCCGCCCTCGCGCCACATGATGTAGCCGAGGCCCGGCTGGCCCTCGCCCTGCGCCCACGAATTCATGCGGTCGCAGAAGGCGCGGCTGCCGCCGCCCGTCGCGGGAATTGCCCAGACCTGGTTCTTGGGATCCTCGAGCATGCGCGCGAACACCTTGAAGCCGGAGCCGCGGAAGTGCTCGGAGACGTCCTGCATCTCGATCGGGTTGCGCAGGTCAGGCTTGTCGCTACCGTATTTGCGCAGCGCTTCGGCGAACGGAATGCGGCGCCAGTTCTTCGTCACCGGCTTGCCCTTGGCGAACTCCTCGAACACGCCGGTGATCACAGGCTCCATCGCCGCGAAGACGTCTTCCTGCGTCACAAAACTCATCTCGACGTCGAGCTGATAGAACTCGCCCGGAAGACGGTCGGCGCGCGGGTCCTCGTCGCGGAAGCACGGCGCGATCTGGAAGTAGCGGTCGAAGCCGGACATCATCAGCAGCTGCTTGTACTGCTGCGGCGCCTGCGGCAGCGCGTAGAACTTGCCGGGATGGATGCGCGACGGCACCAGGAAGTCGCGCGCACCTTCCGGCGAGGACGCGGTCAGGATCGGCGTGTTGAACTCGAAGAAGCCCTGCCCCTCCATGCGCCGGCGCATCGACTTGATGATCTCGACGCGCGTCATGATGTTCCGGTGCAGCTTCTCGCGACGCAGGTCGAGGAAGCGGTACTTCAGGCGGATGTCTTCGGGGTATTCCTGGTCGCCGAACACAGGCAGCGGCAGATCGCCGGCCGGGCCCAGCACCTCGATCTCGCTGACATAGACTTCGACCTTGCCGGTCGGCAGATCGTCATTGTCGGTGCCCTCGGGGCGGCGGCGGACCTTGCCGTCCATCTTGACCACGAATTCCGAGCGCAGCTTTTCGGCCAGCGAGAACGCCGGCGAGTCCGGGTCGACCACACACTGGGTCAGGCCGTAATGGTCGCGCAAATCGATGAACAGCACGCCGCCATGGTCGCGAACGCGATGGACCCAGCCCGAGAGGCGGATGGTCTCGCCGATGTTGCTCTCGCGGAGCGCGCCGCATGTATGTGACCGGTAGCGATGCATGGTCGTCCCAAAATCAATGTCGGAGGAAGCGAATCGGACGGCCCATAACGACCGGTCCGAAGTTGCGGCAGGGTTTACCCGACGAGGCCGGGGGCGGCAACCAAGGGAACGCCCTGTTTTGGGTCCGGAAGGCCCATTTTTGGGCCATTTGGGCCCGAGCCTTTGCCATCAGCCGTTCCAGCCCTATCTTGAGGCCATGACCGTCCATTTCCCCTTCCAGAACTCGTATTCGGCGCTGCCGGACAGTTTCTTTGCCCGCGTCGCGCCGACCCCCGTGGCCGCGCCCCGGCTGATCAAGCTGAACCGGCCACTGGCGATCCTGCTCGGGCTCGATCCGGACCTCTTGGAGACGCCGGAAGGGGCCGAGATCCTGGCCGGCAAGACGGTTCCCGCCGGCGCCGATCCCATCGCCATGGCCTATGCCGGTCACCAGTTCGGGCATTTCGTGCCCCAGCTCGGCGACGGCCGCGCCATCCTGCTTGGCGAGGTCATCGATCGCGACGGCGTCCGCCGCGACATCCAGCTCAAGGGCTCCGGCCCCACCCCGTTCTCCCGCCGCGGCGATGGCCGTGCCGCGCTCGGGCCGGTGCTGCGCGAATACATCGTCAGCGAAGCCATGTACGCACTCGGCATCCCCACCACGCGTTCGCTGGCCGCCGTCGTCACCGGCGAGCATGTAATCCGCGAGACCGCGCTGCCGGGCGCGGTGCTCACGCGCGTCGCCTCCAGCCATATCCGGGTCGGCACCTTCCAGTTCTTCGCCGTCCGCCGCGACACCGACGCGATCCGACGGCTCGCCGATCACGTCATCACCAGGCACTATCCCGACCTGCTTCACGCCGAGCGGCCCTATCACGCCCTGCTCGCCGCTGTTGTCGCGCGCCAGGCCGAACTGATCGCGCGCTGGCTGCTGGTCGGTTTCATCCATGGCGTGATGAACACCGACAACTCGTCCATCTCAGGCGAGACCATCGATTACGGCCCCTGCGCCTTCATGGATGCCTACAATCCTTCGCAGGTGTTTTCGTCGATCGACGAGATGGGCCGCTACGCCTATGCCAACCAACCGCGCATCGGCTTGTGGAATCTGACGCGCCTCGCCGAATGCCTGCTGCCGCTGCTCGGAGACGAGCAGGAAAAGGCGGTCGCGGAAGCGCAGGACATCCTCGGCGCATTCTCCGAGATCTTCAGCAACGCCTATCAGGCCGGCCTGCGCAAGAAGGTCGGCCTGTTCACCGAGCGCGACGGCGACGAGGCGCTGATCCAGGACCTGCTGGATGCCATGGCCAACAACCAGGCCGACTTCACCCTCACCTTCCGCAAGCTCGGCGACGCCGCAGCCGATGACGGCGCCGATGTGCGCGCGCAGTTCATGGAGCCCGCAGCCTTCGACGAGTGGTCCGGACGCTGGCGCGCGCGCACCGCGCTGGAGCCGCAGACCGCGGCGGAACGGCAGGCCGCGATGCACGCCGTCAATCCGATGTTCATCCCGCGCAACCACCGCGTCGAAGCCGTGATCCAGGCTGCGGTCAACGACGACAATTACGCGCCGTTCGAGGGATTGGTGAAGGTGCTGGCCAAGCCTTACGAGGACCAGCCGGCCTACGCGGCTTACGCCGATCCGCCGCTACCCGATCAGCGGGTGCTACAGACGTTCTGCGGGACGTGAGACATCCGTGAGACGGGTAGAGCGAAGCGCAACCCATCCTACACGGCCGTTTGTCCCTTCACGCCCGGCAGGAAAACCAGCTCAATCATCAGCCGCAGCGGTCCCACGATTGGAATGAGCACGATCAGCTGAAACCAGCCTGATCGTCCCCTGTCGTGACAACGTTTGGCGCCGACAGCCCAGCTCGGCCAGAGTGAGAGCAGCACGAGGGCGCCAAATACGACGCCAAACTGAAGCGGCGGGACAAGAGCAATTGCCGCGGTATGAACGACAGCCAGCGGGATCAGGAAGCGAAGCACATAGTCGAACCGGCCGACACGTCCCCGGAATGAGAACAAGAAACGCAAGATATCCACGAAGGCCGCCCTCGCCCTACTTCGTCGCCTTCCTCACCCCTCCGAACGAGGCTGCATCGAACTTCTGCGGGTCGACCGGATTGTAGCGCGACCATTCCATGTCCGGCATGTCGACGTAGCGCTCGGTCCACGCCTTGTCCTTTCTGACGTTGCCGGGGCCGACGGGGCGGAGCTCGAAATGCAGCACCTTGCTGGGGCCGACCTCGCCGATCGCGTCCCCGGCCTTGACGGTCGTCCCCACCGCGAGCGCCTGGCCCTTCGGCCCGACGATGCGACCGAGCTGGACATAGCGCGTATAGATGATGCCGCCATTGGGATAGGTGTGCTTGAGCACGACATAGCGGCCACAGCCGCCGATGATCGGCAGATCGCTTGGTGCCTGCTCGCTGGTCTCGATCTTGACGACGACGCCGTCCGCCATCGCGGCCACCGGACCGCCCGGCTTGTCCGAGGTGAAATCGACGCCAGGATGCTCGTCCTGGGTCCAGCATCCGCAGGACGTCATTGCCTTGTTCGGCGGCGGCTTATCAGCACGCGGTTGGCTTTTCGGGGTCAGGAATTCGTTGACCAGAAGGCCCGGCCCCTCGGGTGACGTGTAGATGTGGATCGCATAGAGCGACAGCTTATCTCCGACGGCCACCTCGTCGGGAAGAAAGCCATAGACAACATCCTGGATGAACACCTTGAGCTCGCGTCCCTGGGCCGAGCGCACCGTGATGCAGTTGGTGACCTGCAATCCGTCCGAGTCCTGCTTGGGCATGCCGCTCGTGATCATGGCCCGCTTGAAATCCGCGCTGGCGCACGGCCCGCCATGAGAGGCCAGCGTGACGTCGAGCTTCAGCGGCGTCATAGGATAGACGTCCCGCCCGGTGGCCGGCCGCCGGCGCGCCAGGAATTCGTCGAGATCTGTTTCCTTGTAGCGGGCAAAGTTGAAGTCAGCGCGCACCGCGTGCGGAATTGTTGCGAAAACGGCAAGCAGCAGAGCGGCGACAAGCCATCCCGGCTTGCGAATATGCAGTGGCAACATGCGAAGATCTCGTGATCCGATGTCGGTGAGCGGTTCGAGCAAACCATGACCGCGCCTTCACGGCAAGATCGGCCACGCCCCCCATCTCGATCATCAAAGATCTAGCGCGGCTGCCAGGACCGAGCCACTCGATGATTCCGTGATCATCAGGGTCTCGCCCGTCCGATCCAACGCGACGTTGGTGCAGGTCGGACCGGCGCACGATTTGATCCGCGCGATGCACCCCCCGTTCGGCGCCAGCACAAAGACGTGGCCGAGCGACGCATGGGCGACGAACAGGCGCCCCGAACGATCCATCGTGAGCCCATCCGGCCCGCTGGTGCCGAAGAACGAGGCGAAGCGGCCGACCTTCGCAACGCCCCCGTCACGCATCAGCGGCACCCGCCAGACGCTGTTGTCGCGCGTCATCGCGACAAACAGCACCGCTTCATCCGGGCTCAGCACGAGGCCGTTCGGGCTCGGTCCGTTGGCGATCAGGCAATCGAGACGACTGTCCGTGCGCAGCCGAAAGACACGACCGCTCGGATCGTGCAGCCCGGTCTGGCCCTGATCGGTGAAATAGACGTCGCCATTCGAGGCGATGTGCAGGTCGTTGCAGCCTTTGAAGGACTCCGAGTTGCGATGCGCCAGCAGCGGCCTGATGGTGCCGCGTTCGGGATCGAGCTCCATGATGCCGTTCACGTAGTCGGCGACGAGAATGCGGCCATCCGGCGCGATCTTCAGGCCGTTCGGCCAGCCCTGATATTCGGCGATCAGCGACCATGTCCCGTCGGGCGCGATCCGAAAGATGCGGCCGAACGGAATGTCGACGACGTAGAGATTGCCGGCGGCGTCGAACGCCGGCCCTTCGATGAAACTGTCGACGGGATGACCGCCGCGGTTGGCATCGGCCCAGTCCGAGCGAACGCCGGGGCGGCGAAATTCCGCCGGCATTGCCGAGAAAAGGCGGGTCTCGAGCCGCCGCGGTGGCGTGTCGAGATACATCATGGCCGTTCGTCCAGCGTGCGGCGCGGCCGCCCCTCGTATTTATAGGCGAACTGCTTCGGCATCGGGCCCTTGTTGCGGTCCTTGCGTCCGGTCTGCTCCCAGGCATGGGCGAGGATGCCGACCGCGCGCGACAGGCAGAACACGCCCCGCGCCAGCGGCGGCGCGAAGCCAAGCTCACCATAGATGACCGCGGTCGCACCGTCGATGTTCATCGGGATCAGCTTGCCCTTGCGCGCCTGCATCACGCGCTCGATGGCGCGGGCTGCTGCGGCATATCGGCCGCCGACGCTGCCCTCGGCCGCGGCCGCATCCACCAGCGCCAGCAGCGGCGCGGCGCGCGGGTCGACCGGATGAAACCGGTGGCCGAAGCCTGGCAGATACTTGCTGCGGGTCGCGGTGAAATGATCGATCGCCGCGCCCGCCGCCGCGTCGATGTCCTGGGTTTCGCTTCGCCGCAAGACGTCGTCATAGAGCTCGACCGCCTGCTCGCCGGCGCCGCCATGGACGTCGTCGAGCGTGTTGATGGCGGAGGCCATCGCGCCGTTGAGCGGCAGGCCGCAGCTCACCGCCATCTGGGCAATCGCGATCGACGGCGCATGCGGGCCGTGATCGACGGAAGCAACCAGCGCGGCCTGCAGCAACCGCTCCTGCGCCGCCGACGGCAGCTCCCCGCGCAGCATCAGCCAGATCATCGCCGGAAACGAAATCCGGCCGATCAGGTCCTGGATCGGATAGCCCCGATAGGCGATCCGTCCCGGCGCGATATCGCAGATCGAGGTCCGCCACCATTGCGCGGCCGCGTCCCGTAAAGCGGTTTCATCGCTCATCGTGTCTCCTCAGTGCTTCGCCCGACCGTCTTGCCTGCGACCGCTCCGTTCGCCACGAGTTGCGCGATGGCTTCCGCGGAATAGCCGAGTTGCGTCAGCCAGCGTTCGGTGTCGGCACCAAGCTCCGGCGGCAATGGCGGAGCTGGAAAATCCTCATCGAGCAGGAAACCCGGCCTTGTGATCCGCAGCGGCTGACCGTCGCCGGACGACGGCGGCAATGCTTCCACGAAGCGACGCTCGAGCAGTTGTGGCTGGCTCAGGATCTGCGGCACCGTCAGCACGCAGCCCGCGGGCACGCCGGCGGCGTTCAGCTCGCGCTCCCAATCCTCCGCTGCCTTCGCACCGAGTGCCTCGTTCAGTGCCTCGTTCAGCGCCGCCCGATTGGCCTTGCGCGTGTCGCGTCTGGCGAAGCGTGGATCGGTCGCGAGCCCGGGCCGGCCGACCAGATCGCACAGCGTCTGGAACTGCTTCTGCTCGTTGGCCGCGATGTTGAGCGGCCCGGTCGCGGTCCTGAATGTGCCGGAAGGTGCTGCCGTGAAATTCTCGTTGCCCATCGGCGCCGGCTCGACGCCCGCGTTGAGGTGGTTTGAAACCACCCAGCCCATCGCGGCGACGGTCGCCTCCAGCAGCGAGACGTCGATGAAGCGGCCGCGGCCGGTCTGGCGCTGATCGACCAGCGCGGAACTGATGGCAAATGCCGCAGTCAATCCGGCGATGGTGTCTGAGATCGGAAATCCCGTGCGCAAGGGCGCGGACTGCGCATCGCCCGTCACGCTCATGGCGCCCGACAGGCCCTGCACGATCTGGTCGTAAGCCGGCCGCTTCGCCCATGGCCCGCTCTGGCCGAAGCCCGAGATCGCGCAATAGACCAGACGCGGATTCTGCCGGCTCAGCACCTCGTAACCGAGGCCGAGCCGCTCCATCACCTTCGGCCGGAAATTCTCCAGAAGGACATCCGCTTCGGCGACGAAGCGCAGAAACACCTCCCTGCCCGCCTCCGACTTCAGATCGAGCGCGACCGACTGCTTGCCGGCGTTGACGGCGACGAAGGACAGGCCCTGAAGCCGCTCCGCTCGCTTCGGATCGGCGCCCAAGCGTCGCGCCAGATCGCCGCCAGCAGGATTCTCGATCTTGATCACCTCGGCGCCGAGGCGCGAGAGGTGGTAGCCGCAGAACGGACCCGCCAGCACATTCGACAGGTCGAGGACGCGGATGCCGGTGAGCGGCAAGGACATTCCGGTGCCCCTTACTTCAGTAGCTCGGCAGCGCGCGTAGCGAAGCGGTTGGTGAAGGTCTTGGTGAGGTCGATCTTGGCGGCTGCGATCTTGGGATCGTAGTCGCTCAGGACCGCGAGCGGCACCTTGGCGGCCTCGACGTCCATCTGGCCGGTCTGCGAGAACAGCGCCTTCGACGCCTTCAGGATCTCGATGTTCACGTCGCGATTGTCGGTCTTGTAACCGGCGGGGATTGCATCGACGAGTTGCTCGGTCGGCACAGAGTTGATCCAGCGATGAGTCCTAAGGAGCGCAGTGACGAGGCGCTGCACCGTCTCCGGATTCTTGTCGATGAAGGATTGCTGCAGATAAAGGCACGCCGTCGGATAGATGCCGCCGAAGGCTTGCTTTGAGCCCTCGATCTTGCGCGCGTCGAACAGCGGTATCGCGGAGTTCTTGCGCGCCAGCAGCGTCGCGACCGGATCGAAATAGACCAGCGCGTCGATGTTCTTGGCCTCGAGCGCGACCATGCCCGGCGCGCCGCTGCCGACCGCGATGATGTTGACGTCGCGCGGCCCGAGCCCGGCCTTCTTGATGTAGTAGCGCGCCATGGTGTCGGTCGACGAACCGGGCGCCGTGATACCGAGCTTGAGTCCCTTGAGGTCGGCTCCGGTCTTGACCTTGTCGGCAAGGTCGCTGCGCACGCCGAGCAGCACGCCCGGAATGTCGTTGAGCAGGAACACGCAGGAGATCTCCTTGCCCTGCGCCTGCATCTGGATCGTGTGGTCGTAGAAGCCGACGGTGCCGTCGACCGAACCGCCGATCAGCGCCTGGAGCGCCTTCGAGCCGCCGGCCTGGAAGTTTTCGACGGTGACATCGAGCCCCTCCTCCTTGAACATGCCGAGTTTTACGCCGAGCTCGAGCGGCATGTAGTTGAGGATCTGGGAGCCGACGGCGATCTTGAGCTTTGCCTTTTCGGGCTCGCCGGCTTGTGCCGACAGGACGGAAAGACAGATCGCCGATATGGCAGGGATCAGCCGGGTGAAGACGCGCATGCGAACCTCCATGATTGCGTTATCGTTCGATCAGATTTCGTGGGCGGGCGCGGGACGCCACACCAGGAGCCGTTTTTCGGCGCGATCGACCAGCGCATCGAGGGCAACGACGAAGGCGGAGAGCACGATGATGCCCGCGAACACGCCGGCGGCATCGAGCACGCCCTCGGCCTGGGCGATCAAATGGCCGAGCCCGGCGGATGAGCCGAGATATTCGGCAACCACCGCGCCCATCACGGCCATGCCGACGGAGACCCGCAGGCTCGACAGGATCCATGTGGTGGCCGAGGGCAGATAGACGTGGCGCAGCAACGACCATTTGGACGCGCGCAGCAGGCGGGCATTCGCCAGAACCACCGGGTTGACCTCGCGCACGCCCTGGAAGGTGTTGAAGAAGGCGACGAACAGCACCAGCGTGACGCCGAGCGCGACCTTCGAAGTCAATCCGAGGCCGAACCAGATCACGAAGATCGGCCCGAGCAGGATGCGCGGGATCGCGTTGAACATCTTGATGAAGGGCTGCACGACCTCGGCCGCGAAAGGGCTGAGACCGAGCCAGATTCCGAGTACGGTTCCGATCGCGATCCCCGCGGCGAAAGACAGGATCGTTTCCAGCAGCGTGATGCCGACATCGGTCCAGAAATCCGCCGTCGACATCCACTCCCCGATTCGCGCCACCAGCGTCGACGGCGCCGGAAAGAAGAACGGATCAACCAGCCCCGACCGTACCCCGGCCTCCCAGACCAGCAGCAGACCAAGCACGATCGCGGCCTGAACGAGAACGACCTTACCCTTGCGCGGCATAGCTCTTCTCCACTTCGGCGCCGAGGAGCGACCAGATTTGACGATAGAGCGCGACGAATTCGTCGGTGGTCTGTAGTGCCGAAACATCGCGCGGGCGCGGCAAGGTGATCCTGACGTCGCCGACCATGCGGCTGCCGGGCCCCGCCGACATCACGACGACGCGGTCGGCAAGCGTGATCGCCTCGTCGAGATCGTGCGTAATGAAGATCAGCGAGCGCCGTTCCGCCTGCCAGAGATCGAGCAGGATGCGATGCATCAGCCGGCGCGTATGGACGTCGAGCGCCGAGAACGGCTCGTCCATCAACACGATCTTCGGCTCCATGATCAGGGTCTGGGCCATCGCCACGCGCTTGCGCTGGCCGCCCGACAGCTGATGCGGATAGCGCTCCTCGAAACCCTTCAGCCCGACCTTGGCGAGCCAGGGCCGCGCCTGCGCCCGCGCCTCTTCGATCGACTTACCCTGAAACACGAGGCCAAGACCGACATTGTCCTGCGCCGTCTTCCACGGCAGCAGGCCCTCCTGCTGGAGCATGTAGCCGGACTGGTCGTTCAGGCCTGCGAGTGGCTTGCCGAAGATGCGGACATCGCCGGCGGCAGGCTTCAGCAACCCGGTGACGGTGTTGAGAATGGTCGACTTGCCGCAACCGGTCGGCCCAACCACCGCAACGAACTCGGCGTCACCGACCTGGAGGTTCATGCTTTTGACGGCGGTGAATTCGCCGAAGCGAATCATGACGTCGCGCAAGTCGACGGCCAGCGGCGCCTGCCCTTCCATTGTTTCGCTCCGTAGAACTGGTTCTGTTATTCAAAACCCGTAGCCGGACGCTTCATTCGAGTCAACTTAATTCCAACAGCCAGAACCGTCGAAGCGCATATTTCATCGACTTGTGAACATATCGATGATATTTGTTCTACTGAATAGAACAGGAGCGAAAATGGCCAAGACGGGCGTTGATGCGGTGGCGCGAGCGCTGGCGATCCTCAAGACCTTTCGGCCGGAGCGCAGTGCCTTGACGCTGACCGAGATTGCCGACGCGACCGACCTCTACAAAAGCACGGTGCTGCGCCTCGCAGCGACGCTGGAGGCCGACGGCTTTCTCGTGCGCGGCCCCGACCGGCTGTTCCGTCCGGGGCCGGAGCTCTGGCGGCTCGGCGCGCTCTATCAGCGCGGCCTCGATCTCGGCGACCTGATCCGGCCAACGCTGCATCGTCTGGTCGAGGCCACGGGCGAGACGGCGTCGTTCTACATCGCCGATGGCGACGAGCGCATCTGCCTCTATCGGGTCAACTCGCCGCGTTCCGTCCGGCATCATCTCGACGAAGGCCAGCGGCTCCCGATCGATCGCGGCGCCGCCGGTCGCGTGCTCACGGCCTATCGCAATCCCGCGTCAGCCGAGAGCAAGAAGATCCGGGAGCACGGCTTCTACGTGTCGCTGGGCGAACGAGATCCCGAGGTCGCCGCCGCCGCTGTCCCCGTCATCGATGTCCAGGGCAAGTTGCGGGGCGCCTTGTCAGTCTCCGCCATTCGAACCCGCTTCGACGCCAACGCACGCAAGGCTGCCATTGATGTCCTGAAGTCCGAGGCCAAAGCCTTGACCGGCCTGTTGCCCGCCGGCGAGAGCTGACACCGGAACAGTCGGTCTGCGCCCCCGGCGCCCGCCTCGAAGACGCCGCCGCTGCCGGACCCGATCTGCGGATTTTCCGATATTGGCAATATGCCCCTGTTTTGCCCGACGTGTCAATTTGGGTTGAACGACCCGCAAGCCATCGTCGCGACAACGATCGGCTACTGTGCATGGGGTTGTTTTCGAGATTTTTGTAGGGTCGGACGATTACCGCACCGCGAGATGAGCGGATTGACCGGCGCTGCCGTTCTGCCCAACAATTTGGGCATAGGCACCACTGTCATCAAACTGAAACACTCTCACTCTAACCGGCTGGCGGGCCGTCTTGCCGGAGGCGCCCGTCCTCCAAGAGACCTGACAAGCGCGCCATGCCCTTCAAATTCATCCACATCACCGACACGCATCTCGCGGGCCCGGGACAGAAGCTCTATGGCCTCGATCCTCGCGCCCGGCTGGATGCCGCAATCGCGGACATCAACAAACACCAGCCAGATGCCGCCTTCGCGGTCGTGACCGGCGACCTCACCCATTGGGGCGAGCCTGAATCCTACGCCAACTTCGCCGAGGCGATGGCGGCGCTGAAAATGCCGTACATCGCCATGGTCGGCAATCACGACAAGCGCGTGGCCTGCCTCGACGGCCTGAAGGCCGCGCCACGCGATCCCAACGGCTTCGTGCAGGGCACCCGCACTACCGAGCACGGCCTGTTTGTGTTCTTGGACACGCTGGACGAGACCAGCCACGCTGGCGAGATGTGCGCCAAACGCTTCGACTGGCTGGCGAAGACGCTTCAAAGCGCGCCCGCCGACCAGCAATTCGTCGTGTTCATGCATCACCCGCCCTTTCCGGTCGGCGTGCACGCGATGGACGAGATCGCGCTCAAGCAGAGCGCCGAATTCGCCGAGGTGATCGCGCCCTACCGTTCGCGCATCCGCCACCTCTTCTTCGGCCATGTACACCGGCCGATCTTCGGCAGCTACGGCAAGATCCCGTTCTCGACGCTGCGCGGCACCAACCACCAGGTCTGGTTCGAGCTCAACCCTGCCGCCCCCGATCATCTGGCGAGCCATGAGCCGCCGGCCTATGGCGTGGCGCTGATCGACGATCAGAACCTCGTCGTACACAGCCACGACTTCCTCGACACCAGTCTGCGCTTCCCCTTCGACCCGCCCGAAGGAATGGACGGCCGCGACTATGCGCTCAACTTCGCGGCGCAATGAGATGAGCCTCGCAGAACCCGCGGCTCTTCCTGTCGCGGCATCGGCGCCGCCGCGCCTGCACATCGCGAAGCGATTCACGACCCGCTTCAAAGCCTCGCTGCCGGCCTACCTCCTGCTATTGCCCTCGCTGATCTTCCTCGCGCTGTTCACCTATGGCGCGATGGGGCGCGTCATCATCGATGCGCTGTATCAGCGCGCCACGCCGAAGGCGCCGCTTCGCTTCGTCGGTCTCGACAACATAGCTGCGGTTCTTGCTGATCCCGCTTTCACCGGCGCTGTGATCAACAACGTGATCTACGCCGTCGGCACCGCGGTCCCGAGCATCGGCCTCGCACTGCTGTTCGCGCTGGCGTTGGCACGCACCAATGCCGTCACCAGCGCGCTGAGGGCTGCGCTGTTCCTGCCGGTGCTGATCCCGATGGTGGCAGCGTCCGCGCTGTTCCTGTTCATCTTCCTGCCCAATGTCGGCCTGCTCGACTATTACATCGGCCGGCTGCTGCCGGTGCTGCCGAACTGGCTTGGCGACCCCGATATCGCGCTCTACGCGATCATGATCATCACGATCTGGAAGAACGCCGGCTACTACATGCTGTTCTTCCTCGCCGGCCTCCAGTCCGTGCCCGAAGATGTCATGGAGGCCGCGCATCTCGACGGCGCCGGTCCCTTCATGCGGCTGCGCTACATCATCCTGCCGGAACTCAAGCCCACCTTCCTGTTCGTCATCGTCATCGCCACGCTCAATGCGGTGACGCAGGTCGACCACGTCTTCGTCTTGACCCAGGGTGGTCCGTCCAACGCCACCAATCTCGTGCTGTTCTACATCTATCAACAGGCGGTCGAGCATTTCGACGTCGGCAAGGCCTCGGCCGCGACGATGCTGACGCTCGCCGCCTTGATGGCTCTCACCGCGCTGTCCTTCCGCACCATGGCGAACCGCGAGGGCGGGCCATGAAGCTGATCGAACGTCTCTACAAGGACGCCCCGCTCGCCACCCGCAACGAGATCACGCCGAAGCTCGGCTTCCTGCTGACCGTCCTGCTCGCGCTCGTCTGGCTGATCCCGTTCCTGTGGATGGGGGTCGCGACCCTGCGCCCGTCCTCCGACGGCATCAATCTGATGGCCGAGCTGATCCCGAGCCTGAAGCCGACGCTCGACAATATCCGGGATGCCTGGGAGATCGGTGATTTCCCGCGCTACTTCCTCAACACCACGATCATCTGCACCGGCATCCTGCTGGTGCAGTTCGTCACGATCACGCTCGCGGGCTTTGCCTTTGCGCGGCTCGACTTCGCCGGCAAGACGCCGATCTTCTATCTGTTCCTGATGCAGCTGATGCTGGTGCCGGTGCTGCTGATCGTGCCGAACCTGAGCCTGGTGGTCCAGCTCGGCCTCTATGACACGCTCGCCGGCGTCATGATGCCGTTCTTCGCCTCGGCCTTCGGCACCTTCCTGATGCGCCAGGCGTTCGAGGCGATTCCGACCGAGCTCGAGGACGCCGCGCTGATCGACGGCGCCAGCCTGATCCAGCGCATCCGACATATCTACGTGCCGCTGTCGCTGCCGAGCTTCTCCGCGTTCGCGATCATCTCGGTGACCAGCCACTGGAACGACTTCCTGTGGCCGCTGATGGTGATCAACTCGCCGGACAAGCGGCCGCTCACGGTCGGGCTCTCCGTCTTCACCAAGACCGCCGAAGGTACCCAGGACTGGGGCACCATCGCCGCCGGCACGCTGATGGTGATCGCACCGCTGCTCATCACCTTCCTGATTTTCCAGAAGCGCTTCATCAGTTCTTTCGTCACCTCAGGCATCAAATAGGAGATTTTTCGATGCTGTTCTCCCGCAGGCTCATGCTCGGCCTTGCCATGGCAGGCTCTATGGCAGGCGCCCTCGCCGTCCCGGCCCTCGCCGGTGAAGGTCCAACCGAGATCGACCTGTTCTTCCCCGTTCCGGTCGACGGCAAGCTCGCCCGCGACATGGGCACCTTGATCAAGGAGTTCAACGATGGTCACCCTGATATCAAGGCGACCGCGGTCTACACCGGCTCCTATGACGACACCCTGATCAAGACGCGCGCCTCGATCAAGGCCGGCAAGCCGCCGGCGGCCGTGATCATGTCGGCCAACTTCCTGCTCGACATGCAGATCGAGAACGAGCTGACCAATCTCGACAGCCTGATCGCCGCCGACGGCAGCACCAAGGACCAGTTCCTCGGCCAGTTCTTCCCGGCGCTCAGCGGCAATGCGGTGATCAATCGCTCGGTCTATGGCGTCCCCTTCCAAAATTCGACGCCGCTGCTCTACATCAACGCCGACAAGGCCAAGGAAGCCGGCCTCGACGCGAGCAAGCCGCCGCAAACCTGGGCCGAGCTCACCGACTGGGCCAAGAAGCTCACCAAGCGCGAGGGCGACAAGGTCACGCAATGGGGTATCGCAATCCCCTGCGCCTATGACTATTGCGGCTGGATGATGGAAACGCTCACCATGAGCAATGGCGGGCGCTACTACAACGAGGAGTTCGGCGGCGAGGTCTATTACGACACGCCCTCGATGCTCGGTGCGCTCTCCTGGTGGAACGATCTCATCGCCAAGCACAAGGTGCATCCGCCCGGCGCCACGCCTGGCCCTGCCGTCAGCACCTCCTTCATCTCCGGCAACGCCGCGATGATGATGCTGTCGACGGGCTCGCTGACTTACGTGCGCGAGAACGCCAAGTTCGCCTACAAGGTCGCCTTCATCCCGCGCAATGTCCGCAACGCCGTGCCGATCGGCGGCGCCTCGCTGATCATTCCGGCCGGCGTCGAAGCCGACAAGCAGAAGGCCGCCTGGACGCTGATCAAGTGGATGACCTCGCCCGAGAAGAGCGCCTGGTGGAGCCGCGCCACCGGCTATTTCGCGCCCAACATGGCCGCCTACAAGACGCCCGACATGGTCGACTTCCTGAGCAAGAACCCCGACGCCAAGACCGCCGTCGAGCAGCTCGACGTCGCAAAGCCGTGGTTCGCGACCTACAAGACCGTGCCGGTGCGCAAGAACCTGGAAGACGAGGTGATGCTGGTCCTCAACGGCAAGAAGCAGCCGAAGGACGCCCTCGTCGCCGCCCAGAAGGCCGCCGACGAGACGCTGAAGCCTTACAATGCGGAGACCTCGCTTAAGCTGCCGTAAGGACCAGAGCAGCGGCCAACGAACGTCGGCGCTCCGCCATGCGGGGCGCCGAAGTCGTTTTGGACGGTTACCGGCGTTAACTCCCCGTCCACCATCCGGCTCGCCCCGCCGCCGGTAACCACGAGAATTAACAGACCCTCAACGCAGCCCCGACAAATCTACCAATGTTTCTGGAGATTTCCGCCGTGGATTTGCTGGTTTTCGAGTTCCTGGGTCTGGCGCTGGTTGGAATGTGTCTGGTCGTGGTGGCGCTGCCCTGCGCCCGCAAATCCTCGCACCGGATCCGTTACGAATAGGAATTTTCGCCGCTTCCGGCGATTCCACCCCCAATGCAAGGCTCGAATTCGTCAAGAGCCCCTTGACATCACAGCACTTTCGGCAGAACGGCTGATACCAAGTGTCATGGGCCGTTCATGGATTTGATTACCACCACCGCTGACCTCGCGGCTGCCTGCAGCCGGCTGGCCAAGCACCCCGTCATTACTGTCGATACCGAGTTCCTGCGCGAGACCACCTACTACCCGCTGCTGTGCGTGGTGCAGATGGCCAGCCCCGAGGAAGCGGTCGTCATCGACACCTTGGCCGCGGGCATCGACCTCAGGCCGTTCTTCGAGCTGATGGCCAACGAGAGCGTGCTGAAGGTGTTTCACGCCGCGCGCCAGGACATCGAGATCATCTGGCACCAGGCCAACATCATCCCGCACCCGGTGTTCGACACCCAGGTCGCAGCGATGGTGCTCGGCTACGGCGACAGCATCGCCTATGACGCCCTGGTCGAGAAGGTCACCGGCCATCGCCCGGACAAAACCCACCGCTTCACCGACTGGTCGCGGCGGCCGCTGACCAAGGAGCAGATGCACTACGCGGTCTCCGACGTCACGCATTTGCGCGATGTGTTCGCCGCGCTCGATGCCGACCTGAAGAAGCGCCGCCGCAGCGAATGGGTCTCGATCGAGATGGAGATCCTGACCTCGCCCAAGACCTACGACTTCCACCCCGAGCGCGCCTGGGAACGGCTGAAGACGCGGGTGCGCAAGCCGAAGGACCTTGCGGTGCTGATGGAGGTCGCCGCCTGGCGCGAGCAGGAGGCCCAAAGCCGCGACGTGCCGCGCGGCCGTGTGCTGCGGGACGAGGCCATCACCGATATCGCCACCCACGCGCCGAACTCGCTGGAGAAGCTCGCCCATCTGCGCTCGGTGCCGAAGGGGTTTGAGAAATCCAAATGGGGCGCCGATATCGTCGCCGCCGTCGAGCGCGGTCTGGCGCGGGATTTCTCGACGCTGCCGAAGCTGGAGAAACCGCGCAACAATTCCAACGGTGCGGCGACTGTCGAGCTGTTGAAGGTACTGCTGCGCATGACCGCCGAGCGCCATGCAGTGGCGAGCAAGGTGATCGCCACCGTCGATGACCTCGAGGAGATCGCCGCTGACGATCAGGCCGACGTTCCGGCCTTGCGCGGCTGGCGCCGCGAGCTGTTCGGCGAAGCGGCATTGAAGCTGAAGCGCGGCGAGCTGGCGCTGGCCATCGAGAAAGGCCGCGTGGTCGGGGTTCAGCGGGCGTAGCCAGCCAAAGCTAGATCGTCATCCTGAGGCGCGAGTGGCACGATGCAAAGCATCGCGCCGCGAGCCTCGAAGGATGAACACCCCGCTGCAGCCAGTCGGGCCGTCGCCCTTCGAGGCTCGCCGAAGAGGCGAGCACCTCAGGGTGACGGTACGAGACCGAACCTTCTGACGAAGCGACAGAGACCCTACGCCTGCGGCAGCTTTGCGACTTCGGGCTTCATATCGTCCAACACCCCCGTAATCGCCGCGACCAGCTCATCAATTTGGGCCTTGGTGGTGATCAGCGGCGGGCAAATGGCGAGGGCATCCAGCATGTTGCGCAAGATCACGCCGCGCTCCTGCAGCATGCGGCTGGCCATGCCGCCCACCGCACCCGGAGTCGCGGCTGCAGTCTTGCGGCCCTTGTCGAGCACAAGTTCGAGCGCTGCGATCATGCCGACGCCGCGGACCTCGCCGACCAGCGGATGGCTGGTGAGCTCGCGCAATTTGCCCTGCATGTAACCGCCAAGCTCGGCGGCATGCGCGACCAGGCCGCGCTCCTCGATGATCTTGAGGTTTTCCAGCGCAACCGCCGAGCCGACCGGATGGCCGCCGGCGGTGAAGCCGTGGCCGAGCACGCCGATCTTGTTGCTCTCGTCCGCGATCGGCTCGAACATGCGGTCGTTCATGATGATCGCCGACAGCGGGAAATAGCTCGAGGTGATCTGCTTGGAGACCACCATCGCGTCGGGCTTGATGCCATAGGTTTCGCAGCCGAACATCTTGCCGGTGCGGCCAAAGCCGCAGATCACCTCGTCGGCGATCAGCAGGATGTCGTACTTCTTCAACACTGCCTGGATCTTGTCCCAATAGGTCGCCGGCGGCACGACGACGCCGCCCGCCCCCATCACCGGCTCGCCGAAGAAAGCAGCGATCGTGTCGGGCCCTTCCTTCTGGATCAGCGCGTCGAGCTCTTCGGCGCGGCGCGTCGCAAACGCCTCCTCGCTCTCGCCGGGCGCGCCGTCCTTGTAGAAATGCGGCGAGCCCGTGTGCAGGATGTTCGGCAGCGGCAGGTCGAACGAGCGATGGTTGTTGGGCAGGCCCGTAAGGCTTGCGGATGCGATGGTGACGCCGTGATAGGCGCGCATGCGGCTGATGATCTTCTTTTTCTGCGGCTGGCCGAGCGAATTCGAACGATAGGCGATCAGCTTCAGGACGGTGTCGTTCGCCTCCGAGCCGGAATTGGTGAAGAACACCTTGCTCATCGGCACCGGCGCGAGCGCCACCAGCTTCTCGGCGAGGTCGATCGATGGCCCATGCGATTTGGCGGAGAAGGTGTGGTAGAACGGCAGCGCCTGCATCTGCTTATACGCCGCCTCGACCAGCCGCTTCTCGTTGAAGCCGAGCCCGACGCTCCACAGGCCCGCCATCGCCTCGAAATAGCGCTTGCCCGACGCATCGAACACGTAAGGCCCCTCGCCGCGCTCGATCACCAGGGGACCTGCCTGCTGATGCGTGCGCGCGTTGGTGTAGGCGTGGAGCTGGTAAGCCACATCCCGGGCTTCTTGCGAATTAGGCAGCATCGTCATCACGGGATTCCCTAGCTGGTGCGTCATCGGACGTTGTGGCGCAGCCTCTATCCAGGGACGAGGCTTGTCCAAACAAAACGTCGATACCTTGGCTATTGCGGCGCGCCGCAACTTGCAACGCCATTTCGTTGGCGACGCCTGCACATGAGCGTTGCAGGAAAGCAGCGCTGCCGTTTGGGCGTTTCACCGCCTGAGCTAGTCCCGCCGAGCCAGCATGAAGGCGGCCATTGCGGCTACCAGCGCCGGAACCGCCGCCGCGGCAAACAGCGGCTGCGCCCCCATGTCGCGGGCCAGCATCGCCCCGCCGACCAGCGGCCCCACGATCGAGCCGATGCGGCCGATGCCGAGCGCCCATCCGACTCCGGTCGACCTGATCGCCGTGGGATAGAAGGTGGCCGTCAACGCGTTCGAGGCGATCTGTCCGCCGACGATGCAGAAGCCCGAGGCGAAGATCGCGATCGTCACCAGCACGATCGAATGGCTCACCAAGCCGATGGCCGCAACGGCAGCCGCGGCGACGAGATAGGTCAGCGACAGCGCGCGAAACGAGAAGCGGTCGATGAACTGGCCGAGCGCAAAGGTGCCGACAACGCCTCCGACCTGCAGCATGGCGCCGATCGCAGCCGCAGCCGACACCGAGACGCCGAGATCGTTCAGCACGGTCGGGAGCCAGTTCGACAGCAGATAGAGGTCGAGCAGGCTCATGAAGAACACGATCCAGAGCAGCAGCGTCACCGATCCGCGTCCCTCCGCAAACAGATGTGCGACCGGCAGGCCCGGCAATTTCGGCTCCAGAACGACGAATTTGGCGTTGCCGGCGAAAGACGCGCCCGGCGAGATCTTTTTCAGAAGCTCCGCCACCTCATGGTCGCGGCGGCCAACCATGGCCAGGAACCGGATCGATTCCGGCAGGGCCTTGAGCAGGAACGACAGCAGCAGCAATGGCACGAGGCCGCCGACCAGAAACACCGAACGCCAGCCGAAGGCGGGGATGAGCGCGGCCGCAAGCAGCCCGCCGAGGGCGGCTCCGACCGAAAAGCCGGCAAACATCATCATGACAAGGGTGGCGCGACGGCGATGCGGACTGAATTCGGACGTGAGCGCGACGGCATTGGGCATGGCGCCGCCGAGACCGAGGCCGGTCAGCATGCGCAACGCGATCAGCCAGGTCGTATCAGGCGCGAACATCGTGAGCAGCGTTCCGATGCCGAACACCAGCGTGCTCGCGAGGATGATGCGGCGACGGCCAATCCTGTCCGCCATCGGACCGAAGATCAGCGCGCCGATCATGAGGCCAAAAAGCCCGGCGCTGAACACCGGCCCGAGGCTGCCGCGCGCGAGTTTCCACTCCTGCGCCACGGCGGGCGCGACATAGCCGATAGCCTGGGTGTCGAAGCCGTCGATGAACAGCACGGCGGCGCAGACCAGCAGCACACGGATCTGGAAGGCACCGACCGGCTGACGGTCGACATAGGCGGGGACGTCGATCGTGTCAGATACGACCTCGCCCGTTGCTGTGACGGCCATGCGCGCCTCCTCCCCCGGTAGCCCTGCACTATTTTTCTTTCTTTAATCTCTTATAGTGAGATTATTGTCGGTGCAAGCCGCCCGTATCCGTCGTCTTGCGGCCTCCGCAAATCCGGGTCACACGACCGAACACGAAGCTGGATCGAGCCGATATGGTCAAGGCAAACAGTCGGGATCGAGTCCTTGCCGTGCTCGATCTCTTCACCGAGGCGCATCCGCAATGGTCGCCCGAGGAGCTCATGAACGAGCTCGGCTATACCAGGCCGACGCTGTATCGCTACCTGAAGAGCCTGAAGGACAGCGGCTTCCTGATGCCGACGCGCGGCGGCCGGTTCGCACTCGGCCCACGCGTGGTCGAGATGGATTATCTCAGCCGCCGCTCCGATCCGTTGATCGCAACCGCTACGCCGCACCTGGAACGCCTCACGGCCGCGCACCCCTGCACGGCGCTGATCGTGCGCTGGTATGGCGATAAAATATTGTGCGTCGCCTCGATCGCATCCGCCGTGAATCCGGTCAGTAGCTATCCGCGCGGCAGACCGATGCCGATGGGGCGCGGCGCGATCGCGCGCTCGATCATGGCCTTTCTGCCCAAGCAGCGCGTCATGCCGCTGGTGACGCGATACGCTGTCGATCTGCGCAGCATCGGCGTCGGCGACGCGCCCGACGACATCCTTGCTGCGTTGAAGCGCGTGCGGCGCGCCGGCGTTGCCGTCGCCTTCGGCGAAGTGACGCCGGGCGCGGTCGGGATCGCCGCCCCGATCCTCGATGCAGGCTATCCGACCGCAAGCCTTTGCATCACGATCGCCGGCCAACATGCCAATGGCGAGCTGATCGATCGCATCAGCTCGGAGGTTCGCGAAGCGGCCCGGCAGATCTCCGATGCCGTCGAAAGTGAGACAACATAGTCTCACATATTGAGATTTTACTTGACGAGATACCGGCAACACCCCATGACGGCGGATGATCGCGCCTGGAATTGGCGCGGAACACGCACGGGGAAACGATGTGAGGCAGGCTGAGGCGAACATCCACGCGCCGGTCGTCGTCGTTGGCGGCGGACCGGTCGGAATGGGCCTGGCGATCGGCCTTGGCCTGCGCGGCATCAAGACCATCGTGGTCGAACGCTACGAGCAGCCGCAGCCGATCCCGAAGGGACAGAATCTCACCCAGCGGACGATGGAGCATTTCCATTTCTGGGGCGCGGAGGCGGCGCTGCGGGCGGCCCGCACCATTCCACCCGACTACGGCATCGGTGGAATGACCAGCCACGGCACGCTGCTCAGCGGCGACAATTACAACTGGCTGCAGCGCGAACTGGTTCGGCCATTTTACTTCACCGACAATGAGCGCCTGCCGCAATACGCGACCGAAGCGGTGTTGCGGCAACGGGCAGCGCAACTCCCCGCCATCGATCTGCGCTACGGATGGACATGCCAGGACGTGCGGCCTGAAGCCGACGGCGTCATCCTCGATATCGTCAATCGTGAGGGACTGCAGCAAAGCCTGCGTGCCGATTACGTCGTCGGCTGCGACGGCAGCCGGTCGGTCGTGCGCGAGCGCGCCGGCATAACGCAGACCCGTTCCGACCATGATCGACTGATGGTCTTGCTGGTGTTTCGCTCCGCCGAATTGCACCGCTTGCTCGGCAGGTTTCCGGGCAAGTCCTTCTACAGCGTGCTGCATCCGGATCTCGACGGCTACTGGAAGTTCTTCGGCCGGGTCGATCTGGGCACCACCTGGTTCTTCCACGCCCCGGTCCCCGCCGACACCACGGCCGACAATTTCGATTTCAGGCGCCTGCTGCACGAGGCGGCGGGTGCGGAGTTCGATGTCGACATCGAGCACATCGGTTTCTGGGATCTGCGTTTCACGCTGGCCGACAGCTATCGCGCAGGCCACGTCTTCATCGCCGGTGACGCCGCACACAGCCATCCGCCCTATGGCGGCTATGGCATCAACAGCGGTTTCGAGGACGCCGTCAATCTAACGTGGAAGCTCGCCGGGGCCCTGCAGGGCTGGGCGCCTGCGAGCCTGCTCGACAGCTACGACGCAGAACGTCGCCCCGTCTTCGCATCGACCGCACGCGACTTCATCGAAACATCGATCTTCCGCGACCGGGATTTTCTCCGGCAGCATGATCCGGCGCGAGATCGGGCGGATTTCGAGGCTGCCTGGCTCGCCAGGCAGTCTGGCGCACGCGCGGAAGTCAACGCCTTCGAGCCAAATTACGAGGGATCGCCAATCGTTTTCGGGCCCACAGGCGGCGTCAGCAGCGCAATCGGTTCGCACGCCTATGCAGCGCGCGCCGGCCATCATTTGGCGCCGCAACCTCTGTCATCAGGCAAGAACGTCTTCGAGGAGCTCGGCGACGGCTTCACGCTGATTGATCTGGCGGATGGCGCCGCGGCAGCCGCTTTCAGGCAAGCCGCCGCGTGGCTTGGCACTCCGCTGAAGGTGATTGAGGACACGGCGTCAGGCGGCCGCGAGAAATACGAGGCGGGGCAGATCCTGGTGCGGCCCGATCAGTTTGTTGCCTATGCAGGCAATAATGCTGACGACGCATCCAAGATCCTGATGCGTGCCGTCGGCCGCTTCTGACCGGATCGCAGACCGCTTCGCACTTTTCCGGATCATGCTTTAGGCCGCGCCGTCGTCACTCCCGTCGCCGTCCGCCGCGGCTTCCCTCACCTCGGCCAGCGCCATCGACAGCAGATAGACGGTCGTAGGCAGACCGATCCGGCGCGCCGCCTCGACGGCCAGCGACAGATCGCTCGCCAGCTGCTTGAGTTCGTCCTCCCGAGACAATGTCCCACCCCATCAATCCGCCGATCGCGGCAGCCTAGACCGCGACGGCGCCGCTGGCTCTGATCAGTTCGGCGCTGGACTGGATTGTAGCAAAGTTGGCAATGACATTCACCACCGACCGTCTATAGGCGGCCGCCTCGTCGGTGCCCGGCTGGCGGCAGGCAACGGCATCGGTGATCACCTGATAGCGGTGGCTGCGATGAAACCCCTCGACGATTGTCGCCAGGATGGTCTCGTCGAGGGAAAAACCGGTCATCACGCAACGCAGATTGCGGACGCTGGACATGTAATCGGCGAAACGCGACGAGCTGTAGGCCGAGGGCAGCGGATGTTCAAACGTCATCTCGCCCGGACGCGGCCTGGCCTCCGCCATCCAATCCGTCAGCCTGGATGACGGATTGAACCACGCCGCCTGCGCGATCCGCTTCAAATGCATCACCGGCCAGAGATTGCTCCGCCACAGCGCCAGCAGCCCCAGACAGCGCATGGTGGCAGCGTCATCGTCGAGCACGACGTGGCGACGCCCTGGGATCAGATATTCCACCTGAAGGTCCGCGCAGATCAGGACCAGCGGATCGTCGTGGGAGACCGGCATCGTCTTGCGCAGAGCTGCACCCTTTTCAACGATCGGCGAGTGCAAGGTCCCGCAGGGGCGAGGTTACGGCCCGCCCTGCCGAGGCATCGAGCACGCCCGGGCGGTCCCAGTCGCCCTCGGGACGGATGATCACGTAGGGATCGCTGTCAAGCGTGATCGCATCCGGCCCCGGCTCGATCTCAAGCAGCATCTCCGTGTAGGAGAAATCCGAGAAGGTGATCTTCCTGTTGTGGCCGAGCGGCTTGGCGCCGAAATGAGCCCAGAAATCGACCAATCGATCCTGCGCCTGGCCGTAGATCTTGCGAAAACCCTTGCGCTTCACGAAGTCGATGCTTGCCTGCACCAGCTTGAACGAAAGACGCGAGCGCCGATATTGGTGCCGTACCGCAAGCCGTTCGACCTTGGCGAAATCGCCGAAGAAGCGCACGCGCAAACAGCCCGCAGGTTCATTGCCGATGTAGCCGATGAAATGCGCAGCGACCATGTCGTTGCCGTCGAACTCCTCTTCGAACGGGCAATCCTGCTCGGCGAGATAGACCGCGGAGCGAATGGCTGTCACCAGCATGAGGTCGCTCGGATCGCGCGCCAAGCGAACGGTGATGGCGCGGGAGTCGGGCCTGGCGAGGGGAATCCTAGTGCCGTGCATCTGTGAAACTCCTTGCTTGGATGATCGCGCCCGGCATGCGTATCGGCTGCCGATGCCAGGGACGCTCGTAACACCAGAGATCGGGCTGGAAGCTTGAAACGGGCTCGAATCCGGTCGCCTTCATGATCTCGCGTCCGGCCACGGTTGACGGCTGCGCATAGCAGTCCGCGCCGCGAAATCTTATCTGCCGCAGATGAGCCGCAGCCTTGCCAAGACCAGCGATGCCTCGGCCGGTCGTCGCGATCGCCCAGATGTAGATGGCTGCGACGTCCTCATTTGCCGAAGCGAGATAACGCGTTTCGGGCGCGGTCAGACAGATATCGTCGAGCAGCAATGCATCATGCCCGCGGTCGTTGAGAAACAGGAAGGCCATGCCGCCGAGCAGATTGCCCTTCCGGGAGAAGGTCAGGATGCTCTGCGGATCGAACGCGAAATATTTCGCCAGCTCCATCGCCCCAATCTGAACGCCCGGCACCAGGCGGTGCGCCATCTCCGCGAGCACAGAGATTTCGGAAAATTGCGCGCAGCGCACATCCACCTCGGGGCTCAGCGGCAGGGCGTCGAAATCATGCCTTGGGGCAAACAGGCCCCTTTCCATACTCATGTCGTCCCTCTATCGTTCAGGAGTTTTGCACGTCCCTATCGGCGGAAGCTTAGCGGCCGGAGATCAGGAGTATGCAGCAAGTATTGCACCGGGGTGCTGCAATGATGCAGCACCATGAAGAAGCGCTAAATGCGTCCTGGGACGATTTGAAATTGTTTTTAGCCTGCGCAAAATTTAAAAGTTTCCGCAATGCCGCCGAAGAGCTCGGCGTCACCTCCACGACATTGATGCGCAGGATCGACCGGCTCGAAGAGAGCATCGATTGCAAGCTTTTCCTGCGTGACCAGAGCGGGCTCACGCTGAGCGACGAAGGCGCTGCGATGATCGCCGACGTCGCGCATATGGAGCAGCACGCCTTCAACGTCTTCCGCCGGGCTTCACGATCCTCCAACGACACGTCGGGCACCGTGCGCGTCGCGGTGACGGAAGGCCCCGGCAATTTCTGGATCCTGCCGCGGCTGATCGACTTCCAGAAGACCTATCGCAAGATCACCGTCGACCTGCGCTGTGCCATGGAGCAGGCCGACGTCGCCCGACTGGAGTCGGACATCGCCATCCAGCTCGAGCCGCCAACCAATCCCGATCTCATCGTCGCCAAACTCGGCCGGCTGCATATCTATCCCTTCGTCTCGAGGGACTATGCAGATCTCTACGGTGTACCGGCGACGCTCGCCGAATTGCCGAACCACCGCATCATCAAGCAGAGCGCACCGCAGGTCGACGACAGCGCCTATGCCCGCGTGCTCGGGTTGAAATCCCTCGACGGCATCGTCGGAATCAAGACCAACTCCTCGGTCGGGGTGCTCTATGCGGTCGAGCGCGGCGCCGGCGTCGGTTTCCTGCCGACGGTGTCGATCGCGCTCGGCGCGCCGCTCGTCGCCATCGACCTCGGCGTCAGCCACCACGCCGATCTCTGGCTGACCTATCACAAGGAGTTCCGCGCCTCCGAGCGGCACAAGATCGTGGTCGATTGGCTGAAGCAGATCTTCGATCCCAGGACCTATCCCTGTTTCCGCGACGAATTCGTCCATCCGAATGCGCTGGTGCCGATGATGACGGCCGCACGCGAGGCCTTCGGATTGACGGACTATGTCGCGACGACGCCGGCTTAAGTCGCCAAGCGGATTCGTCAAACTTCTGTCGGCGCAAACTCAACCATCCGGCGGCTGTGAGGTTCTCGGCCGATGAGTTGACTGCGGGCAATTCATCAACCGAAGCGCACGCCAATCCGCTTCGGCTTGCGCCAGACCACCGTGCAGCGCCGTTCCGCCGATTCCATTTCCATCACCAGGCGGAAATTGTCCGGAACCAGCGCAAGATTTGCGTCCTCGATTAAAGCACCGCTGGCGGAAATATCGCGCACCATGCAGGTCAGCCTTTTGCCGGCAAAGCTGATCCTGGCAGCGCGTTTCACGGCACGCCGCGGTAACTTGCGATTATCGCGCCCGGCCGCCGCTGTCTTGTCCGGCTCGCTGTTCGATACAGCGAGGTCCGGCTGCTTCACGGTCGCGCTCGGCCTGATCAGACCCGAGAATACGATATCGGCTTGCATCTTGAAATCGCCGAGGACCCGACGCCGTGTGTTGGCGATAGTCAGCTGCAGCGACGCGAGGATTTGTTCGACGGCCCCGTCACGGCCAAACGGCAATAGCAGACGGTGACATTCCACACGCCGGCCGTTGGGGCCAATGGTCGAAATGATCATGTAGACGGCAGCACCTGTGTCCGCACACTGCTTTGCGGCATCCAGCGTCACTCGCCGCAACGACATCGGCACGACCTCTTCCATGGTCTTGCCGGCCCAGTCCGAGTTGAAAGCCTGCGATACGTTCTCACCCTGGTACAACGCGCGGAACTTCTGGCGGGGCCCTTTGCCCTCGATACTCCAGACCACGAGCTGCTTTGGATCGTGCGATAAGGCCGTTGCGTCAAGTTCCGTGAAGGCGGGGAAGCGCCGGCCGGCCGACAATTGATCCCAATAATCGGTGAGCGCGCGCTGCGAAGGCGATTTGATCGCCACAGACGATATGAGTTTGAGCCTCATCCGATTTATCCGACCGCGTGAGGCATAAAGCTTGGCGGAAGTGATTTAAGGATGGCTGAATATTCCCCCCGCGCTGCTCCTCGTGCCCTTGACGGTGCCGATTTCGGACTTGGCAGCCACCCCGCCTACCAAGGTACCGCGTCCGGTCGTCGCCCTCGCCCTGTCTGTTTGGAGAAGGACGGCGTCTCAGGATGTGCTCCGATTACCAGCGGTATTCGAAGCCGACCGTGCCCTGGTGCGAGGTCAGCTCGTTGCGGAACTTGCCGTCGTAATTGACGTAGAGCCGCGCGGTATTGGTCAGGCTGAGCGAGGCCGCGGCACCGGCGTCCATGCCGTAGCGGCTCTCGCCGATGCCGGGGACGATAATGTTCTGGGTCCCCAGGCTGACCTGCACCGAGCCGAGGTCCTGATAGAAATTGTCGACGAACTTGCCGTAGGCTGACAGGTCCAGAATTTTCCGGTCGAAGATGAAGTACCGCCCGATCTCGGCGCCGATCATGACGCGCGCGCGTGCGATCGCGCTCGAACCGACGTTGAGGGGATCGAGGCCGCCAGCCTCCTGGAATGCCGCGCCGGTGGCGCGCACATATTCGAGCGCACCCTTGGGCACGACGCGCATCTGGTCCTTGGTCCAGTAATAGCCGATCTCGGTCAGCGCGCCGTCGACCGCGGCACGATAGCCCGCGGTTGCGAGGCCAAAGCCGGTATCCCTGATAGAATGGACCTTGCCGAAGCCGTGCACCACCGCAAAGGCCCAGGTCCACGGCCCCTTGTCGATGGAGCCGTTGAAGCCGACCTGGGTCAGGTCGAGCGTGGCCGACTGGAGCGCGAGCGGCACGTCGATGTCGGTATGGCTCTGGTCGACGGAGAAGCCGAGATTGACGCCCGGCGCGATCCGCGCGCCGAAGCCGGCGACACCGCCGAATGTCTTGCGCTTGTCGCCGACGAAGTCACCCTGCGCATCGGTCCGGATCGAGATCCCGTAGCCCTCGTACCAGGTGCGATAGCGCGGACCCTCGGTGCTCTCGGACGCGCCGCCCCCACCCGGATTGGTGCGTGAGGCCCGGTTGATGCCGCTGGAAGCCTGGTTGCCGAGGCGCTCCAGGAAGTTCGAGCCGAGATCGAGCGTGCTGCTGCCGGCGGACTGGTTGACATTGGTCGCTGTCGGGCTCGGTGTCGGCGACGGGACCGGCGTCGGAGACGCCGCCGGCGTCGGGGTCTGCGCGAAGCCTGATGCAACCGGCATCATCACGGTAACTAACAGGGCCACGGCAATTGCCGTCATGATCCGGCGGACACGGTCCAGCCCGATCGTCTGCCGTATCCCTTGGGGCTGCTCAGTGCAGCACATGACGACTAATCCCGAAGCAAAAGGCGGCCCGCGAAAATACAACACGGATGGCGAGCAGATGCGGCGATTTGTGCTGAACTGCCACGAGGGGTCAACCGTTTGGCACACTACCGCCAAGGCGATTGCCCCTGATTGTGGTTCCGCTGCCACAGGTCGCAAATTGCAGCGGGGCATCTTCGATGCAGTCTTGAAATTCGCGCGCGCCTTGCTAGCGCGTGGTTTTCGTGGTGGAATATCGTACACAATCGGAATTGGCCGCTCGACTGTGCGTTTCGCGACAGACTCAAGACTCGAACAGACTTCCGGAAGCCCGTTTGTGACGTGGCGCGCGAAAAAGCGGCCGCGTCTTTTTAGTATCTAGCGGAGGAGACTAACGATGCCACAAAAGGGCACCGTCAAATGGTTCAACCCGACCAAGGGCTACGGGTTCATCAAGCCGAACGGCGGCGACAAGGACGTGTTCGTCCATATCTCTGCCGTTGAGCGTGCTGGCCTCTCGACCCTGAACGAGAACCAGGTGGTTGAATACGACCTCGTGGAGAACCGCGGCAAGACATCCGCGGAGAACCTCAAGGTCTCCTGATTTCTCACGACACGCGAGAGATCATGACGATGCCCCCGGCTCTGCCGGGGGATTTCATTTGGGAAGGCGAAACGCGACCGCGCTTCAGGTCACCACCGGCGCAACCAGAAAATTCTCCGACGCCGCGCTTCCCGCAGTCTTGCACACGTCACCCTCAATGCGGACCTTCCCGCTCGCAAGCAGGCTCAGTGCCGCAGGATAGATGCGGTGCTCGACTTCGAGTATGCGCTCGGACAGCGTGTCGGCCGTGTCGTGATCGCTGACGGGTACAGCCCCCTGCATCACGATCGGGCCTGCATCGGTCTCGGGGATCACGAAGTGCACCGTCGACCCGGACAGTTTCACGCCGGCGCGCAAGGCCTGGCCGTGCGGGTCGAGCCCGGGGAATGAAGGCAACAGCGACGGATGGATGTTGAGCATCCGCCCGTACCAGGCCTTGGTGAATTCAGCGGTGAACAGGCGCATGAAGCCGCCGAGGCAAATCAGCTCGATGCCGTGCTCGTCGAGCGCGGCCTGCAGCACCTTTTCGAAGCCTGCGCGGTCCTTGCCGAACGGCTTGCTCTCGATCACCAGCGTCTTCACGCCGGCTGCCCTGGCCCGTTCGAGACCGAGCGCATCGGCCTTGTTCGAAATGACCAGCGAAATCTCCGCCGGAAAGTCGGCCGCGCTTGCTGCCTTGATCAGCGCGGCCATGTTGGAACCGCGCCCCGAGATCAGAATGGCGACGCGCCGCTTCATCACAGCGCCAGATCGAGCTGGCCGTTGTAGACGACGCGGTGCTCGCCTTCGGCCGGGATCACCGTGCCGAGCTGCGCCACGGTCTCGCCTGCATCGGTGAAGACCCGCACGACTTCGTCAACCTTGTCAGGCTCGACGATCGCGATCATGCCGATACCGCAATTGAAGGTGCGCAGCATTTCGAGCTCGGCGATGCCGGCTTGCGCCGCCAGCCATTTGAACACCGGCAGCACCGGCAGGCGGGCGAGGTCGATGCCGACGCCGAGATGGTTCGGCAACACCCGCGGAATGTTATCGGTGAAACCGCCGCCGGTGATATGGGCGAGGCCCTTCACCGCACCGGTTTCGCGGATCGCACGCAAGCAGGATTTGACGTAGAGCCGCGTCGGCGTCAGCAGCGCACCGCCAAGCGTCATGACCGGCGCGAACGGCGCCTGCGCCCCGAAGCCGAGGCCGGACTGTTCCACGATCTTGCGCACCAGGGAGAAGCCGTTGGAATGCACGCCCGACGAGGCAAGGCCGATCACGGCGTCGCCCGCGGCGATATCCTTGCGCGGCAACAACGTGCCGCGCTCGGCGGCGCCGACGGCAAAGCCGCCCAGATCGTAGTCGCCGTCCTTGTAGAGGCCAGGCATCTCGGCGGTCTCGCCGCCGATCAGGGCGCAGCCGGATTCGCGGCAGCCCTCGGCGACGCCGGCGACGATGGCTGCAGTGGCCTCAGGGTCGAGTTTGCCGCAGGCGAAATAGTCGAGGAAGAACAGCGGCTCGGCGCCCTGCACCACGAGGTCGTTGACGCTCATGGCGACGAGGTCGATGCCGATCCCGCCATGCAGGCCGGTCTCGATCGCGATCTTGACCTTGGTGCCGACGCCATCGGTGGCCGCGACCAGGACGGGGTCCTTGAAGCCGGCCGCCTTGAGGTCAAACAGGCCGCCGAAACCGCCAATCTCGGCATCGGCTCCCGGCCGCACGGTGGCGCGCACCATTGGCTTGATCAGGTCGACCAGGCGGTTGCCCGCGTCGATATCGACGCCTGAATCGGCGTAAGTGAGGCCGTTTTTGCGGTCGGTCATGCCCGATTTCCAGTGGGTTTGCGGCTGGTTACGTCGAATTCCGGGGACGCGCAATGGCTCGCATGGCGCCCCGCCCTATACTATGTAGATATCAACCGGTTCAGCCTTCAAACGGGCCGGATTCGAGGTCAGGCCGGGTGCCGGGAAGCGCCGTGTGAGTATTCCGAACATCATTACCCTGGGCCGCATCATGCTGGTCCCGATCATCGTCTGGGCCATCGTGTCGAGCCAAATGGAGGTGGCGTTCGCCGTCTTCCTGATCGCGGGCGTCAGCGACGCCGTGGACGGTTTCCTGGCCAAGCGCTTCAACATGACCAGCGAACTCGGCGCCCTGCTCGATCCGCTGGCCGACAAGGCCTTGCTGGTCTCGATCTACCTGTCGCTGGGGATCTGGGGCGACATTCCGCGCTGGATCGTGATCCTGGTGGTGTCGCGCGACATCATGATTGTCGCCGCGGTGATCGTGTCCTGGCTGTTCGACAAGCCGGTCGAGATGAAGCCCTCGAAGGTGTCGAAGCTCAACACCGTCGCCCAGGTAGCCTATGCGGCGCTGGTGCTGGCTGCCCTCGCATTCGGCTTCAACCCGGCCCCCTATGATATAATGCTGATGGGCTTGGTCACGGTGTTCACACTGTCCTCCGTGTCGCTCTATCTCCTCGAGTGGCTGCGGCACATGAGCACGATCGAGGCCAAATGAGGCGGGACAAGGCCCCGTAAAGGGCCAACTCTCGATCAAATAAGTCGAATCTTCAGACAGCGCCGGCGCGCCGGCACGGAGCAAAGCAAGCGTGGCAGGCCGCGTTCATCCTCGACAACTGGCATTCTCGCTTCCGCACGCGGAGAGCCTCAGCCGGGACAATTTCCTCGAGGGCCCAGCCAATGCGGCCGGACTTGCTCTGATCGACAGCTGGCCGGAATGGCCAAACCGGATCATGTGGCTGGCCGGCCCCGAAGGCTCGGGCAAGAGCCATCTCGCCGCGATCTGGGCCGAGTTATCAGGCGCCCGCTCGACCACGGCCAATGCGCTGACCGCAGCCAGCGTCCCCGGCGCACTGGCGACCGGCGCGCTGGTGGTGGAGGATCTCAAGGCCGGGGATTTCGACGAACGCGCCCTCTTCCATTTGATGAACCTTGCCCGCGAGGACGGTGCGTATGTGCTGTTCACCGGACGGGAGGCGCCGGCGGCGATCGAGGTCGAACTTCGGGACCTGCGCTCCCGGCTTCGGACGATTCCCGTGATTTCGCTCCTGCCGCCGGACGACCGGCTGTTCCGCGGCCTGATCATCAAGTTCTGCGCCGATCGCCAGCTCGCCGTGGACGAGAGCGTGGTGAGCTACCTTGCGACCCGGCTGGAGCGGTCGTCGGCCGCCGCCCGGCGCGCCGTGGAATTGCTCGACGGCGAGGCGCTGCGGCTCGGCCGCCCCGTCACAAGGGCGCTTGCCGCCGAGCTGCTTCGGGACGTCTGACCGGGATGGCCCCTTCACGCCCGCTTGACGCGGTGCCGAGGCGGAACATCAATGTCATCGAAACGTCATCGCACTAACACATGCTCCGGCCGGTTTTGCGCGTAAGTCGCAAATTGGGGCAATTTTGATGGACCGACTTCTCATGGACTCCGCGCAAACTGTTGAAACAAAAGAGAAAGATACGGAATCCGAGGGTCTGCCGGCGATCGCTTCGAGCCCCGAGCGGTTCATCAATCGCGAGCTGTCCTGGCTGCACTTCAATCGGCGCGTCCTGGAGGAATCGGTCAACCCGAGCCATCCCGCGTTGGAGCGGGTGCGATTCCTGTCGATTTCGGCAAATAACCTCGACGAGTTCTTCATGGTCCGCGTTGCCGGCATCAAGGCGCAAGTCCGCGAGGGCATTGCCGAACGCGCGCCCGACGGTCTGACCCCGTCCGAGCAGCTCGCACTGATCAACCGCACCGTCTCCCGGCTTGCCTCGGACCAGCAGGCGATCTGGCGCGACCTGCGCGGCACGCTCGCCGAGGTCGGCATCGTGCTGGTCGACGGCAAGGACGTCACCAAGGCGGAGCGGAGCTGGCTCGAGGACTATTTCCTCAACAACGTGTTCCCGCTGCTGACGCCGCTGGCCATCGACCCGGCCCACCCCTTCCCGTTCATCCCGAGCCTCGGCTTCACCATCGCGCTCCAGCTCACGCGCGAGGCCGACGGCAAGCCGATGAACGCGCTGATCCGCATGCCCGGTAAGATCGACCGCTTCATCCGCCTGCCGGCCGAGGGCAAGGTCCGCCTGATCTCGCTGGAGCAGGCCACCAGCCTGTTCATCAACCGCCTGTTCCCCGGCTACAGCCTTCACGGCCAGGGCGCCTTCCGCATCATCCGCGACTCCGAGCTCGAAATCGAGGAAGAGGCCGAAGACCTCGTCCGCCTGTTCGAGACCGCGCTGAAGCGCCGCCGCCGCGGATCGGTGATTCGGCTCGAGATCGACGCCAAGATGCCGGAGGAGCTGCGCAGCTTCGTGCAACACGCGCTGTCGGCATCCGACGACGAGGTGTTCCTGGTCGACGGCGTGCTCGCCATGAACGAGCTGTCGCAGCTCACCCGCCTCGACCGGCCCGACCTCGAATTCACCCCTTACGTGCCGCGCCATCCCGAGCGCGTGCGCGAGCATGGCGGCGACATCTTTGCTGCGATCAGGCAGAAAGACCTGATCGTCCATCACCCTTACGAATCCTTCGACGTGGTGGTGCAGTTCCTGCAACAGGCCGCGCGCGACCCCGACGTCGTCGCGATCAAGCAGACGCTCTATCGCACCTCCAACAACTCGCCGATCGTGCGCGCTCTCGCCGAAGCTGCAGAAGCCGGCAAATCCGTCACCGCACTGATCGAGCTGAAGGCGCGCTTCGACGAAGAGGCCAACATCCGCTGGGCGCGCGACCTCGAACGCGCCGGCGTGCAGGTCGTCTACGGCTTCCTCGAGCTGAAGACCCACGCAAAGCTCTCGATGGTGGTGCGCCGCGAGGGCGGCAGCCTCACCACTTACGTCCATACCGGCACCGGCAACTATCACCCCGTGACCGCGCGCATCTATACGGACCTCTCCTACTTCACCTCGGAACCGACGATTGGCCGCGACGCCGCACGCGTGTTCAACTTCATCACGGGCTACGCCGCGCCGAGCGATCTGGAAAAGATGGCGGTGTCGCCGCTGACCTTGCGCAAGCGCATCATCGAGCACATCCAGGGCGAGACCGAGCACGCCCGTCACGGCAAGCCCGGCGCGGTCTGGATGAAGATGAATGCGCTTGTCGACCCCGACATCATCGACGCGCTGTACGAGGCCTCGCAAGCCGGCGTCCAGGTCGAGCTCGTGGTGCGCGGTATCTGCTGTCTCCGCCCCGGCATTCCCGGCCTGTCGGAGAACATCCGCGTCAAGTCGATCATCGGACGCTTCCTGGAACACGGCCGAATCTATTGCTTCGGCATGGGCCAGGGCCTGCCGAGCGCCAAAGCGGCTGTGTATATCTCGTCCGCCGATATGATGCCGCGCAACCTCGACCGCCGCGTCGAGGTACTGTGCCCGCTGCAAAATCCGACGGTGCATCAGCAGGTTCTCGAACAGATCATGGTCGCGAATCTGAAGGACAATGAGCAGAGCTGGCAATTGTTGCCGGACGGGTCTTCAACGCGTATGAAGGCCGCGAAGGGCGAGGAGCCCTTCAACGTCCACAACTACTTCATGACAAATCCGAGTCTGTCTGGCCGTGGAAAGTCGCTCAAGGAATCCTCGCCGCGGCGTCTCACGCGCCGAAACGAACGCCATCAGTCCTGACCGGAGATCTTTGCCGTGAAACGGCCGCGCAGGCGTGGCGCTAGCGTCGCGGTCATCGACATCGGCTCCAACTCGGTTCGTCTCGTGGTCTACGAGGCGCTGGCACGGAGCCTGATTCCGATCTTCAACGAGAAGACGCTGTGCGGCCTCGGGCGGGAGGTGCAGAGCACGGGTCTGCTCGCGCCTGACGCCGTCGACAAGGCGCTGACGTCGCTGAAGCGTTTTCGCGCGCTGTGCCGCGTGATGCAGGTCGGCCGCGTGTTCGCGATCGCGACCGCAGCCTGCCGCGATGCTTCCAACGGCCCCGACTTCATCGCGAAGGCCGAGCGCATCTGCGCCGTGAAGATCGAGATCCTGTCCGGACCGCGCGAAGCAAAACTCTCGGCGCTCGGCGTGATCTCCGGCATTCACCGTCCCGACGGCATCGTCGGTGATCTCGGCGGCGGCTCGCTCGAACTGATCGACGTACGCGGCAACAGCGTGCGCAGCGGCGTGACGCTGCCGCTCGGCGGCCTTGCGCTGCAGGACCTCGCCCACAAATCGCTCAAGCGCGCCGACCGCATCGTGCGCGATGCGATCGACGAGGTCGACCTGCTCGCCGCCGGTCGCGGCCGCACCTTCTACGCCGTCGGCGGAACCTGGCGCGCGCTCGCGCGCATCCACATCATCCAGAGCGGCTACCCGCTCCAGGTGATGCACGGCTATTCCATACAAGCGGCCGAGGCGCTCGATTTTGCCCGCCGCCTGCGGCGGCTCGCCGCCGCCGACATGCTCGCCGACATCGAGGTCGTGGCCGATGCACGGCGCCCTCTCCTCACCTATGCTGCGCTCGTCCTGGAGCACATCATCCGGGTCGCAAAGCCGAAGACCATCGTGTTCTCGACCTTCGGCGTGCGCGAGGGCCTGCTGCACGAGAAGCTGCCGGAGTCCGAGCGCAACAAGGATGGACTGATCTGCGCCGCGGAAGAGCTGAACGAGCTGCTGTCGCGCTCGGCCAAGCACGCCCGCGAGCTGATCGCCTGGACCGACCGGCTGGCGCGCGTCGTGAAGCTGCGCGAGACCGAGGAGGATCGCCGCCTGCGCCACACCGCCTGCCTGCTGTCCGACATCGGCTGGCGCGTCCATCCTGACCATCGCGGCGAGCAGACGCTGAGCCTCGTGGTCAACGCCAATTTCGGCGCGATCGACCATCGCGAGCGCGCCTTCGTCGGACTGTCGGTGTTCTATCGCTATGCGGGCCTGAGCGAAGAGAACCAGCCACCGCTGACCATGCAGGAGCTGCTGACACCGACGCAGCTCGAGCGCGCCCGCCTCCTCGGCGCGGCATTTCGCGTCGCGCATTTGATCTCGGCGGCGCGTCCTGGCGTGCTGCCCGCCACGCATTTCCGTAGCCGGGGCCGCAACCTGATGCTGGTGTTCGAGCACAGGCTCGGCGATCTCGTCGCCGACCGCGTCGGCAGCCGCTTCAAGCAGCTCGCCCGCCTGATCGGGCGGTCCGGTTCAATCGTGAGGCGCTGAGCCGCGCAGCTGTCGCCGGTTGATGCAAATCAACCCGATCGTGTCATGCGGGATTAACGTATCACTACGTTATCTCGGACCAGCCTGCGATGCAGCTTCAACATGGGTTTCGCCTTCCGATCGGCGTTCGGAAACTGGCTGCCGGCGTCCTGTTCGCGTTCGTCTTTGGCTCTTCGCCCCCGGTGCTCGGAGCACAGGACGAAGTCAAGCTGAGCGAGCCGCAGGCGCGGAACCTCGGCGTGCGCGTCGTTCATCCGATCGCAAGCAAGACCGATCTGACGCTGCCCTACCCCGTCCAGATCGTGATTCCCACGCCGCAATTGTGGGTCGTCAGCGCCCCCGTAGCCGGTATGGTCGCCAGCCTCTCGGTCGGCCGGGGCGATCGCATTTCGGTCGGCCAGCCGCTGGTCACCCTGGAAAGTCCAAGCTTCGTCTCCCAGCAGCGCGACTACCTGCACGCGATGGCCCAGGAGCTGCTCGCAACCCAGCAGCTCAAGCGCAACATGGATCTGTTCGAGGGCAAGGCCGTGCCACAACGCGTGCTGGAGGCGAGCCAGGCCGAGGCGCGCCAGGCGACGCTCGTCGCCGCCGAACGCCGGCAGATGCTGCGTCTGAGCGGAATGTCCGACGAGGCAATTTCGCGCCTCGGCCAGGAAGCGGCAATCAGCGCCACACTCACTGTGAACGCGCCGCAGAGCGCATCCGTGGTCGACGTCGTGATATCGCCGGGGCAGCGGCTCGAACAATCCGCGCCGCTCGTCAAGCTGGCGCGGCTGTCGCCGCTATGGGCCGAAATCGCAGTTCCCGCCGCAAACATTCGCGCGATCCGCGTCGGTGCGAAGGTCGAAATCGAGGGCTATTCCACGCCCGGCAAGGTCGTACTGGTTTCCGAGACAACAGATCCCGCGACCCAGACCATCCTGGTCCGCGCGGAAGTTGCCAACGACGGCGAACTGCATCCCGGCCAGACGGCCGCGGCGCGCATCGGCTTCCTCTCCGCCGGCGAAAGCGCCTGGGAGATTCCCTATGCGGGGCTGACCAGGCGGGGCGAGCAGACGTCGGTATTCGTCGCCTTCGACGGCGGTTTTCGGCTCGTTCCGGTCACGCTCCTGGCCGAAGACCAGGACCATGTGGTCATAACCGGGCCGATTACCGATCGTGACGAGATCGCGGTCGGCGGCATCTCGGCGCTTCGCGGCATTCTCTCGGGACTTGGCCAATAAATGCTCCGGCACCTGGTCGCATTCGCGCTTTCACAGCGGCTGTTCGTCGTACTGAGCGTCTTGCTGTTGATCGGCGCCGGTGCTGTCCTCCTGCCTAGCCTGCCGATCGACGCGTTTCCCGACGTCTCGCCGGTTCAGGTGAAGATCATCATGAAGGCACCGGGCCTCACTCCCGAAGAGGTCGAGCAGCGGATCACGGTGCCGGTCGAGCTTGAGCTGCTCGGGCTGCCGAACAAGAAGATCCTGCGTTCAACCACGAAATATGCGCTCGCCGACATCACCGTCGATTTCGAAGACGGTACCGACATCTACTGGGCGCGAAATCAGGTTTCCGAACGACTGTCGAACATCTCACGTGATTTTCCCGACGGGGTAAGCGGCGGTCTTGCGCCGATCACGAGCCCCTTGGGCGAAATGTTCATGTTCACGATCGACAGTGCCGAGCTTTCGCTCGCCGAGCGTCGAACCCTGCTCGATTGGGTAATCCGTCCGGCCCTGCGTACGGTGCCGGGCGTTGCAGACGTCAACGCGCTCGGCGGCTACGTGCGTGCCTTCGAGATTGTTCCGCGCAACGACGCGCTCACCGCTCGCGGCATTTCCTACGAGCTGTTTCGCCGTGCGATCGAAGCAAACAGCCGCAACGATGGCGCCGGACGGGTGAATCAGGGCGAGGACAGCGCCCTGGTACGGATCGAAGGCAGCATCCGTTCGATCGAGGACATCAAAGCCATCGTGGTGGACGTGCGCGAGGGGGTACCGATCTTCGTCAACGACGTCGCGAGCGTCAAAGTCGGGACGCTGACACGCTATGGTGCGGTCACGTCGAACGGGCGCGGCGAAACCGTCGAGGGGCTCGTGCTCGGCCTGCGCGGCGCCAACGCGGGACAACTCGTCCGCGATGTGCGTGCCCGCCTCGCGGAACTGCAGCCCTCGCTGCCGAAAAGCGTTTCGATCAACGTATTCTATGACCGCAGCCGCCTGGTCGATCGCGCCGTGGGGACCGTCGTGCGAGCACTCGGCGAGGCCACCGCCCTCGTCATCGTTCTTCTGTTGCTCTTCCTCGGCAACTGGCGAGCCTCGCTGGTGATCGCCCTCAGCCTGCCGCTGGCCATCGTCATTGCGTTGATCATCATGCGGGTGGTGGGAATGTCGGCCAACCTGATGAGCCTCGGCGGACTTGCGATCGCGATCGGCATGCTGATCGATGCGCTGGTCGTCGTGGTCGAGAACATCGTCGGCAACCTCGGTCACCACGATCCCGGCAAAGCTATTCCCCTGATCCATCTGGTGTACCGCTCGGTCTGCGAGGTCCTGGAGCCAGTGGCCTCGGGCGTCCTCATCATCATCATCGTGTTTGTGCCGCTGCTGACGCTGCAGGGCCTTGAGGGGAAGCTGTTCATCCCTGTCGCGCTCGCGATCATCTTCGCCCTCGCAGGCTCACTGCTGCTTGCGCTCACCGTGATCCCGGTCGCGACGTCCTTCCTGCTCAAATCTGCCTCACATCGGGATCCTCTGGTGGTTCGCGCGGCCCAGCGCGTTTACGCACCGGCATTGAACTGGGCCTTGAGCAACGAACGCAAGGTGATGGCCGCGGCGCTGATCGGCCTCGTCGCCGCGGGCTTTGCCTATACGAAGCTCGGCAAGACGTTCATGCCGACAATGGACGAAGGCGACGTTATCGTCAGCGTGGAGACGCTTCCCTCCGTCAACCTCGACGAATCGCTAGCCATGAACGGGAGGCTGCAGACTGCGCTCCTTGCCGTGCCCGACATTGCCGGCATCGTCGCGCGGACCGGCTCCGACGAGCTCGGCCTCGACCCCATGGGCCCCAACCAGACCGACACGTTCCTCGTGCTGAAATCGGCGGCCCAGCGGCAGACCGAGGATCGCGAAGCCCTGCTGCAGAAGCTGCGTGAGGTTCTCTCCGGCTTTCCCGGTATCTCGCTCAGCTTCACCCAACCCATCGACATGCGTGTGCAGGAGATGATCAGCGGTGTGCGCGGCGACGTGGCGGTGAAGATCTTCGGCCCCGATATCTCCAAGCTGAACGAAATCGCGGCAAAGCTGTCGGCCATTCTATCCGGCATTGACGGTGCCGAGGACGTCTACACCACGCTGAACGAAGGCGCTCAATATTACACGGTTTCCGTCAATCGAATGGAGGCCGGGCGTCTCGGCCTGACCGTGGACGCCATCGCCAATTCGCTCCGCACCCAGATCGAAGGCCGAACGATCGGGACCGCGCTGGAGGAAGGACGCCGCACTCCCATTCTGGTCCGCGGCAGCAACACGACCCGGGAGGCGCCGACGCTGCTGGCAAGCCTTCCGCTGACGCTCGCGTCAGGGCAGCACGTGGCGCTGTCGCAAGTCGCGCGCATTCAACGCGTCGACGGCCCGGTCAAGATCGACCGCGAAGACGGCGCCCGCATGAGTGTCGTTCGAGCCAACGTCCGGGGCCGCGACATGGTCGGCTTCGTCGAAGCGGCCCGCCAGAAAGTCGGCACGGAACTCCAGCTCCCCGAAGGCTATCGGCTCACATGGGGCGGGCAGTTCGAGAACCAGCAACGTGCCTCCGCACGCCTGTCGGTCGTCGTCCCCGTGGCGATCGGTCTGATTTTCGTGCTGCTCTTCACGGCGTTTGGTGCCATCCGGCAGGCCCTGCTCGTGCTCGTGAACATTCCTTTCGCCCTGATCGGCGGCGTCTTCGCACTGGTCTTGACGGGTGAGTACCTGTCGGTGCCGGCTTCGGTCGGATTCATCGCGCTGCTCGGTATTGCCGTTCTCAACGGCGTCGTTCTGGTTTCCTACTTCAATCAGCTGCGCGCGCACGGCCTGAGCGAGCATCGCATCGTCGTCGAAGGCGCCATGCGCAGGCTTCGGCCCGTGCTGATGACCGCGAGCATTACGGCACTAGGTCTGATTCCGCTGCTGTTCGCCTCGGGTCCCGGATCCGAAGTCCAGCGACCGCTTGCCGTCGTCGTGATCGGGGGGCTGCTGTCCTCTACCCTGCTGACCCTGATCCTCCTGCCGATCCTGTATCGCCGCTACGGCGGATCACCGAAGGTGGCCAAATGACCGAGCAACCGGTCTGCCTCACGCTTATTGTGCCGCGCCAGCTCCGCGACGAGGTGTTCGACCATCTCACCGAACAGGCCGATCTGATTTCGGGATTCTCGGCATCTGACGGCACCGGTCACGGCGCCGAAGTCCGGCTGCAAACGCCCGCCGAACGCGTGAAGGGTCACGCCGACCAGGCCATCGTCCAGATTGTCCTGGCAAAAAGCGACGCCAGCCGCCTGCTCGATGGCCTGCGGGCTTCATTCGCCGGAACCAGACTCGTGTTTTGGGTGATGCCCGTAACGGAATTCGGCAGGATCGATTGACCAGCCTATTCAGCCGACGCCTTTGCGTGCTGCTCGGAGGCATCTAGCGCTGCGGCCTGCAGGCTGCGCCGGCGCCAGATCGCGCCGACCAGCAACACGACGACGACACCGAGCGCGGCGCAGAGATATTCGCCGCCCGCACCTCCGTGGCCGAATTGAACCGGGATGCGCAAGCCCGCAAGCATCTTGTCGAGCGAGGTGCCCAGCGTGCCCTCGGACAACGAATGCAGCGTCGGCGCCACGCCAGGATCGGTCGCGATTACCTCACCCGCAATCCAGCCGAGCAACGCTGCACCAGCCCAGACCAGGATCGGCAGCTTCGAGAGCAGCGCCATGATCAGCGCCGCGCCGGCGACGATCAAGGGCACGCTGATCGCAAGGCCAAGGACCAGCAGCGGTACGCTGCCATTGGCGGCAGCGGCAACCGCGATGACGTTGTCCAGACTCATGATGATGTCGGCGACGACGACGATCTGCACCGCCTGCCAGAGATGCGAGGCCGACGCGACGTCGCCCTCGTCCTCGTTTTCCGGCACGAGCAACTTGGCCGCGATCACGATCAGTGCGAGACCGCCGACCAGCTTCAGATATGGCAGCGCCATCAGACTTGCGACGACGCCGGTGAAGATGATGCGCAGCAGCACGGCTGCGCCGGCGCCGAGCACCATGCCCCATAGCCTGTGCCGCGGCGAGAGGCCGCGGCAGGCGAGCGCAATCACCAGCGCGTTGTCGCCGGACAAAAGGATGTTGATCCAGATGATCTTGCCGACCGCAATCCAGAAGGTCGGTTCGGCCATCTCATTGCGGAACTGGGTGAAGAATGCCCCGATCGTGGAGGGATCGAAGATCTGCCAGAGCCAGTTCACAATAAGTCCTTTCGCCCCGTCGACTGAGCGTGTCGGCTTTTTAGCCGACGATCTCGTTGCCCGAGAAGAACTGCGCGATCTCGATCGCGGCGGTCTCCGGAGCGTCCGAGCCGTGGGCCGAGTTCTCGCCGATCGACTTGGCGTAGAGCTTGCGGATGGTGCCCTCGGCCGCCTTCGACGGATCGGTGGCGCCCATCGCGTCGCGATACTTGGCGACGGCGTTCTCGCCTTCCAGCACCTGGACGACGACCGGGCCGGAGGTCATGAACTCGACGAGCTCGCCGAAGAACGGGCGGGCCTTGTGGACGGCGTAGAAGGTCTCGGCCTGTTCCTTGGTCATGCGGATACGCTTCTGCGCGACGATGCGCAGGCCCGCCTTCTCGATCACGGCGTTCACGGCGCCGGTCAGGTTACGCGCGGTCGCGTCGGGCTTGATGATCGAGAAAGTGCGTTCGATGGCCATGATCTTGTCCTTGAAGAGAAAATGGTGGTTCGGAGTTGCGGGGGCTTATATCGGCGCCTTTACGATCCGGCAAGCGACCGCCGGAGCGGCCCACGGATGCGTCGCCGCGGGGGCCACCTGGTGATTTAAAACATGGATTACAACGATTTCACCCAGATGAACCCAATCTGAAGGCTCCGTCAGGGTTTGGTTCAGCCTGGCTGGCGTAACGTCAGGGCCATCGAAACCAAAGCCTCCTCCCGAGGCGGACCGTTTCGGCGGCCTTTCCATCGACGCGATAGCCCCGCGCCGGCAGTTTTGAGGAGATCATCATGTTGAGGAAGCTTTCGCTCGCTGCAGTCGCCGCGGTCGCCTTGGGTGCCGCGCTGGCTCCCACCTCCGCCTCCGCTCACTGGCATGGCGGCTGGGGCTGGGGTGGCGGCTGGCACCATGGCTGGGGCTGGGGCGGACCGCGCTTCTACGCTCCCGTCGCCTACGGCTATGGCTACGGCGGCTGCTACGTGCGCCGGCTGGTCCCGACCCCCTGGGGACCTCGCTGGCGGCTGGTCAACCGCTGCTACTGAGCCTGAAACACCTTCCCTGAGGTGCCGTTCCCCCTGCGGTACCTTCCAAGAGAGGCCCCGGCGTTCCCCCCGCCGGGGCCTTGTATTTGGGCAGATACGGCGAATTCATACAATTTTTACTAGAATGCCGGGCATTCCCAACGCTCGGCGAAACCATTTTGGGGGCCTGTGACTTGGTACCGTGTCGTTAATTTGCACACACGGAACCCTGAGATGGCTGGCCTTTCCGCCAATGACAGCGAACAGATCGACCGGCGCACCAGCCGCTCGATCTGCGACGCCGTGGGCGAGCGGCTTCAGCAGAGCCTTCGTCCGGAGCCCCGGCTTCCCACGCATCTTGAGCAGTTGCTCAACGAGCTGGAGCGGCGCGATCGCGAGTCGCATTGACAAAGAATCGGGTTGCGTTTGATCCCGCCTGCGGTGACAAGGCCGCATGCTCACCATCACCGACCTCTCCGTCCGTCTCGCTGGACGCCTTTTGATCGACAGCAGCTCCGTGCAGATCACGCCCGGTTCGCGCGTGGGCATGGTCGGACGCAACGGCACCGGCAAATCGACGCTGTTCAAGGTGATCCGCGGTGAGCTCGCGGCCGAACACGGCTCGGTAACCCTGCCGCCACGCTGGCGCGTCGGGAGCCTCGCCCAGGAAGCCCCGAACGGACCCGAAAGCCTGATCTCGGTCGTGCTCAAGGCCGACCTCGAACGTGACGCGCTGCTTCACGAGGCCGAGAGCGCCACCGATCCGCACCGGATCGCGGAGATCCAGACCCGCCTCGTCGACATCGACGCGCATTCGGCGCCGGCACGCGCGGCGGCGATCCTCTCCGGCCTCGGCTTCTCGGCTGCCGATCAGCTGCGCCCTTGCGCCGAGTTTTCCGGCGGATGGCGCATGCGCGTCGCGCTGGCCGCGACGCTGTTCGCAGCGCCCGACCTCTTGCTGCTCGACGAGCCCACCAACTATCTCGACCTCGAAGGCACGCTGTGGCTCGAGGATCACCTCGCCCATTATCCGCGCACCGTGATCGTGATCAGCCACGACCGCGACCTCTTGGAAAGCTCGGTCGACCAGATCCTGCATCTGGAGCGCGGCAAGCTCACGCTCTACAAGGGCACTTACTCCTCCTTCGAGGAGCAGCGCGCCGCGCGCGAATTGCTCGATGCCAAGGCGATCAAGCGCCAGGAGGCCGAGCGCGCCCGCCTGCAGGCCTTCGTCGACCGCTTCAAGGCCAAGGCTTCGAAAGCCCGGCAAGCACAGTCTCGCGTGAAAATGCTGGAGCGGCTGAAGCCGATCACGGCGCTGGTGACGGAGGACGTGCGCGAGATCACCTTCCCCGCACCGGAGAAGCTGTTGTCGCCGCCGATCATCGCCGTCGACAACGCCTCGGTTGGCTATGATCCGGCCGCGCCGGTGCTCACCCGTGTCACCTTGCGTATCGACAATGACGATCGCATCGCGCTGCTGGGCGCCAATGGCAACGGCAAGTCGACCCTGGTCAAGCTGCTCGCCGCGCGTCTCGCCCCCTTCTCCGGCAAGGTGACGCGCGCCGACAAGCTGTCGATCGCCTATTTCGCGCAGCACCAGCTCGACGAGCTGAACGAGGACGCCTCCGCCTATGACCACGTCCGCAAGCTGATGGGCGATGCGCCCGAGGCAAAAGTGCGGGCGCGCGCCGGTGCGATCGGCTTTTCCGGCAAGGCCGCCGACACCAAGGCGGGCAAGCTCTCCGGCGGCGAGAAGGCTCGGCTGCTGCTGGGGCTCGCCACCTTCTTCGGCCCCAACATGATCATCCTGGACGAGCCGACCAACCATCTCGACATCGACAGCCGCGCGGCGCTCGCCGAAGCGATCAACGAGTTTCCCGGCGCGATCATCATGGTCTCGCACGACCGCTACCTGATCGAGGCCTGCGCCGACCGGCTCTGGATCGTCGCCGATCGCACCGTCACCAATTTCGACGGCGACCTCGACGACTATCGTCGCATGGTGCTGTCCACGCGCAATGCCGAACCGGCGGCACGCGAGCGCAGCGCTCAAATCGAAAAGCCGCAGCGCGCGAAATCGGACAATCGCGGCTCGCTGAAGAAGCGTATCGCGGAAGCCGAGGCCGAGATCGCACGCGTCACCGAGATCATCACCAAGATCGACACCGCGCTCGCCCTGCCCGACATCTTCACCCGGGATCCCAAGCAGGCCGCGCAACTGTCGAAGGCGCGCGCCAATGCCGCCGACGCGCTGGCGCGCGCGGAGGAACAGTGGCTCGAGGCGAGCGCGCAGTTCGACGAGGCGGCGGGCTAGACCAAAACTGAAAACAACCCCATGCACAGTACGGGTGTCATGACACCTCAATGATCCCGTCTGTAATTGTTGGCCAATCTGTCCCCCGCACCGAGCCTCGATCATGCCCCGGTCGGATTGAAGACCGGGCTGGTACGTTGGCGGGGGATGCGTACGCCGCGCTCGGTCAGGTCGCGCAACTGCACGAACATCATCGCCGTCATCAGTGCATCGTTGAAGGCATCATGCTGTCCGAGCGGCGGAATGCTGAGGTCGCGCAGCATCGCGGCGAATGACAGATCGACCGAGGTGTTGGGCGGCGCGTCGCCGTACTTGCGGTCGTAATAGAGCCGCGACACTTCGATGCGTTCGTTGGGCAGCTCAATGCCCACCAGCGGCAGGATGTACTTGTTCAGCATGGCGATGTCGAAATCGACATAGTAGCCGATCAACGGACGCGGTCCGATGAAGTGCAGAAAGCTCGGTAGCACCTTCCAGACGATCGGCGCAGCCTCGACGTCGGACTTGCGCAAGTGGTGAATCCTGATCGCCTCCGCCCCGAGCTCCCTATCAGGATGGACGATGGCCTCGAAACGCGCGCTGGTCAAAATCCGATTGCCGCGGATCTTGATCGCGGCAATCGCGACAACGTCGTCCGTTCGTACGTTGAGACCCGTGGTCTCGCAATCGATGACGACGAACTCGTCGTCAGGCGCTCGGCCGAACATGAAGCGGTAGGATTGGTCGCTCAGCGTGGCCTGGTGCAACAGTCGCTTGATCGCGCGAGGCAGCATTCTAGAACATGCCGAGCTTGAAGTGATGACCGACGATCTCACGAAATTTCTTCACCACCTGGAGTGCGTCACGCAGGAGGTGGCGTTCCATGCTGGACAGATGCGCCGGCCGCACCAGTGTCCCCGACGCCCCGGCGGAAGCGGCCAGCTGGCCGTCGAGCCGGAGCATCAGCAGGAACCGGAAGGCCTGTTTCAGGTCGCGTCCGAAGTCCGCTTGCAGCACGCCGAGATCACAGAGCCGGGAGATGCGCTTGTCGGTGGAAGTCTCGCGCAGCCCCTGTCCGAGCGCCAGGCTGCGAACGCCGTGCACGATCGGAAAGATGCCACCTTTCTTGAGGTCGAGCGCGTCTCCCGTGCCTTCGGACGTGATCAAATTGTTGAACAGGCCGATCGGGGTCTCGAACGCGTCGACCGCACGCGCAAAGTGGGCCATGAACGCCTGCTCGCCCCGGGTCATATCGATCAGCGCCGTCTTGGCGTCGTCCAGGAGTTGCTCATCGCCCGCGACCGCCTGCGCATCGTAGATGATGGCCACATTCATGTGCCCGGCCTGGTCGGGAAGCACGATCCAGCGGCGCAGATCTGCGAGATAGTCGGAGAGCGGCCTGGACCAGGCCGGATTGCGCACCATGATGTCGCCAGGACACGGTGGAAAGCCGAAACTCTGAAGAGCATCGAAGACGTCGCGACGGAACGCGTCCAGGATTTCACCCTGCACCGGGCCGGCCAGGATGAGGCCGTTGTCCTGATCGGTCCGTACGGTCTGCTCCCCCCGCCCCTCGCTTCCCATCACGATCAGGCAACTGCCGGTGCGCAGCTTCGCCGGCGCGATCATGTCAAACAACCGCGACAGTAGGCGGCGGTTGAGATCGGAGACGATCTCCGCAATGACCTCCACCTTGACCCCTTGCCGCCGCAGTACGCGCGTTTGCGTCTCGATCTCGCGCGCTGCGGTGGCAAGATCCTGCCGGCTTGAGGCACGATCGATGCGGCCGGCCGTGACCTGGGCGCTTCCTGCCAGAAATCCCAACAGGTCGATGTCCTCCAGAATCCCGACGAACTCCTCATCCTCGCGCACGGCAAGCCGCCGCTTGTTGTGCTTGGTCATCAGCAAGAGAGCCGAGGATACGAAATCGTCGCGTCGCAGAGACACGATGTCGTAATTCGCGAGCGTGCCCACCGCGGTCTGAATGGACTGGCGCCCCAGCACCACCGCCTTGGACAGATTCATGCCGGTGACGATGCCGACCCGCTCGCCGTCCCGGACGAACAGCGCATTGCTGTTGATCTCGCGCATCAGGTGTCCGGCCGTCTCGATCGTGTCGCTGGCCGCCAGAAACACCGGCGGATGCAGGAACAATTCGCCGACCTTGGCGTGCATCAGCGAGCCGTAGCGCCGCGCCTCCTCGTCGTTGGCGAGCTCGTCCAGCTTCTGGGAGATCTCGCGGTAGAAGAACGCGGCAAAGCGCGGATTGGCCTTGATCAGTTCGAGGGCGACCTTCCTGGGGATGACATAGCAGAGCGTCTCGTCGCGGGCGACAAACTGGTTGCTGCTATGATCGTGAACGAGCGCGCGACTGTCGAACGTGTCCTTGGGGCCGAGCAATGCGAGCAGGTCGACCTCGCTCCGCTCCTCGACGATGCCCTTGATCACGACATAGAGCGCCTCGACCGCAGCGTCCCGCCTGATGATCGCTTCTCCCGGGCTGAAATAGGCGATGTCGAGCGCGGACCGCAGCCTCTCGGCCTCGCTCGGCGTCAGACGATCGAACGGCGGGTTGCTGATATCGAACGCCTTGGGCATTTCGGCCTTTCGAGGACGCGGACGACCTATAGGACCCGGCGGGGGACCATCAAACTGGTCGCACCGGCGGGGCCAACTGACCCGGCCGGTGCCGAAGCGATATCACCGGACCCTCGTTCAGTGAGCCGTCGCCGAAGCCGCTCCGATGCCGGTCTGGGACCGGACATATTGCGCTTCAAAGCCATCGCGATCGACCGCGGCACGCTTGCTGCGATCCAGGATCGAGAACAGCCAGATCCCCGCAAAGGCGATGGCCATCGAGAACAGCGCCGGATTGTCCAGCTTGATCGGAGCCGAGCCCTTGGCGAAGCCAAGCGTCGCCTCCCAGACGGCTGGCGAGAGCACCACACCGACGACCGCGCTGACCAGACCCAGGAAGCCGCCGATCACGGCTCCCCGCGTCGTCAGGCCCTTCCAGAAGATCGACATCACCAGCACCGGGAAATTGCAGGAGGCCGCGATGGCGAAGGCAAGGCCGACCATGAAGGCGACGTTCTGGTTCTCGAACACGATGCCGAGGAAGATCGCGAGCACGCCGAGCACCAGTGTCGCAATCTTCGACACGCGGATCTCGTCCTGCTCATTTGCGTTCCCGCCCTTGATCACCATGCCATAGAGATCGTGGCTGATGGATGATGCCCCCGCCAGAGCCAGCCCCGAGACGACGGCCAGGATCGTGGCGAAGGCGACAGCCGAAATGAAGCCAAGGAACAGATTGCCGCCCACCGCATTGGCGAGGTGAATCGCCGCCATGTTGGAGCCGCCCTTGATCGCCGCGATTCCGCTCTTGGTCTTCTCGAGGATGCTGCCGTCCAGGAACATCGCGTCGGTCGAGACCAGCGTGATCGCGCCAAAGCCGATGATGAAGGTCAGGATATAGAAGTAGCCGATGAAACCGGTGGCGTAGAACACCGACTTGCGGGCAGCCTGGGCGTCCTTCACGGTGAAGAAGCGCATCAGGATGTGCGGCAGGCCCGCCGTTCCGAACATCAGCGCCAGGCCGAGCGAGATAGCCGAGAGCGGGTTGGAGATCAGAGTGCCGGGCTCCATGATCGCGAGCTTCTTGGGATGCACTTCGGTTGCCTTGGTGAACAGGGCTTCCGGGCTGAATCCGAACTTGTAGAGCACGGCTCCGGCCATGAACGTCGCACCCGAGAGCAACAGCACCGCCTTGATGATCTGCACCCACGTCGTCGCTTTCATTCCACCGAACGTCACGTAGATCATCATCAGGCCGCCGACCAGGACGACTGCGATCCAGTAATCGAGACCGAACAGCAGCTGGATCAGCTTGCCGGCCCCGACCATCTGCGCGATGAGGTAGAATGCAACAGTCACCAGCGAGCCGCATGCCGCCAGGATCCGGATCTCGGTCTGCCCGAGTCGAAACGACGTCACGTCGGCAAAGGTGAACTTTCCGAGATTGCGCAACTGCTCGGCGATCAGAAAGGTGACGATCGGCCATCCCACGAGCCAGCCGACCGAGTAGATCAGGCCGTCGTAGCCCGAGGTGTAGACGAGACCCGATATGCCGAGGAACGATGCCGCCGACATGTAGTCGCCCGCGATCGCAAGTCCGTTCTGGAATCCGGTGATGCCGCCGCCGGCCGAGTAAAAATCTGCAGCCGACGCGGTCCGCTTGGCGGCCCAATAGGTGATGACGAGTGTAAGACCGACAAACCCGACGAACATGCCGATCGCCGACCAGTTGATCGCCTGCTTCGAGCCGCCCTCGACGGCGCCGGCCGCGAGCGCGATGGTGGGTACGCTTGCGAGCAGAATTACCGATAGCCAGGCGAGTCTCTTCACGAGCGGTTCTCCTCGACAATTTTGCGGATGAGTACGTCGTAGCTGGAATTGGCCTGACGGACGTAGATGCCCGTCAGCACGAAGGCGAGCACGATGACAGACAGTCCGATCGGAATCCCGATCGTCGTCACGCCGCCACTCAGCGGTATTCCCAGAAACTTGGGAGCGTAGGCCACCAGCAGGATGAAGCCGAAATAGATGGCAAGCATGATCGCCGACAGCAGCCAGCCCAGCGACGAACGTCGGCGCACCAGCTCCTGGTAATTCGGATCGCGTTCAATCTTTGCGAGGTTGCTCACGTCGATGATCCCCCTGGATGGTCCTCTGAAATTTCTTGCCATGATGGCAACCCCTTCTCTCGGGGAGCCGTCCCACCCTGCTCTGGCGGCAGCACGAGCTCCATGATCCAGATCAAGCGCGGTCGATCCCGTGCGAATGTGTCTGCAGGCGGAGCTCAATCGGGAACATCTGCGTCTGCCCAAGAAATGGCCCGTGTCGCTTGTGCGCATTTGGGGTTAGGCTGGACGCAATTTACGTCAGTGCATTGCGGATGATCCGGCTCTACGGTCGGGAAAGATCGGCCATTTCAGCCCAAGCGATTTCCAACCCAGGCGATATGCAAACAAGGGAATGATGAAGGGATGGCGCAGATGTCTTCGCCCGAACCGATCAAGTTCACCGACGGCGCGGCTTACGAGCGCTTCATGGCGCCCTGGAGCCGATCGGCCGGCAATTTGTTTCTCGACTGGCTGGCGCCACGCCCGGGACTGACCTGGGCGGATGTCGGCGCCGGCAACGGCGCGTTCACCGAGCTCCTGCTTGCGAAATCCGCTCCTTCGTCGGTTTGCGCGATCGATCCTTCCGACGCGCAGATTGCGACGGCACGCCAGAAGTTCGCGGCAAAGCAGGTCGAGCTGTCGATTGGCGATGCGATGGCCCTCCCTTACGACGCTGACCGCTTCGACATTGCCGTGATGGCCCTGGTGTTGTTCTTCGTCCCCGATCCGCGCAAAGGCGCCTCGGAGATGGTGCGCGTCACCAAGCCCGGCGGCATGGTCGCATCCTACACCTGGGACATTTTGCGCGGCGGTACGCCCACGCAACCGCTGTGGGAAGAGCTCGACGCCCTCGGCTTCCCCACTGCGCGCCCGCCGAGCGCGGACATCTCGCGCTTCGAGGCGCTGAAGGCGCTCTGGGCGGAGCTCGGTCTGCGCGAGATCGAGACTCGCGAACTGGTGGTCGAGCGGACATTTGCCGATTTCGACGACTACTGGCTCTCGATGGTCGTCAGCAGCCCGAGCGGCGTGCTCGGAAAGTTGTCAGAAGCCCAGGGCGCGGAGCTCAAAGGCCGGCTCCAGGCGCGATTGCCGGCGAGCGCGTCCGGCGAGATCACGGTTCACGCTTCGGCCACTGCGATCAAGGGACGCAAGGCCCCGTCATGATCGCGATGGGCGGAAGGCCGACGACGCCTTACGTCGCCGCCTTCTTCTTCTTCGCCTTCGGCTTCACCGGTTTTGGCGCGGCCGGCGGTTCGGGATTGCCCTCAATCGCGGACAGGCGCCCCGACGTGAAGGTGTAGATGCCGGCGCGGGGACCTGTGGTCCAGGTCACCACCGCAACGCGGCGGCCGGCGGCATCGCTGGAGAGATTGACGTTCGAGGGCGCGCCGATGCCACGCACGACGTCACATTCGGTGTGTCCGAGCGCGACCGTACCGCCGACAGGCGCCGGCTCCGTCGTCGATGCGTTGGCGTCGGCAGGTCCCGGCGGCGGCGCCATTCCGGGACAGGCACCGTCGGCGCTGACGAGATCCTCGGCGCCAACCGGCTTGTCCGGGGTCAGCGGCGGCGACTCGATCGAGATGTTCTTGATGAACAGGCGGCTCGGCTTGTTGAACCACTCGGCGTCTTTGGCGGACGCCAGCATATCGGTTGCGCCCGAGCAGCCCGCAAGCAGCGGCGCGACAGCGGCCAACGCAACTATGAGCGACCTTGGAAGCTTTTGATGTCGCACGATAAACTAAATTCCCCACGTCAAGGATCAGCGCTAAGCGATTGTCCCAACATCACTTTGCGGCACGAAGGTGGCCAAAACCAGTGTAGCTGCGAAAGTCCAAATTATCATTAATTGCGCAAGGGGGCCAATGAGGGCGCTAATTCCGCCGCTGCCACCGGCCCCGTTCGTCGGCCTGCCAATAGGTGACCTCAAATCCGCGCGTCTTGCAATCCGTCCAGGTGCTGCGGGCCGTCGCAAGCGCGTCCGGGTCATCGCCGTTGAACAGCAGCACCATCCGTTCATAGCCTTCCGCGTCCTCGGGCAGCGCGGCGTTGTCGACCAGGAAGCGGACATTGGCGCCGTTGGGATTGTCCGCCTCGATCGCCAGCACGATCGGCTGCTCGGCCACGTCGTTCACCCGCCATGTCGCATGCGGCAGGAAGGAATCGTCGCGATAGGTCCACAAGTGCGCGTCGAGCGCATCGGCGCGCTCCGGCGAGGTCGACTGCACCACGACCCGCCAGCCGCGCTCGAGCGATTTCTCGAGAAGCGGCGGCAAGACGTTCTCAACCGTCATGTTTTGCAGATGGTAGAAGAGAACTTCCGTCATTTGCGCTCGTAATGATCGGCAACCAGGCGGTCGAGCAACCGGACGCCATAGCCGCTTCCCCAGCTCTGGTTGATGTCGGTCTTGGGCGCGCCCATCGCGGTGCCGGCGATGTCGAGATGCGCCCAGGGCGTGCCGTCGACGAAGCGCTGCAGGAACTGCGCCGCGGTGATCGAGCCGCCGTGGCGGCCACCGGTGTTCTTCATGTCGGCGAACTGGGAATCGATCAGCTTGTCGTATTCGGGGCCGAGCGGCAGGCGCCAGACCTTCTCGCCGCTCTCGATGCCGGCCGCGAGCAGGCGCTCGGCGAGCTCATCGTTGTTGGAGAACATGCCGGCATGATCGGTGCCGAGCGCGACCACGATCGCGCCGGTCAGGGTCGCGAGGTCCACCATGAATTTCGGCTTGGTCTTCTTGGCCACGTACCAGAGCACGTCGGCCAGCACGAGGCGGCCTTCGGCGTCGGTGTTGATGATCTCGATGGTCTGGCCCGACATCGAGGTGACGATGTCGCCCGGCCGCTGCGCGTTGCCGTCGGGCATGTTCTCGACGAGGCCGATGGCGCCGACCACATTGGCCTTGGCCTTGCGCGCGGCGAGCGCATGCATCAAGCCGACGACGCAGGCTGCTCCCCCCATGTCACCCTTCATGTCCTCCATGCTGCCGGCCGGCTTGATCGAGATGCCGCCGGTGTCGAAGCAGACGCCCTTGCCGACGAAGGCGACCGGCGCCTCGCCTTTTTTGCCGCCGTCCCAGCGCATGATCACGGTGCGGCTCGGCCGCACCGAGCCCTGGCCGACGCCGAGCAGCGCGCCCATGCCGAGCTTCTGCATCGCCTTGACGTCGAGCACCTCGATCTTGACGCCGAGCTTGCGCAGTTGGCCGGCGCGGCGCGCGAACTCCTCGGGATACAGCACGTTCGGCGGCTCGTTGACGAGATCGCGCGCGATGATGACGCCATCGACCACCGCACCGGCCGCGGCAAAGGCCTTCTTTGCAGCGCTGACATCGCCGACCGCGAGCGAGACATCGGCGCGCAGCGCGCCCTCCTCGCCGTCCTTCTTCTTGGTCTTGTAGCGGTCGAACTTGTAGGCGCGTAAGCGCAGGCCCGAGGCGATCGCGACCGCCTGCTCGGTGTTCATGGCGCCATCAGGCAATTCCGCCATGATGGTCATGGCCGCGGTACCCGCCTTGAGTTTGCCGGCCGCCAGGCCGCCGAATTTGAGGAAGTCGTTGCCCTTCAGGCTCGAGGCCTTGCCGGTCCCGATCACGATCAGCCGCTCGGCCTTCACGCCTTCCGGAGCAAGGATGTCCAGGGCCGCGCCGCTTTTGCCTTTGAATGAGGCGGCGGCCGCCGCCCGCTTCACGAGCTCGACTGCCCCGCCGAGCGCCTTGGCCGTCGCGGCACCGACCTTCAGAGCATCGTCACAGAACACGACCAGAATGCCACGGGCGGCAGGCGCCATTGGGACAAAGCCGACCTTGATGGCATCGGACATGGGTAACTCCTCGAAAACATGGATCTTTTTGCCGGCCAACCGACACGGCCGCAGGCCGGAGCTGAACGGCGATTCACTCGTCGCTCCCCACTATGGGCGAGATCAGCTGTCGCTGCCAAGCACCGCCCGTGGCCGGGAGGTCACATTGAGGGAAATATTAACCATAGGGTGAGGGTGCCTTGGGTCAGCCATTTTGTTGACGGATCAAAGGGATGGTAGTGAGAAAGTAAGCCTCCGGAAGAGGTGATTGGCCGGCCTTGGGGATCCCTGTCAGGGATTGGTCGGAGAGCCCGGCTTCCGGTGCGCGTTGGGGACTTGGTGGGATTCGTGCGGTAGCGCATGGGGTCGATCGACAGGTATATTTTCCGCACGACGCTGGCGTCGTTTGCGCTGGTCCTGGTCAGCCTCACCGGCGTGATCTGGATTACGCAGGCGTTGCGCGGTATCGACCTGATGACGAGCCAGGGTCAGACCATCATGACCTTCCTCGGCATCACCAGCCTCGTGATCCCCGCGCTGGTGCTGATCATCTCGCCGATCGCGCTGATGATCGCGATCTCGCACACGCTGAACAAGCTCGCGACCGATTCCGAGATCATCGTGATGAATGCCGCCGGCTTCTCGCCGTTCCGGCTGTTCTACCCGTTCTTCTACGCCACCTGCGTGGTGGGGCTGCTGGTCGCCTTCATCGCGGCGTATCTGGCGCCCGACGGCATGCGGCGGATCAAGCAGTGGGACGCCGAAATCACCGCCGATGTGCTCACCAACATCCTGCAGCCGGGCCGCTTCGCCCAGCTCGACAAGAATCTCACGATCCGGATTCGCGAGCGGCTGCCCGGCGGCATCCTCGCCGGCATCTTCATCGACGACCGCCGCGATCCGAACGAGCGCGTCTCGATCGTCGCCGAGCATGGCGAGGTGGTGAAGAACGAGAACGGCTCGTTCCTGGTGCTCAAGGACGGCAATCTGCAGCGCTTCGAGGCCGGCAAGCGTGACCCTGCGCTGGTGGCGTTCGGCCGCTACGGCTTCGACATGTCGAAGTTCGGCAACCAGGGCCACGACGTCACGCTCGGCATTCGCGAACGCTATCTGTGGGAGCTGTTCTCGCCGTCCGAGGACGACCCTGTCTACAAGCAGATTCCCGGGCAATTCCGCTCGGCCCTGCATGACAGCCTGCTCGCGCCGATCTATCCCTTCGCCTTCGCGGTGCTGACCTTCGCTTTCCTCGGCGCGCCGCGCACCACCCGCCAGAGCCGCAACTTCTCGATCGGCGGCTCGGTGCTCGCCGTGTTCGGCCTGCGCATGGCGGGATTTGCCTGCTCGGTGATGGCCGTGAAATCGCCCGGTCCGGTGCTGTTTCAATACGTGATGGTTCTGGGCGCGATCGGCGTCGGGCTGTGGATGATCATCGGCGGCATCGTGGTCGAGCCGCCTGCCGGCCTGATGGAAGCGATCAACAGATCGAACGCGCGGATCGCGCGGCTGCTCGGACGGCCGGCCGCCGCATGAGCATGCTCACCAACACGCTCGGGCGCTATTTCGCCGGCCGCTTCGTGGTCGCCGCACTCGGCGTGTTCGCGGGCATCTTCCTGCTGCTCGTGCTGGTCGATTACATCGAGATGGTGCGCAAGACCTCAGGGCTTGCGTCCGCCTCCGCGATCATGGTGGCCGAGACCTCGCTGTTCCGGGTGCCGCAGCTCTTGGAGAAGCTGACGCCGTTCTGCATGCTGATCGGCGCCATGACCTGCTATCTCGCCCTCTCCCGCCGGCTCGAGCTCGTGGTGGCGCGCGCCGCCGGCATCTCGGCCTGGCAGTTCATCTCCCCGGCGCTCGGCAGCGCGCTCCTGATCGGCGTGATCGCCACCGCCGTCTACAATCCGATGTCGGCTAACTTGCGCGAGCTCTCCAAGCGCATGGAGGCCGAGCTGTTCGGCTCGGCGCCCGGCGGCGGCATCCAGGACGCATCCGGCTTCTGGCTCAACCAGGTGACCAGCGACGGCCAGACCATCATCAACGCGGCGCGCAGCGAGCAGCAAGGTGTCCGGCTGACCGGGCTCACGCTGTTCCGGTTTGATACAGAGCAGCATTTCAGGGAGCGGATCGAGGCGCGCGAGGCGACGCTCGAAGCCGGTCGTTGGCTGTTCAAGGGTGTACGCCGCTTCTCGCTGGACTCCCCGCCGGTCGACCAGGCGAGCCTGGAGATTCCGACGACGCTGACCGAAGCGCAGGTTCGCAACAGCTTTTCCACACCCGAGACTGTGTCCTTTTGGCAACTACCGAGCTACATCCGCTCCTCCGAGAGCTCGGGGTTCGCGACAGCGGGATATCGACTCCAGTATCACAAGCTGCTGGCACAGCCGTTTTTGCTCGCCGCCATGGTGATGCTCGCGGCTTCCGTGTCGCTGCGCTTCTTCCGGATGGGTGGCGTACAGAAGATGGTTTTGAGTGGCGTGGGCGCAGGCTTTCTGCTCTACGTTCTGTCGAAAGTGACTGAAGACTTGAGCAAGGCTGAGTTGATGCATCCGATCGCTGCGGCGTGGTTGCCCGTGGTGGTGGGCGGCCTCACCGGCTTTTTGGCCTTGCTGTATCAGGAGGACGGATAGTGACGGCCGTCCGCCGAGGACATCTGGCTGGCTGGGCGCCGCGCACCCTGGTGCGCGCGAACGCAGGTGGCTTGTCCATTCGCAAGCTCGTGCTGGCCGTCGTCGCTGTCGCCTCGTTCGCCGGCATGATCGATCTTGCCGCGGTGGCGCCTGCCGCCGCCCAGAGCTTCACCTACAATCCGCGGCCGCCACGTCCGACGCCGCCGAAGGCCGCCAATGACGGGCAGATGCTCGTGCAGGCGACCGAGGTCGATTACGACTACAACAATTCGCGCGTCTCCGCGGTCGGCAACGTCCAGCTGTTCTACAACGGGACCAGCGTCGAGGCCGACCGGGTCATTTACGACCAGAAGACCAAGCGGCTCCATGCCGAAGGCAACATCCGCATGACGGATGCCGACGGCAAGATCACCTATGCCGAGATCCTCGATCTCTCCGACGACTACCGCGACGGTTTCGTCGATTCGCTGCGCGTCGACACCGCCGACCAGACCCGCATGGCTGCGACCCGCGCCGACCGCTCCAGCGGCAATTACACGGTGTTCGAGAATGGCGTCTACACCGCCTGCGCGCCGTGTAAGGACGATCCGAAGAAGCCGCCGCTCTGGCAGGTCAAGGGTGCCCGCATCATCCACGACCAGCAGGAGAAGATGCTGTATTTCGAGACGGCGCAGCTCGAATTCTTCGGCGTGCCGCTCGCCTACATGCCCTATTTCTCGACGCCGGACCCGACCGTGAAGCGCAAGACCGGCTTCCTGATGCCGGGCTTCACCTCCTACACGGCGTTCGGCTACGGCGTCGAAGTTCCGTTCTACTGGGCGATCGCGCCCGACATGGACGCGACCTTCAGCCCGCGCATCACCTCCAAGCAGGGCGTGCTGTTCCAGGCCGAATTCCGCCAGCGCCTGATGGACGGCGCCTACCAGGTCCGCGTCTATGGCATCGACCAGCTCAATCCCGGCAACTTCGCCGGCCTGCCGGGCGATCGCCAGTTCCGCGGCGGCGTCGAGACCAAGGGCCAGTTTGCGCTCAACGACAAATGGGTTTGGGGCTGGGACGGCGTCCTGCTCTCCGACTATTACTTCATGTCGGACTATCGCCTGTCGGCCTATCGCGACCCGCTCGGCTCGTTCCTGAACCTGCCGACGGATGCGCTGTCGCAGCTCTATCTGACCGGCGTCGGCAACCGCAGCTTCTTCGACGCGCGGACGATGTACTGGCTGAGCTTCTCGGGTAACCAGCAGCAGGTCCCGGTCGTCTATCCCGTGATCGACTACTCGAACGTGCTCAACTATCCGATCTTCGGCGGCGAGGTCTCCTACAAGACCAACTTCATCAACCTAACGCGTAATGATGCGGCGTTCGATCCGATCACAACGACCTCCAACACCTCCGGCCTCTGCACAATCCTGTCGGCCGACCCCGGTGCACGCAGCATGCCGAATGGATGTCTGTTGCGCGGCGTCCCCGGCACCTACACCCGCCTGACGGCGGAGGCGCAGTGGCGCAAGTCTTACACCGACCCGTTCGGCGAGATCTGGACGCCGTTCGCGATCCTGCGTGCCGACGCGATCAACGCCGACATCTCCAACCAGCCGGGCGTGTCGAACTACCTGCCCGTCGGCGACACCCAGGCGTTCCGCCTGATGCCGACCGTCGGCCTCGAATACCGCTATCCCTTCATCAACGTTCAGCCCTGGGGCTCGACCACGATCGAGCCGATCGCGCAGCTCATCATCCGCCCGAACGAGACCTATGCCGGCAAGCTTCCGAACGAAGACGCCCAGAGCATGGTATTCGACACCACGAACCTGTTCAGCGTCGACAAGTTCTCCGGCTACGACCGCGTCGAAGGCGGCGGGCGCGCCAATGTCGGCGTGCAGGCGACCACGCAGTTCGACAAGGGCGGCGCCGTCAAGGTGCTGTTCGGCCAGTCCTACCAGCTGTTCGGCCTGAACTCCTACGCGGTGCAGGATACCATCAACACCGGCCTGGATTCCGGCCTCGACAAGCCGCGCTCCGACTACGTCGCCAGCGCCGCCTATTCGCCGAACAGCACCTATACGTTCAGCGTCCGCTCCCGCATGGACGAGCAGACCTGGAACATCCAGCGCTTCGAGGCGGAAGGCCGCGCCAACTTCAATCGCTGGTCGGTCAGCATGATGTACGGCAATTACGCGGCGCAGCCGGAGCTCGGCTATCTGACCCGCCGCGAGGGCATCCTGACCTCGGGCTCGATCAAGGTCGCCACCAATTGGGTGGTGACGGGCTCGGCGCGCTGGGACCTCGAAGCCAACAAGATCAACCAATATGTGCTCGGCGCCGGCTATGTCGACGATTGCTTCGTGCTGGCGGCGAACTATGTAACTTCGTATAGCTATTCTGCGGGCACCACGCCGCCCGTGCTGAGCCACGCGTTCATGTTCCAGATCGGCCTGCGCACGCTGGCGACCTCGACTGGGTCCAGCAGTTCCGCCGGCATCCAGTGAACCCGTCCAAAATGCCGGCCGCGCGCTCCCGATCGCAGGATCACCTCGGCTGAGATGCGAGCGACAACCATGACGACCCCATTGCCTGTCTTCCGCCTGCCCCTTCTCGTCCTCGGTGCCGTCCTGGTTCTGGCCGGCGCACCGGCCCGTGCGCAGAACATCGTCGTCATGGTCAACGGCGATCCGATCACCGATTTCGACATCGAGCAGCGCTCCAAGCTCGACCAGCTGACGACGCAGAAGACGCCGGGCCGTCAGGAGGTCATCAACGAGCTGATCGACGACAAGATCAAGATGAAGGAAGGCAAGAAATACGGCGTCGACCCCGGCGTCTCCGACATCAACCAGTCCTACGAGGGCATGGCGCAGCGCATGCGCATCTCGCCCGAGCAGCTCACCAAGTCGCTCGAGACCAAAGGCGTGCGTCCCGAAACGCTGAAGGGACGCATGAAGTCCGAGATGGTCTGGACCAGCCTCGTGCGCGGCCGTTACAAGGAGAAGCTGATCGTCGGCGAGAAGGACGTCGCCGACAAGGTGCGGGCCGAAGGCAACGAGAAGCTCCAGATCGAGGGCACCGAATACAAAATGCAGCCGATCGTGTTGATCGTGCCGCGCGGCTCGTCCTCGGCCTTCCAGGAGACGCGCATGAAGGAAGCCGAGAGCTATCGTCAGCGCGTCACGAGCTGCGACGAAGCCAATTCGCTGTTCCGCTCGACGCCGAACGCCACCATCCGCGAGAGTGTCACCAAGACCACCGCTGACCTGCCGGAAGCTTTGCGCAAGGTGCTCGACGACACTCCGATCGGCCATTTGACCGCCCCGGAAGTGACCAAGGCCGGCATCGAGATGGTGGTGCTGTGCGGGCGCAAGCCGACCCTGATCGATACGCCGAAGAAGCGCGAGATCCGCGAGAAGATGTATCAGGAGAAGTACGAGAAGACCCAGAAGGCCTATCTCGACGAGCTTCGCAAAGCGGCGATGATCGAATATCGCAACCGCTGATGGCGACCTTTCCCGCAAAGCCCCTCGCGCTCACGCTCGGAGAGCCCGCCGGCATCGGCCCCGACATCACCATCGCAGCCTGGCTGAGGCGCCGCGAACTTGACCTGCCCGCCTTCTACCTGCTCGGCGACGAAGCCCTGATCGCGCAGCGCGCCAAGGTGCTCGGACAGGCGCTCGGCGCTGACGTCAGGACCGCCTCGGTCAACCCTGGCGAGGCTGAGGCGGCCTTCGCAGACGCCCTGCCCGTGGTCGCGACCGGCGAGCGGGCGACCGCCAGCCCCGGCAAGCCTGATGCATCGAGCGCACCCGCGGCGCTCGCCTCGATCCGCCAGGCCGTCAGCGACGTGCGCGCAGGGCTCGCCAGCGCCGTCGTCACCAACCCGATCGCCAAGAGCGTGCTCTACCGCGCTGGCTTCCGCCATCCCGGCCACACCGAATTTCTCGCCGAGCTCGCCGCCATTGACGGCCGCGTGCCGCAGCCGGTCATGATGCTGTGGTCGCCGCGGCTCGCCGTCGTGCCGGTGACCATCCACGTGTCCCTGCGGGATGCCCTCACCCAGCTCACCAGCGACCTCATCGTCTCCACCGTGCGCATCGTCGCGACCGAGCTCTCGTCGCACTTCGGCATTGCGCGGCCGCGCATCGCGATATCAGGGCTCAATCCACATGCCGGCGAGGACGGCTCGCTCGGCCATGAGGAGCAGACCGTGATCGCGCCGGCGCTCAAAGTCCTGCGCAACGACGGCATCGACGCCAGGGGACCGCTGCCCGCCGACACCATGTTCCACGAAGCTGCGCGCAGCACCTATGACTGCGCGGTCTGCATGTATCACGACCAGGCGCTGATCCCGATCAAGACGGTGGCATTCGACGATGCCGTCAACGTCACGCTCGGCCTGCCCTTCATCCGCACCTCGCCCGATCACGGCACCGCCTTCGACATTGCCGGCACCGGCAAGGCCAATCCGGCGAGCCTGATCGCTGCCCTGAAGCTCGCCAGCCGCATGGCGGCTGCAAACAGCTGATGAGCGCGATCGACGACCTCCCGCCGCTTCGCGAGGTCATTCGCCAGCATGCGCTGTCGGCGCGCAAATCGCTGGGCCAGAACTTTCTGCTCGATCTCAATCTCACCGCGCGTATCGCCCGCGCGGCCGCGCCACTCGACCAGAGCACCATCGTCGAGATCGGCCCCGGTCCCGGCGGACTGACCCGCGCGCTGCTCGCGCTCGGCGCCAGACGCGTGATAGCGATCGAGCACGACGAGCGCGCGATCCCGGCGCTGAATGATATTTCCGCGCGCTATCCTGACAGGCTCGAGATTGTGCATGGCGACGCCATGACCTTCGATCCGCGACCGCTGCTCGCAGGCGAACGCGCCAAGATCGTCGCCAACCTGCCCTACAACATTGCGACCCAGCTCCTGATCAACTGGCTGACCGTCGAGCCCTGGCCGCCCTGGTTCGACATGATGGTCCTGATGTTTCAGCGCGAGGTCGGCGAACGCATCGTCGCACGCGAGGACGAGGAGGCCTATGGTCGTCTCGGCGTGCTCGCCAACTGGCGCTGCGAGACCAAGATCCTGTTCGACATCTCGCCCTCCGCCTTCGTGCCGCCGCCGAAGGTCACCTCCTCCGTCGTGCGCCTGGTGCCGCGCGCCGAGCCGCTGCCCTGCGATCGCAGGCTGCTCGAACAGGTCGCGGCCGCCGCCTTCGGCCAGCGCCGAAAGATGCTGCGCCAGAGCCTGAAATCGCTCGGTGTCGATCCGGCGCGACTGGCACAAGCCGCCGGCGTCGATGCGACGCGGCGCGCCGAGACCATTCCGATCTCAGGCTTTGTTGCCATGGCCCGTGAATTGGCAGATATACGCAGCGAAGCGTGACAAAGCATGATCCGCACCCGAAGGGCCGCGTTAGCGCGAAGTGCGAAGCGGTTTTCCGACGAGATCATGCTTAATTGACAAAACCAAAGCGCGATCACCGCGCTTTGGTGAATTCCGGAGGAAAGAAAATGGCGTTGATGCGTCGGCAGTCCCTGGTCAAGTTTGATGCGCCACTGTGCGAGACCATCGTCGACACGCCAAAACCCCAAGGCGCCGAAGTGCTGGTGCGCATCGAGCGCTGCGGACTCTGCCATTCCGACCTGCACATCCAGGACGGCTATGCCGATCTCGGCGGCGGCAAGAAGCTCGACACCACGCGCGGCATGACGCTGCCCTTCACGCTCGGCCACGAGATCGCAGGCGTCGTCGACGAAGTCGGCCCCGAAGTGCCCGCTGGTCTGATTGGCGCGAAGAAGGCGGTGTTTCCCTGGATCGGCTGCGGCCAGTGCCGCGACTGCAAGGCCGGCGACGAAAATCTTTGCGCGAAACAGCGTTTCCTCGGCGTCTCCATCGACGGCGGCTTCGCCACCCACGTGCTGGTGCCCGACGTGAAATATCTGCTCGACTACGATCCCCTGCCCGTCAACCAGGCCGCGACCTTGATGTGCTCCGGCGTCACCGCCTACGGCGCGCTCAAGCGCCTGGTCGATCGTCCGCGTCAGCGCAATCTGTTGCTGATCGGTCTCGGCGGCGTCGGCATGATGGGCCTGTCGTTCGCGCAAGCCATGTTCAAGCAGCCGATCACGGTCGCCGATCTGTCGCCGGCCGCACGCGAGACGGCGCTGAAGAACGGAGCAGCTGGCGCCTACGATCCGTCCGAGCCCGACGTGATCAAGCGCATCCTGAAGGAGACCGACGGCGGCTTCGACGAGGTCGTCGATTTCGCCGGCAACGAGAAGTCGATGGCATTTGCGGTCGCTGTCGCCGCACGCGGCGGCAAGGTCGTTGTGTCCGGCCTGATGGGCGGTCAGTTCACGCTGCCGATGGTGCAATGGGTCTACAAGCGCCTCACCGTCGAGGGGTTCATGGTCGGCACGCTCGCGGAAGCCCACGAGCTGATGGCGCTCGCCCGCGCTGGCAAGATCAAGCCGACGCCGATGCGCGAAGAGCCGATGGGCGATGTCCAGAAGTGGATCGACGAGCTGCGCGCCGGCAAGGTGGTCGGCCGCATCGTGCTAAAGAACTGACACAGATGATGTCGGCTCGCTAGGGTTCCTCTCTCCCCGGCGAGGGCGAGAGAGGTGCGGCACCTCTCAGCGTGTGCTGACGCGCGACAAGATGGCCGGCTCGCCGCCGCGCGCGGAACGGCCGTCCGGGCACGGCGTTGGCAGCGCATGTCCATTCGCTGCACGGTCGAGAGCGCATTCTTCATCGCCTGGAGCTTCCTCGAGAAGAGCGGCGAGCTCGGCCCGCCTGACACCTCGGCGAACTTCATTCTCGATGCGATCGAGGCGCAGCTCAGAACCGGCGAGCGCCGGCCGCTGATGCTCGCCAACAAAGCGATCGACGCATATCGGAACCTGAGCCGCTTGTCGGCCGCGCGCGAAGCCCGCGGGTAGAGCGGCCGGCGGCGCCCACGCGGCGGACATGGACAGTTCAATGCGCGCATGCCTCTGTTCACTCCTGAACAGAGCGCCCCGCTCCGTTTCGAAATTCCGTAGTTCTCCGGAGAAGAACAAAGTTCGAGGCGTGGCAAGTGTGCAACGTGAAGAGGCGCGGCATGCCGGTGCCCGCCAATGTCCCGGTCCCGGAAGCTGAATTCCAGTCCCGCGTCGCGAGGTTTCACACCAAACCTGCCGAATTCCGATAGCCGCCACCCCGGAAAGTTACGTTAATCCAAAGCACAACTTGCATTGGCGCGCGAACGGCGTTCAATGGCTGCTTAAATCGCCAGCACATTTCCTGACCTTTGGTTTTTCAATGCAGACCGTACTTATCATCCTGAGCATCTGGCTCCTCATCAACGTCCTCTTCGTCGTGATCATGATTCCGCCGCGCAAGCCGCGGAAGCCAGACCAGACGCGCGCTTCGAGCGGGCTTGCGCCTGTCCCGATCGGCCGGCACGCCTATGCTGTGGACGAGGACGAGAAGGTCTCGTTGCGCCACACCATCATCGCCATTGCGATGGGAACGCTGCTGTCCCTGACTCCGCCTCTGCTGCAAGCCTTCGATGACATCAAGCGGATGATCGGCAAACACCGCGATCCGCAACGACAAGCCAACGCAGCGGGCGACGAGAAAGACGTCTCGAAACACTAGCGCTCCGCCCTACCCCCGATCACGTCAGGCTGGCCCCGATCACATCAGACCCGAGGGCTTGGAACACTGCGCGCGTGCGCCGCGTTGCCCTCTCGTCAAGGCAACGACGGAGTCTGAATTGCATGACGAAGCCGCTGACAAAAACGGTGCAGCCAGTTCCCGACGAGAATCAGAGCCACAAAGGCGCCGGCAGTACGCCGACAGTTCCCGTCGACACCACCAAAGGCCATCGCGACGACGAGAAGCAGAACATTCGTGAGCAGGCTGCGCATGGCAATCTCACCCAGAACACCAGCAACCGGCGCATGGGATAGCCGAACACCAGGGGGATTCGAACGCAGGAGACACGAACTTGGTCAGTCCAGGAAAATGGTACGATCCGATCTCCGAACGCTGGATCGCGCCGCGCGAACTTCACGCCGCAGTCCAATCCCCCCATGTGACCGAGAACCACGTCCTCGAGCTTCAGAGGAATGTCGAGATCGCGCGCATCTGGCGCGCGCTGGTCGATTGCTGCGCGGGCAAGTGACGCTCTTGCCGCTTACGCGATGGCAGAGAAGCGCGTCGTCCGCCGCATGGCTGCCCCCCGCATGACCGAACCTGCATCCTCAGCAAGGCCCATCGCAACGGCAATCCGCTATCTCGCGATCGTCGTCGGCTGTGCAGGCCTCCTCCTCACCGCGATCTGCTTTGTCATCGCCTGTCAGGTCTTCATCCAGACCGGCGTGTTCGCGCAATCCTACGTGATGGTGGGATTGATCAGCGGCGTGCTGGGCCTGCTGGCGCTGAAGCTGGCGAACGTGTGGAGATAGAAGGGGTGCGCCCGCCATTTCATCGGCAGCACGGAACCGCGCGCTGTTCTGATGCCCTCGAAATGACCCAATTCGCGACGGAACGAACGCCGCGCAGGCCCGATTCAGGCCACATCCTCTCCGGATTTGCGGCTCATTGCCACCTAACTCTTTGTTGAGAAAGGGAAGGTAACGAGTTGCGTCATGCGTAACCGGGAGACCAGGATGGGCAACCGCACCGCAAAATTTATGTCCGCGCTGATTGGCACCGTCATTGCCGGCGCACCCTTGGCTGCCGTTTCGCAGAACGCGCCGACTCCGCCCAGCGCTGCAAGCACGACCAATGCCGCCAGCGATTGCCTCGCTTCGCCCAAGGGCGCCACGCCGCAGGGCCAGCACTGGTTCTACCGGCTGGACCGCGCGACCAAGCGGCAATGCTGGTATCTGCGCGCCGAAGGCAGCAAGGCCACCCAGAGCGCGCAGACGACATCAGATACGCCCGATGCAGTTCCCGCTGCGCCACCATCGGTGCAGAACGCACGTGCAGAATATGTCGCGCCGCAGACCAGCCCCGCAGCGAGCGCCCCGGCACCGGCCACAGCCTCACCGCAGCCGGCGCCTGGTATCGCCGCGGATGGCAATGCCCCGCAGCCCGCAGCCGTCACACGTGATCCCGATGCCGCCGCGGCCACCACTTCACCCGCGCCGCAATCTGCGCCCGCCTCCGCGCCTGAAACGGCCGCCGAGCAGCCGAGCGCGCAACCGACCACGCCCCCTGCTCCGGCGACACCCGCCGCGACAGATAGCGCAGCCGAAAAACCGACCGGCTCGCTCCAGATGTTGCTGCTCGTCATCGGTGGCGCGCTCGCGCTGGCCGGCCTCCTCGCCAGCGTGATCTACCGCTTCGCCGGCGGACGCGTGCGCGTGCAGACGGCCGATCGCCGCGTAAACTGGGACAACAGGCAGGATCGCGACGACAGCCGCGCGCCTTGGCTCAATGCAGTACCGGCACCTGCGCCACGTGTGGAACGGCCGCTTCCGATCGACTTCGACGCCATTCGTCCGCAAGCCCGCCAGATCGCCGCATTCAGCGATGCGATCGGTCGGATCGCTGCGCAGGGTCGTCCCACAGAGATTGCGACCGCAGAGGTCGACGAGACCGAGGACGAGGCCGAGATCGACTATTTCGAGGGCGAATTCGAGATCGAGGCGCCAGCGCTTCAGCTCGCGGCCGACAGCCATGATGAGGAAACGGTCGATCGCGATGCGGATGCCCATCAAGAGCACGCAGGCGACGCGGAGGTGCACGAAGAACACGCGCACCACGAAGAAGATCACGCGCGCGACGAAAAGTCCGTCGACATCGACATCATCACGGCGCTGCTCGAACGGCTGGCAGCGGAAGGGCCGCGGCTGTCGCAGCCCAGCTTCGAACCTAGCCTTGAAGCTGACCTTGCAGCCCTCGCACGAAGCTCACGAGGCCAGTCCGCCGCTCGCGCTTGAGGCGTTCAGCCTTCAGGATCGACTGCACCTCTGCGAAGGCATCATCAACATTGTGGTTGATGACGATGTAATCATACTCGGCCCAGTGGCTCATCTCGTGGCTGGCGCGGCTCATGCGCTTGCGGATGACCTCGTCCGAATCCTGCGCGCGCGAATGCAGCCGCTTCTCGAGATCGGCCGCTGAAGGCGGCAGGATGAACACGCGAACCACGTCGACGCTCGCCTTCTGATGCAGTTGCTGCGTGCCCTGCCAATCGATGTCAAACAGCACGTCTTGCCCGGCCGACAGTGCCGCCTCCACAGGAGCACGCGGCGTCCCGTATAGATTGTCAAAGACGGTGGCCCATTCGAGCAGTTCGCCCTGTTCCACCATAGTTTCGAACTTGGGCTTACTTACAAAGAAATAATCGCGCCCTTCGACCTCTCCCGGCCGCATCTGACGCGTGGTCGCCGACACCGACATCTTCAGGCCAGGCTCTCGCTCCAGCAGCATCCGAGACAGCGTCGTCTTGCCTGCGCCCGATGGCGAGGACAGCACGAACATCAATCCGCGCCGTTCGACACCGTCAGTTCCGTGACCGCCAGTCGTCATCGATCACTCCAGATTCTGGACCTGCTCGCGGAATTGCTCGACCACGTTCTTCATGGCGAGCCCGATATTGGTCAGCTCGATGTCGTTCGACTTCGAGCAGCAGGTGTTGACCTCGCGGTGAAACTCCTGCGCCAGGAAGTCGAGCTTGCGGCCGATCGGGCCGCCCTTGCCGATCAGCTCGCGAGCCTGCGCGACATGCGAGGCGATGCGGTCGAGCTCCTCGCGGATGTCGGCCTTGGTCGCGATCAGGATCGCTTCCTGCATCAGGCGGTCGGAATCGAAACGATCGGAGGTATCGAGCAGAGCTGTGATCTGCTCGGCGAGCTTCGCCTTGATCGCCTCGGGCTTGCGCCCCGGCGCGGCCTCGGCCTTTTTCGAAAGTTGCTCGATCTCGTCGACCCGCAGGGTCAGGATCTGGCCGAGCGAGGTGCCCTCGCGCTTGCGCATCGCCACGAGTTCGTCGAGCGCCTTGTCGAAGGCCTCGGCGGCAGCGGCGCGCGCGGCCTTGTCCTCCTCCTCGTCGCCCTCGGGCTCGGCGACCTCGACGACACCCTTGATGGCGAGCAGACCGTCGATGCTCGGCGCGACCGCGTCGACCTTTCCGGAGATCACGGCGGCGGCCTTCAGCACGGCGTTGAGCACGTCCTCGTTGACGCGGACGGTGGCGGCCGCATTGGTCCGCTTGACGTTGAGATTGGCGTAGACGGTGCCGCGCGACAGCAGTTCACCCGCGCGCTTCTTGGCGTGGGCCTCGAGCTCGTCGAACCCCTGCGGCAGCCGCACCCGGAGGTCAAAGCCCTTGGCATTGACCGACTTCAACTCCCATTCGAACGTATACGGCCCGCTTGCGCCGTGGCATCTCGCAAAGCCGGTCATGGACGACAGCGCCATCAGGTCAAATTCTCCGGAAACATGGGATTCGCGAGGCCATCAGGCCACGCGAATCTTAAGACTATTTTGCAGGAAAGTGGAATCCGCAAAGTCCGCAGCCAGGTCTGCAGGGACCCCCGATGGGAGCAGGCCTAGCGCTGGATCACCGGCGACGACGGCTGCACCGCGCCCTGCCGGGCGGGCCGCGCTGGCGGTTTCTTCTGCTGGGTCGGCTTGGGCGGCGTGGTCGCGGTCGGGGCCGTGTCTGCGGCCGCAGGCGCGGCCGGCGCCGGCGCGTCATCGGCTGGCTCAACCGTGTCGTTCTGGATCTGCTTCTCCATCGCGCGGAGCTTGGCGACGTTCTTCTGGTGCGCGTCGTAGGTCTCGGTGAAGGCATGCCCGCCGGAGCCGTCGGCGACGAAATAGAGGTCGCGGGTGCGGGCCGGGTTGGCGGCGGCCTCCAGCGAGGCACGGCCGGGATTGGAGATCGGGCCCGGCGGCAAGCCTTCGATCACATAGGTGTTGTAGGGCGAGGGCTGCGTGATCTCGCTGCGCTTGATCGGACGTCCGAGCGTGCCCTTGCCGCCGACGAGACCGTAGATGATGGTCGGGTCGGACTGCAGCTTGATCCTCTGCTTCAGGCGATTGACGAACACGGCCGCGACGCGGCTGCGCTCGTCGGGCTTGCCGGTCTCCTTCTCGACGATCGAGGCGAGCGTCACCAGCTGCTCGGGGGTCTTGATCGGCAGGTCCTGGCTGCGGCGTTCCCAGATCTCCGCGAGCACGCGCTTGTGCGCCTGCTGCATGCGCTGGATCACCTGTTCGCGCGGGGTCCCGCGCGGGAACTTGTAGGTCTCGGGCAAGAGCGTGCCCTCACGCGGCACTTCGCGCACGCTGCCGGTGAAGATGTCGCTGTCGGAGAGGCGCGCCACGATCTGCTCGGAGGTCAGGCCTTCCGGGATCGTCACGGCGTGCTGCACCACCTTGCCCTCGACGATGGTGGCGATGACGTCACGCAAGCTCGCGTTCTTCTGGAACGCATATTCGCCCGGCTTCAGGTCTGAGCTCGCCTTCAGCGCAGCCACGGCACCGATGAAGATCCACGGATTGACGTCGGTCACGCCTTCCCTGTTCAGCGTGTCGGCGATGTCGCGCTTACCGGCGCGCTGGGGAATGTTGACGACCTTGTCTTCCTTCAGCGGTCCCGGCGACTCCAGCACCTGCCGACCGTAATAATACGCCGCGCCCGCGCCGATCATGCCGATCAGGAGCAAGGTGATGATGGCGTTGCCGACCACGACAAAGGGATTGCGCGCCCGCTCCGAGCGCTTCGGCGGCGGCGGCACCTGCTCGGGCTCGAGCGCTGCCCGCGGACTCCGGGGCGAAATGGGCGGCCTTTCACTCATCGAAGCAACCTGAATCCTGCCGGTTCAATCGCAGCCTGACAATCACTTGCCGAGCCAAATGCACACGCCCACAGACATGACTATCGCCGAATACGGCAAAACGGTGGATTCGTCGCAAACACAAACTATTGGGCCAGACGCCGGACGATCACCGACGCGTTGGTACCGCCGAAACCGAAAGAATTCGACAACGCGACGTTCACCTCGCGCTGCTTCGCCTTGCGCGGCACGAGATCGATTGCGGTCTCCACCGACGGGTTGTCCAAATTGATGGTCGGCGGAACGACATTATCGCGAATCGCAAGGATCGCGAAGATCGCCTCGATCGCGCCGGCCGCACCGAGCAGATGGCCGGTCGAGGACTTGGTCGAGGACATCGCGACCTTGGAGGCGGCATTGCCCAATAGCCGCTCCACCGCGCCGAGCTCGATCTCGTCGCCGAGCGGCGTCGAGGTACCGTGCGCATTGATGTAGTCGAGATCGGACGCGGTCAGGCCTGCGCGCTTGAGCGCCGCCGACATGCTGCGGAAACCGCCATCGCCATCGGGCGACGGCGACGTAATGTGATAGGCGTCACCCGACAGACCGTAGCCGATCACCTCGGCATAGATTTTCGCGCCGCGGCGCCGGGCGTGGTCGAGCTCCTCAAGGACCAGGACGCCGGCGCCCTCGCCCATCACGAAACCGTCGCGGTCCTTGTCGTAGGGACGCGACGCCTTCTCGGGCGTCTCGTTGAAGCCGGTCGACAGCGCGCGCGCGGCATTGAAGCCGGCAATGCCGATGCGGCTGATCGGCGACTCGGCGCCACCGGCGACCATGACGTCGGCATCGCCGAGCGCGATCAGGCGGGCGGCATCGCCGACCGCATGGGCGCCGGTCGAGCAGGCCGTCACCACCGAATGGTTCGGGCCCTTCAGGCCGTGGGCGATCGAGACGTAGCCGGAGGCGAGATTGATCAGGCGGCCGGGAATGAAAAACGGCGACACCCGGCGCGGACCTCGCTCCTTCAAGAGAATAGCAGTGTCGGCGATGCCGTTGAGTCCGCCGATGCCCGAGCCGATCATGGTGCCGGTCGCGCATTTGTCCTCTTCGGTCTCGGGATGCCAGTTGGCATCGTCGAGCGCCTGGCCGGCCGCGGCCATGCCGAAGATGATGAAGTCGTCGACCTTGCGCTGGTCCTTCGGCTCCATCCACTTGTCGGGATTGAAGCTGTCGTTGCTGCCGTCGCCGCGCACGACCGTGCAGGCGATCTTGGTCTGCAGATCGGAGACATCGAAGCTCTCGATCCTGCGCGCACCGCTCTCGCCGTTGAGGATGCGTTTCCAGGTCGGCTCGACGCCGCAGCCGAGCGGCGACACCATGCCGAGACCAGTGACGACAACCCGCCTCATATCCGAAAACTCCGCATCGAAAGATTCACGGCCAATAACAAGAAACCGGCTGACCGCTGCGAAGCGGCCCGTCCGGTTTCAATGTTGTCCCCGCGAAAATGAAGAGCCTTAGCTCTTCGCGTTCTTCTCGAGAAACTTCGTGGCGTCGCCGACGGTGAGAATCGTCTCAGCGGCGTCGTCCGGAATCTCGCACCCGAATTCTTCTTCGAACGCCATCACCAGCTCGACGGTGTCCAGACTGTCGGCGCCGAGGTCATCGATGAAGCTCGCTGCGTCGACAACCTTCTCGGGTTCAACACCAAGGTGTTCGACCACGATCTTCTTAACCCGCTCGCCAATGTCACTCATTGCATAACCTCGTGTTGTTCCCTGTAGACCCGACCCCCCGGGACGATACGAGCCGTCGTGGTCGTGTTACTTGCCTTTGCTTACGAACTTGATTTGGCCCCATCCAAACCGATACCAGGGCCCGGCGAACGACGGCCAAGGCTCCGCATCGCCAATATACAGGGTTTCAAAAACCTGCAATGGCGTTCTTTGCCCATCCGTTGAAGGTCCGGTTATCATACTTCAACTGCCTTGACTACAAGCCTCATTTCGCTCCGAAAACGGCTGTTTGCCGCATCCACCCCCGCCCATGTGGGCAGTGCCGAAGGAAGCGTCAGATCATGGCCATGCCGCCGTTGACGTGGATGGTCTGGCCGGTGACATAGGCTGCTTCGTTCGAACTCAGGTAGACCGCGGCAGCCGCGATGTCCTCGGGCGTGCCCAGACGGGCGGCCGGAACCTTGGCCAGAATGGTCTCGCGCTGCTTGTCGTTGAGCGCATCGGTCATCGGCGTCTTGATGAAGCCTGGCGCGATGCAGTTCGCGGTGACGCCGCGCTTGGCGTATTCGGCGCCGAGCGTCTTGATCATGCCGATCAGGCCGGCTTTCGAGGCGGTGTAGTTGCCCTGCCCCGGATTGCCGGTGACGCCGACGATCGACGTGATCGCAATGATGCGGCCGAAGCGCTTGCGCATCATCAATTTGGTGGCGGCGCGCGCCAGGCGAAAGGTCGCGGTCAGATTGACGTTGATGACCTCGTCCCAATCCTCGTCACGCAGCTGAACGAACAGATTGTCACGCGTGATGCCGGCATTGGCGATGAGAATGTCGACCTGGCCCATCGCGGCTTCCGCTGATGGCACCAGCGCCTCGACCTCGTCGGCCTTGGAGAGATTGCAGGGCAGCACATGGGTGCGCTCGCCGAGCTTGCCGGCAAGCTCATCCAGCACTTCCTTGCGCGTCCCTGAAATCGCGACGGTGGCGCCTTGTGCGTGCAGCGCCTGCGCGATCGCACCGCCGATACCGCCGGTCGCGCCGGTGACGAGCGCCTTTTTGCCAGTGAGGTCGAACATTGAGAAACTCCTCCAAAGCACGATCCGGAAGTGTGCAGCGGTTTTCCGGTCAGATCGTGCGCAAACTCAAGCCTGCTTCGCAGCGGCCAATGCATCCTTGGCGGCGGCAATGTCATTGGGACCGCCGACCGACACACCAACGGCCCCGTCGGCAATGCGCTTGACCAGACCCGTCAGCACCTTGCCTGCGCCGATCTCGAAGAAGCGTGTGACGCCCTGCCCTGCCATATAGGCGACCGACTCGCGCCAGCGCACCGTGCCAGTGACCTGCTCGACCAGGCGGCGGCGGATCTCGTCGGGATCGGTGATGGCTGACGCCAGCACGTTCGACACCAGCGGCGCAGCCGGCGCCTTGATCGTGACCTTCGACAGCGCCTCGGCCATGGCATCGGCCGCAGGCTGCATCAGCTGGCAATGGAACGGTGCGGACACCGGCAGCAGCATCGCGCGCTTGGCGCCCTTGGTCTTGGCGATCTCGACAGCGCGATCGACCGCGGCCTTGTCGCCGGAGACGACCACCTGGCCGCCGCCATTGTCGTTGGCGGCCTGGCAGACCTGGCCCTGCGCCGCCTCCTTGGCGACCTCCATGGCCGCGTCGTAGTCGAGGCCGAGCAGCGCGGCCATGGCGCCGGCGCCGACCGGCACGGCCTTCTGCATTGCGAGACCGCGGGTGCGAAGCAGGCGCGCGGCGTCGGAGATCGTCAGGCTGCCAGCCGCAGCCAGCGCCGAATATTCGCCGAGCGAGTGACCGGCCACGAAGGCCGCATCCCGCCCCACGGAAAATCCAGCCTCAGCCTCGAGCACTCGCAGAGTGGCCACAGACACTGCCATCAGGGCCGGCTGGGCGTTCTCGGTGAGCTGTAGGGTCTCGGCCGGACCATCCCAGATCGTGGCCGTCAGCTTCTCCCCAAGCGCCGCGTCGACCTCGTCGAACACGGCACGCGCCACCGGAAAGGCGTCGGCCAAGGCCTTGCCCATACCGACCGCCTGGGATCCCTGCCCAGGAAATGTGAATGCTGCCGTCATCGGCGCTCCCTGCTTGTCGGGCGTGATCCCAATCGAGAACCGGCAGCCGATTACGCACGGCCTCAGGCCATGGTTCCGGATCATGCTCCAAAGGGGGCCGTAGACACTGTCCGGGGCCGGAATGTCAAGCCAAGATGGGAACTTCGACCGGCAAACACCTGGGGATGCGGCCGCTAGAATCCCCCATTGGTCTGGTTGGCATCGACCGTAGCGCCCGCCCGCGCGCGGCGTGCGCTGTTGACCAGCTGACCCGGACGGTCGTCCCGGTCGGGCTTCGCCGTCGCAAGCCGCAGCACCGCCGCATAGCCCGGCTGCACCTCCATCCGGCCGGCGTGCCGGCTTTCACTGAGCAGGCGATGCACCTTCGGCAGATTGTAACAGGGCACGTAGAACAGAAGATGATGCTCGAGGTGGTAGTTCACGTAATACGGCGCGATGAACAGGCGCTCGAGGAAGTTGGCGTGCGTGGTGCGGGTATTGCGCAGGGGATCGCTGCTATCAGGGACGACCGCGTGCTCGGCGATGTTGCGGATGCGGGTGATGACCATCATCCAGGTCAGCAGCGGCACCAGCCATAGCAGCGGGTAGGCCCACCACACGCCGGCCGCCGCGAGCACAGCGAACATCATTGCGTTGACGAGACATTGCGGACCGAGCTTGTCCCAGAAATGCGCGGCGCGCTGGCGCCACGGCCAGTCCTTCGGCCCGAGCGCATTGAGCAATTGCGCCTTGCGCTGCTGGTAGCCGGTCTGTCCGGTGATGTCGCGAATGAACTTGCGGCGATAGCTCAGTTTGGTGATCGGAAACGGCGCCGACAGCACCAGGTCGGGATCATCCTCCTGCTGCGTGCGCGCATGGTGCTGGAGGTGATAACGCCGATAGCTGCGCGTCTCGGCAAAGAGCGGATAGGCGCAGAGCCACTGGCTCAACGCCAGATTGGTTTTCTCGTCCGCGGACAGGCAACCATGCGCACCATCATGCATGAGGATCGCAAGGCCCAGCTGTCGCGAGCCGATGATGGCAACGGCGAGAACATAGGTGATCGGATTGGGCCACCACGCGACCAGTGCAATCGCGCCTGATATCAGCGCCCAGGCGTGAGCAATCATCGCGACGCCTTTCCACGTCACGCGCTGACGTACGTCAGCGAGCTGATCATCGGTCAGGAAATCGCGGGCACGCATGCGAAGCGCCGTCATCGCCTACCTCTCCTCGTTCGAATTGCTCGGTGCGTCGTGCTCGTCGACGAGACGCAAGCGCGCGGTGTCGCCGGTGGATTTCGCCTGCTCGCCAAGCACGCGCAGCATTTCGGCGCACAGCGCCTCCGGCGAGCGGCCCATGGCATAGCCTTCGAGGATGACGCCGATGGCGACGGCCCAGAAGCGCCGCGAGCTTTCGTCGGGCGCGCGCAGCGAGCGCCAGCCATGACGCGCCACCTGGCCCGCATAAGCGCGCGCGCCTTCCGCGTGCAGGCGCTCGATGGTGCGCTCGACCAGCGGCGCCAGATCCTGGCGCCGGCGCGTCAGCGTCAGCGCCTCGGCGAAAAAGGCGATCGAATCGCTCGCTGTCACGGTCTCGGCGAGCGCGTGGGTGTACTCCCGCGGCGTGCGCGCCTTCAGCGCGGCCTGCTCGGTCGCCCGCGCCAGGTACAGCAGATCGCGGCAGGCGCATTCGACGAACAGCGCCTCCTTGGTGCGGAAGTAATAGGTGATCTGGCTTGGAAACGCGTCGGCGGCGGCCGCGATATCGGTGATCGCGGTGCCCGACAGCCCCCGTTCGCGAAACAGCGGGCTCGCCGCATCCAGCAGCAGGGAGCGCATCTTGCGCCCGGCCGAGCGCGTCGCCCGCGCCGCATGCTTGGGGTCACCAGCCGCCTCGAACGGCTCCTGGGCCGGCTTTTCCGCCATTGGATACTTCTCCCTTGATTTATTTGTATGTCATACAAACAAATAGATCAAGCCGAATGTCCACTGGAACTGGACCCCACCAGCTCCCACTGAGGGCAATCCGGCTGAAATCACGGCCGCCAACCTTGCAAAGCCGACGAAAATCCGTATAAGGCGCCCATCCGCAGACCCCGGCCGGGAGCTGAACGGACGGTCTCAGCAAATCCTCAGTGATTTTGGTGTGGCAGGGCCAGTCGGCCCGTCGTCCCGTGTTTCCGCCTTCTGAGCTTCATCCCAGAGTCCTTTCCGAAGGTCTCTTAAGGGCTTGACGCCGGGCAATGCGCCAACATGAGGAAAGGACTTCCATGCCTCTTTATGAGCATGTCTTTCTCGCGCGTCAGGACGCGAGCACGCAGCAGGTCGAAGAGCTGACCACGCAGATGACCGGCATCGTCGAGGGTCTCGGCGGCAAGGTCACCAAGACCGAGAATTGGGGCGTTCGCTCCCTCACCTACCGCATGAACAAGAACCGCAAGGCGCACTTCGTGCTGCTCAACATCGACGCGCCGTCTGCGGCGATCGCCGAGATCGAGCGCCAGGAGCGCATCAGCGAAGACGTGATCCGCTATCTCAGCGTGCGCGTCGAAGAGCTCGAGGAAGGCCCGTCCGCGATGATGCGCAAGGCCGACCGCGATCGCGAACGTGACGACCGTGGCGGTGGCTTCCGCGGCGAGCGTGAAGGTGGTTTCCGTGGCGACCGCGAAGGCGGCTTCCGCGGTGGTGATCGTGACGGCGGCTTCCGCGGCGATCGCGGTCCGCGCCGTTCGCGCGACGAAGCTGACACGACGGATGGGGAGTAAGAACAATGGCTGAAGCTGGTGCACGCCGCCCGTTTTTCCGTCGCCGCAAGAGCTGCCCGTTCACGGGCGCCAATGCGCCGAAGATCGACTACAAGGACTCCAAGCTTTTGATGCGTTATGTCTCCGAGCGCGGCAAGATCGTGCCGAGCCGCATCACCGCAGTGTCCGCGAAGAAGCAGCGTGAGCTCGCCCGCGCCATCAAGCGCGCGCGGTTCCTGGGCCTGTTGCCCTACGTCATTCGCTAAGACGAATTCGGCCGGCGGCGCTCGAGCCGCCGGCCGCACTCTCTAGATTTCATAAGGCTTCCGGGTCGTCCGGTCGCCGATGGTTGGGGCAAGGCGCCTCTAACCGCTCGAAGGGAGCGGGACAGCTGATGATGGCATTTGGACTGATAGCCCTGATCGCCGGCGCTGCGTCGGCCCTGATGTTCGCCTCGATCGTGTCGGGCGCGCTGATCTCGCTCGTCCTGATTTGCCTCTCCCCCCTGCCCTTGATGCTTGTCGCGATCGCCTGGGGACCGCTCTGCGGCGCGCTTGGTGGTCTCGTCGCGACGCTCCTGATCGGCGGCGCGCTCAGCCTGCCGCTCGGCCTCGGTTATGGTCTCGCGATCGCACTGCCGGCCTGGTGGCTTGGCCATCTTGCGATGCTGGGAAGGCCGCTGGCCGATGGCGCCGCGGACAACGATGCGGCCGGGCTGCAGGTCGAATGGTACCCGCTCGGGCGCATCCTGCTCTGGATTGCGGCGCTGGCGACGCTTCTGACCGCGGGATCGCTGTTTTCGCTGGGAAGCGACGCCTCGACCATTAGTGACGCGATGCGGCGCGGCTTTGCCAGGGTTCTGTCGCTGATGGGCGAGACGAACGTCACGGAGAATGATCCTCGCGTCGGCCTGATGGTCGCGATCATGCCGGTGCTGCTCGCAGCATCGCATATGATGACGCTGACCTTGAATCTCTGGCTCGCCGCCAAGGTCGCCGCTGTTTCAGGACGGCTGCATCGGCCCTGGCCGGACCTCAGCAGCACGAGCCTGCCGCCGATGACCCTCGTGGCGCTCTGCATCGCGCTTGCCTTCAGCTTCTTCGGCGGAATGACCGGCATTCTCGCCGTCGTCGTCACGACCGTTTTGATGGTGGCCTATGCTTTGGTCGGCCTTGCCGTTCTGCACATCGTCACGCGCGACCTCGCCAATCGCGCGTTCTGGCTCGCCGCCGCCTACGTCATCATCTTCATGTTCAGCGTGAGCCTTGTCCTGCTGACCGTGCTTGGGCTCGCGGATGCCGTGTTCGGCTTCCGCGAGCGCTTCCTGCGCAACCGGCAACCGCCGCCATTGCCGACATCTTAAGTCCAACCCGAAACCTGAAAACCAGAGCACTTCAAAGGAGAACGAATATGGAAGTCATTTTGCTGGAACGCGTGAGCAAGCTCGGCCAGATGGGCGAAGTCGTGAAGGTTCGCGACGGCTACGCCCGCAATTTCCTGCTCAAGCGCGGCAAGGCGCTGCGCGCCACCGCCGACAACCGCGCCAAGTACGACGGCATGAAGGCCGAGCTCGAGGCTCGCAATCTTGCCTCGAAGGGCGAGGCGGCCAAGGTCGCCGAGAAGATCGAGGGCAAGAACATCATCGTGATCCGTCAGGCCTCGGAAGCCGGCCAGCTATTCGGCTCGGTTACCGTGCGTGACGTCGTCATGGCGTTCGAAGCCGACGGCGTTTCGCTCGCCCGTCCGCAGGTGCAGCTCGACGCGCCGATCAAGACCATCGGCAAGCACTCGATCACCGTCGCTGTGCACCCCGAGGTCGAGGTCGAGGTCACCGTCACGGTTGCCCGCAGCCAGGACGAGGCCGAGCGCATCAACCGCGGCGAGGACATCTCGACCCGCAACGAGGACCGCGACGCGGCCGCCGAGGCGATCGCCGCCGCCGGCGAGTTCTTCGATCCGGAAGCCCAGCACGACGACGTCGAGCCGGCTCCGGCTGCGGAAGAGAAGTAAGCCTCGCATTGACGCAAGGCTGCGAAGCCCGGCTGCCTCAGGCAGCCGGGCTTTTCGTTTTTGCGCCGACTTCCTCGCTCAGCATCGCGATCGAGGCGAGTGCCGTTGCCGTATGCTTCTCGACACCGTCGCTGACGCAGAACACGTCGGCCGCGACCACGGAGACCTGACGGCCCGGCTTGATCACCCTCGCCCGACAGATCAATTTTTCGCCGACCGCGGGCGAGAGCAGATTGAGCTTGTATTCCGCCGTCAGCGCCGGCTGGCCGCGCGAGGTCGCCGCTGCGATCGTCGTGGCGTTGTCGACCAGAAAGGCGGTGACGCCGCCGTGAAAGAAGCCGTGCTGTTGCAACAGCTCCGGCCGCCGCGCGACGGCAATCGTACAGGTGCCGCGTGATATCTCGGCGAGCTCGGCGCCGACCAGGTTCATGAAGCCCTGGCGGCCGACATTGGTGTGGATGCGCTCGGCTACGGACGCAAAGTCGGGATCGGCCTCGTTACTCATGACGCTGCTCCTTGATTGTTGCTGACGCGCCCGGACGGCACCAGCGCGCGGATGGCGCAGGCGATCAGCGTATCCGCCTCGCCGCGCGGATCGGCGCGGTCGCGCCCGGAGAGAAAGGCGCGGCAGAAGATCTGCGCCGGCCCGACGAGCTGGCTCACGAACGTCACGGCCGGCATCGGCCAGAGCTCGCCGCGCGCAATGAGCGGCGCACGCCAGCGCTCGATGCCTTCGGCGAGCCGCGCATTCTGCGCGCGCTGGGCGTCGCGAACCTCCTCGCTCCAATCGTTGCGGGAGATCTCGAAGAGAAAGCGCGCCTCGCGGCGGCTCGACACGACCCAGTCGAGATGAGCGCGGATCAGGCGATCGATGCCCTGCTGCGCGCCAGGGACGGGATCGAGCGCGGCGAGCATCGCGGCGTGATAGTGCCGCAGCACCTCCAGGAGCAGTGCGCCGGCAAGCTGCTTCTTGGAGCCGAAGGCATGAAAAAAGCTGCCGTTGGAGGCACGGGCCTTGGCGCGGATCGCCGCCACGGTCGCGCCCTCAAAGCCGGAGCGGTCAAACACCGCGAGTCCTGCCGCCAACAAATCGTCGCGCATACCGGATGACATCGCCATCTCCTAGAGCATTACTCTAGAGTACGACTCTAGTGGAGGTCAATACGACGCGAAGGCCGCGCTCGGCGCGGCCTTCGCAGATTCGACCTGATGTCTTGCTTATCGCGAGATTGGCGGAGCCGGCGGACCGGACGACTCGGCCGGCGCTGGCGACGGAGCCGCGGCGGGCGCAGATGGCGCCGGCTCTGCCGGCTTGGCTGCTGGCTCGGCGCTGGGCGCGGGCTCAGCCGGCTTGGAAACGGCCGCTTCCGCGGGCTTGGAAACCGCCGCTTCCGCGGGCTTGGGCGCGGCGGGTTCGGCCGGCTTGGCTGCAGCCGCCGGCGGTGCCGGCGTCACCTGCGGGACCGGATCGGGGCGCAATGCCGGCGCTTCGCTGCCACTCGGCTCGACCTTGGCAGTCTCCGGCTTGGTCTCGGCCGGCTTCTCGGCTGGCTTGGCGTTGTCGGGCTTGGCGCTCTCGGGCTTGGCTTCGTCGCGACCGGGCTCGACCTTGGCGCTCTCGTTCTTCGGCTCGGTCCTGGAATCGCCCTTCGGTTCAACCTTCGGCGCGGCCGCGTCTTCCGTTGCCGGCTTGCCGCGCTTGCTCAGCCGCTTGCCCTTGCGGCCCTCAGGCGGTTGCTCGGTGGTGGCCTCAGGCTTTGCGCCGTCCTTGACGCCTTCCTCGCTTGGCCGGGCCGCGCGCTTGTGACGGCCTTCAGGTGCAGGGGGAGCGCCCTCGCCCTCCGGCCTGGCAGCCTCCTGCGGGCGCTGACGGCGCCCCTGATGCTCAGGTGACTGCCCCGGGGTCGTGTTGGCGTCCTTCTCCTTGGCGCCGTCCTTCTTGTCCTTGCCACCGTCCTTGGACTGATAGCGGGCGTCGGTGGCACCGTTGGAGACGAGGTAAGAGGCCAGCACGCCGGCCATGTCGGAGCTGGTGGTGTAGTGCTGACGCAGGAAACCCGGCAGCGAACCCGGCGAGACCGTCTTCAACAGACCCCGCGGGCTCTTGTGGCAGGCATTGCAAGTCTGCGCGAAGATCTGGGATGGGGCCTTGCCGGCCTCGAGGTTCGTCGCCTGCGCCAGAACGGCATCGGAGGCGCCGAAGCCGATCAGAAACAGCACCGTGGCGAGGCTGAGCGCTCGGCTCGACATTCCCATCATCTCCATTGAAATCCGACAGATACGGCCGGCATGCCGGCGCGGCGGCGGTCACCTTTTAGCCGATTGCGCTGCGAATGGAAGCGCACTCATCAAGCATGTGAACACGCGATTTGCGAATATCGGCTTTGAACACAACGCAATAGCGGGGCGGGAATAGGCTGCCTAGATTTACATGCGAACGCATGGGAACCATTACACACCCCCAAGCGTCGGTGTGATGGCCGGGTAGTCGCATCTTTTCGGGTTCGCTCGAGAGGTTGGTGTCTATGGACCGCTTGTTGCGTAGGTTCTTGTCTCAATTCATCCGCCGCGGGTCGATGACCGTGACCACGGCAGGAGGAACGAAGTTCACCGTCGGTGACGGCTCTGGTGAGCCGATCGAAGTCCGCTTTGTCACGGCCGACGCACAAAGGAAGGTCCTTATCAACCCCGAGCTCGGGCTTGGCGAGGCCTATATGAACGGGGAGTTCGTCGTCGAGCGCGGCAGCATAGCCGATGCCCTCGCGATCCTGCTCGATCAAGCCGATCTGTTGCCGCACTGGGCAAAGCCCTGGTGGCACCTGCGCTATCTCGTCCGGCACCTGAGGCAGTTCAATCCGCGGGCACGCTCGCGCAGCAACGTCGCGCATCACTACGATCTCGATGCACGGCTCTACTCGCTCTTCCTCGACGCCGACAAGCAATATAGCTGCGCTTATTTCGAGACGCCGGAAACCACGCTCGACGACGCGCAGCTCGCCAAGAAGCGGCATATCAGCGCAAAGCTGCTGGTCGGCCGCGGCCAGCGTGTGCTCGACATCGGCTCGGGCTGGGGCGGCCTTGGCCTCTATCTGGCGGAGGTCGCAGGCGCCGACCTCACCGGCGTGACGTTGTCGACGGAGCAATTGCAGATCGCCAATGCACGTGCCGCCGAAAAGGGCCTGACGCAACGCGCCCGTTTCCTGCTCCAGGATTATCGCGACATCGAAGGCCCGTTCGACCGGATCGTCTCGGTCGGCATGTTCGAGCATGTCGGCGCAAGGTTCTACGACGCCTATTTCCAGCGCTGCGCCGAGCTGCTGAGCGAAGACGGCGTCATGCTGCTGCATTCGATCGGCCGCTCGCAGGTCCCTGACTCCACCAATCCGTGGATCGCGAAGTACATCTTCCCCGGCGGCTACATCCCCTCGCTATCGGAGGTGCTGCCCGCGATCGAGCGGGCCGGGCTGCTGGTCTGCGACATCGAGATCCTGCGCCTTCATTATGCGGAGACGCTGAAAGCCTGGCGGGAACGCTTCATGGCAAGGCGCGAGGAAGCGGTGCAGCTCTACGACGAACGTTTCGCACTGATGTGGGAGTTCTATCTCGCCGCCTGCGAGATGACGTTCCGCAAGCAGGCCATGATGAACTTCCAGATCCAGCTCACCAAGCGCCAGGGCGTGGTCCCCATGACCCGCGACTATATCGCGCGCGAAGAAGCCCGGCTGCGCGCCCTCGAGGGTGGCGCTCGGCCGAAACTGAAGCTTGCCGGTGAATAGGTCCTAGTGACGCAGGGTCGACGGCGGAGAGGAGCGATAGGACGCCGTCAACGCCAGCTGCGCCCTCAACTCCACGATGACCTCGGGTGCGACCGGCTGGCGCCGGATTTCGGGCCGTTCGGCGTGTTGCATGGCGGCGATCAGCCCGGACAGCCAAAGCCGGCTGCCCGCCTCGCTTCGCCAAACCTGGTGCCGCCGTTCTGGCCGCATCGCGTGCCTCGTTCCCTGTTGGGGGTCGCGGGAGACAATTCCCGGCCCGCCCGCCTGTTCCCAGTCCTACCCCGAAAGAATCCGGGGAGATGTGATCTGGTTCACATTCCTCTCGACGGCCCTGCCTTAGACCGTCGCCATGAGCAAAGAGACCCAAACCTCGTTCGACGTGCAGGACGACCTTCGCACCGATTACGCCCTGATCGCCACCGGCGTCGGCGCGGCTCTGCTTGCGCTGGTCTACCTCCTGCTGGTCTGAACCCGTCCCGGCGGCGCCAGCGCATGGTTTCGCGCGCCTTCAAATACGTCTGCTCTCAATCCATTAGGTTCACCAGTTCAGGATTTTTCCGTGGCGCGATCGCGGCCACTTCCGGTCCGGAAGGTAAGTTCCGCAAAATCCGTCAAGCGCGGCGCATGCTGCGGCTGCTAATCATCCACCGCTTTTAAGATCGGTTGATAGCGACGAGCTTTTGCTTCCGCTTTGGCTTGCGGCGGCGCTTTATCCCGGCCCCGCATCCGCCGCAGAAAATTGCTATCGCTCGAGCCATGGCCCTGACTGATTCGAACGTCCTCAAACTCGCGCCCGAGCCGGGAACTCCCGCCTACCGGAGTGCGCCACATAACATCGAGGCGGAACAGAGCCTTCTGGGCGCGATCCTGGTCAACAATGATGCGTTCTACCGTGTCTCCGACTTCCTGGAGGCGAAGCATTTCTTCGAACCGCTGCACCAGACCATTTTCGAGACCGCCGGCAGCCTGATCCGGATGGGCAAGATCGCCACCCCCGTGACGCTGAAGACGTTCCTGCCCGCAGATACCGACGTCGGCGGCATGACCATTGGCCAATACCTGGCACGCCTCGCGGCCGAAGCGACCACCATCATCAACGCCCAGGACTATGGCCGCACGGTCTACGACCTATCCTTGCGCCGTGACCTGATCGGCATCGGCGAGGACATGGTCAATGTCGCCTATGACGCGCCGGTCGACTTCCAGCCGCGGGCGCAGATCGAGGACGCCGAGCGAAAGCTCTACGAGCTTGCTGAGTCCGGCCGATACGACGGCGGCTTCCAGAAATTCTCGCAGGCGTTGGCGGTCGCGGTCGACCTCGCGGCAAAAGCGTTCCAGCGCGATGGAAAGCTCTCCGGCATTTCGACGGGGATGCGCGACCTCGACACCAAGATGGGCGGTCTGCAGCACTCCGACCTGATCATCGTCGCGGGCCGTCCCGGCATGGGCAAGACCTCGCTTGCGACCAACATCGCCTACAATGTCGCACGCGCCTATGTTCCGGAACTCCAGGCCGACGGCACCACCAAGGCCGCTAATGGCGGCGTGATCGGATTCTTCTCCTGCGAAATGTCGGCCGACCAGCTCGCCACGCGTATCGTGGCCGAGCGTACCGGCGTTCCCTCCTCCCACATCCGCCGTGGCGGCATCTCGGAAGCCGATTTCGAGAAGATCCGGGAGGTCTCGATCGAGCTGCAATCGCTGCCTTTCTATGTCGACGCGACTGGTGGCCTGTCGATCGCGCAATTGATGGCGCGCGCGCGCCGGCTGAAGCGCCAGAAGGGCCTCGACCTGCTCGTGATCGACTACATCCAGCTGCTCTCCGGCTCAAGCAAGCGTGCCAGCGACAGCCGCGTGCAGGAAATCACGGAGATTACGACCAGCCTGAAGGCCCTCGCCAAGGAACTCAATGTCCCTGTCATCGCGCTGTCCCAGCTCTCACGCCAGGTCGAATCCCGCGACGACAAACGGCCGCAGCTCTCCGACTTGCGTGAATCCGGATCAATCGAACAGGACGCCGACGTCGTCCTGTTCGTGTACCGCGAGGAATATTACCTCGCGATGAAGGAGCCCCGTCCAGGCACGCCCGAACACGAGAAGTGGCAGCTCGACATGAGCCTTGCGCACGGAAAAGCCGAGGTCATCATCGGCAAGCAGCGTCACGGCCCGACCGGCACCGTCGATTTGGCGTTCGAAGCCTCGGTCACAAGGTTCGGCGACCTCGCGCCAGACGCGCAGCTGCCGGCGCGCGGCGGCGACGACTACTGAGTTCCTTGAACCGGCCCTGCCTCTTCGCGTAAAACGACGCCATGACAATGGCGCCCGACCCGAACATGATCCCGCAATCCGGCCTTCTCTCGGTGGAGGCCAATCAGGCTGCCGCACTCGCTCCCTTCGGCGGCGTGCTCACCGTCGATCTCGACGCGATCATCGCCAATTGGCGCAAGCTCGAGAAGACCGCCGTGCCGGCCGAGTGCTCCGCGGTGATCAAGGCCGACGCCTATGGCTGCGGCACCGCGCAGGTCGCGCAGGCGCTGAACAAGGCCGGCTGCAAGACCTTCTTCGTCGCCACCATTGAGGAAGCGCGCACCGCGCGCGCAGCGGTGCCCGACGCCACCATCTACGTGCTCGGCGGCTACTTCCAGAACACCGGCGAGCACTACGCCAAGATCAACTGCCGCCCCGTCATCGGCGACCTCAACGAGCTGGCCGAATGGGACGTGTTCTGCCGCCGATTCGGCTGGTCCGGCGGCGCCGCTATCCATATCGACACCGGCATGAACCGGCTCGGGCTGACGCTGTCGGAGGCGCAGGCCATCATCCCCCGCATCAACGCCGGCGATCACGGCATCACGCTGGTGATGAGCCATCTGGTCTCGGCCGAGCAGCTCAACAGCCAGACCAACGCAAAACAGCTCGCCGCCTTCCGTGGCATCGCGAGCGAATTCTCCGGCGTGCCTGCATCGCTCGCGAATTCCTCGGGCATCTTCCTCGGCGCCCCCTTCCAGTTCGACATGGTGCGGCCGGGCGCGGCGCTCTACGGCGTCAATCCGACGCCCGAGGCTGACAATCCGATGCAACAGGTGGTCGACCTCAAGGCGCGCATCGTGCAGACCCGCAATGTCGAGCGCGGCGAGACCGTCGGCTATGGCGGCACCTGGACCGCGCGGCGGCCGACCAAGCTCGCGATCATCGCGGTCGGCTATGCCGATGGCTATTTCCGTGCCGCCAGCTCCAATGACGGCACCCGCGGCGCCGAGGTCATCGTCGCCGGCAAGCGTTGCCCGGTCGCGGGCCGCGTCTCCATGGATTTGATCGCGATCGACATCACCGATCTGCCGCCGAACGCGGCGCGGCGCGGCCACATGGCGACGCTGCTCGGCGAAGGCATCACCGTCGACGAGCTCGCGCATCATTTCGGCACCATCGGCTACGAGGTGCTGACCAGCCTCGGGCATCGCTACGCCCGCGTCTACAAGGGCGGCAACGTCGTCGAGCCGTTGGTGAAGCCGGAGCCCGCGCAGGCATCCGAACAGCCGCTCTCCCCGCCGCCGCTCGAGCAGCCGGCGGCGGCGCCGCCGCTGCCGAGCTAGTCGACGCTCACGTGCCCGGACACAGCGCAGCGCTCCTTCAGCGTTGCGCTGCAGAGCCGGGGCCCATCCATCCGCGTTGTGCCGTGTCGCCGACTGGATCCCGGCTCGCGCCGCGCGCGTCCGGGACACGAGACCTACTTCTTCCGGCTGTCCAGCGCCGCCTTGCAGGTCGCGCTGAGCTGGTCGCGCTTGGCGTTCAGGCAGGCGATGATCTTGCCGCCACCGGGCATGATGCCGGCGCAGAATTTGTCGTAATCCGCCTTGCATGCGCCGCGCGTATCGGCCGATTGTGCCGAAGCCACCCCGGAGAACGCGACGACGAATGCGATAGCGGCAAAGCTCAATTTGGACATTGGATCTCCGGGTACGGAAGGCAGAAGCGTCAGCTCTACATGAAGATTGCGACATTCAACATCAACAACATCAATCGTCGCCTGCCCAATCTGCTCGCATGGATGCGCGCGGCCAGACCCGATGTCGTTGCGCTTCAGGAATTGAAGGCAAGTGATGGCGAATTTCCGGCAGCGGCGATCGAAAAAGCCGGCTACGGCGCGGTCTGGCGTGGACAGAAGACCTGGAACGGCGTCGCCATCCTTGCCCGCAACGCCGAGCCGGTGCTGACCCGCGACCGGCTGCCGGGACGTCCCGACGACCACGAGGCGCGCTACATCGAGGCCGCCGTGCGCGGCATCATCGTCACCAGCATCTACCTGCCGAACGGCAATCCGCAGCCGGGACCGAAATTCGACTACAAGCTCGACTGGTTCGCGCGGCTGAAGCGCCACGCCAAGACCTTCCTCAAGCAGGATCTGCCTGTGGTGCTCGCCGGCGACTACAACGTCGCGCCAACGGAGATCGACATCTATCCGACCCGGTCATGGGACAAGGATGCCCTGATCCAGCCGAAGAGCCGCGCGGCGTTTGGCTCACTCATCGAGCAAGGCTGGTGCGACGCGATCCGCGAGCTGCACGCGGACAAGCGCATCTACACGTTCTGGGACTACAAGCGAAACCGCTGGCCGCGCGATGCGGGCCTCAGGCTCGACCATTTGCTGCTGAGCCCTGCCCTCGTCTCACGACTGGCGAAAGCCGGCGTGGACAAGAAGGTCCGGGGCGAGGACGGCGCGAGTGATCACGCGCCGGCCTGGGTGGTGCTGAAATGAGCGCGGCGATCGCGCTCACCACAAATTCTTGCCGTCGATCACGTTCACCGGCACCGCATCGAGATCGAAATCGTCGAACAGGCGCGCGTTGACGCCGACCTTGGGATTCTCGAAGTCGGGCTTTCCAGTCGACCAGTCCGGTGATTCCGAGAACGTGCCGCAGCCGCAGTTCGCGCAGAAATGATGTTTGACGGTGCGGCTGCCCCACAGATACGTCGCGACATTTTCGGCGGGCGACAGCAGGCGAAATTGCGCCGGCGTGTAATAGGCCCATAGCGCGCCGCGTTTGGCACAGAGCGAGCAGGTGCAGCGCGTCACGCTCGACGGCGCCTCCGTCACCTCGAACACCGTCTCACCGCAATGACAGCTTGCCTCGATTGGCATGACCCCGCTCTCCGTTTTGTCAGGAGATGGTCGTAGCCCTCCCCTGCTGCCAACATGCTGTCAGCAGCGGGCTCACTTGCGCAGCAAATGAGAGTGCGCGCCCTGCTCGTGCGGCCTGCAAAATATCGAAAACAACCCCATGCACAGTAGAGACCTCTGTCAGATCAATACGTTACACGGGTCCCATCAGGGGCAATTTGACTCGTCGGGCAAGACAGCGGCACCATGCCCCTTCCGAGCATTTGCGCGCCGTTCCCGTGGCCTTCCTTTTCGTCCTCAGCGTCGGCCTCCTCGCAGGCACCATTTCCGGCATCGTCGGCACCGGCTCGTCGATCATGCTGATGCCCGTGCTGGTCTATGCCTATGGTCCGAAGGAGGCCGTGCCGATCATGGCGGTCGCCTCGGTGATGGCGAATTTTTCGCGGATCCTGGCGTGGTGGCGCGAGGTCGACTGGCGCGCCTGCGCGGCCTATTCGATCACGGGCATTCCGGCCGCGGCGCTCGGCGCGCGGACGCTGCTCGCCCTGCCCCCGCACGCGGTCGATCTTGCCATCGGCGTGTTCCTGATCGCGATGGTGCCGGCGCGGCACTGGCTGGCGCGGCACGACCTCAAGGCCAATCTCTGGCATCTTGCGATCGGCGGCGCCATCATCGGCTATCTCACCGGCATCGTGGTCTCGACCGGCCCGCTCAGCGTGCCGCTGTTCCTGTTCTACGGCCTGTCCAAGGGCGCCTTCCTCGCCACTGAGGCAGCTTCCTCGCTCGGGCTCTATTTCGCCAAATCAGTCACGTTCGAGCGCTTCGGCGCGCTGACGCAGGAGGTCTTCATCAAAGGCCTGATCGCGGGCGCCTCATTGATGTCAGGCGCTTTCGTCGCAAAGCGCTTCGTGCTGCACCTGAAGCCGGATGCGTTCCGTCTCCTGATGGACGCGATCATGATCGCAGCCGGGCTCTCGATGCTCTGGAACGCAACGCAGCCGTAGAGCATGATCCGGAAAAGTGTGCAGCGGTTTTCCGAAAGATCATGCTCAAACAATAAAGTCACTCACGCGGCGAATTCGGGCGCGATCGACGGGCTATCGGCGAGCACATGCTCTTCACCAGCGCCGGCTTCGGCAAGCCCGCCCAGCACCGCATCGAGCGGCTGCGGCTTGTGATACAGAAAGCCCTGGCCGAGCCTCACGCCCATCTCGCGCATCGCCTGCGCCTGCTCGGCGCGCTCGATGCCTTCGGCGACCAAGGTGAGCCCCAGCGTTCCGGCGAGCGAGGCGATGACGCCGACGATCGCCTTGTCCTCGGCGCTTTCAGGGATTTCGCGGATGAAGGCCTTGTCGATCTTGACCTTGTCGAGCGGAAATCGCCGGAGATGCGCGAGCGAGCTGTAGCCCGTGCCGAAATCGTCGAGCGCAATGGTCGCCCCCAGGCGCCGCAGCCGCCGCAGCGTGTCGGATGCGCTGGCGATGTTGTTGATCAGCGATCCCTCGGTGATCTCGAGCTCGAGCGATGAAGCCGCAACACCGAACCGCTCGCAGGTCTGGCGCAGCTCGGATGCGAGCGAATGGTCGGCGAGCTCTGAGGGCGGCAAATTGATCGCGATCCTGATATGCGGCCTGCCGGCGGCGGCCAGCTGCCGCAACGCGCGGCAGGCGTCGATCAGCACGTAGCGCGTCAGCCGCGCATTGTTGCCGCTGCGCTCGATCAGCGGCAGGAATTCACCGGGTCCGATCACGCCATGCTCCGGATGGCGCCAGCGAATGAGCGCCTCCAGGCCGACGACGTCCTGGGTCTCGAGGTCGACCTGGCTCTGATACCAGACCTCGAACTGCCCCTCGGAGAAGCCCGTGGGAATGGTCAGCTCCAGGTCCCGTCGGCGGCGATAGTGGCGCTGGAGCGCTTCGTCCAGCACCGCAACGGTGCCCGGCGCCTTGCTCTTGGCGTGGTAGAGCGCGATGTCGGCAAGCGCCGGCAGGTGGGACAGCTCGGGATCGTCGGCGCGGCGCACGGCAAGGCCGATGCTGGCACGCGGCACGACCTGCTTGTCATGCAGGACGATCGGCGCGGAGATCGCCTCGAGCAATTGCCGCGCAAACGCCTGTGCGGCCGCTTCATTGCCGACCTCGGGCCTGATGACCACGAACTCGTCGCCGCCGAGCCGCGCCACCCAATCCTCCGGCCCGACCGTATGACGAAGCCGCTCGGAGATGTGAACCAGGAACTTGTCGCCGGCATCGTGACCGAAGGTGTCGTTGATGCCCTTGAAATCGTCGAGGTCGATGAAGTTGAACGCGATCAGCGCGTCGGGCGAGCCGGCATCCCTGCTCAAGGTCACCAGCCGCTCGGACAGCGAGCGGCGGTTGGGCAGTCCCGTCAGCGGATCGTGCGAGGCCATGTGACCGAGGCGATCGAGCGCGCCTGAGGTCGTGTGCTGCATCGCGTTGAAGGCCTGCGCGAGCTGGCCGAATTCGTTCGACGATTTGACGTCGGCCGGATAGGCACGGCCGTCCTGCTTGCTGCGCTGGATCGCCGACATCATCGCGGCCAGCGGCTTGCCGATGAAGATGTTGGCGGAGATCCGCATCGCGATCACGGTCGCAAGCGTCCCGAGCAGGCCGACGACGAGAAGCAACCCCAGCCTGCTGCCGGCGTTGACGTAGAGCGTCGCATAGGAATAGGCGATCACGAGGCGGCCGGCCTGCACGGCGATGTTGCCGTTGCTGTAGGCAATCGGGCGCGAGATCTCGGTGACAGCCTGCACCGTGGGCTGCGCCACCACCCGGGCGATCACGACGCCCGTATCGTCATAGACGGCGGCGGCCGCGATGGTCTCGTCGTGCATGATCTCGTTGAGCACGCCGGTGACCTGATCGTAGCGCATCTTCCAGAGCGGCTCGGCGATCAGCTCGGTGCGGCTCTCGGCGAGGCGGGCAATGCGGGCATCGAGCTGCCTGATCTGCGACCAGAAGCTCGAGACCTCGACGCCGGCCGAGGCCAGCAACTGCACCAGCAACAGCACCGGCACGGTGGCCCAGATCATCGCGCGGACGACCGAGCGCGATGTCGCGGGCTTGGTCGGACCGACCATCTCGTCAGCGTCGCGCATCATTCACCAGCGCTGCTTGGTGACGACAGCGACGAGATCAGTGCGCTCACGGAGAAATCGTATTGGCCGCAACGGTCCGGCTTTGCCCTGAACCGCGCAAAGTCGATGCGGTCGAAGGCCCGGGCCTTGATCAGCCCGGCCACCGAGTCGAGATTGTCGCGCGTGATCGCCGACGTCTTGACCTCGACATGGGGCGAAGCGGACGCGAAGTCGCAACCATCGGCATAGTCGCGCAGCAGCACGACCGACCAGCCGCCCAGCAGGAAATGACCGCCATCGGTCAGCAGCAGGCGCCCGGCCTTGATTTCGCGCAGCGCGTCCTCCGACCAGTTGAGGCCGACCACCTGGATGTTCTCGCCCGGTGTGATGCCGGCAGCCTCAACGGCCCGCAGCGCGCCGAGCGCCATCGGGTCGTTCCCGGCCCAGATTCCGGCCGGACGGATGCCCTTGCGCTGGGCCCAGCCGAGATAGTTGGCGGCAACCTGCTCCGCTTCCGACTGCGTCCAGTTGGCAAACAGCATCCGGTCCACCACCACGTCGGGCGCGGCAGCGACGGCGAGCTGGAGCCCGGCGTTGCGGGCAATCGAGGCCGGCGTGATCTCGTCGCCGCCGATCCCGAGCAGATGGATCTTGCCGTCGGGGCTTTGCCATTTTTCGTTGCGTGCTGCGCCGATCAGCGCATTCGCCATCCGCGCGCCCGCGGTCGTCAAATCGGTCGTGATGTCGCCGAGCCAGTTCTTCAGCGTTTGGCGCGGCGGCCCAAAGCGCACCGCATCCGCGCCGATCAGCGTGTTCGATAGCAGCAGCGTCTTGATGCCGGCAGCCTCGGCGGCCTCCAGGATCGGGACGGCGGCGGATTCCTCGTTCGATAGAATGAGAAAGTCGGGCTTGTCAGGACGCGCGACCACGCCAAGACCGAGCTCCTGCATGGTGCGATAGTTGCGCTCGCTGGTCAGCACCTCGACATTGGCATTGAGCTTGCGGCCCGCGGCCTGCATGGTCTGCGCGACCATGTCCCAGTAGACCTCACCGGTCTTGCCGGGGCTCACGAAGACAATGTTGAGCGGTTTTGCATCGGCCGCAACAGCCCGGCCACCTGGCGCGAAAACGCCGAAGGCCATGCTCGCCGCGAGCAATATCCGCAGAAATACCGTCATTCTTTTCACCGCCCCGTCCTGGTTCCGAAACTGGGCCTGCGTCCGCTAACATTTGGCAAAGTCCGCCGCGGTGGAACGACGTAGCGCTAACAAAGGGTGTATCGGCCGCACGAAATTCGGCTAATGGAAGCGCCCATGGACGCCCGCGCCGCCGACCGTTCCGTGCTATCAGCGCAATTGAAACCTCCGACTCACCATACCCATGGCCAAGAACACGCTTTCCTTCGTCTGCCAGAACTGCGGCGCGGCCTATAACCGCTGGCAGGGCAAGTGCGAGTCCTGCGGCGAGTGGAATACACTGGCCGAGGAAGACACCAGCGGCAGCGTGCCGGTCTCGATCCGCTCCAAGCGCAAGGGGCGAACGTTCGCGCTGGAGAGCCTCGCCGGGAAGAGCCCGGATGCGCCGCGCATGTCCTCGGGAATGACCGAGCTCGACCGTGTCACCGGCGGCGGCTTCGTCCGCGGCTCGGTGCTGCTGGTCGGCGGCGATCCCGGCATCGGCAAATCGACGTTGCTGACGCAGGCAACCAGCATGATGGCGCGCGCCGGCCACCGCATCGTCTACATCTCCGGCGAAGAGGCCATCGCCCAGGTGCGGCTGCGCGCCGAGCGGCTTGGATTGTCGGATGCGCCGGTACAGCTCGCCGCCGAGACCTCGGTCGAGGACATCGTCTCGACGCTGTCCGAAGGCACGGTGCCGCGGCTGATCGTCATCGACTCGATCCAGACGATGTGGACCGACACGGTGGAATCGGCGCCCGGCACGGTCACGCAGGTGCGCGCCTCGGCGCAGGCGCTCATCCGTTTCGCCAAGAAGACAGGTGCTGCCATCATCCTGGTCGGCCACGTCACCAAGGACGGCCAGATCGCAGGCCCTCGCGTCGTCGAGCACATGGTCGATGCCGTGATGTCGTTCGAGGGCGAAGGCTCGCAGCAATTCCGGATTCTGCGCGCGGTCAAGAACCGCTTCGGCCCGACCGACGAGATCGGCGTGTTCGAGATGACAGGCCTTGGCCTGCGCGAAGTCACCAACCCCTCCGAGCTGTTCCTGTCCGAGCGCGACCTCGGCACGCCCGGCACCGCAGTCTTTGCGGGCATCGAGGGCACGCGGCCCGTCCTGGTCGAGTTGCAGGCGCTGGTGGCGCCGACCTCGCTCGGCACCCCGCGACGGGCCGTGGTCGGCTGGGACCAGAGCCGGCTCTCGATGGTGCTGGCGGTGCTGGAGGCGCATTGCGGGGTCAAGCTGTCCGGCCACGATGTCTATCTGAACGTCGCCGGCGGCCTGCGCATCCACGAGCCGGCCGCCGATATGGCCGCGGCCGCCGCGCTGGTGTCGTCGCTGGTTAATGCGCAGTTACCCACCGATGCGGTCTATTTCGGCGAAATTTCGCTCTCCGGCGTCATCCGCCCGGTGGCGCAGACCCCAGCCCGGCTCAAGGAAGCAGCAAAACTCGGCTTCAAGCGCGCGGTGCTGCCCGAATCGGCCCGGGGCGGCGATGCTGGCGGTGATGCCGGATTGACCCTGAATGCGGTCAACAGCCTCACGACGCTGGTCGCTGAAATCGCCGCCAAAGGCTCCCGCCGCGGCGATCAGAGCCCGCCAGCAGAGAAAAATGCCACACCGGCAAGATTCCGCCGCGGAGAGGGGTAGCTGGAGGTGACGCCACGCGCCCCCGCCGCTATACAGCCGTCACAAAAGCTGCATGGGATTGCGTGGTTACGGCCTTGCCGGAAGCGTCGTCTGCCCCTCTTTTAGGGCAGCGGCCAAACACCGATTCGCTGAGCACCCTTTGAGAGTACGAGCGGACCAGACCAGCCGATGCCAGTAACACTCCTCGACCTGATCCTGCTCGGTGTGATGCTGATCTCGGGCCTGCTGGCCATGGTGCGCGGCTTCATGCGCGAAATCCTCTCGATCGCGGCCTGGGGCACCGCGGCGATCGTGACGCTGTATTCCTTCTCCAAGCTGCTGCCGACCGCCAAGACCTATTTCAACAACGACACGGTCGCCAGCGTAGTCGTGGTCGCAGGTGTGTTCGTCGGCACCCTGATCGTGGTCTCCGTGATCACGGTCCGGATCTCCGACATGATCCTGGATTCGCGCATTGGCGCGCTGGACCGCACCCTCGGGTTCCTGTTTGGGCTGGCTCGCGGGCTCTTGATCGTCGTCGTCGCCTTCCTGTTCTTCACCTGGCTGGTGCCGGACAAGCAGCGCCCGGACTGGGTCACGGGGGCCAAATCCCGCGTGGTGCTCCAGGGAACCGGGGATTGGCTGATGTCCCTCTTGCCTGACGACCCCGAGAACACCATCTTGAAGAGATTCAAGAAAAACAAACCAGATGATGATCAAGCTGACACCGACCAGCAGCCTTCGGGCAGTGGTGACGGCTACAGCAAACCTGCTCGTGACAGCCTGAAGAAGCTGATCGAGAAACCTGCGGCGCGTTGATTGAGCCAACAGAGAGGCGTGGACGAGATGCGACACCCTGACCAGGACGCCCAACTTGATCTCGATACCGGCCCGGCCGCGCTAGAGCTTCAGGACGACCTGGAGGGGGATACGCTCCGCGAGGAGTGCGGCGTCTTCGGCATCTACGGCCACCCTGACGCCGCCGCCATCACCGCGCTCGGCCTCCACGCCCTCCAGCACCGCGGCCAGGAAGCCGCCGGCATCGTCTCGTACGACGGCAGCCGCTTTCACTCCGAACGCCGGCTCGGCCTTGTCGGCGACACTTTCTCCCGCCGCGAGGTGATCGATCGCCTGCCCGGCAGCATGGCAGTCGGCCATGTCCGCTATGCCACGACCGGCGCCACCATCCTGCGCAACGTGCAGCCGCTGTTCGCCGAGCTCAATGCCGGCGGACTCGCGGTCGCGCACAACGGCAACCTCTCCAACGGCCTGACGCTGCGCCGCGAGCTCGTCAAGAACGGCGCGATGATGCAGTCGACCTCCGACACCGAGGTGATCCTGCACCTGGTGGCGCGCTCCAGGCGCAGCCGCTTCATCGAGCGCTATATCGACGCGCTGCGTGAGATCGAAGGCGCCTATGCGCTGGTCTCGCTCACCAACAAGAAGCTGGTCGGCGCGCGCGATCCGCGCGGCATTCGCCCGCTGGTACTGGGTGAGCTCGACGGCTGCCCGATCCTGACCTCGGAGACTTGCGCGCTCGACATCATCGGCGCGCGCTTCGTGCGCGACATCGAGCCCGGCGAAGTCATCGTGTTCGACGAGAACGGCCAGGACATCCACAAGCCCTTCCCGCCGATGGCGCCGCGCCCCTGCATCTTCGAATACATCTACTTCTCGCGTCCTGACTCCATCGTCCACGGCCGCTCGGTCTACGAGGTGCGCAAGGCCTTCGGTGCGCAGCTCGCGCGCGAGAGCCATGTGCCCGTCGACGTCGTGGTGCCGGTGCCGGATTCCGGCGTTCCCGCCGCGGTCGGCTACAGCCAGCATTCGGGCGTGCCGTTCGAGCTCGGCATCATCCGCAACCACTATGTCGGCCGCACCTTCATCCAACCGACGCAGGCGATCCGCGAATCCGGCGTGCGCATGAAGCACTCGGCCAACCGCGCCGCGATCGAGGGCAAGCGCATCATCCTGATCGACGACTCTCTGGTGCGCGGCACCACCTCGAAGAAGATCGTGCGCATGATGCGCGATGCCGGTGCCAAGGAGGTGCACTTCCGCCTCGCCTCGCCGCCGATCCTCTATCCTGATTATTACGGCATCGACCTGCCGGATCGCGGCGGCCTTTTGGCCGCGACGCATTCGCTGGAGGAGATGCGCGAGCTCATCGGCGCGGACTCGCTCGCCTTCCTGTCGATCGACGGCATGTACCGCGCGATGGGCGAGCCCGGCCGCGACCCCGCCAATCCGAAGTTTGCGGATCACTGCTTCACCGGCGTCTATCCGACCCACCTCACCGACCAGACCCAGACCGAGCCGCAACCGCGGCAGTTGTCGCTGCTGGCCGAGGCGAGCTGACGGCGTAGCGGCGCCGATGCAGACGATCATCGCCATTCTTTGCGGGGGGCTTTTGGTCGGCTTCATCGTCTTCGCGTTCGTCCAGGGCATGAAGGTCACGCCCAAGAGCTCGGAAAACGGCTCGAACGACGATAATAAGCAATTGACCCGCGACCGCTAAAGCGCGCAGGCAATAATTACGTCATACCAGGCTTGTCCCGGTGACCCATGTCTGTAAAACCCGTCGCAAAGACGTGGATATACGGACATGACAAAACCTCTCGCTGACCGCATCGCTCTCGTCACCGGCGCCTCGCGCGGCATCGGCTTTGCCACGGCCCTCGCGCTGGCGAAGGCCGGCGCGCATATCGTTGCCACCGCGCGCACGCAAGGCGGGCTCGAGGAGCTCGACGACGAGATCCGCAAACTCGGCGGCAGCGCGACGCTGGTACCACTCAACCTCACCGATTCCGACGGTATCGCGCGTCTCGGCGCCGGCCTGCACGAGCGCTACGGCAAGCTCGACATCCTCGTCGGCAATGCCGGCGTGCTCGGCCCCTCCTCGCCGATCGGCCATATCGAGCTGAAGACGTTCAACGACGTCATGGCCGTCAACGTCTCCGCGAACTTCCAGCTGATCCGCTGCATGGAGCCGCTGCTGAGGCAGTCCGACGCGGGGCGCGCCGTGTTCGTCACCTCGGGTGCCGCCAACAAGGCAACCGCCTATGTCAGCCCCTACGCCGCCTCCAAGGCCGCGCTGGAGACGCTGGCACGCGCCTGGGCGCAGGAGACCGCGAACACGGCCATCCGCGTCAATTTGTTCAACCCCGGCCCGGTCCGCACCCGCATGCGCGCAACGCTAATGCCGGGCGAGGATCCTGCGACGCTCGACACGCCCGAGCAGGTCGCCGAATTCATCATTCCGATGTGCGCCCCTGATTGGACCGAGACCGGCAAGTTCTATGACTACAAGACGCGCAGCCTGATGAGCTTTCGCGCGCCGGCCTGATAATTCACGCGCCTCGCCGCGATCCAGACTGCCTCCTCGCGCTGAAATAGCGCCTCAACGCATCTTGCCCAAAAGTTAACCGACGGATGACGCTACGACGCAGCATCATCCGGCTTTAGGCGGATTGCCGCCGTCCCTGGGACAGGCTACGGAATTCGCCGGACCAAGGTTCCGCAAGAGAGCCGTCCGCATATTTGACAATGGAGGAAACCTTTTATGACGATGTTCGCGCGCCGCTCAGCGGCTCTTCTGGCCTGCGCCGCCGCCTTCGGTTTTGCATCAGCCGCTTCCGCCCAGGACAAGACCGTCACGATCGGCGTGCTCAACGACATGTCGAGCCTTTACGCCGATATCGGAGGCCCCGGCTCGGTGCTCGCCGTCAACATGGCGGTCGAGGACTCCGGTCTCCGCGCCAAGGGCTGGAAGATCGAGGTCGTCAGCGGCGACCACCAGAACAAGCCCGATATCGGCGTCAACATCGCGCGGCAGTGGATCGACACCCAGAAGGTCGACATGATCACCGATACGCCGAACTCCGGCGTGGCGCTGGCGGTCAGCAACGTCGCCAAGGAAAAGAACATCGTCCTGCTCAACAATGGCGGCGCCAGCGCCGACATCACCGGCAAGGCCTGCAACGCCAACACCATCTCCTATACTTACGACACCTACATGCTCGCCACCGGCACCGGCAAGGCGCTGACCAAGGCCGGCGGCGACAGCTGGTTCTTCCTGACCGCCGACTACGCCTTCGGTGCGGCGCTCGAGCGCGACACCAGTGCGGTCGTGACCGCGAATGGCGGCAAGGTGCTCGGCGGCGTCAAGCATCCGCTCAACACGTCCGACTTCTCGTCCTTCCTGCTCCAGGCCCAGAACTCCAAGGCGAAGATCGTCGGGCTTGCCAATGCCGGCGGCGACACCACCAACGCGATCAAGCAGGCGGCCGAGTTCGGCATCGTCGAGGGCGGCCAGAAGCTCGCCGCGCTCCTGCTCTTCATCAACGACGTCCACTCGCTCGGTCTCAAGACCGCGCACGGCCTGACTTTCACCGAATCCTTCTACTGGGACCTGAACGACAACACCCGTGCCTGGTCGAAGCGTTTCCAGGAAAAGGCGGCCAACAAGGCGATGCCCTCGATGACGCAGGCTGGCAACTATGCCGGCGTGATCCATTACCTCAAGGCACTCGAGGCGCTCGGCGGCAATCCGCATGACGGCGCAAAGGTCGTCGCCAAGATGAAGGAAATCCCGACTGACGATCCGCTGTTCGGCAAGGGCCCGCTGCGCGAGGACGGCCGCCGCATCATCCCGGCCTATCTGTTCGAGGTGAAGAAGCCGGAGGAGTCGAAGGGGCCCTGGGACTATTACAAGCTGGTTGCGAACATCCCGGCGGAAGAAGCCGCCAGGCCGCTCAAGGACAGCGAGTGCCCGCTGGTGAAGAAGTAACCCAGTCAGCGCTGCCGTAGGGTGGGCAATGGCGCGAAAGCGCCGTGCCCACCGCTCTCTGCAACAAACAGACGGTGGGCACGCTTCCGCCTTCGCTCTTCGAGCTTCGGCGGACAAGTCGCTTTGCCCACCCTACGAAGCTATCTACTCACGACGGCCGCTTGCGCTTGTGGGCGAAGGGGTTGGCCTTCTCTCGCAGGGTAATGCGCACCGGTGTGCCCGGCAGCTCGAAGGTCTCGCGCATCGAATTGGTCAGGTAACGCAGGTACGACTGCGGCACCGCATCGGCGCGCGAGCAGAACAGCACGAAGCTCGGCGGCCGCGCCTTGGTCTGGGTGATGTAGTTCAGCTTCAGCCTGCGGCCGGACACCGCGGGTGGCGGATTGGCTTGGATCGCCTGCTCAAACCAGCGATTGAGCGCGGAGGTCGGCACGCGCCTGTTCCAGATTGCGTAGGCGTCCTGGATCGCCTGCATCAGGCGATCGATGCCCTCGCCCATCAGGCCGGAGACGGCGACGATGGGCACGCCCTTGAGCTGCGGCAGCCAATGGTCGGCGTCGCGGCGCAGACCCGAGATCGCGCCGCCGCCCTTGGTCTCCATCAGGTCCCATTTGTTGACGGCAAGTACGACCGCCCGGCCCTCGCGCTCGATCAGGTCGGCGATGCGCAGATCCTGCTCCTCGAAGCGGTTCTGCGTATCCATCATCAGCACGACGACTTCGGCAAAGCGCACCGCGCGCAGCGCATCCGCCACCGAGAGCTTCTCCAGCTTCTCCTCGATGCGCGAGCGCCGGCGCAGGCCTGCGGTGTCGAACACGCGGAAATCGCGGCCCTTCCAGTTGATTTCGACCGCGATGGAATCGCGCGTGGTGCCGGCCTCGGGGCTCGTCAGCAGGCGTTCCTCGCCGAGCAGATGGTTGATCAAGGTCGACTTGCCGGCATTGGGACGGCCGACGATCGCAACCCGGATCGGTCGCGTTGCGGCCTCCTCCTCGGACAGCGGCGCGTCGTCCTCGGCCTCATCCTCCTCGACCGGCTCCGGCATCAGCCTGGCGAGCGCATCGTAAAGCTCGCCCATGCCCTCGCCATGCTCGGCGGAGATCTGGATGGGATCGCCGAGGCCGAGCGCAAAGGATTCCATCGCGCCGGCGTCGCCATGCTTGCCCTCGCTCTTGTTGGCAACCAGCAGCACCGGCTTGTTGGCGCGGCGGGCGAAATCGGCAAAGGCGCGATCGGTCGGCGTGAGACCGACACGGGCATCGATCACGAAGAACAGCGCATCGGCCTGCGCGATCGCGGCCTCGGTCTGCTCCTGCATGCGCGCGGTCAGCGAGCCCTTGGCGCCTTCGTCGAGGCCGGCGGTATCGATGATGGTGAATTGGAGATCGCCGAGCCTGGCCTCGCCCTCGCGGCGGTCGCGGGTGACGCCCGGCAGATCATCGACGAGCGCAAGCTTCTGTCCGACCAGGCGGTTGAACAGCGTCGACTTGCCGACATTGGGCCGGCCGATGATGGCGATCGTAAAGGACATCGGTCATTCGTGCGCCGCGGAGGCTGCGCCTGTCAATTCAGTGAAAAAATGTCAGCGTGAGAAACCGCCGCTCGGCAGCGGCGCCGGGAAAGCGCCCTGCGTCTGCTGTTGCGGGGTGGCTTGCGCCGGTGGTGCCGGCTGCTGGGCGGGTTGCTGGTCTGGCGGCGGTGCTGTGGTGCGCTTGCGGACGATCTTGTGCTTGGGCGGCGGAGCAGCCGGCGCTGGCGCCGCCTCAGGCTGGACCTCGCCATCGACCTCGCCGGCCGGCGCTTCGGCCGGAGCGGCCGCGGTGGGCGCCGGTTGCCTGGACTTCTTGCCCTTGGCGGACTTCGATGGCTTTGCCGGTTCGGCGGGCGGCGGCTCAGCCGGGAGTGCCGCAACGGCAGGCGCGTTCGGATCCGGTTGCTGCTGCGCGCCCTTATACATCTCCTTGGGCACGCCCTGCTCCAGACCCGGTACGCCCTCGGGGAACACCGGCTTGCGCTCGCCCGGCAGCTTCTTCTTGGTGTCGAGCCAGTCGAGCATATCGCTCGGATCGAAGCTGGAGCAACCGCCCAGGACGCCCGTGAAGGCGATCAGGACGGCAGCTGCGATCAAACGTGGCGTGCGGCGCATATCAGTATCTCGTCTAAGCTTTCGGGACCGTCAGCTCGCAAGCTCAGCTTTTGGCGACGGGCGGCAGCAGGGCCTGGAGCGCCTCGGCGCGCGAGCGCAGGCCGGGCGGCGTTTCGCCGTCCTCGGCGATTGCGTCGAGCCATTTGCGCGCCGAAGTCATGTCGTTGTTGCGCCAGGCCGACAGCGCCAGCAACTCGCGAGCGCTGTGGCGGAAGGTCGATTTGGGTTCGGCGGACGTCTCCAGACGCTGCTGGATGTCGGCGTAGCTCGCGCTGTCCACCAGCAGGCTGGCCGCGCGAATCTTCGCCAGATCCTGCCACTCGCTGCCGATGCTGCGGTCGGCGGCGATGTCGTCGTACATCTTGGCCGCAGCCTTGGGATCGCGGGCCGACGCCTCCGCCGCGGCGCGGAGCCGCGACAGGGTACGATAGCCAGAGGGAGCCTTGGCAGCGAGATCGGCGAAGGCCGTCTCGGCCTCGGCATGCTTGCCCTGCTCCGACAGCTCGGCGGCCTTCTCGAAGGTCGCGCCGGCCTCGGCGGCCTTCTTGGCCTCCAGGTACTGATAGCCGCGCCAGCCGCCCACGGCGGCCACGATCAGCACCATCAGGGCGATAAAGTAGAGCGAATATTTGTCCCACAGCTTCTTGAGCTGCTCGCGACGTACTTCCTCGTCGACTTCGTCAAATAATTCAGACACTTAAGCTAATCCCATGCCCGGCCGGGAGCGCGCGCCAGATCGCGCGCGTCTAAGGCCCGTCCCCACGTCGCGGCGGCGATACCCTATCGATATGGCGGTGGCAAGGCAAAGCAAGCCCGATCAAGGCGTTAACGCGCGATCCGGGATAGTCCGGGGCTGCGGGAGGTCCCTACCAGAGCTCCCGCAACTGTCGCTTCAGCACCTTACCATTGGCGTTGCGCGGCAGGGGATCGGCGGTGATCACCATTGTCTCCGGCACCTTGTAGTCGGACAGCCGTTCGGCACACCAGGCCCGTAAGTCGTCGCTGCCGACCTGTGTCCGCGTGACCACGACCGCGTGGACGCGCTCGCCCAGCACCGGGCACGGCTTTGCGATGATCGCGCTCTCGACCACGGCGGGATGGCCGGCCAGCACCGATTCGACCTCGGCCGAATAGATCTTGAGGCCGCCGCGATTGATCATGTCCTTCTGCCGGTCGAACACGCGGACGAACCCGTCGGCATCGACCGAGCCCAGATCGCCCGAATGCCAGAAGCCGGCGGTAAAGCTCTCGGCCGTGGCCTTCGGGTTGTTCCAGTAGCCCTTGATGACGGAGGCGCTTCTAATCCAGAGCTCGCCGATCCCGCCGGGCGGCAGTTCGCGGCCATCCGCCCCCATCGCGATGATCCGCGCACCCGGACACGGCAGGCCGACACTATCGATATGGCTCGCCGTCAGTTCGCCCGGCATGATGGTGGACGGCGACGTCGTTTCGGTCGCGCCGTAGCAGTTCGCAAGCTTCAGGCCCGGAATCGTCGCCTTCAGCTTCTCGATGGTTGCGACCGGCATCGGCGCGCCACCGAAGCCGCCGATGCGCCAGCTCGAGAGATCGTAGCTGTCGAAATCGGGCTGCAGCAGACAGAGATTGTACATCGCCGGCACCATCACCGTGTAGGTGACGCGCTCGCGCGCGGCGAGCTTGAGGTAATCGGCAGCCCTGAACTCCGGCATGATGATCAGCGCGCCGCCGCAGCGGATCATCGTCGTGATGTTGGCCACGACGCCGGTGACGTGGCCGAGCGGGACGGCTGCGATCGAGCGGTCGGCTTGCGTCAATTGCAGGCAGGCCACGAACACCATCGAGGAATGCACGATGTTGCAATGGGCCAGCATCGCGCCCTTCGGCTTGCCCGTGGTGCCCGACGTATAGAGGATCATCGCGGTGTCCTCCTCACCGACGTCGATCGGCGTTGGGGCCGGCGCGTTGTCCGCCAGCACGGAGAAGCGCGAAAGCTTCATGTCATCATCGACGGCAATACGGTGCATCACGTCGGGAACATCGCGCGCATCCGGCAGCCGTCCAGCGAGCGCCGCCTCGTGGATCAGGATCTTGGCGCCGCAATCGGCGAGCACATAGGCGATCTCCGGCTTCTGCTGACGCGTGCTGAGCAACACCGTAACCAGCCCCTCATGCGCGGCGGCGAACAGCAGCAGTGGAAATTCGATGCGGTTGCCGAGCAGGATCGCGACACGGTCGCCGCGTTGCAGGCCGAGCTTGCGAAAACCCGATGCAATCCGCGCCGCCAGCTCCACCGTTTGCCACCAGCTCAGCCGGACATTGCCGCAGACGAGCGCTTCGCCGTCGACATTGCGCGCGGCGGCCTCCGCGATCATTGCCCACAAGCTCGAAGGCCGATCGACGAAGGCCGGCACCACCCGGTCACCAAAGCGCGCCTCGAACCGCATCGGCGGGATCTGAGATTGCGACCAATCCATCGGAGGATCCTCGTCTTGTTGCTTTTGTCACCTTCCCCGCATGGGCAGGGAAGTGAAGTCTTGCGCCGATCGGCTAGCCACCCATGACGGGAACGCCGATCACGACAGGATGGAACGCAAACGCCAGCGCCAGATAGGCGACGATACCGACCGCGACCGCGATCAGATCGTTGGTGATGCCGCCCACCGGAATCGGCGGGCCACCGGCATCGGTGCGATGCTTCAGCGAAATGCGGTCGTAGACGCCCCAGCCCAGGAACGAGCCGAACAGGATGATGGAGCCGAGATCGCCGTTGGCGAGCAGATGTGCAGCCGCCCACAGTTTGACGCCGGCGAGCATCGGATGCTTCAGCGTCGCATAGATGCGCCCGCGCACATAGGACGCGACCACCAGGATCACCGCAGGCAACATCAGCGCAACCGTGATGTGCTTCATCGCCTTCGGCGGATACCAGACATCGATCCAGCCGGAGCTGCGATAATGGCCAAAGCCCCAGACGATCAGCGCCAGTCCCGCAAGCGAGACGACAGAATAGAGGATCTTGTAGGTCCCCTCGCCCAGCCGCGCGATCGCCTGCGCGCGTGCGTCACGTTTCGTGGTGAAAACATGGGCGGCGAAAAACAGCACCAGCCCCAGGATCATAACCAATAGACCCACGACATTCTCCCCTTAACCCAGCGCCCCACCTCTGAGGTATCATCGATTGGCCGCAGCTCGCAACTCTCGTTCCTCATGGTGAGGAGTCTGCGGAGCTAGTTCTTGAGTTCGCGATTGTCGACGTAGCGGATCGCGATTGGGCGTCCGGCCAAAGCGCCGCCGAGCCCGTTGGTGAACTTCAGCGGCAAGCAAGCGTTCAGCGATGAATTGATGGCGTTGAGATAGGTCGTCCTTGTGTCGGCCGGGACACCCGCGGTCGCAAAGGTCAGCCGCGGCGGACCGATCAGGCCGCCGGTTCTATTGAAGCTGAAGCGGACGGCCATCTGCATGCCTGCGCGCGCGTTGTCCGAGGGCGGTGACCAGCAGGTACGCAGCTCAGCGAAGAGATCGCCGATCGTATCGAGATCGTGATCCGGCTTTTGATACTTGGCCCGATCAGCCTCCGCCGGCACGCTCTCGATCGTGAGCTGGAGATTCTGGCCATAGGGATAGTCCATCTCGGGAATGCAGGGGCCGGGCTCGAGCGGACTGCAATAGGACGGCGTGCAGGGCGGGCCGTCGAGAACGCTGCACGGCTCATGCGCAAACGGGATCGGATTGATCTGGCGACGTTGCGCGTCGGCGACGGTCGATATCGCCAACAGCGTGAAAACGAGGATGCCGCGCCACATGCTTTGAGCTCGCGATGTTACGTCGGTGAAACGTGGCATCCTCGATGAACGCGTCAACCCCGCGGCCGTTCACATGCTCGCGTTCAGGCACGGTGGGGCTGCAGAGCCGAGGACGCGGCCGCCGCCTTAACCCTTCTTCTTGACGTCCTTGACGTTGGTGAACTCGATGCCCTCAGCGCGCTCTTTGGTGTAGCCGAGATAGAACTCGTTCCGGGCGAGATAGACGGGGTCGCCGTCGACGTCATCGGCAATGCTCGAGGTATTTGCGGCGATGAAGGTGTCGAGCTTCTTGCGGTCCTCCGAGGAGACCCAGCGCGCGAGCTGAAACTCACTCACCTCGAACTCCACGGGCAGCGAATATTCCGCCTCCAGCCGCGCCTTGAGCACGTCGAGCTGCAGTGCACCGACCACGCCGACCAGCGCGGGCGCACCGTCGCGCGGACGAAACACCTGCACCACGCCCTCTTCCGACATCTGCTGAAGCGCTTCCTTCAGCTTCTTCGCTTTCATCGCATCGGTAAGACGGACGCGGCGGACGATTTCCGGGGCGAAGCTCGGCACGCCGACGAAATTGAAGTCCTCGCCTTCGGTCAGCGTGTCGCCGATGCGCAGCGTGCCGTGATTGGGGATGCCGACGACGTCGCCGGCGAAGGCCTCATCCGCCACCGAACGGTCCTGGGCAAAGAAGAATTGCGGGCTCGACAGCGGCATGCTCTTGCCGGTGCGCACGAGCTTGGCCTTCATGCCACGGCTGAGCTTGCCAGAGCAGAGGCGCGCAAAGGCAATGCGGTCGCGATGGTTCGGATCCATGTTCGCCTGGATCTTGAACACGAAGGCGCTCATGCGCGGATCGGTCGCTTCGACCTTACGCTGGTCGCTGTCCTGCGCCCGCGGCTCGGGGGCGAATTTGCCAAGACCTTCGAGCAGGTCGCCGACGCCGAAATTGCGCAGCGCGCTGCCGAAATAAACCGGCGTCAAATGGCCCTCGCGGAACGCCTCGAGCTCGAACGGCTTTGAGGCCTCGGTCACGAGCTCGAGCTCGTCCTTCACCGCGGCGGCGTCGAGATTGGCGTTGAGCTTGGCGAGTTCGGCGATCTCAATCTGCTGCGCCGCGCCGGTCTTGGCGCCGCCGCCTTCGAGCAGGCGCACACCGCCATTGATGACGTCATAGGTGCCGAGGAAGTCGCGGCCGCGGCCGACCGGCCAGGTCATCGGCGTGGTGTCGAGCGCCAGCGTCTTCTCGATCTCGTCGAGCAGCTCGAACACGTCGCGGCTCTCGCGGTCCATCTTGTTGATGAAGGTGATGATCGGGATATCCCGAAGACGACACACCTCGAACAATTTTCGAGTCCGTGCCTCGATGCCCTTGGCGGCGTCGATCACCATGACAGCGGAATCGACCGCCGTCAGCGTGCGATAGGTATCTTCCGAAAAGTCTTCGTGGCCCGGCGTGTCCAGGAGGTTGAAGACGAGGCCCTCGAACTCGAAGGTCATCACCGAGGTCACGACCGAGATGCCGCGCTCGCGCTCGATCTTCATCCAGTCCGAACGGGTGTTGCGCCGCTCGCCCTTGGCCTTGACCTGGCCGGCGAGGTTGATGGCGCCGCCGAACAGCAGCAGCTTCTCGGTCAGCGTGGTCTTGCCGGCGTCAGGATGGGAGATGATCGCAAAGGTGCGCCGCCGCGCCACTTCTGCAGCAAGCGGGGAACGGGCCGGCGATTCGGCTGTGGTGGCGGCAATGTCGGACATGGCGGGAGCGTTTGGCAGGGAAAATGAGAGGGATCAAGCCTCATTTGGTGATTGCGCAGCCCTTCGGCCAGCCCCATATCGGCCCTGGCCAACCGGCCTTGGGGGGAGGACGACCTCCCTGCTCATCAGCATCTGCCTCGCGGGGACGGCCCTGCCTTGAATGGAGGGTCGTCATGGCCTGGAGCATCCTGTTCGTCGCCGGTCTGCTCGAGATCACCTGGGCGATCGGCCTGAAATACACCGAGGGCTTTACCCGGCTGGTTCCGTCCGTGATCACGCTCGCGGCCATGGCCGGCAGCGTGATCCTGCTCGGCATCGCCCTCAAGTCCCTGCCCGTCGGAACCGCCTATGCGGTCTGGACCGGCATCGGCGCGGTCGGCACGGCGACGCTCGGCATCGCCCTGTTCGGCGAGCCAGCCACCGCGCTTCGCCTCGCCAGCATCGGGCTGATCGTGGCCGGCATCGCCGGGCTGAAGCTCGTTACTTGAAGAACTGGACCGCCCACCAGGAGAGCGCCGCGACGATGGCCGAGGCCGGGATCGTGATCACCCAGGCATAGACGATCGAGCTCGCCACGTTCCAGCGCACCGCCGAAACGCGCCGAGCCGCACCGACGCCGACGATGGCGCCGGTGATGGTGTGGGTGGTCGAGACGGGAACGCCGAGGAAGGTGGCGATGAACAGGGTCGCCGCGCCGCCTGTCTCGGCACAGAAGCCCTGCATCGGCGTCAGCTTGGTGATGCGCAGGCCCATGGTGCGGACGATGCGCCAGCCACCCATCAGCGTGCCCAGCGCCATCGCCGCCTGGCAAGAGAGCACCACCCAGAATGGCACCGAGAATTCGTTGCCGAGATGGCCCTGCGAATACAGCAGCACGGCGATGATGCCCATCGTCTTCTGCGCGTCATTGCCGCCATGGCCGAGCGAATAGAGCGAGGCGGAGGCGAATTGCAGGATGCGGAAAGCACGGTCGACCGCGAACGGCGTCGAGCGCACCGACAGCCAGGACACGATCGCAACCAGCATCATCGCAAGCAGGAAGCCGACCAGCGGCGACAGCACGATCGCCAGCACCGCCTTGGTGAGGCCGCTCCAGACCGCCGCCGATATTCCGGCCTTGGCCATGCCGCCACCGACGAGGCCGCCGATCAGCGCATGCGAGGACGAGGACGGAATGCCGAGCCCCCAGGTCACGAGATTCCAGACGATGGCGCCGACAAGGGCTGCGAAGATCACCTGGGCATCGACGATCGCGGGATCGATGATGCCGGTGCCGATGGTCTGGGCCACGTGCAGGCCGAACACCATGAAGGCGACGAAATTGAAAAACGCGGCCCAGAACACTGCGAATTGCGGCCGCAGCACCCGGGTCGAGACGATGGTCGCGATCGAATTGGCGGCATCGTGCAGGCCGTTCAGGAAGTCGAACAGCAGCGCGACGGCGATCAGTCCGACCAGGACGGGAAGACCCAACGCAGCATCCACAGCGGCGCCCCCACTCTAAGCTTTGCGGATGATCTCCGCGCAAACGCGTTCCGCGTTTGTCGCGGGGGAAAACCGCTGCACACTTTTCCGGATCATGCGCTACACTTGCTCGATGACGATGCTGTTGATCTCGTTCGCGACGTCGTCGAAGCGATCGGCCACCTTCTCGAGGTGGTCGTAGATCTCGACGCCGACGATGAAATCCATCGCGTTGCCGTTGCGGTGCTTGAGGAACAGCTCCTTCAGGCCGATGTCATGGAGATCGTCGACGCGGCCCTCGAGCTTGGTCAGTTCCTCCGTGATCGCGGTCAGCATGGCGACGTTCTTGCCGATCTCCTGCATCAGCGGCAGCGCGCGTCCCACCAGATTGGCGCATTCGATCAGGAGCGCGCCGATTTCGCGCATCGGCGGCTCGAAGGTGCGGACCTCGAACAGCATCACGGCCTTGGCCGTCTGCTGCATCTGGTCGATGGCGTCGTCCAGCGAGGTGATGAGGTTCTTGATGTCGCCCCGGTCGAACGGCGTGATGAAGGTTCGCCGCACCGCCGTCAGCACCTCGCGCGTGACGTTGTCGGCGTCATTCTCGAACTGGCTGACGCGCTGGCAGTAGACCGGCGTCTCCTCGCCTCCGTTCAGCACACCCTGAAGCGCAATCGCGCCCTGGATCACGGTCTTGGCATGGCGGTCGAACAGGTCGAAGAACCGTTCTTCCTTGGGCAGGAAAGCGCGAAACCAACGCATCATGGGGATAGTCTACCTGATGGAAATGACCCGGCCCGAAGGGGCCGTCACAAAACCGTCATAGACCATTTTCGCTCCGCGCGCGTGCAATCTCGCACCCACGGGATCGGATCATCCACCGGATTCGCGCATCGACGAAATTTACGCGATATCAATGACTTAGAGCGAGCGCCGGAGGTAATGCGCGATTTCCCCGATGACGCCACGGCGGAAGGTGAGCACGCAGACCACGAAGATCGAGCCCTGGATCACCGTCACCCATTGGCCGAAGCCGGCGAGATATTGCTGCATGGCGATGATGACGAAGGCGCCGACCACGGGCCCGAAGATGGTGCCGAGACCGCCGACCAGCGTCATCAGCACGACTTCGCCGGACATCGACCAGTGCACGTCGGTGAGCGAGGCGTTCTGCGCCACGAACACTTTCAGCGCGCCGGCAAAGCCTGCCAGCGTCCCCGACAGGACAAACGCCAGGAACTTGTACTGGTCGGTCCGGTAGCCCAGCGAGATCGCGCGCGGCTCGTTCTCGCGGATCGATTTGAGAACCTCGCCAAACGGCGAGTTGATGATGCGGTAGATCAGCAGGAAGCCGGCGAGGAAGCCGGCCAGCACGACATAATAGAGCACGGTCGGCTTCGACAGATCGAGCACGCCAAACATGTGCCCCTGCGGAATGCCCTGGATACCGTCCTCGCCATGGGTGAACGGCGCCTGCAGGTAGATGAAGTACAGCAGCTGCGACAGCGCCAGTGTGATCATCGAGAAATAGATGCCCTGGCGGCGGATCGAGATGTAGCCGGTGATGAGTGACAGCCCGAACGCAGCCGCGATTCCGACGAGGACGCCAAGCTCGGGCGGCAGCGCCCAGACCTTCAGCGCATGCGCGCTGCAATAGCCGGCGGTGCCCATGAACATCGCATGACCGAACGACAACAGGCCGCCATAGCCGATCAGGAGATTGAAGGCGCAGGCCAGCAGGGCAAAGCACAGCGCCTGCATCACGAAGAACGGATAGACTCCCGTAAAGGGTACCACGGCCAGCAACAGCGCCATCACTGCGAAGACGATCATCTCATCACGCATCGCGCGCGGAGTTACCGGCAGCGTATCGTCCGTCAAGGCTGTCATATCAGGCTGCCCTTCCCGTCAATCCCGTTGGCTTCACCAAGAGCACCAGTACCATCAGCACGAACACGACGGTGTTGGAGGCCTCGGGGTAGAAATATTTGGTCAGGCCCTCGATCACACCGAGCGCGAAGCCGGTGATGATGGAGCCCATGATCGATCCCATGCCGCCGATCACGACAACCGCGAACACGACGATGATGAGGTCGGCGCCCATCAGCGGCCGCACCTGGTTGATCGGCGCCGAGAGCACGCCGGCAAGCGCGGCGAGGCCGACGCCGAGGCCGTAGGTCAACGTGATCATGCGCGGCACGTTGATGCCGAAGGCACGCACCAGCGTCGGATTTTCAGTGGCGGCGCGGAGGTAAGCGCCGAGCCGCGTCTTCTCGATCAGGAACCAGGTGGCCAGACACACCACCAGCGAGAAGATGACGACCCAGCCACGGTAGACGGGCAAGAACATGAAGCCGAGATTCATGCCGCCCTTGAGCTGGTCCGGAATGGCGTAAGGCAGGCCGGAGGAGCCGAAGTAGTTCTGGAACACGCCCTGCACGATCAGCGCGATGCCGAAGGTCAAGAGCAGGCCGTAGAGATGGTCGAGGCCGGTCAGCCATTGCAGCATGGTCCGTTCCAGGATCATGCCGAAGATGCCGACAATGATCGGCGCCAGCAGCAGCGCCCACCAGTAATTGATGCCGCCGAGGTTCAGCAGGAAATAGGCGACGAAGGCGCCCATCATGTAGAGCGCGCCATGGGCGAAATTGATGATGTTGAGCATGCCGAAGATGACGGCGAGCCCGAGACTGAGCAGCGCGTAGAACGAGCCGTTGATCAGTCCTACCAGTAGCTGTGCGTAGAGAGCCTGCATCGATCCAGCACCCAGTCCCTTCGGCGTTCCCAGAGTAGCGCCCGCCGGCTCAACACCGGCGGGCTGTCGGTCTTATTTCTTGAGCAGCGCGCACTTGCTCTCGGAGAGCGGCGTGAAGGCCTGGTCGCCCGGCACCGTGCCGACGAGCTTGTAGAAGTCCCACGGTCCCTTGGACTCGGAGGGCTTCTTCACCTCGAATAGATAGGCGTTGTGGATGGTGCGGCCGTTCGGCTGGATCTCGCCCTTGCCGAACAGATCGTCTTCGGTCGGCATCGACTTCATCTTCTCGACCACCTTGACGCCGTCATGCGGATTGCCGCCGAGCGCTTCGAGAGCCTTGAGATAGTGGCGCACGCCCGCATAGACACCCGCCTGCACCATGGTCGGCATCGCGCCGTTCTTCATCTTCTCCGAGAACCGCTTGGAGAACGCCCGGGTCTGGTCGTTCATGTCCCAGTAAAACGTCTCGGTGAAGTTGAGGCCCTGCGCCGTCTCGAGGCCGATCGCCTTGACGTCGGTGAGGAACAGCAGCAGCGCCGCGAGCTTCTGGCCGCCCTTGCCGATGCCGAACTCGGCCGCCTGCTTGATCGTGTTGGTGGTATCACCGCCGGCATTGGCAAGGCCGATGATCTTGGCCTTCGAGGCCTGCGCCTGGAGCAGGAAGGAGGAGAAGTCCGGCGTGTTGAGCGGATGTTTGACGCCGCCGACCACCTTGCCGCCATTGGCAGTGACGACCGCGGTGGTATCGCGCTCCAGTGCCGCTCCGAAGGCGTAGTCCGCCGTCAGGAAGAACCAGGTGTCGCCACCGGCCTTCACCAGCGCCTGGCCCGTGGTGTGGGCCAGCATGTAGGTGTCGTAGGTCCAGTGCACGGTGTTGGGCGAGCACTGCGCATTGGTGAGGTCCGAGGTCGCCGCGCCCGAATTGATGTAGACGCCGTTCTTTTCCTTGACGACGTTGTTGACGGCGAGCGCCACGCCGGAGTTCGGCACGTCGACGATGATGTCGACCTTGTCGACGTCGAACCACTGCCGCGCGATCGCGGTGCCGATGTCAGGCTTGTTCTGATGATCGCCGGAGATGATGTCGATCTTCCAGCCCTTGCCCGTCAGGCCGGAATCTTCAACCGCCATCTGGGCGGCGAGCGTGGAGCCGGGCCCGCCGAGATCGGCATAGAGGCCGGACTGATCGGACAACGCACCGATCTTGACGGTCTTGTCCTGTGCGAAGGCGGCGCCAGTGGCAGTCACGGCCAACGCCGTGCCGAGCAACAACGATGCAATCGACTTTTTCATGTGACTTCCCTCGTGAATTCTCTCTTCGCCGCTTCCGTTGGCCGTCTGCTTTGGGCCGGACTAGACGCCGAGATAGGTGTGGAGCTTGTCCATGTTGGCGGCAAGCTCCGCATTGGAAAATCCGTCAATGATCTTGCCGTGCTCCACCACGTAATAACGATCGGCGACGGTGGATGCGAAGCGGAAGTTCTGCTCGACAAGGAGGATCGTGAAGCCCTCCTTCTTGAGCCGCGCAATGGTGTGGCCGATCTGCTGGATGATGACGGGCGCCAGACCTTCGGTCGGCTCGTCCAGCATCAGGAAGCTCGCGCCGGTGCGCAGGATGCGCGCGATCGCCAGCATCTGCTGCTCACCGCCGGAGAGCTTGGTGCCCTGGCTGTTGAGACGTTCTTTCAGGTTCGGGAACAGATCGAAGATCTGCTCGAGCGGCAGCCCGCCTGCGCGCACCACCGGCGGCAGCAAGAGGTTCTCCCGCACGTCGAGGCTGGAAAAGATTCCCCGCTCCTCCGGGCAGAACGCGATGCCCATGCGCGCAATCTTGTCGGAGGTCGCGCGGATGATCTCCTGATCGTTGAATTTGATCGAACCGGCACGCTTGCCGATGATGCCCATGATCGATTTCAGCGTGGTGGTCTTGCCGGCGCCGTTACGCCCGAGCAGCGTGACGACCTCGCCCGCCTTCACGTCGAAATTGATCCCGTGCAGGATGTGGGACTCGCCGTACCAGGCTTCCAGGTTGCGAACCTGGAGGATGTTGCCGCCGGTTGCGGCCCGCGCCGGTGCCTCGGCCATTGCAGTCTCAGGCATGACCGGCTCCCAGATAGGCTTCCTTGACGCGCTCGTCCTTGGTGAGCTCGGAATAATGGCCCTGCGCGAGCACCTGCCCGCGCGTCAGCACGGTGATGATGTCGGAGAGATTGGCGACGACGCTCAAGTTATGCTCGACCATCAGGATGGTGTATTTCGCCGAGATGCGCTTGATCAGCGCGGCGATCTTGTCGATGTCCTCGTGACCCATGCCGGCCATCGGCTCATCCAGCAGCATCATTTCCGGATCAAGCGCGAGCGTGGTTGCGATCTCGAGCGCGCGCTTGCGCCCATAGGCCATCTCGACTGCCGGCGTATTGGCAAACTCGCTGAGGCCGACATCGTTCAACAGCTCGCGCGCCCGGTCGTTGAAGCGGTTGAGCACGGACTTGGAGCGCCAGAAATCAAAGGAGCTGCCGTGCTGGCGCTGGAGCGCGACACGAACATTCTCCAGCGCGGTCAGATGCGGAAACACCGCCGAGATCTGGAATGAGCGCACCAGTCCCAAGCGCGCCACATCGGCCGGCGCCATCGCGGTGATGTCCTGCCCCTTGTACAGGATTTTTCCGGCAGACGGTTTGAGGAACTTGGTCAGAAGGTTGAAGCAAGTCGTCTTGCCGGCGCCGTTCGGCCCGATCAGCGCGTGGATACTCCCACGGCGAACCTTGAGCGCAACGTCGCGGACGGCGAAGAAGCCCGCGAACTCCTTGGTCAAGCCTTCCGTTTCGAGAATGAACTCATCGGCCAAACAGATTTCCCCCTGCCCGCGCCAATAGCGCGTTGCTCTCATTGTTACTTCGGCTTTCCGGAGGTCTTGGAGCTCGCCCCGGAACGCCGCCTCCGGGCGCGGAATATGCCGGAGGTGACGGGGGTTAGGCAAGGCGGAAAGCTGAGCAGGTCAGGCCTTTGACCGGGAGTCTTATGCTCCCTTAGTTGGAGGCTTTGTGATGCCGCCTGCCGGCCTCCCGGTTCGCAAGACACCGGTCATCAAGTCGTCGTTAACGGTCTTTGGTCCCGCGCGCCAGCCTTCATGAAAAATTTTCCCGCAAGCAAGATCATGCGCCCGTTTCATTCGCCGGGAATATTGTCTTGGATTTCGCCAGCGCCGCGCCCTCCGCCGTCAAGTCGATCAGGCAGCGTGACCTGCTCAACACGTGGCTGCGACTCTATGCGCGCCAGCAGACCGCGCCGGCGATCTGGGAGTATCAGCCCGCGCGACTCGAGGAAGAGCTGTCCGATCTCATCTACTACACGGTGGACCATTCGACGCCGACGCCGCGCCTGACGATCCAGAGCGAGGGCACGCGGATCTCGCGCGCTTATGGCCATACCGGCAAGGGCGTTCTGCTGGACGATTATGTCGGGCCGCGAATGGCGCCTTTCGTGATGCCGATCTACCACGAATGCGTGGCGCGCGGGCTTCCGATCTATACCGTCGCCGATGTCGATGACATCTACGGCCGCGTCGTCGCCTATGAACGGCTGCTGTTGCCGTTCCTGACCGACGACAAGGTCAGTCACGTCATCGCATCGGTCAAGACTTTCTGCGAGGACGGCGGCTTCGAGATCAAGAACCTGCTGCGCGGAAATGACGCGCCGCCGCGGCCGAAACTGCGCACGGTGATCGACCGCGACCTGTTTCACCGCGCCCCCGGCCGCATCGCGGCCGCCGAAATCGTCGAATTCGCCGATCAGTCCGGAGACCCTGATGTCACCGCCGAGACAATCGAGCTGAACTAGCCCTTGCGCGCCTTTGCGCCGATTTCCTTGTCGTAGATGTCAGGCTTGAAGCCGACCAGCAACTTGCCGCCGATTTCGAGCACCGGCCGCTTGATCATCGATGGTTGCGCTAGCATCAGCGCCATTGCCTTCTTTTCGGTCAGGCCTTCCTTGTCGGCATCGGGCAGCTTCTTGAAAGTCGTGCCGGCGCGATTGAGCAGCGTCTCCCAGCCGAGCTTGTCGCTCCATTGCTTGAGCTTGTCCTTCTCCACACCGGCGGCCTTGTAATCGTGGAACTCGTAGGCGATGCCATGGGTGTCGAGCCAGGTGCGCGCCTTCTTCATGGTGTCGCAGTTCTTGATGCCATAGATGATGTTGGGCAAGACGGTCCTCGCGCATGCGTCGTGACTGATCTCTAGGGCGTTTCACGTCCCGTGGCGTTGTACGCAACTCCCGATCACGCGACAATATTGCGAACGACGCTTTCGACCTCTTCCGAACGGACACCCCAATGCACGTCACCCACGATCCCGCCGCATCCGCCTCGCCGACCATCGACTTCAACACCTTTCTCGCGGTCGACATCCGGGTCGGCACCATCGTCGATGCCAAACCTTTTCCGGAGGCGCGCAAGCCGGCCTGGCGACTGTGGATCGACTTCGGTCCGGTCATCGGCGTGCGCAAGAGCTCGGCGCAGATCACCGAGAACCATCCGCTCGAGACGCTGGTGGGACAGCAGGTCGCCGCCGTCGTCAATTTCCCACCGCGTCAGATCGGACCTGTTGTCTCCGAGGTCCTCACGCTCGGCTTCCCCGATGCCGATGGCAAGGTCGTGCTGATGCAGCCGAGCAAGCCGGTGCCGAACGGCGGGCGATTGTTCTAGACGGCAACGCCTCCGTAGGCCGCCCATCGCTTCATCCTCCCTTCCAAGGCCAGCCCGCCAGGCTTGACCAAGACCCCTTCCACAAATATTAATGACTGATCGATCGGTTTTTATATGGATCAGCTGTTATCTAGCGGGTTCGGGTATTTCTCTAAAACGATCGATCTGTCAGTTATTTATGGACCGGACGGATGCCCAAGATCAGCGAGAAGAAGCGTGAGGACCGGCGTCAGCAGATCCTCGAAGCCGCGCTGGCCTGCTTCTCCGAAGACGGATTTCACCAGACCGGCATGGCCGACATCGTCAAGCGGTCCGGCCTGAGCCACGGCGCGGTCTATCTCTACTTCCAGAGCAAGGACGATCTGATCGAGGCGCTCGCCGACGACCGGCACCGCCGCGAGGCCGTTCTCAACTCGGTCGCGCAAGGCTCCGGGGATCCCATCGAGGGGCTGCGGGCGCTGGTCCGCGCCTATGCACAATGGCTGACCGATCCCACGGGCGAAGCGCGGCGCCGTGTCGGCATCCATGGCTGGGCCGAGGCGCTGCGCAACCGCCGCGTCCGCACCAGCGTCGTCGAGGGCATCGACATCCCGCGCGCGCTGGTCGTGGCGCTGGTCGAGCGCGGGCAGCACGACGGCCTGATCAAGCGTGACATCGGCGCCGATGCGATCGCGCGCGTGCTGATCGCGATCTTCCAGGGCTTTGTGCTGCAAAAATGCTGGGGCGAAGAATTTGACGTCGCGGCCTGCATGGCGACGGTCACCACCGTGATCGATGGCTTTCGCACGACCGCGCCCGATATGAAGCGGCGAACCAGGACGTAAGCGATGTCCTGGATTCACGAGCTTCTCGCCGGCGGCGGTGTCGGCCTCGTCGCGGGGCTGGCTTCGGGCTTCAGCGGCACGAGTCCGGGCGGCGGGCTCGTCGTCTTCAGTGTGCTGCTGCTCGGCGCCGAACAGCACGTCGCCCAAGGCACCTCGCTGATCACGCAGATACCGCCAACGGGCCTCGCCGGCGTGCGCCGTTACTGGCACAGCGGCCATCGCAGCCCGCTGCCATGGATCACCTGGATCGGCATCGGCTTTCTGATCGGCGGTATGGGCGGCGGCTATGCCGCGGCCGCGGTCTCCGACGCGGTGCTGCAATGGACCTATGTCGCCTATCTCGTCGCGCTGATCGCGCTGCTGATCCTGCGTCGCGACCGCAAGGACGATGGTGGCGACACTGGTGATCGGAACCGGCTGCCCTGGCCTCCCCTGCTCCTCATCGGCATGCTTGCCGGCTTCTCGTCCGGCTTCATGGGTATCGGCGGCGGACTCGCGATCACGGTCGGCCTCGCCGCGGGCCTGCGCGTTCCGCAACATCAAGCACAGCTTGTCAGCCTGATCTTCTCGGTCATTCCGACCAACATTCCGGCGGCCTGGATCTACTGGAGCAAGGGACTGATGGTCGGCTGGCCGGCCATTATCGGCATTGTTGCAGGCCTCTGGATCGGCACCGATCTCGGTGCCCGCGCGGCCAACGGCGTCAGCAAGGCGGTGCTGCGCCGAAGCATGATCGCCCTCGTCGCGCTGATGGCGCTGTACATGAGCTACAAGGCGCTGAGCTAGGCTATGCTCAAGGCCGCTTCGGAATATTCAACCCGCGCTGCACCGCCGGCCGCGCCAGCCCGCGTTCGAGCCAGGCACCGACCGACTTGAACCGGGTGAATTCGACGAGGTCGCCGGCGCCATAGAAGCCGATCAGGTTGCGCACCCAGCCGAGCATGGAGATGTCGGCGATGGTGTAGTCGTCATCCATGAACCATTGCCGGCTCGCAAGATGCGTTTCCATGACACCGAGCAGGCGTTTGGCTTCCTCGACGTAGCGGTCGCGCGGCCGCTTGTCCTCGAAATCCTTGCCGGCGAATTTGTGGAAGAAGCCGACCTGCCCGAACATCGGCCCGATGCCGCCCATCTGGAAATGCAGCCACTGGATGGTCTGGTAGCGCCGAGCGGCATCCTGCGGCAGCAGCTTGCCGGTCTTCTCGGCGAGGTATTGCAGGATCGCCCCGGACTCGAACAGCGGCAGCGGCTTGCCGCCGGGGCCGTTGGGATCGAGGATCGCCGGGATCTTGCCGTTCGGGTTGAGTGAGAGGAATTCAGCCGTCTTCTGATCGTCCTTGCCGAAGTCGACGAGATGAACTTCGTAAGGCAGCCCGATCTCCTCGAGCATGATGGAGACCTTGACGCCGTTCGGCGTCGGCAGCGAATAGAGCTGAAGCAGCTCGGGATGCTTGGCAGGCCAACGCTTGGTAATCGGAAAGGCGGAGAGATCGGACATCGGGACCCCGGCTGCTTGCGTGAGAGTCTGCCTAATCTAGGCGAGCCGGGACATGGCGCAAGGCCGGGCCCTCGTCACACATGTCCGCCGCAAATGCCGCTCACAACGGCCGTAGCAGATGACTGGTGGCGTAGGCCACATCGCGCTGGGCGCGCTGCTCGATGAAGAGCTGCCCGGTGACGAGCAACGCTCCGATAAAAACGAGCGCGAGCATGGCGGTGGCGAATTGACTGGCATCATTCATCGTAGGAGCTTCTTCAATTCGGGTTCGCACGGGGAACGCGGGCCGGCCGTCGTCAGTTCCTGCACAGTTCAAATAAACTGCCTGTTTTTCCCGATGGTCGACTGCCAGCTGATCCTCAGTAGTTGATCTCCATCCGCAACTCCCGCGGATCGACCTCCTCTCCGCCAACGCGCTGCGTGCTGTCGCGCGCGGCGACCGCGCAGGCGCAAGCGTCGATGAGATCGTCGCGGCCGATTCCGGTGCCGTGGCGCTGTGTCAGCCATGTCGGCAGCTTCGTGAAACCGCGTTGCGTCAGCAGCGCGATGCGCTGCTGACGGCCTTCCGCCGTCGTCTTCTTCGCCAGCCGGACGCGCCCTGCGAGATTCCAGAAGATCAATTCCGGATGCGCTTCGCCGATCGTTGCCTGCCGGTCCGGCGTCATGATCTCGTCGACCTCCCTGATCTTGTCCCTGATATTCCAGAGTTGGGCCGAGATCCCCCTGCCTTTGCCTTCGTGCTCCCAATAATGACGGTTGGCCGCCGCCATGTCGGGAAATGTCCAGAGGTCACGGCGGGCCCCGAGAAATACGGCAGGGCCCACCATTTCACGCGCACGCAAGTCGCAGCTCCGATAGCCGTTCGGCTTCAGACCGATCGGCATGTCGATCATCGCACGCGCGTGCGGCATCGCCAGCAGACGCGTCAGGCCCGGCGAATAGTCGAATCCATGCTGGCCGCCCTCATCGATCCAGGCGGCGACCCAGCCGAAGCGAAATCCGTCGAGACCGAGATAGGTTTTCACACGTCCTGTCCCGCCTCGAGCCAACGCTCGTTCATCCCCCACCCTGATGTCGTTCGAACAGCCGCTGTGCCAGTAGCGCGTGCCCGAGCGTGCCGCCGGCGCGCACCGCCGCCGCGATCAGCGCGGCTTCCGCCACCTCCTCGCGCGTGGCACCTGCTTTCGCCGCCTGTGCCGTATGCACGTCGAGGCAATAGGCGCACTGCGTGGTGAGCGCGACCGCGAGCGAGATCAGCTCGCGATATTTCGGCGGAATCAGCCCGTCCTTGCGCTCGACCGCGTGGTTGAATGCCAGAAATGCATTGGCCTCGACCGGCGCCAGCGCGACGAAGGTTGGGATCGATTTGAGATCGTCAGGAGTTTGATAACAGGTCATGGCTCATCTCGTCAGATATTCGCGCATCAAGGCACGGGCGCGATGCAGGCGCGCCTTCACGGTCTGTCGCGTCACGCCGAGCGCATCGGCGATTTCGTCGATGGTCATTTCCTTGACATCACGCATCAACGCGACATCGCGGTAATGCGACGGCAGCGCCTCGAATGCTGCGGCGACATCGAGCCGCAGATCGGCCTCGGGCCGCGCGAGCAATGCAGCCTCGGTTTGGCTTTCGTCCGGCAACGGCGCGAAGCCGGCCTTGCGCGCGAGCCGCAGACATTCGCGGCGAACCACGCTGAACAGCCAGGCCGAAAATGCCAACAACGAGCGGATCGTGCCGACGTGCCGGAACAGGATCCACAGCGTCTCCTGTGCCGCGTCTTCGGCATCTGCGGAGCTGCGGCAGGTGGCGCGGGCGTAGCGGCGAATGTCCGGCTGCGCCGTCTCGAGCAGGCGGCCGATCGCCTCGGGGTCGCCCAGCCGCGCTGCCTCGAACAGGCTTGGCGGAATTGCGACCGCGCTCACGACACACCTCCCCGCCCGATCCCGGCCATCGCGCACATCGGGCAATAGCCGACGAGGCCGGTGAGCGCGAAGCCGGCGCCGCCGAGCGCGATCAGCCATGCTGGCGCACCCGTGAGATAGACCAATGCCGCGACCGCTATCGCGATCCCCGCGGCAACCCGCACCGCCTGATGCAGGCCGCCGATATTCTTCCTGTAAAATGCCATCACATCCTCCGAGATCATCCGAGGCTGACTGCCTCGATCACAAGGAGGGCGCGTTGGCCGGAAAGGATTCGCGGGGATGTGCGATTTTTTTGCGGTCAGCCTCCGACGGCCTGATAGGCCAGGCGCTTGAACTCGAAGAAGAATGGATTCCAGAAACCGAAATGGCGCTGCGCCATCAGCACGCCCGCGGTATTCGCCTCAGGGCAGATCCACCAATGGGTGCCGGCGAGCCCGCCCCACTGGAATTCACCGGTGGAGTTTGGGGGATCGAACGGCGTCGGCGCGAACGTCACGGCGCCACCGAGGCCAAAGCCCTTGCCCGGCATCGGCCCGAGATTGGCGAAGCGAATGGTATGGCCATCAGGCAGCTGGTTGGTCATCATCTGCCGCAGCGTGCCCGGCTTCAGCAGCGCATCCGGCCCGGGCAGCAGCGCCTTCACCAGGGCCAGCATATCAGGCAGGGTCGAGACCAGCCCGCCACCACCGTCCAGCCGCGGGAACGGCCGCCGATAGGCCTGCGGATAAGGCAGATCGTCGGCGCGGGTGAGGCCCGGCTTCATCGGATCGAGCAGGTCGGCACCGGTGTAATGCGCGACCAGCCTGCCCTGCTGCGCTTCCGGCACAAAGAAGCCGGTATCGGTCATGCCTAGCGGATCGAAGATGCGTTCCTTCAAGGTAGCATCGAGCGGCTTGCCCGAGACGACCTCGACCACGCGACCGAGCACGTCGGTCGCCACCGAATATTCCCAGGACGTGCCGGGATGATAGGACAGCGGCAGATCTGCGAGCTTGTCGATCATGTCGGTCAGCGGCGTCAGCGGATTGAGCACGCGCGCGTCGTTGTAACCTTTGAACAACACCGCACCGGGATCGAAGAAGCCGTAGCTGAGACCGGATGTGTGGGTCAGAAGCTGGCGGATCGTGATCGGGTTTCTCGCCGGTTCGACATCGGCAAGGCTCGACGCGCCCTGCTTCAGCACCTTGCGATTGCCGAGCTGCGGCAGGTATTTCTCGACCGGGTCATCGAGCCCGATACGGCCCTCCTCGACCAGCAACATGATCGCAGAGGTGACGAAGATCTTGGTGTTGGAGAACGCACGGAAAATATGGTCAGGCCGCAGCGCGGTCTTCGCCTCGCGATCAGCGAAGCCGACGCATTGCTGGTCGACCACCTCGCGCCCGCGCAGCACCGCCCAGGACACGCCCGGGATGATCTCCTGATCGACGTAGCGCTGCATCGCCGTCCGTACGGCGGAAAAATCTGGCGTCCTGGCGTCCATGCGTCCCCCCATTATGGTGGGGATGGATATAGCGCGCTTTCGCCGGAAATGAAGGGCTATCGTCGAAGGACGCCTACTCCTGCTTCATGAACGCCGTCACATGCAGGCGGCGGCGAATGCGCATGCCCTGGCGCTGATAGAGCGCGATGGCGGATGTGTTGTTCGAGAACACGTGCAGGAACGGAATTTCGCCGCGCGCCTCGATTCGGCGCGCCACCGCCGCGAGCAGTGCCTGCGCATAGCCGCGCCCGCGATAATCAGGATGGACGCAGACCGCCGTCATCTCGACGAACTTGCCCGGCTTCATGCGCTCGCCGGTCATTGCGACCAGCTCGCCGCCTGCGCGGATGCCGAGGAATGTACCGAGCTCGTGCGTCCGCGCGGCGAACGGCCCCGGCTTGGTCAGCGTCGTCAGTGCCATCATCGCAGGAACGTCGGCCGTGCCGAGCGTAACGATCTCGGCGTCGCGCAATGGGCTGTCGGCGGGCGAGCCGATCATCTGCTCACCGCTCTCGGCCAGCACCACCTTGAAGCCGCCGGGGACATCGACCGGCTCCGGCGTGAACAGCGCGACAACTTGCGAAGGCGCCATGAGATCACCGAGCGCGGCGAAGCTCTGCTCCGACATGTCGACCATGTCGGCAAACGGCGTCATGTCCACGGGATAGCGCCGCGCAAGCGGGCCGCCCTCGGCCAGATGCTTGTGGCTCGTTGTCAGCGCGCTCCAGATCGGACGGTCCAAAAGCGCTTCATCGCTGCCAGGCATTGGCTCAGTCCTTGTCGAAGCTGACGATGACGGCCGCGTTGGCGATGAGGATGGGGTCGTTGGCCACCTCCGTCGCCGAGGGAATCTCCAGCCCGCCCTTGACCGCAGTGACGGTCACGGTGCCGTAGGGAAGCTCCTTGGCAACGGCCTCCTTGTCGACGGCCTCCGGATACGGCACGCCGATCGTGACATCGACGAACATGTCGTTCGCGGTCTTGCCGATCATCCGGAAGAAGCCGAGGCTCGAATGCCTGATAGCATCCGACACCGCGCGCTTCGCCGCCTTGGTGGCGTCCCGGCCGTGAACGTCGACGCCCATGCCCATTTCGGTGACACAACGAACGCGGGTCATGCTCATTCCTGTCGATGCTGGAGTTCAGAGGGGCTGACCTTCCGCGATCCGCGTCTCCGGCACAAGCGTCTTTTCACGCAGGAAATATGCGTTGCGGTCTTCCTCCTGCGCGTTCACGACCGCGCGAATTCGCAGCAAATCCTTGCGAGCGACGAGGCCAACCACGCGATGGCTGGCGCGATCGACCACCGGCAGCCGCCCGAGATCGGAGCCGACCATGAGATCGGCGACCCGGCCAAGCACATCGTCAGGATGCGCCACCACGCTGGAGGTGTCCGACACGACATCATCGAGCGTCGCCGCCTGATGATCGCCCTCAGTGCGCCAGCGCAGCACATCGGCGCGGGTCACCATGCCGCTCAGCCGCCCGTCGGCCGCGACCACGGGATAGGATTTGTGACGGCGCTGATCCGACGTGAAGAAAGCGACCGCGGCATCCACGGGCATGTCGACCGGAAGCGTGTCGACATCAGTGACCATGACGTCGGTGACGCGCATCAGCTCGAACGGATCGATCGCGTATTCGCGGGTGACGTGCTGGCCGCGGCGCGCAATCTTCTCGGTGAGGATCGAGCGCTTGAGCAGCAGCACGGTGACGGCGTGCGCCGCACCGGTTGCCGCCAGCAGCGGCAGCAGCATGTCGATATTGCCGGTTAGCTCGATGGCAAACATCACGCCTGTCAGCGGCGAGCGCATCGTGCCGCCCATCATCGCGGCCATGCCGACCAGCGCCCAGAACGACGCACCACCGGGCAGCACCAGTCCCTCCATCCAGCCGGCAGTGCCGCCGAGAATGAGCAGCGGCGCCAGCACGCCGCCCGACGTGCCCGAGCTCAGCGCGACCACCCAGATCACCGACTTCACCAGCAGCAGCCGGATCGCTTCGTCGCGCACCATGTGGCCGGACAACAGATCGGCGATGACGTCGTAGCCGACGCCGAGCGCTCGCGGATCGATCAGCCCGCCAAGGCCGACGACAAGACCGCCGAGCATCGGCCACCACATCCAGTGCACAGGCAGATGATCAAACAGATCCTCGATCGCGTAGAGCAGCCGCGTCATTAGCCCGGATTGCAGGCCGGCGACGACGCCGACGCCGATCGCAGCCGCGAGGCCCCACCAGGGCAGGTCCGGCCGCTCCGCGAACGGAAACAACGGGCCCGTCCCGAACAGCAGCGGGCGCCAGGCCGCCGATATCACCGCTCCCGTCACCACGGGCAGGAAGCTGCGCGGCTTCCATTCGAACAGCAGCAGCTCGACCGCGAGCAGCACCGCCGCGATCGGCGTACCGAAGATCGCGGTCATGCCGGCGGCCGCGCCCGCGACCAGCAGTGTCTTGCGCTCGGCGGCGGTGAGGTGGAAGCACTGGGCGAAGATCGATCCGATCGCGCCGCCCGTCATGATGATCGGTCCTTCCGCGCCGAACGGGCCACCGCTTCCGATCGACACCGCCGAGGATACCGGCTTCAGGACCGCGACCTTCGGCTGCATCCGGCTGCCGCCGATCAGAATCGCCTCGATCGCCTCGGGAATGCCGTGGCCCCGGATCTTCTCCGAGCCGAACCGCGCCATCAGCCCGATCACGAGCCCGCCCAGCGCCGGCGCCAGCACCATCCAGACCCCGGGATGGGCATTGGCCAGCGAGACATTCGCGGTGCTGACATGGCCGAACCAGACCAGATTGGTCACCAGCGCGATCAGCTTCAACAGCACCCAGGCCGCCCCGGCACTGATGCTGCCGACCAGCAGTGCCATTCCGATCAGGACCAGCACGCGGCGATCGGCGGTAAAATCTCCGGGCTTGCCGCGAGGACGCGGGAGGCCGCCGGTGATGTCGGGGGTCTGGCGCATGGATGTCTCTTGTCGGGAGGATTCTTCGCGCCCGCCAATATATCGTACTGCGATATATATCAAGGAATGCCAGGTATGACCCGCCTGACAAGATGGTAAACCGGGGGCTACTTTTGCCGCGTCCGCAGCTCGTCCACCAGCACCCGCACGTTCTCCGAATAATCGACCGGGATCGAGACCAGATGCACGCCACCCTCCCTAAAGGCCGCCTCCAGCGTCGGGCCGAAACTGTCGATGCTTTCGATGCGGTGGCCCTTGGCGCCATAGGCCTTGGCATAGAGCGCAAAGTCGGGATTGCCGAACGTCATGCCGTAATCGGCGAAATGATCGACGGCCTGCTTCCAGCGGATCATGCCGTAGGCCTTGTCCTCCAGCACAAGCACGACGAGATTGAGCTTGAGGCGGACGGCGGTCTCCATCTCCTGGCTGTTCATCATGAAACCGCCGTCGCCGGCGACCGCGAGCACGCGGCGATCGGGATAGAGCATCGCAGCCATCATCGCCGACGGCAGGCCGGCGCCCATCGTCGCCAGCGCATTGTCGAGCAGCAGCGTGTTGGCGACGCGGGTGCGGTAGTTGCGCGCGAACCAGATCTTGTACATGCCGTTGTCGAGCGCGACGATGCCGTTCTCGGGGATGACCTGGCGGATATCATGCACGATGCGCTGCGGCGTCGGCGGCCAGCGCGTCTCGGTGGCGCGGTCGGCGATGTGGTTGAGGATCTCTTCGCGGAGCGGCAACAGCGCCGCGGCCTGCGGCAGCTTGCCTTCGAGCCGGTCGGCCAGAAGCTCCAGGCTCGGACCGACATCACCGACGACCTCGGCATCGGGGAAATAGACCAGCTCGACGCTCGCCGAGGTGTAGCTGACGTGGATGACCTTCGGCCCCGACGGCCCCATGATGAAGGGTGGCTTCTCGATCGGATCGTGGCCGATTGCCACGATCAGGTCGGCGGCGTCGATGGCGTCATGGACGTAGTCGCGCTCGGACAGCGCCGCAGTGCCCATATAGAGATTGGTACCTCCGGGCACGGTGCCCTTGCCCATTTGCGTCGTGAAGAACGGAATGCCGGTCCGCCGCACGAAGCTCGCAATGCCATGGGTCGAGCGCGGCCGGCTGGTCGCCGCGCCCATCATCACCAACGGATGCTTTGCCGCCAGGATCATCTCGGCGGCGCGGTCGAGCGCGGCGCGATGCGCGACGGGGATCTCGATCGGATGGACCGGGATCACGGGCACAGCCTCGACCTCGTCGCCTGCGATGTCCTCGGGCAATTCGAGATGCACCGGTCCCGGCCGCTCCTCCATCGCCACGCGGAAGGCGTCGCGCACCACCGTCGGGATCGACGAGGCGCTGACGATCTGCCGCGACAGTTTCGTCAGCGGCTTCATGGTCGCGACCACGTCCACGATCTGGAAGCGCGCCTGCCGGCTGCTCATGATCGGTTTCTGGCCGGTGATGAGGATCATCGGCATCGCGCCGAGATACGCGTAGGCGGCGCCCGTCGAGAGATTTAGCGCGCCCGGGCCGAGGGTGGAGAGACAGACGCCGGGCTTCCCCGTCAATCGTCCATGGGTCGCTGCCATGAAGGCGGCGGCCTGCTCGTGCCGGGTCAGGACCAGCTCGATCTTGGAGGTGCGCAGGGATTCGACGAGGTCCAGGTTCTCTTCGCCAGGCACGCCAAAGATGCGATCGACGCCTTCATTCTCCAGCGCCGCGACGAATAGATCCGATCCCTTGACTTTCCGCTCCTGCCCGCCCATGCCGCCTCCCGCTGCTGCTGGCTCCCTATGCTTCGGGAGCGGGTGCATGGTAGCCAACTGAGCCGCATGCACAACTCACAAAGAGTGGCGTAGCTGCATCAGCAGCGTCATTGCGAGCGCAGCGAAGCAATCCAGAGTCCTACCGCAGAGGCAGTCTGGATTGCTTCGCTGCGCTCGCAATGACGGAGGATTGGGAAGCGGCATCCTCAACTCTCGTGTCCCGGACGCGCTGCGATGCGCGAGCGTTGCTGCGCAGAGCCGGGACCCAGGAAGCTACACCGCGCGCTGATGCATGGGCCCCGGCTCTGCAGCGCATCGCTTCGTGCTACGCAGCGTCCGGGCACGAGACCTACGCTCAACGACGGACATACGTAATTGTCCTCGCGGCTCATCTCGCCCGAGCTTTGCTTTGTCGCTCACCCTCATCTGACAGGGCGCAGGGAAGACCGGGTGCCCGGCTGGCACCCGCGGTTTACCGTGCGAAGATTGCAAGTTCCCCGCCCAACAAATCAGCACCAAATGGTCGCATATGAGTCCGCAACCTTTCACGTTGCGGCGACTTCTTGGGCAGCGACTCTTCTGTCGCGATCTCAACTGCCAACTCAAAGGAGTTCACATGGCTCTTCTCGGAAACCTGCTCGGCACGGTCGATGGTCTGCTTGGAACAGCAACCGGCGCACTGTCCGGCAGCGCTGCTGCAGGTGGAAGTGCAACGGCCGGTGCCAGCGGCACGGTCGATCTGTCGCATACGCTCGACGTGGGCGCACTGATCGAAACCAATCCCAGCATTGACGTCTCCGCGTCAGGCCTTGCGGGAACCGGAGGCATCGATGCCTCGATCTCCGCACCGACGGCAGTCGGCCTCAGCGCGGATGTCGGTCATCTCGACGTCGGTGGTCTCCTCCACGGGCTGGTCTGAGCCGAAGTTCCTCGACGACAGATATGTGGCGTGGGGCTTTGGCCCCGCGTCACACCATTGCGTAAGCCCGCCAAGATCCACGGCGCAGATTCTTTTGACACCTTGAGGACTTTTAGATGGCGGCAGCCCTTTCGACGGTCGCGGACGAGGCGGCGGAGCCGTCATATCACCGCGGCGACGACGTTCGCGATGCGCTGCTGAAACTCTGGCCGCACTTTCTCTGGGCCGGGCTGTTTTCCAGCGCGATCAATCTGCTTTATCTCTCCTCGCCGCTCTATCTGATGCAGGTGTACAACCGCGTGCTGCTCAACGAAAACATCTCCACGCTCGTCCTGCTCACGCTCATCCTCGCCATCGCGCTGCTGACCATGGCGGGGCTCGACGCCGTACGCGCCTGGATCCTGATCCGCTGCGGTATCCGGCTCGACATGGAGCTGTCGACGCGTGTGTTCGAGGCGCTGGTGGTGCGATCGGCCGAACGCGGCGCCTCGCGCGGCGCGCAGCACTTGCGCGATCTCGATCAGTTCCGCACCTTCGTGACCGGATCCGGAATCTATTTCGCGTTCGATCTGCCCTGGATTCCGGTCTATCTACTGCTGCTGTTCTTCATCCATCCCCTGCTCGGCCTTGTCGCCACCATCGGCGCGCTGCTGCTGCTCGCTCTTGCCGGCGTCAACGAGCTTTTGACTCGCTCGCCGATGAAGCAGGCCGAGGCCTCCGGCAACCAGTCCTACGTCTTCACGGAGAACGTGCTGCGCCATGCCGACGTGATCCGCGCCATGGGCATGCAGCCCGCGGTCGAGCGCAACTGGCAGAGCCAGCGCTCGGCCATGCTGGTGCAACAGGCGATCGCCAGCGACAAGAACGCGGTGATGACGTCCTCGATCCGTTTCTTTCGCCTGCTGCTGCAATCCCTCATGCTCGGCACCGGCGCCTGGCTTGCGATCGACCACGCCATTACGCCCGCGACGATCTTCGCCGCCAGCATCGTGATGGGCCGGGCGCTGGTGCCGGTCGAACAGGCGGTCGGCACCTGGAAGCAGTTCATCGGCGCGCGCGATTCCTACACCGAGGTGCGCGACCTGCTTGCGACCATCGACCTGACCGCGCCGCAGACCATCGTGCCGAAGCAGCGCAACACCGTCGAGGTGCGCGAACTCGTTTGCGAACTGCCGTCGCGGCCCGAGCCTGTGCTGAAGGGACTGTCCTTCGAACTCGCCGGCGGCCAGGCGCTCGGCATCGTCGGTCCGAGCGGCTCGGGCAAGAGCACGCTGGCGCGGCTGCTGGTCGGGGCGATGGCGCCTGCCGCCGGGCGGTTGCGCTTCGGCGGGCTCGACTACAATCACTGGGACCCGGTCGAATTCGGCCGTCATGTCGGCTATCTGCCGCAGGATGTCGGCCTGTTTGCCGGCACCGTCCGCGAGAACATCGCGCGCTTCGGCGATGCCTCCACCGACGAGATCATCGACGCCGCGATCCGCGCCGGCATCCACGACATGGTGCTCGACCTTCCCAAGCAATACGACACGCGGCTTGGCGTCGGCGGCGTCGGCCTTTCAGGCGGCCAGCGCCAGCGGCTCGGGCTTGCGCGCGCCCTGCTCGGCCGCCCGCCGCTGCTGGTGCTCGACGAACCCAACGCCAATCTCGATGCTCCCGGCGAAGAAGCGCTCAAGGCCGCGCTGCTGAAGGCCAAGGCGGACGGCGCCGCCGTCATCGTCATCACCCACCGCACCACCATCCTCGACATCGTCGACGTCATGATGGTGATCCGTGGCGGCATGCTCGACATGCTCGGCCCGCCCGGCGAGGTCTATCAGGCGCTGCAGCAGCAGGCCGCCGCGCGGGCGGCCGCATCATGAGCACCGCAGCCTACATCGCCGACCGCGAGCGCGCCTATTATGCGCGGCCGGGGCGGCCCGCTCTGGTCGGCGCCATCGTCGTCGGCGCGTTTGCATCCGCCATGACGTTGTGGGGAACGCTGGCCCCGATCTCGGGCGCGGCGATCGCCAGCGGCAATCTGCAGGTCGAAGGCCGGCGCCAGAGCGTGCAGCATCCCTACGGCGGCGTCATCCGCCAGCTTCTCGTGCGCGACGGCGTTCATGTCGAGAAGGGACAGCTCTTGCTCGTGCTCGACGACAGCGATCCGCGCGCCAAGCTCGACGTGCTGGTCGCCGACCGCGATGCTGCCCTTGCCGCGGAAGCGCGGCTGATGGCCGAGCGCGATGGCCAGGCCGCACCGGAGTTCGGCGCCGCCCCGAAGGACGCAAAGCCCGCACTGCGCCAGGCGATGGCGAACGAGGTCGCGATGATGGCGGCGCGAAAGCATCAGTTCGAGGCGGAGACTTCAGTGCTCAAGGGCAAGATCGCCGAACTGAATGCGCAGATCGGCGGCACGCAGGCCCAGCTCACCGGCACCGAAAAGCAGCGCGAGCTGCTCGGCGACGAGATGAACGGCGCGCAGCATCTGTACGAACAGGGCTACACGCCGAAGACACGGATCCTGGCTCTCCAGCGCGAGGATGCCAAGCTCCAGGCCGATACCGGCGCCCAGCGCGCCAATATCGCCGGCATGCAGCAGCAGATCGCCCAGAACGAGGCCGAGATCGCCAAGGCCGAACGCGCAAGGATGAGCGAGATCACCGATCAGCTCCGCTCGACCGAGAACAAGCTCGCCGAGCTCGCCCCGAAAGTCGATGCGGCGACGGACGTGGTCACGCGCACGCAGATCAGGGCGCCTGCGACCGGATCGGTAGTCGGTCTCGACGTCTTCACTGAAGGCGGCGTGATCCAGCCGGGCGCAAAGCTCATGGACATCGTGCCGTCGGACAATCCGCTGATCGTGGACGCGCAGCTCAAGCTGTCCGATATCAACGACGTGACGGTCGGCCGCCGCGCCGAGATCCGGCTGACCGGCGTCAATTATGCCGAACGTCCCCGCCTCTACGGCACCGTGCGAACGGTCTCGGCCGACCGCGTCACCAACGACAAGGCCGGCGGCCCCGGCTATTACGCGGTCGAGGTGTCGCTGGAGCCGGAGGACGTCAGGAAGTCGCGCATCGAATTGCAGTCGGGCATGCCGGCCGAGGTGATCGTGCCGACGCGTCCCCGCACGCTGTTCGAATATCTGCTCGGACCGCTGCGCGACGAGCTCACCCGCGCCTTCCGCGAACACTGACGAGGAGCAACGCCCATGGCTGCATCCGAGCAGAACAACCGCCGCGCCGAAAAGGCGGAGATTGCCCGCCACATCACGACGGAAGAGACGGTCGCGTTCATGACCGCCCTGGTCGCTTTCCTCAAGGAGGCCGAGGCCGCCGGACATCACGGTGCCGGTGATCCACAACCGCGGCCGTCCGACCTGCCGCCGACGCCCGCCCACGCTGCCGATCCGGCGCCCGTCGAAACAACGCCGGGCAATCGTCAAGACGCGCCCGGCGATCAGCATGCCGATGCGAGCGCGCCGCCGGCGGGCGAGACCGCGACGGCGCTTCACATGGATACGGCGACCGACAATATCTCCCATGCCGACGGCAATCCCGTCGTCGCCGCGACGGACAGCCCGGTCAGCACGCAGCAGCCCCCAGTTGACAGTCATGCCGCCGCTGCGGTCGCGTCCGACCATGCCGCGGAAACCAGCAGCGGCTCCGCGCACACCGATGTCGCAACGTCTGCATCCATCGATCCGCTGTCATCGCTGCACGATCTCGGCAGCACGATCACGAACCTGGTCGACACCTCGTTGTCTGCCGTCTCGCACACGCTCGACAGCCTGAGCACGACGGTATCGCAGCTGACGTCCACCGTCACAGGAACGATCGGACAGCTCACGGACAGCGTCACCGGCCTTGTCGGCGGCTTGCTCCATTCCGGCGGAGGCGACGCGCATGACGCCTCCTCCCCCGATTTATTCAGCGCACTGGTCACCGACATCGTCAGCACGCCGCTGGCCTCGTCCCATGACAGCGCGACGCCTCACGTCGATATCGGCGGGCTCGATACCGCCGGCGCGGTGCCAATGGCGGTGCTGCCGCCAATGGCCCTGCATCTCGGCTTTCTCGGTCAGCCGACCGATGGCCACGATCTGCACGACGGCGCGTTCTCAGCACTCGGCGTGCATCACTTCTGAGCGGCCTCTAGGCGACCTTCAGCGACAGCTCCGTGCCGCCCTTGAGCGGCAGCGTCATCGACACGAAGCCATTGCTGGGATCGCGGATGAAATCGAGGTAGTCAGGCTCGGCATTGTCATTCATGACATAACCGCCGACGAGCAGCTGCGGCGCCACGATCTCGATCACCTCGCGGGCGAGCGAGGGACCTGACGCACCCGGCCAGCCATCGATCAAGACGAAGTCGACGGGACCGCCGAGATCGCGCAGCGTCTGGCGCGCGTCACCTTCGCGGATCTCCGCATATTCGGCCAATCCCGCCTCCGCAAGATTGCGTTTGGCGGCTTCGACCTTGGCCGGCACGATCTCCGAGCCGATCACGGTGCCGCCGCCATTGTCGCGGAGCGCCGCCGCGAAATAGAGCGTGGACATCCCGACCGAGGTCGCGAACTCGGCGACGCGGGTGGCGCGCAGGCCGCGGCACAACAGATAGATCAACTCGCCCTGCTCGGGATGAATCGAAAAACCCTGCTCGGCATAGGCGTGAGGATCGCGGCTGTCGAACGAGCTGCGCCGGCCGCCGCCTGAGGGCCGCTGCCGCGCGCCTTGCAGGCGCGCGATCACCGCGTTAACGCGCGGATCTTGTATCGGGCTGTGCGGCCGATCAGTCATGTCCTGCATCCCTTATCGTCACTTGCCGAGGATTTCCGCGACTGCACGATCCAAAATCGCGGCGATGCGACGCGCCTCGGCGGAGTCGCTGCCGTGTCGGGAGCGCAGCGCGCGCTTGAGGTTGTGGCGGGCGCGATGCAATTCGTCGGAGGCATCCGCATCGAGATCGCTGACGCCGGCAAAGGCCTCGCGCACCTCGTCCATCCGGCGCCCGATCCGCGACAGCGCTTGCAGGATTGCATCAGCGGTGCCGCGCTGCTCGGCGAGGTAAGCTTCGCCCTGCGACGTTATGCTGTAGAGCTTGCGGCCGCCATCCTGCGCGACGCTGGCGTGGCCGACCTCTTCGAGATAGGTCAGCGCCGGATAGATCACGCCGGGGCTCGGCGTATAAAATCCTTCCGAGCGCTCCTCGATGATCTTGATCAGCTCGTAGCCGTGCGCCGGCTTGTCGGCGAGCAGAGCCAGGATCACGAGCTGGAGGTCCTGCGAGGACAGTCGCCGTGCGCCCGGAAACTCGTCGCCGCCGCGCCCGAAGAAGCCGTGGCCGCCGCGGCCGAAGCGATGCCGCCCACCATGCCGGCCCATGGCGAAATGGGCGAAATGAGCAAAGTGCCCGGAGTGGAAGTCTCTGTGGTCTCGGTGTTTGCCGAACATATCGTACGTCTCCTTCTCAAAATATATCTTACGATATAGTTTGCGATAATCAGGGCGCAAATCACGGGTCCGTGATTGACCCGTCGAGCCGTATCGCTACTCAGCCGCCTCGCCGCGGGACCCGCCGTGCTCGACCTCGAGCTGGAGGATGTCGTTGAAGCGATTGAAGGCGCCGCATAGCGCGATGCGCCAGGTCAGCTCGACGATCTGGGCTTCGGAGAAATGGGTGCGCAGGCGGGCAAAGATCTCGTCACGCGTCCGGTTCCAGTTGTTGGTGACGGCGATCGAATACTCAACGACGAGCTTGTCGAGCTCATCGAGCTCCGGATGATCCTTGTAGTCGAGAAGCTGCGCGGCGCCCTCCTCCGACACGCCCTGCACCGCGAGCTTTGGCGCGTGGTGCGAGACGCAGTAATCGCATTTGTTCAGCAGCGACACCGTCACCAATGCAAGCTCGAGATGGCGTTTCGAGATCATGCCTTCGCTGGCGAGATCGACCAGCAGCGACCACATGTGCTTGAAGATCGGCGCGCGATGCGCCATCACACCGGCCTGGTTCTCGAACGCACCATAGGTCGTCATCTTGTCCCATAGGGGTCGCAGTGCTTCCGGCAGATCATCCTTTGTCTTGATCGACACGCGCGACATGGCATTCCATCCTCGGTTGGAACATGCATGCTGCCACAACGGTGCGCCGTTGTCCGCTAGTGCACGCGCATGACTCCCAAGACCTTCGAAGCCCACTGCCTGCGTCTGCCTGCCGCCACCAAGGTGGTGCAATGGGAAGGCACCTCCGTGTTCAAGGTCGGCGGCAAGATGTTCGCGCTCAGCGGCGGGTATACAGCTGAGTCCGGCGGCTACATGTTCAAGGTCTCGAACATGGCCTATGCCATGCTGATCGAGCACGGCTTGGCGCGGCCTGCGCCCTATCTCGCGCGGGCCAAATGGGTGCAGCTTGTCAGCAACAACGCGCTGCCGGATGCGGAGCTGACGGCCTATCTGGCGCAGGCCCATGCGCTGATCGTGGCGAAGCTGACAATCAAAAAGCGCAAGGAGCTTGGGCTTCCGTCGCCACACACCGGACTCTCGTGACGATCTCCGCGTGCAGCGGGTCACCTGCGCGCGGCGACATTGAGCTTTCATCCTGCCCCGATATACTACCGGTCCTGGATTCGAATTGGGAAGCCGGCGTGGCGATTGATCTGAAAGCGGTCGAGCAACTCGCTACCGATCAATCCTCGCTCAAGGCGGCTGCCGGTCTCGCCAAGCCGGCAAAATGGTCCGGCGTCGGCGGCAGCCCGGATGGCGCGCTGATCTGGGGCGAATGCGCGGGCTCCGGCGCCAATCCCTACCGGGTGATGGCTGATCTCCGCGATCTCGGCAACAAATGCACCTGCCCCTCGCGCAAATTCCCCTGCAAGCACGTGCTCGGCCTGTTGTGGCTCAACGCAGAATCCATCGTGCAATTCGCGCCCGCCGATACGCCGGCCTGGGTCAGCGACTGGCTCGGGCGCCGGCGCGGCACGTCAGCCGCAAAGCCGGCGACGGCCCCGGCCGGCGACAAGGATCTGCGCGCCGCACGCGCCGTCGAGCCCGAGGTCACCGAGGATCCAAAGGACGTCGCTCGCCGCGTGGCGCAGGCGGCCAAACGAAATGAAGAGACTGAGCGCGCGATCCTCGATGCGCTGGATGCGCTCGAGCAATGGATCGGCGACCAGCTCCGCCTGGGATTGTCGAGCTTCATCGACGATGCCACGGCGCGATGCCGGCGCATCGCCGCGCGCCTCGTCGATGGCAAAGCCGCGGCGCTTGCCGGTCGTATCGATGAACTACCATCCCGTTTGCTCGCCCTTGCCGCGGGCGACCGGCCACGCGGTGCGATCGTCGAGCTCGGCAAGCTGGTGCTGCTCGCGCGCGCCTTCCGCGCCACGCCGCGCGATGCCGAGATCCGGCGCGCCGTCGCGACATCGGAGACCCGCGAGACGGTGCTGGCCGATCCGCAAGCGCCACGCGCGAACGGGCATTGGGAGGTTCTCGCCGAGCAGGTGCAGACGCGCCGCGACGGCCTGGTCTCGCAGACCACATGGCTGCTCAATCTCGCTGGCAGTGGCCCGCGCTTTGCCATGCTGCTCGACTTCTTCCCGGCAAGCGCCGGCCGGCGCGGCTCGGTGTTCACCTCAGGCGAGCGTTTTCGGGGCGAGCTGGTGTTCTATCCGTCGCAGCAACCGCTCCGCGCCCTGCTCGTGCGGCGCGACGCCGCCGATGAGACGCTCGCGCACGAATGGCCCGCGCCGGACGAGGCGCTCTCCGAGGCGTTGACACGGCCGCTGTTGGCCGAGCCGTGGATGCTCGACGTGCCGTTGCTGCTGCCGCAGGGGCGTATCGCACGCGATGATGCCGGGCATGCTTGGTGGCGATCCGGCGACGGCACCGCGACATTGCCGGTCGCGAGCAACGCCGAGGGCTTATTGTGCGGCACCGATCTCACCTGCTCCGCCGCGATCTGGTCAGGCAGCCGCCTCACGATCCTGGCGGCGCAGACCGCATGGGGACGGATCGGCAGCCATGACTGACAAGGCCGACGAAATCTACGACGCAATGGGCGCAGTGCTCACGCGCTGGACCATGGGATCGGCGGCGGCCTCAGCTGCTCCCTTTTGGCGCGCCGAACTTGGCGAGGAGCCCGCCGAAGCAGAGCTGCGGCTGCTCGCTTTGTCGGGCCAGTTCCTTGGCATCACCGTGACGGCAGAGCCGGCATCGACGCTTCGCGTTCTGCCGGACATTCCCACCCTCGCCTTGCCGACCTTGCCCGAGACGTTGCGTCCGCTGGCGCGCCGAATCCTGGCGGCGAAGAAGCAGGCGCAAGGCAAGACCGAGCTCGTCGACTTTCTGGCGGCGCGCGGCTGGACCATGCATCCCGCCGACTGGATGCCCACGGCCGGCGATGACGACGCACCAGACGTCTATGCGCCTTGGCGCGATTGGATGGAATTTGCAGCGTCGAACAACGCCGCACGGCGGCAGACGAACGACCACATCACTGCCGGCAATTGGGACGATTTCTGGCCTGCCGCGCGCAAAGCGGCGCTGGCCGAGCTTCGGCGGCACGATCCGTCCGCGGCACGCGCGGTGCTGGAGGCGAAGCTCGGCAACGAAAGTGCCGACACGCGATTGCGCCTGCTGTCGCTGCTCTCGGAGCGGCTGTCCAACGAGGATATAGCCTTCCTCGAAGCCATCGTGGCGGATGACCGCGCACCCAAGGTCAAGGCACTTGCGACCTCCTTCCTCGCGCGTCTCGGCCACGGTCCCGCCGCGGGCGAGGAGATCGCGGAGCTTGCCGGCTTCTTCGCGGTGAAGACCAAGGGGCTGCTGCGGCGCTCCCGCGTGATCGACTTTCAAACTCCCAAGACGCCGGCACAGTGGCAACGACGGAAAGCCCTCCTCGACGGCACCGACCTGACATCGTTTGCAGGCGCGCTCGGCCTCGCGCCGCTGGATTTGATCGCCGCCTGGGAGTGGAAGGTGGACACGGCGGCCGACGCCGGGCTGATCAAGCTGATCGCCGAGACCGGCACCGATGCGCAGCTCGCGCAGGCAGCGCAGATCGTCAGCGAGCATAACGCGGCTGGCTTCATCGTGGCGCTCGCACCGCGTCTCGCGCCGACCGATCGCACTCGGTTCGCGGCGGTAGGCTTGCATACGCACGGCATCGGCTTTGAGATGGCGCAGGTGATCGCCGGCGCTGCGGCACGCCTGGACGATCCGCTCTCGGCGCCTTCAGGTGTAAAACTGCTGGCCGAGATCAGGCGCGATGACGCGAAGCCATCCGACCATGCTGCGGAATTTCACGCGCTGGGCCTGCTCACCTCGCAGACGGCGGCGCAGCAGACCTTGCAGCGCCTGACGGCCGCGGGCCTGCTGCAAGGCGATCCGCGCCTCGACATGCTGCGGCTCAACGCCGCGTTGGACGATCAGGGAGAGAAGCCATGAGCGAGAAACTGCGGTTGCCCGCCGAGGAGAGCTTTGCGGCCGAGCTGAAGGCCCTTGCCGCCGGCGAAGGACATCGCCCGCCGGGTTGGGCGCTCTCGCCGCGCCAGATCGTGACCTATCTGATGGGCGGCAAGGCGGCTGACGGCACGGCGATCACGCCCAAATATGTCGGCGACAAGCGATTGATCGAGACCGCCGTTGCAACGCTTGCGACCGATCGCGCGCTACTTTTGCTTGGCGTGCCCGGCACCGCCAAGTCGTGGGTCTCCGAGCATCTTGCCGCCGGCATCACCGGCGATTCCACGCTCGTGATCCAGTGCACCGCAGGGACCGACGAGAACCAGATCCGCTACGGCTGGAACTATGCCCAGCTGCTCGCCCATGGGCCGAGCCGCGAAGCACTGGTGCCGACCCCGCTGATGCGCGCGATGGAAGGCGGCAAGCTCTGCCGCTTCGAAGAGCTGACGCGCATGGGCAGCGACGTGCAGGACACGCTGATCACCGTGCTGTCCGAGAAGATGATGCCGATCCCGGAGCTCAACACCGCCGTCTATGCGCAGCGCGGCTTCAACATCATCGCAACCGCCAACAATCGCGACAAGGGCGTCAACGAGCTGTCCTCCGCGCTCAAGCGCCGCTTCAACGTCGTCGTGTTGCCGCTCCCTGACAGCGCCGAGGAAGAAGTGTCGATCGTCGTCAAGCGCGTCGGCGAGATGGCGCAGAACCTCGATCTGCCGGCGCCGAAGAACGTCGCCGACGAAGTGGCGCGGGTGGTCGCGATCTTCCGCGAATTGCGCTCGGGCTCGACCGAGGACGGCAAGGTCGCGCTGAAGTCGCCGTCGGGCGGGCTCTCGACCGCAGAGGCCATCGCCGTGATGGTCGGCGGCATCAGCCAGGCAACCTTCTTCAACGACGGCAAGCTGACGCCTGAGACGCTCGCCAGCAACATGCTCGGCGCGGTGATCAAGGATCCCGTGCAGGACACCGCCGTGCTCGGCGAATATCTGGAGACCGTGCTGAAGAAGAAGCGCGGCTTCGAAGGCTACTATGCCTCGCTGACCGATCTGATCTGACACAATGGCCGGCGACATCCATCTGTTCGGCATCCGGCATCATGGGCCGGGCTCGGCGCGGCGGCTGGTCGAGGCGCTCGACGCGCTGAGACCCGTCGCAATGCTGATCGAGGGCCCTGCGGATGCCTCCGACCTGCTGCCGATGCTCGCCGACCCCGACATGGTGACGCCGGTGGCGCTGCTCACTTACGCCGAGGACAATCCGGCCAACGCCAGCTTCTTTCCCTTTGCCGACTACTCGCCGGAATATCAAGCGGCCTGCTGGGCCGCGCGGCATGGTGCGTCCCTGCGTTTCATCGACCTGCCCGCTTCGGACCGGCTAGGCGCCTCCGCCAGCGATGTCGCAGAGGAAATTGCCGCGAGATCGGAGGAGGATCCGGTCAGCCGCGATCCGATCGGCGCGCTTGCGGCCGCCGCCGGCTATGACGACGGCGAGTCTTGGTGGTCCGATGTCATCGAGGAAAATCCTGCGACCGGTCCCGTGTTCGCAGCCGTCGCAGATGCGATGACCGCGCTGCGCGCGGACGAAAAACCGCTCTCGGCCCGCGAGGCCGCGCGCGAGGCGCATATGCGGATCGAGATCGCCAAGGCGGCGAAGGAATACGACGGCGCCGTCGCGGTCGTCTGCGGCGCCTGGCACGTGCCGGCACTGACCGAGCGCCGGAGCCTGGCGGCCGACCGCGAATTGCTCAAGGGTCGGCCGAAGACGAAGATCAAGGCGACCTGGGCACCGTGGACCGCGCCGCGTCTGGCACGCGCCAGCGGCTATGGCGCAGGCGTGGTCGCGCCCGGCTGGTGCGCGCATCTCTGGGAGACGCGTGACGGCGATCGCACTGCCATCTGGCTTGCGAAGGTGAGCCGCGTGCTGCGCGATCGCGGTCATTTCGTCTCGACCGCCTCCGTGATCGAGGCGCAGCGTCTCGGCGTGGCGCTGGCGGCATTGCGCGAACGCCCCTCGCCCGGCTTCGAGGAGCTCCGCCAGGCGGCGATCGCCTGCCTGTGCAACGGCGAGCGCGCCATGTGGAACGACATTGCCGCCGAGCTCCTGGTCGGCGCAGGTGTCGGATCGATTCCGTCATCGACGCCGCTGGCGCCGCTGCTGGAGGATCTCCAGCGCCAGCAGAAAGCGACGCGGCTGAAACCGGAAGCGCTGGAGCGGCCGCTGACGCTCGACCTGCGCAGTGAAAGCGGGCTGATGCGTTCGACGCTGCTGCACCGGCTCAATGCACTCGACGTGCCCTGGGGGCAGTTGACGGACGCCGGCCGCAGCCGCGGAACGTTCCGGGAGAACTGGCAGCTGCGCTGGGAGCCGGAATTCGCGGTGCGGCTGGTAGAGAACCTGCTCTATGGCTCAACCATCATGGACGCCGCCGCCGGCCGCCTGATCGAAGCGATGGGCAAGGAGACGGAGCTCGGCGCGCTGGCGGGCCTCGTACGCAACGCCATGATCGCGGATCTGCCGCGCGCCACAGAATCCGGGATCGCAGCGCTCGAAACCAAGGCAGCCCTCACCAGCGACGGCCAGTCACTGCTCGACGCACTGCCGCCGATGGCCGACATCCTGCGCTATGGCGAGGCGCGTGCCGGCACCGCCGAGCATCTCGCGGCCCTGATGCCGCGGATCGTGGTGCAGGCGGCGCTTGCCCTGCCCTACGCCGCCCGCAATCTGGATGTGCCCGCCGCAGCCAAGCTGCGCGGCGCGATCCTCGCAGGCGATGCCGCGATCCAGCTGGCCCAGCTCGATCCAGACGTCGTCAGCAGATGGCGCGAGGCGCTGACGGCCCTGCTACACGATGACCAGACGACCCGGCTGATCGCCGGCACGGCGGCACGGTTGCTCTATGAGGCGAAGCTGCTGGCTGCCGAACACACCGCGGACCTGCTTGCGCGGATGCTGTCACCGGGCACACCAATTGCCGAGGCGGCAGGTTTCTTCGAAGGCTTCTTCGAGGGTGCGGGCCAGCGGCTGATCCACGATGCGGCCTTGCGCGGCGCGGTCGACGGCTGGCTGCTGTCGCTCGATGACGAGGCCTTCACGGCCAGCCTGCCGCTATTCCGCCGCGTCTTCTCGGCGCTGGACCGTAACGAGCGCAGGCGGCTGATGGATGCGCTGTTTGCGCGGAACACGGGCGGCGCGAAAGGATATCGGCTGATCGCAGATGCCGCCGCGATCTGGCCGCAGCACGAGGCGCGTGTGCTTGCACTGCTCAACGCCGGAGCCCCCCGATGAGCGAGATCGACGAGCGCAATCGCCGCTGGACGCTGGCCCTCGGTGTTGACGCTGAGGATCCCGGCAACGCTGGCGCGCTGTCCGACAGCGACCGCCGCATGTCGGAGGCCCTAACGGCGCTTTACGGCAACGGCGACGAGGCGCCGAAGAAGGGCCGCGGCGGACTTGGCGGCTCGGCTCCGCGCGTCGCGAAATGGCTCGGTGATATCAGGGAGTTCTTCCCCGCTCCGGTCGTGCAGGTGATCCAGAAGGATGCGTTCGAGCGCAAGGGGCTGCGCCAGATGCTACTCGAGCCCGAATTCCTCGCAACCGTCGAAGCCGACGTGAACCTTATCGCCGATCTGGTCGCGCTCCGCGGCGTGATGCCGGAGAAGACCAGGGACACCGCGCGGATCGTGATCGCAAAGGTGGTGGCCGAGCTGATGGAGCGGCTCGAGCGACGCACGGCAGACGCAGTCCGCGGCGCGCTGAACCGTTCGCTGCGAACCAATCGCCCGCGCTTTGCCGACATCGACTGGCCGCGCACCATCAAGGCCAATCTGCGCCACTACCAGCCAGAGCATCGCACCGTGGTGCCGGAGCGGCTGATCGGTTTCCTGCGCCAGCAGCGCCGCATCGTCGATCTCGATGAGGTCATTCTATGCGTCGACCAATCAGGGTCGATGGCGACCTCCGTCGTCTACGCCTCGATCTTCGCGGCCGTGATGGCCTCGCTGCCGGTCGTGGCCACCAAGCTTGTCTGTTTCGATACCGCGATCGTCGACCTGACCGGGGAGCTCGCCGATCCCGTCGAGGTTCTGTTCGGCGTTCAGCTCGGCGGCGGCACCGATATCAACAGCGCGGTCGCCTATTGCGAGGAGCGCATCGAGCGGCCCTCCAAGGCGCATCTGATCCTGATCACCGACCTTTATGAGGGCGGCAATGCGGATACGCTGGTCGACCGGCTGGCCCGGCTCGCAACGCGCGGGATCAACGTGATCGTGCTGCTGGCGCTGACCGACACTGGCCGCCCGTCCTACGACCCGGTGCTGTCGGCGCGCGTTGCCAGTCTCGGCATCCCGGTCTTTGCCTGCACGCCGGACCAGTTTCCCGATCTGATGGCGACCGCATTGAAGCGCGAGGACGTCGCCGACTGGGCCGCCGATCAGGATATCAAAATGATCCGGCCCGAAGGATGAATTCAGCTAAAGCTCCGCCTCGCCGAAGATCCTGCTGATCCAGTCCAGAAAGACGCGCAGCCGCAGCGTGAGCTGGCGGTTTTGTGGATAGAGCGCCGACAGCGGCGTCGGCGACGGCGGATGGTCCGCCAGCACCTCGACCAGCGCGCCGCTGGCCAGATCCTCTGCGAAACGATAGCGCGGCGCCTGCACGAGGCCAAAGCCAAGCCGATGAAGTGTTCGTGATCCCTCCGGCATACCGGGCAAAGAGTTGAGGCAATTGACGGTGGATTAATATCTGACTAGAGTCAGATAATGCTCGATCCGGTCTCCCGCGTCCGCCGCTTCAACCGTGCCGTGACCACCGCTGTTGGTGCGCTCGACACGTCCTTCCTCGGGCGCGGGCGCCCGCTGGGAGCGGCGCGCGTGCTCAATGCGATCGGACACGGGCGGTCGGATGTCGGCGAGATCCGCGACTATCTCGGCCTCGATTCCGGACTGATGAGCCGGCTGTTACGCAGCCTGGAGGATGAAGGCCTGATCGAGACGCATGCGCATGAGAACGATGCGCGGCGTCGCGTCGCCAGCCTGACGCGCGCGGGCAAGCGCGAGTTCGCTGCCTACGAAGCGCTGTCGAACACGCAGGCCGAAGGTTTCCTCGCCCGCAACTCGCAACGCGAGGCGATGCTCGCGGCGATGGATCTGATTGCGTCGGCGCTGACACGTGATCGAACTGCACTCGTCGAGGTGGATCCGCGCAGCGACGAGGCGCGCTATTGCTTGGCTGAGTACTACGCCGAGCTCGGCCGTCGCTTCAGGCAGGGTTTCGACGTGTCACTGTCGCGCGATCCCGATGCCAAGGACATGCGCCGGCCGCGCGGCTGCTTCATCGTCGCGATGTCGGACACGCTGCCGATCGGTTGCGTCGGGCTGAAGGGGACCGATTACGGCTATGCCGAGATCAAGCGGTTGTGGGTCGCGCCGGCCGCGCGCGGCCTGGGTCTTGGCCGGCTCTTGATGGACGCAACCGAGGCTGCCGCGCGTGAGCTCGGCATCCCCCTGTTGCGGCTCGACACCAACAGCTCACTGCCGGAGGCTGGCCAGCTCTACCGCACCACCGGCTGGCGCGAGATCCCGCGCTTCAACGACGACCCCTACCCGGATCTGTTCTTCGAAAAATCGCTGTGAGCGATGCGCCGATTGCTCTGCTCCCGCGTTAGCCCGGAGCCGCCGGAGCATCGCCGTGACGCCAGCCGAACTCGCCAATCTCTATCGCAACTACATCGCCTGCCTGAACCGGCAGGATTGGGCAGCGCTGGGGCAGTTCGTCGACGAAGAGGTCGTCCACAATTCGCGGCCGCTCGGGCTCTCCGGCTATCGCGCGATGCTGGAGCAGGATTTTCGCGAGATTCCGGATTTGCAATTCAACATCGAGCTGCTGATCTCCGAGCCGCCGCAAATTGCCGCGCGGCTCAAATTTGATTGCACGCCGATCGGGACGTTTCTCGGGCTTGCCGTCGACGGCAAACGCGTGTCCTTCTGCGAAAACGTGTTCTACGCATTCCGCGACGGCAAGATCCGGGAAGTCCGGTCCGTCATCGACAAGGCGGCGATCGAGGCGCAGCTCTGAGGGCTGCGCCTCGATCCATTCACGCTGCCACCGGCGCCGGTGCGGGCTCGCCTTGCGGCTTCGGGAACGGACGGAACGTCATCGCCATCAGGAACGCGCCAAGGCCCATCGCCCAGGAGCCGATATAGAGCCAGGCGTAGCTGGAGAACGCGTCGTAGATCATGCCGCCGGCGAGCGGGCCGGTCGCCATGCCGAGACTGCCGGCCATCGCGGTGCCGCCGATCACGGTGCCCATCATGCGCAGCGGAAAGTTTTCGCGGATGATCACGGCGTAGAGCGGCATGGTGCCGGCATAGATGAAGCCGAACACCATCGCGACCGCATAGAACGTCGTGAGCTGGTGGGCAAAGACATAAGCGAGCGCGCCGAAGGCTTGCGCGAACAGGCCCGAGACCAGCACGCGCTTGGCCCCTAAACGATCGCCCATCAGGCCGAAGGCGATGCGGCCGCCGAGGCCGGCGAGGCCCTCGACGCTGTAGATCGTCACCGCCGAGATCAGCGGGATGCCGCAGCTCACGGCATAGCTGACGGTGTGGATGATCGGGCCCGAATGGGTGGCGCAGCAGAAGAAATTGGTGGCGAGCAGGATCAGGAATTGCGGCGAGCGCAGGGCCTCGCTGCGCGACATCTCGGCTTGCGCGCCGCCCTCGCCTGCAGCCGCCGTTGGCGGATGCGCAAGCGCCGGCGGACGGCGCACCAGCAGCGAGACCGGGATCATGATGGCGCCGACCACCAGCGCCACGATCTGCATCGATGTGCGCCAGTCATGATGAGACACGAGCCAGGCCGCGAACGGCGACATCGTCATCGGCGCGACGCCCATGCCGGCCGAGACCAGCGACACCGCGAGGCCGCGATGGGTGTCGAACCAGCCGGTGACGGTCGCCATCATCGGCGCGAAGATCGCAGCACAGGAGGCGCCGACCAGAAGGCCGAACACGAACTGGAACACGATCAGCGAGGTGGCATGGCTCGCGGCGAACAGGCTGAGCGCCAGCACGGTCGATCCCGTCAGCACCACCGGCAGCGGACCGAACTTGTCCGTCAGCGTGCCCCAGATCATGCTGCTGAAGGCCATCGCCAGGAAGCCGATCGTCATGGCGCTGGAGATGCCGGTTACCGACCAACCGGTGTCCTTGGTGATCGGCTGCAGGAACACCGGCAGCGAAAACATGCCGCCGATGGCGACGCAGCCGAGCAGGCCGCCGGCGGCGACGATCACCCAGCGATATCTGGAAGCAGTCATTTGTGTCTCCCGTCAGGTCTGTCTGGGTAAAAGACGAATGGGAACACGGCCAGCCGACAAATCTCAGATCATTTTGCCACAAGCTTTCCGCCTGCCAACAGGACAATCCGAAAACAACCCCATGCACAGTAGCCGAGCGCTGCCCGATCAATGACTTACGAGGCGAATGCCGTGCGACGTCAGAAAGCGGTTTGACTCGTCGGGCAAAACACCGGCACAATGCCATCATCCCCGCCCATCCAGTTCCCGTCTCCGGCCCTGACAGGCAAGCGTCCATCGCTCGCGCTGAGGTCACGCGTTGTCTTGCCGTCGACGCCGCGCGGCCGGTCGCGTTTGGGACAGGCCGCCCGCGGCCGAGGAGACAAGGGGATTTCGCGCGGGGGTCCCCGAGAGGGCGTTCATCGTGACCTCGATCAGGAACGCTTCAATCTCGTCCGCTGGAATTGACGATCTTGCATCGACCCACCAGGCGAGAACCTGGACCAGGGCCCCGGTCACATAGTGACTGGCGGCATCGCCTCGCCAATCGGTGTAACGGAACCGCGCCAGGTCCTCCGCGACGAGTTCGTGGACCATCGTCCGGAAGCGCGCTTGCACGACGACACCGCTCCGCCGGCCGACGATGGCCCGGAACAGCCGTCGCTGCTCGCCAATGTGATCGATCAGACCGCGCGCGAACGGAAGCATCTTGACGTCGTGCATCCTGGCTGCGGCCTGTCGGCGCAGCTCGTCGCTGAGATCGCCGAGGCCGCCATCCAGCAGATCCTCCTTGCTCTGGAAATACGTGTAGAACGTCGAGCGTCCGACATTGGCGCGCTCGCAGACTTCCAGCACGCTCAATTCGTCGAACCCCCTCTCCACCAGCAGGCTGAGGAATGCCTCGTTCAGCGCCCGCCGGGTGCGAAGGGTACGGCGATCATGCTGATTCCTGGTCCCATGCTTCTTCATCGTCTTCCGAACCCGGACAGTAACCTCACAAGTGTCCAATAGCGGACAGGACGCGCTCTCGTGCACTTCCTCCAGAACTGGACACGTGTCTAATACTGAACGCGCGGCCAATAGGCCAGCGGGGTGCTGCGCTGCATGCGCGGTTTCGGGCGTTCAAATCCGGGGATTTTTTTGATGGCAAGAGCCGCTTCAGCCCTGTTGGCAGCTATGTTGCTGGCTCCAACCGCGCTCCAGCCTTCGCTTGCTGGCGATACCGAGAGCCTGTCGGTTCGAGCCACAGGCTTTTCCAATTCGCGCGGCCATGCCGTCGCGAAGCTGTTTGGTCCCGGCGACACCGTGACAGGGCGGGGACGATGGCAGGTCAGCGCAACCATCGCGCGCGGCGTCGCGACGTTCGAGTTCGGCCGAATGCCCTCTGGCGACTATGCCGCCGTCGTATTCCATGACGAGAACGACAACGCCGTCATCGACCACAATGTACTGGGCGTGCCGAGCGAGGCACTTGGATTCTCGAACGGCTTCAGGCTCGGACTGACCTCGGGAATGCCGACCTTCGAGAAGCTGCGCTTCAGGCATGGGGCTCGGCCTGAGGTCATCGACATTACCGTGCAATAATCGGAAAGTTGTGTTCCATGCTCTCGATGCTGAAGCCGCACGCAGGCAGCGCAAATGCTGGGATTGCGGCCACCGCGCTGGCGGTCTCTGCCCTGGCGACGATCATCCTCACGCACACGGCAGAGGCGCTGTCGCCGTTGCGCATCCTCACCTTGGCGCTCACGACATTTGCCTTGTGGGCATTCGGTGACGAAATGGGACTGCGCAAACCGCTCAATCGGGCCGGCTTTGTGTGCTTCTCGTTCTCGGTTGGCGCCAAGTTCAGTGGCTCCAGGGATGGATGGTCGATACCTCCTGGCCTACTCCGCATTGCTGATGGCTTCGATGCTGTTCTGGTCGGTCGCGTTCCTGCACCGTCCCGCGATCCCGAAGACGCTTGGAGCGATCGGCGTCGGCGCCAGCCTGGCGACGATCCTGGTTGTGGTGGTCGGACATGTCGTGATCGGCGTCGCCGCGCTTTTCGGACTGCAATCCTTGCTGGGCGCGTCGGCCGGCGCGGGGCTGGCCGACCTGACCTTCGTGAACTTCGTCGAACGGCTGTTTGCAGCCTGGTCAGGCGCCGCCTCCTGGTTACTCTGGCGTGGATACATCAGGGACGTCGCGACCCCAGTCATCTGAGGATGAGCATTGAGCAAGCGCGCGTGCAGTTCTGAGTGAAGCTGCCGCTGCGAAGAATAGGATGCGTCACGCCCCGGCGAATGGTAGGAGCCTCAAATGACCATCCGCCCCATCGTCCGCTATCCCGACCGCCGGCTTGCGATGCCGGCCCGGCCCGTCACCGCCTTCGACGACGGCCTGCGCGAGCTGGCGGCCGATTTGCTGGAGACCATGCGCGCCGCACCCGGGATCGGCATCACGGCGCCGCATATCGGCGTGCCGTTGCGGCTGGTCGTGCTCGAGCTCGATCCCAAGGTGGGGCCCCAGACCTACGTCAACCCCGAGATCGAATGGGCTTCACCCGAGATGATCCTGCACAAGGAAGGCAGCGTCTCGATGCCCGGCGTCACCGACGAGGTGCAACGCCACGCCCGCGTGCGGATCAGCTATCAGGATCTCGACGGCACCACGCAAAGCGAGGAGTCCGAGGCCTTGCGCGCCGTCTGCCATCAGCACGAGATCGACCAGCTCGACGGGATGTTCTGGATCCAGCGGCTGTCACGGCTCAAGCGCGAGCGGCTGGTGAAGAAGTTCGAGAAGCTTTCGCGGGCGTGACCGATTTTCCGGGTTGAACGATCTATCCGCGGGCTCGCTCACCTCTCCCGCTTGCGGGAGAGGGAGCGCACCGCCGACGACGCGGTACACCAACCTGATCGGCTCAACGCTACTTCAGCGGCAGGAACAGCTCCGCGACCGTCTCATGCTCCGGCACCTCGGGGAAGAAGCTCAGCCGCTGGCAATAGATCGGGAAGTCGCGCGCTTCCTCGCCGCTGGCCGGAAGCCAGTCACGGTAAAGAAACAGCGCGGCGGGCTCGAGATTGTCGGTATAGCCTGTCACGCGCAGCACGGCGCAGCGTCCGCCGGGGATCTCGCCGGCCTTGACCTCTTCGCCGCTCGCCGCGATCGGCTGGTCAGTGCCGACACAGAGATCCACGCTGTAATCGGCTGGCGACGCAGGCCGTCGCTCCGAGCGCCAGACCGTGAAGGTCGGATGGTTGCTGGGGTGCAGGCCGGCCGCCTTGCGCCAGGCGACGAAGCGCTGGATGGTTGCAGGAAGCGTCGTCGGGCTGCCGCGATGCTCCATGATCGCGACCTTGGTGGTCGGCACATTGCGGATCGTCACGTCGTCATTGGTCAAACTTGTCTGCATGAGCTTGCTCCTCGCATCTTCGAGAGGCCCGAAGGCCGCAAGCCACGGCTCCCAATCGGGAGATTTCCGGAACGACGACGGCGATTGCCCGAACCGTTGCCGAAAGGCACGGGCGAAGGCATCGGGCGCCTCGTAGCCGGCATCCATCGCGATCTCCGTGACAGGTTCATCGTCTCTGTACGCCAGCCTGTACGAAGCGCGCTTCATGCGGGCGAGCTGGACATAACGATGCACCGACAAGCCGAAAGTCGCGGTGAACTGCCGGTGGAAATGGAATTTCGAGAAGGCCGCAACAGAGCTCAAGCTGTCCAGGTCCAGATCCGCGTCGAGATGCCGGTCGATATGATCCAGCACCCGCCGCATCCGGGCCTGATAGTTTTGCAGTGCCGCCGTCATCGTCGCTCCTCCGTGGCGGCTTGAGTTAGGCCGGGATGGCCGCGAAGCGCTCGACCGATCTTGCGGTTTGGGGCACTGTCGTCGCCCGGCTTGACCGGGCGACCCAGTACGCCGCGGCCCCTCGATTCAATCACAACCGCCTCTGGAATACTGGATCGCCCGATTAAATCGGGCGATGACAGCGCGTGTATGGCGCAGCCTACCCGCCCGCCATCAGTTCCTTTGCCAGCGCCATATAGGCCGGCAGCGTCACGGGATCGTTGGCGGCATTGCCGGCGACAGGATGCGAGGCGTAGCGCGCGATCACCAGCTCGGCTCTGGGATCGATATAGATGCCCTGGCCGTGCACGCCGCGCGCCATGTAGGCGCCGTGTTCGTTGTGCGTGACCCACCATTGGTTGCGGTAGGACGCGCCAGGGAGCGTGGCGTAGCCGGCCGGCTTGAATTTTTGGGGATCGCCGCCGCGGGCGATGTCTTCGACCACCTGTGACGGCACGATCTGGCGGCCGTTGAAGCGGCCGTGATTGCGGATGGTCTCGCCGAAGCGGGCGAGATCGCGCAAAGTTGTCGAGAGCCCGCCACCGCCGCTCTCGGTGCCGATACGGTCGACGTGATAATGCGCGTCTTCCTCCGCTCCCATCGGCTGCCAGATCCGCTCGGACATCAGATCGGACAGCGTCATGCCGCTGGCGCGCCTGACGATCCAGGCCAGCACGTCGGAATTGACGGTCTTGTAGGAAAACGCCTTGCCGTGCTCGCCCTGCTTCTTCTGCGCGATCAGGAAATCGAAGATGGTGGTGGCGCCCTCATAGCCGGGCGGGATCGGCGCCATGCCGTTGGCGCGACGCAAGTCCCATACGGCGGAGTTCCTGTCGGTATAAACTTCGGTGTATTCGAGACCCGTGGTCATATCCATGGCCTCGTGCACGCGCGCATCGCCGAACGCGCTCGTCTTCAGTTCGGGCACATAGTCCGTCACCGGCGCCTGCGGATCAATCTTGCCCTCCGCAATCAAGATGCCGGCGAGCGTGCCGGTGAACGACTTCGTCACCGACATCGCGATATGCGGCTTGTGCGGCTTCAACGCACCGAAATAACGCTCATAGATCAGCCTGCCCCGATGCAGCACCGCGATGCCGTCGGCATACGCCTCCTCCAGCATCTGAGCGAACGTCATGCGCCGCCCGTCCATCGTGGTCGAAGTGACCGCACCGATGTCCTGTTCCGCGCGCGGCAGCGGCGACGCCGGCCCCGCCCCGCGCCAGACGTTCACCGTCGGCACCAGCCGGCGGATGTTGCTCCAGGCCCAGCGCAGCTCGGGGAAATTGCGGAACGAGCCGTCCTGGAAGGTGATGGTGCGGTCGGGGGATGGTGGAAAGCCGCGCATCCAGCCGAGGGTTTCGGGGTCGGTTTCGGTCGCTATGGCAGGTGCTTGGCTTGCGGACATGCGGACGGGCTCCGGAGGCGGCGATGCGGAAGTCGTATCATGACCGGGCGTGACACACATCCGACGCAAGCGCGGGCCAGCCGCGCAACAATCGGGTCCGGGGCAATTCATTGAAGGGATCGAGCACGCGCGCGCCGAGTGGCGCACCAGTCAAAACGGCAATCCGCTTCCATATCTTCAAATACGTTATTATCTTTTGTCAAAACACCGCCTGGTCAACCGAGGCCCCTCGAAATGAACAGCTTGAACAATCTGGAGTGCGTGACCCTCTTCGTTGATGACCTCGCACGCACGAGATCATTCTACGAGACGGTGTTCGAGGCGAGGCCGATCTATTCCGATGCCGTATGCAGCGTGATCGGGCTCGGTGGCGTCATGGTCAATTTGCTGCAGGCGACGGAGGCGCCGCAACTTGTGCAACCGGTGGTGCCGGCCGCTTCAAACGCCGGCCCACGCATGCTCATGACCATCCGCGTCGCCGATGTCGATGAAGCCTGCGCGAGGATCCGGCAAAACGGTGTGGCGCTGGTGAACGGCCCCATCGATCGTCCCTGGGGCCGTCGCACCGCCGCCTTTGCCGACCCATCCGGTCATATGTGGGAGATCGCGCAGGAGATACGCTCCTAGAATCCGTCATCCTGCCGGGCCGGTTGGGCCAAGCGATTCTAGCGGCAAACGTCGCTGGCGACCTGCCAGCGGCGTCAGTCGCGCGATCGACGCGGCACCGAGCGCGCTTTCTCGCTGCCGATCATAGCTCCGATCCCTTCGACCGTGGGCAGATCCAGCGCCGACAGCACACGTCCCTTTCCGCGTTTGTACAGTGTTGCATAGCGGGCCGGCTCTAGAAGGTCCGGCCGCGGCTGGAATCCCAATACCACCTTGTTGAAGCGAATTGCGCCGCAACCCGGAGCTTCGCAATCCTGCTTATCCTTCGGGCACGCGTTGAATGAGCAGAGCCGGCCGAGATAGCGGTCGCTGCCCGGTTCGATCAGAAAAATGTCGAGCTGTTGAGGGACCACGCTCGTGCCGGCTCCACGTTCAAATGCCGCGCGAAGCGCCAGAGCGGCGGCACGACGAAGGGCGTCGAGCCGGTCCAGTGAATCAATCCAGACCGCGATATCCAGATCACCGCACTCATGCCAGACCTCGATGCCTGCGCGTCGAAACTCCGAAAACCGGGGAACTTCTTTCCAGAGTGGCTTGGCAACCGAGCCGATCACCGCCACCGCTTCCACCTCCCGATGCGATGCCCATGCATCGGCAACGACGTCGGCAGCAATCCTGAACTCGCGCTGTCGCTGCAACAGGAAGCGGTTCTGCTCGTCGATCTTTGCGCGCCTCACTGTCTTACCCCAACAACTTCATGAAATTGCGTTTGCGACCGTGCCGCACCCTGAGATCAGCGACGTACGCTAGCTGCTCGGCCTCGCTACGTAGCCTCGCCATGCGACGAATTATTTTGACCGCTTCTTCGTAGCCGGCGCCAGTCAGCAGTCGCTCGATTTGCGCCTCGTAGAATTGAAGCGCCTCGCGCGGAAACTTCATGTCGCTAGCCTCGACCAGCGCCTGCCTCGCGTAAGGCGAAGCACCAAACCTGCTCACGGACGACCATGCATCATCGAACCGCTTTTCGGATATGTAAATCTCGACCAGGAGATCGGGGCGATCGTGCCACAAGGTGCCCGACTTCTTGCCAAGACGGGCCTCCAACACGGCGACCGCTCGCTCAACCGCGGCAGTGCCGGCGAGCTTGCGAAGCTGCTTGAATATTTCCAGGCTGGGCTGCTTCTCGAATGCCCGCCACAGATGGGCCTCCGCATCCGGCTTGCGGCGGGCCTTCGTCAACAGGTTTACGGCAAAAAACAACAACCGCTCGTCCGACTGCCGATCCTCGAATAGCCAAAGACCTTCCTCGGCACGCCGCAAGGCTTCGTTCTCACGCCCTTCCGACGCGCAAATCTGCGCGAGTTCGAGATAGTCCCAAGGCGATTCGAGATTCTTCGCATACACGGCGATCCTCGCATCGACGTCGCCTTCGCGTTTAGCAAAGAAGTCGAGAATTCCCCGCAGAATGTAGATGGAACCGCTTGCACTCTCCGTCCCTCGGGTCATACCCGAGCGCGCGGGCAATTTGTCCCATGCCGCGACCGCAAGACGCCTGTACTCGGCAAGACCCGACTCACCGAGCACGTCGGCGTACCGCTCAGCCGCGCCCCGGAAGGTTTCGAAGTCGCTCTTCGTCTCTCGCGCGAACAGGCTTCGTGCAAGCTCGATGGGCTCTGGCCGCGCGGCTTCCGCCGCTGCGTGATGGATATCTAACGCTTGAGAAAGCAGCTCGCCGAGCAGGCCGTCGGAATCATCGATCGCTTCGAACTTTGCTTCAATGGCCTCGATTGCATGGTCGATCAAACCGAGCGCGAGGCCGGCGCGCGATCCCGACGCGAGTTGGGCTACCATCTCCAGCACCTCCTCAACCCCGGCCTGCCAGCGCGGAGCTTCGCGATAGTCGACATATCCCCGCGTGCGGGTCGCTGCGTCAATCGCCTTGCGCAAGCGCTTCTCGAGCGTCCCGTCGTCCGCCTGTAGGGCGGCCGATTGAATCTCAAGCCTGCCAAGCAACTCGGGATATTGCTCTGCCACGCCGAAGATCAGGTCGACCAGCTCATCCGCGGTCTTGCTTTTCAAGTATTGGCGTATCCGCGACCGTGCTTCGGTCGTTGCGACTTCGATATCGCGTCCTCCAGCATTTGCCGCGAGCGCCGTCGCGACCATGTGCTTGCAGAACACTTGTTCTGCAAAGGCGGGACAGGAGCAGTTTCCGCCAATCTCGCTTCCCCACCCCGTTAGAATCGTGCGGTAGTCCTCGGACCCGGCGACCTCGGCTACAACGCGCTGCGGCGTGAGAGACTGGATCTCGACGCTTCCTTCCTCGAAATATTCCTCGCCTCGCTCAAAGGTCTTTCCGCCCGCAAGCTTTTTGACCTTCGCAATGTCAAAGCGGGCGGAGTTTTGCGACATCGAACGACCGTCATTTTATCAGAGACAGGCGGCCAAACACGCCGTCCCCTACTCCCACTCAATCGTCCCCGGCGGCTTGCTGGTCACGTCGTACACCACCCGGTTCACGCCCTTCACCTCGTTGATGATGCGCGTGGCGGTCTCGCCCAAAAACTTCATGTCGAACTGGTAGAAGTCCGCGGTCATGCCGTCGGTCGAGGTGACGGCGCGGAGGCCCACCACATAATCGTAAGTGCGGCCGTCGCCCATGACGCCGACCGTCTTCACCGGGAGCAGCACGGCAAACGCCTGCCAGATCTCGTCGTAGAGGCCATGCCTCCTGATCTGGTCGATGTAGACGGCATCGGCCTTGCGCAGGATGTCGAGCTTGTCTTTGGTGATATCGCCGGGGCAGCGGATGGCGAGGCCCGGGCCTGGGAACGGGTGGCGGCCGACGAAGATTTCGGGCAGACCCAGCTCGCGCCCGAGCTTGCGCACCTCGTCCTTGAACAATTCGCGCAAGGGCTCGACGAGCTTCATGTTCATGCGCTCGGGCAGACCGCCGACATTGTGGTGCGACTTGATGGTGACTGAAGGGCCGCCGGTGAAGGAGACGCTCTCGATCACGTCGGGGTAGAGTGTGCCTTGGGCGAGGAAGTCGGCGCCGCCGATCTTCTTGGCCTCAGCTTCGAACACCTCGATGAAGAGGCGGCCGATGGTCTTGCGCTTGGTCTCGGGGTCGGTGACGCCCTCGAGCTCGCCGAGGAATTGCTTGGAGGCATCCACGTGCACGAGCGGGATGTTGTAGTGATGGCGGAACAGGTCGACCACCTGCTCGGCCTCGTTCAGGCGCATCAGGCCGTGATCGACGAAGACGCAGGTGAGCTGGTCACCGATGGCCTCGTGGATCAGCACGGCCGCGACGGCGGAATCGACGCCGCCGGACAGGCCGCAGATCACCCTGCCCTTGCCGACCTGAGCACGGATCTTGGCGATCTCCTCCTCGCGGAAGGCGCGCATGGTCCAGTCGCCGGTGAGGCCGGCGATCTTGCGGACGAAGTTGCGGATCAGCTTGGCGCCGTCGGGCGTGTGCACCACCTCGGGGTGGAACATCAGGCCGTAATATTTTCGCGTCTCGTCCTGGATGATCGCGAAGGGCGCGTTCGGCGAGGTGCCGGCGACCGAGAAGCCCGGCGGCATCCTGGTGATGCGATCGCCATGGCTCATCCAGACCTGGTTCTTGCTGCCTGACGACCAGACGTCCGCGAACAGCTTGCTGTCGGCCTTGACCTCGACATCGGCGCGGCCGAACTCACGGTGATGGCCGCCTTCGACCTCGCCGCCGAGCTGGGCCGCCATGGTCATCTGGCCGTAGCAGATGCCCATCACGGGCACGCCGGAATCGAAGATCAGTTGCGGTGCACGGGGCGAGCCGGCCTCATGCACCGATTCAGGGCCGCCGGAGAGAATCACCGCTTTCGGCTTCATCTCCTTGAAGGCCTGTTCGGCCTTGTTGAACGGGACGATTTCGCAATAGACGCCGTCCTCGCGCACGCGACGCGCGATCAGCTGCGTCACCTGGCTGCCGAAATCGACGATGAGAATCTTGTCGTGCGCCGAGGCCACCGAGGGCGTCGACGCGGAGCGGTCGTTCTGTGCTGCTGTCATGGCAAGCCAATACGCGATGAGCCCCCGGCCCGCAACCGCGCGTCTGCGCGCGCCCACATGCTTCTTTGGGCATGGACAAATGGATATAGGTAAGTATTATTTACCTAATTTGCCCCATCCAGAAACCGGGGGCCGATCAGGGAGAACGCCATGTCTGGATTTCATCAGCCTTCACAGCTTGCCGCGCTCGGCCGGACCTGGCTCGAGGCCTGGAATGCCCGCGATCTCGAGCGCGTGCTGGCGCTCTATGACGAGGCCACCGTGATGACCTCGGATCGCATCCCCGCGATGGGGTTCGATGCCAGCGGCACCGTGCGCGGCAAGGACGCGCTCCGCGCCTATTGGAGCAAGGCGCTCGCCCTATTGCCGGAGCTGCACTTTTCGCTGATCGACCTGTTCGTCAGCCCGGACAGCGTCGTGGTGTTCTACCAGAACGAGCGGGGCAAGAAGATCTGCGAATATCTGCGGGTGAATGATGCGGGGCTGATCGTGCAGGGCTCGGCGAACCATCTGCCGCATTGAGTGCGCTTGAACGCGACGACCTCGCTCCTTCCCCGTCATCCTGAGGTGCGAGTTCTGCGGCGCGCAGCGACGCAGGGCGAGCCTCGAAGGATGTACGGCCCCGATGCAGCCAGGCCGTCGCCCTTCGAGGGCCGCTGAAGAAGCGGCCATCTCAGGGTGACGGTGATAGAGGCGTGCGCTAACAACAGCACCGCCGGCACTGAAACAGGACCCTCCCCATGAAACTCCCCACCTCGCCCTTCACCGTCACCGACTGGAGCAAGGTCGAAGCCACAAGGCATCCCGGTGAGACCGGACAGGCGCTTTGGCGGACGCTCAACATCGGCGACCTTCGCGTGCGGATGGTCGAGTATTCGCCGGGCTATCTCGCCGATCACTGGTGCGATCGCGGCCACGTCATCTTCGTGGTCAAGGGCGAGCTCGACAGCGAATTGCGCGACGGGCGCAAGTTCAAGCTGACGCCGGGCATGAGCTACCAGGTCTCGGATTTCGGCGATGCCGCGCATCGCTCCTCGACGGCAGTGGGCGCGACGCTCTTCATCGTGGACTGACGGAACTATCCTTCCGGAAAACGGTGTGCAGCGCAAAATAGCAAACCATGGACAGTTCGCTGCCAACGCGTGTTGCCTTGAACTGGCCCCAATATTTAGCTAGATTAACAGGCATCGATCCTTGGCCGAACGACTGGGCCGCGGCGCCTCATTTCCCAATGGGCGAGCACGTTTCAGGTATTTCTCCAAAATCGACCAACCGGGACGAAGGGCGCGAGCTGTCGCGCTTTGGTCCCCCTGAGTGCATCGTCACTTGAGAAGGAAATGACTATGACTATGGGCACCGTGAAGTGGTTCAACAACCAAAAGGGTTTTGGTTTCATCCAGCCCGACAACGGCGACAAGGACGTCTTCGTCCACATCAGCGCCGTCGAGCGCGCGGGTCTGTCGACCCTCAATGAGGGCCAGAAGGTGTCGTTCGACATCGTCGCGGACCGCCGCAGCGGCAAGTCCGCCGCCGACAACCTCCGCGCCGGCTAGAGGCCTGCGCCATTGGCGATCTGACCGCGGACGTACCGGCAGACCGTTGAGCTAAAGAAACCCCGCGACCGGGATTCCGGTTCGCGGGGTTTTTGTTGTAGGTGTCATTCCGGGGCTCGCGAAGCGAGAGCCCGGAATCCATTGACCCGCAGAGTCTGTCGCACGATGGATTCCGGGCTCGCCCTTCGGGCGCCCCGGAATGACGGCGGAGCGAGATCAAGCCATTTTCTTCAGCACCGAGACGAAGAACCCGTCCGTCCCGGTCCGCCGTGGCGTCATCAGCCAGCCTTCGGGTGATTGCAGCGCGGCGTCTGCGAACGCCTCGGCCTTGTCCCAGAGCACGCTCGCGGTCTGTTCCGGCGGTACGACCGAGAACTCCGGATGGCTGGCGACGAACGCCCGCACCTGCTCGTTGTTCTCCTCCGACAGCACCGAGCAGGTGATGTAGGCGATGCGGCCGCCCGCCTTCACCAGCGGAACGGCGCGCGCCAGCACCTCGGCCTGGTCCTTGAGACGAATCTCCAGCGCGCCCGGCCGCATGCGCCATTTGGCGTCGGGGTTGCGGCGCCAGGTGCCGGTTCCCGTGCAGGGCGCATCGATCACGACGAGGTCGGCGGTGCCGCGGATATCGGCCAGCGGATCGGCATCGCCCTTGGGCGTGCGGACCTCGGCATTGTGGACGCCGGCGCGCGACAGGCGCTCGTGGATCGGCGCAAGCTGGCGCTTGTCGCTGTCGGTCGCGATCAGTCGGCCCTTGCCCTGCACCTGTGCTGCGAGCGCGAGCGTCTTGCCGCCGGCGCCGGCGCAGAGATCGATCACCTGCTCGCCCGGTTTTGCCGCCGTGAACAGCGCCGCAAGCTGCGATCCTTCATCCTGCACTTCAATGCCGCCCTTGATGAAATCCTCTTCCGCCTGGATTCCCGGATTGCGCGCATCGGCCGAAAGCTCGATGCGTAAGCCCGTTGGCGACCATGGCGTCGGTTTCGCATGAAGATGAGCAAGCGCCTTCAGCACCTTGTCGCGATTGGATTTTAGCGTGTTGACCCGCAGGTCGAGCGGGGCCCGGCTCGCCATCGCAGCCGCCTCGGCGATGCGGTCCTCGCCGAACACTTTTGTCAGGTGCGGGTCGAGCCACTCAGGGTAGTCGCCGGCGACAGCGGCGGGCGCATCCTTCAGGGAGCGATGGCCGAGCGCCGCCTGCTCGGCGTCCGTCAACGGCGCGGGTGCAAACCGGCTGCCGTCGAACAGGGCGCCCATGGTCGCGGTGTCCATGTTGCGCTCGAGGCGGAGCATGCCGATCAGGCGCGCGCGGGCGGTGTCGGAGTCCATCAGATGCGCGCTGGAGGAAAAGCGGCGCAGCACGTCCCAGACGAGGCCGGCAATGGCGGCGCGGTCGCCGGAGCCGGCAAAGCGGTGCGCGGTGCCCCACTCCTTCAGCGCTTTCGCCGCGGGCACGCGGTCGCGTTCGATAGTGTCGATCAGTTCGATGGCTGCTGACAGCCGGGCAGCGGGAGTCATTTGAATCTTTCAGGTGAAATCAGACCAGCAAGAGCTAGATCAGCAACAGGATTCTCAGTGCGAAGTAGATCCACATCGCCAACAGCACCAGCACGCCGGCGAGCCAGACCGACGAGCGGTAGCCCAGATCGTTCGAGCTGACGAACACGCCGGCATGGGCAAAGCGCGTCACCACGAACACCCAGGACATCAGCACGATGAAGAGATCGGCATGGCGGAGCGGCAGCGCCAGCGCGATCAGGGCGTAGAACAGCACCGGCAGCTCGAACTGGTTGCGGTAGCAATTGGCGATTTGCGTGGGGCCCTTCGGCCAGTTCGGCTCGCCCAGCGCAATGTCGCGGATCTTGGTCTCGCCCGAGACCAGCGCCTTCCGGCGCCCGAAAACCATGCCGATCAGGAGCGCGAAGGTGAGCCCGATCTGCACGAAGACAGGCAGCAAGACCATTTGAACCGACATCGGAACTTTCCCGAAAATGGCGCGAACCGCGCGCGAGGCAATCACCGCTACACGGTGCGGTCGAATTCGACAACGCCGGACTTGGCCAAACGAAACAATTGCGCCGGCCGGGCCGTTGCCTTGCTGACGGAACCGGTCACGGGCTCGATCATCCGGAGCTCGTCGACCTTGCGGCGGAAGGCGCTGTCGTTGAGCGAGCGGCCGAGCGCTGCTTCATAAGCGCGCCGCAGCTCCGGCAGCGTGAATTCGGGCCGCAGCAGGAAGGCCGGCAGCGAGGAATAGGCCGCGCGGCGCCGGCAGCGCTCGAGCGCGCCGGCGAGGATCGCGTCATGGTCGAACGGAAGCCCCTTCGCCTCGGCGAGCGGCAGCATCTTCAGCGACGCATCGCCCTTGGCTGCGAGATCTTCGTACGGCAGCAGCGCGTAATAGGCGATCGACGCCGACCAGCCGCGCGGATCGCGCGCTGCGCCCGAGAACGTCATCAACTGCTCGAGCACGCGCACCGAAAGTCCGGCCTTGTCGCGCAACACCCGCACCGCTGCAGCGTGGGTCGATGCGTCCTCTTCGGGATGGACATAGCCGCCGACCAGCGCGAGCCGCCCGGCATGCGGGGCCTTTTCGCGCGCCTGGAACACGGCATGAATGCGGTCGTCGTGCAGGGTCAGCAGCACGACGTCGATGGTGAGAATGGGGCGGATCAGCTCGGCAGCCATGCCGTTGATCCTACTTCATTCAAATAGCAAATTGCAAATAACAAGTTGCAATAGAAACACATCAGGCCCAGGCTTCGTCAAGGCGATGGCAATCATCGTCTGAGACATTGAGGCAAAGGGAGAGGCCGACATGATCGTGGTCTGGCGTGTCGTGGACAGCTGCAACCTCGCCTGCGGATTCTGCGCGTATGACAAGCGGCTCGGCTTTCCGCGCAGCCAGGCGGCGCCCGCTGATATCCTCCGTTTCGCCGCGGTGCTGGCCGAGCACCAGTCGCAGACCGGCGACCGGGTTCTCCTGAGCTGGCTCGGCGGCGAGCCGCTGCGCTGGCAGCCGTTGCAGGCCCTGACCCATGCCGTGCGCAGTCTCGGCCTCGAAGTCAGCGCGACCACCAACGGCACGACGCTCGGCAGCCCGGCCCTGCGCCAGCATCTGTGCGAGAGCTACAAGGAGCTGACCATCAGCGTCGACGGTTTTGCCGCCTTCCATGATCCCTCGCGCGGCTGGGCTGGCGGGTTCGAGAAGCTGCGCCGCTGGGTGCCCCAGCTGGCGCGCGAGGCGCGCGCACTCGGCTCAAGATTGAAGCTGCGCGCCAATGTCGTGCTGATGCACCAGAACCTCGGTGAGTTCGCCGCGCTGTGCGAGGAGCTCGCCGATTGGGGCATCGCCGAGATCACCTACAACCAGCTCGGTGGCCGCGACCGGCCGGAGTTCTACCCGCAGCACCGTCTCACGGGCGCTGACGTCGATGCGCTGGAACGGGCCCTTCCGGCGATCCGCCAACGCCTCGCGGCGCGCGACGTCGTGCTGGTCGGCGGCGAGCAATATCTCGCGCGGATCCGGGCAAGCACGCTGGGGCAGCGGATGCCGGTCTGGGATTGCGATCCCGGGCAGAGCTTTCTGTTCATCGACGAGAAGGGCCAGGTCTCGCCTTGCAGCTTCACGACGCAGGATTACGGCATCGACATCGGCTCCCTGCAAAGCGTCGCGGATCTTGCCGCCCTGCCCGCCCGCTTCCGCCTGTTGCAGCAGGCCGCTCGGTCTCGGCAGTGCGACGACTGCCTCAGCACGCAGGTCTGCGGCAAGTTCTCACGCCGCGCGGCGCCGATCCTGATGGCCGCAGAATAGTGCTTCAGGGGTCGACGCAGGATCTCGGCCAATCCATTTGAACAGTCATCGCAATTGCCGTCGGCGCCACAGCGCCGGCGGCATTGTTTGCGGCGACGGCCGCGATCAGCCGCGAACGACTTGAACCAGCGTTCCCGATTCCGCGACCAACTGGCGATAGTTAAAGCCATTTCAGCCCCCGGGGCCCAAGGCGAGCCAGCGCCATGACCACCCTGTCCAGCCTTTGGACCGAATTCGCCGACGGCCAGCTCGGCATCTGGATGTCGGCACTGTCGGGCCTCGCAGCGGCGCTCGCGGTCGCCCTCGCAATGACCGTGTACTTCCGGCTGAGCTACCGGACCTGGCGCGACGTCGTCAGGCATGGTCTGGCGGCACTCGCCGCGGTCGCCCTGCTGACCTTCGTCGCCTACGACATGCACCACGCCGCGCTCGCCTATCTCGGCCTCAACCCGTCCAGGCCCGCGGTCGAGTTCGAGATCCGGATGCCGCGCGAGACGCTGACGGCGGTGCCGGACACCCAGATCGAGCTGCACACCGACCGCAACCAGACGCTCGCTTTGGTCGACGGCGTGACCGACCTCGCCGACGGGCGCGCGCTGCTGCGCGGCGCGGTCGCCCTCAACCATCGCACCGCCGACCGGGTGCTGGTCGTGAACCTGCCGGGCAAGGGCACGTTCGAGTTCCGCCTGCGCCTGCCCGCCGAGCCGCATCGCAGCGAGCAGTTCGGGCCCTGGCACCTTGCCGATCGCATCACCTCGCCGCTTGCCGGCACCGTGGCTCCGCAGGACGCCTACACGATCCGCTATCGCGTGCTTTAAACTTTGTTTCATCGCGGATCCTGCGCGTACGTCATCGTTCCGACGTTTGACGACGCGATACTTCGCCCATGTCCGAATTTCGCCTCACGCAGATTTCCGACACGCATCTGGGCCGGCGCTTTCCCGGCCTGATCGCGAACTTCGATCGTGTCAGCGAGCACATCGATGCAAGCAGGCCCGATCTCGTCGTCAACACCGGCGACGTCTCCTTCGACGGCCCGAGCAGCCGCGAAGATATGGAGTTCGCGAAGAGCCTGCACGATGCGCTGCCCGTCGCCTGCCGCTACATCCCCGGCAATCACGACATCGGCGACAATCCGACCGCGCTCGGGCCGGCGCCGAAGCCACCGGTCACCGAAGCGCACCGCCGACAATTCCGCGCCATCATCGGCGAAGACCATTGGTCGTTCGAGGCTGCCGGCTGGCGCATCATCGGCCTCAACTCGCTTGTCATGAATTCAGGGCTCGCGTTCGAGGCCGAGCAATTCGACTGGCTCGCCTCGGAGATCGCGCACGTCAACGGCAAGCCGGTCGCGCTCTTCATCCACAAGCCGCTGTTTCTCAACCTGCCCGACGATGCTGAAACGCCTGAGACCTCGATCCGCTACGTGCCGCAGCCGGCACGCGCGCGGCTGATCGAGATGTTCGCGCGCGTCGATCTCCGCCTCATCGCCAGCGGTCATGTACACCAGCGCCGCGACTTCACGTTCCGCCATATCAGGCACGTCTGGGCGCCATCCGCCGGCTTCAAGATCAACGATTCACGCCAGGACCTGATCGCGATCAAGGAGACCGGCCTCGTCGAGTACCGCTTCGCGCCCGACAGCCTTGAAGTCCGACACATCCGTGCTGCCGGTCAGGTCGATGTCGATATCGAAGAGATCCTCGTTCAGATGGGCGGCGAGCCCTAGCTCAGCGGGCAGGCAGTTTCCTCTACTATATTACCTCATCGCATCAAATTTCACCTTGGAATGCCGATTTTGGCTAATGACAACGTTGTCATTCGCTCATATCGTTCCCTTCAGCGGTTAGGAACCGCAGGCTCTGCGGGAGCCGCCTTTCACGAGGAGAGATTCGAAAATGATCAAACGTTACGTCGTCGGCTCGCGCATGAGCCAGGCTGTCGCCGCCGGCGGCATGGTGCACATCGCCGGCCAGGTCGCTGATGACCGCAAGGCGGGCATCGTGTCACAGACGCAGCAGGTGCTCGCCAAGATCGACGCGCTGCTTAAGGAGGCCGGCTCCGACCGCTCCAGGCTGATCGCGGTCAACGTCTTCCTGCCTCATATCACCGACTTCGACACCATGAACTCGGTCTATGATGCCTGGATCGATCCGACCAATCCGCCGGCGCGCGCCTGCGTCGAAGCCCGTCTCGCCGATCCCGATCTGCGCGTCGAGATGACCGCGGTCGCGTTGCTGTAACGGCCGTCCTTTCGTTCAACCTTCGGCCGGCGTCGGTGACGACGCAGCCATGAGGCCAGCCCATGCATACCGGACTCTTCCACGACATCGACTTCGAGAAGGACCAGAAATGGTCGGGCCATCTCGGCATTCCCTTCTCGATCGATCGCTCACCCTACTTCCAGCTCAAGATCCCGATCTTCCGGATCAAGAACGGCGCCGGCCCGAAGCTGCTGCTGATGGCCGGCAATCACGGCGATGAATATGAAGGCGAGATCACGCTGACGCGGCTCTATCGCCGGCTCGACGCCAAGGCGATCAAGGGCGAGATCACCATCCTGCCCTTCGCCAACCTGCCCGCGGTGATGGCGGCGCGCCGCCGCTCGCCGCTCGACGAGGGCAATCTCAACCGCGCCTTCCCCGGCGATGCCGGGGGCACGCCGACGTTCCGGCTGGCGCATTTCCTCGAGCACGAGCTGTTTCCGCGTCATGACGTCGTGTTCGACATCCATTCCGGTGGCACGTCGATGGCGCATGTGCCTTGCGCGCTGATCGAGCGGCAGGGATCGCCCGAGATGTTCGGCCAAGCCTTGCGCCTGATGGAAGGGCTTGGCATGCCCTTCGCCTTCGTCGCCGAGAACGGCGCGGCCGCGCCGACATCGATGGCCGCCGCTGCCCGCGCCGGCGCGATCGGGCTATCAGGCGAATTCGGCGGCGGCGGCACCGTCACGCCGCAGACGATGGCACTGACCGCACGCGCGGTCGATCGGCTGATGCTCGCACTCGGTCTGGTTCAGGCGCCGGTGCTCGGACCTCACGCACCGGTCGAGCGCGACACCGAATTGCTGGCGCTGCAAAGTCACGCCCAGGCGGTGTTCGCGACACGCCGAGGCTGGTTCGAGCCTGCGGTCATGGTCGGCGCGCGCGTTGCGGCCGGCGACATTGCCGGTTGGTACCATGATTTCGAGCGACCGGAGCTGGCGGAAGAGGTGCTGCGCTTCCCTGCCGACGGCATCGTCATCTCCCAGCGTCTCCACACCGACAGCCAGAGTGGCGACTGCCTGGTCCAGGTCGGCCGCGCGCTGTCGCGTGATGAGGTGTTCACAAGCTGAGCTTTGGACAGACCACCGACTCCGGCTAACTTCAGGACTCGATGACCGATCCGGCCAAGCCGAGCTATGACGACGTGGTGCGCATTCCGGCGCCGCCCGGCCGCACCGGCGCGACCGGACGGCCGCCGCGCATCGAAGAGGTCGCGGAGCGTGCCGGTGTGTCGCCAATCACGGTATCGCGGGTGTTGCGCCATCCCGAAAAGGTCAACCGCGAGACCCGCGAGCGCATTCTCGAGGTGATAGAGGCGACAGGCTATGCCTCCAATCCGCATGCGCGCGCGCTGCGCTCGGGGCGGTCGAATGTCGTCGTGGCCTTTGTCTCGAACATTCTCAGCCAGCAATTCGGACTCGCCGTACGCAGCCTCGCCGCAACGCTCGAGCCTGAGGGTTTCGAGGTGCTGGTCGGCCAGACCTCCTACTCCTATGCCAAGGAGGTCGCGATGATCCAGTCGCTGCGCGGCATCCGGCCCGCCGCGGTAATGTTCACCGGCGTGATCGAGCTCGAGGAGAACCGTACAGCGCTCGCCGAGCTCGGCATTCCCGTGATCGAGACCTGGGCATTTCCGCGCGACCCCGTCGATATGCTGGTCGGCCTGCCCAATGCGGATGCCGGCGCAATGGCGGCGCGCAGGCTGGCTTCGGCGGGACATCGCCGCGTCGCCTTCATCGGCCGCAGCAGCGGCCGTGGCGCGCTCCGCCGCGATGGCTTTCGTGCGGCAGCCGCGCAGCTTGGCCTCGAGATCGTCCACGAGATCGGCGTCGGCGAGATCAAGGGGCTGGTCGATGGCCGCGCCGCATTCACCACCCTGCTCGACCGCGGCGATAAGATCGATGCCGTGTTCTGCGCCAACGACCTGCTTGCGACCGGCGCACTGATCGAAGCCCGCGCGCGTGGACTATCGGTGCCGCGCGATCTTGCCGTGCTCGGCTTCGGCGACAACGACGTCGCCGATCAAATCACGCCCGGCCTCACCACCATCTCGTTCGATGCCGCGGCCGTCGGCCGGATTGCGGGCGAACTGCTGCTGGCGCGCTTGTCAGGTACGCCGCGCGCCGAGCAGCGATTGGTCGTCGATCTCTTCCTGGTCGAGCGCGGCAGCGTCTGAGCGCGCCGCTCAGGCGACGCTCTTGAGATCCTGCTGGATCGCAGCGAGCAACGACTGCAGCGCCTCGCTGGTCACTGGCGTAGCCGCTTCATCGGCAGGCGCAATCCTGGCGGGCTCGGCCGCCTTGACCGGACGCTTGGGAAAGCGCGGTGGAGGCGTCGGCATCGGAGGCTGCACGAATGCGCCTTCGTCCTCGTTGTGGACGAACTTGCCGTGGATGACGTCGTCGTGGCGGCCCATGACATACATGGCCACCCAGTAGCCGGCAGCCAGAAGAATTACGCAGAAAATACCGATCTCTAACATCGCAGCACCTAAAATATGCGCGATGATTCAATGCCTTCAGCCCGGCGTCAATGAACCGTCTGTCACACGCTGCACCTTTTACGGGCAGCTGTGGCCAATCGGTAACGATTCGTTAACCAGTAGCCTTCCGGCGTGCGGCGCCGATGCAACTCCAGGACGCTCGAAGCCTCCTGGAGGCGCTCCAGTCCCTGGCTTTACGCGTTGTCCGGCCCGACCCGGACCAGCTGCTTGCCGAAATTGGCCCCCTTCAGCAGCCCGATGAAGGCGCCCGGGGCGCTCTCCAGGCCCTCGGTGACGAACTCCTTGTACTTCACCTTGCCGCCCTGGACCCATCCCGACATGTCGCGCAGGAAGTCGCCATGGCGCGAGGCGAAGTCGGAGACGATGAAGCCGCGGAAGGTCAGCCGCTTGGTGAGGATGTTGCGCATCATCGCGCCGGCCCATTTCGGCGGCTTGGCCTCGGTGTCGTTGTAATGGGCGATCAGGCCGCAGACCGGCACGCGCGCGAAGGGATTGAGCAGCGGAAACACCGCCTCGAACACGGCGCCGCCGACATTCTCGAAATAGACGTCGATGCCATCAGGGCAGGCATCCTTCAGCTTCGCAGCCAAATCAGGATCGCGGTGATCGATGCAGGCATCGAAGCCGAGCTCCTTCACCACGTAGTCGCACTTGTCCTTGCCGCCAGCGATGCCGACCGCACGCGCGCCCTTGATCTTCGCGATCTGGCCGACCGCCGAGCCGACCGCACCGGAGGCGCCGGCAACGACGACAGTCTCGCCTTCTTGCGGCTTGCCGATGTCGAGCAGGCCCGTATACGCGGTCATACCGGGCATGCCGAGCACGCCGATCGAAGTCGAGATCGGACCGAGCTTGGGATCGACCTTGATCAGCCCCTTGCCGTTCGAGGTCGCATGCGTCTGCCAGCCGGTTCGTGCGCGGACGATGTCGCCCTTGGCAAAGTCCGGATTGTTGGAGGCTACGACCTCGCTCACCGCCTCGCCTTCCATCACGCCGCCGACCGGCACCGGCGCGGCATAGGACGGCCCCTCACTCATGCGCCCGCGCATATAGGGATCGAGCGACAGCCAGACAGTGCGCAGCAGGACTTCGCCTGCGCCGGGCGTCGGCACAGCGAATTCCTCCAGACGAAAATCGGTCGGCTTGGGTTCGCCGACGGGACGCGCGGCGAGAACGATGCGTTTTGCTTGGGTCATGGCTTCCTCCTGACTGCTTGTTGCAGTCATTTAGGAGGTGCGCGGGAATGAAGCAAATCCACACGCTCGGTGTCATCGCCCGCGAAGGCGGGCGATCCAGTATTCCAGAGACAGCAGTGATTGAACCGAAGGGCTGCGGCGTACTGGATGCCCCGCCTTCGCGGGGCATGACACCGTCATTTTGGCGGGCGCGTCGCAATCCGACGCGCAGCCGAAAACAGAGCGGAGTGACTAGCCCCCGCCCGGATAGTTCGGGCTTTCGCGCGTGATGGTCACGTCGTGGACGTGGCTTTCGCGCAAGCCCGCGCCGGTGATGCGGACGAACTGCGCCTTCTCGTGCAGCTCCTTCATGTCCTTGGCGCCGACATAGCCCATCGCGGCGCGGAGGCCACCGGCGAGCTGGTGCATGACGTTGCCGACCGGGCCCTTGTACGGCACCTGGCCCTCGATGCCCTCAGGGACGAGCTTGAGGGAATCCTTGATGTCCTGCTGGAAGTAGCGGTCGGCAGAGCCGCGCGCCATTGCGCCGACCGAGCCCATGCCGCGATAGGCCTTGTAGGAGCGGCCCTGCCACAGGAACACTTCGCCGGGCGTCTCGTCGGTGCCGGCGAGCAGCGAACCGACCATCGCGATGTCGGCACCGGCGGCAAGCGCCTTGGCAAGATCGCCGGAGAACTTGATGCCGCCGTCGGCGATGACGGGAATGTCTGACTTCTTGGCTGCCTCGACCGCATCCATGATCGCGGTGAGCTGGGGCACGCCGACGCCAGCGACGATGCGCGTGGTGCAAATCGAGCCGGGACCAATGCCGACCTTGATGCAGTCGGCACCCGCATCGATCAGCGCCTGTGCGCCGTCCGAGGTCGCGACGTTGCCAGCGACGACCTGCACGGAGTTGGACAGGCGCTTGATGCGATTGACGGCGTGCAGCACGTGGCGGGAATGACCGTGCGCAGTGTCGACGACGACGAGGTCGACGCCGGCATCGATCAGCCGTTCGGTGCGCTCGAAGCCGGTGTCGCCGACCGTGGTGGCGGCGGCAACGCGCAGGCGTCCCTGCGCATCCTTGCAGGCCAGCGGATGGGCGACTGCCTTCTCCATGTCCTTCACGGTGATCAGGCCGACGCAGCGATATTGGTCGTCGACGACCAGCAGCTTCTCGATGCGGTGCTTGTGTAGCATCCGCCGCGCTTCGTCCTGGCTGACATTCTCGCGCACGGTGACGAGGTTCTCGTGCGTCATCAGCTCGGAGACTCTTTGCCGGCGGTCGGTGGCAAACCGCACGTCGCGGTTGGTGAGGATGCCGACCAGCTTGCCGGGCGTGTTCTTGCCGGCGCCGGTGACGACGGGAATGCCGGAGATGCCGTGATCGCTCATCAGCTTGAGCGCGTCGTCGAGCGTGGCCTCGGGGCTGATGGTGAGCGGGTTCACCACCATGCCCGACTCGTAGCGTTTGACCTGACGGACCTGGGCGGCCTGCCCTTCGGGGTCGAAATTGCGGTGGATGACGCCGAGGCCGCCGGCCTGCGCCATGGCGATCGCCATGCGGGCCTCGGTGACGGTGTCCATGGCGGAGGCCATGATCGGGATGTTGAGCGGGATGGCGCGGGTGACGCGGGAACGGATGTCGACCTCGCCCGGCATGACGTCGGACAGGCCCGGCTTCAGCAGCACGTCGTCGAACGTAAAGGCTTCGCGGATGCCTTGAAGTTGCACCGTGGCCATATGCCAACTCCTTCCTGCGGCCGTGCCGCAAATGATTATGGATGAGCGCCGCCCTCAGCGTACCTTGCGGCATCGCCTTGAGAATCGGAGCCCATCGGTGGGGTTGACGCGGGTCGATAGCACGGCCGCGCGACGAATCAAAGCAAATCGGACCGCCGGCCAGCCATGCACAGGCTTTTTACGTAAATTTCGGCGGGGAAAGCCCGGCGGAAGCCCACCCAGCCGTCATTCCGGGGCTCGCGCCGGGCGGCGGCCGGGGAATGACGAAGGAGCGAGCGCAGGATTTAGGTGCTATGCGTCGATCCGCAATGGTCCGGCGCCGACGGCGATGATAAGCCGCAGCTCTCGCTCCTCCCCGTGTCCATTACCAATCCGTCATGGTCGACAAGCAACGCATCATTCCGCTGATCGTGGCCACCGCTCTCTTCATGGAGAACATGGACTCCACGGTCATCGCCACCTCGCTGCCGGCGATCGCGGCCGACATCGGCACCAGCCCGCTGACGCTGAAGCTCGCCATCACCTCCTACCTGCTGTCGCTTGCGGTGTTCATCCCGGCGAGCGGCTGGACCGCCGACAGGTTCGGCGCGCGCATGGTGTTCGCAATCGCCGTCGGCGTGTTCATGATCGGCTCGGTCGGCTGCGCGCTGTCGGGCTCGGTCACCGACTTCGTGTTCGCACGCATCCTCCAGGGCATGGGCGGGGCGATGATGACGCCGGTCGGACGTCTCGTGCTGCTGCGCTCGGTCGACAAGAGCGCGCTGGTCAATGCGATGGCCTGGGTGACCGTCCCTGCCCTGATAGGCCCCGTGATCGGGCCGCCGCTCGGCGGCTTCATCACCACTTACGCCTCGTGGCACTGGATCTTCCTGATCAACATTCCGATCGGGCTGCTCGGCATCTTCATGGCCTTGAAGTTCATCGATCCCATCAAGAGCGAGACGCAGGAAAAGTTCGATCTCTACGGCATGGTGCTCGCAGGCCTGGGCCTTGCCGGCATCGCATTTGGCCTTTCGGTCGCCGGCCTCAATCTGCTGCCCTGGAGCACGGTGGCAGCATTGGTTGCGGGCGGAGCAATCTCGATGACGCTCTATGTCATTCATGCCCGGCGGACCGGATCGCCGGTGCTGGATTTCTCGCTGCTCAGGCTGCCGACGTTGCGCGCGGCCATTCTCGGCGGCTTCCTGTTCCGGCTCGGCATCGGCGCGCTGCCCTTCCTGCTGCCGCTCTTGATGCAGATCGGATTCGGCCTGTCGCCGTTCCATTCCGGCCTCGTCACCTTTGCCTCCTCGCTCGGCGCGATGGGCATGAAGACGCTGGCCGCGCGCCTGATCCGCGCCTTCGGCTTCCGCAATCTGATGACGGTGAACGCGGTCGTCAGCGCATTCTTCCTCGGCGTCTGCGCGCTGTTCACGGTGACGACGCCGCTGCTGATCATCATGGTGATCCTAGTGGTCGGCGGTTTCTTCCGTTCGCTCGAGTTCACCGCGATCAACACGGTGGCCTATGCCGACGTCGAGAGCCCGCAGATGAGCCGCGCCACCACACTCGTCAGCGTCAACCAGCAGCTCGCCGTCTCCGCCGGCGTCGCGGTCGGCGCGGCATCGGTGGAGACCACGATGTGGCTCAGCCATGTCAGCGAGCTCAACGCCACCGTGTTCGCGCCGGCCTTCGTCGTGGTGGCGCTGACCTCGGCGGCGTCGAGCTGGTTCTTCTGGCAGATGCCGAGCGATGCCGGCCACGAGATCTCGGGCCGCAAGGCGATCGAGGTCGCAAGCCGCAAGGGTGCTGCCAAGAGCGCCGCGACAGCCGCCGTCAAGACGGCGACGGAAGACACGCAGGACATGCGGGATCAGCGGCTGGGGTAGCGAGGCTACGCCTTCGCCTCGCCGCGAAATCCCGTCGCCAGCACATAGCGCTCGGACGAATCCTGCCGGCTCGCGGCCGGCTTGACGTGGCGCACGGTGGCAAAATCGCGCTTGAGCTGGGCCAGCAGATCGGCATCGGCGCCGCTCTGGAAGGTCTTGGCCAGGAACGTACCGCCGGGCTTGAGCACGTCGCAGGCAAAGGCCGCCGCCGTTTCGACCAGGCCGACGATGCGGAGCTGGTCGGTCTTGCGATGGCCGGTGGTGTTGGCGGCCATGTCGGACATCACGACATCGGCCTTGCCGCCCAGCATCGCCGTGAGCTTGTCCGGCGCGTCATTGTCCATGAAGTCGAGCTGCGCGAAATCGACGCCGGGAATCTCCGGCATCTCCAGCAGGTCGATCGCGACGACCTTGCCCTTGCCTTCCGTCGAGCCGACGCGCTTGGCCGCGATCTGGCTCCAGCCGCCGGGTGCCGCGCCGAGATCGACCACGGCCATGCCGGGCTTCAGCAGCCGAAACTTGTCGTCGATCTCGAGCAGCTTGAACGCGGCGCGCGAGCGATAGCCCGCGGCCTTTGCCTTGGCGACATAGGGATCGTTGAGCTGCCGCTCCAGCCACAGCTTCGACGACAATTTGCGCTTGCCGCCGGTCTTGACCTGGACGTGCAAGCGGCCGGTGGTGTCTCTCGCCATCTCACCAGCTCCTGAGCGCGCCGTCCTCGCGCATCATCTCGACCAGCATGCCTTCGCGCAAGCCCCGGTCGGCGACGCGCAGGCGCGGCAGCGGAAAGGCGCGGCGGATCGCATCGAGGATGGCGCAGCCGGCCAGCACGAGATCGGCGCGCTCGACGCTGATGCAGCTGTTGCCCGCGCGCTCCTCGTAGCTCATGCCAAGCAGCTTGTTGATGGTCGCGGTGATGTCGGAATCGTTCATCCAGATGCTGTCGATGCGGCGGCGATCATAGCGCACGAGATTGAGATGGATGCCGGCAAGCGTCGTGACGGTGCCCGACGTGCCGAGCAGATGCATGTCGGTGAGATCGCGGCCGTGCTCCGCGGCGAACGGAGCAACGTAATTGGCGACCTCCTGCTCCATCGCGGCATAGACCTCCGGCGTGACGTCGCGGCCGCCGAATTGCTCGGCCAGCGTCACGACACCAAGCGGGATCGACATCCACGCCTTGATCCGCGGTTCCGGATTGGCGGGATCGCGTTCGATCCGCACCAGCTCGGTCGAGCCGCCACCGATGTCGAACAGGATGGCGCCGCGTCCTTTGGGGTCGACCAGCGGCGAGCAGCCGAGCATGGCAAGCGAAGCCTCGGTCTCGCGGTCGATCACCTCGAGCTCGATGCCGGTCTCGGCGGCGACGCGGCTACGGAATCCTTCCGCGTTCGAGGCTGCCCGGCAGGCCTCGGTCGCAATCAGCCGCAGCCGCTTGGCCTTGCGCAGGTTGATCTTGTCCCGGCAAATGCTGAGCGCGGCGATGGCGCGATCGATCGCGGCCTCGCTGATGCAGCCGGTGGCCGAGACACCTTCGCCGAGCCGGATGATGCGCGAGAAGGAATCGACCACGCGGAAGCCGTCGTGGGTGGGACAGGCGATCAGGAGCCTGCAATTGTTGGTGCCGAGGTCGAGCGCCGCATAGACGCCGGTTCCCGGCGCCTGCACGGGGACGGCAGGCTCCGTGGCCAACGCCACCGCCGCCATCGACCCCTCCAGCTCACCGTGCGGCCCATGTTGGCTTACATGGCCGTCGCGGAGCCGCGTGTGGTCATTCATACAAACTGTCTTTCCGCGGCCGGTCGGGCCGGTCAGGAATTGCTTTTTCGCCTGAAACATTAGCAGCGCGGCGGGCCTGCGCAACATCGCATCACATAGGACCATGCCCATTCGTGCGTTGTCGTGAACGGGACCGTGGGCTATTTTTGAAGCGTCCGGTCCTCCAGGCGCCCCCCAAAACGCGCGATTGCCGGCTTTTCAGGTCAATTCCATGCAAGAACACACCAAATCGTCCACGCTCGAAAACGCTATTGCACTGCAAAAATATGGTGTCGGGCAGCCGGTCCGCCGCAAGGAGGACGACACGCTGGTGCGCGGCAAGGGCCGCTACACCGACGATTTCAACCTGCCCGGCCAGGCCTACGCCGTGATCGTCCGCTCCACCCACGCCCATGGCGTGATCCGCGGCATCGGCATCGAGGCCGCCAAGGCGATGCCGGGCGTGCTGGGGGTGTGGACGGGCAAGGATCTCGATGCCGCCGGCTATGGTCCCTTCACCTGCGGGCTGCCACTGAAGAGCCGCGACGGCTCACCCCTGCTGCAGACCAACCGCCAGCCGCTGGCAACCGACAAAGTCCGCTTCGTCGGCGACCCCGTCGCCTTCGTCGTCGCGGAGACGCTGGCGCAGGCCCGCGATGCGGCCGAGGCGGTCGAGCTCGATATCGAGCCGCTGCCGGCGGTGACCGATCCCGAGGAAGCCACCAAGCCCGGCGCAGCGCAGCTCTATGATCACATCCCGAACAACGTCGCGCTCGACTATCACTATGGCGACACGGAGAAGGTGAACGCGGCTTTCGCCAGCGCCGCCCATGTCACCAAGGTCGACATCGAGAACACCCGTGTCGCCGTGGTGTCGATGGAACCGCGCGTCGGACTTGCCTCCTACGACAAGAAGACCGAGCGCTACACCATCCAGATGCCGACGCAGGGCGTCGCGGGCAACCGCGCCAACCTCGCCAAGAACCTGAAGGTGCCGAACGAGAAGGTACGCATCCTCACCGCCAATGTCGGCGGCTCGTTCGGCATGAAGAACGTCAACTATCCCGAGTACATGTGCATTCTGTACGCGGCGAAGGCGCTGGGACGCCCGGTGAAGTGGCTCGACGAGCGCTCCACCAGCTTCCTGTCCGACAGCCATGGCCGCGCGCAGAAGATTCATGCCGAGCTCGCGCTCGACGCCGAGGGGCATTTCCTCGCAGCAAGACTGTCCGGCTACGGCAATCTCGGCGCCTATATCACCGGCGTTGCGCCGAGCCCGCTCTCGCTCAACACCGGCAAGAACTTTTCCAGCGTCTATCGCACGCCGCTGATGGCGATCGACATCAAGACGGTGCTGACCAACACCACGCTGATGGGCGCCTATCGCGGCGCCGGCCGGCCCGAGGCGAACTACTACATGGAGCGGCTGATTGACCGCGCCGCCGACGAGATGGGCATCAACCGGCTGACCTTGCGCAAGCGCAACTTCATCAAGCCGAACCAGATGCCCTTCCCGGCCTCGTCAGGCGTCACCTATGACAGCGGCGACTTCCAGGCGGTGTTCAGCAAGGCGCTCGAAATCTCCGACCATGAGAACTTTGCCAAGCGCAAGAAGGAGAGCAAGAAGGCGGGCAAGCTGCGCGGCATCGCCGTCGGCTCCTATCTCGAGGTCACTGCACCGCCAGGCCCAGAGCTCGGCAAGATCGTGTTCGATCCTGACGGCACCGTGCAGCTGATCACCGGCACGCTCGACTACGGCCAAGGCCACGCCACGCCGTTCGCGCAGGTCCTGTGCGCGCAGCTTGGCGTTCCCTTCGAGAGCGTGAAACTGGTGCAGGGCGACAGCGACATCGTCCACGCCGGCAACGGCACCGGCGGCTCGCGCTCGATCACGGCCAGCGGCATGGCGATCGTCGAGGCCTCGAAGCTGATCATCGAAAAGGGCAAGCGCGCCGCTGCGCACATGCTGGAAGCCTCCGAGGCCGACATCGAGTTCGAAGGCGGCAGCTTCACCATCGCCGGCACCGACCGCAGCATCGACATCATGGAGCTCGCCAGGAAGCTGCATGACGGCAAGGTGCCTGATGGCGTGCCTGACTCGCTCGATGTTGATCACACCACCGAGCCGGTGCCCTCGGCCTTTCCCAACGGCTGCCATGTCGCCGAAGTCGAGATCGATCCTGACACGGGCGTCGTGGAAATCGTGCGCTACAGCGCGGTGAACGATTTCGGCACGGTGATCAACCCGATGCTGGTCGCAGGCCAGCTCCATGGCGGCGTCGTCCAGGGCATCGGGCAGGCGCTGATGGAGCACATCCGCTACGACGAGAGTGGCCAGCCGATCACGGGCTCGCTGATGGACTACGCCCTGCCGCGCGCCGGCGACGTGCCCAACATGACGGTCGGCGACCACCCGGTGCCGGCCACGACCAATCCGCTCGGCAGCAAGGGCTGCGGCGAAGCCGGCTGCGCCGGCAGCCTTTCGACGGTGGTGAATGCGGTGCTGGATGCGTTGTCAGACTACGGCATCAAGCACATCGACATGCCCTTGACGCCCGAGCGGGTGTGGCGCGCGATCCAGGACGCGAAGAGCGCGGCGTAAGGCTGCCCTTCCGCATCCACAACAACGCTGTCATCGCCCGGCTTGACCGGGCGATCCAGTATTCCAGAGACGGCGCGCAAAAGCCGATGGGCTGCGGCGTACGGATGCCCCGGTCAAGCCGGGGCATGACACCGCATTTGTGGCGAAAACCTCGAGTCCAGCAAACGCTAAAGCTCCCTACGCCGCCGCCTGCTCCCGCGGCTGGTAGATCGCGGTGTGCTGGCACTGCGCGATCGGGGTTGTGCCGTTGGCGATGACCAGCGCGTCGAGCTCGACGAAGCGGTGGCCTTTCTTCTCGTAGGTTGCGGTGACCTTCGCCCGCGCGACGATCTCGTCGCCGGCGCGCGTGGCGGAGAGCAGTTGCATGCGGCTGCCGACATGGATCCACGGGCCCAGGATGGTGTTGTCCACCAGCACGCGGTTCATCACACGCTGGATCAGGCCAGGATGGCCGAGCCCCTCGCGCGCAAAAATCGGATCGGTCTCCCTGACATCGGCGAGATAGTCGCTCGCCGCCTGGCCGGCCCAGCGGCGCGGCGTCGTGCCAAGCCATTTGCCCGTCGCGAAGATGTCAGGACTGACCGGCTTGCGCTCGGCGACTGCGGGCACTTCGACATAGTCGCCCAATGACACCACAGGCGCGGCCACCGGCAGTGAGGCCGTGCCCGTCGCGCACAGCTCGGTGCGGCTGAACACCTCGATCGTGAGCAGGCCATTGTGTTCAGTGGCGTCGACATCGGCGGTCTCGCCGTCATAAACCGGCTTGATGAAGCGTGCTTCGACCAGCCCGCGCGACAGGAAATCGCGCCCCCAGCGCGCAATCGGGACGTGCAACATATAGGCGAATACATCGACGCCGGGGACCAGGCCGCCCGAAAAGCCGAAGCGACGCGCCACCGTATCGTCATGCATCTTGTTTTCGGACTGTTTGGCGGTGTTGTACGCCTCGACGCGCCAGGTTTCGAGCCGGTTCGGCATGGTTTGGCTTCCCCATATTCTTGTTATTTCCTGGCTGATCGTAGGGCCCCGGGAACAGCGGTCAATCCCCTCGCCTTTGCGGCCCGAATGGGGTACCACGCGGCGAATGACTGACACCCCCACCCGCATCTATGTCGACGCCGACGCCTGCCCGGTGAAGGACGAGATCTATCGTGTCGCGCTCCGGCATAACGTGCCGGTCAGCGTGGTTGCCGGTAACTTCATTCGCGTGCCCCAGGACCCACTGATCGAGCGCATCGCCGCCGGCTCCGGCATGGACGCGGCCGACGACTGGATCGCCGAGCGGGCGAGGCCCGGCGACGTCGTCATCACGTCAGACATTCCGCTCGCCAGCCGCTGCGTGAAGGCAGGCGCTGACGTGATCGCACCGAACGGCAAGCCGTTTACCGAAGAGTCGATCGGGATGACGCTGGCGGTACGCAACCTGATGACGGATCTGCGTTCGGCCGGCGAGGTCACCGGCGGTCCGCGCTCGTTCGCGCCGCGCGACCGCTCCGCCTTCCTGTCGGCGCTCGACCAGACACTGCGCAGGATCCAGCGTCGCCGCGCCGATCAGGCCGCAACGAACCAAGGCTGACGATGGCGCCCCCGCTGATCCAACTCAAAGACATCAAGCTGAACTTCGGCGGCACGCCTTTGCTGTCAGGTGTCGAGCTCAACGTCGCGCCATCCGAGCGCGTCTGCCTGATCGGCCGCAACGGCTCCGGCAAATCGACGCTGCTGAAGATCGCGGCCGGCCTTGTCGAGGCCGACAGTGGCACGCGCTTCGTGCAGCCGGGCGCCACCGTTCGCTATCTTCCGCAGGAGCCGGATTTTGGCGAGCACAAGACCACGCTTGCCTATGTCGAGTCCGGGCTCGCGCCCGGCGACGACCAGCATCAGGCACGTTATCTGCTGGAGCAGCTCGGTCTCACCGGTGAGGAGAACCCGCACAACCTCTCCGGCGGCGAAGCCCGTCGCGCGGCACTGGCCTATGTGCTGGCGCCCTCGCCCGACATCCTGCTGCTGGACGAGCCGACCAACCATCTCGATCTCGCCACCATCGAATGGCTGGAGCAGGAGCTCGACTCCAGGCGCAGTGCGCTCGTCATCATCAGTCATGACCGCCGCTTCCTCACCAATCTGTCACGTTCGACGGCCTGGCTGGACCGTGGCAAGATCAAGCAGATCGATCGCGGCTTCGCCTCGTTCGAGAGCTGGCGCGACGAAGTGCTGGCCGAGGAAGAGCGCGACCAGCACAAGCTCGACCGCAAGATCGTCGACGAGGAGCACTGGCTGCGCCACGGCGTGTCCGGCCGGCGCAAGCGCAACGTTAAGCGACTCGCCAACCTGCACGCGCTACGCGACCAGCGCCGCAACTATCGTGGCACCGCCGGCAGCGCCACGCTTGCCGCCGCGGAAGCCGAGCAATCCGGCAGGCTGGTGATCGAGGCGAAGGGCATCACCAAGGCCTATGGCGAGCGCAAGATCGTCGAGAACTTCTCGACCCGCATCCAGCGCGGCGACCGGCTTGGCATCATCGGCCCGAACGGCGCCGGCAAGACCACGCTGGTCAATCTGCTCACGGGCGGCATCCAACCGGATTCCGGCACGCTTCGGCTCGGCGCCAATCTGGAAATGGCGACGCTCGACCAGCATCGCGAAAGTCTCGATCCGAAATCGACGCTGGCGGAGGCCCTCACCGGCGGCCGCGGCGACCACGTCATGGTCGGTGGCAAGCCGAAGCATGTCGTCGGCTACATGAAGGACTTCCTGTTCGCGCAGGAGCAGCGCGGCACGCCGCTGGAGGTGCTCTCCGGCGGCGAGCGCGGCCGCCTGATGCTGGCACGCGCGCTGGCAAAACCGTCGAACCTTCTGGTGCTGGACGAGCCGACCAACGACCTCGATCTCGAAACCCTCGACGTGCTCGAGGAGATGCTCGGCGATTACGAGGGTACGGTCATCCTGATCAGCCACGACCGCGACTTCCTCGACCGTGTCGTCACCTCGGTGATCGCGCCCGAGGGCAACGGCAAGTGGATCGAATATGCCGGTGGCTACAGCGACATGCTGGCGCAGCGCGGTGCGGATTTGAAGCGAGAGACGGCGAAGACGCAGGCGCCAGCGGAGAAGAAAGAGGAACGCGCAGCGGCTCCCACGTCGGCACCGAAACGGAAGCTGAGCTTCAACGAGAAGCATGCGCTGGAAACACTGCCGAAGAAGATGGAAACGTTGCACGCCGATATCGCCAAGCTCCAACGGGTGCTCGATGATCCCAATCTCTACACCAAGGATCGCAAGACATTCGACGACACGTCAGCCGCCATCGCCAAGGCGCATGAAGAACTCTCCGCCGCCGAAGAGCGCTGGCTCGAACTTGAAATGCTTCGCGAAGAGATAGAACAGGCATAACCAATGACCACTCCCCTCGCCGCCAAGATCGCCCGCGAATACGGCACGCCCTGTGCCGTCATCGACATGGACAGGGTCGAGCGCAACATCGCGCGAATCCAGAAAGCCTGCGATGATGCCGGCGTTGCCAATCGCCCGCACATCAAGACGCACAAGAACCCGACCATTGCCAGGATGCAGGTCGCGGCCGGCGCCAAGGGCATCACCTGCCAGAAGATCGGCGAGGCCGAGATCATGGCCAATGCCGGCATCGACGATATCCTGATCAGCTACAATCTCTTGGGCGAAGAGAAGATGGCGCGGCTCGGCGCGCTCAATGCCAAGACCAGGATGACAGTTGCCGCCGATAATTCGACCGTCGTTGCGGGCTTGCCGAAGGCCGCCGAGGCCTCGGGCCGTCCGCTCTCGGTCGTCGTCGAATGCGACACGGGACGCAAGCGCGCCGGCGTCGAGACGCCGGCGGAAGCGATCGCGCTGGCACGCGAGATCGCCGCATCCAAGGGGCTCGAGTTCGCCGGATTCATGCTGTATCCGACCGAAACCGGCTGGGCGGATGCGCAAAAATTCTACGACGAAGCGCTGGCCGGCGTGCGCGCGCACGGGCTCGACGCCAAGATCGTCTCGACCGGCGGCACGCCGAACCTCGTCAACATCGGCAAGCTCAAGGGCGGTACCGAGCACCGCTTCGGCACCTATATCTACAACGACCGCATGCAGGTCGCGGCCGGCGTCGCCGGCTGGGACGACTGCGCGCTCCACATCTACTCGACGGTGGTGAGCCGCGCCGCTCCCGAGCGCGGCATTCTCGATGCCGGCTCCAAGACGCTGACGACGGATACCGGCGGACTCGACGGCCATGGCCTGATCCTCGAGCATCCCGAAGCCAAGATCGCAAAGTTCGCCGAGGAACACGGCTTCCTCGACCTATCCCGCAGCAACACGCGGCCGAACGTCGGCGACGTCGTCCGCATCGTGCCGAACCATGTCTGCGTCGTCGTCAACATGATGGACGAGGTCGTGATGGTCCGCGGCGAGGAGATCATCGGCACGCTGCCAGTGGCGGCGCGGGGGAAGCTGCGGTAGGGCACGCAGCCCTCTCAACCGTCATTGCGAGGAGCGAAGCGACGAAGCAATCCAGACTACCTCCGCAGAGGCATGCTGGATTGCGTCGCTGCGCTCGCGATGACGGTGGTGATCTTCCCCCAAAAAAGTGGACAGGGATCAAGCCGATTTTAGCTCCATCTCGGCTGGGCTGATATAGCCGATGGCCGAGTGTCTGCGGTGATTGTTGTAGAAGCCCTCGATGTAAGTGAAGATGTCGCGCTCTGCGTCATTGCGGGTTGCATATTGGCAGTGATGGATCAGCTCGGTCTTCAGCGTGTGGAAGAAGCTTTCCATCGGGGCATTGTCGTAGCAATCGGCTCTGCGACTCATCGACGGCCGGAAGCCGGCGGCTTGCAGCGCCTGGCGGTACTCGGTTGAAGCATATTGAGTGCCGCGATCGGAGTGATGGATCAAACCGGCGCTGGGCTTTTGTCCCTTGATCGCCATCCGCAATGCGGCAAGCGGTAGTTCGGCGCGCAGATGTTCGTCCATCGCCCACCCCACGATACGGCGGCTGTGCAAATCCATGATGGCGGCCAGGTACAACCATCCCTGGCCGGTCCAGACATAAGTGATGTCGGCGAGCCAAATCTGATTGCGCATGGCGGCCGAGAAGTTCCGGCCGAGCAGGTTCGGCGCGATCGGGAAGCCATGCCCACTGTCGGTGGTGCGGCATCGTCGCGGCCCGGCCGAGACGGCCCGAACAGCGTGGTGGCGCATCTGCCGCTCGATCCGGCCACGGCTTGCACGATGGCCCTGGGCTTTGAGTTCGGCATGGATGCGCGGGCTGCCATAGCGGCCATGGCTGTCGCGATGAACCCGCTTGATGTCCTCCAACAACTCTCGATTGGCAGCGGCCCGGGGGCTTTCCGGCCGCGACCGCCAGGCATAGTAGCCCGCGGGCGAGACGCCGAGCACACGGCACATGATCTGGACCGGATAGTCCGCACGGCGATCTTCGATGAAGCGGAACCTCATGTCCGGGGTCCAGCAAAGATCGCGATCGACTTTTTTAAAATGTCGCGCTCCATGCGCAACTGTTCGTTTTCCCGCTGCAACCGTGCGATCACGTCAGCCTGGTCCGCCGACGGCACCGCCGCTTGCGACGTGGGCGCCGCAGCGCTGCCGCCGGCTACCACCGTGCTCCGCTCCTTCACCCATCGGCTGAGCACGGAGCCGTCAAGCCCGAGCTCCTTCGATACCGACTTCGCCGAGCGGCCGCTCGACAAAACCAGATCAACTGCCTGCCGCTTGTACTCGTCCGAATAGGACCGACGCCGCCGTTTCGCCATCTGACACCTCTCGCTGCCTAAGCTATAGGTGTCCACCGATTTAGGGGAGGCTCAGTGGTTAGCGTTTGAGCCAAGCGAGCGCACCCCTGCCCGCAGCCGCCCCCGTCGCGAACGAGGCCTGAAGCAGATAGCCGCCGGTGGGCGCCTCCCAATCCAGCATCTCCCCGGCGGCGAACACGCCAGGCAGTTTGCGCAACATGAAGTGATCGTCGAGTTCGTCGAAGGAAATCCCGCCTGCGGTCGAGATGGCGCGATCGAGCGGGGCAACGCCGGTGAGTTGCACCGGAATCGCATTCACGAGATCCGCGAGCTCGGCCGGCGAGAACGCAGCCAGCGGCCGCCCGGATGCGATGGCTGCCTCCTGCATCAGGCCGATGCCGACCGGTGACAATTGCGCGGCCTTGCGCAGGAAGTTGGCCAGCGATTGCTTGCCACGGTTACCTGACAGGCGCTTGGTCAGCGCATCAGCACCGAGGTCGGGCCGCAATGCGATCATCAGCGTCGCCTTCCCGATCCCCAGCACAGCCTCGCGCAACTCCGCCGAGAGCGCGTAGATCGCGCCGCCTTCGATGCCGCTGCGGGTAATCATCGCTTCGCCGCGCACCGTGTGCGCGCCGATGGTCAGCGCCACGCCCTTGAGCGGCTGACCTTCAAAACGATCGCGAAACACGTCGGACCACGCGACCGTAAAGCCGGAATTGGCTGATCGAAGCTTCGAGATGGCAACGCCTTTGGCCGCCAGGATATCGACCCACGCACCATCGGATCCCAATCGCGGCCAGCTCGCACCACCGAGCGCGAGTACCGCTGCCCTGGCGGCGACAGCTCGCAGGCCATCGGGCGTTTGCAATTCCAGCTGCCTCTTCTCGTCCCAGCCGGTCCAGCGATGCCGAAACGCGAACTGCACACCAGCGGCATCAAGGCGGCGCAGCCAGGCACGCAGCAAGGGCGAGGCCTTGAACGTTTTCGGAAACACCCGCCCGCTGCTGCCGATGAAAGTCAGCTGCCCGAGGCCTGCGCTCCAGTCGCGTAACGCATCAGGCGGAAACGCCTCGACCGCAGCGCGCAAATGCGGCATCGCCTCCCGGTAGCGAGGGAGGAATTCCGTCAACGGCTCACTGTGGGTGAGGTTGAGCCCGCCCCGGCCGGCCATCAAAAATTTGCGGCCCGCCGACGGCATGGCGTCGTAGACGGTGACGCTGGCGCCGCCTTGCGCCAGCACTTCCGCCGCCATCAGCCCGGCGGGACCGGCACCGATGACGGCGACGTCAGTCAGAGCTTGATCCCCGCCCGTGCCGCAGCCTGGGCCACGTATTTCTGCGTCTGCTCGAAGGCGCCGGTCAGCGCCTTCGCCTTCGACATGTCGCTGATCTCGGCGAAATGCGCGGCGATCGCGTCCGGCGTCCAGTCGGATTCCGGCAGGTTGATGCCTTCGCTCTCGATGATCTTGATCACCGCGAAGGAGCCGGCGCCGGCACCCATGATGGTGCGGGTCGGCGCGTCTTCGCTGAGCATATACTCCACCGCAGGCGTGATCGCATTCGGCTTCATCAGCTGCAGCGCCTGCGGCGGCAGCAGCTCCTCGGTCATGCGGGTCGCGGCGGTCGGCGAGATGATGTTGACGCGGATGTTGTTCTTGCGGCCCTCTTCCGCAAGCACGTTCATCAGGCCGACCATGCCTGATTTCGCCGCGCCGTAATTGGCCTGGCCGAAATTGCCGTAGAGGCCGGAAGACGAGGTCGTCAGCACGATGCGGCCGTAGTTGCGGTCGCGCATCCCGGCCCAGACTGCCTTGCAGCAGTAGAACGTGCCGACGAGATGCACGTCGAGCACCTTCTGGAAATCGGCAGCTTCCATCTTGCCGAACGATTTGTCGCGCAGGATGCCGGCGTTGGCGCACATGATGTCGACGCTGCCCCACTCCTTGGTGGCGCGCTCGACCATGGCGGTGACCTGCTCGAAGTTCGAGACGTCGGCGCCGTCGGCCATCGCCGTGCCGCCCGCCTTGCGAATCTCCTCGACCACGGCTTCCGCCGGCGACAGCGAGCCGCCGCTGCCATCACGCGCACCGCCGAAATCGTTGACCACGACTTTCGCGCCGCGGCTCGCAAGGCCCAGCGCATGCGCCTTGCCGAGACCATTGCCCGCGCCGGTGACGATGGCGACGCGTCCGTCGAACCTGATTGCCATGAGTGCGTTTCCTTTCTTCCTTCTCCCTTGTGGGAGAAGGTGGCGCGCGTAAGCGCGTCGGATGAGGGGTATCTCTCGGCAGCGGAGCTCGTGGAGAGATACCCTCACCCGGCTTCGCTTTCGCGAAGCCACCCTCTCCCACAGGGGGAGAGGGTCAGAGCGCTCCGCGAGAGATTTGGTCAGCTTTTGAGCAGCGATGGGTTGCCGGGTCAAGCCCGGCCATGGCGGGCTGGTTTACGCGAGATAGATCAGACCCAGCCAATCCGCGACCAGCGCGGGCTTGTCCTCGCCTTCGATCTCCACCGTCACATTGGTACGGGACTGCAATTCGCCTGGTTTGCGCAGCTTGGCTTCCGCAAGCACGAAACGGCCGCGGATGCGCCTGCCCGAACGGACCGGCGAGATGAAGCGCAGCTTGTCGAAGCCGTAGTTCACGCCCATCGTGGTGCCCGCAATCGCCGGCATCACTTCGTAGGACATCACCGACAACATCGACATCGTCAGGAAACCGTGCGCGATGGTGGCGCCGAACGCGGTCTCCTGCTTCGCCCTCTCGGGGTCGACATGAATGAATTGATGATCCTCGGTGACGCCCGCGAAGGTGTCGATGCGGGGCTGGTCGATCAGGTGCCAGGACGACACGCCGATCTCCTTGCCGACCATGGCCTGATAGGCCTCGAGCGTGATCGGCGGCTTCTTCCAGATTTGGTTCATTTCGCTTCAGGTCTCACTTCTTGTTTTCGGCAGCTCCGGAAAATCCTCCTCACGGAATTCCCGGCCGCGTAGCGGATCGTTGCGATCATCGTCGCGTTCGAGCCGTCGTAGCTGCACGCGGCGGATTTTGCCAGAGATCGTCTTCGGCAGCTCGGTGACGATTTCGAGACGACGGATGCGCTTGAACGGCGCGAGCCGCGTGTGCAGGTGCCTGAAGATGGACAGCGCCGTCTCCGGCGTCCGCTCCGCCCCTGCGGTCAGCAGCACGAAGGCCTTGGGAATCGCGAGCCTGATAGGATCGGGGCTCGGCACTACGGCCGCTTCCGCCACCAGCTCATGCTCCAAAAGCACGCTTTCCAGCTCGAACGGGCTGATGCGGTAGTCGGATGATTTGAACACGTCGTCGGAGCGGCCGACGAAGGTGAGATAGCCGTCCTCATCTTCGAAGACGACGTCGCCACTGCGATAGAGCTCGCCTTCGGCGCCCGACAGCTTGCCGTCGTCGCCCTGGTAGCCCTGCATCAGGCCGGCGGGCCGGTCAGCGCCGAGCAGCAGCGCCACCTCGCCTTCCCTTGCCGGATGGCCGTCAGCATCGCTGACCTGCACGCGATAGCCTGGCAGCGGTCGGCCCATCGAGCCGACCTTGATCTTTTGCCCCGGCGAATTGCCGGCGAGCGCGGTCGTCTCGGTCTGACCATAGCCGTCGCGGATGGTGAGGCCCCAGGCGGACTGCACCTGGTCGATCACTTCGGGATTGAGCGGCTCGCCGGCACCGCAGACTTCGCGAAGGGCCACCTTGAACGAGGCCAGGTCCTCCTGGATGAACAGCCGCCACACGGTCGGCGGCGCGCACAGCGTGGTGACGCCGCAGCGGCCGATGGTGGCGAGCAGGCCTTTCGCATCGAAACGCGGCTGGTTGACCACGAACACCGTCGCGCCGGCATTCCACGGCGCGAAGAAGCAGCTCCAGGCGTGCTTGGCCCAGCCGGGCGAGGAGATGTTGAGATGGACGTCGCCGGGCTTCAGCCCGATCCAGTACATGGTCGAGAGATGGCCGACCGGGTAGCTGCGCTGGCTGTGCCGCACCAGCTTTGGTTTTGCCGTAGTGCCCGAGGTGAAATAGAGCAGCATCGGGTCGTCGGCGTTGGTCGGGCCGTCGGGCGCAAAACTCTCAGGAGCGTTCGCCGCCTCGTCATAGGCGAGCCAGCCATCGGAGGCGGCGCCGACGACGATGCGCACAATGTTCTCGGCGCCAAGGCTCGCGAACTTCGCAACCTGGTCCTGCGCGGCAACGACCGCCCTTGCCTTGCCGCGGTCGAGCCGATCGCGCAGCTCGTCGGCAGTGAGCAGCGTGGTCGCGGGAATGACGACGACGCCGAGCTTCATTGCCGCGAGCATCGTCTCCCACAGCGGCACGACATTGCTGAGCAGCAGCAGGAGGTGATCGCCGCGCCTCAGGCCCTGCGCGCGAAGAAAGTTGGCAACCTGGTTGGAGCGCTTCGAGAGCGCCGCGAAGGACAGCTTCGTCTGCTTGTCCTGTGCGGCATCGACAATCCAGAGCGCGGGCCGATCCCTGCTGTCCGCATTCGTCGCCAGCTCGGCGTCGAACCAGTCCAGCGCCCAGTTGAAGGGTTCGGGATCGGGCCAGCGGAAATCCTTGACCGCTGTCTCATAATTCGTGCGGTGAGCAAGAAGAAACGCACGCGCGTCCTGAAATGTCGTCATTAAGCTTTCCCGGCTAGCCCCCTAACGTGCTTGATAATTCCGGAAAAATCCACCCCGCCCTGGCCGGCTGCGTCGAAAGACTGATAGATCTCCTGCGCATGCTTGCCGAGCGGCGTCGCCGCGCCCGCGGCCTTGGCGGCGTCCTGCGCCAGGGTCAGATCCTTCACCATCAGCGCCGAGGCGAAACCCGGCTTGTAATCGTTATTCGCGGGCGAGGTCGGCACCGGGCCCGGAACCGGGCAATAGGTCGTCAGCGACCAGCACTGCCCCGACGAGGTCGAGGCGACGTCGAACAGCGCCTGGTGCGAGAGGCCGAGCTTCTCGCCGAGCGCGAAGGCTTCGCTGACCGCGATCATGGAAATGCCGAGGATCATGTTGTTGCAGATCTTGGCGGCCTGGCCCGCGCCGGCACCACCGCAATGCACGATCTTCTTGCCCATCTTCTCCAGCACGGGCTTTGCCGCCGCAAATGCGCCCTCCTCGCCGCCGCACATGAAGGTCAGCGTCGCCCCCTTCGCGCCGCCGGTGCCGCCCGAGACCGGCGCGTCCACCGAGAGCACGCCGTGCTTGGCCGCGAGCGCGTGGGCTGCCCTCGCGCTCTCGACATCGATGGTGGAGCTGTCGATGATCAGCGCGCCTTTGGTCATGGCGGGAAGCACTTCATTCCAAACGCCAAGCACGTGTTTGCCGGCCGGCAACATGGTGACGACGACATCGGCGCCCTTCGCCGCGCCCGCGGCGCTGTCCGCGATCCCGGCGCCGTCGGCCTTGGCCTGGTTGCGCGAGGCCTCGACGAGATCGAAGGCGATGACCTTGTGGCCGGCCTTGACCAGATTGGCGGCCATCGGGCCGCCCATGTTGCCGAGACCGATGAATGCGATCGTGGCCATTGTCGTTTCCTCCGCTCGTTTCGTTGATTAGTTGAACTTGAGCTCGTCGGCGCCGATCCCGGCGAAATATGGTGCAAGCGTCTGCGGCGTCACATCCTCGATGCGCGGCGGCGACCAGGTCGGGTTGCGGTCCTTGTCGATGACGGCGGCGCGGACGCCTTCGCGAAAATCATCGCTGCGAAACACTTCCAGCGCAGCGCGATATTCGCGCACAAGACACTCTTCCAGGCTCGAGGCGGTGCGCGCGAGCCGCAGCAGCTTCAGCGTCACAACCATGCCGCGCGGCGATTTTTCATTGAGCGTCTTCAGGGTTGCCAGCGCGAACTCGGAGCCGTTGCGCTTGAGTGCGGCGACGACATCCTCCATCCGGTCGAAGCCGAACAACGCATCGATCACCGGTTCTTTCGCGGCGACCGGCCCCGCCCTCTCGCCGGTCGAAAAGCCGTCGATGAGCTTGCCGACCTCGGCCGCGGTCACGCCCGAGCGAACCCCGGTCAGCGCCTGGCGCAACTCCGGCCATTTCGCCACCGGCACAACCCAATCGGCGAATTTCGCGTGGATCGCATCCGGCCCATTCATGGTCTGGCCGGTCAGACCGAAATAGGTGCCGATCTCGCCGGGCGAGTGCGACAACAAATAGGTGCCGCCGACATCGGGGAAGAAGCCGAGCCCGACCTCCGGCATCGCGAGCTTGGTCCGGTCGGTCACGATGCGGTGGCTGGCATGGGCGGAGAGACCGACGCCGCCGCCCATCACGATGCCGTCCATGAAGGCGACATAGGGCTTAGGGAATTTCTTGATCCGGGCGTTGAGGATGTATTCCTCGCGCCACAGGATCTTGCCGAGATCACCGTTGACTTTCGAGCTCTCCCAGAGCGCGCGGATGTCGCCGCCGGCGCACAGGCCACGCTCGCCGGCGCCTTCCAGCAGGATCACGGCAACAACGGGATCGGCTTCGAAGCGGTCGAGCGCCTTCTCGATGTCGCGAAACATCTCCAGCGTCACGGCATTGATGGCCTTGGGGCGGTTGAGCCGGATGATACCAGCCGCGCCCTCGACACGGGCGACCAGATCGCCCTCTTCCGTCGCGTTCATCGCGCGCCCTCGATCAACTTGCGCGCCACGATGAGCCGCATGATTTCATTGGTGCCTTCGAGGATCTGGTGCACGCGCAGATCGCGCACGATCTTCTCGATGCCGTATTCGCTGAGATAACCGTAGCCACCGTGCAGCTGCAGCGCATGGTTGGCGACCTCGAAGCCGACATCGGTACCGAAACGCTTGGCCATCGCGCAGAGCATGGTGGCATCAGGGTCCTTGCGGTCCAGTGCCGCCGCGGCACGCCACAGGAAGGTGCGTGCGGCCTCGAGCTCGATCGCCATATCGGCGAGCTTGAACTGCAACGCCTGGAATTCGTCGAGGCGCTTTCCGAAGGCCTTGCGCTCCTTCATGTAGGCGCGCGCCTTGTCGAGCGCGGTCTGCGCGCCACCGAGCGAACACGCGGTGATGTTGAGACGGCCACCATCGAGGCCAGCCATCGCGATCTTGAAGCCGACGCCCTCCTCGCTCAACCGGTTGGCGACCGGCACGCGGGCGTTCTCGAACATCACGGCGCGGGTCGGCTGTGCATTCCAGCCCATCTTGCGCTCATTGGCGCCAAAGGAAACGCCAAGCGTCTTGCCGTCGATGACGAGCGTCGAGATGCCGCCGGGGCCATCGCCGCCGGTGCGCACCATCGCGACGAGAAGATCAGTGCCGCCAGCGCCAGAGATGAACTGCTTCTGGCCGTTGAGCACGTAATGATCGCCGTCGCGCACGGCGCGGGTGCGCAGCGCTGCCGCATCCGAGCCGGCGCCCGGCTCGGTCAGGCAGTAGCTCGCGATCAGCTCCATCGAGCAGAGTTTTGGCAACCATTGATGGCGCTGGGTGTCGCTGCCGAAGGCATCGATCATCCAGCTTGCCATGTTGTGGATGGAGATGAAGGCCGAGGTGGTCGGACAGCCCGTCGCCAGCGCCTCGAAAATCAGCGCCGCGTCGAACCGCGACATCGCCGAACCCCCGACATCGTCGCGGATGTAGATGCCACCCATACCGAGGGCGGCGGCCTCGCGCATGACATCGACGGGGAAATGCTTCTCCTCGTCCCAGCGTAGCGCGTGCGGCGCGATCTTTTCTGCCGCAAACGCCAACGCCATGTCGCGAACCGCGACCTGATCCTCGTTCAGAGCGAACTGCATGCTGGGCTCCTCACCTTCCTCGTCATTGCGAGGAGCGAAGCGACGAAGCAATCCAGGCTGTCTATGCGGAAAGATTCTGGATTGCTTCGCTACGCTCGCAATGACGGGCTGGGCAACAGCCCTACTTCATCAGCGGGATCGAGAACTCCGCGCCTTCCTTGACGCCGGATGGCCAACGCGAGGTCACCGTCTTGGTCTTGGTGTAGAAGCGGACCGAATCGGGACCGTGCTGATTGAGATCGCCGAAGCCAGACTTCTTCCAGCCGCCGAAGGTGTAATAGGCGATCGGCACCGGGATCGGCACGTTGATGCCGACCATGCCCACATTGACCTTGGCTGCGAAGTCGCGCGCGGCGTCGCCGTCGCGGGTGAAGATGGCAACACCGTTGCCGTAGTCATGCTCGGACGGCAGCGCCAATGCTTCCTTGTAGTCGTGTGCGCGCACGACCGAGAGCACCGGCCCGAAGATCTCTTCCTTGTAGATCCGCATGTCCTTGGTGACGTTGTCGAACAGCGAACCGCCGAGATAGAAGCCGTTCTCGTAGCCCTGCATCTTGAAGCCGCGGCCGTCGACGGCGAGCGTCGCGCCTTCCTTGATACCGATGTCGATGTAGCTCTTGACCTTCTCGACCGCCTCGCGCGTCACCAGCGGACCGTAATCGGCCGACGGATCGATCGAGGTGCCGATCTTGAGGCTCTCGACGCGCGGGATCAGCTTGTCCATCAGACGATCGGCGGTGGTTTTGCCGACCGGGACCGCGACGGAGACGGCCATGCAGCGCTCGCCGGCCGAGCCGTAGCCCGCGCCGATCAGCGCGTCGACGGCCTGGTCCATATCGGCGTCCGGCATGATGATAGCGTGGTTCTTGGCGCCGCCGAAACACTGGCAGCGCTTGCCGGTCTGCGCGGCGCGCTCATAGATGTACTGCGCGATCGGCGTGGAGCCGACGAAACCGATGGCCTTGATGTCAGGATCGTCGAGGATGGCGTCGACGGCTTCCTTGTCGCCGTTGACGACGTTGAGGATGCCGGCCGGCAGGCCCGCTTCCATCATCAATTGGGCGAGCAGCATCGGCACGCCGGGATCGCGCTCCGACGGCTTGAGGATGAAGGCGTTGCCGCAGGCGATCGCGGGGGCGAACTTCCACATCGGGATCATCGCCGGGAAGTTGAACGGCGTGATGCCGGCGACGACGCCGAGAGGCTGGCGCATCGAATAGATGTCGATGCCGGGGCCGGCGCCCTCGGTGTATTCGCCCTTCATCAGGTGCGGGATGCCGCAGGCAAACTCGGCGACTTCGAGGCCGCGCTGGATGTCACCCTTCGCGTCGGGAACGGTCTTGCCGTGCTCGCGCGCGAGCAGCTCGGCGAGCTTGTCGTAGTCGCGCTGCACCAGCTCGAGGAATTTCATCATGACACGGGCGCGGCGCTGCGGATTGGTCGCGGCCCATTCCGGCTGCGCGGCGCGGGCGTTCTCCACGGCGGCGCGCACTTCGGCCTTGGACGCCAGCGCGACCTTGGCCTGGACGTCTCCGGTCATCGGCTCGAAGACGTCGGCGGTGCGGCCCGAGGTGCCCTTGACCTCCTTGCCGCCGATGAAATGTCCGATTGAACGCATGGAATGATCTCCTTCAGGCCGAGCTTGAACGCTTTGACAAATCCTATTGACCTGCATTTTATAGGATTCAAGTCTGAGATAATGCACCATAGATGTGCGAAAATGCTGGATCAAGGCGCTATCGATTGGGACGACTTTCGCTTCGTGCTGGCCATCGTCAGGGGCGGCTCGGTGTCGGCTGCAGCAAAACAGCTCGGCGTCGACCATGCCACGGTGATCCGTCGCGTCGACCGGCTGGAGAAGCACCTCTCTGCAAAGCTGTTTGACCGGCGCAAGACCGGCTACCTCCTCACCGAGGCCGGCCAGCGCGTCGCCGACAGCGCGGAGGCGATGGAATCGACGATCGTCGCCAACCAGGAGCAGGTCGGTGGCTCCGTGGCGCGGCTCACCGGCACGGTGCGGATCGGCGCCCCCGATGGCTTCGGCACCGCCTTCCTGGCGCCGCGACTGGCGCCGTTCGCCGACCGCTATCCCGATCTCGATTTGCAACTTGTGGCAACCGCGCGGCTGTTCAGCCTCTCAAAACGCGAGGCCGATATTGCGATCAGCCTGACCATGCCGAAGGAAGGTCGCATCGTTGGCCGGAAGCTGCTCGACTACCGTCTTGGGCTTTATGCGTCGCCGGCCTATCTCGACCGTTTCCCGAAAATCGCCTCGCGGCAGGACCTGCCCCAGCACCGGTTCGTCGGTTACATCGAGGAACTCCTGTTCACGCCGGAGCTCGACTATCTGCCGCAGGTGTCGCCGCGCATCTCCGCCCGCTTCCGCAGCGCCAATCTGATCGCCCAGCTCAACGCCACGCTCTCGGGCTTCGGCATCGCGGTGCTGCCGCATTTCATGGCGAGCGACTGTCCACAGCTCAAGGCGGTGCTGCCGGATGAGGTCTCGATTACAAGGACGTTCTGGATGCTGATGCACGCCGACAGCAAGGACCTCGCCCGGATCCGGGCCGTGGCGGACTATATCGGCGAGATCGTGGAGCGAGAGCGGGCGCTGTTTGCGGGGCGGTGAGAAATCGTAGGGTGGGCAAAAGCGAAGCGTGCCCACGCACTTTTTGTGAACGAGAGAGATCGTGGGCACGGCGCTTGCGCGCCTTTGTCCACCCTACGACGTCTTGCCTAATTCTGCTTCGCCTTCTTCGCAGGGGCGACCTTCGGCTCACGCTTCGCGCCCTCGAGCGCGCTGTCCTTGCCCGCCTTCAGCACTTCATCCGACAGCTCGCTGGAGCCCGCGATGCGCGCCAGCAGCATGGTGCCGGCCATCGTCGCCAGCGTCGCGATCGCCTGCTTGCGCGCAGCCTTGCGCGGCAGATTCGGAATAAAACCCGTCATCATCTCGACCATCTCGTCGAGCTTGCCGGCAAAGGCCTTGCGCGTCTTCGGGCTCTCCCGGGCGATTTCTGCACCGAGCGCAGGAATCGAGCAGCCATGGCCGGGATTGTCCCGGTGCAGCGTGGAAAGATAGGTCTCGACGATCTGGGTCAGCTGCTTCTCAGGGGGAAGCTGATCCGATTGCTTGCGCCAATGCTCCATCGAGCGATCCATGGCGTAGGCAAAGGCCTCGATCACCAGCGCCTCGCGGGAATCGAAATGCGCGTAAAAGCCGCCATGGGTCAGACCCGCCTCCTTCATGAGATCGGCAACACCGATGCCATGGGCGCCCTTTTCGCGCAGGCGCACGGAGGCCTTCTTCACGATGCGGTCGTGGGTTTCCTGCTTGTGTTCCCGGGAATAGCGCATGCAGCTCTCATTGGATGTCAGAGGTCATCTCATAACACGTATATCGGTCGGCCGACGCATTAATTCGCGGTAAAATTGTTGCCGATCATGGAAAAGGTTGCAGTTGCATGGACTGCAAGTGCCCCCTTACCGTCGCGGACGAACCCTTCGGTGTAGCTGGTCTGACGCCCCAGCTTGATGATCTTGCCCTCGGCCGAAATCAGCCCTGACCGGACCGAAAGCGGACGCAGGAAAGTCATCTTCAGGTCGAGTGTCACCGACGACTGCCCGGCCTCCAGCCGGGTCGAAATGGCGCACCCCATGGCGGTGTCGAGGAGCGCGGCGGCGGTCGCCCCGTGCAGGAGGCCGATGGTATTTTCGAGGTCTTCGCGCGGCTCCAGTTCCATCACGATCCGGCCCGGCTCGACCACGGCCATGACGAAGCCGATCAGTTTTGCGAAGGGCGGCGGCGGCAGCTGACCATCGCGGATGCCCAGCATGGCGTCCATGCCTGATAGCACCATGGCCACCTTCGCGACCGGCGCAGGGACCTGCCAATCGACCACGCGCTCGCGCCGCTGTGCGGACGACAACAAATCGAGTTGAGCGGATTCGGCCATGAGGTCTCCTTTCATATGATATACGTCATACTATTCTGCGGACTTCGTGCTGGCAATACCGCCTCATCCGCTTGACAAGGGAGCCATTTCGGCCCGGAAGTGGTGTCGACTGGCGCGCCCTGCGCCTGTCCACGAAACCTTCGAGACATCCGATGGAAATGCTCAACAACCACTGCGGCGTGACGCGCGATGCGCGCGGCGTCGTTCATGTCGCCATCTGCAATGCCGGCTCGCTGAACATTCTGGGCTCGGCCGTGACCGACGCGGTGCGCGAAGGCCTGCAGAAGCTCGCCAAAGACCGCAGCATCCGTGTCCTGGTGCTACGCGGCCAAAGCGAGAAGAGCATGATTGGTGGCGCCGACATCAAGGAGATGGCGAGGCTCGACCAGGCATCGGCCGAGGCCTTCATCAGCCGCCTGCGCGATCTCTGCGAAGCCGTGCGCCAATTCCCCGCCCCCGTAATCGCGCGCATGCCGGGCTGGTGCCTCGGCGGCGGGTTAGAGGTGGCGGCTGCCTGTGATTTCCGCATCGCCGCGCAGGACGCGCATTTCGGCATGCCCGAGGTGCGCGTCGGCATTCCCTCGGTGATCCACGCCGCCCTTCTGCCGCGCCTGATCGGCTGGGCCCGCGCGCGCTGGCTGGTGATGACCGCAGAGAATATCGACGCACCGACGGCGCTGGCCTGGGGCCTCATCGACAAGGTCGCGCCGGCAGGCGGGCTGGATGACGAAATCGAGCATCTCGTGAAGGCGCTGCTCGAATGCGGCCCCGAAGCGCTGCGCGCGCAGAAGGCGCTGCTGCGGCAATGGGAGGAGTTACCGCTGACGGAGTCGGTGAACCTCAGCGTCAAGGTGTTTGGCGAGTCGTTCCTGACGGACGAGCCGACGCGGCTGATGCAGGCGTTCGTGAACAGGAAGCGGTAGACCGCCTCCAATCGAACGACCCATTCTCACCCGACCACGACATTTTCTCATGCCGGGCGCGGTTGCATTTTTTGCGGCGCATCATATGATGAACATAATATTATTCATCATCACAGGGAGTTTGTCATGGCCGAAACCGCCGATCCCGTCGTCATCGTCTCCGCCGCCCGCACCCCGCTCGGCCGCTTCATGGGCGAGTTGTCGCCGCTTGCCGCGCACAAGCTCGGATCGCATGTGATCGGTGCCGCGCTGGAACGCGCCAAGCTCGCCCCCGAGAAAGTGGACGAGGTCTTCATGGGCTGCGTTCTGCCGGCCGGCCAGGGCCAAGCGCCGGCACGCCAGGCCGCGCGCGCGGCCGGCCTGCCCGATGCGACCGGTGCAACTACAGTCAACAAGGTCTGCGGTTCCGGCATGAAAGCAACGATGCTGGCCCACGACATCATTCGCGCCGGCTCGGCCGAGATCGTCGTGTCCGGCGGCATGGAGAGCATGAGCAACGCGCCCTATCTGCTGGCGAAGGCGCGCGGCGGCTACCGCGCCGGCCATGACCGCATCATCGATCACATGATGATGGACGGATTGGAGGACGCCTACGAGACCGGCCGTTCCATGGGCGATTTCGGCGAAGCGACGGCCGAAGCTTACCAGTTCACCCGCAAGGACCAGGACGCCTATGCAATGGAGACGCTGAGCCGCGCCCGCAAGGCGGTCGAGGGCGGTGCATTCAAGGCCGAGATCGCGCCGATCACGTTGACCGAAAAAGCAGGCCCGCGCGTCATCGCCAATGACGAGCATCCGCTGAAGGTTGATCCCGCCAAGATCCCCGGACTGAAACCGGCGTTCCGCGCCAATGGCACCATTACGCCGGCCGCCTCCTCCGCCAACGCCGACGGCGCCGCTGCACTGGTGCTGACCAAGCGCTCGCTCGCCGATCGCAACGGCCTTCCTGCTCTCGCCGAGATCAAGGGGCACGCCACCCACAGCCAGGAGCCGCAATGGTTCACCACGGCGCCGATCCCAGCGATCCGCAAGCTGCTGGACAAGGTCGGCTGGAGCGCAGGCGATGTCGATCTGTTCGAGATCAACGAGGCCTTTGCCGTGGTGGCGATGGCCGCACAGCGCGATCTCGGGATCCCGCGCGACAAGCTCAACATCAATGGCGGCGCCTGCGCGCTCGGTCATCCCATCGGCGCCACCGGTGCACGGCTGATCGTGACGCTGCTGCATGCGCTCGAGGCCAATAACCTCAAGCGCGGCGTGGCGGCGCTCTGCATCGGCGGCGGCGAGGCCACGGCGATCGCGGTCGAGCGCCTCGCACACTAACCACAGCAACGTCCGAAATTGAGGGAAGTCTGTCATTTCAGACTTCCCGCTTCCGTGCCAGACTGCAACAATGACGCGGGTGTTTCGGAGCCCGCCAACCCGGATTGATGAGCAATGATTTCGAACTGGCTTTCGGCCGCGCTCGGCCGTCGCAACATCCATTACGGTTGGGTGATGGTGGGCGTGACCTTCTTCGCCGCCCTGATCAGCGCCGGCACGGTGGGCGCGCCCGGCGTGTTCATCGTTCCGCTTCAGAAGGAGTTCGGCTGGAGCACGGCCGAAATCTCCTCCGCGCTCTCGATCCGCTTCATCCTGTTCGGGTTGATGGCACCGTTCGCGGCCGCCCTGCTCAACCGCTATGGCCTGCGCAATGTCACGTTGACGGCGCAGCTGATCGTCGTCTCCGCGCTGGTGCTGTCGCTCGGCATGACGCAGGTCTGGCAATTGGTAGCGCTCTGGGGCGTGGTGATCGGCATCGGCACCGGCATGACGGCGCTGGTGCTGGGCGCCACCATCGCGACGCGCTGGTTCGCCGCGCGCCGCGGCCTCGTCATCGGCATCATGACCGCGAGCGTTGCGACCGGCCAACTCGTGTTCCTGCCTTTGCTGGCAAGCCTGACCGAACGATTTGGCTGGCGGCTGGCGCTCGGCTTCGTCTGCATCATGCTCGGCGTTTCCGCGACGGCGGTCCTGCTCGTCATGCGCGACCGGCCAAGCGATGTGGGCCTGCGCCCGTTCGGCGACGAAGGCACCGAGCCCCTGCCCGCGCCGCCCGCGAGCCACGGTTCGATCACATCAGTCGCCCTCGGCACGCTGCGCGACGCCTCGAAGTCGAGCGCGTTCTGGATCCTGTTTGCGACCTTCTTCGTCTGCGGCGCTTCGACCAACGGCCTCGTGCAGGTGCACCTGATCCCGATGTGCCTCGATTTCGGCATTCCGCAGGTGCAGGCAGCGAGCCTTTTGGCGGCGATGGGCATCTTCGACTTCTTCGGCACCATCATGTCGGGCTGGCTGTCGGACCGCTATGACAACCGCTACCTCCTGTTCTGGTACTACGCCCTGCGCGGGCTCTCGCTGATCTTCCTGCCCTTCAGCGATTTCTCGTTCTATGGCCTGTCGATCTTCGCGATGTTCTACGGCCTCGACTGGATCGCGACCGTGCCGCCCACAGTGCGGCTGACCGCGCAGAAATTCGGCCCCGAACGCGCCAATCTGGTGTTCGGCTGGATCTTTGCCGGCCATCAGCTCGGTGCCGGCACCGCCGCTTTTGGCGCGGGCCTGTCGCGCACGTTGCTGCAGAGCTATCTGCCCGCCTTCTTCGTCGCCGGCGCGCTCTGCGTGTTCGCCTCGTTGATCGTGCTGGCGCTGTCGCGGCAGCCGAAGCCGCAGACAAAGCCCGCGATGGCCTAGTACCTGGTCGTGGTGGTGACGCCGAACGCTGCGGCGTCACCGATCCGCGCGCGCCTCCTGGGTCCGGGCAGCCGCAAGACGTTGGCGAAAATGTTGAGAGACGTTGGCGGAATTTGTGCTGGCGTTACCGATATTGCCGTTAGACTTCGCGGTCCAAACGTGGACAATGCGACCTCAAGCGCTTCGCGCGCGCAGTGCACACCAAGATGCGCCAGGGGAAACAAAATGCCGACTGCCTTCCCGTCGCCCATACCCGCCATTCCGACCGTCCCCTTGACCGTCCAGCTACGCGATGCGTTGCGCGCGATCGTGGGCGAAAAGGGCATGATCGAGGACGATCACGGCATGCAGCCGTTCGTGACCGACTGGCGAGGATTGCTGTTTGGCGGCGCCGGTGCTGTCGTTCGCCCTGGCAGCACCGCGGAAGTCTCGCAAGTGGTCCGGCTCTGCCATGAGCATGGTGTCGCGATCGTGCCGCAGGGCGGCAACACTGGCCTGATGGGCGGCGCCACGCCCTGGCCTGCACACACCGGCATTGTGCTGTCGCTCGGCCGGATGAACCGCGTGCTCGACGTCGATCCCGTCGGCTATGCGATGACGGTCGAGGCCGGCTGCGTTTTGCAGACGCTTCAGGAGACCGCGGCCGCACACGACAGGTTTCTGCCGCTCAGCCTTGGCGCCCAGGGCTCCTGCATGATCGGCGGAAATCTGTCGACCAATGCCGGCGGCGTGCAGGTGCTGCGCTACGGCAATGCGCGCAATCTCGTGCTCGGGCTCGAAGTCGTGCTGCCCAACGGCGATGTCTGGAATGGACTGCGTGCGCTCAAGAAGGACAACACCGGCTACGACCTCAAGCACCTCTTCATGGGCGCCGAGGGGACGCTGGGCATCATCACCAAGGCGGTTCTCAAGCTGTGGCCGGCGCCGAAGGACGTCTGCACGGCCTGGCTCGCCGTCCGCGATCCCCGCGCGGCGCTGGAGATCCTCTCCGAGGCGCATGCCGCGTCCGAGGACAATGTCGGCTCCTGCGAGCTCTTGAGCCGCGCAGCCGTCGATCTCGTGATGCGCCACATTCCCGGTGTCCAGGATCCGCTCAGAGCGGATACGCCGTGGTACCTGCTGCTTGAATGGTCGTCCTCGCGCCCCCGGCAGGACGGGGCCTATGGCATGTCGGAGAAGCTGGAGCAATTTCTCGCCGATCAACTCGAGGCTGGGCGCGTGCTGGATGCGGCGATCGCGCAGACCGTCAGCCAGTCGCGCAACATGTGGCGCATCCGGGAAGCCATGGCCGAGGCCTCGCGCGCCGAGGGACCGGGGATCAGCTATGACGTGTCGGTGGCGATCTCCAAAATTCCTGACTTCATCGACAAGGGGCTCAAGGCCGCACTCGAGATCCTCCCGAGCATTCGCCCCTATCCGCTCGGACATATCGGCGACGGCAATCTGCATTTCTCGTTCATGGGGCCCATCGGCATGGATCAGCAGGCGCTGAACCAGTACACCGCCGCGATTACGCGGGCCGTGAACGATCTCATCACCGCCATGGGCGGCTCGATCTCGGCGGAACACGGCATCGGCATCGAAAAGCTCGACGAGCTCAGCCACTACCGCTCCAAGACCGAGCTCGACATCATGCGCACTATCAAGCGCGCGCTCGATCCGCAGAACATCATGAACCCGGGCAAGGTGCTGCGGGTGTGACGATGCCGGACACCCGCAGCGCCTTTTCAGCCGCGCGGGTTGACGACGGTGTAGCCCCGCAGCGAACGCGCATGCATGCGCGTGGCGTGACCGCCCGAATTGGCGTCATACGCCATCCACATGTCGCCACCGAGGGGCTGCTCCAGCACGAAGACATGTCCATGCCGCGCCGCGACCATTCCTGGTGCCGGTGCCGCGCGCGGAAAACGCAGCCAGTTGGATGCGAGATTCAATTCCGGCACGACATGGCCGAACACGCGGATCGCCGCGCCGCAGCCGCAGAAGGACGATGGGCAACCGGCCGGCCGGCCGCCGACGACGCGATCTCCGGTGACGCTGATCATGGTGGCGGCGTAACCCGCGTCGGTCGCCGTCATCTGTGTCGTCCGATAGGCCTGTAATGACGGCCTCGGAGCCCGCTCGCGGCGCGTCTGCGCGTACGAGAAATCGCACGGCATGGTGACATTACACTCAGGCGCCTGAAGACTCCGATAGGGCCGCGCTTCCGCGGCAATAGAGCTGGCGGCAATAGCGAGACACGCAGAAACAACTTGCTTGATCATTGCAGGACTCTGGGTTGGAGGGTCCTGCCCCGACCAGCAACAACCAATATTGATTTGGCTGAAATGCGCCTGAAGAACGGCAGAAAAAGGTGCGCGATTAACCTGAGTTAACTTCACAGCTCCGCCTCACGGCCGGATCGTCATGTTCTCCGGCGGCCCCGCTTTCCGCAGCGGCTCGGCGAGACGCGCGAACTCGCAGAGCAGCGAGCGCGTCTTGCGGGGATCGATGATCTCCTCGACCCAGAATTTTTCGGCCGAGCGGAACGGCGAACGCAGCTTGTTGAGACGCTCCTCGATCTCTTTCAGCTTCGCCGCCTTGTCTTCGGCCGCATCGATGTCAGCGCGGTAGGCGGCCTCGATGCCGCCCTCGAGCGGCAGCGAGCCCCAATAGGCCGACGGCCAGGCGTAGCGGATCGAGAAGCGGTCGGCGGGCTGGTGCACGACGCCGGCCACACCAAAAGCGTTGCGCAGGATCACGGTGCACCAGGGCACGGTGGTCTGGTTGACCGCGGCCATGGCGCGGACGCCGTGGCGGATGGTGGCCGCCTTCTCGGCATCGAGGCCGATCATGAAGCCCGGGCAATCCATGAGATAGACGATCGGCAGATGGAAGGTCTCGGCGAAGTCGACCCAGCGCACCACCTTCTGGCAGGCATCCGCCGTCCAGGAGCCGCCATAGTGGAAGCTGTCGCTGGCGAGCAGCATCACCGCCCTGCCCTCGAGCCGCGCGAGGCCGACGATGATGGGCTTGCCAAAATTGCTGGCGACCTCGAAGAACGAGCCCTTGTCGACGACAGACTCGATGATCGGCCTGACCTTGTAGACCTGCTTGCGGTTGCGCGGCACCGCTTTCATCAGCGCTTCTTCCGTGCGCTCCGGATTGTCGATGCAAGGCAGGGTCGGCGGCAGCTCGTAGACCGACGGCGGCAGGTACGAAAGAAAGCGCCGCGCATAGGCGAACGCCTCTTCCTCCGTGTCGACGGCATGGTCCACCGCGCCGGCGCGGGTCTGAATATCAGCGCCGCCGAGTTCTTCCTTCGAGAGATTCTGGCCCAGCGCCTTCACCACAGGTGGCCCCGCAACGAACATCGCGGATTTCCGCGTCATGATCGAATAGTGGCTGGCGGCAAGACGCGCGGCCCCTAAGCCCGCAACCGAGCCGAGGCCAAGCGCGATCACCGGCACGCGCGAGAGGTTCTCCGTCGTGAAGCGATACCAGCGCGTGCCGCCGATGCCGCCAGGCAGGTTCGCCGCTCCCTTGGTCTCGATGGTCTTGACCGAGCCGCCCCCGCCGGAGCCTTCGATGATGCGGATGATGGGCAGACGGAAGTCGTGCGCCATCTCCTCCGCCATCAAAGGCTTTGCCGAGATCGACGCATCCGCCGAGCCGCCGCGCACGGTGAAATCGTCGCCGACGACGACCACGGTGCGGCCGTCGACCCGTGCGCGGCCGAACACGCAGTTCGCCGGCGTCACAGTCTTCAGCTCGCCTTTGGGATCGTACTCACCGATGCCGGAGACGGCACCGATCTCGTGGAAGCTACCCTTGTCGATCAGTCTGTCGATGCGTTCCCGAACAGTCAGCCGGCCCTGGTCATGCTGTCGCTTGACCTTGTCAACGCCGCCCATCTCCCGCGCGAAGGCTTCGCGCCGGGCGAGCTCGTCGAGTTCCGGCTTCCAGTTCATTCACTCCCTCCGAATGGATCGGCTTGTTATTGTTGTGCACGGCCATTGCGACCGGTTTGCGCGAGATGCGATTGTTGAACGCGTCGCCTTCCGCGCCCTCCATCAGGCTGCCGAGCGAACGGCCGAGATCGAGCATCAGCGGGGCGACCTCCGCATGCAGACGCTGCTCGTCATACATCGCCGAGAGCAAACCGATCGTGACGACCACGAAGGTCTGATACTGCGGCGACCAGATCGGCACCGCCAGGCCATTGATGTGCGGGCTCCACAGGCCGCAAGCCGTGACATAGCCGCGCTCGCGCAGCGACTGCCTGTTGGCCTCGATGCGCGGCCGCAGGATCTTTGCAGCCTCTGGCGCTTCACGCTCCATGTCGTTGATGAAGGCATCGCCGACCGCGGGCGCCAGCGCCGCGGTGTAGGCCGCGCCCGCCGCGGTCGAGGCCATCGAGATGCGACTTCCGGTGCCCTCGTGCAGACCGAGCGCCGAAGGCGAGCGCGCGAACTGAAGATAGACCAGATGGAAACGGTCGGGCACAACGAAGCCGACAGTGCCCGGGAGCTGCTCGGCGACTTCCTGAAGCCGCTGGCGGATCATGCTGCGCAGCTGCGCGCCCTTCATCATCGATGCGCTCATCGCCACCGCGCTCGGGCCGATGCGATATTTCTGATCGCGCGGCAGATAGACCAGCTGGCCCATGCGCGTCAGCGTGTGCGTGAGCCGCGACACTGTCGAACGCGGCAGGCCGCAGCGATTTGAAATCTCGAGATTGCCGAGCCTCGCCTCGTGGCCCTCGAAGCATCGCAACACGTCGAACGCGCGCGACACCACCTGGATGACATCTCCCTCACCGGCATCGCCAGCGAGCGCACCTTGCCTGCTTAACCGCTCCGAACGTCGTCCCATGATCCCTACCGTTTGTTCCGCTCTGCGGAATTAAATTCCACTTTGTGAACGACGCTACCTCAGGCATTTTGCGACGACAACAAAAAGGCGATGGCATGCCAGAAATTAAGATCGTGACGGAGGTCGCGGGCCGCATCTGCGCAACACCCGTGCAAGTTGGAGGAACCGTCACCGATGGCGACGACGTTGTGGTCGTCGAAGCCATGAAGATGGAGATACCGGTAGCCTCGCCTGCATCAGGCACGCTGAAATCACTGCTCGTGAAGATCGATGACCTCGTCACCGAAGGCCAGGCGATCGCCGTTGTCGCGAGCTGAGCACGCGGCATCAGAGGTTTCTCATCCGCGACATCGTGAACCATCAACATGCGTTGGCGCGTCGCGTCTTGCGTTCGGACGCCGCGCCAGGCGCGTCCTCGCGCGCACCTGACGGGTTGCGCATATGCTGATTGCGTTGCACAAGAGAGCGATGATAGCGCAACCGTCGCATGCCTCCGCCTGGACCCGCTCGAAGCCGCCGCTGCTGCGGTTTCTCGACACATGCCTCAATGAATTCTCCGCGGAGACCTCCGGCCATGTTGCGGACTATATTCCCGAACTGAGCAAAGCCGACCCTGCCTATTTTGGCATCAGCCTCGCGACGCTCGACGGCCACGTCTATGAGGTCGGCGACTCAAGGGTGCCTTTCACCATCCAGTCGATGTCAAAGCCGTTCGTGTTCGCGCTGGCGCTGGATCTGCTCGGCGCTGGCAAGGTCGAGGGTGCGATCGGTGTCGAACCCTCTGGCGATCCCTTCAACTCGATCCGGCTCAATGCGGAGAACCATCCGTTCAATCCGATGGTGAATGCAGGCGCGATCGCCTGCACAGGGTTGATCTTCGACAGCAAGGGACCTGAGGCTTTCGAGCAGATCCGGCTTGCGCTCAGCCGTTTTGCCGGACGCGACCTCGCCGTCGACGAAGCCGTCTACACCTCCGAAAGCCAGACCGGCGACCGCAACCGCGCCATCGGCTATCTGCTCAAGACCAATGCGGTGATCTCGGACAATGTCGCAGGCGTCCTCGACGTTTATTTCCGGCAATGCGCGGTGCTGGTCACCGCGCGCGACATCGCGGTGATGGCGGCCACGCTTGCAAACCGCGGCGTCAATCCGGTGACCGGCGAACAGGTGCTGACGCCGTACGCAATCTCGCGCACGCTATCGGTGATGACGTCGTCGGGCATGTACGATTATGCCGGCGAATGGATCTATCGTATCGGTATCCCCGCCAAAAGCGGGGTCGGCGGCGGCATTTTGGCCGCCCTTCCCGCCCGTCTCGGGCTTGGCAGCTATTCGCCGAAACTCGATAAGCACGGCAACAGCGTGCGCGGGATCAGGGTCTGCGAGGCGCTGTCCTCGCACTACGATTTGCACATGCTCAACCGCAGCGACGACGCGCGTAACGCGGTCATCGCCGACTACGACATCGGCAAGAGCCCGTCACGCCGCGTCCGCCGCCAGCAGGAGCGCGACATCCTCGCCGCGCACGACGAGGCGGTAAGGATCATCGAGCTGGTGGGCGTGCTGTCGCTGTCGGCCGTCGACTATGTGACGCGCAGGCTCGCGGGGCAAACGCGGCCGCAAATCGTCGTGTTCGACCTGCACCGCGTCACCTCCACCACGCGCGCCGGCGCACGGCTGATCGCCGAAGCCTTCGAGGAGCTCGCTGCGCTCAACGTCACCGTGGTTCTGTCAGGCGTCAGGCGCGCCTCGAAGGAATGGGACAGCTTGCGCGAATGGACGGCCGAACTGAAGAACGTCCGCGACTTCTATCTGCTCGACACCGCGATCGAATGGGCGGAAGACCAGATCGTCTACCGCTATGGCGGCTCGATCGACTTTCACGAGACCACCGAGCTGTCCGAGCAGCCGCTGCTCGACGGACTCAGCGCCGACGAGCTGACGGATCTGGCCTCGCTCTGCATTGTCAGGACGTATCAGTCCGGCGCAAAGATCGTCACCACAGGCGATCCGGCGGACGCTTTGTTCTTCCTGCGCAGCGGCGCGGTGCATGTGACCCTGCCCGATGGCGTCAGGCTGGCCACGCTGACCGCCGGCATGGCCTTTGGCGAGATGGCGCTGATCGAGACCACCCGCACCGCCGACGTGTTCGCGGACATGGCGGCGACGGCGTTCGAGGTGCCGCTGAAGGATTTCGAACGCTTCCGCCGGCAACACCCGCGGGCGAGCGAGCGCATCATGCGCAATCTGGCTCAGCTGTTGGCCGATCGCCTGATCGTCGCCAACACCAAGGTCGATATCCTGACGTCGACCTGAGCTGCGCTTACCGGCTTGCCGCCTCGCTGATCCGACGCTTGATCTTGGCGGCGCTGGCCTTGAGCAATTCGGATGGCTGTTGACCGGTGGCCGCGCACAGGCAGGCCCAATAGTAGATGACGTCGCCGAGCTCTTCGACCAGACCCGCCTTGTCGAGCCAGTCGTCGCGGAGCAGCTTCTTGATGTGCTCGGCAACCTCGCCCGCTTCGCCGGCAAGGCCGAGCCCGAGATAGGACAGCCGCTCGTTGGAGGGATGTTCGTCGACTTTCGCAACGCTGGCGGCCCAGGCCGCATATTCATCGATCGTCATGACCATCCCTCGCTGACCGAGCCTGATCAGCCCACCACTTCGGTGACGGGCTGGAGGTCGATCTCGAATGTCTCCAAGAACTTTGACGTCATGATGTAGAAGCCGACCGAGAGCTGCAGCTCGACGAGTGCGGCAGGCGCCAGCTTCGCGGCGATGGCCTTGAAGGTTGCATCCGTCGGCTTCTTCAGCTTCACGATCTCGTCGGTGAAGGCCAGCGCGGCCCGCTGGGTCTCGTCGAAACAGGTCGCCGCCTGCCAGTTCTCCAGCGCCTCGTTCTGCGCGTCGGTGACGCCGACATTCTTGCCGATGCGCTTGTGCGCGATGATCTCATATGGCGCCTCGCACAGAATGCCGGTGCGCGTGATCGCGAGCTCGCGCACGACCGGATCGAGCTCGCCCTTGTGCCTGATAGCGCCACCGAGCCGGCAGTACTGCTCAAAATAGCTCGGCGAGTGCGCCATCATGCGGAAGATGTTGGCGTTTCGGTTCTTGTCGAGGATTTCGCGGGTGCGGTCGGACGCCTTGGACGGATCGCTGTAGTCGATACGGGCCATGATTTGCCTTGAGTTTTTCCTGAAGCTTTTGATGCTTATTGTCGTTGTCGCGCTAAGTTCCCTCAAACTCTAATTGCGGGCGGACGCAGGAGCAACATCATCGAGTCAAATTGCCGCCGCATTGCTGATCGACCTTGGCGCAGTCGATATTCGCCGCGTGGGGACACATGGCGGTGAATACTCGAAGTGGGGTGTTCCGAGTAAAAACAATTGGCCGTCTGCGCGCTTACCACGCAACGATGAGTCACGCCCAAGTCTAGGGAGAAAACGGCATGAAGGAAGCCACCAAGGGGGCGGCCTCGGGAGCGCTCGCGCATATGCTGGCGGTGACGGCGATGCTCGTCATCGCCAGCATCTTGTTCTACGGGCGTTGAGTTAGGGCTTCACAGTTTTCGTCGTTCCGGGGTGGCCCTCGCACAGGCCAGGCCCAGAATACCCGTTCCAGGCTCGGTCCTTTGACCGCCCCCGAATGACGAAATCCCTCTCTATGGCTGCCGTAGCCCGGATGAAGCGCAGCGCAATCCGGGAAAATCCATCCGCAAGGTAAGAATCCCCGGATTTCGCTGCGCTCCATCCGGGCTACAAGCAACCGCTATTTTCCTTTGGCAAAGAACGGCACGAGCTTCCCGGCAAACGGCCTGAAGCTCGCCGTGACGGCATCCCCGATGGCCAGATCATTCTCGCCGTGCGCCATCATGCGAAAGCCCTCGGCGCAATCCACCAGCAGGATGTTGTAGGGCACGTGGGCGCGCGTCTCGGGCGTGGCGGCGCGGCAGACCAGCGAGGTCGCATAAACCCTGCCCTTGCCGCTGGCATACGCCTCGCGCGGATCGGCGGCCCCGCAAGCCGCACAGAACGCGCGGTGGAAATACTGCACGTGGCCGCATGAAGCGCAGGTCTGGTACATGATCGCTTGCTCGCCTTTGGTCCAGTCCGCTAGACGCCCGCTCATCGCACCCGCTCCAGAAACATGCTGACATGGGACGACAGTACGCCACCGTCGCCATGCAGGAGCGCGATGGATGCATCGCGCACCTGGCGGCCAGCCGCCCGCCCCGTCATCTGCAAATGCGCCTCGACCAGATGCGCCATGGCGCCGCCGACGCCGCAATGGCCGTAGCTGAGTAGGCCACCGTGGGTGTTCAGCGGCATCGCGCCATCGCGTCCGAAATGGCCACCGCGCACGCGCGCGGCCGCCTCGCCGCGGCCGGCAAGGCCGAGGTCTTCCAGCAGCATGGCCAGAGTGATGGTAAAACTGTCGTAGATCGCGGCGTAGCGCACGTCTGAGATCGCAAGCCCCGTGGCCTCCTTGGCACGCGCGATGGAGATCTCGGCACCCAGCTCGCTGAGGCCAGGCGCTGCCGTGACGTGTTGATGCGTATGCGCCTGGGCGCAGCCGCGAATGCGCACGCCGGCCTCGCCGGTCCGCTCGCGGCTGATAACGAAGGCCGCCCCGCCATCGGACACCGGGCAGCAATCCAGCAGCTTGAGCGGCATCGCCACCGGCTTCGAAGCCATGACATCGGTAACCGTGATCGGATCGTGGAATTGCGCGCCGGGATGCGTACAGGCATGCGCGCGCATCAGCACGGCGAATTCGGCGAGGTCTTCTTCGGTCACACCGTATTCGTGCATATAGCGGGAGGCAACGAGGCCGTAATAGGCAGGAATGGTGGGGCCCAGCGGCACCTCGTAATCGGGGTGTCCGACCTGCGCCAGCGCCTGGATCGAGGCATCACGGCTCTGCCCGGTCAGACGATTCTCGCCGGCAACGACGATCACGTTGCGGCAGACGCCGGCGTCAACGAGTTGGTGCGCAAGCATCGTCATCGCGAGGCCCGTCGCGCCACCGACCTGGACGGCGTGCGCGTAAGACGGACGGATACCAAAATGCTCTGCGAACACTGTCGCCAACATGATGTGCGGCGAGACTGTCGAGTAACCGCAGAGGATGCCGTCGATCTCGGCGCGCTTGAGGCCCGCATCGTCGAGCGCGAGTTGGGCTGCCTTGCTCATCAGGTCGAGCGAGGATGAGCCTTCGTGCTTGCCGAAAGGCGTGAGGCCGACACCGGTGATGAAGCTCATGATGCCCCCTACTCCGGCGCCGCGCGCGTGACGCCGTCACGGACCATGGCGGCGATCTCGTCGGCGGAATAGCCGACCTCGCGCAAGATCTCCGCGCCGTGCTCGTTGAGCCGCGGCGCGAGGCGCACCGGTTCGGCCTCGGTCTCCGACCACGTCGCCGTCACCTTCATGCTTCGGATCGGACCTTCGGTCGGGTGGTTCACGACCGGGAAGAAGCCGGTCGCCTCGAGATGCTCGTCGTGCAGGATCGAGGCGAGGTCGTGCATCGGCATCACGGGGACGTCGGCTTTCGTGAGCAAATCGATCCACTCGGCAGTGGTACGCGTCTCGAAGATGCGCGCAAGCTCGGCATAGACGACATCGATATTGGCAGCACGGCCGGCGAAGGTTGCAAACTTCGGATCGGCCCGCAAATCGTCGCGGCTAATTGCCTTGAAGAAATTCTCCCACTGCTTGTCGTTGTAGACGATGACGCTGAGATAGCCGTCCGAGGTCTTGTACGGCCTGCGGTCACGCGAGAGGTGGCGGGCATAGCCGCCCTTGTCGAGCGGCGGCTCATAGGTGAGCCCACCCATGTGGTCGCCCATGACGAAGCCGGCCATGGTCTCGAACATCGGGATGTCGACACGCTGGCCGCGGCCTGTGCGGTCACGGTGCACCAGGCTGGCGCAGATCGCGCCGACGGCGGTGAGGCCGACAATGCGGTCGACCAGCGCGTTTGGGACATAGCGTGGCACGCCATCGCCGGTCTGCGCCATCAAGGCGGGCAGCGCGGTCGCGCCCTGGATCAGATCGTCATAAGCAGGCTTTGCCGCATAAGGCCCGTCCTGACCGAAGCCGAACACGCCGGCATAGACGAGACGCGGGTTGATCTCGGAGACGACATCGTAGCCGAGCTGAAGCCGCGCCATTGCCTGCGGGCGGACGTTGTAGACGAGAACGTCGGCGTCCTTCAGCAGCCGCAGCACGGCCTCGCGCCCCGCCGCCTTTTTCAGGTCGAGGCAGATCGAGCGCTTGCTGCGGTTGGTGTTGAGGAACACCGGGCCCATGCCGGCGTGCCGCATCGGGCCGATCAGGCGGGTGACGTCGCCGTCGAGCGACTCCACCTTGATCACATCGGCCCCGTAGTCGCCGAGCATCTGGGTCGCATAGGGCCCCATCAGCACGGTGGTCATATCGATGACCTTGATGCCCTTCAGCGGCCCCATTCGTTCGCTCCCGATTGCACGGGCTCAATTGAGCCTCGCGATTTCGGTCCAGCTAAGGGCAGCGGCGCCGCGCGCGCAAGGGCGGCCGGCGTATGGCCGCATGCGCAGGCGATGCGGCCGCTATTTCTTCTGGCGGGATTCGCGGATCTTCATTAGCCGCTCGAGCTCGTCGTTCTGCTGGTTGATGCGGTCGGCAATCCGCGACTCGTTCTGCTCGCCGGATGCGGCAGCGGCCTGCTCGATCAGTTGGCGGATATTATCCTCCAGGATCGCGATCCGATCGTTGAGGGCCTCGAGAGAAAGTGAATCTTCGTAGTCAGTGCTCATGATGCATTCCCTGCCAATCAATCAGGAGCATTAAGGCGGGTCGGAACCGACCCACCATGATCTAGCGCAAGTAAAAGGTGGGCACGACGCTTGCGCCTGTGCCCACCCCACAAGACCTATTTCAATGGCTCGAGAACCGAAACGTAGTTGGCGACCGCGGCGCCGCCCATGTTGAAGATGCCGCCCAGCTTGGCGTTCTTCAACTGCATGCCCTCGGGCGCTTGCCCGGCGAGCTGCATCGCGGTCATCACATGCATGGAGACGCCGGTGGCGCCGATCGGGTGGCCCTTGGCCTTCAGGCCGCCGGACGGATTGACCGGCAGCTTGCCGTCCTTGAGCGTCCAGCCTTCCTTGATGGCGCGGGCACCCTGCCCCCTCGGCGTCAGGCCCATCGCTTCGTACTCGATCAGCTCGGCGACGGTGAAGCAGTCATGGGTCTCGACGAAGGACAGATCGGACAGCGTCACGCCCGCCTTTTCCAGTGCGCGCTGCCAGGCGACCGTGCAGCCCTCGAACTGGAGGATGTCGCGCTTGCTCATCGGCAGGAAGTCCTGGGCATGCGCGGTGGCGCGGAAGCCGATCGACTTGGCCATGCCCTTGGCGGTCTCGGCATCGGCCAGCACCAGCGCGGCCGCGCCGTCGGAGACCAGCGAGCAATCCGTGCGCTTCAGGGGACCCGCGACATACGGGTTTTTCTCGCTCTCGGCCCGGCAGAAGTCGAAGCCAAAGTCCTTGCGCATCTGGGCAAAGGGGTTGGCGACGCCGTTCTTGTGGTTCTTGGCCGCGATCAGCGCCAGCGCATCGGACTGGTCGCCGTATTTCTGGAAGTAGGAGCTGGCGATCTTGCCGAACACGCCGGCGAAGCCGCCGACGGTGTCGCCGTCCTCAGGCAGATAGGACGCCTTGAGCAGGTTCTTGCCGATCTCCGGCCCCGGGGTCCGGGTCATCTGCTCGACGCCGACGACCAGCACGATCTTGGCCGCACCTGCGGCGATCGCGCGCAGGCCCTGGCGCACAGCGGCAGAGCCGGTGGCGCAGGCGTTCTCGACGCGGGTCGCCGGCTTGAAGCGCAGCTTCGGATCGGCCTGGAGCACCAGCGAGGCGGTAAAATCCTGCGCCGAGAAGCCGGCATTGAAATGGCCGAGCACGATCTCGTCGACGTCGGAGGCCGAAACGCCGGCATCGGCCATCGCCTCATTGGCGACGCGCGTGACGAGGCTTTCGACGGTTTCGGTGTCGAACTTGCCGAATGGTGTATGCGCCCATCCGACGATGCTGGCGGTCATGGTCTTTTCTCCCTGGGGTCTTTTGCTGACCTAAGTCTTAGCGCAGGGATGGCAAGACTTCACGCAGGTTTAAGGGCCTGGAGGGTGCGCTGGCAGATGGCAGTTATGCCGGCCCAGTTCCCGGCCCTGATCTCCGCTGTCGGGCACAGCCAGGAACCGCCGACCGCCACAACATTGGGCTCGGCAAGCCAGGTTGCCGCATTGGCTTCGCCCACCCCGCCGGTCGGGCAGAACCGCACGTTCGGGAACGGGCCCCCGAGCGAGCGCAGCCCCTTGATGCCGCCGGCCTGCTCGGCCGGGAAGAACTTTGCGACGTCGAAGCCGTAGGACAGGGCCGTCATCAGTTCGGACGCCGTGGCAATGCCCGGTGCAAACGGCAGGGAGCTGTCAGCGGCGACCTTGAGCAGATCGGGGGTCAGGCCCGGGCTGATGCCGAAGGCGACGCCGAGCTTCTCGACACGGGTGAAGTCGGCCGGATTGAGAATGGTACCGATGCCAACGACCGCGCCGGGGACTTCCGCCATCATCGCCCGCGCCGCTTCGATCGCGACAGGGGTGCGCAGGGTCACTTCCAGCGTGCGGACGCCGCCAGCCACCAGGGCTTTTGCCAGCGGCACGGCATCCTGGATCCGCTCGATGGTGAGGACGGGAATGACGGTCGCGGCCTTGAACAGCGCGACGAGGTGGTTCTGTTGGGCAGCAGTGGTCATCTTGGCTTTCGTTTCATTTGGTCGCTCTACTTCGTGGCCTGGCGCGTGGTCGCCGGCCGGTGCCGCTTCTTCGGCGGCATGGCATAGCCCGGAATGATGGCGCCAGGATAGCAGATCACGAGGCTGGCCAATCGATGGCCGGCCTTGGCCGCCTCGACCGGATCGGAACCGCCGAGCCGGGCGGCGATATAGGCCGCGGCAAAGCTGTCGCCGGCCGCGGTGGTGTCAACGACCGGCTTGGTCATGGGTTCAGCGCGGACCTCGCTGGTCCCGCCCGGAAAACGCAGCAGGCTGACGGGCTCGGCAAGCCGGAACACCAGCTCGGGCGTGGGGATGCGCGCCATCAATTGCTCAGGGCTTTCGCCGGGATAGAGCGCGAGCAGATCCTCGGTCGAGGTCAGCACGATGTCGGCCGCCGCAAACGCCGTAGCGAACACTTCGCGCGCGACGTCGCGATCGGGCCAGCCGCGTGCGCGGAAATTGGTGTCGAACACGAAGCGGGTGCCGAGCAGGCGCGCGCGCTTGATCGCCGCGAACAGGCGATCGCGCCCGGCCGCATCGTAGATCGAGAGCGTGATCGCGGAGAGATAGACGATATCGTAGCTCATCAGCGAATTGAGCAGCTCGTCCGTCTCCGGCAGGCTCATCAGCTGCCGCGCCGCCGCGCTGTCGCGCCAGTGGAAGAACTGGCGCTCGCCCTTGGCATCGAGCTGGATCATGTAAAGGCCGGGCAGCCTGCCCGGCAGCCGCACGACACGCCTCGTGCCGATGTTCTCGGCGTTCCAGGCCGCGATCATCTCATCGCTCAAGGCGTCGTCGCCGAGTGCGGTGAGATAGTCGACCTTGACCTCGAGCCGCGACAGATAAACCGCCGTGTTGAGGGTGTCGCCGCCGAAGCCGCGCGAATACAGGCCACCGCCCTGCCCGGCAGACTGGCCGCCCTGAGCCTGCCGAAGCTCGACCATGCATTCACCGATGCAAGCCACGCTCGCCATCGTCATATCCACGCTGTTCATCTGATAGCTCAGGCGACGAAGTTGCCGCCCAGCTCGTCTTCGATGTGAATGCGGATGATATCGTCGAAATTCTTCTCGGCGGTAGTGAAGCCGAGCTCCAGCGATCGCTTGGCGTTGAAGTTGCGCGGCCAGCCACCGACGATGCCGACGATGAAAGGATCGGGCTCGCGCTTGATGCGGGCTGCGACCTTCTCGCCTGCGACGCGTTTCAGGGCTGCAATCTGCTCACCGACGGTTGCCGACAGACCCGGCATGGTCAGATTGCGGCGCGGGCCGACCGCGGCCAGATCCATGGTGCCGGCATGGAGCAGGAAGCCGACGGCCGAGCGCGGCGTAGCGTGCCAGTGGCGGACATCCTCCGACACCGGGAGGATCGCCTCCTTGCCAGCCAGCGGCTCGCGCAGGATGTTGGAGAAGAAGCCCGATGCCGCCTTGTTGGGCAGTCCAGGACGGATACAGATGGTCGGCAGGCGGATGCCGATGCCGTCAAGGAAGCCGCGGCGGGAATAGTCCGCGAGCAGCAATTCGCCGATCGCCTTCTGGGTGCCGTAGCTGAGCAGCGGGGTGTGGAAGAACTCGTCGCCGATCGCATCCGGAAACGGGGCGCCGAACACCGCGATCGAGGACGTAAACACCACGCGCGGCTTGTAGCCGCCGCCGGCCAGACGGATGGCGTCGAGCAGCATCCGCGTGCCGTCGAGATTGATGCGGTAGCCCTTGTCGAAATCGAGCTCGGCCTCGCCAGAGACGATGGCGGCGAGGTGGAAGACCACATCGGGACGGCCGGCGATCAGCTTCTCGGCCGCGCCCGGCACGGCGAAATCGCCTGAAACCGTCTCGACGGGAAAACCGGCCTTCTCCGGCTTCTTGGGCTCGACCACATCGTGCATGGTCAATTTGGTGATGTCGCTCTTGCCGAGGCGGCCGTCGCGCAAGAGACGTTCACACAATTTGCGGCCGACCATGCCGGCAGCGCCCAAAACCAGAATGTGCAAGAGCTCAACTCCTTCTTATTGGCCGGAACGCACCGCTCTTGGTCTGCTGGCGCGTTCTCAGGCAGGCCCCGCGATCATTCCTTCACGGCGCCGGTCATCGCCGACACATAGTACTCTACGAAGAAGGAATAAAGGATAACTACGGGGACCGAGCCGGTCAGGGCCGCCGCCATCAGGGCGCCCCAATGATAGACGTCGCCGTTGACGAGCTCGGTGATGGCGCCGACCGGAATGGTCTTGTTCTCCGAGGAGGAGATGAAGGTCAGCGCGTAGATGAACTCGTTCCAGGACAAGGTGAAGGCGAAGATGCCCGCCGAGATCACCCCCGGCAGCGACAGCGGCAGCGTGATCTTGACCAGGATCTGAAGCCGCGTGGCACCGTCGATCAGCGCGCATTCCTCCAGCTCATAGGGAATGGTGCGGAAATAGCCCATCAAGAGCCAGGTGCAGAACGGGATTAGGAAGGTCGGATAGGTCAGGATCAACGCCAGATTGCCGTCGAACAGACCGAGCTGGAACACGATCGCCGCCAGCGGAATGAACAGGATCGAGGGCGGTACGAGATAGCCGAGGAAGATGGCGAGGCCGACATAGCGCGAGCCCTTGTAGCGCAGCCGCTCGATCGCATAGGCCGCGCAGACGCTGGCGAACAGCGAGATGAAGGTCGAGGACACCGAGACGATCACGGTGTTCCACATCCACAGCGGATAGTCGGTGTCGAAGAACAGCTTCTTGATGTGCTCCAGCGTCGGATGCGCGATCAGGAACGGATTGTACTTCTCGTAGTCGTACATTTCCGCGTCGGGTTTGAACGTCGTCACCGCCATCCAGTAGAACGGAAACAGCAGGAAGAAGATGATCAGGCCAAGCGGAAGGTAAACCCGGAGAAACTTCTTCGGGAAGCTTTCCAAATAGTCCATTCCGACGCTTTGATCGTCCACGGTCGTCATGGTCAGTCCCTCCCGCCCTGCTGCCAGCGCGAGCGCTGAAGTCCGAAGAAGCTGAGCAGGATCGCGGCGACCAGGAACGGGATCATCGCGTTCGAGATCGCCGCACCCTCGCCCAGATTGCCGCCGGTGATGGCGCGCTGGAACGACAGCGTCGCCATCAAATGCGTGGCGTTGATCGGCCCGCCGCGGGTGATGGTGTAGATGAGCTGGAAGTCGGTGAACGTCATCAGCACCGAGAACGTCATCACGACCGCGATAATCGGCGACAGCATCGGCAGCGTGATGTGGCGGAAGCGCTGCATGTTGGTGGCGCCGTCGAGGTTGGCGGCTTCATAGAGCGAGGGCGAGATGGTCTGCAGGCCCGCCAGCAGCGTGATGGCCACGAAGGGCACGCCGCGCCAGATGTTGGCGAGCACGACCGACCAGCGCGCATTCCAGGGATCGCCGAGGAAATCGATGTAGTGGGTCAACAGGCCCGCCTTGATCAGCACCCAGGAGATGATCGAGAACTGGCTGTCATAGATCCACCAGAATGCGATCGCCGACAGCACGGTCGGCACCACGAAGGGCAGCAGCACGATGGCGCGGATCATCGACTTGAACGGCAGCCGCTCGTTGAGCAGCAGGGCCAGATAGAGACCGATCGCGAATTTCACGATGCTTGCGAACACCGTGTAGAAGATGGTGTTGAACACCGACAGCCAGAACACGGAATCCTTGGACAGCGAGACGAAGTTCTGGAAGCCGATGAAACGGCCGACGCCGCCGATCTTGGTGTCGGTCATGCCGAGCCAGAAGCCGAGCGCCAGCGGGTAAGCCAGGAAAAGGACCAGGATGGCGATCGCCGGCACCATGAACATGGCGCCGAGAAAATTCCGGCTTTCGAACGCCCTCGTCCACAGACTGCTGCGCTTGACCTGCGCGGTGACGGGCTCGGCAATGACTGCCATGTCGGACTCCCCTTCGAGAACGACGACGGCGGCGCCCGGCAAACCGGACGCCGCCGCGCGTGCGGATCAGACCTGGTAGTAGCGCTTGGCGCGCTCGGCAGCGCGCTTGGCTGCTTCCTGCGGCGTGGCCGAGCCGGAGGCAGCTTCGGCGAACATGTCGACCACGACGAAGTCGCCCATGACGGCGGCCGAGGCATAGCCGAGATCGCCGGCATATCCGTTGTCCAGACAGCGCTTGAGGCAGTCGCGGTACGGCGTGATCTTGGGATCGGAGGTCCACACCGGATTGTCATTGTAGGCCGGCAGCGGCGGCGAGACGTAGCCGTTGGAGGCAACCTCCCAGGCGTCGTAGTTCTCCTTGTCCATCATGAACTTGATGTATTCCTTGACCGCCTTCGGATACTTCGAGTGCTTGTAGCCGTAGTAGACCAGGATGTTCTGCTGCTCGGTCGGCTTGCCCACGGGACCGATCGGCATCGGCGCATGGTCCATGTCCTTGGCGATCTCCTGCTGCTTGGGATCAGGAGAGGTCTTGCCGACTGTCCAGATCGAGATGCCGTTCAGCGTGAGACTGAGCTCGCCATTGAGGAAGGCCTTGTTGTTGTTCGAGTCGTTCCACGACAGCACGCCCGGAATGAACGTCGCATAGAGCTGCTTGACGTATTCGAGGGCCGCGACCGTCTCGGGAGAATCGAGCACCACTTGGTTCTTCTCATCGACGACCTTGCCGCCGAACGCCCACAGCGCCCACTGGCACCAGCCGTTGGCATCGCCGGTGGCATGACCGAGCGCGAAGCCGGCCGGCGTGTTGTTCTTCTTCAGCGCCTGGCACAGCTTGAGGAAGCCGTCGGTGTCCTTCGGGAATTGCTCGAAGCCCGCAGCCTTCACGTGGCTGATGCGGTAGTTCAGACAGCCGCCGGTCGCGCCTTGCGGAATCGCGATCCAGTTGTTGCCCTTCTTGCCGTACTTCTCCGCGACCGGATACCAACCGCCATACTGGGCCCCGAGATATTGAGCCACGTCGGTGACGTCGATCAGCTTCTCCGGGAATTTGTGGGGATCGTCGAGCGTGCCGATGATCAGGTCGGGACCGGCGCCGACATTGGCGGCGACCGCGGCCTTGGGACGAATGTCCTCCCAGCTCTCGGCCTCGAGCTTCACCTTGATGCCGGTCTTCTCGGAGAACTTCTTGGTCTGCTCGGCGAACTTGTCGAACTCGGCCTGGATGAACTGCTTCCAGCGCAGCACGCGGATGGAGGCGTTCGGCTCCGGCGTGTTGGTCCACTCCGCCGCGCGGACGGGGACGATGCCGGGGCCGGCCAGCAACGCTGCGCCGCCCAAGCCGGCTTTAAGCACACTTCGCCTGTCGAAATCGCTCATCATTCTCTCCCTGATTTTTTAATTGTATTTGGTCGCTCTAAAGTCGCTACAGGCGTTTGCCTGTCGCCTCGTCAAACAAGTGAATCACGTCCGGATCGGGCTTCAGTTTGACCTTATCGCCCGGGTTGAACTGGTGACGTTCGCGGAAGACCGCGACCACCTGCTCACCACCGACCTTCGCAAACACCTGCGTCTCCGAGCCGGTCGGCTCGACCACGACGATCTCGGCGTCGGCGCCGTCGTCGGCAATGGTGAAATGCTCGGGACGGACGCCGTAAACCACGGGCTTGCCGTCGGAGGCGGCCGGCGCGGTCTTGAGCGGCAGCTTGACGCCGTTCGGCCCCTCGAAGGTCGCAACGCCGTTCACGCGCACATGGCCCTTCAGGAAGTTCATGGCGGGCGAGCCGATGAAGCCGGCGACGAACTGGTTGTCCGGCTTGTCATAGAGCTCGAGCGGCGTGCCCATCTGCTCGACGATGCCGTCATGCATCACGACGATCTTGTCGGCCATGGTCATGGCCTCGATCTGGTCGTGGGTGACGTAGACGGTCGTGGTCTTGAGCCGCTGGTGCAGCTCCTTGATCTCGGTGCGCATGGCGACGCGCAGCTTGGCGTCGAGGTTCGAGAGCGGCTCGTCGAACAGGAACACCTGGGGATCGCGCACGATGGCCCGGCCCATGGCGACGCGCTGGCGCTGGCCGCCGGAGAGCTGGCGCGGATAGCGGTCGAGCAGCGGCGACAGTGCGAGGATCTCGGCGGCGCGCTTGACGCGCTTGTTGATCTCGTCGGAGCCGGCATTCCGCAGCTTCAGCGAGAAGCCCATGTTCTCGGCGACCGTCATATGCGGGTAGAGCGCGTAATTCTGGAACACCATCGCAATGTCCCGCTCCTTGGGCTGGACATTGTTGACGACGCGGTCGCCGATCGAGATCGTGCCTGATGTGATGTTCTCGAGACCTGCGAGCATGCGCAGAAGCGTCGACTTGCCGCAGCCGGAGGGGCCAACCAGGACGACGAACTGGCCGTCCTCGATCGGGATCGTCACGCCGTGCAGGACTTCAAAATTGCCGAACGATTTCCGCACGTCGCGGATTTGCACAGACGACATCTAGCTCCCTCCTCCGACTTAGACGACGCAACCGTCGCGCCGCCACCGTCTTGCTTTTCTGGACTTCGCCGACCCGAAGCCTCTCTTAACAGGCAACATTGTCGGCAGTTTGTGCGGGTTTGGCAATTTGTCTTTGGTTAGTCGTTGCTGGTAGCGCTGTCAACGTTCCTTTGTTTGCGGGAGCGACTGTGTTAAGAGCAACAAATGGGTCGAAAGCGCACCAAGTCTGGCAAGATTCGGCTGGCGGAAGTCGCCGAGCTGGCTGGCGTCAGCCCGATTACGGCGTCCCGCTTCTTCCGCAATCCCGAAGCGCTGTCGATCGCCAAGCGGACGCGGGTCGAAAGCGCGGCACGCGAGCTCGGCTATGTGCCGAACCTTGCGGCACGCGCGCTGGCCTCGCAGCGCACCGAGGTGATCGGTGTCTTGATTCCGTCACTGACCAACAACGTGTTCTCCGACGTCCTGCGCGGCATCTATGACGCCTCCGAAGGCAGCCGCTACTCGATCCAGTTGTCCAACACGCGCTACTCCATTCTCCAGGAAGAGAAGCTGCTGCGGCTGTTTCTGGCCCAGAAGCCGGCGGGACTGATCGTCACGGGCATCGACCAGACCGCGGAATCGCGCGCGATGCTGGAGGCCGCCGACTGCCCGATCGTCCAGATCATGGAGATCGGGCCCAATCCGGTCGACATGATGATCGGATTTTCCCATTATGATGCGGCGCGCGCAGCGATTACGCATCTGTTCGATCAAGGTCGCCGCAGGATCGGTTTCGTCGGCGCGCGCATGGATCCGCGGGTGCAGCGCCGGCTCGACGGCTATGTCGCGGCCATGAAGGACGCCGGCCTGTTCGACCAAAGACTGATCGTGACGACGGCAACGCCGACCTCGGTGACCCTCGGTGGCGCGCTGTTCGCCGATCTGATTGCGCGCGAACCCGACATCGACGCGGTGTTCTGCGCCAATGACGACCTCGCGCTCGGCGTTCTCTTCGAGTGCCGGCGCCGCGAGATCGCCGTCCCCGATCAGATCGCGATCGTCGGCTTCAACGACCTCGAATTCATGGCCTCCTCGGTGCCGACGCTGACCAGCGTGCGGACCAACCGCTATGAGATGGGCAGCACGGCTGCCGCGATGCTGATCGAGGCGATCGAAGGCAAGCGTCCCGAACAGCCCGTGCTCGATCTCGGCTTCACGGTGATCGAGCGGCAGAGCTCGCAGACGCAGCGGCCGGCGACCGGCCCGCGCGCGCCGGAATGGTCACCGGCCGTACAAAATGATAGCGTTACCAACGAGCCATGAGTAGTATCGCGATTGTGAGGAAACGTTCGCCAGCAGGCGGGCGGTTGTACCATGCTCGCGCTGCCGGGCAGCGCACCGGCCGATATCCCCGACATCGGACCGTGCGTTTGCATTGAAGGAGAAACCCGTGACAAAAAAACCAACCAATGGGCATGCGCCCGCCGGCAACGGCACGCGCCGCCACCTTCGCTCGCAGGACTGGTTCAACAACCCGCACAATCCGGGCATGACCGCGCTCTATATGGAGCGCTATCTGAATTTCGGCCTGACCCGCGCCGAGCTCCAATCCGGCAAGCCGATCATCGGCATCGCCCAGACCGGCAACGACCTCTCCCCCTGCAACCGCCACCATATCGAACTGGCCCATCGCGTCCGCGAAGGCATCCGCGAGGCCGGCGGCATTGCGATGGAGTTCCCGACCCATCCGATCCAGGAGACTGGCAAGCGTCCGACCGCGGCGCTGGACCGCAACCTCGCCTATCTCGGCCTCGTCGAGGTCCTCTACGGCTACCCGCTCGACGGCGTGGTGCTGACCACCGGCTGCGACAAGACCACGCCGGCCTGCATGATGGCGGCGGCGACCGTCAACCTGCCCGCGATCGTGCTGTCGGGCGGCCCGATGCTCAACGGCTGGCACAATGGCGAGCGCACCGGCTCCGGCACCATCGTCTGGAAGTCGCGCGAGCGCCTCGCCGCCGGCGAGATCGACTATGAGGAGTTCATGGAGATCGTTGCGTCCTCGGCGCCCTCGGTCGGCCATTGCAACACCATGGGCACGGCCTCGACCATGAACGGCCTTGCCGAAGCACTCGGCTTCTCGCTGCCGGGCTGCGCGGCCATCCCCGCCCCCTATCGCGAGCGCGGCCAGATCGCCTACGAGACAGGAAAACGCATCGTCGAGATGGTCTGGGAAGACCTCAAGCCCTCGGACATCCTGACCCGCAAGGCGTTCGAGAACTGCATCGTCATCAATTCGGCGATCGGCGGCTCAACCAACGCGCCGATCCACATCAACGCCCTCGCCCGCCATATTGGTGTCGAGCTGTCGATCGACGACTGGCAGAAATTCGGCCACGACGTGCCGCTCTTGGTCAACATGCAGCCGGCCGGCTTCTATCTCGGCGAGGAATTCCACCGCGCCGGCGGCGTGCCCGCCGTGGTGCGCGAATTGATGAAGCACAAGCGCATCCATGAGGACGCGGTCACGGTCAATGGCCGCGGCATCGGCGAGAACTGCAAGAACGCGGCTCAGCCCGACAACGACGTCATCCGTGCCTACGACAAACCGCTGGTGAAGGACGCCGGCTTCCTGGTGCTGAAGGGCAATCTGTTCGATTCCGCGATCATGAAGACCTCAGTGATCTCCAAGGAGTTTCGCGACCGCTACCTCAGCAATCCGAAAGATCTGAACGCCTTCGAAGGCCGCGCCATCGTGTTCGAGGGGCCGGAGGATTATCACGAGCGGATCGACGATGCTTCGCTCGACATCGACGAGCACTGCGTGCTGTTCATCCGTGGCACCGGCCCGATCGGTTATCCTGGAGGCGCCGAGGTCGTGAACATGCAGCCGCCGGCGGCGCTGATCAAACGTGGCATCCTGTCCCTGCCCTGCATCGGCGACGGCCGCCAGTCCGGCACCTCGGGCTCGCCGTCGATCCTCAACGCCTCGCCGGAAGCTGCCGCCAACGGCGGGCTCGCCGTCCTCAAGACCGGCGACAAGGTTCGCATCGACCTCAATAAGGGCAGCGCCAACATCCTGATCTCGGACGAGGAGCTGAAGAAGCGCCACGCAGACCTCAAGGCCGCCGGCGGCTTCAAGCATCCGCCGAACCAGACGCCATGGCAGGAGATCTATCGCAATACCGTCGGCCAGCAATCGACCGGCGGGTGCATAGAGCTCGCCACGCGCTACCAGAACGTTGCCACCGCGTTTGGCGTGCCGCGGGATAATCACTGACGCCCACACCGTCATTGCGAGCGAAGCGAAGCAATCCAGAGATATCTCCGCGGAGACAGTCTGGATTGCTTCGTCGCATCGGTGCAAAATTGCTCCGCAATTTTGTTACGAGCTTCTCGCAATGACGTGGGGTTAGCATCGGAACGAACATTAGGGAGAACAACACCATGGCCAACCGCCTCAAGGGCAAGCGCGCCGTCATCACGGCTGCAGCGGCAGGCATCGGGCGCGCATGCGCCGTCGCATTCGCGCGTGAGGGCGCAACCGTCATCGCCACCGATATCAACGAGGCCGGCATTGCTGATCTGACCAAGGAAGGCATCGCCGAGGTCGCCAAGCTCGACGTCCGCAACACCGCCGAAGTCAACGCTTTTGCAAAACGCGTCGGCAAGATCGACATCCTGCTCAACGCCGCCGGCTTCGTGCATCACGGCACCATCCTGGAATGCTCGGAAGAGGATTTCGACTTCTCGTTCGACCTCAACGTCAAGTCGATGCACCGGACCATCAAGGCCTTCCTGCCCGACATGATCGCGGGCGGCGGCGGCAGCATCGTCAATATCTCGTCCTGCGCGGCCTTGAGGCCGCCGGCGAACCGCTACGTCTACAGCTCCTCGAAGGCGGCGGTGTCGCTGCTGTCGCGCGCGGTCGCGCTCGACTTCATCACCAAGGGCATCCGCTGCAACTCGATCTGCCCCGGCACCGTCGAGACGCCTTCGATGCTCGACCGCGCCGCCGCGCAGGGACCGCAGGGCAAGGAAATGTTCATTTCCCGCCAGAAGATGGGACGGCTCGGCACCGCCGACGAAATCGCCAATATGGCGGTCTATCTCGGCAGCGACGAGAGCGCCTTCACCACCGGCGTCGATCTCGTCGTCGACGGCGGCTACATGCTCTGACACCCCGGGCACGCCCCATGAACAAGATTGATCTCAACGGCCGCGTCGCTGTCGTCACCGGCGGCGCGCAGGGCTTTGGCCGCGCCATCACCGAGCGCTTCGTCGCCTCCGGCGCCAAAGTCGCGATCTGGGATTTCGATGCCGCACTGGCCGAGAAGACCGCCAAGGAGATTGGCGACCACACCAAAGTCTTCACGGTTGACGTCACTGACACCACCGGCGTCGATCAGGCGCGTGATGCGACGCTCAAAGCCTTCGGCAAGATCGATATCCTCGTCAACAATGCCGGCATTGCCGGCATCAACAAGCCGGTCTGGGAGACCGATCTCGAGGAATGGCGGAAAGTCCTGCGCATCAACCTCGATGGCCCCTTCATCGTCTGCAAGGCGATCGTACCTGTGATGCTCAGGCAGAAATACGGGCGCATCGTGAACATCGCCTCGATCGCCGGCAAGGAAGGCAACCCGAACGCTTCGCACTATTCGGCGTCCAAGGCCGGCCTGATCGCGCTGACGAAGTCGCTCGGCAAGGAGCTCGCCGCCCACGACATTCTCGTCAACGCGGTGACACCAGCCGCGGCCAAGACCGCGATCTTCGACCAGATGACCCAACAGCACATCGATTTCATGCTGTCGAAAATCCCCAAGGCGCGCTTCGTGCAGGTCGAGGAGCTGGCCGCGATGGTGGCCTGGCTTGCGTCCGAGGATTGCGCCTTCTCCACCGGCGCGGTGTTCGATATCTCGGGCGGACGCGCAACCTATTGAGGCGATCATGATCCGGGAAGGCGGATGCCTGTGCGGCGCGGTACGGTTCAAGGCGGAAGGCGAGCCGCTGAACGTGCGCATCTGCCATTGCCGCATCTGCCAGAAGGCGATGGGCTCGCCCTATTTCGCGCGCGCCCAGTTCGACCAGAAAGCACTCACCGTCGAGGGTGACACCGGCCGCTATGCGTCGTCCGAAAACATCGACCGCGTGTTCTGCAAGACCTGCGGCACGCGGCTGTTCGCCTGGCGCCGCAACGGTACGCTGGCCGGCGTGGCGCTCGCGACCTTCGACGACCGGAATGCGTTTGCGCCGACCGAGCACATCTGGGTCTCGGAAAAGCTCGCCTGGGTGAAGCTTGACGACGGCCTGAAGCAATACGAGACGACGATTCCGGCGTGAAGTCAGGGCCCGCTCGACGCGGAGATGCCGGCGGCCTGCATGCGCTGTCCTGTCGTCGTGGCCGTCCAGATCCCGGCGAACACCGCGACGATTCCCGCCGCGAGATTCCAGCGCAGCGGCTCGTTCAGCAGCCACGCACCGACCAGCGATGCCGTGATCGGATTGACCGTCACCGAGATCGCCACCCGCGTCGGCGTGGTCCGCTCCAGCGCGAAGGCCCAGAGATAGAATGTCAGTGCTGCACCGAACGCGCCGAGATACAGCGCTGCCAGCCATTGCGGCGTGCCAAAGCCCGCGACGGGCGCAAAGCTGCCGCGGAAACACGAGAGCAGGATGAGGCTGGCGGCGCCCGCTGCCATGCTCATGGTCGTGAAGGCGATCGGACTGGAGCGCCGGATCAGCGGCTTCGACCAGATGCCGTACAGCGCCATACACAGCGCCGCTGCCATCATCAGGAGATCACCGCGCCAGGCGCCTGATGGCGCCGAGCCGAGATCGGTAAGGAGCGCGACGGCAACGCCTGATGTCGCCACCACGACGCCGATCGATTTCCGCCAGGTTAGAGCTTCGGCGCCGAGTGCGGCGCCGATCACGAGCGACAACAACGGCAGCGTCGACAACGCGAGCGCACCGCGTGCGGCTGTCGTGAAGATCAGCGATGCGTTGAACAGGATCGGAAACAGCGCGAAGAACAGGATGCCGAGCCCGAATGAGGCAACCCAATCGGCCCGCTCTGGCCAGCGATCGCCACGCAGCAGGGTCAGCGGCAACAACAGCAGAAAGCCAATGCCGAACCGGAACGAGCCGATCGCCAGCGGATCGATACTGCCAACGAGATAGCGCGTGGCACCGATCGAGGTGCCGCCCAGCGCGCTCGAGAGCACCGCGGCCAGAACGCCAAGAATCTCGCCCACGATCCCTCCCCTGGAATGCTTGACGGACAGCATACGAGGCGTGCCGAAACTGGGAATGGAATTTCCGTCATGCTGCGATAACGTTCGGTCATGACCGCACCCGATCTCGATCCCGATCTCCTGAAGGCCTTTCTCGCCGTCGCCGAGCAACGCTCGTTCACGCGCGCAGCTAATCAGTTGAACCGGACCCAATCGGCGGTGAGCGTACAGGTCAGGCGTCTGGAGCAACGGATCGGCACAAGGCTGTTTCAGCGCAATCGGACTGGCGTCGTGCCGACCGCGGCGGGCGACGAACTGCGCGCCTATGCGCAGCGCATCCTTGCTCTCCATGCAGAAGCAGTCAGCGCGCTGCGTGCACGCGAGCCGGAGGCCGTCATCCGCCTCGGCGTGATGGACGATTACGGCACGATCGTCATTCCACCGCTGCTGGCAAGCTTTGCCAAAGACCACCCGACGGTCCGGGTCGAGATCGAGACCGGCCTGACCGCGACCATGCCCGCCCGGCTCGGCGAAGCCTATGACGTTGTCATCGCCATGCATCCGCAAGGACGCGGCGACGGCGAGCTGTTGCGGCAGGAGCAAGCCGTCTGGGCGGCGGCTGCCACCCCTCGCGCCAGGGCAGAAGGCACCCTGCCGGTCGCGCTTTATCCGCCTGGTTGCCTGTTTCGCCAGTGGGCCGCGGAAGCGCTCGATCGGGCTGGCCGGCCGTGGCGGCTGGCCTTTGTCAGCCGGACGCTGGCGGCGGTGGAATCCATCGCCGCGCAGGGCCTCGCGGTCACCGTGGTCAAGGCCGGCACCCTGCCGCCTCGCCTTCGCCCGCTCGGGCCGGGCGACGGCTTGCCGCCGCTGCCTGTGGCAGACATCCGCCTCCACCGCGCGCGCAATCTGTCGCGGCCGGCGGCGATGCTCGCCGATCATTTGCAGCGTGGCATTTCGGAACCGGCCCGCCTATGTTGACCTGAAGCGTTGCTGCACCGGGATTGGCCAGGTCGTCTGCAAGGCGATTGGCAAAACCGGAACGGATGCGACGTGAACATTTCCCTCTATGATCTCTCAGTCTGGGTGCTGCCGCTGGTGCTCGCCATCACCTTCCATGAGGCCGCGCATGGCTTCGTCGCGCACCGTCTCGGCGACAACACCGCCTGGCAGCTCGGCCGCGTCAGCTTCAACCCGCTCCGTCATATCGATCCGTTCGGCACGCTGATCCTGCCGGCGATGCTGCTGTTTGCGCATTCGCCGTTCCTGTTCGGCTACGCCAAGCCCGTGCCGGTCAATTTTCGCAAGCTCAACAATCCAAAGCTGGACATGGTCTGGGTCGCCCTCGCCGGCCCCATCACCAACATCCTGCTAGCGTTGCTCGCGGGCCTCGCGCTCCACGCTTTGCCCATGGCGCCGGCGGGTTCAGCGCAATGGATCTTTGACAATCTCAAGAATGCACTGCTGATCAATGCCGTGCTGGCGGTCTTCAACATGATGCCGATCCCGCCGCTCGACGGCGGACGGGTCGCAGTCGGGCTATTGCCTCGGCCGCTCGCTTTGCCGCTGTCCCGGCTCGAGCCATTCGGCATGCTGATCCTGATCGCGCTCCTGATCCTATTGCCGCTGGCGGGTTCCCAGTTCGGTCTAAATCTTGATGTTATTTCAGCAATACTGCGAACGTTGACCGGTTATGTGATTCAAGCTGTTCTCTTGGCTACCGGCAATGCGTAGTTGAAGCCGTATTCGATATCCTTGAAGACAAAGCCGAAGGGCTAGAGGCCAACTTGGTCAAAGCTGCCGATATGCTGATCGCGCGACGCGCCGACACCCGTGCCCGCGCCGATTTCGCCACCTGGAAGATGATGGCCAAGCTGAATGGGTTGTCGGCGCTGCCTCCGGACGCACAGGGCTTCCTCGACGGCTACAAGAAGCTGTTGGAGCGGATGAGCGAGGGCGAGGCGACCGAGGCCGCCATCGCCGAGGTCTACAAATCCTATTATCTGGAGATGGGCGGCGGCGGGAACCCGCCCGACGTCCGCAGCCGGCCGGCCGAACCGGCGACGGACAATGTTACCGCCTTCCGCCGCCCGGCGCCCAAACCGAAGAAGACCAGCTTCTTCGGGGCGGCAGCAGTCGGAGGAACCCAGAAACGTCCGCTCCCGGTGGCGTTGATCTTCGCCTGTCTGGTCGTGGTCTATGTGGGGATCAAGTTCTACTGGCGCTGAGCCGTCTTCTTTTTCTTCTTTGCGTCAGGCGGCGTAAATTTGATTTCGATGGTCCGCTCGAAACGATCTTCGGTCAGCTTGGCAGGCGGCGGCTCGAAAGGATCAGACTTCCGTATCATCGAGATGGCGGCTGCATCGTAAGCGGGATCCCCGGACGACTGCACCACATCGGCCGAAAGCACGTTCCCTCTCCGGTTGAGGGTAAAAGTCACTTTCACCGCTTGATTGTTGTTTTCCTTGCCCTCCGGATTGACCTGGTGCAGCTTGATGTGCGCGCTGATCTTCCGGTTCCAGTCTTCGGTCAGCTTGAGGATATCTTTGCCAATGCCGACCACGGGCGCGAGCGCCTTATCGGCTTCGCGGGTCGCGTCCTCAAACGTCTGCCGCACCATGTCGATCTGCTTTTGTTGCGCCTCCATGGCCGGAGTTTCAACAGCAGCTAGTTTCGGATCGTCGTCTTGCTCTTTCTTCGCCTGATGCTCGGCGACGATGCGGTCTGGATCCTCGACCTGTTGCGGCCGATCCTGTGGAAGCTGAGTCTCCTGGGTCTCGGCCTTCTGCTGCGGTAGCTCGGGGCGCTCCTCTTGCGCTTCAGAGTCGCTGGGCCCAGTCGGCTTATCGGTAGGTTGAGCCTCCGAGGATGCCAGCTCGACCGCGAACTCAGCTCCCGCTGCGCCCAATCCCTCATCACCATCGCCGGCTCGCAAATTTGCGAGTGCAAGTGCCGCGCCACCCAGATGGAGCGCGAGCGCCGCTATCGCGGCCAATATCCACAGCCCCCGGGATGATCTGAGCTCGGACTCGGACATGGCGCCCCTTAAGGCTGTACTGGGCCTGCGGCAGCCGGCCCCGCCGGAGCACTGACACCCTCCAGCGTGACCAGCTTGACCCGCGTATAGCCGCCCGAACGCAATAACTCCATCACGCCCATCAGCTCGCCGTATGGTACCGAGCGGTCGGCACGGAGGAAGATGTATTTATCCTTGCTCATGTCGGACAATCCGTCGAGCGTCCTGATCAAGTCAGCCCGGTTGACCGAGTCTTCTCCGATCGCAAGTCCCAGATCGCGCTTGATGCTGAGATAGGTCGGCTTGTCCGGCTTCTTCTGCGGCGTCGCGCTCGAGGTCGGCAAATCGATCGGCAAGTCGACCGTCGACAGCGGGGCTGCGACCATGAAGATGATCAGCAGCACCAGAATGACGTCGATGAACGGCGTGACGTTGATGTCATGCGTCTCGGAGAAATCGTCGTCGTCATCGTTGTCGGTGAGCGAGACGGCCATGGCTTACTCCGCCGCGCGCGAATGCGCGCCGCCGTGGCTGCGGTCGAGATCGCGCGACAACAGCCGCGCCGCCGCCCCCGAAGCGCGGCTGACCAGCTCGAGATAGCCCTTCGTCACACGGGAGAAGTGATTGTAGATGATGACGGCGGGAATTGCCGCGACGAGACCGATGGCAGTGGCGAGCAGCGCCTCGGCGATGCCAGGGGCAACCACAGCAAGATTGGTGGTCTGCGACTTCGAGATGCCAATAAAACTGTTCATAATGCCCCAGACGGTGCCGAACAGACCGACAAAGGGCGATGTCGAGCCGATGGTGGCGAGGAAGCCCATGCCGATGCGGATGCGGCGCGCTTCCGCGCGCACGATCTCGGCGAAACTCGACGCCGCGCGCTCCTTGATGCTGGCATCGCTGGAGAGGCCCGCCGACATCCGCGCCTCATGCAGCGCCGCCGAAAGGAAGGACGGCAGGATGCCCTCTTTGGTGCCGAGCGCCATCTGTGCGTCCGCGAGCGAGCGTGCCTCCGCAATTTTCCTCAGCGCCGAACGCAGCCTGGCGGAGGCGACCGACAGCTCGATCGATTTCGCGATGAAGACCGTCCAGGTTACGAGCGAAGCGAAGGCAAGGCCGATCATCACCGCCTTCACGATGACGTCAGCGGATATGAACATCACCCAAGGCGACAATTCCTTCATCGCCGGTGCGATGCCGGCCTTTGGTGCAACGCCGCCCGCCGCGGATGCCGGGGCCACGACAGCGTCGGTCGCGGGTGCGCTGCGCGTCGCAGCCACGGGCGCCGCCGATGGCGCGGGCGCCGCAACCGGCTGTGCCGCGACTGCGGGAGCAGCCGGAGCCGGCTGAGTTGCCACGGGTGCCGGTGCCGCCGGCTGGGTATGTGTCTGGGCAGAAACAGGGACTGCGAGCCAGGTGGCCGCCAGCAGCGCAACTGCAGCAAGGCTTGCTTGGAAAGATGTGATCTTCATACTTCGGCCCAGGCGCGAATGAGGTTGTGATAGATACCCGTCAATTTGACCGTTTCGGGATCGTCACGCCCGAGCCGTTGCACCAGCGCCTGAATGGCACTGTCGAGGTCAAAGATCGTGCTGCGAGCTTGATCGTCACGTATCATGCTCTGAAGCCAGAAGAAAGATGCAACCCGTGCCCCCCTCGTCACCGGCGTGACGAGATGCAGGCTGGTCGCGGGATAGAGCACGCAGTCCCCGGCCGGCAGCTTGACTTCGTGCGAGCCGTAGCTGTCCTCGATCACAAGTTCGCCACCGTCGTAATCCTCGGGCTCGCTGAGGAACAGCGTGACCGAAAGATCGGTGCGGATACGAAGGCCGGTCAGGCGGTCGCCGCGGATCGCGTTGTCGACATGCAGGCCGAAATGGTGGCCGCCGCTCGCCGCATAGCGATTGAACAGCGGCGGGTAAATCTGCAGCGGGATCGCCGCCGCCAGGAACTGCGGGTTCGACGTCAGTGCCGAGATGATGCGATTGCCGAGCTTGCGCGCGACCTCGCTGTCAGGCGGCAACTGCTCGTTGCGCTTGACCATGGCTGACTGCGCGCCCGCGGTGGACCGACCGTCTTCCCATTCGCTGGCATCGATGATGCGGCGAAACTCGGCCACATCATCTTTGCTCAGAACGCCTTCTATGCATGTCAGCATGGCACCTCGTCACGTCTCCATCAGTAGCGCGCGGACAGAACCAGATAGGCGGCGCGTCCCGGGGCTTCGAGCACGAAGGGCGCGGCACTCTGGTACAGCGCGTCGTAGTAGCGCTTGTCGAAGATGTTGTTGACGAACAGCTTCAACTGCCAGTTCTTGTTGATCTTCGCTTCGGCGAACGCATCGAACCGCCAATAGCTCGGAATCGACGTACCCTGGTTGGCCGCAAGCAAAGTGCCGCCGTAAATTTTCGAGCGGTACACCGCCTGCCCGCCCAGCTCCCAGGTGTCGTTGAGCTGGTACTTGGTCAGCATGCTGAAGGACTGGTGTGCGACGTTGGCGAGCGGCAAGCCAATGTTCGAAGCATAAAGCGTCGCGTTAGCCGGCGGAGCCAGCGACTTCGTCACCTCCGACTGCATCAGCACCAGGCCACCGAACACGCTCCATTTGTCGGTGATCTTGCCGCCGATGCCGAGATCGATACCGCGGATGCGATAGGCCGCACCGGCGGTAATGCAGGAGACCGCGCCGGTGGTCGGTGGCACCGTGACGGGATAGGGGCAAGTCGCAGTGGTCGTCGCCGCCGTGATGTTCCGCGACTCGCGCGCATTCTCCTTTTCGGTCTGGAACAACGCCGCTGTCAGCAAGAGATGACGGTCGAACAATTCCCATTTCGTGCCGAACTCGATCGCCCTGTTCTTCTCCGGCCCGAAAATCTGGTTCGAATTGCCGTTGAGGACAGGCGAGAGACCGCCATAAGCGGTGCTCGTGCCGTCGAACTCGGCGCCCACGGGGTTTGCCGACGTCGCATATGCCACGTAGACGCTGCCATTCGGCAGCGGCTTGAGCGTCAGACCGAGGTTGAAGTTCGGGATCAGGAATTCAGCCGACTGCTGGCCGAACTGGGTTACGCCACCGATCGTTCCGTAGCCCGACGTGTTGACGTTGTAATTGTCGTAGCGGAAGCCGCCGTTGAGGATCAGAAAATCATGATAGTTTGCGCTATCCATGACGTAACCACTGACGGTATCGATGCCTATCTTGGTCGGCAGGCCGGCCAGTACGAGCGCCCTGCCCGGCAGATACGTATCTTGCGGATAGAAGACGCTGACACCCGTTGGTGAACCGGAAGGACTAACGGGGATTCCGTTTCCCTCCGAGGTGAGGCCCAGATATTTGTCGATCGACGATCTCTCGCGATCGACTTCGATCCCCGCCAGCGCGGTATGCTTGAAGCCGGCCCCATCCTGGAATTTGTAAGTCGCCTCGGTCTGGTTGGCGAGCACGTCGGTAATCTGCAGGCGACTCTGCGGATTCATCGTGAGCGTCGAGGCTGAAAGCGGCGTGGCAATGACAGGACTCTCCGGCAGCGTTCCGATGTAGTTCTGGGTCGAGCGGGACGCGCGGAACTTGTTGCTGACGATCAGATCGGGCGTGATCTGCACTTCCGCATTGAGCGTGCCGATGTCCTGACCTGTCCGGTAGAAGTCGCGGTTGATCTGGCCGTACCAGTTGTTGCGGTTGGCACCGAAGTCGGGAAACGGACCGCCAGCGGTCGACGCAGTGCTCGGGCGATAATAGGGCACGCCGAAATCCGGCACGCCGGTCAATTCGGTATGAATGTAATCGGTTGTGATCTTGATCGCGTCGGTTGGCTTCCAGGTCGTCGCGACGAAAGCACCGTCGCGATTGTCCTTCACGAAGTCGCGGCCGGCAACATTGGCATCCTGAAACAGGCCGCCGGCGCGAACTGCGAAAGTCGGGTTGATCACCTGGTTGACGTCGAGCGTGACACGCTTGGTCTGGTCGGTGCCAAACGTCGTGTCCATGTTGTAGAAGCTCTTCTCCGTGTTTGCCTGCTTGGTGACGATGTTGATCGCACCGCCGGCAACACCACGGCCTGCGAAAGTCGAACCGGGACCGCGTAGAATCTCGACCTGCTCGGTAAAGAAGTTTTCACGGACGCTGACCCCGGAATCGCGCACGCCGTCGATGAAAATGTCATTGCGCGCATCGAAGCCGCGAATAAAGAAGCGATCGCCGAAAGCGTTGCCGCCCTCGCCCGAGCCCAGCGTCACACCCGCTGTGCTGAGAATGGCCTGCTTCAACGTCGTGGCGTTCTTGTCCGCAAGCACTTCCTTGCTGAGGACAGTGATCGATTTCGGCGTGTCGACCAGCTTCTCCGGAAACTTGCCGCCGGCCTGAACGTGGTCGACCTTGTACGGCGCGGCGGGATCGGCATAGGGGCTGGCGTCGGCGGGACCGGAGGACGTCGCCGGAGCCGTCTGCGCGGCCTGCTGGCGCTGCGCAGCGCGCCGAAGAGCGTTGCGGGCGCGAACTTGATCCGGGGTTGGCTTTGAAGCCGTCGGACGCAAACGCTGAATCGGCGCATCGACCGTTACCGGCGGCAGATCCGACTGCTGCGCTTCTGCGCCGCTTGACACCGACGCGACCGCGATCAGGCTCGCGACGGCCGAGACTTTCTTGGAAACACCCGACGGCTTCTCATCCGCCAGATCGAACACTGCGACCGAACGCAACGACTTCGGCGCGACCATCTGCCCCATTACAACAGGCCCCACATTCATGTGCGCTCATTCACTTCGACGAGCGCATGGGCTGTTGGTATCGGCGGCAAAATAGCGGGTCAATGCGAGCGAGCCGCGAGAACGCTTGAATACGTCCAGATCAAAACGATTCTAGATTTCAGCTTGAACGGATCTAAACAAAAATTGGACTCGTTCTAAGACACGCATGAAGAATGCGCGGGATCAGGCTGAATTAGACCACAGCTCAGTCGCTGCTCGGCGGCTTCATCAGCGAAAACAATTCGTCGACGGTGCGCTGCGCCGTCGCACGCACGCGATCGGTGTTGTCCATGCCGGCAATGTTGACACCATTGACGACAGCCTTGATCTCGTCGCGGAAGTCGGTGAGGAAACGCAAGGGATCGCGCTGCTCATTGGCGACGCGCGCGATCAACCCCGTGATCAGAATCTGACACGCGATCAGCTTGCCGTTCAATTCGTCCATTCCGCACTCCTGATGTGGCGGCGCCGATATGGACGACGGCGATTTTGCTGACAACCCAAACGCCGCCCGGACGATTTAGAACCGTTCTTGCAAAGATAGACTTTGTTCGCCTCGCGCCTGCGCCATGGCGAGCGTGTCGGACAGCCTCGTCCACACCACTCGCGAGCATTCCCAATTCTTTGCACGTTGATCGCTCACGGCGGGAAAATGCAGGACTGCACACCGCTGCATCACACCGTTGCCTACGGGGTGCAAAGCTTTCCAATTGTTTAGGATTCTCAACGGATAGTGCTGTTTACTCCGGAACTTGGCGTGTATTATACAAGCCTCGCTGGAACCCTTTGATAGCCCCGCAATTCGTTGTTTTGGGCATACAAGCCGACGCTCACATATGAAAAAGTCACGGCCGATCCTGTGGATTGTCATCATCGCAGCCGTGGCCGGTGGCGGCTACTACGGCTGGAAGCGATATCAGGCCGCGGAGGCCGCGAAAGCCCAGACCGCACAGAAGGGCGCGCCGCGCGCCGCCGCCGTGCCCGTCAGCATCACGCCGGTCCAGAAGGCCGACTTCCCGGTCTAC